>NZ_JYMR01000004.1 GCF_000938255.1 Bradyrhizobium sp. LTSP849 | reverse complement strand
GAGAGATCTGAAGAGGGTCTTGGGATGGCATATCGGCAGGTTGGGCAACCGAGCTTCGCAGATGCGCTGGCGTCGCGGCGTGGGAAAGGCGGTGCGGTGCTGAGGCGGATTTGCGAACTGGTCGATTGGGGGGCTGTGGAGCGCGTGCTGTGCGGCCTTCCGGAACCTGAGCGTGGCGCGCCGGCCTATCCTCGGCTGGTGATGTTCAAGGCTGTGCTGTTGCAGCAATGGTACGGGCTGTCCGATCCGGAACTGGAAGAAGCGCTCGATGACCGGGCCTCTTTCCGCGACTTCTGCGGCTTTGCGCTGGGCGACGAGACGCCCGACCATACGACGATCTGGCGCTTCCGCGAAGCTTTGCAGCAGGCCGGTCTGGACGAGACGCTGTTTGCCGAGATGCTGCGCCAGATCGACGCGCGCGGGCTGGTGCTGCGTCGAGGCACATTGATCGACGCCAGCCTGATCCCGGCGGCGGTGAAGCCGCCGAAGCCGCCAAAGGACCCGCTGCCGCCCGGCCCAGACGGGCGCGCGCCGAGCAAGCTGGTCAACAGCGAGCGCGATGCGGATGCGCGATGGACCAAGAAGGGTGGCAAGCGATACTTCGGCTACAAGGCGCATGTCGGTGTCGACCAGTGCTCGGCGATCATCCGTCGCAGTAAGCTGACCGACGCTGCGGTCAACGATACGGTGCCGGCCGATGAATTGATCAGCGGCGACGAGAAGGCGGTCTACGCCGACCAGGCCTATGACAAGCACGAGCGCCGCGCCGGGCTGGCTGCCCGGGGCATCAAGCCGCGGCTGATGTTCCGGCCCAACAAGCATCATCCCCTGACCGAGCGGAAGAAGCGCTTCAACGACGCCGTGGGACGCCGCCGCGCGCCGGTCGAGCAGGTCTTTGCGCGCCTCAAGGGCGTTTACGGCTGGGCGCGCGCTCGCTATCTGGGCTTGGCACGCAACCATACCCATCTGCGTCTTCTCTGCTTGGCCATGAACCTCAAACGATGGGCGGTGCTGTGTCCCGCGGGAGGTGTGGCGTGACTGCCGTAGCCCAACGCCATCGATCGGCCACGAAAACAAGGCCGTCTGCGTTCGCTCGCCATCCGAGGCCACACAAAAAAATGCCCCACATCGAGCCTCACTCCCGCACGGCCAATTAAGCAAAGCCCTCGCTTGCGGGAGAGGGCTGGGGTGGGGGTGCTTCCGTAATGGACACTCCCGATGTGGAGAGAGCCCCCATCCGGCGCTTCGCGCCGACCTCCCCCGCAAGCGCAGGGCGATCGCACAGCGGAAGGCTGCCGGATGAGCTCGGCCTGCATGGTTCGAGACGCCCGCTTTGGCGGGCTCCTCACCATGAGGGTTTAATATCGCGCCGCAAAACGCGACCTCATCCTGAGGGCCCGCCATAGGCGGGCGTCTCGAAGGATGGGCCGCAGGCAAGCTGCCCGCCACGTTTTTCTTCATATGCGATAGCCCTGCCCGCAAGCGGGAGAGGTGGACCGCGTCCTCGGCTTGCATCGATTCAACCAAAACTCTTCGCTTTTAGACGTCCGTCATCGGAAGCAATTCCAGCTTCGCCGCCGATTTTTCCAACAGCCGGGCTTGCGCCGCCCGCCGGGGATCATTCCGATAATTTTGAAAGTCCGCATCGGATGCGAAGCTGACAATGTGCATCTCGATGGTGCCATCCGGATTTCGAAGCCGCCGCTCGATACATCCGTTGAACTCAGGCAAGAGCGGCAGGACGGCCTCTTCGTAGGCGCGAAAGCTGTCGACACCCTCGGTAGGTATCCGGGCAATGAGCACAAACGTTACGGGGTTGGTTTGATGGGACATCACCGCTGCCGGTCACACACGCTGCGATCCTGCCATCATGCCCCTGTTTTGCCCGACGGAGCAAACGGATTTCGTAAAATCGAAAAAATGCAATGCCGACAAGCCCCTCGCTACTGTGCATGGGGTTGTTTTCGCGTTTTTGTTTGAGGCGAGGCTGGCGCGGCCGGAGTGAAGCCGGCGCCAAGCAGCGCCGCGCCTCAGCTATCGACCTTCAGCGCGGCAATAAAAGCTTCCTGCGGGATGTCGACCTTGCCGAACTGCCGCATCTTCTTCTTGCCTTCCTTCTGCTTCTCCAGAAGTTTTCGTTTACGCGTGATGTCGCCACCGTAGCATTTTGCGGTGACGTCCTTGCGCAGTGCGCGCACGGTCTCGCGGGCGATCACCTTGCCGCCGATCGCCGCCTGGATCGGGATCTGGAACATGTGCGGCGGGATCAGCTCCTTCATCTTCTCGACCATGGCGCGGCCGCGCCCCTCCGCGCGGGTCCGATGCACCAACATCGAGAGCGCATCGACCGGTTCGTTGTTGACCAGGATCTGCATCTTGACGAGATCGGCCGGCTTGTAGTCGGTGAGATGATAGTCGAACGAGGCGTAGCCCTTGGAGACCGACTTCAGGCGGTCGTAGAAATCGAACACCACTTCGTTGAGCGGCAGATCGTACTTCACCATCGCGCGCGAGCCGACATAGGTCAGCTCCTTCTGCGAGCCGCGGCGGTCCTGGCAAAGCTTCAAGACGCTGCCGAGATATTCGTCCGGCGTGAGGATCGTGGCCTCGATCCAGGGTTCCTGGATCTCCGCGATCTTGACCACGTCCGGCATGTCGACGGGATTGTGAATGGAGATTTCCTGCCCGTCGGTCAGCTTCATCTTGTAGATGACGCTTGGCGCGGTCGCGATCAGATTGAGATCGAACTCGCGCGACAGACGTTCCTGGATGATCTCCAGATGCAGCAGGCCGAGGAAGCCGCAGCGGAAGCCGAAGCCGAGCGCGGCCGACGTCTCCATCTCGTAGGAGAAGCTGGCATCGTTGAGGCGCAGCTTGCCCATCGCCGCGCGCAAGGTCTCGAAATCATCGGCGTCCGCGGGGAACAGGCCGCAGAACACCACCGGGATGGCCGGCTTGAAGCCCGGCAGCATTTCGGTGACCGGCTTCCGGTCGTCGGTGATGGTGTCGCCGACGCGGGTGTCTGCGACTTCCTTGATTGCGGCGGTGATGAAGCCGATCTCGCCGGGGCCGAGCTCGTCGACCTGCGTCATCTTCGGCGTGAAGAAGCCGACGCGCTCGATGTCATAGGCCGCGCCCGTGCCCATCATGCGGATGCGGCTGTTCTTCTTCATGACGCCGTCGACGACGCGGATCAGCACGACGACGCCGAGATAGACGTCGTACCAGCTGTCGACCAGCAGCGCTTTCAATGTGGCTTCGCGATCGCCCTTCGGCGGCGGCAGGCGCGTGACGATCGCCTCCAGCACATCGGGAACGCCGAGGCCGGTCTTGGCCGAGATCATCACCGCGTCTGACGCGTCGATGCCGATCACGTCCTCGATCTGCTGCCTTATCTTCTCGGGTTCGGCCGCGGGCAGGTCGACCTTGTTGAGGACCGGCACGATTTCATGACCCGCATCGAGCGCGTGGTAGACGTTGGCAAGCGTCTGCGCTTCCACGCCCTGGCTGGCGTCGACCACCAGCAGGGAACCCTCGCAAGCCGCCAGCGACCGCGAGACTTCGTAGGCGAAGTCGACATGGCCGGGCGTGTCCATCAGGTTGAAGATGTAATCCTTGCCGTCCTTGGCGTGGTAGGCGAGGCGGACCGTCTGCGCCTTGATGGTGATGCCGCGCTCGCGCTCGATGTCCATGGAATCGAGCACCTGCTCCTTGCCCGCCATTTCACGGTCGGTGAGGCCGCCGGTCATCTGGATCAGGCGGTCGGCCAGCGTCGATTTGCCATGGTCGATATGGGCGACGATGGAGAAATTGCGGATGTTGGAAATGGGGACGGTCGTCATGGGCGCGGGATACCACTCACATCCCCGTGCGGCAACCATATTGCTGTATTTTCAGGGGCTTTGTTCACGCCAAGCTGATTCCACACTGGCCCAAAACGCGCTACGCAACGGCCCATGTCGACCACCTCGATCCCATCCGCCCGCGCCCGCGCAAAGCCCCGGGTGAGCTTTGGCCGCTTCCGGGCCTGGCTGGTTGCCTGCGCGATCCACCCCTCAGCCCGGCTTTGGCTGGTGATCCAGTTCGCGATCCTGCATGCGGTGATCTGGACCTTCATCCTGATCAATCTCAAGGCAGCGCAGGACGTTCACATGGACGTCGCAGAGGCCTGGGGCTGGGGCCAGAAGTTCCTGCTCGGCTATGGCAAGCACCCGCCGCTGTCGGGCTGGATCGCCGGCGTCTGGTTCATGGCGTTCCCGGCGACGGATTGGGCGACCTATGCGCTCGCAATGGCCACCGTCAGCGTAGGCATGGTGATCTGCTGGCTCGTCGCGTTGCGTGTCGTCGATCCGCGCCGCGCGTTCCTGGTCGTGGCGATGGTCGCGCTCTACCCGATCTTCAATTTCAAGGGCTTCAAGTACAACCCGGACCTGTTGCAGCTCGTCACGCTGCCGCTGCTCGTGCTTGCTTATCTCAACGCCTTCGAGAAGCGGAGTTGGCAATCCGGAGTCTTGCTCGGGCTTGCCGGCGCGCTGGCGCTGATGACCAAATACTGGGTGCTGACGATGATCGGCGCCATCGGGCTTGCCGCGCTGATCCATCCCGACCGGATCAGATTCCTGTTGTCGCCCGCGCCATGGGTCGCGATCGCGACGATGGCCGTGGCGATGATCCCGCACATCGTCTGGCTCGCGGACGCGCATTTCGTGCCGCTGACCTATGCCGGCGATACCTACAGCATCGAGGATGCCGGCCTCGTGCATCAGCTGGTGTTCGGCTATCTCCTGCACAATGTCGCGCTGCTGGCGTTGCCGGTGGCGCTCGCAGGCCTCGCGATGGCATTGGTGCCGCCGTGGCTGACGCTGCTCTCGCGCGCGCCGTTGCGCATCGTCACGCGGGCCTGGGCGCGGGGCGTCAATTCCGGCGTCAATCTCTCGCAGGCGCTGAATATCTGGATCATCCAGATCATCGTCGCAGCCGGGCCGCCGCTCGGCGCGCTCATCTTCAGCATCTACATGAAGACCGATTGGGGCATCTCGCTGTTCTTCCTGGTGCCCTTGGCGCTGGTCGCGATCCCGGCGCTGCGGGTGCAGGGTGCGACGCTGTTCAATATCGTTGCGATCTGGCTCGTGCTCAGCATCGCGACGCTCATTGCCTCGCCCTGGATCGCCGCGCGCGAGATGGCGGTCAATGCCGACAATACGGCGACCTATGGCGCGCGCTCGGAGCTCGCGCGTGAACTGACGCAAGCCTGGCACGCGCGTTTCGCTTCGCGTTGGGCCGTCGTCGCCGGCACCATGGAATCGATCCAGCCGATGGTGTTCTACAGCCCCGATCATCCGGCCGCGTTCACGCCGAACGAAGCCTGGAGCTCCGGCCTGACGTCACTCGAGGACGTCAAGAAATACGGCTTCATCGGTGTGTTCGATCCGACCGACGGCCGGTTGCCCGCGTTCGAGAAATGGGTCTCGGAGACCGCGCCGAACGCCGAGCGCATCGTGATGACGACGCGCCGCTTCACCCACGGCAAGGCCGGACCGTCGATGACCTGGAACGTCTACATCGCCCCGCCGGAGAAGTGACCCTCAGGTCCCTTCTTCGTTGAACTTGCTTTCAACGAGCTCCGTGATCGCCGTAAGCGCAGCTTCCGCATCGGTACCCGCTGCCGCCACCGTGATCGTCGTGCCCGGTCCCGCGGCTAGCATCATCAGGCCCATGATCGAGGTGCCGCCGACGGTCTCGCCGCCGCGCGTCACCCACACTTGCGCGTTGAAGCGCTCGACCGCCTGGACGAATTTTGCGGAGGCGCGGGCGTGCAGGCCGCGCTTGTTGATGATCAGGAGGTCTTTAGAGATCGCGCCCGCGGGCACGCCCGTCCCGGCTTGCGGCGCGTCGTCGCTCATTTGCCGGCGAGCACGCGGCTGGCAATGGTGACGTATTTGCGGCCCGCTTCCTGGGCCATTGCGATCGCGTCGGGCAGCGAACGTTCTTCACGCACCTTGGCAAGCTTCACCAACATGGGAAGGTTGATGCCCGCGAGCACTTCGACCTTCGGCCGGCTCATGCAGGATATTGCAAGGTTCGACGGCGTGCCGCCGAACATGTCGGTGAGGATCGCAACGCCATCGCCGGAATCGACGCGGTTAACCGCTTCGATGATGTCGCTTCGACAGAGATCGGAATCATCTTCGGCGCCGATCGTGATCGCTTCGATTTGCTTTTGTGGGCCCATGACATGTTCAAGCGCTGCCTTGAATTCGTCGGCAAGGCGCCCGTGGGTCACAAGTACTAGACCAATCATCGGAAAAACTCCTCGCGGGCGCTTTTGGTGCACCGCACGAACGCGCCACTTTGACCATCCAGAGCCCCCGCGCAAGAGGGGATGTTGCGTATCTCCCTGAATCTAGACGGATGGATGAGGGGAGCTGCGCCGGTCTATTCGGTCGCGATAGTGGGGTTCATATGGTTACCATTTCCCTTCAAACAATCGCCTGAAGGGTTAACGGAAGATGAACTCTTGGTAGTGGTCAAGGCCGCGACAACCAGTGGGAGGGGCGAATAACCGCGCCCGATCGGGATTCGCGGTATTTCGACACCTAAAATGCATATTTTCAGCGATTCCGCCGCAGGCAGGCGCTCGGCGTCCGCGGCGTCCAGATCGACCACGAGGCCGACGGTCGCACGCTCCACGAAGTCGCAGCGGCGAATTCCCAGGCCCCGGATCTCGATCAGGCCGGCCAATGGCTGGGCGGGACCAACCTCAATTTCATCGCCGACTGTCGCCAGATGGACACGGTCATCGCCGACCAGAACGGCCCTTTCGACCACGCCGGCGCGTCCCGCCATGATTAAATCGAAGGCAAGCCGCGACTTGCCGGAGCCCGAGGGCCCGCGGATCAGCACCGCCAGATTCCCGACCTTGACCGCGGAGGCGTGAATGCTGGGGCCGCCGTCGCTCATAGCGCCGGCAGCCTCACCACGAAGCGCGCGCCGGCAACCGTCGCCGCGCCGTCGGCGTCCGCAGGGCCTGCGCGGTTCTCCGCCCAGATGCGTCCGCCATGGGCGTCGACGATCTGCTTGGAGATCGAGAGCCCGAGCCCGGAGTTCTGGCCAAAACCCTGATGCGGACGGTCGGTGTAGAAGCGCTCGAAGATGCGCTCCAGCGCATCATCGCGGATGCCGGGGCCGTCATCGTCGACCACGATCTCGATCTCACCGCGCACACGCCGGCAGGTGAGACGCACCTTGCTGCCGGGCTCGGAGAAGGATTGCGCGTTGGCGAGCAGATTCGAGACCACTTGCCCGAGCCGTGAATCGTGACCGGTCACGGAAAGCGTGTCGGTCGGACTGCGGCCCTCGAAGCGCGCCTCGACCGCGACGTCGTGGCCGAGTTTTGTTTCATTAGCGACCCCAACCAGCGTGCCCAGGAGGCGCCTGAGATCCACCGGACTGGCATCCTGCCGCTGGAGTTCGGCATCGAGCCGGCTCGCGTCCGAAATGTCCGAGATCAGCCGGTCGAGCCGCTTCACGTCGTGCTCGATCACCTCGAGCAGGCGGGCACGGCTGTTCTCGTTGCGCGCCAGTGGCAGCGTCTCGACCGCGGAGCGCAGCGAGGTCAGCGGGTTCTTCAGCTCATGAGCGACGTCGGCGGCGAACATCTCGATCGCCTCGATCCGCTTGTAGAGCGCATTGGTCATGTCGCGCAGCGCGCCGGAGAGATGGCCGATCTCGTCACGGCGGCGGGTGAAGTCGGGGATCTCGACGCGGCTCTTGATGCGCCGGCGGACGCTCTCGGCGCTGTCGGCGAGCCGGCGCACCGGGCCCGCGATCGTGCTCGCGAGCAGCAGCGACAGCATGATCATGACGGTGGCGGCGACACCGCCGACCTTGAGGATCGCCAGGCGTTCGGCGGTGACCATCTGGTCGATGTCGTCGCCTTGGGTGGACAGCATCAGCGCGCCGTGGATGGCGCGCGAGCGCAGCACGGGGACGGCGACCGAGACGATCACCTCGCCGCGCGCATTGACTCGCACCATCGAGCGCTTCTGGCCCTCGAGTGCATCGGCGACTTCCACATAGCCGTTGCCGTTCTCGCGCCCGAGCTCACGATACAGCGGCAGGTCGCCGCGGTTGATCCAGAGGCGTACCGCCACCGTCCCGCGTTCGACCAGGCCGGGCTTTTCCGACGGCGGCGGCAGCGGCAAGGTCCGCACGTTGTCGAGGTCACGGCTGTCGAGCAACACCGAGCCGTTGGGATCGAAAATCCGCGCGCGGGTCTTGGTTGGTGAGATCAGCGTGCGCAACACCGGCGCCACGCGCTCAGGATTGATCGGAAAATCCAGCGAATCGTCCGGTCCGCCATAGCTCTCGCCCAGTTTCAGGTCGAGCAGCCGCTCAGGGTCGACGGTAATCGCATTGGTCTGAACCGTCGCCGACGCTCCGATAGCGCCCGCGATGATTTCGGCCTGCACCAGGAGGCTCTGTGCCCGCGCGTCGATCAGGCCGGCGCGGAACTGCGACAGATAAAGGATGCTCGCGACCAGCGCGACCAGGCCCGCGAGGTTGAGCGAGACGATGCGGCGGGTCAGGCTCGAGAACGACAGTGCGAAGAAGAACTGCCCGGCGCGCTTGATCCAGTTCAGCGGCCGCCAGCCCTGCGCGATCGGCTTGTCGTCATGATCCGAGGCGCCGTGGGAAGCGCTGTCCTCGGCGTTCGAACTCGACTCAGGCTGCGTTCGGTCCAGCAATGCTCACGCCCGCGTTAGGACAGCTCGTGCGATGGGTCCCCGCATCCTAGAGCCATCCCGGCCCTGATGGAATCAGAACCGGCGTTGCTCTCGTCTTTTGTGAAGGCGCGTGCGCCTCAGGCTTCCTTGAAGCGGTAGCCGACGCCGTAGAGCGTCTCGATCATCTCGAAATCGTTGTCCGTCACCTTGAACTTCTTGCGCAGCCGCTTGATGTGGCTGTCGATGGTGCGGTCGTCGACATAGACCTGATCGTCATAGGCGGCGTCCATCAGCGCGTTGCGGCTCTTGACCACGCCGGGGCGCGTTGCGAGCGCCTGGAGGATCAGGAATTCGGTGACGGTCAGTGTCACCGGCTCGTTCTTCCAGGTGCAGGTATGGCGTTCCGGGTCCATGCGCAGCAGGCCGCGGTCGAGCGCCTTGGCGTCGTTCTCCTTCGGCACGACGGTCGGATCCTTCGGCGCCGAGCGGCGCAGCACCGCCTTGACGCGCTCCACCAGCAGGCGCTGTGAGAACGGTTTGCGGATGAAATCGTCGGCGCCCATCTTGAGGCCGAACAGCTCGTCGATCTCTTCGTCCTTGGAGGTGAGGAAGATTACCGGCAAGTCGGATTTCTGCCGCAGCCGCCGCAGCGTCTCCATGCCGTCCATGCGCGGCATCTTGATGTCGAGGATGGCAAGATCAGGCTGGGTGGTGCGGAAACCGTCCAGCGCAGAAGCGCCGTCGGTGTAGGTCATGATGCGGTAGCCTTCCGCTTCCAGCGCGATCGAGACGGATGTGAGAATGTTGCGGTCGTCGTCGACCAAAGCGATTGTGGGCATGAGCCTGCTTTCTGCTTTCCGTTTGGATCGTGGCTTAAACGGCGAGCAATCCAGTGGTGCGCCGCATAGATGGGTCCCGAACTTGGAGTTCGAACTTTGTCACCGAGCAATGCAAGCTGGGCTGAAGTGTGACCAAGTTCCACGAAACACGGCAGATTCGCCGCATATCGACCCATAACCAGACCCTCGTTTACCCGAAAAAAGGCCCCTCTTGCAACCACCTGAACCGAGAAAGCCAATGCAACCGACCCCCGATTTCGACCCCGGAAGGCTCGCCAAATCGCTATTGCGGCGGTCCCGGCAGGGGGCGCTGGCCACGCTGATGGCCGGCAGCGGCGATCCCTATTGTTCCCTGGTCAATCTGGCGAGCCACCCCGACGGCTCGCCCATCCTGCTGATCTCGCGCCTGGCCCTGCACACCAGGAATATCCTGGCAGATAGCCGGGTCTCCCTGATGCTGGATGAGCGTGCCGCGGGTGATCCGCTGGAGGGCGCCCGGATCATGCTGTCCGGCCGGGCCGAACAGGCGGACGTCGAAAAAGATCTCCTCCAGCGACGGTATCTCAATGCTCATCCGTCGGCGGAAACCTTTGTTTTATTTAAGGATTTTTCGTTCTTTCGGATCATCCCTGCGGGAACCCATCTGGTCGCAGGCTTCGGCCGGATCGTGGATCTCGAGCCGGGGCAATTCCTCACGGACCTTGCGGGAGCCGAGGACCTGCTGGCGGCCGAGGAAGGCGCAGTCGAGCACATGAATGCCGACCACCGCGACGCCATGGGCCTCTATGCGACCAAGCTGCTCGGTGCGGCCGAGGGGGACTGGCGCTGCACCGGCTGCGACCCTGAGGGCCTCGATATGCAGGACGACGACCAGACCGCGCTGCGGCTGGACTTCCCGGAGCGGGTGACGACTGGCACGGCGCTGCGCAAGATGCTGGTCAGGCTTGTCGGCGAAGCGCGTGCCAAGGTGGACTAGCTGCGACAATTTTGAACGCTGGCGCCCATCGCCGCGACCCAAGACCGTGATGGTCTACGGTTGGCGGCGAGAGGTTTCATGACGCGTTGTCGTTTGGCATGGATCGCGGGTTTGGCGCTCGCGATCACCTTATCGTTTGCCACGCTCGGCCTGGCCCAGAAGGCCGATCTTTCCGCACAAAGCGCGCGGATCAATGCGCTCAGAAGCGCCGGCAAATATCCGGAAGCGCTACCGCTGGCGCAGGCCATGGTGGCGTCACTGGAAAAGACCAGCAACAGCCGCGACCTTGCGGCAGCGCTCAACAACCTCGCGCAGATCTATGCCGATCAGGGCCATGACGATCAGGCCGAGCCGATCTACAAGCGCGCCATTGCGCTGATGGAAAAGGGCACCGGCCTCGACAGCGTCGAGATCGCGCCTGTGCTGAACAATCTCGCCGCGCTCGATCAGCGGCAGAGCCGCTTCGCGGAAGCCGAGCCGTTGTTCAAGCGCGCACTCGCCATTCGCGAAAAGGCGCTGTCGCGCGAGCATCCCGATGTCGGCCAGTCCCTCAACAATCTCGCCACGCTCTATGTGAAGCAGGAGCATTTTGCCGACGCTGAGCCGCTGTTCCAGCGCGCGCTCGCGATCTACCAGAAGGTCGGCGGTCCCGAACATCCGGCGGTCGCGACGCTCCTGAACAATATCGGCCAGCTTGATCGCGACCTCAATCGCGACGCCGATGCAGAGGCACCGATCAAGCGCTCGCTCGCGATCCGCGAAAAGGTGCTGGGGCCGGATCATCCCGACGTCGCGCGCTCGCTGAACAATCTCGCCGGGCTCTACGAGCACCAGCAGCGCTATGCCGAGGCCGAGCCGCTCTATCGCCGTGCGCTTGTCATCCGCGAGCGGGCGCTTGGCCCGGATCATCCTGACGTGGCGACTTCGACCAGCAATCTTGCCTATTTCCTCTATGTGGCCGGGCGAAATGCCGAGGCGCTGCCGTTTGCCGAAACGACGCTTGCGACCAATCGCGCGCAATTGCGTGTCGTTTTGCCGATCCTGTTTTCCGCGCGCCAGCAATCCCTGCTGCCGGCCGACAAGGCGGTAGACGAGGCACTCGCGGCGATCCAGCGCGGCACGCAATCCTCCGCCGCATCCGCCGTGAACAAGCTCGCGGTACGGCTCGCGGCCGGCAGCGACCGGCTCGCCGAGCTCGTGCGCAAGGACCAGGATCTCGCGGCAGAGGCCGAGGCGCTCGACAAGGCGATCATCACCGCGGTGTCGAAGCGAGCGGCGCAACGCGACGTCGCGGCCGAGCAGCGCAGCCGCGCGCGCATCGCCGCAATCACAAGCGAGTGCGCCGGGTTGCAGAAGACGCTCGCCGTTGAGTTCCCCGACTACGCCTCGCTCTCCAATCCGTTGCCGCTGACGGTGAAGGACATCCAGCCGCTGCTCTCTGCTGATGAAGCGATGACGATCTATTCCGTCGTCGACAAGCGGAGTTATGTCATCGCGATCACGCGCGACGGCGTCGACTGGAAGGAGATTCCGCTTGGCGCAGATGCGCTGGCGCAGAAGGTCACCGCGTTCCGCAAGGGCCTCGATGTCGGCAAGGCGCGCGACGCCTCGGGCAAATCAGGCCTGTTCGACCTCGCGCTCGCCAACGAGCTCTATGTCGCACTGCTCGGCCCGGTCGAAGCGCTGACAAAGCAGAAGCGCAGCCTGCTCGTGGTGCCGTCGGGCGCCTTGACCGCTTTACCGTTTCATCTGCTCGTTACGGAGACGCCGCAGGCTGCGATCCCGGACAAGCTCGAAGGCTATCGCAGCGCCGCCTGGCTGTTGCGCCGCCAGGCCGTGTCGGTGCTGCCGTCGGTGGTCAGCCTGAAATCGCTTCGCGCCTTCGCGCGTGGGGATCAGGGCATCAAGCCGATGACGGGCTTTGGCGATCCCGTGTTCAATCCCGCCGAGGCCGGACCTGCCGACCGGCGCGCAGCAGGCGGGAAAGTCGCCGCGCGCAGCATCGCGACATCAGCCTATACCGATTTCTGGCGCGGCGCCGGCGTCGATCGCGCCCGGCTTGCGCAGGCGCTGCCGCAATTGCCCGACACCGCGGACGAGCTGAACGCGGTGGCCAAGGATGTCGGCGCGGCCGAGGCGGACATCCATCTTGGCCGCGATGCCAGCGAGACGACGCTCAAGCATGCAGCGCTTGCTCAATACAGCATCATCTACTTTGCCACCCACGGCCTCGTCGCCGGCGATATCAAGGGCGTGGGCGAGCCGTCGCTTGCGCTGTCCATTCCCGACCAGCCCTCCGAGCTTGACGACGGTCTGCTGACCGCGAGCGAAGTTGCCCAGCTCAAGCTCAACGCGGATTGGGTGGTGCTGTCAGCCTGCAACACGATCGCCGGCGACAAGCCTGGCGCCGAGGCCCTGTCTGGATTGGCGCGCGCGTTTTTCTATGCCGGCGCCCGCGCGCTGCTGGTCTCGCACTGGGCCGTAGATTCCGAAGCTGCCACCCGCTTGACCACATCGACCTTCGATCTGCTCAAAAACGAACCAAAAATCGGCCGAGCCGAAGCGCTGAGGCGCGCCATGTTAACCTATCTCGATGACACCTCGTCACCGCGCAATGCTTATCCGGCGATGTGGGGACCTTTCGCACTCATTGGCGAAGGTGCGGTACGATAGACTAACCTCTGGAATTGTGCGTCGCAACAACAACGGAGAACTCCGAATTGAGCGTTTGGTTGCGCGACCATCCATAATTTTTTGATGCGCCTGCTCAGAGCAGACATGCGCGACTTTTGGCGCAGTCCTTGAATAAACCAAATCCCAAGGGATCAGCTTGGCAACGTCAGCGTTCACCGATATTAGGTCGTCCAACCGAGGCCGGACGGCCTGTTATTAACGGTGGCCGCGATGGCACCAAAGCTTGGTCGCGCAGAGTGTCGCGGGTTCTAGGAGGATTTTTCGTGCAAGAGACGGGCGTGCGCAACGGTGCCTTCGGCGCCGACAAATTCGGCTTAAGGAATCTCAAGCAGGTTCACTGGAACCTTGGCGCGCCGCAACTCTATCAATACTCGCTCGCCGCGGGCGAGGCGGTGCTGTCCGCCGACGGCGCACTCTGCGCCGACACCGGTGAGTTCACCGGCCGCAGCCCCAAGGACAAGTTCACGGTGCGTGACGCCACCACCGACAAGAAGATGTGGTGGGCCGGCAACCAGTCGATCACCGCGGAGCAGTTCGAGACGCTCTACCAGGACTTCCTCAAGCACGCCGAAGGCAAGTCGCTGTTCGCGCAGGACCTCTATGGCGGCGCCGATCCGGCCTACCGGATCAAGACCCGCGTCTTCACCGAGCTCGCCTGGCACTCGCTGTTCATTCGCACGCTCTTGATCCGCCCCGAGGCGGTTGAGCTGCCGAGCTTCACGCCGGAGCTCACCATCATCGACATGCCGAGCTTTCGCGCCGATCCGAAGCGCCATGGCTGCAAGTCTGAGAACGTCGTCGCGATCGACTTCGCCCGCAAGATCGTCCTGATCGCCGGGTCTTACTATGCCGGTGAGATGAAGAAGTCGGTCTTCACCACGCTGAACTATTATCTGCCCGAACGCGGCGTGATGCCGATGCACTGCTCGGCCAATGTCGGCGCCAAGGGCGATGCCGCGATCTTCTTCGGCCTGTCCGGCACCGGCAAGACCACGCTGTCGGCCGATCCCAACCGCACGCTGATCGGTGACGACGAGCACGGCTGGGGCCCGAACGGCATCTTCAATTTCGAGGGCGGCTGCTACGCCAAGTGCATCAAGCTCTCGCAGGAAGCCGAGCCCGAGATCTACGCCGCCTCGACGCGCTTCGGCGCGGTGCTCGAGAACTGCGTGCTCGACGAAGACACCCGCGTGGTGGATTTCGACGACGGCTCCAAGACCGAGAACACCCGTTCGGCCTATCCGCTCGACTTCATCCCGAACGCCTCGCGCACCGGCCGCGCGCCGCAGCCGAAGAACGTGGTGATGCTCGCTGCCGACGCCTTCGGCGTGCTGCCGCCGATCGCAAAGCTCTCGCCGGCGCAGGCGATGTATCACTTCCTCTCCGGCTACACCGCCAAGGTCGCCGGCACCGAGCGTGGTCTCGGCAACGAGCCGCAGCCGGAATTCTCCACCTGCTTCGGCTCGCCGTTCCTGCCGCTCGACCCCAGCGTCTACGGCAACATGCTGCGTGACCTGATCGCGGAGCACAATGTCGATTGCTGGCTGGTCAACACCGGCTGGACCGGCGGCAAGTACGGCACGGGCTCGCGCATGCCGATCAAGGTGACGCGCGCGCTGCTCACCGCGGCGCTCGACGGTAGCTTGCGCAACGTCGAATTCCGCACCGACAAGTACTTTGGCTTCGCGGTCCCGACCGCCCTGCCGGGCGTGCCGAGCGAGATCCTCAACCCGGTCAACACCTGGAAGGACAAGGACGAGTTCGACAAGACCGCGCGTGCGCTGGTCGGCATGTTCCAGAAGAACTTTGCCAAGTTCGAAGCCCAGGTCGACGCCGAGGTGCGCGCGGCTGCGCCGGACGTGAAGCTCGCGGCGGAGTAATCTCTTTCAGTGTGAATACAAAAGGGCGGCCGAAAGGCCGCCTTTTTTTGTGACCACTAGGGCGAACCACACAGTGTCGTCCCGGCGAAGGCCGGGACCCATACCGCATGATCTATCGAGGGAGTGC
The DNA here is from genome assembly GCF_000938255.1 of Bradyrhizobium sp. LTSP849. Lineage (GTDB taxonomy): Bacteria > Pseudomonadota > Alphaproteobacteria > Rhizobiales > Xanthobacteraceae > Bradyrhizobium. The sequence goes on along the minus strand of NZ_JYMR01000004.1, from coordinate 441,942 downwards.
AGCGCAAGTACCGGCGAAGAAACGATAACTACGAATCTTCGCCAAACTACTTCCTGTGGTTATGGGTCCCGGCCTTCGCCGGGAAGACGTTGGGGTGAGCCCTCACGCCTTGAAATACGCGATCTGCGTGCTGGTCGCGAGCAGCCTTCCATTCGGCGACCACAGCTCGGCGTTCTGGTCGGCGTAGCTCTTGTGCATGATCTTCGAATCGGCCGTCGCGAGCACGCGGGTGATGTCCTCGGCCGCGAGCTCTTCGCTATCGGTGTGAAAATACGTCGTCAGCGACACCGTGCCGAACGGCACCAGCTCGCGTCGCGCGTGGAAGATGCGGCCGAAGAAGGCGTCCGACATCGACATCAGCGACAGCATGTCGAGCTTGCGCGGCGTGCGGTCGCCGATCCAGATCTTCGAATAGGTGCTGGCGAGCTCGGCCTGCGGCGAGCCGATCCGCATCTCGCCCTCGACGAAACGGAATTCATACTGGTTGGCCCAGGACGCCGAGATCTTCGGGAATGGCAGCGTTGCCTCGAACGCGGTGGCGTCCGGATATGTCGCCACCCTGTGCTCCCAGGACGGCCGGCGCTCGGCGAACACGGCGGTGGCGAGCGTCGCGACCTCGCCGCCGCCCTGCGACAGTTCGACGCTCCAGTGCTGGCTGGAACGGTTGGCCTTCACCAGCCGTATGTCGAGATCGAAGGGTCCTTTGGCGATCGGCGCGCAGTAATTGACGGTGAGGGCGAGTGGTTCGCCGGCGCGTTGCGGATGCTCGATCAGCGCGCGCAAAATGGTCGCGGCGGTAGCGCCGCCGAACGGACCGACAAAGGCCCAGTAGTCGTCGCTGGTGTGCCCCTGCCAACTGCTGTCACCGGCGGTGATGCGGGTGGCGTCGTCGAACGGGTGCGGGAGTTTCGCGTGCATTGTTTGATCCGGCTTTCAATGACGGACGTCATATCACGTCCGACGCCGGCTTGTGCAATTACCTCAGAGGTAGCCGATTTCACGCAGCGGAAAATCAACTGGCCGCGTCGCGCAAATCCTCTGCCTCCTGGAACGGCGGCGTCACCGGATTGACCGGCACGTTCCAGATCTCCTCGGCGTATTCGCGGATGGTACGATCCGAGGAGAACCACGCCATGCGCGCGACGTTGAGGATCGATGCGCGCGTCCAGGCCGGCGCCACCTGCCAGCGCGCGTCGACGCCGCGCTGTGCCTCGTAATAGGAATCGAAATCGGCGCTGACCATGTAATGGTCGAGATAGCGCAAGGCGTGTGCGATGGATTCGAACCGACCGGGCTCACCGGGCGAGAACTCGCCGGCGCCGATCGCATTGATGGCACGCTGTAGCTTTGGCGATTTGCGGATCACGTCGGAGGCATCCAGCCCCTGCTTGCGGCGGATCATCACGTCGCCGGCCTCCATGCCGAAGATCGCGATGTTTTCCAGGCCGACATGGTCGCGGATCTCGATGTTGGCGCCGTCGAGCGTACCGATCGTGAGGGCGCCGTTCAGCGATAGCTTCATGTTGCCGGTGCCGGACGCTTCCATGCCGGCGGTCGAGATCTGCTCGGACAGGTCGGCCGCGGGAATGATCACTTCCGCAAGGCTGACATTGTAGTCGGGCAGGAAGACGACCTTGAGCTTGCCGCCGATTGCGGGGTCGTTGTTGACGACTTCCGCAACGTCGTTGATCAGCTTGATGATCAGCTTGGCGTAGCGATAGCTCGCCGCCGCCTTGCCGGCGAAGATCTTGACCCGCGGCACCCAGTTTGCGTTGGGATCGTCCTTCATCGACTGGTACAGCGCGACCGTCTCGATGACGTTGAGCAGCTGCCGCTTGTATTCGTGGATCCGCTTGATCTGCACGTCGAACAGCGCGTTCGGATCGACCTTGATGCCGATCCGCTCGCCAATCAGGCGCGCCAGCGCCGTCTTGTTGTGAAGCTTGACCGCACGGAATTTCTGTTGGAACGCGACGTCGCTGGCGCGCGCTTCCATCAGGCTGAGCTGGGTCGGATCGTCCAGCACGGCGTCGCCGCAAGCCTCGCGCAACAGGTCTGTCAGCCTCGGGTTCGCCAGCATCAGCCAGCGGCGGAAGGTGATGCCGTTGGTCTTGTTGGTGATGCGGCCGGGATAGAGATGGTTGAGATCGTGGAACACGGTCTCGCGCATCAGGTCCGAATGCATCGCCGAGACGCCGTTGATGCGGTGCGAGCCGACGAAGGCGAGCTGGCCCATGCGGACGCGCCGGCCGCTCCTCTCGTCGATCAGCGAGACCGAGGCGCGGAAATCGATGTCGCCGGGCGCGCGCGCTTCGGCCAGCGCCAGATGCTGCACGTTGATGCGGTAGATGATCTCGAGATGCCGCGGCAGCAGGCGCTCGAACAGCTCGACCGGCCAGGTCTCCAGCGCCTCGGGCAACAGCGTGTGGTTGGTGTACGACAGCGTTGCGACCGTGATCTTCCAGGCCTCGTCCCAGCGGAAATTGTGCAGGTCGATCAGAATCCGCATCAGCTCGGTGACGGCAAGGCTCGGATGAGTGTCGTTGAGCTGCACCGCGACCTTGGACGACAGGCTGCGGAGCTGACCGTCGGACGAGAGATGCCGCTTGATGAGATCCTGGAGCGAGGCCGAGACGAAGAAATATTCCTGGCGCAGGCGCAGCTCGCGACCCGCCGGGCTCTCGTCGTTCGGATAGAGGAATTTGCAGATCGCTTCCGCGCGCGACTGCTCGGAGCTGGCGCTGACATAATCGCCCTTGTTGAAGGCGTCGAGCTTCAATGGATCGGGCGAGCGCGCCGACCACAGTCGTAGCGCATTGACGTGCTGGCCGCGCCAGCCGACGATCGGCGTGTCATAGGCGAGCGCCTGCACGGTCTCGCCCGGATGCCAGATCGCGCGGTCGCGGCCCTTGTCGTCGACATGCTCGACGCCGCCGCCGAAATTGATGTCGTAGATCACTTCCGGCCGCTGCAATTCCCAGGGGTTGCCGAAGCCGAGCCACTCGTCCGGATATTCCTGCTGCCAGCCCTGATTGATGATCTGGCGGAACAGGCCGTAATCGTAGCGGATGCCGTAGCCGATCGCGGGGATCGACAATGTCGCCATGCTCTCCATGAAACACGCGGCAAGCCGTCCGAGGCCGCCATTGCCGAGTGCGGCATCCGGCTCGCATTTGCGCAGCTCGGGCAGGGAGACGCCGAGATCGCCGAGCGCGACCTCGAAGATCTTCAAAAGTCCCATATTGTTCAGCGCGTCGGTGAAGAGGCGGCCGATCAGGAATTCGAGCGAGAGATAATAGACGCGCTTGCGCCCCGCGTCGTAGCTGCGCTTCTCCGCGCTGAGCCAGCGATGCACGATGCGGTCGCGCAGCGTGAGCGCCGCAGCCTGATACCAGTCGTGCTTGGTCGCCATGCCCGCGTCCTTGCCGATGGCAAGGCGCAGCTTCGCCAGGATCGCACCCTTGATCTCAGACAGCGCGAGTTCGTCGATGGGCTGACCGGGGGCGGGGAAATTTGGCTGGAACGATTGATCTTGCAAGGCCGTCACTTCCTGGTCGCGAGAACACCACTAACCCTACGCAACTTGCTTCCGGACCGAAACCTCGCTGGCGCGGCCGTGAACTGCGCTGGCGTAAAATTATGCAAGGAACGGGCCGGTTTGGGAACCCGGGCGAGCACGGAGAAGCGTGGATTTGGTGCTAGATTGGGCGCCAATTCAGCCATCAGTATGGAGGAGACGCCCCATGAGACCTCTGATGCGACTGCTGATCGAAATCGCCACTGCGGCGCTTGTTGTCATCTGCATCGCCACCTCGAGCGCCGCCTTTGCCGCCGGCAAGGGCCGCAGCGCCGACGGCCTCAGCTGCGCGGTCTCGCTCCCGCAAAGCGCCACACCAGCGGCACGCTGCGCCGCCATCAAGCACCAATGCGGCGGAAAGTTTTATGCGAGCGCGTGCGGGGATAAGTTGATGTCGGCTGCGAATTGAGCACGACTGGTGCAACGAAGACGGCGTCGTCCTGGCGAAAGCCAGGACCCATTACCCCGACTGTCAGATGAGGCCCGATTGGTCATTCCAATCCGGATTTTCCTGCTCGATCAGCTTGATCTTCCAATCGCGTTTCCAGAACTTGAGCTGCTTCTCGCGCGTGATCGCTTCTTGCGGAGTGGCGAAGACCTCAACATGCACGAGGCGGAAAATCTTGTACTTCTGCACGAACTTCGAGCCTCGCCCCGAACGATGCAACTCTAGCCGCATGCGGATGTCGTTGGTCACGCCGATGTAGATCGTCCCGTGATGACGGCTTGCAAGGATGTAGACGTAATAGCTGCTCGCGTTCATGGCTGTGGCTCAAGCTCGCAAAAGCAACGCTGACCGGGGTAATGGGTCCTGGCTTTCGCCAGGACGACGATTTCAAACAATCGCGCTCGTTATCGGAACAAATTAAGAACACTTTAGCAAGTCTTTGATATATCATTGTGATTCGGCGCGTTGCCGACACAATATCTAGGGTCTGTCCGACGTTGCGAGGACTACATGTCCACCATTGCCTTCGATCAATTTGCTCTCACCCGGATCGCGGATTTCGCGCGCTCGCTGTCGCGGCTGCATCTGGCGGCGCGGCGCTATGCCGTCGATGACGATCAGTTCGACCGCGAGTTCAACGCGGTGTGCCAGTCGATCTGGGGCTACACCATCGACGACGTCAGCGACGATCTGTTCGCGGCTGAGGATCATTTGTTTCTCGACACGCTGGATGAAGCGCATGCGCGCATCTTCGCGGCCGAGCAGGGCTACGACCTCGTCGGCGAGGCGGGCATGCTGACCGACTGGTGGGGCTTTTGCTGGATGATCTTGGCCGAGAAGCGCGGTCTGCTCACGGCAGACAACCGCGCCGCCGCACGTGCGGCGATCGAGGAGAAATATCTGGCGGCGCCGAATGTGATCGGAGTGATTATCGGACGGTGATGCTCTCGCTCCTCACCATGAGAAGCTCAATCCAACCCCGCCCGCTTCGCCGACTTCGCCGGCGCCTTCGGCACCGTCACATCAGGCAGCGTCCCGCGCACGATCTCCGCGGCCGGAGCGTCGGCCGCCACTGTCTCCGCCCGCACTGGCGCCACCTTCATCTCGCCGAGCCGGGCGCGGACCTGTGCGGTGAGGCCGGGATAGGAGGCGACCGGGGTGAACTCCGCGGTCTGGTCGTTGCCGAGGCGGACGCCGGTATAGGCGACCAGGCCGTCGGTGGTGGCGATGACGTCGCCAGCCTTCAGCGAAGGGTCCAGTGCGAGGTCGACCGGGGCAAGGCCAACCGGCTCGCGGCCGTTGCAGGTGCAGTCCGCGCGTAGCGCCTTGCGGTAGGCGAATGCGTTCTCGCTGTCGGCATAGCGTTCGCCGGTCTGCGCAAAGGCGCCGTCGATGCTGGAGCCGAAAAAGACCTTTGTGGCGGTGGCAGGACAGAAAGCCTGACACATCTGCGCCGGCGAAGCGACGCCGCGCATCAGCGGAAAATATTTTCCGTCGCAGCTGCGCACGCAGAACGCGGGACCCGAGCTGCCAGCGGCCGCCGAGCGCGTCGGCGGGACATATTGCGGGGTCGCGGGATTCTGCTGGCCGGTAAAGGGATCAGCGTATGAGTTCGCCTGTGGCACCTCGCGCTGCGGCCGCTGCTGTGCGCCACCGAAAAGGAAGTCGAACAGGCCCCCAGCCGAAACCGGGGCGGGAGCCGCAAGCAGCGGGCTTGCGAAAATGGCGGCCACAAGCATCGCGCGACGCCGCCGGCGCGCATGGGACACAATCGTACGCAACGCTTACTCCACCCGACGCTACTGAACCGGCCGGGACCCGCGAGGTCTCAGCACATGATTCACCATAACGGGGGATGGTAAATGAGCGGTTGAGGGGAGCTTGGCGCTTTACGCCTTCAAGAACTCTGATGCCTTGTAGAGCGAGCGGAAGGGCAGGCCGGCCGCACCGAATGTATCGGTGGCGCCTTCCTCGCGGTCGACCATGGTGAGCACCAGCACCACCTCGGCGCCGGTTTCGCGCACGGCTTCCACCGCTTTCATCGCCGAGCCGCCGGTGGTGGTGACGTCCTCGACGATCACGACGCGCTTGCCTTGAAGCGTTTCGCCCCTGGGCAGGCCCTCGATCGCGAGCTTTGCGCCGTGCTCCTTCGGCTTCTTGCGCACGAAGAACGCTGCGATCGGATGGCCCTTGATCCAGGAGATCTGCGCCAGCGCGCCCGCAAGCGGCACTGCGCCCATCTCGAGCCCGCCGATGAAATCGAGCTGATCGTCCTTCAGCGTCTCGTAGGTGAGCTCGGCGAGCAGCGTCGCGCCCTCCGGGTCCAGCATAGTCGGCTTGAGGTTGAAATAGAAATCGCTCTTGCGGCCCGACGCGAGCGTCACCTCGCCGCGGCCAAAGGAGCGCCGGCGGATGATTTCGAACAGGCGGGCGCGGGAGGCTGATTTCGACACGGCGGTCCCTCGGGAGCGTTCTTAGCGGAAGCGGAATTTATCCGCCACGGCGGTGACATTCCAGAGGGGGCGGGTCCCGTCAACAGGGATCGGCCATTCCGGTGCGCCGGTTGTGGGGGTGCAACCTTCTGGAGTAGTTGGATGCCAGATATCTCGGGCAAGAAACTGGGCAAGGAAACAAGGCAAATGACCATCGAACTGCACACCTGGAACACGCCGAACGGCCGCAAAATCTCGGTCGCGCTGGAGGAAATGGGGCTGCCTTACAAGGTGATCCCGGTGAACATCAGCAAAGGCGAGCAGATGGCGCCTGGGTTCCTGAAGCTCTCTCCGAACAACAAGATCCCAGCGATCGTCGACCCCGAGGGGCCCGACGGCAAGCCTGTCAGCGTGTTCGAGTCCGGTGCGATCCTGCTCTATCTCGGCGAAAAGACCGGTAAATTCCTGCCCAAGCCGCTGGCCGGCCGCATTCCGGTCTACGAATGGCTGATGTGGCAGATGGGCGGCTTCGGGCCGATGCCGGGCCAGGTGCATCATTTCATTGCACTCGAGAACGAGCAGGACCGCGCCTACGGCCTCAAGCGCTACATGGCGGAGACGCGCCGGCTCTACGGGGTGCTGGACCGTCGCCTGGACGGCCAAGATTTCGTCGCCGGCGATCTTTCGGTCGCCGATTTCGCCATTCTGGGCTGGGCCTGGCGCCATCCGCGCCACAAGGTGGATCTGGCCGATTTCCCCAACGTCAAGCGCTGGTACGAGGCCCTGATGGCGCGCCCCGCGGTGAAGCGCGGGATGGAGGCGAAGCTGGATTGATCTGTCATCGCCCGCAAAGCCGGGGCATGACAGCTTCCTTAGTCACACCTTCCGCGCCTCGACCGCCATCCTGACCGCGAGCCCGGCCAGCACCGTGCCCATCAGCCAGCGTTGCACCAGCATCCAGCTCGGCCGGCTCGCCATGAACAGCGCGATCGATCCGGCCGCGAGCGCGATCACCGCATTCACGCTGACGCTGATCGCGACCTGGATCGCGCCCAGCACGAGCGACTGCGTCAGCACGCTGCCGGCGGTGAGATCGAGAAACTGCGGCAGCAGCGCGAGATAGAGCATCGCGATCTTCGGGTTGAGCAGATTGGTGACGAAGCCCATCGCGAACAATTTTCGCGGGCTGTCGATTGCGAGCTGCTTCACCTCGAACGGCGAACGGCCGCCCGGCTTCATCGCCTGCCAGGCGAGCCAGAGCAAATAGCCGGCGCCGGCGAAGCGCAGCGCGTCATAGGCAAAGGGAATGGCGAGCAAGAGCGCGGTGATGCCGAACGCGGCGCACAGCATGTAGACCACGAAGCCGAGCGCCACGCCGCCAAGCGAGACGATGCCGGCCGCCGGCCCCTGCGTGATCGAGCGCGAGATCAGATAGATCATGTTCGGTCCGGGCGTGAGCACGAGACCGAGGCAGACGAGGGCGAAGCCGAGCAGGGCGGATGTATGGGGCATGGGTGAACCGGTGCGGGGGATCGTACGGTTCTAATATGCACGGCTCGGTGAGGCCATCGCGCAATTGCTCGGAGGACAATTGGATTCGCCGCGTTTTACTCCAACGTCGTCCCGCCGAAGGCCGGGACCCATACCGCGAGGTCTATCGATCGCAAATGGTCGGAGTACCGAACGACGAATCTTCGCCAAACTGCTCCCTGTGGTTATGGGTCCCGGCCTTCGCCGGGACGACACCGTCCGGTCAATGCGCCTCGTCCCAATTCGTTGCCGCGCGCGCGTCCACATGCAGCGGGACCGAGAGCAGCACGGCCGGGAACGGCGCGTCCTGCATGACGTGCTGCACGACGGGAAGCGTCGCTGCGACCTCCGCGTCGGGCACCTCGAAGATCAGTTCGTCATGCACCTGGAGCAGCATCTGCGCCGAGAGTTTTTTTGCGGCGAGCGCATCCTCCACCCGCGTCATGGCGCGGCGGATGATGTCGGCGGCGGTGCCCTGGAGCCGGGCGTTGATCGCGGCGCGTTCGTTGAAGGCGCGCACCGAGGCGTTCGATGCCTTGATGTCAGGATAGTGGCATTTACGACCGAACAGCGTGGTGACGTAGCCGTGGCTCCGGCAGAAATCCCGCGTCTCGTCCATATAGGCGCGGATGCCGGGGAAGCGCTCAAAATACTTTTTGATGTAGGCTGACGCTTCTTCGCGCGCGATGCCGAGCTGGTTGGCGAGGCCAAACGCCGAGATGCCGTAGATGATGCCGAAATTGATCGCTTTCGCACGGCGGCGGATTTCGCTCGGCATGCCCTTGATCGGCACGCCGAACATCTCGGAGGCCGTCATCGCGTGAATGTCGAGGCCGTCTTTGAACGCCTGCTTCAGCACGGGGATGTCGGCGATCTCGGCGAGCAGACGCAGTTCGATCTGCGAATAGTCGGCGGAGACGAGCTTGTGCCCGGGCGTCGCGATGAAGGCGCGACGAATCTTGCGGCCGTCCTCGGTGCGCACCGGAATGTTCTGCAAATTCGGCTCGTTCGAGGAGAGCCGGCCCGTGGTGGTCGCGGCCAGCGCGTAGGTTGTGTGCACGCGATGGGTCTGCGGATTGACGTAGGTCGGCAGCGCGTCGGTATAAGTCGATTTCAGCTTGGAAACCTGGCGCCACTCCAGAATCTTCTTCGGGAGATCGTGGCCTTGCTCGGCGAGATCATCCAGCACCTGCGCGGTGGTCGACCAGGCGCCGGTTTTTGTCTTCGTGCCGCCGCTCAGCCCCATCTTGCCGAACAGGATGTCGCCGATTTGCTTGGGGCTGCCGACATTGACCGGTTCGCCCGCGATCTCCTGGATCTCGGCCTCGACGCGCGCGGCGGTCTGGGCGAAGTCGCCGGAGAGACGCGACAGTACCTGGCGGTCGATCGAGATGCCGCGCCGCTCCATCCGTGCGAGCACCGCGACCAGCGGCCGCTCCAGCGTCTCGTAGACTGCGGTCATGTGCTCGGCAACGAGACGCGGCTTCAGCACGCGCCATATGCGCAACGTCACGTCGGCATCCTCGGCTGACGTTTCGGTCGCTTTGTTGATGGGGACCTGATCGAAACTAAGCTTGTTCTTGCCGCTGCCAAGCACGTCGCTATCAGTCAGGACGGCGTGACCGAACCAGCGCTCCGCCAGCGATTCCATGCCATGTGAGCCGCGGCCCGCATCGAGCACATAGGAGATCAGCTGCGCATCGTCGGTATTGCGTAGCGTGATACCGTGCTGTGCCAGCATGACGGACGTGAATTTGACGTCGAAGCCGATCTTCAGGATACCGGCCGATTCCAGCACCGGCCGCAGCGCCTCGATCGCATCCGCGTGCTTGACCTGATCCGGCGCCAGCCCCGCATCGAACAGGCCGGTGCCGCCGCCGGACTGCTTGTGCGCCAGCGGCACATAACAGGCATCGTTCGGCGCCAGCGCCAGCGCGATGCCGCAGAGATCGGCCTGCATCGGATCGATGGAATTGGCGCGGACCTCGATCGCGACATGACCGGCATCGTGGATGCGCGCGATGAAGGCGTTGAGCTCGGCGAGCGTCTTGATCGCCTGGTATTTGCTGCGGTCCACTGGAAGCTTTCTCAAGGCCTCTTCCCGCACGGCAGCTAACGAGATCGGCGCGCCCTTGAGGCTCGCCGACTTGTCACCCTTGTCGCCGCCCTTGGCAATTGCGGCAGGGCTGGCGAAGAGATCGCCGGACGTCTCGGACAATTTTGTCTTGACCGCGCCGTCGGCGGCCCCGCCGCGTGCCTCGCTGCTGTTGCTCGCATCGGCATCGACATTCGCAGGATCGATCTGCGAATAGTCGGCGACGCGCCGCGTCAGCGTGGAAAATTCCATCGCCTTCAGGAAAGCGACCAGCTTACGTGCGTCGGGCTCGTGCACCGCGAGATCGTCGAGCGGCACCTCCAGCTCGACCTTGTCGTCGAGCAGCACGAGTTTTCGCGAGATCCGCGCCTTCTCCGCGTTCTCGATCAGCGCCTCGCGACGCTTGGGCTGCTTGATCTCTGTGGCGCGGAACAGGAGCTGCTCGAGGTCGCCATATTCGACGATCAGTTGCGCCGCGGTCTTGATGCCGATACCGGGGACGCCCGGTACGTTGTCGGTGGAATCGCCGGCCAGCGCCTGCACCTCAACGACCTTCTCCGGCGGCACGCCGAACTTCTCGATCACCTCGGGAATGCCGATGCGGCGATCCTTCATGGTGTCGTACATCGTGATCTTGTCGTTGACGAGCTGCATCAGATCCTTGTCGGAGGACACGATGGTCGTGTGCGCGCCGCGATCGCTAGCCTGCCGCGCATAGGTCGCGATGAGGTCGTCGGCCTCGAAGCCGCCCTGTTCCAGGCAGGGCAGGTCAAAGGCGCGCACGGCCTCGCGGATCAGCGCGAATTGCGGGATCAGATCGTCGGGCGCCGGCGGCCGGTGCGCCTTGTATTCGGGATAGATCTTGTTGCGGAACGTCACTTCCGACTTGTCGAACACGATCGCCAGATGCGTCGGCCGGTTGTCGGCGGGCATGTCGCGCAGCAGCTTCCACAGCATGTTGCAGAAGCCGAGCACGGCATTGACCTGAAGGCCGTCGGACTTGCGGTTCAGCGGCGGCAGCGCGTGATAGGCGCGGAAGATGTAGCCGGAACCGTCGACCAGGAAGACGTGGTCACCCTTGCCGGCGGCCTTCGCCGCGATCGGTTTGGCAGCAGCTGTCGCAGCGGGTTTGGTGTCGGCTTGGGCGGAGGTCTTCGGGGAGGTTTTGGGCATGACCGCAATGTATGAATTTTTGCGGGGTTTGACAGCCTCGACAGGCCGCAATTTTGGCGACTCGCACAGGCAAATCGCGGTGACGGCAGAGCCTCCGAGATCAGGCCAGGCAGCCTTCGATGAAGCTTGCCACCGCGCGCACGGCCGGCGTGCGGCGCAGGTCGCGATGGAGAACCAGCCAGACCTCGCGCCCGACCGGGCGCCCGCCGATGTCATGGCGCTGCAGCCGCGGATCGGCCTCGCCAAGAAATCTTGGCAAGGCGGCGAGGCCAATTCCGGTCCTGGCCGCTGCTGCCTGGTTCTCAAGGTCGTTGGTGCGAAGCACGATCTCGCGCGTGCCGGCGAAGCGCATCAGCCACCGCTGTTGAGGAACCTCATCCATGCTGGCGTCGTAGGCGACGAAGGCGAAAGCATGCGGTTGTGTCGTCTTCAGATAGTCGGGCGAGCCGTAGAGGGCGAACTCGAAATAGCCGATCTTGCGGGCGATCAGCCCCGGCTCCGTCGGACGAGACAGGCGAAGCGCCAGATCCGCCTCGCGGCGATTGAGCGAGGCTGTGCGCTTCTCGCCGATCAGCTTGATCCGGATGCCAGGATGCTGTTGCCGCAGCCGGATCAGCTTCGGCGCGATCAAGAGGTTGGCCAACGAAGGCGGCGCGCTGATCGTGATCTCGCCGGCGATCTCGGATTTTGAGGCCAGCGCGGCGCGCTCCACCGCAAACGCCGTCTCCGCCATCGGAGCTCCGATCTTGGCGATGCGCTTGCCGTCTTCGGTGAGCTCATAGCTGCGCGGCCTGCGGTCCACGAGCTTGAGTGACATGAATGCTTCCAGGGCGGCGACGCGGCGGGCCACGGTGACGTGGTCGACGTTGAGGATCTTTGCAGCGGCTGACAGGCTGCCTTCACGTGCGAGCGCCAGGAAATGCTGCAGGTCGGTCCAGTCCATGTGCGAATTCTCACAACGAAGTCTCAGTTATGAGCAGTTTCGCAGATATTCGGATCATTCCATAGTCCCCCATCATCGACGGGAGAACTCGACATGGCTGTGATCGTGAGGTTGAAGGCGCCCGGTGGCGTAGAACAACTCGAACTGGCGAGCGCCGATCTGCCGCCGCCAGGCTGCGGCGAAATCCGGCTGCAGCAGACCGCGATCGGCGTCAATTCGATCGACATCTATCAGCGCATCGGTCTCTACGCGCTTCCGCCCGAGCGCATTCCCGGCGTTGAGGCGGTGGGCATCGTCGCGGCGCTGGGTTCTGAGGTCGCCGGTCTCGCGGTCGGGGACCGCGTCGCTTACGCTGGCGCACCGGTCGGTGCCTATGCGTCTGAGCGCAATCTGCCGTCCTGGCGCTGCGTGAAGCTTCCCGCCAGCGTGCCGGATGAGGCGGTCGCCGCGGCGTTCGTCAAGAGCATTACAGCCGACATGCTGCTCAGTCGCGTTTTCCCTGTCGGCCGCGGGACGACGATTCTCGTCCATAGTGCCGCGGGAGGGCTCGGGCAGCTCCTGACGCGCTGGGCCAGTGCACTCGGGGCGGTCGTGATCGGGACCGTCGGTTCGCCGGAGAAAGCCGAGATCGCCCGCGCAGCCGGTGCGCGTCATGTGATTGTCGGGCGGGACGCCGATTTTGCCGCGGCCGTCGCCGATCTCACTACTGGACGCGGCGTCGATGTCGCCTATGACGGCGTCGGGGGGATGACGTTGCAAAAGACGCTAGGCTGCGTGCGGCCATTTGGCGTCGTGGCGAGTATTGGCCAGTCGGCCGGGCCGATCCCGCCCGTCGATGTCCACGATCTCGGGCCGCGGCGCAGCCTGATGTTGGCGCGGCCGAGCGTCATGGCTCACATGAACGATGCCGATGCGTACTGCCGTTCTGCCGAGCGGGTGCTTGCCGCGATGGTCGATGGCGTGCTCCATGTGACCGGCAAAGCCTACAGCCTTCGGGATGCGGCGCTGGCGCAGGCCGACCTGGAAGCCGGACGTACCACGGGAGCCTTGTATCTGCGACCTTGAGCGGCCTACTCCGCCGCCTGCAATACCGGCGCGGCGTTCTTCGGTGCGATCCAGAATGCATCGGGCCGCTCGAACAGGAAGTCGGCATTGAGCCGGAGCGCGGCCTGCCAGATCGCCAGCGAGCCGATCACGCCGACGATGGTCACGATCAGCGACACTGTGCCGATGTCGGGAATGATGCCGGTGTGCAGCAGCAGCGTGCGCGTTGCCGCCATCGGCAGGAAGAAGCCGAGATAGATCACGATAGAATGCGCGCCGCAGAAGCGTAAAAAGTTCAGCCAGCGGATGCGCGCGAGCAGCGTGCCCATCGTGATGATGGCACAGGCGCCGGCGAAGCCGAGCACGAGTGACACGATCTTCCATTCGCTGGCGCCGAGCGCGACCACACTCGCATTGATTAGGGCCCAGGCCGCGAGCGCTGCAAGCGCCCATGCGGAATGGTTGCGCGCGCGATCCGACAGCGCGAACACGTAGGGCGCAAACAAATAGCCCGAATAGAAATAGACGAAGCGCGCGCAGAACTCGTCGATTGCGGTCCAGCCGGTCGCCACATGCGCCGTCTCCAGCGCTGCCGCGACGATCCAGATCGCGAGCGGGGAAATTCGCCGTGTCAGCTTTGTGACAATGAAAAAGATCGGCAGCAGGTAAATGAACCAGAGCGTGCCGAACGGCTCGATGAAGGATTCGAGATACAGCAGCCCTGCGTCGCGCCAGCCGGTCTCGGCCGCGAAAGCAGGCGCCTTGAAGCCGAACTGGATTGTCACCCAGACGACATAAAAATAAGCGAAATGCACCACCTTGCGGTCGAGATAGGTCCGCCAGTCCCGATCGATCACCAGTGGCAGGAACAGCCCCGAAATCAGGAAGAAGTCCGGCATCCGAAACGGCTTTGCGAACGCCACCAGGACATGCATGAAACCGGTCTCGCCGGCGGCGAGCTCGACCCCCAGCACCGAATGCATCATCACGACCATGACGATGCAGATGCCCTTGGCATAGTCGACCCAATCGACACGCGCGGCGGCCGCGGCGTGATGCCCTCTGCTCGCGGCGATTGTGCCGGATGGTGTCATGGTGTCCCTGTTCGAAGCGAGTTCCGCCCGGCTCTGTCCGGGTGTGGGGCAGTGTGGGCCCTTGCGGTTTACGATTTCTTTACCGGTACAATTTGCGTGCCGGTTTTTGCCTGCAGACTGTTCTCTTTCCTCGGGAAAATGCTAAACCGCCCCGAATTGGGGTTTCGTTAACCAACGCAGGCAGGGTTATTCATGCGCATCGCTATGATCGGCACGGGTTATGTGGGACTGGTGTCCGGAGCCTGTTTTGCGGATTTCGGTCACGACGTCACCTGCGTCGACAAGGACGAGAAGAAGATCGCAGCGCTTCATCGCGGCGAGATCCCGATCTACGAGCCCGGGCTCGACGAGCTGGTCGCGACCAACGTCAAGGCCAAGCGGCTCGATTTCACCACCGACCTGTCCAAGCCGGTCGCGGACGCCGACGCCGTGTTCATCGCGGTCGGCACGCCGTCGCGCCGTGGCGATGGCCACGCCGATCTCTCCTATGTCTACGCCGCTGCGCGCGAGATCGCGCAGTCGCTCTCGGGCTTCACCGTCGTGGTGACGAAATCGACCGTCCCGGTCGGCACCGGCGACGAGGTCGAGCGCATCATTCGCGAGGCTAACCCCAAGGCCGACGTCGTCGTCGCCTCCAACCCCGAGTTCCTGCGCGAAGGCGCCGCGATCCGCGACTTCAAGTTCCCCGACCGCGTCGTGGTCGGCACCTCCGACGAGCGTGGCCGCAAGGTGATGGGCGACGTCTACCGCCCGCTGTCGCTCAACCAGGCGCCGCTGATGTTCACGGAACGCCGCACCGCCGAGATGATCAAATACGCTGCGAACGCGTTCCTCGCGACCAAGATCACCTTCATCAACGAGATCGCGGATCTCTCCGAAAAGGTCGGCGCCAACGTGCAGGAGGTCGCGCGCGGCATTGGCCTCGACAACCGCATCGGCACGAAGTTTTTGCACGCCGGCCCAGGCTTCGGCGGCTCCTGCTTCCCGAAAGACACCAAGGCGCTGATCAAGATCGCGCAGGACTATGACGTGAGCTTGCGCATCGTCGAGTCCGTGCTGGCGGTCAACGAGAACCGCAAGCGCGCGATGGCGCGGAAGGTAAGCCAGGCGCTTGGCGGCTCGCTGCGCGGCAAGACCATCGCTGTGCTCGGCCTCACCTTCAAGCCCGATACGGATGATATGCGCGACGCGCCGTCGATCCCGCTCGTCACCGGCCTCCTCGACATGGGCGCGAAGGTCAAGGCCTACGATCCCGTCGGCATGGAGCAGGCCAAGGGCGAGTTGCCCAGCATCATTTATTGCGAAGATGCGTATTCCTGCGCTGAAGGCGCCGATGCGGTCGTCATCGTCACCGAATGGACGCAGTTCCGCGGGCTCGATCTCGACCGGCTGAAGGCGACCATGGCGCAACCCGTCGTCGTCGATCTCCGCAACATCTTCCGCCCGGAAGACATGCGTGCGGCCGGCTTCACCTATGAGAGCATCGGACGGCCTCCGGTTCAGGGCTGATCGCGGCATACGATTGTCATACCCCGCGAAGGCGGGGTATCCAGTAACCCCGATCTTCGTGATGATTGGGACCTGAGTTTACTGGATCACCCGCCCCGGCGCGCAATCGCGCGTAAGGCGGGTGATGACGGAAGCGAGATTTTGCCCCGCAGCTTCGATACGCCCCTCCCGATCGACGCCGTGCTCGACGAGCTGTCGCGCACGCTGGAGGCGCACAATGCCGCCGTGCTGGTGGCGCCGCCCGGCGCCGGCAAGACCACGCGGGTGCCGCTGGCGCTGCTGGATGCGCCCTGGGCCAGGGCTAAGAAAATCATCGTGCTGGAGCCGCGGCGCATTGCTGCCCGGGCGAGCGCCGATCGCATGGCCAAATCGCTTGGCGAGCGCGCCGGCGAAACCGTCGGCTACCGTGTCCGTTTCGGCTCGAAGATATCGCGCGCGACCCGCATCGAGGTGGTGACCGAAGGCATCTTCACCCGTCAGATCCTCGACGATCCCGAACTCTCGGGCATTGCCGCAATCCTGTTCGACGAATTCCATGAACGCTCGCTCGACGCCGATCTCGGTCTCGCGCTTGCGCGCGATGCGCAGGTGGGCCTGCGCGAGGATCTGCGCATCCTCGTGATGTCGGCAACGCTCGACGGTGCCCGTGTCGGAAAGCTCCTGGGCGATGCGCCCGTCGTCGAGAGCGAGGGCCGCGCCTTTCCGGTCGAGACGCGCTATCTCGGCCGCAAGGCGGATGCGCAGATTGAACGGCAGATGGCCGATGCGATCGCCTCGGCCCTGCGCGCCGATGCCGGCTCGGTGCTGGCATTTTTGCCGGGCGCCGCCGAAATCCGCCGCACCCAGACTTTCCTCGGCGAGCGTGTGCAGGACGCCAGCATCGAGATCGTGCCGCTGTTCGGTGCGCTCGATGCCGCCGTGCAGGATCGCGCGATCTCGCCTGCGCCCAGGGGTATGCGCAAGGTGGTGTTGGCGACCTCGATCGCGGAGACCTCGCTCACCATCGAAGGCGTCCGCATCGTCGTCGATTCTGGTCTTGCCCGCGTGCCGCGCTATGAGCCGGATATCGGGCTGACGCGGCTCGAGACCGTGCGCGTCTCGCGCGCCGCGGCGGATCAGCGCCGCGGCCGCGCCGGCCGCACCGAGCCGGGCGTCTGCTACCGTCTTTGGGACGAGCCGCAGACGGCGTCGCTTGCGCCCTACACCCAGCCCGAAATCCTCAGCGCTGATCTCTCTTCGCTGGTGCTCGATCTTGCGCAATGGGGCGTCGCTGACCCCGCAGCGCTGTCGTTCCTCGATCCACCGCCCGGGCCGGCCTGGAAGGAAGCCAAGAGCCTGCTCACCGAGCTCAACGCGCTCGATGGTGATGGCCGCATCACCACTGAGGGCAAGAGCCTGCGCGCGCTGGCGCTGCCGCCGCGGCTCGCGCGCATGATCGTGGATTCGCATCGTGCGGGCGCGGGCGAGGCCGCTGCCGAAATCGCCGCCATCCTCACCGAGCGCGGGCTCGGCGGCGACAGCGCCGATCTCGAGTACCGGCGCGACCAGTTTCGCCGCGACCGTTCGCCGCGCGCGTCGAGTGCGCGCGATCTGGCGCGGCGCTGGGCGTCGCAGGTGGCAGCTTCCGAGAAAGCGGGGCAGCAGGAGGATCTCTCGACCGGCCTGATGCTCGCCTATGCCTTCCCGGACCGCGTCGCGCGCAACCGCGGCAATGGCAGTTTTGTGCTCGCCAACGGCCGCGGCGCGGCCGTCGAGCAATCGTCGTCGCTTGCCCGTACGCCCTACATCGCGATCGGCGAGATGACAGGGACAGCGGCGAGCGGGCGCATCCTGCTCGCCGCGCCGATCGCGCAGGACGATATCGAGCTTCATTTCGCCGAGCATATCGAGGCCGTTGACGAGATCTCCTTCGATCGTGGTGCGATGGCGCTGCGCGCGCGACGAAAACGCACGCTGCATGCGATCACATTATCCGAGGCCACACTCGCCGTGTCGCCCTCGGAGGCGACCGCGCGCATCTTCGCGGACGGGCTGATCGCCGCGGGCCTCGACCGGCTGCCCTGGTCGAAGGCCGCAAAACAATGGCGCGACCGCGTGATGTTTTTGCGCAAGGCCGAGGGCGACAGCTGGCCTGATCTGTCAGATGACGGACTGATCGCGCGGCGTGACGACTGGCTGGTGCCGGCGCTCTACGACAAGATCGCGCTGAAGGATATCGCCGCCGGCGATCTCTCCGATGCGCTGATAGCGCTGCTACCCTGGGAGATGCGCGCGCGACTCGAGCGCGAGGCGCCGACGCATTTCGAGGCGCCGACCGGCACGGTGCTCGCGATCGACTATGAAGCCGAGCAGGGACCGACCATCGCGGTGCGGCTCCAGGAATTGTTCGGGCTCAACACCCATCCGTCGATCGCGGCCGGCAAGGTGCCGCTGGTGCTGGAACTGCTGTCGCCGGCGCAGCGCCCAGTGCAGGTGACGCGCGATCTCCCCGGCTTCTGGCGCGGCAGCTACGCCGCGGTGCGCTCGGACCTGCGCGGCCGCTACCCGCGCCACCCCTGGCCGGATGATCCGGCGAGCGCGCTGCCGACCCGACGGGTGAAACCGCGCGGCACCTGAGAGATCACGACCCCGCATTAACCGTCCGCTCATCCTTTTCGTCAAAATGACACCGGCCTGGTCGCGGCGTAGCTCGCAGGCGGGCGCGTTGCGTGGTGAAATCGTGCTTTCCGTTCCGAGTGGTGTCATGCGTAACATAATGATCTTCGCGGCCATCCTGATCGGGCTGGGCACCTTCATGGCGCAGATGGCGGACAGGATCAGCTCCGCCTCCGCGACGTCAGCGCCGCGCACGACCATTGCGGCCGCGTCAACGGCGCAGGCCGGCAGCCGCAGCTTCAGCATTCCCCGCGATGGCCGCGGTCATTTCCAGGCCGAGGGCCGCATCGACGGCCAGCGCATCGGCTTCATGGTCGACACCGGCGCTTCCGTGGTTGCGCTGAACGAGACCTCGGCCGCCCGCTTTGGCCTGCGTCCCTCGCGCAGCGAGTACAACGCCACCGTCACCACCGCCAACGGCACCATCAAGGCCGCGCGCGCCCGCATCGCCATGCTGGACGTCGGCGGCCTCGTCGTGCGTGACGTCGATGCCATGGTGCTGCCGGACGAGGCGCTGTCGGAAAACCTGCTCGGCCTCTCCTTCCTGTCCCGCCTCAAGCGTTTCGAATACGCCAACGGCCAGATGGTGCTGGAGCAGTAAGGGCCTTCGGGGCTGGATGGGGCCTCCCGCTGGAGCAGGCGGCGTGTTATATTTGTTCCATGAACAGCCCCGACGCGATAGCGATCCTGCGACAGTCCGAGCCTGCTCTGCGTGAGCGGGGCGTCTTGCATGCCGCGTTGTTTGGTTCGGTGGCCCGAGGTGATAACCACTCCGGCAGTGACGTCGATATCATGGTAGAGATCGATCCGGACGCGCGGATCACTGTCTTCGAATACGTCGAGCTCAAGGAATATATCGCCAATCTTTTCGATAAGCCGGTTGACGTCGTCAACCGCGACAGCCTGAAGTCATACGTCGCATCCGTTGCGACAGCCCAGGCCGTCTATGCCTTCTGACCGCACAGACGGGACGCTTCGGGATATTTTGCACCACATCGATCTGGCGGTTGAGTTTGCCCGAGGGTTTGACCGCGAAGCTTTCACGGCAGATTTGAGATCGGTGTATGCGGTCACGCGATGCCTGGAGATTATCTCGGAAGCATCGCGGCGGCTTCCCGAGAACTTGAAGGCAAGGCACCCAGCGATAGCATGGAAGCAGATGGCGGCGGCAGGGAACGTCTATCGGCACAACTATGAAGATGTCGCTGCCCATTTGGTGTGGGAGACCGTTCAACAGGCCCTGCCGCCTCTACGGACGGCAGTCGAAGAGGAGATTGCACGCCTGCAGGGTTAGCCGGTCTTGGCTAGATATGCTGGTCTCTGTCTAGGCGAGGTTCCCGTTGCCAAACTGCCGCAATTATCCGCCATAAGCCCTCATTCCCGCCTTCCGCTGTGGCCCGGCATTCGCTAAGGCTGCATCAATTCCCGCCATTTTCACGAGACCGTCTCAATGTTTCCCAAGCCAAAGTCAGTGTTGCTGCCCAACACCTATGCCTTCGAATCCGAGCCGATGGTGAAGGCCACGGGTTTCCGCGAATACGACGCGCGCTGGCTGTTCCAAAAGGAAATCAACCTGATGGGGATACAGGCGCTCGGCATGGGGCTGGGGGCGCTGATCGCCGAACTCGGCGTCAGCCAGGAGATCGTCACTGGTCATGATTTCCGCGGCTATTCGGCCTCGATCAAATATGCGCTGATCTCCGGCCTGATGGCGGCGGGCTGCAAGGTGCACGACATCGGCCTGGCGGTAACGCCGATGGCCTATTTCGCGCAGTTCGACCTCGACGTGCCCTGCTGCGCCATGGTCACGGCCTCGCACAACGACAATGGCTGGACCGGCGTGAAGATGGGCGCCAACCGCCCGCTGACGTTTGGCCCGGACGAGATGACGCGGCTGAAGGAAATCGTGCTCAATGCCGATTTCAAGAACAAGGCCGGCGGCTCCTACCAATTCCACGAGAACTATCCGGCGCGCTACATCGCCGATCTCACCAATCGTCCGAAGCTCAAGCGCAAGCTGAAAGTCGTTGCGGCCTGTGGCAACGGTACCGCCGGCGCATTCGCGCCGCAGGTGCTGGAAGCGATCGGCTGCGAGGTGATCCCGCTCGACACCGAGCTCGACCACACCTTCCCGAAATACAATCCGAATCCGGAAGATATGGAAATGCTGCACGCGATCCGCGACGCGGTGCTCCAGCACAAGGCCGATGTCGGCCTTGGCTTCGACGGTGACGGCGATCGCTGCGGCGTCGTCGACAACACCGGCGAGGAGATTTTTGCCGATAAGGTCGGCGTGATGCTGGCGCGCGACATGTCGGCGATCCACAAGGACGCGCAGTTCATCGTCGACGTGAAGTCGACCGGCCTCTTCATCACCGATCCGGTGCTCCAGAAGCAGGGCGCAAAGACCACCTATTGGAAGACCGGCCATTCCTACATGAAGCGCCGCACTCACGAGACCGGCGCGCTCGCCGGCTTCGAGAAATCCGGCCATTTCTTCTTCAACAAGCCGTATGGACGCGGCTATGACGACGGCCTGGTCTCGGCGCTCGCGATCTGCGACATGCTCGATCGCGCGCCCGGCAAGTCGATGGCGGACTTGAAGAACGCGCTGCCAAAGACCTGGTCGTCGCCGACCATGTCGCCGCATTGCGCCGACGAGGTCAAATACGGCGTCATCGACCAGGTCGTGAAGCACTTTGAAGGCTTGCAGGCGAAGGGCGCCAAGATCGGCGGCCAGGCGATCCGCGATCTCGTCACCGTCAACGGCGTGCGCGTCACGGTCGAAGACGGCAGCTGGGGGCTGGTGCGCGCCTCCTCCAACAAACCCGAGCTCGTGGTCGTGGTCGAGAGCCCGGTCTCCGAGCAGCGCATGCACGACATGTTCGAGATGGTGAACAGCGTGTTGCGCACGCATCCCGAAGTCGGCGAGTACAATCAGAAGATCTGAGCAGCGGGGCGCGCGCTCGCCGAATCGCCCGGTCATCGAGCCGGGCGATGACAGCTTTTTCGTGTGGTGAGTCTTAAGCCGCCACCACCGCCGGAATCGGGAGCGCCGTGACCGACTTGATCTTCTCCATCGCGAAGCGCGAGGTGACGTTCTTCAGCGGCACGGCGCTGATCAGCTTCTTGTAGAAGATGTCATAGGCCTGCATGTCCGCGACTACGACGCGCAGCATGTAGTCGACGTCGCCGGCCATGCGATAGAACTCCATCACTTCGGGCATGGCACTGACGGCCTCGGCGAATTTCTTCAGCCATGCGTCCGAATGATCGGAGCTCTCGACCGACACGAACACGGAGATGCCGAGCCCGATCTTGTTCTGGTCGACCAGTGCCACCCGCTTGGTGATCACGCCGTCAGCTTCCAGGCGCTGGATGCGCTTCCAGCAGGGGGTCGAGGACAGTCCGACCCGGTCTCCGATCTCGGCAACCGACAGGGAAGCATCGTCCTGAAGCACCATCAGGATCTTGCGATCGATGGCGTCGAGGCGGCGGCTGGTCTCGGGGAGTTGGACAGCGAGGTCAGTCATCTGAAGAACTTTGTTCCATTATGAGGGCTGGTTTCCCTCTTATAGAGAAAAATCTTCTATCGCAAGCCTATAATCTCGGCGGTGAGCTCGGAGCTAACCTTGGGTGACTGCGTAAAAGCTCTTCAACTTCAATGCGTTGTGGGGCGGCCAGGCCGCCTCCATGCCGGGTGCATTTCAGCGCTGCGGCGGCCGCGGCGAATCGCAGCGCCTCCCGCGCGTCGCCGCCCTCAGTGAGGCGGAGCGTGAAGGCGCCATGGAAGACGTCGCCGGCGCCGAGCGTGTCTACGGCATCGACCGGAAAGGCCGGCGTCTCCTCAAGCGCGCCCGCCTCGTTCAGCCAGATCGTGCCATTCGGACCGCGGGTGGCGGCCAGGAAGGCCGGCGTCAGCCCCGCCAGGCGTTTCAATGCCTCGCTATCGTCGGTCACGCCTGCGGTCTGCTGCACCTGTTCGCTGGCGAACAGCAGATGTGAGGCGGCTGTCAGCAGCTCGTCGGTCAGCGCCATCGCGCGGTCGACGCCGACGATGACGGCAATGCCGCGCCGGCGTGCCTTGTCGCAGAGATCGATGCAGAACGAAGCGCAGCGGCTCTCGACGAGGACCGCCTGGCAATCGGCCAGCAATTCGTCGGTGTCCGGCAGCTTCACCGTCCACAGCACGGGATCGCGATAGATCGTGAGGGTTCGTTCGCCGGAGGGCTCGATCATGATCGCAGAGACTGGCGTCATCAGCCCCGGCATGCGCACGATATGCGTGGTCTCGATACCCTCGGTCGCCATGCGGTCGAGGATGAAGCGGCTCGACATTTCGCCGGCATCGCCCATCGGCCCGGCAAACGCGGCACGGCCGCCGAGCCGCGCAATGGCAATCGCGGCATTGAGCGCGTTGCCGCCGCAGATCTCCGCGAGATGGCTGGCGTTGGCCTTGCAGCCGCGCTCGGGCACGGCCTCGACGCGAAAAGTCAGGTCGCGCACGGGAATGCCGATGCAGAGGATGCGCGGCGCGATCCCTGGTGCAGCCATCGGCGGTCAGCTCTTGTCGTGCACCCAGCGGCCGAGCAGGTGATGGGCGATCGCGAAAGGATGCGGACCCGCGAGCCCGTCGGGATGGGTCCGCGTCAACATCAGGGCCGCCTCTTCGCGCGTGAACCAGCGCGCATCCTCGAGCTCGGAGTGATCGACGACGACGTCCTCGTTCAGCGCTCGCGCGCTGCAGCCGATCATCAGCGACGACGGATAGGGCCAGGGCTGAGTCATGTAATACTGCACGTCGGTGCAGCTGATGCCGGACTCTTCGAGGATCTCGCGGCGTACCGCATCCTCGATGGTTTCGGCGGCCTCGACGAAGCCGGCGAGGCAGGAATACATGCCCGGCGGAAACTGCTTCTGGCGGCCGAGCAGGCATTTTTCGCCGGACGCCACCAGCATGATCACGACCGGATCGGTGCGGGGGAAATGCTCGGCCTTGCAGCTTGGGCATTCGCGCTTCCAGCCGCCTTCCTTCATCGCGCTGCGCGTGCCGCAATTGGCGCAATAGCCGTGGCGCTGGTGCCAGCTCACCATCGACTTCGCCATTGCGATCGCCGAGAGCTCTTGCGGTGGAATCGCGCCCTGCATCGCCATGCCGCGCAGCTCGGTGACGGTGTAGTCCTCGCGCCCGATCAGCTTTTCCGCTGCGGCTTGGGGCAGGCCCATGCCGAACACAGCCGCACCATCGCGCAGCCCTAGGAAAATCGTGCCGGGATTGGCGCCGCACTTCAGCGCCTCGTCGAACGAGAGCAGCGCGCGTGCTTTTTCGCCCTCGCGCTTCACCAGCAGCGAGTCGCGGTAGACGACATAGGCGCGCGATGACGGCTTCTGCTCCATCGCGAACAGCTTTTCAT
This sequence comes from Bradyrhizobium sp. LTSP849, assembly GCF_000938255.1. Taxonomy (GTDB): domain Bacteria; phylum Pseudomonadota; class Alphaproteobacteria; order Rhizobiales; family Xanthobacteraceae; genus Bradyrhizobium. The sequence goes on along the minus strand of NZ_JYMR01000004.1, from coordinate 418,028 downwards.
CATCGCGGCGCAGGTGCGCGGCGCGATCGAGGACGTCGGTGACGAAGGCCGGTTGCCCCAGCGGAAACGAGTCGAATGCTGACATTTCTTGTTCTTTCAACCCAACCAGATTTTTCGGCGAAGCGCGCTGATGAAATTCTGCACCTCGGTGGCGTCGTGCGCCAAGGGCTTCATCACGCCCCACACCGGCCGCGGCCAGGCGGCGTCACTGGTCCGGCGCGCGATGATGTGGACGTGAAGCTGCGGCACCAAATTGCCGAGCGCGGCGATATTGAGCTTGTCGCATTGGGTGATCTCCTTCAGCGCGCGCGACACGCGGGAGATCTCCGTCATCAGCTGCGCCTGCTGGACCTCATCGAGATCGATGATCTCGACCGCGTCGGTGCGGCGGGGCACCAGCAGCAGCCAGGGATAATGCGCGTCCTTGATAACCAGCACCTTCGACAGCGGCAAATCGCCGATGTCGATGGTGTCCTCTTTCAGGCGGGAGTGCAGCGACCAGGCGGGATCGGACATGAAGGTTTCCGGATGGCCCGATGGGGCGGGCTTGTTTGGTCGGACCATACGATACCGATTCCGATAGGGGAAGGATCGGGGCCGGAGGGGCCGCATGCTCCGTTGTCGTCCCGGCCTTCGCCGGGACGACGGCGAATTCGTGGCGGCCGTCTACGCCTCCGCCAGCACCCGCGCATTGGCGCGGATCGAGGCTTCGCTGACGCGAATCCCGAGGCCGGGGCCGTCGGGCACCACGACATGGCCGCCGCGGTTGGCGACGCGCTCTTCGAGCACGTCCTCGGTCAGCACATGATGCGGCATGTAGAATTCGCAGCCGAGCGAGATGCCCGGCGTCGCCGCGATCAGCTGCGTGCCGGCGGCGAGCCCAATGCCGCCCTCCCACAGCGTGCCGCCATAGCCGGGCAGGCCGGCGATGTCGGCGATCGCCATGATCGCCTGGGCCTCGAACAGGCCGCCGGCCTTCATCAGCTTGATCGAGACGGCGTCGGCTGCCTCGCGGCGCACCACCTCCATCATGTCGCGGCGGTCAAAACAGCTTTCGTCGGCAAGCACGGGCGTTTCCAGCGCCGCCGTGAGCTGCGCCATCACGTCGAGAAATTTGCGCGGCACCGGCTGCTCGATGAAGGTCGGCGCAAACTGTTCGATATCGCGCAGGATCTTGATGGCGCCGAACGGCGCCAGCGCCTGGTTGTAGTCGACGCGCAGGTCGACCTTGTCGCCGAACTCGTTCCGGATCGCTTCGAGATGATCGATATCCTCGCGATGCGGCTTCACACCGGTCTTGACCTTGTAGATGACGTTGCCGTCCGGAACCATTTTTCGCATGCGTTCGAGATCGGCGGGAAAGTCCGGATCGGCGATCGAGAACGACAGGGGAATCGTGTCGCGCACGCGGCCGCCAAGGAGATCCGCGACCGAAAGCCCCGACGATTTGCCGACGATGTCGAGCAGTGCCATCTCGATCGCGACCTTGGCTTCGGCGTGACCGACCAGCGCGCGGTCGAGCTCAGCCATCAGCGCGCGAATGCGGCGCACGGGTTTGCCGAGCACGATCGGCCGCAGATAGATGTCGAGGGCGGAGAAGGCCGATTCCGGCGTCCCCGTGAACACCTCCCATGGCGCCGCCTCGCCCCAGCCGACCACGCCGTCGCTTGATGTGAGCTCGAGCAGCACACGCTTGACCGTGCCCTTGACGTTGCCGACGCCCTGGAGGCGCGCCATCTTGATCGGGCTCTCGATTAGGAACAGCCTGATGCGTGCGACGGTTGCTTCGGTCATGTCAGGCCTCCATTGACGTGCCAGACCTGGCCGGTGACGTAGGACGCCCTCGGCGATGCCAGGAAGGCGATGATTTCGGCCACTTCGTCCGGCCGCCCGCGACGGCGCATCGGAATCAGCGCCTCGGTCGTGGCGATCTGCTCGGGCGAGAGCCGGCTCTCGCTCGGCTTGTCCTTGACGATGAGGCCCGGCGAAACTGCATTCACAGTGATGCCGTCCTTGGCAAGTTCAACTGCGGTGAGCCGAACCAGCGCTTCGAGCGCGGCGCGGCTGGCGGCCGTTGCCGCGAACGGCGCGAACTCGGGCCGGATCGCGTGCGCGACGAAGGACGACACCGCGACAATCCGCGCATCGTGGCCGGTACGCAACAGCGGCAGCGCGGCGTCGACCAGCCGCGTGAAGGCCAGCGCCGATTCATCCATTGCTTGGCGGAATTGATCCGCCGGCGTGCCGATGGCGCTGCCGCGTCGGGCATGGCCGCCGACCAGGATCAATCCATCGAGGCGACCGAAGGCGCTCTGTGTCGCGGCGATGGCATCGGTGATCGCCGCTTCCTCGGCAAGATCGCCGAGGCACTTTGCGACAACAGCGCCTTGCGCTTCGGCCTCCACTGCTGTGGCATCAAGGCCGGCTGCGTTCGAGCGCGTATGCAGCAGCAGTGCGGTGCCGGGCGCTGCGAGCAGTTTTGCGGTGGCGCGACCGATGCCGCTGGCGGCGCCGGTGACAAGATAAACACGATCGATATTGGGCATCACGATACTGTCGTAGCCGGCGGCAGTGCGCCGGTGCGGTGGAAATGGCTGAGGAAGGCGCGAGTCGCGGCTGCCTGCGGATTGTCGATCACCTGCCGCGCCGGGCCTTCCTCGACGACGACACCGTCGCGCATGAAGATCAAGCGGTCGGCGACTTCGCGGGCAAAGGCGATTTCGTGAGTTACGATCACCATCGTCATGCCCTCGGACGCCAGCCGCTGGATGACGGCGAGCACTTCGCCGACGAGCTCGGGATCGAGCGCCGAAGTCGCCTCGTCGAACAGCATGACGTCCGGCTCCATCGCGAGCGCGCGCGCGATCGCAACGCGCTGCTTCTGGCCGCCGGAGAGCGTTGCCGGATATTGGTCGGCCTTTTCCGCGAGGCCCACTTTAGCAAGCTGGGCGCGAGCGAGCTTCTCGGCGTCCGCCTTGGCCATGCGACGCACCGTGACCGGCCCCTCCATCACGTTCTGGAGCGTCGTCATGTGCGGGAACAGATTGAAGTGCTGGAACACCATTCCGGTGGTGGCGCGGAATTTTGCCAGCGTCTTCACGTCGGGCAGCTTCGACCCGTCGCCGAACGAAAAGCGCGTGTCGCCGACGCGGACGCTGCCGCCGTCGGGTACGACCAGAAGATTGATGCAGCGGAGCAGCGTCGACTTGCCGGAGCCGGACGGGCCGATCAGAGCGACGACGCCGCCCTTGGCGACGTCGAGGCTGATGGTCTTCAAGACTTCGTTGCTGCCAAAGCTCTTGCGCAAGCCCCTGATCTCGATTTTTGACGTCTCGCTCATTCGCCGACCGCCAGTCGCTTTTCGCCGCGCCGGGCGAGGATGGTCAGAGGAATCAGGATCGCGGCGTAGGCGACCGCGACCGCTGTGTAGGTCTCGAGCGGCCGGTAGCTGTCATGGGCGGCGACCTGGCTCTGATAGACCAGGTCAGGCACCGCCAGCACCGAGACCAGCGAGGTGTTCTTGAACTGAATGATCGACTGGTTCATCAGCGCCGGGATCATGCGCTTGATCGCCTGCGGCAGCACGATGCGTCGCATCGCCTGGCCCGGTGTCATGCCGAGCGCAGCACCCGCTTCCGACTGGCCGTTGTCGATCGAGACGATGCCGCCGCGGATGATCTCCGAGTAGAACGAGCCGCCATAGAGCGAGAGCGCCAGCGCCGAGGCCGTGATCGGCGTCATCTCGACGCCGGCGAGGATCGGCAGCGCGTAATAGAACCAGATCAGCTGCACCAGGATCGGCGTGCAGCGGAACGCCTCGATGAAGGTGAGGGCGAGGAGACGCACGGCCCTGAAGCGCGACAGGCTACCGAACGCGCCGAACAGCCCGAACACCAGCCCGAGCACGACGATGACCACGGTAAAGCCGACGGTGACGCCAAGCCCGTTGAGAAAGAGCCAGCGATAGCTCCAGAGGATGCCGAAGTCCCACTGATACATGCGTTCTTTCTTGCTTCACCTCTCCCGCTTGCGGGAGAGGTCGCGTCGCATCGAAGATGCGATGCGGGTGAGGGCTCTCTCCTTACGGGGGTTCTCGATTGTGGAGACACCCTCACCAATAGCCGATGCTATGCATCGGCGTCCTTTTAAAGAACGGCGGCCGACAGCCGCCTGTGCCTCTCCCGCAAGCGGGAGAGGGAGTGGAGCGTAGCGAGCCAGCCCTGACTTCATCACTTACAGCGAAACACCCGGCGGAATGTCCGCCTCGGTCACGCCCACCAGCTCCATATTCGTGATGATGGCGTTGCGGATGAAGCCGAGGCCTTTGTTGAAGTCGATCCAGGTGTTGACGTAGTCGCGCCAGGTCTTGTCGGTCTCGCGACGGAAGCCGGCGTTGGACGTGGTGGCGAAGATCGGCGTCGGCAGCACGAACTGGCCGAGCGACGGGTTCTTCTTCAGCACGGTCAGCGACAACATGGTGATCAGGCACTGCGCGTCGACGCGGCCGGTCTGGAGCGCGGCGGTGGCGTCATCGGCGCTCTTCAGCCGCGAGATCTGCGCCTTCGGCGTCAGGCGGCTGACGACCTGGTCGTGCGACGAGCCTTGGTCGACGGCGATCTTGACGTCGGGCGAGTTCAGCTCGGCCCAGCTCTTCGGCTTGAAATCCTTCTTGCAGAGGATGCCGAAGGCGTTGTTGAAGACCGGCACCGAGAAATCGACCACCAGCGCGCGCTTCGGGGTCGGGTTGAGGCCGAAGAAGACGTCGATCTTGTTGGCCTGTAGATCGAGCACCGAATTGCCCCAGGTGGTCTCGGTGATGTCGAGCTCGGCCTCCATGTCGTCGGCGAGTGCTTTCGCGATGTCGACGTAAAAGCCCTTCCACTGGCCGCTGGAGAGATCCTTCATGTAATAGGGCGCGCCGCCGCCGACTGCGCCGATCCGCATCTTCTTGGTGCGGCGGATGCGGGCGAAGGTCGATTCGTTCGGATCGGCCGCCTGGGCCACGGCCGGGGAGGCGAGCGCGCCCGCGGTCGCCACGCCAATGGCGCCAAGTCCGACAATCGATGCAACATCACGACGTGTAACCATTGGGATCAATCGCTTTTCTGGTTAGGTGGAGTTCCGGCAGCGTTCATACCAAGGCGCCCCCGGCAGTGAAAGCACAGCCTATCGGCTGGGCAGGCCAGGAATTGCCCGGATGCTGGGCAAGCCAGAGCTCCCCGCTTGCTTTCCAGCCCTTTTGGCCCCAAATAGGGACCGGGAGATTGGCGGTGGACGAGCCACTCGCCAACCGGGTCAGGTCCGGAAGGAAGCAGCCCTAACGAGGTCCGGATCGGGTCGCTCGTCAGTCTCCTACTTGTTTTTCCGAGCGAATTGCGCCGGCGGCTCGAGCCGCCAGCGCGCTCCTTTCCGCAAAAGCCGGCGAGAGACATTCCATTGCGGATCGACCGATGACCGACGCTGGCGCCCCTCCGAATTCCGATAGCGCTGGCCAGGCTGGCTTTTCGCTCGGCGCCCAACCGGGCACCCCCTACCGGGTGCTGGCACGCAAATACCGCCCCTCCTCTTTCGACGATCTGATCGGCCAGGAGGCCGTGGTCCGCACCGTCTCCAATGCGTTCGAGACCGGGCGCATTCCGCAGGCTTGGATCCTCACCGGCGTCCGCGGCGTCGGCAAGACCACTACTGCGCGTATCCTTGCCCGTGCGCTCAACTACGAGATGCCGGATGGCTCGGCGAAGGGCCCGACTGTCCACATGCCGACACTGGGCGTGCATTGCCAGGCGATCATGGAAAGCCGGCACATGGACGTGCTGGAGATGGACGCGGCGTCGCATACCGGCGTCGACGATGTCCGCCAGATCAATGACAGCGTGCGCTACGCGCCGGCCAGCGCCCGCTACAAGGTCTACATCATCGACGAAGTCCACATGTTGTCGACGGCGGCGTTCAACGCCTTCCTGAAGACGCTTGAGGAACCGCCGGAGCACGCCAAATTCGTGTTCGCGACCACCGAGATCCGCAAGGTTCCGGTCACGGTGCTGTCGCGCTGCCAGCGCTTTGATCTCCGCCGCGTCGAGGCCGACGTGCTGATGAAGCACCTCGCCAACATCGCCGCCAAGGAAAACGTCGAGATCGAGCCGGAGGCGCTCGGCATCATCGCGCGTGCTGCGGAAGGTTCCGTGCGCGACTCGCTGTCGCTGCTCGACCAGGCGATCGCGCATGCGGCAGGCACGGTGAAGGCCGATGCTATCAGGCAGATGCTGGGCCTTGCCGACCGCACCCGCGTCATCGACCTCTTCGATTCGCTGGCGCGCGGTGACATCGCCGCTGCCTTCAAGGAGTTCCGCGACCAGTACGATGTCGGCGCCGATCCGATCGTGGTGCTCTCGGACCTCGCCGAATTCGTCAACTTCGTCACCCGCGTGAAAATCGTGCCGGCGACCGCCGACAATGTCGCCTATGGCGAGACCGAGCGCGTCCGCGCGCGGGATTTCGCCTCGAAAATCTCGATGCGGGTGCTGTCGCGGATGTGGCAGATGCTGCTCAAGGGCATCACCGAGGTGCAGGCCGCGACGCGCCCGGCGGCTGCCGCCGAAATGGTGCTGGTGCGCATCGCCTATGTCGCCGATCTGCCGACCCCGGACGAAGCGCTCAGGATGCTGGAGCAGAACGGCGGCGGCTCGCCGGTCGTGAGCGGCGGCAGTGCTGCGCGCAGCGCGCCGGCAGCACCTGTTGCGTCTGCGGTGCCGGTTCGCATGCCGACATCATCGCCGTCCTCGTTCGGCGGCGCCGCCCGGCCGCAGATGGCTGCGCCCGCGCCGGACCCGCAAGCTGCCACGCCGGCTCTGCGGGTCACGAGCTTCACCCAGCTCGTCGCGCTCGCCGGCCAGAAGCGCGACCTGATGACCAAGGCCGCGCTCGAAAGCGACATGCGCCTCGTCCGTTTCGAGGAGGGCCGGCTCGAGATCGCGCTCGAGCCGAATGCCTCCAAGACCATGATTACCGAGCTCGCGCGCAAGTTCGAGCTCTGGACCGGCCGGCGCTGGACTGTGATCGTCTCCAACGAGCAGGGCCAGCCGACGCTGCGCTCGGTCAACCAGGCCGCCAAGCAGGAACACGCGCGTACCGCCGAGGCCGATCCACGCGTGCAAGAGGTGCTGTCGCGTTTTCCGGGTGCGAAAGTCGTCGAGGTCCGCAGGCTTGCCCCGGAGACGCCGGACTCCAATATTAACGCTGACTATGGCTCTGACGATCCGCCCGACGGTTCCGACGCCGACGACGATCTCTAAAGCCCATCTTTCCAAGGACACGCACCCATGGCTGATTTTCTCGGCATGATGAAGCAGGCGGCGCAGCTGCAATCCAAGATGCAGGAGATGCAGGAGCAGCTCGGCAATGTCGAGGTCGAGGGCATCTCCGGCGGCGGCCTCGTCGCGGTGCGCATGACCGCGAAGATGGACGTCAAGGGCGTCAAGATCGACCCCTCGCTGATGAAGGCCGAAGAACGCGAGGTGCTGGAAGACCTTCTGGTCACCGCATTTGGCGACGCGCGCCGCAAGGCTGAGACTGCCATGCAGGAGAAGATGCAGTCGCTCACCGGCGGGCTCGGCCTGCCGCCGGGGCTGTTCGGCCAATAATATGGGCGCGGTTGCGGGTCCTGAAATCGAGCGGCTGGTTCAGCTTCTTGCGCGCCTGCCGGGCCTCGGTCCGCGCTCCGCGCGGCGCGCCGCGTTGCATCTGATCAAGAAGCGCGAAGCGCTGATGACGCCGCTGACCTCGGCCTTGCAAGTCGCGCTCGACAAGGTCCAGGTTTGCAAGACCTGCGGCAACATCGACACCCAAAATCCCTGCACGGTCTGCATCGATCCGAAGCGCGATCCCGCCATCATCGTCGTCGTCGCCGATGTCGCCGACCTCTGGGCGCTGGAGCGGGCCAATGCAACTCACGGGCGCTATCACGTGCTAGGGGCGACCCTGTCGCCGCTCGACGGCGTCGGCCCGCAGGATCTCACCATCGACGCGTTGGTCGCGCGCGCGCATGCTGCCGAGGTGCACGAAATCATCCTGGCGTTGAACGCGACGGTCGACGGCCAGACCACGGCGCACTACATCACCGACCTGCTCCAGGACGCCAACGTAAAAGTAACGCGTCTCGCCCATGGTGTGCCGGTCGGTGGCGAGCTTGATTATCTCGATGAAGGTACGCTATCGGCCGCCATGCGGCAGCGGACCCTGTTCTAGCAATCCAGACTTACGGAACCGACGACATGACGAAACGATTCGCCAAACAGCTGGCTTTGGTCGCGATGATGATGACGGTGGTGACCCCGGCCGTCTCCGCGCAGCAGGATGACGAGGCGCCGCCGCCGGCGAAGCCGGGCAAGCCGATCAACACCGGCGAGGTGCTGTCGGGTGAGCTCAACACAATGAAAGTGCGCGACGTCAAGAACGCCGGCAAGCGGATTGCGACCTACCAGATCACCTCCGAGCCGCGCCGCCTGCCCGCGCCGAGCGGGCTGTGCGATCTCGAGACCGGGCCGGAGACTTTCCAGCTCGTCACCTCCAGCGACGCGCAGGCCGCGCAGCTGAAATCGTTCGTCGGCAAGGAGATCTCGGTCAAGGTCGACGAGGTCGCCTGCGCCAGCGATCCCGGCCAGATGAGCGAAGCCGTGATCACGAAGTGGAGCTTGATCAGGAAGCAGTAGGGGGTGCTCTTTCCACGATTCCGGTGTCGTCGCCCGGCTTGACCGGGCGATCCAGTACGCCGCGGCTTCTCGGCTAATCACAACCGTCTCTGGAATACTGGATGCCCCGCCTTCGCGGGGCATGACAGCGAGTGGTGCCTACACCCGCACCGGCCCCAGCGCCTCAAAGTGCCCGCGCTTCTGCAGCCAGGTCAGCAGCACCAGGCTCGGGATCGCCACCAGCACGCAGATCACGAAGAACAGCGGCCAGCCGGTCGCCTTGGCGACGTAGCCCGCACCCGATGAGAGATAGGTGCGCCCGACCGCCGCGAGCGCCGTGAGCAGCGCATATTGCGTCGCCGTGTGCAGCGGGTTCTGGCACAGCGCCGAGAGATAGGCGACGAAGATCACGGTGCCGATAGCGCTGGTGAAATTCTCGCAGGTGATGGCGAAGGCCAGCGCCCATTGGCTGGTGCCGACGAAAGCGAGCCAGGAAAAGGACAGGTTGGCGAGCGCTTGCACGACGCCACCGATCCACAGACTGGTCGAAAGCGAATAGCGCCGCGCGACGAAACCGCCGGCAAAGCCGCCGATCAACGTCGCGGCCAGGCCGACGCCCTTCACGATCGCCGCATAATCGTTGCGGGAAAAGCCGAGGTCGATCACGAACGGCGCCGTCATGGTGCCGGAGAACGCGTCGGTGAATTTGAACAGCACCACGAAGATGAGCGCGGCGATCGCGTCCTTGCGCGACAGGAATTCCGAGAAGGCCCCGATCGCGGCGTGCAGCACCCGCTCGAACGCCGTCTCGGTTTGTGTCGCCGCTTCGGCCCGCAATGATTGCTCGGGCTCGGTCGCGGCGAGCGCGGTGACAGTGCCGATCAGCACCATCGCGGCCATCACCACATAGCCCCACATCCAGGCCGATGTGCGCGGAATGCCCGTGCTCTCAAAACCGGAGACGATGAACAGCGCGCCCGCGGTCGAGACCAGCATGCCGATGCGATAGGCCGCGACGTAGGACGCCATGCCGGCGGCCTGCTCGCTCTCCGGCAGGCTCTCGACGCGAAAGGCGTCGACCACGATGTCCTGGGTCGAGGACGTCGTCGCCACCAGCAGGGCGCCGAGCGCGACGTAGAACGGCGAGCGCGCGGGGTCGGTCAGCGCCAGCAGCAGGATCGCGACGATCAGCAGCAATTGCGAGAACAGCAGCCAGCCGCGCCGGCGGCCAAAGGCGCGGGTGAACAGCGGCACATGCAGCGCATCCACCAGCGGCGCCCACAGGAATTTCAGCGTGTAGGGCGTGCCGACCAGCGCAAACAGCCCGATGGTCCCGAGATCGACGCCGGACTCCCGCATCCACACCAGCAGCGTCGAGCCCGACAGCGCCAGCGGCAGCCCGGACGAGAAGCCGAGGAACAGCACGATCAGCACCCGCGGTTGCAGGTAAACGGCAAGGCTGTCGCGCCAGGAGGAGGGGGCCGTGTCGGGACTGGCAGGGGAGGTCGCGTCGGGTGCGGTCATGGGGCGGTGTTAGCAGATTCTGGGGGCCGCAAGGGAGCTGTCGTTTTTGCCGGCCACAAAGGAGGTGTCGTCGCCCGGCTTGACCGGGCGATCCAGTATTCTAGAGGCTGAAGTTATGGAGGACCTGCGATCTCAGAATAGGGATCGTTCCAATCCGGATTGTCTTTCTCGATCAGCGCGATCTTCCAATCACGCTTCCACTTCTTCAGCCGCTTCTCACGTTTGATCGCATTCTCGGGATCATCGAACTGCTCGAAGTAAACGAGCTTCACGACGCCGTATTCCTTCGTGAAGCTCTCGACCAACTGCAATTTGTGTTTGGCCACACGGCGGATGAGATCATTCGTTACGCCGATGTAGAGCGTACCGCCGATCTTGCTGGCGAGGATGTAGACGTAGTAGCAGCGTGTGCCCATCTGCCGTCTCTGGGATACTGGGTCGCCCGGTCAAGCCGGGCGACGACAGCGGTGTTGAGGCGGCAGCTTATCGGATCGTGGAGGAGAATCACTCCCCCGCCTGGAGCTTCCTTGGAAACAGCTCGGCGGCACCGGTCGCCACCAGATGCGGGCCTTCCGGCGCATCGGTCTTGCTGAAATCGAGCTCCTCGATTCGCCCGGCGCGCTTCTCGATCTTGTCGGCGGAGATCAGCACCTGGCGCACGTCCTCGTTGGCGTCGGCAAAATGCTTCTGGAGTTTCAGCACGCGGTCGCGCAGACGGCCGAGGTCGTCGCCGAGCTTGATCACCTCGGTGCGGATCTGGTCGGCGGCATCGCGCATCCGCGCGTCCTTCATGATCTGCTGCATCACCTGGATCGCAAGCATCAGGAGCGAGGGCGACACCAGCACGACCCGGGCGCGGTAGGCCTTCTGGATCACGTCGTCGAACCCGTCATGGATTTCGGCATAGACCGATTCCGACGGAACGAACATCAGCGCCATCTCCTGGGTCTCGCCGGCGACGAGATATTTTTCGGCGATGTCGCTGACATGCTTCATCACGTCGCCGCGCAAGCGCTGCGTGGCGATCCGCTTCTCCTCGTCGGTGCGGGCGTCATGCAGCGCGGTCATCGCCTCCAGCGGAAATTTCGCATCGATGCAGAGCGGTCGCTGGTCCGGCAGGAACACGACGCAGTCCGGCCGCTTTCCGGTCGAGAGCGTGAACTGGAACTCATAGGCACCTTTCGGCAGTCCGTCTTGGACGATCGCCTCCATTCGGGCCTGGCCGAAGGCGCCGCGCGACTGCTTGTTGGCGAGCACGTCGCGCAAGGTCGTCACCTGGGTGGTGAGATCGGTCAGGTTCTTGTGCGCGCTGTCGATGATGCCGAGCCGCTCGTGCAGCGCGTGCAGGCTCTCCATGGTGTTGCGGGTGGTGTTCTCCATGGACTGGCCGACGCGATGGGTCACCGAATCCAGCCGCTCGTTGACCGCCCGCGCCATATCGGCCTGGCGGCCGGCCAGCGTCTGGGTCATGGCATCGACCCGGCCCGAGGCCTCGCTCTGGGCGTGCAGCATTTGGCTGACGCGCTCCTCGAGCTCGTCGGCCCGGATGGCATTGGCCATCGCGAGTTCCGCGCCGCGCCGTCCCGAGCGCGCGATCACCACCGCAATCACCAGCAGCAGGATGAGGACCAGGACGCCGAAGCCGATCAGCGCATCGATGGTGCGCACCGGCCAGTCGCCAACCAGGAAAATGATCTCGTTCATGCCTGTGCTTCTAGCCGATTCGCATCCCCGCACGAACGAATAGCGAACATTTATGGGTAATGCCCCGTTAATTTTTATGGTTAACGAAACCCTAGGATTTATGGTTAGCGGATCGTTAACGGAGTTCCCGGCCGCATTGACCGCTCGGCGCGCGCGGCTTAAATCGCCCGCCATGGCCCTCAGAGAAATCATCATCCTGCCCGACAAGCAGCTGCGTCTGGTCTCCAAGCCGATCGAGAAGGTCACGCCGGAGATCCGCAAGCTTGCCGACGACATGTTCGAGACCATGTACGACGCGCCCGGCATCGGGCTCGCGGCGATCCAGATCGCGCAGCCCTTGCGGCTGATTACCATGGACCTCGCCAAGCGCGACGAGAACGGCGAAACCACGCCGGAGCCGCGCGTCTTCATCAATCCGGAAGTGATCGCCTCGTCCGAGGAGCTGTCGGTCTACGAGGAAGGCTGTCTTTCGATCCCCGAATATTACGAGGAGGTCGAACGGCCTGCGAAGGTGCGCGTGCGCTTCACCGATCTCGACGGCAAGGTGCACGAGCAGGATGCCGAAGGCCTCTTCGCCACCTGCATCCAGCACGAGATCGACCATCTCAACGGTGTGCTGTTCGTCGACTATCTGTCAAAGCTCAAGCGCGACCGCGTGATCAAGAAGTTCGAGAAGGCCGCCAAGCGCGGGGAGTGAGTTCCGTCGATGCCCCTTCGCCTGATCTTCATGGGTACGCCCGATTTCTCCGTGCCGACGCTGCTCGAGCTCGTCGCGCATGGCCACGAGATCGTGGCCGTCTACACCCGCGCGCCGAAGCCGGGCGGGCGGCGTGGCCTGCAATTGCAGCCGACCCCGGTGGAAGAGGCTGCCCGAAAGCTCGGCGTGCCCGTGCTGACGCCGAAGACGTTGAAGACTGAGGAAGCGCTCGAGGAATTTCGCGCGTTCGATGCCGACGCTGCCGTCGTCGTCGCCTATGGCATGATCCTGCCGCAGGCGATCCTCGATGCGCCAAAGCTCGGCTGCTACAATCTGCACGCCTCGCTGCTGCCGCGCTGGCGCGGGGCTGCACCGATCAACCGCGCCATCATGGCCGGTGACGCCGAGAGCGGCGTGATGGTGATGAAGATGGACGTCGGGCTCGATACCGGCGACGTCGCCATGGCCGAGCGCATCGCGATTCCCGACAACATGACCGCGGTCGATCTGCACGATCGCCTCTCCCGTCTCGGCGCCGATCTGATGGTCCGCGCCATGGCCGCGCTCGGGCGCGGCGGGCTTCAGCTCAAGAAGCAGAGTGAGGATGGCGTCACCTATGCCGCCAAGATCGACAAGGCTGAGGCACGGATCGACTGGACCAAACCCGCGCGCGACGTGCTGCGCCACATCCACGGTCTGTCGCCGTTTCCTGGCGCCTGGGCCGAGCTTGAGAAGGCACGCGTGAAAATCCTGCGCTGTGAGCTGGCCAAGGGTTCGGGCGCGCCGGGCGAGGTGCTCGACGATCAACTCACCATCGCCTGCGGCGAGGGCGCCATCCGCATTCTCGAGCTCCAGCGCGAAGGCAAGGCGCGGATGCAGGCCGTGGACTTCCTGCGCGGCGTGAAGGTCGAGCCGCCGATGCGGCTGGCCTGATGCCCCGCTACAAGCTCACCATCGAATATGACGGCGCGCCGTTCTTCGGCTGGCAGGTGCAGGACACTCTGCCCTCGGTGCAGGGCGCGCTTGAGGCGGCGGTGAAGGCGATGACCGGTGCGGATCTGCGCGTCCATGGCGCCGGCCGCACCGATGCCGGCGTGCATGCGCGCGGCCAGGTCGCCCATGTCGATATCGAGAAGCAGTTTCCGCCGGGCCGTTTTCGCGACGGGCTGAATGCGCATCTGCGCCCGCATCCGATCGCGGTGTTAGAGGCCGAGATCGTGCCCGAGACTTTCGAGGCGCGCTTCTCGGCCGTGAAGCGCCACTACCGCTATCGCATCGTCAACACCCGCGCCAATCTCGCGCTCGATATCGGCCACGCCTGGCGCGTGCCGCGCCGGCTCGATAGCGATGCGATGCATGCGGCGGCACAACGCCTGCTCGGCAAGCACGATTTCACGACGTTCCGCGACACCGAGTGCCAGGCCAAATCGCCAGAGAAGACGCTCGATCAGCTCGACGTGCTGCGCGACGGCCGCGAGGTGACGATCCTCACCTCCGCGCGCTCCTTCCTGCACAGCCAGGTCCGCTCGATGGTGGGATCGCTGATGTGGGTCGGCGAAGGCCGTTGGACCGCCGACGATCTCTCCCAAGCGCTCGAAGCCCGCAACCGCGCCGCCTGCGGCATCGTCGCTCCGCCGGACGGGCTGTATCTGATGAAGGTGGATTATTGAAGTAGAAGGGACGCGCGCTCTCGCCAACCCCACCACTGTCATGCCCGCGAAGGCGGGCATCCAGTACGCCGCGGCCTCTCGGCTTAACCACTGCTGTCTCGGAGTACTGGATCGCCCGCCTTCGCGGGCGATGACAGCTGAGCGCTACGCAAAATACCGCGTCAGTATCCCCCGATACACCTTTGTCAGCTTCTCCAGATCCTTGACCGGCACGCGCTCGTCGACCTGGTGCATGGTCTGGCCGACCAGGCCGAACTCGATCACAGGGCAATAGCTGGAGATAAAGCGCGCATCCGAGGTGCCGCCTGAGGTCGACAGCTCCGGTTTGCGGCCCGTGATCTCCTCGATCGCGGAGACCGCGAGATCGGTGAACGGGCCGGGCTTGGTGACGAACACGTTGGAGTTCGACGGCTCCCAGACGATGCGGGCGCGGATGCGGTTGCCGCAGGCCTTTGTCAGCCGCGTCTCGACCAGCTCGCGCAGGCTCGCTTGCGTGTGGTTGTCGTTGTAGCGGATGTTGAATTTTGCGCGGGCTTGGCCGGGGATGACGTTGTTGGCGGTGTTGCCGACGTCGACCGAGGTGAATTCGAGATTGGAGGCCTGGAACTGCGCGCTGCCGTGGTCGAGCGGCTCGTCGGAGATCGCCACGATCAATCGCGAAATGTCCGGCACCGGATTGGCGGCGCGAAGCGGATAGGCGACATGGCCCTGCACGCCGTCGACGTAAAGCGTGCCGGATTGCGAGCCGCGGCGGCCGACCTTGATGGTGTCGCCGAGTGTCTCGACATTGGAGGGCTCGCCGAGCACGCAATGATCGAATTTTTCGCCGCGCTCCGCGGCCCATTTCAATAGCTTGATGGTGCCGTTGATGGAGACGTCTTCCTCATCGCCGGTGATCAGGAACGAGATCGAGCCCTTGCCATCCGCACGCGCCTTGCCGTCGTTCGCGGCAAGATGTTCGAGCACCGCGGCCACCGAGCAGGCGATGCCGCCCTTCATGTCGACCGCGCCGCGGCCGTGCAGAAAACCGTCCCGGACCTCGCCCGAGAATGCGCCGACGCTCCAGGCGCTCTCGTCGCCGGGCGGCACCACGTCGGTGTGGCCGGCGAAGGTGATGTGCGGGCCGTCAGTGCCGATCCGCGCATAGAGATTGTCGACGTCGGCGATGCCGGGCTCGCTGAAGGTCACGCGGTGGCAGGTAAAACCGGCAGCGTTGAGGGCCGTTTCAAGCACGCCCAGCGCACCGGCATCGGCCGGAGTTACCGAGGGGCAGCGGATCAGATCGCGGGCAATGGACAAGGCATCGTTCATGCGCCTCGCTTAACATGCATGCCGCCGGGTGGGCTAGCACTCGGCGGGACAAATTCGATTTCGCTCTGCTGGTCCCAGCTTTTTGCAGGGGGCGAGGCGGATGCCGGGCTCTCCTCAATCTCAGCCAGCGGATCAGGGCCGAACCGGTTGCTGCCCGAGGTGCCGGGCGCAATGAACAACTCGATAAGCCCCCACAGCCACAGCGCGTGGATGGCCAAGTCGAACGCAACAAACCAGTCGGCGTCAGGCAGAAAACCCCAGAGCAGAACACCCCGGAAATGAAACAGCAGATTGGGGACGAAGAAGAAGGGAATGATCCACCAGCCGCTTCTGTCGCGATCGTGCAGCCGTTTGATCGCGGTCGCGAGGTAGATCCAGAGAAACAGCGAGGTGCCGAGGACCTTGAGGATCAGGGTTGGACGCTCGGCGGATGGCAGCAAACGATAGGCTCGCGGGTCGACCACCTTGAAGAGGTCATCGAGGCCGAAGTCGAAATCGAAGTCGAGCTTGAACTTGAGGGTCGATGAGGCCCCTTCGACGATTCCGATGACCTGACCGATGATCCCCAGCAGCCCCACCAGCAACGCGACGATCAGCAGCGCCTGCCACAGCAGGGCCCGGTTGATGCGGCCGTCGAAGCGGAAGAGATACCAGGTCCAGTCCATGCCAAAGGCTCCGGGCGGTCGAGGCCGCCCGGGAATTGGTCGCGATGGAGGGAGGGTGGGTTCGATCCGCTACTTAACCCGTCATCCTGAGGTGCGAGCCATGGGGCGCAACGCGCGCCATGGCGAGCCTCGAAGGATGGACGGCCGAGATGCGTCAGCCGGGCCGTCGCCCTTCGAGGCTTGCCCTGCGTTGCAGGGCGCGCACCTCAGGGGGACGGTGAGGGATTGGGGCTCGCGGCCCGAACTCAATCCCGCAGCAGCTCGTTGATGCTGGTCTTCGACCGCGTGCGCTCGTCGACGCGCTTGACGATGACGGCGCAGGCGGTGCTCGGGCCGATCTGGCCGTTCTTCATGGGCTTGCCGGGCAGCGCGCCGGGGACGACGACGGAATATTCCGGCACTTCGCCGATGAAGATCTCGCCGGTCTCGCGATCGACGATCTTGGTCGAGGCGCCAAGAAACACGCCCATCGCCAGCACCGCGCCCTTGCGCACGATGACGCCCTCGGCGACCTCGGAGCGTGCGCCGATGAAGCAATCGTCCTCGATGATGACGGGCTCGGCCTGGAGCGGCTCGAGCACGCCGCCGATGCCGGCGCCGCCGGAGATGTGCACGCGCTTGCCGATCTGCGCGCAGGAGCCGACGGTCGCCCAGGTGTCGACCATGGTGCTCTCATCGACATAGGCGCCGAGATTGACGAAGGACGGCATCAGCACGACGTTCTTGGCGATGAAGGCCGAGCGGCGGACGATGGCGCCCGGCACCGCACGAAACCCGGCGTCGCGAAAACGATTCGGGCCCCAGCCTTCGAACTTGGAGGGCACCTTGTCCCACCAGCTCGCCTTGCCGGGACCGCCGCCAATGACGTCCATGTCGTTGAGGCGGAAGGAGAGCAGCACGGCCTTCTTCAGCCATTGATTGACCTTCCACTTGCCGTCGGCCCCGCGCTCGGCGACGCGCGCCTCGCCCTTGTCCAAGGTCTCCAGCACCTGGTCCACGGCCTCGCGCACCTCACCCTTGGTCGAGGTCGAGATGCCGTCGCGCGCGTCGAAAGCGCTGTTGATGGTGGATTCGAGGGCGGACAGGGACATCGGGATTTCCTCAGAGACGGACGGGAATTTGGGGCGGATTGGGAGGCTTTTTCGGGATTTGGCGGGGAGGAGTCAAGGCATACTCCGCCGTCGTCCCGGGGCGCGCGAGCCCTGTAGCCCGGATGGAGCGAAGCGCAATCCGGGAAAGTCTCTCCTGCGGTGCGATGTCCCGGATTTCGCTTCGCTCCATCCGGGCTACGGGCCTAACGTGACAGCCCCGCCAAAAACCCCGCCAGATCGTCCGTGACGTGGTCGACATAGGCCGCATCGCGCCCCTCCAGTTCCCAGTCCTCGCGCACCACTTCCTTGGTGCCGTCAGGCACCACCAGCACCGTGGTCGTGCCGAGCTGGTGCGGAACGGTGAGGTTGCGGGCGAGGTCCTCGAACATGGCGGCGCGTGTCGGATCGACCGAATGGTCTGCGAGGAATTTCTGATAGGTCTGCGGCGCGGGCTTCGGCTCGAACCCGGCGGCGATGATGTCGAACACGCCGTCGAAATGCGAGGCGAGGCCGAGCCGCGCCAGCACGGCGTCGACATGGTCGACCGAGCCGTTGGTGAGGATCAGCTTGCGTCCCGGGAGTTTCGCGATCGCTTCGCCGAGCTGCGGGTTCGGCTCCAGCGGCGAGTGGTCGATCTTGTGGACGTAAGCGAGATAGTCGTCGGCGCGCACGCCATGCAGGGTCATCATGCCGCGCATCGTGGTGCCGAAGCGCAAATAATAATCCTTCTGGATTTTGCGCGCTTCCGCAGGGCTCACGTTCAGCCAGTTGCAAACGAACTCCCCGATCCGCGCATCGACCTGCTGCCACAGATTGACGTGATGCGGGTAGAGCGTGTTGTCGAGGTCGAACATCCAGGTGTCGATATGGGCGAAGGTGCGGCGGGGTGGGCTCATATCAAATCTCTATCTGCTACTCGCAAGCGTGGCCCACTTTCCGCCGTCGTCCCGGCGAAGGCCGGGACCCATACCGCGTGATCTATCAATGAGGCACTCTGGTCGTCGTTCTTCGTCAAACCCAATCCTGGGGTTATGGGTCCCGGCCTTCGCCGGGACGACACGGGTGTTTGTGGCGCTAGAGCTGATCACACCATCACCATCACGGCACCGCAAAGCGCAGCGTCTTGCCGCCGCTCGACATGTCCACGGCGCCAAAACCCGTCGCCGCAAATCCGCGCGCGGGACAATCGCTTTGCTCGTTGGTCTCGAACTTGGTCTCGCGCGTGCAGAGCTGCCTGTCGCCGCCCCAGTTCAACGGCTTGTCCTGCTGCTTGATAACGCGGTTGTCGGTATCGACGGCTTCGGCGAAGCTGAAGATCTGTTTCGGTGTGCCGGTCACGTCGGGATGCAGGCAGGTCTTGGGATCGATGCGATACCAGCCGCGGCTCGTCACCGACTTGCCGTCGTCGGCGGCAACCGCCGCCATTACCTTGTGCGGCGTGTCGTTGCACCAGGTCAGGCCGCTCGGCGATGGCGTCTGCACCGCGTCGACCATGGTCTTGAAGAAGTTCGGCGACGAGACGATGTCGGATGGCAGCCCGCGGCTTTTCAGGAACGCGGCAAGGGCACCTTGCGTCTTCGGCCCGTCGACGCCGTCGATCGGGGCTGCATCATAGCCGGCGATCAGCAGCAGCCGTTGGATGCCGGCGAGCCGCGCCTGTTCGTCGTCATATTCGGAATCCTCGGCGAGATAGGCGGTGAAATTGCCGTCGTCGCTCTGCGTCGGCGTGATCTGGGTGAAGGCAGCCTGGGTCTGGCCGGCGCGGCACTGTCGCGCGGCCGCGATGACGAAATTGTCTTGCGCGACGCAAAGCATGTCGCTGCCGTTCTGGGGGATGGGCGAAGCGCCATAGACGCCGAGCGCACGCGCATTGAGCAGGATGCGGTCGGCCGAGAGCGTGCCCTGCACCACCACGCGGCAGGTGGCGGGATCGATCCTGAACCAGCCCCGCGTCGCAGTCGCCGCCTTGTCGTCGATGCCGATCGCGGCCTCGACGACATAGGACATGCGGTTGCAGATCTTGAGGTCGGCGACGGCCGGTGCGGAGGAGAAGACGAATGACACGACTGCTGCCGGCAGCGTCATCAGGAAACGGGTCACGACCGAGCGACGGCGAGGCCTCGTCCCGCGCTCGTCAAGCGCGGGCGGGGCGCCCTCGGTCCTTGGCCGCTCGCTCATCACTTGTGGATCAGCGTTCCCGTGCCCGTGTTGGTGAAGAGCTCGAGCAGCACCGCGTGCTGCATCTTGCCGTCGATGATGACGACGCCCTCGACGCCCTGTTCGAGTGCGTAGATGCAGGTCTCGACCTTCGGGATCATGCCGCCGGAAATGGTGCCGTCGGCGATCAGCTTTCGCGCGTCCTTGATCGAAAGCTGCGGGATCAGCTTCTTCGACTTGTCGAGCACGCCCGGCACGTCGGTGAGCAGCAGCAGACGTTTTGCCTTCAGCGCGCCGGCAACCGCACCCGCAAAAGTGTCGGCGTTGACATTCAGCGTCTGGCCATCTTTCGAGGTCGCCAGCGGCGCCAGCACCGGGATCAGCTCATAGCCGATGAGCTGGTTCAGCAGCGTGAGGTCGACCTTCTCGGGGTCGCCGACGAAGCCGAGATCGACCGCCTTCTCGATATGCGAGTCCGGATCGATGATGGTGCGCGTCGTCTTCGACGCCTTCACCATGTTGGCGTCCTTGCCTGACAGGCCCACGGCCTTGCCGCCGGCTTCGTTGATGTAGCCGACGATCTGCTTGTTGACGGAGCCGGCGAGCACCATCTCGACGATCTCGATGGTCGCGGCATCGGTGATGCGCAGGCCGGCTGCGAATTCTGAGACGATGCCGAGGCGCTTGAGCATGGTCGCGATCTGCGGCCCGCCGCCATGCACCACCACCGGGTTGATCGCGGTCTGCTCGAGCAGCACGATGTCGCGGGCAAAATTCCTCGCGGTCTCCTCGTCACCCATGGCATGGCCGCCATATTTGATGACGATGGTTTCTTCGTCATACTGCTGCATGTGCGGCAGCGCTTCGGACAGGATGCGGGCCTGGTCGAGCGGGGAGATTTCGGTCATCTGGCAGATCTCGCTGGCGGGACAAACGCGGCCTGCGTTCTATCTGATTGGCGGGCGAGGCGCAAAGTGGGACTGGTATGTAGCTGCGTAGCCCGGATGGAGCGGAAGCGTAATCCGGGGTCGGTGCCAAAAGCGCCAGCGGTCCCGGATTGCGCTTCGCTCCATCCGGGCTACGGATCAGCGCTTGGGCACCACCGCTGCCAGCGTCACCGCCAGCCAGCTCACGATCATCAGCGTTCCGCCGGTCGGCGCGGCGTAGGGAAACAGCGAATGCCCGGCGTATTGCCGCACGGTGAGGTCGCCCGCGAACAGCGTGGCTGCGATCACGAAGCCGAACGCTGCCATGAGGCCAATTCCGCCGTGCAGAAGGCCGTGCGTGAGCAGCGCGACGGTCGCAAGTATGGCAGTTGCATGAAACAGCAGCATGGCGCTGGCGGAGGCGAGCCGGCTCGCATCGCCGCCGTGCGCGGACGCGGCCGCCAGCGCCACGCCGGCGGCGCCCATCAAACCGGCAAGCCCAATCAACAGGCGGAACACGGCCATTACGATGTCCGCTCTTCCAGGAGCTTCGCCATCGCGGCGCGCAGCTCGGACATTCCGGCCCCGGAGCGCGACGAGGTCGTCAGCACATCCGGAAACGCGGCGGGATGCTTGGCGAGCGCAAGGCCGGTCTCGGCGATTCTCTCGGCAAGCTCCGATGCCTTCACCTGGTCGGCCTTGGTCAGCACGATCTGATAGCTGACGGCGGAGCGATCGAGCGTGCCCAGGATTTCATGGTCGACGTCCTTCAGCCCGTGCCGCGCATCGATCAGCAAATAGACCCGCGCGAGCGAGGCGCGGCCGAGCAGGAATTTGTGGATCAGATCGGTCCAGGACGCGACCTGGGTCTTGGGCGCCTTGGCATAGCCGTAGCCGGGCATGTCGACGAGCCGCAAGTCGGCTTTGCCGGGGACCTCGAAGAAGATCAGCTCCTGGGTGCGGCCCGGCGTGTGCGAGGTGCGCGCCAGCGCGTTGCGGCCGGTGAGCGCGTTGATCAGGCTCGACTTGCCGACATTGGAGCGGCCGGCAAAGGCGATCTCCAGCCCCGCCATCGGCGGCAGCGATGCAATCGAGGGCGAGGCCCAGATGAACTGCCAGTCGCGGGTGAACAGTTTTCGCCCGGCCTCGATCAGCTTCGCATCTTTGTCGTCGGTCATGCGAAGGCTTTCAGTTGTTTACCGCGTCATTGCGAGCGACTTGTCCGCCGTAGCTCGAAGAGCGAAGGCGGAAGCGAAGCGCTCGCAATGACGGAGCTACGTCGCTTTCTTCGCGAACGTCGCCTTGAGATTATCGAACAGCTCCACCTTCACACCGTTGCGGCGCATGATGAAGCTCTGCTGGAGCACCGACAGCGTGTTGTTCCAGGCCCAGTAGATCACGAGACCCGCCGGGAAGCCCGCCAGCATGAAGGTGAAGATCAGCGGCATCCAGTTGAAGATCATCTGCTGGGTCGGATCCGGCGGCGTCGGGTTCAGCTTCATCTGGAACCACATCGTGATGCCCATGATGATCGGCCAGATGCCGAGCGCGAGATAGTGGCCGAACAGGGGAAGCGTGGTCGGATCGAACGGGATCAGGCCGAACAGCGTGAACAGATTGGTCGGATCGGGCGCGGAGAGATCCTTGATCCAGCCGAAGAATGGCGCGTGCCGCATCTCGATGGTGACGAACAGCACCTTGTAGAGCGAGAAGAACACCGGGATCTGGATCACCACGGGAAGACAGCCGGCGACCGGATTGATCTTCTCCTTGCGGTAGATCTCCATCATCTCCTGCTGCTGCTTCACCTTGTCGTCAGGGTAGCGCTCTTTCAGCACCGCAAGCTGCGGCTGGATCGACTTCATCTTCGCCATCGAGGCGTAGGACTTGTTCGCCAAGGGGAAGAACAAGAGCTTCACGATCACGGTCACGAGCAGGATCGAGATGCCGAAATTGCCGAAGAAGCGGTAGAAGAAGTCGAGCCCGAGGAACATCGGCTTGGTGATGAAGTAGAACCAGCCCCAGTCGATCAAGAGATCGAAATGGTTGAGGCCGAGCTCCTTGTTGTAGCCGCCGAGGCCTGCGAACGGGAACACGCCGACGACGCCGGCTTCCTTGGCGCCCGCAAACAGCCGCGCGTTCGCGGTTGCGGTGCCGCCGATCGCGACGGTGACGGGATCGAGCAGATAGTCGGTCTGGTAGGTGTGCACATTGCCGTTGAGGTTCGACGAGAAGCGCGCTTGAAGCTCGGCACTGGTGTCGGGCAGCAACGCCGAGGCCCAGTACTTATCGGTCATGCCGAGCCAGCCGTTGGTGGCCTTGAAGCTCACCGACTTCGCTTCGTCGATCTTCTTGTAGGCGTATTCCTGCAAGCCATCGAGATAGCCGATCAGGCCTTCATGCAGGATGTAATAGCCCGAGACCTGCGGCGTGCCGTGGCGCGAGATCAGCGCGAAGGGGAAGAGCTTGACCGGCGCATTGCCGACATTGCTCACCTCGTCCTTGACGGTGAAGAGATAGTGATCGTCGACCGAGATGGTGCGGCGGAAGGTGAGGCCTTCGCCATTGTCATATTTCAGCACCACCGGCGTGGTCGGCGTCAGGCTGCCGCTGCCGTCCTGCTGCCAGACGGTCTGCGCGTCCGGCATCTTCGCCGTCACGCCCGTCGCCGCCACCCAGCCGAACTCGGCGTAATAGGGTTCTGCCGTGCCCGAGGGCGAATAGAGGATGATCGGCGGCGACTTCGGGTCGACCGTCTCACGGAATTGCAGCAGCGCGAGGTCGTCGATGCGGCCGCCCTTCAGCGCGATGCTGCCGGCGAGGCGCGGTGTGTCGATCTTCACGCGCGGGCTGGCTGCAATCGCGGTGTCGCGGGCCACGACCGGCTGGACCTGCTGGTTCGCGCCCGGGGTCGTCGCGGGCGCCGGCGCACTGCCGGACTGCGGTGTGGCGCCCGGCGTTGCGGACGCCGTCGGCTGCGGCGCGGTCTTCTGGAGCTCGGCCTGCGTCTGCTGCTGGGCGCGCTGCTTCTCCATCGCCGGCACGTTGTAGAAATACTGCCAGGCGATCAGCACCAGGCCGGACAGAATGACGGCGAGGATGGTGTTGCGATTGTCGGTCATCACTATTGTCTCGTCATCAATCCGGTTTGCGGCTGGTCGCTGGGGCGGGCTTTTGGCCGCGTCCCTTGTGCGCCTGCCGCGCGGGCTTTGTGAACGCTGCGCGGAGATCGTCGATCATGGTCGCGAAGTCGCGCGTGAGCGCGTCCCTGCGTCCGACCAGCACATAATCATGATGGGGTAGCATCGATACCGGATCGAGCCGCTTCACCACTTCGCGAAGCCGGCGCCGGATGCGATTGCGCTCGGGGGCGTTGCCGTTCTTTTTGGTAACGGTGAAGCCGATCCGGATCGGGCCGCTGTCGTCGCGGCCAAGGCTTCTGCGGTCAAGGCTTTGCAGGACGAACGCGGGACTATTCACCCGCGCGCCATTGGCAACGGCGACGAAATCCGCCCGCTGCCTCAGCCGATCCATGATGAAATCCCAAAAAGGGGGTCCGGCTCAGGCGCTCAGACGCTTGCGGCCGCGGGCGCGGCGTGCGGCGAGAACCTTGCGGCCGCCGGCAGTGGCGAGACGAGCCCGGAAGCCGTGACGACGCTTGCGCACCAGTTTGCTGGGTTGATAAGTCCGCTTCACGGGTTTTTCTCCGCTGACCGGGCAATTTGCCTGTAGAATTAAGGGTAAAGTCCGGAAGATGCGGCCCAAAATGGGCCATTTCCGGCCCCAAGAGAGCCGCTCCCAGCTTCACGCCGGGTCATCGCGGACAATTTGGCCGGCTTATAAGGGAGCGTCCCCTCTTCGTCAACGTCGCAGGACCGCACAGGTCGGATGAATATCACTGTTTCGGCGGGGTTTTTAACTCTTGAGGTAGCGGCTCGCCGGATCAGCGCTTACATCCCACCTTGGGAGATTAGCGATCCGTAATTTGACCGGCCCTAGTGTGGGTCGCATCCTCCAATAGCCAGTCCTCCAGTAGCAAGGCCAGCAGGGGCGAATTTTGTGGCGACAGACCTCCAGCCGACCCAAGACTTGGATAGAGCTTTGGATCGAGCCACAGATCGGGTCATGGATCAGCCGGACCCGCCGGTGACGCGGTCGCGCGGGCCGGCGGGGCTTGGCCTGTCCGGCAAGCTGCTGCTGCTGACCGTTCCCCTGGTGATGATCGCGGCGAGCCTGCTCTATGTCCCCGCGATCGCCAATTTCTGGGTCAACCGGCTCAACGACCGCGTCGCGGCGGCCAACACGGCGGCGCTGGTGCTCGATGCGGCGCCGCTCGGCATGGTTCCCGATTCGCTGTCGCGGCAGATCCTCAAAAGCATCAATGCGCGCGCGGTCGCGATCAAGATGGGCCAGCAGCGCCGCCTGCTCGCCAGCGACAATCTGCCGGCCACGATCGAGCACGACATCGACCTGCGCGACATGACCGCGTGGGAGGCGATCACCGGCTCGTTCCAGATGATGCTGGAGACCGGCAACCAGCCGATCCGCATCGTCGGCCCCGGTGTCGGCAACGCCCAGTTCATCGAGATCGTCACCGACGAGCTGCCGCTGCGGCAATCGATGTACCGCTTCTCCCGCAACGTCGTGGTGGTCGCGCTGATCATCGCGGCGCTGACCGCGGGCCTCGTCTACCTCGCGCTGCATTATCTGTTCGTGCGGCCGATGCGGCGGCTGACCGCGAGCCTGGTCGGCTTCCACGAGAATCCCGAGAGTTCGGCGCGGATCATCGTGCCGAGCCAGCGCAGCGACGAAATCGGCGTCGCCGAGCGCGAATTGTCGGACATGCAGCGCGATCTGATGTCGATGCTGCATCAGAAGAGCCGGCTCGCCGCCCTCGGCCTCGCCGTCTCCAAGATCAACCACGATCTGCGCAATCTGCTGGCGTCGGCCCAGCTGCTGTCGGACCAGCTCGCCAGCGTGCCCGATCCGCGGGTGCAGCGCTTTGCGCCAAAGCTCGTGCGCTCGCTCGAGCGCGCTATCGCCTTCTGCCAGTCGACGCTGTCCTATGGCCGCGCCCAGGAGGCCGCGCCCGACCGCCGCATGATGCTGATCGAGCCTGTCGTGCTGGAGGTGCGCGAGACCGCGGGTCTCGCCAACGACGCCTCGATTGCCTGGGTCGCCGCCGTCGAGCGCGGGCTCGCGGTCGATGCCGATCCCGACCAGCTGTTTCGGGTGCTGCTCAACCTCGTGCGCAACGCCGCCCAGGCGCTGGAAAGCCATGCGGCCGGCGACGGCGGCGTGCAGCAGATCCGGATCACCGGCAAACGCGAGGGCGCGGTCGCCATCCTGGAGGTCTCCGACACCGGCCCCGGCGTTCCCCCGCGGACCCGGGAGCATCTGTTCGAGGCGTTCCAGACCTCCGGCCGCCCCGGCGGCAGCGGGCTTGGGCTGGCGATCGCCGCCGAGCTCATCCGCGCCCATGGCGGCGACATCCACCTGGTCGAAGGCACCATCGGCGCCACCTTCCGGATCGTCATCCCCGACCGCCCCGTGGAACTCCTCTCCATCCGCAACGAGCGGGCGCGGGCGTAATCGGCCAAAGGCCGACATCGAAATTGTCATTTAGCTGCAAAATCTCCCTAACCCGGACCTTGCCAATCGGGGCAAGAGCGGTTAGTCAGAGCGCTCTTTCGCACCCCTCCGGCGCTGTCCGGAGGCTGCGTGCGGGCTTTGGCCCGCCAACGCTGTTCGCGAAACACGCGCCCGTAGCTCAGCTGGATAGAGCATCAGACTACGAATCTGAGGGTCGGACGTTCGAATCGTTCCGGGCGCGCCATTTTCTCATCATTCAGAATAAAACTGCGAACTCAGGGTCCTGAATCGGCCCTCTCATTGCATCAGCCGCGTCTGTTTGTGTTGCTAAGCTAGGTTGGTTTGCTCGTAAGTTTTCAAGCAAGCCAATTCTCCACGTTCAGGCCGGGGATACGTTTGAATTCACCGGTATTGGCGGTCACGATCGTGGCGCCGGTCGCATAGGCATGAGCGGCGATCAGCAGGTCGTTGCCGCCGATCGGCTTTCCCGCCGCTTCCAGCTTGGCGCGAATTCCGCCGTATTCGGTGTCGGCTGGCACTTCGAATGGCAGCACATTTATCTCGCCGAGCAGGTCTTCGACAGCTTTGAGCAGTCGCTTCGACCCGCTCTTCGTGCAGCCGTAGCGCAGTTCGGCCGCCACGATGATACTGGTGCAGATGTTGTCCTCGCCCAGCTTGGCGATCCGTTTTGCAACTTTGCCCTGCGGATTTCTGATCAGGTCGGAAACGATGTTCGTGTCCAGCATGTAGCGAGTCAAAACACGCTCTCCGGCGCGGGCGGGGGGTCGTCGATTTCAGGAAAACTCTCTTCCAGCGGCTTCATCGTTTTGAGCAGGGCGACCAGTCCGCGCTTACGCACCGGCTCGATCACCAGACGATCGCCGTCGCGGTGCATGATCGCTTCGTCGCCCGGCAGTTCGAACTCCACAGGAATACGGACCGCCTGGTTGCGGCCGTTGCGGAACAGTCTGACGTGCCTCTGCTCAGGCATGGGTTATCTCCAAGCATATGCCGTAGACATATGCCACTGGGCGCGGGATTACAAGGACCCGCCAAGCCGGGTAGTTTCCGTTTCGGCCTGACGCCAAGGGCGCTGACGGATTGCGCAGGCGATCGCCAAGGGACGACCACCCCCGTCGATCCGCCCTGCGCAAGGCGAGGCGAAACCGGCGCGATGTCAGGCCGGGCTCATTCGGCGTAGGACTGGGTGGACCACGCCGCCCTTAGTTTCGGCGTGACGTGAGCGCCGAACTGGCCGAACCATTTGTTGAACAGGGCCTCGGCCTCGCCCGATTTGAACATCTTCCCCATCGAGTGGTTGACGATCCAGAGGATCGTCGGATTGAGCTTGGGCACCATGAAGCCCTGCGGCGCGTAGCCATATTCGTCACCGACGATTTCAAGCGCGTCCGGCTTCTTCGACTGCCGGATCAGCCCGTAGAAGGCGCCATTGTCGCTGAAATAAGCGTCGGCGCGCCGGGTCTCGACGGTGATGAGCCCGGCCGCGTGGTCGTCGACATTCACGATCCGGATGTTCAGCTTCTTTTCGGCGATCAGGTTTTTGAGGTCAGGCTCGCTGCTGCCGCCGGTCGCTACCGCGACGATCTTGCCGTTCAAATCGTCATAGCTCTTGATGCCGGCGCTCTTAAGGACGAGCATCTGGCTCGACGAGACATAGGAGACCGACGAGAAGTCGACCTGCTTGTTGCGGCCGAAGGTGTTGACCGTGCCTTCGCATTCGAGGTCTATCGTGCCATTGGCGACGAGCGCCTGACGGTTCTGGATCGTGACCGGGACGTATTTGATCTTGATCTCGGGCAGCTTCAACTCGCTCTTGATGTCGTCGATGATGCGCGTGCAGAACTCGACCGAATAGCCGGTGGGGTTCTTTTGGTCGTCGAGATAGCTGTAGGGAAACAAGGCGTCCCGAACGCCCATGGTGATGGTCTGGGTGTCGCGCAACTTCTTGACGATGGAGTCCACTTCCTGCGCTCCTGCAGACGAAGCTGCGAGACCGATGGCCAGGAACGCGCCTGTGGCGGCAGCAAGATTGAGTGTCATGGGTCTCTTTCGGTTGTCGCGATCGCTCGCATGGTGATCCGCCCCCGGCGGAGGGCAAGTGTCTAGTATCCTCGTCTAGTATCCTCCGCGTGCCCGCGCCTGGAGTTCCTCCCTCGTCATCTGCGCGAAGCCGAGCGCGGGCAAAAGGTCGTTATCTCCTGCGAAGTCGCGGCCGTAGGCCGCCGAAAGCATCGTCATCCCAGCATCGTGCAACGTCGCCGGCCGCCCGACGAGTTGCCCGAGCAGCACCGTCGGCAGCAATCCGAAGGGCACGTCCTCGAGGACATAGCGGCTGTCCAGCGTCGCGGGGCCGAAGCCGCCGCGCCCGCGGTTATGTAGTTCGGCATTCATCTCGGCGATGCTGG
Organism: Bradyrhizobium sp. LTSP849; assembly: GCF_000938255.1. Classification (GTDB taxonomy): domain Bacteria; phylum Pseudomonadota; class Alphaproteobacteria; order Rhizobiales; family Xanthobacteraceae; genus Bradyrhizobium. The sequence continues at coordinate 389,578 of NZ_JYMR01000004.1, read as the reverse complement.
CGACCGGGAGTTGGTAGGAGTAGGCGTAGTGTTCGTGGATGGTGCGGACCGAAACGCCGAAGGCTTCGGCGATCGCCAGCCGCTCGGCGTCGAGCGCTTCCATGACACGCCCGACGGCGGGCGTGACGTTCTCCGCCTGCCCCCAGCGCTCGCCGCGCTCCATGCGGGTCAGGTTGTACAGGGCGATGGCGAGGTGGTTCTGCGGGTTGAGATTGCTGAGCGCGATGGCGAGAAGCCCCTCGCGTTCGACGAAGCGGTCGCCGAACAGCGCCGTGCAGAGCGCGAGACCTTCGGCACTGCCGCCTTGCGGCACCGTCGCGAGATCGATCTTCGAGCGCACCGAGTTGACGGCGACCTCGGTCGGCGAAGTCTTGCGGCCGGTCGTCAGCGTCGTGCCCCAATTGATGATCGGCGAACGGACGCCACGCGCCGCGAGCTGCCGCGAGAGATAGAGCGCGCCAAAGGAGGCGTGCGAGCTGATGATGATCGGCTGTCCCTCCCGCAGGTGCCGCGCCGCTTCATCGAGGGCCATCTTGTGGGCATAGCCTGGCATGGCGAGCATCACGACGTCAGCGTCGGCGATAGCTTTGGCTGCACTGTCAGCGATGCGCGGATGGAAGCTGGTCTCGATCGCCATCGTCGCTCGCAGCGGCTCTCCTGCCGCGAGGGCTTGCGTGCTCCGGCCGGAAGGCGACCACAGCATCGGGTCATGTCCGGCCGTCGAGAGATAGGCGGCAGCGCCGCAGGCAGCGGAGCCGGCTCCAAGAATACTTACGCGCATCGTGCGAGCGCCTTTTCTGGGTCTGGTTGGGGAAAGGCGATCATCTCAGCCGCTCAATGCGTCAGGACGTTGGTGAGGAACTGCCTGGCTCGCTCCGAGGCGGGGGCGGTGAAGAACTGGGCCTTGGGCGTGTCCTCCACGATCTGGCCGCGGTCCATGAACAGCACGCGATCGGCGACCCGCTGGGCGAAACCCATCTCATGGGTCACGACCATCATGGTCATGCCTTCGAGTGCCAACTCCTGCATGACTTCCAGCACCTCGTTGATCATTTCTGGGTCGAGCGCCGACGTTGGCTCGTCGAACAGCATGGCTCGCGGGTCCATGGCCAGAGCGCGGGCGATCGAGACGCGCTGCTGCTGTCCGCCTGAAAGCTGGCTGGGTCGGCTGTCCCGCTTGTCGCCGAGCCCGACCCGCGCCAGAATTTTCTCCGAGCGCGCATCGGCCTCGGCCCGCGAGCGCTTCAGCACATGGATTTGCGCCAGGCTGACGTTCTGCAACGCCGTCATGTGTGGATAGAGTTCGAAGCTCTGGAACACCATGCCGATGCGCGCGCGCAGGGCCGGCAGGTCGGTCTTGGGTGAGGACACTGAGACGCCATCCACCGTGATCGTTCCGCGCTCGAACGGCACGAGCCCGTTGATGCATTTGATCAGCGTGCTCTTGCCGGAGCCGGACGGTCCGCAAACCACCACGACCTCGCCGAGGTTGACGGTCGCGGAGCAGGCGCGCAGGATTTGCTGGTGGCCGTAGGATTTGTGCAAATCGTCGATGACGATCATGACGGAAGGCCCTTCCTGTAGAACTCGGCGGCTTTCGTCGTGCCCAGGCAAATCACCAGATAGACCACCGCGACCAGCGCATACATCTCAGTAGCGCGCCCGTCGCGGGATGCGACGACGCTCGCGGCGGTCAGGAAATCATGCAGCGAGACGACATAGACCAGCGAGGTGTCCTGGAAGACGATGACGATCTGGTTCAGGATCAGCGGCATCATCGCCCGCAATGCCTGCGGCAGGATGATGAGGCGCAGCACCTGGGCGCGCCGCAGCCCGGTCGCAAGTCCCGCATCACTCTGTCCATGACGAACGTTCGAGATGCCGGCGCGGACGATCTCGCAGTAGAACGCCGCCTCGAACAGCACAAACGCCAGCAGTGCGGAGGTGAGCGACCCGACCGGCCTGCCGATGGCGAGTGGCACGAGGAAGTAGAACCAGAACAGCACCAGCACCAGCGGCAGCGTGCGCATCACAGTGACGTAGGTCGAGGCGGGGACGGAGAGCCACCGGTGCGAGGACAGCCGCATCAGCGCAAGCCCGAAGCCCAGGATCAGCCCGCCGACGGTCGCAACCAGGACCAGCAGCGCGCTGAGCGCCATGCCTTCCGCCAGAAACGCCGAGGAGCGGGCGATGATACCCCAGTCGAAATCGCTCATGCCGGCGTCTTTCGCAGGGCTGCGCCGCCGATCCTGATATCGATGAAGCGCATCAGTCCCGTCACGCACAGGCCGATGACGAGGTAGCCGATCGTCGCGAAGGTGAAGGCCTCGAAACCCTGGAAGGTGTAGTTCTCGACATGGCGGCTCTGCGCGGTGAGTTCGAGGACGCCAATCGTGAGGCTGAGAGAGGAGAGCTTGACGGTGATCAGGAATTCCGAGGTCAGCGGCCCGACGATGGCGCGCAGGCCCAGCGGCAGAACGATCAGCCGGTAGGCCTGCGCCGGACGTAGCCCCGTCGCCAGCGCCGCCGGCATCAGCGGCGCGCCGACCGCGTCGATTCCGGCGCGGACCTGCTCGGCGACGCGCGAGCCGGCGAAGAGGCCGATCGCCACGACCGCGGTGACGACCTCCGGATAGGGCAGGTCCCGCTTGAGCCAGAGCCCGAAGGAATCGGGGACCACTTCAGGCAGCACGAAATACCAGAGAAAGAGCTGCACCAGCGGCGGAACGTTGCGGAAGACGTCGATATAGAGTCCGGCCAGCAGCCGGGCACCACGCGAGGGCGAACTCCGGGCGGTCCCGGCCAGCAGACCAACCATGAGCGCGACGGCCCAGCTGGCAAGGCTGATGATCACGGTCCAGAGCAGGCCGCTCCACAGCCAACCCATATAGGTATCTTTGAAGAGGATCGACCAATCCCAACGGTAATTCATGCCGCGGGGGGCCTGTCGCGCAATATCTCCATGATGCAGCGCGGGTCTCGGTCGTCCATCAGCAGCCCTTGAATTCCACTATTCCCGGAATGATTCCGCCATCGATTGAATATTGTCATACCTGCCGGGTGCAAGCGTCGGGCCAATTGGCACCATTCTGGAAAGAGGCGCCTACGATCGGGAAGCCCAACGAGCGACCACACCATCAGAGTTCGGCATCAAACACGTCGGTCACCATCGCAAAGCGTTTTTGACCCGTCAGTCTACGGGGCACGAATTAACCCTAAAATAATGCGCACCGGCTACGCTTTCCGCCGCCTGATTGCGCCTCGTGGGGTTTGATTCGCTCACCCCAGAACTTCTGTCATCCAGAATTTGGACAGTTCGCCAACATGCCCAAGCTCAATCGTATTGGTTACAAACTCGGCGCCGTGGGCCTGTTCGGCGTTCTGCTTTCGGGAGCCATGGTCGCCAACCAGATGGTCTCGGAGCAGGCCATCAATTCAGCCCAACACCGCGCCAGCGTGCTCCAGACGATCGCCGACCACACCCTTCAAGGCAACATTGCCTTGCGGGGAATGGAGCTGGCGGTACGCGATACCAGGCAGTCGAAGAATTCGTCCGAACTCGAGAAGGGCCTGGGCGGCCTCAACGCCGCCTTCACGGCCGTGACCAGGGAGCTCGATGTTGCGATCGGCAATGTCGCCAATCCGGCCGACAAGGAGCGGCTGGAGAAAATCAGATTCCTTGCCGCCGAATATAACAACCAGGCATCGGAGATCGGAAAGGCCCAGCTCAGGATCTTCGAGATCACCAAGAAGCGGAACGATCGCTCCGCCGAGTGGACCAAGACATTTGAAGACCTGCTGCTGTCGTCGGCGCTGATCCGCGCGACAAATCGGTCCGATATCGAAAAGGTCCTGAACGAAGCCGATTCAATGTTCAATTCGGTTCGTTCAGCGACCTGGCAATTGATCGCAACCGGCGACGAGGGCCAGAAGAACGTCATCGACAACCGTACCGCTGGACTGGATGACACGTTGGACAGTGCCAGAAGCATCGTCAGCGACGCTGGGCTTCTGGGGACGATCGATTCGCTCGCGACCATCGTGAAGAAATTTTCGGCAGCAACCCGCGAGGCGATTCAGGCAGAAGCGGACAAGAAGCAGCTCGTCGATGTGAAGGCGCTGCCGGTTGCCAACCAGATCCTCGAGTTGATGCGAACGGCCGTGGAAATTGCCGAAAAGGGCGCCGGGGAAGCCAAGGCGCAGGCCGCGGCCGAATTGGGCCAGGCGAACCGTCTGAGTTTCGTCTTGGCTATCATCATGATGCTGTCGCTGATCGGCTCGGTGATCTTCACGTTTGTTGGCGTTTCACGGCCCCTGACCCGCCTGAGTGGCGCACTCGGCAAGATGGCGGGCGGTGAGCTGAATATCGAAATTCCCGGCGCAAATCGCGGTGACGAAGTCGGCGATGTGGCCAAGACGGTCGTCGTGATCCGCGAGAATGCCGAACAGAGAGCGCGGGATGAAGCCGATGCCAAGGCAAATCAGGACAAGCGCGTCGAGGGGCAGCGCAAGGCTGATATGATCAAGCTCGCCGACACTTTTGAGACCGCCGTGGGCGAGATCGTCGAAACCGTGTCGTTGGCCGCGACCAAGCTCGAAGCCTCCGCCTCGACGCTCAGCTCGACCGCGGAGCGTGCACAGGACCTCACCACGACGGTCGCCGCCGCGTCCGGGGAAGCGTCCACGAATGTGCAGTCGGTTGCCGCCGCCACCGAAGAAATGGCGTCATCCGTGACCGAGATCAGCCGCCAGGTGCAGCAATCGGCGCGGATGGCCAACGATGCGGTCGGCCAGGCCCGCATCACCAACGAGCGGGTCAGCGAGCTGTCGAAGGCTGCAAGCCGCATCGGGGACGTCGTCGAGTTGATCAATACCATCGCAGGTCAGACCAATCTGCTGGCGCTGAACGCCACCATCGAGGCGGCGCGTGCCGGCGAGGCCGGCCGCGGCTTCGCGGTCGTGGCATCGGAAGTGAAGGCGCTCGCCGAGCAGACCGCGAAAGCCACCGGCGAGATCGGCCAGCAGATCGCGGGCATTCAGACCGCGACGGCAGAGTCGGTTGGCGCGATCCAGAACATCAGCAGCACCATCGAAAAGCTGTCCGAGGTTTCATCGACGATTGCAGCCGCGGTCGAGGAGCAGGGCGCGGCGACCCAGGAAATCTCCCGCAATGTGCAGCAGGCTTCGCACGGCACCCAGCGGGTTTCTGCCAACATCACCGATGTGCAGCGTGGCGCGTCCGAAACCGGCACGGCCTGTTCGCAGGTGCTGTCTGCGGCGCGGTCATTGTCTGGCGACAGCAATCGCCTCAAGCTCGAAGTCGGCAAATTCCTGGACTCGGTCCGGGCGGCCTGACGGGCGCAGTCCGAGGGCTCCGCTCACCGAAGCACCTCGGACAATTCGCGTCACCCTTTACGCGGTGGCGAGCGCCGGTTGCACCGGCCGCCGGCCGATCATCAGCGACAGCACGGCGGCGAGGATGCCTGTTACACCTGCGATCATGAAGGCTTGCAGATAATCACCCTGCGTTGAGCGCATGAAACCGGCGAAGAAGGCGGCGCAGGCGGCCCCTAACTGATGACCGGCGACGACCCAGCCGAAGATCAACGGCGCATTCTTGTCGCCGAACGTCTCGTTGGCGATGCGCACGGTCGGCGGCACGGTCGCGATCCAGTCGAGCCCGTAGAACACGGCGAACACCGACAGGCTGACAAACGAGAAATCCGAGTAGGGCAGATAGATCAGCGAGAGCCCGCGCAGGCCGTAATAGAAGAACAACAGCTTGCGTGGATCGAAACGGTCGGTGAGCCAGCCCGACAAAGTGGTGCCGAACAGGTCGAAGAACCCCATCAGCGCGAGCAGGCTCGCGGCCTGCACTTCGAAGATGCCATGGTCGCCGCAGAATGCGATCAAATGGGTGCCGACGAGACCATTGGTGGTGAAGCCGCAGATGAAGAAGGTCGCGAACAGGAACCAGAACGTCTGTGTCTTGGCCGCGCGCACGAGGTTGCTGATCGCGGCGGCGAACGGATTGCCCTGCGCCGGTGGCGCGGGCTGATCCTCATGCGCACCGCCGTAAGAGCGCAGCCCGATCGTGGCGGGCCGCTCCGGCACCAGAATGTACACCAGCGGAATCAGCGCCGCGCAGCACGCGGCCACGGTCAGCACCACCGGCTGCCAGCCGCCCCATTCGACCAGGGCCGCGAGGCCCGGCATGAAAATGAGGGTGCCGGTGGCGGTGCTCGCCGTCAGCAATCCCATGACGAGGCCGCGATTGGTGGTGAACCAGCGGTTGACGATGGTGGCGCCGAGCACGTTGGCCACCGCGCCCGAGCCGATGCCGGAGAGCAGTCCCCAGGTCAGGAACAATTGCCACGGCGCAGTCATGAAATAGCTCGCAGCCGTCGAGAGCGACATCAGCACCAGCGCGCCCAGCACCGTGCGGCGGATGCCGAAGCGCTGCATCACGGCCGCGGCGAAGGGACCGGCGAGGCCATAGAGAAAGATGCCGACCGCGGCCGACGACGAGATCACGCTGACGTCCCAGCCGAAAGTCTTTTGCAGAGGCAGCATCAGCACGCCGGGCGTCGCGCGCAGTCCCGCTGACGCAAGCAGCGCCAGGAAGATCACGGCGACGACCACGAAGGCGTAGTTCCGGCCGAACGGCCGCTTCGAGACGGAGGCGGATTGAACGGAGGCAGGTTGAACGGAAGAAGGGGGCATGTTACTTACCGGTACGTATTGCGATGCGGCATTAGTACGTACCGGTCAGTAACATTGTCAAGCCCATCCGAGAGGCAGCCAAGTCCGATGAAGAAGAAAGTCGACATGCCTGCGGACCCGCCGCTCCGGGCCGCCGATCGCATTCGCGCCTCCGCAAGCGAGCTGTTCTACCGCGAAGGCATCCGCGCCGTCGGCGTCGACGAGGTGGTGGACCGGGCCGGCGTGACCAAACCCAGCCTCTATCGCAGCTTTGCCTCCAAGGACGATCTCGCCGCAGCCTATTTGCGCGATTACGATGTGAGCTTCTGGGAGAACTTTGAACGACCTGGCGGCAAGACCTACAGCAATGCGCGCGATCATGTGCTCGCCTATATCAGCCAGCTGTCGTCGCGCGCCGTGGCCAAGGGCTATCGCGGCTGCGGCCTGAGCAACGCCGCGGTGGAATATCCGTCGCGCGACAATCCGGCGCGCCAGGTCGCCGAAGCGCACAAGAAGGTCTTCCGCAAGCGCCTGCGCGAACTCGCAGCCAACATGGGCGCGCGTCAGCCGGCCGTGCTCGGCGACGCGCTGCTGCTGTTGATCGAAGGCATCTACGTCACCGGCCAGCAATCCGAAGACGGCCCCGCGCAGTCGGCGCTCGCGGCGGCGAAGATGTTGATCGATGCGAGCGTGAAGGCGGGGTGAGGGGCCATCGGAAGATTATGCGCTGCTTTCGTCGGTGGGAATGTGGCGCCGGAAGTCCATCCTGTCGTGGAGGATGCGCACGATTTCGATCGTGCTATTCGGCGCGGCGCGGTACATGAGGAAGTGGCTTCCGCGCCGACCGCGTCGTGCAACGTGGAGCGTGCGAAGACCCGGCGCGATCTCGTCCCGGGTTTTGGAGCCTGTAACCTCAGGGCCATCGGCGAGTTCGCCAATCGCTTGAACCAGCACGTCCCGATAGACGCGCGCTTGGCGCGGCCCGAAATTCTCAGTGGTCCATTTCAGAATATTGGCAAAATCGACTTCCGCGGCAGCACCGAGGCGGACGCGCCATTGTTGCCGGGCCATACGGCTTTATTCGTCCGTTCCGGAGATGACCTTCTCCGAGAGATCAGTCAGATAGGTTTGCAGGTCGTCGATTGTCCTGAATTCTTTGAATTCGCCACGCTCTAATGACCCAATCCCAAGGCGAGCCGCGGCGCGCAACGCCTTGAGCTTGCCGGCGTCCTCGGCCTCGCGTTGCTCCACCAGTCGCAGTCCGTCGCGCAGCACTTCGCTGGCGTTCTGGTAGCGGCCGGACTCGACGAGGGTCTCAATGAGTTCCTGTTGGTGTTTCGTCAGCACGACGTTTCGCGTTGGCATCGTCGTCCTCACTGTTTCGGCCTCTATGGCATAATATGCCACAAGGGTCCTGTCGCTTCAATCTCGCAATCGACGTCGTGCTGTTGGCTGTCGCGGCGCATTTGCGTGGATGCTACGCCGAGCAATGGCGCGGCGAATATGCAGGTCAGCGCCACCCCATCGCCGGCGCGACGTGCGTCAAGATTGCCTCGATCGAATGTGCGCAGTAGTCGACGCCCAACTGGTTTGGAATCGTCAGCAGCAGCGTGTCAGCCTCCGCGATCGCCTCGTCCTGCCGCAGCTGCTCGATCAGCGCCTCCGGCTCCGCGGCGTAGCTCCGTCCGAAGATTGCCCGCGTGCGCGGGTCGATGAAGCCGATCTGGTCTTCACCTCCGCGCTCTCCGCCGAAATAGGCGCGGTCGCGATCGTCGATCAGCGCGAAGATGCTGCGGCTGACGGACACGCGCGGCTCGCGGGTGTGGCCGGCCTCTTTCCACGCCGCGCGATAGGCGCGGATCTGGGCGGCCTGCTGCACGTGAAATGCCTCGCCGGTCTCGTCGTTCTTCAGTGTCGAGCTCTGCAAATTCATGCCGTGCTTCGCTGCCCACACCGCGGTCGCGTTCGAGCCGGCGCCCCACCAGATCCGTTCGCGCAGGCCTTCGGAATGCGGCTCCAGGCGCAGCAAGCCGGGCGGGTTTGGAAACATCGGCTGCGGATTGGGTTTTGCAAAACCCTCGCCGCGCAGGACGTCCAGAAAGACCTCCGCGTGGCGCCGGCCCATGTCGGCGTCACTCTGGTCCTCGGCCGGCTGATAACCGAAATAGCGCCAGCCATCGATCACCTGCTCCGGCGAGCCGCGGCTGATTCCGAGCTGAAGTCGCCCGCCGGCGATGAGGTCGGCGGAGCCGGCGTCCTCCGCCATGTAGAGCGGGTTCTCGTAGCGCATGTCGATCACGGCCGTGCCGATCTCGATCTTGCTGGTCTTTGCGCCGACGGCAGCGAGCAGCGGAAAGGGCGAGGCAAGCTGCCGCGCGAAGTGATGCACGCGGAAATAGGCGCCGTCCGCGCCGAGCTGCTCGGCTGCAACGGCAAGCTCGATCGATTGCAGCAGCGTGTCCCCGGCCGAGCGGGTCTGCGATTGTGGCGAGGGCGTCCAATGTCCGAAGGACAGGAATCCGATTTTTTTCATGCGGTCATCTATGGATGGTGGGGAGGGGTTCGTCTTCTGACATTCGGGTGAGACCGAAGGTGTGGCCAGGAAAGCCCGCGTACCCCGATGATGCCATCCTGCCCCTGTTTTGCCCGACGGAGCAACGTCTCTGCAAGCCACCTAAGCCATTGATCCCGCTCATGCCAGCTACTGTGCATGGGGTTGTTTTCGACATTTTTGTTTGAGGCGGCACGAAGCGGCGTGCGGAGCCGGACCTCATCCGGCTCTCGCCTACTTCATCACCCGCAGACCCTTGGTCGTAAACCGCTGCGTCTTGTCGCCCGGCCGCACGGGCCGCCGCGTGCCGGCGGCCTTGCCGGTGCCGGGCGGTTGGTGCGCCGGCACAAGCTGGTCGGGGCGCGAGCCGATCAGATCGGCGCGGCCCATCTCCTTCAACGCCTCGCGCAGCACCGGCCAATTGTCGGGGTCGTGGTAGCGCAGGAACGCCTTGTGCAGCCGTCGTTGACGAAGGCCCTTGATCGCCTCGACCTTGTCGCTGCCGCCGCGGCGCACGCCGCGCAGCGGGTTGACGCCGGTGTGGTACATCGCCGTTGCGGTCGCCATCGGCGAGGGCAGGAAGGTCTGCACTTGATCGGCGCGATAGCGGTTCTTCTTGAGCCAGAGCGCGAGGTTCATCATGTCCTCGTCGGTCGTGCCCGGATGCGCCGCGATGAAATACGGGATCAGGTAATATTTCTTGCCGGCCTGTTCGGCCGCCGCATCGAACATCCGCTTGAACTGGTTGTAGGCGCCGATGCCCGGCTTCATCATCTTGTCGAGCGGCCCGCGCTCGGTATGCTCGGGCGCGATCTTCAGATAACCGCCGACGTGATGGGTGACGAGCTCCTTGATGTATTCGGGGCTCTCGACCGCGAGGTCGTAGCGCACGCCGGAGGCGACCATCACCTTCTTGATGCCCTTGGTCTCGCGCACCTTGCGATAAAGCCGGATCAGATCGTCATGCGAGGTGTTGAGGTTCGGACAGATCTCCGGGAAGACGCAGGACGGCCGGCGGCACGCCGCCTCGACCTTCGGGTCCTTGCACGCCATCCGGTACATGTTGGCGGTGGGGCCGCCGATGTCTGAGATCACGCCGGTGAAGCCCGGCGTCTTGTCGCGGATCTTTTCGATCTCGCGCAGGATCGAGCCCTCCGAGCGGTTCTGGATGATGCGGCCTTCATGCTCGGTGATCGAGCAGAAGGTGCAGCCGCCGAAGCAGCCGCGCATGATCGTCACCGAGAATTTGATCATGTCCCAGGCGGGGATTTTGGCTTCGCCGTAGGACGGATGCGGCGCGCGCGCGTAAGGAAGGTCGTAGACCGCGTCCATCTCGTCGCTGGTCAGCGGGATCGGCGGCGGGTTCAGCCACAGGTCGCGATCGCCGTGCCGCTGCACCAGCGGCCGCGCATTGCCGGGATTGCTCTCCCGGTGCAGCACGCGCGACGCGCGCGCATAGGCTTCCTTGTCCTGCTCGACCTGCTCCAGCGCCGGCAGCCGGATCACGGTCGGGCCTTTCGTCCGCGAAGCGCCTTCATCCGCTGAGTCGAGATCGTCGGCATGCAGCTCGGAATAGTCCTCAGGCACGCGGCGGAACAGCGCGACGCCCCTGATGTCGTCGAGCTCGCGCGGCGCCTCGCCCGCGGCGAGACGGTTGGCCACCTCGACGACGGCACGCTCGGCATTGCCGTAGAGCAGCAGGTCCGCCTTGGCGTCGGCCAGCACCGAGCGGCGCACCTTGTCGGACCAGTAGTCGTAATGCGCGATCCGGCGCAGCGACGCCTCGATACCGCCGAGCACCACCGGCACGCCCTTGAACGCCTCGCGGCAGCGCTGGGCATAGACGACGGTGCAGCGGTCCGGCCGCTTACCGCCTTCGCCGCCCGCCGTATAGGCGTCGTCATGGCGCAGGCGGCGGTCCGCGGTGTAGCGGTTCACCATCGAATCCATGTTGCCGCCGGTGACGCCGAAGAACACTGTTGGCTTGCCGAGTGCCTTGAACGGCTCGGCCGAATGCCAGTCCGGCTGCGAGATGATGCCGACCCGAAAGCCTTGTGCCTCCAGCAGCCGGCCGATGATCGCCATGCCGAAGCTCGGATGGTCGACATAGGCATCGCCAGTCACCAGCACGATGTCGCAGGCATCCCAGCCGAGCGCATCCATCTCGGCGCGGCTCATCGGCAGGAACGGCGCCGGCTTGCGCGGCCGGGCCTGGGCCATCAGGGGCTCTTCGGCGGTCATGATTTGGGTGTCCATGGCGCCTACGCATAGGACTCCGCGCCCGCGAATACAACCGACGGGCGCGTGAAGAATCGCGGGTTCCGGGCGGGGACGCCCATCCGGGGCGGACAGGGCCCTTGGCGGCCCCTGTCAGAGCGGATCGCGGATCAGCGGCGAGGTGGAGCAGTGGATGCCGCCGCCGCCGAGCGCAACCTTGTCATAGGCGACGATGCGCGTGGTCACGCCGGCCTTGGCGAATTTCTCCATGGTTCGCGGCGAAATCCCTTCGGGCACGATCACGTGCCCGGGCCGAACGGCCAGGCAATTGATCACCCAGTTCTGGTCGTCGGGGCAGACCTCGATCTGGCGGATCTTCAATTCCTTGAGCTTCTCGAGAAACCAGAACGGCAACAATGTCGGGTTCACGAACGCGGTGTCGCGATCGATCATCACGAACATGCCGTCGATGTGTAAACGGTAGCCGGTGAGATGAACGCGCAGCAGCTCGACGCCCTGGGTGCGCAGCACATCCTCGAGCTGGCGCGCGCCTTCTTCATCGACCCGGCTCGACAGCCCGACAACGGCGACCTTTGGCGTGATGAAGGCAAAGCTGCCGCCCTCCATCAGGCCGACGCCCGAGATGGTCCGCAGGATCGGCATTCCGAGATTCGCCAGCGTCCGCGTCACCGGCAGCTCCTCGCCGCGGCGGATCGGTGGCCCGAGGCGCGTGACGATGGCGCCACCGCCCACGGCGATGACGCTGTCGCGGGTGTAGACGCTCTTCATCTTGCCGGGTGCGCATTTGTCGATATAGACGACCTCCGCGCCTTCCTCCCGCAAGGCGCTGGCGAGCGCGTCGTGTTGCGCCTGCTGGGCGGCGAGATCGGGGATCGTGTCGCCGCGCCAATACCATCCCTGCTCCGGATCGCCGAAGGCGCCAATCTCCGGCAGCCGCTTGCTCGGGTCGACGATGTTCAGTTCGGGACCGGGGCGATGCATCAGCACCATGCGGAGCCGGCCGACATCGTTGTTGCAGCCCCATCGACGACCCCACACGCCGATCTGCTGTGACTCCGCCTCGAAGGCCGGCTCGGCCTGCGACGCGAATGTCTTGATCAGCATGTTGTAGCGGTATTCGGGTTCGGAGATGATCGACATGGACGTCTCTCTTTCAAGTCGTAATGAGGGGTGTCATGAGGCCCGGCCGCGGCCGGTGCGGCGTCTCATGATGCGGCGGTCGGAATGGTCCATTCCTCACCGCGCACGGTGGTGACGTATTCCGGCCAGCGGTAGTGCACCGGCGGCGCGAAGTCCTTCGGCAGCAGCGGCGCGACCCATTTCGAGCCTCCGATCCCGCCGCCGGTCCGTTCGCGAAATTCGGCCACGGCCTTGTTCAGCGACACGCCGTCGGTCAGCAGATCGAGAATTGTCGTTGCGATCACTTTGCCGGCGGTGAGCCACATCGGATCGATGCAGGCCGGCACGCCGCCCATCGCATAGCGGGTCCAATCGGGATAGCGATAGCCGGGATCGGGCGCGCGCAGCGTCGGACGGCCGACATAGAGCCGCACGGTCGGCGCATGCCAGGTGTAGTCGACATAATCATCGGCCGCGAGGTTGGTCTGCCAGGGCGGCAATTGCTCGCGAAACGCTTTCTCGCCGTCCCACGGTGCGGTCAGGTGCTGAATCTCCGGCGTGAAGGGGTCCTCCATCGGCGCGATGCCGAGGCTTTCCTGAATCTTGCGGCCGAAGAGCCGCGCTTCGTCGTTGTACTGCGGGGCACCGATCGCCTCGAAATTGCGCCACGCGACCTCAGCCATCGCGTGATTGGCGAGACCTGCCCGTGTCCGCGTGATCCAGCGCGCGGTGACCTTGCAATGGGTCATCGCCGCGCAATGTTCGGCATTGCGGTCGAGCACCTCGAACACACGCGCGCACATGTCGAGCGTCGGGGCGCGCAGCGAATATTGAATCTGGCCGAGGCCAGGTGCGATATTGTCTGCGGCCGCCTGGCCTGCATGCAGGATGAATTCATTCAGGCTCCAGCTGCCGTGATGCGGCAGCATCGATTCCTTCATGAACTTGCTGGAGCTGTACATCAAGCAGACGGCATCGATCGCTCCGGGTGCGCGTGCCGCCGAATGCGAATGGGCGACGCCGGTGACTGCGCCGGAGTTCTGCCAGGTCTCCGGAGATGCACATTCGAACGTGTAGATGCGGCTCCAATAGGGTGCGCTGTGCGTATCCCAGAAGCAGCTGTTGGCGAGCCTCGGGAATGAGTGCGGGTGGAAGCTGATCGCCGCATCGAGATCGTCGTAATAGCCCTTGGCGGCGTGGACCGGCTTGGAGCCGCACATCTTCTCGGCCGGCTCGCCGAAGAATTTCAGCCGCCCCTTGATGCCGCTGCGTTCCATCACATGTTTGGCGGCGAGGAAGCCGGTGAACGACCCCATGCCGAGCGCTGAATGTGGGTCGGTATGGCCGGCGGCGTGGGGACTCACGCCGACGCGGGGCTGTCGGTGCGGCACCGGATCCTGCGAGGCGCCCGGAACCGCGTCGTACTCGGCGTAGCCGCCGATCGTGGGGCCATCGCCGTTCGACCACACCGCGGAAAAGGCGGTGGGCATTCCGCCCGACCCTGCCTCGACCGCGAAGCCTTCCGCCTTCAGGCGCTCGACGTACCAGGCTGCCGATTTGTACTCGCGCCAGGATGGCTCGTGCAGATTCCAGATCGTCAGATGGTCTTCGGACAGGCGTCCTGCATGATCGTCAATCCAGTCGAGGGCCAGATTCTTGTCGGGACTGAAGTCGTTATTGCGCGGCATGATTATCGTTGTTCCGGTTATTGGGAGCGTCGCTGGCGAATGGCGATGTCGATGAACAGGAGGGATACGGTCGTCAGAATCAGCACGGCTGCGACCGCGGCGATGGTGGGGTCGAGACTCTCGTTGATGCCGTCCCATATCCGCTGCGGCAGGGTGAACACGCTGCGTCCGGCGATGAACAGCACGATGACCACTTCATCCCAGCTATGGATGAAGGCGAAGATCGCGCCGGAGATGATGCCGGGCAGGATGTTGGGGACGATCACCAGCCGCAGCGTCTGAATCATGCTGGCCCCGAGGCTCTGCGACGCCTGCTCGAGCTTCGGATCGAAGCCTGCGAGCGCAGTCGAGACCGTGATGACCACATAGGGAAGCCCGGTCACCGCATGGGCGATGATCACGCCGGCGAAGGAGCCGATCAGCTTGAGATCCACCCAAAGCTGATAGATGCCGAGTGCGTACACGATGGTCGGCACGATGATCGGGATCAGCATCAGCACCCGCACCGCGTCGCTGGCACGGCTGTTGATGCGCCAGCAGCCGATCGCGCAGAGCGTGCCGGCCGTCACCGCAATCGCCGTCGAGGCGATCGCGATCACCAGGCTGTGCCAGATGCTCGTCAGCCAGGCCCGGCTGGTCAGCAGGCCGCGGTAATATTGCAGCGACAACCCGTCGTGGGGCAGGGACAAATAGGGTTGGTCGGTCAGCGAGACCGCGAACACGATGCTGATCGGCAGCACCAGGAAGCAGACCACTGCCCACGCCATCGAGCGCGTCATCACCGAGATATTGCCGGGTGCAGGAAATGCCACGGTTACACCGATCCGAACAGCTTGCGCAGGTCGATGATGCGACCGAGGATCGCGAGCAGGAGCCCGATCACGACGAGCAGCGTTGCCGCGAGCATGGTGCCCACGCCCCAGCGCACGATTTCGAGAATCTGGACCTTGATGTATTCGGCGATCATCAGCGTCTTGCCGCCGCCGAGAAGCGCCGGCGTCACGAAGAAGCCGAGCGAGAACACAAAGACCAGGATGCCGGCGCCGATCACGCCCGGCATGGACAGGGGCAGGAACACTTTGCGGAACGCGGCACCGCGGGTCGCGCCGAGGCCGCGGGCCGCGGCGACGCAGCGCTGGTCGATGTCATTCATGTTGGCGTAGATCGGCAGA
This sequence comes from Bradyrhizobium sp. LTSP849, assembly GCF_000938255.1. Taxonomy (GTDB): domain Bacteria; phylum Pseudomonadota; class Alphaproteobacteria; order Rhizobiales; family Xanthobacteraceae; genus Bradyrhizobium. Next base: position 374,108 of record NZ_JYMR01000004.1, on the reverse strand, counting down.
ATGCCGAACGGCAGCATGTAATGCACCATGCCGATCACCACGCCGGTCTCGTTCCAGATCAGGCTGAGCGGACTGTCGATGATGCCGCTGGCGATGAGAACGTTGTTGATGAGGCCCTCGCGGCGCAGCAGGATGAACCAGGCGAACGCGCGCACCAGCACCGAAATCCACAGCGGCACGATCACGCCGAGCAGCATCCAGCGCTTGCCGCGTTCGCCGCTATGCACCAGCGTGTAGGCGACCAGATAAGCGAGAACCAGCGTGATGACCGTGGTGAGAATGCTGATCCGTGCCGTCGTCACCAGCATCTTGTGGATCGACGCGCTGGTTGCGAGCAGCGCAAAATTGTCCAGCCCCGGTTTCGGCTCCGTGACGCTGATCCAGAGCACCCGGCCGATGGGATAGAGATAGAACGCGAGCATCAGCAGCAGTGCTGGCATGATCAGCAGCCAGTAACGCATCGCGCCATGCAGCCGGCGCGGCGACGGCGGCCGCAGCGCCCCGGCGACATCGGTCGCCGGGCTCGTTTCGGTCGAGGCAATGCGCGACAGCAGCGCTCGCATGACAGCTCAGGACGAGATGAAGTCGAGATAGGCCTGGAACGTCTTGGAGTGGTTCTCGATGTACCAGGCCGCATTGATCTTGGCCTGAACCGCGACATTGGCCGGATCGCCCGGGTTCGTCTGGCGCAGGTCAGCCGGCACGAGGCTTTGCGCAGCCGGGTTAGCCGGTCCATTGCCCATCGCGGCGAGCAGCTTCACCTGGCCTTCGGGTTGTTGCATCGATGCGATGGCGCGGAATGCTTCCGCACCCGCCGGATTGCCCTTGGGCACGACCCAAAGGCCCGGCTGCAGCAGCCCGTCCTTGAAGGAATAGGCGATCCGGCCCTTGGTCTCGGCCTTGAGCACGTTGGCGCGCGTATGCCACAGCAAGCCCATGACGCATTCGCCGTCACGCATCAGGCTCTGACTTTCGGCGCCGCTGTTCCAGTACAGCAGTTCCTTCTTGATCGTGGCCATCTTCTCGAAGGCGCGCTTGGTGTCGAGCGGATAGAGCTTGTCCAGCGGCACACCGTCGGCGATCAGGCAGAGCTCCATCATCGCCTGGGAATCCTTGCGCATCATGCGCCGGCCCGGATACTTCTTGAGATCGAAGAAGTCGGCGAGCGTCGGCGTGTCCTTCACCTTGGCGGTGTCCCACGCCATCACCGACGAGAACATGTAGTTCACGACGCCATTCTCATAGGCGAATTCGGCCGGCACCTTGGTCTTGTCGACGATGCCGTAGTCGATCTTCTCCAGCGCATTGCGCGGGTTGAGCTCGGCCAATGTGGTGATGCCGCCATCGCAGATGTCCCAGGTGACATTGCCCGACTGCACCATGGTGAGGATCTTGCCGTTCAACGCGCCGCTGCCGTCGAGCACGATGCGGCCGCCCTGGGCGGCGAATGGCTGCACATAGGCCTCATCGAAGGCCTTCATGGCGGCGCCGCCGAAATTGACCAGCACGACGTCCTTGCGCGTTTCGGCGAGCGCGAGATCGGTCCTGAGCAGTGCTGGCGCTGCGATGAGGGCGGCGCCCGCGAGTAACTTGCGGCGCGAGATCACCAGAGCAGTCTTGTCGAGAGCAGTCTTGCGGTCGGTCATGGAGGGCTCACCTGGTTGACTGGGTTGAGTGACGAGAAGGAGATCAATTGTCTGAGACGAGTGTCGCGGCGGAGGCGTCCCATCCGATCGACACCGGCTGGCCGGTGGCCGGAGGTGCGCCGCTCTTCCAGGTTGGAATCACGATCACGACGGCGCCGAACTCCAGGGTGTCGACCACGAGCCGGAATTGGGCGCCGAGATAATTCCATTCGGAGATCACGCCCTTCAGGGCGTTGTCGGACGGCGCGCCGCCGTCCACGATCGAGATCTTCTCCGGGCGCAGTGCCAGCACCACGTCCTGCCCCGGTGCCGGACAATCGCCGCCCGGGACGGCCTGTGTGAATCTTGTGCCCTGATGCGTGAAAGCGAAGCCGCCGGGGATGTGTGCGTCCACGGCGCCGCGAAGGAAGTTGCTTCGGCCGAGAAAGTTGGCGACGAATCTCGTCGCCGGCTGGTCATAGAGCTCGCTTGGCGACCCCTGCTGGATGATCCTGCCGTCGCGCATGACGGCAATCCGGTCCGACATCGACAGTGCTTCATCCTGGTCGTGGGTGACATAGATGAAGGTCAGGCCGATCCGCTTGTGCAGCCTCTTCAATTCGTCCTGCATCTCGCTGCGGAGATTCTTGTCGAGCGCGCTGAGCGGCTCGTCGAGCAGCAGCAGATGCGGCGTGAACACCATGGCCCGGGCGAGCGCCACGCGCTGTTGCTGACCTCCGGACAATTGGCGCGGATATCGATCCGCGCGCGAGGCGAGCTGCACCAGGTCGAGCGCCGCGTTGACCTTGGCCTGGACCTCGGCCTGCGAGCATTTGCGTATGCGGAGCGGGAAGGCGACGTTGTCGAACACGGTCAGATGGGGGAACAGCGCATAGCCCTGAAAGACCATGCCGAAATTGCGCCGTTCGGGCGGCAGCCGCACGATGCTGTGCCGATCGAGCTGAATGTCGCCGCGGTCGGGCTGGACGAAGCCTGCGATAGACATCAGCAGGGTCGTCTTGCCCGAGCCGGACGGGCCGAGCAGGGTCAGGAACTCGCCGCGCCTGACCGTCAGCGAAACATTGTCGAGCGCAGCGAACTCTCCATAGAGTTTCGTGACGCCCTCGACATTCAAATCATGACCGATCTGATCAGCCATCGCGCGCCATGAACTCCCATCCCGTCTCGATCGCCGTCTCAATTCGCGAATGAACGTCGCTGTCAGCAGGCAAGAGCCGCCTCCAGGATATCCAGGCCTTCGTCCACGACGGCCTCCTCGGCGGTCAGGGGCGCCAGGATCCGGATCGTGTTTGCATTGGTGCCGCAGGAGAGCAGCACGAGACCGTTCTCGTAAGCGGACTGGACGACACGTCTGGTGGCCTCCGCATCGGGCTCCGAGCCGCCTCGCTCCTTGACGACATCGAATGCGACCATTGCACCGAGGCCGCGGATGCCATCGATCGGCAGCACATTGTTCTGGGATCGCAATTTTTCCAGCCGCGCCTTGAGCTGCGTGCCCTGCCTCGCCGCGCGGTCGAGCAGCTTTTCTTCAGTGAACACATCCAGCACGGCGAGCGCCGCGGCGCAGGATACCGGATTGCCCGCATAGGTGCCGCCGAGGCCGCCAGGATCGGCCGCATCCATGATCGCGGCGCGGCCGATCACGCCCGACAGCGGGAAGCCGCCGGCAAGGCTCTTGGCAACGCAGATCAGATCCGGCGTGACGTCGTAATGCTCCATGGCGAACATCTTGGCGGTGCGTCCAAACCCGGTTTGGACTTCGTCGGCGACCAGCACGATGCCGTGTTCGTCGCAGAGACGGCGCAGCGCGCGCATCAACTCCGGCGGCGCTTGATGGAAGCCGCCCTCACCCTGCACAGGCTCGATGATGATCGCCGCGATTGCCGAAGGATCAGCATCGGCCTTGAAGATGAAGCCGAGATATTTCAAGGCATCCTCGACGGTGACGTCGAGCTGCGGCACCGGGAACGGCACGTGCCAGACTTCGGGCAGCGCAGAGCCAAGGCCTTTCTTGTACGGCGTCACCTTGCCGGTCATCGCCGAGGCCATGACCGTGCGTCCGTGAAATGCCCCGGTAAACGCGATCACGCCGGAGCGCCCGGTTGCGGCGCGCGCGATCTTGACCGCATTCTCGGTGGCCTCGGCGCCGGTCGTGAAGAACGCGGTCTTGCGTCGTCCCTGAATCGGCGCGAGCGCGTTCAACCGCTCGGCAAGCGCGATGTACGGCTCATACATCAGGACCTGAAAGCAGGTGTGGGTAAAGCGCTGCATCTGCTCGGCAGCGGCCGCCATGATCCTCGGATGGCAGTGTCCGGTGTTGAGGACCGCGATGCCGCCGGCAAAGTCGACATAGCGCTTGCCCTCGACGTCCCAGATTTCGGCATTGCGGGCGCGGGCGGCCGAGATCGGCGTCGCATGGCTGACGCCGCGAACGACGGCGTCCGCGCGGCGAGACAGCAATTCGGCATTCGTCGGCATGGGCGCATCCGGCAAAGGGATGAAACGCCCGTGAGGCTAGAAGCGGCCCGGCCGGGGAACAATCAGCTTATTCGGCGGCCATTGCTGCATCTAATGCACTGGTCGGCGGCGCGCCGAGCGTTTCCTTCAACCACCGGCGCAGCACGACCAGATCGGGATCGCCCCATCGTTTGGTCGCCGCGAGAAAATAATAGCCGCCGAGCCTGACCGGGCGCGGGCTCAAATCGAGCAGCCGGCCGGTGACGAGGTCCTGTTCGACCAGCAGCGTATTGGCCAGCGCCACGCCCTGGCCGAGGCGGGCGGCCTCGATCGTGAGGTGAGCGTGCCACAGCCGCGGGCCGCGCAGCATCGGCAGGTCGGTGATGCCGAAATATTCCAGCCATTGCTCCCAGTAGAGCGTCGATGCCTCATGGATCAGCGGCAGCTTGAGGATGTCGGCAGCCTCCCGGACCTCGGGAAAGCGCGAGCAGAAGGCCGGACTTGCGACCGCGTGGACCAGCGGGTGGGCGATCAACTCAGTGCTGACGTCGGGTTGGGCGTCGAGCCCGTTGATGCAGACGACCTCCGCATCGGCCTCGCCGCGCACGAGGTCCGGTCGCGACAGCGTCGGTTGCAGGATGATTTCGTAATTGCCCAGCCGGCTTTGCAACTGGGGCAGCGCGGCCAGCAGGCGCTGATTGGCGATGCCCGGAATGCACCACAGCGTGAGCGTGCGCGAGGTCCGACGGATCTCGTCATTGGCCTGCCGCATGATATCGAAGGACCGCCGGATCTGGCCGTAATAGGCCGTGCCCGCCGAGGTCAATCTCAGGCCTCGGCCATGCGGCTCGACCAGCGTGACGTTGAGATCCTGCTGAAGATTTCGCAGATGGCGGGAGACGACCGTCGGACTGACGGCGAGTTCGTCACTCGCGGCCTTTACGCTTCCGGTGCGCGCGAAGGCCTCGAAAGCTTTGATTGCATTCAGAGAAGGAAGGCGCATCGCGTGGCGATCTCTCGACGGACTTCCCGGCCGGAATGGCCTACCTCACCTGAGCGGTCGACGGAAGGGCAGTCGCGGTGTGTCTGATACGGCCGCGGCGCCCGTGTTCCGCCGGACGTCCCTGTCGCGGAGATTATATCATGATTTCAATGGCGCGCCATTTGCGTCGGGCCAGCCTGTGGCAAAGGCCCGCGCGCGGGCATTGACGCTACGGGGGGCGATCGTGGCAAGGCGGTCTGGACCGCACTGTGACACCGCCCACATACCGCACGGCCGCGCCGCGTCATCCTCATCCCGGTTTCGAGGGAGAGAACCATGTTTCTGGTCGACGCACTGCTGATCCTGGCGATGATGTTTTTCCTGTTCCTGCCGATCACCGATCGCAGAACGGTGCGGATGAGGCTCTGCATGCTCTGCGCGCTGCTGGCAGTGTTCTCGTTCTCGGTCACCCGCACCCATGTTGCGCGGGTGCAGCTCGCGGGCATCGCCTCGTCCCCCGGAGCACTGCGAGCGCCGCCTATGCACACCAGCGATCCGTCTTCCGGGTTCTCACCGCGGCCGGTATCAGATATTCAATTGCTCCATGGGCAAGGAAACTTCTGACGGCGGTGACGACGCCGGCGCGGTGCCATCCACTGAGGCCTGGCTCGGCGCGGTTGCGCTGATCGGCTTCATCCTGGTGGCGACCGCGCAGGCCTCCAATCAGATTTTGGCACGCGGCCTTGCGGGCTCGGTCCCGCCGTTCGCGCTCGCTTTCTTTCGCTGGAGCATCGTCGCCATCGGTCTCGCGCCGATCGCGCTCACGGAGATCCGTGCCGGCCGCGTGCCGCTTGGCAGAAATATCTGGCCGATCCTCGCGGCCGGCTTCACGGGCATGTATCTCTGTGGCGGTCCGGTGTATGTGGCGGGCGTCTCGACCACGGCGATCCACATTGCGCTGATCATGGCGCTGTCGCCGATCACCGTGCTGCTGATCTCCGCCGCGCTCGGCATGGAGCATATCGGCCCGCTGCAATGGCTCGGCACGGCGCTGGCGCTTGCCGGCGCGCTCCTGATCATCTCCGGCGGCCATATCGAGGCGCTAACGCAATTGGAGACAGCGTCGGGCGACGGTCTTGTCGTGATCGCGATGCTCGGCTGGTCCGGCTATACCCTGCTGCAGTCGCGCGCGGCGCCGCGCGCATCCTTGCTTGCGCGCATGAGCCTGTTCGCAGGCGCCGGCGCGTTGTTCTCGCTGCCGCAGGCGCTCCTCGAGATGTGGGCCATGCCGGCGCAGGTCTTCAGCACGAAAGCGCTCGCAGCCTATCTCTTCGCCGGGATCGTGCCCGGCCTGCTGGCCTATGCCGGGTTTGCCTGGCTCGGCGGCAAGTTCGGCTCGGTGCGGACATCACTGGTTCTTTATATCGGGCCGGTCGCGAGCGCCTTGCTGTCGTTCGCGATCCTCGGCGAGCCGCCGAGGCTGATCCATCTTTTCGGCGGCCTGCTGATCCTCGGCGGGGTCTGGGCGAGCCTGCGCAAGTAGTTCCATCGGCCTGCCGTCGTGTTTCATCCGCGGGAACCAACCGCCGTCGTGCACATTCTGATTGAGGTGGTGTGCGAGGCCAGCGCTCGCGCCCTACGACCGGGCGATGGGGGAGCGATGGGGGAGCTGTGAGTACAGTCATAGAGAACTTGCTGGCGCGGAAGCAGAAGCTGGTGGAACAGCTCGAGGCGGCGCAGACGGTCGAGGAGCGCGACAGGATCGAGCACCAACTCGAGCAGATCAACACCGCGCTGGATTTTCTCGACAGGCCCGGACCGAAGGGCGGGCAGTAGCCCCGCTCAGCCCACCTTCAGCGCTTCCACCTTCAAGGCCTCCACCTTCAAGGCCTTGGCATAGACCACGCCCGAATTGGTGATGTGCGTCGTCATCAATTTTTCGAAATCAGTAAATTCGCAGCGGGCGAACAGGTCGAGCAGCCTGCGATGCTCGTCGAAGGAGGTGCGGGTCCGGACGTCGATCGGCGAGGTCAGGTTGGTGCGGAGCGCGGCGACGCGGCCCGAGACGAGCTGATAGGATTCGATGAGATAATGATTGCCGCAATGCGCGAACAGCCCCTCGTGAAACGAGGCGTCGGCGCGGCCATAGGCGATGTTGTCTCGCGCCGTGACCGCCTGCTCCATGGCCGCGATTGCATCGCTCATCGTCGCGACGGCGCCGTCGCGATCATGGCGAAAGGCGAGCTCGGCGGCTTTCGGCTCAAGCGCGATCCTGAAAGTGCAGAGCGCAGTGATATCCTCGGCGCTCGGCGTGAACACAAAACTGCCGACCTGCGGCCTGATCACCACGAGCCCCTGCGCCTGTAACTGGCCCATCGCCTCGCGCACTGGCGTGCGGCTGACGCCGAAGGAATTCGCCACCATCTCCTCGGAGATCGCCGCACCCAGCGCGAACTCGCCGTCGATGATGGCCTGGCGCAGCCGCTGCATCACCCGCTGGGACAGCGATTTTGGTGTATCGAGCTTCAGCGATCGCATGCGTTGTCTCAGATCACCTTGCCCGGATTGAGCAGATGATCCGGGTCGAGCGCGGCCTTCAGCGTCCGCATCAGCGCGATCTCGGCGTCGCTGCGGGCATGGCCCAGCCATTTCTTCTTCAGCGTGCCGATGCCGTGCTCGGCGGAGACGCTGCCGCCCATCTCGCGGACGAGACCGTAGATGATCGCGTCCATTTCTTCCTTCGGCTGCTGCTCGACGCTGAGGCCCGTCACCCAGGAGACGAGGTGGAGATTGCCATCGCCGATATGGCCGTAATAGACGCTCTCGCATCCCTTGATGCCTGTCGCGAGCGCGGCCTTGCAGCGCGTGACGAACTCGTCCATCCGTGCCACCGCAAGGCCGATGTCGTAGGAGATGTGCGGCCCGAGCACCTGGCCGAATTCGGCGCAGATGTCGCGCACCCGCCAGAACGCCTGCGTCTGCGCCAGCGATTGCGCGACCGCGGCATCGGCGAGCAGCCCGCGCTCCATCAGCTCTTCCAGCCAACTTTGGAAGCGCGGCGCATCGTGGCTCTCGTCGGTGCCCTGCGCCTCCACCAGCACGTAGAGGCCGTGGCCTGCGGCGACCGGTGGCTTGACCCCGGCGCGCGACGTGATGACGTCCCAATAATCCGGCCACATCACTTCGAATGCCGACAGCAGCGGGCCGAGCCCGGAGCGTGCCGCATCCAGCAACGCGATCACTGCTGCATAGTCCTTCAGCGCACAAAGCGCGGCCATGGTCGAGCGGGGCTTCGGAAACAGCTTCAGCACCACGCGGGTGATGATGCCGAGGGTGCCTTCCGAGCCGATGAAGAGATGCTTCAGGTCGTAGCCGGCATTGTTCTTCATCAGCTTGTTGAGACTGGTGATGATGGTGCCATCCGGCAGAACCACCTCCAAGCCGAGCACCAGTTCACGCGTCATGCCGTAGCGGATCACGCGATTGCCGCCGGCATTGGTCGAGAGATTGCCGCCGATCGCGCAGGAGCCGCGCGAGCCGAGATCGAGAGGAAAAAAGAAGCCGGCTTCGTCGGCGGCTTTTTGAATCACCTCCAGCGGCGTGCCGGCCTTCACGGTCATTGTTGCCGACGCGCGATCGATCTCCTCGACGCCGGTCATGCGCTCCAGCGAAATCGCGACCCAGCCCGGCTCGGGCGAGGCGCCGCGGCACAGTCCGGTCAATCCGCCCTGCGGCACGAAGGGCAGCCGCGCCTGACGGCAAGTTGCGATCGCGTCCGCAACGCCCTGCGCATCGAGCGGGCGGATCACCGCGAGCGGCGTTTGCGGCAGGCTCGCGCTCCAGTCGTTGTGATTGCGTGTCGGCACGTCGCTGCCGGTCAGCACGGCAGCCGCGCCGAGCTTGTCGCGCAAGGTGCCGAGCAGTTGGTCGGGATGTCCCGCGGGGGTCACCATGTCCATGTGAGACCTCTTGCAGATCTGGCTGGGCGCCTGTTGCGCGCCATCGCGGCGAGGGAATTGCATCCTCCTTGTATGTAAGGTACAAGATCAAAAGTAAAGCAAAAACAAGGCTTCGATCAGCCCCGAAGATCGTTATGGATCAGGGGCTTATTCCGAAGCCGCAGCAATGGGTGGTGCTATGACGGAGGCAATTCGCGGATTCTGGGTGGCGTCGGCGACGCCGCTGACATCGGATGGCAGCGTGGATTCCGCGAAGCTCGCCGCTCACGCCAAGCAGCTCTTCAGCAAGGGTGTCGACGGTGTCGTGCTGTTCGGCACCACCGGCGAGGGTACTTCCTTCAATGTCGGGGAGCGCGTCGCGACCGTCGAAGCGTTGCTCAAGGCCGGCGTCGCCGCGGAGCGCATCGGTATAGGCGGCGGTTTCCCTGCCATCAGCGACAGCATCGCGCTAACCCGCGCGGTGCTCGGCCTCGGCCTGCGCCATGTGCTGTTCCTGCCACCTTACTTCGATCGCAACGTGACGCCTGACGGCATCGAGGATGCCTTCGCCGCCATCATCGACCGCGTCGGCGATGATCGTCTGCGCGCCGTGCTCTATCACATCCCCCAGATCTCGGGCGTTGCGATCCCGACAACCGTCGCAGCTAACCTGCGCAAGCGCTACGGCAAGCTGGTCGCGGGGTTGAAGGACTCCAGCGGCGACTTCAAGCAGTTCCAGGCGTTCCGCGCCGCCGCGCCCGAGCTCGCCATCACCGTCGGCAATGAAACCGACATCGCCCGCGCGATCGCCGGTGGCGGCGCCGGCACCATCTGCGGCATGGCCAACATCGCGCCGGAGCTGGTCAAGGCGATGATCGACGGCAAGGATGTCGAAGCACGCATGCAGGCCGCGGTCGACATCGTGGTCAAGAGCCCGTCCTTCCTCGCGACGCTCAAGGCTATTCTCGCCGCACAGACCGGCGACGCAGGCTGGCTGCGTGTGCGTCCGCCGCTGCGTGCATTGTCTGATGGCGCGGCGCTCAAGTCGAAGCTGGATGAATTGACCAGCCCCGCGATCGCCTAAAACCGCTTTTCATTCGAGGCAATCGTCCGGGGTGCGCGCCGACATCGCGCGGACCGCCACGAGCGCTGCCGCAAAGCCGGCCGCCGCACCCACGCCGAGCGCCCAGCGTGGGCCGAGATGGTCCGCCACCCATCCGACGATCGGGGCACCGATGGGGGTGCCGCCGAGCGCGACGCCGAGACGCAACGCCATCACGCGCCCCCTCATCCTCGGTTCGGTCGAGAGCTGCATCAGGCTGTTCGAGGTATTGGTGACCGTCAGTGCGGCGACGCCGATCACGACCAGGCTGCCTGCGAACAGCCAGTAGCTCGGTGCAAGCGCGGCCAGCGTGCACCCCGCCCCAAAAGTTGCAGCTCCAAGAAGCAGCGAGACGAACCGCGGCTGGGCGCGCCCTGCGGCCAGCAGTGCGCCCGAGATGGTGCCGATCGCCATCGTCGACGACAGCAGACCAAAGCCGCGCGCATCGGTGTGAAAGACGGTGACCGCCATGGTCGAGATGAAGATCGGGAAGTTCAGCCCAAACGTGCCGATCAGGAACAGCATGATCATGATCGCCCTGAGATCCGCGCGCGACCACACGTAGTAAAAACCCTCGGTCATGCCGCCCTTGGCCCGCTGCGCCCGTGCGTTCGGGCGAAGTTCCGAGGCGCGCAGCAGCGAGAGTGAGCCAAGCACCGCCAAGAAGGATGCGGCGTTGATCAGGAATGCCCATCCGGTGCCGATCGACGCGATGATGATCCCTGCGATCGCGGGCCCGATCATCCGCGCGGCGTTGAACGACGTCGAGTTCAGCGCGATGGCGTTGGAGAGGTCGCCGTCGCCAACGAGCTCCGCGACGAAGGTCTGGCGCACCGGGGCGTCAAAGGCCGCGGCGCAGCCGAACAGGAAGGCGAACACATAGACGTGCCAGAGCTGCACCAGGCCGCTGACCGTGAGAAGGCCAAGGACCAGCGCCAGCACGCCCATCGTCGCCTGCGTCGCGATCAGGATCCGTCGCTGGTTGAAATGGTCGGCCGCAAATCCCGTCCACGGCATCAGCAGGAGCTGTGGTCCGAACTGGAGCGCCATCACCACGCCCACAGCCGACGCATTGTGCTGCGTGAGCTCGGTGAGAACGAGCCAGTCCTGGGCAGCGCGCTGCATCCACGTCCCGGTATTGGACACCAGCGCGCCCGCGGCCCAGACACGGTAATTGAAGTTCCGCAGTGAACGAAACGTGCCCGCGGCCGCCACGCTCACGAACCTGTTGGCGTGTTGCCGCCGTGGAACCGGCCGAAATGTCGCGCGCAAAACAGGCTTAGCAAGAGGGCGCCGAGCCCGAGCGCGGCGACATCGCGCGTGTCCAGCAGCGCGAACTCTCCGACACGACAGACCAGGAGATATCCGACGACCATGTTGAAGAAGCCCCAGAGCACGTTGACCGTCGACGAGGATAGTCCTTCCCCTCGCGGCTGCGCGAACGGGCTCTGGAACGGCTCGCCTCTCAGGCCGCTGACGAGATGCGGAATGGCGTTGGCCAGAAAGGCGCCGCCAAAGAAATAGGAAACTAGATGAAGCCAGTTCATGCCTGCGGGCTCCGTGTTGCCAGCAATTCGATGATCGCTTGTGTCGAGCCGCTCTCGCCGAGCCGCGGAAAGACGTTTGCGATGCTGTAGTCGTGAGCCTCCGGACGCGGATCGGTCATCGCGTCGGTGGCAAGGGTGACATTGAAGCCCGCCTCGTAGGCCTGGCGCGCTGTGGACTCGACGCCGGTGCCTGTGGCTACGCCGGCGACCACGACCTGCGTGACGCCGCGCGATCGCAGCTGGCTTTCGAGATCAGTACTGGCGAAGGCGCCCCATGTCCGCTTGGTCACGGTGATATCGGCGAGCTGTCGATCAAGCTCCGGAATGAGAGCGGTCCATCCGTCGGGGAACGGACCGCCGGCACGCGGCCGCTCGGTGCGGCCCGGCGCTCCGCCATCGACGTTGACCAGCACGACCGGCAGGCGGTGTCGCCGGAATGCAGCGGCTAGCGTGCAGGAGCGCTCCACGACGTCGCCCATGGAATGGACGGAAGGTAAGCCGACGATGCCGCTTTGCAGGTCGACGACAATGAGGGCGGTGATCGGGTCGAGGGTCGTGAGAGCCATGATTGTGTCCTTCCGGCAGCCGAATGTTTCGCGCCGCGGATGCGGCGGGGCCGCATCAATCGTCGACAAGCCGCTTGAGCAAGGAGACGGCGGCGGCCAGCTCGTCCTGCTCCCGCGATGAGAGCCGCGCCGAAATGGTGCGCGAGAGCCAATCCTGCCGCGCGGCGCGACCGACCCGGATCCAGTCGCGGCACGCCTTTGTCAGCGACAGAATGGTTTGACGGCCGTCCTCTGGATCGGGGACGCCACTAACAAGACCTGCGGCCTGGAGCACGGCGACCGCGGTGCTCATCGATTGCGGACGCATCTTTTCCGATCGCGCCAGGCTCGACACCGTCGCAGGGCCGTCCTTTTCCAGACGCAGCAAAATGGACACCTGTGAGGGTGTCAGGTCGCCTTGAGTTGCCTGTTCCCGTAGTCGGCGCTTCAGCTTTCCGACCAGCGAACGCAAATCTTCAGCGAGCGCGCCCGCGCGGGCGGACGGGCGTCGGTCCGAAGAATTGATCATGCCGGATCGAATACAGATATGAATATAAACTGTAAAGATTATCTGTGCAGATGATCTGAACAAAATCGCGTGAATTGAGAATACCGACCGCCGCAATGACGACATGGAGAAGTTGTGCGGGCTCCTGGATCGCTGGGTAATTGTGTGGCATGGCGCCGCATCGCCGTGGGCCGGCTAAAGATGCCGCCTCGCCGGCGATGCGTGATCAGCATCGACAATGTGCAGGCGTGCTTATTTCGCGGAAGTTCCAACTGCGACGTGCTGGTTTCTGCTCATGAAAGCATCGCAACTTGAATGGTTGCCTCGTCATGCGATCGCGACCGCTCTTAGAACGATTCAACACTAGAGCGATTCAAGTCCGCCTCCGGTTCTCTTCATGCGCAGCGACTGCTAGATGCGCCAGCTTCAGTGCTGTCTCTGACTTGGAAGTGAATCGAAAGTGCGTGCCTTTGTGGATGGCCAGCGCGACCGCTGTCATCGAAATCGTGCCGGCAAGAGCCGTGCAGGTCTTTTCATCGGAGCGGCGGTGCTGCTCGCCGAATACCCCTCCAACAGCACGACCGCGCAGGCGCAATCGGCGCTGCCGCCGGTAACGGTCGATGCGCCGACGCAGCCGCCGAAACCGACGCGCGCATCGGAGCAGTCCCAACGCCGTGCGCAAACAGCTGCACGCCAGCGCAGCCGGAATGCCGCCGCGCCGGCAGCTCCGACGCCGTCGGAACGCGCCGCCGCTGAAGCCGCTGCTCAACAAGCCGCAAAGCTCGGCTATCGCGCGACGCCGAGTTCGACCACGCTACGCTCGGGTGCCTCGCCGCTCAACACCTCGCAAGCCGTCAACGTCGTGCCCGAGCAGGTTCTGAAGGACCAGCTGCCGCGCAACATCGACGATGCGCTCATCAACGTCTCCGGCATCACCCAGACCAACACCCTCGCCGGCAGCCAGGACGCGGTCATCCGCCGCGGATTCGGCGACAACCGCGACGGCTCGATCATGCGCAACGGCATGCCGCTGGTGCAGGGCCGCAGCCTCAATCCCGCAGTCGAAAGCGTCGAGGTGCTGAAGGGGCCGGCTTCGCTGCTGTACGGCATCATGGACCCCGGCGGCATCGTCAACACCATCAGCAAGCGTCCGGAGCTCTATCAGCACGGTTCGGTCACGCTGCTCGGCTCGGCCTTCAGTGCCTCCAAGACTGGTGCCGACGGCTTGCTCGACGTCACTGGTCCGATCGGTGATCAGGGCCTTGCCTATCGCTTCATCGGCTATGGTGTCAGCGAGGACTACTGGCGGAATTTCGGGCGCCACCGCGAGATGCTGGTCGCGCCGTCACTGGCCTGGTACGGCCAGGACACCACGGTTCAGCTCAACTACGAGCACCGCGAGTTCATCTATCCGTTCGACCGCGGCACGGCGTTCAATCCGGCGACGAAAGCGCCGCTGGCGGTTCCCGCGACGCGCCGGCTCGACGAGCCCTTCAACAACACGTGGGGCACGTCGGACCTGATGCAGGCTTCGGTCGAGCACCGCTTCAACCAGGACTGGAAGCTCTACGCCGGCTACAGCTACAACACCGAAACTTTTAGCGCCAACCAGCTCCGCATCACCGGTATCAACTTCACGACCGGCGCCGAGACGCGCAGCAATGACGGCACGGGAAGCTCGCTCAGCAATGTCAGCTACGGAACGTCCTACATGTCCGGCGGCTTCTGGCTCGGCAACATGCGCAATGACGTGGTGTTCGGCGGCGACGGTCAGTATCGCACGATCTACCGTGACATCTTGATCCGGCAGGCAACGCCCGTCTTCAATGTCTACAATCCCGTCTACGGATTGATCGGGCCGGGGACGACGGCGTCGAACTCCGACAGCGCCCAGACAGACAAGCTCGGTCAGTGGTCGATGTTCTTCCAGGACACGTTGCATCTGACCGAACGCTTCGCGTTGGTCGGCGGCGTGCGCTACATGGACTACGACCAGATCGCCGGGCGCGGGAAGCCCTTCGTCACCAATACCAACGTGTCCCAAGACAAGGTGCTTCCGCTTGGAGGTGCCATCTTCAAGCTCACTGACCAGATCTCGCTTTATGCGAGCTACACCGAATCGCTGAAGCCGAATTCGACCATTGCGCCGATCGGCGTCGTGATCGGCTCGAACGTTGCGCCTGAAGAAGGCGTGTCATACGAGACTGGCGTGAAGTTCGATCTGAACAAGCGCATCTCCGGTACGCTGGCGCTCTACGATCTCGACAAGAAGAACGTGCAGACGACGGTCACCAACAGCGCGAATGTCGTGGAAATCCACACCGTCGGCCGCGCACACTCGCGGGGCGTCGAGTTGGATGTCACCGGCAGGCTCACCGACAGCTGGGCCTTGATCG
Source organism: Bradyrhizobium sp. LTSP849 (assembly GCF_000938255.1). Taxonomy (GTDB): domain Bacteria; phylum Pseudomonadota; class Alphaproteobacteria; order Rhizobiales; family Xanthobacteraceae; genus Bradyrhizobium. The sequence goes on along the minus strand of NZ_JYMR01000004.1, from coordinate 358,987 downwards.
GCAGCTATGGCTATACCGACGCGCGGGTGACGGCGTCCGAAGATTCGACGCTGCTCGGCAGGAAGCTGCAAAACGTCGCCCTGAACACGGCCTCGCTCTATCTGGTCTATGACTTCGGCACCGCTTTGCCGGGCCAGCTCCGCCTCGGTGGCGGCGCGCGCTATGTCGGCGACCGTCCCGGCGATGCCACCAACACCTTCGTCTTGCCGTCCTATGTGGTCGCCGATATCTTCGCGACCTATGAGACGAAATACGGACAGTTCCCGGTGATCTATCAGTTCAACGTCAAGAATCTGTTCGACACCGTCTACTATCCCTCCGCCGTGAATAATCTGAACGTCGCGATCGGTGACGCGCGGCGTTTCTCGCTGGCGGCCACGGTGAAGTTCTAGGCATGACGGCGCAGCGCAAGGCCATCGCGATCCTGGTCGCGCTGGCGTCTGCCTGTGTCGTGACGGCGAGCCGCGCCGACGAGATCACGCTCTATTCGACCAGGGAGGCTAACCTGGTCGAGCCTGCGATCGCGGCGTTCACGAAAGACAGCGGCATCAAGGTCAAGGTGGTCTTCATCGAAGACAGCCTCGTCAAGCGCCTCGCATCGGAAGGCGAGGCGTCGCCTGCCGATGTTCTGATGACGATAGGGCTCGACAAGACCAGCCAGCTCGCCGGTCGAGGTTTTACCCAGGCCTTCGCATCGCCGCTGCTTGATCAGGCCGTTCCGCCGAACTTGCGCAACGGCAGCGCGCAATGGCTTGCGCTGACCGTCCGCCCGCGCGTCGTGATGGCGCGCCAGGACAGTGCGCTTGCTGCGATCGATTATGAAGACCTCGCCGATCCGAAATGGCGTGGCAAGCTCTGCATGCGCGCGGGCCTGCATCAGAACAATGTCGCGCTGGTCGCGGCCTATCTCGTCCATCACGGCGAGGCCGCAACGGAGACTTGGCTCGCCGGCCTGAAGGCCAATCTTGCGCACAAGCCGGCGGGCAAGGACAACGACGTGATCCGCCAGATCGCGCAAGGAGCATGCGAGATCGGGATTGGTAACATCGTCGCGCTGGCCCAATTGCGTGACGGACGGGAAGGCGCCGACTGGCGCGCCTGGGCCACGGCGGTCAAGGCAGTCCCGACGGTCTTCAAGGGTGGTGGCACACATGCCAATCTCACCGGCGCAGCCATGGCGAAGCGCGCGCCGCATCCGGCGGCCGCGCAAAAACTCCTCGAATTCCTGGTCACGCCGGCTGCGCAGCGGATCTTTGCTGACGCCGAGCTTGAATATCCTGTGCTCGCCACGGCAGAGCGGGCTCCGATTCTCGCCGATATCGGCCCATTTACGCCGGATGCTATGCCGATCGATCAGGTCGCCGCGCAACAGCAGGCGGCGATCGCCCTCATCAAGAAGGTCGGCTTTGATGAGTAGGCTGGGGCACAAGATCAAGGCCGTTCTGCATCAGGTCCACTCCATTGCCGGCCTCGTGCTCGCATTGCTGCTGTCTCTGATCGCTCTCACGGGAACGATCATGAGTTTTGAGGATGAGATCCTCGACCATCTGAATGCCGGGATCATGCAGGTCGCGCCGCGAACGACACCGGCACTGATGCCGGACGAGCTGGTCGCACGGCTGAAGGCCGGCAAGGTCTCCGCCGTCACGCTTGCGAGCGATCCGTCCGCGGCCGTGCGTGTCCGCTTTGCTCGCGACGAGCAGGGCGCGCGGCCGTCCTCGCTCTATATCGATCCCTATGACGCGCATGTGCTCGGCACGCCGCGAGGCGAGGAGTTTTTTGCGACCGTGCGCAGGCTGCATCGCTGGCTGCTCATTCCCGGCGATGCAAAGGGCTGGGGCCGCCAGATTACCGGTGTTGCCGCGCTCGGCCTGATCGTCATGCTGATCTCAGGCCTCGTGCTGCGCTGGCCTCGCCGCGCGAGCAGTGTGAAGATGTGGCTGAAGCCGAATCTCGGGCTCAGCGGGCGCGGCCTGCATCGCTCGCTGCACGCCGTCCTCGGCACCTGGGTGCTGCCGATCTATCTGGTGATGACGCTGACCGGGCTCTGGTATTCGTTCGACTGGTACAAGGACGGTGTCGTCTGGCTGCTGTCGCGTCCACAGGTGGGCGTAGCGAAGATGCAGCCCAAGGCGCCGCGCGCGGCCGGCGGCCGCGAGACGGTTCAGCCGATCGGATTCGATCGCGCGTGGTCAACCCTCCTGCACGAAGAGGGCAGCCGTTTCTCCCGAGCCTTGCTGACGCTGCCGGCCGGTCCGGGCACGGTGATCCGGATCCGCTCGTGGGGGAAAGACAGCACGCTCGATACCACGCGCGACGAATTCCGCATTGATGCCGTCACCGGTCAGGTGGTCTCTGCCGAGCGCTACGCCAACAAGTCGCTCGGCGAGAAGATCATCGCAAACCTGCTCGACATTCACCGTGGCGCGATCCTTGGCTGGCCCGGCAAGCTTGCGTTCATGATCGCGGCGATGCTGATGCCGCTGTTCGCGATCACAGGCGTGCTGTTGTACCTGTCGCGCCGCAAGCTGCGGCCATCACGCCAGCGCGCACCGCTCAGTGATAATGCCGCCGATCGCGCGGGCGAACGGCAAGTTGCAGCCCTCGGCGACGCCAAGGGCGAGCTCGACGGCATTGAGCTGCGGCAAGTCCAGTAGATCGCCTGCGTGACGCAGCGACTTGCGCTCGCCGAGCCTGATCGGCAGGGCGGCGTAACCGAGGCCGGCCTTGACGGCACCGACCAGCGCGGAGAGGCTTCGCGCTTCGCAGGCGGTGGTCCATTCCCGTCCCATCAGGTGCAGGCTGCGCAGCGCCTCGTCGCGATAGGCGCAGCCGTCCGCAAATGCCACCAGCGGAACGGGATCGTTGGATTGGTGTGAGGTGGCGACCTTGCCGAACCACGCCATCGGCTCGAACGCAATCGCGGCGTCTGCGGCGTTCGACGGTGCGCGCTTATAGAAGGCGAGATCGAGCCGGCCGTGATCGATGTCCTCGGCGAGCCGTGCCGATAAATCGGTGCGCACGGATAGCCGTGCCTTAGGGAAGCGCGACCGGATATCGCCGAAAGCCGACGCGAAATCGCGCTCGAGAAAGTCCGCAGGCATGCCGAGCCTGATCCGCTCATCCGAGGTCGAGAAGCAGGTCGCGGCCACGGGCTGAGCCGCAATGCAGCGGGGCGGCTAGCCAAGGCCGCCGCAATCGTTCAAAAGCCATGGCCTGTCCTCGTCTAGGTTCACGCCATGAAGCTTCCGACCGTTACCCCCGCCGATATCCGCCGCGCGCTGCTGTTGCGTGAGGAGATCGCGCTGCTCGATCTCAGATATGAGGCGGCCTTTGCCACCGGACATCCGCTGTTCGCGGCCAACATGGCCGCGAACCGGATCGCGATCGAGGCCGAGGTGAGGCTGCCGCGCAAGGACGTGCCGGTCGTGCTCTATGATGACGGCGAAGGGCTGGTCGTGGCCGGCGCCGAACACTTTGCGACGCTCGGCTACTCCAATGTCCGCGCGCTCGACGGCGGGCTGAAGGCCTGGCGCGCGGCCGGCTATGAGGTGTTCGAGGACGTCAATTCCTATTCAAAAGCGTTCGGCGAGATGGTCGAAGCGCGCCGCCACACGCCCTCGCTCAGCGCTGACGAAGTGGCAAAGCTGATCGCGGACAAGGCCAACATCGCCATCCTCGACGTCCGCCGCTTCGATGAATATGCGACCATGAACATCCCGGGCTCGGTCAGCGTGCCCGGTGCGGAGCTGGTGCTGCGGGCAGGGCAGGCCGCGCCCGATCCCGACACCACCATCATTGTCAATTGCGCCGGCCGCACGCGCTCGATCGTCGGCACCCAGTCGCTGATCAACGCCGGCGTGCCCAACAAGGTGCGGGCGCTGCGCAACGGCACGATCGGCTGGACGCTGGCGCGGCACGCGCTCGATCACGGCGCCGAGCGGCGCGGCGCGATCGGACCGTTCGAAGGCGGTCCGGCCAATGCTCGCGACGTCGCCTATCGCGCCGGCGTCCGCCATATCGGCGCCAACGAGATGTCGGCACTTGTGGCGCAGACCGATCGCACGCTCTATCGCTTCGACGTGCGCGACGCGGAGGAACATGCCGCCGGTCATCTCCCGGGCTTCCGCCACTATCCCGGCGGCCAGCTCGTCCAGGAGACCGACATGGCGGCACCTGTGCGCGGCGCGCGCATCGTTTTGACCGACGACAAGAGCGTGCGCGCCGACATGACGGCATCCTGGCTCGCGCAGATGGGCTGGGAGGTCTATGTGCTTGAAGGCGGTTATGACGCCGCGCGCGAGGTCAGCCCGCCACTTGTCCTGCCGAAGCCCGATCCGGCCCACCGCTACCGCCGTCCCTATGAGGGTACGAATGTCGACGACCGCGCGATGCAGGCCTATCTCGACTGGGAATACGGCCTCGTCGACCAGCTCCGCCGCGACGGCACGCACGGGTTTTATGTGATCTGAGTGCGGTGGCGTTAGTCCACCGGAGTTGTACGGAGCAGTCTGGTCGGGCCTTGCCACGCCGCACGAATGGTGGTCGATTTTAACCCGAATCAGTTTGCGTTCTGCCCAGATATCCTGGGTCCCCGGGATCCCGCCGCGACGGACGCAAATGGCTCAAGACGCCGACACGATCGAACGACCAGTTTTGGCGCAGGGCGCCGCCGCAGGCGCCGCGTTTCTGCGCAGCCTGCCGGCGCCGGAACCATCGATGGGGTCTGCCGCCTACGCCGCGCAACGCGAGCGCGCGCTCGCCTTCGATCCGCGGCGGCGTGCCAACTACGAAAAATACCTGCGCGCGCGGACTGATCGCAGCATCGTCGACTTTTTGCCGATCAAGCTCGACATTGAGAATGTCAGCCGCTGTAATTTCCGTTGCACCATGTGCCAGGTCAGCGATTGGCACAAAGGCCAGCGCGCCGGCGATATGTCGCTCGAGAGTTTCAAGGCGCTGCTCGACCAGCAATACGGGCTGATCGAGATCAAGCTCCAGGGCATGGGCGAACCCCTGATGCAGGGCGATGCCTATCTCGCCATGCTGCGCCACGCGCGCGAGCGCGAGATCTGGGTCCGAACCACCACCAATGCCTCGCTGCTGCATCTCCGTGAAAACTATCGCCGGCTGATCGACGCCGATCCGAACGAAGTGCAGATCTCGATCGACGGCGCCGACGAAGCGACGTTCGAAGGCATCCGGCGCGGCTCGGTGTTTTCTCGGGTCATCGCCAATTGCAAGCTGATCAACGCCTATTCCCGTCAAATCGGCGTTGACCGCACCAAGATGTGGGTGGTGGTGCAGCAGTCCAACCGGCATCAACTGCCTGCTTTCGTCGAGCTCGCCGCCGAGGCCGGCTTCACCAGCCTCGCCTTCTCGCTCGATCTCACCAATTGGGGCCAGGACAAATGGGGTGAGGCGCTGCGCGACATCGTTGCCGAGGGTGCCTTCACCGAGGAGCTCTGCGACCGTTTGATGACGCGGGGTCGTGAGCTCGGGGTGCGCGTGGCGTTCTGGAACGTCACCGACAAATATAATTGGCGCCAGACTGACAAGCTCTGCCCGTGGCCGTTCGAGCGGCTTTATGTCAGCTCGGACATGCGCGTCGTTCCCTGCTGTACCATCGCCAATCCTGAAGTCGTGGATCTCGGCAATGCCGAGGATCTCGTTGCGATCTGGCATGGCGAGGCCTATGAGACCTTTCGCAAGGACCATCGCGAGGGCCGCATTCCCGAGGTGTGCCGCGGCTGCTATCGCGAGGACGATCGCGCTTAAGTGCCGTTGATCTCGCGGCCGTAACGATCGATCAGCGCGCCGATCTCCGACGGCTGGTAGCCGTAGCGCGCGATCGCGTGCGCGCTGGAGAGGATGAACGACGCGTTCGTTGGCGCGATCTCTTCGATTTTGGCCGATGTGCCGAGCGCTAACGCAAGGCGTTCAATGGTCTCGCGCACCGTCAGCGATCCCGCCGCACCGAGCACCGCGGCGTCGAAGCCGCCCCAGGCCTCATGCGCCAACACGGTCGCGACGAGCGCGGCCACGTCGTCGATGTGGGCTGCGTTGTTGAAGGGGCGGTCGAGATGGAAGGCACGCACCGGTTCGCCGGCGCGCAGCCGTGACACCATGCTTGCGAGCCAATGCCGATGCGCACCTCGGCCGACGATCCCCGGCATGCGCAGCGCCAGCGTGGAAAACTCCCCAGCGAGCTCGACGAGCCGCCGCTCGGCGATGAGCTTGGTTGCGCCATAGGTGTCGGGATCGCGCATCGGCGTGGCCTCGTCAACGACGTCCTGTTCGATCCGGCCGTAGTAGGACAGCGACGAGAAGAAGATGAAATGGTTCGTCCGCCAGCGGCGAGCCGCCTCGATCAGCGCAAAACTTGCATCGATGTTGTCGCGAACCAGCGTTGCGACGTCGACGCCCGGGCCCGGTGACGTCGCGGCCGTATGCACGACGGCGTCGAACGGGCCGGCGAGCTTGCCGGCGTCGATGAGACCGGTGCGGACCAGGTCAAGCCGCGGCGCCTCGCGCAGCGATGCCAGAAAGTTCGTGTCGCGGCGATAGGTGCCGACGACGTCATGTCCGCCGCTCGCGAGCCGGCGTGCCACCACGCTGCCCGAGAAGCCGGAGACGCCGGTCACGAGCACGCGCATTGTCTGCCCTCAGCCGATTGCGGCCAGGATCCGCTCGGGCGACAGGCCGTGCGCCGCGAGCAGATCGTTGGTCGAGCCGTAATTGTGGATGAAAGCGTCCTGCAGCGTAAAGGTATCGAGCCGGCAGGTGGTGCGGACGTCCCATGCAATCTGCTTCACCTGCGAGGCGAGCCCGCCCTGCGGCGCGTGCTCCTCGATCACGACGACATGCGGGTGCTGCCGCAGGGCTTCGGAGATGCCGTCGCGATCAAGCGGCTTCAGCGTATGCGCCGAGACCAGTGAGACCGAGCGGCCTTGGGCAGCGAGCTTGTCGGCGATATCAGTCGCCATCGCCGTGATAACGCCATAGGTGAGAATGCAGACATCGCTGCCGCGCCTAAGGTAGCGCAGCTTGCCGAACTGCCAGGGCTCGGCCTGCGCCGTCAGCACGGGCTCGCCGGCCTTGCCGATGCGCAGATATACCGGCCCGTTCTTCTGCCGCGCGCACCAGCGCGTGGCCTCGATGCATTCGAGGGGATCGCAGGGCGCCAGCACCTGCATGTTGGGCAGCGCCGACGCAATCGCAATGTCTTCTTGGGTATGGTGTGTGCCGCCCAATGTCGAATAGATGACGCCTGCGCCCATGCCGACCACGGTCACAGGAAGGTTCTGGTAGCAGAGATCGTCGCGGATCATCTCGAACGGACGATAGAGGCTGAAGGTCGCGATGGTGTAGGCGAAAGGCTGGCAGCCCTTCAGCGCGAGCCCTGCGGCGATACCGATCATGCTCTGCTCGGCGACGCCGACATTGATGAAGCGTTCGGGATATTCGCTGGAGAATTTGGCCATGCTGCCGGCCGGCGAGATGTCGGCGACGACGATGTAGACGTCCGGATTGGCGGTCGCCTCCGCGTACAGCGTCTCGGAAAAGGTGTTTCTCACGCCTGCGTCTCCAGCTCGCGGATGGCCTGGGCATACTCGTCCTTGTTCGGCGAACGGTAGTGCCAGATCGGGGCGTTCTCCATGTAGCTGACGCCCTTGCCCTTGGTGGTGCGCGCCACGACCATCAGCGGCCGGTCGCCCTTGCGCGACGAGACCGCGCGAAAAATCGCCGCGGGATCATGGCCGTCGATCTCAGCCGTCTCCCAGCCGAAGGCCTCGAACTTGGCACCCAGCGGATAAAGCGAGGGATGCGTTTCGGACGTGCGTCCGAGACTCTGGAAGTCGTTGTTGTCGATGAAGGCGACGATGTTTGTCAATTTCAGTGACGACGCCATCAGCACGGCTTCCCAGGTCGATCCCTCCTGGGTCTCGCCGTCGCTGAGTACGGTATAGATCATCCCGTCGCGGCGTTTGCCCCGTTCGGCGAGCGCCATGCCCACCACCATCGACAGACCGTGGCCCAGCGAGCCGGTCGAGGCCTCGATGCCGGGATTGCCATAGTCCGGATGGACGCCGAGGCGGCCATGCGGCGTGCAATAGGCGTCGAGATCAGCCCGCGTGAGCACGCCGAGATCCTCCAGCACGACATACTGGATCATGCAGCCATGGCCCTTCGACATCAGGAAGGTGTCGGGCGATGACAGCCCGGGCTCGCGCATCAGGCCGTTGTAGATGCCGTCGACGATCTCGGTGCAGGAGTAGGCGCCGCCGATGTGCAGGGCCGAGACGCGCTGCGAGATGTCGAGGATTCGCCTGCGATAGCGCTGGCAGCGCGATTTTGCTGCCTTTGCGTCGAAGCTCGTTGAGCTCATGAAAGCTTCCTCGTCCTACTCGATGATCGTCCAGAAGTAATCGCCGGTATAACCGGCTTCTTGGAACAGCGCGATCCATCCCTGCGGATAATCGTGGAAGCGGGCGGTCAGCACCCACTCCTCGAAAATCGCCTTTTGCTCCGGCGTGCGATAGGAATCGACCTGCACGAAGGCGCGCCCGCCCGACACGCGCTGGATTTCCTTCAGCGCCTGGAGGCAGCCGGCGCGGTCGAGATTGTGGATGGTGTTGAGCGAGATCGCAGCCTTGAAGCTGTTATCGGGAAACGGCAGCTCCAGCGCATTGCCGAGATGCAGGCGCCCGATCGTCTCCACCTCGCAACGCATCAGCGCGTAGCGGGAGACATCGAGACCGAACGCCTCGAGCCCCTCGCAGGCGATCATGAAGTCCTTGACCAGAAAGCCCTTGGCGCAGCCGATGTCGAGCACGCGGTCACCGGGCTTCAGAGAGAAGTGCTGGATGAAATCCTGCGCCACCGGAACCCAGCGGCCGTCATACCGGTAGCCGCCATAGCCATATTCGCGCGGGCCATCGAAATACGCCTCGCCATATTCGCGGGAGATGCGGATATGCTCCTCGGTCTTGGCGGTGGCGCGTGCCGAAAGGTTCCGCTTGCCGCGCGGCAGTTTGGAGAGGAGGTTTACTTCGGCCATGGGAATCGTCCGATCAACAAATGATGCGCTTCACGTCGCTCGCGCGCCGAGCGTGCGATAATCGAGCCCGGCCGCGTGCGCGGCGGAGGCATCGAGCACGCGGTAAGGATCAAGGACAAGTCGCCCGCGCATGATACGCGCAAGATCCGCAGGCGCGATCTCCCGGAACTCGGGCCAGGGCGTCATGATTGCGAGCGCGTCAACGTCGTGCGCGGCGTCGATCGCGCTCGATGCGGCCGTCAGGTTCGGATGCGTCGCGGCCGATGCCGGCACCGCCGGGTCGAATGCACGTACCGGCCATGCCTGGAGCTGCGCGATCAGCGCCAGCGCCGCCGAATTCTTCACCGAATGCGTGTTTTCCTTGTAGGCGAGGCCGAGCACGCCGATCTGCGCCTCCGGCGTCCTTGCCAGCAACGCTTCGTGCAGCTCGCGCAGCGCCCAGTTCTTGCGATGCTGGCTGTTGGTAACGATGGCGCGGATCATGCCGGCATCGGTGCCGTGCTGCTCCGACAGCCGCATCACGGTAGCAAGGTCGCGCTCGATATTGCCACCGGCGAGCCCAAGCCCCGGCGCGAGATAGGCGTACGGGCCAATGCGCGCGTCGAGCTTCAACGCCGGTGCGATCTCCGACCAGTCGGCGCCGACACGCTCGCAGAGCTCGGCGAGCGTGTTGGCCGTGGTGACGGACGCCGCCAGCGCGCAGTTGATGGAGATTTTCGCAAGCTCGGCGCTCTCCAGCCGCATCGGCAGCAGCGGGCAGCCAAAAGCCTCGAGGAAGCCCCGCCAGGCGGACGGCAATGGCGCATCCGGATCGAGGCAACCCAGGATGAAGCGCTCAGGTTTGGTCGCACGTTCGACGGCGCGACCAAACACCAGCGTTTCGACCTGGTAGAGAATGATGCGGCCGGGGCGCTGCCGCGCGCGGGTAAAGCCCGGCGGCACTTGGCTCAGGATCACGATGGTCGCATCGTCGCGCGTATTGGCGAGCACGATGTCGAGCAGGCTGTCGATGCCGCTGAGATCGCTGACGCCGGCGCCATCGGTCGGCACGTCCGGCGCGACATAGACCAGGTCGCAGTCGCGCAGTGCCGCTTTGTCCGCAGAGAAAGTGATGCGATCGCGATGCGAGTGCAGGAGGTCGTCGAGGTCGGGTTCGCGCACCGGCAGGTCGCCCGCCACGATACGGCCGATCAGGTGCGCATCGGCATCGAAGCCGAGCGTCGCAAATCCCTTGGCTGCGGCGGCGATTGCCGAGCAGAGGCCGAGATGGGTCATTCCGGCATAGCCGACTCGGGGCAGGGTCATGCGCCGCTCCGAGCCTGTGCCTCGTGGCCAAGTCGCGCCAGGGCACGGTGCAGCCAGAGATCATTCGAGAGATCGGTCTGCGTGCGTGTTCCGCACAATTGCTTAAAATGGGCATATTCGAGCGCCCAGGTCGGATCGTCTTGCACCAGGATCTCGCTCACCTCCGGCGGCCGGCCGCTGGGCAGCACCCGGGTGCGGTGAACGAAGCTGCTCGGACCCCATTTGCACAGGGATTCGATGTGGGCGGAGCCGTGTTCGGCGAAGACGTCGCAGGTGAAATGGTTGCGCCAGGACAACAGCGTCATCTCGAGCTCGATCTGCGGGCGCCCCTCCGCGGCGATCACCACATGGTCCGGCGCGCGGTTCTCGAACCGCTCCGCCGAGACGATGCGGAAAGTGTCAGCGATCTCGCCGAACCAGAACCGCGCGGTGTCGAGCAGATGAGAGCCGAGATCGCCGAGCACGCCGTCGCCAGTATCGCGCCAGGCTGAATTACGTACCAGCCGCGCGGTGCCGTTGCCGTAAAACATTCGGCAGCGATAGATGGTGCCGAGCCGTCCCGATCGCAGCAATTCGCGCATCCGCACGAAATGCGGCTCGAAGCGGTGATTGTAGGCGGTGACGCAAAGTGCGCCGGTTCGGCGGGCGAGCGCCTCGAGCGCGCGGAGGTCGTGCTCGCTGTCTGCAAACAGCGGCTTTTCCGCCAGCACATGCTTGCCACGCTCCAGCAGATAGCGCAGCAGCTCGATCTTGGGCTGATCCGGCGTGCAGACGATCGCGGCGTCGAAGCGGTCCGCAGGCACGTCTTCGAGGCGGCGCCAGTTCGCTTCCGGCGCGACGGGATCGACGATGCCAATTGCGTCTTCGCCTGCGACCTTGAAGCGCTTGTGGCCCTGAACTCCGTAGCCGACGACGATGACCTTCATCGCGCCCTCAACGGTACTGCGCCTGTCGCTCGAGACGGTCGATCTTGTCGAGAATATCGTTCGGCTCGGTCGGAACGTTGCCCTGGTGCCCGCAGGCGACCGCGGCGGAGAGCGAGCCGAGGACGGCGGCGACGACCGCATTGTTGGTGAGAAACATCGCCGGTGCCGCATAGGCGAGCAGCGCATCGCCGGAGCCGACGGCATCAACGACGTTGTCGGCAAAGCTGTCGATGGCGAAGAAGGAGCGGACGTCCTCGTCGCTCTTTGGCTCGCCCCGGAACGCCATCAGACCGCGCGGCCCGAGCTTGAGCATCAGCGTCTTGCAGTGCGCCTGGCGGTACAGCTCGGTGCCGAGCGGGCGCACCACCGAATCCTGATCGCCGAGCGCGAATCGCGCCTCGCGCTCATTCGGCGTGATCAGGTCGAAACCCTGGAACTCGAGGATGTTGCCCCAGCGGCTCGCGACCTGCGAATCGGCGACCCGGAATGCGGTCTTCGGGATCGCCTTGACCAGATGCGGGATAGTCTCTCGGTTGAAGATGCCGTGGCGGAAATCCGTGAACACGACGATGTCAGCGGGCACGGACGCGATTCGATCGACCAGCGTGCGGAGGATGCGCTCGGCGATCGGTCGGTTGTCGACGCGGTCGACCTTCAGCAAATGGTGGCCCGCGGCGACGATCACGTCCTTGTTGGTTGTCGGCCGGTTCGGATCGACAATTGCATGGAAATCAATGTCGGTGCCGCCGAGGTCGCGCTTGACGAATTCGCCGGTCGCGTCGTCGCCGAGCACGGTGGAGAAGGTCACGCGCGTGCCGGCGCAGGCGAGATGTTTTGCGACGATACCGGCGCCGCCGACGAAATCCTGCTTCTCCTCGAAGCGCACGCTCATGGTCGGCGTCTTGGTGCCGCCGCCGATCACGGCGCAGCGCGTATATGTGTCGACGATGGTGTCGCCGATCACGTGGACGCGCAGATCGTGAAAGCGGTCGAGCACGCCGCGCAAGCTGTTGAAGTCGAGATGCTCGGCATAGAGCAGCGTCAGCAGCTTTTCCGTCGCGATCGAAGGCGGCGCCGTCTCGATGATATGCGAAGACGAGAATACGATGTCACCTGGCGTGAAGATCAGCTCGCCGCCATAGGCCTCGACCGCTTCATTCTCCTCGGCCGTGCGCGGATGCAGCCCGGTTGCCGTGTATTCGTAACCCTTGGCGAAGATGTCGGGCTCGATCAGACGAATGTTGTCGATCGGCGTCGGCTTCGGGTCGATCATGACGTAGTCGACGGCCTCGAGCGCGGCGAGATTGAAGGCGCGGAGTTCCTGCGGAACGAAGGGCCGGAAATTCGCCTTCAGGATATGCGCGTCTGCCGTCAGGCTCGCGATCAGAATGTCGCCCTTGCTCTTGGCGTAGAGCAGATGGCGGACATGGCCGGGATGCACGACGTCGAACGTGCCATGGCACATGATGACCTTGCGCGCGCGGGGCCGGCGGCCGATCAGCGCGGCGATCTCGGCCGCACTCTTCAGCTTGTGGCTCACCATGCGATGGGTCGCATCGTCCATCATGCCGGCGCTCCCTTGGTCGCAAGAGCGTTGAACCACGCCGACGTCGCCGCGGCAATGGAGTCCGGGTTCCACAGCGGCGCATCGCGCCAATAGTCGATCACGGCGAGGATGCGGCGGACGCCCTCCTCGAAGCTCACCTTCGGCTCCCAGCCGAGCTCGCGGCGGATTTTGGCGATATCCGCAAAAGTGCAGTCCGGCTCGCCCGGGCGCTTGGGGATGTGGATCACGGGGCCGCCGAGCAGCGCCACCAGCCGGTTGACCGATTGCGGATTTCCGGCGCCGAGGTTCCAGATTTCGCCCGTGAGCTCGGTTTCACCGGCGCGCAGGAACGCGTCCGCGACGTCGCTGGCATAGACGAAGTCGCGTGTCTGCGTGCCGTCGCCGACGACCGTGAAGGGCTGGCCGGCCAGCTTCTGCCGCAGGAACACGCCGAACACCGCGCCATAGGCGCCGGAGGTGCGCGAGCGCGTGCCATAGGCGTTGAAAATGCGGATGACGTTGACCGGCAGCTTGTAGACGGCGTGCCAGTGCAGCACCGCCTGCTCGCCCTGGTATTTGCTCAGCGCGTACGGATATTGCGGCGAGATCGGATGATCCTCGCGGGTCGGCGTTGTGGCCAGCCCATAGCAAGAGGACGACGCCGCATAGACGAGCTTGCGCACATTGGCCTGCCGTGCGCATTCCAGGACCTGCGCGGTGCCTTGCACGTTGATCTGCATGTAGTCGAGCGGCGCCTCGATCGAGGGCACGATGTCGCCGATGCCGGCGAAATGGAACACGCGGGCGACGTCGCGAAACAGCGCGCTGCCGGGCTGCACATCGCGGATGTCGCCACGCTCGAAGGCGAGATCGGAATTGGCGGAATGCGCAGCGAGATTGGCCTCGCGGCCGCCGACGAGATTGTCGATCACCCGCACCCGATAGCCCCGCGCCAGCAACAGCTCGACCGTGTGGCTGCCGATGAAGCCGGCGCCACCCGTCACCAGTGCGATCGGACGCGCGGTCATCTGGCCCCGAGCTTCTTCATGGTGCGGACGTTGTAATACCAGTCGTCGTCAAAGCTGTTCGGCAGAAGCTGGTTGACGAAGGCGCGGGTGAGGTCGCGCATGGCATCCTCGATCGTTCGCGCGGGCGCATAGCCGAGCACGCGGCGGATCTTGTCGGAATTGACGTGGTAGGAGCGATTGTCGTCCGATGGCGTGGTGACGATGCCGATCTCGCGACCGCCGCTCGCCTCGACGACGGATTTCACCATGGTGGCGAGGTCGGCGATCGCGTGGTTCTCGAAGCCGATGTTGAAGGTCTCGCCGTGAATCTTGTCGTGCGGCGCGCTCAGCATCAGCCGATAGGCGTCGACCATGTCCTCGATGTGGAGGTTCGGCCGCATCTGCTTGCCGCCGAACACGGTGATGACACCCTTGTTGACGGCGTGGTTGGTGAGGATGTTGACCGAGAGATCGAGCCGCGTGCGCGGGCTGTAGCCGCAGACCGTGGCCGGCCGCACCGTCACGCAGGTGAAATCGTCCGCCTTGTGCTTCCACAACAGCGGCTCGCACATGCCCTTGAACCTGTTGTAGAGCGTCAGCGGCACCAAAGGATGCTCTTCGGTCACGTTGGGCGCGTCGCTGACACCGTAGACCGAGCTCGTGGAGCAATAGACGAAGCGCTTCACGCCCGCCTTGCGCGCCGCGACCACCATCGGCTCGAAGCAGTCGTAGTTGATGGTCCTGGAGAGGTTCTCGTCGAGCTCGAAGCTTGCATCGTTGGAGATGCAGGCAAGATGCAGCACGGCATCCTGGCCCTTCAGCTGAGCTGCAAGCTTTGCGGTGTCGCGAATATCGCCCTTGACGACGCGCAGATTCGGATGGTTCGGCAGCCGGCAGCCGAAAAACAGAAGGTCGTAGACGGTGACGCTATGGCCGTCGGCGAGGAGGCGGGGGACCAGGACATGGCCGACATAGCCGGCGCCGCCGGTGACGAGGACGTTCTTGAGCATTGCAAACCGGTGTTGTTAACGATCGATACGGCCGACGACGCGTTTCCTGACCGGCTTGCGCGGCGACAGCTCGTAGCCTGCCGCGAGCGCATCGTTCCGGAACATCGCGACGGTCTCGCGCGAGTAGACGTCGAGGTCCTTGCCGACCAGATCGAACTTCTTCAGGAGGTCGGCGGACAGCGTGATGATGTGGCAGCCGATGGCATCGGCCTGGAACAGGTTGAGCAGTTCGCGCGGGCTGGCCCAGAGCAGTTGTGCCGTCGGGCGATCCGACAGGATCTCGATCGCCTCCGCCATCATCGCGACGGGGTCACGCCCGGTGTCGGCGATGCGCCCGGCGAACACCGAGACGATCGACGGTGTGTCGGGATCGAGGACGTCGCGGACGCGCTCGACCTGGCTCAGGGTGAGAATGGCAGTGACATTGACCTTCACGCCGTCGCGCGCGAGCTGCGCGATGGCCGGGCCGCAGAATTCGCCGCGGGTGGTGGTCACCGGCAGCTTGACGTAGACGTTCGGGCCCCAGGAAGCGATCTCGCGTGCTTCGTGGGCGATGGTGGCGAGGTCGTCGCCCAGCACCTCGAAGCAGATCGGCCGGTCGCGCACCATGCTCAGCGCCGCGCGGCCGAACGTGCGATAGTCACTGACGCCTGCCGCGCGCATCAGCGAGGGGTTGGTCGTAAAGCCCTTGATTCGCGGATCGAGCGACGTGCGCTGGATCGTTGCGAGATCGGCGCCGTCGCCAAAGATCTTGATATTGAGCGCGTCAATGCTCGGTGCGTTCATGTTGCGTAAGCCCCTTCAGCCCGTCGCCTGCTGGATCGTTCCACGGATGTGGTCCAGCCCGGCCAAGTCAAACCCATCTGCTGTCGCGCCGGATGTCCGACGCGAAGAAGACGACTCACGCACTACGCCAAGCTACTCCGCCCGGAGTCCGCATGCCAGCGCCTCACCATTTGGTGGCGCTGCGCTGCAACTTCGGATGCGAGACCAGGCAATGCCAGACCACTGCCTGGAACGCTTCGGCATGCGGCGTGACACGCTGCTCTGCCGCGGTTGGAATCACGACGACGACGTCGCCGGCCTGTTTCGTATAGCCGCCGTCGCGCCCGACGATGCCGAGCACGCGGGCGTCCCGCGCCTTCGCCTCCTTCACCGCCGCGACGATGTTGGGGCTGACATTGCGTTCGAGGTTGCCGCCGCCGACCGAGAGAACCAAAATTGCGTCGCGCGGCCCGATCCGGCTGACCCTCAGCCATTCGACGAACACGCTCGGCCAGCCCTCGTCATTGGTGCGCGCAGAGAGTTCGGAGACGTTGTCGGTCGGCGCGTAGGTCTCGATGCCGCACAGCTTTCGGAAGTCGTTGACGGCGTGGCTCGCATTGGCGGCACTGCCCCCGACGCCGAGGATGAACAGCCGGCCGCCGCGCTCGCGCAAGCCGACCAGCTCGTCGCAGAGTGCCTCGATCTCGCCTGCCGGCAAGGCCTGCGCGATATCGCAGACTTCCCGCAGGTATTGGGCGACGTGTTCCACCTTCGCAACCGGCCTCGTTTGTGCTTCGTCGAGCCCGGTTCGCGGGCCAGCCGGCGAATCACCGTTGACCTGATTATCCCGCCGCGAATCCCGACGCACGGCCGCAACCTGCGCCACCGTAGTCTTACGTGTGTCCGCGTATTGCTGCTCCATGTCCGTGTTCTGAGTCGATTCGAGGCCGCCGACGATAGGTCCGAGGTAGTTATCAACAGGTCCTGCGCTGCCGCGGCTCCCGCAATGCGATAATCCGTTCCGGTTACCGCAGAAGCTGGTCTTGACCGGTGGCTCGCTTAAGCTGACACGCGTTGATTCCACCACGGGGAACTGGGATTCCCCGCTAACCATCGGATTGTCATGAGCCGCGATCGTGCAGACAGCGTCCCCGCGGAGCCCGCGACCGGTATCACGCCGCTCGCCCACGAGCCCTGGGTCGATATCGCCGATGGTGCCGCGCTCGCGAACTGGTCGGCGGAGGACGAGATCCGCTACAACCAGCAGAACCGGCAGAGCGAAAAGCTGAGGTTCTTCCGTCAGGTCTTCGATTTCCTGAAGGAAAACGAGATCGCCGGCGACTATCACGAATATGGCTGCCACCGCGCGCGGACCTTCCGCATGGCGTTGACGGAGGCGCGGCGCAAGAACCTCAACGACATGGAGTTCTGGGCGTTCGACAGCTTTGCCGGGCTGCCCGCGCCGGAAACCGAGACCAGTGTCGGCAAATGGACGCAGGGCGCGCTCGCGACCTCGGAGCAGGAGTTTCTGCGGCTGATCGGCGAGCACGGCATCTACACCGGACAGGTGCGTACGGTGAAGGGCCTCTACGGCAACTCGCTGACCTCCGAGCTGAAACAGCAGTTCGCAAGCCGTGGGCGCAAGATCGCACTCGCCACCATCGACTGTGATCTCTACGAATCCGCCATTCCGGTGTTCGATTTCATCGAGCCGCTGCTTCAGGCTGGATCGGTGCTCTATATCGACGATCTCTTCGTCGGCAACCGTGGCAATCCCGGCCGCGGGCTGGCGCGGGCCTTTGTCGAATACCGCCAGCGCTCACGCTGGCGCTTCGTTCGCCATCTCGACATCGGCTGGTGGGGACGGTCCTACATCGCATCCGAGACCGAGACGGATCTGATCTGAGCCGCCTTACGGGTCGAACAAGCTTGCGATGGCGCCCGGCGCTTCAGGGTCTGGCGCGCGCAGCGTGTAGACGGGGCCGCGAAATTCCATTGCCGCGATTTTTCGCGCGATCTCGGCATCGTGCAGATAGGCCGCGATGACCACGGCTGCCATGCCGGCAAGACGTTCTCCGCTCGGCGGCTCGATTGCGATCTCGCCTGCGGGTCCGTAGACGCAGCGTCCGGCGTAGGAGGTGGTGTCATCGAACATTGCGTCGAAACGCGTGCTGTCCTGGTAGAGGCCGAGCAGGGCCTGCGCATAGGCGTTGGCGCCGTAGAGTGCGATCGGGCCGTTGATCGCAGCGAGACGCTGCGCTGCCCGCGCGCGCCGTTCGGCTAACGCCGCGGCAAATTCCGAGGGCGAGATATCGAACGACGCGCGGGCTTCACGCGCGAGCGGAGTCACCGCACGCAGCAGGAAGCCCATGTCGTGTCCCTGCTTGATGTCGAAGACCTCTTCGATCGCAAACCCGGCGCGTGCGAGGAGCCACTCCATCTCGCCGCGCCGGTAGTAGTGCACGTGCGGATAGTGGAAATCGACGATCGAATGGCGGCGCAAGATGTCGTCGGCACTCGGCAGCTCGAGATAGGCGATGCCGTCGTCGGCGA
Source organism: Bradyrhizobium sp. LTSP849 (assembly GCF_000938255.1). Taxonomy (GTDB): domain Bacteria; phylum Pseudomonadota; class Alphaproteobacteria; order Rhizobiales; family Xanthobacteraceae; genus Bradyrhizobium. Next base: position 340,814 of record NZ_JYMR01000004.1, on the reverse strand, counting down.
GGCTTGCGCGAAGCGCGGCCAGGAACGGCGCGGGCTCCGGCACATGCTCGAGGACCTGGCGGCACACCACCGCATCGAAGCGACGGCCGGCCAACGCCGGGGCTGGGAACATCGCGCGGTGCAGCATCACGCCGGTACCGGCAAAGCGCTCGGCACCGAGCGCGCGGCTGGGTTCGACCAGATCGACGCGCGCCGATCGGCGTGCCAGCGCCAGCGATAGTGCCCCGCCGCCGCCGCCGACCTCGAGCACGGCGGGCCCTCGCTTCAGATGCCGCATGATCAGCGCCGCGGTCTCGTCCACGGCCGCGATCATGCCCGCGCTCACCGGCTCGTTGGTCAGCACCAGCGCGCCATAGAGCTCATCGGCTGCGTCAGCGTCGAAGGCCCGGTTGGAGAGATGTCCGCACGTGCTGCACGCCGCGATGTCCAACTGGCCGAAGCCACTGGCGTGATGGGCGACGCCGGACGGCCGGACCGCGTGCATCGGGGTACGCGCCACCGACCACACCGTTACCGCATCGCCCAATCCGCAGACGACGCAGCGAAGCGGCGTGGCGGCGGGCTCTGTCATCTAGCGCCAGGCCTCGATCGGCACCGGATGGTCGCGGCCGCCTTCTGCAATCTGGCGCGCCATCACCATTGCCTGCTCGATACAGTCGTCGATGTCGAGCCCGTAGCGATAGCTGCCGGCGCGGCCGATCGAATAGACGTGGTCGGGCATCAGCGCATAATATTTGCGCGCCAGCTCCTGCTCGGACAAGAACGGCAGCGGATAGTGCTTGCCGTTGTGCGATGGGATCTCCATGCCGACGAGGCTCGTCGGCGATTTGTGATGGGTGAACTGCTTGTATTCGACGAGCCGCGTGAACGCCTCGTCATTGGCGTAATAGAGGAAGTAGACGTGCTCGGGGAAGACGTGCTCGGTCGGTAACACGATCTTGTGGAAGTCGCGGCCGATGAAGGCGAGCTCGCCATGGCAGCGACCGAACGGCTCGTCCGGCGAGATGGTCGAAATGATGACGTCATATGCGTGCTTCTCGCCGCCGAACCAGACCGCGCGCGCCGGCAAATCGTAACGCTCGATGCGGGTCGACAGCAGCACGCGCGCGCCTTCGGTCGCGACGTCGAAATAGCGGTTGTAGCCGTCCTCCGCGTGAGGATAGGCCGACCATGCGGTGTCCCACGCGGCGCGCGAGCCGCTCTTGATGGTGACGCCCTTCGGCGACCAGTTGAACGTGTCGATGCGCTTGTTGTCGTCGACCAGCCACATCTTCTTGTTGTACTTGTCGATGAGCTTGTCATAGAGCGTCTGGCCGACCGAGCCGACCCAATATTCCTCGAGGTTCTTTGCCTCCGCGACGCCGCGCGCCGACTGGCGCTCAGCGGCGATCTTGTGGCGGTCGGGCATCAGCGCGATGTCGTCCTCGTGGATCGGATAGTTGTAGAAGGCGTTGTCGCGCTCGACATAGGTGATGAACTGGTGGTCGGCGCAGGAACGCAGGGGAACGATCGCGTCCATGTAATCGTATACGGCGCGGTTCTGGGTCAGGAAGTGGCGCGGGCCGAAGGTGTAGGGATGACCGCCGTACCAGAAGGTGCGCACGCCGGCGCCGAGGAACGGCGCGGCCTCCACAATCGTGACGTCCCATCCGCCCAGCTTGATGAGCTGATGCGTTGCGGCGCAGCCGGCGATGCCGCCGCCGATCACCAGAGCTGTCTTCATCCGTCCCGTCCAGTCCCCACACGAATCGGCAAGTCGCGCCGGTCCAAGTCATGCCGGTATCGGCGAACGGCCGGACCGCGTCAATCGGGCTCGCCGGCTTGTCCATGTTCCGCCGGGGCCACGCAGAATGCGACGGCCGCGCCAACGTCGGCAAACATCCGGTCGGGCACCGGCGGCGCCTGGTCCGGATAGCGCTCGACATCGCGGCAGGCAAAGCCGGTGCGCACGCCATAGGTCTTCAGTCCCATCGCGCGACCGGCGCCGATATCGCGCAGGCTGTCGCCGATCAGCACGGAGCGGCCGAGGTCGATGCCGAAATCGGCAATGGCCCTGCGAAACAGCAGCGTTCCGGGCTTGCGGCATTCGCAGGCGATCTGGAAGTCCGGCGCGCCGCCCGGCCTTCCCCGCTCCGGATGGTGCGGGCAGAAATAGATGGCATCGACGAGGCCGCCGTCCTGCGCCAGCAATTCGCGGACCCGTGCGAAAATCGTCTCAAGGCCGGCGAGCGTGACAAAGCCCTTTGCCACCTGGGCGCGGTTGGTGACGATGATCGCGAGATAGCCGGCCTCGTGCGAAGCCCGCACGGCCTCACCCGCGCCCGGGATGAGCCGCACGTCATCCGGCCCCAGCACGCCATGGCCGCCGGGCTCCTCGTTCAGCACGCCGTCGCAGTCGAAGAAGATGGCAGGGCGCATCAGGCGGATTTTCCGGCCGGTTCGGTATGCTTTTAGTGCGTCACCTGGACGGAGCGAAGCGAAAATCCCATATCCAAACCCTATTGTGCTGCGCGTCGTCCGCGGTCTATGAGCTGCGGCAAAGCCGCCATCCATGGAGATTCTATGCCAGCCCCAGGCCAAAGCCCTGAGCGGAGCGCGAAGGCGCTGCTGCTCGAAGGCGTCAATGACAGCGCCGTCGACCTGTTCAAAAGCGCGGGCTTCACCAATGTCGAGCGGCTGACCAAGGCGCTGGACGGCGAGGCGCTGCGGCAGGCGCTCAAGGGCGTGTCGCTGCTCGGCATCCGCTCGCGCACCCAGATCACGGACGACGTGCTGGAGGCCGCCGATGGGTTGCTCGCGGTCGGCTGCTTCAGCGTCGGCACCAACCAGGTCGATCTGTTAGCGGCGCGCAAGCGCGGCATTCCCGTGTTCAACGCGCCATTCTCCAACACGCGCAGCGTCGCCGAGCTCGTGATCGGCGAGATCGTGATGCTGCTGCGGCAGATTTTTCCCCGCTCGGTGTCGGCTCATGACGGCGGCTGGGACAAGTCCGCGACCGGCAGCCGCGAGGTGCGCGGTCGCACGCTGGGCATCATCGGTTATGGCAATATCGGTTCGCAGCTCTCGACATTGGCCGAAGCGATGGGCATGCGGGTGATCTATTACGACCGCACCGACAAGCTCCGCCACGGCAACACCGAGCCGGTCGATAAGCTGGAGGAACTGTTGGCGCAGAGCGACGTGGTCAGCCTGCACGTGCCGGAAACGCCGGAGACCGCCGGCATGATCGGCGGGGCCGAGCTGCGGGCGATGAAGCCTGGCTCGTTCCTGATCAACAACAGCCGCGGCACCGTGGTCGATCTCGACGCGCTGGCGGCCGCGCTGCGCGACGGTCATCTTGCGGGTGCCGCCATCGACGTGTTTCCGGTCGAGCCGTCCTCGAACGCGGAACGCTTCAAGAGCCCGATGCAGGGCCTCGGCAACGTCATCCTCACGCCGCATGTCGGTGGTTCGACCGAGGAGGCGCAGGAGCGCATCGGCGGCGAGGTGGCGCGCAAGCTGGTCGACTTTTTCATCACCGGTTCCACCATGGGCGCGGTGAATTTCCCCGAAGTGCAGTTGCACTTACGCCCCTCCGGCGCACGCTTCAGCCACGTTCACCGCAACGTGCCGGGCATGCTGCGCCGTCTGAACGAGGTCTTCCTCCAGCGCGACATCAACATCGCCGCGCAATATCTGGAGACCGCGGGCGACCTCGGCTACGTCGTGCTCGATGCCGACCTCGGCGGCCAGGATTCGGCGACGTTGTTGGCGCAAATCCGCGGCCTCGATGGTACGATCGGGGCGCGGCTCGTGTTCGAACACTAAACGGCGAGAGCCCCACGTTCCAGTTGCATTCCGCCGCAAAGGCTCTCTACACTGCGCTGCCGTCTTCGACGCGGATGTGACAAATCGCGTCGAATTTGAGTTTCAGTTGCGTGGGTGCCGCCATGGAACGGGACGCCGTACTGATCGATCTCGCGCTTCAGGGCGGCGGTTCGCACGGCGCCTTTACCTGGGGCGTGCTCGATCGCCTGCTGGAGGAAAAGTGGCTCACCATCGCCGCGATCTCCGGAACCTCCGCAGGCGCGATGAATGCGGCTGTGCTGGCCGATGGCTGGACAGCCGGTGGCGCCGAGGGTGCGCGTGATGCGCTCGAACAATACTGGCGCCGTGTTTCGAAGGCCGCGGCCTTCAGCCCGCTCCAGCGCTCGCCGCTCGACCGGCTGATGGGGCGCTGGACGCTCGATACGTCGCCCTTCTACATCCTTACCGATCTGATGTCGCGCGTGCTGTCGCCCTATGACCTCAATCCGACCGGCTACAATCCGCTGAGCAAGGTTCTGGCCGAGAGCATCGATTTCGAGCGCCTCGCGCGTTCGCCAATCAAACTGTTCATCACCGCGACGCGCGTACGCACGGGGCGCGGGCGGATCTTCCGCAACGCGGAGATCACGGCTGACGTGCTGCTGGCATCGGCCTGCCTGCCGACCATGTTCCGCGCGATCGAAATCGACGGTGAAGCCTACTGGGACGGCGGCTTTGCCGGCAACCCGACGATCACGCCGCTGATCCGCGAGAGCGACGCGCACGACACCATCCTGGTGCAGATCAATCCGACCGAGACGCTCGAAGAGCCGCGGACGGCAGCGGAGATTCTCAATCGACTGAACGAGATTTCGTTCAATTCGCCGCTGATGAAAGAGTTGCGCATGATCGCGCTGCTGCGCCAGGCTGCCGACCCTGGCAGCGGCGAAGGCGCGCGCTGGGCGCAGATGCGGACGCACCGCGTCAAGAGCGACATGCTGGCGAAGTTCGGCGCCTCATCCAAGCTCAACGCCGAATGGGAGTTCGTCTCGATGCTGCGCGCCGAAGGACGTCAGGCGGCCGAGACGTTTCTCGACGAGCATGGCGCGGATGTCGGCCAGCGCACGACCGCCGATCTCGACGTTCTCTTGTCGGAGTGCTGAGACGTGGGCCTTCTCGGCATTCTGGTGGGGCTCGGCCTGCTCGTGCTCTTTGCCTTTCGCGGCTGGAGCGTCCTGCTGCTTGCGCCGTTCGCGGCCCTGGTGGCGGCGTGGTTCGGCGGCGAGCCGCTGCTGGCGAACCTGACGCAGGTCTTCATGGTGAACGCGGCAGGGTTCCTGGCGCAGTTCTTCCCGATTTTCCTGCTCGGCGCCGTCTTCGGCAAGTTGATGGACGATAGTGGGGCGGTCACGTCGGTTGCCGGCTTCATGGCGAAGCGCCTCGGCGAGCGGCGCGTGATCCTGGCGGTCGTGCTGGCCGGTGCCATGGTTACCTATGGCGGCGTCAGCCTGTTCGTCGCGTTCTTCGTTATCGTTCCGATGGCCCGCTCGCTGTTCCGTGCGGCTGCGATTCCCCGGCGGCTGATCCCGGCGGCGATCGTGCTGGGGACGTCGACCTTCACCATGTCGGCGCTGCCGGGCACGCCGTCGATCCAGAATGCGATCCCGATGCCGTTCTTCGGCACGACGCCGTTTGCCGCGCCGGGCCTCGGCATCATCGCCTCCCTCATCATGTGTGGTGCGGGATTGTGGTGGCTGCATCGCGCCGAGGCCGCGGCTCGCCGGGCCGGAGAAGGCTATGGCGAAGACGTCGAGGATGGGACGGAGTACGTCGTCGATGACGAACTGGTCCGTGAACACGCGACGAGGGCGCGGGAGTTCGATCCGGCCGAGATTCGGCATGGACGGCGCAGCGAGGCATCTTCTCCGGTAGTGAGTGCCATCCTGCCGCTGGCCGTCGTCGTCGCTGTCAATCTCGCGATGTCGCTCCTGGTGCTGCCGCGGCTCGATGTCTCGTATCTGAGCGAGCAACGCTTCGGCGAGACATCGTTGGCCGCGGTCGCAGGTGTGTGGTCGGTCAGCGTCGCGCTCGGCGCGGCCATCGTCACGACCATCATCCTGAACTGGACCCGGCTTCCCTCTCTGCGGCAGACCATGGACGCCGGAGCCAATGCGTCGGTCCTGCCGGCGTTGAGTGTCGCCAGCCTCGTCGGATTCGGCGCGGTCATCGCGGCACTGCCGGCGTTTGCGACCGTGCGCGACTGGGTGCTCGCGATCGAGGGCGGTCCGCTGGTCTCGCTTGCGGTAGCGACCAACATTCTGGCCGCGCTGACCGGCTCGGCATCCGGCGGCCTGACCATTGCCCTCGACGCGCTCGGCCCGACCTATGTCGAGCTCGCCGCGCGCACCGGCATCGACCTTTCGCTGATGCATCGCGTCGCGGTCATCGGTTCGGGAACGCTGGACATCCTGCCGCACAATGGTGCGGTGGTCAGCCTGCTCGCGATCTGCGGCCTGACCCATCGCGACAGCTATCTTGACATCGTGATGGTGGGCATCGTGACGTCGCTCGTGGCGCTGGTGGCCGTGATCGCCCTGGGCAGCGCGCTCGGATCGTTCTGAACGGAATGACAGCGTGAGCGATTGACGGCAGGGCGAAGGTTGCATTGAATGCGGCCAACTGTCGAACGCAACAAAATCGAGAAAACCGGGTGGAAACGATGGCGCGAATGAGTGCAAGGCTGTGTGCGTTGCTCCTGGGTTCGGCGGCGGCACTGAGTGCGGGTACTTCGTCCGCGGCGACGCTGGCGGAGGACGCCGATACGGCCTGCAAGGGCTTCGTCGGCGGCACTGACGCCGTGAAGATCGATTCCGCGACATTGCAGGCGCCGTCCACGCTCGCCGTTGCCGAGCGCGGGCCGACACCATCGGGGCGCGTCACGCCGGCTAATCCCGCCTTCTGCAAGCTGCTCGGCCATATCGACCCTGCCGATCCCAAGGCGCCGCCGATCAAGTTTCAGGTCAACCTTCCCGTCGAATGGAATGGGCGTTCGGTCCAGTATGGCGGCGGCGGCTTTAACGGCGTGCTGATCACGGGGCTTGGGCTGCCGCCGGCCTATCCCTTCGACAAGCCGTCGCCGCTGGCGCGCGGCTTCGTTACCTACGGCACCGATTCCGGTCATGAGTCCAGACCGGGCGAACCGCCGCAGCTGTTCGCGCTCAACGACGAAGCCTTCGAGAATTTTGCTCATCGCGCCTACAAGAAGGTGCGCGACGCCGCCGTTACGCTGATGGAGCGTGCCTACGGCAAGAAGCCGGAAAAAATGTACTTCATGGGCTCGTCCGAGGGCGGCCGCGAAGGCCTGACCATGGCGCAGCGCTATCCCGACGATTTCGACGGGATTTTCGCACGCGTGCCCGTCATCAACTGGGTCGGCTTGCAGCATGCCGGCACCCGTTCCGGCCTCGTCACCATGGGTGAGGGCTGGATCAACCCGGCGCAGGTGAAGCTGGTCGGCGATGCGGTGCGGGCGGCTTGCGACAAGGCCGACGGCTCTGACGATGCGCTGGTGCAGGATCCCGTCGCCTGCAAGGCGGCGTTCAAGGTCGAGACGCTGCGCTGCGCGAGCGGAAAGACCGGCGATCAGTGCCTGACCGAGGCGCAGATCAAGGCGGTCGATACCTTGCATGCGACCTACAAATTCCCGTTTGCGCTGGCTAACAGTCTCGACGACTATCCGGGCTGGGGCGTCTCCGGCGAGGATACGCCGGCGATCGGGCCGACCGGCGGCTGGCTCGCATGGTGGCTCGGCACAGCCCCGCCGGCGCAGCCGCCTGCACCCAACAACGGCATCGCCTGGATCTACGGCGCCGGCGGCATTCAATATGTGTTCGCGCGCGATCCCAAGCTCGACGTCACCACCTACAAGGTGGAGGAGCACAAGGCACGGCTGCTCGAAGTATCAAACCTGATGGATTCGACCGATCCCGATCTCAGCCGCTTCCGCGCCCGCGGCGGCCGGCTGATCATGCTTGAGCACATGTCAGACTATGCGCAGAGCCCCTACGCCGGCATCCGCTATTTCGAGAGCGTCGAGCGCAAGCTCGGCAAGGCCGAGACCGCGGAGTTCGCGCGGCTCTACACCGCGCCCGGCGTCGATCACGTCGGCTCCGGCGCGCCGGCCAATGTCGACATGCTGAGCGCGCTGGTCGACTGGGTCGAGAAGGGCAACGCACCCGGCGACCTGGAGGTCACCGAGCAGAAGGTCGAGGCGCCGTCATTTGCAACGCTTCGCGCGATGCCACTGTGCCGCTGGCCGGCCTGGCCGCATTACAAGGCGGGTGCGGTGACGGAGGCGGCAAGCTTTACCTGCGCGCCGTAACGAACGGCGCGCAGCTCCGGCGAGGCGTCACCCCGCTGCCATCGCCTGTGCGCCTCCCAGCAATCGCGCATTGAGCCGGCCGCCGGAGAACAGCATGTCGTCCAGGGCTTCGTCGATATCGGCGGAGATGACGGAGTTGCCGCCATCGCGTGCGAGGCTCGCCTGCGCCAGCCGTCGCATCAATTCCTTGATGAATGCGCAACTCGTACCGTCACTGCGCCGGGCCGCCTCGGCGACCACCGCGTCCTCGATCGGCAGTCCTTTGCCGTAGAGCCGGACCAGCTTGTCGCGGCCCGTCTCATCAGGAAGCGGCACTTCGATGGCTTGGTCGATGCGACCGGGGCGACCGGCGAGGGCGCCTTCGAGATCTTCCGGCCGGTTGGTGGTCAGGACGAACAGGATGTCCGCATCCTCCTTCAGCCCATCCATTTCGTTGAGCAACTTGTTCAGCATGGATTCCTCGCACGGTCCCATGTCATCGCGATCGCGAGCAATGAGATCGACATCCTCGATCACCACCATCGAGGGCTGAAGCAGTCGCGCCAGGCTCATATAGGCACCGAGAAGGCCGATCTGCTCGGCGGTGATGATCAGCGTCGTATGTCCGGGCAGATGCGTTGCGAGGTAGCGGATGGTGTGGGTCTTGCCGGTGCCGGGCGGTCCGTACAGCAAAATGCCCTTGCGCGTCGACTGGCCGAGCCGGCGCAGCTGATCGCGGATGCCGACAAAATTCAACACGTTGCGATCGAGCAACCGAAGGGTCTGCTCCGGCAGGATCACCTCGTCCCGTGCAACCGGCGGCAAACGGTGCACGGTGATGCCGCGCGAACGGCCGCGATAGTCGCTGTCGGCATCAAGCGAGAGGATCTTGCCGCGATAGGTCCGCGCAGCCTGTACGGCCTCTTCCAGCTCACTAAAGCATTGCTGGACGAGCGCCGCGCCTGCGGAACCTGACGGCACCAGGATCTCGATCCGAATTCCCGGCTCGCGGCTGTACTCGCGGTGCGCGCAGAGCAAAACCGCATAGCGAAGACCATCGTGCTCGCACAGCCATAGTCCGTTATCCAGACACTTGACCGGGCTCTTCTCGCCGACGTCGACGTCGGAATATTGCAGCGGGGCAATCGCGAGCGCATAGCGGCCCTCCTTGAGGAGCCGCGACACCGATAGCGTTTCATAGCGCTGCTCCTCGTTCAGCCCGAACAATCTGACGGCCTTGCCGAAGAGCCGGTCGACCGCGGCCTGGACGTCGACCCGCATATGGCCCGGAAACTGCCGGATCGTGGTGACAAGCTTGCTGCGCGGGACCTTGGTAAAGTGCCAGTCCATTACGTCGCAGGCAAAATCGAACTCTTCTTCCGCTTCATCGGCCTTGTCATCTGCCGCGCGCATGCAGTCGCTGCACAGCCAGATCGTACGGCTTCCGATCCGTACGTCCATCCGGCCTTCGGGCTTGCCGCAGAGCTCGCAGGGCGTCTTGATCGCCTCGAGCGTGATCCGAAGGCTGTGACCTTGCAGGGAAACGCGTTGCTGCGCCGATGTGAACAAAGCTTCCGCGACGGATTGCGGATAGGGCCCGCAGACCGCCTTTTCTTTCTGCTCGATCTGAGTGATCAGCGCAGCCGCTTCGCGTTCCGACTTGCCGAAAACCTGACGGAGCAAATCGATGACGAACTGATCCGGAGTGTCGTCGTCATTGTGAATGACGAGTTGGGCCGGCTCGTTCTCACCACGCGTACTCATCACGACATGCTCCATGGCAATCTAAGATTGAATGGAACATATAGGGAACATAGAACAATGCGGCCGTCAAGTGTGGCGGCCGCATTAAATTGGCGATCGGCTCTCGAACCCTTTAGTGCGTGCCACCCCCGCCGGCCGCCTTGACGCGCCGCGTCAGCAGCACCGCGATCGCGGCGAGCACCAGCACCACGCCGATCACCGCAAACGTGTCGGAATAGCCCATCACCAGCGCCTGACGCTTGACGGTCTTGCCGAGCGCGATGATGGCCTGCTCACGCGCGGCGTTGGGGTCGGGCACGCCGTGGGCCATGAAATAGTCCGTCAGCTGCGCGATGCGGGTGCGGACTTCTTCGCGGCCGAGCGTGACGGAATGGCCGATGATGTTGGAGTGGAACTGCTCGCGCTTGGTGACGATGGTCGCGAGCACCGCGGTGCCGATGGCGCCGCCGAGGTTACGCATCATGTTGGAGATGCCGGAAGCCGCGGGCGCATCCTGCGGCGCGACGCTGCCGAGGCTGAGCGCAGAGAGCGGCGCCAGGGTGAGCGCCTGGCCGATCGCACGCACGACGTTGGGGACGAAGAACTGATCGCCGGAATAGTCGAGCGACATCATGATGTTCATGAAGGAGCTCGCGGCGAACAACAGCAGGCCGACCGTTGCGATATAGCGCGCGTCGAACCGCTGCATCAGCTTCGGCACCAGCGGAATCAGCAGGAGCTGCGGCAGGCCGGTCCAGGCCAGCACGTTGCCGATCTGCTCGGCATTGTAGCCCTGGACTTGGCCGAGATAGGCGGGCAGCAGATAGACCGAGCCGAACAACGCGAAGCCGAGAAAGACCGCGGCGAGCGTGCCGACGCCGAAATTCCACTGCGTCAGCAGGCGCAGGCGCAGCAGCGGCTTTTCCACCACGAGCTCGTTATAGATGAACAGCGACAGGCTGATCGCGGCGATAATGGCCAGACGCACGATGAAGGGCGAGCCGAACCAGTCGTCCTTGTTGCCCTCCTCGAGCACGGCCTGGAGCGACGCGAGGCCAACCGCCATCGTCGCAATGCCGAACCAGTCGCCTTCGCGCAGCAGCCCGAGATTCATCGGCTGGCGCTCCAGCGTGAAGAACAGGATGGTCACCATGATTGCGGTGGGCAGCACATTGACGAAGAAGATGGTCTGCCAGCCGTAATTCTCGGTGAGATAGCCGCCGATGGTCGGGCCGATCGCTGGCGCAAAGGTCACGGCGAGCGAAAACATGGCGAGCCCGATCGGCTGCTGGCCCTTCGGCAGCTTGGTGAAGACCAGCGTGAAGGCCATCGGGATCAGCACGCCGCCGAAGAAGCCCTGGAGGCCGCGCATCGCGATCATCGAGGGCAGGTCGTGGGTGAAGGCGCAGGCGACGGAGAATGCCGCAAACAGCGTCGCGAAGCTCAGCATGATGTTGCGGAAGGAAAACATCCGCGACAAATAGTCGGTCAGCGGAATCACGATGATCTCGCCGATCAGATACGACGTCGAGATCCAGGAGCCGTTGTCGACACCGGTGCCGATGCCGCCCTCGATGTTGAGCAGCGAGGCGTTGGTGATCTGGATGTTGAGGATCGCCATGAAGGCGCCGATCATTGCCGCGAATACCGCGATCCAGATCGTTGCGCTCGCCCGGTTGGGATCGGCGGCAGTGCGCTCAGGCGTCGCGGCCGGTATTGCGGGTGCTGGCGTCGAGATTGAGAGGCTGTTTGACATGGCACGACCCTCCGGAAACAAGCTTTGCTTTCGATGTTGTTTGGGGCGTCGTTGCCGCTTGCGCGGTCGGCGCTGAACGGGTTGCGATCGTCGGAATCACGGACATGCCGGGCCGCAGCTCGATCGCAGGCGCAGTCTCGGCATCCAGCGCGATCTTCACGGGAATGCGCTGCACGACCTTGGTGAAATTGCCGGTGGCGTTGTCCGGCGGCAGCAACGCGAATTCCTGGCCGCTGGCCGGCGCGATGGAATCGACGTGCCCGTGCACCAAATGGCCCGGGAACGTGTCGACCTCGATCTCGACCTCCTGTCCGGCGCGGACGTGGGTGAGCTGGGTCTCCTTGAAATTGGCCACCACATAGGCGCCCTCGGCCGGCACGATCGACATCAATTGCGTGCCGGCCTGCACGTATTGGCCGACGCGGAGCGTGCGGTTGCCGACGACGCCGTCGATCGGGGACACGATCGTCGAGTAGCCGAGATTGAGCTCGGCCTGATGCTGGAGCGCGGCCGCGCGAGCGGCGGCGGCCTTGGTCTGCGTGATCTCGGCCTTCAGGAGCTCGACCTGCTTGAGGGCTGAGGCGAGATTGGCGGTGTCGCGCTGGATCGAGGCCTCTGCACCGGCGTTGCGCGCCTGTGCTTGCTGCGCGTTCTGCACGCTGCCGTAGCCTGTTGCCGCAAGGTCGGTGTAACGCTTGTTCTCCTGCTGGGCGAACATCTGCGTGGCATTGTCGACATCGATGGTCGCTTTAGCCGCGGCGATCACGGTGTCCTGAACATCGAGCTGGGCCTGTTTGCTCGTCACCGTTGCATTCGCAGCGGCGACATCGGCCTTGGCCTGATCGAGGGCGACCCTGAAGTCGCGGTCGTCGATCCGGGCCAGCACCTGGCCTGCCTTCACATGCTCGTTATCGCCGACCAAAACGCGGTCGAGATAGCCGCTGACCTTCGGCGCGATGGTGGTGTTGTCGGCCTTCACATAGGCGTCATCGGTGGAGACGAGGAAGCGGCCGACCGTCCAATAGTCGTAGCCGTACCAGCTTGCGCCGGCCAGCGCGGCAGCCGCCACACCCACCAGCAACAGCTTGCGAAGGCTGAGCTTTTGACGGCGGGCCGGGGATGGCACGGCGGGCAGGACGCCCTCCGGCGGCAACGTGGGAACCACGGTGGATTCGGTCTTGGGCGGGGCGGTGTGCACGGTCATGGCCGGCTCCCTGAATTAGGAAACTTGATAATTTCCAAAATAGGATTAGCTTCGGGACTGTCAATAGAATGACAGGCATCATGTAAAGACATGGCTCAGGCAAAATCTTCGATGGCAGAATCTTCAACGGCCAAATCTTCAACGGAATACCGCCCGCGCGGGCGGCCGCCAGTGCGCAGCGACGAGGAGACGAAGCGGATCGTGTTCGACGCCGCGCGACACGCCTTCGCCGTCGATGGCTATGCCGCGACCAGCACCGAAGAGCTGGCGCGCGGTGCTGGTATCTCGACCAAGACGCTCTATCGCCTGTTTCCGGGCAAGGCTGCGCTGTTCGAAGCGATGTGCGCTGATCGACTCGAGCGGCTTCTGTCCGCCGTCGATCTCCAGGCCAGCGGCGAGGTCGATATCGAAACGGGACTGCGCGCTGCGCTGCTCGCCTGCGCCGATCTGGCGCTCGATCCGGAAGTCGTCGCTTTGCAGCGCATGGTGCTCCAGGAATCGGCCGCGTTCCCAGATCTCGCTGCGAACTTCTACAAGAACGGCATTTCCCGCACCGCCACCACACTTGCGCGCTGGCTGCGCGCCCAGGTGAAGAAGAAGCTGATCGCGCTAGATGACGTCGACGAGGCCGCCGGCATGCTGATCGGCATGGTCGCCTCGGCGCCGCAACGTGCGGCGATCTATGGTGGCATGCCGCTGCCGTCGCGCAAGGACATCGAGGGACGCGTGCGAACCTGCGCGGCCCTGTTCCTGGACGGCTGTCGCGCCGCATCGGCCTAGCGGTAGCCCTTTGACAAACCTCGTCACCTCCGTTATCTATTTCGCATGCGAAATAAAGAGACCGCGGCGAGGCATCACCGGCTGATCTACCTGCTGAGCGTCGCGCAGCGGCGGTTGCAGCGCTGGATGGCGGCGCGGCCTGAGAATGAGGTGACGCCGGCGCAGGCGGGGCTGCTGTTCATCCTCGGCAAGCAGGACGGCATCTTGATGGGCGAGGCGGGTGCCGCGCTTGATCTTGGGCCGGCCGGCATTTCCGGCCTCGTCGACCGCACCGCAGCCGCAAAGCTGGTCGAACGGCGCGCGGATAGCGAGGACGGACGTGCTTGGCGCGTCTGGCTGACGTCGAAAGGCCGCACTGCACTCGCGCAAGCGAAGGCGGGCGCTGCCGAGGTCAATGCGGCGTTGACGGAAGGATTTACCGGCGCGGAGATCGATATTGTCGCGCGCTGGCTGACGAGCATTCAGGATAAATTCCCAAGAGGAGAGACCAATGACTGAGCATGTCCGGATCGAGAACAACGGCGGAATTCTCACCCTTACGCTGGCGCGTCCCGACAAGAAGAACGCGTTGACGGATGCGATGTATGGCAAGCTTGCCGACACCATCGAATCCGCCGAGCTCGACGCGTCCGTCCGCGTCATCCTGATCCGCGGCGAGGGCGACATGTTCACGGCCGGCAACGACGTCGGCGAGTTCGCGGCTGTCGCGGCGGGCAAGTCGGAAGGGAGCCGTAACGTCGTGCGCTTCCTCCAGTCGCTGGCGCGCAGCACCCGGCCACTGGTGGCAGCTGTGCAGGGCCGCGCCGTCGGCGTCGGCACCACGATGCTCTTGCATTGCGACCTCGTCGTGCTCGCCGACAACGCCCAATTGTCGACGCCGTTCGTCAGCCTCGCGCTGGTGCCGGAAGCTGCCTCCAGCCTGCTGATGCCGGCACGCATCGGCTATGCCCGCGCTTACGAGATGTTTGCGCTCGGCGAAACCGTGCCGGCCAAGTCTGCGCTGGAATGGGGGCTCGCCAACAGGGTCGTGCCGCTCGACAAGCTCGATGCCGAGGCGCTTGCGCTCGCCCAACGTCTCGCCCGCCAGCCGGCCGGCGCGCTCACCGCCACCAAGCGGCTGATGCGCAATGGCGAGGCGCTGGTTGCGCAGATGAATGCGGAAGGCGAGCACTTTGCGCAGCGTCTACGTACTGCCGAGGCGCGCGAGGCCTTCACGGCGTTTGCCGAGCGCCGTCCGCCGGATTTCACCAAGGTCGCGTGATGCCGTAACCTACTAAAAGAATTGGCAAATCTGGAATTCTTGCCAATTCGATTAAAGCCTTAACGGAACATTGGCATGTCGCTGTGCAAGGTGGCCTCTCGCGAAGAGTAGGCCCCGTGACTCATGGCAATGTTTAAGAAATCGGTAAGTTCGCTTCTCCTGACGCTGATGGCCCTGCTGGCGGCCGGTGCGCTGGCCTCTACGGCAATCCAGATGGTCGGGGCTTTCGGCCGCTACAGCGACAGTCTTGAAACTGCGCGACTTGCCGCTGCTGACAAGTCGATCTTCCAGGGCGTGCTCGCACTGCGCAACAATCGCGGTGACGCCCAGAGCGCGCTGCTCGGCGAGGATGACGCGCGAGCGAAACTCGAAACGGCGGAGAAGGCCGAACTGGCCGGTTATGAGGCTGTCGGTGCGGCCCTCGCCACTGTCGATTTCGCTCGACGCGACGAGTTCGCGAGCACGCTGAAGCAGCGCTGGACTGAAGCCGCGCCGCAATTCCAACTGTTTTATGATGAGGCCAAGCGCCCGCGCGCCGAGCGCAAGATGGAGCGCACCGGCGCCTGGTATGATGCCGTCACGAAGGTGATAGATACGGCCAACCTTGCTTCCACCGCGGTCTCGAACCGCGCCTGGATGAACGATCCCTTCATCGCGCGCATGATCCAGGTCCGCCGCCTCGCCTGGCAGGTGCGCGACCGCTACGGCATCCAATGCTCGACGCTGCGTCCGAACGTCAACACCAGCAAGCCGCTCGACGAGGCCCAGAAGCAGACCCTGGCGAACTGGAACGGAGTCATTGCTGCGGGCTGGTCCGGCATGGACGACCTGCTGGCCGCGCCCGACGTGGCTGCGGACATGGTCACCGCCGCAAAGGACGCGCGGGCCAAGACCGACGGCGTACTCAAGCAGATCGGCGATCTCACCAAGAATCTTGACGGCAGCGGCAAGCCAGCGATGGCCGCCGCGGAGTGGAACGTGCTGTGCCAGTCGCCATTCGCCTTCATCGTCGCAGTCGCCACCAAGGCGCTCGATCAGTCGATCGCGCGCGCCGAGACGGTGCAGGCGAAGGCGCTCACCAACCTCGTCGTGCAATCGCTCGCCTTCCTGATGGCGCTCGCCGTGACCTTGGCTGGTGTGTACGTGGTGCGCAATCGCCTGATGCGCCCGGTCCGTGCCATCCTCGACGCCATCGCCCGGATCGGTGCGCGCGACTACGCAACGCCGGTTCCGCAATCCAGATATCCTGACGAGTTCGGCACCATGGCCGCCGCGCTCGAAAGCCTGCGCGAGAGCGCCGCAACCGCGGAGCGTCTGGGCCAGGAGCGCGAATCGCAGCAGGCGCTGCAACTCGCGCGTTCCGGCACCGTGGATGAGGCGTGCCGCAGTTTCGACGACACCGTGCAGGCCGTCATCCACAGCGTTGTCGCGTCGGCCAAGGAGCTCGATGCGACCGCGACCGACGTGCGCACGCTGGTCTCGGAGTCGACCAGCCAGACCGCGGCGGTCTCCAACGCGGCCGAGCAGGCGACCAACAATCTCGAAACCATCGCGGCCGCGACCGAGGAACTCTCCGCCTCCGTCGGCGAAATCTCCGCGCAGGTGCAGTCCAGCGCGCGCGAGGCCCGCGAAGCTGTGTCGCAAGCCGCGCAGACCAACGCCACCGTCGAGATCCTCGACCAGACGGCGAGCCGCATCGGCGAGGTCGTGAAGATGATCAACGCCATCGCCGGCCAGACCAATTTGCTGGCGCTGAACGCCACCATTGAGGCCGCCCGCGCCGGCGAAGCCGGTCGCGGCTTTGCCGTCGTTGCCGGGGAGGTCAAGAGCCTCGCGTCGCAGACGGCAACAGCGACGGAAGAAATCTCCCGGCAGGTCGCCGAGATCCAGGGCGCTACGGGCCAGGCTGTCGCCGCCATCCGCTCCATCGGCGGTTCGATCAGCGGTATCGACGAGAAGATGACGGCGATTGCGGCGGCCGTGGAACAGCAGCGCGCGGCCACCACCGAGATATCGCGCAACTTCCAGCAGGCCGCCCAAGGCACCCGCGAGGTCACCGATACCATCGGTAGCGTCGCCAAACTCAACCAGGAGACCGGCAACGCCGGCACGGTGCTGTCCCAGTCCGTGAAGAAGATGTCGGCCGATGCCGACCGCCTCCGCGTCGCGGTCGAGGGCTTCCTCGGCGCGGTGAAGACCGCATAACTCCCACATTCTCTGTTCCAACGGCGCATGGATCGGCATTGCCGCCGATCCATGCGCCGAGTACATCTGTGACGTCGGGCGCGTGCGGCGACAGACAAGTACATCAGGGACGGAGAGTTCGATGCCGGTGACGCCCCACGACAAGGCCCAGCGCCCCTATCGCGGCGTGTTCCCGGTCGTGCCCACCATCTTCGACGAGCGCGGCGAGCTCGACCTCGACGGACAGCGTCGCTGCGTCGATTTCATGATCGATGCCGGCTCGCACGGCCTCTGTATCCTCGCGAACTTTTCCGAGCAATTCGTGCTCACCGATGCCGAGCGCGAGACCGTGATGCATGCGGTGCTGGAGCATGTGTCGGGCCGGGTGCCTGTGATCGTCACCACCACCCATTTCAGCTCGGCCGTGTGCGCGGCGCGCAGCCAGCAGGCTGAAGCTGCGGGCGCCGCCATGGTCATGGTCATGCCGCCGTATCATGGCGCGACCTTCCGGGTGCCTGAAAAAGGCGTCGTCGAATTCTTCAAGGTGCTCTCGGGCGCGATCAATATTCCCATCATGATCCAGGATGCGCCGGTCGCCGGCACGCCGCTGTCGGTCGAGCTGCTGGCGCGGCTGTCGCACGAATTCTCCAACATCCGCTATTTCAAGATCGAGGTGCCCGGCGCAGCCGCAAAGCTGCGAAGCCTGATCGAGGCGGGTGGCAAGGACATCGAAGGCCCCTGGGACGGCGAGGAAGCGATCACGCTACTCGCCGATCTCGACGCCGGCGCGACCGGTGCGATGACGGGCGGCGGCTATCCCGACGGCATCCGCCAGATCATCGATCCCTATTTCGCAGGCAGACGCGAGGAGGCGAAGGCCGCCTATGAGCGCTGGCTGCCGCTGATCAACTACGAGAACCGCCAATGCGGCCTGATCGCCTGCAAAGTCATGATGCAGGCCGGCGGCGTGATCAAGTCGGACACCGTGCGGCACCCGCTCCAGCCGCTGCATCCGGCAACGCGCGCGGGGCTGTTGGAATTGGCGAAGGAGCGCGAAGCGCTGGCGTTGCGGTGGGGGAAGTAGAGTCACACACTCCGCAGCCGTAGGGTGGGCAAAGCGAAGCGTGCCCACCAACTTGTATGCCGAATAGAGTGGTGGGCACGGCGCTCCGCGCCTTTGCCCACCCTACGAAGGTGGGGCCAGCGTCCACTCGCCGATGATGCGAAACCGCGCCTTGGCATCATCCTGCCTAAACAGCGCGATGCGATCGATCGCGAGCGTATCGAGCTTCAGCCCTGCAAACCTTCCCCGCAGCATCTCCAGAATCGGCGCCCGCCGCTCCGCATCCAGCCGGCCCGTCAGCGTCATGTGAAAGCGGAATTGCTCCATCACATAAGGGTAGCCCCAGCGATCGAGATAGTCGCGCTGACGCTCGCTGAGCTTCTCGGGCTTGCGCCGCGCGCGGTCCTCCGCGCTCAGGGGGGCGCGGAAGGAATCGAAATCGCGGACGCAATCGGCAGCGAGCTGCTGGAGATCGCCGACTGGCTCGGCCGGAATGACGGCGATGAAGCCGCTGATGGAATCGACGACCGGGCGGATCAGCGGAATCGTCCGCGCCCGGTCGGCGAATGTCGCGCAGGCAGCAGTGAGTTCGGCTTCGGTCTTGCCTGGCGCCAGCGCCATCGGCGCCTTCAGCGTGGCGTGAAAGCCGTATTTGCGCGGATCGGCGGTGATGTCGCGCCAGTCCGGTGCCGTGCGCAGCGGCTCTTCCGAAAATGGCATTTTATTGCCGGTGTGGGCGTCGTAGCCGAGCAGTTCCGCGCCGAAGCGCGAGAGCGCACTGTCGGCATCGGCGGCGAAGTAGATCGCGTAGCGGGGGAAACCTGTCATCACCTCAGCATAACCAGTTTATGCCGCAACGACAGTCTCGCGCGGCGCCGCCGCCGCGCCAAGCAACCGCGTCGCATCGGTCAGATGCACCAGCCGACCTGCCGCAATCACCGCAACGAGCCGCGGCCGCAGCGGAATGCTATCATCGACCAGCAAAATATCGGCCCGACGCCCCGCAGCGAGCATGCCGCGATCGGTCAGGCCGGTGGCTTGCGCGGGTGCCGCCGAGACCAGCTTCCAGGCCTCCGTCAGCGGCAGCACGCCGTCGGCCGCGAGCCTGAAAGCGGCAAGCAGCGGCGCGGGATAATAATAGTCCGACGCGAGCACCGAGCAGAGCCCTTTTGCAATCATGTCGGACGCCCTGGTCCAGCCGGTGTGGCTGCCGCCGCGCAGGACGTTCGGCGCGCCGTAGACGATAGCGTCGCCGGCGTTTGCCGCTTCCCGCGCCGTCTCCTCGTTGATCGGAAACTCGGCGAGCGTCACGCCGAGGCAGCGAAAACCTTGGCGCATCGCCGGGGTCGCATCGTCATGCGAGAGCATGCGCACCTCGGCCGCGCGGGCAGCAGCGGCAAGCCGGGTGATCGACGCCGGAACATCGGTGGCGCGCGACACGATGTGCGCCACCAGCGTGTCGAAATCCTCGCTCGACAGCCCGGTGCGCTCCACCATGCGGTTGCGCTTGCGCGGCTTGGCCATGTCGCCGATGGTGCCGTCCATATGGTCGTTGAAGGCGAACAGGTCAACGCGGCCCTCGGCCAGCCATTGGCTGATCTCGTCCTCGGCATCGAGATTGTAGGTCTCGTGCCGCAGGTGGAAGCGGGTGTCGGCGGCGAATTGCGGGCGCTGCCGCTCGATCGCCTCCAGCAGGCGCCGGGCATTGTCGCCGCTGCGAAGGCCCGGCTCCCACGACCAGGTCGTGGCGTGAAACACCGTGGTGATGCCGTTGCTGATGACCTGACGGTCCGTGTCGGCGAGCGCGACGTCGATCGGGAAGTCGACGCCGGCGCGCGGCATCATCTGCCGCTCGAAGGCGTCGCCATGGAGATCGACGATGCCGGGCAGGACCAGCAGGTTGCGGGCATCGATCGCCAGCCGCGCGCGAGCGCGAGACGCATCGATTTGCGCAATGTCCGTTCCGGATACGGCGATTGAAGTTTCGACGAGCTCGGAGCCGATCAGGGCCCGGCCGCCTTCAAGGAAAATGTCTGTCACGCGACCGCGCTTCGTTTGCTGGCAGAGGAATGTGCCCCTGCTTCGTATGTCGTCAGGAAATCTTCAATCGTGAGCTTGCGGAAATCGGGCAGTGCTGCACGCAATTTGTCGTGATCCCAGTCCCACCAGGCCAGCTTCGCAAGCCGTCCCGCAACCTCTTCCGAGAACCGCCGCCGTACGATCCGCGCCGGATTGCCGGCGACGATGGTGTAGGCCGGCACGTCCTTGGTGACGATGGCGCCGGCCGCGATCACCGCGCCGGTGCCGATGTTGCGGCCGGGCAGCAGGATCGCGCCGTGGCCGATCCAGACGTCATGGCCGATATGGACGTGATGCTGGCGCCGCCAGTCGAAGAAGTCGGTGTCGTCGCTCTCACCCGGGAAGTAGGCGCTGGAGCGATAGGTGAAGTGCGCTTGGGTCGCGCGGTGCATCGGATGATTGCCGGGATTGATGCGCGTCATCGCCGCGATCGAGCAAAATTTTCCGATGGTCGTGTAGGTGATCTGCGCATCGTTCACGACGTAGGAGTAATCGCCCATCGTCACTTCGTTCAGGATCGTGCGCGCGCCGACCTCGGTATAGGCCCCGAGCCGGGTCTCATGCAGCTTCGCGGAAGGGTCGATGGTCGGTTGGACCGAAAGCGCTTTGGCGGCCATGGTGTAATCCGAAAGACTGAGGCAGGCGGTTCTCTTCGAGCGACTTGATGACAACGTCATGACGGCGCGATGACAGGGGATGAGGTGTGTAGCATCGCCGCACCGCAGCGTGCGTGTCACACAAGTGTCAAGCGCCGGCGTTAGCGGTTGGTCCCAGCTACTCTGGAGCCCTGCATGCTGGTGGTTGAAGGTCTGACGTGCCGCTTCGGCGCAAAAGCCGCGGTGGACGATGCTTCGTTTCAAATCTCTCCCGGCGGCTTCGTCGGTGTGATCGGGCGTTCCGGCGCCGGCAAGTCGACCATGCTGCGCATGATCAATCGCCTCGCGACGCCGACGCAGGGCCGCATCCTGTTCGACGGCGTCGACGTCACCGCGCTACGCGGCAAGGAGCTGCGGCAGTGGCGGGCGCGGTCGGCGATGATCTTCCAGCAATTCAACCTGGTCGGCCGGCTCGATGTGCTGACCAACGTGCTGATGGGCCGCCTTGCCAAGATGCCAACCTGGCGCTCGCTGTCGCAGACCTGGCCTGAGCAGGACAAGGCGATGGCGATGTCTGCGCTCGAACAGTTCGACATCGCCTCGCTCGCCGCCCAGCGTGCCGATCAGCTCTCCGGCGGTCAGCAGCAGCGCGTGGCGATCGCGCGCGCGCTGGTCCAGCAACCCGACATCATCCTCGCCGACGAGCCGATCGCCTCGCTCGATCCGCGCAATACCAAGATCGTGATGGATGCGCTGCTGCGCATCAACAAGCATTTCGGCATCACCGTGATCTGCAATTTGCACTCGCTCGATCTGGCGCGCAGCTATTGCGACCGCCTGATCGGCATGTCGGCCGGCCGTGTGGTGTTCGACGGCGCGCCGGCGGCGCTGACCGATCTCGTTGCACGTGAGCTCTACGATCTCGAAGCCACCGACGTCATGGGTGGCACGCCTGCGCCGGCGCCCGAAGGTATCCCGGCGCTCGGCACCGCCGCGGCCGCTTGAGCCGCATCAGCATTTTCAGTTTTGCGTCAACCGACCCCAACCGATGAAGAGGGTATCATGATCACTCGCAGACTAGTCCTCGCCGGCGCAGCCGCGCTCGCCTTCACCGCCTCCGCTTCCGCCGAAGACTGGAAAGCCAAATATCCCGAACTGACCTTCGCGGTTGTTCCGGCCGAGAACGCCTCGGGCGTGACCGAGCGCTGGGCCCCGTTCGTCGAATATCTGTCGAAGCAGCTCGGCGTGAAGGTCACGCTGCGCATCGCCAACGACTATGCCGCTGTCATCGAAGGCCAGCGCGCCGGCAACATCCACATTGCCAGCTACGGCTCGGCCTCGTTTGCCCGCGCCCGACTGACCGGCGTCAAGACCGACGCCTTCGCCAACGACATCAACGCCGACGGCTCGACCGGCTACTACTCGGTGTTCTTCGTCAAGGCGAGCAGCCCCTACAAGAGCATCGATCAGCTCAAGGGCAAGAACCTCGGCCTCGTCGACCCGAACTCGACCTCCGGCAACAACGTGCCGCGCTTCGAGCTCGACAAGATGGGCATCGCGGACGCCGACACCTATTTCGGCAAGGTCGTCTTCACCGGCAGCCATGAGAACGCAATCCTGGCGCTGGCGCAGGGCACGGTCGACGTTGCGGCCAACCAGTGGACCAACGATGACGATTCGACGTTGGCGCAGATGTTGACCAAGAACATGCTGAAGAATGCCGACGGCTCGGCGATGAAGAAGGATGATTTCCGCATCATCCACAAATCGGCGCCGATCATCAACGGCCCTTACGCCTATAACGCCGACCTGCCGGAAGACGCCAAGGCGGCGATCACGAAAGCGTTCTTCGACGCCCCGGCCAAGGACAAGGTCGCGTTCGAGCGTCTCTCCGACGGCCAGAAGAAGGGTTTTCATCCCGCCACCACCAAGGACTGGGATGGCACGATCGAGCTGATCAAGTTCGTCGATGCGCTGCGTAAGAAGAAGGCGTCCTGAGTTTTTGGGACGACGCACTGGAGCCGGGTCATGGACCCGGCTCTTTCTCTTTTGACGGACCACGTTCCATTCCATGACGGTTGCGGTTTCGATCCTCCCCGAGCAACAGCTCGCAGCGCTGAACGCCGCTTATAACCAGGCGGTCGCGCGCAAGCGGCTGCGCCTTCTGCTTGGGGTCGCGCTGTTTGTCGCAGCGTTGCTTCTCGCCGCGATCGGTGCGGAAGTGAACCTGCGGACCCTGTTCACTTACTTCGGCAATTTCCTCAGCTATTTCGACCGCATCTTCACGCTCGACAGCGGCCAGCGCGTTTGGACCGATGTCGGCGAATGGCTGTGGGGCTGGCGCAAATGGCTGAAGATGCTGGGCGAGACCTTGTTGATCAGCTACGTCGGCACGCTGACCGGAGCGGTGTTCGCCTTCGCCCTCAACTTCTTCGCGGCTGAAAACACCTCGCCGGGGCCATGGCTGCGCTTCGTGGTGCGGCGCCTGCTCGAATTTGCCCGCACCGTCCCCGGCATCGTGTTTGCGCTGATCTTTGTCATCGCCTTCGGCCTCGGGCCGATGGCCGGCGTGCTCGCGATCGCGATCCACTCCACGGGCACGCTTGGAAAACTGTTTTCCGAGATCGTCGAGAACGCCGACATGAAGCCGGTCGAAGGTATTCGCTCGACCGGCGCAAGCTGGCTTTCCTGCATGCGCTTCGCCATCGTGCCGCAGGTGACGGCAGGCTACGCCAGCTATGCGCTGCTGCGTTTCGAGATCAATGTCCGCGAGGCGTCCGTCATGGGTTTCGTCGGCGCCGGCGGTATCGGGCAGGAGCTCGTCGTCGCCATCCGAAAATTCTACTATTCGGACGTCAGCGCTATCCTGCTCATGATCATTGTCACCGTCTTCATCATCGACATCTCGACCGGCTGGCTGCGTGGCCGCCTGTTCGGCAAGGAGGCGCGGACGTGACGGGGCCGCAGGAGGTCGATACCGCGCAGATCCGCGCGCGCTATCCCGATGTGTTCGACCGCCCGGCCTCGGCGCGGCTTGCGACCCCGGCAATGATTGTCGCGGCGCTCGGCATTTTCATCTACGGCCTGGTCGATCTCGATTTCTCTCCGTCGCGCTTCATCGCCGGTCTCAGCCAGCTTGGCTGGATCAGCATGATGATGATCCCACCCGATCCCGGCTCTTCCCTGCCGATCTATCTGAAGGCGCTCGGCGAAACCCTGTCCATCGCGCTGCTCGGCACCACGCTGGCCGCAATATTCGCGCTGCCGGTCAGTCTGCTCGCGGCGCGCAATGTTGTCCCGAACATCCTGCGCTTCCCCGTGCGCCGTTTCCTCGATTCGATCCGCGGCGTCGATACGCTGATCTGGGCGCTGGTGTGGATCAACGTGGTCGGGCTCGGCCCGTTCGCTGGCGTGCTCGCCATCGCCGTGTCGGATTTCGGCGCCTTCGGCAAGCTGTTCTCCGAGGCGATCGAGGGCGCCGACCAGAAGCAGGTCGAGGGCATCCGCGCGTCCGGCGGCAGCGCCTTGCATGAGATCCGTTTCGGCCTGTTGCCGCAGGTGCTGCCCGTGATCGCCGGCCAGGTGCTCTATTTCATCGAATCCAACACCCGCTCGGCCACCATTATCGGCATCGTCGGTGCCGGCGGCATCGGCCTTCAGCTCGCAGAGCAGATCCGCGTGCTGGAATGGCAGAAAGTGTCGTTCCTGATCCTGATGATACTGGTCGCGGTCGCTGCGATCGATTTCATTTCGAGCAAGCTGCGTTTTGCGATCATCGGGCGGCGGGCGGTGGCGTAATCGCCGGTGCCGTAGGGTGGGCAAAGCGAAACGTGCCCACCATTTTTACCGACGCTTGGACAGAGGGTGGGCACGGCGCAAGAGCGCCTTTGCCCACCCTACGAGTCCGGATTCGTGGAGAGAGCGCTCCCCTACGGTTCCACCAAAAACTCCACCCGCTCAGCCACAAACCGCGAATGCTTGGTCACCAGCGGCTTGCCGTCGAGATCGAGGTCGGTGGCGTCGACCACCAGGATCGGCCGTCCCAGCGGCAGATCGAGCCGCGCCGCGTCGGTCGCGTCGACGATGCCGGCGGTGATCCGGGTCGCGCCGCGGCGATAGTCGCGGACGCCGTAATGCTCAAGCAGCTTTGTCATCGAGCGCGTCGCCGCGAATACGACTCCCGCATTCGGAAACAGTTCTGCCGACAGCCAGGTGGTGGACACACAGATCGGCGTGCGGTCGGCGAGGCGAATGGCCTCGATTCGCACCAGCGGCGCGCCGATCTTCAAGCCCAGCTCCCGCGCGAGTTCGCGGGTCGCGACGTCTTCGGACGCCTCGATCAACTGGCCCCGCGGCTCGCGGCCGCCGGCGCCGACGATCTCGGAGAAGCGCGTGCGCGAGCGCAGCGGATAGGCGAGCTTCTGCGCCTCGACATAGGTTCCGCTGCCGCGCTCGGCGCGTACCAGGCCACGCTCGGCAAGGGCTGCCAGCGCACGCCGCACGGTGTGGCGGTTGACGCGATAGGTTTCGGCGATCTCCATCTCGCCCGGAAGTTTGTCGCCTGCGGCGAAGCGGCCGTCGGCGATGCCGCGCTCGATGCCATCGGCAACGAGGCGCCACAGCGCGACGCCTGAAGAGGCGGTGTCCTGCATGCTCATGTCGCCGGTCAGCCTATCCCGAAAATCACACCTTTGTCACGAAACAGTCATGGCGCTTCCGTATCAAGTTGTCTATTATCATAGACAACTTGAATTCGGCAAGGTCGGTGGTTTCGGTGACCCAGCACACTACCCAGCAAGCCCAGCGCAAGGCCGCCATGGCCGTGCTGGCGCACGCGGAGGCGGGCGAGATCGCCGCTCGCCTCCGCGCGATTCCCCTGCCTGGCCATCAGGATCTGCGCGAGCCGGAAAACGGCCTGGTGATGCTGCGCGGCCGGGTCGGCGGCGACGGCGCGCCGTTCAACCTCGGCGAGGCCACGATGTCGCGCGCGGCGGTGCGGCTTGCGAGCGGCGAAGTCGGCTTCGGCTACACCCTCGGGCGCGACGGTGAGAAGGCGCGGCTCATTGCGCTGTGCGATGCGCTGGTGCAGTCGCAGGATTTTGGCGCGACCGTCGAACGCGATGTAATCGCACCGTTGCGCGAGCAGCTTATGATTCGGCGCAAGCAGGCGGCCGAAGAGACCGCTGCGACGAAGGTTGATTTCTACACCATGGTGCGCGGTGAGGGGTGAGGCCATGACCACGATTGCGGAACTGCCGCCCGGTTTCGTCGACAAGGTGTTGTCGGCGCAATCGACCTTTCGCTCAGTCATGGACGCGATGGCGCGACCGGGCTCGGTCCAGCGCATTGTTCCTATGGCGGGAACGCCTGACACGATGATGCGCGGCACGGCTGCGATCGCGCTGACGCTGTTCGACCACGATACGCCGCTCTGGCTCGATGCGCGGATGTCGGAAAGTTCCGACGTCGTGAAATGGCTGAAATTCCACACCGGCGCACCAGTCATCCAGGATTCCTCGATCGCGAGCTTCGCGCTGATCAGCGATGGCGCCTCGCTTCCGGCGCTGGAGCGCTTCGCGCTCGGCACCAGCGAATATCCGGATCGTTCGACCACGGTGATCATTCAGGTCGAGAGCCTGGACCGAGGACGGAGCTTTGAGCTGCGCGGCCCCGGCATCGACGGTGTCGCGACACTCCAGGCAACGATCCAGCCGGCCGATCTGTTCGAGCGGTTGCGTATGAATGAGACGCTGTTTCCGCGTGGCATCGATTTGGTTCTGGTCGCCGACGACGCCGTGGTTGCGATCCCGCGCACCACGCGCGTCGTGAGCAAGGGAAGCTGAAGCATGTATGTCGCAGTCAAAGGCGGCGAACGCGCCATCGAGAACGCCCATCGCTTGCTCGCCAATGCGCGGCGCGGCGACCAGAGCGTTCCGGAAGTCTCGCTCGACCAGATTTCGGAGCAGCTTGGCCTCGCCGTGGATCGTGTCATGAGCGAGGGCTCGCTCTATGATCGCGAGCTTGCAGCGCTCGCGATCAAGCAGGCGCGCGGCGATCTGATCGAAGCGATCTTCCTGGTCCGCGCCTTCCGCGCCACACTGCCGCGCTTCGGCGCCAGCGAGCCGGTCGACACCGGCGCGATGCGGGTGCAGCGGCGGGTGTCGTCGACCTTCAAGGACATCCCCGGCGGCCAGATCCTCGGGCCGACCTTCGACTACACGCATCGGCTGCTTGATCCCGCGCTCGCCGAAGGTTTCGTGCCTGAAGTGCCGGCAATGGGCGAGGCCTCGACGGCGCCGACGCCGCGCGTGACCGATATCCTGGGTCGCGATGGGTTGATTGAATCCTCGCCGCAAGCCGAAGACGGCGCCAGCGTGGGCGATCTCACCCGCGAGCCGCTGAACTTTCCGGCAGACCGCGACCTCCGCCTGCAAAATCTCGCGCGCGGCGACGAAGGGTTTCTGCTGGCGATGGGCTACTCCACCCAGCGCGGCTATGGCCGAAACCATCCCTTCGCCGGCGAGATCCGCTTCGGCGAGGTCGAGGTCGAATTCGCCGCGGAGGACGTCGGCTTTGCCGTGCCGCTCGGCTCGATCGAGCTCACCGAGTGCCAGATGGTCAACCAGTTCAAGGGCTCTGCGACGGAAGCGCCGTGCTTCACCCGCGGCTATGGCCTCGCCTTCGGCCAGAGCGAGCGCAAGACCATGTCGATGGCACTGGTCGACCGCGCGCTGCGCGCCCGCGAGCTCGGCGAGGAAGCACTGGCACCGGCGCAAGATGAAGAATTCGTCATGTCACATTCGGACAACGTCCAGGCGACCGGCTTTGTCGAGCATCTGAAGCTGCCGCATTATGTCGACTTCCAGTCCGAACTCGGACTCCTGCGCAAGCTGCGGAAGGAATTTGCCGAGGCCAATACGCCCAACGCCATGAAGGAGGCCGCGGAATGAACGCGCCCGCCTACAATTTCGCCTATCTCGACGAACAGACCAAGCGGATGATCCGCCGCGCGATCCTCAAGGCGATCGCGATCCCCGGCTATCAGGTGCCGTTCGCAAGCCGCGAAATGCCGATGCCCTATGGCTGGGGCACCGGCGGCGTGCAGGTCACCGCGGCGATCCTCGGGCCCCAGGACGTGCTGAAGGTGATCGACCAGGGTTCTGACGACACCACTAACGCGATCTCGATCCGCAAATTCTTCGCCAAGACCGCGGGCGTTGCCACGACGACGGCGACGGAAGATGCAACCGTGATCCAGACTCGTCACCGCATCCCGGAAACGGCGCTGCACGAAAACCAGGTGCTGGTCTATCAGGTGCCGATCCCGGAGCCGCTGCGCTTCCTCGAGCCGCGCGAGACCGAGACGCGGCGGATGCATGCGCTCGCCGAATACGGCCTGATGCATGTCAAGCTTTATGAGGACATCGCCCGCTTCGGCCACATCGCGACCGCTTACGCCTATCCGGTGAAGGTGAATGCGCGCTATGTGATGGACCCGTCGCCGACGCCGAAATTCGACAATCCCAAGATGGACAATTGCCCGGCGCTGCAATTGTTCGGCGCGGGACGTGAGAAGCGCATCTACGCGATCCCGCCTTACACCCAGGTGGTGTCGCTCGATTTCGAGGATCACCCGTTCGAGCCCTATCGCTTCAACGCGCCTTGCGCGCTCTGTGCGGCAGAAAATTCCTATCTCGACGAAATCGTCACCGACGACAAGGGCGGGTGCATGTTCGTCTGCTCGGATACGGACTTCTGCGAAGGCCGCCAGGCCGCCGGCCATCACGGCAGCCTGAGTGCGGCGCCGTACAAGGAGAAGGCGCAGGAGAAGTCGAATGGCTGATCAGAACGCGCTTGAGCACGACGAGCCCTTGCTGGTCGCAAAATCCCTCAGCAAGTCCTACGGCCGCATCGCCGCGTGCCGCGACGTGTCCTTCTCGCTCTATCCCGGCGAGGTGCTGGCGATCGTCGGTGAATCCGGGTCGGGCAAGTCGACGCTGCTCCAGCTCCTGTCCGGCCAGCTCGCCGCCAGCGGCGGGCATGTGTCCTACCAGATGCGCGACGGCGTCACCCGCGATCTCGCCACGCTCGGCGAAGCCGAGCGGCGCTTCCTGTTCCGCACTGATTGGGGTTTTGTGCATCAGGACCCCGCGCAGGGCCTGCGCATGGCGGTCTCGGCCGGCGCCAATGTCGGTGAGCGGCTGATGGCGGTTGGCTGGAATCACTACGGCCGCATCCGCGACACCGCGTCCGACTGGCTCACCCGTGTCGAGATCGACGTCGCGCGCATCGACGATGCGCCGCGCACCTATTCCGGCGGCATGCGCCAGCGCCTCCAGATCGCGCGCAACCTCGTCACCGAGCCGCGGCTGGTGTTCATGGACGAGCCAACCGGGGGGCTCGATGTGTCTGTCCAGGCGCGCCTGCTCGATCTCCTGCGTAGTCTCGTCGCCGAGCTGAACCTCGCCGTCATCATCGTCACCCACGATCTCGCGGTGGCGCGATTGCTGTCGCATCGCGTGATGGTGATGAAGGGCGGCCGCGTCATCGAGACTGGCCTCACCGACCAGGTGCTCGACGATCCGCGCGAGCCCTATACGCAACTCCTCGTCTCCTCGATCCTGCCGCCATAAGTCTTCCAAGATGAGCCTTCCAATGACCGCCATGATCGATATCACTGACGCCAAGAAGACCTTTACGATGCACCTGCAAGGCGGCATCGAATTGCCGGTGGTGAGCGGCGTGACCTTTCACGTCGACCCGGGCGAATGCGTTGTGCTGTCCGGGCCGTCCGGTGCCGGCAAATCGTCGATCCTGAAAATGATCTTCGGCAATTACCGCTGCGACTCCGGCCGCATCGGCATCCGCCACCGCGGCGAGGTGATCGATCTGGCCACTGCCGAGCCGCGGCAGGTCCTCAATGTCCGCCGCGCTACCATCGGCTATGTGAGCCAGTTCCTGCGCGCGGTGCCGCGGGTTGCGACCGTCGACGTCGTCGCGGAGCCCTTGATCGTGAACGGAATGGCTCGAGCCGACGCGCAAGCGCGTGCGGGAGAGCTTCTGCATCGTCTCAACATCCCCGAGCGGCTGTGGCAGCTTCCGCCCGCGACGTTCTCCGGCGGCGAGCAGCAGCGCGTCAACATCGCGCGCGGCTTCATCTCGGAGCTGCCGATCCTGCTGCTCGACGAGCCGACCGCCTCGCTTGACGCGGCCAACCGCGCCGTCGTGGTCGAGCTGATCGGCGAGAAGAAGCGTCAGGGCGTTGCCATGGTCGCGATCGTCCATGACGACGAGATCCGCCATCTGATTGCCGACCGCATCGTCGACGTCACCAGCTTTGCCGCCGCGGCCTGAAGGAAGAGAACGATATGAAGCCGAAGGACACCGTGATCGCCAACGCCAGGATCGTGCTGGCCGACCGGGTGATCGAGCAGGGCTGGCTCGCTCTTGCCAACGGACGCATCGCCGAGATCGGTGAGGGCAGGGCGCCCGCGGGCGCCGACGACGCCGGCGGCGATTTGATCATGCCGGGCCTGATCGAGCTCCATACCGATCATCTCGAAGCGCATTACGTGCCGCGGCCAAAGGTGTTCTGGAATCCGGTCGCAGCCGTCATCTCCTATGACGGCCAGCTCGCCACATCGGGCATCACCACCGTGTTCGATTCGCTTCGGGTCTGGCGCGAGGACGGCGCCGAGGAGGTCGATGGTCGTGCCGGCGTGCTCGCCGCGGCGATCACGACTGCGCGTGATGGCGATCTGCTGCGCGCCGACCACTTCCTGCATCTGCGCTGCGAGATCCCGATGCCGAGCGTGGTCGAGGAGGCCAAGGAGCTGATCGACCGTCCCGACGTGCGGCTGATGTCGCTGATGGACCACACGCCCGGCCAGCGTCAGTTCCGCGATGAAGGCAAGCTCCGCGATTATTATCGTGGCAAGGGTGGCGGCAAGACCGACGCCGAGCTCGACGAATTGTTCGCAAAACGCTTCGAGTATCAGAAGGCCTATGCCGAGACCAACATGCGCCAGATCGTTGCGCTGGCGCATCAATACAAAATTCCGCTCGCCAGCCACGACGACACCACTGAGGAGAATGTCGTGGATGCGGTGCGCGACGGCGTTTCGGTGGCGGAATTCCCAACCACGTTAGAGGCTGCGCGCGGCCTGCACCACGCCGGCATTGGCATCCTGATGGGTGCGCCGAACGTGGTGCGCGGCGGCTCGCACTCGGGCAACATCGCCGCCGTCGATCTCGCCCGCGAAGGCCTGCTCGACATCCTGTCGTCGGACTACATCCCGTCCAGCCTCCTGATGGCCGCGCTGCAACTGCCCGAGCATGTGCCCGCGATCAGCCTGCCGGCGGCGGTTCGCACCGTGACGAAAGCGCCCGCCGAGGCGGTCGGCCTCACCGACCGCGGCGAGATCGCAATCGGCAAGCGCGCCGATTTGATCCGCGTGCATGTCGCGGGCAGCGTTCCCGTCGTTCGCAGCGTCTGGCGCGAAGGGGGCCGCGTCGCATGAGCGAGACCGTCACGACGGCAGCGGAGCAGGCTGGCGCGATCGGGCCCGGTCGGCTTGTGCTCGTGGTCGGCCCGAGCGGTGCCGGCAAGGACACGCTGCTGCGTCTGGCGCAGGCGGCCTGTGTCGATGATCACGATGTCGTCTTCCCGCGCCGTGTCGTGACGCGCGAATCCTCCGCTGACGAAGACAATATTGCGCTCGGTCCCGACGAATTCCGTCGCGCGCGCGAGCGGGGCGAGTTCGCCGTGTCGTGGGACGCTCACGGGCACTCCTATGCCCTGCCGCTCGACATCAACGACGACATCCGCGCCGGCCGCGCCGTCGTCGTCAACGTCTCGCGCACTGTCATTGCCGCGCTGCGCGAGGCCTATGCCAACGTCGTCGTGGTCGCGATCACGGCGCCGCCGGACGTGCTGGCGCAGCGGCTTGCCGCGCGCGCCCGTCACAGCGATGGCAATATCACAGAGCGCCTCGCGCGCAGCGTCGATGACACCGCTGCGCAGGCCGATGTCACTATCCTCAACGCCGGCAGCGCGGACTATCACGGCCGCCAGCTTGTGCGCGTAATCAGGAATGAATGCTGGCGCGACTAGCCCGGCACAACCGGGAGAGGGCGGAATGACGGTGATCAAGACGGTCGAAGAGCTAGAGGCCATCTACGGCGCCGTCGGTGACGCCTCGACCGTGAAAGTCGCTGACCACGTTACCCCGCTCTACCGCATCTTCATCGAGAAGGCGCCATTTGCAGCGCTTGCCACCATCGGGCCGGAGGGCATCGATTGCTCGCCGCGCGGCGATCTCCCTGGCTTCGTGCGCATCCATGATCGGCGGACCCTGATGCTGCCGGATCGCCGCGGCAACAACCGGGTCGATTCGTTGCGCAACATCGTGCGCGATCCCCGCGTGTCGTTGATGTTCCTGATCCCCGGCTCCGGCAACGCAGTCCGTGCCAACGGCCGCGCCCATCTCTCGGTCGATCCGGATCTGTTGGCTTCGTTCAAGGTTGAGGGCAAGGCGCCGCGCAGCGTCATGGTGATGAATGTGGAGGAAATCTACTTCCAGTGCGCCCGTGCCATCGTCCGCTCCGATCTCTGGAATCCGGACAAGCGCATCGACCCGAAGGCGCTGCCGACGCCGGGTCAGATCCTCGCCGAGATGAGCCAGAACACGGTTGGCGGCGATGAATACGACCGCATCTGGCCCGAGCGCGCAGCCGCGACGATGTGGTGAGCGTTTTCTTCCCTCTCCCCTTGTGGGAGAGGGTGGCTCGCCGCGTTAGCGGCGAGACGGGTGAGGGGTCTCTATCCTCCCGAAAAGCGTTGCGCGTGGAGAGAATCCCTCATCGGGCGCTTCGCGCCACCTTCTCCCGCAAGGGGAGAAGGAAGATCGCACTAATTAAACGCCATCCCGCCGCTCAGCGCGATGGTCTGCCCGGTCATATACGCGTTGTCGACCAGCAGCATCACGGCCTTGGCCACCTCGTCCGCCGTGCCGAAGCGGCCGAGCGGGATGCGACTGATGAGTTGCGGCTGCCCGCTCATCATGTCGGTTTCGATCAGCGACGGCGCCACCGCGTTGACGGTGATGCCTTCCTTGACCAGCCGCGCCGCATAGCCGCGCGTCAATCCTTCCATGCCAGCCTTGGATGCATTGTAGTGCGGCCCGATCGAGCCAGCGCCGCGCGCGGCGCCGGAGGAAATGTTGACGATGCGGCCCCATTTCTTGGCGCGCATCGCGGGCAGCACCGCCTGCGTGCAGAGGAAGACCGATTTCAGGTTGACCAAAATCGTCCGGTCGAAATCGTCTTCGGTGAGATCATCGACGCCGCGCGTAATCGCAATGCCGGCATTGTTGACGAGGATGTCGATCGGCCCGAGCTGCGCCGTGACTCGTTCGACCATCGCGGTGACAGCTTCACGCTGTGACACGTCGGCGGCAATGGCGACGGCGCGGCCACCGCTTTTGTTGATTTCACCCGCCAGCTGTTCCGCCTGCCCGATCCGCTCACGGCAGTTGATCGCCACCGCCGCGCCGGCTTTGGCCAGCGTGCGGCAGACGGCTGCACCAATCCCGCGCGAACCGCCGGTGACGAGCGCCGTGCGCCCCTTCAGATCATTCGCCATCGCCGGCCTCCCTGCCATTTGTTCCATGTTGGCCCGACAGTAGCACGGCCGGCCGCGCGGCTGCGTTGAACTCATCGCGAGATGAATTCGTTTGCCGCTGCTTCCACCCGGAGAAGTGCCAATGCGCGCCGGCGCTAATTATGGATAGCCATTTCATTGACCAATCGGCCCGAACACTCGATATTTGCGGCATCGAAACTGCTCCTTGAGCCGAAGCCGCCATATGAGAACCGATCACCAGCGTAGCCCGAACGACATGCACGAATGCATGACGCGACGCTGTTTCTCGGCGGCCACTGGCGCCTGTTGTTGTTGCTGATCGTCCTCTAGCAACATCTCACACCGCAAATCTTAAGACAGGAACGCCGAACTCCCGGCGAGCGAGCAGCCATGTCCCAAGGCCAATTTCAAGCCCAGTCAAACGCCTACATCATCGAAATTCACGACCGCGCCGCCGGCATCGTCACAAGGGATGCGCGCGGCTTCCGCTTCTTCTCCTCAGAGCGCCTGTTCGACAGCCTCGAAGGCCGGCAGTTCCGCTCGGCACGCGAGGCCGAGCGCGCTGCACGCGCCGTGTACTCCGAGCGGAGCCGGCGCGCGAATTCTCAACTCGCCGCCCACTGATCTTAACCGAAAGGACCACGTCATGATTACGAGACGATACATCCTCGCAACGACACTCCTGCTCGCAACTGCCCTGGCCGCGCCCGCGCACGCCGAGGACAAGCCGACGGAAATCCGTATCGGAACGCAGAAGGGCGGTTTCTTCCCGGCCGTGCGTCAGCGCCAGACGCTCGAGAACGCGTTCAAGCCGCTCGGCATCGAGATCAAGTGGATCGACTTCCAGTTCGGTCCGCCACTGCTGGAGGCCATCAATGTCGGCAGCGTCGATTTCGGCTATGTCGGCGACGCCCCGCCGGTCTTCGCGCAGGCCGGCGGCGCCAGGATCCGCTATGTGGCGGCGGTGAAGTCGGACGGCAAGAGCCAGGCGATCGTCGTGCCGAAGGACTCGCCGATCAAGACGCTTGCCGACCTCAAGGGCAAGCGCGTCGCCTTCGGCAAGGGATCGAGCGCGCACAATCTCCTGGTCGCGGCCCTTGAGAAGGCCGGCCTCGCCTGGTCCGACATTACGCCGGCGCCGCTTGCGCCAGCCGATGCGACGGCCGCCTTCGTCAAGGGTTCGGTCGATGCCTGGTCGATCTGGGATCCTTATTTTGCGCTCGCCGAACTGAAGGAAAATGCGCGGGTGATCGCCCTCGACAAGGACGTCCATCAGCCGAACGCCTTCTACATCGCCGGCACTGACTTCGTGGATAAATATCCGTCCCTGGTCGCGAAGCTCAATGCGACCTTCGCCTCCGAAGGCGTGTGGGCGGAGGCGCATCACGAGGAGGTGTCAAAAGCGCAGGCCGACGCCACCGGCGTCGACATCGAAGCGATCAGACGCTTCGTCGATCGCTCCAACTATCGCACGGTGCCGGTCGATGCGGACGTGATCAAAAGCCAGCAGGCCGTCGCCGACCGCTTTGCAAAACTCGGCCTGATCCCGAAGCCGGTCAACGTCTCCGATATCGTCTGGAAGTGGACTCCGGGCTCCTGAGCAGGCCTCAACCCCTCAGCGCCGCCAGCAACTCATCCGGGCGCTCGGCCATGATCATGTGGCCCGCGCCCGGCACGACGACAGTCCTCGCATGCAGAATCGCGGCCGCCAGCGCCTTGCCCGCTTTCGCCGGCGTCATCATGTCCCGCTCCCCGAGAATGAGCGTGGTCGGCACCTTCACGCTTGCGGCAGCGGTGAGCGCATTCGCGTAAGCATTGCAGGCTGACAAATCCTTGAACAGCACGCCCGGCTGACAATGCTTCAGCACAGCCTGCGCGCCGCCGTGCATCCACAGGCCCGGTGCGAGGCTGCCGCCGAGATCGGCGTTGAAGCCGAGACCCCAGATCGAGACCATGTCGTTTGCATCTTGCGAGTTGGCCTCGGCTGCCTTCAGGAGATCCGGGCCGACCGTCATGGTCGCGGCCGTGCCGATCAGGCTCAGCGCGAAGACCTTGTCCGGATGACGCGCCGCCGTCTCCAGCGAGATCAGCGAGCCCATGGAATGGCCGATCAGATGCGCCTTCGCGACACCGGCCGCATCGATCAGCGCAGCCGTCCAGTCAGCCATCTCCGCGATGCTTCCCAGCGAAGGCCCGGCTGAACGACCATGACCGGGCATGTCGGGCGCCAGCACCGAAAAGCCGTGATGCGCGAACCAGCGCGTGTGCAGCGCCCAGGTCGAATGATCGAAGCCGGCGCCATGGATGAACACCACCGCGGGCAGGGATTTGTCGAATTCGCGGCCGCCGGTTGCGACAAACACCTCAGTGCCGTTGACGGAGAGCTTCATCGTGTCAAACCTTCTGCGAGATGCGCAGCGCCTGCGCGAGATCGTCGATGATGTCGCTTGCGGTCTCGATGCCGACCGACAGCCGCACCAGCTCCTCGCCGATGCCGGCGGTTTTGAGCTGCTCGGCGTCCATCTGCTGATGCGTGGTCGAGGCGGGATGGATCACCAGCGTCTTGGCGTCGCCGACATTGGCGAGATGGCTGATCATGCGTAGCGATTCGATGAACTTGCGCCCCGCAGGCCGTCCGCCCTTGATGCCGAAGGAGACGATCGAGCCGGCGCCGCGCGGCAGCAATGTCTTTGCGAGCTGATAGTCGGGGTGGTCCTCGAGCGAGGGATGCAGAACCCAGTCGACGGCCTTGTTGGCCTTGAGCGCCTCCAGCACGAGGTGCGTGTTCTGCATGTGACGGTCCATGCGCACACCCAACGTCTCAACACCCTGCAAGAGCTGAAACGCGTTGGTCGGCGACAGGCAGGCGCCGAAATCGCGCAGGCCTTCGGTGCGCGCGCGCATGATGAAGGCCGCGGTGCCGAACTGTTCGTCGAAGACGATGCCGTGATAGCCGCCATAGGGCTCGGTCAGCACACCAAACTTGCCGGAGTCGCGCCAGTCGAAACGGCCGCCATCGACGATGGCGCCGCCGATGGCGATGCCATGGCCGCCGATCCATTTGGTCGCCGAATGCATGACGATGTCGGCCCCCAGCTCGATCGGTCGGCTGAGATAGGGCGTGGCAAAAGTGTTGTCGATCAGCAGCGGAATTTTTGCGTCATGCGCGATCGCCGCGACCTTCGGGATATCGAGCACTTCGAGGCCGGGATTGCCGATGGTCTCGCCGATCACCAGCCGCGTGTTCGGCTTGATCGCCGCGCGGAACGCATCGATATCGCGCAGCTTCACAAACGTCGTGGTGATGCCGAACCGCGGCAGCGTGTGCACCAGCAAATTGATGGTGCCGCCATAAAGCGAACTCGACGCCACGATGTGGTCGCCGGCATTCAAGAGCGTTGCGATGGCGAGATGCAGCGCGGCCATGCCGCTCGCGGTGCAGATCGCACCGACGCCGCCTTCCAGCGCCGCGAGCCGCTCCTCAAGCACGCCGGTGGTCGGATTGGAGATGCGCGTGTAGATGTGTCCGGCGCGCTCCAGATTGAACAGCGCAGCCGCGTGATCGGAATCCTGGAACACGTAGGACGTGGTCTGGTAGATAGGCACCGCGCGGGCGCCGGTCGCGGGATCCGGATGCTGGCCCGCATGCAGGCTCAGGGTCTCGAAAGCAGGCGGTTTGGGTGCGGGCATGCTTGGCCTCGTTGGTCGGTCGGCGATGGCGGCCCTTTTGCCACAAAACGACGCGCCAAGTCAGCCCATTGACAGCGCTGTGTGACAGGTCGCAGCGCTAGGCAGGACGGTCGTGGATCGCCTGCTCAATGGTCCGCGCTTCCCGCAGCAAAATCTCCGCGACCTCCTGCTCGCGGCGCGGGCCGAGCCTCGTCCGAACGGACGACACTGTCATCGCCGCCGCGGGGTGTCCGTCCGGCGTCTTGATCCAGGTCGAGATCGATTTCGTGCCCTGCACGAGGCCGATCTCCCGCATGCCGTACCCGCGCCGCCGCGCCGCGGTGACCTGGCCGAGCACGGTCGCAGTATCGGTCCGGTAGGCCTCGAACCGCTTCTCATTGGCTGCGACGATTTTTCGCGCGTCAGGCGCCGGCATCGCGGCCAGGATGGCGACGCCTGCGCTGCTGACGCCGAGCGGGCGGCGTGCACCGACCTCGATCGACAGCACCTGGATCGGAAAAGCGCCGATCCTGCGGTCGACGCACAACGTGTCGTTGCCGGTCCGCACCGTCAAAAACAGCGTGTCGCCGATCTCGGCGGAGGCGCGCCGCAGCGAAGGACCTGCGGCGACCAGCAGCGGCGAGGGCCGCGGGCGCGCGAGTGCCAGCTCCGGCACCTGGTTGCCGATTGCGTACCGGCCAGTTTTATCGTGCCGTTCGACGATGCCTTCCTCGATCAGCACGTGAACGATGCGATGTACCGTCGGGCGGGTGAGGCCGGTCGCCTGCACGACCTCGGCCAGCGGCACGCCGTCTTCGCGGCCTGCGGCAAGAATACGCAGCACCGACAGGGCGCGCCGGATTGCCTGCGCGCCCTGTCGCGGTTCTGTCATGCCGCGGGCGGTTATCGAGGATGGTCTCTTGTCCATAATATGGACAAGAACGCCACAATTCCCTCGACAGGTAAAGCGCGCATCCGAAGATTGCGGCCCGATCGGAGCGCCGCGGGCGGCGCCGGTGAGCAACAAGAACAGGGCGGGCCGGATCCGCCTGCGGGAGGTTGAGATGAGATCGCTCTGGATAGTTCTGGCTGCTGTTGCTGCAATGCTGGCCGGGCCGGCGGCGGGCCAGCAATGGCCGGCGCGCAGCGTCAAGCTGCTCGTGCCCTATCCGGCCGGCGGCAATGTCGACAGCGCGGCGCGCATCATCGCCGACAAGCTCCAGGAAAAGCTTGGCCAGCCCTTCATCATCGAGAACAAGGCCGGCGCCGGCGGCATGATCGCGGGCGAGGCCTTCGCGAAATCGCCCGCCGACGGCTACACCCTGTTCGTCGGTGCCAACGGTCCGGTGCTGTTCGCGACCGAAATCAACAAGCGCGACGCCTATAGCTGGAAGAAGGATTTCCTGCCGATCTCGACCATTTCGATGACGCCGCTGGTGCTTGAGGTCCATCCCTCGGTGCAGGCCACGACGCTGAAGGAATTTTTGGATCTCGCCAAGCGCGAGCCCGGCAAGCTGACCATGGCTTCGCCCGGTCCCGGCACCACCAATCATCTGCTCAGCGAATTGATGCAGTCGACGCTCGGCCTGCAATGGGTCACGGCGCATTACCGCGGCAATGCACCCGCGACCAACGATCTGCTCGGCGGGCAGGTGCAATTCGCATTCGACCAGCTCTCGGTCAGCCTGCAATACATCAAGAGCGGCCTGTTCCGCGCGCTGGCCGTGACCAGCCCGCATCGGCTGAACGCGCTGCCGGACGTACCGACCTTCGTCGAGCTTGGTTACAAGGATTTCGACGCCCAGACCTTTACCGGCCTGTTCGCGCCCGCGGGCACGCCGGCGCCGATCGTCGACAGACTGCACGAGACGCTGGTGGCGATCCTGAAAGACCCCGCCGTGGTTGACAAGTTCGACAAGCTCGGCGCCGAAGCAGTGCCGATGACGCCGGCCGAGTTCACGGCCTATCTCGAGCGTGAGGACGCCAAATGGATTCCGATTGTGCGCAAGGCCAACATCAGGGCTGACTGAGCGATGCAGATCGACCCCACCGAGCTCGGCGCGGAGCGCATCTACCGATTGATGACCGGCATTGTGGTGCCGCGTCCGATTGCCTGGGTGACGAGCCTGTCGCGGAGCGGCGTGCTCAACCTCGCCCCCTTCAGCGCCTTCACCTTCGTCTCGCAGAAGCCGCCAATGCTCGCCATCAGCGTCGGCCGCAAGGGCGCCGATTACAAGGACACCGCGCACAACATCCTCGATACCGAGGAATATGTGATTCACATCGCCGATACCCCGCTGATGTCTGCGGTGCATGACAGCTCCGTGGAGCATCCGCCCGAAATCAGTGAGGTCGCGGAGCTCGGCCTCGAGACGCTCGCCAGCGAGCGCATCAAGGTGCGCCGGCTTGCGGCCGCACCCGTCGCGATGGAGTGCCGCTTCCGGCAGTGCCTCGAGTTTGGCGACGCCCGCAGCCGGCTCATCGTCGGTGAGGTCGTGATGTTCCACATCCGCGACGGTCTCGTGACCAACGGCAAGGTCGAGACCTCGGCGCTCGACCCGATCGCGCGCATCGGCGGCCCGCGTTACGCCCGCCTCGGCGAGATCGTGACGCTTGGCGCCGTGTTCCAGACCCCGAAATCGACCGACTGAGCGCACCGGCCGCGCCGCCTGACGACCATTGGAGTGAACGACAATGCGCTTGCTGAGCTATCTCTTGGACGGAGAACCGCGTTACGGCGCGACGATCGACGGCGGTGTCGTCGATCTGACAAAGCGGATCGGCCACGATTTTTCCGACGTGAAGGCGCTGATCGCGGCCAACGCGCTCGCCGATGCGCAGCAAGCGGTGGCCGGCCAAAAGCCGGACTACGCGCTCAGGGATCTCGTCCTGCTTCCGCCGGTGCTGGCGCCGGAAAAGCTCTGGTGCATCGGCGTCAACTACGCCGAGCGTAACGCCGAATATAAGGACAGCTCGGACCTGCCCAAATATCCGAGCCTGTTCGTGCGCAGCATGTCGTCGATGACAGGCTCCGGCCAGCCGCTCGAGAAGCCGAAAGTGTCGGAGCAGCTCGATTACGAGGGCGAGCTCGTCATCGTGATCGGCCAGGGCGGCCGGCACATCCCGCGCGACAAGGCCTTCGCGCACATCTTCGGCATGACGTTGTGCAACGAAGGCACGGTGCGGGACTGGTTGCGCCACGGCAAGTTCAACGTCACGCAGGGCAAGAATTTCGATCGCTCCGGCAGCATCGGTCCCTGGATCGTCACCGCGGACGAACTGGATCCGCGCGGGCCCCATGACATCATCACGCGCGTCAACGGCGAGGTGCGGCAGCAGGACACAACCGAGCGGTTGATGTTCCCGTTCGACTTTCTGATCTCGTATCTCTCCACATTCGCCACGTTGAAGCCCGGCGACATGATCGTGACGGGGACGCCGACCGGAGCTGGTGCCCGCTTCGACCCGCCGCGCTGGCTCAAGGTGGGCGACGTCGTCGAGGTCGAATCGAGCCGCATCGGCGTGCTCAGCAACACCGTGGCTGCGGAGCAATAGGCCATGCTGGATACTGCCACGATCGAACGCCTTGCCGCGCGCCTGGATGAAGCCGAGCGCAGCAAGGTGCTGATCCCGATGTTCTCGAAAGAATATCCCGATTTCGCCATCGAGGATGCCTACGCGATCCAGCGCGCCTGGACCAAGCTCCAGCTTGGCCGCGGCCGCGTCATCAAGGGCCACAAGATCGGCCTGACCTCGAAGGCGATGCAGAACGCAGTCGGCATCGCTGAGCCCGATTACGGCGTGCTGTTCGCCGACATGTTCTACGCTGACGCCACGCCCATTCCGTTCGACCGTTTCCACGCGCCGCGGATCGAGGTCGAGCTCGCCTTCGTGCTGAAGGCGCCGCTACGCGGGCCGGATTGCACCATCTTCGACGTGCTCAACGCCACCGACTATGTGACGCCGGCGCTCGAAATTCTGGAGACGCGGATGCATCGCGTCGATCCGGAGACTGGCAAGACCCGCAAGGTTATGGACACGATCTCGGACAACGCGGCCAATGCCGCGCTGGTGTTGGGCGGCCGCCCGTTCCGCCCAATGGATGCGGATCTTCGCTGGATCGGTGCGCTCTTGTTCCGCAACGGCGAGGTCGAGGAGACCGGGCTTGCAGCCGGCGTACTCAATCATCCCGCCAACGGCATCGCCTGGCTCGCCAATCGGCTGGCGCCGCATGACGAGCATCTCGCGGCCGGCGAGGTCGTGCTGGCCGGATCGTTCACGCGTCCGGTCGACATCCGCCGCGGCGACACGTTTCATGCCGACTATGGCACGTTCGGCTCGGTGTCGTGCCAGTTCGTCTGAACCAATAAGAGAGAGGGAGCGCACCATGACGGATCAACCGCGGCGCAAGAGCATTCATATCGGCGGCTTCAAGCACGCCAATCCGATTCCGAACGCCTGTCGCATCGGCAATCTGGTGATGTCCGGCGTCATCCTCGGCCGCGATGGTGCGACCGGCGCGATGCCGGAGAGCCTCGACGCCCAATGCGCCAACATGTTCGCGCATATGAAGGCGACGGTGGAGGCCGCCGGCGGCTCGACCGATGACATCATCAAGATGACGGTGTGGCTGAAGGACCGCACACAGCGCGGACCGGTGAATGTCGAATGGCTCAAGATGTTTCCGGACGAGCATTCGCGCCCGGCGCGCCATGCGCTGCCGATGGACAACATGGATGGCGGTGCGCTGGTGCAGTGCGATTTCACCGCTGTGATCGACTGAAGGAGCATTTTGCATGCCGACCTATCTGCCGTTCGACCCCAACCCGCGCCGTCCAATCAAGGCGCCGCCGCCGAAGACCGTCGACAGCCAGTTTCATGTGCTGGGACCGCTGGACAAATATCCGATCCGCCCCGGCGCGGCCTACCAGATGCCGAGCGCGACCTGGGAAGCGGCGCTCCGCGTGCACAAGACGCTCGGCATCGAGCGCGGCATCATCGTGCAGACCACGACCTATGGCGCCGACCATTCCGTTGTGCTCGATGCTCTTGCGGCGATGGGCCCCAACTATCGCGGTTGCGCCAACGCGCTGGTGTTCGCGGAGGCGAATGACACTTATCTTGCGAAGCTGCATGACGCGGGCGTCCGCGGCGCCCGCTTCAGCTTCCGTCAGGAGCTCGGCGCCGTGCTGTCGGATCAGGATTTCGCCCGAGCCATCGCGCGAATCCGCGAGCTCGGCTGGTACGCAAAAATCCAGCCCGAAAAGGACGGCATCGTTTCCAGCGTCGCGAAGTACGAGAATCTCGACGTGCCGGTGCTGATCGACCATATGGCGCGACCCGAACCCTGGCGCGGCAAGGATGATCCGAACCTGCGAAAAATGCTCGAGCTGCTCGCCAAGGGCAATTTCTGGGTGATGCTGTCGCTCGGCGAGAAGACCTCGCAGGCCGGGCCCCCCTATGACGACGTGATCCCGATCGCGCGGACCTATATCGAGGCAGCAATCGACCGCTGCGTCTGGGCCAGCGACTGGCCGCATCCGGTCTCCGTGAAGCAGCCGCCCAACGATGCCGACCTGCTCGAGCTGATGTTCCGCTACGCGCCGGACCAGGCCGAGCTAGAGAAGATCCTCGTGCACAATCCGGCAAAGTTGTTCGGGTTTTCGGATTAGTAAGGCCTCGCCGTGATGAGGCTGCTAGCTCCGTCATCCTGAGGTGCTCGCGTAGCGAGCCTCGAAGGATGGACGGCCCCGATGCAGCCGGGCTGTCGCGCTTCGAGGCCTCCGCTTCGCTTCGGCGCCTTCAGCGACAATGGCTTTGCCATTGCGCGGAGGTGATGGTGATGGAGTAGCACTCGCGGCCCACATCATAGTGACGGGGCCGTCGCATTAACCTCTCGGTAACACCGGAGGCGCCGCGCGGCGCATTCGTGGCGTAACTGAGTTCTTAACGAATTGCCTCTAGTTTGCGCATTCCCACCTCGTGATGGCCTGCTGCCCGATTCTGTGGGCGCGGCGCCCAGCAACATCGAAGAGGCAGAATGCCGGCTCTCAAGAACCTGGTTTCCCTTCGCTCGATCGGCGCCAAGCTCGCGATCATGACATTGGTCGGTGCGATCTGCATGGCGCTGGTCGCCTCCACCGTGCTGTGGATCGCGCGCAACCAGCTCGTCACCGAGCGGATCGAGAAGGCGCATGCCGCCGTCGATATCGTCTGGAACCTGGCCGACGGTTACTACAAGGCCTTCAAGGCCGGCCAGATGACGGAGGAGGAGGCCAAGAAGCGCTTCCTCGAAGCCAATAATTACGTCTGGTACGAAGACCACAGCAACTACGCCTACATCTACGACTACGAGACCGGGCTGTGCGTCTCCAACCCAGGCATTCCCCAATTCGTCGGCAAGGACATGCGTCCGAACAAGGATGCCAACGGCATGCTGTTCGCGGTCGCGCTGATGGATATGGCGAAGAAGGGCCAGGGCACGTTGCGCTACGCTTTCCGCCGCAGCGGCTCGGATCCCACCCCGCTCGACAAGGTTGCCTTCACGCGCGGTTTCGCGCCGTGGAACCTGATGATCGGCTCGGCCGAATACATGGCGGAGGTCGACAACTCCTTCTGGTCGATGGTGCAGACCGCGTCCGTCGTTATCGCCGTGCTGATGCTGATTTCGATCATGATTGCCTGGGCCGTTGGCCGTAGCGTGGTCAAGCCGCTCATGGGCCTGAAGGAGCGCATGGCCTCGCTCAGCGCCGGCCAACTTGATGCGCCCGTCGCCCATGCTGATCGCCGCGACGAGATCGGCGAGATGGCGCGCACCGTCCAGGTGTTCCGCGACGCCATGTTAGAGACGAACCGCATGCGCGAGCAGCAGGCGATCACCGAACTGCGCCAGGTCGAAACGCGCAAGGTCGACATGAACCGGCTTGCCGATCAGTTCGAGCACGAGGTCGGCGAGATCATCGAGTTGGTGTCGGTTGCCGCCGGCCAGCTCGAAACGTCGTCGACGACGCTCTCCAAGACGGCCGACACCGTCGCGCAGGTCTCTGGCCGCGCCTCCACGGCGTCGAACGAGGCGTCGGCGAACGTGCATTCGGTGGCGGCCGCGAGCGAGGAACTCGCATCCTCAATTGGCGAGATCAGCCGCCAGGTCGAGACCTCGGCGCGGATTGCGGGCGAGGCTGTCAGCCAGGCACAGAAGACCGACTCGCGTATGAGCCAGCTGTCGCAGGCCGCCAGCCGGATCGGCGATGTCGTCGATCTCATCCAGACCATCGCCGGCCAGACCAATCTATTGGCCCTGAACGCGACCATCGAGGCCGCGCGCGCCGGCGAGGCGGGCCGCGGCTTTGCCGTGGTGGCGTCCGAGGTGAAGACGCTCGCCGAACAGACCGCCAAGGCGACCGACGAGATCAGCCAGCAGATCTCCGACATCCAGTCGGCAACCAAGGATTCGGTTGCGTCGATCAAGGAGATCGGCGCGACGATCG
This sequence comes from Bradyrhizobium sp. LTSP849, assembly GCF_000938255.1. Classification (GTDB taxonomy): domain Bacteria; phylum Pseudomonadota; class Alphaproteobacteria; order Rhizobiales; family Xanthobacteraceae; genus Bradyrhizobium. Next base: position 296,203 of record NZ_JYMR01000004.1, on the reverse strand, counting down.
GGCGGATCTCGGAGATCGCGGCTGCGATCTCGACCTCGGTCGGGCAACAGGGCTCCGCCACGCAGGAGATCTCCCGCAACGTGCAGCGCGCCGCCGAAGGCACCTCGCAGGTCGGGACCAGCATCGCCGACGTTCAGCGCGGCGCAGCGGAAACCGGCGGTGCCTCGGCCCAGGTGCAGTCGGCCGCGCAGTCGCTCGCCAATGAAAGCATCCGCCTGAAGCGCGGCGTCGCCAACTTCATGAACTCGATCAGGGCGGCGTAGAGCATGATCCGGAAAAGTGTGCAGCGGTTTTCCGAAAAGATCATGCTCAAACAATAAGGCGCTGGCGTCGCGCCCGTCCGCCGGCGTCTATGACAAGCCGCGCATGAGCCAGATCACCGCGACCAGGTTCAGGAGTGCGGTTCCGGCGGGGCCGAAGGTTTTCATGCGATCATGGATCGTCAGTCCGACGAGGGCGTCGCATCCTTGAACGATGATCATGCTCCAAGCCATGGCCAGGAGCCATTGCGCCGATCCGGTTAGAAGAGGGATCACGCTTGCGATCGCGAGGGCTATGCTGCGGGCGCAGGCGTAGAGCGCCATGGTGCGAGCATTGCCGATTGCGCCCAAGGCTGCCGCCAGCGAAAATCCGAGGCTTATGATCGCGCTGATCAGCGTCACCAATGCGCAGAAAATGAACGGTAAGGTCATTCGCGAAATCCCGTCGTTGCGTGTTCTGACTCCCCAGTTATCACGCGCGGATCATGCGGCAGTAGTCCACAGCCTGTCACGCACTTCGGCCGCGACCTCGAACGAGCGCAGCCGCGCGGCGTGATCGTAGATCTGTCCTGTCGTCATCAGCTCGTCCGCGGCGGTGTCGGCGATCAGCGCCTTCAGTCCGCGCTCGATGAAGTCGGGCGCGCCGACCACGGAGCAGGACAGCGACTGGCCGACCATGGCCTTCTCCGCCGGCGACCATAGCGCGTCCATGTCATCGACCGGCGGCGGCAAGGGGCCGGGCGTGCCGCGGCGCAGATTGATGAACTGCTGCTGGAGCGAGGTGAACATGCGCTGCGCCTCGACATCGCTGTCCGCGGCGAACACGTTGACGCCGACCATCGCGTAGGGCTTGTCGAGCTGCACTGAGGGCTCGAAGCGCGCCCGGTACTCGCGCAGCGCGGGCATCATCATCGCTGGTGCGAAATGCGAGGCGAATGCGAAGGGCAGGCCGAGCATGGCCGCGAGCTGTGCGCCGAACATGCTGGAGCCGAGGATCCACAGCGGTACCTTCAGCCCCATGCCGGGCACGGCGCGGATCGCCTGGTTCGGCTGTACGTCGCCGAACAGCGCCTGCAATTCCAGCACGTCATGCGGAAAATTCTCGGACGTGGTGGCGAGATCGCGCCGCAGCGCCCGCGCGGTGAGCTGGTCGGTGCCCGGCGCCCGTCCGAGCCCGAGGTCGATCCGTCCGGGATAGAGCGATTCCAGCGTGCCGAACTGCTCGGCGATGATCAGCGGCGAATGGTTCGGCAGCATCACGCCGCCGGAGCCGACGCGGATCGTCTTGGTGCCGCCCGCGACATGCCCGATCACGACCGACGTCGCGGCACTCGCAATCCCCGTCATGTTGTGATGCTCGGCCAGCCAGAATCGCTTGAAGCCCCAGGCTTCGGCATGCTGGGCGAGATCAAGCGAATTGCGAAACGCCTGCGCCGCATCGCCACCCCTTCGGATGGGAGCGAGGTCGAGCACGGAGAAGGGGATCATGCGATGGATACCGGATGGGGCGCGAGCTGCGCCGGAGCCTCACATATAGGGACCTCAGCCCAGCCTGTGAGGGCGCCGACGCCGCTTTCGACGCCTAGCGCGGGCATTGCTGGTATGCCAATGTAGTGTCGTGCCAAACCCGCCGGAGGTCAGCATGCGAGCGAACATCACGAACATAGTGGGAGCACTTTGCGCCATCGCAATGGTCGCGAGCGCACACGCTGCGGTCAAGGAAGAGCCGGTCACCTACACAGACGGCGAGACCACGATGAAGGGCTTCGTTGTCTATGACGATGCGACCCAGGCCAAGCGGCCCGGCATCGTCATGGTGCACGAATGGTGGGGCATCACCCCGCATATTCATAATGAGGCGCGCAAGTTCGCGGAGCAGGGCTACACAGCCTTCATTGCCGACATGTACGGCGACGCCAAGAGCGCCGACAACCCGAAGGACGCCGGCGCGCTCTCGGGATCGGTGATGAAGAACCCGAAAGCGATGGAGTCCCGCTTCAACGCAGCGCGCGCAGAACTCGCCAAGCAGGCCTCGGTCAATCCGCAAGCGATCGGCGCCGTCGGTTACTGCTTCGGCGGCGCGGTGGTGCTGAACATGGCGCGCAGCGGGGCTGATCTCGCCGCCGTTGCGGGCTTTCACGCTTCCCTTGGTCTCAACACGCCCGCGCCTGAGCCGGGAACCGTCAAGGCGAAAATCCTCATTCTCAATGGCGCGGACGACCCGTTCGTGAAGCGCGAGCAGTACGATGCGCTCAAGAAGGATTTCGACGCAGCGAAGGCCGATTATCGGATCATCGAATATCCCGGCGCCGTGCACGCGTTCACGAACCCCGAGGCCACCGAGCTCGGCAAGAAGTTTAACCTGCCGCTCAGATACGACGAGAAGGCCGATAAGGAATCAAAGGCCGAAGCAGCCAAGCTCTTCGCCGCAACCCTGAAGAAATGAGCAAAAAGGCCACCGACACGGTGGCCCCTTTTCCATCTGGTGCTGCCTTAGCGCGTAGGATCGGTTTCGCTTCGCTCGACCCGTCCTGCGAGCTGGTCACTGTCGCGCAATGCTCTCTCCGCGCAACGTCCCGCGCTTTCGCCGCATCCATAGGTCGGCCATGACTTTGATGGCCGCAGCCAGGACCAGCGCGCAAAGCGCCGCCTTCGACACCGTCTCCATCGTCCCTTCGATCAGCAGGCAATGGACCACGCTGCCTGCGACGATGACGATCGCGAGGGGGATATGCACCATGCGCCACGTCCGCAGCCGCAGTCCCAATCGCCGGCGCAGCGCAGCCAGAAGCGCGACAGTAAAAATGGCCCACATCGCGATCACGCCAAAGGGGGAGAACGGCGTCGGCGATGAGAACAGCAGGGCGTCGATCATGTCAGGCGGACTGGTGATCCAGAGGCCGGCGACATGGATCACCACCGCCACCACCAGCGCGCCCCCGATCCAGTGATGCGCGCGCCGTCCCCGATAAGCCGACAGCGGGGTCAAGTATCCGCCGATCAGCAGAGGCTGGACCAGCACGAGACCCAGCGCGATCATCCCTGCGAATCCGGCCAGGATGTAGACCGGACCGCGCCATGCGAGCAGCGGGCTCATCGCTGCGGCGGCGATCGGAACGCCAACGGCTGCCGCAAGGGCAACCCAGATCAGGGCCACCCGGGCCGATCTCCATTCCTTCATTTGCAACGCGGTCAGGCCGCCTGAAGGACGAAGTGTGCCTCCAGGCTCGTTTCCTTCGCGCTGCGCATCACCGGCCGCAGAAACACGGTTTTGAATTCACCGCTGTCATAGGCGAGGTGACCATGCGGCTGGCCGAAGATGGGAATGATCTGCGGCATCTCGAGCCGGAACGCCCCGTCCTTGTCGGTGAGCGTGGCGCCATGGCTCTGCGGCTCGTGCTCCTGCCCTTCGACGGTGTGCGCCCAAATCTGGATGCGTTGGCCGGCCAGCGGAGCCCCGTCGCCCGCACGGCGCACGGACCCGCTCATCCAGAAGCCGCCCTTGCCGATCCGGTCCACGATCGGCGCGCCCTTGCGGTAGTTGTTCGCCCCGCCCGACATCGAATCGGTCGGCGCGACGCCTTCCGCGCGCGCGGGCAACAGGAGCCCGGAAACGCCGGCTGCAAAAACCCCGGTTACGAAGACGGAGCCGGCGAGGAGGGTGCGGCGGTTGAAGACGACCGTAGTCATGTCAATTCCTCCTGGCGACCGTGCAGTGGCTCCGCCAAGGATACAACAACGCGCGCGAGCCGCCCAGTGGCGGCAAGGCGCGCGACAGGTCGCAATAACAGTGTTGTGAACGGCTGTGCCGACTGCCAAACCGCAGGCTCGGTCGCGCAATGATGGCCGTCAGCGATGAGCTGGAGCGGCCCACGGAGGAGGGACGATGGCGGCGGCGTTGAGCGGACCTTCAAAGCGAAATCGAATTGAACCTGAAGGCCATTCCGGATGTCTATTAACTGCCGGCCTTGTGCGTCGCCTGGAGCGATGAATGCCGGTGGTCTTTTGGCCCGAGCGCACGAGGGAAGCTGTGATGCGAGGATATTCGCAAAAACACCGTTATGCGCTGGCCTTGCTCGCGATCGTCCTCGGCCTGACGGCTGCTCCGGCATTCGCACAGCAGGACGATCTCAACGCGATGCGCGCCAATACCGACAAGCTGCGCCTCGAGCGAAAGTATGATGAAGCGCTGGCCGAAGCCCGGAAATACGAGGCTGCGATCAAGGAGAGATACGGCGTCGACGACTTCTACTATGGTGTGGCTCTGGTCAAAATCGCCAACGTCTATGCGGCTCAAGGGAAGTTCCAGGACGCGCTCGATCTGCTGACGCGCGCAGTCGCGATCCAGGAAAAGGATCCCGACCGCGATCCCGTCGAGTTCGCGAAGTCGCTCAACAATATCGGCAACTCCCAGAGAGCCAACGGCGACCTCGCCAAGGCGGAAAGCTATCTGCAGCGCGCCCTTGCCATCAACGAAAAGGCGCTCGGACCAGGCGACGCCCTGGTTGCGCTCAATCTGAACAATCTCGGCGTTGTCTATCGCAATCAAAAGAAATTCGACCTCGCCGAGGACAACTTTCAGAAGGCGTTGTCCATCCGCATGCAGGCGCTCGGGCCTGACGACGTCGCGGTTGCGAGTACCACCAGCAACCTGGCGTCGCTGTATCAAGCCCAGAAGAGATACAAGGAGGCGGAGGACCTGTACCAGCAGACGCTGGCGATCTACGAGAAAGCATCCGATCCGCGGAATGTCGCGCGAACGTCGATGCGCTTTGCCGGGCTGTATACCGACCAGGGCAAATATCCTTCAGCCGAAAAGCTCCTACTCAAGGCCATCGCGGCCGATCGGGAGATGGGCGGCGCCGATGGCCTCGAGTTGTCCGACGGGCTGTTCCGATTGGCCGGAAACTATCGCACTCAAGGCAAGAACGCTCAGGCTGAAGCGCTCTACCAGCAAGCCCTGTCGATCGCCGAAAAATCCGCCGGGCCGGACAGCCCGAAGGTTGCGGATATCCTGTCGGGGCTGCTCATGGAGTATATGGCGACGCAGCGCTGGCGTGAAGCCGTGGGGGTCGCCGAACGCGCACTCGCGATCCGTCAGCAGGCATCCGGCCCGAACTCCGTTGCATTGGCCAATGCGCTCTCCGACCTCGGAATGATCTATTCCATGACCGGCCGCACCAAGGACGCTCACGCGCCGATGGATCAGGCGTTGGACATCTACGAAAACTCTGTGGGCAAGGATAGTCCTGCGGTCGCAAGCGTGCTCACCCGGATCGGAAATCTGTATCTGTTCGAACAGAACTACGGACCGTCTGCCGCTGTCCTGGAGCGCGCGCTCGCGATCTACGATGCCAAAAGCAGCAATCCGCTGCTCGCTGCCTGGCCTCTCGATCGATTGACGATCGTGAAGCAGCGGCAGAAGGACTACCCGGCTGCGCTTGCGCTTGCCGAACGCAGGATCAGCCTCCACGAAAAGATGCTCGGACCATCAAACTTCATGGTGGTGAGCGATCTCAGATCCGCCTCGGACGCCGAGGTCTCGCTCGGCGATCTCGACAAGGCCACCCAATATTCGCGGAGGGCGGTCGCTGTCGCGTCCGACTATCTCGCGCAGCAGGACGATACCACGTTGCAGGCGACGGAGGACAACGGGAGGCTGGCCGACATGCAAGCGGCTGTGTTCCAGTTGAATGTCGCCAATCTGTCGGGCCTTGCCGACAAGGATTCGAAATCTGCGGCCGCGTTCGGAAGCGAGGCTTTTCGTTCCGCGCAATGGAGCTCGCAGTCTTCCGCGGCTGCTGCGATCCAGCGGATGGGCAACCGCTTTGCCGCTGGCAACGGCGCCATCGCCGATCTCGTGCGGCAGAACCAGGACCTCCTGCATGCCTGGAGCGACAAGAACAAGGCGCTCAGCACCGCCACCGGGGTCAAGGACGATGCCGGAGCGGACAACAGCGAAACGCTGCGCAAGCAGATGAGCGATATCGAACGCAAGCTCGCCGACGTTCGCGGCAGGCTCGATACGCAATATCCGGAATATGCAGCACTGTCGCGGCCGCGGCCGACGACATTGGAAGAAACGCAAAAACTGCTTGGACCGGACGAGGCCATGGTTTTCTGGCTGGTCGAGAACGACAACACCTACGTCTTTGCCGTCGGGCCTTCGCAGTTCGGCTGGTCCAGAATTGCGGTCAGCAAAACCGCGCTGACGCAGAAGGTCGCGGCCTTTCGAACCGGGCTGGACCTGGACAAGCTGGAGACGATGCCGGCTGGGGCCAAGCCCGAGCTGTTTGATCTTGACGGAGCTTACGCGCTGTACACGACGCTGTTTGGTCCGGTCGCAGATATCATCAAAGGCAAGAAAAAACTCATCCTGGTGCCGACCGGAAATCTGACCGCGGTGCCGTTCCACCTCCTCGTGACGCAGAAGCCGGCGGAGCGGCCGGCGAGCCTCAACGACGCCGCGACGTATCGCAAGGCGGCGTGGCTGCTGCGCAGCTACAGCATTTCGGTGCAGCCATCGGTCTCGAGCATTCGGGTGCTGCGCAGCTTCGCGCGGCAGAGCACCAGCTCCAAACAGCTGATCGGCTTTGGTGATCCGATTTTCGGATCGGAACCGCCGCCTCCCGCGCCTGAGCCGCCGCCGGCGGCCGCGAAGCGGGTTGAAAACGCAAAACCCACGCAGCCGCCGCCCGGCAAAAAGAGCGGCAAGGCAAGGTCGATCGATGCCGTGGGGGCCTACTCGGATTACTGGCATGGCGCTTCGGTCGATCGTTCACTGCTGAGCCGGGCGCTGCCGCGCCTTGAAGACACTGCCGAGGAGCTCTCCGGAATCGCCAAGCGGATGGGCGTGCCGAGCAGCGATCTGCATCTGCGGGCCGATGCCAGCGAGACGACTGTCAAGACCGCCTCGCTGGCCGACTACCGCATCGTCTACTTCGCGACCCATGGCCTTGTCGCCGGCGACGTGCAGGGACTGGGGGAACCGTCGCTCGCGCTCTCGCTTCCCAAACAGGCGACCGATCAGGACGACGGACTGCTGACCGCCAGCGAAATCGCGCAGCTCAAGCTGAACGCGGATTGGGTCGTGCTGTCCGCCTGCAACACCGCGGCTGGCGGCAAGCCGGGCGCCGAGGCTCTGTCCGGCTTGGCGCGCGCTTTCTTCTACGCCGGCGCGCGGGCGCTGTTGGTCTCGCACTGGGCGGTCGCATCCGACGCGGCGACCAAGCTGGCCACGTCGACCTTCGAGGCGATGAAGGCCAATCCGAAGCTTGGACGGTCGGACGCCTTGCGTCAGGCGATGCTGTCCTACATGGACGACGAGTCCGATCCGATGAATGCTTATCCCGCGCTTTGGGGACCGTTCGTCGTCGTCGGCGAGGGTGAGCGAAACTAGAGCATGATCCGGAAAGGCGCGAAGCGGCTTTCCGGGAAGATCATGCTCAATCAACCCCTGAAGCCCCGATGACGGTTCGGCACGATCTGATCGCGCGTTTGATCCACGGGACACCACCCAATTCTTGCCGCAGATGGCGATGAAGCTTATCCTCGCGCGATGGTTGCCAATGCCCCCGATATGAAAGCGTTCCTGCTCGCGACGCCGTTCTTCGGCGGTCTGCCGGACCCAGGTCTCGATCTCCTGATTTCGATGCTGGTCGAGTGCCGCTTCGATGCCGGCGCGACCGTCGTGGCAGAAGGCGATCCGGGACGCTCGATGTTCATCGTCAAATCCGGCCGGCTGGTGGTGAGCAAGCGGGCGAATGTGGGGAGCGTCATCCCGATTTCCGTTCTGGAGCCCGGCGACTTCTTCGGTGAAATGACGCTGATTGAAATGCAAAACCGCTCCGCCACGGTGGTCGCGGAGGCGCCGACGGTGTTGTATGAGCTCACGGCCCAGAAGCTCTACGCTTGCTACAAGGCCGATATCCACGCCTATGTGATCGTTCTGCAGAACATCAATCGCGAGCTTTGCCGACGGCTGCGCCGTTCCGACGATCGCTTCGCTGGACATCAGGTGGGTGAGGACAAGTGATAATCCGTAGGATGGGTTTCGCTTCGCTCTACCCATCCTACGGGCTATCTGAGCCCTTCCTTTGCCTTTCCCTTGCGTCAAAGAGTTGCCCGGTTCAGAGCGGCAACAGCCAGGGCACGAGCAAGACGCAGACTATCAAAGCAACCAGGGAAAACGGTACGCCGACGCGTACAAAGTCACCGAACGTGTAATGTCCGGGGGCGACCACCAACGTGTTAACCGGCGACGACACCGGCGTCATGAAGGCAGTCGAAGCAGCCAGGGCCACGGTCATTGCAAACGGATACGGCGAGGCATGCATTTCCTTCGCGACAGCGATGGCGACGGGGGCCATCAATACCGCCGTCGCGGTATTCGAGATAAACATCCCAAGCAGCGCCGTCATGGCAAAAAGCGTGGCGAGCATGACGTGATGGCCGGCACCGCTGGTTATGGCTCTTAGTCCATCGGCCGCCAGTTCGACCCCGCCGGTTCGCTCGAGGGCGACCGAAAACGGCAACATTCCGACAATAAGGACAATGGTCTTCCAGTCGACCGAACGGTAAGCGCTGGCAATGTCGATACAGCCCAGTGCGCCCATCAGCATGCATCCGATCAGGGCGGCCTGCACGTTCGGGATGAGGCCGCTGACCATCAATCCAACGACGAGCGCCAGGCAGATCACCGCCTGCGGCGCCTTGCCCGGCACCTGGAGAACCTGCCCGGCCTCGGCAGCCAGCCTGATGATGACCAGATCCGTATTGGCAGACCGGAGCTCTTCGATGTCACCCCAGGGACCAATCAGCAACAGCGTATCGCCGACCGCCAGCGCATCGTTCAGAAGGTCGTCTTGATGCGCAACCACGCCGCGCCGCAGGCCGATCACGGTCAATCCGAACCGGCTGCGAAACTTTGCCTGGACGATCGTCTTGCCGATGAGATCCGAAGTCGGCATCAGCAGAACCTCCGCCATGCCGATATCCTGCGATCGATCGGTGAAATAGCTTCCGCTCAACGGAAGCTCTTCCAACGCAAATCTATTACGCAGCTCACCTATGTTGCTGTGGTTTGCAAACAGATCGATAAGCAAGACATCATTGACCGCGAGCTCCAGCTTAGCGGTCGGACGCAGAACCTCCGTGGAAAATCTGCGGCGGCGTTCCACGGCCAAAATGCTTGCTCCGGACGAGCCGCGAAGGTTCAGGTCTTCGATGGTCATGCCGGCGAGAGATGATTGCTCTGTCACGCGAAGCCGGTATTCGCGATCGGCGAGTTTGTATTCATCGATCCAGACAGAGAAGTTCGGGTTGCCGGCGTTCTTCGCCTTCACTTTGTCAGGCAGCCAGCGATGCGCGAAGCACATGTACAGGATGCCCAGGGCGAGTATCGGCAAGCCGAACGGCGTGAAGCTGAAGAAGCGAAACCCTTCAATTCCGTGACGCTCGAGTTCACCGTTGATGACCAGGTTTGGTGCCGTCGCGACGAGCGTCAGCATTCCGCTTATGAGCGCAGCGAAACTGAGAGGCATCATCAGTTGGCCCGGTCCGACACCCGTGCTGTTTGCAATTCGCAGCGCGACTGGAATGAAGATGGCGGTAACGGCCGTCGAACTCATCGTCGCGCCGAGGCCACCGACGATCATCATCAGAAGGACAATCAGCGTGATCTTGCTGTCTCCGGCCTTCGCGATCAGCCAGTCGCCCAGCAGTTGCGCGACACCCGTTCGAACCAGGCCGTCGCCGAGCACGAATAGAGCGGCTATCAGAACGATGTTTGGATCGCTGAAACCCGCCAATGCTTCACCCATGGTGAGGACACCGGTGAAGGGGAGCGCAAGGAGCATGATCAGTGCGACCACATCCAGGCGCGGCTTGTTGATCGCGAACATCAGGATCGCAGCCGCAAGAAGGACCAGGACAATCGTCAGATCAAACATGGATGCCTGCCATGGAAGCCGCCGACTTCAATTCGAATGATGATGATGACAAGACGGACGAGGAAGCAAGGACACATCGACTGGCCGACAATTTCAGTGATCGACGGTCGCTTCAACGACATTCATGGTGATGCGGGGATTGACATGACTTGCACCGAAACGTTCATCCGGCTGAATGCATCCGCCGGACCATCCCACGTGCCGGAAAGCGGAGACGCCTTTTCCTGTTCGCGCGTCACGGCGACGGGGATGTGTTCACTGCCGACGATCTTGTTGTTGGTAGGATCATAGCCGCGCCATCCGGCTCCGGGGATATAGATCTCGGTCCATGCGTGCGTGGCACCGTGTTGTCCTTCGGCCATCTGGATGTAGCCGGTGACAAAGCGCGCACCAAATCCCCAGTAGCGGGCAGCTTCCATCATGAACACCGCATAGTCACGACAGGTCCCGCTGCCGAGCCGCAATGTTTCGTTGGGTGATTGAACCCCGAGAGTCTCGCGGGAAATGTATTTGAACGATTGGTAGATGTGAGTATTCAGATTGTTCAGAAGGTCCAGCGTGCCGATCAACTGGCCGGGTTTGTAGAGGTCGTGCAACCATCCGAGGAGGGCGGTCGCGTCGTAGAGATAGCTCGGGAGACGATACACCATCAGCTCAATTTGCTCTTCCGGGGGATATTGGAAGGGAAATGAACTGGCGAATGGCGCAATCCGCCATTCGATGGGGTCGTCGTAGTAGAGGTCGACGTCGACCTCGCTTGCGATCTTGAGCTTGTCGGATGATTCCAAAAAGGTCAGGACTGCGATGGCGTTGTCGTAGTTGTCGCGCAACCAGCGCACCTCCGCGTTCGGCTCGATATCCACCGACCCTCTCACGATGTGGACGTCATGTCCCTCGCGAGGCCGCATCATGGCTCGATGAGTACCGAAGGTGACGGACTGATTGTAGAAATATTCAGTCTTATGAATGATCCGGATTTGCCTCATGAGTAGCTCCCGCCACGTAGCAGCGATGGATGTTGCGGCGCCCGTTACCGTTGGATGTAAATCGCGAGCGCGCAAGCCGATTCGAAATGCCACTTCCTCACGTCATGGCGTGAGGAACCGATGGTTGCGGAAGCCGATCGTAGACGGCCGCCGCAGTCGGATAGGCAGTGTACCACATGTGAAGTTTGATCTGTCGGGCAAAACACCCGCCTTGCGCGGAAAACCCCGTCAACCCGCCCACGCGAAAATATTCCACTTTACCGAAATTCGGAATTACGGCATATATCCCCCATCCCGGCCCAAGGAGAGGGACGATCGTACGTCGTAACGAACGTGGGTCGGGGTGCGGTGGACGTGGCAGCGACGGGCACGCGAAGGCGGGACCAGGGCGAGATGAACCTCGTGAGGTCCTTCTGCGTGCGGACGAACGGCGCTTTAAGTCCTGCGAAGCTCGTGGTCAAAGCCGGACGTGTCCGGCGAAGCCTTTGGGCGAAGCCGGATGAGCTGCGTACGGCAAAATCGCGTGGTCCTGGCCGTCGTTGCTACGGTCAAGCCTTGCGGAGATGGATCGGGGCTCAACCGGGTCTCGAGGCATCGCCAGTTCGCAAGGTGACGGTGACAAAAGGGAACTCGTCGCCGGGGAGAGCGCGCATAAGCCGTCAACCCACTGCGCAGGGAAGGCCGAGTGATTGGCTACACCTGTATGCTGCTGTGCGGTTTCCTCTGCGCTACCTGCGCACAGTAGACCGCGGGTGCCAGCCGGCACCCGGTCTTCCCTGCGCCCTCTTCACAAGAGAGGGCGAAAGAGGAGAACAAAACTCGGGCGTTTCGAGCCGCGAGAATGCGGCTTCATGCGTGAATTGAGAATGGCGCTGCCCGATGGGATTGATGGAGACGCGGACGCGTGTCGCCCAAAATCCACACCGCGTTCAAAATCTCCAGCTTTCGTGCCTCAAACGGTCGCGCCCGCGGACGCGATGTCTTTGCGCTCCCTCGACCAGGTTCCATAGTGCCAGTCGATGATTCGCAACCGGGGGGCGGGGTATCCAATGACAGCGCGTAAGTGTTTCATCGTGGCCGCGGGCTTGATGACGGCGAGCGCCGCCCATGCCGAGGACATTCCATCCAACGCCGAACTGTTTCACATGCTGAAAGCGCAGCAGCAGACCATCTCCGAGCTGCGCGCTGAATTGAAGCAGGCGAAACAGGAGCGGCGCACGGCCACTCCGAGAGAGGCGGCTGCACCGGCAGCGAGGCCGGCCGGACGCGACGCCGCGACGGAGACGGTGCCGGCAACCCCGCCCACGCAGGCCTATGCGATGTACGCCAAGGCGCCCGCGGTGTCGCCGGCGTCCGGTGGCGGTGCCTATGTCGGCGTTTTCGGCGGCGGCGGCAGTCGCGGCGGCACCGACATCAGCCAATTCGGCACCGTCTTTTTCGCCGAGGCCCTCGGAGGTCCCTTGGCCGTCGATGCCACGGGGCGGACCAGCAGCGGCGGCGTCGGGTTCGGCGGCGCGCATCTCGGTTATGAATGGTCGTATGGCGCGTATGTCCGGCCCGCTCTGGAGATCGAAGGTTTCTATCTGGCAGGCAATCAGCCGCGCGCGACGCTGGTGAATCCTACTGACCGGCTTGCTGAACGCACGTTCGATGCTACTTTCCCGACCCGCACCACGGTGCTTCTGGCGAACATGGTTGTCGGCTTCAACACGCCTTATCAAGGCATCACGCCCTATATCGGCGGTGGCATCGGGGCCGCCAACGTCTCCATCAACGGCGCTACGTCCACCCAGACCGACCCGGCCGAGCCTGGCATCAACCACTTCAACGCGAGGCCGGACTCCTCAGCCTGGACCTTTGCGGCACAGGCAAAGGCCGGTGCGCGCTTCGCCCTCGGCAACAGCGGCGCTTACCTGTTCGGCGAGTATCGCTATTTGTATGTCGGCGCCGCGAATCAGGTTTTTGGCTCCACCGTGGATCCCACTCATGCTGCGACCAGTTCGTGGACGGCCAGCTTCGGCGGGACGTCCCACCATCTGGCAGCCGGCGGCGTCGGCTTCGGCTTTTAGCCGAGTTTGAGCGGGTGGTTTTTCCTGCGTCCTCTTCGTCGAGGAGGGCGCGGGAAAAGAGCAAAACTCGGGCGCCTCGTGCCGCGAGAAAGTTGATCTGTGCGTGAGGTGACCCAGGGAATGGTGCTGCCAGACAGGATTGAACTGTCGACCTCTCCATTACCAATGGAGTGCTCTACCACTGAGCTACGGCAGCATGTGCTGGGGTAAGAATCGGCCGCCACGAGGGGCCTACCAAGCGGGCCGATATCTGCCACAGGCCTCCCCACTGTGCAAGCTTGCCGGCCCGGCGAAATCGACAAAATCGACCCTGTTACGCGCCGAAATCAGCGGTTTTGCTCCGAAATGACCGGTTTTGGCTCGATTTGGTTCCCGCAAAATCCCCAGCCAATCGGGCAGTTGGCGGTATCTGCGAATTCGACCAAATCTGCCGGCTTCGTTGTCGCGGCCGTCCCGCACCCTCTTGAGATGTCGCTATTCGATGGCATCCTGCGGCCGGCCATGTGACGGGTTCAAAATGACCGACGAGAACGAGAAGAAGCCAGCGGCTGGCGCCCGGCAGGACCGGCTGAAATCGGCGCTGCGCGAAAATCTGAAGCGGCGGAAGGTGCAGGCGCGCGAACGCGCCGCAAGCACCGACCCCTCGCAGAATGACGATGCTTCCCTAGATGAAGGGATCGCCGGCAAGACCTCTGACAAGACCTTCGACAAAGCCGGTGACTAGAATTTTTTGGAGTTAAGTGGACGTGGCCATGGGGCAGGACGGAACGAAACGAACCGACGGGGATACGCAGATGTCGCGGTTCTCTCGCCCCGAACAGACATTTCCGGCGCTGACACCCGCCGAGATCACGCGTATGCGGCATTTCGGCGAGCTGCGCAGCTATTCGCATGGCGAGCTGCTGTTCGAAACCGGCAAGCCGGGGCAGGGCATGTTCGTGGTGCTGAAGGGCCATGTCGCCCTCACCCAGCGCGACGGGCTCGGTCATGTCACCCCGCTGATCGACCAGGGGCCGGGGCAATTTTTGGCCGAGCTCAGCCAGCTCTCCGGGCGGCCGGCGCTGGTCGACGGCCGCGCCGAGGGCGATGTCGAGACGCTGCTGCTGCCGCCGGAGCGGCTGCGCGCGCTGCTGGTCGCCGAGGCCGAGCTCGGCGAGCGCATCATGCGCGCGCTGATCCTGCGCCGGGTCAATTTGCTCCAGGGCGGCGTCGGCGGTGTCGTGCTGATCGGGCCGTCGCATTCGGCCGGCGTGGTCCGCTTGCAGGGCTTTCTCACCCGCAACGGCCAGCCGCATCATCTGCTCTGTCCCGAGCGCGATCGCGACGCCGCTGAGGTGATCGCGCGTTATTCGCCAAAACCTGAGGACTGGCCGCTGGTCGTCACGACTGGTGGTACCGTGCTGCGCAACCCCGGCGAGACCGAGCTTGCGCGCGCGATCGGCATGATCGGCGGCCCGCGCAACGATCGCATCTACGACGTCGCGATCGTCGGCTCCGGGCCGGCGGGACTCGCTACCGCGGTGTACGCAGCGTCCGAAGGACTCTCGGTCGCCGTGCTCGACACCCGCGCCTTCGGCGGCCAGGCCGGCGCCAGCGCGCGCATTGAAAATTATCTCGGCTTTCCGACCGGCATTTCCGGCCAGGCGCTGACGGCCCGCGCCTTCAACCAGGCGCAAAAATTCGGCGCCGACATCATGATCCCGATGACGGTGAAGTCGCTCGACTGCACGCGCACCGACGGCGCATTTTCAGTGGCGATCGACGGCGGCGATCCCCTGCGCTCGCGCGCGGTGGTGGTCGCAAGCGGCGCGCGCTATCGCCGGCCGGAGATCGAGAACCTCGACAGATTCGAGGGCCGCGGCGTCTGGTACTGGGCGTCCCCCGTGGAGGCGCGGCTCTGCTCCGGCGAAGAGGTGGCCCTGGTCGGCGCGGGCAATTCGGCAGGCCAGGCAGCGGTGTTCCTGTCGGGTCATGCCAAGAAGGTGCTGATGATCATCCGCGGCGGTGGTCTGGGCGCCAGCATGTCGCGCTATCTCATCGAGCGCATCGAAGCGACGCCGAACATCGAATTGATGTTCAACACCGAGATATCGGCGCTCGAGGGCGACGAGGCTTCGCTGCTGCGGCGCATCCGCTTGCGCAGCCGGCTGTCTGCGGACGAGGATTCCGCCGACATCAAGAATCTGTTTCTGTTCGTCGGTGCCGATCCTGCCACCGGCTGGCTCGATGGCTGCGGCGTGACGCTCGATCGCGGCGGCTTCGTCGTCACCGGCGCGCAGTCCGAGCAGAACCAGGGCCGGCTCGTGGCCCCGCTCGAGACCTCCGTCCCCGGCGTCTATGCCGTCGGCGACGTCCGCTCCGGCTCGGTCAAGCGCGTCGGCGGCGCCATCGGCGAGGGCGCGCAAGTGGTGGCCTCCCTGCACGGCTATCTCGGCGACGCCGCAAAACCGGCGCTTTAGAGCTCGATCCGGAAAAGTGTGCAGCGGTTTTCCGAAAGATCGTGCTCAAATAATAAGTCAAGGAGAAGACAAGGGAATGGCAAGTCGAATGTGACTTGCGGTTTTGCCGTGTCCCGCGGACTATCGCCTCGTCGCGAGGCGCATCGCCCGCGAAACGAACAAAAGCTTCAACGGGAGGACTAAATGGCTGAACTCGTCGTGCTCTACAAGACGCCCAAGGATGCTGCGGCTTTCGACAAGCATTATGCCGAGACCCACATTCCGCTCGCCAAGAAACTTCCCGGCCTGAAGAAATACGCGGTCAGCACGGGGCCGGTCGGCTCCCCCGCCGGACCTTCCGGAGTCCACCTCGTCGCCATTCTCTCCTTCAACAGTGTGGCCGATATCCAGGCGGCATTCGGCAGCGAAGCAGGCAAGGCGGCAGCGGGCGACGTGCCGAAATTCGCCAGTGGCGGCGCCGATCTGCTGATCTTCGACACCAAGGAAGTTTGAAACCTGCAAGCTCGTAGCCCGGATGGAGCGAAGCGTAATCCGGGACAGCATTATCCAGGCGCGAGAACCCCGGATTTCGCTGCGCTCCATCCGGGCTACAAACTGCTGTCCATTGCGACAGTGATGCAAAAAAATCAGCCATGCGTTTGTCGATTCGCACGATGACGCATGGCTTCGTACGCATGTGTGATGCCGGCGCATGTAGCAATCCGATGAGGCGCGTAATACCATCCTGCTGATCTCAATATTGAGAGTAGGAGAGATGCCATGGTTCTTGGGTTGAGCCTGCCCGCCTTCACGCTAGTCCATGTCATCATCAGCCTGATCGCCATCGCCGCCGGCCTCATCGTGATGTTCGGCCTGCTCGGTTCGAAGCCGATGCCGGGCCTCACCGCGATCTTCCTGCTCTTCACCATCCTAACCAATGCGACGGGCTTCCTGTTTCCGTTCAAGGAGCTGCTGCCCTCGTACATCATCGCCGCCATCTCGCTGGTGCTGCTCGCGATCGCCTGCATCGCGCTCTACGGCATGAAGCTCAAGGGCGCCTGGCGTCCGGTCTATGTCGTGACCGCGATGATCTCGCTCTACTTCAACGTCTTCGTGCTGATCATCCAGTCGTTCCTGAAGGTGCCGGCGCTGGCCGCGCTCGCACCGGCCGTGCCGCCGGCGCCGCCGTCGGGCCCGGTGTTCGCCGTGGTGCAGGGTCTTGTGCTGCTGTTCTTCGTGCTGGTGACTATCGGCGCCTGGCGCCGCTACAGGCCGATGGCGTTCGCCTGATCTCTCACTGAAGGAGCCCATCCAATGCCCATCATCACCACCAAGGACGGCGTCGAGATCTTCTACAAGGACTGGGGCTCGGGCCAACCGATCGTGTTCAGCCATGGCTGGCCGCTGTCGGCGGACGATTGGGATGCGCAGATGATGTTCTTCGTCACTCGCGGCTACCGCGTCATCGCCCATGACCGCCGCGGCCATGGCCGCTCGTCGCAGGTCGCTGACGGCCATGACATGGATCACTACGCCGACGACCTCGCGGCGGTGACCGCGCATCTCGATCTGAAGAACGCCATTCACGTCGGTCACTCCACCGGCGGCGGCGAAGTCGTGCACTACATCGCCCGCCACGGCGAGAGCCGGGTCGCGAAGGCCGCGATCCTCTCCGCAGTGCCGCCGCTGATGGTTAAGACGGAGGCCAATCCCGGCGGCCTGCCGAAGAGTGTATTCGACGATTTCCAGGTTCAGCTCGCCGCCGGCCGATCGAGCTTCTATCGCGACGTCGCCGCCGGCCCGTTCTACGGCTACAACCGCCCCGGCGCAAAACCGTCGGAAGCGGTGATCCAGAACTGGTGGCGCCAGGGCATGATGGGCGGCGCGAAGGCGCATTACGACGGTATCGTCGCGTTCTCGCAGACCGATTTCACCGAGGATTTGAAGAAGATCACCGTGCCCGTGCTGGTGATGCATGGCGACGACGACCAGATCGTGCCTTACGCCGATTCCGCGCCGCTGTCGGCGAAGCTGCTCAAGAAGGGCACGCTGAAAACCTACAAGGGCTTTCCGCATGGCATGCCGACGACGCATGCCGAGACCATCAACGCGGACCTGCTGGCGTTCTTCAAGGAGCGATGCTGAAGCGGATCACTTCAATATCTCCCTGATCGCGTCAAAGGTCCGCTTCACGAAAGCCTCCGGCTTGTCGCGGGTGCCTTCGCAGAGCCAGCTCTCGCCGCCGACGCGCATCGCGCCGGTGGCGATCATGGCGACGAGCCGCGCCTTCAACTGGTCCGACTTGCGGCCGGAGCGTTGCGCAAGCCCTTCCGCCAGCGCGCGTTCGAGCTTCTCGTATTTGAGCTGGTCGCGCGCCTGAAGCGCGGGATTGTCACGTTTGAGCCGTGCCATCGCGGCCGCCTCGGTCGGATCGAGCCGTTTGACCGCCGCCGCAATCGCGTTTTCCGCGGCCGTCAGCAAGGATTCGTCTGCAGGCCTGGCGATGATCGCGGCGACGAGGGCGGTTGAAGCATCCTCCTGCCAGGCGGCAACCACGTCCTCTTTCGAGGCGAAGTAATGGAAGAAGCTTCGGCGCGACACATCGGCGGCGGCTGCGATGTCGTCGATGGTCGTGGTCTCGAAGCCGCGCTCCAGGAACAGCGCCATCGCCGCGCGGGTCAGCCGCTCGCGGGTCGCTTCGCGCTTGCGCTGCCTCAGGCCCGGCACCGCCGGCGATTTTCCTCCTGAGGACAAGGGCTTGGCGCGTTGCTTCGCCTGTTTCTTGGCCTGTTTCCCGGCGTGCTTCGAAACCTTCAAATTCTTTCACCTCTTGCAAAGTTGCACTAAGTGCACATTTAGACCGGTCGCGGGGCTCTTCCAACCCCTGACAGGAGATTAAGGCATGACCGACTGGAGTACGGCAGACATTCCCTCCCTCAGCGGCAAGACGGCCGTCGTCACCGGGGCCACGGGCGGCCTCGGCTACGAGACGGCGTTGGCGCTAGCGGGCGCCGGAGCCATCGTCATACTCACGGGGCGCAACGACGCAAAGGGCCTGCGGGCGATCGAGCGCATTTGCGAGCAGTTTCCCAACGCGCTGATCGCCTATGAGCGCCTGGATCTCGCGAGCCTCGCCTCCGTCGCCGATTTTGCCAGGCGCTTTGCCTCCAGCAATGATCAGCTCGACCTCCTGGTCAACAATGCCGGCGTGATGGCGCTGCCGAAGCGGCAGCAGACCGAGGATGGTTTCGAGATGCAGCTCGGCACCAACTATCTCGGCCATTACGCGCTGACGGCGCGCTTGCTGCCGCAGCTGCGCCGCGCAAAGGCCGCGCGCGTCGTCAATCTCTCGAGCCTTGCGCACCGCTCCGGCGCGATCAATTTCGACGATCTCCAGAGCCGGCGGTCCTATCGTCCGTGGCGTGCTTACTGCCAGTCCAAGCTCGCGATGTTGATGTTCTCGCTCGAATTGCAGCGCCGCAGCGACGCGGCCGGCTGGGGCGTGCGAAGCGTCGCGGCCCATCCAGGCTATGCACGCACCGATCTCATTCCGAACGGCCCGGGCGCCAACACCTTCCAGTCGCGCGTGAGCCGTTGGCTACAGCCCTTCATCAGTCAGTCCGCGGCTGAAGGCGCGCTGCCTACCCTGTTCGCGGCGACCTCTCCGGCCGCGGAGCCCGGCGGTTACTACGGTCCGAACTGGTTCTACGAATTGAAGGGGCCGCCGGTGCCGGCGAGGGTCATGCGGCAGGCGAAGGATTTCGCCGCGGCGGCCATGCTGTGGGATGTCTCGGCAACGCTGACCGGTGTATCCTTCGACGAGATCGCGGCCGCCGCATGAGCCGCGACATCGTGGGGGACGTCCCGATGCGAGTCATTGTCTTCGGCGCGACCGGCATGGTCGGGCAGGGTGTTTTGCGCGAGTGCCTGATCGATCCCGGCATCGAACGCGTGCTGGTGGTCGGGCGCAGTCCGACCGGCGTGCGCAGCGCCAAGCTCACCGAGATCATCCACGACGATTTCACCAACTATTCGGCGATCGAGGCGCAGCTCACCGGCTTCGATGCCTGCTTCTTCTGTCTCGGCGTCTCCTCGATCGGCATGAGCGAGGACCGTTACCGCCATCTCACCTACGACATCACGCTCGCTGCGGCGACGACGCTTGCGCGGCTCAATCCGCAGATGACCTTCACCTATGTCACCGGCGCCGGCACCGATTCCACCGAGCAGGGCTCGCGGATGTGGGCGCGGATCAAGGGCAAGACCGAGAACGACCTGCTCAAGCTGCCGTTCAAGGCCGCCTTCATGTTCCGGCCCGGCGTGATCCAGCCGTTGCACGGCGTACGCTCCAAGACCGCCTGGGTGCAGGCCGTCTACGATGTGACCTGGCCGTTGTGGTCGGTGCTGCGCCGCCTTGCGCCTCGCCTGGTCACCTCGACCGAGCAGATCGGCCGCGGCATGATCCGGGTTGCGCGAGAGGGCTATCCGCGGAAAGTGCTGGAGATGGAGCATATCAATGGGCTCTAATCCGCCCTCTGGTTAGTTTTGCGGATATTTTGGCACCTCCGCGCGTTGTGCCGCATCTGCATCGCAGGAGAAGGGCCGGCGAATGTCTCCCCAGCTTAAACTGATCGCGCTCGACGCCGATGATCTCGCGGTGATCTCGACCCATGTGCAGGATGCTCTGGTGCAAGCCTCCGACATCATCTGGCGGCAGGGCGAGAAGCGCCTGGTGGTCGGCATGAGCCGGCTGGACTGGGAGCAGACGCTGGACGGCGAAACCGAGCCGCGCCGGCTGGTTTCGGCGCTCCGTTTCGACCGGGTGCTCGCCTGCAAGTCGCGCGACATCGATCTTGCGGCGTCGGAGACGGTTCTGGACCTCGTCGGTATCGAGTTTCACCCCCGGGACGGCCGCGACGAGGAGCCCGGCGGCAGCGCGCTGCTGCTGTTCGCCCAGGGCGGCGCCATCCGCCTCGACGTCGAATGCCTGGAATGCGAGCTGACTGATCTGGGGGCGGACGAGCTGGGAACGGGGCTGGGGGTCGAGGGATGAGGGACGGATACCGCATGCCACATATCCAGTGTCGTCCCGGCGAAGGCCGGGACCCATAGCCCCAGGGCATAGTTGTTAAAACGAGATGTGGCCCCATTTTGCTCAACAATTAGCTTTGGTGGTTATGGGTCCCGGCCTTCGCCGGGACGACATCTCCCAAGGGTTGACGTCGCTTCCCCGCCGCGCCATTGAGCAGGGGGCCTTGTGACGCCGATCCGCCCCCAAAGACCAGCCAAAAGACCATCGAAAAATGCCCGTTCGCCTCGACCGCAGCAGCGCCGATTTTGACCAGCGATTCTCGGCCTTCCTCGCCGCCAAGCGCGAGGTCTCGGCCGACGTCGAGGCCGCCGCGCGCGCCATCGTCGATGACGTGGCCAAACGCGGCGACGCGGCTCTGCTCGAGGCCACGGCAAAGTTCGACCGGCTGACGCTGGATGCATCTGGCCTGCGCGTCACTGCTGCCGAGATCGAGGCCGCCGTGAAGGCCTGCGATGCCGCAACGCTGGATGCGCTCAAGCTCGCGCGCGACCGCATCGAGACCTATCATCGGCGCCAGCTCCCGAAGGACGAGCGCTTCACCGACCCGCTCGGCGTCGAGCTCGGCTGGCGCTACACTGCGATCGAATCCGCCGGCCTCTACGTGCCCGGGGGCACTGCGGCCTATCCGTCCTCGGTGCTGATGAATGCGGTGCCCGCGAAAGTCGCCGGCGTTTCGCGCGTCGTGATGGTGGTGCCGTCGCCCGACGGCAAGCTCAATCCGCTGGTGCTCGCGGCCGCAAAACTCGGCGGTGTCAGCGAGATCTACCGCGTCGGCGGCGCGCAGGCCGTGGCCGCGCTTGCGCACGGCACCGCGACGATCGCGCCGGTCGCAAAAATCGTCGGCCCCGGCAATGCCTATGTCGCCGCCGCAAAACGGCTGGTGTTCGGCAAGGTCGGCATCGATATGATCGCGGGCCCCTCCGAGGTGCTTGTCATCGCCGACGACACCGGCAATGCCGACTGGATCGCCGCTGATCTCTTGGCGCAGGCCGAGCACGATGCCAGCGCGCAGTCGATCCTGATCACCGATTCCGTGCGGCTTGCCGCTGATGTTGAAAAGGCCGTCGCGGCGCAGCTGAAGACGCTGCCGCGCGCCGCGATTGCCGGCGCCTCCTGGGCTGATTTCGGCGCGATCATCATGGTGAAGAATCTCGCTGAGGCGATCCCGCTTGCAGATGCGATCGCCGCCGAGCATCTCGAGATCATGACGACCGATCCGGATGCGCTCGCCGCAAAGATCCGCAATGCCGGCGCAGTGTTCCTCGGTGCGCATACGCCGGAGGCGATCGGCGATTATGTCGGCGGCTCCAATCATGTGCTGCCGACGGCGCGCTCGGCGCGATTCTCCTCAGGCCTGTCGGTGCACGACTTCATCAAGCGCACCTCGATCCTGAAATGCGGCCCGGATCAGCTCCGTGCGCTCGGTCCAGCCGCGATGACGCTCGGCAAGGCGGAGGGGTTAGATGCCCATTCGCGCTCGATTGGATTGCGCCTCAATTTGTCATGACAAAGCCGCCCGAACAGGACGACTCGACCAATCGCATCGTCGCGGTCACCCTCGATGAGGATTCGATCGGCCGTTCCGGGCCGGACATCGAGCATGAGCGCGCGATCGCGATCTACGATTTGATCGAGCAGAACCTGTTCGCGCCCGACGGCGCCGATGGGAAAGGGCCGTTCACGCTGCATATCGGTATCACCGGCAGCCGGTTGATGTTCGACATCCGCCGCGAGGACGGCACGCCCGTGGTCGCGCATCTGTTGTCGCTGACCCCGTTCCGGCGGATCGTGAAGGACTATTTCATGATCTGCGACAGTTACTACCAGGCGATCCGGACGGCGACGCCGGACAAGATCGAGGCCATCGACATGGGCCGCCGCGGCATCCATGACGAGGGCTCGCGCACGTTGCAGGAGCGGCTGAAGGGCAAGGTGCGGATCGATTTCGAGACCTCGCGCCGGCTGTTCACGCTCATCACTGTTCTGCACTGGAAAGGCTAGGGCATGGCCCGGAAAAGTGCGCAGCGGTTTTCCGACAAGGCCATGCCCTCTATCAAGAGAGGCTAGGCGCGATGGCGGGTCCGCCACGCGCACGCGATCCGCAATCGGTGCTGTTCGCCTGCGCGATGAACAGCGTGCGCTCGCCGATGGCGGAGAGCCTGCTGCGGCACATGTTTCCGCAAGGCCTCTACGTGAAATCGGCCGGCGCGAGAAAAGGCGAGCTCGATCCCTTCGCGGTCGCGGTGATGGACGAACTGGGGCAAGACATCTCCACCCACAAGCCGCAGACCTTCGAGGAGCTGGAGGACTGGGAGGGGCTGAACTTCGACCTCATCATCACGCTGTCGCCGGAGGCGCACCACAAGGCGCTGGAGCTGACCCGGACGCTTGCCGCCGACGTCGAATATTGGCCGACGCATGACCCCACCACCATCGAAGGCAGCCGCGACCAGAAGCTCGCCGCTTATCGCGAGGTCTGCGACCAGCTCCTGATGCGCATCCGCCGGCGGTTTGCCAAGGTCGGCGCGGCGAACGGGTAGCATTCGCCGCCCGTAACACCGGCGTCACAGACTGCGGGCACAGGCATGTGGCGACCCTCGAATCGCTTAAGTCCGGGTTCCCGGGTTGTGAAATCAGCCCCCTTCCGATAGGTTCCGCGCGCAATTCACCCCCTGCTTCATCCCCAAAAAATCAGCTGATGCTCGGCCGCCCCAAATTCGTTCTTGCCTCCGGTTCGCCGCGGCGCCTGTCGCTGCTCAACCAGGCCGGCATCGAGCCGGATGCGCTCCGGCCCGCCGACGTCGACGAGACGCCGAAGCGGGGCGAGCTGCCGCGCGCCTGCGCCAACCGCCTCGCCCGCGCCAAGGCCGATGCGGCGCTCAAATCAGTCCAGCTCGACGACGAGCTGCGCGGCGCCTTCATCCTTGCCGCCGACACAGTGGTGGCGGTCGGTCGCCGCATCCTGCCCAAGGCCAACCTCGTCGATGAAGCCGCGCAGTGCCTGCGGCTCTTGTCGGGCCGCAACCACCGCGTCTACACGGCGATTACGCTCGTTACGCCGCGCGAGGCCTTCCGGCAGCGCCTGGTCGAGACCCGCGTCCGCTTCAAGCGCCTCTCGGAAGACGACATCCAGGCCTATATCGGCTCCGGCGAATGGCGCGGCAAAGCCGGCGGCTATGCCGTGCAGGGCATCGCCGGCTCCTTCGTGGTCAAGATGGTCGGCTCCTACAGCAACGTCGTCGGCCTGCCGCTCTACGAGACCACGACCCTGCTCGGCGGCGAGGGTTTTCCGATCCGCTTCGGCTGGCTCAACGCCACCGCCGTGTGAGCGCGGCGCTGGCCTCGCGGCCTAACAAAAATCTCGAAAACAACCCCATGCACAGTAGAATGGCCCGGCGCGACCTTGCGTGGAACGCATGCGCCGACGCCTGAGGAACCTGTTTGTTGACAGGCTCTTGAACGCCTTCACCTCCTACGCGCTGCCGAGATCATGGACGACCACGTCAAAAAGCCCGCCGGCCCTGTCAAAACCTGCTCGATCTGCGGCAAGCCGCAGTCGGAGGCAACCCGCCCGTTCTGCTCGTCGCGCTGCCGCGACGTCGACCTGAACCGCTGGCTGAAAGGCTCCTACGTCATCCCCGGTCGCGACGACGAGACGGATGGCGAGGAATAACTAAGCAATATCAATATTTTAATTGAATTACTGACGTGCCGCGCGCCAGCCGCGGCGAGGCCGCCCGACCTTGTGCACAGCCGGGCCGCGCCCGGCGAAGCCTCTTGGCGAAGCCGGGTGGACAGGCCGCTTCCAGCCCACTATAAACCGCCCGCTCGATGGGCCTTGACCTTCTCTTTGGGTCCTTCCCTCAGCACGCCCAGGTAGCTCAGTTGGTAGAGCATGCGACTGAAAATCGCAGTGTCGGTGGTTCGATTCCGCCCCTGGGCACCATTCTTTGAACGGCTGACCGGAAAACAAAAAACGTCCCGCACGAGGGACGTTTTTTGGGCAGTCAGGCTCGATTCAGCGTTCAGAGCAGTACACTATCCACACCGACATCCATACCAGCTCTCCATTCTTTGACGTGTGCATCCAAGTCGCAATCTAACATGCGGCAGGCGTGTTTTCTACCCGGGATTTCTGAAGAAATTGACATGGAATAGGGCGTTCGGCGCCAGATTCTGAACGTTCATGCCGGCCGCGCTGTAGTTTGGCAGATTGTCCAGGTGCTTTGCCCGCAAACTCTCACTTGAGAGCAACACCTCGCTACCGTCACCGATTTTCCCGGCAGCCGTTATCGTTCCAAAGGCCGTCGGATAGATCAGCACGATATCGACACTCCCAGCCGTAATGGAATGAGAATTCTCGATCGAGATGTGGTCCTTCCCCTTCCTGCTGAGATCAATCATGGCATCGTCCAGCAGGAAATGGGATTTGACGATCAGGATGTCCCCCTTCGCCACCGACGTGATCGGGTTTTCGAAGAACACAAGAACGCCGATGGACTTGGCGGACGTATCGGTTGGATTCTTGACCGGGATGGCCTGCACCGCGATTTCGCGGTTCTGCGTTTGATTGAAGCAGGTCCACGCCGTCGGAACGATCGATGTCTCGCCATTCAGGTGCGCCGAAGAGTTGAAGCAGACCAAATTGTCTCCCTTGGCCTGGATGGTCGCAGTTCGAACGACGTAATCGCCCCCTCTGAGGAGGTTGGGCGGCAGCGGATGCAGGCATTCCGCGCGAACGACAAAATCGCCCTTGATGTATTCCCACTCCGGGAGTCGCAGAGACGTTTCAAAGACCTTGTACAGCGAGTGCATGATCTTGGCGGTGGACAATCGTCCTGAGAGCTTGGATGGCGCCGGTACGCCGACCATCTCATAAAGCTGAGCGATCTTGTACAGCTTGCTCATGGCTCGATTGTAGGAGGGCGTATACCAGGCGTCGTCATTCAACTTGGCGATCGCCGCCTCGAAATCGAATGTATTCAAGCTGGTGATTTCTTCGAACTGATTGCTCAGGCCGACGAGCCGCTTGGCGCGATCGACGTTGTGATTCATCGAGGCGGAAACAAGTTGCAGGCAATATTCCTTGAAGCCGCTCGGGACGTAAGGTGCCGGACTTTCATCGCCAATCGAAACGCAAAACACCTGGCCGTCAAAATCCTCTTTGGCCAATAGGAGCTCGACGGGGAGGTTTTCGCACAGCCCTCCATCGACGTATGGTGATGTAATCACATCGGCATAGCTTCGGAACGCGAACGGGATGGCCGATGAATGCAGGATCCTTTCGATCAAATTGCCGGAGTTGAATGTAACACCACGGCTCTGCGACAGGTCGGATCCGGTAATGATGAGCTGAATTCCATCGAGGCTGTTGATGTCCTCGATCTGCCGTGGCGCTTTCGGAGCAGCCTTAGCGAACAAGTCGTTCAGGAACTTGCCCAGCACCTCCGTTCGGAGCAGCCTCTTGCCGCGGTACGCCTTCCATACCGCCGTCAGCAGCTTCAACCGGTTGGTGAGTGGACTCATTGGTCCGGTGCTGACGGTCGAGCTCCATCTGCGCATCCCTGCCGTGTGCGCCGGCCCCTCCTCCTTTATGAACTTGCGCACTTGCGCGAAATCGGCGTTGCAGGCGATCAGCGCCGCGCAGATCGATCCTGCTGAGGAGCCTGCGACGCGCGTGATTCTTACAGTTCCGTCGTTGTGGGCCTGGAGGAGGGCGTGCGCGACCGGCAGCATCTCCACGAAACGTGCACCGCCCCCCTGAAATGCGACCTGTATTGAAGGCACGATGGCCACCAAGCAATCATTGAAATATGTATGAAAGGATATCTAAAACCACAAATTGTGCAAGGCTGGCGGCGAGCTCGGCGGGATCGGCAACGATGTCCGGGTCTGGACGGTCCGCGGCCTGCCCGTAATGACGAGGCCGGTCTGCGCGGCCCACCAGTATTCCCCACCCGGGCAACGCCCGCCATCATCAGACCGTCATCGCCCTGTCATTGGCGTTCCATTGATCGTTGCTCCTTTCGCCGCGCGCATTGCAGAGGGTGGACATGGATCTGATCAAGACAATTTCTTCCGACCGCCGGTCGATCCTGAAGGGCCTCGCGGCCGCGGCCGTCGCGCCGCTGGCGGTACCAGCCATGGCGGCCGAGGGCCTGCCGGCGCAGCTGACTGGACCCGCGGCCGCAATCGCCACCGACAAGGCCTATTGGACGGCCGTGAAGGGGCTCTATGCCGTGACGCCGGATGTCGTCAATCTGGAGAATGGCTTTTGGGGCATCATGGCCGAGCCGGTGCGGCGCGAGTTCATCCGTCTGTCCGACATGGTCAACTATCAGAACACCTACTACGCGCGGCAGCGCGCGGGTGCGGATTTCGATTCCGTGCGGGCCAAGGTGGCGGCGGCGGTCGGCGCCGCGCCCGAGGAAATCGCGCTCACCCGCGGCGCGACCGAAGCGCTACAGCTGCTCATCAGCGGCTACAACAAGCTCAAGCCCGGCGATAGCGTGCTCTACGCCGACCTCGATTACGATTCGATGCAGTATGCCATGAACGCGCTGAAGGCGCGCCGCGGTGTCGACGTGGTTAAGTTCGATGTGCCGGAGCCGGCCACCCGCCAGGCCGTGCTCGATGCCTATGCCCGCGCGCTGGAGGCGAATCCGAAGACCAGGCTTCTCCTCCTCACCCATGTCAGCCATCGCACCGGCCTCATCATGCCGATCACCGAGATCGCCCGCATGGCCAGGGCCAAGGGTGTCGACACCATCCTCGACGCCGCCCATTCCTGGGGGCAGATGGACTTCAGGCTGGGTGAGCTCGAGGTCGATTTTGTCGGCTTCAACCTGCACAAATGGATCGGCGCGCCGGTCGGCGTGGGCTTCCTCTACATCAAGAAGGACCGCCTCGCCGATATCGACCGCGACATGGGCGACGAAGATTTCCCGGACACCGACATCCGATCGCGGGTCCACACCGGCACGGTCAATTTCGCGACGGTGCTGACGGTGCCCGCGGCCGTCGATCTCCATCAGCAGATCGGCGCTGCGGCGAAACAGGCCCGCCTGCGCTATTTGCGCGACTATTGGGTCAGTCGCGTTCGCAGCTTCAAGGACATCGAGATCCTGACGCCGGATGAGGCCGGCCTGTATGGTGCGATCACGTCCTTCCGCCTCGCCGGCAAGACCAGCAAGGCCGACAACGACGCCACCGTGGCGAAGCTCAGGGACACCTACAAGGTCCTGACGGTTCGCCGGGCGGGCGTCGCCAAGGGCCAATGCATCCGCGTGACGCCGGCGCTCTACACCGACGAGGCCGATCTCGACCGGCTCGTCGAGGCGCTTGCTGCCATCACCGGTACCAAGGCAGGGTGAACGCGCGCAAGGCGGAGGGCGATCCGTTTCAAGGCGGCCAAATCGCAAAGGCGCGCGCGTTTCTGCCGCGTGGCCTCAGGCGGCGAGCCACGAGTCCAGTATCATTCTTTCCTGTTCGGTCGCACCTAGTGTTGAGTTTGCGAAGAAGGTGACGTTGATCCCGCCGTTAAAAGCCATCCAACCCGTGAATGCATCGCTCCAATCACCGTTGTGGCCATAGAAATTACCGGTGCCGTCGGGTGCCTGGAATCGCCAAACGCCAAGGCGTGCATCTCCTATCGGATAGGCAGGCAGAGCGCTGGCG
Source organism: Bradyrhizobium sp. LTSP849 (assembly GCF_000938255.1). GTDB lineage: Bacteria > Pseudomonadota > Alphaproteobacteria > Rhizobiales > Xanthobacteraceae > Bradyrhizobium. The sequence goes on along the minus strand of NZ_JYMR01000004.1, from coordinate 267,731 downwards.
GCGCCCGGTGCGCGCGTGTCACGCATGGTCGGCCACGGGTCTGGGCTGAATGAACCGTTGATCAAATGTGCGATGAAACGGCCGTAGTCGCGAACGTCCATGTTCCAGTGATCGGCGCCGCAGACGAGTATCGGGTTTGTCGAAAGATGCTGGTCGCCGAGGTGATCGTGGGCATCTGCGAACCACTCCGCTTGAAGGTTAGTCGGCGATTCCGGGCCAATCGATGCGTGACCGATTCCCGCGGGAGCCATGATGTTTCTCTGGATGTTGTCGGCATACATGGTGGCGGTGACCGTCGGCAGCACAGTTTGAGCCAGCACGGTTGGTAGAAGAGTCTGAGCCCGCGCCTCCAGCCACCCCAGGGAAAGAGGACAGCTCAGATAGGCCAGCAGGACACGAAGCAGGGAGTAGTTGATGTTTTGGTAGTGAACCACACCGAGAGTGCCTCCCGGTGGTGACTCACACAACGCCTTTAGCTGGCCGAAGTCGGATTGATCGCCAATCAGGCCGCCGGAATGCGTCATAACGTGCGCGAACGTCAGTTGCGCGATTTGCGCGTTCACATTCCATGATGCTGGCAAGAAGGGTCTGATCCCGTGCGCGGGCGTGAGGCCGCTGGCGAGCAATTGGCGTACGACCCCGGCTGCCGTGATGGTCTTGCTCATGCTCAGCACGTCCATACGGATCAAGGACGTCATCGTCACGTCTGGATTGATGCGGGCCTTGCCTGCGCCCGCATTGTTCTTGAGGTTCAATCCCTGATGGATCGCGATTGAGTGGCCCTCGGTGAAGCTCAGTTTGCCATCGAGGTTGCTGAAGACAGCGCCTAGATCGGTCATGATAGCTCTCCCTCGCAAATATTTTGCGCACACGATCTTGCACAGCACGCCACTGAATTGTCTGTGAGCGATCTCACACGCTTTACGGGAATCGCGGCAAGCGCAACGGCGGCGATCGGCAGGTCCGCCAGCGCTATTGGCGCGACTACCGGGTCAGTCGCGTTCGCAGCTTCAAGGACATCGAGATCCTGACGCCGGATGAGGCCGGCCTGTATGGTGCGATCACGTCGTTCCGCTTCGCCGGCAAGACGAGCAAGGCCGACAACGACGCCACCGTGGTGGGACACCCACAAGGTCTTGACGGTTCGCCGGGCGGGCGTCGCCAAGGGCCAATGCATCCGCGTGACGCCGGCGCTCTACACCGAGGAGGCTGATCTCGACCGGCTCGTCGAGGCGCTTGCTGCCATCACGGGTACGAGGGCGGGGTGACGCGCGCGAGGCGGAGTGTGATTGGTTTCAAGGCGGCCAAATCGCACACGCTGGCAATCAGCATTACCGTGCAGTGCACTCAATGCACATTCGAACCGATAGGCCGATTTGATAGGCCGCAAAATCGCTCAATTGAGTGTCACCGTAGTGGGTATATGCTCGCCGGTTTAATGAGAAACGCGCGGTGGAGTGCTGGCTGGTCGGCGTCCGTCGATCGACCTCAATGGATCGCTAATCGATCGTGTAGCCGAGCGTGCGGTATCCGGCCCGCCGCCTAGCAGCCATCCGAGCCAGAACCGGTACTGCCGAATCCACGTAGTCGACGACGAGAACGTCGGCCTTGCCAGCATATCGTCGGTGAAGCCGTCCCACATACTGGGCCAACGTCCCCTTCCAGGAGATAGGCATCGTCAGGAACAGCGTATCGAGCCGTGCATCATCGAAGCCTTCTCCGATGTAGCGGCCAGTCGCCAGGATGAGGCGTTCTTCCTCTTCGGGAACGCCTAATGCCACGTCGGCGCTTTTTCGCTCAGCCGCCGATAGTCCTCCGCGCAAGACCGCGATATTCTTGACGAAGGAGGAAAAGCGTTTCTCCAGATAGAGGAGATGGTCCTTCCGTTCGGTCAAAACGATGGGCGATCGCTTTTTTTCGAGAGCTTCTAGAACATCGTCGAAGATGAGATCATTGCGGACCTCCGGCATCGGAGGTCTTTCCATCGACGACAGGGACAGGGGTAACTCGAACCTCGTCGTCCGGTCGCGAACCCGATGGCGGATGCCGCGCTCAGACGCTTGGGTTCGCGCGTCGACCTTGTGCCGGACCGGACCGCACTGCATGAAGATGATTGGATGATGCCCGTCCTTCCGAGCAACCGTGGCGGACAGCCCGAGAACGAAGCGGGCCTTGGTACGCCTGGCAACCAATTCGAAGCTAGCGGCGGACAGGTGATGGCACTCATCGACGACCAGATGTCCATATGCGGCAACGACATCGTCCACTTCGCCGTTCCTGACCAAACTCTGGATGATCGCCACATCGATGACGCCGGTCGGCTTGCGCTTACCGGCACCGATCATCCCGATTTGCTTCGAGTCGATGTCCAGAAAAGAGCGCAGACGCTCCATCCACTGATCGAGAAGCTCGCGGCGATGGACCAGCACAAGGGTATTCCGCTCACGCTGTGCGATTAGCGCGGCGGCGACGACCGTCTTGCCGAATGCTGTCGTGGCCGCGAGGACACCATGATCATGGAGAGCGAGATCCGCGAAGGCTCTCTGTTGGGGCGGCAGCAGTTCTCCGCGGAACGATAGTCGCGTCGGCAGCGGCTGACCGAGTTCGCGACGATCTTCCAGGACCAACTCGATCCCATGGTTCCGGGCGAGCGCGGTCATCTCGTCGAGACAGCCGCGCGGCAAAGCCACGTGCCGGGGATGAAACTCGGCGCACGAGACGACGCGGGGCCTCCCGAATGTCGGCAAGCGCATGGCCTGAGCCCGATAGAACTCCGGGTTCTGGAATGCCGCCAGCCGGACGAACTGCGCGACCAATGCTGGGGGAAGCTCTGCTTTTTCGAGGTAAATCTGATCGGCAATCACGATGTTCATCGTCTTCGGAAGGGGGGCCTCGATCTGCGCTGGCCCGGTGCGGCGCGATGGGAGCATTTTCCATGGCTCGTCGGCAAACTCGTCTTCTACAGGCATCCGGACGCCGAGGATGCGGCCCGAACGCTCCGCCTCGTCGACGATCCCGAAAACTGCGTCTGCCGAATTTCGAGGGAGCGTTGATAGAAAAGCCCACTGATCTTCGTAGGGATTTAGGTCTTCGTCGACGAAGACGCTGTTGCCAACTTCGCGTGCTCGTCTCTGCAACGGCAACGCGATCAGGTTCCCGAAGCCGCCGAGCGGCATCGTATCCTGGTTGGGAAAGAATCGATCGTAAGAGGAGAAGCCGATCTCTGGGCGCCTCTCCATAGTCTCAGTGATCAGTGCTGCTCCCATCTGGCGCGCGGTCCGCGCCGAGATCGGCTCGCAGAAGAATACCCAGACATGACCACCATTTCCCGACCGAGATCGTTCGAGAGCGGCAGCGATGCCCTTGTCGCGGCACGTTTCCAAGAATGCTCTGGCATCCTCGGCCCACGCCTCTTTGTCAAAATCGGCGGCAAGGAACCAGCACGTCTCATCGGAAAGCAAGGGGTACACTCCGGCAATAAAATCACTGGATCGCGCATCGCCGCCGCGAAGGTGCCTTTCGATGATCTCGTCCGACGGAGGAATGAATGCCTGATGGGGGCATTCTCCGCATTTGACCTTTGGCTTGCCGCAAATGCCCCTTGCCCATTCGTTCGAGCAAGCCGGCGAATATCCCGCGCGACCCGTCTTGCGGTTTTCCCACCGCACAGGAACAATATCTGGTCGACCGGCGAATAGACGACGAAACAGGGTAATTTTGTCGGAAGCTGGCGAATTATTGGTGACCGGCGCGCCCTCGAAGGACGAACGCCGCCCGACCTGGTCAATCGCCGAGAGTTGTTCCAGCGAGGCTAGCCTCGCTTCAAGACCCGCTTGCTCGGCTTTGAGGTCAGTGACACGCTGCCGAATGCGTACGAGTTCCTGTTCGATCGCATCTCTGTCCACGGTGGCTACCCTGTACAATTTCTAGGGCAAATAAGCGGAGCATTTCCGCTTCCTGTCTCCTGACACGAGATCGAGATTATAGTCGAATGCCTTCAGGGGTGAAGCGCTCGAACTCTGCGACGCAGAATTTCAGCTCGTCCATAACTGCACGCGACATCATGGAGCGCTCCATGGCGACGCGTTGATGGTGTCTTGCAGCTCTTGGACGCGAGCGATGATATCGTCGAACGACAATGGCTTATCTTCAAACATCATCGGCGCCATGTCGCGATAGTCTGCGCGCAAATCCCTCAGGCGCGCCTCAGACGGCATCAGCCGCAACGTCCCCGGCCTCGCCGTGTCATAGTTCGCCCAGGCTGAGCGAAAAAATACGGCCTTGTGCTTAGCAACCTGCTCGAGAAGCTTGAAGTCGGCTGCTGCCGCCTTCCCGTATTCGGTGTCGATGAGCATGGCGATGTCGTAGTAGTGCCGTGAGAAATGTTGCGGCGTTGGCAAGTCGTTCGGTCGGTGGGCTTCTGCGTGTAGGGCCGTAGCCTTCTCCCAAAACGTGCGCCGCGCGGATAGTACAGTCACGGTGCAATCCGGGTCCTCGAAGAAGTCCGGGTATTCATCCGCTGCATAGGGACGGATGATCTTCTCCTCGCTCGGCCACGGGTCACCACGCGCACCGAACTCCAGCTTCACCCGCGGAGTGATGTAGGCCATGCCTTCGTACTCCTCCTCGGACAGCGCTGTCGGGTAGTGAAAGTTCACTGTCTGCGGATCATTCGCATCGATCTCCAGTGACCACTCGCCCTGCGTCGGCCCGCCAAGATGCTGAAGTATCGCCGACTGGAGGGCCGGCATCAGTTTCTCTGCGATGTGCTTTTCGACGTCGCTGACGAGCTCCTCGATGAGCCTGCTTGCCTGCTTCTTGCTGATCCCTTCCCTTTCCGGATTTCGCTCGCCGGTATAACCGAGACCAGCGCGGTCAAAGGACAGGTCGATGTCCTCGGAGAAGCGGCGGATCACGCCAAACGCCTTGGATAGGGACGTCCCGCCCTTGAAGATCAGGGTTGGCGTATCCTCCTTCTGCAGCTCGAAGAGACGTTTCAGGGTCCAGCAGACCCAAAAGTCTTTCTCGATGATGGTGTTGGCAACACCGCGTGCTGCACCTGTCTCGCCGAATAAGGCCGAGCGATCGGGCTCGTCGAGCAGGGCGACCTTATCCATCAACTGCACCGGAGATGGCGTTTGCGATGGATACCAGCGTCGGCCGCATCCACGCGGGCGCCTGGAAGACACTCGTGGCGAGCGTCTTCTTATCGCGGGCGGACAATTGGCGAGCGGCGACATGAACGACATCAGTGGCTCGTGCAGGACCTAGATGCCGCAATGCCTGAACAACGGTCCCAGCCGGGCTGCCCGGAGCGATCAGGTGCTTGGGCGAAGCATGGCGCAGGTCGACGACCCGCCTGCCCAGCACGACACGCCGGGATGGACCATCGGTCAGATAGATGCTCTGGGCCGGAACTTGGGTGGACAAGCCAAGGGCATTCACCGCACGGGCTCCGGCGATTTGCACCCGCGAACCGGTCTCGCGGGCGAGCGCCTGCGCAACGTCGTCGGGAGTGGGCGACAGCGCGCCGAGCTTCGGGTGTACCTTGGGGAAATCGTACAGGCCACGCGTCAAGCGGCGCAGCTGGCTGCCCTTAACCAGACGGGAGAGCGCCTGATCGACCGCGGCGCGTCCGGCTACGTCCAGGAAGTCGTTGGGGGTAAATACGCCTCCGCGGCCGCCCGCGCGGGCACGATTCATGATCCGGGCGGAGACCGATGCGAGCGGGCGTTTCATATGTCAGAAAATACTATATATTTTTCTGACATACAAGAGCCGATCACATTCTGCGGTGCCTGCTCACTTCGCGATGGCGCAATAAACCATTGCCGGTGAGCAGACCTTCAATAAATCTACCAAGGGATCGTAGGGTCACTCAAGTTGGGAGTAGAAATTACAGCGATATTTCAATGGTATAAGTTCGCAATACGACTTTGAATGGTGCGCCATTCCAGCCACCCGGCGGCCTCTTCCAGAAAATTGCGCGAGACAGCGATGGCCGGAGCGGGCGTAGCGACATCCGGGTTTTGTCACTGCGGTGACAGCGCACGCGATGCACGCTCGAACCAATAGGTCACCTTGATCGACCGCAAAATCGCCGAACTGAGTGCACCGTGGCCGTCCTCGACTCACACCGGAAACGTCAACGACTTCGCCAGCCTCACCAGATCGACCTGGCGCCGACAGCCCGTCTTCTCGAACACATGAAACAGGTGGCTCTTCACGGTGCTGAGGGAAACGCCGAGCAACGACGAGATCGCGTCTCGCGTCTCGCCTTCGCAAATCAGCTCGAAGATACGAATCTCGGCCGGCGTCAGGTCATAGAGCTGGGTGAGCGCATCGTGAGGCAAGCGCGGCGGCCCGGAGGCGGACGCCACGAATAGAGCGGCGGCGGCTCTCTGGTTCAGGCCGGATCGCATGTGGCTGCGTCGCAACGGCAGAACGTGGATGACGAGAGGGTCACCGCCGGCGCTGGGGATCGGGATGCCGATGCCTTTTTGGCCGAGCGTCGCCTCGTCCTTCGCGGCCTGCGCGATGGCCGATTGCAATGTGCTGGTGGTCGCCGCGGATTGAACGGCGATCCGGCCTTGTCGATCCACGATGGGATCACCGGCTGCGAGCATGGCAGTGGCCGCGGCGTTGGCGTGAACGATCTTGGACTCCTCGTCCGCCAGGACGACTCCGACCGTCAGCGCCTCCACGGTCGCGGCGAATGTCGCGGCTTCCACCGTCTTCATGTCGAACAGATTGCTGATCGTCACGGCGCGGCGGATGTGAGGTGCCAGAATGCGCAATCCGTCGAGCTGCGCATCGCCGATCGGGCCGGCCGACTGATGCTGACTGAAGATCGCGTTTCCAACCATCATCCTGTCGCGAACGAGGCCGACGGCGACGGCGTCGAACAAGCCCTTGGGCATCGCCCACTCGCGATAATAGCGATTGTTGGAAATGATGTCCTGCCGGACGGCCTGGGATTGAACGATCGGTTCTCCGAGCGGGTATTGCTGAATGCGCTCGACGCCGCCCCAGAGTTCGATGATGTCGGCCCCATACGCGATCCCGTTGTGAGCCATCTGGGCCAGGTCGCTCCTGGAGACCGCATTTACGCGGGCGCTCATGTTTGTGAGGCTGGTTACCGAGAGCGCGCCGGTGGCAAAGCCGAACTCCGCGCAAATCTCATCCAAAACCTCGGTCCATCGTTCAGGCGTGATCACACAATCGTAGATGGCGCCAATGAGATCTGAGAACTTCTCGACCGAAGCCTGCTGCATTCCGAATTTGCTCGCTTGGTAGTCACTCGCTTCACTTGAACGTCACCGTGGCAGCAGCGTCATCCGCCGATGTGGGTGTCACAGTCTGCTAGCCTTGGTCTTTAGCACCTCGATTCCGCAGCGCAAACGGGAACGCCGAACACGATGTCTTGGGCGGCTCCGATGATTTCGCGCATGGCGAGCCGTTCGCGCCTTTGCTGGAAATCCGGCTCCCGGTCACCCGGGGGCTGATTAAAACTGTGGCAGATGCGCCGCCATTGGCGCAGCGGCAGAGCTGCAATGAGTTGCATGATTCGACGATGCAGCTTCGATCGACGCGTGATAGAATTCGACTCCGGGATGGAATTGACCGTCCCCGCATCTGGAAGGACATGGCCATGACGTTGTCGTTGCACTTCGTTACGCGTCCCGCTGTCGCTATCCCGTCGATTGCACTGTTGCTGTGCTGCCTGAGCGGCACGGCAATGTCTCAACCGACCCCCTTGGCCGGTGCCGATACCCTTCCCGGCGTTACGGTCGATGCGCCGAAGCAGGTGGTGAGGCCGCCCAGGCCGGCGCATCATTTGGCAGCCCGCAGCACAGGCTTCCGCACGTCGTCATCAATTTCGACGGCGACCGCGCCGATGTCGGATACCGTGAAGCTCGCCAAGCTCGAACGCGAAACCGGCAGCTGCGTCGGCGGTTGCCAATCGAGTTTCAAGACGGCCAATCAGCCCTGGGTCGGCTGCAACGCTACGGGCGGCGTGTACTCGGCCACGTGCCGCAACGTCGGCAATTACAAAAGCTACGACGAGTGCAAGGAGGCCGGGCGGGTCACCGGCTGGCGATCCGGCGAAACCATGGCGTATTGCAGCAGCGTGGCGTTGGCTGCGGGATGGCGTTGACTTAGGGCCGCCTTGTTGACGCGGCGCGCGTAGCCAGCGAAGCCCGGATCAGCGAAGGCGACATCCGGGTGTTGCGGTCAGCGCCCATCCCGCATGTCGCTTCGCTCATGCGGGCGAGTGGTCTTCGTGATATGGCTGGCCTCAGTAACCCCACGAGGCCGCCATGCTTCCCATTCCCGCCGACATCTTCACCGAGCCCGAGGACGTCTCGCCGGACGGCCTTGCCAATCTCGGCCCGCTCCGCCGTCTTGCCGGCGTCTGGCAGGCGGACAAGGGCATCGACATCAATCCGAAGGCCGAGGGGCCGGAGCGGCGGGTGTTCATCGAGCATATCCGGATGGACCCGATCGATCCGCAGGCCAATGGGCCGCAGCTGCTCTATGGGCTGCGTTATCACATTCACATCAACACGCCCGAGGAGGACATCACCTTCCACGACCAGGTCGGCTACTGGCTGTGGGAGCCCGCGACCGGGCTGATCATGCAGACGCTGGCGATCCCGCGCGGGCAGGTGCTGCTCGCGTCGGGCAAGGCCAAGCCGGATGACAAGAAAATTTCCGTCACGGCGAAGCGTGGCGACACGACTTACGGCATCTGCTCGACCGACTTCCTGGAACAAGCCTTCCGCACCGACACTTATCGCTGCGACATCACCTTCAATGATGATGGCAGCTGGAGCTATCTGATCCAGACCGAGCTTTTCGTGAGAGGCGCCCCGTTCAATCATCACGACAGCAACACGCTCAAGCTCGTCGCGCCGCCAAAGCTCAATCCGCTCGCGGTGATCGTGAACGATCGCGCCAAGGATACTGAGAACAATGGGCCGGCGGCCTGAGACTTGCCCCCGGAGAATTTGCCCCGGAGAATTTGCATGAAACCCTACGTCATCTGTCTGATGCACTCCAGCCTGGACGGCCGCACGCATCCCAGCCGCTGGCGTCCGAAGAGCGCGGGCGCCGACTGGTTCGAGAAGATCCACGACGAGCTCGGCGGCGATGCCTGGGTGATCGGCCGAGTCACCGGCTCGGAGTTCGCCAAGGGCAAGCCCTATCCCGCAACGTCGGGCGAGAAACTTCCGCGCGAAAACTGGTTCGTGCGGCGCGATGCGAAGACCTACGGCGTCGTGCTCGATGCGCACGGCAAGATCGGCTGGGGCCGATCCGACATCGGCGGCGATCCGATCGTCGTGGTGCTGACCGAGAGCGTGCCGGATTCGCATCTTGCCGGCCTGCGCGGCGAGGGCGTGTCCTATATCTTCGCCGGCCAATCGGAAATCAACCTGGCGCTTGCGCTCGACATCCTCAATCGCGAGCTTGGCGTGAAGCGCCTGCTGGTGGAGGGTGGCGGCGTCGCCAATGGCGCGTTCCTGCGTGCCGGCCTGATCGACGAATTCAACCTGATCCTCAGTCCCGCGGTGGATGGCGCCCGAGGCGCTCCCTTCGTGTTCGATTCGACGGACGCCGACAGCGACCAGCGCGCGCCGCTGACCGCGATGACGCTGGAGAGCACGCGGCCGCTCGGCGGCGGTGTTTTGTTGCTGCGCTATTTGATCCAGAACGACGCGGTGGGCCAATAGCTAGCTGCATGTCGGACAAGTCAAAGCACATCGTCATTGCCGGCGCCGGCGCCGCCGGCCTGATGGCGGCCCGCGAGCTTGCGCGCGCTGGGAAACGAGTCACGATCCTGGAGGCGCGTGACCGTTGCGGCGGGCGCATCCAGCCGTTGCCGGTCTCGCAGTTCGGCTATCCCGCCGATGGCGGCGCCGAGTTCGTTCATGGCGAGGCGCCGGTCACGCGCGGCCTGTTGCGCGAAGCGAGGCTGTCGATGCAAGCCATCGCAGGCTCGCAATGGAGCTTTGACGGCACAGAGCTCTCGCGGGAGAGCCGCGACGATCCGCATGAGGCCGAGCTTCATGCCGCGTTGAGGGACTTGAAGGACGACCTCACCGTCGCCGAGTTCCTGCGCCGCCATTTCGCGGGCGACGCGTACGCGCGGATGCGGCATTCCATCGAGCGGATGGTCGAGGGCTACGACGCGGCCGAGCCCGAGCGCGCCTCCACGCTGGCCTTGCGCGAGGAGTGGATGGATGGCGGGCTCCACACGCAGGGGCGCATCATCGGCGGCTATGGCGGGCTGATCGAATTTCTGGTCGCGGAGTGCCGCGAGCATGGCGTTGTGATTCGCCTCGGTTGCGTGGTGTCGGCGATCGAGGAGAGCGGCGGCACTGTGACCGTCCGCTGCGACGGTGACGAGGCGCTCTCGTGCGACAGCGTGATCCTCACCGTGCCGCTGCCGCTATTGCCTGAGATCGCGTTGCCGAAACGCGCGCGGGAGAAGGCCGCGCTCGCTTCCGATATCGGCTTCGGCAATGTCATCAAGATCCTGCTGCGTTTTACGAAGCCATGGTGGCATGACCGGACGGAGGATCTCACCTTCCTGCTGTCGGATGAGACAATCCCGGTGTGGTGGACGCAGCGTCCGTCCGATGATCCCGTGCTGACCGGCTGGTTTGGCGGCCCGCGGACGGCGGAGCTGGCGGGTCTCGATCCGCAAGCGCTGATCGACGCCGGGATCGACTCGCTTGCGGCTGTGTTCGGCTTGCCGCGCAACGATCTCGCGCGCGATGTCGTGGCGGCCGTGGCGATCAACTGGGCGCACGATCCCTATGCGCGCGGCGCCTATTCCTGGGCGACGCCGCAGACACGCGAGGCGCAGACGATTTTGGCGCGCGCCGATGGCCCGGTGCTGTTCTCCGGCGAAGCGCTCTATCGCGGCCGCGACATGGGCACGGTCGAGGCCGCGCTCGCGAGCGGGCTGGAGACGGCGGGCTCGATCTTGCGCGCATGAAAAAGGCCCGCGTGCTCGCGGGCCTTTCGTTCATCGACGACAGCCCGTTTACCAGCGATGGCCGCCGTAGCCGTAGGGTCGGCCGCCATGATAGCCGTGATGCGGCCGCGGATAATAGCCGTAGCTCCGGTAGTACGGACGATAGTGGCCGTGATGAGGGCGCCAATGATGATGCTGGCGGTGGCCCTGATGATGCCGGTGTTGCGCGCTGATGTCGGTCGATTGGGTCTGCGCGTTCGGCTTGGCCTTTCCGCTGCCGGCCGCGTGTGCCGCGGATCCGCCGGCCAGCGCCGCAGCGCCGATCGCCATCGCGACAAAGAGATACTTCATGTCATCACTCCAGTTGATAAGTCGAGTGACAACAGATGTGCGTTCGCCGCGTTCCGACTATGGCGGGCGTCGAAACGACGCAGACGCAAATGGCTCAAGCGTATTGAGGTTTATTGTCGCAGTGCTGCGAGCGAGGCGATCACGTCATGCGTGGTCACAATGCGGGCGAATTCGCCGTTGAGATTCGACAGCGTCATCGCGTGGATCGCCTCGGCCGAATGCGTATCGCCATCGGGCCCGACGCGGTCGAACGTCCATGTCGCGTCGCGCACGAGGCGTGCGTCGAAGCCGAGATTGCCGGCCATCCGCGCCGTCGTCTCGACGCAATGATTGGTGGTGGCCCCGCAGATGACGAGCGTCGAGATGTTGCCTGCGCGCAAGCGGCTTTCGAGGTCGGTGCCGATGAAGGCGCTGTTGACGCGCTTCACGATCACGGGCTCGCCGGCCTGTTCGCGCGCCTCGTCCTTGACCGCGTAGCCGGAGTTCTCGGGGCGGAACGTCGAGTTCGGCTTGGTGCCCTCATGGCGGATGTGGAAGATCGGCGCACCGCTCGCCCTGAATGCCTTCAACAGATCGGCGATGCGCGCCACCGCATCCGGATTGTTGCGCCGTTTTCCGGCCGCCTCCCATTCGTCGAACGCGCGCTGGACGTCGACGACGATGAGGGCGGGGAGAGGGTGGGGCATGGAGAACGGATTCCGGCTTATGGCGAGCCGAGTATGCGAGGCGCCGGCCAGTGCGGGCAACGCCGAATTTCCCTCGTTTCAGGACGGCTGCGCTCGCAACGACGAGATGGGGAGACCGTCTCGCGCGGGCGATGGCGCTACTTGAACGGATCCTGAATCGACGGCGCCGACTGCCTGATCCGGCGCACGCTCACCGGCGCGCCGTCGGAGACGAACAGCAGCTCGTATTTGCGGCCTTCGCTGTCGGTCGCGGAGCAGGTGACGTCGTTCACCTTCTTGGCGGCGAAATTGCCGGTCTGGCGGCAGGTGCCAGTGGAAGTCTGCTCGGCCGGTACCGGCAAGCCGTCAACCTTCGGCCGGTCCTTGGAGTTGAGCAGCATGCGGTCGATCGGCAGCTCGTAGGAATTGTCGTCGGCCCGCTTGCCGTTCTCGCCGGAGAACGACACCACGTGGTTCTCGTCGCTGGGGTCGTCGACGGCGACGGCGAAATTGACCCGGCCCCCGTCGCCATGGGCGTAGGCCACCGTCTTGCAGGCGAAGGTGCGCCCGGCGACCTTCAGCGTCTTGCAATGGCCGGACATCAGCGCCAGCAGGTCGACGAAGGAGTTCTGCTGAGCGGGCGGATTGTTCACCGGGATTGCGGTGGAAGACTCGGCAAAACAAGGACTTGCGAGGAGGGTCAGGGTTGCAGCGAGGACCGGTCGGCAGAGGCGCATCGCGAGGCTCGTATGCCAGGGGACCACGGAAGCGGGAAAGTTCCGTCCAATAACCATCGAACCGCAAATTGGTTGCGATCCCGTTTGTGCTGCCAAACCCGTCTGGAATACCACCGCGCCACCCATCGGCGATTCGCTCAAATCGCCCATCCCGTCCCAACAGGCACTTGCCGCCAGGCCGGTGTTTTTTTCGTGGCAGAGCTAGCCCATTGCTGCCTGCCAGCGCGTATCGCGCATGGACGGGCGGCGGTGCAGGCGGGCGTCGAGCAGGGCGCGGGCGCGGGGCAGTTCGCCGCTGCGCATCAGAGCGACAAGGAAAGTGTCCTCGATCAGCTCGCGCTGGGCATGGCTGCCGCCGATGCGCACAACATCGGTGAGGACCGGCGCCAACTCTCGCACGCAAGCGGCATAATCCTCGTCCGCAAAAGCCGCCAGCGCGCGGCAGATCGCCGGCACCACGGGGCCGGCCGACAGCTTGCCCTCAGTGAGCCGCTGCTCGATCACCGCAAGACGCGCGGCGAGCGCCTCGCGATTTTGCGTCGCAGCGGCAAACAGCGCCATGTGGACGTCCGCAAAAGGCAGGCTCGATTTCGGAAACAGTTTTTGCGCGGTGGCATCGGCCTCAAGCCAGAGCGGCTTCGGCACAGCATGGCCATAAGCCGACAGGCGCCACAACAGCGAGGCGCCGTCGGTGATGACGTTGAGCGGCGGCGCCAGCGTGGCGGAAGGCTGGAGCACGTCGGCGTAGATCGCGAGCGCCCGCGCCGCATCGCCATGTTCGAGCGCGCCGAGCGCCTGGTGCCAGAGGATATGGCCGTGCAAGATCCCGGCGCGGTCGTAGGAGGGAATCCAATCGTCGACGAGACGGTCGGCCTCGTCGATCGAGCCGTCCTCGAACATCGCATGCAGCACCGCGTGCGCGGCATGGGCGTTCTGCCGCCGCAGGCCGAAGCCGCGCTCGGTGACAGCGCGGCCGCGCGTGACGTTGCCGTTCTCGGTCATCGCCCAGCCGTACAGCGTGAGGAACCACCAGTCCTCGCCGTAATGGTGCGCGACGCGCTCGCACAGATCCTGCCGCGCCTGGCCGTGATCGGCCATGCCGGAGAAGGCGAACAGGCCGAACGCGCCGAGCGGCAGCGAGAGTACGATCGTATCGCGCGGCCAGGTATCGATGTGTTTCAGCGTCGCTGACAGTGCCTCGGGCAGCCGCCCCTCGATTGCGAGCGCCAGCGTCTCGACATGCGAGCGCTCGCGTTGATCGCCGCGCTTCGCCACAAGTTCGCGCGCCACCGCCGCCTTGGCGCGCGCGAGATCGCCCTGCTGATAGAACGAATGCAGCCGCGCCCGTGCGATATGGGCCAGCGCGAAATCCGGATCGGCCGCGATAGCACGCTCCAGCGCCTCCGCCGCGCCAGTCCAGCCCGCGAGGATGAGGTCGACGCCCTCGCGATAGGCGCCAGCCGCTTCATGCGAAGAGGTGGACAGCGGTAGCCCGCAGCGGTCTTCAATCGCCATTGTCGGCTCCCGCTCTCACGCCGTTCGCGCGCGGCGTCCTTCGATCGGATAGGCCGGGTCGTTGTAGCCCGGCGTCGACGGATGGCCCGGCGTCACCAGGCGGTCGATCAGCGCCTCGTCCTCGGCAGTGAAGCGATAGTCGAGCGCGTGGATGTAGTCGTCCCATTGTTCTTCCGTGCGGGGACCGGCGATCACCGAAGAGACAAAGGCTGAGTTCAGCACCCAGGCGACCGAGAGCTGGCCGGCGGTGATGCCTTTCGTCTCGGCGTGGCTCTTGATCTCCTGCGCGAGCTTCAGCGATTCCGGCCGCCATTCGGTCTGCATCATGCGGGTGTCGTTGCGGCCTGCGCGCGTCTCCTTGTCCGGAGCGGCGTCGGGCTTGTATTTGCCGGTGAGCACGCCGCGCGCCAGCGGGCTATAGGCGACGATGCCGAGGCCATAATAGCCGCAGGCCGGAAAGTGCTCGACCTCGGGCATGCGGTTCATCGCGTTGTAATAGGGCTGGCTCGCTACGGGGCGGTCGATGCCGAGCCGGTCGCAGATGTTGCAGATCTCGGCGACGCGCCAGGCGCGATAATTGGAGACACCGAAATAGCGGATTTTGCCGGCGCGGATCAAATCGCCCATCGCGCGCACCGTCTCCTCCAGCGGCGTCGCATGGTCTTCCTTGTGCAGATAGTAGATGTCGATGTGGTCGGTGCCGAGCCGCTTCAGGCTCTCGTCAGCCGCCTGCAATACCCAGCGCCGCGACAGCCCGACACGATTGGGATCGTCGCCCATACCTGTGTTCATGGGGTTGGCGAGTTTTGTGGCGAGCACCCAGGCGTGACGGTTGTTGCCGATGGCGCGGCCGACGACCTCCTCGGAGCCGCCCTTTGAATAGGCGTCCGCCGTGTCGATGAAATTGATACCGGCCTCATGTGCCTTCGCGATGATGCGCTGTGAGGCGGCCTCATCCGTCGGCCCGCCGAACATCATGGTGCCGAGACAGATCGGCGAGACCTTGAGGCCAGAGCGGCCGAGTTGGCGGTATTGCATGGGCTATCCTCGATGCGTTCGTTGGTGTCAGCATAGCGCCCCAGTTCCGTCATTGCGAGCGCAGCGAAGCAATCCAGAGATGCGTCCGCGGAGATAGTCTGGATTGCTTCGCTGCGCTCGCAATGACGAGGTTGGGGGGACGCGCATACCCCACACTCGGTGTCATCGCCCGCGAAGGCGGGCGATCCAGTACGCCGAGACGCTAGTGATTGAGCGGAGAAGCTGCGGCGTACTGGATTCCCCGCCTTCGCGGGGAATGACAGCGGTGGGTGTCGTTGGCGGCGGTGGTAGCCTGACTACGTCTCGCTACCCCGGCCCCTTCAAGATCTTGAACACGCCATTCGCCATCACCAAGCAACGGCCGTCCACTGTCACCTCGGTGCTCATGAAAATCAGGCTGCGCGTCGCGCGCACCACGCGGGGGCGGGAGATCAGGAGGTCGCCGATCTGGCCGGCCTCGACGAAATGGGTGTCGAGCTGCACGGTGGCCATGAATTCCTTGCCCGAGACATAGCGGGCGGTCATGCCGCAGGTGCGGTCGGCAAATGTCATCATCACGCCGCCCTGGACCATGCCGCGGCGGTTGTGGTGCTTGTCCTCGGTGGCAAGCGCGAATTCGTAGTGGCCGTCGACCTTGCGCTCCCAGAGCGGGCCGATCAGGTGCATGAAGCCGGTGGTCTCGAGGATGGTCCAGCCGTCTGATTTAAGCTTTGCGGCGGTCTTGTCGATCATCTCCCGGTCCATCCTTGCTGGCGCATCTCTCCTCGTTTCATCAGATGCGGTCCTGGTGTAGTCAAGCATCATGAGATCTTTCGACGATGCCACCAGACGGAATATCGCAGAGGCCTGCGCGGCATTCGCGCGGCTGCCTGATGCGACCGAGCCGTCAGCATTGAAGCGTGCGGCGGTGGCGATCGCGCTGACCGCGACGGGGGAGGGCGATGACACCGCGCTCCTGCTCACGCTGCGCGCATCACACCTGCGCGCCCATCGCGGTCAATGGGCTTTGCCGGGCGGACGCTGCGACGCCGGCGAGACGCCGGTCGAAGCGGCACTGCGCGAACTTGACGAGGAGCTTGGCCTCAAGCTCGGCAGTGGCGAGGTGCTCGGCCAACTCGACGATTATCCGACGCGCTCGGGTTATCTGATCACGCCGGTGGTGGTCTGGGCCGCCGACAGTGCCGCGATCGTTCCGAACCCTGATGAGGTCGCATCGGTCCATCGCATCTCGCTTGCGACCATCGAGCGCGAAGCGGCTTTCGATTTCGTCGCGATCCCCGAAAGCGCGCGACGCGTGATCCGCTTCCATCATCAGGCCAGCCTGATCCACGCGCCGACTGCGGCCTTGATTTATCAGTTCCGCGAGGTGCTGGCGGGACGGCAGACCCGAGTGCGGGAACTGGAACAGCCGGTGTTCGCCTGGAAGTGACGATGGTAAACGGCACGTTAACGTGACGGTTACCGGATGCTTGCTAAGAGGGCGCCATGCATCATCACCCGATTCGAAATGCCCTGAGGCTGGTTCCACTCGCGCTCGTCCTGCTCGCGCCCGCCGCACGTGGCGGCGATGCCGACGCGCTGCCGCCCGCCGTCAGCAATGCCAACGCTCAGCTCTTGTCGCAATTTTTTGCGCAAGGCGGCGGCGCGTCGCCGGCCGTGCTCGAATATCGCCGCAAGCTGCAAGAGTATCAGGAAATCCGCGGCGCCTTCGATGCCCAGGCCGGCGCCTATTGGAGCCAGATCTCGGAGAAGCGGCGCGGCCGCAACGCCAAGCGGCGCAGCGGGCAGCAGATCACGCTCGACGATTACGTGCTGGAGCAGGCGCCGCTCTATAACGGGCCGAAGCGGCCAGTGAATCCGGAGCCGGAGGAAACGCCGGAGCGCCCCGCCCGCAAGCCGCTTCCCGTGGTCGCCGATCTCCTGCGCGCGGCGCAGGACCTCTATCAGTTCACGCCGCAGCGGCCAGCGACCGAGGCCGAGTTCAAGCGTGTCTATGCGCGTTACGCGCTGGCGTCAGGGCTGACGCGCGAACAGGCGGTGCGGGTCTATTCGTTCGAGACCGGCGGCACCGGCAATTACGACGTGCAAGCAGGAATTGAACATGGCGGCAAGCGCGCGATCTCGACCGCGATGGGTTATAACCAGTTGCTGACCACCAACAGCGTCGAGCTGCTGGCTGAGCAGGGCCACGAATTCATCCGTGCGCTGAGTGAGAAAGTCGCGCAGACCTCAGGCCCGGCGCGGAAGTCGCTGGAATACAAGCTCTCTGTGCTGAAGCGCATGGTGGCGCATGCCAAGTCGGTGCCGGACACCTGGTCGGAGCATGAGAAGATCGGCGACACCGCGCAGGGCTGGGCGATGCATGCCATGGTGCTCGACATCGATGTCGGGCCGATGCTGCAAACCCACAAGCTCCTGACCTCGGTGCTGTTCGCCCGCGCCAAAGGCTACACCCGTCCGCTGAGCGCAGCCGAGCTCGAGATGATGAACCTCACCGGCGACGGCACCGGCCTCGACATGGTGACGATGCCGCAGGCGATGCGCGAGCAGGTGCCGACCTCGAACTTCTTCCAGCGCGGCGGCTACGAGCGCAACCCGGTCGCGATCCGCCACAACACGGTGGCGAAGCTGCTGGCGATCACGGATGCGCGGATGGATAGCAACAGTAACAATGGTGGGGCGCGGGAGTTGGCGGCGGCGTTTTAAAAGCTGTCGTCCCGGCGAAGGCCGGGACCCATACCGCGTGATCTATCGGTGGGGCGCGGCGTGTGTACCGCGGACAGGCTTTCTAACTCAGAGTCGTCGCCAAACCCCTCCCTGGGGGTATGGGTCCCGGCCTTCGCCGGGACGACATTGAGTATGCGGCGCCTTCGCCGCCCCTACTGATTCGACCCGAACTTGAACTTGCCGTCGCCCTCCAGATACGGGCCGCTGCGCATGTAGAGCTGGCCGTTCTGGCCGATGAAGAACAGCGTGCCCTTCGGCACCTTCTTGGCACCCTTCAGGAGCTCGCCGGCATTGCTGGTGCCCATCTTGTAGGAGAAGGTCTTGCCTTCCTTGTCATAGGCATAGCCCGTGTCGGGGTTGAGCTCCCACGGCGTCGCCGCGGTTTGCGCGACTGCGGGTGCGGCGAAAGCACCCAGCACGGCTGCGATTGCAAATGTCTTCGTTGAAAATGCCATCATCCCATCCTCCCCCGCCATTGGGGTACCCTGCTTGAACAAATCACGAACAGTGTTTCCGGGTCAATCCGAGAAGCCGCATTGCGGCGCATCACGTCTTGCCCAGCAGTTTGTGATTTTCCCTTCGTCCCCTCGCGACTATGTTCCGCTTTCAGTCTAGAACGCAACTCGACAAAGATATTGGTGGGGATGATTCGAATGCGCCATGTCATTAAAATTTGCTGGGCTGCTGCGTTGTCGCTGACGGCGCTGGCGCCGGCCGCTCGGGCCGATGATTACCAGCTCAGCCACAACCAGCGGATTTCATGCAGCCGCGGCCTTGCCCCCGGCAAGCTCAACACCGCGACTTGCAAATCCTACACTTATCTCTTCAATACCAAGACTTCGGAATATTTCCGCTGCCAGGTCTCCCTGGCGCTGACCCGCGACAACAAGGAAGTCATCAACGTCCAGACCGATGGCGGCTGTACCAAGAAGCCGCGGATATTCGAGACCGACGGACATTATGATTTCGACGCGACCGAGACCGAGCCGCCGAACACCAATTCGTTCTTCGGTCCCGGCGGCTACTCGGTGTGGGCCGCCGACGTCAACGCGCAGAAGGTGCGCGGCTGCATCATCATCTCCTCTGGCCTCGGTTCCGACATCTCCAAGTGCCTGGACATGACGTTTCAGTAAGGGAAGCGCGCGCGTAGCCCGGATGGAGCGCAGCGCAATCCGGGGACAGTGATCCCGGATTACGCTTCGCTCCATCCGGGCTACAAAGAAAAAACAACAAGGGAGAACCGCGCGATGGACCGGCTCAAGGGCAAGGTTGCGATGGTGGTGGGCGCCGGCTCGATCGGCCCGGGCTGGGGTAACGGAAAGGCGACCGCGGTGACGTTCGCGCGCGAGGGCGCGCAGGTGTTTTGCGTCGATCGCAATGGCGCGGCGGCCGAGGAAACGGTGAAGATCATCACGGGTGAGGGCGGGAAGGCGAGCGCGTTCACGGCCGACGTGTCGCGCGCAGCCGAGGTGGAGGCGATGGTCGCGGCGTGCCTGAAAGCTTACGGCCGCATCGACGTGCTCGACAACAATGTCGGCATCGCCGAGATGGGCAGCGTGGTCGAGGTGACCGAGGAAAGCTGGGACCGCGTCTTCAGCGTCAACCTCAAGAGCGCTTATTTCGCCATGAAGCACGTTATTCCCGTGATGGTGAAGCAGGGCGGCGGCTCGATCATCAACATCTCTTCGATCGCTTCGATCCGCCACATGGGTATCTCCTACGTCACCTACGGCACCTCGAAGGCCGCGATGAACCAGATGACGCGCACCACCGCGATCGAGTTCGCGCGCCACCATGTGCGGGTGAACGCGATCCTGCCCGGCCTGATGAAAACGCCGATGGTCGAACATTCCGCTGGCCTCGCGGCGAGCTACGCCAAGGGCGATGTCGAAGCGATGTGGCGCGCGCGTGACGCTCAAGTGCCGATGGGCCACATGGGCGACGGCTGGGACGTCGCGAATGCCGCGCTCTTTCTGGCGTCTGACGAATCGAAATATGTGACGGGGATCGAGCTCGTGGTCGACGGCGGGATCACGTGCAAGGCGGGGGCGTAGTTTACTGTCGTCCCGGCGAAGGCCGGGACCCATAACCACAGGATAAGGTTTGGCGAAGACTGGTCGCTCGGTACGCCTACTTTCCGCAATCGATGGATCACGCGGTATGGGTCCCGGCCTTCGCCGGGACGACATACTCATCCCCCCGCACTCAGCTCCGCCCGATCCAGCTCTTCCTCGACGCGATGGAACGCGTCGTCGCCGATCACCTCGGTGGCGCGGAGGCTGAAGATCGATTTTCGTGCGGCCTCGATGGCGCGGCGGCGCAGGGGATCGGCGGGCAGTTCGCCGTTGGTAATGCCGCCGTTGGGATCGTCGTCGGCCCGCATCAGGACGGCGCGATATTCGAGCCGCAGGATTTCCGCCTCTTCCGACGGATCGTCCTCGATCGCATCGAGCGCCGCGCGATAGGCGACCGCACGGGCGCGCGCGACCTCGGCGCCGACGGGATCGTCGTCCTTGAGGCCGAACGCGAGGATCAGCGGCCGCAGCGTCAGGCCCTGCACGACCAGCGTGCCCAGCACGACCGCGAACGCGCTGAACAGGATGAAATCGCGATACGGAAAACCCTCCGGCAACGCAAAAGCGGTGGCGAGCGTGACCAGGCCGCGCATGCCGCACCAGGAGATGATGAGGCCGCCCTTCGGCGAGGCCACCTGCTTCGGATCCTTGGGATGATAGATTCCGTGCGCAATCAGCACGCGCAGCGTGGTGCGGTAGAACGTGATCCAGGCCAGCCGGACCAGGATCACCGTGAGCAGGATCCAGCCCGCCGCCACGCAATATTCCCAGCGCACGTCCTCATCGAGCCGCGCCCAAATCGGCCGCATCTGCATGCCGATCAGCATGAAGGCGAGCACGTTGAGCACGAACACCGTCGTCTCCCACACCGCATAGGACGGTACCCGCAGCCGCGCCGGCATGCGGGCCGGGGCCGTTTGCGCGATGGCGATGGCGTAGATCACGATGGTGAGGATGCCGGAGAGGCCGAGATGCTCGGCGGCAATCCAGATCATGAAGGTGGTGGCGAATTGCACGATGATCGCGCTCGGCACCTCCGTCACGCGCTCCAGAAGCAGGGGGATGATGCGTGCGGCAAGAAGTCCGGCGATGACGCTGCCGACCAATCCCAGCGCGATCGTCGGCGCGACCTCGCTCCATTTCAGATGCTCCATCGCAACCGCGCCGACCGCGATGCGATAGATCAGCAGTGCGCTGGCATCATTGAGCAGGCTTTCGCCCTCCAACACCTTCACCATGCGGTAGGGTAGCTTCACCTGGCTCAGGATCGCGACCGCGGCTGCCGCATCCGGCGGCGCCACGATTGCGCCAAGCGCCACCGCGGCAGCCCAGGGCATGTCCGGGATCAGCCGGTGCGCGACGAAGGCGACGCCGACCGTGGTCAGCCCGACCGCGGCCACGACCAGGGTCGAGACTGGAACCCAATTGTTGCGGAGATCGCGCAGCGAGGTATCGAAGGCGGCATCCATCAGCACCGGTGCGACAAAAAGCGCCAGCGCCAGGTCGGGCTCCAGCGCCCAGGACGGGCTGTTCGGTACAAAGGCGATCAGCACGCCGCCGACGGCGAGAAAGGTCGGGTAGGGGACCTTGATCCGCCGCCCCAGCGCCGATAATGCAACGGCGCCGAGCAGAAGCGCGATGATCCATTCGAATGTCGACACCACGATCCCCGAAACAAGATTTGAGCGATGCCATAGGCTAGCATCAATCCGGCCGTATGATGGATAGTGTGGCTACAAAGCAAGAGCTTCCAACTGCGACGAGCATGCGTTTTTTCTCCCTGATTCAATTTTTCGGCGTGGCGCTGTTTTCGGCGCGGCTCCTGGCGCTCGCGGTCGGCGCGGCCCATGCCGCGACCGGCGGCGAGCCGGCCGCCGCGGTCGCGCAGGTCGACGTCGGGTCATGCCTCGCTGCTGCGGCCGCTGATGATTTGGATAAGGTGGCCCCGGCCTGCGCCGCTGTTGTCGACAATGAAAAGACGCCCAAGCCGGACCTGATCAAGGCGCTGATCGCGCGCGGTGCGCTGTTCGCGCGGCATGACCAGATCGACCGCGCCATCGCCGACGACAGCCGCGCGTTGCAGCTCGATCCCACGTCGGCCGACCTCTTCAACGCGCGCGGCGAGCTCTGGCTGAAGAAGGGCGATAAGCCCAAGGCGGTGCAGGATTTCGGCGCAGCGCTCCGGATCGATCCGAACCACGAGAAGGCCAAGGCCAATCACAAGGCGATGGCGCGCGAGCTCGAGCGGATCGGCGCGCAAATGGCGGTCGCCGGCAAGCCCAGCTTCAGTTGCGGAAGCGCGCGCCGCCCGGTGGAGAAAGCGATCTGCGCCAACCATGAGCTCGCCGATCTCGACCGCGAGGTTTATGCCGCCAACGCCCGGGTCATTCGCGAGGCGCGCAATGCGGGCGAGGCAAAGACGCTCCAGCGCGAGCAGGATGATTTCATCGCGCGCCGCAATGCCGGGTTCGGTCGGCCGGGGTATGATTTGAAGAAGGCGATGCAGGATAGGCTGCAACGGCTGAACGGGGTAGACGGGTACTAGCGGCGGTCTTCGCCTCTCCCCGCAAGCGGAGCGAGGGGAGTGCAGGCGGCGGTTCGTCCCTCACGGCTTGAACCGAACCCCTGCCCGCCGCGACAATGGTGAAAACCTGATGTCACGGAGTAATGCTCATGTGCGGCACGCGTCCTTCCGCGCAAACGTCCAAAATCCCGCTGCGTGCCTTCCTGCTCGGCGCTGCGATGAGCCTCGTACTCGCTGGCCCGGCCTCGGCCGCCGTCGATTGTGTGTCCGGCAGCAAGGCCACCCCGGCCGAGCTGATCCCGGTGTGCGGTGCCATCATCGATCAGGCCACAAATTCAACGTCCGATCGGGCCGCGGCGCTGCTGGTGCGCGCTGATGCCAATGCGCGGACCTCGGGCGGTCTTACGGCGGCGCTGCGGGATATCGACCGCGCCATCGCGCTCGACGGCAAGAATGCACGGGCCTGGCGTCTGCGCGGCGACCTCCTGCGCGAGGCCGGCGGTGATCTCAACCGGGCGGCAGCTGACCTCAGCAAGGCGATCGAGCTCGATCCGCAGGACGCGGAGGCATATGAATTGCGCGGCGTGGCCTACACCAACCAGCGCCGGCTCGACCGCGCGCTCGCCGATTACGACCAGGCGATCAAGCTGAAGCCGGATTATGCGCAGGCCTGGTCCGACCGCGGCGCGACGCATTATCTCGGCGGCGACAACGAGAAGGCGGTCAGTGATCTCAGCGAAGCCTTGCTGCTCGATCCGAACCGGGCGCGCAGCTACACCAATCGCGGCGCGGCCTACAAGAAGCTCGGCCAGCTCGACAAATCGATCGCTGACGACAGCGACGCGATCAGGCTCGATCCGAAAGTGCCGGAATATTACGACAATCGCGGGCTCTCCTATGCCGCGACGAAAGACTACGACAAGGCGATCGCCGATTACGAGCAGGCACTGCGGCTGGCGCCGCGGCCAAACTTCTTCACCAACCGCGGTGATTCCTACCAGTTCAAGGGCGAGTTCGGCGCCGCGCTCAGCGACTACAATGACGCGCTGAAACTCGATCCGAATTTCGCGCAGACCTACAACAACCGCGCCGTGCTCTATACCAAGATGGGCGACCGCAAGAAGGCGCTGGCCGATTACGAGACCGCGCTGCGGCTCGATCCCGGCAACGCGAACGCCGCAGACGGCCGCCACACCATGATGGCGGAGATCGCGAGGTTTGGCGCCGCGCCGCCGCGCCCGTTGGCCGCGAATTCCGGCAACGGCCCGTCATTCGATTGCGCGGATGCGAAGCGCGAGGTGGAGAAGGTGATCTGCGCCGATCCGCAGCTTGGCATGCTCGACCGCCAGCTCGCCGAGGCCTATGAACGCGTGCTGAAATCGATGAGCCGGCGCTCGGCCGCTGATCTGCGTAAATCCCAGCACGATTTCCTCGCCACCCGCGACGCCAGCTTCCGCCGGCCCGGCTACGATCTGAAGAAGGTCATGCAGGATCGTTTGCAGCGGCTGAATGCGATGGAGAGCTGAGCGGCGTTCGCGATCTACGCCTCCCCTTGTAAACGCGGAGAGAGGGAGAAAGCGTTCTTTCAGCTTGAACCGCGGCCCGTTCCCGGGAAAATACCCCTTAAACAAGGCCGGCACTTGATCCGGGTCATGGCGGGACGTCTGTCCTGCCGTCTGGTCAAAGCCAGGCGAATAAAGGGAACGGGAGCACGGGAATGACCATCCAGAGCAAGAGCAGCTATCACGAGGTCCATGCGCGCTCGCTGGCCGATCCCGAGGCCTTTTGGGCCGAGGCGGCGAAGGAGATCGACTGGATCGAGCCGCCGAAAAGGATCTTTGATCCCGCGCAGGGCGTCTACGGCCGCTGGTTCACAGGCGGTGTCGTCAACACCTGCTACAACGCGCTCGACCGCCATGTCGAACGCGGTCGCGCCGACCAGGTCGCGCTGATCCATGATTCGCCGCTGACCAATTCGGTGACCAAATTCACCTATGCCGAGCTGCTGGCCGAGGTACAGGCGCTCGCCGCGATCATGCAGGATTTCGGCGTCGCCAAGGGCGACCGCGTCATCCTCTATATGCCGATGGTGGCTGAGGCCGTGGTGGCGATGCTCGCCTGCGCGCGCATCGGCGCGGTGCATTCCGTTGTGTTCGGCGGTTTTGCCGCGAAGGAGCTCGCCACCCGCATCGACGATGCGCAGCCAAAACTCATTCTGTCTGCGAGCTGCGGCATCGAGCCCGGCCGCATCGTGCACTACAAGCCGCTGCTCGACGAGGCGATCAGGCTTGCGGGAAGCAAGCCGAAGGCCTGCATCGTGCTGCAACGTCCACAACACATCTGCGACCTCACGCCAAAGCGCGACTACGATTGGGCGAGCCTGCGCCGCAAGGCGATGAACGACAGCAAGAAAGCCGCTTGCGTGCCGGTCGCCGCCACCGATCCGCTCTACATCCTCTACACCTCGGGCACGACCGGCATTCCCAAGGGCGTCGTGCGCGACAATGGCGGCCATCTCGTCGCGGTGAAATGGTCGATGTTCAACCTCTATGGCGTCAAGCCGGGCGAGGTCTGGTGGTGTGGCTCCGACATCGGCTGGGTAGTCGGTCACAGCTACATCATCTACGGCCCGCTGCTGCATGGCGCGACCTCGATCATGTATGAGGGCAAGCCGGTCGGCACGCCCGATGCCGGCGCGTTCTGGCGCGTCATCAGCGAGCACAAGGCGGTGGCCTTCTTCACCGCGCCGACCGCGTTCCGCGCCATCCGGAAAGAGGATCCGGAAGGCAAGTTCATCCGGCAATACGATCTGTCGACATTCCGCACGCTGTTCCTCGCCGGCGAGCGCGCCGATCCGCCGACGGTGGAATGGGCGGAGCAGCAGCTCAAGGTGCCGGTGATCGACCATTGGTGGCAGACCGAGACCGGCTGGTGCATCGCCGGCAATCCGGTGGGGTTGGGCATGCTGCCGGTGAAGCACGGCTCGCCGACGGTGCCGATGCCGGGTTATCAGGTCGATGTGGTGGATGAAGCGGCCAAGCCGGTCGGTCCCAACATCATGGGCTCGATCGTCATCAAGCTGCCGATGCCGCCGGCCTGCCTGCCGACGCTGTGGAATCAGGACGCACGCTTCAGGGAAGCTTACCTCACCGAATTCCCCGGCTACTACAAAACCTCCGACGCCGGCTACAAGGACGAGGACGGCTATGTCTTCGTCATGGGCCGCACCGACGACATCATCAACGTTGCCGGCCATCGTCTCTCCACTGGCGGCATGGAGGAGATTTTGGCCTCGCATCCCGATGTCGCCGAATGCGCCGTGCTCGGCATCAAGGATGCGATCAAGGGCGAGGTGCCCTGCGGCTTCCTGGTGTTGAAGTCTGGTGTGAAGCGCGCACCCGCCGAGATCGAGAAGGAGATCGTCGCACTTGTGCGCGACCGGCTCGGCCCCGTCGCCGCGTTCAAGCTCGCCATCATCGTCGGCCGCCTGCCCAAGACGCGGTCGGGAAAAATCTTGCGCGGCACCATCAAGAAGATCGCCGACGGCGAGGTGTGGACGATGCCCGCCACGATCGAGGATCCGAAGGTGCTGGACGAGATCGGGGAGGCGCTGAAGGGGAGGGTGTAGGTTCGCGTCTTGCGACGCCACTGCTCCGATCTCGGTTGTCATCACCCGCGAAAGCGGGTGATCCAGTACTCCGCGGCGGTCATTTGTTCACACGATTACCGCCGCGGCGTACTGGATTCCCCGCCTACGCGGGGAATGACAGCGAGCGGGGAGCGGCGTCCGCGGACTTACATTTTCCTCATTCGGCGCTACAAGTGCCGGACAATAGAGGACCCTTGATGCCGCTCTCCACTGCGCCGCGCCTGCTCACTGCCGTGCTGCTCGCCATGGCGCTCTCCGCCTGCTCGGCGCGCTACCAGACGCCGACGGCGATGGGCGGTGACGACGACGATGCGGTCTGCCAGAGCCGCGGCTATGCATCCGGCTCGCCCGAATACGTGGCCTGCCGCAAGGACCGTGACGTTCAGCGCAATGCCGCAGTCGCCCGTTCCGACCGCCGCCAGCGCGATCTCGGCGAGTACATGCTCAACCATCCGGAGCGGCCGTAAGGCGCGACGCCGGAGAGGATCAAACAAAAACGCGGCAGGTCGCCCCGCCGCGTCTGAATCGTATTCGATAGCGAATGGAGAGCGAAGGACTACTCCTCCTCTTGCTCCTGCTTCTTGCCGCCGAGCGTCTTCAGCTTGGCGAACACGGCGTCGACGTTGAGGTCGTCGCTCGACTTCTCTGCCGGCTCGAACTCGTCCTTCTTGGTGGTCTCGGACGCCGGCAGCAGCGTCGCGCCGCCATAGGCTGTGTCGATCGGCTTTTCCTTGGCCGCGCGCGCCACCTCGAAATCGAGCTCGATCTGCGAGCAGAGACCGAGCGTCACCGGGTCGATCGGCGTCAGCGACGAGGTGTTCCAGTGGGTGCGGTCGCGCACGCTGGCGATCGTGCTCTTGGTGGTGCCGACCAGGCGCATGATCTGGGCATCCTTGAGCTCGGCATGGTTGCGCAGCAACCAGAGGATGGCGCTCGGGCGCTCGTGGCGGCGTGACACCGGGGTGTAGCGCGGACCCTTGCGCTTGGGCTGAGGCGGCAGCACCACCTTGCTCTCCTGAAGGCGGAGCCGGGCATCCGGGTTCTTCTCGGCCTTCTCGATCTCCTCACGGCTCAGCTGGCCGTTGGAAATGGGGTCCATGCCCTTGATGCCCTGGGCGGCGTCGCCGTCCGCGATCGCCCGGATCTCCAGCGGATGCATCTTGGTGAAATCGGCGACCTGGTCGAAGGTCAGCGCGGTGTTGTCGAGCAGCCAGACGGCGGTCGCCTTGGGCATCAGAGGTGCGTTGCTCATGGCAAATCTCCTTTGTGCTTCGCCCACCCCTTTGGAGGCGAAGCCGGTGGTCATCAGCGATGACTGGGAATTCGCGCTATATAAGCCCGGAGGGGGTAGCCACGCAATGGTTCTGCTATAGATAGTGCCTTGACAGCGCCCGAAAGGGGGCCCAATTCCCTGTAAGCCCGTACCAAGCCCTATTCCATTCATCGACCGCTTCCCGCCCATTTGGCAGGTGATTCGGTCCCGAGATCGCTCAATGTCAGCCAAACCAGACCTCAAGATCGTGCTTTGTTCTCCCCGCGGCTTCTGCGCCGGGGTGGTCCGGGCGATCGATACCGTGGAACGGGCGCTCGATAAGTATGGTGCCCCGGTCTATGTTCGCCATGAGATTGTGCACAACAAATACGTCGTCGATGGGTTGAAAAAGAAGGGCGCGATCTTCGTCGAGGAGCTCGCCGAGATTCCGGTAAACACCACTGCGCCGGTGGTCTTCTCGGCCCATGGCGTGCCGAAGTCGGTCCCGTCAGACGCCCAGTCCCGCAATCTGTTCTCGCTGGACGCGACCTGCCCGCTGGTGACCAAGGTGCACCGCGAGGCCGCGATCCATTTCAAGCGCGGCCGCGAGATCTTCCTGATCGGCCATTCCCATCACCCCGAGGTGGTCGGCACGCTCGGCCAGCTTCCGGTTGGTGCGGTCACGCTGATCGAGACCGCCGAGGACGCCAAGACCATCGCGCCGAAGGATCCGAACAACCTCGCCTTCGTGACCCAGACCACGCTGTCGATCGACGACACTGCGGAGATCGTGGCGTTGCTGAAGGAGCGCTTCCCGAACATCAACGGGCCGCACAAGGAAGACATCTGCTACGCCACCACCAACCGCCAGCTTGCGGTCAAGAAGGTGGCGCCGGTGGTCGACGCCCTGATCGTGGTCGGTGCGCCGAACTCGTCGAACTCGCAGCGCTTGCGCGAAGTCGCCGAGCGCGAGGGCTGCCCGATCGCAGTGCTGGCGCAGCGCGCCACCGAGATCGACTGGAAGCGGTTCGAGAACATCACCAGCCTTGGCATCACAGCGGGCGCCTCGGCGCCGGAGGTGATCGTCGAGGAGATCATGGACGCCTTCGCCGAGCGCTTCACGCTGCATGTGGAGACGGTCTCGGCCGCGGAAGAGAACGAGTTCTTCCCGCTGCCGCGCCAGGTGCGCCCCGAAGCCGCCGCCGAGTAGACTTTTATGGCGGTCTACACCGACGTTGCCGCCGACGAGCTTGCGGATTTCCTGAAGCAATACGATCTCGGCGAATTGCTCTCCTACAAGGGCATCGCCGAGGGCGTCGAAAACTCCAACTTCCTGCTGCACACGACTCAAGGCTCGTTCATCCTCACGCTCTATGAGAAGCGCGTGGCGAAGAACGATCTGCCGTACTTCCTCGCGCTGATGACGCATCTCGCCGAGCACGGCATCAATTGCCCGCTGCCGGTGAAGGCGAAAGACGGCGAGGCGCTGCGCGAGCTGTCGGGACGGCCGGCGGCGATCATCACCTTTCTCGAAGGCGTCTGGCCGCGCAAGCCGAGCGCCGCGCATTGCGCCGGCGTCGGCGACGCGCTGGCGAAGATGCATCTGGCCGGCGCCAATTTCGCGGTTCAGCGCGCCAACGCGCTCTCGGTCTCGGGCTGGCGGCCGCTGTTCGATGCGGCAGCACACCGGGCCGACGAGGTGCAGCCGGGTCTGCGCGCATTTCTCGCTGCCGAGCTCGACACGCTCTCGAGCGGCGTCTGGCCGAACAATTTGCCCGAAGGCGTGATCCACGCCGATCTCTTCAACGACAACGTCTTCTTCCTCGGCGACCAGCT
Source organism: Bradyrhizobium sp. LTSP849 (assembly GCF_000938255.1). Taxonomy (GTDB): domain Bacteria; phylum Pseudomonadota; class Alphaproteobacteria; order Rhizobiales; family Xanthobacteraceae; genus Bradyrhizobium. The sequence goes on along the minus strand of NZ_JYMR01000004.1, from coordinate 238,378 downwards.
CTCGGGCATCATCGACTTCACCTTCGCCTGCAACGATATGCTGGCCTATGACGTCGCGATCTGTCTCAACGCCTGGTGTTTCGAGCCGGATCATTCCTTCAACGTCACCAAGGCCCGCGCCTTCCTCAATGCCTATGGCCGGGTGCGCAAGCTGAGTGAGGCAGAAGAGGCCGCGCTGCCGTTGCTGGCGCGTGGCGCGGCAATCCGCTTCCTGCTGACGCGGCTGGTCGACTGGCTCAACGTGCCGCCTGGTGCGCTGGTGAAGCCGAAGGATCCTTTGGAATATGTCCGCAAGCTGCGCTTCCACCAGAGCGTCTCAACCGCGCGCGACTATGGGCTGATGCCGTCAGGACTGGTCGCGTGAGCGAGCTTCCCACTGTCACGATCTATACGGACGGCGCCTGCTCGGGAAATCCGGGGCCCGGCGGCTGGGGCGCGATCCTGAAGTTCGGCGACAAGGAGAAGGAGCTGAACGGCGGCCTGCTGCACACTACCAACAACCAGATGGAATTGATGGCGGCGATCTCCGCGCTGGAAGCGCTGAAGAAGCCGTGCACCGTCGATCTCTACACCGACAGCCAATATGTCCGGCAGGGCATCACCGGCTGGATCCACGGCTGGAAGCGCAACGGCTGGCGCACCGCCGACAAGAAGCCGGTGAAGAATGTCGAGCTATGGCAGCGGCTCGATGCCGCGCTAAAGGCCCATGACGTGCGCTGGCACTGGGTCAAGGGCCACGCCGGCCATCCGGAGAATGAACGTGCGGATCAGCTCGCGCGTGATGGGGTCGCGATGGCAAGGTTGAAGGCGTAGGCGAGAGCGCCTGCTCTCTCCACGCTCGCCGTCATCGCCCGGCTTGACCGGGCGATCCAGTACGCCGCGGCCTCTCGATTCAACAATAACCGTCTCTGGAATACTGGATGCCCCGCTTTCGCAGGGCATGACAGTGTCAGATGTGGCTACAGGCGTTGGCCGCCTTACAGCTGCCCGAGCAGCGTATCGCCGCCGGAGACCTCGACCTTGCCGGGCATCGCCTCGAGGTTCAGCTTCTTGACCACGCCGTCCTCGATCAGCATCGAATAGCGCTTGGAGCGGATGCCCAGGCCGTTGGCGGAGGCATCGAGCTCCATGCCAATCGCCTTGGTGAAATCGGCATTGCCGTCAGCGAGGAAGGTGGCCTCGTCGCGCTGGTCGGTGTCGCGCTTCCAGGCGTTCATGACGAAGGCGTCGTTGACGGAGATGATGGCAATGCTGTCGACGCCCTTGTCCTTGATGGCGTAGGCGTTGAGGAAGATGCTCGGCAGGTGCATCTTGTGGCAGGTGCCGGTATAGGCGCCGGGCACGGCGAACAGCGCCACCTTCTTGCCCTTGAAGATATCGTCGGTGGTCTTCACCTGCGGGCCTTCCGCCGTCATCACGCGGAATTTCGCCTCGGGCAGCTTGTCGCCAATCTGGATGGTCATCGTTAGTCTCCGTGGAAAGGGGCCGAGGCTGTTCTAGAGCATTTTACGCGGAGAGGGAAACGGCTTCACCGCTGTGTGATGAGGCACATCTGCGGCTGCATCTTCGGTGTCGTCCCGGCGAAGGCCGGGACCCATAGCCACAGGACGTGATTTGGCGAAGACTCGTCGTTCGGAGCGGCGAACATGCGCCATTGATGGATTCCGCGGTATGGGTCCGGCCTTCGCCGGGACGACGATGAAATCCTCGCAATGACGGTGGAGAGGCGAGCTTACGCCGCCTCCGCCTTCTTCTCGTCCCGCAACTGCCGGCGCAAAATCTTGCCGACATTGGTCTTCGGCAAATCGGCGCGGAATTCGATGTGCTTGGGCACCTTGTAGCCGGTGAGCTGCCCCTGGCAGAACTTGACCACATCTTCCGCCGTGAGGTTTGGATCCTTCTTCACCACAAAGGCCTTCACCGCCTCGCCGGACTTGGAATCGGGGATGCCGATCACGGCGCATTCGAGCACGCCCGGATGGCTCGCGATCACTTCCTCGATCTCGTTCGGATAGACGTTGAAGCCCGAGACCAGGATCATGTCCTTCTTGCGGTCGACGATCTTGGAGTAGCCCTTCTCGTCCATCACGCCGATGTCGCCGGTGCGGAAATAGCCGTCGGCCGTCATCACCTTGGCGGTCTCTTCCGGCCTGTTCCAGTAGCCCGCCATCACCTGCGGACCCTTGGCGCAGATCTCGCCGGGCTGGCCGAGCGGCACCTCATTGCCGTCGTCGTCGCGGATCGAGATCCAGGTCGAGGGCACGGGGATGCCGATGGTGCCGTTGAACTCCGAATTGGTCGCGGTGTTGCAGGTCAGCGTCGGCGCCGTCTCCGACAGGCCGTAGCCTTCGGCGATCGAGCATCCCGTGAGCGCCTTCCACTGCTCGGCGACCGGGCGTTGCACCGCCATGCCGCCGCCGTTGGAGATCTTCAGCTTGGAGAAGTCGAGGTTCTTGAAGTCGGGATGGTGCATCAGGCCGTTGTAGAGCGTGTTGACGGCCGGGAAGCTGTTGACCTGGTATTTGGCCAGCTCCTTGATGAAGCCCGCGATGTCGCGCGGGTTGGGAATCAGGAGATTGCAGCCGCCGGCGCGCACCGCGAGCAGGTAACAGGCTGTCAGCGCGAAGATGTGATAGAGCGGCAGCGCGCAGACGATCAGGAGCTGGTCGATCTGCGGCGGCTGCGCCAGCGCCGGCTGGAGCCAGGCGTCGTTCTGCAAGACGTTGGCGACGATGTTGCGGTGGAGCAGGGTCGCGCCCTTGGAGACGCCGGTGGTGCCGCCGGTATATTGCAGGAAGGCGACGTCGCCCGGCGACAGCTTTGGCTTGTTGAAGGTCAGACTGCGGCCGGCCGAGAGCGCGTCGTTGAACGACACCGCGCCCGGCAGCGAATACGCCGGCACCATCTTCTTCACGCGGCGGACGACCAGATTGACGATCACGCCCTTGAAGCCGAGCAGGTCGCCCATGCTGGCCACGATGACATTCTTCACCGCCGTCTTGGCGATCACCTGCTCGACGGTGTGAGCAAAATTCTCCAGCACGATGACGACTTCGGCGCCGGAATCCTTGAGCTGATGCTCGAGCTCGCGCGGCGTGTAGAGCGGGTTGACGTTGACCACCGCGAAACCGGCGCGCAGCACGGCGGCGGTCGCGATCGGATATTGCAGCACGTTCGGCATCATGATCGCGACGCGCGCACCGCGCTGGAGGCCGCGGCCTTGCAGGTAAGCGCCGAGCGCCAGCGACATCTGGTCGAGGTCGCGGTAGCTGATCGACTTGTCCATGCAGATGAACGCCTTGCGGTCGGCGAACTTGGTAAAGCTCTCCTCCAAGAGGTCGACCAGCGATGCGTATTGGGTCGGCTCAATATCAGCGGGCACGCCGGGCGGATATTGCTTGAGCCAGATGCGCTCCATGGAAACTCCCCTCTCTTGACCTGAGCCCGTTGTGTCTCGGGCTTGCCTCATTGCCGGCAGTATCGAGCCTGCCGGAACGGCTGGCAAGCGGTCGAGGCTTAGGGCAAAGGCCGAAAAGTGGCTACTGGAATTGTCGCAAACCGCTGCCGCAAGTGCGAAGTGCGGGTGCAGCGTAACGGGTTTGCGCCACTAACCTAGCTGTTGTTCGGCGCGGGCTTGGCCGCAGGCTTGGTGGCCGCCTTGGGTGCTGCCTTGGGCTTGGCCGCCTGATCGCCGCTCGCGGCCGGCTTGTCGGCGGGCTTCGCCGCCGCATCGGGCTTGGCCGCGGCGTGCTTGATCGGAGCCGGCTTGGCGGCGCCCTTGGTGTCAGGCTTCGCAGCATCCGGCTTTGCCGCCGCCGTCTTGCCATCCGTCTTGGCGTCGCTGCCGGCGTCGGGTTTCTTGGCGACGCGCGACTTCTTGCCACGCGGCTTCGGGGTGGCCTGCTGGTCGGCGTCGGCCGCGACCGCTGCGATCAGGGCGGTGCCGGTGCGGGTCGGCCCGGTGTAGACAATCACGGGCTCCGCGGCCGCCGGGGCCGAGGCCATCAACTCGGAGGCCTTCATCAGGGGCGGTTGAAGCCCCGCGGTGAAGAACGTCACCTGGGCTTCACCGCCGGTGGCGGATGCCGATCCGGACGTGCCGCCATTGGTTGCGATCAATGCATCGTCATCGTCGCTGGCGGGCCGCTTGCGGTGACCGCCGCACATTTCCTCGCGCAGGTTCGGCGGCGAGGCGTCGACCGGCACGAGGTTTTCGACGGTGCCGAGCGAGGGACGCAGCCACGATAGATTGTCTTGGCTGAAGCCGCGCTCCAGCAGCTGCGCCGCCTTCACCGCGCGCGCGGTGCCCGAGTTCGCGCCGAGCACGACCGCGATCAGCCGGCGGCCGTTGCGCGTGGCCGAGGCCACGAGGTTGTAACCGGAGGCGCAGATGAAGCCGGTCTTGAAACCGTCGGCGCCGGGATAGCGGCCGATCAGCTTGTTGAAATTCCCCGTGACGCGCTTGCCGAGGCGGATCGCCGGGATGTGCACGAAATATTCGTATTCCGGCAGGTCACGCAGGAACGAGCGCGCGAGAATGCCGAGGTCGCGCGCGGACGTGATCTGGCCGTCGGCGGGCAGGCCGTTGGGATTGACGTAGCTCGTCTGCGTCATGCCGAGCTTCTTGGCGGTATCGTTCATCATCACCGAGAAGCCGTCGATCGAACCGCCGACGCCTTCGGCGAGCACCACGGCCATGTCGTTCGCCGACTTGACCAGCATCATCTTCAGCGCGTTGTCGACGGTGAGCTGCGTTCCCGGACGGAACCCCATCTTCGACGGCGATTGCGAGGCCGCGGTCGGCGACACCGTGATCAAGGTGTCGAGCGTGATCTTGCCGTCCTTCACCGCCTTCAGCGTCACATAGGCGGTCATGATCTTGGTGACGGACGCCGGGTACCAGGGAATGGTGGCATTATCCGCCTGCAACACCTTGCCGCTGTCGGCCTCGATCAGAAGCAGCGCTTCGGCATGCGCCGTGCGCGGTGCGAGCAGCGCAGCGACTGCGAGAGTCGCGGCGAACAGATTGAACAGGGATTTGCGAAGCAGCGGGCGAAAGGCGTGCACTATCCGATTCCGGTCCTTGGAGACCCGCCGGTTCCGGGCGGCTCTCGTGATCTTTGTTCGGTTCTGAAATCCAGCGGCGCCGCTTGCGGCGTCGCAAACCTATACCGGCTCTTGCGTCGAGAATAGGGGTTTCCACCCGGTATTCCGCAATGAAATAGGCCGAATTTCGACGGTCCTGCGGGGACTTGCTACGGGGATTTGGCCGCGGTCGCGATAGCCTCACCCGGTGTCACGCTGGCCCGCGGATTCGCTTGTGATTGCTCCTGCACCATGAACTGGGCCTTGGCGAGCTCGGCGAAATGGCCGCCTTTGGCCACGAGTTCATCGAAAGTTCCGCTTTCGGTGACCCGTCCGTTGTCGAACACCAGGATCCGCGTGGCGTTGCGGATGGTGGAGAGGCGGTGGGCGATCACGAAAGTGGTACGGCCCTTCATCACTTCATCGAGAGCGGCGTTCACCTTGGCCTCGGTGACGGCGTCGAGCGCGCTGGTCGCTTCGTCCAGAATCAGGAGCGGCGGGTCCTTGAGCAGCGCGCGCGCGATCGACAGCCGCTGCCGCTCGCCGCCGGAGAGCATGCGGCCGCGCTCGCCGGCATTGGTTTCGAAGCCGCCACTGCGCTCAATGAATTCGAGTGCCTGTGCACGCTCGGCTGCCTTGCGCATCTCGGCTTCGGTCGCATCCGGCTTGCCGACGCGCAGATTCTCCGCGATCGAGCGGTTGAACAAGAGCGCCTCCTGGAACACCACGCCGATGTTCCGCCGCAGCGATGTCAGCGTGACGCCGCGCACGTCCATGCCGTCGATCCTGATGAATCCGGACTGCGGATCGAAGGCGCGATGCAGCAGCGCGATCGCGGTCGATTTGCCGGCGCCGGTCGGGCCGACCAGCGCGATGGTCTGGCCGGGCAGCGCGGTAAAGGAGAGGTCTTCGACCGCCGGCCGCTTGCCGTCATAGGAGAAGGTGACGTCGTTGAACTCGACGAGGCCGGAGAGCCTGCCGGCATCGATCGCGTCGGAACGGTCGTGCACCGCGGGCACGGCATCGAGCACGTTGAAGAACTCGCGCAGGCGCGGGGCTTCCATGAAGACGTTGTTGATGAAGCTCACGACCTGCTCGAGCTTCTGGATCAGCAGCGTGGCGAAGCTCACGAACATCACGATCTCGCCGACCGAGGTGAGCCCCTGGTCGTGCAGCGAGATGCCGAGCGTGAAGATCGCGAGCACCGTGATGGTGGTGGAGGCGCGCGTGATGACGGTGACAAGCGCCCACCAGGACAAGACCGGCATCTGCGCCTCGAGCAACTGACTGGCGACGGAGCGCAAGCCCTGCACCTCGGATTCGACGCGCACGAAGCTCTGCACCAGCGCGACATTGCCGAGCGCGTCGGAGGCGCGCGCGGAAAGCTCGCTATAGTGCTCCTCGACCTGCATCTGCATGCCAAAGGTTCTGCGCACGACGAAGGTCGTCAGCGCGGTGAAGACGATGCAGAGCACGAACAGGAGGATGGCGAGCCGCCAGTTCAGATAGAGCGACAGCGGCAGCAGTACTATGACCGACAGGATTGCCGCAAAGTGCTCGCGGAAGAAGCCGAGCCAGAGCCGCCACAGCGCATCGGTGCCGTTGAGCATCACTTTCATCAGCCGGCCCGAATGGGTGCCCGAGTGGAAGGTCAGCGGCAGTTGCAGGATGTGCTCGAAATAGTCAGTCAGCACCGCCTGGCGCTGGCGATGCGAGAGCCGGTCGGCTTGCAGCGCCACAAGCGCGCTACAGGCGATGGTGAACAGCCCGAATGCGACCCATGCCATCAGGAACGGCCAGGCCGAGTTCGATCCGGCCACCGACTTGCCGGAGAGCACGTCGACGATGCGGCCGAACAGCACCGGTTCGGCGAATTGCGAGGCGGCAAGCAGAAGATTGGCAAACGCCAGCAGCCAGCCCAGCCGCGCCTCCTTGCCGAGCAGCTCGAGAACACGGGTGTAGAGGCTGAAAATGGACATGAAGGAGGCACTAACCCAGGCAACCGGTGAGACGGCGAGGTGACATTTTAAGCAGGGATGGCCCGCGAGATACAGCGGAAGCTTCCGGTTATCTTCAGTTGATCAACTCCCCGCTCGCGAAAGCTGATGGACGCGTCCTCCGAATCCGAAATTCCTTGGGCAAAATTTCTTGGGTCTGCGCCGCAACAGTTTGGTGTCGCTTTAGCCCGCCGTTCGCCGCCGTCCTGAAACTCCAATATGAACGACGGATGAGCGGCAGTTGCGTCATGATCACGCAACCCCGTTCAGCTTCTGTTGGGGTTGGGGAACCCAACATGGGATGCGGGTGTTGAAGGGCATGAGCCTGTCTCTAGGCACCATTGAAGGTCCCAAGGAGGGTCCAAGGCATGTTTGACCGATTTTCGAAATTTGCCGGCCGCAAGGCCGTTCTCGCCACCGCGGCGGTGCTGGCGCTGACCACCGTCGCCCCCACCGCGTCGTTCGCTGGCGGCCGCCACTGGCATGGCGGCGGCGGGGGGGCTTTCGCCGGCGCAGCCATTGCCGGTATCGTCGGCACCGGGCTTGCGATCGCCGCGAGCCGCAACGCCTATGACGACGGTCCCTATTATGGCGGTCCGGCCTACTACAGCGGCCCTGCCTATTACGGCAACGGCCCCTATTACGGCCCGGGCCCGGACTACCAGTATCAGCGCTACGGTGGCACCGCGCCGTCCGAGATGTGCGGTCAAGGCCACTACACGAACTGCTACTAGCTTTGGCTACCAAAGGTTGACCAAAACAGGCCGTCGCGCTTGCCGCGCCGGCCTGTTTTTGGCTTTATTGTCAGGCGTTAACGCGTCCGCCATTGGTTTAGAGTAGTTTTGAGTACCATGAGTGATTCGCTTGAGCGGCTATATCTGGCTGTGCTCGCGGCCAAGGATCTTGATCCGGCAACATCGCGCACCGCGCGGCTGTTTCAGCGCGGCCCCTCCAAAATGGCGAAGAAGCTGGCCGAAGAGGCCATCGAGGTCGTCATCGACGCGGTCAACGGCGATAGCCAAGCCGTGATCCGGGAGAGCGCCGATCTGCTCTACAATCTGACCGTGCTCTGGGCCTCGGCCGGCGTACGTCCCGAGGATGTCTGGCGCGAGATGACTCGGCGTGAGGACATGCTCGGCATTGCCGAGAAGCTGCCGAAGTCTTCCATGAAGCTGCCCAAAGTCGCGTCACCGCGCGTGGCCGCGCGGCGGCCAATTGTCGCGCTCGAGGGCCGCGTGGCGCGCAAGCGCCACTAAAATCGTCACAAAACTCGCGATGGACAAATCCGCCCCATGGTGCTTCATCGCGGCGCCATGCTGAAACGTATCTACGACTGGTGCATCGACGCCGCCCACAAGCCTTACGCGCTCTGGATCATGGGCGCCGTGGCTTTCGCCGAAAGCTCCTTCTTTCCCGTCCCTCCGGACGTGATGCTGATCCCGATGTCGCTGGCGCGCCCGCAGCGCGCCTGGCTCTACGCGGCGATCTGCACCGCGACCTCGGTGGTGGGCGGCCTGCTCGGCTACGCCATCGGTGCGCTGCTGTTTGACTCGGTCGGCCACTGGCTGATCCAGGTCTACGGTCTCGGCGACAAGGTCGATGCGTTCCGCGCCTCCTATGCGGAATGGGGCACGGTGATCATCCTGCTCAAGGGGCTGACGCCGATCCCCTACAAGCTCGTCACCATCACCTCGGGCTTTGCCGGCTATAATATCGGCCTGTTCATCCTGTGCTCGATCGTGGCGCGCGGTGGACGCTTCTTCATCGTGGCGATTCTGCTCAACCGCTATGGCGACTGGATCCGGGTCAGGATCGAGAAGCATCTTGGATTGTGGGTCGCGCTTGGCGCCGCCGTGCTGGTGCTAGGCTTCGTCATCGCGATCAAGCTGATCTAAACCTCAATGCTTTGCCGCTGCGCCGGCTTCGGTTACGGTTGCCGTCATGATGGTTCGATCCGGCAATCCGGCGGTGCGGCTGGGGTGGCTTGTTTCAGCGATGCTGCTGGTCCTGCTCGGCTCCGGCGGGGCCGGTTGGCCGCAATCGACGCCGCCGGCGCTCGGTCTCCAGGAGCAGGGGCCGCAGGCCACGCCAGCACCACCGCCACCGCCGTCGGCTCCCTCGGCGCGCGAGGAAAATCCCGGGCTGATCAACGAAATGGGCAAGCTGTTCGACAAGCTGCCCTCGTTGCTGCCGCCGATCAAAAGCCCGAGCGAGACCATGAACGATCTGTCGCGGCTGGCGAAGCCGTCCACCATGGTCTCGGGGCGCGCGGCCTGCCCGGTCTCGTCAAACGGCGCGCCCGACTGCAAGCAGGCCGCCGACCAGCTCTGCCAGAGCAAGGGCTACAAGGAAGGCAAGAGCCTGAACGCCGACTCCGCCGAAAAATGCTCGGCCAAGGTTTTGATCCCGGGCCGAGCCCGCAAGCCGGATGACTGCCGCACCGATACTTTCGTGACCAGCGCGCTGTGCCAGAACTGATGCGATAGCCTGCGCGCATGCAACAAGGAGCACCCATGAGCCGTACAGAGCAGGATTTCCTCGGACAGCGTGAGATCGCCGACGACATCTACTACGGCGTCCAGACCATCCGCGGGAAGGAGAACTTCCACATCACCGGCATTCCGATGAACCAGGAGCCTTACTTCGTGAAGGCGCTCGGTTACGTCAAGAAGGCCGCCGCCATGGCCAACCGCGATCTCGGCGCGGTCGATGCAAAAGTCGCCGATGCGATCATCCTGGGCTGCGATCGCGTCATCGCCGGCGACATGATGGATCAGTTCGTCACCGACTTCATCCAGGGCGGCGCCGGCACCTCCACCAACATGAACGCCAACGAGGTGATCGCCAACCTCGCGCTGGAATCGATGGGCTTCAACAAGGGCGACTACCAGCACGTCAGCCCCAACGACCACGTCAATTACGGCCAGTCCACCAACGACACCTATCCGACCGCGTTTCGGCTGGCGCTGATCCTGCGGCTCGAGAGCTACATGACGGCGTTGCGCCAGCTCCAGGAGGCCTTCTTCGCCAAGGGCCGCGAGTTCGAACGCGTGCTGAAGATGGGGCGCACGCATCTGCAAGACGCAGTCCCGATGTCGCTCGGCGCCGAATTCCGCGGCTGGGGCACCACGATCGGCGAGGAGGTCGACCGCATCTCCGAAGCGCGCGCGCTGCTGCGCGAGATCAATCTCGGCGCCACCGCGATCGGCACTTCCGTCACCGCGGCAGTCGGCTATCCCAAGCTCGCCGTCCGGCATCTGAGCGCGCTGACCGGCGTCGACTTCATTCTTGCCGGCGATCTCGTCGAGGCGACGTCGGACACCGGCGCCTATGTGCAGCTCTCCGGCGTGCTCAAGCGCACCGCGAGCAAGCTCACAAAAATCTGCAACGACATCCGCTTGCTCGCCTCCGGTCCGCGCGCCGGCTTCAACGAGATCAACCTGCCGCAGCTCCAGCCGGGCTCCTCGATCATGCCGGGCAAGGTCAATCCGGTGATCCCCGAAGTCGTCAACCAGACCAGCTTCCTCGTCATCGGCCTCGACATGACCGTCACGCTGGCAGCAAGTGCCGGTCAGCTCCAGCTCAACGTGATGGAGCCGGTGATCTCGTTCGCGCTGTTTTTCTCGATCCGCACCATGGAGCGCGCGGTCAATAGCCTGCGCGAGAACTGCATTGTCGGCATCACCGCCAACGACGAGCACACGCGCAACATGGTGCTCAATTCGCTGGGTATAGTCACGGTGCTGAAGCCGCTGCTCGGCTACAAGCAGTGCGCCGAAATCGCGCGCGAGGGTTACAAGAGCGGCAAGTCGCTGCACCAGATCGTGGTGGTCGAGCGCAAGCTGCTGACGCAGGAGAAATGGGATGAGATGTTCTCGTTCGAGCGGCTGATCAATCCGGATATGCTCGGGTGATGCCGCCCGCCTTTGCGTAGCGAATTCCGCGCGTTGGAATTGCGGTAACGGCGTCCGGGGGCGGCGTCAAAACGCAATACTTGACAGTGGAAAGATTGCCTTGTTGGTATGGCTTCCAGCTTTCGATTTGCCTGCCAACAAAGGATCGTTTCGCAATGTCCATGCCTGCTCTGTTCAAGGGGCGTCTGTCGATCCCCGTGATCGGTTCGCCGCTCTTCATCATCTCGGTGCCCGATCTCGTGATCGCGCAGTGCAAGGCGGGTGTGGTCGGCTCGTTTCCGTCGCTGAACGCGCGCCCGCCCGAGCTGCTCGACGAATGGCTGGCGCGGATCACCGAAGAGCTCGCGGCCTATGACCGCGCGCATCCCGACAAGCCGTCGGCGCCGTTCGCGGTCAACCAGATCGTGCACAAGTCGAACAACCGGCTCGATCACGACATGCAGCTTTGCGCCAAGTACAAGGTGCCGATGGTCATCTCGTCGCTCGGTGCGCGCGAGGAGCTCAATCAGGCCGTGCACGGCTGGGGCGGCATCGTCTTCCACGACGTGATCAACCAGAAATTCTCGCACAAGGCGATCGAGAAGGGCGCCGACGGCCTGATCCTGGTCTCGGCCGGCGCCGGCGGCCATGCCGGCACGATTTCGCCGCTGGCCTTCGTTGCCGAAACGCGAAAATGGTTCGACGGCCCGATCGCGCTGTCGGGCGCGATCGGCAACGGCAAGGCGATCCGTGCCGCGCGCATTCTCGGTGCCGACTTCGCCTATATCGGCTCGGCCTTCATTGCGACGAAGGAAGCCAACGCGGTCGAGAACTACAAGGAGATGATCGCGGGTGCGAGCGCCGACGACATCGTCTATTCCAACCTCTTTACCGGCGTGCACGGCAATTACCTGAAGCCCTCGATCCTCGCCGCCGGCATGGATCCGGAAAACCTGCCGACCTCCGACCCCTCCAAGATGAATTTCGGCACCGACGCCTCCGGCGAGCGCGCCAAGCCGAAGGCCTGGAAGGAGATCTGGGGCTCGGGCCAGGGCATCGGCAGCGTCGACAAGGTCTTGCCCGCCGCCGAGCTGATCGCGCGCTTCAAAAAGGAATATGACGAGGCGATCGATCCGCCGTTGTAGGCACCGTCGTCCCGGCATCTTTCATCTGTCGTCCCGGCGAAGGCCGGGACCCATAATCCCGACGGGTCGTCGTTGCGCTCGATATCAACCACGATTTCGCTTCACAACTGCTCCCTGTGGCTATGGGTCCCGGCCTTCGCCGGGACGACACTTTTTGCTGAACTCCGAATGTGCACCACGGAGAAACGATGACCGCGATCTACCGTGTCGACGGCAACAGTGTCGTCACCAGCCCTGATGCCGCGGGGCCGTGGGACCGGCGGATGCAGCATGGCTCGGCGCCGGCTTCGCTGGTGACGTGGGCGGCGGAACGCATCCCGACGCCGGTGCCGATGGCGATCGCGCGCGTCACCATCGACCTGATGCGCCCCGTCCCGGTGGCGCCGCTCACGATCGAGACCGAAGTCTTGCGCGAGGGCCGCAAGATCCAGCTCTGCGAGATCAAGCTGCTCGCCGACGGCGTGCAGGTCGTCGGCGCTACCGTGCTCAAGGGCAAGACGCAGGCGCTGACGCTCCCTGACGACGTGAGGGAGCTGCCGGTCAATTTGCCCTCGCCGGAGGACTCGCTCGCCGAGGACGGCCACGCCGCAACAAGCCCGTTCGTGCGATCGGTCTCGATGCGCGCCGCGCGCGGTCGCTTCGGCCAGGCCGGTGCGGGCGCGATCTGGTTTCGCGTCGACCATCCGCTGATCGCGGGCGAAGCGATCTCGCAGGCGATGCGCGCCGTGGTCGCCGCGGATTTCTCCAACGGCACCGCCTCGACGCTCGATTTCCGCGAATGGACCTACATCAACGCCGACCTTACCGTGAACTTTGCGCGCCAGCCGGTCGGTGAGTGGATCTTGCTCGACGGCGAATCCTGGATCGGTCCCGACGGCGCGGGCCTCGCGATGTCGCGGCTCGCAGACAGGCAAGGTTATTTCGGTCGAGCGGTGCAGAGTCTGGTGATCGAGAAGCGGTGAGCGTGACGGCTTTGGCCGCGCCAAGTCCGGGTGCTATTTGTCCTGGTGCCACTTGAATGGCAGACTTCCGCCGCCGCGGAAGGGATGCCCTGGTCGCGAACCTCTTCTTGTCCGGAGGCTCTCTTGTTCGACGCCAGCGTCCTGCCAGTTCACATGCCGTAGAAGATCTTGATCTCCCACAGCACCACAACGGTAGCCGTGATCAACGTGACCGCAGCCACCGCACTTTCCAAGGAAGCGACTCTCATTTGATACTCCGCTTCCCAGCCCCGTTCAGCGATCTAGTTGATTCGTAGATTCGCCGGCAATTGCGCGCGCACCGCCTCCACACGCTCTATGGCGCGCTGTTGTTTGCCGGCCACAACAACCCCGTAAAATCCCGGGTGAGGATGCTGCCGCGCGCCGGCTTTCGCGCGGCATGTGCGCGGGGAGGGAGAGCAGGCTTCGGCCCACCAGCACAGTTAATCCCGCATAGCTCCGGCCCGCCGCGCTTAACGGCAGATTAACCATCGTTCGCCCAGAATCCCCCTCACGGCCGCCAATCAGGACCGAGAGGGACAGGCTATGGACTTCGATTTTCTCAACTCCAAGACACAGGCTTCGCTGGACGAAATCCGCGTCCGCGTGGCGCATGCGCTGGCCCGTCATCCGATGTGCCGCAATGTCCGCTTTGACATCCTCAGCGTTCCCCGCACCCGCCGGGGCGGCAACTGGACGGTGACGCTGCAATCGGTCGAGCCGCGCGCCGTCTGGGAGGCCTCCGAGATCGTCGCCGACATCCAGGATGCCTACGATCTGGCCGCAGCTGCTTGATTTCACTCGGTTTTTGGCCATGTCGCCGCAGGCATGGCAATTGTCGCCTGAAAGGCACACTCAAGCCTTAATTATTGCCGTTTTTCCCGGCATTGCTAACAACATCGTGAAGCGGCCTCCCGGAGAGACGTTTGTCCAGAGCCATCACCATCATTGTGCTGACCTGTTTCCTCGTCCTCGGCGCCGCCACCACTGCCATTCTCGGGCGCGACAGCGTGCCCAGCGTCAGCGCCGAGATGATCACGCAGGCCCCACCGAAGCCGCTCGCTGCCAACCGCGCCGCCAAGGCCGACCGGCTGGTTCCGACGCTGGCCCTGGCCTCGGCCGCGATCGACCCGGTGCAGGTTCCCGCCGACAAGCTGTCGCAGGCCCCCGTCCTGACCGAGCCGTTGCGCCAGGCCTTTGCAGCGGCCGCGCCGTCTGATTTCCCCAGGCTCAAGGGGAGCGAGACCAAGGTTGCCTCGTTGGAGGCGCCAGCCACCGCAGAGGCGCCAACCGGTGCGCTCTCCGAGGCCCCTGCCAAGCCGAAGGTCGCCGCCAAGCCGCAGCCGCAGAAGTCCTATTCTTTGCTGTCCGAAGTGCAGATCGCTGGCATCAGGGATCGCCTGAAACTGTCGTCCTCGCAGGAATATTACTGGCCCTCGGTCGAGACCGCGCTGCGCAACGTCGTCCGCAAGATCTCCGCCAACAAGCTCTCCAATCCGAATGCGCCGGGCGTGCCGATCGATCCGAATTGCGACGAGGTCCAGCAGTTGAAGTCGGCCGCGATGCCGCTGCTGTTCCAGCTGCGTGACGACCAGAAAGAGGAAGTGCGCAAGCTCGCCCGCATCATCGGGCTCGAGAAGGTCGCGCAGCAAATCTGACGCCCGATTTCCCCTCGGGGAACCACTGATATCAGGAACATCCGGCAATCCTCACGCGTTGCCCGCTCCGAACAGGGAGTGGACCAATGCGCGCCTCGACAGCCTATTTCGTCGGTGCCGGATCGATTGTCGCCGCCATCGCCATTGGTCTCGGCGGCGGTATCGTCGCCGGCAACATCATGCATCCGATCGCGCCCAAGCAGGGGCCGGATACCGGTAAGATGGCGCAGCGCGCTGAACCGGCTGCGAGCCCGACGACCACGACGAGCGCGCCGTCAGAGCGCGTTCAATATCTCACCGGATCGCAGACCTTCGGCGGAGTAATCGCGGCGCCTGCGCAGGCGCAGGACGAAGCGAAGCCAGAAGCAAAGCCTGATGTGCAGACCACTCAGGCGAGCGCGGAACCTCCGGCGCCGCCACCGCCGCAGACAACAGCCGCGGTCGAGCCGCCGAAACCGACTCCCGCATCGCCTCCGCAAGTAACAAAACCCGTTGAGCCGCAGGCGTCCACAGAGCCGGCCTCTCCACCTGACAACGCCTATGCCAAGGCCAGGGATTCTGACGTGAAGCGTGCGGCGTCCGAGCGGCGACGTGTGGAGCGGCGCGAACGTTGGGCCGAGCGTCGCCGCTATGACCCGCGCGACGCGAGCGGCGCACGCGATCAGACCAATTGGGATGATGTCGCGCGCAACGTCCGCCAAGATTCCGATGTACGCGATGTTGCCCGCCGTCCGCGCAGTGGCTTCATGCTGTTCGGGACTGACGATTAACACCTGACGCATCTCGCTGCGCACGCGATCGTGAGCGGGGGTTCGTTCTACGGCAGCGCTTGCCGCAAATTTCAACTTCCGGATGATCTCCGTCCAAGGCATGATTGACGCTGCCAGCCAGAGGCCGCGTCATGGGAGTAGCGCTGCTAGCTTGGGAACGCTTCTTCGGTCCGCACGGCGAACGCGTGACCGTGCCGGCGCCCGTCGATGGGCGCGGCGCACCCTGGTTGCTCGATTTCCTCGCGACACATGTTCGCGCACTCCGCAATGTCGGCTTCACTGCGATCCAGCTGCCGCCGACGTCGAAGGCGCAGGGCGGCGCCGGTCCCGGCTGCGACGGTTACGGCGTGTTCGATCCCCGCGACATCGGCAGCAAGAACCAGCAAGGCTCGCTCGCCACGCGCTACGGACCGAAAGCGTCGCTGACGCGTCTGGTCGCCGTCGCGCATGCCTGCGATATCGACGTCTATCTCGATCTCGTTCTGCATCAGCGCAGCGGAGAGAACGGCGGCCCCGGTGTTTTCCGCTATCTCGGCGCGGACGGTGAGACGCTGAATGGCCGGAATACCACCGCGCCCGGCTGGTTTCGCGGTGTGCCGCCAGACGATCTGCCCGACGACGACGTGCCGAGCCCGCCCGACGATTTTCCGTTCGGTCGCGAGCTATCCTACCAGCGCTGCCGCCCGCCGCGCGTCACGATCGAGGATGCGCTCGACTTCGGCGAATGGGTGTTTCGCACGACCGGCGCAGACGGTGCGCGCTTCGACGACGTCAAGGGCACCTGGGCGCCCTTCGTCCGGGAATTCATGACCCATGGCGTGATGGCCTCGAAATTCTTCTACTCGGAGTATTTCGACGGCAATCGCGCGATCCTCAACGGCTGGGCGACGCAACCACCGCTCAGCGGCCGCTCGCTCGTGGCCGACTTCCCGATGCACTGGGCGCTGCAATCGGCCTGCGACGGCGGCAATGCGCGCGTGCTCGACGGCGCGGGTTACACCAGCTGGCGTCCCGATCTCACCTGTACCTTCGTCGACAATCCCGACACCGATACTTCGCCCGGCCAGCAGGTCATCAGCAACAAGCTGCTCGCCTATGCCTTCCTGCTGTCGATCGAAGGCTACCCGTTCGTTTACGGCAAGGACTACTTCCCGCCGAGCGTCTGGCCGGGTGCCTACGGACTGAAGCCGTGGATCGACAATCTCGTCTGGATCCACGAGCACCTTGCCAACGGGCCAACCGCCGGCCGCTTTCTCGATGACAAGGTCGTCGTGCTCAACAGGACCGGCGCCCCCGGCCTGCTGACCGCGCTGAATTTCGACACCATGAACGCGCGTGCGATCCGCTGCCAGACCGCGTTCGGGGCCAATGTGGATCTGCACGACTACACCGGCCATCACGACGATATCCGGACGGACGGAAATGGCGTCGCGAGCTTCACGATTCCGAGCAACGCCTTCAGCAAGGGCCAGAGCTATCTGTGTTTCTCGCGCGCCGGCCTGAACCTCGCGTCCATCCGGCATCCGCGCCACACCACGCAGACGATCTTTGGGGCGGCCGATCTCGACACGAGACCTGCCACCAATGCCGAGACCGAGACAGGACAAATCTGGGTGGAGCAGGGCTCGAAGATCGCCCTGCGTGTCGGCCTCGATCGCCACGGCGTGCCGGCAGATGGTTCGCTCAAGGTCACCGTCACCGACGCGCGCGGGCACAGCGTGGTCGAGGCCTTGTGCACCGGCGACCACGTCAGCGCGGAAGGAACGACTGGTGTGACGGGCGAACATCATATCCGTGTCGCGGGCCGGCAGCTACCGGAGCACGGCGCAGCGTTTTCAATCGATCTTACCTACCTTGCTCCACAAGTCATTTGAGAGGGTCTCATGTCATTGCATCTGTTGTGGACGTCCGCCGACAGTCTCATTGCTGCCTTTGCGCTCTCATTCATCGTTCCAGGGCGACACGTGCTGCCGCTCGCGCTGATGTTCGGCCTCTGCGACGGCCTCGGCTCGGCACTCGGGGTCAGCGTGCCGCTCGCGGGTGGGATTGCCGCGGTCCTGCTGATGGCGTGTGGCGCAGTGCTGGTCGTGCGCCATCCGATCGCGCAACGTCTCCTGAACGCGCCGGGCTGGCTCTATGTGCTGCCGCCGTTGCTGGCGATCGACAACGTCGTGTCGCCTACGCCCGAGGCGCCGGTTCTTGCGGCGCTGTCGAGCGCGATCATGGCTGGGCTCGGCTTTGCCTGCGGGGCCATCGTGCTGAACTGGTGGCGTGCAGGCCTGCGTGACGCGCGACCGCTTGCGGCGGCTTGCCTGATCGCAGCCGGCAGCCTGCTCGTTTGGGGAGCCTGACCATGGCCGCCTCCGTCACGACCCGCAGCTATGACCAGGCCAGGACCGGCGCGAACAATGCCGAGACGGTGCTGACGGCGACCGCCGTCCGCACCAAGGGCATCGCAAAACTCTTCAGCATTCCGATTCCCGACGATCCGCGGCTCGAGGCGCAGCCGCTGGCGGTTGGCGGCGTGCAGACGCCTGATGGCAAAACCCGCGATCTCATATTCCAGGCCACAATGGGCAACTGGGTCTATGCGTTCGATGCGGCGACCGGCGAGAAGGTCTGGGCGACGAATCTCGGCCGGCCGATCGTTGGAACGCGCGCGATCGACGGCCATTTGACCAACGTCAATTGGGGGATTCTCTCGACCCCCGTGATCGACGAGGCCGCCGGCATTCTCTACGCCTGCACCTGGATCAGCGACGACGGCAGTGTCGCCAAGGGCCAGCATTTTCTCGCAGGCTTGCGGATCAGCGACGGTTCGAAGGTGCACGGGCTGTTGAACCTCGAGGGCGCAGTTTATACGCCGCCGGGCGGCCTGACCGTGCAGAAATTCGTCTCGGCCGAGCGCAAGCAACGCAGCGCGCTGACACTGACACAGAATCATGTGCTGATTCCCTTCGGCACGATCGCGGAGACGTCGAAGACGGCGCGCGGCTGGCTGATCGCGGTCGATGTCCATGCCTGGCACCTTGCGGCCGCATGGTGCTCCACCGTCACCGACATCGGCGGCGGGCTGTGGCAGAGCGGGGCCGGTCCCGCGATCGGGCCCGACGGTGCGATCTACGTCATCACCGGAAACGGCGCGTTCTCGCCGCAGCATGGCGATTTCGGCGAGAGCATCGTGCGGCTGGCCTTGCACACGGGGCAACATGCGCGTTTCGAGGTGGTGTCGTGGTGGTCGCCATGGACCGATGCCAACCGCGTCGGCGCCACAGCCGCCGCGGCGCTCCACGACGATGATGATGACGAGCACGCGCTGCCGTCCAACGTCTCACTGACTTCGGTGATCGGCCATGCCAGGCGGATGGGAATGGCTCTGAAGCCTATTCATGCGCGTGAGATGGCGCATGTCGCAGTGACCTCCGGACCCAACGCGATGGATGCGCAGATCGCGCCAGTGGTTGCGCAGCAGATGGATGCGATGAACGAGTCGATGTGGAGCGACCAGGATTTTGGATCGGGCGGTCCGGTCTACGTCGCCTCGTCCCACGCCGTGCTTGCCGCGGGCAAGGATGGCGTTCTCTACACCGGCAATGCCGATGCGCTCGGCAACACGCAGCCGGATGATCTCGCGGCCGGCCATTTCGCCGCAAACTATGCCAAGCTGCGCATGCCGCCAATCCTCTATACTTACTTCGATCCCGCCGTGCCGCCGGCGCCGGCCTCGCCCATGCAATTGAATCTGTTTCCAGGTGGCGCAACGCGGCATCTGCACGGCACGCCGCTGCTGTTCTCGTCCGCCGTCCACGGTACGATGCATTTCGTTGGCGGCGAGAACAGCGCGCTGAGGGCCTGGTCGATCGCGGCCGACGGGACCACGACCTATCTCGCCGGATCCAACGAGATCGCCTCGCCGCAATCGCCGCGTCCGCCGGGCGGCATGCCCGGCTGGAGCATCACGCTCGCCGCCAACAACGGCGCGGACGGCATCATCGTGGCAATGGTGCCCTACCAGGACAGCAACATGCTGCGCAGCCCCGGCCGCTTCCTGGTCTATGACGTGCAGAACTTTGCGACCAACCCGGATGGCTCGAAGCGGCTCCAGGTGATCTGGGACAGCGAGAACTGGGGCCCGGAGCACGCCTTCACGCACCCCAAGTTCAATCGCCCGATCATCTGGAAAGGCCGCATCTATCGCCCGACCTATGACGGGCGCCTCGATGTTTATGGACTGACCAACTAGCTTTGTCGCGACCGGCTTATGCCGACCGCAGGCGCATCGCGAGGTGGTGCGACGCTACTTGCTCGCCAGCGGCGACGCCGTCTTCGCCGAGGGCAGCGGCGGTGCGGGCAGCCGCTGCACCGTGATCTTCGCCGTGCCGGTGTTGTTGTGGTAGTACAGATCCGGCGGTCCCTGGAGGACCTGGAGCCACGACGGGACCATCGATTCCGGCATGAGCTGCGGGAAGATCTGCACCGCATCGTTGACGTAGAAGAACAGCTCGCCGGAGTCGGGCGCGACGAACTCGGCGACGACGCGATCAGTCAGCCCTTCCTTTTTCCAGACCTGTCCTGCATCATCGAGCATGGCCTGCGGGATTGGCTCGAAATTGCCGAGGGTTTTCAGCCCGCCCTTGAACTGGTCGATGTCGTCGAGGCTGACTGGGTATTGATCCTGTCCTTCAACATCGTCCTCGGCAGGAATCGTCGGCTTCGTCCGACGCGGCAAAGCGTCAGCCGGGATCACGTTGACGGCCTGCAACGGCAGATCATTCATTCCTTTCGTTCCGATGCGAACCACTGGCTGGAACCAGTTTGCCGCGTACAGACGCAACTCGGGCAAAGCGACGTAGTGGCGCAGCCCGTGCGTCTGGAAGCCGTTCGCTCCACTCATGGTGGTGCGGTCGAACCAGGGGTCCTTGACCTCGACAAAGACGCGGTATTTGCGGCCCTTCTCGACGGCGAGCCCGCTCCACCAGCAGAAGGCCTTGGTATCGAACAGCGTCGTTGCGTCGGTCGGCTCGTCGCGTACTGGCGTGCCGATCTGAGGTGGGGCGGGATCCTGGCTCGTCATGCAGACCTTTCCGAGCGCAACGCGTCCGGTGAACAGGCTGTTCGACAGCACGAGCGCCGTCGAGCCGAAGACCGCAAACAGGAAAACCGCTGGCACCAGCCCTTTGGTGATGACCCGGCCTGTCGGTCCGGCATGCATCCGCATCCAGTGGCCGAACTTCAGGAGCGGGCCCGGCTCGTCGATGTGACTGCGGCTCGCCTTGCGGCGCGGCGTATTCCAGGCGAGACGCGCCCGCTCCTGGATGGTGTCGCGCAGCTCCGAGTTCTTGTTCCAGACCCACCAGGTCAGTGCGACCACGATCGAGGTCAGGAAAGGATAGTAAATCGCGATGTTGAGCCAGGGCGCGGCATAGGACGGCAGCACGTCCCTGATGAGATTGGCGAGCGGAGCCACCACGGCGCCAAACACCCAGTCGATGTTGGCGATGATGGAGATCCCCTGGTGGCCCACCGGCTGCTTGGACCATTGCACCAGCGGATACGCGATCAAGGGCCAGACGGCGATCACGCCGACCATGAACAGCAGCGAGAAATAGGCGACGCGTCGCCACCACACTGTGTCGCGCGTGAGCGAGGCCATCGCGGCGTCCGGCATGCTCATCGCGGTGAAGGCGTCGGCCTCCTTTAGCCGTCGCGGTCCCCTGGCCTTCGCCAGATAGGCCGTCTTCATCGTCTCGCGAGTTCCCTCGTCGGTGAGGTCGAGCTCGTCGCCATTCGGCATCAGCACCCGGGCGTCGGCCGGAAGCATGATCGGCGCATAGTCGTCGCAGCCGTGCAGCATGCGCTCGACCACGGCGAAATGCACCACAGGCGCGCCGCCATTCGCCGCGCCTGGCAGGACCGGACGCGGGCCGTAGCGGTACAGCACCGCCGCGCCACTGCGTGAATCATGCCTTGGCCCGATCGCCGATTGATAGTCCTCGAAGTGCTGGATGGTGCCGCTCTGGAAGCGGAGCCTGCCGGCGAGTTGATCGACCATCCAGACCAGCGGCACGAAGGACAATGTGCAATCCGGATAGCCGCCGCCGATGTCGGAATGGACGCCGGCAAACCACACCTCCTTGACGGTCTGGTCGGGCGCCAGGTGGCTCTGATCGATCCGCAGCGGATGGAAGGTGGTGCGCTCGTCGTCGAGCGCGAGCGCGTGACAGATGTGCTTCGCCTTGTGCGAGGGCCGGTGATTGCGGAACGAGATCGGCCAGATCGCCCAGTCGATCGCGACGCGCAGCTCCTCGACTGGAACGCCAAAGGCCTCGACCGTGTCGAACAGCCCGAGAAATTCGATGTTGACGTCCTTGCGGCCGTTCATTGCCGCACGGACATCGGCGTAGGAGCGGTGTCCGCAGATCGAATGATAGAGATGGAGCAGGACGTCGCGGATGAAACGTGCGATCCAGATCGTCGGCAGGCTCTTCTTCATCGGCACGGTGTCGCTGCGGTATTCCCGCCAGGCGGACATGACGTTGCGCTCCATCTCCGCATGCGACACCGGGGTGTCGCCGATCACCGCAGGCACCAGGCCCTGGCTCGCGATCAAGGCTGCCAGCGTGCGCGCGGTGAAGGCGCCACGGCTGAAGCCGAAGATGTAGATCTCGTCGCCCTCGCGCCAGTTCCAGCACAGGAAGCGATAGAGCTTGCGGACGTTGGAAGGCACGCCAATGCCGGTGGCGCCGTCGATGGCCGCAAACGGCGCCCAGCCGGCGGTGCCGACGCCCTTGATGTAGTGCGCGATCTGATCTGGCTGGGTATGGTCCAACGCCTCGTAGAGGCGCCAGACGCTGGATTCCTGGGTCGTGAACGCGTTGCCCGTTCCGTCCGCGAACAACACCAGCTTGCGCTTCGCCTGACTGGCGCCGGCATTGGCCTGGTTGCGCGCGTCGTCTTGAGCGGAATGAACGGCACGATCTTCCACGTCGTGGTGCGACATGAGCCCCTCCGGCAATTGCGGGAGCGCGTCCGATTCCGGATCGGGCGGCGCCCGAATTCAATCAATGGTTTGCGTAATTAAAATGTGAGTGCATTCTGTGCACAAACCCGCCGAGGTAGCAAGTGCGATTGCGGTGCCTCGCCGTGGCGGCTCGCCGCGGAATGAAGGAAGAAAAAGCCCGGGACATCTGGCGCGAAGACGCGCTTCGCGCTTTTGCCCGGGCATGACATGTTTTGTGAAGCGGCCGCTCGTGACGCTGTGCAACAGCGCAGAGAGGTCGCGTGGCTCAATCCTTACCGGCCGTTGCCGCGGCAGGCGCCGCCGGGGCCGATGTGATAGCCGCGCGGGCAGGCATGCGCGGCGGGATCCGCGAAGTTCTTCAGGCAGCCGCCATTGGGGCCGCGGTGCCAGCCGGCGCCGCAGCCGCCGGCAATTGCGATGACATCGCCATTGCCCTGCGCGCCGAACGGCGCCAGCGGCATGGCTTGGGCAGAGCCCGCGATCGCGCCGAGCGCGAGCGCCGCGGCAAAAATGGTCCGTATCATGCGTTGTCCTCCTGGATGTCAGTGGGTAGCGGCGAAGGCGATGCCGGCGCGCACTTCGGCGATCGCCTGGTCGATCAGTCCCAACGCCCTTTCGCGATGGCCGCCCTTGTTAGGCTCGGCCTTGGCGAGTTCGGCGCGCGCCGATTGCAGGATTGCGACGGCTTCGTCCATGTGCGGCTGTGCGCCGAGCGCATAGCCGATGCAGAGGCTGCTTGCGATGGCGCCGCCGAGCACGAGGCTGCGGGGTAGAGAGGTTCGCATGTCGTTGTCTCCTCCAGCGGGCGTCGGCTGGGGCCGCCCGGTTGCCCGGACGCGATTCGCGTGTGGCGGGATGTCGCATCCGCGGCCTGAATAGGATGAGGGCGGGCCGCCCGTCTTGGACTATCCGGCGCCGGCCGCGCGCCGGCTTGGACTGACCGGCGCTGCTTGAATCAGGTCGCCGTGCTGGTAGCCTGTGACCGCCGACCTTCAGCGCAGGTTCATCCCCGGTCTGCGAGGCTCGGCCATTTCGCGCGCGTTTTTTTCGAAAAAGTCTTTCCTGGAAGTCCGTATCGATGCCCGTGATCAAGAAGACGCTCTCGACCGACATGCTGCCGCAGGGTCTGTCCGACCGGCAGCGTTTCATCCAGTTCGCTGAACTGTTCGAGCACTTCTCGAACACCGGTGAGCTCGATCCGGCCGCCGACGTGCCGTTTCGCGCGACGATGAATTCGATCCACATCGGCACCACCATGCTGGGCCGCTGCGACGGCAGTTTCATCACGGTGCGTCGGGAAAAGCGCCAGGTGATTGAGACCGGCGACGACCGCTATTGCCTCGCGCGCAACACTGGTGATCGGCCCTCGCAGGTGATCCATCGCGGCCGCGAATTCACAATGCGGCCGGGATCGATGGTATTGTTGAAGCTCGACGAGCCGTTCTTCGCAGCCGACGGCGCCAGCCACAAGCGCTTCACCAACGTGCATCTGCCGGTCACCACGCTGCGGGCGATGGTGCCCGACGTGGACGATCTCGTCGGCCGCGAGCTCGAGCCCGGCGGCGCGCTGTCGCTGGCGATGGATTACAGCGATCTCCTGCTTCGCCATCCCACTGCCGCCGACGAAGCCGGCATGGCGATCGCCGCCCACCTGCTCGATCTCGCCGCGATTGGCCTCGGCGCGCGTAGCGACGTCGCGGCCTCGGCGCGCCGCCGGGGCCTGCGCGCGGTGCGGCTGAAAGCCGTGCTGACGATCCTGGAGGCGCGTTTCCACGAACCGGATTTTTCCGCGCAGAAGCTCGCGGCCGGCGCCGGTCTCTCGGAGCGTTACGTCAATGAGCTCTTGTTCGAAGCCGGCGCCAGCTTCACCACCCGCCTGACCGAATTGCGCTTGCGCAAGGCCGCCGACCTGCTCGCCCATCGCGTAGGCCGCATCAGCGATATCGCGTTCGCCTGCGGCTTCAACGATCTCTCCTATTTCAACCGCTGCTTTCGCCGCCGCTACGGCCTGACGCCGACCGCGGCACGGGGGAAGTGAGGGATTGATGCTGCGTAGGGTGGGTTAGCGGCCTGCCGAAGCTCGAAAAGCGAAGGCTGGGCGCGTAACCCAGCTCTTCTGCCCCCGTGGAGACAGACAGTGGTGGGTTACGCTTCGCTAACCCACCCTACGAAATCTCGACCCTCGGCGGCGGATAACGCCCGGCCAGCATCGACAGCGGCAGGCGTCGCTCGTCCTCCGGCAGCTCCAGCCACGCCAGCACAAGCGGCCGCTTCCAGTCACCGACGCCGAAATCTATCGCCACCCATTTCTGCGGCTCGGGCCCCTCGAGACCCCGGACCCAGACGAAATAGCGGGGGAGGTCGTCGGTGTCCGTCTCCGTCGTGCGTCTCCTGGCCATCACATGCTCGCTACATCGACACGCGTTGCCGATAGGATATAGGCATCGGCTCGGTGAAGTCGAACGCCCCGGCTTTAGAAGCCGAACCGGCCGGTGAACGCGTAGGTCCAAAGATATGAACGAAACCGCGATCGATGGCTGGGGTGACGCCTCGGAGGTGACGGAAAAGCTGATCGGCTCCTGGTCGTTCAACCGACTTATCGAAGGTCAAGCGACGATGCAGGGCATCGCGACCTTCACAGCATTGAACGAGGGAGGCCTGGCGTACCGCGAGCAGGGACATCTGAAGCTCCTGGACGGCACCGAGCTAGAGGCGGAGCGCGAGTACATCTTCAGCAATAGCAACGGGGGATTCGAGGTCTTCTTCAAGGAAAATCCGCGGCGGCTATTCCACTCGATTTCATTGTCTGCATCCTTTGGAGGTGAGCTGAGCGGAAGCGCGGGCCATCTCTGCAATCTCGACAATTATCAGTCGAGCTACACCTTCCTGGCCGACGGTCGCTTTGTCGTGCGTCACGTCGTGTCGGGTCCACGCAAGGACTACACGATGACGACGACATACGCGCGGCTGTCGTGACGCGCGCGGTAGCTTCGCGGCGTCACTGCCAGAGCTCGCAGGTCGCCACGCGATCAGCAGGCGATGATAGGCGTCGTTGGCGACCCGCGACCGGCAAGCCGGGGCCTCGTCAAACGCCTCGACATAGCTCGCGAAGCGGAGCGAACAGCGCCTCATCCCGGATACTATTGCCGCCCAGCTGACGTCTCTGACATGCCGATCCGCAAGGTGGCCTGCGAAGGCGGGCAGGTGATCGCAGCCTCCAGCATGTCGAGGATGTTCTCGATGGTGAAGGGCTGGCCCCACAGACGACTGCTCTTGGTGTTCCGTGACTCCCGCGCGGCTTCCTGCGCAGAGAGAACCGCGTTGGAATAGATCGCCAACATCGAAAGGCGCTGTTCAACGATGGCCGCGGGTCCGGGCAACATCCGCTTCAGATGATTGACGCACTCGACATAGCCGGCGTTCCATCGGTTGCTCAGCGCATCGCGGAGCGCCTTGGGGTCGGATGCCCGGAGGTGTGAGATAAATCGGATATAGCCGCGCCATCGCTCGTGCTCGCCGAGCTCGATGACCGGCATGAACAGGACCAGCATCACCTCGCGAATGCTCGCCGGGCCGCCGCGCTTTTCCATGTCGTCGAGCATTTCGCGCCGTCGGGCGTCGAGCACGGCGGCTCCATCGACCACCATCTGCCGAATCAGCTCTTCCTTTGTTCGGAAGTGATAGTACAGCGCGGCGTTGTTCCGCTGTCCGGCGGCATCGACAATCTGCTGAACCGTCACGGCGTCGATGCCATGGCGCGCGAACAGCATTTGCGCCGCCATCTTGATCTGGTCCCTGGTCTGTTCCGAGGCGGCGCGGGGCGCCGTTTTCATTCTGCTTGACATTCAAACCTGCCCGATCCTAAGTTAAGTGAAATCGCTTAATAAGTCAAGATGAGGAAACCAACTATGCGCGTGCTCGTGGCGGGTGGTGGCATCGGCGGACTGGTGACTGCAATTGCATTGCGTCATCACGGGATCGAGGTGATTGTCCTCGAACAAGCAGAAGCGCTGGGCGAGGTTGGCGCCGGCATCCAGATCGGCAGCAACGCCGCTATCGTGCTCCGCGAACTGGGGCTCGAAACCGCCATGCAGGCTGTCGGCGTCAAACCTGAATCCTACGACTATCGCGATCTGCGCACGGGGCGCCTGCTTTATCAGGTGCCGCTCGGCGATGAGGCGGCCCGCCGCTACGGAGCGCCGATGTACAACGTCCATCGCAGCGATCTCATTCAGTTGCTGTTCGACGCTGTCCCTGCGGAATCGAAGCGGCTGGGCGCCTGTTGCGTCGCGCTCTCGCAGACGGATGACGCGGTCGAAGTCAGATTGCAGACCGGCGAGACGCTGAAGGGCGACGTATTGGTGGGGTGTGACGGCATTCACTCCATCGTGCGACAGTACCTGCGCGGGCAGGAAGAGAAGCATTTTTCCAACATTCTGATGTGGCGCTCGTTGATTCCGGCGCAGCGGCTCGAAGGCCTCGAGCTTCCCGAGCGCGGGAATTATTGGTTTGGGTCCGGCCGTACGCTGATCACCTATTGGGTGAGGCCCCAAAATCTGTACAGCATCCTGGCTTCGGTGCCGGCCGATGAAGTACGCCGCGAATCCTGGACCGAGAGCGGCGACATTGCCGAAATGCTTCGCTCTTTCGAGGATGCCGAGCCGCGGGCGCGCGCCATGCTTGAGCAGTGCAGGACGGCCTTCATCACCGGAATGTACTACCGCGATCCGATCGACAGCTGGAGTTCGGGGCGCGTCACGCTGCTGGGCGACGCGGCACATCCGATGGTGCCGTTCCTGGCGGCGGGAGCCGGACAGAGCATCGAGGATGCCTGGACGCTCTCGCGCGTCTTGTCCCGACGGCAAGACGACGTCCCGGGCGCGCTCCTCGAGTACGAGCGGCGTCGCCTGCCACGCACGACGCGCATCCAGGCTGGAGCCCGTGCGGCCGTAAAGCTCGTGCATGAGACCGACACGGCTCGCCTGCGCAATCGCAATGCGCGCTGGAAAGGCATGGCACGCATCGATCCGCTGGCGGAGACGAGCTGGGGCCTGGCATGGGACTACGATGTCGTGAAGGCGGTGGAGGGGGCGCCGGGCGAGGTCGTCAATGTCACTGGCCTGCGTGAAGGCAAGCGGCTGAAGCGTCCGGAGAGCCAACGCGCCTTCGAGCTCTGGAAATACGCGTTCCGTCCCGAGGACGTGGCGCGTGGTCATGACGGCCTTCGAGAGGCCTATGATCGCTTCCTGACCACGAACTTCCCGTTGCCCGACGGCTTCGAGGCGATCGAGGACGAACTCGGTGACGTCAGGGCGTTCCGCGTCTCAGCAAAGGAAGCTCACTCCGACGGTGTGGTGCTGCACTTCCACGGCGGCGGCTACCTGATCGGTTCGGCCGAGGGGTCGCTCGAATATGCAAGCAGGCTGGCAACAGCTGCCGACGGGGTCTGCTACACCATAGACTACCGGCTTGCGCCTGAGCATCCTTATCCGGCCGCGATCGACGACGCCGTCGTCGCTTATCGTGCATTGCTGGGAAAAGGCGTCCCCGCGGGTTCAATTTTGCTGTCGGGCGAATCCGCCGGTGGCGGCCTTGCGGTCGCGCTGGCGCTTGCGCTGCGCATGGCCGGCGATCCCTTGCCCGCCGGCATCCTTGCGGTCGCGCCATTTGCCGACCTCACCCTATCGGGTGAGAGCGTCCGCGCGTTCAATGGAGATGATCCCGCAGCGAACCGCGATCTCCTGACCTTCATGGGAGCGTCGTATTTCCAGGGCCATGAGCCGACGGATCCTCTGGTGTCGCCACTGTTCGGCGATCTCACCGGCCTACCGCCGCTTTTCGTTACGGCAACGCAAGGCGAGGTGTTGCTCAGCGACGCCATACGCCTGGCCCAACGCGCGGAAAAGGCCGGTGTCGACGTGACGCTGCGTCTGGTAGAGGATTCCGTCCATGTTTACACGATCTTTCCCTTCCTCCCCGAAACGGAGAGCACGATGGGCGAGGTCGCTGATTGGGCGCGGCGGAATCTGCAACGCGGTGCCGCGCACTCGCAAGCCGCGGAATGAGAGACGCAGGACCAGTCATGGCGCCGAGCGGCCATTCGGTCGAATAGCGACGTCGGCAATCCGATCATGATTGCTTCCGCCTAGCGAGGCATTCGAGCGCCGTCAGAATCTGACCATGGTCCATCAAACTGCGGCACTCCACATCAACGAAGGCCAGGGCAACCAGTCCCGTCTGATCGACGACATAAGTCGCAGGGGCGGACCTAATCTCACGTCCCCGTGGGTTACCATTTGTGGCATTAATGTCTGGGCTATTTGGTGCCGACACCTGGAAGGTCAATCCGTAGGACTGGGCCACGTCTCCGTTTTTGTCGGCCAGGATGGGAAAGGGAAAGGACGCCGTGTCTTGCCCAAGGGACGAGGGTCGAACGGTTCGACTGCAATAACGACCAGCGTCGCCCCTAATCGTTCCATATCGCCTTGGAGCGCCGACAAAGAGTTGAATTCGCGAACACAGCTGGCCGTATTCTCATTGCGGCAGAATCGAAGAACAACCGCGCTGCGAAGCAACAGCTCGCTCAGCGCCACGCGACGGCCGTGTTGATCGCGAAGGCGGAAGTCAGGGGCCTTCTTCCCCGCTCGCATGGCGCGCAAGCCAAGACCACGCGTATCGGTGTCATCAGGCGAGCGAGAGCGCCCGGCGGGTAAGCCAGGTGGGTCCGATCCGTCGTTTGACCATATCAATCTGGTCACCATCTATTCTCGGGCAGGTCGAAGCGCCACACCATGGGCGATCTATCGCTCTGACGGCACCCTTCTCGGGGTGATAATGCTCATTCCAAGGGAGAATGGATATGGACCGGCACCTTGCGATGGAGACGTTCGTTCGCGTCGTTGACACGGGATCGTTCTCCGCCGCAGCGAGTCAGATGAGAGTGGGGCAGCCAGCGGTATCCAAAGCGATTGCTCAGCTTGAGGAATGGCTTGGTGTTCGTCTTCTGTTGCGATCGACGCGCAGCCTGACCCCTACCGAAGCGGGGATGAATTTCTATGTCAGGGCAAAACGCTCTATCGAAGAGGCTGAAGAGGCCGTTCTGGCAGCGCGCGGCGCCGGAGCCGCACTGACTGGAAAGCTGCGCATTGCGGCTTCTGTCTGCTTCGGGCGCCTTCACATCATGCGCCAGCTTGATCGTTTTCTGGAGAAAAACCCCGAACTCGAGATCGACATGGTGCTGGATGATCGACCCATCAATCTGGTGGAGGAAGGCATCGATGTTGCCTTCCGCAGTGGCTCGTTGGCGGATTCGACCTTGGTGGCACGAAAGCTTGGTCAGGCGCGCCGGCGGGTCATCGCGACCCCAAACTACTTCGCGAAACACGGAGAACCCAAAAGTCCGGCAGAGCTGATCGCGCATCAGACCGTCATCTACACTCCGGATGGAGGCGGCGTGTCCTGGACGTTCCGTCAAGGATCGGCTGAGACGTCGGTGGCGGTCGGGGGCAGGTTAAAAGTCACCGCAGCGGAGGGATTGCGGGAGGCGGTGTTTGCCCACCTCGGCATTGCCATAACGTCTGAGTGGAACTTCGCTCCCGAACTTGCGTCAGGCATCGTCAAATCCGTTATGGATGAGTGGGAGCTTCCCGGCTTGGAGCTCTGGGCAGTTTATCCGACCGGGCGGATGGCGAGCGCCAAGGCAAGAGAGTTCGCCTCATTTGTCGAGACTTGCATTCCGACCGCACAGAGCGAGTCTCTGAAGAGACCTCTGACCGCGTGAGGTAAGGCGCGCGGGCCATTCATTCTTGGTCAGAATATCTATTAGTCCCCCCTCGTGTCTAATGCCGAGAGGATCCTGCCGCTACCTTGCTTTCGATGATTGAAATCGAACGACGCTGACGATCATCGTCACGCGACGGTGCGATCACGCATGGACGACAGCGCCGTCGGGCTTCCGGCGACCAACAGAGGATCGTAGAATGAGCACGCAAGTTGTTTTGATCACCGGTGGACTCACAGGCATCGGGCGCGCCGCTGCCGTCGCCTTCGCCAAGAAGGGCGCAAAGGTGGTCGTTGCCGGCCGGCGGGATGAGGTCGGCAAGGAGCTGGTCAAGGAGCTTCGTTCTCTCGGCGCCGAGGCTGAGTTCATCAAGGCCGATGTCCGCAAGGAAGATGACGTCCGCGCCATGGTCGACAAGACCGTCGCACGATTTGGTCGTCTCGATGTCGCAGTGAACAATGCCGCTACCGAAGGCCAGGTTGGCCCGATCACGGACCAGACCGCCGAGACCGTTGCCGCGACGTTCGAGACCAACGTTGTCGGCGTGGTCCTGAGCATGAAGCACGAAGTGCGTGTCATGCAGGCCCAGGGGAGCGGGAGCATCATCAACATCTCCTCGACCTATGGGCACGAGGGCGCGGCCTTTGCCTCGATCTATGTCGGCGCCAAGCATGCGGTCGAAGGCATTACCAAATCGGTGGCGCTCGAAGTTGCCAAGTCGGGAATTCGCGTGAATGCGGTCGCGCCTGGTCCGACGGACACCGGCATGCTGACCCGCTTCACCGGCACGACGGAGAACAAGGCGGCTTTGGTGACCCAAGTTCCGCTGGGTCGGCTCGGACTCTCCGAGGAGGTCGCCGACGGTATCGTGTTCATCGGTTCGGACGAAGCCAGGTTCATCACCGGTCACGTTCTCAACGTCGACGGCGGACACAGCGCCAACTGATCCTGTTCGGGCGCGGAGGCTTACTCCGCGCCCAATACGCGCGTGGTCTTCCCGTCTCGCAGCTTCACGGCGCGTCTGGACGTCACCACTTTCAACCGCTTCGTACCCAGGCTTGAGCTGCCGCAAGAAGGGAATCAATGACCCAGCATAACCACCAGACCGCGCCGACGCAGTTTGTCGAAGCCAACGGCATCCGCTTTGCCTATCGCCGCTTTGGCAAAGCAGCCGGCGCGCCGCTCGTCTTCAACCAGCATTTCACCGGCACCATGGACCATTGGGATCCGGCAGTGACCGACGGTCTCGCCAACGACCGCGAAGTGATCCTGTTCAACAACGCCGGTGTATCCAGCTCCTCTGGAGAGGTGCCCACCACGATCGCGAAAATGGGCGCCAATGCGGTGGCGTTCATCAAGGCGCTAACACTGACGAAGGTCGATGTGCTCGGCTTCTCGATCGGCGGCTTTGTCGCGCAGGAAATCGCCGTTCAGGCGCCCGACCTCGTGAGGCGACTGGTCTTGGTCGGCACCGGTCCGCGCGGTGGCGAGGGCATGGCCGCGCTCACGCCAGAGGCGCAGGAAATCTTCGGCGCCACATACGACGAGCCCGATCATCTCTGGCTTCGCGTGCATTTCACGAAGTCCGAGAAGAGTCAGGCTGCGGGCCGCGAGTTCCTCAAGCGCTTCCGGGTACGCGCCGAGCATCGCGATCCCGAGGTCAACGAGAAGGTCGCGCCCGCCCAGCTCGAGGCGATCGGCGAATGGGGCGCGCCGCGGGAGAAGCCGTTCGAATATCTGAAGTCGATTCGTCAGCCGACGCTGGTCGTGAACGGTGGCAAGGACGTGATCATCTACTCCGTGAACTCGTTCATCCTGCAGCAGCACCTGCCGGACGCCCAGCTTGTTCTCTATCCAGACGCCAATCACGGTTCGCAGTACCAATATCCCAAGCAGTTCGTCCAGCACGCTTCCGCATTCTTGTCTGAAGCGGAAGCGCGATAACGCAGCGCTCGTGCCGCTTGTCAAATCTCCCCTCGATCCAAGAGCACCCATGTCAGTTCCAGTGAAAATCGTCGTCGTCTATCACAGCGGATACGGCCACACCGTGAAGATCGCCGAGGCAGTCGCGCGTGGCGCAGCAGCCATCAGTGGCGCGAGCGTGGAACTTGTAACGGCAGAGCAAGCGACCGGCCGATGGGAGCTTCTCGATGGTGCAGACGCCATCATCATGGGAGCTCCCACCTACATGGGGAGCCTGTCGGCACCGTTCAAAGCGTTCATGGATGCGACCTCGCACCTTCAATATGCCGAGAAGCGCTGGGAAGGCAAAATCGCCGCCGGCTTCACCAATGGCGCGTCCCGCGGCGGCGACAAGCAGAACTCGCTGGTTCAGCTGATGACATTCGCGGCCCAACACCAAATGCATTGGGTCAATCTCGGGCTAAACTATGGGAACAATCGCTCCTACACTAACGAGGACATCCTCAACCGCGACAGCTACACGCTCGGGATGGCCGGCCAGGCCGATATGGATCTGAGCGGCGATGTTGCCCCTCCGCTCTCCGATCTTCGGACCGCGGAATTCCTCGGCCGCCGAGTGGCCGAGGTCGCGCAGGAGTTGTCGGCTGGCCGGGCGGCGCTCGGCCGGCCAGCTCACCGCGGCGTTTCGGGTGGTGCCGACAATCAGGATCCGGAAGGCCGGGGCGTGGTGGCTTCCAAACACAATCGAAGCGCGACTGGACTGGTCACCGCCTAAGGTTTCCGCACGATCCGCTTCCATTCAGGAGAGACATCATGACTGACAGGCCGATAAAGATTCCAGGGCTCGATCACCCCATTTCGATCGAGGCGAACCCGTCTCGCGTCGTTGTCAAAGTCGGCGGAAAGATTATCGCCGACACAAGCGATGCATTGACGCTTCGCGAGGCGTCCTACCCGCCCGTTCAGTATATCCCCCGCCGCGATGTCGATATGGCCGCGCTTACGCGCAGCGAACACACCACCTACTGCCCCTACAAGGGCGACGCTTCCTACTACAGCATTCCAGCGGGGAGTGATCGTTCACGCAACGCTGTGTGGACTTATGAGACCCCGTTTGAGGCGATGGCGCAGATCAAGGATTACGTCGCGTTCTACTCGGACCGGGTTGACGAGATCAGGCTGGCGTAGGGGAGACAGCACGGATGCCAACGACAAAACGTACCGCACTTGTCACAGGCGCCTCCGGCCTGGCCGGCGGCTACATGCTGGCTCACCTGCTTGAGCAGGGTGGCTGGGATGTCGTTGCGGCGTCGCGGCGCAAGCCGCAGATACCCGGTGACTACAGGCACATTGCCGTGGATCTTGTCGATCCGGCTGACTGCCAGGCCAAGCTCGGTCCGCTCACCAACATCTCGCACCTGTTCTATCTGGCCATCACGGAGCGGGCGGATCCCGGCGAGACGATGTCGGCGAACGCCAACATGTTCTTCAACCTCGTCAAGACCGTCGACGCCGCGTCACCTGTGCTCGAGCACGTTCATCTGTCCCAGGGCACCAGGTGGTATGGAAATCACCTCGGTCCCTATAAGACTCCGACCAAAGAAGACGATCCGCGGCACATGCCGCCGAATTTCTATTACGATCAGCAGGACTTTCTCGAAGAATTCCAGAAAGGAAAGCTCTGGACATGGTCGGTCGGGCGTCCGCACGCGGTCTGCGGATTCTCCACGGGAGGACCGATGAACCTGACGCTGGCGATCGCAGTCTATGCGAACGTCTGCAAGGCGTTGGGGCTGCCTCTCAGCTTTCCGGGTAAGCCGGGAGCCTATACCGCACTTTACCAATGTACGGACGCCGCTCTTCTGGCAAAGGCCGTCGCGTGGATGGCGACCGATCCGAAATGCGCCAACCAGGCGTTTAACATCACCAACAGTGATCTCATCAGATGGCAGAATTTGTGGCCCAGATTCGCCAGTTTCTTCGAGATGGAGCTGGCGCCGCCGCGACACATCAACCTCGTACGGTCCATGGCGGACAAGGGGCCGATCTGGGACAAAATTGTCGAGAAGAACGGATTGCAGAAATTCCGCTTCGAAGAGATCGCGGCCTGGGGTTACCCGGACGGCGTATTCGCCTCCGATTACGATATCGTCTCCGATACCAGCAAGGCCCGTCGTTTCGGATTCCACGACCTGGTGGACACCGAGGACATGTTCTTTCGGATGTTTTCAGACTTTCGGCGTGAGCGGATCATTCCGTGACCCGTCGAACCGAGCGGCCAGCCCTTTACGGAATGCTTCCGCTTCCACGCGCGATCAGGTCGTCCACTTTGGAGAGAAACATCTTGAGAAGTGAGGACGTGTTTGCCCTGTTATAGCCGATCACAAGATCGATCATCGGTGCTTCGCCTTGCAAAGGGCGACTGACGACCGATGGCGGAAGAAGATTTCGGGCATAGAGGGGTAACAAGGCCAGGCCGCGGGTGGATACGATCATTGAGATCGCCATCGAAATATTATCGACTTCCTGGTCAGGCGTGAGATCGATTCCGGTGCGCGCCGCATAATCGTCGATGACAGCCCTGAGAGCAGGTGATGTCGTCTTGGGAACGCTGATGAAGGTTTCGTGCGGGATGTCTTGCGGGCGAATGGTATCGTGCGTGGCGAGGCGATGATCGCTCGGCAGCAGGACGACGAGGGGCTCTTTGGCCAGAAACTTGAATGCCAGGCCCGGCATCTGGTCTTCCCGCCGGAGAAACGCCACATCGAGTTTGCCCTGAAGCAGCCCCCTTGCAAGGTCGGGCGATAGCTGACTGTGCACGATCACTTCAATGTTGGATTGATCGTCGCGGAGAATCCTCAGCGCTTCGGGAAGCCACGTCACCTCGTGTCCGGTCAGAAATCCAAGAACGAAAGACGGCTTGGCGATCTGGGCCGCCCGCCGCGCCGCTTCGCCGGCCACCTCGACCTGCGCCAGCGCCAGGCGTGCGTGATCGAGAAAGGCGCGGCCTGCCGGGGTCAGTTCGATTCCACGCGGATTGCGTATCAGTAATTGGGCGCCGACCTCCAACTCGAGATCGCGGATCTGCCGGCTCAGGGACGGCTGGGCAGTGTGAAGCCGCCGCTCGGCCGCCAGCGTGAGGCTTCCTTCCTCAGCCACTGCAATGAAATAGCGCAGATGACGCAGCTCCATGCTCTATCCATACTTTTAGAGTATGGCGTGGACTCTACAAAGTCTTTCTCCTTTCCGCCATGGCCACCTAAATCACTTGTAACAAAGCTTTGCGGGAACGCGGCGCCCGCCTTGACCCTAGGGGTCACCTGCCAAGCAAGGCTTTCCAGCAATACTGCCCGATCTTACAGGAGAAGCTTCATGACCACCTCCGTTGTCCTGATCACCGGCGCCTTGGCCGGTATTGGCCGTGCCACCGCCCTGGCCTTCGCGCAGGAGGGGGCTCGGATCGTCGTCTCCGGCCGCCGTGATGAGGCGGGACATGCCTTGACCCAGGAGCTCCGCAGCCTCGGCGTCGAAGCCGAATTCATTCGCACTGACGTTCGCCACGAAGACGAAGTCCGCAACTTGATCGACAAGACCGTGGCACGGTTCGGCCGACTCGATGTAGCCGTCAACAACGCTGGCACCGAAGGCAAGCCCGGTCCGGTGACGGAACAGACCGCCGAAAGCTACGCGGCCACTTTCGACACCAACGTGCTCGGTGTGCTGTTCAGCATGAAGCATGAGATGCGCGTGATGCAGGCGCAGGGCAGCGGCAGTATCGTGAACCTCTCGTCGACCATGGGACATCGAGGCGCGCCGGGTGCATCGCTCTACACCGCCAGCAAGCACGCGGTCGAAGGTCTGACCAAATCCGCAGCGCTCGAAGGTGCGGCATCAGGCATTCGCGTCAATGCGGTCGCGCCCGGGCCCGTTGAGACGGGAATGCTGGACCGGTTCACCGGCACGCCCGAGAGAAAGGCCGGACTGATCGCGGGAGTGCCTCTCAAGCGTGTCGGCACCCCTACGGAGATCGCCGATGCCATCGTGTTCGTCGCTTCCGCCAAGGCGTCGTTCATCACCGGCCAGATCATCGCCGTGAATGGCGGCAAAACCGCTTCGTAAACTTCCAGACGCTTTGTGGAATTCGCGAGGACGACAGCGATGACCAAGGTAGCGCCTGCGTCCGTTCGCCGTAGCATGGCGGACCGGACTCAGCCTTCGATGGGAGGGCGGTTCGTCCTCGGGCGTCGGGCGAGCCTGTTGGTGTCGGCGGGCGTGGTCGGTCATACGCTTTGGACAAGTGCGGCGCCGGCACTGACCTACGGGCTTTATGCCGAGGAGTGGCATCTCACCCATACGATGACGGCGGGCATCTTCGCCATCTATCCGATGACCGTCGTCGTCATGCTGGTCGGCTTCGGCGGCATTTCCGACCAGATTGGCCGCCGTGTCACGATGCTGGCGGGCCTCTTTGCCTCACTCGTCGGTGCGCTATTGTTTGCGGTCGCACCTAGCGTGTGGTGGGTGTTTGCAGGGCGCGCGCTGATGGGCATCGGCGTCGGCCTGGCGGCGAGCCCGTCGACCGCCGCGATTCTGGAGTTCACAAGCCCGGAGCATGCGAAGAGCGCCGCCTCGCTTACGATGGGGGCGCAGGCCATCGGATTCGTTGCGGCTTTACTGCTCGGCGGCGCGTTGACGGAATACGGGCCATGGCCGACGCGCCTTTGCTTCTGGGTACTGGCCCTTTTTCTCATCGTCCTTCTGATCGGGACGTGGTTCCTGCCTCGTCATACACCCGGCGATGCGGGCGGTGACCGGCGCTCGCGAATGCCATCGGTTCCGAAGCATGTACGTCGGGCTTTTGCGGTGTCATCGACCGCCATGGTCGCGGCCTATACATTCGGCGTCCTGATCCTCTCGCTCGGCGGCCAGGTCGCGCATGATCTCATCGGCTCGCCCAACGCCTTTCTCAACAGCGCCGTTCTTTCGTTGTTTCCCATCGTGATGGGCGCGATTGGGATCATCGCCCGGCCGTTCTCGCCGCGGGCGGCGCTAATCGTCGGTGCGCTGGTCTCGTGTTCGGGCATGGTGCTGCTCGTCCTCGCGGTCAGCTTGCGCGATCTGGTTATCTATCTGCTGGCGACCGCCGCCGCCGGAGGGGCCTACAGCCTGTTATTTGTCGGCGGCCTGCAAGTGATCAGCGCGGTGGCTCCCGAGCGTAACCGCGGCGGCATACTCTCCGCCCTCTATCTCCTGGGTTATCTGTCGATGGGTGCGCTGGCCCTCGTTCTGGGCGCTATTGCGACGGCGAGGGGACTCAGTCTCGCCGTCGATATCGGTGCGGCTGCGATCATCCTGATGAACGTCGCCACGCTTGTGCTCGCAACGGCGACGCCCACCATATCGCCTTCTGCCACCCGACCTGCATCCACGTGATGACCACGCGAACGATCGTGCGTCGGTCGGCTATGACGGACCTGATGTCCTGTCGGGCAGGAGGAGAAGCAGCCCGACGACTGCGAGCAGCATCAGCACGTTGCAAAGGGCGACCGCACCAAACGCCTGGACATAGGATGCCGTCTGGTTGAGGCCTCTCGATCCGGCACCAGACAGCGTCAGAAAGAAAGGAACCTCCAGTGCCGCTACCCCCAATGCATTGCCGCCGCGCTGCATCGTCGTCAGGACCCCGGATGCGGATCCGACGTGGCGGTCGTGGATGCCGCTCATCACCACGTTCAGGATGGGCGTCATGAAAAGGCCCATACCGATGCCAACGAGCAACAGGGACGGAAGGAGCCATGCGGCCGGAAGCGGATCGATCGTCCTGCACAGGACCAGCGCCAAAAGCATGCCGGTCAAGTCCACGAGGACGCCTGCCATCATGATGCGGCGCACCCCGAACGACACAAGCCGACTTGCAATCGGCGAAACGATTCCGAACGCACCACCAAGCATTGCCAGGCTCGCTGCTGTGGCCAGTGGCGAGTACCCATAGCCGATCTGCATGAGCAACACATAGGAGAAGCTGAAGGGTGTCGTGGATGCCCAAAAGATAAGGATCAGAAGCGCGCCGACATTGAACGCGCGGTCGCCAAACAGATCGGTCTCGAGCAGCGGAGAGAGACCGTGCCGCGACTTCCAGCGTTGGTGGAGGTAGAACCCGACGAAGGCGACCGGGGACGCGACCAGCATCGCGGTTGGCCACCCGGCCCAGCCGCGCTCCGGGCCCTCGACCAGCGGCAGCATCAGCAGCAGCATGGCGAGTGTGCTCAGCGCGACACCCGCAAGGTCAAGCCGCTTGTGCTCACCAGAACGGACGTCGGCCAGCACGAGCGGTGTCAGGAGCATTGCAGCGATCCCAATTGGGAGGTTCACCAGAAAGATCATGCGCCAGCCAAGGCCGAACAAGTCGGCTTGGACGAGGAATCCCCCAAGGATAAGCCCGGCGATGTTGGCAAGGCCGATCGCCACGCCCATTGCGCCGAACGCTGCCGTGCGCTCGCCGCCATCGGCAAAGGACATTCGCACCAAGGCAAATACCTGGGGCGCGAGCATCGCCGCCGAGGCGCCCTGTAGCAGCCTGGCGGCAATCAGAACCTCAATGTTCGGCGCAACCCCGCAGGCGAACGACGTCAGCGTGAACGCTGCAAAGGCCACCATGAAAACACGACGCTGACCCCAGATGTCGCCAAGTCGTCCCCCGGTGATCATGCCTGCTGAGAAGGCCAGTGCGTAGCTTGCTACCGTGAGCTCGGCCTCGCCGAAGCTCGCGTGCAGCGAGCTTCTGATTGCCGGAATCGCAATGTTGACGATCGAATTGTCCATGACCGTCACGAAAATGCCCGAGAGGACGACGGCGAGCGCAACCCAGCGGCGGGCGCCGATGCCCGCGCTGGCGACCTCTGCGCTCGGCTCGTGGTCGCTCAAAGGGTAACGACGATCTTGCCGAATTGGCCGCTATTCTCCAGATAGCGGTGCACTTCCACCATATCGTCGAACTTGAAGATATGATCGATGATCGGCTTGAGAGCGCCGCTCGCAAGACCCTTGGTAACGTACTCCACCGCGGCCTTCCGGCGCGCCGCGTCGCCCGTGACCAGCCGGATACTGTACCCTTTGACGATCGTCATCTTGCGGATCATCTCCAGCACCGGGATCGGCGTGTCATCCTCGCTCAGTGCGCCGTAGATGTAGGCGATGCCCTGGTTCGTCAGCGCGGCGATCAGCTTGGGAAAGTCTGCACCGCCTACGGGATCGAAGGCGACGCGTGCGCCATGACCGTTGGTGATGCGCATCACCTCGGCGACCATATCCTGCTCCTGGGTCGCAACGACATGGGCTGCGCCGGCCTCGTGCAGCCGTTTTCTCTTGTCCGACGTGCGGGTCAGCGCGATCGGAGTCGCACCGGCATGGTTGGCAATTTGAATCGCCGCCAGGCCGACGCAGCTCGAAGCTGCGGGAATGATGACGAATTCACCGGCTTTGACGTCGGCGTCGAAGACGAGCGCGCCGTAGGCCGTTATGAACATCATCCAAACCGACGCCGCTTCAGCGAATGACAGCGATTTCGGATGCTTCACGACAGCATGATCGGGCGCAAGAATGATCTCTCCGTAGGTGAAGTACTTGTTTAGGGAGAATGCGGGGATCGTGCTGACTGTGTCGCCCACTGCAAAATCGGTGACGTCCTTGCCCACGGCGTCGACAAGGCCGGCGCAATCATATCCGAGACCAGCCGGGAATATCGGTGACTCGACATATCTATCGTTGCGCCACATTGAATCGGCGCGGTTGATGCCGATTGCTTTCACCTCGATGCGAACCTCGTGCGGGCCGGGATCGGGCACATCCGTCTCGATGAATTCGAGGACCTCCGGTCCTCCGGCCTGTGCGAATTTGATCGTGCGGGACATGATGCTTCCGTCAAGTGGGGTTGGGGCATGGTATTCGGCACGTGCGCGAAACGGCAGTCTGCGCAGAGCCGGTTACGAGCGCGCGCGTCTAGAGAAGGTGTCCGGAAAGCTGGAGGATCTGTTCCGTTCCGGTCAGGAGGCACACGAAGCCCTTGCTGGCTTTGAGCCGGATCGGCTGCACCGCCTGATATGCCTCGGAGTGATAGAAGTTCTTCACGGCCTCGGGGCTATCGAATTCGACGATTACCCGGTGGCGGTGCTGAACGAGGCCATCCAGCGGTTGCGCGTCTTCGCCGCGCACGAGAATCCTGCCGCCGTGTGCTGCGATGATATCCGGAACGCTCGTGCGATAGGCCTCATAAGCCGCCGGATCAGTGATCTCGATTTCGACAAAGAAGTATCCTTTGGGCATGACCTATCTCCTATTGGCCTGCAGTCAGCCACGGAGTTGCTTTCGCGTCATGCATTTGTGCTGGGCCGCGCCGAAACCACATCTTTCCAGCGCATCAGCGCTCGGTGCTCCGCCGGAATCGATATGTCGAGCGCCTTTGCGAAATCGATCGTCACCAGCGCAGTGATGTCTGCTGCCGAAAACCTTTCCCCGGCGACGAAGGGCACCTGTTCGAGCCGTTCGTTCAAGTCGGTGAGAAAGTTCTTCACGCGCAGCATGCTGCGGTCGACCAATCCCGGGATCTGCTCATAGCCGTGCGGTCCGGCGATGGCGCGGCCCTTCAGCCGCTCCGCCTTGTTGCGCACGCCTTCCATCACCGGCGCAAAACCTTCGAGCTCAGCGAACCGCTCCCACATCACGACCAAGCCCTTGTCCTTGGGCGTCGCGCCCAGCAACGGCGTTTCGGGAAAGGCTTCATCGAGATACCGCATGATGGCCGGCACCTCGCCGATGGCGGTGCCATCTTCGAGCACGAGTGCCGGCACGACGCGGCCGGGATTGATTGCCTTGTAGGCTTCCGAGTGTTGCTCGCCGGCGCCGAGATCGACGGAGATCAGCGTCGGCTTGAGTCCCTTCTCGGCCAGGAAAATTCGGACGCGCCGCGAATTGGGCGAGTTGGCGGCGTGGTAAAGCTTCAATGTGTCTGACATCCCGTGACTCCTCGTGTTCGACTTGGATGGCCTAATGCGCTTGGTCAGGGACCTCGGTTCGGGGCGACGTCACCGCTGCGTGTCCTGCACGAAGCGCCGTGTCACCTCATTCCGCGTCTGGTTGACGGCCCCGATTCGCTCGATGAGCTCCGCGGTCCGGCTGCCTCTCAAACCGGCCGTGGTGATCACGCCATCGCGGACATAGGTGTAGACACCGCTCACCAGGAATGCGCCGACTGAGCGAAGATGCCTGCGCTGGTCCGTGATGGTTGCGCGATAGGTCTCGCTTTCGCAGAACTCTCGTGCGGTGAGCGCGCTTGCGAAACCGATCTCGATGACGCCGATGTCCTTGCGTTCGTCGCTGACCCGATGATCGCCGTGGGGCGAGGGCGGCGATGGGCGCGCGTTGTCGTACGGCTCCGGCAAATGCAGGCGCAACTTCCGTACCGCCGGCGCGGATGACAGATGTCGTGCCCATTCCGACAGCCAGGGCCGAAATCCCTCGGCAGATCCGCCGTTCAGGTGCAAATGCAGGCGGTACAATCGGTCCGGCCCGTTTGGAATGCCGTCGGGCTCGCGATCAACCAGCGTGTGGGACCCCCTCGGCAGATTGTAGGCGACGATGTGCTCGAACAGATGGAACACGTCTCCGAACAACACCGGGCTTGCCTCGGCGTAGCGGTTGAGGCCGTCGATGTCGGCAAAGCCGATCTCCGCGGCGCCGTCGAGCACGACGTCCATGTGGCGAACGCCATCCGGCAGAGGCCAGAGGTTTGCCCGGCGGTCCTGTGAAAAGTGGTGCTGCACGTAGTAGCTGATGCCGGGAAGCCGCGCGCAGAGCGGCCCGAGGACATCGCGCCAATAGTCGGCGAACAGATCCTGCGGAAGCCCGGCAAGCTTGCGGAGGACACCGTAGGAAAGGCAACGGAGATTCTCATCGCGCCCTGCAAAGTTGGCGGTGTCCACGAACTGGGTCGGTTCGTTCGGGCGGCTGTGCTGGGTCATGGAAAAATCCTAGCGGCGTTGGGTCGGGCCAACTCGCCGACTGATGTTTTCCTTGGGGCCGTTCGCAACAAGGGCCAATTACCGTGCATTCAATCGGCGGCGCCGATTGATCGGCCGTCGCTCGCGAGCTGATGTCCAGGGCTGGGCCAGGTGCTGAGCAAGGTTGTAGCGCCTCCTGCCTCATCCTGATTGCAGGCAGCATCACCGCAGCGTAGGCTCGCGTTCAATCGACCCATCCGATCAATCGGTTGACGCGAGGATTGGCGTGGAACTGCGGCAGATCGACTGCTTCCTGGCGGTCGCAAAGGATCTCCATTTCGGAAGAGCGGCGAAGAGACTGTCGCTCGCGCAATCCTCCGTCTCCGAAGCGATACGCACCCTGGAGCAGGAAGTGGGCGGACCGCTGCTGGTCCGAACGAGCAGGCGCGTCCAGCTGACGTCGCTTGGCGAGAAGTTTCGCCTCGGCGTTGAACCCGCCGCGCTGGTTCTGCATGCCACGCTGGACGATTGCAGGAAGACCGTCCTTGGTCAGCCAAACCGGCTAAGGATCGGTTTCCTCGGTGGTGGTCTCTATGAGTTGACCCTGCCGTTCGTCAAGCATCTCAGGAGCAAGTTTCATATCGATGTCGAATGGGTGGAGCTTTCGCTGCTGGACCAGTTTGAGGCGATTGCGGCGGGCAAGGTCGATGCGGCGTTCTGTAGGCTTCCGCTCTCGCATGACGGCCTGGTGCAATGCACGGTGCTGCTCGTGGAGAAGAAGAAGCTGGTGGTGCCGGCCGATCACAGGCTCTCAAATAGGGACTGGATCGATCCTGAGGAGCTCGCGCTCGAGACCTTGCCGACTTTGCCCGACAATCATCATTTGGGCGCTTGGGCGGCGATCCATTTCCCGGATCACACACCTTCGGGACGGCCGATCGCGCGAGGGCCGGTCGTCACAACGATCCGCGAATCTCTTGCGGCCGTCGAATCCGGCGAGGCCGTCGTCATCGTGGGAGCGCGAGCGGAGCTCTATTATTCCAACCCCCGCATCAGGTTTGTCGAGATCGGCGTTGCTCCCGTCAGTACCGCTCTCGTGAGGCGCCGAGCTGACCGTCGGCGTGTGATACAGGACCTCGAAGAATGCGCACGCGACGTCGCGGCCGGTTTGGTCGAAACCGTAGAGCATTGAGGGTTACCGAATTGAGGTCCTGTCGGGCAGGAGGATACCCACTTCAGCGCGTCCGTTTTTGATGGGTTTTCGTCCTCACCACACGCAGCATCTCTAGCTACAACAACCGAACCGTAACAGGTGCGCAGCGCTTCTCCGAGTGCCGCTTCCGGCGGATCGCCGAGTTGGAGCGCAGAACGGGACGAACCAAGCATGACATACCGACATGTCACGGCCCCCACCCAGTTCGTTGAAGCCCACGGAATTCGCTTCGCCTACCGCCGGTTCGGACAGGAACGCGGCACGCCGCTTCTTTTCATGCAACATTTTCGGGGCGGAATGGATCATTGGGATCCCGCGGTCACCGACGGCTTTGCGGAAAATCGTCCGGTCATTCTGTTCGACAATGCGGGGGTCGCCTCGTCGAGTGGCGAGACGCCGGACACGATCGATACGATGGCGGAGCACGCCGCCGATTTCGTCGGGGCGCTCGGACTCTCGCAGATTGATTTGCTGGGCTTCTCGATCGGAGGATATGTG
This sequence comes from Bradyrhizobium sp. LTSP849, assembly GCF_000938255.1. Taxonomy (GTDB): domain Bacteria; phylum Pseudomonadota; class Alphaproteobacteria; order Rhizobiales; family Xanthobacteraceae; genus Bradyrhizobium. The sequence goes on along the minus strand of NZ_JYMR01000004.1, from coordinate 194,420 downwards.
GCGCAGACACTTACGTTACGTCATCCCGAACTGATCCGCCGTCTTATTCTCGCCGGCACCGGGCCGCGAGCGGGCGAACCGCCGCAAGACCCGAAATACGCCGAGTACGGCGGTCTGACTGATCCGAAAACCGGGCAAAGCCCAATAGAGACGTTCCTTTATCTATTCTTCCGGCCTTCGCAGACGAGCCAGTTCGCCGGCAAGGCGTTCTGGGCGCGCCGGCACGCGCGGAAGGAAGATGTCGACGTACCGACATCGGCACAAACGATGGCGGCGCAGCGGGCAGCCATCACCGAATGGCGTCAGACCCGCGGCGAGCGGTTCGCGGAGCTCAAGGCCATCACGCAACCGACACTTGTCGTGAACGGCCATAGCGACATCATGGTTCCGACCGTCAATTCGTTCACGCTCTCCCAGACTATCCCAAACGCTCAATTGATCGTCTATCCGGACTCCGGGCACGGTTCGTTGTTTCAGTTTCCGGAACTCTTTGTAACCCATGGGCGGATCTTCCTGGATGGATCTCTTGCGGTCACTGGCCGCTAGAGCCGCCGCGCAGCGCGTGGTCCGGCGATCTGATGAACGAGCGATTGGTACGGGCTACGCACAGGGGACCATCAAATGAACGAACTACTTGAGCTCGCCGTGTCCGCTCATGGAGGGCTCGACAGGTGGAAGCGTATCAGGTCGATCGATGTATCGCTGATCATTTCCGGCCAACTGCTCGAGGTGAAGGGTTTCCCGGAACATCAGCATACGAAGGTCACCATCGATGTCGATCGGCCTCGAACCGTCATGGAGCCCTATGGTGAGGAGGGCACACGGGGAATCTACACGCCGGGCCGCGTCTGGATCGAGGCGCGCGATGACGGTCGGGAGATCATCGACCTCAAAGAACCGCGCGCCTCCTTTGCCGGGCATGTTCGAGATACCAAATGGGACCAGCTCCAGCGTCTCTATTTCCTCGGCTACGCGATGTGGAACTACCTTGCGACGCCGTTTATTTTCGTTCGGGACGGCTTCGACATCCAGGAGCTCGCTCCTCACGAAGAAGACGGCCAGAGCTGGCGCGTTCTACAGGTGCGTTATCCGAAAGACATCCCGACGCACTGCGATACGCAACAATTCTACTTCAACAGCGACGGATTGCTGAAGCGCATCGACTATACGACCGATGTGCTCGGCGGCGTAGCCTCGCACTACCTCTATGACCCGAAAAGCTTCGCGGGCCTCGTCGTTCCGACCCGGCGCAGGGTGGTGCAGCGGACGCCGGCCGGCCCAAAGATAACGGGCATAACTGCGGTTTTCCTTGACTACCTGGACGTCGAGATTCACGACCGATAAAGATGCGTCAAGGATACGACCTTGCGTCCGGGTCTAGTCCCCGACGCGCATGAGCACGCGGCCGAACGGCCGGTCCTCGATCAGGTGGCGGACCGCGTCCGCAGCATCGGAGAGCGGAAACACTTTGGCGATGGTTGGCTGGATCGTACTTTCGGACAGGTAACCGATGAGTGTCTTCTGCGCGGCAGCGAGCGTCTCCGGCGCAAAGGCCCTGAAAGTGAAGCCACGGACCTTCGCCGCCTTCCAGATGATGTCGGTGAGATTGACGCTTGCGTGGCGACCGCCAGCATAGCCGACCACTGCATACGTCCCTCCTGGAAGCAGGCAACCAAGCGCCTCGCCCGTGAGCTTTCCGCCGACGCCATCGATAATGACGTCCACACCACGGCCGTCGGTCAGCCGCATCACGCCGTCCCGCAGGCTCTCGCGCGAGAGGTCGATGACGTGCTCGTAGCCGGCAGCATGCGCAGTCTCCGCTTTTGCGCTGGTGCTGGCGGTGGAAATCGCGAGCGATGCGCCGAGCTTGCGTGCAATCTGCACACTCTCCATACCCACCGCGCCACCTATTGCGGGAGCAAGCACGCTCTGCCTGGGTTTGAAGGCAACAAACTCCGTCAGCACGAGATACCCGGTCAGATAGCCCGCACCGGCGAGAAAGGCAGCGGCCTGATCATCGTCGATATGCGAGGGGATTGGCATCAGGCCGGTGGCGGGTGCGGCGACCAGTTCTCGCCAAGTGCCATCTGCAATAATGCCGAAGCCAGGTCCCGTGACGAATACGCGGTCGCCGACTTTGAAGCTGGGGCTCCTTGTCTCCACCACGATGCCGGCCCCCATCTGCCCACCGACACGCGGCAAATTTTCCGGCGTCGCAGCATAATGGTGGCCGGACCGAAAGGTGTTATCCAGCGGATTGATCCCGACCGTGCGCATCCGCACGAGCACCTGACCGTCGTTCGCAGCTGGTGCCGGAAGATCAACGACCTTGTTCTCCGCATAATCGCCGTAGGCGCGATACTGAATGGCTCTCATCGGTGAGGCTTCCTTCAAGTTGCGCTTTGATCAGAGATGGGCCTTCTTGACGGGGCGCGGTGCGTAAAGAAGCTTGGCGGAGAAATCGACCCAGTCGGCTTGCTGCCGGTCGGGGAAAGCGGCTTTCAGGCTCGCGCTATAGGCTTTCGCGTCGGCGGAAGCCGCATGGATCTCGTTGGCACGCTTGACGTAGGTGATCGTGCTGTCGACCGCGGAGCGGTTGACTGGCGTGTCATGCCCGATGACGAGGGTGTCGTAGCCTTGAATCGCCTTGAGCTGCTCGAGTACGGTTATCCAGTGATCGAAATGATCGACGACCGTGAAGGCGTGTTCGTTCGGTGAAAACACCAGGTCGAATACCATCAACACTTTTTGCTCGGGCAGCAGAGCGGCGAGCTGCAAATCCGATTCAGCGTCGACGAATCGCTTGAAGTCATAGGTGATGCCGTCGATCCGTTGCACGCCTTCGGCGATTGTCTGCGTCGGGACGGTGACCTTGGTCGCGATCCTGTCACCGTATATCGGGCGGAAGCTATCGAGTCTGGCTTGACCTCTGGCGCGGAGCTGGTCGGAGATCCCGTCGAGGGCGAACACACGGGCGTCGGGGAAACGCTCGGTCAGAATCTGAAGACCAGACCAGTGATCCGTATGCGCATGCGAGAGAATGATCCGGTCGACGGGCTTGCCGAGCGTCTGCACGTATGACGCGACTTCGTCGGCATACGGCAGCAGGAGCTGACCATCGAAGATGACGACTGCCGTCGGCCCCTCGATCATCTGCGTATTGACGTGAAAGCCGTCCGGGGGACTGAGGTAGGAGTGAATTTTGACGGGGCCGAACTGGCTTACGAGGATGGCCCCCATACGGCCCGACGCCGCCGCATCCTTGGTCCCTGGCGCGGCACCGTTCTGCGCCGGCTCAGGGTTTTTGACGGCGGCGGACGACGAGGGCAAGCCGATGAATGGGACTAGCGCGCCCGCAGCGAGCTGGAGAAACCGAGAACGGGATAGAGCGGCTTGCGACAAGCGCTGAAGATGGGAGTGGCTTGACTGCATTTCTCTTGTCCCTTGTTTAGCATCACCGCGCAACTGGGGCCGACTTGGAAGTACCGGGCCGTAGCGCGTTTATCCACGCTCGGTCTGTGGCGAGATCCGCACGGATCTGTGAAGCAGATAGACGACCAGGAATTGGAGGACGGCAATAAAGAGCGGCCCAGCGAATTTTCCCAGATCATGCTGAAACAGACCGATTCCGGCATCTAGCAATTGCATGGCGCCCGCGAGCGGGCCCAGGATCAGCAACGCAGACGTCGCTCGTTTGTAGATTGCCGCCAATGCAAACAAAGCCAGTGGAATTGTGCGCGCCGCCGCGTACATGGCTAGTAGTAAGGACGCCTCTGTTGGGATGGAGCCGGCAGGCACCACGGCTTCCGGACGGAAGATTGCCGCGATGGAAAAGCCGCTCGCGACCAGGACATTGATTGCAGTGACGAGCGAAGTCAGCTGCATCGCCTTTATTGTTGTCATCGGCTCGCTACCAGATCCACTGGGCGGCTTCCCAGTGGTATGCCGCGTCGCGTCGGGCGACATGTCCAATGGCCGGGAACGGAAAATGATAGCCCATCACCATGATCCGGTCGGTCGCGACGCGGTCCAGAATGGTTTTGCGTGACTTGATCGCCTGCGCGGGGTCGTAGTCGAAGATGGGCGACCAGTCGGGATGCTGTAGGCTGGTCACCGGGTTATGGGCGATGTCACCCATGTGCATGAACTGGTCCTTGCCTGAGGTGAACAGGATTGCGGCATGGGACGGCGAATGTCCGGGCGCCGAAACATAGTGCACGCCGCTTGTGATTTCGCCGCCATGCTTGATGAACCGGGAACGGTTGGCGACCGGTGGCAGATTATCTCGTGCCGCCCCAATCGTGCCCTTCTTGAACGGGTCAGGCATCGGTGAACTGTTGACCTCACTTTCGTAACGGCTGCCGGTCCAGTAATTCCACTCCGTATCGACAAAGACGAACTGAGCCTTCGGAAACGCCAACGCGCCCGATTTCGTCACCAAGCCGCCGATATGGTCGAGATGACCGTGCGACGTCACGACCAGATCGATGCTCTCCGGCGAAATTCCGGCCCGGCTCAGATTCGCCTCGAGTCCGGGAAAGCTACCGAAGGACGGGCCGAGTTTCTCACCAAAGCCGGAATCGACGAGGATGCGCTCGTGTCCCGTGTCGACCACCAGGATGTTGTTGGTGACTTGGATCACCGGCTGCATGAAGTTTGCCTTCAACACCGGAGCAAGTTCAGCTTCAGAGGCATTCATGACGAGGATCGGCCGGATCGGTATCTGCCCAGAGCCATCCGAGATCACGGTTGCCTGGAAGTCTCCGATCTTGAAGCGGTAGAAGCCGCCACCGTTTAGCGGCTCCGCGCCGGCTGGACGGACGCCTTCCGCCAGCCCCGACGCGGGGGTGAGCATCGGCGTTCCCACAGCGGCAAGGGCCAGCCCGGTGCCGGCACGAAATACACTGCGACGCGTCAGGATCGTCGGGCGATTGATCATGTCTGTCTCCAGATTGAAGGCGCTGCGTGTCAGCGCGGAAGCGGCGGTATTCGATGAAAAGACAATGTCGATCACAATTGTCTTTGTCAACCTAAAGATCGTCGGCTTCGATCATTTGAGGGACGGGCAGGATGCTTTATTTCTAGAAAACCTCAAAATTTAAGCGTCAAAGGGAGCCGGTGGCGCTCCCATGCACGTCAACCTGGCAGCATCCTGACCGTAAGAATCGATTGTAAACACAATCGTGATGTATTAGGTCAATGGGCGTGGTGGCAAGGAATCGAGGAGCAGGCTTTTGGGCGTGTCGAGAGAACAGGCTGCGGAAAACCGCCGCGCGATTGTCGCGGCGGCCACGCTGCTATTCAGAGAGCGCGGAGTGGAGGCTGTCGGACTGAGCGAACTGATGAAGCACGCTGGCTTCACCCAAGGTGGCTTCTACAACCACTTCAAGTCGAAGGCCGACCTGGTTGCCGAAGTGCTTGCTTCGGCAATCGCTGAGGGGAATACCGAGTTCACCAAATTCGTGAGGGGCCCGGTCGATGAGTCAACTACTGCACTTCGGTGCTACGTAGACTGGTATCTGTCGCAAGCCCATCGCGACAACATCGACCACGGGTGCCCTGTCGCCGGATTTGTTGGCGATGCGCCTCGCTTGGGCGCCGCAGCGCAGTCTCATTTCGCCGGCGGATTGGACGATCAGATAACGATCCTGGCCGGGTTGATCGCGGAGAGTGGATCTCTGGCTGCGCAAGGCGAGCGCGGGACGTTGCGCGAGCAGGCAATTAATCTGCACTGCGAAATGCTGGGTGCGCTCATCCTGTCACGGTCTGTCGCACAGGCTGCGCCAACGTTTTCGAACGAGATTTTGGAGAACGTTCGGCGAGACGTGCTCGCGTCTCTCGATGAGCGTGCGAGTCAGCGCTCTAAACCGCGGAAGAAACCCTAATCAGGCTGGTCCCGTGCGAGTGATGAGCACGAACTAATTGCAGGCTAAGTATATGAATCCTACCGCAAACGAAGGCGTTTCCGCTTTCTCTGGTCTTAAATACTTCAGAGCGCTCATGGAGGGCTCCATTGCGCGTTCGGCGATGCTCGCGCTTTTCGATATCAACATCGAAGCGGCTGAGCCTGGGTTCGTCGTGCTAACCGCGATACCGACCGCAGAGCACTACAATCCCTTGGGATTCGTCCATGGTGGGTACGCAGCCGTCCTGCTCGATACCTGTATGGCAGCGGCCATCGTAACATCGCTCGAGCCGGGCCTCTCGTCCGTCACCCTCGAATACAAGATAAACTTTGTAAGACCTATGTCCGCCGATACCGGGGTCGTCCGCGGGGAGGGCAAGACGCTACATGTCGGTCGACAGATGGCGATCGGCGAGGGCAGATTGCTCGACGCGAAGGGTAGGCTTCTCGCCCACGGGACGACTACCTGCCATGTCGTGCGCGATGGGGGTTCCTGAGAGGTGTTGACTTGCCACCCCTCCGGCCGCCCTTCCGCTGATCAAACTTGACCTCGACCGCCATCGACGAAGAGTTCGATGCCCGTGACAAAACTGGAATCGTCCGAGGCCAGAAACACCGCCGCCTTGGCGACTTCGTCCGGCTCTCCCATGCGTCCCATCGGAATGGTGGCCAGTATCCTCGCAATGGCCTCCGGCGGCTGTAGATCCACCAACGGCGTCTTGATCGGACCGGGGCTCAGCACGTTCGAGCGAATGCGACGGTCCTTCAACTCCACGGTCCAGGTTCGCACAAAATTGCGAACCGCGGCCTTGGTCGCGCCGTAGGTACCGAAGGAAGCTGTGCCTTTGATGCTCGCGACGGAGCCGATGAGAATGATTGATCCTCCGTCGTTCATCAGGGGCAAGGCCTTTTGCACCGTGAACAGCGTGCCCTTGACGTTGAGATCGAAAAGCTTGTCGAAATGCTCCTCGGTGAGGGTTGCCAAGGGAGCGAATTCGCCGATCCCGGCATTGGCGACCAGGACATCGATCTTTCCTTTCGCCTTTACGGTCTCGCAGAGACGATCGAGGTCCGGAAGTTTGGAGACGTCGCCGCGAACGCTTGCAACGTTGCTGCCGATCGCCTTGACAGCCTCGTCGAGCTCCTTTTGGCGGCGGCCCGTTATGAAGACGTAGGCGCCCTCTTCAACGAACCGCTTCGCTGTAGCGAAACCTATTCCCGTGGTCCCGCCGGTCACCACGGCCACCTTTCCCTGCAACTTGCCCATTCTCGTCGCTCCTTCAGACGGTCACGACCACCTTGCCGAACTGCGCCCCGGTCTCGACGTAGCGATGGGCGGCCACGATCTCATCAAAGGGGAATGTTCTGGCGATGATCGGCCGCAGCGCGCCAGACGTAAGCCCTTCGCCGATGAACTGTTTAAGCGCTGCAAGCTTGTCGTCGCGCGCAATCGCGGTCGGGAGAACGAAGCCGCGGACCGTCAAATCCTTCCACAAGACCTGCGCGAGGGGCAACGGGGTCGCGTCGGGACTGAGTCGACCGTACGCGACCAGCAAGCCTCCGATCGCCGTCGCCTCGACAAGTTTCTCGAAGGTTGCCCCACCCACTGCATCGAACACCACCTCGGCGCCCTTGCCGTCGGTCAACCGAGCCACCTCCGCAACTAGGTCCTGTTCCTCGGTTGCGATGACGTGAGCGGCTCCCGCCTCGCGCAGTGCCGCCGCCTTCGCGGAGGTCCGGGTGAGTGCAATCGGGATCGCACCCACCTTTCGCGCGATTTGGATCGCAGCAAGACCCGTGCTGCTCGATGCTGCCGTTATCAATACTGTCCGCCCCGCCGAGATGCCGGCGATACTGATCAACCCGGTCCAGGCGGTGCCGAACGCCATCCAGGTTGCTGTCGCCTCCTGCCAACTCTGATCGTCCGGTATTTTCACGAGTGTCCTGGCGGGCGCGAGGGCAACCTCGCCATAGTAGCCGCGGCCAGTCTCGCCGGGAATGACTGCCACCCTGTCGCCGACCGCAAGACCGTCCACTTCCGATCCTAGCGCTTCGATCAGACCCGCAGCCTCCAAACCAAGTTGCGCGGGCAACGGTGCCTTCGTTGCGGCTTTACCGGATCGGGTCAGGACCTCGCTTCGATTCAGGCCGAAGGCCTTTATCTGTAAGCGGACCTCCTTGGGGCCTGGATCTGGTATGGTCACATCTTCGATCTTCAGGACCTCCGGACCGCCGAACTCGTGAAATCGAACGCTGCGTGACATGCGGTTGCTCCCAGGATCGATAACCAAGTAAATCGTCCCTCAGCATCGAGAAACGCCATTTTTGCCACCTTCCAGGACACACGCAGGACTCAACGGCGAGGCCGACGGAATCCTGCGGCATCCTTGCTGGCGTTCCTTCCGATGTTCACGGGCTTGGCGCCTGCGTCTCGATCCAGGCTCCGATCGCCGCCGCCGCGTCGCCATAGAAAGTCCGGTAGAGGTCTTCGGCGACGAATCCGATATGCGGCGTCGCCAGCACGTTCTCTAGGGATCGGAACGGATGCCTGGCCGGCAAGGGCTCGGTATCGAAGACGTCGACCGCCGCCCCCGCGATAGCTCGTGCGCGCAAGACCTCGATGAGCGCTTGCTCGTCGACGATCGGGCCGCGCGACGTGTTGACCAACCGCGCCGTCGGTTTCATGAGCGCCAGCTCGGCAGCGCCGACGAGACCGCGGGTGCGCTCGCTCAGGATGAGGTGGATGGTCACGATATCGGCCCGCCGAAAGAGTTCGTCTTTGGTCACGAGATCGGCACCCGCGGCTGCCGCCGTTTCTGCGGTCAAGTTCTGGCTCCAGGCGATGATCTTCATGCCCAACGCGCGGCCGATCCTCGCGACCTGTCCGCCGACGTTGCCGAGACCTAAGACTCCAAGGATCCTGCCGTCGAGTTCATGGCCGACCGAGGTTTGCCAGCCGCCGGCCCGGATTGAGTTGCTTTCTCCGACGAGATGACGCGCGCTGGCGAGGATCAGCGCCCAGGTCAATTCGATTGTCGGCGTGGATCTGTAGCCCGTGTTGGCGACTAAAATGCCGCGCTCATGAGCGACGGCCATGTCGATGGAAATGTTCCGAGGTCCGGTCGAGGCAATGAACCTCAGCCGCGGTAGACGTTCGATAATGTCGCGGCGCAGGGGCGTGCGCTCGCGCATGACGCAAATCACGTCGAAGGGCAAGAGTCTCGCGACCAATGCGTCGACTTGGTCGATATGATCGTTGAAGACGGTGATGTCCGCCCTTTTGGCGACCGCGGACCAGTCGGCGCTGCTCAGTGCGACGTTCTGGTAATCATCCAGGATTGCGATCTTCACTGCGTGCCTCGCTTCCGTGAAACTGGTCGGAGAACTCGCGCCTTCGAGCGTCGCGTGTCCGGGAGCTCTCTTGGTCCGGGCAACCAAGTAGATCGTTCGGCCGAAGCGGGAAACGCCATTTATCCCACCTTCCAGGACATGAGCACCTTCGTGCGAAGGGAGCGGAACCGAGGCGCTGTCAGTTCAGGAAGTGTCGGGTGGGAGACGTCGGCTCCGCGACCCATGCACGACGAAAAGCGGCCGCGATTTTTCCGCGAGATATCTCCCTGTCGGACTGGGCCGGGAATTTCGGGAAATGCTCGTCATGGGAGCTGTCGGCAACGAAGGGCAGCATGGAGAACCCAAGATACTCTCCGGACGCGGAAAGCGCGGTTGGGTCACCGATAAGGGCAGGGCGCGTCGCCATCCCCGCGGCGCTGCCTGCACGCCAGTGTAATTCGCGGAACTCCCGCTGTCCGACCGACGGTCCGGACAAGACGCGAACCGCGCTTTCATAAGAGATGAGATAGACGCTGTGATCCCCGCTAAGTGCAAGATTTGCATCCCGCATGCTGTCAAGTTCGGCCAGGATCCCAGCCTTTGACGGTGGATTTGCCAAACCTATTGCCGTCAGCCCAAAGAGTGCGTCGAAAACCATCATGGGGTGTCTGGCGTGCGACAATCTCCGTAAATAGCCCTCCACGACGGATTCGCCGAACGCGGCCGCCGACCTCGCTGCGATGGCGGCAAGCCAGAACGTACGTTCTCTCAGGAGCACAAAGCTTGGTGTCCAGCTTTCCCATACGAAGCTATTGGCCATATCCGCAAGCCATGGCCGAGCCTCGTTACTTGACGCGACCAGGGTAAGTTGGCCCAGTGCATGCAGAAGCTGCCAGTATGCGCGCAGGCTCGTTGCGCCGATTCCCGACGTCCCGCTCAATTCAAATCTCACCACCGATCGAAGCGTGTCGAGGACCGGAAGGATGCGCATCGCAGCATTGTAGGCCATCTGTTCCAACAGGGGAGCCCAGGCGAAGATCTCGTGGAAATTCGATCGCGATTGTATGGGCGACGGTTCGAAGAGAGCTTCGAGAATGCCGTACGCATCCCTCGTGGCGTATGTTCGCTGCATCGAATCCTGCAGCGATTTTTCGAATTCCGGTAGCGTCCGAAGCACTTCATCAAGATCGACGACGGACCATCCGGTCTGTCGCTTGCGATCGATGGTGTACCCATGCCGTCCGACCTTGAGCCAGCTTTGGTTCTTGAGTTGGCCGATCAAGAAATCCTGACCCGGATCGACCCCGGCAATTTTGCCGAGCCGTTCCCGAAGCGGTGCATCTCGGATGATGGCCATGGCGGCGGCCAGTTGGGTGACCATGTCAGTGCGGGCAGCCCCCAGCAGCTCGACCATCCTTTCGATTTCGCCATTCACCTCCAACATTTCGCCATGTGCTCTCGTCGTTTCCGAAAACGCTTGATGGAGTGCGGTTCAGAAGCGCTAAGGCTAGGCGATCAAAGCTGAGCGCCAAACGACGTTTTGCCCACGTTTCGGGACATCCCATGTTTCGACAAGGCGACGGCAAGCGCAAGTATCTGGAAGGGGGCGATCTCGACAGAAAAATTCGAAACACGCCATATTGCTGTGCGATATTTTCTATGAATGCAAACCGACAAAGCTAAAAACTTCCAAAGTCTGGGGCGACATTGAAAGTCCGTTTGAGTGAGCCGCAAGGAATCCCGGCAATATCGCGAGGCGAGGAGACAATCGCAGCCCAATAGACGCGCCCGACCAATTAACGCCATTCTCCCGGAACAGGCACTCGTCTGGGCTGCCGTCTGGTGCCGGAATTGGCCAGTGGCCAATTCCGAGATCGGACCTACATAGAGCCCGGGTTGCTCGATCCCCGAACAACGTAATGCTTATCACGGATAGTGGGAGGTTTGCTTGCAGCGAATAGGAGTAGTGACCTTTCCAGGTTTTCACGTGATGAGCTTCGCGGCGATGTCGGTCTTCGAGGTCGCCAACTCGGAGTTTGGCGAACGCCGCTACGACGTTCATTTTATCTCGGAGAACGGAGGACCAATAAGGACGACGGCCGGGCTTGTAGTAGAGACCGAGCCGTTCGACAATTCCCTCTTCGACACACTTATTGTCGGCGGCGGCACGGACCGGTCGCTAAGTCCGTCCGAGGGAGTGCTGACGTACCTACGAAAGGCTCCCGAGATTTCCCGCAGGGTGGCCGCGACGTGCGTCGGTGCATTTACGCTGGCTGAAGCAGGACTTCTGGACGGCAAGCAGGCGACGACGCATTGGGACTACACGGCGGAACTTCAGCGACGTTATCCGAAGGTCAAGGTGCAGGAAGACCGGATATTCGTCATCGACGGATCGGTATGGACGTCGGCGGGCATGACGGCGACGATGGATCTCGCACTGGCGATGGTCGAGAACGATATCGGTCCGGACGTCGCTCGAGCGGTCGCGAAGAAAATGGTGATCCATCATCGCCGTTCAGGCGGACAGTCGCAGTTCTCGGCGCTCCTCCAACTCGAGCCGAAGTCCGACCGAATTCAAAGCGCACTCGCATTCGCGAGGAAAAATCTCCATACCGAACTTACGGTGGAAAAGCTCGCGGAGGCGGCCCATCTGAGCCCCCGTCAATTCACTCGTGCGTTCGCGGCGGAGACCGGCGAGTCGCCGGCAAAGGCCATCGAAAAGCTCCGTCTCGAGGCCGCCCGATTGATGTTGGAGGACAGTCGGCATCCGATCGAGATCATCGCGCGGCAGACGGGCTTTGCGGATCGAGAAAGAATGCGGCGGGCATTCGTGCGTGTGTTCGGCCTGCCACCTCAGGCAATGCGACGACAGGCTCGGACGGATGCGCAACTGGGACACGACGCTCCGTCGGGCACACTGCCCGCGCTCCGTGATGCCGATCTTATGGTCGATCAGGAGCCAGCCACCCTGCAAGGCGATGCGCCTTCATTCCGGGAATTTCTCGCCGAGCATCGGCAATCGGCTTTACGACTCGGCCCGGGTCGCTTCGTCCTCCAGCACATCCCAATGCTCAGCGAGGACACCGTCGGCGATGCGCACGATGTCCGTGGCAATCCGATTTTTCGGTAGTTGTGCGATGCGCGGGCGACCGGTCACCTCATGAACCTCAAGCGGGAAGGTTGCGCGCCCGAGCGAGCCGAGGAAGCGGTCTGACCGAAGCTAATTCGAGTAGAGATGGCGCTGGGCTTCGTGTACGAAAGCCGCACCGATCAAATCCGGAGCGAACCAATTCCCCAACTCATATTCGGCCTGGCCTATCTGCTGATCCTGACCCGCTTCATCTGGCCGCTGCAGTTGCCGCTTTCGATCAAGATCTTGGTGGCGGCGCTCGCGTTGGTCGCATTGCAGTTTCACCGGTGGAGCAAGCTCTCGTCGGGCTCGGCATTCTCTCCGGAGTTTCCGCGCCCGGTGGTCGTCCTCTTCAACTGGGCGTTCGGCGCGATCGTCTTGCTGGCGCTGCTGCAACTGGCGCTCGATGTCGGACTCCTGGTCGGACTTCTGATCCATGGGGACATCGTGAGCGCACCCGACGGCGTCCGCTATGGATTGGCTGCGTTGGCTGCCGTCGCGGCCGCTGTCGGTGTCCATCAGGCGATGCGGATTCCGCCGCTGAAGGACATCGAAGTCGGTATCCACGGACTTCCGCGACAGTTCGACGGGTACACCATTCTGCAACTGACTGATCTGCACATCAGCCGGCTGTTTCCCGCTTCATGGGCGCGCGCCGTCGTCGAGCGATCGAACAAACTCGGCGTCGACTTGATCGCGATCACGGGAGATCTGATCGACGGCACTCTCGATGCGCGACGCGCCGACATCGAGCCGTTGCGGGACTTGAAGGCGACCGACGGCGTCTACGTGATCTCGGGCAATCACGAATACATCTTCGGCTACAGCACGTGGATGGCGCACTTCGCCGAATTGGGACTGCTCTCGCTCGAGAACAGGCACATCGTTCTCGATCGCGACGGAAGCAAGCTGGTCCTCGCCGGCATTACCGACCGGGCGTCGCGCCGCACTAGACATCTCGTCCGAGACCTAGCCGCCGTCCTCGAAGGCGCCCCCAAAGGCGTCCCTGTCATCCTGCTCGACCATCAGCCGAGCGACGCACGGAACGCCGCGAAGCTCGGCGTGGCTCTGCAACTGTCCGGACACACGCATGGAGGACTGATTCTGGGCATCGACCGGCTGGCCGCACGCGCCAACGCCGGCTACGTGTCGGGTCGTTACGACGTCGACGGGATGACGCTTTACGTGAACAACGGCACCGCGCTGTGGCCCGGCTTCGCGCTGCGACTCGGTCGCCCCTCCGAATTGACGCGGATCACGCTCCGCCAGCCGGGCGCCACCTGATCGCGCGAGGGCCTGCGATGGCACTGCCGTGTCCCTCAGGTGCTCGCCGCAAGAGTGATCAGGGCGACGAAGACGCTAAGCGGCACAAGGTGCGAAAGCAGTCAAGGACTGTCTGAAGAGTAGTCGCTACATCGAAATCTATCAGGCCGCTTATGCATTTATTCGGTCGGCTATCGTTTCGCCTCGTTCTCGACGGCCTTCGCACGCGCAGGTGAGGATTTTCGCGCGCCGGGGCCAGGATGAACATGGACCTCCTTCGCGGTCAGAGGCTCACCGCATTCGGAGCAGACCATGACGGGGTCGAACATCTTGTGGCAGTTCTTGTGTTCGTGCAGCAACGGCCGTCCGCGCGCATCGACCATGTGGATATTGCCCCAGTGCACGATCGACATGATGATCGGATAGAGATCGAGACCCTTCTGCGTCAGGATATACTCGTAGCGCTTGGGCGCGTCCTGATAGGGAGTTTTGCGAAGGACGCCAAAGCGGACGAGCTTCTTCAGCCGATCGGCCAAGAGGTGCCGGGTCACGCCAAGCGACGACTGGAACTCGTCGAATCTGCGGATCCGAAGAAAACATTCACGCAGGATGAGCAGGCTCCAGCGGTCGCCGATGACCGCCACGGTGCGGGCCAGCGAGCACGGCTCCTCCTCGAGAGCATCCCATTTCATCAACGTCTCCAGTCGATCTGCGGCATCCAAGAAAATAAATTCTAAATCAGAACTCACTACATTTCAATAGGATGCCTCATTCCACGCGGAAACGGGCGCATTGAATGATGATGATCATATTGACAGTTCTAAAATAGAACTTTAGGACTCGCGCCACGATCAATCAGGTGGCGAACGATTGCCGCCATCGAAGGGAAGAGCGTTCCATGGCAGCTCCGCTCAAGGTCGAATTTCACTTCGATTTCGGCAGTCCCAACGCCTACCTCGCCGAGCTTGCGCTGCCTGCCATCGAGCAGCGAACGGGAGTCAGGTTCGACTACGTGCCGGTGCTGCTCGGCGGCGTCTACAAGGCGACCGGCAACATGTCGCCCGCGGAGTCGCTGCGCGGCATCAAGAACAAGCCGGAATATAATGCGCTCGAGACCGAGCGTTTCCTGCGCCGCCACAGCATCACCAAATTCAAGACGAATCCGTTCTTTCCGGTGAATACGCTGATGCTGATGCGCGGCGTTGTCGCGGCCGAGTCCGAAGAGATGTTCGAGCCCTACTTCCGTGCCGCCTATCACCACATGTGGGTCGAGCCGAAGAAGATGGACGATCCGCAGGTGTTCCGCGAGGCGTTCCTGTCATCCGGGCTGGACATCGATCGCATCATCGCTCGTGCCCAGCAGGACGACGTCAAGAAGAGGCTGATCGAGAATACAGGCGGCGCGGTGGCGCGCGGCACGTTCGGCTCTCCAACGTTCTTCGTTGGCAACGAGATCTACTTTGGCAAGGACAGTCTGCGCGATGTCGAGGACGAAATCCTTGCGCAATTGAGCTCGGCGCAGCGCAAGAGCGCCTGACCGCGCGGAGGCATGGAACGAACCGAGCCCGCAAAGGGCCTTTCAACGGGAGGTGTCATTGGCGAACTGGCAGCAGGCTGCAGCCGAAATCACGAACGCGTTGCCGCAGCGCATCCATGAGGTCATGGACCCCTATGTTGCCGCCACTCCCGACCAGACGGCGCTGATCGAAGACAATGCCAGCCTGACCTATCGCGAACTCGATCGGGCGGTTGGTGCTACGGCGGAGGCGCTGCGCGCGCTAGACATCCGCGCCGGCGATCGCATGATGATCGTCAGCGAGAACTCGATCGCGCTCGCCTGCCTCCTGTTCGCAGCAAGCCGCCTCGATGCCTGGGCGATTGTCGCCAATCCGCGGCTGTCGCCGCGTGAGCTCGATCAGATCAGGGATCACAGCGGCGCCCGGCGCATGTTTTTCACGGCAAAGGTCTCCGAAGAGGCGGCCGCGCACGCGACGCGTTACGACGCTCGGGTGCAGGATGTTGGGCCGCTCCACGACATCGGCGTGTCTGCTCTGAACCAGGACACGCAGGCGGAGCCGGTCGAGGCCGACGGCACACGTCAGGTAGCGGTCCTTATCTACACCTCCGGCACGACCGGAACGCCGAAAGGCGTCATGCTCTCGCATCGCAACCTGCTGTTTTCGGCGAGGACCACGGCGAATTTGCGCAGCATGACGGCGGACGACGTGCAGTATTGTGTGCTGCCGATCTCGCATATTGTCGGTATCTCGTTGCTGACGATGACGCTGATGGTCGGTGGTGTCACCCGGCTGGTCACCAAATATAATCCCGCTGCGCTGGCCAAGGCGCTGGCCGAGGAAGGCATCACGCTTCTGAACGGCGTGCCCGCCACCTATCAACGGCTGCTGGAATACAAGCAGATGGCAGGCTTGCCGAAACTTGAGCGTGGTGCGCTGCGCCTGATGAGCGTCGCCGGCGCCCCGCTCGACCTCGAGCTAAAGGCAAGGGTCGAGAAGGAGCTTGGTCTTCCGCTCGGCAACGCCTTTGGTATTACTGAATGCTCGCCCGGAATTTCCGGTGTGCGGCCTGAGGCGCCGCGCAGCGACAATTCGGTCGGCGTCCTCGTGCCGGGTATCGAAGCCAGGATCGTGGCGCGTGATGGCATCGTCGTGACGAACGGTGAGATCGGCGAACTGCATGTCCGCGGACCGAACGTCATGCGCGGCTATTATCGCGCGCCCGACCTCACGGCGAAGGCGATCGACCCGGACGGGTGGTTCAACACGGGAGATCTCGCGCGCTTCGAGGGCGATGCGATGTTCATCGTTGGCCGCACCAAGGAAATGATCATCCGTTCGGGCTTCAACGTCTATCCGGCCGAGATCGAGGCGGTGCTCAGCACCCATCCCGACGTGGTGCAATGCGCCGTGGTCGGGCGGCCGGTCATGGGCAATGAAGAGATCGTGGCCTTTGTCCAGCTCCTGAAGGGCTCCTCGGCCACCGCGCAGGACGTGATGGCGCATGTCGCGCCGGAGCTCACGTCCTATAAGCGGCCGTCGGAGGTCATCCTCATGGACGCGCTGCCAGCCACGTCGACCGGCAAGCTCCTGAAGCACAAGCTGGCGGAATCGCTACGCAGCTAAAGCGGGCGAGATCGCTTCAACGTCTCACAAGGCTGGAGAAGTCCCATGCAGAAGAGAAACAGGACGGTTGCGGTGATCGGCGCCGGTGACTTCATCGGCGGCGAAATTGCCAAGAAATTTGCCTCGGAAGGCTTTACGGTCTTCGCCGGTCGCCGCAATGGCGACAAGCTCGCGCCCCTGGTTGCGGACGTCGAGACCGCCGGCGGCGAGATCCACGCCCGCTCGCTCGATGCGCGCAAGGAGGAGGAGATCACCGCCTTCCTGAACGACGCCGACAAGCACGCGCCGCTCGAGGTCTGCATCTTCAACGTCGGCGCCAACGTCAATTTTCCGATCCTCGAGACCACCGAGCGGGTGTTTCGCAAGGTCTGGGAAATGGCCTGTTATTCCGGCTTCCTTGCGGGGCGCGAGGCAGCGCGGCTGATGCTGCCGCGCGGCGGCGGCAACATCTTCTTCACCGGCGCGACCGCGTCCTTGCGCGGCGGTTCCGGCTACGCCGCCTTCGCCAGCGCCAAGTTCGGCCTGCGGGCCGTAGCGCAGGCGATGGCGCGCGAACTCGGACCGAAGAACATCCATGTCGCGCACCTCATCATCGACTCCGGCGTCGATACCGAATGGGTGCGGCAGCGCCGGCTCGAAGCGCTCGGCCCCGATGCGCTCGACAATCCGGACCTGTTGATGCCGCCCGCGTCGGTGGCCGCGTCCTATTGGCAGCTCTACCAGCAGCCCAAGAGCGCCTGGACGTTCGAGCTCGAGATCCGTCCTTTCGGCGAGAAGTGGTAGGGAGCGCATCCCATGGAGCTCGCGCTATCCCCTGAAGACGCGGCGTTTCGCGGCGAAGTCCGCGCCTTCATCAAGGACAACTATCCGGCCGAGATGCGCGTTCCCAACCCGGAGACCGACCTCTCCAAGGAGCAGATGCTGCTGTGGCATCGCATCCTTTATAAGGAGGGTTGGATCGCGCCGCTCTGGCCCAAGGAATATGGCGGGCCCGGCTGGTCGATCACCCGCCGTTTCGTGTTCGAGCAGGAGACCAGCCGTGCCGGCACCCTGCCGCCTCTGGCGTTCAGCGTCACCATGGTCGGCCCGGTGATCTACACCTTCGGCAATGAGGGGCAGAAGAAGAAATTCCTGCCGCGTATCTTGTCGGGCGAGGACTGGTGGTGCCAGGGCTATTCCGAGCCGGGCTCGGGCTCGGATCTCGCCACCGTCCGCACCAAGGCGGTGCGCGACGGTGATCACTACATCGTAAACGGCCACAAGACCTGGACCACGCTGGCCCAGCACGCCGACTGGATATTCTGCCTGGTGCGGACCGATCCGACGGCCAAGCCGCAATCCGGCATCTCGTTCCTGCTGATCGACATGAAGTCGCCGGGCGTCACCGTGCGTCCGATCATCACCATCGACGGCTCCCATGAGGTCAATGACGTCTTCCTCGAAAACGTCCGCGTCCCCGTCGAAAACCTGATCGGCGAGGAGAATAAGGGCTGGACCTACGCCAAATTCCTGCTCGGCAATGAGCGCACCAGCATGGCCGGGATCGGCCGCTCGACGCGCTATATCGAGAAACTGAAGAAGATCGTGAAGGCGGAGATTCGCGCAGACGATCCGGCGCATCTGGAATTCATCAGGGACATCGCCCGCGTCGAGCTCGACGTGTTGGCGCTGGAAGCGACCGAGCTTCGCGTCGTGGCGCAGATGGCGCGCGGCATCGATCCGGGGCCGGCGGCTTCGCTGTTCAAGATCCGCGGCACCGAGATCTTCCAGAACATCACCGAATTGACTCATCGCGCGATCGGCAATTACGGCCTGGCGATCCGCGAGCATCCGGTCAGCGCCAACCATTTCATGCCCGGTCCGGACTACGGCCACACCGCGGCGGAGAAATATCTCAACGCGCGCAAGCTCTCCATCTACGGCGGATCAAACGAGATCCAGCGCAACATCATCGCCAAAGCAGTGCTCGGTCTCTAGCAATAGCGCCACAAGAGGATCGGATGGATATCCAGTTCACGGAAGAGCAGGAATTGTTGCGGTCCAGCGTCCAGCGCCTGTTGCGCGACAAGTATGATTTCGATGCGCGCCGCAAGATCGTCGCGAGCGAGGAAGGGTTCAGCCGAAAGCAATGGGCCGAATTCGCCGAACTCGGCCTGCTCGCCGCGCCGTTCTCGGAAGATGTCGGCGGGCTCGGGGGCGGGCCGTTGTCGACCATGATCATCATGCAGGAGTTCGGCCGCCATCTCGTCGTCGAGCCCTTTGTCGAGACGGTCGTGGTGGCCGGTGGCTTGATCGAGCAGGTGGGTTCCGACACGCAGAAGCAGGCCTACATCGCCGACATTATTGCGGGAGCGAAGCTCTGGGCACTGGCCTGGACCGAGAAGGGCTCGCGCTTCGATCTCGCCACCGTGACCACGACGGCGCGCCGGGACGGCAACGACTATGTTCTCACTGGCGAGAAGACCGCGGTGCTGGCCGCACCCTGGGCGGATTATCTCATCGTCTCCGCCCGGACCTCGGGCCATCATCATGATCGCGGCGGCGTCAGCCTGTTCGTGGTCGATCGCCGCGCCGCCAACCTCGATCTGCAGAGTTTTAAGACCATCGATGGCCGCAAGGCAGCCGAGGTTAGCCTTAGGGGCGTGCGCGGGGAGTTATTGGGCAAGGAGGGCGAGGGCGTTGCCGCGCTGGAGGCCTGCCGCGACCGCGCGATCGGCGCGCTCTGTGCCGAGGCGGTCGGTGCGATCGGTGAGCTGAACGCGGCGACGCTGGAGTATTCCAAGACACGAAAGCAGTTCGGCGTCACGATCGGCAGCTTTCAGGTCCTGCAACACCGGATGGTCGACATGTTCATCGCGCATCAGGAGGCGCTGTCCCTGATGCAGCATCTCAGCCTCAGCCTTGGCGAGGATGAGGCCGGCGTCTCGCGGCTCGCCTCGGGCGCCAAGTCCAAGATCGGCTATGCCGCAAAATTCGTGGCCGATCAGGCCGTGCAGTTGCACGGCGGCATGGGCATGACCGACGAGCTCAATGTCGGTCATTACTTCAAGCGGATCTCTTCCATCAATATCCAATTCGGCGATCCCGCCTACCACGTGTTGCGTTACGCGCAGCTCGACGCGGCCGCCTGAGACAGAGAGGCAAGCATGTCGTCACCCGAAGCAGTCATCGTCTCCACCGCACGCACCGGCGTCGGCAAGGCCTATCGCGGCGCGCTCAACAACACCGACGGACCGACGCTCGCCGGCCATGTCATGGCCGAGGCGGTGAAGCGCGCTGGCATCGCGCCCGGTGAGGTCGAGGATGTGGTCATGGGCTGCGCGATGCAGCAGGGCACCATGGTGATGAACGTTGCGCGCAAGGGCGCGATCCGCGCCGGGCTTCCGGCGACCGTTGCCGGCACGACGATCGACCGCCAATGTGCCTCTGGCCTGCAGGCGATCGCGGTGGCCGCGCGCTCGGTGATGCTCGACGGCGTCGAGATCGCGATCGGTGGCGGCATCGAGTCGATCAGCCTGGTGCAGAACGATCACATGAACAAGTTCCACGCGGTCGACCAGGATCTCATGGCGATGAAGCCTGAGATGTACATGTCGATGCTCGAGACGGCCGAGGTCGTCGCCGAACGTTACAACATCGGCCGTGACAAACAGGATGAATACAGCCTCGAGTGCCAGCGCCGCGTCGGCGCCGCGTTGCAGGGCGGCCGCTTCAGCGACGAGATCGTGCCGATCACGACGAAGATGGCGGTGGTCGACAAGGACACCAAGGAGGTCAGCTATCAGCAGGTGACGCTGGCCGGGGACGAGGGTCCGCGGCCGAATACCACGGCGGAAGGCCTCGCCAAGATCAAGCCGGTGTTCGAGGGCAGGACCATCAGCGCCGGCAATGCCAGCCAGCTCTCGGATGGCGCCTCGGCCTGCGTGGTCATGAGCGACAGGATCGCCGCGCAAAAGGGACTCAAGCCGCTCGGCATCTTCCGCGGCTTTGTCGCCGCCGGCGTCGAGCCCGACGAGATGGGCGTCGGCCCGGTCGCCGCGATCCCGCGGCTTCTCAAGCGGCACAATCTGAAGATCGACGACATCGATCTCTGGGAGCTCAATGAGGCCTATGCGGTGCAGGTGATCTATTGCCGCGACAAGCTCGGCATCGATCCGGACAAGCTCAACGTCAATGGCGGCTCGATCGCGATCGGCCATCCCTATGGCATGACCGGGTCGCGGCTGACCGGCCACCTCCTGATCGAGGGGCGGCGGCGCAAGGCGAAGTACGGCGTCGTGACCATGTGTATCGGCGGCGGCATGGGCGCAGCCGGCCTGTTCGAAATCATCCACTGATCGGGAAAAGCGGGAGATCATCGTGAAGACAGCGATCACTGAACTGTTCGGCATCCAGCACCCGATCATCCAGGGCGGCATGCACTATGTCGGCTTTGCCGAGATGGCGGCCGCGGTGTCCAACGCCGGAGGCCTCGGCATCATCACCGGCCTGACGCAGCGGACGCCTGAGCTATTGGCAAACGAAATCGCGCGCTGCCGCGACATGACCGACAAGCCGATCGGCGTCAACCTCACGTTCCTGCCAAGCTTCACCGCACCGCCCTATCCGGAATATATCGCCGCGATCAGGGAAGGCGGCGTCAAGGCGGTGGAGACGGCCGGTCGCAGCCCTGAGCAATACATGCCGGCGCTGAAGGCTGCCGGCATCAAGGTGATCCACAAATGCACTTCGGTGCGGCATTCGCTCAAGGCTGAGAGGATCGGCTGCGACGCCGTCAGCGTCGACGGCTTCGAATGCGGCGGCCATCCCGGCGAGGACGACATCCCTAACATGATCCTGCTGCCGCGCGCGGCCGACGAGCTCAGGATTCCGTTCGTGGCCTCCGGCGGCATGGCCGATGCGCGCAGCCTGGTCGCGGCGCTGTCGATGGGCGCCGCCGGCATGAACATGGGTACGCGCTTCATCGCCACCAAGGAGGCACCGGTCCATCCCAATGTGAAGCAGGCGCTGCTTGACGCCACCGAGCTCGATACGCGCCTCGTGATGCGCGCGTTGCGCAACACCGAGCGGGTGCTGAAGAACAAGGGCGTCGATGAGCTGCTCGAGATCGAGCGCGAGAAGGGCGCCACGTTGAAGATCGACGACATCCACGAGCGGGTCGCGGGCGTCTATCCGAAGGTGATGATCGACGGCGAGATGGATGCCGGAGCCTGGAGCTGCGGCATGGTGGTCGGCTTGATCAACGACATTCCGACGGTGAAGGAGCTAATCGACCGCATCATGGCCGAGGCCGAGGCGATCATCCGCCAGCGGCTGACTGGTTTCCTTGACGGGACGATCGAGCCTGCACGGACCCGCGCGGTCGCCTGACGAGGCGACTACGAGCACGTCAAGACCGGGATAGCTGACGGCGTCACGAGGCTGACGCCGCAGTACCCGGAGAAAAAAGAACGCCAGGGAGGAAGAGCATGCCAGTCGCCGGTAGCCATCAATACCCCACCATGGAATCCGTGATCTACGGCAAGCCAGCGGCAGAGGCGCTACGGGAGGAGGCCGAACGGCTGCGCGCCAAGCGCGTCTATTTGATCGCCAGCCGCACGCTCAACACCGCCACCGACGAGATCGAGAAGATCAGGGCGGCGCTCGGTGACCGCCATGCCGCGACCTTCGATGGCGTGCCGCAGCACACCACCCGGGACGTGGTGACGCAGATTGCGCGACAAGCCAAGGATGCTCAAGCCGATCTGGTCGTCGCGATCGGCGGCGGTTCGGTGGTCGATGCGGCCAAGATCGTGCTGATGTGCATGGAGCACGAGATCTTCGAACCGATGGGGCTCGACGGGTTCGAGACCACGCCGGACCGCCGCTTCGGGGCATTTCGCGCGCCGAAGGTGAGGATGATCGCGATCCCCAGTACGCTCTCGGGCGGTGAGTACAATTCCGGCGCGCTGGTCACCGATACCGGTCGCAAGCTGAAGCAGATTTTCAATCATCCGATGATGATGCCGCGCAGCATCATCCTCGACCCCGCGATCACGAAATACACGCCCGAGAAGCTCTGGCTGGGATCCGGCACACGCGCGATGGATCACGGCATCGAGGCGATCTGCTCGAGCCGCCCTAATGTGCTCGTCGATGCCGTGTGTCAGCAGGGGCTGCGTTATCTGCACGATGGGCTCCTGCGCACCAAGGACAATCCGAACGACGAAGCGGCGCGGCTGAGCTGCCAGTTGGGTTCCTGGATGTCGGCCTTCGGGTTGCAGGCGCGGGTGCCGATGGGCGCGAGCCATGCCATCGGCCATGTTCTTGGCGGGACCTGTGATGTACCGCATTATTTCTGCACGGCAGTGATGATGCCGAGCGTGCTGCGATACAACCTGCCGGCCACAGAGGTCGCCCAAAAATCGGTCGCAGCCGCACTCGGTGCGCCGGGGCGCGATGCCAGCGAGGCCTTTGCAGCGTTTATCGCTGAGCTCGGCCTGCCGCGCAGGCTTGCCGACGTCGGCGTGGCCGAGGACCGTTTTGAGCTGATCGGCAAGAACGCCATGCTGTCGATCTTCACGCGGGCGAACCCCCAGCCGATCCGTGAGCCCGGCGACATCGTCAAGATACTCAAGCTGGCCGCCTGAAGCGGCCACTCAATCTCCGTCGCGTCTGCTGCATGCAGGGCGCGCGCAAAACAACAATGGAGGAACACGCGATGTCCTGGAGCACACGACTGGCCTGCGCACTCGTGATTGTGATGTCCACGCCTTGCTGGGCGGCTGACGCGCCGGGTGTCACGCCGACGAGGATCAAGATCGGTGGTATTTTCCCGCTGAGCGGACCAGCTTCTTCGATCGGCCAGGTCGGGCAGGGCGTGCAGGCCTATGTGCAATCGATCAACGACCGCGGCGGCATCCACGGGCGCAAGATCGACTATGTCATGATGGACGATGCGTACAGCCCGCCCAAGGCGTTCGAGCATGTGCGAAAGCTGGTGGAGAGCGACGAGGTCGCCTTCATGTTCAGCCAGCTCGGCACGGCGGGTAACTCCGCCGTGGCAAAATATCTTGCGGCAAAACGTGTGCCGACGATCGCGATCGTCACGGGAGCGAGCAAGTTCACTAGTGTCAAGGACTATCCGCTGACGACCACCGGCCTCGTCAGCTATGACACCGAAGGCAAGATCTACGCAAAGTATCTGATGCGTGCGCTGCCCGCGGCGAAATACGCAATCCTCTACCAGAATGATGATCTCGGCCGCGACTACGTCAACGCTTTCAAGGCAGTCCTGGGCGCCGATTTCGACAAGCGCGTGGTCACCGCCAGTTACGAGGTGACGGAACCGACCGTGGACTCGCAAGTGGTCTCGCTGAAGAGCTCGGGCGCGCAAGCGCTGTTTGTCGCGGGCACGCCGAAGTTTGCAGCGCAGGCGATTCGTCGCGCAGCGGAGACTGGATGGAAGGCGACGATCCTGATCGACTTCCCTTCGTCCTCGGTGGCCGGCACGCTGAGACCGGCGGGCCTGGAAAACTCCATCGGTGTCATCGTCGGGACCCCAAATAAGGATCCGAATGACCAGAAATGGACGGACGACGAGGCGATCAAAGGTTATCGCGCCTTCTTCGATCGATACCTGGCCGGCTCCGATATCACCAACACCAGCTATCTGACGGGGTACCAGCAGGGCTTGGTACTGGAGCAGATCCTCAAACAATGCGGCGACGATCTTTCGCGCGACAACGTCATCAAGCAGGCGAAATCGCTGAAGGATATTGCGCTGCCGACCGCGCTGCCTGGCATCCGGATCAACACCAGCGAAAGCAACAACATGATATGGACGCAGTTGCAGCTCCAACGATGGACCGGCACACGCTGGGAGCAGTTCGGTGAAATTCTCGACGCGAGCTCGGAGTAGGGCATCCGGCTCTGATGATCGCGGGTCCCGTCGTCCTGTGGATACAAAGAGTCGCCGGGAGCAAACCATGATGGCTGACTTGCGCATATTCTCGTACCTGCCCAACCCGCGCGTCTGGAAGGCGACCATTGCCGCCCGATTCTGCGGCGTCGACGTCGAGGTCAGGGGTGCGTCAGGCAAGGAGTTGCGGGACTGGCTGTGGGATTATGACGCGCGTCCCCTCGCGCAGGGCGAACGGGAATCCCTTTCGTCCTTTGCACGAACCGGGCGGGTCGGGTTGACCGGCGCGCAACTCTTCAAGACTGACGCTTTCTTGGAAGCACAGCCGTTCGGCAACGTGCCCGCCGCGTTCGGGCCTGACGGAAGGACCGGAATATTCGAGTCGAACAGCATCATGCGCGCGGTGGCGCGGCTGGGCGAGGCGAGGTTTCCGCTCTACGGGTGTGACGCCTATGAAGCATCCAGGATCGACAGCTTTCTGGATGTCAGCCTGGTCTTCGCCAGGGATTCGCAAATCTATCTCCTTGCACTGTTGGATGGCTCGGTTGATGCAGCCATTCACGCGCGTGCGAAGGCGGCCTTCGCGATCTATGCCTCGGGGCTCGAACAGGCGCTGTCGCCACGCCGCGATACGCTGGTGGGGGACGGCATCACGCTGGCCGACATCTGCTTTGCCGCCGAGCTTGCGCTGTCCATGAACGAGCACGCACGGGCCGAGCAGTTGAGCGCGCGCGGGCTGGACAGGATCCTGCACGCCGGAATTCGGGACGAGTACCCGCGGGTGTTCGCTCACTTTGATCGCCTGGTCGCGCACGAGCACTTCAGGCAGGACCTCGGGCCGTACGTTGAAAAGCTGTTATCGAAGGCCGCCGCCTGAACAAGAAAGCCGCCGGCCGCAACGGGGAGGATTGACTACATGACCGCGCCTGTTTGCCTCATCACCGGTGTTGGACCTGGCACGGGTTCGGCGCTCGCCAGACGGTTTGCCGAGGGCGGTCATCGCGTCGCGCTGCTCACCAGGAACGAGGAGCGCCTTGCCGCGCTGGAGAAGGAGCTGCCGGGCGCGAAGGGCTATCGCTGCGACGTGTCGGATCCCGCGCAGGTCGAAGCGGCAGCGTCCGCAGTGGAGCGCGAGCTCGGCCATCCCGGCGTCGTCATCCACAACGCCGTCGGCGGGGCGTTCGGCACCTTCCGCGAAATCGATCCGCAAATTCTCAACCGCAACTTTCAGGTCAACACGATGGGGCTGTTGTACCTCGCGCGGCGGTTTGCTCCGGCGATGGTCGAGTCCGGCAAGGGCGCGATCGTTGCCACGGGCAATACCTCGGCATTGCGGGGCAAGCCAGGTTTTGCCGGTTTTGCGCCGACCAAGGCAGCACAACGGATTCTCGCTGAGGCGATCGCGCGCGATCTGGGCCCGAAAGGCGTCCACGTCGCCTACGTCGTCGTCGACGCCGTGATCGACCTGGAATGGACGAGGAAGCGCTGGCCCGACCGACCGGACGACTTCTTCATCAAGCCCGCGGCGATCGCCGACGAGATCTGGCATGTCGCACACCAGCATCGCAGTGCGTGGTCGTTCAATGTCGAACTGCGGCCTTTTGGAGAGAATTGGTAGCCGGCAAAGACAACGTGGAACAAGACGTCAGCAAAGAGTAGCCGTTCTCGGTCCGGGGCGAGGGCTAATTTCATTGAGCGGTCCAGTATCCCGAGCAGCGGGACTGCCGGAATACTTTCCGAAGGGCCGCAATTGTGTCCGGAACAGACTAGGCTGCAGACAGTGGGAAGCATCGCCAAAACCTGCCGTCCCTGGGCGATGGACAGGATTTCGGCATCAGCAATGTTGGTTGCCCGTGTCAGTCCCGAGGCCTTTTCTGGCTGTCCCAGGTGGCGTGAATAAAGTTTCGCGCGGCTTGCCGAGCGAGTATCCTGACCAGGGCGACGAGGCGTGGATCCGGCTTCGATGAGTTGGGCAACGGCCACGCCGATTTAGTGTTGATGTCGGAGATCTGCAGGGTGATGTAGCGCCAGCCCAGTGCTTGACGAACCGGATTGACGGTCGAGGCGCGGTCTTCCTCCAGAAGAAGGAGGCTATGTCCCAGGCGAAAAGCCAGACCACCCGGCCAGGACTGTTCGGCGAAGCCGAGGATGTCGCCATAGAACCTACGGTTCGCGGGTCACTGCCAGAGCTCGCATGTCGCCACGCGATTGATGTCGGCGAGCCGGCGGTCGGCATCGCCACGGAGATCGAGGCTCGCAACCAGCGTCAGCAGGCGGTGATAGGCGCCATCGGCAACTTCGACCGGCAGCGGGGCCTCGTCAAATGCCTCGACATAGCTGCCGACAAGGTTGCTGAGGAGACGGCACAGGCCGCGCTGGGCGGGGTCGTCCCGGCCGAGCGTGTCGAGCTTCTGCTGAAAAATCTGGAAGGTTCGCAAACCGTGGTGCTGTTCGGAAAGCCACGTGTGCAGGTCGTTCATATAAGCCTCTTCGGTGATGTGAAGAAGCTAACGGCTTATACAGCCGGTCTGTGACGATTGCTAGGGAGGGAAAGCTCCGGCCCCGTTGATCCAGTCCGCCTTCGCCAAGGCTTCGGCGGGACAGCCTTCGCTGCTTCGCTTCGATGGGCCGGAGCTTGGCTCGCCCAGCCGTAGCTGCGAAGCAGCGAAGGCTGGTGCCCCTGGCCGGAATCGAACCAGCACTCCTTGCGGAACTCGATTTTGAGTCGAGCGCGTCTACCAGTTCCGCCACAGGGGCCCTCGGTCGGCCCCCAAGGGGCGTCGCGAAGCCGGCGGACTATAGCCATGGAAAAGGCGGGGTCAACCCGCGCCAAAGTGATCCCGGCCGTTCTCGACAGGGGCCCAGGGCGGGGTTAGAGCCTTGAAGCCACGACCCATCCGAAGAGGCTGCCGTGACGACCCAGAGTGCCGCAATACCTGCGTTCAAACCGGCTGCCAGCGCGCCTGCGCTGACGGCCTCGCTGGCCGTCACCCTGATCGCGGCGGCGACGATCGCGGGCGCCTGGTTCTTCCAGCTCGTGCTGGAGATCCTGCCCTGTCCGCTCTGTCTGGAGCAGCGCTACGCCTATTATCTCGCAATCCCGCTCGGCGCGCTCACCGTGCTGGCGGCGAGAAGCGGCGCGCCGCGGCCGCTGCTGCTCGCAGGGCTTGCGATACTCGCGCTGGCGGCGCTCGCCAATGCAGGCCTCGGCACTTACCATTCTGGTGTCGAATGGGGCTTCTGGAAGGGGCCGACCGATTGCACCGGTCCGGTCGTCAATCTCGGCAGCGCCGGCGATCTGCTGTCGCGGCTCGACACCGTGAAGGTTGTGCGCTGCGACGAGGTGCAGTGGCGCTTCCTCGGCCTCTCGCTCGCCGGCTACAATGTGCTGATCTCGCTGCTGATGGCCGTGATCGCCGCCTGGGGATTTGTGCAGACAGCAAAGCGGCCCTAGTTTTAACGCGTTTTCTTTACGCGAACCGGCATCCACTTCGCTCGAAAACGCTATGGTTCTACAGCGCGCTTGCGGCTTCGTGCTGGAAGCCGAGATAGCTCGCCGCGACCTGCTCGTTCGCGGCGACGTCGCTGGCCTTGCCGCTCAGCACGAACTCGCCGAGCTCCATCACGTAAGCCTGGTCGGCGATCTTCAGTGCGGCCTGCGCGTTCTGCTCGACCAGCAGCACCGAGACGCCGCTGGCGCGAAGCTCGGTGACGATGCGGAAAATGTCGGCGACGATGATCGGGGCAAGACCGAGGCTTGGCTCGTCCAGCATCAACAGTTTCGGCTCGCCCATCAGCGCACGGCCCATCGCGAGCATCTGCTGCTCGCCGCCGGAGAGTGTGCCGGCAAGCTGCTTGCGCCGCTCCTTCAGGCGTGGAAACAGGGTGTAGATCCGCTCTATCGAGGCCTTCGCCCGGCTCCGCTCGATGCGGAAGGCGCCGAGCTCGAGATTGTCCTCGACATTCATGGTCACGAACAATTCGCGGTGCTCCGGGACCAGCCCCAGGCCCATCGCGACGCGGTCCTCGATGTCGAGCCGCGCCAGGTCTTGCCCCGCAAACGCAACGCGGCCCTTCAGCGGCAGAATGCCCATGATGGCCGAGAGCAGCGTGGTCTTGCCGGCGCCGTTGGCGCCGACGATGGTGACGATCTCGTTCTGCCCCACTTCGAGCGAAACGGAACGGACCGCCTCGACCTTGCCATAGGCGACATGCGCGTCGGTGACGGACAACAGCGCGCTCATGCCGCCACTCCGAGATAGGCCTTGATCACTTCGGGATTGGTCTTGATCGTCGCCGGCGTGCCTTCCGCGATCTTGGTGCCGAAATCGAGCACCACGATGCGGTCGGCCAGATTCATCACAAACCCCATGTCATGCTCGACCAGCAGCACGCTCATGCCGCCGTCACGCAACTCGCGCAGCAGTTTTGCGAGCTGCTGCTTCTCCATGTGGCGAAGGCCGGCCGCCGGTTCGTCGAGCAGCAGCAGCATAGGATCGACGCACAGCGCGCGCGCGATCTCGACGATGCGCTGCTGGCCGAGCGACAGCGAACCTGCGAGCTGGTGCATCTGATCGGCCAAGCCGACGCGCTCGATCTGGCGGGCGGCTTCCGCGAGCAGTTTTGCCTCGTCGGCGCGGTCGAGCCGCAGCATCGAGGAGATCGGACCGGAATGGCCGCGCAGATGCGTGCCGATCGCGACATTCTCCAGCACGGTCATGTCGGGGACGAGTTTCACATGCTGGAAGGTGCGGGCGATGCCGAGCTTTACGATCTCTTGCGGCGGCGCCCGGTCGACCTTCTTGCCGAGCACGGAGATCGAGCCCGAAGTCGCCGACAGCACGCCGGTGATCAGGTTGAACGTTGTGCTTTTTCCCGCGCCGTTCGGCCCGATCAGCGCGACGATCTCGCGGGCCTGGACGTCGAAGGAGACGTTGTTGACCGCAATCACGCCGCCGAATTGTTTGCGGGCCTTCTCGACCTGAAGCAGCACGCTGGACTGGCCCGCCGCGCGGGGGCGCTGCTCAAGTTTCAGCGAGGTGTCCGGCTTCTTGCCACCGGTAGCCTCGGGCAGGAACGACATCAGCCAGGGCCAGACGCCGCCGGGCGCAAGTTGCAGCAGCGCCACCAGCATGATGCCGAACACGATGGTCTCGACCTGACCGGAGCCGGGCAGGATCAGCGGCAGATAGCTTTGCAGCACCTCTTTCAGGATCACGACGATGGCTGCACCGAGCACGCCGCCCCAGACATAGCCGGCGCCGCCGACCACGGCGATGAAGAGATATTCGATGCCGGCCTGCGCGCCGAACGGCGTCGGGTTCACCGCGCGTTGGAGGTGGGCATAGAGCCAGCCCGAGAGGCCGGCGAGCACGGCGGCGTGGATGAACACCAGCATTTTTGCACGCGGCGTCTGCACGCCGAAGGCTTCGGCGGCGACGTGCCCGCGCCGCAGCGCGCGAATGGCGCGGCCGGTGCGGGAGTCCAGCAGGTTCATCGTGAGCAGGGCCGAGATGATCACGGCGACCCAGATCGCGTAATAGATCGATCCGGGCGAGAGCATCTTGAATGCGCCGATCGACAGCGGCGGGATCGCCGAGATGCCGTCATTGCGGCCGAGAAATTCCAGCTTGCTGAAGAGATAGAACAGGCCGAGGCCCCAGGCGAGCGTGCCGAGCGGCAGATAGTGGCCGGAGAGACGGACCGTGACCAGGCCAAGCAGCACCGCCAGCAATCCACTGACCACAAGCGACAGCGGCAAGGTCAGCCAGGGCGACAGGCCATAGGTCGTCGTCAGCACCGCGGTGGTGTAGGCGCCGAAGCCGACGAAGGCCGCCTGGCCGAACGAGGTGAGGCCGCCGACACCGGTGAGCAGCACGAGGCCCATCGCGACCAGCGCGGTGAGGCCGATATTGTCGAGCAGCACGATCCAGAACGGCGGCATGCCCGGGACAAACGGGATCGCCGCCATCAGAGCTGCGAAGATGAGAATGGGAAGCCGGCTCTGCATCTTGGCCTCAGTCCTTCTCTTCCTCGACCGCGGGCGCGGCGAGCGAGCGCAGCAGCAGCACGGGGATCAAGAGCATGAAAACGATCACCTCCTTGTAGTTGGAGGCATAGAAGGACGAGAACGCCTCGACGATGCCGACAACGAGCGCTGCGACGGCGGTCAAGGGGTAGCTGACGAGCCCGCCGATGATCGCGGCGACAAAGCCCTTCAGGCCGATCAGGAAGCCCGAGTCATAGTAGAGCGTCGTGATCGGTACGATCATGATCCCGGACAGCGCGCCGATGACGGACGCCAGCAGGAAAGCGATCTGTCCCGACAGGGTGGTGCGGATGCCGGCAAGCCGCGCGCCAAGCCGGTTGACGGCGGTGGCGCGCAGCGCCTTGCCATAGAGCGTCAGCCCGAAGAACAGCCACAGACCGACGATGAAGGCGATGGTGATGCCGTAGACGGTGAGGCTCTGGCCGGTGAAGCGCAGCGAGCCCGCGGTGAACGCGCCGGACAGCACCGCCGGTCCGCGCTGGCCCTCGGCGCCGAAGAACAGCAGGCCCAGTCCCTGGAGCGCGAGATGGACGCCGACCGAGGCGATCAGCAGCACCAGCACCGAGGTGTGGGCCAGCGGCTGGAACGCAATCCGATACAGAAACAGGCCGATCATCGCGACGATCAGCAGCGACAGCGCGATGCAGACCGCGACCGGCGGCTTCTGGCCAGCGAAATAGAGGGTCACCGCCAGCACGATGGCCGGCAGCACGATGTTGGCGAGGACGCTGCGCAGGATCAGCCGGCCGTGCAGCGCCTTGCGGGCCACGAACAGGTCGAACGCGAAGGCGACGATGCCCATGGCCAGTGCAAGCTTGGCCGTGCCCGGCATCTGGCCCGAGGCCAGCGAGGCATAGGTCAGCGCGCCATAGGTGACGAACTCGCCCTGGGGGATCAGGATGACGCGGGTGACGGCAAACACCAGCACCAGCGCCAGGCCGAGCAGCGCATAGATCGCGCCATTGGTAATGCCGTCCTGCAACAGGAACAGCATGATGGTGGTGTTCAAGACCGGACGCTCCCCCTCAAAGATTAAGGACCGGTCCCCAGATTGTGGTGGATGGTCCGCTCACAGCCATTGAAATACGCTGACGATATTTGATATAGTCCATAACAATTATCAAATATAACTTCAAGGGTGGTGAGCGACCCGTCCCGAATTTAGCGGGATTACGAGCACGAGGCGATGACCGTTTCAAAAACCGCTGAAAAACCCGCGGACGCGACCAAGGGCCGCAAGGATGCGCCCGAGGGCCTGCCCGAAGCCCTCCAGCTCGGCGAGCTCTCTGAGCAGCTTGGCTATGTGCTGAAACGGGCACAGCTCAAGGTGTTCGAGAACTTCCTGCGTTGCATGGCCTCGCTCCAGCTTACGCCGGCGCAATTCTCGGTGCTGCTGCTGGTCGAGAAGAACCCCGGCCGTAACCAGACCGAGGTCGCTTCCACGCTCGGCATCCTACGCCCGAATTTCGTGGCCCTGCTCGACAATCTCGAAAGCCGTGACCTCTGCGCCCGGATCCGCTCCACCAACGACCGCCGCTCGCACATCCTGGTGCTGACCGACAAGGGCAAGGCCGTGCTGGCCCGCGCCAAGAAGCTCGTGGCGACCAAGCACGAGGCGCGGCTGAAAGAGCTGCTCGGGCAGGCCAACCGCGAAGCCCTGCTCGAGATGCTGTCGAAGATCGCCAACGAGTTTTAAACCGCTCTGCGCGGCAGGAAATCAGGCCGCGGCGAACCGGTCGCGCAGCGCGGGTGCCCCGAGGGAGAGGAAGCGGCGCTCGATTTCGGCCGCGGGCAAAGGACGGCTGAACAGATAGCCCTGCATTTCGGTGCACCCCTCCGCGGCGATCCGCTCGAACTGCTCGCGCGTTTCGACGCCCTCGGCTGTCGCCGTCATACCCATCCCGTTCGCGAGTGTGGCAATCGCCCGCACGATGTTGAGCGACCCGGCATCGGTCGCGATGTCGCGCACGAAGGAACGGTCGATCTTGATCTTGTCGAACGGGAAGCATTGCAGGTAGGTCAGCGACGAATAGCCGGTGCCGAAATCGTCCATGGCGATCCGCACCCCGAGCGCACGCAGCTGGTGCAGTATGGCGAGCGTCCCCTCCTTGTCCTGCAACAGGACGCTCTCCGTAATCTCGATCTCCAGCCGGCTTGCTTCCAGCCCGGCAGATGCGAGCGCGCCGACGATCACCTCGGCGAGGCCGGCGTAACGGAACTGCGCCGCAGAGATGTTGACGGCGACATGGAGGTGCTTTGGCCACCGGCTCGCGGTCCTGCAGGCCTGCCGAATGACCCATTCGCCGACCGGTACGATGAGGCCGATTTCCTCCGCGAGCGGAATGAAGTCGTTGGGCGCGATCAGCCCGCGCTGCGGATGCTGCCAGCGGATCAGGGCCTCGAAGCCGCTGATCTCGCCGCTCTCTGTCTTGACCAGCGGCTGGTAGTGAAGCTCGAATTCGCCGCCAGCGAGGGCCTTGCGCAGGTCGAGCTCCAATGCGCGGCGGCTTTGCACCTCTTCGTCCATGGCCGGTTCGAACAAGCGGTACGTGCCCCTGCCGTCGCTCTTCGCCCTGTAGAGCGCAAGGTCCGCATTGCGTAGCAATTGCTCCGGTGTCGTGCCGTCGGCCGGCGCAATGGCGATGCCGATGCTCGCGCCTGCGATCGTCTGCCCCTCGTCGATCTCGAACGGCGCAGCCATCTGTTCGATGATGCGTTGCGCAAGCCTGCCCGCCTCGCCTCCGTCGCCAATCGGAGCTTGCAATACGACGAACTCGTCGCCGCCCATCCGGGCGATCGTGTCGCTCGGACGGACGAGGCGGCGCAGGCGCTCGCTGACGCCTCTGAGAAGGGCATCGCCGGCATGATGGCCGAGCGTGTCGTTCACCGATTTGAACTTGTCGAGATCGATATGATGCACGGCGAACGTCTGGTTTGACGCGAACGCCTGCGCGAGCCGCTGGTTGAGCAAGGTGCGATTGGCAAGGTCGGTCAGCGCATCGTGATGCGCCATATGCGCGATCTTCAGCTCGGCCCGGCGTTGCTCGGTGATGTCTTCGTGGGTCGCCACCCAGCCAAGATCCGGCATCGGTCGATGGCGGACCTTGAAGGTGCGTCCGTTGCGCATCTCCATGATGCTGTCGATGGGCTCGGCCGAGCCGACGACGCCGGTTCGCCACTTCATGAATTCGTCCCGCGTCATCGCGGGCACGCTGCCGGCTTCGAAGCGCATGTCGACGATTTCCGACAGCGGTGTACCGGGACGGACGCGCTCGGGCGGCAGTCCGTACATGTCGATGAAGTCCTTGTTGCACACGATCAGCCGGTGACTGGCGTCGAAGAAGCACAGCCCGTGCGACATGTTGTTGATCGCGATGTCGAACTGCATGTTGCGTTGCTGCAACCGCGCGCTGAGCTCCTCGCGTTCGGTGATGTCCTCGTGTGTAGCCATGCCGCCGCCACCCGGTAGCGGGTGGGCGGCATAGGCGATGATCCGCCCGTCCGCGAATTCCTGGATGGTTCGTTCGCTCACGAACGCGCCCTCGGTCCGGGCGCGGATATAGGCATCGGCCTCGCCGCGGATCTCCAGGCCCAGCGCGAGACGATGCTGGATCAGATCACTGACCGGCGTGCCCGGCCGCACCTGCTCCGGCGAAAGGCGGTAAATGTCCATGTAGCGCTGGTTGCAGTAGACGACCTCGCGCCTCTGGTTGAAAAGGATGATGCCGAGCCAGAGGTTGTTGACGGCCTGCTCGAGCAGCCCGCCAAGGACGAGCGGGTCGATCTCGCTGACCTGCCTGTCACGATCGTCCATAAATCCTTGCCCTCCCTCAAGCGCGGCACCATTAAAACAGAATCCGGTGAATCGTCTCCATGATCTGCCTCGTGCGCAGGCAGCTTCCCAAAATTGCAACGAATTTCACGTTAAGAAATCTCGCGTCATCCGGGCCGGACTCGGCTTGCGTACACTTTGCGTTAAGCATACGGGGGCGAGGGCCCCAGGTTCGATAGGCGAGGCGCGTTTCGCGCTCCGGTCCCAACGCGCCGCGGGGCGCTGGTCGTCTCAGTCGACCAGGATCACCCTGATATCGTTGACGTTCGTCAGCGTCGGTCCGGGCATCAGCAAATCGCCGGTGGCCTCGAAGAACGTCGTCGCATCGTTGTTGTCCAGATAGACCTGCGGCTGAAGCGCAAGCGCCTTCATCTTCGCGAACGTCGCCGCGTCGATCAGCGCGCCGGCGGGGTCGGTGGGATGGCCGGCGCCGCCATCGGCGCCGTCGGTGTCGCCGGCAAGCGCCGAGATGCCAGCCGTGTCCTTCAAGAGGTCCGCGAGTGCCAGCGCGTATTCCTGGTTCGGGCCGCCGCGGCCATTGCCGCGCACGGTGACCGTGAGCTCGCCGCCGGAGAGGATCGCGATGCGCTTTCCTTGCGCGCGCGCCTGGAGCGCGCGTTTGGCGTGATCGGCGGCGACCTCGCGCGCTTCGCCTTCGAGATCGGCGCCGAGATCGATGGTTTCGTAGCCCGCGTCTTTTGCAAGCTTCACCGCGGCGTCGAGCGATTGCTTCGGCCGCGCGATCAGTTCGAAATGCGCGCGTGCAAAGGCAACGTCACCCGGCTTGCAGCTTTCGTTGGCGGGATTGTCGAGCGCGCGGCGCACGGCCTCATCGATGTCCAGCTTGTACTTCGCCACGATGGCGCGCGCGTCCGCAAGCGTGGTCGGATCGGGCACCGTGGGGCCGGACGCGATCGCGGAAGGATCGTCATGCGGCACGTCGGAGATCGCGAGCGTCACGATCTCGGCGGCATTCTTGCCGGCGCGCGCCAGCCGGCCGCCCTTGATGCGCGAGAGATGTTTCCTGACAATGTTCATCTCGCCGATCGGCGCACCGGAGCGCAGCAGCGCCTTGTTAACTGCCTGCTTCTGCGCAAAACTGATGCCGTCCACCGGCGCGATCCAGTTCGCCGAACCTCCGCCGGTGAGCAGCACCAGGAGCAGATCGTCGGGCCCGGCCTGCGCTGCAAGCTCAAGCGTGTCGGCCGCGCCCTTGAGGCCAGCCTCATCCGGCACGGGATGGCCGGCCTCGACCGCGCGAATGCGGCGCGTCGGCACGCCGTAGCCGTGGCGGGTGGTGGCGATGCCGACCAGCCGCTCCGGCGGGAGTTTTAGCGTGTCGAGATAGTATCGCTCGGCGGCCGCGGCCATCGCGCCTGCGCCCTTGCCGGCGGCGAGACAGATCACGCGGCCCTTCGGAGCAGGCCGCAGATGCGGCGCCAGTATCGTGCTGGGATGGGCGGCGGCAACGGCGGCGTCGTAGAGCGCGCGGAGCAGGGGACGTCGGTCGGTCATGACGATGGCCTTCAACACACAGAAGAGACTGGCGGCAAGCGCGCCGCTCACCTGCCTACCGCATCAGGCGCCAAAGCGTAAGCGGGCTTTACCATCATTCGATTGTGCAATCGCGTGATCATAATCGGCGCGCAAGCAAAAGCCCCCTGCGAAGATCTCGCAGGGGGCGTTTTGTCGTCGTGTTTTGCAGGCCTAGCCGCCGACGTCGGCGCTGATCACGTCGCCGAACAGATCCCACTTCTCGCCCTTGAACCGCTCGAGCTGGAGCTGGCTGATCGGCGCAAAGTCGGTCGGGGAGGTGTTGATCTGGATACCCGGCAGCAGCACCTCGGTGCGGAAGTTCTTCAGGCTGGCGGCCTGCCTCATGACGTTCTCGTGCGTGAGATCGTCGCCGCACTGCTTCAGGATCTGGACCAGAGTCTGCGCCACGCCGTAGCCGACGATGGTGCCATGGTCGAGCTTGTCGCCTTCAGGGAAGTATTTGGTCATGAAGGTGAGGAAGTCCTTCATGCCGGGATCGTTGACCCACTGCGGATCCGAGACGTCCTTCAGATAGTCGGCGGAGATGATGTCCTGCGCATTCTCGAAGCCTGCGGGCTTGAGCACGCTGCCGACCGAGCCCGAGACGTTGTTGAGGAAGTGCAGCGGCTTCCAGCCGACCTCGGCGACCTTCTTGATCGCTTGGGCTGCGAATTTCGGCGTCGTGATGTTCATGAAGACATCGGCGCCGGTCGACTTCAGCCTGACGATGTGGCTGTCGATGGTCGGCTCCGACGTCTCGTAGCTCTCCTCCATCACAATCATCGAAGCGGCCTTGGTCCCTAAGCCGTCCTTCAGGCCCTTGAGATAGTCCTTGCCATAATCGTCGTTCTGGAACAGCACGGCGATCTTGGCGTCCGGCTTGTTCTTGAGGAGCCATTTCGCATAGATCTGCGTTTCGCTCTGGTAGGAAGGCTGCCAGCCCATGGTCCAGGGAAAGTTCTGCGGATCGTTCCATTTGGTGGCGCCGGTCGCGACCAGGATCTGCGGCACTTTCTTCGAGTTCATGTATTTCTGGATCGCGGAGTTCGACGGCGTGCCGAGCGAGTTGAAGATGAACAACACCTCGTCGCTCTCGACCAGCTTGCGGGCCTGCTCCACGGCCTTCGGCGGCGAATAGGCATCGTCGTAGGAGACGAAGTTGATCTTGCGGCCGTTGATGCCGCCTTCCTCGTTGATCTTCTTGAAATAGGCGGCTTCGGTCCGCCCGATGATGCCGTAGGCGGAGGCCGGTCCGCTGTAGGGCATGATGTTGCCGACCTTGATCTCGGTGTCGGTCGCGCCGGTATCGTATTTCTTCTGGGCGGATGCAGTGGAGGTCGAGGCTGCAATGAGCGCGAGCGCCAGTGACGCGACCGCAAGTTTGCCGGTGACAGCGGGCATTCCTATCTCCCTATTTTTGGTGTGTGCGTTCCTTTTTTGTCTCGATTGTTTTTGGCCGACGCGGCCGCAATTCAATACGATTAGGCAGGTCGCTTCAACAGAAAGCCCCTGCGACGGCGTCGCAGGGGCTGCTTCTTTAGTAGTCAGGACCGCCCGAGATCGTCGTCTGCGACTGCTGGAAGGTCGAACTATCTTGGATTTCTTCTCGATATTCGAGCTATTTTGAGTTGCGCGCCCCTAATGGCTCAGTTCGCTCGAGATGATGTCGCCAAACAGCTCCCAGGTCCGGCCCTTGAACCGCATCATCTTGAGCTGCTCGATCGGAGCGAAATTGTCCGGCGCGGTGTTGATCTTGATCCCGGGCAGCAGCGTATCGGGCGCGAAATCCTTCAGGCTGGCCGCCTGTTTCATGATGTTGTCGCGGGTGAGGTCGTCGCCGCACATTTGCAGCACCTTCACCATCGTCTGCGCGGCGGCATAGCCGAACACCACGCCGGCATCGAGCTTGTTGGCCTTTGGGGCATATTGCGCGAGGAAGTTATAGAACTTCTTCATGCCATCATCGGCGTTCCATTGCGGGTCGGAGCCGTCCTTGGTGTAGCTCGCCGACAGGATG
Source organism: Bradyrhizobium sp. LTSP849 (assembly GCF_000938255.1). Taxonomy (GTDB): domain Bacteria; phylum Pseudomonadota; class Alphaproteobacteria; order Rhizobiales; family Xanthobacteraceae; genus Bradyrhizobium. The sequence continues at coordinate 156,315 of NZ_JYMR01000004.1, read as the reverse complement.
CCTTGCGAGATTTCGTAGCCCGCCGGCTCGATCACGCCGCCGACCGAGGCCGAGACGTTGGAGATGATGTGCATGGGATGCCAGTTGATCTCGGCCGCCTTCTTGATCGCTTGCGCCGCGAATTTCGGCGTGGTGATGCTGATGAAGACGTCGGCGCCCGCGGCTTTCAGCTTCACGACGTGCTCGTCGACCGCAGGCTCCGACGTGTCGTAGCTCTCTTCCAGCACGATCATCGAGGCCTTGGCGCCGAGGCCGTCCCGCAAGCCTTTCAGATAGTCCTTGCCGAAATCGTCGTTCTGGTAGAGCACGCCGATCTTCGCGTCCGGCTTCTCCTTCATGATGTACTTGGCGTAGATTTTCGCCTCGCTCGCGTAGTTCGGCTGCCAGCCCATGGTCCAGGGATATTGCTTCGGATCGTTCCACTTTGAGGCGCCGCTCGCCACGAACAGTTGCGGCACCTTTTTCTCGTTCATGTATTTGCGGATCGCGCCGTTGGTGGAGGTGCCGAGCGATCCGAAGATCAGGAGCACGCCGTCGCTCTCGACCAGCTTGCGGGCCTGCTCCACCGTCTTCGGCGGCGAATAGGCGTCGTCATAGGAGATGAACTTGACCTTGCGGCCGTTGATGCCACCCTCGGCGTTGACCTTGTTGAAATAGGCGTCCTCGGTCTGGCCGATCACGGCGTAGGCGGAAGCCGGGCCGCTATAGGGCATGATGTTGCCGATTCTGATCTCGGTATCGGTCGCGCCGCTGTCGTATTTCTTCTGCGCCAGTGCCGGGTTGCTTGTCGCAGTGCACAAAGCGAATGCGGCCAGAAGGGTCGCAATCTGAAAACGAACACCAGTCATTGTTCTCCTGCCCCGAGCTGGATCGGCGCCGCATTGAACAAGATTGACGCACGACGTCAACAAAAAGCCCCCGCGATCGCGCGCGGGGGCTTTTCGACCTTGGACTATAACGTCAGCCCATTATTCCGGAGCGACGTCGCCGTTCAGGATCTCGCCGAACTGTTCCCATTTCTCGCCCTTGAAGCGCTGCATCTGGAGCTGGCTGATCGGGGCGAAGTCGCTCGGACCGGTGTTGATCTTGACGCCGGGCAGCAGCGTGTCCGGCGTGAAGTCCTTCAGGCTCGCCGCCTGCTTCATCAGATTGGCGCGGGTGAGATCGTCGCCGCACTGCTCGAGCGCCTTGGCCAGCGTCTGCGCGGCACCGTAGCCGTAGACGACACTGGAATCGGTCTTGTCGGCGCCGGGCATGTACTTGTCGAGGAACTCCACCCACTTCTTCATGGCCGGATCGTCGGTCCAGCGCGGATCGGCGCCGTCCTTGGCATAGGCCGCCGACAGCACTCCCTGAGCGGCCTCGAAGCCCGCCGGCTTCATCACGCTGCCGACCGAGGCCGACACGTTGGTGATGATCTGGAGCGGCTTCCAGCCGAGCTCGGCGGTCTTCTTGATGGTCTGGGCGCCGAACTTCGGCGTCGTGTAGATCAAGAGCACGTCGGGATTGGCGGCCTTGATCTTGACGATGTGGCCGTCGATCGACGGCTCGGACACCTCATAACTCTCCTCCATGATGATCATGGATGAGGCCTTGGCGCCAAAACCATCCTTGGTGCCCTTGAGGTAGTCTTTGCCGAAATCGTCGTTCTGGTAGAGGATCGCGACCTTGGCGTCCGGCTTCTCCTTGATCAGCCATTTCGCGTAGATCTGCGCTTCGCTCTGGTAGGAGGGCTGCCAGCCCATGGTCCAGGGGAAGGCCTTCGGGTCGTTCCACTTGGTGGCGCCGGTGGCGACGAACAGCTGCGGGATCTTCTTGGAGTTGAGGTATTTCTGGATCGCGCTGTTCGAGGGCGTGCCGAGCGGGTTGAACACGGCGAGCACCTCGTCGCTCTCGACCAGCTTGCGGACCTGCTCGACCGCCTTCGGCGGCGAATAGCCGTCGTCATAGGTGACGTAGACGATCTTGCGTCCGTTGATGCCGCCCTTGTCGTTGATCATCTTGAAATAGGCTTCTTCGGTCTTGCCGATGATGCCATAGGCCGACGCCGGACCGCTGTACGGCATGATGTTGCCGATCTTGATCTCGGTATCGGACGCGCCGGTGTCGTATGTCTTCTGAGCGAGTGCTGCGCCGGAGGTGAGGGTCGCGACCGCCGTTACAAGTGCGGTGGTTCGCAGTATTCTTCCAAGAAACAATTTGGTCTCCTTGTTTATAAGAGGTTTCAGTTCTTTCTGAGCTTTCCGGCGAGTTGCTGGCCCAGGATTGCGATTTGCCTTGCGCCATGCGGCACGAGGTAGATGACGGCGAACAGGAGCACGCCGAACACGGCGCCGGAGAGGCCCTTCGAGATGCCCTCCGCGATGTTCGGCACGAAGATGATGAAGGCGGCGCCGACGATCGAGCCGGGCAGCCAGCCCACGCCGCCGACGACCATGCCGAGGAACAGCTGGATCGCGAGCGTGATGGTGAAGCTGTCGGGTGCGACGAACTGCACCGCGATCGCGCTCAGGCCGCCGGCGATGCCGGTGATGGCGGCGGAGACGCCGAAGGCGAGCGTCTTGTAGAGTGCGACGTTGACGCCCATGGCGGAGGCCGCGATCTCGTTGTCGCGGATCGCCATGAAGGCGCGGCCCGAGCGGGAGCGCAGCAGGTTGACCGAGAAGATGTAGATCGCGATCACGACGACGAGCGTGAAGTAGTAGAGCCACATGTCCTGCGACATCGGCAGCCCGAACGGTGCGTCCGGCTTGGTGACGACGAGGCCCTGCACGCCGCCGGTCCACTTCTCGAGGAAGTTCAGCTTCAGCAGCTGCGGCATGGCGGTGGCGAGCGCGAAGGTCGCAAGCGCGAGGTATACGCCGGACAGCCGTAGCGCCGGCTGGCCGAACAGGAAGCCCGCGCCGAAGCAGACCACGGCCGCGACCGGCAGGCAGAGGAAATAGGGGACGTTGAACTGCTCCATCATCACCGCGGTGACGTAGGCGCCGATGCCGTAGAACGCGCTCTGGCCGAGCGAGAACTGGCCCGAGCCGCCGGTCAGGATGTTCAGCGCCAGCACGGCGAGACCCAGATACAGCAACTGGGTGAGCTGGAAGATGACGAAGTTCTTCGCAAACAGCGGAACGGCGATGAGAAGCAGCAGCACCAGCAGCGAGGTGCCTGTGCCCAGCGTCATGGCCCGCTTCGGAACCGCCTCGACCGCCTCGTGGCCTTCGGCGACGACTTCTTCTGCTGCGCTCATGATCAAACTCGCTTGACGATGTGCCGGCCGAACAGACCAGCGGGTTTGACGACCAGGACGGAGATGATCAGCGCGAGCGCGATCGGAAGTTTCAGCTCATTGCCGACGCCGGGGATGTAGGTGCCGGCGAGGTTCTCGAAGATGCCGACCAGGAAGCCGCCGACCACGGCGCCGAACGGGCTCGTCAACCCGCCGAGCACCGCGGCGGCAAAGCCGTAGATCAGCACGCCGCCCATCATGTTGGGCTCGAGGAACACGACAGGCGCAATCAGCATGCCGGCGATGGCGCCGATGGCGGACGCCATGCCCCAGCCGAGTGCGATCATCCAGCTCGTATTGATACCGACCAGGCGGGCCGATTCAGGCACCGAGGCGGCCGCCCGCATGGCGAGACCGATCCGCGTGTACTGGAAGAAGAAATAGAGCGCGATCAGCAGCAGCACGGTGACGCCGATCATGCCGGCCTGGTGGGTCGAGATCAGCTGGCTGCCGAGGAACGGCGAGGAGCCGAACGGGGTCGGATATTGCTTGATGGTGAAGTCCCAGATCAGGCCGGCCGAGGAGTTGATGATCGCATAGAGCGCGATGAAGCCGGCGACATTGGTCAGCACCGGTGCCTTGGCGAGCGGCTTGAACAGGATGCGCTCGATCGCGATGCCGCCGACAAAGGAGAGCGCCAGCGCGATGATGAAGGCGCCCCAATAGGGGATGCCCCATTGCATCAACTGCCAGGAGATGAAGGTCGAGAACATCGCCATCTCGCCCTGCGCGAAGTTGAGATGGTCGATCGCCTGGTAGATCATGACGACAGCCAGCGCCATGCAGGCATAGATCGCGCCCGTAGCGATGCCGGCCAGCACTTGGTTGGTGAAAAGCTCCATCGTGCCGGCTCCTCAGTAACCCAGATAGGATTTGCGGATTTCTTCGTTGTTCGCGATGTCCTTGGCATTGCCCGACATCACGATACGGCCGGTCTCGATCACATAGGCCTGGTCGGCGAGCTCGAGTGCGAGCTGGGCGTTCTGCTCGACCACCAGGATCGACACCTTGTCCTCGCGATTGATCTTGCCGAGGATGCCGAACAGGTCGCGCACGACGAGTGGCGCGAGGCCAAAGGAGGGCTCGTCCAGCAGCATCAGGCGCGGCCGCAGCATCAGCGCACGCGCAACCGCGAGCATCTGCTGTTCGCCGCCGGAGAGCGTGCCGGCCTGCTGGGTGTGCCGCTGCTTCAAAACCGGGAAATGCGCGTACATGCGCTCGATGTCGGAGACGATACCGGCATTGTCCTTGCGGGTGATGGCACCGAGCTGGAGATTTTCCTCCACCGTCATCGTGGTGAAGGTGCCGCGGCCCTGCGGCACATGGGCGATGCCGAACCGCACGATGCTTTCGGTGGAGCGGTTGTTCAGCGGCTTGCCGTCGAACTCGATGCCGCCGGTGGAGCGCACCATGTTGCAGATCGCGCGCAGCGTCGTGGTCTTGCCGGCGCCGTTGGCCCCGAGCAGCGTCGTCAGCGAGCCTTCGTTGAGCGAGAAGGACAGGCCATGGAGCGCCTGGACCTGGCCGTAATAGGCGCGCAGGTCCTTGACGTTGAGCAGCGTCGTCATTGGTCCTTGCTCCCGAGATAGGCCTTGATGACGTCGGGGTCGACCTGCACCTGGGCCGGCGTGCCTTCCGCGAGCTTCTTGCCGAAATTAAGCGCGACGACGTGGTCGGCGATCGACATCACGAGGCCCATGTGGTGCTCGACCAGAAGCACGGTCATGTTGCGCTCGTCGCGGATGCGGCGGATGAGGTCGCCGAGCACATAGACTTCCTCATGGTTGAGGCCGCCGGCGGGCTCGTCGAGCAACAGGATCTTCGGGTCGGCCGCGAGCGCACGTGCCAATTCGACGCGCTTCTGCGTGCCGAAGGGCAGCCCGGACACGACGTTGTGTGCGACCTCCTCGAGTTTGAGATAGCCGAGGATCTCATGCACCTTTTTGTTGACGCTGGCCTCGCTGCGCCGGACCCAGGCGAGCCTGAGGGAGTCGCTGATGATGTCGCTGGAGGTCTTCGAATGGGCGCCGACCCGCACGTTGTCCATCACCGAGAGGTTCGGAAACAGCGCCACGTTCTGGAAAGTACGGCCGATGCCGATCTCGGCGATCCGGTGCGGAGACCGTTTCAAAATGCTCGTGCCCTCCATCAGGATATCGCCGGAGGACGGCTGGTAGAGCCGGGAGAGGCAGTTGAAGAGCGTGGTCTTGCCGGCGCCGTTGGGGCCGATCAAACCGAGGATCTGGCCCTTGTGCATGTCAAACGACACACCGTTGAGCGCAACAATGCCGCCGAACACGACGCTGACGTCGCGAACCGCGAGCAGAGGCGATGTCCCCTGCGCGAGCTGTGCCTGCGTCATCTCGTCTCGCCCACACCGTTTTGTGGGCGAAGGGGCGATGTGAACCGCTCCTGATGATGACTAAGGCTATCTGATCCCCTCGGCCACACGCGCAACTTTTCCTCCTGATTTCAGCTTTTTGCTGTCGTCTTTTTTGGATAGCGGCATCAGACCCCCCAGTGCCGCTTCGATGTTCCTTACCATCGCAAGCAGACGCGGTCCAATGTCGTTGATCAATCGCTCTTCCGTGAAGCGGAATGCGGGCGCGCCGCAATTGAATGCGTAAGGCCCGGTTCCGTCATTGAGCTTGAGCGCGACGCCGGCCGCGCCGATGTCGTCGTGCCAGTCGCCGACCGAAATCGCAAAACCGTGTTTGGCGACGGTCTCGCCGGAACGTTCCAGCCCATCGCGCATCTTGGGCCAGCGGCTGCCGTAATGTTCGCGCAGGACACGCGACAATTCGGCGCGATCGTCTTCGCCCAGCGCCCAGAAATAGGCGCGGCCCATCGCGCTGGTTGCAATCGGCACGCGAGAGCCGACGTCAAGTTGAACGCCGACCGTCTCGCTGCCGCGGCTCTGCCCGAAATAGATCATGCTGTGACGGTCGCGGCCGCCGATCGCGACGGCGCCACCGGTCGCGCGCATCATGTCCTCGCGAAACGGCTCGGACAAATGCCGAACGCCGAGATTGGCTAACGCCGCGTAACCGAGCGCCATTGCGGCCGGCGCCAGCTGATACTTCTCGAAGCGGGGAACCGGCGTCAGATAACCGAGCCTCGTCAACGTATAAGTCAGCCGCGACACGGTCGGCTTGGGCAGATTGGTGCGGGCCGCGATTTCCTGATTGCCGAGAAGGCCGTCGTTGGGGTGGAATGCGCGCAATACATCAAGTCCGCGGGAAAGCGCGACGACGAAATTCCGATCGGTCGCAGTCTTCTTTCCTGTACGCTTCATCCCTGATCTGCTCTTGCGCGGAGTCGTTGACAAGCCACGTGCTTCAAAATAACCCTGCCGTCAAGATGCGGAATTAAATTCCGCACCGCGAAATCGAATAAAAGCAATCCCCACCAAGGAGGGACACCGTGAGCGAAGTGGTCAAGTTAGAGCGTCATGACGAAGTCGGGATCGTCACGGTCAACAGCCCTCCGGTCAATGCGCTGAGCGCCGCAGTGCGCGGCGGTATTCTGGAGTGCATCAAGGCCGCGATCGCCGATCCCGTCATCAAGGGCATCGTGCTGACCTGCGCCGGCCGCACCTTCATCGCGGGTGCCGATATCACCGAATTCGGCAAGCCGCCGAAGTCGCCAGGCCTCAACGAGGTGCTTGCCGAGATCGAGAACTCGCCGAAGCCGGTCGTGGCCGCGATCCACGGCACCGCGCTCGGCGGCGGCCTCGAGGTCACGCTGGCCTGTCATTTCCGCGTGGCTGTTAAAGAGGCAAAGCTCGGTCTGCCCGAGGTGAAGCTCGGTCTGTTGCCGGGCGCCGGCGGCACCCAGCGCCTGCCGCGCGCGGTCGGACCGGAACTCGCGGTCAAGATGATCGTCGGTGGTGACCCGATCGGCGCAGCCGAAGCGCTCAAGAACGGCCTGATCGAGGAGATCGTCGAGGGTCCGGCCTCCGGCGCGGAAGCCTTTGTTCGCAAATTGCTCGCCGAGAAGCGCCCGCTGCGCCGCCTGCGCGACGACGATTCCAAGCTCGCAGCTGCGAAGGCCGATCGCTCGATCTTCACCAATGCGGTTGCCGCGCTGACCAAGAAGTCGCGCGGCCTGGAAGCGCCGTTCGCGGCCGCCGACGCGGTCGGCTACGCCATCGATTTTCCGTTCGACGAGGGCCTGAAGAAGGAGCGCGAGGGTTTTCTCAAGCTCGTCGCCAGCGACCAGTCCAAGGCGCAGCGCTACGCCTTCTTCGCCGAGCGCGAAGCCGCCAAGATCGCAGGCGTACCTGAGGGCACCAAGTCGCGTCCGGTCAACCGCGTCGCCATCCTCGGCGCGGGCACCATGGGCGGCGGCATCGCGATGTCTTTTGCCAATGCCGGCGTTCCCGTCACCCTGATCGAGACCGGCGAGGAGCAGCTCAAGCGCGGCCTCGGCATCATGCAGAAGAACTGGGAAGCAACTGCCGCGCGCGGCGGCATTCCCGCTGACGCACCGGCCAAGCGCATGGCGCTGATCACCGGCGTCGTCGGCATCGAGAACGTCGGTGATGCTGACCTGGTGATCGAAGCCGTGTTCGAAACCATGGCGGTGAAGAAGGAAGTGTTCGGCAAGCTCGACCAATACGTCAAGCCGGGCGCGGTGCTCGCCTCGAACACGTCCTATCTCAACATCGACGAGATCGCGAAGGCGACCAAGCGTCCGCAGGACGTGCTCGGCATGCACTTCTTCTCGCCCGCCAACGTCATGAAGCTGTGTGAGATCGTCCGCGCCGACAAGACCGCGCCGGACGCGCTGGTGACTGCCGTGACCATCGCGCGAAAAATCGCGAAGGTGCCGGCCGTGGTCGGCGTCTGCGACGGCTTTGTCGGCAACCGCATGCTGGCCCAGCGCGGCAAGCAGTCCGAAAAGCTGCTGTTCGAAGGTGCGCTGCCGCAGCAGGTCGACGCTGTCGTGACAAAATTCGGCATGCCGATGGGGCCGTTCGCGATGGGCGATCTTGCCGGCCTCGACATCGGCTGGCGCTCGCGCAAGGACCGCGGCATCAAGTCGGAGATCGCGGACGCACTGTGCGAAGCTGGCCGCTTCGGCCAGAAGACCGGCAAGGGCTACTACAAGTACGAAGCCGGCTCCCGCTCGGCGCTGCCCGACCCCGAGGTCGAGAAGCTGATCGACGAGACGCTGCTGCGCTTGGGGCGCAAGAAGCGCGTCGTCAGCGACGACGAGATCCTCGAGCGCATGATGTATCCAATGATCAACGAGGGCGCGAAGATCCTCGAAGAAGGCATCGCGGCGCGCCCGTCCGACATCGACGTGGTCTGGCTCTATGGCTACGGCTGGCCGATCTACCGCGGCGGCCCGATGTTCTGGGCTGATACCGTCGGCCTCAAGCACATCGCCGATCGTCTGTCGTTCTATGCCAAGGAAACCAACGATCCGAGCCTCGAGCCCGCGCCGCTGCTGAAGAAGCTCGCGGCGGAAGGCAAGACGTTCGCGTCGCTGGCTGCGGCGTCGAAAGCGGCTTGATGGCCGCTTCATCCCAACCCTCGTCATTCCGGGCTCGCGACGTCGTCGCCCCGGAATGACGGTCTTCGTTAGTTGCTCACTCAACCGATCAATCAAGAACAATGACCCATCCCGGCGAACAGTTTTATCCCGAGGGCGTGCGTTGGGACGACACCATCGTCCAGGGCACGCTGCCTGACCTGCTGTCCAAGGCCGCCGCCGAGTACGGCCCGCGCATCGCGCTGGAGTTTCGCGATCGCCCGATCACCTACACCGAGCTCGCCGCGATGGCCGAGCGCGCGGCCGCAGCCTTCCTGCGCGCTGGCTGCGGCAAGAACACCTCCGTCGCGCTGTTCCTCGGCAACTCGCCCGACCACCCCGTCAATTTCTTCGGTGCGCTGAAGGCCGGCGCGCGGGTCGCGCATCTGTCGCCGCTCGACGGCGAGATCGCGCTGACGCACAAGGTCTCCGATTCCGGCTCGCGGGTGCTGGTCACCTCGAACCTTGCAGCGCTGTTGCCGACCGCGCTGAAGTTTCTGGAAAAGGGCCTGATCGATCGGCTGGTCGTCTGCGAGGACGACAATTGGGGCAACGTCGGCACGCCGCAAGCGCCGATCCCCAGTGATCCCCGCATCGTGACCTTCAAGACCTTCGTCGAAGGCGCGGCGCTGCCTGCGCAATGGCCGCAGATGACGGCCGATGACGTCGCGCTGCTGCAATATACCGGCGGCACCACCGGCCTACCCAAGGGCGCCATGCTGACGCATGGCAATCTCACCTCGGCGGTGTCGATCTACGACGTCTGGGGCAAGCCGTCGCGCGCGACGCGCGGCGATGCCATCGAGCGCGTGATCTGCGTGCTGCCGCTGTTCCACATCTACGCGCTGACCGTCGTGCTGCTGTCCTCGCTCAGCCGCGGCAATCTGATCTCGATCCATCAGCGCTTCGACGTCGAGGCCGTGATGCGCGACATCGAGGTCAAGCACGCCACTTACTTCCCGGGCGTGCCGACGATGTGGATCGCGATCGCAGCATTGCCCGATCTCGACAAGCGCGACTTCTCGTCTCTCGCCACCATCGGCTCCGGCGGCGCGCCGTTGCCGGTGGAAGTGGCAAAATTCTTCGAGCGCAAGATCGGCAAGAAGCTCAAGAGCGGTTGGGGCATGACCGAGACCTGCTCGCCCGGCACCGGCCATCCGCCGACAGGTCCCGACAAGCCGGGTTCGATCGGCCTGATGCTCCCCGGCATCGAGCTCGACGTGGTCTCGCTGGACGATCCGACGAAGGTGCTGCCATCAGGCGAAGTCGGCGAGATCCGGATCAAGGGCCCGAACGTCACCAAGGGCTATTGGAACAAGCCGAAGGAATCCGCGGAATCCTTTGCCGACGGCCGCTTTCTCACCGGCGACATCGGCTATGTCGACGCGGACGGCTATTTCTTCCTGGTCGACCGCAAGAAGGACATGATCATTTCCGGCGGCTTCAACGTCTATCCGCAGATGATCGAGCAGGCGATCTACACCGTTCCCGGCGTGCACGAGGTGATTGTGCTCGGCATTCCCGACCAGTATCGCGGCGAGGCCGCCAAGGCCTTCATCAAGCTCAAGCCGGACGCAAAGCCGTTCTCGCTCGACGAGTTGCGCGCGCAGCTCACCGGCAAGGTCGGCAAGCACGAATTGCCGGCCGAGGTCGAGTTCGTCGATGATCTGCCGCGCACGCCGGTCGGAAAGCTGTCGCGTCACGAATTGCGTCAGCAGCAGAAACCAGCACAATCCACTCCATACGCATCAGGAGGTCGCTCTTGACCGACGCCGTCATCGTTTCCACCGCCCGCACCCCGATCGGCAAGGCCTATCGCGGCATGCTCAACGCCACCGAAGGCGCGACCTTGCTCGGCCACGCCATCGGCGAGGCCGTTGCCCGCGCCAAGGTCGATCCGAAGGAGGTCGAGGACGTCGTGATGGGCGCGGCGCTCCAGCAGGGTTCGACCGGCGGCAACATCGCGCGCAAGGCGCTGCTCCGTGCTGGTTTGCCCGTCACCGTCGCCGGCACCACCATCGACCGGCAATGCGCTTCGGGCCTCCAGGCGATCGCGCTTGCCGCGCGCTCGGTGATTTTTGACGGTGTCGAGATAGCGGTCGGCGGCGGCGGCGAATCGATCAGCCTCGTGCAGAACGACAAGATGAACGGCTTCCACGCCCAGGATCCGGCGCTGCTCAAGATCAAGGGCGAGGTCTACATGCCCATGATCGATACCGCCGAGATCGTGGCCAAGCGCTACAACATCTCGCGCGAGAAGCAGGACGAATATTCGCTGGAAAGCCAGCGCCGCACCGCGGCAGCCCAACAGGGCGGCAAGTTCAAGGACGAGCTCGCGCCGATCACGACGCAGATGGCGGTGACCGACAAGGCGACCGGCGAAGTCTCCTTCAAGGACGTCACCCTGTCGCAGGACGAAGGCCCGCGCCCCGAGACCACCGCTGAAGGCCTCGCCGGCCTGAAGGCCGTGCGCGGCGAAGGCTTTTCGATCACCGCCGGCAATGCCAGCCAGCTTTCCGACGGCGCCAGCGCCTCCGTGATCATGAGCGACAAGGAGGCGTCCAAGCGCGGCCTCAAGCCGCTCGGCATCTTCCGCGGCTTCGTCTCCGCCGGCTGCGAGCCGGACGAGATGGGCATCGGCCCGGTCTTCGCCGTGCCGCGTCTGCTCAAGCGCCACGGCCTCAAGGTCGACGACATCGACCTCTGGGAGCTGAATGAAGCCTTCGCGGTGCAGGTGCTGTATTGCCGCGACAAGCTCGGCATCGATCCCGACAAGATCAACGTCGACGGCGGCGCGATCGCGGTCGGCCATCCCTACGGCATGTCGGGCGCGCGCCTGACCGGCCACGCTTTGATCGAAGGCCGCCGCCGCAAGGCGAAGTACGCGGTCGTCACCATGTGCGTCGGCGGCGGCATGGGCGCGGCGGGACTGTTCGAGGTGTTGCAGTAGCTGTCGTCCCGGCGAAGGCCGGGACCCATACTCCGCAGCAGGGGTTTGGGGCACGGGCGACAATGGCCTGTGCAAGACAATGGAGATTTGTGGTTATGGGTCCCGGCCTTCGCCGGGACGACACATTCACAGGAGGATCCGATGGATCTCGCATTCACGAAGGAAGAGCAGGCGTTTCGCGAGGAAGTGCGGACATTCTTCCGCGGTAACGTGCCGCCGGACACGCGGCGCAAGCTGGTCGAAGGCCGCCACCTCTCGAAGGACGAGATGGTGACGTGGTGGCGCATCCTCAACAAGAAGGGCTGGGGCACCAGCCACTGGCCGACGCAATATGGCGGCACCGGCTGGACGTCGGTGCAGCACTACATCTTCAACGAGGAGCTGCAGTCCTATCCGGCGCCGCAGCCGCTCGCCTTCGGCGTCAGCATGGTCGGCCCGGTCATCTACACCTTCGGCAACGAAGAGCAGAAGAAGCAGTATCTGCCGCGCATTGCGGACGTCGACGATTGGTGGTGCCAGGGCTTCTCTGAGCCGGGCTCCGGCTCCGATCTCGCCTCGCTCAAGACCAAGGCCGAGCGCAAGGGCGACAAGTGGATCATCAACGGCCAGAAGACCTGGACCACGCTGGCGCAGCACGCCGACATGATCTTCTGCCTGTGCCGCACCGACGCCAGCGCCAAGAAGCAGATGGGCATTTCCTTCATCGTGTTCTCGATGAAGTCGAAGGGCGTCACCGTGCGTCCGATCCAGACCATCGACGGCGGCGTCGAGGTCAACGAAGTCTTCTTCGACGACGTCGAGGTGCCCTACGAGAACCTGATCGGCGAAGAGAACAAGGGCTGGGATTACGCCAAATTCCTGCTCGGCAATGAGCGCACCGGTATTGCCCGCGTCGGCGTCTCCAAGGAGCGGCTGCGCCGCATCCGCGATCTCGCTTCCAAGGTCGAGTCCGGCGGCAAGCCGATCATTCAGGACGCGGCGTTCCGCGAGAAGCTTGCGGCCTGCGAGATCGAGCTGAAGGCGCTCGAGCTGACGCAGTTGCGCGTCGTCGCCGACGAAGGCAAGCACGGCAAGGGCAAGCCCAATCCGGCGTCATCGGTGCTGAAGATCAAGGGCTCCGAGATCCAGCAGACCACCACCGAGCTCTTGATGGAAGTGATCGGCCCGTTCGCCGCGCCCTACGACGTGCACGGCGACGACGGCTCGAACGAAGCCATGGAGTGGACCGCCCAGATCGCGCCGAGCTATTTCAACAACCGCAAGGTTTCGATCTACGGCGGCTCCAACGAGATCCAGCGCAACATCATCGCCAAGGCGGTGCTGGGACTTTGACGCAACAATGACGGTGTCGTCCCCCAGTACGCCGCGGCGGTCGTGAGTACGGCAGGCGGTTGCGTTTACTGGATCCCCGCCTTCGCGGGGATGACGTCTGAGGATGAAGCGACGGCAGGGCAATTCCCGCCGATTTGGAGAGAAACATGGATTTTGATTTGACCGAGGAGCAGCGGCTTCTCAAGGACAGCATCGACGGCCTGCTGACCGATTCCTACGATTTCGAGAGCCGCAAGAAGTACATGAAGGAGAAGGGCGGCTGGAGCAAAGCCGTCTGGGGCAAGCTCGCTGAGCAGGGCCTGCTCGGACTTCCGTTCAGCGAGGCCGATGGCGGCTTCGGCGGCGGCGGCGTCGAGACCATGATCGTCATGGAAGCGCTCGGCAAGGCGCTGGTGCTCGAGCCTTATCTGGCAACGGTGGTGATCGGCGGCGGCTTCCTGCGTCATGCGGGCTCCGATGCGCAGAAGGCGGCGCACGTGCCCGGCATCGTCGACGGCAGCAAGACGCTGGCGTTTGCCCAGCTCGAGAAGAATTCGCGCTACGATCTCTTCGACGTCTCGACGACGGCAAAGAAGAAGGGCGACGGCTGGATCATCGACGGCGAAAAATTCGTCGTGCTCAACGGTGAGAATGCCGACACCCTCATCGTCACCGCCCGTACCAAGGGCGACCGCCGCGACACCGGCGGCATCGGCGTGTTCCTGGTGCCGGCGAGCGCCAAAGGCGTCACCAAGAAGTCGTACCCGACCCAGGACGGCCTGCACGCCGCCGACATCACCTTCACCGGCGTCGAGGTCGGCGCGGATGCGGTGCTCGGCAATCCCGAGGACGGTCTCGCGTTGATCGAGCGCGTGGTGGACGAAGCCCGCGTCGCGCTCTGCGCCGAGGCGGTCGGCCTGATGGACGAATCGCTCAAGACCACGGTCGAGTACATCAAGACGCGTAAGCAGTTTGGTGTGGCGATCGGCTCGTTCCAGTCGCTCCAGCACCGCGCCTCCGACATGTTCGTCGCTGCCGAGCAGGCGAGATCAATGTCGATGTTCGCGACCATGGCCGGTGATTTCGAGGACGCGAAAGAGCGTTCCAACGCGATCGCCGCGGCCAAGGTGCAGATCGGCAAGTCATTGAAGTTCGTCGGCCAGCAGGCGATCCAGCTCCACGGCGGCATCGGCATGACCATGGAGGCCAAGATCGGCCACTACTTCAAGCGCCTCACCATGATCGAGAACAGTTTTGGCGACACCGACTATCACCAGCGCCGCGTCGCGGATGGTGGCGGGTTGATTTAGCCACACGATGACTGTCATCCCCGCGAAAGCGGGGGATCCAGTACGCCGCGGCTCCTCGGTTCTAGCCGCGCCGCCTCTGGAATACTGGATCGCCCGCCCCAGTGCGCAAGTGCGCACAAGGCGGGCGATGACACCGAACGAGCAGACGCAGCGAGGCAACAACAATGAAAAACACGCCGTTCGATCTCACCGGAAAAGTCGCCGTGGTCACCGGCTCCAGCCGCGGCATCGGCCGCTCCTCCGCCGAATTGCTGGCCAAGCTCGGCGCCAAGGTCGTGGTCTCATCGCGCAAGGCTGACGCCTGCAAGGAAGTCGCCGACGGCATCAATGCAGCCGGTGGTGATGCCACCGTCATCCCCTGCAACATCGCGCGCAAGGCCGAGGTCGAGGGGCTGATCTCGGGCACGACCAAGCACTACGGCAAGATCGACATCCTGGTCTGCAACGCCGCGGTGAATCCGTATTACGGCCCGCTGCTCGACATCACCGACGAGGCCTTCGACAAGATCATGGGCTCGAACGTCAAGAGCAACATCTGGCTCTCGGCGCTGGCGATCCCGCAGATGGCGGAGCGTGGGAACGGCTCCGTCGTCATCATCTCCTCGATCGGAGGCTTGCGCGGCTCCACCGTGATCGGCGCCTACGGCATCTCCAAAGCCGCCGACTTCGCGCTGTGCCGCTCGCTTGCCGGCGAGTGGGGCCCGAAAGGCGTCCGCGTCAATTGCATCGCGCCCGGCCTCGTCAAAACCGATTTCGCCCGCGCCTTGTGGGAAGACGAAGCCAACCTCAAGCGCCGCACCGCCACCACGCCGCTCCGCCGCATCGGCGAGCCCGACGAAATCGCCGGCGCGGTAGCCTACCTCGCCTCGGATGCGTCGAGCTTCATGACAGGGCAGACGATTGTGATCGATGGCGGTGTGACGACGGCTTCGGTGTAAAATCGTCCCGGCCTTCGCCGGGACCCATAACCACAGGGAGTGGTTTGGCGAAGACTGGTCGTGCTGGATCGGCATCGTGCGCAATCGATGGATCACGCGGTATGGGTCCCGGCCTTCGCCGGGACGACAGCTGAGCCAGTCTTGACCTTCCCGCCCTAATCCGCTCCTTTTGGCGCGACACAATGATCCCCCTTAGGGAAACGTCAAGAAAACGCCAAGGTAGCCTCCATGTCTTTCGTCCTCGCCATCGACCAGGGCACCACCTCCTCGCGCGCCATCGTGTTTCGCAGCGACATCTCGATTGCGGCGCGCGCGCAAGCCGAGTTTCCGCAGCATTTTCCGGCTTCCGGCTGGGTCGAGCACGAGCCCGAGGACATCTGGACCTCGACCGTGATGGTCTGCCGCGATGCGATCGAGCAGGCCGGCATCACCGCAAAGGACATCGCCGCGATCGGCATCACCAACCAGCGCGAGACCACCGTGGTGTGGGACCGCGCCACCGGCCAGGCCGTGCACCGCGCCATCGTCTGGCAGGACCGTCGCACCGCCGACATCTGCGCAAAATTGAAAGCAGAAGGCCGCGAGCCCACCATCTCGCAGAAGACCGGGCTGATCATCGATCCCTATTTCTCCGGCACTAAGGTCGCCTGGATCCTCGATCACGTTCCCGGCGCGCGGGGGCGCGCGGCCCGCGGCGAGCTGATGTTCGGCACCGTCGATTCCTATCTGCTCTGGCGCCTCACCGGCGGCAAGGTGCACGCCACCGATGCCACCAACGCCTCGCGCACGCTGCTGTTCAACATCCACACTGGCCAGTGGGACGATGAGCTGCTGGAAATCATCGGCGTGCCGCGTTCGATGCTGCCCGAGGTGAAGGATTCTTCCGCCCATTTCGGCGAGAGCACGCCGGACCTGTTCGGCGGCGCCATTGCGATCTCCGGCATCGCCGGCGACCAGCAGGCCGCGACCATCGGCCAGGCCTGCTTCCGCCCGGGCATGATGAAGTCGACCTACGGCACCGGCTGTTTTGCCCTGCTCAACACCGGCACCACGCCGGTGGTCTCCAAGAACAAGCTGCTCACCACCATCGCCTATCAGCTCAATGGCAAGCGCACCTACGCGCTCGAAGGCTCGATCTTCGTTGCAGGCTCAGCCGTGCAATGGCTGCGTGACGGCCTCGGCATCATCAAGCACGCCGCGGAGACCGGACCTCTTGCTGATCAGTCCGACTCGATGCAGAGCGTCTATCTCGTCCCGGCCTTCGTCGGCATGGGCTCGCCGTACTGGAATCCGCGCGTGCGCGGCGCGCTGTTCGGCCTCACCCGCAACACCGGACCTGCCGAGCTCGCGCACGCCGCACTCGAAAGCGTTTGCTACCAGACCTTTGACCTTTGGGCCGCGATGCGCGCCGACTGGCCGAGCTCGGAGGTCGCGAGCGTCGTGCTCCGCGTCGACGGCGGCATGACCGCATCGGACTGGACCATGCAGCGCCTCGCTGATCTCCTCGATGCGCCGGTCGATCGTCCCGTCATCCAGGAAACGACCGCGCTCGGCGCCGCCTATCTCGCCGGCCTCCAGGCCGGCGTCTATCCCGAGCCGACCAAATTCGCCGACAATTGGCGTCTCGAGCACCGCTTCAGGCCCAACATGAGCCAGGCCACGCGCGATCGAAAGCTTGCCGGCTGGGCGCGCGCGGTGAAGGGCGTGCTCGCGAGCGACGAGGGGGAAGGGTAGGCGGATCTTGTAGCCCTTCTCACATTGTCTTCAGAAATTCGGCCAGCGCCCGCCGCTCCCCGGGCGTCAAGAGGCGCCCGATCACGCCGTCCTTTCCATTGTTGAACTCGTGCCCGGTGTTGTGATTGCCCCGGATCCGCGTATCGAGCTCGAACCCGTTCTCCAATCGGTCGGTGCGATATCCGACATTGACCGGATCATATTCGCGGTTGCCCAGGAAAAATTTCGCCGGCCGCTCGCCGACCGGCGACAACAGGGCGTAAAGGTTGGGCACCGAGCCGTTGTGCAGGTACGGCGGCGTTGCCCATATCCCGTCGAGTGGACGCGCCTTGTAGGCCAGTGGCGCCTGGATGCCGTTATCCCGATATCCGTTCAGCTCGTCGCGCTTGTCCGGCGCAACCGGCGGTGTCTGGCTGTCATACCAATGCTCGATGGTCTTTGCGGTGACGGCACCGAGCGCCGGGCCGAAACTGTCGGAGGGAATATCGAGCACCTGCGGAATCGTGACCTTGCGATCGAGCATGTCCTGGGCCTGCGCCGGATCTGTGCCGATCTTCGTGATTGGGACGACCGGGACGCGAAGATAACGCTCGCCTGGATAGCGCTCTTCCGTCCGCTTATCCGGCAGCGACCAGCGGTCGGATTTCCAGAACTCGGCATTGCTCACCGGCGCCAGGTGGCATCCCTGGCAAAGTTCCTTGTAGAGTGCCCCGCCTTGCTCGGCGAGCGTCTTGTCGATCGGAGGAAGCTCGGAAGGCCATTGTGGTGACTTCAATCCGGTGAAGCCCGTGCTTTCATTCGGCTGCTTCCCGGCCAGCGATCTCTCAATCCTGTCCAGGTTCATGATTTCGACGCCCGAGTTGAAAAGCCCGCCCTGCGCGCTGGTCAGATTGATCATCGCGGAGACGCCCATGGCTTCACCGACGTTACGCACCATGGGCTGTTCGATCGACGCGTTGTATTGGACCCAATCGAACCACGAGGAATCCCAGATGCGCGGGAAATGCACGGGCGCCGATGTGGCGGCATAGTTGGCGGGAGTCTTGAGGTCGACCGCAAAGACCTCGTTGCCGATGCGGTTCAACGCGTCGAGCCTGCCGAACCCCTCGACCACGCTCTGTGGGGCAACCATGGTGTCGAGATCGGCGAGTCCCTTGCCCTGCGCCAGGATCTTGTCGAGTTGCGCAAGCAGCTGGCTCCTTTCCACCTCGCTCGGGTCGGCTCCGATCACCTTTTCGGCGAACCGGTCGAAGCGGTAGGGAACGAAGCGCGTGAACGCCAGCGAGAGCCCAAGCGCGGTCCGGAACTTGCCGAGATCCGTGAGTGCCGGGCCGCCGTCGACCAGCAGTTCCGTCCCCTGGTAGGTGAAACGTCCGGTGTGGCACGCCGCGCAGGTAAGCCCGACCCGCGTCATGTCATTGTACGGCGCCCGTGGATTTTTCCAGGGTTGTGCGGTGGCGTCGACCATGGCCTTGCCGCGCGCCATGCCGATCGGCAATCCGAGTTTTGGATCGGTCGGATCGGGAATGAAACCGAAACGGTCGAGATAAGCGGGGTCGCTCAACAGTCCCACTGATGTCAGCGACAAGACCGGCTGTTCAAGGGCCATGAACCATTCGTAAGGGATGTGGAAAGTCGCAGTCCCCTGATCGGCGTGGTGAAACCATTCGCGCCTGTCCGTCCAGTTCTGGTCGAGCCAGCGGGTCTTCTGGGCAGTTGGATACTCCGGCAATTTCACCCTGATCCCGTCATAGACCTTGGCGACATAGGGGTAGCCCATCACTCCCGCGATCACGACGACCGCGGCAACAATGACCGAGAAGAGCAGGGCCAGCGAGGCGACGATTGAATTCGGTTTCCACGCCATCTTGTTCTCCTTGGAGAGGCTGTTGAAGCACTCAGCCTGAATCAATCATGAGGCCGTGGCCGCCGGGGCGTCGGCAAAGGATCGCAACGCGGCGATGCCCGGCAGGAAGAAATATTCCCCGCCGCGTGTGCTCACGAACGCCGGCAGTCCGGCCAATCGACGCCGCGGCGCTCCCACGCGCGGGATCGTGAAGGTTCCGCTCCCGTCGTTGCCGCCGATCATCGGATCCTTGTCATTCCCGAGGCCAGCGAAGTCACCATCATTGATCCAGACCTTCTGAACGAATTCGAATTGACGCGCGATGTCGGCATTCACCAGCAACATGATGGCGCCGCGCTCGGCGCCGTCATCGGCAGCCGCATCTGCAGGCAGACGCGACCCATAGGGCAAACCCTGTCGCAGCAGCCGATGCCGATGGACGGATGCACCATTCGGGCCTGTCAGCCCCGAGCGCGGATTGAGGCGCCGCACATGTGCCCCGATCGGGCAGCTCGTTCCCTTCAAGTCGTCGAGATATGTAAAATCATTATTTCGCTTCGGATCTCCGGCGAGCGCTGGATCGTCATGCTCTGCTGTCAAAGCCAGCGGTGCGCCGCTTTGCCAGCGTCCCATCATCTTCGCCGCCACGAGCGCGACGTCGGCCTCATCCGTGGTGGAGTATTTCAGAAAATCCCGGAAAGCCCAGACATGCTGGTGCAGCTTGCGCAACACCACGAAGCTGCCGTTGGCGCTGAGACTTGCCGGAGTGGGCAAGTCAGGGATAGCTCCCGTCTCATCAGGCCGCCCGAGTACGAACTCACCAGCCTTCAAAGCGCGCCAACCGCCTGCGTCCGGAATGCCCGCGCCGGGCAAGACGGGCTCCCCGCTGCCTTCGATGGCGGGTTGCGTAATTCCGTCGCGATACCCGAAGTGCTCGACTGGGACAGGCCTGCCGTCTGGCGCGGGCAGCAATTTCGCATCGATGGTACCTGCCGCGGTCAAGCCGTTATCGCGCAAATCAGACAGCAATGCTGTCGAAGCGGCATCGCGATCCGCTGACGTCATCGCACTGACCACGACAAGCGCGTGCACAGTGTTGTTGAACGGTGCGTCCCACCGCGCCGGAGCGCTATCGCCGGCATCGCCGAGCCGATCAGCTCGCGCAGCCATTCCTTGCTGGAATTCCTGCGGAAAACTCGACAGGCTGGGCTCTGGCGTACCTATCGCCGACAGACCTTGCCACGAGAGGGCGAGGTTGAAAGCCAGTGAAGGCGATGCGTCCAGATTTGCCACGGTGGTGCATCGCCCGGCAACACCACCGAACCATCGCCGAGCGCGCGCGGGGTCGCTCACGTTCAGCAGATGATAGTGCGCAACCGGGAAGCGATACGGCCGCATCGCCATCCCCTGGATATCGTTCCGATCCAGGTCGCCGGCTGCGGATTGGGCAGCCATTCCCGTCAACCGATCTGGTCAAGGAATGTGTCGAACTTGGTCTTCCAATCCAGCGCCTTGTTGATGTCGGTGACGGTCGAATTCGGATAGGCGCAGTAATAGCCGGTGGTTTCGATGGCGCTTCCGAGAATGTAGTCGCGCAGCTTGGGATAATCGCGCGCTCCCGGATACCCTTCGCAATGGCCCCAGATCGCATCGATTCCCTCGGGCGCCCGCTCGGCGAAATCGCGCATATAGTCTTCGACGCTGCCGTCGAAATTCGTTGCGAACAACAAACGCGTGTCGTCATCGAACATGACCCAACGCACGATATGGATCGTTCCGAGAGAAGCGATTTTACCGCCGTTTGCAGCGGTCAGCCCCTGAAGTGTCTTGCGTAACGCGTCGGCATGACCGGAAACGATCTTGGTAATTGCGGTCAGGGCGCTGATCTTCCCCGTGGTCAGGACAACCGTCATGGCAATTCCTCCCTGTTGTCCGCCAGAGCCGTTGCGAACGGCTCAATTGCGGTGTGGCTGCATGTATTCCCTCAATTGCTTCACGCCTGTATCGTAGCACGTTTACAACTACAATTTGTGACCTGCTTCACCATCTCCGGCGACAATCCCGGCTGCGGCGAGCTACGCTTGGCGCCTCTGCGCAGTCGAAGCCGCGACCGCCGAGGCCATCACGTTGACGCTGAGGTGAGCGATGCGCATCCACACAGTCGTCCCGGCGAAGGCCGGGACCCATACTCCGCAGCAGCGGTTGTGAACGGGACTCGTGGTTCCAGCGTCGCAAAGCAATCCACATTCGTGTTTATGGGTCCCGGCCTTCGCCGGTACGACGTAGAATATGTGGCTCGTACTCGGCCCCACAGGAAACCGCCATGATCCTCCCCGACGGCTATTCCGACATTCCCGCCGGCAAGATCGCCGCGGTCGTCACCCATCTCGAGATGACCGCGCGCCCTCCGTGCCGTGACGACCCGCCGGGCGCGTGGACCCTGCGCCAGGCCGACGCGCCTGCGCTCGACTGGTACCGCGATCTCCATCGCCGCGTCGGCGAGGAGTGGCTGTGGTTTTCGCGAATGCGGATGAACGACACGGAACTCGCCGCGATCATCCACGCACCGGAAATAGAGGTCTATGCATTGGTCGCGGACGGCCGCGAGGAAGGGCTGTTGGAGCTGGACTTTCGCGAGGCCGGCCAGTGCGAGTTGGTCTATTTCGGCGTCGCCGCTGGGCTGATCGGAACGGGCGCCGCTCGTTTCCTGATGAACCGCGCGCTGGAGCTTGCATGGTCACGCGACCTGCGGCGTGTCTGGCTGCACACCTGTACCTTCGATCACCCATCGGCCGTTGCGTTCTACCAGCGCTCCGGCTTCCGCCCGTTCCGCCGCCAGATCGAGGTCGCCGACGATCCGCGCCTCGATGGCACCGCGCCGCGGACGGTGGCGAGGCATGTGCCGATCATCGAATCGTAGCCGATAGTCGGCGCGCGCGATGGGGGCGTGCCCGCGAGCGAAGGGAGCAGAGTGACCCGATCCCGAAAGTTTACTTGAAATCGATTTGTAAAGATTTCTCTTGGAGAAGCTTATGCCTTCAGACTCTGAGTTCTGGACATTTGCGTCGGCGTTCCGGCGCTTCTTGAAGCGTAAGTTGTGTCTCGCTGAAGACCCAAGTGACGCATGCAATTCACCAATCATTGATGCTCATACAATCCCACGAAGTCAGCTAAGGAAGATCGCTGAACAGGGGCACGTACACTCTTTTGATAGTTCACCTGCTCAACTCGCCAAAAGCGACGGAAAAATAGCAATCAAATCCTTTGGAGTCGGTCAATTCTCCGTCTTGAATTGCTTTTGTAGACGGCATGACAATGCGATATTTGTGGACGTGGAGGATGTGCCTCTGGTCTTTTCGCCGAGACAGCTTGCTTTACTTCACTATCGAACCGTGGCTTCGGAACTCTATCGAAAGATTCGGATGGTCGAGGCCACCAACTACCAGATTGAGGCCCTGTCAAAGAAACGTAAGCGGAACCGAGACGCTCTTCAGTATCTGGATGCGTTCAACGAAGGACAGAAGCTGGGGATGAGAGACGGTAGGCTCGCCTTTGCTGAATGCCAACGTATCTTGAAGGAGGATGACTATGGTGCGCTCAGCGCGCTGGTCATCAGATTTCGTCGAATGCCAACGATCATGACCGTGGGAGGCTTCTACCCAGAGTTTGGGTTCGACGGACGCCCTCTTCAAACGCTCGGCGATTCGAATGAATTTTATGAAACAATCTCTTTCAATATATTGTCGTCGGAGGAGCGCGCGGCGGTTGCTATGATTTGGAGCAAAGGGCATCTGAACCCCTTGGCATTTGCTAGATCATACGAACAACAGCCCAGCAACCTTTATACTACGCTCGCAATTCAAGCTTCCTTCGAACACCTAGAGAACACGTGCGTTCAGCCAGCATGGTGGGACGGACTAAGGAAGATTGAGCAAGATTTGCTTTTGCGGCGTATGCAGGTAGCGGGGAGTATATTCGAGGAACGCAGAGGATCTTCTCTTCAGTACACTGGTGTTACGCACGATGATTGGGAGTTTGACAGCCTTGAATATATCAATGTTTGATATAGCGGAGCTGTGATTGGCGCTGGTAGCTTGGCGATGTCGCCTCAAAACACCTTCTGCTCCGCCCGCGCCAGCGAGAACCCGTGCTGCATGGCGTTGAAGCACGTCAGCCCCGTCTGCTCCGACCGGCACGTGAACCCCGCGCGCTGCCACACCTCGCCATAGGCGAGCACCGGCAGTGACGAATCCATGATGGTGTCACCGACGCAACTACGCCCCGCGCTGCCCTTTGCGCTCATCTCGAAGGCGTGGCCCCATTCGAGCTCGCAATTGGCGGGGCGGGGCGGGCGCGTCTCCATGTTCATGAGATCGCAGCGGAGTGCGCCCTGACCGTTGTCGGTGAAGAACTGGCAGGCGATGTTTTTCGACGGCGTCTGGAAGCCGATCGGGCGGTCCTGCGCGTGGGCGCCGTGGCTGGTCAGGGGCAGCAGGATCAGCATCAGGATGAGTCCGCGATACCTGATCATGCGACGCTTCCTAGCTGTTGAAATTCACCGCCGTGGTGTTGGCGCCGCACACCAGCACCGCGACCCGTTCGCCGGGTGAGGGACGATAGCGGCCGGAGAGCAAAGCGGCAAATGCGGCTGCGCCACCGGGCTCGGCCACAAGGCGCAAGCTCGACCACAACGCCGCCTGGGCTTGCTGGATCGCATCGTCGGTGACCAGGACTATTCTCTCGACATGGGCTCGCGCGATCGGAAACATCAATTGTCCGACGCGCCGCGGAGCGAGACTGTCGGCGGCAATGCCGCCCGCGGGCGCATCGGTCGGCGCGCCCGCCGCGAAGGCAGCATGCAGCGTTGGCGATTGCTCCGGCTCGACCGCCACGATACGCGTCTGGCCTCTGTACCACGCCGCGATGCCGCCGATCAGGCCGCCGCCGCCGACAGCAACCAGCAGCGTGTCGATGCCGGGCGCATCCTGCTCCAGCTCCATTCCGACGCTGCCTTGACCGAGCAAGGTCTCGGCCTGGTCATAGGCATGGACGGCAAGCGCGCCGGTCCGCGCGACATGGGTTTCGCTTGCGGCGAGTGCATCGGCGTAGCGGGCGCCTCCGATCATCAGCTGCGCGCCGTAGCCCCTGATGCGCTCGGCCTTGGCCGGCGAGGTGATCTCGGGCACGAAAATCGTGGCGGGGATACCGAGTTGTTGTGCGGCATAAGCGACCGCTGCGCCGTGATTGCCGCCGGACGCCGCGACGATTCCGACCTCCGGCACTTTCCGCAGCAGCAGGTTCGCGAAGGCGCCCCGCGCCTTGAACGATCCGGAATGCTGCAACATCTCGAGCTTGAACGTGACGGGCGCGGACGGCAGCCCAAAATCGGCGAGATTGGCCGTGAGCAGCGGCGTGCGCCTGATGTGGGGGCGGATCACCGCCTCGGTCGACGCAATCCGCTCGGGCGTGATGTCTGTTGTCGCGGTCATGATACCTGCCTTGATAGCGCATCCGGGAGACGATGTCCCGGCGTCGTTGCATCCGGCGCAATGCTCCATGTCCAAGATCTTTCTTGCGCGGCGGCGATCTTGTCGTGGAAACTGGTG
Source organism: Bradyrhizobium sp. LTSP849 (assembly GCF_000938255.1). Taxonomy (GTDB): domain Bacteria; phylum Pseudomonadota; class Alphaproteobacteria; order Rhizobiales; family Xanthobacteraceae; genus Bradyrhizobium. The sequence goes on along the minus strand of NZ_JYMR01000004.1, from coordinate 131,799 downwards.
GGCCCTGCCTTGTCCAACGACAGAGAAGAGCGAGAACCATGTTCCTGATCGGCCAATATGATTCCCCCTTCGTCCGCCGCGTTGCGATTGCGCTCCGGCTCTACGGGCTCGCTTTCGAGCACAAGCCATGGTCGACTTTCGGCGATGCCGGCAAGATCGCGCCCTATAATCCGCTACGCCGCGTGCCGACCCTGGTGCTCGACGATCGCGAAGCACTGATCGAGAGCACCATCATTCTGGATTATCTGGACGAGCTCGTCGGCGCGGAGAAGGCGATGCTGCCGCGCAGCGGCGTCGAGCGGCGGCGCCATTTGCGCATCTGCGCGCTTGCCTCCGGCCTCGGCGACAAGGCGGTGAGCCTGCTCTATGAGCGCGTGCTGCGGAAGGAGCAGCTTGCGCTGTGGGTCGAGCGCTGCCAGGCCCAGATCGGCGACGTCTTGGGCGTGCTCGAAGCCGAGCGCGCCAAGGTGTCGACGTCGTACTGGCTCGGCGACCGCATCGGCCACGCCGACGTCGCTGTCGCCTGTGTCGTCCGCTTCACCCGCGAGGCGCATCCGCAGCTGTTCGACACCGCGCGCTATCCGGCGCTGTCGGCGCATGCCGAACGCTGCGAGGCGCTGGCGCCGTTCAAGGAGATCGTGCAGCCGCTGGCGCCGCCGAAGGCGTGAGCCACCAAACGCCGCTACGCAAACCCGATCTTGATCAGGATTGTCAGAAAGACGCCGCCGACGATCGCGCAGACCGCGGCACCGATCAGAGGCCCCAGCGCGCCTTCCCGGCTCGCAGGCTCCAGCACGGCTTGTCCCGGCTGGTCTGGATCGTAATAGACTTTGACGTTCTGCCCGGGACGATATTTCGCCGCGGCCTCTGCGGCGACCTCGCGCAGCCCGGAGATCATGGTGCCGCCCCAATCGACTTCGGTGCCGATGAAGTCGCGCTTGCCGACCCTGTAGGCATAGCGCAGGGCGACCTGATAGCGATGTTGGAGCTTGCTGGTCGTCGGCTTGTCGTCATGATCGCTCTTCTCCTCGATGATCTCCTCGATCACGTCGCATTGGGTGACCCTGCCCGACGCGGTCGGCCAGCGCAGGCTGGCGCTCGCCAGCCGGCGCGTCCTGACATACTCTGCGACGCAGAACACGCCGCCCACGAGCACGATGATCGGCAGCGCGAACGCGAACAGCGGAACGCCATTGTCGGCGTAGAGCACGTGACCCGCGAGCGAATGCGCGGTCAGGGTGGCGGCAATGAAACCGAATACGATGGTGAAGGCCACCAGCGCCGCGACGTTCTGCGCCGCGGCAGGTTCGAGCAGTGCCTCGGTCGGTTGCTTCGGATCGACATGCACGTCGACATGCGCGCCGACCGGATAGCGTCCGGTCAGTTTTGCGGCCAGTACCCTCGTCATGATGGCAGGGCCGCCGACAAAGATATTGTCGCTTTCCAGCTCCTGGCCGCCGGCCTGATAGCGATAGCGGATGATGGGCTTGGCGTCGTTCTGATCGTCCGAGGCGTGCGCCGCCGGCTGGTCGACCCGGGAGACCGTGATGATGCCCTCCACCTTGTCCCAGCTCCGCGCGGCCTGCATCCGGCCCCGCATGCGGACCAGGCTGAACAGCATCAATCCAAACAGCAGCACCGTGATGCCGGCGGCAATCTGCGTCCACATCAATTGTTGGGCGTCCAGCATCCGATTCCCTGCTCTTCGGTGGCGACCGCCATTGGTCGCGGCGAGCGCACGTTGCGTTCACGGCGCTGTGGGGGCGAAACGCGCCGCGAAAAATGAGATCGTGCAGCCGCTGGCGCCGCCGAAGGGGTGAGGGCGGCCGGAGTCCAGTAGCCCGGATGAGCGCAGCGATATCCGGGACAATTGGCCCCCGCATGTCGCTTCGCTCATGCGGGCTACGGGATTACAGCTTGTCCTTGCCGCCTTCTGCGCTGGCCTGTTCCTGAACCTCGAGCATCGTCTTCAGTGTGTCGGAACTCAGCTTGCCGGTGGTTGGAGGGATGTGCTCGGCGGCTTTGAATGGCGGCGCACCTTGGGCGGCCTGGCCGGCGCCATGGGTGAAGGTCGGCTGGGCGGGCGCGCCGCTTTCCTCGGTCTCGTCAGCTTCGTCGGCAGCGGAGGTGCCTTGCGCGGATCCGACGTTGCGGCGCCGCCGGGTCTCCTTCGGCTTGGGAGGCGCCGGCGTATACACGATCGGCGGCAGGGTGTGATGGCGCGACACGGCTCGTCTCCGCTGGCCTCGTATTGCAATGGGCCGCTGATTCGCGTGCGCGCGCTACTTAAAAATCCGTCATATGGGGAGTGAAGGCGGAAGCGCGAGCCCGAGGCGGAGAGGACCAGGCGGGCGCGGCTGGCGATCATGCATTGATACAGGTGTTTTGCCCGACGGAGCAAGCAACCTCGCCTCGGGCGAGATTCCTCAAGCGTTTCAACCCCACGCCTACGGTGCATGGGGTTGTTTTTCGCTTTTTGAGTGCGGGGAGGCCTACCCCGCGCCGGCGCGCTTCTTCTGCCAGACGAGATGGACGGCGCAGTTGCAGCCTGGCGGATGCGAGGCGAGGTCCTTTGACGTTTCGTCATTCGCCGGCGTTGCCGCGAAAGCCTTGTCGGCCGCCTCTCGCGCCGGGATGTAGTTCAGCACCGGCGCGAGCCAGCGCTCCGTCTCGGCGACCGTCATGCCCTTGCGCACGGCATAGTCCTCGACCTGGTCGCGCTCGATCTTGCCGACGCCGAAATAATAGCTCGCGGGGTTCGCAAGATAGAGCCCGGACACGGAACTGCCCGGCCACATCGCAAAGCTCTCGGTCAGCTTCACGCCGGCGGTGTTCTCCGCGTCGAGCAACTCGAACAGCGTCGCCTTCTCGGTGTGATCGGGCTGCGCGGGATAGCCGGGTGCGGGGCGGATGCCCTGATATTTTTCGAGGATCAGATCGTCGGTCGACAGCGCCTCGTCCGGCGCATAGGCCCAGAACTCGCGGCGCACGCGGGCGTGCATGCGCTCGGCGAAGGCTTCGGCGAGGCGATCGGCCAGTGCCTTGCACAGGATCGAGGAGTAGTCGTCATTGGCCATCTTGAAGCGGTCGGCAATCACATCCTCACCGATTCCCGCGGTGACGACGAAGCTACCGATATAGTCGGGTACGCCCGTGTCCACCGGCGCGATGAAGTCGGAGAGCGCCGCGTTGAAACGGCCCTCGCGCTTTTCGAGCTGCTGGCGCAGCGTGTGCAGCGTCGCGATCTGCTTCGTCCGGCTCTCATCGGCGTAAAGCACGATGTCGTCACCCAGCGCATTCGCCGGCCAGAAGCCGATCGTCGCGCGCGCCCGGAACCATTTTTCCTTGACGATCAGGTCGAGCATTTTCCGCGCATCGTCATAGAGCGAGCGCGCGACCTCGCCGACCTTGGCATCGTTGAGGATGGCCGGAAATCGCCCGGCGAGCTCCCAGGTCTGGAAGAACGGCGTCCAGTCGATATAGGGCACAAGCTCGGCGAGGTCGTATGCGTCAAAGCTCCTGGTGCCGAGGAAGGTCGGCTTCACCGGCTTGTTCGCGGCGAAATCGACCGGCACGCGGTTGGCGCGCGCAACCGACAGCTTCAGCCTCTTCTTGTCGGCCTGCGCACGGAAATGCGCGTCGGAGATCTTTGCGTATTCGGCGCGCACATCGGCAGCGTAGGCCTCGCGCTTCTCAGGGCTCAGCAGCGAGGAAGCGACACCGACGGCGCGGCTGGCGTCGTTGACATGCACCACGGGACCTGCGCGATAGCTCGGGTCGATCTTGACGGCGGTATGCACGCGGCTCGTGGTGGCGCCGCCGATCAGCAGCGGCAGCTTCAGGCCTTCGCGCTGCAATTCGCTGGCGAAGAACGCCATCTCGTCCAGCGATGGCGTGATCAGACCGGACAGGCCGACGATGTCGGCCTTCACTGCTTTCACGGTCTCGACGATCTTGGCGGCCGGCACCATCACGCCGAGATCGATCACCTCGAAATTATTGCACTGAAGCACGATGCCGACGATGTTCTTGCCGATGTCGTGGACGTCGCCCTTGACGGTGGCGAGCACGATCTTGCCGGCGGAGCTGGAGCCTTCAGTGCCGATGCCGTTGGCGAGATTGCGCGCCTTCTCCTCCTCCATGAACGGCATCAGCCAGGCCACCGCCTGCTTCATCACGCGCGCGGACTTCACCACCTGCGGCAAGAACATCTTGCCGTCGCCGAAGAGATCGCCGACCACGTTCATGCCGGCCATCAGCGGGCCCTCGATCACGTCGAGCGGACGCTTCGACTCCTTGCGGGCCTCTTCGGTGTCGACTTCGATGAACTCGGTGATGCCGTGCACGAGCGCGTGGGACAGCCGCTTCGCCACCGGCCATTCGCGCCAGGCGAGATCGGCTTCCTTGGTCTGGGTCTTGTTGCCGCGGAATTTTTCCGCGAGTGCCAGCAGCCGTTCGGATGCGCCGGGATCGCGGTTGAGGACGACGTCCTCGCAGACCTGGCGCAATTCGGGGTCGATGTCGTCATAGACGATCATCTGCCCGGCATTGACGATGCCCATGTCCATGCCGGCCTTGATGGCGTGATACAGGAACACCGAGTGCATGGCTTCGCGCACCGGCTCGTTGCCGCGGAACGAGAACGACAGATTGGACACACCACCGGAAATATGCGCGCCCGGCAGGTTCTTGCGGATCCAGCGCGTCGCCTCGATGAAGTCGACGCCGTAATTGTTGTGCTCCTCGATGCCGGTCGCGATCGCGAAAATATTCGGATCGAAGATGATGTCTTCCGGCGGGAAGCCGACGCGGTCGACCAGGATGTCGTAGGCGCGCTTGCAGATCTCGGTCTTGCGTTTGAAGGTGTCGGCCTGGCCGACCTCGTCGAACGCCATCACCACGACAGCCGCACCATGGCGCCGCGCGATCTGCGCTTCGTGGATGAACTTCTCCTCGCCCTCTTTCATCGAGATCGAGTTGACGACCGGCTTGCCCTGCACGCATTTCAGGCCGGCCTCGATCACCGAGAATTTCGAGCTGTCGACCATCACCGGCACGCGGGCGATGTCGGGCTCGGCGGCGACGAGGTTGAGGAAGGTCACCATCGCGGCTTCGGAGTCGAGCAAGCCCTCGTCCATGTTGACGTCGATGATCTGCGCGCCGTTCTCGACTTGGTCGCGGGCGACTTGCAGCGCAGCGGTGTAGTCGCCGGCGGTGACCAGCTTGCGGAAGCGGGCCGATCCGGTGACGTTGGTGCGCTCGCCGACGTTCACGAACGGAATCGCGTCCGTCAGAATGAAGGGCTCGAGGCCGGAGAGCCGCAAGCGCGGCTCGATCTCGGGCACGATGCGCGGCTTGTGCGGGGCCACGGCCGCGGCAATCGCCGCGATGTGGTCCGGCGTGGTGCCGCAGCAGCCGCCGACGATGTTGACGAGGCCGGCGCTCGCGAACTCGCCGACCAGGCGCGCCATGTATTCTGGAGTCTCGTCATACTGGCCGAACTCGTTGGGCAGGCCGGCATTCGGATAGGCGCAAACGAGCGTGTCGGCGACGCGGCCGATATCAGCGATGTGCGCGCGCAGATCTTCCGCGCCGAGTGCGCAGTTGAAGCCGATGGTCACGGGCTTGGCGTGCTGCACCGAATGCCAGAACGCTTCCGGCAGTTGGCCGGAGAGCAGGCGGCCGGATTTGTCGGTGATGGTGCCGGACACCATCACAGGCATGTCGATGCCACGCTGTTCGGTGATTTCGGCGATCGCATAGAGCGCCGCCTTGGCGTTCAGCGTGTCGAAAATGGTCTCGACCAGAAGAATGTCGACGCCGCCGTCGAGCAGGCCGCGGATCTGCTCGCCATAGGATTCACGCAAATCATCGAAGGTCACGGCACGGTAGCCGGGATTGGCCACATCAGGCGAGATCGAGGCGGTGCGGTTGGTCGGTCCGAGGGCGCCGGCGACGAAGCGCGGCTTACCGTCTTCGGCTTCGACACGTCGCGCGGCATTGCCTGCGAGACGGGCGCCTTCGCGCGCCATGTCGTAGACGATGTCGGCGAGATCGTAGTCGGCCTGCGCGATCGAGGTCGTCGAGAAGGTGTTGGTCGCGACGATGTCGGCGCCGGCGCGCAAGTAAGCGGCGTGAATGTCCTCGATCGCCTGCGGCTGGGTCAGGATCAAGAGGTCGTTGTTGCCGCGGAGGTCGCGATGAAAATTCTTGAAGCGCTCGCCGCGGAAGGCGGCTTCGTCGAACTGGAGGTTCTGGATCATCGTGCCCATGGCGCCGTCGAGCACGAGGATGCGCTCGCGTGCGGCGTTGAGCAGGGCAGTTCGCTTGGCGGAAACGGGAATCGTCATCTTGGGTCAGGCCGCCTTCTGCGCGCTCTTGGCGCGAATGCCGAGCAAATGGCTGATCGCGAATACGAGATCGGCGCGGTTCATGGTGTAGAAATGGAAAGTGTCGACGCCGCGCTTGGCGAGCTTCTGCACTTGCCCGGCGGCGACGGTGGCGGCAACGAGCTTGCGGGTTTCGGCGTCGTCGTCGAGGCCCTCGAACTTTTCGGCAAGCCAGTTCGGAACAGATGTGCCGGCGCGGGTGACGAAGGCTCTCGCCTGCTTGAAATTGTGCATGGGCATGATGCCCGGCACGATCGGGATATCGATGCCACGCGCACGGACGCGGTCGAGATAGCGAAAGTAGAGGTCGTTATCGAAGAACACCTGGGTGATGGCGCGCGCAGCGCCGGCATCGACCTTGGCCTTCAGCGTGTCGATGTCATCGTCGAAGTCGCGCGCTTCGGGATGCTTCTCAGGATAGGCCGAGACCGAGACCTCGATGTCGGCATGCCGCTTCTTGATTCCCGCGACGAGATCGGCCGAGCTCTGGTAGCCGTCGGGATGGCTGGCGTAGGGCGTGCCGATGCCGCCCGGCGGATCGCCGCGCAGGCCGACGATGTGGCGGACGCCGACCTCGTGATAGCGGTCGACGATCTCGTCGATCTCGCCGCGCGAGGCGCCGACGCAGGTCAGATGCGCGGCTGGCAGCAGCGCGGTTTCTTTCAGGATCCGCGAGATGGTCGAATGGGTGCGCTCACGGGTCGAGCCGCCGGCGCCATAGGTCACCGAGACGAATTTCGGGTCGAGCGGGGCCAGGCGGTTGATGGTGTCCCAGAGATTCCGCTCCATATCCTCGGTCTTGGGCGGAAAGAACTCGAAGGAGATCGCAGGCCGCTTCGAAGAGAGGTGCCCGTCTTGCCCGTCGGCTGTCGCAGGCTTCGTCAGATCGGTCATGGCACCACTTACTCCAGTCTCGGGCGGTCGGCTCTAGCTTGGGAGAGGCTAAGATAGGGCAAAGGGGGTTTTCTCGACAGCCCATCGGTAGTGGGAAATGGCCCACTTATTGGATGTGAAGGTGAATTATTGCGTTGCGCTAAGTGGATGTGGGAAGCTTCGGCATGGCGAAATAATGTAAATATATCAAATAACTGAGGTGAATTATAAGCCTTTCGGGCATCTCCTATCTTCGTGGGCAGTTTGAATCTGTTGCTACCGAGCCTAATCTTGTCCCAACGTCCCGCCTTGGCCGGCCAAGCCGGCGCCCGGCCCACACACGTCAGATCTGCGCAGTCTGCCCATTGCCGCCGGGCGGCCCTCCATTACGTTAACGCGCCATGATCCCGCTCTCAGTCCTCGACCTTTCCGTCGTCACGTCAGGCACAAAACCCGCCGCGGCGCTGCGCAACAGCATCGATCTGGCGCGCCATGTCGATGGGCTCGGCTATCTCCGTTATTGGCTCGCCGAGCATCACAACCTCGCCTCGGTGGCGAGCCCCGCGCCTGACGTGATGATTGGGCAGATCGCGGCCGTGACGAAGCACATCCGCGTCGGCTCCGGCGGCGTGATGCTGCCCAACCACGCGCCGCTGGTCGTGGCCGAGCGCTTCAAGATGCTGGAGGCGCTGTTCCCCGGCCGTATCGATCTCGGCCTCGGTCGCGCGCCCGGCACCGACGGCGCCACGGCGTACGCTCTCAGAAGCCGGCTCGATCGCCGCGAGGGCGACGATTTCCTGGAGCGGCTGCACGAACTGATCCTGTGGCAGACCCGCGAATTCCCCTCGGGCCATCCCTACAACAACGTCGTCGCGATGCCCGACGACACGCCACTGCCGCCGATCTGGCTGCTCGGCTCCAGCGACTATTCCTCGGAATTGGCGGCGCAAGTCGGCATGGGCTTCGCCTTCGCGCATCATTTTGCGTCTCATGATGCGATCGACGCGATGGTGCATTACCGCAACCGCTTCCAGCCCTCGGCCTGGAGCGCGAGCCCGCGCGCGATCCTCGCAGTCGCCGCTATCGCTGCCGACACCGATGAGGAGGCCGAAAGGCTCGCGAGTTCTTTCGACCTCAACCGCCTGCGCCGCGACCGCGGCCAGTATCTGCCGTTGCCGAGCGTCGAGGAGGCGCTGGCCTATCCCTATACCGACTCCGAGCGCACCTCGATTGCCCGCAACCGCTCACGCCTGTTCGTCGGCAATCCGGCGACCGTGCAGAAAAAGCTTCAGCCGCTGATTGATGCGAGCAAGCCGGACGAGCTGATGGTGATCACCGCGGTCTACGACCACGACGCGCGGAAGAAGTCGTATTCGCTGCTGGCGGATGCGTTTGGGCTGGCGAAGCAGGCGGCGTAAGCCGCTACTCCATCGTCGCCCGGAACGGATGCCCCGGATACACGCCGACGATACGGAATTCGCGCGAGAAGAATTTCAGCTCCTCGATCGCAAACGCGAGGCCCTTGTCCTCGGGATGGCCGTCGACGTCGGCATAAAACTGCGTGGCGAAGAAATTGCCGTCGACCATGTAGCTCTCAAGCTTGGTCATGTTGACGCCGTTGGTGGCGAAGCCGCCGAGCGCCTTGTAGAGCGCGGCGGGCAAATTGCGCACCCGAAATACAAAAGTGGTGACCAGCGGGCCCGAGCCTTGCGCGGCCCATTTCGGCTCGCGCGCTAGCACCACGAAGCGCGTGGTATTGTGCGCCTCGTCCTCGATGTCCTCAGCGAGGATGTCGAGGCCGTAGATCTGCGCAGCCAGCCGCGAGGCGATCGCGGCGACCGTCTTGTCTTTGCGCTCGGAGATGTCGCGCGCACTGCCGGCGGTGTCGGCGTGCACAATCGGCTTGATGCCGAGCTTGCGGATGATGCGCCGGCACTGGCCGAGCGCGTGCACGTGGCTCTCGACGGACTTGATGTCGGAAATCTTGGTGCCCTTCACCGCCATCAGCTGATGCCGGACCGGCAGAAACCATTCGCCGACGATGAAGAGGCCGGAGGCCGGCAGCAGATGATGGATGTCGGCAACGCGGCCCGCGACCGAATTCTCGATCGGGATCATGCCGAGATCGGCCTCACCCGACGAAATCGCCGACAGCGCGTCCTCGAAGGTGGCGCAGGGCAACGGTTCGGCGTCGGGATAGGCCTCGACGATAGCGATATGGGAATTGGCTCCGGGCTCGCCCTGGAATGCGATCTTCATCTTGCTCATGATCGGCCTTGTAACAGCGGCTCAGGATTTGGAAAGGATGCTGCGGGCGGTTTCGAGGTCGGGCGGCGTGTCGACGCCTCGCGGAACGCTGTCGACGATCATGATGTCGATCCGCATGCCGTCCTCCACGGCCCGCAACTGCTCCAGACTCTCCTGGCGTTCCAGGGGCGAGGGCGGCAGGGACACGAACCGCTCCAGCGCGGCGCGGCGGTAGGCGTAGACGCCGATATGGTGGTAGCGCGGTCCGTTGCCATGAGGGGCGGTGGCGCGGGTGAAATAGAGCGCCCGCAGCCGTCGGGGGCCGATGCGGGTGCCGACGGCCTTCACGACGCTGGGAGCCAGGTCCTCCTCCTCGGTGTGGATCTGCGAGGCCAGCGTCACGATGTCGACCGCGGGATCGGCGAAGGGAGGAAGCACCTCGCGGAGGCTCTCGGGCGCAATCGTCGGGAAATCGCCCTGGAGATTGACCACGATCTCGGCCTTGCCGTCCGGATCGAGCTTCTGCATGGCCTCGTGGATGCGGTCGGAGCCGGACGGGTGGTCCGGGCGGGTCATCACGGCCTCGCCGCCATGGGCGGTCACGACGGCGGCGATTTCCGCCGTGTCGGTTGCGACCGCGACCCGGCCGATGCCGGCGGCTTCGGCGCGGCGCATCACATGCACGATCATCGGCAGGCCTGCGATATCGGCAAGCGGCTTGCCGGGCAGGCGGGTGGCAGCCATGCGGGCCGGGATCAGCACCAGGATGCGAGGATCGGTCATGAGCTCAAAGGCTTGGGTTCAAGGGCCTGGAAACGGGACGTTTTCCGCGTCGAGAAATGGGGTGGGGACGGGCCGAAAGCGGGGTCGCTTATACGGGTTGCCAGAGCACGGGCAAACCGATATCTCAATGGCAAAACTCGGGGAAACAATAAGGAACGTTTGATTCTCCCGAGGCTCGTCCTGGCGGCCGCTTGGCCGCTGTTCCTTCTTGCGGTGTGGGGCCTGGCCGGAAATGGACTCTTTCGAACTCAACAAGATTCTTGGTGCCGTGCTCGGCACCTGCCTGATTTTGCTGGTGACGAGCTTCACCGCCCAGGCGCTGTTCTCGCCGAAATTTCCGGAAAAGCCAGGCTTCGAGATCGCCGTGAAGGAAGTGGCCGGCGACAAGGAAGGTGCTGCAGCCGCGGCCGCGCCCTCCGAGCCGATCGAAAAGCTGCTCCAGACCGCTTCCGTCGAGAAGGGCGCGGCCGCCGCCAAGAAGTGCGGCGCCTGCCACACCTTCGAAAAGGGCGGCCCGAACCGCGTCGGCCCGAACCTCTTTGGCGTCGTCGGTGACCACGTCGGCGAAGGCCGCGGCGGCTTCAACTTCTCGGCCGGCATGAAGAGCAAGGGCGGCACCTGGGATTTCGAGGCGCTCAACAAGTTCATTGCCAATCCCAAGGGCACTGTCCCCGGTACCGCGATGGGCTTCGCCGGCATCCCGAAGGATAGCGAGCGCGCCGACGTCATCGCTTACCTGAACAGCCTCTCCGACAGCCCGAAGCCGCTGCCCACCGCAGCGAAATAAGGCTCCTCGGTATCGACCTTGAATATGCGGCCAGGCTGAAAAGCCTGGCCGTTTCCGTATTCGGACCTCGCAGCATCGTTATCGGGGCGTTTCGCCGCAGCGAAGGGCCCGGCGGGGCTTCCATCATGAGGAAAAAGCAACATATTCGGTCGAAACCTCGCCTATATTGGGCCCTTAAAGGGGTAACCTCCTTCAAGACTGGGATGTTGATTTGGCCATTACCCGACGCGATCTCTTGCTCACCGGCGCCGCCGTCGCTGCGCTTCCAGCCCTCGGTTCCGCAGCCGGTGTTTCCGTCATCGGCGCAGCCCAGGCACAATCCGCGAGTGATCTACCCTGGCGCCATGCTTTGTCGCTGTTCGGCGACATCAAGTATCCGGCCGATTTCAAGCGCTTCGACTATGTCAATCCGGATGCGCCCAAGGGCGGCGTCGCGCGCCTGATCTCGATCGGCACCTTCGACAATTTCAACCTCGCGGTTGCCGGCATCAAGGGTGCGCTCGCACCGGCGGCGGCCATGATCTACGAAACGCTGATGACCCGGGCGCAGGACGAGGTCGCGACCGAGTACGGCGAACTTGCCGAATCGGCCCAGCATCCCGACGATTTTTCCTGGGTGATCTATCGCCTGCGCAAGGAAGCCCGCTGGCATGACGGCAAGCCGGTGACACCAGAAGACGTCATCTTCTCGCTGGAGACCTTCAAGCAGCAAAGTCCGATGTACGCGTCCTACTATCGTCACGTGGTGAAGACGGAGAAGGTCGGCGAGCGCGACGTCAAATTCAGCTTCGATGGGCCGGGCAACCGGGAATTGCCGACCATCGTCGGCGAGTTGACCGTGTTGCCGAAGCATTGGTGGGAAGGCACAGACGCGCAGGGCCGGAAGCGCGACGTCGGCACGACCACGCTGGAGATTCCGCTGGGGTCCGGGCCGTATCGGATCAAGGAATTTGTGGCGGGACGTTCGGTCAAGCTCGAGCGGGTCAAGGACCATTGGGGCGCCAACGTTCCCAGCCAGATCGGCCAGAACAATTTCGACGAGCTGCGTTTCGAGTTTTTCCGCGACAACCAGGTGGCGCTGGAAGCGTTCAAGGCGGATCAGGCCGACTGGATCGCGGAGAATTCCGCCAAGCAATGGGCGACGGCCTACGACTTCCCGGCGGTTGCCGAGAAGCGGGTGCTCAAGGAAGAATTTCCGATCAACGATTCCGGCCGCATGCAGGCCTTCGTGGTCAACAACAGGCGCGAGCAGTTCAGGGATGCGCGGGTGCGGCGAGCCTTCAACTACGCTTTCGACTTCGAGGAGATGAACAAGCAGCTGTTCTTCGGTCAGTACAAGCGGATCAACAGCTATTTCGAAGGCACGGAGCTCGCCGCGACCGGTCTGCCTCAGGGCGAGGAATTGCAAATCCTCGAAACCGTCAAAGACAAGGTCCCGCCGGAAGTCTTCACGACCCCTTACCAGAATCCTGTCGGCGGCAATCCCGAAGCAGTGCGCGCCAATTTGCGCGAGGCGGCAAAGCTCCTGAAGGAGGCCGGCCTCGAAATCCGCGACCACAAGCTGACCGATTCGTCCGGCAAGCCTCTGACTGTCGAGATCCTGATCCAGGATCCCTCGTCCGAGCGCATCGCGCTGTTCTACAAGCCGTCACTGGAGCGGATCGGCGTTAGCACGTCGATCCGTATGGTCGACGACGCGCAATACCAGAACCGGCTGCGCAGCTTCGACTTCGATATGATCATCGATCAATGGGGCGAGTCGCTTTCGCCGGGCAACGAGCAGCGCGAATATTGGAGCTCGGCGACCGCCGACGTTCCCGGTGCGCGCAACACCATCGGCATCAAGAACCCGGCCGTGGATGCCCTGATCGAGAAGGTGATCTTTGCCAAGGATCGCGCCGGTCTCGTCGCCGCAACGCGCGCGCTCGATCGCGTGCTGCTGTGGAATTTCTACGTGGTGCCTCAGTTCACCTATCCGTTCGCGCGCTATGCCCGCTGGGACCGCTTCAGCCATGCCGAGCCGATGCCGAAATACGGCCGGTCCGGACTGCCGACGCTGTGGTGGTACGACACTGAAAAAGCGGCGCGTATCGGAAAACGATCTTGAGGAAGCCTTTGCGCATGGCGCAGCTGTCACGCCGGCATGTGCTGGCTTTGGGTGCTGGCGGCGTGCTCAGCACAGCGTGGCTGCGCGGCGCAGCGGCATCGGAGATGCCGGCCGAGATTCATGGCATCTCGGCGTTCGGCGATCTTAAATATGCCGCCGACTTCCACCATTTCGACTACGTCAATCTCCAGGCTCCGAAGGGCGGCACGTTCTCGCTCATCCCGTCGGTGCGCGCCTATAACCAGTCCTATTTCACGTTCAATTCGCTCAATGCCTTCGTTTTGAAGGGCGAGGGCGCGCAGGGTATGGATCTGACGTTCGCCTCGCTGATGGCGCATGCCGGCGACGAGCCTGATGGCATGTATGGCTTTGCCGCCAAGTCGGTGCAGATATCGCCTGACAGGCTCGCCTATCGCTTCACCATCCGGCCCGAGGCGAAGTTTCACGACGGCTCGAAGTTGACCGCGCACGACGTCGCCTTCTCCATCAACGTGCTGAAGGAGAAGGGTCATCCGCTGATCCAGTTGCAGATGCGCGACGTCAACGGCGTAGAGGCGGTCGATGATGCCACCGTTGTTGTGTCCTTCGCCGAGAAGCGGGCACGTGACGTGCCGCTCTATGCGGCGGGCCTGCCGATTTTCTCGAAGGCCTATTACGCGAACCGGCCGTTCGAGGAATCGTCGACAGATGCGCCGCTGGGCTCCGGCCCGTACAAGGTCGGCAAGTTCGAGATCAACCGCTACATCGAGTTCGAACGGGTCAAGGACTGGTGGGGCGCCGACCTGCCGGTCTGCCGCGGCAGCAACAATTTCGACGTGGTCCGCTACGAATTCTATCGCGACCGCGACGTCGCCTTCGAGGGTTTTACCGGCAAGAACTATCTGTTCCGCGAGGAATTCACCTCGCGCATCTGGGCGACGCGCTACGATTTTCCCGCCATCAAGGACGGCCGCGTCAAACGCGAGCAGGTCCCGGATCAAACGCCGTCGGGCGGCCAGGGCTGGTTCTTCAACACGCGGCGCGACAAATTCAGGGATCCCAAGGTCCGCGAAGCGATCAACTACGCGTTCGACTTCGAATGGACCAACAAGACCATCATGTACGGCGCCTATGCGCGCACGTTCTCGCCGTTCCAGAACTCGGATCTCGTCGCGGAAGGGCCTCCGTCGCCCGAGGAGTTGAAGCTGCTCGAGCCGTTCCGCGGCAAGGTTCCGGACGAGGTGTTCGGCGAACCGTTCGTGCCCCCGGTGTCTGACGGTTCGGGCCAGGACCGCAATCTCCTGCGCAAGGCGCAGCAACTGCTCCAGGAGGCGAAGCTCACGGCCAAGGATGGCAAGCGGCTGTTGCCGAATGGCGAAGTCTTTGCCATCGAGTTCCTGATCGATGAGGCGTCGTTCCAGCCGCACCACGCCTCCTTCCTCAAGAATCTGAACACGCTCGGCATCGACGCCAACCTGCGCCTCGTCGACGCCGTCCAATACCGCGCGCGGGTCGAGTCGTTCGACTTCGATGTCACCATCCAGCGCCTGAGCATGTCGGCGACGCCCGGTGACAGCCTGCGAACCTATTTCACCTCGCAGGCCGCAGCGACGAAGGGCTCCTACAATCTGGCCGGCGTTGCCGATCCCGCGATCGACGCACTGGTCGAGAAGGCCATGGCGGCCGAGACGCGCAATGACTTGACCGTGGCTTGCCGGGCGATCGACCGCGTATTCCGCGCCGGCCGCTACTGGGTGCCGCAGTGGTACAACACCAGTCACCGGCTGGCTTATTGGGACGTGTTCGGCCACCCCAAGAACCTGCCGCGTTACGCCATCAGCGACTATGCCAGCGGCGTCGGTGAGCGAACCCTGTGGTGGTTCGACCCCGCCAAGACCGCTCAGCTCGATCAGGCGAAGTAAGCACATGAGCGCCTATATCGCCCGCCGTATTCTCCTGATGATTCCGACCCTGCTCGGAATCCTCTTCATCTCCTTCGTCGTCGTGCAGTTCGCGCCCGGCGGCCCGGTCGAGCGCGTGATCGCACAGCTCTCCGGCGCCGATACCGGCGGCAGCTCGCGCATTTCGGGCGGCGGCGATTTCGCGCAGCGTGCACCGGGGCAGGGTGGCCCCGGCGGCGACGCGGTCAGCTCGAAATATCGCGGCGCTCAGGGACTCGATCCCGAGTTCATCAAGAAGCTGGAAGTGCAGTTCGGTTTCGACAAGCCGGCGCCCGAGCGTTTCGCGCTGATGGTCTGGAATTACGCGCGCTTCGATTTCGGCATGAGCTATTTCCGCACGGTGAGCGTGATCCAGCTCGTCAAGGAGAAGCTTCCGGTTTCGATCTCGCTTGGCATCTGGCTGACGCTGCTGACCTATCTGATCTCGATTCCGCTCGGCATTCGCAAGGCGGTCAAGGACGGCACACGCTTCGATACATGGACCTCGGCGGTGATCGTGCTCGGTTACGCCATCCCGGGCTTCCTGTTTGCGATCCTGCTGATCATCCTGTTTGCCGGCGGTTCATTCTTCAACTGGTTCCCGCTGCGCGGACTGACGTCGGACGGCTGGTCGCAGTTTCCCTGGTACTGGAAGATCATCGACTATTTCTGGCACCTGACCCTGCCGCTGATCTCGCTGGCACTCGGCGCCTTCGCGACCATGACATTTCTCACCAAGAATTCGTTCCTGGACGAGATCCGCAAGCAGTACGTCATGACCGCACGAGCCAAGGGCTGTAGCGAGAATCAGGTGCTCTACGGCCACATCTTCCGCAACGCGATGCTGATCGTGATTGCGGGCTTCCCTGGCGCCTTCATCAGTGCCTTTTTCTCGGGATCGCTCTTGATCGAGACCATCTTCTCGCTGGACGGGCTCGGGCTGCTCGGTTTCGAGAGCGTGCTCAACCGCGATTATCCCGTCGTGTTCGGTACGCTCTACATCTTTTCGCTCATGGGGCTCGTCGTCAATCTGATCTCGGATCTGACCTATATGTGGATCGATCCCCGGATTGATTTCGAGGCGCGGGAGGTGTGATGACGATTACCGCCCCGACCCCGATCGAGACCACCGTGAAATCGCCGCTCGGCGAAGCCGTGCCGATCACGCGCAAGCCGTTTGTGCCATCACCACTCAACACGCGGCGTTGGCAGAATTTCAAGGCGAACCGGCGCGGCTATTGGTCGTTCTGGATCTTCATGGTCCTGTTCGTGGTGTCGCTGTGCGCCGAACTGATCGCCAACGACCGGCCGTTCCTGATCAAGTATGACGGCCATCTCTACTGGCCCGCTTTCGTCACCTATTCGGAGACGACCTTTGGCGGCGATTTCGAGACCGCGGCCGATTACCGCGATCCCTATTTGCAGAAGCTGATCAAGGACAAGGGTGGCAGCATCGTCTGGCCGCTGATCCGCTACTCTTACGGGACCCACAATCTCGATCTGCCGACGCCGGCCCCGTCGCCGCCCACCTGGATGCTGACGGAAGCGCAATGCAAGCCGGTGGTGGAGAAGAAGGGGCTGAAGAGTTGCCGTGATCTCGAATACAACTGGCTCGGCACCGACGACCAGGGCCGCGACGTGGTCGCGCGGATGATCTACGGCTTCCGCATCTCGGTGCTGTTCGGTCTCATCCTCACGATCGTGTCTTCCGTCATCGGTGTCCTCGCCGGTGGCGTGCAGGGCTATTTCGGCGGCTGGATCGATCTTTTGTTTCAGCGCTTCATCGAGATATGGAACGCCATCCCTTATCTCTACCTGCTGCTCATCATATCGGCCGTGCTCCCACCGGGCTTCTTCATCCTGCTCGGCATCATGGTGTTGTTTCACTGGGTGTCGCTCGTCGGCCTGGTGCGCGCGGAGTTCCTGCGCGGGCGCAATTTCGAATATATCCAGGCGGCACGGGCGCTCGGCGTGTCGAACGCCGTGATCATGTTCAGGCATTTGTTGCCGAACGCCATGGTTGCGACGATGACGTTCCTGCCGTTCATCGTCTCGTCGTCGGTGATGACGCTCACGGCCCTCGATTTCCTTGGCTTCGGCCTGCCGCCGGGCTCGCCGTCGCTGGGCGAGCTGTTGTCGCAGGCCAAGGCCAACGTGCAGGCCCCGTGGCTCGGTTTCTCCGGTTTCTTCTCGGTCGCGATCATGCTGTCGCTTCTGATCTTCATCGGCGAAGCCGTGCGCGACGCTTTCGATCCGCGCAAGACGTTCAGGTAGAAGATGGACGCGATCAACCAGCCATTGCTTGCCGTCCGAGACCTCTCGGTGGCTTTCCACCAAGGCGGCGCAACGACGCTTGCCGTCGATAACGTTTCATTCCAGATCAAGCGCGGCGAGTGCGTGGCGCTGGTCGGCGAGTCCGGGTCGGGCAAGTCGGTCAGCGCGTTGTCGATCCTCAAGCTGTTGCCTTACCCGAATGCCTCGCACCCCTCGGGGAGCATCCGCTTCAAGGGACAGGAGCTGATCGACAAGTCCGAACAGCAGATGCGGGGGGTTCGCGGCAGCGACATCTCCATCATCTTCCAGGAGCCGATGACCTCGCTCAATCCGCTGCACACGATCGAGGCGCAGATCGGCGAGATCATCCAGCTGCACAATCCGACCAGCAATGCCGAGGCGCGCAAGCGCACGCTGGAGCTGCTGACCCAGGTCGGCATCCCCGAGCCGGAGACGCGGCTGAAGAGCTATCCGCACCAGCTCTCCGGCGGTCAGCGCCAGCGCGTGATGATCGCGATGGCGCTCGCCAACGAGCCGGACCTGCTGATCGCGGACGAGCCGACCACGGCACTCGACGTCACCGTGCAGGCGCAGATCCTGGCGCTGCTCGCTGAAATTCGCGCGCGGCTCGGCATGAGCCTGCTCTTCATCACCCACGACCTCGGCATCGTGCGCCGCATCGCCGACCACGTCTGTGTGATGAACGGCGGCAAGATTGTCGAGCAGGGGCCGGTCGAACAGGTCTTCAAGAGCCCGAAACATCCCTATACGCGCGACCTGCTTGCGGCGGAGCCGAAGCCTGATCCTGCGCCACCGCAGCCGGATGCGCCGGTGGTGATGTCGGCCAACGACCTGAAGGTCTGGTTTCCGATCAAGCGCGGCTTGATGCGCAAGACGGTCGGCCACATCAAGGCGGTCGATGGCGTCAGCGTTGCCGTGCGCAAGGGCGAGACGCTCGGCGTCGTCGGTGAGTCCGGATCCGGCAAGACCACGCTGGGGCTGGCGCTGATGCGGCTGATCTCCTCGAACGGGCGGATCGTGTTCCTGGGGAAAGACATCCAGGGCCTGCGCTTCAAGGACATGCGGCCTTATCGACGTGACATGCAGATCGTGTTCCAGGATCCGTTCGGCTCGCTCAGCCCGCGTATGTCGGTTGCCGACATCGTCGGCGAAGGCCTCTCGGTGCATCAGCCGAACCTGTCGCGCGAAGAGCGCGAGGCGCGTGTCGTCAAGGCGCTCGAGGATGTCGGCTTGAAGCCGGACACCCGCTACCGTTATCCGCATGAATTCTCCGGCGGTCAGCGCCAGCGCATCAGCATCGCGCGCGCGATGGTGCTGGAGCCGGATTTCGTCGTGCTGGACGAGCCCACCAGCGCACTCGACATGTTGATCCAGGCGCAGATGGTTGACCTGCTGCGTGAGTTGCAGCGCAGGCGCGACCTTACCTACATGTTCATCTCGCACGATCTGCGCGTCGTCGCCTCGCTCGCCAGCCACCTCATCGTGATGCGCGGCGGCAAGGTGGTCGAGGAGGGCCAGGCGGCCGAGCTATTCAAGTCACCGAAGACCGATTACACCCGTGCGCTGTTTGCAGCAGCGTTCCGAATCGAGGCGGCAGGCGACGGTTCGGTGGCGACGTAGGGTCCCGTCAAAGCCGCTTGATCGCAGCGACCTCGCTGCCGGCCTGCCTGATGCGCGCGATCGCCGGCTCGGTCTGCTCGATCACCGTCGCCATGTGATGCGCATTGGCATGAACCATCGTGCTGGCGTCGCGGACGATCGCGACATGGCCCTTCCAGAAGATCAGGTCGCCGCGCTGCAGCTTGCCCATCTCGTGCTGTTCCAGCGCGCGACCGAGACCCGCCTGCTGCATGTCGCTGTCGCGCGGGCAGCCGATGCCTGCGGCCGTCAGCGAGACCTGCACCAGGCCGGAGCAATCGATGCCGAGGCTGCTCTTGCCGCCCCACAGATAGGGCGTGCCGACGAAGCGCTCGGCGACCGCGACGAAGTCCGGTTCGCGATGATCGAGCGGTGTAAGATGCGCCTTCGGCAAAAATGTTCCGTCGCGCGTCACCGCGAAACTGCCGTCCTCCCGCGCCACCGCGAGTTTCGATCCCAGCACCAGCGTGTCGGCCGGCGGCAGCTTGATCGAGGGGCCGGGGAAGGCGAATGTTCGGAGTGCGCTTACCTTGTGCGTCGGCGCGGCCAAGGGCTTCATCAGCGCTGCATCAGGGAGCCAGCCGACATAGCCATCGCCGGCTAGCTGGCCCCAGGCCCAGCCTTCGCCGTCGCGGTCGTAGATCGTGACCCGCTCACCGCGCAGCGCTTCCGTCATCAGCATCGCGTTCGAGGAGGGCTGCTCGCGCATGGGCGCAATCGGCTCGACCACCTCGAATTCCTCGCCGGTGACGAAGCGATCGGCTTGCACCTTGCCTTCGAGATATTTCGCGGCGAGGTCGCCCCGCGCCGGTGTCAGCCTTGGATCGTATTTTGGATCATGCATAGCGCTCGCTCAGCAATGCGTAGATGGCGCGTGCGGCCTGGCATTCGCCGCCCTCGGGCCGCGCCGGCTTCGCCGATGGCGTCCAGCCGTAGATATCGACATGCAGCCAGCTCTTGGCTTGCTCGACGAAGCGTTGCAAGAACAGCGCGCAAATGATCGAGCCGGCAAATCCGCCGGACGGTGCGTTGGTGACGGTGGCCGTCTTGGAGTCCAGCCACGCATCGTAAGGCGGCCACAGCGGCATGCGCCACAACGGATCGTTCTCCTTCACCGCGCAACGCGCGACGTCTCCCGCAAGCGTCTCATCATTGGTGTAAAAGGGCGGTAAATCCGGCCCCAGCGCGACGCGCGCGGCGCCCGTCAGTGTGCCCAGATCGATCAGCAGGTCCGGCTTCTCCTCGTCGGCCAGCGCCAGCGCGTCGGCGAGCACCAGCCGGCCTTCCGCGTCGGTGTTGCCGATCTCGACTGTGATGCCCTTGCGCGAGGTGAAGATGTCGAGCGGGCGGAAGGCATTGCCGGAGACCGCATTCTCGACCGCCGGAATCAGCACGCGCAGCCGGACCTTCAGCTTCGCGTCCATCACCATGCGCGCCAGCGCCAGCACGTTGGCGGCGCCGCCCATGTCCTTCTTCATGATCAGCATGCCGCTCGACGGCTTCAGGTCGAGCCCGCCGGTGTCGAAGCAGACGCCTTTGCCGACCAGCGTCACCTTGGGATGGGCAGGATCGCCCCAGACGATGTCGATCAGCCGTGGCGCGCGGTCGGAGGCCATGCCGACTGCGTGGATCAGCGGAAAGTTCTTGGCCTTCAGATCCTCGCCGACGATGCAGGTGAAGCTTGCGCCGAATTCGGCGGCGAGCCCTTGCGCGGCCGTGGCCAGCTCCTCCGGTCCCATGTCGTTGGCCGGCGTGTTGATGAGGTCGCGCGCCAGCATGGCAGCATCCGCGATGCGGCTGATCTCGGTCGCGTCGACACCATCCGGCGGCACCAGCCGGACGTCGGGGCGATCAGCCTTGCGGTAACGGGCAAAGCGGTAGCTTCCAAGCGCAAACGCCAGCGCCGCCAGCCGTGCATCGTGCGGTGCATTGGCAAAGCGATAGGTGCCTGGCGGCAGCAGGCCGGGCAGGGCGCCCGGCCGGAATGGGTCGCGCGATCGGGCGCCGTCGTCCTCGAGACCGAACAGGATCTGCGCGATCGCGCCGTCGGGCGCCGGCAGCGCGAGATAGCCACCCGGCTTGGCGGCAAAGGCGCTCGCGGTGGCGAACTGGCGCTGCGCCGGCGGCAGCGTCTCGGCGACCTGATCCCAGCTCGATTTGGTGACGAAAGTGATGGGCGTGGCAGTTGAGGAGGTCTCGAAGACGGAAGGCATTGGCGGGTCCGCAAGGTCATTCGGTTGCAGGAGACTTCGCAGAGTTTCGCCATGGCTGCAATCGGCTTGCGGTCACCGTTCAGCGAGCCGCTACTCGCTTTGGAGGTGCCATGCTAGGTTCCGGACAGCGGTCGCCAAGCAGGTGCGCGCAAAGCACCGGTGACCGAAGACGAAGCGTGCCGGGAGGAATTGCGATGGAATTTGTGTGGAGCGTGGTCACTTTCATTGGTCAGGCCATCGAGGCGGTCTTTGGCTATGTCGAGCATCACCACTGGGTCTTCGCGTTCCTCGCCGGCGGCTACGTCTTCTATCTCCACGACCGATCGGTTCATGCGCGGTTCGACGCGCTTGACAAGCGCATTGACGAAATCCGCAAGCGTCTCGCCATCGAATATTGACCGGGCCGGCGAAACCATGCGCGGACCATCCTCGTATCCGAAGTGAGAACTGCCGTTCACCACGGCGCTGCCGCAGGGCTTTACTAGCGCTGCGGTTGTGGCATTATTGCAGAATATTTTAAATTGTGTTGTGCGTTTCTGCACGTATCGAGCGCAGGCACGCTCTCGCATCCCGGTTGATACCGATCTCGATTGATACCGGCCGGAACCTCTTCGTCGAACGCATTTCTCTCAATCGTTTGGGCGACGCAGCATTCGCAATGAGCGGCGCAAAATGGATAGATCGTTCGTTATTGCGCAGATATCGGACCTGCATCTGGACGGGTCAGGACGGCTGCTGGCGGCGGTCGAGGCCCTCACCGGCGCCATCCGCGAGAGGATGGCGGACTTCGCGGACGTGCCCGATCGCATCCTGCTGATCACAGGCGATCTCGTGAACGATCCGACACCGCGCGCGCTCGACGAAGCGCTCGCGGTCATCGCGTCCTTCCGGCAGACCGGTCTGTTCACCGACATCCAGGCGGTCGCCGGCAATCACGACGTCAAGCGTCCGAGCCAGCGCGGCGGCCGGCATGACGCCTACGACTATCTGCATCTGCCGCGGACCTCGAAGAGCGTCTATTACCGCCAGGCCGGTCTCGATCTGGTGCTGCTGGACTCCAACAGCGCAAGCCTGACGACTCTTGCCAGCGGCAATATCGATGAGAATGCCTACAAAGCGTTGGTCGCGGATTCGGCCCGGCTGAGCATCGAGCTCGCAGGCAGTCTTGGTTCGGCCGGACGCGCCGACTATTCTGAGCCCGCCGAAAACCTGGTGCGCGTGCTGGCGATGCACCATCATCCGCTGCCGCAGGCGACCGGCGAGGGAAAGCGGTTTCTCGGCGTTCCGGACGAGCCGCTGATGTATCTCGCCGCGCCCGCGACATTTCTCGAAGCGGCCACCTCGCTCAACGTCGATCTGGTCCTGCACGGACACCGGCATGTCGAGGGTCTCGCCCGCTATTCGATCCCCGATCCGCGTGCGACCCGGAGTGGCGGCGATGATTTCTGGCGCACGATCTATGTGCTCTCCTGTCCGTCCTCGACCGGGCAGGCCGGCGACGATGCCGGCTTCAACATCATCCATTTCGGTCGAGCGTCTGAGGCCGGGCGGCCGGAGTACCGGTTCGCGATCGCCCGCTACTCGCGACCGCGCAACAATAGCGGCTTCAAGCCGCTCGACTCGAACCTGCCCGACGGCCTCATCAGGCTTCCGGCGGGACGCGATTTTTCTCGTGATCCCGCCTTCCAGTCGGTGATCGAGATTGCCTCATGCGCGTCGCTGAAGCGGGATCAGGTGCTGGCGCTGGCCCGCCGGCTGCTGTCGCGCCGCGCCTTCTACGATGACGGCGAGCCAAGCTGGGCGGACGCTCTCTACACCTATCTCGTCACCTCCCATGCCTGGGCGGATATCGACGGCAAGTTCGCGAAATCGGGACCCAATCCTGACGTCGAGGCGCTGGCAGCAATCTGGGCGCTGCTCCATCAACTGATCGGGCAATCCGGCGATGTGCTCGGCATCGATCGGGTTCAGCTCGACGAGCTTCGCGCCAACCGCCTGATCAATCGCGACCATCTGCGGAGATGGCCGAGGATGCCGCGCGAGGGTGTCGATGTTCAGGGTGAGGAGCGACAGAGGCTCCAATTGTTGCGGGATCTGAACCGGCAAGCGCGTGTGCTCGGCCTCGATCTGGCCCTCGGCGGTGAGGTGCCGCCGGAAACGCCGGCGTAAGGCAGCCGGAGCCCTGCGTTAACCGGCCATTAGGGTTAACAGTCTATTGCTGACGCGTTCGGCTCGATCAATCGGCTCGAGAGTCAAAGCGTCATGCGTCAACGGTTCAGTCCTGCCCGGCTTCTTGCGTCTGCCTCGCTGATCGCGGTGGTGGCTGCGAGCCTCGGCGGCTGCACGGCAATGTCAAAACTCTCCGACGTCACCGGCTCGATCGGCCCGAAGGCGGAGGCCGCCCCGACCGATCCGGCGCGTGCCGTCGAAGCCTATGGCGAGCGCTATCGTGCCAATCCCAAGGATGCCGACGCGGCACTGGCCTATGGCCAGGCCTTGCGCACCAACGGACAACGCGCCCAAGCCGCCGCCGTGCTCGAACAGGCGACCATCGCCAATCCCGGCAACAAGCCGCTGCTCGCCCAGTACGGCCGCGCGCTCGCCGACAACGGCAATTTCCAGCAGGCTTTTGACGTGCTGTCGAAGGCGCATTCGCCCGACAATCCGGACTGGCGCCTGCTCTCGGTGCAGGGCACCGCGCTCGACCAGATGGGCCGCCACGAGGAGGCGCGTTCCTATTATGCAAGCGCGCTGAAGATCGCGCCGGGCGATCCCGGCGTGCTCTCCAATCTCGGCCTGTCCTACATGTTGTCGAGAGATCTGCCCAAGGCCGAAGATGCGCTGCGGCAGGCCTACGCTTCGCCACGCGCGAACGCCCGGGTGCGGCAGAATCTCGGCTTGGTGGTCGGTCTCCAGGGCCGCTTCACTGAGGCCGAGACGATCGTGAAGGCGGATCTGCCGCCGGATCAGGCCGCGGCCAATGTCGCGTATCTCAAGGACATGCTAAGCCGCAACGGTGCGCCGAAGCGGACGCCGGTCGCCTCGCTCAGCCAGCCCGACTGATCAGACCCGATCTTCCAATCCTGAAGCCGCCTGCAGACCGCCTGCGATCCGCCGTCTGCCTCAATGCAGCTCGGAGATCTTGATGCCGGTCGGCCCGAGAATGACGACGAACAGCACCGGCAGGAAGAACAGGATCATCGGCACCGTCAGTTTCGGCGGCAGCGCCGCGGCCTTCTTCTCGGCCTCGTTCATGCGCATGTCGCGGTTTTCCTGCGCCATGACGCGCAAGGATTGGCCGAGCGGAGTACCGTACCGCTCCGCCTGCTGAAGCGCCAGACACACCGATTTGACGCCTTCGAGCCCGGTGCGCTTCGCCAGGTTCTCATAGGCCACCTTGCGATCCTGCAAATAGGACAGCTCGGCGGTGGTCAGGGTGAACTCTTCCGACAGCGCGATCGACTGGCCCACGATTTCGGTTGCGACTTTGCGGAACGCCATTTCCACCGACATGCCGGATTCGATGCAGATCAGCAGCAGATCGAGTGCGTCGGGAAAGGCGCGCTTGATCGAGAGCTGGCGCTTGGAGATCCTGTTCTTGAGGAACAGCATCGGCGCCTGGAGGCCGGCATAGGCGGCGCCGACGCACATGCCGATCTTGATCGGCATCGACTTCTCCATATGCGCGATCAGGAACACGTAGACGATCGAGCCGATGAACAGCACGAGCGGGGCCACCATGCGGGCGAACAGGAACGTGACGTAAGGCGCATGGCCGCGATAGCCCGCCAT
Source organism: Bradyrhizobium sp. LTSP849 (assembly GCF_000938255.1). Taxonomy (GTDB): domain Bacteria; phylum Pseudomonadota; class Alphaproteobacteria; order Rhizobiales; family Xanthobacteraceae; genus Bradyrhizobium. The sequence continues at coordinate 106,756 of NZ_JYMR01000004.1, read as the reverse complement.
GATGAGCTTGTCGCGCGCTGCTTCCTGCGCCAGCCATTTGGTGAGGTTGAAGTCCTCGACGACCCTGGAGACGAGTTGCTTTGGTGTCTGGCGCAGCGAGACCTTCTCGCTCTTGTTGAGGCGTTCGCGCTCGCGCTGACGGATGCGCTCACGCTCGCTCGCCACCGCCTTCATGCGCTTGGCGAGGCCTTCGCCGGCGAACAGCGGCATCACCAGCGTATACACGGTGGCGCTGGCGGCGATCGCCGCCAGCATCATGGTCATGAAGTGGACGTCGTGCAGCTTCGTGACGAGTAAATCGACCATACGGCACCATCAGAAATCGAAGTTGATCATCTTCTTCATCACCATGATGCCGATCGACATCCAGACGACGCAGCCGACCAGCATGAGCTGGCCGGTGGGATGGGTCCACAGCAGCGAGATATATCCGGGCGTCGTGAGATAGACGAGGAACATCACGATCGGCGGCAACGAGCCGATGATGCCGGCCGAGGCCTTGGCCTCCATCGACATCGCCTGGATCTTTTCCTTCATCTTCTTGCGGTCGCGCAGCACCTTGGAGAGGTTGCCGAGCGCTTCGGACAGATTACCGCCGGACTTCTGCTGGATCGACACCACGATGCCGAAGAAGTTGGCTTCCGGCAGCGGCATGCGATCATAGAGCCGCGCGCAGGCCTCGCCGAGCGGCATGCCGATCGTCTGCGTCTCGATGATAGACAGGAACTCGCTGCGCAGTGGCTCCGGCGCGTCGGCGGCGACGACCTTGATCGATTCGAACAGCGGCAGGCCGGCCTTGATACCGCGGACGATCACGTCGACAGCGTCGGGCAGTGCTTTGAGGAACTTGTTCTCGCGGCGCGTCTTCAGGAAACCGAGCGCCCAGCGCGGCAGGCCGAAGCCGCCGGCAAAGGCGAGACCTGCGGCGCCAAGCAAGCCGCCACCACCGAACAGGGCGCCGAAGAAAAACACGCCCGCCACGACCGCGGACGCGATCCAGAATTTCTGCGGCGTCCAGTCGAGCCCCGCCTGCGACAGGCGCACGTGGAGCGGAACGCTCTTCTCCTGTGCCCGCCTCGCCTCGAGATCCTTGAGCGTAGTCTCGACCTGCTCACGGCGTGATCGCTGGCTCTTCTCGGCCTGCTTGGCCGCGGGCGCATCGGCGCGCGAGACCGAGGCGCGGCGACTCTCGGCCTTCCGCTCGCCGGACAGCAGCGGATAGAGGAAGACCCAGGCCATGCCGCCGACGGCGGCGGTGGCGAGGAAGGCGAGGGCGAGGACCTGCATATTCATGGCTGCGTCGACCTGCTCACGTATTCGGTGCCACTTCCGCGGCGTCGAGCGCAGCGGCAAGGCGTTTCTCGTCGCCGTAATAGCGCGCGCGTTCCCAGAATTTCGGACGGCCGATGCCGGTCGAGCGGTGTCGGCCGATGATCTTGCCGTTGGCGTCCTCGCCGACCAGGTCGTAGAGGAAGATGTCCTGGGTGATGATGGTGTCGCCTTCCATGCCCATCACCTCGGTGATGTGGGTGATGCGGCGCGAGCCGTCGCGCAGGCGCGCGGCCTGGACGATGACGTCGATCGAGGCGCAGATCATCTCGCGAATGGTGCGCGAGGGCAGGGAAAAGCCGCCCATCGTGATCATCGATTCGCAGCGCGACAGCGCTTCGCGGGGATTGTTGGCGTGCAGCGTCCCCATCGAGCCGTCGTGGCCGGTATTCATGGCTTGCAGCAGGTCGAACGCCTCGGGTCCGCGGACTTCGCCGACGATGATGCGTTCGGGCCGCATACGCAGGCAGTTTCGCACCAGCTCGCGCATGGTGACCTGGCCTTCCCCCTCGATGTTGGGCGGGCGAGTTTCGAGCCGCACCACGTGGGGCTGCTGGAGCTGGAGTTCCGCGGCGTCCTCGCAGGTGATGACGCGCTCGTCGTGCTCGATATAATTGGTCAGGCAGTTCAGCAGCGTGGTCTTGCCCGAGCCGGTACCGCCGGAGATCAGCACGTTGCAACGGACGCGGCCGATGATCTGGAGGATCTCCGCGCCCTCCGGCGAGATTGCGCCGAACTTGACCAGCTGATCCAGCGTCAGCTTGTCCTTCTTGAATTTGCGGATGGTGAGCGCAGGACCATCGATCGCGAGCGGCGGCACGATGGCGTTGACGCGGGAGCCGTCGGCGAGGCGCGCGTCGCAGATCGGCGAGGATTCGTCGACGCGCCGACCGACCTGGCTGACAATGCGCTGGCAGATGTTGAGGAGCTGCTGGTTATCGCGGAAGCGGATCCCGGTTTTCTGGATCTTGCCGTTGACTTCGATGAAGACGGTGCCAGCCCCGTTCACCATGATATCGGCGATGTCGTCGCGCGCCAGTAGCGGCTCGAGTGGACCATAGCCGAGCACGTCGTTGCAGATATCGTCGAGCAGCTCTTCCTGCTCTGCGATCGACATCACGATGTTCTTGATCGCGATGATCTCGTTGACGATGTCGCGGATTTCCTCGCGCGCGGATTCGGAATCCAGCTTGGCGAGCTGGGCGAGGTCGATGGCCTCGATCAGCGCGCCGAAGATGGTCGCCTTGACCTCGTAGTAATTGTCCGAGCGGCGGGACTCCATGGCCGGCGCGGGCCGGGCAGGGGCGAGCGGCGGCGATGCGACGGCCGGCGGGAGCGGCGCGCGCGACACCGTCGGCGCCGGAGCCGAGGCAGGCTCTGGCGACACGGCGCCGGGCTTGGGAGCCCGAGGGTCGGTGTCTGTTCCGCTACGCTTACCGAACACTTAACGACTCCATGCGGCGGTTTATTTTCCGCGCAATTTCTCAATCAGGGGTGAAAGCAGGGACGACTTTTGTTTCTTGGTCTCGCTGCGGCCGGTCAGGCGTTGGGCGATCTGGAGGAACATGTCGATCGATTTGTGGTTCGCGGAGATCTCCGCGATCATCTGGCCGTTGTTGGCCGCCGAACCGAAGATCTGCGGCTCGAACGGGATCGAGACGACCGGTTGGCTCTCGATCGCCTTGGCGAATTCGGCTGCGGCGATCTCCGGCCGTTTGGGGACGCCGACCTGGTTCAGACAGTAGAGCGGCGGCCGGTCGTTGGGACGGGCGGCCTTCAGCAGATCGAACAGGTTCTTGGCGTTGCGCAAATTGGCGAGATCCGGCGCCGCCACGATCAGGATGTCGTCGGCACCGATCAGGGCACGCTTGGTCCAGCCCGACCATTGATGGGGGATGTCGAGCACGATGCAGGGCATGGTCGCGCGCAGCGTGTCGAACACCGAATCGAAGGCATCGCTGCCGAAATCATAGACCCGGTCGAGCGTCGCCGGTGCCGCCAGCAGGCTGAGGTGGTCCGTGCATTTCGACAGCAGGCGGTCGATGAAGGCGGTATCGACGCGATCGGGCGAGAACACGGCGTCAGCAATGCCCTGCGGCGGGTCCTGGTTGTAGTCGAGACCGGCGGTGCCGAAGGCGAGGTCGAGATCGGCAACCACCGCGTCCATCGCGAGGTCCCGCGCGATCGCCCAGGCGACGTTGTGGGAAATGGTGGAGGCGCCGACGCCGCCCTTGGCGCCGACCACGGCGATGATGCGGCCGACCGCCTTGGCTTCCGGCGCCGAGAACAGGTTGCAGATCGAGCGCACGACGTCGATCGCGCCAACCGGCGCGAGCACGTAGTCGCTGACGCCGCGGCGCACCAGCTCGCGGTAGAGCATGACGTCGTTGATGCGGCCGATCACGACCACGCGGGTGCCGGCGTCACAGACGGTGGCGAGCTGGTCGAGCCCGGCCAACAGATCGTTGCGCGTGTCACTCTCGAGCACGATCACGTTCGGCGTCGGCGCCGAGCGGTAGGCTTCGATCGCAGCCGCCATGCCGCCCATCTGGATCTTCAGATGGGCCTTGCCGAGACGGCGATCCTCGCCGGCCGATTGCACGGCGGCGGCGGTCTCCACGGTCTCGCAGAAGGCCTGGACCGAGACGCGCGGCGCGGGCGCAATATGCTCCTCGGCCGGCGGAGAGGCCTCCGACGGCTCTTCTTGAGTCTGGCGAGCGTAGCTGATCATTTGCCGGTATCGCTGAGTTTGGCCCGTTCGGCCTCGGGATAGGTGACCGCCGTGGGAGTTCCCTTGCGATACTTCTCGAAGGCGGCGGTGCGCCGCGCCGTGTAGGTCGGTGTTTCGGGCCGTGGCTGCTCGAGGTCCGACGGATTGTCGACCATCGCCGCGAGGTTGCGCTGATAGGCGCAGCCGAAATTGTAATAGTCCTTGTTCTCGAACCAGCTCTTGTTCTTCATCGAAGGACCGATGTCCTCAGGCCACAGGCCGCAGGGCCCCGCGACCGCGGCGATCTTGGAATAGGTCATCCGGATCGGCGGCAGGAAGCGCTTGTCTTCCGGCTGGTAGGGACGGGCGATGACGCCGCGCGGGGGAACGCCCGCTGCCGCCAGCATCGCCTGGATCTCACGCATCGATTCAGCCACCGGACGCGCATTGGGCGTTCCGGACGGCACGTCGATATGAATGGCGCCGGTGCCCTCGTGCAGCCAGGTCGACGCGAGGCCCATCACGTCGGCGCGCTGCGCTGCAGTCAAGCCGCCGCGGGCATGACCGACGAAGACGACGATCGAGCGGTTTTGCTCCTCGATCGCGATCGGATGACGCTGCTTGTAGTCATCGGGAATGGACGCGGTGGCCACTTCGTCATGCTGGCAGCCGCCGAGCGCAAGCGCGATACCAACCAGCGCGCCACCGAGGCCGATGGCGCGTTTGCGAGTCTGGGGTGGTCTTGTAATCATAACTAAGTCCCCGTTCCGCTTTAGTCGGTGATGAAGCCGTAGGTGCCGCGGTAGTTCTTTGCCGGTTCGGTTTTACCCGGCACGCCGTAGATGCGGTTGATGTTGCCGAGAAGTTCGGCCTGCGGGTCCGCGGGCGTCGAGAAGCCGTCATCCGGGCGCGACAGGTCCTTCTGCGACACCGCGCGCACGATGTAGGGCGTCACGATGACGACCAGCTCGGTCGCGCTGTTGACGAAGTCACGGCTGCGGAACAGCGAGCCGAGGATCGGGAGCTGCATCAGGCCCGGCAATCCGCTGACCGCCTGCTTGGTCTGCTGCTGGATCAGGCCGGCCATCGCCATTGCGCCGCCGGAGGGAATTTCGAGCGAGGTCTCGGCGCGCCGGGTCCTGATCGAGGGCACTGTCAGCGAGTTCACCGAGGTCGAGGTCACCGCCTGCGACAGCGTGATCGCGTTATCGTTGGAGAGTTCCGACACTTCGGTCATCACACGCAGGCTGATCTTGCCCTCGCTCAGCACCACCGGCGTGAAATTGAGTGAGATGCCGAACTTCTTGAAGCTGATCTGGGTGGTACAGACATGCGTGGTGGGGTCGCAAGAATAGCCTGCCGGTACCGGGAATTCGCCGCCGGCGATGAACGTCGCCGATTCACCCGAGATCGCAGTCAGATTCGGTTCGGCCAGCGTACGGATCACGCCCGCGGTTTCCATCGCGCGCAGGGTGGCCTGCACCGACGGTGTCCCGCCGAACTTGGTGGTCAGAGCGTTGCCGTCCACGAGATTGTGGCCAAGCGCCGTGAACGGGTTGGAGTTGGTGAAGCTCACCACCGACGTGCCGTAATTGAGGTTGGCGGTGAGATCGATGCCGAGCTGCTTGACGATGTTGCGCGCGACTTCGGCGACCGTCACCTTCAGCATGACCTGGTCGCGTCCGCGGACCACGATCGAGTTCACCACCTTTTCGGGGCCGCCGGCGAGGCGCGCGGCGAGATCGTTGGCCTGCTGTGCTTCGCCCGGGTTCGCAGCCGAGCCGCTCAGGACGACGCCGTCGCCGAGGCCGTCGATCTGGATATCGGAATTGGGCAGGATCTGCTTCAGCGCGGCACGCACGCCGTTGAGGTCGCGCTTGACTGCGATGTCATAGGCCGCGATCTGTTGGCCGGCGGAATCGAAGAACACGATGTTGGTCTGGCCGACCGAAGCGCCGATGATGTAGGCGCGCTGGGACGAGCGCACCACCGCGTTGGCGATCTTGGGATCGGCCACCAGCACGTCCTTGATGTCGCGCGGCAGGTCGATCACGATCGACTTGCCGATCCCGAGCGAGAGGAAGCGCGCGTTCATCTGGCCGTCGGCCGCAACTGGCGCCACGGGACGATAGTCAGCGGCGACCACGGGGGTGAGCACCGGATTGAGCGTTAGCGCGAGCGCGGCCGAGAACGACAGGGCGCGGACCATTGAGGTCTGCATCGTCGCGAGATTTGCCCTGCATTTCATATCGACTGTCCTCATCGTACCTTCGCCGCCTGGCTTGGAATGCCGTAGCGAATGATCGAAACGCCGTCGCGCTTCTGCGCGGATTCATCGAGCGTGATCTCGCTCATCTTGACGTCGGCAATGCTGCGCAGCGCCAGCGACAGCGTTCCGGCCTGGCGGGACGAGGACAGCACCTGGGTCTGAGCGGGATTGAGCTCGAGGGTGACGGTCTTGCCGACCACCGTGTTCTGGCCGTCCTTCTCCTTCGGAGCCTGGTCGATGGCCAGTACGCGGACATTGGCCAGGATGATCTCGGACGTGACGACATCCGGGGCGCCCGCGCTCTGGTCCGGATTCTTGAGGCGGCGCGTGAGCAGCACGTCGACGCGGTCGTTCGGCAGGATGAAACCGCCGGCGCCGGTCTCCGGCGAAATTTCGGTGGAAATGGCGCGCATGCCGGTCGGCAGGATCGCGGCCATGAAGCCGGAGCCATCGGCCTTGACCAGCTTCTGGTCGCGGATCGGCTCACCCTGGATGAAGGGGGCGCGCGCAATCGAGCCGACGACCTGGGTCGCGCCCTCGGGACGCTCGCTGCGGCGGATGAAGGTGGAGCTGGCGGTCGCGGTCGGCCAGGTCTGCCACTGCACGTCTTCCGGCTTCACGGTCTGCCCGAGGCCGATGTCGTTCTTGGCAATCAGGACGTCGGTGGTGGGAAGCTGCGCGACCGGAGCCGGAGGCGGCGCAGAATTGTCCGAGCTGCTCGCCAGATACGCGGCGATGCCGCCGGCGCAGATGGCGACCGTCAGGACGACAATGCGTGCCCTATTCATACGCTTCACTTTCCCAACAAACGCCGCGACGTTGCCGCCGCCGTAATCGGCAGTTGACCAGCTATTCGTCAAAGCATGGTTAATGAGGCGTATCTAAATCGGCTTAACGCCGGGTTTATGCGGGGCTTTTAGCGCATCGCCAGGTGAGCGAGGTCGATCGCTTTCACCCATTCGGTCTCCGGGTAGACCATCAGTGCGCTCAGTGCGAGCGCGATGCCGTAGGGAATGCCGCTCTCCTTGGCGTGCAGTCGCGCGAGCCAGGCTTGGCCGGCGAGCCCGAAGGGCAGCGGCCATTGCCGGAACTGGAGCAGGAGCAGTGTCAGCGCCCCGCCGAACAGCGAGGCGTAGAGCAGGAAGTTCATCAACTGTGCGAAACCGAACCAGAGCGCCACCGAGGCCGCGACCTTCGCGTCGCCGCCGCCGACCCAGCCCATCGCAAAGCAGGTGAACGCTACGGCCAGAACAAGTGCGCCGGCGCCGACATGGCCTAGCATGTCGTAAGGTGCCATGCCACCGGCAATGGCAAGCGCGAAGAAGCCTGCAACCAGCGCCAGCGAAACGCGGTTCGAGATGGTCATCGTGAAGAGATCGCTGGCCGCGGCGAACGCGATCAGGGCCGGGAAGAGCAGGAGGCGCGCGAGGTCGAGGATCATGGGCTGCGTCTTGAGGCCAGGGTCTGTCGCCGGATCGGGGCGTCGGCGCATGCTAGCCGGCAGAGCTAAACAAACCGACAATGGCGGCAGCGGCCTCGGAACCGGCGACCCGGTGCCGGCGGCCTCACCAGATGCTGACGATGCGGGTTGCGAGCGTGACCATGGCGAGCAGCAGCGCAAGGCAGACCCAATAGACCGAGGCGTCGGCTCGCGCCGTTTCCGCCTCGCTCGCCGCAACCGCGGCATTGGTTCTGTGCTTAGGCAACGCCACTGGAACTCGCCGTGTCCAGAAAAACAAAGGCCCCGGAGGTCCGGGGCTTTTGCAATCGGTTGTCGGTCGCTTACTTCAGCGAGGAGCTGATCGAGCCAAACTTGGCGTTCAGCGTGGTGCCGAGGTTGTTGACGACGGTGATGATGGCCAGCGCGATGCCGGCGGCGATCAGACCGTATTCGATGGCGGTGGCGCCGGATTCATCCTTCACGAAACGCGCAATCAGGTTCTTCATGAACTAAACTCCATCTGGGGTGGGGTCGCCTCGTTCGGCGCTGTCTTGACACGACGACCATGTGAGCCGAGCTCTTTCGGTAGAGTTAATTCGACCCCGCAAACGCGGCCGGGGCGCGATGCTTTTGTCCAGAGTGAATTTCGCCTTAAGACGGCTCGCCCAATTCGCTCCAGTCCCAAACGGGCCATCAACTTCATCCTCCTTTAAATTTCGCGGAGTAGGCGTAGACAGGATCAGCAGTCTGGAAGAGAGGCGACGATGTCGAGCCTACCCATGCAAGTCGCCCTGATGCTCGGCGAGACCATCGCGAAGGTGATCCCCGTCACCTTCATGCTGGCGGTGGTCTTCACGGTGCTCGAACATTTCTGGGCCTGCAATGCCGGCCCGTCGTGGTGGCGCAAGCGGGAGATCGTGACCGACATCTGCTACTGGTTCTTCGTTCCGGTGTTCGCCCGCACCATGCGGATCGGCCTTCTGATCGTTACCGCCGGCGTCGTCTTCAACATTCACGATGCCGACGAACTGATCGCCTTCTACGACAATGGCCACGGCCCGCTGTCGCAATTGCCGCTCTGGATGCAGGGCCTGCTGTTCCTGGTCGCGTCCGATTTCATGCTGTACTGGCTGCACCGGCTGTTTCACGGCGGCGGGTTCTGGAAGTATCACGCGATCCATCACTCCTCCGAGGAGATCAGCTGGATTTCGGCGGCCCGCTTCCATCCGGTGAATCTGATGCTCGGCACGATCGGCGTCGACGTCGTGCTGCTGATGGCCGGCATTTCGCCGAACGTCATGATCTGGGTCGGCCCGTTCACCACCTTCCATTCGGCCTTCGTGCACGCCAACCTGAACTGGACCTTCGGGCCGCTCAGATATGTGCTGGCGACGCCGGTGTTCCACCGCTGGCACCACACCTCGCTCGAAGAGGGCGGCGACACCAATTTTGCCGGCACCTTCCCGATCTGGGATGTGCTGTTCGGCACCTTCCGCATGCCGAAGGGTGAGCTGCCGCAGGATTACGGCAAGGACGAAGCGACCATGCCCAAGGAGATCGCGGGCCAGCTCGCCTATCCGTTCCGCCACTAGGACAGCATCCGGGGCCGCAATACGCCAATCCGTTCAAACAATAGCCGGCGAATTTGCGGAACGTTCACGAATTGCGGGCAGGTTAGCCGGGTCGGGCGCCGGCTCCGCTTTTCGAATCGCTTCTGCCGGCTTGTACGTCCCGGGGTAAGAGTATGCGTAAAGAGTTCCTGCGCCGTCAGGCGCGTGTCTGTCTTCTGGCTGCGGCCGCCGTTCTGGCTTCGCCGGCAGCGGTCCTTGCCGAGCCCACTGCCGATGCCATCGCCGTCAATGTCGACCAGGCCAAGCTCGTGCGGCTGCCCGGCAAGGTGGCGACGATCGTGGTCGGAAATCCCCTGATCGCCGACGTCACGCTCCAGCCCGGCGGCATGATCGTCGTGACCGGGAAAGGCTACGGCGCCACCAACTTCATCGCGCTCGACCGTGGCGGCGAGATCCTGGTCGATCGTCAGATCCAGGTCGAAGGTCCGAGCGACCGGCTCGTCACCGTCTATCGCGGGGTCGAGCGCGAGTCCTATAGTTGCATGCCGGTCTGCCAGCGCCGCGTGACGCTCGGCGACAGTGACGGCTACTTCAATGCCACGATGGGTCAGGCCGGTTCGCTGAGCAGCAATGCGAGCAGTAGCGGCGGCGGGGCCGCCAAGACCAACTAATAGGCCAACTTGCAAGGCCAAATAGCAGCATTGCCGGGTGGGAGCATGCCGTCCGCTCAGGAGCTGTCGCGCGCAGAATTCATATCCTGCGTCCGCGGGCCGGCGTGGTTAATCCGCGCTTAACGGTGCGGTCCGGCCGGCGCGGATTGTCTGAAACACTTAAACAATCAGTTTCCGCTACTGATCGGCGCAGATGATTGCTGCCGCAGGGGAGTTTCACGCGATGCCGTCGCCTGCACCTTCGAGGTTCACGTTCCGGACTGCGCTGCGCCGGTTTCGCGGCAATCGCCGCGGCTCCGCAGCGGTCGAGTTCGCACTGGTCGCACCGATCTTCTTCGGGCTGCTGTTCGCCATCATCGAGACGGCGATCATGTTCTTCGCGGGCCAGGTGCTCGAGACCATCACGCAGAATTCCGCGCGCGTGGTGCTGACCGGCCAGGCGCAATCAGGTTCGGTGACGGCCTGCGCGGTGTCCGGCGTCAGCACGCCTTGCACGCAGGCGACGTTCAAGTCTTACGTCTGCGCCCAGATTCCCGCGCTGTTCGACTGCAACAGTCTCCAGGTCGACGTCTCGAGCTACTCGTCCTTTTCGTCCGTCGTGCTGTCGAACCACATCGATGCGGCCTGCAATTTCGACAGCAGCATGGGCTATAGCCCGGGCAATGCCGGTGACATCGTGGTGGTCCGGCTGTTCTACCAGTGGCCGCAATTCGTCACCGGGCTCGGCTACAGCATCGTCAACCCTGCGTGCAGCAAGCGGCTGCTCGTGGCCACGGCCGCGTTCAAGAACGAGCCCTATTAGGACCAATGGATCGGAACAATGCAGGCGATTGCGAAATTCTTGCGGGCGACGCGTCTCTCCGCCCATGATTTCCTGGCCGATGGCAGTGGTCTTGCGGCGACCGAGTTCGCGGTGATCGTGCCGCTGATGCTGGTGATGTTCTTCGGCACGGTCGAGTTCTCGTCGGGCGTGGCGATCGATCGCAAGGTGACGCTGATGGCGCGGACGCTGTCGGACCTCACCTCACAGTCGACATCGGTCGCCGATACCGACATGACCAATTTCTTCGCGGCATCGACCGCAATCATGACGCCCTATTCGGCCACGCCGGTGACGGCGACGATCAGCGAGCTCTATGTGGATTCGACGCAGACGGCGCATGTGCAGTGGAGCAAAGGCTCGGTGCCGCGGACCCAGAAGTCCTCGGTCTCGATTCCTACGACGCTTGCGATCGCCGGCACCTATCTGATCTTTAGCGAGGTCAGCTACACCTACACGCCATCGGTCGGCTACGTGCTCAAGAACGCGATTACGCTGAGCGACGTCTCCTACACCCGCCCGCGCCAGTCGACCTGCGTCTATTACAGCCCGGATACGGCCTGTACGACCTACTGAGCGCATCGCTTTCTGGGCATGAAAAAAAAGGCCGTGCATCTCGCACGGCCTTTTCCCTGGTCTGTTCGCGCTGCTCCGGGCCAGAGGCCCGGCCGGCTCAGCCTGCGTCGCGGAGGTTGTCGGCAGCCGACTTGCCGGACCGGCGATCGGCGACGATCTCGTAGGAGATCTTCTGGCCTTCGCGCAGCGTGCCAAGGCCGGCGCGCTCGACGGCGCTGATGTGAACGAACACGTCCTGTCCGCCTTCGTCGGGCTGAATGAAGCCAAAGCCCTTGGTCGCGTTAAACCACTTCACGGTTCCCATGCTCACGGGGGTAGTTCCTTCTCAGATAACACAATGTAAGAGCCCGCTCGCGCAGGCAGGTTAGATCGAATTTCTGGAAGGGTCGTCAGCGTGTCTGAACCGGCTGTACCGGTGGATGCCAATGTCGTCCGGCCGAAAATCGATTAGCGGATTTTATTGGAAATAAGGCACCAAAACAATCCTGACGCGCACGTTTTTTTGATCCGCCGCGATTTGAGCGGCGGATCAGTATGCAGCACAGCATTTTAGTTCCGCACTTGCGCGCGGACGAGCCGGTTAGCGACGACGGAACTGGCCGCCGCGCTGCCCCGGACGCGGAGGTCCACCCACCCCACTGGGACGTTCGTCCTTGTGGCGGAAAATCAGCCGGCCCTTTTCGAGGTCATAGGGCGACATCTCCACCGTCACGCGGTCTCCCGCCAGCGTCTTGATGCGGTTCTTCTTCATCTTGCCGGCGGTGTAGGCAACGATCTCGTGTCCGGCGTCGAGCTGCACGCGGTAGCGCGCATCGGGGAGGATTTCGGTGACCAGTCCTTCGAACTGGATCAGCTCTTCCTTAGCCATGAATTTCTCCAGGTCGTGGACGGCTAGTGCGAATAGGGTTTGCGAGTCGGTTGGCCCATCGGCCGACTCTCGCGGCGCAAAAAGGCCACGCCTTGTATCCCATCAGGCTTGCCGGCGCTATGCGCAGAACGCTGCTCCGGTCGGTCGTTTGACGATGAATGCGGCTTGCCACCGGACGGACGACGGCGAGCACCCTTCGAGACCTTCTGGCCACCACCAGGCCGTCCGTCAACATGCCTTCCGTCACCGTGCCGACCTTCGCCAGGCCTTCCGTCGCCCTGCTTGCCGGCGTTATGCCGTCCTTCAGGACGCCTTTCGTCAGCACGGCGTCCGTCACCTTGCCTTGCGCCTTGCGGGCGCTGGCCCGGGCGGCCCGGCCGGCCCTGCCGTTGCTGTGACGGGGGCGGGCCTGCATCGTTGCGGCCGGCGTCCGTGCGGTTATCTTCCCGCGGCAGCGCCACCTTGATCAGCCGCTCGATGTCGCGGAGATAGCCGAGCTCCTCGCCGCCTGCGACCAGCGAGATCGCGGTGCCCTCGGCGCCGGCGCGCGCGGTGCGGCCGATGCGGTGGACATAGGTCTCGGGCACATTCGGTATGTCGAAATTGATGACGTGGGTGATGCCGTCGACATCGATGCCGCGGGCGGCGATGTCAGTGGCGACCAGCGTGCGGATTTCACCGGAGCGGAACAGCGCCAACGTCCGCTCGCGATGGTTCTGCGACTTGTTGCCATGGATGGCGCTGGCGGCGATGCCGGCCCTCTCGAGCGTCTTCACCACCTTGTCGGCGCCGTGCTTGGTACGGGTGAAAACCAGCGCGCGGTTGATCGGCTCGTTCTTCAGGAGCTTGGTCAGGACGGCGGGCTTGGCCGAGAAGTCGACCTGAATGATGCGCTGGTTGATCCGCTCAGCCGTCGAAGACACCGGGGTGACTGCAACGCGGGCGGGATCACGCAGCATGGCGTCCGCGAGCTCGGCGATGTCCTTGGGCATCGTGGCCGAGAAGAACAGCGTCTGCCGCTTGATCGGCAGCTTAGAGACGATCTTCCGGATATCGTTGATGAAGCCCATGTCGAGCATGCGGTCGGCTTCGTCGAGCACCAGGAATTCGACGCTTCCAAGCTTGAGCCCGTTGCTCTGGACGAGATCGAGCAGGCGGCCGGGGGTCGCGACCAGCACGTCGACGCCCGGCATGAGCGCGCGGACCTGGCGCCCCATCGGCACGCCGCCGATGGCGAGTGTCGAGGCGAGGCGAACGTGGCGGCCATAGGCGTTGAAGCTGTCGAGGATCTGGCCGGACAATTCGCGGGTCGGCGAGAGCACCAGCACCCGGCAGGTCTTCGGCTGCGGCTTGATGCGGTTCTCGAGCAGGCGGTGCAGGATCGGCAGCGCGAAGGCCGCGGTCTTGCCGGTTCCGGTCTGGGCGATGCCGACGACATCGCGGCCGGTCAATGCCAGCGGGATGGTCTGGGCCTGGATGGGGGTGGGTGTGACGTACTTCTCTTCGGTGAGAGCGCGCGCGATCGGTTCGGCGAGGCCGAAATCCTGAAACGAAGTCAAAAGATGGGTTCTTTCCATGTCAAATACGAGCGCCCGGCGCAGTCGGCGGGGCACGCGCGAGAGGGTGTCGAGAAGACACCTGCGTGTTTGGGGTGTCGGATGGCTTGATGGGATGGGGCAAGCCAGAGGCCCGTAAGGGCTTAAGAACACGCGGCTCGCAACGACCACCCGATTCGCGAGCGATCTCAAGCGCTATATGGAACATCGGCGCGGCGCTTTCAAGGCGGGCGTGCGCCTGGCGTCGATTGCGGTGCAAAAATAGTTATGCCGGATTTTTAGCCAGAAGTGGGTTTCTGCTCAGAAAATAAACCGGATGCCGCATTGGCATACATTTTATTCGCTCATTTTTTGAGCAATCAAACTGCGGCGAAACTTTGATATCGGTCAAATTCTCAAATTAAGCCAATGGCTTAGTGGGTACTCGGGCCATGGCATGGTTCTTGCGATTCCGTTAATCGCAGGCGGCCGTGGGGCCGTTTCGCAGCGTCTTTTTCACGTCTGCGTCAGGGAGATGATACACTCATGCTTAACAAATCCACTCACGATATAGCGGCGTCATTTAGCCGCCGCGGCGTGCTCGCCGCGACCGCCGGACTGATGCTCGGTCTGGCTTCCATTTCCGGCGCGAAGGCCGCGGACGACACCATCAAGGTCGGCGTCCTTCATTCTCTCTCCGGCACCATGGCCATCAGCGAAACCACGCTGAAGGACACGATCCTCTTCCTGATCGATGAGCAGAACAAGAAGGGCGGCGTGCTCGGCAAGAAGCTCGAGGCTGTCGTCGTCGATCCCGCTTCGAACTGGCCGCTGTTCGCCGAGAAGGCGCGTGAGTTGATCACCAAGGACAAGGTCTCGGTCGTGTTCGGCTGCTGGACCTCGGTGTCGCGCAAGTCGGTGCTGCCGGTGTTCAAGGAGCTGAACAACATCCTGTTCTACCCCGTGCAGTACGAGGGTGAGGAGAGCGAGCGTAACGTGTTCTACACGGGTGCGGCGCCGAACCAGCAGGCGATCCCAGCCGTCGACTATTTGATGAAGGAAGAGAAGGTGAAGCGCTGGGTGCTCGCGGGCACCGACTACGTCTATCCGCGCACCACCAACAAGATCCTGGAAGCCTATCTGAAGTCGAAGGGTGTCGCCCAGGAAGACATCATGATCAACTACACGCCGTTCGGTCACTCCGATTGGCAGACGATCGTGGCCGACATCAAGAAGTTCGGCTCGGCCGGCAAGAAGACCGCGGTGGTCTCGACCATCAACGGCGACGCCAACGTTCCCTTCTACAAGGAGCTCGGCAACCAGGGTATCAAGGCAAAGGACATCCCGGTGGTCGCGTTCTCGGTGGGTGAGGAAGAGCTCGCCGGCATCGACACCAAGCCGCTGCTCGGCCATCTCGCCGCCTGGAACTACTTCGAGTCGATCAAGACCCCGGCGAACGAGAAGTTCATCAAGGACTGGCAGACCTACACCAAGAATCCGAAGCGCACGACCAACGATCCGATGGAAGCGCACGTGATCGGCTTCAACATGTGGGTGAAGGCGGTCGAAAAGGTGAAGTCAACTGATCCGGACAAGGTGATCGATGCGCTTCCCGGCATCGAGGCGCCGAACCTGACCGGCGGCGTGTCGAAGATGCTGCCGAACCACCACATCACCAAGCCGGTGTTCATCGGCGAGATCAAGGGCAACGGCCAGTTCGACGTGGTCTGGAAGACCCCGGGTCTTGTCGCGGGCGACGCCTGGTCGAAGGAGCTCGACGGCTCCAAGGATCTGATCGGTGACTGGGTCGGCAAGAAGTGCGGCAACTTCAACGTCAAGACCAACAAGTGCCTCGGTTCGGGCTCCTGATCCAAAAGCACCCGACCAAGGCCTGACGGCCAATTGCGATCGGAGAAGGCGGCGATCCCGCCGCCTTCTCCACCCATTTCTGCCGGGGTCAATCACAGTGCCAGCCAAGTTATCCGCCCGCCTCTGTTCGCTCTTGCTCTCGTTGTTTCTGATCGCGTTCGCGCTGCCGGCCTTCGCCGGTCCGTTCGAGGATGCGGTCGCCAAATTCGCCAACGACGATTATTCCGATACGGAAGAGGCGATCGGCGTGGTCGCCAGCAGCGGCAATCCGCTGGCCTATCCCATCATCAGCGCGCTCCAGGACGGCCGCCTGATGGCCGATCCGGACAGCAAGAAAGTTTACGTCACCGGCGCCGACGGCAAGTCGATCGATGCCGCGACCGGCCAGCCCGTCGCCAGCGTTCCCGACAGTGCCAGCGCGGTCCGTCTCAACAATCGCTTGCGCCGCAGTGTTGATGCCGCGGTCGGCGGCCTGACGCTGATGTCGCCGGATGTCACGGCCCGCATTCAGGCCGCGCAGTCCGTCTTCAAGTCGCATGAGGAATCGGCGCTTGAGGCCGTCAATACGGCGCTGGCAAAGGAAACCAACAAGTCGGCCAAGGCCGCTCTCGGCGACGCACGTGCAGCGATCCTGCTGTTCAAGTCCGATGCCACCGAGGTTGAGAAGCTCGAGGCCGTCGCCACCATCAAGGCGCGCGGCGACCAGGAAGCACTGGCGATGCTGACCGGCATCGGCGCCGATCAGCCAGCCTCGGTGACGAAGGCCGCGACCAGTGCGATCGCTTCGATCCAGAGCTCGCTGGCGATCTGGTCCACGGTGCAGAATGCCTGGTACGGCCTTTCGCTTGGCTCGGTGCTGTTGCTCGCTGCGATCGGCCTCGCAATCACCTTTGGCGTGATGGGCGTCATCAACATGGCGCATGGCGAGATGGTGATGATCGGGGCCTACACCACCTTCGTGGTGCAGGAGGTGATCCGCACGCGCTATCCTGCCCTGTTCGACTATTCGCTGCTGATCGCCGTTCCGCTTGCATTCCTCGTCGCCGGCGCCATTGGCGTGGTGATCGAGCGCAGCATCATCCGCTTCCTCTATGGTCGCCCGTTGGAAACGCTGCTCGCGACCTGGGGCCTGTCGCTGGTGCTCCAGCAGGTCGTGCGCACCATGTTCGGCCCGACCAACCGTGAGGTCGGCAACCCCTCCTGGATGAGCGGCGCGTTCGAGGTCGGCCAGATCACTATCACCTATAACCGGCTCTGGATCCTTGTCTTCACGCTCGCGGTATTTGGGATACTGCTCGCGATGCTGCGCTACACGGCGCTTGGGCTCGAGATGCGCGCGGTGACGCAGAACCGCCGCATGGCGGCCTCGATGGGCATCGCCACCTCGCGCGTCGACGCGCTGACCTTCGGGCTCGGTTCGGGCATCGCCGGCATCGCGGGCGTGGCGTTGTCGCAGATCGATAATGTCAGCCCCAATCTCGGTCAGAGCTACATCATCGACAGCTTCATGGTCGTGGTGTTCGGTGGGGTCGGCAATCTCTGGGGCACACTGGTTGGCGCCTTCACGCTCGGCATCGCCAACAAGTTCCTGGAACCGGTCGCCGGCGCAGTGCTCGGCAAGATCGCCATTCTGGTTCTGATCATCCTGTTCATTCAAAAGCGGCCGCGCGGACTGTTTGCGCTCAAGGGCCGTGCGGTGGAAGCATGACCCCTCACATGCTGACGCGATCGCTGGACCGCGGCGCGACGATCTTCCTCGTTATCGTCGCGGCATGCGGGATTTTGATCCCGCTCTCCAACCTGCTGCTGCCGGCGGGCTCGTTCCTGCAAGTGCCGACCTACCTTGTCGCGCTCTGGGGCAAATATGTCTGCTACGCGATCCTGGCGCTCGCGATCGACCTAATCTGGGGCTATTGCGGCATCCTCTCGCTTGGCCACGGCGCGTTCTTCGCGCTCGGCGGCTACGCCATGGGCATGTACCTGATGCGCCAGATCGGCACCCGCGGTGTCTACGGCAATCCGATCCTGCCCGACTTCATGGTGTTCCTGAACTATCCGAAACTGCCGTGGTACTGGTATGGCTTCGACATGTTCTGGTTCGCGGCGCTGATGGTGCTGGTCGTGCCCGGGCTTCTGGCATTCTGCTTCGGCTGGCTCGCTTTCCGCTCCCGTGTCACCGGCGTCTATTTGTCGATCATCACGCAGGCGATGACCTATGCGCTGCTGCTCGCCTTCTTCCGCAACGATTTCGGTTTCGGCGGCAACAACGGCCTGACCGACTTCAAGGATATTCTGGGTTTCAACGTGCAGGCCGAGGGGACACGTGCGGCCCTGTTTGCGCTGAGCTGCCTTGGGCTGATCGTCAGCTTCCTGATCTGTCGGGCCGTCGTCTCCTCCAAGCTCGGCAAGGTCCTGATTGCGATCCGCGACGCGGAATCGCGAAGCCGCTTCCTCGGGTACCGCGTCGAATCCTACAAGCTGTTCGTGTTCACGCTCTCGGCCTGCATGGCGGGCGTGGCCGGCGCGCTCTACGTGCCGCAGGTCGGCATCATCAATCCGAGCGAATTCGCACCCGGCAATTCGATCGAGGCGGTGATCTGGGTCGCGGTCGGCGGCCGCGGCACGCTGGTCGGCGCGGCGCTAGGGGCCGTCGTCGTCAACTACGCCAAGACGTTCTTCACCTCGGGCATGCTGGCGCCGTACTGGCTGTTCATGCTGGGCGCGATGTTCATCCTGGTGACACTGCTGCTGCCGAAGGGCATCATCGGCACCTTCAACGCCTGGTGGGAATCGTCGAAGGAAAGACGCATTGCAGAGACCACCGCGAGCGCTGCGGCGGAAGACGGCGTCACCGAACCGAAGATGGCGGAGTAAGCGCGATGAACGTCATGGACACCCGCGCGACCTCCGCGTTGCTCTATCTCGACGGCGTGCACGTCTCGTTCGACGGTTTCCACGCCATCAACAATCTGTCGCTCACGCTCGCGCCCGGCGAGATGCGCGCCATCATCGGCCCCAACGGCGCCGGCAAGACCACGATGATGGACATCATCACCGGCAAGACCAAGCCCGACGAAGGCACGGTGCTGTTCGACGGCGTCACCGACCTGACTCGGCTCGACGAGACGCGCATCGCCGAGCTCGGCATCGGCCGTAAATTCCAGAAGCCGACCGTGTTCGAGAGCCAGACCGTGCAGGATAACCTGCTGCTTGCGCTCAATGTCGACCACAGCGTCAAGGGCACGCTGTTCTGGCGCGGCAGCAAGCCGGAATCGGAGCGCATCGACAAGGTGCTGGAGACGATCCGTCTCACCGACGCCCGTAATCGTCTTGCCGGCAGCCTCAGCCACGGCCAGAAGCAATGGCTCGAGATCGGCATGCTGCTGGCGCAGGATCCGAAGCTGCTGCTGGTCGACGAGCCCGTTGCCGGCATGACCGACGTCGAGACGCATCTCACGGCGGAGCTGCTCAAGGAAATCAACAAGACCCACACCGTGATGGTGGTCGAGCACGACATGACGTTCGTGCGCGAGCTCGGCGTCAAGGTCACCTGCCTTCACGAAGGCACCGTGCTCGCCGAAGGCACCATCGATCAGGTGTCGTCGAACGACCGGGTTATCGAAGTGTATTTGGGGCGCTGAACCATGCTCGAGGTCAAGGACATCAACCTGTTCTACGGCGCGGCGCAGGCGCTGCGTGGCGTCTCGATCTCGGCCGAGCCGGGCAAGGTGACGTGCGTGCTCGGACGCAACGGCGTCGGCAAAACGTCACTGTTGCGCGCCATGGTCGGGCAATATCCGATCTCGTCGGGCGCGATCGTGTTCGACGGCAGCGACATCACCGGCCTCAAGCCCTATGAGCGGGCCCGCAAGGGCGTTGGCTTCGTGCCGCAGGGACGTGAGATCTTTCCGCTGCTGACGGTGGAGGAGAACCTGAAGACCGGCTTCGGCCCGCTCAAGCGTGAGGACAGGCACATTCCGGACGATGTGTTCTCGCTGTTCCCGGTGCTGCAATCCATGCTCGGCCGGCGCGGCGGGGATCTCTCCGGCGGCCAGCAGCAGCAGCTCGCGATCGGGCGTGCGCTGGTGATGCGGCCAAAGCTGCTGCTGCTTGATGAGCCGACCGAGGGCATCCAGCCGTCGATCATCAAGGACATCGGTCGGGCGATCTCTTACTTGCGCAATCTCGGCAACATCGCCATCGTGCTGGTCGAACAATATCTCGACTTTGCCTGCGAACTCGGCGACAGTTTTGCCGTGATGGATCGCGGCGCAGTCAAGTTCACCTGCGACCGCACCAATCTCGACGCGGGCGAGATCAGCCGCCAGATGGCGCTGTAAAGGAAATCCTGCCGCGGCCGGCTGGGGAGACGGATGCGCAGCGAACTATCAGCCAATTCTTCTGACCTGGATTCGCCTGTGTTCGAGGCCAACCGCGCCCGCGGCGCGGTGCGGTTCGATGTGCACGCCCGCGATGGCGTGACGCGGCGCGGCGTCCTGCATGAATCCGGCTCCCTGCGCGTGCGCTTTCCCTCGCCGGAAGACCACGGCTTGTCCGGCGTGTTCGTCAACACGGCCGGTGGCGTCGCCGGCGGCGATCGCTTCGACATCGAGATTACGGCCACTGACGCCGCGCGGCTGACGCTGACTACGGCAGCCGCGGAAAAGATCTATCGTGCGCCGGGTCCGGCGGCCCAGCTCAACATCGCTCTCAAGGTCGCCGCAGGCGCGCATCTCGGCTGGCTGCCGCAGGAGACGATCCTGTTCGACCGTGCGCGCGTGCAGCGCCGCTTCGACATCGATCTCGACGAGGCGGCTTCGCTTTTGCTCTGTGAAATCGTCGTGTTCGGCCGCACCGCCATGGGCGAGCGGATGGAGCAGGGTGAGTTCGTCGACCGCTGGCGGTTGCGGCGTGGCGGCAAGCTGGTCTTCGCGGAAACCGTCCGGCTCGATGGGAATATTGGTGCAAAGCTCGCGCGATCTGCGGTCGCCAAGGGCGGCGCGGCGATCGGCACCGCCCTGATCGTGCCCGGCGATGAAGCGCTGATCGAGCGGCTCCGTGAAGCGGCGGACTCGTTCTCTAGCGAGGTCGGGATATCGGCGTGGAATGGCTTTGCAATGGCGCGGTTCTGTGCCCAAGATGCGGCGCGCTTGCGTGCCGACATGATGGCTGTGCTCGCGCGCACGGGCGTGGCGCTGCCGCGATTGTGGCTGAATTGACGACCGGCTGAATTGATGATGTGAACTGAAGAGATTTCGCATGAACCTGTCTCCCCGCGAAAAGGACAAGCTTCTGATCTCGATGGCGGCGATCGTGGCGCGCCGCAGGCTGGATCGCGGCGTCAAGCTCAACCATCCCGAGGCGATCGCAATCATCTCCGATTTTATCCTCGAAGGCGCGCGCGACGGCCGCACCGTTGCCGAGCTGATGCAGTCCGGCGCGCAGGTGCTGACCCGCGATCAGGTGATGCCCGGCATCCCGGAGATGATTCACGACATCCAGGTCGAAGCGACCTTTCCGGACGGCACCAAGCTCGTCACGGTGCACGAGCCGATCCGATAGGAGCCCAACATGATCCCCGGCGAACTCTTCATCCAGGACGGCGAGATCGAGCTCAACGCGGGCCGCAAGACCGTGACGCTCACGGTCGCCAACACCGGCGACCGCCCGGTCCAGGTCGGCTCGCACTACCATTTCTTCGAGACCAACCCGGCGCTGAAGTTCGACCGCAAGAAAGCCCGCGGCATGCGTCTCGACATCGCCGCCGGCACCGCCGTCCGTTTCGAGCCCGGCCAGACCCGCGACGTCCAGCTTGTCGCCGTGGCCGGCAAGAAGACCATCTACGGTTTTCGTGGCGATGTGATGGGGAAGCTGTAGGGCAGGTTGAGGCGCGCGGCGTGATCCACAGTGAGGTGAGCACAATGGTCGGGCTCCCTCCCCCCTTGCGGGGGAGGGTTGGGGAGAGGGGTATGCCACACGACGAGGTCAGCGAGATTCAGCGCCATCGCGCCAAACGATTGAGGCGCGAGATGACTCGTGCGGAGACATTGCTATGGCGCTACCTGAAGGCCGGCCGTCTCGCGGGTTTGGCGTTTCGTCGCCAGACTCCCATGGGGCACTACATTGCGGATTTCGTCGCACATTCCTGCAAGCTTATCGTTGAACTCGATGGCGAGAGCCACGATTTTGAAGAACGTATCCGCCACGATGAACAGCGCGACCAATGGTTCGCATTTCGCGGATATCGCGTGCTGCGATTTACTAACGACGACGTGATGAAAAATCTCGAGGGCGTTGTTCTTTCTATTGTCGAGGCTGCGGAGCAAGCGGCACCCCTCTCCCTAACCCTCCCCCGCAAGGGGGGAGGGAACCCTTCCAGCAATGCGTCCCTAACTAACGGCGAGAGCGGTGCGTCCGACGGCGTCGGGGACGCATAAGCATGCAAAAATTCAAACGCAAACGGGGCTTGTGATGTCCGTCAAGATGAAGCGTTCCGTGTATGCCGACATGTTCGGCCCGACCACCGGCGACAAGGTGCGGCTCGCCGACACCGATCTCATCATCGAGGTCGAGAAGGATTTCACGATCTACGGCGAGGAGGTGAAGTTCGGCGGCGGCAAGGTGATCCGCGACGGCATGGGCCAGTCGCAGGTGACCAACAAGCAGGGCGCGGCGGACACCGTCATCACCAATGCGCTGATCGTCGATCACTGGGGCATCGTCAAGGCCGACGTCGCGATCAAGGAGGGCATGATTTCGGCGATCGGCAAGGCTGGCAATCCCGACATCCAGCCGGGCGTCACCATCATCGTCGGCCCCGGCACCGACGTGATCGCGGGTGAGGGCAAGATCCTCACCGCTGGCGGCTTCGACAGCCACATCCATTTCATCTGTCCGCAGCAGATCGAGCACGCGCTGATGTCTGGCGTCACCTCGATGCTTGGCGGCGGCACCGGTCCGTCGCACGGCACTTTCGCCACCACCTGTACGCCGGGCCCCTGGCACATGGGGCGGATGATCCAGTCGTTCGACGCCTTCCCAGTCAATCTCGGCATTTCCGGCAAGGGCAATGCCTCGCGTCCCGCGGCCTTGGTCGAGATGATCAAGGGCGGCGCCTGCGCGCTGAAGCTGCACGAGGATTGGGGCACGACGCCGGCGGCAATCGACAACTGCTTGTCGGTCGCCGACGATTACGACATCCAGGTGATGATCCACACCGACACGCTGAACGAATCCGGCTTCGTCGAGGACACGATCAAGGCGTTCAAGGGCCGCACCATCCACGCCTTCCACACCGAAGGTGCCGGCGGCGGCCACGCCCCTGATATCATCAAGGTTGCCGGTCTGAAGAACGTGCTGCCGTCCTCGACCAATCCGACACGGCCGTTCACGCGCAACACCATCGACGAGCATCTCGACATGCTGATGGTGTGTCATCACCTCGATCCTTCGATCGCGGAAGACCTGGCGTTTGCCGAAAGCCGTATCCGCAAGGAGACCATCGCGGCCGAAGACATCCTGCACGATCTCGGCGCGCTCTCGATGATGTCCTCGGACTCCCAGGCGATGGGCCGCCTCGGCGAGGTCATCATCCGGACATGGCAGACCGCGGACAAGATGAAGAAGCAGCGCGGGTCGTTGCCGCAGGACAAGGGCAAGGACAACGACAATTTTCGCGTGAAGCGCTACATCGCCAAATACACCATTAATCCCGCGATCGCGCACGGTGTGTCAAAGCTGATCGGCTCGGTCGAGAAGGGCAAGATGGCCGATCTCGTGCTGTGGTCGCCGGCGTTCTTCGGCGTCAAGCCGGACTGCATCATCAAGGGCGGGATGATCGTGGCCGCACCGATGGGCGATCCCAACGCCTCGATCCCGACGCCGCAGCCGGTGCATTACCAGCCGATGTTCGGCGCCTTCGGCAAGGCGCGCACGGCATCTTCCGTGGTCTTCACCTCGAAGGCCGCGATCACCGGCGGCCTGGCGCGCAAGCTCGGCATCGACAAGAAGCTCTACGCGGTCCAGAACACCCGCGGCAAAATCTCGAAGAAGAGCATGATCCACAACGACGCAACGCCCAATATCGAGGTCGATTCCGAGACCTACGAGGTCCGCGCCGACGGTGAATTGCTCACTTGCGCGCCCGCCGAGGTGCTGCCGATGGCGCAGCGATATTTCATGTACTGAAATAGCGCCTCAACGCATGTTCCCGGCGCATGTCCGGGGGCGGCTTTCCGGTTTTGCGTTCGATCCCGGCTGGTCTAAGGTCCCGCCCGGTATCTTGACCCAGAAGAAAAGCCGGGAGGATTTCTCGTGATCTACGTCGTTGCCACCTTGACCATCAAGCCCGAGACGCGCGCCGAATTCATTGCAGCCGCCACCGCCTGCATCAAGGAGACGCGCAAGGAGCCCGGCAATATCGCCTACGACCTGCATGAGAGCGTCACCGATCCCACCAAGATGGTGTTCGTCGAGCAGTGGGAGAATGCCGAGGCACTGGTGCCGCATCGCGGCCAGGAGCACATGAAGACGTTCGGCCGCGTCGCGGTGAAGTGCTTTACGGCACCGCCGAAGATCGAAGTGATCACGCCCGAGAGGGTCGACGTTCGCTAACAAGAACAACAGGGAATAACCCTCATGATCTATGTCATCGCCACCACGCTCATGAAGCCGGAAAACAAGGACGACTTCATCAAGGGGCATAAGGCCTGCACCGCCGAGACTCTGAAGGAGAAGGGTTGCCTCACCTATGACGGCAATGTCAGCGTCAACAACCCCAATCAGTACGTGGTGGTCGAGCGTTGGGAAACCCGCGAGGATCTCAACGCCCACGGCAAAGCGCCGCACATGAAGGTGTGGCGTGAATATTCGGCGCAGATGAAGACGGCGCCGACGGTGATCGAGATCATCAGCGACGGCAAGGTCGAGAAGCTCTGAGGATATAGCGCATGATCCGGGCGACGCAGGTCAAGGGGCAGCACCGCTTCACGGAAACGCCGGCGGATACGATCGTGCTCGATTTCGACGATCGGCACCGACGCCGCATGGCGATGACGGGGACGCGGGGGCTCGAATTCCTGCTCGACCTGGAAAACGCCGTCGCGCTGCGCGGCGGCGACGCACTGGTGCTGGAGGATGGCCGGCTGGTCGAAGTGGTCGCGGCGCCCGAGCCGCTGCTCGAGATCCGCGGCCACGATCCGCACCACCTCATCCGCGTCGCCTGGCATCTCGGCAATCGTCATCTGCCGACGCAGCTCATGGCCAAGGGCCTGCGCATCCGCCGCGACCACGTCATCGAGGCCATGGTGAAGGGGCTCGGCGCGCGCGTGATCGAGATCGAGGCGCCGTTCGATCCCGAAGGCGGGGCTTATGCCGACGCGGGCCACGCGCACGGCCACGATGAGCATGCGCATCACGATCACGGGCATGATCACCACGATCATGGCCACCACCATGATCATCACGGCCATGATCATGCGGCGCATGACCATGGCCACGATCATCATCACCGCGACGAGCATTGTGACCACCCCGACCATCATCACGGCCACAACCATGCTCATGACCACAAATGAGCTGGCCAGTGCCGGCGACCTCGCCGCGCGCGAGGCGGCGGCGCTGTACCGGCTGATGACCTGGTTGTCGCCGGCGTTCCCCGTCGGCGGCTTCTCCTATTCCAGCGGCATCGAATGGGCGGTCGAGGCGGGCGACATTGTCGATACGGCAACGCTCGCCGATTGGCTCGATGCGATGCTCGGAGACGGTTCCGGGTTTTGCGATGCGACCTTCCTGGTCCATGCCTATCGTGCCGCCGAGGTGGGGGAGGACGCTGTTCTGCGCGAGATCGCCGAGCTTGCGGCGGCCTTCGTGCCGTCGCGCGAGCGGCAGCTCGAGATCACCTCGCAGGGGCGCGCTTTCATCGACATCACTCGCGCCGCATGGGATGCCGACGGCCTGGATGCCATGGTCGCGGCATGCAGCACGCCACTGGTCTACCCTGTTGCCGTCGGCGTGGTCGCGGCGATGCATGGCGTGCCACTGGTGCCGACACTGCATGCCTTCCTGCACGCGCTGGTCTCGAACTGGATCTCGGCGGCGAGCCGGCTCGTTCCGCTCGGCCAGACCGACAGCCAGCGTGTTCTGGTAAGGCTGGAGGCTGCCGTCGCCACGACCGCACATCGTGCACTGGTTGCGACACTGGACGATCTCGGCAGCGCAACCTTTCGCGCCGACCTCGCCAGCCTGCGGCATGAGACGCAATATACGCGGCTGTTTCGCTCGTGAACGGTACGGGATCTAACTTACCGTCGTCCCGGCCTTCGCCGGGACGACATTAGGAGAGAGCATGTCGAAATCTCACGGCCCCTTGCGTGTCGGCGTCGGTGGTCCGGTCGGATCGGGCAAGACCGCGCTGATGGACCTGCTCTGCAAGACCATGCGCGATCGCTACGACATCGCGGCGATCACCAATGACATCTACACCAAATGGGATGCGGAATTCCTGGTGCGTTCGGGCTCGCTGACGCCGGACCGCATCGCCGGCGTCGAGACCGGCGGCTGCCCGCACACAGCGATCCGGGAGGACGCTTCGATGAACCTCGCCGCGGTGGCCGACATGCGCGCGAAATTTCCAGGGCTCGACCTCGTGCTGATCGAGTCCGGTGGTGACAATCTCGCTGCCACTTTTTCCCCCGAGCTCGCCGACCTCACCATCTACGTCATCGACGTGGCGGCCGGCGACAAGATCCCGTCCAAGGGCGGCCCCGGCATCACCCGGTCCGACCTTCTGATCATCAACAAGATCGACCTCGCGCCCCATGTCGGGGCGTCGCTGGAGAAGATGGAGACGGATGCCAAGCGGATGCGGGGCGAACGTCCCTTCGTCATGACCAACCTGAAGAAGAGCGAGGGGCTCGACCGCATCGTCGGCTTCATCGAGGCCAAAGGCGGGCTGAAACGTGCGGATTGAAACACGCGAGCTGACGGGCGCGGCGACATAGCGCAGGCGTTGTCCGCCGTTAACTTGTGGGGCAAAGCCCGCCTGCGGAACAAATTTTGGACACGGCGATTATCTACCTCCGGTGCCCGGAGCAATCTGTCCTGGCCTGACAATCGGCCGGACGAATTAAGCTTTTTGGGCAACCCAAGTTGCGTATAGATGCCTCCTCCTTCATTATCTCCGCCACTGGGGTCCACCCTGTTTCGGCACATGGCCGTTCGAGCGGCGTTAATATGCTCCGTATTTATTGCAGACCTCCTGCTTCCGCCTGAGTAGTCGCGTGGTCCGGCTGGGTTTCATCATCGGCTTTATCGCTCTCCTCGGGGCCTTGCTCTCCGGGCTTGCGGCCTATCGCGTCCACGACCAGGAGCTGGCGCTGGACCGGATTGCGCTTGCGCGGGCGATCGACGTTCATGCGAGCCTTGTCCAGGACAGGTCGACCGAACGTGAGCTGCTGGCGCGTGTCGCCTCAGGCCTGTTCCGCGCGCCGTCGGTGCTGAAGCCCAATATGCTGGAGCCGCTGCGCTCGGCGATCTACGCCTTCAAAACCGATTTCGTGGTGGCTGGCTGGGTCGCCCGGCTTCAGCCGAACGAACTGGTTGCAGCGCAGGCCGCGATCGCGGCGGCCGGCTTCCCGAAATCGCAGATCCGCGACTACAATGACAAGCCGATCGATCCGGCGAGCCTCACTCAGCCGATCGACGTGCTGATGGATCTCGAGCCGCGCAGCGACGAGACCAAGTCGCTGCCCGGCCGCAGCTACGACCAGGACCAGGTGCGAAGTGCGATGCTGGCCCGTGCCAGGATCGAGAAGCGGTCGGTTGCCTCCGACCCGGTTCCGCTCCTGCGCGAGAATGGGCCGATTGGCGTCATCGTCGCTGCCCCCGTCATTCCAGAGGGGGCAACGGAGCCGGTCGGCTTCATCACTTTTTCCTACGAGCTCGCCTCGCTGATGCTGACCAATGACGATCTGTCGTTGTTCTCGGTCGCGCTCAAGGACCCGCGCAAGGAGGGTAGTGAGCTCATTGCCAACGATCAGGGCGTCGTCTCGACCCGCATGACCGCGACGGACGGGCCGGCGCCTTCGGCGACGCGAACCGTGAGCTTCGGCGGGCGCGACTGGCAGCTCGGCTATTACGCGAAGACCAATTCCGCGCGCCGCGCCGAGCAGACTGCGATCATCGTGGCGGCGATCGGTTTCGCCATCACCGCGATGGTGTGCGGCCTGTTCGGTTACGTCGCCTACAACAACTTAAGGCTCAGCCGCGAAATCCAGGTGCGCATCGGCTTCGAGCGGCGGTTGACGGCGGTGATCGACGAGCTGAATCATCGTGTGAAGAACATCCTCGCGGTGATCCAGTCGATCGTGACGCGCACGCTGCGTCACGGCTCGGACATCGACGTCGCGCGCGAACTCCTGATCGGCCGCATCCACGCCATGTCCAACGTGGTTTCGCTGCTCAGCGAAAGTCAGTGGCAGGGCGTCAAGCTGAAAGGCCTGTTCGAGGCGCGCGCGATTCCCCATGCCGATCGCATCGCCGTCAGCGGCCCGGACATCGCGGTCAGCGCGCGCGCTGCGCAGAGCCTGTCGCTGCTGTTCTTCGAGCTCGCCTCGCATTCCGACGAAGGCCTGTCGCTGGTGGGCAAGCACCCGCATATCACCGCGAACTGGACGGTGACCGGGGAAGCCCCCGAGGTCTTCCAGTTCCGCTGGGAGGAGTTCAACACCAGCGAGGCGACGCGCCGCCCGGATTCCGATTTCGGCCTGATCCTGCTCGACCGCGTCGCGCCCGAAGCGCTCGGCGGCACCGCCAAGCGCTACTTCACCGATGTCTCCTATGTCTATGAGCTGACTGCGCCGATGGATACGGTCGTTGACATGACCGAGCGCGACCGCACGGAAAAGCTTTCGCAGCCGGTGAAGCCGGCGCGGTAGACACCTCGACTTGCGCTTCAGGTAGCGGTCGGCCGAGCCGCGATTGCTGTCATCTCGAGTTTGACGCCCGGACCGAGATCGGCCACGCCGACGACGGCGCGCGCCGGCAGATGAGCTTCCGCGAAGTGCGCCTTCCAGGCCGCATTGAATGCGGCCTTCTCGCTCAGATTCGTGACGAAGATGGTCACCTGCAATACGCTGGTCAGGTCGGACCCAAGAGTCTTCAGGAGTTGCGACAGCTGGCCAAGTACATCGTTTGCCTGGCCAGACATGTCGACGCTCGTGTCCTCGGCGACGATTCCGCCGATGTAGAGCACGCCTCCATGCTCGACCACTTCGTGGAGCAGCCCTGCGTATGGCGAGATTCGTTTGATCATGATGAGACTGATGCTCCTGTGGGAATCGGGGCGGACGTCGAGCGCATTCAGCTACCGGCCTAGCCCTTCGGCCGCAACACCAGGTCGACCAGATTGCGCGCGTAAGCAGGCGTGATCGGCTCGATGCCGAAGACGTAGCGATAGAACAGGCTGCCATAGATCGCGTCGTAGAGATCCTCCGCCGGCCCCTCGGCTAGTATGCTGCCGTCCTTTTGACCCGTGGCGATCATCTCCACCAGCGCGTCGCGGCGGAATTGCAGATAGCGCGTGTAGAACAGCTCGGCCGAGCCCGTCTTGGAGATGCATTCGGAGATGACGGCGAGCTGTACCTTGCCGAACTCGCCTTGCAAGGCCTCGGCATAGGCCGCGGCATGGCGACGCGCGCGCGCCACCGGCGTGCCGGCGCTCACAGGCGGCAGCGGCAGCATTTGCGCAGCGTGATGGAGAAAGGCGTCGATCAGCAACGCCTCCCGCGACGGCCACCATTTGTAGATCGTCATCTTGGAGACGCTGGAGTGGCGCGCGACGGCATCGATGGTGGTGGCGGCGAGGCCGGTCGCGGCCATCAGCGCATAGGCGCTTTCGAGGATGGCGTTGGTGGTCTCGATCGAGCGTGGTCGGCCGCGCCGGGGTGCGCTCTCGGCCGCATCACTCGTGCCTTTCGCCATGACCAAGCGGGTCTCCTTGCGGGGAGCCGCCATTGCTGCGGCCGCTCCGCCCCGCATAGCGCAGCTGCGGCGTCCGGCCTAGTGGAATCGCGTGAACTGACCCGGCTAAGCCCGCTGACGCAAGGCCGCCGGCTCGTCCTGCCGCTTCGACCAGGAGATGTAATAGGCGACCGCCGTCATTGCCGCGAAGCCGGCCAGGCTCACCCCAATCTGCATCACGACCAGATTGGCTCCCGTGATCAGGATCAGATGGCCGGCGAAGGACAGGAAGACGCCGACGCAGAACACGGCAAGCCACTCCTCACCGCACTTGATCACCATCTGAAGCGGCTTCAATTGCAGGCCAGGATGGTCGGCCGGAATGAGATGCGTCGCGAGGAAGGCGAGCGCGAGGAAGTGGATCACGCGATAGGGCGCGAGGTTTTCCTTGTCGGTCGGCGAGATGTTGTTGAGCACGATATCCGGCAGGTAGGCCGACAGCGCCGGCGAATGGCGCATCAGCGTGATGCCCATCGCGAACACGAGATAGGCGCCCGCAAGTACCCGCAGCCAGCGCATGCCGTGCAGCGCGCGGCCGGACGCGCCGGTCACGGCGAACCAGCCGCCCAGCACCATCAGCATCTGCCAGCAGAACGGATTGAAGGTCCATTCCTGGTCCGGATAGGTCCGGAAACCCCACTCGAACCAGCGTGCCGCGAAATAGAACGCGATGGACAGCGCCAGCGTCAGGTTTGGCCGTCGCAACAGCCCCCACAGCGCCAGCGGAAAGAACGCCATCAGTGGGATCATCAGTTGCAGCAGATCGAGGTTCAGCGGCTCTTCCTGGAGCACGAGGCCGCGGACCAGAATGCGCAGCGGATGTTCGAGTATCCCGGAGATGTTGTAGTCACTGATGATCTCCGGTGCCATCGATTGCGAGGCGACATAGGCGATGGTGTCGATATAGATCACGAACAGCACGACATAGGCGGCATAGAGCCGCCAGACGCGGCGGAAGATGCGCGTCGCCGCGACGACATAGCCGCGCTCCAGCGCCATCCTGCCGTGGATGACGGCGACGCCATAGCCCACCACGAACACGAACAGATCGGCGGCACCGCTGAAGCCGAAGTTTCGCAGCGTCAGCAGATTCACGACATTGTTCGGGATGTGGTCGACGAAGATCGACCAGTTGGCGATGCCGAGCGTCAAATAGAGCCTGGCGTCGTGATGGAATGCAGCGAGGTTCGCTTTGACGGACGGTTTCATCTCGGAAAATGGCTTTTGGAATCAGGGCGCTGCTTTTAGCGGCAACCACCTGCCTATCCGAGTAGCGTTTGCGTGAATAGGGACGGATTTACTGCGGCTGATGAAAAATTGCGCAAACTCCGCCGTCGAATTTCAACGAGCCTGCTCTCCCGGTCTGCGGCGCAACTTTCTTAACGCGGTCTCATCGCTACTCGGCCGGTTCGGCCGAAGCCTCATCCGATGTGCCGGCGCGGCTTGCCATGATCCCGAGCGCGACGCCGCCGATCGCCAGGATCGGCAGCAGCCGTTTGACGCCGACCGCGCGGACGATCTGGAGTGCTGTGGCGAGCAGCATGGGGTCGGCGAGCATGCTTTGTGCCGTCGACTTGGCCGCACGCTCGGCGGTGATCCGGGCGCGCTTCCGCATCTCCCGCTTGTAGCCCCAATAGCTCCCCGCAGCAGTGAGCGTCAGCAGGAAGAAGATGGCGGCGCCGGCGAGGCAGGCCTGCACCGGGCCATATTTCTCCAGGACGGAGATGAAGGCGGCTGCGCAGAGGAAGCATGTGGTGATGAAGAGCGCGAACGCGGCGCCCGCGGCGAGCGACGTCAGACGGACCGTCGTGCCGGTCGAGGCGCTGATGCCGTCGATGATGCGCTGAAACATGGACTTGCTCCTCAAAATCCCCACAAGCCAATCACGGCGGCGCTGGAGGCCGCCGTGATCTCAAGACCCCGTCGCGCGGCCTACCGACGCCAGACCGCGCCGATCAGGAAGCCGATGCCGAGCGCGATGCCGACGGTCGCGAGCGGCCGCTGCGTGATCGCGTCTTCCAGCGTCTCTTCGATCGAGCCGTAAGCGTCCTGCGCCGCGCCCATCATCGCGCTGCCGCGATCCGACATGTCATCGAGCGTCGAATCCATGTTTTCGCGCGCCTGCTTGTAGCCACGCCGGGCTTGCTTGCCCGTCGCGTTTGCAAACGTGTTGAGCGCGTCGGTGATCTGGTCGGTGAGGGCGGCGATATCGTTTTTCACGGCTGCTACATCCTTCTCGAGGCGTTCTGCGGTGGCTTTTTCGGTCCAGTCTCTCATTCTGGCTTCGCCGTCGGTTATTGACATTACAGGCTCCGAACTGTTGGCGGTGAGATGAGCGGAAAACGTTTCGTTGTGACGGAAGTTCCGTCGTCGAAACCCCTTACCCCTGCGGAAGCTGCGGCGAATCCGCCGGCGCGAGATGCTCCTTCAGGATCAGCGCAACGATCAGGAGCGGCGACGACAGGAATGCGCCCATCGGTCCCCACAGCCAGGTCCAGAACGCGAGAGCGATGAATACGGCGAGCGCGTTCAGCGACAGCCTGCGGCCGATGATGGTCGGCGTGACAAAGTGTCCTTCCAGGAAAGTTACGCCGCCGAAGGCGAGTGCCGTCACCAGGCCGCCGCCGATGGTGGGGAAGGCGACCAGCCCAACCACGGCCAGCACGGCAAACATCGCCACCGGCCCGATGATCGGGATGAAGTTGAGCGCGGCCGCAAGCGCGCCGAGTCCGGCCGCATTTGGCATGCCGGTGATCGCGCAGACGATGCCGGTAGCGATGCCGACGCCGACATTGATGACGGTGACGGTCAGGAGGTAGTTGCCGAGGTGAACCTCGATCTCGTTGAGGATTCGAAGCGTGCGCAGTCGCGCATCGCGATCGCTGAAATTCATGATCATCGCGCGCCGAAGATCGCGCCAGCTCGCGATGAAAAGGATCAGGGTGGCGAAGAACAGCAGGAATTCGGCGAAGGTCGGCGACAGGAATTCCAGCGTCGGTTGCACCCAATCGAATTTCGGCAAGGGGACGCTCGGCAGCCCCTCGGAGCCGCCGACCATGGTTTGCAGCTCCTTCCACAGCGCCAGCGGCCGGTCGAAGACATGCGCCTTCTCCTTCAACTGCGCGCCCAGCTCCGGCAGCCGCGAGCTCCACTCCATTGCGGGCACGGTAATCAGCGCGACGACGAACGCGACAACCGTTGTCACCGCGATTACGATCAGCACGGCGCCGAGGGCGCGAGGCACGTGCCGCCGCTCCAGAAAGCTCGCGGCCGGAGACAGCATGGTGCCGGCAACGATGGCCATCACGACCGGGAGGAAGAACGCCTTGGCGGCATAGAGTACCGCGACAATGGCGATCAGGAGCAGGCCGGCGAGGGCAAAGGCGACGAACTCGGTTCGGCGGATCACCGGCGGCAGCTCGCCGTGGCTATCGGGGAGCGGTGTGCCTTCGTTCTTGCCGGGCATCAGACGTTCAGAGGGAAGGACGCGCACAATAGCTCTCCCCGCACGGAGGTGTCCGGGCGCCCATTGGTGATCGGAAAACGCCCGGGGGCTGTTACGGTTCCATCGCGGCTTCGTGAAGTTAAGCTCGCTTGACTGTGACGTCATTGCCGCAGAGGACGATGGAACTTGAGTCGGTTCTGCTGCGTTTGTTGGGAAGCCGCATCACTGAAGATGCAGACATTCCACGGGGCAGCACATGACAAAGTTCTCTGAAGCCCATCGCCGCTTCTCGCCGCGCGCCGTCGCCGCTTTTGCCTTTGCGACAGCTTTGCTGACGGTGCCGTTCGCAGCACAGGCCCAGACGCTCGGCTATGCGCCGATGCAGCCGCAGGGGTATCCGCAGGACCAGACCTATTCGCAGGGCTACACAAGCGAGGCGCCGCAGGCCGCCGACGACGATGCCGCGCTGCCAGATCGGCTGCGCCGACAGATCGTCAGCTTCGATCGCAGCGAGCCGGCCGGCACCATCGTCATCGATACCGCCAACACCTATCTCTTCTATGTGCTCGGCCAGGGCCGTGCCATCCGCTACGGTGTCGGCGTTGGCCGTCAGGGCTTTACCTGGGCGGGCGTGCAGAGCATCACCCGCAAGGCGGAATGGCCGGACTGGCATCCGCCGGCCGAGATGATCGCCCGCCAGCCCTATCTGCCGCGCTTCGTCGCCGGCGGCCCCGGCAATCCGCTCGGCGCGCGCGCGATGTATCTCGGCTCCAGCGAATACCGCATCCACGGCACAAACGATCCCACCACGATCGGCAAGTTCGTCTCCTCCGGCTGCATCCGCCTGACCAATGAGGACGTCACCGACCTGTTCAGCCGGGTCAATATCGGCGCCAAGGTCGTGGTGCTGCCGAAGAATGCGCCCTTAATGGCGCGAGATGGAGACAAGGGGAGTGATTCCTGGCGCAAGCGCCCGGCCGTGACGACGCTGCCTTCGGGGCGGCAGGCGCTGAATATCTCGACGTCGGCAGTGAACTAAGAGTTGAGTGAGGTTCACATGGCTAAACGTTCGATCAGAAAACTCGCCCGCAGTGCGGCGGCGGTCTTCGCCGTCGCCTCTCTTGGCCTCTCTCTTGGCCTCGCGCTGACCCCGTCGGCGCATGCGGAGGATTTCTTCTCGGCATTGTTCGGCGGCTTCCGTGGGCGGCCCGCTCCGGAGATTCGTATGCCGTTCTCCAACGACGATATGCCGCGCTATGACGCCCCGCGCCAGCGCGCGGCCTATGGCGGCGGCACGGCCTATTGCGTGCGCGGTTGCGACGGCCGCTATTTCCCGGCGCAGGGCGCTGATGCCGAGAGCAAGGCGCAATCCTGCAAGAGCTTCTGCCCGACTTCGGAAACGTCACTGGTGTATGGCAGCAATATCGACAACGCCTCGACCGAGGCCGGAAAATCCTATTCCGATCTGCCTAACGCTTTCCGCTACCGCAACGAGATCGTTGCCGGTTGCACTTGCAACGGCAAGGATTCGACCGGGCTAGCGCCGGTGAAGGCGGAGGACGATCCCACCTTGCGCAAGGGCGACATCGTCGCAGGCAACGACGGCTTGGTAGTCGCCAACCGAAATGCCAATGACCGTCGTGGCATCGCGATGAATTTCTCGCCGCTGCCGGAGTCCGTGCGCGCCAAGTTCCGCCAGCTGCCGGTGGTGGCGAAGGAGTAGCGCGGCAGCGTGTGTGAAGCGATGCCGGCGCCTCAATCTCCGCCGTCGTCCCGGCGCAGGCCCTAGGGCATGCACATATCTGGTGCGACGGATTGACTCGGGTCGCGGGTAAGGGGTTCCAGAATCGGGAATCCGTGTGATCTCTATTGCGGCACTTCTGATCGGATCGAGGTGCCGCCATGTTGTCACGAATTGACTGGACGCTAGGCCGGTTCGGGGATCGTCGTCTCGATAAAGGGGGGCGGCGCTTGTCGGACGCATGGTTGCTGGCAAGAATGTCTGCCTGCGGCAGCTTTCCAGAGGTGACCGTAATCTGGAGGTGCGGTTCAACCGCTTTCTCGGTCATGACAAGGTGACAGCGGAGCGGATCATCGAAAGCTGGAGTGAAAGCACGGTTGCAGCCGTCGAGGGCCGCCACGTTTTGGCGATCCAGGACACCAGTGAGATCCACTTCAACACCACACCGCAACGTCGTCGCGGGCTTGGGGAGATCGGCAAGGGCAATAACCACGGTGTGCTGCTGCACCCGTTGCTGGCGGTGGATGCGGACAATGGCATCTGCCTGGGACTTCTGAGCGGCGAAGTGTGGACGCGTGAGGGCCGTCGGACCGTCTCGCATGACAGCCGCGAGCTGTCGGACAAGGAATCGCAGCGCTGGACTGCCACCGCCCTTGCGGCCAAGCCGCTGCTTGCGAAAGCCGCAAGAGTGACCCTGCTTGGTGACCGCGAGAGTGACATCTTTGCCCTTTATGCCAGCGCGGCCGAGCAAGGCTATCACGTGATCGCCCGCAGCATGCATGATCGCAAGCTGGCCGACATGGCGGGTTTGTATGCGGCCATCGACGCTATGGTGGCGATGGAGCGTCGTACGATCCAATTGCCTCCGAGAGCGCAGCGGCCGGCACGTCAGGCTTAACCTTGAACTTCGCTTTGGTGCAATCGAACTGGCTCGACCGCAAAGCAAGTTCCTGCGCCATTTGCCGAAAAGCTTACATCTGGCCGTCATTGATGTCCGCGAGATCAACGCCGGCTCCGACGTCGAACCGCTGCATTGGTGTCTTCTCACCTCTCACGGGGTCGCCGGTGCAGACGACGCCTGGCGTATCGTCGAATGGTACAAGCAGCGCTGGATCATCGAGCAGTTCTTCCGTGTCCTCAAGACACAAGGCCTCAAGCTCGAAGACAGCCAAATTGGGACCGCTGACCGGCTCCTGAAACTGGTCGCCATCGCTGCCAAAGCGGCTGTGATCACCATCCAGCTCCTGCAAGCGCGTGACGGTAGACCGCAGTCCATCCATATCGCCTTCAACACCAGCGAGATGGCCACGCTGACTGCCCTGAACCAGCAGTACGAAGCCAAAAGTAAGCGGCTGAAGAATCCGCATCCGCCTGACAGCCTGGCCTGGGCCGCCTGGATCATCGGCCGCCTCGGTGGCTGGGATGGCTATCCATCTTCCAGGCCGCCAGGTCCCATCACCTTCAGCAATGGTCTCCAATACTTCCATGCCCTCGCAGCCGGATGGAGCCTTAGAGATGTGTGCATGCCCTAGGGCCTTCGCCGGGACCCATACCGCGTGATCTATCGAGGGATGGCGGTCTTGGCAGCGAAGAAGGCGTAATCCGCCAAACTTCTCCCTGTGGTTATGGGTCCCGGCCTGCTCCGGGACGACACGGAGGTTGTAGCGCCAGCGTTACGCCGCGCGGATCTTGCCGAGGAAGTCGCTGACCTCGTGACCGAGCTGGCGGCTCTGCGTCTCCAGCAGCTCGGAGGCGTGCTTCACGTTTTCAGCGGAGGCGGCTGCGGCATCGGCGTCGGCCTTGACGCCGGTAATGTTGTCCGAGACGTTCTTGGTGCCCTGCGCCGCGTATTGCGTGCTGCGGGTGATCTCCTGGGTCGCTGCGCCCTGCTCCTGCACGGCGGCGGCAATTGCGGTGGCGACCTCGTTGACCTCGCCGATGATGCCGCCGATGGTCTGGATCGCATTGATGGCGTCGCCCGCGACCTTCTGGATGTCGGCGATCTGCTCGGAGATCTCCTCGGTCGCCTTCGCCGTCTGGCTCGCCAGCGACTTCACCTCGGAGGCGACCACGGCAAAGCCGCGGCCGGCCTCACCGGCGCGTGCGGCCTCGATCGTGGCGTTGAGCGCGAGTAGATTGGTCTGCTGCGCGATGGTGTTGATGAGGCCGACGACCTCGCCGATACGGCCGGCGGACTTGGCCAGTCCCTGCACGGTGCCATCGGTCTCGCGCGCCTGGGTGACGGCGCGGCCGGCGATGCCAGCGGCGTGCGCGGCCTGCTGGCTGATGTCGTTGATCGAGGCGCTGAGCTCTTCGGCGGCGGCGGCGACACTGTCGACGCTCATCGAGGCGTCATTGGACGCCTTGCCGGCGACCTGGACGCGGTCGTTGGTCTGCCGCGACACGGCCGACAGATCGACCGAGGTCTTGCGCATTGCGCCGGAGGCATCGCTCAATTCGCCGAGCGTCTTGCGTACCGCGCCCTCGAACTCTCCGACATAGGCTTCGACTGCGCGCTGGCGTGTGGCGGCGCCGGCATTGCGCTCGCGCTCGTGCTCCTCGATCTCGAGCTTGTCGATGGCTTGCTGCTTGAAGGTCTCCAGCGCGCCGGCGAGCGCGCCGATCTCGTCCTTGCGGTCGAGATAGCCGCTGTCGACGGCAAGATCGCCGCCAGCAACCTTCAGCATCGCGTCGCGGATGGTGTTGAGCGGGTGGATGACGCGGCGGCTGACCAGCATGATTGCGCCGACCGCGAGCCCGATGGCGAGCGCCAACAGCACGAGTTGCGCGGTCAGTGCGCGTTGCGCAGCGCCGCGCTGCTCCACTGTGTGGGCTCTCGCAGCATCGAGGGCGCCTTCAGCAACCGCGACCGCGCTTCCCATGCGGCCGACCGTGAGCGGGCTCCACTGGTTCGCCGTCATCTCGGGCTTCTCGCCCTTGACCAGCGCATCCGCGAGGCGGTCGCGCAGAGCCAGATATTGCGGTTCGAAATAGGCAGTCTTGGCGGCGGCCATGGCCGAGGCGAGCGCCGGCGGCAACTGCATGCCCGAGGTCGACAAGTCCAGTGCCTTCCACATCGCGGCGGTGCCGCCGACATATTGGGTATAGGCGTAACGGCCCTCCGGCGTGATCTTGCCGGCGGCAAGCCCGTTGGCGACGATCAGCGAGGCTTCGCCGGCGGTGTTGCGGAGCAGCCAGGCGTTCTGCTTGATCGATAGCAGCTGGTCGATCTCGGCGTCCTGGTGGTTGACGGTGGCGGCCAGCGTGTTCGACAGCTTATCGAGCACGTCGAGCAGGCCTTGCGTCGTGTCCATGTATTCCTTCGGCAGGCCCGCGCGGCGCTGGTCCTTGGGCTTGGCGACCTCCTCCCAGAACTGCTTCTGCTCCTCGATCAGCAACTTGTTGAGGCGCGCAAGCTCCGGCACCATCGTGCCCGATTGCGGGAAGTCCATGGTCGGCAACAGCTCGAGCGCACGTGCCATTGCCGGCATCTGGGCGTCGCGGAGCGCACGCAGATACTTTTCGATTTCGGGGTCGAGCGGGTCGGTCGCGTTCAGGAGCCGCGTGGTGGTCGAGCGGTCGGTGCGCAGGTTGTGCATTGCCTTGAACAGATCGGCGGAGGCGTCGGCGATATGCGAGATGCGGTTGGTGGTCTTGAGGCGATCCCAGGACTCGTAGGCGGTGAGCGAGAGCGCGATCACCACGCAGATCGATGTGATCGCAATCACCGCCTTCAGGAGCGCGGACACGGTCAGACGATTCAACATCGAAATCCCCCAATTCCCATTCTCAAAGGTCGCAAACGGCGCCCGGCAACATCAGAAAACAGGGGGGCGCGACAGCATCGGCAATTGCATACCGTTCGCGGCTGGCGAGATACGGTTTAGGCATCTGAAACGAAAAGGGTAAAGTTTTAGGCAGCCAGCCTGCTGGTAGAAGTACGCATTTACTAGAAGTTGCAATGGGTTGCCCGAATGGAACCGACGCGAGCAACAGGCGTTAGGATACCGTTAGCAATTTGCCTGAAGGGGGCCCTGCAATGTTGGTCGGCGTACTCGTCACCTTTCTCGTCATCATCCTCGTGCTCTATCTCATCAACATGCTGCCGATGGACGGCCGCGCCAAGCAGATCGCGCGCGTCGTCGTCATCATCATCGGCATCGTGTCTCTGCTGAAATATCTCGCGGTGTTTTAGCGGGCGCGGACGGATCCCCAAACAAAAAAGCCCCGGCGTGAGCCGGGGCTTTCGGTGTTTGTATGACCGGCCTCAGCCCGCCGCCTTCTTAGCCAAGTGCTTTGGCCTCGCGGCGGCGCGCGGTGAGGATGTATTCGGTGTAGCCGTTTGGCTGCTCGCGGCCCTTGAAGATGAGATCGCTGGCCGCCTTGAAGGCGACGCCGTCGAATGACGGCGCCATCGGCTTGTAGATGGCGTCGCCCGCATTCTGCTTGTCGACGACGACGGCCATGCGCTTCAGCGATTCCATTACTTGTGCTTCGGTGATGACGCCCTGGTGCAGCCAGTTGGCGAGATGCTGGCTGGAGATGCGCAAGGTGGCGCGGTCTTCCATCAGGCCGACATCGTGGATGTCGGGCACCTTGGAGCAGCCGACGCCCTGGTCGATCCAGCGCACGACATAGCCCAGAATGCCCTGGCAGTTGTTGTCGATCTCCTGCTTGACGTCGTCCGGCGCCCAGTTCGACTTCGATACCGGAATGGTGAGGATGTCGGAGAGCTTTGCGCGCGGACCGCCCTTGGTCAGCTCCTGCTGGCGTGCGGTGACGTTGACTTGGTGGTAGTGCAGCGCGTGCAGCGTCGCCGCGGTCGGCGACGGCACCCAGGCGGTGGTGGCGCCGGCCTGCGGATGCGCGAGCTTCTGCGTTAGCATGTCCGCCATCTTGTCGGGGGCGGCCCAC
Source organism: Bradyrhizobium sp. LTSP849 (assembly GCF_000938255.1). Classification (GTDB taxonomy): domain Bacteria; phylum Pseudomonadota; class Alphaproteobacteria; order Rhizobiales; family Xanthobacteraceae; genus Bradyrhizobium. The sequence goes on along the minus strand of NZ_JYMR01000004.1, from coordinate 66,978 downwards.
ATGCCCTTGCCGATCTGGGCGTGGCCGGGCAGGCCGTCGATCAGGCCCATGTCGACGTTCCAGTCCTCATAGGCCTTGATCCAGGCCTGCGCCTTCATCTCGTTCTTGCGGATCATCGGACCCGCTTCCATCGAGGTGTGGATCTCGTCGCCGGTGCGGTCGAGGAAGCCGGTGTTGATGAACATGATACGCTTGGAGGCGCGCTGGATGCAGGCCTTGAGGTTGACGGTGGTGCGCCGCTCCTCGTCCATGATGCCGACCTTGAGTGTGTTCTCAGGCAGCGACAGCATCTTCTCGACATGGTCGAAGATCTCGCAGGTCAGCGACACCTCGTCGGGGCCATGCATCTTCGGCTTGACGATATAGGCAGATCCGGTGCGGCTGTTCTTGGTCTTCGAGTTGCCTTTCAAGTCGTGGATGGCAAGAAGCCCCGAGACGGCGGCATCGAGCAGGCCTTCGGGAATTTCCTCGCCCTTCTCGTCCAGCACCGCGTCGGTGAACATGTGGTGACCGCAATTGCGCATCAGCAGCAGGCTACGGCCGTGCAGCTTGACCTCGCCCTTGCCGTCCGGTGTCTTGTAGCTGCGGTCGGTGTTGAGCGAACGGGTCAGCGTCTTGCCACCTTTCTCGAAATCGGCCGACAGCGTGCCGTTCATCAGGCCTAGCGTGTTGCGATAGACCAGCACCTTGTCTTCGGCATCGACGGCGGCAACCGAATCCTCCATGTCGAGGATGGTCGACACGGCAGATTCCATGATCATGTCTGCGACACCGGCCGGATCGTCCTTGCCGATCACGCTGTTGCGGTCGATCTTGACCTCGACATGCAGGCCGTTGTTGCCGAGCAGCACCGCGGAAGGTGCCGTTGCATCGCCTTGGAAGCCCGCGAAATGCGCGGCGTTCTTCAGCGCGGTGGCATTGCCGCTCTTCAGCTTCACCGCGAGCTGGCCCGCGACCACGCTATAGGCCGTGACGTCGGTGTGGCTGCCGGTCGCGAGCGGCACGGCGGCATCGAGGAACGCCTTGGCCTTGGCGATCACCTTGTCGCCGCGCGCCTTGTTGTAACCCTTGCCGCTCTCGGAAGGATCGTGCGGGATCGCGTCGGTGCCGTAGAAGGCGTCGTAGAGCGAGCCCCAGCGCGCATTCGCCGCGTTCAGTGCATAGCGCGCATTGGTCAGGGGGACGACGAGCTGTGGGCCGCAGATCTTGCCGATCTCCTCGTCCACATCGGTGGTCTCGACCTTCTGCGTCGCGGGCTCCGGGACGAGATAGCCGATCTCCTTCAGGAAGGCTGTATAGACATTGAGGTCGAACGCCTTGCCCTTGTTGGCGCGGTGCCAATCGTCGATCTTGGCCTGGAGCGTGTCACGGACGGCGAGCAGTGCGCGGTTCTTCGGCCCCAGCTCCTTGATGATGCCGGCAAGCCCGGCCCAGAACGCATCCGGCGCGATCCCCGTTTTCGGGGCCGCTTCCTTGGCGATGAAATCGAACAGGACGGGGGCGATCTTCAATCCGTGGGCGTCGACGCGTTTCATGATGGTCTTTCTTGTTGGAAATGGCTGTTTTTGGCTGCTTTTGACCCGACAGCAGCAAAATGCGCCCACAGGGAGCGGCTTTCGGGGCCTTATTAGCCCCAAAATCGGGGCGGTGAGAAGGCCCCTAAAGGTCTGTCAAAATGTCAAGGCGAGGTGGGGACCTGGCTCGTTCGCACGATCGAGCCCGGCTCGGCGCCACGCGCTCAACTGTGCTCCCTCCCCCCTTGCGGGGGAGGGCGGGGGAGAGGGGTAGCCCAGGAAGAGGTGTGTATGAATTCGACGGAGCGGAATGCTGTTGTCGATGGAGAGAGTCCCCGTGTGGACCCCTCTCCCTAGCCCTCCCCCGCAAGGGGGGAGGGAACGCACCACATGTGTGGTGGCTGTGCGCCAACCAACGAGAGTGCCCTCAAATATTCGCCGCGAGGTCCACGACCTCGTCGAACAGTACGCCGGTCGCCTTCAGCATCTGCTCGATGTCGTCCGCCGCATCTGCGACGGTCCGCGTCGACGTATCGATCACGAGCTCGGCCGCCTCCGGCTTCTCGTAGTCGTTGCCGATGCCTGTGAAAGAGGCAAGCGCACCGGCGCGGGCCTTTTTGTAGTGGCCCTTGGGATCGCGCTCCTCGCAGATGTCGGCCGGCGTCGCGACATGGATCTCGCGGAATGCGGTATCCGCGATGCGGCGCGCGGTAGCGCGGTCCTCGCGGGCGGGCGAGACCGCGGCGACGATGGCGATATGGCCGTTGCGCGCGAGATGCGTCGCGACTTCCGCGAGGCGGCGGATGTTCTCGCTGCGATCATGCGCGGTGAAGCCGAGGTCGCTGTTGAGCCCCGCGCGCACCGTGTCGCCGTCGAGCAGGATCGGCGAGCCGCCATTGGTGAACAGCCGCCGTTCCAAAGCCTTGGCCAGCGTCGACTTGCCGGAGGCCGGCAGGCCGGTGAGCCAGACCACCGCGCCATTGTGCTGGTAGCGCGCGGAGCGCTCGTCGGGACGAAGCGCCGATTCCACCGGCACGATGTCGACCGGCACGGCACGCTGGCCGGCATCGACCGACAGCACCAGGCCACCGCCGGCGATGCGCCCGGACACCTCAATGACGAGGCGCCCGGTGCGCGGATTGTCGGTGTAGGGATCGGTCGCGATCGGATTGGACAGCGAGATATCGATCTCGCCGACATGGTTGCGGCCGATCGCCTTGTTCTCGATGCTCGAGAGTTCGCCGGGGTCGACGGCCTTCTCGATCGCAACGACGGTGGCGCGGCTTTCCTTCGGCCCGCAGCGCACCAGCAGCTGGTCGCCCTGGGCGAGCGGCTTGTCGTGCAGCCAGAAGATGCGCGCGCGCAGCCGCCGCGTCTCGCGCGGCGCGGCATTGGCATGCGCGATGATGTCGCCGCGCTCGATGAAGAGTTCGCGGTCGAGTGTGATGCCGACCGAGCGGCCCGCGCCTTGACGGCCCGCGACCGGCGTCACCGGCCAGCTCTCGACCGTCTTGATCTTGGCGATCTTGCCGGCGGGCATGATCACGATCTCATCGCCGGCAATCAGGCTGCCGGATTCGATGCGGCCCGCGACGATGCGGCGGTCGTCGAATTTGTAGATCGCCTGCACCGGCAGGCGCAGCGCCAGCGCTTCGAGCGGGCGCGCCGGCTCGAGGGCGTCGAGCGCCTCGACCACGGTCGGGCCCTTGTACCAGCCGATCCGGTCGGTGCGCTCGGCGACGCCGTCGCCGTCGCGGGCGGAGATCGGGATCACGGCCGTGGGCGTCACGCCGAGGCCTAGCAGATGCGCCGAGATCTCGTCGCTGATCTCCTTGAAACGATTGGCGGAGAAGTCGACGCGGTCCATCTTGTTGACGACAACAGCGACCTGCTTCACGCCAAGCAGATGCAGGAGATAGCCGTGCCGCCGGGTCTGGTCGCGCACGCCTTCGAGCGCGTCGATGATCAGCACCGCGCCGTCGGCCTGCGAAGCGCCTGTGATCATGTTGCGCAGGAATTCGGCGTGGCCCGGCGCGTCGATCAGGACGATGTCGCGCGAATTGGTGCGGAAGCGGATCTGCGTGGTGTCGATGGTGATGCCCTGGTCGCGCTCGGTCTGGAGCGCGTCGAGCAGGAACGACCATTCGAACGGCATGCCGCGCCGCGCGCTGACGGCCTTCAGCATCTCGAGCTTGCCGTCGGGCAGGCTGCCGGTCTCGTGCAACAGGCGGCCGACCAGCGTCGACTTGCCGTGATCGACATGGCCGACGATGACGATCCGCACTTGCGGTCGCGTCGTGCCATTTGGCATCGAATTGGTGCCGTTCGGGGTCGCAGGCGAAGCGGGGGTGACGATCATGTTCATGGCCGCGGTGCGTCCTAAGGTCAGAGATAGCCGGCGACGCGCAGGCGCTCGAAGGCGTCCTCGGTCTCGTGGTCGAGCGCGCGGCCGGCGCGCTCCGGCACCTTGGTCTGCTCGAGCTCGATCAGGATCTCGTCGATGTTCGACGCGGTCGAATTCACCGGGTTGGTGATGTCCTGATCGCCCAGCGAGCGGTAGCGCTTGCCCTTCTGGGACAGATAGAGCGGGATGATCGGGATGTTCTCGCGCTTGGTGTAGGCCCAGATGTCGGCCTCGGTCCAATGCAGGATCGGGTGGATGCGCAAATGCGCGCCTTGCGGCGGCGACGCGTTGAAATGATCCCAGAACTCCGGCGGCTGGTCGCGCACGTCCCAATTGCCTTCCAGGCCACGCGGCGAGAACACGCGCTCCTTGGCGCGGGTGGCTTCTTCGTCGCGGCGGATGCCGGCGATCAGGCCGTCAAAGCCGTATTTGCCGAGTGCCATCTTGAGCCCTTCGGTCTTGCGCGCGGCGGAACGGGCGGCCGGCGGCAGCGTTGGGTCGACGGCATCGATCGGCGGGCAGGGCTCGACGCGCAGGTCGAGATCCCATTCCTTGCCGTAATGATCGCGGAAGCGATACATCTCGGGAAACTTTTTGCCGGTGTCGACATGGAGAGCCGGGAATGGCAGGCGGCCGAAGAACGCTTTCCGCGCCAGCCAGATCATGACGTTGGAGTCCTTGCCGAGCGACCACAACAGGGCGATCTTCTTCAGGCGGCCGAAGGCTTCGCGGAAGATATAGATGCTCTGCGCCTCGAGCTGGTCGAGATGGTCCATACTGGGCGCGGTTGGTTCGACCGAAATATGCTGGGAAACGGGAGTCGCGGAGCCCAGTCGATCTGCGCCGGAATCAGTGCTGAGAAGATGCATCTCTGCCACTTTGCGTTTGGAGGCGAAAATTCTATAGTTGCGGTGCAGAAGAGAAGAAAAAATTTTCTCTTTGCGCACTCATAACGACACATATATAGAAAATAATTCCAGTCAACCCCGGATGTGGGGGAAGCGAGTATCGCATGCGGTTCTTGCCGGTGTTCCTCGATCTCAAGGCCGGTCCGGTGGTCCTCATCGGCGCGGGCGAGCTTTTGCGCGCCAAATTGCGCGTGCTCGCCGCGGCCGGCGCGCGCATTCGCGTGCATGCGATCGACGGCAATCATGATCTGGGCGTCAGCTCCGAGGATGCAGCGCGCATAGACATAGCGGCTGGCGATCCGCTCATCGCCGATCTTGCCGGCGTCATCGCGGTCGTCTGCGCGGGTGCGGGCGATGTCGGCGTGGCGATGTCGGTCCGCGCCAAGGCGCTGGGCCTGCCCGTCAACGTCATGGACGATCTCGACCATTCCAGCTTCATCTTCCCGGCCATCGTCGATCGCGGCGATGTCGTGGTCGCGGTCGGCACCGGCGGAACGTCGCCGGTGGTGGCGCGGCGCGTGCGCGAGAAGATCGAGGCGCTGCTGCCGGCACGCATTGGCGAGCTCGCCGAGTTCATCGGCGGCTTCCGCAAATCCATCAATGAGCGTATCGCCGAGTTTCCGCTGCGCCGCCGCTTCTGGGAGCGCGTGATCGACGGGCCGATCGGCGCCTCCGTGCTCGCCGGCCGCAAAGGCGAGGCGGACGCGGCGCTCAAGGCTATTTCCGATCCGTCCGCGTTCGCGCGTGCCGACAAGCCGGAAGGCTCCGTCGCGCTGGTCGGCGCCGGCCCCGGCGATCCCGATCTTCTCACCATCAAGGCGCTGCGCGCGTTGCAGGATGCCGATATCGTCTTCCATGACGAACTGGTTTCCCCTGAAATCCTCGACCGCATTCGCCGCGACACCACGCGCGTTCCGGTCGGCCGCCGTATCGGCAAGCCCGGCATCGGCCAGGACGCCATCAACAAACGGATGATCGAGGCGGCGCAATCCGGCCAGCGCGTGGTACGGCTGAAGGGTGGCGATCCCTTCGTGTTCGGCCGTGGCGGCGAAGAAGTCGAAGCGCTGCGTGCCGCCGGTGTCGCCTATTCCATTATTCCCGGCATCACCGCCGGCCTTGGCGGTGCCGCCGATTTCGAGGTGCCGCTCACCTACCGTCATGAAGCGACCCGCATCACCTTTCTCACCGCACACAAGGCGCGCGATGCCGAAACGGTGGATTGGTCGGCGCTGACCGATACCAAAATGACCGTCGTGGTCTACATGGGCATGACAGCTGCGCCCGCTATCCGCGCCGGCCTGTTCGCAGCCGGCCGCTCGCCGGAAACGCCGGTCGGCGTGTTTGCCCGCGTGACGCGGCCCGATGCGCAAGGCGCGATCGGCACGCTGCGCGACCTGCCCGAGCTCGTGCGGCGGACCAATGGCGGTCCCGCCATCCTCATCATCGGCGACGTGGTCCGGCATGCCGGTTCGCTTCGCCGCGAAACCCCCAAACAAATCATCTCTGACCTGTTGGATGCTGCCGAATGACCTCTCCTCTGCAACAGAAACTCAAAATCGCCGGTTCCTCCGTGGTGACCGCCAACCGCACCTGGGATGGTGTCGTCGTCTACCGCACCGCTGCCAAGGGCTGGTCAGCTGACCTCGCGGACGCCGCGATCGTGCGAAACTCCGATGAGGCGAAAGCGTTGCTCGCCGAGGCCGTGGCCGATGACGTCGGCGCGATTGGTCCCTATATCGCTCCGGTCCAGATCGGTGAGGATGGCAAGATCGTGCCCGGAAATCTGCGCGAGCAGATCCGCCACGATGGCGTGACCATCGACCTGCCGGTTTAACCGCGGGTCGAGCTGTAAGGCATTTTAATCATGTACGCTTACGACGAAATCGATCGCACGCTGGTCAACGAGCGCGTCTCGGAATTCCGCGACCAGGTCCAGCGCCGTCTCTCGGGCGAGTTGACCGAGGACGAATTCAAGATGCTGCGCTTGCAGAACGGCGTCTATCTGCAACTGCACGCCTACATGTTTCGCGTCGCGATTCCCTACGGAACGCTGGCGTCGAACCAGTTGCGGCAGCTGGCCCATGTCGCGCGCAAATATGACCGCGGCTACGGCCATTTCACGACGCGCCAGAACATCCAGTTCAACTGGATCAAGCTTTCGGACCTGCCGGATGCGCTGGCCGATCTCGCCGAGGTCGGCATCCACGCGATGCAGACCTCCGGCAATAACATGCGCAACGTCACCTCGGACCAGTGGGCGGGTGTCGCGCCCGGCGAGATCGAGGATCCGCGCATCTGGTCGGAGCTGATCCGTCAGCACACCACGCTGCATCCGGAATTCTCGTTCCTGCCGCGCAAGTTCAAGATCGCGATCACCGCATCGGACCACGATCGCGCCGCGATCAAGGTTCACGATATCGGCCTGCGTCTGATCAAGAACGAGAAGGGCGAGACCGGCTTCGAGGTTCTAGTCGGCGGCGGCCTCGGCCGCACCCCGTTCATCGGCAAGACCATCAAGCACTTCGTCCATGGCCGCGATCTCCTGAGCTATATCGAGGCCATCCTGCGCGTCTATAACCAGTACGGACGCCGCGACAATATCTACAAGGCGCGCATCAAGATCCTGGTGCACGAGCTCGGCATCGAGAAGTTCTCCCGCGAGGTCGAGGAGGAGTGGCAGCATATCCGCAACTCCTCGCTTCAGATCGACGACGAGGTGATCGAGGACATCCGCTCGCGCTTCATCTATCCGGCCTATGAGAAGCTTCCGCACATGCCGGACGAGTTGCGGCAAGCTGCGGCCGATCCCGACTTCGAGGCGTGGCGCAAGAATTCGGTGACCTCGCACAAGAATCCGGGCTACTCCATCGTCACGATCTCGCTGAAGCCGATCGGCGCGCCTCCGGGCGATGCCACCGCCGAGCAGATGGATGCGCTCGCCGATCTCGCCGACAAATATTCCTTCGGCGAAATCCGCGTCGGTCATGAGCAGAATTTGGCTCTGCCGCATGTCGCGAAGCGCGACCTGCCGGCGCTGTGGAAGGCGCTCGACAAGCTTGGCCTCGCGACGCCGAACGTCAATCTGATCACCGACATCATCGCCTGCCCGGGGCTCGATTATTGCTCGCTGGCCAACGCGCGCTCGATCCCGATCGCGCAAGAGCTGACGCGGCGCTTTGCCAACCACGAGCTGGCCAATCTGATCGGCCGGCTGCACATCAACATCTCCGGCTGCATCAACGCCTGCGGCCATCACCATGTCGGTCATATCGGCATTCTCGGCGTCGAGAAGAACGGCGAGGAGGTCTACCAGATCACGATCGGCGGTCGTGCCGACGAGAATGCCGCGCTTGGCAATCTGATCGGTCCCGGTGTCAAGTTCGACGAGGTCGCCGACGTTGTCGAGGACATCGTGGAAGCCTATCTGGCGCTGCGCGAGCGGCCGGAGGAGCTGTTCGTCGACACAGTGAAGCGCCTCGGCGTCGAACCCTTCAAGGAGCGCGTCTATGCCACTCGTTAACGGCGGAAAGATCGTCGCGGACGGCTTCGTCAAGCTTGCCGTCGACACGCCGCTGCCCGAGGGCGGCGACATCCTGGTACCGGCCGAGCGCTTCCTGAGCGATGCGGACGCGTTGCTGAAGCGCAGTGGCAAGATCGGCGTGATCTGGCCGAACAATCGCGATATCGCCGAGCTCGTGCCCTATCTCGGCAAGATCGCCGTCGTCGCGCTGGTGTTCCCGAGCTTCCGCGACGGACGCGCCTACAGCCAGGCGCGATTGCTGCGCGAGCGCTACAACTATCGCGGTGAGCTGCGTGCCACCGGCCAGGTGTTGCGCGACCAGTTCGTGTTCATGCTGCGCGCCGGCTTCGATTCCTTCGAGGTCAAGAAGCAGGCCGATGCGGAAGCCTTCATGCAGACGGCGAAGCGCTATTCGGTGTTCTACCAGCCGACCGGTGACGGCCGGATCACGGCGCTGCACCGGCGCATGCAGTTGCGTCACTCCGAAGGTGTCGGCACGTGAACGCAATTGCGCCTCAGGCTTCGTCGGCATCCGTCTCTGCGCTGCCATTGGCGGAGGAGCTCGATCGTGCGTTGCGCGATGCTTCGCCCGCGGAGGTTATCGCCGCGGCTCTGAAGGCGGTCGGTCGCGAGAAGCTTGCACTGGTGTCGTCGTTCGGCACGGAATCGGCGACGCTGCTCAAGGTGATGGCGGATGTCGATCCGGCGATCCCCGTGATCTTTCTCGACACCGGCTGGCTGTTCGAGGAGACGCTGGCCTATCGCGACACGCTGATCGCGGCGCTGGGATTAAAGGATGTCCGTTCGATCAAGCCCGCGGAAGAGACGCTGTCGCGCGAGGATGCCGACCACGACCTCTGGTTCTCCGATCCTGATGCCTGCTGTCGCATCCGCAAGGTGGAACCGCTGGCGCGTGCACTGAAGCCGTTTTCGGCCTGGATCAACGGGCGCAAGCGCTTCCAGGGCAACGCGCGCGCCGACATTCCGGTGGTCGAGGACGACGGCGCGCGGCTGAAGTTCAATCCCTTTGCCAACGTCTCGCGCGAGGAGCTCGAGGCGATTTTCGTCCGCGCCAAATTGCCGCGTCATCCACTCACAGAGTCCGGTTTTCTGTCGGTTGGGTGTATGCCTTGCACGAGCAGAACGACTGAGGGCGAGGACGAACGCGCCGGTCGCTGGCGCGGTCGCGCCAAGACAGAATGCGGCATCCACACGATGAAGATTCCGTAGCACAGTCAGGCTGCAGCGCCGCGAACAAGAAAATCCGGTTCCGTTGACTTAAGAGCGTTTCGCCCCGAGTTATGCCCGCATGCCATCGATGACGCCGATGTCGTCGAGGTAAATGGAGATGGACATGATCCGCCGTATCGTTCCGCTCGCGGCTGGCCTGCTCGTGACAGGCTTCTTGGCAAGCTCGGCTCTCGCCGCTGACATCAATCTGTTGAACGTGTCGTATGATCCGACGCGCGAGCTCTACGCCGACTTCAACAAGTCGTTCGCGGCCGCCTATCAGAAGGAAACCGGCAAGAGCGTCGAGATCAAGCAGTCGCATGGCGGTAGCGGATCGCAGGCGCGTAGCGTGATCGACGGATTGCAGGCGGATGTGGTGACGCTCGCGCTCGCCTATGACATCGACGCCATCGCGGGCAAGGGCCTCACTGCGGCGGATTGGCAAAAGCGCCTGCCGCAGAATTCATCGCCCTATACGTCGACCATCGTGTTCCTGGTGCGCAAGGGCAATCCGAAGGGCATCAAGGACTGGGACGATCTGCTCAAGTCGGGCGTCGCCGTGATCACGCCCAACCCGAAGACCTCGGGTGGCGCGCGCTGGAATTATCTCGCGGCCTGGGGTTTTGCGCAGAAGAAGTACGGCTCGGTCGACAAGGCCAAGGATTTCATCGGCAAGCTCTACCAGCAGGTACCGGTGCTCGACACCGGTGCGCGCGGCGCGACCGTGACCTTCGTCGAGCGCGGCGTCGGCGACGTGCTGCTCGCCTGGGAGAACGAGGCGTATCTCGCACTGAAGGAGTTCGGTCCCGAAAAATTCGAAATCGTTGCGCCGCCGCAATCGATCCTCGCCGAGCCGCCGGTCGCGATCGTCGACAAGGTTGCCGATAAAAAAGGCACCCGCAACGTCGCCGATGCCTATCTCCAGTATTGGTACACCAAGGAAGGTCAGGAGATCGCCGCGCGCAATTTCTACCGTCCGCGTGATGCCGAGATCGCTAAAAAGTATGAAAACTCCTTCGCAAAGGTCGAGCTGTTCACGATCGACGATGTGTTCGGCGGCTGGACCAAGGCGCAGAAGGAACATTTTGCCGACGGCGGCGTCTTTGATCAGATCTACAAAAACTGATCGGGCGCTGTCGCTTTAGCAGGGGGCCTGGTGAGCGCAATCGCAGTACGACGCCGGACATTGCCGGGCTTCGGTCTCACGATGGGACTGACGCTGTCCTGGCTGTCCGTGATCATCCTGATCCCGCTCGCCGGCCTCTTTCTGAAGTCCTTTGAGCTGAGCCCCGAGCAGCTCTGGGCCATCCTCTCCAGCCGCCGCACGCTGAATGCATTGCGTGTCTCGTTCGGACTCGCTTTTGCCGCGGCCTGCGTCAATCTGGTGATGGGCAGCATCATCGTCTGGGCGCTGGTGCGCTACCGCTTCCCCGGCCGGCGGCTGTTCGATGCCATTGTCGACGTGCCGTTCGCGCTGCCGACGGCGGTGGCCGGTGTCGCTCTGACCTCGCTGTTCGCCGAGAAGGGTTGGCTGGGCGCGCCACTTGCGGCGCTCGGCATCAAGGTGGCGTTCACGCCGCTCGGCATCTTCGTCGCCATGATCTTCATAGGCATCCCCTTCGTGGTCCGCACCGTGCAGCCGGTGCTCCAGGATCTCGATCCCGAGATTGAGGAAGCCGCGGGCAGTCTTGGCGCCAGCCGCTGGCAGACCATCATTCGCGTGATCCTGCCGTCGCTCGCGCCTGCGTTGCTCACCGGGCTCGCGCTCGCCTTCGCGCGTGCGGTCGGCGAATACGGCTCGGTGATCTTCATCGCCGGCAATCTGCCGAACGTCTCCGAGATCGCGCCGCTCCTGATCGTGATCCGGCTGTCCGAATTCCGCTATGCTGATGCGACCGCCATCGCGGTCGTCATGCTCGTTGTCTCCTTCGTCATCATCTTTGCCGTGAACCGGTTGCAGCGCTGGGCGCAAAACCGGATTCCGGCGCGTTGAGGTCGAGACGATGACGATGCAAATCGCCGATACGGTCTCGCTTTCCCCGCCCGATGCGAAGGCACGCGCGCATGCGGCAGCTGCGCGCAACAACCTCCGCACCGAGCCCAAAGCGGTGCGCATCGTCATCATCACGCTGGCGATTCTGTTCCTCTCTGTCTTCGTCGTTCTGCCGCTCGTGGTGGTGTTCGCGCAAGCCTTCTCGAAGGGCATCGTCGCCTATCTCGCCGCGCTCGCCGAGCCGGAGGCACTTTCGGCGATCCGGCTGACACTGGTCGTCGCCGCAATCTCGGTCGGTCTCAACCTCATCTTCGGCCTGGTCGCGTCCTGGGCGATTGCAAAATTCGAGTTCAAGGGCAAGACGTTCCTGATCACACTGATCGACCTGCCGTTCTCGGTGAGCCCGGTGATCTCAGGACTCGTCTTCGTGCTGCTGTTCGGCGCGCAGGGCTATTTCGGCGGCTGGCTGCGCGATCATGACATCCAGATCCTGTTCGCGGTGCCCGGCATTGCGCTTGCAACCACCTTCATCACCTTCCCCTTCGTGGCGCGCGCGCTGATCCCCTTGATGCAGGAGCAGGGCACGCAGGAAGAGGAAGCCGCGATCTCGCTCGGCGCCTCCGGCTTGCAGACCTTCTTCCGCGTCACGCTGCCCAACATCAAATGGGGCGTGCTCTACGGTGTGCTGCTCTGCAACGCGCGCGCGATGGGCGAGTTCGGCGCGGTGTCGGTCGTCTCCGGCCATATCCGCGGCGAGACCAACACCATGCCGCTGCTGGTCGAGATCCTCTACAACGAATACCAGTTCGTCGCGGCCTTCGCGATTGCCTCGCTGCTGGCGCTGCTGGCGCTGATCACGCTGATCGCAAAAACCGTTCTCGAAAGTCATCTGGACGAAGGACACGACGCCCGTGACCATTGAAGTCAGGAATCTCGTCAAGAAATTCGGGAGCTTTGCTGCGCTGGACGGTGTCGACCTCAAGGTCGACAACGGCGAATTGCTGGCGCTGCTCGGCCCATCCGGCTCGGGCAAGACCACGCTGCTGCGCATCATCGCGGGGCTCGATTGGCCCGACTCCGGTGAAGTCGCCTTCAACGGCGAAGACGCGCTGGCGCAGGGCGCGCGCGAGCGTCACGTCGGCTTCGTGTTCCAGCACTACGCACTGTTCCGCCACATGACGGTGTTCGAGAACATCGCCTTCGGCCTGCGCGTGCAGCCGCGTGCGATCCGCAAGGACGAGGCGACCATCCGTGTGCGCGTGAAGGAGCTGCTCGATCTCGTGCAGCTCGACTGGCTCGCCGACCGCTATCCGAGCCAGCTCTCCGGTGGCCAGCGCCAGCGTATTGCGCTGGCCCGTGCGCTTGCGATCGAGCCGCGCATCCTCTTGCTCGACGAGCCCTTCGGCGCGCTCGATGCCAAGGTGCGCAAAGAGCTGCGCAAATGGCTACGCTCGCTGCATCACGAGATCAACGTCACCTCGATCTTCGTCACTCATGACCAGGAGGAGGCGCTGGAAGTCGCCAACCGCGTCGTGGTGATGGACAAGGGCAAGATCGAGCAGATCGGTTCGCCCAATGACGTCTATGAGAGCCCGGCGACCGCCTTCGTGCACGGCTTCATCGGCGAATCCATCGAGCTGCCGGTCCAGGTCGAAGGCGGCCTGGTCCGGCTTGGCGATCGGCCGCTCACTCTCGCGGCGGACGGCCTTGCGCCTGGCGCGTCAAAACTGTTCGTACGACGACATGACATGCTGATCGGCCCGCCCGGCAGCGGCGCCTTTGAGGGCGCCGTGCAGCATGTGCGGAATTTCGGTCCGGTGCAGCGGGCCGAAATCGCCTTGCTCGGCGGCGAAACCATCGAGATCGATGCGCCCCGCGACAAGGAACTCCGGGCCGGCGACACGATCGGGCTAAATCCCCGGCGCTACCGGATATTTGCGGGCGCCTGAGTCACCACGACAGCTCGAATTTTCTGCAAAATTCACCTTTCAGCCACGGTTGGTATGCAACAACGGCCCCTCATTTGGGGGCTCCTGTACATGCGCGCTGCGGCCGCGATACTCATTACTTTGCTGCTGGCCGGTTGTGCAGGCAACGAAGCGCCGGTTCAGCAGCCGTCCATGTATGCCGATATGTCCGTCCCGGGCACCAAGCTCGATGCGCAGGCCGCGGCGATCATGATCTCGCAGTACCGCCAGAACAACGGCCTCGGCACCGTCGTCATCGATCCCGACCTGATGCGGCTTGCGGAATCCCAGTCCCAGGCCATGGCGGCGGCCAACAAAATGGACCATGACGTCCGCGCGCCCTTGGCCAAGCGCCTCAGTGCCGGCAACTATCCCGCGACCGTGGCGGTCGAGAACGTCTCGGCCGGCTATCATACGCTGGCGGAAGCGTTTTCCGGCTGGCGCGACTCGCCCCCGCACCGGGCCAACATGCTCAAGAGCGGTGTCACAAAATTGGGCATAGCGGCGGGCTATGCTCCGGGCACCAAGTACAAGGTGTTCTGGACCATGATCCTGGCGTCGACGGACCCCCGATAAGCCAGACTTGATCCCGGGATGCATTGACGCCGCGGCGAACTGTCGCCACGGTCGCTCGCCATCTGCTATTGTTCCCGCATGATTGATCATAACAGCCCGGAATCCGCCAGCGTCCCCGCGAATGCGCAACGTGTCCTGGTGTTACAGGGCGGCGGCGCGCTCGGCTCCTATCAGGCCGGGGGCTATCAGGCCCTGTGCGGCTATGGCTTCGAGCCCGAATGGGTCGCCGGCATCTCGATCGGCGCGGTCAACGCCGCCATTATCGCCGGCAATGAGGGCCACACCCGCGTCAAGCGGCTCAAGGAATTCTGGGAGATGGTCTCGGCGCCGGTGCCGTGGAAGCCGTTCGGCAAGAGCGACCACAGCCGCGAGCTGTTCAACTCCACCAGTGCCGCGCTGATCGCGACCTTCGGCGTGCCGGGCTTCTTCGTCCCGCGCGTCCCGCCCGCGCCGATGTGGCCGCCGGGCCATCCCCAGGCGGAGAGCTATTACGACACCGCACCCCTGAAGAAGACGTTGGAGCGGTTGGTCGATTTCGACCGCATCAACGATCTCAAGACGCGCCTGTCGGTCGGCGCCGTCGGCGTCACCTCGGGCAATTTCAAATATTTCGACAATTACGAGTTCAAGAAACTCGGCAAGAAGATCGGCCCCGAGCACATCATGGCCTCCGGCGCGCTGCCGCCCGGCTTTCCGTCCGTGCTCATCGACGGTGAGCACTATTGGGACGGCGGCATCGCTTCCAACACGCCGCTCGACTTCGTGCTCGATGCGGAGATCGATCGCGACCTCCTGATCTTCCAGGTCGACCTGTTCAGCGCCCGCGGCGATTTCCCGACCTCTCTGCTCGAGGCCGCCGAGCGCGAGAAGGACATCCGCTTTTCCAGCCGCACGCGGATGAACACCGACAAGAACAAGCAGATCCACAACGCCCGCAGGGCGGTGCGCGACCTGATCGGCAAATTGCCGGATTATCTGAAGAACGATCCGTCCGTCGAATACCTGGCGAAAGCGTCGCGCGAAAGCACCGTCACGGTGGTGCATCTGATCTATCGCAGCAAGAACTATGAATCCTCGTCCAAGGACTACGACTTCTCGCATGTCGCCATGGTCGAGCATTGGGAAAGCGGCGTGCGCGACGTGCATTTGTCGATGCGCCACAAGGACTGGCTCGAGCGGCCGCAGTCGGACGAGACCATGGTGACCTACGATCTCACGGGGGACGTCACCGCGCCCCCGCCAAAAAGGAGCGAATAACATGGGTAGTTTGTCAGGCAAGAACGCCGTCGTGACCGGATCGACCAGCGGCATCGGGCTCGCCTATGCGCGCGCCTTCGCCGCCGCCGGCGCCAATGTCGTCATCAACGGCTTCGGCTCGCCCGAGGACATCGAGAAGGAGCGCGCCAAAATCGAATCCGACTTCGGCGTGAAAGCGGTCTACTCGCCTGCCGACATGACCAAGCCCGCCGAGATCGCCGGGATGATCGCACTCGGTGAGAAGTCGTTCGGCTCGGTCGACATCCTCGTCAACAATGCCGGCATCCAGTTCGTCTCGCCGATCGAGGAATTCCCGCCTGAGAAGTGGGACCAGATCATCGCGATCAATCTGTCCTCGGCCTTCCATGCCATCCGCGCCGCCGTTCCCGGCATGAAGAAGAAGGGCTGGGGCCGCATCATCAACACGGCGTCGGCGCACTCGCTGGTCGCCTCGCCCTTCAAGTCGGCTTACGTGTCGGCCAAGCACGGCATCGCCGGCCTGACCAAGACCGTGGCGCTGGAGGTCGCGACCAACAAGATCACCTGCAACTGCATCAGCCCCGGCTATGTCTGGACGCCGCTGGTGGAGAAGCAGATCCCCGACACGATGAAGGCCCGCAATCTCACGCGCGAGCAGGTCATCAACGATGTGCTGCTCGATGCGCAGCCGACCAAGGAGTTCGTCACCTCCGAGCAGGTCGCAGCCCTTGCGCTGTTCCTGTGCGGCGACGACGCCGCGCAGATCACCGGCTCCAACCTCTCGATCGATGGCGGCTGGACCGCCGAGTAGGGCCTCGGACCGTAGGGTGGGCAAAGGCGCGCGAGCGCCGTGCCCACCATCCTTCTCTGATTGAGGAGACGCGGTGGGCACGCTTCGCTTTGCCCACCCTACAAGACGGCGCCGCTTTCCGTTCAATGGCTCCAGGCCAGCGCCGTCACGATCGCGGATGACAGGTTCAATTCCGTGAACATGATCCTGCCGGCGACCACGAACAGGACGCTAGCGAGCGCGAAGCGCAAGACCGTCTCCGGCACGCGCGTCGCGCTGTAGCTGCCGAGGACGATGCCAGGCAGCGAACCGAGCAGCAAAACACCCATCAGGTGCCAGTCGACCGAGCCGAGCATCCAGTGCCCGGTCCCGGCTACCAGCGTCAGCGGAACCGCATGCGCGATGTCGGAGCCGACGATGGTCGCCATCGGCAGGCGCGGATAGAGCAGCAGCAGCACCGTCACGCCGACCGCACCAGCGCCGACGGACGAGATCGAGACCAGCACGCCTAGCACGATTCCGGTGACGACGGTCGCGATTGCCGTGGTGCGCGCATCGACCTGTTCCAGTCGCCGGCGATAGCGCTCCATGAGCGACTTGCGGAAGATCAGCGATGTCGCCGTCAGCATCAGCGCAAAGCACAGCACCAGGTTGACCAAATTGCGCTCGGAATCGGCTCTGAGATCGAGCTTCCACAGCACGAGCAGCGTGAGTGCACTTGCGGGGATGCTGCCGCAGGCGAGCCGCAGCACCGCCGGCCAGTGCACGCTGCGCGACCAGCCGTGCACGACGCTGCCGCCGGTCTTGGTCGCGGCCGCATAGAGCAGGTCGGTTCCGACAGCGGTGGAGGGATGGATGCCGAACAGCAGGATCAGCAGCGGCGTCATCAGCGAGCCGCCTCCCACGCCGGTCATCCCGACAAGCAGGCCGACGCCGAATCCCGAGGCGACGTAGAGTGGATCAATCATGGTCTGGGGAATCTTAGGTTTATCTCATCAGCAGGGCAATATGACGTAGAATAAACTTTCACAGAGATGCAACCGGTTGGACTGAATAAGAAAAATCATACCAATATAGGGGAATGGGCAGTCATTTTGCCCCATTCGCTGGCTTCCTGCGAAACAGTTGTTTCGGGGGGAGCAAGAGGCGGCGTGACTATTTGCCAAACGCCAGCACGTGCAGCCCGAGGCGCTGCCGCACGATCCAGAACAGCAGCACCGTCTCGAAGGTGAGCGAGATCGAGGTCGCGGCCGCGGCGCCGTGGCCGCCGAAGCGCGGCACGAGCGCGATGCAGAGCACGAGGTTCA
The DNA here is from genome assembly GCF_000938255.1 of Bradyrhizobium sp. LTSP849. Lineage (GTDB taxonomy): Bacteria > Pseudomonadota > Alphaproteobacteria > Rhizobiales > Xanthobacteraceae > Bradyrhizobium. Next base: position 49,533 of record NZ_JYMR01000004.1, on the reverse strand, counting down.
TCAGGAACGCCAGCGCGTAAGCCAGTGCGCAGATCTTCTGTTGGCCGAGCATGTTGAGCAGGCGCTCGACCGGGCCGATCGCGGCGCGCACCACCAGGCCAATCGCGGCGACGAACATGATGTCGTAGCCGATCACGAATTGCGGTCCGAACAGCCACAGCAGCGGCTTGCCGAGCGCGAGCAGCACGGCGGTCGCCGCCAGCGACGGCCAGAACGTCCAGTTGATGGCGTGCGCCACATAGGCCGACAGGCGCGCCTTGTCGCCGAGCGCGTTGTATTCGGCGAAGCGATGCGCGGTCGTCGCCGACATCGCGTAGTGAATGAAGGACACCAGCGCCAGCGTCTTCACCACCGCAAAATAGACGCCGACCTCGTCGGAGGGACGAAATTGCTGGAGCACCAGCACATCGGTGTAGGACAGCAGCAGGTAAAAGCTCTCGACCAGCAGGATCGGCAACGAAACGGCGAGCCAGCCGCTGATGTCATAGGCCTTGGGACCGGGTTCGATATGGTCGGTGAGCTTGCGGTTCAGCACCGCCATCTGCCCGGTCATCGCGATCCACACCGCGCCGGCGCTCGCGACCATCGCGGCGACTGCGCCGAGATGATAGCCGAGCAGGAAGGCGCACGCGGTGATGCCGATGATCAGCGCTTGGCGGATGATGAATTGCGGCATCAGGCCGAGCTGCATCCAGTCATGCGAGCGCGCGATGCCGTCCTGGGTGTTAGCGACAACGAAGGCCGGCAACGTCATGCAGCCGATATAAAGCGGCAGCACCTCGGCCGGATCGATCCAGGGCGAAAGCAGTTTGACGATGCCGGCAAGCGCAAGCGACACCAGCGTGGACACCGCGAAGGTCAGCCAGCGGCTGCCGGAGAGAAAGCCGCGCAGCAGCGCATGCTCGCCGCTGGTGCGGTACTCCGGAATGATTTTTTGCGCGGAAGCCGAGATGCCGAAGTCCATCATGCTGCCGAGCAGCAGCACCCAGGTCCAGACATAGACATAGATGCCGTAGTCGGACGTGCCCATCCAGCGCGCGAGCAGGACCTGCGCGACATAGGCGAGGCCCGCACTGATCACGCGGATGACGAAGATGGTGCCGGCCAGCCGCCGCGTCAGCGACGCTTCGCTCGATCCGCCCGTCAACTTGGCCCGCAGCCGCGCGATCAGGCCGGCCGGTCCGGTCGAGGCAGGTTCTGCATCCATCACGGCCAATTCGAAGAATCCCCAGGCGTCCCGCATGCTGCGGCAGCCATGTGCGGTATCCTTGGGAATTAGCAACCATTCGTTAAGATTCGGTTGGGTGGGTACGCTGCGGCGCCATCCCCGGTGTCGTCCCGGCCTAGTGCGCCATTGCGCACGGGGGGCCGGGACCCATAACCACAGGGAGAAGTTGTGGCGCGAAGCTAGCAACTCCGAATTTTCGCAAAACTATTGCTGCGGAGTATGGGTCCCGGATCTGCGCTCCGCTTCGCTGCGCTTGTCCGGGACGACAGCTCGGGCTCACTCCAAATTCGTATTGAACTCGTACGACTTCTCCGGTCCGACCAGCGTGAACTTCAGCGCTGCGCCGTCGGGCTTGGCGCCTGGCGGCAGCCCGTCGAGCTCGAAGGAGAAGCGTTTCACCCCTGGCGGGCTGTGCTCGACTGGCGCTGGGATCGGCAGTGACCAATCGGGCGTCGGTCCTTCCACGAACAGATTGACGTTGCCTTTATCCGGCGCAACCACATCGACCACCACGTATTTGGCGCCGTCGCGCTTGACGTCGCGGATGGTCAGCGGATTGGGATCGCCGATCGTGGCGGGCTTGGGCACGGTGTCGAGCGCCGCGAACAGTGCGCCGTCCTCGGTCGAGGCGACGCTGTTGAAGCCGAGCTCGGCGCTGGCCTCGACGGGAATGCAGAGCTTTTCGCACACTGCGTAATTGATCTCGGCGCGCAACGTGACCGGCTTGTCGGCCGTCTTGGGAACGATGCGGAGCGGCAGCACGATCTGGTCGTGATAGCCGATCGAATGGCCGCCCGCGCCGTCGTCGAACTTCAGCGGCGCCGGCCACATGATCGTCACCGCCTCGACATTATCCGACTTCGAGAAGTCGAATCGCGGTGGAACGCCGGAATCGCCGGGGCTGCGCCAGTAGGTCTTCCAACCCGGCTGGATCTGGAAGGCAATCCCGCCGAGCAGGACCGCACCGCTGCGCGACCCCGCCAGCAGCCGCACCGCGGAATGTCCGTCGCGCTGCCATGGCGAGGCATCGTCGGCGCGCGCCGCAAGCGCCAGCGACGACGCGAGCAAGGTTGTTGCGACGCCCATCGCCGCACGCAGGGGAACTATGCTGAGCATGGCACGTCTTTACAGGGTCACTCAGGGGCAAACCATTGAATTGCTTGTGATGGATGCACTTGAATCAGCTCTCTGCAAGCCTTGATTTGACAGCGGCCGAGCCCGACATCAGGATAGGAATGGAAACCGGAGTGCTTCACCGATGGCTCCTACTGGCAAAAGGACTGGCGATAGCACCCGGGTCGCGGGCTCGGCGTTTCCCAGTTCGGCCGGGTATCTCGACGGTCGGCTCCTGATCGCGATGCCTGTGATGGGCGATTCCCGCTTCGAGCGCTCGGTGATCTATCTCTGCGCCCATTCGGCGGAGGGGGCGATGGGCATCATCGTCAACCATCCGGCCGGCAGCATCGATTTCCCCGAGCTCCTGGTGCAGCTCGGAATCATCAAGAAGGGTGAGCAGATCAAGCTGCCGGAGAACGCCGAAAGCATGAAGGTGCTGCGCGGCGGCCCGGTCGATACCGGCCGCGGCTTCGTGCTGCATTCCAGCGATTTCTACATCGACAACGCGACGCTGCGGATCGACGACGGCGTCTGCCTCACCGCGACCGTGGACATCCTGCGCGCGATCGCCAAGGGCTCCGGACCCAAGCACGCCATCCTCGCACTCGGCTATGCCGGCTGGGCGCCGGGCCAGCTCGAGACCGAGATCCAGAGCAATGGCTGGCTGCATTGCGACGCGGATGCGGATCTGATCTTCGGCGATGACGTCGATGAAAAGTACGGCCGTGCCTTGCGCAAGATCGGCATCGATCCCGGTATGCTGTCGAACGAGGCCGGGCACGCGTAGCCTCATTCTCCGCTGTCATGCTCCGGCTTGACCGGGGCATCCAGTACGCCGCGGCCGATCGATTCAATCACAAACGTCTCGGAGTACTGGATCGCCCGGTCAAGCCGGGCGATGACCACCTCCGACGGTGGATGACGCGCTACTCCGCCGCCTGCTGCTGCACCGTCGGCTCGGTCCCCGCCACCGTCGCACGCCGCATGTCGCGGGGCTGGGACTGGTCGTAGCGGCGGACGCGGTGCATGGTCTGGCGGTTGTCCCACATCACGAGGTCATGCAGCTTCCATTTGTGGACGTAGACGAACTCTGCTTGCGTTGCGTGCTCGTTGAGGTCCCGCAGCAACAGGCGCCCCTCAGGCACGCTCATGCTGACGATCTTGCCGGCGTGTGATGAGAGATACAGCGACTTGCGGCGATGGACGGGATGGGTCCGCACCAGCCGTTGCAGCACCGGCTTGAACATCGCCTTCTCGTCGTCGGTATATTCGGTGAAGCCAAGCGAACCGCGCGAATACATCAGCGAGTGTTCGCAGACGAGTTCTTCGAGCTCCGCCTTGGTCTCGTCGTCGAGCGCGTCATAGGCTGCGCGCATGTCGGCGAATTCGGTGTTGCCGCCCTTCGGGTTCACCACGCGGGCCGAGAGCAGTGAGAATTTTGCAGGGATCGGACGGAACGAACTGTCGGAGTGCCAGAGGCAGTTGCCGAGATTGAACAGATGCGTGCGGCTGTCCTTGGCCAGCGGCTTGCCGTCCTTGCCGAGATTGGAGACGTCGTTGAGGCCGGACTGGAGCCGGTAGTCCTGCGCCTTGGTCACGGTGCCGCCGCGCGCGTCCTCGCGTTGGCCGAAATTGAGCGCGAAGGCCATCTGCTGCTCGTCGTTGATGTCCTGGTCGTGAAAGACGAGCACCGCGTATTTGTCCATGGCGGACTCGACCTCGCGCGCCTCGCTCTCGGTAAGAGGCTTTCGCAGATCGAGGCCGGAAACCTCGCCGGCAAAATGCGTCTGAAGCTGCCGGATGGCGATCGTCATGGCGTTTCTCCGCGGACCGCGAGCGGTTGGCCCGCTCTGTTGGCGAAAAAGCTACTCCCGCATCCGGCGTTGTCAACGCTGGCTGCGCATAGCAGCCCGTAGCCGGATGGAGCGCAGCGTAATCCGGGGCTCTCACTCCACGGAAAAACCTCCCCGGATTGCGCTTCGCTCCATCCGGGCTACACCTCTCTCACGCGTTGCGCGCCATCAGGCCGCCATCGACCGGGATCACCGCGCCGGTCAGGAACGATGCCGCCGGCAGGCACAGGCTCAGCGTCATATGCGCGACCTCCTCGGGATCGCCGTAGCGGCCGAGTGCGGTGCGGCGCTTGGCGTAGATGGTCTTGTGCTCTTCCGAGATGCGGTCGGTGATGGCGGTGCGGATCGGGCCCGGGCAGATGCAGTTGACGGTGATGCCTTCGCGGCCAAGCTCCACAGCCAGCGAGCGGGTGAGGCTCGCCACGCCACCCTTCGCCGCCGAATAAGGGCTGTGCAGAGCGGTGGCGCCGAGCGCCTCGGTCGAGGCGATGTTGACGATGCGCGGGCTCTTCGATTTGCGCAGGTGCGGAAGGGCAGCGCGGATGATGCGCGGATGCGCCGTCAGCATCACGGCGATGCCTTTTGCCCAGGCGTCCTCGTACGCCTCGTCGTCGATCGCGACGCGGACGGAGATGCCGGCGTTGTTGACGACCACGTCGAGCCCGCCGAAATGCGTCGCGACGTCATTGACGACGCGCTTGATCTCGCCGACGTCGGCGACGTCGAGCTTCCACGCCTTCGCCGTTCCGCCGCTCGCGGCGATCTCCTTCGCAACGGCCAGCGCGCCCTGCTCGTCGTAATCGGTTGCGGCGACGTTCGCGCCCTCAGCGGCGAACACGCGCGCAGTCGCGCGGCCCATGCCGCTCGCAGCGCCGGTGACGAGAACGGTCAGGCCCTTCACAGACCGGCTGAGCTGCTTGAAGTCGGACATGCGGTTTCCTCGCGGAGTGCTTGTTTTTTGTTATGAGATTGACGAGGCTGGCATCGATCCGCAGACAGGTCAAACAAGCAAAATAAAAGGGAGGCCGCGATGGCAAACGAGCTGGATTTCTCAGGCAAGCAGGTGCTGGTCGTCGGCGGGTCCAGCGGCATCGGCAACGGTATCGCACAGACCTTCCGCGCCAAGGGCGCGCATGTCGCGGTTTGCGGCACGCGTGCTCGGCCTGCGGAATATTCGGCGGAGGAAGGTTCTGATCTGACGGGGCTTGCTTATGTGCAGCTCGATGTCAGCAATGCCGGCGCGATCGAAGCGTTCAAGCCGTCCTTCGACAAGCTCGACGTGCTCGTGTTGGCGCAAGGCGCCGTGCTCTATCGCCGCGGCGAATTCGAGATGAGCGGTTTCCGCAAGGTCGTCGAGGTCAATCTGATGAGCCTGATGGCGTGCGCGACAAGGTTTCATTCCATGTTGCGGGATTCGAAGGGATCACTGATCATGGTGTCGTCGACTGCAGCCTATCACTCCACCATGGGCAACCCCGCCTACAACGCGTCGAAGACTGGGGCGGTCGGCTTGACGCGGACGTTGGGTGAGGCCTGGGCCGAGGACGGCATTCGCGTCAACGGCATCGCGCCCGGCCTCGTCGACACCAAGATGACGAAAGTGACGACCGACAATCCCAAGCGGCTCGAAGGCGCATTGTCGCGCATTCCATTGCGGCGATTGGGCACGCCGGCCGACATGGCGGGCGCGGCGCTGTTCCTGGCATCGCCGCTGTCCTCCTACATCATCGGCCAGACATTGGTCGTTGACGGCGGACTCATTCTGTAGCCCGGATGAGCAAAGCGACATCCGGGACTTTTCATGCACCGTTCCCGGGTATCGCTGCGCTCACCCGGGCTACGCACTCATTCTTTCGGCGATTGGAACTGCGCTGCTCCTGATCGGTTACTCCGGCAGACCCCCGAGGAGGATCATCATGGACAAGGATCGGATTGTTGGATCGGCCAAGGAATTCGCTGGCCGTGCGGAAGGTGCCGTCGGTGATCTTGCTGGCGATGCGCAGACACAGGCGTCAGGCAAGGCGCGCGAAGCTGCCGGTACCGTGCAGAATCTCTACGGCCAGGCCAAGGATGCCGTGCGTGACGCCGGCGAGACCGCGGCCGGCTATGCCAAGGATGCCTACGAGAACCCCAGCGACACTTTGCGCGATGGCTCACAGGCGATTTCGCGGAAGGTGCAGGACAATCCGCTTGGCTCACTCCTGATCGCCGGCGGCATCGGTTTTGCGCTCGCTCTGTTGATGTCGCGTCCCGCACGCCGCCCACCGCCGCGCTGGCGCTATTACGGCTGAGCGACGAACCACGCATCTCTCGTGCCCCGGACGCAATGCGGCGTGAAACGCCGCGTTGCAGAGCCGGGGCCCATTCGTTGTGGGTGTTGGTAGAGCTGGGCCCCGGCTCTGCGGCCGGGACAAGAGATCAGTGGCCTACCGGATCACTTCCGCCGATCGTCCGACATTGCCCGGCGGACGCGGGATCGCGGGATTCGGATTGCGCGGCCCCGGTGCCGGCGCCAACTGTCGCGGCGGTGGCTGCGGAGATCCGAAGCCAAAGAAATCGCGCATTGACGGCGTGGCCTGCGCGGGCTGCTGCGGCACCGCGGGCTTCTTCGGCGTCAGCTTTGGCGGCGCGATCGCTGCGGCCGCACCCGGCGTGCCGGGAGCAGCAGCACCACCATCCGGCGTCGTTGCCGCCATCGGCGTATCGCCCTTGGCCTGCTCGCGCCCGACTTCGCGGCGTGGCCAGGCATAATCATCGGCACGGCCCGCGGGCGCCGCCAGCGGCTCGCCCTTCACCAGCGTCTTCGCGGCGAGCGCATCGACGGCAGCGGGACGCGTGCCCGGTCCGCCCAGCAATTGATCGGTCGAGATCGAGGCCGCAACCAGCGGCACGATCGGGCCTGCCAGCGGCCGTGGCGCGGGCTTGCCGGGCTCGGCGCTGGTGTCGGGCGTCGCCGGCTCGCTCGGCAGCGCGATCGGGCCGGAGCGGCCTGCGAGCAGGCGCGTGATCTCGCGCTCAACATAATGCGCGAGCTTGCGCGCGCCGGGCTTGGTGAAATAGACGCCGTCATAGCTGCGGAGCTGACGGATCTGGCCTTCGAAGTCCGGGCCCTTCTGGAGGAAGCGGCCGGCTTCGTCGACAAAGCCGTCCCAGACGTCGACATAGGTGATGCCGGCCTTGGCCGCGCCCTCGCGATAGAGCGAATCCAGGAACAGCATGTCCGCGGTGCCCTTCGGCCCGCGGATCGCAGGCAGGCCGACCCAGAGCACCGGCACGCCCTTGGTCTTGAGGACGGCGGCGAGCTCTTCGATCTTCTTGCTGTAGAGCTCGACCCAGCGGTCGTCGCGGAATTCGTAGAGGCCGTTTGGATTGCGCGCAGTCTTTTCGGGGGCTGCTACCGGCGTGTCGGCGTTGTCGGCATCGTCCTGCGGAAGGTCGGTGTCGGCCGGCTTGTCGTCGGGCTTGGCGGCGGTGTCGGTGCCGTTCGGCTTGGCGTCGCCCGGCTTGCCATCTCCTGGCTTGCCTGGCGGCTTGGCGCGCGCGCCCTTGTCGTTCTTCTTGTCCTTGTCCGAAGCCTTATCCGATGCCTTGTCCGCTTTGTCCGCGACGGGTTCGCGGATCGAGATGCGGTCGTTGAGGCCGAGCATGACGACGATGATTTCGGGCTTCTCGGTTTCCAGGATTCCCTTCGCAGCGGCTGCCCAGTCCGAGGGCTCGCCTTTGGGCTGGTACTTGATCAGGCCGGAGGTGGTCTTGTGCTTGCGGATCACGCCCATGTCGGGCTGCTCGGTGTAGGCGTCTTCCAGGCCGTAGGCGAGCCAGTCCGCCATGGCGTCGCCGATCACCAGCACGTTCTTGTCCGGAATGCCGTCGTGCTTGGTCGGCGCCGGCGCGCGCGAAAAATCCTGGCGCGGGGCCTGCGGCTGTTGCTGCTGGAATGGTGCGAAGAAATCGCCGCCGAACCAGCCACCGTCGCGGCCGCCGCCCCGTTGTTGTGGAGCCTGACGTTGCGGTGGGCCGCCGAAGCCGGGGAAGTTGAAGAACTGCGCCGAAGCGGGTCCCGCGATCAGGACCAGGATCGCAAGCGCCGTCCCCAGCGCGATCAACGGGCCGGTCTCGGTCAGTGCCTTGAACAGGGACTTGTGCTTCGACATGCGATCTCGGGCACGCGCAACGGGGTCTGGAAGTAGCTCAATATAATAACGGAATCAGGCGCCAAACGGGCAAATTCTCTTGCAGATTCTTGGGGCAATACACCGGGGATCGGCCAAAATCCCGCTTCAGGGTTACTTTCGGCGCGATTTTACCGCCCGCGCAGCCGTTCCAGCACGTCCGATGAAGCAAATCCGTCCGCGGGGACCCCGATCGAGGCCTGGAAGCTGCGCAGCGCGTCCCGGGTCTGGCCGCCGAACTGGCCGTCCGGCGTGCCCTTGTAGAAGCCGCGCTGGACCAGCAGCTGCTGGAGTTCCAGCCGCTCGGTGCGGGACAGCTCCCGTTCCTGCCGCGGCCAGGGCTGCACAAAGGGCTGGCCGCCGCGCAGGCGGTCGGCGAAATGGCCGATCGCCATAGCATAGGCCTCAGCCGGATTATATTTCATGATGACCCGGAAGTTCTGCATCATCAGAAAGCCCGGGCCTTGCGCGCCGGCCGGTGCCAGCAAATAGGCTTTCTCCGCCGGATGCGGGAAGGGCTGGTTGGTCGGGCGCTTGAGCCCAAGCTTTTCCCACTGCGCGATCGTCATCGCCTTGGCGCGGTCGGCCAGCATGTAGTTGAAGCCCTGCGGCACCACGACCTCAAAACCCCAGGTCTGGCCGGTCTGCCAGCCGTCCTTCTTCAGATTGTTGGCGGTGGAGGCGATCAGGTCGGTGGGATTGTCGACGACGTCGCGCCGTCCATCGCCATCGCCGTCCACGGCAAAGCGCTTGAACGCGGTCGGCATGAACTGAGTCGGGCCGAACGCGCCGGCCCAGGAGCCGCGCAACTGCTCAGGGCGCAGATCGCCGCGGTTGAGGATTTCCAGCGCCGAGAGGAACTCGTCCTTGAAATAGGCCTGGCGGCGGCCGACGCAGGCAAGCGTCGCGGTCGATTGCAGCACGCTGCGGTCGCCCATCTGCGTTGAATAGTTGGACTCGATGCCCCAGATCGCCGCGATGATATAGCGGTCGACACCATAGGCTTTTTCGGTGGCGTCGAACTGCGCCTTGTATTTGGCGAGGACTTCCTTGCCCTTGGCGAGGCGGTTGTCGTTCACGAGGATGTCGAGATAGTCCCAGATCGACTTGGTGAACTCCGGCTGCGAATCCATCAGGTCCATGATGCGCAGATCAGGCGCGAGCCCTGCGGTGAAGCGCTGAAAATTCTCCTGGGTGATGTTTCGTCGTGCGGCATCAGGCCACATCCCGGCGACGCAATTGTTGAAATTGGAAGCCGCCTCGCGGATTGCCGCGGCGGTCATCAGCGGATGGCCGGAGGCCCCGTCCTCGCCGCTCCAAGGCTGGGCGCCCGCGGGACCGGGGGCGGGTTGCGAGGGGGCCGGGCTCGAGCCAGAGAAAATGCCGCCGAACAGGTTCGACAGGCCATTCTGGGACTGGGCTTGCGCGGCAGGCGGGAACAGCAGGGCGGCCGCAAGCATTGTTGCGCCGGTCCAAGATAAAGCTACCCCTGTCACCAATTGCCTCATGTCCCACCTGTCCGGCCGAAAATCCGCCATCAGGAGGCCTCGTTACGGTTGCCAATATCTTAACAAAGGTGAATTTTTGCTGGTGACCTTTTTCTCAAATTCCCTGGGACGGAGCCCTACAACCGCCTTTGTTGCCGGCTGCAAAACGGCTAGCAAGATGCCATTGCTTCTTTCACGTGCGCCCCAAGGTATTCGATCAATCACATGAAAATCCGCAAAGCCGTATTCCCCGTCGCCGGCCTCGGCACCCGCGTCCTGCCCGCCACCAAGGCGATGCCGAAGGAAATGCTCACCATCGTCGACAAGCCGCTGATCCAGTACGTCTATGACGAGGCGAGGGAAGCCGGCATCGAGCATTTCATCTTCGTCACCGGCCGCAACAAGAATGTCATCGAAGATCATTTCGACCGGATGTTCGAGCTCGACGCGACGCTGGCCGCGCGCGGCAAGAAGGCCGAGCAGGACGTTCTGGCGCAGAACCAGCCCGAAGCCGGCGCCGTCAGCTTCACTCGTCAGCAGGCGCCGCTCGGCCTTGGCCACGCGGTCTGGTGCGCGCGCGACATCGTCGGCAACGAGCCGTTCGCGGTCGTGCTGCCCGACGAGCTCGTGCTCAATTCGCCGGGCTGCCTGAAGCAGATGATTGATACGGCCAACAAGCTCGGCGAAAAGTCCAACGTCATCGCGGTCGAGGCGGTGCCCGATCATCTCACCCATCAATATGGCATCTGTGGCGTGGGGAAACGCACCGGCAAGATGTTTGAGGTCGACGGTATGGTCGAGAAGCCGGCCAAGGGCACCGCGCCCTCCAACCTTTCGATCACCGGCCGCTACATTCTTCAGCCCGAAATCTTCAAGATCCTGGAGACCCAGGAGCGCGGTGCCGGCGGCGAGATCCAGCTCACCGACGCCATGATCGGGCTCGCCAAATCGCAGAAATTCTACGGCGTCGAGTTCGAGGGCGAGCGCCACGATTGCGGCTCCAAGCCCGGCTTCCTCCGCGCCAACATCGCCTACGGCCTGAAGCGGCCTGAGCTGCGCGACGGGTTGATCGCGGAGATGAAGAAGTATCTGGGGCAGTAGCGTCGCCGATGTCGTCCCGGCGAAGGCCGGGACCCATACCGCGTGATCTATCGATTGCGAGCGGTAGGCGTACCGAACTGCGAGTCTTCGCCAAACCACTCCCTGTGGTTATGGGGCCCGGCCTTCGCCGGGACGACACCTGAGGATTTGGTGAGTTGTTCACCGCCCAATCGCAGCGCAGAGCTACGCCACCAGCGACAGCCTCGGAAGGTTTGCCACCACGGACTGGTTGCGGCCGCCGGCTTTTGCGGCATAGAGCGCCTTGTCGGCGGCGGCGACCAGGACCGTCCAGTCCAGGCCGGCGGTGGGAACGAGGCTGGCGATGCCGCAGGAGACGGTCGATCCGGCCCCGTCGTCCGACCAGCCCTGCACCTTGCCGCGGATCATCTCGGCGACCTCAAAGGCCTCTGTGACCGAGGTGTTCGGCAGCAGCACGGCGAATTCCTCGCCGCCATAGCGCGCGGCGCAGTCGCCGGCGCGGCGCACCGAATCGGAGATGCAGATGGCGATGCCGACCAGCACCTGGTCGCCGGCCTGATGACCGAACGTGTCGTTGTAGGCCTTGAAATGATCGGCATCGATCATCAGCAGTGCGATCTGCGTCTTCTGGCGCATGGCGCGGCGCCATTCGATATCGATGACATGGTCGAACTTGCGGCGGTTGCGCAGGCCCGTCAGCGCGTCCGTCGTCGCCATCTCCTCGAGCTTGCTTTCGGCATCGGCGCGGCGGCCGATCTCACGCGCGAGCAGGATCGCCGACCCCAGCACGAACAGGGCGAGCACCAGGATCACGGCGCCGATGCGAAGCGCCTCCCTCTGCCACAGCGCGAACACCGAGCTGAGCGGCTTTCCGGCCACCACGAACAACGGACTGGTCCCGCTGCTGCGGACATAGAGCCGCGGTGTGCCGTCGATCGGTCCCTGTCCGGCGAACGAGCCGCCCACTTTGAGATTGTCGGACTTCCAGACCGGCTGGTCGCCGAGATTCTTGCCGATGATGTCGAGGTCGAACGGCCGCCGCATCATGATGGTGCGGTCGCGCTTGAGCACGGTGATGGTATCCTCGGGATCGAGGCTCAGCCGCTCGAACAGCTCGTGGAAATAGCTGAAGCGGATCGAGCCGGCGACCACTCCCATGAAGCCGCCGTCGGTATCGCTGATGCGGCGGCTCAGCACGATCGAATAGGCGCCGCGGAACAACATCGGCCGGCTGATGAACAGTCCGATGCCGGGGTTGTCACGATGAACCTTGAAATAGTCCTCTTCGGCGCGGTTCTCCAGCAGGGGATCGAGCGTGGAGGCGTCGATGGTCAGCCTGCCGTCGGCATCGAACACCTGGATGGCGCCGAAATGCCGGGCCGTGGTCGCATGATCGAACAGGATGAGGTGGCGGACCGGCTTCGAGACCGAGGCGATCTCGGGCAGCAGCATGTTGCTGGTGACCGCCTTCAGGGACAGGTCGTAGATCTCGATATTGCGGCTGATGTCGGCTTCGATCGTCGTGGCCAGGTTTTCCAGTGTCTGGCGGGCCAACGCCTCCTCGCCGCGACGCATGTCCAGCATCACGTTGACGCAAACGGCGGAAAAGCCGATCACCGTCACGACGGACGAGATGATCAGCAGCTTCGCCGAAATTCGCCACGGCCGGCGGGCCGTGACTTCGCGCCATCCAGACAGCATCCGTTGCTCCCGACATTAGTGGATGCGCCTGAAATCTTGCGTAGTGTTTAAGCCGGGACGGCGCTGCCGCAATGAGTTAAGAATTGGTTTCCGCGAGTCCTGCTTTTGAGCAGATCAGGCCGCGGACAAATGGATAGAGGACGGCGGTGAACGACTACGACGCGTTGCGCGATTACCTGATGCGGCACAAGCAGGCGGAATTCGTGCTGAGCTTTGAGCAGATCGAGGAGATCATCGGCGGGGCTCTGCCGCGCGCGGCGAATCGTGCCTCATGGTGGGACACCTCGCGCAGCCCGGATATTCAGATGCCGCAGCGCGAAGCCTGCCTCTCCGCGGGTTTCAAGGCCACGCGGATGCCGGACGGCCAGACCGTGCGGTTCACGAAGCTGAAGAGTGACCGGCGGCGCCCAACGGTAAAGAGCGACTAGCTCGCCGCTTCCAGCCGCACTTCCGTGAGCAGCCGCATCGCGGCGTCCGCGTCCATCGGCTCGCCGAAGGCAAAGCCCTGCGCGTATTCGCAGCCCAGCTGGTAGAGCTCGACAGCGTCGGAATCGGTCTCGGCGCCTTCCGCCACCACGTCCATGCCGAGATCATGCGCGAGCGCGATGATCGACTTCAGGATCACCGGGCGGGTGCCGCGATTGGTGGTGCGGACGAAGGACTGGTCGATCTTGATGGTGTCGAACGGGAAGCGCTGGAGATAGGCCAGCGACGAATGGCCGGTGCCGAAATCGTCGAGTGATAGTCCGGTGCCGAGCTCGCGGATCCGCGTCAGCATCTGTGCCGCGTGCTCCGGGTTCTCCATCACCAGCGATTCCGTCAGTTCCAGCTTCAGCGTGCCGCGCGCCACCGACGAGCGCGACAGCACGGTGCGGATGTCGTGGATCAGGTCGTGGCGCAGCAGCTGCCGCGAGGAGACGTTGACGCTGGCGAAGATCGGTTCGCGCGAGCGCATCGCGCGCTGCCAGATCGAGAGCTGCTTTGCGGTCTGGTCGAGCACGAACATGCCGAGGTCGATGATCAGGCCGGTCTCTTCCGCGATGGTGATGAATTCCGACGGCGCCATGCGCCCGAGCTTCGGGTGGTCCCAGCGCACCAGCGCCTCGAAGCCCGCGACCGAACGATCCTCCAGCCGCACGATCGGCTGGTACAGGATGGTGAGCTCCTGCCGCTCGATGGCGCGGCGCAGCTCGCTTTCCAGCGTCAGGCGATCGGTTTTTCGCGCGCGCATGGCGGACTTGTAGACGTCGATGCGGTCGCCGCCGATGCGCTTGGAATGGTACATCGCAAGCTCGGCGTCCTTGATGATCTCGTCAGTCAGTTGAACTTGCGGATCAGAAAGGGCGAGCCCGATCGAGGCCGTGAGAAAAATCTCGCGGTCGTTGAAGGCGATCGGCGCGCGGATGGTCTTGCGGATGGTCTCGGCGAAGGCGGTGATGCGGGCAGGGTCCTGCTCGGAGAGCAGGATCAGGCCGAACTGGTCGCCGGCGAGCCGCGCCAGCGTGTCCTGCGGCTTCAGGATGCGGGTGAGGCGGCGGGCGAGCGTCAGCAGGATGGAATCGCCGACCGCGATGCCGACGGAATCGTTGACCTGCTTGAAGCGGTCGAGGTCGATCACCATCAGCGTCGGCCGCAGCGTCGGCATGGTCTTGGCGAAGTGCGCGACCGCGCCTAACCGGTCCATGAACAGTTTGCGGTTGGGCAGGCCGGTGAGGTTGTCATGCACGGAATCGTGCAGCAGGCGCTCCTCGGCGTTGCGCAGCTCAGTGACGTCGGTGAGCGTGCCGACCACGCGTGAGACCTCGCCGTCGGAGCCGACCACGGGACGCGCCTTCAGCGCGAACCACATGAAATGTCCGTCCGGAGTGCGCAGGCGGAAATCCTGAACCAGGCGGCCGCGGCGTTGGTCGAGCACGCTGTCGAGCGCTGCGCGGAAACGGTCCTGGTCGAGCGGGTGCAGCACTTCCAGCCACGACGCGGCCGGGCCTTCCAGCGTGCCGCGCTTGAGGCCGAGCAGGGCTTCGGTCTCGGGGCTGGTGAAAACCTTGTCGGCGGAGACGTCCCAGTCCCAGATCAAATCGCCGGAACCGGCCAGCGCCAGCGCGCGCCGCTCGATGTCAGAGACGACGCCGGTGGTGGCGCCGCCGCCGGCAAAGGCGTGCTGCATGACCGTGAAGCCGATCAGCATCACGATCAACACGAGGCCGCCGAGCAGCGCCGGGCCGACGATGTCGTTGGTGACGGAGCCCGCCACCGTCATGCCGGCCGCGACCACCCAGATCACCAGCAGGAACCAGGTCGGGATCAGCAGCACCGCGCGGTCGAAGCCGTGGGTGGAGAGATAGACGATCAGCGCGAAGCCGGCGAAGGCGATCAGCACCAGCGATATGCGCGCGATGCCGGAGGCCACCGCCGGGTCGAACAAAGCGAGAGCCACCAGCGACCCCAGGAAGGCCAGCCAACCCACCGTGATGTGCGAATAGCGCACATGCCATCGACTGAGGTTGAGATAGGCGAACAGGAACACCAGCAGCGTGGCCGCCAGGATCGCTTCACCCGCCGCGCGCCAGATGCGCTCGGCGTTGTTCGACATGTCGAGGACCTTGCCCCAGAAGCCGAAATCGACGCCGATATAGACCAGCACCGCCCAGGCCAGCGCCGCGGCGGCCGGGAACATGATGCTGCCCTTGACGACGAACAGGATGGTCAGCACCAGCGCAAGCAGACCGGAGATTCCGATCACGATGCCCTGGTAGAGCGTGAAGGAGTTGACCTTGTCCTTGTAGGCTTCCGGCTCCCACAGATAGAGCTGCGGCAGCTTGTCGGTACGCAGTTCCGCGACGAAGGTGATGACGGCACCGGGATCGAGCGTGATGCGGAACACGTCGGCGGTCGGGCTCTCCTGCCGCTCCGGCCGGTCGCCGGTCGAGGGCGTGATGGTCGCGATGCGCGACAGCCCGAGGTCGGGCCACAGCAGGCCCGACGAGACGATGCGGTAATGCGGGGCGACGATCAGGCGGTCGAGCTGGTCGTCGGTGTTGTTGGCGAGCGCGAACACCACCCAGTTCTGGCCGCCTTCGCGGGCGCGCACCTCGATGCGGCGGACGATGCCGTCGGTTCCGGGCGCGGTGGAGACCTGGATGCGGTCGGCGTCGCTGCGCTGGTGCTCGAGCACGCCGGTGAGGTCGATCGCGGGCGCGTCGCCGCGGACGCTGACAGCGTCAAGCGCGCGTGCAGGCGACGCGGCGACAAGAATCATGAGGCCCAGCGCGATGGGCGCGAGGCGCCTGATCAGACGCAAGGTCAATTCTCCGCGTTCGACGCAAACTGTGTGTGCAAGACTGGCACGCAAAGGCGATTTCAGACCGGACCGAAGTGGTTCGGCGCGCAGCGATAGATGCCACGAAAGCGAGGGAAATCAAAGGGTTTCCGCCCAGTCCTGTGGGCCAGCGGCCTAGACCTCCAACACAATTTTGCCAATATGTGCGGAGGTCTCCATGCGCCGGTGTGCGTCGGATGCCTTTTCCAGCGGGAAAGCGCTGTCCATCAGCGGTTTGACGCGGCCTTCGCGCAAAAGCGGCATCACTTTGGCTTCGATCGCGGCCACCATCGCCGCCTTGTCCGCATTACTACGGGGACGCAGCGTCGAGCCGGTATGGGTCAACCGCTTCATCATCACCTTGGCGATGTTGACGGTGACCTTGGGGCCGTTGAGGGTTGCGATCTGCACGATGCGGCCGTCGACCGCGGCGGCGTCATAATTGCGGTCGACATAGTCGCCGGCGACCATGTCGAGGATCAAATTGACGCCGGCCTTGTCGGTCTCCTCCTTGATCACGGCGACGAAGTCTTCGGTCTTGTAGTTGATGGCGCGGTCGGCCCCGAGCTTGAGGCAGGCATCGATCTTGTCCTGCGAGCCGACGGTGACGAACACCTTCGCGCCGAACGCCTTCGCAAGCTGGATTGCCATGGTGCCGATGCCGGAGGAGCCGCCATGGATCAGCAGCGTCTCGCCGGCCTTCAGGCCGCCGCGCTCGAACACATTGTGCCAGACCGTCATCAGGGTTTCCGGCAGCGCGCCGGCTTCCTTCATCGACAGCGACGGCGGCACGCCCATGGCCTGGGCGTCCTGCGCGATGCAGTACTGCGCATAGCCGCCGCCGGCGACGAGCGACATCACCTTGTCGCCGATCTTGTGCCGTTTGGCGTTGCTGCCGATGGCCACCACTTCGCCAGCGATCTCAAGTCCTGGCAGGTCGCTGGCGCCGGGCGGCGGCGGATAGGCGCCGGAGCGCTGCGCCACGTCGGGCCGATTGACGCCGGCGGCCTGCACCTTGACCAGGATCTCGTCGGGCCCGGGCTGCGGAATGCTGCGTTGTTCCGGCACCAGCACCTCCGGTCCGCCGGGCTTGGAGATGGCGACCACCGTCATTTGCGCGGGCAGCTTGTCCATGATGTGTCCTTGAGCGAAGGTGCGGGATGGAACGAGGCCTTTGATTAGCCAGCGCGGTCCACGCTGGCAACCGCTTCTACGCATGCAGGAGGAACGGCGATGGCGACGGAAGACGACGACCGCCCGCGCAAGAAAATCACCCACGAGATCGGACAGGACCTCTCACTGTTGTCGGTCGAGGAACTGACCGAGCGCGTCGCTCTGCTCAAGACCGAGATCGCGAGACTGGAGGAAGCCACCACCAAAAAGCGCGCCTCGCGCGATGCGGCGAATAGCGTCTTCAAGTCGTAGTCGTCTCACCACAGGTGTCGTCCCGGCGAAGGCCGGGACCCATACCGCGTGATCTGTCTATGGGCTTTGACAGCAGTACCGAACGACGAGTCTTCGTCAAACCACTCCCTGTGGTTATGGGCC
Source organism: Bradyrhizobium sp. LTSP849 (assembly GCF_000938255.1). GTDB lineage: Bacteria > Pseudomonadota > Alphaproteobacteria > Rhizobiales > Xanthobacteraceae > Bradyrhizobium. The sequence continues at coordinate 32,029 of NZ_JYMR01000004.1, read as the reverse complement.
CCGGCCTTCGCCGGGGCGACGAGAGCCTTGTTCCGCACGCACTCAGCCAGCGGCCGACATGGCTAACGAACCCTCAAAAAAATCGTTCGTTTACTCCCGATTAAGCTTTCGGGTTTATGACTGGAACTGTCCTCGTTTGGACACCGAGTGGCTCCTGTCCACTCTGTTTGACGCCTCCCTGTTATCAACTTTCAAAGCCGCCGGTTTTCCGGCGGCTCTTTTTTTGGTCCAAAGCGTTTTCGAGCGAAGTGGATACCGGTTCGCGTCAAGAAAACGCGTCAAACGAAGAGCCCACTACGGTTGAATTCCGAGGAAAGACCCGCGGAAACCATATCCGCGCTTGCCGCTGGACTCCGCGTCCCGCCCGCGCAATGATTTGTTCATCATAAGCTGGCGCAAAGCCGGACCGGTAAACAGTTGCGTAAGGGGCGTTAACCATGGAACGTTTGCAAGCCGAAGGCGCTCTCGTTCAACTCAGCGAGCGGTTCACCAATTCTGCGGCGTTCGGCGTCCTGTTCCGCGAGGGCATGGACCTGGTCGAAGAGACCGCCGCCTATCTCGACGGCGCCGGCCGCACCGAGGCCAAGGCGCTCGACCGCTCCGTCAGCCTCACCTATGCCACCGAAAGCATGCGCCTCACCACCCGCCTGATGCAGCTCGCCTCATGGCTGCTGCTGCATCGTGCGGTCAAGGAAGGCGAGATGACGCTGGGCCAGGCCAACCGCGAGAAGACCAAGGTCAAGCTCTCGGCCGCCGATCCCGGTGCCGCCGACACCATCGAGAAGCTGCCCTCGCAGTTGCAGGACCTGATCCATCGCTCGATGAGCCTCCAGACCCGCGTGCGCCGCCTCGACACCACCATCCACACTCCGCCGGCCGATCATCCCTCGATCGGCAATCCGCTGGTGCCGCACCTCAACGCGCTGAAGGCGGCGTTCGAGCGGTAAGATCCCCGGTGCCGTAGGGTGGGCAAAGGCGCGTAGCGCCGTGCCCACCATCGGTCTTTCGGGATTGCGACAAGAAGTGGTGGGCAGGCTTCGCTTTGCCCACCCTACGAATCCTCGGCCTTGGTCGGGAGAGCCCGAAAAACAAAAACGCCCCCGGTCTCCCGGGGGCGTTTTCGTTCGCGGCCTTGCGGCCGGATCAATCCTTCTTGAGGAAGCCCGAAAACTTCTTCTGGAAGCGGGAGACGCGGCCGCCGCGATCCAGCATCTGCGCGTTGCCGCCGGTCCAGGCCGGATGCGACTTCGGGTCGATGTCGAGGTTCAGCGTGTCGCCTTCCTTGCCCCAGGTGGAGCGGGTCAGGTACTCGGTTCCGTCGGTCATCACGACCTTAATCGTATGATAATTCGGATGAATCTCGGCTTTCATGGCAATTCCTAGGGCGACCGGCGCCGCTCGCTTGAGTGATGTCGATGACGGATTTGGCGGCTCTATACCCCACGGGGGACCCTAAAACAAGCCATTGTGGGACAAGGAGAACCGGGCGGCCACTTAAGGGACATCCCGGATTTGCCACGACCGATGCTCCGGCCTATCTGGAGCAGACTTCTCTCTTTTGGTCGGATCTCATGAGCGCAGTAGAACGGCTTGAAACCGGGCCCGCAGAGGCCCCGTCGATCGAAGCCGAACTGATGGAGGCGCCGGCGAAGAGCCGCGCCAAGCTGCGGCCGCTGATGGCGCTCGCGCCCTATGTGGCCCGCTACCGCGGCCGCGCGGCGCTCGCCTTCGTCTCGCTGACGGTCGCCGCACTGACCACGCTGCTGGTGCCAGTCGCGGTGCGCCGGATGATCGATTTCGGCCTGACGCCGGAAGGCATCGCCCTGATCAACAGCTACTTCTCGGTCATGATCGCGGTCGTCGCCGTGCTCGCGCTCGCGAGCGCGTCGCGCTACTACCTCGTGATGACGATCGGCGAGCGCATCGTCGCCGATCTGCGCAGTGACGTCTTCGCGCATCTGCTCTCGCTGTCGCCTTCCTTCTTCGATTCCGCGCGCAGCGGCGAGCTGGTGTCGCGGCTTACCGCCGACACCACCCAGATCAAATCCGCCGTCGGCGCTTCCGTCTCGATCGCGCTGCGCAATCTGATGATGTTTTTTGGCGCGGCAGCCATGATGGTGATCACCAGCCCGCGTCTCTCCGGCTTCGTGCTGCTCGCGATCCCGCTGATCGTGCTGCCGCTGGTCGCCTTTGGGCGCTGGGTGCGGCGTCTGTCGCGCAATGCGCAGGATACGCTTGCGGATGCTTCCGCCTATGCGGGCGAGCTGGTCGGCGCGATCCGCACGGTGCAGGCCTACACCAGCGAAGGGCTGGCTGCGAAGCGTTTTGGCGGCGAGGTCGAGCAGGCCTATGAGGCGGCGCGCACCTCGACCCAGGCGCGCGCGGTGCTCACCGCCATCATCATCTTCATCGTGTTCGCAAGCGTGGTCGCGATCCTCTGGATCGGCTCGCATGACGTGCTCACCGGCACGATCACGCCGGGCCGGCTCGGCCAGTTCGTGCTCTATGCCGCGTTCGCTGCCGCCGGCCTCGGCCAGCTCAGCGAAGTCTGGGGCGAGGTCTCGGCGGCTTCCGGCGCTGCCGAACGCCTGTTCGAAATCTTGCATGTGCAGCCCGAGATCGCAGCGCCCGCGTCGCCGCGCGCGCTGCCGGTGCCGGCACGTGGCGAGGTTGGGTTTGATCGCGTCAGCTTCTCTTATCCGGCGCGCCCCGACGTCAATGTGCTGGACGCCGTGTCATTCACGGTGCGCCCCGGCGAGAAGGTCGCGATCGTCGGCCCCTCCGGCGCCGGCAAGAGCACGATCTTTCATCTGCTGCTGCGCTTCTACGATCCGCGGGGCGGCGCGATCTCGCTCGACGGCGTGCCGGTCAGATCGGCCGACCCGCGTGACTTCCGCGCCCGCATCGCGCTGGTGCCGCAGGAATCCAACGTGTTCGCGGCAAGCGCCCGCGAGAACATCCGCTTCGGCCGGCCCGGTGCGACCGATGCCGAGGTCGAGCGTGCGGCCGAGCTCGCGCACGCCGCCGAATTCATCCGCCGCATGCCCGAAGGTTTCGAGACCCCGCTCGGCGAGCGCGGCGTGACGCTCTCAGGCGGCCAGCGCCAGCGCATCGCGATCGCGCGGGCTATCCTGCGTGATGCGCCGCTGCTGCTGCTCGATGAAGCGACCTCCGCGCTCGACGCCGAGAGCGAAACGCTGGTGCAGACCGCACTCGAAGAGCTGATGCGCCACCGCACCACGCTGGTGATCGCGCACCGCCTCGCAACCGTGCTCTCCTGCGACCGCATCCTGGTGATGGACCAGGGCAAGATCGTCGAGCAGGGCACGCATGCGGAGCTCGTGGCGGTGAACGGGCTTTATGCCCGGCTGGCGAGGTTGCAGTTCGAGGGGGCGTGAGGGCGCGTTGGCACGCTGAATGCTCCGGTGTGCATTCGCGTGTCTAGCGTACAGCCGATTTGTGAAGATCGACCAGCTCGGCGAGCGAGTTGACCGTCAGAGACGGATCGGCCGCGGCAGCCAGGGTCGCTCCAGTGCCCTTCTTCCCATGGCGGCGGTTCACCCAAACGGTCGTCAGGTCGATCTGGTTTCCGGGCGCGATATCGTGGTGCTTGCTTTGGGCGACGTGGAGTATTTCTCTCTTCTCGATCCCGTGCCGCGCAGCTTGCTGGATGGCTGCATCGAAATGCGGTTGGCCGGGCTTGTAAGAGCCCACATCTTCCGCCGTGACCGTGAACAGGAACGGCACTTCCAGCATCCTGAGCGTCCCCGCGAGCGAAGAATTGTCGACATTCGAGAGGATGCCGAGCGCGAAGTGCTGGCTGAGATATCGCAGGCTCTCGACGGTGTCCGCGAATGGACGCCAGAACGGCACGGACCGAGCGAACTCGTCCGCACGGGCGGGGTTTTCATCCCAGCCAAACTGTTCCTCGATGTCGCGCCATGAGCGTCGGAGCACTTCGGGATAAAGCAAAGCCGGACGCGTCTGCTGGTGCTTGGCCTGCATGAGAGCGAACGTGCTGACGACGAGATCCGGAGGAACCTGGGACTCCATCTGCAGGAGCCAGGGCTGCACCAGCTTCGATATGGATGTATCCCAGTCGATCAGCGTTCCGTAGCAGTCGAACGTCAGCAGTTTGAATTTGGAGAACGCGAGCATTTACTTTTCTTCCTTGGAAAGCTCTTCCCGATGGAGCTGCGCCTGCACGCGCTTGGTGGAGGCGTCCGTCTGATCGACGATCAAGCGGCAGGCATCTTCGATGTCGCCGTTGCGAATCTTCGAGACGATGAGGAGATGGCTGTCGACCCAGTCGGAGCTGAGGCCGGAATTGGCCCATGCCGGAAGCAGGTAGCGATTGATCCCCTGGTACAGGCCGCCAATTTGCGCCAGCAGACGCGGCCGTTCGGCCCGTTTGTAAAGGCTGCGATGAAACTCCCAGTGTAAATTGGCGCGGTCGAGCGGGTCTGACGCCTGGGCGGCCTTGGCCAGAACGGCTTCGGAATATTGCAGATCGGCAGCGGTGAGCCGTGGCGCCGAGTGGCGAAGCGCATGCGGTTCGAGCAGACAGCGCAACTCGGCGATCTCAAGAAAATCTTGCTCCGAGATCGGAGACACGGTCACACCGCGGTTGGGATGCAGCACCGCCAGCCCATCGGCGATCAGCCGCTGAAGCGCTTCCCGCACCGGGGCGACGCTGACGCCAAACCGCGCGGCAACATCATTTTGCTTGAGCTGTGCGCCGCCGGAGATCGTTCCCAGCAGGATCGCGCGGCGCAACTGCTCGGCGATGAGGTCTGACGTGGAAACCCTTACCGCCGAGATGCCTGCGAGGGCGTCGTATAGCGTCATTCTTGACATTCCTGTCGTATCACGTGATCTTAGATTATCGATAATCGAAGATCGATATGAAATCAAGGGACCATTACAGCCGCGATCGGCCGCGTAAGGAGTTGAAATATGGCGGAAATTTCGGAGATAACGATCATTGCGACCCGCGGGCAGGGCAGCTCGCTCCCCCGGACGGCTCTGGCAGCCACGGTGGGCACCACGATCGAGTGGTACGATTTCCAAGTCTACGGCCTGGCTGCGGCCCTCGTTTTCAATTCGCAGTTCTTCCCGAACTTCGATCCATGGGCCGGCACGCTGCTGTCATTCGCCACTTTCGCCATCGGCTTTCTCGCGCGTCCGATTGGCGCGATTATCTTCGGACACATGGGCGATCGCATCGGTCGCAAGTCGACGCTCATCACAACGTTCTTGCTGACGGGGGTTGCGACCCTCCTTGTCGGATGTCTTCCGAACTACAACGCGATTGGCATATTCGCGCCGATCCTCCTCGTGCTCCTCCGCCTCGTCCAAGGAATCGGCTTGGGCGGCGAATGGGGTGGCGCTGTGCTGGTCATGACCGAAGGCGAGGCGCAAACCCGGCGTGGGCTCCTCGGCAGTCTCCCGCAATTGGGCTCTCCTGCGGGACTAGTGATCGCGACACTGGTCTTTGCCGCAACCACGGCAACCCTGGGCACCGATCAATTTGCCGCGTGGGGCTGGCGACTGCCTTTCCTTTTGAGCATCGTGCTGGTGGTGGTTGGCGCGTTCGCCCGATTCTCGATGCCTGAAAGCCAGGCTTTTTCGAAAGCCAAGCGCACCAACGCGATCGCGGCATTTCCGCTCGCAGAAACGTTGCGGACCCAGTGGCGCGAGGTGTTGCTCGCAGGCGGGCTGTTTCTTGTGACGAGCGGCGGCTTCTACGTCTATGTGACCTTCATGGTCGCTTACGGTTCGACGAATCTTGGCCTGCCCAGGGAGCTGATGCTCAACGGCGTTCTGACATTCGCAATTACCGAGTTGCTGATCATCGTGCCGGTTTGCGCATTCTCCGATCGGATCGGGCGGCGGCCTGTCTTCATGGCGGCTGCGGTCTTCACGATACTGTTCGCATTTCCTCTGTTTTGGCTGGTAAACACGAAGGTCACGTCATTGATCTTCCTCGGCATGGCTATCGGCGGGATATCCAACGGTGTCCTGTTCGGAATCATGGGATCGTTCGGCCCCGAACTTTTCAAGACCAACGTCCGCTACACCGGAGCTTCGCTCGGGTATCAATTGTCAGCCGCACTCGGCGGTGGACTGACGCCTCTGATCGCGACGGCGTTGGTCAAATGGGCTGATGGAAATTATTGGCCGGCGCCTGCCTGGCTCGCAAGCCTCGCCTTGGTGAGCCTGATCGCGGCGATTGTTGCACCTGAAACGCGGTCTCGCTCATTGTCCGACGAGGTCGGTTGAACATCGAAGAGAGTGTGCCTGGAAACGGTCGGGCGCACTCTCAGCTTGCGTGTTTTTGAGTGCTGGTCGTGACCGCGCCAGCGGACATCAGTCGCACTTCGGCGAGAGCGCCGGCACGTTCGGCCACGGCCAGTTCTTCCAGCTCCCGGTCGAATCGACGCAAGCGGATGTAGACGCCGGCGCTGCCCATTTGGAGACCTTGGGCTCGGCGAAGCGCTGGTCGACATAGGTCGTCGACAAATATCCGGCGACGATGACGCCCAGCAGGACCGTAGAACCCTTGGCGAGGTCGCTCAGCCGCATCGATCGCCTCCATCTGCTTGCCATCGCGGCCACGAATAACAGACGCCGCAGGCTCCCGGCGTGACAAGTGTCACGCCCGCCACGCCATCTTCAGCACCGGCCGGCCCGAGGTCGGGTTCACTTCGTCGCCGGCATGCGCAAAGCCATTGCGCTCGTAGAAGCGGATGGCGCGGGTGTTGTCCTTGTTGACGAGCAGCGTGACGCCTGTGGGAGACAGGCGCTTGGCCTCCTCCACTAGCAGCCGCGCTGCATCCGAGCCCCAGTGATCCGGATCGACCACGAGCTGGTCAAGATAGCCTTCGCTATCGATGGTGACGAAGCCGGTCAGCGCGCCGTTCTGCTCTGCGACGACGATCGAGGCTTTCGGCACCAGATCCTTGCGCCAGCGTTCGCGCCACCAGTCCAGCCGCGCGGCGAAGTCGATCTGCGGATAGGCCTGCTGCCAGGTGCGGTGCCAGAGGTCGATCGCGGCCGCTTCGTCGGCGGCCACGTAGGGGCGGAGGTGGAGCGCGCTCACTACCGCTCCGTCAGCTTGAGCTCGATGCGGCGGTTGCGCTTGTAGGCGTCCTCGGTGTTGGCGCTGTCGAGCGGTTGGAATTCGCCAAAGCCGGCGGCGACCAGGCGCTGGGCAGGGACGCCGAGCGTGATGAGATATTGCACCACCGAGATCGCGCGCGCCGCGGACAGGTCCCAGTTCGACTTGAAGTTCGCGCCGCTCACCGGCCGCACGTCTGTGTGGCCGTCGACGCGGAGCACCCAGGCGATCTCGGTCGGGATCTTCTTGTCGAGCTCGATCAGCGCGTTCGCGACGGTGTCGAGCTCGGCGCGGCCCTCCGGCAACAGCGTCGCCTGGCCGGTGTCGAAGAACACTTCGGACTGGAACACGAAGCGGTCGCCGACCACGCGGATGTCGGGGCGGTTGCCGAGAATGGCGCGGAGGCGGCCGAAGAACTCGGAGCGGTAGCGCGACAATTCCTGCACGCGCTGAGCCAAGGCCACGTTGAGACGAGAACCCAGATCGGCGATGCGATTTTGCGATTCCTTGTCGCGCTTCTCGCTAGCGTCGAGTGCCTCTTCGAGTGCTGCCAATTGCCGACGCAGCGCGCTGATCTGCTGGTTCAGCACCTCGATCTGCGCCAGCGCTCGCGCCGAGACCGACTTCTCGGAGTCGAGCGCCTTGCCGAGCTCGGTGCTCTTGCCCTGCGCGTCGTTGCCGGCGGCGGCGAGGCCGTCATAGAGGCCCTTGATGCGATCGCGCTCGCTCTCGGCCGAAGCGAGGCCTGCCTTGAGTGATGAGACCTGGTCGTCGAGGGTGAGCTTGCCGAGCTTTTCCAGCGACAAGAGCTCGTTGAGCTGCGCGATCTTGGCATTGAGCTGCTCCAGCGCCTTGTCCTTGCCGGTGACCTCCTGCGACAGGAAGAACTGCACGACCAAAAACACCGAGAGCAGGAACACGATCGATAGCACCAGCGTCGACAGCGCGTCGACGAATCCGGGCCAGTAATTGAAGCCGGCTTCGCTGCGGCGGCCACGGGCTAGAGCCATTCAAGTGCCTTTGCGTTGTTGTTGTCTGCCCTGGCGTTATGGGAGGTGGCAGACGGCTTCGATGTTGTGTCCGTCCGGATCGAGCACGAATGCTCCGTAGTAGTTTGCATGGTAATGCGGACGCAATCCGGGCGGGCCGTTGTCCTTGCCGCCTGCGGCGATCGCTTCATCGTAGAAGCGCTTCACGGTCGCCCGGTCGGACGCCGCGAAGGCGATATGTGCGCCGGTTTGGGTCGGCTCACGCAGGCCGATCCAGAAGAAGGCCTTTGGACGGATGCCATAGCCGGCGAAGCGCTCGCCTTCGGCGTACAGGCGCGCGATCCCCAGGGGCCGCAAGGCCTGATCGTAGAATGCCTTCGATCTCTCGATATCGGTGATGCCGATGGTGACGTGGTCCAGCATGGCCGCTCTCGATCAGCTAACTCTTTTCCGGCTGGCGTGCGATGCGTTCCAGCAGGCGGCGGATCTCGCGGTTCTGCTCGCCCTGGCCGTCGGCCCATTCGCGGATCATCTGCTGCTCGGTGCGCATGTGCGAGACCAGTGCCTGGATCGCCTCGGCGAGGCTGGCCATCGACGCCGTGGTGCTGCGGCTGGCGGTGCCTTCCTCGAGCACGAGGCGCAGCCGCTCGACCGCGGCCTGGAGCTCGCCGCTCGCAACGCCGCCGCCGCCGCTTGATGCAACGCCCACCTCGCCGCTGCCATATTCGCGCACGGTGGTGGCAAGCCAGTCCTCGAGGTCGGTGTAGAAGCGGTTCTGCGCCTGGCTCGATTGCAAATCGAGGAAGCCGAGGATCAGCGAGCCGGCGAGGCCGAACAGCGAGCTCGAAAACGAGATGCCCATGCCGCCCAGCGGGGCGGCCAGCCCCTCCTTCAGCGTATCGAACAGCGCGCCGGAATCGCCCCCGACCTTGAGCCCGTCGATCACCTTGCCGACCGAACCGACCGTCTCGATCAGGCCCCAGAAGGTGCCGAGCAGGCCGAGGAAGACCAGCAGGCCGGTCATGTAGCGGGAGATGTCGCGGGCCTCGTCCAGGCGGGTTGCGATCGAATCGAGCAGATGCCGCATGGTGGTCTGGGTGATGGTCATCCGCCCGGTGCGCTCGCCGCCCAGGATCATCGCCATCGGTGCCAGCAGTTTCGGGTGCCGGGCCGGCGCCAGGCCGGGATCGGCGATGCGGAAATTGTTGACCCAGGAGACCTCGGGATAGAGCCGGATGACCTGGCGGAACGCCAGGATGATGCCGATGAACATCACGCCGCCGATCAGGGCGTTGAGCCCGGGATTGGCGAAGAAGGCCTGGACGATCTGCTTGTAGAGCACCACACCGACCAGCGCGCACAGCACCAGGAAGACCAGCATCCGCACCAGGAAAACGCTGGGCGAGGATAGTTTTGTGTACTCGGTATCGATGGTGGAGCGGGGCGAGGCGCCTGACGGCATGTCCGGTATCATCCGTTACGAAAGCTTGCTTGCGTCGGCACTATGGCACAGCGCCAGCCCAAAAAAAGCGCCGGATGTGCCGATTTCAGGGCCCGATCGGGAACCCAATCCTGAAACCGCGCTTTGATATCCACGTATTTTGCAAAACTTCGGCATTCCACAGACTTAGCTCGGATTTTTTGCATGGCGATGTTTCTTGGGGGGCTGGCGGCAATCGCGCTCTCGCTCGCGATCCTGATGGCGCTCGCCTGGGGTGTGCGAGAGCACACAGGCAATTCCGGCTGGGTCGATACCATCTGGACCTTTGCGGTGGGGCTGACCGGCGCAGGCGCGGCCCTCTGGCCGCTGGCGGGCGAGGGCCCCAATGCGCGGCAATGGCTGGTCGCTGGCCTCATCGCGCTGTGGTCGATCCGGCTGGGTACGCATATCGCAATCCGTACCAAGGGGATCACCGACGACCCCCGCTATGCCGCCTTTGCCGCCGAGTGGGGCCTCAATGCGCCGCGGCGGATGTTCATTTTCCTGCAAAACCAGGCCTTGGGCTCGGTGCCCCTGGTGTTTGCGATCTTCGTCGCCGCGCACGTCCCTGAGCAGGCTTTGCGCGTTCAGGACGTCCTCGGTGCGGCGATCCTGCTGATCGGAATCGCGGGCGAGGCGCTGGCGGATGCGCAGTTGCGCCGCTTCCGGCATGACCCCGCCAACGAGGGCCGGGTGTGCGACGTTGGGCTGTGGCGCTGGTCGCGCCATCCGAACTACTTTTTCGAATGGCTGGGCTGGCTCGCCTATCCCGTGATCGGCCTCGCGAGCGGATATCCGTGGGGCTGGGCCAGCCTGCTCGCACCAATCTTCATGTACTGGATCCTGGTTCACGTCACCGGCATCCCGCCTCTGGAAGCGCAGATGCTGCGCTCGCGCGGCGAGCGCTACCGCGCCTATCAATCGCGAACCAGCATGTTCTTTCCCCTGCCACCCAGAGAGGGAATGGCCGCATGAGCGTCGTCTCCACGATCATCGGGACTGCCGAACGCGTGCCGCTGCCGGATATCGTGATCCGCGCCGCGATCCAGCGGCTGTGCTCGCGCACCGCGACCCGTCTCGCCGCGCACGACGCGGCCGACGATGCCGCCTTTGCGGGGCGGATGATGCTGCGGCCAATCGCCGAACATGCGGATGCCGCCAACACCCAGCACTACGAAGTGCCGCAAAACTTCTTCGCGCAGGTGCTCGGCCCCAACCGCAAATATTCGTCCTGCTTTTACAAGACCGATGCGAGCACCCTGCAGGAGGCGGAAGAGGAGGCGCTGCGCCAGACCGCCGAGCATGCCGCTCTCGCCGACGGCCAGACCATCCTCGAGCTCGGCTGCGGCTGGGGCTCGCTGTCGCTGTGGATGGCGCGGCAATTCCCGCATGCGAAGATCACGGCCGTGTCGAACTCGCAGTCGCAGCGCGCCTATATCGAGGAGGAGGCGCGGCTGCGCGGCCTGCTCAATTTGCGCGTCGTCACCGCCGACATGAACGTGTTCGCGCCCGAGGGCCAGTTCGACCGCATCGTCTCGGTCGAGATGTTCGAGCACATGATGAACTGGCGCAAGCTGATGTCGCGCGTGCGCGCATGGCTCGCGCCGGAGGGGCGCGTCTTCATGCACATCTTCACCCATCGCGCCGGCTCCTACGCGTTCGACCGCGCCAACCGCGAGGACTGGATCGCGCAGCACTTCTTCACCGGCGGCGTGATGCCGAGCCATCATCTGGTCCGGCAATACGACGACATCTTCGCGATCGAGAAGGAATGGCGCTGGAGCGGCACGCATTATCAGCGCACCGCCAATGACTGGCTCGCCAATTTCGACGCACATCGCGACACGATCGAGGCGAGCTTGCGCAATGTCTATGGCGAGGACACCGCATTGTGGATGCGCCGCTGGCGCTGGTTCTTCCTCGCGACCGCGGGCCTGTTCGGCTATGCCGACGGAACGGAGTGGGGGGTGAGCCACTACCGGATGAAGGCGGCAGGCTAGGGCGCACTGATTTCCGCGCCGAGGATCAGGCGTATGAGGTCCGTGGTGCTCCGGTGCTAGACCGGCAAATTATCGGTCATGCCGGGCGGCACCTCACCCTGTTCAGACCGCTCGGCGACCAGCTCCTTTTCGGCCTCATACCAGAGCTTGTCCATCTTGCCATTGGGTTCGCCCGCAGCCTTCCAAAGCTCATAGGCGCGCTTGCGGATCTCTTCCTCGCTTAAACCTGCCATGCGTGGCCTCCCTGATCTCTCGGGCTCCAAGCCGCGAATGCGCTGAGAGTTCCGTTGTCGGGCCACTTGCTCTCGGAACGGTCGGAAAGGGTGCGCGTTGATCCCACGGCGAAAGAGAAGGTCCGCCGATGAGTCGCACGGTACTGGTTGTAGACGATGACGCTGGCGTGCTCGAAGTGGTCGCGGGCATGCTGGAGGAGCTCGGCTGTGAGGCGATCAGCGCTACGAGCGGCTGCGAAGCTCTGGATCAGCTCAGGCGAAATGATCGGATATCGGTCCTGATCACAGATATCAACATGCCCGGCATGGACGGGCATGAGTTGGCCGAGCGCGCGACGCGTCTTCGCCCGGAGTTAAAAGTCCTCCAACTGTCTGGTCGCGAGCGTCGGCGTGACGGCTTTCCAATGATCAGAAAGCCATTCACCGCGGAGGATTTGGTGCACACCATGCAGCGAACGACAGGCGTTTGCTGAAAGCGCTCAATCCCTCGACGCAGTTGATCGCATTCATCGTGGCTCCCGTCCCGTTGCGATGTTCTGTCGCAGTACGCCGCGACGGAACCTGACACACAATCCGGTGAAGCTCCAAAAGCGGCCTGAACTCAGCGCGATAGGGCGTGTGACATTGAGCCGCCTGCGCGATGCGTTGCGTCGCAACAAGTCCATTCTATCTTGATCGCATCGGTCGCGCCGAATGGCTTAGAACGGGCTTGCCGCGACGTGTGATCAGTTTCAACAATTTCGGGGCACCCTATTTCATGTCAGGACTTCGTGCGCGATCGGTTTGCGTTGCTATGATGCTCGCGGCCTTTGCGCCGCTGCTCGGTGCTTGCGACGAATCCAGCTCCGCCGTCTCCGCCGCCCAGTCCACCGATCCGGATGTCAGCATCGTCATCGTCAAGCCGCAGGCCCGCGCCGTGGTGCGTGAGTTGCCGGGCCGGATATCGCCGACGCGCGTCGCCGAAGTCCGCCCTCGCGTGTCCGGCATCGTGGTCGAGCGGCTGTTCCGTCAGGGCAGCGAGGTGAAGGCGGGCGATGCGCTCTACCGCATCGATCCGCGTCCGTTCGAGGTCGAGGTGATGGCCAACGACGCTGCGGTCGCCAAGGCCGAGGCGGCGTTGATGCAGGCGCAGCAGCAGGCGCGCCGCATCGCGACGCTCACCAGCCAGCGTGCCGCGCCCGAAGCCGAGAACGAAAAGACGATCGCTGCCGAGCTGCAGGCCCGGGCGGAAGTCGAGGGCCGCAAGGCCGATCTCGCGCGGGCAAAACTCAATCTCGACTATGCCACCGTGCGCGCGCCGATCGACGGCGTGGTCGGCGCTGCCCTGGTCAGCGAGGGCGCACTCGCGGTCCAGAACGAGACCAATCTCGCCACGGTGCAGCAGCTCGATCCGATCTATGCCGACTTCACCCAGTCGGTGACCGAGCTCAACCAGCTCCGCCGCGCCCTCGAGAGCGGCGACCTCGATCGCATCGAGGCCGATGCCGTCAAGGTGCGCCTCGTGCTCGACGACAACACCGTCTATTCGCTCGACGGCAAGCTGCTGTTCTCCGAGGCCAAGGTCGATGCCCATACCGGCCAGGTGACGCTGCGTGGCGAGTTTCCCAATCCCAAACGTGAGCTGTTGCCGGGCATGTATGTCCGCGTCCGCCTCGATCAGGGTCTTGATTCCGACGCGATCGCGGTGCCGCAGCAGGCGGTGCAGCGTAATGGCGGCGGCGGCAGCGAAGTGTTCGTCGTCAAGGACGACAACCGCATCGCAGTGCAGCCGGTGCGCACCGGCTCGGTGCAGGACGGCATCTGGTTTGTCACCGAGGGCCTGAAGGCGGGCGACAAGGTCGTGGTCGAAGGTTTTCAGAAGTTTGCAGCCGGCGACAAGGTCAAGCCGCAATCCTGGTCGGAAGCCGATGCGACCGCCGACAATCGTCACGCTCAGAAGCTCACGCGGTAACGCATCATGGCCAGCTTCTTTATCGACAGGCCGATCTTCGCCTGGGTCGTTGCGCTGTTCATCTGTCTGATCGGCGCGATCTCGATCCCGCTGCTGCCGGTCGCGCAATATCCGATCATCGCGCCGCCCTCGATCTCGATCTCGACGAGTTATCCGGGCGCGTCGCCTGAGAACCTCTACAACAGCGTCACCCGGTTGATCGAGGAGGAGCTCAACGGCGCCTCCGGCATCCTCAATTTCGAATCGACCAGCGACTCGCTCGGCCAGGTCGAGATCACGGCTAACTTCGTGCCGGGCACCGACACCAGCGCGGCTTCGGTCGAGGTGCAGAACCGCATCAAGCGCGTCGAAGCGCGCCTGCCGCGCGCGGTGATCCAGCAGGGCATCTTGATCGAGGAAGCCTCCAGCGCGGTGCTCCAGATCATCACGCTGAACTCGACCGACGGCAGCCTCGATGAGGTTGGGCTGGGCGACTTCATGATCCGCAACGTGCTCGGCGAAATCCGCCGCATTCCCGGCGTCGGCCGTGCCACGCTCTATTCGACCGAGCGCAGTCTTCGTGTGTGGGTCGATCCGGCCAAGCTCGTCGGCTATGGGCTCACCGCCGACGACGTCAACAAGGCGATTGCTGCGCAGAACGCGCAGGTCGCCTCCGGCAGCATCGGCGCCGAGCCGTCGACGGGCAGCCAGCGCACCTCAGCACTCGTGCTGGTCAAGGGCCAGTTGTCCTCGCCGGATGAATTCGGCGCCATCATCCTGCGCGCCAATGCCGATGGTTCGACCGTGCGGCTGCGCGACGTCGCGCGCGTCGAGGTTGGCGGCCTCAGCTACCAGTTCAACACCCGCCTGAACGGCAAGCCGACCGCCGGTCTCTCCGTGCTGATGTCGCCGACCGGCAATGCGCTCGCAACCGCGAGCGCGGTCGAGGAGAAGATGAAGGAGCTGTCGCGCTTCTTCCCGGCCAATATCGGCTACGAGATCCCCTACAACATCACCCCCGTGGTCGAGGCCTCGATCAAGAAGGTGCTGACGACACTGTTAGAGGCCGTGGTGCTGGTGTTCGTGGTGATGTTCCTGTTCTTGCAGAACATCCGCTACACCATCATTCCGACCATCGTGGTGCCGGTGGCGCTGTTGGGCGCCTGTACCACGCTGCTGCTCGCCGGCTATTCCATCAACATGCTGTCGATGTTCGGCATGGTGCTGGCGGTCGGCATCCTCGTCGACGACGCCATCGTCGTGGTCGAGAACGTCGAGCGCATCATGGCCGAGGAGGGCCTGCCGCCGAAGGATGCGACGCGCAAGGCGATGTCGCAGATCACCGGCGCCATCATCGGCATCACCCTGGTGCTGATGGCGGTGTTCGTGCCGATGGCGTTCTTCCCGGGTTCGGTCGGCATCATCTATCGCCAGTTCTCGGTGACCATGGTCGCCGCGATCGGTTTCTCCGCGTTCCTGGCGCTGTCGCTGACGCCGGCGCTGTGCGCGACTTTGCTCAAGCCCGTCACGGCGGGGCACGGCCATGCCAAGAAGGGCGTGTTCGGCTGGTTCAACCGCATGCTCGAAGGCGGCAAGGAAGGTTATTCCCGCACGGTCGGTTTCTCGCTGAAGCGCACCGGACGCTTGATGCTGGTTTATGTGGCGCTGCTCGCGGGCCTGTCCTGGGCGTTCGTCAATCTGCCCGGCGGCTTCCTGCCCGTCGACGACCAGGGCTTCGTCACCACAGACGTGCAGACGCCGTCGGATTCGTCCTATGGCCGCACCGAAGCCGTGATCGAGAAGGTCGAAAAATATCTGGCGCAGCGGCCGGGCGTCGACAACGTCACCTTCCTCACCGGCTTCAGCTTTTCCGGCCAGGGCATGAACACCGCACAGGCCTTCATCACGCTGAAGGACTGGTCGGAGCGCGGGCCGAAGGAGTCGGCGGCTGCTGTTGTCGCCGACATCAACCGCGATTTGTCGTCGTCGATCCGCGACGCCAAGATCTCCGCGCTCCAGCCGCCGCCGATCGACAATCTCGGCAACTCCTCGGGCTTCTCGTTCCGGCTTCAGGACCGTGGTCAGAAGGGCTATCCGGCGCTGATGCGCGCCGCCGACCAGCTGATCGCGGACGCCAATGCGAGCGCGGTGCTCCAGAAGGTCTATGTCGAGGGCCTGCCCGAAGCGGGCGTGGTCAATCTCGTGATCGACCGCGAGAAGGCCGGCGCGTTCGGCGTCACCTTCGAGGACATCAACAACACGATCTCGACCAATCTCGGCTCGAACTACATCAACGACTTCCCGAACCGTGGCCGCATGCAGCGCGTCGTGGTGCAGGCCGATAGCCGCGATCGCATGAAGACCGAGGACATCCTCAACTACAACGTCAAGAACAGCCATGGCCAGCTCGTGCCGTTCTCGTCGTTCGCCACGATCGAATGGGCGCGCGGCCCGACGCAGATCGCCGGCTTCAACTATTATCCGGCGGTACGCATCTCCGGCGAGGCCAAGCCCGGCTTCACCTCGGGCGACGCCATCGCCGAGATGGAGCGGCTTGCGGGGAAATTGCCGCGCGGCTTCGGCTATGAATGGACCGGCCAATCGCTCCAGGAAAAGCTGTCGGGCTCGCAGGCGCCGTTCCTGCTGGCGCTGTCGGTGTTCGTGGTGTTCCTGTGTCTGGCCGCGCTCTACGAGAGCTGGACCATTCCGCTCGCGGTGCTCTTGACCGTGCCGCTCGGCATCGTCGGCGCGGTGGTTGCGGCGATGCTGCGCGGCCTGCCCAACGACGTCTATTTCACTGTTGGCCTGATCACCATCATTGGACTTGCCGCCAAGGACGCGATCCTGATCATCGAATTCGCCAAGGACCTGCGGAAAGAAGGCAAGCCGCTGGTGGACGCCACCATCGAGGCCTGCCGCCTCCGTTTTCGCCCGATCCTGATGACCGGCCTCGCCTTCATCTGCGGCGTGCTGCCGATGGCGATCGCCCACGGCGCCGGCGGCGCCAGCCAGCAATCGCTCGGCACCGTCGTGATGGGCGGCATGATCGCGGTGGTGATTCTGGCGCTGCTGATGGTGCCGGTGTTCTTCGTGTCGGTGCAGCGCGTGCTGGCGGGGGATCGGGAGAAGGTGGCGAAGGCGGAGGGCGAGGCGTATGGGCCGCCGGCGCCGGTGAAGTCATAAAGGCTGGCGCACTCCGCGCGAGAATCCTTACGAAAGCTTCACGTTCCCTGACGGAACCCAACGCCGGCAAATGTGTTTGCACGCCGGGTTAGGGGTTCCACGGAGAAATCGCAGAAATGCTGAAGAAAATCCTTTCCGCTGCCGCTGTCGGCACCGGGGTGCTGATGATGTCGACCTTTACCGCATCGGCGGCGATCGTGTGTCAGGGCCACACCTGCTGGCATACGCATGAGGCCTACGACTTCCCCCACGAAGCGGGTGTCGTCGTTCATGAGGACAATTGGAAGTCGGGACCGCACGAAAAATTTGCTTTCAAGGAGCACGAGGGCCGAGGCTATTGGCGCGGTCACAAATGGGTGGCGTGGTAATCGCTGCACCAGATAAGACCGGAGGCCGCGATTTTGCGGCCTCCATTCCTTTGGTCTCACGCAACGACATTCAGTTCTGGCACGACGTGAGGAAAGCTTCTCCTGCTTCCTCAAAATCCTCAACTCGCCGTGCACGAATTCATTCCCGCATCCAACGTCGCCCGTGACCAGCGCGTCGCCCGGGGCTTTGATGCCGCTGACTGTCCCGCCGCGCCGGCGCGAGCGGCGTAAGATATTGCATGCTGGCCCAGCGCATAGCGCGCGAACTTCGCTGCCGCACAAAAGGCCCGGATGGTAATTCGATCCTCCTGGGTGGTTTGCGCAAAAGATTCAACTTTCGGTGGATTTGATTCCGTGCATAATCGCTCTGGGGAATATTTCAGGGGGCGGTCATGTTGGCGCGAGATTTCGCGAATTGCCGACGCGCAATTGCTGTTGTCCTTTGCGCTTTGATTATCAGCGGATGCGCGATTCATCCGTTGCCGGACGATACGGCTCACATATCGACATACAACATCGTCAGGCAAATCCGCTGCGAGACGCGTCAGGCGGTCATCGAATCTCTTCGCAATTTCCTGTTGGATCCAAAGGACCGGCAGGTCATTTCGGTGCCTGGTGGCCGAACATTTCAGAAGGTCGATGATAATTCCTATGGATACGCTGTGACGACATTTGATGAGTACGAGGTCGATAAAGCTTCGATCGCTAAATTTGATCCGAGAAAACTTACCGGCTTCGCGCGATACGTCGTCGATGTCCTGCTTGCCACCGGCGTTGCCTACAATTTCGACCTGACCGGGTACGAGCAGAACAATATCGATCCTGAAATCAATTTCATCCGTCCGCTGCCCGTCTCGACCCAGGTGCAGTTGGGGCTCAAAGGAAATTTCGATCGATACCGCCAGAATGAGCGGTCGTTCACGATTACCGACAATTTCTACGGTCTGATCAAGAACGTTCCCGAATCCTACTGCACCAACTCCATTGTCGAAGCCAACATCATCTATCCGATCTACGGCAAAGTTGGCGTCCACAAGATGGTCTATGATTTTATGTTGCTGGCCTTCTTCGGAAACCTCACCGGAGACGGAAGTAAAGATTTCATCAGCCTCAGCGCGAGCGCGCCACCTACGATGGTCGACCAGCTCGAATTCCAGACCACGATTGGAGGGTCGGCGACGCCCAAGGTGGTTTTCGCCCCGATCGGGCCGGCGTTCCAGGTCTCCGATGCGACCCTCGGTGTTTCAGCCATGCGAAGGGACACCCATAAGCTCACCATGGGCCTCTACCTCGATAAGGGTGGCGCCAAGGAGGTCAAGAATGTCCGTACTGCCTTGTTCGACGGCTTCTCGGGCTTTCTGATTACGGCGACCGGAGGACGAGCGGAGCTCGGCGCTGCGAGAGCGGTTGAGCAATTCCTGCAACAGAAGATATTCAGGCCGACAATAGTTATTCAACAGTGACGATGGAGGAATAGATGGCCAAGAAAGCAGTCAAGAAGGGCGCGAAGAAGAGCAAGACGGTCGCGCCGGCGACGGTTCATATCCATGCGAAGAGCTTGGAGAGCCTCAAGAAGGCAGCCCGCAAGGCGGGACTTGCAAAAGATTTCAAAAGTGCGATCGGAAAAACCAAGAAGGCGGTATTCGTTCAGGTCAACCGGAACAATTTCGACAAACTCAAGGAGCTCGCCGGGCACGAGAAGCTCGCGACGCCTCACTCGCTATCGAACTGCGATTGCGATCCGAATGATCCGTTTTGCTTCTGCATGTAGTGGAGGACAGGACCCCTACTTCCGCAGCACCTTCACCAATTCCCCGTGCACAAACTCATTCCCGCACACGACGTCACCCGTCACCACTGCGTCGCCCGGGGTGTCGATGTCGCTCACCGTGCCGCCCGCTTCGCGCACCATGATCAGGCCGGCGGCGATGTCCCAGGATTGCAGATTGCGCTCCCAGTAGCCGTCGAGGCGGCCGGCGGCGACGAAGGCGAGGTCGAGGGAGGCGGCGCCGAAGCGGCGCAGCCCTGCGACGCGGTCCTGGATCGCGGTCATCTCGCGGCGGAATTCCTCGTGGTCGCCGCGGCCGAGATGGGGCAGGCCGCAGGCCACCACGCATTCGTTGAGCTGGCGACGGCCGGCCACGCGCAGGCGCTGGTCGTTGAGAAAGGCACCCTTGCCGCGCTCGGCGATGTAGAGCTCGTCATTGGCGGGATTGTAGATCACGCCGGCGATGATCGTGCCTTCGCGCGACAGCCCGATCGAGATCGCAAATTGCGGGATGCCGTGCAGGAAGTTGGTGGTGCCGTCGAGGGGATCGACGATCCAGGTGTGGCTCTTGTCGCCGCCCTCGCGCATGCCGCCTTCCTCGCCGATGAAGCCGTAGCCGGGCCGCGCCTTGGCGAGATCCTGGTAGAGAATCTCTTCGGCACGCTTGTCGGCGAGCGAGACGAAATTCGCCGGCCCCTTCAGCGAGACTTGCAAATGCTCGATCTCGCCGAGATCGCGCTTGAGGCTGCGGCCGGCGCGGCGCGCGGCCTTGACCATGACGTTGATAGTGGCGGAATACAGCATGAGCTCTGGTCTTGATCGGGGGAAGGGGCGCGAAATCGCGCCATTTGAGGGGATTGGGTGCCCCGCGAGGGGCCAAACGTCAAGTCATTTGGTCCCGAGCCATTTCTTGGCGGCGGCCTCGGCCTTGGCCCTATCGTCGGCGGGCAGATCGGCGAGCTGCTTGTCGAGCTCCGGATCGCCCTTGCCGGCGGTTTTGGCCACCAGGTGCCATTTGAACCCCTCGACCTTATCCGTGGTCGCGCCCATGCCGTTGATCAGGACCCAGGCCAGCCGGTTCTGCGCAATCGCGCTGCCCTGGCGTGACGCCTTGCGGAGCAGCGCCACGGCCGCCGGCTGGTTCTTTGGCGTGCCGGTGCCGTTGAACAGCGCGATGGCATATTCGACCTCGGCATCGACATTGTCCGCCAGTGACGCCGCCTGGAGCAGCCGTACCGCCTTGTCGGCGTCCTTCGGCACGCCGGAGCCTTCCTTGTAGAAGGTCGCGAGCGCGTATTGCGCTTCGGGAAGCCCGGCATCGGCGGCCTGGCGTAGCAGCTCGGCGGAACGCTTAACGTCCTGCGGCAGGGTCTGGCCGTCGAGATAGAGCAAAGCGAGATTATAGGCGGCCTTGGGCTCGCCGAGTTTTGCGGAGGAGGCCATCAGCTTGACCGCCTCGCCCTTGTCGACGGGGCCGCCGCGGCCGGCGATGCGCATCATGGCGAGCGCGAACATCGCCTCGCGGTCGCCGGCATCTGAAGCGCGCTTGTACCATTCGACCGCCTTGGCGTAGTCGCGCCTTATGCCCATGGCGTTGGAATAGAGCTCCCCCAGCATGGTCATGGCCTTGGCATCGCCGGTCTTGGCGCGCGCAGTGGCGAGGTCGAACGCGGTCTTGTACTGGCCACGCTGATAGGCGCCGAACACCAGATCGACGTTGGAATTGTCGGTCGCCGGCGCGGGGATCACGGTCGCGGCCGGGCTCGGCGAGGCGGACGGCTTTGGCGCCGGCGCGGCTTCCTTTTTCCTGGTGATCGTGTGCGGCGCGGTCTTTGGTTTTTCCTTTGCCGCTTCCTTGGGTTTCTGCTTTTCGGTCGGCGGGCTCGGAATCGCAGCCGGCGGCATGATCTGGAGCTGCGCCGCCGCAGGCGCCGTCAAGAGCAGCGCGGCCAGACAGGTGATGCGCGAAAGCTTCATCTCGGGCGCTAGCTCTGGCCCACGGCGAGAGCCGCATGAGCCTTCTTGATCGCGGCGTCGGCCTCGACCAGCGCGGCCTTGGGCCCGCGTGGATCGGCCCAGATGAACTCGCCGACCAGCACGAAATCGGCGCCGCTGGCGGCGAAGTCGTGGGCCTCATCGAGCGAGGTGGCAAAGCCGACGCAGGGCGGCTCGAACAGCTCCGCCCACCAGTCCAGCCGCTCGGCGATGGCTTGCGACGACGGCCGCTGGCCCTTCGCATCGGGCTCGCCGAACAGCACGTAATCGGCGCCGATCTCGCCAGCGTTCATGGATTCGTGCCGCGTCTCAAGCCCGCCGACGCCGGCGATGCGATCGGGCTTGAGCGACGGCATCGCCTCTTCCAGCGCCGCGATGTTTGCCAGATGTGCGCCGTCGGCGCCGCCGCGCGCGACGAGCTCAGGATGGCCATCGATGAGGAGGGCTGCGCCCGCATTCTGCACCACCGGCGCCAAGGCCTTGATGCGCGAGATCATGGTGCGCTGGTCGGTCTCCGTCAGCTGCACCAGCACGGCCGCGACATCGGCGGAGGCGAGCAGGCCTGGCAACTCGGCCACCAGCGAGGCGGGATCATCGACCCGCGGCGTCGCGAGATAGAGGCGCGGCGCCGGGCGCGGTGGAGGCGATTTGTTCGACAAGATCTAGGCTGCTTTCTTTTCCAGGCTGCTTTGCCATTCGCCTTTGGAAGCGAGGCCATTCATACGCGCGCGATGACTGAAAGCGTTTTGTCCAGCCGTAACGTTCTCGGCCTTGCCGGACCAGGCCTTTTGCGGCGCGGCTTGCAGCGCGCGGCCGTAGGAGAAGGTCAGGCCCCAGGGCAGCGGGCCGAGCTTGTGCATGGCGTTGAGATGCGCAGTTGCTTCCTCATCCGACTGCCCGCCGGAGAGGAAGGCGATGCCTGGCACTGCCGCCGGCACGCACGCCTTCAGCAGCCGCAACGTCTTCTCGGCGACCTCCTCGACGGAGGCCTGCTTTGCGCACTTCTTTCCGGAGATCGCCATGTTCGGCTTCAGCACCATGCCTTCGAGCGCGACGCGCTGCACGCGCAATTCCTGAAACGTCTTGTTGAGCACGCGTTGCGTCACCTCATAGCAGCGGTCGATATCGTGATCGCCGTCCATCAGCACCTCCGGCTCGACGATCGGCACGATTTGCGCGGCCTGGCACAGCGCAGCATAGCGCGCCAGCGCGTGGGCGTTGACGCCGATCGCGGTCATCGAAGGGATACCGCTGCCGATGTCGATCACGGCACGCCATTTGGCGAAGCGCGCGCCGCGCTCGTAGTATTTCGTCAGGCGCTCGGCGAGCTTGTCGAGCCCGACGGTGACGAGCTCGCCCGGGCACATCGGCAAGGCTTGCGTGCCTTCGTCGACCTTGATGCCGGGGATGGCGCCGCTGCTCTCGATCAGCTTGACCAGCGGCGTGCCGTCCTTCGCGTCCTGCCAGATCGTCTCGTCATAGAGGATCACGCCGGAAATGTACTGGTTCATGGCGTCCTTCGACCGGAACAGCATCTCGCGATAGTCGCGGCGGCTACTTTCGGTCGATTCCACGCCGATCGCGTCAAACCGCTTCTTGATGGTGCCGGAGGATTCGTCGGCGGCAAGGAGGCCCTTGCCGGGTGCGACCATGGCGGTCGCGATCCTGTTGAGCTCAGTCAGATTCATCGAGAGGTCCTCCCAAAACGATTCTGCCTTGCCTGCGAAAATAGACCGTTCTCGGGCAATTGCCGAGTTAACGTTCGTCGCAAGGTAAAGCCGTACTCTGGCATTCCGGGATGCGCCAAAAGGCGCAGGCCCGGAATCCATAACCCCAGGCTGTGGTTATGGATTCTCAGATGCGCAATTGCGCATCATAGCCCACGCTTCGCGTGCCCGGAATGACGGGAGAGGGTGCGCGATCGCTAAGCGACCTTGGGGTCGAGCTCGCCCTTGGCGTAGCGCTTGGCCATGTCGGCGGGCGTCAGGACCTTCTTGAACTTGGAGGCCTGGCCTGCGGTATTGAACTCCTGGAGCCGCTGCTTGCACAGCTTGACCATGGCTTCCATGGCGGGCTTCAGGTACTTGCGCGGATCGAACTCTTCCGGATTGTCCTTCAGCACCTTCCGGATCTGGCCGGTCATCGCCATGCGGTTGTCGGTGTCGATGTTGATCTTGCGCACGCCGTTCTTGATGCCGCGCTGGATCTCGGCGACCGGCACGCCCCAGGTCGGTTTCATCTTGCCGCCATAGGCGTTGATGATGTCCTGGAGGTCCTGCGGCACCGACGACGAGCCGTGCATGACAAGGTGCGTGTTCGGCAGCTTGCGGTGAATCTCTTCGATCACCTTCATGGCGAGGATGTCGCCGTCCGGCTTGCGGGTGAACTTGTAGGCGCCATGCGAGGTGCCCATCGCGATCGCGAGCGCGTCGACCTGGGTCTCCTGGACGAACTTCACGGCCTCGTCCGGATTGGTCAGGAGCTGGTCGTGACTCAGCTTGCCCTCGGCGCCGTGGCCGTCTTCCTTGTCGCCCATGCCGGTCTCGAGCGAGCCGAGCACGCCGAGCTCGCCCTCGACCGAGATGCCGCCGAGATGGGCCATGTCGGTCACGGTCTTGGTGACGCCGACATTGTAGCCCCAGTCGCCGGGGGTTTTGCCGTCGGCCTTCAGCGAGCCGTCCATCATCACCGAGGTGAAGCCGGCCTGGATCGCGGTCATGCAGGTCGCCGGCTCGTTGCCGTGGTCGAGATGCACGCAGACCGGGATGTGCGGATAGATCTCGGTGACCGCGTCCATCATGTGCTTGAGCATGATGTCGTTGGCGTAGGAGCGTGCTCCGCGCGAGGCCTGGATGATGACGGGCGCATCGACCTGGTTGGCCGCGTCCATGATCGCCAGCGCCTGCTCCATGTTGTTGATGTTGAAGGCCGGTACGCCGTAATCGTGTTCCGCCGCATGATCGAGCAATTGACGCAACGTGATCCGAGCCATCTGTATCTTTCTCCCGTTTGGGCCAGTTCGGCCGCTATCTACTTGGTGCGCAAGACCTCGACACCGGGCAGGGGCTTGCCTTCCATCCATTCAAGAAATGCGCCACCTGCGGTCGAGACATAGGTGAATTGACCGGCCACATGGGCCTGGTTGAGGGCCGCGACCGTGTCGCCGCCGCCCGCGATGGAGATCAGCTTCTTGGCCTTGGTGCGCTCGGCGGCATGCTTGGCGGCCGCCATCGTGCCGCGGTCGAATGGCTGCATCTCGAAGGCGCCGAGTGGTCCGTTCCAGACCAGCGTGGCGGCATCGTCGATCGCGGCATGGATGCGGACGATCGATTGCGGGCCGACGTCGAGGATCATGCCGTCGGCCGGGATCGCATCGAGGCCGTAAGCATGCGACGGCGCATTGGCCGCGAAATGATAGGCGACGGTGGCGTCCACCGGCAGGATGATGGCGCAGTTGGCGGCCTCGGCCTTCTCCATGATGCGGAGCGCAGTCGGGGCGAGATCCTTCTCGGCCAGCGACTTGCCGACACCAACGCCCTGGGCGTGCAGGAAGGTGTTGGCCATGCCGCCGCCGATCACCAGCGCGTCGACCTTGGTGACGAGGTTTTCCAGCAGGTCGATCTTGGTCGAGACCTTGGCGCCGCCGATGATCGCGATGACCGGCTTGGTCGGCGACCCCAGCGCCTTCTCCAGCGCCACCAACTCGGCCTGCATGGTGCGGCCGGCATAGGCCGGCAGCTTGTGGCCGAGGCCTTCGGTCGAGGCGTGAGCGCGGTGCGCCGCGGAGAACGCGTCATTGACCCAGATGTCACCGAGCTTTGCGAGCTCCGCGACAAAGGCCGGATCGTTCTTTTCTTCCTCTTTGTGGAAGCGGGTGTTTTCCAGGCACAGGATGTCGCCGTCCTTCAGCGCCGCCACAGCAGTCGCCGCAGGCGCGCCAATGCAATCGTCGGCGAAGGCGACCGGCTTGTTCACGACCTTGGACAGCGCTTCCGCAACGGGCTTGAGCGAGTCCTTGGCATCGCGGCCCTTCGGTCGGCCGAAATGCGCCAGCAGGATGACCTTGCCGCCCTTGCCCGAGATTTCGGTGATGGTCGGCGCCACGCGCTCGAGCCGGGTCGCGTCGCTGACGCGCCCGTTGTCCATGGGCACGTTGAGATCGACGCGCAGCAGCACGCGCTTGCCCTTCACGTCGACGTCGTCGAGGGTGCGGAATGATTTCGTCATTGGAAGGCCCTTGTCCCGGGCGCACTGCGGCGCGTAGCGCCGCTGTGCAGAACCGGGACCCACCTTGCGGCGAGTCCCGCGGTTGAATGGGTCCCGGCTCTGCGACGCAGCGTTTCACGCTGCATTGCGTCCGGGACACGAGAGCGTTGTTAGATCACCTTCGACAGCGCGACGGCGGTGTCGGCCATGCGGTTCGAGAAGCCCCACTCGTTGTCATACCAGGCCATCACGCGCACCAGCGTGCCGTTCTGCACCTTGGTCTGGTCCATGTGGAACGTGGCCGAGTGCGGATCGTGATTGAAGTCGATCGAGACGTTGGGCGCGGTGGTGAAGCCGAGGATGCCCTTGAGCTGCTGCTCGGAGGCGCGCTTCATCGCCTCGTTGATTTCCTTCGGGTCGGTGGCGCGCTTGGCGACGATCTTGAGATCAATCACCGAGACGTTCGGGGTCGGCACGCGGATGGAGACGCCGTCGAGCTTGCCCTTCAGTTCCGGCAGCACCAGGCCGATCGCCTTGGCAGCGCCCGTGGAGGTCGGGATCATCGACATCGCCGCCGCGCGGCCGCGATAGAGATCCTTGTGCATGGTGTCGAGCGTCGGCTGGTCGCCGGTATAGGCGTGGATCGTGGTCATGAAGCCGGTCTCGATGCCGACGGTATCGTTCAGGACCTTGGCAACCGGCGCGAGGCAGTTGGTGGTGCAGGAGCCGTTGGAGACGACGAGATGCTCCTTGGTCAGCACGTGGTGGTTGACGCCGTAGACGATGGTGGCGTCGGCGCCGTCGGCGGGCGCCGAGACCAGCACGCGCTTGGCGCCGGCGGTCAGATGCGCGGAGGCCTTGTCCTTCGAGGTGAAGATGCCGGTGCACTCCATCGCGATGTCGATGCCGAGATCCTTCCAGGGCAGCTTCGAGGGATCACGCTCGGCGGTCACCTTGATCTTGTTGCTGCCAAGGCTGATCGAGTCACCATCGACGGTCACGGTGCCGGGGAAACGGCCGTGAACGGAATCGAAGCGGAGCAGATGGGCGTTGGTCTCGACCGGGCCGAGGTCGTTGATGCCGACCACCTCGATGTCCTTGCGGCCGGACTCTGCGATCGCCCGCAGGACGTTGCGACCGATGCGGCCAAAACCGTTGATTCCAACGCGGACTACCATCTTTCGTCTCCTTCAATGACCGTTGTCATCCCGCCGGACGCGCGGCTAACGCGTCAGCGAGGGTTTTTTAGGGCGGACGCCCGGTTCGGCCGGGCGGAGCTTGATCATATGAGGAATTACGTAGTCCTTTTTTTTGGCAAGCTCAACTCTCAGGAAACGCGCTTCAGGACAGCGTTAACCGCGGCCTCGGCGGTAATGCCGAAGTGCTTGTAAAGGTCCTTGGCCGGCGCGCTTGCGCCGAAGGAATGCATGCCGATAAATTCGCCATCCTGGCCGATCACGGCATCCCAGCCCCAGCGCACGGCGGCCTCGATCGCGACCTTCACCGGCGCGTTGCCGATGATGGCGGCGCGCTTGGCTTCTGGTTGCGCTAACAACAGCTCGAGCGAGGGCACCGAGACCACCCGCGACGCGATGCCGCGCTCGGCGAGCTGCTTCTGGGCGGCGACCGCGATCTCGACCTCGGAGCCCGAGGCGAACAGCGATACCTTGGCCTCGCCCTGGGCCGCGACCAGCTCGTAGGCGCCTTGCTGGCAAGGGCTTTCGTTCGGCGCATTGGTGCGCAGTTGCGGCAGGTTCTGCCGTGTCAGGACGAGCACTGTCGGCCCGTCGATGCGATTGAGAGCGAGCTCCCAGCACTCGGCAACCTCGATGGAATCGCAGGGGCGGAACACGCGCATGTTGGGAATGGCGCGCAGCGCTGCGAGATGCTCGACCGGCTGATGGGTCGGGCCGTCTTCGCCGAGACCGATGGAATCGTGGGTCATCACATAGACGACGCCGGTGCCCATCAGCGCGGCGAGGCGCATCGCCGGCCGTGCATAGTCCGTGAACACCAGGAAGGTCGCGCCGTTCGGCGCGAAGCCGCCGTGCAGGAAGATGCCGTTCATGGCGGCACACATGCCGTGCTCGCGGATGCCGTAATGGATGAAGCGGCCCTTCGGCGTCTTGGCCGAGAAGCCGGTCGCCGACTTCGCCTTGTTGTTGTTGGAGCCGGTGAGGTCGGCCGAGCCGGCCAGGAATTCCATCGGCATGGCGCCGGCAATGACTTCGATCACGGCTTCCGAGGATTTGCGGGTCGCCGCAACCATCGGCTTTTCCAGCAGCTCCTTCTTGTAGGCGCGCACCGCCTTTGCGAGCGCGGCCGGACGCTCATGGCGCAGGCGGCGCTCGAACTCGGCGCGCTTGCGGCTGCCGAGCTCACCGAGCCGTCCCTCCCATTCCTGCCGTGCGGCTACGCCGCGGCTGCCTGCCGCGCGCCAGGCCTTGAGCACGTCGTCCGGCACCGAGAACGGCTCGAGCGAGATGCCGAGATTTTCCTTGGCCGCCTTGAGCTCGTCGGCGCCGAGCGCCTCGCCGTGCGCCTTCGCGGTGCCGGCCTTGTGCGGCGCGCCGTAGCCGATGGTGGTGCGGCAGGCGATCAGCGTCGGCTTGCTGGATTTCTTGGCGCGGGTGATGGCGGCTGCGATCGCGGCCTGGTCCTGTCCGTCGATCTTCTCGGCGGCCCAGCCGCAAGCCTTGAATCGCTTCACCTGGTCGACGGAATCGGAGATCGAGGTCGGGCCGTCGATCGAGATGCCGTTGTCGTCGTACAGCACGATCATCTTGTTGAGCTTCCAGTGCCCGGCCGTCGCGATCGCTTCCTGCGACACGCCCTCCATCAGGTCGCCGTCGGAGGCGATCACATAGGTGTGGTGGTCGACGATCTTCTTGCCGAACTCGGCGGCGAGCATCTTCTCGGCGAGCGCCATGCCGACCGCGGTGGAAATGCCCTGGCCGAGCGGGCCGGTGGTGGTCTCGATGCCCTTGGTGTGGAAGTTCTCGGGGTGGCCGGGCGTCAGCGAGCCGAGCTGGCGGAACTGCTTGAGCTGGTCCAGCGTCATGTCCGCATTGCCGGTGAGATACAGCAGCGCGTAGAGCAGCATCGAGCCGTGACCGGCGGAGAGCACGAAGCGGTCGCGGTCGGGCCAGTCGATTGCGGCGGCGTCGAATTTCAGGAATTGCGTGAACAGCACCGTGGCCATGTCGGCGGCGCCCATCGGCAGGCCGGGATGGCCGGACTTCGCCTTCTCGACGGCATCCATTGCGAGGCCGCGGATCGCGTTGGCCATACGGGTGTGGTCGACCTGCGTCATGTCTGAAATCCGTCTGAAATGAGGCGCTTGGCGACGGTGTACGCCCGCGCGGGAAGGAGCCTTTCGGCCACTGAAGGTCGGGGCTGAAATAGCACCTCGGTTCCGGGAGTCCAAGGCAATCAAACGCCGGTTTGGCCGTAAAAGTTGCTTAGCAGTGCATAGTTTCGCGGCGGCGTTGCGCTTCGCTAGCTTGCCACGTAAATTTCTGCTTCTAACCGCTTGCCGAACCGAGTCTTTTGCCGGCCGGTAAGCCCCGTTTCAAAGGCCACAAGGTCCGCCGCTGACTGCATGAACGATCGCGTTTCCAACAGTTCCGCCATGACGGAGTCCTCGGCCGTCGAGATCGAGATTGCGACCCGCAGGCTCATGGCAGCGCTCGACTCGCTCGAGAGCGCGGTCGAGCGGCGGCGCGATGCCGATCGCGACGAGAACGAGCTCGCGACGCGAATCCAGGCGCTGGGCGCAGACCGCTCGCGGCTTGCCGACGAGCTCGATGGCGCGCTGGTGAAGGCGCGCAAGCTCGAGCGCACCAACCGCGAGATCTCCGATCGGCTGGATTCCGCGATCGTCACGATACGCTCGGTACTTGATACCGGAGAGGATGGATGAGCCACATCAACGTCACCATCAACGGCCGGCAATACCGCATGGCCTGCGAGGAGGGCCAGGAGGTGCGGCTGCTGAAGCTCGCCGAAAGCCTGGAGACGCGGATCCAGTCGCTGCGCGGAAAATTCGGCGAGATCGGCGATGCGCGGCTCACCGTGATGGCGGCGCTGACCGTCTGCGACGAGCTGCTGGACGCCGGCAACCGCATCCGCACCATGGAGCAGGAGATGAGCGAGCTGCGGGATTTCCGCAATGCCGCCGTCGAGCGCGCCCGGATGACCCAGACCGCGGTGGTGAATGCGCTGAACTCTGCCGCCGAGCGCATCGAGAAGTCGACCCAGGTCCTGAACCGGACCGTCGGCAACGGGATCGCCATCGGCTGACCGTTCACCGGGCTGGTGATTCGTCAGTATCGTTGTTACATTGCCCAAGCGAGGCTGCGACGCGCGTCCGGAGCCATATATCCCCGGGGCCTTATCGATCCTTTAGGGAACTGTCCCTGGCCGGGCCCGTGGGCCCGGACATATGGTGCCCACCTACTTTCGTAGGGAACTCCGGGATCGCCGCTTCAACGGCGTTTGCGGCTTCGCACTTTGTTTTCTTCCGGTTCGTGCCTGTCGAAATTGCGTCCCCGGCATGCTTACGGTTCAATTTCGGTGTCATGCCCCGCGCAGGCGGGGCATCCAGTACGCCGCGGCGTTCGAGTGTGAACACCATCGCCTCTGGAATACTGGATCACCCGCCTTCGCGGGTGATGACGACGGAGACCCAGCGCATGTCCAACTCCAAAGCCGAACTCCGCGCCAAAGCCCTCGCTAAACGCGACGCGCTGAGCGAGAAGAAGCGCACCGCCTCCGCCACCAAGCTCGCCAAGCGCGGGCTGCCGTTCAAGCTGCTGCCGGGCAGCATCGTCTCCGGCTATTCGCCGATCCGCAGCGAGATCGACCCAGTGCCGCTAATGAGGATGCTCGCCGAGGAGGGCGCGCGGCTTGCGCTGCCTTGCGTCACCGCGCGCGGCCAGGCGCTGGTCTTCCGCATCTGGCATCCGAACGACCGGCTGATGCTCGGCCCGCTCGGCATTCCCGAACCGTCGCCGGCAGCGGCCGAGATCATGCCCGACATCATGCTGACGCCGCTCGCGGCCTTCGACCGGCTCGGCCATCGCATCGGCTACGGTGCGGGACATTACGATTTCACCTTTGCACACCTGCGCAAGACCAAGCAGATCGTCGGGATCGGGCTTGCTTTTGCAGCGCAAGAGATCGAAGCCGTTCCGGCACTATCCCACGACGTCGCGCTGGATTATGTGCTAACGGAATCGGACGTGTTTGATTTCCGGAGCTCTGAAGTTGCGCATTCTCTTCGTGGGTGATGTCGTCGGCCGTGCGGGACGCAATGCCATCGCCGAATATCTGCCCGGCATGGTCAAGGACTGGTCGCTCGATTTCGTCGTC
This sequence comes from Bradyrhizobium sp. LTSP849, assembly GCF_000938255.1. GTDB lineage: Bacteria > Pseudomonadota > Alphaproteobacteria > Rhizobiales > Xanthobacteraceae > Bradyrhizobium. The sequence continues at coordinate 1,384 of NZ_JYMR01000004.1, read as the reverse complement.
GTCAACGGCGAGAATTCCGCCGGCGGCTTTGGCATCACGGAAGCGATCTACCAGGAGTTTCTCGACGCCGGCGCCGACGCGGTGACGCTCGGCAACCATTCCTGGGACCAGCGCGAGGCGCTGGTGTTCATCGAGCGCGCCGAGCGCCTGGTGCGGCCCGCAAACTATCCGCGCGGCACGCCCGGCCGTGGAGCTGCGCTGGTCGAGACCAAGAACGGCAAGCATGCGCTCGTCGTCAACGCGCTTGGCCGCGTCTTCATGACGCCGTTCGACGATCCCTTTGCCGCACTCGAGCGCGAGCTCGGCGCCTGTCCGCTCGGCATTGCGGCGGACGCCATCGTCGTCGACTTCCATTGCGAGGCGACCAGCGAGAAGCAGGGCATCGGCTTCTTCTGCGACGGCCGCGCCAGCCTCGTCGTCGGCACCCACACCCATGTGCCGACCGCCGATCACCAGATCCTCACCGGCGGCACCGCCTACATGACCGACGCCGGAATGACCGGCGACTACGACTCCATCATCGGCATGCAGAAGGAAGAGCCGCTGCGCAGGTTCACGTCGGGGATTCCATCGGGGAGGTTCGAGCCGGCAGCCGGTATCGCGACGCTCAGCGGTGTTGCGGTGGAGACGGATGATGCGACGGGCCTCGCGCTGCGGATTGCGCCGGTGCGCGCAGGTGGCCGGCTGGAGCCGGCGACGCCGAAGTTCTGGTTGAGCTGAAATCTCGGGCGGCATCGTCGGTGCACCCTCTCCCCTTGCGAGGGCTTTGCATAATCGGCTGCACGTGATTCTTTGAATCATGGCTGATTCTAGCGAGGGGAGCCATGGTTGAGCGCAATGTCGGTCAGATGAGCTTGGCGGATGGCCTGGTTCGGGCACCGCGAAGCAGCATCCTGGATGAGGTGGAGGCTGTTGTGGATTGGGCGCCGCTGCGCTCGCTGCTTGGCAAGCGGGGCGGCGATGGTGCCGGCAACAGCAGCTATCCGGCGGAAGTCTTGCTTCGCTGCTTGCTCGCCGGGATCTGGCACAATCTGTCTGATCCCGCGCTGGAAGCGGCCATTGCAGACCGGTTGTCGTTCCGCCGCTTTGTTGGTCTGAGCCTGCACGATCAGACCCCGGATCACACGACATTGTGGCGGTTTCGGCAGGAACTCGCCAAGGACGGTCTGATCGAGAAGATCTTCACTGAGATCAATCGGCAGTTGGAGGCCAAGAAGCTGATCCTCAAGCAGGGAACGCTGGTCGACGCCTCGTTAATCGCGGCACGAGCCACTCCGCCCCGCAAGGCACGCAAGGATGGCGAGGATACGCCACCCAAACCATCTGCGGATCGCGATGCTCGCTGGGGCCGGAAAGGCAAAAAGAGCGTGTTCGGCTATAAAAT
>NZ_JYMR01000039.1 GCF_000938255.1 Bradyrhizobium sp. LTSP849 | reverse complement strand
TGTTGGATTAGTCCAATTGGTGCGTAACAGTCCTTATGGACAGCCATAAGCGCAGTACTCAGCTTGAACGGCTTGAGGTGGTCGAGACTGGTCGCCGGCGACGCTGGTCGGATGACGAAAAGCTGCGGATCGTGACCGAAAGCTTTCAAGCGCCGCGCGCGATATCGTCGACAGCAAGACGCCATGGCATATCACGTTCGTTGCTGATGACATGGCGGCGCTCGTTCGGTCCCGAGCCGATCAGCCCTCAAAGCGAGCAATCCGGCTTTGCGCGGGTCGTCCTTGCCGCTGAGGTCGAGCCGGCGGTTGCTGCCACAGCGACGAGCGGGCAGATGGTGATCGTCGTTGGCCGGGATCGTCGGGTGATTGTCGATGCGGGCGTCGATGCGGCCGCCCTGGCGCGGGTGCTGCAGGTTCTGGAGCGTCGATGATCCCAGTCTCTTCGAGCGCACGCATCTGGATTGCGACCGGCTACACTGACATGCGCAAGGGCATGCAGGGTTTGTCATTATTGGTGCAGGAAAGCCTTGGTCGCGATCCGTTCGCCGGAGATGTCTTCGTGTTCCGCGGACGCGGCGGTTCGCTGATCAAGGCCTTGTGGCACGATGGAATTGGATTGTCGCTCTACGCGAAGCGGTTGGACCGTGGCCGTTTTGTCTGGCCGGCGACGGTGGGCGGTGTGGTGGGGCTGAGCGCGGCGCAGATGAGTTATCTGCTGGAGGCGATCGACTGGCGCAATCCGCAGCACACGTGGCGGCCACAGAGCGCAGGATAGGCTCAAAAAAGTTCTGAGGTGCGGAAGAAAAGACGCCTCAAATCGCCTCTTTTGTGATTCCATCGGGGCCATGGGTGACGGCCTTGAATCGCTGCCAGACGACATCGAAACGCTGCAAGCGGCATTGATCGTTGCTCGGGCGGAGGCTGCGGCCGCCCGTGCCCGGCAGTCCGACGACCAGGCGTTGATCGCCCATCTGAAGCTGCAGATCGAGAAACTCAACCGCGACCGCCATGGTCCGCGCTCGGAGCGTACCGCGCGGCTATTGGATCAGCTTGAACTGACGCTGGAGGAGCTGGAGAGTTCGGCGACGGAGGACGAACTCGCCGCCGAAATGGCCGCGGCCAAAACCACGAAGGTGGCGTCGTTCACGCGCAAGCGGCCGTCACGCCAGCCGTTCCCGGAGCATCTACCTCGCGAGCGGGTGATCGTGCCGGGACCTGTGGCGTGCGCCTGCTGTGGCGGCGCGCGGCTGTCCAAGCTCGGCGAGGACATCACCGAGACGCTGGAGGTGATCCCGAAATCCTGGAAAGTGATCCAGCACGTCCGCGAGAAGTTTACTTGCCGTGATTGCGAGAAGATCAGCCAGGCTCCGGCGCCGTTCCATGTGCTTGCCCGCGGCTGGGCGGGGCCAAGCCTGCTGGCGATGGTGCTGTTCGAGAAGTTTGGTCAACATCAGCCGCTGAACCGGCAAGCGGAGCGCTATGCCAAGGAGGGCGTGCCGATCAGTCTGTCGACCCTGGCCGACCAGGTCGGCGGCTGCACCGCGGCGCTGGCACCTTTGTTCAAGCGCCTCGAGGCCTACGTACTGAGCGCCGAGCGATTGCACGGGGACGACACCACGGTTCCGGTCCTGGCCAAAGGCAAGACCGACACCGGCCGGATCTGGGTCTATGTGCGCGACGACAAGCCTTTTGGAGGGCAGGCCCCGCCGGGCGCGGTGTTCTATTACTCGCGCGATCGGGCCGGCGAGCATCCCCAGGCTCACTTGGCCAACTACAGCGGAATCTTCCAGGCCGATGCCTATGGCGGCTATGGCAGGCTTTACGAACCGGGCCGCAACGCAGGTCCGATCCTGGAAGCCGCGTGCTGGGTCCATGCCCGGCGGCCGTTCTTCGTGATGGCTGATCTGGCCGAGAATGCGCGTCGCAAGGCTCAGGGCAAGAGGCCGGCAGTGATCTCGCCGCTGGCGCTGGAAACAGTCCGCCGGATCGACGCCCTGTTCGAGATCGAGCGGACCATCAACGGTCAGAGCGCCGAAAGGCGCCAGGCAGTTCGCCGGGAACTCAGCGCGCCGCTCGTGGCCGATCTGGAAGCCTGGATGCGCACACAACGCGCCAAGCTCTCGCGCAGCAACGATGTCGCCAAGGCCATGGACTACATGCTCAAGCGCTGGAGCGCATTTACCCGCTTCCTCGATGACGGCCGCATCTGCCTGTCCAACAATGCGGCGGAGCGTGGCGTGCGCGGCATCGCTTTAGGTCGGAAGTCGTGGTTGTTCTGCGGCTCGGATCGCGGCGGCGAGCGGGCGGCGGTGATGTACAGCCTGATCGTCACCGCCAAGATGAACGACGTCGATCCGCAAGCCTGGCTCGCCGACGTTCTGGCGCGCATCGCCGAGCATCCCGTCCAAAGGCTCGACGAACTGCTGCCATGGAATTGGCGCTCTGCCATCCGGAACGTTGATCAAGCCGCCTGAGCCGAAAATGACCCGCGCGCGGTCTTCGCCGGATGCTTACTCATGAACAGCCGGAGCGAGAATGCTCTCAGTTCGATCGTCGGCGCGTTTGACGGTTTGTTGGGCGCTCTCCTGCTCATTCCATCGCATCAATCGCAGCTTTTGGAGAGTCTCATTTGCCTCTTGTAAGTCTTTCTTGTGAGCTAGAATCTTCGAAGCCTCTGCGCGTGCGGCTTGGTAAACCGTGGCGCTCCCCTCTGAGGCTTTGTGCGCGTGGTCTGGCGACATTAGCTGGTCGCACAAGGGGCACCTGACTTCTTGAAGGCCTTCGAAAAAGTGAGCGCCTTCCGATATGAAGTCCAATCGCTCTAAGTCAGTCCGATAGCGCTCATTAAGTAGCGCATACTGCCTAGCAAGTTCATCGATGGCGATAATTTGCGATTCTGCATGTTGAATGGTCGTTATGGCTTCGCGCCGTTCCGCTTGGAGAGAGTTTCTCTCGGCTGAATGATCGGACAAGACTTGCGACAACTTAGAGATCGATTCATCGAGCTTGTCGATCGTCTCATCTTCGTGGTCTGAATTCCGCTCTTGAAGGCGATTCTCAATCGGAGCCAGTAGATCGGAGATGAGATCTAACCGCGCACCTATGCGAGCCTTTGCTATGTCTTTTCTCTCGGCGGCTACAATGCCTTCGTCGCCTTTTCCCGAGAGCATATAAGCAAATGCGCGCTTTCGGGCCGTCTCGTCAAAGCCGGCTCTACCAAGAATAGGAGAGCGTTCGTCGATAATTGAGACCTCGTCCACCAGAAATAGGGGCAATATGGTGCGAATCGTTAAGCGATTAGTGTTGCCTCGATCGTTCTTTCTCAGGAGTGCTTCTTGTAGCCCAGCAAATGCAAAGAGTGCTGCGGTAACATCCTTCGCGCGGCTCTTTCCTTTGCGTTTGGGAACGATCGTTTCTCCCTTTCCATTCTCAGCATCCTTGAATTTGCCGGGGTATGCGGTGAGATTTCCGCCATTCAGCCCGCGCTCTAGGGTAAGAAACTCAGCCTTAGAGTTCTCAAATTCTACAAAGAGTCTTGAATACGGGGCGGCTTCGTCTATTCGCTTCTTCATCTTGTCTGCGCCCAAGATGTAGTCGATGCAGCGTACAAGGTAGCTCTTGCCTGTGTCTGACGCCCCAGCAACTATGTTTGAGCGATCATTGAATGTAATGACCGCGTCCTCAACTTCTTTTCCTCGCAGCGCGATTGTCCTGATCTGCAGCATATCAAAGCTCCAGATCTTTGATGGCGGCCAGTCGTTCAAATTCGGCGCCCCAGCGCCCCACGTTCGCGCTAATAAAGCTGGATAACTCCCCGTCAGTCATTGGGCCGAATCGATTGATGACCCAGCTCGCGCGGACGCGCAGGGCACTGGAGTAGTCTGACTTCAGAAGAGCGATAAAAGCCGTTGTAAGTTCGGTCGCGTGATAAAGGATGCCCGATGTGTCGAATGTCTTGTTAATGAGTTCGCGTGAAAACATTTGGTTCAAGCCGATGCTCAAAAGCTCGCGTTTCACCAGGATCTCGTTGCCACGAAACGGAACGGACGGATGAAGGCTTTCGGGTCCATCGGAGACGTCGCCTGAGTGGACTAAGAGATAATCATACGAGATCAGTCGTTGAAGGTCAGACGGGCGTCCGGCTGCAGCATCGAGGGCAAACAGAGCTCGTAGTCCACACTCAAGTGGCGAGTTGAACGGCCGGGGCACAATTGGAGCTGCATCTATCATGGTTTGCACCAATTTAGGCGCCTCTCATTGGCCATCTGATGGCACATACCTTCTCGGTCATTTGCCAAGACGTGAGGAACGAGGAGATGATTGCCTAGTTGCAGGGCTTGAGCCGCTTGGACAGTCGCAGAGAGCCGCTGTAGGCCCGTGATGCCAGCAACAGTATAGTTGTAGAAGAGCCCATTCGTGAATTCATCTAGGAGTGTGTTGAAGTAGGCGGAATCGGCCATTTGATCGCGAGCCAGTTCTTTTAAGCCTTCCGCGCAATAGAACGTTATACGCGAACGATCAAACAGTCGTGCGTAGTTCGGATGATTTGCAAAATCCGCGGTACTGGCGATCCTTGCGCTGAGCGCCTCCCCGATGACTTCGTAAAGTTGGGTGACGTACTCTGTCTCACCGGCGGCAACTGCGGATGGTGGTGTTGGCGGAGGGGGGCGTTCGATCAGCGGGGCCCCGAAGACAGTTAGGTGATATCGTGTCTTCGAATGCTCTTTGATCAGATCCAGGGGCTGCTTTGCGCGAAAGATTGAAAAATTGAACGTGCCAACGTGCTGCTTGAGGGCCTCATCGAGAGGCACTTTTTGCTTCCCGATCTTGTTGGCGCACCGCTCGTTCCAATTCGCAAGGATGTACTCGCGTAGCCGAGAGGGATCGTCGAGCAAGTCTTGGAAATCAGAGGTCATCCCAAGATGCGTCACAAACCAGTATTCCTTCGGCGGGGTGTAATCTCCAATGTGAGTGTAATAGAGGACTTTGCCAATCTCGGCTGCCGCCGTGGCGACGCCAAGGCGGGTCTCATAGTGCTTACATTGGTAGAGCGACCATCTTCTAGGTTTCGCCGATGGGGGATCAAACCACACGATGACATCGCGTCCCTTGTCGCCTGCTCCGCCGCGCTGCTGGGCCTCGTAGACTTCCTGTATTTTTGGAAGGTAGTCCGAAGCCCACTCCAAGGTGAACCGTTCAAATTCTTTTGGGCTAAACTGCGCGAGTCGATCTAGAGGCTGCACGGGAAGTCCAACACCCAATCCCAAGAGCCGCGCGTTCGCGTTCGACCAAGGCGTCGGCGCAGACAATTTCTCGATGGTTTTCTGCTTGACGGTTGTCTTAGTCACGTCTCCCCCGAACGGAACACTACTGCAATCTGGGGATGCGCGGCAAATGCAATGCGCGCCTATGCGGCTTATCATGTAGTCGAATGGCTCGGTCCAACATAAGCGCCATAACAAAAACGGCCGGATCTTTCGATCCGGCCGCAACGCAAAACTCTACTTGGCTAAGCCTACGCCACGCGACGCAACTTAGCCCCCGCCCAATTCGGAAATTCTTAGCTGGCCTTCTTGACCGGCGCGGCCGTCGGGCCGACCTTTTTCTGGATGGCGCGCTTCAGCTCGAGGGCGCGCGGCGACAGGACGTCGGCCTTGGCCTTGAGCAGGAAGGCATCGAGGCCGCCATTGTGGTCGACGCTCTTGACCGCGTTGGTCGAGACGCGCAGGCGCACGTTGCGCTCGAGGGCTTCGCTGATGAAGGTCACGTTGACCAGGTTCGGCAGGAAGCGGCGCTTGGTCTTGATGTTGGAGTGGCTGACCTTGTGGCCGACGAGGGGGCCCTTGGCCGTCAGTTCGCAGCGGCGAGACATGTCACAATCCTTATCCTGATCCCCAACGATTTGCGGCCGCCATTCGGGGCGCCACGGGGGCAAATTCTCTGTCCTTGCAGGGAGCGGCGGACGTATAGGGGGGAAGCGGCGGGACGTCAAGTTTTTGGGCGGGATTTAGCCCAGTCCCAGGTGTCATCGCCCGGTTCGACCGGGCGATCCAGTATTCCAGAGGCGGCGCGGCTGGAACAGAGGGGCCGCGGCGTACTGGATGCCCCGGTCAAGCCGGGGCATGACGGCGGAGGGGAGGAGAGGTCGCCGTCCCCATCACCCGCCAATCACCAAAACGGCAATGTTTAAAATGCCTTACCATCACATAAAGGGCGTATTCGCACCCGAAGAGTCCAGTGAGTTCCCGCAGCTTTCGGCACCTCGCGCATTGTTTGCTGCGAGATTTGGCTTAACTAACAAGGCCTGACGTCCCCATTGGATGGCTTCGTGCACACCCTGATCCCTCATCTGCCCCGGCTGCACTCCGCTGGCCGGCTGGCCTTGGCGGCCCTTTGCGGGCTGACCTTGGCGTGGGGGGCGAAGCCTGCGGCGGCCCAGGGCAAGCTCGAGGCGCAATATGAGGCGACGCTGTCCGGCATTCCGGTCGGCCGCGGCGCCTGGACCATCGATATCCAGGAGGACGTGTTTTCCGCTGCCGCTTCGGGCGGCACGGCCGGGCTGCTGAAATCCTTCGCGGGCGGGTCCGGCACCGGCGCCTCGCAGGGCCGGGTGGTCAACGGCGCGCTGGTCGCGTCCGCCTATCAAGCCACCACCACCACCTCGAAGAAGACCGAAGAGATCCACATCACGCTCGACAAGGGCAATGTGAAGGAGTTCGGCATCGTGCCGGAGCCGCCGGTCGATGCCGACCGCATCGTCGTCACCGAGGCGCATCGCCGCGGCGTCTGGGATCCGATGACGGCCTCGCTGCTGCGCGCGCCGGGCACCGGTGATCCCGTGTCGCCGGAGGCCTGCCACAATTCCGCGCCGGTGTTCGACGGCCGCATGCGCTACGAGCTCAAGCTCGATTTCAAGCGCATGGAAACGGTGAAGGCCGAGAAGGGCTATCACGGCCCGGTCGTGGTGTGTTCGTTGTTCTTCGTCCCCGTTGCCGGCTACATCCCCGACCGCCCCGTGATCAAATACCTCGCCGCCCAGCGCAACATCGAGATCGCGTTCGCGCCGGTGGCAGGAACGCGGATACTGGTGCCGTTCTGGCTGAAGGTACCGACGCCGCTCGGGCCCGCGATGCTGGAAGCGACGAGCTTCATCACGGCACCACAGCCGCCGCGGGTTGCGAAGACGCAGTAGGCGCGCCGCTGCCGTAGCCCGGATGGAGCGCAGCGCAATCCGGGACTCTCGCCCGGAACTCCCCGCATTCCGCAGTGCTCCATGCGGGCTACGATCTCCCGCCATTTCGAGAGAGTTTTGCTACATCGCCCCAACACCTTACGCGCCGTCACCCCGCCATGCCGCCGCAGGCCGTTTCTACTGTGCATGGGGTTGTTTTCGCGGAAATGCGTTTCGGGGCTATGGGCCGTGAATCCATTTGACTCCTCCCCGATTCTGATTCGACTCCGCGCCGTCCCCAACATTAAGGAACTCGCCCTCGAAACGTCGCTTGTGCGACAGGGCAAAACTCCATCTAGTGCGATGAAAGAGAGGGTCCCGCGACATGTTGCGTGAACGGAACGGGACTCTCGGGGGAGTCTGCGATTCGGCCGCGATTCGTTCTAGAGTCGTTCCGAAGCTTAAGAGCATGCGGGAAAAGCGTCGCAAAGTGAGACAGTTGCGCGGGATTTGGGGAGCGTTGCCGCATTCACCGCTGTCATGCCCCGGCTTGACCGGGGCATCCAGTACGCCGCGCCCTCTCGGTTTGATCTGCGCCGCCTCTGGAATACTGGATCGCCCGGTCAAGCCGGGCGATGACAATGGTGCATGCCGTGAGCGCTTCGCGCCGCCGCCCCAAACAGCACTGACATTCGCCCCAATCGCCACTACCTAATCATTCAGATATGGCCTTCTCTTCCTCCCCCTACGCTTCCGAGCGCGCGCCTGGCGCGGGCGTCACTGCGGTGCTCGGGCCGACCAACACCGGCAAGACCCATCTCGCCATCGAGCGGATGCTCGCGCATTCGTCCGGCATGATCGGGCTGCCGCTGCGGCTGCTGGCGCGCGAGGTCTATAACAAGATCGCCGATCGCGCCGGGCCTGAGGCCGTGGCGCTGATCACTGGCGAGGAGAAGATCAAGCCGAAGTCGCCGCGCTATTGGGTCTCGACCGTCGAGGCGATGCCGCGCGACCTCGATGTCTCCTTCCTCGCCGTCGACGAGGTCCAGATCGCGTCTGACCTGGAGCGCGGCCACGTCTTCACCGACCGCATCCTCAACCGCCGCGGCCGCGACGAGACGCTGTTGCTTGGTGCCGCCACCATGCGGCCGATCATCGAGCGGCTTTTGCCCGGCGTCTCCATGATCACCCGGCCGCGGCTGTCGCAGCTCGAATTCGCCGGCGACCGCAAGATTACGCGCCAGCCGCGACGCACCGCTATCGTCGCGTTCTCGGCCGACGAGGTCTATGCCATCGCCGAGCTGATCCGCCGCCAGCATGGCGGCGCCGCCGTTGTGCTCGGCTCGCTGTCGCCGCGCACGCGCAACGCACAGGTGGCGATGTTCCAGAACGGCGAGGTCGATTACCTCGTTGCCACCGACGCCGTCGGCATGGGGCTCAATCTCGACGTCGACCACGTCGCCTTTGCCTCCGACCGCAAGTTCGACGGCTACCAGTTCCGCCGCCTGACGCCGTCCGAATTCGCGCAGATCGCCGGCCGCGCCGGCCGCGCCACACGGAACGGCACGTTTGGCACCACCGGCCGCTGCGGGCCGTTCGAGCCCGAGCTCGTCAATGCGCTCCAGAACCACACCTTCGATCATGTGAAGGTGCTGCAATGGCGCAATTCGAAGCTGGATTTCGCCTCCCTCGGCGCGCTCCAGGTCTCCCTGAACCAGTCGCCCGGCCATGAGGCGCTGACGCGGGCGCCGATTGCGGAAGACATGCGCGTGCTCGACCACGCCGCCCGCGACGTCGAGGTGCGCGATATCGCGCATGGCAAGGCCGCGGTGGAACGGCTGTGGGAGGCCTGCCAGGTCCCGGACTACCGAAAACTGTCGCCGGCGGCCCATGCCGAGCTCGTGACCACGCTGTACGGCTTCCTGATGCAGAAGGGCCGCATTCCCGATGCCTGGATCGCGACCCAGATCGACCAGGCCAACCGTATCGACGGCGATATCGACACGCTGTCGGGCCGGATCGCGCAGGTCCGCACCTGGACTTTCGTCGCCAACCGGCCGGATTGGCTCGCCGACCCCGAACACTGGCAGGGGATCGCGCGGGAGGTCGAAAATAAATTATCGGATGCGCTCCATGAACGCTTGACTGAGCGTTTCGTTGATCGCCGGACCAGTGTATTGATGCGCCGCCTGCGGGAGAACACGAGCTTGAATACGGAAATCGGCAAGACCGGCGAAGTCATCGTCGAAGGCCATGTCATCGGCCGTCTCGATGGCTTCACCTTTGCACCGGATGCGGCGGAAGCCGGCTCCGATGCGAAAGCCTTGCAGGCTGCCGCGCAAGCGGTGCTCGCCGGCGAGATCAACACGCGTGCCGAAAAGCTGGGCGGTGCGCCCGACGATCAGTTCGTGCTGACGTCGGATGGCACCATCCGCTGGACCGGCGACGCCGTGGCGCGACTGACGGCTGCAGAGGAGGCGCTGCATCCGCGCATCCGCATCATCTCGGATGAGCGCCTCACCGGTGCGCCCCGTGAGAAGGTGCAGGCCCGGCTCGACCTCTGGCTCAAGACGCATATCGAAAAGCTGCTCGGGCCGATGTTTGAGCTCAGCAAGGCCGAGGACGTCACCGGCATTGCCCGCGGCATCGCCTATCAGCTCGTCGAGGCGCTCGGCGTGCTGGAGCGGCCGAAGATCGCGAACGAGCTGAAGGATCTCGACCAGCCCTCGCGCGCGGTCCTGCGCAAATACGGCGTCCGCTTCGGCGCCTATCACATCTATTTCCCCGGCATCCTGAAGCCCGCCGCGCGTGCGCTCGCAGCCCTGCTGTGGGCGCTGAAGCAGGACAATGTCGATCTGTCGTCGCTGTCCGGCGCGCAGCATCTGGCATCTTCGGGCCGCACCTCGTTCCCGGTCGACAAGCAGCTGCCGCGCGATGCCTATCGCGTGCTCGGCTACAAGCAGGCCGGCGAGCGCGCCGTGCGCGTCGACATTCTGGAGCGCCTTGCGGACCTGATCCGCCCGGCGCTGGCCTGGCGCGAGAACTCGCCCGGCGAAAAGCCCGCCGGCGCGTTCGATGGCCGCGGTTTTGTCGTGACGCAGGCGATGACCTCGCTCACCGGCTCCGCTGGCGAAGATTTCGCCTCGGTGCTGCGCGCGCTCGGCTATCGCATGGAGAAGCGCGCGCCGCTGCCGCCGAAGCCGGTGGTGGTGGCTGCAGAGACACCGACCGCAGAGGCCAGTGCTGAGGCTCCGGCTGATGCGACTGCGACCGAGACGCCGGTTGAGGAAGCCGCCGTGCCCGCGGACAACGCGATCGAAGCCGCCGCCGAGCCGGTCACCGTCGAAGACGCGCCCGGCATGGAGCAGCACGACGAGCCCGCCCACGAGGAACCGGCGCTGGAAGCCGCGCCTGAAACGCCGGTCACGCCTGAAGATGCCCCCGGCATCGCTCCGCCGGCGGAAGAAGCACCTGTGGAGGCTGCCGCTGAAGCTGCTCCGGCTGCGACCGCCGCAACAGAAGCGGTTGTATCGCCCGATGCCGCCGCGCCTGTTGAGGCTGTGGCTGCGCCCGCCGAACCCGAACTCGTCGAGGTCTGGCGTCCCGCCGGCCGTCACGAAGACCGCAAGCCGCGCCACGAACGTCACCGTCACCAGCGTCATAGCAACCAGCCGCGTCCGCAGGCGGGCGCAGAGGCAGGCGCAGCAGCGCCCGCCGAAGGCGAAGCAGTGCAAGCCGCCGACGGCGAGAAGCGCGGCGAGCGCCATCGTCATGGCGGCGGTCATCGCAGGGATGGGGCCAAGGATTTCCGCAAGCCGCGCGAAGGTGGTGCCGAAGGCGCGCCGCGCCAGGAAGGGCGCGACGACAAGAACCGCAGCTTCCAAGGTAGAGATCAAGGCAAGGATCGCGACAACAAGGATCGTGATCGCAACAAGGGCAAGTTCGGCGGTGATCGCGACAAGGGCCGCGACAATCGCGGCCGTGACCGCGACAAGGGCCGCGATCGCCAGGGCGGCCCGTCGCTGCGCCCCTACGCCTCGAGTGCGAATCCTCCGCGTGAGCGCGATCGTCCGATCGATCCGAACTCGCCTTTTGCAAAACTCGCTGCCCTGAAGGAGCAGCTCGCCGGTCGCAAGGAGTGATCCCACGACCGAGCGGCAGCGCCTCGACAAATGGCTGTGGCATGCGCGGGTGGTGAAGGCGCGCACCTCCGCGGCTGAGCTCGTCGAGTCCGGCCACGTTCGCGTCAACGGTGTGCGCGAGAAATCGCCGGGCCATGCGATCAAGATCGGTGACGTGCTCACCATCGCGCTCGATCGCACCGTGCGCGTGTTGAAAGTGATCGACTTCAACGAGCGCCGCGGCGATGCAGCTTCGGCACGCGTGCTTTACGAAGAGGTCAGTGAGCGCAAAGAGTAATTAATTGCGCTTTGAGTTCATTTCTTGGTCGATCAACCACACAAAGCCGTCATGATCGGCCGTTCCTGATCTTGCGGCGCCGGGCCATCCGCGCTACGCAAGCCGCGACTTTTAAAAGAGCTTTTCGGAGCGTTGGATGACTTACGTCGTCACTGAAGCCTGCATCAAGTGCAAGTACACCGACTGCGTCGAGGTCTGCCCGGTCGACTGTTTCTACGAGGGCGACAACATGCTCGTCATCCATCCTGACGAGTGCATCGACTGCGGCGTGTGCGAGCCGGAATGTCCTGCCGACGCCATCAAGCCGGACACGGAACCGGGCCTCGAAAAGTGGCTCCAGGTCAACGCCGACTTCGCCAAGAGCTGGCCCAACATCACCCAGAAGAAAGAATCACCCGACGACGCGAAGGAATTCGAGGGGGTGGAGGGCAAGTTTGACAAATATTTTTCTCCGAACCCCGGTTCTGGAGACTAATTCGGCCTCAAACTTAACCCTAATACCTTGGTTAGCGCCGAAAACGAGGCCTTAAGACCCCTAAATCATTGATTTTTGCGGGAAATGTGCTATATTGGGCACATTAAGCTGAACCCTGTCAGCCCAGTTGGCCCCTCAGGGTTCCCGTGAAACCAGATGTCGAACAGGGGCGTGGCAGTTTCCGCGCGCAGGCTGTGTCACAGAAAACGCGTAAAAAGAGTACTTCTGCGAGGGCTTCCCATAAGGAGGCCAAGAAAGTCGCCACGGCCAGCCGTAGCGCATCCAAGGGCCGTGCCGCCACGAAGGCTCCGGCTGCAAAGTCCTCCAAGAATAAAAGAAGCGCAATGCCTAACAAGACTGCCAAAACTGCCGCGAAAGCGACCGTTTCCAAGCCTGCTGCTGCCAAGCCTGCTTCGGTCAAGGCTCCCGCTGCCAAGCCCGTTGCTCCGAAGGCGCCCGTTGTTGCCGCCCCTGCCAAGGCCCCCGTTGCTGCTGCGAAGCCGGCTGTGAAGGCCGCTGCGCCCGCGCCGAAGGTCGAGGAAAAGAAGGTCGTGACCCAGCGTCAGGGCTTCAAGGCCAACGAATTCGTCGTTTATCCCGCTCACGGCGTCGGCCAGATTCTGGCCATCGAGGAGCAGGAGATCGCCGGCGCGAAGCTCGAGCTGTTCGTCATCAACTTCATCAAGGACAAGATGACGCTGCGCGTGCCGACCGCCAAGGTCGCCAACGTCGGCATGCGCAAGCTGTCCGAGCCCGCGCTGGTCAAGAAGGCGCTCGAGACCCTCAAGGGCCGCGCCCGCGTCAAGCGCACCATGTGGTCGCGCCGCGCCCAGGAATACGAAGCGAAGATCAATTCGGGCGACATCGTCGCGATCGCGGAAGTCGTGCGCGACCTCTATCGCTCCGAGTCGCAGCCCGAGCAGTCCTACTCTGAACGCCAGCTCTATGAAGCGGCGCTCGATCGTCTCTCCCGCGAGATCGCGGTGGTGCAGCACTCGACCGAGACCGAAGCGGTCAAGGAAATCGAGGCCCAGCTCGCCAAGAGCCCGCGCCGCACCGGCGCCAAGACGGAAGCCGCCGAAGGCGAGGCGGATGCCGAGGGCGATGCCGACGATACCGATGGCGACGACAACACCACGGTCGCTGACGAGGCCGCGTAAGCGCCTCGCAGCATCGATCGCAGCAAATCAAAAGCCCGGCCGTTCGGCCGGGCTTTTTGTTTGAGTCGAGAGCGGTGATCTTGCGCACATCGCAAGGACAAGCGGTTCGCTCGTCCCTTCGCTCCGCGCGCGGCGCGCTCAGATCTTTTTTGCGGTCGCTAAATATTCCGCCACGCGATCGCGTGCGAGCTCTCATCATTGCAGTCGCCGAGCGACTGCGCGCGAGAAGGCATCGCCGCTCGACATTGCAGAGAAAGACGAAGCGGCTCGCGCCAATCACCAAAACTCCAAAGATTTCACTTTGCGGTGACGGAGAGGGAGTGCGGCTACCTCCGGGCGTGTGCGTATGCTATAGCTTGTAACGCTCCAGGGGGGGATCTCAGGAAATCTCAAAGGAGCTAACTATGACAAGAAAACTGCTCGTCGCTCTCGCGATCCTCGGTCTCTCGGCTTCTGCAGCATCGGCAGCGCATCATCATCACCACGCGCTGAACGCAAATGCCGCGATTCCTGATCCTGCATCTCCGCCCCCAATGGGCTGGACCGGTGGTGTGAATAACAACGACCACGCCACGTATCTCAAAAATCTGCACGACTCCGGCTACAACCCGAAGAACGATCGCGACGCCAACGGGAACGTAGCGGCGCAGTAGCGCAAGGTAGCGCATCCGTCGTCGTCCTGGATGCGACCGGCGCTGGGCCGCCGGCTCGTAGGCAGATCAACGATTCGTGCGCTATCGTTCGAACAGCGAGGGCGGAAGCGTAAGCCACGGGCTTGATCCTCCGGGGTTAGCACGTGCCAGGCTGCGCCTTCCGCTTTCGCGTGTTGAGCCACCGAGATCGTAGATCGGCTGATCTGCCCTGCGAAAGCGACCTACTTCACCGGCCGCTTCTCGAGCTTTCGTGCCAGCGTGCGCCGGTGCATCCCCAGCCTTCTCGCTGCCTCCGAGATGTTGAAATCCGTCTCGATCAGCGTCTGGTGGATGCGCTCCCATTCCAATGTCTTGATCGATGTCGGCCGGACATCCAGCGCGACTTCGGCGTTGCCTTCGGCTTTGTTGAAGGCGGCTTCGATGTCGTCGGTATTGGAGGGTTTTGCCAGGTAGTGGCAGGCCCCTAACTTGATCGCCTCGACGGCAGTCGAGATGCTGGCAAATCCTGTCAGCACCACGATCAGCATCTCCTCATCGTGGGTGTGGAGGAGTTCGACGCAGGTAAGCCCCGAGGCGCCGCCGAGCTTGAGGTCGACCACGGCATAGCCGAAGGAGCGTCCCTCCAGGACTTTGCGGACCTCTTCAATCGAGCCGGCGAGCACGACCTCGTAGCCGCGGCGCTCGAACGAGCGCTTGAGCGTGCGCGCGAAGCCGGCATCGTCCTCGACGACGATGAGCGAACGGTCAGGCGTCAAAGCTGCCTCCGATCGCGAGCGTTGCGAGCGGTAGCGTGAGGCGGACCGTGGCGCCGCGCTTCCGGTGGTTCTCGGCGGTCACGCTGCCCCCTAGCTTGCGCACGACGTTGACCACCAGGAACAGGCCCAGCCCGCCGCCGGCGCGGCCCTTGCTCGACTGATAGGGTTTTCCGAGCTGCGCCAGCATCTCCGGCGCAAAGCCAGGGCCGCGGTCGCTGATCGACAGCACGAGATTGTCGCCTTCGCGCTCGGCCAGGAGCTCGACCCAGTCGCGCGAGACTTCATAGCCGTTGTCGAGTACGTTGAAGATCACTTGCTTCAGGGCGACGTCCGAGACGATCGCGACGTCCTCGCCAAAGGTGTTGACGAAATAGAGCGTCCGCGCCGAACGCGCGTTGCGCCATTCCTCGACCAGCGCGGTGACGAAGGCCGTCACCGTCGTCGGCGATGATCCTTCGCCGCGCGCCTCGCCCGCGGATACCAGAATGCCCGTCACGATGGTCTTGCAGCGTTGCAGCGAGGTCTCCATCTCCGCGAGATCCTCGGCGAGCTCCTGATCGGCGGCGAGATCCGGCATGCGGCGCCAGTCGCTGAGGATGACCGAGAGCGAGGCGAGCGGGGTGCCGAGCTCATGCGCCGCGCCCGATGCCAGGAGACCCATGCGGACGATGTGATCCTGCTCGGCGGCATGCTGGCGCAACGCCGCCAGATGCGCGTCGCGCTCGCGCAAATTCCTGTTGATGCGGGTGACGAACACGACCAACAGCACGGCGTTGAGGACGAAGCCGAGCAGCATGCCGGTGACGGTGAGCGTATAGGTCTCGCTCAGCGGGTTCGGCGGCAGGTCGAGCGGCCGGTAGGCCATCGTCAGCCACACAAAGCTCGCGCAGCTCAGCGCCACCAGCGACCAGGTCGAGCGGGCATCGAGCAGCACCGCACCCAGCGTCACCTGGAGCAGGAACAGCGAGGTAAAGGGGTTGGTGGCGCCGCCGCTGAGATAGAGCTGCGCGGTCAGGGCTGCGACATCCAGCATCAGCGCAACCAGCAACTCATTGTTGGTGATCGCGGCCCGATGGCGCACCCAGACCAGGCTTGAGACATTGAGGAAGACCAGCGCGCCGATGACCGCGCCCATCCGGGTCAGGGGTAAGGGAATGCCGAGCCAGAAATGCACGCCGCCGATGGTGACGATCTGGCCGACCACTGCGGTCCAGCGCAGCTGGATCAGCAGCGCCATGTTCTTGCGGTTGGTCTCGTCGTCCGTCGGTGCAACGCCGATCAGCTCGCTGCGCGCGTCCGCCTGCGATTGCAGCGTGACGGCCAGCTCGCCGTGCGTGATTCCGTCGTCAGGTCGGTTCGACGATCGTTCCAGCATCTGATCCCGTCCTGTGCGCGGCGGCATCAGATCCGCTGGCCGGTTCGTGGACGAAGCGCTTGCGGCGGAACAGCCCGCCGCCGAATGTGACGAAAAGTTTGCCGGCCAGCATGAAAGCCAGGGAAAACCAAGTCAGCGCGTAGATCAGGTGGTTATTGGGAAAGCTCACCACGGTCAATCCGCCGATTGGCCCGCCGTCGGCTTGTGATCCGGCGTCGGCATCGATGAAGAACGGGGCGACGTCGTGGAGACCGCGTGCCGCCGCAATCGCGGCCACATCCCGCGAGTACCAGCGGTTGTGCTGGGGAACGTTGTTCCTGAGGAATCCGCCCTTCGGCTCCGTCACGCGCAGCAGGCCGGTGATCTCGACCTGGCCGTCCGGATTGGCGCCCTGGCGCGTCGCTGCGTCGCGCCGCTCGGACGGCACGAAGCCGCGGTTGATCAGGACCAGTCTGCCGTCGCCGCGCTGGAGCGGCGTCAGCACCCAATAGCCGGGGCCTTCCTCGGTGACGGCCTGAACCAGCGTCTCGCGGTCATGCAGGAAGCGGCCGGAGATGGTGACGTGCCTGTACTCGTCATTCGCGGCGGTGACCGCGGGCCACGATGCCGGCAAGGGGATCGGCTGGGCCGCGGCATGAACGCGCTGCTCGACGCGTTCGATCAGCGCCAGCTTCCAGACACGACGTTCGACCTGCCAGACGCCGAGAGCGATCAGAAGGACGAAGGCGGTGAGCGAGAGGACTGCGAGCCACAAGGACGGGCGCGCGGCCTTGCCGCGCGTCCTGGTTGCCTCGTTTATCACGGTCCAGGTCTTGCTCATCTCAGAGTCCCGCTCACTTCATCCCGGTCATCTCATGGATCGGCATCATGTTGCTGTTGAGGTGGTTCATCACCCACAGCGAACCGGACAGCGCGATCACCACCATGACGATGGTGAAGATCAGCGCCATCATGCTCCAGCCGTTCTCGGACTTGGTGTTCATGTGCAGGAAGTAGATCATGTGCACGACGATCTGCACGACCGCGAAGGCCATGATGACGAGTGCGGTGATCTGCTTGCTCGGCAGCGCCCCGCTCATCACCAGCCAGAACGGGATCGCGGTGAGCACCACCGAGAGCACGAAGCCGAGAAGATAGGTCGAGAGCGAGCCGTGCGAATGGTCGTCGTGGTGGTGATCCGCGTGGGCGGCGTGGGTGTCGGTGTTCATCGCAGAACTCCCAGGAGATAGACGAAGGTGAAGACGCCGATCCAGACCACGTCGAGGAAGTGCCAGAACATCGACAGGCACATCAGGCGACGGCGGTTGGCCTCGATCAGGCCGAACTTCCAGACCTGCACCATCAAGGTCACCAGCCAGATCAGGCCGCAGGAGACGTGCAGGCCGTGGGTGCCGACCAGCGTGAAGAAGGCGGACAGGAAGGCGCTGCGCTGCGGCGTCGCGCCTTCATGGATCATGTGGGCGAATTCGGTGAGCTCGATACCGATGAAGGCGAGGCCGAACAGGCCGGTGATCGCGAGCCACATCTGCGTCTGGCCGATGCGGTTCTGCGCCATCGTCAGCATGGCGAAGCCGTAGGTGATCGACGACAGCAGCAGCATCGAGGTGTTCACCGCGACCAGCGACAGGTCGAACAGATCCTTCGGCGCCGGGCCGGCGGCATAGTTGCTGCCGAGCACGCCGAAGGTCGCAAACAGGATCGCAAAGATGAGACAGTCGCTCATCAGGTAGATCCAGAAGCCGAGCGAGGTGCTGTAGCCTTCGGGGTGCGGGTGCTCGTCGGCGAGGTAGAAGAGCGGCTCGCCGGATTGGGTGGGATTGACAGCGATCGTCATTTACTTGGCTCCGGCGAGCAGTTGGGTGCGCGCGTCTTCGGCCCGGACGACATCATCGGCCGGAATGTCGAAGTCGCGGTGGTAGTTGAAGGTGTGACCGATCCCGACGGCGAGCATTGCGATGAAGCTCGCAGCCGCAAGCCACCAGATGTACCAGATCAGGCCGAATCCCATCGCGGTGGCAAAGCCGGCGAGGATGATGCCGGTGCCGGTGTTGCTCGGCATGTGGATCGGCTTGAACCCGGTCAGCGGACGCCGATAGCCGCGGCGCTTCATGTCCCACCACGCGTCGTTGTCGTGAACGACGGGGGTGAAAGCGAAGTTGTAGGCGGGCGGCGGCGAGGAGGTCGCCCATTCCAGTGTGCGTGCATCCCAGGGATCGCCGGTGACGTCCTTGAGCTGCTCGCGCTTGAGGAAGCTGACGGCGAACTGCATCAGCATCGAGAGAATGCCCAGGAAGACCAGGAAGGCACCGATGCCGGCGATGATGAACCAGATCTGCAAGGACGGATCATCGAACACGCGAAGCCGGCGGGTCACGCCCATCAGGCCGAGCACATAGAGCGGCATGAAGGCGAGGTAGAAGCCCGTGACCCAGAACCAGAACGACAGCTTGCCCCAGAACGGATCGAGCTTGAAGCCGAATGCCTTCGGGAACCAGTAATTGATACCGGCGAACGCGCCGAACACCACGCCGCCGATGATCACGTTGTGGAAGTGAGCGATCAGGAACAGGCTGTTGTGCAGGACGAAATCGGCCGGCGGCACCGCGAGCAGCACGCCGGTCATGCCGCCGAGGACGAAGGTCAGCATGAAGGCGATCGTCCACAACATCGGCAGCTCAAAGCGGATACGGCCGCGATACATCGTGAACAGCCAGTTGAACATCTTCGCGCCCGTCGGGATCGAGATGATCATCGTGGTGATGCCGAAGAACGAGTTGACGCTGGCGCCCGACCCCATCGTGAAGAAGTGGTGCAGCCAGACCAGGTACGACAGGATGGTGATGACCACCGTGGCGTAGACCATCGAGGTGTAGCCGAACAGCCGCTTGCCGGAGAAGGTCGAGGTCACTTCCGAGAAGATGCCGAAGGCAGGGAGAACCAGGATGTAGACCTCGGGATGGCCCCAGATCCAGATCAGGTTCACGTACATCATCGGGCTGCCGCCGAAATCGTTCGTGAAGAAGTTGGTGCCGACATAGCGGTCGAGCGTGAGCAGCGCGAGCACGACGGTCAGAACCGGGAAGGAGGCGACGATCAGGACGTTGGTGCAGAGCGAGGTCCAGGTGAACACCGGCATCTTCATCATGGTCATGCCGGGGCAGCGCAGCTTGACGATGGTACAGATCAAATTGATGCCGGACAGCGTCGTTCCGACGCCCGCGACCTGGAGGCCCCATATGTAATAGTCGACGCCGACGTCAGGACTGTAGCCGATATTCGACAGCGGCGGATAAGCCAGCCAGCCGGTACGGGCGAATTCGCCGATGAACAGCGAGGCCATCACCAACACCGCGCCGCCGACCGTCATCCAGAAGCTGAAATTGTTGAGGAACGGGAACGATACGTCGCGCGCGCCGATTTGGAGCGGTACGACGAAGTTCATCAGGCCCGTGACCAGCGGCATCGCCACGAAGAAGATCATGATTACGCCGTGCGCCGTGAACACCTGGTCGTAGTGATGGGCGGGGAGGAAACCCTCGGAGCCGCCGAACGCGAGCGCCTGTTGCGCGCGCATCATGAGCGCGTCGGCGAAGCCGCGCAGCAGCATCACGATGCCGAGGATCATGTACATGATGCCGATGCGCTTGTGGTCGACGCTGGTGAACCATTCGCGCCACAGATAGCCCCAGAGGCGGAAATAGGTCAGGCCGGCGAGCAGCGTGATGCCGCCGAGCGCGACCATCGCGAAGGTACCGACCAGGATCGGCTCGTGCAGCGGCAGCGAATCGATGCTGAGCCGGCCGAAGATGAGCTTGAGAAGATCAGGAGACATGCGTGCTCTCTCAGGAGTCTGACTTCGGACGTTGTCCGAGGAAGAAGGACGAGGACTTGAGCGGCGTGAAGGTTGGCCGCTTCAGGCCGGCGCCGATGAGCGGCGCGGTGTCGATGGGGGCCTTGATGGCCGCCGTCGTCGCGGCGCCTTGCGGCGCGTCGGGCGTGCAGGTGCCGGCGACGAAGGTCGGCTCGGGCCCGAGCGCGGTGCCGCGGCGGGCATATTTGTCGTAGGCCAGCGGCAGCGTGTTGTTCAGGCCCTCATGGCCGAGACCGCCCTTGGCGTCGATTGCCATCATCTCGCTCTGACACATCTTGCCGGTCTCGACGCACATGTTGAGGATCAGGCGGTAGAGATCGGAATCGATGGTGCCCCAGCGGCGCACCGGCTCGTTCTGGCTCGGCTTTTCCAGCTTGAGATATTCCGTGCGGCCGAGCGAGCCGCCGGCGGATTTGGCGCTGGCGATCCAGGCGTCGAAGCCCTTGTCGTCGAGGCCCTGGAAGTTGAAGTGCATGCCGGAGAAGCCGGCGCCGCTGTAGTTCGCGGAGAAGCCCTTGTAGGTACCGGCGTGGTTGATCACGGCGTGGAGCGATGTCTCCATGCCCGGCATCGCGTAGATCTGTCCGGCCAGTGCGGGGATGTAGAACGAGTTCATCACCGAAGACGCGGTGATGTGGAAGTTGATCGGGCGATCGACCGGCGCGGCGAGCTCGTTGACGGTGGCGATGCCGTAATCGGGGTAGATAAAGAGCCACTTCCAGTCGAGCGCGACGACGTCGACTTCGAGCGGAGCCCTGGACTGGTCCACTGCGCGTTCCGCGTTGATGCGGCCGATGTTGCGGTAGGGGTCGAGCAGATGCGTGCCCATCCAGGTCAGCGCGCCCAGGCAGACGATGATGAGCAGCGGCGCCGACCAGATCACCAGTTCGAGGCTGGTCGAGTGGTCCCATTCCGGCTCGTAGCGGGCCGACGTGTTGGACTGGCGGTAGCGCCAGGCGAACAGCACCGTCAGCGCCATCACGGGGACGACGATCAGGAGCATCAGGATGGTGGAGATGATGACGAGGTCGCGCTGCTGGGCAGCGATGTCGCCGGCTGGCGCCAGCACGACGTAGTTGCAGCCGCTGAGCGCAACTGCCAGGGGTAGTAGCGCCAGGATCTTGAGACGTGACACGGCCAAGCCTTATGAGAATGAGTTTCCTTTGCGGGACCAATGGGTAGCTGCGGCGCAGCAATCCGCACATTGGACAATTTGTCCAATGTTGCAGTGCGGAATGTTGGGCCACACAAGGGCAGATTGCCCGGCGCCCGCCGGGTGGTCGGCTTTGGTTTTCAGGACGTTAAGGGCGCACGCATGGCGACGGCACAGACCCCCGCAATGGCAGACATCCACTCGGGCGAGCACGGCCACGACCAGGCCAGTCCCGGCGAGATCGCCATCGGCGTCATCATCGGCCGGACCTCGGAATTCTTCGACTTCTTCGTCTACGCGATCGCCTCGGTGATCGTGTTCCCGCGCTTGGTATTCCCCTTCACCAGCGAGCTGACCGGCACTCTCTATGCCTTCATGATCTTCGCGCTGGCCTTCATCGCGCGGCCGATCGGAACTGTCATCTTCATGACGGTCGATCGGGAATACGGCAAGACGGCCAAGCTGGTCTCGGCGCTGTTCCTGCTCGGCACCGCCACCGTCGCGCTCGCGTTCCTGCCCGGCTATCACGAGATCGGTAGTGCCGCGATCTGGCTGCTCGCGCTGGCGCGTATCGCACAGGGTCTGGCCTGGGGCGGCGCCTGGGACGGTATGGCTTCGCTCTTGGCGCTGAATGCGCCACCCTCCCAGCGCGGCTGGTACGCGATGGTGCCCCAGCTTGGCGCGCCGCTCGGGCTGATCGTGGCGAGCGCGCTGTTCGCTTATTTCGCCGGAAACCTGTCGGCCGACGATTTCTTCGACTGGGGTTGGCGCTATCCCTTCTTCGTCGCCTTCGCCATCAACGTCGTGGCACTGTTCGCGCGCCTGCGCATGGTGACGACCGAGGAATATGCCTCGCTGTTCGAGACTCGCGAATTGCAGCCCTCGCGCATCTCCGAGACGGTCGCGCGTGAAGGCCAGAATATCATGCTCGGCGCGTTCGCGCCTCTGGCGAGCTTCGCGCTGTTCCACATGGTCACCGTGTTTCCGCTGTCCTGGGTGTTTCTGTTCACCCGCGAAAGCCCGGTGCGCTTCCTGATCATCGAGATCGTCGCCGCGGTGTTCGGCGTCGCCGCGATCGTGGCCTCCGGCGTCATCGCTGACCGCGTCGGCCGCAAGCCGCTGCTGATGGGATCGGCGATCGCGATCGCGGTCTATAGCGGCTTCGCGCCGCAGTTGCTTGACGCCGGCGCGTTCGGCGAGACCATCTACATGGTGATCGGCTTCATCCTGCTCGGCCTATCGTTCGGCCAGTCCTCCGGCGCGATCGCCTCGAACTTCAAACAGGCCTACCGCTACACGGCCTCGGCGCTGACCTCCGATATGGCCTGGCTGTTCGGCGCAGGCTTCGCTCCGCTCGTCGCGCTGCTGCTCGCCACCAATCTCGGCGTCATCGCTTCGGGCGCGTATCTCCTGTCCGGCGCATTCTGGACACTGCTCGCGCTCTGGCTCAGTGGCCAGCGCGAGGCCGGGGATATGGACGCGGGCGCTTAAAAATTCACCCGGATGTCGTCCTGGCGAAAGCCAGGACCCATTACCCCACTGAGAGTTGTTGAAGCACGCTGGAGCTACCAGACCGCGCCTCAATCCGTCACGATCTTCACGCGGTCGCGCACCTTCACCTGCGCATGCGCGTCGAGGCCGTTCAGCACACGGAAGCGTTCGGCGGGGTGATCGACGCCGGCCATGCGGTGGGACATCGATTCCACAGTGTCGCCGGGCTGCACGGTGATGACCTTGATGCGCAGCGGACGCGCGGCCTGGATCTCTTCGAGCGTCAAACGGCGGAATGAATTGACGGTCTCGCGCGCATTGCGCTCGCTCTCGGTCGACTTCTGCCGCGTGGCGAAGATGAAGCGGTAGACGTCGCTGCCGAAGCGCAGCGCATAGATCTTGAACTGCCACTGATCGCCCTTGGCAGTAGCGGAAGCGGCCGGGAAGCCGTTGATGGTGATATCCTCGATGGAGGCCTTCTCGACGCCTTCCATCCAGCCCGAATTGAGGTAATCGCCGAGCGACTGCTCGGCCGGCACCCGTACCACGTCGAAGCGCATCGCCTGCGAGCCGCCCTCGCGCACGCCGATCACCGCCTGCGCAGTGTTGTCGAGCGTAAAATTGTCCGGCGCCTGGAAGGTGAAGCCGAGCTTGGGATGCAGGAAACGCCGGCCGCGGACAAAGCCTTCGCTGGGGTCTTCGCCATAGACGAGGTTGTCGATCGCGGCGAGGTAGCTCTCGCGGTCGCGCTCGCCACCTTCCGGGGCGACGTATTGCCGCGCGATCGTCTGCGCGTTCTGCACGCGCTCGGGGGTTGCCGGATGCGACGAGGTGAAATCCTGTGCGCGCGGATCGAGCGTGGTCTTGCCGGCCTTCAACTCGGCATTGCGCTCCATCGCCGAGAGGAAACGTGCCGCGCCATACGGGTCGAAATGTGCCTTGGCGGAGATACCGACGCCGATGCCGTCAGCCTCGAACTCCTGGTTGCGCGAAAAACTCGCCATGGTCAGCTTGGTCTTGGCGAGTGCGAGCGCGGTGAGATCGGGATCGGTGCTCATGTCGGTGACGACGCGAGTGACGATCGCGGCCTGGCGGGCCTGGTCCTCGCGCATCGCCGCGTGCTTGGACAGCACATGCGCCATCTCGTGGCTCAGCACCGAGGACAATTCCGACGTATCGCTTGCAAGCGCAAGAAGTCCGCGCGTGACGTAGAGCTGTCCGTTCGGCAGCGCGAAGGCGTTCACGGCGCCGGAATTGAGGATGGTGACCCTGTAGCCCTGGTCGGGACGATCGGAGGCGGCAACCAGCCGGTCGACGGTTTTGCTGACCAGAGATTCGAGCCTGGGGTCGTCA
This sequence comes from Bradyrhizobium sp. LTSP849, assembly GCF_000938255.1. Taxonomy (GTDB): domain Bacteria; phylum Pseudomonadota; class Alphaproteobacteria; order Rhizobiales; family Xanthobacteraceae; genus Bradyrhizobium. The sequence continues at coordinate 118,312 of NZ_JYMR01000039.1, read as the reverse complement.
TAGGTGCCGCCATAGCTCGCCAGGATGCGCTCGTGCTCCTTTTCGGTGGCGGGGGTCTGGGCGACGGCCGGCTTCGGCTTGGGCATCGCGATTGTCGGCGTCGTCGCCGCGGTCTGGAACCGGTTCATGTCGCCGCAGCCGGCGAGGGCTGTACCCAGCACAAGGCATAGCACGGCCGGCGCAGCCCGCAGGCGGCGGCCATCACCTCGTCCGTGCCGTCCTAGCACCCCATTCACGTCGTCTAACCCGTGCCTGGCCCTTTAGGGCCTTACCCCTGGCTCGTTTGCGCCCAGCAACTCGACCTGTCCCACCCGAAGCACATCGATACGCGGCCCCGTCGTCCCCTCAACCCAGCCCCGAACGCGAATACGCCTATTTTCCAGGGACTTAAGGGTCATTCCGGCGCTTTCAAACGCCGGCAACGTGCGCCTTGAAATAGTCACGGCGAAGCCGCGTGTCCAGTTCCGACCGAAGTTGAGGTAGGTCACTGCCCCAGCTTGCCGGACCGACAGGACTTTGCCCTCGAGCACCATAAAGCGCCCGATCCCGGCCAAAATATCGTCCGGACTTTCCGCGTTTTTTATGGCCGACGGGTCAGCCCAGTTGCCCTTTTTTTGCCGCCGCGCCTCGGCCTCCGCCGCCATCAGGGCGGCCGCGCAGCCCTTGTCCGCAATCTCGGCGGAGACGAGTGCGTCGCCCTGGGCGAGCAGCATGGCCTGCACGGAGGTATCGCTCTCAGCGACGAACATGAGCGCGCCCTGGCGGCCATAGCGGTCGGGCGTGTCGTCGGTGCCGCGCAGCGTCACGTCGCGGCCGACGAGCTGCGAGGTCAGCGCCTGCTTCGTCGTCCCCGTCGGCTCGATGCCGGTGAGGCGGATTTCGCGCCCGTCATCGAGGCGCACGCTGCGCGCATCGACGATTGCTGCGACACGACCCTCGCCCTGAGACTCGAACTGGCAGGCCGCCGCGAGCGCGGCATGGCGCGACGCAAGCAGAAATGTTGCGGCAATGAGCAGGAAAGTCGTTCGCTTCACGTTGCCCGGAGAGGTTGAGCTGCGTTCTACTCTTAACGCAAATCGAGCAAGCGGCGAAGGGGCTTCCTCACACTCCGTCATTGCGAGCGGAGCGAAGCAACCCAAAATCTTTCCGTGGAGACAGTATGGATTGCTTCGCTCCGCTCGCAATGACGAAGTTGAGACATTTTGCGGCACTCCACCATTCCGCTTTGCGGAAAACACGTGTGCCAATCGTATCTTGGTAACGCACCGCGCTTGCTGCGCTCTCGCCCATGCGGCATGATTGCGGCAACAGCGATAATCAAGCCGCCAATAGAGCGCGGCGCGATCAAGGGAGGTCTTTTTTTGATGAAGAAAATTTTGTCGGGCATTTTTGCGGCGTCGTTCGCCCTGAGTGCGAGCGCGGTGCAGGCCCAGGACAAGCCGCCCCTGAAGATCGGCGGTATCCTCGACATGTCGAGCCTTTATGCCGACATCACCGGTCCGGGCAGCGAGACTGCGGCCAAGATGGCGGTGGAGGATTTCGGCGGCGAGGTGCTGGGACGCAAGATCCAGGTGCTGGCCGCCGACCATCTCAACAAGGCCGATCTGTCCGCCAACATTGCCCGCGACATGCTCGACAACCAGGGCGTCGAGATGATCTACGACGTAGCGGCCTCCGCGACCGCGCTTGCCGCCGGCGAGATCGCGAAAGCGCGCAACAAGATTATCATGTTCAACGGCCCCGGATCGATCCGCCTCACCAACGAGGCCTGCGGTCCCTACACCGTGCACTACGTGTTCGACACGTTCGGCCAGGCCAACGTGACCGGCCTTGCCGCCGTGAAGTCGGGGCTTGATACCTGGTTCTTCCTCACCGCCGATTACGCCTTCGGCCAGGATCTCGAGAAGGACACCAGCAACGTCGTCGTCAAGACCGGCGGCAAGGTGCTGGGCAACGTGCGGCATCCGCTAAACACGTCGGACTTCTCCTCCTTCCTGCTCCAGGCGCAGGCCTCCAAGGCCAAGGTGATCGGGCTTGCCAATGCCGGCGGCGACACCGTCAACGCCATCAAGCAGTCGGCCGAGTTCGGGATCATGAAAGGCGGCCAGAAAATCTCGCCGCTGCTCGCTTTCGTCACCGATATCGACTCGATCGGACTGGAGACCGCGCAGGGCCTGCTGCTGGCGGAGGCCTTCTACTGGGACCTCAACGACGACACGCGCGCATTCTCGAAGCGGTTCACCGAGCGCATGAAACGGCCGCCGACGTCGGCGCAGGCCGGCGTCTATTCCTCCGTCACGCACTATCTGAAGGCCGTGAAGGCGGCCGGTACGACCGACTCTGCGGCCGTGATGAAGGTGATGAAGGAAACGCCGATCAACGACTTCTTTGCCAAGAACGGCAAGATCCGCGAGGACGGCCGCATGGTGCACGACATGTACCTGTTCGAGGTGAAGAAGCCGTCGGAGTCAAAAGGCCGCTGGGACGACTACAAGCTGCTCGCCACAGTGCCCGGCAACGAGGCGTTCCAATCGCTGGAGCAGTCGCGCTGCCCGCTGGTCAAAAAATAAACCTCGTCTTTGCGAGGAGCGAAGCGAAGCAATCCAGAGATGTTTCCGTAGAGACGGTCTGGATTGCTTCGTCGCTTCGCTCCTCGCAATGACGAGTGTGGTGAGAGACCGAGCAAAACAACAATAAGGGAGACACCCATGAGCAACGACATGGTCCTGCAAAAGCTCGAAGGCGGGCTGCTCACCATCACCATGAACCGCCCCGAGCGCAAGAATGCGCTCAATCCAGACATGGTGCGCGGCTTGGTCGAGGCGGCGCGACGCGCGGCCGACGATCCGGAGGTGCGTGCGGTGCTGTTCAAGGGCGCGGGCGGCAGCTTCTGCGTCGGCGGCGACGTCAAGTCGATGGCGGAGGGCCGTGCACCGCTGCCGTTCGAACAAAAGCTTGCAAATTTGCGCCGCGGCATGGAGGTCTCGCGCATCCTGCATCAGATGCCGAAGCCCGTGGTGGCGCAGCTTGATGGTGCGGCGGCCGGCGCCGGCCTCTCGATGGCACTGTCCTGCGACCTCCGGGTCGCCAGCGAATCTTGCAAGATTACCACCGCCTTCGCAAAAGTCGGCTTCTCCGGCGATTACGGCGGCACCTATTTCCTGACCCAGCTGCTCGGCAGCGCGCGGGCGCGCGAGCTCTATCTGACCTCGCCGGTGCTCACCGCGAAGGAGGCGCATGCGATCGGCATGGTGACGAGGGTCGTGCCCGACGCCGAGATCGATGCGGCCGCGCACGAGCTCGCGCTGTCACTGGCCCAGGGTCCGTCGATCGCGCTCGGCTTCATCAAGCGCAATATCAACAATGCCGAGCATCTTGCGCTGGAAGACTGCTTCGACGGCGAGGCGATCCATCACACCCGCTGCGGCGACACCGAGGACCATAAGGAGGCCGCGAAGGCCTTCGTCGAGAAGCGCAAGCCGACCTTCAAGGGCGCATGACCATGGCGCCCTATATGCGGCTGCGGCAGATCTGCCTGGTCGCGCCGCAGCTCGCACCGGTGATCTCCGACATTGCCGAGATCATGGGTCTCGCCGTCTGCTATCGCGACGGCAATGTCGCAAAATACGGTCTCGAGAACGCGCTGCTCCCGGTCGACACGATTCTGCTGGAGGTGGTGGCGCCGTTCAAGGACGGCACCACGGCCAGCCGCTTCATCGAGAAGAGCGGCGGGCGCGGCGGCTATATGGCGATCTTCTGCTGCAATGACCCCGATGAGCGCGGCCGCAACGCCAATGCGCTGGGCGTGCGCACGGCGAACGTGATCGACCACGCGCCCTATCACGGCGTACAGCTCCACCCCCGCGACTGTCGCGCCGCCTTCATCGAGTTCAACCACACCGAAGGCAGCGACGACATTCTGGGCGCGTATCCGCCCGCGGGGCCGGACTGGCAGAAGTTCATCCGCAAGGATGTGACGCAGGCACTGACGGGCGTGGAGATGCAGAGCCCGGATCCGCAAGGGTTGGCGGAGCATTGGGGGAAGATCATTGGTGTTACGCCGGGTGGCGACGCCGAATTGAAACTGCCCAATGCGAGCTTCCGCTTCGTGAAGGGCGCCAGCGAAATCATGAGTGCGCTGGAGTTTCGTGTTGCGGACATTGCGGGTGTGCTGCATGCCGCCAGGGCGAGAGGACTTGCGGTCGCGGGCAATGAATTCCTGCTGGGCGGCGTGACGTTCCGCATCAGTTGATTGTAGTGATCCGTCACCCTGAGGTGCTCGCCTCTTCGGCGAGCCTCGAAGGGCGACGGCCACCGGCGGGGCCGTTCATCCTTCGAGGCTCCCTGTACGGCGCTGCGCACCGCACAGCTCGCGCCTCAGGATGACGGGTTGAGAGAGGGCATCCCAGCAATACGCCGCCGCAATCACCGTCCCTTGAAATTCGCCGCGCGCCGCTCTTCCGTGGCTTTGACGCCTTCCTTGAAATCTTCCGTCGCGCGCAGCCGCGTCTGCTCCTCGAGCTCGTGATTGGTCGCAGCCATGACGCGATCGGCCAAGCCTGCGCGCATCGTGGCGCGGGTGGAGACGAGGCCGAGCGGGGAGCATTCGGCGATCTCGCCGGCGAGCTTCATCGCGGCTGCCTTCACCTGGTCCTGCGGCACCAGCTCGTTGGCGAGGCCCCATTTGACCGCTTCTTCGCCGGTGACGCGGCGGCTGGTGTAGAACATCAGCTCAGCGTTGTTCTTGCCGATCAGCTCGGGCAGCGTCACGGTCAGGCCGAAGCCGGGATGGAAGCCGAGCTTGGTGAAATTCGCGGAGAAGCGCGCTTCGGGGCAGGTGACGCGGAAATCAGCCGAGACTGCGAGGCCCAAACCGCCGCCGATGGCCGCACCCTGTACGGCGGCGACGATCGGCTTCTTGGCGCGGAAGATGCGGACGGCCTGGAGGTAGAGATGGTTGATCGGACCGAGGTTGTCGGCCGGGTCGCCCTTGGCTGTCTTCTCGGCCTCGCGGGCCTCCTGCGCCTGCCGCGCCGGGTCACCAAAATTGGCGCCGGCGCAGAACGCCTTGCCCTGTGCTGAGAGCACCGAGCTGCGGATCTCGATGTCGCGATCGAACTCGTCGAGTGCGTCCGCGATCTGGTTGATCAGCGAGATGTCGAAGAAGTTGAGCGGCGGGCGGCGGATTTCGATGGTGCCGACATGCCCGACCTTCTCGACGCCGATATCTTTATAGGTGCTCATGATGATCCTCGAAGATTTAGCGGAGCCCAAGTCCGCGCGCGATGATGCCGCGCAGCACCTCGGTGGTGCCGCCCTGGATGGTCAGTTTCGGTGCGGTCTTGATGGCGAAGTCGAGCTGCCGCTCCAGCGTCTCGCGGTTGGTCGCGGTCTCCTCGACGAAGGCGGCGAGATCGCGCACGCGGTGCGGAAGTTGTTGCTCCCAGACCGTGCCGATGTCCTTGACGATGGAGGCCTCCACCACCGGCTCCTTGCCGGCTTGCAGCATGCCGGCGACAGAGACCGACATCCGCCGCATGGTGTGGAGTTGCGCCACCAGCCTTCCGATGCCTTCGGCGCTGCGTGTGTCAGGGTTGGGACCGACCGCGCGGACCAGCTCGGTCAGCACGTAATAGGTTTCGAGGAAACGTTCGGGGCCCGATCGCTCGTAAGCGAGCTCGCTCGTCGCCTGTTTCCAGGCGCCGTCGACTTCGCCCAGCACGTGATCCTCGGGCACGAAGAAGTCGGTGAAGACGACCTCGTTGAACTCGTACTGGCCGGTGATCTGGCCGATCGGATTCACCTGGATGCCCGGCTGCTTCATCTTGACCAGGAACTGGGTCAGGCCATGGCGGCGGTTTTCCTTGGTCGGCTGCGAGGTCCGGAAGATCGCGATCATGTAATCGGCGATATGCGCCGACGACGTCCAGATCTTTGTGCCGTTGATGAGATAGCCGCCGTCGGTCTTGGTCGCGCGCGTTTTTGCGGCGAACAGATCGGAGCCTGAATTCGGCTCGCTCATACCGATGGCAAAGCAGATCTCGCCACGGCAGATGCGCGGCAAAATCTCCATCTTGATGTGCTCAGGCGCGTATTTGATCAGCACCGGCCCACTCTGGCGGTCGGCGACGAAGAAGCGGCGCGTCGGCGCATTGGCCACACGCATTTCCTCGGTCACGACGTAGCGCTCGAGGAAGGAGCGCTCCTGGCCGCCATATTTTTTTGGCCAGGTCATCCCGAGCCAGCCCTTGGCGCCGACCCGGCGGGAAAATTCCGGCGCGTCGGTGTCTTCGCGATTGGGCTTGTGCGGATCGAAGGTGCCGGCGGCGATTTCCTCGGCGAGGAAGGCGCGCACTTCCTTGCGCAATTGCTCGCACTTCTCGGGCAGGCGGATCGGATCGAAACGGAGGGCAGCGGTCATTTGTGTCTCGTCTCCTGATCAGCGCGACGCCACGAGCGGCCACAATTCATCGGCGCCGCGATTGGCGACGAGCTTGCCGAGCTCGACGGCCCAGTGGCTCTCCGAACCGAAATCGTCGCGCCAGGCCAACGCCCGCAGCGAATAGCGGTGCAGGATGTGCTCGTTGGTGAAGCCGATGGCGCCGTGCACCTGATGCGCGATGCCGCCGCCTTTCTCTGCTGCCTCGGCGCAACGGATCTTTGCCGACGCGGCTTCGAGATAGACCTCGTCGTCGAACGACTTTGCGTTCGCAATGGCGTCGGCTGCTGACGTTGCGGCAGCCAACGCTGCGGCGGACTCGCCGGCGAGGCGCGCGAGATTGTGCTGCACGGCCTGGAATTTCGAAATCTTCTTCTCGAAGGCGACGCGCTCGTTGGAGTAACGCACGGAGATGTCAAGCATCGCTTCCAGCGCGCCGGCGATCTGAAGGCTGCGCGCGACACCGCCCATCAGCATCATTGTGGTTTGGTCAAACTCCTTTGGCGCGGGCTTGATGGTGACGGGCTGGACTTTGTCGAGCGTAACGGTGTCGCTATGGTCGTAGCCGACATTGAGCCCGGATTCGATCCGGCCCTTGCTCACGTCGACCAATGCGATCGAGAAGCCGTCCTTGCCGTGCGCCAGCACCGCAAAATGCCTGGCCGCTTTCGCAAACGGCACGCCACGGGCGCGGCCGGAGAGCGAGCCGTCTGGGGCGAGCGTGATGCGATCCTTCGGAGACGCCGGCAGCACCGTCATCTCACCTTCGGGTGATGTAATCTTCGCTTGCGCGAGCAGCCAGCCTGCGAGCATGGTCTCGGCCAGGGGAACCGCGACGGCGAAACGGCCGGCGGCGTTGAGAAGCGCAAAACCGTCAGCGAGGCTCGCGCCGGAGCCGCCGAGGTCATCCGGCACCCAGGACAGCGGCAGGCCGGCTTCGCTCAGCGCCTGCCACAGCGGCGCCTGCCACGAATTCTTCTTGTCGTTGTTGATGGTCTGCGGATCGGCGAGATCGGCGAAGATTTTCTCCGCGGTCTCGACGACGATATTGTCACTCTCCGCCACAGCGTTCCCCGTGTTTTACCATTGGCGCGTTCCGCCCGATGGGCCGCCGCGCAGTCTCTTCTTGCGCCGGATGATCGGAAAAAGCCATGGCTCTGACAAGCGTGGATCGCAGGTCCATCTGCGGCGTCGGCATGGGGACAAGAACCGATCTGGACTAATTCCGCTTAGCGGAGTTTGCTCGATTTGCAGGGCGCGGCAAACTCGCTAAACAGGGCGTCGGCAATTTAATAACGGGGAAGGAAATCCGGATGGCAAAGGACAGTTTGTGCGCAATCGTGACGGGGTCGGCATCCGGGCTCGGCGCAGCGACCGCTGAAATTCTCGCGCGGAGTGGGGCGCGGCTCGTCATCAACTATTCCTCGAGCCAGAAGGAAGCCGAGGCGACCGCGGAAGTCTGCCGCAAGGCGGGCGCGGCGGAAGTTCTGGTCGCGCAAGGCGATGTCTCGCGCGACGAGGATTGCCGCAAGATCGTGGCGGCAGCAGCGCCCTGGGGCCGGCTCGACATCCTCGTCAACAATGCCGGCACTACCAAGCACGTCGCGCATGCCGACCTCGATGGATTGTCGGCTGAAGATTTCCAGCGACTCTACGGCGTCAACACCATCGGCCCGTTCCAGATGGTACGTGCCGCGCGCAGCCTGCTCGAGGCCGGCGCGAAGGCGTCGGGGCGGCCGTCGGCAGTGGTGAACGTCTCTTCAGTGGCCGGCATCAGCGGCGTCGGCTCGTCGATTGCGTACGCTGCAAGCAAGGGCGCGCTGAACACGATGACGCTGTCGCTGTCACGTGCGCTGGCGCCGCTGATCCGCGTCAACACGGTGTGCCCCGGCTATATCGACACGCCCTGGTTCACCAAGGGTCGCGGCGAGGCCGGCGCCAAGCAGGTGCGCGACAGTGTGGTCGCGAAGGTGCCGCTCAAGGTCGCCTCAACCGCTGATGATATCGCCCAGCTCGTCTGCTTCCTGGCGATGCCGGCGTCGAGCAACATGACCGGCGAGATCGTGCGCATGGATGCCGGGATGCATTTGGTGACGTGATTACGTAACTGTGCCGGGGTGACGTCCCCCGGGCGCGTCAAACAAAGTTGTCGTCCCGGCGAAGGCCGGGACCCATAACCACAAATGGCCGTTGCGACGCGACACTGACAACTACGAGTCTTCGCCAAACCCAATCCTGTGGGTGGGTCCCGGCCTTCGCCGGGACGACGCAAGAATTTGCCGGGCGAGATGGGCTACCCCTTGATCACGCCGCTCGCCACCAGCCGGTGCCAGATGAACAGCACTACCACGGCGCCGATGGTGGCCATGATGAAGCCGGCGCCCTGGTCAGGACCGTAATGGCCGATGGCCTGGCCGATGAAGGTCGCGAGAAACGCACCGACGATGCCGAGGATGGTGGTCAGGATGAAGCCTGACGGGTTGTTCGGCCCCGGCGCCAGCCAGCGTGCGATAAGGCCGGCGACGAAGCCGACGACGATGATCCACAAGATGCCGCCCATGCTCATGTCAGTGCTCCCCTCGGTTTGACTAAAATCAGACTCGGTCCGAGATCTCGTTCTCGGTCGGCAGCCGTCCGTCCGGCGTCAAATGGTCGATCACCTGCGGCAGATACTGGCTGAGGCCGGAGAGCAGCTCGTCGCGTGACAGGCCGCTCTGGGCGGTGAGGCTTTGGATCTGATCGGCGCCGAGTGCATTGGCGAGATCACCGGGGGCGATAGGCTTGTTCTCGCCCTTGCCGACCCAGGTGTTGGCGGTCTCGCCGTGGCCGCCCTGCTGAAGCTGGTTGAGGAGATCGCCGAGCCCGCCGCTGAGCACACTGCCGGCCGCGCCGCCCGCAAGCAGGCCGCCGAGGCCACCCTTGAGCACATCACCGAGGCCGCCGCCTCCGCCAAGAGCACCTCCAAGCGCGCCACCTAGGCCTCCGCCCGGGCCCGCATTCACCGGCGGCGGCACAGAAGTCGGCGCCGTCTGCGGCGCTGCGCCCGGCTGGCCTGCCGTCAAATGCTTGAAAGTCTTCCAGGCCAGCAGACCAAGGATCGCCATGGTCATGGGCGACATGCCGCCGCTGGATGAGGATTGTGAACTCGGCGCGCTCGGGCCGCGAGGGCCGTTCTGCATGCCGTTGAGGACGTCGAGTAAACCCATGGCGTTCTCCTTTGGCGTTCTCTTGCCGGTAACAAGCCCCTGTCGAAAACATATGAGGCTCTCATGACGGTTACAAGGCGATTGCGCCGCAACCGGGCGATGGGCAGCCAGCGTCGGCTCTGCTATCGAGGGCCGGTCATTCAGGGAGCAAGCCAGGTGGTTACGGATCGATCGATCGTGGTGGCCGGCGCGGGCGCCATCGGCTGTTTTGTCGGAGGCCAGCTGGCCGCCGCCGACCGTCGCGTCGCGCTTTTGGTGCGGCCGCGGGTGAAGACCGAGATCGAGCGGTTCGGCCTGCGGCTGACCGATTTCGACGGCTCCGAGCAGAAGTTAGGCGCCGGCCAGCTCGCACTGTCGGACGATCCCGCGATCTTCCACAGCGCCGGAATCGTGCTGGTCACCGTGAAGAGCGCCGACACCGCTGATGTCGCGGACCAGATCGCGCAGCATGCGCCGCAGGATGCCGTCATCGTCTCCCTTCAGAACGGCGTCGGCAATGTCGCCGCGCTGCATCAGCGGCTCGGCGGTCGGCGCGTGCTCGCCGGCATGGTGCCGTTCAACGTGATCGCGATGGGCGAGGGCCGCTTCCATCGTTCGACCTCGGGCGACATTCATGTCGGCGAAGATGCGGACAACACGGCCGCGGCACTCTCGGCGCCCGGTCTCGCCGTGCGCGCGAGCCGTGACATCACCGGCGTGCAATGGGGCAAGCTGATCATCAATTTGAACAACGCGCTCAGCGCGTTGTCCGACATGCCGCTCGCCGCGCAACTGGCGAACCGCGACTGGCGAAAATTGTTTGCCGACCAGATGGCGGAAGGGCTCGCCACACTGAAGGCTGCCGGCATCACGCCGGCCTCGGCGACGCCGATCCCGCCGAACTGGATGCCGACAATGCTGAGGTTGCCCGATATGATCTTCAGCGCGATCCTGGGGCGGACGATGAAGATCGATCCAGAGGCGCGCTCCTCGATGTGGCAGGATTTGAAGCAGGGGCGCCGGACCGAGATCGACTACCTCCAGGGTGCGGTCATTGCGCTGGCCGAGCAGAACAATGTCGATGTGCCGCTGATGCGCCGCATTGTTGCGCTGATCAGGGACGCCGAGACGGCGGCCGCGGGCCCGCCCGGGCTGACGCCGCAGCAGATTCGCGGCGGTTGATGGAGGAGCGCGATGAAACGTCGTTTGATAGTCGGGCTCGCGCTGGCCGCGTTCTGTGGCGGATCGACGATCGCGGAGGCAAGGCCGCCGACCGTCATGAACTCTCCCGGCTATGACAGGCGATTGCAGGAGAGCAGGTCGGCGTTGGGCAATTCACCAACAGTCGCTGCGCCGGTGGCGACACCCAGGCACACCAAGAAGAAGCACACGAACTGACGGCGGAGTTGTAGGGTGGGCAAAGCGAAGCGTGCCCACCATTTTCTCCAGCTGTTCGGTGGTGGGCACGGCGCGCGAAGGGCGCGCCTTTGCCCACCCTACATTCGGCATGGCAAACTCAGCCCTTCTTCGCCGGCTTGCTCGGCGTCGGGCTGAACATCTTCTTCAGATCGCTCAATCCCTCCGACAGGCGCGGCCATTCGCAGGAGAATGCACTCTTGGTGCAGTTCGCGCCCTTTTGCCGTGATCGCGGATCGCCGCCGGCCTGTAAGACCTTGGGCCGCTCGACCGGAACGGGCACGCGCTCGACCTCGGTGCGCAGCGCCACCTGCTGGATCTGTTGCGCCTGTTGTTCCTGTTGCTGGCGCGCGAGGGCATCGGCCACGACGGTGCTGCGGCGCTGATTGGCGAGATAGGCGGTGTAGGATTCGTCGATCTTCTTCTGCTCCTCCGGCGTCGGATTGGGTCCGGCGATGTCGAAGGTGCGGTCTTGCAGGAAGTCGTAATAGGTGTAGCCACCGCCGGTCTTGCGGCGGCCGGCGAACTTGGCGTTGCAGTCGGCAAGTGCTGATGTCTTCTCGGCCTTGGTCGCGGCTTTCTCGGCCGCGTCGGCGCATTCCTCGAAATCGACCGGTGCGCGCTTCCACCATTGGGCGTGGACATGCGACGACGTCAGCAGAAAAAACCCTGCTGCGGCAACGATAAGCGGCGCCGCGCGACGCGATGCAACTACGTCCGACATTCTACGAGAGCATTCCTTGCAAAACTCAACCCGAACTGAGTCGGAACAGATTTTTGCCCCTTTATCGCCGGCTTGTCACCCATGGAACCCGGGAATTTCATGGCTGGGATGCTGACATTTTTTGCTTGACGTGGCGCGGCAGTCACAGCCGCGCACTATCCGATGCGCGTAGAGTTTGGTCGATTTGAATTCGAGGGGGACGACATGAGAGCGCTGGCCGGTCTTGCCGTAATCGCTTTGGCGCTCATTTGCGGCCATGCGCGCGCCGCGGATGAGGATGCTCCCAACCGCAAGCCGGTGAAGGCGATTGCCGATGCGCGGCTTTCGGTCGGCGGGCAGGGCATTTTGCCGCTTTACGTGTCCAGCGACTGGTCGATGCCGTTACCGGCGATCTCTCGCGCGATCATCGTGCTGCACGGACGCCTGCGCAACGCCGACGAATATTATATTTCAGCCAACACCGCGCAGGTCGCAGCGGGCAATGATGGCAAGAGCGCGATCATGATCGTGCCGCAGTTCCTGGCGGAGATTGATATCGAAGCGCACAAGCTGCCGGCGGAAACACTGCGCTGGTCGCTGGAGGGATTGGGAGGGCGGCGATGCGGCGCTTGCGCCGAACCCGGTTTCTTCTTTCGAGGCGCTGGATGCGATCCTCGCAAAATTGTCCGACCGGCGCATCTTCCCGAATCTGAAGCAGGTCGTGGTTGCCGGTCATTCCGGCGGCGGCCAGGTCGCGCAGCGCTACGCCATCGCCGGCAAAGGCGAGGCGGCGCTGTCGCGTCAGCACATTGATGTCCGCTACGTCGTCGCCAACCCGTCGTCCTATGCGTATTTCAGTGCCGATCGGCCCGTGCCCGCGATTGCTGCGTCCTGTCCGGGCTACAACAACTGGAAATACGGCATGGACGAACGCCCGCTTTATCTCGCCGACGCGACGCCGGCTGCGCTCGAGCAGCGCTATGTCGAGCGTGACGTGATCTACCTGCTCGGCACGCTCGACACCAATCCGGAGCATCCTGCGCTCGACAAGAGCTGCATGGCCAAGGCACAAGGCCCTTATCGCTACGCCCGCGGTCACGCCTATGTGGACGCGATGGCGAAGCGCGACCACGGCACACCCAATCACAGGGTGTGGGACGTCGCCGGCGTCGGCCATGACGGTGACAAGATGCTGACCTCGAAATGCGGCCTTGCGGCGCTGTTCGATATTCCGGGCTGCGGAGCGGAGCGCTGATGCGGATGCCTTGAAGGCGGGCACCTTGAAGGCAGGCACCTTGAAGGGTTGGCTCCGGCTGTTACACTTCGTCCCGTGACCGCCTCGCCCTGAGGCGGCGCCAAGAAGACGAACTGGAAACGCCTGATGCTGCTGCCCCTGTCCGACGTGCCGCGCTGGTACGCGCAACGCAAACCGCAAGGCACGATCGCCGTCCGCCATGGGCAGGACACGCTGACATGGGACGAGCTCGAACGCGGCGCCAACAGGCGCGCCCGGGCGTTCGCGGCGAAGGGCGTCAAGCCCGGCGATTTTGTCGCAATCGGCCTGCCCAATGGCAATGCATTCTTCGAGACCTCGTTTGCGGTGTGGAAATGCGGGGCGACACCGACCTCGCTGTCATGGCGGCTGCCGCGCGGCGAAGCCGCTGCCGTGCTCGACATTTTGAAGCCGGCGCTGGTGGTCGGCGGCGAAGCCGACTGGAATGCGCCGAACCGGTTGCCTGCCGATTTCGTGCCGGAGGGTTTTTCCGATGAGCAGCTCAACCCGCCGGTGGCGCGCTACTGGAAGGCCATGACCAGCGGCGGCTCGACCGGCCGCCCAAAAGTGATCCTCGATCACCATCCGGCCGTGACCGACACCGTCGCCCCGCTGCCGCTCAACATCCCCACCGGCGCCTCGCTGCTCAATCCGGGGCCGCTCTATCACAATGCGCCGTTCATCCTGTCGCACTATGCGCTGTTCGGCGGCGGCCGGCTCACTGGTCTCGTCAAGTTCGACGCCGAGGAAACGCTGCGGCTGATCGCGCGCGAGCGCGTGCAATGGGTTAATTTCGTGCCGACCATGATGCACCGGATCTGGGCGCTGCCGGAGGACGTGCGCAATTCCTACGATGTGTCGAGCCTCCAGACCGTGTTCCACATGGCGGCTCCGATGCCGCCCTGGTTGAAGGAGAACTGGATCGCCTGGCTCGGACCGGAGCGGGTCTGGGAGCTCTATGGCGGCACCGAGCGGCAGGGCTCGTGCATCATCTCCGGCACGGAATGGCTGACGCACAAGGGGTCGGTCGGCAAGATCGGCGAGATGGCGCGCTTACGTATCGTCGGCGAGGACGGCAAGGACGTCGCGCCGGGCGAGACCGGCGAGATCTATTTCCTCAACAATGAGGGCACTGACGCCACCTATCACTATCTCGGCGCCGAGCCGAAGCGCCGCACCGACGGCTGGGAATCGCTCGGCGATATCGGCAGGCTCGATGCAGAGGGCTATCTTTATCTCGGCGACCGTCTCGCCGATATGGTGCTGCGCGGCGGCGCCAACATCTATCCGGCCGAGGTCGAGGCTGCGGTTTCCGCTTGTCCCGGCGTGCGCTCCTGCGTCGTGGTGGGGTTGCCCGATCCGGAATTCGGCCAGCGCGTGCACGCCATCATCGAGCTGGAGGCCGGCGCTGACGGTCAGGCGATCTCCGACGGCATGGCGGATTTTTTGAAGGACAAGCTCAGCCGCTACAAGCATCCCGAGAGTTTTGAGATCGTCAGCGCGCCACCGCGCGATGATTCCGGAAAAGTTCGCCGCACACTGTTGCGCGACGAGCGCGCGGCGTGGATGAAGGAGGGGCGCGCGTTCCGGATGACGCCTTCGAAGGCGCACGCCGACTAAGAGAAATCACGGAAGGACTGAACGTATGACCATTACCATCGCTGCCAACAGCGTGCCGAAGCCGCCGACCGACATCATCGAGGGTTTTCGGGTCGCGCCGACTTCGATCATTTCCGATAATCTCGCCCGTCTGCCCGGCGCGGTCGGGCTGAAGCCCTATCATCGCGGCGGCAAGCTGGTGGGGACGGCCTTCACGGTGCGCACCCGGCCCGGCGACAATCTCGCCATCCACCGCGCGCTCGAGCTGGTCGGCCCCGGCGACGTCATCGTGGTCGACGGCGGCGGCGACGAGACAAGGGCGCTGGTCGGCGAGATCATGAAGAACATCGCACAGTGGCGCAAAGCGGAAGGCTATGTGATCGACGGCGCCATCCGCGATGTCGCGGCCTTCGCCGGCGACGACTTTCCCTGCTTCGCCCGCGCGGTGATCCATCGCGGCCCCTACAAGAACGGCCCCGGCGAGATCAACGTGCCGGTCTCGATCGGAGGCAGCGTGATCTCGCCCGGCGACATCGTGGTGGGCGACGAAGACGGCGTGGTGTCATTTCCCGCCGCGGGCGCTGCGGCGCTGCTGGAGGCGGTGCGTGCCCAGATCACGCGCGAGGAGGAGACACTGAAGGCGATCCGCGAGGGCCGCTACCAGGGCTCCTACGGCAAGTCGTAATCGAAGCAAGGCAGGGAGAACGGGCGTGAGCCAGAAGGACGAATTCCACAATCTCGACGACGCCAGCGACGGGCTGTTTCGCGAACTCGCCGCGGGGGTGACCACGCGCATCTTCTCCGGCGAGCAGGCGATGCTGTCGGTGGTGACGCTGGCGCCGCATGCGCATGGCACGCTGCATCATCATCCCGAAGAGCAGTGGGGTGTGCTGCTCGACGGCTCGGCGATCCGCGTCCAGGGTGACGAGGAGATTTCCGTGAAGAAGGGCGATTTCTGGCGCACGCCCGGCAATGTGCCGCACACCATGCGTGCCGGACCTGACGGCGCCCGCGTGCTGGACATCTTTAGCCCACCGCGGCCGGAATATAAAAAAGCGGGGTCCGGTTTCGGGACGACGTAACGCTCAAAAGCAAAAAGCGGAGCGGCAAAACAAAAAAGGGAGGCGACCATGACGATCACACGACGCGCGCTGCTGGCTGCGCCGGCCATTCTCGCAATGATGCCGGCGGCGGCTCAGGCCGGCAAGATCACGCTGGTGGTACCGTTTCCGCCGGGCGGATCGACCGATGCGATGGCGAGGCTGCTTCAAAGCAATCTGCAAACCAGGCTCAACCGCATTGTCGTGGTCGAGAACAAATCGGGCGCCGCCGGTGCGCTCGGCGCGGCGCAGGTCGCCAAGAGCCCGCCGGACGGCTCGTCGTTTCTGGTGACCTTCGATTCCCATGCGGTGATCCCGTCCATTCTCGACAAGCCGCCGGTCGACGTCGAGCGCGAGCTGATGCCGGTCTTCCTGGTCGGCACCGCGCCTTATGTGATCGCGGCCAATGCCAGCCGCCCCTATAAGAGCTTTGCCGACGTGGTGGCGGCCTGCAAGGCGTCCCCGGGCGCGGTGAAATACGCCTCCGTCGGCATCGGCACGCTTGGCCATCTCGCCATGACCGTGCTCGGCAACAAGGCCGGCGTCGAGATCACCCATGTGCCCTATCGTGGCGGCGGGCCTGCCATGAACGACGTGCTCGGCGGCCATGTCGATCTCATTGCGGGTTCGGCGGCGCTGGTCGCGGCCCAACTCGGCACCAATCTGCTGCGCCCGATCCTGCAACTCGGCCGCCAGCGTCTGCCGCTGCTGCCGGATACGCCAACCGCGATCGAGGCCGGCTTCCCGGATTTCGAGACGCTCGCCTGGTGGGGCATCTTCGCGCCCACAGGCACGCCGCCCGACATCGTCGCGGCCATGGCGGCGTCGACCAAGGAGATCCTGAGTGAGCCGGCGACTGCCACCCAGCTGAAGGAGACCCAGCAGATGACGCTGCTGCTCGAGGACGGGCCTGCGTTCAAGACCTTCTTCGACACGCAGGTCGCCTATTGGGGCAAGGTGGTGCGGGACAACAATATCAGGGCGTAAGGCCCTGAAGCTCCCGCCCGGTCTGCGAAGTGTAGGCTTCCGGTCCCGCCGCTGCTTTGATATGAACGGGCCGGTAACCCGCTCAGCGGGTTCCGCGGTCCCGTAGCTCAGCCGGATAGAGCGACGGTTTCCTAAACCGTAGGTCGCATGTTCGAGTCATGCCGGGATCGCCAGTTTTTCGTCTGCAATCGCCATGGATCGCGCGGGACAATCCCTTATGGCTGGTGCCGTCTGGTGATCGCGACCTGGGCTGCCTGGGTATAGAGGCTCGACACCAGCTCGAGATGACTGCCGGCGGCCTCGGACTTTTCCGCCCAGCCTTCGAGGGCCTCCAGCATAGGCGGCAAGGTCGCGGCGCGCAACGCCGCATAGGCTTCGGTGACGGAGTGGCCCGTCTCGGTCGGGCGATAGCGCGTCTCCTTGCGCGATGACGAACCTTCGGTCTCGATCAGGCCGGCCTTCACCAGCTTGCGCGTGGCGTATTGCAGGTTGGGGACGTCGACGCGGTTGAGCAACTGACCTATCTCGGACAGCCGTTTCGGTTCGTCACCCATCCTGACCACGTTGAGCACGGCAACATCGTCACCCGTCAACGGGACGTCGCAGACGGCCGCAAGGCACGCGGCTTTCCAGCGGTAATAGGCCTGCGCCAGCCGCTCCACCCTGAACTCGAATTCCGACAGCCGCCGCTCGGTTTCACTGCGCGCCAGGTGCCAGGAGCCCGGCCGCTCGTTGGAGGCTCGCTGCTGCTTCGGCTTGACCGTCGCGCCGGTTCGTTTCGCCGCAGCCTTCTCAGTCTTCCGCAAAATCGTCTCCTGATTCCCGCCTCGCTTACGGCCTAGGCAGGCTGTGCTCAATCTATGCTATTTACAAGTTGGATTCTTACATTAAAAGTTCAATTAAGAAAGCATGATGAAAAAGGCAAGGCCTTCGGCTCATGCAGGACGCGTCAAACAGACGCGCCGGAGGGAAGACCCTAGGGACTCAACGACGAGAAGGGATCGAACGATGGCCGGACAATGGATCGACATCGCTGCCAAGGATGGCGGCAGCTTCAAGGGGTATCTCGCGGTCCCCGCGTCAGGTTCCGGTCCCGGCATCCTGCTGTTGCAGGAGATTTTCGGCGTCAACAAATCGATGCGCGAGGTCGCCGACTACTATGCCGAGGAAGGCTATGTCGTGCTCGCGCCGGATCTGTTCTGGCGCATGGAGCCCGGCATCGAGCTCGGCTACACCGAGGCCGATTTCGGCAAGGCGATGGGCTACTACCAGCGCTTCGACGCCAACCAGTCGATCAAGGATGCCGCGGACGCGCTGAAGGTCCTGCGTGCGCGCCCCGAATGCAAGGGCAAGGTCGGCGCGCTCGGCTTCTGTCTCGGCGGCAAGCTCGCCTACCTCGCCGCCGCGCGTACCGATGTCGATTGCGCGGTCAGCTATTACGGTGTCGGCATCGAGGCCGATCTCGCCGAGGCCGGTCAGGTGAAAGGCCCGATGGTCTTTCACTTTGCCGAGCTCGACCGCTTTGCGCCGCCGGAAGCGCGCGCGCAGATCACGGCCGCGTTCAAGGGCCGTCCCGACGTCGAGTCCTATCTCTATCCCGGCTGCGACCATGCCTTCGCGGCGCCGGAGCGGACCAGCTTCAACAAGCCTGCGACGCTGATGGCGCATTCGCGCTCGATCGCGCTGTTCCGCAAAGTCCTGGGCCCGCACTATGACCTCTCGACATTGTGGGACCGGCATACCGAGCTCGAATTCGTGACGCGTTCGGCGGAGGAGACCATGACCACCATGGTCGCCGAGCCCTATGTCAACCACATCCCGACCATGACCGGCGGGGTCGGCTACCGCGACCTGCTGCGTTTCTACAAGAACCATTTCATCCCGAAGACGCCGCAGGACACCAAGCTGGTGCCGATCTCGCGCACCATCGGTGCCGACCGCATCGTCGACGAGATGCTGTTCTGCTTCACCCACGACATCGAGATCGACTGGATGCTGCCGGGTGTGCCGCCGACCGGCAAATACGTCGAGATTCCGCTGGTCGCGATCGTGCGCTTCCGCGGTGACAAGCTCTACAACGAGCACATCTACTGGGATCAGGCCTCGGTGCTGGTGCAGATCGGGCTGCTCGATCCGAAGAAGCTTCCGGTGGCCGGCGTCGAGACCGCGAAAAAGCTCGTCGACGAGGCGCTGCCGTCGAACACGCTGATGGCGCGCTGGTCCGAGAGCGCCGGGAAATAGACGCACTGATCGACGGCGCCGCTTGCGGCGCCGTTTTCGCACATGGCTCATCGTGTTGGGGTAATGAACATGTCTTCACTGTCTCGTCGCTCGATCCTGCAACTCGCCGGCGGCGCTGCCGCGCTTCCGCTGACGTCCGGTCTCCTCGGCGACGGCGCTGCGCACGCGGCAGCAGCCGGTACGCTGACCATCGCCTACAACGTCAATCTGCCGTCGTTCGATCCGACGGTGGGCCTGTCGGCGGTCAATCCGACCATCCAGTCGATCTACCAGTCGGTGTTCGATCCCTATATCGGTCAGGCGGCGGACCTCTCGTTCAAGCCCGGCCTTCTGACCAAATGGGGCTGGAACGAGGACCGCAGCAAGATCACGCTGGAATTGCGCAAGGGCGCGACCTGGCACGACGGCTCGCCGGTGACGCCCGACGACGTGGTCTGGTCGCTCACGCGCGCCGCCGATCCCAAGGGCGGCAATCCGATTCAGTTCGTCTGGTCCAAGGTCGGCAACTACAAGATCGACGGCAACACCATCACCGGCGACGTGCTGGAGTTCGAGCCGACGCTGTTCAAATGGATGGCGTTCCTCACCGGCTACATCCTGCCGAAGGCCTATTATGAGAAGGTCGGCGCCGAAGGCTTCGAGAAGGCGCCGATCGGGTCGGGCCCCTACAAGGTCGACGCGTTCGAGCGCAACGCGTTCCTGCGGTTGAAGGCGCACCCGGGCTATTGGGGCGGCAAGCCCGCCTTCGAGACCGTGGTGTTCAAGTTCATCACGGACTCCACCAGCCGCGTCGCCGAGATGGAATCCGGCGGATCGGACCTCACCTTCGAAATCCCCTACGAGGAATTCGATCGCCTGAAGGGCAAGCCCGGCATGGTCGGCCAGACCAAGCCGGTGTCCGATATCGCGATGATCTTCCTCACCGACATCGATCCGATGCTGGATCGCAACGTACGCCTCGCGGCAAGCCACGCCATCGACAAGAAGGCGATCGTCGACCGGCTGTTGAAAGGCTACGGCGTTCCGATCGCGACGCTGGAGGCGCCGGGATATGCAGCCTTCGACCCCTCGATCAAGGTTGCCTATGATCCGGAGCTTGCCAAGAGCCTGCTGGCCAAGAGCGGCTACTCGCCGGAAAAGCCGGTCAAGTTCACGATCCAGACGACGCGCGGCTTCAAGCCGAAGGACTACGAGATGATCCAGGCGATCGTCGGCATGTGGCGCAAGGTCGGCATCGACGCCACCATCGAGGTCTACGAGATCGCCAAGCACTTCGAGCTGCGCGCACGCCATGCGCTGGCGCCGGCCGCCTTCTACAATTGGGGCAACGCCATCGGCGATCCCTCGACCTCGACCGGTTTTGCCATGTTCGGACCCTCGCCGCATTGCGCCTGGAAGGGCAAGGACCTCGTCGAGCGCATTGGGCCGCTGTGGGGCGAGAAGGACGAAGCCAAGCGCATCGCCGGCTACAAGGCCGTCGACAAATACATCGCCGAGGAAGGCGAGGTGATTCCGCTGTTCCAGTACGTGCAGCCGATCATCCACAAGAAGGGCCTGAAGGTGGTGCCGCAGGCGAACGGCATGATCCTTCCGCACCTCATCACGCCGGCCTGAGCGGCCGAGAAACGCGGAGTCATACAGCGATGCGATGGGGCGAGATCATCAAGCGACTCGTCCTTGTGCCGCCCACGCTGTTCGGCGTCGCGGTGATCGTCTTCGTGCTGCTGCGCGTGGTGCCGGGCGATCCCATCGCCATGATGATCCCTCCCGGCGCGTCGGAGGCCGACATTACGAGGCTGCGTGCGCTCTACGGCCTCGACCAGCCGATCCTCCAGCAATTCGCAACCTGGCTAGGCCAGGTCGCAAGCGGCGATCTCGGCCGCTCGATCAGCGTACGTCAGGGCGTACTCGATCTGCTGCTGGCGCGTTTGCCTGCGACCATCGAGCTCGCCTTGCTGGCAACGGTGATTGCCGTCGTGCTTGGCGTCCTCGTGGCGCTGGCCGGCATCCTGCTGCGCGGCCGCCGCGCGGAATGGGCGGTCGATGGCGGTGTTGGCGCGCTGCTCGCCATCCCGGATTTCCTCTGGGCATTGATCCTGCTGCTGCTGTTCGGCGTGCTGATTCCGTGGTTGCCGATCTCCGGTCGCGTCGATCCGCAGATTGATATCGACCTGCGCAGCAATTTCTATCTGCTCGAAAGCCTGCTGACCGGCCGCTTCGACACGGCCTCGGCGCTGCTGCATCACATGTTCCTGCCGGCGCTGGCGCTGGCGCTGCCCTTCGCGGCGCTGGTCGCGCGTATCCTGAAGGCTTCGCTGGCCGATGCCGAAGATCAGGACTACGCGCAGATCGCGCGGGCCCGCGGCTATTCGCGGCCGGCCATCCTGCTGCACGAGGTCTTTCCAAACGCACTGATCCCGACAGTCGCGCTCGGCGGCGTGCAGCTGACGCTGCTGCTCGGTGGCACCGTGCTGGTCGAGCGCATCTTTTCCTACGAGGGCATCGGCAACATGGCGATCGACGCGGTGATCAATCGCGACTTTCCGCTGATCCAGGGTCTGGTGCTGACCTTCGCGGTGCTGTTCATCGCGCTCAATCTCGCCGTCGATCTCGTGGTAGCGCTGCTCGATCCGAGGCTGCGCCATGGCTGATGCTATGGCTGATATAGCGCTCACCCTGCCGCCATCGCGCCTGCTCGCCGGGTTGAAGCGAGGTGGCGCGCGATTGTGGGTAGGCGCCGCGCTGGTCGCCGTGCTGGTGCTGGTTGCGGCATTTGCGCCAGTGCTCGCGCCGCATGATCCGCTCGAGCAGGATCTGATGTCGGCACAGCTGCCGCCGGCCTGGATGCAGGGCGGCGATCACGCGTATCTGCTCGGCACCGACAGCCTCGGTCGCTGCGTGCTGTCGCGGCTGATCTATTCGGCGCGCATTGCGGTCGCCGTCGCGCTGATCGCGGCCACGCTCGCGGCGCTGATCGGCGTCGCGCTTGGCCTGTTCGCGGGCAGTTTCGGCGGCTGGGTCGATCAGCTGATCTCGCGGCTGATCGACGTCTGGATGGCGTTTCCGCCGGTGTTGCTGTCCATCGTGCTGGCGGCGGTGATCGGCGCCGGCCTGACCTCGGTAATCGCGGCGATCGTCGTGGTCGACTGGACCCGCTTCGCCCGCGTGGTGCGCGCGGAGACGATGGTGCAGCTGACCCGCGACTACGCCGCGGCCGCCCGGGTGATCGGATTGAGCCGCGCAAAGCTGCTGCGGCTGGAGGTGCTGCCCAATCTCGTTCCGCTCCTGGTCACGCTGCTCGCGGTCGAAATGGGGATCGCGATCCTGGTGGAGGTCATCCTTTCCTTTGTCGGCATCTCCGTTGCAGGCGATACGCCGACCTGGGGCAGCATGATCGCTGAGGGTCGCCAGATCGTCTATCAGGCGCCATGGATCATGGCGCTGCCGATTGTCTGCATCATCTCGAGCGTGATCGGCCTCAACCTGCTCGGCGACGGGTTACGCCTTGCGCTCGATCCGGTGCAGCGATCATGAACGCAACGCTCACTGTGGAAGGGCTGAAGGTCGCGATCGGTGCCGCCAATGTGCTGCGCGGCGTCAGCCTCGAGGTGCAGCCCGGCGAGGTCCGTGGGCTGGTCGGCGAATCCGGCGCCGGAAAATCCATGCTCGGCCGTGCCGTGCTCGGACTGCTGCCCGCGAATGCAACCATCACGTCAGGTCAGATTGCATTTGAGGGGCGTGATCTCCTGGCGATGACGGAAACCGAGCGCCGCGGCCTGCTCGGCCGCCGCATCGCGCTGATCCCGCAGGACCCGATGACCTCGCTCAATCCGGTTAAGCGCATCGGAGCGCAGATCGGCAATTTGCTGCGGCACCATCTCGGCCTGCCGAAGCGCGCGGCGCTGACGCGCGCCGCCGAGCTCCTGACCGAGGTCGCGATCCGCGAGCCGGAGCGGGTGCTCGCGCTTTATCCGCACGAGATCTCCGGCGGCATGCGTCAGCGCGTGCTGATCGCGATGGCCTTTGCCTGCGATCCCGCCCTCGTCATTGCCGACGAGCCGACCACGGCCCTCGACGTCACTGTGCAGCGCCAGGTGCTGCAACTCGTCGAGCGACTGCGCTTGCGCCATGGCAGCGCGATCTTGTTCGTCACCCACGACCTCGGCGTCGTTGCCAAGATCTGCCGCAGCATGAGCGTGCTGCATGCGGGCCGCGTGCTCGAGGAGGGCGAAACCGCGGACGTGCTGGTACGTCCGCGTCATGCCTATACGCGCGCATTGCTCGCTGCGACGCCGCGCGCCGACCGGCCGGCGGACGCGCTGCGCCCGGTGCCGCCGGCCTTGATCGAGCAATTGTGGTCGGAGGCCCATCGCCTCGACCGGGCAGGCGAGGCGAGGCCGGCATGAGCGAGATCCTGCTCCGCACCGGCAGTCTGAGCTTCGGATATCCGGAGCATAAGGGTTGGTTTCGCAAGCCCGGTTTGCGCGAGGTGATCAGGGGGGTCGATCTCGCCGTGCCGCGCGGTTCGGTGCTTGGTTTGGTCGGTGAATCCGGCTCGGGCAAAACCACGTTCGGCCGATTGCTGGTGCGGCTCTTGAAGCCGACCGCCGGCGGCATTCAGTTCGATGGCGTCGAGATCGGACAGCTCGACGAGGCCGAGCTGCGCCCGTTGCGGGCGCGCATCCAGATGATCTTTCAGGATCCGCAGTCCTCGCTCAATCCGCGGCTGCGGCTCGGCACCACGCTGACGCGGCCGCTGGAGGTGCATGGGCGGCTGAAGGGCAGATCCGACCGGCGCGAGCGCGCGGCTGGCCTCCTCAATCTGGTCGGTCTGCCGCCGGAGTTTGCCGACCGTTATCCGCATGAATTGTCCGGCGGGCAGCGCCAGCGCGCCGGCATTGCGCGCGCACTTGCGCTCGAGCCCGATTTCATCGTCGCCGACGAGATCGTATCTGGCCTCGACGTCTCGACGCAGGCGCACATCATGCTGTTGCTGAGGGAGCTGCGCGCGCGGCTCGGTCTCACGATGGTGTTCATCAGCCACGATCTCTCGGTCGTGCGTGTGCTCTGCGACGATGTCGCAATCCTGCATCAGGGCGAGGTCGTCGAATACGGGCCCGTTGCACGCGTCTTCGGTACCCCGCAGCACGCCTATACGCGGCAACTGCTCGCCGCAATTCCCCTGCCCGACGTCGAGCCGGGCTGGCTCGACGATTCTCCGCCGGTTGTCACGCCCCAGCAACAAGGATCAGCCGCATGACCGAAAGCATCAAGGGTTCCGTCGTTCTCATGACCGGCGCCACCGGCGCGATCGCGCAGGCGCTCATTGCCGAGCTGAAGGCGCGTGGGGCTACGAAGATCTACGCCGCGGCGCGTGATGTTTCCGCTCTGATCGCCTCGGACGGCGTCGTGCCGATCAAGATGGACGTCACCAACGACGATGATGTCGCAAGGGCCGCAGCCACGGCGAATGACGTCACGCTGCTGATCAACAATGCCGGAGTGAACCACAACACCGGCTTCATGGCCGCGCCTGATCTTGCGATCGCGCGCGAGGAGATCGAGATCAACTATCTCGCGCCGCTGCGGGTGACGAAGGCCTTCGCACCAACGCTGATCAAGAACAAGGGGGCGGTGCTTAATATCCTCACCATCCTCGCGCGCGTGAACCTGCCGTTCATGGGGTCCTACTGCGCCTCCAAGGCGGCGGGTCTCAGCCTGACGCAGGGCCTGCGCGGCGAGCTGGTGCCGAAGGGCGTGCGTGTCGCCGCGGCGCTGCCCGGTGCGATCGACACCCGCATGACCGCGATGCTGACCATCCCGAAGATGACGACCGCGGATGCGGCGAGGGAAATCCTCGACGGTTTCGAGGCCGGCGAGGAGGAGATCTATGTCGGCGAGATGGCGCGTGGCCTTGCGCAAGGCCTTGCCCATGATCCCAAGGGCGTCGAGCGCCAGTTGGCGTCGCCGGGCTGAGTTTTCACGTCGGATGTTGCGTTGGCTTTGAACCAAAAGGAAGCGATCATGATCCCGTTGAGAGTACTGCTTGCCTCCGCCGCGCTGTCGCTCGGCGCCTCGATCCTGCCGGCTTCGGCGGATTCCATTCCCGGCCTGCGCGGCCACGATCATACCGGCATCACCGTGCCGGACGTGAAGGCGGCGACCGCCTTCTTCACCGACGTGCTTGGCTGTTCGCATGCGATGTCGTTCGGCCCGTTCATGGACGATAAGGGCACGTTCATGCAGGATGCTGTCAACGTGAACCCGCGCGCCGTCATTGACGAGATCAGCATGGTCCGCTGCGGCTACGGCTCCAACATCGAGCTGTTCCAGTACCAGTCGCCCGACCAGGCCAAGACGCTGCCGAAGAACAGCGACATCGGCGGCCACCACATTGCGCT
The DNA here is from genome assembly GCF_000938255.1 of Bradyrhizobium sp. LTSP849. GTDB lineage: Bacteria > Pseudomonadota > Alphaproteobacteria > Rhizobiales > Xanthobacteraceae > Bradyrhizobium. The sequence continues at coordinate 92,968 of NZ_JYMR01000039.1, read as the reverse complement.
CTATGTCGACGACATCGCCAAGGCCGCCGAGTATCTGCGGTCGAAGAACGTCAAGACCATGCAGGGACCGATCCCGGTGAACGAAGGACCGGCCGCCGGTCAATCCATCCTCTATTTCCTGACGCCGTGGGGCATGCAGATGGAGCTGATCAGCTATCCCAAGGGCATGGCCTACGAGAAGAGCGCCAAGACCGTGCTGTGGTCGACCACCGAGCCGATGAAATAAGGAGCACTTAACGGCGCTCATCGGCGGCCGACGTGCAGCACGGCTTTTTCGGCCGTGCTGCGGCGCAAGTTTATTCACGCGTCAAGTCCCCAATAAAAAAAGATTGGCACGGCTTTACGCGACAGCCGACTTGCGAAGCAGGGTCGGTACTCACATCTCCGCTCCCGCAATTCTGGGGTGTGGCTTTGGTTAACCAAGCCGCCCAGTTGCGAATCGTGGAGATGAACTATGGACCTCAATGGTTTCAATGGCGCCTGGCTGACCCAGCCGGCGCTTTGGGCTGCGGCAGCGATCGCGCTCGTGATCCTGCTGCGGATTGCCAATATCTTTCGTTACATCCCGAACAATCAGGTCGGCATCGTCGAGAAACTATGGACGACCAAGGGATCGATCGAAGGCGGCTTCATCGCGCTGAATGGCGAAGCCGGCTATGAGCCGGAAGTCCTGCGCGGCGGCCTGCACGTGTTCTTTCCGTTCATGTACCGGATCCACAAATCGGATCTCGTCACGGTCGGACAGGGCAAGATCGCCTATGTGTTCGCGCGCGACGGCGCGCCGCTTGGTGCCTCGCAGGTGCTCGGCGCCAACGACACCGAGGACAGGGCGGATTTCCAGGACGTGCGGCGATTCCTGCTCGGTGGCGGCCAGAAGGGCCCGCAGCGAAAAATCCTGCGCGAAGGTACCTATGCGATCAACACGACGCAGTTCGCGATCATCACCGACGAGCGCGTCTACGGCCATGCCCTGAGCGGGCAGGAGCGCGGCGTGCTCGACGCCATGCAGCTCACCATCGCCGAGCGCTGGGGTTTTGCGCCCGTCGTGCTGGCTGCCGATCATGATCTGGTCGGAATCGTCACCGTGCATGACGGCCCGTCGCTGCCATCAGGCGAAATCATCGCGCCCGAGGTCGGCACCGATCTGCGCGACGACGAGATCTTTCACAACAATTTCCAGGAGCCCGAGAAATTCTTAAGCGCCGGCGGCTATCGCGGTCGCCAGTTGCAGGTCATCGTCGAGGGCACCTGGTACATCAATCGTCTGTTCGCGACCGTCGAGGCGGTGCCGAAGACGGTGATCCCGGTCGGCAATGTCGGCGTCGTCATCTTCTATACCGGCCCGCACAGCGCCGACGTGTCGGGTGATCAGTATCGCCATGGCGAGCAGGTTCTCAACGGCGGCCGCGGCGTCTGGAAGGATCCGCTGCTGCCCGGCAAATACGCCTTCAACACTTATGCGGGCAAGATCGAGATCATCCCGACCGTCAACTTCATCCTGAAATGGGTGCGCGGCGAGGTCGGTGCGATGAAGTTAGATGAGAACCTGTCGGAAATCTCGTTGATCACGCGGGACGCGTTCGAGCCGACGCTGCCGGTGGTGATGCATATCGACTACAAGAAGGCGCCGATGATCATCCAGCGCTTCGGCGACGTGAAGAAGCTCGTCGAGCAGACGCTCGATCCGATGGTGAGCGCGTTCTTCAAGAACATCGCGCAGAAGATGACGCTGATCGAGTTGCTTCAGAACAGGGCGTCGATCCAGGATGAGTCGGCGGCGCAGATGAAGGCGAAGTTCGAGAGCTATTCGCTCGACCTCCAGGAGGTCTTGATCGGCACGCCGCGCGCCGCGAACGGCGACCACACGATCGAGAACATCCTGATCCAGCTCCGCTCGCGCCAGATCGCGCGCGAGCAGATCGAGACCTATCAGGAGCAGGAAAAGGCCGCTGTCCAGGAGCGTACGCTCAACGAGGCCAAGGCGGCGGCGGCGGCGCAGTCGGCGCTGACGCAGTCGCTGATCCAGATCAAGGTCAACGAGAATGAGGGTGCTGCGGCGTTCGCCCGCGCGCAAAAGGATGCGGAGACCCGAAAGGTGACCGCGGCCGCGGTCGGCGAGCAGTCGCGACTCGAGGGCCAGGGCGAAGCCGACCGGGTCCTTGCGGTTGGTACCGCCAATGCCCAGTCGACAAAGCTCTCGGTCGACGCCTATGGCGGACCGGAGTTCAGGTTGGCCGAGCAGAACTTTACAAAGTTCGCGGAAGCCCTGACCAAGATCAACCAGCCGTTGGTGCCGCAGTTCCTGATGTCCGGCGGGCAAGGCCAGGACACCGGCAATGCGGGCCTGATCCCGACCGCGATGCTGAGCTCGATGTTCGGCCGCATGATGCCCGATGCGCTGGAGCGGCTGAAGGAGGAGGCGCCGAAGGCGGATCGCAGGACTAACGGGCATTGAGCGCAGTTGATTTGCTTCGCTGGTGTGAAAATTGCTAACAGAAGCGGCCGGGCTGGAAGAGCACCTTCCAGCCCGGTCCATGTTTGCCTGATCCGGAGATGATGATGCCTTTCGACCTGATCCTGCGCGGCGGCCGTGTGGTCGACCCATCCCAGAAGCTCGATGCCGTGACCGATGTGGCCTTTTCGGGTGGCAAGGTCGCTGCGGTCGGCAGTGGGCTGAAGGCGGATCCGGCGACTGAGGTGCGCGACGTATCGCAGCTCATCGTGACGCCGGGGCTGATCGATCTCCATACCCACGTCTATTGGGGCGGCACCTCGCTCGGCATCGATGCCGAGGAATTCTGCCGCGCCTCAGGCGTCACCACCTCCGTCGATACCGGCAGCGCCGGCCCCGGCAATTTCGCGGGCTTTCGCAAGCATGTGATCGAGCCGAGCCAGGTCCGCATTCTCGCCTATCTGCACGTCTCGCATGCCGGCATCTTCGGCTTCTCGCACCGGATCATGGTCGGCGAGAGCGAGGAATTGCGGCTGATGAATCCGATCGAAGCGGTAAAGGTGGCGGATGCCAACCGCGACCTCATCGTCGGCATCAAGGTGCGCGTCGGACTGCACTCCTCGGGCACGTCGGGGACCGTGCCGCTCGACATCGCGCTCCAGGTCGCCGACGAGGTCGGCATGCCCTTGATGGCGCATATCGACCATCCGCCGCCGAGCTACGAGGAGGTGCTGGCGCGCCTGCGTCCCGGCGATGTGCTGACCCATGCGTTCCGTCCGTTCCCGAACACGCCTGCGACCGCGCAAGGTACGGTGAAGAGGGCGGTGCTGGACGCGCGCGAGCGCGGCGTGCTGTTCGACATCGGCCACGGCAAGGGCTCGTTCGCCTTCAAGACCGCACGCGCGATGCTCGCCAACGGCTTCTATCCGGACACGATCTCGTCTGACATCCATCAGCTCTGCATCGATGGCCCGGCCTTCGACCAGGTGACGACCCTGTCGAAATTTTTGTGCATGGGCATGCCGCTGTCCGACGTCATCGCGACCTCGACGGTCAACGCCGCGATGGCGCTGCGGCGGCCAGAACTCGGCAGCCTCAAGCCAGGCAGCGCCGGCGATGCCACGCTGATTTCGGTGAAGGAAGGCCAGTTCGACTATGAGGACGTGGTCGGCGAGCACCTGATCGGCGACCGCAAGATCGTCTCCGAAGGCGTCGTCGTCGGCGGCCGCTGGTGGCATCCGAAATAGGGCTTCGCTATTCGTTCTTGTCCACATTCCAGAACATCGGTGTCGCTGGGCCGTCGATCACGCCGGTGAGCGATTTGCGCCATGCGCTCGGCGCCTGGAATTGGCCGAGCGGGACGTAGATCACCTGGTCGTAGGCTTCCTTCTGCACCTCAAGCGCGATCTTCTTGCTCTCCTCGGGCGAGGTTGCGCGGGCAAAGGAATCGCGCAACTCCTCGAGCTTGGGGTCCTCGGACCAGCCGTACCAGCCGCCACTCGTGCCCTTACCGCCCATCGGGACGTTGACCAGCGGGTTCAAGGAGTCGGCCGCGCCCTGGTAGGTGAAGAACATGTTCCAGCCGCCTTCCTTCGGAGACTTCTGGTTGGCGCGGCGGGTGACCACGGTCTGCCAGTCCATCGATTGAAGGTCGACCTTGAAACCGGCCTCGCGCAATAGCTGCGCGACTATGACCGGCTGCGCTTTCAGCAGGATCTGATCAGTGGGGGCCAGGATCACCACGGGCGTGCCGTCATAGCCGGACTCGGCCAGGGCTTTCTTGGCCTGCGCCAGGCCGTTGCCCTTGATCAAGGTCTCGCCGCCGGCATCGCTGGCCAGCGGCGTATCGCAGACGAAGAACGCGCCGCACAGCTTGTAGTATTTGGGATTGCCGATCTGCGCGTCGAGCACGTCCTTCTGGTTGATCGCGAGCATCGCGGCGCGGCGGATATTCACATTGTCGAACGGCGGATGCAGGAAGTTCATCCGGCCGAACGACTGGAAGCCGAATTTGTTCAGGATCGACACGGTGATGTCCGGATTGGACTCGAGCGCGGGCAGCATGTCGAACGGCGGCGTTTCAACGAAATCGACATCGCCGGATTGCAGCGCGTTGAGGGCGGTCTGCGCGTCCGGCATCGTGATCCACTCGACACGGTCGACCTTGACCACCTTGCCGCCCGAGGTCCATTCGGCCGGCTCCTTGCGCGGCACATAGTCGGTGTTCTTTTCGTAGATGGCTTTCACGCCGGGCTGGAATTCGCTCGCGACGAACTTGAATGGGCCGGAGCCGATCTGCTCCGGAATCTGCTTGATGATCGGGGTCTCGGCCAACCGCTTCGGCATCATGAAGGCGACAACGGCCGACGGCTTGGCGATCGTCTCCAGCACGAGGCCATAGGGCTCCTTTAGCTTGAGCACGATCGTCTTGGCGTCCGTTGCCTCGATGCCCGCCGTGAAGTCCATCAGCTTGCGCGCCATGCCGTCGACGCTCGTGCCCCAGCGCTTCAATGAGGCGACGCAGTCCTCCGCCGTCACCGGCGCGCCATCATGCCACTTCAGGCCGTCGCGCAGGGTGAAGGTGTAGGTCAGCTTGTCCGTGGACACCGTCCAGTCGGCCATCTGCGGCCGCACCTTGAAGCTGGAATCGATGCCGAGCAGCGTATCGTAGACCATGTAGCCATGGTCGCGGGTGATGATGGCCGTCGTGAAGCCGGGATCGGTGACGCGAAGGTCCGATTGCATCACCGCAGTCAGGATCTTCTTTCCGGTTGCGGCAGATGCAACCGACGTCCACGCAGCAGGAAGCGCCGATGGTGCAACAGCCGCAAGCTGAAGCAGTTTCCGTCGCGAGACGTGAACCATTCGCAATTCTCCCGATGCAAACGAGACCAGACGGCGGCTGCCGATGACGGGCAGCGTATGGTCTGCCGCCGCACCTTGCAATGATGGGTTGTCTCGTAAATCTGAATTCGTTTGCGATCGAGCAAGGGCCGTCGGAACCGGCGGCGCGACGACAGGCCGCCTCGTCCTAGCCCTGCTCGCGATAGAATTGCAGCAACCGCGCGCCCGCGGGTGAGAGCCACTCGGCTGCCCCGGTGATGTAGCCCTCGACGCGGTTGCCGGTTCCGACGAGATAGGTGATGGGCATGCCGACGAGCGGGAAGACCGAGGCGGATGACTCGGCCGCCGCTCCATACGCGTCGACGTAGCAGGCAAGGTTTTGCGCGGCGAGGCCGCCAAGGAACGCGCGGACCTTGCGCAGGTCCTTCGTGTCAGTGCAAACAGCGACAATATCCAGTTGATCGCGTTGCGATCCGGCGAGGCTTGCGAGCACGGGCAGATCGAGCCGGCAGGCTGCACACCACGTCGCCCAGAAATTGACGAGCGTGATGCGTCCCGGCTTCGCTGCCACCGCAACGTCCTTTCCATGCAGGTCCTGAAGCCGCAGCACTGGCATCACTACCCGCGGCCGCACCAGCGTGAACTGGCTGCGGCCCGTCTCGAACACCGGCGGCCATGTGGTGTCGCCGCCCTGCGCGAGGCTCGCGCGCGTAGCAACGAGAAGCGCCGGCGCCGCCATCAGGAGTGATCGCCTGGACAATGCGGCACGGTGCGCGCGGGTTGTCTCACGCATGGATATAGGCCCAGCCCTTCAGTTGCAGATCGACAACCCGCCCGATGCCGAAGGGGACGAGGCTCGCGCCTGATATCAGCGGGATCGAGACCTGTTCCCTGGCTTCCGCGATCGCCTTTGACGATGCGCACATGCTGTAGGTGAGATTTGGCAGCGACTGACGCAGTGTCGCGAGCGGCTCGATCAGCGTGGTCTTGTCCGCGCGAAACACTTCGATGCCCTTGCCGTTGGCGACGACCTCGATCAACAATTTCGCGCCCTTGTCGGCAAAGTGCTTTGCAAGATTGGCCGAGTAGCTGATTGCGTGTCCCATCACATAGGGCTCGTTGCTGTCGATCAGGATTACGACGCCGTCGACGAGACGATCGTCCTTGGCGGTGGCGGGGCCGCCTGCCGTGAGGATCGTGGCACCGGCGAGCAGGCCCCTGCGAGACCATCCATTGAGAGAGTGCATGGCGGCAGCGCCCTGCCGGTCAGAGTTGCCGTGGCGCGATCGGCGCCTTGCGACCACGTCCCCACAACACGAAGACGGCGAGCGCGAGCAGGACCAAATTGAGCGGCGTGACGACAGCCTCGCCGCGCGAGACATGGAAGACGATCGCAAACACCTGCAACACCGTACAGCCCAGCGCTGCCAGCACCGTCAACCGCGGCAGGATGCGCGTCAGCGCCGGCAGCAGGATGCCGATCCCGCCGGCGAGATCGATCAGCCCGATGATTCGAACGAAGGCTTCGGAGTGCTCGCCCGTCCACGGCATCATCGCGGCAAGCTGCGGAATCGGCGTCAGCAGCTTGACCAGCCCCGCGAAGGTGAACACGAAGAAGATCAGACCTTGTGCGACCCAGAGGCCGATGCGAAGGGTCCGGCCCGGGGCGGCGGTTTCAAGGGCAGTGGTCGACATGGTGGTTCTCCGTGGAACGAGGGGTTGCCACCATTTGATAGTTTCTCCATTTTTGATCATTATGTCTTCTGGGATAGGTTCCTTTCCTGGATGTTGATGATCTTATGGACTCCCTGGTCAGCATGAGGGTGTTTTGCCTGGTCGCCGAGCTGAAGAGCTTTGCGGCCGCGGCGGAGCGCCTGCGCATCTCGCCGGCGATGGCGAGCAAGCACGTGATGCAGCTCGAGAAGCGGCTGGGCACGCGATTGCTCAACCGGACCAGCCGCCGCGTCAGCCTGAGCGAGAGCGGCACGCTGTATTTCGAGCAGGCGCGCCAGATGCTGGATTCGCTCGACGAGGTCGAAGCCGCCGTCAGCAAGGCGACCGTCGTTCCGCGCGGCACGCTGCGGCTGACCGCGCCGGTGTGGATGGCGAACGCGATGTTCGCGGGGGTGCTGGCCGATTATCAGGCGCGCTACCCGGAGGTGTGTCTGGACGTCGATCTCAGCGGGCGTCTGGTCAATCTGGTCGAGGAGGGATTCGATCTCGCGCTGCGCGCAACCGGCGCGCCCGACGAGGCGTTGATCGCGCGGCCGATCACCAAGGTCGCCTTCTACATGGTCGCCGCACCCGCCTATCTCGATCGTGTCGGGCATCCGACCAAGCCGGCCGACCTCGCCGGTCAGGCCTTTTTGCACTATGCGCTTTATCCGGGAGAGAGCCTCTCCCTAAACAGGAATGGTACCGTCGAGACCGTCAAGCTCAAACCAGTCCTGCGCAGCGGCAACGAAACGTTGCTGCACATGGCCGCGCTGGAAGGCATGGGTCTCGCCTTCCTGCCGAAATGGCTGGTCACTGAGGACATCGCTGCCGGACGTCTCGTGCTCATCCTGCCCGACGACATCATCTTCGAAGGTCGCCTGTTCGCGGTCTATCCCAGCCGCAAATATCTCTCCGCGAAGGTGAGGACCTTTATCGACTTTGTCGCTGCCGACAAGCGGATGAGATAGCTGACGACAGCGACCGCGCGATCGAAGCTTCGGATGCGGCGGTCAGTCTCGCCCCGCCTCCATGATCGCCTTGGCAAGGCGTGCCGGATTGGAGAAGCACAGCTCATGGCTTCCCGCCACCTGCACCAGGCGGAATAGGCCGAGCTTCTCGGAGAGCCGCGGATGCCAGGCGTAGCTGTGCGGCAGCGCGGTATCTTCGGTGCAGTTGATGTAGGATTTAGCGAGCGGCGTCTCGGCCGGGTTGGCCTTGAGTGCGATCTTGTCGCTGAAGGTCTTCAGCGGATGCGGATTGAGGATGTCATAGGCGCGCTGCGCCGTCTCGAGATCGGCATCGTTGATGAAGGCCTCGCGCCAGATCGGGAAAGGCAGCACCACCGAACCATCGCCGCGCTCGGCCGCGATCATGTCGAACAGCCCGATATAGTGCGGCGGCACCATGTCGTTGAGCGACTCGCCATTGTTGGGGACGAAGGCGTTCCAGTAGACGAGGCGGCGGATGCGCTCAGGCACAAGGTCGGCGACGCCAGTGATGACCATGCCGCCATAGGAATGGCCGAGCAGGATCACATCCGTCAGATTGTTCTCGGCGAGATAGTCGGCGATCGACTGGATCGCTTCCTTCAGCCCCGTGGTCTTGGCGTCGCCCGGGCGATTGCCGCTGATCGTCGGGAGGTAGACCTGATGGCCGGCGGCGCGGATCGGTGCCGCGACCGGCTCAAGCTCGGCGCCGGTGTGCCAGGCGCCGTGAACGAGAACGTAGGTCGACATGTTGTGGCTCCTCCGCAGGATGTGGTTAGATCGGCATGAATTGGGTCCTTTGCGGCGCTCGCGAGGCGCGGCGGACAATTCTTGTTGTGCGAAGTGTGAACCGGCTGGCCATTTGCCGCTTGGCTGGGAGTGAACCGGATTGGTCTCGGAGTGAACCGATGGAGCAGGTCAATCCCACAAGCCGGCCGCGGTACGTCATCTGGAACACCGCGGAGACGCGGCCGGACGAACAGTTTTCTTATTACCGTGAGGCGATCTGCCAGGCCTTCATGAACCTGACGCCGGAATCGGCGACGACGTCACGCTTCCCGGCCAAGGTGGAGACGATCGGGCTGGGCGCCGGCGCGATCAACCGGGTGATGTTTCCCGAGCACACCGTCAATCGTTCGCGTGCCGATATCGCGGCGTCGCGCGAGAGCTGCTTCTATCTCAACTTCAAGCTCGCGGGGCGCTGCCGCATGCTCCAGGATGGGCGCGAAGTCAGCCTGTCGCGGGGCCAGGTCGGCATCGTCGACAGCGACCGCGAGGTGACACTGTTGCATGATCGCGGTCCGACGCTGGAGGTCGCTTCGTTCTGGGTGCCCTCGCGTGCCTTGCGCGATCGGCTGCCGCCGTCATTCGATTTCAGGGCCGAGCGCGTGTCCGACGATCCTTATGTCGGTCATCTCATCGTCGAGACGGCGCGCTCCCTGAACGCCGGCGCGTTGCGGATGGCGGAAGAGGATAGCGTTCGGCTGTTCGACGTGCTGCTCGATCTCGTTGCGCTCAGCCTGTCGCGCCGCTCGCGGGCGCAGACGTCGGAAGCCGCAAGCTTCGCGGACGCCACCGTGCTGGCGCTGCGCCGCGCCATTCACGAGCGGCTGCGCGAGCCGGGACTGACGGTCGCGGCGGTCGCCGGCGCCGTCGGCATCAGCGAGCGCTATGTCCACAAGCTGTTCGAGCGCTCCGGCACAACGTTTTCGGACTATGTGATGGATCGCCGCCTCGTGGGCGCGGCGGCCGATCTGAAGGATCCGGCCCTGGACGCCCGCGGGATCGGCGCGATCGCGTTCGATTGGGGCTTTTCCGATCTCTCCCACTTCGCGCGGCGCTTCAAGCAGCGCTTCGGCTGCCGGCCGCGGGATTGGCGCAGCCGGTGAGGGAGATTGCGTGAAACGGCTTGTGGCAACGCCGTCGCCCCGATGTCCGCTCGTCGTCCCGGCGAAGGCCGGGACCCATACCGCGTGATCTATCAATCGCGAAAGATAGGAGTACCGAACCACTAGTCTTGGCCAAACTTCTCCCTGTGGTTATGGGTCCCGGCCTTCGCCGGGACGACAGTGCTTTCGTGGAAGCAATATTGCCTCAAGCGCCTTTCGCCTGAGGTAAAGCGCCTCACAGCGACCTCGCAATCAACAGCTTCATGATCTCGTTGGTGCCGCCATAGATCTTCTGGATGCGGGAATCGATGAAGATGCGCGAGATCGGATATTCTTGCATGTAGCCGTAGCCGCCGAACAACTGGAGGCATTCGTCGGCGGTCTGGACCTGCTTGTCGGAGCACCAGTATTTCGCCATCGAGGCGGTGACGGTGTCGAGGTCTTTTGCGATCAGGCGCTCGATGCACCAGTCGACGAAGACGCGCGCGATCATCGCTTCGGTCTTGCGCTCGGCGAGCGTGAAGGCGGTGTTTTGAAAGTCCAGCAGCGGCTTGCCGAAGGCCTTTCGTTCCTTGGTGTACTCGGTGGTGAGTTTGATCGCGCGCTCCATCGAGGCGACGGCGCCGACCGCGAGCGACAGCCGCTCCTGCGGCAATTGCTGCATCAGCTGGGCAAAGCCCTGGCCTTCTTCCTTGCCGAGCAGGTTTTCCGGAGGCACGGTGACATTGTCGAAGAACAGCTCCGACGTATCTGAGGCATGCAGGCCGATCTTGTCGAGGTTGCGCCCGCGCTTGTAGCCGTCCGCGTCCGCAGTCTCGACCGCGATCAGCGAGATGCCCTTGGCGCCGACATCGCCGGTGCGGGCCACGACGATGACGAGATCCGCGGCCTGGCCGTTGGTGATGAAGGTTTTCTGGCCGTTGATGACGTAGGAATTGCCCTGTTTCTTGGCCGTGGTCTTCACCGCTTGCAGATCCGAGCCGGTGCCGGGTTCGGTCATGGCGATGGCGCCGACTATCTCGCCCGACGCCATCTTCGGCAGCCAGCGCTTCTTCTGCTCCTCCGAGCCGTAGTTGAGGATGTAGTGGGCGACGATGGCGCTGTGCACGGAGACGCCGGTTGTCATTTCCGGCACCGTGCTCTCGAGATCTTCCAGCACCGCCGCCTCATAGGCGAAAGTCGCGCCTAACCCGCCATATTCCTCCGGCACGCTGGTCAGCAGTGCGCCCATCTCGCCGAGCCCGCGCCAGGCGAAGCGGTCGACCATCTTCTGCTCGCGCCATGTTTCGGCATGGGGCGCCAGGTCCTTGGCGAGATATTTGCGGAACTGGTCGCGGAAGACATCGAGCTCTTCGGTCATCCAGGAGGAGCGATAGGACATGATCACCTCGGTTGATGCGGTTGCCAGCTTGGTAGGCCAGCCGGCCGTGGCAATTATTGTGTTTTCAGGCTGCGCCGGTGACGCTACCAAGGCGGCCGGAGTGGCGTCTGTCGGGATGATTGATTGTGGCTGTCAAAACTCAAGAGCTCAAGCTCGACATCGAGCGCATCGGCACGGTCTCGGCGATCCTGATGCAGCCTGACAATGCGCGCGCCTGCTACGTTCTGGCGCATGGTGCCGGCGCAGGAATGCGGCATGCCTCCATGGACAAGATTGCGGAGGGACTCGCAGAGCGCGGCATCGCCACGTTCCGCTTCAATTTCTCTTACATGGAAAAGAAACAGGGGCGTCCCGACGCGCCGGCTGTCGCGCACGCCACGATCCGCGCGGCGGTCGAGGAGGCGGCGCGATTGTGTCCCGGATTGAAGCTCGTCGCCGGAGGCAAGTCCTTTGGCGGACGCATGACGTCGCAGGCGCAATCCAAGGCGCCGCTGCCGGGTGTAAAAGGGCTCGCCTTCCTCGGCTTTCCCCTGCATGCCGACAAAAAGCCGTCGACGGAACGCGCCGAGCATCTCGCGCATGTCGATATCCCCATGCTGTTCCTGCAAGGCACGCGCGACGGGCTTGCCGATCTCGGCCTCCTCAAGCCTGTGATCGCGGCGCTCGGGACGAAGGCGACGCTGCACGAGATCGCTGGCGGCGATCACTCCTTCGCGGTGCTCAAAAAGTCAGGCCGCACCAACGAAGAGGCCCTCGCCGAGGTGCTCGACGCGCTCACCGCCTGGATCGACGAACTCGTCTGAAATTCACGCGGAATAAAGTCCCTTGTCGCGCGCTTTCTGGATCGCGAGCGCGGCGATCAGGTCGAGCGTCGGCGTCGACAGGCCGGCGGTGCGCGCAAACGCAGCGGGCGCCCTCACCAGCACGTCGATCTCCATGGCGCGGCCGAGCTCGTAATCCTGGAGCAGCGATGGTTTGTGGTTGGGGGCAGGGCCGCTGCGGGTCACGCGCTTGACCTCGGGGATGAAGTGCTGCGCGATGTCGTTGGCCTCGTTGAGCATGCGCGGAATCACTTCGGCAAAGGCGGCGTCGTCGCGCACGCCGCGCGCGGTTTGGCCGGTGAGCAGGCACAGCACCGACAGCGACATGTTGGTCAGCAGCTTTGACCAGATCGCCTCGCGGATCTCGGCGACCGGCGGCGATTCCAGCCGCGCGTCATTCAGGACGCCGCGAAGCTTTGTGATGCGCTCGCAATTGCGGTCGTCGCATTCGCCGATCAGCAGGCGGTTGCGGTCCGGCGTCAGGTTCTGCACCACGCCGGGCGCGACCACCTCGTTGGAGGAGAAGATCACGCCGCCGATGATCCGTTCCTTCGGGATGCAGGCGCGCAGGCGCCCGCCCGGATCGAGGAACGATATGTCAGGGGGCGTCGGGTGTCGTGGCGGCAGGCCGATCCCGTACCACCAGGGAATGCCGTTTTGCGCAAACACGATCGCGGTGTCGTCTTGCAGCAGCGGCTTTATGCTGGAAACCAGCCCCTGAAGCGCGGTGGCCTTCAGCGTAGAGATCACCACGTCCTGCGGACCGAGCTGGGCCGGGTCGCCGGTGGCGTTCACCTTGGCGCTTACCTCGGATTCGCCGACGCGGAGCTTGAGGCCGTTGGCGCGGACCGCCTCGAGATGTGCTCCCCGCATCACGCACGAGACCTCGTGGCCGGCGCGCGCGAGCCTGACCGCGAGATGGCTTCCGACAGCGCCGGAGCCGAAGATGCAGATACGCATATGTAGTGTCCCGTCCCTAATTCCCTGGCTGCCGCCCGGCGCCACCATGGCACAACCCGCCATGCGATGGGCGCGGCCGCCCCACGCCGGAAAGATATGGATCAAGTTCAGTGGCCTCGGCCATAGTGCGCGGCAATGAGTATGACCGGAGGATCGCCGATGACCGCCAGCCCCGTCCTGTGGACCCTCGACGCACGTGGTGTCGCGACCGTCACGTTGAACCGGCCGGAGGTCAACAACGCCTATGACGGTGCGCTGATCGCCGGCGTGCTCGCGGCGATGGATGAACTCGGCCAAAAGCCCAATCTCCGCGTTGTGGTGCTCAGGGGCAACGGCAAGCATTTTCAGGCCGGCGCCGACCTCAAATGGATCAACGGCGTGCGGCCGCAATCGACTGATGCCAACGAGGCGGCGTCCCGGGCGACCTTCGAGGCGGTGCAGCGGCTCAATACCTTGCCGATCCCGACGGTGGCGCTGGTGCAGGGCGGCTGTTTTGGCGGCGGCACCGGCGTGATTGCGGCATGCGACGTCGTGATTGCGGCCGACAACGCCCTGTTCTCGATCACCGAGGTACGCTGGGGCCTGACCGCCGCGATCATCATTCCGCAGCTCTGCGACGCCATTAGTGTACGGCAAGTCCGCCGTTACGCGCTGACCGGCGAACGCTTTGGCGCGGAGGACGCCCGCCGCATCGGCCTCGTGCATGAGGTGGTGCCGCTCGCCGAGCTGGAGGCCGCCGGCGCGAAAGTGGTCGAGCAGCTGCTTGCCAATGGGCCGGAGGCGATGGACGAGACCAAGCGGCTTGCACTGGAAAGCTCGTTCGGCGGGATGGCCGTGGATGATGCGGCCTATGGGCGGCTCGTACAGCTGCATTCGCTGAAGCGGCAGAGTGCGGAGGCGGCGGAAGGGCTGGCGTCGTTCGCCGAGAAGCGTGCGGGCAATTGGGGTGGTGGCAAAGGCTGAGCGACAAGCCTTACAGCGACGATGCGAGTGACGTCTTGAGCAGTGTCAGCAGCGCTTGCACCGCGGCCGCGTTGCGCCGCCGCTCGGGGATGGCGGCCTTCACCCACAATTCCGGAATTGGAAAATCGCGCAGCACGGGCTTCAGCGTGCCGTCGCGCAAAGCATCGGCCACGAGATAATGTGACATCAGCGCGATGCCGTTGCCGGCGATCGCGCTGCGCGCCAACACATGTCCTTCGTTGGAGGAGAGCAGCGGGCTGACCTGGATGCTGATGCGGCCGCGTGGCCCGTCAAAGATCCATTCGGGGCCGGTCGGCAGGAAGCTGAGGCAGCGGTGCTCGACGAGATCGCGCGGATGCTTTGGCGTGCCGTGCTTCTCCAGATAGGCGGGCGAGGCGCACAGCAGCCGCTTCAACACGCACAAGGGCTCGTCGACGACACCGCCGAAGGAGTGAGGGAAGGCGCCGATGGCGATGTCGAAGCCCTCGGTCACCGGATCGACCGGGCGATCGATCAGCACGATCTCGAGCTTCAGCCGCGGGTTCTGGGTCTGGAAGGCGCTGAAGGCATCGGCAAGCCGCGCCACGGTCAGCGAAGTCGGCGCCTTGATGCGGAGATGATCGACGAGGTCGTGGCCCTTCTCGCCCATGCGCGAGAGCAGATCGGTGGCATCTGTGACGACGCCGCGCGCGCGATGCACATAGCGCTGGCCGGCGTCGGTCAGCCGCAATTGCCGGGTCGAGCGGTGAAACAGTGGCGTGCCGATCCGCGCCTCCAGCTGCGTCACGCGCTTGGCCACGACCGAGGTCGAAACATTCAGTTTTCGCGCAGCGGCGGAAAAGCCGGCCGCATCGGCGGTGGCGAGGAAGGCCTGAAGGTTCACCAGGATGTCCATTTCGACCTTTCTCGATTCGCAAAAGCTGATCGCTTATTTTGATGGATTGTAGCTTGGCCCGCGTTAATTCATAGTCGGGACCAAGCAAGAGATTTTCAGGGATAGGACGCGCCATGCGGGCCACGACGATCGAAGAACCAGCGCGCCAGGTGCCGCTCTACGGCGAATATGAAGTCGTCGTTCTCGGCGGCGGCCCGGCCGGCATCGTGGCGGCAGCGTCAGCCGCGCGCGCAGGGCGAAAGACGTTGCTGATCGAGCGTTATGGCTTCCTCGGCGGCATGGGCACCGCTGCCGGCGTCACCAATTTCTGCGGCCTGCACGGTAACGTCTTTGGCCAGGCCCACCGGCTGGTGCAGGGCATGGCATCCGAGCTGCTGGCGCGGATCGATCTGCTGAACGGCCTCAACGCCCCGCATTTGATCCTCGGCAAGGTCTTTGCCCAGGCCTACGACACCGCGGCCTACAAGATCGCGGCCGATGAACTGCTCGCCAGCCACAAGGTGCACATCCTCTTCCACGCGCTCGGCGCCGGCGTGGTGATGGGCGATGACCGCCGCATCGACGCGCTGATGGTGGAGACCAAGGCCGGCCGGCAGGCGGTGCGCTCGGAGATCTTCATCGATTGCTCCGGCGACGGCGATCTCGCGGTGTGGGCCGGCGCGCCGTTCGAATTCGGCGACGAGCACGGCCATCCGATGTATCCGTCGATGATGCTCCGTCTCAACGGCATCGATCCCGAGAAGGCGGGCGAGGCCTGGCGCACCATCCCGCAATTGATGGAGAAGGCCACTGCTGCTGGAACGCACAAATTTCCGCGCAAAAGCGCGATCGTGCGGCCGCAGAAGTCCGGTATCGAATGGCGGGTGAATTTTACGCAAGTGGCGCGCGAGGATGGCCACGCCATCAATGGCATCGAACCGGATGATCTCACTCGCGGCGAGATTGAGGGCCGCAAACAGGCGCTCGCCGCCTTCGAATTCCTGCGCACCGTGCCGGGCTTCGAAAAATCCTACATCGTCGACCTGCCGCCGCAGCTCGGCATCCGCGAGACCCGCCGCATCAAGGGCGGCTACCAGCTCAGCGGCGAGGACGTGCTTGGCTGCGCCTCGTTCGAGGATTCGATCGGGGTCAACGGCTGGCCGATCGAGGCCCATGTTCCCGGCGACGTCGTCTTCACCTTTCCGCCGATCCCGGAATCGCGTGGCTATAATGAGCTGCCCTACCGCATGCTGGTGCCCGAAGGCGTCGACAATCTCCTGGTCGCCGGCCGCTGTGCCTCGATGACACATGAGGGCCAGTCGGCGGCACGGGTTTCCGGTGCCTGTTTCGTGATGGGGGAGGCCGCCGGTTCCGCCGCAGCGCTGGCGCTGTCGGGTAATCGGATTCCACGCGAAATCCCGGTTGAAAAGTTGCAGGAAACGTTGAAACAACAGGGCGCCTTCATCGGACGGGACCAGCCGGTGCCCGAGGGCCTGTGACGGGCTGCTAAGAGAACCACGAGAGGAAACGGGATGATCGGGATTGCGCGGCTCGCAGCTGCCGGCCTGGTGGCGATCATGGCGATGGGCACGGCCTGGGCCGAGGACGCGCTGAAGGCCAAGATCGGCGTGCTCCGCCTGTCGTCGTCCGCGCCCGTCTTCATCGCCCAGGACAAGGGCTATTTTCGCGATGCCGGCCTCGACGTTGAGCTGAAATTCTTCGACGCGGCGCAGCCAATCGCGGTCGCGACCACCTCGGGCGACATCGATTTCGGTGTCACCGCCTTCACGGCCGGTCTCTACAATCTCGCCGGCAAGGGCGTGCTGAAGGTGATCGGCGGCATGAGCCGCGAGAAGGCCGGCTATCCGCTGATCGGCTATTTCGCCAGCAACAATGCTTATGCGGCCGGATTGAAGACGCCGAAGGACCTCGCCGGCAAGCGCGTGGCCGTGACGCAGGTCGGATCGAGCTTTCACTATTCGCTCGGTCTGCTTGCCGACAAATACGGCTTCAAGCTCGCGGAGGTGAAGATCATCCCGCTGCAATCGCTATCGAACGCGGCGGCGGCGCTGAAGGGCGAGACGGTCGATGCGGCGCTGCTGCCGATTTCGACCGCGCGAAAGCTGATGGATGACGGCGGCGCGAAGTTCCTGGGCTGGGTTGGCGACGAGACGCCCTGGCAATTGGGCGCGGTGTTCGCCTCGCCGAAGACGCTGACCAACAAGGTGCTGGTGACAAAACTGCTCGGTGTGCTGGCAAAAGCCGACCGCGAGTATCACGACGTGATCCTCGCCGCGATGAAAGACGGCACAGCCCCGATCAACGAGCAGACCAAACCGCTGCTGGAGATCATCGCAAAGTACACCAATTTGCCGCTTGAGCAGGTGGTGGGCAACTGCGCCTATATCGATCCGGACGGCAAGCTCGACGTCAAGAACGTCGACAACCAGATCAAATGGCTCCAGGAGCAGGGCTTCGCCGACAAGGGCTTTGATGCGAATACGATCATCGCCAGGGATTTCGTGAGGGCGGATTGAGAATAGAACGCAGCACATGGACCTGATCGCCAACCACATCTCTCATCGCTTCGGCGATCTCGCCGTGCTCGACGACGTCTCGTTCACGGTCAGCGCCGGCGAAGTCGTGGCGATCGTCGGGCCGTCGGGCTGCGGCAAGAGCACGCTGTTGTCGATCCTCGGCGGGCTGTTGCAGCCGTCCTCCGGCGCGCCCGAGCTGCGCGGCACGCCGCCGGCGGACAGCCTCAATCCGCTGACCTTCGTGTTCCAGGATTTTGCGCTGCTGCCCTGGGCGACGGTCGAGGAGAACGTCGAATTCCCGTTGCTGCACGCGCAACTCTCGGCCGCGCAGCGCCACGCGCTGGTCGACGATGCTCTGCATCGCACCGGCCTGACCGATTTCCGCAAAACCTATCCAAAACAGCTCTCGGGCGGCATGCGTCAGCGCGTCGGCATTTCGCGTGCGCTGGCGGTGCGTCCCGCGATCCTGCTAATGGACGAGCCGCTGTCGGCGCTGGACTCGCAGACCCGCGAGCTGCTGATGGAAGATTTCGTCCGCCTGCTCGCCGACGGCGGCATGGGCGCGGTCTATGTCACCCACAATCTCGAAGAGGCCGCGCGGCTTGCGGACCGCATCGTGGTGCTGTCGCGTCGTCCGGGCCGCATTCGCGAGGTGGTGAGCGTGCCGATGACGCGCACTGAGCGCGGTGAAATCGCTGCGCGCGAAAAGCTGCTGGCGCTCCAGAACCAGATCTGGTCGCTGATCCGCAACGAGGCGATCGATGCCGAGCGCGAGGTGCAGCATGCTTGATCGCGCGGGTACGCCTCCGAAGGACGATACGACCCGGCGCGTCCGCTTCCGCGGCGCAGGCTTCGTGCCCGCGTCGAGCCGCTTCGGCGGCTGGATTGCGCTCGCGCTCGTCATTGCGCTCTGGCAGGCGGCCGGCAGCGGCGGTCTCGTCAATCCCCTGTTCCTGCCGGCGCCGTCGGCGATCGTGCGGGCGATCTATGAGCTCGCGGTGTCCGGCGCGCTCTGGCAGCATCTCTCGGCGTCGCTCCTGCGTATCGGCGTCGGCTGGCTGCTGGGAACGGCCGCCGGCATTGTGGTGGGCTTCGCTATCGGCCTATCGCGACTCGCACGCAGCGTCGGCATCACCTTCATCTCCGCACTGTTCCCGATCCCGAAGATCGCGCTGTTGCCGCTGCTGATCCTCTGGCTCGGCATCGGCGAAGAGCCGAAGATCGCGACGATTGCGTTAGGGGTGTTCTTCTCGACCGCGATCTCGGTCTATAGCGGCGTCGATGGGGTGCCGCGCAACCTGATCCGCATGGCGCAGAGTTTCAACGTGCCGTTCGCCACCATCGTGCGCAAGGTGATCTGGCCGGGCGCGCTGCCCGCGATTCTCGCGGGCTTTCGTATTACGGCGTCAGTGGCACTGCTGCTCGTCGTCAGCGCCGAGATGATCGGCGCGCAATATGGGATCGGTGCGTTCGTGTTGCAGGCCGGCAATCTGATGCAGACGGATCAACTGCTGGCGGGCGTGGTGATCTTGTCGGTATTCGGGTTGGTGGTAGGCAGGGTGATCAATCTGCTGGAGACGCGGCTGTTGCACTGGCGGTAGCCGCAATCAGCGCGCTAATACAAGGGTGGGCAAAGCGAAGCGTGCCCACCATCTTTTCATCAATTGCGGAGGCATGGTGGGCACGGCGCAAGGGCGCCTTTGCCCACCCTACGAAAGTCACGCGTTCCCGCGATCTTCCCGGAACAAGTCCAGCTTCTGCTGCACGGGCCGATCCGAGAAGCTGAACAGCACCGCATCCTCGTCCGCCTCGTGCGTCACCCATTGCCAGCTCGGCACCACGAACAAATCGCGTGGGCCCCATTCGAAGGTCGCCTCGCCGATACGGCTGCGGCCGTGGCCTTCGATCGGACAGAACACCGTGGCGTCGGTCGAACGATAGCGCGCGGTCTTGAAACCCTTGGGCAGCAGCTGGATGAAAGTGCCGATGGTCGGCATCGCGAAATCGCCGGTCTCGGGGTTGCTGAACTTCAGCTTCAGGCCGTGGCAGGCGTCCCACTCCTGGCTCGCGCGAGCCTTTTCCAGCGCCTCGCGGGTGTAGGCATAGGGATAGCTGAAGATCGGTGAAGTCTTTGATGATCGCTTGACGTCGACCGGCAGCAGATTGTGGCCGTAGCGCGCAAAGCTGTCGCCGGCCGGCCTCGTGATCTTCTGCTGGTCGTCCTTCGATCCTTCCGCAAAGGAGCAGTCGAAGAACTGCACCAGTGGAATATCGAGGCCGTCGAGCCAGAACATCGGCTCACTCGTTTCGTTGGAATGATCATGCCAGGTCATCGACGGCGTGATGATGAAATCGCCGGGCTCCATCGCGGTGCGCTCGCCGTCCACTGCCGTGTGGGCCCCCTTGCCTTCGAGCACGAAGCGCAGCGCCGACTGGCTGTGCCGATGCGCGGGCGCGACGTCGCCGGGCACCACCATCTGCACGCCGGCATAGAGCGAGGTCGTGATCTTGGATTGTCCGCGCAGGCCGGGATTCTCCAGCACCAGCACCCGCCGCTCAGCCTCCTTCGCGGTGATCAGTCGACCTGCCTCGGTCATGTAGTTGCGGATGACATCGAATTTCCAGAGGTGCGGCCGGCAGGCGCTTCTCGGCTCCGGCGTGATCAAATCGCTCATCACCGTCCACAGCGCGGTGAGATTTTCGCCGTCGATCTTCTTGTAGAAGGCCTCGCGTTCCGGCGTCTTGGTCACGGCTTCCATGGTGCGGCTCCCGTTCGTTTTATTGATTGACAGTATACTTACGATCTAGGTACCGTCAATGCGACGAACAAGAATGAAAGGGAGGTCTCGATGAAGCTGCATGGCTATTTCCGCTCCAGCGCCGCCTACCGCGTGCGGATCGCGCTGAACCTCAAGGGCCTCGGCGCCGAGCATTTGCCGCATCACCTTCGCAAGGGCGAGCAATGCGCGCCGGCCTACCTCGCCATCAACCCGCAGGGCCTGGTGCCGGCGCTGGAGGATGATGCGGGCGCGGTGCTGACCCAATCGGTTGCCATCATCGAATGGCTCAATGAGACCCATCCCAGCCCGCCGCTGCTGCCGAAAGAGCCGCTGCAACGCGCCAAGGTGCGCGCCTTCGCGCTCGCCATTGCCTGCGATACTCACCCCGTCCAGAATTTGAAGGTGCTGGCACGATTGCGCGAGCTTGGGCTTGCGGAGGAGAAGGTCCAGGAATGGGCGGCCTGGGTCAATCGCGAGGGGCTGTCGGCCTGCGAGACCCTGATCAGGGACGAGCCGGGGCCGTTCTGCTTCGGTAATGCGCCGACGCTCGCCGATCTCTGCCTGGTGCCGCAGCTCGCCAATGCGCGCCGCTTCGGCGTCGATGTCTCGGCCTATCCGCGCCTGCTCAAGGCTCAGGCCGCCGCGAAAGCGCTGCCTGCCTTCGCCAACGCTGCACCGGAGAAGCAGCCCGATGCCGAGTAAGCCTGCCGCTCCGATCACGATCGACGCGGTCTATGCCGCGCCGGGCTATCTGTTCCGTCGGATGCAGCAGATCGCCGTCTCGATCTTCATGGAGGAGTGCAAGGCGTTCGACCTGACCCCGGTGCAATATGCGGCGCTGATCGCGATCCACGCCCATCCCGGCATCGACGCGACGCGGCTGTCGGCGGTGATCGCCTTTGACCGCTCCACCCTCGGCAGCGTGATCGAGCGGCTTCAGGCCAAGGACTATATCGATCGCAGGCCTGCGCCCGAGGACAAGCGGATCAAGCTGCTCTATCTGACTAGGCCGGGCGCCGCGATTCTGCGCGAGATCGTTCCGGCAGTCGAGCGTGCTCAGGCGCGCATGCTGGAGCCGCTGAAGCCTGCCGACCGCAAGGCGTTGATGGGGCTCTTGGTGCAGCTCGTCGATCTCAACAACGAGGCGTCACGGGTGCCGTTGCGAGCCGAGGATGCGCTGGAGCATCTGGGGAAGGCGGGGTGAGGGGGTGGGAGGCTGCGCTCGCGCCTCATTCTCCACCGTCGTCCCGGCGAAGGCCCTACTGTATGCACACATCTTTTGACCGTCATCGGCAGCTTCAAAAAATGTGAGTCTTATCAAGGACGCAAACGTGCCCACGATAGGATCGCTCAAAAACCGGGGGGCATCTAAGTCCCTGTATCTGAGTCGGTTTTTGAGATGTGTGCATACACTAGGGCGAAGGCCGGGACCCATAACCACAAATCTTGAATTGGCGGGGATTGGCAATGACCACCCCACGCCACAACTACGGCCTCGGCGTATGGGTCCCGGCCTTCGCCGGGACGACACTGAATGTGCGGCGCGGTCACAGCCTCACAGCCTCACATCCGCAACAACGCCTGCCGATCAATCTTCCCCGTGCCCGTCTTCGGCAGTTCGTCGATGAAGATCACCTCGCGCGGATATTTGTACGGCAGCAGCTTGCCCTTCACGTAGTCCTGGAGCTTTCGCGTCGCCTCGCTCTGGTCGGCGCCGCTTCTATTCATCACCACCACAGCCTTCAGCGTCATGCGCCGGTCCGGTAGCTCCGCCGCGAACACCGCGCATTCGCGAATGTCGGGGTGGTCGGCGAGGCACAGCTCGACCTCGAGCGGATAAACCCACTGGCCGGAAATCTTGATGAGGTCATCGGCGCGGCCACGGAAGAAGTGGAAGCCTTCGCTGTCGCGGACGAAGCGGTCGCCGGTGTAGATCCAGCCGCCCTCACGAATCGTCTCGGCGGATTTGTCCGGCCGGTTCCAGTACAGCGGCGTGTTGGAATCACCGCGTACCCACAAAATGCCTTCCTCATTGTCGCCGACGTCGCGACCGTCCTTGTCGCGAAGCGCGACCTCGTAGCCAGGCACGCGCAGGCCCGCCGCGCCGAGCTTCTTCTGCCCCTCGCGGTTGGAGAGGTAGATGTGCAGCACCTCAGTCGAGCCGAGGCCTTCGACAATCTCAAGTCCCGTGAGCGTCTTCCAGCCGTTGAACACGTCGGCCGAGAGCACTTCGGCGGCGGACAGCGCCATGCGCAGCGACGAGAAATTTGTCTTGTCCGCGCCTGCGGCCTTGGTCAGGGACGTATAGAGCGTCGGCAGGCCGAAGAAGACCGTCGGCTTGTACTGTTCGATCGCTGCGAAGATCGTTGCCGGCTTAGGCTGGCCCGGCAGCAGCAGCGTCACGGCGCCGGCCGAGAACGGGAAGGTGACGGAATTGCCAAAGCCGTAGGCGAAGAAGATCTTCGGCACCGAGAAGCAGATGTCGTCCGGCGCGAGTTTCAGCACGTTCTGGGCGAAAGCGGCATCGCTATAGGCCATATCGTGCTGGAGATGCACGATGCCCTTGGGCCGGCCGGTCGAGCCGGACGAGTACATCCAGAACGCCATCTCGTCGCGATGCGTATCGGCTTCTGCGCGCTCGGTCGGGAATTGAGGAAGCCAGTCTGCTGCGGCGATCGCTTCCGGTGCGGCGTGGTCGCGCACCTCGCCATTGACGACGATCAATGTGCGCAGGCAGGTCGCCTTGCAGGCCTCTGCATTGAAGCGCGCGCAAAACTCCGACTCGGCCACCGCAACACTGGCGCCGGAATCCGCGAGATAGAATTGCAGGAGATCCGGCGGCGTCAGCGTATTGATCAGCAGCGGCACGAAGCCGGCGCGCACCGCGCCGAAGAACGCGGCCGGATAGGCCGGGGTGTCGTCGAGGAACAGCAGCACGCGGTCGCCGCGCTTCAGGCCGAGCGCGGCAAAACCATTGCCCCAGCGGCTGGCGTCAGCGCACAGCTCGGCATAGCTGCGCGTGCCCGCCGGACCGATGAGTGCGAGCCTGTCACCATGTCCCTTGGCGAGATTGTCGAACAGCACGCGGCTGGCATTGTAGATTTGCGGAACGGCAAAGCCGATCTCGTGGGCGCCCGCGCAGTCGGCGGGTACCTGGTCGCGAATCTCGTTGCTCATGCCGTAGTCCCGCCGTCCGCGTCTCCGCCGTTCTTCTCGGCCTCGTAGCGCGCCATGAAGGCGGGCGCCATCGCCCGCAGCCGGGAATCGTCGATGCGGCCTGAGCGGGTGATGTAGCTATAGGCAAAGTCGATCAGGCCGAGCTGCATGTGCTGGGCAAAGTGCTCGTACCAAAAGGCGCTCGTGCGTGCGGCGTTGACGAGCTTCTGCACCACCGGCTTTCGCGCAGCCTGGTAGCGATGCAGCGCGGTCGTCAGATGCGCATCCGATTCCAGCGCCTTGACCAGCGCGATGGCGTCCTCGATCGCGAGCCGCGTGCCCGAGCCGATCGAGAAATGCGCCGAGTGCAGGGCATCTCCAATCAGCACCATGTTCTTGAACGACCAATGCTCGTTCCAGACCCACGGAAAATTACGCCACACCGATTTGTTGGAAACCAGGCAGTGGCCGCCGAGCGTGTCGGCAAACACCTCCTCGCAGACGCCCTTGGACTGCTCGACGTCTTTGTAGGCGAAGCCATAGGCCTGCCAGGTGGCATGGTCGCATTCGACCAGGAAGGTGCTCATGTTCGGTGAATAGCGATAGTGATGGGCGTTGAAGGCGCCGCGGTCGGTCTTGACGAAGGTCTGCGACAGCGTGTCGAAGCGTTTTGACGTGCCGTACCAGACGAATTTGTTTGAGGAGTAGGACAGCGAGGTGCCGAAATCGCCCTCGTAGGCGCGGCGCACCAGCGAGTTCAAGCCGTCGGCGGCGACGATCAAATCGTGGCCGTTGAGCTGGTCGATCGTGTGAATTGGCGTGTCGAAGCGCGGGGTGACGCCGGCGTCAAGCGCGCGCTGCTGGAGGAACTGCAAGAGCTCGAGCCGGCCGATCGAGGAGAACCCGACGCCGTCGATGGCGACGTTGTCGCCGTGCAGGCTCAGCGTGATGTTCTCCCAGCTCTCCATATGCGGCGCGATCGCATCGACCGTCTCGGGGTCGTCGGCGCGCAGGAATTCCAGTGCCTGGTCGGAGAACACCACGCCAAAACCCCAGGTCGCGTCGGCCGGGTTCTGTTCGAACAGGTCGACTTGATCCTCGGGGTGACGCTTCTTCCAGAGATAGGCGAAGTAGAGCCCACCGGGCCCCCCGCCGATCACGGCGATCCGCAATGTCCGCCTCCCTAATTGACAGTATACTTACTATCTAAGGGTAGACTAATGTGCCCCAACGTCCGGCGCCAGCGGAATTCTCGGCTGGGCGCGGCGCGCCGAAACTCGCTTTCGGACACGCGTTTTGCGTGTGTCCGAAACCGTCAGATGCGAATCATAGCCAAAGCGCGCGGGATTGACCACCCAGGCGTTAGACGCAGCGCTTCACGTAGACCCCGTTCACCAGCACCCTGGTACAGCGGACCACCGGAACCGGGTTGCGGACCACGACGGCCCCGTTCGGTCCGGCGCAGCCGGCGCGATAGACGCCGCGGGCGCACACCACCGCGTTGGCGTCGGTAGCCTCAAAAGTCATGGTCGCCCCGAAGGCGAGGAGCGCGGAAGCGATGAGCAGCAATGAACGCATGTTGTCCTCCCGGACTTGTCGTGATTGAAATCGGATAGCGGCAAAAGATTAGTCGCGAGAGGCGCGCGAAAATTCATTCACGCGCGCCGCCGGATGTCGACGGCGCGCGAGTTGCGTGCGCCTTACTGCGCGGCGAACGGCGCCAGCACGTCCTTGCACCCGGGCGACAGCGACGCGGCGTTGCTGGCGATGCATTGCACGATGCGGCCGCCACCGGGCTGGACGCCGGCGCAGAGCGTGCGGATGTCGGCGCCGCAGGCGGATCGGACGATGAACAGCTCTTCGCGCGGCCGCAACGGTCGCAGCACGATCACGGCGGGGGCTGCGGCAGGCGCTGCTGCGGCAGCCGGTGCAGTACCGGCCGCAGGAGCGGCCGTCGTAGCCGCGCCGCCGCCGGAGGCCGCGTTCACGGCTTTGGCGCAGGCCGCCGACACATTGGCCTTGTTCTTTTCCAGGCATTCGAGCGCGGGGGCTCCGCCCGGCGGCACACTGGCGCAGACTTTTGGATAGTCGGAGCGGCAGGCGCTCTTGATGGCGGAGACCTGTGCGCTGCTAGGCTTCTTTGGAGCGGCGGCCTTCGGAGCGGCTTCAGCGGCCGGCTTCGCCGCAGGCGTGGCAGCGGGCGCAGCTTCGGTCTTTGCCGGTTCGGTTTTGGCGGGCGCGGCTTCAGTCTTCGGAGCTGCCGCGGGTTCGACTGCGCGAACTGCGGTTTGGCATCCCGATGACAGGCTGGACATGTTCTTCTGCAAACATTGATACGCCTCTACGCCGCCGGGCGTGACGCTTGAGCAGTGCGCGATGAAGTCCGAGCGGCATGCGGACCGGATGGCGCTCTTCTGAGCCTCGGTCGGCGCTTGCGCGAATGCGCTTGTTGCAGTTGCGAAGAGTGTTGCCGCCAGCAACGCCTTGCGCGTCGAAACATGTTTCAACGTGTTGAACATCTGAGTGTATTCCTGCCCTGTCGGTAACCCGACGCTTTTAAATGTGATGCAAGCGCAATCGTCGCGAGTGATGCCTCGCGCGCGGCATCTTTGGCCGCTTTGGCCACTACCGCAAGTAGATAATGCCGAAGCAATTGCGACGTAACTACGTCGTCACAGCTTGACCATGCGCTTGCCGCGGTTCTCGCCGGCAAGCAATCCGATCAGCGCCTTCGGCGTGTTCTCCAAGCCATCGATGATGTCTTCCTGCACCTTCAGCTTGCCGGATTTGACCCAGGCCTGGAGATCGGCGAGCGCGCGCTGGCTCTCCTTCATATAGTCCATCACGATGAAGCCTTGCATGACGAGCCGCTTCACCACGATGAGCCCTGGCACGCCGCGCGGGCCGTGCGCCGACGGCGTGCCGTCATATTGCGAGATCGCGCCGCAGCAGGTGATGCGGCCGTAATTGTTCATCTGCGGCAGGCAGGCTTCCAGGATGTCGCCACCGACATTGTCGAAATAGACGTCGATGCCTTTTGGCGCGGCTGCGCGCAGCGCCTTGAACACCGCACCGTCCTTGTAGTCGACGGCGGCGTCGAAGCCGAGCTCGGAGGTCAGCCAGTTGCACTTGTCCGCCCCACCGGCGATGCCGACCACGCGGCAGCCTTTGATCTTGGCGATCTGTCCGACGATCGAGCCGACCGAGCCCGCGGCCGCCGAGACCACGACGGTCTCGCCCTCTTTGGGCTTGCCGATCTCCAGCAGGCCGAAATAGGCGGTGAGGCCGGCGATGCCGAACACGCTGAGCAGGTGCGTCATCGGCTCGAGCTTCGGCATTTTGGTCAGATGCTTTGCCGGCACCGCGGCATATTGCTGCCAGCCGGTGTCACCGAACACAATGTCGCCGGGCGCAAATCCCGGCGCCTTCGAACTCACGACCTCGGCGATGCCGCCGCCGGCCATCACACTGTTCGCTTCGACCGCGGAGCGATAGGTTGCGCCGTGCATCCAGGCGCGGTTGGCGGCATCGAGCGAGATGTAACGCACGCGCAGCAGAGCCTCGCCATCCTTCGGCTCCGGGACTGCACCTTCAACCATCTTGAAATGCTCGGGACCGAGCTTGCCGCTGGGCTTTTCCACCAGAAGAATCTGGCGATTGACGCTACCGGTCATGGCGTTTCCCCTTCGCTTGTTTGACGATTATTGATGCAGCCGCAGCCAAGAAAACGTGCAAGCCGCATTCGTTGTGCGCTGCATGAACGCTAGATTGCCGCGTCAAGTTTCACAATGGGAACATCCGGACAACCCAATCGCACGCAAGCGTGTTGCGTAGTTGTCATATCTGCGACATCATGAAGCGGTCGGTGTAGTGGGGGTCATTAATGTCGAACAGGTTTACGCAATATATCTTGGTGGCGATGGTGCTGGGCATCATCATGGGGTCGGCGATCTACAACTTCATGCCGGATACGCGAGGCGATTGGGCCTCCTCCATCAACCTGGTCGCCGTGATCTTCCTGCGCCTGATCAAGATGATCATCGCGCCGCTGGTGTTTGCGACCCTGGTTGGCGGCATCGCCCATATGGGCTCGGGCTCCAAGCTCGGCCGCATCTTCGCCAAGACCATGGGCTGGTTTATCAGCGCGTCCTTCGTGTCGCTGATGCTGGGCCTCGTGATGGTCAATCTGCTCCAGCCCGGTGCTAACTTCCCCGGCACGTTGCCGGACAAGGCGCAGTCGACCGGCCTGCCGGTCTCGGCCTTCTCGATCGAGAAATTCCTGACCCATCTGATCCCGACCTCGATCGCGGATGCGATGGCGCAGAACGAGATTCTTCAGATCGTGATCTTTGCCGTGTTCTTCTCGGTGGCGATGGGCTCGATGCCCGAGCGCTCCAAACCGATTCTGGCGCTGATCGATGATCTCGGCCACATCATGCTCAAGGTCACGAGCTATGTGATGCTGTTCGCGCCGCTGGCGGTCTGGGCCGCCATCACGGCGACGGTCGCCAAGAACGGCCTCCTGGTGCTCTGGAAGCTCATCGTGTTCATGGGCGGCTTCTACCTCTCACTGTTCCTGCTCTGGGGAATCCTGGTCATCGTCGGCTTCATCGTGATCGGGCCGAGATACAGCCATCTCCTCAGGCTGATCCGCGAGCCGCTGATGATCGCGTTCTCCACCGCGAGCTCGGAAGCGGCCTATCCGAAGACGCTGGAGGGGCTCAACCGCTTCGGCGCTTCGTCGCGGATATCGAGCTTCGTGCTGCCGCTTGGTTATTCCTTCAACCTCGACGGCACGATGATGTACTGCACCTTCGCCAGTATCTTCATCGCGCAGAGCTACCACATCGACATGCCGCTCGGCACGCAGCTTGCGATGCTCGCGACCTTGATGATCACCTCGAAGGGTGTCGCCGGCGTGCCGCGCGCCTCCCTCGTCGTGATCGCCTCGACGCTGTCGCAGTTCAACATTCCCGAGGCGGGTCTGTTGATGATCATGGGCATCGACACCTTCCTCGACATGGGCCGCAGCGCCACCAACGTGATCGGCAACACGCTCGCGACCTCGGTCGTGGCGAAGTGGGAGGGCGAGCTCGGGCCCGAGCATGCGATGGAACCGGGCGACGCCGTGCCGGGCGATATGGTGCCGGGCGAAGTGCCCGCGATGGCCGGCCATTGACGGGAGTGCATATGCGCCCTTTGACGGCGATTTCGGGCGGCCTGTTGCTGGCAGCGTGTCTGCTGGCAACGGGTGCCTCCGCCCAGACCGGCGGCAGCGACGGGCTTAGCCCGACGCTATCAGCCATCAAGAAAGCTCACACCGTGCGGCTCGGCTACCGCGAGAGCTCGCCGCCGTTCTCCTTCCTCGACCAGTCGGGCCGCCCGATCGGCTACAGCCTTGAACTCTGTGAGGCTGTCGTCGAGGAGATCGGCGTCGAGGTCGACGATCCCAATCTCAAGATCGACTACGTCAAGGTCACATCCGACGATCGCATCGATGCGGTGATTGCGAACAAGATCGATCTGGAATGCGGCTCGACCACGGCCAATGCGGAGCGTGGCAAGCGCGTCGCATTCTCGCCGCTGATGTTCGTCGCCGGCACCAAGCTGATGGTGCCGAAGGGATCAAACGTCCAGTCGCTGACCGATCTGAAGGGCAAGACCATCGTGGTGACGAAGGGCACTACCAACGAGCAGGCGATCCAGGCCGCCGACAAGAAGTCGTCGCTGGGGCTGAACATCGTCGTCGGCGCCGATCACGAGGAATCGTTCCAGATGCTCGCCGACGGCAAGGCCGATGCGTTTGCCACCGACGACATCCTGCTCTCGGGCCTGATCGTTCGCCACAAGGCGCAGGACAAGTTCCGCGTCACCGGCGATTATCTGTCCTACGATCCCTACGGCATCATGTTCAGGAAGGGCGAGCCGCCGCTGACGGCGGTGGTCGACCGCACCTTCCGCAAGCTCGGCTCCAACCACGATCTCGTTCCGCTCTACAACAAATGGTTCATCGCGCGCATGCCGACCGGCGAGCGCATGAACGTGCCGATCTCGCTGCAACTGGAAGAAGCCTTCAAGGCGATGGACGATTCCGCGAGCGCGAATAATTAGGTCCAACGGGATCTCTGAAGAATTGTTCGGAGGATCTCCGTCATCCTGAGGTGCGAGCTGGGCAGTGCGTTTGCACTGCGCAGCGAGCCTCGAAGGGCGACGGGGATAGATTAGTGCTCGCGGAGAGCCCCTCCAAACACCCGATCCAGCGCCGCGTCATATGTCGCCTGCACCAGCTCCGGATAGAGCTTCCCCAGAGCCTCCATCATCACGCCGGAATTGATTTCGAGCACGCGCCAGTCGCCATCCACGCGCACCACGTCGATTGACGCAAAGGCGATGCCGATGGCGCTTGCGGCGTCGATCGCGAGTTTCACGCAAGCTGAGCGAGCCTCGCCGTCCTCAAGCAGCACGGGTTTTGCACCGGCATCGAGATTGTGCCGCCAATCCGGGCCACGCTGCTTGCTGTAGACGACGAGGGGTACATCATCGAGCAGCACCACGCGGACCTCCTCCTCGATCTCGACATAAGGCGAAATCACGAGCCCGACGCTCATCGAAAAGACCTCGCCAACCGCGTAGTCGAGCTCCGCCTCCGTCGTTACCCTGAAGACAGATCGTCCCGACGTCCCCTCGTTCGGCTTCACCACGACGCCTTGCGGGTTCTGCGCAAGCAGCGCCAGCATCGCCTCGTGCCAGCCGGGAACGACGATTTGCGCACCCAGCTTCGGGTTGAGAAAGAGATCATGGGGAATGCAGGGCACGCATTCCAGCGCCAGCGCTTCGGCGGTTGCCGATTTGTCGTTGGCGAGACGATGCGCAATCGCGCTGTTGAGTCCGATGTCGTAGCCGAAAGCGAAGCGGCGCTCCTCCCCTCGGCGCATCGCGATCAGCCAGCCGCCGGCGCGGATATCGACGGCGATGCCATGGTCCGCGCAATAGCGCCTGATGGCCTGGACGAAGATCCGCTCACTGCTTGCCATAGGCTTCAATCGTTCTGCTTCAATCGTTCCCGTCGCCAAAAGCCACAAAAATGCGGGAAGCGGCGCCAAACAGGGGTGAAAGTCAGGGCTATTCTTAATGAAATTCTCGCGAGCGCGACGGAAATTAAGTGCTGCGATCGAGCCCCGCAGGGAAAAGAAATTACCCTCCATGCGCGCGCCGCAGCAGATTCCTTAACAGTGCGGTCAATTCCGCTGCAAATGCCGGTTTGAGCGGCATCAATTGCATCCCAAACGAGGTTGATTATTGGCCTCGATGGAGTAGATCACACCCAAGAAATCCTCCGCCATGACAAGTGGTGTTCGCCTCGCTTTCAGGGGCCGGGCAACGCTGTTGTTCTAAAACCGCAAATATTCGGAATATCGAAAATCATGAGCGCGTTTTACCGAGAGAAGGTTCTTTCCGTCCAGCACTGGACCGACACGCTGTTCAGCTTCCGCGCCACGCGCGATACCGGCTTCCGCTTCCAGAACGGCCAGTTCGCGATGATCGGCCTCGAGATCGATGGCCGTCCGCTGCTGCGCGCCTACAGCATGGCGAGTGCCAATCACGAGGAAGAGCTCGAGTTCTTCTCGATCAAGGTCCAGGACGGCCCGCTGACCTCGCGCCTCCAGAAGATCAAGGAAGGCGACACCATCCTGGTCGGCCGCAAGGCGACCGGCACGCTGATCACCGACAATCTTATTCCCGGCAAGCGGCTGATGCTGCTCTCGACCGGTACGGGCCTCGCCCCGTTCGCGAGCCTGATCAAGGACCCCGAGGTTTACGATCAGTTCGACACCATCGTGCTGGTTCACGGCTGCCGCCAGGTCTCCGAGCTCGCCTATGGCGAAAAGCTCGTCGCTTCCTTGCGCGAAGACGAGCTGTTCGGGGAGCTGCTCGCGGACAAGCTGGTGTATTACCCGACCGTGACCCGCGAGCCGTTCCGCAACCGCGGCCGCATCACCGACCTCATCAACTCCGAGCAGATCTTCAACGACATCGGCCAGGGTCCGCTCAACATCGAGACTGATCGTGTCATGATGTGCGGCAGCCCGGCGATGCTCGAAGAGCTGAAAGTCATGTTCGAAGGCCGCGATTTCATCGAGGGCTCCGGCAACAAGCCCGGTCATTTCGTGATCGAGAAGGCGTTCGTCGAGCGGTAGTTTTCCTGTCGTCCCGGCCTAGTGCGCAATTGCGCACGGGGGGCCGGGACCCATACCGCGGAATCTATCGATCGCGATTGGCGGCAGTACCGAACGACTAGTCTTCGCCAAACTCTACCCCTGTGGTTATGGGTCCCGGCCCCCGTGCGCAATTGCGCACTAGGCCGGGACGGCAGCGAGTGTGTGGTTGGCATCTAGCCTCACATACGCGCGCGCGCCCTCACCATCCTCCCCCGACTTTGTTATTGGCCCCGCTCGCGCGGGCGCTGTTATAAGCTCGCTGCAAAATCTCGCGGCGATGTTGCGATGCGAGAGGTGGGGGAGCTGCGCACATCTTGTCTGCGATCGATCATGGTCGTCCGCCAAACCCGACCGCCTTCGTGCTGGCGGGCGGCGGCAGTTTCGGGGCGATCCAGGTCGGCATGATGCAGGCGCTGGCCAAGCACGGGGTCGTCGCCGACCTCGTGGTCGGCTCCAGCGTCGGCGCGATCAACGGCGCATATTATGCCGGCGATCCCTCCCTCAAGGGCGTGCTCGGGCTGGAAGCGATCTGGCGCAGCCTGAAACGGCAGGACGTCTTCCCTGTCACATGGCGGACCCTGCTTGGATTCATGTGGCGGCGGGATTTCCTGATTCCCCATGACGGCATCCGCAAGCTGGTCGAGGATCATCTGCCCTACCGCAACCTCCAGGAGGCGCGGCTTCCCCTGCACATCGTCACCACCGATTTCGTCTCCGGTGAGAGCGTGGTGCTGTCGGATGGCTCGGCGGTGGAGGCGATCCTGGCGTCCACCGCGATCCCGGGTGCCTTCACGCCGGTTCGCTACCGAAATCTGTTCCTCGCCGACGGCGCGATCTCCTCCAACACGCCGGTCCGGGTCGCGGTTCACAAGGGCGCAAAGCGGCTGATCGTGCTGCCGGCCGGGCACGCCTGCGCGGCCGAAAGCCCCCCGGTCGGTGCGGTCGCCAATGCCCTGCATGCGCTGACGCTGCTGACGGCCCGGCAGTTGGTGGCCGAGCTCGAAGGGCTCGCCCCCGACATCGAATATGTCGTGGTGCCGCCGCTCTGCCCGGTGGTCGGCTCGCCTTACGATTTCTCGCGCACCGGCGAACATATCGACCGCGCGATCGCGAGCACCGACGCCTGGCTGGCGCAGGGCGGCCTCGAGCAGCACGGCGTGATTCCGCATCAGGCGCAGCTACATAGTCACTGATTTGTCATGTCATTGAATCTATTGCACTGCAAAAGCCCGCGCCCGGACGGATTGATTTGCAGCGTGCGGATTCGGTAGCCTGAAGCCAGGCCGCGTCATATCCATAGACGGGGCGCGGGCGTATTGTACCCCGTCATTTTGACGAGAAGGATGTGGTCGTGGCCAACGATAACAAGACGCAAGCTTCGGCCGAGGGTGTCATGGAAACTCTGCTGCTTCCATTTTCGCCGCGCTTCATCATCCTGACGATCTGCGCGGTCGTCACCGCGCTCCTGATCGGCATCGGTATCGCCGACCGCAAGATCTTCGACATCCTGCTGATCCCGATCGTGATCTTCGGTGCCCTGACGCTGCTGGGCGTCCGCGATCTCATGCAGAAGGGCCATGCGGTCCTGCGCAACTACCCGATCTCGGCACATATCCGCTTCCTGCTCGAAGAGATCCGCCCGGAGATGCGGCAGTATTTCTTCGAGAGCGAGAAGGACGGCATGCCGTTCTCGCGTGACATCCGCGCGGTGGTTTATCAGCGCGCCAAGATGCAGCTCGACAAGCGTCCGTTCGGCACCCAGGAGGACGTCTACCGCGAGGGTTATGAATGGATGCATCACTCGGTGTCGCCCAAGGCGCATGCCGAGGAGAAGTATCGCATCACCATCGGCGGGCCGGACTGCGCAAAACCGTATTCTGCGTCGGTGTTCAACATCTCGGCGATGAGCTTCGGCGCACTCAGCCCCAATGCCGTGCGCGCGCTCAATGCCGGCGCCAAGAAGGGCGGCTTCGCCCATGACACCGGCGAGGGCGGCTTCAGCCCCTATCACCGCGAGATGGGCGGCGACATCATCTGGGAGATCGGCTCCGGCTATTTCGGCTGCCGTCATCTCGACGGCACCTTCGATCCCGACGCGTTCGCGCGGGTCGCTGCCCAGGACCAGATCAAGATGGTCGAGCTCAAGATCAGCCAGGGTGCCAAGCCCGGCCATGGCGGCGTGCTGCCGGCTGCCAAGGTTTCGGAAGAAATTTCCAAGATCCGCGGCGTCGCGATGGGCGAGGACTGCATCTCGCCGGCCTCGCATCGCGCCTTCTCGACCCCGGTCGGAATGATGCAATTCATCGCCGAAATGCGAAAGCTCTCGGGCGGCAAGCCGACCGGCTTCAAGCTGTGCATCGGCCATCCCTGGGAGTTTCTGGCGATCTGCAAGGCGATGCTGGAGACCGGCATCTATCCGGACTTCATCGTCGTCGACGGCAATGAGGGCGGCACCGGTGCCGCGCCGCTGGAATTCATGGACCACCTCGGCATGCCGATGCGCGAGGGCATCAATTTCGTCCACAATGCGCTGATCGGCATCAATGCGCGCGACCGCATCAGGCTCGGCGCGTCCGGCAAGATAGCGACCGCCTTCGACATGGCCCGCGCGATGGCGATCGGCGCCGACTGGTGCAATTCGGCCCGCGGCTTCATGTTCTCGCTCGGCTGCATCCAGTCGCTGAGCTGCCACACCGACCGCTGCCCGACCGGGGTGGCGACGCAGGATCCGACGCGGGCGCGCGCGCTCTATGTGCCGCTCAAGATCGACCGCGTGCACAATTATCACCACGCCACGCTGCACTCGCTGACCGAGCTGATTGCCGCGGCGGGTCTCGAACATCCGCAGCAGCTGCGGCCGATCCACTTCAGCCAACGGACGTCGACGACCCAGGTGAAAACCTTCGCGCAGCTCTATCCGGCGCTGCGTCCGGGTGAACTGCTCGAAGGCACGGAAGACCCGCGCTTCCGCGATGCCTGGCAGATGGCGCGGGCGGAGACGTTCCAGCCGGCGCCGTAAGGCGCCGGTCGACCGGATGATACCGCTGTGTCCTCCGGCTGCGTAAATTCACTGGGGGCAGGGTCAAGCTTTAACGTCTGTGTCAGCTTCGGGTGTAAATTGGCGCCATGGACGAGCGACGCGACAAAACCAGGCACCGCGTGCTGAAGACCGGGACCATCGAGTTCGGCGGCGGCGCGATCGACTGCACCGTCCGCAACTTCTCGGACACCGGCGCAGCGCTTGATGTCACCAGCCCGGTCGGCATTCCCGCGCACTTCACACTGTCCATCAAGGCCGACGGAACGCATCTGCCCTGCACCGTGGTCTGGCGCAAGGAGAAGCGGATCGGGGTGAGGTTCGGGTGAGGGTTCTGCGGTGCCGCGTGCCCGCAACTCACGTCGCCGCCTGCACACCACTCCGGCTCGCCAGAATCTTGTCGATCCGCCGGCCATCGAGATCGACCACCTCGATATGCCAGCCACCGAGGTCGAAGGCATCGCCGACATTGGGCAGGACGTTGAATTGTTGCAGCACCAGACCCGCCACCGTGTGGTAGCGGTGCGGCGGCAGCTCGATGCCGAGCAGATCGCCGAACTCGTCGACCGGCATCCAGCCCTCGATGAGCAGCGACGAGTCCGCACGTCTGA
Source organism: Bradyrhizobium sp. LTSP849 (assembly GCF_000938255.1). GTDB lineage: Bacteria > Pseudomonadota > Alphaproteobacteria > Rhizobiales > Xanthobacteraceae > Bradyrhizobium. Next base: position 57,742 of record NZ_JYMR01000039.1, on the reverse strand, counting down.
CATAAGCCGGCTCCGGCGGGCCTTCCTCGGAATGGAAGGCGCCGACGATCGACTCCAGAATATCGGCTGCCGTGACCACGCCTTCGAAGGCGCCGTACTCGTCATAAACGAAACCGACATGAACCGGCGCAGCCCTCAGGATCGCGAGCACATCGCGGGCATCCGCTGAGGCGGGAATGCTCGGCGCTTCGCGGACAAGCGCCCGTAGATCCGGCGTGCGCTCGTTCATATACGCGACCAGCAGGTCCTTGGCCTGGAGCACGCCGATCGGCTTTTCGCGATCGCCGTCCGAAGCGGGGAAGCGCGAATGCGGACTCTTCGCGATGATCGCTTGAATGGTTTCCGGGGCATCGCTCAGGTCGATCTCGTCGACCTCGGTCCGCGGCGTCATCACGGCGCCGACCGGCCGGTCGCCGAGTCGCATCACGCCGGCGATCATCTCCTTCTCGCCGGGCTCGAGCACGCCGGCGTTCTCGGCCTCGCTGACGAGATGATGGATCTCGTCCTCCGAGACCTTCTCCTCGGCCTTGCCGCTGCGGCCGAGCAGCGTGAGGATCAGCTTGCCCGAGAGATCAAGCAGGAAGACGAGCGGCAGCGATACCCGCGCCAGCACGTGCAACGCGGGCGCGACCCTGACCGCGATGCTTTCGGGATCACGCAGCGCCACCTGCTTCGGCACCAGTTCGCCGACGATCAGCGTCGCATAGGTGATGAGCGTGACGACGATGCCGACGCCGACGATGTCGGCGATCCCGGCCGCAAGACCAAGCTCGACCAGCCATTGCGCCAGCCGCTGTCCGAGCGTCGCGCCTGAGAATGCGCCCGAGAGCACGCCGACCAGCGTGATCCCGATCTGCACCGTCGAGAGGAATTTTCCGGGATCGGCGGCAAGCATCAGCGCGCGCTCGGCGCCGCGCACGCCCTTGGCGGCAAGCAGCGACAGCCGGGCCGGGCGTGACGACACCACGGCGAGCTCGGACATGGACAGGAGGCCGTTGATGACGATCAGGACGACAACGATGATAAGTTCGACAGACAACATTTTTCGCAAGGGAGAGGGGATGCGGGCCAGCGGACGCCGGAGCGAGCCTCTTATATATGAACTCACCGCATAGATTGCCCGTTCCGACCAAATTGTCGCAGCGCGCCAGAGGAGGGCCATTGTGGAGGGAACCAGGTTCTCCTAGGCTTGCAGCCCGGGGACATCGCAGCCTTCCCGTGAAGTGGTGATCCCACGCAAGCGCTGCTCGCTGATTTATGGAGCGAGCAATGGACGGGATCACAATCGAGCTTCCGCTTTTCCTGTTGGCCACTTTCGCCGGCGCGTTTGTCGCCGGCCTCTCCGGTTTTGCCTTCGGCCTGGTCGCCGCATCGTTGTGGCTCTATGTGCTGACGCCGCTCCAGAGCGCCAGCCTGATCGTCGGGTTCGGCCTTCTGGTGCAGGGTTATTCAGTCTGGAAGCTCCGCGCTGCGATCGATTGGCGCCGGCTATGGCCTTTCATGATCGGCGCCGTCGTGGGCGTGCCGGTCGGGGTGTCGCTTCTGACCTGGGCCGATCCGAAGAGCGTTCGCATCGCGGTTGGGGCGATCCTGATCGTCTACAGCCTTTATGCGTTGTTTCGGCCGCAGCTCAAGATCGCAACCGTCGTGCCGCCCGCGGCCGACATCGCAGTCGGGTTCGTCAACGGCCTGCTCGGCGGGTTGACCGGCCTTGCCGGCATCATCATCACCATCTGGTGCAATTTGCGCAGCCTGCCCAAGGACCTTCAGCGTGCCACGTTCCAGCCCGTCGCGGTCGTGGTGTTCGCCATGGCGGCGCTCTTGCTGGGCGCCAAGGGATCGGTCACGCCCGAGACTGCAAAGCTGTTCGTGCTCGGCCTGCCGTTCCTGTTTGCCGGGACGTGGCTGGGGCTAAAGCTGTTCGGCCGGATCGACGAGGCCGCGTTCCGCAAGATCGTGCTCGCGCTGCTGTTGGTCTCGGGCGGCGCCCTGCTGTTCTGAGCGATCAAGCGCTCTCGCCGGGGTTTTCCAGGCTGAACGTCTCGGAGTGCTCGTCATAGGCGAACAGCTCGGCATAGCGGCCCCATGACACCACCGTCTTGAGGGTCTCGTCCGCATAGTCCTCGGACATGTAGTCTTCGAGCTCGTTGCGGAACCGCGCCGCGGGCGCGGTATGCGAGGGGCGTTCGTCGAGCACGCGACGGATCAGTCCCATCACCGGCACGTAGGTGACGAGATGTTCGGCGAACATTTTCTTGCGCGCGTCGGTTTCGAGATGGGCGAAGCGCTTGCCGGCTTCCGTGAGCATCAGGTCACCTTCGCTGAGTTGCGCGAAGCGCAGAAGTTGCAGTGACTCGCCGAGATGGAGGATATCGTCGGCCTCGAGCTGGAGCTGGCTTGCGAGCACGGGCAGGTCGGCATGTCCGTGATAGGGCGGTCCTGCCAGCGTCTCGATCAGGCCGGACAGCACGTTGGACGAGACGTGATGCAGGGTCATGCCGATACCGGTGCCGGGAATGCCCTCGATCGAAGGCGCCTTCGGCTCGGTGCGCTGGGTCATGCGGGCATAGATGTTGTCGACGAGCTGGCGGAAATACGGATCGAGGCGGTTGCGCGGATGAGGCAGATCGACCTTGATCTCGGTGGCGACGCGGCCGGGATTGGACGAGAACACCAGGATGCGATCGCACATCAGGACCGCCTCCTCGATGTTATGGGTCACCATCAACACGGACTTGATTGGCAGCCGGCCCTCGATCCAGAGATCGATCAAATCGGTGCGCAGCGTTTCGGCGGTGAGCACGTCGAGCGCCGAGAACGGCTCGTCCATCAGCAGGAGGTCCGGATGCACCACCAGCGCACGGGCGAAGCCGACGCGCTGGCGCATGCCGCCCGACAGCTCCTTGGGGAAGGCGGATTCGAAGCCGTCGAGGCCGATCAGATCGATCGCGGCGAGTGCGCGCTTGCGCCGCTCGGCGGATTCTACACCGAGTGCCTCCAGCCCGAGCTCGACGTTCTGGAGGACCGTCAACCAGGGAAACAGTGCAAACGACTGGAATACCATGGCGACGCCGTTCGGCGGGCCGACGATGGTCTCGCCGCGGCAGGTTGCGCTGCCCGAGGAGGGCGTGACGAGGCCGGCGATGATTCGCAGCAAGGTGGACTTGCCGGAGCCGGAGCGGCCGAGCAGGCCGACGATCTCCCCGGAGCGGATCGTGAGGTCGACCTTTTCGAGCACCAGGAGTTGTTCGCCGCTGCCTTTGGGAAAGGATCGGCAGACGCCGCGGATATCGATGAGAGCGGAGGGTTGGTCGAGCATGATGGTCTCCTCATCAACCGAGACGCAGGCGGCGTTCACCAAAGGCATAGAGCGGTCGCCAAACCAGACGATTGAACAACGTTACCAGGATGCACATCGTGGCGATGCCGAGCACGACGCGCGGGAAATCACCGGCTTCCGTCGCACTGGCGATATAGGCGCCAAGCCCGGTGGCACTGAGATGCGTGTCGCCCCAGCTCGCCACTTCGGCGACGATTGAGGCGTTCCACGAACCACCGGACGCGGTGATCGCGCCGGTGATGTAATAGGGAAAGATGCCGGGCAGGATCACCTTGGTCCACCAGCGCCATCCCCCGAGGTGGAAGCTGCCCGCCGCCTCCCTCAGGTCGGTCGGAAAGGCGCTGGCGCCCGCGATGACGTTGAACAGGATGTACCATTGCGTGCCGAGGATCATCAGCGGGCTGAGCCAGATATTGGCGTTCAGCTTGAAGCGGACGATCGCGACCACGAATACGGGAAAGGCGAGGTTGGCCGGGAAGGCCGCCAGAAACTGTGCCAGCGGCTGAATCCGCTCGGCGAGTTTCGGGCGCAGCCCGATCCAGACGCCGATCGGCACCCAGATCAGCGTGGCGAGGCTGATCAGGATGATGACGCGCAACAGCGTGATCAGCCCGTCGCGGATCGCAATGAGGACGTCGGGCAGTCCGAGACTGGCCGATAGATAGCGATAGGTCAGCCAGGCGGCATAGGCCGTACCTGCGAGGACGAGAGCAAGCCAAACCCCGTCGATCAGTCGTGACGGCTGGTTTTTGCTGTTCGCTGATGGCCGTAATTTTGGCAGCGAGATGCGCAAATTCGAGACCGCGCGATTGATGGCGGAAAAGGGCAGCGTCACGGCACGCAGGGCCCGGGTCCGGCGAAACAAGTCGAGCATCCACGAGGTCGGTGGGTCACCGGAAGCCGTCTGCTCGAAGCGGAATTTGTCGGCCCAGGCGATGATGGGGCGGAACAGCAACTGATCATAGGCGATGATGACGATCAGCATCGCCAGGATGGCGTAGATGATCGCCGGCAAATCCTGCTGCTGGATCGCCAGCGCGACATAGGAGCCGACGCCCGGCAAGGTCACCGTGGTGTTGCCGACGGTGATCGCCTCCGAGGCGACCACGAAGAACCATCCGCCCGACATCGACATCATCGCGTTCCAGATCAGTCCCGGCATCGCGAAGGGCACGTCGAGCCGCCAGAAGCGCTGCCAGCCGGACAAATGAAAGCTCTGCGTAGCCTCTTCCAGATCCTTCGGCACGTTGCGCATGGACTGGTACATGCTGAACGTCATGTTCCAGGCCTGGCTTGTGAAAATGGCGAACACCGAGGCAAGCTCGGCGCCGAGCACCTGGCTCGGAAACAAATTCATGAAAAAGACGACGGTGAAGGTGAGAAAGCCCAGGATCGGCACGGACTGGAGAATGTCCAGCACCGGGATCATGACCATCTCCGCGCGCCGGCTCTTGGCGGCGACCGCCGCGTAGATGAACGTGAAGATGATCGAGCAAACGATCGCAAGCAGCATCCGCAAGACGGTGCGCAGCGCGTAGAGCGGCAGGTTTGCCGGATCGAGCGAGACCGGCGTGCGTTCAAGCTCGGACAGGGGCGCGACGGTTTGCTCGCCGCCATAGACGATCAGCACCATGGCGCCGATCACCAGGACCAGTGCCACGACATCCCAGACATTGGGGCTTAGCGCCCGGCCGATCGCGGCCGTGCGGCTATCTCTTGGCTTCATGGGGCCCACTCTTGGGCTAGAATCTCGGGCTAGAACTCGGCGTGCAGGCGGCCCGAGAAGATCGAGACCGGCCCACGGTCGGCGTTATAGGCCGGGTTTGTGATCAATTGATAGTCGGCAGTGAGCGTGACGCCTTTGATCACCGCATAGGCGTAGTAGGCCTCGAGGATGCGTTCGGTGCGGTAGTTGAGCTGGCCGTCGCCGATCAGCAGACCAGTGCCGCCGGCGGCGAGGAAGTCGCGATGTGCGGCCGACAGGCCGTTGATCGCGCCGCCGATGCCGATGGTGTCGTCCGGACGCCCCCAGCGGCTGCCCTTGATCGACAGGCCGCCCGAAACGCTGCGGTCGATGTCGGTGAAGTTGAGAATCTGGTTCTGGCCGTCGTTCCAGCTCGCCCGCGCAAACAATCCGACGTCGTTGACGATCTGCTGCTCGAGATTGACGTAGAAGCCGTATTTGAGCCGGTCGCGCTGGGTCGCGGTGACGATGTCGTTGATGTCGAGCGCCGGATTGGCGGCGGCGAGGTCCACCACTTGCTGATAGTTCGCCGTGTTGCCGCTGTTGGCAAAGACGCCGACGCGCAGTTTCCCGGGCTGTTCGAAGATCGCATGCCGCTCCTCGAACTCGACCACCGTGCCGCCGGTCTTGAAGGTGAGCACGTCGCTGTTCGGCGCGGCCGGCACCTGGAAGAAGCCGGCGCGGATCGCCCAATCCTTGCGGTTGAGCTCGACCACGGCGCCGCGGGTATAGCCGGGCAGGTCGGCGGGGAAGTCGTACGCGGCGGACGCCCACATCGCCCAGTTCATGAAGTCGGCGCGCGGGTCCTTCGCGTAGGCATTGCCGTCGAAGAAGTCGCCGACGGCGAAGCGGCCGACGATCAGCGTGACGCGGTCGATGTCGCGTTTTCCCGCAAGCTGGTTCGGGGCGTCGGCGACCTCTTCCTGCTCGCCGCCGAGGCCGAACGTCTGCTTGAAGTAATAGCGCTGTGCCCGGATCTTCGGGAATGGCGCGCCGGCCTTCTGCGCTTCGCCGTTGGAGAAGCCGGCAAGTCCGAGCGTGCCGTTGATGCCAAATCCCTGCGCCAGCTCTGGATTGAAATAGAACTCGCCGCCGTCCCAGAGTTTTGCACCCAGGAATGCCGTCGTCGTCCATGTCGCCTGAAACTGGCCGCTACCGGGCAGGCTCTGCGGGCTCGCATAGGGCGAATGGATCGGCCCGTAGCCTTGCGGCAGCACCGTCGTCTGGGCGTGCACATTCCAGTCGCCGGACTCGGGGAGTTTTGTCTTGCCGTTGACCGGCGCCATCCATGGCGTGTCGCCGAACTGGTAGTTCAGGCCGAGCTTGAACAGATGGATGCGCGGATCGACGTTGACGCTGCCGAGGCCAAAGCTGCTGAGATCGTAAGTCTTGCGCGACAGGTCGACATATTCGTATTCGGCCTTTGCGGTCCAGTTGCCGCTGACCGCGTATTCCAGCCCGAAACCGGCGGTCCAGCCGGTCTGGTAATGGCCGACCGGAAATAATCCGGTGACGCCGTCGCCGTCGTTGACGTTGATGTGGGTATGGCCCCAGGCGAAGCCGCCGGTGACATAGGGCATGAAGCGGTCGAAGGCATAACCGACGCGGCCACGCACGGTGCTGACATAGTCGATTGTGGTGTGGAAGGGCGCCGGTGAATGTGAGAGGGCCGGGCCGTCAGACGGACTCGTGAACGTCGAATCTGCCTCGATGCCGAGCACGACGCGGTTTGCGAGCTGGCGATTGTAGCCGAGCTGATAGCCGCCGGTGAGCCCGGTCGCGCTGTGCGGCAGGACGACGCCCTGCTCGGGCATGGGATTGGTGCCGGGCCCAAAGCCCGCATCGCCATAGCCGAAATGGCCGCCGACATAGAAACCTGTCCAGTCGTAGACGGTTCTCGCAGCGCGCGCCTTCAGCGGCAGGTCGGCGGCCGAGCTTGCACCCGGCAGGACCAGCACGCCGGCCGCGATCGCCGCCGCCGTCCGCAACAATTGATGTCGGTGACCTCTCAACGTCAAAACGCACGCCCCAGACATAAATGTGTCCCAACCGCCCCGACATCCCTGCCGATTCGCGACGATCCTGTCATCAGGTTCCGGTTGATCGGCCAATTCGACGAGATGATCTCGACGCGACGCGATTTCGTCCCAAGCCCCTGCGCTTGTTGCGAACCTTATTGCGAATAATTCTTAATAGCAACTAGTGCAGAATGTCGCAGACGATGGTTGGCAGCCTTGTGTGACGGGCCTGCAACAAATTCCCGGTCTCCAAAACGGGTGACCCCGCCCGGGGGGACAGCCGGGCGGGGTCGGGGGCACGACACGGGGTGGATGAGGCGCCCGTGTCGGACGCGGGATCCACGTGAGATCGGCCTCAGATCCTCAAATCAGTAGCAAGTACGAACGTTGCCGACGTACTGGCCGAAGGCGTTGTACTGGGCGACCCAGCCGCAGCGGTGATAGCCGTAGGAGTAGGGCTGGCTGCTCGCGGCGACCGCGGTACCGACGATGGCGGCAGTGGCGATGCCGGCGCCGATCCCCCAGCCGAGCGGCTTGGCTTCGGCCTGCGACGTGGTGGCCGCGACGCTGCCGCTGACGGCGAGGGCAGCGAGCGCGACTGCGGCAATCTTGGTCTTGATCGACATGTGAAACTCTATCCGGGTTGAGACGGTCCGTTGTGGTCCGCGGGCCCAGTTGGACGGAGGCTCTTCGAGTCCGGTTCGATGGCGGCAAAGGCGTCGGTGGTGCCTGGCTCTTTCCTGAATGATTCCAGTAAGATGAGGTCTAGCCGAGAGGGCCCTTGGCGAGCCTGTTCACGTCGAAGTTATCGACCTCTGCCAACAGCTCGCAGAAGGCGCGCGCGCCCTGATCGATGAGCTGCTCGCCCTTCTCAGCGACAGCCAATGTCGCGTTGCCGACCGCGCCGCTGGCGTTGAGATCCTGCGCCTGCCAGGCGAACGGCGCGGGCCGCTGCGTCGACAGCCAGCGAAATTCCTTGTCCATCGCGATGCTGCTCGCGGGAAAATCGGCGATCGCATTAACGCGCACCTGACCGGGATAGCGCGCCAGCATGATCGAGGTCTCGACCGCGCCGCCATGAATGCCGTGCCGCACTTCGTCGGCCGGGAACAATTGGTCCGCGCCTGACAGCCGCGACCACGATGTCGTCACCACGAACAGTTTTTGATGCGCGCGCAAATCCTGCGCGACCAGCATCATTGCCGCGCTGTTGCCGCCATGGCTGGTGATGATGACGAGCTTTTTCACCCCGCGCCGCGCGATGTCCTCGCCGATCGCGGTCCATCGCTTCAGCGCCATCTCGGTCGGCAGCGTCTGCGTGCCCGGATAGTCGATATGCTCGGTGGAAATCCCGATCGGTTCAACGGGCAGGAAACTGGCCGGAACGTTTTCGGGCAAAAGCTCGCGCACGCGCGCGAGATAGGCGTCCGCGATCAGCACATCGGTCTCGAGCGGCAGATGCGGGCCGTGCTGCTCGGTCGCCGCCAGCGGCAGCACCGCGATCCAGCGCGACACGTCCGCATGACCAGCGTCGGCCCAGTGGATCTCGGTCCAGTCGCGGGAAGGCGTCATCAAGGTTTCTTTGCCCGAATTTGTCGCGTAATTTGGGGTTATCAGGGGACGCGGGCCCGGCCGGCTCGCGTCCCCGAATGTCTTGCGGTTTTATCGCGTTGGTTTGGTATCGGCTAGAAGCGATCGACGGAGTCCAATCATGCGCCTCATTCATCTCTGGCGAGCGTTAACGGTTGCCCTTTGTCCCGTATTCGTGGCGGGCCAGCCGGCGCGGGCCGAGAACCTGGACAAGGTCACTTTCGGCACCAATTGGGTCGCCGAAGCCGAGCATGGCGGCTTCTTCCAGGCGGTCGCAGACGGCACCTACCAGAAGTACGGCCTCGACGTCACCATCGTTCCGGGCGGACCGAACGAGAACAACCGGATGCTGCTGATCGCCGGCAAGCTCGATTTCTTCATGGCCGCGAACACGCTGATGTCGTTCGACGCCGTCGCCAACAACGTCCCCGTGGTGACGATCGCCGCGATCTTCCAGAAAGATCCGCAGGTGATGCTGACGCAGCCGGATGCGAAGGTCAGCAAGATCGAGGACTTGAAGCCGCTGACGCTGTTCGTCTCCAAGGAAGGCATGACCAGCTATTTCCAATGGCTGAAATCCGAATACGGTTTCAGCGAGAAGAACGTCCGTCCTTACAATTTCAATCCGCAGCCCTTCATCGCCAACCCCAAGAGCGCGATGCAGGGCTACGTCACCTCCGAGCCCTTCGCGGTCGAGAAGGCCGCCGGCTTCAAGCCGAACGTCATCCTGCTCGCCGATTCCGGCTTCAACACTTATTCGACTCTGATCGAGACCCGCCGCGACCTGGTCGACAAGAAGACCGACCTCGTGCAGCGCTTCGTCGATGCCTCCATCGTCGGCTGGAACAACTACATCTATGGCGACAATTCCGCGGGCAATGCCATGATCAAGAAGCTCAATCCGGAGATGACCGACGAGCTGCTCGCCTACTCCGTCGCCAAGATGAAGGAATACGGCATCGTGGATTCCGGCGAGTCCTTGAGGAACGGCATCGGCGCGATGAGCGATGATCGCTATACCTCCTTCTTCAACAAGATGGTGAAGGCCGGCGTCGTGAAGCCCGATCTCGACTTCCGCAAGTCCTACACGCTGCGTTTCGTCAACAAGGGCGTCGGCGTCGAGCTGCGCCCCGCCAAGCCGTAACGCAAGGTCCATGTCATCAGTCAAAACTTCGGCGGGGGGCGAGCCCGGCCTGACGGCTTTGGCCGTCAGCCTGCGCGGCGTGACGAAGACCTACGACAACGGCGTCATGGCGCTCGGTCCGCTTGATCTCGCCGTGCGCAAGGGAGAGTTCATTTCGCTGCTCGGCCCGTCCGGCTGCGGCAAGTCGACGGCGTTGCGCCTGATTGCGGGGCTTGGCGCGCCGTCGTCTGGCACCGTGCGGGTGGCGCACCACGACGGCCCTGCACAGCCGGGCCAGGGCATCGGCTTCGTGTTCCAGGAGCCGACACTGATGCCCTGGACCAGCGTGCGCGAGAACGTGCGGTTGCCGCTGAAGCTTGGCGGCATCCCGAAGGCCGAGGGGCGCGCGCGTGCCGATGCGGCGCTGGCGAGTGTCGGCCTCGCCGATTTCGCCGACGCCTTTCCGCGCGAGCTGTCCGGCGGCATGAAGATGCGGGTCTCGTTGGCGCGCGCGCTCGTCACCGATCCCGATATCCTCCTGATGGATGAGCCGTTCGCGGCGCTCGATGAGATCACGCGCTTCCGCCTCAACAACGATCTGCTCGCGCTGTGGCGCAGCCTTCGCAAGACCGTCGTCTTCGTCACCCATTCGGTGTTCGAATCCGTCTATTTGTCGCAGCGTGTGGTGGTCATGACGGCGCGGCCAGGCCGCATCCAGGCCGACATCCGCATCGAGACCGTCGAGCCGCGCGGTGAGGAGTTTCGCACTTCGGCGGCCTATTCCGATTATTGCCGGAAAGTGTCGGCGGCACTAGCACCGTCCTATTCGGGGCAGTCAGTGCTATGAACGCGCAGCCCTCGCTCACCGCCAAACCGTCCGGTGCGCAACGCGCGGTGCGCTTCGTGCTGCCGGTCGTCGTATTCGCGGCTGGACTTCTGGCTTGGGAACTCGTGGTCCGCATCAAGGAGATCCCGCCTTATGTGCTTCCGGCGCCCTCGATCATCTTCCTGACGCTGATCAAGGACTGGGCGGTGCTGTCACAATCGCTCGCGACCACGCTTCTGACGACACTGGAAGGTTTTGTGGCCGCGAGCCTCGGCGGCATCGCGCTGGCGCTGTTGTTCAACCAGTCGAAATGGGTGGAATATTCGCTGTTTCCTTACGCCGTCGTGCTCCAGGTCACGCCGGTGATCGCGATTGCACCGCTGCTTCTGATCTATCTGGAGCAGCAGACCGCGGTCGTCGTCTGCGCCTTCATCGTCGCTTTTTTCCCGGTGCTGTCCAACACCACGCTCGGACTGAATTCGGTCGACCGCAATCTCGCAGGCCTGTTCCAGCTTTATGGCGCCTCGCCACAGCAGACCCTGCGCTTTCTGAAGCTGCCGGCGGCGCTGCCCTATATCCTTGGCGGCCTGCGGATCGCCGGCGGACTGTCGCTGATCGGCGCTGTCGTGGCCGAGATTGCGGCAGGAACGGCCGGCGCAGGCTCCGGGCTGGCCTACAGAATCGCAGAATCCGGCTATCGGTTGAACATACCCCGCATGTTCGCAGCGCTGCTTTTGTTGTCGCTGGCCGGGATTGTCATCTATGGGGGGCTGGCGCTAGTTTCGCATCTCGTTTTACGGCGCTGGCACGAGAGCGCGCTTGGAAAGGAAAACTGATGACTGCCGGTTCGATTTCGTCCGACAAGATCGACCTCCTGATCTATGGGCCGGTGCGGCCGATCCTCGAGAACGGTTTTTCCGATCATTTCGTCGTGCACAAGGCCGAGACGCGAGGCGACCTCGAGCGGTTGACGCCGGCGGTCCGCGAAAAAATCCGCGGCGTGGCGGTGACCTATCACACGGTGCGCGCCGACAAGGATTCGCTGTCACAATTGCCGAAGATCGAGATCGTTGCGAGCTTCGGCGTCGGCTACGACCACATCGATGCCAAATATGCCGCTGAGCATAACATCGTCGTCACCAACACGCCTGACGTGCTGACCGAGGAAGTCGCAGACGTCGCGATGGGCCTGCTGCTTGCCACCTTGCGTGAATTCATCAAGGCCGACCGTTACGTGCGCTCCGGCCTTTGGCAGACGCAGAACTATCCGCTCAGCGTCGGCTCGCTACGCGACCGCAAGGTCGGCATCGTCGGCATGGGCCGGATCGGCCAGGCGATCGCGCGCCGGCTCGATGCCTCGCTGGTGCCCGTGGTCTATCACACCCGCAATCCGTCCAAGGACGTCTCCTACAAGCACTATCCCGACCTGATCGAGATGGCGAAGGCGGTGGATACGCTGATGGTGATCGTACCCGGCGGTGCCAGCACCAACAAGATGATCAATGCCGAGGTGCTGAAGGCGCTTGGGCCCCGCGGCGTGCTGGTCAACGTCGCGCGCGGCTCCGTGGTCGACGAGCCGGCGCTGGTCCAGGCGCTGAAGTCCGGTACCATCCTCGCCGCCGGCCTCGACGTGTTCGCGGCCGAGCCGAACGTGCCGGACGAACTCAAGACCATGCAGAACGTCATCCTGCTGCCGCATATCGGCTCGGCCTCGGTGGTGACGCGCAACGCCATGGACCAACTCGTGGTCGACAATCTCAAGACCTGGTTCGGCGGCAAGGCGCCGCTGACGCCGGTTGCGGAAACGCCGGTCAAGGGGCGCTGATGATCGTTCTTCGGGTCCTCGCGTTAGCCATCGCGGCATGTATTGCCGCGATGGGCGCTGCGCAGGCGCAGGACACGACGACCCTGAAGAAGGAGATGCCCGGACAATGGGAGCTCTCGACCACCGAACGCAGCAAGACCTGCGTCGTCACGATGAAGGCCGACGCCGCGGCGCAGGGTTTCAAGCTCGAGCTGGAGCCGGCCTGCAAGACCGCGCTGCCCTTCACCAAGGATATCGTCGCATGGAGCATCAAGGGCCTCGACATCGTCCGCTTGCAGGACGCCACCGGTGAATCCGTGATCGACTTCACCGAGGTCGAGGCCGGCATCTTCGAAGGCCTGCGGCAGGGCGAAGGCGTCTACATCCTGCAAGACCTCGCCGCCGCGCGCTCGATGGCCAAGTCGATGGACCAGATGATCGGCGACTGGGCGATGGTACGCGGCAACGGCCAGCCGGTTTGCGGCCTGACGCTGACCAACACGGAAGCCGGGCCGGACAATTTCCAGGTCTTCCTCAAGCCGAAATGCGATGCGGCCATCGCGCAGTTCAACCCGACGCAATGGCGGCTCGAACGCGGCCAGATCATCCTGATGTCGCAATCCGGCGAGGTCTGGCAGTTCGAGGCCGATGACAACGCGCAATGGCGACGGGTTCCCGATACGGCCGATCCCCTGATCATGCTGCGCCAGTAGGCGCCGTTCCGGTCCTGCAATTTTTCCGTTGCCCGTGTCGATCCGGCGTCCGCTGGATCGTCATCCCAATAGCGAGCTGATTTCGCGGCCAAACTGGCCGCGCCTCGCCTCAACAGGAGTTTTGCATGCGCTTCATGTACATCGTGACTTCCCCGAAGCCGGCTACGGGCCCGACACCGGCGTTGATGGAGGCGATGCAGCGGATTTCCGAGCGGGAGATCAAGGCCGGCCGGATGCTCGATAATGGCGGTCTGATGCCGCTTGCCACCGGTGCGCGGGTGCATGTCGCCGATGGCAAGCTCAGCATCACCGACGGCCCCTTCGTGGAGGCCAAGGAGGCGATCGGCGGCTATGCCATTTTCGAATTGCGTGACAAGGACGAGGCCCTGGCGATGGCCAAGGAATTCATGCAGTTGCACCTCGACCACATGCCGGGCTGGGAAGGCACCTGCGAATTGCGGGCGTTCGCGACGCCGGGCGTGGACATGGCCTGTGAGGTCAACGCGCGTGCAGGGGTAACCGCCCACGCCTGATGGACAGCACAGCTCGTCCCCGTCGGCGGCGATGACGGCCGCCGACATCGATCGCGTCATCCGCGCCACCTGGCGCGTCGTGCAGCCGCGGCTGATCGCCACGCTGTCGCGGATGCTGCGCGATGTGCCGCTTGCAGAAGAGCTGACCCAGGACGCGCTGGTTGCGGCGCTGGAAGCCTGGCCGATCATCGGCGTGCCCGAAAATCCCGGCGCCTGGCTCATGACGACCGCGAAGCGCCGTGCGCTTGATCATCTGCGCCGCGGCAAGATGCTCGCGGACAAGCACGACATGCTGGCTCGGGACATGATGCAGGAGCAGGCGACCGTGCCGGATTTCGATGCCGCGCTCGACAATGACATCGGCGACGAATTGTTGCGGCTGATCTTCACGGCCTGTCATCCGATCCTGTCGCGCGAGGCCCGCTCGGCGCTGGCACTGCGCATGATCTGCGGCTTGACCACGCCTGAGATTGCGCGCGCCTACCTCGTGCCGGAAGCAACCATCTCGCAGCGCATCGTCCGCGCTAAGCGGGCGCTCTCGGAATCCGGTCTCGCCTATGAGACGCCGAGCGGCGAAGCGTTGTCAGAGCGTCTCGCCTCGGTGCTGGAGGTTGTCTATCTCATCTTCAACGAGGGCTATTCGGCCGCGCGGGGAGAGGAATGGCTGCGGCCGCAGCTCTGTGACGAGGCGCTGCGCATGGGCCGCGTGCTCGCCGGTCTGGCGCCGGACGAGCCGGAGGTTCACGGCCTCATCGCTCTGATGGACCTGAACGCTTCGCGGGTCCGTGCGCGCACCGATGCGAGCGGTGATCCCATTCTGATGATGGACCAGGATCGCACCCTCTGGGATCAATTGCAGATCCGTCGCGGCCTGCGCTCGCTCGAACGTGCCGGCGAGCTCGGTGGCAGCGGAGGTTTTTACGCGCTTCAGGCCGCCATCGCGGCCTGTCACGCCACGGCGGAGCCTGCTGCAAACACCGACTGGCGGCGCATCGCGGAGCTTTACGCCGGGTTGACGCGGCTGGTGCGCTCGCCGGTGATCGAGCTCAATCGCGCGGTCGCGGTCGGCATGGCCGAGGGACCGCAAGCCGGACTTGACGTCGTGGACGCAATCGCCGGCGAGCCGGCGCTGACGGCCTATCATCATCTGCCGGCGGTCCGAGGCGACTTCCTGCAAAAGCTTGGGCGGCTCGCGGAAGCGCGGCGGGCGTTCGAAGCCGCCGCGCATCTCGCAACCAACGGACGTGAGCGCGCGCTGATGCAGCGTCGTGCCGCGGCCCTACGCGGCGAGCGTCTCTAAGTCGTCGGCTTGGGCGGCGGCGCGGTGCCTTGCGCCCATTTCTCCATCTTGCCGAGCACGCCCCAGGCCGTGAGCGCCAGCGAGATCGGGAGAGCGAATTGGCTCAGGCCTGGCACCGAGGTCGCGATCGTCCCGAGCAGCCCGGCAAGACCGCCGGCGGTCGGGCTCGCCGTCACGGATGAGAGCAGCGCGGTGATGAGCGAGCCACCGATACCGAGTGCTGTCTTCTTGCCGTCCAAGAGTTTGCCGATGGTTTCGCCGAGCGCGCCGTTCACCTGGCCGAGGACGGGCTTGTTGCCGAGCAGGGCGCCGAGCAGGTCGACGACCTGTTTGAGCTGATTGGCAGGAGCAGGATTTGTTGCCGTGGTCGTTCCGGACGCGGGCACTGTCTTGGTGATGAGAGAGAGGAGCTGTCCAAGCACGCTGACTGTATTGTTGGCTGCCGGCGTTGTGCTCACGGGGGTTGTTGCTCCCGGTTGCAAGGCCTGTGTGAGGCTCTGCAGTTGGTTCAGGATCTGGGATAGCTGGGTCGACTGAACTCCGGTCGTCCCTGCCGGTGGGGTCGCTATCGGCGTCGTGCCTCCCGACTGTACAAGCTGTGCGAGATTTTCCAGCCGGCTCAGGATTTGAGACAGATCGATAGACTGTCCTCCCGCCGTCGCGCCTGCCGATGTCGTGCCGGCCGGTGCTGTGCCCGCCGGTGTTGTCCCTCCTGGCTGCACGACCTGTGTGAGGTCATCCAGTCGCTTCAGGATCTTGGACAGATCGACAGTTGGTGTCTGGACCGGTTGCGTCGTCGCGCGCGTGATGGCGGCAATTGTGGTTCCGTCGAGAAGGCCGGTGTCCTGAAGGCCGTTCCGTTGCTGAAATTGCGAGACCGCTGCCTTCGTTTTCGGGCCGCTGATGCCGTCTTCGTCGAGCGGCGGATTGGCGCCGAGCTTGTTGAGTGTCTGCTGCATGAGAAGAATCGTCGGTGCCATATCGTCGTCGGGCTCGGCACGGATGGCCATGGCTGGGCTACCCTCAAAGGTGATCGAGGAATCCTGCGCCATCATCGCATGCAGGATCACCGCGGTGCCGAGCTGTGAATCGACATGGTTGGAATCGAAGACGTGGTCCGCGACGAATTTGCCGGCTCTGGCCTCGGGCGGTCCATAGAGGGTCGAGCCGCCATAGAGATAGGGCGAGTTGCAGCCCTTGGCGTGATAGCCGAGACCATTGAAGCATTCGAGCCTGAACAAGGTGCGTGCGATGCCCCAGTCCTGTGTCCCGACGAAGTTCTCGATCCTCAGCGCGTCTACGGCGCCGTCGACGAACGAGGCGAACGGGCCGCGCCCTTTCGGGACGAGGCATGTTACGCGATGGAGCGTTTCGCCGTTGCCGAGATAGGTGTCGAAATCGAAATTGGATTCGCGATAGTGGCACAGTGCGATGAAGTGCCAGGGCACGCCGGTCAGCCGCTCGACCTGCTGATACGTCTCCTTGCCCTTGATCGCCTTGCGCGCGACGGCGTTTGCATCGGCGAGGCGTCCGGGCCGAACCTCGAGATTGGCCCAATTCCTCTCATATTCGCTTTTCAGACTTTCGAATGACACCATATCCCGCTCCCGCGAATTGCTAAATTATCGGTTCATCGTGCAAATCAGGCGCGAGCCGCGTGCCATCATCGGCCGGCATGGGCTCTCGGCGTGGCGCGGCGAATGTGGCAGGCGGCCGCCTTGGCGCGTGTGAACTGGCTTACAGGTGCGGCGCGAAAGATTGCGGTGAAAGGACGCAACGTCGGGTCGATCTCGCGCGTGCGTCGCGGCGCTTCTGTCTTGTCGTGTGGCCGGCTTGTTGCACGATGCGGTTTATGCAACCATGCGGAGAGCGCAACTTCGTCCGAGCCCCTCGATGTTCAGAGCCGTCGTCCTCGTCGTCCTCGCCTTTGCCCTGTCCGGCTGCGATGTCGTGGCCACGCTGAAGGACGGGCTACAGCAAGCCCAGGCGGTCGAGGGCGATCTCGAACAGTCGACCGGCGTCAAGCCACGGGTTGGCTTCAACTGGCACAATGGACGCCTCACATCGGTGACCGTCCTATTCCCGAGCCTCTATCAGAAGAAGCCCTTGGACGACCTCGCCGGTCTGGTGCGCGCGGCGGTGACCAAGGAATTCAAGCAGACGCCGGATGCGATCGTGCTCTCCTTTGCCCTGGACAAAGGGCCCTCGGCCTGAGGCGCGCAAGCCGTCGCGACAGGCCGGCCAGTCTGGCGCAAGAGGCGAGGGCGCGCCGGTTTGCACTGGCATCACACCCCTGCCGGCGCTATGACGGGCGGCCCTGAACAGGAGGATTCGGAATGCTTCGAGGTCTTGGAATTGCAGCGTGCCTGAGCGTGGCCATGGCGATGCCTGTCCATGACGCGGTGGCGCAGGACGCTGTCGGCGGCGCCATCATCGGCGGTGTCGGCGGAGCGATCCTGGGTGGCGCGCTTGGTGGTGGCCGCGGCGCCGCGATTGGCGCCGTCGTCGGCGCCGGCACGGGTGCTGCGATTGCCTCCGAAGGCGAGCGCCGCCGGTCCGGCTATTACGCGTATCAGCGCGGCTGCTATATGCAGCGCCCGGATGGCCGCTACGTCCCGGTCGATCCGCGATACTGCTACTGAACCGACATCGCGCCGGCGCTGTCTCGTGCGCGCCGGCGCTTCCATGTCTGATGGCCCGCCTCTACGCAGCCCTGGCCCGGCTCACAGCTTCCCCGAGTTCGGCATTGGTGTAGGCCTTGCCGGCGATGCACACAGTCCATCCACCGCGTAGACCATTGACGAAAATCCGCTCGCGCGGATGGCGGCGTCCGCGGCCCTGAACACGATGTCGGTGGCCTCAGTGACGAAGCCAGCCTTTCGGCGGCCGCACTGAAGATGCCATCCGTGGCGAGGACGTTGATGGGCATGACTGAGGCTCCCTTGATGAGTTGAGCGGCGAACGCCGACTGCGATCGCAGCTTGCGATAATATTGCGGTCGTTATATAACGATCGTGATCTAAAAGGGTGCCCTCGTGCGATACAAGACCGGACACAAGGAAGAAGCCCGCGCACGCATGGTCGCCGCGGCCGGCCGCGGCTTTCGCCGCCAGGGTTTTGGCGGCATCGGCGTCGACGGTCTTGCCAAGGAGGCCGAAGTCACCTCCGGCGCGTTCTACGGGCACTTCTCGTCCAAGGGCAAAGCCTTTGAGGCCGCACTCGTGGCAGGCCTGCAAGAACTGCGCACCGGCGTCGAAAGCCTGCGGGCCGAGCACGGCGCCAAATGGGTCGCGGTGTTCGTCGATTTCTATCTCGGACAAAAGCGGGTCTGCGAGCTCGGTTCGAGCTGCGCGCTACAGAGCCTGACCTCGGAGGTGCAGCGCGCTGATGACGGAATCAAGTCCGTGTTCGAGACCGAGATCACGGCTGTGGTGAACGCGGTCGCGGATGGTTTGCCGGGCCGCTCAGTCAAGGACAGGCGCGCGCGCGCGTGGGCGCTGCTGTCGATCCTGTCCGGCGGCGTCACCATGGCGCGGGCGGTCGCCGACAAGGAGGTCGGCGCTGCGATTGCGTCGGCGTGCCGCGCGGCTGCGCTCAACGCCTGTGCCGAGAGCTGATCACCTCACATGGAGGAGCCGTCCATGCAGATGTCGAACTATCTCTTCTTCACGACCCAGTGCGAGGCTGCACTCGCCTTCTACACCGCCTGCGGCCTCGGCGAGGTGACCGAGATCAAGCGCCACGGCGAAGCCGGGCCGCCGTTGAAGAACGCCGCGATGCAGGGCAAGGTCATGCATGCGAAGTTCGAAGGTCCGGGCCTCCGGTTCTATGCATCGGACAATGACGATGCCGAACCGATGCGCGGCTCAGCGCACATCCTGATGATGAACGGCACACAGGCGACGACGGACCTGTTCGCGCGCCTCGCCGAAGGCGGCATCATCACCACGCCGCTCGGCATCCAGCCCTGGGGCGACTATTACGGCAAGCTGACCGATCGCTTCGGCGTGCAATGGATGCTCAACTGCGCGCTTCCGGCGCGGGCGGAGCACGAAAGCCTGGTCGCCAACGGCCGGCGCAGCTAGGTTCGTCCCGCCGCTGCCTCCGGCATGATCTGGCGCAGCGGCTCCGGCGAGATGGAGATATGGCCCGTAAACGGCCGGTCGTGCGCGGCGATCAGCAGGGCCGAGGTGGCGACGCCGGTTGCGAACAGCGCCATCGCGATTGCAGATCCCAGGCGGTTGTCGCAATGAACGAAGCCGATCACCAAGAGCTCGCATAAGGCCTGGAGATACAGGCACCACCATTTCACCGAATTCACCGCGGCGAGGCTGACGATGATCCGCTGCCGCCGCGCATCCAGCGCCTGCTCCAGCGCGGCGAGGATCTCGCGCTGCATGGTCTCCTGAGCCCGCCCTTGCGGCGTCATCGCGATGACGAGCTGTAAGGCTTCGGCCAGCGCCGGCGGCGTCACCTTCAGCGACGCCTCCTGATGCGCCATCATCGGCCATTCCACCGCGACAGCCTGCCCGACATAGTCGCGCACAAGGGAGCGTAGCTTGGTCTCCTGCTCGGGCGGCAGCCCTGCGGCCAGCAGCACGGCGCTGCGCAGCGCGCTGGCCTCGCGGCTCACTGCGGCGCCGGCGCGGTCGCTGTCACCCCAGACCTGCGCCGCGGTGAAGGCGACGAACAGGCCGAAGATGATGCCGAGCACCGGCAGCATGCCCGGCGAGATCGCCTTCAGCGATTTCGCACGCTCCTCCGTCGCGACCAGCGCGACGAAGGCGAACACGGTCGCGGCCAGAAGATAAGTGAAACCAAAGATCACCAGCGCCATCGCGGGCACCGGCAAATTGTGCAGCCAATCGCTCATGCCGTTCCTGCTACGTGATTCGCCGACTTAAATCAGCGGCATCCCGCGCAGCGCTCGGCGAAGGCGCTGATCAGGCGCTCGACGTCCGCTAACTGCTCGATCTGAGGGAAGTGGCCGGCCGCGGCCACGGTCGCATAGCGTGATTGGGGAATGCTGGAAGCCAGCACGCGGCCATAATCAGGACTGACGATGCGGTCGCTTTCGCCCCAGATGACCAGCGTCGGGATCGGCATCTTCGCCAGCCGCGCGCGCAGCGTCGGCTCGTGCATGAAGGGCTCGCCCGCATAGATGCACAGGGCCTTATGGTTGTCCAGCATCGCGGCCGCCGCTTCCGGCGTCGACGGCGAGACGGCGAATTTCTGCGGATCGTGGAATGCAAGTGCGGCGCGCTCCACCGGAGCCACGGCGGTGGGATCGACGATCGACAGTTCGGGCTTGCCGGCGTCGATCCCCACGGAATTGATCAAGACCGCACCCGCGAGCCTCGGCGACAGGCGCAGCGCCATCTCGGCCGCGATCCAACCGCCCACCGAGTTGCCAACCAGCACGACATCCTTCAGGTCCAATCGCTCGATCAACAATAAATAGGCCAGCACCAGGTCGTCGATCCGGCCGAAGCGTTCCGGCCGCGGCGCGCCATTGAAGCCCGGATGGGTCGGCGTGATCGTACGTGCCTTCGTCGAAAGGGATTCGGCCAGTCCATACATCGAGGCCGGGCCCGCTCCGCCATGCAGCAGCAGAAAGGACCGCCCGGCGCCCGCATCGGCAAAGGCCAGCTGCAGCGTGTCCGCGAACAGCTCGACGGTGTGATGTGCGATAGCCATCTTCAACTCCGATTGACATATCAATATATTTATATAAACATATTGATATGCGATACGCAATCGAAGATGTTGGCCTGCTCATCAAGCGGGCCCAGCACCGCCATCACCGTGAAATCGACGCCAGCCTCGCCACCATCGGCGTCAGCCTCGTGCAATGGAGCGCTCTTCGGGAGATCGACCGGAATCCCGGTGCCTCCATGCATCGGCTGGCCGAACTGAGCTTTAATTCCGATCAAGCGTTTGGCACGCTGATGGCCCGCTTGCTGCGCATTGGGTTGATCGAAAGGCTTCAGGGGCCGGGACGCGTGGCCCATCATCGGTTGACACCGAATGGGACCGATCTTCTGCGCAAGGGGCGCAGACTGGTGACGAAGGTGCTTGCCTCGTCGTTCGCATCTCTGGACGAAGAAGAGCGGGATGCGCTCGGCACGCTCCTCGCCAAACTGCTGGCCTGAAAATCTTCGCGTGACAGGCCTTAGCTCTATGAGAAACGCCCTCTATTGCTTCTCCTAGAAGGCGTACGGGATGTCGTGATAGACGCGGTGGTGCGCTATCATCCAACGTCCATCGACTTTCTTCAGAGTCGGCCGGTAGTAGCCACTCTCGATCGGGATGATGGTTCCTTGCGCGCCAAAAGCCCCTGCCGGCCAACCGCCTTCAGGCTTCTCTGCGCCGACGACGTTGAACACCACAAATTGGACGTCGAGCGTCGCGGTGTCGCCCGTCACTTCGATGATCGGGTCGTGGGTGGTGTGATGGCTCCATCCCCGTGGCGGATGCGGCTTCATCAACATGGTAACGGCGTCGCCGATCGCTTTCGCCCCGACCAACTCGCCAAGACGCTCAGCTGTGCCTGCGTTGTTGTAGAAAATCTCGGTCTTACCTTCGGGCAGGAAGATCTTGCTCATTGCCGCTCCGTCTCGGTGGTCGGCTGCCCGGACGTATCGCGCCATCACTTCCTGGATTTCACGTTGATCGGACATGGAAGGTCTCCTTGAGTTAATATGGTCCTATGATGGATACATATATCGCGCTTGATATGCAATAATAAAAGATACATATTTGGCCAACTGAGAGCAGATGATGATCGATGTCCGTTTCCCGACTGCCTTGCAGATGATGCTCAGCCTGGCGCTGGCTCAGGCCGAAGGCGTCGAACGGTTAAGCTCCGCTGAGTTGGCTGAGGGGGTCGACTCCAATCCAACATTCGTCAGGCGATTGTTGGTGCCCCTGATGCAGGCGGGTCTGGTTCGTTCGACCATGGGACGAGACGGGGGTGTGAGCCTCGGCGTCGACGCCGCCGCGATCACGCTCGGCGAAATCTACAAGGCGACACTGGGGGACAAGAAGCTATGGACCGGCCGTAGCGATATCCCCCATCGGTGCCTCGTCAGTTGCAATGTCGAACGATTCTTTGGGGACCTGGCCGACGAGGTCGATGAGTCGGTGTTGCGTTTGTTGAGCAAGCGGACGCTGGCTGATGCCCTCTTGGAACTTCGCACCCTCGACGCGGAGCGCGTCTAGGAAGATCAGTGCTCAATGACGACTTTGCCAACGACATTGCGCGCGCCGAAGTGCGTGTTGGCCGTTTTGGCGTCGTCGAATGCATGGACGCTATCGATGACCGGCCGAATGCCATGCTGTTCCATCGCCCTGCACATGTCCTCAAGGTCTCGGCGGCTTCCAACTGTCACCGCGCGAAAGCCGACCCGGCTCCTGAACATGGTCATGAAGTCGACGCCACCTTCATACCCCGCCAGGATGCCGACGATGGAGATTTCCGCTCCAATCGCGGAGGCCTTCATCGACTGGGGCAGAGTCGCGGGGCCGCCCACCTCGACAACGCGATCGACGCCGCGGCCGTTGGTGAGTTCGCGGACCGCGTCACCCCACTCGGGCGTCGCATTGTAATTGATGACATCGTGCGCGCCGAGTCTGCGAAGCATCTCGGCCTTCTCATGGCTGGAGGTCGTCGAAATCACCCTGGCGCCAAGCGCAACAGCCAGCTGTACTGCGAACAGTGACACGCCACCGGTGCCCTGAGTGAGCACCAGATCGCCGGCGCGAACGCCGGCAAGTGCCGACCAGGCCGTCACCGCGGCGCAGGACAACGTAGCGCCTTCCTCGAAGCTCATGTGAGATGGCATGGGAACGAGGCTCTCCGCATTGACCACCTTGTATTCCGTCAGCCAGCCGTCGTGATCGATGACCCACTGCTCGGGTGGCGTGTTCAGCGTTCCGCCAAACCAGTTGGGCAGGAAGCAATTGACGACCTTGTCGCCGACCCGGAAGCGCTTGACGCCTTCGCCGAGCGCTTCGATTTCGCCGGCGCCATCCGACAACGGCACGCGGCCAATTTCAATCAGCGGCTGATACTGGCCGGCAAAAATGATCAGATCGCGGAAGTTGAGTGACGACGCCCTGACGCGGACCAGGACTTCACCGCGGCCGGGCTTAGGAAGCTCGCTCTCTTTGATGATCAGGCTGTCGGGCCCGCCAAAACTGTTGATGTGGAATGAACGCATGGATCCTGCTCCTCGACGCGATGCCTTGTGATTTCTGTCTACCGGGAGCATGATTGTTTGATAATCGACCTATATCGGTACAGGCTGTGCAGTCAAACTTTACAATAGACCGAGCGCGTCTGGACGGCGTGGTCATGTTTCTGGCCGTCGCCGAGCTGCGGGGGTTTCGGGCCGCGGCCACGCGTCTTGGGGTGACGCCGTCCGCTGTCAGCCAAGCCATTCGCAACCTTGAGGCTCGGATCGGCTCTCCGCTTTTTGTGCGCACGACCAGAAGCGTAAACCTGACTGAGGCAGGCGAACGGCTTCTCGCGCACGCGCGGCCGGCCGCGGATATGTTGAGCGCCGGCATCGACGCTGCTGGCGGGTTAGGCGATGACGCGCGGGGCAAGCTACGCATCAACGCGCCGCGGCCAGCCCTGCCGTTGCTGATCAACCGCCTGCTGCCCGAGTTTCTGGCTGCCCACCCACTGATCCAGCTCGAGCTCGTTGGCGAGGATCGTCCGATCGATATCGTCGCGGAAGGGTATGACGCGGGCATACGGCTCGGCGATTTCGTTGAAATGGATATGGTCGCCGTTCGCCTGACGCTGGCCGAGCGGTTTGTCGTGGTGGGGACGCCGAGCATCTTCAAGGCGCAGGGCCGGCCGGTCCGCCCCGAAGATTTGCAGCGCTTCCGCTGCATCCTTTATCGGACCGATGCGAGCGGTGCGGACCACTGGCGATTTGTCGTTCAGGGGCGGCCTGTCACCATCGCGGTCACGGGTCCGCTGGTGATCTCCGATGTTGATCTGTGCATCAGGGCGGCACTGCGCGGTGTTGGATTGTTTCGCCTGCCGCGGTCGCTCGTCATACCCTATCTGAATACGGGGGTGCTTGAAACAGTACTCGATGCTTTTGGCGAAGATGTGCCCGGGCTCTCGCTCTATCACCCAAGTCGCAGCCAGGCGCTGCCAAAATTGCGCGCCTTTATCGAGTTTGCGATCACGCGCATGCGTCGTCCCGTGAACGCAACCGACTATCTACCCACGGCAGCGGATTAGCAGGCTTTGAGGCCCGCGCTTGGAGCCAGCCAGCCGACGGCGCATGCGCTCGCGTGATCCGATACGACCGTGGGGTATCGGGCGGGATTGCTATGCATCAATGCAAATCGGTCCGAGAGACGATGCCCGTCTTACCAGCCGCATCCCGCGCAGGCTCGCGTATCCGCTCGTGCCGACGATGATGTGGTCGTGCACGGCGATGCCGAACGGCTTGGCCGCTCGACATCATCAGCCTGCCGAAGAGCATCAAGATCGGCCACGCTAGCTTCTCCGACCATGTGCATACGCTGACGCTGCTGCGCGCGCACGCGGCTCAGCTGTTCGACTGAATCGCGAGCGGCGCCCTGAAGGTCAGGATCGGAGGCGTCTATCCGTTCGCCGAAGCCGCGCGGGCGCATGCGGACGTGGAGAGTCGCGTCACCACCGGCACGCTGCTGCTGATCCCATGACTCTCGCGTCCGCTGGTCAGAATCGCTCGCCGACCAGTTCCTCGCTCTTGGCCCAGAGCGCCTTGGCGTGCTCCGGGTCGAGGGCGTAGGACCTGACGCCGGGGCTCACCGGGCTGATCAGCGCGTCGGTGATCTGCGACACCTGCGAGTTCTCGCAGTAACGGCCCCCGACCTCCTCAGCCGGCGCGACGAAGGCGGCCCAGACCGAGGTCGCGGCTCCCTGAGGAATCGTCTTGAACTGGAAGGGCGGCCGGCCCGCCGCCCCGAGCTGGGCATTGATCTGCGCCACGAGATTTTCAAGCTCGCCAGGCGCCATGTGACGGTCAAGCTCGGTCTGGATCCCACCCGGATGCAGCGCGATCGCCCGCACCCCACGCGCCTTGTGTCGCTGGTCGAACTCCACCGCGAACAGGATGTTGGCGGTCTTGGACCGGCCATAGGCGATCATCGGGTCGTAGGGCGTGCGCTCGAAATTGGGATCGTCGAGGTCGACGTCCGAATAGCGGTGACCGGAGGAGGCGACGTTCACCAGCCGTCCACCCGGGACGATCAGCGATGCGATGCGGTTCGCCAGCACGAAATGGCCGAGATGGTTGGTCCCGAACTGCGTCTCGAAGCCGTCGGCGGTGTGCCCGAAGGGCGTCCTCATCACACCCGCATTGGCGATCACTGCGTCGAACCGCCGCCCGTCGGCGAGCAAAGCGTCGGCACATGCGCGCACGCTCTCGAGCGAGGCGAGATTCAGCTCCACCATCTCAAAGCCACCGCCATTCGCCGCCTGCGCACGGACCTCGTTCGTCGCCCGCTCCGCCTTGGCAAGATCGCGCGCCGCGCCGACCACCTGGGCCCCGTGCGCCGCCAGCGCGCGCGCCGTCTCCACGCCCAGCCCGGCCGATACGCCGGTGATGAGTACGCGCTTTCCGCTGAGATCGATCCCCGCCAGCACATCATCGGTGGTGGACGTCGCTCCGAAGCCGTTGGTCATGACAAACTCCTTCATCTTTGGGCACAGCTCTCCCCCGGCGGCAAACCATTGTCTGCCAACGACTTTTGACATAAGAGGAGAGCGTCTCCGTTTTAAATACGGAGACGCTCTCCGTTTATCAAGGGGTATTTTCGGATTGGTTGATGAGGCGAAAGTCACCACCGCCCGCAAGCCGCGCGCCGATGCGCAGCGGAACCGCATCCTCTTGCTCGAAACCGCGAAGGCCGCCTTCGCTGAAAAAGGGCCTGGGGCCAGTCTCGACGAGATCGCGCGGACCGCGGGTGTAGGGGCCGGGACTCTCTACCGTCATTTTCCGACCCGCGACGCGCTGATCGAAGCGGTCTACCGCAATGAGACAGAACAGCTTGTTGCAGCCGCTACGCGGTTAGCCGAGTCGCATTCTCCGACGGGTGCTTTGCGCGAATGGTTGCTGTTGTTCGTGGATTATATGGCCGCCAAGCAGGGAATGTCCGAGGCGCTCAATTCGATCGTCGGCGGCACGTCCGAGCTGTACTCGGCGTCCGCGGAACAAATGAAGCGCGCAATTGGAAAGCTGATCGATCGTGCGGTCGCGAGCGGCGACATCCGTCTGGATCTTGAACCGCTCGACCTGCTGCGCGCGCTGGCCGGCGTTGCGAATGTAAGTTCGGGACCGGTTGGTAAGCAGGCCGCGAAGCGTATGGTCGACATCCTGATCGCGGGCGTCCAGAACAAGACGTGAGTCGTATCGTCGCTCCCGATCGACCGCTGAATGCCGAGCCTGCTCAGCCGAGCGACAGCGCCCCCGCGGCGCCTCTTGTCATTCTACGCCCCTCAAATCAGCCGCATCCCCTTCAAGCTCGCATGCCCGTTCCTGCCGACGATGATGTGGTCGTGCACGGCGATGCCGAGCGGCTTTGCGATGTCGATGATGGCCTTGGTCATCTGGATGTCGGCCTGCGAGGGCGAGGGATCGCCCGAGGGATGATTGTGGACGAGGATCAGCGCGGTCGCGGATAGCTCCAGCGCGCGCTTGATCACCTCGCGCGGATAGACCGGGGTGTGGTCGACGGTGCCGGTCTGCTGCACCTCGTCGGCGATGAGCTGGTTGCGCTTGTCGAGGAAAAGCAGACGAAACTGCTCCTTGTCGGCAAAGGCCATGCTGGTGCGGCAATAGGCGATCACCTCGTTCCACGACGACAGCGCGTTGCGGCTGTTGACCTCGCCCTTGGCGACGCGGTGCGCTGCTGCCGCAATCAGCTTGAGCTGGTTGATCGCGGCCTCGCCCACGCCGTCGACCTCGCGCAGCCGTGCCACCGGCGCGTGGACGACCTCGGCGAACGAACCGAAGGTCTTGATCAGCGTCTTCGCCAGCGGTTTGGTGTCGCGCCGCGGCAGCGCCGGAAACAGCGCCATCTCCAGCAGCTCGTAATCGCTGAGCGCGTCCGCACCCGCACTGTAGAAGCGCTCGCGCAGCCGCTCGCGATGGCCGAGATAATGCGGCGTGTCCTCAGGCTTGCTGTTGTCGAGGTCGGTTTTGGTCGGCATCGCCCACAACCATGCCGGACGGTGCGCGTTTTGCAACCACGAAGTGTCGTGATCTCCGGCGGCCGGTCTCGCAACCGGCCGCCGGAATGTCCGTCGGCTGCCTACGAGGCAAGTCCGCCCGGCGGGGTGCAGACCTCGATCAGGACATTGCCCGGCGCGACGCAATAGAAGTGCGGGACGCGCGCGCCGCCGCCACGGTCCATGAACGCGATCTTGCTCGGGTTCAGGTCTGCAGTCGACAATTCCGCGTGCTTGGCCTCCACCTCGCTCGCCTCGTCATAATAGAAGCCGATATGGAAATTGGCCGGATAGTCGGCCGGCTCGCCTGTCTTGCCGCGCATCAATGTCAGGACGAAATCCTGCTTGTTGCGCAAGACGACAAGCGCTTCGCCGCGGGCCGCATAGGGCGCGAAGCCGAAGAAGCGCTGGAAGAAGGCGGCGAGGGCCGCCACGTCTGACGTCGCGAGGTTGAGATGTTGTAGTCGCATGTGTGCTCTCCGTTCAGGGTGAAGGAACGGACGGAGCTGGATTCCACGCTATGCGGCGGCCGAAATAGTACAGTGACATGACCCGCCGAGCAGCGTGACGATCGCGTCACTCTGTCCGGCCGTGGGTCCTACCGTGGAGACGGTGGCAGAATTCCTGACATCAGGAACAGGCCGGGCTTACCAATCCGGCCATGCCTTTTTCGGCGCGGTCTGAATAGCAAAGATCGCCAGCATCGGCAACGTCACGCTACCCTCAACGCTAGCGTTTCAATCCCGGCACCAGCGCGGCCAGCCGATCCCTGATCGGGCGGCCGGACATCGGACCGCCCATGCCCAAGGGCGGCGGACCCGGCGGCGGACCGCCGCGCATCCCCGGCGGAGGCGGCGGCGGACCGGCGCGCCCGATCGTCGCATCGGCGCGGCGGTCAACGCCGAGCGTCAGCGTCGCAACATAGCGATCGCGCTCCTCCTTGACCGCGCAGAAGGCGCGGTGGTCCGGGTCGGAGCGTTCGATGACGTGGTCGTTGGCGTTGATCACCATGCGCTGCCGCGCGCGGTCGCCGTAATCGGGCACATTGGTGTAGATGAACTCGTTCAGTGCGTCCGGCAGGAAGGTCTGCCCGGTCAGCACGGTGCGATCGCTCAAGAACACCTTGAAATGGATGTGCGTGGTGCGGCCGTCATACCAGCCGGGATAGATCGTGTTGAAATTGACCCAGCCGGAATCGTCTGTCGCCTGCGTGCCGCGCAGGAACGTGTTGCTGGTCGCATCGATATTGTGCGCATCGCCTTGGCCGGCAAACGCCGAATAAAGCCCCTTGGCGTCACAATGCCAGATGTCGACCCGCGCGCCGTGGATCGCCGTGCACGTGCCGGCCTCGATCACGCGCAGCCGCAAGGCCAGCGGCACGCCCGCCTTGCCCTCGGCGATGTCGGAGCGAACGAGTTTTGGGTCGGAATAAAACGGCCCTTCCTCCGCCTGCGGCGTCAGGATGCAGGCGGGCTCACCGGCAGCGGGCCCGGGCGCCGCCTCCGCACGGGTCTGCAGCAGGCCTGCGGCGCTGGCCGATACGAATCCAAGGAAGCCGCGGCGCGTCGATGGGCTCACCCGATCTCTCCTGCCTGTTTGGGGAGAGATCGTCATCGGTAAACAGGATGGCAAGATCGGGCCGTGAAGGTGACGATAATCAGCCCGGTGGTTTCCCGCTGTGTCGGACCGGCAGCGGCACCGTGACGGCAATCACCCCGGCGACAATGAGCGCCATTCCGGCGAGAACTGACCAGGTAAATTCCTCGCCGAGCCATACGACGCCGAGCGCCACCGCAAATCCGGCGCGCAGATAGCTGCCGCTCGTCGTGCCGAGTGCGCCGAGCGTGCGGATCAGGCGGAAATAGATCACCATTGCGAGCGCCGTGCAGACGACCGCGAGACCGAGGACAGCAATGGTTGCCTGCACCGTTGGCGCCAGCGTCCAAGGCCGCTCGAAGATCGCAGCCATAGGCAGCAT
This sequence comes from Bradyrhizobium sp. LTSP849, assembly GCF_000938255.1. GTDB lineage: Bacteria > Pseudomonadota > Alphaproteobacteria > Rhizobiales > Xanthobacteraceae > Bradyrhizobium. Next base: position 28,532 of record NZ_JYMR01000039.1, on the reverse strand, counting down.
CAGGATCGCTGCACAGCTCATGGCGCCGGCTGCTGTGACGATCGCGGGAAGGGAGGAGAACCGCTGTCCCCAGATCGGTGCGAGCGCGTAGCAGAGGCTTGCGCCGAGCACGGCCATTTGCGCCAGCGGCGCCGTCGTGCCGATCCCGGACAGCGCATCGATGCCGATCGTCACCGCGACGCCGGCAAGACCGAGCCCGACGCCGAGGATCCTCTCGCTGCTGATCGTCCGCCGTCCGCGCTCGGTCATCATGGCGATCACGAGCACGAACATCGGCGGGGTGGCATTGAGCACGCCGGCGAGGCCGCTTGCGATGTGCATCTCACCCCAGCTGATCAGTGTGAACGGCAACGCGCTTTGCAGCAGGCCTTGCACGAGGAAGGCCGCCCAGACCGATCGCTTGCGGGGCAGGGAGTGCCCTTGCGCGGCGGCGATCACGATCAGGAGCACTGCCGCGATCGTCACGCGTGCGGCGACCATGGTGAAGGGCGGTATCGTCGCGACCGCGACCTTGATCAGTGTGAACGAACTGCCCCAGATCAGCGAGAGCAGTAACAACAGTCCGATCTCCAGGGATAAGGTGTTCCGTTCCGACATTGCCTGTGATGCCTGCGTGCTCATACGAATCTGCTCCGGGATGCAGCGGCACCATGATCCGGAAGCGACCGCGCAGGCTGGCCGGATTCGGACCTCATCGCCCGATCGAGTCCGATTTCAGCTACTCGGGGCACTGCGATGAAACTACTATCCAGCGATGGCGAAGGTTTTGGCGCAGCCGCAAGCGCTGCCACCGCATCTCGACCGGGACACCTGCGACCGGGCGCGGCTGGCGCACACACGCGCTTTCGACGGCCTGTTCTTCTCCGGGGTTCGCTCGACCCGCATCTACTGCAGGCCGGTCTGTCCGGTTCGCCCGGCCCGCTCGGAGAACGTCACCTTTTACCCGACCGCTGCGGCCGCAGAGCGGGCCGGCTTTCGCCCGTGTCTCCGCTGCCGCCCGGAGACGGCACCGGGGTCTCCGGCATGGATGGGAACGGCCACCACTGTGGCGCGCGGAATGCGCCTGATCAATGCCGGCTTTCTGGATCGTGCCTCCGCGGCGGAGCTGGCGGAGGCTCTTGGCGTCGGATCACGCCATCTCCTGCGTCTGTTCATGCGCCATACTGGCGCGAGCCCGAGCGAGATTGCGGCGACGCGGCGCGTGCAGGAAGCCAAGCGCCTGATCGACGGGACCGATATGACCTTGGCGGAGATCGCCTTCGCCGCCGGGTTCGGCAGCGTTCGCCGCTTCAACGATGCTTTTGCCGCGACCTACAAGCGGCCGCCATCGTCATTCCGCCGGCGGCGATAGGGCATGATCCGGAAAAGTGTGCAGCGGTTTTCCGATAAGATCACGCTCAAACAATCGGTGTCGCGGCGAGATCAGCCGATCTGCTTCTCGCCGTGCCGCTCCGACAGCGTGAAGATCTCGACGCCGGTGGCGGTGACGCCGACCGAGTGCTCGAACTGCGCCGACAGCGAGCGGTCGCGGGTCACCGCGGTCCAGCCGTCGGACAGGATCTTCACGTGCGGCTTGCCGAGATTGATCATCGGCTCGATCGTGAAGAACATGCCGGGCTTGAGCTGCACGCCTTCGCCGGGCCGGCCGATATGGATGATGTTCGGCTCGTCGTGGAACATGCGCCCGAGGCCGTGGCCGCAGAAATCGCGCACCACGCTCATGCCCTGCGGCTCGACAAAACTCTGGATGGCGTGGCCGATGTCGCCGGTGGTGGCACCGGGCTTCACCGCGGCAATGCCGCGCATCAAGGATTCGTACGTCACCTCGATCAGCCGCTCGGCCTTGCGCGCGATCGGGCCGACCGCGTACATCCGGCTGGAATCGCCGTACCAGCCGTCGACGATGAAGGTGACGTCGATGTTGACGATGTCGCCTTCCTTCAGCGGCCGGTCGCCGGGCATGCCGTGGCAGACCACGTGGTTCAGCGAGGTGCAGGTCGAGTAGCGATAGCCGCGATACATCAGCGTCGCCGGATAGGCGCCATGGCTGAAGGCGAACTCGCGGACGAACTCGTCGATGCGCTCGGTCGGCACGCCGGGCCCGACGATGTCGGTGAGCTCATCGAGGCACTTGGCCACCAGCGCGCCTGCCTTGCGCATGCCGGCAAAGGCGCTCGGGCCATGCAGCTTGATCTGTCCGGTCTTGCGCAGGGAGGTATCGTTGGCTTCGACGTAGCTCATGCGGGGCGGTCTTCTGGGCTCGGGCCGATGTCGGCGGAAAGGCTTGATTTCAGGCCCCAATTTAATGATTGCGGGCGTTCGTGCAAGCCAAGCCAGAGCGTTTTCGAGCGAAGTGGGTACCGGTTCGCGTGAAGAAAACGCGTCAAAACAAGAATCCTAACCGCCATGCGCCCGAAAGCCGGCTCAATTCGGGACTTCTACGGTGGTTTCCACCGGCAGCGCGCCGCCGCGGACGCGGATTTCGCGGACGGGGTAGGGAACCCGGATGCCCTCGCGCTTGAAGACGTCCCACAGCGCCAGCATCACGTCGCTCTTGACGTTGTCCATGCCGTCGGGGTCGGCGAGCCAGAGGGTCAGCGAGAACTTCATGCCGGCCTCCGCGAACTCGGTCAGGATGCAGTTCGGCGGCTTGGCTTTCTGCGCGCGGGGATGGGCAGCCGCAGTCTCGATCGCGAGCTTGCAGACCAGCCGCGGGTCGGCGTCGTAATTGGTGCCGAAGAGGATCTTCACCAGCGTGTTCTTGTCGGTATAGGTCCAGTTGACGACCTTCTGCGTCACCAGATCCTCGTTCGGCACCAGGAATTCGCGGCCGTCGCCGGCGGCAACGGAAATATAGCGCGTCTTCATCGCGCTGATGCGCCCGGTATTGTCGCCGATGGTGACGAGGTCGCCCGGCTTCACTGATTTGTCGGCGAGCAGGATGATGCCCGAGATGAAATTGGCGACGATCTTCTGAAGGCCGATACCGATGCCGACGCCGACCGCGCCGGAGAACACCGCGAGCGCCGACAGGTCGATGCCGACCGCGCCGAGCGCGATGACGATCGCAACCGCGAGCAGCCCGATGCGGATGATCTTGACCAGCAGCACCTGGATCGACGGCGTCAGGTCGGAGGCCGAGTTGATCTTGCTCTCGGCGAAATTGCTGGCGATGTTGGTGAGCCAGAACGCGATGATCAAGAGTACGCCCGCCTTGATCACCAGCAGCGGCGTCAGCCGCAAACCGCCGAGCACGATCGCATAGGAGTCGAGCAGGTCGACCGCCGCATCGAGCTGGCCGAGGATGGAGAGCGCCGCGACAAACCACGCCGTGATCGACACCAGCTTGACGATGAATTCGTTGCGCAGGACCGAGGTCACGAGCCGGATCGCGAGCCAGGCCAACCCCAGCTTGGCGGCGACCATCAACAGATAGCTGCGGCTCGGCCAGGTCGCATGGTACATCACGATGCGCGAGATGATCACAAGCAGCGTGAACACCGCCGCCGAGGCGCTGGAGACCATCACGCGGGCGAAGTGCCGAAGCGGCAGCGGCCAGCGCATCGCCAGCGACGTCATGTCGACGCGGTTGCGAACCGTCGCTTCCGCCGCATAAGCGATCCCGGTCGCCGCCAGAATGAGACCAAATTGCAGGTAGAACCAGGGCGAGGAGATTTCCGCCCCGAGACTGCGCGCGGTCGTCTGCACGAACTCCATGAGGTCTTTGAGGTCCATGTCCATCGCAAGGTCTCGTCGGGAAGTGGGCGGATTTGATTCGAGGGAGCCGCAGAATCCCACAAAGGGAGCGGCCGGACCATCGATACACCGGCATGTGATGCGCGTTAAGGCCGCAAAATACGGTCAGATTGCCGCGAGCGGGAGAAAATGGGTTGGCGCGGGAGTGTGCCGACGATAAGGATGCCATTCCAGCGATTTGCCAGCGATTTGCCCGCGATTTGTAACCGGAAGGTGGATGGCCTCTCTCGACTCCGTCAGTATCGCCATTCTGCTCGGCGCCGTCCTGGTGATGGCCGGCATCCTGTCGAGTCTGCTTGCGCTGCGCTTCGGCGCGCCGCTGCTGCTCGTATTCCTTGCGATCGGCATGCTGGCCGGCGATTCCGGCCCCGGCCAGCTCCAGTTCGACGACGTCCGCACCACCTATCTGGTCGGTTCGGTTGCGCTCGCTTTGATCCTGTTCGACGGCGGCTTGCGCACGCGCTTTGCCAGCATCCGCACCGTGCTGGCGCCCTCCGTGGTGCTCGCGACCGTCGGCGTGCTGCTAACGGCGCTGATCACGGCGCCGTTTGCGAAATACGCCCTCGACCTCAATTGGACGGAGGCGCTGCTGGTCGGCGCCGTGGTGGCCTCGACCGACGCCGCCGCGGTGTTCCTGCTGGTCCACACCCAGGGCCTGCGCCTGCGCCCGCGCGTCGGCGCGACGCTGGAGGCAGAATCCGGCACCAACGATCCCTTCGCGATCTTCCTCACCTTGATGCTGGTCGAATACATCTCGCTGGGATCGAGCTCGGCAGCGCATGTGGCGATGGAGTTCGTGCAGGAGGCGGTGCTCGGCGCCATCGTCGGTGTGATCGGCGGACGTCTCGTGGTGCTGGCGCTCAATCAAGTTGCGCTGCCGCAAGGCCTGCACGCGCCTTTCGTGACCACGGCCGCGCTCGTGATCTTCGGCGGCTCGCAGATCATGCACGCCTCAGGCTTCCTCGCGGTCTATCTCGCCGGCATCATCATCGGCAACCGGCCGACGCGCGCGCATAATTCGGTGGTGGCCTTCCTGGATGCGGCGACCTGGCTGGCGCAGATCGTGATGTTCGTCCTGCTTGGCCTTTTGGTCTCGCCGAGCCGGTTGGGATCAAGCGTGCTGCCGGCGGTCGGGGTCGCCTTCGTCCTGATGCTGGTGGCGCGACCGATCGCGGTGTTCGTGTGCCTGGCGCCGTTCCGCTTCAACTGGCGCGAGAAGATCTTCATCGCCTGGACCGGCCTGCGCGGCGCGGTCGCGATCTTCCTGGCGTCGATCCCGATGCTGGTGGGCTTGTCGAAAGCCTATCTCTATTTCGACGTCGCCTTTGTCGTCGTCATCATCTCGCTGCTGCTGCAAGGCTGGACCCTGGCGCCCGCCGCGCGCAAGCTGCACGTGGCGCTGCCGCGCGCCGAGCGCGGCCCGCGCCGCGTCGAGCTTGATCTGCCCGGTCAGCTCGAGCAGCAGCTCGTCGGCTATCCGGTGCGGCCCAAGAGCCTCTATTTCCGCCGCGGCCTGATCCCGTCCTGGTCCAAGCCGACGCTGGTGATCCGCAACGAGAACATTTTGACGCCCGCGGAAGCCGACCCGATCGCGCCCGGCGACTATCTCTACCTGCTGGCGCCGCCGGAAAAGGCCGAGTCACTCGATCGCTTCTTCGTCGACATGCAGCCGAGCTCGGCGCCCGATCCGCATCTGCTCGGCGACTTCATGGTCTCCGGCGAGCACACGCTCGCCGAGCTTGCCGAGATCTACGGCGTGAACGTCGGCGAGGACGAGGGTAAACTGACGCTCGCCGATTGGTTCGACGTCCATCTCGACCGCGCACCGAAGGAAGGCGCCGAGCTCCCGCTGGGCGAGATCGTGCTCGTTGCCCGAAGCATCTCCGGCGGCCGCGTCAACGTCGTCGGCCTGCGCCTGCCGGAAGACGAGGAAACGCCCGCGCCGCTGACGCGCGCGCAGGTGCTGCGGCGCAAGCTTGCGGAGCTGTGGGCCTCGGTGGCTGGGGTTTAGGGCTCGTCGCGATTTGTAGGCCGTTACCACAATCTCGCTGTCATCGCCCGCGAAGGCGGGCGATCCAGTATTCCAGAGGCCGCTGTGGTAGAGCCGAAACGCCGCGGCGTACTGGATGCCCCGCCTTCGCGGGGCATGACACATTTGTGGCGGTGAAGACCAGCGCAACTCACTCCCCCGCCGGCACCACGTCCCGCCAATGCCGCGCAATCGCCGCTCGCGGCGCTATCCACGCCGCGCCGCTGCCGGTGATGTGCGCAAGAACCCGCTCCAGCGCCCCAATCCGTCCGGGCCGTCCGATCATGCGCAGGTGCAATCCGATCGACATCATCTTCGGCGCCGTCTCGCCCTCGCGCTTGAGCCACTCGAACGCATCGATGACATAATCGGCGAAATCGGCGCCGTTGAAGCGCGAGGCGTTGTAATACTGCATGTCGTTGGTGTCGAAGGCATAGGGCAGCACGAGGTGATGCTTGCCGGCGACATCCATGTAGTAGGGCAGGTCGTCATTATAGGCGTCGCTGTCGTAGAGAAAGCCGCCGTCCTCCACCAGTAGCCGGCGCGTGTTTTGCGAGGTCGCCGAGCGCGTGTGCCAGCCGACCGGGCGCTGCCCGGTGACGCGCTCGATCGCTGCCACAGTCTTGGCGATGACTTTGCGTTCGCTCGCTTCATCCATCTCGGCGTGGCTCTGCCAGCGCCAGCCATGGGCCGACACCTCATGGCCGCGCGCGATGGCGTCGCGCGCGAGCTCCGGCGAGCGCTCGACCGCGCGGCCGCAAGAGCTCACGGTGACCTTGACGCCGTGGGCGTCGAACAGATCCATGATCCGCCACCACGCGGCGCGCGTGCCATATTCGAAATGGCTGTCGATGCAGGAATCCGGGCCGTCGAGCCGGTGCACGACCTCGTAGATCGCCTCATTGCCCGCATCACCATCGTTGACCGAGAATTCCGAGCCCTCCTCGAAATTCACCACCAGCGACACCGCGACGCGTGCACCGTTGGGCCAGTGTGGATTGGGTGGCTTGCCGCGGTAGCCGACGAAGTCGCGAGGTAAAGATTTGGGTTCGTTGCTCATGGATCAGTCCGAGGTTCCGGCCATGCGGTGCAGGCCGACGACGCGGTCGCTGACGACCAGCAGGATGACGGTGCCGGCCAGGATGAGGGTGGAGAGCGCCGCGAGCGTCGGATCGGGCGCTTCCTCGATATATTGCAGCATCCGGATCGGCAGCGTCTTGGTGCGGACGTCGGCGAGGAAGATCGAGACCGGATAATTGTCGAACGAGGCCAGGAACGAGAAGAGGCCGGCGATCAGGAACGACGGCGCCAGCGCCGGCACCATCACCCGCAGCACGCCGCCGGGATAGGTACAGCCGAGCGTGCGCGCCGCCTCGATCAGCGTGAAGTCGAACCGCGCGAGCCCGGCGATCATCGTGCGCGCGACATAAGGCAGCGTGATCACGAGATGCGCGACCAGCAGCGTCGCCCACGGCGCGGTGAATCCGATGGCGCGAAAGCCCTGCAACAGCGCGATACCAAGCACCAGGCCCGGCATCATCAGCGGCGAGACCAGAGCGGTCGCAAAGATGCCCGCACCCGGCAGTTTTCCGCGCGCGATCGCGATCGCCGCGAGGGTGCCGCAGACCAGCGAGATCGCGGTCGAGAACAGCGCGATCTGAAGCGACAGCAGCAGCGACGGCCAGAAGCCGTCGAGCCGGCTGATCTTGCCGTACCAGCGCGTCGAAGCACCCGTCAGCGGCAGGTCGAACACCGGCGTCGGCGAGAAGCTTGCGGCCGCGATCACCAGCAGCGGCGCGATCAGGAACAGCGCCAGCGCGATGGCCATCACCCAGCAGACGATGATTGCGGCCCGCGTCATCATTTCGGCTCCCGCGATAGGCGCGCGCTCAGCGCAACGACGGCAATGGCGATGGCCAGCAACACGACGCCGGCCGCGGCGCCGAAGCCCGGCTCGCGTGCGAGCAGATAGGCCTTTGCGATCGTGGTCGCGAGTGTTGGATATTTTTCGCCGATCAGCAGCGTCGGTACCACATAGGCGGAGACCGACAGCGAGAACACCAGCGCCACGCCGGCGATGATGCCGGGCAAGGTCAGCGGCAGGATCACACGGAAGAAAGTTCCGACCGGCGAGGCGCCCAGTGTGGCTGCCGCCTCCGCGTAGCGTGGATCGAGCTGCGCCACGATCGCGTAGATCGGCAGGATCATGAAGGGCAGGAAGATGTTGACGGCGCCGACGATCAACGCGGTCTCGGTAAAGATCATCCGGATCGGGTCTTCGATGATGCCGAGCGCGATCAGCGTCTCGTTGACGATGCCGTCGCTGCGCAACAGGATCGTCCACGCAAACGCCTTGACGATGACGCTGGCCGCAAGCGGCAGGAACAGCGTCGCCAGTAGCACTGAGCGCAAGGCCCCACGCGCGCGCGCCAGCGCGAAGGCGGCCGGGTAGCTGATCAGGAACGCGATCAGTGTGGTCAAAAGCCCGAGCCTCAGCGAATTCCAGATCACGCCGAGATAATAGGGCGTGCCGAGCAGGCGCTTGTAATGGGCAAAAGTCAGCCCGTTGGCATCGACGACGCTGACGCCGAGCAGCAGCACCAGCGGCAGCGCGAACACGCCGGCGATGATGACGAAGGACGGCAGCACGAAACCGATCGCGGCAAGTCGCTCGCGGTCAACCGCGGGCGCCGCGACGGGCGCGGGAAGGGCCGCCTCGGTCATGCCTGCGCCTCCATCGGAAATGCAAAGGTCTCGGTCACCGGCCAGCTCAGGCGGATCTCGTCATGCACGCGCGGGATCGCACCGTCGCGCCCCGAAAGTTCGGCGAGCAGGCTTTCGCCGGCGCCGGCATCGACCTCAACCAGCGTACGCGAGCCCTGGAACACCACGGAGCGGACGCGGCCGGCGGCCGAGTTCGCCTCGCCCTGCTCGCCAAGACGAAGCTGCTCGGGACGCGCCGCGACGATGACGGGAGAGCCCGCCTGGAAATTGCCGAGCGCCGACATGCGGCCGAGCTTGGTCTCGACATCGACCTTGCCGTTGTCAGCCGCGAGCACGGTGCCGGAGATCCGCGTCGACAGCCCGACGAAGTTGAGCGCGAACAGGCTGGCGGGCCGCAAGTAAAGCTCGCGCGGCTCGGCGAGCTGCTCGATGCGCCCCTTGTTCATGACCGCGACGCGGTCGGACATGGTCAGCGCCTCGTCCTGGTCATGGGTGACGAAGATCGCGGTGGCCTTCACGTCCTGGAGCAGGCGGCGCAGCTCGACCTGCATCTCCTCGCGCAGCTTGCGATCGAGCGCCGAAAGCGCCTCGTCGAACAGCAGCACATCAGGCTCGACCGCAATCGCACGCGCCAGCGCCACGCGCTGCTGCTGGCCGCCCGACAGCGCCGAGATGCGGCGACCGCCGAGATGGCCGAGCTTGACCAGCGACAGCGCGCGTTCGACCGCGGCATCGATCTCGCGCTTGGCCGCGCCGCGCACCTTCAGTCCGAACGCGACATTGCCGGCGACGGTGAGATGCGGAAACAGCGCGTAGCTCTGGAACACGACGCCGACATTGCGCTTGTGCGGCGGCACGTTGGTGATGTCGCGCCCGGCGAGCTCGACCTTGCCGGTGTCGGGCTGCGCGAGGCCGGCGATGGCGCGCAGCAACGTGGTCTTGCCGCAGCCGGAGGGGCCGAGCAGCGTGACGAGCTCGCCGCGGCGGATGGTCAGGTCGATATGATCGAGGACCGTCGTCGGCCCGTAACGCTTGGAGACGCCGCGGACGACGAGATGCGGGCTGCTCTCGCTCATGTCATCTCCTTGCTCCAGCGGTCGACCCAGCCGGCGCGGTTTTTTGCAACGAACGCCCAGTCGGGTGCGAACAGCGAGGCCGGATCCGGGAAACCCGCTGGCGTCGGTGTGCCCTTGTTGGTCGGTGCGACAAAAGCCTTGTCGGCGAGGATGGTCTGCGCTTCCGGGCTGAGGAAGAAGTCGATCACGGCGTCCGCGAGATCACCGGCCGGCGCGCCAGCCACCTTCGCAATTCCGGACGGCATGGCGAAGCCGCCGTCCTGCGGCACAGCGAGATCGACCGGTGAGCCGTCGGCCTTGCGGATCAGCGTGTAGGCCGAGAATTGCCCGCCGATCATCCAGGCCTCGCCCTGCTCCATCAAATTGATGGCCTGCGGCGCGTTGGTATAGACGTTGAGTAGGTTCGGCTTCAGCTCCTTCACCTTCTTGAAGGCGGCGTCGATCTCGTACTGCGCCTCCTTGTAGGGTTTGCCGGTTTCGAGATGCGCGGCGGCGAGCAGCGTCCAGAAACCCTCGGTGTTGGAGAGCGACGGCACAATCACCTTGGAAGCGTATTTCGCGTCCCACAGGTCCGCCCATTTCGTTGGCGCTGTCTTCATGCGCTTGGTCGAATAGGCGATGCCGGCCCAGGGCCGCTGATAGTTGGCCCACATTCCGTCCTGGTGCACCGAGTTATCGACGAGCTTGCCGAGATTGGCGATCGACGACGCCGACATCTTGGTGATCAGCCCCTCGGCTGCCGCCGGCAGCATCACCGGATCATCCATGATAACGACGGAGATCTTTGGCGCGGCTTTGTCGGCCTGCATCTTCTGGAGATTGGTCAGCGAATTGGTGCCCTCGTAGAGCACCTTGCAGTCGAGCTTCTTCTCCAGCACCGGAAACAGATCGGCGTTGAAATACTTTGCGGCGCCCGCGGGGCCGCCGATGACGATCTCTTTGGTCGCCGCGCGCAGGCGCGCCGGGGCGGCTAGAGCAGCGGCCAGGGCCGCGCCGGATTTCAGAACGCTGCGTCGGGAGGGGGTGTGCATGGGCATGTCCCGTTTGTTGTGCGTAAAGCTTGCTACGAAGCAGCAGCAAGCGCCATGCCAAATGTGCACATTTTTATAAAGGTAAGTAATTTCAATGTATTGACCGAATCTCGCGTGTCTCGCCTGCGCAGCCGCGTAGAAAATGTGCACATTTTTTGGAGGTGACGCTGCGCATCCTTTGGGCCTAGCTATCGGCCATGGCGACGCAGCGCAGGCGAAATGGCAAGGGAAACGGCAAGGCCAATCCGGCAGAGGACGAGGCGGTCTATCAGGCCATCCTGCATGCGCTGCTGGAGGGCAAGCTGAAGGCGGGGACCAAGCTCGCCGAGCCGCCGCTCGCTGACATCTTTGGCGTGTCGCGCGAGCGCATCCGAAAAGTGCTGCATCGGTTAGGTGCGGAGCGGCGGCTGGAGATGATCCCCAACCGCGGCGCGCGGGTGCCGCGCCCGACGCTCGACGATGTCCGCAGCGTCTACGAGGCTCATCGCGTGCTCGAGGCCGGCGTGTTGACGCAGCTCGTGCGCCACATCGACGATGCCTTGATCGATCGGCTCAACGCCCATCTCGCCGAGGAGCGCGCTGCCGCAACGCGTGGCGACCGCGCTGCTTCGGTGCGGCTGTCCGGTGCGTTCCACGTCCATCTGGTCGAAGCGCTCGGCAACGCCGAGCTCACGCGCTTCCTTGCCGATCTGCTCAGCCGCTCCTCGGTGATGGTCTCAGTCTACGAACCCGCCACCGATTCGATCTGCGCCGTCGACGAGCACGGCGCCATCGTCGAAGCGTTGCGCGCCCGCGATGTCGCGCGTGCCATTGCGGTCTCGCGCGAGCATTTTCTGCATGTGGAGAGCCGGCTGCATCTGGATGATGTGGTGCCGGCGAGCGAGGATTTGGGAAGCGTGTTTGCGGCGGTGAAGCCGAAGCGGCGGAAGGCACGGTAAAGCCCGGCCGTCGTCCCGGCGAAGGCCGGGACCCATAGCCACAGGGAGTAGTTTGACGACGGCTAGTAGTTATCTTTTCGTCGCCGGTACTCAGACTGCCGTTTACCGTTACATCACGCGGTATGGGTCCCGGCCCCCCGTGCGCAATTGCGCACTAGGCCGGGACGACAGCGGAGGTCGGGGCGACCAGCATGCCTCACGTCAGCACCTTAACCCCACCAAACGACGTCACCCGCCCCTGCCTGAGCATCACAATCTGCGTCGCGAGCTGGCGCAGTTCGGCGACGTCGTGGCTGACATAGACCATGGGAATGTTGGCCTCGTCGCGCAGCCGCACCAGATAGGGCAGGATCTCGAGCTTGCGGCCCTCGTCGAGCGCGCCGAGCGGCTCGTCGAGCAGCAGCAGGCGCGGCTTGGACAGCAGAGCGCGTCCGAGCGCAACGCGCTGGCGCTCGCCGCCGGAGAGTTTTCCGGGACGGCGATCGAGCAGGGGGCCGATGTCAAGCAACTCGACGACGCGCTTGTGCTGCGCGGGATCGGACGGCAGACGATTCATCCGCCGTCCATAGTCGAGATTCTGCGCGACGTTGAGATGCGGAAACAGCCGGGCATCCTGGAACACATAGCCGATGCGGCGGCGATAGGTTGGGACATGGATACCCGCCGCGGTGTCGTCGACGGTCTCGCCGTCGATCACGATGGTGCCGCGGTCGGGACGCAAGAGCCCTGCGATCATGTTGATCAGCGAGCTCTTGCCGGCGCCGGACGCACCGAACAGGCCGGTGACGCGGCCCTCGCTTTCGAAGGACGCTTGAAGCGAAAACTCACCGAGCTGTTTTTCGACATCGACCCGCAGCATGGTCAGTTCCCGTGCAAGCGCGCGGTGGCGCGGCGGGCGAACCATTCAGCGGCGATCAACGCGCCGAGCGCGATCACGACCGAGATGATGACGAGCCGGCCCGCGGCTGTATCACCGTCCGGCGTCTGGATCAGCGAATAGATCGCCGAGGAAATCGTCTGGGTCTCGCCGGGAATGTTGGAGACGAAAGTGATGGTGGCGCCGAACTCGCCGATCGCCTTGGCAAAGCCGAGCACCATGCCGGCGAGCACGCCGGGCAGCGCCAAGGGCAGCGTCACCGTGAAGAAGACTTTGAAAGGAGCCGCACCGAGCGTCTCCGCGGCTTGCTCGAGCCTGCGGTCGATCGCCTCGATCGACAGCCGCATCGGGCGCACCAGCAGTGGAAACGACATCACGCCGCAGGCAAGCGCGGCGCCAGTCCAGCGAAACGCGAAGACGATGCCGAGATGGTCGGCGAGGAAGGCGCCCACGAGCCCGCGGCGGCCAAACGTAAGCAAGAGCAGATAGCCGGTGACGACCGGCGGCAGCACCAGCGGCAGATGCACCACCGCATCGAGCACGGCCTTGCCCCAGAAGTCTTTGCGGGCGAGTAGCCACGCCAGCGCAATGCCGAATGGCGTCGCCACCAGCGTTGCGATGACGGCGACCCTGAGCGAGAGCAGGATCGCCGTCCATTCCGCGGGAGAGATATCGAGCATCAAGTCGTAGATATCAGGTTGTGGGGCTGATCAGGAACTTGAAGCCGTATTTTTCCAGAATGGTCTTGGCCGCCGACGTGCGCAGGAAGGCGAGATAGTCGTTGGTCTCGCCCTTCGCGGTCGTGGTCGCCGCTACCGGATAGATGATCGCGGGGTGCGAATCCGCCGGGAAGGTGCCGACGATCTTGACGCCGGGCTCGACCTTGGCGTCGGTGGAATAGACGATGCCGAGGTTGGCCTCGCCGCGCGCCACCAGCGTCAGCGCGGCGCGCACGCTTTCGGCCATGGCGAATTTCGGCTCAGCGGCCTGCCAGGCGCCGAGCTTTTCCAGCGCAGCCTTGGCGTATTTGCCGACCGGCACCGACTTCACGTCCCCGGTCGCGATCTTGCCGTCGCCGGCGAGTTTGGCGAGGTCAAAACCTTGCGCGATGGTGACGTTGTCGATCTTGGAATCCTTCGGCGCGATCAGCACGATGCTGTTGCCGAGCAGATTGACCCGGGTCGGCTCGTTGATGGTCTTCTTGGAGATGGCGTAGTCCATCCAGTCGGTGTCGGCGGAGACGAAGACGTCGGCCGGCGCGCCCTGCTCGATCTGCTTGGCGAGCACCGAGCTCGCGGCATAGCTGACGCTGAACTTGACGCCGGTCTTGGCGGTGTAGGCGGCGTCGATCTCGTCGAGCGCGTTCTTCATCGAGGCGGCCGCGAACACGGTGATGGTCTTGTCCTCGGCGGCGGCAGGCGAGAGGCTCGCGCCCGCGAGGATCACGAAAGCGGTGAAAAGTCCGGCAATACGAAACATGGGGTAGCGCTCCGTGCGAGCCCGCGCGCGAAATCGCACGCGCAACCGGCGTTGGGTGGGATTGCGTTGCGACCGGCGGAAGCGCTGTTCCGCGTGGCCTCGCAACGGCTTACGGCCGGCGAGGATATCGCATCTGCGAAGATAGCAGGCTGGGGCTTGAGGTGAAAGGCGACCGTTTGTCTAACCAACCCGGCCTATTGTGCCGGCAGGATCGCGATTGAGAGCGCATTGTCCTTGGCGCCGCTGATTTGGAGCACGAAGGGCTGCGCCGACAGCTCGTATTTCATGGTCTTGCGGATGCCGTCGCAATCGGTCGCGCCGCTGAAGGCCACGGGTTTGAGGAAATGCCCGTCCTGCACCACGTCGACCCAGGCCCCGGTCGACAGGCTGACCGTGTAGACGCCTGCCTTCGCGGCCTTGATGCTCGTGAAGCCGGCAAAGGTGCCATCCTTCGGCGCGCGCTCGGGCGGCGACGGCAGTTTTGCCTCCTGAGGCGCGACCAGCGCCAGCGTGATGCCAGACGACGGCAGAGCTGCCTGCTCGGCTCCCGATGCCAGCTTGGCACGATCCGGCGCAGTGAGCGCAGCGCGCTCACGTTCGATCGGCCATTTGAATTTGTCACAGCCGCTGGGTTCTTCGGCGGCGAGGGCGGAGGTCGCGCTGAGTGAAAGCACGGCGAGGAAAGTGAGGACGCGCATGTCAGATCTCATCGCTGGCCACGCGAACGACGCGGGCTTGCAGTCAGGTGGTTGAGGAGCGGGATGCGCATCCCGACGAGCCGCTGGCTTACGGCACAGCGGCAAGGTGATCCTAGCGCATTTGGGTGATGCGAACCAACCATCGAGTTCGTTGTCATGGACAAGTGATCTATCCGCTCGTCGTCCCGGCGAAGGCCGGGACCCATAACCACAAGGAGTAGTTTGGCGAAGACTCGGAGTTCGGTACATCGACTTTCCACAATCGATAGACCTCGCGGTATGGGTCCCGGCCTTCGCCGGGACGACGGCGGAGGCCTACGGCTTCGCATCCCCCGCGCGCAGCACGGCCTTACAAGCGGCCGGCATCTGCGCCAGCGTCATCGGCGGATGCGGCTTCGGTGGCTCCGGCGATGGCTTCGGATGCAGCACGCCCTCGCTGAACCAGTAGGCGAAGTCGGAAGCCTTGCAGCCTTCATCCTCGGATTGCGACGGCTGGCCCTGGCATTCGGTGGCGCCCGCTGGGCAGCGCATGCGGATGTGGAAATGATAATCGTGGCCCCACCACGGCCGGATCTTTGACAGCCAGGAGCGGTCGCCCTTGGCTTCGCGGCACAGCGCCTTCTTGATCGCGGGATTGACGAAGATGCGCTGCACCGCTGGCTCCTGCGCCGCGTCGCGCAGCACGAGCACGTGGGCGGGCGTGAACACTTTTGGATCGATGTCGAGGCGGTCGTCGCGCACCATCATCACCGCCGACGTCTCCTCGCGTTCCTCGCGCGAGAGGCGATGGTCCGGCATCGGCGTCAGCCAGATGTCGGCATCCAAACCAATCTGATGGCTGGCATGGCCGGACAATGCTGGCCCGCCGCGCGGCTGGCCGATGTCGCCGACCAGGATGCCGGGCCAGCCCGCATCCTTGTGCGCCTTGGCCGCGAGCCGCTTGATCAGCGCGATCATATCGGGGTGGCCCCAGTTGCGATTGCGCGACAGCCGCATCACCTGCCAATTGTCGCCGTTGAGCGGCATCTGCTCGGCGCCGCCGATGCAGCCCTTCACATACGAGCCGATGACGTGCGCCGGCCCCGTCGAGGGCAACAGTTTTCGCGCGAACAGCTCCTTGGCGCCGATCTTGGGATCGTTCGGATTGGCGAGCGGCGGCAGCGGCTTTGGATTCACGCTGCCCTTGTCCTGCGCCAGCGCGGCGCCGGCGGCCAGGAACGTCATGACAAGCAGGAGAGGGGCGATGCGGCGGGGACTCATGCTGACACCCTTATAGCCCAACACGGCGCCGATGCCGCACGCGATCTTGGTCGATCACGCCCAGGCGCGATCCATGTTTTCGATGAGGTCATCCCAAAGTCGCATGTCGGCAGGCCCGTTTTTAACGGCGCGATAACCCTATGCCGTATTGGCCAAAATTCGTGCGCGGAATGAGGAGCAGGCGCGGTCCGTATACAATCGCGCGCGATTTCGGAAATGATTCAAGGGAACGCGCAATTTTGCGCCAGACCACGCGCCGATTGCGACGAGGGAATGGGTCAGGCGCGCCCGCTCGCGCTGCCGCGCCTCGCAAACAGGCAACAAAGGCCGCTTGATACGGTCTGCAGGACCGGGCCTCCGACGGTCAGCCTGCCGAAGATTACTTTTTTTTCAGACACTTGCCTCAAGAGTTGCAGCCGCTGGGCGCGACTGGACATGTGAGTTGAGTTTGGGGTCTCGAAAACCGAAAAAGCGAAAGCACACCGCGCTCGCCCGGGCCGGCCAACGGCTGTGCAAGCCGCGTTTCGCGCGCGCGCCTCGTCCGCCCGTCGAACGCGAAGCGGCCATCACCGAAGCGCACAAATCGCATGATCGCCTGCGTCAGGCCGTCGACATGCTGCCGCAGGGCATCGTGATCCTCGACCCCGAGGGCCGCTACGTTCTCTGGAACAAGCAATATTCGGAGATCTACAGCAAGACCGCCGATCTGTTCGCGGAAGGCGCGCGGCTGGAAGATACGCTGCGCATCGGCGTCGCCCGTGGCGACTATCCGGAGGCCGCCGGCCACGAGGACGAGTGGATCGCCGAGCGGCTGAAGAAGCTCCACCAGCCCGGCAAGCGCCACGAGCAGACGCTGTCGGACGGCCGCGTCATCCTGATCGAGGAACGCCGGACCGACGATGGCGGCATCGTCGGCCTGCGCGTCGACATCACCGAATTGAAGCAGCGCGAGGCCTCGTTCCGCCTGCTGTTCGACGGCAATCCCGTGCCCATGATCGTCTGTGCGCTGGATGACGAGTGCATCCTCGGTGTCAACGATGCCGCGGTCGCGCATTACGGCTATAGCCGCACCGAGTTCGAGAAGCTGAAGATCCGCTCGTTGCAGGCCTTCGACAGCGAGCCGCCCTGGACCACCGATCGGTCCAGCGAGGAGCAGGCCGCGCGCACCTGGAAGCACGTCAAGGCCGACGGCGCGCTGATCGATCTTGCGATCTATTCGCGCGAATTGACCTATGCCGAGCGGCCCGCGGTGCTGCTCGCGCTGATGGACATCACCGAGCGCAAGCGCGCCGAGGCGCGGCTCGCCTTCATGGCCCAGCATGACGGGCTGACCGGCCTGCCGAATCGCAATTTGCTGCGCCAGCAGGTGGACGAGATGCTGCTGCACTCGCGCCGTGCTGCCGACAAGGTCGCGGTGCTGATGCTGGGGCTCGACAATTTCAAGGCGGTCAACGACACGCTGGGACATGCGGTCGGCGACAAGCTCTTGCGCGGCGTCGCCAAGCGCTTGCGCTCGACGCTCCGCGAGGACGACGCGCTGGCGCGGCTCAATTCGGACGAGTTCGCGATCGCGCAAGGCGGGCTGACGCGTCCCGAGGATGCGGTGATGCTGGCCAAGCGGCTGCTGGAAGCCATCGCCGATCCCTATCTGCTCGACGGCCATTCCGTGGTGATCGGCGCCTCCATCGGCATCGCGATGGCGCCCGGCGACGGCGATGATTCCGAGAAGCTGCTCAAGAGCGCCGACATGGCGCTGTCGCGCGCCAAGCTGGATGCGCGCGGCACCTTCGCGTTCTTCGAGGCCGCGCTCGACGCCAAAGCGCAGAGCCGCCGCAAGATCGAGGTCGAGCTGCGCGACGCCATCCAGAGCGACGTGCTGCGGCCGTATTATCAGCCGCTGGTCGACCTTTCGAGCGGGCGCATCACCGGCTTCGAGGCGCTGGTGCGCTGGCCGCATCCGGAGCGCGGCATGGTCTCGCCGGCCGAGTTCATTCCGGTCGCCGAGGACACCGGCCTGATCAATCCGCTCGGTGGGCTGATGCTGCGCCGCGCCTGTCTCGATGCCGCGACCTGGCCGGACGACGTCCGCGTCGCCGTCAATCTGTCGCCGCTCCAGTTCCGCAGCGGCAATCTGCTCTCGGTGGTGACGGACGCGCTGAAGCATTCCGGCCTGCCGCCGCGGCGGCTCGAGCTCGAGATCACCGAGACGCTGCTGCTGGAGAAGAGCGCCCAGGTGCTGGCGACGCTGCATGCGCTGCGTGCACTCGGCGTGCGCATCTCGATGGACGATTTCGGCACCGGCTATTCCAGCCTCAGCTATCTGCGCAGCTTCCCGTTCGACAAGATCAAGATCGACCAGTCCTTCGTGCGTGATTTGGGTGCCAACCGCGAATCGCAGGCGATCATCCGCTCCATCGTCAGCCTCGGCAAAGGCCTCGGCGTCATCATCACCGCCGAGGGCGTCGAGACCGAAGCCGAGCTGAGCTGCCTCCGCGCCGAAGGCTGCGACGAAGGCCAGGGCTTTCTGTTCAGCAAGGCCCGCCCCAACGTCGAGATCATCAGCCTGCTGGCGGCGCAGCGCGGGATTGATGGGGACGAGGACGCTGCGCTGGTGGCGTGAACGTGCCGTCTGATATGATCGAACCTCGAGCCGCTCGCCGGCGTCTCTTAGTCGGATCGGATCAACGGATGCTGCACCCATGGCCTCTGACGCCCCAACCCTGACGCCCGGGCCGCGCTATGCGCGCTTCTCGCGGCGGCTGAAAGCCATCCTGCTCGACTGGATGCTCGCGATGGTCTTGCTGTTCGGCGCCTTAGCGGTGGCGAGCAACGCGCAAAGCGATGCGCTGGCCCGAACCCTCGGCGTCTCGGTCGTCGTGATCCTGCTGCTCTACGAGCCGATACTGGTCTGGCGCACCGGCGGCACGCTCGGGCATGCCTGGACCAATCTACGCGTCGTCGACGACCGCGGCGGGCATTTGAGCTTTGCAAAGGCGCTCGCCCGCTTCGCCATCAAGAGCCTGCTCGGCTGGTACTCGTTCCTGACCATGGCGGCCACCCGGCGCAACCAGGCGATTCACGATCTCCTGACCCACTCGACCGTGCAGATTCGCGATCCGGCCAAAGCCAATCCGGGGCAATTCATCACGGAGCGGAGCGAGGACGACCCGGCGATGCCCTCGCGGCTGTGGCGAACGCTCGTGACGGTGGTCTATCTCGCGCTCGGCGTCTTGCTCTATTTCGGGGTGCTCGCCGCCCTGCTCCGGGGTGGCATCCTGTCCCGCGCCTGCCTCAATCACGATATTTGCTCCGGCGGCGACCGCATCGTCGATGTCGCCGCCGCCGTGGCATTCCTCCTGATGATCGCCCTGGTCATCGGCATGGGCTGGCGAGGCCGCCTGTTCGGCGCACGCAAGGCGTAGAGTGCGTCCTCCAGCGCAGGCCAAGGCGGTCCTTTCACCTCCCTCGTAGGGAGAGGTCGGAGTTCAAGCGCAGCTTGAATTCCGGGTGAGGGGGACTCTCCGCGAGCCCAGCTGATGCAGCGACTGTCCAGACGGTGTTGATAGTCCTAGGGGAAGTACCGCCGAGCAAACTTCTGGAAGTTTTCCATCAGGAACCGGTTTGCCCGCTTGCTGATGGGAGCGTCGGGTACCACGACCTCAAAAGCGTGATAAGCGCCGTCGAATACCTCGAACTCAACCGGAATATTGGCCCGGCGAAGGTTTTCGACGTAGATTTTCGTTTCATCCCGAAATGGCTCCAGACTGCCGACGTAAGTGATCGTCGGCGGCAATTTCGAATAGTCCGTGCAGCGCGCCGCAGCAGCGTAGGGCGTCACGTTCATCACGCCATCCAGATAACGGGACCAGGCCAGCCTGTTGGCTCCTTCATCCCATATCGGTGCGTCGTTTCCAACGACAGAGGCGCTGTTCTGCCGGTCGTCAATCATCGGATAGAGCGGCATTTGAAAGGCTATTTTTGCATCGCCGGTATCGGTAGCCTTGAGCGAGACGGCCGCCGCAAGCCCTCCGCCCGCGCTAGGTCCCGCCACGATGAATCCGTCGGTTCTTCCGCCGATGGAGGCCGCATTGTCCCTTATCCATAGCAGGGTGTCGTAGCAGTCGTTGAATGCAGCCGGGTACGGCGCTTCGCCGGCCTTTCTATAGTCCGGCGCGACGATGATGCAGGGTTCTGTTTCGATGAAGGCCTTGATGAGTGAGCCGAATTGCTCGGGCACCCCGTGAATATAACCGCCGCCGTGCAAATACAACATCACCGGCAGGGGTCCAACCGCCGCGGTTGGCCGATAGAGTCTCACACGAATGGGTGACCCGTCATTTCTGCTCGGAATATGCTGTTCTCGGCAGACAAGTCCACGGATGTTTCTTCCCCGCAGGATGGCCCCAGTGAAACCGAACATGAGCAGAGCGAACCATCTCGTGTGAAAGAATCTTGCGACCATCCGCCCAGCCGCATATCGGACGCGCAGGTCCTGATCCACCATGTCTCTGGTGACCTTCATCCGATACGTCCTGCCTTGACCTTCGCAACCTCTTCCATCCGAGAGGTATGCAGCAAGTTCAGGAAGCTAGTCCAGCAGGGCACCGGCTATCGCAACGCGGCGGTCGTCTTTGCCGGGACGGGCAGCCGAAGCCCCAGTCCCCGAGAAAACGCCGGACGCTTCGAAGCCGGCAGCCTTTCCGGAAGCTGTCCGAAATAGGCAATGGTCTGCGTCATCGCAGCTCTGATGGCTGGTTCGATCTTCGCACTGATAAACCAGCAGACCAGGACAAGCATGCCCAGCTCGACAAATACGGCCGCGGTGGCATCCAGGCCGGCATCGACCAGGACACGAATGATCTCCGTGCCGATGACGTTGTGGGTGAGATAGAGCGGATAGGTGATCAGCCCGAGCGTTCTCCAATAAGCCGGCGCTTCCCGAGAAACCGTACCCGCAGAGCGCCTGTTTCTGTTCGCGCCATAGGCAATGAGGCCCACCGCCGTCGCCCAGACCGTGATCGGCACCAGGGCTGATTGATCCGAGATGGCGGGGATGCTCGTCAGGAAGAAGGAGGCAAAATAGTAGATTTCCGCGACGCCGGAGAGGCACGTGACGGCGACGGCGACTTGTTCGAGCGTCGTCAATTTTCTGTTGGCGGAAATGAACAGCCAGATCCCAAGCGCAAAGAAGCAGCCATGGTTCAACAGGAATGCTGCGGCGGGCACCCGGAACATCAGGATAATCAGATAGGGCAAGTCGTTGGGCGTCGTGCACGACAGAATCAGCAACGCGACAGCATTGAAGACCGCGCTGTAGATGGTGAGACCAAAGGCCACGTGCCGCAGGGTGATCCTCTTCGTGAGCATCGCGCAAAACACCAGCCCATAAAACGCCGCCTCGGCCGCCAGCGTCCAGTAGACGCCGTCAAGCCAGTCACCGATGACTCCCTTGGGAACGAGCGTCATGGCGTGGATGTAGGGGACAATGAATTGCGATGCTGACCCACTGCCAAACAGAACCAGAACGAGGAGGGTCGCGGTGGCGCAAACCCAGACCGCGGGATAGAGCCTCAGCGCGCGGCCAAGAAGAAACTCAGTCGGCGAAGACTTGCTCGCGGAATTCGCGATGACGAAACCGGAAATCACGAAGAAGATTTCAACACCCACCCAGCCGAACCATGTGAAGGGCGCAGCCGACGGGTACAGGACATCGGCGGCGACGGTGCGCTCGAAACCTGGGACGCCAATAGAGACCCAGGCCCAGGACCAGAACATCTGGTGAAAAATGGCGACGCCGAGGGCAGTCGCGAAGCGCAGCGGATCCAGCAGGGGAAAATGGTTCTTCATGGGAGTGCTTCAAATGTATGAGACGCTCCCGTTGCAGATATTGGATCCCTTCACCGCGCTCTTTGAGGTAGGTCACACTTCTCCGCCATGCTTCAAATGCCCGGATCGTCGTATCTTCGCGCAGTGTGATTTTCCTCACGGTGTCAATGTGGGTTGCCCTTACGCCAAGACCACTCTTCATGAGGCGACGCGGGGCCGCTTCAGCCAAATAGGGCTACGGCCATGACGAATATCTCGCTGACGAGGACCTTTCGCAGCCCGGCTTCAGCCGGACGTGCTGCCCGACAGGATCGCCTTGCCCACGTCCTCATAATGGGTGTCGCGCGCCTGGATCTGCTGGGTGATCGTGTGCATGTCGCGGAACCGCCGTTCGAACGGGTTGCTGCGGAACACGGCGGTCGCGCCGGCCATGTGATAGGCGGTGTCGACCACTTTTGCCGATTGCTGGATGGTCCAGGTCGCGGCGAGGCGAACCGCGCTGCGCTGCGCCGGGCTGAACGCGCCGGTCGAGGAGAGGTCGCGCCACATCGCGCTTGCCGTCGCGTAGAGATAGGCGCGCGCGGCGCGCAAATCCCCCTCGGTGCGGCCGATCAACCCATGGACCGCCTGGTTGTCGCGCATGGCGCTCGCGGCAAGCGACTGATGTTTTGCCCGCGCCAGCGCAATCGCGGCATCGAGCGTGGCGCGTGCCACGCCAAGTGACACAGCGGCGAAGCCAAGACTGTATGTTGAACCAGTGGGGAGCCGGTAGAGCGGGCCCGGCTCGCGCAACGCCGCGGGCACGTCGCGGAACGCCGCAAAGCGATCGGGGATGAAGAGGTCGTGCACCTCGTAGGAATCGGTGCCGGTTCCGGCAAGCCCGATCGCCTGCCACACGTCGTGCATCACAGCGCTCGCAAGCGGGAACAGGATGGTACGCATCTCCGGTGAGCCGTCGGCGTTTTTGCGCGGCGCGCCGTCAGTGCCGATGATGCGGACATGCGCCCCCAGCCAGCTCGCCTGTCGCGAGCCCGAGGCGAAATCCCAGCGCGCCGTAGCGCGATAGCCGCCCTCGACCGCGCGTGCCTCATGCGCGACTGCGCCCCAGGCGAGGATGCCGGGCGCCGTGTTGAAGATCTCGTGCGCGGTGTCGCGGTCGAGGGAGGCTGCGATCATCGCGCAGACGCTGTTTTGGCCGAGACACCAGGCTGTGGAGGCATCGACCTTCGCGATCTCCTCCAGCATCTGCATGAAGGCTTCCGGCGCAGCCTCGGCGCCGCCGAGGCTCTGCGGCAGCAGCGCGCGATAGAGCCCGTTCTCGATCAGCGCGCCCACGACCGCCGGTGTCAGCCGCCGCGTCCGCTCGATCTGATCAGCTTCGCCCGCAATCAGCGGTGCGATGGCCCGTGCCCGCTCGACCAGGTCAACCCCGGGAGTTGCATTCATATCAGCGTTTCCTCGCCCACTCTTGGTGTGAGCGGTAAGTGACGCGATGGTGGTCTATTTGGCGGGGGCGATCAAGATCGCATCCCGGTGCTTGGCAGGCCGCGATCCGAAATCTTGCCATCCCTCGTAGCCCGGATGAGCGAAGCGATATCCGGGACTTTACCGCTCACTGTCCCGGGTATCGCTTCGCTCACCCGGGCTACGGACTACAGCAATCGCTCCATGATGATCGTGCGTTCGTCACCATGGTAACTGTCGCGCACGGCCTCGAACCCGAGCCGCGCGTAGAAAGTTTCAGCGGTGACTGAAGATGGCACGGTCAACGACGGGATGTTCCGCTCGCGCGCGGTGCGCTCGATCTCGGCCATCAGCAGCTTGCCGAGACCTCGGGCCTGAACATCGGGAGCGACGAACACCGTGCGGACGACGCTTCCGTCAAGGCTGGCTGTTCCAACGATGCGGCTGCCGATGGTAGCGACAAAGACGGTGCGTTTTCCGATCAGCTCGCGTACGGCACCCGGACTGAAACTGCGCTCAACCCTCTCGATGATCTCGTCGGTATAGTCCTTGGCATTGGTTTCGCGCAGCGCACGCAGGATGACCGCGCTGATTTGATCAGCGTCATCGTCCAGCGCAGGCCGGATCGTGCATTCCATGGGTCGCTCCACTCGCAAGGCTCGGCAATCAGCTTGTCGCACAACCAGACTTAATGTTACCGTCCGTAGCATATTCGGGGCCGCTCAAGAGGAATACCATGAAGAAGCCGACTCGCCGCGCTGATCGCCCCGCCACGGTTGCCGCCAGCGCCGAGCCGGCGCCCATGCCGACGCTCGCGCACGCGCCGATGAGCGATATCATCGATGCCTTGGCGGCCGGGCGCGTCACCGCTACGGCGCTGACCAAATTCTATCTCGCGCGCATCGAGGCCTACGACCGCCATGGTCCCATGCTCAACGCGGTCCGCGCGCTCAATCCCGACGCGCTCACGATCGCGGGCAAGCTCGACGACACCAGGCCGTCGGTCAAACGGCCATTGGCCGGCGTCCCGATCTTGATCAAGGACAACATCGCGACGTCTGACAGGCAGCCGACCACCGCGGGCTCGCTGGCGCTGGAGGGCGCACGCGCCAGACGTGACGCCACTGTGGTCAAGCTGCTGCGCAACGCCGGCGCGGTGATCCTGGGCAAGGCGAACCTGACGGAGTTCGCCAACATCCTCGCGATGGACATGCCCTCGGGCTATTCATCGCTGGGCGGCCAGGTGAAAAACCCCTATGCGCCGGCGCTGATGGACGATCGCGGCATTCCGGTCGTGTCCCCGGGCGGCTCGAGTTCGGGATCGGCGGTCGCCGTCGCCGCCGGTCTGTGCGCGGCCTCGATCGGCACCGAGACTTCGGGCTCGCTGCTGTTCCCCGCCAGCCAGAACGGCCTCGTCACGGTCAAGCCGACCGTCGGATTGATCAGCCGCGCCGGCATCGTGCCGATCGCGCACAGCCAGGACACCGCGGGGCCGATGACGCGCAATGTGCGCGACGCGGCGCTGCTTCTCAACGTGCTGGCCGCCAAGGACCCGCGCGATCCCGTGACGCTGCGGCAGCGGCGGCCGGCCGATTACACCGCGGGCCTTGCCTCCGACGTGATGAAGGGCGCGCGCATCGGCGTGCCGAGCGATCCGGCCGACCCGCTGAACGATCCCTATTACGGCAAGCTGGCACCCAAATGGACCAAGGTGATGACCGAGGCGATCAAGGTGATGGAGGATCTGGGCGCCGTCGTCGTGCGCGCCAGCATGCCGACGGCCGGCTGGATGGCCGGACCAGGCACGACCATGGCCGTGTTCAACCGCAATCCGCTGAGCCGCAACAAGGGCAATCCGATGATGCAGTCGGTCGTCTTCCTTTACGAGCTGAAGCACGATCTCAATCTCTATTTGAAGGATTGGGCGACCAACACGGAGATCAAGACCATCGCGGACATCGTCGCCTTCAACGAGGCGCACGCGGAGAAGGCGCTGCGTTTCGGCCAGGATCTGTTCCTCGCGGCCAACGCCACCCGCGGCGATCTCAGCGAGCGCGAGTACAAATCGGCGCGCGCCATGGACCTGCTCGCGGCGAAGACGCGCGGCATGGACGCCTACATCAACCAGCACAAGCTCGACGCCGTGCTGTTCCCCGGCAGCATGGGCGCCGCGATCGCCGCCAAGGCGGGCTATCCCAGCGTCATGGTGCCAGGCGGATTCGTCTCGGGAGCCGACGACAAGGACACGCCCGACTATCCGCTCGGCATCACTTTTGCAGGATCCGCCTGGAGCGAGCACAAGCTTCTGCGTCTGGCTTACGCGTTCGAGCAGGCGTCCAACATGCGCAAGCCGCCGCCCGGCTTGCCCGCGCTCTAGAATCGGGTGCTGGCCCGATCAGCAACCCCGACAAATGCCCGAGATCTTGCGGTCGATATTGGCATCCTCCTGATCAAGGAAATCCTGCGATCCCAAGGTTGTTGCCGGCACGTCGGACGCGTGCGGCTGGCGGTGACCGACCGGCGCCGTCCAGGGCCGCGTGGTCGTTTCCTTTCCAGGCAGCGAGGGGTGGAAAGGCTGAGCCGAAGCTGCGCCCATCGCCGATACGATCGCGACCACAACCAGCATCCTCGAGGTGATCATGTGCATCTCCAAATGAATCCCGCGAGACATGCGCGGTTCTGAACATTCAGATTCGCAGCGACGACCTGTTATTCCTCGTCGTCGCGTAGGCGTGATTGAGCCGTGGTCCAGCCTTCCGGAAGAGCGCCTCGTCAGGCCGGCGCTTTCCGGCCGATCAGGCCGAACACGATCATCACGAGGCTGATGCCGCCGACAGCGCCCGAGACCTCTCCGACCGTCCGCATCAAGGCGACAGGATCATTGGACCACAGCGTCATGTCTTGCATGGACAGGAAGAACAGGATTGCAAGCACCAGCAGCACCGTGCCGACCGCAATCAATCGCCAGTTTCGCTTTCGAATGCGAGATGCTCCCCCATATCGCCCGTCGATGGC
The DNA here is from genome assembly GCF_000938255.1 of Bradyrhizobium sp. LTSP849. Classification (GTDB taxonomy): domain Bacteria; phylum Pseudomonadota; class Alphaproteobacteria; order Rhizobiales; family Xanthobacteraceae; genus Bradyrhizobium. The sequence goes on along the minus strand of NZ_JYMR01000039.1, from coordinate 2,359 downwards.
CGGGGCCGTTGACTCCGCAGGGGATAGTGTCGTCGACGCCTGATCGGGTTCAATCGGAGCGGAGGACGTAGTGGAGTTCGGTGAATTTCGTGCCGTCCATCACCGTCACCCTGAGGTGCTCGCCTCTTCGGCGAGCCTCGAAGGGCGACGGCCCGGCTGTATCTAGGCCGCTCATCCTTCGAGGCTCAGCTTGCAATGCTTCGCATCGCAAGCTTCACACCTCAGGATGACGGGTTGAGAGGGGTTGTTTTCGAGATTCTGATCAGAAGCACTCGGCCAACTCCAGCTGACATCCCGCCGTTCGTCGCGCATCGTGATGGCGAGCTTCGACGTCCTCGTCTACGATGCGGTTGAACTACTTTTCGAAAGACGCCAGGATGCACACCATCGGCCTGATCGGGGGCATGAGCTGGGAGAGCACTGCGCTCTACTACAAGCTCATCAACGAGCGCGTTCGCGATCGCATGGGCAAGCTGCATTCGGCTCCGCTGCTGATGTATTCCTACGACTTTCAAGAGATCAAGGACATGCAGTACGCCGGCCGCTGGGACGAGGCGGCGGCCAGCCTGGCGGAGGTGGCGCGGCGTCTCGAAGGCGCCGGCGCGCGTGCGATCGTGTTGTGCACGAACACGATGCACAAACTGGCGCCCGACATCATGTCGAGGGTGACCATTCCCTTCATCCATATCGGTGACGCAACGGCGGAGCGCATTCGGGCCAACGGATATCGGCGGGTCGGGTTGCTCGGTACCAAGTTCACGATGGAGGAGGATTTCTACATCGATCGGCTGCGCGCGCATGATCTCGATGTCCTGGTTCCTCCCAGCGAGGCGCGCGCCGACGTGAACCGCATCATCTACGATGAACTATGCCTTGGCATCATCGCCGCGCCCTCGCGCCGCCGCTATCAGGACGTGATGGCCGCGCTCGTCGCCAGCGGCGCCGAGTGCATCATCCTCGGCTGCACCGAGATCACGATGCTGGTCGGTGCGGGCGATACGTCAGTCGAGACGTTCGACACGACGGCGATTCACGCCGAAACGGCGGCCGATTTTGCGACCGGATGATGGTGGTCTCGCTGGAGGCCAAAGCGGGGCGGGGTTTGGTCGGAGTGTAGGCCGCGAAGTAGGTATGCTCCCTCTCCCGCTTGCGAGGGCTTTGCACAAATCGCGAATCTGCGATTCACTAGGAGAGATCTGAAGAGGGTCTTGGGATGGCATATCGGCAGGTTGGGCAACCGAGCTTCGCAGATGCGCTGGCGTCGCGGCGTGGGAAAGGCGGTGCGGTGCTGAGGCGGATTTGCGAACTGGTCGATTGGGGGGCTGTGGAGCGCGTGCTGTGCGGCCTTCCGGAACCTGAGCGTGGCGCGCCGGCCTATCCTCGGCTGGTGATGTTCAAGGCTGTGCTGTTGCAGCAATGGTACGGGCTGTCCGATCCGGAACTGGAAGAAGCGCTCGATGACCGGGCCTCTTTCCGCGACTTCTGCGGCTTTGCGCTGGGCGACGAGACGCCCGACCATACGACGATCTGGCGCTTCCGCGAAGCTTTGCAGCAGGCCGGTCTGGACGAGACGCTGTTTGCCGAGATGCTGCGCCAGATCGACGCGCGCGGGCTGGTGCTGCGTCGAGGCACATTGATCGACGCCAGCCTGATCCCGGCGGCGGTGAAGCCGCCGAAGCCGCCAAAGGACCCGCTGCCGCCCGGCCCAGACGGGCGCGCGCCGAGCAAGCTGGTCAACAGCGAGCGCGATGCGGATGCGCGATGGACCAAGAAGGGTGGCAAGCGATACTTCGGCTACAAGGCGCATGTCGGTGTCGACCAGTGCTCGGCGATCATCCGTCGCAGTAAGCTGACCGACGCTGCGGTCAACGATACGGTGCCGGCCGATGAATTGATCAGCGGCGACGAGAAGGCGGTCTACGCCGACCAGGCCTATGACAAGCACGAGCGCCGCGCCGGGCTGGCTGCCCGGGGCATCAAGCCGCGGCTGATGTTCCGGCCCAACAAGCATCATCCCCTGACCGAGCGGAAGAAGCGCTTCAACGACGCCGTGGGACGCCGCCGCGCGCCGGTCGAGCAGGTCTTTGCGCGCCTCAAGGGCGTTTACGGCTGGGCGCGCGCTCGCTATCTGGGCTTGGCACGCAACCATACCCATCTGCGTCTTCTCTGCTTGGCCATGAACCTCAAACGATGGGCGGTGCTGTGTCCCGCGGGAGGTGTGGCGTGACTGCCGTAGCCCAACGCCATCGATCGGCCACGAAAACAAGGCCGTCTGCGTTCGCTCGCCATCCGAGGCCACACAAAAAAATGCCCCACATCGAGCCTCACTCCCGCACGGCCAATTAAGCAAAGCCCTCGC
>NZ_JYMR01000038.1 GCF_000938255.1 Bradyrhizobium sp. LTSP849 | reverse complement strand
GACGACCACAAGCCGCTTGCGTCGCAGTTCGGCAACCACCGCCTGCTCATAGCCGCCGCTCGCCTCGATCCCAACCCGCTTGACCTTGTGGCGTTGCAGCCATTCCAGCAGCTCCGTGTAGCCTTCCGGTGTGTTCTCGACCTGGATCCGCTCGGAACTGCCATCGAGCGCCACATCGAGCTTGTGTTTGCCGGTATCGATCCCGGCACAGATCATGATACGCTTGGCCATCTTCCTCGACCCTCCCTTGTGAATGCGAACCTGAAGTTCGTTCAACCATGCGGGTCCCGATGAAGTGCCGACCGCGATCTTGCTACGAAACGCAGCCCTCAAGGCTTCGGTGGGCATCGATCCGATCGATCGGCGGCCCAGCTCGGGCGGCCACCCGGGCTGGGCCATTCCTCACGGAACGAGGCCATTCTAATCCGGCGCGCTAATACAAGGGTGGGCAAAGCGAAGCGTGCCCACCATTGCTGTTGCATTCGAGGTACGATGGTGGGCACGGCGCAAGGCGCCTTTGCCCACCCTACGAAGCTGCCTGCTGCGGGATAGGGCCTCGCCATCACCCGGGTTGAGGTCAGCCGCGTCTCCACGAATTTCTCTTTTGAAATCAATCCCCCTTCTACTGTGCATGGGGTTGTTTTCGCGGAAATTCACGAGGGGAGAGGAAGAAGCTCAAGCTACCCGTCGGACCGTGCTGAGCCGCTCGATCGCGTGCCCGACCTCCGCCGCCGGGCACGGTCTGCCGAAATAATAGCCCTGCACCGCGGTGCAGCCGCATTCGCGTACGAAGTCGAGCTGCTCGATCGTCTCGACGCCCTCCGCCGTGGTTTCGACGCCGAGCACTGCGCCGAGGCTTGCGATGGTGCGGACGATGGCGATGCTTTCCGGGCTTTCGCCGAGCGTGCCGACAAAGGAGCGATCGATCTTGATGCGATCGAACGGAAATTTGCGCAGATAGCTCAGCGAGGAATAGCCGACGCCGAAATCGTCGAGGCTGACGCGTACGCCCAGCGCGCGAAGCTGATGCAGGATCTCGATCGTCGCCTCGCTGTCGTCGAGCAGTGCGGTCTCTGTGACCTCGAGCTCGAGCCGTTGCGGCGGCAGGCCGGCCTCGGCGAGCGCGCTCGTGACCATCGCCACCAGCCCGCGGGAGCGGAACTGCACCGGCGACAGATTGACCGCGATCGTAAGGTTCGGCCAAGACGCCGCCGTCGCGCACGCCGTACGCAGCACCCATTCGCCGATCGGAACGATCAATCCGGTCTCCTCGGCGATCGGAATGAATTCGGCCGGTGAGACCAGACCGCGCGACGGATGCTTCCAGCGCAATAGCGCTTCGAAACCGGTGAGCTCGGTTGCGTCCAGCCGCACTTGCGGCTGGAACACCAGATGGAATTCGTTGGCTCCCAGCGCGCTGCGCAGATCATGCTCCAGCGCGTGCCGGCTGCGCGCCTGCTCCTCCATCTCGGGCTCGAACAGCTGATAGGCGCCGCGCCCCTTGGCCTTGGCCTGGTACAGCGCGAGATCGGCGCATTTCATCAGCTCGTCCGCGTCGAGCCCGTGATCGGGCGCGATCGCGATGCCGATGGAGACGCCGATATGGATCGATTGGCTTTCCAGCGGCGGCGGCCGGCCGATGATCTCGACCAGGCGGCGCGCGAGCTTTTCGGCCGATTGCGGCTGCGGACCGCGCTGGAGCACGGCGAACTCGTCGCCGCCGAGACGTGCAACGGTGTCGTGCCCGCCGACATTCTCCTTCAGCCGCGCTGCGACCCAGCGCAGCAGCCGGTCGCCGGCGGCATGGCCGAGGCGGTCATTGACGGTCTTGAAATTGTCGAGGTCGAAGCACAGCACGGCCATGGCGCCGCCGGCGATCGCAACCTGGTTCAGCCCGTCGCTCATCTTCTCACGGAACAGCGTGCGGTTGGGCAGGTCGGTGAGCGAATCGTGCTGTGCCATATGGGCGACGCGGGCCTGGGCCTTGTGGCGCTCGGTGACGTCCTCATAGGTGACCACCCAGCCGCCATGCTCCATCCGCTTGTGATTGAGCTTGATGATGCGGCCGTCGCTCAAATGGCGGTGCAGCGTGTGCTCGCCCTCGCGCAGCCGTTCGACATAGTCGGCATAGAGCTTGGCCGCGGTCGTATTCGGATGGATGCCGAGGTCGCAGCTATGCTCCATGATCTCGCGCATCGAGACACCCGGCTTTACCACCTCGGGCGACAGGCCATACATCTCGATGTAACGGCGGTTGCAGACGATCACGTGCAGGCTCGAATCGAGCATGCACAGGCCCTGGCTCATGTTGTTGAGCGCCGCGTCGAAGCGGCGATATTGCTCGCTCAGCTCCTCGACCGCGCGCTCGCGTTCGGTGATGTCCTCGTAGGTGGCGACGAAGCCGCCATCGGGCAGCGCGCAGTAGCGCACCGAAATCACGGTGTTGTTCGACATGCTTCGCCGCATTGGCGAGGAGTCGCGGCTGGCGATCTGGGCGCGGGCGGCCTCGAGGATCTGCCGCGGGCTGTATTCCGAAGCGAAGGCGCCGTTCACCATCGATCGTTCGATCAGCTCGGCGAGATGTGTGCCGGGCTTGCTCTCCTCCGGCGACAGCCGGTAGATCGTGCGATACGTGGTGTTGCAGATGCGCAGGCGCATGTCGCTGTCGTAGAAGGCGAGCCCGTGCGCCATGTTCTCCAGCGCGGCATCGAGAATGACGTTCTGCTGCTTCAACGTCTCTTCATATTGCAGCCGCTCGGTGACATCCTCATGCACCGTCACCCAACCGCCATCGGGCATGAATCGGGAGATGGCCTGTATTTTTCGCCCGTCGTAACGCGTCACTTGAACGGTTTTCGGCGTCCTGGTGCGGACATCGTTGATCCGGGCATCGTGGAATTCTTCCCCCGGCATGTCCGATCGATTGCCGCGCGAGAGCCAGTGGTCGATCGCCGTGCTGTGCGTGATGCCCGGTTTCACGATTTCGGGGTCGAGGTCGTAGAGGTGCAGGAAGCGCTCGTTGCAGACCACGACGCGGCTGTCGGAATCATACATGATGAGGCCGTGCGACATGTTGGCGAGCGCGTGCTGGCTGCGTTCGGTCTGGACGCGCAGTTCCGCCTCGAGCCGGGCGAGGCGGCTGACATCGTCGCAGACCGTCATCCAGCCGCCGTCGGGAAGCGGCTTCAGCTCGAGCGTGATGACAATGCCGCTTGCGAGCGTCTGCCGGGTGCGGAATGGCTTGCCGGCGGCGATCAATGCGATCCGGGAAGCGTAGAGCGCGTCAACCTCACCTGCCGGGATGTTGCCAAGCACCACGCTGTGGCCGAGCACGTCGCGGTAGCGCGCTCCGATCCTGACGATGTCGGCCGACATTTCGAACAGCTCGATATACCGACGATTGACCAGCACGATCCGGTTGTCGGCGTCGTAGACACAGACGCCCTGTTCCATGCCGTCGAGCGCGAGCTGGCTCAGCGCGACCAGGGCTTGCGGACCCTGCTCGTGGCGTGCACCAGGCTTGTTGTCGTCGGTCGAAATCATGGGATCAGCGGGTCTCGGTGGGCAATACGCTTAACGCAACCTATTTCGGACCCCGAAGGTAGCGAAGAGGCGGGAAAATTCCCTTAAGCGCCGTAGTTTACGGAGGGTGACTGCTGATGGAGAGAGTGCGTGCAACGGCCGCCGGGCCATACGTAGGCCCGTAGCCCGGATGAGCGCAGCGATATCCGGGACAGCTGCTCCCGCATGTCGCTGCGATCATGCGGGCTACAAGCCGATTCGATTGAAGACGGAGCCGATTTCCTACGGCCCGTACAGCACGAGCTCGGTGTCCGTCAGGTCGGCGAGCCGTGGGCGATGCGGGCCCTTGAAATATTTGCGGCCGCGGCGCTCGGTATAAATACCGACGAGGCCGGGGATCGGCTCGTTGGAATCGACAATGACAGAGATCTTGCCGAGCCGCAGCAGCAGCCGGCCGATGCGACCGGCGCAGGCGGCGTATTCGGCGGCGCTGCGGCAATAGATCAGCTGCATCGCCGGCGGTGCGATGAAACCGCGGCGGATGCGGACCGGTTGCAGGATGAAGGGGAAGGCGCCCTTCGGCGTACGGCAGACCAGGCTCAGGCAATTGTAGCGCGCATGCCGGGTCAGCAGTTCGGTCTCGGCTTCGGAAAGGCCTTCGATCTGCTTGGTATGCTGCGAGATGACTTCGATCTTGCTCCAGCGAGGCGCGCGCGACAGCGCCGGCACCGAAAAGAACAGGCCGCGGCAATAGGCGCGAAAGCCCTGCGTCTCGATGATCGGCCAGGTCCATACCGCCGGGCTGATGTTGAGATAGGTCACGTGCTTGTGCCGCTGCGCGATCTTGGTCAGCAGCGGGGCGTAGTTGCGGTAGGCCGGCTCGACATACCAGCTCGAAAGGTTGCAGTGGATGGCGATCTCCTCGCCGTCCTTCCGCGTGGTGTAGATCAGCAGCAGCACGCCGACCGGCGTGCCGTCATCGTCGAGCATGTAGCCGAAGCGCGGATAGCCTTCCGGTACCGGCCGGAAGGCCTGCCGGCGCAGGCCCTGGATCCAATAGTTGCGCGAGCGGCCGACGAAGCCACGCGTCAGCAAGTCCGCGATGGCATCGACATCGGACTCGGTAATCTCGCGGCATCGGACCTTGGTATGGATCACGCTCGTCTTACCCGTGGAAATGGTCGGCCTCTTATCTTAGCGCCAGCCTTCGCCGTGGGCGTCAGCCGGAGCTAGCGGCTGCATACCCAGCAGGTCCCGCACCTTGGCTGGCCAGGCGGAGAGATCGGTGCCGTGCGTGTGGAACATCGCGACCGCAAGCCGGTCCATGCCGAAGGCGACGCAGCCGGTGTGGGCCGGTTCGCCATTGGCGTCCTGGATGCCCCAGGTCGTGCCGAAATGTTCGCGATGATAGTTGAAGCTCATGCAGGCGGTCGGCTGCTCTTCCGAACGCAGCGGGATCAGCAGCTCGAACTTGAGCTGCTGCTGCTTCTGGCTCACCGCCTTCATCTGGCCGACGCGGCCGAAGAAGGGGTCGCTGGCATAGTCGACGCGGAAGGTCAGGCCGAGATCGGTCGCGATCGCCTGCGCGCGCACCATCCAGCGCTCGCGGAAATCCGCGACGTCGTCGGCGGTGCCGATGCAGACATATTCGCGCATCCGGAACGATTGCAGCCGGTCGAGATGCTTTGACGGCTCGCGGCGGAAGCAGTCGGCGGCGACGTCGAAGCGCAGGCCACCCTTCGGCAGCTGCCCGCGGCTCGCCGCGATCGGGTAGACGGGATAGCAGGCGGCCGGCGACAGCACGAGATCGGCCGGCGACAGCGAACTGGTCCAGTCGCCGCCAGCGTCGAAACGGCTCACCGCGGCGTTGATCTCGCGCTCGGTGCCGTGCAGGCCGCAGACGCAGCCGAGCAGGTTCGGAAAGCTCTTGAGATAGCCGGATTTCTCCAACTGGGCGCGGCTCATCACCGGCGGGAAGCGCATCACCTCGGTGCCGGCTTCGCGATTGCTGGTGATCAGCGCGGCGAGCCGCTCGACGACGCCCTCATAAAGTGCGGTGCGGGCATAGACGCCGTCCGAGCCCATAGGATGAAACAGCGCGTCGGCGAGATGATCGAGCGGATCGGCGGCCTGCGGCGCGGTGTCAGGCGAGTTGGGGAGAACAGCAATGTTCATGTTCGACTTCCTGCTATCTGAAATTATTCTTGTTGGTCGAAGGCACGTCAGTCGCAAAGGCTTGTTGGTCGCGAAGACTTGTCAGTCTCGAAGGCTTGCCGGAATGCCGCTCATCAACGTCGATGTCGCGGCGTTGGCCAGAATGCGGTCGTTGTTGATCATGATCGGCGATGACAGTACGTCGCGGAGGTGGCGGCCCATGGTGAATTCGCCATCGTTGCGGTAACCGGCGAGGCCGGTGGTGCGCATCGCATGCATCACGGTCTCGACCGCGAGCTCGGAGGCTTGCACCTTCAACAGCGTGATCGAGGACTGGAAGTCGAGCGAGCCCAGCGCACGCTCGTCATGTTCGGCGCGGGCGAAGGCGTCGAGATTGGCTGATATCAGGGCGCGCAGCTTTGCCAGCGACATTTTTGCGGCGGTGAAGTGCGCCGCGGCCGGCGGCATTTGCCCGCCGGAGCTGCGGGCCGCCTTGCGGACGAAGGCCTGCGCGCGCGTTACGGCGGCGGCGGCGATGCCGGCCCAGGCCGAGGACCAGCACAGATGCGCGAACGGCGTCATGGTCTGGGCGTGGATCTTGTCGTAGGACTCCGGAAAGACGCGGTCGGCGGGGCAATCGACCCTGAGCTCGAAACCGGTCGAGCAGGTGCCGCGCATGCCAAGCGTTTCCCAACCTAGCGTCCGCTTCAGCGAATAATCATCCTTGGCGAGCGCCAGCAGCACCTGGTCCGAGGCGGTGGCATCGGTGGCGCGGCGGGCGATGGTGACGAGGCCGTCGGCCTCGGCGCCGTAGGAGATCACGGTGGCGTCGCGCACCAGCGAAACGGTATCGCCGGCGTTGTCGACGGCCGCGGCACTGGCGCGGATGTTGCCGCCGTTCTGGCCTTCGGTGGTGGAGGATGCGAGCAGCCATTGGTCGCGGGCGACCCGGCGCATCATGGTTTCCATCCAGGGGATGCCATGGCCGTGGCGGATCACGCAGGCGACCTTGGTCGTATGCATCGCGTAGATCATCGCCGTGGAGGCGCAGGCGCGGCCGAGCGTATAGCAGATGTCGGTGACGTCGTGGATCGAGGCGCCTAGGCCGCCGAACTCGACCGGGATCATGACCCCGAGCAGTTTTTGCTCACGGGCGGTGTCGAAAGCCTTGTGGGGGAAGCGGGCGTCGCGATCGACACCCTCGGAGTCGATTGCCGCCACCGTGGCGGTGCGAGCTGCGCGCTCGATCAAAGAGGGGCCCTGCTCGAGGAGGCTTGTCTGCGTTTCGTCGACAGTAAGAACCGCTTCACGCACGTTCATGCTCGTCCGCCTCCGCTTTGCCGTTCAGGATCGCCGGCATCATTCGCGATGCCGTCCAGCAATCCACCGTCGATCTTGCTTGTGAGATGAGGCTACGGATTTAATTCAAATTCGTCGATGAAATAGAGGGTAAACGAACCCCAATTCCAAACGAACAGTTAAGGCCCGGTTGTTTGCTTCGCCGAAACCCCGCCTATCGCGTTAGCGATTTGGAAGAGGTCTGGATTTTAATCAATCTGAGTCATCGTTTACTAAGAAACGCGATGTAATGGTCGCGCCCATTGCGGGACCGGCCATCCCTGCCCATCGTAGCTGGCAAGCCGGTCCGACCTAAGACGACATATGGGAATTTGCCGATGCAGGCTTTCGATACCGATTTGCGCAATCGCATCATTAAGCTGGTGAAGGGCATCCTCGAACAGAACTCACTGTCCGCCGATGTCACGCCGCAGGCCAAGCTGGTCGATGTCGGCTTGACCTCGATGGACATGGTCAATTTGATGCTGGGCGTCGAGGCCGAGTTCGACTTCACCATCCCGCAATCCGAGATCACGCCGGAGAATTTCCAGTCGGTCGAAACGCTGGAGCGGATGGTCGCGATGCAGTTGCAGCCGGCGAGGGCTGCTTAACCAACTTTATGGCGTCGTCCCGGCGAGGGCCGGGACCCATACCGCGGAATCCATCGATCGCGGGTGGTTGTCGTCCCGAACGACCACTCTTAGCCAAACTACTCCCTGGGCTATGGATCCCGGCCTTCGCCGGGACGACACGGAGTGTGTGGCGAGCGCTTATGCTTCTCACACGATCGTCCCGCCCCTCAACTCCCGTTTCAAATCTGCCGCAAAACTGGCATAGCTTAACCATGTCGCACGTGGCGAACGGGGTGAAGCAGGCATGACGCAGGCGGTATTGGGCATCATCGGCGGTTCCGGCATTTACGACCTGCCGGGACTCGAGGGCGCGCGCGAAGAGGTGATCAAGAGCCCCTGGGGTGAGCCGTCGGCGCCGTTGCGGCGCGGCACCATCGCCGGCCTGCCGATCGTGTTCCTGCCGCGGCACGACAAGGGCCACCGGCTGTCGCCCTCCGACATCAACTACCGCGCCAATATCGACGTGCTGAAGCGCGCCGGCGTCACCGATCTGATCTCGCTCTCGGCTTGCGGTTCCTTCAAGGAGGAGATGCCGCCCGGTACCTTCGTCCTCGTCGACCAGTTCGTCGACCGCACCCACAGGCGCGAGAGCTCGTTCTTCGGCAGGGGCTGTGTCGCGCATGTCTCGATGGCGCATCCGGTCTCGCCGCGGCTTCGCGTCCATCTTGCGACGGCGGCTGAAGCCGAAGGCATCGCAACCGCCCGCAGCGGCACCTATGTCTGCATGGAAGGACCGCAATTCTCCACCTACGCAGAGAGCATGACTTACAAGACGCTCGGTTACTCTGTGATCGGCATGACCAACATGCCGGAAGCCAAGCTCGCCCGCGAGGCAGAGATCTGTTACGCCACGGTCGCGATGGTGACGGATTTCGATTGCTGGCATCCCGACCACGATGCCGTCACCGTTCAGGACATCATCCGCGTGCTGTCTTCCAACGCCGACAAGGCGAAGGCGCTGGTCGCGCGGCTGGCAAAGGATTTCCCGCGCGAGCATGAACCGTGCCCGATCGGCTCCGACCGCGCGCTCGACACCGCGCTGATCACCGCGCCCGAGGCGCGCGATCCCGAGCTTTTGAAGAAGCTCGACGCCGTGGCGGGCCGTATCCTGCGCGCCTGAGACGAGAGGCAAACGCGATGAAGGTTGACGGTAAGCATTTTCGCAGCATCTGGCGCGAGCGCGACGGCTGGTCGATCGGCGCGATCGACCAGCGTAGGCTGCCGCACGAATTCGTCGTCGCGCGGCTGACCTCATGTGAAGACGCGGCCACAGCGATCCGCGACATGCTGGTGCGCGGCGCGCCGCTGATTGGCGCCACCGCGGCTTATGGCATGGCGCTTGCGATGCGCGAGGATGCTTCCGACGCCGGCCTAAAGCGCGCCTACGAGACTCTCGTCGTGGCGCGGCCGACCGCGATCAATCTGAAATGGGCACTCGACGAGATGCGCACGACGCTCGCGCCGATCGATCCGGTGGAACGAGCGGAAGCGGCTTATGCGCGCGCCGACGAAATCGTCGAGCAGGACGTCGAGATCAACCGCGGCATCGCCAGCAACGGCCTGAAGCTGATCGAGGCGATCGTGGCGAAGAAGAAACCGGGCGAGGTCGTCAACGTACTGACCCATTGCAACGCCGGCTGGCTCGCCACCGTCGACTGGGGCACGGCGACCGCGCCGATCTATCTCGCGCATGAGCGCGGCATCAAGATCCATGTCTGGGTCGACGAGACCCGCCCGCGCAACCAGGGCGCCTCGCTCACGGCGTGGGAGCTCGGCCATCACGGCGTGCTGCACACCGTGATTCCCGACAATACCGGCGGCCATCTGATGCAGCACGGCATGGTCGATCTCGCCATCGTCGGCACCGATCGCGTCGCCGCCAATGGTGATGTCTGCAACAAGATCGGCACCTATCTGAAAGCGCTCGCCGCGCATGACAATGGCGTGCCGTTCTATGTCGCGCTGCCGTCGCCGACGATCGATTTCGCCGTCAATGATGGCATCCGCGATATCCCGATCGAGCAACGTAGCGGCACTGAGGTCACCGATATGACCGGCCGCACCGCGGATGGACGGCTGGAGACGGTGCGCATCGTGCCCGAGGGCTCGCCGGTCGCGAACTACGCGTTCGACGTGACGCCGGCGCGTCTCGTCACTGGCCTCATCACCGAGCGCGGCGTGCTGAAGCCCGACCGCGCATCGCTCGCCGCCGCATTCCCCGAGCGGATTGCCGTCGCGGCGGAGTAAGCTTGCTCTCGTAGGGTGGGCAAAGGCGCATCGCGCCGTGCCCACCATCTTCATCCCGCGTCGCGCGAGAGTTGGTGGGCACGCTTCGCTTTGCCCACCCTACGGCTGTCGAACCGGCCTACCTCAGCTTCAGCCCCGTCGCCGCCTCGAGCTCGGCGATCGCCTGGGCGCCGCTGGCGACCTTGATCGTGGTCATGCCCATCTCGCGCGCCGGCTTCAGATTGACGCCGAGATCGTCGAGATAGACGCAAGCCTTCGGATCGACCTTCAGCGTCTCGACCATCATCTTGTAAATGCGCGGGTCGGGCTTGCGCAGGCCGATTTTGGCAGATTCGATGACGTGGTCGAACAGCACCATCACCTCGGCGACATAGAGAGAGCGTCCCGTCATACTGCCGATGGCGTTGGCGGGCAGATTGTTGGTGATGCAGCCAGTCTTGAACTGCGCCTTGATGCGCTTCAGGGCCTCGACCATCTCCGGTCGCAGATCGCCCTGAAGCAGAGGCAGCACGTCGCGGCCGCGCACTTCAGCGCCGAGCGCGAGCGATTCTGTGGCAAACAGTTTATCGAAGGTGTCGATATCGACTTCGGCGCGCTCGAATTTGGCCCAGGCGTTTTCAAGATGATTGGCGGCGTTCGTGCGCCGGATGATGTCGGTTGGCAGACTGCGCTCCCGCTCGAATCGCGCGAACGCCTCGAACGGCGAGCTCGTCAGCACGCCGCCAAAATCAAAGATCACTGCTTCGATTGCCACTGTCCTGCCTCGTCAATGCTTCCCCAAGACGGCTAGCATGCGATATCGGTAAGGACCAGCCTCAAGCCATTCCAGGCCCCCACCGATTCGAAGGTCATGACGTGGTCCCATGAAGAAGTCTGCCGCACTTGTCACAATTGCATTGCTGCTCGCCACGCCGGCCCACGCCATCGTCGGTGGCGGCACGCCGCAGACCGACGGCGTTGCCCGCGCGGTCGTCACCATCGTTGGCTCGCGCGGCAATTTCTGCACCGGCAGCCTGATCGCACCGAAGCTGGTGCTCACCGTCGCCCACTGCGTACAGCCCGGTGCGGACTACAAGATCGTCGACTATGGCGCCGATGGTAAGCCGCAACTGTTGAATGTGCGGACGGTCGCGATCCATCCGAACTTCAACATGCAGGCGATGCAGGCGCATCGCGCCACTGCCGACGTGGCATTGTTGCAGCTCGATATTCCACTCAAGGGAAAATCGACGGTGTCGGTCGGCGCACCGAATATTCCAATTCAGGTCGGCAGCCGCTTCACCATCGCCGGCATCGGCGTCACCGTGCGCGGAGATGGCAAGAGCGGCGGCACCTCGCGCGTTGCTGCGCTCGTCGCCACGGGCCAGCCCGGCACGCTTCAGATCCGGCTGGTCGATCCCGTAACCAACGGTGTTCGCGACGGAATTGGCGCTTGCACCGGCGATTCCGGTGGTCCGGTGTTCGAGGACAGGCCGAACGGTGCCGTGCTTGTGGGCGTCATCAGCTGGTCAACCGGGCCGAATGGGGCCGCCGGCTGCGGCGGATTGACCGGCGTCACGCCGCTCACGCTCTATCGCGACTGGATCTTGCAGACCGCGCGGAGCTGGGGTGCGGCCCTGTGATTTGACCGCGACTTGATCTATGTCATTTTGCAGCGGAAGCGCGATGGGCGAGCACGCCCGTCGCGGAGGAAACGCGTCGTCCGGTCAAGGACGGCCTTAAAAGCAAAACAAGGCATAGAAGCAACAATGAATGTCGCTGTTCGCAGTCACGCCACGACCAAACAGGCTTCAGAGCATTTCGACGTGCTGATCGTCGGCGCCGGCATCTCCGGCATCGGCAGCGCCTATCACGTTACAAAGCAGCTGCCGGGAACGAGCTACGTCATCCTGGAAACGCAGGCGACGTTCGGCGGCACCTGGAGCACGCATCGCTACCCCGGCATCCGCTCGGACAGTGATCTCCACACCTTCGGCTATAGCTTCAAGCCCTGGGTCGGACCGCCGATCGCGACCGCCGAGGAAATCCTCGCCTACATGAACGAGGTGATCGACGACAACGATATCGCGAGGCACATCCGCTACAAGCACAAGATCAATTCGGCGAGTTGGTCGAGCGAGCAAAATCTCTGGACCATCGAAGCGACCACGACCGATACTGGTGAAGCGAAGACCTTCACCGCGAACTTCCTCTGGATGTGCCAGGGCTACTATCGTCATTCGGAAGGTTACACGCCGGAATGGAAGGGCGCCGAGCGCTTCAAGGGGCGCATCGTCCATCCGCAGACCTGGCCGGATGATATCGATCTTGCTGGCAAAAAGGTGGTCGTGATCGGCTCGGGCGCAACCGCCGCGACGCTGGTGCCGAACATCGCGGACAAGTGCGCCCATGTCACCATGCTCCAGCGCTCGCCGACCTATTTCCGGCTCGGCCGCAATGCCATCGAGATCGCCGAGGAGCTGCGCCGGCTTCAGGTCGATGAGGAGTGGATCCACGAGATCGTCCGGCGAAAAATATTGTTCGAGCAGGATGCGTTTACGAAGCTCTGCATCTCCAAGCCGGAGCAGGTGAAGAAGGACCTGATCGGCCAGATCAGCGCGGTCCTCGGTCCCGACTACGACGTCGAGACGCATTTCACCCCGACCTATCGGCCGTGGCGGCAGCGCATTGCCTTCGTGCCGGATGCCGATTTGTTCAAGGGCATCGCCAGCGGCAAGGCCTCCGTCGTCACCGACGAGATCGAGTGCTTCGTCGAGAACGGCATCCAGCTCAAATCCGGCAAGTTGCTCGAAGCGGACGTCATCGTCACCGCGACCGGCTTCAATCTCGCAGCCCTCGGCGACATCGCCTTTGAGATCGACGGCAAGGCGCTCGCTTTCGGCGACACCGTCACCTATCGCGGCATGATGTTCACGGGTGTTCCGAACATGGTCTGGGTGTTCGGCTATTTCCGCGCGAGCTGGACGCTGCGCGTCGATCTCGTCGCCGATTTTGTCTGCCGTATGCTCGGACATATGAAAGCGAAGGGAACGAAGAAGGTCGAAGTCAAGCTGCGCGCCGAGGACCACAACATGCCGATCCTGCCCTGGATCGATCCGGAAAACTTCAACCCCGGCTACATCATGCGCGACATGAACCTGCTGCCCAAGCGCGGCGACAAGCCGGAATGGCAGCACAGCCAGGACTACTGGACCGAGAAGGACGAGATCCCGAAAACGGATCTGGATGATGGGGCGTTTGTTTACGGGTGAGGGGCGGTAGGCGCCGCCACCAATTCTGGTGTCGTCCCGGCGAAGGCCGGGACCCATACCGCGGAATCTATCGATCGCGGATGGTGGTAATCCCACGATGACGGGTCTTCGCCAAACTACTCCCTGTGGTTATGGGTCCCGGCCTTCGCCGGGACGACACTATTTGCTGGGTTGAGGGCGTCTCAACTCCACGGCCGGATCGATCAGGAATTCCGCCGCGTCGCATTCGTCGCAATCGCGGCCGCCGCCGTCCGGTTCTCCACACCAAGCTTGGCGTAGATCTGCTCGAGATGCTTGTCGACCGTGCGCGGGCTTAATCCCAGAATCTGCGCGATGTCGCGGTTGGTCTTGCCCTTGCTGAGCCAGGCCAGCACTTCACCCTCGCGGGTGGTGAGGCCGAGCTCGCTGGTGAATTCGGGCGGCAGCGCGGTGCCGGACTCCTTGGAGAGCCGCAGCAGGAACTCGTTCGGCCCTAGCTCACCCATGTAGTAGAACCGCAATTGTGGATGGTCGGGGAGAGAGGCGGCCTGGGATTTCGATCCGCTCTTGCCCTTATGCGCCTGTTCCAGCCATTGCAGCAGCGACGGCGGCAATCCGATCTCCTCGCCCGCAGGTGTGCCGTGATGATCGGTCAACAATTTCTGGGCCTGCTGCGTCGCCCAGAGAATGTGGCCCTGGCGGTTGACTGCAAACAGGAAGCGGCCCGAGACATCGAGCGCGGCGCGCGCGCTCTGGGTCAGCCGCGCGTTGCCAAGATGAACGCGGATCCGCGCCAGCATCTCCTCGATCACGATCGGCTTTGTCACATAGTCGACGCCGCCGGCCTCCAGCCCGCGCACGATATGCTCGGTCTCGGCGAGGCCCGTCATGAAGATCACGGGAACATTGGCGAGGCCTGCGTCGCGCTTGAGCCGGCGGCACGTCTCGAACCCGTCCAGCCCGGGCATCACGGCATCGAGCAGCACGATGTCGGGCGTGATCTGGTCGACGATGCGCATGGCGCTGGCACCGTCGAGCGCCACCATCACCGTCATCCCCGCGCCGTCGAGCGCGTCGGTGAGCAGCCGCAGCGTTTCGGGAGAGTCGTCGACAACGAGCGCGACGTCGCGCTTTTTCGTCTCAATGCTCATAAGCATGCAGTGTTTTCAATGTTGTCATGTACTGGTCGAGGTCGAAGCGATCGACCAGCGTTCGCATCTGCGCGACAAAGTCGGCATGCTCGGGATGTTCGCTGCCGATCTCGTCCAGCTTCAGCTGGATGCCCCTGACGTAGCCGATCTGGCCGAGCCCGATCAGTGCTTCGATATGCCTGACCGGTGGCCGCGAGCCGCTTTCGGGATGCCACAGCGGCACGACGATCTCGTCCGAGCCGTATTGCCATTCGATCTTCAGAAGCTGGCGGATGCTTTCCAGCAGCCGTGGGATGTCGATCGGCTTCATCAAATAGCCGTCATGGAAAGGCTGTGCCAGCGGTGTGCCGTGCGCTTCGAGCGCGCTGGCCGATACCATCAGGATGCGCGCCTGGTGATGTCCGCTGGCGCGCAACGATTCCGCCACGGTCCAGCCGTCCATACCCGGCATCGAGATGTCGAGCAGAAACAGATCGGGTCGGCAATGCTGCGCCAGCGACAGGCAGCCCGGTCCGTCGGCGGCGCTGAGAAGGATGAAGCCGAGCGGGGCCAGTATCTCGCGCAGGAGATCGCGATGCACGGGATCGTCGTCGGTGACGAGGATGGTCTTGCGCGCGCCGTGATAGCCGGAGACCGGCGCCTCCACCGGCGCAGTGAGCCTGGGATTGGTGACCTCCGACAGCAGCATCTTCACCTTGAACGTGCTGCCGCGGCCAACCGTACTGGTGACCTTGATGTCCCCGCCCATCACGCCGGCGAGCAACCGGCTGATGGTGAGCCCCAGTCCCGTGCCGGTCTGCGGTTGCGAGACCCCGAGCGCGCCGCGCTCGAACGGCGCGAAGATGCGTTCAAGATCGTCGCTGCGGATGCCGGGGCCGGTATCCGTCACTTCGAACTCGGCGACGGGACTGCGATAGTGCACGATAAATTGCACGCTGCCGGCCTGCGTGAACTTGATCGCGTTGGACAGAAGGTTGATCAGGACCTGGCGCAGCCGCTTCTCGTCGGCATAGACGACGGTCGGCAAGGTTGCCGGCCGCTTGAAGACGAAGTCGATGCCTTTGGCGCCGGCCTGGAGGCGGAACATGCCAACGAGCTGATCCAGGAATTCGGTGAGACGGACTTCGTCGCGCGAGAGATAGAGCCGTCCCGCCTCGATCTTGGAAATGTCCAGAATGCCGTCGATCAGGCCGGAGAGGTGATCGGCGCTGCGGCGAACGACGCGGACCTGATCGCGCGGCTTGGCGGGCAGCGTCGAATCCTGTTCGAGCAGCTGGGCATAGCCGCTGATCGCGTTCAGCGGCGAGCGCAGCTCATGGCTAAGGCCGACGACATAACGGCTCTTGGCGAGGTTGGCGGATTCGGCGACCTCCTTGGCGCGCTGGAGCTCGGCGTCGGTGCGCTTGTGCGCGTCGATCTCCTGGATCAGCAGTGTCGTTTGCCGCCGCGTCTCGTCCTCCGCCGCACGGCGGCTCTGCTGCGCCAGCACGAACAGCCACGCGACCACGCCGATGATGATGCTGAGCGAGAAGAACACCTTCCAGAGCACGTTGGAGACGAGCAAGTTCTCGCCATGCACGCTCACCGAGGTCTGGAGATAGATCAGCCCAAGCACCAGCGCGACGAGGCCGGCGGAGACCACGAACACGCCGATGTAGTGGCCGAGCTGCGAGTTGATCCGCGCGTAGATCGGCTGCGGCAGGATCTTGCCGAGCGTCTCGGAGAATTGCGTCTGGATCCGTGCGTGCGGCTTGCAGAGATCGTGGCAGCGGGCGTCCAGCGAACAGCACAAGGAGCAGATCGGCCCGGCGTAAGCGGGGCAGGAGGCCATGTCTTCCGGTTCGAACGCGTGCTCGCAGATACAGCACTGGATCGCCTCGAGGTTCTGCCAGCTCCGCTTCGGTTTGCGCGCGATGTAGTATTTGCCGCCGGTCGCCCATGCAATCAGGGGTGCGGTGAGAAAGGCAACCGCGAGCGCGATGAAGGCCGACAGCGCTTTCGCGGTCGGCCCGAACAGGCCGTAGAAGGCACTGATGGAGATGATGGTCGCGATCGTCATTGCGCCCACGCCGACCGGATTGATGTCGTAGAGATGCGCGCGCTTGAATTCGATTTGCTGTGGCCGCAATCCAAGCGGCTTGTTGATGACGAGATCAGCGACCAGCGCGCCGACCCAGGCGATCGCGACGTTGGAATAGAGTGCCAGTGTCTGCTCCAGCGCCTTGTAGACGCCAATCTCCATCAACAGCAGCGCCACGATGACGTTGAAGACCAGCCAGACGACGCGGCCGGGATGGCTGTGGGTCAGACGCGAGAAGAAGTTCGACCAGGCGATCGAGCCGGCATAGGCGTTGGTGACGTTGATCTTGACCTGCGACAGGATCACGAACGTGCCGGTCAAGGCCAGCGCGAGGTCCGGTTGCGACAGCACATATCGAAAGGCTTCGAGATACATATGCGCCGGCTCGGCGGCTTCCTCGGGCGGCACGCCGTGGCCGAGCGCGAAGAAGGCGAGGAACGAACCTGCCAGCAATTTCAATGCGCCGAGCACGATCCAGCCCGGCCCTGCACTCATCAACGCGATCCACCATGAGACCTTGGAGGCACGGCGGTCGCGCGGCAGGAATCGCAGGAAGTCGACCTGCTCGCCGATCTGCGCCACCAGCGAAAACACGACCGAGGCTGCCACACCGAACAGCAACAGGTCGAAATGTCCGTTGAGATCGCCGTGCTCGCCCGAGAACTTGCGCCACTCCGTAAAGGAGTGCGGGTTGTGCCAGGCGATCGCCGCGAACGGCATGATGTGGAGCACGATCCACAGCGGCTGCGTCCACAATTGGAAGCGGCTGATCAGCGTGATGCCGTAGGCCACCAGCGGGATGATGACGACGGCGCTGATGAGATAGCCTACGGGACGCGGAATCCCGAAGCACATCTCGAGCGCGGACGCCAGGATCACGGCTTCGATCGCGAAGAAGATGAAGGTGAAGGAGGCGTAGATCAGCGAGGTGATGGTCGAGCCGATATAGCCGAAGCCAGCGCCGCGGGTGAGCAGGTCAATATCGATGCCGCATTTGGCGGCATAATAGGCAATCGGCACGCCGCAGCAGAAGATGATGGTCGAGACGACGAGGATCGCGGCAGTTGCGTTGGTGACGCCGTAATTGAGGGTGATGGTGCCGCCGATCGCCTCCATCGCGAGGAACGAGATTGCGCCCAGCGCGGTGTTGGCAACGCGGGCGGCGGACCAGCGGCGCGCGCTCTTGGCGGTGAAGCGCAGTGCGTAGTCTTCCAGCGTCTGGTTGGCGACCCATTGGTTGTACTGGCGCCTGACGCGGTCTATTCGCTGCCGCCCTGCCACTTAACCCCACTCCCGAACTCGTCCGAACCTCTCGAAAACTCGCAAATCCCGTACCAAAAGCCTACGTCGGTATTTTGCGGTGCAGTATACGCGATCTTGCGTATGCTTGCGGTGCACAAATTCGAGCCATCCTCACCGGACCAATCGCGTGTCCTCGAACAAAAGTGGGGTGCTCATGTCAGACGAAGAAACCAAGGGCCTATTGTCGCCGCTCCGGCGCAAACTATTGATGGGAATGGCGGCCTTGCCGGCCATTACGATGCTGCCGCGGGCGTCCTTTGCGCAGGCTCCGGCGACCTCGGCGGTCAATACCACGGGTCTGGCGGTCACTGACACCGAGGTGACAGTCGGCATCCTGCATTCGGCGACCGGCACCATGGCGATCTCCGAGACCGGCTCGATCGAAGCCGAAAAGCTTGCCATCGAGCAGATCAACGCCATGGGCGGCGTGCTCGGACGCAAGATCAAGTTCATCCAGGAAGACGGCGCCAGCGACTGGCCGACCTTCGCGGAGAAAGCCAAGAAGCTGCTGGTCAACGACAAGGTCGCCGCGATCATGGGTTGCTGGACCTCGGCCTCGCGCAAGGCCGTGCTGCCGGTCGTCGAGCAGTACAACGGCATGCTCTATTACCCGACCTTCTACGAAGGCCTCGAGCAGTCCAAGAACGTGATCTACACCGGCCAGGAGGCGACCCAGCAGATTCTCGCCGGCCTGAACTGGATCGCGAAGGAGAAGGGCGCGAAGTCGTTCTTCTTCGTCGGCTCCGACTACATCTGGCCGCGCACCTCGAACAAGATCGCGCGCAAGCACGTCGAGAACGTGCTGAAGGGCAAGGTCGTCGGCGAGGAGTATTATCCGCTCGGTAACACCCAGTTCAATTCGGTCATCAACAAGATCAAGCTGACCAAGCCTGACGTGATCTTCACCGACGTCGTCGGCGGATCGAACGTGGCGTTCTACAAGCAACTCAAGGCCGCCGGCATCGACCTTTCCAAGCAGGCGCTGCTGACGATCTCGGTGACCGAAGACGAAATCGACGGCATCGGCGGCGAGAACATTGCGGGCGCCTATGCCTGCATGAAGTACTTCCAGTCGCTCGACAACCCGAACAACAAGACCTTCGTGCCCGCGTTCAAGAAGATGTGGGGCGAAAAGACCGTGATCGGAGACGTCACCCAGGCTGCCTATCTCGGCCCGTGGCTGTGGAAGTTGACGGTGGAGAAGGCCGGCTCCTTCGACGTCGACAAGATCGCGGCAGCTTCGCCAGGTGTCGAGTTCAAGGGCGCTCCGGAAGGCTATGTGCGCATCCACGAAAACCATCACCTCTGGTCGAAGACCCGGGTGGGACGCGCCAAGCTCGATGGCCAGTTCGAGCTGATCTACGAGACCGCCGATCTCGTCGAGCCGGATCCGTTCCCCAAGGGCTACCAGTAAGACCGGCTACCAGTAAGAGACGCGGCGTCCGTCGCCGTTTCCCTCAAGGCCAACCGCTCCCTGGCGTGGATTGCAAGTCCACGCCCAAGACCCCCGCGTCGCGAACCTGCTCGCGACGCGGGACCCTTATCCCCGACGGAGGACATCGATGTTCGGCGACTATTCGCTTGGTGATCTTGGCTCCATCTTCGTCATGCAGGGTTTTGCAGGACTGATCCTGTTCTCGGTCTACGTGCTGATGGCGTTGGGCCTTGCCATCATCTTCGGCCAGATGGGCGTCATCAACATGGCCCATGGCGAGTTCATGATCCTGGGCGCCTACGTCACCTGGATGACCTCGAATTTCTTCCAGACCTATTTGCCGAGCCTGTTCAGCGGCTACTTCTTCCTCGCGATGATCCTGGCCTTTGTCGCATCCGGTGCGCTGGGGATGCTGGTGGAATGGGTGCTGATACGGCATCTCTACAAGCGCCCGCTCGATACGCTGCTCGCCACCTGGGGACTCAGCCTGATTTTGCAGCAGGCCTTTCGCTCCGTGTTCGGCGCGCGTGAGGTCGGCGTCGACCTGCCGCAGTGGATGCTCGGCTCGCTGCACGTGTCCGAGAGCATTGAAGTGCCGATCAACGGCGTCTTCGTGATGTGCCTCACCGTCTTGATCACTGTCGGTGTCGCCTATGTGATGTACAAATCGCGCTGGGGTCGCCAGGTGCGCGCCGTGGTGCAGAACCGCATCATGGCCGGCGCGGTCGGCATCAACACCGAAAAAGTCGATCGCTATACCTATGGCCTCGGCTGCGGCATCGCCGGTGTCGCCGGCAGCGCCTTCACGATGATCGGCTCGACCGGGCCGACGTCCGGACAGCTCTACATCGTCGATACCTTCCTGGTGGTCGTGTTCGGCGGCGCCGCGAGCCTGCTCGGGACCATCGCCTCGGCCTTCTCGATCTCACAGACGCAATCCACCCTTGAGTTCTTCATGTCGGGCTCGATGGCCAAGGTACTGACGCTGCTCGCCGTTGTCGGAATCCTGATGCTGCGGCCGCAAGGGCTGTTCGCCCTCAAGGTCCGCAAGTGAGAAACGGAAGGCTGATGCAATGACCGACAATCGCTTCTTCAATCGATCGGAGTTGATCGGAATTCTGTTGCTCGCGGTCTTCCTGGTGGTGGTGCTGCCGCTCACGCTCGACGTCTTCAGGCTCAATCTGGTCGCCAAATATCTCACCTATGCCTTCGTCGCGCTGGGGCTGGTGGTTTGCTGGGGCTATGGCGGCATTCTCAGCCTCGGCCAGGGGGTGTTCTTCGGGCTCGGCGGCTACTGCATGGCGATGTTTCTCAAGCTGGAAGCCTCCAGCCCCGAGAACACCAAGATCCAGTCGACGCCGGGCATTCCAGACTTCATGGACTGGAATCAGATCACCTCGTTGCCGCTGTTCTGGAAGCCCTTTCACAGTCTCACCTTCACCATTGCCGCCATCATTCTGGTGCCCGGCATCTTCGCCCTGATCATCGGCACGGCGATGTTCAAGCGCCGGGTCGGCGGCACCTACTTCGCCATCATCACCCAGGCGGTCGCGGCCATCCTCACCATCCTGATCGTGGGACAGCAGGGCTACACCGGCGGCATCAACGGCATGACCGATCTGCGGACGCTGAAGGGGTGGGATATCCGACCCGATCACGCCAAGATCGTGCTGTATTTCTTCGAGGTCGGATGCCTGTTCGTCTGCATCATGATCGCGCAGTTCGTCCGGCACTCCAAGCTCGGACGCATCTTGGTTGCGATGCGCGAGAAGGAAGACCGGGTCCGCTTCTCCGGCTATAGCGTCGCGAACTTCAAGATCTTCGCCTTCTGCGTCGCTGCGGTGTTCGCCGCGATCGGCGGCGCCATGTTCGCGCTCAATGTCGGCTTCATGTCGCCGTCCTTCGTCGGCATCGTGCCGTCGATCGAAATGGTGATCTACACCGCGGTCGGCGGCCGGCTGTCGATCCTTGGCGCAGTCTACGGCACGCTGCTGGTCAATTTCGCCAAGACCAGCCTGTCGGAAACATTTCCCGAATTGTGGCTGTTCGGATTGGGCGGCTTGTTCATCGCCGTGGTCCTGGCCTTCCCGAACGGCCTTGCCGGGATCTGGGGCGATTATGTGCAGCCGCGCATCGATCGCCTGATCTCGTCGCGCAAGCCAAAACCTGAAGGCTGGACCGACAGCTCGGTCGCCGACGGCGCCCCGGCGGAGTGAGGAGATCATCATGCTCGTAGGTCACCAGCCTAAGGAATTCCTGCTCGCGGTCGAAGCGCTGACGGTGTCGTTCGACGGGTTCAAGGCGGTCAACGATCTCTCCTTCTACGTGGACGAGAACGAGATCCGCGTCATCATCGGCCCTAACGGCGCCGGCAAGACCACCGTGCTCGACCTGATCTGCGGCAAGACCAAAGCAACATCCGGCTCGATCCAGTTTCGCGGCAAGGAGCTGACCCGGATGAAGGAAAACGAGATCGTCAAGACCGGCGTCGGCCGCAAGTTCCAGAACCCGTCGATCTACGACGATCTCACGGTGTTCGAGAACCTTGAAATTTCTTATCCGCGCGGCCGCTCGGTGTTCGGCGCACTGACCTTCACCCGCGACGCTGCCGTGCGCGACCGGGTGCATGAAGTCGCCGAAATGATCTTCCTGAAGGATAGGCTGAACGTGAACGCCGATCTGCTCAGTCACGGCCAGAAGCAGTGGCTCGAGATCGGCATGCTGCTGATCCAGGACCCTGATCTCCTGATGCTCGACGAGCCCGTCGCCGGCATGAGCGTCTCCGAGCGCGCCAAGACCGCCGAGCTGCTCAATCGCATCATCAAGAACCGATCGGTGCTGGTGATCGAGCACGACATGAAGTTCGTCGAGGACATCGCGCACAAGGTCACCGTGCTTCACCAGGGCCAGATCCTCTCGGAGGGCACCATGGACAAGGTGAAGAACGACCCCAAGGTCATTGAAGTGTACCTCGGTCACTAGGGAGCCTCGCATGCTGGCTATTTCCGATCTTCACGTCGCTTACGGCCAGAGCGAGGTGCTGCACGGCCTCAACGTCAAGGTCGCCGCCAACGAGATCGTTGCGATTATGGGCCGCAACGGCATGGGCAAGACCACGCTGATGAAATCGCTGATGGGTATCCTTCCGACCAAGAGCGGCTCGGTCAGCATGGACGGTGCCGAGCTCGGCAGCCTGCCGAGCTACGAGCGCGTCGCCAAGGGCCTCGCCTATGTACCGCAGGGCCGCATGATCTTCTCGACCATGACGGTGAAGGAGAACATCGAGACCGGTCTCGTCGTCTCCGGTGGGACCGAGGTGCCGGCTGACATCTACGAATTGTTTCCGGTGCTGCTGGAGATGAAGGGCCGCCGCGGCGGCAATCTCTCCGGCGGTCAGCAGCAGCAGCTCGCGATCGCGCGCGCGCTCGCGACCAAGCCGAAAGTGCTGTTGCTGGACGAGCCGACCGAGGGCATCCAGCCGTCCATCATCAAGGACATGGCGCGCACCCTGAAGCGCATCCGAGATGAGCGGGGTCTGTCGATCGTCGTATCCGAGCAGGTCCTCAGTTTCGCACTCGATATCGCCGACCGCGTGCTCGTCATCGAGAACGGCGAGATCGTGCGCGACGATCCGCGCGACGCCGTCGATGCCGCGCAGGTCTCGAAATATCTGTCCGTCTAACCAACCGTGTAAAAGGGGAGCTTCTCGATGCCAGAGACACTGATCAAGGTCGATCTCACCAAGTCGGCTTACGACAATGACATGGTGCACAACCGCTGGCACCCCGACATTCCGATCGTGGCCTGGGTCAATCCCGGCGACGACTTCATCATCGAGACCTATGACTGGACCGGCGGCTTCATCAAGAACAACGATTCCGCCGATGACGTGCGCGACATCGACCTTTCGATCGTGCACTTCCTGTCCGGCCCGATCGGCGTCAAGGGCGCCGAGCCCGGCGATCTGCTGGTGGTTGACTTGCTCGACGTCGGCCCGCTGAAGGAGAGCCTTTGGGGCTTCAACGGCTTCTTCTCCAAGCAGAACGGCGGCGGTTTCCTCACCGACCATTTCCCGCTGGCGCAGAAGTCGATCTGGGACATCAAGGGTCTCTACACCTCGTCGCGCCACATTCCCGGCGTTAACTTCGCCGGCCTGATCCATCCCGGCCTGATCGGCTGTCTGCCTGATCCGAAGATGTTGGACACCTGGAACAAGCGCGAGGCCGAGCTGATCGCGACCAATCCGACCCGCGTGCCCGGCCTCGCCAACCCGCCATTCGCGCCGACCTCCCATGGCGGCCGCGCCAAGGGCGACGTCAAGGACAAGATCGGCGCCGAAGGCGCGCGCACCGTGCCGCCGCGCGAGCATGGCGGCAATTGCGACATCAAGGATCTCTCGCGCGGTTCGAAGATCTACTTTCCGGTCTATGTGCCAGGCGCCGGTCTCTCGATGGGCGATCTGCATTTCAGCCAGGGCGACGGCGAGATCACCTTCTGCGGTGCCATCGAAATGGCCGGCTGGCTGCACCTGAAGGTTGAGGTGATCAAGGACGGCATGGCGAAGTACGGCATCAAGAATCCGATCTTCAAGCCGTCGCCGATCACGCCGAACTACAAGGACTATCTGATCTTCGAAGGCATCTCGGTCGACGAGCAAGGCAAGCAGCACTATCTCGACGTCACCATCGCCTATCGCCAGGCCTGCCTGAATGCGATCGAATATCTGAAAAAGTTCGGCTACTCCGGCGCCCAGGCCTATTCGATCCTTGGCACCGCACCGGTTCAGGGCCACATCTCCGGCGTGGTCGACGTGCCGAACGCCTGCGCCACGCTATGGTTGCCAACGGAAATCTTCGACTTCGACGTGATGCCGTCGTCGGCGGGTCCCATCAAGCACATCACTGGCGATATCCAGATGCCGATCTCGCCGGACAAATGATCCCTGCGCGAGGAGATGCGGGACGGCGCATATCTGCCGCCCCGCATCCCTCGCCAGATGTGTTGAACAGGCCATAGCGTAGGGATGATGCGATGCCGGTCTATGAATATCTCTGTGACGACTGCGGTCCCTTCAAGGATCTTCGCCCGATGGCGGAATGCGACGATCCGCAAAGCTGCCCGCATTGCGAGACGATGGCGCCGCGCGTCATCCTGACCGCGCCAAACTTCTTCTGTATGCCATCCGAGACGCGCAAGGCGCACGCCGTCAACGAGCGCAGTTCACACGCGCCGCAGACGCTCGCGCAATACAAGGCCTCGCACGGCCCCGGCTGTGGCTGCTGCTCGTCGGGCAAGACGGTCAAGGATAAGAGCTCGACGGACAAGAAAAAGCCGGCACGGCTGATGACCAAGAGCAAGAGCGGCGCCAAGGGCTTTCCCACCGCGCGCCCCTGGATGATCAGCCACTAACGCACGCGATAACCTCAAACGAATAAAAGACAGGAGCGGACCCAATGCTTCACGGCGATATTTCCAGCAGCAACGACACCGTCGGCGTCGCAGTGGTCAATTACAAGATGCCCCGCCTGCACACCAAGGCCGAGGTGCTCGACAACGCCCGCAAGATCGCCGACATGCTGGTGGGCATGAAGGCCGGCCTGCCCGGCATGGATCTGGTGATCTTTCCGGAATACTCCACCCAGGGCATCATGTACGACTCCAAGGAGATGTATGAGACCGCCTCGGCGGTGCCCGGTGAAGAGACCGCGATCTTCGCCGAGGCCTGCCGCAAGGCGAAAGTGTGGGGCGTGTTCTCGCTGACCGGCGAGCGCCATGAGGAGCATCCGCA
Organism: Bradyrhizobium sp. LTSP849; assembly: GCF_000938255.1. Classification (GTDB taxonomy): domain Bacteria; phylum Pseudomonadota; class Alphaproteobacteria; order Rhizobiales; family Xanthobacteraceae; genus Bradyrhizobium. The sequence goes on along the minus strand of NZ_JYMR01000038.1, from coordinate 201,751 downwards.
CAAGGCGCCCTACAACACCCTGATCCTGATGAATGACAAGGGTGAGATCGTGCAGAAGTACCGCAAGATCATGCCGTGGGTGCCGATCGAGGGCTGGTATCCAGGCAATTGCACCTATGTCTCCGACGGCCCGAAAGGGATGAAGGTCAGCCTGATCATCTGCGACGACGGCAATTTTCCGGAGATCTGGCGCGACTGCGCCATGAAGGGCGCCGAGCTGATCGTGCGCTGCCAAGGCTACATGTATCCGGCCAAGGAACAGCAGATCATGATTTCCAAGGCGATGGCATGGGCCAACAACGTCTATGTCGCCGTCGCCAACGCCGCCGGCTTCGATGGCGTCTATTCCTATTTCGGTCACTCCGCGATCATCGGCTTCGACGGCCGTACGCTCGGCGAGTGTGGCGAGGAGGATTACGGCATCCAATATGCCCAGCTGTCGAAACATTTGATCCGCGATGCGCGCCGCAATGGCCAGTCGCAGAACCATCTCTACAAGCTGGTCCATCGCGGCTACACCGGCATGATCAATTCCGGCGAAAGCCCGCGCGGCGTCGCGGCTTGCCCCTATGATTTCTACAAGAACTGGATTGCCGATCCCGAAGGCACGCGCGACATGGTCGAGGCGATGACCCGCTCGACGCCGGGCACCGCCGAATGTCCGATCGACGGCATCCCGAACGAGGCGGCGCCCAGCAACTACTAGGTCATAACGGCCGATATCCGGGTCGGGTGGCAACCGCATCTTGCGCGGAATGGTAAGTTCGCCGGCAAAACCGTGTCTCGGTTGCAACATGAGTGTCGGATTCTGCCTCGGTTGTGCGCCAAACGGACGCATTTGGGCGGTGCCGTAGTTCTACGGAACCTCCTCATGGCCTAAGTTCCGGCGGAACAGCTGGGGCTGGGGGGAGTGTGACGTGAGGGGCGTGGGGCGATGGAGGCCGCAGGGCGGACTGCGCCGGTATGGCTCCGTGTCATTCGCTGGCGCGTCGGCAATCCTGACGCTTGTATTTGGCCTCGGCATTTCGACCACGCCGGCCACCGCGCAATGCGCGCCCGATCCGGCCTCGAGCGGCCAGACCGTCACCTGTAGCGGCACCGACGTCGACGGCTTTCAGGCCGGCGCTGGTGTCAACAGTCTCACCGTCAACGTGCTCTCCGGCGCGACCGTGAACGACAACGGAGCAGTATCGATCGGCGTCAACGACTCCAACACCGTCACCAACAACGGAACGCTGTCGGCAGGCTCCGGCCTGACCGGCATGAGTGTCGGCAGCTCGAACACCGTGACCAACAACAACACCATCACGGTGCTGGACAACGGCCTCGGCATCTCCGCGCTCGATCACAACATCATTGTCAATGCCGGGACGATCACGACCGGCGATGGTGGCGCCGCCATCTCGATCGGCGACAACAACACCGTCACCAACGGCGGTGCATTGTCCGTCGGAGCCGGTGGCGCGGGCGTCTTCGCCGGCCAGAACAACACGATCACCAATGCCGCGACGGGCACGATCACGGGGACTAACGGTGCGATTGGCATCCTCGTGTTCGGCGGCGCGACCGTGACCAATGCCGGCGCGATCACCGTCGGCGATTCCCCCGGCTTCTCCGGCGGCATTCTTGCGATCAATGACAACAACACGGTCACCAACAAGGCCACTGGCACGATCTCGGTCGGGCAGAATGCTGCCGGCATCTTCATGCAGGGCAACTTTCAAACCGGCAGCAATTTCGGCGTTATTACGGCCGGCGATTTCGGTGCCGGCATTGCCGTGATAGGCGACGACGCCAAGGTCACCAATGGCGGTTCGATCACGACGGGCGACAGTGGATCGGCAGGCATTTCGGTGCAGGGTGATCGGGCCGTCATCAGCCAGAGCGGGACGATCAATGTCGGCCTGGGCGGTACGGGCATCGACTATTCCGGCCTGTCGTCATCCACGATCACCAACAGCGGGCGTATCACCGGAACAGATTTTGCCGAAGGCATCGCAGTGGTCGGTGATTCCAACACCGTCACCAACAACGGCACGATCACCGTCGGCGCTTCCGGCATCGGCATCGACGTGACTACGCTGAGCACGACCAACCAGATCGTCAATACCGGCACCATCACCGTTGGCGACGGCGGCACGGGCATCAGCGTGAGCGGTGGTGCCAGCATCTTCAATTCGGGAACGATCAACGCCGGCGCGCCTGGTGCCGTCGCGATCGATTTCTGTAGCTGCGGTCCGAACACCCTCACCCTCGGCCCCGGCAGCGTCATCAAGGGCCAAGTGCTCGCCTCCGGCACCGACACTTTCCAGCTTGGCGGCACCGGCAAGGATACGTTCAATCTCGACCTGATCGGCACCGGCCTCCAGTACGACGGCTTCTCGACCTTCAACAAGATCGACAGCTCGACCTGGACCGTGACGGGCACCGGCAATCAGGACTGGAACGTGCTGGGCGGCACGCTCCTGCTGGCCGGCACCATCAACGGCAATGTGAGTGTTGCGGCCGGCGGCACGTTCGGCGGCGTCGGCACGGTCGGAAGCTCCATCACCGTCAATGGCGGCACGCTGGCACCGGGCAATCCCACTGGAACGCTCAACGTGTCCGGCGATCTCTCGTTCACGTCGGCGTCGCGCTACATGGTGCAGGTGTCCGGCACCAGCAACGGTCTCGCGGTCGTCACGGGAACGGCGACGCTCGGCGGCGCCACCGTCGTGGTCGTGCCGACCGGTTCGATCGCGAAGCACTACACGATCCTGAACGCGGGCACGCGGCCCGACACGTTCAATCCGGTCGTCACGGGTCTGTCGTCGAACCTGCATGCGACGCTGAGCTACGATCCCAACAACGTCTTCCTGGATCTCGCGCTCGGCTATGGCGGCGGCCTCAACATCAACCAGCAAAACGTCGCCAATGTCCTGACACACTACTTCGACAGCACCGGCAGCCTCCCCGTCGCGCTGGCCAACCTCTCGCCGACGGGACTGACGCAAGCCTCCGGCGAGTCAGGGACGGGCTCGCAGCAGACGACGTTCAATGCGATGAACCAATTTATCGGCTTGTTGACCGACGTCTTCAGCGCGGGGCGCAGCGGCACACCGGGCGCGACGCCCTATGCCGACGAGACGAACGCGAATGCCTATGTCGCGGCCGGCAAGCGCCCCAGCGATGCCTTTGCTTCGATCTACCGCAAGGCACCGACGCCGACATTCGAGCAGCGCTGGGACGTCTGGGCTGCCGGCTATGGCGGCGCGCAGACCACCGACGGCAATGCGGCGCTTGGCTCGAACAACACCACCAGCAGCATATACGGCACCGCGGTCGGTCTGGATTATCGCTTCTCGCCATCGACGATCGCGGGCTTCGCGCTCGCCGGCGGCGGCACCGGCTTCAACGTCAACGGGCTCGGCTGGGGCCGCTCGGATTTATTCCAGGCCGGCGCCTTCGTGCGTCACAACGCAGGACCTGCCTATGTCACGGCGGCGCTGGCCTATGGCTGGCAGGACGTCACCACCAATCGCATCGTCACAGCGGCCGGCGTCGATCAGCTGCGCGCACAGTTCAATGCCAACGCCGTCTCGGGCCGCATCGAGGGCGGCTATCGCCAGGCAACGCAGTGGATTGGCCTCACGCCCTATGCCGCGCTCCAGGCCACCATGTTCAGCCTTCCCGGCTATTCGGAGTTCGCCGTGGTCGGCAACAACAATTTCGCGCTCAATTACGCAGCCAAGAGCGTCACCGACACCCGCACCGAGCTCGGCCTGCGCGCGGACAAGGCGTTTGCGGCTGCCGGCGGCGTGGTGACGCTGCGCGGCCGTGTCGCCTGGGCGCATGATTTCAATCCGGACCGCAGCGTCGGCGCGGTGTTCCAGACGCTGCCGGGATCGGCCTTCGTCGTGAACGGCGCCGCGCAGGCGCGCGATTCCGCGCTGACCACGGCGTCGGTGCAAATGAACTGGATGAGCGGCTGGTCCACGGCGCTGACCTTCGAGGGCGAGTTCTCGAATGTCACCCGCTCCTACGCCGGCAAGGGCGTCGTGCGCTACGCGTGGTAGGCCCTACCGCTTCGGCTGCGCAGGTTTGCGCGGCGGGCGCGGGGCTAAGGCCGGCGCGGGCGTCCCACTCATCTTGTTGGCGGCTTCGCTGAGGTCGAGCAGAGTCTTGCGGCCGTCCTCGAGGTAGGTCGCCGATTTCTTCTTCATGGTGTCGGCGAGCTCGTGCAGCCCCCTTATCTTTTCGAACAGCTCGTCGGCCTTGCCGTCGACGAAGCCGGGCACCACGCCCTCGATCTTCGTGACCGCCTTGTCGAAGCCTGCGAAGGCACTGTCGACCTTGGCCATCACGGAATCGATCTCAGCGCCCTTGCTCCTGAGATCGGCGGTGTAGTCCTCGAACGTGCGCAGGCCTTCCTTGATCGCGGGAGCGTTGTTGACGATCGTGCGATCGACACTGTGCAAGGTGTCGACGATCGTTTCGGCATCGCTCAGATCGGCGGTCAGCACGGGGATGCCGTCCGAGTCCAGCGGCACCGGCGGCGCGGAGGGCGCGCCGCCGATCAGCGAGACCGCAGCGACGCCGGTGAGGCCCTGGAACTCGATGCCGGCCACGGTGTCCTTGCGGATCGGCGCGGCATTGTCGAGCAGCACCAGCGCCACCACCTTGCGCGGATTGTCCAGCTTGATCGACAGGATCTGGCCGGCGGGCACGCCGTCGAAATTGACCGGGCCGCCGCGGCGCAGGCCGCTCGCGGAACCGCCTTCGAACACCACGCGCAACTGGCTGCGGCTCTGGATGCTGCGCCATTTCTGCACGCCGAGCAGGCCGCCGAACGCCACAGCGATCACCGCCAGCGTCGCCGTCCCGATCACCAGATTGCTCGCGCGTGCCATGCCGGGGCGATTCTACGGCCAAAGCGGGGAGTTTGGAAGGATGATGCTTCGGCCGTGATGGTAAGCAGGGTTAATCGGCCCCATGCGACATCAATGCCCGGCGGCGCGCTTTGCCGCGGCATTGTTCAGCACGATAAGCGCATCGACCGCAACGCCGGTCCGGGCGTTGATCAGGAACGGATTGATGTCGATCGAGGCGATCCGGTCGCCGGCGTCCGCGATCAAATTGGACAGGCCGACCAGCGCCTTCACCGCGGAGGCCTCGTGCAGCGCCGGCTTGCCGCGATAGCCGCGCATCTTGATGCCGGCCTTGGTGCGGCCGATCAGGAGCCGCGCCTCGGCTTCGTCCAGCGGCGCGCCGGCGAGCGCCACGTCTTTCATCAGCTCGATGTCGATGCCGCCGGTGCCGAACAGCACGACCGGCCCCATCTCGGCATCAAGGGAGGCGCCGACCACGAGTTCGAGGTCGGCCTTGACCTGCTGCGCGATCAGGATGCCGTCGAGCTTCGGCTTGCCCTTCAGCTTGTTTACCCGCGCGGTGATGTCGGCAAACGCCTTCTTCACCTTGGCTGCGCTGTTGAGGTTCAGCACCACGCCGCCGATATCGGACTTGTGCAAAATCTCGGCGCTGACGAGCTTGGCCACGACCGGAAAGCCGATCTGCTTGGCGATCTTCACAGCGTCCGCAGCCGTCTGCGCGATTCCCTCCTTCGAGACCGGGATGCCATAGGCCTTCAAGAGCTTCTTCGAGGCGACCTCGTCGAGGGCGGCGCCGCTTGCCGATGTCAGCGCTTTCTCCAGCATCGCGCGCGCGGCTGGCTTCGAGTTCGAGACGATATCAGGTACTTCCTTGCGCAGCTTAGCATAGTCGAGCAGTGATTTGATCGCGGTCACCGCACGGTCCATGCCCTGCATCACCGCGAGATGCGGCAGCGATTTGCGCAAGCCCTTGGTGAACTCGGTGAAGCCGATCGACATCGCGCTGATATAGATCACGGGCTTCGAGGCCCGGCTCGCCATCTCGTCGACGATACGCAAATTGCGCTCCCGCAGCTCATGCGGTGCCTTCGGCAGCTCTGCATCGACGATGACGATGTCGATGTCGGGATCGTCGATCATCAGCTTGATCGACCTCATGTAGACGGAGGGATCGACCACCGCGGCAAAGCCGGCGTCGAGCGGATTCCCGACAATCGAGCCCGGCCCGAGCATTTTTGCAAGCTCGGAGCTGACATGCCCGCTCAGCGGCGCGAAGTTGAGACCTGCGGCGTAGAAAGCATCGATCAGCATGCCGCGCTTGCCGCCGGACAACGTGACCGCGGCGAGCCGGTCGCCTTTGGGCACCGCGGCGTGGACGAAGCATTCGGTGGTTTCGATCAGCTCGTCGAGCCCGCGTACGCGGATCACGCCCTCGCGCGTCGCGATCGCATCGAACGTCTCGATCGAGCCGGCGAGCGCGCCGGTGTGCGCCATCGCGGCGGCGCGGCCGCCCTCGGACGATCCGAGCTTCAGCGCGATCACCGGCTTGCTGGCGGTACGCGCGGCCTTGCAGGCGTCACGAAACGCCTTGGTGTTGCGCACACCTTCAAGATAGACCACGATCACCTTGATGCTCGGATCCTCGGCGAAATAGCGCATCAGGTCCGGCGTCTCGAGCCCGGCCTCGTTGCCGGTCGTCACCATGTAGCCGACCCCGACGCCGCGATCCTCCAGCGCCTGCCGGATCGCCATGACGATGGCGCCGGATTGCCCGGCGATCGCCACCGCGCCTTGTTCCATGGTGACGATGCGGTCATCGATATTGGTGAAGAGCTTTTCGCCGGCGCTCAGATTGCCGAGGCAATTCGGGCCGGTGACGGCCAGCCCCGTCTCGCGTATGGCCGCTTGCAATTCGGCGGCGAGCTTCTGGCTCGCCTCATCCTGCAACTCGCTGAAGCCCGAGGTGACGATGGTGGCCGAACGCGCGCCGGCTGCAGCCGCGTCGCGGATCACCTGCACGGCGAAGCGCGCTGGCACCAGCACCAGAACGTGGTCGGGCTTCTCGGGGAGGCTGGCAAAATCCTTGAAGCAGGGCACGCCCCAGATGGTCTCGCGCTTGGCGTTGACTGGGTAGAGCCCACCCTCGAAACCGTATTTGACCAGATTGTTCCAGATGCGCTCGGCGTAGTTGCCGGGTTTGTCGGTCGCGCCCACCAGCACGATGTTGTGCGGATGCAACATGGCGTGGATGCCCTTGACGATGTCGCTGGCATCGGGCGGCGGAGACCATGGGCGCGGAGAAACCGACGCGGCAGAGATCTGGGCTTCCATGGTGTGACCTCACCTGTTGTTCTTCTTGGTGGTGCGTCACGTGGTTGTATGGCGAGTTGCGTGGGGTGGCAACCAGCAGGGCTGCATGCCGCATGGCGGAATGCGCAGCGATGTAGGTGGATCGCAATCGATGCATTCAATCGTCGGCTCGAATCGTCGCCTCAGTATCGCAACACGCCCCACTTGTAACCGTAGTGATAGGCCAGTTGCTGCGCGAGATAAGGGGCGATGGCGCGGCGGATCTGCATCTGCGTCGGTTCGAAGCCGAGGACGCGTCGGCGCAAGATGCCCATTTCCCTGACACCGACCGAATAAGTTGCCGCGGTCTTTTGTGCGTCATGGATGCGGAAGCAGGCAAGAAACCGCGGCAGGCGCACGAACTTGAATCCGGCGGCCTGCGCCCGCATGATGAAGTCCCAGTCCATTGCGTAGTGGAAGTTTTCGTCGATCGGTCCGATCCTGTCCCACACGCGCTTGCGCCAGAACATCGTCTCCTGCGGAATGTAGTCGGCAAATTGCAGCGCCTTGCCGTCATGGCGCGGCAGCACGGCACGGCCGACCTCAAGGCCCTCGCGATCGACGAAGACGCGATGGCCGTAGACGATATCGACGTCCGGATGCTCCGTGAAGTAGTCGGCGACATAGGCGAGCGTCCCGGGCAGCAGCATGTCGTCGCTGTTGAGATAGGCCATGATCTCGCACTCGACGCCAGCGAAGCCGAGATTGATCGCGTTGGATTGACCCGTATCCGGCTCGCTCTTCCAGCCGATGCTGTCGCCGCGGCTCTTCAGGAGCTCGAGCGTGCCGTCGATCGAGGCGCCGTCCTGCACGTGATAGTAGAGGTTAGGGTAAGCCTGACTCACGATGCTGTCGATCGTGGCGCCGAGAAATTGCGCGTGGTTATAGCTCGGCGTTACCATCGCGATCCGCGGCGCGTTGGCGGGAATCGCGGGCACGGGCTTGAACGCGTTCAGATTGAGAAGTCGCGGCGGATATTGCTCGAATGTCCACATCGGCGGACGCCGCCAGAGGCTGCGAAGTGAGCTGCGTCGCTGCCCGGCTGCGATGAGATCCAGGTTCCTTTCCAGTAGCGCGACGCGGTTTTCGAGCTGCTCGAGACGCTGCTTGAACTCTTCGTTCATTAAATACTTTCTTCGTGCTCACTATAAAATATAAGAGGAAACCAACGGGCCGTTCTTATTAAGTCTACGGTCGGGGGCGCCAGTTCAGCGGCTCCATCAAACACGCCTGTCCGGCACGCCATGGGCTGTTCGGGAGGGTGCGGTCCACCCGTGCGGGCTGATTGTGAACCGTCATCCATCGGTTCCAATCAGCGTGGCATGAAGGATATAGCGCTCGGGACCCGGCGTGACGGCGTCGAATGGCCAGCAGGTTGTTAACACGAGTTCAAAATCCTGCGTTGCAACATCGATGCCCGACGCGTCGAAGCGAACCACGCTGGAGGCGTCCGCGCGATAGCGAAAGTGCTTGCCATCGCTGCGCGTGACCTCGATCACGTCCCCTATGGCAACGTTCCGCAGGAAGCGGAAATGCGTGTCGCGATGCGCGGCATATACCGCAATACCGCGCTCGCCCGCATCAACCGTTTGGTCGATATGACCGGGGCCGAAGGCAAGCGCCTGGCCGCTCGTGCCAGCGAGCACGATGGCGCTGGCGCCGATCCGCTTCACCTCGATCCGTGCGACCGGCCAGGTATCGGCCCATGACCATGGCTTGACGGCCTCGCCGGTCGCCACGCTCCTGTCGAACGCGCGCTGCAGCAGCACCTGCGCAAGCCACGCCTTGGCGTGAATATAGGCGCCGTCGCCGAACAGGATGAGGCCGACGAGCGCCAGAACGAGAGGAGAGATGAGGCGGGGCATGATGTCTCCCGTCATTGCGAGCGAAGCGAAGCAATCCAGACTGTCTCCGCGGCGGCAGTCTGGATTGCTTCGTCGCTTCGCGCCTCGCAATGACAGTAAAAAAAGGCGCGCGCGGCTGTTTGGATGGGGACGGGCAGCCGCGCGCGCTAAGCAAGAGGAGTTCGGGGGCTCCTCTCTCAAGCGGCGTCAGTGAGCAAGGGCCGACGCCGGTTGAACACGAACAGGATCAGGGCGAGCACGATCAGGATCAGGCCTGCGATCATCTTGAGCTCGGCCGAGGTTGCGGTCTTGGGCAGGCGGATCGCGTCGGGCGCGACAGGGGCCGGCCGCCTTGCCGCGGGCTGGCCGCCCGCATCGGCGCGGCGTTCGCGCAACTGCGTCGGCGCCTGCTGCGGTTGTTCGCCAAAGACTTTCGCGAAGTCCCAGCCAGCCGGCAGGTTGATCGGCAGCTCGCTGAGCTTAAGCGGCTCGCCCGCGGGACGGCTCGGCGTCTTGTCGACTGCAACGAGGCTGGTCAGCCGCGTGACGATCTGATGGTCGAGCGCCAGCGCCAGGATCGCCTTGTCGGTATCTTCCGGCGTCATCTCACGCATGGTGCGCGCCACTTCCGCATCGCCGATCTTGCGCTTGGCCCAGAGCTTTGACAGGCCCTTGCCTTCGGCGGCATTTTGCAGCGGCAGCGTCACCGACCACGGGCGGTCGCCGACGCGTCCCTTGATTTCGAGCGAGCCTGCGAGCTTGTCGACCTTCGCCGCCAGCACCAGCGGCTCGTCGCGATAGACGTCGGGAATGATCGCCGGCGTGACGTCGGCTTTGGCCTCGGAGAATTTGACGGTGAGGCCGGTGACGGCGGGGTTCTCCAGCTTGGCGAACAGGCCGCGCATGCGCTCCTCGACCTGCTCGACGGAGCCGATATGGGTGAAGGCGCCGCGGCCGAGTTCAGCGGCGCGCGTCATCAGATAGGTGTTGGGCGCGGACCCGATGCCGATCATGAAGATGCGCGAGCGGCCGCGCATCGCCGTGATCGTCTCGAACAATTGCTGCTCGTTGCCGATCGCGCCGTCGGTCAGGAACACGATTTGGCGGACCATGCTGGTCTCGCCAAGCTTGTCGGTCAGCGCCGCACGCATTGCCGGCACCATCTCGGTGCCGCCGCGCGCCTGCAACGCACTCACGAACGAGGTCGCCTCGCCGACATGCGCCGCGTCGGCCGGCACCGAGGCCGGAAACAGCACGTCCATGGTGTCGTCGAAACGGATGACATTGAAGCGGTCGTTCGGCTGAAGGCGGCCCAGCGCATAAAGCAGGCTCGCCTTGGCCTGCTCGATCGAGGTGCCACCCATCGAACCGGAATTGTCGATCACGAACACCACTTCGCGCGGCAGCGGCTTCTGCACCGTCTGCTCAGCCGTGGGCGGCGTGACGAAGGCGAGGAGGTAGTCGGCATCGCCGACATGTTCGCGGAACAGGCCGACCGACGGCGCCTTCTCTGCGGCCGGCTTCCAGGTCAGCTCGAAATCGCGATCGGCGGGGACAGTGCCGTCGGAAAGTGTGACGACACGCGTCGTGCTGTCAGGGCTCTCGACCTTGACGTTGTGGTGGTGGCTCTTCACCTCGCCGAGCGCAAAACCGGCCTTCAGACGCACAGTGATGCTGGTCGGATTGACCGGCGGGTTCTTGGCAGGGTCGAGCATAGGCGAGGCGATGCGGTCGCGGTCCGGCACCGGGTCCGATGTGGTCGCGCCCCAGCCGGAACCGTCCCGGCGGAAGTCGACGCTCTGCACGATCGGCGCCGGATTGTAACGCGGGGCGACCACGAGCGGCACGCGCAGCGCATATTCGTTGCCGGATTGATGCACCGGCTCCTGGTATTCGATCTGCACCAGCACGGTCTCGCCGGGACCGATATTGGCGACCGAGTTGGTGAAGATGTTGGGCCGCTCCTGTTCGGTGAGCGCAGCTGTCTGTCCGGCGCGGCGCGCCTGCTCGTAGATCACGCGTGCCTGCTGACGCTCCTTGATCTCGCCGACAATGACGCGGTCGCCGACCACCATCTTCAGCGTATCGACCGCGCCGTCGTTGGCGAGCGGATAGACATAGGTCGCCTCGACCCAGTCCTTGGTCGGGTTGCGGAACACCTGCGTGACGCGGGCGCGCAGCGTCGGGCCGGACACCGTGATGTCGACATCGATGCCGAGGCGGACGGCTTCCGTGTAGGCGCCATCTTCCTTCAGGAGGAGGGTGCCGGAGCGGGCGTCGCCAGGCTGGAGCAGGCTTGCCTGCTCCGTCGTCGCCGACCAGCTGGGCTCAAAGCTCACCAGCAGGGCTACGAAGCCGACCAGCAGCACGGCCACGCCCTGGACCAGAAGAAACAATCCGAGCTTGATCAACCTGCCCAGCAGGGGATGCTCGTTGCTGTCGTCCGCGTCGTAGGTATCCATTTGGCCTGCTCCCGAGGGGTGTTTGACGACACCGAGCATCGGCCGGGAGGGGCTGATGTCGCGAGCAGAATGATCGGCAATGTTCCGCCGCGGCTGGCCTTGGCGGTCCGGCGCCGGGGCGGCCATGTGCGGTTTTGTGCTGACTTGTCCGCCCTGCTAGACTGCCGCCCGTGGAGCAGGGTTAACGATGCAGACGCAGGACAAACTCTCCGACAAGCAGCTTTCGGACGAGCAAAGTCGCGAGATCGCCGAGACAATCCGTGAGGAGCTCGCCAGACGCCGGATCTCGCGGCAGGCGCTGGCCGAGCAGGCCAAGCTCAGCCTGTCCACGCTGGAAAAGGTGCTCGGCGGGCGCCGGCCGTTCACGCTGGCAACGACGGTCCGGCTGGAGCAGGCGCTGGGCGTGTCCTTACGCAAAAGCGCGGTCGTGGTGGCGCCTCCGGCCGCAAACGATGTCGCGCCGGACAGCCTCGGCTCCTATTCGCATCGCGCGGTGACCTGGCTCGAAGACGTCTACATCACGCTGCGGCCGTCGTTCGGCGACAAGGATGCGATCTTCGCCTACCGCACCGCAATCGTCTGGGAGCCAAAGGTCTCGTCGCTGGTCTTCCGTGAGGGCGAGCGGACGGATGCGGCCTATGAGCACACCGGCGAGGTCGCGGTACCGCACCAATCCGGTTTCATCTATCTCGTCATCAACAAGCATGGCCAGCATCGCGTGATTACGGTGTCGCGGCCGACGGTGGCCGGCGAGATGTACGGTATCATCTCGACGCTACGCGCCGGCTCGGGTTCGCAACTGACGCCGATTGCGGCGCCGATCGCTTATGTGCCGGCACGCAACATCGGCGATCCCGCCGTGGGCCGGATCGGGTCCGACCATGCGAACTACAAGCTGTATCGCGATCACCTTCGGCGCACCGTCGATGAGTCCTTTGCTCTGTTTCTGCCCGCCTAGACCTGCGCCCGTGTCGGCGCCTCGCGCGATCATCTTAAGGAATGAAATCCGGCATGAGTCCCGACCGACCCATGTTCTCCGTCATCATCCCGCTCGAATATCACCGCGGGCAGTGGGAGCAATCCTGGCTTGGCTGGACTTCGCAGACCGCGGACAAATCTCTCTACGAGATCATCCTGGTCGTGCCGCCCGATTTCACGGCGTGCGATGAGCTGAAGGCGCTCGCCGGCGATAGGGCACGTCTCGAATTCACCGAGTCCGTTCACGACATCGGGCTTTGCGCATTCGGCGCCACCAAAGCCCGTGGCAGCTATCTGTTCTTCACGGAATCGCATTGCCGGCCCGAGCCTGACGTGATCGAGCTCTGCATCCGCGCGATCGACGCCCATCCCGATTGGGCGGGATTCTCCTGCCGGTCAGTCCCGATCTGCCACAACCGCCTGTCGGAAGCCGAGGCTGCGATGTACCAGGCCGACATCGAGTTCGGCATAACGCAGCACCCCTGGCGCAAGGTGCTGGACCAGTGCTTCGTGACGCGGCGCGACGTCTACGAGGAATGCGGGGGCCTGCGCGCCGAGCTCGGCCATTTCGCCGAATGGGTGCTCGCCGCCGGATATTTCGCGCGGGGCTATTCCATCGGCTATCTGGAAGAGGCACGCTTTCATCACTACTACGTCGGCCGGATCAGCGAGCTGAAGACATTCACGCTTGATTTCGTGCAGGGCGAGATTCGCTATTTCAGCGAGGCGGCCCACGATCCCGGCAGCGAACTGCTCGAAATTCCCATCGAATGGAGCACGCGAGATAATTTCGATGCATCGCTTGCCCGCGATGCGTTGAGCGCACTGGTGCGTTATAGCCTTGCGGGCCGGGGTTGGAGGCGGCCCGACGAGAAGCTGCGTGCCTTCTGGCGTTGGACCGAGCTGGTGCTGTACGGCGACCTCCGCGCACGTGCCACGGCGCGCCTCGCCGTTGCGCATGCGCACACGGTCCTGACCGCACTGACGGTGATCGGGTCGAGAGCAGCCATCGCACGATGGATGAAACGCTACATCGCATCGCTGATCCGGCTTCAGCGGCTCGACTGTATCCGGCGCGTTAGCGGGCCTGCCAAACCTGCTACGGGACTGCTTGGCGATCACGTCATTGCTCAGCTCGGATTCCACGCCGTGGAATCATCAGCCGGCTACACATTTCGCTGGAGCGAGCCACAGGCGGCCGTCTGCATCAAGGGCACTCCGGGTCGCAACGTAATTTGCATCCGAAGTCCCGCCCTCCGCGCGCCGCTGGACAAGATCGGCGCGCATTTCTATCTCGACGGCGCACGCGTCGACCCTGCCGCGATCGCGATCGGTTGTGACCGCTATACGCTGAGCCTCGACCTGCCGCCCTCAGGCATCGCTACCCTTGCATGGGCATGTCCGGTGTTGAGAGGCGTCGGCGATTCGCGCCGTCTTGGCCTTTCCATCGTGTCCGTCGACGTCCAGCAGGATGAAAAAGAATAGCGGCCCTTCGGCCGCTATTCGGTATTTCAGGCGGATAGGTTGGGCCGAACTAGCCGCCGGTTTCGGCGCTGATGATGGGGCCGAACTAGCCGCCGGTTTCGGCGCTGATGATGGGGCCGAACAGTTCCCATTGGCCGCTCTTGAACCGCCACATCTTGAGCTGCTCGATCGGTGCGAAGTCGGTGGACGAAGTGTTGATCTTGATCCCCGGGATCAGCGTGTCGGGGACGAAGTCTTTGAGGCTGGCGGCCTGCTTCATCACGTTCTCACGGGTCAGATTGTCGCCCGACTGCTTCAGCACCTGCACCATCGTCTGGGCTGCGGCATAGGCGTAGACCAGATTGGCATCCGAAATGTTCGCGCCGGGCATGTATTTGTCGATAAAGGTCATGAACTTCTTCATGCCCTCATCGTCCTTCCACTGCGGATCCGACGCATCCTTCAGATAACCGGCTGACAGCACGCCTTCGGATGCTTCGAGGCCAGCCGGCTTCATCACCGCACCGATCGACACCGAGACGTCCGTCATCAGGTGCATCGGCTTCCAGTCCAGCTCCGCGATCTTCTTGATGGCCTGCGCCGCGAACTTCGGAGTCGCAATGTTGACGAAGGTATCGGCGCCGGTGCCCTTGAGCTTGACGATATGGGCATCGATCGAAGGCTCCGACGTCTCGTAGCTCTCTTCGGCCACGATCAGCTTCGACGCCTTGTCGCCGAATACGTCCTTGATGCCGGCGAGATAGTCTTTGCCGAAATCGTCATTGGCATAGAAGATCGCAACCTTCGCGTCCGGCTTCTCTTTCAGAATGTACTTGGCGAAGATTTGTGCCTCGACCCGATAACTGGGCTGGAAGCCCATGGTCCAGGGAAAGCTCTTCGGGTCGTTCCACTTGCTGGCGCCGGTTGCGAGGAAGAGCTGCGGCACCTTCTTCGAGTTGTGATATTTCTGCACGGCGGTCTGGGTCGGCGTACCCAGCGCGTTGAAGACGAGGAAGACCTCGTCGCTCTCGATCAGCTTGCGGATTTGCTCCACGGTCTTCGGCGGCGAATAGCCGTCGTCATAGGAGATCCAGTTGATCTTGCGGCCGTTGATGCCGCCCTGGTCATTGATCATCTTGAAGTAGGCTTCTTCGGTCTTGCCGATCACGCCATAGGCGGAAGCCGGACCGGAATAGGCCTCGACATTGCCGATCTTGATCTCGGTGTCGGTGACGCCGGTGTCGTACGCTTTCTGCGCGTAGGCACCCTGGGCTGTGAGGAGCGTCAGAGCTGTTGTCGCGGCAAGCAGGGAGAGTTTCCTGTTCATGAAAATTCCTTGGGGTTTCTTGGTTGGGGCAGGCACGTCACAAAAGAAGAAGCGCCCGCGAGAGGGGCGCTTTGGTCAGGCGTTGTCGACTTTCTTGTCGACTTCCGAGGTCACCGAAAATTCCTTTCGCAAGGTCGGTTTGTGAATCTTGCCGGTGGCATTGCGCGGCAGGGCATCGACGAAGCGAACCTGACGCGGGCATTTGAAGCGCGCGAGATTGGCGGCGCAGTGCGTGAAGACATCGGCCTCGGTCAGCCTTTGTCCCGGCTTGACCGCGACGATGGCGAGGCCGACCTCGCCCCATTGTGGATCGGGAATGCCGATCACCGCAGCTTCCGCGATTGCCGTGAGCTGGTGCAGGACGTTCTCGACCTCGGCCGGATAGACGTTCTCGCCGCCTGAGATGTACATGTCCTTCCAGCGGTCGACGATGTAGTAGAAGCCTTCCTCATCGACGCGGGTTGCATCGCCCGTGTGCAGCCAGCCGTCCGTGAAGGACGTCTTGTTCGCTTCCGGCCTGTTCCAATAGCCTGGCGTGATGTTCGGCCCCTTGACCCAGAGCTCACCGAGCTCGCCGACATCGGCATCGCTGCCGTCGGGGCGCACGATGCGCACTTCCGTGTGCAGCACCGGCTTGCCGGCGGAGCCCGCCTTCCGCGCCGCATCCTCGCGGTCGAGCACCAGCACGGCCGGCGACGTCTCGGTCATGCCGTAACCTTGCTGGAGCGCAACGCCGCGCGCCTCCCATACCTTCAATAGCGGCACCGGCATCGGTGCGCCGCCAACACCGCCGACGATCAGCCGGCCGAGATCGGTCGTCGCGAACGCCGGATGCTGCGCCATGAACTGGTAGATCGCAGGCACGCCGAAGAACACGTTGATGCCCTGTGCGGGATCGTTGATCAGGCCGAGCGCGGTGCCGGGATCGAAGGCGCGCATGATCTGCACGGTGCCGCCGGCATGCAGCACCGGATTGGTGTAGCAATTCAGTCCGCCCGTGTGGAACAGCGGCAGCACGGTGAGCAGTACCGAAGACGGCCCGATGCAGGCGGGGCCACCGAGATTGACGCAATTCCAGAAGGTCATGCCATAGGTGATGGTCGCGCCCTTCGGATGCCCCGTGGTGCCCGACGTGTACATGATGGTCGAGACGTCATCGAGCGTGACTTCCTCGATGCGGTCGAGCGGCTTTGTGGCGGCGATGCCGGCTTCATAGGAACCGCCGGGACCCAGCAATAGACTCGTTGCGACGCCGCAGAGCTTCGCCACCGTCAGCGCCGTATCGGCCAGATCGGTATCGTGGATCATCACCTTCGGCGCGCAATCGCCGGTGATGAACTGAAGCTCGGGTACGGTAAGGCGAGTGTTGAGCGGCACGAAGACGGCGCCGAGCCGGCCGCAGGCGAACTGCACCTCCAGCGTATCGGTCGTGTTCAGCGCCAGCACCGCGACGCGATCGCCGCGCGAGATTTTTAGCGCGTGACGGAGGAATGAGGCGAGGCGTGAGACGCGGGCATCGAGCTGTGAATAGGTGAAGCGGCGCTCGCTCGCGAGATCGATGACCGCGACCTTGCCGGGCGTGCGGCGGCTATGATGGGCGATCCAGTCGTAGTAACGAACGGCCAAAAATTCCTCCCTCGGCGGTCTGGTGCCGCCCGCCTTTTTATTGCCGTGCACCATGCCCGGCGTGGCCTTGGGAGGCCAGCCGGAGTTTTGTGCAGCACGTCTTTTTTGAACCGGAGTTGGCCTGCGAGGGGCGAAAACCGTCTTGCGTTGAGTTGCTAGGCCTTGGCCCGTCCGAAGCGGCGTTCCCGTCCAGCCACTCCGCGCAAGTGAGCCGCCAATGTTCCGGCCATGGTGGAACGAGACGAGTCGAAGGCGAAAGCGATGAAGAGCCCGTTCTATACCGCCGAGCACGACGCCTTCCGCGAAATGATGCGCCGCTTCGTCGAGAAGGAGATCGCGCCATTTGCCCATGAATGGGACGAGGCCGGCGAATTCCCGCGTGCGCTCTATCGCAAGGCCGCCGAGATCGGGCTGCTGGGCCTCGGATTTCCCGAGGAATATGGTGGTGTCGCCGCCGACCAGTTCATGAAGATCGTGGCGAGCCAAGAGCTGGCGCGTGCAGGCGCCGGCGGCATCAGCGCCAGCCTGATGAGCCATACCATCGGCTCGCCGCCGATCGCGCGCGCGGCGCGTCCCGAGGTTAGGGCACGCGTGCTGCCGCAGGTGCTGTCAGGCGAAAAGATCTCCGCGCTCGCCATCACCGAGCCGGGCGGCGGTTCGGATGTGGCAAACCTCAGCACCAGGGCGCGGCGCGATGGCGATCACTACGTCGTGAGCGGCGAGAAGACCTTCATCACCTCCGGCGTACGCGCCGACTATCTGACCGTTGCCGTGCGCACCGGTGGCGAGGGCGCTGGCGGCGTCAGCCTGCTCCTGATCGAGGGCGACACGCCGGGCTTGTCGCGGACCAAATTGAAGAAGATGGGCTGGTGGGCCTCCGACACCGCGACGTTGCACTTCGACGACTGCCGAGTCCCGGTCGAGAATTTGATCGGCGAGGAGGGCCAGGGCTTCAAGATCATCATGCAGAATTTCAACAGCGAGCGCATCGGCATGGCTGCGAGCTGCACCGCCTTCGCCCGCGTCTGCCTCGACGAGGCAATTGCCTACGCCAAGGAGCGCAAGACGTTTGGCAAACCGCTCGCCCAGCACCAGGTGATCCGCCACAAGATCGTGGACATGGCGCAGAAGGTCGCGGCATCGCAAGCGATGCTGGAGATGCTGGCCTGGCGGCTGGAGCAGGGCGAAAGCCCGGTCGCGGAAATCTGCATGATGAAGAACCAGGCGACCCAGACCATGGCGTTCTGTGCTTCCGAAGCCGTGCAGATTTTCGGTGGCGCCGGCTTCATGCGCGGCATCAAGGCCGAGCGCATCTACCGCGAAGTCAAGGTCAACGCCATCGGCGGCGGCACCGAGGAGATCATGAAGGATCTGGCCAGCCGGCAGATGGGGTTGTGACGAGGAAGAAATGCTGTTCACCGCCGACCACGACCACATCCGCCGCTCCTTGCAAAAATTCATCGCCAACGAGATCAATCCCCATGTCGATGAATGGGAGAAGGCCGACATCTTCCCGGCACACGCGCTGTTCAAGAAGATGGGCAGCCTTGGCTTCCTCGGCCTCAACAAGCCGGTCGAATTCGGCGGCTCGGGCCTCGACTATTCCTATGCGCTGATGATGGCGGAGGAGCTCGGCGCGATCACATGCGGCGGCGTGCCGATGGCGATCGGGGTGCAGACCGATATGGCGACGCCGGCGCTGGCGCGATTCGGCTCGGATGAGGTGCGACGCGAGTTTCTCAGCCCTTCGATCTCCGGCGAGTTTGTCGCCTGCATCGGCGTCTCCGAGCCCGGCGCGGGCTCGGACGTCGCCTCGATCAAGACCAGCGCACGCTCCGATGGCGACGACTACGTCATCGATGGCGGCAAGATGTGGATCACCAACGGCACCCAGGCCGACTGGATCTGCCTGCTCGCCAACACCGGCGATGGCCCCGTTCACCGCAACAAGTCGCTGATTTGCGTGCCTATGAAGGCCAAGGGCGTCACGGTGGCGCGAAAACTCGACAAGATGGGCATGCGATCATCCGATACCGCCCAAATCTTCTTCGACAATGTTCGCGTGCCCAAGCGCAACCGGATCGGCGAGGAGGGCAAGGGTTTTACCTACCAGATGATCCAGTTCCAGGAAGAGCGGCTCTGGGGCGCAGCCGCCTGCCTCAAGGCACACGAATACATCATCAACGAGACCATCGAATACACAGGCAACCGCAAAGCCTTCGGGAAGTCGATCCTCGACAACCAGGTCGTGCACTTCAAGCTCGCGGAGATGCAGACCGAGGTCGAGCTGCTGCGCGCACTGATCTATCGCGCCGCCGAGCAGCTGGTCGCTGGCGAGGACGTCACAAAACTTGCGACCATGGCCAAGCTGAAAGCCGGCCGGCTCGGGCGCGAGCTCACCGACGCCTGCTTGCAATATTGGGGCGGAATGGGCTTTACCAACGAGACGCCGGTCAGTCGCGCTTATCGCGACAGCCGGCTGACCTCGATCGGCGGTGGTGCCGACGAGGTCATGCTGATGGTCCTGTGCAAGATGATGGGCACGCTGCCTGGCAGCAAAGGAAGCTCTTGATGATCACGCTCTATCACTGCGATTCCGCCCGCTCGTTCCGTCCACTCTGGATGCTGGAGGAGATGGGGCTTCGTTACGAACTGAAGATGCTGCCGTTCCCGCCGCGGGTCTTCGCCAAGGAATACCTCGCGCTCAATCCGTTGGGCACGATTCCCTTCATGGTCGACGGCGAGACGAAGATGACGGAGTCTTCGGGCATCTGCCATTATCTCGGCATCAAGCACGGACCGACACCGCTGATGGTTGGCCCCGAGGATCCCGCCTATGGTGCGTTCCTGAACTGGATGTATTTCAGCGACGCGACGTTAACCTTCCCGCAAACGCTGGTGCTCCGCTACACCCAGCTCGAACCGGAGGAGCGCCGCAATCCGCAGGTCGCCACCGACTACGCCAAATGGTTCTTGGGGAGGCTGCGCGCCGTTGAGGCTGCGACCGCGAATGCTGAAACCTTGTGCGCCGGCCGTTTCACCGCCGCCGACATCGTGATCGGCTACGCACTCCGCCTCGCTGACAATATCGGCCTCGCCAAGGATTTTGGGCCAAATGTCGCGGCCTATTGGGCGCGCTTGCAGCAGCGCGAGGGCTTCAAGCGCGCGGTTGCTGCGGAGCAGAAGGCGGGCGTCGAGCAGAATGTTGCGGCGCGGGTGAGGGCATAATCTAAGTGGTCGTCCCGGCGAAGGCCGGGACCCATACTCCCAGGGAGATGTTTTGCGAAGATTGGTCGTTCGGGATTAGTACCATCCGCATCGATGGACCTCGCGGTATGGGTCCCGGCCTTCGCCGGGACGACGATGATGCTGGATCGGTTCCGGGAGCCTCCCGGGCTGCCGTCCCTTTGCGCGCCGTGGCAGCGCTATCCTGTCGTGACAGCGCCCAAATTTCCGCTAAGGTGACCCCCGTCCGCAGCGGCCAGAGAGCCGCGCGAGGAGGACCGCCAATGGAAGATCTGGGTCGCGAATCCGACCATTTGATGCTGATCACGCCGGAACGGGTGTTTTATGCCGGCCTGCTCGGCCGCCCCCGCAAGCGGATCCCCGGTTGCTGCCACGTCTATGTCGCGGTGAAAGGCAGCCTGCATCTGACGCTCGACGACGCGTTCGCCAAAGGCGAGCTGTTCGTCACCCTGCCGAACCAGCGGCACTCCATTGCCAGCGACTACCGCACCGCAATCAGCGTGACGCTTGAGCCGGAAAGCATGCCGGACGGCGTGATCGAGGCCTTGGCCGAGCGGTTGACCGGACCCGACAGGGCTGCCTATGCCCGCAAAATTCTCGCCGCTTACGCGCTGCTGCGCCAGCGCCGCTATAACGACATCACGACCGCCGAATTCGACGAGATGTGTTTTGGCGAGGCGCTGCCGCGCCGCGTACTCGACCCCCGCGTAATGCGCGCCGTCGCCCGCATTGGTCGCTTCACGGGTGAGCCCGTGACGGCGGATACATGCGCGGCCGAGGCGGGGCTCTCGGCCTCGCGCTTCCTGCACCTGTTCAAGGAGGAGACCGGTATCTCGTTCCGTTCCTTCCGCGCCTGGAAGCGCGCGCGCCATCTGCTGCACTTCGCGAACCAGGACCTCAACCTCGCGCATCTGGCGCAGGACATCGGCTATCCCGACTCCACCCATTTCAGCCATTCGATCCGCCGCTTCTATGGCCTGAAGCCGCGCGCGATCTTCGTCGGCTCGCGGGATCTCGCGATCTATCGCAGCAGTGAGACGGTGAGGGTGCTTGCGGAGGCGAGCTAGGGACAGTCTAGTAGGGTGGGCAAAGCGAAAGCGTGCCCATCACCTTCGTAAGGTGTGGAGAGATGGTGGGCACGGCGCAAGCGCGCCTTTGCCCACCCTACGACAGCTCGCGTTTAGCTAGCTTCTCCGCGCAAGAAGCCACATGCCGCGCGTCACATGATCGCAAGCGTTGAATTCTCAACGTGCGAGACATTTAGGTCATGAGCGACAAGGCCGTCATCACCTGCGCGCTGAACGGCGTGCTCACCGACCCCAAGCAGCACAACGTGCCGGTTACGCCGGAGCAGATGGCACGCGAGGCCAGGGCCGCGTTCGATGCGGGCGCCAGCATCATGCACATCCATCTGCGCCAGCAGGCGCCGAATAAGGGGCATCTGCCGTCCTGGGAGGTCAGCGTCAGCAAAGAGATCCAGCAGGCGATCCGCGAAGCCTGCCCCGGCGTGATCATCAACCACACCTCGGGTGTCTCAGGTCCCAACTACAGCGGCGCGCTCGATTGCATCCGCGAGACCAAACCTGAGATAGCCGCCTGCAACGCCGGCTCGCTGAACTATCTGAAGGTGAAGGCCGACAACAGCTGGGCCTGGCCGCCGATGATGTTCGACAACGCGGTTGAGAAGGTGAAGGACTATCTCGACGTCATGAACGCGGTCGGCACCATCCCCGAGTTCGAATGTTTTGATGTCGGTATCATCCGCTGCGTCGGCATGTACCATCAGGTCGGGATGTACAAAGGCCCGCTCGAATATAATTTCGTAATGGGCGTGGCCTCCGGCATGCCGTCGGATCCCGACCTGCTGCCGATACTGATCAAGCTGAAGCGTCCCGAGGCGCATTTTCAGATCACCGCGATCGGCCGCGAGGAGATCTGGCCGCTGCACCAGCGCTGCGCCGAGCTCGGCGGTCACCTGCGCACCGGCCTTGAGGACGCCTTCTATCTCGCCGACGGCAAGAAGGTGACGTCGAACGGCCAGCTGATCGAAGCCATCGCCGCCTGCGCCCGCCGCGCGGGCCGCGAGATCGCCAGTCCCGCCGAGGCGCGGAAGATTTTTGGGACGAATCGGTAAGGGGGTCGCCTCACCCGTCATTGCTTCGTCGCTTCCGCCTTCGCTCTTCGAGCTACGGCGGACAAGTCGCTCCTCGCAATGACGAGCAGGATCAAATTATGTCCATTCTCGACAACACCATTTCCCCCGGCAGCGCGGCCTACCACGCCAACCGCGACGGTATGCTCTCGCTGATCGACCGCATGCGCGCGCTGGAAGAGCGCACGCGCGCGGCATCCGCCGCAGCAAAGGATCGCTTCCACAAGCGCGGCCAGTTGCTGCCGCGCGAGCGTGTCGCGCTCGTGCTTGATCCCGGTGCGCCCTTCATCGAGCTGTCGACGCTCGCCGGCTACATGTTCGACGTGCCGGATGCGAACAAGAGCGTGCCCGGCGGCGGCGTGATCGCCGGCATCGGCTTCGTGTCGGGTATCCGCTGCATGGTCAGCGCCAACGACGCCGGCATCGATGCCGGCGCGCTCCAGCCCTATGGCATCGACAAGACGCTGCGCGTGCAGGAGCTCGCGCTGGAGAACAAGCTGCCTTACGTGCAGCTCGTCGAAAGCGCTGGCGCGAACCTGCTGCGCTACCGCGTCGAGGATTTCGTTCGCGGCGGCAACATCTTTCGCAACCTCGCGCGTTTGTCGGCAGCAGGGTTGCCGGTCGTCACGGTGACGCACGGTTCCTCGACCGCCGGCGGCGCCTATCAGACCGGTCTCTCCGACTACATCGTCATGGTGCGCGGCCGCACCCGTGCCTTCCTTGCCGGGCCGCCGCTGCTGAAGGCCGCGACCGGTGAGATCGCGACCGAGGAGGAGCTCGGTGGCGCCGAGATGCACACGCAGGTGTCCGGCCTCGGCGATTATCTTGCCGAAGACGACCGCGATGCGCTGCGCATCGCGCGTGAGATCATGGCGGCGCTGGAATGGCAGCGGCCGGAAAGGGCGGCTGCGCAATTCAAGCCGCCGCGTTACGACCAGGACGAGCTGCTCGGCATCATGCCGATGGATCACAAGCGGCCCGTCGACATGAAGCAGGTGATCGCGCGCATCGTCGATGATTCCGATTTCACCGAGATGGCGCCGAATTACGGCCCGGCCACCGTCTGCGGCCATGCCCGCATCGAGGGCCAGGCGATCGGCATCATCACCAACAACGGTCCGCTCGATCCGGCCGGCGCCAACAAGGCGACCCATTTCATCCAGGCCTGCTGCCAGACCCGCACACCGCTGCTCTATCTCAACAACACCACCGGCTACATGGTCGGAAAATCTTACGAAGAAGCCGGCATGATCAAGCACGGCTCGAAGATGATCCAGGCCGTGACCTCGGCGACGGTACCGCAGATCACGATCTATTGCGGCGCCTCGTTCGGTGCCGGCAATTACGGCATGTGTGGCCGCGGCTTCCATCCGCGCTTCTGCTTCTCCTGGCCCAACGCCAAGACCGCCGTGATGGGCGGCGAGCAGGCCGCCGAGACCATGGCGATCGTGACCGAGGCCGCCGCCGCGCGACGCGGCAAGCCGGCCGAGAAGGAAAAGCTCGAGGCCATGAAGGCGCAGATCATCGGCGTGTTCGACGGCCAGATGGACGTGTTCTCGACCAGCGCCCGCGTGCTCGACGACGGCGTGATCGATCCGCGCGATACCCGCGCGGTCCTGTCTGAAGTGCTCGCGATCTGCCGCGAGGGTGACGCACGCACGCCGCAGCGCATGCAGTTCTCGGTGGCCCGCCCATGAGGAACGGATCAGTGCAGCACCGCCCGTTCTTCAAGGTCTTGATTGCCAACCGCGGCGAGATCGCGCTGCGTGTGATGCGCAGTTCGCGTCAGCTCGGCCTCGGCGTCGTCGCGGTCTATTCGGATGCCGATCGCGATGCGCTCCACGTGAAGCAGGCAGATCAGGCCGTGCGCATCGGCGAAGCTTTGCCGGCGCAATCCTATCTCAACATCGCCGCGATCATTGCTGCCGCTAAAGCCAGCGGTGCAGATGCCGTGCATCCCGGCTACGGCTTCCTCGCCGAGAACGAGGATTTTGCGCAGGCCTGCAAGGACGCCGGCCTCGTTTTCATCGGCCCGTCGCCGCAGGCGATCGAGGCGATGGGTAACAAAGCGGGCGCCAAGGAGATCATGAGGAAGGCCGGCGTGCCCTGCGTGCCCGGCTATCAGGGCGCCGACCAAAACGACGAGGTGATGCACGCGGAGGCCAGGAAGATCGGCTTCCCCGTCATGATCAAGGCGGTCGCTGGTGGCGGCGGCCGCGGCATGCGGCTCGTGACCGATGCGGCGTCGTTTCCCGATGCGTTGCGCAGCGCGCGCTCCGAGGCTAAGGCCGCGTTCGGCGATCCGACCGTGATCCTCGAACGCGCCATCCAGAATCCGCGCCACATCGAGATCCAGGTGTTCGGCGACAGCCACGGCAATGCCATCCATCTCGGTGAGCGCGACTGCTCGGTGCAACGCCGGCACCAGAAGCTGATCGAGGAAGCGCCGTCGCCCGCGGTCACACCGGAGCTGCGCGCAAAGATGGGCGAGGTCGCCGTCGCCGCGGTCAAGGCGCTGCGTTACGAGGGCGCCGGCACGCTGGAATTCCTGCTCGATGAGAGCGGCGCGTTCTACTTCATGGAGATGAACACGCGCCTCCAGGTCGAGCATCCCGTGACCGAGGCGATCACCGAGCTCGACCTCGTCGAATTGCAGCTGCGCGTCGCGCGCGGCGAGCCGTTGCCGGTGAAGCAGCAGGACATTAAATTCTCAGGCCACGCCATCGAGGTGCGACTGTGCTCCGAGGATGCCGCGCAGGATTTCATGCCGCAGTCGGGCCGTATAGCGCGCTGGCAGGTGCCGGACGGCATCCGCGTCGAGCACGCGCTGCAATCGGGCACGGAGATCCCGCCGTTCTACGATTCCATGATCGCCAAGGTCATCAGCCACGGCACGACGCGCGAGGAGGCGAGGGGGCGGCTGATTGTCGGCCTGGAGCAACTCACAGCGTTCGGCGTGACGACCAATCAGGCGTTCCTAATGTCCTGCCTGCGCCATCCCGGTTTTGCCCGGGGCGAGGCGACGACAGCGTTCATCGAAGCGCATCGCGATGAGCTGCTGGCGCCTCGGGCGGACAGTGCGTTCGCCACGGCGCTGGCGGGGCTGTTGCTTTACATCACCAATCCTCTCGCGCCGTCATGGCGCAGCGGGCGGAGTCTCGCGGCAACGTTCCCGCTGCCGGCGAAAATCGAGATCGCCGGTCACACGCATGAGCTGGAAGTCACGCGCGAACGCGGCGGCAGCTACGTCGTGGCTTCCGACGGCCGGCAGGACAAGTTCGATATCGACCAGCTGGATGTTGACGCCGTTCGCTTCCGTCATGATGGCGTGATGGACAGTGCGAAGTTCCTGCGCGACGGCGACGGGCTCTATCTCGGGCATCGCGGCATCCCGCTCGCGGTCACGGATCTCACCCTCACAGCACCGAAGGCTGCCGCCACCAACGGCGGCGACGGCAAGGTCCGCGCCGCCATGAACGGCCGCGTCGTCTCCGTCCTGGTCAAGCCGGGCGACCGTGTCACGGCCGGTCAGCCGGTGTTGACGCTGGAAGCGATGAAGATGGAGCATGTCCACAAGGCCGGCATCGACGGCGTCGTCGCCGCGATCGATGTTGTCGAAGGCGAGCAGGTCACGACGGGGAGGATCGTGGCGGAGATTGGGCGGGTTAGCGCCTCAAACTCATCTCGTCGTCCCGGCGAAGGCCGGGATCCATAACCACCGGGAGAGGTTATGATGCGAGCTGACAACTCCGAGTCTTCGCCAAACTCGATCCAGTGGTTATGGGTCCCGGCCTTCGCCGGGACGACGTCACTGGCTCCGTCCCGTCCCCTCATTCAGCAAACACGCTACCTGGTGCCCATCACCGGCCTGCACCAGCGCTGGCCGCTCCGTCTTGCACTGCTCCACCGCAAACCGGCAGCGCGTGTGAAACGCGCATCCTGGTGGCGGATTGACCGGGCTCGGCACATCGCCGTCGACAAGTGGCGCAAGCTTCTTGGCAAGGGGGTTCGCGACCGGCACCGAAGCCAGCAGTGCCTGCGTGTAGGGATGGCGCGGATTACGGAACAGCTCGTCCTTGTCGGCGATCTCGACGATGCGGCCAAGATACATCACGGCGACGCGGTGGCTGATATGGGCGACCACCGCGAGGTCATGCGCGATGAAGAGATAGGAGAAGCCGTGCTGCCGTTGCAAATCGATCAGCAGGTTGATCACCTGCGCCTGGATCGAGACGTCGAGCGCGGAGACCGGCTCGTCGCAGACGATCAGCCGGGGCCCGAGCGCGAGTGCGCGCGCGATGCAGATGCGCTGGCGCTGGCCGCCGGAGAATTGATGCGGGAAATTGCGCATCTGGTCGGGCCGCAGGCCCACCTGCTCGAACAGTTGTGCGGTGCGTGTCACCAGCGCCTTGCCGGTCGCGAGCCCGTGCACGGCCAGCGGCTCGCCGACGATGTCGCCTGCGGTCATGCGCGGGTTGAGCGAGGCGAACGGGTCCTGGAACACGATCTGCATCGAACGGCGATGCGGGCGCAGCGCGGTCTTGGAGAGATGGGTGATGTCCTCACCGTCGAGGCGGATCTGGCCCGAGGTCGGCTCGACCAGCCGCAGCACGCTGCGCGCCACCGTCGATTTGCCGCAGCCGGATTCGCCGACGAGGCCCAGTGTTTCTCCGACACCAACCGAGAAGGAGACACCGTCCACCGCATGCACGGTGCCGACCTGCCGGCGCAGCACGCCGGCGCGCACCGGATAATGCTTCATGAGATCGGTGACTTCGAGCAACGCCCCGGTCATGCCACCTCCGCCACTTCTTCCGCGCGCCAGCATGCGGCGAGATGGCCACCGCCCCAATCTGCAAGCGGCGGATATTCCTCCTGGCAACGCTTGATTGCGAGCTTGCAGCGCGGCGCGAAGGCGCAGCCCGGCGGCAGCCGCACCAGCGACGGCACGGTGCCGGGAATTTCATTCAGCCGTGCCTGCGCCGCGACACCGGATGCCGGCACGGTGGGAATCGAGGCCATCAGCCCACGCGTATAAGGATGTTTTGGTGCGGCGAACAACGCCTCGACGCTGGCTTCCTCGACCTTCTTGCCCGCATACATCACGATCACGCGCTGCGCGGTCTGGGCGACGACACCGAGATCATGCGTGATCAGCACGAGGCCGGTGCCGAGCTCCTTCTGGAGATCGAGGATCAGCGCCAGGATCTGCGCCTGGATGGTGACATCAAGCGCGGTGGTCGGCTCGTCCGCGATCAGAAGTGCCGGCCGGCAGGCCAGCGCCATCGCGATCATGGCACGCTGGCGCATGCCGCCCGAGAGTTGATGCGGATATTCCCGGGCGCGCCGCGCGGGTTCGGGGATGCGCACCAGGCGCAGCATCTCGACCGCGATGTCGCCTGCCTCCCTGGTCGAGACGGTCCGATGCAGCCGCACGGCCTCGCTGATCTGATCGCCGATCCGCATCACCGGGTTGAGCGAGGTCATCGGCTCCTGGAAGATCATGGAGATGCGATCGCCCCGGATTGCGCGCATTCCTGCTTCGTCCAGCGCCAGCAGATCGGTGCCTTCGAGCGTGATCGAGCCGCCGACGATGCGGCCGGGCGGATCGGGCACCAGCCGCATCAGGGACAGCGCCGTGACGCTCTTGCCGCAACCGGACTCGCCGACGATTGCCAGCGTTTCGCCGCGCTTCACGGTGAACGAGATGTCGTCGACCGCCTTGAACAGCCCCGAATTGGTGAAGAACACCGTTTTGAGGTTCTTTACCTCGAGGACGAGATCGGATGTGTTCGTCATCAGCCGCGCTGCCGGGGATCGAGGATGTCGCGCAAGGCGTCACCGAACAGATTGGCGCCGAACACGGCGAGGCTGATGGCGATGCCCGGAAAAATCACGAGCCAGGGCGCGGTGCGGACGTATTCGGCGGCGGATTCCGAGAGCATGCGTCCCCAGGATGGGTAGGGCTCGGGAATGCCGAGGCCGAGGAAGGAGAGCGAGGCTTCCGTGAGAATGGTCGAGCCGAGCTGGGCGGTGGCGAGCACGATCAGCGGCGCCAGCGTGTTCGGCAGCACGTGGCGCAGCGCAATCCGCGTCTCGCTCATCCCGATCGACTTGGCGGCCTCGATGAAGGGCAGTTCGCGCAGCGCCAGCGTGTTGGCGCGGATGACGCGTGACACGGTCGGGATCAGAGGAATGGCGATGGCGATGATGACGTTCGGCAGGGACGGACCGAGTGCCGCCGTCATGATCAGGGCCAGCACCAGCAACGGCAGCGCCTGGAGGACGTCGGAGACGCGCTGGAATACGAGGTCGACCCAGCCCGAGAGATAGCCGGAGGTCAGGCCAACGATGACGCCGATGGTGCCGCCGAGCGTGGTCGAGCCGATTCCCACCGCAAGCGAGATCCGCGCGCCGTGGATGATCCGGCTGAAGACGTCGCGGCCGAAGGAGTCCGTGCCCATCCAGTGCGCCAGGCTCGGGCGAGCCAGTGCGCGGGCGGCGTCGATCGTCAGGGGATCATAGCGCGCGATGAAGTCCGCGAAGATCGCGGTGAACACGAACGCGATCATGATGATGAGCCCGGCCGCGCCGAGCACATGCCGTTGCATCAGGAACAGCACGCGCCGCCAGCCATCGGTGGCGTGTGCCCCGGCGCGTCTCAGTTCAACCTCATAGTCGATCGCGGCCAAATAGGTCTCCTAATCGGTGTACCGGATGCGTGGGTCGAACACCGCGTACAGCATGTCGACGACGAAATTCGCGCTCACCACCACGACGGCAATCAGCATCACCAGGTTCTGCACGATCGGATAATCGCGCCAGCGGATCGCCTCGACCAGGAAGCGCGCAACGCCGGGGATATTGAACACGGTCTCGGTGACGATGAGGCCGCCGATCAAGAATGCCGCCTCGATGCCGATCACAGTGATCACGGGCAGAATCGCGTTTTTGAGCGCATGCTGATAGTTCACCGCGGCATCTGATGCACCCTTGGCGCGCGCGGTGCGGATATAGTCCTGCCGCAGCACCTCCAGCATCGAGGAGCGGGTGATGCGCATGGTCAGCGCCGAACTGCGGAACCCGACCACCATCGCCGGGATGCAATAGGTCGCAAGCGCCTCGCCAAAGCTCTGCGGGTTCGGATTGAACAGCGGCATCTCGCCGAACATCGCCACCGATGCGGTGAGGACCAGCAGCCCCAGCCAGAATGACGGCAGCGACAGGCCGGACAGGCTCACCACGCGCAACGCATAGTCGAGCCGCGTGCCCTGTTTCACTGCGCTGATGACGCCGAGCGGAATGCCGATCGACGCCGAAAACAGCAATGCGAGGCCCGCTAGCCGCGCCGTGATCGGAATCCGCGGCAAAATCTCCTGAAGCGCCGGCTTCTCGGAGACGTAGGAGTAGCCGAAATCGCCACGCAGAAAGCCGCTGATCCAGTGCCAATATTGCACCACCAGCGGCTGGTCGATGCCGAGCTCCTTCTCCAGAGTGGCTTTATCGGCGGGGTCGACATAGCCGGCGGCGGCGAACAGGATATCGACGATGTTGCCGGGCACGATCCGCAACAGGAAGAAGATGACGATCGAGATCCCGAACAGGGTCACGAGCATCAGGAACAGGCGCCGCACCAGATAGGCAAACATTCGCGCCCTCCCGCCGAGCCGTTCGTGCGCTACTTGTCCATCCAAACGTCTTCGTACCGGTACCCATTATACGAGCTGTTCGTCATCACAGTCACGCCTTTGACATAGGGCTGCCAGCAGGTGCCGGTTCGCGCATGGAAGATGATCGGGCGGGCGACGTCCTCCTGCAATTTCTTGTCGATGTCCCACACCAGCTTCTTGCGCTTGGCGATATCGGTCTCCTGCGACTGCACGTCGAACAGCTTCTCGATCTCCTTGTTGCAGTAATTGGTATAGTTGCGCTCGGAGCCGCAGGAATAATTCTCGTAGAAGGACTGGTCGGGATCGTCGACGGCGTTGCCGGTCAGGTTGAGCCCGAGCATGTAGTCCTTGCGCGCGATCTTTGGGAACCAGTTGGCGGTCTCGACCACGTCGAGCTCGCCGTCGATATAGATGCTCTTGAGCTGGTCGATCAGGATCACCGCGGGATCGCGATAGACCGGAATGTTGCGGGTCGAGACCTTGACGGCGAGATGCTTGTCGGGTCCGTAGCCGGCCTTCTGCATCAGCTTCTTGGCTTCCTCGCGGTTCGCATTCACATCCGGGCCGTAGCCCGGAATGCTCTCGAGCATCTCCTTCGGCATGCCCCACAGCCCGTTCGGTGGCGGCAGCATGGTGCCGCCGACGTCGCCCTGGCCCTCGAACATGATCGAGATGAAGGCCTTGCGGTCGAGTGACATTGCCATGGCGCGGCGGATGTCGATGTTGTCGAATGGCGGCGCGCTTGAATTGACGATGATGTTGGTCGCGACATTGTTGGGTTCGACCTCGCAGATCGCATTGGGCGCCTGCGATTTGACGTCTTTCAGCAGCGGAACGCTCACCTCGGTCGGGAAGGTCATGTCGAACTTGCCGGCGACGAAGGCGAGGATCGCGGTCGAGCGGTTCGGGATGATGGTAAACTCGATGCCGTCGAGATAGGGGCGTCCCTTGCGCCAATAGTCGGTATTGCGGGTCAGCTTGATCGATTCATTGGCCTTGAACTCGACGAATTTGAACGGACCGGTGCCGATCGGATGGGTGCGCATGTCGCCGGGCGAGACGTGGCAGGGATAGACCGGCGTGTAGCCCGAGGCCAGCAGCGCCAGCAGCGAGGGCTGCGGCCGCTTCAGATTGAAGGAGACCTCGAGATCGCCATTGGTCGAGACGTCGTTGACCTGATCGTACCAGGATTTTCGCGGGTTCTGCCGGAACTTTTGCTGCGACTTGCCCATCAGCATGTCGAAGGTGCACTTCACGTCCGCCGAGGTGAATGGCTTATCGTCATGCCATTTGACGCCCTGGCGCAGCTTGAAGGTCAGCGTCTTGTTGTCGTTGACCCAGGCCCAGCTCTCGGCGAGCTCGGGGACGATGTTGTCCATCGTGTTCTGGGCCTCGTCCTGCTTGTAGATGACGAGATTGTTGAACACCGGCATGAAGGGAACATTGAGCGAGTAGGTCGCGCCTTCATGGATCGAGGCGTTGCCAGGGCTGTCGCGGTGATACATCCGCAAAATTCCGCCCTGTTTGGGCTCGCCGGCGAATGTTGTGGTCGAAAACGCCAGCATAGATAGCGCCGCCATCGCGGCGAGCGCCCGTACGCTCCGCATCCTCGGTCCTCCCTGGACATTAGTCTTTTGGGCCGTTTGTGGCCTGTTTGTCAGGACGATAGCGACGCGTGCGCGGTGAGGCAACCAGCAAGGCCGCTTGCCATCTCGACAATTCGGATGACGGATGGCCGCAGGGGAGTGGCCTCAAGCTCCACCGTCGTCCCGGCGAAGGCCGGGACCCATAACCCCAGGGAGGAGTTTGGCGAAGAAAGCCGTTCGGTATTGCAAGTGTGGGGCGCGAGTTTGCCAACCCCTCACACAATCCGCGACGTCTTATTCCCCCAATACCGGTCCCGCAGCAGCCGCTTGTACAGCTTTCCCGTCGGCAGCCTTGGCAATTCCTTTTCGAAATCCACCGAGCGCGGCACCTTTTGCCGCGACAGCGAGGCGCTGCAGAAGGCGATCAGCTCTTCGGCGAGCGTAGGCCCCGGCGCCACGCCGGGCATCGGCTGCACCACCGCCTTCACTTCTTCGCCGAGATCGGGATTGGGCACGCCGAACACCGCCGCATCCGCAACCTTCGGGTGGGTGATCAGCAAATTCTCGCATTCCTGCGGATAGATGTTCACGCCGCCGGAGATGATCATGAAGGTCGCGCGATCGGTGAGATAGAGGAAGCGGTCCTCGTCGACATAGCCGACATCGCCGACGGTGCTCATGCTGCCGTCGGCCGAGCGCGCCTCCTTGGTCTTCTCCGGGTCGTTGAAATATTCGAATGGCGATCCCGTCTTGAACCACACCTGGCCCGGCGTGCCGGTCGGGCACGGCCTCATGTCCTCATCGAGAATATGGAGGTCGCCGAGCAGCACCTTGCCGACGGTGCCGCGATGCGCGAGCCATTCCTCGCTGTTGCAGGCGGTGAAGCCGAGGCCT
This sequence comes from Bradyrhizobium sp. LTSP849, assembly GCF_000938255.1. Classification (GTDB taxonomy): domain Bacteria; phylum Pseudomonadota; class Alphaproteobacteria; order Rhizobiales; family Xanthobacteraceae; genus Bradyrhizobium. Next base: position 169,285 of record NZ_JYMR01000038.1, on the reverse strand, counting down.
TCGGTCGCGCCGTAATATTCGTGGATGATCGGTCCCCACCATTTGATGATGTCGTCCTTGACCAGCGCAGGGCAGGGGGCTGCGGCATGGATCGCGATCTCGAGCGAGGACAAATCGTAGCGGTGGCGTATCTCCTCCGGAAGCTTCAGCATCCGCGAGAACATCGTCGGCACGAGCTGGGTGTGGGTGATGCCCCATTGCCCGACGAGCTGGAGGTAACGCTCGGGATCGAAATTCTCCATGATGATCGCGGTACCGCCCATGCGGATCGTAAGGTTCACAGCGGCTTGCGGCGCGGAGTGGTAGAGCGGGGCTGGCGACAGATAGACCATGCCTTCGCGGTAGTGCCAGAGCTTTGTGAGGAAGTCGAACAGCGCCAGATTGTGCTTTGGCGGCTCCTCCGGAAGCGGCCGAATAATGCCCTTGGGACGACCCGTCGTGCCCGACGAATACAGCATCGAGGTGCCGAGCCACTCGTCCGCAATCGGTGTCTTCGGCAGATCGGCGGTCACATCCGCAAGCCCAATGATGCGATCGCTCTCGCCCGGGCCGTCAGCGACGATGCAGAGCTTGACGTCGGGGCAAGCCGTGATCGCCTCGCGCGCGATATCGAGCTTCGCCACCGACGTAATCAGGATTTTCGACTGGCTGTTGACGAGGAGATAGGCGAGTTCGCCCGCGGTGAGGTAGGAATTGATGCAGGTGTAGTACAGTCCGGACCGCTCGCCGGCGCCGCAGGCTTCGAGATAGCGGGAATTGTTCTCCATGAAGATCGAATAATGGTCGAGCCGCTTCAAGCCGTGCTTGCGAAACAGATGCGCCAGCCGGTTGCTGCGCGCATCGAGCTCGCGATAGGTGACGGTCTCGCCGGTCGCAGCCATGATGAAGGCGGGTTGCAGCGGGCGTAGACGGGCATGCTGACCTGGGTACATCAGTCCTCCGGCTCTGGATTATGCGGCGAGAAGCAGGATTTCGCGCACCTGCGCGGGACCGTCGATCTTGCGTGGGTTGCGCGGCACCCAGGGCGTACGCATGGCCTGCTCGGCGATGGCGTCGAAATGCTCGGGCGAGACGCGGACATCGGCGAGGCTGCGCGGCATGCCGAGCGAGCGGATGAAGGCATCGAGCACGTCGGCGGCGTTGTGGCCGGGAAAGCCCATCGCGGCGGCGACGATCATCTGGCGCTCGGCATTGTCGCGTGCATTCCAGCGCATCACCGCCGGCAGCATGATGCAGGAGGTGTAGCCGTGCGGCACGTCGAAGGCCGCGCCCAGCACATAGCCGATACCGTGGCTCGCGCCCATCGGTACGCCGGCCGCGAGCGCGCCCATCGACAGCCAGGTGCCGATCTGCGCATCCATCCGCGCGTCGAGGTCGGCAGGGTCGGCTTTCACGCGCGGCAGCGAATCGGCGAGCATGGCGAGCCCCTTCACCGATTGCGCGTCGGCGTAAGGGTGAGTCTCGCGCGAGCAGATCGCCTCGACGCAATGGTCCAGTGCGCGGATACCAGTCGAGAGAAATAGCCATTCCGGCGTGTGCAGGGTGATGGCGGGATCGAGGATGGTCGCGCGCGGCACGGTCAGCGGATGCCGCAGCATCTGCTTCACATGCGTGCTGCGGTCGGTCACGCCCGCGATCGAACTGAACTCGCCGCCGGCGATCGTGGTCGGCACGCTGATCTGGCGCACGGTCGGCGCGGTCATCTCGGGGGCAACGCCCTTGTGCACGCGGATGCGTTCGATGCCGTCGATATCATCGATGCCGTTGGCAAGGCAGAGCTGCACCGCCTTGGCGCCGTCGGTGATCGAGCCGCCGCCCACCGTGACGATCAGATCGGCACCCGCCTCGCGTGCCGCATTGGTCGCCGCGATCACCGCCTCGCGCGGCGTGTGTGCCGGCATGGCATCGAACAGGCCCGCGCAGCGCGCGCCGAGCGCCTCTCTGATTTTTGCGATTTCGTCGGTCTGCCGGTTCAGCGTGCCGGACACCATCAGGAAGGCGTGGCGTGTCCCCAGCCGGTCCATCTGCGCGACAACGGCCTCGGCCGCAGGATGGCCGAACACAACCTCCTCGATCGCGCCATAAACGACACGTCCCTGATGCACGCCTGTCCTCCCGGACAATTCGCCTTGTTTTTGTGGGGGTAATCTAGCCGAGTGGCCGGCATCCGTCATGTGCGAAGACGCTGGGGGCTTCTTGCTTCTCCCTCCCCGCCATAGGCGGGGGAAAGCGCACTCGCAGCGCCGCCTCATTCATTGTCAACCCGTCACCCGGCTAGGGCACTCTCCCGAGCGTTGCGTGCGTCCTCGTCTTGAAGATTTCATCATGGTGACCCATCTTGTGTCCCCCGCGGGTAGGCGCGTACCCTGCTGTTTCTGCGGCTTTGATGCGAGGACTTGGGATGAGCGGATCGGGCGGAAACGAGCAATTTGTCAAAACGCACGGTTTCGTTCAGCCGCGGCCTCGCCTCATCGCCGGGCTTCTTGCCGCGGCATTCGCCCTTGCCGGCTGTGGGCAGCCGACCTCGCAGGCGGCGGCCCCGCCGGTGCCGCCGGTGACCGTCGCCCAGCCGGTCAAGCGCACCGTCACCGATTGGGATGAGTTCACCGGCCGATTCGAGGCGTTGGAGGAGGTACAGGTGCGCCCCCGCGTCGGCGGCTACGTCAACTCCGTCGAGTTCCAGGACGGCGCGATCGTTCGCGCCGGAGATCTACTCTATGTGATCGACCCGCGTCCGTTCGAGGCGGTGGCCGAGCAGGCGGATGGCCAGCTCTCCGACGCGCGCGCCAAGGTGGAGCTCGCCAAGCGCGAGCTCGATCGCGGCCTGAACCTGGTCCAGACCAGCGCGGTCTCCGAGCAGGTCGTCGATCAGCGCCGCCAGGCGTTGCAGGCAGCGCACGCCGCGGAGACGCAGGCCGAAGGTGCGCTGAAAGCCGCCAGGCTCAACATCGAGTTCACCCATGTGACCGCGCCGATCACGGGCCGCGTCAGCCGCCATCTCGTCAGCCCCGGCAACCTTGTGCAGGGCAGCGACAATGGCTCGTCGACGTTGCTGACCTCGATCGTGACGCTCGACCCGATCTACGTCTATTTCGATTTGGATGAGGCGACGTTCATCAAGTACAGCAAGCTCTGGTTCGAGGGTAAGCGCCCGAGCTCGCGCGACACAGCGAACCCGGTGCAGGTGACGCTGGCCGGCGAGACCAAGCCGTCGCATGACGGCGGCATCAACTTTCTCGACAATCGTCTCGATGTCTCGACCGGCACGCTGCGCAGCCGCGCCGTGATCAAGAACACCGATCTCTCGATCCTGCCCGGCCAGTTCGGCCGCGTCCGCCTGATCGGCAGCGCGCCCTATGACGCCCTGCTGATTCCGGACGTTGCAGTCGCGACCGACCAGTCCCGCAAGATCGTGTTCGTGGTCAAGCCGGACGACACGGTCGAGGCGCGTCCCGTGGTGCTCGGTCCCCTGGATGAGGGCCTGCGCGTGATCCGCGAAGGATTGAAGGCGGAGGATCGCGTCATCGTCAACGGCATCCAGCGTGCCCGCGTCGGCGCCAAGGTTGCCCCGTCTCCCGCGCAAGCACCGGCCGGTGGCAAGCCTGGTGACAAGTCATGAATCTGGGCCGTCTTTCCATCAACCAGCCCATTTTGGCGATGGTGCTGTCGATCGTGCTGCTGATTGTCGGCGCGCTCGCCTACACCACGCTGCCGGTCTCCGAATATCCGCAAGTGGTGCCGCCGACCGTCGTCGTCACGACGCAATATCCCGGCGCCTCCGCGCAAACCGTGTCCGACACGGTCGCTGCTCCCATCGAGCAGCAGATCAACGGCGTCGAGGACATGCTGTATCTCTACAGCCAGGCGACCTCGAACGGCCAGCTCACCATCACCGTCACCTTCAAGCTCGGCACCGACCTCGACAAGGCCCAGGTGCTGGTGCAGAACCGCGTCGCGATCGCGCAGCCGCAGCTGCCGGACGAGGTGCAGCGTAACGGCGTCGTCACCCGCAAGAACTCGCCCGACATCCTGATGGTCGTGTTCATGCTGTCGCCCGACGACACCTTCGACCAGCTCTACATCTCCAACTACGCGCTGCTCCAGGTCCGCGACCAGCTGCTGCGGATCGACGGCGTCGGCGACATCCAGATCTTTGGCGCACGCGACTATTCGATGCGGCTGTGGCTCGATCCTGACCGGATCGCCAATCTAGGCCTGACCTCGACTGAAGTGCTGGCGGCGATCCGGGCGCAGAACGTGCAGATCGCGGGCGGTCAGATCGCCGAACCGCCGATCGCGGATCGCGCCTTCCAGCCAAATCTCGTTTTCACCGGGCGCTTGAAGGACCAGAAGCAGTTCGAGGACATCCTGATCAAGGCCGGCTCCGACGGCCGTACGGTGCGCCTGCGCGACGTCGCCCGCATCGAGCTCGGCGCGCTGGCCTACTCCACCAACAGTTTCCTGTTGCGCAAATCCGCGGTCGCGATGCTGGTGACGCAGCGGCCGGGATCGAACGCGCTCGCGACCGCCAAGAACATCTCCGATACGATGGTCAATCTCAAGGCGAGCTTCCCGAAGGGCCTCGACTACAATATCGGCTACAACCCGACCGAGTTCATCGCGCAATCCGTCCATGAGCTGATCAAGACCATCTACGAGGCCATGCTGCTCGTGGTCATCGTGGTGCTGGTGTTCCTGCAGGGGTGGCGGCCCGCGATCATCCCGATCATCGCTATCCCGGTCTCGCTGGTCGGCACCTTCGCGGTGATGGCGGCGCTCGGTTTCTCCATCAACAATCTCACGCTGTTCGGCCTCGTGCTCGCCGTCGGCATCGTGGTCGACGATGCCATCGTCGTGGTCGAGAATGTCGAGCGCCATCTCGAGCACGGCTTGAGTCGGCGCGACGCAGCATTGAAGACGATGGAGGAGGTCGGCGGCGCGCTGGTCTCGATCGCGCTGGTGCTGTGCGCGGTGTTCGTGCCGACGGCGTTCATAGGGGGTATTTCCGGGCAATTTTTCCAGCAATTCGCCGTCACCATCGCGGTTGCGACCGCGCTCTCCTGCTTCTGCTCGCTGACGCTGTCGCCGGCTTTGGCCTCGCAGATCCTGGTGCCGCATGGGGAGAAGCGACCGCCGGCAAGCTGGAATCTCATCGCGCGCGGCTGGGGCGCCTTCACCGGCGTCTTCAACCGTGCGTTCGATCGGCTGGCGCATGGCTATGCCGGTGTCGCCAATTTTGTGATCCGGCACTCGGTGGTGATGATCCTGATCTATGTCGTGCTGATCGGCAGCGCCGGCTGGCTGATCGGAACCACGCCGCAGGGCTTCATCCCGGCGCAGGATCGTGGCTACGTCATCATCTCCGTGCAGCTGCCCGGTGCGGCATCGCTGGCGCGCACCACCGAAGTCGTGCGCGAGATCGAACGGATCTCGCTGGATACGCCAGGCATCGTCCGTGTCGCCGCCTTCGCCGGGTTCTCCGGCGCCACCCGCACGCAGGCTGGCAACGCGGCGGCGTTGTTTCCGGTGTTCGACGAACCCGAGGTGCGTCTGAAGAAGGGGCTGTCTGCCAACGCCATCACCGCCGAGTTGCGCAAGCGTCTTGCCGCGATCCAGGGCGCCTTCATCATCGTCATTCCGCCGCCGGCCGTGCCCGGCATCGGCACCGGCGGCGGCTTCACTATCCGCATCCAGGACCGCCAGGGCCGCGGGCCGGAGCTGCTCGCCGCGGCCACCGACGAGCTTGTCGCCGCGGCGCGCAAATCGCCCTCGCTGCTCGGTCCCACGGTGTTCTCGCCATTCTCGGCCAATACGCCGCAGCTCTTCGTCGACATCGACCGCACCAAGGCGCAGAAGCTTGGCGTGCCCATCGCCAACATCAACGACACGATCCAGACCTATTTCGGATCGACCTATGTCAACGACTTCAATCTGTTCGGCCGCACCTACCACGTCACCGCGCAAGCCGATTTCCCGTTCCGAAAAGAGCCAAGCGATCTCTCGCGGTTGCGCACGCGCAACGCCTCCGGCGACATGGTGATGCTCGGCAGCGTGGTCGAATTCAAGGACGTCTCCGGCCCCGACCGCGTCGCGCGCTACAATCTCTATGCGGCGTCCGAGCTGCAAGGCGAGCCGGCGCCGGGCACCAGCTCGACCACCGCGCTCAACACCATCAAGAAGCTCGCCGACGACACCTTGCCGAGCGGCTTCACCTTCGAGTGGACGGACCTCTCTTATCAGCAGGTCACCGGCGGCAATGCCGGTCTGCTCGTGTTCCCGATCTGCGTGCTGTTCGTCTATCTCGTGCTCGCCGCGCAATATGGCAGCTGGACCCTGCCGTTCGCGGTGATCCTGATCGTGCCGATGTGTTTGCTCGCTGCCACCATCGGGGTGCGCATCATGGGCCAGGACGTCAACATCCTGACGCAGATCGGCTTCGTCGTGCTAGTGGGGCTGGCGGCGAAGAACGCGATCCTGATCGTCGAGTTCGCGCGCGACATCGAGAAGGAAGGCAAGCCGCGCCTCGAGGCCGTCATCGACGCCTGCCGCCTGCGCCTGCGACCGATCCTGATGACGTCGTTCGCGTTCATCCTCGGCGTGCTGCCGCTGGTGATCTCGTCCGGCTCCGGCTCGGAGATGCGGCAAGCCGTGGGCGTCGCCGTGTTCTTCGGCATGATCGGCGTCACTTTGTTCGGCCTGCTGTTCACACCGATCTTCTATGTGGTGGTACGGAACCTGGCCGAGGGGCGGAACGAGGGGAAGCCGAAGTCGGAGCCGGAGGCTGCGGCTTGATTGGTGCCGTTCGTTGCCGGCGGCATTTCCACACTCACAGTGTCGTCCCGGCGAAGGCCGGGACCCATAACCACAGGATCGAGTTTGGCGAAGACCCGTGGTGACCAGCTTCGTGCGACAACCACTCCCTGTGGTTATGGGTCCCGGCCTTCGCCGGGACGACAGCGGAGAATGTAGCGCGCACACTCCATACTAACGATCTACGCAAAATCGATGGGCAGGCGCGGCGTTCTTCACTACTATCCGCGCGATTTCAAAACAGAAAACTGCTGGGAGCTAACAGATGAAATCAGCACTTTTGGCCGCTGTCGCAACGTCGGCGTTGTTGCTGGCCGCGCCGGCTGGCGCGCAGGGCGTCAAGATCGGCATCCTCAATGACCAATCCGGCGTCTATGCTGACTACGGCGGAAAGTATTCGGTCGAAGCCGCCAAGATGGCGATCGAGGATTTTGGCGGCGAAGTGCTCGGCCAGAAAGTCGAGATGATCACCGCCGATCACCAGAACAAGCCGGATCTTGCCACCTCCATCGCGCGGCGCTGGTATGACGCCGACAATGTCGACATGATCACCGAGCTGACGACGTCGTCGGTGGCGCTCGCCGTGCAGGACCTGTCGAAGGAAAAGAAGAAGATCGACATCGTGGTCGGTGCGGCCACGTCGAGCATCACCGGTGCTGCGTGCTCACCCTACGGCTTCCACTGGGCCTTCGACACCCATGCGCTCGCGGTCGGTACCGGCGGCGCGTTGACCAAGGCCGGCGGCGACAGCTGGTTCTTCCTCACCGCCGACTACGCCTTCGGCTATGCGCTGGAGAAAGACACCAGCGAGATCGTCACCACCAATGGCGGCAAGGTGTTGGGCTCGGTCCGCGTTCCCCTCAACTCGTCCGACTTCTCCTCCTTCCTGCTCCAGGCACAGAGCTCGAAAGCGAAGATCGTCGGCCTCGCCAATGCCGGCCAGGACACAACCAATTCGATCAAGCAGGCGGCTGAATTCGGCATCGTCCAGGGCGGGCAGAAGCTCGCCGGCCTGCTGATGACGCTCGCCGAAGTCAACGGTCTTGGTTTGCAGGCGGCGCAAGGCCTCGTTCTCACCGAAGGCTTCTATTGGGATCATGACGACACCACGCGTGCGTTCTCCGAGCGCTTCTTCAAGCGCACCGGCCGGATGCCGAGCATGATCCATGCCGGCACTTATTCGGCGACACTGAGCTATCTGAAGGCGGTGAAGGCCGCCGGCACCAAGGACAGCGACGCCGTCGCCAAGAAGCTGAAGGAGTTGCCGGTCGATGACGCCTTCGCCAAGGGCAAGGTGCTCGAGAACGGCCGCATGGTCCACGACATGTATCTGTTCGAGGTCAAGAAGCCCTCGGAGTCGAAGAAGCCGTGGGACTATTACAAGCAGCTCGCGATGGTCCCCGGCGACCAGGCGTTCGCCACTGCCAAGGACAGCGGTTGCCCGCTGACGAAGTAGCGGGAAGAGGCAACGCTAGAGCCACAACTCCGATGTCGTCCCGGCGAAGGCCGGGATCCATAACCACAGGGAGTGGTTTTAGGGCGAGCTGATAACTCCAAGTCTTCGTCAAACCACATCCTGTGGTTATGGGTCCCGGCCTTCGCCGGGACGACGGCGGAGTGTGTGGCCGCAGTCCGGCTTCACACCAACCGCAACACCACCGCACCCAACGCCCCCGCCTACAGCGCAATCGCAGCGATGCCCTGGATCGCGAAGCCGGGGCCGCGCTTCGCTGCCGCCTGCGAATAGCCGATGAAATAAACGATGCGGCCGATGATCCAGATCGCGCCGATTCCGGCCGCGACGGCGTCGCTGATATAGACCGCGAACAGCCAGAGCGACGGCAGGAAGATCGGCATCCATTCGAGCGTGTTCATCTGGATGCGAAAGGCGCGCTCGAAATCAGGGTGGCCCGACATCGCCGGCACCTTGATGCCCGTCTTGCCGCGCGACCGTGAGACGTTCATGCAGGTGAAGAAGAAAAACAGGATCGCCAGCAGCGTGACGAGAGCGGTGAGGTGATACATGGCAAATCCTTTGAGGCTGCGGTTCAATAGCCGGTCAGCTCGAGATAGCCAACACCGTCATGCGTGCCGGCAAAGCTGATCGGGCCTTCCCAATAGGAGAAGCCGGTCCCCATCCAGGCCTTTGGATTGAGCGGCTTGCAGAGAATGGAGAATGGCCGTGACGGGATTGCGATCTGCCATTCCACCGGCAGCTTGCGTCCGGCGACCTCTGCCGTTGCCTTCGGTGTCATCTGGATATCATTGGCCGCAATCATCTGCGTGCGGCCGTCGGCGAAAATCCAGTTGCCGAACGGATAATCCCTCCCGTCCTTCTGCCGCAGCCGGTACAGCATCAGCTTGTCGCCGGCGGCGAGATGCAGCGACAACCAATCCCAACCGGTCTGGTCGGAATCGAGCGGTTGGCTGCTCCATTCCCGGTCCATCCAGGCCGGGCCAGACACGTCGACGGATTTGTCGTCGATGGTGAGCGTGCCGCGCGCACGAAAAAACGGCTGGCTGTAATAGTACGACGCTTGCCCGCGCTCCGACTTGCGGCTGAAGCCGCCATCGCCTTGCAATACGACCGGACGATCGGCCTCCAGCGTCAGCGCGTAGCTGAAGTCGGTACCGGATGCTTTCAACGTCACCGGCGACAAGGTGCGATCGTCGGTGCGGTCAGTTCCTTTCATTTCCCAATCGTCGATCCAGGCCGCAAACGGCTTTGCTTCGACGCCAGCCTGTCCGATGCCGCCGCGTGAAAACAGTTCGTTGAAGCGGTGGGTGTCGGCGCGCGTCACCGCGGCATGCGCCATCCAGATCTGTTGATTGGCCCAGCCTTCGCCTTGCGGCCCCGGCTGCGCCGCCTGGCGGAACAGCGTCCATTGCAGCCCGCACGCCGCGCCGCTGCTGTCGACGAGATTCGCGGTGAGATACCACCATTCGATGCGAAACTCCGGATGCGGCCCGTGATCGGCGGGGAAATCGAACGTCTTTCCCGGCGTCGCCTGCGCAAAGCCGTCGGCCTTCTCGCCGAGGCCGGCATAGCCCTGCGCGCCCGCGCGGCGCGCGAGAGCGAGCGCGGCGATGCCGCCGGCAAAGGCGCGCCGCGAGAGTTTGTCAGCGCTCATTGGCAAACACCTTGACGAGCGTCGCCGGCTGCATTCGCGCCAGTCGCGCGACCGGCAGCAGCGCGGCAAGCAGCGAAGCGAACAGCGCGACTGCGACCAGCTCGACCAGTTGCAGCGGAAACACATGGAACGGCAGCCGCCAGCCGAACGCCTTCACGTTCACGATCGCGATCAGGCACCACGCCACCAAGAGCCCGAGCGGCACGGCCAGCAGCGACGTGAACAGCGCAACCGACAACGTCTTGGTCAACTCGATCGCGGCGAGGCGCGGCCGCGTGATGCCGATTGCCCAGAGCGGCGCGAGCTGCGGCAAGCGGGAGTTCGCCAGCGTTAACAGGCTGGTCAGCAACGCGATGCCGGCGACGCCGAGCGTGAAGGCATTCAGCGCCGAGGTCACCGCAAAGGTGCGGTTGAAGATGCGGATCGATTCCGCCTTCACCGTCGCCTGGTCGGCGACGCTGCGGTCGTCGAGCGCAAATTGCTTCTGCAAGGATGCGATCAATCCCGGAATTTTGTCGCGCGCGACGATGAGTCCGATCCGCGTCTGCGGCGTCTGTGGAAATTGCCGGATCAGCGCCGCGACATTCACGGCGAGCTGCCCTTTTGGATTGCCGTAATCGGCATAGATGCCGACAATGTCGAGCTCCCAAGTCCCGCCCGGCGCCGGCACTTCGATAACGTCGCGGACGCGGACATTCAGCCGTCGGCTCAATTGTTCGCTGATGAAGGCGGCATTGCCGGGCACGAGCTGGGTCCAGGCGCGCGGCGCGGTCTCCAGCAGCGGCCAGCGCTCGCGATAGAGCGCGTGATCGGGCAGGCCGAGCAACTCCACCGGCTGTCCGAGAACTTGCGTCTCGGCGCGACCGCCCGAGAGGATCGCTTGCACGTCGCTGCGATCCCTGAGCCAGTTCCGGATCGCAACACCTTGCGCATTGTCGGAGGCGCTGATGTAGACGTCGGCCGCGAGCCGGCCGTTGAGCCAGCCGACAAAGGTGCGGCTGAACGTCTCCACCATGGTGGAGACGCCGACATTGACGGCAAGCGCAAGCAGCAGCGCCATCAGCGCTAGCGAGAGTCCTGAGAGCTGCTGCCGGCTGTCTGCCCAGAACCACAGCGCCAGCGGGGCACGCGCAAAACGCTGGCCGGCGAGCAGGAGGATCTCAAGGAAGGCTGGCAGGATCAGCGCGGCACCCAGCATCAGCGCCGCCAGCAGGCCAAATCCCGCGATCAGCGATTGCCCGTAATGAAGCAGCAGCAGCGCGACTGCGAATACGGCGCAGGCCGCCAGACTTTGCAGGATCAGCCAGCGGCGCTGCCTCTGCTGCCACGCCTGCGGCTGCGCGGTCGCCAGCACCGGCATCCGGATCGCCTTGATCAGGCTGGTCGCCGCGGCCACGATCGCGCCGGCAACGCTGATGCCGATGCCGGCAAGCCACCACTCAGGCCGTAGCGTCAGCTGCCCCGGGATCTGCGCGCCGTAGAGCCCGCGCAGCGACGCCGCGACATCGGGCAACAGCGCGGCCGCGATGAAATAGCCGCAGACGAGTCCGATCAAGCCAGCGACCAGCGCCAGTGCCACCAGCTCGACCACCAGCACCGTGTTGACCAGCCGTGCCGAGGCGCCGCAGGCCCGCAACGTCCGCAGCATCGGCAGTCGCTGCTCGAAGGCGAGGCCGACGGCCGAATTGACGATGAAGAGGCCGACGAAGAACGACAGCAGGCCGAAGGCGGTGAGGTTGAGATGGAAACTGTCGGTGAGGCGTTCGAGCTCGGTCTCCGCATTCGGCTCGACCCGCTGCAATTCGTCGCCGACGACGCTTTGAAGCGGCGCTGGCTTGCCCTTCGGTTTGCCAATCAACAGTCGCGAGACCTGATCCGATTTGTTCAGCAACCGCTGTGCCACACCGATGTCGACCACCAGCACCTCGGGCACGAGCTGCGACTGCACATGCAGCGGCGGCAGTTTTGCGCCGCTGCTGATCGAGGGCGTTGCGCCTTCCCGCTCCTGCAAATCACTCAGCGTCTCCCGCGCCACCAGCGTCTGGCCCGGCGCGGCAACGAAGCTCGTCAAATCCGCAGCACCGAGGCGCGGCGCGTTGCCGACATCCGTCGGCAGCGTCACCGGCTCGATGCCGAGCAGCCGCACCGAACGCCCGTTGATCTGGACGCGGCCCTCCAGCACCGGCGAGACCGGCCAGCCGGCGCGCCGGAGTTTTACGAACAAATCCTGCGGGAAAGTTGCTGCATTGGGTGCGACCAGTATCGCCGTGCGGATGCCGCCGAATGTCGCCGCCGCGCGGTCATAGGCGCTGCGGGCCTGTTGGTTGATCGCCTGCACGCCGCTCCACAGCGCGGTCGCCGCGATCAACCCGATCAAGAGCGTCGCGAACTGCATCTTGTGCCGCCGCCAATGGCTCAAGAGCACCGCGAGGATCCACAGCGCGCGCCTCATGCGATTCGCCCCGCATGCAGGATGACGTGACGGTCGAGCGTGCCGGCCAGATGCAGGCTGTGCGTCACCATCAGAAAGCCGCAGCCCGTGCGCGCGACGAGGTCGCGCGTCAGCGCCAGCACGTCGTCGGCGGTGGCCTCGTCGAGATTGCCGGTCGGCTCGTCCGCGAGCAGCAGCAACGGCTTTATCGCCAGCGCCCGGCCGATCGCGACGCGCTGCTGCTGGCCGCCGGAGAGCTGCTCAGGGTAGCGCTTCAACAGACTACCGAGTCCGAGCCGTTCGATCAGCTCCTTGGTCCAGGCCGTGTCATGCCGGCCGGCTATCCGTGCCTGGAAGACGAGATTGTCCGCGACCGACAGGCTGGGGATCAGATTGTATTGCTGAAAAACCAGGCCGACCCGGTCGCGCCGCAGGCCTGCGCGCCCTGCATCCGACAGCTTGGTGACCTCGATGTCCTCCAGCCGAATCGTACCGCCATCGGCGGCGTCCAGCCCGGCGATCAGGTGCAGCAGCGTGCTCTTGCCGCTGCCGGATTCACCGGTCAGCGCGACGCGTTCGCCGGCCTTGAGGTCGAGATCGACACAGCGCAGCACATGGACCGGCTCGCCGGCCGAGGCGAAGGTCTTTGAGAGATTTCTGATGCTCAGCACGATGAATGGCGCCGGACGGAATTAACGGAAATGCTGCGTAGCACAGTTGATGTGGAAATGCCGGGGTTGCGTTGCCGTTCAAGCCGTTGTTAGCTTGAGCAACGGCCAAATCATAAAAGTGCCAAAAAGACATACGGGGAGAACGATGAGCGCTCAGGGAACGCCCACAGCGGCAGGCAAGGCAACGGGAACAGCTGCGGGAACGCCGAAGGGCGCGTGGACCGTCACCTTTCTCCTGTTTCTGTTTATGCTGGTGAACTTCGCCGACAAGATCGTCGTCGGCCTCGCCGGCGTTCCGATCATGACCGATTTGAAGCTCGAGCCGGAGCAGTTCGGCCTGCTCGGCTCGTCGTTCTTCTTCCTGTTCTCGATCTCGGCCATCGTGGTCGGCTTCATCGTCAACAAGGTGGCGACGCGCTGGGTGCTGCTGACGCTCGCGGTGATCTGGGCGCTGGCGCAGTTTCCCATGGTCGGCACCGTCTCCTTCACCACGCTGCTGATCTGCCGCATCGTGCTTGGCGCCGGCGAAGGTCCCGCGGCTTCCGTGGCCATGCACGCCGTCTACAAATGGTTCCCCGACGAGAAGCGCACGCTGCCGACCGCGATCCTGTCGCAGGGCTCGGCCTTCGGCGTCATCCTCGCCGTGCCCTTGCTGAACTGGATCATTGTCAATCATTCCTGGCACTATGCCTTCGGCGCGCTCGGCGTGGTCGGCCTGATCTGGGTTTGTGCGTGGCTCACCTTCGGCCAGGAAGGCCCGCTCGAGAACACCCGGGTCCTCGCGGCCACCGAGACGAAAATTCCTTACATTCAGCTTCTCACCTCGCGCACTTTCCTCGGCTGCGTGGCCGCGACCTTCGGCGCCTATTGGGCGCTCTCGCTCGGGCTCACCTGGTTCACGTCCTTCATCGTCAAGGGGCTCGGCTTCTCGCAATCGGACGCCGGCTGGATCTCGATCCTGCCCTGGGTGTTCGGCGCCACCATCGTCATCCTCACCGGCTGGATCTCGCAGGTGATGATGGCGCGCGGCTACACCACCCGGATCTCCCGCGGCGTGCTCGGCTCGGTGCCGCTGATCATCGGCGGCCTGATCCTGGCGGCGATGCCGTACGTCCCGGGCGTAGGGCTGAAGATCGTGATGCTCGTGGTCGGCCCCGGGCTCTGCGGCGCGATCTATGTCGTCTGCCCGCCGATGCTCGGTGAATTCACCCCGGCCTCGCAGCGCGGCGCGATCCTCGCGATCTACGGCGCGCTCTACACGCTGTCGGGCATCATCGCGCCGAACGTGATGGGCACCGTGATCCAGCGCTCCGGCAACATGGTCGACGGCTACATGACCGGCTTCACCATCAACGCCGTGATCATGGTCGGTTCGGGCTTGCTCGGTCTGTTGCTGCTATGGCCGAACACGGAGAAGGCCAGGCTGACGCGCGGTGCGGCTCCGCAGGCGCCGGAATTGAAGGGCGTGGTTTCGCCGACGTAAGGGGGGCGTTGCTGCTTGCCACACAAGTGCTGTCGTCCCGGCGAAGGCCGGGACCCATACCGCGTGATCTTTCGATTGCGGAAGATAGCAGTACCAACGACGAATCTTCGCCAAACCACTTTTGGTGGTTATGGGTCCCGGCCTTCGCCGGGACGACACTGAATGTGTTGAGGCGCCTTCGCGCCTCACGCGCTACTGCGCGCCCCGAATTAACTTCCCCGGCCGCTGCCCTGTGGCCTCCCCATGCCGCCGCGTCACCACGCCCGACACGATCGTCGCCTCATAGCCGTCGACATCCTGCAACAGCCGCCGCCCGCCGACCGGCAGATCGTAATGCACCTTTGGCGGATGCAGATGCAGCCGGTCATAATCGATCACATTGACATCGGCCTTGTAGCCGGGAGCAATCAACCCGCGATCAGTAAGTCCGACCGAGAGTGCGGTCTTGCGCGACTGCGCCGCGACCACGAACGGGATCGACAGTTTCTCGCCGCGCTTGCGGTCGCGGGTCCAGTGCGTCAGCAGATAGGTCGGGAAGCTCGCATCGCAGATGATGCCGCAATGCGCGCCGCCGTCGGAGAGGCCCGGCACCGATTGCGGATCGATCAGCATCTCGCGCGTCGCATCGAGATTGCCGTCGGCATAATTGAGGAACGGCACGTAGAGCATGCCCTTGCCTTCGTCCGACAGCATCGCCTCATAGGCGAGCTCCTCCGGCTGCCGGCCCTGCTTGCGCGCCTGCGGCCCCAGCGCGTTCTCCGGCGGCTGCTCGTAATCCGGGGGATCGCCCAGCAAAAACATCTTGTCGTAGTTGGGTCGGAAGAACAGCGGATCGTCGGTCGAAGTCGCCGTCTCGCTCAGGATCGCCTTGCGCAAATCGCTCTGATGCAGTCGCGCCAGCCGTTCTTTCAGCGGCAGATGCGCGATTCTCCTGTAGCTCGGATGGGTCTGGAATGGATTGCGCGACAGCTCCAGGCCAAGCAGCAGGCCGACCGGGCGCGCCGCGATCTGCGCGGTGATGGAGAGGCCGCGCCTCGCCGCCGCATTGATCTCGTCCAGCGTCTGGCGCCAGCGATTTGGCGCCTTGTCGTTCTGCGTGATCGAGAACGAGATCGGGCACTTTGTAGAGTCCGCCACCCGCAGCATCATCGGCAGGTCTTCATGGAGGGTCGAGAGATCAAGCACGAATTGCAGCACGCTGCGGCCCTGGCTGTGCATTGCGCCGGCAATCGCGGTGAGCTCGTCCTCGCCGGCCTTCAGTGTCGGCGTGAAATCGCCGGTCGAGGTGCGATGGTTGAGCGTGCGCGAGGTCGAGAAGCCGAGCGCGCCGGAACGCACCGCCTCGCCCGCGAGCTTTGCCATCGCCGCGTTGTCCTCGGCCGTCGAGGGATCGCGGCGCGCGCCGCGCTCGCCCATGACATAGACCCGCAGCGCCGCATGCGGCAGTTGCGCCCCGACATCGATGTCGAAGTCGCGCTTCGACAGCCAATCCATGTAGTCGGGAAAGCTCTCCCAAGCCCAGGGAATGCCGGCGCTCAGCACCGGCTCGGGGATATCCTCGACGCCTTCCATCAGCTGGATCAGGCGGACGTGGTCGACGGGCTTGCATGGCGCGAAGCCGACGCCGCAATTGCCCATGATCGCGGTGGTGACGCCGTTCTGCGACGACGGCGTGATGTCCTGGCTCCAGGTGACCTGGCCGTCGTAGTGCGTGTGCACGTCGACGAAGCCCGGCGTCACCAGTTTTCCGCGCGCGTCGATCTCTTCTTTGCCTTTGGCCGAGACTTTGCCGACCTCGCTGATCCTGCCGCCGGTAATCGCGACATCGGCCTCGAACAGCTCGCCGCCGCGGCCATCCGCGATCGTTCCGCCGCGGATCACGAGATCAGGAGTGCTCATGTGGTTTCTTCCCGTGGTGTTGTTGTTTTACGTTTTCTTTTGTCGTCCCGGCGAAGGCCGGGACCCATAACCACGACTTTCAGTTTGGCGAAAACTGGCAATGACCAGCTCGCGCCACAGCTGCCTTCGTGAGTATGGGTCCCGGCCTTCGCCGGGACGACACTGAATTTGTAACTACGACGCCGCTTTCGCCCGCCGCTCCGTGAACGGCGACAGTACCACCGTCGCCACCATGAAGATCACCGACGCGCCGAACACCCAATGCGGCGCGCTCTGGTCCATGATCCAGCCGAACAGCAGCGGGCTGACGATGCCGCCGAGATTGAAGCCGGTGGAGACGATGCCGAAGGCGCGGCCGGCAGCACCCGGAGGTGCCGCATTGCGCACCAGCATGTCGCGCGACGGCGCGATTACGCCGGAGAGGAAGCCCGCGGTCGCCATCGTCACGGTCAAGGTCCAGCCGGGCAGCGTGACCAGCGCGATCAGCAGCACGATCGCCGCGTTTACGGCAAAGCAGGCGGCGGCGACATAGCCGTGGCGCTCGGTGTGGTCCGCAAGGAATCCGCCTGCAAGCACACCGGCGGCGCTCGACGCAAGAAACGCGGTCAGTGCGATGTTCGCGGCGGAGTAGGTCGCGCCGTAACCGCTCATCAGCGCCACCACGCCGAAATTGTTGATGCCGGCGACCGACAGGCTGAGCAGCATGAACAGCGCGGTCAGCGTGATCAGTGCCGGCGTGATCACGGCCTGCTTCGGCGCGTTCGCGTTGCCCGGCTTGCCCTTGTGCGCGCCGGCATCGGGAATGTTCATGGTAACCAGCAGCAGTGCCACCAGCACGCCGATCGCGCCCGCCGCAATCAGCGCGCCGACGCCGCCGGACACCATGACCAGCGCAGCAACGATTGCGGGCGCAACCGCGCCGCCGAGATAGCCAGCAAAAGTGTGGATCGAGAAGGCGCGGCCCATCCGCGCCTCATCCATGTGCTCGGCCAGGATCGCGTAATCGGCAGGATGATAGACGCTGTTGGCGAGCCCGAGCAGCACGGCGCAGGCGATCAGCGAAGCGTAGCTCAGATGCAGGCCGAGCAGGATCAGCGCGAACCCGCCGAGCGTCAGTCCGCCCAGCAAAATCCTGCGCGCGCCAAAATGATCGACGAGATAGCCGGTCGGCGCCTGAGTCAGCCCGGAGACGACGGCAGACACGGTCAGCGCGAAGCCAAGCTCGACATAGCCGACGCCAAGCTGGCTCTTCAAGAACGGGAACAGCATCGGCAGGACCAGCAGATGGAAATGGCTGACCCAATGCGCGATCGAAATGCCGGTCAGCGTGCGCAGCGCACTGTCCGCCTTGCCTTGTTGCGGTGCGGCGAGAACGTCGACCATTGCAGTTCCGTTTCACTCCCTGGAGGCGCGCAAACTATCGGGGACAGCGGTTATTTGTCCATGAACGCAGGCGCATGGCAGCTAGCGCGGGTGGGGGCTCTATCCCCTTGTCATCCCCTTGTCGTCCCGGCGAAGGCCGGGACCCATAACCACAGGGCGTAGTTTGGCGAAGGTTGGTCGTTCGGTACTGCGACCGATCACAATCGAGGGATCACGCGGTATGGGTCCTGGCCTTCGCCGGGACGACAGTTGGAGGTGCTGCGCGAGCGCACGATCAAAACGACGGACGCCTCACAACGGCTCATCATCCTCGCCATACCGATCACGCTTCGGCGTTGCGATGTCGCCATCTTCGTCATCGTCGTCGGTATCGCGCGGAAGCGGAGGATTCTTGGCCTTGTCGTCCGCCTTTTTGGGCGGCTCGCTCGGCTTGGCGGTCTTGGCCATGGCTGATCCCGGATGGTGTTGCTGCATCCGACCCTACCCGCAAAACATGTGCGGTTCCTGACTTATCTCAAGGGCCGCGGCGAGGGCTGTCAGCCGTGCACCACCGGCCCGCCTGCCTTTTTCCAGGCATCGATGCCGCCGGCGATGTGCGCGGTATTGGACAATCCAGCGATCTTGGCCGCAGCCACCGCCATCGCCGAGCGCTCGCCGAAGGCACAGAAGAACACGACACGGCGGCCGGTGGCGGCCGCGACCTCGCGCAGCATGCCGCCGGGCTTGAGGCTCTCCTCGACGCTCGGATAGGGCGTGTGCAGCGCGCCTTCGAGCATGCCGTGCTTGGCGCGCTCGTTGCTCTCGCGCAGATCGACCAGCAGCATGTCCGGCCGGCCGAGCGAACGGATCGCCTCGACCGCGCTGAGCGCGCGGCCTTCCTTCTCCAGCTCCTCCTGATGCAGGCCGACATGCATGTTGGCCGGCACCGCCACGTCCATCATCTTCGGATTGGGCAACTTCAGATTGGCCATCAGCTCGATATATTCGTCGACCGAGCGCACCTGGAGCCGCGGGTTGTAGCGCTTCTCCTCGCCGATGGTGGAGACGGTGTCGCCCTTGTAGTCATGCGCCGGGAACACCATCGTCTCGTCCGGCAGCTTGAGCAGCCGGTTGAAGATCGATTCGTATTGCGCGCGCGACGAGCCGTTCTGGAAATCGGTACGGCCGGTGCCGCGGATCAACAACGTGTCGCCGGTGAAGACGCGATCGCCCATCAGATAGGAATAGGAATCGTCGGTGTGGCCGGGCGTGTACATCACGTCGAGCGACAGGCCCTCGATCGTCACCTTGTCGCCGTCGGCAACGCGCATGGCCACCACGTCGGCCTTGGTCTGGTCGCCCATCACGGTCATGCAATGGGTGCGATCGCGCAGCTCGCCGAGACCGGTGACGTGATCGGCATGCAGATGGGTGTCGACCGCCTTGACCAGCTTGAGGTCGAGCTCGCGCAGCAATTGGCAATAGCGATCGACCTTCTCCAGCACGGGATCCAGGATCAGCGCCTCGCCGCCAGGGCGGCTGGCAAGGACGTAGCTGTAGGTGCCCGAAACGCTGTCGAAGAGCTGGCGGAAGATCATGGCAGAACCCGGCGTGAACTGATTCCGAAATTCTACTACGCCGTAGGCCAAAAAGAGAAGTAATGTACTGTTGAACTGAGAAAATTTAGAAGATTTTTATTGCAGCGCCCACCGCCGTCATTCCCCGCGAAGGCGGGGAATCCAGTACGCCGCGGCCGCTCCGTACCCCTCGCTGTCTCGGAATACCGGATCGCCCGGTCAAGCCGGGCGATGACGGCGAGTGTGTTGCGAGGGCGTGCCCTGACCTAGTGTGCCAGAGGCCCCTACGGCCGCACCAGCGTGTAGCCGTTCTCCGCCAGGAACAGGATCTGCCCGACCCCGACCTGCACCGGGGTTGCGGCGGGAATGAACTCCGGCCGCTGTCCCGTCTCCCGCTCGATCGTTTCAACGGTGTTGAGGCAGATATCGAAGCGGACGCCCTGCGCGATCAGGCTCTCGACCTGCTTGCGGCGGTCGCTGCCAGTCAGCAGCAGATCGATGCCGGGGCCGAACGCCACCACCTCGATCGCGACCTTGTCGGGGTCGTAGGCTTTCAGGAGATTGTTGGCGACGCTCAGCACCAGCGCCTGCTTCTTGGCGTCGCCGTCGGACAGTTGCAGCACGATCTTGTGCTCCGCGAACGGCTTGTCCTGGAGCGGCACCTGCTCGGCCAACACCAGTGGCATCACGGCCCATGCGAACAGCGCCAGCAGCATCGCGCGAAAGATTTGCAGACGCGTCATCCCTGTCCTGCAATTCCCGGATTACCCTCGACGCCCTTCAGGGTGACGCCGGAGCCGAGCCGCTCCGGCATCATCCGGCCGGAACGCAGATATTTACCCACCACATCCCACACCGGCGCACCCTGCTGGCCGTTGACGGAAGCCCAGCCCGCGACCTTGTAGCGGTGGTTGGCGACCAATGCTTTGCCGTTGTCGAGCCTCAGCTCGGAGATGCGGCTGCCGATCGCAGCCGTCGGCATACAGGTGTAGCCGAGGCCGCCGGCGCGCACCATGTCGCCACCCTGCTGGTAGTAGGGGTCGGCGTTGAAGAGATTGTCGCAGATGTCCTCCAGCACGTCCTTGATCTCTGCGCCCGTCATCTCCTGCACATAGGTCTCGGGATAGCTGATCGCGGTTTCCGCGAGCAAATCCTCCATGGTCAGCGGCTGGCCGGACAGTGCGGTGACGCCCCAGCGAAAGCCCGGCGACAGCGCGATCTCGGCATCAAGTTCGGTGCGCAGCGCGGCGCAGATCAACTCGTCGACAGGGCCGGCGAAATTGTCGCGGCGATAGAGCAGGCGATCGGGTGTTGCGATCTTCTCCGTCCAGTCCGTCACGAACGGTGCCCGCACCCGGCCGATCAGCTCGGCCATCGCAGGATCGGGCTTGAGCAGCTCGGAATAGACCGGCAGCAGATGATATTTGACATCGCTGACCTTGCCCTTGTCGAGCGCGAGATCGAGCACGGCCAGAAATTTCCCGTTGGAGCCGGCATTGGTGACGAGCGTGGTACCGCTCGCGTTCTTCACCGCAATCGGCTGCGGCACGGCGTCATGGGTATGGCCGCCGAGAATGACGTCGATGCCGGTGACGCGGCTTGCGAGCTTGAGGTCGACATCCATGCCGTTATGCGAGAGCAGGATCACCGCATCGACCTTGTCGTTGCCGCGCAGCGCATCGACATGTTTTTGGAGCTCTTCCTCGCGGATGCCAAAAGTCCAGTCCGGCGTGAACCGCTTTGGATGCGCGATCGGCACGTAAGGAAAAGCCTGGCCCACGATCGCGACGCGATAGCCACCGAGCTCCTTGATCGTCGACGGCTTGAAAACGCGACCGCTCGCCTTGTCGAAGGCGCGGGCGTCGTTGAACGCGGCTTCCTCGGTCAGGAAGACGTTCTGCGCCAGGAATTCGCCCTTGAAGTGGTCGAGATTGTCTCGCAGCGCCTGCTCGCCATAGGTGAATTCCCAATGTCCGGTCATCGCTTCGATGCCGAGCAGATTGGCGGCCTCGACCATGTCGCGGCCCCGCATGATGTTGGCGAGTCCCGTGCCCTGCCAGAGATCTCCGCCGTCAACCAATACAGAGTGCTTCTCGCCGGCATCGCCGCGGAGACGATCGATGAGCGTCTTCAGATGGGCGAAGCCGCCGAGCTTGCCGAACCGGCCGGCGGACTTCTCGAACTCGACACAGGTGAAGGCATAGGCGTCCGCGCTGTCCGGCCGGATCCCGAAGCGCTCCAGGAAGGCGCGGCCAACGAGGTGCGGCGGCCGTCCCGTCATCTCACTGACGCCGATATTGACGCTGGGTTCGCGGAAATAGACCGGATTGAGCTGCGCGTGGGTATCGGTGAGGTGCAGGATCCGCGCGTTGCCGAAACGCTCGATGTCGTAGATACCCGCGGCCTCGTTACCGCGCGCAAGCCGCGGCAGGCCGACCGAGGCGGCAACAGCAGCTGTGCTCTTCAGGAAATCGCGGCGGCGGATCGCCATCCTAAATTTTCTCCGCGCCTATTCTAGCGGATTTCCATCGCCTTCCAGGCCTCTTTTTCAGACGTTGCCTGGAAGATCGACGCCTTCGCCAGCGCCTCGGCCTCCTTGGCTGAGGCGACAGCGCGGTCGAAATCACCGCCATCGGCGGCCTTTTTCGCGGCCGCCAAAGTCGAGACTGTCGTGGTCCACTGATTGCGCAAGCCGGCTGCCTCCTTGAATGCGGCTTCCGCGGCGGCATAGGCCGCCTTGAAGTCCGCGTCAGTCGCCGCGCGCGCCGAGGGCAGCGCGACGGTCAATGCCAGCAGCATGGCGAGAGGAAGTGACCGCTTCATGGCCGCGCTCCCGGGCCGGAAATCGGCAGGCCGTTGGCGACGTAGGACAGGAAATATTCGACGTCGCGATATTCATCCGCCTGCGGCTCCAGCGGAACTGCGCGGGTCTGGCTGTTGCAGGTGATGAAGCGGCGGCTGGTCGTGCCCATGCCGCTCCATTCCGAGCGGTAGATCGGCATCGCATTGAGGATGCCGAGTGCCGGGGCCAGCACTTCGGCGCGAATGCGCTCGCCCGGGCTCTGCACATGGCAACTCGCGCAGGAAAAGTTCATCTGGCCGCGACGGGTGTAGAAATAGCGCTTGCCGTTCTCGAACGCTGCGAGCGCGCGGGGATCGTCGGGAAGCTTGATGTCCATCGGCTTGCCGCGCGAGGTGAAGGCCATGTACGCCGTCAGCGACGCCATCTCGTCCTTGACATAGGAATAGGGCGCCTCGCCGTTGGCCTCGCGGCAGCGGTTGAGCGCGAGCTCGAGCGTGACGACCTTGCCTTCCTTCTCGTCAAAGTAAGGATAGTTCTGGCGGATGCCGATGCCGCCGTTCGGGAAGCAATCCGCATAGCCCTTGCCGTTCTTGAACGGGGCCGCGAACATCTCCTTGCCGGCATCGAGCGCGAACTCGTAGGGCGGAAACTCCTCCTTCTCCTGCCACTGCCGCCTCATGTCTTCGTTCATGGAATAAGGACCGTTGACGAAATCCTCCCGCTTCACGTTGGGGAATTTCTGGAAGAAGAAGTTTTGGAACGCTTTTGCGTCGGCGACAGGATCGATCTTGTTTGCTGCGACCACGCGCGTCGCGGCGAAAGCAAGCGCCGCGAGTGCGACGACAGCTGAACCGAGCAAAATTGTAGCGCGCCGTTTCATCACGCGATCTTCGCGGTGGTCGTGTCCGACCCGCCCTTGTTGTCGGTCCAGGAGATCTTGAGGTCGTCGCCCTTCTTGGCCCCCTTGAAGCTGAACTTGACGTAGGGGTCCTTGGAGACCGCGGTGCCCCAATCGGCGACGAAGACGTCCTTGCCGTTACATTCGAACTTCAGCTCCTGGATGAAGTGCGCCGGGATCAGCTCGCCCTTGGCGTCCTTCATGAAGCCGTTGTCCATGGGGTGCTGGATCAGCACCTGCACTTCGGTGATGTCGCCGTTGGATGTTGCGCGCACGCGAATGCTGGATGCCATCTGGATTCTCCTAGCCGCCGCAGCCGCCGACGGTGACTTTCACTTCCTTGGTCGCGCTGTAGAGCTTGCCGTCGGCTTCCACGATCGCGGTCACGTTGGTGGTCTTCGCCATCTTCAGGCGGTTGGCGACGCTCGGGACCGTGCCGTCAGGAATCTTGTAGCTTGCCGCGAGCGCACTCGGGTTCTCGGCGACGAAGAACGAGATCGATGTCACCTTGTCGAGCGTCGTCGTCACCGAGATCGGCACCACGCCGCCGTTTTCGGCGATCTCGGGCGCATCGAGCTTGATCTTGTCGGACGGCTCGGCGGTCTTGCCGTAGAGCGCCTTGATCGCGTCGGCCTCGCTCTTCTGCTTGAAAGCCTCTTCCGGATATTTGTCATTGGCCGCGGCGCGCACGGGCGCGAACGGCAGATTGCCGAGGCCGATCAGCGCGACCGAGGCCGCGCCCTGAAGGATCAGGCGCCGCGTCGCAAGGGGGCCGGGGCCGGTGGTCGTCGTCATCTCAGGTCTCCTTGGCCCGCCGTCACAGCGTTTGCAGGAAATCAACGATCGCGCTGATCTCCTGGTCGGTCAAAAGCCGGTTACGGCCGAACGGCGGCATCATGGTCTGCGGATTGCGCTTGGTCTCGTCGAACAGGATTGCGACCAGCTCGTTGCGGGCGGGGTATTTCGTCTTGATGTCCTTCAGCTCCGGCCCGATCGTTCCCGGCAGATCGCCGCCCCTGATGACGTGGCAGGTCAGGCAATTGCCCTTGCCGCGGTCGAAGGCCAGCTTCTCGCCGTCGGCCACGGCGGATTGCGCCCGCGCCGGGCTCGCGGCCAAGCCGGTGAGGGCGACCAGCGTGAGGAGCAGGGCGGGCTTGCAAGGAAAGGCGGTCAAGGCGTCGTCCTGAAGCATTACGTGTGCGAAAAGATAGTGCTCAAAAGCACAACCGGCATGTCCTGACAATCAAGACTATGCAGGCTGCAAAATGGAGTTAATATCTCCCGCATTGCAACTGAAGAGCTAGTTCGTTCGTAAAGTCGGTTGGGGCCAGTTAATTTTTCGGGGCGTTTGGCCCGGATCGCGTTTTCGTCTGCATTTTCATTTTCCGGGGACTTCAATTGGCTGAATATGTCGTCGAATTTGGCAGGGACGGCGGTCGGGTCGAATCCGACGGCCGGCTCGATGCGCCAGCCTTTCATCGCAATCACGAGCCGCTCTGGGCGGCGCTTGAAAAGCACCTCGCCGGGCGTTCGGGCGACGTGGTCGAGGTCGGCAGCGGAACCGGCCAGCACGTGGTCCATTTCGCCCGCCATACGCCCGAGCTCGTCTGGTGGCCCAGCGACCTCAACCAGCGGCACGTGAAGAGCATCGAAGCCTGGCGCGTGCATTCGGGCCTTCCAAACATTCGCGCACCCCTGCGGATCGATCTCTCCGATCCTGATTGGTGCCCGGAGTTGAAGAGCGGGAAGGGGCCGACGAACCTCGCAGCCGTGTTCTGTGCCAATGTCATCCACATTGCGCCCTGGGCCGTGGCCGAGGGCCTGTTCGCGGGCGCCGGCCGTTATCTGCGCGCCGACGGCAAGCTGTTTCTCTATGGCCCGTTCAAGCGCGGCGGCAAGCACACCGCGCTCAGCAACGCGGTGTTCGACACGTCTCTGCGTGAGGGCAATCCCGATTGGGGCGTGCGCGATGTCAGCGACGTCGAGACGCTGGCGCGGGGCGTGGGGCTTGGCCTCGTCGATGCGGTCGACATGCCCGCCAACAATCTGACGCTGGTGTTTTCGCGATCGTAAGATGCGAGGCCGTCAGGCCTCGCCGTCGCGCCAGCCGATCTTCTCCTTCAAGAACTGATAACCCAGCACCTCGAAGCCGGCGCGCTCCTTGTTGTCCTTGCCGTAGCCGTGGCCGCCGGCTTCCGGCTCGTAGAACCAGGCCTCGTAGCCCATCGCCTGGAGCTTTGCCGCCATCTTGCGCGCATGACCGGGATGAACGCGGTCGTCGCGCCGCGTGGTGGCGATCAGGATCGGCGGATAGGGCTGGCCGGGTTTTGCGGTGTGATAGGCGGAGTAGGTCTTCAGCCAGTCCCACTCCTCCGGCTTGTCGGGATCGCCATATTCGGCGATCCAGCTCGCGCCCGCGAGCAGTTTTGTGTAGCGGCGCATGTCGATCAGCGGGATCGTGCAGAACAGCGCGCCGAAGCGTTCGGGATAGCGTACAAGCATGTTGGTGATGAGGATGCCGCCGTTCGACCCGCCCTGTGCCGCGATACGCTTCGCTTGCGTGACGCCACGGCGGACAAGATCGGCGGCAACGGCCGCGAAATCGTCATGCGACAATTTCTTGCCGGCGAGCCGGCCGGCATCGTGCCAGCGCGTGCCGAACTCGCCGCCACCGCGCAAATTCGCCTGCACGATGGTGCCGCCGCGCTCCAGCCAGAGCTTGCCGAGTGATGCATTGTAGTGCGGCTTCACCGCGAGCCCGAAGCCGCCATAGGCGCTCATATAGACCGGCGCATCACCGGTCTCGGTCGCGGGACCGGTCTGCACATAGGGAATGCGCTCGCCGTCGATCGAGATGGCTTCGTGCTGGGTGATGATCAGGCCAGCGGCGGTGAACGTCTTCGGCGCCTGCTTCAGCACCGTCGGGCTTTCGACGCCGCGCTCGATCAAGAGCAGCGACGGCGGTGTGAGCGGGTCCTGCACATTGGCGAGCAGGTCGCCATTGCTCTCGGACGAATGGCGATCGAGCGGCCAGACATCGACGACGCCGATCTGGGGAAGACCGCCAAGTGTCTCACGGCTCCAGCCGGTAGCAGATGGCGTGCAGATTTCGAATCGCGGCTTGAGCTCGTCGAGGATCGACAGCACCAGTCTGCCCGCGGTCCAGAAGAAACCCTGCAACGCGCGCCGTGGCCCGGGCTCGAACAGCAGCGTGAAGTCGCGGCTGCCGGCGAGGAACGCCGAGAGTGAAATGCCGAGCACGGCGTCAGCGGCATAGGTTCGGCCTTCGATCGACCAGTCTGCGCGCAGCTTCATCGCAAACCAGTCGCCATGCGCCTGCATCCAGATGCCGGTCGGCAGGTCGAGCCTTGTGGTGGTGCCCGCTTCATCGCGCAGCCAGATGCCGTAGTTGAAGAAGTCGATCTGGTCGATGATCCAGGCGCGTGGAGTTGCGCCGGTATCATCGACGCTGCCAAAGATCCCCATATGGTCGGCCGTGGTCTCGAGGATCGTTTGCGCCCGATCCACGCGCTCGCCGCGCCGCCACAGGCGAACGGTCCTCGCATATCCCGAGCTCGTCACCATACCCTCGCCATAGGCGCTGGACATCAGCAGCGTGTCCGGATCGAGCCAATCGACGCCGCCCTTGGCTTCCGGCAGCGTGAAGCCGTCAGCAACGAAACTCTTCGTGTCGGCATCGAATTCCCGCAAGGTGACGGCGTCGCTGCCGCCGCGCGAGAAGCTCAGGATAGCCCGCGAGCTTCCAGGCATCGAGCTGATCGAGCTCAGCAGCCAGTCTTCGCCCTCGCTCGCCGCAAGCTGGTCGACATCCAGCACGATCTCCCACGCCGGATTGGGCTTGCGAAACTCAGCGAGCGTAGTCCGCCGCCACAGGCCGCGCGGGTTGGCGGCGTCTTTCCAGAGATTGTGCAGATACCCACCGCGCCGGCCGACATAGGGGATGTTGTCGGGCCGGTCGTAGATCGCGGCGAGCGTATCGCGGTCGCGCTCGAACGCCGCGCCGCCGAATGCTTGCAGCGTCAGCCGATTCTGCTTCTCGACGAAATCAAGCGCGCGGGCGCCTTCGATCTCCTCAAGCCAGAGCCAGGGATCGTCGTCGGGCTTGCTCGGCGTAGGCCTGTCGTCGATGGACATGATGCAAACTCCTGGAGATCGCGGCGGATAGGATTTGATCGAGCGCAAGCCGTCAAGAGCGCGGCCCGGTATCATCCGTCCGATTGCGTCAGAGGCATGGCCTGCGCCCGTTTGCGCCGGTTGCCCGGCCCTGTCCATCCCTCCATAGTGCCGGGAATCAACAGAGCCCTCTCAAAGTCCCTCGGGCGGAAGTGCCGATGCTAGACGTGACCTCAGCCGCCGAAATCACCGACGACGCCCGCGTGCGTACCAATGTGGTGCGCCTTGCCGCAGCCCAGGCGCTGACCGGCGCAAACTCGGCGGTGATCTTTGCCACCGGCGCGATCGTCGGCGCCACGCTTGCGCCGGACATGTCGTTCGCGACCGTGCCGATCTCGATGTATGTGGTGGGCCTTGCCGCCGGCACGCTGCCGACCGGCGCGATCTCGCGCCGCTTCGGCCGTCGCGCGGCCTTCATCGTCGGCACGGGGTGCGGCACGCTGACCGGCCTGCTCGGCTCGTTCGCGATCCTGCACGGCTCGTTCGCGCTGTTTTGTGTTGCGACCTTCCTCGGCGGTCTCTACGGCGCGGTCGCGCAATCCTATCGTTTCGCGGCGGCCGATGGTGCCAGCGCGGCGTACCGGCCTAAGGCGGTGTCGTGGGTGATGGCCGGCGGCGTGTTCGCCGGCGTGCTCGGTCCGCAGCTCGTGCAATGGACCATGGACGTCTGGTCGCCCTATCTGTTCGCCTTCAGCTTCCTGGTGCAGGCCGCGGTGGCGCTGGTCGCGATGGGCATCGTCGCCGGCGTCGACATGCCGAAGCCGGCCGCGGCCGATCTCCATGGCGGGCGGCCGCTGCTGACGATCGTGAGCCAGCCGCGCTTCATCGCGGCCGCGTTGTGCGGCGTCATCGCCTATCCCATGATGAATCTGGTGATGACCTCGGCGCCGCTCGCGATGAAGCTCTGTGGGCTGAGCCTCAGCGATTCCAATTTCGGCATTCAATGGCATATCGTGGCGATGTACGGGCCGAGCTTCTTCACGGGCGCGCTGATCGCCCGCTTCGGTGCGCCCAGAATCGTCGCTGCCGGTCTGCTGCTGGAAGCCGGTGCCGCAACCATCGGTCTCTCCGGCATCACCGCGATGCACTTCTGGGCCACGCTGATCGTGCTCGGAATCGGCTGGAACTTCTCCTTCATCGGCGCCTCCGCGCTGGTGCTGGAGACGCACCGGCCGCAGGAGCGCAACAAGGTGCAGGCGTTCAACGATTTCCTGGTGTTCGGGATGATGGCGATCGGCTCGTTCTCCTCCGGGCAATTGCTCGCCAATTACGGCTGGTTCGCGGTGAACATGGTGGTGTTCCCGCCGGTGCTGCTCGGTCTCGCGGTTCTCTCGCTCGCCTCTTTCGCTCGCCGTCGCAGGGCGCGGCTGGAGGCGGCCATGGGCGAATTCCCGGACGCGATCTAACGCATGATCCGGAAAAGTGCGTAGCGGTTTTCCGAAAAGATCATGCTCAATAGGTTGGCAGGAGGCTGTCAGCAGCGTTGATACTTCGATCGCTGTCGAAGTGATTTTCTGCTCCCACATCGCTACATGATGGTCGTCATGGACAGAAGATCACAACGCGGGGGAAACGAAGGAGAAGCGCAAATGCTCGACAATCCCCGGCACACCTTGCGAATCGACGAATCCTCGCTCGGCTACGAAGGCTGGCGCATCGTTGCGGTCTGCTTCCTGCTCGCGACCTTCGGCTGGGGGCTCGGCTTCTACGGTCAGAGCGTCTATGTCGCCGAGCTTCAGCGCGCGCGGGGCTGGCCGGCCTCGCTGATCTCGTCGGGCACCACCTTCTTCTATCTGTTCGGCGCGCTGCTGGTCGTCTTCGTCGGCGAGGCCGTCAGGAAATATGGCCCGCGCATCTGCCTGATCGCCGGCACGCTGGCGATGGCCGCCGCCGCGGTCGCGATCGGCGCCGTGCGCGAGCCCTGGCAGCTTTATCTCGCCGATGCCGTGCTCGCCTTCGGCTGGGCCGGCACCAGCCTCGCCATGATCACCAACACGATCAGCCTGTGGTTCGACCAGAAGCGCGGCATGGCGATCAGCCTGGCGCTGAACGGCGCCAGCTTTGGCGGCATCGTCGGCGTGCCGTTGCTGGTGGTGATGATCAGCCATATCGGCTTCGGAAACGCGATGTTCGCCACCTCCGGCGCCATGCTGGTGCTGCTCGTGCCGGTGATCCTGCTTGTCGTCGGCCGGCCGCCTGATCTCCACGGCTGGCACGGGGCGGCGAAGGTGAAGCCGCAATCATCGGCCGAAATTCGCAAGCACGCGCTGCGCGACGTCGGCTTCCTCACCGTGACGATTGCCTTTGCTTTGGTGCTGTTCGCCCAGGTCGGCTTCATCGTGCACCTGATCTCGTTCCTCGATCCCATCATCGGGCGCGAGCGCGCGGCCGTTGCGGTCGCGGTGCTGACGGCGATGGCCGTGATCGGCCGGGTGCTGTTCTCGATGGTGATCGACCGCCTCAACCAGCGGCTGGCCTCCGCGCTGTCGTTCCTGAGCCAGGCGGCCGCGCTTTGCGTCGTCATCAATCTGCACAACGACTATGTGCTGATCGCGGCTTGCGCGGTGTTCGGCTTCTCGGTCGGCAATCTCATCACGATGCCGTCGCTGATCGTGCAGCGGGAATTCGATTCCGCCTCGTTCGGCGTGCTGATCAGCCTGAACACCGCGATCAACCAGGTGACGTATGCCTTCGGCCCGGGTGTGGTCGGGTTCTTGCGTGATTTTTCGGGCGGGTACGCGCTGCCGTTCTATCTGTGTATTGCGCTGGAGGTGATGGCTGCGGCATTGATCATGGTGCGGGGCTCGCCGAAAGCAAAGCTCTCGTAGGGTGGGCAAAGGCGCGCAGCGCCGTGCCCACCATCTCACGGTCCACTCGTGTGGAAAGATTGGTGGGCACGCTTCGCTTTGCCCACCCTACGGCGTCACACCTCCCGCTGCTTCAGCAACCCCTCGACATCCAGCCGCTTCGTGATCATCGCCAGCTTCCCATCCGGCCCAAATGGCCACTGCTCTTTCGGCCGGTCCCAATACAACTCCACGCCGTTCTCATCCGGATCGCGCAAATACAGCGCCTCGCTGACGCCATGGTCGCTGGCACCATCCAGCGCAATGCCGGCCGAGAGCACCCGGTGCAGCGCATTCCCGAGCGCGGGGCGCGTCGGATAGAGGATTGCGGTGTGAAACAGCCCGGTCGTGCCCGGCGGCGGCGGCGAGCCGCCCTTGCTCTCCCAGGTGTTGAGCCCGATGTGGTGGTGATAGCCGCCGGCCGAGATGAAGGCCGCACCGGAGCCCATGCGCTGCATCAGCTCGAAGCCGAGCACGCCGCAATAGAAGCCCAGCGCGCGATCGAGATCAGCGACCTTGAGGTGGACGTGGCCGATCCGGGTGCCGGCGTTGACGGCTGAGGTCTGCGACATGAGAGTGCTCCGTTAATCAACCCCACATAAGCCGGGCCTCGGGACAACGCCACTGGCCTATCCCGAAACCCAGCATTTCCGAATGAGCAATCAAGAGAGCTCCGGCACCTCACCCTCCGGCAGCTCGAACTCGAACGTGTTCAGCGTCATCGAGACCATCGTGTAATAGCCGCACAGCCCGATGACCTCGACGACGCCGCGCTCGCCGAGCAGCTTCACGGCCTCGTCATAGAGCCCCTTCTCGACGCCATGGCCCTCATGCAGTGACTTCGCGACGTCGTAGATCATCTTGCCCTTGGGATCGTCGAACTCCGGCGTGCGGCGGTCGCGGATCGCGTTGATGATCTCCACCTTCATGCCGCCCGCAAGCGCCAGGCGCTTGTGCGCATACCATTCGTAATGCGCGGTCCAGTGTCGGGCCGTCACCAGGATCGCGATCTCCGAGAGCTTTGCGGGAAATATCGTGTCGTAGCGCAGGACCTCGCCGAGCCGCGTGGCGTGACGGGCCATGTCGGGGCTGTTGAGCCAGGCCATCATCGGCGCCGGCGGCTTGCCGCGCTTGCCGGCAATCGACTCGTCATAGGTCTGCCGCTGGCTCTCGTTCATTTCGCCAGGCGAAAGAAGTTTCAGGCGCATTCTCGTTTCCTCTTTGTTTTCAAGCCTCGCCGTGGCGGCGACTATAGCCGAATGCCGCTCGGTATGTGCAGCACGGAAGTGGTTGAATTCCACGAAGCGATGGCCCAGAGTCTGTCGCAATAAGTCGATTTTGATTGATGGAAACGACCAATGACCGACTCTAAGACCGCCGACACCGAGACGGCCGATCTCGAAACATTCCGCGAGCAAACGCGCGCCTGGCTGGAGGCCAACTGTCCGCCGGAAATGCGCAAGCCTGCAACCTGCGACGCCGACGTGTTCTGGGGCGGACGCAATACGAAATTCGCGTCCGAGCCGCAGCGCGTCTGGTTCGAGCGCATGCGCGACAAGGGCTGGACCGTGCCCGACTGGCCGAAGGAATATGGCGGTGGCGGCCTGAGCGCAGCTGAACACAAAGTGCTGCGCGCGGAGATGGCGAAGATCGGCGCGCGGCCACCGCTGTCGAGCTTTGGCATCTGGATGCTCGGGCCGGCGCTGTTGAAGTACGGCAACGAGGCGCAGAAGAAGGAGCATCTGCCGAAGATCGCAGCCGGCCTGATCCGCTGGTGCCAGGGTTATTCTGAGCCCAACGCCGGCTCCGATCTCGCCTCGCTCCAGACCCGTGCGGAGAGTGACGGCGATGATTACGTCATCACGGGGTCGAAGATCTGGACGTCCTACGCCAATTACGCCGACTGGATATTCTGTCTGGTGCGCACCGATGCCGCCGCGAAGAAGCACGACGGCATCAGCTTCATCCTGTTCGACATGACCTCGAAGGGCGTCACGACCAAGCCGATCCTGCTGATCTCCGGCTATTCGCCGTTCTGCGAGACCTTCTTCGACGGTGTCCGCGTGCCGAAATCGCATGTGGTCGGCACCGTCAATCGCGGCTGGGATGTCGCGAAATATCTGCTCCAGCACGAGCGCGCGATGATCTCCGGCATGGGCGAGCGCGGCGTCGGCCGGCCGCTCGGCCAGGTCGCGGCGGATTCAGTCGGCGCCGATGCGCAAGGGCGGCTCGATGATTCGATGCTGCGCGGCAAGATCGCCAGCTTCGACGTCGATGAAGCCGCACTCGCAGCTTGCGCCGAACGCGCCGTCGATCTCGCCAAGGCGGGGCAGGCGCATCCGGCGTTCTCGTCGGCGATGAAATATTACGGCACCGAGCTGAACAAGCGCCGCTACGAGATCCTGATGTCGGCCGGCGGCGTTGACGCACTGGAATGGGAGAGCGAGCGCTCCAGGCAAGGTGCCCGTCCGCGTGCCTGGCTGCGCACCAAGGCCAATTCGATCGAGGGCGGCACGACGGAGGTGATGCTCGGCATCGTCGCCAAGCGCATCCTCGATCTGCCTGGCGCCTAGCTGCGCTGTCATTCCGGGGCGCGACGAAGTCGCGAGCCCGGAATCCATAACCACGAATCGGGATTATGGATTCCGGGCCTGCGCCTAACGGCGCATCCCGGAATGACGAACCAAAAAATAGACTTCGAATCGGAAACACCACCATGGCCCTCGTCCTCACCGAAGAACAATCGATGCTCCGCGATAGCGCGCGCGGGCTGATCAGCGACAAGGCGCCGGTGTCGCATCTGCGGCAACTGCGCGACGCCAAGGACCCCACCGGCTTCTCCAAGGAGTTTTGGCACTCCTTTGCCGAGATGGGCTTTGCCGGCTTGCTCGTGCCGGAGGAGTTCGGCGGCAGCGGTCTTGGCTTCGTCGAGGCCGGCATCATCATGGAAGAGATCGGCCGCACCTTGATGCCGTCGCCGTTCTTCGCCACCAGCGTGGTCGCGGCCTCGGCGCTGACCCGTGGCGGCAATGCCGCGCAGAAGTCGGAGTACCTGCCGAAGATCTCCAACGGCTCGCTGCTCGCGACGCTCGCGATCGACGAGGGCGCAAAACATCGCCCGCTCCAGACCAGCCTCCAGGCCGTGCGTGCCGGCAACGGTTTCAAGCTCTCCGGCGCCAAGGCGCTGGTGGTCGATGGCCATGTCGCCGACCTCTTCATCGTCGCCGCGCGTACCGCGGGCTCGGCCGGCGAACGCGATGGGTTGACGCTGTTCCTGGTCAACCCCAAGGCCAAGGGCGTTGCGATCGAGCGCACCATCATGGTCGACGCGCATAATGCGGCGCGCATCGAGCTCGCCAATGTCGAGGTCAATGCCGACAGCGTGCTCGGCGAGGTCGATCAGGGTGCCGCCTTGCTCGACGGCGTGCTCGACATCGGTCGCGGCGCGGTCGCCTCCGAAATGGTGGGCTTGAGCGAAGAGGTGTTCAACCGCACCATCGAGTACCTCAAGAGCCGCAAGCAGTTCGGCAAGCTGATCGGCGAATTCCAGGCGCTCCAGCACCGTGCCGCCGAACTCTATGTCGACATCGAGATCACCCGCGCCGCCGTGATGAAGGCGCTCCAGGCGCTGGATGGCGATGTTGCCAAGGCCGCCTCAGCCGTCGCAGTTGCCAAAGCCCGCGCCGGCACCACCGCCACCCGCGCGGTGCAGGAAGGCGTGCAGATGCATGGCGGCATGGGCATGACCGACCAGTTCGACATCGGCTTCTTCATGAAGCGCGCACGGGTGTGCGAGGAATTGTTCGGGGATGCGAATTATCATACCGAGCAACTTGCGCGGGCGCGGGGGTATTGAGCTGAGACGCGAAGGGCGCGCCTCACGCGCGGTGTCGTCGCCCGGCTTGACCGGGCGACCCAGTACGCCGCGGCCTCTCGATTCGTCACAGTCGTCTCTGGAATACTGGATCGCCCGCTTTCGCGGGCGATGACAGTTGAGAGAATGGAAAGCGCCTGCCCCAAGCTTACGGCGGGAAGGCCCCCTTACCGAATCGGCGGCGCGTATTGCACGCCACCCGCATTCCACAGCTGGTTCATGCCGCGCGGGATCTTCAGCTTGGACTTCTCGCCGATATTGCGCTCATACATCTCGCCGTAATTGCCGACGTGGCGGATGATGCGGACGACCCAGTCCTTGGTGAGGCCGAGCTGCTCGCCGTAATTGCCTTCGGTGCCGACCAGCCGCATCACTTCCGGCTTCTTCGACTTCAGGGCCTCGTCGATGTTCTCCGAGGAGACGCCGAGCTCCTCGGCGTTGATCATCGCATAGAGCGTCCACTTCACGATCATCATCCAGTCGTCGTCGCGCTGGCGCACCACGGGGGCGAGCGGCTCCTTGGAGATCATGTCCGGCAGGATCATGTGGTCGCCGGGCTTGCCCATGTTGAGCCGCAGCGCATAGAGCTGGGAGACGTCGGCGGTGAGCGTGTCGCATTTGCCGGTGTCGTAGGCCTTGACCACGTCCTCCAGCTTGTCGAACTTGATCTCTTCATACTTCATGTTGTTGGCACGGAAGTAGTCGGCGAGGTTGAGCAGCGTCGTGGTGCCTGATTGCACGCAGACCTTGCTGCCGTTCAGATCCAGCGCCGTCTCCTTGTTGCGCGCGCGCGGCACCATGAAGCCTTCGCCGTCGTAATAGGCGACCGCCGGGAAATAGAGGTCATAGTCGAGCTCGCGCGCCATGCTCCAGGTCGAGTTGCGGGAGAGGATGTCGACCTTGCGGCTCTGCAATTCCTTGAAGCGCTCGCTGGCGTCGAGCGGTACGAACCGCGCCTTGTTCGGATCGTCGAAGATCGCCGAGGCCACCGCGCGGCAGAAATCGACGTCGAAGCCGCTCCAATTGCCCTTGTCGTCGGGGATCGAGAAGCCCGGCAGACCCTTGTTGACGCCGCACAGCACTTCGCCGCGGCGGACGGTGCGCTTCAAGGTGCGGGTGTCGTAGAACTCGTAAGTGATGGCCAAGGCGGCGACCAGCACGGCGACCGCGAGCCCGATCAGCAGGCCGCCTCGAAATGTGCGCATCATGTTGCTCTCTCGAAATAATCGGGAAAAGGAATTCTGGACGAGGCGGGGTATTTAGAGTTCGGGCTTCTGCCTGATGACCACCTTGGTCCCGACCGGGACGCGACCGTAGAGATCGGCGACGTCATTGTTGACGAGACGGAAGCAGCCCGAGGACACCTTGGTGCCGATCGTGTCGGGACGGTTGGTGCCATGGATGCGGTAGACGGTGGTGCCGAGATACATGGCGCGGGCGCCGAGCGGATTGCCGGGGCCGCCGGCCATGAAGCGCGGCAGATAGGGCTGGCGCTGGATCATCTCCGGCGGCGGCGTCCAGTCCGGCCATTCCTTCTTGTTGGTGATGTTCACCAGCCCCTGCCACTGAAAGCCGTCGCGGCCGACGCCGATGCCATAGCGGATCGCGCGTCCGCCGGGCTGCACCAGATAGAGGTGGCGCTCGGTGGTCGAGATGATGATGGTGCCCGGTGTTTCGGTCGTGCGGTAGTACACGACCTGCTTCTGCCATTCCGGATCGAGCTCGTAACTGTCGTCGGCGACCAGGCCGGGCTCGTCGCCGCGGTCAGGCTGCTGGGCGAAGGCGTGCGGCGCGGACAAGATCAGGCCAATCGCAGCCAAAAACGCCCCGGTCAGGCGACGAAAATCCGTCATTTCAAGCTCTCCCCGCTGCCACAGCGCAAATCGTTAGGAACCATCTGAACTCAGGGGCAGCTTCGTGGCAAGTTGATGGCACGCCCGGCTGGTATGTCACGAGAATGCTTTGGTTTTTTGACGGGGCCCGGCAATGCCACAAACAAGGGATGGCGCGAAAAGCAGCGAGCTGGGCTCGATGCGCTCCCTCCCCCGCTTGCGGGGGAGGGTCGGGGAGAGGCTGCTTCCACAATGAACGCTCCCCAAGAGGATAGAACCCTCACCCGGCGCTACGCGCCGACCTCTGCCGCAAGCGGGAGAGGCTCAGACCGGCCTCGCGGCGAGATCAACTTCGCCAATTGGCACTAGATGCCAGCTAGATCTGGTTGTTCTCCGGCGCGATCCCGAGCCGCCGGACGATCTCAGCCCCCACGGCGCGGGCCTCAAGCCTCGAGCCGATACGGGGGCTGCGAAACCGGTGCCCGGACTGCAATCGGATCACGACGATGCAGTGCTCGTCCTCGGACCGGCCGCGCCGCTCGACCGTGATCGCCTTGACGTCGCGCCCTTCGATGTGGTCCGCGCGCGGCGTGCCGTCGCCCCACAGGCTTTCGACGTGAATATCGCCTTGCCGGATGATCCAGAAGGCGCCGGTCACGAGGTTGGCGTATCTGTGAACCGCAAACGCGGCGATTGCGCCAAGCGGAAGCAGCATGATGTCGACCAGGCTGGGCGGCAGACCGCGCCAGAGCCTGTAGGCGTAGGGTGCGGCGCTCAGTGCGACGACGATCAATGCCGCGATCCGGATGTCCCTGACGGAAAACGGCTCGACGGGTTCGCCGAGATGCATCTCGGGATTGCTGGCATCGAGTGGATTGACGGGCGCGTCGACATCGGGAACGTCGAATTGCGCGGCGATCCGGGCAACAGTTTCGCGGACATGCGTGACGTCGGAGATCGGCGGCGACGTCAGGCGCTCCCCGGACGCCAGCGTGAAGGCCAGTTGGAAACGGGCCTTTGCGGTCTTGCCGCCGGGAACCTGTAGCCCTGTGATGTCGTCTCTCGTGACGATCCTGGTGCGGAGCCGCCCGAACGGACGTTGCTGCCCGATCAGAATCTCATCCGGCGTGATGATCCAAACCACCGCCGGCGCCAGCATGACGGCGCCGACGAACACCGCTCCCAGCAGCAGCGCGACCACGGAGATGATCACTTCCAGGGTCTCGTGCGTGAACAGGCCCGGTGTAAAGCAAAGCGCAACGGCTGCCACAAAGCCAGCCATGACCAGCCGCTGCGCGATCGAGGCGCCTTCACGAAGGCGAATGTCGTTGCTGGTGGTCGCGTCGTCCATTGCGGGCGGCTGATTGCGTCGGCCGCGAACCTCCACGGACGGGTCCGTGGAGTCAAGCGACATCGCAAGCCGCCGTATGCGACATCAGCTGCTGGCGTTCAGCAGCTTTGCCACCGTGCGGTCGATCTCGTCGTAGCGGCCTTCGCCTTCGTGCTGGAAGACGATCTTGCCGTTCTGGTCGATGATGTACTGCGCCGGCCAATACTGGTTGCGATAGGCGTTCCAGGTCGCGGAATCGTTATCCTGCGCGACCGGATAGGTGATGCCGTGGCGCTTCAGCGCGGCCTGCACGTTGGAGGCCGAACGCTCGAACGGGAATTCCGGCGTGTGCACGCCGACCACGACGAGGCCCTTGTCTTTGTACTTGGCATAGAGGTCGGTGACATGCGGCAGCGTGTTGACGCAGTTGACGCAGCCATAGGTCCAGAAGTCGACCAGCACGACCTTGCCGCGCAAATCGGCGATGTTGAGCGGTTTCGAGTTGAACCAGTTGCTGATGCCGGCGAAGTCGGGCGCGGTCCCTTGGGCAGCGGCCGCGACATTGATCGGCGCGGCTCGCGAAGCTTCATCGCAGATGCCGGGGATGGCGGCGCCGGTCACGGCGAAGCCGATCAGTGCGGCGGCCACAGTGAGCAGTTTGAAAGTCATGGAAGCGTCCTCCGTTGAGTTTTTGCGGTGATCACAGGCCGATCTGGCCGGTGGGGTAGAATCCGGTGAGCCACGCCACGATCAGCGTGTCGTATTGGAAGTAGGCGGCGACCGCGAAGGCGATCACGACCACGCCAAAGCCCTGCTGGAGCCGCGGCGAGATGCGCGCGAGGCTGCGCACGCGCGTGGTCGCGGCCTGTCCGCCATAGGCGATGGCCAGCATCGGGATCGCTGCGCCGATCGCGTAGGCGATCAAGAGCGTGCCGGCCCAGGTCGCGTTCTTCGTCGTCGCGACCAGCGTCAGGATGGAGCCGAGCACGGGGCCGGCGCAGGGCGTCCAGACCAGGCCGAGCGTGGTGCCGAGCAGGAGACCGCCGAGCGCGCCCTCGCGCTGGACGCCGCTCGCAGCACCAAGATCGAGCCAGCCGTTGAGCCGGATCGAGAGCCATTCGAACGGGGTCGGCCACAGCATCAGCAGGCCAAAGCCGAGCAGCAGGACCGAAGCGGCCTCGCGCAGCACGTTCGGATCGAAATTGAATGCCCGCGTGATCGCGCCGAGCAGCAGCGCGGTCGCCGAGAACGAAACGACGAAGCCGAGCGCGATCATCGCCGGCCGCAGATGCGAGCTGCGCCCGATCGAGGCGCCAAGCAGGATCGGCAACATCGGCAACGTGCAGGGCGCGGCAATGGTGAGGACGCCGGCAAGGAGCGCAAAGGTGAGTTCGAGCATCGGGCCACTCGTGAAGGAGGTTACGAGGGCTGTTCGGGATGGATGCGCGGATCGTTACGTCACACGTTCGTGACGGAGCGGCTGTGTCGCGGAGGCGCAACTGCTGACTGCGTAGACGGTGCGCTCCCTCCCCCCTTGCGGGGGAGGGTGGGGGAGAGGGGTAGCCCAGCAAATGGTCCATCCGGTTGCGATCGTCCCGCGCGCGAATCGCGAGAGTCCCCGTGCGGTACCCCTCTCCCTGCCCCTCCCCCACAAGGGGGGAGGGAATGAGAGAGTGTGCCCGCCTCACTCTGGCCGGTGGTGCGTGCCGCCCACCCCCAAAATAAAAACGACCCGGCGAGGGGGCATCTCGCCGGGTCGTTGGAGGTCTTGGGAGGTTTAACGAAACCGTATGTGATCCTTATAGGGACGAAGTTTTTCCGCCTGATGTTGTGGTTTGTTTCAATTGTTTCGTCGGCGGTAACGCTTTCGTGTCCTGGAATCGGGCCGGGAATCCGGTCCTATCCCATTGAAATCATTGACCTTCAGGCGGCAAAACGATCGACGCCGCAACCCTTAAGCAAATCGGCCAGCTGCTTGCGGGCATAGAACATCCGGGTCTTCACCGTGCTCTGGGGGATGCCGATAATCTGACCGACCTCCTCCACCGACTTCTCATGGTAGTAGACGAGGGTGATGATCTCGCGATGCGCGGGCGACAGCTTGGCGACGCAGGCGCGCAGGATCGCGCTGGTGTCGCTGCGGTCGAGCGAAGTCTCCGGCGTATCGCAACCATCTGGGATCTGGCGCACGTCTTCCTGGTCGATGTCCTCGAAGCGGCGCTGGCGCATCGCGGTCAGCGCCTTGAAGCGGGCGATCGACAGCAGCCAGGTCGAGACCTGCGAGCGGCCCTGGAACTGGCCGGCGGTCCGCCACACGTCCAGGAACACCTGGCTGACCAGGTCTTCGGCCGTGGTGGCATCACGCACGATGCGCAGGATGAAGCGATAGACGCGCACATTGTGACGGCAATAAAGGATGTGCATGGACGTCCGGTTGCCGTCGGCAATGCTTTCGAGAAGCATGTCGTCCGAGGTCGCCTGAGCGGCAATGATGCTCTGGCTGGCTTGGGCGTTGATGGCGATGACGTTCGGCATTGACTTAGCTCCCCGTAGCGCCGCAACCGAGCGGCGTTTCCTTGGACCAAAGTGTTAATGAGCCAACGTTTCTGGACGTCTGCACGAAAAGGGGAAAATGGTTTCGTGCGCCACCAAATTGTTTCGTCGGAAAGGCCGCGACGAAACATTCGAGGTAAAAAGGCGTGTAATTTCAACGTACGGAAAATACGGGGTGGCCCGTTCCGCGTCGCTTGGAGCAGCCGGGAACGTATTTCCGGCTATTGCGTTCGGTGTCGCTTGACGCCCTACGCCTTCTCGCCCGCGGGCGAGAACAGATAGCCGCCGCCGCGGATGGTGCGGATCACGGCGGGTTTTGTCGGATCGGGCTCGATCTTGCGGCGGATGCGCATGATGCGGAGGTCGACGGCGCGGTCGAAGGCTTCGGCATCGCGCGCATTGGCCAATTCCAGCAGGCGCTCACGCGACAGCACGCGCTTCGGATTCGCCGCGAACACTTTTAGCAGCCCGAACTCCGACGCAGTCAGCGGATGCTCGTTGCCCTCGTCGTCGCGTAACGCTTGCGCTTCGAGATCGAGCCATTTGGTGCCGAAGCGCACCAGCTGATCCTTGTCGGATTTCGCAGGCGCCGCTTCAGATGCGGCCAGCTTGAGCGGCGCGCTTCGCCGCAGCACCGAGCGGATACGTGCCATCAACTCGCGCAGCTCGCACGGCTTTGCCACGTAATCGTCGGCGCCGAGCTCGAGGCCGACGACGCGGTCGATCGGGCTCGCGGTCGCCGTGAGCATGATCACCGGCACGTTGATGCGGCTCTTGAGGTCGCGGATGATCGAGAGGCCGTCTTCCTCGGGCATGTTGAGGTCGAGCACGACGAGGTCGGGCATGCTGCCGTCGATCGCGGCGCGCAGCGACTTGCCGCCGTCGCACAGCGTCACGGTGAAGCCGTGCATCTTGAGGTAATCGCCGACCATCTCCCGGGCCGGGGCCTCGTCGTCGACGATCATGATGTGCTGGCTTTGGGTCATGGCTTCCAGATCATGGCGTTTCTGTCGCGGGCAGCGTGATGGTGAAGGTCGATCCCTTGCCGGGGCCGTCGCTGTCGGCGGTCACCCCGCCGCCATGCATGTCGATAATACGCTTGACGATGGAAAGCCCAAGTCCCGTCGAGCTCTCGCCCGCGGTCGGTTTGGCCGACAGCCGCTGGAACCGGCCGAACAGGCGGCCGAGATCCTCCGGCGACAGGCCGGCGCCCTCGTCGCTGACGCGGATGACGGTGTCGTTGGCCTCATGGGTGACCGCGACGGTGATCTTGCCGGCGATCGGTGAGTATTTGATGGCGTTGCTGATGAGGTTGTCGATCGCCTCGCGGATGCGGTCGGTGTCGCACATGGTGACGAAATTGGGCGGCGCCGTGACGCTGATCGCCTGCTGCTTGTTGACCGCCAGAGGCTGGTTGGCCTCGGCGACCTCCTTCACCAAAGCCGCGACGTCGACCGGCTCGCGGCGAATGGTGATGTCGAAGGCATCGGCCATCGCGTCCGAGATCAGATGGTCGACCATTGAGGTCAGCCGCTTGGTCGCATCACGGATGTGGTCGACCTGGGCGCTCACGCCGCTCGCGGACGCGCCGGTCGAGATCAGCTCCTTCAGCATCTCGGTACGGCCGAGGATGACGCCGAGCGGATTCTTCAAATCGTGCGCGACGGTGCCCAAAATCTCGTTCTTGAAGCCGTTGGCGCGCTGCAGCCGCAGCCATTGCGCCGAGAGGCGGCGGTTGGCCTGCATCAGCGCGCGGGTGCGTTGGGCGACGCGATCTTCCAACTGCGTGTTGGCGTCCTGAAGCTGCTGGTAGAGGATGACGTTATCGAACGCGATCGAAAGCCGGCTGGAGAAGATCTCGACCAGCGAGCGGTCGGTCTCGGACAGCTCGCGCTCGGCCTGGAGCAGCACCACGACCTCGCGGCCAGAGCCGGTGCGCAAATAGATCACGCTGCGGTGGTCGGCGAATTCGTTCTTGCGGCCCTGGAAGGCGGCTTCCACCATTGCGCGCAGATCGGGGTCGAGGGCCTTCGACGAGGTCGTGCCGATGAAGCGGCTGTAGCAGCCGCTGCCGGCGAGCACCGAAAGCTCGGGATCGATGCCGCCATTGTCGCGCAAGACCAGTATACCGGCGCAGTCGACATTGAGCAGCGAGGCGAGCTGGGTCAGCACGCCCTCGGCGAGCCGCTGCATCGACTTGAAGTCGTACAGCGTGGAGGCGGCATCGATGATGATCTCGAGCCCGCGCCGCGTCTGCACCATGCGCTCGAGCTGCTGATAGGAGCGCAGCGCCGCGGTCAGCGAGGTGAACAGCTTGTCGGCGGTGAGCTCGGTCTTGGCCTTGTAGTCGTTGATGTCGTACTGCACGATCACGCGCCGCTCCGGCGCCTGGCCGGGCTGTCCGGTGCGCAGGATGATGCGTACGGTCTCGTTCTTGAGCTCGTTGCGGATGAATTCGACCAGCTCGAGGCCGGCGACGTCGGTCTCCATGATGACGTCGAGCAGCACCGCTGCGATGTCGCTGTGCGCGGCCATCAGCTTGCGGCCTTCCGCCGCGGAATGGGCGGAGAGGATCTCCAGGCCCAGACCGTTGAGGCTGTAGTCGGACAGCGCGAAGCGGGTGCCGTCATGCACGGCCGGATCGTCGTCGATGACGGCGATCTTCCACTTCCGGGCGTCCGTATCCTCCGACGCGGTACCGGTATCGTCGATCAGGTGGAGGACATCGTCCTGTTCGGCCATTGAGAAGTCCCGTCAGTCTCTGTGCTTGGCGCGCCGCCCTTGGCGAGGCGGGGCATAATAATGCGAAAAGTGGTGCCTTGTCCCAGCTTGGATTCCAGCATCATTCGACCGCCGAGCTGCTGGGTGACAAGGTTATAGACGATATGCAGGCCAAGTCCCGTGCCGCCTTCATTGCGCCGGGTGGTAAAGAAAGGGTCAAACGCCTGGCGCTGCACGTCAGGGGTCATGCCGGCCCCGTCATCGGCGAAGATGATCTCGATGTCGTCGGCCCCGCGCTGCCGCGCCGAGATCGTGATGGTGCCGGTGCGGCCGTCGGCGAAGGCGTGGTTGGCGGCGTTGAGGAACAAATTGGTCAGGATCTGGCCATAGGAGCCGGGATAGCCGTCGAGCAGCAGCCCCTCGGGCACGTCGACCTGGAGCGTGATCAGCGAGCGCTTCAGCACGGGCCTCAGGCTCGCGATGATCTGGTCGGTGGCTTCGCTGAGCGAGAACTGCCGGCGCTCGGCATGGGAGCGGTCGACCGCGACCTGCTTGAACGACTGGATCAGCTCGCCGGCGCGCGTGAGGTTGGCGACAAGCTGCTGCGAGGCGTCGCGCGAGGCCTGCACGAACTCCTCCAACTGCGAGCGGCGCAGGCCGCCGTCGCCCTTGAGCTGCGCCTCGAAGATCTCGCTGCGCCGGGCAAAACTCGAGGCAACGGTCAGGCTGATGCCGATCGGGTTGTTGACCTCAT
The DNA here is from genome assembly GCF_000938255.1 of Bradyrhizobium sp. LTSP849. Taxonomy (GTDB): domain Bacteria; phylum Pseudomonadota; class Alphaproteobacteria; order Rhizobiales; family Xanthobacteraceae; genus Bradyrhizobium. The sequence continues at coordinate 126,116 of NZ_JYMR01000038.1, read as the reverse complement.
GCGCGACGCCGGCGACGAGGCCACCGAGCGCTGCGAGCCGCTCGGCATCGATCAAATTCTGCTGTGCGGCGTTGAGCTCGAGCAGCGCGCTCTCGGCCTTTTCCTTGGAGGCGCGCAGCTCGTCCTCGGTCTCGCGCTTGGCGATGGCGTTCTCGCGGAATACTTCGACCGCGCGCGCCATGGCCCCAACCTCGTCGCGCGCCTTGGTGCCCTGCACCGCGCGGCCGAGATCGCCGAGCGTGATCGCGCGCATCGCCGCCATGATCTGCTGGAGCGGCAGCCGGATCGACAGCGCGATCAGCACGCCGGCGGTGAGGATGATGCCGAGGAAGATCACCGCGATCGACAGCACCCGCCGCGAAATATCCGCCAGCGTGCGGTCAAAGGTCTCCTGCGCCTTCTGCTCGCGCTGGCGCATCTTGATGGAGAGATCGTCGATGGCGCCGATCGCCTCGGCCTGGCTGGCGTCGATGGTGTTGCGCAGCAGCTCGGTGCGGCTCGCCAGTTGCTCGGAGAGTTTTGCAAAGCCTTCGCGCAGCGCCATGGTGCGGGATGAGAGCTTTTGCAGCGCCATGCGCTGGAGGTCGTTGTCCGCGAGATCGATCATCACCGGAATGGTTGTCTCGATCGTCTCGGTGTTGCGGCGTGCGTCGTCAGCCGCACCCGGCGACAGCGACAGATAGTAGGAATTGGCCGCGACCAGCATTGCCGTGAAGGCCTCGCGCGACTTGCCGAGCGACGGCCAGATCAGCGCGTCGCGGTGACCTGTGGCGCCTTCGATGATGGAATAGAGGCCCGCCATGTCCTTGGCCGGGCCCTGCACCTGCTCCTCATAGGTCTTGGCGATGGTCGCCTGTACGGCGCGCAGCTCGCCGAACCCGTTGAGGAAGCGGTCGGTGGTGCGCTCCAGCTCCTCGACCGAGCCCGCCAGCATCGGGTCCTTGGCGGCGCGATCGGTCAGCGTGCCCAGCACGGCCTCGCGCAGCAGCAGGATCTCGGCGAACAGGTCCGGGCTCGGCTGGTTGATGTAGCGATGGATCAGGTTCTGGAGCCGCCCGGTCTCGCTTTCGAGCAGCGCCAGGATCCGGTCGGACTCGCGCACCTGGCGCACGTCGTCCCAGGCCGAGCCCAGCACCTGCGCGCCGTTCCAGATCATCGCCACCAGCACGATCACCACGGCCGAGTTCAGCGCCGCGATCGACAGGATGCGCCAGCGGATCGGCACCGCCCGCAACACGCCGACCAGACGCGCGCGCAGCCGCCCGATCGGGCCGGGCGGCCTGTCTGCGTGCTCGCTGTGTCCGGGTGCAGCCAAGCAGCTTCACTCCACCTTGCGAATGCGTTCGATCAGTGCAGCCGCGGCGGGATCGCGCGCGGCCTTGGCGTAGATCGGAGCCATCGCGTCCTCGAACGGCTTGCGGTCGATATCCCTGACGATGGTGACACCCGCGGCCTCGGCCTTGAGCTGCGATTGCTCCTCGAGGTCGCGCCACTTCTCGCGCATGAAATTGCTTGAGCGCGCCGCGGCCTCCCTGAAGATCTGCTGGTCCTCGGCAGACAGGCTGCGCCAGGCCTTGAGCGAGATCACCAGCACCTCCGGTCTCATCGTGTGCTCGGTCAGCGCAAGGTAGCCGGCGTATTTGTAATGGTCTGTCGTCACAAAAGATGGCCAGTTGTTTTCGGCGCCGTCGATCAGATGGGTCGCAAGCCCCGTGAGCACCTGCCCATAGGGCAGCTCGACCGGCTCGGCGCCGAGCGCGCGGACCATCTCGCTCATCAACTCCGATTGCTGCACCCGGATCCGCAGGCCTTTGAGGTCGGCGACGCTCTTCACGGGCCGGACGCCGTTGTAGATCGAGCGGGCGCCGGAATCGTAGAAGGCGAGCCCGACAAAGCCGTAAGGTTCGAAGCTGCCGAGGATCTCGCTGCCGATCGGCCCGTCCAGCACCTTCTGCATGTGCTCGATGGACCGGAACAGGAACGGCATGGCCAGCACGTTCATTGCCGGAACGAAATTGCCGATCAGCGCCACATTGGTCCGGTTGAGGTCGATCGCGCCGGCGCGGGTCTGCTCGATCGTCTCCTTCTCCTCGCCGAGCTGGCGGGAGTGAAACACCTTGATCTCATGGCGGCCGCCGGTGCGCTCGGCGATCAGCGCGCCCATGTAGCGCAACGCCTGGACGGTCGGGTAATCCTCGGTCTGGGTGTCGGCGGCGCGGAATTCACGCGCAGCGGCGCCCGTCGCGCAGATGGCGAGCAGAAGCGCGACGAAAATCACCCCGGTCCGTGAGAGTTCGGCACGGTTTGGCACTGGCACACTCAACCCCTCGGAGATGGAGTCTATGGCGGGAGCAAAAGGTTCAATGCAATCTAGCAGATGGTAAAGGGAAGGCCATCCCGCCCCGGTCCCTTCGCGCGCTTGTGCGGCGCGACTGGCCCTCATTCCCGGTTGAAACCGCAGGTGCCGCGCCTTAAGCAGGGTGCGGTCGCCTTTTGCCGCACGACATGGAAGTGCCATCGTGACTTCAGCATTGCGCCTTTTGCAGATCGTCGCCGTCTCAATGGCCCTCGCATTGAGCAGCGAGGCGCGCGCCGCCACCGACATCGCGCTGTGGCACGCCATGTCGGGCGAGCTTGGCAAGCAGCTCGAGAAGCTCACCTCCGACTTCAACGCCTCGCAGTCGGATTACCGCATCGTTCCAACTTATAAGGGCAGCTACACCGAGACGGTGACCGCTGCGATCTTTGCCTTCCGCTCGCGCAGCCAGCCCGCGATCGTGCAGGTCAACGAGGTCGCCACCGCCACCATGACCGCGGCCAAGGGCGCGATCTATCCGGTGTACAGCATGATGCGGGACATGGGCGAGCCGTTCTCGCTCAACGATTACCTTCCCGCGATCTCCGGCTATTACACCGACGCGGCCGGCAATCTCTTGTCGTTCCCGTTCAATTCGTCGACGCCGATTCTCTATTACAACAAGACCATGTTCCGCGACGCCGGTCTCGATCCGGAAACGCCGCCGAAGACCTGGCCCGAGCTTGGCACCGTGGCAAAACGCCTGCGCGACCATGGTGTCGCGTGCGGCTTCACCACGTCGTGGCCGTCCTGGATCCATGTCGAGAATCTTTCGGCCTACCACAATCTGCCGCTTGCGACCCGCGCCAACGGCTTTGCCGGGCTCGACGCAGAGTTGACCATCAACAATCCGGTCGTGGTCAAGCACATCGCCCAGCTCGCCGAATGGCAAAAGACAAAACTGTTCGACTATAGCGGCCGCGGGCAGTCGGCCGAGCCGCGCTTCCAGAACGGCGAATGCGGCATCTTCATCGGGTCTTCCGCAACCCGCGCCGACATCAAGGCGAATTCGAAATTCGAGATCGGCTACGGCATGATGCCGTACTGGCCCGACGTAAAGGGCGCACCGCAGAACTCGTTGATCGGCGGCGCCACGCTGTGGGTGCTGCGCGACCGCCCGCGCGAGGAGTACAAGGGCGTGGCGCGGTTCTTCGCCTATCTGTCGCAGCCCGGCGTGCAGGCCGCCTGGCACCAGAACACCGGCTATCTGCCGATCACCCGTGCTGCCTTCGAGCTGACGCGTGCGCAGGGTTTTTACGAGCGCAATCCGGGCTCGGCGATCTCGTTCGAGGAGATTACGCTGCATCCGCCAACGGAGAATTCGAAGGGCATCCGGCTCGGCTCCTTCGTGCTGATCCGTGGCGTGATCGAGGACGAGCTGGAGCAGGCCTTTGCCGGCCACAAGGGCGCGCAAGGAGCGCTCGATTCGGCGGTCGAACGCGGCAACAAACTGTTGCGCCAGTTCGAGCGCGCCAGCCCGGATAGGTAGCGGCGGTTTGTCGCGCCCGAGTCGTGATGCCCGTTCACCGGCGAAGTCAATCGGCCGCCACACAACCTGAAATATGTGTGCGAGTTCACACGCAACGGGCCGTGCGCCTGCAATAGTCTCGAAAGCATGTCGCCCGAACTGGCGGCAACGCTTGTCGCCGCCAGTTCGGCAGCGATGATCTTGCAGTCGTTTCATCCTTTCATTTTCGTAGAAAATCGAATTGGAGGCTATAAATGCCCTGCTCATGTTTCATCATCCCGAATGACATTCTGACCAGGCTCTCCCAGGACAAGAAGCTCTCTGCCTCGGTCCGCAAGCGGATGGTCGACACGGTCCAGATCAGTCACGAACTGCGCGAATTGCGGACACAGGCCGCGAAGTTCACGAGCGTCGCTGCGACGCGTGCCGATGGGTTGGTCACGCTTGCCGCAGCACCATCAGTCACGGTCTACGACTGCAAGCACACGCAAACACTGCCGGGTACGCATGTCTCGAAGCCGAAGACGTCGTCGGACGGCTCCGTCAAACGCTCCTTCAACCAGACCAGCAAAGTGGCAAAGTTCTACAAGGAGGTCTTCAACCGGAATTCGATCGACGATCATGGCATGACCATGATGTCGTCGGTTCACTTCGGCGAGAAATACAACAACGCGATGTGGAACGGGTCGCAAATGCTTTATGGCGACGGTGACGGCAGCATCTTCGTCGATTTCACCAGGGGCAACGACGTCATCGGTCATGAGCTGACCCATGGCGTGACCCAGCACAGTCTGCAACTCGTCTATAGCGGCGATGCCGGGGGCCTGAACGAGAGCATCTCGGATTGCTTCGGCTCGATGTTCCGGCAATGGGAAGCCAAGCAGAACGTCAAGAAGGCGGACTGGCTGATTGGGCGCGATATCATGGGGGCTGCCTCGAAGAAGAAGGGGTTCACCTGCCTGCGCGATATGGCCGATCCCGCAGCCAAGCACTGCCTGGCGCCGCAACCGACCAAATATTCGCAAGTGACGCCGGGCATGGATCCGCACTATGCAAGCGGGCCGCCGAATCTTGCTTTCTGCACGGCTTGCGTGACGCTCGGCGGTAATAGTTGGGCCCAGATCGGGCAAGTGTGGTATCGTTCGGTGACGGGCTTCGGCCCGACGCCGAACATGACGATGAAGGCATTTGCCGCCCGGACCCGTCAGGTGGCGCATACAATGTATCCGAACGCGCCCGCTGTCTCCGCTGCCGTCAATGCGGGGTGGACGAAAGTGGGGCTGTAACCGGTGCAGCACGCCGCGAAAGGGTGAAAGCGTGGATCGTTTGAAGATCGAGCGCGTCGGAGGGGTCGCTGGCTTCGGCGGCCCTCACCTCAAGAGCCGCGGCGAACTGGCGCTGTCGGATTTGTCGCCCGCCGATCAAAAAACGGTGGAGTCGCTGTTTGCCGATCCGAACAAAGTCCCGGCGACACATCCAGGTCAGGCCGACGCGTTCAGTTACCGGATCACGCGTGGCGCCCACACCATCGAAATTCCCGAGCATGCCGTTCCCGCGACCATCAAGAACAGCGTCAAGGATGTGCTGGAATAAGTGCGGGCGGGGTCGGTGATCTGATGAGCAAGGCGCAGTCGCCGGATTCGTTCGGGGCCTGGGGGCTGTCGGCATCGACGCATCTGGACGCCTACCGCGCCCTGCGCACCGACCCATCGCGCTGGCTGCCGATCGCGATCGATATCGCCCGTAGCCACGGTCTCGATGGCCGCGCGCATGTGTTTGCGACCGGCACCAATCTCGTCGCAGGCTTCGGCGACAAGCTGATCTTGAAGATTTTTCCGCCGCTGCTGCGCGCGCAATTCGTCTCCGAGCGCGGTTCGCTGACGCAGCTGGCCGGCCGCCTCCATCTGCCGATTCCGGAGATCGTCGCCGAAGGCGAGCGCGACGGCTGGCCTTATCTCATCATCACGCGCCTCGCCGGCACGCTCGGCTCCGAGGTCTGGCCACACCTCGCGGAAGCACAGAAGGAGCGCGTGCTGCGCCAGATCGGCGAAACCATCGCGGCCGTGCAGCGCGCGCCGCTCGGCCCACTTGCGCAGATCGAACCACGCTGGGATGCGTTCATGCGCGCGCAGATGCAGGGCTGTCGCGCGCGGCACGAACGTCTCGGCCTTGCACCAAAATTTCTCGCCGGCCTCGACGATCTCCTGCGCGATGCGGCAAAACTCATCCCCATGGATGCGCCGCCGGTGATCCTGATCGGCGAATACATTCCGGAAAATTTTCTGCTCGCCTGCCATAACAGTGACTGGTCGCTTGCCGGCCTGTTCGACTTCGGCGATGTCCGGACCGGATGGCGCGACTACGATCTGCTCGGTCCCAGCGCCTTCATGGCGGCGGGCTCGCCCGGCCGGGTGCGCAGCCTGCTCGGAGGCTTTGGCTATGCCAAGCCCGACTATGCACTCAAGCGGCGCCTGATGGCCCTGATGCTGCTGCACCACGCCAGCGATCTCAACAGCCACATCTGCATCGAGGGCTGGCAGGAGAGGGCGGACGATCTCGTTGCGCTTCAGGATTTGATTTGGGCGGAGTGACCTCGCCCCGATCTCTACCGTCGTCCCGGACAAGCGTAGCGAAGCGGAGCGCCGATCCAGGACCCATTACCCCAGGGGGAAATCGTTGTGCGAAGCGGGTAACCGCGAGTCTTCGCCAGACCATCCCTTAGGGTAATGGGTCCTGGCTTTCGCCAGGACGACATCAAAGAGGTGGCGCCCACCAAATAGGCCGAGGTAAAATTCAGTCTATTTAATGAGCATAGACGTATCTTTGTATGCAATGCACAAGTCGTGAGCATCGATGTTTGGCGCATCCGATCGCAATTTATACTACGAAATCAATTATTTAGGTGAAGTGTAAAGCCCCGTTAAGCTTTGGCACGAACCTTGCGAATCCAGTTCCAACCAGAAGCTTTTTTGAGTTGGAGCCGTTTCATGAAACGCCGCGATTTCCTCAAATCCGTCTCCGGATTGGCCGCTGGCGCGGCGCTTCCGGCCGTGCCGTCGGTGATCTCCTCGGCCAAGGCCGATGCGCGCTCCGAGACGCTGCTGATCGTCTCCGAAGGCGGCCCCAACAATCTCGACATCCACGGCGTCGGCACCAACGTGCCCGGCTATGAAGTGTCGTGGAATTGCTACGACCGCCTGATCAGCCACGAGATGAAGAGCGGCCCCGGCGGGGTGCCCTATTACGACCGCGACAAGTTCAAGGGCGAGCTCGCCGACGACATGAAGATCGACGACATGTCGGTCACCTTCAAGCTGAAGAAGAACGCCAAATTCCACGACGGCACGCCGGTCACGGCGAAAGACGTGAAGTGGTCGCTCGATCGCGCCGTCACCGTCGGCGGCTTCCCGACCTTCCAGATGAGCGCAGGCTCGCTGACCAAGCCCGAGCAGTTCGTCGTGGTCGACGACGGCACCGTACGAGTCGATTTCGCGAAGAAGGATCGGCTGACGATTCCCGACCTCGCCGTGATCGTGCCTTGCGTCATCAATTCGGAACTCGTGAAGAAGAATTCCAGCGAGAAAGACCCGTGGGGTCTCGAATACACCAAGCAGCAGACCGCGGGCTCCGGCGCCTACAAGGTGACGAAGTGGACCGCCGGCACCGAAGTGGTCATGGAGCGCAACGAGGATTGGGTCGGCGGTCCGCTGCCCAAGATCAAGCGCGTGATCTGGCGCATGGTGCCGCAGGCCGGCAACCGCCGCGCGCTGCTGGAGCGCGGTGACGCAGACATCTCGTACGAACTGCCGTTCAAGGATTTCCAGGAGATGAAGGCGAGCGGCAAGCTCAACGTGGTGTCGCTGCCGTTCTCCAACGGCATCCAGTACATCGGCATGAACGTGACCAAGGCGCCGTTCGACAATCTCAAAGTACGTCAGGCGGTCGCATACGCGCTGCCGTATCAGAAGATCATGGACGCGGTGATGTTCGGGCTGGCGAACCCGATGTTCGGTGCCGCGAAGGACAAGCCGACCGAAGTGGCCTGGCCGCAGCAGCACAAATACAACACCGACATGGAGAAGGCGAAAGCGCTCATGGCGGAAGCCGGCTACGCCAACGGTTTCGAGACCACGATCTCCTTCGATCTCAATTTTGCCGGCGTCAACGAGCCGCTCTGCGTGCTGGTGCAGGAATCACTCGGCCAGATCGGCATCAAGACCACGATCAACAAGGTGCCCGGCGCCAACTGGCGCACCGAGTTGAACAAGAAGGAGATGCCGCTCTTCACCAACGTGTTCTCGGGCTGGCTCGATTACCCCGAATACTTCTTCTACTGGTGCTATCACGGCAACAATTCCGTCTTCAACACCATGAGCTACAAGTCAGCGGAGATGGACAAGCTGATCGACGGCGCGCGCAACGCGGCTGCGACCGGCGACATCGCGACCTACGACACCGACGTGAAGGGTTTTGTCGATCTCGCCTACGCCGACGTCCCGCGCATTCCGCTGTATCAGCCCTTCGTCAACGTCGCGATGCAGAAGAACATCAGCGGCTACGAATACTGGTTCCACCGCCGCCTGGATTATCGCGCGATGGCGAAGGGGTGAGGCGTCATGAGTGAGGTGAGCACGCTCTTCAAGCTCCCTCCCCCCTTGCGGGGGAGGGTCGGGGAGAGGGGTAGCCCCGAACTCCGACCTCTCCCGGAGCCACCCCTCTCCCTAGCCCTCCCCCGCAAGGGGGGAGGGAACGCAGCGGTATGCGCAGCACGATCTCATTTCCAACCACAGCGCACGGGGAGGTCGTCATGCTGACCATGATCGGCAAGCGCCTGATGTTCGCGATTCCGTCGCTGATCGGGGTCGTCATCGTCACCTTCCTGCTGACGCGCGCACTGCCCGGCGATCCCGCGGCCTACTTCGCCGGCCCCGCCGCAACGAAGGAAGCCGTCGAGCAGATCCGCAAAAAGCTCGGCCTCGACAAGCCGCTGGTCGAGCAATTCTTCCGCTACACCAACGATCTCGCCCATGGCGATTTCGGCAACTCGCTCACCACCGGCCAGCCGGTCGCGGCCGAAATCCGCAACCGCCTGCCGGCCTCCGCTGAACTGACCCTGATAGGCCTCATCGTCTCGATCGTGATCGCCATTCCGCTCGGCATGCTGGCTGCGACGCGGCCGGGATCATGGGTTGATCATCTCTGTCGGGTGACGACGACGGCCGGCGTGTCGCTGCCGGTGTTCTTCACCGGCCTGGTGCTGGTCTACGTGTTCTATTTCCAGCTCGGCTGGTCGCCCGCGCCGCTCGGCCGTCTCGACGTTTTCTATAGCGCGCCGACGACAATTACCGGTTTCTACCTGATCGACACGCTGATCGCGCGCGACTTCGAGGCGTTTCGCTCGGCGCTGAGCCAGCTCATCTTGCCGGCGGCGACACTGGCGATCTTCTCGCTGGCGCCGATCGCGCGCATGACCCGCGCCTCGATGCTGGCGGTGCTGTCGTCGGAGTTCGTGCGCACCGCCCGCGCCAGCGGCCTGTCGCCGGCGACCGTCATCGTCACCTACGCCTTCCGCAACGCGATGCTCCCCGTCATCACCACGCTCAGCATGGTGTTCTCCTTTCTGCTCGGCGCCAACGTGCTGGTGGAGAAGGTGTTCGCGTGGCCCGGCATCGGCTCCTATGCCGTGGAAGCGTTGATCTCGTCGGATTTCGCGCCGGTTCAGGGTTTCGTGCTGACCATGGCGGTGATGTACGTGCTTTTGAATCTCGTGATCGACATTCTTTATGGCGTGATCGATCCACGCGTGCGGCTTGAAGGCTAGGGGTGAAAGATGAGCTCCGTTGCACCTGCTGTTGAACCCGCCGGTCCCGCCCGCACGTCGGGGCTGGTCGCGATCATCGAACAGACCCGTTACGTTCTCGGTGAGAACAAGGTCACGGGCTTTGCCTTCGGCCTGCTGGTCCTGATTCTCGCTGCCGCGATCTTCGGTCCCTATGTGGTGCCCTATGATCCGCTGGCGTCCGACACCGCCGCGTCGCTGAAGCCGCCATCGGCCGCGCACTGGTTCGGCACCGACCAATTGGGCCGCGATATCTTCAGCCGCGTCGTCGTGGCGACTCGGCTCGATACCTTCATCGCGGTCGCTTCCGTCGTGCTGGTGTTTTTGATGGGTGGCCTCGCCGGTCTCGCCGCCGGGTATTTCGGCGGCTGGACCGACCGCATCGTCGGCCGCATCGCCGACACCATCATGGCGTTCCCGCTGTTCGTGCTGGCGATGGGCATCGTGGCCGCGCTCGGCAACACCGTGCAGAACATCATTTTGGCGACCGCAATCGTCAATTTCCCGCTCTATGCCCGCGTCGCGCGCGCCGAGGCCAATGTCCGCCGCAACGCCGGCTTCGTGCAGGCGGCGCGTCTGTCCGGCAACGGCGAATTCCGCATCCTGCTGGTGCACATTTTGCCGAACATCATGCCGATCATGATCGTGCAGATGTCGCTGACCATGGGCTACGCCATCCTCAACGCCGCGGGCCTCTCCTTCATCGGTCTCGGCGTCCGCCCGCCGACCGCCGAATGGGGCATCATGGTCGCCGAAGGCGCGGGCTTCATGGTCTCCGGCGAATGGTGGATCGCGCTGTTTCCGGGCCTCGCTTTGATGATCGCCGTGTTCTGTTTCAACCTCCTCGGCGACGGCCTCCGCGACATCGTCGACCCGCAGCGGAGGACGTGATGATTGTTTCCAAGCTCGCAGCTGCGCTCCCTCCCCCCTTGCGGGGGAGGGTAGGGGAGAGGGGTAGCCCCGGGCGAGGTCTGTGTTCGTGGCTACCCCTCTCCCTGCCCCTCCCCCGCAAGGGGGGAGGGAACGAGAGAGCGGTGCCCGCCTCACACCCGCAGAAATTCCTCAATGATTCCAGTGCCATTCTACTGTGCATGGGGTTGTTTTCGACGTTTTTAGTGGACCGGAGGCAGTCGTGACCGCCCAGCCCCTGCTCGACGTCCAGGACCTCACCGTCGAATTCAACACCCGCCGCGGCATCGTCAAGGCGGTGCAGCACGTCAACATCTCCGTCGCCAAGGGCGAGACGCTCGCCATCGTCGGCGAGTCCGGCTCCGGCAAGTCGGTGACATCCTACGCGGTGATGCGCATTCTCGACCGTGCCGGCAAGATTGCCGAGGGCTCGGTGATGTTCTCCGGCATCGACGTGAAGGCCGCGACCGAAGACCAGATGCGCGATCTGCGCGGCCGCGAAGTCTCGATGATCTTTCAGAACCCGCGCGCCGCGCTCAACCCGATCCGCAAGGTCGGCGACCAGATCGAGGACGTGCTGCGCACCCATGTGCAGCAGGCGATGGTTTCGGACCACGGCGAAAAGGCGATCGAGGCGCTGGAGCAGGTCAAGATCGCCCGCCCGCGCGAGCGCTACCATGCCTATCCGTTCGAGCTCTCCGGCGGCATGTGCCAGCGCGTCGTCATCGCGCTCGCGCTCGCCTGCAATCCGCAGCTCCTGATCGCGGACGAGCCGACCACCGGCCTCGACGTCACCACGCAGAAGGCGGTGATGGATCTCATCGTCGAGCTGACCAAGCGCAAGGCGATGTCGACCATCCTGATCACGCACGATCTCGGCCTGGCGGCTGCCTATTGCGACCGTGTCGTCGTGATGGAGAAGGGCCGCGTGGTCGAGACCGCCAAGGCCGCCGATATCTTCGCCAACCCGCAGCATCCCTATACGAAGAAGCTGATGCGCGCGACACCGCGGCTCGGCGTGTCGTTGCGGGATCTGTTGCCGGAGGAGGAGGGCGCAGCCGCCGCTGCCGCGAGCGCAGCGACCGTGGAATCCGCTCCGACCGCTGCGGCAGGCCAAAAGCCCCTGCTCCTCATCGAAAAACTGGTCAAGGAATATCCCCGCCAGGGCGCGACCGCGACGCTCGGAAAGCTGTTCGGCCGCAAGCCGCCGGTCGAGCCGGATGTCTTTCGCGCCGTCGACGGCATCAGCTTCTCGATCGGTCATGGCGAGAGCGTTGGCCTCGTCGGCGAATCCGGCTGCGGCAAATCGACCACGTCGATGATGGTGATGCGGCTGCTTGACCAGACCTCGGGCCTGATCCAGTTCGACGGCGAGGATATCGGCGCCATCCAGCCTGCCTCGTTTGCCCGGCTGCCGCAGCGCAGCCGCATCCAGATGGTGTTCCAGGACCCGACCGACAGCCTCAACCCGCGCTTCACCGCCGTGCGCGCCATTGCCGACCCGATCATGCAGCTCGGCGACGTCAAAGGCCGCGACGCGCTGCGCACCCGCTGCGAGGAGCTGGCCACCATGGTCGGCCTGCCGCTCAATCTGCTGGACCGCTTCCCGCACCAATTGTCCGGCGGCCAGAAGGCCCGCGTCGGCATCGCCCGGGCCATCGCCCTGCACCCAAAACTCGTCATCCTGGACGAGCCGACGGCAGCGCTGGACGTCTCGGTCCAGGCCGTGGTCCTGAACCTGCTCCAGGACCTCAAGGCACGGCTAGGTATGAGCTATCTGTTTGTCTCGCATGATTTGAATGTAGTGCGCCTGTTGTGCGATCGTGTCATTGTCATGCGGTCGGGTCGAATCGTGGAGGAGGGCTCCTCCGAGAGGGTTTTGAGCGATCCGCAGGACGACTACACCAAGGAGCTGTTGACGGCGATCCCACATCCGCCGCTGCCGGTTCACTGAGACGCATAGTTCGAGAGAGTGATGGCCGCCGAACCATTGGACGACTACATCGACGCCGTTTCCAAAGCGCTGGCGCTGCCGGTCGAGGACGCCTGGAGGCCGGCCGTTCGCGCCAACCTCGAAGTCTCGCTGCGGCTCGCCCGCCTGGTCGATGAATTCGCGCTGCCGGACGAGACCGAGCCGGCGCCCGTGTTCAGTGTCTGACGCCGCCATGACCACGAAGCCAGAGATGACGGCTGCCGACATTGCGAAAGCGGTGGCGGGCGGTCAATTGTCCGCACTCGATGCCACCGAAGCAGCCCTCGCGCGGATCAAGCAGCACGACACCGTCCTCAACTCCTTCACCGACGTCACCGCCGATCGCGCCCGTGCCAAAGCGCGCGCGATCGATGCCGACATCGCGGCCGGCAAGAAGGTTGGCCCGCTCGCCGGCGTCCCCTTCGCGGTGAAGAACCTGTTCGATGTCGCGGGCCTTTCGACCCGCGCGGGCTCGAAGATCAATCGCGATCGCGCACCTGCCAAGCGCGACGCCACTTTGATTGAACGCATGGAAGCAGCCGGCGCGGTGCTGGTCGGCGCGCTCAACATGGGCGAATACGCCTATGACTTCACCGGTGAGAACGTTCATGACGGCCCCTCGCGCAATCCGCATGACACGACGCGGATGAGCGGCGGCTCCTCGGGTGGTTCTGGTAGCGCAGTTGGTGGCGCGCTGGTGCCGATCGCGCTGGGATCAGACACCAACGGTTCGATCCGCGTGCCGTCCTCCTTCTGCGGCATCTTCGGCCTGAAGCCGACCTATGGCCGGCTGTCGCGCGCGCGCTCGTTCCCGTTCGTCGCGAGCTTCGATCATCTCGGTCCGTTCGCACGCTCCGTCACCGATCTCGCGCTCGCCTACGACGCGATGCAGGGGCCGGACGCTGACGATGCCGCCTGCACAACCACGCGCGGTCTCGAACCGACGACGCCGCTGCTCGCCAATCCGGTCTCGGACCTGCGCATCGCGATCGCCGGGGGCTACTTCCAGAAGAACGTGTTTCCGGAAGCTGTCGAAGCCGTCAGCCGTGTCGCCAAGGCGCTCGGCGCGACGCAGATCGTTGATGTGCCCGAAGCCGCGCGCGCCCGTGCAGCGGCTTACGTCATCAGCACCACCGAAGGCGCCTCGCTGCATCTCGATCGCCTGCGCAGGCGCCCCAACGATTTTGACCCCGCCGTGCGCGACCGGTTGATTGCCGGCGCCATGGTGCCGGCCCCGCTGGTCGATCGCGCGCAAAAATTCCGCCGCTGGTATCGCGCGCAGTTCGCCGAGATTTTCAAGTCGGTCGACGTGCTGATCGCGCCGGCAACGCCCTGCACCGCGCCAAAAGTCGGTCAGGTCACCTTCAATCTTGACGGCGTCGAGCTGCCGGTGCGCGCCAATATCGGCATCCACACCCAGCCGATCTCGTTCATTGGCTTGCCGGTGGTCGCAGTCCCGGTGCCGCTCGAGCTGCTGCCGATCGGCGTGCAGATCATCGCCGCGCCCTGGCGCGAGGACATCGCGCTGCGCGTCGCATACGCGTTGGAAAAAATGGGTATCGCCGCCGCGCCCGCGCCAAGGGGACTTTGAGAGGATTTTGAGATGGAGATCGATCTCCCCGACGTGATTGCGGAAGTCAAAGCCGCGTTCGATCGCTATGAGCAAGCGCTGATCACCAACGACGTCGCCGTGCTCGGCGAGCTCTTCCGCAACGATCCCCGCACGCTGCGCTACGGCATTGGCGAGAACCTCTATGGCTATGAGGCGATCTCGGGCTTCCGGGCCGGCCGCTCGCCGGTGGGCCTCAATCGCCGCACCGCCAAGACCGTGATCACCAGCTACGGGCGCGATGCGGCCGTGGCCTCCACTCTGTTCTATCGCGACACGGCTCCGGGCAGGGTCGGCCGGCAGATGCAGACCTGGATTCGCTTCCCGGAGGGCTGGCGCGTCGTCGCCGCCCATGTCAGCATCATCGACGAGTCGAAAGAGACCTGATCGTATGACGCTTGACGATCTTCCGCAGGGAACACTGCCGGCCGAGCCGGTGGTGCCGCGCGTCGACCGCGCACTGCCGTCAGTGCAGAAGGTCACGCGCGCCGAGGAACTGCGTCTTCAGCTTGCGGACGAGATCGTGCGGGGCGCCCTGGCCCCCGGCGCGCCGCTCGACGAGACTGACATTGCGCGGCGCTTCAATGTGTCGCGCACACCGGTGCGCGAGGCGCTGCGCCAGCTCGTCGCGAGCGGCCTGGTCGAATCGCGCGCCCATCGCGGCGCAGTGGTGGCGCAGCCCTCATTCGAGCGGCTGACGAGCATGTTCGAGGCGATGGCGGAGCTCGAGGCGATGTGCGCCGGCCTCGCTGCCGAGCGCATGACCGCCACTGAACGCCACGGCCTGGAAGCAGTCCACGAAGAGCTGCGGGTGCTGAGCTACGCCGGCAATCCCGATCGCTTCCATGAGGTCAACGAGCGCTTCCATAACGCAATCTATGCCGGCTCGCAGAACGGCTACATCGCCGAGATCACGCTCGCGACCCGCGTGCGGGTGCAGCCGTTTCGCCGCGCCCAGTTCCGCAATCTCGGCCGTCTCGCCAAATCGCAAGCCGAGCACGACCGCGTCGTCGTCGCCATCATGCGCGGCGACAAGCTGGGCGCAGCGGCCGCGATGCGCGCGCATATCGAGCTGGTGCGCGGGGAATATGAGATCTACGCGGTGTCGGTGTAGGCGCGCACTCGGTGCCGTAGGGTGGGCAAAGGCGCAAAGCGCCGTGCCCACCATCTCTCCGCGACGATGTTGGAATTGGTGGGCACGCTTCGCTTTGCCCACCCTACGGTACCTATGTCGTCGCGGCTTCCTTCATATACGCGCGCCAACCGCCATAGTCGGTAATGTCGTGGGCTTCGCCCAGCACCTCCGGTTCGACGAGAAACCCCTTCACGCTTCTGCCGTCGGCGAGCTTCACAGTGCCGATCGCCATCGGCGCAGGAATCGCATTGACGAACTTGCCGAACGCCGACGACGACAGCGACCAGATCTCGAGCTCGATCGACGCGCCTTTGCCCGCTTCGACGCGCAGCATGCCGGGCTTCGGCGGTGTGGTCTGGAGCGCATAGAGCTTGTAGTCCGGCGCGGTCTTGGTCGCTTCGATTAGCTTCCCGTTCAGCGCCTTCAACTCGCCGTTCAGCGCCATGCCGGAGAGATGCGCGCCGACCACCGCGATCGGAATTTCGTCACTGCTGCTTGCCGGCAGAGGCGCGAGCGGCGCTTGCGCCACGCCTTTGGCGCCAACGGTTAGCTTCGTGTCCGAATGGAAAACTCGGCCGATGCTGGCAAGCAGCGCATCGTGCCCGGTCGGCGCCAGCAGCGTGATGCCGAATGGAATGCCGTCGGCGCGCATCGCAGCCGGTAGCGCGAGACCGCAGAGATCGAGCAGATTCACAAAGTTGGTATAAGTGCCGAGCCGGCTGTTGAGCTCGATCGGATTGGCCAGCACCTGCGCGGTCGTATACGCCGTCGGCGCCGTCGGCAGTACCAGCACATCGATATTGGTAAAGGTACGTTCGACGATCTTGCGCAGACCTTGCAAGCGGTAGAGCGCGGAGAAGGTTTCCGCCGCTGTCAGCCGCGCGCCGGCCGCCGTGATCTCGCGCGTCACCGGATGGATCGAGTCCGGTGCGGACGCGAGCAGATTGCGGATCACGAGATAGCGTTCCGCAACCCACGGGCCCTCATAGAGCAGCCGCGCCGTCTCGTAGAACGGCTCGAGATCGAACTCGACCAGCTCAGCGCCAAGCGCGGTCCAGCGCTTCAGCGCCTCGCCGTACGCCGCTTCCGATTTCTTGTCGCCGAAGAAGATCAACTGCCCGTTGCGTGGCACGCCGAGGCGGATTTTCGCGGGGAACGGCGTGATCGCGCCGAGCGGCCGGTCGCGCGAGAATGGATCGGCCTGGTCGGGGCCGGCCATCACGGATAGCGCGAGTGTTGCGTCGTCGACCGTCAAAGCGAACACCGAGATGCAGTCGAGCGTGCGGCAGGCCGGCACGAGGCCCGCGGTCGAGATCATACCGAGGCTCGGCTTCAGCCCGACGATGTTGTTGAGCATTGCGGGCACACGGCCGCTGCCTGCGGTGTCGGTGCCGAGCGACAGTGGCACGAGCCCTGCTCCAACCGCCGTCGCCGAACCCGAGCTCGAGCCACCAGGAATGAGATCCTCGCGGAGCGAATTCTTGGGAATGCCGTAAGGCGAACGCACGCCGACGAGGCCGGTTGCGAACTGGTCGAGATTGGTCTTGCCGATGATGATGGCGCCGGCGGCGCGAAGGCGTTGCACCGCGGTCGAGTCGTGTGCCGGCGTGTACGAGAAGGCTGGGCAGGCTGCCGTGGTCGGAAAGCCGAGTGCGTCGATATTGTCCTTCACCGCGACCGGCACGCCGTAGAGCGGCAGGCTTGCTGCATCCGCACGCGAGGCGAGCTTTTCGGCTTCCGCGATGGCATCCTTCTCGTCGCGCAGGCTGATGAATACGGCGGGATCGTTATGGTCGCGGATGCGCCGATAGGTTCGCGCGACGGTCTGCGCCGGCGTGACCGTGCCCGCGCGATGCGCGGCCACAATCGCGGCGATCGTTTCAGGCTGCTCAGCCCCCATTTCAGCCTTCATGGCGACAAAACTCCGGCAACTTGTCCTCACCCGGTTTGAAGCAAGCGATGTGCCATTGTGTACAGAAACCGGGCAGGGCGGATGCCTCGGATATTATCGTGGGATCAGTGGCTTGGGGGATATTTCGGTGATCTAGGGGGCCGTCGGGCCAGCGCCCCATAACGGGCATCTGCATAAATCATGGGCAGTCGGGATCAGGTGAAGCCAGCGAGGATCTGAAGCAACCGCTCCCTGTTCGCCTTGCCGATCTTCGCCTCGACATGCCGCTCGTGCTCGTCAGCGAGCCGCTTGAACTTCGCCAGCGCCGTCTCGCCCTGCGCGGTGAGGTGCAGCGCATGCGAGCGCCGGTCCGTCTTCGACTTGATCCGCTTCACGAGTTTGCGCTGCTCCAGGCTGTCGAGCAGATGCACCAGCCGGGCGCGCTCGATGCCGAGGCGCTTGGCCACTGCCATCTGCGAAAGGCCGGGATTGGCGCCGATCACCGTCAGCACCGAATATTGCGTCGGCCGGATGTCGACGTCGCCCAGCGTCTTGATGAAGTCCTGGAAGATCCAGATCTGGAAGCGCCGCACCGCGTAGCCGGCGTGCCCGACCAGTGCGTCGAGCCCGATCTCGTCCGCATCGTGTTGCCGCTCCGCGCCGTTGGTGGTGCGCTTGCGCGGGGGAGTTCGGGCTGCGGTGGCTGTCACGTCGCGTCTCCTGCCATGTGATCCTTGTAGCCGCTTCATCGGCCGGACGGAAGATTGTTGTTGACGACAACAATTGTCCCGCCCAACATTATGACCAAAGCAGTCCGGAACGAGGCTGCGGTCGATCCGGACGTCCGGGCGAGGAGGAAACCGATGACAACCGCCGCACGCGGTGGCGCTGCAAGCCTGTTCGCAACGCCAAAGACCGTCGCCGAGCATCGCGCCGATGGCAGCATCGTGTTGCGCTCGCCCGAACCCTTGCGCGACAGCGCACGTTGCGTCGGCGATTGGCTGGAGCAATGGGCGCGGCAGGCGCCGGACAAAATCTTCCTTGCCGAGCGCGGCAATGCCGAAGCGCCATGGACCATTGTCACCTACGCGCAGGCGCTGCGGCAGGTGCGCGCGGCGGCATCGTGGATCCTGGCGCAAGGCCTCAGTGCCGAGCGTCCGCTCGTCATCCTCTCCGACAACAGCATCGACCATGCGCTGCTCGCGCTCGCCGCCCAGCATGTCGGCGTGCCCTCGGCCGCGATCTCGCCGGCTTATTCGCTGATGTCCAGGGATTTCGACAAGCTGAAAAGCATGATCGTGCTGCTTGAGCCGGGCGCAATCTACGTCTCCGCGAGCAAGCCATTTGCGGCAGCGCTGGCCGCGATCAAGCCGCTGCACGGGGCGCAGATCATCAGCGGCAACGGCGAGGACGCCGACGCGCTGGCGTTCCGCACGATCGCAGCAACGGCCGAAACTCCCGGCGTCGCGAAAGCCTTCGCCACGGTGACGCCGGACACGATTGCAAAATTCCTGTTCACCTCGGGCTCGACCGGCACGCCGAAAGCCGTGATCAACACCCAGCGCATGCTGACCTCGAGCCAGCAAGCCAAGGCGCAGACGTGGACCTTCCTCGATCAGGCTCGCGACGATCTCGTCATTCTCGACTGGCTGCCCTGGAGCCACACATTTGGCGCCAACCACAATTTCAACCTCGTGCTGCGCAACGGCGGCTCGCTCTATATCGACGGCGGCAAGCCTGCGCCCGGCCTGTTTGCGACCTCGCTCGCAAACCTCAAAAGCGTGATGCCGACAGTCTATTTCAACGTGCCGCGCGGCTTCGACATGCTGATCGCGGCGCTGCGCGGCGACGAGGAATTGCGCCGCCGCTTCTTCGGCGAGGTAAGGTTCGCCTTCTATGCCGGCGCCGCGCTGCCGCAGAATCTCTGGGATGCGCTCGAGCAGTTGTCCGTCGATACTGTCGGCCGCGCGCTGCCGATGGTCTCGGCCTGGGGCTCGACCGAGACCTCGCCGCTGGCAACCGACTGCCATTTCCTTGCCGAACGCTCCGGCAATATCGGCGTGCCCATCCCCGGTACTGAACTGAAGCTCGTCAGTTCCGGTGACAAGCTGGAGGTGCGCGTGCGCGGCCCCAACGTTACGCCCGGTTATTGGAAGGCGCCGGAACTGACCAAGCAGGCCTTTGACGAAGAGGGTTTCTACCTCATCGGTGATGCCGTGAAATTCGCCGATGTCGGGCGGCCCGAGCGCGGCCTGTTCTTCGACGGCCGCGTCGCCGAGGATTTCAAGCTCAATTCCGGCACTTGGGTCAGCGTCGGCACGCTGCGCGTCGCCGGCATTACCGCTCTCGCACCGCTTGCGCAGGACATCGTCGTGGCCGGCCATGGCAGCGACGAGGTGCGCTTCCTGGTATTCCCGAACATCGCGGCGTGCCGCGCCCTTGCCGGTCTGCCCGAGACGGCTGATGTGACGGATGTGCTAGGTCACGACAAGGTTCGGACCGCGATCGCGCAGGGCCTCGCGAAATTGAAGCAGCAGGGCGCCAATTCCTCCGGCCACCCGACGCGTGCGCTGTTGCTTGCCGAACCGCCCTCGGTCGACGGCGGCGAGATCACTGACAAGGGCTACATCAATCAGCGCGCCGTACTGACGCGACGTGCGGATGCGGTGCTGCGGTTGAATGATGATACGTCGAGCGAGTGGGTCGGTCTGTAGCCGATCGCGTTGTTAGGCCAGCACTTCTGCCGTATTGCCGCACTCTGATTCTTTTGTTGCTTAAGCAACTAATTTATGCGAACCGTTCCGGACAAGGATGACGGCGGGGGAACCGCCGCGTTTGATCGTGGAGGGAACAATGCTCGGCAGGACTAGTGCCGCGGGCAAGTGCCGGCGCGCGCCAGAGAACGACAGAGGATCGTGCCCAACGCGCGATCCGTCAGGTGTCGGTGCCGCCCGTCACCGCGCCGAGATTTTCGTGCAGCCGGCGCAGCAGATCGATCAGCACCTCGCGCTCGTCCTTGCTCAGGCACGACAACAGCCGCCGCTCGCGTTCGAAGGCCGCGACGATCACCTTGTCATGGGTGGCGCGGCCGCGCGCCGTCAGCGAGATCGAATGGGTGCGGCCGTCGTTCGGATCGGTGCGGATCGAGACCTGCCCGCGCTTCTCCAGACCGGCAAGCGTGCGGCTCACCGGGCCTTTGTCGAAGCCGATGACGTGGCAAATGCGCGAGGCCGGGATGCCAGGCTCGATCGCCAGCAGCGACATGATCCGCCATTCCGTGACGTTGACGCCGAACTGCCGCTGATAGAACGCGGTCGCGCTGTTCGAGAGCTTGTTGGCGATAAAGGTGATGAAGGCCGGGACGTAGCGATCGAGATCGAGCGTCGGTCCCGTCTCAGCGGTCGCAGGCTTTTGGCGGGATCTGGTCGAAGGCGGCATATCGGGCTTCTTCATCGCGGCGTGCCCGAAGACCTAAGGGCAAGCGCTGCCCTTTCACAAGATCAAAATGAGGGAGGACTTCAATGAGTGCACCCGGCTCCCCTGTCACCGGCGTCCCGCATCTGGACGTCGATCCCTTCGCGATGAATTTCTTTGCCGATCCCTATCCGACGCATGAGTTGCTGCGCGAGGCGGGGCCGGTGGTCTATCTCGACAAATGGAACGTCTATGGTGTGGCGCGTCATGCCGAAGTGCATGCTGTGCTGAACGACCCCGCGACCTTCTGCTCCAGCCGCGGCGTCGGCCTCAGTGACTTCAAGAAGGAGACGCCGTGGCGGCCCCCGAGCCTGATCCTGGAGGCCGATCCACCCGAGCACGCACGCACCCGCGCCGTGCTGTCAAAGGTGCTGTCGCCGACCGTGATGAAGCAGTTGCGCGACCGTTTTGCCGCGGCGGCGGAGGAGCGGGTCGATGTGCTGCTGGAGAAGCGCAGCTTCGACGCGATCACGGATCTCGCCGAAGCCTATCCGCTGTCGATCTTCCCCGATGCACTCGGGCTGAAGTCGGAGGGTCGCGATCACCTCATTCCCTATGCGAGCCTGGTGTTCAACGCCTTCGGCCCGCCGAACGAGTTGCGCCAGGAAGCGATTGCGCGCTCGGCGCCGCACCAGGCCTATGTCACCGCGCAGTGCCAGCGCGATCATCTCACGCCCGGCGGCATCGGCGCCTGCATCCATGCCCATGTCGACGAGGGTGCGATTACAGCCGCTGAGGCGCCGCTATTGGTGCGCTCGCTGCTCTCCGCCGGCCTAGATACTACCGTCAATGGCATCGGTGCGGCCGTCTATTGCCTCGCGCGCTTCCCGGAGCAGTGGCAACGCTTGCGCAACGATCTCACCCTGGCGCGCAACGCTTTCGAGGAAGCGGTGCGGTTCGAAAGCCCGGTGCAGACCTTCTTCCGCACCACGACGCGTGATGTCGAACTCTCCGGCGCGACCATCGGCGAGGGCGAAAAGGTGCTGATGTTCCTTGCCGCAGCCAATCGCGATCCGCGCAGGTGGGACAAGCCCGACAGCTACGACATCACCCGCCGCACCTCCGGCCATGTCGGCTACGGCTCCGGCATCCATATGTGCGTCGGCCAGCTCGTGGCGCGACTTGAAGGCGAGACGATGCTCACAGCATTGGCGCGCCGTGTCGCGAAGATCGAGATCACGGGTGAGCCGAAGCGCCGCTTCAACAACACGCTGCGCGGGCTCGATAGCCTGCCGGTCGCCGTCACGCCGGCTTAAGGGGATATCATGAAACATCTGAAGTGGACGCTCGCATTGGCCGCAAGCCTCGTGAGCGGTGCGGCGAGCGCCGAAATCTCGGACAATGTCGTGCGGGTCGGCGTGCTCAACGACATCTCCGGCATCTTCCAGGACACCAATGGAATGGGCTCGGTCGAAGCCGCGCGCATGGCGGCGGAAGACTTCAACGGTGGCGGCAAGGGTATCAAGGTCGAAATCGTCTATGCCGACCATCAGAACAAGGCCGATGTCGGCAATGCCATCGCGCGCAAATGGCTCGATGTCGAGGGCGTCGACGCCATCGTCGACGTCCCGAATTCGGCGGTAGGCCTCTCCATCAACACGCTTCTGCGCGATAGCCGCATGACGTTCCTGGCATCGTCGACGGCCAGCTCCGATCTCACCGGCAAGGCCTGCTCGCCCAATACCATTCAATGGGTCAACGACGCCTGGGCGACCGGCAACACGACCGCCGCGGCGATGATGTCGCGCGGCGGCAAGGACTGGTATTTCCTCACGGTCGATTATGCGCTGGGCAAGGGCATCGAGGCGGAGGCGCAGAAGTACATCGAGGGGCATGGCGGCAAGGTGCTCGGCTCCAGCAAACATCCGCTCGGCACCTCCGATTTCGCCTCGTTCCTGTTGCAGGCGCAGGGCTCGAAAGCGCAGGTGATCGGCCTCGCGAATGCGGGCGGCGACACCATCAACGCGGTGAAGCAGGCGGCCGAGTTCGGCATCCAGCAGGGCGGGCAAAAGCTCGTCGCCTTCCTGCTCTTCATCAATGACGTCGACGGCATGGGTATCAAGGTCGCGCAAGGTCTCCAGCTCATGGAGGCCTTCTACTGGGACATGAACGATGACACCCGTGCGTTTGCCAAGCGATTTGCCGCGCGGCCAGGCATGAACGGCAAGATGCCGAGCGGCAACCAGGCCGGCGTCTATGCTTCGACGCTCGCCTTTCTCAACGCGGTGGCCACGACCGGCAGCGACAACGCGAAGGACGTCGTGCCCGAGATGAAGAAGTTCAAAGGCAAGGACAAATTGTTCGGCGACACCGCAATCCGCCAGGACGGCCGCGTCGTGCATCCGATGTATCTGTTCGAGGTGAAGAAGCCGGAGGAGTCGAAATATCCGTACGACTATTACAAGCTGGTTTCGACGATTCCGGCTGATCAAGCGTTTCGGCCGTTGGCGGAGGGTGGGTGTGCGTTGGTGAAATAGCGCAGTCTCGTGCCCCGGACGCAGTGCGGCGCGTAGCGCTGCGCTGCAGAGCCGGGGCCCGCAATTCTGGGTCCCGGCTCTGCGTCGCGTCATTTCATGCCGCGCCGCGTCCGGGAAACGAGAGGAGACTCACCCCACCACCTTGCTGCTTCCCTGCGTGATCAGCCGCGCGGCGCGCTGGTTGCGGCCGTAGATCCAGAGCCAGCTCAGGGCGACGCTGAGACGGTGGCGCAGACCGATCAGGAAGTAGATGTGGGCGATGCCCCAGATCCACCACGCGATCGTGCCGCGCAGCTTGATGCGACCGAAGTCGATCACTGCGAGGCGCTTGCCGATCTGCGCGAGGCTGCCGGAGTGTTTGTAGCGGAACGGGCCTGTCGGCTCTCCCCGCAGGCGGGCCTTGATGGTCTCGGCGACATGCCGGCCCTGCTGCTTGGCAGCGGGCGCGATGCCGGGCACCGGCTTGCCATCCCAGGCATTGATCAGGACGGTGTCACCGACCGCAAAGATCTCGGGATGGCCGGGGATGGTGAGATCGGCCTCGACCTGCACGCGTCCGGCGCGATCCGCCGGCGCGCCCAGCCACTCGGCGGCGGGCGAGGCGCGCACGCCGGCGGCCCAGATCATGGTCTTCGCGTTCAGCCGCTGTCCACCATAGACAACGCCGTCGCGGTCGATCTCGGTGACGGCCTGGCCGAGCACGACCTCGACGCCGATCTTCTCGAGAGAGGCTTGCGCATAGGCAGAGAGATCGTCGGCAAAGCCCGCGAGCACGCGCGGTCCCGCCTCGATCAGCACCACGCGCGCCTTGGTCGTGTCGATGTTGCGGAAATCGTCCGGCAGGGTGTCATGCGCCATCTCGGCGATGGTGCCGGCAAGCTCAACACCAGTCGGCCCGGCGCCGACGATGACGAAGGTCATCCGCGCCGCGCGCTTGGCCGCATCGGTCTCGCGCTCGGCGCGCTCGAACGCCACCAGGATGTGGCGGCGCAGGGTGGTCGCATCCTCCAGCGTCTTCAGGCCGGGCGCGAACTGCTCCCATTCGTCATGGCCGAAATAGGCGTGCCGTGCGCCGGTCGCGAGCACCAGCGTGTCGTACGGCACCTCGCTGCCGTCATCGAGCAGCACCGCGCGCCTGTCGGCATCGACGCCGCTCACCGTCGCAAACAGTGTCGTCACCTCGCGCCGGTCGCGCATGAGATGGCGGACCGGCCAGGCGATCTCGCTGGTTGCAAGCGAAGCGGTCGCCACCTGGTAGAGCAGCGGCTGGAACAGATGGTGGTTGCGGCGGTCGATCAGCGTGATCGCGACCGGGCTGCCGGCGAGCCAGTGGGTCGTCTCCAGCCCGCCGAAGCCGGCCCCGACGATAACGACGCGATGGGGAGTTGCGGCCATGGTGCATCCTCAAATCTCGCTGCTTCGCTCTATCATTTAAGTGCCGATTAAGGCGCCGCAGTCCAATAGCCGTCATCAATCGTGAAATAGGCGAGGCGTATCGTACGCCCCGCGAAAAAGCGCCGCAGGCTTCGTCGAAGTGAGTAGAATTATATTTCTTGCTATCCCCGATTGGGGCGAAATATGGTGCAGGGGCGGGCGCTGAGCCATTGGCGGCTCGACAGATTTTGCGCTCTATAGAGATAGACAGAGATAGACCCGGGACAGCGATCACCTCGTTCCCGGGGTCAATAAATGAGGAGGGGAGTGGTTATGAGGACAGCATTCTGGCTGGCGGGCGCGGCTGCACTTGCGCTGGCAAGCCCGGCGTTCGCCGGCGACACCATCAAGATCGGTTTCGTCTCGACCTTCAGCGGCCCGACCGCCGTGATCGGCAACGACATGCGCAACTCGTTCGAGCTCGCGCTCGACCACATGGGCCGCAAGATGGACGGCAAGCCGGTCGAGGTGATCTACGAGGACGACGGACAGAAGCCGGACGTCGGCAAGCAGAAGACCGAGAAGCTGGTGCAGTCAGACAAGGTCGACTTCATCGTCGGCTATATATGGTCCAACGTGCTTTTGGCCTCGCTGAAGACCGCGGTTGACTCGCAGACCTTCCTGATCTCGGCCAATGCCGGCCCGTCGCAGATCGCCGGCGATCTCTGTTCGCCCTACGTGTTCTCGACCTCCTGGCAGAACGACCAGACGCCGGCCGCGATGGGCCTCTACATGAACCAGAAGGGCGTCAAGAGCGTCTTCCTGATCGGCCCGAACTACGCCGCCGGCAAGGACATGCTCGCGGGCGTCAAGAGCACGTTCAAGGGCGAGATCAAGGGCGAGGAATACACGGTGTGGCCGAGCCAGCTCGACTTCTCCGCCGAACTCTCCAAGGCGCGCGCATCCGGCGCGGAGTCGATCTTCGTGTTCTATCCCGGTGCCGCCGGCGTGCAGTTCCTCAATCAATATGCGCAGGCCGGCCTGAAGAGCACGATGCCGCTTTATACGGCGTTCACCGTCGACGAGCTGTCGCTGCCGCTCCAGAAGGAGAACGCGCTCGGCGTCCCCGGCGCGCAGGAATGGGTCAACGACCTCCCCAACGAGCAGAACAAGCGCTTCGTCGCCGACTATCGCAAGAAGTACACCGGGCTCCGCCCGACCTATTACGGCGCGCAAGCCTATGACGCGGCCCAGCTCATCAACAGCGCGGTGGTCGCGGTGAAGGGCGACACCAGCAAGAAGGACGCGATGAAGGCCGAAATGGAAAAGGCCAACATCAAGTCGCTGCGCGGCCCCTTCAAGTTCGGCAACAACCACATCCCGGTGCAGAGCTTCTACCTCCAGGACGTGGTCAAGGACGACGAAGGCCAGCTCGCGTTGAAGACGGTCGCGACGATCGTTGAGAACGACCAGGATCGCTTTCACGACAAGTGCACGATGAAGTGAGCTGATTGCCACGATGCATGCTGCCCCTTCTCTCCTTGCGGGAGAAGGTGGCGCGAAGCGCCGGATGAGGGGTTGGCTCCGCGAACTCTCTGCGAGAGGTGTGTACGCGGAGAGAGACCCCTCACCCGTCTCGCCGCTTCGCGGCGAGCCACCCTCTCCCACAGGGGGAGAGGGATAGAGCCTACACCCGCGGCATGCTCACCGGCCTTACCTCACGCGATTGCGCCGCGAGCCTGATGCCGGCATTGGCCGCGCCGAATCCCTGATAGCTCCTCCGCTCGACGATCTCGAAGAAGAACCGCTCATCGAAAATATGGGTGTAGACCTGGAAGAACTCGCCGTCGCCCTCGCGGTCGTAGAGGATGTGGTTGGCGCGCAGTTGCGCCATCAGTTCGGGAGCCAGGTCGTACTTGGCTTCGATGTCGTCATAGTAATTGTCGGGGATATCCAGAAAGTCCGCACCACGCGCGCGCATCGCCGCGACCGTCGCGAAAATATCTTCGCACGAGAACGCGATGTGCTGCACGCCTGAGCCGAAAAACTCCGAAATGAAGCGCGCCGGCAGCGTGCGGTTGGCGGAGGAGCCGTTGAGCACGAAACGCAGGCTCTGGTCGCCGTTGATCACGGCCTGGCTCTGCACCAGACCCCTGGGGTCGGCGATCTCCATCTGCGGCAGGCGCGTCAGGTCGAGGATGCCGGTGTAGAACAACAGCCAGGACAGCATCTCGTCATAGGGCATCGACTGCGCGATATGATCGACGGCGAGCAGCGCGTCCGCGCCAGCGTCGCTCGCGAGGGGCTCGAAATCCGTGTCCCAGTTCTTGCCGGCCTGGTCGAGGAAATACAGCAAGCTACCGCCGACGCCGTGGATCGCCGGGATTTCCAGCTCGCCCGGCCCGACCGACTGATAGAAGGTGCGCGTCTTCAGGGCCTCGGCCCGCTGCATGGCGAGGCCGGCATTGTCGACATCGAGCGCGATCGCGCAGACGCCTGGGCCGTGCGTGACGTAATGCGAATGCGCGAAGCCGTCGGTCTCGCAATTGATCACGAGCTCAATCCTGCCCTGCGACCAGCGCTCCACCGCCTTGCTGCGGTGCTTGCCGCTTCTGCGGAATCCGAGTTGCGCGAACAGGTGCGCGAGCTCGCTCGCCTTGGTCTCGTTGACGGCGAACTCGATGAAGCCGGTGCCGCCGCTCTTGGCCTTCGGCGCCAGCGGCTCGCCGACGAGTTTTGGCCAATCTGGCGCGAGTTGGTCCTGCAACAGGATCAGCGAGCGCAGGCCGTCGACCGCGGTCTGCGCGGACGAGCCGGCGCGGAACTGGTCGTTGAAAATCTCCAACGATAGCGGTCCGGCATAGCCGGTCGCCGCAATCGCCTGCATGAATTCGCCGACCGGCAGATCGCCCTGGCCAGGGAAGGAGCGGAAGTGCCGGCTCCACGACAGGATGTCGAGCTCGAGCTTTGGCGCATCGGCAAGCTGCACCAGAAAGATCTTGTTGCCGGGTATCGAGGCCATCGCGCGGACCGGGAACCCCGGGGCGAGCGCGTGAAAACTGTCGAGGATGACGCCGATCGCCGAATGATCGGCGCGCCGCACGATCTCCCAGGCGTCGCGGTAGTCGTTGACATGCCGTCCCCAGGCCAGCGCCTCATAACCGACGCGCAAGTTACGTTTGGCCGCGCGGTCGCCGAGCTCGCGAAAGTCGTCTGCAGCGCGGTCGATGCCGCCGAGCGAGTGAGGTGAGACATTGGAGCAGATCAGCAGCAGGTCGGTGCCGAGCTCCTGCATCAAATCGAACTTCCGCTCGGCGCGGGCGAAGTTGCGCGAACGCTGCGGCTCGGGCATGCCCTCGAAATCGCGGAACGGCTGGAACGCGCAAATCTCGAGATTGAGATCGCGGCAGAGCTTTGCGATGTCGCGCGGGCCTGCGCCGAACGACAGCAGATCGTTCTCGAAGATCTCGACTGCCGCGAATCCGGCGGATGCGATGGCGCGCAACTTTTCGTCGAGAGCCCCCGAAAGGGAAACGGTCGCGATCGAGTGCTTGTTCATGCCGCACTCTCCTCCATGGCGCCACCGAGGAACAATTGCCCGATGCGCGGATCATTCAGAATACGCTCAGCTTTGTCGAACATGCGGGTCTGACCGAGCTCGAGCACGATGCCGAAATCGGAGATCTCAAGCGCCGAGCGCGCGTTCTGCTCGATCATCAGAATGGTGACGCCGCGGTCACGCAGGGATTTGAGAATGTCGAATGTCTGTTGCACCATCAGTGGCGACAGGCCGATCGATGGCTCGTCGATCAGCACCAGTTTCGGCTCGAGCAGCAGCGAGCGGGCGATCTCGAGTTGCTTCTGCTCGCCGCCCGAGAGTGTCGATGCCTGCTGCGCCGATTTGCGCCGCAGCACTGGAAACAAATCGAGCGCGGCCTCGATCCGCGTCGGTAGGTCGATGTCCTTTCCGGCGGCGACGCCGCCAAGCTCGATATTGTGACGGACCGACAGCTCGGGAAAGATGTTGCGGCCCTGCGGCACGTAGCAGATGCCGGCATTGAGCAGCGCGCGCTGGCTCAAGTTCGTGACGTCGCGGCCCGCAAAGCTGATCTTGCCCTCGCGCAGCTTCAACAGGCCGAAGATCGCCTTGAACACGGTGGACTTGCCGGCGCCGTTCGGGCCGATGATGGTGGTGATCGTGGCCTGCGGCACGGCGAAGGTCGTGCCGTTCAGAATCGTCATCTTGCCGTAGCCGCCGACGAGATTGTGAACCGAGAGGATCGCGTCGCTCATGGCTCGCTCCCTAATGTCCAAGATAGGCTTCGATCACGGCGGGGTTCTTGCGGACCTCGTCCGGCCGCCCCATCGCCAGCACCTTGCCTTCGGCCATCACCATCACGCGCGAGCACAGCGACATCACGAACTCCATGTTGTGCTCGATCACGACGAAGGTGGCGTTCTTCTCGCGGTTGATCGCGACCAGGCGCTCTTTCAGGTCCGACAGCATCGATGGATTGACGCCGCCGGCAGGCTCGTCGAGCAGCACCAGGCGAGGTCCACCCATGAAGGCCATGGCGGCGTCGAGCAGCTTCTGCTGTCCATAGGACAGGCCACCCGCGGGCTCGGCGGCGAGGTGATCGAGCTTGAAGAAGCCGATCATCTGGTTGGCGGTTTCCGTCAGCCCGGCATCGGAGCGGCCGACCAGGCGCGAGGCCATGTTGCCCTGATGCTCTTGCCCAGCGAGGATCAGGTTCTCGCGCACCGAGAGCTTTGGAAACACCTGCAAGAGCTGGAAGGTGCGGCTGACCCCGAGCTTGTTGAGCTCGGCCGGGCGCAGGCCCGTCACGACCTTGCCGTCGAGCTTGACCTCGCCGCCGGTCGGCGTGAGCTGGCCGAGGATGCAGTTGAACAGGGTCGACTTGCCGCAACCGTTCGGCCCGATCAGGCCGAGGATCTCGCCCTCGCGGACGTCGAAGGAGACGCCGTCGACCGCGGTGATGCCGCCAAAGCTCTTCTTGATGTCGGTGACCTCGAGGACCGCGCTCATTGCGCCGTCTCCAGCCGGGACTTTGCGACGGCGCGCAGTGCGGATGCGGCCTTGGTGCGGCGCTCGGCGAGATAGCGGTCGAGGATTCCCAGGATGCCTGTCGGCGACCAGATCAGGAGCAGCATCACCGCGACCGCGTAGAGCATCAGATAATACCCTTCCGTGAAGCGCAGCCATTCCGGCAGCAGCACTGCGATCATCGCCCCGAGGAACGGACCGAGGAAGAAGCCGGCACCACCGACGATCACCATCATCAGCAGGTCGAGCGAGAGCGACAGGTTGAACGGCACGGGATCGATATATTGCGTCAGCGGGGCATAGAGGGCGCCGGCGACGCCGCCGAGGGCCGAGCCGATCGCGAACGCCATCAGCGTGTAGCGCCTTGTGTCGACGCCGAGCGACTGTGCGCGCAGCGGATTTTCGCGCAGCGCCATGAAGGCGCGGCCCCAGGGTGAGCGGATCAGCCACCACACCGCCACTGACACGATCGCGAGCGATCCGAGGCAGACATAGTAGAACGGCAGCGGCTTGTTGGTCGGAATCCCAAAAAAGTGCGGCCGCGGAATGTTGGAGATGCCGTAAATGCCGCCGGTGAGCCAGCTCTCGTTGCGGAACACCAGGAAGGCCAGCGTCGAGAAGGCCAGCGTGACGAAGGCAAGGTAATGGTGCTGCACGCGTAGCGCGGGATAGCCGAGCACCCAGCCGACCGCGAAGCTCAAGATAATCGCGACCAGGATTGCGACAGGCAGCGGCCAGCCATGCGTGGTCATGATGGCCGCTGCATAAGCGCCGATGCCGACGAAGGCGCCTTGCGCCAGCGAGACCTGACCGGCATAGCCGAGCGTGAGGTTCAACCCCATCGCGGCAATCGTCATCACGGCCCACTGGCTCAGGATGAACAGGCCGTAGCGGTTGAAGTTCATGGGCACGATGATCAGGCCGGCAATGACGGCGAGCCCGAGCGCGATCTTCAGGGATTTGCCGAGACCACTCATACCGTGCGCTCCTCGGCGCGGCCGAGCAGGCCCTGCGGCCGGAACAGGATGACGAGGATCAGGAAGATCAGCGGCACCGCCGCGCGATACTGCGTCGAGACGTAGGATGCCGCGAGATTATCAAGTACGCCGATCAGCAGGCCGCCGGCGATTGCGCCGCGCACCTGGTTGAAGCCACCGACGATCGCCGCGATGAAAGCGGCCTGGCCCAGCACCTCGCCGGAGGAGAATTTTGCCAGATAGATCGGCGTGATCAGCAGTGAGGCCAGCGCCACCAGGAAGGCGTTGATCAGGAAGGTCAGCAAGATCATCCGCTCGACCGGCACGCCGATGATGCGCGCAACCGTCGGGTTTTGCGCCGCTGCCTGCATCTGGTGGCCGAGCGAGGTGCGGTTCAGCAGCGTGGTCAGACCGAGCACGGCGAGGATGGCGAGGGCGAGCACGCTGATGCTTTGCAGCGAGACAATATGGCCGAGGATCGAGATGTCGCCGGTCGGCACGATTGAGGGGAAAGGCGAGGCTTCGGCGCTGAAGAACTGCTTCACGGCTTCCTTGATGCCGATGGCGAGCGCCATCGTTGCGATCGCCAGCGGCAGCACACCATGGCGCATCATCGGATCGACCAGCAGCATCTTGAAGGCGAGGCCGAGCAGGATCATCGAGAGCAAAATGCCGAGAATGATCGCGAGCCAGAACGGCGCGCCGGCATGCATCGCTGCCAGCATCAGAAACGCCGGCAGCATCACGAACTCGCCTTGCGCAAAATTGATGGTCTGCGAGGTCTGCCACAGCAGCGTGAAGCCGACCGCGACCAGCGCATAGATCGCGCCAGTGGCAAGTCCCGCGACCAGAAGATCCAACAGATTGGACATTTTCCCCTCTTTCCTCTCCCCGTGTGCGGGGAGAGGCGAAGCCCCTCACTGCACCTTCGGCAGCACCTGCTTCACCACCTGCTTACCTTCGACCACTTCGACCAGAAAACTCTGGCGATCGATGTCGCCGGTGTCGCTGAAGGTGACGTCCATCAAGATGCCCGGCTCATCCGCTGCCTTGATGGTCAGGCCGTGCAGCGCGTCGGCGAATGCCTTGGAATCGACCTTGCCCATCTTCTCGGTGGTGGCTTTCACCATGTAGACGGCGAGGTAGCCCTTCAGGCCGTTATGGTCCGGCACGTAGTTGTACTTCTTGGCAAACTTGTCGCGGAACGCCTTGATCAGGTCGACCGGCGCGTCGGTGGTGAGGCCGACATGGCCGCGCGCGCCGTTGGCGGCGTCGCCCGCGAGCTCGATCACCTTCTGGCCGATCAGCGTGGTCTCGCCCATCAGCGGCGCGGTGACGCCCTGGCGCTTCAGCTCCTTCAGGATTCGCGCGCTCTCTTCTTCGTTGAGATAGACGAAGACGGCATCGGGATTGGCGGCCTTGATCTTGCCGACATCGGCGGCGAAATCGGCCTGGCCCGCTTCAGTGGAGAGGTCGGCGACCACCTTGGAGCCGAGCCGGTCGAGCTCCTTGACCACGACGTCGCGTCCGCCGCGGCCAAAGTCGTTGTTGACCCAGACCACCGCGACCGACTTCGCCTTCATCTCGTCGTGGATGTACTTTGCCACTTTCGGCATCGAGGATTGCTGGCCGAACGAAGTGCGGAACAGGAATTTGTTTCCGGCTTGCGTCAGTTCGGCGGCTTCGCCACCCATGATCTGTGCGATGCCGGCTTCGGCCGCGAGCGGCGCGGTGACCTTCACCGAGCCGGAATAGCCGGGCCCGAGCAGCACATAGGGCTCGGCGTCGAGCGCCTTCTGCACCTGCGCGCGCGCGACGCCCGGGTTGGACTGCGAGTCGGCGTGGGTGACTTCGAACTTGCGGCCGAGCACGCCGCCCTTGGCGTTGATCTCCTCGATCGCGAGGTCGATGCCGTTCTTCCAGTTGGTGCCGACGGTGGCGCCGCCCCCTGATAATTCGGCGACGTCGGCGAGCTTGATCGCCTGCGCGTGTGCGCTTGTTGCCGCGGCGAAGGCAAGCAATGCGCCTGCCAGTAGTGTGGATTTCATGGTCTCTCCTCCCATTTATTGACTTTGATCGTGCCCGCGGCCTTGTGTCCGGCCGCTTCCGTTACGCTGCGTGATAGGCTGCGCTTCGTGCCGCCATCACCTCGTCGAATGCCTCTCCCATGACTTCCGTCGATGGGGCAAGGCCCGTGAACAGTTCGAAGGCGTCTGCGGCCTGGTAGATTGCAAGCTCGCGCCCGGTCATGATCCGTGCGCCCTTGGCTTGGGCGGCCGCCAGCAGCGGCGTGATCAGCGGCGAGTAGACGGCGTCCGCAACCCACAGGTTTTCACGCAGCAGCGCCGGCGCGACCGGCGTTTCCCGGTTCGGGAGCATGCCGACCGGCGTGCCGTTGACGAGGCCGGTTGCACCGTCGAGCGCGTCCTCGACGCTCGTGGCCACCCTGGCGCCACCCTGTTTGGCGAGCAGCGCGGCGAGTCTTTCGGCCCGCACCGGTTCACTGTCGAAGATGCGGATGTCGGCCACCTTCAGGCTCGCCAGCGCAAAGGCGATCGCCTTGCCGACGCCGCCGGTGCCGATCACGGCAACCGCATTTCCGGTGGGCGCCAGCAGCGGCGTGACGGCGTGCGCAAAGCCCGTCGTGTCGGTGTTGTGGCCAATCAGGCGACCGTCCTTGACGACGACGGTGTTGACCGCCCCCATAGCGGCCGCAGCTGGCGCCAGCTCGTCGAGCAGAGGGACCACCGCTTCCTTGTAGGGAAAGGTGACGTTGACGCCGGCAAAGCCTAATCGCCGCACGCCCTCCAGCATCATGCCGAGCCCGGCCGCGTCAGCACCGGCGACCTCGATAAGCTGGTAGTGACCGCGCAAGCCAAGGGCCTCAGCGGCACGCTCATGCATGGCGGGGGAGGCGGAATGCGCGATCGGCGCGCCGATCAGGCCGGTCAGGAGCTTCTGGGATGCGGCAGGTCCGCGCTTTGACATGATCCACTATCGCCTGGTGAAGTGCACTGATTTCCGGCCATTAGCCGCGAAATTCGCGCAATTCCAAGGGGTTTTCGAAGTGGGACGATAGTCTTTCCCCCGCCTAACACAATTATCCATTTATCTGGTAAACCTAACATAATGTTATTTCTTGCGTCCGCGTCCTGAGACGGCCTTGCCGTTGCCGCGGGACGGCTCGACCGCGCGCATCTCGGCGCGCAGGGATTCGATGAAATACTCGACATGGAGCGACAATGGCGCGCCGCGCTTGACCGCAATGTAGGTGTCGAACCGGGTCGGCTCGGTGATCTTCAACAGCTCGATCCCGGGGTAGCCGCCATGGGCCACCGTGAATTGGTCGATGATGGCGATGCCGAGGCCGGCCTTCACCAGCGCGCAGACCGTGGTGCCGAAGCGGGCGCGGATGGTGATGTTGTAGTCGAGCCGGTGGCGCGCAAAGATCTCGGCCATGATCCGGCCGTAGGGGTCGTTGGGATCGATGCCGATCAGCGGATAGCGCGTGATCTCGGCGGCCGAGACCTGCTTGCGGCCGGCGAGCTCGTGGCCGGGCGGCACGATGCAATACAGCTCGCCCGAAGCGAGCGGCATGAAGTCGAGCCCGGAATGCTCTAACCGGTAGCTCATCGCCACGCACTCGCCGCGGCCGAGCAGGAGATAGTCGATGGCCTCCTCGAGCTTGAGGATGTTGATGTCGATGCCGAGATCCGGATAGCGGCGGCGGACGCGCTCGATCGCGCGCGGCACCATCACCTGCGAGATGCTGGGCACCGAACCGATGCGCAGTTCCGAGAGACCGCCGCGGCCGATCTTGGATATGATCTCGGAGAGGTCGTCGACCTTCTTGTAGACGCCGTTGATCTGCTCAAAAATGTTCTCGGCTTCCGGCGTCGGGAAGTAGCGTCCGTTCTGACGCTGGAAGAAGCGGATGCCGAGCGAGCGTTCGGTGTATTTGACCAGGCGGCTGATGCCCGGCGCCGACACGTTCAAGAGTTTCGCCGCGCCGCCAATGGTGCCCGTCACCATCACGGCACGGATCACTTCAACCTGGCGCAGCGTCATCATGTGCTGAACTTCCCGAAAGACGATCGTGGCAGCGATCATCTCACGAGCAGCGCGCGGTCATCCAGCGGCAAATGCCTGTTGATGTGAACGGGAGACGGAAACCTGACTTCGCGGGCGGACTGTATTGGCCAAAGCGGCGCGTTCAGGAGAGACCGTGTTCAGGAGAGATAACGGCGCCTGAGCGCGGCGTTGTGTTTGCTGCGACTGCGTTCTAGCTCGCCGGTCCATCCGGAGACACGCTGCCCGGCTGCTCCTCGCGCTCGCCTTGCAGCACGTCGCGCGCGAACTCGATGATCTTCTGCTTGTTTGCCGTATCGCGGACGGCGAAAAACACGCGATTCAATTCCAGGCCGAGCACGCTGTTGAGGGCGATGTTCTCGTCTTCCATCGTGGCTTTCCCGCTCTAGACGCCTTAGGTGTAACTTGACGTCACTTCCTCCACAAGTAGATTGAATCTGCGGAGCCAGCGGCACACCGGGAAAATACCGAAGCGGGTGAATTGAGGCAGCCCCCAAAGACGTGCTATACGGAACGGCGAGGGGCAGGGAACGCACCGATGTCCGCCGTCGATTATGGCCGGGAAGCGCTGGACTTCATCGAAGGGCTCGGAGCCTATGGCAAGGTTCCGGACGCGATGGATGCGCTTGCGATGACGTTCGGCCGTTACGGCTTCGAGCATATCATCGTGACGGGCCTGCCGAATCCCGATCAACGCTTTTCCCAGATGGTGCTGGCCAAGAAGTGGCCGGCCGAGTGGTTCAACCTCTATACCGAAAAGAGCTACGACCGCGTCGATCCCGTGATCCGCAAGTGCCGGCACACGGTAAATCCGTTCGAATGGTCGGAGGCGCCTTACGACGCAGAGCTCGAGCCGGGTGCGGTCGAGGTGATGCGGCGCGCTGCCGATTTCCGCATGTCGCGCGGTTTCGTCGTGCCGATCCACGGCTTGACCGGCTATGAGGCCGGCGTCTCGCTCGGTGGCGTCCATCTCGATCTCAATGCCCGCAGCAAGCCGGCACTGCACCTGATCGCGATGTACGGCTTCGACCACATCCGCCGTCTGCTCGCTCCGGCCCCGCATCCGTTGGCACGCCTCACCCCGCGCGAGCGCGAGGTGATCGCCTGGGCGTCGCAAGGCAAGTCCGCCTGGGAGATCGGCGAGATATTGAACATCACGCAGCGCACCGCGGAAGAGCATCTCGCAACCGCCGCGCGCAAGCTTGGTGCCGTCAACCGGACGCATGCGGTCGCGATCGCGATCCGCCAAAGAATCATCAATCCCTGAAATCATCGCCTATTGGGAAATTTCCCAATAGTCGGTTTGGCCTTTTTCGCTGAGGCTGCCCCCATTTCAAGCCATGGGGGAATTCATGATTCATGTCATTTCTGCCGCTAACCGGCATCTCTACGAAGACGTCATCGAGCAACATTTCCGGATGCGTCACGAGATTTTCGTCGAAGAGCGGAAATGGGAGGCGCTGCGCAAGCCCGACGGCCGCGAGATTGACGTCTACGACAATGAGGACGCGATCTACCTGCTGGCGCTCGAAAACCGCCGCGTGCTTGGTGGCTACCGCCTGTATCCAACCACCAAGCCGACGATGATGAGCGAGGTCTTCCCCCACCTTGCCGCGGTACGGGGCTGCCCCGTCGATCCGCTGATCTGGGAGTGGTCGCGCTTCTTCGTGTCGCGCGAGCGTCGCGACGGCGCGTTCAACCTGCAACTGATGGCGGCGGCGCAGGAGTTCTGTCTCGATCAAGGTATCGAGCGCCTTTGCCTCGTGATGGAGACATGGTGGCTGCCGCGCTTCCAGGAGATCGGCTTCGTCGTCACGCCGCTGGGATTGCCTGCGCTGATCCAGGACTCCTGGACGATGGCCGCAACCATCGAGGTCCGTCAGGAGTCGCTCGAGATCGTGCGCGACCGCATCGGGATGAAGAATGTCATCCAGCAGGACGGACCGCGTCTCGACTGTATCGCCCTTGCCAACCTCTGCGGCCTTTCCGCCGCCCAACGAAAGAGCGCATGAGATGTCGAACATGATGCGGGACGGCCAGATCATGGCGCAAACCAAGGACGAGAATCTCGGCTACATGTCCGACATGGCGCTTGAGCTTGCGCAGATGGCGGAAGACACCGGACTGGCAACGCTTGCCTATCTGTTCCGGATGGCAGCGCTGGAGGCCTCGACGGCAAACACCGAGCTCGGCGAGCCCGATGATCTTCCCCACCAGGTGACGTCGCACTAGACGTACCCTTCATTTCATTCCGAAGAAGTCTGCACCCTTTCCCCGGCAACGGGGGGAGGGTGATCGTTTAGGTGCGGCAGGTTGACCCATCCCGCGCGGCAGCCTTCTTGCAAGGGCGCAGAGAGGGCGGGGTCGACCGCAAGCGCTGGGATGCAACAAAGTGCATGTCTGGCGCGGAATCGCTCTTGCCTCGGAACGATACTGCCTTTACCCATTTTTCGGCCTTGAACAGGCAGGGGGAGCTCTTTCACTGATGGCGACTGTGTTCGAACATCGGCGCGATTCCGCGTGCGCCTGAAAGAGTTTTGATGCTGCTCGTCGTCGAACAGTTCTTGAACGGATTGCAGTTCGGCCTGCTTCTGTTCCTGCTCGCCGCCGGCCTGACGCTGGTGTTCGGGATCATGGATCTCGTCAACCTCGCGCACGGCTCGCTCTACATGATGGGCGCCTATTTCGCCGCGACCTTCGCAGCCTGGACCGGCAGCTTCCTGCTCGGTTCGCTGCTGGCGCTCGGCGCGACGCTGGTGCTCGGCATCGTGCTCGAGATGAGCGCACTGCGGCACCTCTACGGCCGCGACCATCTCGACCACGTGCTCGCGACCTTCGGCCTGATCCTGTTCTTCAATGAAGCCGTGCGGCTGATCTGGGGTCCTGCGGGCCTGGCGCTGCCGCTGCCGGCCTGGCTCACGGTGCCGGTGCCGATCCTGCCCGGCATTCACTACCCCGCCTATCGCCTCGCCATCATCGTGGTGGCGCTGCTGGTGGCGCTGCTGCTTTACCTCGGCGTGATGCGCACCCGCATCGGTATGCTGATCCGGGCCGGCGCCTCCAACCGCGAGATGATCGGGGCGCTCGGAATCAACATCAAGCTGCTCTACACGCTGGTGTTCGGCCTCGGTGCCGCGCTCGCCGGCCTTGCCGGGTTGATGCAGGCGCCGATCCTCACTGTACAGATCGGCATGGGCGAGAACATCCTGATCCTCGCCTTCGTCATCATCGTGATCGGCGGCATCGGCTCGATCCGCGGCGCCTTCCTCGCCGCGATCTTCGTCGGCATGATCGACACGCTCGGCCGCGCCTTCCTGCCCAATTTGCTGCGGCAGGTGCTGAGCGGCGCCGCAGCTTCCACCGCCGCGCCCGCGCTGTCGTCCATGCTGATCTATCTGTTGATGGCGATCGTGCTGGTGGTGCGGCCGGAGGGGCTGTTTCCGGCCAACCGTCGATGAAAGCTTTCACTGTGAGCAAGGCCGTCACGGCCCTGATGCTGGCCGGCCTCGTGCTGCTGCCGCTCTATTCGCAGCTCTCGGGCAACATCTTCATCCTGACGCTGTTCACCCGCGTCGTCATCCTGGCGCTGGCGGCGGCGAGCCTCAACCTCATGATGGGCTATGGCGGCATGATGAGCTTTGGCCACGCCGCCTATCTCGGCATCGGCGGCTACGCCGTCGGCATGTTAGCGCAGGAAGGCATCGGCTCCGGCTTCATCCAGTTTCCGGTCGCGCTCGCAGCCTCTGCGCTGTACGCGCTGGTGATCGGCGCGCTCTCATTGCGCACCCGCGGCGTCTATTTCATCATGATCACACTCGCCTTCGCGCAGATGGCCTATTACGTCGCCTCGGGGCTGGCGCGCTATGGCGGCGACGACGGCCTCACCGTCTACAAGCGCAGCGACTTTTCCGGCCTGATTAATCTCGGCAATCGCACGCAGTTCTACTATCTCTGCCTCGCCTGCCTGTTCGGTGTCGTCTTCCTGATCTGGCGCATCGTCAATTCACGCTTCGGCCTCGTGGTGCAGGGCCTGCGCTCCAACGAGCAGCGCATGCAGGCGATCGGCTTTCCGGCAAAACGCTACCAGCTGGTCTGCTTTGTCATCTCCGGCATGATGTGCGGCCTTGCGGGTGCGCTGCTGGCCAACAACACCGATTTCATCAGCCCGGCGGTGATGTACTGGACCCGCTCCGGCGACCTCATGGTGATGGTGATCCTCGGCGGCATGGGGACGCTGTTCGGCCCGGTGATGGGCGCGGTGGTGTATCTGCTGCTGGAAGAGTTCTTGTCGCAGCTCACCGAATATTGGGCGCTGATCATGGGGCCGCTGTTGTTGCTGATCGTGCTGTTCGGCCGCGGCGGTATCATGGGCCTGCTCGGGAGGCTCAACCGTGGCTGAACCGCTGCTTCGCGTCGAAAAGCTGGTGCGTCGCTTCGGCGGCATCACCGCCACGGACAACGTCTCGCTCGATGTTGCGGCGGGCGAGCTGCACGCCATCATCGGCCCGAACGGCGCCGGCAAGACCACGCTGATCAGCCAGCTCACTGGCCATCTCGAGCCGCATTCCGGCAGCGTTTCGCTCGGTGGCCGCGACATCACCTATCTGCCGGCCTATCGCCGCTGCGCGCTGGGATTGGCCCGTTCGTTCCAGATCACCTCGCTGCTGCCCGACTTCACCGCCGCCGACAATGTTGCGCTCGCGGCCCAGGCGCATGCAGGCCACTCCTTCCGCTTCTTTGCCAACGCACGGAAGGAGAAGGGCCTGCGCGATGCCGCGCATGCCGCGCTCGATCGCGTCGGCCTGCTGCACCGCGCCGATGTCCTGGTGTCCCGGCTCAGCCATGGCGAGCGTCGCCAGATCGAGCTTGCGGTCGCTCTCGCCAGCAAGCCGAAATTGCTGCTGCTCGATGAGCCGATGGCGGGCCTCGGCGTCACTGAATCCCAGCGCATGGTGCAATTGCTCCAGGAGCTGCGTAAAGAAGTCTCGATCGTGCTAGTCGAGCACGACATGCCGGCGGTGTTCGCGCTCGCTGACCGCATCTCGGTGCTGGTCTATGGCCGCGTCATTGCCTCCGGTGATCCGGCCGCGATCCGCGCGAACGACGACGTCAAGCGCGCCTATCTCGGCGACCAGCATGTGGTGACGCACCATGTCTGAAAAGGTGATGGCTGACACGCTGCTCGACGTCGAAGGCATCGAGACCTGCTACGGCCTCTCCCAGGTGCTGTTCGGCCTGTCGCTGTCGATCAAGCCGGGCGAGATGGTTTCACTCATGGGCCGCAACGGCATGGGCAAGACCACCACCATCCGCTCCATCATGGGCCTGACGCCGGCGCGCGCGGGCAGCATCCGTTTTGCGGGTGCCGAGGTGCGGCAGTTTCCGTCGTATCGGATCGCGAAGCTCGGTGTCGGCTTGGTCCCTGAGGGACGCCAGATTTTCCCGAACCTCACCGTGCGCGAAAATCTGGTCGCGGCCGCCGCCGATCGCTTCAACAGCGCCAATCCCTGGACGCTGGCCGCGATCTATGCGCTGTTCCCTCGGCTTGCCGAGCGAGCCTCGAACATGGGCAACCAGCTCTCCGGCGGCGAGCAGCAGATGCTGGCGATCGGCCGCGCGCTGATGACCAACCCAAAACTCCTGATCCTGGACGAGGCGACCGAAGGCCTCGCGCCGCTGATCCGAGAAGAGATCTGGAATTGTCTCTCGATGCTGAAGAGCCGGGGACAGTCGATCCTGGTCGTCGACAAGAACGTCGACCACCTCGCCCGCATCTGCGACCGCCACACCATCATCGAGCGCGGCAAAACGGTGTGGAGCGGTACGTCGGACCAGCTGATGGCCGAGCCGGATTTGCAGCATAAGTATTTGGGGATTTAGCGGCGAGCGACGGCTTGCTGTCGCCTCACAATCAGTGTCGTCCCGGCGCAGGCCGGGACCCATACCGCGTGATCCATCGGTGATGATTCGATAGCAGTACCGCGCTGTGATGAGATAACTGGCGGTCTTCGCCAAACCACTCCCTGTGGTTATGGGTCCCGGCCTTCGCCGGGACGACGCTGGGGAGAACGCGTGACAACCAATTACCAATAAATCCCATGCCGATGCAGCTCGCGGATCACGCGCGCCTCGGTAGACGGCTGGCGGTGCTTTGGCTTGGCCGTCTCGGTCGTCTTGATAGCCGGTGCTGCGGTGGACTGGGCGGGCATTGCAGCCCGAGCAGATGCGGCTGGCGCTATTGTTGCCGGCGGAGTCGAAGCGGGTGCGGTGGTCGCTGTCTGGACATCTGCTGGCGGTGTTGCCGCCGGAGGCTGTGTGACCTGTGGCGCTGGCGCTGCGACCGGCTGTGTCGCCGGCTGGCTTGCATTGGTCCCCGCCAGGCTCAGGCCCCGCGGACCGCCGGCATCGGCTTGTGTTGCGAGCAGCGATATCACTGCGATCAGGACCAGCTTGCGCATGGAAACGCCCGTTATCTCGTCAGTCCGTCTTACCTAAATCGTATCGCCAATCGCTAACGGGCGAGGCGGTGCACGCCGATTTCGATCAGGGTGGTCCGGCAGGACAGGCGATAGATCAGACTGAACAATTGACCCAACATGACCGAACTCCATTGTTGATCATTGAAGCCAACAATAGGCCTCGTATCTTTCCGGCGTTTTTCGATCCGCGGGGAAAACGGCTTCGTCAGGGATGGAGTGATGTCGTCGGAACAGGCCGGACGAAGTCGCATCACAGGCGTGTGAGACACGCGCTCGCCGCGGCCGGAAAGCATCCC
This sequence comes from Bradyrhizobium sp. LTSP849, assembly GCF_000938255.1. GTDB lineage: Bacteria > Pseudomonadota > Alphaproteobacteria > Rhizobiales > Xanthobacteraceae > Bradyrhizobium. Next base: position 84,706 of record NZ_JYMR01000038.1, on the reverse strand, counting down.
GCGGGTTGACGCCCCAAGAATACCGGGATATCCCTCTATTTGTATATCGGGATATCCCGATAACGGGGGCGTCATGGCTGACCAAGATCTGCCTGTGATGGAGCGTAATCGTTGCAATTGCGTGGCGTTGCGCAAGGCGTCGCGCCACATGACGCTGTTCTACGATGCGGCGCTGGAGCCTTCGGGGCTTCGTTCCACCCAATACGCGCTCCTGACCGAGATCCATCGCCGCGGAGATGCCGCGCCTTCGATCGGCGACCTCGCCGATGCGCTGGTCATGGACCAGTCGACCATCGGCCAGAACCTGCGTCCCCTCCAGCGTGACGGTCTGGTCACACTGGAGCGCGATGAGACTGATCGCCGAAGCCGCCGGGTCAAGCTGACTCGGACAGGGCGTGCGCGTCTTGCCGATGCGCGGCCGCTCTGGCTCGCGGCGCAGGAGAAATTCGAAGATGGATTCGGCAGGCGCGCTGCGGCCGGGTTGCGAAACGTGCTGGTTGGCATCGCCGGCGATCAGTCGCTGATTCCCGAGCGACACGAATTGCATCACGAAAAGGCATAACCAATGAACAGTATTGAACGCGGCGCCTTCGCCCGCGCCGTGCCGCTCGATGATCTCTCGCTGTCGCCTAAGCCCCGTCCGTTAGCTTCGCCGAACGTCGTGCTGGCGATCGTGTGCGTCGGCATTTGCCTTGCCAATCTCGACCTCTTCATCGTCAACGTCGCGCTTCCCAATATCGGGCGAGACTTCAAGGACGCCTCGCTCGACGACATGTCGTGGGTCCTGAACGGCTACGCGATCGCCTATGCGGCGCTGCTGGTGTTCTTCGGACGGCTGGCCGAACGTCACCGCCGAAATCTCAGCTTCCTGCTCGGTGTCGGCCTCTTCACCGTGGCGTCCGCAGCGTGCGCCGCCGCCAACAATGTCGGGATGCTCACCGCGTTTCGTATTGTCCAGGCCGCGGGCGCGGCGCTGATGACGCCGACATCGCTCGGATTGCTGCTGGCGGTGTTCGCGCCGGAGAAGCGCGGCAGCGCGGTGCGGACCTGGACAGCGATCGGCGGCCTCGCCGCGGCGCTCGGGCCCGTCGTCGGTGGTGTGCTCGTTACCGTCAACTGGCGCTGGATATTCTTCGTCAATGTCCCGATCGGCCTCGCGGCCATGGTGATCGGCTGGTGGAAGCTTCCGGAGATCGAGGGGCATGATGCGCCCCGCCCGAAATTCCTCGACGCCGTGCTGGTGACCGGCGGAATCGGCGCGCTCGTCTTCGCCATCGTGAAGGTCAGTGACTGGGGACTGCGCGCGCCGGCCATCGGCTACAGCTTCGCTGCCGCCACGATCCTGCTCGGCTTGTTTGTCTGGCGCTGCCTTCGCCTGGAAAATCCATTTGTCGATCCGGCGCTGTTTCGCGTCCGCCAATTCACCGGGGCTGCCTTGGTGATGGCGCCCTATTCGGCGGCCTTCGGCGCCATGCTGCTTTCGGTTGCCCTGTGGGAGCAGACCGCGTGGGGATGGTCGGCGTTGCAGACGGGACTTGCGATTGCGCCGGGGCCGCTGATGGTGCCGATCACCTCGCGGCTGTTCGCAGGACGGCTGATCGCGCGCTTCGGCGCCGCGCCCGTCGTCACGGCCGGCATCGTCATCTTCGCGGCAGGTCTGGTCGCCTGGGCAACTCTGATCGGTCCTGAGCCGCACATGGCGTTCGTGATCATGGGCATGATCCCGACCGGCATTGGCGTCGGCTTGACCTTCCCGACATTGATGGGCGTCAGTGCTGCCGGATTACCGCCCTCGTCATTCGCGACGGGCTCCGGCGTCATCAACATGATCCGTCAGGCCTCACTTGCGGTGGGAGTCGCGATCTTCGTGGCCATCATCGGCACACCGGCATCGTTGCCGGAGCGCCTCGTGGCATTCCAACGCGGCTGGTGGGTGATGGTCGCGATCATCGCGCTTGGTCTTCTGCCGACCTACCTCTACCTCAGGCAGAAGCCCAAGGCGGCATAACGGAGCGTGCTCAGAACATCTCGAAATATTCGCGATGTTCCCAATCCGTCACTTCGGCCAGGAAGCGGTCGATCTCGGCGTTCTTGATGTGAGTGTAATAGTCCACGAACTCGGCGCCGAACTTTTCGCGAAAGAACGGATCGTCCTTGAGCGCGCTGACCGCGTCGCGCAGCGACTTGGGCAATAGCGGTGCGTCGCTCTCGTAGGGCGTGTCGGCGGACGGACCGGGGTCGAGCTTGCGGTCGACGCCGTCGAGCCCGGCGAGGATCTGCGAAGCCATGTAGAGATAGGGATTGGCCGCGGGCTCGCCGACGCGATTTTCCAGGCGCGTCGCGGCATCGCCGGCGCCGCTGAGGACACGGATCATCACGCCGCGATTGTCGCGGCCCCAGATCGCGCGGTCCGGCGCCAGCGAATAGGAACGATATCGCTTGTAGCCGTTGATGGTTGGCGTCGTGAACACGGTCGCCGCACGGGCGTGGTCGAGCAGGCCGGCGAGATAAGAGCGGCCGAACTGGCTGAGCGGCTCGCCGCTTTCCTGCGCGATGAACTGGTTCTCACCGCTCACGCGTGAGACGATCGATTGATGCAAATGCCAGCCGCTCGCGACCAGGTTCGGCAGCTTCGGCCGGCACATGAAGGTGGCGTGATAGCCGTGGCGGCGCGCGATCTGCTTTACGGCGCTGCGAAACAGCACCATGTTGTCGGCGGGCTCCAGGCCCTTTTTCGGCGCGAAGGTGAATTCGCATTGGCTCGGTCCGAACTCGACCTCGACCGAGCGCAAGGGCAACCCGAGCGCCAGGATGTCGCGACGAAGAATCTCTAGCACCGGCTCCATCTGATCGAAGCGCTGCTCGGTCAGATATTGATAACCGTGGCTGAGCAGGCTCACCGAGGGCGGTGTGCCGGGCTGGCCGGCATCCTCGGGTCGCATATGCGCGTCGTCGAGCTTGAAGATGTGGAATTCGACCTCGAGCCCAGCGACGAAATCGTAGCCGCGGCTTCCGAGCTCATCGAGTGCCTTGCGATAGAGCCCGCGCGTCGCGAACGGCACGGGACGGCCGTTGTTGAAATAGAGATCGCACAGCACCCAGCCCGTCGCCGGCGCCCACGGCAGCACACGAAACGTGCTGGGGTCGGCGACCATCAGCACGTCGGCCGCGCCCTCCATCTCCTTCATGCCGAAGCCGCCGCCCGATGTGAACACCGGAAACACCGTGCGGTGCGAGGTGTCCTTGGCGAACATGGTCGTGGTGATGGAGCAGCCGCTCTCCAGCGAGGCGATCGCCTCGGAGGCGATGATGGTCTTGCCGCGCAAGATGCCGTGCTGGTCGGGGAAGGCGAGGCGGATGACTTCGAGGTTCTTCTCCTCGACGATGCGGCGCATGCGCAGTGCCGCGTCCTTCTGCTCATCCGACCACAGCGCATGACGCGCGACGAAAGTCACTTCGATGGCTCCTTCTCGCTCGGTGAGAGCATAGCCCACGCTGTCATCGTCCGCGAAGGCGGACGATCCAGTATTCCAGAGACGGCAACGTATCCACGAAAGGCCGCGGCGTACTGGATGCCCCGCCTTCGCGGGGCATGACAGCGGAGAATGTGGAGCCGCTGTCGCGACCCGCCGGCGGCGAACGGCATCGTCACTCCGCCGCCGTCAGCCGATGCACATTGTCCGCGATTTCCTTCGGCACCGGCGCGGTCCAGGGCGCGCCGCGGCGGCGCTTGACGTCGACTTCCATCCAGTAGGTCTCCCAGCCGCGCGTCGGCCCGATGCCGTCCATGGTCGCCGGCCCCTGGATGCTGCGCGCGTTGGCCTCGTCGAGAAACAGCATCGGCTTCTCGCCGCCCGAGACCTTCTCGATCTCCTGCCGCAGCAGGCGGCGATATTGCACGATCGCCTTGTCGCTCGTGCCGAGATGCTCCTTGGTGCGGTCCTGGATCGCCCCCATCGATTCCACCGCCCATTGGTCGTGGACGTTGATGTCGCTTCCCATGCCGGTATAGGTCGCGGTCTGCTGCTCGTGCGGATCGAAGCCGTAATCGTTGCTGTTGTTCTTGCGCGATTTGTAATCGGGCAGCTCGTAGAGCTCGAGTCGCTGGTCGCGCATCTTCTTTTTATCGACCGGGTTCGAATAGCTGGTGAAGATCGCGTACCAATAGCAGTTCTCGTCGTCGACCGGCACGTGCCACTGCGTGATCGTCATCTCCGTGCTCATGGGGATGACGAAGCCGTGCGGGAACAGCTGGTTGGTGACGCGCACATGGGTGCGCTCCTCGTCGATCTCGCGCAGCGCGATCAGCCGCAGCCCGTATTCGGTGTGCTCGACATTGATGATGGGCCGATCGTATTCGCGCAGGATCATTGTCATCGGCAGGTCAGAGCCGGCGGAGGCGCCGCGAAACTGCTTGCCGTAGGCCGTGGATGTATCCTCGTCCTCGAAGAAGCGATGCAGATAGGAGGCGTGCGCGGGATCGATGCCGACTTCGAGGGCCTGAAGCCAGTTGCAGGCCATGTGGCCCTTGAACGAAAAAGTGTGCGTGCTAGGCGCGACGAAGCAGTCGAGCTCCGGGAATGCCGGCGGCTCACCTTCGCCGAGATAGGTCCAGAGGATGCCGCTCTTCTCCACCACGGGATAGGAGCGCTGGCGGATGTTCTGGCAGAGCTTTGAGTCCTTCGGCTCGGCCGGCGTCTCAATGCACTGGCCGGTCGCGTCGAACAGCCAGCCATGGAAAGCGCAGCGCAGGCCGCCATGCTCGAGCCGCCCGAAGGCGAGGTCGGCGCCGCGATGCGAGCACTGGCGATCGATCAGGCCGTAGCGTCCGGCCTCGTCGCGGAACAGCACCAAATTCTCGCCGAGCAGTTTGACCGGACGGATCGGCCGCGCGCCTTCCAGCTCATCGACCAGCGCCGCCGGCTGCCAATAGCTCCGCATCAACTTCCCGCAGGGGTCCTTCGGCCCGGTGCGGGTGATGAGGTCGTTCTGCTCCTGGCTCATCATGGCGAGTGCATCCTTTGTGGAGTGGCGTTTGTTCGCCTATTGAACGAATGGGCGAATTATGCCATGCTTGGGATCGGCAGCAAGCATTATTTTGCAGGACTATCCCGAGCCCATGCCCAAGCTGAAGCGGAGTGACACCGACGAGCGCGCGACGGATTGGGTCGAAAGTCTCGATCGTGGCCTGCGACTGCTTCAGTGCTTCGGCGCCACCCGGGGCCCAATGACGCTGAGCGATCTCGCCCGCGCCGCCGATCTCCCGCGCGCCACTGCGCGGCGCATGCTGTTCACGCTCCAGCGCGGCGGTTTCGTCAGTGGCGACGGCAAGCTGTTCTCGCTGACACCGCATGTGCTGACCCTCGCGGCGTCGTATCTGCGGTCCAATCAACTCGTCACGGTCCTGCAACCGGTGCTCGATCGCGTCGCGACTGCGGCCAACGAAATCTCCTCGCTCGCGGTGCTCGACGGTGATGAGGTCGTGTTCATCGCGCGCAGCAGCCCGGCGCGGATGTTTTCAGGCGGGCTCGAAATCGGCTACCGGCTGCCGGCCTTCTGCACCTCGGTCGGCCGCGCCATGCTCGGCCAGCTTGATGATGCCGAGCTGGCCGCGCGCCTGAAGACGATGAAACGCGAAGAGCTGACGCCGCAGACGGTGACCGATCCCAAGGCGCTGTTCGCACGCATCGCTGCCGACCGAGCGCAAGGCTACTCGCTGGTCGATCGCGAGGCCGAGCCGCATTTCCGCTCGATCTCCGTCCCCGTGCGTCGCTACGACGACGTGATCGTTGCCGCCATCAACATGGGCGCCCATGTCGACCGGGTACCGGAGCAGGAGTTGATCGATCGATTTTTGCCGCTGCTGCGCGCGGGTGCAGAGTCGGTGCGGTCGCAACTCTTGTAGCTCTTGTAGCCCGGGTGAGCGAAGCGATACCCGGGACAACTCTCGCGAAGAATCCCGGATGTCGCTCCGCTCATCCGGGCTACGACTGGTGGAGACATCACTACCGGTTGCGCATCCAGTCGGCGAGGCCGGACAGTGCGCGATCAAGATCCTGTCGCGCGGCCGCATCCGTCACCGTCTCCTCAAGCGCGCCGCGCATGCACAGCAGCCACGCGTCACGCTCCGCATCGCCGATAGCAAAGCCGATGTGCCGCTGCCGCAGCCGCGGATGGCCCTTTTCGACGGAGTAGAGTTTCGGGCCGCCGGTCCATTCGCTGAGATAGCGTTTCAGCACGTCCCTGATCAGGCCGAGGTCGTCGGCATGCATGGCGCGGATGACCTTCGCCTCCGGCAGCGTGTCCATGCGGTCGTAGAAGCGGTCGACCAGCCGGTCGATCGTGGCACTTCCGCCGATCCGCTCGAACATGGAGATCGCGACGTCGCTGTCGGTCATTCCGCGGCCCAGCCTATAGCGCTACGCTGCGCAGCCCAAAGCTGCGCGCCTCGTTTTGGAGCACGGGTCGCACCGCATCGATCAGCCGCGCGGCTGCGGCGTCGACCGACAGCCCTGCCGTATCCACCACCGCCGTCGCGCGCGAATACAGCGGCTCGCGGCTGAGCAAAATGTTGCGCAGCTCCGCCATTGCGGAGCGATCGTCGGCCATCGGACGCAGATCGCCCTGACGGCGCACGCGGGCCATGTGCTCTTCGGGCTCAGCCTTCAGCCAGATCGTGTAGAACGACGACAGGATCTGGTCGAAGGTCAAAGGCTCCGAGACGATGCCGCCGCCGGTCGCCAGCACCATCAGCTCGTTGCGCGCCAGCAGCTGTTGCAGCGCGGCCTGCTCCATACGGCGAAAGCCCTCCTGGCCGTAGAGCGCGATGATCTCGGCGACCGAGAGGCCGTTCTGCTGCTCGACTTCCTTGTTGAGCTCGACAAAACTCCAGCCGACCTTCTTCGCCAGCATCCGCCCAAGTGTCGATTTGCCGGCGCCGCGCAGGCCGATCAGCGCGATGCCGCAGAACGGCGCGCGCCGTGGCGCCGACGCGCTGCCGCCGGCGAGCAGATCCTTGGCCTGCGCGATCTGGGCGGGCGTCGCCTTGCGCAGGAGATCGCGAAACATCTGCCAGTCCGGCGTCGGGTCGACTGAGGGCAGCAAATCTTCCAGATGCGCGCCCATCGCGTCCGAGACGCGGCGCAACAGCACGATGGAGACGTTGCCTTTGCCGCTCTCGAGCTGCGCGATGTAGCGCTCCGAAATTCCCGATACCTTGGCGAGCACTTTTCGCGACATGCCGCGCAGCGCGCGCATGGTGCGCACGCGCTGGCCGAGCTGTTCGAGAAAGCGGGATTCGGCGTCGGGACTTTCGGTCATGAGCCTTCTTTAGCGGATGCCTTCCCTAAAGAAGGTCCTGCGGCGCGTTTAAATGGAAACATAATGCCTGATAGCATTGACAGCAAGCCGATGCGGTGTCTTTCTATGAATTATAATTCTAAATTCGGGGGAGAGGTCCGTGAGCGAGGGATCCTATAACGCGGTGACCTGGCTGCTCGACCGCAATGTCGAGGAGGGTCGCGCCGACAAGCTCGTTTTCGACGACACCGTCTCGCGGCTCACCTATGGCGAGCTCCAGCAACAGACGCGGCGCACCGCCAACATGCTGCGCCGTCTCGGCGTCCGCCGCGAAGAGCGCGTGGCGATGATCATGCTGGATACGGTCGACTTCCCGATCGTGTTTTTGGGGGCGATCCGCGCCGGCATTTTGCCGGTGCCGCTCAACACGCTGCTGACCGCGGATCAATACGCCTACATCCTCGCCGATTGCCGCGCGCGGGTGCTGTTCGTGTCCGAGGCGCTCTATCCCGTCATCAAGGACGTGGTCGGCCGCATGCCGGATCTCGAGCATGTCGTGGTGTCCGGCGGCAAGACCAACGGCCACAAACAGCTCACCGAAGAACTCGCGCGCGAGAGCGATCAGTTCACGACCGCCGCAACGCATCCCGACGAGCCGGCATTCTGGCTGTATTCGTCAGGCTCGACCGGCATGCCCAAGGGCGTACGGCATCTGCATTCGAATTTGCAGGCCACCGCCGACACCTATGCCAGCCAGGTGCTCGGCATCAGCGAGAACGATATCGGCCTTTCTGCTGCAAAACTGTTCTTCGCCTATGGCCTCGGCAATGCGCTGACCTTCCCGATGTCGGTCGGCGCCACCACGATTTTGAACAGCGAGCGTCCGACGCCGGCGCGGATGTTCGACCTGATGAATCGCTACAATCCGTCGATCTTCTATGGCGTGCCGACGCTGTTCGCGGCGATGCTCAACGACGAGACGATGAAGGCCGAGCGTGGCGGGAAGAGCCTGCGCATCTGTACCTCGGCCGGCGAAGCGCTACCGGAATCCGTCGGCAATAGCTGGAAATCGCGCTTCGGCGTCGACATTCTCGACGGCGTCGGCTCGACCGAGCTGCTGCACATCTTCCTGTCGAATGCGCCCGGCGACATCAAATACGGTTCTTCCGGCAAGCCGGTGCCGGGCTATGCGGTGCGGCTCGTCAACGAGGCGGGCCTGGATGTGGCCGACGGCGAGGTCGGCGAGCTGCTGGTCGATGCGCCCTCCGCCGGCGAGGGCTACTGGAACCAGCGCCACAAGAGCCGCCGCACGTTTGAGGGACCGTGGACTCGCACCGGCGACAAATATATCCGTGACACCGAGGGCCGCTACACCTTCTGCGGCCGCGCCGACGACATGTTCAAGGTTTCCGGCATCTGGGTCTCGCCGTTCGAGGTCGAGAGCGCGCTGATCACGCATCCTGCCGTGCTCGAGGCCGCCGTCGTACCCGAGGCCGATCCGGAAGGCCTGATGAAGCCGAAGGCCTTCGTCGTGCTGCGTCCAGGCGTGAAGACGACGGACTTGCAGGAGATGCTGAAGGATCACGTCAAACAGAAGATCGGCCCGTGGAAATACCCGCGCTGGATCGACGTGGTGGAGTCGCTGCCGAAGACGGCGACAGGGAAGATCCAGCGCTTCAAGCTGCGCGACGGGGCGAACTAAGTGTGACTGCGTGGCGTATGACTCGCGCTGCCACGGCCAACTCCACTGAGCTCCCTCCCCCCTTGCGGGGGAGGGCGGGGGAGAGGGGTAGCCCAGGAAGTGGTGTTTGTTGTCGTGCGCCAGACGTTCTCCGCCACACTGGGAGTCCCCGTGTGGCACCCCTCTCCCTAGCCCTCCCCCGCAAGGGGGAAGGGAACGACTGAGCGAGTGGCGCGTGATGACGTCCCACGTTCGACAAGGCTGAAAAGCAGAGTGACAGCATGACCAATCTCACCCCCACAGGCTTCCTCACCATCAACGGCGCCAGCCTGGAATACAAATGGCTCGCGCCGCAATCATCGGATGCGCCGACCATCGTGATGCTGCATGAAGGCCTCGGTTCGGTCGGGCTGTGGAGCGACTTCCCGGAAAAACTTCGAGAGGCGACCGGCGCCGGCATCTTTGTCTATTCGCGCGCGGGCTATGGCCAGTCGAGTCCTGCAACGCTGCCGCGGCCGCTCGACTACATGCAGCGCGAGGCGCTGGATGTGCTGCCGAAGCTGCTCGACGCGATTTCCTTCAGGCGCGGCCTGCTGCTCGGCCATTCCGATGGCGCCTCGATCGCGACCATCTATGCCGGGGCGCATCAGGATCACCGTCTGCAAGGCCTCGTGCTGATGGCACCGCACTTCATCGTCGAGGACATTTCGGTGGCCTCGATCGCCGCGATCAAGACCACCTACGAGACCACGGACCTCAAGGCAAAACTCGGGCGCTGGCACAAGGATGTCGACAACGCCTTCTATGGCTGGAACCGCGCCTGGCTCGACCCGAAATTCCGCGACTGGGATATCTCGGAATATCTGGCCTACATCCGCGTTCCTGTCATGGTCCTGCAAGGTGTGGACGACCAATATGGGACACTGCGTCAGGTCGAGATCGCGCAGGAAGAGTGTTACTGCCCAGTAGATTTGAAAGTCATTTCAGGCGCGGGACATTCCCCGCATCGTGAAGCGCCGGCGGCGACGCTTGACGCGATTGAGCAATTTGCAAAGGCGGCCCTGCGCGACGATCAGGGACTCGGGGTGCGCGCCGCATGATTTTGCGGAGGCACATCTTCTATGAGTGTGCCACCGAATGTGCACGGCCCGTTGCCATGGCCGCAATGGGCCTATGTGCCTGGCGAGGCCGCGGGGCTAGATGCCGATTACGAGACGCTCGCTCTTGCCAAGGCGCTGGTGCCCCCGGTCTTCCGCGGCTATGTGCCGGCGCGCCATCCGGCGCTGCGTTACGGGCTCGCGCTGAACGATCGCGGCTATTCCTGGGAAGCGCAGGAGGTGCTGGAAGCGGTGTGGGCCGCCGCACCGCAAAACGGCCGCGAGCGCATCCTGCTGCGCGCCTGTATCCACATCGCCAATGCGAATTTGCGGCTGCGCATGCAGAAGGCGCATTCGGCCGCGCGCATGTTCGGAGAGGCGCTCGGGGAGCTGCGGGCGTTGAGCTCGCGCAAGGTTGCGGCCGCGGGCGACGGCTTTGTCGAGAGCTTTCCGGTCCCGGCACTGACGGCGTTGCTCCAGGCCAAGCTCGGCCGGGCCGAGCTCACCAAGGCGGACTGGATTGCGCTCAGCGCGATCGTGCGGTCCCAGTAGGTGCCATGAAACAAAGTGCATGTATTGGCAGTTAAGGACTAGACGCGTTCAAAAATATGCACTATTGTGCATCTAACGGTAAAACCAAGACGAACTCAAGGGTGGCCCATGGCCGGGGAAGATCGGCGCCTCGCAGGCGGTGCGACATTCATCGATTTCCAGACCGAGCCGTCCCGCTATCGGCACTGGAAGCTCGCGGTCGACGGTGACGTCGCGACGCTGACCATGGATGTCGACGAGAATGGTGGCCTGTTCGAGGGCTATTTGCTCAAGCTCAATTCCTACGACCTCGGCGTCGATATTGAGCTCGCGGACGTGGTCCAGCGGCTGCGCTTCGAGCATCCCGAGGTGAAGGTGGTGGTGATGCGCTCGGCCAAGAACCGCGTGTTCTGCGCCGGCGCCAACATCCGCATGCTTGCCGGCTCGACCCATGCCCACAAGGTGAACTTCTGCAAATTCACCAACGAGACCCGCAACGGCATGGAAGATTCCTCCGAGAATTCCGGCCAGCGTTTCATCACGGTGGTGAACGGCTCGGCCGCCGGCGGCGGCTATGAGCTCGCGCTTGCGACCGACCACATCATCCTCGCCGATGACGGCGCGTCTGCTGTCGCTCTGCCCGAAGTGCCATTGCTCGCGGTGCTGCCGGGCACCGGCGGGCTGACCCGTGTCGTCGACAAGCGCAAGGTGCGCCGCGACCACGCCGACTTCTTCTGCACCATCGAGGAAGGCGTGAAGGGCAAGCGCGCCGTGCAGTGGCGCCTCGTCGACGAGATCGCGCCGAATTCGAAGCTGGAAGCCAAGGTCGTCGAGCGCGCCAAGGAGTTTGCGGCCAGTTCCAAGCGCAACGGCTCCGGCAAGGGCGTCGCGTTGACGCCGCTCAAGCGCATCATCGACGAGACCAGCATCCGCTATGGTTTCGTCACCGTCGACATCGATCGCACCGCGCGCATCGCCACCATCTCGATCAAGGCGCCCGAGGCTGCACCGCCCGCCGACATCGTCGGCATGATGGCGCAAGGCGCGTCGTTCTGGCCGTTGCAAGTGGCGCGCGAGCTCGATGACGCCATCCTGCATCTGCGCATCAACGAGCTCGAGATCGCCATGCTGGTGTTCAAGAGCCATGGCGACCGCGCCCATGTGCTGGCGTCCGACGCCTTCCTCGAAGCCAACAAGGCGCACTGGCTGGTCAACGAGATCCGCCACTACTGGAAGCGCGTGTTGAAGCGCATTGACGTCACCTCGCGCACGCTGGTGACGCTGGTCGAGCCCGGCTCCTGCTTTGTCGGCACGCTCGCCGAGTTCGTCTTCGCCGCCGACCGCTCCTACATGCTGATCGGCACGCGCCAGGGCGACAACCGTCCGCCGCCGTCGATCGAGCTTTCGGCCATGAATTTTGGCCCGTATCCGATGAGCCATGGCCTGACGCGGCTGCAATCGCGCTTCCAGGCCGATCCGTCCGATGTGAACCGCGCCGAAGACACCGTCGGTACCAGCCTCGACGCCGAGGCGGCCGAAGAGCTTGGCCTCATCACCTTCGCGCTCGACGACATCGACTGGGACGACGAGGTCCGCGTGTTCCTCGAGGAGCGCGCCAGCTTCTCGCCCGACAGCCTCACCGGCATGGAAGCGAGCCTGCGCTTCGTAGGTCCGGAGACGATGGAATCGAAAATCTTTTCACGGCTGACCGCATGGCAGAACTGGATCTTCCAGCGCCCGAATGCCGTCGGCGAGGAAGGCGCGCTGCGCCGCTACGGCAGCGGCCAGAAGCCGAAATTCGATATGACAAGAGTTTAGGGAGAAGCACGGCCATGAGCATGAACATCATGAACGTCGACTACTCGACCAAGATTCCGAACAACGTGAATCTCGCCGAAGACCGCCAGGTGCTCAAAGCCCTGGAGGGCTGGCATCCCGGCTATATGGACTGGTGGAGCGACATGGGGCCGGAGGGCTTCCAGGAATCGCTGGTTTATCTGCGCACCGCTTACTCGGTCGATCCGCGCGGCTGGGCCAAGTTCGATTATGTCCGCATGCCCGATTATCGCTGGGGCATTCTACTTGCGCCGCAGGAAGAGAACCGTGTGGTGCCGTTCGGCGAGCATTTTGGCGAGCCGGCCTGGCAGGAAGTCCCCGGCGAATATCGCGCCATGCTACGTCGTCTGATCGTGATCCAGGGCGACACCGAGCCCGCCTCCGTCGAGCAGCAGCGCCACCTCGGCAAGACCGCGCCCTCGCTCTACGACATGCGCAATCTGTTCCAGGTCAATGTCGAGGAAGGCCGCCATCTCTGGGCGATGGTGTACCTGCTCCAGAAATATTTCGGCCGCGACGGCCGCGAGGAAGCGGACGATTTGTTGCGCCGCCGCTCCGGTGACGCAGATTCGCCGCGCATGCTCGGCGCCTTCAACGAGGCGACGCCGGACTGGCTGTCCTTCTTCATGTTCACCTACTTCACCGACCGTGACGGCAAGATGCAGTTGCACTCGCTGGCGCAGTCGGGCTTCGATCCGTTGTCGCGCACCTGCCGCTTCATGCTGACGGAAGAAGCGCACCACATGTTCGTTGGCGAGACCGGCATCACCCGCGTCGTGCAGCGCACCTGCGATGCGATGAAGGAAGCCGGCATCACGGATCCCACCGACATTGCGAAAGTCCGCGCGCTCGGCGTGATCGACCTGCCAACGATCCAGAAGAAGCTGAACCTGCACTATACCTTGTCGCTAGATCTCTTTGGCTCGGAAGTCTCGACCAACGCGGCCAACGCCTTCAACACCGGCATCAAGGGCCGCTATCACGAGACCCAGATCGAGGACGATCATCAGCTCAAGAACGCCACCTATCCGGTGCTCAAATTTATCGACGGCGAGATCAAGCTGGTCGATGAGCCGGCGCTGACCGCGCTCAACATGCGCCTGCGCGACGATTACAGCCAGGATTGCGTCAAGGGCATGCTGCGCTGGAACAAGGTGATCTCGACCGCGGGCTACGACTTCCAGCTCAAGCTGCCCAACGTCGCCTTCCACCGCCACATCGGCGAGTTCAAGGGCATCCACGCGACGCCGGATGGTCTTCTGATCGACGACGCCACCTGGGCCCAGCGCAAGGATGACTGGCTGCCCTCGACTGCCGACGGCGACTTCATCACCTCGCTGATGCAGCCCGTCACCGAGGCCGCCAAGTTCGCCTCCTGGATCTCGCCGCCGAAAGTCGGCATCGACAACAAGCCGGGTGATTTCGAGTACGTGAAGATCGAGTCGTAACGGTCAGGGGCGTACGCTCTTACAACACGAAGACTGCCATCACCCGCGAAAGCGGGTGATCCAGTATTCCAGAGGCGGCAGAGACAAAACGAGAAGCCGCGGCGTACTTGATGCCCCGGTCAAGCCGGGGCATGACAGCGGAGTGTGAGGCGAGGGCCTACCCCGCAATCTCCAACCCGGCATTGGCGTACACCACGCCGCCATCCACCGCGATGGTGTTGCCGACCACGTAATCCCCCGCGCGCGAGGCGAGATAGATCGCCACCCCCGCCATGTCCTCGTCGGTGCCGATGCGCTGCGCCGGAATGCGCTTGGCGACGTCGTCTGAGTGGTCGCGCGCGGCCCGGTTCATGTCCGACTTGAACGCGCCCGGCGCAATCGCGGTGACATTGATGTTGTCCTTGATCAGTTTCGTCGCCATGCGCCGCGTCAGATGGATCACGGCGGCTTTGCTGGCGGCGTAGGAATAGGTCTCGCTCGGATTGACGAAGATGCCGTCGACCGAGGCGATGTTGATGACCTTGGCGGGCCGCTCGAGCGAAGCCGCCGCGCGCAGCGGTTTCGCCAGCGCCTTGGTCAGGAAGAACAGCGACTTGACGTTGAGGTCCATCACCTTGTCCCAGCCGCTCTCCGGGAATTCGTCGAACTCCGCGCCCCAGGCCGTACCCGCATTGTTGACGAGGATGTCGAGCTTCGGCTCCAGCTTGATGATTTCGCCAGCCAGCCTGTCGCAGCCCTCGACGGTCGAGATGTCGATCGGCAGCGCGATGCACTCTCCGTCATATTGGGCTGACAGCTCTTTCGCCGTGGCCTCGCACGGCCCGGCCTTGCGCGCGGTGATGTAGACCTTGGCCGCGCCCTGCGCGAGGAAGCCTGCCGCGATCATCTTGCCGATGCCGCGCGATCCGCCGGTCACCAGCGCGACGCGGCCTTTGAGCGAAAACAGATCGTTGAACATAGTGCCTCCCTTGGTTTGGCGACGTTTTGAGCGCCGTGGGGAGGGGAGTCAATCTCGGTGTCGTCCTGGCGAAAGCCAGGACGACGACTGAGCTTAAGCCGCAGCAAACCGGCGAAAGCCGTTCCACATTGCGGTTGCGGCCCCCGACGTCAGCACCGGCAGAATCCGCGCATCCTGGTAGTTGCCGTTGAGCGAGATCCGCGGCAGCGCGGTCATGTGGCCGGCGTTCTCGGCGAACAGCATGCCGGGCCGCGTCGTCACTGCGGTCTTGAAGCCGGCGGATGCGGCCAGCGCGAATTCGCGCATCCCGGCGGCCTCGCGGTCGCCATAGGGATAGGCGAAGTGCAGCACGGGGCGCTCCAGCGCGTGCTCGATCCGCACGCGGCTCACCGCCATCTCCTGCGCGGCGATCTCCTCGCTCTGCCTGGCGAGGTTGCAATGGCTGATGGTGTGGGCGCCGATTGTGACCAGCGGATCGGCGGCCAACAGCTTCACCTCATCCCAGGACAGGCAGAGACTGCGGCACAGCGCGGCCATGTCGACATCGTATTTCGTGCAGAGCGCCTCGATCTCGCGCGTCAGATCGTGCTCGCCCGGCAGCGCGCGCAGCCAATCGTGCAGGCGGTCGAACGCGACCTGTTTTGCGGCTGGCGTCGTCGCATCGATCCGCAGCGCGGAATTGCCGATCTGCACGTCGACCTGCTCGGTCCTGGCGATCACGGCCTCCAGCGCGGCCCACCACAGCCGTCCGGTGCCCTCGGCGAAATCGCTGGCGACATAGACGGTTGCGGGCGCGTCAAATTCGCGCAGCACTGGCAGGGCATGATCACGATTGTCACGATAGCCGTCGTCGAGGGTGAAGGCGGCGAAGCGGCGGTTGAACCGGCCCTGCACCAGCCGTTCGTGCAGCTCATCCATGCCGACGATGTCGATCTCGCGCGAGCGCAAATGGCACAGGGTCGCACGCAGGAAGTCGGGGGTGACTTCGAGATGCCGGTTCGGCTGGAACGCGCCCTCACGGGCCGGCCGCACGTGGTGCAACATGAAAATGGCGCCGACGCCCGACAGAAGCGGGCGCAGCAAATGGTGCGCCCCGCTGAAATAGAGTGCTCCCAGCCCGGCGCGGATGACGTTGTTACGGAGTTGTTTCATGACCGGCTGGCCGACCCCTGGGCATTCCGCCCTCAACTTAGGGTGTGACCCTTGAAGAAAAAGTTATTCCAATTGCGCACACATGGCCTTCGGAAGGGCACCATTTCCGGTTTGACAGCCCGCCAAGGGTTTGTTTTGTCTCCGGTTCCAGAGTTCGGGTCGTCGAATGCGCAAGCTTTTCAGGTGGGCAAGTAAATGGTGGCCGGGGCTGATCCCCCTGGCCGTCATGTGGGGATTTGCGGCCTGGAATAACACCTTGCCGGTCGAGGCCGACCTTTCGGCCCGCAGCGCCGCCGCGCTCAAGGACACCGTTCTGGACAAGACCCGGATCGCCGTCGACGGCCGCGACATCAGCCTGGCGGCCGATGCCTTCTCCGAGGAGGGGCGGCGGGACGCGGTCATGGCGGTCGAGAATGTTCCCGGCGTGCGTCTGGTTGACGACGGGACCCGCCTGGTCGCGGAGGCCAAGCCATTCGTCTGGAACGCCGAGCGTGACGTCGTGCGGGTCACGCTGTCGGGCTCCGCACCTCTGCCGTCGATGAAGGCCCGCCTGACCGAGGCGGCGCGCAAGGAGCTCGGTGGCGTCGAGGTGGCCGATCAGATGGGCCTGGCGCGCGGTGCGCCGCCGCGTTTCGAGGCCGCCGCCACGCTGCTGCTCGACCAGATCGGCAAGCTGAAGGACGGCAAGATCACGATCTCCGACACCAAGATCAATCTGTCCGGCATGGCGCGCGATATCGGCGGCCGCGAGGCGATCGCGGCTGCGCTCAAAAACCTGCCCGAAGGCTTTTCGATCGCCGCCAACGAGATCAAGGCCCCGCCCTACATCTTCCAGGCCTACAAGGATCCGGTCGCAGCCACCGTGACACTGACCGGCTACGTGCCCGACAACAATGTCCACGCCACCATCGCGACCGGTGCGTCGCGAAAATTCTTCAACGAGAAGGTCGTCGACAATCTCAAGGCCAGCGTCGGTGCGCCCGGCGCCTTCAACACCGCCGTGGTCGCAGCGCTCGGGGCGCTGTCGCGGCTGTCGACCGGTACGCTCGTCGTGTCCGATCGCGAGGTGAAGCTGTCGGGTGATGCGCTGTATGAAGGCGCCGCGAACGACATCCGCGCAGGCCTGGGCAAGGACTTTCCAAAAAACTGGCAGTACAAGCCGGAGATCACGGTGAAGCCTGCGGCGGGGCCGGTCGACGGCACCGTCTGCCAGCAATTGTTCTCGGAGCTGCTCGCCAAGGGCAAGATCCGCTTCGAGTCCAAGCGCGCCGACATCGATCCTGATTCCGCCGGCATTCTCGATCATCTGATCGAGACCGCGCTGCGCTGCCCCACCACCAATATCGAGGTCGCAGGCCACACCGATTCCGACGGCGAGGATGCCTTCAACCAGGCGCTCTCCGAGAAGCGCGCGCAGGCGGTGATCGACTATCTGGTCAAGGCCGGCCTGCCCGCCAACCGCTTCACCGCGGTCGGCTATGGCAGCACCCAGCCCGTCGCCGGCAACGACAGTGACGACGGCAAGGCGCAAAATCGCCGCATCGAATTTCTGGTGAGGTGACGATGCCCTATCTCGTCTCGTTTCATATGGGCTGGCTGATCGGCGCGCTGCTGCTCGGCTTTTGCATGGGCTGGATCTCGGTGGTCCAACGCGGCAACGGCACCTCGAAGGTGACCGCGCGCTGGCTGGCGGTGCTGGTCGCAGGCCTGGTCGCGGCCTCCTTCGCGCATGTCGTCCCCGGCCGCTTCGGCTACTGGCTCGACCTCGGCCTGACCATGTTCGCCTGCTACCTCGTCGGCTGCACCATCGGCGCCTGGCTGCGCGACCGGGTGGTGTCGCGGAGCCAGCCGGCCGCCTGAGTTTTTCGGACTGCCCAAAGGCGCGCTGCTTTCGCTGCAGAAATCGGAAAATCCGTCTGGAACGATTGGATCGCCTCCTCTTTCAATAGGCTGTCGTGGCCCATAGATTGAGATCGGCTTAAGGCGCGACGGAACATTGAGCGGCCGAAATCATCAAAACTTCACGGCCCCTGCGCAGGATTGCCGTGGAGATTCGCGTCAGTCCTGCCGTCGAACCTGCCACCGAAAGCGCCAAACCGTGCATCTTGAGCCCGCAAACCTGCCTAAAATATTGAAGGCACGTGATTTTGTTCGTATTGGCGAATTCCACTCCGCCCGAAAACGCGCTAGTGGAGGGGTGGGGGGCATGCGCGATGCCGGAGCCGGCGGCGAGGGTTCGTTGAGTGCCTGTGCGTCGTCCGCCTGTTCGCCGGCCACCCTGGCCGCTGAAGCGTTGTTCGAGGTCTAGATGCTGGAAGCCATACGCAGGGCGATGTCGTTTCTGCGCCAGAAGCAAATCCTGCATAAGCTTGGAGTTGTGATCAGCGTCGCGGTCATCGGTATCGCTTGCTATGTGCTCTACCACATGCTGCGCGGCATCGACATGAACGAGGTGATCGAAGCGATCAAGAGCACCGAGCCGAGCCAGATTGCGATGGCCGCGCTGTTCGTGGCCGCGGGCTATTTCACGCTGACCTTCTATGATCTGTTTGCCGTGCGCGCGATCGGCCATGCCCACGTGCCCTATCGCATCAATGCGCTCGCGGCCTTCACCAGCTATTCGATCGGCCACAATGTCGGTGCCAGCGTCTTCACCGGCGGTGCGGTGCGCTATCGCATCTACTCGGCCTATAGTCTGAACGCGATCGACGTCGCAAAAATCTGCTTCCTCGCCGGCCTGACCTTCTGGCTCGGCAATGCCGCCGTGCTTGGCCTCGGCATCTCCTACCATCCGGAGGCGGCCGCCGCGATCGACATGCTTCCGCCCTGGCTGAACCGGACGCTGGCGATGATGATCCTCGCAGCGCTGGTCGGCTATGTGGTCTGGGTCTGGACCCAGCCGCGTGTGGTCGGGCGCGGTCCCTGGACTGTGGTGCTGCCGGGTGGGCCGCTGACGCTGCTCCAGATCGCCATCGGCATCATTGATCTCGGCTTCTGCGCGCTCGCGATGTACGTGCTGGTCCCCGACGAGCCCAATCTCGGCTTCGTCGTGGTCGCAGTCATCTTCGTCTCGGCGACGCTGCTCGGCTTCGCCAGCCATTCGCCCGGTGGGCTCGGCGTGTTCGACGCCGCCATGCTGGTTGGCCTCTGGCAGATGGACCGCGAGGAACTCTTGGGCGGCATGCTGCTGTTCCGGGTGCTCTATTATCTTTCCCCCTTCGTCATATCTGTAATCTTGCTGACGTTTCGCGAAGTTATAATTGGCGCCCGATCGAAACGCCTGCAACAGGCCGCGCTCAAGCTCGATCCAGGGCCGCCGCCTGAAGCCGCCTATGTGCGAAAGCGTAGCGACAGCGGCGCCTGAGCACCGGCGCAAGCCTTTAGGAGAAGCCCGCCCCGATGGCGATTGACGCCCCATCGTCTCCCTCCGCCCAGCCCTGGTCCGACCGGCTGCGGCACTCGACCATCATCCTGATCGCCGCGGCGCTGGCGCTGTCGGTGGTGGTTTCGCTCGGCGAATTGTCGGTGATGCGGGCGGCGACGGTGTTCCTCTGCATCGCGGCCGCGGCGCTGATCCCCTGGCGGCTGCATGATACCTCTGCTTCGCGTGAGGACACCCGCCGCGTCAATCCGGTCGAGGGCGCAGCAGTGGCCGCAGTCGTTGCCGGCATGCCGGATCCGGCGGTGCTGCTCGACCGCGCCGGCCGCGTCATCCATCTCAATGCCGCCGCCGCCCAGCTTGCGCCGGCGCTGCGCAGGAACGAGCTCGCCCAGTTCGCGCTGCGTTCGCCTGAGATCATCACGGCGTTGCGCGAGTCGATTGCGACCTCCGAACCGCGGCGCACGACCTATCTCGACCATGTGCCGGTCGACCGCTGGATGGAACTGACCATTACGCCGGTGCCGGTACCGACCACCTTCGGCGGCGCCGACAAATGCATGCTGATGACCTTCCACGACCAGACGCCGCTGCGCCGGGTCGAGGAGATGCGGGCCGACTTCGTCGCCAATGCCAGCCATGAATTGCGCACGCCGCTCGCGGCGCTGTCGGGCTTCATCGATACGCTCCAGGGCCAGGCCAAGGACGATCCCAAGGCGCGCGAGCGCTTCCTCGGCATCATGCACAACCAGGCCACCCGCATGGCGCGCCTGATCGACGATTTGCTGTCGCTGTCGCGGGTAGAGCTGTCGGCCCATGTGCGGCCGGATACGCTGGTCGATCTGCTGCCGATCATCCTCCAGGTCGCCGACGGGCTCGAGCCGCTTGCGCGCGAGCGCCAGGTCGATGTCGAGATCCACTTGCCGCAGGCGCCGGTGATGATCGCGGGCGACCGCGAGGAGTTGCTCCGCCTGTTCGAGAACCTGATCGAGAATGCCCTCAAATACGGCGCTTCCGGCGGGCGCGTTATCGTGTCGCTGACCGCGAACCCGGCGACCGACGGAACTCAGGAAATCCGGGTCCTGGTGCGCGATTTCGGCCCCGGCATCGCACCCGAGCACCTGCCGCGGCTGACCGAGCGCTTTTACCGGGTAGACGTCGGCGACAGCCGCTCACAGGGCGGGACCGGGCTCGGTTTATCGCTGGTGAAACATATCCTTAACCGCCATCGCGGCCGGCTTTTGATCGAAAGCGTGCCCAAACAGGGCGCCACTTTCACCGCCTGTTTCCCCCAGGCCAAGCCTCCGACTTCCGCTTGAAATTATAGCAATTTCAGTTGGTTAAGTCTGTCATCCGACTGTCACGAAACCTTCGTAAAAGCACAGCCGACTGCTCCTAAAGGGGCGGGACGGGGAGCGCGATCGGGCGCGAATGCGCTTCGCTCCCCTGTATGGAGACCAGCATGAATTTCATCAAAACTATCGTCGCTGCTGGCTTGGTCGCCGCATCGACGTCGGCCTTCGCTGCCGATATCACAGGTGCGGGCGCAACGTTCCCGTTCCCGATCTATTCCAAGTGGGCTGACGCCTACAAGAAGGAGACCGGCAACGGTCTGAACTACCAGTCGATCGGTTCCGGCGGCGGCATCAAGCAGATCCAGGCCAAGACCGTGACTTTCGGCGCGACCGATGCCCCGCTCAAGGCCGAGCAGCTCGAGAAGGACGGCCTCGCACAGTGGCCGATGGTGATGGGCGCCATCGTTCCCGTCGTCAACATCGAGGGCATCAAGGCCGGCGAGCTGGTGTTCGACGGCGAGACGCTGGCCAGCGTCTATCTCGGCAAGATCACCAAGTGGGATGATCCGGCCATCAAGAAGCTCAATCCGAACCTGAAGCTGCCGTCCGAGGCGATCACCGTGGTCCGCCGCTCCGACGGTTCGGGCACCACCTTCAACTTCACCAACTATCTCGCCAAGGCCAGCGCGGACTGGAAGAGCAAGGTCGGTGAGGGTACGGCCGTCGAGTGGCCGGTCGGCGTCGGCGCCAAGGGCAACGAGGGCGTCTCCGGCAACATCAGCCAGACCAAGAACTCGATCGGCTATGTCGAGTATGCCTACGCCAAGCAGAACAAGCTGACCTACACCGCCCTCGTCAACAAGGGCGGCAAGACGGTGCAGCCGACGGTCGAAGCCTTCCAGGCGGCCGCCTCCAACGCCGACTGGGCCAAGGCTCCGGGCTACTATGTCATCCTGACCGACCAGCCCGGCGACAAGTCCTGGCCGATCACGGCGGCGACCTTCATCCTCATGCACAAGGATGCGACCGACAAGGCGTCCTCGCAGGAAGCCATCAAGTTCTTCCGCTGGGCCTTCAAGAACGGCGGCAAAGCGGCTGAAGAGCTCGACTACATCCCGATGCCCGACAGCGTCGTCCAGCTGATCGAGAAGACCTGGGCTGCCGACATCAAGAGCTAAGTCAACGACGCTCGTGTCCCGGACGCGGCGCAGCATGAAAATGCTGTACCGCTGAGCCGGGACCCACAAGAACGAGGCCCCGGATCAGCGTCGCGCTGCATCCGGGGCACGAGGCCAACAACAAGTATATAATTTGGTACAGGGGATCGGCGTGGCAGAGATGGCCGTTCAGAGCGATATCGTCGACGACGCCGGACCATATGATCGCGCCAAGGCCTTGAGCGCGTTCAAGCTCGGTGACGTCACCTTCTACTGGATCACGCGGCTTAGCGCGATTTCGGTGCTTCTCATCCTCGGCGGCATCATCCTGTCGCTGATCGTCGGCGCCTTTCCAGCGATGAAGGAATACGGCTTCGCCTTCCTGTGGACGCAGCGCTGGGCGCCGTCGGCCGATCCGCCCGTGCTCGGCGCGCTTGGTCCGATGTACGGCACACTCGTCACCTCCTTCATCGCGATGCTGATCGCCATTCCGGTTGGTCTCGGCATTGCGATCTTCCTGACCGAGCTCTGCCCGCAATGGCTGCGCCGCCCGATCGGCATGGCGATCGAGCTGCTCGCCGGCATTCCCTCGATCATCTACGGTATGTGGGGCTTCTTCGTGCTTGGCCCGTTTCTGGCCAACAGCTTCCAGCCCTTTATGATCAAGATATTTGACGGCATCCCCGTGCTCGGTGCGATCTTCGCCGGCCCGCCGTCCTATCTCAGCCTGTTCAATGCCGGCCTGATCCTCGCGATCATGGTGCTGCCCTTCATCACCTCGATCTCGGTCGACGTGTTCAAGACGGTGCCTCCGGTTCTGAAAGAGGCCGCCTACGGCGTCGGCTGCACCACCTGGGAAGTCGTCCGCAGCGTGGTCATCCCCTACACCCGCGTCGGCGTCATCGGCGGCGTCATGCTGGCGCTGGGCCGCGCGCTCGGCGAAACCATGGCGGTGACCTTCATCATCGGCAACTCGTTTCGCATCTCGTCCTCGATCTTCGCCCCCGGCACCACGATCTCGGCGGCGATCGCATCCGAATTCGCCGAGAGCGACGGCCTGCACCAGTCCGGCCTGATCCTGCTCGGCCTGCTGCTGTTCGTGCTGACGTTCTTCGTGCTCGCAGCGGCGCGGCTGATGCTGATGCGGCTGGAAAAGAAGGCGGGGAATTAACGCCATGAACCCGATCTATTCACGCCGCCGCCGCAAGGACATCGTCATTCGCGGTCTCTGCTTCGCTGCCGCGGCCTTTGGCGTCACCTGGCTCGCGCTGATCCTGATCACGCTGCTCTACAACGGCTTGGCCGGACTCAATTTCCAGCTCTTCACCGAGAACACGCCGCCGCCCGGATCGAACGAGGGCGGCCTGCTCAACGCCATCGTCGGCTCGCTGATCATGACCGTGATCGGCGTCGGCATCGGCGCGCCGCTCGGCATGTTCGCCGGCACCTATCTCGCCGAATACGGCCGCAACGACCGCCTGACCTCGGTGATCCGCTTCATCAACGACATCCTGCTCTCGGCGCCCTCGATCATCATCGGTCTCTTCATCTATGGCGCGGTGGTGGTGCCGATGCGCGGCTTCTCGGCGTTCGCCGGCTGTCTCGCGCTCGCCGTGATCGTGATCCCGGTGGTGCTGCGCACGACCGAGGACATGCTGCTGCTGGTGCCGAACGCGCTGCGTGAGGCGGCCTCGGCGCTCGGCCTGCCGCGCTCGCTGGTGATCAAGCGGATCGCTTATCGTTCCGCGCGTTCCGGTCTCATCACCGGCGTGCTGCTCGCCACCGCCCGCGTCGCCGGCGAGACCGCGCCGCTGCTGTTCACCGCGCTGTCGAATCAGTTCTTCAGCCTGAGCCTGAACAAGACGATGGCGAACCTGCCGGTCACCATCAACAACTTCGTGCAGAGCCCATACGCCTACTGGAAGCAGCTGGCCTGGAGCGGGGCGCTGCTCATCACCCTGACCGTTCTTGCCCTGAATATTGGTGCGCGCATCCTTGGCGCCGAGAGGACCGCAAAATGAGTGATCTTTCCGTTTCGATGAGCGCGGCCGGCGGCCTGCCCCAGGCGCCGGTGCTGCCCGAGGCGCCCCCCAAGGTGACGGTGCGCAACCTCAACTTCTATTATGGCGAGCACCACGCGTTGAAGAACATCAACTTGACGCTCGGTGCCAACCGCGTCACGGCGTTCATCGGCCCGTCGGGCTGCGGCAAGTCGACCCTGCTGCGCATCTTCAACCGGATGTACGACCTCTATCCGGGCCAGCGCGTCACCGGTCAGCTCATGCTCGACCAGACCAACATTCTCGACCCCAAGCTCGACCTCAATCTGCTCCGCGCGCGCGTCGGCATGGTGTTCCAGAAGCCGACGCCGTTCCCGATGACGATCTATGAGAATATCGCCTTCGGTATCCGTCTCTATGAAAAGATATCGAAGTCCGAGATGGACGGCCGCGTCGAGAAGGCGCTGCGTGGCGGCGCGCTGTGGAACGAAGTCAAGGACAAGCTCAACGCGTCTGGCCTGTCGCTCTCCGGCGGCCAGCAGCAGCGCCTCTGCATCGCCCGCACCGTCGCGGTGCGGCCCGAGGTGATCCTGTTCGACGAGCCCTGCTCGGCACTCGACCCGATCTCGACCGCCAAGGTCGAGGAGCTGATCCAGGAATTGTCCGAGAGTTACACGATAGCGATCGTCACCCACAACATGCAGCAGGCGGCCCGCGTCTCCGACAAGACCGCCTTCATGTATCTCGGCGAGCTGATCGAGTTCGACGACACCAGCAAGATCTTCACGTCGCCGACTGATCGGCGCACGCAGGATTACATCACCGGCCGGTTCGGCTGAGGAGACGGGACATGGGTTCTGAACATACCGCAAAGGCCTTCGACACCGACCTCCAGGAACTTACGCGCCTGGTTGCCGAGATGGGCGGGATTGCCGAGCGCATGATCGTCGATTCCGTCGACGCGCTGATCCGCCGCGACGTCGCGCTCGGCCAGCGCGTCGTCATCACCGACGTTGAGCTCGACGCGCTCCAGAAGCGCATCGAGGAGCGCGCGGTGCTCACCATCGCCCGCCGCCAGCCGATGGCGGTCGATCTGCGCGAGATCGTCGGCGCCATGCGCGTTGCGACCGATCTCGAGCGCATCGGCGACCTCGCCAAGAACATGGGCAAGCGCGTCGCGGCGCTGGAGACGGATTTTCATCCGCTCAAGCTGTTCCGCGGCCTCGAGCACATGACCGATCTGGTGCAGCAGCAGGTCAAGTCGGTGCTGGACGCCTATGCCGCGCATGATTTGCCGGCGGCGATGGCGGTGTGGAAGGGCGACGAGGAAGTCGACGCCATCTGCACCTCGCTGTTCCGCGAGCTCCTCACCTACATGATGGAAGATCCGCGCAACATTTCGTTCTGCATCCATTTGATGTTCTGCGCCAAGAACATCGAGCGGATCGGCGATCACGCCACCAACATCGCCGAGACCGTGTTCTACATGATCGAAGGTCAGGCGATGACCGACAAGCGCCCAAAGGGCGACATGACGACCTTCGCCACGACGGTTCCTAACACCTGAAGACTTAAGGAGCGACGACCCCATGGGCGCACGCATTATGGTTGTTGAAGACGAGGAAGCTCTCACCGAGCTCCTGCGCTACAACCTCGAAGGCGACGGCTATGACGTCGAGACGGTGATGCGCGGCGACGACGCCGACACCCGTCTCAAGGAGCACATCCCCGATCTGATTGTGCTCGACTGGATGCTGCCGGGCCTCTCCGGCATCGAGCTGTGCCGGCGGCTTCGTGCGCGGTCCGACACCAAGCAGCTCCCGATCATCATGCTCACCGCGCGCGGCGAGGAGAGCGAGCGGGTGCGGGGACTGGCGACCGGCGCCGACGATTACATCGTCAAGCCGTTCTCGGTGCCCGAGCTGTTGGCGCGCGTGAAGGGTCTGCTGCGGCGCGCAAGCCCCGAGCGGCTCGCCACGGTGCTCGCTTTTGGCGACATCGAGCTCGACCGTGAAAAACGCCGCGTGGCGCGTTCGGGCCGTCCGATCGATCTCGGTCCGACCGAATATCGCCTGCTGGAGTTCTTCCTGGAGCATCCGGGCCGGGTGTTCTCGCGCGAGCAGCTGCTCGACAGCGTCTGGGGCCGCGACATCTACATCGACGAGCGCACCGTCGACGTGCATATCGGCCGCCTGCGCAAGCTGCTCAATCTCGGCCGCGAGCAGGACCCGATCCGCACCGTGCGCGGCGCCGGCTATGCGCTGGACGATCGTTTTGCGAAGGCGGAGCAGGCGTAGGTTTCTGCGGTTAGTTTGTTAACCGCCGCGACCATCTCCGATGTCGTCCCGGCGAAGGCCGGGACCCATAACCACAGGGTGTGGTTTGGCGAAGACTCGGAGTCGCCCTCTCGCGCAATAACTGCGTTCTCGGAGTATGGGTCCCGGCCTTCGCCGGGACGACACTGAATTTGTTGCGCCGTCATCATGTGACGGCAGCCGTTAGCAACCAGCTAAATCGACTAACTCAGCGCGGACCCGGCTTCACCGGCGCACGGCGGCGATCCGACGCCGGCTGGTAGGCGACCCGCGAGTGCTGGGCGCAATAGGGCAGGCCGGAAAGCGCCTTGCCGCCGCAGAAGAAGAAATCCGGGCTCGAGGGATCTCCGACCGGCCAGTGGCAGGTTGCCTCGTTCAATTCAAGCAGCGACAGCCGCTGGCTCATCGGCACCACGTTGTCGTAGGTGACCGGTTCAGCCTCGACCTCGACCTCGAAGGCCTGCGCCAGCGCGGTGTTGCCGCGCGCAATCGGCCGGCTCACCCGCATCATGTGCTGCGCGGGACGCGCCTTGCGCGGCCGCGGAGCAGCCGACGACGGGCTCTTGGCGCGGCCCGACAGGCCAAGCCTGTGCACCTTGCCGATCACGGCGTTGCGGGTCACGTTGCCGAGCTCGGCCGCGATCTGGCTGGCCGACAATCCGGCCTCCCAGAGCTTTTTCAACTGCTCGACGCGATCGTCGGACCAAGTCAAAACCGTCATTGCACCCTTTCCTTCGCCGCGCGCCAGCCATCCTGGGGCGCACAACGAATGCTAAGTCTCGAAAAACCCGTGCCGTCAGAATCCCTTAAGGCTCGCCGGGCACGAAGACGCGCCCGAACGTTTACGCCGGTACAAGAGGACTTAGAGATCAGAACCGCTGCACGAGATGTCGTATCTGACAAACCAAACGCTACAATATGGCGTGACTCACGCGCAAGAGTCCGCCGACTCGCTTCCACATGTTCCGTGGCCAAAATCCGCAAATTCGGCACCGCAAGACTACGGATTCAGCGTTTCGCGAGGCTTTCCGGGCGGCATTGACACCCGTGGTGCCAGGCATAAGATAGTCACGCGTGCCGCCCTTAAAAGGCGGCACGTTTCGTTTTCCGGACCAAATGACGCGCTGCGCAACGCGCGTTCAGGCCGTCTGAAACATCCAAGAGAGCGTCATGACCAACAGCGCCGCGCCGCATTTGCTCCCCGTTTTCGCCAGGGCCGACATCGGTTTTGAGCGCGGCGAGGGCTCTTGGCTGATCGCGACCAATGGCGATCGCTATCTCGATTTCACCTCGGGCGTGGCGGTGAATGCGCTCGGCCATGCCCATCCCGCGCTGGTCAAGGCGTTGCAGGAGCAGGCCACTAAGCTCTGGCACATGTCGAACCTGTTCCAGAGCCCGGACGGCGAGCGGCTGGCCGCGCGTCTCTGCAACGAGAGCTTTGCGGACTTCGTGTTCTTCTGCAATTCCGGCGCCGAGGCGCTGGAATGCGTGATCAAGCTCGTCCGCCACCATCACGCCGCCAAGGGCCATCCCGAGCGCTATCGCATCATCACCTTCGAGGGCGCCTTCCATGGCCGCACGCTCGCAACGCTGGCGGCCACCGGCTCGGCAAAATATCTCGAAGGGTTCGGCCCGCCGATGGACGGTTTCGACCAGGTCCCGCATGGCGACCTCGACGCCGTGAAGAAGGCGATCGGCCCGCAGACCGCCGGCATCCTGATCGAGCCGCTCCAGGGCGAGGGTGGCGTGCGCTCGGCGCCGCCGGCATTCTATCGCGCGTTGCGCCAGCTCTGTGACGAGAAGGGCCTGTTGCTGGCGTTCGACGAGGTGCAGACCGGCATGGGCCGCACCGGTGATCTGTTTGCGCATCGCCGTTTCGGCATCACGCCGGACGTGATGTCGCTGGCCAAGGCGCTCGGCGGCGGTTTTCCGATCGGTGCCTGCCTTGCGACCGCGGAAGCGGCCTCCGGCATGACGCCCGGCTCGCACGGTTCGACCTTCGGCGGCAATCCGCTCGCAGTCTCCGCGGCAAATGCGGTGCTCGACGTCATGCTCAAGCCCGGCTTTTTCGACCACGTGCAGAAGATGTCGCTCCTCTTGAAGCAAAAGCTCGCCTCCGTGATCGATCGTTATCCCGATGTCGTCAGCGAAGTGCGCGGCGAGGGGCTTCTGATCGGCATCAAGGCCGTGGTGCCCTCGGGCGATCTGGTTGCGGCATTGCGCGACGAAAAGCTGCTCACCGTCGGCGCCGGCGACAACGTCGTGCGCTTCCTGCCGCCCTTGATCGTGACCGAAGCGGAGATCGAGGACGGCGTTTCGCGGCTTGAACGCGCCTGCGCCGCGATCTCGGCCAGTCAGAGCAAGCGGGCGGCAGGCTGATGAGCAAGACGCCAAAACACTTCCTCGACATCGATGAGCTCCCGTTGTCGGAGCTCAAGAGCATGCTCGCCGCCTCTTCCGCCATGAAGGCGAAGCAGAAGGCGCATCAGCCGGTCAAGCCGCTCGAAGGCAAGACGCTGGCGATGATCTTCGAGCGTCCGTCGACGCGGACGCGGGTGTCGTTCGACGTCGCCATGCGCCAGCTCGGCGGTGAGCCCATCATGCTCACCGGCGCGGAGATGCAGCTCGGCCGCGGCGAGACCATCGCCGACACCGCGCGCGTGCTGTCGCGCTATGTCGACGCTATCATGATCCGCATCCTCAACCACGACGCGCTGCTCGAGCTCGCGGCGAACGCCACCGTGCCCGTCATCAACGGCCTGACGCGGCGCTCGCATCCCTGCCAGGTGATGGCCGATCTCATGACTTATGAGGAACATCGCGGCTCGATCGAAGGCAAGACCGTGGCCTGGACCGGCGACGACAACAACGTTCTGGCGTCCTGGGCCCATGCGGCCGAGCGCTTCAAATTCCAGCTCAATGTCGCGACGCCCCCGGAGCTCGCGCCGAAAAAAGTGATGCGCGACTGGATCAAGGCCACCGGCGCGCCGATCGTGCTCGGCACCGATGCGGAAGCGGCCGTGAGCGGCGCCGATTGCGTCGTCACCGACACCTGGGTGTCGATGGGCGACAAGGAAGGCGAGCACCGCCACAACGTGCTCAAGCCCTACCAGGTCAATGCGAAACTGATGTCGCTCGCCAAGCCCGATGCACTGTTCATGCACTGCCTGCCCGCGCATCGCGGCGAGGAGGTCACCGACGAGGTGATCGACGGCCCGCAATCGGTCGTGTTCGACGAGGCCGAAAACCGCCTGCACGCGCAGAAGGGTATTTTGGCCTGGTGCTTCGACGCGGTGAAGTAGGTCTCTGTCGTCCCGGCCTAGTGCGCAATTGCGCACGGGGGCCGGGACCCATACCGCGTGATCTCTCTTGTGGCTTGCTGGTGGAGGCTAACAGCCTTCGCCAAACTGCTTCCTGTGGCTATGGGTCCCGGCCCCGTGCGCAATTGCGCACTAGGCCGGGACGACACCGAATTTGCGGTATCGTTGTGCAATCGAAACTACGTCCGGAACATCCCACCCCGCACCCCCCTTCCATTTTTACCCTCCGACCCCAGATAATGCGCCATGGTTTCCCAATCCCCTGACATGAATACCGGGCTCGAGGGCCCGGTTCGCGCGCCATCGGCGATTCCGATCGATGACGCCGTGCTGCCTTACGAGGTCGACGCGCTCGATGTGCGCGGGCGGCTGGTGCGGCTTGGCCCGGCGCTCGACGAGATCCTGACCCGGCACGATTATCCCGCGCCGGTCGGCAAGCTGCTCGGCGAGGCCATCGTGCTGACGACGCTGCTCGGCTCGGCGCTGAAATTCGAGGGCCGCTTCATCCTCCAGGCCCAGACCGACGGCCCGGTGTCGTTCCTGGTGGTGGACTACAATGCGCCGGATCGCTTGCGCGCCTATGCCCGCTACGACGCGTCGCGCCTCGGGGATGCCAAGGATTCCGGCACGCTGCTCGGCCACGGCCATCTCGCCATGACCATCGACCAGGGTCCCGACATGAGCCGCTATCAGGGCTTGGTTGCGCTCGACGGTGGCAGCCTGGAAGACGCCGCCCACGAATATTTCCTGCGCTCCGAGCAGATCCCGACGCGCGTCCGCCTCGCGGTCGGCGAGGAGTGGCGCTCGAGCGACGGCGGCAAGCATCGCTGGCGCGCCGGCGGCATGCTGATGCAGTTCTTGCCGAAGGCGCCGGAGCGCGCGCGGCAGGCCGATCTGCATCCCGGCGATGCGCCGGAAGGCGTCGAGGTGCACGCTGTCGCCGAGGACGATGCCTGGGTCGAGGCACGCTCGCTGATCGAGACCGTCGAGGACGTCGAGCTGATCGATCCCGATCTCTCGGGCGAGCGGCTGCTCTACCGCCTGTTCCACGAACGCGGCGTGCGCGTGTTCAATCCGCTATCGTTGAAAGCGCAATGCTCCTGCTCGCGCGATGCCGTTGCCGCCATGCTGCAGAGCTTCTCGCCCGACGACCGCGCCGCGATGGTCAAGGACGACAAGGTCGTGGTGACCTGCGAATTCTGTAGCTCGGTGTACGGATTCACACCGCAAGAAGCGGGCGTGGAGGATGCGTAGACGCCTATCCATCCTCCGTCATTGCGCGCCACGCACTCGGTGTCATCGCCCGACTTGATCGGGCGATCCAGTCCTCCGAGACGGCAGTGATCGAGCTGATAGGCCGCGGCGTACTGGATTCCCCGCCTTCGCGGGGAATGACAGCCAGGCTAGTTCAACACCCTCTTATTATCCGGGCTGTCTAGCGAGAACGTCGGCACGTCGATCTCGAAGCGTTCGCCGCTTTCGCTGACCATCTGGTAGCGGCCGGTCATGAAGCCCGACGCGGTCGAGAGCGGGACGCCGGAGGTATATTCGAAGCGCTCGCCGGGGGCCAAGGTCGGCTGCTCGCCGACCACGCCTTCGCCCTTGGTCTCCTGCTGCCGGCCGGTGGCGTCGGTGACGATCCAGTGCCGCGTCTTGAGCTGCACGGTCTCGTCGCCGGAATTGGTGATGACGATGGTGTAGGACCAGAAATAGCGCGAGCGGTCGGCCGACGACTGCTCCGGAACAAAGTTCGGCTCGACGGTCACTTCGATCTGGCGGGTCACGGCGCGGTACATGGTTGCCATCATAACGAAATCCCGGCCGGGAACCAAACGCCGCAGGCAGCTTTCGCGACATCGTCCCGCCAGAATTGACAGGGAAGGACACCTCCAGGGAAATACACCCTGATGTGATCCGGCCGCTTTGCGAGGCGGCGACTGGACCGCTACACTCCTCAAACGTCGCGATTTGCGGAAGGGTTTTTGGGCCCCGATGACCATTGCCGATCAAGTGACGGGATCGACGATCGCGGGAACCGCGGGTGCCAAGCCTGTGGATGCCAAGCCCGTGGACGCAAGGCCGCGCACGGCCGCGCCGGCCATCACGCTGCCCGTCATCGGCGAGCGTGAGCTCCGGCTCGATCTGTTCCGCGGCCTGGCGCTGTGGCTGATCTTCATCGACCATCTGCCGCCGAATCTCCTGACCTGGTTCACGATCCGCAATTACGGCTTCAGCGACGCCACCGAGATATTCATCTTCATCTCCGGCTACACCGCCGCCTTCGTCTATGGCCGCGCGATGCTGGAGTCCGGCGTCGTCATCGCCACCGCGCGCATCCTGCGCCGGGTCTGGCAGATCTATGTCGCCCACGTCTTCCTGTTCACGATATTCCTCGCCGAGATCTCCTACGTCGCCACCAGCTTCGAGAACCCGCTCTACACCGAAGAGATGGGCATCATGGATTTCCTCAAGCAGCCAGACGTCACCATCGTGCAGGCGCTGCTGCTGCGCTTTCGTCCCGTCAACATGGACGTGCTGCCGCTCTACATCGTGCTGATGCTGGCGCTGCCCTTGATCCTGTGGTCGATGAAGTGGAAGCCGGACGTCACGCTCGGCTTCTCGGTCCTGCTCTACGCCGTCACCTGGGAATACGATCTGTACCTGTCCGCCTATCCGAACGGCTTCTGGGCGTTCAATCCTCTGGCCTGGCAATTGCTTTTCGTGTTTGGGGCATGGTGCGCGCTCGGGGGTGCGCGACGCATGTCGCGCATTCTGGTGTCGCCCGTGACGATGTGGATATCGATCGCCTATCTGGTCGCGGCGTTCTACGTGACGCTGACCTGGTACGTGCCGCAACTCGGCCATCTCATGCCGAAGCTACTCGAGCAATGGATGTATCCGATCGACAAGACCGACCTGGACGTGCTGCGCTTCACGCATTTCCTGGCGCTGGCCGCGCTCACCGTGCGCTTCCTGCCGCGGGACTGGCCGGGCCTGAAATCGCCCTTGCTGCGGCCGCTGATCCTGTGCGGCCAGCATTCCCTCGAGATCTTCTGCCTCGGCGTCTTCCTGGCCTTCGCCGGCCATTTCATCCTCGCTGAGGTCTCGGGCGGCCCGGGCATGCATGCGCTGATTAGTCTCTCCGGAATCCTGATCATGTGGGCCGTAGCCTGGGTGATTTCGTGGTATAAGCGGGTGGCTGACAAGAGCGGTTCGAAAACCAAAAACGCCGTCGGCAGCGCCGATATGGCGGGAGGGGGCTGATGAAGGCGAAGGTTCTCCTGAGCCTGATCCTGCTGTGCGGTAACCTCGCCGCGCCCCCGGCGCGCGCGGGCGATGCTGCGCCTGCGGCTCCTGCAGCCTGCGAATTGCCGTCCTATCTGCTCACCACCGAAAGCCAGCTCCACAAGGTCGCCGATGCCGTCAAGGCCGGCAAACCACTTGAAATCCTGGTCGTCGGCAGCCGTTCAACGACCATTCCAGCCTCGGAGGAGGCTTCCTATCCGGCGCGGATGCAGGCAATTTTGAAGGAAAAGCTGCCACCTGCGGAGGCGGTGCACGTCTCCGTAGAAATACAGAGCAAGAAAACCGCGGAGGAGGCCGCCACCACCTTCGTTAAGCTGATGGAAGCAAAAACACCTACTTTGGTCATCTGGCAGACCGGGACCGTGGATGCTATCCGATCCATCGATCCCGACGATTTTCGCGGCGCGGTGACCGATGGGGTTGCTGCGTTGCAAAATGCAGGGGCTGACGTCGTCTTGATGAATTTGCAATACAGCCCGCGTACCGAAACCATGATCTCGGCGCCGCCCTATCTCGACAATATGCGGGTGGTGGCGCAGGAGCATGATGTCCCGCTGTTCGACCGTTTCGCGATCATGCGGCAATGGAATGATCAGGGTCAGTTCGACCTGTTCAGCCCGTCCCGCGGCCCTGAACTGGCGAAACAGGTCCATGATTGCCTTGGCCGCGCGTTGGCACAGTTTGTGATCGACGCTGCCCATCTGGGCCCGGCCCAGCAGCAAAATTGAGGTCTAGCGTTAATGAGTTCTCTCCGCCCTTTTTGCCTGACGGCATGGCTGGCTGCGTTCGCAGCGGCGGCGCTGCTGATGTTGACGCCGCAGGTACCCGCTTACGCACAAACCGCGCAGGCATCGCCCGCGCCCACACAGACGGCTGATCCCGCTCCTGCATCCTCGCCGTCCCAGACCACCGTTGCGGCCACCCATCCGCCCGCCGAGCAGCGTGGCCTCACGACGCGCGCCATCGACAAGGTGAAGCAGGTCGCGAAATCCGCGGGCGACATTTTTAGCCGCGTGCCTTGCCTGTCGCCGAAGGGCGGCGCGAAAGCGATGGGCTCGCTGCCGCATGTCGCGAACAAGCTCGTCGCCGGCCAGCCCGTCTTGATCGTCGCGTTCGGCTCGTCGTCGACCGCAGGTTATGGCGCGAGCTCGCCTGACTTCAACTATCCGAACCGTCTCGCCGCGCAGCTGCGCCGGCAATATCCGACCGCCAGCATCACCGTCATCAATGCCGGCGTCGGCGGCGAGGACGCGCCCGAGATGATGAAGCGTCTCCAGAACGAGGTGATCGACGTGCATCCGGATCTCGTGATCTGGCAGGTCGGCACCAATGCCGTGCTGCGCAACCTCGATCCCGGCGATACCGCCAAGATGGTCGAGGACGGCATCTCGCGCATCCAGGCCGCCGGCGGCGCCGACGTCGTGCTGGTCGATCCGCAATATTCGCCGCAGGTGACGCAGCGCGCCGAAAGCGCCAGCAAGATGGTGAAGCTGCTCGGCAAGGTCGCCG
Source organism: Bradyrhizobium sp. LTSP849 (assembly GCF_000938255.1). Classification (GTDB taxonomy): domain Bacteria; phylum Pseudomonadota; class Alphaproteobacteria; order Rhizobiales; family Xanthobacteraceae; genus Bradyrhizobium. The sequence goes on along the minus strand of NZ_JYMR01000038.1, from coordinate 50,423 downwards.
AGCTCCGTCACGTCGGCATCTTCCCGCGCTTCGAGGTGATGCGCGACTGGCACGAGAAGCAGGCGATCCCGGTCGAGAGCTTCGTCATCGCCGACGGCCTGCACATGAACGATTGGGGCTATGCCTGCTTCGCCCAGCTTTTGGGCGACGACATCATCCGCTCGGTCGGCCAGATCAAGCTCGGCGTGAACGTCCCCGCGGACGTGCGGACCTATCGGCCGATGTGATGTCGTAGGGTGGGCAAAGGCGCAGAGCGCCGTGCCCACCATCTATCGACATCGAGATCGTGAATGGTGGGCACGCTTCGCTTTGCCCACCCTACGATTCCGATATCGTGGCTACGCCTTCTCCAGCGCCGCAGTCAGATCCTCGATCAGATCATCGGCATGCTCGAGCCCCGCCGAGAAGCGGATGAAGCCCTCGCTGATGCCGAGCGCTGCGCGATCCTCGGGCTTCAGGCGCTGATGCGTCGTCGTTGCCGGATGCGTCACCAGGCTCTTGGCGTCGCCGAGATTGTTCGAGATCTTCGCAAGCTTGAGCTCGTTCAGCACGCGGAACGCGCCCTGCTTGCCGCCCTTGACCTCGAAGCCGACCAGCGTCGAGCCGCCGCGCATCTGCTTCTTCACGAGCGCTGCCTGCGGATGATCGGCGCGGCCGGGATAGATCAGCCGCGAAACTTTTGGGTGGCTCGCCAGCACGTCGGCGATGCGCGCCGCGGTCTCGGTCTGCGCGCGCACGCGCACGCCGAGCGTCTCCAGGCCCTTGAGCAAAACCCAGGCGTTGAACGGCGAGATCGACGGGCCGGTCTGGCGCATGAAATTGTGGATGTGCTCGGCAATGAAGGCTTCCGACGACAGGATGATGCCGCCGAGACAGCGGCCCTGACCGTCGATGTGCTTGGTCGCGGAATAGACGACGACATCGGCGCCGAGCGCGAGCGGGCTCTGCCAGATCGGCGTCGCGAACACATTGTCGACGACGAGCCGCGCGCCGCCGCTATGCGCGATCTCGGCAATCGCGGGAATGTCGAGCACGTCGAGCGTCGGGTTGGTCGGGCTCTCCAGGAAGAATGTCTTGGTGTTCGGCTTCAGCGCGCGCTGCCACTGGTCGAGATCGAAGCCGTCGACCAGCGTGGTCTCGATGCCGTAGCGCGGCAGCAGGTCCTGAATGACGTAAAGGCACGAGCCGAACAGCGCACGGGACGCCACCACGTGATCGCCGGCTTTCAGCGGCGCGAGGATCGCGGTCGTCACCGCGGCCATGCCGGTCGCGGCCGAGCGGGCGGCTTCGGCGCCTTCGAGCTCGATCATGCGGCGCTCGAACATCGCGATGGTTGGGTTGGAGTAGCGCGAATAGATGAAGCCGGGGTCCTCGCCCTTGAACCGCGCCTCGCACTCCTCGGCGCTGTTGTAGACATAGCCCTGGGTCAGGAACAGCGCCTCCGACGTCTCGCCAAATTGCGAGCGCAGGGTGCCGGAATGGACCAGACGGGTTTCGGGGCGGTAGTGGGCGGTGGACGCCGGGGACTTCGACATAGGACCTCCTGCGTGACCATCGAAAATGGTCACAAAAAAACCGGCCTGGATATCTCCACGGGCCGGGATCACAGAGGTCCCCGGCCTGTTTAGCGACTTATTTAACGTGGCTGCAAGCCGGCCGGCTCAAATCACCACGGGATAAGTCATGCTCATATTCCGCAATGCCCTTTTCGTCAAGGCGTCCATCGGATAGCCGTAAAAGGCTGTATTTTCCGCATGTCCGGATACATTTGCCCCCTGACGAGGACCCAAGTTTGACGTTCACGGTCGCCGCCGACGCCAATGGTATCCTGCCCGACCGCATGATCGCGGCGATGGCGGAGGCGGGCCTCATCCTGCCTGCCTACGACTTCGTCGAGAGCCAGATCCAGCCCGCGAGCCTCGACCTTCGCCTCGGCGACATCGCCTATCGCGTGCGCGCGAGTTTCCTGCCCGGCCCCGGTGCCACCGTCGCCGAGCGCATCGACGAATTGAAGCTGCATGAGTTCAGCCTCAGTGACGGCGCGGTGCTGGAGACCAACTGCGTCTACATCGTGCCGCTGCTGGAAAGCCTGGCGCTGCCGCCGGAGATCGTTGCGGCCGCAAACCCGAAGAGCTCCACCGGCCGGCTCGACGTCTTCACCCGCGTGATCGCCGACGGCACGCGTCGTTTCGACATGATCGGCGCAGGCTATCACGGCCCGCTTTATGCCGAGATCAGCCCGAAGACATTTCCGGTACTGGTCAGTGAAGGTTCGCGGCTGTCGCAGGTGCGCTTCCGCACCGGCGACGCCATCCTCAATGCCGACGAGCTCGACGCGTTGCATGCGTCCGAGCGTCTCGTCGATATCGACGATGCCGATCTCTCCGGCGGCGTCGCCGTCTCCGTCGATCTCTCCGGCGAGAAGGGGTCTGGCTTCGTCGGCTACCGCGCCAAGCGCCACACCGGTGTCATCGACGTCGATCGTCGCTCGGGCTATTCGGTGCAAGACTTCTGGGAGCCGATCTCCGCACGTCCCGACGGCAGCCTGATCCTCGATCCCGGCGAGTTCTATATCCTTGCCTCGAAAGAGGCCGTGCAGGTGCCGCCCGACTACGCCGCGGAGATGGTGCCATTCGATCCGCTGGTCGGCGAATTCCGCGTGCATTATGCCGGCTTCTTCGATCCCGGCTTCGGCTATGCCGGTGCCGGCGGGCAGGGCTCGCGCGCCGTGCTCGAAGTGCGCTCGCGCGAAGTGCCCTTCATCCTCGAGCACGGCCAGATCGTCGGCCGCCTCGTTTACGAGAAGATGCTGGCGCGTCCCGACGCCATGTACGGCCAGCGCATCGGCTCCAACTATCAGGCGCAGGGCCTGAAGCTGAGCAAGCATTTCCGGGTGTAGCTACATCCTCCACTGTCATTCCCCGCGTAGGCGGGGAATCCAGTACGCCGCGGCCTCTCGGCTCAATCACAACCGCCTCTGGGATACTGGATCGCCCGGTCTTCGCCGGGCGATGACAGCCAATGTGTGGTTGGTTGCGCCGCCCCATTCGCAATGACACACTCCGGCAAAACAATAAGCCGGGAGCGAATATGACCGCCGCAGCTGACTCCGCGCAGGAAGCCCAATGGAAGCGCTGGCGCGCGGTCGCCGATCTCTATCATGCTTACTTCACGGGCCTGATCCTCACCGTCGTCACGCGGCGCGGCACGGCGGATGCGGCCGAGTTCGTCTTCCGCGTGTTTCGCCGTCAGCAGCAAGAGCGTTTTCTGCCAGGGCTCGAGAAGCTCGGGCTCAGCCATCTGCCGCCCGCCGTCGCGGCTGCGCAATATCACTATCTCTCCAATTGGATCGGCGGCGTGCATGTCGAGTACATGTATGAGAGCGACACCAAGGCCTGGATCCGCTATCCGCCGCCGCGCTGGATCTGGAAGGGCACCGCGATCTGCGGCGTGCCCGGCGAAGTCTCGCGCGCGATGCTGCGCGGCTGGCACGCCAACAATGGCGTCGCGCTCGGCGATCTCAGGCTCGGCTTCGTCTGCACCAAGCAGAGCGTCGACGGCCAGGACGGGCTCGAAGGCTATTACCATCAGTACGACCATCCGCTCGAGCTGGACCAACGCCTCGTCTTCGCGCGGCATCTGGAAGCGCCGCTGTTCGATGCGAAGACGGCACCGGCATTGCCTGTGTCGAGCTGGCCAAAACCGCGGCTGGAAAAAGCCTATCGCAACTACGCGATGGAATATGTGCGCACCGCCGCGCCCGTGATGGTGCAGCTGTTCGGGCCGGAGGATGCCGGCTATCTCCTGCATCTCACCGGCAAGCTGATCGGCATGCAATACTTTGACGAGGTCGCGGCCGCGCTGTCGATGAGCCGTGGCGGCGCAAGCGAGTTCGCGTCATTCCTCAACGCGCTGTTCGCCGCGCAGGATGATGCGGCCCAGAGGACACAATCCGAAGGTACGTTCGAAATTCGCCAGCAGAGCTGGAAGCTGATGGACGACGTCCCCGACTATCACCGCGCCTGCGCCAAGGTGCTGGAGGGATTGTTCGAGGGCCTCGCTGCGGGATGCGGGCGGCATATCGGTGTGCACCTGTGCCCGACGGCAGGCGGCCGTTCGCCGCTGGTCTGGACCATCGGGTAATTCCACCACTGAAATGCGCTGCCGCAGGGCACTCCTGCACGTGGCGCAGGAGGAATCGCTGCGCGCCGTGCTAACAAGCCCTCGCTGCGCCCTGTGCGCGAACAAATTTATTGGCACACTTACTCATTGCCGCGCCGCAAACGGCGCTCGTGCCCGGGAGAGGAAATGTCCGACATCGCCGAAATCCCGGTCGATGAGCAAGAACGTCCGTTGCCGCCGCTTCTGCGCCCCCTGAGGAGCGCGCTGACCGACGGACCGATCCTGCGCACGCTGCTTGGCCTCGCCTGGCCCAATGTGGTCGCGCTGTCGGCCGGCACCTGCGTGGTGATCGCGGAGACCTCGTATATCGGACGTCTCGGCGTGGAAGCGCTGGCCGCGATGGCGCTGGTGTTTCCGACAGTGATCCTGACCATGACGATGTCGGGCGGCGCCATGGGCGGCGCGGTGGCCTCCTCCATCGCACGTGCGCTCGGCGCCGGCGATCGCGAACGCGCCGGCACGCTCGCGGCACATGCGCTGCTGATCGGCATCACCTTCGGCGTGGTCTTCATGCTGGGCATGCTGATCTTCGGACCAGCGGTGCTCGAGATGCTCGGCGGTCGCGGCAATGTGCTGGCGCATGCGGTTGCCTACACGCAGGTATTTTTCGGTGGCGCGGTGCTGCCCTGGCTGCTCAACACCATGGCGGGCGTGTTGCGCGGTACCGGCAACATGAAGCTGCCGTCGCTGTTGATCCTCAATTCCGCGGTCTGGCAGGTCGTGCTTGGCGGCACGCTGGGCCTGGGGCTCGGGCCCGTGCCGCAGTTCGGCATGCGCGGTGTCGCTGCCGGTTCGCTGATCGCCTATTCCATGAATATCTGCGTGATGGGCTGGTACCTGTTCTCCGGCCGCGCGCGTGTCGTGCCGAAGCTGCGCGGGCTTCGCATTCAGTGGGCGATGTTCTTCGATATCCTGAAGGTCGGCGCCATCGCCTGCTTCTCGCCGCTGCAATCGGTGCTGACGATCTCGATCTTCACCCACATGCTGGCAAAGTTCGGCACCGCGATCCTCGCCGGCTACGGCATCGGCGCGCGGCTGGAATTTTTGCTGACCTCGATCGCGTTCTCGTTCGGCATCGCCTCGGTGCCGATGATCGGTATGGCGGTCGGCGCCGGCCGCATCGCGCGCGCCCGGCGCATTGCCTGGATCGCAGGTGCGTCCGCATTCGTCGCGGTCGGCGCGCCCGCCTGCCTCGTCGCGCTGTTCCCCGATCTCTGGGTCAATATTTTTACCGACAGCGCCACGGTGCGTGCGACCAGCCATCAATATCTGTCGACGGTGGCGCCGTTCTACGCCTTCATCGGCCTTGCCTCGACGATGTACTTCTCGTCGCAAGGCGCGGCCAAGGTGATCGGGCCGGTGCTGGCGCAGACCGCGCGGCTGATCTACATCGCGGCGACCGGCTGGTGGCTGTCGACGCATGACGCCACCGCGCAAAACTTCTTCTGGCTGGCCGCGAGCTCGATGGTCTTGCTCGGGCTGCTGTCATGCTCCAGCGTGGTGCTGACGCGCTGGGGTCCGCGCGAAAGCAAACCGTCGATCAGGCCGGTCTTGTCGGCAGCCGCTGACTAGAGTCCGTTCCGATCGAATCGGAACGGGACTCTGGATTCTTGTTTTGACGCGTTTTCTTTACGCGAACCGGTATCCACTTCGCTCGAAAACGCTCTAGTGATGCTTGTGGCGGCGATGGCCGCCTCCGCCGCCGAAATTGGCCATGCTCATCATTTGCGGGAGCATCGCCATCATCTGGCCGGCCGCGGGGCTGCTGAGCATGCTCATCATGTCTCCGCCGCCCATGCCGCCCATCATGCCGCCAAGGCCGCCGCCACCCATCATGCCACCGAGGCCGCCACCGCCGTTCTCCATCATGGGGCCCATGGTCTGGATCAGCGCGGCGAAGCGGCGCTTGCCCATCTTCGCCTTCATCATCTCCAGCATCGGCGCCATCTGGGTCATCATGTCCCCGCCGCCGGCACCGCCGCCGCCGAGAAACTGCGCCTTCGCCGGCGTGCTCGCGACCGAAAACAGCAGCAGCACGGCGGCTGCCTGGCAGATCAACTTTGCTGCACCTCTCATGGCATGCTCCTCGCGTGCGTGGCTCAGCCGGGAGGGCGGAGCCAACGGGACGCACGCCGGCATGGTTACGGCCGATGCGGGCAGCACTCTGTGAGGAAGATCACGTAGCGGCCGGCGGAAATGCCTTGTGCATGGCGATCACCGCCTCCTTGGTCTGCTCCTGGACGTAAGGCGCAAGCTCGTTCGGCAGCATGTCTATGATCCAGACCAGGCGGCAGCTTGCCTTGCCCTCGGCAATCACCTGAACCGAGGCGCTGTAGTGCTTCAAGCGCTCGCTGTTGATCGCATAGACCAGCCGCTGCCGCGCATCATCGCAATCGACCAGCACCTCGCGCGCCACCGAGCCGTTGGCGAAGGTGACGACGCGGGCATCGCCGTCGAGCGTGCAGGCGGTGACGAAGCCCGGCGCCAGCCGCTCGTGCAGCGCGCCGAAGTCACGCACCGCGTCCCAGACTTTGTCCGCGGGTGTGTTGAGGGGAACGTCGTTGTGTATGGAGGCCATGGAGGAAGTGTCCTTGATTGAGTGAGTAGGGTGGGCAAAGGCGCAAAGCGCCGTGCCCACCATTCATCGACATTGTCGCGTGCGATTGGTGGGCACGCTTCCGCCTTCGCTCTCCGAGCTACGGCGGACAAGTCGCTTTGCCCACCCTACGAATTCGCGCGCGTGGCGAGCCTCACACACAAACCGCCTCGACATTGTTGCCATCGGGATCGATCAAAAACGCCGCGTAGTAGGTCGGGCTGTAATCCTTGCGCGGCCCTGCGCCGCCATTGTCGCGGCCACCGCTCTTCAGGCCTTCGCTGTGAAATGCCTTCACCGCGTCATGATCCCCGGCGCGAAACGCGATGTGCGCGCCGTCGGCTTTGCGTCCCTTGTTCAGATGCAGCCAGAGCGCCGGCGCGTCCTTCGGTCCGAAGCCGGCATAGCCATCGCCGCTCGAACACAGGACGTAGCCGAGCGGCGCCAGCGCCGCGGTGTAGAAGCGCGTGGCGGCGTCGAGGTCGGCAACGCGCAGTCCGATGTGGTCGTACATGATCGTCTCCATTTGCAATGCGCGCCTGTGTGGTGGCGCGCGCCGGAGACGAACCTAGTCAGTTGAGGGTGAGATGCTCTTGGAGAATCTTGCGCTTGCCCTTTGAGGCTTGCCGGAACTTCGTCGGCGACACGCCGGCGGCGCGATGAAACGTGCGGACGAAGTTGGAGAGGTCGCCGAAGCCAACGTCGTAGGCGATATCGGTGATCGCGATGTCGTCGTCAGCGAGCAGCCGCGCCGCATGCCGCAGCCGCGAGCGCACCAGATATTGATGCGGGGTGACGCCGAGCACATTCGAGAACAGCCGCAGGAAATGGAACGGGCTCAGGTCCGCCTGCCGCGCGGCCTGTTCGAGGTCGATCTCGGCAGGCGAATTCTCGTCGATCCACAATGCGCCCTCGACCGCGCGGCGGCGATCGCGCGCGGTGGGCGCAGGCCGCTTGCGCGGCTTGCCCGAGACCACATCGACAAAGCGGCCCGCAAAAATCTGGCCGACCTCGTCGAGGCCGAGATCGCTGTTGCCATCTGCTGCCGCTTGCGCAAGCTCGCCGAGCACCATGAGCTCGGGGAGCGGCGGCGTCGCGCCGACCTGCCAGAGCTCGCGGCGCCCGCCCAGGGCATCGACGAGATCCTCGCTGAAGAAGAACGACAGGCAGACGTCGCCGCTGACATGCTCATGCGTGCAGGTGTATTCGTCGCCGGGGGCGCCGACCAGCAGCGAGCCCGCCACCAGCTCGAAGAAGCCGGCGCGGCAATGGCAACCAAAGCTTCCCGAGCGGACATAGGCGATGGAGTGACCCAGGCGACATTCGGCAAACGGCTCGTCGCCCGGTCCCGCATCGCAGCGAAACTCGGAGACTGTCATCGACTGAGTGGTCAGCAGCCTGATCGCATCCATGCCACCTATCTAGGTGGGGGAGCGCGGCGGAGCAACGGGCAGCAGCACCTCGAACAGGGTCTTGCTGGCGATGGGATGCGCGCCCTCCAGCGAGAGCAATCGCCGCTTGGAGATCACCCCGCCATAAGGCGAGATCCGGTCGGCATAGCTGCCGGCCTCCAGCACTCGGTGGCAGGGCACGATGAGCATATAGGGATTTCGCGAGATCGCCTGCGCCACCGAATGCGCGGCGCCGGAAGCGCCCAATGCCTTGGCGATCTCAAGATAGGTGCGGGTCTCCCCGCGCGGAATCGTGCAGGCGTACTCATAGACCCGCCGGTTGAAGGCGGGCACGCCGCTGGCATCGAGGCTGACGTCGGAAAAGTCGGGATCGCTGCCTTGCAGCAACGTTGCGATGCCCTCGATCGCAAGCTCGGCATTGAGCGGAAGCGGCTGCTCGCGCGCCTCGGGATGGACCTGAAAGATCCGGCGTCGGGTGTCGATCTCCCGCGCCTCCGGCAATTGCACGGCCACGACGCCGGAACTGCTCCAGACGACGCCGCACCGGCCTATGGCCGTGTCGAATATCGCGTAGCTACGCCCCACCATGCACACGCCCCACTCAGTGCAGGTTTCTCCCCAGACACAAGATCATAACACTGCCACAATCCGGCGCACCTGGAATCTTACCAGGACGTTAACAACCGTCCGGCCGGGCGCGCCAAAGCGCTTGGCGCCGGACGCCGTCTCGGCTAATCAGGGCAGGCGTCGGCTACTGCGCATCCGCGGGCGTAGTTCAATGGTAGAACGGCAGCTTCCCAAGCTGCATACGAGGGTTCGATTCCCTTCGCCCGCTCCAAATCCCTGCATAGTGCATCCTGAGGGCATGGAAGTGCTCGATACCGTCGCCATTGCCTGTGATCACGGGGGCTTTGCCCTCAAGGAAGCCCTGAAAGTCGCTCTGCCCGATGTCGCGTGGCTGGACTTGGGCACTGATAGCGCCGAGTCCGTCGACTATCCCGATTTCGCCGGTAAGCTCGCCGACGCCATCAGGGACGGCAAGGCCGCACGTGGCATTCTGATCTGCGGATCAGGCATCGGCATCTCGATCGCGGCCAACCGCCATGCGCATATTCGTTGCGCGCTCGTCCATGATGTCACGGGCGCGCGGCTGTGCCGCCAGCACAATGACGCGAATGTCTTGGCGATGGGCGGACGGATGATCGGCGAGGCGGTGGCGAAAGAATGCGTCGAAGAGTTCCTGAGCACGGCATTCGAGGGCGGCCGCCATCAAAAGCGCATCGACAAGCTGGGCTCCTGTTAGAGAGAACCCTGCTCTCCAAACTGTATGCGAGGGTTTGCCTTCCTTCGCCGTCCAGCTTTCCTCATATCATACATGGTCCGATTCCCATCTTTAAGGTGGGTGCTCCACGGGACGACGAGTCAGGATTTGGATAGGGCAGAATCTGGCGCGTTCGCCTGCAACGAAGGCCAAGAAGGGTGGGTTCGGGATGAGGAGGGGAAAAGACAACATTGATCGTCAGGTACAAAAGCTCACGGTTCAAACAATGCGACCGGTGTCGTACGAACGAAAGTTTGTAGCGTTCTACGATGTGCTGGGATGGCGTCAAAAGATTGCGGAGGCCGGCGATGATCCTGATAAAATCCTCGCCCTCAAGGCGGCCGTCACCGGCTGGTCCCTTCTCAGCGGCTCGCAAATTCAAAACCGAGGCTTCAAGACACAGATCACAAGCTTCTCAGACAACGTCATAATCTCCGAACCAGTTGAGGGGCCAAACTTTCATCTGCTCCTCTTCAGATTGGGCTACATGCAAGTGATCGCCTCGTGGTCGGGCCTTCTCATTCGAGGGGCCATAACGATTGGTGATCTAGTCCATGATGACCTTGTCGTCTTCGGACCAGCGCTCAACAGGGCCTATGAACTTGAAAGCCAACGAGCAATTTATCCCCGGATCATTCTCGATCCAGACATCGGCGATACTTTTGGAGTGCTGCCTCCCTTCATGGCAACAGAAGATGGTCTGACTTTCATCGACCCCTTCACCCCTCTGTTTCTACTGAATTGGCGAGTGCAGCAGGAAAGAGTGGGGACGAGTAAGGTCATAGACGAGCGCCAAGCAGGCATATCCATAATAAGAGCTCTGCGCCGTGAGATCACCAAGCCGCTTGGCGAGCCGCAATGGAGAAAGCTGGACTGGCTATTTCGACGCGTCTGCTATGCCTTCCAAGCGGACGATCGAACAAGGAACTACGAGCGAAAGTACTTGGGAGACGGCACGTGACTAAGCCGTGCGGCTAACCCGACAAGCTCCGCAAAAACTCCACGACCGCAGCGTTCACCTCCGCCGGCCGCTCCTGCTGCGTCCAGTGTCCGCAGCCCGGCAGCATCTTGATCTCGCGCAGTTGCGGCACAAGCTGCTTCATGTTGGCGATGTGCTCGGCGGCGCCGGGGAAGGCGATGACCATGTCCTGGTCGCCGGCGATGTAGAGCGAAGGCACGACCACCTTCACGCCCTCGAAGGCGCCCATCAGCTCCCAGTTGCGATCGATGTTGCGGTAGTAGTTGAGCGGCCCGCGAAAGCCGCTGCGGGCGAACTCGGCGCCGTAATAGTCGAGATCGGCGGCGTTCAGCCATGATGGCAGTGGCACCGGCACCTTTGGCAACATGCCGTCCTTGCGCGAGACCATGCCGACGCCAGCGGTCCGCCCCTGACGCTCAGCATTGGCGCGGATCGCCGCCGCTCCTTCGCCGGAACCGCCAAACAGCATGGCGCCGAGTGTCGCCCGCGGATCCCGTTCGAACTCCGCCTCGGCAGCACCCGGTTCCTGGAAGTACAGCTGATAGAACTGCGCATCCGCATTCTGCGGCATGACGCTGGTCGGCCGTACCGGACTTCGTGGGCGATAGGGTACGCTGAGGATGGCGGCGGCGCGGAAACGATCGGGCCGCAGACGCGCCGTGTGCCAGGCGATCGTTGCACCCCAATCATGGCCGACGATGACGGCGTCCTTCGCCTCGAAGGCGTCGAGCACGCCGACGAGATCGCCGACCATGTGAAGGATCGTGTACTGGTCGATCGCCTCGGGCCGGTCGCTCTTGCCGTAGCCGCGCATGTCGGGCGCGACGGCGTGGTAGCCGGCCGCAGCCAGCGCCTCGAGCTGATGACGCCAGGAATACCAGCCTTCCGGAAAGCCGTGGCAGAGCAGCACCATAGGTCCCTTGCCCTGTTCGGCGACGTTGAGGGTAATGCCGTTGGCCTTGATCGTCCGCTGCGTCGGCCCGCTCATGTCATCGCCTCCCGGTCATCTGGTTGGGCGCATCTTAATCGGCCTTATGGGCTCCGCAAAGATTCTAATATATTAGACAATCACCCCCGGCACGCGCGGCCCGTCCGGCTTAAGATTTTTGTCGCCCCGGCGGGTGCGGTCCTCGTGTCGGGCAATTCGGATGAAGACCATGGACCAGCAGAAACTCGACCGCGCGATCGGTCGCCGATTGAAGACGCTGAGGACGCAGGCCGGCATGACCCTGAACGAACTTGCGGCGCGCTCCGGTGTCAGCCGGGCCATGATCGGGCGGGTGGAGCGGGCGCAGAGCAGTGCCACGGCGGCGCTGCTCAACAAGCTCTGTTCGGCGCTCGATGTCTCGCTCAGCGACGTCGTCGCACTGTCGGAGAAGCCGCCGGAGCGGCTGACGCGGCTTGCCGACCAGCCGCAATGGCGCGATCCCGACAGCGGTTACCGGCGGCGTCATGCCTCGCCGGCCGATGCGGCGAGCGGGATCGAGATCATCGTCGTCGATCTGCCGGCCGGCGCACGCGTGTCCTACAGCCCCTGGGGCCGCAACGCCTTCACCCAGCAGCTGCTGATGCTGGAGGGCGCGGTCTGCGTGCATATCGACGCCAAGGCGGTGCGCTTGCGGGAAGGCGACTGTCTCGACTTCGATGTCATGCGCTCCGTGACCTTCGAGAACGAAACCAAACAGGATTCGCGCTACGTCGTCATCACGCGGCGCGGCACCTCTTACGGGAAAATGTGATGTCGCTGATCGTGCGGGACGCCACGCTGGAGGACGCCGGAGACATCCTCGCCATCTACAATTACGCCGCGCTCAACACCACGGCGGTCTGGACTGACGGCGCGGTCGATCTCGACTCCCGACGCGAGTGGATACGCGCAAGACAACAGGCCGGCTATCCCATCCTGGTTGCGATGAAGGGCAGGGATGTCGTCGGCTTCGCCTCGTTCGGCGATTTCCGCCCGTGGCCCGGCTATCGCCACACCGTGGAAAACTCCGTCTATGTCGACGAGCGGCACCACAGGGCGGGCATTGGCCGCAGCCTCGTCGCCGCGCTGATCGAGCGTGCCACCGCCATGAACAAGCATACGATGATCGCCGCCATCGAGGCCGCCAACACCGGCTCGATTGGCTTGCATGCCTCGCTCGGTTTTGCCGAGGTCGGCCGCATGCCGGAGGTCGGCTGCAAGTTCGGCCGCTGGCTCAATCTGGTCCTGATGCAGAAACGGCTTGCGAGCGAGGTGAGGCCGTGACGATGCAGATCCGCACCGGCGACACCTTTGATCCGCGCGTCGTCGCGCTGCTCGATCATCACGTCAAGGCTGCGCGGGCGCAGACCGCGCCGGGCAGTGCGCATGCGCTCGATCTCGCCGGGCTTCGTGCGAGCGACGTCGCGTTCTGGACCGGCTGGGACGGCGAGACACTGGTCGCCACCGGTGCGCTGAAGACGCTCTCGGCTGCGCATGGCGAGGTGAAGTCGATGCACACGCTGCAAACCACGCGACGGCGTGGTTTCGGCGGCGAGATGCTCCGCCACATCATTGCCGAGGGTCGCGCGCGCGGCCTGAAGCGGCTCAGCCTCGAGACCGGCTCATGGGACTATTTTAAACCCGCGCACGCGCTCTACCAGGCGCACGGTTTTGTGCTTTGCGGCCCGTTCGAGGGGTATGCCGAGGATCGCAACAGCCTGTTCCTGACGCTTGATCTGACTGGCGGCTGAGGCCCGGGGCCCCGGTGCAACCGCGGCTCGAAAATGTCGTCATTCCTCCCCTTGCCCCTCAAAATGAGTTGCGTACCTCAAAACACCTCTGCTAGCCTTCAGCGATGGCCGAGGACGCTCTCACCGCCGCTGCACTGACGCTGAAGGACATCGCCCGCCAGGCCGGCGTCAGCCTCGCGACGGTGGACCGCGTCCTGCACAACCGCCCCGGCGTGCGGCCGGATACGGTTCGCCGTGTCAAGGAGACGATCGCGCGCAACGCGTTCCAGCCGCATGTGGCGGCCGCCGAGCTGGCGCGCGGCCGCGCCCGCCGCTTCGCCTTCGTGATGCCCTCGGGGCCGAATCCATTTATGCAGCAGATTGAGGCCTATCTCGGCGAGATGTCGGCCTGGCTTGCAACCCGCCGCCTCAATGTCGAGATGATCGCAACCGACGTGTTCGATCCGTCCGTGCTTGCCGCCTCGCTGGAGGCCTTGTCGGAAGACTACGACGGCGTTGCCGTGGTGGCGCTCGACCATCCCGGCGTTCGCGCCGCGATCGACGATCTCGTCGACGCCGGCACCAAGGTGGTGACGCTGGTCTCGGACGTGCCGTCGTCGCGCCGCCACCATTATGTCGGCATCGACAACATCGCAGCCGGCCGCACCGCCGGCGCACTGGTCGGGCGGTTGGTCGGCCAAAGGTCCGGCAAGGTCGCGATCGTCGCCGGCTCGCAGGGCCTGCGCGACCATGCCGAGCGCATTTTCGGCTTCAACCAGGTGATGGCCTCGGAATGTCCCAACCTTGCCGTGCTGCCGGTGCTGGAAGGGCGCGACGAGGACGCCCGTTCCGAGCAGCTTCTGGCGCGGCTGTTCGGCAGGCATGCTGACATTGTCGGCCTTTATAACGTTGGTGCCGGCACACAAGGCGTTGCCAATGCGTTGAGCGAGGCCGGCCGCGACAAGCAGGTGGTGTTCGTCGCCCACGACGTCACCGCACTGACGCGCCGGCTGTTGTTGCAGGGCGTGATGGATGCCGCGATCTCGCAGAATCCGGGACATGAGGCGCGCGCCGCCGTGCGCGTGCTGCTCGCGCTCGCCCGCGGCGAGCCGATCTTGCGCGAACAGGAGAAGATCAGGATCGACATCGTGATGCGGGACAATCTGCCGTAGCGGCAGGGTTGATTTGTAGGAACGGCCCGCGGAACAGGCGACGGAGATCGCCAGCCGCGACAGCAAGGGAGGACGGCGTGTATCTCGGAATGGACATCGGCACGTCCGGTGTGAAGGCGGTGCTCGTGAGCGAAGCCGGCGCGATCGTCGCGACGGCGGCCCGCGAGCTTGCGCTGTCGCATCCCGCGCCGTTGTGGTCCGAGCAGGATCCTGACGCCTGGGTCGACGCGGGGATCGGCGCGGTCGATGATCTCGCGAGCCGTCATCCGCCCGAGGTCGCGCAGGTGCGCGGCATCGGGCTATCCGGCCAGATGCATGGTGCGACGCTGTTAGGTGTGGACGGGCGGCCGCTGCGGCCCGCGATCCTCTGGAATGACGGGCGCTCGCAGGCCGAATGTGGCGAGCTCGAGCGGCGCTGTCCGTCACTGCATGCCATCGCCGGCAATCTGGCGATGCCCGGCTTCACCGCGCCGAAACTGATGTGGGTCGCACGGCACGAGCCGGACGTCTTCGAACGCGTTGCAAAAGTGCTGCTGCCGAAGGCCTATGTCCGCTACCGCCTCACCGGCGAGATGGTCGAGGACATGTCCGACGCCGCCGGCACGCTGTGGCTCGATGTCGGCCAGCGCCGCTGGTCGGCGGAGCTGCTCAATGCCACCGGGCTCGATCTCCATCACATGCCGCGCCTCGTCGAAGGCAGCGAGGCCAGTGCGGTGCTGGCGCCGGACATCGCGCAGCGCTGGGGCATGGCGAAGAATGTCGTGGTCGCCGGCGGCGCCGGTGATTGCGCGGCGAGCGCGATCGGGCTTGGCGCGATCGCGCCCGGCGATGCGTTTCTGTCACTGGGAACCTCAGGTGTGGTGTTCCGCGTCACCGATCGCTTTGCGCCGGCGCCGGCCTCGGCCGTGCATGCGTTCTGCCACGCGCTGCCCGGCCTGTGGCACCAGATGGGCGTCATGCTGTCGGCGGCGGCCTCGCTCGCCTGGCTTGCCGGCGTGATGGAGACGCCTGCGGCGGCGCTGCTGGCGCCGCTTGGCGATCGCGTCGATGGCCCGAGCCCGATCAAATTCCTGCCCTATCTCGATGGCGAGCGCACGCCGCACAACGATGCTGCCGCGAGCGGCGCCTTTGTCGGCCTGCGCGGGTCGACCGGGCGCGGCCAGATGGTCCAGGCCGTGCTCGAAGGCGTCGCCTTCGCCGCGCGCGACAATCTGGCGGCGCTGAGCGCGGCGAGCGGGCCGATCGCTGAAGTCGATCTCGTCGGCGGCGGCTCGCGCTCGCCGCTATGGGCGCAGATCTGTGCCGACGTGCTCGGCATTCCCGTGCACCGCGTCGAGGAAGGCGAGGTCGGCGCGGCGCTCGGCGCCGCGCGGCTCGGCCGGCTTGCGGTCACCGGCGAGAGCCCGGCGCAGGTCTGCATCCGTCCGCGGCGGCTCGCGAGTTTCGTGCCCCGCGCATCCATCGCCTCCGCCTATGACAAGGCCTATCGCCGGTGGCGCGAGCTTTATCCCGCGTTGAAGGAGAGTCTTTAAGTGAACGCGCCAGTCAAATTCTTCGATGCAAGCGCACCCGTCGCCTTTGCCGGCAAGGATGCAGGAAACACGCTTGCCTTCCGCTGGTACGACAAGGACCGCATGGTTCACGGTCGCAGGCTGGAGGACCATCTGCGCTTTGCGGTCTGCTACTGGCATTCCCTGTGCTGGCCGGGCGGCGACCCCTTCGGCGGCGAAACCTTTCTGCGCCCCTGGCACCATGGCTCCGATGCGATGGCGATGGCACGCGCCAAGGCCGATGTCGCCTTCGAGCTGTTCCGTTTGCTGGACGTGCCCTTCTTCACCTTCCACGATGTCGACGCCGCGCCGGAAGGCGCTTCGCTCAGCGAATCCGTCGCCAATCTCAACGCGATCGCCGATCTCTTCGAAGCGAAGATGGCATCGGGCAAAGTCCGTCTGCTCTGGGGCACCGCCAATCTGTTCACGCATCGCCGCTACATGGCGGGCGCCGCGACCAATCCGGACCCCGAGATCTTCACCTATGCCGCCGGCCAGGTCCGTGCCGCGCTGGAGGTGACGCACCGGCTCGGCGGCCAGAACTATGTGCTGTGGGGCGGGCGCGAGGGCTATGAGACCCTGCTCAACACCGACCTCAAGCGCGAGCTCGACCAGCTCGGCCGCTTCGTGTCGCTCGCCGTCGAGCACAAGCACAAGATCGGCTTCAAGGGCCCGATCCTGATTGAGCCGAAGCCGAAGGAGCCGACCAAGCACCAATATGATTTCGACGTCGCGACTTGCTACGGCTTCCTGGCGCGCTACGATCTGCTCAAGGACGTCAAGCTCAACATCGAGCAAAACCACGCCATCCTTGCCGGCCATTCCTTCCATCACGAGGTCGCGCTCGCCGAGGCGCTCGGCGTGTTCGGCTCGCTCGACATCAACCGCGGCGACGATCTGCTGGGCTGGGACACCGACCAGTTCGCGATGAACGTGCCTGAACTGGCGCTGGTGTTCCACGAACTCCTGAACCGCGGCGGCTTCACCTCGGGTGGACTCAATTTCGACGCCAAGATCCGCCGCCAGTCGATCGATCCCGACGATTTGATCCATGCCCATGTCGGCTCGATGGACGCCTGTGCGCGGGCGTTCCTCGCCGCCGCTGACATGCACGATGCCGGTGCTCTCAGCGCGCCGCTCGTCGAGCGCTATGAGGGATGGGCCGGCGCTGAGGGCCGGGCCATTCTCGGCGGTCAGCGCTCGCTCGCCGATCTCGCCGATCGGGCGCTGAGCCCCGGCTTCGACCCGCAGCCGCGCTCGGGCCGACAGGAATATCTGGAATCACTCGTCAACCGCTACGTCTGAGCGAGGTCGCTGATGGCAAGTGCTGACGCAACACCGGTCCTCGAACTCTCCGGCATCGGCAAGGAGTTCGGCGCAATCCGCGCACTGCATGGTGTCGACATGCAGGTGCTTCCGGGCGAGGTGGTCGGCCTGATGGGCGACAACGGCGCGGGCAAGTCGACGCTGGTCAAGATCATCGCCGGCAATTTCCGCCCCACCCATGGCGAGATCCGCTTTGCCGGCAGCGCGGTCCATTTCAACCGGCCGATCGACGCCCGCGCGGTCGGCATCGAGGTCGTCTACCAGGACCTTGCGCTCGCCGACAATCTGACGGCGGCGGCCAACGTGTTTCTCGGCCGCGAGCTGAAGCGCAAGTTCGGACCCATTGCCTTGCTCGATCACAAGGCGATGGCCGCGCGTGCGCTGGAATTGTTCGGCGAGCTACGCTCGGAGACGCGGCCCGATGATCTCGTCAAGCAGATGTCGGGCGGCCAGCGCCAGGCGGTCGCGATCGCGCGCACCCGGCTCTCCAACGCGAGACTGGTGATGATGGACGAGCCGACGGCCGCGATCTCGGTCCGCCAGGTCGAGCAAGTGCTCGGCCTGATTCATCGGCTGAAGGAGCAGGGCGTCGCGGTGATGCTGATCTCGCACCGCATGCCCGACGTGTTCGCGGTGTGCGACCGCGTGATCGTCATGCGCCGCGGCGAGAAGCGGGCCGACAAACCGATCGACACGACGTCACCTGAGGAGGTTACCGCCCTCATCACCGGCGCGAAGGAGGCGGCGTAATGGCCATGCCCTTGGAATCCCCGGTCAGCTTCTCGAACGTCGGCAAGATCAAATGGTGGCAGCGCGGCATCTTCGCTTCCCAGACCGGCTATGTGCTTGTGGCGCTGGCGGTGCTGCTGGTGATCATGCATTTCGCCAGTCCGTATTTCTTCACCGAAGGCAATATGCAGAACGTGGCGAAGAACTTTTCCTTCATCGCCATCGCCACCCTTGGCGTCACCTTCGTCATCATCACCGGCGGCATCGACCTCTCGGTCGGCTCGATGATGTGCTTCTCGGCCATGATCACCTCGATGGTCATGACCGAGCTGTCGACGCCCGGCGGGCTCGGCGCATCGCTGTTCGTGCATATGGCGGCCGACGGCAAGACCGTGCTGGCCAATGTGCCGGGGCTGATCCTGCTAGTCTCGGTCGTGGCGGGCCTCGGCGTCGCGCTGATCGCCGGCCTCGTCAACGGCTTCTGCATCGCCGTGCTGGGACTGTCGCCGTTCGTCACCACGCTCGGCATGCTCTCGATCGTGCGCGGTCTCGGCTATGTCGTCTCCAACGGCCGCGGCAGTTTTCCGGGCGGCCCGGATGCCGATTATTTCTATGCACTCACCTCGGGTGACGTACTCGGCGTGCCCTCGCCCTTCATCTATCTCGTGATCCTCGCGCTCGTCATGGCCGTGGTCCTGCACCACAGCGCCTTCGGCCGTCATGTCTTCGCGCTCGGCGGTAACGAGAAAGCGGCCGAGCTGACTGGCATCCCGGTCGTGCGGGTGAAGATCGAGGTCTATGTGATCTGCGCGCTGGCCGCAGGGCTCCAGGGCATCATCATCTCCGGCTGGCTGGGATCGGCGCCGGCCAACATGGCGACATCCTACGAGCTCAACGTGATCGCGGCCGCCGTGATCGGCGGCGCCAATCTGGCCGGCGGCATCGGCGGTCCGCTCGGCGCCATCGTCGGCTGTGTGTTGCTCGAGGTCATCCGCAACGGCCTGGTGCTCGCGCAGGTCAGCTCCTACTGGCAGCAGACGCTGGTGGGCGTGATCATCATCCTGGCGGTGCTGGTCGACCGTATTCGCTCGCGGATGATTTGACGTGACGTCGTTTCGGGATGGCAACGAAAATGTCGCCTATCCGCTTCCCGGACGATCCTGAGAGGATAGGCGTCAGAAAAAGGGTGGAGGACACAATGAGGAAAATTCTTCTTGCCGGCATCGCCGTCGCGATGATGGCGACGCCGGCGTTGGCCGCGAACTACCGCTTCGTGATCGTGCCCAAGGCGATGAACAACCCGTTCTTCGACTTTGCGCGCGATGGCTGCCAGAAGCGCGCCAAGGAGCTTGGCAATATCGAGTGCATCTACAAGGGGCCGGTCGAGCATGAGCCGGCCACACAGGCGCAGATCATCCAGGACTTCGTCACCCAGAAGGTCGACGGGCTTGCGATCTCGGTCGCCGACGTCGCAGCCATGACCAAGACGATCGAGGCGGCAACTGCGGCCGGCATCCCCGTCATCACGTTTGACGCTGACGCGCCGGGCTCCAAACGCATCGCCTACATCGGCACCAACAACAAGGAGTTCGGCGTCGCGCTCGGCAAGCAATTGCTCAAGCTCCGGCCCGACGGCGGCAAATACGCCATGGTCTCGGGCGGCCCGGGCGCAAAGAACCTCGCCGAGCGCGTCGATGGCGTCCGCGAGGCGCTGAAGGGATCGAAATGGACCGAGGTCGCGGGCTCTCCGACCTTCTGCAATGACGATCCCGCGCTCGCGGTTCAGCAGATGACCGACGTGCGCACCGCGACGCCCGACCTCGCCGCAATCGTCCCTGTCGGCGGCTGGCCGATGTTCGCGCCCGAGGGCTTCAAGGCCTTTGCCTCCAGGTCCAAGAAGGACATCGACAGCGGTAAGTTCACCCTCGTCGTCGCCGATACGCTGAAGATGCAGCTCGAGCTGCTGCGCGACGGCTATGCCAATGCGCTGGTCGGCCAGCGTCCGTTCGAGATGGGCGAGAAGGCGATGGACACGCTGCTCGCCATCAAGAAGGGCGAGAAGGTGCCGGAGATCGTCTACACCGGCCTCGATCTCGTGACCAAGGACAACGTCGCGCAGATGTTGAAATAGCAGATGTTGAAATAGGAGTGTCGCCAGCCCCACACTCCTATGCTCTCTCCCGCTTGCGGCGTTCGCAGGCGGGAGAGACACTGGCTTCTGGAAGGAATGGGAATGAAACGATCGCGGCTCGGCTCACTCGACGTCACCTCAATCGGTCTCGGTTCCGCGCCGCTCGGCGGTCTGTTCGCACCGGTCAGCGATGCCGATGCGGAGTCGACCATCGCGCAGGGCTGGTCGGCCGGCATCCGCTTCTACGACACCGCGCCGCTCTATGGCTTTGGCCTGGCGGAACGGCGGCTGGGCGCTTTCTTGCGGCGACAGCCGCGCGAATCCTACGCCATCTCGACCAAGGTCGGTCGCCTGCTGCGAGCGCCTGACGGCGCTGCCGCCGAGGACGACCACTACAAGGGCACGTCGCGCGAGCGGCCGGTGTTCGACTTCAGCTATGACGGCGTGATGCGCTCGGTCGAGGAGAGCCTGGTCCGCCTCGGGCTCGATCGTGTCGATGTCCTGCTCGTGCACGATCCCGACGATCACTATGACGACGCCGTTGCCGGCGCCTTCCGCGCGCTCCAGCGCCTGCGTGCCGACGGCACGGTCAAGGCGATCGGCGCAGGCATGAACCAGTCGGAAATGCTTGTGCGCTTCGCGGAGGCCGTGCCGGTCGATTGCTTCCTGCTCGCCGGCCGCTACACGCTGCTCGACCAGGGCGCGCTGGACGCACTGTTTCCGGTCTGCCGCGAGAAGAACATCGGCATCCTGCTCGGCGGCATCTACAACAGCGGTATCCTTGCCAATCCGCATACGGGCGCAAAGTTCAACTATCAGGACGCCGATGCGGTGCTCGTTGCGCGCGCGCTCGCGCTCGACGAGCTCTGCCGCAAGCACGGCACCGAGCTGAAGGCGGCCGCGCTCCAGTTCTGCATGGCCCATCCGGCCGTGACCGTCGCTGTGATGGGCGCGCGCAACGCCGCCGAGGTCGCCGACAACATCGCGATGTCGGAGAAGGTGGTGCCGCCGGCGTTCTGGCAGGAGCTGCGTGCGCGAAAACTCGTCGACGCGCGGGCGCCGCTGCCCGGCGGAGCGTGAGCCATGATCATCGACGGCCACCAGCATTTCTGGGATCCCGCGCGCGCCGACTATCCCTGGATGGATGCGCCTGAACTCACGCCGATCCGCCGCGCCTTCGGCTCCGCCGATCTCGCTCCACTGTTGAAAGCGAACGGCATCGACGCAAGCATCGTGGTGCAATGCCGCTCCGCACTGGAGGAGACCGAGGAGTTTTTGCGGATCGCGCATGCAACGCCCTTCGTGATTGGTGTGGTCGGTTGGGTCGATCTGACCAGCGGCTCGCTTGGCGACACGCTCGACCGCCTGCGAGCCCTGCCGGGCGGCGA
Source organism: Bradyrhizobium sp. LTSP849 (assembly GCF_000938255.1). Lineage (GTDB taxonomy): Bacteria > Pseudomonadota > Alphaproteobacteria > Rhizobiales > Xanthobacteraceae > Bradyrhizobium. The sequence continues at coordinate 28,940 of NZ_JYMR01000038.1, read as the reverse complement.
AAAGCTCGTCGGCATTCGCCACCAGGTTCACGACGAGCCCGATCCCGACTGGCTGTTGCGCACGGATGTCCAGCGCGGCTTCGAGGCAGTGTTCACCCGCGATCTCGCCTACGACTTCCTCGTCCGCACCCGCGAGCTGCCGGCCGCGATCGCGACCGCAAAAGCCTTTCCCCAAGCACGCTTCGTCCTCGACCATGCCGCAAAACCGCCGATCGCCGATGGCTGGAGTACGGAATGGGCCGATCGCATCGCCGCACTCGCGGCCCGCGGCAATGTCTGGTGCAAGATCTCGGGGCTGGCGACCGAAGCCAAATGGAATGATTGGGATGCGGAACGGCTGTTTCCATTCGTCGCGCATGTGGCGAAGTGCTTTGGCGAGGATCGCCTGATCTTCGGCTCGGATTGGCCGGTTTGTTTGCTCGCGGGCAGTTACGGCGAGATCAAGAGTGCGCTGGAGGCGTGCCTGACAAAGCTCGGAGCGAACGTGCGCGACAAAGCGTTTGGCGTGAATGCGAAGGTCGCGTATCGGTTGGTGGCTGAATAAGCCGAGCAAGCGCCTAATCAAAGGTGTCGTCCCGGCGAAGGCCGGGACCCATAACCACAGGGAGTAATTTGACGAAGACCAGTCGTTCGGTACTCCCACCGCTCGCAATCGAGAAATCACGCGGTATGGGTCCCGGCCTTCGCCGGGACGACGACGGAGTTTGAGGCCGCTTGCTCGGTTCTCACACCCCCGCGGGAACCTGATCCAGAAACCCCGTGATGCTTTTGATCCGCCCATCCTTCAGCACGGCGAAATCGGTGCCCTTGATCGGGCTGTCGACACCCTCAGGGCCGAGGCCCCAGGAAAAACGCACATTGTCGCCGTAGCCATTGGGCTCGCCGATCAGCTTGAATTTGAACTCGGGAAAACGCTGCTGCACGCCGGCGATCAGCGCATCGACGCCGTCATGGCCGTCGCCGTTCATCAGGGGATCGACGTAGCTCGCATCCGCGGTCCAGTTCTCGGTGAGCAATTCGCGGCGGCGATTTGCCGCGCGCTCGTTCCAGAGATCGATATAGCGGCGGGCGATGGTGATGGGGTCGGTCATGATGCTCTCCTTCGATGGTGCCGTTGGTTCGGCTGACCGTGACTATCGAAGGTTCACGCGCGCCGATCGATTACCTCTGAGGTCATCAGCGCGCGTGAATATTTTCGCGAAGATTACTTCGCCGCCGTCACCATGATCTCGACAGTGTATTGCGCCGCCGCGAGCTTGGCTTCGACGGTGGCGCGGGCCGGGGTGTTGCCGGCCGACACCCAGCCGTCCCACACCGCGTTCATTTCCTGGAACGTCTTCATGTCGGTGATGTAGATCGTGGCCGACAGCAGCTTCGACTTGTCGGTGCCGGCCTTGGCGAGATGGCCGTCGATCGTCGCCAGAATGTCCTGGGTCTGCTTGGTCACGCTTTCGCCGGCGGCGTTGTTGGCGACGACACCTGCGAGATAGACGGTGTTGCCGTGCACGACGACCTGGCTCATGCGCGGGCCGGTTTCAAAACGCTGAATGCTCATTGGGATCTCCTGTAAATGGCGGCCCTGTCTAGCGCAGCGGCTTCTGCTGTGCCACCCCCGGCACGCATGCGTTGCCCGGCACGCATGCGTCGCCGGCTATGCAGGCGTGGCGCTTCACGGAAACTGGTTGAAGAACGCCCAGATCGTCTCGGCGCCGTCGATGTCGCCGTTCTGGGGGCCGAGCAGGCTGGCGGCGAGTTTCGGGAAATGCGCGTCGGGAAACAGCCCCGGCATGCGGTGTCCGCCATTGTTGACGCGATAGAGCACGACGTCATGCCCGGTCGGGCAATGCGAGGAAATTCGCGTGACCGTGGACTGGTCCGCGGGGTTCTTGTCGGGGAGATCGGTCACCGCCGCATCGTTTGCGTCGCAACCATTGATGTTGCGCCAGAACGCCAGTGTCTTTGTGGTCGACCAGAATCCATCGGCGGCAAAATAGCTCGCGCCGCGGCCACCGTCGTAGGGGATCAGCGGATCGACCGTGCCGTTCATCATCAGCATCGGCAGCGGCCGCGACGGATGGCAGGCCGCAGCCGATTCGTCGGTGAGGTTCATGACCGCGCTCGCCCCGGCTGCAAACAGGTCGGCGCGCGCACAGACGAGCGTCATGGTCATGGCGCCGCCATTGGAGATGCCGGTGACATAGACGCGCTTTGCGTCCGCAGTCCCGTCGGCCACCAGCTTCTCGACCAGCTTGGCGATGAAGGCGACGTCATCGGTGCCCTCCGGCGGGCCGCGGCTGGCGCGTCGCTCCTCGGGCCGCGCATCGGCCCAGGCATTGTTCAGCCCATCGGGATAGACGACCGCGAAGCCGTCGCGCTTGGCGATCAGCGGCCATGCGGTCCGCGTGATCATGTCGGCGCCACGCTGGGTCTTGCCGTGCAGCACGATCACGAGCGGTGCGGGCCGTGCCGGCGGCAGTTGCACGACATACGAGCGCTTTGCGCCGTCGATCTCGATCGTGTCGGCGGATGTCGGCGCTGCGGCGAATAGCCCCGCGACGATTATTCCGAGGCGCATCCACCACCGCATGATTTATCCCACCGCTTTCGCTGCCGCGCGGCCGGCATTGCGGCCGGAGAACAGGCAGCCGCCGAGGAAGGTGCCCTCGAGCGAGCGATAACCGTGCACGCCGCCGCCGCCGAAGCCCGCGGCTTCGCCGACCGCATAGAGCCCAGGGATGATCCGGCCTTCCTCGCCGAACACGCGCGAGTCGAGGTCGGTCTCGAAGCCGCCGAGCGTCTTGCGGGTGAGGATGTTGAGCTTGACTGCGATCAGCGGCCCCTGCGCGGGATCGAGGATGCGGTGCGGGGACGCGGTGCGGATCAGTCTGTCGCCGATATAGCGCCGCGCATTGTGGATGTTCATCACCTGCGCGTCCTTGACGTAGGGATTGGCGATCTCGCGGTCGCGCGCTTCGATCTGCATCCTCACCTCATCAAGCCTCAGCAGGTCGTTGCCGGCGAGCTTGTTCATCTCCGCAACAAGGTCCTCGATCTTGTCGCGCACGATGAAGTCGACACCATGGCGCTTGAACGCCTCGACCGGCGCCGGCGCGCCCTTGTTAATGGCGCGGCGCAAGGTCATGCGCCAGCTCTTGCCCGTGAGATCGGGATTCTGCTCCGAGCCCGACAACGCAAACTCTTTCTTGATGATGCTCTGGGTCAGGATGAACCAGGAATAATCATAGCCGGTCGACATGATGTATTGGAGCTGGCCGAGCGTGTCGGAGCCGGGAAACAGCGGCGCCGGCAGCCGCGCGCCGGTGGCGTCGAACCACATCGAGGACGGGCCGGGCAGAATGCGGATGCCGTGGCGCGGCCAGATCGGCGACCAGTTCTGGATGCCCTCGACATAATGCCACATGCGGTCGCGGTTGATCAGCCGCGCGCCGGCCTTTTCCGTGATGCCGATCATGCGCCCGTCGACATGTTCGGGCACGCCGGAGATCATGAACTTTGGCGGCGCGCCGAGCCGCTTCGGCCAGTTTTGCCGCACCAGATCATGATTGCCGCCGATGCCGCCGGAGGCGACGATCACGGCCTGCGCCTTCAGCGCAAACTCGCCAAGCACATTGCGCGACGAGCTCTTGCCGCGCTCGGCATCGTCGGGCGCGAGAATGGCGCCGCTGACGCCATCCACGGTGCCGTTGGTGATGGAGAGCGCATCGACGCGGTGGCGGAATTTGAAGATCAGCCGGCCGCTCTTGGCGGCTTCGCGCGCGCGGCGCTCGAACGGCTCGACGATGCCGGGCCCGGTGCCCCAGGTGACGTGAAAGCGCGGCACCGAATTGCCGTGGCCCATCGCGTCATAGCCGCCGCGCTCGGCCCAGCCGACCACGGGGAATATGCGATGGCCCATCGCGCGCAGCCAGTCGCGTTTCTCGCCGGCCGCGAACGCCACATAGGCCTCAGCCCATTTGCGTGGCCAGAAGTCATCGTCGCGGTCGAAGCCGGCAGTGCCGAGCCAGTCCTGCATCGCGAGCTCGAAGGAGTCCTTGATGCCAAGCCGGCGCTGCTCCGGCGAATTGACCAGAAACAATCCGCCGAACGACCAGAACGCCTGGCCGCCGAGCGACTGCTCGCCCTCCTGGTCGACCACGATGACGCGCTTGCCGGCGTCCGCGAGCTCGGTCGCGGCCACCAGTCCCGATAGTCCTGCGCCGACAACGATGACGTCCGCCTGCTCAGCCATGTATTCCCCCCTCCATAAGTTCCCCCCTGTAGTTGTCCGGATTGAAGCCAGCGGTTGCAACTGAGATCAAGGGCTTGTCGCGTAAGACATCGTTAACTTGTTCCAGTTTGGGACCGAGGCTTGGGACCAAGGGCTGCCAAGGGCTGTGAAGTGCAGCGCGGACGCAACACTGGATTTGAATTTGTTTTGAGCGAGCCGGCGCGCCTAGACAAAACCTTGGTTACGACAGACGCTAGCGGCGCATCACCACCTGAGACGCAGATTCGAATTTCGACTGGGGCGGGGGATAATGAAGCTTCTGACGGGGTTGCTTACGGCGGTTGTTCTGATCGCCTGTATGGGGGCTTCTCACGCCGTGGTCCGGATTGCGGATGACCGCGGTGGCCGGATCGGGACCTACGTCGACAAATACCAGGACCTGCGCCAGTCCGGCGACACCGTCATCATCGACGGTCTCTGCGCCTCGGCCTGCACCATCGTCCTCGGCGCCATTCCTCACGACCGCATCTGCGTCACCTCGCACGCGACGCTCGGCTTCCATGCGGCCTGGGATTTCGGCACCAACGGCCGCGCCGTGACCAATGCCGAGGCGACCCAGATGCTCTACGCGATGTATCCCTCGCAGGTGAAACGCTGGATCAACCAGCGCGGCGGTCTCACCCCGCACATGCTGTTCCTGAAGGGCAGGCAGCTCCAGTCGATGTACAAGCCCTGCTACCTCGATGCGCAGGCCTCGGCGCTCAAGCCGTCGCGCGGGTCTCTCCCGCAAGCGGAACAGCTTGAGTCCGCCCGGGGCCAGCTCCTTCACTGACATCCTCAGCATGACGGGATCCCTTTGGCCCGCCAGCGGCGCCTTGCCCGCAGGCGGCCCAAAGCCTATCTGAAAGGCAGGGAACCGGGGCCTTCGCTCCGATCATTGTCATGGTTCAACCACTGCACCCCGCCCATCCGATACAGGACAATTCGCCCACTGCCGGCCGGATGCCGTCCGTGCTGCTGTTGGCCGGCGCAGGCGTCGGCGTGCTCGCCGTGATCGGCGCGCTCGCGCTCTGGTTCCACTACGGCAGCCAGGTGTTCTTCGAAATGATCAGGACCGGCTTTGCCGCCTGCTTCTGACCCGCGACAGGAAATTTTCCGCTCATGAACTCCACCGCCCGTCCGCTGGTGATCGCGACCGCCTTCGCCGCAAGCCTCGTCGTCGGTCTGCTTGTGCTGTTCTGGGCCATGGGCGGGGTCAGCAAAGTGGCGCAGCCCGCCGCGATCGGCGGCCCGTTCCAGCTCACCGACCAGAACGGCAAGGCCGTCACCGACAAGGACCTCAAGGGCAAGCCGACGCTGATCTTCTTTGGCTACACCCACTGCCCCGACGTCTGCCCGACCTCGCTGTTCGAGATCTCGGAAGTGTTGCGCGCGATGGGCAAGGATGCCGACAAGGTCAACGCCGTCTTCATCTCGGTCGATCCCGAGCGCGATACGCCGGCAACAATGAAGGACTATTTGTCGAGCTTCGACCCGCATCTCGAAGGCCTCAGCGGCGATCCCGCCGAGACCGCCAAGGTGATCACCTCCTATCGGGTCTATGCCAAGAAGGTCCCGATGAAGGACGGCGACTACACCATGGACCACACCGCGCTGATCTATTTGATGGACCGCGACGCCCGCTTCGTCTCGCCGTTCAACCTGAAGCGGAGCCCGGAAGAGGCCGCGACCGAGCTGAAGCGGTATCTCTGAACTCCCTGGTTAACCGCAATCGGCGCTCGCGTTCCCGGCCGGATGGTCTATAAGGCCCTCCGATCCCAATGAAATTCGTTCATTTCCCGCCGATGGCCCCGTCGCGACAGGCAAAATCGTCCAAATCCGCTTGTGGCCTCCTGACGGGGCTGGTCGTCAGTGCTTGCCTGCTGGCGGTCGTGCCGTGCGCGAAAGCGCAGATCCCGGCCAAGCAGCCTCCGGCGGCGCCGCAAGCCACGCCTCAGGTGGCCCCTCAAGCCGCCCCGCAGGCGGTGCCCGGCTTCTGGGACCCGCGGCGGCGTCCGGAGCGGCCGGACCTGTCGCGCCTGACCGTGATCCGCTTCCTGACCGAGACCGACTATCCGCCGTTCAACTATACCGGCGCCGACGGCAATCCGGCCGGCTTCAACGTCGATTTCGCCCGCGCGCTCTGCGAGGAGATCAAGGTCACCTGCACCGTGCAGATGCGCCGCTTCGAGACGCTGGTCGACGCGCTTGCCTCGAACCGGGGCGACGCCATCATCGCCTCGATGGCGGTGAGCCCGCAGCTCCGCGCGCGTGTCGACTTCACCGATCCCTACTATCGCGTGCCGGCGCGCTTCGCCTCGCGCAAGGACGCGGTGATGCCGGAGATCCGTCCCGAATTGCTCGAGGGCAAGAAGGTCGGCGTCATCGCGGGCTCCGCACACGAGGCGTATCTCAAGGCAATGTTCACCGACGCCGAGCTGCACGGCTATCCCAATGACGATGCCATGCGCGCCGCTCTACGCAAGGGCGAGGTCGACTTCATCTTCGGCGACGCCATCTCGCTCGCGTTCTGGATCAACGGCACGGATTCCGGCGATTGCTGCGCCTTCTCCGGCGGCCCCTTCGTCGAGAGCCGCTTCTTCGGCGAGGGTATCGGCATCGCTGTCCGCAAGGGCAACGACGTGCTGCGCCAGGCCCTGAACTGGGCAATGTTCCGCGTCTGGGAAAAAGGCCGCTACACCGATCTGTGGCTGCGCTATTTTTCGGTGAGCCCGTTTTAGCTTCTTCGCCTCTCCCCGTCGTCGGGGAGCGAGCTGCCGTAGGGTGGGCAAAGGCGCGTCAGCGCCGTGCCCACCATCTTTGAAGTGGTGGGCACGCTTCGCTTTGCCCACCCTACGATTCCGCAATAGTTGCCCAGCACCTTTTGCATTCTGCCCGGAAATCGCTATTTTCCGCGGCCCGGAGGCCCCTTGATGTCTGCTATCGATCCCAGCATGAGCCCGAGCGATCTTCGTGCGCTCGCCGAACAATCCAACGCCTGGCCGTTCGAGCAGGCGAAGGCCATTGTCGCGCGGCTGAAGAAGAGCCCGAAGGACGAGGTGCTGTTCGAGACCGGCTATGGCCCGTCCGGCCTGCCGCATATCGGCACCTTCGGCGAGGTCTCGCGCACCTCGATGGTGCGCCATGCCTTCCGCGTGCTCACCGAGGACAGGATCAAGACGCGACTGCTCGCCTTCTCCGACGACATGGACGGCTTCCGCAAGGTGCCGGACAACGTGCCGAACAAGGATATGCTGGCGCAATATCTCGGGCGTCCGCTCACCGCCGTGCCTGACCCGTTCTCGAACGAATATCCCTCGTTCGGCGCCGCCAATAACGCGCGCCTGCGCGCGTTTCTGGATCATTTCGGCTTCGACTACGAGTTCGCGAGCTCGACCGACTATTACAAGTCAGGCCGCTTTGACGCGACGCTGCTGAAAATGCTCGCGGCCTACGATCAGGTCATGGCGATCATTCTGCCGACGCTCGGTCCCGATCGCCGCGCGACCTATTCGCCGTTCCTGCCGATCAGCAAGACCACGGGTGTCGTGCTCCAGGTGCCGATGATCCGCCGCGACGTGAACGCGGGCACGATCACCTATGTCGATCCCGACAGCGGCGAGGAAGTCGAAACGCCCGTCACAGGCGGAAATGTAAAATGCCAGTGGAAGGCCGACTGGGCGATGCGCTGGGTCGCGCTCGGCGTCGACTACGAGATGGCCGGCAAGGACCTGATCGATTCGGTGAAGCTGTCCGGTGCGATCGCGAGGGCGCTCGGCGCCACGCCGCCCGAAGGCTTCAACTACGAGCTCTTCCTCGACGAGAAGGGCCAGAAGATCTCGAAGTCGAAGGGCAACGGCCTCACCATCGACGAATGGCTGCGCTACGCCTCGCCGGAATCGCTGTCGCTGTTCATGTACCGCGAGCCGAAGGCGGCGAAGCGGCTGTATTTCGACGTCATCCCGCGCAACGTCGACGACTATCAGCAGTTCAGCGACGGCTTTGCCAAGCAGGATGGCAAGCAGCAGCTCGGCAATCCCGTCTGGCACATCCATAGCGGCCATCCGCCGAAGGCCGACATGCCTGTGACGTTCCAGCTGCTCTTGACGCTGGTGTCGTCGTCGAATGCGGAGAATGCCGAGACGCTGTGGGGATTCATCGGCCGCTACCGTTCCGGCGTGTCGCCGCAGACGCATCCGAAACTCGATGCGATGGTCGGCTATGCCATCAACTATTATCGCGACTTCGTGGCGCCGACGAAGCAGTTCCGCCAACCGACCGATGTTGAGCGCGCCGCGTTGCAGGATCTGCGCGACGCGCTGTCGCAGCTGCCGCAGGAATCCTCGGCCGAAGACATCCAAAATGTCGTCTACGAGATCGGCCGCCGCGAGCCGTTCCTCGACCAGGTCAAGAAGGGCAAGGATGGCCGGCCCGGCGTGACGCTGGACTGGTTCAACATGCTCTACCAGGTGCTGCTCGGTCAGGAGAAAGGCCCGCGCTTCGGCTCGTTTGTTGCGGTGTATGGCGTGCAGAACGCGGTGAACATGATCGACGGCGCACTGGCAAGGAGTGCGTAGCCGCATCCTCACTGTCATCGTCCGCGAAGGCGGACGATCCAGTATTCCAGAGGCGGCTGAGATTGAATCGAGACGCCGCGGCGTACTGGATTCCCCGCTTTCGCGGGGAATGACAGCGGAGCAAGCTCACTGGCTCGCCCAAACAATCCGCGCCACCCACGCCACCTCACTCACCGCCATCGTCCGCTCGGCCTGCGTCGCACCCAGCGGCTGCAACTCCAACGCCTTCGCGGTGCGGCGCTTCAGCGTCGCGACCGTCACCTCGCCAGCTCTGGTCTTCACCACCACGCGATCGCCCTTGCGGATCGGTGTGCCCGGCGACACCAGGATGACGTCGCCGTCGCGATAGGCCGGCTGAAGCGCATCGCCGGAGATCGCCAGCGCAAAGGTGTGGCTGTCCTCGGCGGTGGGAAGCGCGACTTCAGTCCAGCCCTTGCCGGACGGAAAGCCGGACTCGTCGAACGCGCCGCTGGCGCCGGCCAGCGCGAAGCCTAGCAGCGGCACCGAGCGGCCATCGCCTGCGCCGTCGCCGATCAGCCTCACAAAGGTCTCCATGGACGAATCGGCCGCCGCCAGCGCCTTCGCGATCGATTCCGTCGAGGGCCAGCGCTCGCGGCCGTCGGAGGTAACCCGCTTGGACTTGTTGAAGGTGGTGGGATCGAGCCCGGCGCGCTTGGCGAGCCCGGACGGCGACAGGCCGGCACGCTCCGCCAGCCGATCCAGCGCGACCCAGATCTGGTCGTGAGAGAGCATCCTCTGCGCTTTGGCCTGCCTGACCATGGAAGGTCCAGCCCGTCGCAACTCAGGAAAACTATCCTCAAATCAACCGGTTTTCCGTTTTCCGTGCAAGGGGCGATAGGTGCGGGCGTTTTCAAGCGAAGTGGATGCCGGTTCGCGTCAAGAAAACGCGTCAAAACGGGAATTTAGAGCCCCGTTCCGATTTCATCGGAACGGAATAGGCTCTAACGCTTGAGTTCGGAAGGGGCCGCCTTTACGGTCGCGCCGGGTTTTAAGACCCGCGAGAGACGAAAAACCCCAAGAGACTCAAAGGGCTCCGCAAGCGGTGGTCAAGATCTACAAAATCTGTCCGGCCTCGGCCTGGCGCGAAGCGGAACGGCAGGGTGTCTACCGGGGCAGCGCCGACGATGCGCGCGACGGTTTCATCCATTTCTCGACTGCGCCCCAGGTTCCCGAGACCCTGCGAAAGCATTTTTTCGGGCAGCGCGCGCTATTCCTGGTCGAGGTCGACGACGAGGCGCTTGGAGCCGGCCTGCGCTGGGAGCGCTCGCGCAATGAGGAGCTGTTCCCGCATCTCTATGGCGAGCTCGATCTCGGCGCGGTGATTTCGGTGACGAACCTCAACATGCGCTCCGATGGCGGTCACGACATTCCGGAGCTTGTGCCGTGATCCGCGCCTTTGACGCCTTTTCGCTGCCGGTGCTGCGCTGGCTCGATCCGGAGGATGCGCATCGCCTCGCGATCCAGGGCCTGCGTTTCCTGCCGCCGGGCAAGCCGCGACCCGACGATCCCAAGCTCGCGGTGCGCGCGTTCGGGCTCAATTTTCCCAATCCGATCGGCATGGCCGCGGGCTTCGACAAGAGCGCCGAGGTGCCCGACGCGCTGCTGCGGCTCGGCTTCGGCTTCGTCGAGATCGGCTCGGTGACGCCAAAACCTCAGAGCGGCAATCCGCGGCCGCGGCTGTTCCGGCTCGAGCGCGACGAGGCCGTCATCAACCGCATGGGCTTCAACAATGACGGCGCGGATGTCGCGTTGCGCCGGCTTGCCGCGCGCGCGCAGCACGGCGGCCTCGTCGGCGTCAATGTCGGCGCCAACAAGGATTCGCCGGATCGCGTCGCCGATTACGTCAAGCTGATCGAGACCTTTGCGCCGGTCGCGAGCTATTTCACCGTCAACGTCTCCTCGCCGAACACGCCGGGCCTGCGTAACTTGCAGGAAGGCGCGCTGCTCGACGATCTCCTGGCAAAGGTGATCGACGCGCGCGAGCGGGTGCGCCAGAAGGCCGGCGACACGCCGGTGCTGCTGAAGATCGCACCGGACCTCAGCCTGGCTCAGCTTGACGACGTCGTGCAGGTCGCGCGCTCGCGCCGGGTCGACGGCATGATCGTGTCGAACACGACGATCGCGCGGCCGAACACGCTGCGCGAGGAAATGCGCGCCAAGGAGCAGGGCGGCCTGTCCGGGCGGCCGTTGCTCCGCCTGTCGACGCGGATGGTCGCGGAGACCTATGTGCGCGTCGAGGGCGCATTCCCGCTGATCGGCGTTGGTGGTGTGGACTCCGGTGGTGCAGCGCTGACAAAAATCCGCGCTGGTGCCAGCCTGATCCAGCTCTATTCGTCGCTGGTCTACAAGGGCCTCGGCTTGGTCGAGGAGATCAAGCGCGACCTCACCTCGACGCTGCTGCGCACGGGCCGGGATTCGCTGTCGGAGATCGTCGGCGCGGATGCGGCGACACTGACGGCGGAAGACTGGCCGGGGATGTAAGGCACCGTCGCGTAGCCCGGATGGAGCGCAGCGCAATCCGGGAATCTGGCTGCGAGCTCAAAGGCCCCGGATTACGCTGCGCTGCATCCGGGCTACGGCTGCAGCGCGTCCGGGACACGATCGTTAGATTTTCGGAAACGTCGCCCGAAACAGCGCCGGATAGCGCGCGCCCTGCAAGCCGCCGCGCGCGACATAGAACGCGATCAACGCCCACCACAGTCCGGCATTGCCGAACGATTGCAGTGCCCACCACACCCCCAGGAAGATCGCGAGCGAAGCCAGCATCAAATTGCGCATCTCGCGCGCCCAGGTCGCGCCGACATAGATGCCGTCGAAGCCGAAGGCGAACACGCCGGGCACAGGCGCGAGCACGATGAACACCAGGAAGTCGCGCGCGGCCCCGCGGACGTCTTCGCTTGCGGTCATGACATTGATCAGTGCGGGGCCGAACAGGGCGAACAGCACCGAGACGACCAGCGCGAAGCCCAGCCCCCACAGCAACACTAGCCGCATCGAATCGGCAAAACCTTTGGCGTCGCGCGCGCCAAAGGTGCGGCCGCAGAGCTGCTGCGCCGCATTGGCAAGGCCATCGAGGAAGAACGCGCTGACCAGCAGGAAATTGTTGAGCACGGAGTTCGCGGCCAGCGTGACGTCGCCGGCGCGCGCGCCCTTGGCGGTGAAGAACAGAAATACGGCGATCAACGCTGCGGTGCGGATCATGATGTCGGAGTTCACCGCCAGCATCCGCATCAGCTTCTCGCGGTCGAACAACGTCGCACGCGGGACTGCGAAGCCGCCCTCGGCATAGCGCCGGCAGACGATCACGCCGAGCACGAAGCCGATCGTCTCCGACAGCAGCGCAGCGATCGCCGCACCGGCAATGCCGGTGTCGTAGACCAGCACGAGCACCAGGGTCGCCGCCGTGTTGATGAGGTTGATGACGATCTGAAGCAGCAGCGCCGGATTGGCGCGGGCCTGGCCGACCAGCCAGCCGAGGATGACATAATTGGCCAAGACCAGCGGCGACGACCAGATCCGGATCATGAAATAGGTTTTGGCGGCGCGCGTGACGCCCGCGCTGCCGCCCATCAGGTCGAACAGCACGGCGGTCAGCGGCAATTGCAGTGCGATCAGCGCGGCGCCGATCAGGCCCGCGACGATGAAGCCGCGCACCAGGATCGCGGTCAGCTCGCGCGCCTCGCCGGCGCCGAGCGCCTGCGCGGTGAAGGCGAGCGTGCTCATGCGCAGGAAACCGAACAGCCAGAACAGGCAGTCGAAGATCACCGAGGCCATCGCGACGCCGCCGAGCAGTGCGGCATCGTCGAGCCGTCCGATCGCGGTGGTCGAGACCACGCCGATCAGTGGCGTGGTCAGGTTCGCGATCATCGCGGGACCGGCGATGGCGAACACCTGGCGGGAGCCGATCTTGGGATGAACGGGCGCGTGCATGTCAGAACACCAGCACCATGCCGTCTTCGGCGGCGAGGTGCGGGATATCGTCGAGGCGCGACAGCACATCGTCGCTCATATGGGTGAGGACGAGGCGCTTGGCGCCGATCTCGGGCAAATGCTGTTCCAAGGTCTTCAGGCTGAGATGGTTCTTGACCACCTTCTCGTACATGTAGGCTTCTGCAATGAAAAGGTCGGCGCCATGCGCCAGCGGAATGAGCGTCTCCGTCCATTCGGTATCGGCGCTGTAGGCGAGGATGCGGCCTTCGGCCTCGACGCGATAGCCGAGAAAGGGACCACCGGATTCGCCGTGCACGACCGGGTAGGGCGTCACCGTCACCGCGCCGAAGCTCTGGCTTTGCTCCGGTGCGAGCTCGACGACGGAGAGGTCAAAACCGCGCTTCCGCTTGGTGGAGTGCTCGAACAGCGCCTCCATCACCTCACGCAGCCGAGCCTCGATGCCTTGCGGGCCGGCGATCGTGAGCGGCCGCGTCCGCCGCGCAAACTGCGCCTCGATCAGGAAGAAGGGCAGCCCGGCAAAATGGTCGCCATGGAAATGCGTGATCAGGATCAGGTCGATGGCGTCGCGCTCGATCTCGAGCCGCTTCAGTGCCGGGAGCGAAGAGGCGCCGCAATCGATCAGGAAATTGGCGTCGCGCCCCGACACGTGGAAGCAGGTATTGAACCTGCCGCCCGAGCCGAAGGCGTCGCCGCAGCCGACAAAGCGCAATTGCATCGGCTGCTTGGCTCCGTGAGGGGTTAGCGCCGCGGCGTGCCGAAGACGCGCATCAGCAGCCAGATCGGGATCACGATGACCGCGCCGAGCAGGAAGTAGCGCCACAGCCAGTTGACGGTATCGAAGCCGAGATCCCACAACCGCTGGAACAGCAGGCGTATGCTGTAGATGATGTTCCAGGGATCGAAGCCGACCGCCGCCAAGACGACGCCGACCAGGATCGAGAGCAGGACCAGGCGAAACGCGACCGCCAGCGGCGAGCCGCCGAGAAAGCGGTTCAGGCCATCGCTGCGGCCGGCCGGCAAATCTCTGACGTCTTGGACCATCTCAAACTCCTCAGGCGGATTCGACCCCATTATAGGGCACGGCGAGGCACATGGGGAACCCGCAACGGGGCGTCAATCGGCTTACGGGATTTTAATTCTGGCAAGCATATGCCGCGGGCTGGCTGCAACCTCTCCCGCTTGCGGGAGAGGTCGCGCCGAAGGCGCGGGTGAGGGTTCTCTCCTCTTGGGGATTCCCAATGCGGAGACCCCTCTCCCGCAAGCTTGCGGGAGAGGGTGCGCACCGACGTCGTGGCCGTCATCGAGCCATCACGCCTCGACCTCAGCCGTCTCCCCCTTCAGCATCTTTTCCAGCGTTTCCAGCCGATCGGCCTCCCGCGGCGGCTTGTCCCAGCGTAAGCGGCTGATGCGGGGGAAGCGCATGGCGACGCCGGATTTGTGCCGCGGTGAGCGTTGAAGGCCCTCGAAGGCGACTTCCAGCACCAGCCCCTTGTCCGCCTCGTGCACGACATGTCGGACGGGACCGAATTTTTCCGTAGTGTTGCGGCGGACGAAGCGGTCGATCTGCAAAAGCTCCTCGTCGGTGAAGCCAAAATAGGCCTTGCCGACCGGGACCAGTTCGTCGCCACTTTCACCCGCGGTCCAGACACCAAAGGTGTAATCGGAATAGAAGGACGAGCGCTTGCCGTGGCCGCGCTGCGCATACATCAGCACGGCGTCGATGATGTGCGGATCGCGCTTCCACTTCCACCACTGGCCCTTCGGCCGTCCCGGCAGGTATGGCGCATCGCGTCGCTTCAGCATCACGCCTTCGACCGCATCGGCATCTTCGCCGGCGCCGGCACTTGCGGGATCGGCGCGTGCGGCGGTCAGCGCATCCCAGCTTTCGAAGGGGACGGTGGGCGAGAGATCAATGCGGGGATCGTCGAGCTTCTTGACAAACATCTCCAGCCGTTCGCGCCGCTCGACGAACGGCAATTCGCGCAGATCGTTCGCATCGTCGCCGAGCAGATCATAGGCGCGCAGATGGATCGGGAATTCCTTGATCAGCTTCGGTGAGACGATCTTGCGGTTGAGCCGTTGCTGGAGAACGTTGAAACTCTGCACGCGGCCTTCGCGCAGGATCAAAAGCTCGCCGTCAATCGCACCGGGCAGGCGCAACGACGGCACCAGGTCCGGAAAGCTTCCCGTGATGTCCTCGCCGGTGCGCGAATAGAGCCGCGCCGTGATTTTGTCGTGCTCGTCGCGGCCCGCAACCGCCTGCACGCGGATGCCGTCCCATTTCCATTCGGCGACGTAATCGGCGGGATCGAGGTTTTGGAAGTCGGTGTCCTCGATGGCATGTGCCAGCATCACGGGACGGAATGGCGCGGGATCGCGATTGACGGGCTTTTCGCCGCGCCCTTCGAGCCACGCGAACAGGTCGAGATAGGGCGGGCTGAGGCCGGGCCAGATCAGCTCGACCTCATGCGGATCCTTGTCGCCGAGCGCCGCGGCCGCGGTCTTCGCCAGCCGCGCCGAGATGCCGATCCGCAGTGCGCCGGTGACGAGTTTGAGCAGCGCCCAGCGGCCGGTCTCATCGAGTTCGTCGAGCCAGCGTTCGAGTTGTTTTGGCAGCTCGGTCTTGCCGAGGGTGCGGAGTGTGGTGACGACCTCGGTAAGGGTTGGGGGAGGCGGGTTGTTGTGGTTGCGAGAGTGGGTGGACTCATCAGCATCTCGCCCGCGGTACCCCTCTCCCTGCCCCTCCCCCGCAAGGGGGGAGGGAACGGAGAGAGTTGTGCCCCCATCACTCGCGGAATCACGATCAGTCGTCGATCTCGTCTGCCGCTGCACGCGCAACTGCGCTCCCTCCCCCCTTGCGGGGGAGGGCGGGGGAGAGGGGTGGCCCGGAAAAGACTCGTCATGACGAGGCACCCGCCTCGGCCACATCAGCGCGACCGTCTCCGAGAGGTCGCCGACATAGTCATAGGACAGCCCGAACAGCACTGGATCAGTCCGCGACGCGATCAAATCCCGGATCAGCGCCGGCTTGGCGTGCTTGAAGCTGAGTGCGCCGGTCAGCGCGGCCAGCGCATAACCGCGATCGGGATCGCCGACCTCGCGGAAATAGCCGGTGATCAGCCGCAGCTTGTTGTTGCGGCCGGGCTCGTAGGCGAGGCGGTCCAGCAATTCGGCGAAGCGGTTCATGCCTCGGCCTCGTCTTGAAGCGGCGTCTCGCTCTCTCCCTCGTCGCCATAGCCGACGAGATCGAGCGGCTTTGCCCGCAAGCCCTTGCTTTGGCACCAATGCGCCAGCGCATCTTCCTGACCGTGGGTCACCCAGATCTCGCCGGCGCCGGTAGCAGTGATGGTCGCGGTGAGGCCGTCCCAGTCGGCATGATCCGAGATCACCAGCGGCAATTCGATGCCGCGCTGCCGCGCGCGGGCGCGCACGCGCATCCAGCCGGAGGCGAAGGCGGTGATGGGATCGGGAAAGCGCCGGGTCCAGAGATCGGATGTCGCAGACGGCGGCGCGAGCGTGATGGTGCCGGCGAGCGCCGCCTTCTTCACGCCCATCACCGGCCGCAGCTCGCCAAGCGCGATGCCGCGGCTCTGATAGTACTGCGTGATCTTCTCCATCGCGCCATGCAGGTAGATCGGCGCATCGTAGCCGGCCTGCCGCAGCAGCGCGATCACGCGCTGGGCCTTGCCAAGCGAATAGGCGCCGACGAGATGCGCGCGCTCCGGAAACAGCGCGACGGAGGCGAGCAGCTTTTTCACCTCGTTGGCGGCATCGCCGTGCCGAAACACCGGCAGGCCGAAGGTGGCCTCGGTGATGAAGACGTCGCAGGGGACGAGCTCGAACGGCGTGCAGGTCGGGTCTGGCGCGTCCTTATAGTCGCCGGAGGCGACGATGCTAATATCCTTGGCTGTTACGGCGACCTGCGCCGAGCCCAGCACATGGCCGGCCGGGTGAAACTTGACGCTGACGTCGCCGAGCCGGATCTCCTCGCCATAGCGGATCGCCTGCGTCGTCCCGGCAAAATTCTCGCCATAGCGCAGCCGCATCATGTCCAGCGTTTCCTGCGTCGCCAGCACCGCGCCGTGGCCGGCGCGGGCATGGTCGGAATGGCCGTGGGTGATCACGGCCCGCTCCACGGGACGGACGGGGTCGATATGGAAGCCGCCGGGCTTGCAGCACAGGCCGCTCGCGACTGGCAGCAGGATGTCTTGCGGACGCATGCCTGTTATATAGGTTGCGCCATCGCGTCTTCGAGTCATCCGCCCGCTTCCCTCCCTGGTTCTCCAATGCCCTTGCGCCTGTTCCACTCCTCCGGCGATCTCATGGCCGACCGCCGTTTCGAGTTCGCGCGCGACCTCCAGCTCAAGGGCGATCTGCCCGCCGCGGCCGACCTGCTGGAGCAGGCGCTCGAGCTCGCACCCGATTTCACCTCCGCCTGGTTCACGCTCGGCGAAATCCGCAGCCAGCTCGGCGAGCGCGACATGGCCATCGCGGCGTTTCGAAAATCGCGCGAGTCCGATCCCGACGACCAGCACGGCGCCCATTTGCATCTGATACGGCTCGGCGACGCGCAATTGTCCGAGATGCCCAAGGCCTATGTGCAGGCACTGTTCGATCAATATGCGCCGCGCTTCGAGCATGTGCTGATCAACGATCTCGACTACCGCGCCCCGTCCCTGATCTTCAAGGCGGTGGTGGCTGCGCGCGTCAGCGCGAAGAAGCCGGCTCTGTTCAAGCGCGCCATCGATCTCGGCTGCGGCACCGGGCTCGCGGCCGCTGCCTTCGCAAAGCAGGTCGATCATTTCACCGGCATTGATCTGTCGCCTGGCATGATCAAGCAGGCGCGCGCCTCAGGCCTCTACGCCGAGCTTGAAGTTGCCGACATGATCGAAGGCCTGCGCGGCAAGACTGACGCGAGCGCGGACATCGTCGTCGCGGCGGATGCATTCGTCTATCTCTCCGATCTCGCGCCGGTGCTGACTGAGGCCAAGCGCGTGCTCGCGCCCGGTGGCGTGCTCGCCTTCACGCTGGAGACGCACGACGGCGGTGGAATCGTTCTCGGCGAAGGGCTGCGCTATGCCCATTCCGCGGAATATGTGCGCGGCACCATGACGAAGGCCGGACTCAAGCTTCTGACATTGGAGTCGGCATCGCCGCGCATCGAGAACAACGAGCCGGTGCGCGGCCTCGTCGTGGTCGCCGAGAAAACTTGAGTCTAGGCGCTAGCCCCGGGGCGATTCAGGCGTCATTGCGTCGCAAAGCGACGACTTCCCACTTGCGAGCCGTGCGGCGATGTCAGCACAATGCGCGCACCAGGGAGAAACAAAAAATGACGAAGAATCCATCGCGGCGCGATGTCAGCGCCGCCGCGCTCGCCGCCATCGCTGCATCCGTCCTGCCCGCGCCTTACGTCCGGGCCGCGGAGAAGAAATACGATGCGGGCGCCAGCGATACCGAGATCAAGATCGGGCAGACCGTGCCGCATTCCGGCCCCGGCTCGCTCTATGGCGTGTTGGGGCGCGTCGGCGAGGCCTATTTCCAGATGCTGAACGAGAAGGGCGGCATCAACGGACGCAAGGTCAAGTTCCTCACCATGGACGACGCCTACAGCGCACCGAAATGCGTCGAGGCGACGCGTCGCCTGGTCGAGCAGGAGGAAGTGCTGGCGCTGTATGGTTCGCTCGGCACCGCGCCGCAGACGGCCGTACACAAATATCTCAATTCCAAGGGTGTGCCGCAGCTCCTGCTCAACACCGGCGCGTCGAAGTGGAACAATCCGAAAGAGTTCAAATGGACGATGGCGGGTTTGCCGCTTTATCCGACCGAAGCGCGCATCCTGGCGCGGCACGTCCTCAGCGTGAAGCCGAACGCCAAGGTCGGCATTCTCTACCAGAACGACGATTTCGGCCGCGACTTCCTCGGTCCGTTCAAGAAGGTGCTGGCCGATGCCGGCGGCACCGCGCAGGTGATCATGGAGCAGACCTACGATCTGACCGATCCGACCGTCGATTCCCAGCTCATCAATCTCTCGAAGTCGGGCGCCGACGTCTTCTACAACATCTCGACCGGCAAGGCGACGTCGCAGTCGATCCGCAAGGTCGCCGAGCTCGGCTGGAAGCCGTTGCAACTGCTGTCGGCCGGCTCGACCGGGAAGTCCATCCTCAACGCCGCCGGCCTCGAGAACGCCGTCGGGATCGTCGCGATCCGTTATTCCAAGGATGCCGGGCCCGGCCCCTGGGAGAATGACAAGGATGTGGTCGCATTCGATACGCTGCGCAAGAATTACCTGCCGAACATCGATCCCGACAACACCATCGCCTATGCCGGTTACGGCCAGGCGGTGACAATGGGCGAGATCTTGCGCCGCTGCGGCGACGAGCTTACGCGGGAGAACGTGCTGAAGCAGGCCGCGAACCTCAACGGCTTCCACTCGCCGTTCTTCCTCGACGGCGTCGACTACAACTATACGCCCGACGACTACACCCCGATGAAGACGTTGTTCATCTCAACCTTCAACGGCAAGGACTGGCAGGTCTCCGACAAGCCGGTGACGGAGTAGGGCGGGGAGCGCCGTAGGGTGGGCAAAGGCGCATCGCGCCGTGCCCACCCCCTCGACGAACCCACCCCCACGGCTTACCTGTGATGCCGTGCCGCCCCGCATCCTCAAAATCTCGGCCGAGAGGCCAGCGCTGCTGCCCGACCGCTTCCAGGAATGGTTTGCGGCCCGTGGCTGGTCGCCGCGCACGCATCAATTGGCGCTGCTGGAGAAGGCGCGCGAGGACGCTAGCGCGCTGCTGATCGCGCCGACCGGCGCCGGCAAGACGCTGGCGGGATTTTTACCGACGCTGGTGGAGTTGAGCTCCGCGCCCACAGCACCCGCGAAATCCGTGGTCTCCACCGGCCGTGCCCTGCAACGCAGTGGCGGCCTGCACACCCTCTACATCTCGCCGCTGAAAGCACTCGCCGTCGACATCGCGCGCAATCTGGAGCGGCCGGTCGCCGAGATGGGGCTGCCGGTCAAGATCGAGACCCGCACCGGCGATACGCCGACGTCGCGGCGGCAGCGGCAGCGGCGCTATCCGCCGGACATTCTGCTGACGACGCCCGAGCAGCTCGCGCTGTTGCTCTCCTCCGACGATGCGCCGTTCCTGTTCTCTTCGCTCAAGCGCATCGTGCTCGACGAGCTGCACGCGCTGGTGACATCCAAGCGCGGCGATCTTCTCTCGCTGGGCCTCGCGCGGCTGTGGCGGCTGGCACCGCGGATGCGCGCGATCGGATTGTCGGCGACGGTGGCCGAGCCGGAATCGCTGGCCCGCTTCCTGGTGCCGCAGCCGAAGGACAAAGCGGAATCAGCCGACATCGTCATTGCCGGCGGCGCGGCACCGCCGCTGGTCGAGATGCTTGATACGCGCGAGCGGCTGCCCTGGGCCGGTCACAGTGCGCGCCATGCGCTTCCCGAAATCTATGAGCTGATCAAGGCCAACAGGACCACGCTCGTCTTCGTCAACACCCGCAGCCAGGCCGAGATGCTGTTCCAGGATCTCTGGCGCATGAACGACGACAACCTTGCGATCGCGCTGCATCACGGCTCGCTCGATGTCGCCCAACGCCGCAAGGTTGAGGATGCGATGTCGGCAGGCAAATTGCGGGGCGTGGTCTGCACCTCCTCGCTCGATCTCGGCGTCGACTGGGGCGACGTCGATCTCGTCGTCAATATCGGCGCGCCGAAGGGATCTTCGCGGCTGATGCAGCGCATCGGTCGCGCCAATCACCGCCTTGATGAAGCTTCGCGTGCGGTGCTGGTGCCCGCCAACCGTTTCGAGGTGCTGGAGTGCAGCGTTGCGATCGATGCGATTGCCGAGAATGCGCAGGACACGCCGCCGCTCCGTACCGGCGCCCTCGACGTGCTGGCCCAGCACGTGCTCGGCTGCGCCTGCGGCGAGCCGTTTCTCTCCGACGAGCTTTATGACGAGGTCCGCACCGCCGCGCCCTATGCCGATCTCACGCGGCAGGATTTCGACGACGTCGTCGATTTCGTCGCCACCGGCGGCTATGCGCTGAAAACCTATGAGCGTTTCGCCCGCATCAAGCAGGACAAGCGGGGCCGCTGGCGCGTCGCCAATCCAAAGGTGCGGCAGAGCTACCGCATGAATGTCGGCACCATCGTTGAGGACGATATGCTGAAGGTGCGGCTGGTGCGCTCGCGCGGCGGCGGCCAAGGAAAGGCAGGCGGCTCAACCGGGGTGATCGCGCGCGGCGGGCGATTGCTCGGCGAGATCGAGGAAGCTTTCATCGAGGGCCTCTCGCCCGCCGACACCTTCGTGTTCGGCGGCGAGGTGGTGCGTTACGAGGCTTTGGTCGAGGACCAGGTCTACGTCTCGCGCGCCAACGACAAGGACCCGAAGGTGCCGTCGTACATGGGCGGCAAGTTTCCGCTCTCGACCTATCTCGCCGAACGCGTGCGTCGCCTGCTCGATGACGGCCGCGCCTGGCATGCGCTGCCGGAGCAGGTGCGCGACTGGCTGTCGCTGCAAAGGGACGTCTCGCGCGTGCCGGCGGTGCGCGAGCTCCTGGTCGAAAGCTTTCCGCGCGCCAACAAGCATTACATCGTCTGCTATCCCTTCGAGGGGCGCCTTGCGCACCAGACGCTCGGCATGCTCTTGACGCGCCGGCTGGAGCGCGCCCGCGCCCGGCCGCTCGGCTTCGTCGCCAACGAATATGCGGTCGCGATCTGGGGGCTCGGCGACATGTCGTTCATGATCCGGAACGGCAAGCTCGACCTCAACGTGCTGTTCGATCCTGATATGCTCGGCGACGACCTCGAAGCCTGGCTCGCCGAGTCGGCGCTGATGAAGCGCACGTTCCGCAATTGCGCGATCATCTCCGGCCTGATCGCGCGCCGCCATACCGGCGAGGAGAAGAGCCGCCGCCAGGTGCTGTTCTCGACCGATCTCGTCTACGATGTCCTGCGCAAACACCAGGCCGATCACGTGTTGTTGCGCGCCGCCCGCGCCGATGCCGCGACCGGCCTGCTCGATCTGCGCCGCCTCAGCGACATGCTCACGCGCATCCAGGGCCGCATCACGCATCGGGAACTCGACCACGTCTCCCCGCTCGCCGTCCCCGTGATGCTGGAAATCGGCCGCGAGTCAGTTTATGGCGAAGCTGGCGATGAGCTGCTGGCGGAGGCCGCCGACGAGCTGGTCAAAGAGGCGATGGGATAGCAGGATAGAACGTGACGGCAGGCGCGCTGGTTTCAGGAGATGATGAGGACATGCGCGTTTCGAGGGTCAGCATCAGCAGCGTGACGTTCGCGGCCGATCTCTCCGGCGCTTTGTTCTGGGAGGAACAGCGCCTGCTCATCGTCTCCGATTTGCACCTGGAAAAAGGGTCCAGCTTCGCCACTCGCGGCGTGTTGCTGCCGCCTTACGATACCATCGCGACGCTCAGTCGGCTTGCTGCTGTCATCTCCCGCCATGATCCGCGCACCGTCATCGCGCTCGGCGACAGTTTTCATGATCGCACCGCGCATGGACGCCTGACGGCGGAGGATCGCGCTGCCGTGGCCGCACTCCAGTCGGGGCGCGACTGGATCTGGATCTCGGGCAATCACGATCCGGCATTGCCGCGCGATCTCGGCGGCACTGTCGCCGACGAAGTCGCGATCGGTCCGATCACCTTCCGCCACGAGCCGACCGGCGCGCACGGCGAGATCGCCGGCCATCTTCATCCCAAGGCACGCGTTTCCACGCGCGGCCGTTCGATGGAACGGCGGTGTTTTGCCAGTGACGGCGAACGCGCCGTGATGCCAGCCTTCGGCGCCTATGCCGGCGGTCTCAGCATCCGCGACGCGGCGTTCGCAAAAATCTTTCCGAAGAACGGTTTTGTCGCGCATCTCCTCGGCGACCGCCGCGTGCACGCGATCGCCGCGTCGCGGTGTTATTGAAGAGGCGCGCTGCGGGCTGCTCGCACAACTGCGCTCCCTCCCCCCTTGCGGGGGAGGGCGGGGGAGAGGGGTAGCCAAGGAAAAGGTGCGCGTTAGGCGGCCGGACATTCGCTTGAATCGAGAGAGTCCCTGTGTGGCACCCCTCTCCCTAGCCCTCCCCCGCAAGGGGGGAGGGAACAGACCGAGCTAGTGGCGACTACGCCGCCTTCGCCTGCACATCATCGCAAAACTCAGCGAGCCGATCCGCAAGCCGCAGCGTTGCGGGGCTGGCGCCCGGCGCAGCCATCAGCGCCACCTCCGTCCGGTTGATCGGCGCAAATCCATCCTTCGCCGTCAGCACGCGGTGATCGGCCTGGATCGACATCTCCGACAGAATGCTCAGACCCATGCCGGCGGCGACCGCGGCCTGGATGCCGGCGAGGCTCGATGAGGTGTAGGACATGTGCCAAATGCGCCCCGCGCTTTCCAGCGCGTGGATGGCGCCGGCGCGGTAGAGACAGCCGAGCGGAAAACCGATCAGCGGCACGGAGGCGACATCCGCGTGGATCGGATGGCTCTTGCTGGTGACCCAATGCACCTGCTCGGGCCACACCGCAATCGCGCCCTTCTCGCCCGCCCCACGCTTGTAAAGCGCAAGGTCGAGCTCGCCGCGCTCGAGATCGCGGGCGAGGTTCTTGCTCTGGTCGGCGCGCACATCGAGCCGCAGGCCCGGATGCGAACGCGCGAACGTCCCCAGCAGTTTCGCCAGTTGATACGCGGCAAAATCCTCGGGAATGCCGAGCCGGATCGCGCCTTCGCTGTCGGGTTCGCGCAGCACGTCGCGCGCCTCCTCGGCGAGCGTGAGCAGCCGCCGCGCATAAGACAGCAGCCGCTCGCCGGCCTCGGTCGGGCGCACGTCCTTGCCGTCACGATGCAGCAGCACCTGGCCGACATCCTCTTCCAGCCGCTTGATCTGCTGACTGACGGTCGATTGCGTGCGGTGGACGCGTTCGCCGGCGCGGGTGAAGCCGCCGGCATCGACCACCGAGACGAAGCTGCGCAGGAGCTCCAGATCGAGCATGGGCGCCTCCATTCGAAAATCCACTGGTGGTGAGTTAATCATTTAATTTCCAAATGGCAAGCCGGGTCACTAGATCGAAGGCTCAGGAGAATGCCCTCATGTCGCTCGCCACCTCGCTTCCCGCTCCCCGCAGCCGCTTTAACACGCTGCCGCTCGCTATCGGTGTGTTCTGCCTGCTCTGGAGCTACGCCTTCGTCGCCGGCAAGATCGGCGTCACCCATTGCCCGCCGCTGATCCTGCTCGCCGCGCGCTTCTCGCTCGCAGGCATCCTGATCCTCGGTGCCACGCTGATTCGCGGCGACTGGTCGCTGTCGTGGCGTGATGCCGCGATCTTTGCCGTGCTCGGGATTGCCAACAACGCGCTCTATCTCGGGCTCGGCTACACCGGCCTGCAATCGGTCTCCGCCGGCCTCGGTGGCCTGATCGTCTCGGCCAATCCAGTTTTCACGGCCGCGCTCGCAGCCCTGCTGCTGGGCGAAGGCATGACCTGGCGCAAGGCGAGCGGCCTCCTGCTCGGCATCATCGGCGTGACGGCGATTGTTTGGCACCGCCTGTCGGTCGGCACCGACTCATTGCACGGCATCCTGTTCACGCTGGCTTCGCTCGCCTCCATCGTCGCCGGCACCATCCTATTCAAGCTGCTCGCGCCGAAGGGCTCTCTGTGGATCGGCAATGGCGTGCAGAACCTCGCCGCCGGAATCGTGCTGACACCGGTTGCGCTCACCTTCGCCGACGTCCATGCGATCGATGTCACACCAGGCCTGATCGGCGCCTTCGCCTTCCTCGTGCTTGGCGGTTCGATCCTGGCCTATTGGCTCTGGTTTCATCTCCTGAAAGTGTGTGGCGCGACCACGGCAAGTGCCTATCATTTCGTCATGCCGCCGCTCGGCATGCTGTTCGCCTTCCTCGTGCTCGGCGAGCATGTCGAGGCGCGCGATCTGCTCGGCATCATCCCGGTCGCGCTCGGCATCTATCTGGTGACGCGGCCCGCCAAATCGATCTCTTAAGAGGAGTTGATCATGCCCATTTCCATCACCCTGATCGGCGGTCCCACCGCGCTGATCGAGATCGACGGCTTTCGCCTGCTCACCGACCCGACGTTCGATGCGCCCGGTGCCTATGAGCTGCCGCACGTGAAGCTGGAGAAGACGATCGGGCCCGCGTTGAAAGCTGACGCGATCGGTCCGATCGATGCGGTCCTGCTCAGCCACGACCAGCATTCGGACAATCTCGACAATTCCGGTCGCGAGTTTCTCAAACACGCGAAGCGTGTGCTGACGACGGAGGCCGGCGCCAAGCGCCTCGGCGGCCATGTCGAGGGCCTCCCGCCCTGGGCCACCGCCCACGTCAAAGACCGAGACGGCAATGCGCTGACGATCACCGCAACGCCCGCGCGCCACGGCCCGGCCGGCATCGAGCCGTTGTCAGGTGACGTCATCGGCTTCGTGGTGGCGTCGAGCCGCAAGGACACGCGCCCGGTCTATATCAGCGGCGACACCACCTGGTTCGACGGCGTCGCCGAAGTCGCGCGCCGCTTCAAATGCGGCGTGGTGCTGCCGTTCGCAGGTGCTGCGCAAACGCGCGGGCCGTTCCATCTCACCATGGACACCAACGACACCATCGAGACCGCGCGCGCCTTTCCCGATGCGATGATCGTGCCCCTGCACACCGAAGGCTGGGCGCATTTCCGCCAGAACAGCGAGGATCTGCGCAAGACGTTTGACGTGCTGGGCTTCGGGCCGCGGCTGCGATTGCTGGAGCCGGGCGTGCCGACGGTGGTGGAGGCGCCGTAGCCTCAGCTGTCATGCCCCGCGAAGGCGGGCATCCAGTACGCCGCGGCGGAAATGGTGAGAGCGAGCCCTCCAACGCAAGCCTCTGGATACTGGATCGCCCGGTCAAGCCGGGCGATGACGAGAGGGGCGAGTGGAGCTCCCTCAATCCTTCCGAAACACGATCGACGCCATCCACCCCGTCATCAACGCCATCGCCGCCGTGACGAGTCCGTAGACCAGTCCGTTCTGCCGCGCGGTCGTCGCGACGAATTGCTCGAAGCCGACCTTGACGATCTCGAATGTCGTCGCGGTCTTGCCGACGAACGCGCCATTCGCGAACAGCTTGATCTCGACCTCATAGGTGCCGATCGGCACCTCCGCCGGCAGCGGAATGCCGGTGCGGAACAGTGTTGGCGTCAAGAACGTCACTGCACTCGCATCTTCGCGGTAGAGTCCGCGCTGGGTGCGCAGCCGGATGAAGGCGGAGCGGAACGCGTCGTTCGGCACCACGTCGGCAAAATCGCCGCTGACGCGTTGGGTCAGCAACACGTTGTTGAGACCGATCTGCTGCCGCCGCGCGATCTCGGGCGAGGTGATGCGGTCGAACGGACGGTTGGCGAACAGCGCGAGATAGCTCGGGACCTGCAAGAACTGCCGGTAGTCGGTATTGATCCAGATCCCGAAGGTGCGCTCCTTTCGCCGCGTCACCATGTCGGCGCGCGGGCCCATCACGGTGACCACGAGGTCATAGCTCGAGCGGTCCGCGGGTGTCGTGGCGTCCTTCTCCACCGAGCCGAACAGCACCAGCTCCTCGCCGGAATAGTTCGGCGTCACCGTGACGCGGTGGTTGGAGACCGACACGATCAGCCGTTCGGCCCGCGCGGCGGAGCCGAACAGCAGGACGAGGAGAGCCGCTAACAGCGCGCGCATCATCCGCTCGCTCCCATCTCGCGGATGGTGAAGAGATCCTCGGGCCGGATCACCAGCTCGACCGCGAAGCGGATGCCGACCGAGAGGATCAGCAGGCCCAGCAGCAGCCGCAACTGCTCGCCGCGGATTTTCTGGCCCGCGCGCGCGCCGAACTGCGCGCCGGTGACGCCGCCGACCATCAGGATCAGCGCCAGCACGGCATCGACCAGGTGATTGGTCACGGCATGCAGCAGGGTCGCGAACAGCATCGTGACCAGCGTCAGGACCATCGAGGTTCCAATCACCGTCGAGGTCGGCACCCGCAGCAGATAGATCATGATCGGCACCAGGATGAAGCCGCCACCGATGCCCATGATGGCGCCGATGAAGCCGATCACGAGGCCGACGATCACGACGGGAATCACCGACAGATAGATCTTCGAGCGCTTGAACCGCATTTTCAGCGGCAGTCCGTGGATCCAGTTGTGCGTGCGCCGTGGCGGAATGGCGCCACGGCGGGTTCGCATCAGCGCGCGCAGGCCCTCGGAGAACATCAGGCTGCCGACCGTGCCGAGCAGGACCACGTAGGACAGCGCAATCATCAAATCGAGCTGGCCGAGTGCGCGGAGCTGCGTGAATGTCCACACGCCCAGCGCCGTGCCGGTCACCCCGCCACACAACAGCACGCTCGCCAGCGCCGGATCGATCGCGCGCCGTCGCCAATAGGACAGCGCGCCGGAGAAGGACGAGGCCGCGATATGGCTCGCAACGGACGCGACCGCGACCGCCGGCGTGATGCCGATGAAGATCAGCAGCGGCGTCATCAGAAATCCGCCGCCGATCCCGAACATGCCGGAGACGAAGCCGACCGCGGCGCCCATCGCCAGCACCAGGAACACGTTGACCGGCAGATCGGCAATCGGAAGATAAAGCTGCATCGGACCACGCTCCGGCGAGACGGATCGATTTCGCGGAATGCTCGGGAGGAAGGGCAGAACGATTGCCGCGCTCTTCAATAGCCGAATTCGCGAGGGCCCGGATCAGGAATTTTGGGCGTGGTGAATGGGCGTGATGGAGCGTGATGAGACTGGATTCAATCGTCGCCAGGACAAGGGTGCGCTCCCTCTCCCGCTTGCGGGGGAGGGCTGGGGAGGGGGTGTCGCCGCAGTAAGACTCCCCAAGAGGACAAAGCCCTCACCCGGCGCAACGCGCCGACCTCTCCCGCAAGCGAGGGCTTTGCACAAATCGCGAATCTGCGATTCACTAAGAGAGATCTGAAGAGGGTCTTGGGATGGCATATCGGCAGGTTGGGCAACCGAGCTTCGCAGATGCGCTGGCGTCGCGGCGTGGGAAAGGCGGTGCGGTGCTGAGGCGGATTTGCGAACTGGTCGATTGGGGGGCTGTGGAGCGCGTGCTGTGCGGCCTTCCGGAACCTGAGCGTGGCGCGCCGGCCTATCCTCGGCTGGTGATGTTCAAGGCTGTGCTGTTGCAGCAATGGTACGGGCTGTCCGATCCGGAACTGGAAGAAGCGCTCGATGACCGGGCCTCTTTCCGCGACTTCTGCGGCTTTGCGCTGGGCGACGAGACGCCCGACCATACGACGATCTGGCGCTTCCGCGAAGCTTTGCAGCAGGCCGGTCTGGACGAGACGCTGTTTGCCGAGATGCTGCGCCAGATCGACGCGCGCGGGCTGGTGCTGCGTCGAGGCACATTGATCGACGCCAGCCTGATCCCGGCGGCGGTGAAGCCGCCGAAGCCGCCAAAGGACCCGCTGCCGCCCGGCCCAGACGGGCGCGCGCCGAGCAAGCTGGTCAACAGCGAGCGCGATGCGGATGCGCGATGGACCAAGAAGGGTGGCAAGCGATACTTCGGCTACAAGGCGCATGTCGGTGTCGACCAGTGCTCGGCGATCATCCGTCGCAGTAAGCTGACCGACGCTGCGGTCAACGATACGGTGCCGGCCGATGAATTGATCAGCGGCGACGAGAAGGCGGTCTACGCCGACCAGGCCTATGACAAGCACGAGCGCCGCGCCGGGCTGGCTGCCCGGGGCATCAAGCCGCGGCTGATGTTCCGGCCCAACAAGCATCATCCCCTGACCGAGCGGAAGAAGCGCTTCAACGACGCCGTGGGACGCCGCCGCGCGCCGGTCGAGCAGGTCTTTGCGCGCCTCAAGGGCGTTTACGGCTGGGCGCGCGCTCGCTATCTGGGCTTGGCACGCAACCATACCCATCTGCGTCTTCTCTGCTTGGCCATGAACCTCAAACGATGGGCGGTGCTGTGTCCCGCGGGAGGTGTGGCGTGACTGCCGTAGCCCAACGCCATCGATCGGCCACGAAAACAAGGCCGTCTGCGTTCGCTCGCCATCCGAGGCCACACAAAAAAATGCCCCACATCGAGCCTCACTCCCGCACGGCCAATTAAGCAAAGCCCTCGC
>NZ_JYMR01000037.1 GCF_000938255.1 Bradyrhizobium sp. LTSP849 | reverse complement strand
GAAGTGTGTCATAAGTCACATAACTTTACAGCTCCCCCTGACTATTTTTGTCTGCTTGGAGCGGCTTCCCATCCCGGGATAAGCTCAGGCGCGAGGGACGGGTGACCGGGCGGGTTTCGACGCCGCTTGTCCGTCGTTGGAACGTCGACATGAGAGCAGTTAAATTCGCCGGCGCGGCGGTGGTCGCCGTCATCATCGTGATCGCGCTCCTGCTGGTGGTCGGGATCCCCTCGGGCTTCCTGACCTCGACGATTGCCTCGCGCGTCGAGCAGGCGAGCGGCTATCGCCTGTCGATCGACGGCACGACGAAGATCAGCCTGTGGCCGACGCTGAACGTCGCCTTGAGCGACCTCACGCTCCAGAACCCCAAGGATCGCAGCGGCATCACGCGCCTGACCATCGACCGCGTGCAGGTCGACATGTCGTTGTCCAGCGCATGGTCGGGCCATCCGAAGATCAGCGAGATCGTCGTCACCCATCCCGTGCTCTATTTGCCCATGCTGCGCGATCGCCTGCCGAATGCCGATGCATCGCCAGCGGCGCTTGCGCCCGACATGGATGGTGCGACCATCGACCGTTTCAAGATCAGCAACGGCGAAGTCGCATTCTCGCGCGTGCGCGATCGCGTCGACAGCCGCATCACGGCCATCAACGCCGACGCCATCATGGGCCGCGACCGCACGATCAAGGTCATCGGCACGGCGCGCATCAGCGAGCACCCGACCAGGTTCGACATCAAGGCGACCACGCCGGCGCCGCCGGTCGAGCGGCAGACCACGCCGGTGGATTTTGCCATCGACATGCCGGACGTGCTGTCGTCGCAGCTTGCAGGCCATGCCGAGCTGCGCCTCAACGGGCCGATGGTGATGATCAACGGCGTCAACGGCACGCTCGGCGATGGCGCCTTCAACGGCTGGGCCTCGGTCGATATTGCGAGCAAGCCTTTGGTGAAGGTCGATCTCGACTTCCAGCGGCTGACGATTCCGCTGGCAAAATCGCCCGAAGGCGCGACCGCGCAGCCCTGGAGCGATGCGCCGATCGATGTGTCCGGGCTCAATTATGTCGATGCGCAAATCAGGATCTCGGCCAACGAAGCCATCATCGGCCAGGCGCGCCTTGCGCCGCTGGCGCTCGATGCAAAACTCGCCGGCGGCATCTTGAAGACAGGCACCGCCAATCTCGGCGCCTATGGCGGCCAGGTCTCGGGCGAGATGATCCTCGATGCGACCAGCGGCGCACCGAGCTTTGCCATGCATTCCGACATCGTCGGCGTGCGGGCGCTGCCGCTGCTCCAGGGCCTTGCCGAGTTCGACCGGGTCGACGGCAAGATGCAAGCCAAGCTCGCACTGCGCAGCGCCGGCCCCAGCCAGCGCGCGCTGATGGCGAACATGCAGGGCACCGCCTTCGTCACTTTCCAGGACGGCGCCATCCGCGGCATCAATGTCGCACAGATGATCCGCTCGCTGACGACCAGCAAGCTGTCCGGCTGGCAGGACAGTGAGGCAGGGAGCACCGAGCAGAGCACCGATTTGTCGCAACTCTCCGCCTCCTTCCGCATCGACAAGGGCCAGGCGGTGACGACCGATTTCAACCTGGTCGGCCCGCTGGTGCGCATCACCGGCGCCGGCACCATCGCACTCGACACCAAGATGCTGGGCTTTCGCGTCGAGCCGAAGCTCGTCATGACCACCGAAGGCCAGGGCCGCACCTCCGAACCGGTCGGCTTCGGCATTCCCGTGATGATCTCGGGCTCCTGGTCGCAGCCGCAGATCTATCCCGACATGAGCGGCATGATGGACAATCCGGATGCCGCCTATGCCAAGCTGCGCGAGATGGGCAAGGGTCTGTTCGGGCCTGACGGCGCCGGGCTCGGCAACATGTTGAGCAATCTTGGTGGTAATTTCGGGCTCGGCGGCGCCGCGCCGGGCGGCGGCAACGCAGCAGGCAGCGCCAACCCGCAGATGAAGCTGCCGGGGCCGGACAGCCCACTCGGCCAGGCCATCGGCAATATGATCCAGCAAGGATTGTCCAACAGCCCTCTGTCCAACACCCCTGGAACCGGCATCCGCAGCCGCGGCCTGCCGGGAACACCGACCACGCCGGCACCGCAGCAGGCCTCGCCCGCGCCGCCGACCCAAGCCCCGTCGACCCAAGCCCAGCCGACTCAAGACCCGCCGGTCGCCCAGCAGGACAGCCAGCCGATGAACGACGTGATGCGGCAACTCTTTAATCGGTAGTTTTTGGACCAACACTTCCAGACTCCGAGGCGGTCCTTACACCCGCACCCCGTCCACTTCTTCATCCGAACGGATGAGAAGGACGGCTGCGGCATTTGGGCCGCCGCCGGCCATCCCCGCCCGTCCCTTGTCGGCTCCTTGCCCGCCCTTGCCGGTTCCTTGGCCCAAATTGTGATAGAAGATCGTAAGGGCCCGTGCGGCCCATAGCGCCGGCGTCCGTCGCGGCGCGAGAGGATCCGGATGGCAGGAGCGAAAGGCAAGATTCGGTTTCTGCGCGAGGGCCTGTTCGCCAAATACGTCGTCTCCCTCGTCGGCCTCGTCGTGTTCGTGCTTGCCGTCAACGGCGCGATGGAGACCTGGATCTCCTACCGCGCCACCACGACGTCGCTGACCGACGCCCTCGGGGACAAGGCGCAGGCCGCCGCAAGGCGCATGGAGCAGTCGGTCTCCGAGCTCGAACGCCAGATCAGCTGGGTGACACGGGCAAGCCAGGACACGCTCGAGAAGCGCCGCGCCGACTACGCCCAGCTGCTGCACCAGGTCTCGGTCGTCTCCCAGCTGTTCCAGCTCAACGGCGACGGCCGTGAGGTGCTGCGCGTCTCGCGCCAGTCGACCACGACCGGCAGTAATGCCGACCTCTCCCGCGACATGCGCTTCACCGACACGGTCGCGCGCGGCGTGAGCTATTCGCCGGCCTCTTTCGTCGATCAGAAGCCGGTGATATCGATCTCGGTGGCACATTCCGGCTTCAATGCCGGCGTCACCGTGGCCGAGATCGATCTCTCTTTCCTCTCCGACTACCTCGCCGATGCCCAGCTCGGCAAGGCCGCCTTCGCCTATGTGGTCGATGCACGCGGCCGCGTGCTGGCGACCTCGTCGAAGGGCCCCGATGTCGGCAAGGATCTGTCGAAGCTGCCGCAGGTCGCAGCCGCCATCGCCCCCGGCCGCGACGGCGATACGTTCGGCACCGACTTCAATGGCCATTCGGTGCTGACCGCGGCGAGCACCGTGCCGAAGCTCGGCTGGAACGTGCTGTTCGAGCAGCCGACCGCGCAGGCGCTGACGCCGATCCGCGACCAGCTCGTGCGCATTGCGTTGCTGATCGGCATGGGGCTGTTGGTCGCGATCCTCGCCGGCACGCTGCTGGCGCGCCGCATGATCATCCCGATCACGGCGCTGCGCAACGGCGCGCACAAGCTCGGCGAGGGCGACTTCAGCCACCGCATCGACGTGCACACCTCCGACGAGCTGGAAGAGCTCGCCGGCCAGTTCAACCGCATGGCCGGTCAGCTCCAGGAGACCTATACGGACCTCGAGACCAAAGTCGAAGAGCGCACCCGCGATCTCGCGCAGTCGATCAACGAGCTGAAGGTGCTGGAAGAGGTCGGCCGCGCGGTCGCCGCCTCGCTCGACCTCAACGCCGTGCTGCCGACCATCGCCGCCCGCGCGCTCGAGATCAGCCACGCCGATGCGGTGCTGATCTACGGCTATGATGCGGACGCGCGCCGCTTCGACCTGGTCGAGGCCAACGGCATCGACAAATCGGCTGACGGCGCCCACATCACGATCGAGGAAGGCGAGAATATTTTGAGCGATGCCGCCAGGAGCGGCGAGCCGATCGCGCTTGCCGATCTCGACCACGCGCCCGAGCAGCCGCTGCGCGACGCCGCGGTCGATGCCGGCTTCCATTCGGTGCTGGTGGTACCGCTGGTCGACCTGCAGGGCACGCTCGGCTCGCTGGTGGTGCTGCGCCGCGCCCGCGGCGCGTTCGAAGGCAGCCTCATCGGCCTGATGCGGACCTTCGCCAACCAGGCGGTGCTGGCGATGCGCAATGCGCGGCTGTTCACCGAAGTTGACCACAAGAGCCACGCGCTGGAGACCGCGCACGAGACCGTGCGCGACCAGGCCGACAAGCTGCGCGAGCAGACCGAGCAGCTCAAGGACTGGAACAAGTCGCTCGAAGAGCGCGTCGAGACCCAGCTCAGTGAGATCGAGCGGATCCGCAAGCTCGAGCGTTTCCTGGCGCCGCAGGTGGCGCAGCTGATCGCCTCCTCCGACAGTCCCGAGGGGCTGCTCACCAGCCAGCGCCGCGAGGTGACCGTGGTGTTCTGCGATTTGCGCGGCTTCACCGCGTTCACGGAAGCGACCGAGCCGGAGGAGGCGATGAACGTGCTGCGGGAATATCACGCCGCCCTCGGCACGCTGATCTTCAAATATGAGGGCACGCTCGACAAATATGCCGGCGACGGCGTCATGATCCTGTTCAACGCGCCGATCCAGTTCGAGGACCACACACGGCGTGCCGTGAAGATGGCGGTGGAGATGCGCGACACCATCGGCCCGCTGACCGAGCGCTGGCGCAACCGCGGCCATAGCCTCGGCTTCGGCATCGGCATCGCGCTCGGCTATGCCACGCTCGGCCAGGTCGGCTTCGAGCAGCGGCTGGAATATGCCGCGATCGGCAGCGTCACCAACCTCGCCTCCCGCCTCTGCGGCGAGGCCAAGGCCGACCAGATCGTGGTCAGCCGCCGCGTCTACGGCATCGTCGAGCAATGGGTCGAAGCCCGCGCGCTCGACGATCTCCAGCTCAAGGGCTTCAATCATCCCGTGCTGGCGATGGAGATCTTGTCCTGGCACGAGGAAGTGGAGAACGTGGTGGATGCCTCTGTGGCAAGGCGGAGGGGGTAAGTTCTTTGTGGAACGGTCAGCAGCGCAGACTGTTTCTCCACGTCGTCCCGGCGAAGGCCGGGACCCATACCGCGGAATCTATCGACTACATGAGGTAGAAGTACCGATCGACCAATCTTCGCCAAACTGCACCCTGTGGTTATGGGTCCCGGCCTTCGCCGGGACGACATTGGAGGTTGAGGCGCGGCGTTGCGAATGATCTCGCCTGCGAATTCCCCCACCTCTCCCACGAACCACCTTCCTCCTCCCCGCGACCAACGATCGCCTCAACGTCGAGGTGGAATCCGGATGGGAGATGATCGTGGCGTTTGGCTTGCCTTCGCGTGCGTATGATTTGCTGATGTTGGACCGTCCCGCTGAGCGTGCGCGCGACCATGGCTGGGTCTATGGCCTGCCGCCGGGAATCACGAGCGAGCAATGGCCGCTCGATCCCGTCACCGGCTATCCGCTGATGCACGGCTTTACGTTGAAACTGCCGGACGACTATCGCGTGCATGGCGAGGACATCGTCGCGGTGTCGTTCTTTGCCACGGCGCCCGACCACAATGATGGCGGCGCGCCTGACGATCCCGAGATTCGTGAAGCGGTGCAAGCGCGCCCCTCACATCCGCGCCTCTCCCGCATGACCGACATCCTCGATTACGAATATGCCGCGCTGCTGCTGACGGCGCGGGAGTATGACGGCGCATTCGCGACGCCGCCGGCGCCGCTTACGCTTGCCACCGCGGAGCGGCCGCGCTGGCTCGATGTCGGTGCCGCCAGCGCCTTCCATGAGGCCGCCGCGCCTTACGCCAAGAAGATGTTCGCCGGTCCGCCGCGCGCTGATCTCGCCGAGAACCGCGCGATTACGTCGACGCCGCGCGCGACCGATCCGAATGCCGGCAAGGGTCCGCAGGACGAGCACACCAGGCGCAACCCGCCGACCGGCTATCAGCCTTATTACTATTATGTCGGCGGCGTCCCGAGCCGCGACAATTTCCGCCTGCATGATTGGGGCAAGGACCACGCCCCCAACCATCTCGGCGGCACCATGCGGCCCTGCCAGCCCGTGCCGGAGATGAGCCCGTTCTACGTCGAGTTCGAGGAATATTTCGGCGGTTACAATTTCGGCGGCGGTAATGCGCAGCTCGATTTTAGGGATATGAAGTTCGACTGGGCGTGCGGGTAACGGGAAGGCAAACTACGTCCCCCGCTTCGGTCCGATCGCCTCGAAGGCCGCCTTCTGCTCGTCACTCAAGCCGGCCTCGAAATCGTCGAGCGCATCAGCGACGCCATTGACCGCTTGCAGCATCTTCTCCAGCCGTGCCTTGACGGCTGCGAGGCGGGCTTGCGGTGTCACGGCTGCCTTTGACGGGCAGGCGCTCAGCGTCTCCATGGTGCGCAGCGTGGTGTCCTGAAGCACGTCGAGGCGGGCGCGCGCGGTGTCGTCGAGGCGCAAGGAGGTGGCGATATCGGCGGCGGGCCATTGTTGCTGGACGAGCTGCTGGTATTGGCGCTGGGCCTGCTCGTCGTAGCGGGGATCGCTGTCCGCCTCGCAGGCTGATGCCTGCGCGTCCTTGCGCTGGATTGATGCAAGCGCGGCGTGGCGCTCCTTTGCCAGCGCATCGAGTTTTGATTTCTGATCGTCGTCGAGGAGATCGACGAATTTTGCCAGTGGCGGCGCGACCGCATCGGTGGCCTTGATCATCGCTTCCAGACGGGACTGCATCACGCCAAGGCGCTCCGGCGCGATCGCTGGCGCCTGTGTTGGGCATGAGGCGCGGATCGTATCGCGCGCTGCTAGCCAAGCCGCGCTGAAATCATCGAGGGCGGTGCGCTGCAATTCGTTCGGCTGCACGGCGGCGATGATGCGCTCGACAGGCAGGCCGTCGGTGTCGCTGGCGTCGCAGACATTCTCCACTGAGGGAATTCTTCGCGCGCGCCTGCCTTGCGGCGCGGTGTAGGCGGCGAGCTCAGGGGCCGCATAGGGTACGAAGATCGCGGCATAGATATCGCCATAGCCATAGAGCGAGAGGCTGGTCGCATCACCTGACATGATTGCATTGGTAAGATCGTCATGCGCGAACGGCCAGAACACCGGGCCGACCCAGCCATAGCTGCCGTCGGGATGTCGCCACCAGCCCTGCGGACGGCGGCCGCCATGCCAACCCGACAGCGCGGCTCCTGCCGTGAGCGCCGCGCGCAAGATGTAGGGATTGGCCGGCTGGCCACGCTCGGCGCCGCGCGGATCCTGCGACCGCAACGCAGCGTCACGGGTGCGACCGCCACGCACCGCCATGCGGGCATGGCGCAGGCGCGACAGACCGATCACGTGGCCGACGGCGAAACGCGCAACACCGAGCGGTCCGCCGCGCAATCC
This sequence comes from Bradyrhizobium sp. LTSP849, assembly GCF_000938255.1. GTDB lineage: Bacteria > Pseudomonadota > Alphaproteobacteria > Rhizobiales > Xanthobacteraceae > Bradyrhizobium. The sequence goes on along the minus strand of NZ_JYMR01000037.1, from coordinate 37,096 downwards.
GAACTGCGCCTGGGCCGGATTCGGCAGCAGCACTGTCAGACCAATGAGCAGCGCGCCGCCCAGCGCCAGTCTCAAGCGTGATCTCGGCATCACCACTGAGTTGACCACTTCTTGGTCCTCCTCCAGCGCGCATTGCGTCGCATGGAAAAGACGCGCGGCGGAACCAAAGGTTCCCAGGTGCAACGGTCAAAGCGTCGCGGCGGCCGTCCTTACTGCGCCTTTTGCGGCAGCACAAACGTCTGGCCGGGATAGATCAGATTGGGATTGTGGATCTTTTCGCGGTTGGCGTTGAGAATCACCGCGTAGCGGGCGCCGTCGCCGTAAGCGAGACGGCTGAGAGTCCACAGGCTGTCGCCGCGTGCGATGACCCGACTTCCACCCGCGTCCGCCGCAGCACCGTTGAAGACGTCCGAAGGCGAAGCCGATGCGACCGTCGCGCCCGCAGAGGCGGCTGGCGCGGTCGCCATGAGCCTGGGCTTCGCCGCGCCCATCATTCTGGGCCGAGCCGGCGCCGCGGCCAGGCGCGGGGACGGCAGGGACGCGACGACGTCCGATTTATCGACCGGCTTCTCAGCCTGCTTGGTCTCCTGTCTGGCGACGGGCGGCGCAACACGCACAGGCGGCAGGGCGGCTTCGGCGATCGTTACCGGCATGGTGCGGCTGGATTGCAAGACTGTGCCGTCCGGCGCCTTGGCGCGCAGGGTCAGCTCATAGCTGCCGGCGGGAAGCTTTGGCGGGGTCATCACGAACTGGCCCGATGCATCGGCGACCACGGTGTCGAGCGGCTGGCCGTCGCGCAGCAGCTCGACCTTCGCGCCGGGGGCGGCCTGACCCGCGATCACCGCCGCTTCGCCATGATCGTCGACGCGCGCCACGTCGAAACGCGGGCCGGCATCGGTTGCGGCCGGCGGCGGCTTGACCGGCGCGAGATCGGCGAGCGCGGCCGTGACCTGCCTCTCGGTTTCGGCGAGTGCACCCGCCTTCGGTGCGTCGGCCGGCGCGGGCGGTGCAACGGCGGCGAGCTTCGGTTCTTCAGCCTTCGGCGCTGCCTTGGCTTCAGGTTTGGTCTCAGGCTTGGCGGCGACGGCGATCTCGGCGGTCCCTCCGCCCGGCAGCAGGCGACGCAGCTCGGTGGGACCGACCACCAGCACGGTGCCGACCAATGCGAGCAGACAGAATGCAATGAAGGCCTTGGACGCAGTGATCATCAGACTTCAAACCTTAAGTCGCAAATCAGCCCCGGCAAATTGCGCCGATTTGGCTGCGGCAGCAAGACAGTCGATGGGATGAACCGAGCTGGCCCCGTCGGCGTCAAATGAGCGAGGCCGCGCTTGCGGCTATTTTTTGCGACCATTTTTCAAGGGATTTTTCCCGTGACCCCATTTTGCCGTCCCGCACCATTTCTGGCGCTTGCCCTGACGCTCGCCGCCGCCCCCGCGCTTGCCGCCTCCGGGCCGCCGCCGGGCTACATCCTCACCGACAATGCCGATCTCGCCTTCACCTCGCCTGACGGCGCCACCAAGCTCGAGCAGTACATGAAGGACGGCGGGGATTGGGACGTCAAATGGCAGGTCTGGGCGCGGCACGGCGAGCAGATGACGGAGCTGAAGCCGGAGCAGGGCTATGGCGCCGGCTTCCGCTGGACCCCCGATTCGCAATGGCTGGTGCGGATGCAAAAGACCGGCTCAGGCGAGCAGGACCTCTATCTCTACCATGTCGAGAACGGCGCCTTCGCGAGCGCGACAAAGAAGTCGCTCAGCGATCTCGCCTGGGCCTATTTCTACGGCCGGCCGGAGACGAAGAGCTTCGCCAAGCTCGACTACCACATCTCGGCCAATCTCGTGAAAGGCACCGAAGAGGCCTATCGCTGGCTCGACGTGACGTGGCCCGACAACCGTTACCTCGTGATCTCGCTCGGCGGCGAGTATGACAAGCATCCGAAGAACGTCGCCGTGAAGGGACTGGGCGGCTGGCAATGCCGCTATGATCTCGTGACCCGAAAGTTCGACGTGCCGGCGATGTTCGCCAAGGAGAACGCGGCGGCGCTGAAATGGGAGATCCGGCGGCAGTGAGGGATTGGAGTTTCGCAAAAACCTCGAAAACAACCCCATGCACAGTAGAACGGCCGCTGTAATCGCATCACTTTTTCCTCCCCCGGCCAACAAGCCACCCCCCTGACTTTGTGCCGATTCATACTTCCCTAACCCTCACTGGTAACGGGGTCTTGGCGGTTTTGCTGCATCTTGCATCCCAGCGGAGGGCTGGATGGGCGCATCAATTCGATGGACCGCGCGGTTGCGCGCGTTGCTCCGCCGTTGGCGGGGCGCGCCGCTGACGTGGCTGATCGTCGGCGGCTTCGTGCTGATGGCCGCAACCGCCGTCGGCACCGGGCTTACCGTCGACCGCTTCCGCCAGAACGCGATCGAGAGCGGCCGCGACAGCCTGGAAAGCGCGGTACGGCTGCTCACCCGCCATTTCGACCGCGAATTCGCGGATTTCGCGGTGCTCCAGAAGAGCGTCATCGCCGAGCTCGAAAGCCATGGCATCGAGTCCGCCGACCTGTTCCGCAGCCAGATGAGCACCCTCGCCATGCATGAGGTGCTGCGCGCCAAGGCCAGCGGCTGGTCCGACGTCGCCGGCGCCAATGTGTTCGATTCCAATGGCGTGCTGATCAATTCGTCGCGGCGCTGGCCGGTTGCCGACATCTCGGTGTCAGATCGCGGCTATTTCAACCGGCTCAAGAACGATCCGATTGCCCAGGAAGAGATCGAGGTCGTGCCCGGCCGGTTCGGTAATGGTCCGGCGATCGTGATCGCACGGCGCGTGTCCGGCCCGCATGGCGAATTCCTCGGCATCGTCTCGCGCGCGATCGCACCGGAGCAGCTCGAATCGTTCTTCGCCTCCACCGGCCTCGGCGATGATTCCTCGATCGCGATGCATCACCAGAACGGCCAGCTGCTCGCGCGTGTCCCCCATGTCGACGACATGATCGGGCAGAACTACCGCACCGGCTCGCCCGAACAGAGAGCCGTGTTCGAACGCACCTTCGTCACGACGAAGCTTGCAAGCCCGTTCGACGGCAAGGACCGGATCGTCGCCTCTCGCCTCCTCACTGGCGAGCCGCTGGTCATCGTCGCCACCAAATCGCTGGACGCGACACTCGCCACCTGGCGCACGCAAACGAAATTCTTCGTCACGGTGGCCGTGCTGTCGATCGGCCTGTTGGTGCTGACGCTGTTCCTGATCTTCCGCCAGATGACGGGCCGGCTCTCAGTGGAGAAGCAGCGGCTCGACACCGCGCTGAACACCATGACACAGGGCCTCCTGATGTTCGATCAGGACGAGCGGCTCATCGTCTGCAATCGCCGCTACATCGAGATGTACCGGCTGTCGACCGCCGTGGTGAAGCCCGGCGTCCATTTCCGCGACGTGATCCAGCACCGCCACGATACCGGCTCGTTCGAGGGCGACGTCGACAGCTATTGCGACGGCATCTTGAGCAGCGTTGGGCAGACACAGAGCTCCATCGTGGAGACGTCCGACGGCCGGCTGATCGAAATCAAGAACCAGCCCGGCACCGCCGGCGGCTGGCTCGCCACCCATGACGACGTCACCGAACGCATCCGCGCCGACGAGCGCATCGCGCATATGGCGCATTACGACGCGCTGACCGACCTGCCCAACCGCGTGCTGATGCGCGGGCATCTTGAGCGGCGCGTGGCGGAGCTCAGCCAGGGCAATCCGTTCGCGATCCTCTATATCGACGTCGACGAGTTCAAGGGCGTCAACGATTCGCTCGGCCACGAAGTCGGCGACGAGCTGCTGCGCCAGGTCGCGAACCGCCTGCGCGCCTGCGTCAGCGGCAACGATCTGGTGGCGCGGCTCGGCGGCGACGAGTTCGCGATCATCAAGGCCGGCACCTGCGACCAGGCCGAGTTGACCGCGCTCGCCGAGCAGATCCTGACGACGTTGCGCACGCCGGTGGACTGCAAGGGCCAGGAGATTGCGACCGATGCCAGCATCGGCATCGCGATCGCGCCCGACCACGGCGACAATCTCGACGATCTGCTCAAGCGCGCCGATCTGGCGATGTATGCGGCGAAATCGGAAGGGCGCGGCACCTTCCGCATCTTCGTGCCCGAATACGACGCCAAGGCCAGGCTGCGCCGCCAGCTCGAGTTCGATTTGCGGCAGGCGCTCGTCCGCGGCGAGTTCGAGGTGCACTACCAGCCGCTGGTCGATCTGGCGGCCAATGTCGTCACCGGCTGCGAGGCGCTGCTGCGATGGCACCATCCGGAGCGCGGCATGGTCTCGCCCGCAGACTTCATTCCGGTCGCGGAAGACACCGGCCTGATCAGTGAGATCGGCGAATGGGTCTTGCGGCAGGCCTGCACCGAGGCGGCCTCCTGGCCCGGCGATATCCACATCGCGGTCAACGTCTCGCCGGTGCAGTTCCGCTCCAAGACGCTGGCGCTGAAGGTCGCCGCCGCACTTGCGGAATCAGGCCTGGCGCCGGGGCGGCTCGAGATCGAGATCACCGAAACCGTGCTGATCCGCGACGATGAGGAGGCGTTGACGATCCTCCAGCAGCTGCGCGAGCTCGGTGTGCGCATTGCGCTCGACGATTTCGGCACCGGCTATTCGTCGCTGAGCTATCTGCACCGTTTCCCCTTCGACAAGATCAAGATCGACCGCAGCTTCATCAGCGACATCGGCGAGCCCGAGGATTCCTCGCCGATTGTCCAGGCCGTGGTGCACATGGCCGCGGCCCGCCACATGGCGACGACGGCCGAAGGCGTCGAGACCGAGGTCCAGCGCGACGTGCTGCGAAAACTCGGATGCAGCCAGATGCAGGGCTGGCTGTTCAGCCCGGCCGTGCCGGCGACGAAGTTGAAGCAGTTGCTGTCGAAGCAGGCGGCGGCGGCTTAAAGCGCGGCAAACCGCACGACGGCTTCATGGGTTGACGTCCGCTTACGATCGCTTGAGCCCCTGAGAGACGCGTGATACAAGAATTCCTCGGGCCTTTGACAACCGCCCGATGAGCCTCCGCAGCCAAGCGTTGTTTCGCTCCAATACGGAGGTGAAACATGCCTTGCGGCAATTCAACAAACACTCTCGATGCAGGGTCTGCATCCTTTCGGGGTTCCAGATGGTCCTGGAACAGCCCGTTGTCGTGGCTCGCTGGAATAGCACTGGAGTGGGAACGACGATCCCAGTACAGGCAGCTTCTCGAACTTGATGACCGGCTGCTCGCCGACATGGGCTTATCGAGGACCACCGTTGAAGAAGTGCGCAGGTCTCCATTGTACCTGGCTGCGTGGCGCGATAGCCGATAACTGTTCGACGTCCACGTTGGGTCAGAAAGCGAAATTCCGGCGCGACCAGCGAATGTTTCCGTTGGCTCCGAGAGCGGACAGCTCTCGGAGTGGCCGAAGGCGCCGAGACCGATGCGCAGCGGAAGCTCGGATACAGCCAGATGCAGGGCTGGCTGTTCAGCCCGGCCGTGCCGGCGGCGAAGTTGAAGCAGTTGCTGTCGAAGCAGGCGGCGGCGGCTTGAGCCGCGCGCCCGCGTTTCGTCCACGACGCTCTGCATCACCGTTTCCTCCGCACCTTGTATTCGCGCAGGCGTTCCATATCTCACCGGCATGACGAAGCTCACACTCGTTCAGGACCAGGCGATACAGGCGCTCATGGCAGGCGCCGTCGGCGCCGAGACGTTCGATCGGCTCTTCGCAGGTATCCGCTTTGACAAGATCGACGGCACGATGCTCTACGCCTTCGCCAAGGACGAGGAGATCGCCTCCGACATCGAGGACGGGTATTCTCTGTACATCGCGTCTGTCGCATCGCGGGTCTTGAAGCGGCAGGTCGATATCGTCGTCGTGATGCCGAAAGTGCTGCAATAGGGGCTCATCTCCCCCGCAAGACGCCAGCCGCAAACCGACATCCTTCCCAGGGCCAGCGCATAGGAACGCTATGCGCCGTCGGGGATTGCCCCACAGGCACGGACCACCGTGGCAAACTGGCAAGAAAGGGTTTCCAAAATGAGCGTCAAAGGCGAAATCAAGGAAGGCGCGGGCTTCATCAAGGAAGAGATGAACGAGCACGGCAAGTCTGCCGAAAGCCAGCGCAAGGCGCAGGAGGGCCGCGATCTTCGTAACGAGGGCCGCATCGAAGACGGCAAGGCGCCGAAGACGACCAAGCCCGGCACAGGCCATCCGGAAAAGTGAGCGAAGGATGCCGCCTCGTCGTCGAGCGCGGCATCTCCACACTTCGGCACAGTTGAGTTCACAAAATTCGTAGGGTGGGTCAGCCACCCTACGATCCCCAGCAAAAGCGGCGACGTGACCTCACGATAAAACCACGCTACCCTCTTGGTACAAGAACAAGAGGAAACGCCAATCGTGTACGACTTCATTATCGTGGGCGGCGGCTCGGCGGGGTCCGTGCTGGCCCACCGGCTCTCCGCGAAGAGTGTCAACAAGGTCCTGCTGTGCGAAGCCGGACAGGACACGCCACCCGGCAACGAGCCGGCCGAGATTCGGGACAGCTATCCCGGCACCGCCTATTTCGATCCGCGCTTCCACTGGACCGAACTCAAGGTCACGACGCAGGTCGTCAGCCACAACAATCCGAACGAAGCGCGGCCACCTCTGCGCAAATATGAGCAGGCGCGCGTGCTGGGCGGCGGCTCGTCGATCAACGGTCAGATGGCCAACCGCGGTGCACCGACCGACTACGACGAATGGGACGCGCGCGGCGCCACGGGCTGGACGTGGGACGACGTGCTGCCGTTTTTCAAGAAGGTCGAGCGCGACCTCGATTTCGACGGACCGTTCCACGGCAAGGATGGCCGGATCCCGGTCCGCCGAATCCCGCGCGAGCACTGGACCCGGCATTCGCAGGCCTTCGCCGACGCATTCCAGCAGGCAGGCCATCAATTCGTGCCGGACCAGAATGGCGAGTTCGTCGACGGTTATTTCCCGGTGACGCATTCCAATCAGGCCGAGCAACGCGTCTCGGCCGCGATGGGCTATCTCGATCGCGACACGCGCAAGCGCGCCAACCTCACAATCTCCACCAACACGCAAGTTCAAGAGCTGCTGTTTGAAGGCACGCAATGCGTCGGCGTGAAGGCTGTTATCGACGGGCGGGAGCAGGAATTTCGGGGACGCGAGATCATTCTCTCCAGTGGCGCCATCCATTCGCCGGCGCATCTTTTGCGCGCCGGCATCGGCCCGGTCGGTCACCTCAAGGACTTGGGGATTCCGGTCCTGATGGGGCTGGCAGGCGTTGGCCAGCGCCTGATGGATCATCCCTCGATTTCGCTGTCGTCCTTTGTCCGCCGCGGCGCGCGCATGAACGAGCATACCAGGCGCCATATGCAGCTTGGCCTGCGCTATTCTTCCGGGCTCGCAGGCGTGCCGAAGGGCGACATGTTCGTCGTCTTGCTCAGCAAATCAGCCTGGCACGCGGTCGGCGAGCAGATCGGGTCGTTGCTGACTTTCGTCAACAAGACCTATTCCGAGACCGGACAGGTCAAGCTCGCCTCGCGCGATCCGTCGGCCGAGCCAATCGTCGAGTTCAATTTGCTGTCGGACCGGCGCGACCTCGATCGCCTGATGAGCGGCTTCCGCAAAATGGCGGCGGTGCAGATGAGCGACGTGGTCAAGGCGGTGACGGACAAGCCGTTCCCGGCTTCCTATACCGACCGCGTGCGCAAGATCGGCGTGGTCAACAACACCAACAGGATTCTGACCAAGATCGCCGCGACCTTGATGGACGGGCCGGCGGCGCTGCGCCACTACATGATCGACAATTTCGTCGTCGAAGGCTTTACCTTCAATGACGTGATCAACGACGACGAGGCGCTGGAAGCCTTTGTGCGCAAGGCGACCATCGGCGTGTGGCATGCCTCATGCTCATGCCGCATGGGCCGGGCTGACGATCCGATGGCGGTGGTCGATAACCAGGGGCGCGTCAAAGGCATCCAGGGCCTGCGCGTCGTCGACGCCTCGATCTTCCCGGTGGTGCCATGCGCCAACACCAATTTTCCGGTGCTGATGTCGGCGGAGAAGATCGCGGCCGCGATGGTGCAGTGATGCGCTGCGATTTCCGATGCTCATGTCCGCTTTGGCGCCAGAAGCGGGCATGAGCTAAGGCATTCAAATTGTTGTCTCACCAAAGCATGCCGCTCAGGTCGAGTGCCGGCAGGACAAAGTCAGGGGAAACTGGCAGCATCTTCCGTTCCCACTCCAACCATTCGTTCCGAAGCTTGTTGAGAAGATCGGGATGTTTGCGCGCGACATTGCCCCGCTCGCGTGGGTCCCAGGCTATGTCAAACAGAAATTCCTGATCGCCCACCTTCAGGTATTTCCAATTCCCGGAACGCACGGCCCGTTGCTGTCGGTTGGCGAGACGCCAGAACAGAGTGCGTTGCTGTTCGGGGCGCTCCTCCATGAGCAACGGCGTAAGGTCCATGCCGTCCAGTTGGTGCATGGGATCGGCTGCTACGCCTGCGGCGGCCAGGCAAGTCGCGGTCAAGTCCATGCTGATGGTGACCTGGTGCGAGACCAGGCCCGCCTGAACATGTCCCGGCCGCCAGATGATCTGGGGAATGCGCAGTCCACCCTCGAGCAGGTCCCACTTCCGTCCGACAAAAGGCCACATCTTGGAATAACGCTCGCCGCCATTGTCGCTCGTAAATATGACGAGCGTCTCGCGATCGCTCTTCCGCACGGCGTCCATGACTCGCCCGATCCCTGCATCCAGGATGCCCATCATCTCGGCATAGATGCGAGGAGAGCCTCCCTCTTTCCACTCCGCAGGATCGACTTCGCGTTCGCGGGCGGCAGCCTCCACCGACGGTGCCGACCACGGCCAGTGCGGAGCGGTGTAGTGCAGGCTGAGGAACCAGGGTGCTTCACGCGCATCGGATTGTTCGACATAGGCGGTCGCACGGTCGCTTAGCAGGTCGGTGACGTAGCCGACCTCATCCGTTGTCGTCTCACCCTCGTACAGGTCGAGTTCGCCGTCATCGCCGCGATGCGTGTAATACCCCGTGAAGGCACCCATGACGCCAAAGAATTCGTCATAGCCGCTTCGAAGCGGCCCATAGTGCGGCAAATAGCCTAGATGCCACTTGCCGATCAGGGCCGTGCGGTATCCTGCCAGCTGCATCAGTTTCGGCATCGTCGGAAAATGGGGTGGTATGCCCATGCCGTCCTGCGATCGTTGCTCAGGCAGAAGCGGCTCAACCAGGCCCAGCGGGAAGCGATACTGATACTGGCCGGTGATGATTGCGACGCGCGTGTTCGTGCACAACGGCGCGTTGGCATAGGCTTGGGTGAACCGCACCCCCTCGGATGCGAGGCGATCCAGCGCTGGCGTCGTGTAGTCGGTCTGCCCGCAGCATGAAAGGTCGGCATAACCGCAATCGTCCACGACAATGAATAAGATGTTCGGGCGTGAGTCGGTTGTCATGGGTTTCAAACCCTCCAGGCTAGGCGGCTCCCGCGCAACTCTGCGCATCAAACAAACGGTTCGGAGGTCTGGTTAGTCAAACCAGAGTCGAGAACAACAGCACGTCAATCAGCCTCCGACAAACTTATGGAAGAACACGCGCTGATAACCGTTCTGCTCGCGACGCTCTGTTTCTACCCATCCGAGAGCAGGATACATCGCCAGATTTTCCGACATCTTCTCGTGTGTGTATAAGGTTATCTCGCGATGGCCGCGACGGACTGCCTCTTGTTCGGCAAAATTCAACAACGCCCGTCCAATACCGCGACCATGATGGCTTGGGTCAACGGCGACGTTATCCAAGAGAAGGTGGTCCGTTTGCTCGATGAGGATCAACACCCCTGCTATCTGACCGCCAATTTCCGCCACCCAGGCGGTACGGTTGCGGACGTGCGCAGAATAGTCGTCCAGCATAGGTCCTGGAGGTTTTCCGATCCTCTCGATATAGACGCGATATGCATCCGACACGATGCGTTCGATTGCAGGCAGATCAGCGAAGTTCGCTTGACGAATTATCACGGGCTGTCCTGATCGGGATCACACGGAGAAAACAAACTCTCGTAGCCTCAAAGCAGTTTGGACCGCGTTCGACGAAGCGAACAAGCCGTTTTCGAACTCCGAATAAGTCATTGATTATGTTGATCGCGCGAGACCACAATTGCTCGATCCGAAACAGCCGCAACAGTGATTTGTGGTCACCGTCGATTGGGCGGGCGGCTTCGGTTCGTTGGAGGCTACGACGGCCGACATGCTTCCCGGTGGGGCCCACGCGCCAATACCAATTTTCCGGTGCTGATGTCGGCGGAGAAGATCGCAGCCATGATGCAGTGATTTCGTAGGGTGGGCAAAGGCGCGCTCTTCGCGCGCCGTGCCCACCATCCATCCGCATCGCTGAACGTGAGTGGTGGGCACGGCGCGCGAAATGCGCGCGCCTTTGCCCACCCTACGGACCGTTAGAAACTACGCCGCCCTGAGATCCCCGACGAAGCGATCGACGTCGCGCTTGAGATCATCCGACAGGCGCGCCAGCATCTGGGCCGAATCCAGCACTTCGCCGGCGGCTGCACCGGTCTGGCCGGCGGCCTGCGACACGCCGGAGATGTGACGCGAGACCTCGTTGGTGCCTTGCGAGGCCTGCTGCACGTTGCGCGCGATCTCGCGCGTTGCGGCGCCCTGCTCCTCGACGGCCGCCGCGATCGCAGCCGCGATCTCGTTGACGCGCTGGATGGTGGTGCCAATCGACTGGATCGCGGTCACTGACGATTTGGTCGCGCCCTGGATCGCGGCAACCTGGCCCGTGATCTCCTCGGTCGCCTTGGCGGTCTGCGTGGCGAGGTTCTTCACCTCGGATGCGACCACCGCAAAGCCGCGGCCGGCTTCGCCGGCGCGCGCGGCCTCGATGGTGGCGTTGAGCGCCAGCAGATTGGTCTGCTCGGCAATGCCGGTGATCAGCGCGACGACGTCGCCGATGCGCTGCGCGGCATCGGCGAGCGCCTGCACCTCGGCATTGGTGCGATCGGCTTCGCCGGCCGCGGCGCCGGCAATGCTGGAAGATTCCGCGACCTGACGGCTGATCTCGGTGATCGAGGCCGAAAGCTCTTCCGTCGCAGCCGCAACCGTCTGCACGTTGGACGAGGCATCGCCCGACAGGCTCGCGACCGAAGCCGCCTTGGACGAGCCCTGCTCGGCGGTCGACGACATCGATTGCGCGGTGGCGTTCAGCTCGCCGGAGGCCGAAGCCAGCGTGTGCAGCGATTCCGTGACGGTCTTCTCGAACTGCTCGATCAAGCCGTCGACGGCGAGCTGGCGCCGTTCTTTCCGGCCCTGCTCCGCCGCCTTTTCCTCGGCGAGGCGATCGCCGGTGATCATGTTCTCCCTGAACACGGACACCGCGCGCGACATTTCTCCGATCTCGTCGCCGCGCTCGATGCCTGCGAGCTCGATCGCATAGTCGCGCTCGGCGAGGGAGCGCATCGCCTGCGTCAGCTTGCGGATCGGCGCGCTGACGCGGCGACTCACAAGGATGAAGCCGAAGATCGTGATCGCGAGCGCGACCAGCATCATCCCGCCATTGAGCGCCAGGCTCCACTTCGCTGATGTCATCTGCAGCCCGGCGCGGGCGACCATTTCGGCCAGCGCGACCTGGCCAGCCTCGACGCTGAAATTGAGAGTGGCGGTGTTGAGCTTCGACAGATCCTCGATCTTGATGTCGATGGTCTGGTTGTTGCTCAGCGCCTTGATGAAGCCCTGCTGACGCTCGGTCATGGCGGCGGCATCGCCCTGCTTGGAGCGCGCGACCACGTCGGAGAGGCTTGGGGGAGCGTCAGCGCGGCCGGCGACGTCCTGCACCTGGCTCCAGGCCTGCTTCGCGCGGCCGGTATCCTCGGCGGCGCCGACCATGTCGGCAGCGCTCCAAGGCTTGCCGCTAGCTGCCGCGGTTTCCAGACGAATGGCGACGAGGCCGCCGAAATTGCGCGCGGCCCAGGCCGACTGCTTCACGCCCAGGAGATGATCGACCACGGGATCCGTGAGCTTGAGTGCGTTCTCGAGCTCAGCCGTCAGCGCCAGAATGACATCGAGATAATCCTGCGCGGCTTTGCGGAACTCGTCGCCGACCTTCGCGTCACGCTCCGCCTTCGATTGGTGGATAGCCGTTTCTGCCTTGGACCGCAGTGGCGTGAGCGCATCGTGGATCGCGACGAGCTTGCTCAAGGCACCGGCAAGGCGTGAATCAGACACGCCATCCAGGCGCTCGAGCACGCTCTTGTAGGCTGCTTCCGACAACTGCCGGTTGGTGGCGATGCGGTTGTCGGCATTGGCATTGGCAGGCCCCTCCGCGACCAGCGCCGACAGGAAGGTGCCGCGCTCGAGCCGGAAGCCAAGCAGGGTCGCAAACAGCTGCTGGTCGGTGCTCGCGAGGCGCTCGACCTTCTGGGCGGCGCCGTTGCGCTCGATGGCACCGAAGAGACCGGTAGCGAGCTGCCCGATCAGAAACAGGCCAAGGACACCAATGATGGCGCCGAGAACAGAGCGGATAGAGGGATTGCCGAACAATGCCATAGGGAGCGCCGGATCGCTGAAAAAGATGCCGAAAAATACCGGGCCGCCCCTAAGATTTGGTTCACCAAACGCGTTGTCACCAAACGCGGCGCGCGCGAGTCACGCCCCGTTGAACTACGGAGGACTCAGGCGGTGCGAAGGCTCATTTCCCCTGCCTCGCCGCCCGGATCTCGACGAATTCGGCGTCCGGGTGCGTGACGATGGTGGTGAACATGATTCCGCTGATGATGAGCGACCAGGCGGTGTCCCAATAAATCCAAAACACGTGCCAGCCTCCGTTTTGGCGTCCTCGCCCGCGAGACCGAGGTAACGGCGCGACCGGGCTGCCGTTCCAGAGCGATCATGCGGCCGGGGCCTGCTACCTTAATAATAGAAGGCGAAGCTTAGCGCTTTCTGACGTTAGTCGGCGAGATCTTGCGATCGGTTTGACTGGTGTGGCGCTTTGCCACGACGTCCTCATCCTGCGGGCCTTCGCGCGGGCGGGGCGGCGGCTTGGGCTGGCCGGCCTGGCCGCCGTGCTTGCCGCCCATGTCGGGCTTACCTTCGAGATCGTTTTCGCGGGGCATGCGAGGTCAATGCACTCGCCCGGCAATGGTTCGCAATTTGCTTGAGCGTCGTTCGGTTGTGAACGAGTTCATAGGGTCGTCGCCTATTGCAGTGCACGATGGCTGGCGCGCTCAGGCGCATCGAACTTTCGACGGATGGATTTGGCGTGATGCGCAAACGACTTGTCGCCTGGACCATCCTGACCTCGGCGCTGCTGGCCGTCGCCGTGTGGACCGTGCTCGGGCCACCCGAACATCCAGCCGGCCCGCATCTGCCCTCTCGCGACCTGACAGCGGCGGTGCGGTAGATTCTCGTTTTAACGCGTTTTCTTGACGCAAACCGGCATTCACTTCGCTCGAAGACGCTTTCGTCATCGCAACCGATACGATTTCGGTATCAATCGATCCCAATTGGAATTTGGTGCGACGGCGCACCTGCCGCTATCCTCTGCGACAAAACGACAATGCCGCACCGGCTTTCAGGAGGACGCCCATGTTGAGATCGACACGACGCATCGCATCCAGCGCGATCGCCACCACTCTTTTCACCTTCCTTGTCCTCATTTCCGGAGTCCGTGCCGGCATGGCCGAAACCTTCGCCTATGTCGGCAATGCCGACTCTAACGACATCAGCGTGTTCAAGCTCGCCGAGAGCGGCGAGATGACACCGGTGCAGACCGCCGCCTTCACGGGCGTCGAAAAGCCGGGATCCTCGACGCCGCTCGCGATCACGCCCGACCACCGTGTGCTGATCGCCGGCGTCCGTTCGCAGCCGTTCGTTGCGGTCAGCTTTGCGATTGACCCCAGGAACGGCCAGCTCAGCCACATCGGCAGCGGACCGCTCGCCGACAGCATGGCCAACATCGCAACCGACCGCGGCGGCAAATTCCTGTTCAGCGCGTCCTACGGCGGCAACAGGGTCGCGCTGAATCCGCTGTCTGCCAACGGCGTCGTGGGTGAGCCGAAGCAGGTGATCCCGACCGGGCTGAACGCGCACGCCTTCCTGCCCTCGCCCGACAACCGCTTCGTGTTTACCACCAATCTGGGCTCCGACCAGGTGCTGAGCTTTGCGTTCGATGCCACAACAGGCATGCTGACACCGAGCGATCCGCCGGCTCACAAGGTGCCGGAAAAATCAGGGCCGCGGCACTTCGTGTTTCATCCCAATGGCAAGTTCGTCTATCTCATCCACGAGCTGAACGCTGACGTCGCGGTGTTTACCTACGAAGCGAAGAGCGGCGCGTGGGACGAGATCCAGCGCACCACCGCGCTGCCGGAAGGCTTCAACGGAAAACCTTGGGCCGCCGACATCCACATCACCCCGGACGGCCGCTTCCTCTACGCCTCCGAGCGCACCACCAATACGCTCACCGCCTACAAGGTCGATGCGACAAGCGGCAAGCTGACCACGATCGGTAGCGTACCGACGGAGAAGCAGCCGCGCGGATTCAATATCGATCCGACGGGGCGTTACCTCGCCGCGGTCGGCGAACTATCCGACGGAATGAGCGTCTACGCCATCGACCAGAGCAGCGGCGCGCTCGCCAAGCTGAAATCCTATCCCACCGGCAAGAAGCCGAACTGGGTGGAGTTTTTGAGCCTGCCGTGATGCTGACGCTTACCCTCCCCCTCCACGGGAGGGTGGCGAACCTCGGCTCCATTTCCGCGACTAATTCAACAGGCGGCACCGCGCCGCCTGCGGCATCTTCAGCCTCGTGCCGCCCATGGCCGGCCACGGCCGCTTCTGCTAACGATTGAGGCCTTGTCGACTAAAGCCTTGCGGCCAACCGGAATGACCGATGCGTCCATTGCCTGCGCGTTCCTTTTCCCAAAAACTCGTTGCCCTCGCCGGACTGGTGCTGCTGTCTGCCCAGCCGGCCCTTGCTGCCGATGACGACGCGCCCAAGGGGCCGGCGGTCACGGTGTTGAAGGCGGCAAAGTCCTGTTTCTCCGACATCGTCGAGGCCACCGGCTCGATCGTCGCGCGCGAGGAGACCTCGGTGCGGCCCGAGCGTCCCGGGCTGAAGATCACGGAGGTGCTGGCGGAAGCCGGCGAGACCACCACGGCCGGCCAGGTGCTGGCACGGCTGGCGCTGCCCGAAGGCGGCACGCTTCAGGTCACCGCCCCCGTCGCCGGCGTCATCGCCACGTCGACGGCGCAGATCGGCGGGCTCGCATCGGCCAGGGGCGAGGCGCTGTTCACGATCGTGGCGCGCAGCGAATATGATCTCGTCGGCCTGGTGGCGACCGGCGATGTGAGGAAGCTCGCAGTCAACCAGCCGGCGACCGTGCGCATCGCCGGCATCGGCGATATCGACGGCAAGGTGCGCCGCATCGGTCCGACCGTCGAGCCCAACATCCAGCAGGGCATGGTCTATATCGGCATCTCGTCGCAACGCCGGCTGCTGATCAATGCGAGCGGGCGGGCGCTGATCAAGACCGGTCAGAGCTGCAACGTCGCGGTGCCGCTGACCTCGGTGCAATATTCATCCGCCGGCACCGTGGTGCAGGTGATCCGGCGCAACCGCGTCGAGACCAAGCGCGTCGAGATCGGATTGATGTCGGGCGGCAATATCGAGGTCCGCGACGGCCTCAACGAAGGCGATATCGTCGTCGCCCGCGCCGGCGCGCTGTTGCGCGAAGGCGATCCGGTGCGGCCGATCATGGCGAGCGCGGAAGCGGCGAAGTAAAGCTGTCGAGAGAGCAGACTTCGTAGGGTGGGCAAAGCGAAGCGCGCCCACCAGCTAAATCACAGTGTTGGAGAGATGGTGGGCACGGCGCTTTGCGCCTTTGCCCACCCTACGATCTGCCGCGAAAAACTAGCCGCCGGCTTCGTTGAAATTGACGTCTTCGAGTAATGACGAGGAGACGGCCGGGACCTGGTCGCCGTCGGAGGCGCGGGAGATGGCGACGCGGGTCTTGTTGAAGACGCTTTCGGCGCTGCCCTGCGCATTGAGGTTGGTGAGGAGCTCGCTGATCAGCGTAGAGTGCTCGCCCTTGCCGTCGTCGGCGACCTTGCCGGGCGAGGCGGAGGAGAGGATCAGCGCGTTGTCGGGCGTGCCGATCGGTGCGAGGCCGTGGCTGTAGGAGCGGAAGCGGCGCTCATAGGGATTGCGGCGGGAGGCATCGACCACGACGAGCTTGGCCTTGGCGCCCTGCTCCTTCATCATGTCGAGCACGCCGTCGATGGAGACGCCCTGGCGGCGGACGTCGCTTTCCTTCCAGATCACGGCATCGACCGGCAGCATGTAGCTCTCGCGGCCGGCCTGCACGCCGTAGCCGCCGAAGAACAGCATGACGACGGTGTCGCGCTTGATCCGCGACTTCAGGCGGCCGATCGCGCGGACCATGTCGTCCTTGCTGGCGTCTTCCACCATGTCGACGTCAAAGCCGTTCTTGCGCAGCGTCGAGGATAGCGCGCGGGCGTCGTTGATCGACTGCGTCAGCGGCGCGCTGGCGTCGGGATAATGACCATTGCCGATGACGAGCGCGAGACGCGAGGCCTGGCCCAGCGAGCCCGTGACCTGGTCGGTCGAGACGGCCTTGGCGGCATCGAGCGCGCGCATGTTGAGGGCAGCATGGGCGCCGATCGCCAGCGACACCGTGCCGATGAGGGCCGCGGCGACTGCAATCGTGCGTCGGGACATGTCGAGCTGCCGTACATTCATTTCGCTGCATTCCTGTCATTGCCAAAGACCAGCCAAGCGCGCGCACATGTTGAGTAGCGCGAGAGCAGCTTTGGGTTTGAGGGATTGGCCGGGGGTGTGCCCCCGAATTGCGCGCAATTTGCGGCGCCGCAACAAACAAACCCTTAACCGGATATCGCCCGCCGAGCAATAGATCGCCCAAAAATTGAGCTAAGCAACTGAAGATGTTAGTTAATTTCGCGAACCAAGTTCCCGCTTTTTTTGCTCCCCCGTAGCCTTCGGGGGTCGATCCTGCAGCCCTCGTGCCTGGGTTTTCCGTGATCTTTATCACATTTGTATTTCCTGCGAATCCGGGTAGCTTTTTCAAAGACTTGCAGGGGGTGGTGCGCAGATGGGAGCGTGCTGGCTGGCCCCCGGGCAAGGCCCCGCGACCAGGTATTTCATGAGCTTTCATTATTTTGCAGGTGCCGCGTGCCGGGCGCTGATGGCGCGCAAAGACGGCCCCTCCCTTTATGACGTCTGCGATCCCGTGTTGTCTGTTACGGCCGGCGGCGATCCGCATCTGGCCAAATTCTACAGGACCGCGCTCGGTAATCCCGCATTGCGGGTGTTGCTGCGGCGCGCCGGCCTGCCCGAGCTGCGTGACGACGCGAAGCTGACCCGGTTGCGCGAGGCGATTGCCCGCGCCCGCGACGATGCCGAACCGGATTGGGCGGCGGTCGGCCAGCCCGTCGCCGATCTCGTCGACAGCATCACGCTGGAACACCCGAAGCCGCCGGCCGTGCCGTTCGTGGGCCTCACGCCACAACAATCGCAGATCGACGGCGTGATCCGCGACTGCGCGCAGCATCTGTTGGGCTCGTACCGCAAAAATGGTTTCCTGCCGACCTATGCCGCCTTCAATTTGATCGGCGATCCCGACTTCCGCGGGCGCGAGCTGATCATGGCGCTGACCGGGCTGAACGCGCGCGGCTACAAGAATTCCTCGCTGCTGTTCAACCTTGCCCGCGTCTTCATCGCACGCTCGCCGGCAGCCGCCGTGGTCAATCCGCCCTGGAAAGGCATTGCCGAGCCGATGTGGGAGCCGGTGCAGATCCGTCACCGCTCGGCCTATTACGACGCGTTCTTCATCGAGGCGCTGCTCGGCTATGTCGAGACCGGGCTCGCCTCGCCGATCGACAAGACAGCGGCGGAGCGCGCGATCGCCGACATGGTCGATTTCTGCGTCAATACCAGCCGCGAGCAGGTCGAGGGCAGCGACGGCGCGCGCTTTGACGTCATCACCGCGCTGGCGCCGGCACCGCATCCGCGGTTTTCCCGCTTCTTCGCCCAGATCAAGCAGGACCTCGGCTTCGGCGTCTATGTGCCGGACTGCGACACCACGGCCTGCTCGATCTCCGCGGCAACGCAGGCGGGCTGCACCGATCCGATCCTCGACCAGCCGCTGCTGGATTTCTACGCCAGCTATCAGGTGCATGCGGGCGTCAACGAGCCGCGCGTGACCGTGCCGATCAACGACAACATCGACTATGAGGGCGGGGTTGCGACCTGGATCGACAACCTCAAGGGCGAGCGGCCCTATGGCAACGATCTCGATCCGACACTCAATCTCGATATTCTGGAGGTGAGTTTTCGCAATCTGGCGCGCTGGAAAGTCCTGGAGACGCCGGCCCGGCTGGCCACCGTGCATCGGATCATCGGCTTCCAGAAGCGGCTGGCGGCGAGTGGCGCCTTCGCCAATCCGCGCTCGCACATCTACTACCTGCCGGAGCTCTACAGCGCCTATTTCGGCCGCTGCTATGCCGCCTTCCTGGCGCTGCCACTGGCAGCCCAGACCGCGATCGATCCCGACGGCGATTTCGATTTCATCCGCCATCGCGTGCTGTCCTACGTCAAGGGCGAGCTGATGGCTGCCGAGATGAACGTGTTCGACGCGGCGCTGGCGCTGATTGCGCTCGGCCATCTCGGCGCCGACCCGCGCGCCTTCGCACCGGCGCTGAACGTGATCGTCGATGCCATCGGCGAAGGCGGCCGCCGCGGCCCGTTCCGTGCCTATGAATGGAACAAGATGAAGACGCCGACACGGATTCTGGTCGGCGGACCCGAGGTGACGTCGGCGTTCGTGCTGATGGGACTGGCGGTGGCGCGGAAGGCGATGGTGGGGCGGGGGTGATAAGGTCTCGTGCCCCGGACGCAGAAGCGTAGGGTGGGCAAAGGCGCGCTCTTCGCGCCGTGCCCACCATGCCTCCGCGAGATGCCGAACTATTTTGGTGGGCACGCTTCGCTTTGCCCACCCTACGCGACCGTCGACCAATGACGGGAAGTTGAAAGCCTATCCGTTGGGCAGGCGCTGGCCGTGCGGCCCAAAGCCGACCACAATTGCGCGGTCTATCGAGATTTTCCTCACACGCGGACCCGCAAGTTGCGAAAATTCCTGATTGCGCTGTCATTGCTTGCCATATCGTTGCCCGGCTTGCCGTCGCAGGCCGAGGCCGCCGATATCACCGGCACGGCAAAGGTCCGCGACGGCGATTCCGTGCTGATCGGCACCACGCGGGTCCGGCTCGGCGGCATCGACGCGCCGTCATCCGACCAGCTCTGCCTCAACACCAATGGTGAGCGCTGGACCTGCGGCATCGCCGCGCGCGACGAGCTCGCCAAATATACCGAGGGCAAGAACTGGGTCTGCCATGCCCGCTCGATCGACCGGCGCGGCCGCACGGTGGCGCGCTGCGAGGTCGGCGGCGAGGACATCCAGAAATGGCTGGCGCGGAACGGCTGGGCGCTGTCTTACACCCGCGTCTCGCACGATTACGACGCCGACGAGGCTGCCGCGCGTGAGGCAAAAGCCGGGATGTGGCAGGGCGCCTTCATCGCACCCTGGGACTGGCGCGTGCGCAACAAGAAGACGACCATATTGGGCGCCGCCAAGCCGCCGGAGGGGGCGCATTCCGTGCTGCTCGCCTCGGCCTCGGGGCCGGTTGCGCCCTCGCCCGACTGCACCATCAAGGGCAACGTCAACACCGCCGGCGAGTGCATCTACCATACGCCAAACAGCCGCTGGTACACCCAGATCAAGATGAAGATCAGCAAGGGCACCCGCTGGTTCTGCTCGGTCGAGGAGGCGGAGGCCGCCGGCTGCCGCGAGACGAAGAGATAGGACATGGTCCGGACGATCGCGTTCTGCATGATAATCCCGCGTTTTACCTGCTTTTCTTGAGCTGCTGCGGCGCGTAAAAGCCTAGTTCGATGACCCTCCAGACCGTCTTCACGACATAAGGACAAACGAAAATGACCGTTCGCGCGGGCCGGGAATTTCTGGCCATCCCCGGGCCCACCACGATGCCCGACGCGGTGCTGCAAGCGATGCATCGTCCGGCGATCGACATCTACTCCAAGCAGATGACCGATCTGACCGACAGCCTGCTCCGCGACATCTCGAACCTGTTTGCGACCAAGGGCAAATCCTACATCTACATCGCCAATGGCCACGGCGCCTGGGAAGCCGCGCTGAGCAACGTGCTGTCGCGCGGCGACAAGGTGCTGGTGCTCGAGAGCGGACGCTTCGCGATCGGCTGGGGCCATGCGGCTTCGCTGATGGGCGCCGAGGTCGAGGTGCTCAAGGGCGACTGGCGCCGCGCAGTGCGGCCGCACGAGGTCGAGGAGCGCCTGCGCCGCGACAAGGAGCACACCATCAAGGCCGTCGTCGTCGTCCAGATCGATACGGCGTCCGGCGTGCAGAACGACATCGAGGCGATCGGCAAGGCGATCAAGGCGAGCGGCCACCCTGCCTTGTACATGGTCGACACCGTCGCCTCGCTCGGCTGCATGCCGTTCGAGATGGACAAATGGAATATCGACGTCGCGATGTCCGGCTCGCAGAAGGGCCTGATGACGCCGCCCGGCCTCGGCTTCGTCGCCGCCAACGCGCGCGCGCTCGAGGCGCACAAGAAGGCGAATATGAGCACGCCCTATTGGAGCTGGAGCGAGCGCGAGGGCGCCGAGCATTATCGCAAATATGCCGGCACCGCGCCGGTGCATCTGCTGTTCGCGCTGCGCCAGGCGATCGACCTGATTCACGAGGAAGGCCTGGAGAACGCGTTCCGCCGCCACGCCCTGCTCGGCGAGGCCACGCGCCGCGCGGTTGGCGCATGGTCGGAAGGCCAGGTGCTCGGCTTCAATGTTGCTGAAGCGAGCGAACGTTCCAACACCGTGACCACCGTGACCATGAGCAACGGCCATGATCCGGCGGTGCTGCAACGCTATTGCAAGGAGAAATGCGGCGTCGTGCTCGGCAACGGCATCGGCGACCTCACCGGCCAGGCCTTCCGCATCGCCCATATGGGCCATGTCAACGCGCCGATGCTGCTCGGCACGTTGGGGGTGATCGAGGTCGGCCTCAACGCGCTGAAGATCCCGCACGGCAAGGGCGGGCTGGAAGCGGCGGTTGCGTATCTCGGCGAAGAGGTGACGGCGTAGGCGCGAGGCTAGTAGCCCGGGTGAGCGAAGCGACACCCGGGATTCTCGCGCGAAGTCCCGCATATCGCTTCGCTCATGCGGGCTACGGCAGCTGCGGTATCCGATACGCCTCGACCTGTACCTTCAGTTCGTCCAGTGATGCCGTCGGCTTGTTGGGATCGACCCGATACTCCCCGCCCGCCAGCCACTTCAGCACCATCGCGTCGACCGCCGGCGAATGGTGGATGACGTCGCTGTAATTGTTGAGGTCGTGCGTGATCTCTTTGATCGCGCGGAAATCGGACAGGCGCACGTTGGGAAGCTGTGTCAGGCGTTGCGCAATACGAGCCGTGAGATCGGTGACGATCTTCAGCGTCGCCGGCGATGCATCGCGCATCGCGACGAATTGCAGGATCGAATAGGGCGGAAGGTAGATGTCGAACGTCACGTCCGGATGGCGCGTGATCAGGCCGACCGCATCGCGCTCGAAATGACGCACCATGGCGTCATAGAGGTAGCCTTCTCCAAGGAAGCGGCTGCGCACGGGACTGGTGATATAGGCGAAGGCGGCAAGCGTCCTCTCCGCATTATAAGTGCCCGCCAGGTCGAAATCCCGTGGCAGCGCGTAGATGTCGTCGACGTCGGACAGCGCAAATTTGACGGGGAGAAAAGGCGCCGCCCGGGTCAGCGGCTCCCGCAGCGGCGGAATCGACCGCAGCACTGCGAACAGCGATTCCTTGGCCATCGCGGCGCTGAACAGATAGGACGCGATGCCCCTGTTCGTCCTGCGATAGAGATCGACCGACAGATAGGGATCAGCCTCGATGTCGGCCGCGTCGACGAAGCTGAAATCGTCCATCGCCCAGATCACGCGCCGGGCGCCGCGCTCGATCGCCTGCTCGAGCACGAAGGTCTGCTGGCGCGAATTGGATCCGGTCATCGCCAGCTTGAGCGAATGCACGTCGAGCGCACGGTCGATATCGCTCTGGCGAAAATGAATCGCGAGCGAGGTGCCCATGAAGGCGGTGTCGAACGACTGGCTGCGGATCAGCCCGGCATTCTGCATGCGCGTGTCGTCGGAATAGACGGCCGAAACGAGGTGCGACGGCCGGAACAGTTGCAGCGGATCGACGACGAAAATCAGCGCAGCCGCGCCCAGCATGCAAGCCGCGCTGGCGAGGATAAAACGCTTCAAACTGGTGAAGGTGCTTCGCATCAGAACCGGAAATAGATGAATTCGCTGTGGCTCTGGATGCCGAGAATCCCGAACGCAAGCAGCAGCGACGCGCCATAGAGGAACAGCGGCCGGATTCGCCCGACCCTCAAGCGCTCGCCGACCCGGCGATTGCCGTGATCGTAGCCCATGATCGCTTGTGTGTTCGGCGCCAGCCACACCAGCGCGGCATAGACGCAGACCAACACCAGTGCCGCGATCTCCTCGCGGCCGAAGACGGTACTGGTGGGATCAGCCATGGCCCTGATGATCAACAAGGCCCAATCGACCCGCTCGGCACGGAAGAACACCCAGGCGACGACGACGGCAAGGAAGGTCAGCACCGCCCCCGCTATGCGGCTAGGGCGGGCAAGAGGCGACGGCATGTTCGGCACCAGCGCATTGAAGACGTGGTTGATGCAGAGATAGGCGCCATGCAGCGCGCCCCACACCACGAAGGTCCAGGCCGCACCGTGCCAGAGCCCGCCGAGCAGCATCGTGATCATCAGATTGACATAGCGCAGCACGCGGCCGTGGCGGTTACCGCCGAGCGGGACGTAAAGATAGTCGCGCAGGAATTGCGACAACGTCATGTGCCAGCGGCGCCAGAATTCGACGATGCTCGCGGCCTTGTACGGCGAGTTGAAGTTTACCGGTAAGAAGATGCCGAACATCAGGGACATGCCGATGGCCATGTCGGAATAGCCGGAGAAGTCGAAATAGAGCTGGAACGTGTAGGCGAGCGCACCGAGCCACGCCTGGTCGAAGCTCGGCGATCGCGCCTCGAACGCGAGCGCGACCAGAGGCTGGATGCCGTCGGCGAGGCACGTCTTCTTGAACAGGCCGATCGCAAATATGATGATTCCGCACAGGATCAGATGCGGATCCGGATGCTTGGTTTCCTCCCGCTGAAATTGCGGAATCATGTCCTTGTGATGCAGGATCGGTCCCGCGATCAGATGCGGGAAATAGGTCACGAACAGCGCATAATGCGGCAGTGCGTAGGCCGCGACCTGGCCGCGATAGGCGTCGACCAGGAACGCGGTCTGAGTGAAGGTGTAAAAGGAGATCCCGACCGGGAGCAGAATGTCGACCGCGAAATGCGTGTCGAGCATCGCATTGAGATTGTCGGCGGCGAACCCGGCATATTTGAAGATGCCGAGCACGAGGAGATCGCCGGCGACGCCAAGAGCGAGTGCAGCGCGGCGCCGCGTTGGGGCGAGCTTCGCCACAATGAGGAGATGACCGACGCCATAGTTGAAGGCGATCGACAGCAGTAGCAGGGCTACGAACTGCCAATTGCCGATGGCGTAGAAGGCGAGCGAGGCCAGCGCCAGCCAGATCACCGGGGTCAGATTGCTGCGTCGCCCCAGCCAGAAATAGCCGGCCAGCACGACCGGCAGGAACAGCAGGATGAACGGATAGGAGTTGAACAGCATCAGGCTGGACCGGTGGCGGGGCCATGGCTCCTAAAGGACTTGGCTCCTAAAGCATACAAGGGAGCGGTCAACAACCCGGCGACTTGGCGCAGTTCCTTGGCGCAGTTCCTTGGCACAGTCCCTGGCGCAGCGGCGCTGGCAATTCGCGGAATCGGGACGATATAAGGTGGAATACGCATCTGAATGAGGATCGAGTGACACAAGCCAAACAGCCATCCCAGCCCCCCGTCGCCCCTCGCCGGCCGCACGCCTTCACCCGGCACGGCATCACCGTTGCCGACGACTATGCCTGGCTGAAGGACGCGAAATGGCAGGAGGTGCTGCGCGACCCCGCGGTGCTTGATCCCGACATCCGCAAATATCTCGACGAAGAGAATGTCTACACCGAGAGCCTGCTCGGCCACACCGGGCCCTTGCAGAAGACGCTGGTGCGCGAGATGCGCTCCCGGATCAAGGAGGACGATTCCAGCGTGCCGTCGCCGGACGGGTCGTTCGCTTACTTCCGCAAATTCCGCGAGGGCGGACAGCATGAGCTGTTCGGCCGCATGCCGCGCGACGGCGGCGAGAGCGACATCGTGCTCGACGGCGATGCGCTCGCCAAGGACCACGTCTATTTCAAGTTCGGCGGCAGCCGCCACTCGCCCGATCACAAGCTGCAGGCCTGGAGCGCCGACACCAAGGGCTCCGAATATTTTTCGATCCGCGTGCGCGACTGGGCGACGGGAAAGGATTTTGACGACATCGTCGAGGAGACCGACGGCGGCATCGTCTGGAGTCAGGATGCCAAGAGCTTCTTCTATGTGAAGCTCGACGACAATCACCGGCCGATGCAGGTGTGGCGGCACCGGCTCGGCACCAAGCAGGCCGACGACACGCTCGTTTATGAAGAGCAGGATTCAGGCTGGTTCACGCATTTGCATGAGAGCACCAGCGGCCGCTTCTGCGTCATCGCTGGCGGTGATCACGAAACATCCGAGCAGCGGCTGATCGACCTCGCCCATCCCGATGCACCGCCGCGCCTGGTCGCAGAGCGCAAGGACGGCGTGCAATATTCGCTCGCCGATCGCGGCGATGAGCTGTTCATCCTGACCAATGCCGACAACGCGGTCGACTTCAAGATCGTCACCGCGCCGCTCGCCTCACCCGAGCGCAAGAACTGGCGCGATTTGATCCCCTATCGTCCCGGCATCTACATCATCGATCTCGATCTCTATGCCGGCCATCTGGTGCGGTTGGAGCGCGCCAATGCGCTGCCGGGGATCGTGATCCGCGATCTCACCTCGAACGAAGAGCACGCCATCGCGTTTGATGAGGCCGCCTACTCGCTGGACACGATGGGCTCCTACGAGTTCGAGACGACGAATTTGCGCTTCGCCTATTCGTCGATGACGACGCCGTCGGAGGTCTATGATTACGACATGGCGAAGCGCACGCGCGTGCTTCGCAAGCGCCAGGAGATTCCGTCCGGCCACAATGCTGCCGATTACGTCACCACCCGCATCATGGCGAAGGCGCAGGATGGCGCCGAGGTGCCGGTGTCGATCCTCTATCGCCGCGGATTGAAGCTCGACGGCGCGGCGCCGCTGCTGCTTTACGGTTACGGCTCCTACGGCATGGCGATGCCGGCCTCCTTCAACGCCAACCGGCTGTCGCTGGTCGATCGCGGCTTCGTCTACGCCATCGCTCATATCCGCGGCGGCGCCGACAAGGGGTGGGGCTGGTATCTCGACGGCAAGCGCGAGAAGAAGACCAATTCGTTCGACGATTTTTCCGCCAGCGCCCGTGCACTGATCGCAGCGAAATACACCAGCGCAAAGCGCATCATCGGCCACGGTGGCTCGGCCGGCGGCATGCTGATGGGCGCGGTCGCAAACCGCGCCGGCGAATTGTTCGCCGGCATCGTTGCCGAGGTGCCGTTCGTCGACGTGCTCAACACCATGCTCGACGACACGTTGCCGCTGACGCCGCCGGAATGGCCGGAATGGGGCAACCCGATCGAGAGCGAAAAGGATTTTCGCACCATCCTGTCCTACTCGCCCTACGACAATGTCGCGGCCAAGGACTATCCGGCAATTTTGGCGATGGGCGGATTGACCGATCCGCGCGTCACCTATTGGGAGCCCGCCAAATGGATCGCACGGCTGCGCGCCACCATGAGCGGCGGCGGCCCGGTGTTACTGCGCACCAACATGGGCGCCGGCCATGGCGGCGCCTCGGGGCGCTTCAACCGGCTGGACGAGGTCGCGATCGTGTATGCGTTCGCGCTATGGGCGGTGGGAATGGCGGAGGCGTAGATTCGTAGCCCGGATGGAGCGAAGCGAAATCCGGGATTCGTGCATCCGGCAACACCGCCCCGGATTGCGCTGCGCTCCATCCGGGCTACGGGTTTCGACGTCCTGGCGAAAGCCAGGACGATAATGGTGTGAGAACTACCTTCCGTTCTTCTTCCGCCACGCCGCGAAGTCGGTCAGCGTCTGCGGATCGGTCGCAGGATAAAGGCCAAAGATGCCGCGGCCCTTGCCGACTTCCTCGGTGACGAAATCCTCGAACGCGGTCATCTCGAACGTTTCGTTGGCGATCTCGTCGGCGAGGTGCGCGGGGATCACGATGACGCCGTCGCTATCGCCGAGAATGATGTCGCCGGGAAACACCGGCGCATCGCCGCAGCCGATCGGGACGTTGATCTCGATCGCCTGGTGCAGCGTCAGATTGGTCGGCGCACTCGGGCGGTGATGGTACGCGGGGATGCCGAGTTTCGCGATCTCGACGGAATCGCGAAAACCGCCGTCGGTGACGACACCGGCGACACCGCGCTTCATCAACCGCGTCACCAGGATCGCGCCGGCGGAGGCCGCGCGCGCGTCCTTGCGGCTGTCCATCACCAGCACGCTGCCTGCCGGGCAGTCCTCGATCGCCTTGCGCTGCGGATGCGAGCGATCCCTAAAGACGTCGATGGTGTTGAGGTCCTCGCGCGCCGGCATGTAGCGCAGCGTGAAGGCCTCACCGACCATGGTCGGCTGGTCCGCGCCCAAGGGGTGCACATCCTGGATCATCTGGATGCGCAGGCCGCGCTTGAACAGCGCGGTGGCAACCGTGGCGGTGGAGACGGTCTTGAGTTTGTTGCGGGTGGCGTCAGAAAGTTTGGTCATGGGTGATCCTGTCAGTAAATCGACGGCTCGCCGATCGGCGCGCCGAAATCGGTCTCCAGGAAGTCGAAGTCGCAGCCGTCATTGGCCTGCTTGATGTGCTTTGTGAACATCCAGCCATAGCCGCGCTCGAAGCGGCGCTCGGGCTGCTTCCAGGCGGCGCGGCGCTTTGCGAGCTCAGCTTCCGGCACATCGAGATTGATGGTGCGCGCGGCGACGTCGAGGGTGATGCGGTCGCCGTTCTGCACCAGCGCCAGCGGGCCGCCGATGTAGGACTCCGGCGAAACATGCAGGATGCAGGCGCCGTAGCTGGTGCCGCTCATGCGCGCATCCGAGATGCGCACCATGTCGCGCACGCCCTGCTTCACGAGTTTTGTCGGGATCGGCAGCATGCCCCATTCGGGCATGCCCGGCCCGCCCTGCGGCCCGGCATTGCGCAGGATGAGGATGTGATCTTCGGTGACGTCGAGGTTGGGATCGTCGACCGCCTTCTTCATCGACGGATAATCGTCGAACACCAGCGCCGGGCCGGTGTGCTTGAGGAATTTCGGCGCGCAGGCGGAAGGCTTGATGACGCAGCCATCGGGCGCGAGATTGCCCTTGAGCACCGCGAGTGCGCCCTCCTTGTAGATGGGATTGTCGACCGAGCGGATCACGTCGTCATTGTGCACCTCGGCATGCGCGATATCTTCGCCGAGCGTCTTGCCGGTGACGGTGATGCAGTCGAGATGCAGATGCGGCTTGATCTGGCTCATCAGCGCCGGCAGACCGCCGGCATAGAAGAAGTCTTCCATCAAATAGGCATCGCCGCTCGGACGGACATTGGCGATGACCGGCACCTTGCGGCTCGCGATCTCGAAATCATCGAGCCCGATGTCCTGGCCGGCGCGGCGGGCCTGCGCGATCACATGGATGATCGCGTTGGTCGAACAGCCCATCGCCATCGCCACCGCGATCGCGTTTTCAAAGGCCTTGCGAGTCTGGATCGTCTTCGGCGTCAGATCTTCCCAGACCATCTCGACGATGCGGCGACCGCATTCGGAGGACATGCGGATGTGGTTGGCATCCGCGGCCGGAATCGAGGAGGCGCCCGGCAGCGTCATGCCGATCGCTTCGGCGATTGCGGTCATGGTCGAGGCCGTGCCCATGGTCATGCAGGTGCCGTAGCTGCGGGCGATGCCGGCTTCGATGTCGAGCCAGTCCTTCTCGGAAATTTTTCCGGCGCGCCGTTCGTCCCAATATTTCCAGCCGTCGGAGCCGGAGCCGAGCGTCTTGCCCTTCCAGTTGCCGCGCAACATCGGGCCGGCCGGCAGATAGATCGCCGGGATGTTCATCGAGGTGGCGCCGAGCAGCAGCGCCGGTGTGGTCTTGTCGCAGCCGCCCATCAGCACCACGCCGTCAACGGGATGGCTGCGCAGCAGCTCCTCGGCGTCCATCGCCAGCAGATTGCGATAAAGCATGGTGGTCGGCTTCAGCAGCGATTCCGACAGCGACAGCGCCGGCAATTCCAGCGGCAGGCCGCCCGCCATCAGGATGCCGCGCTTGACGTCGTCGACGCGCGATTTGAAATGCATGTGGCAGGGCTGCGCGTCCGACCAGGTATTGAGGATCGCGATGATCGGGCGGTCCTTCCACTCCTCCGGCGCGTAGCCCATCTGCATGGCGCGGGAGCGGTGGCCGAACGAGCGCAAATCATCGGGCGCAAACCAGCGCGCGCTGCGGAGCTGGTCGGGCGTCTTCTTCTTTCTGATCATAATCCTTGTCCGTCCGGAGAATCCGCCCTGCTCTTCTCACAGGCCCTCCACCCCTCGCAAGGCGCCGGGTGAGCGGCACGCGAGCCTCTGGTATGCACGCGGCTGTGCATACACCAGGTTGCATCGCAACATCCGGCCAAACGGGCCGGCACAAACCCGAAGTGCTTGCAGGCCGGGCGCAATCCGCGCAACAATTTCGCATTTGATGCTTTGATTTGCGGTCGGCGGGAAACGTCCCCGTCCGACCCGGAGGTTTTTGACGTGGCCAACATCCTGATCGTGGATGACGACCCGGCCGTCCAGCTCACGATCCGGCTGCTTCTGGAGCGGGCCGGCCATCAGGTGACGGTCGCCGGCGATGGCCACAAGGGGCTCGCTCTGTTCGCGGCGAGCCAATTCGACCTGCTGTTCCTCGACATCTTCATGCCCGGCATGGATGGACTGGAGACGATGCGCCGTGTCCGGGCGCTGAGACCTGCCATTCCGATCGTCGTCATTTCCGGCCGCTCGATCACGCCGGACGCCTATGCCGAGCCGGACTTCCTGAAGATGGCGACCAAGCTCGGGGCGGTGGCGAGCTTGCAGAAGCCATTCCGGGCCGACGCACTGCTTGCGGCTGTCGACGGCTGCCTGAAATCGGCGCAATCATTATCCGCGCCGCGGCCCGATGCCGGAGCCGACAGCCGATGACCGGGCGATCCATGGTGCGCCGTAACAGAACATTCGGGTCCATTCTCGACGCGGCGCGAAGGCCAACATGACCCTCGCAACCCGGCTGGCCATCGCAATGATTCTGCTGGTCGCGGTGACCGTGGCGGCGGTCGATTGGCTGGGCTATCGCAACATCACGCAAGCCGTCATTCCGCGCGTGCTGGAGCGGGTCGAAGCCCAGTCACGCCTGCTGGCGACCAATCTTGAATCCTACGTTGCCGGAGTTCGCGGCGATCTGATCGGCTATCGCTCCGCCGCGGCAATCAATGGTCTGATCCGCGCCCACGTCGGTGGAGGAACTGACGCTGTCGACGGCGTGTCAGAGCAAACTTGGCGCGAGCGCATCGCGACGCGGCTCGCGGCCGAGATCGAGGCCAAACCCAGCTACGGGCAGTTTCGAATCATCGGTCTTGACGACGATCAGCGCGAACTGGTCCGCGTCGATCGCTCCGGCCCGAACGGCGCAGCACGGATCGTCCCCGACAGCGAACTGGAGAGCAAGGGCGAGCGAACCTATTTTCACGAGACGATTCAACTGGCGCCGGGCGAGATTTATGTCTCTCCCATCGATCTCGCGACCCGTCAGGGGGGGACCGCAGATCTGCACATTCCGACTCTGCGGGTCGCAACGCCGCTGTTCGCGCCGGACGGCAAGCCGTTCGGTATCATCATCGCCAACATCGACATGCGTCCGGCTCTCGACCGCATCCGCTCGACGACGAGCTCGGCAGGAGAGATTTACGTCGTGAATTCGCACGGCGACTATCTGGTCAATCCCGATCGCGCGCGAGAATTCGGCTCGCTGCGTGGCCACCCGACCAACTGGCGCAGTGATTTTCCATTTTTTTCGAGCTTGGCCGGCACGTCGGCCGTATCCACGCAGATCATGACCGATCGGTCGGGCCGGCCGAGCGGTGCGGCGATTGCGCCGGCGCTGCTTGCTGGCAAGGAATGGGTCGCAATCCTTGTGATCGTTCCCCCGTCCGTCTTCGGCCGCGTGCCGGCCGCCATTCAAAAAACGTCCTTGCTCGTCGGCGTGCTTGCCGTCCTCGCCGCGGCTTTACTCGCAGTGCTCCTGGCGCGCTCATTGACCCGCCCGATCGGGCGCCTGACCGCGGCGGTGGAGGCGATCGGCAGCGGCCGGCCCGCCGACATCCCCGTCGATGCAAGCGGCGAGACGGGCGTGCTGGCGCGGGCTTTTGCCCAGATGGTCGAGGAGACGCGGGCGAAAACAGCTGCCCTCGAGCGCGAGGTCCGGGAGCATCGCCGCACCGAGGCCGCACGAAGCCACCACGAGGCGCGCGAGCGCTTGTTCAGCGCTGCTGTCGAATCGTCCGACGACGCAATCGTGATGCAGTCGCTCGATGCCGTCATTACGGGCTGGAATCCTGCCGCCGAACGCCTCTATGGCTATTCGGCGAATGAGGCGATCGGACAATCCACCGCGATCATTGTCCCGCCTGACCGCCGCGAGCAGGGCAAGGACTATCTGGCGCGGATCGCCCGGGGTGAGCCGATCGAACGGCTCGAGACGGTGCGCCTGCGCAGGGACGGCACGCCGGTCGAAATCTCGCTCAGCCTCTCGCCGATCAGGGGGCCGTCGGGCGAGATCATCGGCGCCTCCGGGAGCGCGCGCAGCCTCACCGAGGAGCGGCGCGCCGAGCGGGCGCTCCAGCAGCAGATCGAGGAGCGGCGGCAGCTCTTCGACACCTCGCAGGATCTGATCATGATCATGAACGCGCGGGGCCATATCGTGCAGATCAGCCCGAGCAGCGAGGCCATTCTGGGCTACCGGCCGGGCGAGATGATCGGCCGCAGCGGCGTCGATTTCATTCATCCCGACCATCTCGATCAATCCCGCGCGGAGATGCGCGCGCTGCGGCAGGGCGGGCATCCGAAGCTCGCCGACACCCGCTGCTTCCACAAGGATGGGCGCGAGGTCTGGCTCTCCTGGCTCGGCAATTGGTCGGATCAGGCCAAGCGCTTCTTCTTCGTCGGGCGCGACATGACCGAGGCACGGCTCGCAGACGAGTCCTTGCGGGAAAGCGAACTGCTCGCGCGCAACATCGTCGAGACCGCACTCGACGCCTTCGTCCAGACCGACGATCGCAGCACCATCCTGAACTGGAGCTCGCGGGCCGAGGAGCTGTTCGGCTGGCGGCGCGACGAGGCGCTCGGCAAGAATGCGGTCGACCTGATCGTCGCAGAGGGTGAGCGCGAGAGGGTCAAGGCCGGCCTCGCGCGTTTCCTCGAATCCGCGGACGGCCAGATGCTCAACCGCCGCCGCGAGCTCATGGTGCGTCGCCGCGACGGCAAGGAATTCAAGGCCGAGCTGAGCGTCACGGCGCTCAGGCGCCGCGAGGGCGTTCTGTTCAACGTCTTCTACCGCGACCTCACCGACAAGATCGCGTCCGAGGAGCGCATCCGTCATGCCGAGAAGATGGAAGCGGTCGGCCAGCTCACCGGCGGCGTGGCGCACGATTTCAACAACATCCTCACCGTCATCACCGGGACAATCGAGATCCTGGCGGACGCGGTGGCGAAAGAGCCGGAGCTTGCCGCGATCACCAAGATGATCGACGAGGCTGCCGGGCGCGGCGCCGAGCTGACCCAGCATCTGCTCGCGTTCGCGCGCAAGCAGCCGCTCCAGCCGCGCGAGATCGACATCAACTCGCTGATCATCGACACCGCAAAGCTGTTGCGGCCGACGCTCGGCGAGCAGATCCAGATCGAGTCCGTGTTCGAGGACGAGAGCTGCGTCGCGATCGTCGATCCCAACCAGCTCACCACGGCGATCCTCAACCTCGCGCTCAACGCGCGCGACGCCATGCCAGGAGGCGGCAAGCTGATCGTGGAGACCGGCGCCGCCTATCTCGACGAGATCTATGCCAGCGCCAATGACGTCCCGCCCGGACACTACGTGCTGATCGCCGTCAGCGACACCGGCTCGGGCATCGCCGCCAACATGCTGGCCAGGGTGTTCGATCCGTTCTTCACGTCGAAGGGACCAGGCAAGGGCACCGGGCTCGGGCTCTCCATGGTCTATGGCTTCATCAAGCAGTCCGCGGGCCACATCAAGATCTACAGCGAGGAGGGCCACGGCACCACGATCAAGATGTACCTGCCGCCGGGCAAGACGCCCACGGCGGTCAGCGAAGGCGTGACGCCGGCGTCGATCGAGGGCGGGCACGAGATCATTCTCGTGGTCGAGGACGACCGGCTGGTGCGCGACTACGTGCTGGCGCAACTGCATTCGCTGGGCTACGTCACCCTGCAAGCCGCCAACGCCGCAGAGGCGCTCGCGATCGTCGTCTCCGGACAGCCGTTCGACCTGCTGTTCACCGACGTGATCATGCCGGGCAAGATGAACGGACGGCAGCTCGCCGACGAGGTGCTGAAGACGCGCCCCGATCTCCGGGTGGTCTACACGTCCGGCTATACCGAGAATGCGATCATCCATCACGGCCGGCTGGATTCAGGCGTTCTGCTGCTGGCAAAGCCCTATCGCAAATCCGATCTCGCGCGGATCATCCGCAAGGCGCTGAGCGGACAGGCTCTGTAGCCCGGATGAGCGAAGCGACATCCGGGACTCTGCGGCAGCGTTCGCGGGTATCGCTTCGCTTACTCGGGCTACGACAACTCTACCGAAAAACGTTACGACGCGCGCTGGGCTGCGGTCATCACGATGCGGATCAGATCGGCGGCGTTGCGCGCGCCGAGCTTCTTCATGATGTTGGCGCGGTGATCCTCGATGGTGCGCGGGCTGATGCCGAGCGTGCGACCGGCTTCCTTGTTGGAGGCACCGGCGGCGAACTGTTCCAGCACCTCGCGCTCCCTGCGGGTCAGCGGCTCACGTCCGGGGAAATGCAGCGAACCAAACTTCGGCGACGCGTTCTCCGCCTGCCTGCGTGCATAAGCCCCGATCGCCTCGTCCAGCCGGCCGACGATCTCGCTGCCGCGGAACGGCTTCTCGATGAAGTCGAGTGCCCCGCTCTTGATGGCGCCCACCGCCATCGAGATATCGCCCTGCCCGGAGATCATGAAGATCGGTGCCGGATAGTCCTCACCGTGCAGTTCCCTGAGAATGTCGAGACCCGACTTTCCGGGAATGTGCACGTCGAGCAGAATCGCAGCCGGTGTGCGGTTTCGCGCGACAGAGAGCAGCGCTGCCCCATCCGCGAAACAGATCACCTCATAGCCCGCCCCCTTCAACACCATCGACAGGGTGTCGCGAACGGCAGGGTCGTCGTCGACCACGAAGATTTCACCACGAGAGGTTTGTTCGGCCATGTGCCAAATCCATTTGTGCCAATTCCTATTGGCATT
Source organism: Bradyrhizobium sp. LTSP849 (assembly GCF_000938255.1). Classification (GTDB taxonomy): domain Bacteria; phylum Pseudomonadota; class Alphaproteobacteria; order Rhizobiales; family Xanthobacteraceae; genus Bradyrhizobium. Next base: position 3,275 of record NZ_JYMR01000037.1, on the reverse strand, counting down.
AAGGAGACGCGTCCGCCCCAACCGTTATGGCGTTCGGCGCGGATTCGGCCCACCCGTATTTGTACGGGACATGGACTTAACGCACAAGTAGCGGCGGAGTGCCTTATTGCTGGGGACGGAGAATATCCATGCTAAATTTCGCTGGCACGCCCCTGCTCGTCGCGACGCCCGAAGCTGACAGCCGACAGTTGATCGCTGCCGATCTTCGCTCTCTGATCGCGCGAATCGAGACCAGCATGCGCCTGATCGACGCGGCCATGGAACAGGACGGCGACGGGAGCACTATGATTTCCGCCGACATTTTCGTGCTCGACGACGTCACGCCCCGTTATGCCACGGCGAGCGCCGCTCTCAACGCCTGTCGGGCGGGCCTTGGCCACGCCTGCAATGCTTGTCGGAAACCGGCAACCCGGCATAGATTGCGATCAGCGCGGCGGATCGTCCGCATCTGAACGCATGGCCGCTCCGCGCCTTACGCGCGGTGCCGTTCCACGATCGCGTCGGTGGCAACACCACCCCAGGTATGGATCGCCGGCAGGCCCATTGCCGTCTTGCCGAGATTGGCAAGGCTGATGCGGAGCGCCGCGAGATCCAGCGGCTTCGGCAGGCTCTGAAGCTCGATCCCGACAGAGCGGGCGAAGCTGCGGGCGGCGCTGCGGCGCTTGCCGTCCATGCCGCTGATCACGATCACAGAACCTGCGAATTTTGCCGCCGCCATCTCGCGCAGCACGTCGATGCCGTCGCCGTCCTCCAGCACGAGATCCAGCGTCACGCAGTCGAAGCGCGCGGCACGGAGCTTTTCGATCGCCTCCGCAACCGACGGCGCCACGGTTACTTCGTGGCCGGCCTGCTTGGCGGCGACCGTGATCAGGCTGCGTTGCGTGGCGTCGTCGTCGACCACCAGCAGCTGAAGCGCGCGCCGCTCGGCGGCGTCGGGCAGGTTGGACGTAACGGGGGAGAGAGAGCTTCTTGGCATTGCCTGACCCTGAGATTGAGACCGGCAATGGATACACCGAGCGCGCTTAGGCCACGTAAAGCCGCTGCGACAAATTCAGTCGGATGTTTTCAGCAAATGTGAAGCAATGTATCGGGAGCGGCGATGGCGGAGGCGCGGATCAGGCCACGGCGTCATGGCCGGCCGCGCCGCGCTTCTTCCGGTTCTTGCCGCGCAGGAACTGGATGTCCATCTCGGCGCCGTTGACGCGCACCAGCTCGCAGCGGCGGTAGGCAAGTCCAGTCGACGACAGCAGCAGGAAGAACTCCTTCAGATTCAAGCCCTGGATCGAACCTTCCACCGTGAGGATGGCGTCGGTGTCGGAGATCGCGTTCAGCTTGCAGTCGCGGCGCCAGGTGCCGTCGATCGCCATGATGCAGACATCATAGCCGCGGCTGAACGTCACCCGTTCCGCGCCTTTTCCATCCTCGGCCATGCTTATCGTCCTGCCATCACCGCGATGCGCGATGGCACCGCGCCGGCGACAGCTGGCTTGGCCGCACGCGGATCGTTCGGCTTGTAGAGGCCGCGGCGCTCCGGAAGCGGCTTGAACGTGTCGGTCAGGCCGACCACGGTTTCGGCCGCACCCAGCACCAGGAAGCCGTCACCCTCGATCTGGCGCGCCAGGCGGTTGAAGATGTTGATCTTGGTGTCCTGGTCGAAATAGATCAGCACGTTGCGGCAAAAGATGACGTCGAACGTGCCGAGCTGGGCGAAATCGTGCAGCAGGTTGAGCTGCCGGTGCTGGATCATCGCGCGCAGTTCGGGATTGACCTGCCAGGTCTCGCCGGTCTGCTTGAAATATTTCATCAGCATCTGGATCGGCAGGCCGCGCTGCACTTCGAACTGGCTGTAGATGCCGGCCTTGGCCTTCTCCAGCACCTCCTGCGACAGATCGGTCGCGATGATCTCGACGCGCCAGCCGGTGAGTGCTGCGCCCATCTCCTTCAGGCTCATCGCCAGCGAATAGGGCTCCTGCCCGGTCGAACCGGCGGCGCACCAGATGCGCACGCTGCGGCGGCCGGCACGGGCCTTGATGACCTCCGGCATGATGGTGTCGCGGAAATGATCGAACGGGACCTTGTCGCGGAAGAAGAAGGTCTCGTTGGTGGTCATGGCTTCGACCACGCTGGTGACGAGCGCGCTCGAGCCGCCTTGCAGCTTCTGCACGAGCTCGCCGATGCCGGAGAGATTGGCCTTGCGCGCCAGCGGCAGCAGGCGGCTTTCGATCAGATATTGCTTGTCTGCGGACAGGTCGAGACCAGAATGATCCCTCAGAAACTTGCGCAGATACTCATACTCGGTCGGGGTCACGGATAGCCTCTCGGAAGCTGTACTGGGAACACTCTGGCCAAAGGACTCGGGCCAGACACACTCAGACCATGGCTTGTCCGACCGGGATCAGGCCAACTTCAGCGAACTTGTCGGCGATAATGTCTTTGTCGAAGGGCTTCATGATGTACTCGTTGGCGCCGCCGCTGAGCGCCTGGGCGATGTGAGCCACGTTGTTCTCGGTGGTGCAGAACACCACCTTGGGCTGGTCGCCGCCGGGCAGGCGGCGCATGTGGCCCATGAACTCGAAGCCGTCCATGACGGGCATGTTCCAGTCGAGCAGCACCGCGTCGGGCAGCTTCCGCTGACAGATCTCGAGCGCTTTCGAGCCGTCCTCGGCTTCGGTGACTTCGAATTCCAGGCCTTCCAGGATCCGGCGTGCGATCTTGCGCACGACGCTGGAATCATCGACCACCAAACACGTCTTCATATTGGTTCTCCGGCTTCGATGTTTTTGTTAGCTCACGCAGCCATTTGCACTTCGGTTTTGAGTTCGAGCACGCGATCGACGTCGAGGACGACCATGAGCTGTCCGTCGAGGCGGTGGACACCGCCGGCGAGCTTGGCCATGCGGGGGTCGAGGTTGACGGGGTTTTCTTCCTTGCCGTCCTCGGACAGGCGCAGGACCTCGCCGATCTGGTCGATCAGCAGGCCATAGGATTCACCGCGGAGATCAACGCCGACCGCCATCGGCACCTTGCCGTCCTCGGGCTTGGGCAGGCCGAGCCGGGCGCGCATGTCGACCACGGTGACGATGCGGCCGCGCAGGTTCAACACGCCCGCGATCTCGCGCGAGGACAAGGGAACGCGGGTGACGCGTTCGGGCATGAACACGTCCTGGACCCGGGAGATCGGCAGGCCGAACAGCTGGCCACCGATCATCGCGGTGACGTATTCGACCATGGCGCCTTCGCCCGTCTGCATCTTCTTGCTCATCTTTGCGTCTCCT
>NZ_JYMR01000036.1 GCF_000938255.1 Bradyrhizobium sp. LTSP849 | reverse complement strand
CGGCGAAGGCGGGATCGCTGGCGAGGCTGACGATGATGCCCGCGCCGCGTTCGGGATTGCCGACCTTCAGCCAGGTCAATAAACGCTCGAGGGGTGCTGCGAACCAAAGTTCGCGCCCGAGACCCGTCACGTTGAATCCGGGACAGAGGCAGTTTACCGCCACTCCGGTCCCCGTCAGCCTGTGCGCCAGTTCCATCGAGAACATGATATTCAACAACTTGGTCTGACCGTAGATCACCGAGGAGCCTTGAGCGGAGAACTGGCGTTTGTCGACGAGGGCGGCGAGTGGGTCAAAGCCGGCGCCTTGCCGGGAGGCTTCCGATGCGACTGTCACGATGCGTGAGGGCGCTGACCTGACAACTGTCTCAAGCAGGATATTCGTGAAAAGCCAGGGCCCCAGATAATTGACCGCGACCATCTCCGGATAGCCGTCCTTGGTGACGCGGGATTTGAACGCATGAATCCCGGCATTGTTGATCAGGGCGTCGATCCGGGGATGGCGTGAGGCGATCTCGCGTCCGAGTGCGGCAACCGAGGCCAGATCGCGGAAATCACCGTAGTGTATATCGACCTTTGTTCCGGGGGCGGCGCGTTCGATGATCTCTATTGTGGAGTCGGCCCTGGTTTTGCTGCGGGCAGTGAGAACCAGATCTGCACCTTTCTGCGCAAGCGCAACCGCGGTGCGTTGGCCGATGCCGCTGGTTCCGCCGGTCAGCACGGCGGTGAGACGAGGCGGCGACATGGGCGTTCCTTATTTTAGTGGATATATATCTACTATATAAGATAGTGGCTATTTGTCAACTAATCTGGCAGAGAACCCATAGGCAGGCGTGGAATCATGATTTCGCATTCGAGCAAAGCTCCGCGAGATGGAGGCAGGCGAGAAGCGCGCATTCGGGGGCTGGGTGCCGTACTGAACGCGCTGGTAAGCCAGTCCCGTGCTCTGACGGCACAGGCGTCGGAAACATTTTCCGCCGGGCTGCAACCGGCCGCGTTCCATATCGCGCTCTGGCTCAAGTCGTACGGCCCCGCCAAGCCGAGTGCCGTAGCGGAGGCAATGGGCATGGACCGCAGCGCGGCAAGCCGCCTCACTCGCGAGTTGGTGCGCTTGGGGTTGGTTGCGACGTTGACCGCCCCCTCCGATCGTAGAAGCATCGTCCTGTCGTTGACCGCCGATGGCCGTCGGCGGATGGAACTCGCGACGCAGGCCAAGGGCGCTGCGTTCCGGACGAGGGTAGAATCCTGGAGCGAGGAGGACCTGCTGCTGTGTACTGATCTACTGCGAAGGTTGCTTGATGTGCCGGCAAACGCCGGTGGCGAGTCGAGGTGAGGTTCGACGGCCGGCGACGAAGGAGACCGCCAAAAATGGACGACACGACACTGAGCGCCTATAATCGGGATGCCAAGGCTTTCGCCGACGATTGGGCCGCCCAGCCGGCACCGATCGATATGCACAACGTGGTGGATCGGTTTTTCATCCCCGGTCCTACTGCGGATGTCGGTTGCGGCAGCGGTCGTGACGCCGCCTGGCTCGGAGCTCGAGGCTATCCGACCGTGGGCTTCGATGCGTCTGAAGGACTTCTGGCCGAAGCGCGAAGCCGCCATCCGCAGATCGAGTTCAAACGGGCAGTCCTTCCGGCTCTTGATGGGATTCCGGAGGCAAGCTTCACCAACGTTCTCTGCGAGACCGTCATCATGCATCTCGAGCCCGAAGCCATTGCGCCAGCGGTCGCGAGGCTTCTGGCCATCCTTGTCCCAGGTGGCGTGCTCTATCTAAGCTGGCGAGTGACCGAGGGGGCCGACAGGCGAGATGAGCACGGGCGCCTTTACGCTGCTTTTGATCCGGAGCGCGTGCTTCGTTCGTTGGAGACGACGCGGATATTGCTGGACGAACAAATGGGCAGCGTCTCGTCGGGGAAGTTGATTAGGCGCATCGTGGCAGCAAGGAGCAGCGTGCATTCTTGAGCGGCTTCAACGGTAATGGGGCCAAAAGCGCCGAAAATGTCAGCACAGCCTTTGGAACGTGGTGACGCTCGACAGCGACTTCATCGTCGTCACCGGCACGAGCGACCAGATCGTGCTGACGGGTACCAGCGATACGGTGGGGGTGAACGGCAGCTCCATGACGTTGACCACGTCGGCGGTGCGGACGATGACGTTGAACGGCACCGGGAACGTGGTGACACTCGGCGGCAACGGGCTCACGGTGAACGCAAACGCCGGCGGGCTCCGTGTACGACAGGACCGGCCGCTTCTACGACGCCGTCGTGGACGGCGGGTACGTCGAGAACTTTGGATCGAACTCGGCGCTGGAGGTACTCCGCGAGATCGGCAATCTCATTCAGGACGACGGTGAACCCCATCCTCCCGGCACTCGCCGATTCATTCGGTGGGGCAAAGCGCTGCTTCTCCGAGGCGCATCTGCATCGGAGATGGGGCGATGGAGTCAAGCCGCTAGGCCTAGAGAGATCCCGCGAGATCGGGCCAAGGGTTGGTCAAGGACGAGCGGGTGGCCCCGAGGAATATTTTCGAAATACCGAAATTGAGGTTGCTCCGTCGGGCAAAACAGTGGTTCGTAAGGCGCTGGCTCCAACAACGGGGATCAGCGCAAATGGCCGACGGAATCGAGGCATCCTCCGAGCTGTCAAAGATTGCAAAGCTCAATGGCGACTTTAGGAGGAACTACGGCGCGCTGCTTGGCGCGTTCCTGTATCTGCGGTCGATCAGCGCCGCCCGAGGCCGTTCATGGTTTTGGGCCGGGCTGGTTTCGCTCCTTGGCTCGGCTGCGCTAGGATGGTTGAGCAAGCAGGGTCTTGCCGCGATCTGGTGACGCTCGGACCAGAGTGCCGCAGCCATGAAGCGCGCATCGAGCGACGTTGCAGCGGAGGCACGGATGGCCAACGCACTCATTGTTCGCCCTAGGACCGATCTGCTCTCGTCGACAAGTGGCGGGCGCGTGCCGCACAGTACGTGCGGATGTCGACGGACCACCAGCGCTACTCTACACAAAATCAGGCTGCTGCAATTGCCGTGTATGCCGCGCAGCATGATCTGGTGATTGTTCGAACCTATGCGGACGAAGGGCGCAGTGGACTTCGTATTGATCGACGCGAGGGATTGATTGAACTTATTGACGATGTTCGCAGCGGTCGAGCGGACTTCGACCACATCCTAGTCTATGACGTGAGCCGGTGGGGTCGATTTCAGGACATCGATGAGAGTGCCTACCACGAGTTCACCTGCCGCCAGGCAGGGGTCAAGGTGTGTTACTGCGCCGAGGAGTTCGACAACGACGGCAGCGTAATCGCGAGCATTGTGAAGAACCTCAAACGGGTGATGGCGGCCGAATATTCAAGAGAACTCTCGGTCAAGGTCCATGCTGGCGCATGTCGCGTCGCCAGCCTCGGATTCAAGCAGGGCGGGCCCGCGGGGTATGGCCTCGAACGAGAACTGATCAATGAAAGCGGGTGCTCAAAGGGCATCTTGCTAAAAGGCCAGCGGAAGCATCTGCAGACGGACCGGGTCGTGATCCGGCCGGGAGCGGAGAACGAGCAGCGCATTGTTGCCCGGATCTTTCGGGAGTTTGTCGTTCATCGCCGGTCCCAAGGATCCATCGTTCGCTGGCTAAACAATGAGAAAGTTCCCAACCATAGAGCGAAGGCGTGGTCATATGCCATGATCCGCCAAGTTCTGAGTAACGAAGCTTATATTGGGAATAGCGTCTACAATCGTTCCTCGTGCCGGTTGAAGCAAGCAAGGAAGCAGAATCCGCCGGAGCTATGGATTCGAGCTACAGGTCTTTTCGAACCGGTTGTCGACAAAAGCATTTTCGTCAAAGCCCAGAAGCTTTTGGAGGAGAAACAAGGCAGGTGGTCGAATGAGTGGCTACTGAAAAAGTTGCGAGAGACGCTCTCTGTGAATGGGAAGCTAAGCGCGTCGATTCTGGCTGCTACCGAAAATATGCCCAGCGCCGCACTTTACGCATACCGATTCGGCACTCTGAGGGAGGCTTTTCGACGTGTCGGCTATGTTGATTGTGAGCGGAGTTACGACTACGCCGACGCGCGGAAGCAATCTGAAGCAGAGCTGTTAAGGCAGGTCGAAAACCTGATCACTCATATCAGGGCGTGTGGCGTTACCGCAGTCTTTGATCCGCAAACCGCAGTGATCACAGTTGCCGGCAAGCTCGCTATCTCGATGCGGATGGCCCGCCACTACGTCGGGCAATGCCACGCGCCTTGTTGGTTGCTCCATCGCCGCACGATCGAGCCGGCCGAACTTATTCTTGCGCTGCGCTTGGATAAGGAGACAAACAGGGAGGTCATTGATTACTTCCTCTTACCCTTGCACGAAATGGCAAAAAACGTGATCAGTCTGACGGCGACGTCCCGCTCTCGGTTTGCGGTCTATCGTTGTCCCACAACGGACAACGTGTTGCAGGCCATCATGGAGAAGGTTGCGGCTTTGCTGACCTGAAAGAGCGCTGCTGCGGCACTTGTCCTCAAACCATCATCGTTAACAGGCTGCTCCGAACTATCTGACGCAATTCGTGGACAGAATCTCTACCGGGCCCACGCATTTTTAGAGCTGGGCCGGGGCACGAAATCCCTCACGACCCTGCACAGGGCAATGATAACAGCAAGGAAGGCGAGATCGGCGCGGCGGGCGTGAAACAATCGGTTGATATCACCGAGATGCCCCGCAAAAGAAAATAGCGCAATAAATAACCGGACAAAGGCCCAGGGCAGAGATTCCGCTTGGCGAGGCTCCGCCTTGGCCACCTATTCCAGGAAAGTCTGGTGGAACGGTTATCGTTCAGACTTCATGAGTTGCCGCGGAAGTACGAGCACTACATTGATCTGCCGATCGAGGATCTTCGAGGCGATGATCGAAATGTGCAGAGCGAACTCGTCTTCCATCTCTGCCGCGGCATCCTCGTCGCGGGCATAGACGTAGAGGATGTCGCCGTCCACTTCGTCGAACTGAATACCTCGGAAGAGCTGATCGAACCGATTTGCACCGACAATCAGCGCCATCCGCGCGGCGATCGCCTGATCCTGTACCTCAGTCACAATCATAGCGACGTGGCCTACTTTTCTTTGCCGTCGTCGACCGCAAAGACCTGGTAGTATTGCCCTGGCATTGCCTGAGTGATCACAATCTCTAATGCGACGATTTCCGCATAGCCGTTGGCTTCGTCACCGACATTGATGAGGTCTATCACAGCCAGCCCTTTGCCGGTGTCGAAGTTGGACGCCGGCGCGCCGGGAATCCGGATCAGGCCCTGCATGCTAGGTCCCTTGGTGCGGATGGCGACTTTGATCTGCGCTGTGTTTCGCCGGGGCAGTCCCGAAGAGGGGAAATCGATCCGTTGCCACTGATCAAGATCCCCTGAGGCGCGGCTCACGGGCATCGAGTCGGCCATAGGCTCGATTGCCGCAGTGGCTGGCGTGACGAGCGCGAACAGAGCAATGAGAACGAGCCGCGAAGTTGGATGCATGGTAGCGATCATCAGCCTGTCATCGGAGGGCAGTTGAAAAGTCAACCTCTACTGCTTCATTCCAAGTTGCTCTGCGCAAACGCTGCCAAGCTGGACGCCGGTAGGAATGGGCCCGTAATAGAGGCTGCTGTCCTTGTCTTCCGTGTCGAGACTTTTGATGGTTCCGCTCGGCGATGCAACGACGTTGACCTTGCAAGCGTACCCTCGCGAACTTCCCGATGCGCTGGCTTGACCGTCACGAGAGACCGAAAATGAACTCGCAGTTGCGAGTTGCCAGGAATAGGCGGTTTCGCCACTGTTCATCTTGAAACTACTTGCGGGGGGTCCCCATCGAACGACAAGAGCATCGACGTTTTTTCCGATGTAGTCTTGGCCCAACTTGGCGCGAACATCTGCGCCTGTCGCGTAACATCCGCCCAATGCCATACAGAGCACTGCAATTCCCAGCCCACGCATTTCTTCCCCCACAATCGCTATATCCAAACGCAACTTTTGCGCGAGATCAAGGGCGGCCTGTGCGAGTTTTTAATAGTAGCCGTCGTGGAGGGTTAAACTGGCTGGGCGGCTGCCTTATCTTCCTTCGGCGCCTGGGCGTCATTAGGTAGCCGGCGTTGAGCGCCTTGGCGATGGTGGGGGTCTGCCTGAGGTTCGCCAGCTACAGCATCGCCGGTCCGCCGGCTTCTCCGGTCTCGTCAAATTGAGACAGCCAGTCATTCCGACACAGAGAATACGTTCTGAAAGCTCAACGCAGGTCTAGCGGCCCGGTTGTCGGAATGGGCATTGTTTTTCTTGGCAAATCATACGTTTCTTAATCAGCGGGTCCCAGGTTCGAGCCCTGGTGCGCCCACCATATAATCAAGACCTTAGCAAGAGAAACCGTCTGAGACCGACGGACTAAAACGGTTTTTCAAACGGTGTTTTTGGCGGCCAGCCGGGGAGTCCACTCTCGGCGTTGTGATCTACTCTGTCCGTCTCGACGGAGGCCAAGGCGACTCGAAGGCCGTCCGGCAGAACCGCTTCCTTGATGTTGTATGTAGATCAGAGCCGCCCGACATAGCCGGCATTTTTCCACTTCTGTTCAATGTCATCGGCGACGCATTGGGGCAGCTGCGCAGCGCCTCCGCCGAAATAGTGCTTGAAGTCGATCTTGGCTCACATTAGGCAACGAGCCTATGTCGCTTTCCTTCGGACCGCCTCTCGTCCGACCTAGCATCATGCAGGCTTCGGAGCAGCTTCGCATCCGTCTGCCCATCCGGATCATGCGATCGTTGGCATCCAACATGGTCTTCAGTGACGTAGGCAATTGCGAGTTTTCGGACGGCTGCGCCTTTAGCGAGCTTTTTGGCGGCCGCCGCCCAGATTTCCTTGCCAAGGAGTACTCGGTTCACTGCGTCCTCGTTGGGGCCATCGGATAGGTCGAGCCGCTTCAGGGAAAGCTTCCCGTTCACCGCCGCAATCCGCGTGAACTCTGTGGTTTCGCAAGCGACGATGAGGGCAGGCTGATCTATCAATGGTTGCAGACTTGTACTAATTCAGCTAAGAGACATGCATTCAGTTCTCTGTGAGAAGCGATGTCAACTACCGAAGCAGATCGACGGTCAATCGATCCAATTTCGATATTGGTCGATGCTGGACATCTGAATCAGGAATCGCTTTCACGGGCGCGTCGATTGTCCGCCGAAACCGGTGAGACAATTTCATTCGCTTTGACTCGTCTTGGACTCGTCACCGAACATGAGATGGCGGACGCCTTTTCCAAGGCGCTCGATTTGCCGCGTATCGATTCAGAATCGTTGCCAAGCGAGAAGTTGCCCTACGGCGGCTTGAGCCCGGAGTTCCTGCGACACACTCGTGCATTACCCTTCGCCAAAGAGGCGGACGGTGAGTTGGCTCTCGCTATGGCAAACCCGTCGGACGACGCTACCGCTGAGGCGGTCTCGTTATTCGTTGGGAGACCCGTACACCGGTACGTTGCGTTGCCGACAGACATCGATACGGCGCTCGACCGGCTTTTTTCGGTTAGTCAGGCTGATGTGGCAGATGAAATCCACGCAAATATTGACGATGATTTTGCCGGATCTGGCATTGAAACGTCGGACCTCGACCGTTTACGCGAGGCTGCTAGCGACGCCCCGGTGATACGGCTCGTGAACAATCTCCTCGGACGCTCCGTTGATGAGAGAGGTTCTGATCTTCATCTTGAGCCAACCTCTGATGGCCTGACCGTACGACTACGTGTGGATGGCCGGCTTCGATTGTTGAACCCTGCGGTCCCCCTGCGGCTGCGCGACGCTGTCGTAAGCCGAGTAAAGCTGATGGCCGGCCTAGACATCGCTGAACGGAGGTTACCGCAAGATGGGCGGATAGCTCACGCCGTTCGCGGGCAAGAGATCGATTTTCGCGTCGCAACGACCCCCACATCCCACGGCGAAAGCGTCGTGATCCGCGTTCTGGACCGAGCTCAGGTTCAGCTTGATTTCAATGCGCTGGGCTTTGATGAGTGGGCAATGGCGGAATTAGCGCCTTTGCTCCGTGCGCCGCACGGAATGATCCTTGTCACAGGACCGACTGGAAGCGGCAAGACCACTTCGCTCTATGCCGCTCTTTCCTTGCTTAACACATCCGATCGCAAGCTAATGACAATTGAGGATCCCGTCGAGTATCAGCTCGCCGGGGTTCAACAAGTCCAGGTGCAGCCGGGAATTGGGCTTAATTTTGCTCGCGCATTACGTTCGTTCTTGCGACACAATCCCAATGTGGTCATGGTCGGCGAAATCCGCGACCTGGAGACCGCACAGATCGCGGTTCAAGTTGCTCTTACAGGGCATTTGGTGCTCTCGACCCTGCATACAAATGATGCAGCTACGGGCGTCACTCGTTTGCTGGACATGGGAGTCGAGGACTATCTGATCGCCTCGACCTGCAACGCCATTCTCGCTCAGCGTCTCGTGCGGACTTTGTGTCCAGACTGCCGGGTACCTTATGAGGCGAGCTCAAGCTATTTGAGCCGCTTGGGTGTTCCCGGTGACAAGCCGATGTCTCTGTTCCAGCCAGGCGGCTGTACTTCATGTGGCGGCAGCGGCTACCGAGGTCGCACGACCATCTTGGAAATCCTATCTCTAACTGACGCGGTCCGTGAAATGGTCTTGAAACGAGCGTCGGCCACTGACATTGCGCGCGTTGCTGTCAACCAGGGAATGCGGACGATGCAGGCTCATGGCATGGAAAAAGCTCTGGCGGGACAAACAACTGTTGAGGAAGTGCTCGCTGCGACGCGAGCCACTTGAGCACACAGGCGTGTTGATATTAGGGTTGGCTACCGGTACGTGTAGGGCACAATGGCCCATTTCCAATACAAGGCTGTTGCGCCGGATGGTTCCGTCGCGCGAGGGCAAGTTGAGGCGACCGATCGAGATGCGGCCGCGGCGCGATTGCAGTCGCAAGGCCACCTGCCACTAACTCTTGAGCTTTTTCAACCTGCGACTGGTCTGCGGGCTCTGCTCTCGCAGGAAATTGGCGGCGCCAGGCGGCGCGGACCCAAACTTGCCGCGGATCTGGTGGGCCGTCTTGCTCTTTTGCTCGACGCTGGCGTCGCTCTTGAAGCCGCACTGTCGCTGCTGGCAGGTTCCGAGGGGCGGACCGCAATCAAGGACCTTGCTGCAGACCTTCTGAGGCGGCTTCGCGGAGGGGCAGGTCTTTCAGATGCCATGGGGGCACACGGCGACACCTTTCCGCCTCTGGTTGTTGCCATGGTCCGAGCTGGCGAAGCAAGTGGCGCCCTGGCTTCGACCCTCGGCCGCCTTGCGGATCAACTCACGCGGGCAGAAGCCGTGCGGCAGTCTATCCGTTCTGCCCTGATTTATCCGGCCGTGCTGCTGGCGACGGCGGCCGGATCGGTTTTGTTGGTGTTACTCGTGGTCCTTCCACAGCTCGAGCCCGTCTTTGCCGAAGCTGGAGGAAGGTTGCCACTACTGACACGTATGGCGTTTGCTGCGAGCATCTCGCTCAGGCAGTTTTGGTGGGTGGGCGTCGCACTTATTGGTCTCTCCCTCGTGATCGGCCGACATTTCCTAGCCGACCCAAGCATTCGTGCTCGAATGGATGCTCTGCTACTGCGAGTTCCAGTGCTGGGACTGACGATCCGACGGGCGGAAGCAGCGCGCTTTTCTCGAGTGCTTGGGACGCTGATTGGCGGGGGAATAACTCTGGCGCCCTCCTTAATACTTGCGCGCCCCGTGCTCGCCAATCGGAGCATTATCAACGCGATTGAGCGTGTAATCGGAGCTGTCAGGGGAGGTAGCGGCCTCGTGGGACCGCTCGCGCAGGCCAACATATTTCCTGAACTTGCGGTGCAGATGATCAGGATTGGCGAGACAACGGGACGCCTCGATTCAATATTGCTCCGCTTAGCGGACCTTCTGGATTCCGAAGTTCAGCGTACGCTTGACCGTGCACTCGCTCTACTTGTTCCGATCCTAACGATCGGTCTCGGCGGCCTCGTAGCCGGAATTATCGCTTCCGTGATGCTAGCTGTGCTTGGCATCAACGATCTCCTGCACTGAAGATGTGCAAGGCTATCTCCCAAAGGACCGATATCGGCTTCACTCTTCTCGAGTTGTTAGTGGTTCTGGCGATCCTTGGAGGGTTGACCGCGATAGCTCTTCCGAAGCTGAAGTTGAACGAAGGCGCGCGATTGCGGGCAAGCGCGCACGCACTCGTTGTGGATTTGCGCCTCAGCCGGAATGATGCCATTCGGCGAGGACGGATTACTGCGCTAGCGACGGATGAAAGCGGGTACCGGCTGCTACCCGAGGGGCATCGGAGAGCGCTGCCGAGTGGGATATCGCTCACACTCGTGTCGCCTGACGACAAACTTGTCTCGGCTGCCACTGGCGAAGTGAAATTTTTTCCCGACGGGAGCGCGACCGGAGGAAGGCTTGCCCTGCAACAGGGGAACGCTGCCGCTATCTATATCGGCGTGCGAGGGTTCGATGGAAGGGTTCGACAGGATGATTGAGTGTTCTGGAAAGGATCGCGGGTTCACGCTTCTGGAGGTTCTGATCGCCCTCGTTATTCTCATCACCGGGCTCGCCGCATATTACGTCGCCTTTGGCGGCGGGTTGTTGGCTGGCACTTCCACCGAGCGGGCATCACGGACGGCGCATGCGGCGGAAAATCTGGTCGCATCATTGGGCCGCTCGATTGCGCTCGACGGCTCCTCCTTAAGTGGAGACTTGCGAGATGGACAGCACTGGGATCTTCATCTCGAACCATTCGATCCAATCGAGGCAGATGGGCCCCAGCCTCCACTCGGAGCTCATATCGTCACGTTGGACGTTGTTCCGGCGGATGGTCGCGGGGAAGTGCTGCATCTTCAGACATTGCTGATCGGTCCAAGGTCACGATGAATCCCACTCAGGCTCCTCGCGACGCAGGCTTGACGCTGGTCGAACTCCTAGTTGTGCTCGCGCTCATGGGCATGATGGGAGTCTTGGCTGCATCTGGTTTGCGCGCGGCATCTGTCAGTTGGCAGCGAACATTGTTGCGCAACAGTGAGAGCGAAGAGCTCTTTGCAATAGAAAAACAGATGAGGCAACTCGTATCGAGAGCCTCGTCGGAGAAGCTCGGCAGTTGGTCTCACGGAATGGTACGATTTGAAGGAACGCGAGATCACGTCAACTTTCTCGCGCCGCTGGCTCCGCGCTTCGGTGCTCAAGACATCGTAGCCTACACGATTGGCTTCACGGGGGACAGTAGGCTCAGCATTGTCTGGCAGCTGGATCGCGGATCACTCTCTGGTCAGAAAAGTCTTGCGTCGGCTCCGTTGGAGGAAACTCTTGAGGGAGCAGAAGATGGAGCGTTCGCGTACTTTGGTGCGACCGATAGCGACCAACCCCGATGGCGAGACAGTTGGCAGGCCCAGCAACGATTACCTCAACTCGTGCGAATGCGCTTTAATTGGCGCGGGCAATCTGAGGAGCTGATTATCGCGCCTCTAACGACCGCCGGGCCGTGTTCAATCCTCCGTTCAGACTTGCCATGTTCGAACTAAAGGGGGCCAGGAGCCCCACTCCGTCATCTCAATCAAGCTGCGGAAGGAGCAAAGGACCGTAGACGTACGTCAGCCAGATCGCTGCCGATAGAAACGGCCCAAAGGGGATAGTTGTACGTCGGTCAATTGCTTGACCTTTGATCTGGCCAAGCATGGTCGCTAAAATCCCGAGAAGGGCTGCGAGAAGAATAACGTCAGGTAATACGCTCCATCCAAGCCATGCGCCAGCTGCAGCCATGAGCTTTGCGTCACCTGCGCCGAGTCCCTCGCGGCCGCGGATGGCCCGATACGCCATCGCAATCCCGCGAAAGCAGGTGTAACCGAGGAAAATCCCGATTAGGCTCGCAGGCAGTTTTTCGGGTGCGAGCACGCCCTGCATAACTACGCCAGCGATGAGAAGTGGCAGAGTCAGTGCGTCCGGCAGACGGAGATGCTCTGCGTCGATCCAAGACAGAATAAGGAGTGCCCAGCCGAGGATGCAGGCGGCCCATAGCCAAACGGGCGTGCTGTCGACGACAGCCGCCCAGCAAGCGATGGCTACGCAGGACAGTTCGACCGCGGGATGAAAGGCAGATATTGACGCACCGCACATAGCGCATCGGCCCCGTAGCACCAAATAGCTGACGATAGGCACGAGACACAGAGGTGAGAGGCTGCAATTGCAGGCGTCGCAGTGCGAGCGCGACCAGAAGAGATCGCGCCGTGTCGGGAGTCTGCGTATGACCACGCCGGCAAAGCTTCCGGCGAGCGGTGAAAGGCAGACCGCAGCGGGCCACGAAAAAAGCTGAAGTGCCTGCGGCATGAATGTGCAGCCTGCGAGGAATTAGTTGTTATGAGGCGTTGCAAATTAGCTCCGGACTACTGTTGCCAGTGTCCCCGGAGTCCCCTTTTGAACACAGATCGTAGTCCCGCCCGGGACGCTGGGAGGGGCTTCGATAGATGTATGGACGACCCCAGGCATCCAGCGGGACGGCATCCCCCTTAACGTAGGGGCCGTTCCATCTTTGTGCGGCGGTAGGGCGTATTATGAGAGCCTGCAATCCTTGCTCCGTCGTCGGAAAGCCGCCGACGTCCAGTTTGTAGATCTCAAGAATCGAACCCAGCCGCTCTATTGATTGTTGGGCGATGGAAACGCGCGCCCCCCCGAGCTGCCGAAGAGCTACCGGCGCAACCAGCCCGACTAGAAGGCCCAGGATTGCAATGACCACCAGAAGCTCCAATAGCGTGAAGCCATCGTCGGCGACTGTGGCGGCGTTGGCCTTTCCACTGACGGATCCACGCTGTTTCATCTTGCCGACAAACGTAAGAGCAATGCCGACTAGCATTATCTGGTCCCCTCTGTGCTGGAGCTTACCGAAGCACTCTCAGTGCTGATCAGGTTCTCTGGTGTCAAAGCGCCGAGAAATGCGACCACGGCGCTAATCTCATCATCGCTCAGGTAGAGAGGACCCAGCCGGCCATCCTTGACCGATGCTCTAGCAATGCCGCTGTTGTATCGCTCGACGGCTGCCCGTAGAGACATAATGCTCCCATCATGCATGAGGTATCGGCGGAGCGCGACGCCCCGAAGACTCGGGGTTTTGAAGGCTGCGAAGTCGGCCTGATTGCCGGTGATCGCAGCGCGACCGACATCGGGACACGAACTCGCTCCGCATCCGACGCCGGTTGCGTGAAAACGTCCGTCCGTAAAAGGTGCCTCTGCTCCCGCAATGAGATGGCAACCCGAGCAATGCGCTTTGTGCGTAAAGAGCCGAAAGCCGAGTATCTCTTGAGGCGTCAGAGCCTGCTCTTCGCGGTGAATATAGTACCGATCAAAGCGGGATTCTCTAGGCACGAGGGACGCGACGTAGGCCGCAAGCGAGTCTAGGATCAGATCGCGGTCGAGTTTGGCTCCCCCAAGCTCGGCAACCAGTTTGTTCGTGGTGTCGTCGAAACTGAGGCGCTGTAGTGCAACGGGCCAATTGATCGCCATCTCGGGCGATTCAAGAGGGATCGCCGCCTGGCTACGCAGATCGGCAGCTCTTCCATCCCACATGAGAGCTTTCGTCTTCGCCAACCCAAGAAGCGACGGCGCGTGTCTGGCGCTCGTGAAGCCAGCGACGCCCACGGCAAGAGGTCGATCTCCCGAAAAGCCCAAGGCTGGAATGTGGCAGTGCTGGCACGACACGGAGCCATCGCCGGACAATGATGGTGCGCGAAACAAGTGCTTGCCCAACGACACCAAAGCCTCAGAAGGGATGACCGCCGGCGTACCTGACGTGGATATCTCCACGTTTACCCAAATTGCGAGGCTGAGACCGAGAATGAACGGGAGCACCGGCTTTAGTCGTCCGCTTGCTTTCCAAGCAGAAATCATCGCCCATACGACATGGATTGGGGCTCCCCTTATTGCCATGTGAGGACTCGATAGGGTTCATTCCGGTCGCCCGAAAGCTGGATGGAGGCGGAGCGTCTCACGGTTACGTCCGAGAGCTCAGCAATGGAGACAATCGTCAGGACGTCTCCGACGGTAGCCATTCGATTGGTTCCGGCTGCGTTACCGTTCTGCTTGGCGGCCAGCTGAGCCGAGGCGAAGTTATCGTTCTCTGCGGCAAGAACACGGAGAAGAGCGTCCTTCGCGACGCTTAGATCGACTGTTCCGCTGCTGGACCACACGGTCATGAAGGGAGCTATCGCAGCCTGGAGCGCATCGTTCATTCCAATGACGAGACGCAGTTCGTCAACGGATCGAAACGGCGCAAACCGCGGACCGTACGTGCGGCCGGCCTCCGTGTACAAAGCCAGGACAGGCTCGACAGGTGAATTCCGCAGGGGAGAGCGCCAAACCTCGATCTGCCGAGCAATGAACTCGGCCTCATCGTTCGACAAGCCCTGCGCTTGGAATATCGAGCGGAGCTGTTGGAGCGAGGCAGCATTCAGATCGAGTTTTCCGGCCTCGCTTTCACAGCTGAGAAGGACATGCTCGCCGAGAAAATCGATCTCGCGGGATGAGCCGTCAAGTGGGAGCCGTAACGGATCGCGCGGATCAAGCAGCGAGAGAATAACGCGATTGATGGCGCCGTCCGCGAGCATACGACCTCTGAGTTGAAGCACCTCGGTATTCGCAATTGCTTTGCCCGCCCGGGCCTCGAGCAGGAAGCTGCTGGCAAGGACCGATAGCAAGAGCAGAGCCCAAAGCACGAGAACGAGTGCAAAGCCTCTATCTCGATGTTCAGGGGCGTCGCGGCGCGCGAAAGCTGTCATGGAGCATTGGGAGTTTTGCACTAAGTTCATCTGTCGCCGCCTCGGCCGAGGCGGCATTGCGAATGACATGAGGCTGAATTAGGACCAGAAGCTCAGTTCGGTCGGTCCGATCGTCGCTCGTTCCGAAGAGCGGTCCAACGCCGGGAACGTCCTTGAGCCAAGGGAGACCGGTCCGATCGCGCGCACGGCTGTCCTTGATCAGTCCTCCGATGGCCACGGTTTGACCGTCCTCGACAACTACAGAGGTGGCAACGCGGCGCTGCTGAATCGTCGGGCTGTTCAGCGTGGATGTAGTGGTCGGAACGCTCTGGCTGACCTCTTGCGCGATGTCCATCAGCACCCTGCCATTACGATTCACGCGAGGGGTGACACGAAGGATGATGCCCGTGTCGTACATTTGGATCGAGTTAACGGTCGGTGCGTTAGGTGTAATGTTGCTTACTGACGACGAGGTGGCGATAGGAACCTGATCTCCGACCTGGAGAGATGCGGTTCGATTATTCAAGACCATCAGCTTCGGCGCGGAGATCACGCGGACCGTCGTATAGTTGGACAGAAAGTCTAATGTTGCCTTGATATCACTGCGGAGGAGGGCGGCTGAGAGACCACCGGTACTTGGACCCAACGCCGTAGCGGCGACCGCCGAGCTCAAAGCCGAGAAGGCACCCTTCTCCAGGGACACTTGGACGCCATATCGGAAGCCATCGTTGAGATCGACTTCGGCGATTGAGGCTTCCAGCATGACCTGCAACGGAGCGGCATCGAGCCTGACCAACGCAGATTCGACTTGAGCGTATCGCTCCGGCGTCGTCATGATCAGAAGGGCGTTGTTGGGTTCGTCGGCGGTGATCCGTAGGTCGGTCAATGCAGTACTTGCATCGTTCCCTGGGCCGTCCGGCGTGGACATCGTGGTTGAACCAATTGGTGTGATGAGTGACGCCGGTACCGCGCCAGAGCCTCCGCCGGATGAGTTAGCAAGTGGTGAGTTGAGACCCGACGCGTTCGGCATGCTTGGCTGCGGGGAATCGGTCGCAGGGGAAATGTCGTCGGTCGTCGGGGCGGAAGGCGAACTCGTAGCAGCTGAAGTGTTGCCGCCCCGGGATTGCGATAGAGCCTTCGTCAACACGCTCGCTAGATCCCGCGCCCGCCCATTCTGGACGTAGTAGACAAATAGCCGGGGCTTCAAGACGTTGCGGCCGCGATCGAAGCGCTCGACCCAGGTACGCATCTCCTCTACGTGGGCGTAATTCTTTGAAACGACCAGAATGGCATTGAGATGTGCAATAGGAACGATCCGTACGGCTCCGGCTAGCGGTCCCTGCTTTCCTATGACGCTATTGAGGCCTTCCGCGACACTGGCGGCCGAGGAGTAGCGCAAAGGAAATAGTCCGAAGGATTGACTGCGTAGCCAATTGACGTCGAACATTGCTATCGCACGCTCAGCTCGATCAACATCACTCGCAGTGCCTGCCAGCGTGATCAGGCTGGCGTTAGATGCCGCCGCTGGAATCACCGTCCCGGGCGGCACGAGGGGGTCGAGGACGCGCTGAACATCGGGCGCGGTAACGTAGCGCAAGGGAACGAGCCTAACCTGGTACCCAGGACCGAGTGAGTTTCCGGCGACACCGATTGCGCCGCGTTGCGCTGCACTTGCGATTGGCACCACTTGATAGCCAGAGGAGCCAGGAACGAGGGCTGCACCAGCCAATTTGAGAGCTTCCTCAAATGCTGGCAGAACAGCTGCACGCGAAAGAGGTTTGGCCGTGCGCAGTGAGATCGTGCCTTGGATCACTGGATCAACGACGTAGTTGATCCCAAGCATGTCGGTTAGGACGGTTTTGAGAACATCACGAATATCGACGTTGTCGAAATTGAGCACATACTCGCCGTTCTTGATTGTTGAGGTCGGAACGTCTGGGGTGATGGCCGGTAGGTCGTTGGTGCCATGCACCAGGATAGGCGAGCCGCCAGCGGCGCTGGCGTCTGCCGAAGAGAGAGGAGCTCTCGCCTGTGGCGTCGCATTCATCGACGATCGAAAGGGACGAAAAGGACCGGGGCTGGTGTCATCCAGTGCCTGATCCGGAATGGACGGGCCAAACGTCTGGCATGCGCCGAGCACGGCCAAGAGAGGAAGCCCGATGAGCAGCCGCGGGAGAAAACGTTTTTGACGACCAAACCTCATCGATCATTGCCTTCTGCGCACGAGCGCCCCTGGAGCGGCTGTACGCGCGATCTGAGCAGGCGAGGTTTGGTGAGTGGGAAATGACAATTCGAGATAGGCGTCCTTGTAGCGAAATTGTGCAAGGTCGGGCTCGATCCGCCTGAGCTCCCAGCCGTCTATCGAGCCGCCTTCGATCACGGTGACACTCTTGCCGCTACTCATCCGAACGACGGCGGATTTAACGTTGGGCGAGATGATGATCCCAAGAAGCGTCGCGGCTAATGGTGGCGGAGGTGGTGCCGGAGCCGCCGCTTGAGCCTGCGGCTCGGCCGCGGTCAGCTTCGGAGGTGTTGGCCTTCTCGTTTGTGAAAACAGAGGGCGCTCTACGACAGCTTCAAAGTTTGAGGTCAAGTTCCGTGAGGGCATTTGCGGCAGGAGCGCCGCGCTCGCCCTTGGCGGCAAGGTCGAGGCTGGCGTCTCGGTATTGGCTGAGACAGCCCATCCCAAGGTGATGGCGCCAAAGCCGCCTGCAAGAGTGAATACAGCGACGCGTATCGGTGCGGTCCAAGCCACTATCATTTGGCGCCGCCCGTCCGCCTTGAATAAGAGACAAGCCGCAGGTTGATGGTCAGGGTGGGTTGCCCGTCTGTGGCCGTTGATGTCGCACCGGTCTCAGGCACTTGTGCAAATAGTCGCTCCACCACAACAATCGGTTCCGCGCCGGCTACTGCTCGCAGTAGCTTGCTCAACTCGGCAGGGGATGCGGTTAGGTCGAGGTCAAGACCGATACGATCAAAGCCCTTTTCTACTGCGGCTTGCAGGCCTTTGCTGTTGCGCAAGAGTGCGCCACTGCCCGAAACCAGTCCTCGAAGCGAGTTCTGCATCTCGGCTGCTGCGAGTGCCGGCGATGTTGATGCAAAGAAATATCGGCCCGTATCGCTCCTTCCTTGGAGCTCATCGAGTTGTGCTTGGATAGCGGGCAAGCTAGCCTCGAGACGGTGATATCGAGCCAACAACTCGTTCGAACTCGCAATGGTCTCGCGATCTACGGCGACTTGTCGCAAGAGAGGCGCGGCTGCAAAGGCGCCAACAGCCCAACACAGATTTGCGAGGAGTCCCAATGCTATCAGTCGACCTGCAAGCGGCGAGAGCGTCATTGGCCTGACCCGTACCGCACGCGCAACTCAAACCTCGCCGGACCGCCTGCAATGCCCTGGACGACCGGCGACGTCAGTTCGGGCGTGGAAAATGGCGGTCGCGCCAGCTGCTGCAGTAGTGCAGGGAGATCGGACGAGAGACCGGACATGATGGCATTGTCTGCACGAATTTCGAGACGAAACACCCAGGATGTGTCCGGTATCTGACGACTGAGCCCATCAAGGACTTCCAAAGAGTGCGGGCCGCGCAGTCGATCCGGCAAGAAGCTCTCTGATGAGATGAGCGTGTCCAGTTTTGTTTGGGAGTCGGACGCCTTTGCGGCAATCTTCGCGGCAAGAGCTACTTGGTTCCGCGCCTTTTCGGCAAGGAGATGGAGCCGAAAGGCCGCCAGAAAAGGCGCGCTGATCAGCAGACAAGCGCCGACAACGATTGCCCATCTCGTCAAAGACTGGGTTTGGGGCGTGACGTTTGCGCCAATCTGCGGGAGATAATCAAAAGCCGGTTGCGATGTATCGCCCTCGACGAATATCGCCGTAGGTTGGAGGCCATAGGAGCTGATGCTTTCAAGGGCACGCTTGAGCGCTTCGCGTGGTGTCACGGCAATTTCGGCGCGAATGGTCTTCTTCAGGCGGTCCTGCGCCAATGTCCGTGCAACGTAGTGGACTTCGCCTGGTTTGAACGGCGTTACACGCCCAATTTGGAACGAAGCCGTTTCATGCAGGGTGGCTTTGGCCGCGATTGGGAGCTCGATAACGCGACGCAGGACCATTGCGGCAGGTAGCAGCAGCGCGACGGGGTCAGGCGTTGATTGCCTGACGTCCTCTGGGCAAGGTAGCAATTTCCAACTTCCGGTCCGAAAATTGCTGTCGGTGATTTCGACTTGCTCGCCATGCACTCGGACATAGCGTTTATCGTGCCGCGCCGAGAGTTTAAGCCGGATTGAAGATGGAATCGACTGGACGAGCTCGTTGATCCACCAGCGGATAGCAGCGCTTAGGACCCCGCAAACACGAACACCAAGCTCAAATCCAACAATGTCGACGACTTGTTTCATCACTGCCGTACGCAGAGAGCACTACGTATAGTAGTGAATTGATTTCATTCGGTTGTCAAAGAGAGAATAAAGCGCATCGGTATAATGCTCGGAATGATTGCCGTGACCGCGAGGGGCGAAATCGAAGATGATGCGCGATAAGGCGTTAGTTATTGAGCTTAAGCTGTTTATGTGGCGTCGGGAGACGGCTGTGGAAAACGCTGTCGCGCGACGAGTTCCACTCGCGCGATGGAAAGATTATGAGACCAGAAAATGTCGGCGCCATCCTCATCGTCAGGCCAGGAAGATGCGGATATCGTCGATATCCTCGGGAATTTTAGGCAAAAAAGCGGTTCAACTAAGTGCCTTGGCCTTACGCCCCTCCGATCGCCTGTGAGGTGCGGCAAGAGCGTCTCGACTGTTCGATCGACAAAGAGGCGTCAACGGCAAATTTTTTTTGACTGATATCGGCGAGGTGTAATCGGGTTCCACGGTTCGCGTGCGCACGGCTGCCATTGCTTTGCTCTCAAGCATTTAGCTGTAGATGTGTTCAGAGAACAAACTATACGACGTAAGGTAGTGAACAAGTTTTTTGAGTTAGTGAGCCTCGCTGCGTTAAGAAATGGACTTGCAACCTGTGCGAGATTTGTGTCTCACTGAGCGCGGGACAGGAATTCTACTCCATCCTTCTGGAATCTGGCTTCGCCGCTCCGCGTCTGGAGGGCGTGTGCCTTGTCGCGCTGGTGGTGCCGTATGCAATCATTTGCAGTTGTTCGCCGGATTTTGGCGTCCTATGTGCCCGGTTCTCTCCCCGAGATCCCAGAGTTCACCCCACCCAAGTCAAAACGAAACAAGTTAGCGTTAGAGGCAATTGCCGTTCTTGTCTCGGCAGTTGCGATCTGGTTTGGCGGTTGCGCCGCCGTGCGGGCGGACAGCGCGCAATACTATTACGATCCCGCTGGCAGATTGACCGTGGTGGTCGATCCGGCAAATGGCAGTGCGCAGTACAACTACGACGCTGTCGGCAACATCCTTTCGGTGGTGCGCAAGCCGATAACCGATCTCGTCGTAGCGCAGGCATCCCCGAGCCGCGGGCGCGCCGGCGACGTAGTCACGATCTTCGGTACGGGATTCGGATCTCTGGCTGATACAACCGTGTCATTCAACGGTGTTTCGGCATCTCCGACAGCCGTCAGCGCGACTCAAATTACGGTCGCCGTGCCGTCTGGGGCAACGACAGGGCCGGTGTCCGTGACCTCGCCGGCCGGTAGCGCGACCTCGACCGCCAGCTTTACGATTCCAACTTTGGGCACGCCGACGATTGCGTCGGTGTCCCCCACTCAGGTGAAGCCAGGGGATACGATCACGATAACCGGGACGAACTTCGACTCGGTCGTTGGCAACAACAAGGTCCTCGTAAATGGGCGGTACGCCCAGGTGAGTTCTGCGAATGCGACCACGCTGACCGCAGTGGTTCCTATTGTGTCGTCCGGCATCGTAACGGTTGTCACGCCGGAAGGCACGGGCGCGTCCAGCAGCTATCTTACGGTAACGCCGGTGCCGTATGCCCCGAGCAATATCGGATCGGTGGTTGCATCGTCGATTGGAAATTCGGTGACGCTCAACATCGCAACAGCGGGTCAGTTCGGGCTGATCCAGTTCGACGCGACTGCAGGGCGACGGCTCGCGGCTCAAGTGACAGCATCGTCGTTCGGAAACGGGGTGCAGATTTTGGGGCCGGACGCATCGGTGCTTGGATCAACCACATCGTCGACTGGATCGTTCGCGGACACTGCCATAATAGCCCAAACCGGGACGTATTCAGTGTTCATCGCACCAGGAGGTAATTCACCTACGGGGTCGATAACTATTAAACTCGTCGACGTGCCGCCGGATCTGGCTGGCACCATAACTGCGGGCGGTAGTCCGGTGTCGCTAACGACGACGGGGGCCGGGCAGAACGCAAGCCTTACCTTTACTGGAGTTGCCAACGAGAGGGTCAGCCTGACTACCCAAGCAGGCGGTTGTAGTTGGACCGTGACCGTTTTGACGCCGGACAAACGGGGACAGATTTATTACAACGCATTCTGCGGCTCGGGGACGCTGTTCACGGATGTCTTGGTGTTACCGGTGGCAGGAACGTACACAATCCTGTTCGATCAGTCTGGTCCGACCACTGGTACAGCCACGTTCAGTCTGTATGACGTTCCGCAGGATTTGACCGCAACTCTAACTGCCGGCGGCGGCACCGTTCCGATGACAACGACCGCGCCTGGTCAGAATATGAGCCTGACGTTCAGCGGGACGGTCAACCAATCGATCAGCCTTACCACACAGGCCAGCGGTTTCTCTTGCTGGGACATGAAAGTGTTTCAGCCGGATGGAGTAACCCAATTCTATTCGACCTCATACTGTGGCGGCGGGACGTTCTTCACGGATGTTCTCATATTGCCTGCGTCGGGGACGTACTCGATCCTGATCAATCCAGGTAGCTTCCAAACCGGTACGCTTCAATTCACGCTATACAACGTGCCGCCAGATGCGACTGGGACTTTGACGGCCGGTGGCAGCGCGGTGCCGGTGACAACGACGGCTCCCGGCCAGAACATGACTCTCACGTTCAGTGGGACAGCTAACCAACGCATCAACCTGACGACCCAAAACAGTGGCTTTTCCTGTTGGGATATGAAGGTGCTGCAGCCGGATGGAACGACCCAGTTCTATTCCACGTCATATTGTGGCGGCGGTACATTCTTCACGGACGTTCTGGTACTGCCGCTGTCCGGAACGTACACGATCAAGATCAATCCCGGCAGCTTCCAAACAGGTACGCTCACGCTTACGTTGTTCAATGTTCCCCCGGATGCGTCCGGAACGATCACGCCGGGCGGCAGTGCGGTGTCACTGACGACAACGGTGCCCGGCCAGAACATGAGCCTAACGTTCACCGGTGCAGCGAACCAGCGAGTGAGCCTACTGTTGCAGCAAAACGGTTTTTCTTGCTGGAACACGTATGTACTGCAGCCTGATGGCACTACGCAGGTTTACGCTAGACAGGATTGCGGCTCGGGTAACTTCTTCAGCGACATTTTGGTGCTACCCGTCGCAGGCACTTACACCATTCAAGTTAATCCAGGAGGCGTGAACACAGGCACGATTACGTTCAATCTGTACGATGTGCCGGCGGATGTCAGTGCGACGATTACACCAGGCGGCGGCACTGTATCGTTGACGACGACAGCGCCTGGCCAGAATATGAGCATGACATTTGCTGGCACAGCCAATCAACGCGTCAGTCTGTTGATGACACTGACTAGCGGGCTCGTGACGGGCTGTTCACCTCTAACGATTGTGCAGCCGAATGGTACAACGCAGTTGTTTTCCAACAACTGTGCGAACTACGCGTCATTCTTTACGGATGTGTTGGTTCTACCTGTCACTGGCGCGTACACAATTCTATTCAATCCAAACAGTCTGGGGGTCGGCACAGGAACGTTCACGCTGTACGACGTTCCGCCGGACACGACCGGAGCGACAAGTGTCGGGCAGGCGGCGGCCAACTATGATGTAACGGTCCCGGGCCAGGCGATTCAGGTGACCTTCGCGGGCGCCGCGAGCCAGAGCGTTACAGTGACGGTTGGAAGGGTAAGCAGCACGCCCTCGGGGGCTTGCTTCAACATCACGACGAAGAAGCCAGATGGGAGCTCGCTGCGCGGAGACGGCACCTGCAATAATGGGTATTCGAGCGGCTCGCTGACCTTGCCGACGGCTGGGACCTATACGGTCGTCGTTGATCCCACGAGCACATCGATCGGTACCTTCAGCGTTGGGGTGAGCACGCCATGATCGTAATCAGAGCGAATGCGGTTGTTGCTTCAAGAATGAAGCGCGTTTTGTTGACAGCGATCGCGATGCTGAGCGTTGCGAGCGTCACTTGGGCCGACCCGGTGCCCCCGGGCGACAACAAACCCGATGCTCCATTGCAGGGACCGGATGGCGTTACGTCGCTCTCGGGTCAGGTCGTGGATCTCGATGGGCGAGGGCTGCCTGGTGTGGAGCTGAGCGCGGTGGGCGCGAAGGCGACGTCTGACGCAGGCGGGCGGTTCCTCCTCACTTATGTCAAGCCCGGAGCAAGCGTGCTTCACATCGATGGTCGGCACGCCGGAGCCAAACGCGATGCCGACTACGGCTTCTATCAAGCGCGCGTGGAGGCAAAGCCGGGGCAAACGAACGTGCTGCCCTACAAGAGCTGGCTGCCGCTCATCGATCACAGTCATGATGTGACGTTGAGCGTGCCGACGCGCGGCGAGGTGGTTGTGCGCGCGCCGGGCATCCCCGATCTTGAGCTGCGCATCGATGCGGGTGTCGTGATCCGTGATGTCGATGGGCGCGAGGCGCGTCGCGTCGGGATCACGGCGGTACCCGCCGATCGGACGCCGGTACCTCTGCCGGCCAATGCGAACATCCCGACCTTCTTCATCATCCAGCCGGGCGCGGCATGTCTTTATGACGCCAAAGGCGGCATCGGCACGGCGAAGCTTGTGTTTCCGAATTTCGACAAGGAGTTGCCGAAGGCCCGCGCCACGCTGTGGCGTTATGAGCCTGATGGTAACGGCTGGGCTCCCTATGGCCAGGGGACCGTGAGCAGTGACGGTCGGCAGGTGATCCCGGATGCAGGTGTGGTGCTCACCGACTTTTCCAGTGCCGAATGCGATCCTCAGACCCGCACGCGACAGCCGCCGCCGAGCCGGATCACGCCTGATCAAATCCGAATGCAGAAGCAGATGCGAACGAAGCAGCAGTGAGTGAAGCTATGCAGATGAGCCGACCGATGACCTTTACAAGCTTGATGACCCTGTCGACGCGCGTGCTGCTGGCTGCCTTGATCGGTCTCGAACCGGGCCTGATGTCACTGGTGCAAGCTACGACCGTTCCTGCCGTGGAGCGAGTTGTCGAACCAACCCCACCAGCTCTGCCCGTTGCACCGACACCTGCTGCCGAGCTTTCCTGGCGCGATGCGCCCTCCGATCCCGCACCGGAAGGCAGCCCGGCGCTGCGCTTGGCCGCGGACGGTGTGACTGCGGTTGCGGGGCGCGTGTTAGCAACAAATGGAACGCCGTTGCAAGGTGTGATCTTGCGCATGGGTACGGTGCGCACTCAGACCGACGAACACGGCCTGTATCTTTTAGAGGGGGTCGGCCCGGGCGAAGCCGTTCTGGTGATCGATGGTCGCAAGGCCCGCAAGCCTAATGAATCGGCTGAGATCGATCACGGCATCCATGAGACGCGCGTGAAGGCGGAGGTTGGGCGGACCACAGCACTACCTTGGGTAAGCTGGCTGCCGCGCATCGATCATGAGCACGAGACGGTGCTCGGAGTGCCGTTGGCAGACGATGCCGTCGCTACGACGCCGCGCATTCCCGGATTGGAGCTGCGTATTCCGAAGGGCGCGGTGCTGACGGGAATTGACGGCGAAGCTGTCACCCGTGTCAGTCTGACGGCGATCCCCGTCAACCGTCCGCCATTTCCGCTGCCACGCCACGTCGAGGTGCCCATCTACTTCACGGCGCAGCCTGGCGGGGCCGTGATCAGCAGCACCGATGGTCAGTGGCTCGGGATGCAGGTCGTCTACCCCAATTATGGACACGAGCTCCCCAAGGCGCGTGGTGCATTCTGGCGTTACGAGCCAGATGGTCTCGGATGGTCGCCCTACGGTGCGGGATCGGTCACGGCCGACGGATGGCAGGTGGTGCCAGATCCGGAGACGCGCATCTATGCCCTCTCGGGCGCGATGTTCAGTCAGGGCGGTCCGCCGCCGCCGGCCTGCGTCAACACCCGAACCTGTCCACCGCCGCCGCCGCCGCCGCCCAAGACGAAGCCAGAACCGCCACCGCCAGGCTGCTGCGATCCTGTCGATCTTGCGTCGGGCCTCTTCGTACAATCGGATACCGATCTGTCGCTTGGCGGTGTGACGCCGTTGCAGCTGAGGCGGACCTACCGTCCGGGCGATTACAATCGGCGCGAGTTCGGTGTCGGCATATCGCTGCTCTATGGTACGAAGCTATATTCAGCCAACCAGTACCAGGAAGTGGATCTCGTCCTGCCGGATGGCGGATCGGTGCATTACACGCGGATCATTGACCCCAACAATCCGACTGACAATGGTTGGACGACAGCCCACTTCACGACCAACACGCCGGGTGCCTTCTATCAATCGAGGATCGACTGGAACGGCAATGGTTGGAACCTGATCCGGACTGACGGCATGTTGTACGTCTTCGGCGAAAACGCGCCGCTGCAGTACATCCAGGACCGATTTGGCAACAGGATCACCCTGACGCATTCCAACGGAATCTCCGGCAACATTACTCAAGTCAGTGGGTCCAACGGACGCTTCGTTCGCCTTAGCTACAACAGCAACAATTGTATCACGCAGGCCGTCGACAATATCGGTCGCACGGTCAGCTACGCCTACGATACCCTCAGCCGTCTTTCGACGGTGACCGACGCCAACGGCGGTGTCACGACCTACACATGGGACAGCTCGAACCGCATCCAATCGATCAAAGATGCCCGCGGCGTCACCTATCTGACGAACGCTTACGATGCGGCCGACCGGGTCGTCACGCAGACGCTCGCCGATGGCGGAACATACACGCTAGCCTACTCGATTCCGGCAAGCGGCGGTAGCTCCGGTCCGTACACCGTAACGGCGACGGACCCTCGGGGTAATCAGCGTATTTCGACGTTCAACAGCGCCGGCTATACGCTGACCGATACGTTCGCAGTCGGCACGCCGCAGCAATCGACTTGGACCTACGTACGAGACCCCGTCTCGAATCTGCCGACGTCGATTACCGATCCTCTCGGTCGGCGGACCGACCTCACCTTTGACGCCTCGGGCAATGTGTTGAATACGACGCGGCTTGCCGGCACATCAAACGCTGTCACAACAGTCAGCACTTACGACCCGGTATTCAACCAGCTCACCAGCACCACCGATCCGCTTGGGCACGTAACTACCTACCAGCGAAATGGTCTAGGATTGTTGACTGCGGTGACTGATGCAAACGGCAATAGCACGACTTTCACCTACAATTCCGCGGGCATCCCGTTGACCGCGACCGACACCCTTAATAATCGCACACAGTTTAATTATGGTTTGGATGGAGATCTCGTCTCCACCACTGACCCGCTTGGCCGTATAACGAAATACTCCACGGATGGTATTGGTCGGCCGGTCCGGACCACCGACTCCTCTGGAGGCCTGACGCAGACGACCCACGATCCGATCAATGGCGTTTCGCAAACAATTGATGGCAACGGAGGCGTCATCACTAATAGCTACACAGCTATTGGCCATCTCTCTGGCGTTACCGATGCGCGTGGAGGCGCGATTGCGTTCACATATGATTCCTTCGCACGGCTAGCAACGCAGGTCGATCCGCTTAACGCGGTATCGAGCGTCACGCAGCGGGATGCTTTAGGCAATGTAACGGCAACCAGTGACCGTAAAGGGCGGGCGACCGCGACAACCTACGACGCCCTGAATCGACCTGCGTCCGTAAGCTATGCGGATGGCAGCACGGTAGGGTTCACATGGGACCTCGGCGGCCGCTTGACACAGGTAAATGATAGCTTGGGCGGTACGGTGAGCCGAGTCTACGATGGTCTAGATCGCATCGCCAGTGAGACCACCCCACAGGGGACGGTCAGCTACACCTACGATGCAGGTGGACGTCGCCTGACTATGCAAGCGGGCAGCCAACCTCAGGTCTCCTATAGTTACGACAATGGCAACCGGCTGACGGCGATCACCCAAGGCAGCACTAGCGTCACATTCAGTTATGATGCAGTCAACAGGCGCACTGCGGCAACGTTGCCTGGCGGCATCAGCGCTACGTATACATGGGATGCCTCCTCGCAACTAACCGCAATCACCTACGTCAGTGGACCTACTACGTTGGGTACACTGACGTATGGCTACGATTTCGCAGGACGGACCGTGTCGCGCGGAGGAAGCCTTTTCCAATCAGTGTTGCCGTCTACTGTGACGAGCGCAGCCTATGACCTCGCGAACCGCCTGACGTCGCGCACAGTTGCCGGCGTTACCATCGCACCAACTTGGGACGCCGAAGGAAACCTGACGAATGACGGTGCCCGCAACTATGTATGGGATGCGCGAAATAGGCTAAAAAGTATCGATGGGGTCGCAACTTTTACCTACGACCCATTCAATCGCCGGCAGACAGCCACACGTGCTGGTGTTGCCACATCATTTCTTTACGACAGTTGGGATGTTGTGCAGGAGCAGCAGGGTGGAAATCCTAGTGCCGATCTGCTGATCGGGCTCGATCTTGACGAGCGACTGTCGCGTTCGGGCTCCACGTTCCTTACTGACGCCCTCGGTTCGACGATTGCACTCTCTAGCGCTGGTGCGGTCCAGACAAATTACGGCTACGACCCCTACGGAACGTTACAGGTAGTAGGTACCGCCTCCGACAACACCTTCCAGTTCACGGGGCGTGAAAACGACAATACTGGCCTGATCAATTTGCGGAATCGCTACTACAGTCCTGCATGGGGCCGTTTTGTATCCGAAGATCCAATCGGAATTTCAAGCGGCGAGGTCAACCTCTATCGATACGCCGTTAACAATCCCGTACAATTCGACGACCGCGCTGGGCTTTTCTCTGGTCCGGGGCCGTCGCCGGGACCGTCTCCAACGCCACCTACGCGGCCCACAGAACCTGTGGGCTTAGATTGCGCTGCAGCATATCGCGCTTGTGCGCTAAATTCGACGTCATCCTCTCGCGGATTGTGCGTGAGGACTTATCTTGTTTGTCGGAAGTATGGTCTTCCTACAATCTTCGGGCCCGGCATAGCTGGCCAAGACTGAAAAGCAGGACGCCATGAATGATCAGGATAAATTATTCGAGGCGCTCGCGCCAATTTGGGCAAATGCTCTTGAAGGACAGCGCTACAATGAAGCCATTCTAATCGGAGTGCTCAGTTTTTTGACGTTTCGAGAGGTAGGCCACGAGAAATTTGGGAAGGAGGCGCTGACGTGGCTGTCCATGGCGATCGAAAGAATCCAAGGCGGGGAACCCGATCACGATGACCCAATCTGCTCATTTTGCGGCAGAAACGAATCGAAGGACGATCTGGTTGCTGGCAATCAAGCGTTTATTTGTAGTTCCTGTTCCAGTACGGCGCGAGAGATATTTGAGGCCAGATCGAAACAACCTCCGCCGGGATGAACCCGGCTATCCGCCGTACGGAGATCGGCCTCCCGGGCGGCCGCAAAGTCCCTTATGATTGCAAGCGCGTTAATTGGATTACTATCTATCGGGTGCTGTGCAATGGCGAATGAGTCGAGTTCCGTACCACCGCTTGGTTTCGTGCTAGATCATCCCCCCTTGATACTAGGCAGTGACGAGCTATCGTTGAATGACGAGGCGTTTGTAAAAAAATGCCATGCCCATGCTGCGAAAACCATTGAAAGCTTGAGCCTTGAGTTGGCCAATCAACTGGTTACGCACAGCAACGATTGGGGCACCGTTTGGCGTGCAGATTTCAGATTTCCGCCTCAAGCGACACGGGAAGCCTCTTCAGCGATCAATCGAATGATGTGCTGGGAGCAAAATGAGAAGTTCTTTTTCTGGACATCCGTTGCACAGGATTTACCTAGCTTGCCTTCCGGGCCGGACAAAGCTCATTGATTTTCGTGCGATTTTGGATGACATGATGCGAAGGGCGCGGCGCCCTTGGGTCCGAGATCCAGCGGTGGTGCTAGGACCAATCGCTGAGCTCGCGCCCCATAGCCCCCCGAAGTACGTAGAAAAGATGCTTCGCATAGCGCCGGGAATTACGGTGATAAGGAACATAACTCTTCGTGCTGAACCGTCTCCCCCCGCGACTGCGAACCCGACTCCGCTCTCAAGTCCCTCAGCTACAACGCGATCGACAACATGCTGGACGTCGGCGCCTATGCCTATCCGGCGGCCAGCCGTTGCCGGATGCCGGTGAGCACCTGAGCGGGCTGAAACCGACCACCGGTTGACCACCGAAACCCCGGGAACAAGCGTAAGCGCTGTTCAGCGGCCACCTACCGGATGATGGGGTGATCTGCGAGTCTGCGGTTCGATTTGGACCGTTAGGCTTAGAATGGACACAGTGCATACTGCTATCACGGAGCCGGTACGGCGGCTTGAGGTCTTCACCGGCGCCGGCCGTCGGCGGAAGTGGAGCGACGAGGACAAGGCGCGGATCGTCGCGGAGATTGTGGCGAGCGGCGACTCGGTCTGTTCGGTAGCCCGACGGCATGGATTGTCACCGCAGCAGTTGTTTGGCTGGCGACGTCAGTTGCGAGAGGCAGCAGGCGGTCATTCCGAAATAGAAGAAGTGCAGTTTGTGCCGGCGGTGGTGGATGTCGCAGTGCCGGCGCCTGCTCTTGGCCGGGAGCGCAAAGTGGCGCGCTGCAAACCCAAACCGGATGTCCGAACTTGCCGTTGCGATGCCGGGATCATCGAGATCGAAGTCGACGGCATCACGATCCGGGCCGGTCGTGGTGCGGACACGGCAATGATTGCGTCGATCGTCCAGGCGCTGAAGGCGAGCCGGTGATCGGTCCGTCGGGTGCGGTCCGGGTGATGGTGGCGACCAAACCGGTGGACTTCCGCAAGGGGATGGAAGGGCTTGCGACCCTGGTGCGCGAGAGCATGGGGGCTGACCCATTCTCGGGAGCTGTCTATGTGTTCCGTGCCAAGCGGGCGGATCGGATCAAGCTGGTGTTCTGGGACGGAACGGGTCTGTGCCTGTTCGCCAAACGGCTTGAGGATGGGATCTTCCGCTGGCCGAAGATCGAGGACGGCGTGATGCGTCTGTCGGCGGCGCAATTGTCGGCGCTGTTGGAAGGGCTCGACTGGCGGCGTGTCCACGAGGTACGGGAGACGCCAGCGCCAACGCAAGCCGGATAGTTGTTGGCAGCGCTGCGGCGAAGTGAATCAGGGGCATCGAGCGCGTCGCCAGATGGCGGCGAATATGCTCTGAATTGCGTGTGAGCGACGCCCTGCCTGACGATCCCGAGACGCTGAAAGCGATGCTGCTTGCCGAGCGGTGCGAGAGCGAACGGCTGCGTCAGATCATCAAGGAATTGCAGCGGCATCGGTTCGGCCGGCGGGCAGAGACCTTGCCTGAAGATCAGATGCTGCTGGGCCTGGAAGATGTCGAGCAGGTCGCAGCGTACAGCGAGACGGCGCAGGACGTCAGCGCACCTGAAAGCCGTGAGGCTCGGGCTCGCAAGCGCCGGATCAACCGTGGCGCCTTGCCAGCGCACTTGCGGCGGATCGAGGTCGTCGTCGATATCGACAATAAGATCTGCTCCTGTTGCCAGGGCGAGTTGCACCGGATCGGCGAGGATAGAAGTGAGCGGCTGGACCTGGTCCCGGCGCAGTTCCGGATCCTCGTCACCCGGCGTCCCAAATACGCCTGCCGGGCTTGCGAGGACGGTGTCATGCAGGCGCCGGCCCCGGCCCGGCTGATCGAGGGTGGTCTGCCGACCGAGGCCACCGTCGCCCAGGTCCTGGTCTCCAAATATGCCGATCACCTGCCACTCTACCGGCAGGCGCAGATTTACGCCCGCCAGGGCATTGAGCTTGATCGTTCGACGCTGGCGGACTGGGTGGGACAGGCAGCCTTCCATCTGCGCCCGTTGCATGAGCGGCTCCTTGGCAAGCTCAGGCAGCGGCCAAAGCTGTTCGCCGACGAGACGACGATGCCGGTGCTCGATCCCGGCCGCGGGCGCACCAAGACCGGTCAGCTCTGGGCCTATGCGGCGGACGACCGGCCATGGGGCGGTGCCGATCCGCCGGGCGTCGCCTATGTCTATGCGCCCGACCGCAAGGCCGACCGACCGATCGCTCATCTGGCAGGCTTCAAGGGGATCCTGCAGGTCGACGGCTATGCCGGCTATGGCAGGCTCGCCGAGCGTGGCAACGTTCAGCTTGCATTCTGCTGGTCGCACATGCGGCGTAACTTCTACGAACTTGCCACCCCCGGTCCTGCGCCTATTGCGAGCGAGGCGCTCAAGCATATCGCCGAGTTCTATGCCATCGAGAAGGACATCCGCGGCCGCAGCGCCGAGGAACGTCGTCTCGTTCGACAACAGAAAAGCCGGCCGCTGGCGGAAGCCTTCGAGCTGTGGCTCCGCGCAAAGCTCGCGTTGATCAGCCAAAAGGGCAAGCTGGCAGACGCCATCCGTTATGCGCTCTCACGCTGGGATGGCCTGACGCGCTTCATCGATGATGGCCGTATCGAGCTCGACAATAACGCCGTCGAGCGCTCGATCCGTCCGATCACGTTGAACCGTAAAAATGCGCTGTTCGCAGGCTCCGACGGCGGTGCCGAGCACTGGGCCACCATCGCCTCCCTGGTCGAAACCTGTAAGCTGAACGACCTCGATCCGCTTGCCTACCTGACCGACGTCCTCACCAGGATCGTCAATGGTCATCCGAATAGCGAGATCGATCAGTTGCTTCCGTGGGCCTATTGCCGTCACGACCTCAGAGCTGTGGCCTGAAAACAGCGCTTAC
>NZ_JYMR01000035.1 GCF_000938255.1 Bradyrhizobium sp. LTSP849 | reverse complement strand
GTAAGCATCCGGCGAAGACCGCGCGCGGGTCATTTTCGGCTCAGGCGGCTTGATCAACGTTCCGGATGGCAGAGCGCCAATTCCATGGCAGCAGTTCGTCGAGCCTTTGGACGGGATGCTCGGCGATGCGCGCCAGAACGTCGGCGAGCCAGGCTTGCGGATCGACGTCGTTCATCTTGGCGGTGACGATCAGGCTGTACATCACCGCCGCCCGCTCGCCGCCGCGATCCGAGCCGCAGAACAACCACGACTTCCGACCTAAAGCGATGCCGCGCACGCCACGCTCCGCCGCATTGTTGGACAGGCAGATGCGGCCGTCATCGAGGAAGCGGGTAAATGCGCTCCAGCGCTTGAGCATGTAGTCCATGGCCTTGGCGACATCGTTGCTGCGCGAGAGCTTGGCGCGTTGTGTGCGCATCCAGGCTTCCAGATCGGCCACGAGCGGCGCGCTGAGTTC
The DNA here is from genome assembly GCF_000938255.1 of Bradyrhizobium sp. LTSP849. Classification (GTDB taxonomy): domain Bacteria; phylum Pseudomonadota; class Alphaproteobacteria; order Rhizobiales; family Xanthobacteraceae; genus Bradyrhizobium. The sequence goes on along the minus strand of NZ_JYMR01000035.1, from coordinate 15,394 downwards.
CCGGCGAACTGCCTGGCGCCTTTCGGCGCTCTGACCGTTGATGGTCCGCTCGATCTCGAACAGGGCGTCGATCCGGCGGACTGTTTCCAGCGCCAGCGGCGAGATCACTGCCGGCCTCTTGCCCTGAGCCTTGCGACGCGCATTCTCGGCCAGATCAGCCATCACGAAGAACGGCCGCCGGGCATGGACCCAGCACGCGGCTTCCAGGATCGGACCTGCGTTGCGGCCCGGTTCGTAAAGCCTGCCATAGCCGCCATAGGCATCGGCCTGGAAGATTCCGCTGTAGTTGGCCAAGTGAGCCTGGGGATGCTCGCCGGCCCGATCGCGCGAGTAATAGAACACCGCGCCCGGCGGGGCCTGCCCTCCAAAAGGCTTGTCGTCGCGCACATAGACCCAGATCCGGCCGGTGTCGGTCTTGCCTTTGGCCAGGACCGGAACCGTGGTGTCGTCCCCGTGCAATCGCTCGGCGCTCAGTACGTAGGCCTCGAGGCGCTTGAACAAAGGTGCCAGCGCCGCGGTGCAGCCGCCGACCTGGTCGGCCAGGGTCGACAGACTGATCGGCACGCCCTCCTTGGCATAGCGCTCCGCTTGCCGGTTCAGCGGCTGATGTTGACCAAACTTCTCGAACAGCACCATCGCCAGCAGGCTTGGCCCCGCCCAGCCGCGGGCAAGCACATGGAACGGCGCCGGAGCCTGGCTGATCTTCTCGCAATCACGGCAAGTAAACTTCTCGCGGACGTGCTGGATCACTTTCCAGGATTTCGGGATCACCTCCAGCGTCTCGGTGATGTCCTCGCCGAGCTTGGACAGCCGCGCGCCGCCACAGCAGGCGCACGCCACAGGTCCCGGCACGATCACCCGCTCGCGAGGTAGATGCTCCGGGAACGGCTGGCGTGACGGCCGCTTGCGCGTGAACGACGCCACCTTCGTGGTTTTGGCCGCGGCCATTTCGGCGGCGAGTTCGTCCTCCGTCGCCGAACTCTCCAGCTCCTCCAGCGTCAGTTCAAGCTGATCCAATAGCCGCGCGGTACGCTCCGAGCGCGGACCATGGCGGTCGCGGTTGAGTTTCTCGATCTGCAGCTTCAGATGGGCGATCAACGCCTGGTCGTCGGACTGCCGGGCACGGGCGGCCGCAGCCTCCGCCCGAGCAACGATCAATGCCGCTTGCAGCGTTTCGATGTCGTCTGGCAGCGATTCAAGGCCGTCACCCATGGCCCCGATGGAATCACAAAAGAGGCGATTTGAGGCGTCTTTTCTTCCGCACCTCAGAACTTTTTTGAGCCTATCCTGCGCTCTGTGGCCGCCACGTGTGCTGCGGATTGCGCCAGTCGATCGCCTCCAGCAGATAACTCATCTGCGCCGCGCTCAGCCCCACCACACCGCCCACCGTCGCCGGCCAGACAAAACGGCCACGGTCCAACCGCTTCGCGTAGAGCGACAATCCAATTCCATCGTGCCACAAGGCCTTGATCAGCGAACCGCCGCGTCCGCGGAACACGAAGACATCTCCGGCGAACGGATCGCGACCAAGGCTTTCCTGCACCAATAATGACAAACCCTGCATGCCCTTGCGCATGTCAGTGTAGCCGGTCGCAATCCAGATGCGTGCGCTCGAAGAGACTGGGATCATCGACGCTCCAGAACCTGCAGCACCCGCGCCAGGGCGGCCGCATCGACGCCCGCATCGACAATCACCCGACGATCCCGGCCAACGACGATCACCATCTGCCCGCTCGTCGCTGTGGCAGCAACCGCCGGCTCGACCTCAGCGGCAAGGACGACCCGCGCAAAGCCGGATTGCTCGCTTTGAGGGCTGATCGGCTCGGGACCGAACGAGCGCCGCCATGTCATCAGCAACGAACGTGATATGCCATGGCGTCTTGCTGTCGACGATATCGCGCGCGGCGCTTGAAAGCTTTCGGTCACGATCCGCAGCTTTTCGTCATCCGACCAGCGTCGCCGGCGACCAGTCTCGACCACCTCAAGCCGTTCAAGCTGAGTACTGCGCTTATGGCTGTCCATAAGGACTGTTACGCACCAATTGGACTAATCCAACAAGGCGGCCCTCGCCGGAGGGAGACGAATCTACCGATGTCTTGGTCTGACATACCTGCAAGGGAGTCTTCACCGCCGCCCGTAATTGGCGTCAAAAAAGAAAACGTTTGCATCTTCCCCTGAAGTGATCGGAACCAAACGCCCGGACCCTGCATTATGAAGGGAACCTGGACTTATCGCCTGTGCCGGGTCGGTGCGTGGCTCTTTTCGACGCTTGCGGGGAAAGCAGATGGCGCGAAAAAACACCGAGGCGCAGGCCCGAAATAAAATTTCAGTAGCATTGGTCGTCAACGGCACGGAGAAGCAACTCACAGTTGCGCCCTGGACCACTTTGCTTGACGCGCTGCGTGACCATCTCGACCTAACCGGCACGAAAAAGGGCTGCGACCACGGCCAGTGCGGCGCATGCACCGTGCTGGTTGATGGTCGCCGCGTCAATTCATGCCTGACGCTGATGGTCATGAAGGACGGCGCCGAAGTGACCACGATCGAAGGCCTTGCGACCCGCGATGCCCTGCATTCGCTGCAACAGGCCTTCATCGACCACGACGCCTTCCAGTGCGGCTATTGCACGCCGGGACAGATTTGCTCGGCGGCAGGGCTGATCGCCGAAGGCAAGGCGAAGACCAACGACGAAATCCGCGAGCTGATGAGCGGCAACCTCTGCCGCTGTGCCGCCTATCCCAACATTGTTGCAGCGATCACGCAGGCAATGACCGTGATGGGGGGTAAGTCATGATCAATTTCCAGTATTCGCGCGCAAACGACGTTGCCGACGCGGTGCGGCAGATCGGCGCCGACCCGGCCGCCAAATTTATCGCGGGCGGCACCAACCTGCTCGACCTGATGAAAGAGGATGTCGAGCGCCCGACCCGGCTGATCGATATTTCCAGGCTACCGCTCAAGACCGTCGAGCAAACCGCCGACGGTGGCCTGCGCATCGGCGCGCTGGTGCCGAATTCCGACCTCGCCTATCACCCGCTCATCGAGCAACGCTATCCGGTGCTCTCCAGCGCGATCCTGGCGGGAGCCTCGGCGCAGTTGCGCAATATGGCCTCGACCGGCGGCAACCTGCTGCAACGGACGCGCTGCGCTTACTTCTACGACACGGTGACGCCGTGCAACAAGCGCGAACCGGGCAGCGGCTGCTCCGCCATCCATGGCATCAACCGGGGGCATGCGATCCTCGGCACGAGCGAGGCCTGCATCGCCACGCACCCATCCGACATGTGCGTGGCGCTGGCGGCCCTGGATGCGACGGTTCATGTTGCGGGGCCCGCCGGCGAACGCGCAATTGCCATTGCGGACTTCCATCGGCTCCCCGGTGACACGCCGCAACGCGACACCGATCTGGGCCGCGATGAAATCATCACCGCGATTGAACTGCCCGCACAAGGATTCACAAGGAACTACACTTATCTCAAAATCCGCGACCGCCTCTCTTACGCCTTCGCGCTGGTATCGGTCGCGGTCGGACTTGAGATGGATGGCCGCACCATTCGCCAAGCGAGGTTAGCGCTCGGCGGCGTCGCACACAGACCGTGGCGAGATACCGCGGCCGAAGCGGTCCTGAATGGTCAGGCTGCAAGCCCCGAGACCTTCAGGCGCGCCGCGGATCTGCTGCTGCGTGACGCCAAGGGCTTTGCCTACAACACCTTCAAGATCGAACTGGCGCGCCGCGCCACGGTGCGCGCGCTGACGCAAGCCGCGAATGGCACGCCGCAGTCGCAGTCCAACAAGAGAATCGTATGAGGGCGCGATGCGCCAATTCAGCTCTCCCGACCTTCCGCGTGCGGACCTCAGCCGCCGCAGCGTCCTGCAGGGCGCTGTTGCGCTCGGAGCGCTCGGATACGGCGCAGACGCCGCGTCGCCCGCCGCCATCGCAGCCGAACAAAAGAGTCCAGTGAGCAAGCCAATGACATACATCGGCACCGCTACTTCCCGCATCGATGGAAACGCCAAGGTCACCGGCGCGGCAAAATATGCCGCCGACTTCAATGTGCCGGGCCTCGTCCACGCCTTCCTCGTCGAATCGACCATCGCCAACGGACGTATCGTGCACATCGATGCCAGCGAGGCGCTGCGCGTCGAGGGCGTCATCGATGTGCTGACGCACGAAAGACGTCCGCGCATGGCCGATACTGATGACGCCTACAAAGACGATGTGGCGCCGGAGGGCACGCCGTTCCGGCCACTTTATGACAGCAAGATCATGTTCAGCGGACAACCGGTTGCGCTTGTGCTCTCGGAAGAGTGGGAGATCGCGCGCTTCGCCGCCTCGCTGGTTCGCGTGAAATACGAACAAGAAGCGCACGTCACGGACCTATATCGCCAGCGTGAAGTGGCCTTTGCATTGCCGGAGCCCGCAAAACCGCGGGGCGATGCTGCAAAAGCCTTCGCGGCGGCCGATGTGCGCCACCAGGGCGAGTATTACGTCCCGATCGAGCATCACAATCCCATGGAACTCTATGCCTCGACGGTGACGTGGGACGGCGGCGGTAAGCTGACGGTCTACGACAAGACCCAGGGCGTGCAGAACGTGCAGCGCTATGTGTGCAGCATCTTTGACATGAAGCCGGACGATGTGCGCGTCATGTCGCCCTATGTTGGCGGGGCATTCGGCTCAGGGCTGCGACCGCAATATCAAGTGGTCCTGACCGTGTTGGCGGCGCGCGCGCTGGAGCGCCCGGTTCGTCTGGTTCTCACGCGCCAGCAGATGTACTCGCTCGGCTACCGGCCCGCCATGATCCAACGGATCGAGCTAGGTGCAACTGCCGGCGGAACGCTCGACGCGATCACGCACGACGCGATCACGGTGACGTCGCAATACGAAGAGTTCCATCGGCACGAGACCACGTGGTCCGGCCTGCTCTACAAATCCGCCAACGCGAAGTATACGCACAAGCTCGCGCGGCTCGATCTTCCGACACCGTGCGACATGCGCGGTCCGAGCGCTACGACTGGCGTCTACGCGCTTGAATCCGCAATGGACGAACTCGCGGTTGCACTCAGGCTCGATCCACTGGAGCTGCGCTTGCGGTGTTACTCAGATCGCGACCAGAACAACGGCGGCTTGCCGTTCAGCAGCAAGAACCTGGGCGAATGCTACCGCCAGGGCGCGGAAGCATTCGGTTGGGACAAGCGCAATCCGGAACCGCGCTCGATGCGCGACGGCAGCGAGCTGGTCGGCTGGGGCATGGCGACGGGCGTCTGGGAGGCGTTGCAGGTGCCGATCGCCGTCCGGATCGTGCTGACCGCGAACGGTCACGCGGAGGTGGCATGCGCGACGTCGGATATCGGCACGGGCACCTACACCATCATGGCGCAGGTCGCGGCGGACGCACTTGGACTGCCAATCGACAACATCAGCATCAAGCTCGGCGACTCGACATTGCCGCAATCGCCAGTGGAAGGTGGATCATGGATCGCCGCCTCGGTGTCGAACGGGATCGTGACGACATCCACCGCGATCCGCGAGGAATTGTTGCATCTGGCCAAGAAAGTACCGGGCTCGCCGCTTGCGAACGCAACACGCGACGAAGTCGGGCGCTTGCGGACGGCAAGCTTGTGAGCCGGCAAGATGCTTCGCGCGCGATATCGATCGCTGATGTGATGCGACACGGCGCAGTCGACCGAATCGAGCAAGAGAAGTCCACCAGCTTTGCCAATGACGGCAAGCACGCGCACAACACGCATTCGGCGCTCTTCGCCGAAGTGAAGGTGGACGAACAGCTCGGCGTCATTCGCGTCACCCGCATCGTCAGCGCGGTCGCGGCGGGGCGTATCCTGAACACCAAGACCGCGCACAGCCAGGTCATGGGCGGCGTGGTGTGGGGAATCGGAGTGGTGCTGCACGAGGAGACGCTGATCGATCACAAGTTCGGCCGCATCATGAACGCCAACATCGCCGAATACCATGTCCCGGTAAATGCCGACGTCCACGACATCAAGGTGATCTTCGTCGAGGAGCAGGATAACATCGTCAATCCGCTTGGCGTCAAGGGTTTGGGTGAGATTGGTCTCGTCGGCGTCGCCGCGGCGATCGCTAATGCGATTTACCACGCGACCGGAAAACGCGTGCGCGATCTGCCAATTACACTAGACAAGTTGCAGCGCTGATTCCTGCGGAGCTCGTCAGACTACTTTCCCACCGAATGCATGCCCAGCGGCGCCTCCGCCAAGTCCAGGCCGACCACGCCGGTTGCAAGCGACCGCACATTAAACAATTTGGAGTCCGCGGCGGGTCAAAAGCGGCTGTCGAAGCGAGCCCGGAACGATGTCTGCTTTATCGCCGCCAGCTGACAATACACCGGCAGAGACGTGCTCCGACTCATGCCAGACATGCTAAGGGGTGACTGTCGCCCCCGCTCGTGCTACGATCCCAACTCCGCTGCTACCTTCCGGAATTCGCGACACCGGCCTCTCAACATCAACTTGAGGCGCTGGATGCCCCGCATCATCAACGCATACGCTGACAATTCGCCGCTGGCCAACTCGCTGAAGGATCTCGGCGAGTCGATGTTCGGCGATCAGGCACAGAAGGAAGTCTTCCGGCAAAAGGCGTTCGGCCTGAAACGCGAGAACGACAACGCCGAAACCCTGGCGGCTGCGGTACGTGACGGGAATCGAAACGACATTGGCTATTACGGCGTGCTCGCCGGGAAGACGGGACAGGACGCCGCCGACTACGGCCGCCTCTCCGCCGCCAATCACACGTCAAACTTTGACGATCCCCGCCTCGCGATCTCGATGCTAGGCGCCGGCGGCTCCGCGGCCAACACCGCAATTGGTCAGCGGCGTTCGCTCGACAACGCCATCACGACCACGGGTATGAACAATTCGACGACGTTGGAATCGCAACGCATAGCCTCGGACCGCGCACGCGAGACTCAGCTTGCGATCGATCAGCGTACGTTGACGCCGGTCCTCGATGATGCCGGCGTGGCTCACTATGTTCCCAAGTCGCAAGCGGTCGGCGGCGAAGCGCCCATGACTTCCGACAACGTGGTCGCAAACATGCTGCGACGGCAATCCGCTGCGGCGCAGCCGGGTCAGACGTCGTCGGATCCGCTTGGTGCCGTCGACCCCCGCATCCTGAAGAAAGCCGGTCTGGACTTACCGGAGCAAACGTTGATCGAGCCGCGTAGTGGCCAAACCGCCATTTCACGTGATGGCGGCCGCACAGCGATCCTGCCCGACGGCCGCACTGTGTCTGCGACCGGATTCCAACCGGTGAGTACGGATGCGGCCCTGGTTCAGGCTCGCGACAATAACGTGCGCTCGAGCGCGTCGACGCCATTAGTTGTTGGCGACCCGACAAAAAGCCAGGCGGCCGCCGACGCAGCAACGACCACCGGCATCGGACCGAAGATCGCAACTTTCTTCAACGAAGATCTTGGCGCGCTACCCGCTGCAACGAGCGTGCTGAAGGCGGCCACCGGTTCGTCCGAAATCGCCCCAGGCGTTCAGCGGGCGCGATCCTCGCAAGATATCCGGAACAACCAGGCACGCAGCGTGCTGCTCGGCGGACCCGGACGGCAGACCGTTCAGGCGCAACAATGGGTGAACGATCTGCTTCCGCAAGGCAACGCACTCAGCAATCCGGAGACCGAGGCGGCGAAGATCCCGACGATCGTGAATGCGCTCAAAGGCGACCACGAACAGATTCGCCAGCTTGTCATCGATCCCAACACGCTGCCCGCCGAACGCGTAAAACTGTCACAACAGCTTCACCAGATCGAGAACACGATCCGGATGTACACGGAGCCTCAGCAGCAGGCGCCTTCTACGCAAGCTACTGCAGCACCTGCTGCACAAGCCGCGTCGGCTTCCGCAGCGCCGACGCAGACGGCCACCAATCCACAGACTGGCCAGAAACTCGGCTTGGTAAATGGGCGGTGGGTGCCGCTCTCGGGTGCTGACACCGATGGCACGCCGAAATCTCCGGCTGCACCGCGGATCGGTGAGACGCGCGACGGCTACACGTTCCAAGGCGGGGATCCGGCATCGCCGCAGAGTTGGGCGAAATCGGCCAACGATCCACTGTCGCAGGCGCGCGATGCGATTGCCCGTGGCGCCGACCCCGCAGCGGTGAAGCGGCGGCTGCAGCAAAATGGCATCGATCCGACTGCGCTCAGCCGACCGCAGCAGGTTATCCAGAACGGACACACGTACAGTCTTCAGCCTGACGGGAGCTACCAGTGATGGCGGGTAAACCGCCCTTCGACCCGTCGCAGCCGGCGAAGGCCTAGGGCCGAACAGCTCACCGACATAGTGGACTCGACCGGAGCGCCGCGGTGACGGGGCGCCAATGCGCCACCCAATTCGAACCGCCGCCCCTTCGCTGCCAGGCGAACGGGCAATTCCTGCCAGGGAAGCGGTCTATAGCTTCGTCCGGGTTATCAAGTAGCCGGCACCTGATTTGGTTATTTTTCAATGAGCATTCCCTGAAAAGGGGGCATTGCATTTGGGCGCCCGTTCAGGTTGCTTAATCACACTCGACCGATCTATTTGAGATGGGGGACTCGGATGGACTGGAGCAGCGCGATCGGTTCGGCCGCGTCCTTTGTCGGAGACACATGGAGTAAGACTCCGGGCCCAATGCAGACCGTCATCACGGCGGCCTTTGGCACGTTTGTCGGCGCATTTGTTACGAGCCGATCTCAAGCGAAACGACGGACAATCGATGAATTAAAGGCTGTGCATGTCGCTTATGGCCTCTGCTTCACCATGATCAACAAAGCGCTCGCGATAAAGCGGCAGCACATTCGTCCCATGAAACAGGCCTATGATGAGGCTGTCGAGCGCTACGATGACTTTGCCGCTAATCCGGCGGGCGCGTTCGCGCTCGAGCTGGACCTCAGAACCCTCTCGCAAGTGCGGTTCGGCGTACCTGCTTTGGAGAAGGTCGTTTTCGAGAAGTTCTCACTCGGTCACCGCGGTATAGCTGCCGCGGCCTCATTAGCCGACGCTACCGAAGATCTACGAATTTCGATCGACTATCGGAATAGTCTGATTTCCGAGTTTCAAAAGCGACAGCCGACAACACACTTAGAGCGCATCGCCTTCTACGTTGGCGCTTACATGGACGAGCAAGTAGACCTGCGATTTGGCCACAATCTGGAAGCTCTGAGCCTCCAGGCCGATGATTGCATCTTCTTCGGCATGAAGCTCGCGGACGAACTGCTGCGGCTGGAGAGAAAACTACATTCCCGCAATGGCTGGAAATATCGGCTCAACATACCGCGGCAACATCCTGCTGATTGGTCTACCGCGCATGCGGAAAATCTAATTCCAACCCAGGACCGATACGCCGATTGGCTGAGAGGCTTTGGGAAGCCGCCGACCGTGTGGGGGCGGCTGAAGAATTATCTGGCTAGGTTGAAGCGACCTTCTGAACAACAGGTTTGAGCGCGTCATTGCGCTGTGGAAGGGCGCGCCCGAGTCGGGGGTGGGAGAGTGGCGGGAGGCTTGTCTTTGGGCGCTCGTTACGGTTGAGTGCCCGTGGGAGGCTATAGAAGTGAATCAAGCAGGGCTAGATCGTTTACGAACGCCATACATCCCAACCTGGGCAAGTCTTCGCTCTATCGGCAATTCGCGAGCGGTACAGGCGTCAGTGGCATTTCCCATTATCGGCTACCTTGTCCTGCTCAGCAGTCAGTTCACATCGTTCTTTGATGGAGGCTTGGCTGGAAACAGCGGTGGGCACGGGGGGAATTGGTTCGACTATCTGTGGTCCTTGAAACTGTACTACGTTTATTTTGGGCTTTTGCATCTCGGCGTAGGATCCGCGCTTTATCAATGGGGATGCCCCCGCCAAATAAAGAAGCACGGAGATTGGGAAGATTACATTCGCGTCGACGGTCCTGCGATGACCGATACGTACATTGAAGCGATCGGCGAAATGATAGGAGTAGACTTCTTGAATAGCGTGAGAAGACCGGGAGAAACTCTCTTCTCTGCAAAGATCCATCTTCTGCGCCTTCACTACGCGGCTCTATCCGCCGAGGCCCCAGCCTTCCGGCTGGTAGTGGCGTATCTCTTTCTTTTTGGGCTTGCGCTGCTTGCGCTGCCGTCAATGATGACCGCCTTTAAGATCACGAAGTTGTTTCTGAGCTCTTAGTGGAGGGTCCCCGTGCCTGATACCAAACTGTACAAGGTCATCGTTATGATCGACGGGGTTGCAAGCGCAATTGCCGGAGTCGACTTTGAAGGCGCGATTTGGCTCGTCCCCAACTGGCTACCATTCCAATCCGAAGGATACACCAAGCCAACGCGAATGGTTCGACTAGATCAGTTTCAATCCCGGCGGTTCGTTCCTCCGGCAACCGGACCTGGCCCATTCGCGGGGGCGGATTATGCTGTAAGCGACCCACTACCCAAAGAACTGTTTGTCGGCGAATTGACCCCGCAACTAGAAAAGCAGTACGTCGTTCTAGATCGGCCGGACGTGAAGTTTCGAACTGGTGGATCTATAAATTAGACATCACCGCCATGCACCCGCATTCGGGTACTCAAGCCGCCAGTTAAAGTTGCTGTTGGCAACCACAGGCGCCCCTCCAGGCTCGCGGAGCATAGGGCCACCGCGTCACCCTCGTCGGGGCTCGGCATGCCCCGTTTCTTTATCTCGTCCTTGCTCTCCAGCACCAGCCGGCCGTCGCTCATGTGGCGGTAGCCTGGGCCGCAGATGTCGGTTTGCAGGCTGTACTATCCCTTTCCCCCTCCCCGCCCTTATCGCCGCGATGTCCTGACCCACCTGGGCGGTCGGCGATGGGTAGTCAAGGCCCCCTGGGCCTTTATGTCGGTGGCCGGCGACGGCATTGACGCTCAAAGCTCGTCGGGACAACCTTTGGTCCTCGACCCCACGGCTGGAGAGCCGAATCGAACGCCCGTCCGAGCTGGCGTGGGTCGCGTAACAAGACGGCTCAATATCAATCCAGCTGGATCGCGGCACGCAGATACCGCGCCTTCAACCTTTTGACGATGGCAGTCGCCCGATAGCGCGCACACTTCCCTTGCTCTCCCGTCCTAGTTGCGCTTGGATCGGGCTGGGTCTGGGGAGATTTCATTATGCGTATTTTGATTGTAGTGGCGGTTTGCGCCACGTTGGCCGGCTGCATGACCGCCGGCGAAACTGTTTCGTTCAAAGCATCAAATCCACAGCAGCAGGCGCTTATGCGAGATGGGCAGCCCGCCCTCGTATCTCGTCAGAAGAGTTCAATTGTGCTGGTCAGACCTGCCTCTCGCCAGCTTCAAGCAAACGGACGACCGGTCTTCGTCGTTGGTATCAACAATCTTAGCAGACAGCCGGTCGACTTCCGGGTGGCCCAGGTCGAAGCCGTGCAACATGCTGCAGGGTCCGACTTCGAGATGAAGATCGTCACCTATGAGATGCTGGTTCAGGAAGAGAAGAACAGGCAAGTGGCCGCGGCGCTCCTAACTGGACTGGCGGCCGGTGCCAACTCGTACAGCGCCTCCCGCGCTGGCTATGGCAGCTATACAACGCCGAGCGGTCGGACGGGCACGTTCTACAGCCCCACCGCGGCCGCCGTCGCCCAAGGCAATGCCGCTGCGCAGAACGACGTAATGATCGCGGCAACCGTGGAGACCGGTCAGCGCAATATGGCTGTGCTCGAGCAATCGGTGATCAAAGACAACACTCTGATGCCCGGCGAGTGGTACGGAGGTCAATTGCATGTCGCGCCTCCGACTGACCAGGGCGATGGCGGTCCTAAGTCTTACACGATCGTGATAACGGTTGGGACGGACCGGCATGTCATCGACGTTTCACAGGCACGGACTGGCGTCTGAGTCGGGCGGATATGAGAGCTATTTCTTTCTCATTCATCCTCGTCGCCAGTCTCTTGATAACGCACGCACCTGGATTTGCGGCGTGCGGGGATAATGGCGGTCCCGGATACCGTAGCCAGTCTGGAAAGTGCGTCGGCTGGGAGGCGCTCGCCCGTCAATGCGGAAATCCTCCCTCCACAAAATGCACGCCTGAGAACGTCGCTGCGGGATCCGAGGATGCCGCAGCAAAAGGGGCAACTATCCGATCGCTTATGGATCGTTCGCATGCCGCCAAAGTGCCCGCGAGCAACTAGATCACTTCCGAAGCATGCCTACATCGTCGGGGGCAACGCTACCGTCAGCATGACGTTTCCTTTGCCCTCTCCTCCGCAGGAAGACACTCAAAGCGGTGGCATTTAGCGAGGACCATTTTGGCGACTTCCTGCTTGACGAACCGATAGCGGGACACAGCAGCACGACGTCAATCCCTAGAGGCTTCTCTCGAGCGCGATTCGGCGCGATCATGCGCCGTGTCCCCACGCATCATCCAAATTCCGCTGTCCGGCGGCGACCGTAAAGCCCAAGTGAGAGGCATCCGTCAGGCTCACGGATTGCACGCGAGCTACTACGCCCAGTCTGTTCTGATCCGTACAGCGGCGGAGGCCAAGATCCGCGAGGCCGACCGCTTGGAATGCGACGCATGGAACGCCATCATGTGGGCCGGTGGTCCGGCGATGCCGTCCCCGGGCGAGCCGCAGGCGAATCCCACAATCGCAAAGGCGCTAAATGCCGGGTATGACCTGCTCGAGGCCAAGTGCAACCGGTGCCGGCGCATCTCGTTGGTTCCGCTTCGAAGGCTAAAGCGTGCGCCAAGCACACCGATCTGGAAGCTCGAGCCAGCCCTGTATTGCGAGCCATGCTCAGAGAGGAAAGTTGGCGGCCGGAGGCAGCGCGCTCACATTCTGCGGCTGACCTCTGCAAGGCCAGACGGAGATACGACGGAGCAGGCGCAACGATGAAAGGGCTTCCTCACTGTGTGTAACGTAAGCGCTGTTCAGCGGCCACCTACCGGATGATGGGGTGATCTGCGAGTCTGCGGTTCGATTTGGACCGTTAGGCTTAGAATGGACACAGTGCATACTGCTATCACGGAGCCGGTACGGCGGCTTGAGGTCTTCACCGGCGCCGGCCGTCGGCGGAAGTGGAGCGACGAGGACAAGGCGCGGATCGTCGCGGAGATTGTGGCGAGCGGCGACTCGGTCTGTTCGGTAGCCCGACGGCATGGATTGTCACCGCAGCAGTTGTTTGGCTGGCGACGTCAGTTGCGAGAGGCAGCAGGCGGTCATTCCGAAATAGAAGAAGTGCAGTTTGTGCCGGCGGTGGTGGATGTCGCAGTGCCGGCGCCTGCTCTTGGCCGGGAGCGCAAAGTGGCGCGCTGCAAACCCAAACCGGATGTCCGAACTTGCCGTTGCGATGCCGGGATCATCGAGATCGAAGTCGACGGCATCACGATCCGGGCCGGTCGTGGTGCGGACACGGCAATGATTGCGTCGATCGTCCAGGCGCTGAAGGCGAGCCGGTGATCGGTCCGTCGGGTGCGGTCCGGGTGATGGTGGCGACCAAACCGGTGGACTTCCGCAAGGGGATGGAAGGGCTTGCGACCCTGGTGCGCGAGAGCATGGGGGCTGACCCATTCTCGGGAGCTGTCTATGTGTTCCGTGCCAAGCGGGCGGATCGGATCAAGCTGGTGTTCTGGGACGGAACGGGTCTGTGCCTGTTCGCCAAACGGCTTGAGGATGGGATCTTCCGCTGGCCGAAGATCGAGGACGGCGTGATGCGTCTGTCGGCGGCGCAATTGTCGGCGCTGTTGGAAGGGCTCGACTGGCGGCGTGTCCACGAGGTACGGGAGACGCCAGCGCCAACGCAAGCCGGATAGTTGTTGGCAGCGCTGCGGCGAAGTGAATCAGGGGCATCGAGCGCGTCGCCAGATGGCGGCGAATATGCTCTGAATTGCGTGTGAGCGACGCCCTGCCTGACGATCCCGAGACGCTGAAAGCGATGCTGCTTGCCGAGCGGTGCGAGAGCGAACGGCTGCGTCAGATCATCAAGGAATTGCAGCGGCATCGGTTCGGCCGGCGGGCAGAGACCTTGCCTGAAGATCAGATGCTGCTGGGCCTGGAAGATGTCGAGCAGGTCGCAGCGTACAGCGAGACGGCGCAGGACGTCAGCGCACCTGAAAGCCGTGAGGCTCGGGCTCGCAAGCGCCGGATCAACCGTGGCGCCTTGCCAGCGCACTTGCGGCGGATCGAGGTCGTCGTCGATATCGACAATAAGATCTGCTCCTGTTGCCAGGGCGAGTTGCACCGGATCGGCGAGGATAGAAGTGAGCGGCTGGACCTGGTCCCGGCGCAGTTCCGGATCCTCGTCACCCGGCGTCCCAAATACGCCTGCCGGGCTTGCGAGGACGGTGTCATGCAGGCGCCGGCCCCGGCCCGGCTGATCGAGGGTGGTCTGCCGACCGAGGCCACCGTCGCCCAGGTCCTGGTCTCCAAATATGCCGATCACCTGCCACTCTACCGGCAGGCGCAGATTTACGCCCGCCAGGGCATTGAGCTTGATCGTTCGACGCTGGCGGACTGGGTGGGACAGGCAGCCTTCCATCTGCGCCCGTTGCATGAGCGGCTCCTTGGCAAGCTCAGGCAGCGGCCAAAGCTGTTCGCCGACGAGACGACGATGCCGGTGCTCGATCCCGGCCGCGGGCGCACCAAGACCGGTCAGCTCTGGGCCTATGCGGCGGACGACCGGCCATGGGGCGGTGCCGATCCGCCGGGCGTCGCCTATGTCTATGCGCCCGACCGCAAGGCCGACCGACCGATCGCTCATCTGGCAGGCTTCAAGGGGATCCTGCAGGTCGACGGCTATGCCGGCTATGGCAGGCTCGCCGAGCGTGGCAACGTTCAGCTTGCATTCTGCTGGTCGCACATGCGGCGTAACTTCTACGAACTTGCCACCCCCGGTCCTGCGCCTATTGCGAGCGAGGCGCTCAAGCATATCGCCGAGTTCTATGCCATCGAGAAGGACATCCGCGGCCGCAGCGCCGAGGAACGTCGTCTCGTTCGACAACAGAAAAGCCGGCCGCTGGCGGAAGCCTTCGAGCTGTGGCTCCGCGCAAAGCTCGCGTTGATCAGCCAAAAGGGCAAGCTGGCAGACGCCATCCGTTATGCGCTCTCACGCTGGGATGGCCTGACGCGCTTCATCGATGATGGCCGTATCGAGCTCGACAATAACGCCGTCGAGCGCTCGATCCGTCCGATCACGTTGAACCGTAAAAATGCGCTGTTCGCAGGCTCCGACGGCGGTGCCGAGCACTGGGCCACCATCGCCTCCCTGGTCGAAACCTGTAAGCTGAACGACCTCGATCCGCTTGCCTACCTGACCGACGTCCTCACCAGGATCGTCAATGGTCATCCGAATAGCGAGATCGATCAGTTGCTTCCGTGGGCCTATTGCCGTCACGACCTCAGAGCTGTGGCCTGAAAACAGCGCTTAC
>NZ_JYMR01000034.1 GCF_000938255.1 Bradyrhizobium sp. LTSP849 | reverse complement strand
GCGTACGGCAAAACCGTGTGGTCCTGGCCGTCGTTGCTACGGTCAAGCTTTCGCGGAGGCGGCATTCGCGTCAACCGGCGCGGTGTCGGCGACTTTCGCGAAGGTGAGGGAGGCCAGAACGAACTCGGCTCCCGGGAGAGCACGGCATAAGCCGTCAACCCACTGCGCAGGGAAGGCCGTGTGTTCGGCTTCACCTGTATGCCGCTGTGCAATTCCTTTTGCGCTACCCGCGCACAGCGGACCGTGGGTGCCAGCCGGCACCCGGCCTTCCCTGCGCCCTCTTGGATAAGAGGGTGGAGAGATCAAGCAAAGCTCGGGCAAATTGAGCCGCGAGAACGCGAAGGCGTGTCTGATGATGAGGCGAGCCAAACTCCATAACCGTCACCCTGAGGTGCGCGCTCGGCGGCGCAACCGCGCAGCTGAGCAAGCCTCGAAGGGCGACGGCCCGGCTGCATCGGGGCCGTTCATCCTTCGCGGCTCGGCTTGCAATGCGATCGCATCGCAAGTCTCGCACCTCAGGATGACGGGGCTGTTTTCTCCGTTGTTGCGGTCGCAATGACGATATGGAGATCAATGACCGCGCTTCCGCACCTCGCCATCGTCCGGTGCCATCGCCTCCCACGCGCTCGACGCGAATTGCCGGCGCCAGGTCACGATCACCACCGCTGCCGTGGTCACGAACAGCACCCAGGGGCTGACGAACCAGCCGAGATAGCCGAGTGCGAAGAAGAAGGCGCGCTGGCCGCGGTTGAAATGGCGGCCGGCGGATTCGAACACGCGCGTGGTGCGGATGACGTGGGCTTCCGCCTGTGGCGTGTCGCGCTGCGAAGCCGGCGGCATGCCGCCGTACAGGATCGCGACATAGTTGAACAGGCGATAGGCCCAGGCGAACTTGAAGAAGGCATAGACGCAGATCAGCACGAGGCCGACGCATTTCAGCTCCCACATTGCGGGCGAGGTGCTGAGGTCGAGCGGCAGCTTGCTCAGGATCGTGATGGCGTCGTTGGTGGCGTGCAACAGCGCCAGCGCGCCGCCGAGCGCGAACAGGCTGGTGGAGGCGAAGAACGCGGTACCGTTCTGGAGCGAGGCCATGATCTGCATGTCGACCATGCGCGCCTCGCGGTCGAGCAGGCGGCGGACCCAGACCTCGCGATATCGGTTCATCCGCGCCGACAGGCTGTCGCGGCCATAGGCCGAGTGCTCCAGCGTCATGCCGTAGACCAGCCATTCGATGATGAAAAAGCCGACGGCGGTGATGTCGACCCAATGCCTGCTCATGTCTCTCTCCTCGCAGGTGCCAACGATTGCCACGCATGCTTCGGCGCGGCAACGATTGATTGGTGGCAGGCGATGGCGCTAAAAGCAGCCGCATCCAGGAGACTCGGAAAGGACCAGTGACATGGCAGCGCTCAAGCTTGCGATCGGCAACAAGAACTACTCGTCATGGTCGATGCGGCCCTGGCTCGCGCTGCGCGCCAACGACATTCCGTTCGCCGAGACCGTGATTCCGCTCTACACCGACAATCCCGCGGACAAGCAACAGATCCTGAATTTCAGCCGCGCCGGCAAGGTACCGGTGCTGGTCGACGGCGACATCACGGTGTGGGATTCGCTCGCGATCATCGAATACATCGCCGAGCGCTATCCGGAAAAGAAACTGTGGCCGGACGACGTCGCGGCGCGCGCGCATGCCCGTTCGGTGTGCGCGGAGATGCATTCCGGCTTCGTAGCCCTGCGCAGCGAATGCGGCATGAACCTGCATCGTCCCGTGCGCGCCGTGGCGCTGTCGGCGGATGCGCTGGCCAACGTCGCGCGCGTGCAGGAGATTTGGCGCGAGTGCCAGACGCGCTATGGCGCCGGCGGGCCGTTCCTGTTCGGCCGCTTCGGCGCGGCGGATGCGATGTATGCGCCGGTCGTGCACCGCTTCCGCACCTTTGCGATCGATGCGGCCCCCGAGGCCAAAGCCTATATGGACACGATGATGGCGCTGCCGGCGTTCCAGGAATGGACCCGCGACGGGCTCGCCGAAACGCTTGTCATCGAAAAGTTCGAGACTGTGTGAGCATGATCCGGAAAAGTGGGCACCGGTTTTCCGACGAGATCATGCTCGCTTAAAATGTGATTGAGCGCTGCTTGACGGCATGCCGTCTCGCGGCGCTCAATCGTGGTGGAACAACGAGAGGGCACGGCTATGGGAATTCTGGACTCGCTCGAAAACAACCCCGCACTGCGCAGCGCGCTCGGCCAGCTTGGCGCTGCGGTTCTGCCGGCCGTGCTGAGCGAAGTGCTCGGCAGCAACAATCAGGGCGGCCTCAGCGCGATCGTCGCAAAGCTCCAGCAGGCGGGCATGGGCGACCAGGTCAAATCCTGGCTTGGCAACGGCCAGAACCTGCCGATCTCGGCCGACCAGCTCCGCGCCGTGCTCGGCAATGACACCGTCCGTCAGCTCGCCGCCCGCTACAACATCCCGGTCGACCAATTGGGCCAGATTCTGGCTCAGGAACTGCCCAAGGCCGTGGACCAGGCCAGCCCGGAGGGCCATCTGCCCCATACCGCCTGAGACCCGGTTCCAGCGGTATTAATGGCGGGCCGCGGTTCCGTTATCGTCCTGAAACCACTTCCAAATTGGCTCGTTTGCCATGCTCGCATGAGGCTGGCCAAAAACGCCGCATGCATGCTATATAACGGCCGGGTTTCCAGCCGGCCGCCGCAGTGGGACCATGTGCGGGGCAGGCGTTGTTTGAGTGATGGAGAGGGTGTTGAAGCACAAATTCCCCGTTGGAACGCACGTATTGTTCACTGCCAGCAACGTCGCGCGCCCGGCTGCCAGCGGTTCGTATGAGGTCATCCGTCTGCTGCCGACGGACGGCGACGACTGCCAATACCGGATCAAGAGCTCGACCGAGGCCTTCGAACGGGTCGCCAAGGAAAGCCAGCTCGCGCTCTCGTGAAGCGCTGACGGCATTACGCGTTGACGTTGCGGACGAATTTGCTCTGCTCGCCGTTAAAAGGCCCGCTTCACCTCGACAAGGTGGACCGGGGGCAGTTGCCGACTCACGGTGCTCGCTTTGACCATTCGCTCTTTGCTCGCGTGAGAGGACGTCGCGCATGAACTGGGCATGGGCCACTTCGCTCGATGAAATCTGGCGCTCGCCGGCCTTTCCGATGTGGATGACGCTGGCGGCTACCGGCTTCTTCGGACTGATTCTCCTGATCACGCTCGTGCGCGCCGAAAAATCGGTCGCCAACGGTGCGCTGACCGTCATTACGCTGCTCGCGATCGGCATCGCGGTGGCCGCCACGATGCGCATCTATGGACCGGCGGGGCGGACCGCGCCGGGCGAAGCCCGTGCGCAGGCCGTGGCGACGGCGAACCTGCCGGCGCTGTCCTGCCTCGACGATCTCGCTGGCGATGCCGTGCTGGGCGGCTGCGAGAAGGCGCTGTTCGGCTCGCCAGATGCTGCGGCTGCCGCCGTCTCCTACACCGCGGCCCGGATCGACCGGCTCACCGCGCTCGGCGATGCTGCGACCGCCGAGAAGAGCCTGACGCCGGACATGAAGGTGCTGCGCAAGGCGCTGGAGCATGATCGCTACGGCCTCGTCGCGCAGGTGCTGGTCGCGCGCGACGGCTGCACGCAATTCGATTGCGCCGTCTTCCGTTCGCTGACCGATCAGCAGCAGGTCGCCGCCAATATGGATGCCCATCTCTACGACATGCTGGTCGCGCGCTACGCGCCGGCCTGGAACGCGCCCGCAGCGGCGCCGGCAATGCCACCCTCGGGTGCGCTCGCCGGGCTGCCGACCACAATGCCGACGGGCAAGCCGACCAATGCCGATTTCCCGAGCGCCTCGTCGACGCCGCCGGTGAGCATCATGAATCCCGAGCCGTCTACAGCGACGACGCGCCAGGCGCCGGCCGCAAACGCTGCTGCTGCGCCATCGCCGCGTGCGCCGGCCGCGACATCGGCGCAGGCCGCCGCGCCTGCGGCTCCGGCTGCGAAGAAGCCGCCGGCTCCGAAGGCCGCGCGCGCGCCGGCAACCGCGCCGGTTCCGCTCGCGCCGCCGCCGGGCTCGGCTCCCGCGGCTGCGGATAACGAGTAGATCGGCTTTGAAAACCCGCGGCCGGCCCGCTAATGCTGGGGCATGCCACTTCATCTGATCAAGCTTGCCGTCGGCTGCGACTCCGTCAAGGAATTGAAGGGGTGGATCGCCGAACGGATGCAGACGGCCAAGAAAAAGGGCCTGCCGCAACACCACATCCACATCACCCGCATGGTACCCAAGCGCGACGCCGAGATCCTCTCGGGCGGTTCGCTCTATTGGGTCATCAAGGGCGAGGTCGCCGCCCGCGAAAAGATCATCGGCATCGAGCCGTTCCGCGACAAGGACGGCATCGGCCGCTGCCGAATCGTGATGCAGCCGAAGGTGATCGCGGTGTCGCCGCGGCCCATGCGCCCGTTCCAGGGCTGGCGCTATCTCGCCGACGATTCCGTGCCGGCCGACCTCGGCAAGTCTGCCGCGAGCACCATCGCGGCGATGCCGGAGCCGATGCGGCGCGAGCTGCGCAATCTCGGATTGCTCTAGACCGCGATATTGTCGATCAGCCGCGTCGTGCCGAGCTTGGCCGCGACCAGGATCCGCAAGGGGCCGTCCTTGCGTGATGTGACCGGCGCGAGCGTCTCGGCGTGGCGGACCTCGAAATAGTCGAGCGCAAAGCCGGCCGCCTTGATCATCTCGGCGCTGCGCGCCATCGCGGGCGCGATCGATTCGCCGGCCTGGATCCGCCTGGCGCTGTCCTTCATGGCGCGGTAGAGCGTCGTTGCGGTCTGCCGCTCCTCCGGCGAGAGATAGACGTTGCGCGAGGACATCGCGAGCCCGTCGCGCTCGCGCACGGTGCGGGAACCGATCACCTTGACGCCGAGGTCGAGGTCGCGCGCCATCTGCGCCACCACCCGCAACTGCTGAAAGTCCTTCTCGCCGAAGATCGCGACATCCGGCCGGCATTGCGTGAACAGCTTGCCGACCACGGTGGCGACGCCGCCGAAGAAGTACGGCCGGAAGCGATCCTCGAGGCCGGCCAGCGCCGGTCCCTCCGGCACGATGCGGGTCGCAAAGCCCTCCGGATACATCGCCTCGACGCCGGGGTGCCAGACGATGTCGACGTCTTCGGCGGCGAGCTTGGCGATATCGGCCTTCCAGGTGCGCGGATAGGCGCCGAAATCCTCGGTCGGCGCGAACTGAGTCGGGTTCACGAAGATCGAGACGACGACACGGCTCGCGCGCCGCTTGGCCAGGCGCACCAGCGACACATGGCCGTCATGGAGTGCCCCCATGGTCGGCACCAGCGCGACCGTGGCTTTTCGCTTGCGGAGATTGTCGACGGCGCGCCGCAGGACGGGCACCGTGCGGGCGATCAAGGGGCTTGGTGACATCGGGACTCAGTGATGGTTGGGGGTGGGCGCGGCTTGTCCCGCAGCCGGCTAACCTTAACAAGCGGCGGTCGTGGACGCCATGCATCGACATGCGGCACAGCATCCCCCGCAGCGAGGATGTCGCGCCATTGTGGGCTGAATCACAGACGCGACATGGCGACACAATTCATGATGAAGAACGACGCACAGTGATTTCGTCATCCTGTCACGCATTTCACTTGACCGCAGACGCGGCCAACTCGAAGATATTGTTTAGGGGTGTTGAGGATCGCCATGCTTGTGCAGGCTAGCCAAAGCCAATCCGGCTCGGCGCATGTCGTTGTGCTCGGCAATGAGAAGGGCGGCTCCGGCAAATCGACGACCGCCCTGCACATCGCGGTTGCGCTCCTGAAGGCCGGCCAGCGCGTCGCCACCATCGACCTCGACTGCCGCCAGCAGAGCTTCACCCATTACATCAACAACCGTTCCGCCTGGGCGCGCCGCACCAAGCTCGACCTCGAGCTGCCGGTGCATCGCTGCATCAAGCTCGGCGAGACCATGCAGATCGCCGAGAACGAGAATTCCGAGTTCCAGCAGTTCATGGAGGCGGTCTCGGCGGTCGAGAGCAGTTTCGACTTCATCGTCATCGATACGCCCGGCACCGACAGCTATTTGATGCGGCTCGCGCATTCGATGGCCGACACGCTGGTCACGCCGATCAACGACAGCTTCCTCGATTTCGACGTGCTCGGCACCGTCGATCCCGCCAATTACGCGGTGACGGGGGAAAGCCATTACGCCGAGATGGTGCGCGACACCCGCCGCAAGCGCCGCCAGCTCGACGGCTCGAGCACCGACTGGATCGTGGTGCGCAATCGCCTGTCGATGCTCGGCTCCCGCAACAAGCAGCTCGTCGCCGACGGCTTGAAGGATTTGTCGCTGCGGCTCGGCTTCCGCTATGTCGACGGCTTTGCCGAGCGCGTCGTCTATCGCGAGTTCTTCCCGCGCGGCCTGACCGCGCTCGACGAGATCGACGAGGCGACGCTCGGCATGCGACCCAATCTCGGCCATCTGACCGCGCGGGAGGAGGTGACGAGCCTGCTGCGCCAGCTCAAGCTGCCGCTCGACGAGCGTGGCCGCCGCCGTGCGGCCAACCGGGCCGAGTGGTTCAGCCAGGTCGACAAGCCGCTTGAGGTCCACGACATCCTCGGGGCCTAGGCGCTGGCGGTACGCCGCTACTTCTGGGTGATCAGCGTTGTCGGTTCCCGCCGGAACCGAGCGCGCGCAAAGCCGTTTTCATCCTGCGTTTACCGCGAAATTGAACCCGATCGAGACGAGTTGCGTCGGATGGTGACCTGCACCTTGACGTAGCGGTATGAGGACGGGGTGCCCAAGAAACGTGTGCGTCGCACAATGAAAGGGCTGCTAGTTCACAATATTTGGCCTTTCTGTCACGCGGCTGTGACGTATATTAGGGAATAGGCGCGAGGGAGCCAAAGAGCTCCCCGAACAAACACGGTTTCGACAGGGACTTCAGGTGAGACAAGCCTGAGGCTGAGGACGAAAATGAAGCGTGGAATTGCCGTTCTGGTTTGTGTCAGTGCCCTCTGCGGCGTCGCCTATTTCACGGCGAGCAAGTGGGCGATCAGGCATGAGACCATCACCTTCTACGATCCGTCGCGTGACAATCGTCCCGTGCCTGTCGATATCGCGATCCGCCGCGACAAGGAAATGCAGGCCAATGCCGGCATGATCACGATGCCGGTCGCAGTGATCAATCACGGCAACACCGTCAAGAATACCGAGTACGGCTTCCTCGCCAATGTGTTTGCAGCGCGCGGCTATCTCGTGGTCAGCCCGCAGCATGATTTGCCGACCGATCCTCCGATGGTGACCAAGCCCGGCGAGCTTTATGTCGGCCGGCTGCCGCAGATCCTGCGCGGCGTCGCCAACATCCATCTCGCCATGCAGGAGATGAAGAAGGTTCAGCCTAACGCCGATTACGAGCGGGTGACGATGGTCGGCCATTCCATGGGCGGCGACATCACCATGTACTTCGCCAAGCAATATCCGGACGAGGTCAAGAAGGTCGTGACGCTGGATAATCTCCGCGTGCCTTTCGTGACCGCCGGCAAGTTCAAGATCCTGTCGTTCCGCTCCAAGGATCCGCAGTTCAAGACCGATCCGGGCGTGATCCCGACCGACGAGGAGTGCGAGAAGGCCGGCATCCAGGTCGTGAAGACGGACTTCCAGCATAACGACATGCGCGATACCGGTCCGGATCAGGCCAAGAACTCGATCCAGGGCATGCTCGATAAATTCCTGAGCGACACTGACAGCTCGATAGCGCCGGTCGACACCACGTCGTCCCCGCCAAAGATACTTGAGCCCGGTCCGGTTGCCCTGATGGCGCCCGCCAAGAGCTAAACGCCCCCGCCATAGCCGAAAACAAGTTTCAAAAGCCTCCGCCGGTATCCGCCTGCGGAGGCTTTGCACATTGACCGGGCAGGGCGCGCTATCCACATTGGTTGCTTGAGACCAAGTGCGATCCCCGATGTCCAACGAACCAGTCAAACCGCGCAATAGTGATGCCGTGTCGGCGAAGGCCGACAGCGACGGCGCGCTGCCGCAGGCAAAAACCTCGACCTCGGAGGACGTCGCCGCCTTCGTTGCCAAGGCGCGTGCGTTATCGCCCCATGCGCCCGGCGCGAAGGGGCGGCTGATCTTTGCGCTGGACGCGACCATGAGCCGGCAGCCGACCTGGGATATGGCCTGCGCGCTTCAGGCGGACATGTTTCGCGAGGCCGCGGTGCTCGGCAGCCTCGACATCCGGCTCGTCTACTATCGCGGCTACGATGAATGCCGTGCCAGCGGGTGGATCTCCGACAGCGGCAGGCTTGCGACGCTGATGAGCAAGATCGATTGCCGCGGTGGCGACACCCAGATCGGCAAGGTGCTGACCGAGGCGCGGCGCGAAGCGGTTGCATCCGGCGTGCGCGCCGTGGTCTTCGTCGGCGATGCGATGGAAGAAAAGGTCGACGAGCTCTGCGCCAAGGCCGGCGAGCTCGGCATGCTCAAGGTGCCGGTGTTCCTGTTTCAGGAAGGCGACGATGCCGTGGCCGAGCAGGCGTTTCGCGAGATCGCACGCCTGACCGGTGGCGCCTGGTGCCGGTTCGATCCCGGCGCGGCGGCGCAGTTGCGCGACCTCTTGCGCGCGGCCGCGGCCTACGCCGCCGGCGGCCGCGAGGCGTTGAAATTGTCAAAGGCGACGAGCGGCGCGGCGAAGCTGATCGGACAGATGAAGTAGCGGCTTAAGCGGGCGCGGCCTGCGATGGAGGCGACGCGGACGGAGGCGCCGTCGCCGCCTTCGTCACGGCCGCAAGCAGCGCCGACATATTGCCAAGCACGGCCATGTCGGCCGGTACGCCGTGGCGCGCCGCAAGCCATGCCGGATCATTGTACGATAACCAGGTGGCGCCGGCAGCATCCTGCCAGACCAGGGCCTTGAGCGGCAGGTCGATGCCGATGGACTGGACTGACTGCATCAGAGGCGTCCCGGCCTTGGCGTTGCCGAAGATCAGGACCTCCGTCGGCCGCAGTGAAAGGCCAGCCTCCGCCGCGCCCGCGGCGTGGTCGATCCGGGCGAAGATGCGCAGGCCCTTCGTTGTCAGCTCGGCCTCGAGCCGGTCCATGGTTTCCCGAGACCCGTACGGGCTTGCAAGCGTCACCAGTCCATCCGCGCCCATGTCGCAACTCCGTTCCGGTCGTAGCGCGCCGGACTATCGGGCGAACAATCGTCTCGTGTCATCTGCCAATTGCGAACGCGCGAAAGGACGCCATGCTTTTTGACAATGGGGCGACTATATTCACGCCATGACTCTGATCGCCGGCGTTGTCGCAATTATCACCCTATATCTGCTGCTCCAGATGTTCCGCGCAGCCAATCCGGCGGTGCTGGCGCGCACCATCAAGGTCGGCGGCGGCGTGGTGGCGCTCGCGGTTGCAGCCTTCACCGGCTTGAGGGGCGAGCTGGCGGTGGCGATCCCGCTCGGGATATTCGGCGCCGGCCTGCTTGGCTGGACGCCGCTGGCGAATGCGGGCTTCGGCGGTGTCGGCGGCCTATTCGGAGGCGGCGCAACGCGCCCGTCCGGCAAGACCTCGCGCGTGCGCTCGCAGTTCCTGGACATGCGGCTCGACCACGATTCTGGCCAACTCACAGGCCAGCTCGTTGCCGGACCCCACGCCGGCCGCGGTCTCGACGAGTTCGATCTGGCTGGCCTGCTGGCGATGGTCCCGGCGTTTGACGCCGAGAGCGTGGCCTTACTTGAAAGCTATCTGGACCGCCGGTTTCCCGCTTGGCGTCAGAACGCGCAAGGCAACGCGGCAGGGGGGCAGCGCCGCACGGTGGCGAGCGGCAAAATGACGGCGGAGGAGGCCTATCAGATCCTTGGCTTGCAGCCGGGGGCGGGGCGTGACGACATCGGCCGGGCTCACAAGTCCCTGATGAAGAAACTGCATCCCGATCAGGGGGGCTCGACGTATCTCGCTGCCCGTGTAAACGAGGCCAAGGATACTCTGCTTCGTACGCATAACGGCTAACTCCGGCACCACGCTACAAACGCCCGTACCGCGTGAGCTCCGCATGCTCTGTTTGCCGTCGCCCCGATGCCCGCCATTGTCGGCGTGGTCAATCCCTTGAGCAGAAATTTAACCGTAAATTGTTGACGAGAGGTTGTCGCGGAACTGACTTTGCGTCACCGCGCCTCCCAAAACAAAAATGCCCGCGGCTGGGCGCGGGCATTTTGTTCGGAAACGGTGGAGAAGATCAGTTGCGGACGGTGATGCAGGAGATGTCGGCGCGCTTCAGGGCGCGGCAGACGGCTTCGGCTTGGTCCCGCTCGAGCCCGGCGAAGCGGGCGCGGTAGAGTTTGCGATTGTCCTTGGCGACGACCGGTTCGGTGAACGGGTCGGCCTTGCTGAGCAGGCCGCGGGCCGAGCTGCGCGCGGCGTCGATGCGCTGCTGGGCTTCATTCTCGCTCTCCAGCGCGCCGACCTGGACGATCCAGCCGCTGTGGGTGACGACCGGCCTGGTGGTGGCGCTCATCTGGATTGGCTGCGGCGACGGATCGGCGGAGGCGAGCTTCGCAGCCATCGGAGCGGGCGCGGCAGCGGTTGCTGACGGCAGCACGCCGAGAATGCCGTTGCCGGTGCCGAAGCCCGCCGGCTGCTGCGGCAGCTCGGTACGGGCGACCTCGGCCCTGGCGGGCTCTGGCTTGCTGTTGATGGTGTCGGCCTTGGCGACGAGAGCGCCGGAGGTCTCCGCGACCTCGTTGCGGGGCGTAATCGTGTTGGTGACCTGCGGTGCGACTTGCGTCGGGGCGGCGGACGCGACTTTCACGGTGCCCGCCTTGACCTGAACCGTTTTGACCCGGACCGGCTTCATCGGCTCGGACGAACCCGGAATGAGGGAGAGCGGCTGGCTCGAGATCACGCCATTGGTGAGCGGCGCGGGCTCGATCTTGGACTCAGTGGGCTTGGCTTCAGGCTTGGGCAGGGGGGGCGGCATCGCGGCAGTCGCAGCCGCAAGCGCCGACAGGCGCGAGGCGGGACGCGGCGCGGGTGCCTCGGGCGCAGGGGCGGCTGCAGCCTGGACCTGCGGAGCGGGGCGGGCCGGAGTATCGGAGGCATCAGCGACATCGGTGCTGGCATCAGTGCCGTTACGCTCGGTGACCGCCACGACCGTATGAGTGGTCGCGGCCTTCTCGAGATTCTCCGCGAGCAGATTGCGCATGATGGCGTCGCGCGAGCCGCCGCTGCGGCCGCCGAGCACCACGCCGATCAGGTGGCGGTTGCCGCGGCGCATCGACGTCACGAGGTTGAAGCCGGAGGCGCGGGTGTAGCCGGTCTTGATGCCGTCCACGCCCTCGACGCTGCCGAGCAGATGATTGTGGTTCCGGATCGACTGTCCGCGCCAATTGAACGTGGAGGTCGAGAAATAGCGATAGTAGCGCGGGAAGCGCTCCTGGATGGCGCGGCCGAGCGTGGCCTGGTCGCGCGCGGTCGTGACCTGCTCGTCGTTGGGAAGGCCGTTGGCGTTGCGGTAGACCGTCTTGGACATGCCGAGCGCGCGCGCCTTGCGCGTCATCATCTGCGCGAAATCGTCCTCGTCGCCGCCGATCGCTTCCGCGATCACAACGGCGGCGTCGTTGGCCGAGCGGGTGACGAGGCCCTTGATCGCGTCCTCGACGCGAATGGTCTGGCCGGCACGCAGGTTCAGCTTGGTCGGATCCTGGTCGGCGGCGTGCTGCGACACCGGCATCTCGGTGTCGAGCTTCATCTTGCCGGACTCGAGGCGCTCGAACAGCAGATAGAGCGTCATGATCTTGGTGAGCGAGGCGGGATGGCGGAGCCCGTCGGGGCTGGTCGACTGGAGCACCGAGCCGGAATTGCCGTCGACGATAATCGACGCGAATTGCGGGCTGTAGCTCTCGGAGACATCACGCTGCACCCGGTGGTGCGCATAATGCCGCCGATAGCGCCGCGCATCGGCGGCCTCGGTCGTGAAGATGACGGCTGTCGTGACCGTCAGAAGCCCAAAAACGCCAACCCGCGCCAAGCGCGAGGAAGACCAGTTGTTACGAAGCATGAAACCCCGTCCCCGTTTGTGACTTGATCACCGGCTCGTGAGGCGAAATTGTGCCCTGCGGACCCGGGATCATTACCTGCTCAGGCTGTCCCTCCGCCGTTGCTCGCTGCGGGGGACGTTGGGCCTGAGCCGCTGTTCTGGCTAAGGTGATGTTCTCAAACGGCTTTTGACCGCCTGCGGAAGGTGAATACGTCCAGGGAATCAGGGTAGGGGCCCGGGGTTTCCAAAAGCTTAAGGAACCATTGCGGGAAAGCCCGGGAATCTCCGTAACTTGCATCTATTTTTGTGCGTCGCACAAGATTCTTGACTTTTTTGTGCGCTGCACTAATTGTGGGCAGAGTCAGGGAGCCGGGCTTCCGGACCAAAGCCAGGGAAAAGGATTCCAAAATGTTCAAGGTTGAAGACTTTCAGAATTACGGGAAAGAGCACTTCGAGACCTACGTTGCTTCCGCGACCTCGGTGCAGCACGGCCTCCAGGCGATCGCCAGCGCATACGGCGACTACACCAAGAAGTCGTTCGAAGACACCAAGTCCTTTGTCGAGAAGCTTTCCGGCGTGAAGTCGCTGGACAAGGCGCTGGAAGCGCAGACCGATTTCGCCCGCTCCGCCTACGAGAGCTTCGTCGCGGAATCGCAGAAGATCGCCGGCCTCTACAGCGATCTCGCCAAGCAGGCGTTCAAGCCGGTCGAGACCGTCGTCTCGAAGTTCACCCCGGCCGCCAACTAATTTCTTCCGGAAGTCCTGGAATCAAAAAGCCCGGCTGGTTCAGCCGGGCTTTTTTTGTTCGGGGGCGATTGATCCGTCAGCGTGCCACGCGCAGCTTGCTCAGCGCGGTACCGATCGTATTGAACGTCGTGAGGATCTGGCTCGAGCTCGTCAGCATGAAGAACTTGTCGGAGCTGCTCGCACAGTTCTGCAGCACCGTGGACGTCGCATCCGCGGGCGAGGATGTGTTCACCTGGATGGTGTAGATCGTGTACATCGTCTGGCCCTTGGAATCCTTGGCGGCCTTAAGGTTGCTGCACATCAGCGCCTGCCGGACGTCGATCGGATTGCCCGACGCTTGCGAACTGCCGTTGCCGTATTCGGGCCAGCGATCTTCGGTATTGAGGCCGTCCGACAGCAGGATGATGACCCTGTTGTAGGTCGTGTTGGCGTCCTCAGCTGGTGTATTCAGCGGGCCGCCAACCAGCAGCGACTGCCAGGCCCAGGCCAATCCGACCCCCTGATTGGTGCCGCCTGTCGGCTGCATCGCATTGACGGCTGTCTTGAGCGTGCTCCAGTTGTAGCTCAGGGGAATGATCGGCTCGAGCTGGGTCGAGGCGCTGCTGCTGCAATAGGACGCGCTGTTCTCGTAATACTCGTTGGCAGGGAACAGCGTCGTGACGTCGGACGTCACGGGCAGCACACCGGTGGCGTCGTTCGGCTGGGTGCGGTCAGCGATGCAGCCCGTCCAGGTGTTGATCGGATTCGTCGAAGCCTGATTATAGGCGTTCACAACCGTTGGCGTGGTGTTCGTGGAGGTCCATTTATTGTTTGTGAAGCCAACGACGGCGCTGACCCGAGGCTGGTTCAGATTGTGCGTCAGATCGTTCGGTCCGGGCTGCGTCCAGTTGTGGACATAGAGATTGCCGGTGCATGATCTGCCGCCGTTGCTGCCGGTGCAGGTGCAGCCAGAGACGGCATTGTTCGAGGAATCCTTGGGGCAGGCGCACGACGAGGACCCCGAGCAGAAGACGCCGGTGCCGGCGGCCTCACTGGTCCAGCAGCCGTTGTAGAGAGTGTGGGAGTTGGCATCCACGCTTGGGCAAATATAGCCTGCGTAGGTGTTGCCAGTCGGAGGAATCGTCGAAACATTCGACTTGCTTGTTGGACTGGCGTTGCAGGTGAAGCCACCGCTGCTGTTCGAGAACGGGCACTTCGCGCCGGGTCCAACGGCGTGCCAGTTCATCGGCAGCGTCGCCTGATAGCTGCCATTGGCGGGTTGCGTGGTGGGCGGATTGAGCCAATCCGTCCAGTCAATCCAGCTCTGGCCATAGTTGCTGGCGTCGACATTGACGTCTTTGGCGAAGGGGATGACCGAGATATAGACGTCGCCGTTGGTCTTGCTCAGTGCGCTGAGCTGCTCGATGAGGCCGCCGCTGCCGGCCACCGCATTTCTGAGCGCGGTGATCTTACCGTCCTGCGCCATCGATCCCGTGTTGTCGAGCGCCAGCGCCACGCGCATCTTGACGTTGCCCCAGGTCGTCGTCGACGCGGTATTGAAGCCGAGTGTCGGAAATCCTGCAATTTGCATGAAATCAGACGTGATGTGGCCGGAGCCGCTCAGAAGGATGGTCGCCGCTGTGCTCGCCGTCGCTGTCGTGTAGTTGGAGGTGATGGAGACGCCCTGCGCTTCCGTATCCGTATAGAGCCCCGTGAAATAGCTCTGTGCCTTCGAGCTGATGTCGGAGCTCGTGATCGTACCCTGCGTCAGATCCTTGGACAGCATCAGGGCGGTGGAGTCGAGAGCGGCCTGCATCGCTGTGCGTGCCCGGGCTGCCCGCGTATAGTCGACGGCGGCGCCGACGAAGCTCAAGATCGGGATCAGCGTGATGGCAAAGATGACCGCGATATTGCCTTGCTCGGCCCCCGCGAAACGGGCGAGCTTACGTCCAATGAGGCTGACAACGGGCAGGCGAAACATGACGATCCCCGACATCTGTGGTTTTGCCCGATTTAGCGCCATACCCATTGAACCGCGGGTAAACAGGACCGTAGAAAACCGGAGGGATCCCGCGCTAAACCGCCGCGGTCCCGCCCGTGTCAGGTTCTTGGTCAACACGTTCTAAACGGTCGGGACGGAAATTTTTGTCAAATCAGTCCGGATTGATTAACCTTCGCCAGGATCGCCGGACCGGGAATCGGGGCCGCCGCGGCCGCATCGGCCGGACCTTTGCACGCTTGCGGCGAGCCGGGGGCGGGCCCATATTCCCTGCAATCGATCCGGCTTGGACCGGACCGGTTGGAAGCGGCGATCCAACAAGGCGGCGCGCCTGTGCGAGGCTCCCAAGTGCGGGGCGGCGCGGTGGACCGTTATTCGCTTCCGTGGGGAATTTGAACGCCTGAGCCATGCTGCAACTGACTTCCAGACTCGACCTGTCCGCGGCGGCCGCCGCCCACGCTCCCCGGATGAGCAACGACGAGAACCGTTCCGGCGGCCCGACGGGGCCGAACACGTCCGTGATCACCAAGGTCAAGCCGAAGACCAAGCGGCCCAACCTCTATCGTGTGCTGATCCTGAACGACGACTACACGCCGATGGAATTCGTCGTCCATGTGCTGGAGAAGTTCTTCCAGAAGGACATCGAGGCCGCGACCAAGATCATGCTGCATGTCCATCATCACGGCATCGGGGAGTGCGGCGTGTTCACCTACGAGATTGCCGAGACCAAGGTGACGCAGGTGATGGATTTCGCCCGCAAGCACCAGCATCCGCTGCAATGCGTGATGGAGAAGAAGTAAGACACCTCACGGCGCGTTCGAAGCCGGCGCTTGGCATGTCGCAGTTCCTGGGCATGTCGCAGTTCTTGGGCATGTCGCAGTTCTTGGGCATGTCGCAGTTCTTGGGCATGTCGCAGTGTGATCGTCGCGTGATGTCTGCGCGATGTCGGTCGCTTCCCGGCAAAACTACGGAAATCTGTACCGGCGCCAATCCCGCCCAAATCGGAACGGGTTTTGCATCGAAAATACCGTGGGGTGCGTACTCCCTTGAGTCGCGGAACCGGTCTTTCGCCGCGGCTTTGTATAACTATATGTGACAAAGGTTGTTGTTGCCTGACCGGGCGATGGCGATCATGATGGTGGGGGCCATAGAGGACGCGAATGCCGACTTTTTCTCAAAGCCTTGAACAATCCCTGCATCGTGCACTGGCGATCGCAAACGAGCGTCATCACCAATACGCGACGCTCGAGCATCTCCTGCTCTCTCTGATTGACGATTCCGATGCAGCCGCCGTCATGCGCGCCTGTAGCGTCGATCTCGACAAGCTCCGCACGAGCCTCGTCAATTATCTTGAGACCGAATTCGAGAATCTGGTGACGGACGGCGCCGACGACGCCAAGCCGACCGCCGGTTTCCAGCGCGTGATCCAGCGCGCAGTGATCCACGTGCAATCGTCCGGTCGCGAAGAGGTGACCGGCGCCAACGTGCTGATCGCGATCTTTGCCGAGCGCGAAAGTCATGCCGCGTATTTCCTGCAAGAGCAGGACATGACGCGCTACGACGCGGTCAACTACATCAGCCATGGTATCGCCAAGCGGCCCGGCGTCTCCGAGGCGCGGCCGGTGCGCGGCGTCGACGAGGAGACCGAAGCCAAGGGCAGCGAGGACGCCAAGAAGAAGGGCGAGGCGCTCGAGACCTATTGCGTCAACCTCAACAAGAAGGCGCGTGACGGCAAGATCGATCCGGTGATCGGACGCAATTCCGAGATCAACCGCGCGATCCAGGTGCTGTGCCGCCGGCAGAAGAACAATCCGCTGTTCGTGGGCGAGGCCGGTGTCGGCAAGACCGCGATCGCAGAGGGCCTCGCCAAGCGCATCGTCGACAGCGAGGTGCCGGAGGTTCTGGCGGCTGCGACCGTGTTCTCGCTCGACATGGGCACGCTGCTCGCCGGCACGCGCTATCGCGGTGACTTCGAGGAGCGCCTCAAGCAGGTGCTGAAGGAGCTTGAAGCGCATCCCAACGCCATCCTGTTCATCGACGAGATTCACACCGTGATCGGTGCGGGTGCGACGTCGGGCGGGGCGATGGATGCCTCGAACCTGCTCAAGCCGGCGCTCGCCTCGGGCACCATCCGCTGCATGGGCTCGACCACCTACAAGGAATACCGCCAGCACTTCGAGAAGGACCGCGCGCTGGTGCGGCGCTTCCAGAAGATCGACATCAACGAGCCGACGGTCGAGGACGCGATCGCGATCCTGAAGGGTCTCAAGCCGTACTTCGAGGACTACCACCGGCTGAAATATACCAACGAGGCGATCGAGGCCGCCGTCCAGCTCTCCTCGCGCTATATCCACGACCGCAAGCTGCCCGACAAGGCGATCGACGTGATCGACGAGTCCGGTGCGGCGCAGATGCTGGTCGCCGAGAACAAGCGCAAGAAGACCATCGGCATCAAGGAGATCGAAACCACGATCGCCTCGATGGCGCGGATCCCACCGAAGAGCGTGTCGAAGGACGATGCCGAGGTGCTCAAGCATCTCGAGCAGACCCTGAAGCGCACGGTGTTCGGTCAGGACAAGGCGATCGAGTCGTTGGCAGCCTCAATCAAGCTCGCCCGCGCGGGCCTGCGCGAGCCGGAGAAGCCGATCGGCTGCTACCTGTTCTCCGGTCCGACCGGCGTCGGCAAGACCGAAGTCGCAAAACAACTCGCAGCGTCGCTCGGCGTCGAGCTGTTGCGCTTCGACATGTCCGAATACATGGAGCGGCACACCGTGTCGCGCCTGATCGGCGCGCCTCCCGGCTATGTCGGCTTCGATCAGGGCGGTCTGCTGACCGACGGCGTCGACCAGCATCCGCATTGCGTGGTGCTGCTCGACGAAATCGAGAAGGCGCATCCCGACCTCTACAACGTGCTGCTCCAGATCATGGATCACGGCCGGCTCACCGACCACAACGGCAAGCAGGTTAATTTCCGCAACGTGATCCTGATCATGACCACGAATGCAGGTGCTTCGGATCTCGCCAAGCAGGCGTTCGGCTTCACCCGCTCCAAGCGGGAAGGCGACGACCACGAGGCGATCAACCGGCAGTTCGCGCCGGAATTCCGCAACCGCCTCGATGCCATCGTCTCGTTCAGCCATCTCAGCGTCGAGGTGATCGGTACGGTGGTGGAGAAGTTCGTGCTTCAGCTCGAGGCGCAGCTCGGCGACCGTGACGTCACCATCGAACTGTCCGAGCCTGCCAAGGTCTGGCTGGTCCAGCACGGCTATGATGAGCAGATGGGGGCGCGGCCGATGGCCCGCGTGATCCAGGAGCATATCAAGAAGCCGCTGGCCGACGAGGTGCTGTTCGGCAAGCTCAAGGGTGGTGGCCATGTCCGCGTCGTCCTGGTTAAGGACGAGGCCGACGAGACCAAGGAGAAGATCGGCTTCGAATTCGTCGAGGGCCCGGTCACGCCGAAGCAGGAAAAGCTGCCCGCCCGCAAGCGCCCGCCGGGCAAGCCCAAGCCGGGTGGCCCGGGCGGCTCGAAGGGGCCGACCTCGAAGGGCCCGCTGGTCAAGGCCTGATCCAGGCGCATCATGAATCGAAAAGGCCGGCTGAAGAGCCGGCCTTTTTGTTGACGCCGATGTCGGACCGCACAGCGGCCTTACGTACCCGCCTCGGGTGCGCGTGGCGGACGCGGCTTCTTCGGAGTGCGCGGTGCTGCCTGCGGGACGGACGGTTGCATCGTCACGATGACCGGATTCGGCTTGTGATCGGTTGCCGCACCCGTTGCCGCATCGACCCCCATGCCGATGACACCGCCTAGCAAAAGATTGCCTGCAAAGCCGGCGGCCCCGGAGGTCGGGATGTCCCGGCTCAGCGGTATGATCTGCGGGTCATAGCCTTCCTTCTGGAAGGTGATGGAGATGTCGGCGTTCCGCTTGATGACCACGGAGCAAGGCGTCGTGCAGGTGGTCGGAACCTCCATTCCGCTGACAACGGCTTCAACGCCAGACGGTGTCGATGCAATGCTGATATTCTCGGTCGTGCCGCGCGTGACAGACGCGCAGCCGCCCAGCATGACGCTGAGCGCCACAATTCCAATTGAACGCATGAAATGCCCCTTGCCCGATGCCAATGAAGCGCAACCGGAGCGCGAGTGCAATGGTTCGTGCGTCAGATAGTTAAGCCGTGCACGGGTTGCATGGAGGGAGAGGCAGTGACCTTTGCGTGGGCTCGCGCTACTCGCCCCGCAGGCGCTGGTCGTCCTGCACGCGGACATGTTCGGCGCCGCGCGCGCCCGCAGGCGACAGCCGCAGCATGCTCAGTATCGCGCCGCAGAGCGCAAATCCAACGCCGGTGAGGAGCGCGATTCGGGTGCCATCGATCGGATAGCGGCCGAGGAACAGCGCTACCAGCGCTGCGCCCGTGGTCTGGCCGAGCAGCCGCGCCGTGCCGAGCATGCCGCTGGCGCCACCCGAGCGCTCGCGCGGCGCGGCGGCGATCATGGTGCGGTTGTTCGGTGTCTGGAACAGGCCGAAGCCGGCGCCGGCCAGCGCCATCCGCCAGATGATGTCGAGCGGTGTCGGAGTTGCGGGCAGGTAGGCGAGCGCGCCGAGACCACAGGCGAACAGCGTAAGCCCGATGCCGCCGAGCAGGCCGGCCGGATAATGCTCGACCAGTCGGCCGGCGAGGGGCGCTGCGAAGGCCACCGCAATCGGCCATGGTGTGATCAAGAGGCCCATATGCACGGCCGAATAGCCAAACCGGCTCTGGAGATAGAAGGGGATCGCAACGAAGGCCAGCATCTGTCCGCAGAACGAGGCGATCGAGGTCGCAATCGACAGCCCGAACACCGGAATGCGCAACAGGTCGACCGGCAGTAGCGGCGATGCCATGTGCGTTTCGCGGTAGATCAGCAATCCGCCGGCGATGATGGCGATGGCGAACTGGACGAGCCAGGTGATCGGTGCCTCGCCGTGACCGACACTGTCGATCGCGGCGATGCCGACACCGAAGGTGATCGCGGAGAGACCCGCGCTCTGCCAGTCGAAGGAATGGCTCGCGGGCGTCGTGTGCGGCAGGCTGCGCCAGCCGAGCGCCAGCGTCACCACGCCGAGCGGAACGTTGATGGCGAACAGCCAGGGCCAGCTTCCGACCGCAAGGATGCCGGCCGCGATCGTCGGGCCGATTGCGGCGGAGAAGGCGACGACGAGCGCGTTGAGCCCGATGCCGCGGCCGAGCAGGCTGCGCGGATAGGTGAAGCGGACCAGCGCCGAGTTGACGCTCATGATGCCGGCCGCGCCGAACCCTTGCAGGATGCGCGCGATCGTCAGCAGCGGCAGCGTATGCGCCAGCGCACAGAACGCGGATGCGAGCGTGAACAGCACCAGCCCGACCAGGTACACACGGCGATAGCCGACGATCTCGCCGAGCGAGGCCAGCGGCAGCAGCGAGATCGTGATCGCGAGCTGATAACCGTTGACGATCCAGATCGAGAAGGCCGGGCTCGCGTCGAGGTCGGCCGCGATCGTCGGCAGCGCCACATTGGCAATCGCGCTGTCGACGACGGCCATGATGATGCCGAGCGCAATGGTCAGGACCGCCTGGTTGCGCTGGGGCTGTGGCAGGCCGTCGGCATGTTCGATCGGGACAGACGACATGGTGGAGGCTTGCTTGATTCGAGCCGTGATTGATCTCCGGATTAGGAAATTGCGAGATGCATCGCAACCCGGCAGGACACCGACGGTTCCTGTGTCGGGAGGGGGCCCCGGCGCTACAAGCATGGGTCAGGAGGCTCTCGCGGCCTCACCAGCGCGATGTCGACTTTCCGAAGAGGTCTACACCGGCGGCGGATTGCGATCGGAGAACGTTCCCCGTTGATGCCAGTAGGGATAGGGCAGCGTGACCTTGCTCGCCGCGTCGAGCTTTGCGATCTGGTCCTTGGTCAGCGACCAGCCGACCGCGCCGAGATTCTCGCGCAGCTGGGTCTCGTTGCGCGCGCCGACGATCAGCGTCGAGACCGTCGGACGCTGCAATAGCCAGTTCAACGCGATTTGTGAGACGCTCTTGCCCGTCTCCTTGGCGACCTCGTCGATCGCATCCACAACGCGATAAACGTGCTCGTCCGGCACGGGCGGCCCGAAATCGGCGGTCTTGGGCAGGCGGCTCACCTCCGGCTTCGGCTGGCCGCGGCGAATCTTTCCGGTCAAGCGGCCCCATCCGAGTGGCGACCAGACGACGGCGCCGAGCCCCTGGTCGAGGCCAAGCGGCATCAGCTCCCATTCGTAGTCGCGGCCGATCAATGAATAGTAAGTCTGATTGGCGACGTAGCGCGGAAAGCCGTGCTTGTCGGCAACACCGAGCGCCTTCATCAGGTGCCAGCCTGAAAAGTTCGAAACGCCGACGTAGCGGATCTTGCCGGCGCGCACGAGCCCATCGAGGGTCGCAAGCACCTCTTCAGGCGGGGTGAATGCGTCGAAGCCATGGAGCTGGAACAGATCGATGTAGTCGGTGCCGAGGCGGCTCAGCGCGCCATCGATGGCCGCGAGCAGATGTTGCCGTGACGAGCCGACGTCGTTGGGCCCGTCGCCGAAGCGGAACGTTGCCTTGGTCGAGACCAGCACCTTGTCGCGGCGGCCCTTGATGGCCTGCCCGAGAACGCGCTCGGATTCGCCGAGTGAATAGACGTCGGCGGTGTCGAACATCGACACACCGGCCTCGAGGCAGATGTCCAAAAGGCGCCGCGCTTCGGTCGCGTCAGTCGTCCCCCATGCAGCAAGGCGGCCGACGCCGCCGAACGTGCCGGTTCCAAGGCTCAGAGCAGGGACCATGAGGCCAGACCGGCCCAGGCGTCGGTATTCCATCGATATGCTCCTCGGCTGGCCGCTGATTGATCCCTGCGGCCTTGGTGCCGGATGGTAATGCAAGCAAGCGCCGTGTCCTATTGCGCGCTCACATAGCGGCTCTGCTGGGGCCGCACGCGTTACGCCGCGCTCGTCGCCTGCAAATTCGCGGCCGTGATCTTCGCACGCAGCCAGGCCTCGAACGCGCCGACATGGCTGCGGCCTTTGGCTTCGGCGGACCGCACGAGATAATAGGACACCGTCTCGACCTCGAACTCGGGCTGGCGAAAAGGCGCGACGAGCGTGCCTTTGTCCAGCTCCTCGGCGGCGAGGATCTCGCTCTCGAGGACGACGCCGAGACCTTCGACAGCCGCGTCAATGGCCATGGTGGACCGGTCGAACCACAATTCGTGGCGGGCTTTGATCGTCGAGCCGGTGACCTTTCGCAGATAGTCGGTCCAGGTCAGTGCGTTCGACGAATGAATCAGCGTGGCGCGGGCGAGATCACCGGGTTCGTGAAGTTCGAGTTGCTCGATCAGCCGCGGGCTACAGAGCGGGCGCAGACGCTCCGCCAGGAGAGGCTCGATATGCCGATTGTTCAGGACGGGCGGGCGTCCATAGGCAATGGCGAGATCGAAGCGAATGGTCTCGAGATCGCGCAAGTCGGCGATGGTTGACAGCCTGATCCCGATCTCCGGATGCTCGCCGATGAAATTCCCGATCCGCGGCTGAAGCCATTTGGCGGCAAAGCTCGGACCGCTCGCGATGAACAGATGATCGCGCTGCGACTGCGGCGCGACCAGCCGCGTTGCGCCCATGATCGTTCCGAATGCGCGCTCGATCTCGGCGGCATAGACGCGGCCGGCATTGGTGAGCACCGCACGGCCGGCGTGGCGGGAGAAGACGCGAACGCCGAGGAAGTCCTCGAGCTTCTGGATGTGGTGGCTGATCGCGGAGGGCGTAACCCCGAGCTCCTCGGCGGCGCGGCTGAAGCTGCCGTGGCGGGAGGCTGCTTCGAAGGCCGATAGCGCCTTGAGCGGAGGCATTCGCTGCCGCTGCGTTGACTCCGCTTCATCACCTGCTGAGTTTTTTGAACTGGCGCCCATTATGTCCGCTCGGTACGAATTTCTTGTTGCTCAGGCAAGTCTCGTACCGCAAGCGCCCCGAAGCAACAGCTACGTATCCCAAAACCGACCCGACAAAGTTGAGCGGCCTCGGCATCGACGCACCGCATGGCTGCGCGGCGGATGCCGCTTGCCCGAGGAGAACCGATGACTTCAGCGCTGAAACAGGCCGCCGACGAATTCCTCGTCCGCTATGGCGGAGACGTGTTCCCGAACCTCTTCACCTCGGCGAAGGGGACGATCGTGACCGACAGCGACGGGCGCGACTATCTCGATTTCACCTCGGGCCAGATGTGCGCTACTATCGGCCACAACCATCCGGCCATCGTCGCGGCGGTGGAGAGTGCAGGGAAGAAGGCCTTCCATCTCTTCAGCGGAATGATCCCCGAGGTGGTCGCCGAGCTCGCCCAGGTGCTGGCGAAGGATTGGTTGCCCGGCGATCTCAAGCGCTCGATCTTCATCAACACCGGCTCCGAAGCGACCGAAGTCGCGCTCCGGATGGCCAAGATGTACACCGGCGGCTACGAGGTACTCGTTCTCGGCGGCTCGTGGCACGGCATCACCGGCGGGGCGGCTTCGGTCTCCATGGCAAGCGACCGCAAGGGATATGGCGTGCCGGCGCCCGGCGTGTTCGTCATCCCCGAGCCGAACGCCTATCGGCCCTACATCGCAAAAGGCAGCGACGAGGAGTCCGCGCTCGCCAATCTCGAGATCGCCCTGAAGATGTTCGACATGCAGTCGAGCGGGCGGGGCGCGGCGATCATCGCTGAGCCCGTGATCAGCGCCGGTGGCGTGCTGGTGCCGCCGAAGGCGTTCATGGAGGCGCTGCGCAAGGCGGCCGATGAACGCGGCATGCTGCTCATCTTCGACGAGGCCCAGACTGCTTTCGGGCGCATCGGCAAGAAGACGGGATCAGAATATTTTGGGGTCGTTCCCGACATCATGACCATGTCGAAGACGCTCGGCGGCGGCCTTCCGCTTGCGGCGGTGTCGACCACCGAGGCGATCGAGAGCAAGCTCCACGAGGATCATTTCACCTATTACACCAGCCACGTCTCCGATCCCCTGCTTGCCGAGGTCGGACTCGCGGTGCTGCGCGTGATCACTGAAGAGAAGCTGGTCGAACGGGCCAACGTCATGGGCGCCTACCTGCGAAGCCGGTTCGAGGGGCTCCAGCAGAAATACGAGCAGATCGGCGACATCAGGGGCATGGGCCTTCTGCTCGGCGTCGAGCTGGTCACCGATCGCAACAGCCGGCGCCCAGCCCATCAGCTCGGCGGCCTGACGACGAAGAAGTGTTTTGAGTATGGGCTGAGCATGAACATCCGCCGCCGCCCCGAGCGCGGATCGGTGTGGCGCATCGCGCCGCCGTTGACCGTCTCGACCGAGGAGATCGACCGCGCCGTCGAGATCCTTGATCGGGCTTTGAGGGAAAGTCTCGACGAGCTGTCGCGAAATCCCACTGCTTAGTACTGGTCGGAGGCTGACATGATCCGCAGGAATTCGCCGACGTTTGCCGTTGCCGCCCTGTCGCTTGCGCTGCTCGATATTCGAGCGGCGCAAGCGGCGAGCCAGACCCTGGACAAGATCAAGGAGGTCGGCAAGATCACCTTCGGCTACCGCGAAGCGTCGATACCGTTCGCCTATCTCGGCGCAGATCAGAAACCGACCGGGCTCTCGCTCGACCTCTGTGCCGCAGTGGCCGACAAGATCAAAGTGATGTTGCAGCGGCTTGAGCTGGAGATCGAATACGTTCCGGTGAATGCGTCCAATCGCATTCCGCTGCTCCAGAACAGCACCATCGATGTCGAGTGCGGCAGCACGACTAATACGGCCGAACGGCAAAAGCAGGTGGCGTTCTCCGTTGCAACCTATGTGGCATCGCCGCGCTGGCTGGTGTCCGCCTCGTCGCCGCTGATGGAGCCGAAAGGACTTGACGGGCAGACCGTCGTCATCACGCAGGGCTCGCTGAATTTCGGGATCGCCAAGAAGCTCCTCGATGACCAGAAGCTGAATGTGACGATCGTCCAGGCCAAGGACCATGCCGAGTCGCTCCTCATGCTGGGAACGGGCCGGGCCGCAGCGTGGTTCGAGGACGATATCCTGGTTGCCGGGCTGGTCGCGAACGCATCCGATCCCAAGGCATTCCGGATGTTGGCGGCTACTTATGCGCCGTCCTACTACGGGCTGATGACCCGCAGGGAAGATCCCGAGTTCAAGGCTCTTGTCGATGCCGCGATCAAGGAGAAGATGGCGTCCGGTGAGTTCGGGAGGCTCTACGCGAAGTGGTTCGAGTCGCCGATTCCGCCGAAGGGACAGAGCCTCCAGCTTCCCATGAGCGAAGCGATGAAGGCCCGCGTCGCATCTCCCAGCGATGCGCTGGTGCCGTAGGCGGGGCTCGCGGCAGACCTCGCCTCAATGCCGCAACTGACTCTGCCGGAAGTCGCGCGGCGACATGCCAAAATGCTCGCGGAAGACGCGGCCGAAATGCGAGACGTCATTAAAGCCCCAGGCAAACGCAATCTCGCTGATGTGACGGTGAGCGAGCACGGGCGAGGCGAGGTCGCGCCTGCATTGGGCGAGGCGCTCAGCGAGCACATGGCGCTGGAACGAGGTGTCCTCATCGGCGAGGAGATCGTTCACGTAACGCGGTGAGATGCCGAGGGCTGCGGCGGTCTCGGGCAGCGACAGCTCGGGATCGGAGAGGTGACTGCGGATGTGCGCCTTGAGCCGGTAGAGCAGGGCGGAGCGATGGGTCGAGGACGGCAGCGACGTCTTGCCGAGCCGTTCGCTCAGTGCCATCGCCAATAGATCGACGGCCTGCTCCGACAGAGCGGCGGCATTGTTCGGCGCGAGACGGTCCGCGCTCTGGCAGAGCTTGAAGATGAAATCATAGGCGAGCCGCTCGAGCGGTACGTCGGGGCCGAACGAGATCGCGGTGAGGGCCTCGGTGCCGCCGAGCCGCCGCTGCAACATCTCACGAGGCACCTTGAAGATGGTCTGCGTGAAGGTGTCGTTGAACTTCAGCTCATAGGGGCGCGTGGTGTCATAGAGGGCGAATTCGCCGGGATGGATCACGGTCTCGCGGCCGTCCTGCACCACACCTCCGTCGCCGCGATTGCCGAGCGCGACGAGAACAAAATCCTGATCCGAGCGCGCGATGCGCGAGGGCGTGCGGAACACGTGCTGGCGGTCGGAGCTGACGTCTGAGCATATGGCCTTGCCGAGCGGGGCCTGCGTGACCGAGCCGCGAAAGGCGCTGCCAAGGTCCGACTTGCAGTCGAGCCCGACGAAGACGTCGCAGACGATGTCCTGCCAGAGGGCCAGCCGCCGGTAGCCGGGACTGCCGTCCGTCGTGAACTGGATTGGCATCTGGAGAGCCTCCCTTTCACATCCTGTAAAGCCGCATGTTGGCGCAGATCCGGCCTGACCGGAGGCAAGTTCCGTACCGGGGCGGCAATTCCTCCCGGTCGAGTTTTTGTTCCGCCATGGTCGAGCGCCGGCCGCCCGCCTTGCCCCAATAGACTGCATCGGACGTGGTCTCCGATCAACCGGCAATGGAGGCGGCAATGGGCATCGAACATCCGAAATACAAGGTGGCGGTGGTGCAGGCGGCGCCGGCCTGGCTCGACCTCGACGCCTCGATCGACAAGTCGATCGCGCTGATCAGGGAGGCGTCGGAGAAAGGCGCCAAGCTGATCGCCTTTCCGGAAGCCTTCATCCCCGGTTACCCCTGGCATATCTGGATGGACTCGCCGGCCTGGGCGATCGGCCGCGGTTTTGTGCAGCGCTATTTCGACAATTCGCTGTCCTATGACAGTCCGCAGGCCGAGCGGCTGCGTGACGCCGTGCGCAAGGCGAAGCTGACGGCGGTGCTCGGCCTGTCCGAACGTGACGGCGGCAGTCTCTATCTCGCGCAATGGCTGATAGGGCCCGATGGCGAAACCATTGCCAAGCGCCGCAAGCTACGGCCGACCCATGCCGAGCGCACTGTCTATGGAGAGGGCGACGGTAGCGATCTCGCCGTTCACGCCCGGTCCGACATCGGCCGCATCGGCGCGCTGTGCTGCTGGGAACATCTCCAGCCTCTGTCGAAATACGCCATGTATGCCCAGAACGAGCAGGTGCACGTCGCGGCGTGGCCGAGTTTCTCACTCTACGATCCCTTCGCGCCGGCGCTTGGCGCCGAGGTCAACAATGCCGCCTCGCGCGTCTATGCGGTCGAGGGCTCCTGTTTCGTGCTGGCGCCTTGCGCAACCGTGTCGCAGGCCATGATCGACGAGCTCTGCGACCGGCCCGATAAGAACGCGCTGCTGCATGTGGGCGGCGGGTTCGCTGCGATCTACGGGCCCGACGGCAGCCAGATTGGCGACAAGCTCGCGCCGGACCAGGAGGGGTTGTTGATCGCCGAGATCGATCTCGGAGCGATTGGCGTCGCCAAGAACGCGGCCGATCCTGCCGGGCATTATTCGCGGCCCGACGTGACGCGGCTGCTGCTCAACAAGAAGCGCTATCAACGCGTCGAGCAGTTTGCGCTGCCGGTCGACACTGTCGAGCCCACGGACATTGCAGCGGCGGCGAGCTGAGTGCGGCAGGCAGGGGAGGCTTGATCATGGAATCCGCTATTCCTCAGAATCTGGAAATGAAGCGCACGCGCCACAAGCGGGTACCGGACGATTACCAGCCGCCATATCCGTCGTTCGTGGCGCGCTACAAACCCGCGGTGAGCCGCGTCGTGATGGCCTATTTCGGCGTGCAGCATCGCGGCACGGTGCCGGCGGCAGCGACCGACGCGCTGAAGGAAATCGCAGGGCTCTTCGCTGCCGAGCATGGTCCCTCTCACTGGGACCGCGCGCACTATGTCGACCAGGCCGGCCATGAGAATGTGGTCTCGGTCGCCTATTGGGACGACGTCGCACGCTTCGACGCCTGGTTTGCCTCGGCGCGCGAGGCCTGGACTGGCAAAGCGCGAGAGGGCGTCGGCACCTTCATCGAGGTGTTGCGCCCCTCGGTCGAGCGGCATGAGACGCTGTTCTCCTCGCTCGGTCGGGCCGAGGGGGTCGCCGTCATCGCCGACGGCATGAGCGGCGAGGTGCAGGAGCACGCTTATTGGGGCGGCATGCGCGACCGCATTCCGCTGTCGCAGACCGACGCGATGGCGCCTGGCGGGTCTCCAGAACTGATCCGTGACGGAGCGCGGCTGCGCGTGAAAGCGCATGACAATCTCTGCCTGATCCGCTCGGGACAAGACTGGAGTGACACAGAAGCGTCGGAGCGAAAACTCTATCTCGACGATGTCGAGCCGGTGCTGCGCGAGGGCATGGACTTTCTACGCGACGATGGCCTTGCGATCGGCTGCTACGCCAATCGTTACATGGGCGTGCTCTCCGCCGACGGCAGCGCGAGCGAAAAATCCTACGGCCAGAGCTGGTGGAAGAGTCTCGCTGCGCTGGAGCGCTGGGCGGAGTCGCATCCAACCCATGTCAAGATTTTTGGCGCGGCGATGAAGTATCTATCCACGCTCGGGCCCTCAGCAAAACTGCGGCTCTATCATGAGGTCACGGTAGCGACCGCGGACGAACAGTTCTTCGAATATCTGAACTGCCATTCGAAGACAGGCATGCTGGCGGCGGTCGAAGGGTGAACGCCTAGGCCACGCAATGGCCGAGCAGCTCGGGGTGTGCGGCGCAGATGTGATGTGCGCCGGCATCCCTCAGCTCGGCCTCGCTGCCATAGCCATAGAGCACGCCGATCGCGGTCATGCCGTTGGTGCGGGCGCCGACCACGTCGTGGCTGCGGTCGCCGATCATGATCGCGCTGGCGGGATCGACCCTGGCTTCGTCGAGCGCGTAGCGCAGCAGGTCGCGCTTGTCGACGCGCGTGCCGTCGAGCTCGGAGCCGAACACGCGCTCGAAATAGGGTTTCAGGCCGAAA
Source organism: Bradyrhizobium sp. LTSP849 (assembly GCF_000938255.1). Taxonomy (GTDB): domain Bacteria; phylum Pseudomonadota; class Alphaproteobacteria; order Rhizobiales; family Xanthobacteraceae; genus Bradyrhizobium. The sequence goes on along the minus strand of NZ_JYMR01000034.1, from coordinate 146,954 downwards.
TGATCGACGATGCGGGAGGCATAGACCACGGGCTTGCTGGTCGCGACGAACATGCGCGGCGTTGTCGCGGCAAGCGTTGTCAGGGTGTCCATGATACCGGCATAGGCCTCGTTCTCGAACAGGCCGATGTCGCTGAAGCGCTCGCGGTAGAGCAGGAGGGCTCGATCGGCGAGTTTCTCGCTGCCGGTCAGCTTTTGCAGGCTGGCATGCAGCGGCGGCCCGATGCACCAGGTCAACTCGTTCTCGGTCGGCACCGCGAGGCCCAGCCGCTCCAGAGCGTACTGGATCGAACGGGTGATCCCGGGTTTTGGGTTGGTCAGCGTGCCGTCGAGATCGAAATAGATTGTCACCATGCTGGTCGTGCCCGTGTTGATGCTGCCGTCTATATTGCGTGACCTAAACGAGGCCGCAGGCCAAGGCAACGCCGCCGCGTCGATGTCGCGTACGGTTTTAAAGCTCGCTATTCGCAGGGCGTAAGCGTAGAGTCCGCCGATCACCGCCCTTCCCATGGCATCCATCGGTGACTGAGGGTCACTCGCGCTCCCGCCGAACGAGGAGGAGGGCGCATGCCTCGATTTCGCCTGGCCGAGTGGATCGTGCCGCCGGTGATCGTTCCGCTGTTTTTGTTGTTCCTGGTGGCTGCTGCGGCCTTTCTGCGTGGATAGGACTTCGCTCCAATATCTGGTGAGCGGACGCGATCAAAGCGGCTTTGTGAGCTTGGGCCGCACCACGACGGCTGCCGCTTTGAAAAAGGCGAGGGAGCTGTTGCAGGAAGGCTATATCGACGTCCGGATATGCACGCCGCAAGGCCGGATTCTGCTCTCCGACGAGTTCGATCAGTTCGAGGCATGAGGAGCCGCCGTCGGCTCATCAAACGGCGCGCCCGGATTCTCCGACAGGAAACATAACTGCATGAAAATACTTATCGTCGCATTGGCGCTTGGCACATTCGTGCAGGGTGCTGTCGCGAAAGAGCCGGACTGCCGTGCGATCGAAAGCACGAGCGGACGGCTCGCCTGTTACGATGCTGCGTTTCCGCCAAAAGCGCAGCAAGCCACTGCTGCCGAAAAAGACGGAGCGCGGGCTGCCTACAAGGACCCGTTCATGGCGGAAGAGGCCAGAACCGCAGCCAAGCTGAAGAATATCTGCCGCGGTTGCTGAGGCCGTGCATTTTTCGACATCAAGAGAAAGCATCGAGGTGCCGACATGACGCCGCTCCGCCGTATTGCCGTCATCGGCAACTCGCTGCCTCGCCGGTGCGGAATTGCGACCTATACGACCGACCTGAAGAACGCGATATCGGTTTCGCGCCAGGATATGGAGACTTGCATCGTGGCAATGACCGATCGCGGTCAAGCCTATGATTATCCTCCGGCGGTCGCGTTCCAGATCAAGGACGGCAATATCGAAGACTACATGCGGGCCGCGGATTTCCTCAATGCCGGCCGGTTCGACACCGTGTGTTTGCAGCACGAGTTCGGGATTTTCGGCGGTGAAGCCGGGGCCCATATCCTTGTGCTGTTGTCCCGCCTTGCCATGCCGGTGGTGACGACGTTCCATACCGTTCTGGCCAATCCGACACCTGCGCAACGGATGGTGATGGAGCGCATCGTCGAGGCGTCGTCGAAGGTCGTGGTGATGGCCCATAAGGGCCGCGAACTGCTGCGTGACGTCTACCTGGTGCCCGACGACAAGATCGAGGTCATCGCCCACGGTATTCCCGATGTCGCCTTCGCCGCGCCCGATGCAGCGAAAGTCACCCTCGGATTTGAGCAGAAATCGGTCATTCTGACATTCGGCCTGTTGTCACCGAACAAAGGCATCGAGGTCATGATCGACGCCATGCCGTCGATTCTGAAGCGCTGCGCGAATGCGGTGTATGTCGTGCTCGGCGCAACGCACCCCAATCTGGTCAAGAACCAGGGCGAGGCCTATCGCGAGAGCCTGATGGCGCGGGTGCGCGAACTCGGAATTGACGACCACGTGGTGTTCTTCGACCGGTTTGCCGATCTGGCGACGCTGCTCGAATTCATCTCGATGTGCGACGTCTATGTCACGCCCTATCTCAACGAGGCCCAGATGACCTCTGGAACCCTGGCCTACAGCTTCGGACTGGGGAAGCCGGTGGTCTCGACGCCTTACTGGCACGCACGCGAATTGCTTGCCGACGGGTGCGGTGTGCTGGTGCCTTTCGGCGATTCCGCGGCGATCGGCAACGAGATCGCGAACCTGCTGACCGACGATGCCCGCCGGCACGCGATGTCTCGGCGCGCCTATGCGGCGAGCCGGATGATGACATGGGAGCGCGTGGCTGAGAGCTACGTGTCCGTCTTCGAGAATGCGCGGCCAGGTCATCGGTTGAAGGTCTTCGCGCGCCCCGAGATGAACACGCCGGAGCCACGTAGCCCTGCGCCGCCCGATATGCAGATCAGCTATTTCCTGTCGATGTGCGATGATGTCGGCCTGTTCCAGCACGCGGTCCATTCGGTGCCGGATCGCGCGCACGGCTATTGCGTGGACGACAATGCCCGAGCGCTGTTGCTGGCCTGCGCCCTCAACAGTCCAGGCGAACAGCCCCTGTCGGAAGTCCTGACGAGCCGGTTTGCGGCATTCGTGCAGCACGCCTGGAACCCTGACACCGGGCAATTTCGCAACTTCATGGGCTTCAATCGAACCTGGCTCGAAGACAGAGGGTCCGAAGACAGTCACGGGCGGACGCTATGGGCCTTGGGTGAGGCCGCACGCAGAGACGCAAGTCCGTCGCGGCGCCTGTGGGCTGCCGCCTTGTTCGCCCGGGCATTGTCGATCGCGGAGAGCTTTCGTTCGCCCCGCGCGTGGGCGTTCATGCTGCTGGGTTTGGACGCCTATTGCGCTGTAACTCCGGACGATCTGCACGCCAGGGAAGTCCGGCATTCCCTTGCCGGCAGGTTGATGTCCTGTCTGGCGTCGGTCGAGACGCCGGACTGGGTGTGGTTCGAAGAAGGGCTGGCCTACGACAACGCGCGATTGCCGCAGGCGCTGATACTCACGGGCGTGGCGACGCAAACGCCTCAATATCTCGATGCCGGATTGCGGTCTCTGCGCTGGCTCATGACGCAACAGACGACCGCGGCAGGGCATTTCCGGCCGGTCGGCACCGCCGGCTTCGGCGAACGGCGGCAACATCCCCGTGCATTTGATCAGCAGCCCGTGGAGGCAACGGCAACGATCGCTGCCTGCCTCACCGCGTGGCGTGCCGACGGCGATGCCGAATGGAAAGCCAAGGCCACGCGGGCCTTCGCCTGGTTCCTCGGCAGCAACGATCTCTCGGTGGCGCTGGTCGATCCGCTCACGGGCAGTTGCAGGGATGGCTTGCACCCCGATCGTGCCAACGAAAACCGCGGGGGCGAGTCGGTTGTTTGTTATCTCCTTGGACTCGCGGAAATGCGTCAGCTTGCGCGCGTCAACCCGAGCCTGACAAGGCCCACAGCCTTGCGCGCCGTGAGCGCCTGAACTTCATCCTTTCATTCAGCGAGCCGAGGATACCGTGTCACAAGCTTCTTTCCTGAACCGGCAGGGGCTTCATTTGCGCCCCGATCCGGCGCGAGTCATCGTGCGGCCATTCAAGCCGACGACGGAACCCCGCGACCTGAACCCGACCGACAAGATGCGTGCAAATCATATCGTCGACCGGGTTCTCGCGCTCAGTTCGGAAGCCGTCGCGGTTCAGCTTGCGGATGTCCTCGACAATTTCCAGGGGCGACATCGTAACCTCCTGGAGAGGTTCGAGACCCGCGCGGACGAAATGGAGGACGCTTTCGCGACGCATGGCGTCTTCTCGAAGAGCCAGCGTCAGCTGGTCGGCGCCTATTTTCTCAGTGAATATTCGTTCGAAGCCTCTGCCTTGTTCAACCCCAGCATCGTCCCGCACCCCGATCAATCGGGGGCGCCGAAAGGGGGGCTGCGCTTCATCATCAGTCTCCGCGGCGTCGGCGAGGGGCATGTCTCGTCACTGACGTTTCGAACCGGAACGATTGCGGCTGACGGAAGCCTGGCCGTCGACCCGACAGCGCGCCTTGCCTCGGTCCCCCGGATCACCGATCGCGTATCCGGGCCGGACGGTGACCGTGTGGAACTGACGTTCAGGCCTGAGGAAGACCTCAGCGAGCGGGTCATCTTTCCCATTACCGAATCCCAATCGAACGGCATCGAGGATGCGCGCTTTGTCAAATTCAGCGATGGCGATCGGGAGACCTATTACGCGACCTATACGGCCTACAGCGGACGCGCGATCCGGTCGGAATTGATCGAGACCGGCGATTTCATGTCGTTTCGACTGACGCCATTGCGGGGGGCTGCGTCACACAACAAGGGCATGGCGCTGTTCCCACGCAAGATCGGCGGCCGCTACGCCATGATCGCGCGACAAGACAATGAGAATCTGTACCTGCTCTATTCGGACGACCTCTACACGTGGGAAGGCGGCGGGGTCCCCCTTCTGAAACCGCAATTTCCCTGGGAGTTCGTCCAGATCGGTAATTGCGGGTCGCCGATCGAACTTGACGAAGGTTGGCTGCTGCTGACGCACGGTGTCGGTCCGATCCGTAAATACTCGATCGGAGCCGCGCTCCTCGACAAGCGCGATCCGTCCAAGGTGCTGGCGCGTTCGGTCGAGCCGCTGTTGCGGCCTGAACCGTCCGAGCGCGAAGGGTATGTCCCCAACGTCGTCTACACCTGCGGTGCGATGCGGCACAATGACCAGATCATCTTGCCATATGCCGTGTCGGACACCTTCTCCAGTTTCGCAACGATCAGGATTTCCGCGCTCATCGAAGCGATGCGCCGCTGAGCGCGGCCTTCACGGTCGTTGACGTCAACTCCGTTTGCCAACAGGTCAGAGGTGCCGTCATGGTCCGTGAAACAACCTACGTGGTGCAGGCGTTCAACGCCGGCAAGGGTGGAAATCTGAAGGCCGACCCTCCCATCGTCTGCAAGTCCGAAAGCGGCGCGCTGCGAACGGCGGAGAGACTGGCATTGAGCAAACTCGGCGTCGTTGCGTTCTCGTCCAGCGGCGATGCCGAAATGGGTGACTATGATGATGAACCTACGGTGTTCTTCCGAAAGGGCGAGCTTCCGGGAGGCTTCGACTGAGTCCTGAGGTCGCGGCCGAGCAGATGTTGGTGGAGAAGCAGAGATGAACGCGCGACTTGAAATATTGAAGAAGGCTCGTGATCGCATGATCGAGGACAGAGATCCGCATGCAAAGGTACTGGCCGCTCCTTTTGATCATGACAAGGCCGAGCGAGCACGGAACAAATTCGTCGAGCTTCAGACACTGATCGATGCCCTCGACCGCGCAATCAGCGCAGAAAAGCCCGTCTCGACTTAAGACCGAAGCGGGCGAAAGGCGGGACTGGCGGACATTTCATCGCCGGACCGTAGCGGCGTGCCGACGGCCGCCGCGGTTCGCCTTATTGCTGTCTCGCCCATTCGACGATCGCAGTCGCATCAGCGCCGGCCTGGGCCTCCCACGTGGCGATTGCGCCCGTTGCGGCCGTTCGAAGCGCGGCGACGAGCGACGCCGGTGCGGGCTCGGTGATGTTGACGCCGTTGTCGCGCATGCGCGCATAATTCTCGACGGTGCGATGGGCCAGCAGCGCAAACTGGCTTTGCTCGGTCTCGGCTGCGGCGACCAGCACCTCGCGCTGCATCGGTTCGGGCAGCGCGGCAAACGCCTCGCTGCGGACGAAGGCGATCGAGACCGGCATCGCGTAGTTGATGGCCGTGAAATAGGGCAGGAAGTCCCAGAGCTTGCGTCCCGCGCCGCCATCGCCGGAGGTGAGGAAAGCATTCAGCCGGCGCTCCCTGAGCCCGGCAAGCGCCGTGTCCATCGGCAGGAATTGCGCGTTCGCGCCGGCCGCGCGCATCACCTCGCTCGAATTGGCATCGTAGGCCCGCAAGTTCAGCTTCGGTAAATCGTCAGCCCCTGCAAGCGAACGGTCCGACCAGAGGCCCGTCGCCGGCCAGATCGTCAGATAGAGCAGCTTGAGACCGCGCGCTGCCAACGCCTTCTCGTAGAGCGGGCGGGCCCGCGCATTGGCGGCGCGGGCGATGTCGGCCGATTGGACCAGGAAGGGCAGGGTGGAGAGGCCGAGCACGGGGTCGAGGCCGGACAGTGCACCCGCAAAGGCATCACCGCCGGCGATCCGGCCATCGGCCGCGGCGCGAGGCATCTCGCCCGAGCTGATCTTGAGCTCGTTGTCGAAGGCGTTGGCCACGGTCACGAAACCGTTTGTGCGCGTGGCGACCCGATCGGCGAAACTGGTCAGCCCGATCCCGGAAATGTTGTTTTGCGGGTATTCCGTGGTCATCCGCCAATTGACTTGCGCCATGGCCGGCGCGGCGGACAGGATAGTTGCGGCGATGGCAAGGACCGCGCGGATCCGTTTGGCGGGGAAGCGCATTGGGAGAAACAGGTCAGGCATATATTGGCAACTCGTCGAACCATGGCACGATGCCACAACATGGCAGATCACCTTGTTGCATGCCGCGCCGGCGCGCGCCACCGCGATGCCTGCACGCAGTTGATGCAGATTGCATGGCGCGTCATCGCCGCACTGCTCGTCTCGGTGACACAGGCGGCGGCATGGGATAGCTCACCGGCAAAAACTGACGTCGCGGTCCCGAGCGTCGAGGAGCTTGCGATGCCGCCCGAGAAGCCGGCGGATGCGCGTGAGAGCGACACGCGGGAATCGATCTGCCTGATCATCGAGGCGGCCGCGCGCGATGCCAATCTGCCGTTGGAATTCTTCGCCCGCGTGATCTGGCAGGAGAGCCGTTTCCAGGTCGATGCGGTGGGCCCGATGACGCGCAGCGGCGAGCACGCGCAGGGGATTGCGCAGTTCATGCCGGGCACCGCCAGCGAGCGCGGGCTGCTCAATCCTTTCAATCCGGTCCAGGCGCTGCCGAAGTCGGCTGAGTTTTTGAATGAGCTGCGCAACCAGTTCGGCAATCTCGGCCTGGCTGCGGCTGCTTACAATGCCGGGCCACGGCGGGTGCAGGAATGGCTCGCCGGCACCGGCGGAATGCCCGAGCAGACCCGCAACTATGTCTTCGCCATCACCGGTGCGACGGTCGATGCGTGGGCCAAGGCGGGCAGCACAGGCAAGGGACCAGCGAGCTCGCCGCCGACGAGCTGCCGCGATCTGATGGCGCTCCTGAAGCGTGCGCCAAATCCCTTCGTGGCCGAGCTCGAGCAGCATGTGCAGCTCGCCGCCGCAAAGATCTGGGGCGTGCAACTTGCCGCGGGCTTCGACCGCAACAAGGCGCTGGCGATGTATTCCCGCGCGGTGACGCGGCTGAGTGCCGTGATCGGTGACCGTGATCCGAGCCTGCTTTCCTCGGTGATGCGCAGCCGCGGCACGCGCGCCTTCTACCTGGTGCGCATCGGTGCCGACACACGCAGCGAGGCGGACGATCTCTGCAACCGTATCCGCAAGGCTGGCGGCGCCTGCTTCGTGCTGAAGAACCGCGGTGTGACCGGGTAGGGCGCTCGCCTTGCACGCATGCCAGCCCCGCCGCGCGCTTCCTTGACGAGGCCGGCCGCATTGCCCGTTATGCAGGCGTGATTCCTTACCCCCGGCAAAATTCCCGTGGCATTTCCTCCGCTCGATTCACCTCAATGGCAAAGCCCCTGGCACGCCTTTGCGTGGGGGCTGCGAGCCATCACGCAGACGATCCTCACTCTCGTCCTGTTCGCAACCTACCTCGGCATTGGCGCGCTCGCCCACGACACCCATTTCAGCCTGGCCTGGGCGCTCGCCTCGACGCTGTTCGTCTGGGCCGGTCCGGCCCAGATCATTTTGATCACCACGCTCGGCTCAGGCGCGACCGTGATTCAGTCGGCGATCGCGGTCACCGTCAGCGCCATCCGCCTGTTTCCGATGGTGGTCTCGGTGCTGCCGCTGATGCGCACGCCGACGACCAAGCGGCGTGAGCTGTTCTTCGCGGCGCATCTCACGGCCGTGACGCTGTGGGTCGAATGCCACCGCTTCCTGCCGCAGGTGCCGCGCGGGCGGCGGATCGCCTTCGTCAACGGACTTGGCTTCGGTCTGGTCTCGGTGTGTCTTACTGCCAACACGATCGGCTATTTCCTCGCCGCCAACCTGACGCAGACGCTGGGCGCCGCGATCCTGCTGCTCACGCCGCTGTCTTTCTTGTTCTCGACCGCGCGCAACAGCCGCGAAGTCGCGGACGTTGTCGCGCTGGCGCTCGGAGTTCTACTCTATCCGCTGGCCGCGAAGATGAACTCCGGCCTCGACATCCTCGTCAGCGGCCTGGTGGCTGGCACGATCGCCTATGGCGTGCACTGGTGGCGTGAGGTGCGCGCATGAGCGCCGCGCAACTCATTGGCGACTGGCACGCGCTGTTCGTGCTCTTCGTCGCCGGCGTCATTCCCAATCAGATCTGGCGCATGCTCGGCCTGTGGTTCGGTGGCGGCATCGACGAGGGCTCCGAGCTTTTGGTCTGGGTGAGGGCGGTCGCGACCGCGATCCTGGCCGGTGTCATCGCCCAGATCGTGGTCGAGCCGCCGGGCGCGCTTGCGAGCGTGCCGGACGTGCTGCGCTATGGTGCGGTGTGCGCCGGGCTCGTCGTGTTCCTGCTGACCCGCCGCTCGATCTTTGCGGGCGTGGTCGCCGGCGAAGTCTTCATGCTGGCCGGCAAGTGGTGGTTGGGCTAAAACCGCTTCCGAATAGCAGGGAACTGGACATATGGTTCGCGAAAACGAGCTCCGCGAGGGCGAGGTCGCCATCGAGCTGCCGCCGACGCAGGACGCCGGCCTTTTCTTCATCGGTCGTATCCGCACACCCTGGACCTCGCGGTTGGAGACGCCGCGGCAGGGTCGCGTCGACGGTCCGGTGTGCCGGCTGGAGATCTTCGAGCCGTTCGTGCCGGCGATCAAGGGCGTCGACTTCTACAGCAATCTCGAAGTGCTGTACTGGCTCGACAAGTCGCGCCGCGACATCGTCCTGCAAAGCCCGAAGAACAACGAGAAAACCCGCGGCACGTTCTCGCTGCGCTCGCCGGTGCGGCCCAATCCGATCGGCACCTCGATTGTGAAGCTCGTCGGCATCGAAGGCAGCACGATCCTGGTGCGCGGCCTCGACTGCATCGACCATACGCCGCTGATCGACCTCAAGCCCGACCGTTGCGAGTTCACGCCGCTGGCCGCGCCGCAGGCGGGGGATTTTCAGACGGAGTGACAGGCGGAGAGCGTCAGCCCGCCTTTAGCGCCGCGATCAGTTTGGTCGCGTTTTCTTCCAGCACCTTGACGTCTTCCTTGCGGCTCGCGGGCGGCAGCATCGCCACGCCATCGTGGCGCGGCATCACGTGCATGTGCAAATGAAACACGACCTGTCCGCCGGCCGCCTCGTTGAACTGCTGCACGGTGATGCCGGCGGCGTTAAACGCCTTCATCGCGGCAGCGGCGATTCTGTGCGCGCCGCGGGCCACATGGGCGTAATCGTCGGGCTTGATGTCGAGGATGTTGCGGGCAGGGGCCTTCGGGATCACCAGCGTGTGGCCGGGTACGCGCGGCATGATGTCGAGGAAAGCGAACACGTGCTCGTCCTCATAGACCTTGTGGCAGGAAAACTCGCCGCGCAGGATCTTTGCAAAGATGTTGTTGGGGTCGTAGGCGGTCATGACGGCTCCTCAGCGGCTCCCTGGAATTTTGCGCTTACTGTCACCAGCCACAGCACACCGTCAAGGCGCCTCGTCGGCGTCTTTCCGGAACGGGCCGAGCTCGGCCAGCTCCCGGCCGGCCTCCGCGACATAGGCACGCTCGCGCTTGAGGTAATCGGCGATAGCGCGGCGCAGACCCTGATCGGCGATGAAGTGGGCGGAATGGGTGGTCCGCGGCAGGTAGCCGCGCGCGATCTTGTGCTCGCCTTGCGCGCCGGCCTCGACATGGGTCAGGCCGCGCTTGATCGCGAAATCGATCGCCTGGTAGTAGCAGACCTCGAAGTGCAGGAACGGATGATGCTCGACCGCGCCCCAGTTGCGGCCGAACAGCGTGTCCGAGCCGATGAAGTTGATCGCGCCCGCGATCCAGCGGTCGTTGCGGCGGGCCATCACCAGCAGCACGTCATCGCTCATGGTCTCGCCGATCAGCGAGAAGAATTCGCGCGTGAGGTAAGGCCGGCCCCATTTGCGCGAGCCGGTCTCCATGTAGAACCCGAAGAAGGCGTCCCAGGCGTCCTCCGTGATGTCGCGGCCCGTGAGCCAGTGGATCGTGATCCCGGCGGCGAGCGCGTCACGCCGCTCGCGCTTGATCGACTTGCGGTGGCGCGAGTTCAGGGTCGCCAAAAAGTCGTCGAAGCTCGCAAAGCCCTCATTATGCCAGTGGAACTGCTGGTCGGTGCGCTGGAGGAAGCCGTGCTCCGCGAGCAGCTTCCATTCAGCCTCGCGCGCGAAGGTGACGTGTACCGAGGAGGCCTTGCTGACGCCGCACAGCGCCACCAGCCCGCCCGCCAGCGCCTCCGCGATGCGCTCGCGATCAACGCCGTCACGGATCAGCAGCCGCGGCCCCGTCGCCGGCGTGAAGGGAACTGAGACCTGGAGCTTTGGATAGTAGCGGCCGCCGGCCCGCTCATAGGCGTCCGCCCAGCCGCGGTCGAAGACGTATTCGCCTTGCGAATGCGATTTCAGATAGCAGGGCACGACGCCGGCGACGCGGCCGTCGATCTTGGCCACGAGATGCCGCGGCCCCCAGCCGGTGCGCACAGTCGCCGAACCTGATTTCTCAGCGGCGGACAAAAATGCGTGCGAGACGAAAGGGTTGTAGGCAGGTTTTGAGAGGCCGAGAGAATCGCCTGGAAGCCCGGATGAGGTTCCTGCGCCATGCCCGTTGCACTTGCCGCCGGGATTGGCGCAGGCGTCCCAATCCTCGGCAGATACCTCGCCAATCGAGGGTACAGCCTCGAGTGTGATTTCAGATGATGCCATCTTGCCCAAGATCGTGCATTGCAGCAGCGACTTCAAGAGTAGGGAACATCAAGCCTACGGTACGAATCCCTCAAAGATCATCTGGTCGGCATATTGGCCAACCCGCGTCCGCTGCTCCGCCGTGCGCACGGTCCAGCCGAGCAGGGCGCAGCCGAACACGTTTCGGGCGATCCAGGGGGCGGGAGCTGGCAGGTGGTCGACCTTGAAGGCGACGAAATGCGGCTGGGTCTGAAAGCCGTGGCGCAGGTACAGCATGCTGTCGCGCTGTTCCCTCGTCAGCTTCGCCCAGTACTCGTCCTCATAGCTCCGCTGCGCGACGATGCCGCGCGGGCGGGAGGGCAGCAGCTCGCGCAGCGCCAGCACCTGGTCGGGGTCGAAGGACATGCCGACCGCGCGGCCGCTGTACGTCGACAGCACGTCGGCCATCCGCTTCACCAGCTTGCGGTCGCCGTCAAAATGGCTCTTTACCTCGATCACCAGCGGTACCCGGCCGGCGACCATGGCGCAAAGGTCGGACAGCGACATCATTCGCTCATCCGTATCCCTAAACTTGAGGGCCTTCAGCTCTGCCGCGGTTCTTTCGACCAGCTCGCCGGTGGCTTCAGTGAGGCGGCCGAGCGCATGGTCGTGGTGGACCATGGCCTCGCCGTCGGCGGAGAGCTGGATGTCGACCTCGATGGAGAAATTGCCCGCGATCGCCGCCTGCACTGCGCCCGGCATGTTCTCCACGATACCACGCGAGATGTCATGCAGGCCGCGATGGGCGACCGGCCGCGCTGTCAGCCAATCCGGAGCGCGCATCGGCCTCAGGCGACCTCGAACACGCCTTCGACCTCGACCGCCGCATCCGCAGGCAGCGAGGCGACGCCGACGGTCGTGCGGGCGTGGCGACCCTTGTCACCGAAGGCCGCGACCATCAGGTCGGAGGCGCCGTTGAGCACCTTCGGCCCGTCCAGGAAGTCGGGCGCCGAGTTGATGAAGCCGCCAAGACGCACCACCCGCACGACCTTGTCGAGGTCGCCGAGCGCCGCCTTGACCTGGGCCAGCAGGTTGACGGCGCAGCCGCGCGCGGCCGCCGCGCCGTCTTCGAGCGAGACGCCGGCGCCCAGCTTGCCCTTGGCGATCAGCTTGCCGTCGGGCGCGAAACAGACCTGGCCGGAGACGAACAGCAAATTACCGGTGCGCACGAACGGCACGTAGTTGGCCACGGGGGTGGGGGCCTCGTGCAGCTTGATGCCCTGTTCAGCCAGTTTCTGTTCGACCGTGCCCGCCATCTTCGACCTCGTTGTCCCAAAATTCATCCGTCCCGGCGCGTCCGTTGGCGGCCGGGCGCGCCCTGTTTCGCCCATCGTGCCGCCACATGCAAGCAAGCCGGCAGGGCGGCGGGGGTGGCCGACCGGACTGCATTTTCCTGAGCCAGGACAGGAGGTTCAACGAAGAGGTGCAACTTTACGTGAAACCGCCGCAGTTGCGACGCAATGGAACGGTCATTAAAGTGTCGAATCTGCGCTTCCCAAGGGACAGACATGGTGCACCTTTTCCGGACTTCGCTCGGTGTGATGGCGCTCGCGGCGGCCGCTTTCGGGGCAGGCGGCGGGGCTCACGCGGCCAGTGGTCCGTTTCTCTCGCACCAAGCGCTCTATGATCTGAGCCTCGTCAAATCGCGCTCCAATTCGATCAACAGCGCGCGCGGCCGCATCCTCTACAATTTCGCCGGCAGTAGCTGCGAAGGCTACACGTCGGAATTCCGCCAGGTCTCCGAGCTCGACAGCGGCGAGGGCAAGATCACACTCAGCGATCTCCGCTCCAATTCCTGGGAGGATGCGGCGGGGAAGAGCTACCGCTTCAAGATCGAGACGCGGATGAACGAGACCGAGGCTGGCCTGGTCGACGGCTCGGCGGAACGCGACGGCGACCACATCAACGTCAAGCTGAAGCTGCCTGAGCCGAAAAATTTCACCCTCGACGGCAAGGTCGTGTTCCCGACCGAGCAGATCCAGCGCATCATTGCCGCCGCCAAGGACGGCAAGCCGCTGCTGGAGCTCTCGGTCTACGACGGCTCCGACGACGGCCAGAAGGTCTACAACACGTTGACCGTGATCGGGCAACCGATCTCCGACGACCGCACCGCTTCGCCCGATCCGTCGACGTCGGATGAGCACATGAAATCGCTCAAGCGCTGGCCCGTCACCGTCAGCTATTTCGATCGCGAAGCCCAGCAGAAGGAAGGCGAGCAGACGCCGGTCTATGCGATGTCGTTCGAGCTCTACGAGAATGGCGTCTCCCGCCAGCTCGTGCTCGACTACAACGACTTTGTCATTTCCGGCGCGATGGGCAAATTCGACGTCAAGGACAGCAAGCCCTGTAATTGAGGGGCGAAACGTCTAGCCCTTGTCGCACTCTGCGGCTACGCTCGCTCCCAATCACAAATCTCCGGGAGCAAGCCCATGCCCAAGCTCGACCATCTCCGCCCCAGCGGCCTGCATCACAATCCGGCCTATTCCCACGTCGTCACCGCCTCCGGCGCGCGCACCATCTACATCTCCGGGCAGGTCTCGGTGGACGAAGAGGGCCGGATCGTCGGCGAGGGCGATCTCGCCGCCCAGACCACGCAGGTGATGCAGAATCTCGGCCACGCGCTGAAGGCGGCCGGTGCGAGCTACGCCAACATCGTGAAGATCACGACCTTCGTCGTGAACTACAAGCCGGAGCTGCGCCCCATCATCGGCAAGGCCCGCTCCGTCTTCTTCGAAGGCATGGAGCCGCCTGCCTCTACCCTCGTTGGCGTCTCCGCGCTTGCGGCGTCGGAATGGCTGATCGAGATCGAGGCGGTGGCGGTCGCGGATTGAGAGTTTGAACTGGTAGCCCGGAGCGAAGCGCAATCCGGGAAACCTATAGCCGCGCATACACCGTCCCGGATTGCGCTTCGCTCCATCCGGGCTACAGGCGCTTCGCTCCGGACATCTCTTGCAGGATGGCCATCGCTTCATCAGCCTTGTCGGCGGGCACAAAGAGATGGTCGTGATGGAAGGCCGAGAGGGCGTTTACGCTGATGCCGGCTTCGGCAAGACGCGCCGTGATGGCCGCAAGAAACCCCACCGCATTGAGCGCGGAGTGAACTGTGAGCGTGATCAGGCGTGAGGCGAACGCGGTGCGTAATTCTGCCGCTTCGGCTTCTTCACGCAGGATTACCAGCGTCGTTCCTTCCTGCTCGCGAAACGTTAGTAGCGGACTGGTGCTTGCGGGAATGGGCTCGTTTGGCGGGATCGTGCAGAATACGAAGATGCCCGGTCGCATCTCCGGTTTCATGTGTCTCAGCAGCGCATCGAGATCGCGTTCACCTGTCATGACTGCCGACGATCACTCCTCCGCCTTCTCCGGCCCCTCATACGCAATCCCCCGGATCACAGCGGCACTGCCGAACTTCTTGCGCAAGCTGTCTACGGCGCGCTCGGCATGCGCGGCGCGGCGGTCGAGCATGTCGGTGTCGTCGGCGGGGGAACCCTCGCGCAGCGCGCTGACGCCGGCGCCCATCAGGCGGAAGGCGGTGCCGTCGATCTCCTTGGCCAGCATCTCACGGCAGATCGCAAAAATCTTGGCGGCGAGCTGCGTCGGGGCGGCGATCGATTGCGAACGCGTGCGCTGACGGAAGTCGGCGGTCTTCAGCTTCAGCGTGACGGTCGAGCCCGCGAGCTCGCTGCTTTTGAGCCGCGACGACGTCTTCTCGCAGAGCCGCCACAGGATCTTCTCCAGCGTCGTGAAATCGCGGATATCGGTCTCGAACGTGGTCTCGCTCGAAATCGTCTTGGCGCCGCGGTCGGCCTCGACACGGCGGTCGTCGATGCCGCGCGCGAGACGCCATAGCCTGCGTCCCTCGCTTGGAAACTGCCGCATCATCTCGATCTCATCGGCCTTCTGGAGATCGGCGATGACGCGAAAGCCGCGCTGTCCCAGCCGCTCCTGCGTTGCGGGCCCGACACCGAAGATGAAGCCGACCGGCTTCTCCGCCAGCATCGCGCGCGCTTCGTCCTGATCGAGCGCGGCAAAGCCGCGCGGCTTGTCGAGGTCGGAGGCGATCTTGGCGAGAAACTTGTTGCAGGACAGGCCGACCGAAACGCTGATGCCGATGTCGCGCTCGATATTGCGCGCGAACCGCGCCAGCACCTTTGCCGGTATCATGCCGTGGACCCGCTCGGTGCCGGAGAGATCGAGAAAGGCCTCGTCGATCGAGAGCGGCTCGACCAGCGGCGTCAGCGCCTGCATGGCCTGGCGTACCTCGCGCCCGACGCGGACATACTTTGCCATGTCCGGCCTGATCACCGTCGCATGCGGACAGGCTTCCAGCGCCCGATACATCGGCATCGCCGAGCGCACGCCGAAGGTGCGTGCGATGTAGCAGGCGGCCGACACCACGCCGCGTTTGCCGCCACCGATGATGACGGGCTTGTCGGCGATGTCTGGATTGTCGCGCTTCTCGACTGTCGCATAGAAGGCGTCGCAGTCGATATGGGCGATGGTCAGCGTCGCGAGCGCGCGGTGGCGGACGAGGCGAGGGGAACCGCAGGCGGAACAACGCCGAACGCCCATGTCCAGATCGGCCAGACAATCCCGGCAGAAGCAGCGGGGCCCGGCCGGGTCGGGAGCGTTCACGGCACATCGCGCTCCCAGGTGCGGTCGCCGAGCGCGTCGCCCAGCACCTGCCGCGCTGCGGCAACGTTGGTCGGGTGCAGTTCCGAGGCGGTCGCAAACGCCTTCACGGTGGCGTCATCACGCATCACGAAATCGAGCACGCTCAGCAGGAAATTCGGGTCGGAAGCCGCGTTCCGGAGCGTCTCCGGGCCGACACCTGTCTCAGCCAGGAACAGGCCCAGCCGCTCGGGATCGCCTGCGACGAAGGACAGCGCCTGAATCGCAACGATTTCAGCGACTTCGCGAGGGTTGTGAACAGGCTTTTTCACGGGCCCGGTTTGCCTTTCCGTTAACTTTCGGTGTCTACTTTGGATCATGCCCGAGTCTCGGCCTTGAGTCTTGCGACCCCAGACAAGCAACTGGAAACCACATCGCAGAAAGTGGGCCCTCGGGCTTAACGAAACTAGAGCGAATCTGAGGCTAGTTTGAATCCAGTTTTCGAAGCGCCGGCAATCGGCGCCTGAGGCGTCATATGTATTGCTCTCCTTGCCAATCAGGAGGACAGGATGGCTAAGACCGTCCTGATCGTGGAAGACAACGAGCTCAACATGAAGCTCTTCCGCGACCTGTTGGAGGCGCACGGCTACCAGACCTCGGGCACCAGCAACGGTTACGAGGCCCTCGACCTCGTTCGCAAGATGCGCCCCGATCTCGTGCTGATGGATATTCAACTGCCGCAGGTCTCAGGGCTCGAGGTGACGCGCTGGATCAAGGACGATCCGGAGCTGCGCGCCATTCCCGTCGTCGCGGTCACGGCCTTTGCGATGAAGGGCGATGAAGAACGCATCCGCGAGGGCGGCTGCGAAGCCTATTTGTCCAAGCCGATCTCGGTCGGCAAATTCATTGAGACGGTCCGACGTTTCATCGGGTAGGGAGTGAGTTTCAGTGTCCGCGCGTATCCTGGTTGTCGATGACGTCCCTGCCAACGTCAAACTGCTCGAAGCCCGTCTCTCCGCCGAATATTTCGACGTGATGACCGCCTCGAACGGCACCGAGGCGCTGGCGATCAGCGCCCGTGCCGAATGCGACATCATCCTGCTCGACGTGATGATGCCCGACATGGACGGCTTCGAGGTTTGCCGCCGCCTGAAGACCGATCCCAACACCCACCACATCCCCGTCGTGATGGTGACCGCGCTCGACAGTCCCGCCGACCGCAATCGCGGACTGGAAGCCGGTGCCGACGACTTTTTGACGAAACCCGTCTCCGACGTCGTGCTGATCGCGCGCGTGCGCTCGCTGACGCGGTTGAAGATGATGACGGACGAGCTGCGCATGCGCGCCATCACCTCGCTCGAGATCGGCATGCAGGCGCCCGAGCGCACTGCGGTCGCCGACACCGGCAAGGGCGGCCGCATCCTGCTGGTCGACGACCGCCAGTCCTCCTATGAGCGGCTCGCGGGCTTGCTCGCGGCCGAGCACACCGTCGACGTGGAGCCCAATCCGACGGAGGCGCTGTTCCACGCGGCCGAGGGCAATTACGATTTGCTGATCGTCTCGCTCGACCTCAACAATTTCGACGGGCTCAGGCTGTGCAGCCAGGCGCGCTCACTGGAGCGCACCCGACACGTGCCGATCCTGGCGATCGCTGAAGCGGAGAACTCCACGCGGTTGCTCCGCGGCCTCGAGATCGGCGTCAACGACTATCTGCTGCGCCCCATCGACAAGACCGAGCTTCTGGCGCGCGTCCGCACGCAGATCCGCCGCCGCCGCTACACCGATCATTTGCGCGACAATGTGCAGAACTCGATCGAGATGGCGATCACCGACGCGCTCACCGGCCTGCACAATCGCCGCTACATGGAGAGCCATCTGGCGACGCTCGCCGAGCAGGCCTCCACGCGCGGCAAGCCGCTCGCGCTGATGATCCTGGACATCGACTACTTCAAGTCGATCAACGACAATTACGGCCACGACGCCGGCGACGACGTGCTGCGCGAATTCGCGGTGCGCGTGCGCAAATCGATCCGCGGCATCGATCTCGCCTGCCGCTACGGCGGCGAGGAATTCGTCATCGTGATGCCCGAGACCGATCTCCACGTCGCCGGCATGGTCGCCGAGCGCCTGCGCCGCTCGATCGCCGGCGAGCCCTTTGCCGTCCACAAGGGCACCAAGCGCATCGAGGTCACGATCTCGATTGGCCTCACCACGCTGGAGCAGAAGGGCGAGGCGGTGGCCGACGTCCTCAAGCGCGCCGACACCGCGCTGTATCGCGCCAAGCATGACGGCCGCAATCGGGTGGTCTCGCACGCGGCGTAAAGGCTGGCGGCACAAAAAGTGCGAAAACAACCCCATGCACAGTAGCCGACGTTAGTCGGATCAACGGCTTATGCGGGAGCGAATGCTTCAGCAGAGCGGTTTGACTCGTCGGGCAAAACAGGCGCATTTTGGTATGATCGCTGATTGAGCTGAACACTGGGGCCTAACACTCAGTGTCGTCCCGGCGGAGGCCGGGACCCATAATCCCAGGGAGGGGTTGTGGCGCGAACAGCTCACCACGAGTCTTCGCCAAACTGTTTTTCGTGGTTATGGGTCCCGGCCTTCGCCGGGACGACAATTACTGCGACGCTCGCTTGCCTCGCTTCACTGCCGGCTTCACCGCTTTCCCCACATCCACCCCCGCATTCCGCAACAGCACCGTCGCCGCTTCCTTCGCAGCCCGCGCCATCGCGGGATCGTCGCGCACGAGATCCTGCGCGATCGAGCCGTCGACCAGCAGCACGAGCTGGGTTGCCAGCGCTTCCGCCTCGCTGACACCGAGCTCGTTCAGCCGCTCGCGAAACCAGACGCGGCGGCTTTCCTTGAAGGCGATGGCGATCTTCTTCACCGCGCGGTCCGTAGGCCCAAGCTCGGCGACCGCATTCACGAACGGGCAGCCGCGAAAATCCTTTGCCGCAAAACGCCGCTCCAGCGAATCGAAGGTGGCAAGGATTTGCTCGGCCGGCGGCTTGTCGGACGGGCGCGCATGAACGAAGCGGCGCTCCAGATAGGCCGCGATCAGCGCGTCCTTGGACGGGAAGTGGTTGTAGAGCGTGCGCTTGGAGATGCCGATCTCGGCCGCGATGGTGTCGACGCCGATGGCGCGAATGCCTTGCAGATAGAACAGCTTGTCGGCGGTCTCGAGGATCCGCTCTTTCATCGTCTGTGGGGCGGGCGGGGGAGCCATGCGGCGGCGAGCATCCTGTTGGGCTTCTCTTGGCTTGACAGCGCCCGTCTCCTATAGACTAATTACACAGGTCTGTGTAACCAAAATCAACGCGAATTGCAGACGCCGGCACGCGTGCCGTGCCCACGAGGGAGAACAACAATGCCCCTGTTGCAGATCCTGCGTCCGACATTGCCCATCCTGATCGGCGCCTCCATCATGCTGACGCTGAGCATGGGGCTGCGACAGTCGCTCGGCATCTTCATGCAACCGCTGACGCACGACATCCATCTATCGGTGTCCGACTTTACGCTGGCACTCGCCGTGCAAAACCTCGCCTGGGGCTTTCTCCAGCCGCTCGCCGGCGCGATGACCACGCGCTACGGCTTCCGCCCGATCATGATGGTGGGCGCACTGATGTACATCGTGGGCCTCATCATGATGGCGACCGCGAACGGGCTCGTCGCCATCATGATCGGCGCCGGCGTGCTGATTGGTACCTCGCTCGCCTGCACCGCGGCCGCGATCGCGATGTCGGTGGCGGCGCGCGCGGTGCCTGCGACCGTGCGCTCGACCGTGCTCGGCATCGTCTCCGGCGCGGGTTCGCTCGGCGCGCTGCTGTCGGCGCCGCTCGGGCAGATGCTCAATGAAGGATTCGGCTGGCGGGTCGGGCTCGCCGGCTTCGTGGTGATGTCGGTGCTGATGATTCCCGCGGCCTGGTACGCCGGCCGCGTTGACATGATTCCGCTGCCGAAGCCTGCGGCCGATGACATCGGCGATGCCACTGCCATGACTGCGGCCAAGACCGCGTTCGGCAACGCGTCCTTCGTGGTGATGACCTGCGCCTATCTCGTCTGCGGCATGCAGCTCGTGTTTCTCACCACGCATCTGCCGTCCTATCTCGCGATCTGCGGCCTCGATCCGATGCTGAGCGCGCAGACGCTCGGCATGATCGGCGGCTTCAACGTGCTGGGCTCGCTGTTCTTCGGCTGGGCCGGCCAGCGCTGGAACAAGCTCGCGCTGTTAGGGGGCATCTACATCTTCCGCTCGCTCGCGCTCGCCTGGTACTTCATGCTGCCGGCGACGCCCGCATCGACGCTGCTGTTCGGTGCGATCATGGGCTTCCTGTGGATGGGCGTCGGCCCGCTGGTCGCAGGCGCCGTCGCCGAGATGTTCGGCCTGCGCTGGCAGGCCATGATCCAGGGCCTCGCCTTCATGAGCCACCAGATCGGCAGCTTCCTCGGCGCGTACGGAGGAGGGGTGATCTACGACTCGCTCGGGTCATACACCATGGCGTGGCGCATCGGCGTCGCGTTGGGCTTGGCCGGCGGCATGGTGCAGGTGGCATTCGCGCTGATCCGGCCGTCGCAGCCGCCGGTGTTGCGGACGGCGTAGCTGGGGGCGCGCGCTAGCGTCAGCTTCGGGATACGGGCTGACCGACGATCGCGCGCGTTCTAACCAGGAGGGGACAGCGAAGGCCACTGGTCGCTCGGGTTTGCGAAATTGGTTGAGGTAAAGCATTTCGAGAGAAGCCAGCGGTGCAGCAACGCCATGGGCGTCGCAACTATTGCGTAAGGGATACCCAGGATGACGGTTCCGACCACCACTATTTCCAACGGTAGGATCAGGATCAATAAGGGGGTGATCTTCGAAGTGGGATCAGAAATCATTGAAACAAGACCGTCAACGAGCATTGATGACGCAATGATCATGCTGACGACACCATACGCCGCGCCGATGAGCTTCAACGTTTGGTGCCGCGAGTAGTCGCGTCGACGAAAGATGACCGCATACCAACACGCCGGATAAACAATCATGCCGGGGGATGCGAAGACCACAATCATTGCCAAGCCTGGGTGCTCGCCGCCAGACGCAGCAAGCAACACGACAAACATTCCAGCAAGCATCAATGCCGCAACGGCAAAGGCACTGATTACACCTGTCCAGAGGAGCCGGGTCGACCACATGGCACGGTACTCTCCGCCAAACGCGTAAACGAACCGTGCTCTGACAACTTAGGGATGTCTATTTCTGGGCCCAAAGCTGACATCGAGCCTCCGGATTCAACGTCGTCTTCCACGCGCATCGCGGACGCGACAATTCTCGCTCTCGCGCTCCGGACGCAGCGCATTCGGATCAAGCGCCCAAATAAAAACGGGGCCCAGAGGGCCCCGCAAAAGTCTTCAACGTTCCGCGATCTTACTTGATCTTGGATTCGCGGAATTCGACGTGCTTGCGCGCAACCGGATCGTACTTCTTCTTGACCAGCTTGTCGGTCATGGTGCGCGAATTCTTCTTGGCGACGTAGTAGAAGCCGGTGTCAGCCGAGGACACGAGCTTGACCTTGATGGTGACCGCTTTGGCCATGTTCAGGACCTCTGAAAATTAGGGGAATCTGGAGCCGGCCAAACGGCCCGCGTTGGCCGGCAACCTAGCCAGAAACCGCCTGATGTCAAGGTTTTTGGGCCCTAAAACCACTCAAATCGGCCCTTTCAGGCTTCAAAATAGCCGTAGCAGGACCTAAGTCTATCAGTCGCCCTTGTACGAGTTTCTGTACGTTGATATGTACGGTTGTCTGTACAAAAAGACTAGGACAATTGCCATGGCAAACGTCTCGTATACGGAGCTACGGAGCAACCTCGCGGCCTACATGGACCAGGTCTGCGACGATCGCGCCCCGCTCGTTGTCACCCGCCAGAACGCCCGTAGCGTGGTGATGATCTCGGAGGAAGAGTACGAGGGCCTTATCGAGACGGTTCATCTTCTCAAGAGCCCGGCCAACGCCGCGCGCATTCTGCGCTCCATCAAGGAAGCCGATGAGGGCAAGCTGGTCGCGCGTGAATTGATCGAGCCCGGCTCGACCGGCTAGGCGCATGCTGATCGCCTGGACCGAGCTTGCCTGGCAGGACTATCTGCAATGGCAGACAGAGGACGAAAAGATCCTCACGGCCATCAACGATTTGATCAAGGACATCAAAAGAGATCCGTTCAGGGGGCTCGGGAAACCGGAGCCCCTCAAGCATGATCTGCGCGGTTGGTGGTCTCGCCGCATTACAGGCGAGCAACGATTGGTGTACCGCCTTCAGGGCAAGGACGACGGGCAGCAGCTCGTCATCGCCGAATGTCGATATCACTACTAAAACGTTTTGTTGGTTCGGTCGTCTTCGGCGTCAAAAATATTACGCCTCAAAGAACCGGTTTTTCGGCCGGGGCAGGCCCAGATTGTCCCTCAAAGTGGGCCCTTCGTACTCTTTGCGGAAAATCCCGCGGCTCTGGAGCTCGGGGACGACCTTGTCGACGAAATCGTCGAGGCCGGCAGGCAGGAACGGGAACATGATGTTGAAGCCGTCGGAGCCGCGGCCGACCAGCCATTCCTCCATCTGGTCGGCGATGGTTTTGGCCGTGCCGACGAAGGCGAGCCCGCCATAGCCGCCGACGCGCTGGGCGAGCTGGCGCACGGTGAGCTTGTCGCGGGCGGCGAGGTCGACCATGCGCTGGCGGCCGCTCTTGCTGGCGTTGGTCTCGGGGATTTCGGGGAGTGGGCCGTCGGGATCGAAGCCTGAGGCGTCGGTGCCGAGGATGACGGAGAGCGAAGCGATGGCGCTGTCGTAATGCACGCGGCTGTCGAGCAGCGCGCGCTTCTCCTTGGCCTCGTCGACGCTGTCGCCGACCACGACGAACGCGCCGGGCAGGATCTTGAGGTGTTCAGGATCGCGCCCGACCTTCTCCATGCGCCCCTTGATGTCGGCATAAAGCTTTTGCCCGTCGGCGAGGCTGCCGCCGCCGGTGAACACGGCTTCCGCCGTTTCAGCCGCGAGCTGCCTGCCGTCCTCGGAGGCACCGGCCTGCACGATCACCGGCCAGCCCTGTACGGGACGGGCGATATTAAGGGGCCCGCGCACCTTCAGATATTTGCCCTGGTGGTCGAGCACATGCATCTTCGAGGGATCGACGAACAGGCCGCTTTCGACATCGCGGACGAAGGCGTCGTCGGCGAAGGAATCCCACAAGCCCGTGACCACGTCATAGAATTCGCGGGCGCGCTTGTAGCGCTCGGCGTGCTCCATGTGGTCGTCGAGGCCGAAATTCAGCGCGGCGTCCGGGTTCGAGGTGGTGACGATATTCCAGCCCGCGCGCCCACCGCTGAGATGGTCGAGCGAGGCGAAGCGCCGCGCCACGTGATAGGGCTCGTCAAAGGTGGTCGAGCCCGTTGCGATCAGGCCGATCCGCTCGGTGACGGCCGAGAGCGCCGACAGCAGCGTGAACGGCTCAAACGACGTCACAGTGTGGCTGCGCTTGAGCGCATTGACCGGCATGTTCAGCACGGCGAGGTGATCGGCCATGAAGAAGGCGTCGAACTTGCCGGCCTCGAGCTTCTGGATCAGCGTCTTGATGTGACCAAAATTGAAATTGGCGTCCGGCCAGGCCCCGGGATAGCGCCAGGCGCCGGTGTGGATGCTGATCGGGCGCATGAACGCGCCAAGCTTGAGTTGCCGTTGTGCCATCGCCCCGTATCCGTTCTGGGTATCGTTAGAGAAGACATAGGAACGCCGCGAAACTCTGCCATCGGGAGGGGCAAGAACATTTTTTCGTTTTTCGATGCGTCCTCAGCACATTCGCGTCATTCCGGGCTCGTGCCGGAGGGGCGCGCCGCGGAATGACGGAGGAGAGGCCCTCGAACCATTCAGCTTCTCGACCCGACCAAGCCATGAACTCGGCCCGTGAGGAAACGTGACATGGCAGGCGCAATGACCGTGGATGGCAATACCGTCCGCATCGACCGGCCGATGCCCTGGATCGGCCGGTTGCTGTCGCTGCCGCTCCTGGCGGCAAGCGCCTATCTGCTCTGGAATGTCGCCCTCGGCCTGCGCCAGGATTTTTCCGGCTTCGGGCGACTCGCCGACGATCTCGTGCCGGTGCTGGTGTTCACGGCCCTCGGGCTGCTCGTCGGCATACCCGGCTTTATCCTGCTGACGTTTCGCACTTTCGTCGTGCTCAACGAGACGCTGCGCCAGATCGTCATCACCAGGCAGTTCGGCCCGCTGAATATTCGCAAGCGCCGCAATCTCGCCGACTATCACTTCATCAGCATCACCGATGATTACGATCCGGAGCTGACGGCCTATGATGTCAATCTCTGCGGCAACAAGGGCACCGAGCCGATCACGCTGATGAGCTTCACCACGCGCGAGGAGGCGGACAAGTTGGCGAATGAAATCGGCCATGTCCTCAAGCTGCCGGCGCGCGATTATGTCGGCACCGAGCCGGACGCGGACTGATCAAGCCTGGGCGCGACCTGTTGCTCCCTGTTCCCAAAATTGCCATCCTTGCGGCCGGACACCGCAATGGAACGCCATGACCTCAACGAATCATTCCATTCCTGCGATTCTGCCGCGCAGCAAGGGCCATCAGTTTCTCTTGTATGGCGACTCCTGCTCGGGCGTGCCGGGTGCCTTGCACGAAAGGACCTTCGCCTCGGTCAACGCTGTCGTTCAACGCCTGAGACCGCAGCCTGAATTCATTCTGTTTCCGGGCGACGAGATCATCGGACTGACGCCGGATCCAGACGCTCTGCGCGCGCAGTGGCGCTATTGGCTGGATACGGAAATGGCCTGGCTCGACCGTGCAGCCATTCCGATGTGGCACACAACCGGCAATCACACGACCTATGACGTGATGAGCGAGGCGGTGTTTCGCGCCGCTCTGGACCTGCCGGACAATGGGCCGCCGGGGCAGACTGGTCTTTCCTACTTCGTGCGGCGCGGCGACCTCCTGATGGTATTCGTCAACACGCTCTGGAGCGGCCTTGGCGGTGAGGGCCATGTTGAGCTCGCGTGGCTGGAAGCCACGCTGAGAGAAAATGCTGACGCGCGGCATAAGCTCGTCCTCGGTCATCACCCGGTATTTCCCATCAACGGCTTTACGGGGACGTATCAGCGCGAGATCGGCCACGAATACGCGCGCCCGTTCTGGGACATTCTGGTGAATGAGAACGTGCTTGCCTATTTGTGCAGCCATATCCTCGCCTTCGATGTGCAGGCGCATCGCGGCGTCCTGCAGATTTGCACGGCGGGCGCGGGAACGGCTCACAGGATGCCGGAAGGCGTCGAATATCTGCATTGCGTTCAGGCCGCGCTTGACGAGCAAGGTCTGCGCTATCAGGTGCTCGATACCGACGGCGTAGCGAGGGAGAGGATTGAATGGCCGCTGCGTGATCCTGATCCCGCCGGCTGGAAAGAGCTGCCGTTCGGAGATGTCACAGCGCCGTTTAGCGGGTGTGTGCAGAGCGGACGTCGGATCGAGTTGAGACTACTGGGGCAAAGCGCCGCGACCGATGTGGCGTCAGCCCAGACGATTTTGACGGCCTTCGCGCCTGGTTCGATCGCGCCGTTCTGGCTCGGGCTCCGGGGACCGAAGCAAACTCTGACAGCCATCGTTGGTCGTGAGCCGGGGCGCAGTCCGTCCTATTGGTTTGGACCTGATCTTCCAGAAGGCGCCGGTTTCGATATTCACGTGACGGTCTATCCGGATATGGGTCCCGGCGGTCTCCTGTACCGCCATCATGACTCCGGCCGTTGGTCGTCCTTCACCTCCGCGTCGGCGCAAGGGCTGGACCAGCTTTCGTGGCCCCGGCATTGGGCTATCGGCCACGGACAAGGCGGCAGCGAAGACCGCGCCTTCAGAGGTGCCGCGCTGAGTTTGCTGATCGCGTGAGCGGGCTTCAATGAAACGGCGGCTGGAGATCAGCTCAAAATATCCTTTTGCATCTTGCCGCCGTAGAAATGGAAGAACGGCACTGGCGCATCGTGGCGGAGCGGGCCGGTGGCAAGACGGGTGTCGAGCTCGTTGAGCACATTGCGCGTCATCGGATGCAAATCGGCGAGCGGCTTTGAGCCGAGCTCGACCCAGACCAGTTCGACGAGCTCCGCATCGGCGTGGATTACGCCCTCGACGCGATGGGTGATCGCGGAGGCATCCGCGGTGAAGAAGCGCGTGTCGAAGCGCTTGACGCGGCCGGGCGGGGTGATCGCGCGTGCGATCAGGAACAGGCTGGACGGATCAGGCAGCAGGCCGGCATCCGCAAACGGCTTCCAGTTGCCCTCGAGCTTTGGCACCTTGCCTTCCGCCTTGCGTCCGAGGCAGAGGCCGGTCTCCTCGCAGGCCTCGCGGATCGCGGCGATGGCGAGCGACTTTGCGCGTGAGGGCGGCGTCTTCGGGCTGCCCTTGGCGAGATTGGCTTCCAGCTCGGATGTGATGGGTGCTGCGACCGGCACGCGATAGTCGGTCTTGTCGACGCGGCCGCCGGGGAAGACGAATTTTCCTGGCATGAAGACCACCTTGTCGTGGCGCTTGCCGACCAGGACCTTTGGAATGGCGCCGCTGCGATCGACCAGGATCAGCGTCGCGGCATCCCGGGGACGGAAATAGGGATGGTGATCGGCTTCCTTGCCTTCGTGGATCTTTGCCTTTTCCGCCTGCGCCGTGCCCGTCATGTCCTCACCCAAACCGCTTTTGTTTATTTTGCTTACACCGGCGGAATACCATCCGGAGGGCTGTCGTCAAAGCCGTGCATGCGCAGAGCCCATTGCAATCCGACCACAGCACCCTTGATCGGCTGGAGCAGTCCGAGCGAGGCGACGAACGTGAAGGGCAGATAGGCGGCAAAGCTGATCCAGACCGGCGTGGTGTAGTTGGTCTCGATCCAGAGGATGGTCGGCACGGTGATGTGGCCGACGATGACGATCACAAGATAGGCGGGCAAATCATCGGCGCGATGCGGCGTGAAATCGAGGCCGCAGGCCGAACAATTGTCCGCCGTTTTCAGGAAGGCGCGGAACAATTTTCCCTGGCCGCAGCGCGGGCAGCGGCCGCGAAAGCCGCGCCTCATCGCAGCCCAGAGGTCGCGCTTCTCGACGAGGCCGGTCTCGCGCGTCCAGACTTTTGGGACCGTGTTCATCGCTACCACGCCTTGCCTTTTGCGCCTTTACCTTTTCCTTTGTTCTTCTTGCCCTTGCCGGGCTTCTTTTGCTTCGCAGGCTTGTGCTTCTTCGCCGGACTGCGTCCGGGATGCGCCTTGAACGAGGGGCGGCGTTGCGGACCGGATGGCCTGCGGCCCCGCGGCGCGGTCTCACCGGTCGAGGACAGCAGCTCGAAGCGCAGCGCGCCCGCGATGGGAGCTGCTTCTATCAGACGGACGTCAACGACGTCACCCAGCTGATGCATGGTGCCGCTGCGCGTGCCGACCAGCGCGTGGCGGCCCTCGTCATAGTTGAAATATTCCGTGCCAAGGGATCGGATCGGGATCAGGCCGTCGGCGCCGGTCTCGGCAAGCTTGACGAACAGGCCCGCGCGCGTGACGCCGGAGACGCGGCCCTGGAAGGTCGCGCCGATACGGTCGGCGAGATGATGCGCGATCAGCCGGTCGACGGTCTCGCGCTCCGCCTTCATCGCGCGCCGCTCGGTCACCGAGATGTGGGCTGCGACCTCGCCGAGGCTTTCCGGCGTCTCGCTGTCGGGCAGGGCGCCTTCGCCAAGGCCGAGGGCGCGGACCAGGGCGCGGTGCACGACCAAGTCGGCGTAACGGCGGATCGGCGAGGTGAAATGCGCGTAGCGGCGCAAATTCAGTCCGAAATGACCGTAATTCTCAGCGGAATATTCGGCTTGCGCCTGGGCGCGCAGTACGACCTCGCTGACCAGCGGGAAATGGTCGTGGCCTTCGAGCTGTGCCAGCACGCGATTGAACAGCGCGGGGCGCAACGCGCCTGTCTTCGCGAAGGGCACGTCGAGCGTCTGCAAAAATTCTGCCAGCGCGTGGACCTTCTCCAGCGTCGGCTCGTCATGCACGCGGTAGATCAGCGGCAGCGACTTCTTCTCGAGCATTTCCGCCGCCGCGACATTGGCGAGGATCATGAATTCTTCGATCAGCTTGTGCGCATCAAGCCGCTCCGGGACGACGACGCGGTCGACCGTGCCGTCGCTCTTCAGCAGGATTTTTCGTTCGGGCAGATCGAGATTGAGCGGATCTCGCTCGTCGCGGGCGCGCTTGACGCAGGCATAGGCGGCGTAGAGCGGCCTCAGGATGGGATCGAGCAGGGGGCCGGTGGTGTCGTCCGGCCTTCCGTCGATTGCGGCCTGCGCCTGCGCGTAATTCAGCTTGGCCGCCGAGCGCATCAGGATGCGGTGAAAGCTGTGCGAGCGCTTGCGTCCGTCCGGGGCGATGATCATCCGTACCGCGAGCGCGCCGCGCGGCTCGCCTGGCACCAGCGAGCAGAGATTGTTGGAGATGCGCTCGGGCAGCATCGGCACGACGCGGTCGGGGAAATAGACCGAGTTGCCGCGGTCGAGCGCATTGCGGTCGAGCGCGGTGCCCGGCCGCACGTAGAAGCTGACGTCCGCAATGGCGACATCGACGATGAAGCCGCCCTTGTTGTTGGGATCGGGATCGGGCTGCGCATGCACCGCGTCGTCGTGATCCTTCGCATCCGGCGGATCGATGGTGACGAGCGGCACGTCGCGCCAGTCCTCGCGTCCCTTCAGATTGGCCGGCTCTGCCGCCTCGGCCTCGCGTTCGGCTGCGGGGGAGAATTGCAGCGGAATGTCATGGGCGTAGATCGCGATCAGGCTGATCGCCTTCTCGGACTTGACCGAGCCGAGCTTCTCCTTGACGCGGCCTGAGGCCAGGCCAAAGGCGCGCGAGCGGACGATGTCGACGCTGACGAGGTCGCCGTCCTGCGCGCCGTGCGTCTCGGTCGCGGCGATGTTCAGTTCGCGATCGGCGGACTTCTTGTCGACCGGGATCAGCCGTCCGCCGCCTTCGGGCAGGCTGCGGAACACGCCGAGGATCCGGCTCTTGGCCTTGTCGAAGACCTTGATGATGTGGCCGCGATAGGCCGGGCCTTCGCCCTCATCCGAGCGCTCGACGCGCAGCAGCGCGCGATCGCCGATTCCGGCCGCGGTGCCAGGCTTTGGCCGGCGCGGCATGACGATGAGGATCTTTGGCGGCTCGCCGCCTTCGACTTCGTCCCATTCGGTGGGGGAGGCGATCAGCTCGCCGTCAGCGTCGCGGCCGGTGATGTCGGCGACAAGCGTCGGCGGCAGGCTGTCGGGCTCTGAAATGGTGTGGCGTTTTTTCTTGACGAGGCCGTCGTCGGCGAGCTCGCGCAGCAGGCGCTTGAGCTCGATGCGGTCGGCGTTCTTCAGGCCGAACTCGCGCGCGATTTCGCGGGTTCCGACCTTTCCGGGATTTGCCTTGATGAAGGCGACGATGGCATCCCTGTCGGGAAAGCCATGGTCATTCTTGCGTTTCACTTAACCTCTTAAGTCGTGCCGGCACTCTTCTTGGCCGGAGCTTTGGCGGCAGCCGCCTTGGTCGGCGACGTCTTGACTGCTGAAGTCTTGGCGGTCGACGACACGGCTGCGCGCGCCTTGCTGGTGGATTCGGATTTGGTTTTGGCCGCGGCTTTCTTCGCGGCCGGCTTCTTCGGTTTCGGCGCGGCGTCCTCGCCAGCGGCGGATTTGGTTGCCTTCGCCTTCTTCGCCGGCTTGGCAGCCTTCTTGGGCTTGCCGCCACCCTTGGCCGCGCGCTCGTCGATCAGTGCGATCGCCTGCGGCAGCGTGACGGTGTCCTTTTCGAACTCGGCAGGGATCGTCGCGTTGACGCCGCCCGCCGTGACATAGGCGCCGTAACGGCCGCTCTTCACGGTGACGGTGCCGAGTGTCGGATGATCGCCGATGGCCTTGCCGGGATCGGCGCCAAAACGACGGCTCGGGCCCTTCAAAACCTTCTCGGCAATCAGCGTGACCGCGCGATTGAGGCCGATGTCGAAGACTTCGTCGCCGGCCTCGAGGCTGGCGTAGGTCTTCTCGTGCTTGACGAACGGGCCGAAGCGGCCGAGGCCGGCGGTGATCGGCTCACCGGTTTCCGGATGCTTGCCGATCTCGCGCGGCAGCGACAACAGTTTCAGCGCAAGCTCAAGCTCGACATCGCCGGGCGAGGTGCCCTTCGGGATGCCGGCGCGCTTCGGCTTCTCGTCTTCCGCATAATCCTTCTGCTCGCCGAGCTGGATGTAGGGACCAAACCGGCCGGCCTTGACCCAGACATCGCGACCGGTGTCGGGATCCTGGCCGAGCGAGCGGTCGGCGCTGGCTTCGCCGTCGGCAGCGAGCTGACGGGTGTAGCGGCATTCCGGATAGTTCGAGCAGCCGACGAAGGCGCCGAACTTGCCGGCCTTCAGATTGAGCCGACCATTGCCGCAGCTCGGGCACTGCCTGATGTCGCCGCCATCGGTGCGAGGCGGATAAATGTGCTGTCCGAGCATCCCGTCGAGCACGTCGAGCACCTGCGCGACGCGCAGATCCTTGATCTCGTCGACGGCGCCGATGAAGCCGGTCCAAAAGTCCTTCAGAACCTGCTGCCAGGAGATTTCGTTGTTGGAGACGCGATCGAGCTGCTCTTCCAGATTGGCCGTGAAATCGTATTCGACGTAGCGCGCGAAGAAGCTTTCGAGGAACGCGACCACGACGCGGCCCTTGTCCTCGCCATGCAGGCGCTTCTTCTCCAGCTTGACGTAGCCGCGGTCCTTCAGGACCTGGAGGATCGAGGCATAGGTCGAGGGCCGGCCGATGCCGAGCTCTTCCATGCGCTTGACCAGCGATGCCTCGGAGAAACGCGGCGGCGGCTCGGTGAAGTGCTGGGTGACGGCGAGGGACTGCCGCTTCAGCGCATCGTTCGGGCTCATCGCGGGCAGACGGCGGGAATCCTCGTCCTCCTCGTCGTCGCGACCTTCCTGGTAGAGCGCCAGAAAACCGTCGAACTTGACGACCTGGCCGGTGGCGCGCAGGTCGAGCGTGCGTCCGCCAACCTTCGCCGTGATGTCGACCGTGGTGCGCTCCAGCTCGGCCGATTCCATCTGGCTGGCGATGGTGCGCTTCCAGATCAGCTCGTAGAGCCGGGCCTGATCGGAATCGAGCTTGCGGCTCATGCTGTCGGGCCGGCGCGACATGTCGGTCGGGCGGATCGCTTCGTGCGCTTCCTGGGCGTTCTTGGCCTTGGCCTGGTACTGGCGCGGGGCCTCCGGCACGTAGGCGTTGCCGTAATCCTCGCCGATCACCTTGCGCGCCTGGGTGATCGCGGACGGATCGATCTGCACGCCGTCCGTACGCATATAAGTAATGAGTCCGGTGGTCTCGCCGCCGATGTCGATGCCTTCATAAAGCCGCTGC
Source organism: Bradyrhizobium sp. LTSP849 (assembly GCF_000938255.1). Lineage (GTDB taxonomy): Bacteria > Pseudomonadota > Alphaproteobacteria > Rhizobiales > Xanthobacteraceae > Bradyrhizobium. Next base: position 115,912 of record NZ_JYMR01000034.1, on the reverse strand, counting down.
GCGATCCGCATCGTGTGCGCCGGCGCAAAGCCGTATTTGCGGCTGGCTTCCTGCTGCAGCGTCGAAGTGGTGAAGGGCGCCTGCGGATTGCGCCGGGCAGGCTTCGCATCGACCGTGGTCACCGCGTAGGCGGCGGCTTCGAGCGCCTTCTTGAAATCCTCGGCTTCGGCGCCGGTGCCGATGTCGAGACGCTGGATCTTCTTGCCGTCGGCACCGACCAGGCGGGCCTCGAACGCGTCGCCGCGCGGCGTCAGCAGGGTCGCGATCAGCGACCAATATTCACGGGCAACGAACTTCTCGATCTCGAGCTCGCGGTCGCAGACCAGCCGCAGCGCCACCGATTGCACACGGCCGGCCGAGCGGGCGCCAGGCAGCTTGCGCCACAGCACGGGGGAGAGGGTGAAGCCGACCAGATAGTCCAGCGCGCGGCGCGCCATGTAGGCGTCGACCAGTGCACCGTCGATCTGGCGCGGATGCTTCATGGCATCCGTGACCGCCTGCTTGGTGATGGCGTTGAACACCACGCGCTCGATCTTGTGGTCCTTGATCGCGCGCTTCTCTTTCAGCACCTCCAGCACGTGCCAGGAGATGGCTTCGCCCTCGCGATCAGGGTCGGTGGCGAGAATCAGGCGGTCGGCGCCCTTCAGGGACTTGGCGATGTCATTGAGCCGGCCGGCCGCCTTGGGATCGATCTCCCAGATCATCTTGAAATTGGCGTCAGGATCGACGGAGCCGTTCTTCGCCGGCAAGTCCCGGACATGGCCGAACGAGGCCAGAACCTCGTAGGACGAGCCCAGATACTTGTTGATCGTCTTGGCTTTCGCCGGCGACTCCACAATGACGATATTCATATAGTTCCAGTGACTTACGGGGAAATTTGGGGCCGAATTCGACAAGATTCGGGTCGGCCCTTTCGACCCGAACATGGGTGGTGAGGCCCCCGCTGTCAAATCGAAGGGTGTTGAAGGCCCGCGGAATGGGAAAAGTTTCATATCGAGAAAGTTGTAAATTACCACCTTGGAGTTGCGATTGATGTAGGCGTACAGTTCCAGCGGGGCATGGATTCGGTGGGGTCTGGTGACAAAGCCAGGAAAGAAACGGACGCGCGCCGCATCAGGCGTGGCGGGAGGCTCGCGCAACGAGGAACCGGGGGAGGGCGGGGCGGATGAGGCGGTTGGCTTCATCGCCGAGCAGACAGCCGCGCTGCGCAAGCTCGCCGAGCGCCACAAGCTGGACGTGTTGCATTATCTCCTGGGCATGACGCAGCTCGAGGCCGACGAGCATCTCAGGCTGCGTACCAAGCGGAAGTTGTCGTGAGCTCTTCTGTCGTCCCGGCGAAGGCCGGGACCCATACCGCGGAGTCCATCGACCTGAACGCGGTGCCAATCCCGAACGACCAGCCTTCGCCTAACGTCTCCCTGTGGTTATGGGTCCCGGCCTTCGCCGGGACGACACTGAGGAGAGATCGTGAGTAACGTTATCCAGCCGACCTTCGGCGCGGCGCGGGTCGCAGCTTCAGCGTTGTCTCCGCCTGCGTGAGCAACCGCCCGTCCTCCGCACGCAGCTCGAGCTTCTTCACCGGGCGGCCTTTCTCGCGATCGACCAGAATCGTCGCGATCTCCTCGGGGCGATCGTCGAACGCCTCGCTCCATTGCCGGAGTGCCACCAGGATCGGGAAGGTGCCGCGGCCCTTCGGCGTCAGCACATATTCCTGGTAGGCGCTGCCATCGGAAGCCGGGGCGGTTTCCAAAATGCCGTGGTCGACCAGTGACCGCAGCCGCGCGGCCAAAATGTTCTTGGCCATGCCGAGCTTGCTCTGGAATTCGCCGAAGCGGCGCAGGCCGAGCAGCGCCTCGCGGATGATCAGCAGCGACCACCAGTCGCCGATCGCCTCCAGCGATCGTGCAACCGGACAGGAATCGCCCTCGAAGCTCGTTCGTTTCACCATCGTCTCGTCCCGCTGCGTCTGCCGGATCCCGGCATCGATCACGCGCTTGTGTGGTTGCATCATAAAACCATATGCCCTAGATGGCAAGTGTAGTTTCATTATGCAACCACTGGAGGCGAGCGTGAGGCTCAAGAACAAGACGGCACTGATCACCGGCGGCAACAGCGGCATCGGACTTGCGACGGCAAAGCTGTTCGTCGCGGAAGGCGCGAAGGTGGTGATCACCGGGCGCAACAAGGAGACGCTGGCGGCTGCTGCGAAAGAGCTCGGGCCGAACGGCCTTGCCGTCGAAGCTGATATCACCGACATCGCCGCCACGGAAAAGGCGATCGCGCAAGGGATCGAGAAATTCGGCAAGCTCGACATCGTGTTCGCCAATGCCGGCATCCCCGGCAACACGCCGGTCGGCGGCACCACGCTCGCGGCGTTCGAGCAGGTGATCCGCACCAATCTGACCTCGGTCTTCTTCACCGTGCAGGCGGCATTACCCCATCTCAATGACGGCGCATCCATCATCCTCAACGGCTCGGTGATCTCGGTGCTCGGCAATCCCGGTTATGCGGCCTACGCCGCGAGCAAGGCCGGCGTGCGCGGGATGGCGCGCGTGCTCGCCTCAGAGCTTTCGCCGCGCGGCATCCGCGTCAACGTGGTGGCGCCGGGCGCGATCCGCACGCCGATCTGGAAGGGCGCTGCACCGACAGAGCAGGCATTCGCCGTGCTGGAGGGCCGCATCGCCAAGACGACTCCGCTCGGGCGCATTGGTGAAGTGGATCACATTTCGAAGACGGTGCTGTTCCTCGCGTCGGATGATTCTGCACATGTCACGAGTGCGGAGATCTTCGTCGATGGTGGTTCGACCGGATCACCAGCGGGCGCGCCGATCTATCGCGGTTGATCAATTCAGATGCAAATTGAATCGGTCGGCGCATGCCAAGCGGTTGCGCCGGCCGGTTCCCACATCTCGCCAGATGTATTTTCTGAAGCTTGCGTGATGCGTTGAACCTTCGTGCGTGCTGCCAAGACCTTTTTACAGGCCGGGGTCAAAAGACCCATTCAAGGGAACCCGTTATGCCAAAGGCAGCACGCATTTTTTCTCCGATTTCAGCACCGCGTATTTACACCGAAAAATCCGCCATACCTGCGAAGCGTTCCGACACGTCAGAGTTCATTGGGGTCGCGCTGTTCTCCGGCATCGGCTTGTTCATTTCGCTCGTTGCCGTCATCCTGGGCGTGCAGGGCGCCTGGTTTTAGCTTCACCGAACGTCCGCCCGTTTGATCAGCCGCCGCAGGCAATCTTACGGCGGCTGATGGTGTCGGCGTGGCCTCAGGCCGCGCGCAGGCTCGTTGCCGCCTGGAGCGCGTTCGCGAGCGATTTTTCGCGATGGTCCGGGCCAACCTGGATGCCGTCGGCGAAGATGAATTCGGGGTTGGTGACGCCGATGAAGCCGAACACCCAGCGCAAATACGTTTCGAGATGCTCGCCGATCGCAGCAGGCGTGCCCGCGCCATAATAGCCGCCGCGCGAGATGGCCACGATCACGCGCTTGCCACCGGCAAGACCCTGCGGGCCATTCGCGTCGTACTTGAACGTTTTCCCTGCCACGAGGACGCGGTCGATCCACGCCTTGAGCTGGCTCGGAAGCGTGAAATTGTACATGGGGGCGCCGATCACGACGATGTCGGCATCGAGGAACTCATTCAGAACAGCCGCGCTTGCGGCGAGATCGGGTCCAAGTTCCGCGGGCGCTGGCGCGCCCTGCGCAGCCGCGAGGTGCGATCCGGAGAGGTGGGCAAGCGGGGTCTGGGTCAGGTCGCGATAGACGATTTCGAGCGACGGCGTTGACTGACGTAGCCGGTCGACGATGGCGGCGGAAACCTGCCGGCTGACGGAGTGGGGGCCGAGCACGCTGGAGTCGATATGGAGGAGTTTCATTTGGATCACCCATGGTATATGTTTGTAACCAGAGCTACATGAGTGACTGTCGAAATCTCCGCAAGAACGCACATTTTTGGGCCATGAGCACATTATTGAAACCTGCACACATCGATTTGCCTGCCCCTCCGACGCGGCCGGATCCCAACCACGCCGGCTGTCGCGGCGTCGCCTCGGTGCTCTCGCGCGTCGGGGATAAATGGAGCGTGTTCGTCATCATGACGCTTGGCGACGGACCGAAGCGCTTCAACGAGCTCAAGCGCATCATCGACGGCATCTCGCAGCGAATGCTGACCCTGACCCTGCGCGGGCTCGAGCGGGACGGGCTGGTGACACGGACGGTGTTTCCGACCATTCCGCCGCGGGTCGATTATGAATTGACCGAACTCGGTCGCGGGCTCGCCGATCCCGTGCAGGCGCTTGGCAAATGGGCGTTTGCGCATCTGCCGGAGATCGAGGGCGCGCGGACGCGGTTCGACAAGCGCAACGACGGGCTAAAGTAGAGAAACCAGTCCGCCGCCATGGCGTTCGAGCCGGCCGGCGAGCTCGAGCTCCAGCAGCACCGTGCGCACGATTGCGGGCGAGGCGCCGGACATCCGCACGAGATCGTCGATCGAGATCGGGGCAGGGCCGAGCAGGCCGGTGATCTGGCCGCGGTCGTGCCCTTGCGGATCGCTCTCGAACGGCTCGCTGTCGGGCTCGCCTGCGGTGCGCATCGCCGGGCGCTCCATGATCGGTGCGACCGCGTTGATGATGTCGGCAGCTTCGGTGACGAGTGTCGCGCCCTGCTTGATCAAATCGTTGGTACCGGCGGCGCGCGGATCGAGCGGCGAGCCGGGGACGGCGAACACTTCGCGGCCCTGTTCGGCAGCCATGCGTGCGGTGATCAGCGAGCCCGAGCGGTGCGCGGCCTCCACCACGACCACGCCGAGCGAGGCGCCCGAGATCAGCCGGTTGCGGCGGGGGAAATCGCGGGCGCGCGGTTCATGGCCGAGCGGCATCTCGGAGATCGCAGCGCCACCGCGGTCGAGGATCGCTGTGAGCAGATCGCCGTGCTCGGGCGGATAGATGCAGTCATGCCCGCCGGCGAGCACGGCGATCGTGCCGCTCTCGACGCTCGCACGATGCGCGGCCTGGTCAACGCCACGCGCAAGTCCCGAGATGATGACAAAACCGGCCTCGCCGAGCTCGCGGGCGAGCAAGCCTGCGAACTTCAGTCCGGCGCCGGAAGCATTGCGCGAGCCGACGATGGCGATCATCGGCCGCATCAAGGTCGCGTTGTCGCCGCGCACGGCAAGCAGCGGCGGCGCGTCGTCGAGCGTTGCCAGCCGTGCCGGATAGCCGTCCTCGCCGGGTGCGAGCCAGGCGATGCCGAACTTGCGGCTCGCGGCGAGCTCGGCCTTCGCCTCGTCAGCGCTACAGATACGCCCCGATCGCGCGGCGCCACCCCGACGCGCCAGATCAGGCAGCCGCTCCAGCGCCGCGCGCGCGGTGCCGAAATGATCGACCAGCGAACGGAAGGTGCGCGGCCCGACATTGTCGGAGCGGATCAGCCGCAAACGGTCGATCCGCTCAGTCTCGGTCAGCTCCACGCTCGGATTGATGGCGTCCACGGTGTCTCCTTGTGGGAGCAGAATGGAACAACCTGAGGGAGTGGGCAACAGGGGGTGTGTTTGTTTCTATCGCCGCAATCATGGACCGAGGAGGAGAAGTCGGCACTCCTACTCGATGACCTCGTCCGCGCGCACCTGCAACGACTGCGGAATCTCGAGGCCGAGCGCCTTGGCGGTCTTCAAGTTGATGACCGTCCTGAACTGGGTTGGCTGCTCGATGGGGATGTCGGCCGGGTTCGCGCCCTTCAATATCTTGTCAACGAAAACAGTGGCGCGGCGAAACATAGAGGTGAAGTCCACCCCGTACCCTACCAGCGCGGCCCCCCGGGACGCGACGATGGGTGCGGCAATCGATGGCACGCGGCACTTTTCGACAATCGCCCCGACCAACGCCGAATTGGTCACAAACGCATTGGCGTCCGTGATCACGAGACCGTCCATAGCGGTGGAGCCGACGATTGATAGCGCGTTGTCGAGGTCGCCGGGGATGTCAACCTCGATCGGTCGCAGCTCCACCTTCATTGCCAACGCGGCGTTCGTCATGGCACTCATTGTGCCGTTGTTCAGGGGGTTGCCTCGTTGCATGAGCACCCCTGCGCGGGTCATCGAGGGAGCTATGCTCGCAAGAACCTCCAACCGCTTCGCAGCTAGTTCCGTGAGGAAAAAGGTCTGTCCGGTAATGTTGCCACCGGGATGAGCCATGCTGGCTGCAAGGCCCAAGGATACCAGATCGGGACCGACGATCATCACGGTTGGAATTGTGGTCGTCGCACGGTGCGCGGCAAGAACCCCGGGAAATGTAGCTGTCACGAGAACGTCGACGCCGAGGGCGACCAGTTCAGCAGCCAGCGCCGGAAGCCGGTTGTCGTCGCCATCGGCGTCGCGATATTCAACGTGGACGTTCTCGCCCTCAACCCAACCGAGACCGCGCAGCGCAACGAGGAACGCGTCGACCTCCGCATTTCGCGGTGGGGGGAGGAAAAGGCCGATCCGCGAGACGCGCTTCACTTGCTGAGCGCGTGCGGCGGTTGCCCACGCCAACGCCCCACCGGCCAAAGTGATGAATCCGCGTCGTTTCATAGCTGCGCTTAATCGCTCATCCTCTAGCGAACAGTAAGCATTTTTCGGCACTGGTCCAGCCACGTCAACGAACGGGTGGATCAGAACGCGCACTGCCTAAGCCGACACCGCGTCAGCGCTTGCGTGGCTCCTTCGCAATGCTAAAAGCGATGCCAATAAGAAGGGTTTTGCCATGATCTCACTTGCCGACCTCCAGCGCCGCATCGAAGCGGGCGAGCTTTCGCCTGAGGACGCCATCGCGCAATCGCACGCGGCGATCGAGGCCAGGGAGAAGGACGTCCGCGCCTTCGTCCGGCATGACAAGTCAGCCAAGGCACAAGCCTCCGGGCCGCTGCGCGGCATCGCTGTCGGCATCAAGGACATCATCGACACCGCCAATATGCCGACCGAGATGGGCTCGGAGATCTATCGGGGCTGGCAGCCGCGCGCCGATGCGCCGGTCGTGATGATGCTGAAGCGGGCGGGGGCCACCATCATCGGCAAGACCACGACCACGGCGTTTGCCTCGCGCGATCCGACGCCGACGCTCAATCCGCACAATGTTGGCCACACGCCGGGCGGCTCGTCGTCGGGCTCGGCGGCGGCGGTCGGCGCCGGAATGATCCCGCTGGCGCTGGGCACCCAGACCGGCGGCTCGGTGATCCGGCCGGCAGCCTATTGTGGCGCCGCTGCGATCAAGCCGTCGTTCCGCATGCTGCCGACCATCGGCGTCAAATGCTATTCATGGGCGCTCGACACGGTCGGCCTGTTCGGCGCCCGCGCCGAAGATCTCGCGCGTGGACTGTTGGCGATGACCGGCCGCACCGAATTCTCCGGCATTGTCGCGGCCAAGGCGCCGCGCATCGGCGTGGTCAGGCAGGAGTTTGCGGAAGCCGTGGAGCCGGCAGCGGAAGAGGGGTTGCTGGCGGCGATCAAGGCCGCCGAGCGTGCCGGCGCCAGCGTCCGGACCATCGACCTGCCCGAGGCGGTGAAGGAAGCCTGGCGCATCCACCCGATCATCCAGGATTTTGAGGCGCATCGCGCGCTCGCCTGGGAGTTTTCCGAGCGTCACGACGAGATCGCGCCGATGCTGCGCGCCAGCCTCGATGAGACCGTCGGACTGACGCCGAAGGAATATGACGACGCACGTCGGATCGCCCGTCGTGGCCGCCGCGAGCTGGCTGAAATGTTCGAGGGTTTCGACGTGCTGCTGACCTATTCCGCACCGGGCACAGCACCAGCCAAGGAGCTGGCCTCGACCGGCTCGCCCCGCTACAACCGGCTGTGGACGCTGATGGGCAATCCTTGCGTCAACGTGCCAGTGCTGAAGGTCGGCGGACTGCCGATCGGCGTGCAGGTGATCGCGCGCTTCGGCAATGATCCCGGCGCACTCGCAGCGGCGTGGTTCCTGGAGGATGCGTTGGCGAAATCAGGCTAGCGCGGGTTCGGCAGAGACAATGCGCTGACCTGGCGTCGGCCGCGCAACGGCGGCGTTCGAACCTTGCCCGAGCCAGCGCTCGGCGGCCTGGCGGCCGCTCCGATGCAAGAGGCGGATGAAGCCGCGGCCGAGGTCGGTCGATGAGCGCTGCGCCAGGCCCTCGATCGAGTCTTCCGCAGCGATCCTGAACAGCCGCAGCGAAGGCGCTGCGTGCGATCGCGCCCATTCCAGCGCTGCGATCTCGGCATTGAGGGCGGCATTCGCCGCGATCTGGTCGAGCCGACGGTCGATCGCGGCGAGCGTGATCGGCACATAATTGTCTCGGGACGGGGTGACTTGAACGAGCAGTACGTCCGTCGCCGCAGTTTCCTGCACCAGTTTCACGAGCGGTGGATTGCCGCCGTAGCCGCCATCCCAATAGGCCTCGCCCTCGATCTCGACGGCACAGTGAACCAGAGGCGGACAGGTCGAGGCGAGCGCGACGTCAGCATTGATCGCGTCATTGCGAAAGATCTGCTGCTGCCCGTCACGAATCCGCGTCGCCGCGATCTGAAGCTTTGGGCACCTCGCATCGCGCAGCGCCGCAAAATTGATGTCGCGCGACAGCGCCAGCCGCAGCGGGTCGAGATCGAACGGATCGAACTGACCGGAGCGCAGCGTCGGCCCGAACGCGACCGAGCTTCCCGCCGGCGAGAAGCCGCCGACCAGCATCAGCGAGCGGAACGAGGCCTCGTGCATGAGCCGGACCCAGAACCGGTTCAGCCGCGCGCGGGCGCCCTCGCGCCCGCCCTCGGCAAAACCGCTGGCGAGCAGCAGCGCGTTGATGGCGCCGGCGCTGGCGCCGCTGATCGTGTCGATCTCGATCGACGGCTCTTCCAGCAGCCGCTCCAGCACGCCCCAGGTGAAGGCGGCAAAGGTGCCGCCACCCTGCAAGGCCAGCGACAATTTTCGGGGCGGCCATTGTGTTGAGGGCGCGGTCCGCGTTGGCATGACCGGCGTGGCGACAGCTACAGGCTCGACAGCATGAGCAACTGGCGCAACAGGAGCAGGTGGCGGAGCCGGCGATGAAACGGCGGCGGGCTTTGGCGCAGGAGGGGGCGAGGGCGCATCGGACCAGATATTGGTCATCGAGAGCAGCCGGCTTGCTGCAGTGCCCTGCAAGCCACCCTCATCATGCGTGCCGATAATCTTCTCGCTCATTCTGAGCTACCGCGTAACGCCATTTCCTCTGTCAGGATGACAGGCATGGAACCCGTTCGCCAATACAACCGTGATTCGGCCCAGAGTTGCGAACAGGAATTGGCATATAATGCGGAGGAGGCGCGGCGGTATCCGTACTTTTTCCGGTCTTAGATTTTGTTTTGACGCGTTTTCTTGACGCGAACCGGTATCCACTTCGCTCGAAAACGCTCTAGGCCTTCTCGCCGATCCGGCTTTCCTTGCCCGATTGCAGCCGTTTGATGTTCTCGCGATGGGCGTAGAACAGCAGCAGCGTCAGCACCACGGCCAGCGCAGACAATGCGAGATGGCCGAACCACCACAGGAAGATTGGGGTGATGAAGGACGCCACCAGCGCCGAGAGCGAGGAATAGCGGGTGGTGAAGGCGGTAGCTAACCAGAGCACACAGAAAACGACGGCGGCCGGCCAGAACAGCCCAAGCAGGATGCCGATATAGACGGCGACGCCCTTGCCGCCTTTGAACTTGAGCCAGACCGGGAAGAGATGGCCGAGGAAGGCGCCGAGCCCGGCCACCATCGCGGCATTCGGGCCTGCGATGTAGCCGGCGATCACCACCGCCGCAGTGCCCTTGAGCGCGTCGAACAGAAGGGTTGCTGCGGCAAGGCCCTTGTGTCCCGTGCGCAGGACGTTGGTGGCGCCGATACTGCCGGAGCCGATCGAGCGCAGGTCCTGCGTGCCGGCGAGTTTGGTCAGGATCAGCCCGAACGGAATCGAGCCGAGGAGGTAGCCGATGATGAAGGCCACCGGCAGGAATGCTTCAAGCCCCATGGGGGTGTCTCCATGTCCGACATAGCCAGCGCCCATGATCTGGTCCTGACGTGTTACGGCGGCGACGTGAGACGCGGCCCGCATCGCCAAAATACGGCATCTCAGACATGCTCAAAAACCGTCCGTCCGCCAACGATGGTCCGGACCACGCGGCCTGTAAAGCGGGCTTCGTCGAATGGCGTGTTCTTGCTGGGCGATTTGAGATCGGCGGGATCGACCACCCAGGGGACATCGGGATCGATCACGATAACGTCCGCCGGTGCGCCGGTGCGCAGGGTTCCGCCGGGCAGGCCTAGAATCTCGGCTGGCCGGGTCGACATCGCCCGGATCAGCGTCTTGAGGTCCAGCTCGTCATTATGGACCAGCCGCAGGCCCGCCGGCAGCATGGTCTCAAGCCCAATGGCGCCGGGTGCGGCTTCCGCGAACGGCAGGCGCTTGACCTCGACGTCCTGCGGATTGTGGTCGGACATGATGACGTCGATGAGGCCGGAGGCCACGGCTGCGACCAGCGCGCGGCGGTCGTCCTCGGTGCGCAGCGGGGGCGACAGCTTCAGGAACGAGCGGTAGGGCCCGATATCGTTCTCGTTCAGCGCAAGATGGTTGATCGAGGCCGAGGCGGTCACGGCGAGGCCGGCGTCACGGGCGCGTTTGAGGATTTCGAGCGAGTCGATGCAGGTCAGCGAAGCCGCGTGATAGCGCCCGCCGGTGAGCGCGACCAGGCGCATGTCGCGCTCGAGCATCACGGCCTCCGCCGCGTTCGGGATGCCCATCAGGCCGAGCCGGCTCGCGAACTCGCCCTCGTTCATCACGCCTTCGCCGACGAGATCGGGATCCTCGGTGTAGTGCACGATCAGCGCGTCGAAATCGCGCGCGTAGGTCAGCGCGCGGCGCATCACCTGCGCATTGGTCACGCTTTTGTCGCTGTCGCTGAAGGCGATTGCGCCGGCGGCCTTGAGCAGGCCGAACTCGGTCATCTCCTCGCCGTGCATCCCTTTGGTGAGCGCCGCCATCGGCTGGATGTTGACGATTGCGGTGTCGCGGGCGCGGCGCATCACGAAATCGACGGTCGCCGAATTGTCGATGACCGGCGAGGTGTCGGGCTGGCAGATGATGGTGGTGACGCCGCCGGTCGCAGCCGCCTGGCTCGCGGACGCAAAGGTTTCGCGGTGGCTGAAGCCGGGCTCGCCGACAAAGGCGCGCATGTCGATCAGGCCGGGTGCCACGATCTTGCCGGAGCAGTTGACGACGTCGGTGCCCTCGGGGACGCCGGCAGCTCCGATGCCGCGGCGGGTCTCGCGGATTATGCCGTCCGCAATCAGGACGTCGCCGGGGCCGTCGAAATCCCGCGAGGGATCGACGACGCGGGCGTTGGCAAGCAGGATGGGTCGTCGATCGGTCAACATGAGCATCACGCGTTCGGCAGGTTGCGGGCGAGCGCTTCGAGCACGGCCATGCGTACGGCCACGCCCATCTCTACCTGTTCACGGATCAGGGATTGCGCGCCGTCGGCGACGGCTGAGTCGATCTCGACGCCGCGGTTCATGGGGCCGGGATGCATGACGAGCGCGTCGGGCTTGGCGTAAGCGAGTTTCTTCTGGTCCAGCCCGAAATAATGGAAGTACTCGGAGGTCGACGGCACGAAGGAGCCGTTCATGCGCTCGCGCTGGAGCCGCAGCATCATGACGATGTCGGCGCCGTTGAGCCCCTCCCGCATGTCGCGCGCCACCTCGACGCCCATGCGTTCGAGCCCCGGCGGCAGCAAGGTGGTCGGGCCGACCACGCGGACGCGGGCGCCCATGGTGTTGAGCAGGATGATGTTGGAGCGGGCAACGCGCGAATGCAGCACGTCGCCGCAGATCGCGACCACGAGGCCTTCGATCCGGCCCTTGTTGCGGCGGATGGTCAGCGCGTCGAGCAGCGCTTGCGTCGGATGCTCGTGCGCGCCGTCGCCGGCATTGATCACGGAACCGTCAACCTTGCGGGCCAGCAGTTCCACCGCACCTGAGGCGTGATGCCGGACCACCAGGATATCCGGGTGCATGGCGTTCAACGTCATGGCGGTGTCGACCAGCGTCTCGCCCTTCTTCATGGACGAGGAGGAGACCGACATGTTCATGACGTCGGCACCCAGGCGTTTGCCCGCGAGCTCGAACGAGGACTGCGTCCGGGTCGAGGCCTCGAAGAACAGGTTTACTTGCGTCCGTCCACGCAGGACGGTGCGCTTCTTGTCAACCTGGCGGTTGAGCTCGACATATTCTTCGGACAGGTCGAGCAGGCCGGTGATGTCGGCCGCGGAAAGGCCCTCGATGCCCAGCAAATGCCGGTGGCCGAGGACGAAGGTCGATTTTGATGTCATTAAAACGAGAGCTATAGGCGGGGATGGCTGGGGGGGCAAGGGCCAATGCCGGGGCGGGGAGTTATCCCCTGATCTGTCGGGTTCTGCGTCCTCCGTCATGCCCGGGCATAGCCGTCCGAAGGACGGCGTCGCTTCCGCTCGCCTATGTCCCGGGCATCCACGTGCTTCATTCGCATTTGACGTAAAAAGGCCGTGGATGGCCGGGACAAGCCCGGCCATGACGATATGGGGGCTTCAGTTGAAAACAATTCTGACGGCGCTCTTAGCAGCAATCATCATCAGCGAAGCCCACGCCCAATCGCTCCCCGGCGGCTTCGTCTATTTGCGCGACATCGATCCCAGCATCATCCAGGACATCCGCTACGCCAGCTCCAACAATTTCATCGGCCGTCCGATGAGCGGCTATGGCGCGGGCGAGTGTGTGGTGAAGCGGGAGGTGGGGTTGCGGCTGAAGGCGGTGCAGCAGGAGCTGGCGGCGCAAAACCTGTCGCTCAAAATATTCGACTGTTACCGACCGGCGCGCGCATCGCTCGATATGGTGAAGTGGTCGCAGAACGGCCGGGAGACAGCAGCAGAGCGGCGCTACAATCCGAAGATCCCGAAGACGGAGCTGTTTCGCCTTGGCTATATAGCGAGCCGCTCGCAGCATTCGACAGGTGCGGCGCTCGACCTGACCCTGGTCGATCTGAGGGCTGACAACTCCGCCAAATACGATCCGTCAAAAACCTATGCCGACTGCACGGCGCCGGTCGAGGCGCGCATCCCGGAAGGCAGCGTCGACATGGGCACCGGCTATGACTGCACGGACGCGAAGGGGCACACCGCAGCACCGTCGATCACGCCGGACCAGCGTGCCTGGCGCAAGCGGCTGGTCGCTGCGATGGCTCGGCAAGGCTTTGTGAACTATTCGAAAGAGTGGTGGCATTTTTCCCTGCCGGGGGCGGGCGGGGCGGCCTATGATTTCCCGATCCAGCCGCGGCGGAACTGATTCCGGTCGCAGGAAAGCGCCATGACTGAGCCCAGCCTCGCGACCTCTGAAGTCTTCAACGATCCGCCGCTTGACGTGACGCCCGCGGACGCCGCGCCGCGCGTGTGGAAATTCTGGGGCACGGCGCTGTGGGGGGCCCTCCTCTTCGTCGCGATGTTCGTCGGACAGATTGGCGCCATCGTCCTGTTCGTCGTGTATCGCGGTCTGCCGCTCAGCCTTGCATCGATGCAGCTCGTCGGCGGCGAGCCTCAGGCGCTGGCGTTGTCGGTCATCATGGGTCTGCCGGCGACGCTTGCGGTCGCGTGGCTCGCCATTCGCATCAAGGGGGCATCCTTCGTCGATTATCTCGCGCTGCATTGGCCATCCTGGAAGCAGATCCTGTTTGGCGCCGTCGGTCTCATCGTGATCGTGCTGGCCTGGGAGGTCACATCGCGATCCCTGGGCCGCGAGGCGACTCCGGGCTTCATGACCGATCTGCTGAAGTCGGGTCGCGACAAGGGCGCCGCGCTGCTGCTTCTGTTCGCCTTCAGCGTGGCCGCGCCGATGTCGGAAGAGATTCTGGCGCGCGGCTTCCTGTTTCGCGGCTGGTCGGCGAGCTTCCTGCGCGTGCCCGGCGCGATCATCCTGTCGTCGCTGGTGTGGACGGCGGTGCATCTGCAATACGACATGTACTTCCTCGCCGAGGTCTTCTCCATCGGCGTCTGGTTCGGCTACATGCGCTATCGCGCCAATTCGCTCTGGCTCACCATCGTGCTGCATGCGCTGAACAACATGACGGCGGTGGTGCTGACGATGTGGCTAGGGAGCTAGGCGGGCGGATGTGCTGCATTCTCTTGATTGCTCGTTGAATGGTGCTCAGGTAGGTTAGGTGGAACCTAAGCCTGCCTTCGCCGCGAAGTTGTCGTGAAAAGCCCGCATGTCCGATCTCGAAAATGCCGATCCCTCCGCGGCGGACTCAACCCGGCTGCCCCGGACGTGGGATTTCATGGAGACCCTGTTCGTCGCCTTGATTGCTGACGGTGCGTTTGCGCTGACCGGTGGCCTCGCACTGAGTGTTTTGCTAGTCGCTTATGGTGGAGCAAAAAACCTGCCTCCGGCCGAATTTCAGGCTGTGTGGGTGCAGGGCCGCTGGCAGGCCTCCGGCATCATCCTGGGAACACCGGCCACGATCGCGGTGCTCTGGGTCGCGATCCGGATGGCCGGTCGAGACTTCGCTGACTATCTAGCGCTCACTTGGCCAAGTCGCGATGAGGTGGTCTGCGGGTTCGGCATCATGATCATTCTGATCACCGTCGAAGCCTTTGTCACGATCAAGCTCGGAATCGTGGGGCCTCGAGCCAATTCGGACTTCGTCGTCGGAGGGGCCGCCGGCTTGTTCACTTTGGCGTTAGGATATTGTGTTGCGGCGCCCGTGCTGGAGGAGTTCGTCTTCCGAGGATTTATGTTTCGAGGCTGGTCTCAGTCGTTTCTCGGTCCGTTCGGCGCCATCGTCCTCACAGCCGCGCTATGGGCGCTCAATCACACGCAATACGGCTGGTATGATCGCTCCTTGCTTTTCGTCACTGGGCTTGTGCTTGGCTATTTTCGCTTGCGAACCAATTCCACCTGGCTGCCGGTCATGCTCCATTCGGGCATGAACATGACGATCATTTTCTTGGGAGGCCCGTACGTCTAGCGCGCGGCCACCAGCGCGATCGCGATCGGCATCGTGATCGCCGCCAAAATCGTTTGCAGCGTGATGATCTGCGCCAGCAGCGGCGCATCGCCGCCCATCTGGCGGGCCAGCACATAGGCGCTGGGCGAGGTCGGCACCGCCGCGCAGATCGCCACGATCGCGAGGCTGTCGCCGGAGAGGCCGAACCAGGCGGCGAGTACCAGCGCGAGCACAGGCATCAGCACGAGCTTGAACGCCACGCCGATCGTCGCACTCACGCTCGGGCGGAACAGGCCCTTGAGCTGGAGGCCGGCGCCGGTGACAAGCAGGCCGATGGCGAGCGAGGAGCGGCCGAGCGCATCGGCGACCTCGTGCCAGATTTTTGGCAGCGGCAGATGGATGACGTTGATGAAGAGGCCGATGGCGCAGGCCCAGATCAGGGGATTGCGGATCACCGTCATGACGATCGCGCGCGCGGACTGTTTCTCCGGCGATGCGTAGTGCGCCAGCACCGCGACGCTGAACACGTTGACCAGCGGAATGATCGCGACCATCGCTACGGAGGCCAGCGCCAGCCCGACATCGCCGAACATGTTGGCGGACACCGAGAGCGCCACATAGGTCTGCCAGCGCGTCGCGCCCTGGAAGATCGAGGTGAAGGCGGGGCCGTCGATGTCGAGGCGCGCCAGGGCAGGCCGTAGCGCGAGGCAGAGAAGCGACATCGCGAGCGCCGACAGCAGCAGCGCGCCGCCGACGCCGGCCACCGGCACCTTGGAAAGATCGGCCTTCACCAGCGTCTGGATCAGCAGCATTGGAAACAGCACGAAATAGGTCAGCCGCTCCAGCCCGTGCCATTGCGTGTCCAGCCGCATCAGGCTGTGCCTGAGCACGACGCCGAGCACGATGAGGATGAAGACCGGCAGCAGTGCCGCGATCACGACGGCCATGGATCAGCCATTCTCCGAAGCCGCGCGAAGATTGGCGAGCCGGTCGAGCGCGCCTTGCAGGATGAAGATCGCGGCGTGCTCGTCGATCACCTCGGCGCGCTTGGCGCGGCTGACATCCATGCCGATCAGCTCGCGCTCGACCGCAGCGGTCGAGAGCCGTTCGTCCCACAGCCCGATCGGAAGCGCGGTGAGGCCAGCAAGGTTGCGGGCGAAGGCGCGGGTCGACTGCGCGCGGGGGCCCTCGCTGCCGTCCATGTTGATGGGCAGGCCGAGCACGAAGCCGACCGCCTTGCGCTCGGTGGCGATCGCGAGCAGGCGGGCGGCATCCTGCTTGAATGCCTTGCGCTGGATGGTCTCGACGCCGGTCGCTAACCGCCGGTCCGGATTGGACACGGCAACGCCAATGGTCTTGGTGCCGAGATCAAGGCCGACCAACCCGCCGCGTTCGGGCCAGTGGGTTGCAGCATCGATCAATGGCAGGATAAGAGCCGGCACGGTCTAGCGCATATCACGCGTCGCGCTGCGGAGTGAACCGGGAACATGGATGCACTGACGTTATTCGGCTTGTTTGCCGTCACCGCCATGCTGGTCTGCTATGCCATGGAGGACCGCAGCCACTGGTTCGTGCTGCTGTTCGCGGTGTCCTGCGCGCTCGGCTCGGCCTACGGCTTCCTGCAAGGCGCCTGGCCGTTCGGTCTGGTCGAGGCGATCTGGGCCGTCGTTGCACTGCGGCGCTGGCATCTCAGGCCGCGATGATTTCGTCATCCTTCTTCAGGCAGGCGATAAAGCCGCTGAGCGCACTGTATTGATGGCCGGCGCGGCGCTGGATGAACAGCGTTTCGACCCGCGCGTGTGACGGGCTCAGCGCGTGGATCGAGACGCTGCCGTTCATCGCGCTGCGCTCGACGACAGTGCGCGGCAGCAGCGTCACGCCCATGTCGGCCGCGACGCAGCCGATCATGCCGTCGAGCGTGCCGAGCTCGAAGCGCGCCGCGGACGGCCAGCCGAACTCGACAAAGATCTGTTCGAGCCGCTGGCGATAGGTGCAGCCGGTGCGGAACGCGAGCGCGGTCGGGCCGGACTCCGGCGTGCCGGCGCGCAGTTCGGCCAGCGAACCCCAGCGCCGCGCGCTGACCAGCACCAGCTCTTCGCGGAACGCGCTGGTCGCGGTGAGGTCGGCATGCGCGATCGGACCAGCGACGAAGGCGCCGTCGAACGTGCCGTCGAGCACGCCCGCGACGAGATCGGCGGTGGTCGCCGTTCGCAGGCTCAGGCGCACGGAAGGGAAGCGGCGGTGGAAATCGGCCAGCAGCGGCGGCAGCCGCACCGCGGCGGTGGTCTCCATCGAGCCGATCGCGAGCGGTCCCTTCGGCTCGCCATCGTCACGCGCCGCGAGCACGGCCTCGCGTGACAACGCGGCCATCCTTTGCGCGTAAGGCAAAAGCCTTTTGCCCGCGCCGGTGAGCGTCATGCCGCGGCTATGTCGTTCGAACAACGGCGTGCCGATCTCGGCCTCCAGAGCCTTGACGCGCTGAGTGACGTTGGATTGCACCGTGTTGAGCTCTTCGGCGGCGCGGGTGATGCCGCCGGTGCGGGCGACCGCGGCGAATGTCTGGATGTCGCTGAGTTCCATGGCTTCGTTTCGCTTTTGTGATGGCAGCGTTCGCTAGAATTCAATTTTCGAGAATGCTATTCCGGCCTAGTCTGGCTGTCGAGAGTGGAGCAGCCATGCCGATCACCACGCCGCTGACGGAGCTTCTCGGGATCAGGCATCCGATCCTGTCGGCGCCGATGGACACGATTGCGGGCAGCCGGCTGACCCGCGCGGTCAGCGAGGCCGGCGGCTTCGGCATTCTGGGTGGTGGCTACG
Source organism: Bradyrhizobium sp. LTSP849 (assembly GCF_000938255.1). Taxonomy (GTDB): domain Bacteria; phylum Pseudomonadota; class Alphaproteobacteria; order Rhizobiales; family Xanthobacteraceae; genus Bradyrhizobium. The sequence continues at coordinate 98,098 of NZ_JYMR01000034.1, read as the reverse complement.
GCGATCAGGCCCGGCTCGAGGCGGAGACCAAAGAGCTCAGCGGCTTTGCACCGTTCGGTATCGGCTTCATCACCTGGAGTCTGGCGAAGCAGCCAAAGCTTCTCGACATCGCGCTGGACGCGGGTCCGCAAGCCATCATGCTGTCGTTCGGCGCCCCCGCGCCGTTTGCGCCACGTATCAAAGCGCGCGGCGCGCGATTGATCTGCCAGGTGCAGAGCGAGGACATGGCGAAGCAGGCGCTCGACGCCGGTGCGGAGATCCTGATCGCGCAGGGCACCGAAGCCGGCGGCCATGGCGCGTCGCGCACCACCGTCGATATCGTTCCGGCGATCGTCGATCTTGCGGCAGGGCATGTGCCCGTGGTTGCGGCCGGCGGGATTGCCGATGGCCGCGGCCTTGCGGCGATGATGATGTTGGGCGCATCCGGCGTGCTGGTCGGCACCCGTTTCTATGCAAGTATCGAGGCCAACGGCGCCGAAGAGGCAAAGCAGCGCATTCGCGCGGCTGATGGCAATGACACCGTGCGCGGCGTCGTTCCCGATTGGTCGCGACAATTGTTCTGGCCGGCTCCGTTCACCGCGCGCACGCTGGTCAATGACCATATCAAGAGCTGGACCGGCCGCGAGGTCGAGCTGATGCAGCGCGCGGGCGAGATCGCGGTAGAGTATATGGCGGCCAGGGCTGCCGGAAATTTCGAGGTCGCGGCCGTCTTTGCCGGCGAGGCCGTCGGCCTGATCCATGATATCCCGCCCGCGGCAGAGATCGTCGAGCGGATTGCGCTTGAGGCCGAGCAGCTGCTCGCCGGCCGGCGCAATTCCATCGCATCGCTCGCCTGAAACAAGAGAGACAGCACCATGTGGCCCGACCGTCGACTGATCGATCTCTTCAAGACCGAACTCCCGATCGTGCTGGCGCCAATGGCCGGCGTGATGGATGCGGAGCTGGTGATTGCAGCAGCGCAGGGCGGCGCGCTCGGCTCGCTGCCGTGCGCCATGCTGTCGGGAGAGAAGATCCGCGAGCAGGTCAACATCATCCGCCAGCGCGTGTCTGCGCCCGTCAATCTGAACTTCTTCTGCCACACGCCGGTCGAACTCACCGCCGCGGCGGAAGCGCGTTGGAAGCAGCGCCTCGCGGGCTATTACAAGGAGCACGGCCTCGATCCGGCAGCCCCGGTCAACGCCGCCAACCGGGCGCCGTTCGATGCGGCGGCCTGCGCGGTGGTGGAGGAAGTGAAGCCGGAGGTCGTGAGCTTCCATTTCGGCCTGCCGGAGAAGGCCCAGCTTGACCGTATCAAAGCGGCCGGTTGTCTCGTGATCGCCTCGGCGACGACGGTGAAGGAGGCGGTCTGGCTGGAGCAGCGCGGCGTCGACGCCATCATTGCGCAAGGGGCGGAGGCGGGCGGCCATCGCGGCATGTTCCTGACCGACAAGATAGCCGAGCAGCCCGGGCTCTTTGCCCTGTTGCCGCAGATCGTCGACGCCGTGAAGGTGCCGGTCATCGCAGCCGGCGGCATCGCTGACGGGCGGGGCATTGCCGCGGCCTTCACGTTGGGCGCATCCGGCGTGCAGATCGGCACTGCCTATTTGCGCTGTCCGGAATCGACGCATACGGCGGCGGGGCGCGCCGCGCTTGCAGAGGGGCGGGATGATTCCACCGTGATCACCAACGTCATGACCGGGCGGCCGGCGCGCGGGGTTCAGAACCGCCTGATCCGCGAGGTCGGCCCGATCTCGCCCGATGCTCCGCCATTCCCCCATGCTGCAACCGCCCTGGCGCCGCTGAAATCGGCAGCCGAGAAACAAGGCCGCGTGGACTTCACCAATCTCTGGGCCGGGCAGGCCATTGCCCTCGGCCGTGAGGTCCCGGCGGCCGAATTGACCCGGGATCTCGCCAAATCGGCGCTGGACCGGTTGCGGCAGATGGCCGGATAGCTCCCAGCGCCGGTTGCGGCGCAAAAGCGGCCTCTGCTATACGGCGGATAGGTTTTGCCGTGAGAGGCCTTATATAATGTCCGTCGACGCCGCTACCGTCCGCCGCATCGCGCATCTGGCGCGCATCGCGGTTTCCGAGGACGAAGTTCCGCACTTGCAGGGCGAGCTCAACGCCATGCTCGCCTTTGTCGAGCAGCTCTCGGAGGTCAATGTCGAGGGCGTGGAGCCGATGACCTCGGTCACCCCGATGCAGATGAAGAAGCGGCAGGACGTGGTCAACGACGGTGAGATCGCCGACGATATCGTTGCCAACGCGCCTGCGACCGAGGGGCACTTCTTCCTCGTGCCCAAAGTCGTTGAGTAACTTGCATAGCGTTTTCGAGCGAAGTGGAAGCCGGTTCGCGTAAAGAAAACGCGTCAAACTAAAGAGTCTTAGGACGTGGTCCGATGTGCATGCTTTGCGACGATGAGAAGGCCTATCAGGCCTATATGAATTATCTCGACAAGATGGAGCGGCAGGGCAAGGCCGCCGATCCCAACGTCGCCGTCAATGCCGTGCTCGACGAGATCGAGGCGGCCGCGAACGCCGCCGCCAAGAAAAAAGACGACCCGGCCAACGACAAGACCCTGTCTCCGTTCTTCTGTAGCCCGATCAATAAATGACCGATTTGACATCCCTGACGCTCGCCGAGGCCCGCAAGGGCCTCGCGGCCAAGACTTTCACGTCACTCGAGCTGACCGACGCGCATCTGTCCGCGATCGAAGCCGCGCGCGTGCTCAATGCCTTCGTGATGGAGACGCCCGATCGCGCGCGTGACATGGCGAAGGCCGTGGACGAGAAGATCGCCAAGGGTGAGGGCGGTCCGCTCGCGGGCATCCCGCTCGGCATCAAGGATCTCTTTGCGACCGAGGGAGTGCGCACCACGGCGTGCTCGAAGATCCTCGGCAATTTCGTGCCGACCTATGAGTCCACCATAACCTCGCAGCTCTGGCGCGACGGCGCCGTGATGCTCGGCAAGCTCAACAATGACGAGTTCGCGATGGGCTCGGCCAACGAGACCTCGTGCTTCGGCCCCGTCGGCAATCCCTGGCGGCGTGAGGGAAGCAACACGACGCTGGTGCCGGGCGGCTCGTCCGGCGGCTCGGCCTCGGCCGTGGCGGCGCTGCTGTGCATGGGCGCGACCGCGACCGACACCGGCGGTTCGATCCGCCAGCCGGCGGCGTTCACCGCGACCGTCGGTATCAAGCCGACCTATGGTCGCTGCTCGCGCTGGGGCATCGTCGCCTTTGCCTCCTCGCTCGACCAGGCTGGCCCGATCGCGCGCACAACGCGCGATGCGGCGATGCTGCTGCGCTCGATGGCCGGGCACGATCCGAAGGACACGACCTCGGTCGACATGCCCGTGCCGGATTACGAGGCCGCGATCGGCAAATCCGTGAAGGGCATGAAGATCGGTATCCCCAAGGAATATCGCCTCGACGGCATGCCGTCCGAGATCGAAAAGCTTTGGGAAGAGGGCGCGGCCTGGCTGAAGGCGGCCGGCGCCGAGCTTGTCGAGGTGTCGCTGCCGCACACGAAGTACGCGCTGCCGGCCTATTACATCGTGGCGCCGGCGGAGGCGTCCTCCAACCTCGCGCGGTATGACGGCGTCCGCTACGGCCTGCGCGAGCAGGGCAAGAACATCATCGAGCAGTATGAGAACACCCGCGCCGAAGGTTTCGGTGCCGAAGTGCGCCGCCGCGTCATGATCGGCACCTATGTGCTCTCGGCCGGCTATTACGACGCCTACTATTTGCGCGCCCAGAAAGTCCGCACGCTGATCAAGAAGGACTTTGAGGATTGCTTCGCCAAGGGAGTCGACGCGATCCTCACCCCCGCGACGCCGTCGGCCGCCTTCGGCATCGGCGAGAAGGGCGGCGCCGACCCCGTCGAGATGTATCTCAACGACATTTTTACGGTGACCGTGAACATGGCGGGGCTGCCGGGCATCGCCGTGCCAGCGGGCAAGGATGCGCAAGGCCTGCCGCTCGGGCTGCAACTGATCGGTCGTCCCTTTGACGAAGAAGCGTTGTTCTCGCTCGGCGAGGTGATCGAGCAGGCGGCCGGCCGTTTCACGCCCGCGAGGTGGTGGTGAACCTGGCGGCGTATATCGCCAGCCTCGACGGCGCAGCACCGGCGCCGGATCTCAGCGCGCCGCTCGCCGGCCTCTGGTGGGCCGCCAAGGGCGACTGGGACCAGGCGCACAGGATCGTCCAGGACGAGAGCAGCCGCGACGCCGCCTGGGTGCACGCCTATCTGCACCGCGTCGAGGGCGATCTCGGCAATGCCGGCTACTGGTACCGCCAGGCTGGCCAACCCGTGGCAACGGATTCGCTCGAAGCAGAATGGCAGCGTATCGTCGATACGCTGGGTGGGAGTGCATCCGCATGAGCGAGCCTGGATTCACGGGACCGAAGGCGAAGCCGGAGGACTTGTTCGGCCGTTTTCGCGAGATCGTTTCCGATCCCCTCAACCTCCTGATCGAACGCGTCCCGATGGCCGGCCATGTCGAAGGCGATCAGGTCTATCTGCATAACGGCCTGAAGGTCCCGGTATCGGCCCCGGGGCGTATTACGGACCCTTCAGCAGCGTGCTTGTGATCAATCGCGGTGTCCACGAGCCGCTGGAAGAATACGTCTTTCAGGAATTGCTGAAGCGGCTGGGCGAAGCGCCCGCGATGATCGAGCTCGGCGCCTATTGGGGCCACTATTCCATGTGGCTCAAGAAGATGCGGTCTAAGGCAGACGTCATCCTAGTCGAGCCGGACCCCGCCTGCTTGAAGACCGGTCAGGATAATTTCGCGCGCAACGGACTGAAGGGCGAGTTCATCAAGGCCTTCGTCGGCAATGGCAAATTCGAGGTCGACGCCTTCTTCAGGGACAGGAAGATCAGGCGTCTCGACATCTTGCATGCCGATATCCAGGGGTTCGAGGTCGAGATGTTGCAAGGCGCCGAGAGCGTGCTGACCAAGCGCCGCGTCGATTTTCTCTTCATCGCAACCCATTCGCAGGCCCTCCATTACGAGGTCGTCGATCGTCTCAAGGCGAAAGGCTACCGCGTCGAGATCTCCAGCGATTTCGAGGACCAGAGCACGTCGTTCGACGGCTTCGTGTTTGCCTCCTCGCCGGAGGTCGACGCGCTGTTCGGAGAGATCGAGATGATGGGCCGCCCCGAGATCGCGCTGCGCCGGCCGGCCGATGTGCTTCGATTGCTCAACGGGTTTTTCGAAGCCGGCGAAAGGCGAGCAGCCAACGGACCAGGAACGCCATGAGCGCATCTGATGCCTGGCGGGACGCTATCGCAGCGTTCCCTTCGGCAGCAGATATTCGTGAACATGCGGACAGACATTGCCGAGATTGCAGCGCTCGGCCTTGATGAGCGGCTCCAACTGGGCGATCAGCGCCTTGGCGTTGAACACTTTTGGCGGAGCCGCCACTAGCTACGCACGGCGCGGGCGCTGCTGTCCGCGCTTTTGCCTCGTTAACCCTGTATGGGCTCTGGCCTCGGGGTCATGCCGATGCCACCTTTGAGCATGATAGACTGGCGGTGACAGGGTGGGGCCTGCGACGGGACATTCGGGTGCAAGCGTTGAAGATGCGGGGGTGGGTCCTTGCCGGGTTGGCCGCTGCGTTCGCGGGGTTATTGGCGGGATGTGCGACGGTCTACAATTTGCCGGGCAACGCTCCGCTCGGCGAAGCGTTGGCCGACAATGATTTTGGGCGAGAAGTTCAGACTTACGCGGACGATCTGCTGCTGGGGTTGTCGTTCTCCGGCGGCGGCATGCGTGCCGCGGCCTTCTCCTTTGGGGTGCTGACCGAACTCGATCGGTCTCGCGTCGGCTCCGATCGCGCGAAAACGCTGCTTGACCGGGTGGACTTCGTTTCCGGCGTCTCCGGCGGATCGGTTACGGCAGCCTATTTCGGCCTCAAGCAGCGCGCTGCGATTGCGGATTTTCGCGAGCGTTTCCTGCTGCGGAACGCCGAGGAAGGTCTCAATACCCGCGTTTCGCTTGGCAATATCGGGCGCGCACTCGGCGGTGGCGTCAACGACAGCCAGTTTACCGACTGGCTCGATCGAAACCTGTTCGATGGCGCGCGGTTCGATATTTTTCGCGAAGACCGGCGCCCACGGGTCTGGATCAATGCGTCCGACATCTACAACCGCACGCCATTCGTGTTCGGGAAGACCACTTTTGACGCGCTGTGCAGCGATATCCGGTCTTATCGCATCGCTGAGGCGGTTGCAGCGTCCGCAGCGGTACCGCTTGCCTTTGCACCGATCGTGCTCGAGACCTATCCCGGCGGCTGCGCAACGCAACTGCCGGACTGGATCGAACGTGCACGCCGCGATCCGAATGCGCAGCCGTTGTTGCGGTCGTTTGCGGAAGCCAACGCCCGCTATCACGATGGCTCGATGCGCTATGTGAAGCTGCTCGACGGCGGCCTCGTCGACAATTATGGCCTGTCCGGTTTCAGCATCGGGATGCTCGCGGCGCAGCGCCCGTTCGAGCCGATGAACGAGCGCCAGGCCGTGAAGGTGCGGCGGATCATGTTCCTTCTCGTCGATGCCGGGCGGGGTATCTCCGGCGACTTCGCGCAGCGGGTCGAAGGGCCAAGCGGCATCGAACTGGTGTCGGCGGCAGCCGACACCGCCATCGATGCTGGCGTGCGATCGAGTTACGCGGCATTCACCGGCCTGGCCAATGACTGGGTGGGGAAGATCAGACGCTGGCGATGCAGCCTGTCCGCGGCGGACCGTGCCCGTCTCGGGGTCGGCAATAATTGGCGCTGCAACGACGTCAGTTTCTTCATCGATCGGGTGAATTTCGAGCAGCTTGGGCCTGCGCGTGCCGGCATCCTCAATACGATCCCGACGCGGTTCTCGCTGCCGGCGGACCAGGTCGATCTCCTGATCGAAGGCGGCGCCGACGCGCTGCGCCAGAGCAAGCCCTACCAGGCGTTTCGCCGCGGGCTTTGACCGCGGGGGGCTGTTGACCACCAGAATGTCGATTTCTTCGGCTTGACTGGCGCCAGCCGTTGCGCGAAGCCCAACCATCCCACATTTGAATGGTTCGGAAGCCGGATCGATGAACGTGTCAGTCACACCGCACAAGCTTCTCAAGGGCGCCACCGGCGACTGGGAGGTGGTTATCGGCATGGAGATCCATGCGCAGGTGACGTCGAGCTCCAAATTGTTCTCGGGCGCCTCCACTGCGTTTGGCGGCGAGCCGAATTCGCATGTGTCGCTGGTCGACGCGGCGATGCCAGGCATGCTGCCCGTCATCAACGAAGAGTGCGTCAGGCAGGCTGTCCGGACCGGGCTCGGGCTCAACGCAAAAATCAATCTGCGTTCGGTGTTCGACCGGAAAAACTATTTCTATCCGGACCTGCCGCAGGGCTACCAGATCAGCCAGTATAAGTCGCCGATCGTCGGCGAGGGCGAGGTGATCGTCGAGCTCGACGGTGGTAGGACTGCGGCGATCGGCATCGAGCGCCTGCATCTTGAGCAGGATGCCGGCAAGTTGCTGCACGATCAGTCGCCGACCATGACCTATGTCGACCTCAACCGCTCCGGCGTGGCGCTGATGGAGATCGTATCAAAACCGGACATCCGCGATGCCGAGCAGGCCAAGGCCTATGTGACCAAGCTGCGCTCGATCCTGCGCTATCTCGGCACCTGCGACGGCGACATGGAGAAGGGGTCGTTGCGCGCCGACGTCAACGTCTCCGTGCGCAAGCCCGGCGGGCCGCTCGGCACCCGCTGTGAGATCAAGAACATGAACTCGATCACCTTCATCGGCCAGGCGATCGAGTACGAGGCGCGGCGCCAGATCGAAATTTTGGAGGACGGCGGCGCGATCGACCAGGAGACGCGGCTCTACGATCCCAACAAGGGCGAGACGCGGTCAATGCGGTCCAAGGAAGAGGCGCACGACTACCGCTACTTCCCTGATCCCGATCTGCTGCCGCTGGAGTTCTCTCAGGCTTTCGTCGACGAGCTGAAAGCGGAGCTGCCCGAGCTGCCGGACCAGAAGATGACGCGTTTCGTCGCCGACTTCGGCCTGTCGGCCTATGACGCGAGCGTGCTGGTCGCCGAGCGCGAAAGCGCGGTGTTCTACGAGACCGTGCTCGACAAGCTCGCCAACCGCGCCCGTGACGGCAAGATGGCGGCGAACTGGGTGATCAACGAATTGTTCGGCCGTCTCAACAAGGAAGGCCGGGATATTACGGACTCTCCAGTCAATGCCGGGCAGCTCTCAGGGATCATCGACCTGATCGGCGAGGGCACGATTTCCGGCAAGATCGCCAAGGATCTGTTCGAGATCGTTTGGCAAGAGGGCGGCGATCCCCGCGCGCTGGTCGAAAGCCGCGGCATGAAGCAGGTCACCGACCTCTCGGCGATCGAGAAGGTCGTCGACGACATCATCGCGGCCAATCCCGACAAGGCTGCGCAGGTCAAGGACAAGCCGCAGTCGCTCGGCTGGTTCGTCGGCCAGGTGATGAAGGCGTCCGGCGGCAAGGCCAACCCGCAGAGCGTCAACGATCTGCTCAAGTCCAAGCTCGGCATCTGACGTCGCGCGTTCGAATGAGGTGACGGATACGTTCCGTCACCTCGCTTCAGCTCGCGATGCGACGCGCGCGTCCGTCATCGATGGCCAACATCATCCCATCTGAGCCACGCAGCGACGACCGAATCGCCGTCACGCGATTCGCGCGAAACGGCGGCTTGCACGCGCTTTGGCGAGCGCTCGCGCCGTTAAGCATGAAAATATTTTCGTTGCCAAAACCTGCGACTCAGAGTCCGCGAAACGCTTCCATGACGCGATCGAGCAAACCGCGACGCACGTCACCGCGTTGATCATGCGCAATGCGCAAGTGCAGAATAATACTTGCTGCATAGAGTTTCTTTGCAGTCACCGGCCTTGCCGAGATCGATGCTGCGACCACTCTGCGTGATCGCGAGCGCATGTCTCTCCGACCACTTGCGTCGCGCTCGCCAAGCGCACGCGCTCCGCTGCGTCAACACTTCCTTAAGTGAGAAGATGTTTTTTTCGTCGTGTTGGTGTATTCGGGGTGAGTGCATTCGATCCCCGAATGTACGCAGCGATTAAAGCCATCTCACACATCGGAGGGCAACATGGCCAAGAAAGCAAAGAAGGCGAAGAAGGCGAAGAGCGCAGTGAAGAAGACTGCGAAGAAGACCCGCAAGGTCGCCAAGAAGAAGAAGTAACTTCGCTTCTGAAGTTGCCGGCTCCTAGAGAGCCGGCACGTCATCAGCGCCTCTTAGCAGGTTCTGGTCGACGATAGAGGGTGTCGGCGAGACATCAGGTCAACGGTCGGATCGTTCTCTTTCGCGGGTTCGCTCGCCAAAGTCCGGTCCGGCAGAAGAAACAAGTTTTCTTCGTTCGGTGCGGCTCCGGTTCTCCGGCTCTGCAATTTCACGAGTAGCCTCGCGGTCAAAGTGGAATCTGGTCCTGACGTGTTCGCCGACGCCCTCGTTCCCTGAGGCCGGGGCATTGCCGGCATTTCTTTCCCAACATTTCTGATCTGACCGTGACGTGGCCGCGCTGCCTTGAGGCAGGCGAGGGCTGCGGCTTTGTCGTACGCAGCGCCCGCGCCCCATTTCCCGTTTGCGTTGCCGTCACCGTTCCGACCGGGGGCTCCTGTTCGCCGCGCGATGGATGACTGGGGTCTCTGGAACGACAATGCGTGGGCGCGGGCGACGCCACAACGCGCCCGCTACAACGCGCGATGGTTATCGTAGTCCGAAAATCTCACGGTAAACCAAATCTGACGAATCGCAGAAGTGCTTGGAAAACGGCAGCTTCTTGCATTCCTTTCGCGAACGTTGCGCCCGCGCGTTTACGTCTGCTTCATCGCGATACTTAAACTGCCATTCAAATTTGCCCGCCATCATCACCTCCAACAAGCCGGCAAACGGCATGGGCAAGAAGACTCGGGGATGAGTTGAACAGTCAATTGGACGGGAGCCGCGCTCGGGGGACGAGGCGGCATAAGAAAAAGGGGATGCGTTGTGTTTCAGGGTACTTTCGATCTGGAGACGGCGACGGCGATCGACGCGGGCGCGCTGTCTGACGTGCTGTTCGAGCGCGGGATGTATTGGGCGAGCGGTCGTTCCGGCCTCGTCGATCTCGTCGCCGCGCATAAATGGTTCAACCTTGCCGCGCTGAAGGGCCGCAAGGACGCCGTCACGTTGCGCCAGGAAGTGGCCGGGCAGATGTCGGACGCCGAAATCTCGGCCGCGCAGCGCGACGCGAGGGCGTGGGTCTCCACGCACTGAGCTGACAATCGCATCGGGCCCTGTGTTGTACGGGGCGATCCGGTTGCTCCAAGGCAAGTTCCTGCGTCGGGCCGCCACTAGACCCGCGCGGTAGGAGCGACACTGACAAGAATGACCCGGGGAACGGGCGAGGCGTGCCGATATGGCATTCCTGCCGCCGGATGCGGGCACACATATATAAAGAGAGCGCGAATCGGGCCGAGTTCAGCCGTGCGGATCCTTGCGCCAGGCTGTCGCGCCGGCTTCACGATCGCTTTCACGCGAAAGAACGCCGAGACCTTGATTCTGCGGGTGGGGTGGCGGAGAGGGAGGGATTCGAACCCTCGATACAGCTTGAGACCGTATGACGCTTTAGCAAAGCGTTGCCTTCAGCCACTCGGCCACCTCTCCGGTGCGAGCCTTATGCATCTAATTACTTGGGCTGGTCAATTTCGAAGCGTGTGTTTTCGCTCGAATATTCCCAACGATTTCCGCAGTCATGCGCGCCAATAGAGACGATTTGCCTTCCGGTTGAGGACTTGATGCCGAAACAGTGGGCCCAGAACTGAAACGTCTGGCACGGACGACAAGGATGGCTCCCCAGAGGACGGTATCTCGATCGAATCAAGCGGTTGAATTTGTTGAATTTTTCCTGCTGCCCTCGCTTTGCGCTGCAAGATATGATGGGTAGTTCAGTACTATGGGCTTGCGGATGGCCGGGGCATAAGGGCTGCCGCGCGTAACCAAGCTGCTGCCAACTGCTCCCACAAGCCAAACTCGGCTTTGTGGCGTCGCCGAACCGGTTGCGGTATTTGACCGGATGATCTGAGGGAGGAATGGGCTTGGCGGTGAACTGCAGACCAAATTTCGACGTGCCGTCGAAGCCTTTCAGGCCAAGGATCTGGTCAAAGCGGAAAGAATACTGCAGCAGATCGCAAAAGCGGCCAGGAACGTGTTCGAGGTCGAGCATCTCCTCGGTGTCGTCAAGCTCGTCCAAGGTCGATTTTCGGAGGCCGAAGTCCATCTCAAGGCGGCTGTCGCCCTGAATGGAAGCAGTGACGAAGCGCTCAGCAATTATGGATACGCGCTCAAAGCCCTGAACCGACCGCAAGAGGCGCTCGCATATTTTACGCGCGCATTGGCGGTCAATCCGCGCAATCCCCTGTCGTACCACAACAGGGGTTCGATACTCGCCGAATTCTCGAGGAACTATCCGGAGGCGATTGACCAGTTCGACAAGGCGATTGCCTTCAATCCGAACTTTGCCGACGCATATTCAAGCAAGGGCAATTGCCTCGAGAAGCTCAAGCGCTACGAGGACGCCCTCGTTGCCTACGATAAGGCGTTGTCGCTCAAGCCTGACCTGGAGATTGCGTGGCTTGGTCGCGGGAATGTTTTCCGCAATCTGAAGCGCTATGACGAAGCGTTTGCGACATACGACAAGGCGCTGTCGGCCAAGCCTGCTTTCGAGGAGGCATGGGTCGGTCGAGGTGACGTTCTCGCTGATCTCAAGCGCCATGACGAGGCATTGGCTGCGTACGACAAGGCACTGTCGATCAAGCCCGATGTCGAGGGTGCGTGGGTTGCCCGGGGCAATGTGTTCTGGAGTCTCAAGCGCTATGACGAGGCACTGGCTGCATACGACAAGGCGCTATCGATCAAGCCTGGTTTGGAGAATGCGTGGCTTGGTCGAGGCAACGTGCTCTGCGATCTCAAACGTTACGACGAAGCATTTGCCGCTTTTGACAAGGCGCTGTCGATCAGGCCTGACCTTGCAGAAGCGTGGCTTGGCCGCGGCAATGTCTTTACCGAGCTCGAGCGTCATGATGGGGCGTTTGCCGCTTATGACAGGGCGCTGTCGATCAAGCCGGATCTGGCAGAGGCATGGCTCGGTCGAGGCAACGTATTGTGGGGTCTCAAGCGCTATGAGGAGGCTCTCGCTGCCTTCGACAAGGCACTGTCGTTCAAGTCCGATCTGGATGGAGCGTGGGTCGGGCGAGGCAATGTTTTCACCGATCTCATGCGCTATGATGGAGCGCTTGCCGCTTATGACAAGGCAGTATCGATCAGGCCTGACCTGGAGGGCATCGAGGGGTTGCGTCTCTATGCAAAGATGAATCTTTGCAATTGGGAGAATCTCGACGAAGAGATCGGACATTTGACGGCTGCAATACGGGCCGGGAAGGCCAATAGCTCTCCCTTTGCGTTGCTGTCATTGACGGATTCGCCTGATGATCACCTGCGATGCGCCAGGGCATGGGTGGCTGCAAAGCTCCCGCAATCCTCAAGGGCAGGTTCAAGAGGCGTACCCCATCAGCACGACAGGATTCGGATCGGATATGTTTCACCGGATTTACGTGAGCATCCGGTCGGGTATCTGACTGCTGGGGTTTTTGAGAAACACGACGCTCGTCGATTTGAGACATACGCCTTCTCGATCGGTCCGGGCGATGACAGCGATCTGCGCAAGCGACTGGAAGGGTCCTTTCATCGCTTTATCGATTGCGAGCACAAGAGCGACAGTGAAGTCCTGGAGGCGATCAGCGAAGCGCAGATCGATATTCTTGTCGACCTTGCCGGTCACACACAGAATGCCAGGCTGCCGCTATTCGCATCCAGCCCCGCTCCGATCGTCGTCAATTACCTCGGGTTCGCGGGAACCCTCGGGAGCAAGGAACTGTCGAATTACATCATTGCCGATCAAATCGTGCTGCCGGATTCGAACAGTCAGTTCTTTGAAGAGAAAGTCGTCCGGTTGCCCGGCAGCTTCATGCCGCGCGACAACAATGGGCCCGCGATCGGCGAAGTGCTGCCCGATCGGGCTGATCACGATCTGCGGCCGGAATGGACGGTGTTTTGCTGTTTCAACAACGCCTACAAGATCAATCGATCGGTCTTTGGCTGCTGGCTGAACATCTTGAGGAGCGTCGGGCAGTCGGTCCTTTGGTTGTCCGATATCGGAGAAATCGCAAAATCGAATTTGCGAAAGGAAGCCAAAGAGGCGGGCATCGATCCGGATCGGCTAGTGTTTGCAAAGCGCGTTTCATCGTCGGCCGACCATTTGGCGCGGCATCGCCTTGCCGACCTTTTCCTGGATACGCTGCCCTACAACGCGCACACGACAGCGAGTGATGCGCTGTGGGCTGGGCTGCCCGTCGTCACACAAATTGGAAATAGCTTCGCAGGCCGCGTCGCGGCGAGCTTGCTCAACGCAGTTGGCTTGCCTGAATTGATCACGCGAACGCGCGAGGAATATGAAGCGCTCGCAATCGATCTGGCGCGCGACAGGCAGAAGCTCCAGGGCATTCGCGAGAGGCTGCAAAGGAACCGTCTGACGACGCCGCTGTTTGATGCGGCACTTTATACGAGACACCTCGAGGCGGCCTACGAGGCAATGCATCAGCGCCATCAGACCGGATTGCCGCCGGATCATATCGACATTCAAGCTCTCCGGTGAGCATCCGGCAGGCCATCAGTTCGTAAGCGGCTTGTTCCGTGTCGGGGAGGGGACGACAAACCGGTCGCGTTGATCCCCGGGAAGCGAAACTGCGGCTCTCCTCGCGTCCGGATCAGTCGATTCTCCGGGCGGTGGCGGGCGCCGGTGAGTCCCTCGGCGATTCCACGATTCGATCGCGTCAGAACCGCAACACCGCTGCTTCGCGCTGGTGGGGGCAATGGGCGGGAGTTTCGACGGCAAATGGAACCGCTTCTAAAACATGAGCAAATTCAAACCCTTGTGCGGGCGGATTGATCACATCTGCGTGTTATTTGTGCAACACCCATCGGAAAACGCGCTCCATTGGCTCGTTTCGGAGCGTTCTCTTGTTGTGTGTGCAAGGACGTTCGGTAATTGTGATCGAGCGACGGAGGGGGGCATCCCAAGGTCGTCCCGTTTAGGTCTTTCGCTTAAGTCCCTCGCGTTCATGCGGGTGTGTCCGAAGACGCGAAGGTGGCCAAAGCGGTGATTTAAAGGGGGTTGGGGAATTGGCCGTTCGGGTCAGTGACCTTCCCTGAAGAGCAACTTGGAGGTTTAACATGAAGTTGGTTAAGAGCCTTTTGCTCGGCTCAGCGGCGGGTCTTCTCGCTGTGGGCGGAGCGCAGGCAGCCGATCTCCCCGTGAAGGCCAAAGCGGTCGAATACGTGAAGATCTGCTCCCTGTACGGTGCGGGTTTCTACTACATCCCGGGCACCGACACTTGTATCAAGCTGGGTGGTTATCTGCGCGCTGAAGCAGCTATTAACACCAACTCGGACTACAGCGGTCAGTTTGCCGCTCCCGCGGGCGCAAAAAATCGCCTGAGCAACTACTACACCGCTCGCGCTCGTGAAGACTTCAACATCGACACGCGCACCGCGACCGAGTACGGCGTCGTTCGTACCTTCTTCGATGGCGTGTTCTCGTGGACGACGGGTGGCTATCAGGGCACTGGCTCCGCTACGGGCGCGACTGCCTATACCGGTACGCTGGCGCTCAACACCTCGGGTGCGACCCCGGCGCTGGTTGGTTCGTCGATCAACGGCACCGACGGCAACACTTCGGCCGGTTCGCTCGGCGTGTACTACGCCTTCATCCAGTTCGCTGGCTTCACGATGGGTAAGGCCGTGTCGCAGTTCGACGCGCCCTGGACCAACTATCCCGGCAACAACTTCGACGGTCTCGTCGGCGGCAGCGGCACGGTCACTGGTATCCTCCAGTTCACCTACACCGCTGACTTCGGTCAGGGCATCACGGCGTCGTTCTCGGCGGAAGATCCGTCTGCTTACATGCAGGCCGGCAACATCAACCTGTCCGGTGCTGCTGGTCCCTCGGGCGTCACCGGTGCGGCGCTTGGTTCCAACGCGATCGGCGGCACCCGTTCTCCGAACCTCGTCGGTATGCTGCGTGTCGACCAGGCTTGGGGTCTGTTCCAGGCGTCGGTCGCTGCACATGACAACCATGTTGCCTACTACGGCGCGACCGAGCCGACTGGCCACCCCGACGACAAGTGGGGTTGGGCGATCCAGCTCGCTCTGTCGATCAAGAACATCCCGACTGGTGCGGGAGACGTGATCAACGTGTCGGCCGTCTACACCGACGGTGCGACCCGCTACAACTTCCAGAACCTGGCGGGCAGCACGTATACCGTCTATGGTACCTCGAGCCTAGCCGGTGCCTATGGCAGCGTCGCTGCTGTGACCGCGCCGGACACCACGTTCACCACGGGTAGCCAGCAGGAAAACGTCAAGACCTGGGGCTTCCGTGGTGCCTACACCCACAACTGGGATCCCTTCTGGAACACCGCGATCTACGGTGCGTATGCTCAAGCCCAGTTCGGTAGTGGTGCCAAGACGTTCCTCTGCGGACCGGCTGGCATCATCGCTCTGACCGCTGGCGTTACGTCTTGTAACCCGGACTTCAACATCGGCCAGGTCGGTGTCATCACCCGCTGGACCCCGGTCAAGAACCTCACGTTCTCGGCTGACCTTGCGTGGACCAACATCGACCAGAAGTACGCAGGCGTCGTGACCACCACGTCGATCTCCGGCCCGAATGCCAAGCCGATTGCGGCCTACGAGCTGAAGGACCAGAACTCGCTCGTTCTGCTCCTCCGCGCTCAGCGCAACTGGTAAGTTCGGTCTAACGACCTGATAGAGAGCCCCGGCGGGAAACCGCCGGGGCTTTTTCTTTTGCCGGGGCCGGTTCGCGCTCCCAGGAATGTCTGGTCAGAACTGGCGCGCAGGTGCGCTGGTTGCTTCCGGTTACTCGTCACGAGCGAGGCGAGAGGGCGCGGGGATCAGGCTCGAAACGAGACCGCCGATCTCCGTCGTAGACCCCGAGGCGCAATTTGCTGACGTCGCGTTTATCTGCGCCGCACGCCAGCCCCGCGCCGACGCGCAATTGGTCCGCCTGTGGCTGACCGATAGCCCGGTAACCCACTCGCCGATCTGGTTGCACAGCCCTTGGCTCTCAAGGCGTGCCCTGATAAGGCCCGTTTGAAGATCACGTCGGAGCTATAGAGTTCCTCCACCAAAGGAGAGGCGGGCGCGAGTATGGCGCTTGCTGCCGATGCGCTCCGTAGCGAAGCGATGGAGGGCGCCGCTATTCCACGCTGCCGGCGCCGCGGCGCAAATCAGCCTCGATCTGCAACCGCGTGCCGCCGCCGAAGCGAGCGCGGTAGACCTGAAGATTCTCCATGATCCGCTGTACGTAATTGCGCGTCTCGGAGAACGGAATGAGCTCAACCCAGTCGACCGCGTCGACCTTGGCGTCGCGTGGGTCGCCGTAGCGGTCGACCCACTTCTTCACGCTGCCGCGGCCGGCATTGTAGGCGGCAAACGTCATGATGTAGGAGCCGCGATAATCCTCGAGCAGACCGCCGAGCTCGGCCGAGCCGAGCGTGGCGTTGTAGGCCGAATCGTTCTTCAGCCGCGACAAATCGTAGGTTCCGCCGTGCCGCTTGCAGACATAGCGCGCGGCGTCGGGCGTCACCTGCATCAGCCCGTAGGCCTGCGCCGGCGAGACCACGGCCGGATTGAACGCGCTTTCCTGCCGCGCGATGGCGTAGACGATGCTGCG
This sequence comes from Bradyrhizobium sp. LTSP849, assembly GCF_000938255.1. GTDB lineage: Bacteria > Pseudomonadota > Alphaproteobacteria > Rhizobiales > Xanthobacteraceae > Bradyrhizobium. The sequence continues at coordinate 81,291 of NZ_JYMR01000034.1, read as the reverse complement.
CTCGACCTCGGGCCCGATCGGCGTGAACTGCGGAATGCCGTTGACGGGATAGGCGTAGAAATCGAACGGCAGCCCGCGATTGAGCGCGGCCTTGCCGACCAGCAGCATGCTGCGCGCGTCGCTATAGCGCTGGGTCAGCTCGCCGAGCCCGGTCAGCGCCTCGGGATCGCCGTTCTCGCCCATATCGGCGAGCATCGGCACCGCGATCTCGCGCTCATCGAGCTCGTACAGCAGTTGCGCGGCGCGCACGATCTCGAGCCGTTCGGCGCCGCGCCCCCGCGGCTGGCTGTTGAGCTCGATCTGCGGCAGGCCGAGTTTTGCGCGCGCGAGCTGGCCGTAATAGCTGGTCGACTGCTCGGCTGCACGGGCGTAGGCGTTGCGCGCCTCCTGCTGGCGGCCCGCGGCTTCCGCCGCGCGGCCCTGCCAGTAGCCGGCGCGCGCCAGCGTGGTCGGATTGACGCTGCCGACGCCGATGCGGGCAAAGTGCTGGGCGGCCGTGGCGGGATCGTTGAGGAAGCGCAGCGCAATCCAGCCCGCCGTGAACTCCTGCTCGGTCTTGTAAATGTCGCGTGAGGGCAGCGCCGCGTCGCGCGCGATCAGATAGGCGCTGCGGAATTCCTCGGTGTCGATCATCTTGCGCGCCAAAAGGCGCCGCTCGATCCACCATTCGTCGAGATTGTAGAGCCGGTTCGGATCCTTCGGCGCCGACAGCATGAGCTGGGCAGCTTCGGCAAACTTCTCCTCGCGGCGCAGCAGCTGGATCTTGCTGAAGATGAAGCCGGGATCGCTGTGCAGCTCGCGTGGCACCTCTTCGAGCAGCGCGCGCGTGTTCGGCGCCTTCTTGAACGAGGCGATGCGCGCCTTGGCGAGCGCGACATAGCCGGCGCCGAGCCGTTTTGCCGCGCGCAGTGCCGCTTCGGTCTCGCTGCCGTAGAGCAGTGTGTCCATCCGCGCCTTCTGGTCGCCCGGCGTCAGCAGGGCGCCAAACTGGTCAAGCGCGTTGTTCTCGGTGTCTTCCGACATCGGATCGCTGCGCCACGCCTCGCGCACCAGCCGTTCGGCATTGGCGCGGTCGCCGCGCGCCAGCATCGCCCTGGCAAGTACGAAGCGGCCCTTGGCCGAAACAGGGGATTCGTTCTCGAACCACGACCAGCCAACGGAATCGTCGCGCCTGTCGTCCCACATCGCGGCCTCGAGGCGGCGGCGCAGGAAGGTCTGCGACGGCCAGCTCGGATTGGCGGAGAGGAACGCGCGGTAGCGCTCAACACTCGCGCCATTGTCCTCGCTGCGCAGGATGATCCATTCCGCGAGCTTTCGCGCGACGGGATCCGAAATCGAATCTGCGTAACTGTTGGCGTCGCCCGGCTTGCGCTTGCGCACCAGCTCGATGACGTTCTCGAGCGTGTCCTTGTCGGCTTGCGACGTCGACGAGGTCGCCGCAACCGCGGCCGGCGTGACCGGCTTGCGCGGCGCGGCGTGCTGTCGGGTCGCAGGCGCCAGCACGGGTGTTGCAACAGGTCTGGCGGAGGCAGGGGCCGGGGCGGAAGGCTTGACGGTGGCCGTCACCGCCGGCGCGGTCTGGGTGGCCGGCGCATTGGCGGCCGGTCGGGATTTTGGCGCGGGGGCGGCAGCGGCGGGCTTCGGCTTGTCCTTCGCGGCATCCTTGCTGGCAGGTTTCTTCGCCGCATCCTTGGCGGGGGCGGGTGTTACTCCCTTGGTCGCGCCCTTGGCTGCCTCCTTGCCTGTTTCCTTGGTCGATCCTTTGGCAGCTCCCTTCGCCGCATCCTTAGCGGGCTGGGTGGTCGCTGGCTTGACGGCTGGTTTCGCGGTTCCCTTGGCGGCCTGCTTGGCTGGTTCCTTAGCAGTGTCCTCGGCCGTCTCATTGGACTTGGCCAAGGCGATGCAGCCGATCGACAGGCCGGCCATCAGGCAGAGGGCCAGACCGGCAGATCGCCATGCGGCACGAGGAAATGAGGTCACGGCGGTTCGTCGCCCCGAATCAGTCAATTGGCTCAAGACCTATCTGTACAAGATCTGGCTGTATTTGATTGAATATGCGGACAAAATACCAACAGCCGCTTACCTTCGCCCGCTTTGCACCACCACCGCGGCAAAATCGCGGCCTAAACGGTGCGTCAGTCGGCAGCAGCTCTTTTACCGACGGGATAGACCCGATATGTATGGGGCTTGCTCTAAAACTTGCCGCGTACGGAGGAAGTCCATGGCAGCCAAGACGAAATTCCGGGGGTCGTTCACCGCCTTGGTCACGCCGTTCAAGAACGGCTCGCTGGACGAGGCGGCGTTCCGGTCGCTGGTCAACTGGCAGATCTCCGAGGGCACCAACGGCCTAGTCCCGGTCGGTACCACCGGCGAGAGCCCGACGCTCAGCCATGACGAGCACAAGAAGGTGGTCGAATGGTGCATCGAGGAGGCCAAGGGCCGCGTGCCCGTGATCGCCGGCGCCGGCTCCAATTCAACCAAGGAAGCGGTCGAGCTGGCCCAGCATGCCGAGAAGGCCGGCGCCAACGCCGTGCTGGTGGTGACGCCCTACTACAACAAGCCGACCCAGGAAGGCATGTATCAGCACTTCAAGGCGATCAACGATGCGATCGGAATTCCGATCATCATCTACAACATCCCGCCGCGCTCGGTGATCGACATGTCGGTCGACACCATGACGCGGCTGTGGGAGTTGAAGAACATCGCCGGCGTCAAGGACGCCACCGCCAGCATGGTGCGCGTGTCGCAACAGCGTGCGGCGATGGGCGAGGACTTCAACCAGCTCTCCGGCGAAGACGCGACCATCCTCGGTTACATGGCCCATGGTGGCCATGGCTGCATCTCGGTGACGTCGAACGTCGCGCCGCGGCTGTGTTCGGAGTTCCAGGCCGCCTGGGCGAAGGGCGACCACGCCACCGCGCTGAAGATTCACGACAAGCTGATGCCGCTGCACAACAACCTTTTCATCGAGAGCAATCCGGCGCCGATCAAGTATGCAATGACGCTGCTCGGCAAGATGGACGAGACGCTGCGGCTGCCGATGGTGCCAGTCTCCGAGCCGACCCGCGTTGCGGTGCGCAGCGCCATGGTGCACGCCGGCCTGATCAACTGATGCTTTAGCCACCGGGGGAGCTTGTCATGAGCGCAGTCGACGAAAAGGGCAGGCGGATGCTAACGGAGTTCCGCGACTTCGCCATGAAGGGAAACGTCGTTGATCTTGCGGTCGGCGTCATCATCGGCGCGGCCTTCGGCGCCATCGTCACTTCGTTGGTCGGCGACGTCATCATGCCGCTCATCGGCGCTGCTACCGGCGGGCTCGACTTCTCGAACTACTACGTCCCCTTGTCGAAGGCGGTCACCGCCACCAACTTAGCGGATGCGAAAAAGCAAGGCGCAGTCCTTGCTTACGGCAGCTTCCTTACGCTGACGATCAACTTCATCATCGTCGCCTTCGTGTTGTTCCTGGTGATCCGCGCCATGAACACGCTGAAGCGCAAGGAAGAGGCCAAGCCCGCGGAGCCGCCGAGGCCGTCGGCAGAGGTCGTGCTGCTGACCGAGATCCGCGATCTCCTCAAGAAGTGACGCGCGCGCTTCATTCCAAACTGTTAGCGTCCGCTCGTATCTCGATCAGGTTTTTTCCCAGGTTTTGACAAGTGATGGCCGATAAGAACGAACGTCCTATCAAGGTCATGGCGGAAAATCGCAAGGCCCGCTTCAACTATGCGATCGAGGATACGGTCGAGGCGGGCATTGCGCTCACCGGCACCGAGGTCAAGTCGATCCGCAGCGGCAAGAGCACGATTGCGGAATCGTATGCCGATTCGAAGGACGGCGAGATCTGGCTGATCAACGCGACCATTCCCGAATATCTCCAGGGCAATCGCTTCAATCACGAGCCCAAGCGGCCGCGAAAACTGCTGCTGCACCGCAAGCAGATCAACAAGCTGATGGGTGCCGTGGACCGCGAGGGCATGACGCTGATCCCGCTCAAGCTCTACTTCAACGAGCGCGGTCGCGCCAAGCTGCAACTCGCAGTAGCAAAGGGCAAGAAACTGCACGACAAGCGCGAGAGCGAGAAGAAGCGCGACTGGAGCCGGGAGAAGGGCCGCTTGCTGCGGGCGCGGGGATAGCGAGATGAATCAGAAAAATCTGCTCGAGGTCGATTGGAGCCGGATTCCCGCACCCGCCGACGACGGCGGCGCCGCGCATCTGATCGGCACGACGCTGCCCGAAATCAGCCTGCTCGCGACCGACGACACCTCGGTCACGCTGTCGGCGCTCTCCGGCCGAAGCGTGGTGTTCGCCTATCCGCGCACCGGCGAGCCCGGCAAGATCTCGCTGGTCGATGATTGGGATATGATCCCGGGCGCGCGCGGCTGCACCCCGCAGACTTGCGCTTTTCGCGATCTGTTCGCTGAGTTGAAGGCCGCAGGTGCCTCACAGGTGTTCGGCCTCTCGACCCAGAGCAACGACTACCAGACCGAGATGGCGTCGCGGCTGCATCTGCCGTTCCCGGTGCTTTCGGATGAGAAGCTGGCGCTGACACGTGCCCTCAATCTTCCGACCATGGAGGTCGCCGGCCTGACGCTGATCAAGCGCCTCGCGCTGATCATCGACGATGCGAAGATCACGCATGTGTTCTATCCAGTGTTTCCGCCCGACCGGAACGCGGGCGATGTGCTCGACTGGCTGAAGGCCAATCCCGCCAAGAGCCTGACCAAGGCCTAATCGAGGTCAGCCTTCACCTTCGCGAACACGCTGCGGAACATGTCCGGCGTCAGCACGCGAGTGTTCGTGTTGTAGCGGGAGCAGTGATAGCTGTCGTAGAGCTTGAATGGGCCGGCCTGATGCACCGCGCCGTGGCCGAAGGGGGCTTGCGAGGCCTTCAGCTTCAGCGGTTTGAGCACGGTGTCGTGCGCAATCCGTCCGAGCGCGACGATCGCGCGCAGGTTCGGCATCGTTTCGAGATTCGCCGCGAGAAACTGACGGCAGGTGTTGATCTCCGCCGGCAGCGGCTTGTTCTGCGGCGGCACGCAGTGCACGGCGTTGGCGATCCGGCAGTCGACCAGCTTCATGCCGTCGTCAGGCCGCGCCTGGTAGGTGCCTTTGGCGAAGCCGTATTCGAGCAGCGTTGCGTAGAGCAGGTCACCCGCATAGTCGCCGGTGAACGGCCGGCCCGTGCGGTTGGCGCCCTGCATTCCCGGCGCGAGGCCGACAATCAAAAGGCGCGCTTCGATATCGCCGAAGGGCGCAACCGGCGCGTTGTGCCACAGCGGCTCGCGCGCGCGGTTCGCCTCGCGAAAGGCGACCAGGCGCGGGCAGAGCGGACAGTCACGGTCGGGTACGAGTGTGAGGGGCTGGCGGCTTAGCCGGGCCGTCTCACTCCTCGAAGTCGTCATCGCCCCTCGGCGCCATGGTGGTCGCGCGCTGGAGGAACTGCGGGGCGTGGTGACGTGCTTCGCGCTCGCCGCGATCGCGCGGGGCGGGGCGCTCGGACGGATCGCGGCCAAGCTTGGACTGCAATTCGACCAAGTCAGTGAAGACATCGGCCTGGCGGCGCAGCTCATCGGCGATCATCGGCGGCTGGCTGGCGATGGTGGAGATCACCGTGACCCGCACGCCGCGGCGTTGCACCGCCTCGACCAGAGAGCGGAAGTCGCCGTCACCCGAGAACAGCACCATCTGGTCGATGTGCTCGGCGAGCTCCATGGCGTCGACCGCAAGCTCGATGTCCATGTTGCCCTTGACCTTGCGTCGGCCGGAGGCGTCGATGAACTCCTTGGTCGCCTTGGTGACGACGGTGTAGCCGTTGTAGTCCAGCCAGTCGATCAAGGGGCGGATCGAGGAATATTCCTGATCCTCGATGATCGCTGTGTAGTAGAACGCCCGCAGCAGTGTCCCGCGGCTCTGAAATTCCTTCAGCAGGCGCTTGTAATCGATGTCGAAGCCGAGAGTTTTCGCCGTCGCGTAAAGATTGGCTCCATCGATGAAGAGCGCGATCTTGTCGGTAGAGGAAGGTGACATTCAGTTTGCTCGCGTAGTGTTCGTGATAAATCGTTTATTGTTGGCGCGACGGCAGCAAGCCGCGCAGTTCAAACTACCGCCGAAACCCGTCGAAACCACAAATCCGGAGAAGTCGGGGCAATCAAGGTATAGTTATGGCGGTCTTGCATACACCCGGCGCCGCCCTCGATGGCCGCCCGGGAAAACACCCATCCCAGCCCCAATGTGGGGGTAGCAGAGCCGTTTGGCGAGGCCAAATCACAAATTGGCCTTGCGAAACCGCCTTGGTCCCTATAACTACCCCCAATCATCCACATATTTCGTCCCACCCACAGCGGAGCGACAGTCCATGGCTCGCGTCACCGTAGAAGATTGTATCGACAAGGTCGACAACCGGTTTGACCTGGTCCTGCTGGCTGCCCACCGCGCCCGCATGATTTCGTCCGGCTCACAACTAACGGTTGACCGCGATAACGACAAGAACCCTGTTGTATCTTTGCGTGAAATTGCCGACGAGACAATCTCGCCGGAGGATCTCCGCGAAGAGCTGGTGCACTCGCTCCAGAAGTTCGTCGAGGTCGACGAGCCCGAGCCGGACACAGTGCCGCTGATCGGCTCCGCCGGCGCGAGCGTCGATGCCGACGATACCGAAGTTGCCGTGGAACGCATGACCGAAGAAGAGCTCCTGAAGGGCCTCGAAGGCCTCGCGCCGCCGGAAGAGCAGCCCGAGGAGGACGAGTAATCGTCCCATCGCGATCGTCGAATTCTTGTGATCATATCAAAGGCCCGAACCCGTGTTCGGGCCTTTGCTTTTGTTGGCGTTTTCGTGGTTACCATAGCGTTGTCGGTTCGCACCGCGACCTGTCACTGAATTGATCGGACGCGCGCGCGATCGGAGCTAAGATGTATACAACGGGCTGGTTCATGGCCCGTTTGAAGGCAGGACGGCATGGTGTATCGACGCCGCAGACCAACGCAGATGCAGGCCGCAACCGAATCGGTTGCCGTGGCCCCGACTGCGCCGGTGGCGCGGCCGGCGAAGCCGCGCGCGCGCATGATGCGTCAATATGACCTCGTCGAGCGCGTCCGGTCCTACAATCCCAACACCAACGAAGATCTGCTGAACCGCGCCTATGTCTACGCGATGAAGGCGCACGGCTCGCAGACCCGCGCCTCCGGCGATCCGTATTTCTCGCACCCGCTCGAAGTGGCGGCGATTCTCACCGATCTGAAGCTCGACGACGCGACCATCGTCGCCGCGCTGCTTCACGACACGATCGAGGACACCGAGGCGACGCGGGCCGAGATTGACCAGATCTTCGGACCGGAAATCGGCGCGCTGGTCGAGGGCCTGACCAAGCTGAAGCGGCTGGAGCTGGTGTCGCGCGAGGCCAAGCAGGCCGAGAACCTGCGCAAATTGTTGCTGGCCATTGCCGACGATGTCCGTGTTCTCCTGGTGAAGCTGGCCGACCGCCTGCACAACATGCGCACGCTGGAGTTCGTGCCGACGGAATCGCGACGGCGTATTGCCGAGGAGACACTCGACATCTATGCGCCGCTCGCAGGCCGCATGGGCATGCAGGAAATGCGCGAGGAGCTGGAGGACCTGTCCTTCCGCACCCTCGATCCCGAAGCCTATTCGGTGGTGATGCAACGGCTCGATGCGCTCGCCGAGCGCAACCGCAACCTGATCGGCGAGATCGAGGCGCAGCTTTCCAACAATCTGCGTCACAGGGGCTTGGGCGCGCGGGTCTATGGCCGCCGCAAGAAGCCGTTTTCGATCTGGACCAAGATGGAGCGCAAGTCGGTCGGCTTCGAGCAATTGTCCGACATCTTCGGTTTCCGTGTCGTCGTCAACGACGTCGAGTCCTGCTATCGCGCGCTCGGCATCGTCCACACCACCTGGCCGGTCGTGCCGGGGCGTTTCAAGGACTACATCTCGACGCCGAAGCAGAACGATTACCGCTCGATCCACACCACCGTGATCGGTCCCGGCAACCAGCGCGCCGAGCTCCAGATCCGCACCGAGGCGATGGACCAGATCGCCGAGCGCGGCATCGCCGCGCATGTGTTCTACAAGGAAGGCGTGGGCTCGCCGACCGAATTCCTCAAGCGCGAGTCCAATGCGTTTGCCTGGCTGCGCCACACCGTCGGCATCCTCACCGAGAGTACCAACCCCGAGGAATTCCTCGAGCACACCAAGCTCGAGCTGTTCCACGACCAGGTGTTCTGCTTTACGCCGAAGGGCAAGCTGATCGCGCTGCCGCGCCATGCCAATGTGATCGACTTCGCCTATGCCGTGCATACCGATGTCGGCAACAGCGCGGTGGGCTGCAAGATCAACGGCAAGTTCGCGCCGCTGTCCTCGGAGCTCCAGAACGGTGATGAGGTCGAGGTGCTGACCTCGGAGGCGCAATCGGCGCCGCCGTCGGCCTGGGAAACGCTCGCGGTCACCGGTAAGGCGCGCGCCGCGATCCGCCGCGCCACCCGGACAGCCGTGCGCGACCAATACGCCGGCCTCGGCCGGCGCATCGTGGAGCGCCTGTTCGAGCGCGCCAAGATCGAATATGCCGACGACAAGCTGAAGGGTGCGCTGCCGCGGCTTGCGCGCGCTTCGATCGAGGACGTCATGGCGGCGGTCGGCCGCGGCGAGATCAAGGCCTCCCATGTCGCCCGCGCGATGTATCCGGACTACAAGGAGGAGCGCGTTGCGCGCTACGGCATCAAGAAGGGGTTGGCCAAGCTCAAGGAGAAGGTTGCCTCCGAGCCGCCGCGCAGCCCGGTCGCGATCCCGATCCGCGGCATCAATTCCGACCTGCCGGTGAAGTTCGCACCGAACGGCGGCGCGGTGCCCGGCGATCGCATCGTCGGCATCGTCACGCCGGGCGAGGGGATCACCATCTATCCGATCCAGTCGCCGGCCCTGAAGGATTTCGAGGAGGAGCCGGAGCGCTGGCTCGACGTCCGCTGGGACATCGAGGACTCCATGCCGCAGCGTTTCCCGGCCCGCATCAAGGTCGAGAACGTCAACGAGCCCGGCGCGCTGGCGCAGATCGCGACCGTGATCGCCGAGCATGATGGCAATATCGACAACATCAGCATGCAGCGCCGCTCGCCGGACTTCACGGAGACGACGATCGACCTCGAAGTCTACGATCTGAAGCACCTCAGTGCGATCCTAGCCCAGTTGCGCGCGAAGGCGGTCGTCGCCCGCGTCGAACGTGTTAATGGATAGGCGTCTTTCGCAGTCGCCTGTCCTTCGAATTTGTGAGCCTTGCAATGCCTGCTCTTCCGCTTCGCCTTGGCGTCAATGTCGATCATGTCGCGACCCTGCGTAACGCGCGCGGTGGCCGCAATCCCGATCCGGTGCGCGCCGCGCTGCTCGCGATCGAGGCCGGCGCCGACGGCATCACCGCGCATTTGCGCGAGGATCGCCGGCACATCCGCGACGAAGACATGGCGCGGTTGAAGGCCGAGATCTCCAAGCCGCTGAATTTCGAGATGGCGGCGACCGACGACATGATGCGCATCTCGCTCGCCACCAGGCCGCATGCGGTGTGCCTGGTGCCGGAGCGCCGCCAGGAGGTGACGACCGAAGGCGGGTTGGATGTGGTCGGCCAGCACAACGCGCTCGCGCCCTACATCGCGCGGCTGAACGATGCCGGCATCCGCGTCTCGCTGTTCATCGCCGCGGACCCCGCGCAGATCGAGATGGCGGCGCGGCTGCGCGCGCCCGTGATCGAGATCCACACCGGCGCGTGGTGCGACGCCGTGGTCGACGGCCATACCGACAAGGCTGAGGCCGAATGGCAGCGGATCGTGGCGGGGGCGAAGCTCGCAAAGGCCGCTGGCCTGGAGGTCCATGCCGGGCACGGGCTCGACTATGCGACGGCAGAGACGATCGCGGCGCTGCCCGACATCATGGAGCTCAACATTGGCTACTACATGATCGGCGAAGCTTTGTTCGTCGGCCTTGCCGAGACGGTGCGCAGCATGCGCGCGGCGATGGACCGCGGCCGGAGCCGGGCATGATCATCGGCATCGGCTCCGACCTGATCGACATCACCCGCGTCGCCAAGGTGATCGAGCGCCATGGCGAGCGCTTTCTCGGTCGCATCTTCACCGACGCCGAGCGGGCCAAGGCGGAGCGGCGCGCCAAGAACGAGAAGATGGTGGTAGCGACCTATGCCAAGCGCTTTGCCGCCAAGGAGGCCTGCTCCAAGGCGCTCGGCACCGGCATCCGGCGCGGCGTCTGGTGGCGCGACATGGGGGTGGTCAACCTGCCGGGGGGCCGGCCGACCATGCGGCTGACCGGGGGCGCTCTGGCCAGGCTTCAGGACCTGACGCCGGAGGGGTTCGAGGCGCAGATCGACTTGTCGATCACCGACGACTGGCCGCTGGCGCAGGCCTTCGTGATCATTTCCGCCGTTCCGCTGGCCAAGCCTTGATGGGCTGGCGAAAATTTTATAATTCTCATTAAAAATCAATATCTTATACGTTTTTGATGCGATCCTTGATTGCGTGGCTCCCGACAACCGTCTAAAAGTCCGCGAACGCAAATCAGCCCGGGCGAATTCGGCTTTACGCCGGAATTGGCCCTCACTATCAGAATCAGGACAATCTCCTTGCGCCGCGCAGCGATGGGCCGTTCGCGGGAGGAGGGCGCTCTGTGACCGCCGGTCGGAATTGAGAGAGCAATGAGCGTGACTTCGGGAACAAAAACTGAGAGCGGCGTCGGCGAAACGATCCGGGTCGTGATCCATGCCCTCCTGATCGCGCTTGTGATCCGCACCTTCCTGTTCCAGCCCTTCAACATCCCGTCCGGCTCGATGAAGGCGACGCTGCTGGTCGGCGACTATCTATTCGTCTCGAAATATTCCTACGGCTACAGCCACTACTCGATCCCGTTCTCGCCGCCGCTGTTCTCGGGGCGGATCTGGGGTTCGGACCCGAACCGCGGCGACATCGTGGTGTTTCGCCTGCCGAAGGACGATTCCACCGACTACATCAAGCGCGTGATCGGGCTTCCCGGCGACCACATCCAGATGAAGGACGGGCTGCTCTACATCAACGATACGCCGGTCGAGCGGCAGCGCATGAGCGAATTTGTCGGCGAAGATCCTTGCGGTTCCGAAGGCGGCGGCCTTTCTCGGGTGAAGCGCTGGAAGGAGACGCTGCCGAACGGGGTGTCCTATGAGACGCTGGATTGCGCCGACAACGGCTATATGGACAACACCAATGTCTACACCGTGCCGCCCGGCCACTTCTTCATGATGGGCGACAACCGCGACAACTCGACCGACAGCCGCTTCCTCGGCCAGGTCGGCTACGTGCCGCAGGAGAACCTGATCGGCCGCGCCCAGATGATCTTCTTCTCCATCGCCGAAGGCGAGCATGCCTGGATGTTCTGGCGCTGGCCGTGGGCGGTGCGCTGGAATCGTTTCTTCAAAATTGTCCGATGAAAGACGAAGCCAAGGACATCACGACCCAACCGATCGAGGCGCAAGCTGGCCCTGACGGCGAAGCTGTGACCAAGACGCTGACGTCCAAGACGCCTGCGAAGAAGAAGCGGGTGCGCAGCGGCAAGGCCAAGGCGGCTGACGCGAACGCGGCGCTCGAGGCGCGCATTGGGCACGGCTTTGCCGATCCGAACCTGCTGATGCTGGCGATCACGCATGTTTCGGCGCTGAAGTCCGGGCGCAAGCGCGGCGACAGCTATCAGCGGCTGGAATTTCTCGGCGACCACGTGCTCGGGCTCGTCGTCTCCGACATGCTCTATCATACCTTCCCGAACGCGGATGAGGGCGAGCTGTCCAAGCGGCTTGCCGAGCTCGTGCGCAAGGAGAGCTGCGCCGACGTCGCCAAGTCGCTCGGTCTGCTCGACGACATCAAGCTGGGCTCGGTCGGCCCCAGCGCCGACGCCCGGCTGCGCAAGTCCATACTCGGTGACATCTGCGAGGCGGTGATCGGCGCCATCTTCCTCGACGGCGGCCATGCGGCCGCGGACGAGTTCGTCAAGCGCAACTGGACCGAGCGCATGCACAAGCCGCGACGGCCGCTGCGCGATCCCAAGACCGTGCTCCAGGAATGGGCGCAGGGGAAGGGACTGCCGACGCCGGTCTACCGCGAGGTCGAGCGCACCGGTCCGCATCACGATCCGGAGTTCCGTGTCGCGGTGGACCTGCCGGGGCTGGCGCCGGCCGAAGGCACGGGCGGCAGCAAGCGTGCGGCGGAGAAGGTCGCGGCCTCAGTCATGATCGAACGTGAAGGTGTTGGCGGCGGCAATGACGGTTGAAGCAAGCGGCGAGACGCCCACTGCTACGCGCTGCGGCTTCGTAGCGCTGATCGGCGCCCCCAATGTCGGCAAGTCCACGCTGGTCAACGCGCTGGTCGGGGCGAAGGTCACGATCGTCTCGCGCAAGGTGCAGACCACGCGTGCGCTGATCCGCGGCATCGTCATCGAGAACAATGCGCAGATCATCCTGGTCGACACGCCCGGTATCTTCCTGCCCAAGCGAAGGCTCGATCGCGCCATGGTCTCGACCGCCTGGAGCGGCGCGCATGACGCCGATCTTGTCTGCGTGCTGCTCGACGCCAAGGCCGGGATTGACGAGGAGGCCGATGCGATCCTCACCAAGGCCGCGAGCGTCAAGCACGACAAGATCCTGGTGATCAACAAGGTCGACCTGGTCCAGCGCGAGAAGCTTTTGGCGCTGGCGCAGGCCGCCAACGAGCGCATGGCCTTCACGAAGACCTTCATGATTGCGGCGATCTCGGGCGACGGCGTCGACGACATCCGCAATACGCTCGCCGAGATGGTGCCGCCGGGTCCGTTCCTCTATCCCGAAGACCAGATGTCGGATGCGCCGATGCGGCATCTCGCGGCCGAGATCACCCGCGAAAAGATCTTTCGCAAGCTGCACCAGGAATTGCCTTACCAATCCACGGTCGAGACCGACAAGTGGGAGGAGCGCAAGGACAAGTCGGTGCGCATCGAGCAGACGATCTTCGTCGAGCGCGAAAGCCAGCGCAAGATCGTGCTCGGCGCGGGCGGTGCCACCATCAAGTCGATCGGCGCGGACTCGCGCAAGGAGATCGGCGAAATCCTGGGCGTGCCGGTGCATCTCTTCCTGTTCGTCAAGGTGCGCGAGAACTGGGGTGACGATCCCGATCGCTATCGCGAGATGGGCCTGGAATTTCCCAAAGAATAACCAAGAAAAGATCGGTATTTGATGAGCGTGCCCCGCAACGTCCAGCGCTTCGAAGCGTTGCTCTATGCTTCGCTGATGCTGGATGCCCTGTCGGTCGCGGTCCAGGACCGCACACCCACCGTCGACATGACCGAGCAGATGATCATGACGGCGACGCTGCTCGCCGGCGCCATGATTTCGCTGCTGGTCTATTTCGTCTGGCTCGCCGCGCATGGGCGCAAGAACTGGCCGCGCTGGGTGCTGGCGGCAGCGCTGGTGCTGTCGGTGATCTCGCTCGGCCAGATCATCGGCGAGCGGGGCCTGGAGCTCGACAGCGTCATCGAAATCGCCTCCTGCGTGCTGACGGTGTTCGGGCTGTATTTCTCCTTTAGCGGCGACGCGCAGGGCTGGTTCAACGCGTGAGGTCAAATTGGTGGGCACGCTTCGCTTTGCCCACCCTACGATTCCTCAAAATGCGCTAGACTTCCGTCCATGGAGTGGACCGACGAAGGCATCGTGCTGGGGGTGCGGCGGCATGGCGAATCCAGCGCCATCGTCGAGCTTTTGACGCGCGAGCACGGCCGGCATCTCGGCCTCGTGCGTGGCGGCGCCGGCTCGCGGATGCGGCCGCTCTTGCAGCCGGGAAACAGCGTCAGCGTGGTGTGGCGGGCGCGGCTCGACGAGCATCTCGGCACCTATGCGATCGAAGGCTTGAAGCTGCGCGCGGCGACGCTGCTGGGATCGTCCCATGGCGTTTACGGCGTCACCCATCTGGCCTCGATTGCGCGGCTCCTGCCGGAGCGCGATCCGCACGGGGAGATTTTTGCGCTGCTCGAACATTCGCTCGACGATTTCGACGACATCGGCAGCGCCGCCGTGCACGTCATCCATTTTGAACTGGCTATGCTCACCGAACTTGGCTTCGGGCTGGCGCTGGACAATTGCGCGGTGACCGGGGAGACCACGGACCTGATCTACGTCTCGCCGAAATCCGGCGGTGCGGTGTCACGCGGCGCAGGCGAGCCGTGGCGCGATCGGCTGTTGCGGCTGCCGCAGTTCCTGCGCCAGGGCGAGGTGCAGGACGACCTCACCGATGAGGATCTCCAGGACGGCTTTCGGCTCACCGGCCTGTTCCTGCTGCGCCATGTGCTGGAGCCGCGTGGGCAAGCCCATTCCGACGCGCGGGCCGGCTTCATCAACGCGCTGACACGGCAGCAGGCCAAAGCGGCGCTCCCAGCGCCATGAAAAGGCGGTGCTTCCCGCGCCATGACGCCAGCGCGCCCCTGTATTGCCCAATCAGGCGGCAGTTTGCGGAACAATAGACGGGTTCCCGGACTTGCTCTTGGGGTTCCAACCCGGGGATAGCCTGATGTTGATCAAGGGAATGCTGATATCGGCAGCGCTTGTCGCGCTGGCGCCGGACGCCCTCGCAGGCGAGCAACCGGGTGTGTTTCGCCGTGCCTCCTGCACCGTTGTCAGGTTTTACGTGGCCAAATATTCCGCTGCAGCGGCAGAGGCATGGGCCCGATCCAAGGGCGCGACAGACGCTGAAATCGAGACGGCTCGCCGCTGCGTGGCCAATACGCCGGTCACTGCGCAGGCCAAGGTTCAGCCGACCGTGACCGCCGGCTGGGCAGGGCAGTAGAAGCCCACAGGGAACCAATCCATCCTTGCCCGATTCGCCTTCACGGTTTAACCGGGCGGCATGGGAAAACGAATCGTTCCGCCGGAAGAACCGGCCGAAATTCACGATGTGCCGCTGCGTGAGGCGCTGGAAGAGCGCTATCTCGCGTACGCGCTCTCCACCATCATGCACCGCGCGCTGCCGGATGCGCGCGACGGCCTGAAGCCGGTGCACCGGCGCATCCTCTACGGCATGCGCCTGCTCCGGCTCGACCCGGGTACGGCCTTCAAGAAATCCGCCAAAATCGTCGGCGACGTGATGGGCTCCTTCCATCCGCACGGCGACCAGGCGATCTACGACGCGATGGTGCGCCTCGCGCAGGATTTCTCCTCGCGCTATCCGCTGGTCGACGGCCAGGGCAATTTCGGCAATATCGACGGCGATAACCCCGCGGCCTACCGCTACACCGAAGCCCGCATGACCGATGTCGCGCGGCTTCTGCTCGACGGCATCGACGAGGACGGCGTCGAGTTTCGTCCCAACTACGATGGCCAGTCCAAGGAGCCGGTGGTTCTGCCCGGCGGCTTCCCGAATCTGCTCGCCAACGGCGCGCAAGGCATCGCCGTCGGCATGGCGACCTCGATCCCACCGCACAATGCCGCCGAGCTCTGCGAGGCAGCGCTGCATCTGATCGAGAAGCCCGACGCGAAATCGAAGGCCCTGCTGAAGTGGGTGAAGGGCCCGGATTTCCCGACCGGCGGCATCTGTGTCGATTCCAAGCAGGCGATTGCTGAAGCCTACACCACCGGCCGCGGCTCTTTCCGCGTCCGCGCCAGGTGGGAGCAAGAGGAGGGCGCCCGTAGCACTTGGGTCGTCGTCATCACCGAGATTCCCTTCCTGGTGCAGAAGTCGCGCCTCGTCGAGAAGATTGCCGAGCTGCTGGACCAGAAGAAGCTGCCGCTGGTCGGCGATGTCAGGGACGAGTCGGCCGAAGACGTCCGTCTCGTGATCGAACCGAAGTCGAAGAACGTCGATCCTGCCCTGATGATGGAATCGTTGTTCCGGTTGACCGAGCTCGAAAACAAGATTCCGCTGAACCTCAACGTGCTGCTGAAGGGCCGCATCCCCAAAGTGGTGGGTCTGGCCGAGTGCTTGCGCGAATGGCTCGACCATTTGCGCGACGTCCTGATCCGCCGGACCAACTTCCGCAAGGCGCAGATCGAGCATCGGCTGGAAGTCCTCGGCGGTCTCCTGATCGCCTATCTCAACATCGACGAGGTGATCAGGATCATCCGTACCGTAGATGAGCCGAAGCCGGCGCTGATGAAGGCGTTCAAGCTCACCGAGGTACAGGTCGAGGCCATCCTCAACATGCGGCTCCGGAGCTTGCGCAAGCTTGAGGAAATGGAGATCCGCACCGAGGACAAGAACCTTCGCAACGAGCTCAAGGGCATCAATGCATTGCTCGCGTCCGAAGCCGAGCAGTGGAAGAAGGTCGCCGAGCAGGTCGGCAAGGTCCGCGACATGTTCGGACCCAAGACGCCGCTCGGCAAGCGCCGCACCACCTTTGCGGATGCGCCCGAGCACGATCTTGCCGCAATGGAGGAAGCCCTCGTCGAGCGCGAGCCGGTGACCGTTGTCGTCTCCGACAAAGGCTGGATTCGCACCATGAAAGGCCATGTCGAGGATCTCTCGGGCCTCGCCTTCAAGCAGGACGACAAGCTTGGCTTCACCTTCTTCGCGGAGACGACCTCGAAGCTGCTGCTGTTTGCCACCAACGGAAAATTCTATTCGCTCGACGTCGCAAAACTGCCGGGCGGCCGCGGTCATGGCGAGCCGATCCGCCTGTTCATCGATCTCGAGCAGGACGCAGCTCCCGTCACGCTGTTCGTCAACAAGGGCGGCCGCAAGTTCCTCGTCGCGAGCCACGAAGGCCAGGGCTTTGTCGTCAACGAGGACGATTGCGTCGGCACCACCAAGAAGGGCAAGCAGGTTCTCAACGTCGACATGCCGAACGAGGCGCGCGCGATCACCGAGGTGCTCGGCGATACCATCGCGGTCATCGGCGAGAACCGCAAGATGCTGGTCTTCCCGCTCAGTGAAGTGCCGGAGATGGCACGCGGCCGCGGCGTTCGCTTGCAGAAATACAAGGACGGTGGCCTCTCCGACATCGCGGTGTTCGACGCCAAGGCGGGCCTCACCTGGAAAGACTCCGCGGGGCGCGAATTCAGCGCGACCATGAAGGAGCTCGCCGAATGGAAAGGCACCCGCGCAGATGCCGGCCGCCTGCCGCCGAAGGGCTTTCCGAAGTCGAACAAGTTCGGGCGAGTGATCGGGTAACTCAACTTTCAAACAGCAGGCGCGCCCTCCTGATTCGCAATCGCGTATCTCTTAACGCTTGATTGCGATTTCTTGCTTTGTGCCGACAAAAGCAGCATTTTTCGCAAGCTTGTTGTTGCCGTTTGAACACGCCGCAAGGCTTTCGCGTTCGCGCGCTCAACGGGAGATAGCGAATCACGAATCGCCGTGATTCCATTTGTGCTAGGATATTTTTGGAATTTCGCTGGGGACTGGGAATGGGGCCGGGATCGAACACGGCGTTGCGGCCGCCGCGCTGCCTGCTTCTTTGTAGCGTCTCAATCATCGCCTTGTCCGGTTCGGCGCTCGGAGCCGACTTGCCCGTAAAGGCGTCACCGGCGCTCGCCGCGTCCTGGGCGGGCTTCTACCTTGGTGTCCACGGCGGATATGGCTGGGAGCGCGACGACTTCTCACAGTCGGAGGCGTTCGCGCTGGCGACGCCGCAATCGATCAACGGCATCCGCGGGAAAGGCGCCGTCTACGGCGCGCAGGCCGGCTACAATTGGCAGTTCGGCCGCGCCGTCACCGGGCTCGAGTTCGATTTCTCGGCGACCGACATCAAGGGCAGCAACGCGGTCAGCCAACTCCTCGGCGGGACTGACACGACGACCATCACGCTGGGCGAGAAGGCGCAATATCTCGGCAGCGTTCGCGGCCGCCTCGGTTGGCTGCCGGCCGACAATGTGCTGCTGTACGGGACCGCGGGCCTCGCCTGGGAGCGGCTCGACTCCACATCGCAGACATTGCAGACCTCGACGGCGCCGGTCAGTGCGACGCTGTCGTCCAGCCGCACGCCAACCGACAAGTTCGGCTGGGTCGCCGGCGCTGGCGTCGAGGCGATGCTGGGCAGCCCGAACTGGATCGGCCGCATCGAATATCTGCACTACGATTTCGGCCAGATCGCCGACTCCTCCGCGATCACCGCTGCGATCGGCCAGGTGAACTCGACGTCGGGGTCGCAGACCATCGACATGGTTCGCGTCGGCGTGTCCTACAAGTTTGGCGCGCCAGCGCGGCAAGCACCGGTGCCTTACGTCAAGGCGCCCGTGCTGGCATCGGCGCGCAGCGGCTGGGCCGGGTTCTATGCCGGCGCCCATGGCGGCTATGGCTGGGGCGATGATCCCGCGACCTTGCCCCTGACGCTGCTCGACTTTGCGCCGGACGGCGCGCTGACCGGCGCAAAGTCGCAAGGCTGGGTCGCCGGCGGTCAGTTCGGCCACAACTGGCAATATAATCGAGTGGTCGCCGGCCTCGAGGCCGACCTCAGCGCGGCCGACATCAAGGGCAGCACTTCGACGGCATCGATTGCGTCTCCTGGCTTCGCCTCGACGCTGAAGTTCGACGAGAAGGTGAAATATCTCGGTACCGTGCGCGGCCGTCTCGGCTGGACGCCGATCGACACCATACTGCTTTATGGGACCGCCGGCCTCGCCTGGGAACGGCTGGAGATCACCCAGGTGCAGCAGGACACCACCGCGACGGGCGTCACCACCACGCGGACGGCTACACCGAGCGACCGCTTCGGCTGGGTTGCAGGTGCGGGCGGCGAGATGATGCTCGGCAGCAGCAACTGGATCGGGCGGCTGGAATATCTGCACTACGATTTCGGCCGCGTCCGTTCCGATTCAAGCCTGGTCGCCGTCTCGCCGCCGTTGACGAATTTTGCCGCGGCGACCTCGATCGGCCACCAGACCGTCGACCTCGTGCGTGCCGGCGTATCCTACAAGTTCGGGCCGGACGCCGTCTCGCCCGTGTCTGCGCTTGCCTATGCCAAACTTGCCGATGCCAAGGCGGGCCCGATGCCATCGCTGCAAAGCTGGTCCGGCTTCTATCTTGGCGCCCATGGCGGCTATGGCTGGAAGCAGAACGATTTTTCGAACGGCTCCTTGCTTGGCGGGGTCACCATCGGCGATATCAGGTCGAAAGGCTGGCTCGGCGGCGGCCAGGCCGGCTACAACTGGCAGTATGCGAGCGCCGTTGCGGGTGTCGAGATCGACGGCAGCGCGACCGGCATCAAGGGCTCGACCCCAACCGTGCTCGCCGGCACCGTCAGCGACACGCTGTCGGACAACGTCAAATATCTGGGCACGGTGCGCGGGCGTCTCGGCTGGACGCCGTCGAGCGGCTGGCTGCTCTATGCCACCGGCGGTCTCGCGTTCGAACATGCGCACCGTATCGATTCCTCGGCCAATTCGGCCCCCAGTCCGATCACAGCCGCCGTGGTCGAGACGGCGCGCAATCATTTCGGGGTTGCCGCCGGTGCGGGTGTCGAGACCTTCCTCGGCAATTCGAACTGGATCGGCCGCATCGAATATCTGCATTACGATTTCGGCACGGTGGAAGCGAAGACCAACATCGCCACGACCGAGCCCGGCGGTGCGCCCACCACCGATCGCGGCGGCCGGCAGACGATCGATACCGTCCGCGCCGGGGTGTCATACAAGTTCACGCCATAGAGCTGCGCTCAGATCGCCCCGACGAGCCCGAGGCCACTGTCGCAAGCGTAAACGCACGCGGGTGAGGTCGATCATCGCTCCGCCCGCATCCCGCAAACGCGCGGCAGCTAGTCACCATCGCATGAGCAATGCGGTCGCGTGCGGCACGAACATTGCCTTTTAAAACCGCTGGAAACCCAGGTGTTTCCGCGCATCGTTCTAATTCTTCCAGAGCGCAAACGAGCTCCGAAAAAAGCAAAAAGGCACCAATGTCAAAACTGAAGGCTTTCATTCCGGCGCTGTTCGCCCTCGCGCTGGCGGCGGCGCTGACGCCCGCGCATGCGGCCGGCAATCTCGTCGCGGTGCTTGAAGCGGAGATCGTCACTCTCGATCCGCATTTCTCCACGGCCTATATTTCGCGCACCTTCGGCTACATGGTGTTTGACACCCTGTTCGCGAAGGATTCCAAGGGCGACGTCAAGCCGCAGATGGTGCAGGACTGGAAGGTCTCAGCCGATGGCTTGACCTACAGCTTCACGCTGCGCGACGGCTTGAAGTGGCATGACGGCCAGCCGGTCACCGCGGCCGATTGCGTCGCGTCGCTGCGCCGCTGGGGCACCCGCAGCGCGCTCGGCCGTCGCATCTTCGCCATCACGGCGTCGCTGGAGCCGACGGATGCCAAGACGTTCGTGCTGACGTTGAAAGAGCCGTCCGGCCTTGTCATCGACGCGCTCGGCAACCCTGTCAGTCCGGTCGCCTTCATGATGCCTGAGCGCATCGCGAAAACGCCCGGCGACCAGCGCATCACCGAGATCGTCGGCTCCGGCCCGTTCGTCTACAGCAAGGCCGATCACCGCACCGGCGATCGCATGATCCTGAAGAAATTCGCCGACTATGTGCCGCGCCCGGAGCCGGCCGATTTCCTCGCCGGCGGCAAGCGCGTCAACGTCGACACGCTCGAGATCCGCGTCATTCCGGACGCTTCGACCGCCGCCTCCGCGTTGCAGGCCGGCGAAATCGACTTCATGCAATATGCGCCGTTCGATCTGTTGCCGCAGCTAGAGAAGAACGCGCGCGTCAAGCTCGTGAACTTTACCGGCGGCAACATGTTTGCGGGCGCCTATCGCCTCAATGCGGCGTCGAAGCCGTTCGACGATCCCGCGATCCGGCGCGTGCTGTGGAAGCTGGTCGATCAGCGCGAAGTGCTGGATGCGCTCGGCCTCGATGCCAAATACGCCACGCCTTGCGCGACGTTCTTTACCTGCGGCACCACCTATGAGAGCAAGGCTGACATCGAAGCTGCGGCCAATCCGTCGATCGAAGCGGCGAAGGCGGCGCTGAAGGCGACGAAATATGCCGGCGAGCCCGTCGTCGTGATGGAGGCCAACGATCTCGAAGCGCCGCGCGTCTCCGCGCAGGTGCTGGCCGAGCGGCTGAAGGCGGCCGGATTCAACGTCGACCTCCAGGTGATGGACTGGGCGAGCGTGCTGGCGCGTCGCGCCAAGAAGGAAGGCTGGAGCGTCTATGGCGTTCACGCCGGCGGCTTCGATCTGGGATCGCCGCTGACCAACGTCATGGTCGCCTTCAACTGCGCCGACTTCACCGGCTGGCAGTGCGATGCGCGCATCACGCCATTGATGGAAGCCTTCGCCAAGGCGCCGGCCGAAGCGGATCGCAAGAAGATTGCCGGAGAGATCCAGAGCGTCATGTACGATCAGGCGCCGGCGATTCCGTGGGGTCAGTTCGCCCAGCCGGCCGTCTATCGCGCCAGTCTGCGCGGTCTGATACCGTCCGCCATACCGGTGTTCTGGAACGTTGAGAAGTAACGCGATGTACGATGTCATTGTTGTCGGCGGCGGCTCGGCCGGCGCCGCTGTTGCGGCAAGGCTCTCCGAGGATCCGGCAAGGCGCATTCTGCTGCTCGAGGCGGGTCTCGACTGGCGCGCCGACGAGGCGCCCTGGGAGGTGATGACGCCGAACCCAATCCCGATCATTCACAAGCGCGAGTATCAGGAGAAATGGCAGTGGCCGCATCTGCTGACGCGCCGGGTGGCGGGGCAGGAGCCGCGCTTCTATTGGCGCGGCAAGGGGCTCGGTGGCTCATCGATGATGAACGGCCAGATCGCCATCCGCGGCGTTGCGGACGCATTCGACGAATGGGCCGCCAATGGCTGCACCGGTTGGTCAGCCAAGGACGTGATGCCGCTGTTCTCGGTGATCGAGGATGATCTGGAATTTGGCGAGACTGAAGGTCACGGCCGCGGCGGACCATTGCCGGTGTACCGTGCTCCGCCGGAGAAATGGGGGCCGATCGATCGCGGCTTGCGCGATGCGGCGCTGGCGAGCGGCTATCCCTGGTGCGCGGATGTCAACGGTCCGGACGGAGAGGGTGTCGCCTGTTATCCCATCAACAGCCGCGACAGTCGCCGCATCACCACCAACGAAGGTTATCTCGAGCCTGCGCGCGGTCGCACCAATCTGGAGATTCGGGGCAAAACGCTCGTCGACCGCGTGCTGATCAGCGACGGAAGGGCGACCGGTGTCCGCGTTCACATCGAGGGCCAGGGCACCAGCGAGATCAGCGCGCGCCAGATCGTGCTTTGCGCCGGCGCTATCCATAGTCCCGCGATCCTGCTGCGGTCGGGCGTTGGGCCCGCCGATGAGCTGAAGGCGATGGGAATTGCGGTTGAGCGCGACCTGCCGGTCGGCCGGCACTTCTTCGATCACCCGCTGTTTCGCGCAACGATCGGGCTCCACGAAAATCTCCGGCCCACCGATCCGGACACCCGCCACACCAATTGCTGCGTGACCTATTCCTCCGGCCTCGCCGACGGCGGCAAGCGCGACATGATCTTGATCGCCTTCAACCATCGCGGCATCGGCGTGCCCGGGGCGATCGGCGCCGGCCTCTTCAACGCCTATTCGCGTGGTACGTTGAAGTTGGCCTCGATCGATCCCGCCGTCGATCCGATCGTCGAGGAGAACATGCTGGCCGATCCCCGCGACATGCTGCGCATGAAGGATGCGGTGAAACGGCTGGCCGTGATCACCTCGCAGCCGGCGCTGGCCGGCATCTCCGACTGGATCAGGCTGACCGACACCGACCTCACGCTGCCGCAGGCCGCAGCCCTGCCGGATCACGAGCTCGACGCGCTGCTGCGCCGTGAAACTGGCGACATCCAGCATGCCGCTGGCAGTTGCCGCATGACCGGCGTCAACGACGCCAATGGCGTGGTCAATCCCGACGGCAGTGTGAAAGGCATCAGCGGGCTGCGCGTCGCCGACGCCTCGATCATGCCGTCCGATTGCCGGGCCAACACCCACTTCACGACTGTGGTGATTGGGGAAGCGATCGCGCGGATGATGATGCGGTAGTTCCACCGCGTTAAACCCACGCTTCTCACGGTCGGCTCAACTCCCGACGCTGCCGACCAGGCGAGGACGGCGGTGGGCGAGCGCTTTCTCGGCCGGCAGGGCGCGCAGCCATTCGCGGAAGCTGACGATCTCGGGACAATCCGCGGTGCCTTCAGGCGCAATCAGCCAATCACCGGGGCCCGATCCCTCATTGACCCGGTCGCAGCGATAGCCCGGATGGTGGCCGAGACCGCGGGCGATCAGCAGGTCGACCTTGCCCTCGACCAATTCGTGCAAGCCGGCGGGCTGAAGCACCCGCAAACCGATGTCCCCATGCGCGCTGCGAAACTCCGCCAATTCGAGGCGACGCAGGTCGAAGCTGCCATGGACTCCCAATTGCAGCAGCACCGCACCAGCCGGTTTCAATTGCGAGGTTGCATCCGCTATGCGGCGAAAGCCGTCGGATATCCCGGGCAGATAGGCCTGGCCTGCCGCGGTCAGGATGAGCTGCTTATGCAGCCGTTCGAACAGGGGTACGCCGAGACGCGCCTCCAGCGCTTTCACCTGCTGGCCTACGGCGGCGGGTGTTACGTGCAGCTCGTGCGCGGCCAGTTTGAAGCTGAGGTGCCGCGCGGCGGCTTCGAAGGCACGGAGCGCGTTGAGTGGCGGAAGGGTGTAGGTCATCGCACGGCAAGTTTGACACTGATCACCGGTGGCCTTGCAATAGATTTTCTTGCGCTGAAACGCAGGAATCATGCTTTGCGCCGCGGCGATGTTGCCGGATACGGTCAGCCCGCAATCCGGAGAACCCCATGCCCCGCCGACTGGACCATCTCGTCATTTGCGTCCACGATCTCGAACGAGCTGCGCTGGATTGGCGCAGACTGGGCTTCAACCTCACGCCGACCGGTGTGCATCCGTTTGGAACCAGCAACCGCCTTGCGCAATTCGCCGACAATTTCGTGGAGCTGCTGGCCGTCACTGATGAGGCGTTGGTGCCCGCAGCGACACCGGGCCATTTCAGCTTCGCGGCCCACAACCGGGAGTTTCTGACGCGGGCCGAAGGCATGTCGATGCTGGTCTTGCACAGCACCGACGCCCACGCCGATGCGGCACGCTTCAGGGCCGATCGCATCGGCGCCTACGCACCGTTCGATTTCGGCCGCGACGCGGTGCTGCCTGATGGAGGCACGGCACGCGTTGCATTCTCCCTGGCTTTCGCCACCGATCCCGCCATGCCCGGGATCGCGTTCTTCACCTGCCAGCAGCGTCACCCCCCGGAACTGTTTTGGAAGCCGGATTATCAGCGACACGCTAACGGCGTCCTTCGTGTGATCGAGGTCGTGATGTCGACGCCGGAGCCAGCGGCACACCGCGATTTCCTCGAGCGCCTCATGGAAGGCCCGGCCGAGCTTGCACCTGACCGCCTGACGGTCGGCGACAGCGACAACCGGATCACATTGCTCGGCCCCTCCGAACTGGCGCGCCGGTTGCCGGGCCTGGCGAACAGCTCTGCGCCGCGCTTTTCCGCTGCGCGTTTTTTGGTCGCCGATCTCGATGCGACGAGGCGGGCATTGGAAAGCAACGGCGTCAGCTTCGCGATGACCGGCGGCGTGCTGCTGATTCCACCCGTCGCCACGCATGGTCTGGCGCTGGAATTCGTCGAGCAGGAGGCAAACTGACGTGGCTCACATCCTCAACCACAATCCCGCAGCGGTCCACGCCCCCGCCGGTGGCTACAGCTTGGGAGTTGAACTCGGTCAGTATCGCCGCCTGCTGTTCACCAGCGGCCAGGTACCCGAGGCATCCGACGGCGCGGTGCCTGAAGGATTCGATGGAGATCGAGGCGATTGCTGCGGGATGAACCCGGCTCTCGCCGACCTAGCAAAGGGCCAATTGTGCCAGGTGTCCAATGACTGAGATCATCCATCCCTTTTACGAGACCCATCGCGCTGCAATGGAAGCCGCCATGCGCCATCGCCTCGATCTTGCCAAGGTGATGTTGCGCGAGCGCGCGCATCTCACCGATATTGACGGGATCAGGCAGGAGGTGATGGACGAATTCGAAATCGTGCTCACCCAGATGCCCTATGTCGGAGGCGCGGCAAGTCGCATGAGCGATTTCTTCATGCGTCTCATCGGCTTCATGGCCATCAGCCGCGTGCTCCGGCGACACGGCGTGCCGCTGTCCGTGATCGGCGACATCGAGCGGGAAACCTACAAGGCGCAATTGCTCACCGTATCAGGAGCGGAACGCCTCGCCTCGGGCCGTCAATTCATGTCGTCGGAAAACCAGACCTTGCTGCGCGAGCAAGCTACAAGAAGCCATCAGAAGGAGTTTTCGGAAGATTTCGTCTACGATTTCGTCGAGCCGGGCCCGGGTGACAACTTCGAATTCGGCATCGACTACAAGGCTTGCGGCTTTTGCAAATTCGCGGCTCGGCATGGCGACAAGGAGATCTTGCCGAACATTTGCGGGCTTGATTTCGACGCCTATGCAGCGAGCGGCATTCACCTGGAAAGGACGCAGACACTGGCTGGCGGCGCGAGCCACTGCAATTTCCGCTTCTCGCGCCTTCCGTCGGCCCAAGACGTCTAGATCACCCCCGCCAGTCGCAGCGCCACGCCCGCCGCGCAACTGCCCGCAAGTACCGTGATCATGCCGAGCTTGAAACGGAAGATCGCGGTCGCGGCCGCGATTGACAGCACGAGCGCCGGCACGTCGACGCTGGTGAGCACCGGCCTATCGAAGTTCAGTGGAAAGGCGTGCACCGGCACGGTCTCGCGGAACAGCGTGTGCAGCGCGAACCAGATCGAGAGGTTGAGGATCACGCCAACGACGGCGGCGGTGATCGCACTCAGCGCGCCGGCAAGTCCGGTATTGCCGCGCAGCCGTTCGATATAGGGGCCGCCGACGAAGATCCAGAGGAAGCAGGGCGTGAACGTGACCCAGGTCGCGAGCAATCCACCGAGCGTGGCCGCGAGCATCGGCGACAGGCCGCTCGCGTCGCGATAGGCCGCCATGAAGCCCACGAACTGGAGCACCATGATCAGCGGGCCCGGCGTGGTCTCGGCCATGCCGAGGCCGTCGAGCATCTCGTGCGGCTTCAGCCAGTGATAGTGCTCGACCGCCTGCTGCGCGACGTAGGCCAGCACGGCATAGGCGCCGCCGAAGGTGACCAGCGCCATCTTCGAGAAGAACAGCGCGATCTGGCTGAACACGCTGGCCTGCCCGAGGGTCAAGAGCAGCACGATCACCGGCACCAGCCACAGCGCAAGCCACAGCGTGCCGACGCGGATCGCGCGCGCGGTGTCCGGGCGAACGTGATCGGGCACGGCGTCGCCGAGCATGCTGTCGATCACGGCGCTGCTGCCGCCAGGGCCGTGACCGGCCGGGGCAAATTCCGGACGGCCCTGTTTGGCGCCGACATAACCGATCACGCCGGCGGCGATGATGATGATCGGGAAGGGGACCGCGAAGAAGAAGATCGCGACAAAGGCGATCGCAGCCAGAGCGATCATGATGCGGTTCTTCAGCGCGCGCTTGCCGACGCGCACCACGGCTTCGAGGACGATGGTGAGCACGGCCGCCTTCAGCCCGAAGAACAGCGCCTCGACAAAACTGACATTGCCGAAGGCGGCATAGACATAGCTCAATCCCATGATGGCGATGATGCCGGGCAGGATGAACAGGCCGCCGGCCATCAGCCCGCCGGCGGTGCGGTGCATCAGCCAGCCGATATAGGTCGCGAGCTGTTGCGCCTCCGGTCCCGGCAGCAGCATGCAATAATTCAACGCATGCAGAAAACGGCCTTCGGAGATCCAGTTCTTCTCCTCGACCAGGATGCGGTGCATCACCGCGATCTGGCCCGCGGGCCCGCCAAAACTCAGGCAGGCGACGCGGAACCAGACGCGGAAGGCTTCGCTGAAGCTGATGCCGTGACCGGCATCAGCTTCTCCTTGGGCAGTGCGCGTATCCATTACGCCTTCACCTTGTTGGTCGGCCAGTTGTGGGTCTCGGTGGTGGCATCGCGGCACCAGCGGTAGAAGGCGTCGTAGAGCAGCATGCCGGCCTCGAGCTGTTCGAGGTCGTCGTCATACATCCGCGACAGCCCGAGCGAGGCCGCGAGCAGGCCGGGCGCCTCCGGTGCGAGGTCGGGCCGCGCGGTGTCGGCGCCGCGCACCAGCGTGGCCAGCCGGAGCAGGGACGGTGTGGCGATCCCGAACTCCTCGACCATCACGTCGAAGGTGCAGAGCTCGCCGCGGTGGCTCCAGAACACGTTCTCGATGTCGAAGGGCGCTGCATTGAAGCGCTCTCCGACGGCGACCACTTCGGAGGGCGCGACGAACAGGAACACCGCGTTGGGATCGACGAAGCGGCGGATCAGCCAGGGGCAGGCGATGCGGTCGACCTTGGGTCGCGCCCGCGTCACCCAGACGGTGCGGCCTTTGGCGTCGCGCGGCGGCAGTTTTGCAGCATCGACCAGCGGCAGCTTTGCGTCCCTCCAGCCTTCGAATCCGCCTTCCAGCGTCTCGGCCTGTACGCCGAGCTGGCGGAGCCAGGCCGCGGTACCCTGCGCGAGCTTTGCGCCGCGCAGGCAGGAGACGATCGCGGAACGGCCCGCGAACTCGCCGCCCCAGTCCGGAACATTGTCATGGCTGAGCTTGATCGAGCCGGGAATCAGCCGCCGGTCGGCGGCAAAATCCTCGTCGGTGCGCACGTCGATCAGGGCAGGGGCGTTCGCCGTGCCGATCAGTCGTGCCAATTTGTCAGACGATATCGTTGTGTAGGAAGACATGATGCGCCCTCGTAAGAACAAACGGGACGCGATACTTGGGCATGTCGCCTCGTGGGGAGATCGCTCAAATCCCCATAAGCCTCATTACCACGAAATCGCGCCGGGCTGTCAATCGGCTCGTTTCATTGATTTTGCCCAGCGGCCCCGCAGGTCTATATTGCGGGTCAACGGACCGGACCTTTCGGAGATATTTCGATGCATTCCCATTCCATCGAACAATGGACCCACGACCACGCCTTTCTTGGCGACAAGCACGACGAGAACGAACGGCGCACCTGGCTGGTCGTGGTCCTGACGCTGGTCATGATGGTGGGCGAGATCGTCGCCGGCTCGCTGTTCGGCTCGATGGCGCTGCTCGCCGACGGCTGGCACATGGGTACGCATGCGGCGGCGCTCGGGATTGCCGCGTTCGCCTACCGCTTCGCGCGCCGGCATCTGGGGAACGCGCATTTCACCTTCGGAACCGGAAAGTTCGGCGACCTTGCCGCTTTCTCCAGCGCGATCATTCTAGGATTGATCGCGGTCGAGATCGCCTATGAGAGCGTGCTGCGGCTGTTCACGCCGGTGCCGATCGTTTATGGCGAGGCCGTCGCCGTGGCTGCGCTCGGGCTCTGCGTCAATCTCGCCAGCGCGTGGTTGCTGCGCGACAGCCATGATCATCACCATGGCCATGATCACGGCCATGCGCATCATGATCACGACGATCACGACCATGATCATCACCACCATCACCACGACAACAATCTTCGCGCGGCTTACGTCCACGTCATGGCCGATGCCGCAACCTCTGTGCTGGCGATCGGCGCGCTGCTTGTCGCGATGTATTCGGGATGGGTCTGGGCCGATCCGGCCGTCGGCCTGATCGGCAGCGCCGTGATAGCGAGCTGGGCGTTTGGCCTCGTCAAGAGCTCGGGCGCGGTGCTGCTCGACGTGCGTGCCGACGAGAAGCTGGAGCGCGCCATTCGCATGCGCATGGAGGTCGGTGACGACCGTGTCACCGATTTGCATCTCTGGCAGGTCGGGCCCGGCCATTGCGCCGTGCTGGTCTCAGTGGTGTCGGACCAGCCGAAACAGCCGGCCGTCTACAAGAAGCGCCTCGCCGGGTTGAAGGGCCTCAGCCACGTCACGGTCGAGGTCGAGACTTGCCCGCACTGACGTGATCGGCGGATGCGGAATTCTGCGGCGGCGCCGGGGTTGATCCTCGGTCGCAGCTTACCCAATTGCTTGCCAAGGAGAGACCAAGAATGATGCCCAGAATCAAGCTCGCTCTCGCTGTCGCCGTGCTCGCTTTGTCCGGCCATGCCGCCTTGGCACAGTCGGAGAAGACCGGTGTTGAAAAGCTCTACGTGCTGAACTGCGGGGAGGGCACCGCCGGAGACATCTCGCGCTGGACCCCGGGCCTGAACGAGGGCAAGACGATGGACTTCGTCGATACCTGCTACCTCATCAAGCACACACAGGGCTGGTTCCTGTGGGACACCGGCATCGCCGATTCCGTGGCTGCGATGCCGAACGGTCTTCCGCCCGCCGACCCCAAGGCGGTCACCTGGCGGCGGCCGAAGACGCTCGCGGCGCAGCTCGAGCAGATTGGCGTCAAGCCCTCCGACATCAAGACGATGGGCGTTTCGCATACGCATCCCGATCATATCGGCAATGTCGAGATGTTCCCGCAGGCGACCCTCTACGTGCAGAAGACCGAATATGACTGGCCCGGCGCCAACAACGAGCCGCGCTTCAAGCCCTCGCATCCCGTCGAGCTGCTGTCGGGCGACAAGGATGTGTTCGGCGACGGCAGCCTGACCATCCTGTCGACGCCCGGCCACACGCCGGGGCATCAATCACTGCTGGTGAAATTGCCGAAGACCGGCGCGGTCGTGCTGTCCGGCGATGCCGTTCATTTCAAGGACAACTGGGACAACCGCCGCGTCCCCAGCATGAACGCCAACAAGGAGCAGAGCGCGGCCTCGATGCAGAAAATCGCCGACACGCTCGACAAGGCGAAGGGGCAGCTCTGGATCAACCACGACAAGGCCCAGCGCGACAGCCAGAAGATGTCGCCGGAGTTTTACGACTAGCTTTCCGAGACGCCCCTGTTGCCACTACGGTGGCAGCAGGAGCGTGCTAGGCGCCCGCAACAGGCTCCGCGACAGGAGACGATTGTGGGGGAGTGGCTCGGGGTTGCGATCGCGCTGGCATCGAGCAGCCTCGGCGGCACCGCTGCGGCGATCACCCGCTATCTCGTCGGCGGCGCCGATCCTGTGCTGCTTGCGATCCTGCGCTGGGGGATCGGTTTCCTCTGTCTGTTGCCTTGCGCACTGCTGCTCCGCGTGCGCTGGCCGCAGCGGTCCGACTGGCCGGCCGTGATGCTGCTCGGCATCTGCTTCTTCGGGCTGTTTTTTATCCTCTACAACATCGCGGTGTCTTATACGACCGCTGCGCGCGCCAGTCTCGCGCTGGCGACGCTGCCGCTGCACACCATGGTGGTCGGCGCGCTGCTCGGCGTCGAGCGACTGACGGCGCGCAAGGTCACGGGCGTCGGCATCGCCGTGCTCGGCGTGGCGGCGGCGCTGGCGGCCGGCCTGGCGCAGAGCCCGCCCGGCGCCTGGCGCGGCGAACTGATTATGACCGGGGCGGTGTTCTGCATGGCGTTCTACAACGTGCTGTCGCGTCCGCTGATGCAGCGCTCGAGCCCCCTCGGCTTTCTCACGGTCGGTATGGGTGCGGGTGCAGGCGTGCTGGTGCTGGTGGGTCTATTGAAGGGCAGCTTTGCGGCGCTCGATCATTTCACGACGGCGCAGTGGATCGCCGGTATCTATCTCGGCGTCGGCGGCGGCGCGCTCGCCTTCATCCTCTGGGTCATGGCGCTGGCGCGCGCGACGCCGACCCGGGTCGCCAATACCATGACGGTAAATCCGATCGCGGCCACCTTGTTGGCGGCGTTGCTGATCGGCGAGCCGATCACGCCGAATCTTCTGATCGGATTGGTTGCAGTGTTCGCCGGCATCTGGATCGCGACCGGCGAAACGAAGACGGCCTAGCTTTTCGGTGCGGTGACCTGCGGCGGGCCGCCCTCCGGCGTCTTCTTCGGCTTCAGTGTGCCGGCATAGAACGAGAGCAGCCACACCAGCATGATGGCGAGGAGATAGACACCCCAGGCCTGCGGCGGCGTCATCACCCAGCGCAGGAGGCCTTTGAACGTGCGGGGCGGGCTTGTGTCTTCGCTCATGGCTCGCTTGTGCGCGAAAGCTGCCGCGCGGTCAATCCGACGGCTGCTCGGCGCGGATCAGGAACAGGGCGGCCAGCGCCGAGAGGCTGAGCGCGGACGAGACCATCAGCACCTTGGCCCCCATGACGTCGATGAGCAGGCCGAACGCCAGCGGCGCCACCGCTTGCGCCATCCGCGCCGGCGCGCCGATGATTCCGAGGCGGTAGCCGAAATCCTTTGGGCCAAAGATCGACAGCGGCAGCGTGCCGCGCGCGATCGTCAAAATGCCGTTGCCGGAGCCGTGGAGCAATGCAAAGGCACTCGCGGCGGTCGCGCCGAAGATGGCGACGACCGCCGCTCCGAGCGGGTGGGTGAGGCAGGCGAGGCGCGTCGACCACAGCGGATGGAAGCGGGAGAGAACGCTCGCTTCAAGGATGCGCGCGATCACCTGCGCCGGGCCGATCAGCGCGCCGGCCGCGATCGCCTCGACATGCGTCGCGCCCATTGTTTCCAGGATGCGCGGGAAATGCACGGCCATCGCGCCGGTGACGGTCCAGACCGCGGCAAAGACGAAGGCGAGCAGGATCATGGTGCGGTCGAGCGGCAAATGCGGCTTGTCTGCCGTCGCCGCCGCCTCCTTCGCGCCCTTGATCGCCGGCAGCATGAAGAAGTTGAGGGGCAGGCCGATCAGGATGTTGGCGGCGGCCCAGGCGAAACAGGTGTCGCGCCAGCCGATATGGGCCAGCCCCCAGGCGGTGAGCGGCCAGCCGACGGTCGAGGCAAAGCCCGCCATCAGCGTAATGCCGGTGATCGAGCCGCGCGCCTCGGCGCCGTAGATGCGGCCAAGCGCTGCGAAGGCGGCATCGTAGAGGCCCATCGCCATGCCGAGGCCGAGCACGAGCCAGGCGATCGCCATCACCGTCACCGATTGCGAGATGCCGAGCAGCACGAGGCCGGCAGCAATCGTCAGGCTCGAGGCCGACAGCACCTGCCGGCCGCCGACGAGATCGATCTGCCGTCCGATCCGCGGGCCGAGCAGCGCGGAGATCACGAGCGAGGCCGAGAAGGCGCCAAAGATCCAGTTGGAGGAGACGCCGAGATCGCGCGCCATCGGATCGGCGAGCAGGGCCGGCAGATAATAGCTGGAGGCCCAGGCCAGGGTCTGCGTGGTGCCGAGCGCCAGGATGATCGGAAGCTGGCGCTGGCTCATATCCCGGTGTTTCTGGTCGTCGGTGTCATCGGTTGCATTTGCGGCCCGCAGCGCGTGCGCGTCAACAGCGTCGGCGACATATTCGATCTGCTGCGAGCGGGAGCCTTGGTTGCGCAACGACCGCCCGCGGCCTTTCGCTCGTCACGAATGCACGCCATAATGGCGTATGCAATTGACCTCGCGCCTCGCGCTGATGAACTGGCTGACCGGCCAGGGGCTCACGGGCCTTCCCGAAAACGAGCTGCTCCGCGGCTTCTGCGAGCGGTGCCGCGCCGAGGGGCTGGAACTCTCGCGTGGGCTGCTCGTCATCGACACGCTGCACCCGATCTACGAAGGCCGCGGCTTCCGCTGGAGCGACCGTCCCAGCAACGAGAGCGATTTGTTCGAATACCGCTCGACCGCCGAAGGCGATGCGGCCGAGAACTGGCGCCGCTCGGTGTTCTTCCACATGCTCGAGCACGGCCACGACGAAATGGTGATCGATCTCGCCGATGCGCCGTCGATGGATTTTTCGCAGCTCGGCGAGCTCGCCGAAAAGGGCCACAAGCATTATCTCGCCTTCGTCCATCGCTTCGGCGAGAACGGCGCGCTCGGACTGATGGACTGCCTCTATTCCTGCTGGACCACGCGCCGCGACAGCGGCTTTTCCGAGTCGGAACTCGTCGCGTTGCGCGATCTCGTGCCGGTGCTGGGGCTCGCAATCAAGTCGGCGCAGCAGGTCGACATCGCGCGCACGCTCGGCCGCGTCTATCTCGGGCGCGGCGCCTCCGAGCAGGTTTTGGGCGGCCGCATCTCGCGTGGCGTTACCGAGCGCATCAACGCCGTGCTGTGGTATTCGGATTTGCGTGGCTCGACCGGGATCAGCGAAAGCATCGGCCCCGACGAGATCATCCCTTTCCTCAACGACTATGCGCAGGCCGTGATCGACGCGATCCACGACGCCGGCGGCGACGTGCTGAAACTGATCGGCGACGGCGTGCTGGCGATGTTCACCGGCGAGGACATGGCGCACGCGCGCCGCGCCGCGTTGCGCGCTGAGCACCTGTCCCGCAAGAACGTTGCCGAGCTGAACGCGCGCCGGACGACCGATGGGCGGCCGATCACGTCGGCCTATATCGGCCTGCATGTCGGCGAGGTCTTTTACGGAAATATCGGCAGCGAGGACCGGCTCGACTTCACCGTGGTCGGCCCGACCGTCAATGAGGTCAGCCGCATCGCCTCGATGAGCCGCTCGGTTGACCGTGAGCTGCTGGCATCGGCCGAGTTCTACAAGGGCCTCGACGCCGCCGGTCGCCGCTATCTCGTTTCCACCGGCCGCTACGCGCTGCGCGGCATCGGCCGCGCGCAGGATCTCTACACGCTCGATCCGGAAGTCGATAGCAGCGAGCCGGTGACGGGGAGTTACGAGCGGTATCTGGCGGGCTAGCCTCGCTGTTCCCGCATCGTCGTCCTGGCGAAAGCCAGGACCCATAACCACCGACTGTAGTTTTGCGAAGATTCGTGGTTGGCAGCTTCGCGCGACAACTTCTCCTTGGGGTAATGGGTCCTGGCTTTCGCCAGGACGACTGCGGAGAGCGCGATTAACACCGCGCCGCCGCGCCCGCGCCGTCCCCCACCATGTCCGGCTGCCGATCCAATGCCACCGCAGGCGAGAGCCAGATCACCAGCGCCTGCACGCCGAACACGGCGGCCGCGAGATAGAGGCAAGCTTCCGCACTGTAGAAGCCACCGACGATGGCACCGAGCGCCGAGCCGAGCGGGCGGGCGCCGTAGCTCATGATGTTGATGGCGGAGACGCGCCCCAACAGCCGCGGCGGCGTCACCGACTGACGCAGCGTCGTGGTCGAGATTACCCACAGGATCGGCCCAACGCCGAGCAGGAAGAAGCTTAAGGCCGCGAGCCAGGGCGATGGCACCAGCACCGTCAGCGCCATCACAACCGCGGCGACGAAGCCGGTGACCGGGCCGAGGCCGACCACGGTGCCGAAGGCGATGCGCTTCATCACGCGGGTTGCGAGCAGCGCGCCGATCACCATGCCGACGCCGTACATCGTCAGCACGGTGCCGACACCGGCCGCCGTCAGGCCGAGATGGCGCACGGCGTAGGGTACGAACACCGCGATCTGCAAGAACCATCCGGTGTTGAAGATGAACTGGGTGATGAACACCGGCCGCAGCAGCGGGTGGTGGAAGACAAACGCCGCGCCCTCGCGGATGTCCTGGAACGGATGGCGCCGCGGCGTCGGGGCGCGCGCCGGCTCGTAGATGCCGGAAAGCAGCACCACGGCGATGGCCGAAAGCGCGGCGGCAAAGCCGAAGGCGGGGCTCGCGCCCCACCAGCCGACCAACACGCCGCCCACAGCAGGGCCACTGGCAAAGGCGATGGTGCGCGCGAGTTCAATCCGCGCATTGGCAGCCGGCAACAGGTCCGAACTCACCAGCGAGGGCACCAGCGCCGGCGCAGCCACGCTGTAGACGACGGTGCCGCACACAGCCGCAAAGCCAAGCAGCGCCAACATCGAGAGATTGAGCGCGCCGAGCGCGAGCAGCAGCACGATTGCCGCGAGGGCTGCGGCCCGCAGCGCTTCGGCGCCCGCCATCAGCGCGCGGCGCGAGATGCGGTCGGCGAGCAGGCCGGCCGGAATGGCGAACAGCACGAAGGGCAAGGTGAGGGCGGTCTGTAGCAGGCCGGTCTGGCCTTCGGCGCCGCCGAGCGTCAGCACGGCGACGATAGGGGCTGCGGCCAGCGCGATCTGCTCGGCCGATTGCGCCGCGAGGTTGGACCAGGCCAGGCGATTGAACGTATCGGGGAGGCGGGGCGTCGTTGACATGGCTCATTTCCTGCAAAGTCGAATTCGCGCCAGTATCCGCCTCTGGGGACGGCCAAACCCACCCGCTTCCCGACAGGGCTGGGTAGAACCGGGCCGCGACGGGAACCGATGCGGCTAGATGCAGTTGCAAATGAGTTGCAATAAGGCTCGACTCCGGTATTGTGCCAGTATGGATGCCCGATCTCCCGAACTGACCCAAAACGCCGCCGGCTGGCGCACCGACGCGCCGACGATCAAGAGCCTGGCCGAGGTGAATGCCACCGTCGCAGTCCCAACGGCGGGGGTGTGGTGGCGCCGGCTGCTCGCCTTCGTCGGCCCGGGCTATCTGGTCTCGGTCGGCTACATGGACCCCGGCAATTGGGCGACCGATCTCGCCGGCGGATCGAAGTTTGGCTACACTCTGCTCTCGGTCATTCTGCTCTCGAATTTGATGGCGATCCTGTTGCAGGCGCTGGCAGCACGGCTCGGCATCGTCACCGACCGAGACCTCGCGCAGGCCTGCCGCGCGACCTATTCGCCTGCAACGAACTTCGTGCTCTGGCTCGCCTGCGAGGCGGCGATCATCGCCTGCGATCTCGCCGAGGTCATCGGCACCGCGATCGCGCTCAAGCTGTTGTTCGGCATTCCCCTGATTGGCGGCGCGCTGCTTGCTGCACTGGATGCCTTCCTGCTGCTGCTCCTGATGAACCGCGGCTTCCGCTTCCTCGAAGCTTTCGTGATGGCGCTGCTTGCGGTGATCGCGGTCTGCTTTGCGGTCCAGATCGTGGCCGCGGCGCCGCCGGTGGCGGACGTCGTGCACGGCTTCATGCCGAAGACCGAGATCGTCACCAATCCCGAGATGCTCTATATCGCGATCGGCATCATCGGCGCGACAGTGATGCCGCATAATCTCTATCTGCACTCATCGATCGTGCAGACGCGCGCCTATGAGCGCAACGACACCGGCCGGCGCGACGCGATCAAATGGGCGACGATGGACTCGACCATCGCGCTGATGCTGGCGCTGTTCATCAACGCGGCCATCCTCGTGGTCGCAGCCGCGACCTTCCACAAGAGCGGACACGCGGACGTCGCCGAGATCGGCCAGGCGTTCGAGCTGCTGTCGCCGCTGCTCGGCCTCGGCATCGCCTCGACGCTGTTCGCGATTGCGCTGCTCGCGTCGGGCCTGAACTCGACTGTCACGGCGACCCTTGCCGGCCAGATCGTGATGGAAGGCTTTCTCGATTTGCGCCTGCCGAGCTGGGCACGCCGCCTGCTGACGCGCGGCATCGCCATCGTGCCGGTGATCATCGTCACGGCGATCTATGGCGAGCGAGGCACCGCCGATCTGCTGGTGTTCAGCCAGGTCGTGCTGTCGATGCAGCTGCCCTTCGCAGTGATCCCGCTGGTCCGCTTCGTCTCCGACCGCCGCAAGATGGGCCAGTTCGCGATTCCGGTTTGGGTCGCCGCGATCGCATGGATCGTCGCGGGCGTGATCGTGGTTTTGAACGTAAAGCTGCTGGTGGATACGCTGTTCGGGTGAGGGCACCACAGCTGTCGTCGTCCGGCTTGACCGGACGACCCAGTATTCCAGAGACGATTGTTTTGAACCTTAGGCGCCCCGCCTTCGCGGGGCATGACGAGAGCACTAGTCCTGCGGCTCGGACGCGGCATCCCCCTGCGCGTCGATGCGCAGCCAGCCTGACGGTGCCAAGCGCTGCTGCGGCAGAAAACGGGCCTTGTAGTCCATCTTCTTCGAGCCCTCGATCCAGTAGCCGAGATAGACGTAGGGCAGGCCTTGCCGGCGGGCGCGGGCGATGTGGTCGAGGATCATGAAGGTCCCCATCGAGCGGCTGACCTGGCCCGGCTCGAAGAACGAATAGACCATCGACAGGCCGTCGCTGAGCACGTCGGTCAGCGCCACCGCGATCAGCTCTTCGCCGCGGCCGGTGATGCCGCTGTCGGGACCGCGCTTGCGGTACTCGATGATGCGGGTCTCGACATGGCTGTCCTCGACCATCATGGCGTAATCGAGCACGGTCATGTCGGCCATGCCGCCGTGGCGGTGGCGGGAGTCGAGATAGGCGCGGAACACCGAATATTGCTCGGAGGTCGGCACCGCGCTGCGCTGCTCGCCGATGATGTCGGAATTGCGCGCCATCACCTTGCGGAAGTTGCGGGAGGGGCGGAACTCGTTGGCGACCACCCGGACCGAGACGCAGGCGCGGCACTGGTCGCAGGCCGGCCGGTAGGCGATCGATTGGCTGCGGCGGAAGCCGCCGTGGGTCAGGAGGTCATTGAGGTCGCCGGCACGCTCACCCACGAGGTGCGTAAACACCTTGCGCTCATGCCGGCCCGGCAAATAGGGGCAGGGCGAGGGCGCCGTGAGGTAAAATTGGGGGGTGTCTCGCGAGTGCTGGGTCAAGGGACGTCGTGGGCCTCCGAACTGAGTATCAGCATCGCGCTACGAAAGCCCCCGGTCAATTGGTCTGCTCAGCAGGTCAGATCAGACAGCTTAGTCGGTCCTGGTTGATAGGTTCTTGATCAATAGGTTCTGGTGGCTTGAGGCACGGGCGCACGGACGGAGTTGTTGATCAGGACTGTTCCCAGCACGAAATCATGCAGTAGGCGCCGACGACCGTTGAACAGGCCGACCAGGACGACGAAGGGGGAAAGGAACGACACCGTCACCCAGAACAGCACGGCATGGGTAGCGCCGAGCACGAAATAGCCGGGTGCGCCGTACCAGGTGCGCAATTCGAGGTCCATCACCCGCATCCCGATCGTAGCCGACGAGGGACCGCCGATGCAGGCGCCGTAATAGACGATGGCCCAGACCACGGAGGCCGGCCAGGCGAGCCAGAACAAGGCCCAGCCGAGGCCGAGCGTCACTACGCCAAACACGGCGATGAAGAGGTAGCCGAGGATGACGGGAACGGAGATCACGACCATGTCGATCAGGAATGCGAACACCCGCCGCGTCGCCACGCCGCGGAACAGTTCCGGATGCAGATAGGGATCGTAAGCATGGGCCGCGCCGTCACTGCGCCAGGCGCCCGACTGGCCGCCTGAATTGCCCGAGTCCGAATACGACATGGTCCGTCCTCCCAGGGAAAACTCCCGTGGCAGGACATGGGAACATGTCATCCCCGTGCCAAGGGCGCGCTGGGATTAACAAGCCGAAATATTCCGGCGATTCGGGGGCGGGGGTCGGGCGGCGATGCTCGCGCCACATCCACAATGTCGTCCCGGCGCAGGCCGGGACCCATAACCCCAGGGAGGAGTTTGGCGAAGACTTACAGTGATTTCTTCATCGGTACGGCTACAGCGCGCCGTCGACAGATCACGCGGTATGGGTCCCGGCCTGCGCCGGGACGACGTTGGGGCCTACCCCTGCGCCCGCAGCTTCTCCGCCGCCTTCGGCGCAAAATAGCTGAGCACGCCGTCGGCGCCGGCGCGCTTGAAGGCGAGCAGGCTTTCCATCATCGCGCGCTCGCCGTCGAGCCAGCCGTTGTTGGCCGCAGCCGCGATCATCGCGTATTCGCCGGAGACCTGGTAGGCGAAGGTCGGCATCGCAAACGTGTCTTTCACGCGCCGGACCACGTCGAGATAGGGCATGCCGGGTTTCACCATCACCATGTCGGCGCCCTCGGCGATGTCGAGCTCGACTTCGCGCAGCGCCTCGTCGGTGTTGGCGCTGTCCATCTGATAGGTGCGCTTGTCGCCGGTCAGCGTCTTGGCCGAGCCGATGGCGTCGCGGAACGGGCCGTAGAAGGCTGAGGCGTATTTCGCCGCATAGGCCATGATCTGCACGTCGAGCAGTC
Source organism: Bradyrhizobium sp. LTSP849 (assembly GCF_000938255.1). Taxonomy (GTDB): domain Bacteria; phylum Pseudomonadota; class Alphaproteobacteria; order Rhizobiales; family Xanthobacteraceae; genus Bradyrhizobium. The sequence goes on along the minus strand of NZ_JYMR01000034.1, from coordinate 42,479 downwards.
CTGCATGGTCCAGCCCTTCGCGGATCGCGGCAACGCGGCCATCCATCATGTCGGAGGGGGCGATGATGTCGCAGCCGGCCTCGGCCTGAACCAGGGCCTGGCGCACCAGCACGGCGACCGTCTCATCGTTCAAGATCTTGCCGTCAGTGATCAGGCCGTCATGGCCATGGCTGGTGAAGGGATCGAGCGCGACATCGCAGAGTATGCCGAGATCGGGAAACTCCTTCTTGATTGCGCGCACGGCCTGGCAGACCAGATTGTTCGGGTTGGTGGCTTCCGAGCCCTCTTCGTCGCGCAGGGACGGGTCGGTGTAGGGAAACAGTGCGATGCAGGGAATCGTCAGCTTCATTGCGCGCTCGGCGTCGCGCACGGCCTGGTCGACGCTGAGGCGCTCGACGCCCGGCATCGAGGCGATCTGCTCGCGCTTGTTGTTGCCGTCGATCAGGAACAGCGGCCAGATCAAATCGTCGGTGGTCAGCACGTTCTCGCGCACCATGCGCCGGGCCCATTCGGCCTTGCGGTTGCGGCGCGGGCGGATGGTCAGATCGAGGGCAGGGGAGGCTCCCGCACCGGTCCCGCGCGCGACTTCGCGCAGTTCGATCGGACGTCCGTATTTGATCGCCATCACTCTTCCTCCGGCTGGAATTATTCTTATACCAGTTCGCGTGGTTCCCGTCACCGCGGCTTGATCTGCCGCAAAGGATGGCAGCCGATTGATTTTGTGGGGCGAAACAGCCAGAAGGGGGCCATGTCCGAGATCTCCAGCCGCGATGCGGCCCGCGACAGCGCCAATGCCAGGGACGCCGCCCGAGACAATGCCAGAGACAACGCAATGTCGGTGGCGGCGATCTCGTCGGAGCGCCCGGAGTCCGACGACAATGTCTGGACGCGCCGACTGGTGCTGTTCCTGCGGGTGATGGCGCTGCTGTCGATCCTCAAGGGCCTCTACCATTGGGCGCAGGTGACGGGCTTCGTCGGCGGCGAGGACGAGGCGTTCGAGAACCAGTCGATGGCCTGGCAGGCCTCGACCATCTATTTCGCCGTGATCGAGCTCGTGGCCGCGGTCGGCCTGTGGCTGGCAACGCCCTGGGGCGCGGTGGTTTGGCTCACCACCGTGGTATCGATGGCGGTGATCGAGTTGATGTTCCCGGGCATCTACGGCGGCAGCCTGGTCGTCGTCGCGGTGGAAGCCTTCATGCTCGCAGCCTATCTCGCGCTCGCCTGGATGGCCGCGCGCGAACGGCCGCCATAGTCGATGTTCAGCTTCGGGACACGAGACGTTTCACGCGCGCGTGGTTGACCACTCGTTGCGTAAAATTCGAGGTAACTTTTCATTGACCTAGCGCGATCCGCCACAGCTGTTACGCGCGCGTTTCGAAACGGGGCGCCGCTGTTCTGGAATGCGACAGAATGGGCGGACGGAGGGTGAACAGGACCTTGCCACGGTCAACAGAGGGTTGCGAAAAGTGCTTGTGGCACAGGCTTAATGCGCAATTCACTGTCTTAAATTCATGATCTCTTTATTCTCTTATTTAAGCCGATCTTCAAACGCCTCCCCTTAAGTTGCACCTATCAGACGGGACACAAGTTTCGTCGAATAAGTGTCGATAAAAACGACAACAGGGGAAGTGTCATGATGAAAGCCGTCGCAACTGCGGCAGATACCGCGGAACGCGTCTCCGGCCAGCAGGGCTCGGTGCAGACGCTCTATCTGGAAGCCTTGACTCTGGTGGAGCGGCTGCATCGCCGTCTCCTCGACGTGATCAAGGACGAGTTCGATCGTCGTGGTCGCGCCGACATCAATTCGGTGCAGGCGCTCCTGCTCTATAACATCGGCGACAAGGAGCTGACCGCGGGCGAGCTGCGCACGCGCGGTTACTATCTCGGCTCCAACGTCTCCTACAATCTGAAGAAGCTCGTCGAGCTCGGCTTCCTCGATCATCAGCGCTCGCGCGTTGATCGCCGCTCGGTGCGCATCCGCCTGACCCCGCAGGGCCAGGAAGTCCGCCGCATCGTCGACTCCCTCTACCAGAAGCACGTCAAGACCGTGGAACAGGTCGGCGGCATCTCGGGCGAGGAGTTCTCGACCCTGAACAAGTCGCTGCACCGCCTCGAGCGGTTCTGGACCGACCAGATCCTGTATCGGCTCTGAGTTTTTAAGAAGGACGAAGGCCAAGCCGGCCCAACAAGACCGGCGAGCCTCGCGAACGTGCCTCACTTCCCCAAGCGCATCGGTCGGGCTCTGCCCGGACCGGTGCGTTTTGTCATTTCGCGGTTGCGAAAAAAATGAGACGATCTGGCGGAACCAGTTCCCGGCCTCGCGGTTATGTCTCCGGATCGGAGGATGCGATGCTGATCGAACGCGGGTTGCAGGCTATGAACGTCGAGCTCGTGAGCGATGCCTACGCCATCGCCGCGAACTATCTTCGCCGCTCCGGCGCGATCCCTGACACGCTCGTCACAAATGAGCGCCTGCTCGAGATCATCATCAAGCTGCTCCAGCACGGTGAATTCAACAAGATCAGGCTGGCCAACAAGGCCATCACCAGGTTCGAGGCGCAAGCCGAGGTCCGAGCGGTTGCCTGATCAAAACTCCCAAAATCTCAGAGAACCAGAGGGTGCTATGGAAGCCGCTATCGACCGCATCATGCAAACCTATGATTTGCTCGCCAACCGTACGTCCGCGGCGAGCGCAGAGGCGCGGGCCAAGGTGACGAACTACCTGAACACCCTGATGGAAGCCGGCGAGAAAGACACCCACAGGTTGACGGTGTGCGGCTTGACCTATCTGCGCCAGCTGGACGGCACCGTGGACCCGGTCAAGGCGGGCTATACCGGGCTTTAGAACCGGGCGGCCGGCCACCATCGGCCGGCTCCACCCGGCATTAAGGTCCAAATCGGCCCTTCCTGGACAAGGCGAAACCGGACGGTTCGAGTGAACGCGCGGGTCGCCCGTATCCGTCAATCCCCACCATATCTTGCATAAATATCAGGCCTGACCCGCAACTACTTGGCCGGGGGCGGGTGATGTGGTAGATCGCGGTCGCCGCTCCGATCACCACACCAGACCCGCCCGTAGCCCGCCAAAAGGCTGCGGCGGTGGAGATATTCGCAAGATGACCTTCGCCAAAACCGCCTCCGCGCCCGATTCGTTTTTCACCGCTCCGCTCGACCAGGCCGACCCGGAAATCGCCGCCGCCATCAAGGGCGAGCTCGGCCGGCAGCGCCATGAGGTCGAGCTGATCGCCTCCGAGAACATCGTCAGCCGTGCCGTGCTGGAAGCACAGGGTTCGGTGATGACCAACAAATACGCGGAAGGTTATCCGGGCGCGCGCTACTACGGCGGTTGTGAGTGGGTCGACGTCGCCGAGAATCTCGCGATCGATCGCGCCAAGAAGCTGTTCGGCGCGAAGTTCGCCAACGTGCAGCCGAACTCCGGCAGCCAGATGAACCAGGCGGTGTTCTTGGCGCTGCTCCAGCCCGGCGACACCTTCATGGGTCTCGATCTTTCGGCCGGCGGCCATCTCACCCATGGCTCGCCTGTCAACATGAGCGGCAAATGGTTCAAGGCCGCGCACTACACCGTGCGCCGCGAGGACCAGCTCATCGACATGGATGCGGTGGCCAAACAGGCCGAGGAGGTCAAGCCGAAGCTGATCATCGCCGGCGGCTCGGCCTATTCGCGCGCCTGGGATTTCAAGCGCTTCCGCGAGATCGCGGATTCGGTCGGCGCGTATCTGCTGGTCGACATGGCGCACTTTGCCGGCCTCGTCGCCGGCGGCGTGCATGCCTCGCCCGTGCCGTATGCTCACGTCACCACCACGACGACGCACAAATCGCTGCGCGGCCCGCGCGGCGGCCTGATGCTGTGGAATGACGAGGCGCTGACCAAGAAGCTCAACTCGGCGATCTTCCCGGGGCTTCAGGGCGGCCCGCTGATGCATGTGATCGCGGCCAAGGCTGTCGCCTTCGGCGAGGCGCTGCGGCCGGACTTCAAAGTCTATGCGAAGAACGTCGTCGAGAACGCCAAGGCGCTCGCCGAGACGCTGAAGAGCCACGGGTTCGATATTGTCTCCGGCGGCACCGACAACCATCTGATGCTGGTCGACCTCCGGCCGAAGGGCCTGAAGGGCAACGCGTCGGAGAAGGCGCTGGTCCGCGCCGCCATCACCTGCAACAAGAACGGTATTCCGTTCGACCCCGAGTCGCCGTTCGTCACCTCGGGGATTCGGCTGGGCACGCCGGCTGCGACCACCCGCGGCTTCGGCGTTGCCGAATTCCAGCAGGTCGGCGGCATGATCGCCGAGGTCCTGAATGCGATCGCGCAGTCATCCGACGGCAAGGCGCCGCTGGTGGAAGCCGCGATCAAGGAACGGGTCAAGGCGCTCACAGACCGGTTCCCGATCTATCAGTAAGGTCCAAGTAAACTGGTAAGTGAACTGGTCAAGGTAAACGGATGCGCTGCCCGAACTGCAACAGTCTCGATACGCAGGTAAAGGACTCGCGTCCGACCGAGGACTCTTCCGTGATCCGCAGGCGGCGCGTGTGCGTCGCCTGCAATTTCCGCTTCACGACCTTCGAGCGCGTGCAGCTGCGCGAGCTCACTGTCATCAAGCGCAACGGCCGCCGTGTGCCGTTCGACCGCGACAAGCTGATGCGCTCGGTGTCGATCAGCTTGCGCAAGCGTCCGGTCGAACCGGAGCGCGTGGAGAAGATGGTGTCCACCATCGTGCGCGAGCTCGAGACCGGCGGCGAGGCCGAGATCTCCTCCGAGGTGATCGGCGAGACCGTGATGGAGCATCTGCGCACGCTCGACGACGTCGCCTATGTGCGCTTCGCGTCCGTCTATCGCAATTTCCGTGAGGCCAAGGACTTCGCCGATGTGCTCGGCGAGCTCTCCGGTGAGGAGGAAGCGCGGCTTGCAACGGTACGCAAATGATCTTCCGTATCCTGGAAGATCAATTTGCGCAGAAGGCCCGCGACTCTAAGGACGCCGATCGACGCTTCATGGAGCTTGCGCTGGCGTTGGGGAAGCGCGGGCAGGGGCGCACCTGGCCGAACCCGGCGGTGGGCGCCGTCATCGTCAAGGATGGGGTGATCATCGGTCGCGGCTGGACCAAGCCCGGCGGACGGCCGCATGCCGAGCCTGAAGCGCTGCGGCGCGCGGGCGAGGCGGCGCGCGGCGCCACGCTCTACGTCACGCTCGAGCCGTGCTCGCATTTCGGCAAGTCGCCGCCTTGCGCCGACGCGGTGATCGCGGCCGGCATCAAGCGGGTGGTGGCAGCGATCGAGGATCCCAATCCGGAAGTCGCCGGGCAGGGCCATGCGCGCTTGCGCGCGGCCGGTATCACGGTGGATGTCGGCCTGTGCGCGCCCGAGGCCGCATTCGACCATGCCGGGCATTTCCGCCGCATCCGTGACAAGCGCCCGCATGTGATCCTGAAGCTCGCGGTCTCGCCCGACGGCAAGATCGGCGCGGCCGGCGGCAAGCCCGTCGCGATCACCGGCGAAGCCGCGCGTAACCGCGTGCATCTGTTGCGCGCCTCGAGCGATGCCATTTTGGTCGGTATCGGAACGGTGCTGGCGGACGACCCGCTTCTCACCTGCCGCCTGCCGGGGATGGCGGCGCGCTCGCCGGTGCGCGTGGTGCTCGACCAGAGCCTGCGCATTGCGGCATCGAGCCGGCTCGTGCGTTCCGCGCGTGAGACGCCGCTCTGGGCGATCGGCTCGGAGCTTGCGGAGGCCGCGGCCGCGACGCGGCTTGGCGCTGCTGGCACGCATATCATCCGCGTACCGCCGGGGAGCGCCTCCGGGCTCGATCTTCCGGCCGTGCTGCATGCGCTGGCCGAGAAGGGCATCACGCGGTTGATGGTCGAGGGCGGCAGCCGTGTTGCGGCATCGTTCGTCGCCGCCGACCTCGTCGACGAGATCTGGCTGTTCCGCGGCGCGGAAGCGGTCGGCGCCGAAGGCGTCGATGCGCTCGATGCATTGCCCCTGTCGAAAATCACGCAGTCGCAGGCGTTCAAGGTTCATGCTAGCGAAACATTCGACAAGGATACTCTCACCATCTACGAGCGCGCCTAACATGTTCACCGGCATTGTCACCGATATCGGCGAGATCGTCAGCCTGACGCCTGTGGCGCAGGGGCAGCTGCATCGCCTGCGCATCGCCTGCCGCTATGATCAGACCACCATTGCTGATGGTGCCTCAATTGCCTGCAACGGCGTCTGCCTGACCGTCGTCGCCTCCGGCGTCCAAGGCAGCAAGGATTCCTCTCAGAAGACCTGGTTCGACGTCGATGCCGCCGCCGAGACGCTGGCGCTGACGACCGCGAAGCATTGGAAGGTCGGCACGAAACTCAACCTCGAGCGCGCGCTCAAGATCGGCGACGAGCTCGGCGGCCACATCGTCGCCGGCCATGCCGACGGGATCGCGACCATCGTCAGTCGCGAGGACCTGCCTGACATGGCGCGGTTCGAGCTCTCGACGACGCGAGAGCTTGCGCGCTTCATCGCCACCAAGGGCTCGATCACGCTCGACGGCGTGTCGCTGACGGTTAATACGGTGAAGGATGTAACCTTTTCGGTGCTAATCATCCCGCACACACTGACGGTCACGACGATCGGCGGCTGGAAAGCGGGGACCGAGATCAATATCGAGGTCGATTTGATGGCCCGCTATGCGGCGCGGCTGACGGAAATGAAGTGACGGCGTAGCCGTCATGCCGGGCTGGTTTCTCGCCCCGGAATGACGATCTCTCTGGCATTCGTGCTTGGCTTACCCCCTCGCTGCGACTACATAACGCCGACCTCTGTAAAACGGATTTGACTATGGCTGACGCGCGGCGCGCACCCCTAAAGGACCAGACCGACATTTCCGGCGCGCGCGCGCTGATTGTCGAGGCGCGGTTCTATGACGATCTCCAGGACGCGATGCTCGAAGGCGCGGTGGCCGAGCTGAAGGCCGCCGGCCTGACCCATGACGTCATCACGGTTCCCGGCGCGCTGGAGATTCCTGCGGCGATCGCCATCGCGGTCGACGCCGCGGCGGCCAGCGGCAAGCCTTATGATGCGGCGATCGCACTCGGCTGCGTGATCCGCGGCGACACCATCCATTTCGAGATCGTCTCGCAGGAGTCTTCGCGCGCGCTGATGGACCTCGCGGTCGCGCGAAAGCTGCCGCTCGGCAACGGCATCCTGACCGTCAACAATGAGGCGCAGGCCTGGGCGCGGGCGCGCGCCAGCGAGCTCAACAAGGGCGGCGATGCTGCACGCGCGGCGATTGCGATGCTGCGCATAAAACGACGGCTGGCGCGGGCTTGATCATGGTCGACAACAGCAAAAAGCCGCCGGCTGGCACTGAGAAGAAAGCGAACCGGCGCGGCGCGGCGCGGCTCGCGGCCGTGCAGGCGCTCTACCAGATGGATATCGGCGGCGCTGGCATCAACGACATCTTTGCCGAGTTCGAGAGCCATTGGCTCGGCAACGAGGTTGAGGGCGACACATATCTGCCGGCGGAAGCCGCCTTCTTCCGCGACGTCGTCTCCGGCGTTGTGCGCGACCAGAAGAAGCTCGATCCGCTGATCGACGAGGCGCTGTCGAAGGGCTGGCCGCTGAAGCGGATCGAGGCGATCCTGCGCGCGGTGCTGCGGGCAGGGGCCTACGAATTGGAGCACCGCAAGGACGTGCCCGGCCGCGTCGTCGTGTCCGAATATGTCGACGTCGCCAATGCCTTCGTCGATCGCGAGGAGACCGGCATGGTCAACGCCGTGCTCGACCAGATCGGCCGCCAGTTTCGCGGTGACGAGTTCGGGCGGGGGTAGTTACACATTCCGTTGTCATCACCCGCGAAAGCGGGTGATCCAGTACTCCGCGGCAGCGGTAATAAATATCCGGCGTCTCGGCGTACTGGATCGCCCGGTCAAGCCGGGCGATGACGCCGGTGGTTGGGGCTGACATCGATGACGACCTCACACAATCCCTCCGGCGAAGACTCCCTTATCGCGCGCTATTTCAAGCCGCTGGCGACTGACCCCGGCGCGTTGGGGCTGGTCGACGACGCCGCCGTCCTGAGCTCATCTGGCGAGGACATCGTCGTCACCACCGACGCCGTGGTCGAGGGCGTGCACTACCTTGCCACCGATCCTCCCGACACCATCGCGCGCAAGGCGCTGCGGGTGAACCTGTCCGATCTTGCCGCGAAGGGCGCGCGGCCGGCCGGCTTTGTGCTGACACTGGCGCTGCGCAGCAAGGAAGACGCCTGGCTCAGGCCGTTCGCGGACGCGCTCGGCGATGACGCGAAAACCTTCGCCTGTCCGCTGCTCGGCGGCGACACGGTGTCGACGCCGGGGCCGCAGATGATTTCGATCACCGCTTTCGGCCGTGTGCCGCGGGGGCGGATGGTCGGCCGCACCGGCGCAAAGCCGGGCGACCGCATCCTGGTGACGGGGACAATTGGTGACGCCGCCCTCGGCCTCGACGTGCTCACTGGCGGCGCGGTGGCCGCGGCGCTCGCACAGGATCGCGCGGCGCTGGACTACTTGGTCGGTCGCTATCGCGTTCCACAACCGCGCAACGCGCTGGCGGACGTGGTGCGAGATCACGCCAGCGCCGCGATGGACGTGTCCGATGGCCTGGCCGGAGACCTCGCAAAACTCTGCGCGGCTTCAGGCGTTAGTGCGGTGATCGAGGCGCACCACGTTCCGCTATCGCCGTCAGCCACCGCAGCGCTCGCGACCGCCGGCCTCGAAAAGCTCGTGTCCGGAGGAGACGATTACGAAGTGCTGTGTGCGGTTCCGGAGGCGCGCTGCGCCGAGTTCGCGCGGGAGGCGGAACGGGTGGGTATTGCCGTCACGACGATCGGCACCATCATTGCCGGCAGCGAGTCGCCGCGATGGGTGGACGCGCAAGGCAGCCAGATCGCGCTGCGGCGCTTGTCCTACAGTCATTTCTGATCCGCGGCGGGTCCCTCGGCTTTTGCGCCATTGCCGGGTAATATCGGCAATCGCAACTGACGGATTCGATTCGGATGACGGCGGCTTCAAGCGCGAGTGAGCTGCAACCTGTTCCCGGAAGGGAATGCGGAAGCTGCACGCTGTGCTGCAAGGTCTACAACGTTCCCGAGATCAATAAGGCCGCGGGCAAGTGGTGCGGGCAATGCAAGCCGGGCCGGGGCTGCAAGATTCACGACAACCTCCCGGACCAGTGTGCCGCCTTCAATTGCCTCTGGCGGACCGATGCGGCCATGCCGGCGCAGTGGAAGCCGGATCAGGCGAAGATGGTGGTCACCATCCAACCACTCACCCAGAACATCCAGGTCCAGGTTGATCCGGGCCTGCCGTCGGCCTGGAGCCGGCAGCCCTATCACGACCACCTGCGCCAGTGGTCGAAGAAGAACATGCCGAAAGGCATGTATGTCGTCGTTTTCGTCAATGAGCTGGCGACCCTCGTTTTGCCCGACCAGGATGTCCCGCTCGGCCCAGTGACCCCTGAACAGGTGATCACGGTGCGGACGGAGCCCGGTCCCGGCGGCGCTGTCTATGAGATCAAGGTCGCGACCACGCGAACGATGCCGGACGGTCAGACCATCGAGGTCGCGTCCACGTCTCGCCATCCCGTGAGATCGGCGGCCTAGGCGAGCGGTGTCCGTTGACGGACAGTTCCGGGGCCATTTCCCGGGACGACGCGACGATCCTGCCCATAGCCTAAATACCTGCCGAGATCGGCCTTTTCGGCCGCTTACGGCGTTGCACCCGCATTCTGATTTTGGCAAGCTTGTGGCCGACTAGGGCCGCCCCTTCGGGCAAGGGGCGGCCCTGTTCAACATAAAGGCGCCGCACCGCACAACGGAAAAACAAAGGCGCCGGGGGTACGTACATCAAGGATCTGAGGCAAAAAATCACATGACAGCATTATGGTTGATTGTGCTCTGCGGAGTGCTTTCCGTCGTCTACGCGATCTGGGCGACGTCTTCGGTTTTGAGTGCGGATGCGGGGTCTCCGCGCATGCAGGAGATCGCAGCGGCGGTGCGCGAAGGCGCACAGGCCTACCTGCGGCGCCAGTACACCACGATCGGTATCGTCGGCATCGTCATCTTCGTGCTGCTCGTCTATTTCCTCGGGATCTACGTCGCGATCGGTTTTGCCATCGGCGCCATCCTGTCGGGGGCGACCGGCTTCATCGGCATGAACGTCTCGGTTCGCGCCAATGTGCGTACCGCCCAGGCCGCGACGACATCGCTGGCCGGCGGTCTCGAGCTCGCCTTCAAGGCGGGTGCCATCACCGGCATGCTGGTCGCCGGTCTCGCGCTGCTTGGCGTGACGCTCTACTTCGGCTTCCTGGTCTTTTCGCTGAAGCTTGCGCCTGACAGCCGCACCGTGGTCGACGCCATGGTGGCGCTCGGCTTTGGCGCCTCGCTGATCTCGATCTTCGCCCGTCTCGGCGGCGGCATCTTCACCAAGGGTGCGGACGTCGGCGGCGACCTCGTCGGCAAGGTCGAGGCCGGCATCCCCGAGGATGATCCGCGCAATCCGGCCACCATTGCCGACAACGTCGGCGACAACGTCGGTGACTGCGCCGGCATGGCCGCCGACCTCTTTGAGACCTATGCGGTGACCGCGGTCGCCACCATGGTGCTCGCGGCGATCTTCTTCGCCAAGACGCCGATCCTCATGAACATGATGACGTTGCCGCTCGCCATCGGCGGCATCTGCATCATCACCTCGATCATCGGCACCTTCTTCGTGAAGCTCGGGCCGAGCCAGTCGATCATGGGCGCGCTCTATAAGGGCCTGATCGCCACCGGCGTCCTGTCGCTGGTCGGCATCGCAGGGGTGATCTACACCCTGATCGGCTTCGGCAAGCTCGACGGCGTCGAATATACCGGCATGTCGCTGTTCGAATGCGGAATCGTCGGCCTCGTCGTCACCGCGCTGATCATCTGGATCACCGAGTACTACACCGGCACCGATTATCGTCCGGTGAAATCGATCGCGGCCGCGTCGGTGACCGGCCACGGCACCAACGTGATCCAGGGCCTTGCGATCTCGATGGAGTCGACCGCGCTGCCCGCACTCGTCATCATCGCCGGCATCCTCGTCACCTACAGCCTGGCCGGCCTGTTCGGCATCGCGATCGCGACCGCCACCATGCTCGCACTTGCCGGCATGGTCGTCGCGCTCGACGCCTTCGGCCCGGTGACCGACAACGCCGGCGGCATTGCCGAAATGGCGGGACTGCCGAAAGAGGTGCGCAAGTCGACCGATGCGCTCGACGCGGTCGGCAACACCACCAAGGCGGTGACCAAGGGCTACGCGATCGGCTCCGCCGGTCTCGGTGCTCTGGTGCTGTTCGCGGCCTACAATCAGGACCTCAAGTTCTTCATTGCGGACTCCGCGCACCACACTTATTTCGCCGGCGTCAATCCGGACTTCTCGCTCAACAATCCCTACGTGGTTGTCGGCCTGTTGTTCGGTGGCCTCTTGCCGTATCTGTTCGGCGCGATGGGCATGACTGCGGTCGGTCGCGCGGCGAGCGCGATCGTCGAGGAGGTGCGCCGGCAGTTCCGCGAGAAGCCGGGCATCATGCAGGGCACCGACAAGCCGGATTACGGCAAGGCGGTCGACCTGCTGACCAAGGCGGCGATCAAGGAGATGATCATCCCCTCGCTGCTGCCGGTGCTGTCGCCGATCGTCGTCTACTTCCTGATCTACGTCATCGCGGGCGGTGGTGCGGCCGGCAAGTCGGCGGCGTTCTCGGCGGTCGGCGCGATGCTGCTCGGCGTGATCGTGACGGGCCTGTTCGTCGCGATCTCCATGACCTCGGGCGGCGGCGCCTGGGACAATGCCAAGAAGTACATCGAGGACGGTCATTACGGCGGCAAGGGCAGTGACGCCCACAAGTCGGCGGTGACCGGCGACACCGTCGGTGATCCCTACAAGGACACCGCCGGTCCTGCCGTGAATCCGATGATCAAGATCACCAACATCGTGGCCTTGCTGCTGCTGGCAATCCTGGCACACTGAACCTGGGACACGTGTCCTGCGACAAACCCGCGGTGCAAGCCGCGGGTTTTTTGTTGTCTGTTTTACAGGGGACCGTCGCCATGACGTTCGAGACGACCAAATGTATGCGGTGCGGCTGCGACATGTTGGCGGCCGACACCGTCTGTCCGACTTGCGGCAAGGCGCAAAGAGGAGCCCGGCAATCCGGGCCTCGCACAATGTTGGCGGTCGCGCTGGCGGCGGCCGTCCTCTTCGCCTTCAACTGGTTCAAGTCCCCTGCGCCGCACGAAGGGCAGGCTACTGCACATCCATCTGCAAGCCTTCCTTCTCGATGATGCCGGCGAACTTCTTCGTCTCGGCGTCCACGAAGTCGGAAAACTGCTGTGGCGTGCCGTAGTCGGCGCGGGCACCCATGGCGACGATCTGCTTCTTCATGTCCTCGCGCTCAAGCATTGCCTTCACTTGAAGATTGAGCGCGTCGAGCACCGGAGCGGGGACGCCTTTCGGCAGGAATACTGAGAACCACGACGAGATGTCGAAATTCGCAAGCTCCGGCGCGCTCTCGCGCATGGTCGGCAGGTTCAGTGCGAGGTCGCTGCGCTCGGTCGTGGTGACGCAGAGGCCGTTGAGCGTGCCGTTCTGCACCTGCGGAAGGCTCGGATAGAGATTGTCGAACAGGACCTGGATGTCGCCGGCGAGCGCAGCCTGGAGCGCGGGGCCCGCGCCGCGGAACGGGATGTGCGTCATCTTCAGCCCGGTAAGCTGGAGGAACCAGGCACCGGTGAGATGAGGGCTCTGGCCGACGCCGGAGGAGGCGTAGCTGAGCTTGTCCGGATTGGCCTTGAGGAAGGCGATCAGCTCGGCGATCGACTTGATGCCGGTCTTCGGATGCGCCGAGACGATGTTCGGGATCCGAATCATGTTGGAGACCGGCTGGAGCTGGTCCGCCTTGTAGGTGAGGTTCTTGAAGATGCTGTAGGCGATCGCGTTCGGACCGGGATTGCCGATCAGGATGGTGTGGCCGTCGGCCTTGGAGCGGACGACCTCGGCCGTCCCGATGGTGCCGCCGCCGCCCGAGCGATTCTCCACGACCGCCGTCTGGCCCCAGGCGGACTGGAGATGGGCGGCGAGCAGCCGGCCCATCACGTCGGTCGAGCCGCCGGCTGCGGCCGGCACGATGACGCGGATATTCTCGGTCGGCTTCCAGTCAGCGAGGCTCGATCGCGGCAGGATGCCTGCGGCCGACAGGCCGGCAGCACCAGCGAGCACGCGACGACGGGACAGAAACTTCTTGGACACGAATCCACTCCCTGCTTCTTGTTTTGCAGAGAGGGTAGGGAACCCGGTGCACAACGGCAAGTCGCACGCGACGGCAAGTGCCGCGCGGAGAGCGGCACGACGCCGCAGGTGCAAACCTCAGCTCAAGGCCTCAGTTGAAGCTGAGCAGCTTGAACAGCGGTGCGAGGTAGCTCATCTCCTGACCCGAGGTCGGCGTGGTCCGGCTGATGAAGTCGAAGATCTTGCCGTCCTGGAGGCCGTAATTCGCAAGCCGGCGCACGCGCCGGTTCTTGTCGAAATAGATCGCGATCACGCGCTGATCGACCAGCTTCTGGTTCATGAAGGCGACCACGCGCTCGGAGCGCTGCGAGATGTAGTAAAACACCTCGCCATCCAGCGTGGCGACGGTGGAGGGCGTGCCCATCACGATCAGCACCTGATCCTGGCTCGCGCCGATCGGAATTTGCTCGAGCGCGCCGGGCGGCAGGATGTAGCCCTTCTGGAATTGCTCACCGGTGCAGCCGGCGAGCGCCGCGCCGACCAGGGTCACGGCCGCGAGCAGGCGCAAAGCGCGCCAGCGCGAATGAAGGCCGCGCGGTCTGTAGGCGCGCAGGCGGGTCTGGTTCGTTATGGTCATTGCGGAACTGATTCCGTCCCCTTGCGTCGCGCGAGGCGCTGAAGTACCGGGCGGGGGCTCTGAATGCAACTCGCGCGCGCCCGCTTGCGGAAACCACAATGCTTTGGCCGTTCAATCACTTCAGGAAACCCCGGCTAGCCCCGGCCGGCACCATTGAGGCCATCTATGGCATGATCGTGACGCAGGCGCGAGAACCCATATTTTACCGGGACTTGGGCGTGCCCGATACGGTTAATGGCCGTTTCGACCTGTTGCTGTTGCATCTCTGGCTGTTGCTGCGGCGCCTGCGGACGGCCCCGGGCGCCGTAGAGCTGTCGCAGGCCCTGTTCGACCGCTTTTGCGAGGACATGGACGATAATCTGCGCGAGATGGGTGTGGGGGACCAGACCGTCCCAAAGCGGATGCGGGCCTTCGGCGAGGCCTTTTATGGCCGCGTCCAGGCCTATGACCAGGCGATCGATGCCGGGGCCGAAGCGCTGGCGCAGGCGATCTGCAAGAATATCTTGAATGGCGCTGCGATGGATCGGGCGCGGCGGCTCGCCGCTTACGCGCAGGCCGCGGAGGCGAATCTCGGCTTGACCGGCGAACCGGCGCTGCTGCTCGGATCCTTCGAGTTTCCCGCGCCAATTGCGAAGGATGTGACGCCATGAACCGACCGATGACCGGACCCGACCCCTGGCGCGCTCCCGTGATGGTCGCGCATATTCCCGATACCGGCCTGCACCGGGAGCTTGAGGCTTCCGCCGCCGAGCGTCAGGCGGTCGCCGAGGTCGCCGGCCTCCGCGAGGTCCCGTCGATCCATGCCAGTTTCGACGTCGTGCCGAAGAGCGGCGGCCGGGTCCATGTCACAGGCCACGTCCGTGCCCGGGTCGGCCAGACCTGCGTGGTGACGCTCGATCCGATCGAGAGCGAGATCGACGAGGAGATCGACCTGATATTCGCGCCCGAGGCCGAGGCGCGGCGGCTGGCCGACCTGATTGAGGAAGGGCAGGACGATAAGGAGCCACCCGAGGTCGCCGATCCGCCGGAGGCCATCGTCAACGGCATCATCGACCTTGGCCGGCTCGCCACCGACGCGCTGTTCCTGGCGGTGGATCCCTATCCGCGCAAGCCGGGTGCCGTATTCGAGGTGGAGGTCACCGCTCCCGACCCCGAGGACAATCCCTTTGCGGCATTAAAGGCGCTGCAGGACAAGAATAAAGGCGAGTAGCTCGGGCGTCCCTCCCGCGGGAACGTTTTTGCGTCGAGGCCGCGAGGCGGATTGAGAGATCGTCTTATCTATCTGATTTCTATATATTTCACGCGATTTTTGGGACTCGCGGCCGGATCGCCCTCAATCCAAAAGCCTGGGGGCAAGAGGTTGTTTCGGGACCACAAAACGCTATTGTCGCGCCCCGGTCGGGGTGCGTCGTCGCGCTTGGCCGGTCGTCATATCCATGGCGAACCCATTTCGCGGTCCCGCCAGTTGACGACCGCGCCAGACCAGGTTTCCGGGATCTAGATGCCAAGCAAGGTTCGTATTGCGCTTGACGCCATGGGGGGCGACGTCGGCGCCGCCGTGGTCATTCCAGGCGCTGCCGTCTCGCTCGGCAGGCACCGCGAGACCGAGTTCCTGCTGGTCGGGGACCGCGCCAGGATCGAGCCCGAGCTCGATCGTCACCCCCAGCTCAAGGCCGTCTCCCGGATCATCCATACCGACGTTGCCGTCGGCATGGAGGACAAGCCGAGCCAGGCACTGCGGCGTGGCCGCAAGACCTCCTCGATGTGGCTTGCGATCGATGCGGTGAAGAAGGGCGAGGCGGATGTCGCGGTCTCCGCCGGCAATACTGGCGCGCTGATGGCGATGTCGCGCTTCCATCTGCGCATGCTGCCCGGCATCGACCGCCCGGCGATCGCGGGCATATGGCCGACGATGCGCGGGCAGTCTGTCGTGCTCGATCTCGGCGCCACCATCGGCGGCGATGCGCATCATGTGGTCTCGCTCGCGGTCATGGGCGCTGCGATGGCCAGCGTCTTGTTCAGCAAGCCGCGCCCAACGGTCGGCCTGCTCAACATCGGGACCGAGGAGATCAAGGGCCACGAGGAAATCCGCGAGGCCGGCGAAATTCTGCGCGCGATGAACTTGCCGGAGCTCGATTATATCGGCTTCGTCGAGGGCGACGGCATCGGCAAGGGGCTGGCCGACGTGATCGTCACCGAAGGTTTCAGCGGCAACATCGCGCTCAAGGCGGCCGAGGGAACCGCGCGCCAGATGGCCGAACTGCTCCGACACGAGATGCAGCGGAGCTGGATGTCCAAGCTCGGCTATCTCTTCGCCCGCGGCGCCTTCCAGGCCCTGCGCAACAAGATGGACCCGAACAAGTCCAATGGTGGGATGTTCCTTGGATTGAACGGGGTCGTGGTCAAGAGCCACGGCGGAATCAATGCCGAAGGCTTTGCCTATGCGATCGATGTTGGCTATGAGATGGTCAAATTCGATCTCCTGAACAAGATCAATCAGATGCTCAACCGCGAGGGTGGTGCACTCAATTCCGTGCAGACCGCGCAGGAGGCTGTTTCGTGACCAAAATTCGTTCGGTCGTGCTGGGCTGCGGTGCCTACCTGCCGGAGCAGGTGGTGACCAATGCCCAATTGGCGACGCGCATCGACACCTCCGACGAGTGGATCGTGCAGCGCACCGGTATTCGCGAGCGGCACATCGCGGCCGACGGCGAGTTCACCTCGCATCTCGCGATCAAGGCGGCGCAGGCAGCCCTCACTGATGCTGGCCTTGACGCGCAGTCGATCGACCTGATCGTGCTCGCGACCTCGACGCCGGACAACACGTTTCCTGCGACCGCGGTCGCCGTGCAGCATGGGCTCGGCATCAACCACGGCGCGGCCTTCGACCTTCAGGCGGTGTGCTCGGGCTTCGTGTTCGCGCTTGCGACCGCCGACAATTTCCTGCGCACCGGCGCCTTCAAACGCGCGCTGGTGATTGGCGCCGAGACTTTTTCGCGCATCCTCGACTGGAACGATCGCGGCACCTGCGTGCTGTTCGGCGACGGCGCGGGCGCGGTCGTGCTGGAGGCGCAGGAGCAGCCGGGCCAAGCCGCAACCGACCGCGGCGTGGTGACCACGCATCTGCGCTCCGACGGCCGCCACAAGGCCAAGCTGTTCGTCGACGGCGGACCGTCCTCGACCCAGACCGTCGGCCATCTGCGCATGGAGGGCCGCGAGGTCTTCAAGCACGCCGTCGGCATGATCACCGACGTGATCGTCGATGCCTTTGAGGCGACCGGCCACGACGCCGAAAGCATCGACTGGTTCGTGCCGCACCAGGCCAACAAGCGAATCATCGACGCGTCCGCCCACAAGCTTCATATCGCACCGCAGAAGGTGGTGCTGACGGTCGACCGTCACGGCAATACCTCGGCTGCCTCTATACCCTTGGCGCTGTCGGTGGCGCGCAAGGACGGCCGCATCAAGCGCGGCGACCTGGTTTTGCTGGAAGCGATGGGCGGCGGTTTCACCTGGGGCTCCGCGCTCGTGCGCTGGTAAGGCCACAGTCGATAAAATTTTGCCCGAATTGACGCGGATAATCGATGCGTCTGCATTGATGAGCGCTGTTGACCGCCGTATCGTAAGCTCATAATTTCAGACGACAATTGTTCGCCGTGATGTGGGGCAGGGCGATGACCGATACAAGTAAAACCGTAACGCGTGTTGATCTCTGCGAGGCCGTCTACCAGAAGGTGGGCCTGTCGCGCACGGAATCGTCTGCCTTCGTGGAACTCGTGCTGAAGGAGATCACCGACTGCCTGGAGAAGGGCGAGACGGTGAAACTCTCTTCGTTCGGGTCCTTCATGGTGCGCAAGAAGGGTCAGCGTATCGGCCGCAATCCGAAGACCGGCACCGAGGTGCCGATCTCGCCGCGCCGGGTTATGGTGTTCAAGCCGTCGGCGATCCTGAAGCAGCGGATCAATGCCCAGCACCGCACCAATGGCGACGGCAGCAAGGTTCAACCGGAGGCGTAACCGCGCTCCAAAAGGATTTGGCATTTGGACAAGGCGCCGGATGCGTTCCGAACCATCAGCGAAGTAGCGCAGGAACTCGACATTCCGCAGCACGTGCTGCGGTTCTGGGAGACCCGATTCTCTCAGATCAAGCCGATGAAGCGCAGCGGCGGCCGCCGCTATTACCGCCCCGACGACGTCGACCTGCTCAAGGGCATCCGCCGTCTGCTCTACGGGGAGGGCTACACCATCCGCGGGGTGCAGCGGATCCTCAAGGAGCACGGCGTCAAATCGGTGCAGGGCCTGGCCGACAGTTCGGCTGCTGTCTCGTTCGGCGCGATAGAGGACGCCATCGGGGCGAGCCTGATGGAGCCCGAGGAGGAGACGGGCGTCCGCGGCACCCTCGACACCGACGATGACGATTTCCAGGGCGGGGAGGAGGAAGGCATCGACTTCCGCTTCTCGGAGACCGACGACGAGGACATCCTCACCACCTTCCGCAAGGGCGGCACGGCGTCGCCGCCGGCCGGCCCCAGCGCGCTGGACCGGGAGCGCCTGGGTCGGGCGCTCAGCGACCTCGTCGCCTGCCGGGAAATGCTCGATCTGGCGCTGAAAGACGTCTGAGAGCACTTTTCGTCGTCTTTGCGGTCAGTTCCGGGAGCCTTGGGCGGAGACACCAAAATGGTGTGACCTCGCCTTGCGCAAAGCGGCGATCCTAGCTAATGGAACGACGTTCGGAGCGTGGCGCAGCCCGGTTAGCGCACTAGTCTGGGAGACTAGGGGTCGGAGGTTCAAATCCTCTCGCTCCGACCAACAATTTCAAAGGCTTACTCTGAGGCGGGCAGGGCGAGTTTTGCCCCGGGGAAACCTTGGGGAAACTCTGCCGTCGCTGTGACGTCGGACACCCTGCTGTGTGTATTCAACCGTTCTTTGCATTGGGTCCGTCGGCCCCGCTGGACAGAGAATCAGGTGCTGCCTCCCAGCAGCAGTCGCTGCCGATATCGCATTTCCGCCCCCTAAATTTCGAGTACTTCGCACGGCGAAATGCGTCCGCTTGTCCGGCATTCGCCCAGTTCAGCCGTGCACCGAAACGCAGCCAAGGTCGCTCTCGCGATCGTCGGCCTCCTGCCGCTGGCCGTGCTGACGCGAAGCACCGATGAGATTTAGGCCGGCGCGCTCCGTGCGCGAGTTCGTCGATGTCGTGCTGAAGCTAAGAACGGATGCGGCGGAGTGCGCGCTGATCCGATACTTGGCGACCAATCCCAAGAAACGAGAGCTTTTCACCAGGCTAGCCGACCACCTGATTGTGCTCGCCTCGGAGGTTGCGCGCGATTGCGGATGGCATGAAGCGCCCAGGATGAAAGACCTGGTCTGGGGCGGTCTTTCGAGGATCCGATCGAGATCGACGGACGCAAGCTCGCGCCGGCGAGTAGATCGCTGCGCTGCCGAAGAATGAGCACGAGGCGCCGGTATGGCGAGCAGCGATAGAAGCCCTGCTCCGGTGGTCGAGCGCGGCGGCCCAACCATGATGGCGCGCATCGGCATCATGCGCGTTGAACCGTCACTACGTTCCCGAGTTCAACCCAACGGGCAAAGAACCGCACTGGGGCCGGCGCAAGCTGAAGAGAGACCAATGAAGCCGCCAGCTGGTCGAGGAAATGTGGCCTGCTTCATACTCGCACCCTCAGATAGCACATACCCTGAAAAGCAATTACTCACTGCCTTGGGGATGCGCGATGGCGACATGCTCTCAGTGTTGGGGCTCTGGCAAGGTGCCGTGCCCAGCCTCACATTGCAGCCACGGCTGGGTTCCAAAACCGGGCGGCGACGGCATACAGCTTTGCACGACCTGTTTTGGGGCGGGAAAGATCCAGTGCGCTGCGTGTGGCGGCATCACGCCACCGATCAACGGCGGTCCGCTACCGCAACCGTCCCCCAACGTTGTGCTCTGGGTGTTGCTGATTTTATTCGTCGTCTTCATGGTTTTGCCTGGAATAACGTTCCTGGTCATCATGGCCAAGATATTGGCATAACTCGAAGGCCCGCCAGCGTGAACGGCCCACGCCTCATGAATGCTTAGCTTTGCTTTTCGCCGGGGTAGTCAGAAAACGCACACCAACCTGCTCGCCGTTGACCCAAACCAATTCACATCGACGGTACGCAGTACCTCTGGTCGAAAGCACAAGGAAGAACTCGCGCGCGGCGATGCCCTCGATCGATCCTTCGATAGAAAGCTTGCAGCCCGTTTGCGAGGCGTCGCTCATTTTGCAAGGCCGACTCCAAGTCCGATTGTCAGCAGGCATTTGAAAATTGTTTCGCGACCAAAAGAACCGCCGGCTTCATCGGCTGGCGGCAATGCCCATGCGTTCGCGGTACTCGTCACCAATCCTCGAGGAGAGATCCTACCGCGACACCTGTTGACGGCTGGTTACCGCTTCAGGTGACCGGCCCGGAGAGGGTATTCAAGCCTGCCTCGATGGCTGCGATATCCTGCTCGACCTGTGTGATGGACAACCGGTAATCGAAGCCAGTCCTGGCCTTCAGATCGACCGCCAAGCGTCGGCGGTGCATCCTCAGATCCTCGAGCGATTGCCGGTCCTTCAGTCTTGCGTAGCCTTCCACAATCAACTCAATTGCACTCGACATAACGCGACCCCGCAACCAAAATTCGGATTTGCAATACGAGCAGGCTAGCTGGGAAAGTGATGTCTGTAAATTGGGCAAAGAAAAGCCCCGCCGAACTTGGGGAGTTGGCGGGGAGAGTTTATTTGGACTGTGCGACCGGGATTGCCGGCCGCGGCTCGGAGCCTATGCGAGCTTGGGCAGGTGAGTGAGCCTAACTAAGTGGGCAGAGGCCGCCTCAGCCGCCGGCGGTGCGTCATGAGCCGCTGCCGGTCGCGCTTTCTCATCGATCGGCGCGGCTTCCAAATTGGCGTGTCCCGCGGCGGGCGGATGGGCCTTTATGGGTTCTTCTTCGCTTTCCCGCGTGTACCCGGAATCCCAACGCAGGTCGTGAAGCGGAGCGGCAGCCGGCGTAGGCCGCAGGTGCTGCCAATTGCAGTAGCCTGCGGCCGCTCGCGGGCAATCTGATCAAAGGTGCGAATCTACCGCTTTACAACCTTGGGGAAAACCGCCTCTAGGTCAGCAAGTCTGCATTTTCCGAATCGGGCGCACCGTGCTCGCTCGTGTTAGTTTTCAATTTGCGCGGATGCTCGCGTGAGCCAATTCTTATCCGTACTGATGTTGGCGACGGCTTTGACGTTGACCGTATGTCTCGGGGTGGCAGCTTGGCGCCAGTCCTCCGACAAAGACGTCGATATCACCGCAACAATTCCGCATCAGGAATACGGCTGGCGAGCGAAGCCGACCAACTGAAGACCCCCCGCGAAGGCCCCGTATTTCTACCAGCCTGGCGAACGTCCTATTGATCTCGCGCCTTGGTTGCGCTTGGATGCGCGCGGCTGGGGAAACAAACATGCGTAATCTGGGAATCGCGGCGCTAAGCGTCGCGCTGGCAGGGTGTGCTTCGTCGGCAGCCGACATTACGCCGTCCTACGTCTCACCGGTTCAGTATCAATCTTATACTTGCCAGCAGCTGGCCCTTGAGGCTCAGTCAATCTCGGCGCGAGCCGCTACATTGTCGGGAGCTCAGGATAGTCAGCGAACGAAAGATGGCGTGGCTACCGCGGCAGCGATCGTTATCTTCTGGCCGGCAGCGTTCTTCGTCGGTGGCGATAAGCAAACCGCGGCTGAGCTTGCCCAAATGAAAGGGCAGATGGTCGCCGTCGAGCAGGCTTCAATTGCGAAGAAATGCAACATCCAATTCCAAGGCAGACCTGGTGGCGAGGCCGCCGCGGCTGGGGCTCCAGCCGAGCCCGCCCCCGAGCCTCTACAGCCGCAGGCTCAGCCCAAACCCCGCGCGAAGCCAAAGTCGCGAGTTCAGGCGGCAGTTGCTCCCGCTTCACCGCCGCTACCTACCGAACCTGCCAAGCAATAGCGCGGCAAGCTCAGGGCCCTACGCTCGCCCTACGGTTGCGGAAGATTGACACCCGTTGCGAGGTGGAAATGCGAATTGCGGTAATTATAGGCGGCTTAGCCATTTTCATTTTGGCTACAGACGCGCGGGCTCGTGAATTTGGCGGGTATGAATGTTCGGACAATTGTTCGGGGCACGCGGCCGGCTATCGCTGG
Source organism: Bradyrhizobium sp. LTSP849 (assembly GCF_000938255.1). Classification (GTDB taxonomy): domain Bacteria; phylum Pseudomonadota; class Alphaproteobacteria; order Rhizobiales; family Xanthobacteraceae; genus Bradyrhizobium. Next base: position 20,376 of record NZ_JYMR01000034.1, on the reverse strand, counting down.
GCCGAGGCCCACAGCATTACCTCGGATGCCGCTTGTCCTCTGCGGGGCAATGCAATTTCCTTCTATGAAGGTTGTTTAGCTTACGTCGAAGATCCATACCGTGGCGCCGACGAGGACGATGATGGGGACGAGATCGACGATTAGGAAAAATCAATGTTGCAGTCCGATCAGACCACCAAGCGCATTTTCGATTTCGACCGGAAGGCGGTCGCCTTCTGGATGCTGTCAGCGACTGCCGGTTCGCATTTTTGTCACGTACGAAGCGATCCGATCAAAGGACAATTCGGTGATAGATCCTCAGGGATCCGTAGAATTTTGATCGCCTCAGGACCATTATCGAGGCCGCTGCGTCCGCCAAACACGAGCGCGGCGAACTCGCCGATTTCAAGCACGAAGGACAAGACACCGTTGTGATTAGAGACATGGATCTGACCTAAATGAATACCGCCGATTGGGCGCTCGTCATTAGCATCTGCTCGGCAGCGACATCACTGGCCGGCTTCGTTTGGAACGTCTGGTCAAAGTTCATCTATCCGAAGCCGCGAGTCCAGGTGAGTTTCTCCATGGTGAGGGCTATTCGGCTCGGCGTGAGCGAAGACGATCCACCCCGCGCCCTGATGCTCTCCGCAACCAACATGGGACCTTCGGAGGTCACGCTGCGATCGGCACTGGTCAAGTTCAAGCCGTACTGGTTCTCAGAGGTCTCGCACGGCCTGCTCAACACGTTGCCTACTATGCCGATGTCGACGGACTATGAAACCGAATATGAGATGGGCGGCGGAGGGCCGTTCGCTGCCGGCTTCCCCAAAAAGCTCGCCGTCGGCGAAAGCTTCAGTGCGTATCTGGTTCCAGACCACGAAACGCTGGCGAAGGGCAATTACGAGCGGATCGGCTTCGACGACAGCTTCAACCGCATGCACTGGGCGCCGCGGCGACAAATTCTGACTGCGCTGCCGTCAATCCGTGAAGCCTGCCAACGGTCAAGCAAGGACTGGAGACCATCGCTTCGCTGACGGTGGGGAAATCAGACGCGTCGCTTCGAATTTGACAGATGAGGCGTACTTGAAAGGACCGACTGGAAATAATCTTCATCCAGAAAACGGAGCAGTTTTTTAAGTTCGGCCTTTTTTGTGGGTAGTACCAGGGCGAGTTTGTCGCCGTTAGCCTCCGTATCGATGTTGATCCCGAAGACAAGGGCGGACGCCTTGGTTGCCTCGAAATCAATTCTCTCCAGGATGCCGCTCTGCATAACAAGGGCGACCTTTCGCCTTATCCAATTATCGGACGTCGCAATGAACGTAGCGAGGTCATTGATTTTTAGAGCTTCACTTGTCGCGAAGTCATTCAAATCCTCGTCGGTTGCCTCTCTAAAATACTGGGTAAGATCAAAAATTTGACGCGCAGAGTGAAAGTTGAAAAATGAAAGCCTATCGTCCTCCAATATTGCGGAGAGATTAGCGCCAATTGTTAGGCCAACGCCTTCGACCTTTTTAAAGACGTCGGCCGAATGGAAAATCGCGAATCCCTTGTTGGATAAGATTCTCCGCTTATCAAAATTTTGAACTAGCGCGATCCTTCTCCCCTCATGAGTTTTTCCCATGAAAAGTGCCCTAATCATTTCGAATTCAGCTGCATCAGCCGCGATCTGGGGAATACCTAAAGGGGTTGCGATCGCCTCGTGGAGCCCGTCAATATCGTCATATTCATCAATGAAAAGGCACTCGCCATCATCAGGCTTGTATTTCCCATCAAAGGGGATCTGCTCCTCGCTGGATGTTCGGAATCGCCGTTCTTGACCGCTGAAGATCTCGTCCATCTCGCGCTGTACATCGGCTGTCAGCGGAATGCGCACAATTCTTCGATCACTCATCAACGCAAACAAATTCACTCAACGATCTCCAAAAGCATCGATCCTGATATTCGTTTGACAGTCTTCACATCCCTAGGATCGAAAATTTCCCGCCGCGTGATCAGAGTGTACACCATGCCATTTGCGGATTCGGCTTTGTAGAAACGGTACCCAACAAGCCGCATCAATGGACTAGGTATTGTTGCGTCAGTGAGCCAGAACACGACCCAGACGACACAGCCGATCAGCAGGATCGCGCCAACCGTAATATCGGACGCTCTGGCAAGGAAGGGGAAAATATATGTAACCACAACTCCCAAGAGCAGAACGTCATTCGACTCGATCTTCCTCACAGCGAAGGGGAATTCCTCGCCTCTCCACTTGAGCGCCGTCAGAACATAAACGACCATGAGGCTGCCAATTAAGCCCGCGGCCACGTAGTAGATCGCGTCCCAAAACGGACTGCCGCCAAAAAGACGAGCCACCCCAACGCTGATCAGCGCCGGCGAAAAAGCGGCCACGAAGAGGACTGTCTTGAGCGTATTCCTCATTCAGCTCTCACACGGCCAAAAACAGAACATAACGTGAATATACGTAAACCTACGGGAATTGCAAGGTCGCGAATCAACTGCACGTTTAACCCTTGGAGCCTGTACAAAAACCGAACTCGGCCTTCTGTTTCGACGAGATACTAGTCGGCTCGTGCTCGATCTGCCGCACCGGCTAAGGGCCGATGCGGCTTACGGTCTGATGATCCGATCTGCGCGGGCGTGATATCGATTATGGGCGGCCTAGGATCGTGAGTAATGATCTGGATGACCACGCCTGGCGAAGCATGGCCCGGAAGCTCTGCTGACGCCGCCTCAGGCACGACGCCAATCAGGCCTAGGACGAAGCTCGAGGCTCGGTCACGCACCATCTCGTTCGGGCTGTCGAGCAAAGCCAGCTTCGTTGCACCGGCCCGGGCGGCGCCGACGGCAAGCGAGCGCTTGATCTTCTGGCGCAGGTCGCAAGCGTACCGGGCGCGTAATAGGGTTTGCCGGTGCCCGGAGTGACGAGGCCGGACTGCGGGCCAAGACCGGCTGGGCTGATCATTTCGTAGAAGGCGGCTTGCACAGCTTCAGTCATATTTTCCAAGCCTCTTTCGTTTCGAAACGTCAGCGCTTGGGGCAAGCCCCTGGCGGCGGGGTGCGTGACGTCGTGATCTCAGAAATCCGGTGGAAGCTCCGGTTGCTTCGGCGCCGGCTTCTGCATTGGGCCGAGCAAGCCGGCGAAGGGGTCCTGTCGAACCGCGTTCTGCCAGTCTTGCCACGGGATGTAGCCCGGCGAGAGGTAGTGCGCGGTCATGTCATTCAGCCCGACATACTGCCCGGCAGGGCGTGGTTGGCGGCCTGAGTCGCAACCTCAGGGCCGATCGTGCCAAGGGCGCGCGTCCACGGGATCAGTGTGTGCACCGGATCTCGCCAAAGGTTCTGCGTCGTCATCGACATCAGCAGCGCAGCCCGGCGGAGTTTGTCAGCGATGGACGTTCCCGGCGGCCCTGAAATGCTGCCCTCCTGGCCGGCGTCGGGAGCGTTGTGAGTAAATAGCTCGGTCATGGCGCATGTGTTCCTTTTCGTCCAGTTGGTTGAAGTCAATCTGTGAAGGTGCCGAGCACGTCCTCTATTGCCGTCCAAATAAGACGACGTGAGCTGCACTTGGATCAACAGCGGCCGACATAGCCTCGTTGAGGAAGCGCACCTGCACGGACCCGACAGCGCGAGTGCTTTGCTCGACTAAAGGAACGCAACCCTCCGCCGTATTGCCGGTGATCTCCGGAGTGACCAGACAGCAATAGTTCGCGCTTGCGAATGCCGTCGTAAAGGTCACGGTGTAGATGCCCGCTGCAGCGCGATTGACGCTTGCGACGTTATAGGATGCGTCGACCGTAAGCGCGGAACCCGTCCAATGAAATATCACCCAAACCTTTGCCGCGCTATCGTCGGCTGTCACGCCAATGTTGTTGCGTGCCTGTGCCTGTTGTGCAGGCGACGCACCTTGCGCAGCGACATAGCTGACGCCTCCGAGATTGTTCAACGCGGTGTTTGCGTTCGCGACATCCGAGAGATTGTTTCCTGCCGTTAAGTCGCCCACCCCCGGTTGCCCGGCGATGTTGAAATTCCAGTCTGAGAACGTGCCGCTTCCGTTTATCTTGTCGACGTTGATCGTGAGTGTCGTGCCGCTGTATGTCGCGACACCTTCCACCCACTTCGTCGTGTCCCCGTTCGACGCGGCCCGAATGCGGGCGCCGTTGGTGTAGGCCAGTCCTGGCTGCGTCGTGAACGCCTTCGAACCCGTCCCAATCGCGAGTGATGTGACAGAAGAGCCTCCATAGCCCGCCAACACGGAAATCAGCAGCCATTTTCCGGCGGCGAGATCTGTCGCAAACACGCCCGACGTGTGCGCGACAAGTGCCCGGTATAGGCTCGCCCCCTGCACGGCGCTGTTGCCAACGGCGTAGGGCGTCGCAGTCAGCCACGGGCCGGCTGGAGCCAAGCCGGCGCTTTGCAATGAAGGCGCCAATTGGTCGTAACCGATGGTGCCGTTCTTGATCGCACCGTCATCGCGCTGAATCAGCGCAAGATTCGTCCGAATCTGGTCAGTGGTGGTCTTGATGTCCTGAAATTCGATGTCGATCGCCTGCCCCGGGAAATTGGCCAGGGTCGCAGAATCGGAAACGAACGAATGCTGGGGGGAATATGGCTTTGGCTGTGACACGGGGCATCCTCGAGTGGAGGGACGCCGCCGGCGACGCGACTAATTCGGCCATGGAAGAATAATACTAAAATTCGCAGGGCGCATCAAGCTTTCCCCGCTGCTTGGGTTCTTAGCCAGAGAGTAGGCTTGGCTGTGCATGAGCGGAAAAGCGGCCGATACTAGCTGGCTGCATGAGGTAGCCACACGATAATGCGCAGGAGCGATGGTGCTCGGCCCTGAGTGGTTCAATGCAATCGAGGGAGAGTAGCCATGAATCTCAAGTCGATCGCCGCCCCAGGCGAGTTCGTTCAAGGGACTATGCAAGAGAAGGTGAGGCGGCTTCCGCTGAAGGCCGCCCCGGTATCTTGTCCGTTACTTTCCGCCCGCGACGCCGGCCTTGCCTTGACCGCCCTGCGTCGAGCTGCCGCCGCTCGGGGTGGTCGGCGCGCTCGCGCCGCCCGGGGAGCTACCCGAACTCATGCCGGTGGTGCTTTTGTCCATTGAGCCCTTTTCCATCGAACCCTTGTCCATGTTGTTAGACGTGCCGGGCTTGTTCATGCTGTCGGATTGCGGGGCGGGGCCAGTGCTGGTTTGCGCAAAGGCAGAGCCGCACATCAACGCGATGGCGGCGGCGGCGGCGATAATTGTCTTCATAGGTGTTCCTCCTGAGTTGGGCTATCCAAGCCAACGGAACTGGAGATTTGCCGTTCCTCCGACGGGAGTCCGTCGAAGAAAAATGTGTCTCTCAGACGCCGCCCCATTCCAAGGAACAAGGCGTACCTACTCGGGTTTTCCATGCATGTCACAGCCGCTACCAGTGTTGATAGAAAATTCGGTACTGGCCGAAATAGGCCACTCGCAGATTTAAAGTAGGCCAGTGAAATAAATGGGCAATGTGACTTACCTACTTATATCTGAGTAGGAGCACAATTTGTTCTTTTTTCCGAAAGTTCTTGCCTCGTCTACCCTAGACGTTTAAGTGTGTGGTCTAGGAGTGGTCATGGACCTCAAGCCGCAATTGGAAGTTCGCCTGCTCGATATCGACCGCAAGATCGATATGGAGAAGGCGCGCCATGAGTCGGTCATGGGCAAGTATGAGCGGCAGCGCGCCACTGTCTTGGCTATGATTGAGCTTGAGACGGCGGAAGAGAATCCACAGGAAGATATGTTCGCACCGACGCAGGGTCCGAAGCGCGAAGTTACCGCTGCGGATTTGGAGCGAGAGATTTTGGTGCTGCTCAAGGCCCAAAACAATCGGCCGCACGCCGATATGAAAGAAGCCTTGGTGCGCCGCGGCTTTGGGAACTCTACCGATCCGCAGTTCGGCCGCCGTGTGCATGGAACGCTTATGAGCTTGCGACATCGTGGCGTTGTCGAGCAAGCCTCGCCTTCAACGTGGCGGCTTGTCTCCAATGCGGAGACCGCGGCTTGAGAATACGGCTCCCCGATATCAAGGAGCCGAAAAAGATTAAGGCCCCGTAGGGCGGGGCCTTAATTGGTGGGGAGACAGACCCTGCTAGTGCCGCCCACTTGGTATGTGGGATAGGAGGTGACCACCCGGGACCGGGATGCATCTTGGCCCGGGTGGCATCGCTGTGTGTATCACACACAGCGCCTCGATGGAATCCCTATTCTTTCCCACCCTGAATTACCGTGAACTTCCGGCGCCGATCTGGCGGGGTCTCAGTTGGCAGCGCAGGGGCCACAGCGAGCGCAGCGTCAACTAGCTGAGCAATACTCCAAGCACGATCAGCGAGCCCCAGCGCCTTCGCTGGCGTCGTGCGCAGCGCCTCATGTGTACGGCAAAGATTGTAGTGCGCCACGTAGAGCGCGACGGCTGCCACGTGGTTGTCCAGCTTCTTGCTAAAGCCATTCGTCAACCGAGTGAACCGGCGCGACGCCATGCGCAGCGAGAGGTTCTGGCGCTCGACATAGGAGGTCGAAACGTACTGTTCGGGATCGCCCGATACTACGTCACGGCTTACAGCTACTACGGCGGCGGGCGAGTACCGGCCCTGCGCTTCCTTTACCAGATGCGTTACCGAGTACGTCTTTACGATCACGCCATGCGAGGCATTAGGACCAAAGGCGTCGCGGATCGCTACGCGGTAGGGGTGGAAGCCGTCGGTTGAGATTTCCGGCTGACCGATAACCCGGCTGCGGAGGTCGTGCAGGAAATCCATGGTGCTTTCGGCATTCCGCTTGCCGACGCCCCAGCTAATGATTGCCTTCTGCGTGCCGGCCATGCCGATGAAAACGTACTGATCGCCCTTGGCGTTGATCTCATGGCGCTGGACGTTCTTTTGCTTCTTGCCGACGAAGCTCCACAGCTCGTCAAGCTCCAAGCGCTCGGTGCGAACGCCGACCATGATGCGGTCGTGCAATTCCATGCAGCCCATGCCGACACGCAGGGCCAGGTTCGCGACGGTGCCACGGTTGACGCCAGTGAGGCGCGAGGCAGTACGGACGCCGACGCCTTCACAGAGCGCGGCGATGACTTCAATCTGCTTTTCACGGGAAAGGACGTTCATGAGGGCTCAATCCTCTGTTGAGGAATTGGCCCGTCAGCGACTCTAGAAATCACGCCCGCCAAGGCGTATATTCCAGTTTGGTTATCGCTTCGGGGCTCAATCCCGGGGTTGGTAGCTAGGGATCGGCAGCGCGCCAACGCGGTCGGTCCCACTTGATAGAAGTTCAGGGTGCCGGATTCGGACCGACGTTTCCTACTTGTAAGGGCGGGCGTCCTACCTCTAGACGAACCCTGAGAACTTGAAGCCGATTGCAGGGCCGTTGCGTTCCTTATTCAGGGGAGATCGCAGCGGCCCTTCCTTTATCCGCCCCCTGCGCTCGGCCAGCGCGTAAGGGACTCTCGACCCTCCTGGTCAAAACTTGCTCCTCAACTGCGGAGAGGTCCATCAGGCTTCTCCGGATGCTTTCTTGGCCTTCCGCGCAGTGAGATACTGCACGAGCGACCAAATCGAATTCTTCACGTCAGCATCGATATCCGGCTCCGACATCAAGTCGATAAGCTGATATTCGAGCGCCTTTTGTGCATGCTGAGGGGGCGGATCGGGCTCGCCATCGTCGCCCTCACCATCATCTTCAACATCAGTTCGCTTGCGTTGCTTCAGGCTCTTTTTAGCGGCCGTTGAGGTGGCGACGGGTTTGCGCGCCAACAGCAAGCCAGAGAGGGGGATGTCAGCCAATTTGGCACCCGCGACGAAGAACAAGGCGACCTTGTCCACCGTCGACCCTTGCACGCCGTATTCCTTGCGAAGGTGTTCATCGAATTGCCCTGCGGTAATTGTCGTCAGGTCGACGTCGCCCGATAGAAGCGACGGGTAGCCCGCCACCATAATCTTCTTCCAGATTGGCGGCCGCGCATCGTCGGATGCCTTGACCAGCGAAATGAAGTCCTGCGTGGGGGAGCCATTGTCGTTGATTAGCTTGAGATACTTCAGCGAAGCGATTATACTGTAGGCCAAGCTGCCCGATGCGTTACCGAACACGGAAGGATCAACCCGACTGGGAACGGTGGTTTCGCGCAGCTTATTGATAAAGCTAATGAAAGCGCTGAAGGTTGCGTATGGCGGTGAGAAAGATTTGGCCTTATCATTCATGGCGAAAAGTCCTGATCGGTTCTGCGTGGCTATTCTAATAAATGCAGCCACTCAGAAAGTCAAGCGGGAGAAATCAGAATGACTCCGAAAAATCACAAAGTTTCTGTGCGGGGCGCGGATGGCGAGTTGCACGCGCTTGCGTTGGTGCGGCTGGAGGGTGAAGTCGCTTACTGCTGTTCGGAAGCAAAATATGAGGAAGCAATCCGTCATCCCGAGGCATGTATCGAGGTCGGATTTCCGTTGGCCGACGTTAAAATGAAAGAGGCCGCCAACTGAGGCGGCCTTAGTTCATCTTGCGGCGCAGCTTATTCTGTAGCTGGCGCAGGTCATCACAGCGCTCTTGAACGACAAATCGGGCTTCTAGGTCAGCAAGTTGCTCATCTAGGATTTCTAGATGATCCTCAAGATTGCGCATGTTCTGGTCGTATGAGGGTTTCGTAACTCGAGCTCTAACCCGTCGCTGGTCAGCCATAGGACGGTCCTCCCACGGAGGGCAGCATAAGCCTCAAAAATCAAATCAGGCCACTGCATTTTTCAAATTAGGCCACTGAGGGTCGAAACAGGCCAGCACCATGAATCGCTAGAACGTTGTCATGGCAGAGCAAGTGACGGTTTTCTTCTACGGCCTGTTCATGGATCCGGAGGCTCTTCAGACCCTGGGTTTGAGGCCGTCGCGGGTGAGGCAGGCCTATGTCGAGCGTTTCGCTTAGACTCGGTGCACGCGCGACGCTCGCTCCGATCACGGAAGGTCGAGTGTACGGCACCATCATGCAGCTCACCCACGCTGAGGTGGACGAGTTGTATTCGGAGCCCAGCGTCGCCGCGTACCGACCAGAACCGGTACTAGCGCAATTGGCCGACGGCTCAGCCGAGCTCGCTCTTTGTCTCAATCTGCCGACGCCGCCGCAAGGTTTGAGCGGCAATCCCCAATATGCCACCGCATTGCAAGCCGTGGCGCGAAAGATCGGATTGCCAGAGTCTTGTGTCGCGGGACTAGCGGGCTGATGCGCTGACGACATGAGCCCCCGGTTCACGCTGGCGGGCCTGGCACTCCCGGCGCTCTAATCCGCAATTGGATCGGCAGCCGGGAGCATTAGGGGCTGGAAGAGCGAGTCGTGCCATGTTCCGCCGTTAATGACAACTGGTGGAACAGCGGACTCCGGTAGTTGTACGGAGTCCTTATTCGGAACGGGGCGTTCTACTGTGAGAACACCGGCGAGATTTAAGCAGCAATCAATTTCAAGTTGCCCGGGATGGGCCGCAGTGGGGCTGGAACCGCGCTGCGGCCATTCCCTTAAGAAACCAACTTCCGCGAGCGTCGACGCTTTTCGTTAGACGACATTTTCGCGCAGCAATTTGATCCCGAAATTCATTCTCGGAGCGCGGGAGCGCCGTTAGAATATGGGCAAGATCGGATTTGCTATCATCGTTGCTGCCGTCGCGGCATATGCAGCGGATCATCGCTGGAACGATGCCCGCTACACACAAAGCACCGTAGCTGTGCTTCGCAATGTGCAGCATGCGATAGGTTGGTGATGCCGCCTCAGTGGCGGCTCGAGCGTCGGCGCCACTGAAATCGTTTGATTGTCACAAAAATCAGAGAGTCCGCCGGTTCACGCTGGCGGGCCATAAACCACGAAGGCCGCAGCGAGAGACAATCGCTGCGGCCCCGCATGGTCAAAAAAAACCGGGTTAAATGAAAAGGTAGAATATGCAGCCAGCCCCGGCGCCTCAAATGAAGCACCACATTGTTTCAGCCGTGTTTCGTCCCATGAAGAAAATACTGTTCCTTTTGAGGAACTTTGGTCATGTGACAATCGTGCACTGCTGTGATTGTGAAGCCCCAGCACCGACCTCAACCCCGGAGTTGGGGTCTTTGCGTTTCGGGCCGCCAAAGCAAAAAACGCCGCCCCCGATAGTTGTTTGTCCGTGCGATTGAGAAAAGTTCATTCGCTCTAATGATGTCGCTGGCGCCGGACGCGCGTACAGTTGGCTGGCGTGGTCGGTGTTGCAGATAGCGAGCCGGCTGCCTGAAGGGCCCCAGTCCCGCCAGCCCCGGACTGGGGCCCACTTCGTATCGACCTTTGGTCACTGATCCCTCTTCAGCTTGCGCCGGCCCCAATGCGGCTCTTTGCCCTTCGGGTTGAACTCCGGGACGTAGTGTCGGTTCAGTGCGCGCATGATGCCGATACGCGCGAGCATCGTTGGTCCTCCGCTCTCCGCCACCAGGATCAACGCCTGCATTGTGGCCTGCCACTCCGGCGCGGCGTGCTCCTTCTTCGGCAGCGAAGCGATGTACTCGCCGGCGTCCAGCAACGTCACCAGCTTGCGACCGTCTACCTCGATAGGCTCGTCAAAAGGCCGTCTCCACCCCCGTTCGGTCACGCTTCCCCCGGTTACCGATAGCCCATGCCACCGATAGGCCCTTTGGCGTTCCAGTTGAAGTCCGGCCGCACGTCGGCGCCGCGCCCGCCACAGGCCGAGCAAGCGAACCGCGGCTCGAGATCGGAGAGCCTTACAACGCTTGGCCAACGGTCGGCGTCCAGAGCAACATGATGGCCGCAATGGCAATAGACCAGCACGCCGCGCACGCCCATCTCCCTCATCTGGCCGAAGGTGATCTTGATTGGCCGGCCGTCGGCGTGGGTAGGCGTGTGGCGTCGGACGGGGCGAGACATCCAGCCATCGAAACGCAGCGCCGCCGGGAGTCAAATTATCAATCCCTTGAGCCTTGGAACGCGCGCGAGCTACTGCGGGCGGGGTGTGGAAAAGTTTGTGGCTCGCGCAGCGAGGCTCTCGGCTAAGATCTAAGATGCATCCGAATATGCGTCGGGCTCAGACGGATTCGAACGGCAGTTGCCCAATAGCTTTCCATTGCTGCTCGTGAGCTACTCCAGAGTAGCTCTCACGAAATGCATTTGGTTTCCACGCAGTGTGTGGATCGAGACGCCCGTCTCGTGTGAAGAATGCATTTCCGCCAGCTTCCGAGACAGCGGCAAGACCATAGCCATGGGCAGAGCAGAGCTTGGCCAATGCCGTTAGCGATGCGCCGTGATACCATCCTCGGGCATGCTTTTCGTGGCGATCGAAGGTCGGATCATAGGGAACGGTGATCGGATCGAGGCCAAAACTGGAATTGTATTCAACACAGATCACCGCCGGCTGAATCTCGATCAATTCCTTCAAGAACCAATAGTCGTTGCCATCAACATCGATTGAAAGGATTCCGAGCCGAGGGAATGCTTTCTTAATAAAGTCGAGGTTGTTGAGGTTCAAGAATCGCTCGACCACCTCGATGTGCTTGGGCAGAAGCGCTCGTGCGTCTGCGACCTGGCGCGCGCTGCCATCAATCAACAGCCCACGCCACTCGGCATTTCGCGCCAATCTAAGACAATTGAACTCGATGGGATGAAAACCAAACTCGACGAACGTCTTTGGAGCGTCGACAGCAAGCCGGTCGAGGATCAAGGATTCGTCGGATTGTCCATCGGCGCTTCGCATTCGGGCACGGTAATACAGACGCCGAACGGGCGTAATCTTCTCAACCAAAGCTCGCATTGTGCAGGCGCCCAGCGATATCGCCGTACAATCGTTACGGAATGTTTCTACATATTTCTATCCGGATAGGAGAAAGTGAGCGCGGTGTCAACGGGGGGTTGAGGTGCGCAGCCAGGGCACGTCGAGATTCGTATTTTGCGAAATTTGTCTTGCTCCGTCGGGCAAAACAGTGGTCCATAGGGGACTGGTCCAACAAAAGAGCCAGCTCATGCCGAACGAAGTCGAGACGTCGTCCGAGCTATCGAAGATTGCCAAGCTCAACGGAGACTTCCGAAGGAACTACGGAATCCTGCTCGGAGCGTTCTTGTATCTGCGCTCCATCAGTGCCGCGCGCGGGCGGTCCTGGTTCTGGGCCGGCTTGTTTTCACTCGCTTCCTCGGCCGCGTTGGCTTGGCTGGGCCGACGCGGTTGGATGCTGCCAAGCTTTTTTTGACTGCACAGATCAACTCGCCGTAAGTGGCGAAACGAGTTGCGTTTTGGCGGGCCAATGAGAGGTTCGATAGCCATAGGGGCGCGCCGCCGCTTTGTGAGACGGAAAGCAACACGTAGTCTTGAATGGTCCTATTCTTGCTGTCCAATCGCGCCACCGCCACAAGTCCCACAGGAATCGATTTGAGATAGACTCTCCAACGCGGAACGTAACCTGTGCTCGTTGCCATATGGCGAACCACGACAAACGATAGGTTGAGCTTCCGGTTCACTTTCAGACCAAAGCCAGTTTCGGCCTCACTCACTCGGAGGCCATGTTCACTGCGCAGCGCCTCGGCGGCCTCGCTCTTGTGTCTTGCTAAGACATCAGACCAGGAATCTCGACAATCGATCCAATTGCAATCGCGCGATGCCTTGTATCCGGGACCGGCAACGCTGTTCGCGCGGTTCGAAGATTTGATTTTTGCGGGTAGGCAGAATCGCCTTTAAGCGATCCGCGTGGGCTTCGGTGGATGCGCCGTTTTTGGATGGCGATCATGCAGGAACACAGCGAGGGAGTTCGCGATGACGCCGTCATCCACCGAGGCGGCAAAAAGCTGCTCCTGCGCTTCGCGCGGAAGGTCGGGCCATACCTTAAGAGCCGCGTGGCCAAGCAAGGAGGCGAACCGGTTTTCGTCCATGGGCATTAACTCCAGGTACGAGTTGAAGGCGGGGCTTCGAGGCTGCGAAGGGCGCTCAGATGTCCCCGGTGCTGTCACCTCGGTCACCTCATAATGGGCGCCGGTTACCAAGTTCGCGGCTTTGGAGGCCAAAGACACTATGGCCGCGCCTACGGGGAACCTTATCGGTATGTCGGTCTCCGCTGCCATGAATAGCGGCGCAAGCCAACCGACGCAATCGATCCCCGCACCGGCCGCAATCCGACGGATTAGGAACATTGGCCCCGAGGCCGTGTTGGTCGCCGCAAACATCCGCGCGGCAAGCCGGACTGGCCGCCGGCTACGGGGCGGTCGTAAGATTACGTCAAATACCTCGGCAGCGGCGCTACTTCAGACCGAGCTTGCGCAACCTGATCCGAGACGACTAGGGCGCAATCGTCACATCTGAAAAGCCGGCATTCGGCATGATCACCAAGAAATCTCATCAGTTGCAAGCAAAGCTCGCAGCCTCGAAAGCACGGATTGCGGCCCCGCGTTAGAACACAATAATTCTGCTTCTAAAGTTTCGAAGTGGCCTTGGAGAAATAAGATCCATGACTGTTGCCCCTTGAGCGGGGCCAACGGTGAATGCCGTCTGGAGTTCGTTTACAGCGGTTCCTATGTAGAACTCAAACGCGGGGAAGTTGTCGACCGCTCCCCAAATTTCAGCGGTGCGGAGCCTCTTGTCGATTATCAGCGTGCCTACCAAATCTATGCTTCCTAAGACGTAGGACTCGGGTACGCATCGATTGGACGACACGCCTGAAAATTCAACAATGTCTTTTCCTTCGTTAGATCGATTTGGAGGTAAAACCTTGGTTCCGGTTGTATCAGACTCCTTTTCGCAGGCGACTTCGCCTTTTTCGCAGTCATAGGCGATGGAGCGTGCTTTAGGATATCCGGCAGACTGCAATCTGAGTTTTCCTTCTACGTAGGAAAAGACTGCCAGTATCGCAATTTTAGACGTAATCCGTTTGCCGGCACCGTCCCATTCACTAGAAAAAGAGCGATCATCTGAGTTATAACAACGCCTGCGGAATAGATCGCTCGGTGCCCGCGGTCCTTCAAAGATGTACTTGCCTTTAGCGAATGGGGCCTCGAAAATATAACCTGCTTTGGTCGGATGCTCTTTGGGAATGAACGCCCGCGCTACAAGAAGAAGCTCCTTCGGTAAAGGCACTTGCGTCAGAGCGTTCTCGCGAAGCTTCTCTGCGTCTCGGTGGGTTACCTTTTCATCCACCATCATCTCTGGCTTATTTGAAATCCATACAAGAATGACGCGCGGCGTCACGCTCCGTCCCCCGAGTTCCGACATCAAGGGCTCACGATTTGTCCCCAAATAGGCGCTCATAGCTTCGGCCGCAGATTTGCCGCCTCCAACTATTTGAACGGGTCCTAGATAGGATTTGGCGTCAGTCAAATCGTAGATGACCCCTTGGAGCAGTACCCCCCAACCGGAATCCCAATCAGATTTCGGAGATGCAAAATAGCCTTTTGCAAGCGCAGCATTGGCGTCAAATTCAATCTTTGCGTAGTTGATGTCCGAGCGACCTAAGATTTCCCTCTTATAGAGTTCGCGTTCGAATGCGCGAATTCCCCCCCGAATGGCTGTCGCGATAGCCGCCGAGTCAGCGCAATACGACGGCGTACTTCCAAGGAGGATCGCAACGGCTGTAAGAATAATTGCTTTCATTCGGTCGGCCCCGCCGCTAATCTGATCTCTCATTCGCGTCAGTTTGACACGGCACATTACGCTGGATTTGCTTGCGCGAAACTGTCAGAAATAGCGCCGCACAACCTTTAATTGCCCGACATCCGGTTGGAGGGTGTAATGGTCAGACAAACCTTTCTTCTAATGGTTCTTCTCGTCGGCTTTGCGCAAGGCGCCGCGCACGCTGATTCATCACCATCGTGGATGGATGCGAGTGTTTCCCCAGTGAAGAATAATCAGTGCGCCAGGGGCCAAACTGAATGCGGTTATCGCCAGGGTGTCTGCGAGAAAGATGGAGATAGTTGCGTAGCTTGTATGCAGGACTATAAGCGGCTCGGTAACAAATGTTACAGATGTCCGCAGGGTGAAGTTTTGCAGGGGGACGTTTGCAAGAGGTAGCGTCTGCGGCAAGGAACGCGCGTGGCATTTATCAAACACACTGCGACGAGGCGCGCTCTAGGCAGCATTTTAGAGGAGTTCGCGACCAGAATAACATTCGCTGCTTGCCCTGAGCATTCGGAAAATTGTTGACTCAACCACTGCACGTGCGGTGGAATCGAGCTGCAGTGATGACTTATTTTTGCCTCGCCGTGCGAAGCTCAAGGTCGGCGGGCAGCCTATTTATCTTTTGCTGAATTTCGTTTGATTAATGAGGGCGGATCTAAGCGGGAGCTTACCCAATGCTTAAATTGTCTTTTACCGCCGTCTCTACGGCCGCGTTTCTCCTTCTGATGAGTGATCAAGGCTCTGCGCAGCAGTCGACCAAACCAGCTGCATTGCCCGAACTGACTACGACTAACATTTTTGCACAGTCCACGCAGCAAGTAGCTCAAGTACGCTCTGACGAACTGGATGGAAATCTACTGGTTATTTACGAAGCTCAAAGGGTGTCAGGAAACCGTAAAATATACTACTTCCTGCCGTTGCCCTATATTGACTGGAGTAAATTGGCTCGCGACGTCGATCAGCAATGCTCAAGTAATCAAACCAATCAAACCCTTTCCTTTCATGTTCAGTTCTATTGGGATGAATTACTGGACGAAATTGCCCGACTTATCCAAGAGAAGCTGAGGGTGGCGGCGGGCGATTTCACAGTCGGCGTCCCACCAAACGTCGGCGCTACTGGGTACGTGTATGACGAGCAGTCTCATCCGTTCGAAGCATTTAACACGATTCCACAGATTGACTTGCTTCGGAATGTTCAATTGAGTTCGCTTGGTAGCGGCCTGCCAAAAGTTCAAACAGCGCTCGTTCGCGGCACTTGCGATGATTTAAGATCAATAGCTAAAAGGCGTGAACTCCGAACATACGTATTTTCAGTCGGCGCTCGAGCCAAGGTGAACCAATTGGCAGCGGCCGCCGGTCTGTTGGTTAACCAAAATCTATTCTCGGACCTCCAGAACGCTGAATCGCAAGTCTCTAAAACAACCGTAAGCAGTGAAAGCGGCGGTGGCCACATCGCTATAAATGTTGGACCGTTGAGCTTAGGAGGCGGCGGCCAGCAAGCCCAAACAACCACAGACGTCAATCGCTATCGGATTGTGAACCGGGCTTGGATTGATTCCAATCTGGCCAAAGCAGTCACCCAGGCACAAATCGTGGCTGTATGCGACGACGACTGCTCATCGTCGAAAACGATGGATGATTTGTTCAAAATGTTTTTCGGCCAACTACAGTCAGAGAAGATCAAGATCGAACAAGACGGTGACCGCGCTTGGGCTGTCAAGGCGGACACAACTCGATTGCCGATAAACCAAATTAAGTTAGAC
The DNA here is from genome assembly GCF_000938255.1 of Bradyrhizobium sp. LTSP849. Taxonomy (GTDB): domain Bacteria; phylum Pseudomonadota; class Alphaproteobacteria; order Rhizobiales; family Xanthobacteraceae; genus Bradyrhizobium. The sequence goes on along the minus strand of NZ_JYMR01000034.1, from coordinate 4,006 downwards.
GAAGCAACAAAGTCCATTTTGGGACAGGCTGGAAAATACAAGGATAATAGCGAATTTGAGTATGAGGGCATTAAAGCCAAAAACGAGAATGACAAGAACATTCAGTTGGATTCGAATGTGGGCTTTGAGCAGCGCGGTGACGCATGGGTGCCAACGACGTTTAATGCTTATGTGATCAACACCGCGCAGTTGCAGCGTAACATCAGTATAAATTATCAGCAGACGGTCATTGGGGCAACTTCAAGCATTGCGATGTACTTGCCTCAACTAACCTCACGGGGCAGGCGAAAAGCGCCCCACATGAAATGGCAACAGTCAGGGAACAACGAACGTGAAATCACACTTGAGCCGGCAGATTCCGTCTCGGAGATTTACCTTCGTCCTTCTTGGATCACGGGCGTTCCGGGCGTGGGCAACGAGCCAATCATTACTCGCAAAATCTGGTCTGCGGACCCCGCCTCGGAAGCGGCAATAGTCGCAGTTGCCCGCATCAACATTCCAGAAGCTAAATGGCAGGAGTTTTTATACTTGCAGGATCGGACCACGTCAAAACTAACTGTTTCTGAAAACACAATTTTGGTGGAGTTGAAACGAAGTCCGGTGGGGGGCGCTGATTACATCTCCGCGATTGGGGGGCCCGCTCCGGTTACACACGCACCGCAGATAATCGTTCGTGATCGCTTGGGTAGAACCTTTACTCTTGATTTTGAATCCCCGAAGTGTCCGGAGTTGCAGCAATGCGCAATTGACGAATTCCGCTGACGGGCGGAAGAGCGTGTTTCATGCGGCAGTTTGATCCTCTTTCACCCCTCGTGCCACGATTCGCAGCGCACCGTCTGCAAGAGGGCGCTGCAGGCCCTTGGCTTCATCCCATGTCGCGGTCATCCAGGTCTCGACCTCCTCAGGGTTCGTCAAAATCACCGGCATCGCTTTCGGGTGGATGGCACCTACCTCGGTATTTGGCTCGGTCGTCAGGAACGCGTAGAGGGCGTTGGTGGTCTCACCCTCCTTGACCTTCCGGACCGACGTCCAGTTGGTCCAGATGCCAGCGAAGCAGGCGAGGGGGCGGCTTTCGTCGAGCGCGAACCAGATGTCACCGCCTTCGGCCTTGTTGAACTCGCTGAACGAGTTGAACGGCACCACGCAGCGATGCTCCTGCCCGAGCCACCTCATCCAGTGCTTGCTTTTGACGTTCCGGATGTTGGTCGTGCCGCTGTCGGGCTCCATCCGGAGCAATTCCTTGAAGTCCACCGTCTTACCTTTGGCCTGCAACTTTTCGGCTCGTTTTTTGGTGGCATCCATAAGTGCCTTGGACGACGACGGCATGCCCCATCGTGCAGTGGCGAGCTCCCGGCCGTCGGTGGCGGTCCGTACTATCGGCGCCTTGTAGTCAGGGAAGACGCCGGGCATAGGCGCCAAGTTACCCACATACCGGTTGACGACACGGAACAGTGCGCTGATCGCGGCTTGGTTCGTGGTGATGCTGTAGAGGTTACACAGTAAGCGCTGTTTTCAGGCCACAGCTCTGAGGTCGTGACGGCAATAGGCCCACGGAAGCAACTGATCGATCTCGCTATTCGGATGACCATTGACGATCCTGGTGAGGACGTCGGTCAGGTAGGCAAGCGGATCGAGGTCGTTCAGCTTACAGGTTTCGACCAGGGAGGCGATGGTGGCCCAGTGCTCGGCACCGCCGTCGGAGCCTGCGAACAGCGCATTTTTACGGTTCAACGTGATCGGACGGATCGAGCGCTCGACGGCGTTATTGTCGAGCTCGATACGGCCATCATCGATGAAGCGCGTCAGGCCATCCCAGCGTGAGAGCGCATAACGGATGGCGTCTGCCAGCTTGCCCTTTTGGCTGATCAACGCGAGCTTTGCGCGGAGCCACAGCTCGAAGGCTTCCGCCAGCGGCCGGCTTTTCTGTTGTCGAACGAGACGACGTTCCTCGGCGCTGCGGCCGCGGATGTCCTTCTCGATGGCATAGAACTCGGCGATATGCTTGAGCGCCTCGCTCGCAATAGGCGCAGGACCGGGGGTGGCAAGTTCGTAGAAGTTACGCCGCATGTGCGACCAGCAGAATGCAAGCTGAACGTTGCCACGCTCGGCGAGCCTGCCATAGCCGGCATAGCCGTCGACCTGCAGGATCCCCTTGAAGCCTGCCAGATGAGCGATCGGTCGGTCGGCCTTGCGGTCGGGCGCATAGACATAGGCGACGCCCGGCGGATCGGCACCGCCCCATGGCCGGTCGTCCGCCGCATAGGCCCAGAGCTGACCGGTCTTGGTGCGCCCGCGGCCGGGATCGAGCACCGGCATCGTCGTCTCGTCGGCGAACAGCTTTGGCCGCTGCCTGAGCTTGCCAAGGAGCCGCTCATGCAACGGGCGCAGATGGAAGGCTGCCTGTCCCACCCAGTCCGCCAGCGTCGAACGATCAAGCTCAATGCCCTGGCGGGCGTAAATCTGCGCCTGCCGGTAGAGTGGCAGGTGATCGGCATATTTGGAGACCAGGACCTGGGCGACGGTGGCCTCGGTCGGCAGACCACCCTCGATCAGCCGGGCCGGGGCCGGCGCCTGCATGACACCGTCCTCGCAAGCCCGGCAGGCGTATTTGGGACGCCGGGTGACGAGGATCCGGAACTGCGCCGGGACCAGGTCCAGCCGCTCACTTCTATCCTCGCCGATCCGGTGCAACTCGCCCTGGCAACAGGAGCAGATCTTATTGTCGATATCGACGACGACCTCGATCCGCCGCAAGTGCGCTGGCAAGGCGCCACGGTTGATCCGGCGCTTGCGAGCCCGAGCCTCACGGCTTTCAGGTGCGCTGACGTCCTGCGCCGTCTCGCTGTACGCTGCGACCTGCTCGACATCTTCCAGGCCCAGCAGCATCTGATCTTCAGGCAAGGTCTCTGCCCGCCGGCCGAACCGATGCCGCTGCAATTCCTTGATGATCTGACGCAGCCGTTCGCTCTCGCACCGCTCGGCAAGCAGCATCGCTTTCAGCGTCTCGGGATCGTCAGGCAGGGCGTCGCTCACACGCAATTCAGAGCATATTCGCCGCCATCTGGCGACGCGCTCGATGCCCCTGATTCACTTCGCCGCAGCGCTGCCAACAACTATCCGGCTTGCGTTGGCGCTGGCGTCTCCCGTACCTCGTGGACACGCCGCCAGTCGAGCCCTTCCAACAGCGCCGACAATTGCGCCGCCGACAGACGCATCACGCCGTCCTCGATCTTCGGCCAGCGGAAGATCCCATCCTCAAGCCGTTTGGCGAACAGGCACAGACCCGTTCCGTCCCAGAACACCAGCTTGATCCGATCCGCCCGCTTGGCACGGAACACATAGACAGCTCCCGAGAATGGGTCAGCCCCCATGCTCTCGCGCACCAGGGTCGCAAGCCCTTCCATCCCCTTGCGGAAGTCCACCGGTTTGGTCGCCACCATCACCCGGACCGCACCCGACGGACCGATCACCGGCTCGCCTTCAGCGCCTGGACGATCGACGCAATCATTGCCGTGTCCGCACCACGACCGGCCCGGATCGTGATGCCGTCGACTTCGATCTCGATGATCCCGGCATCGCAACGGCAAGTTCGGACATCCGGTTTGGGTTTGCAGCGCGCCACTTTGCGCTCCCGGCCAAGAGCAGGCGCCGGCACTGCGACATCCACCACCGCCGGCACAAACTGCACTTCTTCTATTTCGGAATGACCGCCTGCTGCCTCTCGCAACTGACGTCGCCAGCCAAACAACTGCTGCGGTGACAATCCATGCCGTCGGGCTACCGAACAGACCGAGTCGCCGCTCGCCACAATCTCCGCGACGATCCGCGCCTTGTCCTCGTCGCTCCACTTCCGCCGACGGCCGGCGCCGGTGAAGACCTCAAGCCGCCGTACCGGCTCCGTGATAGCAGTATGCACTGTGTCCATTCTAAGCCTAACGGTCCAAATCGAACCGCAGACTCGCAGATCACCCCATCATCCGGTAGGTGGCCGCTGAACAGCGCTTAC
>NZ_JYMR01000033.1 GCF_000938255.1 Bradyrhizobium sp. LTSP849 | reverse complement strand
CTAGAGCGTTTCATTTTTTGATAGAAGCGTATCCGGCATTAGCAAAGTAGTTGGTGCATTCGGCTGGCATAACGCCTCTGACGAGGTGACCGATGTGGTCGCAGGCGTCGTCGATCGTGCGTTTCTGTGCGATGCGCATCCAATGTTTGATTTTGGCAAAGACCTGCTCGATCGGGTTCAGGTCGGGTGAGTACGGCGGCAGGTACCACAGCCTAGCGCCGGCTTTGCGGATCATCTGACGGACTGTCGGCGACTTGTGGCTACCGAGATTATCCATGATGACGATGTCGCCCGGTTTGAGCACTTTGACGAGTTGCTGTTCGACATAGGCGCGGAAGCTTTCGCCGTTGATCGGTCCGTCGAACACGCAAGGCGCAGTGAGCTGGTCACAGCGTAGGGCACCGAGGAAGGTCAGGGTTCGCCAGTGACCGTGCGGCGCAAAGCCGCGCAGCCGCTCGCCCTTGGCTCCCCAGCCGCGTAGCGGTGCCATGTTGGTCTTGATCCAGGTCTCGTCGATGAACACCAGGCGGTTTGGATCGAGGCGATCCTGCAAGCTGCGCCAGCGCTGCCGCCGCCACACGACATCGGCGCGGCCTTGTTCAAGGGCGAACAGAGTTTTTTTTGAAGCTGAGACCTTCGCGTCGCAGAAAGGTCCACACCGCGTGGTGCGAGACTTTTACGCCTCGCGCGGCAAGTTCGTCCTTCAGCCCGTGCAGCGTTAAATGTGGCATCTGACTGATCCGCTCCACGATGAATGCTCGATGCGGCGCCAGAACTGGCTTGCGGTGTCCCCCCATCTTGCCCGGCGCGACCGAACCTGTTGCGCGATAGCGCTGCCTCCACTTCACGACCGACGACACCGCAACATCGAACCGGGCCGCCACGGCATGGCAACTCTCGCCGGATTCCACCGCCTTCACGGCTCGTTCACGAAGATCATTCGAAAGAGGTCGGACCATCCGATGCTGGCCTCCGATCCAGCCAGCATCTTGAATCACAAACCGCCGCCCGACGGAATCCCTTTCGATTCAATTAATCAATGATCCGCTCTAGGTCGTTAAGGCGGTGTCAGCTCGATGAATTCGCGCTGACTGAGTTCAATAAAACAACATCACCGACATCCACGCCGCCAGCGACGCGCAGAGACCAACTCCTAGATAAGGCAATGCAAGGCGCATCGGGTTTCCCCTCCGAGACGCGAAATATGCCTTAGCTTCGCACGTCTACCGTCAGACCGCTACGAATCTGAAGTTGTGCCGCGGCCGACGCCGGGCGGTGACTTGCCGGTGCACTCGGAAGCCGGCGTATCCACGGCACTGGTTCGCTGCTTGTGAACTTGCTCCTCAACGTACAAGAGCACCATGCGCCGCGTTTCCGGGTCGATCAGCTTCTGGAACGCCCTGATCAACCGCAGCATCTGAAGATCTTCAATGCCCTTCGCCATGGCAAAACCTCATTGAAAAATTGACTAGCTCAATCAGGAAATTATGCAGCGGTTCTGCCGATCGAGGAACGTGGAACTTCGTCGAAGGTTAAGGTCTGCCGGCCATCGCCTCCGATGCCGGCGGAGCGGCCCCGGTCCACCTGCCCCATAACCCCCAACCGGGGCCGTCTCTCCGGCGAGAGTTACTTCCACGACGTGGATCGCGCATGGGACGGTCCGCGCGCCTGCCCTTGTGTCGGCGCGGACGCGCCCTGCCCGGCTGCCCGGCCGGGGCAGATGCCACGCTGTCAATCGGCGTTGGACTGGGACCCCCGATCGGCATCCAAAGGGGGCTCTGACTCACTTTTTATGCAGTTTGGAGGATCTCTGGCGCTTTGATTAGAGGAGAATCAGCGCCATGCAGCAGGCACTCCAGCGCTCCAATCTGATGCCGAGTGGGTTTGTTGTAGAGTGCGTACTTCGAAGGTGATAAGGTCGTTATTGCGGTCCGGGCGTCGGGAAGCGTTGGTCTGTGTCCATCGTGCGGAACGGTTTCCCGACGTGTCCATAGCCGGTATCGGCGACGCGTGACCGATCTGCCGCTCTCGGGGCGGATCGTCCAGCTCCTGGTAATCGCCCGCCGCTTCCGCTGCGATGCCGTCCGATGCGGGCGCCAAATCTTCACCGAGCGCTTCGCCGAAGGGGTAGTAGCGCCATCGGCGCGACGGACGGCAAGGCTGGACTCCATCGTCCATCACCCCGGTCTAGCGCTTGGCGGTCGACCGGCAGCAGGCTTTACAAAGCGGCTAATGCTGCCGGTGAGCAAAGATACGCTTCTTAGGGTAGTTCGGCGCCGTAGCCGTCCCCTGATTGAAGCTGATCGTCTCGGACTCGGACGTCGCCGGGTAAAGCGCCACCGGGCAGGTGACTAGTGACAGGCGAAGGAAGCCTTTCCAGTTGGCTCGGGGGGCTAGCCGTAGATGTAAAGCTTAAGGAGTACCGAGGGATGGTACGATGGCCGACCAGTCGCCGCAGGCTCAATTCCATCGAAACTCATCTCGGCCAAATCAAGCGTATCGACGAACACATCGATCACCCGAACCGGATTGCTCTCGTCAATGAAATCATCGAGGCATACGGGCAACTGCGTCCATTGCCCACGATCCGCCTCTTCAACGAAGCGCCTCATCGATTCCTCCCGCAGAATCACGAGAGAATTATAAAGGGCACGGCGTTTTCACACAGCCAGGATCAGAAGCAGAAGTCGGTTACCCTATTACCTCGTCGGCGCGGCCCAGCAGCGTTGGCGGCATGGCGAGCACAAGGATCTTTGCTGTCTTTAAGTTGACTGCAAGTTCAAATCGGGTTGGCTGCTCTACCGGGAGGTCTCTTGGCTTAGCTCCTTTGAGGATTTTAGCAACGTATCCGGCAGATCGGCGGTACATTTTAGGAAAACTGGGACCATAGGATATTAGACCGCCATCGCGGGTGTAGGCTACTGCTTCCCAAATCGAAGGCAACCGATATTGGGACCATAGGTCGATTAACCGCTTGCGGTTGAAGTTGATAAACGGTGACGCTAATCCTGCGACGCCATTCACGTTTTGCTGCAAAGCCTCGGCGAATATATCAGCAAGCTTGTCAACATCGGTTACCTTATCAACCAATATTTCGAGCCCTAGCCCGCTCGCGCTCGATTTCGCTTGTTCCAAGCCAATGGTCGAGCCCATGGTCGGGTCATGTAACAGCATGACTTTTGTGATACTTGGCACACCCTCCTTCAAGATTTGTAATCGCTTTGGAAGGGCTGGTGACATTTCCGCCAGGCCGCGCCAGACTTTGTACAAATCCATCGCTGATCGGATCGCTCAGAATGGCGAACACAATCGGCGAACTAACTTTGGCCTCAAGCAATGCTCGTAGCGGCTGCCGCCCAGCTGTGACAATTACACTGCGATTTCGTTTTTGCACTGTCACCGTAATCTGTGGGAACGGACGACGTTCCAGTCAACGCGACCGAGCGCATTGTTCGCCCCTCGTGAGCGCGACAGCGTCGTCCTTGCCCAGCTCCACCGCGAGGCGCGCCAATCGAACACCTTGCTTTGTATTCCCGCTGCCGCGGCCTCGCCTTCGTAACTCTCGCCCGCGGGACCCGGAACAGTCAGCCAAGTCGAACCGAGCTATTGCTGCGGCGTCGCCACGGCGCCGCTTGCCGGCAGCAACACCACCGCCGGCTAGCTGGCTTTTGGCGCTCGCTGAGCAGCTCGTCCCTTACGCGAAGTGGAAGTCGTGGCTGTTCAGCTTGTCGAGCTGCGTGTTCTTCAGCGTGAGGGCGTCGCTCCCCGTCGCGATGACAACGTCGCCGCCTGACTGGGCCGCGTGGGAGAGAACGCTCGCAAAGGTGTCGAACACGCCCTTGCTGAACTGAACCGTGTCGTGAGCCGGTCCGCGGGCAGCGAAGTCCTTGATGACGTCCTGGCCGAAGTTCGACGCGAACACGAAGGTATCAGCACCCGCCTTGCCGACCATGACGTCGTTGCCCGAGGTGCTGGTCAGCGTATTGCTGCGGCCCGTGCCGATGATCGCCTCGCCCGAGCTGGTCCCGACCACGTGGCCCGTGGTGTCGACCTGCTCCGCGGCAAAGGCGTGGGACTTGCCCGACAGGTCGGAGGTCTGGAAGCTCCACTTGCCGTCGGCACCCGTCGTAACCGAACCGACCGAGGTCGTACTGTCCGACAGCTTGATCTGGCTGTTGGGATCGGCAGTGCCCTTGATCGTTGCGGTGTGATCCCAATGCTGACGCACATTGGTGACTTCCACCGTCGAGGTGCCGTTGGCGCCGTGCGAGCCGATCGGGGGGTCGATCGGCTGCGACAAGATGCTGGTGTTGCCGGCAGCGTCGGTGGCTGTCGCAGTGAAGGTGTGGGACCCGTGCTTGAGATTCGAGGTCGTCACGCTCCAGTCGCCGTCACTTGCGACGGTCGCCGTGCCAAGCAGGGTCGTGCCCTCATAAAGCTTGATCGAGCTCCCCGCCTCCGCCGTTCCGGACACCGTTGCGCGGTTATGCGTGGTCGGATCGCTCAACAGAACCGGAGCATGCGGAGCAGCAGTATCCACCGTGACATCCAGCGCAGTCGATGCCTTGCTGGTGACGCCAGAGGCCGTGTCCGTTGCAGTGAAGCTGTGCTTGCCGTCGGCCAGCGCAGCAGTCGCGTAGTGCCATGCTCCGCTGGCGTCCGCCGTGACGACGCCGAGCTGGGTCTTGCCGTCGAACACCTTGACCGTGCTGTTGGCAGCGGCAGTCCCCGCCAGGGTCAGTGTCTTGTCGCTGGTGATGTGGTCACCGGCGACACCGCTGTCGGTCGAGAAAGAGGCGATCTTCGGCGCGGCAGGCGCAGTGGTGCCCGTGCCCGAACCGGTGGAGCCCGAGGTTCCCGAGCCGATGACCGGATGTATGGCCGTCGACGCAGCACTGACGTTGCCCGCAACGTCGGTCGCCTTCGCCGTCAGCGCGTGCGAACCGGACGACAGGGCGGACGTCGTGACGCTCCACGCGCCGCTCGAGTTGGTCGTCGCGGTGCCGACCTGCGTCGTTCCGTCGAACACCTTGATCGCGCTGTTCGCTTCAGCAGTCCCCGACATCACGACCTGATGGGCAGTGTTGACGGTATCGCTCGCGATCGTCGGTGCAGCCGGTGCCTTGGTGTCGACGGTGACGGTCACCGCAGCCGACGCCACGCTGGTCTTGCCCGACGAGTTGGTCGCAGTCGCCGTCAGCGCGTGCTTTGCGTCACTCAGGACCTGGGTGATGTAGTCCCAGCTGCCGCTCGAAGTCGCAGTCGTCGACCCGATCTGCGTCGAGCCGTCATAGACCTTGATGGTGCTGCCTGCGACAGCGGTCCCGTGCAGGCTGACCTTGCTGGCGTCGGTGATGCCGTCGCCGGTCTTGCCCGTATCGGGTGACCAGGATGAGATGGTCGGCGTTGCCGGGATAGTGGGCGTTGAGGGTGGCGTTGTCGGAGACGTCTGCCATCCCGTGCCGAGCTCGTCGTTGTTTGACAGGACGGGCGTGTTGCCTTTGAAGTAATAGTAACCCCACTTGCCCTCACCAAGTTCGTTGTTGGTGAATTGGACGCCGGAAATCTTGTCGGTGCTGCTGAAACTGCCGTCGGAGTAAAGGGTGTAGCCGCCCCCCGCAAGATAGTTGCCGTCCACCTGAATGTTGGAGACCGGACCGAAGTCATTATTGATCATCACGGCCGAGACCCAGCTGTTCTCGTTGATGACGGTGTTGTGCCGAATAACGACGTCAGAAACGCCGCCGTCGATCTCGATGCCATCGTAGTGCGGACCACCCAATGACGTGCCGAGACGCACGTTCGGCGCATTCATGTCGTGGATATAATTGTCCTGGATAAGGCTCGAGCCGGTGGCAATAATGCCATTCTCCACGTTATGGATATCGTTGCGCAGGAATGTGCCGGAACCGACAATGCCGTTCGCGCCATCTTGACTGCTTCCAACGTTTAGAATCTCGCTATCCTTGACGACAGTTCCTGTGATGCCTTGCTTGATCCAGATGCCTGTCCAATCGGTAGACGTTATGCGGCTGTTTTGAATCGTGACGTTATCGGCCATGACCCAAATCGTGCCTTTGACATCGAGAGCGTTGATGACGGTGCCTGGCTGAGTGACAGTCACGTCGCCCGACGCAGTCAGGATAACGCCATGAGGAAGACCGGTGCTATTCGCGTCTGGAAATCCAGCAATTGCCATGTTTGTCCATCCCTGAGCAATGCACGCGCAAACTAGATTTTACGCGCAGACCATTTGATACTTCGCGGCTCAGTCCAACTTTGATCTGGTTCTTAGCCGCCCCATTAGGAACGTGGTTTCGAATTCGCACGCGCCTTTTTTGAGACGATTTATTGACCCGAGCATGGAGATTTATGTCGCGCAGCCGCAATTCCCTGCCGTCGCCCAAATTGATATTTATCGCCGAATTGGAAATTAATGATCGGGATTAAATTTCGATGGAGCGTGTTCTTTAAAAGACGGAGCGTGTTATTAAAAAATGGGAGGCGAACGACCGATTGGTTTCGGATTGGCCTTCGCTCTCGTCGAAGCTTTCGATATCGATCCTTTGACAGCCTAACTTGCCACCAGCCCGGGCGGGGCAGACTCGGTCGCAATTATTGCGGCATCCACCACTGTCGATGTCGGGTTTGTTATGGCGCAGCAGGTCGCTCGTTTTATGCTCGTCCTTATCATTGGCCTGGCTTTGTCTCGAGTCGTTGCGGATCGGGTAGCTAAGAATGTTCCAAATATTTCCGACAAAGCTCCCACCTGAGTGAGTCGGTCGCAGAAGATTAATTCAGTCGGGTGCCGGTATGGATAATCCCGATCGGGGATGGTTGGCTCGCTTAACGCCGTTAGCCTGGTGGTTGTCCCACTCTTCGTATGTTGCTGGATTTTTACGACGATCCGAGCAACTCATCTAATCGGCGTCAGGTTTTGGTTTATCCCGTCGATCTACGTTGGCCTCATCGGCGGCATTCTTGCTCCCTTGGTCAGCCTGACCATGTTTGCGTTCTCTGAGGAAGCAGAACGTCGAGGGCACAAAGTAACCGACACCACCCTGTATGTCGCAGCCGCAATTCTTTACTGTGGGTGTGTTGTTTGGTCGTACTTTTATAATTGGCGAAAGACGGGATCGGCCCTCCTGTCCGTAAGCCTGACGCTGCTTCAAACTATTTCTGCTGCTTTCGTCATTGTGGCGCTGTACCTCTGGATCAGCGGCCACAATACAAAGCAGTACGAGCGCGAACACGGCATCAACCGAGTATCAGTGAGAGATGGCCCACAGGGCCGCGTGCTGGCAGGCCTTCAACCTAGGCACTGGCCGCGAATTTGCCCACGCCCCCCTTCCCAGCTGCTTTTGGAATGGCAGGATTACCAAGCAGTGTGCACCATGATGCGGCTGTCAGGTCGATGCTTGGCAGGCGTTCGGCCTCGCGCTTCGGATAGGTGCGGACCCCGAGGCGAGGGGCCGATTGGCTAGGAACAAGGCACGGCGGCCAGCGTTTTATTTGGGCGTCCCGCTCGCGCGGGAGACATCGATCCGGCCTCAGCATATCCCCCGATGCCGCTGAGGCCGTTTCCTTGTTCGATCCATCCTCGCGGTGCTTAGAGGTCTTTTGCGGGCGGACCAATCCAGGTCACATCCGGTATGTCGGCGGTGAAACTCCTTCCGCCGGGGATTGCCGAGCATCGACTTCCTCTGTGGCGACAAGGGTGCAATCGTCGCACCTAAACAGCCGGCATTCGGCATGCTCACCCAAGAACCTCATGGGCTGTAAGCAGAGCTCGCAGCCCCGCACGGGCGTGGTGCCGTTCCCGGTGAAAAACAGCTTCATTGCCCCCTCCCATGGCTTCAGCCCATAGGAATCCGATTCGCATAGAAGTTAAAGAGAGCGCGCGAACGCTTAGGCTGCCGGTTTTACTTGCCGGGCTTGGTGCAACGACTTAGGCTGTTGTCATTTGCTCGGTGGAGGCGGACGTGGCGACCGGTATTGTGAAGTGGTTCAACGCGACGAAGGGATTTGGTTTCATCCAGCCCGATGACGGCGGCCAGGATGTCTTCGTGCACATCAGCGCGGTGGAGCGCGCTAGCCTATCGGGCTTGGCTGAGGGGCAGAAGGTCTCTTACGAGGTGCAGGTCGATCAGAAGCGCGGCAAGAGTAGCGCAGAAAATCTGCGCGTCTGAGCTGGCTTGCCCTTGGTAAGCCGCGACTCCTGGGCAACGCATCATGGCGAGATTCATATTCGATGAAAGTCAACAGCCCGCTGCTTCAGCGAGACCTTCGCCTTGAACCCAGCTTTCAGCCAAGCCATGGCCTGTGTGTGGCCAGCGTTGCGCGAGCTCTCATTGCCCCACCAGGCACTGAATCTGTGGGCAGAGGCAGGTAGTGGCCTTCCGAGTAGCGCTTCGATTTCAGAGAATGTGAGTCGAACAGTTTGCTCTCGCACGCTGTCCAGCTTTGTTCGTAGGGGATCGTAAATGGACATCTCCGCTCGTCACCTTGGTTTTTTGACGCGGCTCGTTGAGGTGAAGTCACGCGCTGCAAGGTCCAGTTCGAGATCGGCAATCCGTTCAAAGATACGAGCCGCGATTTCCTCTGATTCTTGGGAAGCCAACGACCGGATGCCTCGCAACGCGAGTTCGTCTCTTAGATCTTTTGCCACAATGAATTTGATGGCCATTTAAATCCTAATTCCTAAAACCGTGATCCAACCTCAACCTGAGCGCGAGCGCAAGGGGCGTCACCTGTCCATGCGCACCCACCAGTAGGCAACGGAAGCGTAGCGCTGCTGCTGATCAGGTTCTGGAGCTTGCATAAGCGGGCGTGAGGTGAGAGCCAGAACGTCGTCGACGGCTTGTTAAGCCCAAGCGGCCATCTAAGCCGGGTGATCTGCTGGGATGATGGTCGTTAGGGAGGCAGGCCTCCAATATCTCCAGCTTCGATTGCTCTTCGCTCAAGCGCCTTTCGACAAATTGGCGCTCGAACTCGATCAAACTCGTTCGCAATAAATGGCGATAGCGTTGAATATTGTTGTGATGTGCGCGCGACAACTGCTCGTCAATCATCATCGTCTTCCTTTGACGGCTACTATCTCTTTCCTTTTTGCTTCACGGGGTGAGGTGCCCCGAGGCAACATTCCTAAACGTCGCTGTAGCGGAGTGTCTTCGCTCCGCGACGCCCCCATTCCCTCGGCCAGGACTTTATATCCCGACCTTTTAATAATGTCGGACTTCGATAATAGAAGCAAGAAATACGCGAGGAGGGCCCCGCGAGACCCCTCTTACGATCTGTGAACCATTTCACAGTCGCAGAGATTGCGATGAATCCGCCGTTGCCAAACCAAATCATTACTTGAAAATAGGTGACGCGCAATCGCCGGGGGTTTTGCACCTGCCAGGGATTACACTCCCAAAATGCCCACCCGTTCACGCTGGCGGGCCTTCTCGTTATGAAAGGCAAGCGACGATGGTGAGAATGACGTCGGCGCCGAGGTCTCCCGAATACATCGAAAGCAAAAGTCCAGCGCCAAGGGCAACTGCAATTACTTTAAGCGTGATCATCTTCTCTCGCCTCTTCGGCCCCGAGAGGAGGCTAGGCCCGCTCTGTTTCCGGAGTGCTTCAGGAGCCGGGTATACGGTTTCGTTCACTGAGGGGTTATCGAACGGACACAGCAGGTGATGGGAGCTGCCTCGCGGCTGCCGGAGCCGTTGCGGCGCTAACGTGCCGCATGCGAAGGCCGCAGCGAATATCTCTCGCTGCGGCCCCGCTGGTCAAAATAAACCGGGTTAAATGAACAAGTAGAATATGCAGCCAGCCCCGGTAGCAGATTTTAGCACCAACTTGATTAGAGTTTCAAAGTAAATTTCGCCGGAACCGAAACATGCCTAACGTGCATTGAGTTCCGTTTATTGAGGGCAGGGTCCGCCGGCTCGTTGCGTGGCAGGCCTTCAAGCGAGGCTTTCTCGCCCCGGCGGGCGGCAGCTAATAACTAATGTTAAGTGGTCGGAGCCTCATCTTCATTAAATGTGAAAACGGTTATTTCCGGAATCTGCAAATACGTATAGTCTGCTTGCATTGAGCGGCTTTTTTCAGTTTTTATTGCGTGAGGGGCCAATGGATATCCACAGCCCGCATCTGCGACATGTTTCTGAGGAACGCCAACAGCTGAAAGTTATAATGCTGGAAATCCAGCGGCTGCGCCGGCTTGTTGTGCTGGCCAAGGTCGAAGTCCGAAATAGACAAGACTCCAAAAAGGTTCGGCCCGCGAGACGGAAAGATCTTAGGCTCGCCGTAGATGCGGGCATCGGAAGGACAGCCAATTCTCTGTGACCTCTTTTCGAGGGGAGATTTCCGATGAACTTGGCGTTGCCCTACGTCGGCATTGCTGCTTGTCTCGCTGTATCAAGTTGGCTCGCGCTCGCCCACATGTTTTAGAGCCGGCTAGCTTATGGCCGCCGATCGGCCGCATGTCGGCACCGCTATAACTTGTAAGGCTACTTCAGCCTTTCCGGGGCACTAGCCTGTTTACGATCTCAGTGGCCTGGTCTGAAAATCAGGTACTGGGTCTATTTTATTGTGGCAATGCCAGCCACTGGAAATAGTCCAACTCTGGGCGCAAACTATGCAGGTGCAGTGCCCCAAATGCAGCGTGATCGTCGCCATTGGTAGCACCAAGTGGTTCTTTGACGGCGGCGAATGCAGGGAGCTTCGTGGTACTGAGGCGGGCGATGCTAAGACCTATGAAAAGTGCCCGGTTCTAATAGAAGCGGTGTCCAAGGCAGGGAAGAATTCAACTACCTCGACGCCCTAGGGACCCAACCGGCCCGCCATTTCGATTATCGACATTGCGACGGGCGAAGCAACCTAATCCCCCTCTGCGGATGTCAAACGATAGGCCCCAGCCCGGGGCTGGCGGGGGCTGGGGCCTTCAGGCAGCCGACTCGCTATCTGCAACACCGACCACGCAGCCAACTGTACGCTCGTCCGGGGCCAGCGTCATCATTCGGGCGAATGAACCTTTCCTCAATCGCACGGACAAATAATATCGCGATTTTACAATTCCTCTCACAACATAAATCGTGCGTTCGCCGTCCGACACCTCCCAGGCATTCTTCCCTCTGCTGGCCGATTTCCTGAGAGTCAAAGGCGTGCAGCGAACGGCGTGGGCGCGTGCTTCGTCTTCGTTGCGAAGCAAAGGCCTCGACGGTCCGGCACCGTTTGCCCATTCAAGTGCTTGTGGAAATAGAATCTGGGCATCTGGAACTCCCCCGAGTTCTCTTTGCCGCCAACTCTCAGGACTCCACGAGGGAGGGCAGGACTCCACGCGGAGCGCAAGTTTTCGTTCCAAACAAATTGTACTGAACTTAATAGTAGGGCGGGACCCGCAAGACCGGTCCAATTCATCCGGCCGATAACACTTAGCCTCTGCCCAGAAGCCAACATTCGCCAGCGGTGATTTGGCTCACCGCGGCAACTGATATACTTATGCTACCCAAGCGCGAATGGAATGGGGGGAGCGGTGGTGAAGGGCTCGATGCCGAGCCGAGGCGGCCGGCGGCAATATACCGATACCTTCGTTGAGCGATCGGCGGACGGCACCCTGAAGTTTTTCGGAGCAGATGGTCGAGAATTGACCTTCTGGTCGCCGAAGGACCCGGGAACGGTTGCGGCAGCTGATCGCAGGGCTACCATCGTTGTCCGCCAGCCGCGGCACATCTACCGGGAGCCATTCTATCTCGATGAACAGCAAACCAAGAAGCTTCTTTGGATGCTGCAAAGCCAGCTCGCGCGAAAGAACAAGGGTCCAACTGCGCCGCCAGAGCGCGAGTTCGATTTGGATGACAGGGCACGCCGGCGCCTCGAAGCTATCCTTGGCGTTCGGTTCAACGAAATTCCTACGCAACTGGAAATCACCAATTTGGACTATCCGCCAGCAGAACCCGAGGATCACCGGCGTCGTGTTCTACTGATCACTTTGCCATTTCTGACGTTGTTTGCAGCACTCTTTATTTACGTACTGGTGTTTACGGGCCAGGGCGTCGATATTTGGCGGTCGACGGATGGCGACGTGTGGGCTGCCATTCGTCTCAGCGCTGCAATGGGCGTCTTGAACGCAGTCGTTTTTGGTAGTGCCGTTGCATTGTTCTGTGATGAGGCGTCGCCGCCACGTCGTTTCGGACTGACGAAAAGTGAATTCGACCTGTTGGAGTTTGCAATAGGTCTGTCGTTCGTCACATCACTAGCGGCAAGTTTCGCATTCGCGCTTCTGCTGCCGGAGGACGTTCTCACGCTTGCGGCTGCCGGACTCACCATTGTGATCGCCGCGGCTTTGATCGTCTCCTTTAGTCTGGCGACGGTCCTGGTGGCAGTGGCGTTACGCCGTCGGTTTGTTGCTGGGATCACCGGCGTCGTGCTGCTGAGCGCCATCGGCATTGCTCCTGCGGAGTTTGGCGAATGGTTCGGTTCAGCGCTCATTCTTTCCCTAGGGTTATCCGGTTGGTTCCTGTTGGTGGTTGAGCTGGCCCGGTGGGTGAGAATCTCTGGCATTCGTCTCCGAATGATTTTCTTGCCTTGCGTTGGCGTACTGGTTCTCTCGGAGCTTAGCGGGTGCGTCATCTCGTGGCCGCCGCATGATATGATCCGGGGAGCTCAACACTTCGTGCCGCAGCGGGATTTCGGTAAGACTCTGCTTGAATCCGTTGCTCAACAAAAGTCGCAAACGCCAACAATTATCATTGTTGCGGCTGCCGGTGGCGGCATCAGGGCAAGCTATTGGACCTCCAAAGTGTTGGCCAGGATTGTTGATCGTGCTCCTTCGGCGCGCACAAAGCTGTTCCTTGCGAGCGGAGTGTCTGGCGGTTCTGTCGGCCTTAGTCTTTTTCGGGCGCTTCTCACCTCACCGAACCATTGTGCTGCTGCGGGGGAACTTGGGCGTCTCGAGGCTTGCGCGGCCAAGTTTCATGAACAGGACTTCTTGGCTGGAATTATTGGAGCCATGGTGACACGGGACGTCCTAAATTTTCTCATACCAGTCTTTCCTGCGCGAAGCGTCGCTCTTGAGCAAACTTGGGAAGCGCGATGGCGATCTCTCGAGGCGTCGACAGGTGAGACCTCCAACCCGTTCAGCGCGCCCTTTCGGGCCCTTTGGCGCGATCAGCCGACTGCACTATCATTGGTTCTGAATACGACATCGGTGTTCGGTGGCGATCGCCTACCGATTAGCAATCTCCACACCGATGGATGGCTCGAAACAAGAAACTCGTGCAACCTGAACATTGCCGAGCATATCGACATGCCCTTGAGCACGGCGGCAAACAACAGTGCTCGTTTTCCGTTTGTCGAGGAGTGGGGATGGTTTCGGCCGACCGCCACACCGCAGGACAAGAACGTCAAAACAGCATCCAGCGTGACCAACGGCTGCAAGGCCTATGAAGGTGTCGCGGATGGCGGGTTCTACGACAATTTCGGCGCGGCTACGGCTCTTGAGGCCTACAAGAAAGCGAAGGCCGTCGCGTCTCAGAACAATCTGAAGCTTCGCGTAATCGTTATCCAGGTGACCAGCGATGCGAATTGCGAGACGGCGGCGGCCATCGATGGGCGTACGGAACGGGTCGCGGAATGCAATGAGGTTTTATCGGACAGGCGTAAGCTGCTTGCGCCAATTTGGCGGTTCGGCTTCCACGCTTGGGACGCAGAATATAGGCGCGACTACGCCCACAATACTCGGCTTGGCCTGCATCGCTTTCTTTATCCGTTGCCGAAGGAAAATCTAACTCCTGGAACCCTCGAAGTCGAATTGCAGGCGCGTTCGATTAGCGGCCTTGGCGTTGCGCGCCAATTGAGGGAGAGCCTGGCCCCTAGTGACAGTTACTACCAATTCTCGATCGCAGGCGCGATCGACGCCCCGCTGGGATGGGCCCTTTCGAAATACTCGCGTGATCGTATCGATGAGCGGCTTCAAACTGCGTCAAACCAGGCGGAGATGAACCGTCTCCTCGCGGACCTGGCGCGATAGCGAGGAGACTAACTTTCATTGGACACAAGATTCCAAAACACTCCGAGTGCGTCAGTGCGTATGGTTTTCTCGGTATCAAGGAGAGAACCATGACAGGACCAGAACATATGGAGACAAGCTCCGTTCGCTTTTGCTGGCTTCGTGGCTAGAGGCGGTCCAACACCCGCCTCAGCTAGTCCGCCCTTGGTTTCTCCACTCAGCTACCTGAGGAAACTCTCTCTCGATCTCCTCGAAAGTGATCTGCGTCGGGAAACAGGACAGTACCGGCTCGAAGCTATCGCGGCGATCCTCGCTGAAGAAAATGCCGAGCGAGGCATCCTGATGCTTTAAGACCTTCGGTGGAGCCTTATCCACCCAGCATTGCGCCCGCAGCGCATACCGCTTTTCCTGCATCCGCGCAGGGTCGAACCTGTCTTTGGGCTGTTTGACCTCAAAATGCATCGCAAAGCGTCTTTTGTCCTGTGCCTCGAAGACCGCGAAAATGTCCGTCTCCCGTCCACCACTGCAGCACGGGTTTTTGCAGCCCATGAAAAAGTGAAATCTCCACCATTCGGCGGTGGGGGTCTGTCTCTGCAGCATCATCTCGTTCTTGAGCAGACGCGCATCGGCATCTTCTGAGAACTTCGATTTAGACAGCACCCACTTCGAGAACCCTTCATGCTCCGCGAGCGCGCGGGCAATTGGCTCGGCATATTGGTATTCCAAAGAACCATACTTCATGAGGCCTCGCCGGCCTTTATCATAGCCGCTATTTCCGATTCTGACTTGCCGGGATGCAGCCTCATCAACTCCAAGGACCTTCGCCGCTGCGCCGCCTTCTGGCGTTCAGCCTTGGTGGTTTCGCGCACCCTTACCTCGCAAGCCGCGCACCTCGCCGGGAGGAGTTGTGCTGAAGGCGAGATTTCCACACCCACGACCTGCGGTAGCCCGACGCCATCCCGACCTACTGGGAATCGACAATTTGACTCGGCTCTGGTCAGGCCATTCTTGGCGAGATGCCTCGCCCGTTCAAACGCATCAGCCCGACCCTACCAGACGGGCGCCCGGTGAAGATCACCTTCGGCGAGATGCGCGAAATGGGTGTTGGGGGCATCTTGATCTACTGCTGCTGCGGCCACCATGTTGCCTTGGGCGCGGACCGCTGGCCTGATGAGGTCCGGCTGTCGGACGTCGAGCAGCGCCCGGTCTGCACCGCCTGCGGCAGGCGCTGCCCCGACGTCAGGCCGCATTTTGATTGGGGCAAGCCCAGATACAGAGACGGCAAGCTCGTCGCCCAAGCCGTCTGGATCATCAAGGACGGCGACCAGCATATCGCCACAGGATGCCTTGCGAACGCGTCTGGAACAAAGCCGCCTCGAGAAGCAGAGCAGGCGCTCGCGGACTACATCGCGCGCAAGTATCAACCCGAACGGAATAGACGCGACATAGAGGACATCGACTGCGCCGATGTGCTCTCAATCTACCTGACGGACATAGGCGAGCCAGGAGAGCAACACGAGATTGAGCCGAGGATCGAACGTCTAAACGAGTATTGGGGTGGCAGGATGCTGGCGCAAGTTAACGCTCAGACCTGTGCGGGATACACCACGCATCGTGGCAATCCGGGTGGTGCCCGCCGCGACCTTGAGACACTGCGCGCTGCGATCAATCACCACGCCAAGGAAGGCTTTCACCGCGGCGTGGTGCGGGTTTCGCTGCCTCCCAAAGGCGACGCCCGCGACCGATGGCTGACTCGCAAAGAGGCCGCAGCGCTGCTTTGGCGTTGTTGGAGGTATCGTGAGAAGCAGACAATACACTCAGGAGCGTCGAAGGGCGGCCCGGTCGCCACGAACCGCAGGCCTCTGCGTCATATCGCTCGGTTTATCCTGATCGGCCTGTACACGGGCACTCGCGCAGGCGCGATCGCTTCGGCGTCGCCATATGCGATAACTGGGCGCTCTTACGTGGATCTGGAGCGCGGCATTTTTTATCGCAAGGCCATTGGCAAGCGCGCGACCAAGAAGCGTCAGACGCCAGCACCCATACCGCCTCGGCTGCTCGTCCACCTTCGACGCTGGTGGAACCTGAAGCTGATCGCAGAGTGCTTCGTTGAGTTCAACGGCAAGCCGGTCGCCTCCGTGAAAAAGGGTTTTAAGACCGCCGTAGGGCTTGCTGAGCTGCCCGGGAGGCGACCCCCCACACCCTGCGCCATACCGCTGCGACATGGCTCATGCAGCGTGGCGTGCCAATTTGGGAGGCGGCAGGGTTCCTGGGTATGTCTCCTGAGGTCCTGCAGGACACCTATGGGCACCACCACCCAGACTTTCTTCAGGGAGCGGCCACCGCCATCGGCCAAAAAGGCCGGTATGTTTCGGTGGTTGAAACGGTGGTTGACTCGGGAAGGACCAACGATAGAAGGAAAAACCTAATGATTTCTGGTCGGAGTGGCAGGATTCGAACCTGCGACCCCTGCGTCCCGAACGTAAGTAGCGTTCGAAAAGATCAACGAAAACAATAAAATCTGTGTGGGATTGGCTACCTCTGTCGCTGCTTGTTCGTAAGCGCTGTTTTCAGGCCACAGCTCTGAGGTCGTGACGGCAATAGGCCCACGGAAGCAACTGATCGATCTCGCTATTCGGATGACCATTGACGATCCTGGTGAGGACGTCGGTCAGGTAGGCAAGCGGATCGAGGTCGTTCAGCTTACAGGTTTCGACCAGGGAGGCGATGGTGGCCCAGTGCTCGGCACCGCCGTCGGAGCCTGCGAACAGCGCATTTTTACGGTTCAACGTGATCGGACGGATCGAGCGCTCGACGGCGTTATTGTCGAGCTCGATACGGCCATCATCGATGAAGCGCGTCAGGCCATCCCAGCGTGAGAGCGCATAACGGATGGCGTCTGCCAGCTTGCCCTTTTGGCTGATCAACGCGAGCTTTGCGCGGAGCCACAGCTCGAAGGCTTCCGCCAGCGGCCGGCTTTTCTGTTGTCGAACGAGACGACGTTCCTCGGCGCTGCGGCCGCGGATGTCCTTCTCGATGGCATAGAACTCGGCGATATGCTTGAGCGCCTCGCTCGCAATAGGCGCAGGACCGGGGGTGGCAAGTTCGTAGAAGTTACGCCGCATGTGCGACCAGCAGAATGCAAGCTGAACGTTGCCACGCTCGGCGAGCCTGCCATAGCCGGCATAGCCGTCGACCTGCAGGATCCCCTTGAAGCCTGCCAGATGAGCGATCGGTCGGTCGGCCTTGCGGTCGGGCGCATAGACATAGGCGACGCCCGGCGGATCGGCACCGCCCCATGGCCGGTCGTCCGCCGCATAGGCCCAGAGCTGACCGGTCTTGGTGCGCCCGCGGCCGGGATCGAGCACCGGCATCGTCGTCTCGTCGGCGAACAGCTTTGGCCGCTGCCTGAGCTTGCCAAGGAGCCGCTCATGCAACGGGCGCAGATGGAAGGCTGCCTGTCCCACCCAGTCCGCCAGCGTCGAACGATCAAGCTCAATGCCCTGGCGGGCGTAAATCTGCGCCTGCCGGTAGAGTGGCAGGTGATCGGCATATTTGGAGACCAGGACCTGGGCGACGGTGGCCTCGGTCGGCAGACCACCCTCGATCAGCCGGGCCGGGGCCGGCGCCTGCATGACACCGTCCTCGCAAGCCCGGCAGGCGTATTTGGGACGCCGGGTGACGAGGATCCGGAACTGCGCCGGGACCAGGTCCAGCCGCTCACTTCTATCCTCGCCGATCCGGTGCAACTCGCCCTGGCAACAGGAGCAGATCTTATTGTCGATATCGACGACGACCTCGATCCGCCGCAAGTGCGCTGGCAAGGCGCCACGGTTGATCCGGCGCTTGCGAGCCCGAGCCTCACGGCTTTCAGGTGCGCTGACGTCCTGCGCCGTCTCGCTGTACGCTGCGACCTGCTCGACATCTTCCAGGCCCAGCAGCATCTGATCTTCAGGCAAGGTCTCTGCCCGCCGGCCGAACCGATGCCGCTGCAATTCCTTGATGATCTGACGCAGCCGTTCGCTCTCGCACCGCTCGGCAAGCAGCATCGCTTTCAGCGTCTCGGGATCGTCAGGCAGGGCGTCGCTCACACGCAATTCAGAGCATATTCGCCGCCATCTGGCGACGCGCTCGATGCCCCTGATTCACTTCGCCGCAGCGCTGCCAACAACTATCCGGCTTGCGTTGGCGCTGGCGTCTCCCGTACCTCGTGGACACGCCGCCAGTCGAGCCCTTCCAACAGCGCCGACAATTGCGCCGCCGACAGACGCATCACGCCGTCCTCGATCTTCGGCCAGCGGAAGATCCCATCCTCAAGCCGTTTGGCGAACAGGCACAGACCCGTTCCGTCCCAGAACACCAGCTTGATCCGATCCGCCCGCTTGGCACGGAACACATAGACAGCTCCCGAGAATGGGTCAGCCCCCATGCTCTCGCGCACCAGGGTCGCAAGCCCTTCCATCCCCTTGCGGAAGTCCACCGGTTTGGTCGCCACCATCACCCGGACCGCACCCGACGGACCGATCACCGGCTCGCCTTCAGCGCCTGGACGATCGACGCAATCATTGCCGTGTCCGCACCACGACCGGCCCGGATCGTGATGCCGTCGACTTCGATCTCGATGATCCCGGCATCGCAACGGCAAGTTCGGACATCCGGTTTGGGTTTGCAGCGCGCCACTTTGCGCTCCCGGCCAAGAGCAGGCGCCGGCACTGCGACATCCACCACCGCCGGCACAAACTGCACTTCTTCTATTTCGGAATGACCGCCTGCTGCCTCTCGCAACTGACGTCGCCAGCCAAACAACTGCTGCGGTGACAATCCATGCCGTCGGGCTACCGAACAGACCGAGTCGCCGCTCGCCACAATCTCCGCGACGATCCGCGCCTTGTCCTCGTCGCTCCACTTCCGCCGACGGCCGGCGCCGGTGAAGACCTCAAGCCGCCGTACCGGCTCCGTGATAGCAGTATGCACTGTGTCCATTCTAAGCCTAACGGTCCAAATCGAACCGCAGACTCGCAGATCACCCCATCATCCGGTAGGTGGCCGCTGAACAGCGCTTAC
>NZ_JYMR01000032.1 GCF_000938255.1 Bradyrhizobium sp. LTSP849 | reverse complement strand
GTAAGCGCTGTTCAGCGGCCACCTACCGGATGATGGGGTGATCTGCGAGTCTGCGGTTCGATTTGGACCGTTAGGCTTAGAATGGACACAGTGCATACTGCTATCACGGAGCCGGTACGGCGGCTTGAGGTCTTCACCGGCGCCGGCCGTCGGCGGAAGTGGAGCGACGAGGACAAGGCGCGGATCGTCGCGGAGATTGTGGCGAGCGGCGACTCGGTCTGTTCGGTAGCCCGACGGCATGGATTGTCACCGCAGCAGTTGTTTGGCTGGCGACGTCAGTTGCGAGAGGCAGCAGGCGGTCATTCCGAAATAGAAGAAGTGCAGTTTGTGCCGGCGGTGGTGGATGTCGCAGTGCCGGCGCCTGCTCTTGGCCGGGAGCGCAAAGTGGCGCGCTGCAAACCCAAACCGGATGTCCGAACTTGCCGTTGCGATGCCGGGATCATCGAGATCGAAGTCGACGGCATCACGATCCGGGCCGGTCGTGGTGCGGACACGGCAATGATTGCGTCGATCGTCCAGGCGCTGAAGGCGAGCCGGTGATCGGTCCGTCGGGTGCGGTCCGGGTGATGGTGGCGACCAAACCGGTGGACTTCCGCAAGGGGATGGAAGGGCTTGCGACCCTGGTGCGCGAGAGCATGGGGGCTGACCCATTCTCGGGAGCTGTCTATGTGTTCCGTGCCAAGCGGGCGGATCGGATCAAGCTGGTGTTCTGGGACGGAACGGGTCTGTGCCTGTTCGCCAAACGGCTTGAGGATGGGATCTTCCGCTGGCCGAAGATCGAGGACGGCGTGATGCGTCTGTCGGCGGCGCAATTGTCGGCGCTGTTGGAAGGGCTCGACTGGCGGCGTGTCCACGAGGTACGGGAGACGCCAGCGCCAACGCAAGCCGGATAGTTGTTGGCAGCGCTGCGGCGAAGTGAATCAGGGGCATCGAGCGCGTCGCCAGATGGCGGCGAATATGCTCTGAATTGCGTGTGAGCGACGCCCTGCCTGACGATCCCGAGACGCTGAAAGCGATGCTGCTTGCCGAGCGGTGCGAGAGCGAACGGCTGCGTCAGATCATCAAGGAATTGCAGCGGCATCGGTTCGGCCGGCGGGCAGAGACCTTGCCTGAAGATCAGATGCTGCTGGGCCTGGAAGATGTCGAGCAGGTCGCAGCGTACAGCGAGACGGCGCAGGACGTCAGCGCACCTGAAAGCCGTGAGGCTCGGGCTCGCAAGCGCCGGATCAACCGTGGCGCCTTGCCAGCGCACTTGCGGCGGATCGAGGTCGTCGTCGATATCGACAATAAGATCTGCTCCTGTTGCCAGGGCGAGTTGCACCGGATCGGCGAGGATAGAAGTGAGCGGCTGGACCTGGTCCCGGCGCAGTTCCGGATCCTCGTCACCCGGCGTCCCAAATACGCCTGCCGGGCTTGCGAGGACGGTGTCATGCAGGCGCCGGCCCCGGCCCGGCTGATCGAGGGTGGTCTGCCGACCGAGGCCACCGTCGCCCAGGTCCTGGTCTCCAAATATGCCGATCACCTGCCACTCTACCGGCAGGCGCAGATTTACGCCCGCCAGGGCATTGAGCTTGATCGTTCGACGCTGGCGGACTGGGTGGGACAGGCAGCCTTCCATCTGCGCCCGTTGCATGAGCGGCTCCTTGGCAAGCTCAGGCAGCGGCCAAAGCTGTTCGCCGACGAGACGACGATGCCGGTGCTCGATCCCGGCCGCGGGCGCACCAAGACCGGTCAGCTCTGGGCCTATGCGGCGGACGACCGGCCATGGGGCGGTGCCGATCCGCCGGGCGTCGCCTATGTCTATGCGCCCGACCGCAAGGCCGACCGACCGATCGCTCATCTGGCAGGCTTCAAGGGGATCCTGCAGGTCGACGGCTATGCCGGCTATGGCAGGCTCGCCGAGCGTGGCAACGTTCAGCTTGCATTCTGCTGGTCGCACATGCGGCGTAACTTCTACGAACTTGCCACCCCCGGTCCTGCGCCTATTGCGAGCGAGGCGCTCAAGCATATCGCCGAGTTCTATGCCATCGAGAAGGACATCCGCGGCCGCAGCGCCGAGGAACGTCGTCTCGTTCGACAACAGAAAAGCCGGCCGCTGGCGGAAGCCTTCGAGCTGTGGCTCCGCGCAAAGCTCGCGTTGATCAGCCAAAAGGGCAAGCTGGCAGACGCCATCCGTTATGCGCTCTCACGCTGGGATGGCCTGACGCGCTTCATCGATGATGGCCGTATCGAGCTCGACAATAACGCCGTCGAGCGCTCGATCCGTCCGATCACGTTGAACCGTAAAAATGCGCTGTTCGCAGGCTCCGACGGCGGTGCCGAGCACTGGGCCACCATCGCCTCCCTGGTCGAAACCTGTAAGCTGAACGACCTCGATCCGCTTGCCTACCTGACCGACGTCCTCACCAGGATCGTCAATGGTCATCCGAATAGCGAGATCGATCAGTTGCTTCCGTGGGCCTATTGCCGTCACGACCTCAGAGCTGTGGCCTGAAAACAGCGCTTACGCTCTATCGGTCCAAGCATGAGCTGATCTTCGTCTACCGGGTGGGGTCAGCCTCTCATCTCAACATGGTCGAGCTCGGCAAGCACGGCCGCAACCGCACTGGGACTACGCCTCGGCCAATTCCATGCGGGGCGGCCGGCGCGAGGATCTTGCGCTGCATCCAACCGTCAAGCCGGTCGGGCTCGTTGCGGACGCCATCAAGGACGTCACCAAACATGGCGACCTCGTGCTGGATCTTTTCCTGGGTTCCGGGACCACCCTGCTCGCTGCCGAGCGCGCCGGACGACGTTTTCGCGGGATCGAGATCGATCCGAAATACGTCGATGTGGCGCTCGAGCGTTGGTCGGCGCAAACGGCCCTGGAGCTCCAGCTTGAGGGAGCCGTCTCGTGAACGATCAACTCAGCCCCAAGACGGTGCCCACCCCGAACGCCCCAATGGAGGCATCAGTTCGCCCTACTGACGTTGCCGGTATTGTCTCCGAATTCCAGGTGCAACGGAGTTTCACACGATCCACAATGCCCTCGCCTGCCAAATGGATCCGACCCGCGCGCGCGGCATCGAACCCGTCTCGCTTCCAACGGCCATCGTCCTGAGCATGGGTCAGCACAAGAGCAGTTTTAGAGAATACCGAGGTCAGGCTTTGCGTCGCCGCCCCAAGCGCATACTCTGAAAGGCGGCGGCAGGCTGGTATCCCAATAAGGCTCGGGTTGAGGGCTCAGATATAAAAGAGGACGATTGCGGAGCCCGAAGAAAGAGAAAACTATCACTTGGCCTTTAGTGGAATTGCAGGCCAGTTGGGAAGGATAGTCTGTAGCCAAGGCGCCAAACCAACCAAGCAGCCGAGACAACCTTCCCAATTCTTGAATAAAATCAAACTGCTTGTAGACCGATCGCACGCTTACGTGCGGTTCGATAGCCAACCAAGCCTAGAGCAAAGATGGCCAAGGCAAACAATGGAAGCCCAGCCGGAAGTGGCACCGCCGAAACCGACAGACCAAAACTTGAAGCTGTACCAGTAAAATGGGACACAGAATAGTTGCTAGCATAACTTTTTGATGTATCAACAGAAACAAGCTGACTTATGCTGCCGGAGCCCGCTCCGATGACCCCTCCGCCCGAAGTCGTGTAAATGCCAGAGAGCGTATTACTGCCCCCAGAGTAAGAATAGGAGAGGTTAGAAAGAGTAAACGACCCATTTGTATTGTAGCTGAACGTAAAAAGGTACTCTTGCAACGACGCGGCTGACGCTGGGCCAATAAATGAAAACACAAGGGAAACCACGCCCAAATATTTAGCTAGCTTGTTCATCTAGCGCCCCTTCCAAATAAACCACAAACGTTGAAAAACTTCGTTAACCAACGTTAATTCCGAACAATCAGAAAAGCAATGAAAAATTCTGCAATGCGCAATAGAAGCGCTGCGCTCCAATTTCGGCAGCTACGAACTTAGCGGATGCCGGTTTCCCGCGACATTCGACTCGGAACGTAAGATTCGATCATAGGACCAATATCAGCGACGAATTTCTTCACAACTGCGTCTGCCTTAGCATCCTCTCCATTGTGAATCGTCGCGACAATGCGGATGAGGGCTCCGTCTGACCTGTTCTCAACAATGGCGTCTCTAATCGCATAGTATCGAAGTGCATTTTCGTTTGCGATATGGCGGCCTCGCTCCTCAAACCAATAGTACACGACTTGCTTCACATCTCGCTTTTCAATGATGGCGCGGTTCACGTCGATTGATACGCCATCATTGAAAGGCAACTCGACTACCGATTGGCTGGTAATGGTCCATCCGCCGCCAGGTATGCAAAACTGAGGGCTGTGCGGATGAGCACCAGCATGCTGCGATGCGTAGTAGGCCACGTAAAAGTTCAACGAGAGACCCACGGTCGGATCGACGTAGTCTGCCAAGAGATAGTCCGTAAATCCCATCGAATCGGCCAGATCCCCATCAAGGACGTGCGGCACACCGCGCCAGATTTTGTACTCCATGGGGAACAGCGCTAATGGCTGACGCGTGGGCATGATTTCGGCGCGCACGGCGGGTAGGCTTGCGAGAAGGCCCGCCCCAGCAAGCAAGACGATACCTGCAGAAAGCGATGATCGCGATAGCGGCCAGTTGATCAACCTATCCAGTGTGAATTTATCAACGATCATGAGATCGGAGACAAGGAAGCGACCGGGCGGGTTTCCAATACTGAGCAGACACCAAACCTCGAGAAACAATACGCCTATGCATAGCGAAAAGACCGCGAAACCTGCGACGGTATGCATCACGCCGACCGATGTATCAATGTCGAAATAGCCAAGCAGCACAGCGATCATCGCAATCCGGCCAGCATTCATGAAAATAGCGATCGGAAAGCAGGACAGAAGAACCAAAACTTTCTTCCAGAGCCGGTCCTCCATCAACATTGAAACGAGATATGCGAAACCCATCAGCGGGAAGAGATAACGCAGACCATTGCAAGCCTCCGCAACCTCGAGGTTTCCGGTGGCGAGGACGATCACATTGCCGTCGAGCAATGCCGGCACCTGAAACAATGAAATAAAAATCGTCCCAAGCTTGGAAGATAATAACTGCATCTCTGCCGAAAGCGACATATAGATGGTCAGCGGAGGTGGGACCACGAAAAGGAGGTACACCAAAGGTGCGGCCAAGACCCTCATGGAGTTTGACCCGAACGATGCCCATGCAAACCCAGCTAAGCCCAATATGGTACCGTAGATGGTCAGTGTGTAGCTGCCGGTCGTCCATGCGAACAACATGATGGCAACTGCCAATGCCACAACTGGAACGCCAATTGCATAATTTCCACCAATCTTGGCCGTGCGGAGGCGTTGTGCGAAAATGAGCACAGCTAACGGGACAATAAACCAGGCGTGACTATATTCCTGTTGGTTCCAGGCCGAAAAAAGCGGAAGCAGCGAGCGCCAACCGCCGGCAATCGAACCAATGCAAATGGCGAGCGCAAACGCTCCCCCAAAGGTCCTGCCTTCGGTCCGCCGAAAATTGACTGCTTCCATAGTCGCCTCAGCAAATCGTTCGGGGTAGATCCTATTTGATGATGGGCAGAAATGCGAGGCCTGCAGTGCGAAGGTGTAGCAGGTGCGGCAGCTGCAACCATTTTGATCAATAACTTTCAGGCGCCGTCAATTCCATGAAAATTTCGCTGAAGCTTTTAGTATGCGCGGTTCTTTTGCTACTCACGGCTTGCGGGAAGCAAGAACAGAGCAGTGAGACTGCTTCGTCTTCTCTAATCAAGGCTCAAGAACTGTACAGTGCGGGCCAATTTCAGGCGGCGCGCGCCGAGGTTGAGGCATCCATCAAGGCCGACTTTAAAGCCAGTCAGGCGCACTTTCTCGCTGGGCAGATTGCGGAAAAACTCGGCGATTTGGACAGGGCTCTAAACGAATTCGTGACTGCGGACGCAACCGCGCCGCGCTCCGAAAAAGCGCGAGCGGCGGCGGCAAAATTATTGATCCGAGCTCGTGCGTACAATCTCGCGGAGCAGTGGATCGCCAAATGCCTCGCAGATCTGCCCAATGACCGAGCGATGAAGGGCTATCGGGCCCTTCTAAGGCAGCGATTGGGAGATGGCCGTAATGCGCGCGCTGACGCAGAAGCTATATTGGCCGAGAATACGGGAGATGTCGTCGCAAATGCAGTTTTAGCCGAAGAGGCGCTTCAGAGAAGGGACCCAGCCAATGCGCTAATCAGAATCAATGCTGGTCTGGCAACCGATGCTTCGGACGGGAGGCTTTTGCAACTGAAGGCCGAAGCATCAGCTCAACAAGGACACTTGGATAGCGCGCTTGAAATTTATAGAGCGCTGATTTCAAACGATCCCTCTGAGGTTGAATATCGGGTCGCCCTTGCCGAGCTATTTTCGAGGAACTCGAGAGTTGAGCAAGGTGAGCAGGTTCTGCGGGATGGGGTTGCCATAGCTCCCGGCGACATCAACATGCGAATGCAGCTCGTTTCTTATCTTACCCGCCACCGCGACAAGAATGCTGTTATTCGTGAGCTCACTTCAGCGATCGCGGCTGCGCCAGAGACCACTGTCTATGACGTCGTATTGTCGGATGTCTACGCACGAGACAATCAGTTTGTCGCCGCTGCAAAAATTCTGAATGACGCAACAGCGCGAACCCACTCGGAGGCATCGCGCAGTTCAGCCCAGTTGGCGCTTTCAAGACTCTTGATCGCGCACAATGATCTTGGATCTGCCAAGAGCATGCTGGAAGCCGCGACAAAGAGTAAGCCAGCTGACGATGAGGCGCTTGCCGTTCGCGGGCAGCTATTGCTGAAGGAGCGAAGCCCTTCAGGTGCAGTCGATACGTTCTTGTCGATAGCTCGACGTCAGCCTGCAAATGCAGAACTGTTCTCGCTGTTGGCAGACGCCTATCTTCAAAATGATCAGGCCAAGGAGGCTGTTGCCGCTCTTAGGCGCGTCACGAGCCTGAGGCCATCGGATCTCACGCCAATCCTGCGCATTGTGGATATCCAAATCGGTCTAGGGGGCCTTCGAGAAGCACGGCGTACCGTCGATGATTTCCTGGGGCGTAATCCCGATTCGATCGATGGGCGAGTGTTGCAAATTCGGCTTGCGCTTCGAAGCAAAGATTTCTCTACTGCGTATTCAGCTCTTACCCAGCTCAGCAAGTTGCCCGAGGCCGGGCAGCAGGTCATCAGACTTGACGGCGAAATCAGAGAGGCACAGGGACAGTATCCTGATGCGGTTGATCTTTATCGCCGGCTCTTGATCCAAAAAGTCGACGACCGCTTTGACGTACCAGGCGCTCAAGCTTTTGCCCGCGCTTCAATCGCGGCTGGACAAGCAGGCGAGGCGATAACCCGGCTTGAACGGATTGGCTCCAATATTTCGCCGACCGACGTTGCGGCTTACGATATGACCCTCGCCAGCCTTTATGACAGCATTGACCAGGCGAATAAAGCGAACGCCCTGCTTGAGTCAGCTATGCGCGCCACACCAAAAGACGCTGCGCCGTATCTTCAACAAGCCGCGCGTTACGCGCAAAGGAAGCAAATTGAGCAGGCTCTGACGTCATTGGATCGCGGGATAGAGGCCGGAGCGCCGAAGGAGCCATTGCTTCTTGGGCGCGCGGACGTTCAGAAATCCAACGGGCAAATCGATGGCATGATCGCGAGCTATCGCGATGTGCTTAGCTCCAACCCTGAGTCAATCATTGGCGCCAACGAACTTGCAAATCTACTTGCCGATCAGAAGCCTGTGGATAAGAACGCTCTGCGCCAAGCTCGCGATATCCTGCAGGTAAACGCGACTTTCAAAAACCAAGCGATTCTCGATACGTTGGCTTGGTCGGCCTATCGCCTAGGTGAATTTGATAAAGCACGAGAACTAATGAACTTGGCTAACCCTGATCGACTATTGACGCCGCAAATGCGCTTCCATCTGGGGGCCATTTTAATTGCGACAGGTGAACGGGCCAAGGGTAGAGGGATCATCAAAGATACTCTCAATGATGTTTATGCGGGCCGGATTGAAGCGGAGAAGATTCTAGCCGATTAGCCCGCGAAAGCTTCCGAACTGAGTGGTAAACTGGCATTAGAGGGTTTGCCATTTGTTAAAACCACTTTGGCGAAAGATGCGAGAAAATGCTACCTGCCTAGCGCCTCATTCGAACGTCCAACACTCTCGTATTGGAAGCCAGCTGCGGCCATCTCTTTGGGGCGGTAGATGTTGCGGAGATCCACGACGATCGGCTGTGCCATGGTCGCCTTCAACCGGTCGAGATCGAGACCGCGGAACTGCGTCCATTCGGTGACGATGACGAGCGCGTCGGCGCCTTCAGCACAGGAATAGGCGTCCTCGCAATAGGTGATGCTGGGCAGCTCACTCTTCGCCTGCTCCATGCCGACGGGATCGAAGGCCTTCACCTTGGCGCCCATGTCGAGCAGGCCGGTGACCAGCGGGATCGACGGCGCATCGCGCATGTCGTCGGTGTCGGGCTTGAAGGTGAGGCCGAGCACGGCGATGGTCTTGCCACGCAGCGAGCCACCGAGCGCCTGGCTCACTTTTCGCGCCATCGCGCGCTTGCGGTTCTCGTTGACCGCCAGCACGGATTCGACGATGCGCAGGCTCACGTCATAGTCCTGCGCGATCTTGATCAGCGCCTTGGTGTCCTTCGGGAAGCAGGAGCCGCCGAAGCCGGGACCCGCATGCAAAAACTTGGTGCCGATGCGGTTGTCCAGGCCAATGCCGCGCGCGACCTCCTGCACGTTGGCGCCGACCTTTTCGGAAAGGTCAGCAATCTCGTTGATGAAGGTGATCTTTGTCGCGAGGAACGCGTTCGCGGCGTATTTGATCATCTCGGCTGTGCGGCGTTCCGTGAACATCAGCGGCGCCTGATTCAGCGAGAGCGGACGATAGACGTCGCCCATCACCTTGCGGCCGCGCTCGTCGGAGGTGCCGACCACGACACGATCGGGGAACTTGAAATCGCGGATCGCCGCCCCCTCGCGCAGGAACTCGGGGTTCGAAGCGACGACGACGTCGGCCTTGGGGTTAGCCTCACGGATGATGCGCTCGACCTCGTCGCCGGTACCGACCGGCACGGTCGACTTCGTCACCACCACGGTGAAGCCCGAGAGCGACTGCGCGATCTCGCGCGCGGCGGCGTAGACATAGGAGAGATCGGCGTGACCATCGCCGCGCCGCGACGGCGTGCCGACCGCGATGAACACGGCATCGGCGTCCGCGACCGGCTTGGACAGGTCAGTGGTGAAATCGAGCCGCTTGGCCTTGACGTTGGTCGCAACCAGCTCGTCGAGCCCCGGCTCGTAGATCGGGATCTCGCCGCGATGGAGGCTAGCGATCTTCTTCTCGTCCTTGTCGACGCAGGTGACGTCGTGACCGAAATCCGCAAAACAGGCCCCGGACACCAGTCCCACGTAGCCCGTGCCGATCATCGCGATTCGCATGAAAAACTCTTTCGGTTAAAGACGGATACTCCATTGAACACCCTAGACCATTTCTCTATTCGACCGCACGCCCAACATTAGGGCAAGTTGCTTCGCTAGCCGAATAAACCTTAGCCGCTACGCGTGACAAGGATTGCGGACACTTCTGGCACACGCGACGAGCAATTTGCATAGTCATCCTAGCCAGTGACGAGAGCGATCCGCTCACGCATCCGTCAAAATGTTCCATACACGGCAGCTCGATTTGACGCATAAACCAGAAGAGGACTTTTGATATCAGCGAACGATCATCATCGAGCACTTCATCGCGTCGTATAAAAGCTTTTGGACAGGTGGCGAGACACGTGGTGGCTGAGTTCCGGCCACGTCGTGTTTTTGACGGAGAGGCTTGCGGACTTGCGCTTAGAGAGAGCTACTCCGACCTCAGTTGACCGCTGCGGGAAACATCGCGCGCAAACCTAATGAATGTACTGCTCGATGCACCTTCTCCACTGCATATATCCGGGCCCGAGCAGGTGAATCCCATCAAAGGTGCATTGCTTGATGAGGCCGGCCTCTGGCGTTGAGAGGGATTTGTTCAAGTCGATGAACGTCAGGCCATTCTCGTCAGCATGGGCGCGGAGAAGCTTGTTGAGGACGCGAATGTCGTCAAGTATCCCTCCGCACACTGCTCTCGAGCTTCCAGGGTGGACTGGATGTAGACGTTGACCTTCTGCTCGGCGAGCCGGTCGATGATCTTTCGATAGTTCTCAAAAGTGACGGCAACGGGCTCGTTGAGGGCAAAGTCGTTAAATCCCACCATCACAAATGCGCGTTGTGCTCCGACGGCAAGTATGGCGGTTCGCCTATGATTCCTCCTGCGGCCATCTGCAACGACCGCACGAGGTAGAACCTCTCCTGGCAAATCGCCCCGAAAGCGAGGCGGCGAGCGCGATGAGAATTGTCGAACGCCTTGTTTCATTCGATGGGATTGAGCACAAATAATTCTCACGGTAGCGCAGGGCTTTTCCGCTTGAAAGGGCTAAACCGCGCGAACGATGCGACCTTGCGCTTCAAGGCTCTGGAGGTCTGGCCTGAGGTTGGAGGCGGAGAGAGAGACCCAACTCGCGAGCCTTGCGGTGAACCTCACCGGTCGATCGCCCGAGTTCAATTGCGATCTGTGACGCACGCCGTTTCCGGGCAAGCACCTTCAGCCGTGATATTTCTTCCTCAGTCCAACGGCGCATTCCCGCCACCGCATTGCATACGCAACTGCACAACTCTGTCGCGGCTGGCCCGTTCCTTGCCCCTCAGCCTGCGCGCTTTCTCACTCATAGCGGCACTGTCGTTCTCGACCGGCAGCAGCCGTGGGTCGGCTCTCCCAGTCGAGAAGAGCAACTTGCCACACAGATGAGGAAAGATGTTGTTCGAGTTTCGTGGTCAAAAACTGTGCAAGCTGGCGGGTTGGCTCGTCCTTGCCTATATCGCCTATGGGACGCTCTCTCCTATCAAACAGCGTCCCGTCCTGACCGGCATCCAATTCGAGCACTTCGCTGCGTTTGCCCTGCTCGGAACAACCTTCGCGCTTGGTTATTCGCGCCGGATCGGACTAGCGCTCGCCATTGTCCTTGGGAGCGCACTCGTCGGTCTCGAGGCGCTTTAGCTGGTGACACCGGATCGACATGGACGCGCGATCGACGCTCTGGCAAAGGCCGCGGGCGCTCTATTTGGACTAGGCACAGGTCAACTGATGATTCTGGTGCTGCGAACCTGGCTTCCACGATCGAGGAAGCCATCAGAATCAACGGGGGCGACGAGCTGAACCAAAGCCAACCCGACTCGCCTCAATAGCCTTCCAGATTGGCAACAAGACCGTCGCCTGACGAGCTGACCTTGATATGAATGACGGATTGTCCCGCGTCGTGACGATTTTTCCCGACGACAACAAGGGAAAAGCTGTCGTCGCCATTAAAGTCCGACTTGGCAAAATACCGAAATCCCGGACCGACCAGTACCAGCTCGCCGCGCTTCGGCTGCTCGGCGATCGACACGCTGAAGATTTGCATTGTCGACCAGCGAAGTCCCTGAATACAGTTGGCGCCCGGTTTGATCGTCATCGACCAATCGATACTGTCGCCGGCAAGCTTATAAGGCTGATTATCCCGCAGGCAATTCAGGGTTGCTGTCGCAGGCCCGATCGAGAGAGCGGCCATCAGCAAAACGAGAGCAGGAACAGGAGAAATTTTCATTGGTGACATCCTTCCCGAGGATGATGCACCGACTTGGGCTAACGTTCGGTAAGCCCCGCTTGCAAGGGGGCAGGCTTGGTAAATGTGAGGCTAAAATCCAGGCAGTGACACTGGCAAGACGGAAACTCGAACGCGTATATTCGGTTTCTCAGGCTCGTTCGGGCCTTTTATCATCCGACCACGCGAGACAGACGTGAAGATCGCAATCAATCTCATCATGCTGATCAGCGGGCTCGTTCCGAGCGCAGTTGCCGGCGGCCCAAGCCCCGAGGTGGCCCGGAAGTGCATGCGCTATTCCTATATCGCTTATCCGTATCAACGGCCTGGATCGGTGCGGATGAGCGGCGATCGCCAGACCTATTTCAGGGACTGCATGGATAAGGAAGGCAATATTCCTGTCCCGGAAAAGCCTGCATCATCCGCCCAGCACCAATCCTAGAGTTCGCAGTCACTTGGATTGCGTGCCAACATCCATGTTGCCGTTATTGGCGACACATTTGTTAAAATAGTCGTGCTGAACGCGCCCTGATCCTTTCGAGCTGCCGGCGGCTGGGTTACCCGGCTCTCGCGCAGGAAACTGCTTGGCCGTCAATGCGCTGCACTTGCGGGCGAGGTCCGCCGTGAGCGCGGATCCCTGGCCCGGGACGACGCTGACGGCAAGGCACGTCACGGCCAGCAGCATAAAGAACGATTTCAGATTTGCGATCATGGTCATCTTCCCTGCGAGAGGGCCTTCCCGGCGGATGGACCTCTCGATCCGCGCTCATTCAGCCATTGTAGTCAAGATGCGTAACGGCGATACAGCCGAAAATGCCGTATTCGTCGCATCCGGATTCGTTTAATGTGACTGTCATGCCATCAAGAACGCGACCCTGGCGATGAGTTCGGGCGACCTGATACCGAGCGACCGCGACCAGCCGGAGCAGGCTTCCACTGAGGTCCAGTTCGCTCTCGTCATCGCCCGCATGATCGAGACGGTAGACCAAAGCCCTGAGCATTTGCGTCAGGCTGTCTATGACCTTGCTCGCTACAAACTCCAAGAGCAATTCACCCACGCCGATGCCAAGGACGTCAAGCACGCGCAGCAGGCGCTCGAGGCTGCAATCCGGGGCGTTGAACAGTTTTCACAGCAGCAGCCAAGAATCGCACCCTCGCTGTCCAAACCGCAGCCTGGTGAAGTCCCGGCCCAACTGTATCATCTCCCGCACGCTGCCCCCCCTCACGTGCCGCTGCCGGCCGGACCGGCTTGGCAGATCGGACCAAAATCGATAGCAGCCCTAGGCCGAAGGTCTCAGCTCGCCATGATGCGACGAACTGCCGCAATGCTTCTCATTCTCGGCGGCATTCTGCTCATCTTCCAGTATCGGGAGCGCCTGTCGCATCTCGCACAAGACCTGGCCCGGGGTCTATCCCACCAGGACAAGGCAACTGCGCCGCCACGGGCCGAGGCCGCAAATGCTCCTGTACCGAAGCCGGCTCCGCCAAAGCCCAACCCGCTACGACCGACAGATTACGGAATTTATGCGCTCGCCGCTGATCGTCTGGTAGAGCTGCCGCTTCTCCCCGGCAAGCCACCCGACGCCCGCGTTGCGGTGTCGGCGGCGCTCAAGGCGCCGAGCCCGACCCTGCTGCCGAACGGACACCCGAAATTCGTCGTATTCCGCCGCGACTCCGCGGCCAATGCAGCCGACCGCGCCGAGGTTCGCATCCTAGCCAGGGTCGCCCGAGAATTTTCCGCCGAAGCCGCTGGCAAGAGGCCTGACGACGGTGAGGCGACCTGGGTGATCAGAAATGTATCGTTCCCGTTCCGTTCGTCGCCTCTCCCGGATGCGCCCGAGATGTACGAGCTGCATAGCGACGATCCGGCGCTGGAATTGGCACCAGGGCGCTACGCCCTAATCCTCAAGGGGCAGGCTTACGACTTCACGATTCCAGGAGAAATTACCGATCCCCGGCATTGCATCGAGCGGATCGTCCTGACGACGGGCGTTCTCTACAACGATTGCAAGAAGCTCTGATGCCTTCCAATTCGCAATGGCACGCTTAGCTAACAGTTACCGGTTGTCGATTAACCGGATCGATGGAGGCAACAATGCGCACGTTCCTGCTCGGAATCCTCGTCACGGCAGCGCTCACCGCCTCACCATTGGCGGCGGTCGCTCAGGGAACGCAGCAACAGGGACAGAAGAGCCAAGCCCAAACCCCGCGCAGGCCTGTTGCAACCCAGCCGAGCAACAGCCCATTCCAAAACCCGATCGGCCAGGGCGTGCCGCCGGCGGTCTCGGCGAATCCCAATCTCAACAGCAATAGCACGTTGACCAATCCGCCACGCTGACCATGCGGTGCTGGCTTGGCCTTCGAGGCGCGGAATCCCGCATCGTAAGGGGATCGCGCGGCTACGAGATCAACCAAGCGACGGCGTTGAACGCGGCGACCGCCAGAGCATAGAGCCAACCGAGCATCGCCGCCATCATGGCTCCCAGAAACCCAATCGCGACCGCTCGTTCAGCAAGCACGGAGCGTACCTCGCCTGCTACGTAAGCGCTGTTTTCAGGCCACAGCTCTGAGGTCGTGACGGCAATAGGCCCACGGAAGCAACTGATCGATCTCGCTATTCGGATGACCATTGACGATCCTGGTGAGGACGTCGGTCAGGTAGGCAAGCGGATCGAGGTCGTTCAGCTTACAGGTTTCGACCAGGGAGGCGATGGTGGCCCAGTGCTCGGCACCGCCGTCGGAGCCTGCGAACAGCGCATTTTTACGGTTCAACGTGATCGGACGGATCGAGCGCTCGACGGCGTTATTGTCGAGCTCGATACGGCCATCATCGATGAAGCGCGTCAGGCCATCCCAGCGTGAGAGCGCATAACGGATGGCGTCTGCCAGCTTGCCCTTTTGGCTGATCAACGCGAGCTTTGCGCGGAGCCACAGCTCGAAGGCTTCCGCCAGCGGCCGGCTTTTCTGTTGTCGAACGAGACGACGTTCCTCGGCGCTGCGGCCGCGGATGTCCTTCTCGATGGCATAGAACTCGGCGATATGCTTGAGCGCCTCGCTCGCAATAGGCGCAGGACCGGGGGTGGCAAGTTCGTAGAAGTTACGCCGCATGTGCGACCAGCAGAATGCAAGCTGAACGTTGCCACGCTCGGCGAGCCTGCCATAGCCGGCATAGCCGTCGACCTGCAGGATCCCCTTGAAGCCTGCCAGATGAGCGATCGGTCGGTCGGCCTTGCGGTCGGGCGCATAGACATAGGCGACGCCCGGCGGATCGGCACCGCCCCATGGCCGGTCGTCCGCCGCATAGGCCCAGAGCTGACCGGTCTTGGTGCGCCCGCGGCCGGGATCGAGCACCGGCATCGTCGTCTCGTCGGCGAACAGCTTTGGCCGCTGCCTGAGCTTGCCAAGGAGCCGCTCATGCAACGGGCGCAGATGGAAGGCTGCCTGTCCCACCCAGTCCGCCAGCGTCGAACGATCAAGCTCAATGCCCTGGCGGGCGTAAATCTGCGCCTGCCGGTAGAGTGGCAGGTGATCGGCATATTTGGAGACCAGGACCTGGGCGACGGTGGCCTCGGTCGGCAGACCACCCTCGATCAGCCGGGCCGGGGCCGGCGCCTGCATGACACCGTCCTCGCAAGCCCGGCAGGCGTATTTGGGACGCCGGGTGACGAGGATCCGGAACTGCGCCGGGACCAGGTCCAGCCGCTCACTTCTATCCTCGCCGATCCGGTGCAACTCGCCCTGGCAACAGGAGCAGATCTTATTGTCGATATCGACGACGACCTCGATCCGCCGCAAGTGCGCTGGCAAGGCGCCACGGTTGATCCGGCGCTTGCGAGCCCGAGCCTCACGGCTTTCAGGTGCGCTGACGTCCTGCGCCGTCTCGCTGTACGCTGCGACCTGCTCGACATCTTCCAGGCCCAGCAGCATCTGATCTTCAGGCAAGGTCTCTGCCCGCCGGCCGAACCGATGCCGCTGCAATTCCTTGATGATCTGACGCAGCCGTTCGCTCTCGCACCGCTCGGCAAGCAGCATCGCTTTCAGCGTCTCGGGATCGTCAGGCAGGGCGTCGCTCACACGCAATTCAGAGCATATTCGCCGCCATCTGGCGACGCGCTCGATGCCCCTGATTCACTTCGCCGCAGCGCTGCCAACAACTATCCGGCTTGCGTTGGCGCTGGCGTCTCCCGTACCTCGTGGACACGCCGCCAGTCGAGCCCTTCCAACAGCGCCGACAATTGCGCCGCCGACAGACGCATCACGCCGTCCTCGATCTTCGGCCAGCGGAAGATCCCATCCTCAAGCCGTTTGGCGAACAGGCACAGACCCGTTCCGTCCCAGAACACCAGCTTGATCCGATCCGCCCGCTTGGCACGGAACACATAGACAGCTCCCGAGAATGGGTCAGCCCCCATGCTCTCGCGCACCAGGGTCGCAAGCCCTTCCATCCCCTTGCGGAAGTCCACCGGTTTGGTCGCCACCATCACCCGGACCGCACCCGACGGACCGATCACCGGCTCGCCTTCAGCGCCTGGACGATCGACGCAATCATTGCCGTGTCCGCACCACGACCGGCCCGGATCGTGATGCCGTCGACTTCGATCTCGATGATCCCGGCATCGCAACGGCAAGTTCGGACATCCGGTTTGGGTTTGCAGCGCGCCACTTTGCGCTCCCGGCCAAGAGCAGGCGCCGGCACTGCGACATCCACCACCGCCGGCACAAACTGCACTTCTTCTATTTCGGAATGACCGCCTGCTGCCTCTCGCAACTGACGTCGCCAGCCAAACAACTGCTGCGGTGACAATCCATGCCGTCGGGCTACCGAACAGACCGAGTCGCCGCTCGCCACAATCTCCGCGACGATCCGCGCCTTGTCCTCGTCGCTCCACTTCCGCCGACGGCCGGCGCCGGTGAAGACCTCAAGCCGCCGTACCGGCTCCGTGATAGCAGTATGCACTGTGTCCATTCTAAGCCTAACGGTCCAAATCGAACCGCAGACTCGCAGATCACCCCATCATCCGGTAGGTGGCCGCTGAACAGCGCTTAC
>NZ_JYMR01000031.1 GCF_000938255.1 Bradyrhizobium sp. LTSP849 | reverse complement strand
ATTTTATAGCCGAACACGCTCTTTTTGCCTTTCCGGCCCCAGCGAGCATCGCGATCCGCAGATGGTTTGGGTGGCGTATCCTCGCCATCCTTGCGTGCCTTGCGGGGCGGAGTGGCTCGTGCCGCGATTAACGAGGCGTCGACCAGCGTTCCCTGCTTGAGGATCAGCTTCTTGGCCTCCAACTGCCGATTGATCTCAGTGAAGATCTTCTCGATCAGACCGTCCTTGGCGAGTTCCTGCCGAAACCGCCACAATGTCGTGTGATCCGGGGTCTGATCGTGCAGGCTCAGACCAACAAAGCGGCGGAACGACAACCGGTCTGCAATGGCCGCTTCCAGCGCGGGATCAGACAGATTGTGCCAGATCCCGGCGAGCAAGCAGCGAAGCAAGACTTCCGCCGGATAGCTGCTGTTGCCGGCACCATCGCCGCCCCGCTTGCCAAGCAGCGAGCGCAGCGGCGCCCAATCCACAACAGCCTCCACCTCATCCAGGATGCTGCTTCGCGGTGCCCGAACCAGGCCATCCGCCAAGCTCATCTGACCGACATTGCGCTCAACCATGGCTCCCCTCGCTAGAATCAGCCATGATTCAAAGAATCACGTGCAGCCGATTGTGCAAAGCCCTCACAAGGGGAGAGGGTAAGAACCGCGTCCGGGACACGAGAGTTGGCTACAACCCCGCCTTCGCGATCGCATCCGCAAACGAGCGGTCGACCACCTCCGTCGCATCGAGCTTCTGCTTGATCAAGCCCCAGCGGAAATAGAGATCGATCGTGCTCTGCTCGTCCGCGACCACGCCGTCGTCGATCGGAGCGATCCGGATCTTTGCGCGCGACAGCCAGTTCTGCGGGACGGCTGTCGGGATGTTCATCAGCTTGCCCCAGGTCTCGGCATAGCCATTCACGTTCGTCAGCGACCATGCGCGTGCCACCGTGAGGCGGCGGATGAAGTCCGTCAGCTCCGCGCGCTTGTCGCGGATCGCATCCGGCCGCGCCACCTGAAAACTCAAGCCCGGTGTCAGGCCCTCCGAGGTGATGATGCGGCGTGATTTGAACAGCACCTCCTCCTGGCTCACATAGGGCTCCCAGGTCGACCAGGCATCGACCGAGCCTTGCGTGTAGGCGATCTTGGCATCCGACGGCGCCAGGAATGCGAGCTGCACGTCGTTCGCACTCCAGCCATTCTTCTCCAGCGCTGCGAGGATCAACTGATGGCCGATTGAACCGCGGCCGGTCGCGATCTTCTTGCCGCGCAGATCGGCGAAGCTTTTGATCGGCGAATTCTCCGGCACGAGAATGGCAAGCCCCTCGCCCGTCTGCCGGATCGCGGCAATCGCCTTCACAGGCGCTCCGGAGGCGGCAGCGAAGGTGAAGGGCGCATCGCCAACGAGCCCGGTCTCGATGGCGCCGGCGCTCAGCGCCTCCAGCAGCGGCGCGGCGGCGGGAAACTCCTTCCACTCGATCTTGTAGGGGACGTCCTTCAATACGCCCGCCGCTTCCATCACGGCCTGCGAATTGCCCTTCTGGTCGCCGACCCGGAGGGTGGTTTGCGCCGCCGCCAGCTCGAACGAGCCGAACAGCAGCGCACCGGCCAGCATGAGGCGGATCATTCCGCCGCCTCGCCGCGTGCGACCTGGCGCTCGGCAATGAGCTTGCGCGTCAGCGGGATCAGCTCACGGCCATATTCGATGGCGTCGGGAAGCGGATCGAAGCCGCGGATCAGGAAGTGGCTGACGCCGAGATCGTAATAGTCGGCGAAGACCTCGGCGACCTGCTCGGGCGTTCCGACCAGCGCGGTGGTGTTGCTGTTGGCGCCGGTGAGCTTTGCGATCTCGGTCCACAGCCGCTTGTCGATGCGCGTGCCCTGGTCGGCCAGCGCCAGCAACCGCTTGGCGCCGTCGGTCGCGTGATTGGGCCGGCGATAGCCGGTCTGGTCCTGGAGCGCGGTGGCCTGCTCCAGAATCGTCTCGGCCTTCTGCCAGGCCTTCTCCTCGGTGTCGGCAAGGATCGGCCGCACCGACAGGCTGAAGCGCGGGCTTGGCCGCCCGTGCTTCGCGGCCGCCGCACGCACGCGCGCGGTGACGTCGCGCACCTGGGCGTAGGATTCGCCCCACAGCGCAAACGTGTCGGCATGCTTGCCCGAGACCTCGATTGCGGCATCGGAGCCGCCGCCGACGAAGGTGTAGATGCCCCCCTTCTGGAGCGGCTTCACCTGCGAGAAGCCGTTCTCGACGTTGTAGTACTTGCCGCTGTAGTTGAACGGCTTCTCGCTGGTCCATTCCAGCCGCACCACATCGAGGAATTCGCTGGTTCGGGCGTAACGCTCGTCCTTGTCGTCGAGCGTGTTGCCATCCTGGCGCAGCTCGATCGCATTGCCACCGGTGATGACGTGCAGCGAGACGCGGCCGCCATAGAATTGGTCAAGCGTGGCAAGCTGACGTGCCAGCAGCGTCGGCGCGGTAAAGCCCGGGCGCTGCGCGATCATCACCTTGAGCTTCTTGGTGATGGTCAGCACATGCTGGGCGACCTGGAGCGCATCCGGCGTGGTCGAATGGAACGCCAGCAGCGCACGGTCGAAACCGGCAAGCTCGTGCGCCTTCGCGACCGTCTCGATATAGGCCGGATCGAGCACCGGACCCTGGCGCACGATAGTCTCTGAAGCGTTGCTGTTCGCGATAAAGCCGATGAACTCGACCGACATGATCGTCTCCCTGATTGTTTGGCGAAAACCTAAAGGCCCAATGCGGCACGGCCGAGGCCGATACGGGTGGAATCGTCCTGCGGCGTGTGCACGCGGCCGCACAGAACGTCGCGATAGTGCCGCTCCAGCGGATTGGTGCGGCTGAGGCCGTGATTGCCGGTGAGCGACAGTGCGTCCTCGACCACGGCAACGGCATTGTTGGTCACGGTCAGCTTGACGGCATTGGATTCGCCCGTGGACAGTTCGACACCATCGTCGAAATCGCCAGCGAAGGAATCAAGCAACCGCGCACTGACTGCGAGACGGGCCTCGATGGCGCCAAGAATCTCCTGCGCGCGCGGCAAGGTCGCGAGCGGCGCGCCGAGGCTGGCGGGAACGCGCTGCTTCAGGAAGGTGACCAGCCAGTCGCGCGCAGCTCGCGCGACACCGTCATAGATCGCCGCAACGAAAACCGTGTGGACGGTCGCCTGTGTAACGTCGCGTGCACTCCAATCCGCGGGCTTGCGAACATCCACCTCGGCGTCGAGCGGGATGACGACGTCGTCGAAGATGACGTCATGACTGCCGCTGGCGCGCAGGCCGTGATGGTCCCAGGTCTCGACGATGCGCGTGCCCGGCAGGACCGCCGGCACCAGGAACTGGCCGACCCGCGGCTCAGCCTCGTCGGTCCGCGCCCAGACCAGATACCATTTCAGGATCGGCGAGCCCGTCGAATAGATCTTGTGGCCGGTCAGGCGCCAGCCGGTCTCGGTGCGCCGCGCGATCGTCGCCGGCAGGCCGCCGCGCGCGGGCGAGCCGAGCTCAGGCTCGACGCGCAGCGCGTTGACGAGGGCAAGGCCCTCGACCGTCTCGCGCGCAAGCTTGCGTGACAGACGTAGCGGCCAGGTCGGGCTCCGCCCCATCACCAGATGGTTGATGTAGTGCATCGACAGCACCAGCGCGGTCGACGGATCAGCCTTACCAATGATGCCGAGGACGCGCGCGGTATATCTTGCGTCGGCGCCTGCTCCCCCATGGGCCGCCGGCACCGTCAGCGACAGCAGGCTTGCTTCCGAGAGCTCCCGAAAATTCTCGAAGGGGAAGCTGCCGGAGCGGTCGTGTTCCGCTGCGCGCGCAGCGAAGGTTTCCGCCAGCGCCTCGGCGCGCGCGATGTAGTCGGGTTCGCTATGGGCTGTGCGCCCTTTGGCTATGGACGTTACCATGTGACATCTAATCCCAGAAGGCCGAGGATCTGGCGGCGCAGATCCGCAAGATATGGATCGCCGCGATGGCGCGGATAGGGCCGATCGACACGGATGTCGGCCTTGACCCGTGCCGGGCGGTCGCTGAAGACAATGACGCGGTTGGCGAGCACGAGCGCCTCCTCGGCATCATGCGTCACCAGCAACGTGGT
The DNA here is from genome assembly GCF_000938255.1 of Bradyrhizobium sp. LTSP849. GTDB lineage: Bacteria > Pseudomonadota > Alphaproteobacteria > Rhizobiales > Xanthobacteraceae > Bradyrhizobium. The sequence goes on along the minus strand of NZ_JYMR01000031.1, from coordinate 223,138 downwards.
AAAGCCCTTGCGCTGCCACAGCGAGACGAGCTCGGCCTGCATGGTGATGCGGGTGAGCGAGTCGAGCTTGCCGAGCGGCTCGTCAAGGATCAGGATTTTGGGATCATTGACCAGCGCGCGGGCCAGCGCGACGCGCTGCGCCATGCCGCCGGAAAGCTGGTGCGGATAGGCATTGCGGAAATCCGCCAGCCCGACGAGGTCCAGCGCGGCATCGACGCGGTGACGCTGGCTCTTCAAAATGCCCTGAGCTTCCAGCCCCAGCGCGACGTTGTCCCAGACCGAGCGCCAGGGAAACAGCGTCGGATCCTGGAACACGACGACGCGCGAAGGATGCGGACTTTTGATGCGGACCTCGTCCTCGCGCAGTGCTCCCGCCCTGGGTTTGTCGAGACCTGCGACGAGCCGCAGCAACGTCGACTTGCCGCAGCCGGAAGGGCCGAGCAGCGCGACGAATTCGCCGGGCTCGACCGAGATGCTGACGTCGCTGAGCACCGGCAGCTCGGCGCCGTCGATGTCGAAGGCGTGGCTCACCTGCTCGATGTCGAGCGCGGCGCCGGCGGCCGAATGCGTGACGGCTTCGGCGAGAGCTGCTTCTACCATTTCACGGTCCCCTTCTGCCAGACCAGCAGGCGGTCGCGGATCGCGAACAGCAGCGTGATCGCGCCGGAGCAGAGCAGCGACATCACGATCAGCGCCGCATACATGTTGGCGTAGGCGGCCCAGCCCTGCGCCCATTGCAGGTACCAGCCGAGCCCAGCCTTGACGCCGATCATTTCGGCAACGACGAGCACAGCGAAGGACGAGCCGAGGCCCATGAACAGGCCGACGAAGACATGCGGCAGTGCGGCGGGGATCGCGACCTTCAGCACCAGGAAGGAGGGCTTTGCACCCAGGGTGCGCGCGACGTCGTAATAGGCGCTGCTGACGCTCGCTACGCCCGACCAGGTCAGCACCGTGACAGGAAAACCGGTCGCGAGTGCGATCAGGAAGGTCGAGGCGCTCCAGCTCGACGGAAACGTGAAGAAAGCGATCGGCAGCCAGGCGGTCGCCGGCAGCGGGCCGATGAAGCGCAGCACTGGATGCACCCAATAGCCGACCGCGCGCGACCAGCCGATCGAGACGCCGGTCAAAAAGCCGACCGCAGCGCCGATGAGATAACCGCCGAGCTGAAGCTTGACCGAGGCAAAGACGCTGTCGAGCAGCTTTGGCAGATCGTCGGTATAGACCTCGATGATCGACTGTGGCGGCGGAAAGAATGGCAGCGGCAGCCAGGCGAACTTTGCGGTCGCGAGCTCCCACAGCGTCAGGAAGGCGCCGAGCGCGACGAGCCAGGCTGCGCGCTGGCGCAAGGCACGGCCTGCCGATCCCAGATAATCGGCGCCGACGGTTCCGAACAGGGCGACCGCAGCAACGATGAAGGCGGCAATACCGAGCGAATGCGTGCGCGACCAGTCGCCGACATCCTCCCACAGCAGACACGACAGGCCGAAGGCGATCCAGGCGATGCTCGCGGCAACGCCCGCGCCGGACTCTCGCACCCACGCAAGCAAGGGCGCGCGCGAGACCCGCGGCGCGCCCGACGCGAGGCCGTCAGACAGCGAATACGTCGACATAGATGCGCTCCGCGAATTTGGCGGTATCGGTGCTCTGCTTGAAAACCTGAACGCTCTTCAGATCATCGGCATAGGCCTTGAGCTCGCGCTTCAGCACCTCGCCCGTGGGATGATGGTGGTGCGTGTGATAGCGCACCATGCCTTCGATATCGGCAAGCGATGCCGCTTTCGGCGCGTAGGGCTGGAACGATTTTGCCGCCACCGCCGGGTTCTGCGAGGTGAACATCGCAGCGTCGAGCAGCGCCTGCGTGAGAGCGCGCGCGACCTGCGGCTCCTCGCGCACCAGGCTGCCACGGAGACCCACGATGCAGCAGCTCTTGTCGCGGTAGTCTCCGTCGAGGTTGGAGGCGACCTCCTTGTACTGGGCATCCTTCAGCCAGAGATAGGCCAGTGGATCGGACGACAGGAAGGCCTGCACCTCGCCCTTCTGGACCGCGACATCGAGCAAATTGCCGGGATAGGCGCGCCAGTCGACATCCTTGTTCGGATCGATGCCGAGTTTCGCCAATTGGATCGAGAAGAAGTTCTTGTCGGGACCGGCGAGGTCGCCGACCGCGACGATCTTGCCCTTGAGATCGGCAAGCTTGCTCACGCCGGAATCAGCGCGCGACAGCACGCGCATGCAGCCGCCATGGGTGCCGGCAGCGATCTTGACGTCAAAGCCCTGCTCCAGCGGCTTCAACCAGCGCAGCGCCATGCCGAGCCCGGCGTCGCTTTTTCCCGTCGCGATCGCCTCGAGCAACTGGTCGGTCGAGCCGGAGTAGTTGACGAGCTCGACGTCGAGATTCTGCTTCTGGAAGAAGCTGTGCTCGATGGCGACCGGCAGCGGCGCGAGGCAGACCGCGCCAGCGTTCCACGACAATTTCAGCTTGCGCGGCGCACCGGTAAGCGCGGGGGCATCGGAGGCCGTCTGGCACAGCGGGAATTCCGAGAGATCGATGCCGGGCGCGACCGCGCGAGGCGCAAAAGCCTGCGCGCCCAATGCGCCGAGCGGCGCGGCGAAGGCCGCCGCAAGCCCGGCCTGGAGCAGATGGCGCCGGTCGAGGCGGGATCCGCCGTGCTTGTTGTCGTTGCTCATCGGTCCCTGCTCCTGCGCTGGCACAGCTTCGCTGTCTGCGCAACGCCCCGCGTTGCGCATGTTCCGTGCGGAGCTGCGGTGAGAGAAAAATCTTGCTGTCGGCGATCACGCGCCGCTTGATGCGATGCGCAAATCATGCGGCGCGCTGGCCGCATCGTCAATGAAATGGAATTTCGAATGTGATGCGCGGCGAAGTCATTCTCTCCACCGGTACGCTCGGGAACGATGAAACGATTTTCGCCGCCGCTTTGGCTGGTTCTCCCAGCCACGACTCCGTCACCTGCACTATTTTCGCGCAATTTCGCGCGCGTGCACGGCACGTTCTCGAAAGTGGCCATTCGTTGAAACGTCCTTGCTCGTCGTGCGCGCAATACGGATGGCCATTTCATTGACTGCGCATCGCGCACTCATAGACTTGATCATCCAGCTGCATCGTTCGCTCACGCACCGTGAGCAACGCAACATGACGGATCATATGAGCATCAACTCCCACGACTATCCCATCACACGCAGGCTTGCGGTCTCGCTCTTCGCCGCGGCCGTGACCTTGTCGACAGCGGCCGCATCGTTCGCGGCCGACACGGTCGTGCTGCGCGTCGGCGACCAGAAGGGTGGCAACCGCTCGCTGCTCGATATCTCAGGTTATGCGAAGGACCTGCCCTACAAGATCGAATGGTCGGAATTCCCCGCCGCAGCGCCCATCCTGGAAGCGCTCAACGCCGGTGCGCTCGACGTCGGCTATACCGGCGATCTCTCCTTCCTGTCGGTCTACGCGGCCGGTGCGCCGATCAAGGCGATCGGCGGCACCAAGTCGGATGCGAAGACGCAGGCGATCCTGGTGCGCCAGGATTCGCCGATCAAATCTGCCGCCGACCTCAAGGGAAAACGTCTCGCCGGCACCCGCGGCGGCTGGGGTCAGTTCCTGATCGATGCGACGCTTGAGAAAGCGCAGATCAAGCTGGAGGATGCGACCTTTGCGCCGCTGGGTCCGGTCGACGCCAAGATCGCGCTGGTCGCCGGCTCGATCGACGCGTGGGCGGTGTGGGAGCCCTACGTCTCGTTCGCGACTTTGAAAGACAAGGCGCGGGTCATCGCCGATGGCGAGGGCCTGACGCCGACCATCACCTTCATCGTCGCCTCCGACAATGCCATCGCCACCAAGCGCGCGGCGGTGCAGGACCTGTTGCAGCGGCTGAACAAGGCGCGGCTCTGGTCGCTGGATCATCTCGGCGAATACGCCAAGAGCACGGCCGAGCTGACCAAGCTGCCCGAGGACGTGTTGCTGTCGGCCTACACGGCACAGCGCACCAGCCCGATCGTGATCGATGAGAACGTGGTGAAGGAAGTCCAGGAGGCCTCGGACCGCTCGACGCGCTACGGCATCCTGACGAAGAAGCTCGACGTCAGCCAGGCCGTGGACCGCAGTTTCACCGCCGCGGCGGCCGGATCGAACTAAACGGAGGCGGCGAGATGAGCGGGCTCCGTCTCAAGGCCGGCCCGCTGCATCTCGCTGCGATCGTGCTCGCGCATTTCGCCTGCATGAGCCTGATCGTCTGGCTATCTCTCTAGTCGGTTGCCGCCGATCTCAGGCATCGAAACCGGTATCCGTGTGCTCGTCCACACTCACACCCCTTCGCAATCCATTGATCCTGATCAATGGTCTGCCATGGGAAGCGTGAGCCGATGACCTCTCACTCTGAAGACGGGAGGTTAAAATGAAACATTGCAGGCCCGGAATGCTGATACTGGCCGCGTTGGTTGCCGCTCTTGGGCTATCAGGCTCATTTGAACGCTCATCCACCGACGGCCTCTCGCTGTCGATCAGCAGCGCAGAAGCCAGGGTCGGACGGCCCTTGACACCCGTCAGCGTGGCCGGCGTTGCGCGGCGCACCACGCGGCGCGCCGTTGTCGGTGGCGCGGCCGTCGGTGCGGCGGCTGTGGGCACATGCGCTCGCGTCTACGTCAACGGAGCCTATGTCTGTCGGTGACGAACCAGCGGGCTTGCCGGACAGCCGGCAAGCCCGAAAGTCTCGAATTTGCGTGCAGCGCACAAGACGCCCGGATCTGCCTTAATTGTGATCAGCCGGCGATGCCTCCACTACGCCGATGTGACACCGGTACGACGGCGCCAGAGGGCTGAGCGCGGCGGCAAAGCGTTAAGCTTCCTGCGCGTTCGCAACCAACAAGCATCTTCCCGATTTACCATTGGTACCGTTACTATCGGTTCCAATGATGCGCGGCCGAAAGGCTTTTCGCGAAAGCCGCTTTTCGCGAAAGTCTTGGCATGTGCCAAAGTGTGGGAGGATGACATGAGTGCCGCCGGAAATGAGCCGCTTGCCCGCCAGGCGCTGGCGTTCGTCCTCGCCGGCGGACGCGGCAGCCGGCTGCTGGAGCTGACCGACCGGCGCGCCAAGCCAGCGGTCTATTTCGGCGGCAAATCCCGCATCATCGATTTCGCACTGTCGAACGCGGTGAACTCCGGCATCCGACGCATCGCGGTCGCGACCCAGTACAAGGCGCACAGCCTGATCCGGCATCTTCAGATGGGTTGGAACTTCTTCCGCCCCGAGCGCAACGAGAGTTTTGACATCCTGCCCGCGAGCCAGCGCGTGTCGGAGAGCATGTGGTATGTCGGCACGGCGGATGCGATCTACCAGAACATCGACATCATCGAGTCGCACAACGCCCGCTTCATCGTGGTGCTCGCCGGCGACCACATCTACAAGATGGATTACGAGGTGATGCTGCGGCAGCATGTCGACAGCGGCGCCGACGTCACGGTCGGCTGCCTGGAAATGCCGCGCGCGGAATCGTCCGGCTTCGGCATCATGCATATCGACGAGAACGGCTGGATCCAGGAGTTCCTGGAAAAGCCGGCCGATCCGCCGCCGATGCCGGGCAAGCCGGACGTCTCGCTCGCCAGCATGGGTATCTACGTGTTCGACACGAAATTCCTGTTCGACCAGCTCAAGCGCGACGCCGAGGACCCGCACTCCAATCACGATTTTGGTAAGGACATCATTCCCTACATCGTCAAGAACGGCCGCGCCATCGCGCATCAGTTCTCGACCTCCTGCGTGCGGACCGGTACCGAACCGCGCTCCTACTGGCGCGATGTCGGAACGGTCGATGCGTATTGGGCCGCCAACATCGACCTCACCGACGTGGTGCCGGAGCTCGATTTGTTCGACCGCGCCTGGCCGATCTGGTCTTATTCCGAGATCACGCCGCCCGCGAAATTCGTCCATGACGAGGAGAGCCGGCGCGGTTACGCCGTGAGCTCGCTGGTCTCGGGCGGCTGCATCATCTCGGGTGCCTCGCTGCGCCGTTCGCTGCTGTTCACCGGCGTGCGCATCAACTCCTACGCCAGTGTCGAGAACGCCGTGATCATGCCCTACGTGAACGTCGGGCGCGGCGCCCGGCTGAAGAATGTCGTAATCGACCGCGGCATCGAAATCCCCGAGGGGCTTGTCGTTGGTGAGGATCCCGAGCTCGACGCCAAACGCTTCCGCACCACCGAGCAGGGAATCTCGCTCATCACCCAGCCGATGATCGACAGGCTGAATACATGACGCCTGTTCGCGTCCTCGCGGTCGCTTCCGAAGTCTATCCCATTATCAAGACCGGCGGCCTTGCGGATGTCGCCGGCGCGCTGCCGATTGCGCTGAAGGCGCATGGGGTCGAGATGCGCACGCTGATGCCGGGCTATCCCGACGTGATGCGGCTGCTCTCAGGCGCGGAGGAGATCCGGCGCTGGCCGGATTATTTCGGTGGCCCGGGCCGCCTGCTCGCGGGCGCGCGCGACGGGCTCGATCTGTTCGTCCTGGACGTGCCGCATCTCTACGAGCGACCCGGCAACCCCTACGTCACCGCTGATGGCGTCGACTGGCCCGACAATGGCGTGCGCTTCGCAGCGCTGTCGCGCATCGCCGCCGATATCGGCCACGGCCTTGTCCCCGCCTTCGTGCCCGATGTCGTGCACGCTCATGATTGGCAGGCGGGGCTCGCGCCGGCCTATCTGCACTATGACAACCGCCCGCGACCCGGCACCGTGATGACCATTCACAACATGGCCTATCAGGGCAAGTTTTCGCGCGAGCTGGTCGGTTCGATCGGCCTGCCCTGGGACTCCTTCAACGTCGATGGCGTCGAATATTTCGGCGGCATCAGCTTCCTGAAAGCCGGGCTGCAACTCGCCGATCGCATCACCACGGTATCACCGACCTATGCGCGGGAGATCCAGAGCGACGAGGGTGGCATGGGGTTCGGTGGCCTCCTGCGCGAGCGCGCAAGCGTGCTGAGCGGCATCCTCAACGGCATCGACATCTCGGTCTGGAATCCGCACACCGATCCGCACATCGCCTATCGCTTCAGCGCCGAGGAGCTGCCATTCCGTTCGGCCAACAAGGCAGCGCTGCAACAACGGCTCGGCCTCGATCCGCGACCGGATGCGCTCCTGCTCGGCGTCATCAGCCGTCTGTCGTGGCAGAAGGGGCTCGATCTCCTGCTCAAGGCGATGCCCACCATCCTCGGCGATGGAATGCAACTGGCCCTGCTCGGCAGTGGCGATGCTGAGTTACAGGATCGCTACCAGGGGACCGCACGCGGGCATCCGGGCCGGATCGCGGCCGTGATCGGCTATGACGAGGCGCTCGCGCATCTGATTCAGGCCGGCTCCGATGCGCTTCTGGTGCCGTCGCGGTTCGAGCCGTGCGGCCTGACCCAGCTCTGCGCGCTGCGCTATGGCGCTGTGCCGATCGTGTCGCGCGTCGGGGGTCTCGCGGATACCGTTACCGACGCCGCGACGGGCTTCACGTTCGGACCGGTCACATCCGAAAATCTCTCGGCGGCGCTGGCACGCGCGAGCTTGGCCTTCCATGACAAGCCGGCATGGCGACAATTGCAGCTGGCTGGCCTCGCGACCGACGTCTCCTGGCGCAACCGGGCGGGCGAGTACGCCACGCTCTATCGCGACCTCGTGGCATCCCGCCGCACGGCGTGACCACCATAGAATCCATGCTATTGAGCCCGCATGGAACCCTTCGCGATCAAGCTGATCGGCTTTGCAGCCGCCACCTGCACCACCGTCGCTTATGCGCCGCAAGTCATCAAAGTCTGGAAGACCCGCTCGGCGCGCGACATTTCGCTCGGCATGTTCCTGATCATGGTGCTGGGCCTGGCGCTCTGGCTCATCTACGGCCTGCTTTCAGGTGATGCGCCTCTCGTCGCCGCCAACGCCGTCACCATGCTGCTCGCCGGCGGCATTCTGGTGATGAAGCTGCGATACGGCTGAGACTCTTCACCCAAACACGTACGACGCCATCGCGACGCTTGCGACCTCATCGACGAAAACGCGTGTGCCGACATCGCTGCCGGCAGCACCGGCCGCCACCATCAGCGGCAGCAGATGGTCCTCGCGCGGATGGGCGAGACGCGCGCTCGGCGCGTTCTGCCAATCGACAAGCATCGCGTTGCGGCGCGCCGCATCCGGCGCACCGATGGCATCGTTCAGATAGGCCTCGAAATCATACGAGACCGGCTTGGACTCGGCGCGCCCGAAACCGCGCATATTGTGATAGGTGAGCCCGCTGCCGACGATCAAAATGCCTTCATCGCGCAGCGAGGCGACCGCCTGCCCGACCCGAATGTGCTCGGCCGCATCATAAGTCGACTTCAGCGACAACAGCACGATCGGCATGTCGGCATTCGGATACATCAGGCCGAGCGGCACGAAGGTGCCGTGATCAAAGCCCTGGTTGGGATCTTCCCGACAATCGAAGCCTGCGCGCGTGAGCAACGCCTTCACCTCGGCGGCGAGCTCGGGCTTTCCCGGCGCCGGATATTTGAGGTGATAGGTGTGCTCGGGGAAACCGTAATAGTCGTACACCATCGGCGGATGCGCCGAGGTCGACACGGTGAATGCCTCGGCCTCCCAGTGGCCGGTGATGACGAGCACCGCCTTCGGCTTCTCGGTGAGAAGCTGCGGCAGCCGGCCGAACTCCGCGGCGGTCTTGGCATATTGCACCCGCCTGTCCTCCATGAACGGCCAGGCGCCACCGCCGTGGGACAGGAAGAAGGTCGGTAATCGCGTCATGGATGTCGGCTCGCCGGTTTCGCAACATGCGCGTGTAACAGTCGCGCAATCGGTGGCGAGCATAGGCAAACCCGTATGGTTAGCAAGTCGTTAACGATTTGCCTCCCACAATCAAGCGTGGCCGAAGGAATCGGCCAGAAGACAAGCGAGTCGTTGAGATGAAGAAGTTTGCGCTGGGGGACGTCGTCAACAGTGACAAGGGCCGCCGCGGCGTCGTTCGTGCCGCCTACAGGTCGAAAGAAGGCCTGCAGTTCTATGCCGTCGAGAAGGACGGCGCGATGGACTATCTGGAGGAAGACCGGCTGAGCCCGGCGCCCCGCGTCGAACTCGCGGCTTAAATCCAACTCATTTTTTGCTCTCACGCGCGAGCCGGTCCAGACGCTCTACCCAAGGGTCGTCGCCACTCGTGATGTGATCATTCGCGATCAGCAACAGGCGGTCGCGGTCTGCGGCCGCGTCCCAATGCGGCAACTCGGCGCCGTTGGGATCGCCGCTCCTGGCAAAGTTGATCCAATAGGCACGCAAGCGGTTTGCGACCTCGCGATCCCGCCGCGAGAAGATGCCCGCACCGGGCACGCCTTCCACACCGAAGATGAATTGCAACTCCCGCCCGTCCCCCCCGTCGGGATTGCCGCGCCGGGCTTCCGGCACATAGGCAAAGCGATAGCGGAAGGTCGGCGCGCCGGTTGCGGCATGAAGCCGGGCCAGCAATCGCGCCGGCTCGGAGAAGACCTTGTCCGTGTAGAAACTGGCCGCGAGGTCTGACAGCCTTGCGGCGTCGGGATAGAGCCTGCGCAGCTCGTCGATGCTCTCGCCTGAGGACGACAGCTCGTTCTTGATCTCCAACTCGCCGTCAAAGCGTGTCTCATCGTCATTCGAGCCGATGATCATGGGAATGCGGCTCTCGTGTCCTGCGGCAAATCCCGCAGCGATGTCTTCCGTCACCAGGCTTCCATCTACCGCCGGCGCAAAACTGCGCGGCCCTTTTTCCAGTAGACGTTGTTCAGCGGCAAGCAGCCGCGCCGGTTCGGCTGCGCGCAAATCTGCCCCCTGACCGAACGCTGCGACGAACTGCCGACCCGCGGCGTCTGCCTCTTGTGACGGAGGCAGGCGCGCCCGACCAGGCACCGATTGCAGAATGGCCTTCTGAAACAGATCGCGCGATTGCGCGCACAGCATCAACAGCGCGATCGAAGTCGCGCCAGCGCCATTGCCGAACAGGGTGACGTTGTTGGGGTCGCCGCCGAAGGCCGCGATGTTGTCGTGCACCCAATGCAGGGCCGCGATCTGGTCCATCAGGCCGTAATTGCCGGAGCCGCCTTCCGACAGTGCGGGATGCGTGAGCCAGCCGAACGCGCCCAGGCGATAATTCATCGTCACAACGATGAGGCCGGCCTGCGCGAGCTTTGCACCGTCGAACAGCGGATCGTTCGCAGTGCCCGTGACGAAATCGCCGCCGTGGATGAACACCATCACCGGCAACGGGCCGTCGACGCCGAACGGACGAAACACGTTGAGCGTCAGGCAGTCCTCGCTCGCGCCCCGCAGCGATGGCTGGAGGCACGGCGCACCGTAGTCGTAGACGGTGCGCATCTCCGAACTCTCGGGCATCGCCTGCGGCGGACGCCAGCGGAGTGCGCCGACCGGCGGCGCCGCATAGGCAAGCCCTTTGAAGGAGGCCACCTCGCCTTCGACGGCGCCGAGCATCTGGCCCTCGCGCGTCAAGGCGAACGGGAACTGGCCGACCGGTTGGGCCACGGCCACATCGGCGCAGCAAAGGACGACGGAAACCGCAATAAGCGCAAGCAGGGATCGCATCTTCGGGGATCTCGATGCGCGGAAAGGTTCCCCGGGAGGTTACGTCTGCGGCCAGCGGCGAAGCAAGCTTCCCGATTGCGGACCTAGCCGCCCTTGGCAATAATCTCCGCCAGCGCGTGCCGCGCGATGATGCCGAGTTCTCCGAGCGTGGAATGGCCGGATCGCGCCGCCTCGATCAGGCGCTCGGCGATGAACCGGCGGCTGTCGTGATCGCCGCCATGCGGCAATTGCCGGCACGTCTCCTCCAGGACGACGTCCATGTTGGCTTTGGTCCGCTCACTCAACTCTGTCATGACGCCCGGTCGGTACGCGTGGCTAGTAACCGCAAGCATACACAGACGGATCGTACATGATTAGCCCGGGCAATCACGGCCATTGTGCATCGCGATGCGTGCATTGAAGCAACCTTCGCGCGGCCACGATGACGCCGCAAACGGCTACCGAGGATTGCACTTGTTCTGATGACAAGCCGAGCCTGCAGCGCTAGCCTGCCGGCAAAATAAAATACACGGGAGGAATACCATGCCTGACGCAATGGTCGCCGCACGTGAGTCCAAAGCGGCGAGTGGAACAGCTCAACAAGTCGATGTTGCCGTGGTCGGCGCCGGATTTGCCGGCCTCTATCTTCTCCATCGCCTGCGCAAGGCCGGCCTCTCGGCCGTCGGTCTCGACGAAGCTGGCGATGTCGGCGGCACCTGGTACTGGAACCGCTACCCGGGCGCGCGTTGCGATATCCAGACCATCGACTACAGCTATACGTTCGATCCGGAACTCGACACAACCTGGACCTGGTCGGAGAAATACGCGGCCCAGCCCGAGATCCTGCGCTATCTCGGCTTTGTCGCGGATCGCTATGATCTGCGCCGCGACATCCGCTTCAAGACCAAGGTCACCGAAGCCAAATGGGACGAGAAGGCCGAGCGCTGGCAGCTGACTACCGACAACGGTGCACCGGTCTCCTGCCGCCACTACATCATGGCCACCGGCTGCCTCTCCGCACCGAAGCCGCCGGAGATCGACGGCGTCAAGGATTTCAAGGGCGAGGTGTATTTCACCGGACGCTGGCCGCATGGCGGCGTCAATCTCGCGGGAAAACGCGTCGCCGTGATCGGCACCGGCTCGTCGGCCATTCAGTCGATCCCGTTGATCGCAGCACAGGCCGCGCATCTGACCGTGTTCCAGCGCACGCCGAATTTCGCGTTGCCCGCGCACAACGGCCCCTCTCCGTCCGATCGCATGGATCTATTCCAGAGCGACCGCGCGGCCTATCGCGAACAGGCACGCCAATCGATGACCGGCGTGCCATATCCGCAGCAGACGGTGGTAAGCTGGCAATTGAGCGATGCCGAACGCCGCGAGCGCTTCGAACGCGCCTGGGCCGCCGGCGACCTCGTCCACATCCTGACCCAGCTCTGGGCCGACCAGGGCGTCGATTTCGACGGCAATGCACTGATCGGCGAGCTGATCCGCGAGAAGATTAGCGCTGCCGTGAAGGATCCGGAGACGGCGGCAGCACTGATGCCGCATGATCATCCGTTCGGCGCAAAGCGTCCCTGCCTCGATACCAACTACTACGCGACCTATAATCGGCCGAACGTCACGCTGGTCAATCTGCGGCAGGAGCCGATCAAGACGATCACCGCAGGTAGCATCACCACCGGCAAGCGCAGCGTCGATGTCGACGTGATCGTGTTCGCGACCGGCTTCGACGCCATGACCGGCGCGATCCGCGCCGTGCATCCGATCACCGGACGTGGCGGCAAGTCGCTGACCGACGTATGGGCGCAGGGGCCGCAGAGCTATCTCGGGCTGACGGTCGAAGGCTTCCCGAACTTCTTCATGATCACCGGGCCCGGCAGCCCGTCGGTGCTGTCGAACATGGCGGTGTCGATCGAGCAGCATGTCGACTGGGTCGTGGATCGCCTCAAAGCATTGCGTGATGCCGGCTTCACCACGATCGAGCCGACCGAGACGGCGCAGGCCGGCTGGGGCCGGCACATGACCGACTGCTCGATGGTGACGCTGCATCGGCTCGCCAACACCTGGTACACGGGCGCCAACGTGCCCGGCAAGGTGCAAGGCCTGATGCCCTACACCGGCGGCGTCGGCCCCTATCGCAGCATCTGCGACGAGGTCACGAGCCGTGGCATGCTCGGCTTCAGGCTCACCGGCCCCGACGGCGCTGCGCAGTGCAATGACGGCGAGGTAGTGCAGCTGCAACCCGATGTGCGGCTGGTGCTGAACCTGCTCGCGTCGCTGAACCTGCCGCCGATCGAGTCGATGGGCGCGCAAGGCGCGTGCGCCTTCGTCAACGAGTTCAACAAGGGCCGCCCTGCGGGACGGCCGATCGGCGACATCGTCGACGGCACGCTGCCGGGCACCGACGGACCGCTTCCCTATCGTGTCTACAAGCCCGCAGCACCGGGGCCGCATCCGGTCGTGGTCTATTTCCACGGCGGCGGCTGGGTGCTCGGCGACGAACAGTCCGACGAGCCGTTCTGCCGCGACATGGTACGGCGGACCGGCATGATCTTCGTCAGCATCGGCTATCGCCATGCGCCGGAGCATCGCTTCCCGACGGCGGCCGAGGACGGCTATGCGGCAACGCGCTGGATCGCCGAGCACGCAGCCGAGCTCGGCGGCCAGCCGGGCCCGGTGCTGGTGGCGGGCTGGAGTGCAGGCGGCAATATCGCCGCCGTCACCTGCCAGCTCGCGCGCGACCGCGGCGGCCCGGAGATCGCCGGCCAGCTCCTGCTCTGCCCGGTGACCGACTGCAGCTTCGATCGTCCCTCCTACAACGACAATGCGACCGGCTATTTCCTGACGCGTTCGCTGATGTACTGGTTCTGGGACCTCTACTGCTCACCGGCCGACCGCACCGATCCGCGCGTCTCGCCGCTGCGCGGCAAGGTGGCGGGCCTGCCGCCCGCCTTCGTGGTGACCTGCGAGTTCGATCCCTTGCGCGACGAGGGCATCGCCTATGCCGAGGCGATGGCAGCCGCGGGCGTCCCGGTCGAGCAGCTCAAGGCGCGCGGGCATTTCCACTCGTCCTTTGCCATGGTCGACGTGGTGATCACCGGCGTCCAGGGCCGGACCCAGATGGCCGAAGCCCTGCGCCGCTTTGCCGGGCTTCCGCCGGGGGTCCGGCATGGCGACGAGAACAGCCATGGGCATGCCAGCCCGGGGCACAGGATCGCGGCAGCCGCAAGCTGAGGCGCACACATCGCCGGGGAACTATTTCCCGGCCGATGCGTTGTCGCTGCGTGGCATTGAGATGCAGCGATTGGTGTGGGCCCCGGCACGCAAGCCTTGCGTGCTGGGGTTCTTTTTGCGTGAGGCGGGGACGATGGGTGGCGTATCGGTTGATTCAAAGGTCGATTTCAGCGTGCTCGCCGTGCTGCATAAATGGCCATCGCTAGCAAACCAGCGAAGGCCGGAGCGGGAATCCTACCAGGTGAGCCAAGGCACGCTCGACCAGTGCATCTCGGCTTTCATGGAGAAGCCGGCGGCAACCCGGCATCTCTATGAGATCCACACGGCGCCGCAGCCGCCGCTGGTCACGGACATCTTGTCGGCCGAGCACGTCACCGAGCTGTCACGGCTGCGGGAATTCCTCTGAAGGCGTCCGCGCGACAAGCTTCTCACTTGCTTCTTATGACTTGCCAGGAACCTTCTTCCAGTTGTTCCCGTTATCGGGGATCGGAAGCCAAGAATCCAAAGAAGGCGTGAGTGCCTGAGATGCTTGAAGCCAGTGTGTCTCGTCCGACCGTGCCCTATGGCGCAGATCAGACCCTGTTCGTGGTGATCGATCGCCGCGACAAGGGAACTGAAATCCGCGTCGAGCGCAGCGACCTCGAGGCCACGATCGGCGAGCTCGTCGCCGGTTGCTTCAACGACCCCATCAAGGTGATCTCCTTCAACACGCTCGAACACTGGATGAAGGATATCTCGACCGAGATCGCCGGCGAAATTCGCGCGCGTTGCGATATCGATGGCATCCGGCTTCCGGACTACCTCAGCGACTTCGTCGAGAGCCACACCTGATCGCGCATCGTCTTCACCGATACGCTTCAATAACGCAGGCAACAAAAAAGCGCCGCTTCCGCGGCGCTTTTCGTGTGGCAACAATATTTGTTTGAGCATGATCTTACCGGAAAACCGCTCCGCACTCTTCCGGATCATGCATCTAGTGATGCCAGAACAATGCCAGCAGCAGAACGATCGGCAGCGGCACGCCAGGCAACCAAAGCAAAGCACCTCGTCCAAAACCCATGACGTCCTCCTCTTCAATCCTATTCATGACGCAGGAGAAGAGAAGAAGTTCCGCGCTTTGAGGCGAGGGCGAATGCGTTCAGAGCATGGATCGATCGCAGGCGTTACGCGCGCCGCCTGCCGGCGATGACCTCGATCTCGCGGCGGCGTTCGCCCGCGAAGGTCAGGAGCTGTTCGATCGTCCGCGTATCCGTGATCCGTTTGGCGAGCCGCTCGGCGCGTGCGGCCTGATCTTCGAGATACTGGATCGTGTTCAAGCGCCGCCTCCCCAAAAGCTCCGAATTTGGAGCCGCGATTTGTTTGGACAGCCATGGTGCGCGAGAAGCGGCTAACAGCCGGTTAAGCGCGACGCTTCGACGTCGATCGATCGCGCCTTATCGCACGACGTCGAGCCTGACATTGGCGACGCCCCTGTCGACCATGCCGAGCGCCTCGGCCGCGGAAGGAGAGATGTCGACCACGCGCCCACGAACATAGGGCCCGCGATCGTTGACCCTGACGGTCACGAAGCGGCCGGAGGAGACATCGGTGACGCGCAGCTTTGTGCCGAACGGCAGCGTGGGATGGGCCGCGGTCAATTCGTTCTTGTCGAACTTCTCGCCGCTCGCGGTCTCCGTATCCGAATAGAAGCTGGCAACGCCCTGCGACGCTGTCTGCCTGGCACTCGCTGCATCGTCAGACGGACGCGGCCTGTGGATCGGACGCGGATGCAGCGCCGCCACCCTGTGCGGACGCTCGATCGCGGTTTGCCTCGTGGTCGGAGCAAGATCGGCTTTCTGGCGGCCGGCCGGCGATTGCGCGCACGCCGCAAGCGATGCAGCACCAACGGCGACGAGCAGCAACCGACACGAGGATGTCAGCGAAATCCGGGCAGTTTCGGCATTTGCAAAGCGAGACATGATGCGCCCTCCGAACAACCCTGAGTTTCGGTGGGCAATCGGGGCAGAACCTTGGCTGAAGGAAAGCGGCCTTGCGGCCACCATCGTTTCGCGCCGGCTGTGGCGATTCCACCACAGTTGATGTTCTGAATCGGGACAGATTCGCGAAAAATCAGCTCGATACGATGCGCCAGAGGATCGGGCGCGTCTCCGGCCGGGCCTCGCCGGTCTCGGCGTCGCCCCTCAGAAGCCGCACCAGCTCACGCCGGTAGAGCAACCGCCAGCCGGTTTTCAGGCTGGCGAGAAAGTCGAGCTCCCGTTGTGTCAGTGCGCACATCATGGACCCGATCCGGTTGCGAGGGCCGCGTCGTCAACCGACGAGGCCCCCCATCGCTTTGACGTCCGCGCTGCCGGGGAAGACCGTCTCAGCAAGAATCTTTTCCTCGACGCGCAGATGATCCCTCAGCAGGCCCTTCAGCACGGCGCGCAAATCGGTGGTCGGCTTGAGATCGCGGTCCTCGAACAGCTGCGCCGACTTCAGTCCCGGCCAGTCCGCGATCACACGACCGCCCGCGAGCGCGCCGCCGATGAGGAAGGCGACTGTGCCGGTGCCGTGGTCGGTGCCTTGCGTGCCGTTGATGCGCGCGGTGCGGCCGAACTCGGTGACGACGGCGACGACCGTCTCGCCCCACACCTCACCCATGTTGCGTTCGATCGCGGCAAAGGCGCCGTCGAGCGCACCGAGCAGATTGTAGAGCTGGCCCGAGGCAGCACCTTCGGCGATGTGCGTGTCCCAGCCGACAAAACCCATGGCGCCGACACGCGGGCCGTCAGGCTTGGCAAGATAGCGCGCCGCGGTGCCGGCGGCTTCGGCGAAGTAGGCACGCACACGCTCGATGCCGGGCGGCATCAATGTCGGATCGTCCGACATCGGATCGCCGGTGCCGGGCGCGCCGCCGAGCGAAGCGAGCTTCATCCGCGCCTGGAGCACGGTCGCGAGCTTCGGATCGGTGTGCTGGTAGAGATCGAGCAGGCGGTTCTGCGTGTCCTCGCTCGCCGGCAGCAATTTCTGCGGCACCCATGTCATCACCGGTGCCGAGCCGCGCACCACCAGCGGCGTCACCGAGCCGATGCCGAGCGCGCGGCTGCCGCGCGGGTCGACGCGGCCGCCCGATTCCAGCGCGAGCAGCGCACGGTTGAGCCATCCCGAACTGGTGGCGCCGGGCCTGGTGAACCCGCTCTCCAGAACGTCCTGGCCGTCGAAATGCGAGCGCTCGCGATAGGGCGTCGCGGTGGCGTGGACGATCGAGGCCTTGCCGCTCTTGTAGAGCCGGTGCAGGTTCGGCATCGCCGGATTGAGCGCAAAGAACGCATCGAGCGGCAGCGCGGGCGGCTTGCCGTCCAGCGCCAGCGCGCGATCGCCGCGCAGCGAAATCCAGTCGGGATCGCCGACGGGTGCGACCGCACCAAGACCGTCGAGCGCGCCGCGCAGGACGACGACGAGCAGACGCGGATCGCGCCCTTCGGCCCGCGCAAGCCGCGGCATCTGGCTCCATGCGAACAGCGCACCGGAACCAACCAGAAGCTCGCGCCGCGTGGGCAGATGATTGACGAAGCCCATGCTCACCTCCTCTGAAAATCTGCCGACATGAACAACAACGCCAGCGCCTGCTGCCGGCTCTCGGCGCGGCCGACGGCTTGCTTCACCTCGGGCGCGATCTCGGATGCGAAGACGTCCTCGATGATCGCTTGCGGATCGGCTGTGGCCGCCACACGCTCGGAAAAATTATTGGCGAGGTCGAGCCGCCGGCCCACGCCGTCGATCCAGCTTGCCTCGTCATCTGGATAGCCCTTGGGCGCCGACGGGCGCCACAGCCCCTCGCCGAGAAGATCCTGGCCTGCGGTGAAGCGTGTGGGATCGACGTCCTTGATGCCGGTCGCGCGCACCATGCCGACGACCCATTCGCCCGGACGCTTGAGCTTTGACGGCGGCCCGCGCCAGGCCTCGTCCGACGAGACCATCGTGATCGCGACCTGCTTGAGATCGCCCTCGGTGTCGCGGAAGGTCTTTGCCATCTGCTCGACCAGTGCCGGCGGCGGCTCGTCGGCCACGAAATGCCGTGCGAGCTTGGTCGCGACATGGGTCGCGGTCGCCGGATGTGCGGCGAGATCGCGCAGCACGGCGCGGCCCTGCTCGGCGTCCTCCTGCTCGTAGCGTTTGCCGAGCACAGTCTGCCCGCCGGGCTCGTGGAGCCGCGGGTTGAAGGTGAATTCGCCGCCGTGCTCGGGATTATCTCCGGGCGGAACCAGCGTCCATCCCGTCAACACATTGGCGAAGCTGATCACGTCGTCCTGGGTATAGCCGGTGCGAACACCCAGCGTGTGCAATTCCATGATCTCGCGCGCGATGTTTTCGTTGAGGCCGCGGCTGCGGTTGATGCCGGCGATCGAGTTCGCGCCCATCGAGCCGAGATTGTCGAGATAGAACAGCATCGCCGGATGGCCCTCGACGGCCAGAAGCAGATCGACGAAATGGCCGAGCGCATTGGCGCGAACGGCCTCGCGCTCATAAGCACCCGACATGCTCTGGATCTTGTAGGCCGAGATGCAGAAATGGTTGGACCAGAACCACACCAGCCGCTCGGCGAAGCCGATGTCGGCGCCGAGCGCGGCTTCCGTGCGCAGCTTGGCTTCCTGCAAATAGATCGGACGTCCGGGATCGGGGACAGCCTCGGCGGCCTGCTTGGCCGCCATTTCGGCCGCGTCTTTCTCGGTGCCTGAACTCTGCACCTGCCCTTGCGTTTGATCTTCCGACATGACCGGCGCCGCAGCCACCTGCTGCTTCTTCGCCTGCTGCTGCGCCTGCTTGGCGCGCGCCGCCCGCCGCGCATTGGCGTCGGCCACGGTGCGAAAGGCTTTCGCACTGGAGGGAAGGCTGGCGGCGGCGCTCAACACCAGCGGCCGGTCGAGTTCGGCGATCAGCGCGCCGCGCGGGTCGGTCCCGACAGCGGCGATTGATCCCGGTCGCGGCCCCATCCCGAAACGATGAAGCGCCAGCACTGCTTCGGCCTTTGCAGAATTGCTCATGGCGAACGCCCAATTCTCCAAGCTGCCCGACGGAAGCGAAGTCGCCACCATCAAGCTACGATCCGTAATGCTACGAAGTGTAACACTAGAGCTGGATCGGCGCAAGCCGAGATTGAAAGCCCAACCGTGCTGTCCCGACCGAGCCAACGCGCATCCGCAATCCGGCGGATGCGCGTGAGAGGTCTAGAAACTCGGCCCGAGCGCGATCTTGGTGATCGTGCCGTTCCTGACGCCGATGCGCCATTCCGCCGAGCCGTTGGCGAACTGGGCGATGTAGATGTCGCTGTCGAGCGCGGTGACGCCGCGGAACGAGATTGCGCGCAGCGTGCCGAGCCGGGTCAGGATCGCCTGATCGAACGGAAGCTGCTGACGCGTGAGATCGGCAACCTCGGTCGTCATGAGATCATAGTCCGGCTGCCCCTTGCCGACGCCGTCGATATAGCGGCGCAGCATATCCTCGCCATTGGCGATCGGAACGTCGCGGCGTGCCGCACGCCCCTGCCGCGCGGCGAGGTTTGACGCCTCGACATTGTGGAAGCGCGTCTGCCGGCCCGGCATCAAGACCTCGAGGCACCGCCCGGACTTGTCGGCAATCATCCACGGATTGTTCACAGTGGTCGTGAAAGCCCAGGAGGTGGCGGGCCTGACCACGCCCTGCGTCTTGCGATTGCCTGCGGCGTCGAGATTGAAGACCTGGATGTCCTCGCCCATGTCGTTGTAGATCATGACCCTGATCGGCGAGGTGCCGGCGCGCCCGCGAACGTCCGGCTCCTCGGCACAGGAGACCATGCCTCCGATCTCGCTATTGCCATCGGGACGGAGCAGCACGTCGCCGGCCTTGCCATCGGGATCGATCAGCAGGCGGAATTCCGCCGTGCCGTTCTCGAACTTCGCGCCATAGATGTCGTAGCCGCCGGGGCCGACACCACGAAAGAAGATCGATTCCACCGCGCCGAGCGCTGCGACCGTCGCAGTCAATTCGCCGAGCTGCAGGTGCACCTTGGCGGCGAGCGGCGCGCTCATGCGGTCGTAGTTCGGCGTGCCGTGGCGCAGATCCTCGATCCCGCGCAGGATCATCTCCTTGCCGCCGTCGGCAGGGACCTGCTCCCGGAAGCGATCCGGAACCTGCGCGATACGGCGTGCGAAGTCGGCCTCGATCGCCTGCGCCACGCCTGCGTCGATCCGCGGCGCAAGTCGGGCGCCGAAGACCGCATTCTGGACCAGCACGCGCGAGACCTTGGCCTGCCCGTCGCGCAGGAAGATCAGGAGATTGCGGCCTTGAATCGAGAAGACATCGGCACCTTCGGCCAGCAGCGTGGCACCGCCCTGCACGGTTTCCTGTACCTGGAGGCGATCGCCCTCGCGCCGCACGGTGAGCACGCGGTTCGGCGCGACCCTGTACCAGCCGACATATTGGTCGAGCGACGCCGGATCGGCGGCCGGCGTCGGCGTTTCAGCGACGCGAACCGCCCGCACGTCGCGGCCATTCATGTGCAGCATCAGTTCGGAAGACCGGCGCTCCGCATTGAGCGGGAACCTGATCTCGCCGAACGACGACGCGTAGGACGCCGTGCCGTCATTGCCGACCGTGAGGCGCAGCTTGCGCTGCCCGGTGAGCTGTCCATAGAGATCGTCACCCTCGCGGAAGATCGCGAACACCGAGGCCGGGCCCATCGCGTAGAAATTGACGAACGGGCGATAATGCTCAGCCGGCACCTCGCCGAGATTTTCCGCGACGGGCGCGGGATCCGGTGTGCGACAGGCGATCATGCCGGCGGAGATGATCGTGACCGGCACGATCGCCGCCGCGATCCACAACCGCTTGCGCCAGCCGACCGCCACGGGCATGGCGGCGGCCGCGATGATGCGCTCGACGCGGGCGCGCACGGTCGAGGCCCGCGCCATCGCGAGCTCCATGGGCCGTGGCTTCACGCCGGTTGCGACGTCCAGCAGGATCTCCGCATAGGACCACCGGTCGTCGATCACCTCGATCGCCTCGGCATCGCTGATGATCTCGGCAAGCTCGGCGAGCCGCGCGAGCTGCCACCACGAGAACGGGCTGAACCAGAACACCGCACGATTGAGGGAGGCGAGCAGCAGGACGTAGAAGTCGCGATTGGCGACATGCGCGCCCTCATGCGCGAGCACCGCGAGGCGCTTCTTGGCGTCCCAGCCGGCAAATTGCGGCGGCACCAGAATGGTCGAGCCGAAAGTGACGGGACCGCCGACGTCGCGGCTGACGCGCACGTCGGCATCGATCAGCTGCCCGCCCTTCATCGGTTTTGCCGCCCGCGCCATCCGCCAGGTCAGGCCGAGGCCGATGGCCAGCCGCAGCAGCAACAGGCCGGCGACGACGGCATAGGCTATGGTGGCCACAAGCCACCAGTTGATCGACGCGATACTCCTGGCCGGCGGGGCCATGTTCGTGCCGGGCGAGATCGGCAGCGCCGGCTGCGGCGTCTCGGACATCGAGATATCGGCCGGCCACAATTCGTCCGGCACCGGCGCCGACAAGGGCAGCCGGTCGATGGTGAGCGTCGGCCAATGCATCACGAAGGGCATCGCCAGCGACGCCAACAGCACGACGACCCACGCCGTCATCTGGACGTGCGGATTGCGCACGCGAAACAGATTGAGACCGAACCAGACGACGCCTCCCAGCACGAAGGAGCGTAGCGCCGCCTCAGCCAGAGTTGCGATCATTCTTTCTTCACTCCCCTCGCCTTCTTCGCCTTGGCCACCTGGTCGGCCAGCGTGCGCAATTGCTGCTGGTCGAGCATCGCATTGTCCACCATGCCAACGAGGACCTCCTCCATCGAGCCGTTGCAGAACCAGTCGACGATGCGCTGCACCGCCTTGGCCGCAACCTGCGCACGTGGTTCGGCAGCGTGGTAGACATAGGTACGGCCGTCCACGGTGTGGTTAGCATAGCCCTTTTCTTCGAGCCGGCGCAGCACCGTGCGGACCGTCGATTCCTTCAGCCGACGCGACAGCCTTTCGCGCACGACCTCGGCCGTGACAGGACCATGGGCCCAAACCAGTTGCATGACCTCGTGCTCGAGGTCGCCCAGGTCGGGCAAACGATCGTCCATGGTGGCCTACCTAACGGCTTGAGTTCTCTTGTAACGCTACAGATCGTCGCATATACGACCGCGCCGCGCAACGGCGATTCCACCTGAAATGGTATCGCCGTGCTGACCTAATGAGCGCGTTGCGACCCGCGAGGGCGGTGCGCTCCCTCTCCCGCTTGCTTGCGGGAGAGGTGACCGAGCCAGCCGCCAGATCGAGTCAATCAGAAGTCATCAGGCGTCAGTACCGCGGCTCGTACATCTGGGATCGCACCAGGCCCGTCACGTCATTGGGCGCGGGTCCGTCGGCCAGCCCGCGCTGGTAGGCGACGTCTGCGACCGCAGCGGCAATCCCAACGGAGACCTCGCGGATTCGCGGCAATGCCGGATAGAGGCTGCCCTGTGCGAGGTCGTCCTTGCCGACGCAATTGGCGAGCGAGTGAGCGGCGGCCATGAACATCTCGTCCGTGACCAGCCGCGATCCGCTAGCGATGACGCCGAGGCCGACGCCCGGGAAGATGTAGGAGTTGTTGCCCTGCCGCGGCACGAAGGTGCGGCCGTTGAGCGTCACCGGGTCGTAGGGGCTGCCGCAGGCGAACAGCGCACGGCCTTCGGTGTAGCGATAGGCATCCTCCGCCGAACATTCGGCCTTCGAGGTCGGGTTGGACAGCGCGAACACGATCGGATGCTCGTTGAGCTCGGCCATCGCCTTCAGCACCTCGGGCGTGAACGCGCCGCCGACCGCGGCGACGCCGATGATCGCCGTTGGCTTCAGCGTGTTGATCGCGGTGAGGAAGTCGGCGATTGGCGCCTGGTCTGTATGCGCATAGCGGAGCTTGTGGCCCGACAGGCCCGCCCGACCGCTGACGACAAGGCCGCGGGAATCCACCAGCCAGTTGCGCCGAAGCGACTCGGCCTCGGAAGCGCCCTCCGCCATCATGGCGGAGACGACGAGATCGGCGATGCCTGTGGCCGCCTCGCCCGCACCGAGGAACAGGATGCGCTGGTCCCTGAGCTTGCCGCCAGAGATGCGCAGCGCTGAAAACAAGCCGGCGAGTGCCACCGCCGCGGTGCCCTGGATATCGTCGTTGAAGACGCAGGCCTCGTCGCGATATTTGTGCAGCAGCTTGAACGCCGAGTGATTGGCGAAATCCTCGAACTGGATCAGCACGCCCGGGAACGTCTTTCGCGCCGCGACCATGAATTCGTCGACGAAGCTGTCATAGGCCTCACCCGTGAGCCGCCGCTCGCGCAGGCCGAGATAATAGGGATCGTTCAACAGCTCTTCGTTGTTGGTGCCGACGTCGAGTACGATCGGGAGACAATGCTCGGGATGCACGCCGGCGCAGGCCGAATAGAGCGAGAGCTTTCCAACGGGAATGCCCATGCCATTGGCACCGAGATCGCCCAGCCCAAGGATGCGCTCACCGTCGGTCACGACGATGAGTTTTGCGGGATTGGGCCAGTTCTTCAGGATGTCCGCGATCTGGCCGCGATCGCGCGAGGAGATGAACATGCCGCGCGGCCGCTGGTAGATCAGGCCGTATTTCTGGCAGGCAAGCCCAACCGTCGGCGTGTAGATGATCGGCTGGATCTCGTCGATATTGTCGACGACGACGCGGAAGAACAGCGCTTCGTTGCGGTCATGCAGTGCGTTCAGCGCGACGAATTTTTCGAGGTCGGTCGGCAGCGTGCGCAGATTCGTGAGCACGCGCGCGACCTGTGTCTCCATCGTCAGCACACACGGCGGCAGCAGGCCGCGCAAGCCGAGCATATCGCGCTCCGCTTCCGTGAAGGCGGTGCCCTTGTTGAGCAAGGGATCGCGCAGCAGCGCCATGCCGTGAGCGGGATCGGACGATGTCGGTTGGGCCACGACCCGGGCAGGTCTATTCACGAATTCCCCCAAGGAGTTTCTTATTGAACGATCGGCATTGTCGGCCACCGCACCATCGAGATCAAGGACGTTGCCCCTCAGGCAGCGATTGTGATCTCGCACCGCAGCGAGATTTTCGTGCAGCTCGCAGGCTGCGCGCGACGCAAAGGTTAACGTCGCAAGGCTATTCCGGCTTGATGTCGGCGGCCTTGACGACCGGCCACCATTTCTCGGTCTCGGCCTTCTGAAAGGTACCGAGTGCTGCGGGCGATTGCTGGTCCGATGGTGGAATCTCCTGCCCTAGTTCGGCAAAGCGCTGCTTCACGGACGGATCGGCAAGCGCGGCAACGATGGCCGTGTTGAGCTTGGTGACAATCTCCTTCGGCGTGTTCTTCGGTGCCCAGATGCCGTGCCAATAGGAGATATAGAGGCCGGGCAGGCCCGCCTCGTCGACGGTCGGGATATCAGGCGCGGATGCGAGCCGCGTCGGCGCGGTCACCGCGAACGCCTTGATCGAACCGTTCTTGTAGTGCGGCAGCGAGTTCGACGCCTGGTCGAACATGATGTCGATCTGCCCCGCGACGAGATCGATCATCGCAGGCCCCGCGCCGCGATAGGGCACGAACTGGAAGTCGGTGCCGGTCTTTTCCTTGAAGAAGACGCCGGCGACATGCGCGCCCGTGCCGGCACCGGCTGTCCCGGCGCTGGCCTTGCCGGGGTTCTCCTTCAGCCAGGCGATCAGCTCCTTGAGATTGTCGGCCTTGAGTGACTTCCGGCCGACGATGAGCTGCGTCCCCATCGCGACCAGCGCAACCGGCTCGAAATCGGCGACCACGTCATAAGGCAGTTTGAAGATCCCGCCGTTGAGCACATGCGTGCCCCAATGGCCGATCGTGATGGTCGTGCCATCCGCGGCCGCGCGCGCGACGCGAGCCCCCGCAATGCTGCCGGAGGCACCGGCCACGTTCTCGACCACGATCGTCGCATGCAGCTCGGCCGCGATCCGTTCCGACAGGATCCGCGCCAGCGTGTCAGTCGGCCCGCCCGCCGCGAACGGCACCACGAGGGTGATGGGGCGTGACGGAAACGACTGGGCGCCGCAAGGCGCGGTCCACAGCGCAGATCCGATCAACGCACAAATGACGATCACATGACGGCGCAATCCGGCCCACAGCCCCGCATCATTCTCTTCCACCCTTTTTGTCGCCCGCATGTCATCTGCGGGCTGGAGCCGGAGTGAACGCTGCCGGATGAGCGGAGGCAAGCCGGAAAATTTATCGAGCGGCTATCCGGCCGCCCGTCTTGGCGTCAAATTGGCCGCGCTATCAGCCTGTGGCGCGATCTGCATCAGAATCGTCTGGGTGGCGGATGCGACCTCGATGCCGTTCTGCTGGAAACGCTGCTTCATGCGGCGGTTGAACTCGCGCTGGACCGGCCAGCGGCCCGCCTCCGTGCAGCGGATCTGGCCGACGATCGACACCATCGCGCCATCGACCTTGTCGATGCCCCAAAGATCGAGATCGCCGCGGATGACACCGCGGAATTCCGGCTCGCGGCGCATGTCATCGACAATATCCTTGAGGATCTGGCCAGCGCGGTCAGTGTCTTCCTTGTAGGCGACGTTGACGCTGACGGAGGCGTTGCCGGCGCCGCGGCTGGCATTGGTGATGGTCGTCACCGCGCTGAACGGCACGATGTGCACGGCGCCGTCGCCGGCGCGGAGGCGAATGGTGCGGATCGAGACGTTCTCAACGACGCCGGAGAGGCCCGAGACGCTGACGTTGTCGCCGACCTGGACCGTATTCTCCAGCAACAAAAACAGGCCGGTAATGAGGTCTTGCACGAGCTTCTGCGAGCCGAAGCCGATGGCGATGCCGACGATGCCGGCACCCGCGAGCAGCGGCGCGACATTGACGCCGATCTCGCTCAGCGCCGTGAGGCCGACGACGGTGGCGATCACGCACAGCAGCGCGGTCCGCAGCATTGGTTGGAAGGTGCGCAGCCGCGCGGCGCGGGCATAGTGTCCGTCGCGCGACAGCGTATTGATCTGGCGATCCAGCAGAGCGTTGCTGGCTTCCCAGATGGCCGCGGCAATGAACACGGCGAGGCCGATCGTGACAACCGCCGAGATCAGCCGGCTGCCGATCTGGCCGCCATAGAACCAGACGATGGCGTCGACGCCCCAGACTTCGAGCACGGCCACAAAGCCGATGAAGGCAATGACGCCCGAGACGATTTTTCGCAGCAGCGGCAAATAGCGGTTGGCGCGGATTTCCAGCCCCGGAAAGCGCTGGAGGATCTCCGGATTGATCCGAAAACCGCGGTCGATCAGGCTCAGCGTCACCATGATGGCGACGCGCGTGACCAGCACCACCGCGATGGTGCCAACGAAATATTGCAGCAGCAGTGAATAGCCGTTGCGGATGTTGAGCGCCCACACCGCCCACAGTGCCAGATCGAGCGCGATCGCAAGATAATGCCAACCGCCGGCGATGCGGTTGCGAAGACGTGCCGCGATCCCCTGCCGCTCGGCCGGCGCGCGGATGGCGTCCGCGACCTGGCGGCGGCATTGCAGGATGATGACGACGACGAAGAGATGCACGACCAGCATCACCATGCGCAAGAGCGCCGCGTAACCGGCGCGATGCAGGCCGAGCAACAGCGCCACATTGGCAAAGGCGATGCCCGACACGCCGACGCCGACGATACGGCGCGCCCAGATCTCGATATAGGCTGCCGTTTCGGCGCGGACGGGAAACAGGCCGAACGGCCCGGCCAGCGCGCGAACGACGCAAATGAGTCCGCGCGAGAACACATAGGCGTTGACGACGGCGAGGATCACGAGTCGGACTGTCGCGGGATTGCCGATCTCCGTTCCGAGCAGCGCGCTCGCCAGACCGACAAAAGCGAACACCGGGAGCAGCTCAAGCACGAGCCGTCCGAGCACGAAGGGCAGCCGCAGCAACAATTGCCAGACACGGGCGAGGCTATGGCGATGCTTGTGCAATTCCGGCGAAGGGGTGACATCGGCCACCGATGATGGCGGATCGGCAATGGGCAGCACCTGCGCCGGCAGGCGCGCGGTTTGCGGCACGCGTCCTTCGAGGAATACCACGGGACGCCGGATCAGGCGAAAGATCACCCACTCCGCCGAGAGGGCGCAGCCGAACACCAACGCGAGCTTCCAGGCGATCTCGATCAGGAGATTATAGGCGTCGGGATCATTCGCGGTTCGCACGATCCAGT
Source organism: Bradyrhizobium sp. LTSP849 (assembly GCF_000938255.1). Taxonomy (GTDB): domain Bacteria; phylum Pseudomonadota; class Alphaproteobacteria; order Rhizobiales; family Xanthobacteraceae; genus Bradyrhizobium. The sequence goes on along the minus strand of NZ_JYMR01000031.1, from coordinate 196,111 downwards.
AATAGAATGCCGGGAAATGCGTGAGCGTGCGGGCCATATCGGCGACTTCGCTCGAAATCTCGCCGATCTGCTCCGACACGGTGAGCAAGAGTTGCGCGCCGAGGCCGTCGGCCGAGAGCGGGATCGGCGATTTTGGCTCGGGCGCCGGCGGCGCGGACTGTTGCGGACCCGACGCGTTCGCAATCGCGCGCAACGTATCGATCATCTGCGCACGCTTCTGGTCATCCTGGAGCGTCTCCAGTGCACGCCTGGCTTCATCAGGCGACAGCGCAGCGGCATTGTTGGAGGCCGGCGCAGCCAGCTCGGCGCGGGCGGCAGAGAGAGAAGAGATTGCGAGGAAGAGGGCTGCGAGAAATGCCTGAACAAGCTTATGCGACACGGGGATTCCCTGGAAAAATGAAATGCACCGGCGGAATCGTGACCGCGCGAAGCACTGCGTCATGCCGGATCAGCGTTATTCGCCCCGATCCTGTGTCGGAAGTTTGCCGATGAGGCGACCATCTCTTGGCATTTCTCTTGGCATTTCCTTCGGCATTTCCCGCAACGCAGCCATGATGGAACCGCGCCATAGCCAATGGCGAAAAAGCATGCGAGAAAATCGCGGGATTTCGGGGGCCCTCACATGACGCAGTTCGACCGGCGCAGGCTTGTGCTCGCGGGAGCCGCGGCCCTGCTCGGCACGCGATCCGCGATTGCGCAGAGCGGACCGACCTTCATTTATCGCGGCATCACCGTCGACACCGGCGCCGCGCAGGTCTTATCGAACCTCAAGGAGATCGTGGCGTCGTTGAAGCACCAGATCGACATCGTGGTCGAGTGCGGCGCCAAGCCCGAGATCATGGCTTTCTTCAAAAGCCAGCCGGTCTCGGTCAAGCCCGGGCAAGGCGATGGCGGCGGCCATTTCTCCTCCAAGGTCGAAGGCGTCACAGTAGATGCGACGGTCTTCGCGCCCGAGAAGCCCGTGCTGCTGCACGAGCTGCTCCACGCCTATCATTTTCGCGTCTTGCCGGCCGCGTTGCAGAATCCGGACCTCGTGCGCTTCTACGACATCGCCAGACAGAACGAGCTCTATCCGCCGGATTCCTATGTGCTGAAGAACGTGCAGGAGTTCTTCGCGGTGACGGGGAGCCTCTACCTCTGGGGCAATGTCGACCGTCCGCCCAACGACCGCGCCACGCTGCACGACAAGCAGCCGGTCTATTATCAGTGGCTCGGCGATCTCTTCGGCGTGCAGAAGAAAGCGTAGCGGTCACCCCAAAGCGCACAGCGCCGGGCAGGTAGGGGCTATGCCACACTGATGCAGCCCTCTAAACCTTGGCCCGGCGTGCCGTTCGCGGTTTCTGCCGCTATGCGATAGTCCGAACGAGCTCCATCGCACTTAACGCGGCTGGATCTGCGGAGGTGGTGTCATAGACCTCCCCTTGCTCTTGATGTGGACGTTACGCGTCGCTTGTTTGCGACCGCACTGATGGTCCTCCCGTGACATAAAACTGTCAAGCAGGATCGCGGGCTCCGGAATCACATTTGCAGACGCGTTCCGTCCTGTTCCCGCGACGTATTGGCCGCATGAGGCAACGGAATAAATCCCTCTCCGCAGCGTTTGTGTCGAAGAGGATACCCGCTTTTCCCGCCCTCATTCTTTTCCAGAAAGCCAGAGATGAAATCATTGTTCTGCATCGCCGTTCTCGCGGCCCTCGTGACCGGATCAGCCTCGGCGCAATCCCCGCCGCAGACCTCGACCAAAAAGGTCGACGGCACCGAGAACGTCTACATCTTCCGCTATGGCGGCCATCAGTCGATGTTCGTGGTGACACCGCAGGGCGTGATCGCGACTGATCCGATCTCCTACTTGCGTCCCGCTAAGCCTTATATCGACGCGATCAAGGCGGTCACCGACAAGCCGATCAAATACGTCATCTACAGCCATCACCATTATGATCACATTGCCGGCGGCCAGCCGTTCAAGGATCTCGGCGCCACCTTCATTGCGCACCGCCGCACCAAGGAGCGGCTGCTTGAGCTGAAGAAGCAGAATGCGCTCCTGGCCGACATCGTGATGCCGGACCAGGTGGTCGACGAGAAGAAGACCATCACGCTCGGCGGCACTACGCTGGAGCTCGACTATGTCGGCCGCAACCATTCCGACAATTCGCTGGTGATGCGGCTGCCGAAGGAGAAGCTGGTCTTCGTGGTCGACTTCGCGCCGATCGAATCGGTCCAGTTCCGCAACATCCCCGACAACGCCTCGCCGCTGGAATATATCGCCTCGCTGAAGAAGCTGGCGTCCCTCGATTGGGAGCGCATGATCCCCGGACATCCCTATGCCGGCGGCCGGCTTGGCACCAAGAAGGACGTCGAGGACGACATCGCCTACATGGAAGACCTCTCCGCCGAGGTGAAGAAGGCCGCCGACGCCGGCAAATGCTTCGACACCGCGATGAAGGAAGTGAAACTGCCGAAATACGAGAAATGGGCGAACTACGAGAGCGGCCTTCCCGCCAACGTCGAGCGCTTCTGCTACTGGTGGGGCCGCGGGTATTGAGACCGGGCTTGCGCTGAAATCGTAGGGTGGGCAAAGCGAAAGCGTGCCCACCAATCTTCATCCCGGGAGAGGTGGTGGGCACGGCGCAAGCGCGCCTTTGCCCACCCTACGGGATCTGAGACCTAGCTGCGACCGGTGTTACGCTTTTATTGAGGGGCACAGGGGCGATGGTGACATCATGCTCCTGTTTTGCCCGACGGAGCAAACGGATTCTCTAAATCCGAATGGCACCACGCCAGCCGTCAAGCCCTTGATTCCGTTGTCGTCGGCTACTGTGCATGGGGTTGTTTTCGAGAAATCGGTGGGTGGGCAATCTCTAGCGCGAGTGCCGTCTCGTTCTCGGCGACCGCACCGCGGATGCCCGTGAAAAATAAGGATTCATCAGGCAGGTCGCGGGACGTCCGGACGCTGCGACCTGGCACTGGGCAAAATTGGGAAAGATGCAATCCATTCGCTCGCCCTCGAGCTCGCCGAACACATGCAGGCAGACCGGGGAGCGCGGATCATAGGTCTGCGCCCGCGCGGGCACGATCGTCAGGACCAACGCAAGCGCGCACACAGCGAGAATAGTCTTGGGAATAGTCTTGGCCACATCGACCTCGAATCAGGGACCTGCTTCAGCAGCTCGACCGTAGGACAACTGCGAAAGCCGGCAAAGCCCGGCGCCGCTTGAGCACTCGGCCGGCGTCACCGCTTCCCCTTCCCTTCCCGCTCCAGCGCCTTGCGCACGTTATCGAACTCCGCCACAGAGGCCTTGTCGGCGCGGGGGAAGCGCAGGTCGAGCTTTTCGAGCGCCGCGACGATCGCCGAACCGATCACGACGCGCGCGAACCATTTGTGATCGGCCGGCACGACATACCAGGGCGCATGCGGCGTCGCCGTGTGGCGGACGATGTCCTGGTAGACCGCCTGATAGCGCGGCCACAGCGCGCGCTCCTTGATGTCGTCCATGGAGAATTTCCATTGCTTGGACGGATCCTCCAGCCGGTCAAGGAAGCGCGCGCGCTGCTCCTCCTTGGACAGATTGAGGAAGAATTTCAGCACCACGGTGCCGTTGCGGCAGAGATAGCGCTCGAAAGCGGAGATGTCCTCGAACCGCTCCTTCCAGATGTTCTTGGTCACGAGCTTTGGCGGCAGCTTCTCCTTGGCGAGGATCTCCGGATGCACGCGGGTCACCAGGCATTCCTCGTAATGCGAGCGATTGAAGATGCCGATATGGCCGCGCTCCGGCAGGGCGATCACATGGCGCCACAGGAAGTCGTGATCGAGCTCCTTGGTGCTGGGCGCCTTGAAGGAATGGACCTCACAGCCCTGCGGGTTGATGCCCTCGAAGATCGCCTTGATCGCAGAATCCTTGCCGCCGGCGTCCATGGCCTGGAATACGATCAGCACCGACCAACGGTCCTGGGCATAGAGCTTTTCCTGGAACTCGACGAGGCGCTTCTTGTTGGCGTCGAGTATGTCCTGCGCCTTCTCCTTGTCGAGGTCGCCCTTCTCGCTGGTCTTGTGCTTGTTGAGGTGAAACTTACCGGCGCCATCGTAGCGGAACGGCGTGATGTAGCGGTCAAGTTCCTGGGCGAGCGATTTGGACGGCTTCTTGCTCATGAGCGCGGGATACCTTGCGTTGCGGCTTCAATCGGTCGAGCACGCTACCAAGGATGCCCTTCGGAAGGAATATGATGAAAAGCACCAGCAGCACGCCATAGACGAGGTTGTCCCAACCGACTGCCCTGGTGCCGAAGCCGATGCGCAGGGTTTCCGCCAGCATGATGGTGATGACCGCGCCGACGGTCGGGCCGAGCGAGACGAAGAGGCCGCCGACGATCGCTGCGAACACCATCTGGAGCGACACCGCGATACCGCTGACGGTGTCGGGCGTGATGAACATCTGGTACTGGCAGTAGATCGCGCCCGCCAAGGCTGTCATCAGCGCGCTGATCAGCGTGATCTTCAATTTTTCCGCGGTGACGTCGACGCCGGCGGCAGCAGCGGCGTCCTCGTCCTCCGAGATCGCCTCCAACGCATAGCGGCTCATGCTGCGGTCGACCAGGTGCCAGACAATGATGCCCGCGAGCCAGACCCCGAGTGCGATCAGATACCAGGTCGTCTTGTCGTCGAATTGCAGCGCGAGCAGCTTGCTGCCCGAGGCGCGGTTCGGCGTATAGCCGAGCGAGCCGCCGGTATAGTCGCGCGTGGCCGTGATGACCTGAAGCACGATGCCGGAGAGCGCGAGCGTCACCAGCACGAAATAGTGTCCGGTGATGCGAAAGCGGAAGCAGGGATAGCCGACGATCAGCGCCAGCACACCGGCCGCGACCATGCCGATGGGAATGCCGATCCAGGGCGACAGGCCGAGGTGATTCCACAAGAGCGCGGTGACATAGGCACCGATCCCCATGAAGCCGCCATGTCCGAGCGAGACCAGGCCGAACCGTCCCATCATCGACCAGGACGTGTAGGCGAACGACCAGATCAGGATCAGCACCAGGATATGCAAATGATAGGGATCGCGGTAGACGAACGGCAGCGCGATCAGCGCCGCCAGCCCTACGACCCACGCCACAAGCCGGCCCCGCCCCATCATCGGCGCCTCTCAAGCAGGCCCGCGGGCCGGATGAACATCATGACGATGAAGAAGGCGAAGGCGAGCACGTAGCCCCATTCGAGATCGGAGAACAGGCCGCCGAGTGAGATGATCTCGGCGAACACGAAGGCGGCAATGAAGCCGCCGATGAAATTGCCGAGGCCACCGAGCACGCAGATCAGGAAGGTGATCGGCCCGAACGAGAGGCCGACGAAGGGATGCACGTCATATTGCAGCACCAAGAGGCACGCGGCGAGCCCGGCCAGCCCGCCGCCGATCGCGGACGTAATGAGATAGATTCTCTTCGTATCAACGCCCATCAGCGCCATGATCTGCCGGTCCTGCGAGATCGCGCGGATCGCTGTGCCAGTGAAGGTGCGCGTCATGAACAGATAAACCGCGACCATGCCAATCAGCGCGGCCGCGAACGAGAGCAGCCGCGCGTAGCTGAAATTCATCTCGCCGAACGCCAGCACCGGCAGGCGAATGCCGAGATTGCGGAAGTCGATACCGAAGGCGACGGTGGCAAAGCTCTGGAGCACGAACAGCACGCCACCGGTCGCAAGCAGCTGGTTGATCGGCGGCGCGGTCAGCAGCGGCGCGATCACAAGATAATGCAGCAAGGCGCCGAGAATCGCGACGAGCAGGATCGTCAGCGGCGCGGCGGCGAAATAGCTGATGCCGTAGTACTGGACCAGGAAATACATCGCGTACATGCCGATCATCACGAGCTCGGCATAGCAGATCCAGGTCACGTCGATGACGCCGAAGATCAAATTGAGCCCGAGCGCAAGCAGCGCCAGCACGCCGCCGAGCAGGATGCCGTTGATCACGGCCTCCAGCAGATAGATGTCGAAAATATCCAGGAACCCCTGCATGCCGCTTGTCCGTTCCCTCACACCCCGAGATAAGCTTCCTTGACCGTATCGCTTGCCAGCATCTCGGCCGAAGTGCCTGATGCCCGGATCGTTCCCGCCTCGATCAGATAGGCACGGTCGACCACGCGCAGCACCTGCTGCACATTCTGCTCGACGATCAGCACGGTCAGTCCGCGCGCGCGGATGCGTTTCACCAGCTCGAACACCTGCTGCACCACGACTGGCGCAAGCCCTGCGGACGGTTCATCGAGCAGCAGCAGCTTTGGGTTGGACATCAGCGCGCGGCCGATCGCGCACATCTGCTGCTCGCCGCCGGACATGGTGCCGGCCATCTGATGGCGACGCTCCTTCAGCCGCGGAAACAGGTCGAACACGACATCCAGCCGCTCGGCATAATGGCCGCGTGCCTCCTTCATGAAGGCACCCATCTTCAAATTGTCGTCGACCGAGAGCTGCGGAAACAGCCGACGGTTCTCCGGCACATGGGCGATGCCGAGGCTGACGATCTTGTGCGGCGGTGTCGCGACGACGTCGGCGGCTTCCATTTTGATCGAGCCGCGCGAGGGACGGATCAGGCCGGAGATGACGCGCATCAGCGTCGTCTTGCCGGCACCATTCGGGCCGATGACGCCGACGGCTTCGCCCGCTCTGACGTCGAGATTGACGTCGAACAGCGCCTGAAAGGTGCCGTAGCCGGCGTTGACGGATCGCAGCTCCAGCATCGTCTAGCCTCCCGCGCGGCGGCGCGCGGCGGCGGCCGCGGTCTGCGTGGTCTCGGCATCAGTGCCGAGATAGACCTCGATGACGCGTGGATCACCCGCGACCGCGCTCGGCAGCCCCTCCGAGATCTTCTCGCCGTGATCGAGCACCATGACGCGGTCGACCACGCGCATCAAGACACCCATGATGTGCTCGACCCAGATGATGGTGATGCCGAGCTCGTCGCGGATGTTGCGCAACATGTCGGCCGCCTGCCCCATCTCGGTCTCGTCGAGGCCGCCCAGGCTCTCGTCGGCGAGCAGCAGTTTTGGCGCGGTGGCGAGCGCTTTCGCAAGTTCGAGCTTTTTCAGGCCGGCCGCGCCGAGGCCGTCAACGCTGGCATGGCGATCGGTCGGCAAGCCGACCATCGCGAGCGATCGCTCCGCCGCCTCCTCGGCTTTGACCCGGCTGTGGCGGCCCTGGCCGTAGAAGCCTGCGAGCGCAACGTTCTCGAACAGCGTCAGGCGGCGGAACGGCCGCGGGATCTGGAAGGTACGGCCGATACCGCGGTTGATGATCCGGTGCGGCGCGAGGCCCGCGATCTCGGCCCCCGCGAACAGGATCGATCCGGAGGTCGGCGCCAGTGTGCCGGAAAGCATGTTGAAGATCGTGCTCTTGCCTGAACCGTTGGGGCCGATCAGGCCGAGAATCTCGCCTTGCTCGACCTTGAATGACACGCTGTTGACGGCGGTGAAGCCGCCAAACCGCTTCATCAGCCCACTGACCTCCAGCACCGCCGCTCTCCGTTTCCCGAGTGTTGCGCTACTGGTTGCTGTAGGTGGTGCCCTTCGGCAGCGGCAGCACGGCCTCGCGCTGCGCCTGGCTCTTGGGCCATACCACCGAGGATTTGTCGTCGATATACTGGATCACGACCGGGAACGAGCGTTCGTTCTGGCCGGCCATCGGTGTGCCCTCGCCGTAGAACTTCACGCCGAAGCCGAGCATGGTGCCGCCTTCGGGGATGTCAGTCTCAAGCGCCGCCTTGCGCAGCGCGTCGGGATCGACGCCGCCATACTTTTTGATTGCACGCGGCAGCACATCAGCCATGAAGACGTAGGTGTTGGACGCGCCGATGCCGACATGGGCCGAGCGGATGGCAACGCCCGGCCTGATCTTGTCGAACTCCTCGCCGACCATCTTGATGACCGGTGAAAGTTTCGGGTCCATGGTCTTCTGGTTGGCGAGCCAGATCGAGATCGGGTCCGTATTGAAGAGGTAGGTGGCGTCCGCACCCATGCCCTCCTTCAGCTTCTCATAGACGCCGTAGCCCGCGCCATGCCCCATCAGCGCGCCGAACTTCAGCCCTTGCTCGCGAGCCTGGCGCAATAGAAGCGTGATGTCTGGATTGTAGCCGGTGTGGAAGATCACGTCTGGCTTGGCGCGCTTCAGCTTGGTCACCAGCGCGGATAGATCCGGCGCGGTCGCCGAATAGCCTTCCTTCAGCACGACGTTGAAGCCCGCCTTCCTGGCGCCGGCCTCGTTACCCTTGGAGACGTCGACGCCATAAGCGCCGTCCTCGTGAACGATGGCGACGCGCAGGTCAGCCGGCTCCTTGCCGAACTTCTCCTTGGCGTTCTGAGCGATGAAATCCATGGTCATCATGCCGAACTGGTCGCCGCTCGCCTGCGGGCGAAACACGTATTTGTAGTTCTTATCCGCGAATACGGACGACGAGATGCAGGTCGTCATCCACATGAACTTCTTGAGCTGCTCGACGCGGGCTGCGACCGGCACGCACTGCGCCGAGGAGAAGAAGCCGAGCACCATGTCGACCTTCTCCTGCTCGAGCAGGCGGACGGATTCGTTGATCGCGATGTCGGGCTTGCTCTGCGCATCGGCGTAGACCGCCTCGACCTTGTAGCCCTCGACGCCGGTCTTGCTGAAATGATCAAGGATGATCTTGGTGCCGAGATATTCGAGCTCGGAGCCGCCGCCCGCAAGCGGACCGGTCAGGTCGAAAATCACACCGATCTTGATTTTCTTGTCTTGAGCTTTGGCTGACACGCCCAAGCCCGTCGCTGCAATCGCGATCAACAGCCCACGTACCAAGCGGGCAGCCATGCGCAGGCGCATCTAAACCTCCCTGGACGATTGTGCATTGCAATTTTGTTGCTTTTGCTTTTCCAGCCATCACATGGGCAGAGCGATGCGATGTCAAGCCTCGCGCGTCAGCGCGCGGCGAACTGCTGCGCGATGAAGGCCGTGACAAATCGCGGCATGGTTGGGGTGAGATCATCCATTCCGCGCACGAGATGGATGGCCGAAAGCTCAGGTTCGTCCTGATCAGCCAGATTGGCTTCGATCCGGGCGCGAGCCGCTTCACCCGGCATGTCCAGGTTGAGAATCTGCATCATCGCAATCGCCTGGCCGGTGACGACGCAGTGCCAGTCCGCCTCCGCCGTGTAATCGCCGGGGATCAGGCCGGTCTCCTCCTCGATCTCGCGGACGACGCTGCCGGGAATGTCGAGCATCCCATCCCTGACGTCGTCCAGGTCGGGCGTGCCGGACGGGAAATAGATGCGTCCCGCAGTGGATGTGTGCTGCGCCATCTCGCCCATCACGAAGGCGCCGTCGGATGTACGTAGCGCGCCCATGCCGAAACCGTTGAACACGGCAGAATCGGGAAAGCCCCAATCACGCCAGGCGAGGAAGCTCGCGAAATCAGTCTCGAAATAAGTCGCGGCGAGATGGCCGTCCGAGAACATGGGATCACACCCGAGCAGGATTTGGCCATTCCAGATTTTTGGCCGCTCGCGCTGCCTCTCGGCGAAATGCGCTGCGATTTCGGCGCGCCGTTGCTCCGCGAACGGCCAGACAACCGGGCGAACAGCAAGATCAAGCGTCGTGACGCGATGAATGATCGGTGAGGTCATGACGCCTGATTACCGCGGAATCGCGTCAGCTATTTGACGTTCATCCCCGTGGTCTTCTTCGCCTGTTCGACATACTTGTTGGTAAAGGTCTTGCTGACGTCGATCTTGGCGTTGGCGACCTCCGGCGAGCCGACGCTAAATACCGCGAGCACGGCGTCCGCACCTTTCGGGTCCATCTTGCCGGTCTCCGAGAACATCGGGATCGTGTTCTTCAGCGCAGCGAGATAGAGATCCTTGTTCTTGCCGACCATCTCGTCGGGCATTTTCGCCATAATCTCTTCAGGCGAATGCGAATGGATCCAGGCGATGGTGGCGAGCATTGCGTTGGTCAGTGCCTGAGTTTCCTTCTCGTGCCCATTGATCCAGGCCACGGTCGAGTACAGCGCGCCGCCCGGATATTCGCCGCCGAACGTCTCGAGCGTGTCCTTTTGGGTGCGGGTGTCACTGAGGATGCGCAGATCCGCATGGCTGCCCTGGAGCACGGTGACGGAAGGATCGAGCATCACGGCCGCGTCGATCTGCCCCTGCTCCATCGCGGCGACAGCGGTCGCGCCAAGGCCGACGCCGATCACGGCGGTGCCGGCAGGATCGAGCCCGTTCTTCTTGAGCATGTATTTGAGGAAGAAGTCGGTGGAAGAGCCGGGCGCGCTGACGCCGACCTTCTTGCCAGCGAGATCCTTGATCGACTTGATTTCGTTCGTGTGCGAGGGCGAGACCACCAGCACAAGGCCGGGATAGCGGTCATAGACCACGAAGGCTTGAAGCTCCTGCTTCTTCGCTGCCAGATTGACGCAATGGTCGAAATAGCCGGAGACCACGTCGGCACTGCCGCCGAGCACGGCCTTGAGCGCATCCGAGCCGCCCTTGAGATCAACCAGCTCGACATTGAGGCCGGCCTTGTCGTATTCGCCGAGCTGTTTTGCCAGCACCGTCGGCAAATAGCACAGGCAGGCGCCGCCGCCGATCGCGATGGTCACCTTGCTTTGCGCCGCGGCAAAACCGGTGGTGAGCGTCAGCGCGAGCAGCGCGCCGGCGAGCCTGGCAATCGTGTTCTTCATTGGTTTCCTCCGTTCGGCTGGCGGCACCATAAAGCAGCGGGAATGGCTTGAGAAGCACTGCCTAAGTGCACTGGCCATCAGCCTTTCGGCGCAATAGCATGCCCAAACAAGAACAATTCTTGATGGGGAGGATATTCCATGAATCGCCTTGCAATCGGGCTGTCGATCGCCACCGCTTTTGCCGCCGGATGCGGCGTGACCCACCTGCTCCGGCCGGCGCTCGCCGCCGAGAGCATCACCCCGCAGATCATCCACACCGGCGAGATGGAAGGCGACGCACTGGGGGACGCCAACAAGGTCGGCTTCCGCTCCAAAACGTTCATGACCGCCGACGGCGCCACCATCTCGATCCAGCTCGGCAATGTGCCCAAGCACATGCACCCCAACACCAACGAAATCCAGTACATCCTGGACGGGACCGGGACGATCTGGCTCGGCGACAAAGAAGTCACGGTCAAGCCCGGCGACCTCGTCATCATCCCCAAGGGGACGCCACATGGCGGCACCAAGCCGATCAGCGGTCAGGTCAAGGCCATCGCGATCAAGACGCCGCCGCAGGCTCCGGACGATACCAAGCTGCTGGACTAAGTCCTTCGCAAGCGAACCGCGGTTGAATGCTCGGGCTCGCGCCGATGCGCGGGCCCGTTTCGCGAACTCAAGCGCTAGATCGCGCGTGCCTGCTTCCGAATCTCGTTCGCTATCGGCTTGAGGGTGTCCCCCGAAAGCTGGCCGACAAGCGTATAGCCCATGCCACCATCCGCCCAGGCGAAGCCCGCGACATCACCGGTCGATTGCGGCACCATCGGCGTGTTCTGCTCCCCGCGGTTCATCGGACGCGTCAGCACGACCAGGCGATCGCCGTGATCGTCATCGTACATGAACATCGCGGCCGGACCGTGCGACGTCGCAACCAGGCGTCCGCCCATCAACCGATAGCCTGAGACGGAAAGGTCCGGCACCCTGACCGGCTGCTTAAGCCGGTTGGAGACCCATTGCGTGAGCTCGACACTGTCGGACGCTCGTATCTCGACCGGCCGTACGCGGTCGGGCGCATAGACGCCATAGGAGTAGGCGGCCTCCTGTGCAAGCGCAGACAGTCCATTCGACCCCTCTTGCAGCAGGCTATGCATGGTCCAACCACCAAGACCGCCGATGCCGAGAAGCAACAGCGCCGCGACCACGCCCCACGCCCGCAGAGGACGTCGCCTCGGGTTCTCGATGATGCGCGACAGATTCAGTTCGGCCGGCAAGGGCTCGTCGGCGATTGACGCAAGCGCGCCACGCAGCTGCTCGCGCTGGGTGGCGAAGGCCGCGACGCGTCTGGCAACATCCGGATGATCGTCCAGATAACGTGCGACCCCCGCGCGACGCTCAGGCTCGAGCGCCTGATCCACATAGGCATGAAGATCGTCCTCGGTGATCGGCCGCTGGCTCATTTCACGCTCCGCAATGCCACGACGTTCCCTGGTGCAACGCCGTCCATCTCCTGCTGTAACCTTTCCCGCGCACGCGACAGGCGCGACATCACGGTCCCAACCGGAACGTTGAGGACCGCTGCGGCATCCGCGTAGGAAAGATCCTCGACTGCTACGAGCAACAAAACAGCCCGCTGCTCTTCCGGGAGCTTCGCAAGCTTGCCCAGGACATCCTGGTAGATCAGCCTGTGCTCCTGTGCAGCCGCACTGACGAGCTCCTGCTCGCCTGCATCCTCGATTGGCATATGTCTGCCCCGGGCTGTGGCCTGGCGGAATTGCGTGACCGCCAGATTGTGAAGGATGGTGAACAGCCAGGCGCGCACACTGCCGTCGCGCCGCTGATGCCAGCGGCTGACGGCGCGCTCCAGGCAATCCTGGACCAGATCGTCGGCCGCCGCGCGATCGCGCATGAGTGCGCGCGCATAGCGGCGGAGCGCGGGGATCAGCGGTTCGACCTGAACCAGCATATCCTTCATGAGGCGCTCCGCATGCTCTCCGTTGTCGCCCTAACGGACGTCATTGCGCCTCGATCTGGACCGCCTCACCGGGCATGGCCGCGTCGCCGGACGCAATCACAAGATACCGCTTTGCAGCCGCCGCAGACTGGTCGACGATCTGCCGGATCGGCCCGACCGCATTGACAATTGCAGATCCGGCCGGATTGGTCATGAACGCTGCCAAGGGCTGCAACGTACCACTTCCATCGCTATGCTCCGCCAGCGCCAACACATATTTCTGCTTGGGCTGAAGCCCTGTTACCGAAGCCTGCAAGACCTGAATCAGACCCTGATCGAACAGCGACACGCTGGTCGGCGCGTTGCGGTCCTTCGGACTGTCTTTCGACGCAAGCGCCAGATGAGCGACCTGACCGGCAACGCCGAGTGCCTGCAAGTTCTGGCGGTCATCCGAATTGGACGCTGCACCAGGCACATAGACGATCGCCTGCGGCGCCTGGCCGATCGGAACGTTCCCAACCACTTTATTGGTCGCCGTGTCGATCGCCGCAAGTGCGTCAGCGTTCTCCAGCCCGACATAAATGCGCGTGCCGTCGCCGGACGGCCAGACGCCGTGGGGTAGATCACCAACCGGGATCGTCGCGACTTGCGAGAAATCGTCGGTGCGGAATACCTTCACTTCGTTCAGTCCGCCGATCGTCACATAAGCAAAGGTCCCCTTGGCCGTGTGCGCGAAGTTGACGTGATTCGTGATCGGACCGGTGTCGATCGTCTTGATCGCGTTGAACGGCGGCCTGGCGTTGAACACCTGGGTCCGGCCGACATCCTTCAGCGTGAACCAGACCTGGTTTCCGTCCGGCGTCGCCGCGATGTTCGGGCAGAACGGGCTCTCCTGCTTGACCGTGGCAATGATCTTGTGCTCGGCCACCGCGACGACGTCCGTCTCGGGATTGAAAGACGAGCAGATGTAGCCGTACTTGCCGTCGGGTGAGAAAATCTGCATGCCCGGCCCGTTCGGGGTCGTGATGCGGGTCTTCTCCTCAAAACTCTTCGCATCGATCACGGAGATGTAGTTTTCGCCGCGGACGGTGACCCAGACCTCCTTGCCATCGGGTGTGAAGAATGCCTCGTGCGGCGACCGCCCGACATAGGTCACGTGCTTGACCGCATTGGTCGCTGTGTCGATGAAGCTCACCGAATTCGAGCCGATCGACACCACGGCAAGCGTCTTGTGGTCGGGCGCGAAACCCATGCCATGCACGAGCACCTGGCCTTTGTAGAGCGGGCTGAAATTGCCGGGCTGCGGGTCGCCGAGCCGGATCACGCCAAGCAGCTTGTTGTCGACGGGATCGGTGACCGAGACCGTATTCGAGAATTGCTCGGCGGCGTAGACGCGGTCGTGATGGCTGATCGGAATATCGACGGCGGACAGCGCGCCCGGCGCCTGCCCTGCCCATGCGACCGAACCCGTCGCAAGCATTGTGGCTGCCAGAAGAAAGCTCTTCCCGATTGTGTTTCTCTTCATGCGTGGCTCCTACTTCTTCATTCCGGCAGACATATCCATCTGCATGCCCGGATGATGATGGACGTTGGCGGCTGGAACGGATTGCGGCTGGGTTGGCGCTGGCGTGGTGTCGGTCGCCGGTTCGCCGATCGCGAGCCTCATGGCCGCGATCTCCTGCATCTGGTCGACGATGATTTCCTGGGCGATGCGCCGTAGCTGCTCGTTCTTGCCGTACCGTAATTCGATCATCGCCATGTCGATTGCACCCTGATGATGCGGATTCATCATCGCGACGAAGTCGCGATCGACGTCGCCGGTCGGTTTGGTCGCCATGTCGTTCATCATCTTGGTCATGGCGGCCTCGTTCTCTTGCAGGAACGCACTCTCCTCGACACTGAGCGCTGCCGGCGGATGGGCCGGATGGGCTTCATGCGCGAATACAAGCGGAGGCACAGCGAACGCAACGAGAATGCGCACGCCAATGAGCGCCGTGCCGAGGCCGGGCCTGGGCCATCGGCACCCGCTTGCGAGCGCCGCGACGGCGCGGCGAAACTTTGACGGGTGCATCCTGAACTCCCATGCGGGTGATTGCATGGGGGTATGACGCATGGGCGCGCATTCTATTCCAGCCGACCCATCACATAAACGTCAGCAGGCCGACGAAGCGACTCAGCCGCGCCCGTCCACGGTGGGCCGCCACACCAATAGTCTCCGCTCGACGAGTGTAACCCCGAAGTCGATCAGGATCACGAAGGCCGACAGCACGAACATGCCGGCGAACACGCCGGCGACGTCGAACACGCCTTCGGCCTGCTGGATCAGATAGCCGAGCCCTGCGGCCGATCCCAGATATTCGCCGACGACGGCGCCAACCACCGCGAAGCCGACCGAGGTGTGCAGTGATGAGAACATCCACGACAGCGCCGACGGCCAATAGACGTGGCGCATCAACTGTCCCTCACTCATGCCCAGCATGCGGCCATTGTCGAGCACCGTGCGGCTGACTTCCTTGACGCCCTGATAGACGTTGAAGAACACGATGAAGAACACCAGCGTCACGCCGAGCGCGACCTTGGACCAGATGCCGAGCCCCAGCCACAGCGCGAAGATCGGCGCGAGCACCACGCGCGGCAGTGCATTGACCATCTTCACGTAGGGGTCGAACACCGCGGCGACCAGCGGCTGGCGGGCGAACCAGAAGCCGACCAGCACGCCACCGAGCGATCCGATCACGAAAGCGAGGATCGACTCCACCAGCGTAATCCAGAGATGCTTCCAGATCACGCCGCTCCAGAACCATTTGACGATCTGCTCGAACACGTCGACCGGGTTGGAGAAGAAGAACGGCGGCAGCAGTATCTTGCCGAAGATGGGAACGGTCGACAGCAACTGCCACAGCACGATGCAGACGATGGCGACCAGGATTTGCAGCGCAAGCAGCGTGACCCGCGACATCAGACCGCCTCCGCCGCCTGGGTGGATTGCGCGTAGCCCTTCATCACCTCGTCCTTGAGCACGCCCCAGATCTCGCGATGGAGCGCGTGGAACTCCTTGTCCAGCCGCACCTCGAAGATGTCGCGCGGACGGGCGAGCTGCACACGCCAGTCGCCGATGATGCGCGAGGACGGCCCGGCCGACATGATCACGACGCGGTCCGCGAGCGCGATCGCCTCTTCGAGATCATGGGTCACGAACAGCACGGCCTTGCGGTCGGCATTCCAGAGATCGAGCAGCAGATTGCCCATCACCTGGCGGGTTTGCGCATCGAGCGGCCCGAACGGCTCGTCCATCAGGAGGATCTTTGGATCGCGGATCAACACCTGCGCCAGCGCCACGCGCTTGCGCTGGCCGCCCGAGAGCATGTGCGGATAGCGGTTGGCAAAGGCGCCGAGGCCGACGGAAGTCAGCCATTTCTGTGCCCGCGGCAGCGCCTCGGCGCGCGGCGTGCCCCTGATCTCGAGCCCGATCGCGACATTGTCGAGCGCCGTCTTCCAGGGGAACAGCGCATCGGCCTGGAACAGGTAGCCGGCGTCCCGGTTCAGCCCCGCGAGCGGCCTGTCGAAGATCTTGACGCTACCTGCGGCCGGCTTCAGCAGGCCGGCGGCGACGTTGAGCAGCGTCGATTTCCCGCAGCCGGTCGGGCCGACAATGGCGACGAACTCGCCCTGACCGACCGAAAGATGCGCCTGCTCCACCGCTGTATAGACCCGCCCGTCCCCCAGCCGGAACGCAACCTTGGCATCTTCCAGCGCCACTGCCGTGGGCGTTGTCATGTGTTTCCTCCAAACCCCGGACGATGCCTTAGCCTCTCGCGCGGCCAAGTTCAATCAACCGGACAAGCGTGCTAGGCATGGGTCTCGTCATCCCCGCCGCCATGGGCGGGTCAGCGAAGTGAGCCCCCGCCCGATGCCTTCCCGGCCGATGATTGGCTATGCGCACGTCACCAAGAGCTTCGGCCTCCTCAAGGCCGTGGACGACGTATCACTCGACATCGCCGAGGGCGAGTTTTTGGCCATCGTCGGCGGCTCCGGCTCGGGCAAGACCACGCTGCTGCGGCTCGCCAACCGGCTGATCGAGGCCGACGGCGGCACCATCACGGTTGAAGGCGAGGACGTGCAAAAAATCGATCCGGTCGCGCTGCGGCGCCGGATCGGCTACGTCTTCCAGAGCGGCGGACTGTTTCCGCATCTGAGCGTCGCTGACAATATCGGGATCACGCCAAAACTGCTGGGCCAGCCTGCGGCGGACATCGCAATCCGCGTCGACGAACTGCTGGATCTCGTGCAGCTCGATCGTGCCTCGCATCGCGATCGGCTGCCCGAGGCGCTTTCCGGCGGCCAGCGCCAGCGCGTCGGCGTGGCGCGGGCGCTTGCCGCAAAACCCCGCATCGTGCTGATGGACGAGCCGTTCGGCGCGCTCGATCCCCTCACCCGCGATGCGCTCGGCGATGATTTTCGCGAGCTGCACCGCAAGCTCGGCCTGACCACCGTGATGATCACGCACGATATGACGGAGGCGATTTTGCTGGCCGACCGCATCGCGGTGATGCGCAGCGGAAAGCTGCTCGCGCAGGGCACGCCGGCGGAGCTCTCGAAGAGCAGCGACGCCTATGTGCTGGAGCTGTTGCGGACGCCGCGGCGGCAGGTCGAGCGGTTGAATGCGCTGCTGCCACAAAGCGGTGCGGCATGAGCCTTTTCTCCGATCCGCGCTGGGGCGAGGCGCTGTCGCATCTGCCCGACTATCTCAGCAACCATGTGCGGGTGAGTCTCGCAGCACTTGCGCTCGGCCTGATCATCAGCCTGCCGCTGGCAATTCTCACCCGCAACCGTCCGGCGCCGCGGAGTGTCCTGCTCGCGCTCGCCAGCATCGTGCAGACCGTGCCGGGACTGGCGCTGCTCGCGCTGTTCTATCCGCTGCTGCTGGCGGCAGCATCCGTGACGCTGAAATGGTTCGGCGTCTCCTTCTCGGCCTTCGGCTTCCTGCCGGCGATGCTGGCGCTGGCGCTCTATTCGATGTTGCCGGTGCTGCGCAACGGCATCACCGGGCTTAACGGCGTCGACCCCGCACTGATCGAAGCCGCTGAGGGAGTCGGCATGACGCCGCGGCAGTCGCTCGTGATGGTCGAACTGCCACTGGCACTGCCGGTGATGATGGCCGGCATCCGAACCGCCGCAGTCTGGGTGATCGGCACCGCGACGCTCTCGACGCCGATCGGGCAGACCAGCCTCGGCAACTACATCTTTGCCGGGCTTCAAACCCAGAACTGGGTGTTCGTGCTGTTCGGGTGCTTTGCATCTGCGCTGCTCGCACTCGCCGTCGATCAGCTGCTCGGCCTGATCGAGAGTGGGCTGCGTCATCGTAGCCGCCTGCGCGCGGGGTTCGGCGTAGTCGGAATCGCAGCGTTGGTCGCAGCGACGCTGGTGCCGACCATGGGGCGTTCGTCGTCGGGCTACGTGGTCGGCGCCAAGACCTTTGCCGAGCAATATGTGCTGTCGGCCCTGCTCAGGGATCGTCTCCAGTCGGCCGGTCTGTCCGCAAGCGCGCGCTCCGGTCTCGGCTCAAGCGTGATCTTCGAGGCGCTGAAGGCGGGCGATATCGATCTCTATGTCGATTATTCCGGCACGCTCTGGGCCAACCAATTGCACCGCACCGACATCAAGCCACGCGCGGAACTGCTGACAGGGCTCAAGACTGCGCTCGCGAAAGACAACATCACCCTGCTCGGCGAGCTCGGCTTCGAGAACGCCTACGCGCTGGTGATGCCGAAGCAGCGCGCCGAGGCGCTTGGTATCCGCACCATCGCCGATCTCGCCGCACATGCGCCGGCCCTGTCGATCGCCGGCGACTACGAGTTCTTCTCGCGGCCCGAATGGGCGACCCTGCAAAAGGCTTATGGGCTTCAGTTCCGCGCGCAACGCCAGATGCAGCCGGACTTCATGTACGCCGCGGTCGCCAGCGGCGAAGTCGACGTCATCGCCGGCTACACCAGCGACGGGTTGATCGCGAAGTATGATCTGGTGGTGCTCGACGATCCCCGGCATGCGATCCCGCCTTACGACGCGATCCTGCTACTCGCGCCGAAGCGCGCTGGCGACGAACGATTGCAGGTGGCGTTGAAGCCGTTGCTCGGCAAGATCGACATCGCCACGATGCGCGAGGCGAATTTGCGCGCGGCCGGCAATGACGCGAACTCATCGCCGGATCTGGTCGCGAAGTGGCTGTGGGAGAAGGTGCAACAGTAGGTCTGCCGTACGTCCCGTCATCCTGAGGTGCGAGGCGTGCGCTGCGAAGCAGTGCGCGAGGAGCCTCGAAGGATGAACGGCCGCGATACAGCCGGGCCGTGCATCCTTCGAGGCCTCCGCTACGCTCCGGCACCTCAGGATGACGGCGTTGAAGACTAAAGCCCGTGGATCATCCCCGCATTGATCAGCAGCCGATTCAGGCGCCGCGCCTCGGCGCCGTCCTTGCAGGCGTAGAACATGCCCTTGCAGCGGAGCATGATCTCCTTCTGCTCGGCGAAGGACGGGTCGAGCGGAATGCCGGCGGCTTCCTGGATCACCAGCGGCAGATAAGGACCGTCGATCGTGTCCATCACGGCATCGCTCTTCACCGGCTCGAAATTGACGGCGTCGATCGCGTAATAGGTCGCGTAGAGGCGCGGATCGTAGTCGTCGAGCTTCTTGCCGATGGCGCCTTCGTCGAGCCCGGGCTCGAGAATCTGCGGCGCGAATTCCGGCTGATGGTCGCCATAGCGTACGATCAGGAACGGCTCGCCGGGAAACGTCTTCTTCAGCCCGGCGATGAAGGTCTTAAATTGCTCGGCGCTCATCGCTTGCCGGCGGAGATATTCGTCGATGGACGGCGCGTTGCCCGGCGCCTTCCAATTCGGCACCAGGTCGGGGCGAAAGCGCGTCTCCCAGGGGAAATGATTGGCGCCGAGATAGATGAAGGTGAACAGCGGCTTGTTCGGCGTGCGCTCGCCCATCAGCCGGAGCGCCTTGTCGTAGAAGAAGCTGTCCGGCTCGACGTCCTTCGCGCCGAGATCCTTCGAGTCGAAGAAACGCTCGACGCCGGTCGTCATCTGGAAACTGCGTGCGCCCATGAAGCCGCCATAAGCAGGATAGAGCGACATGGTGTCATAGCCGCAGCGGCGCAGCGCCAGTGGCAGGCCGCGCTCGACGCGGCCCGATGCGATGCGCGTCACGAAATAGGCGAAGCGTCCGAACGAACGCGAGGAGAGGCCTGCAAGCACGTTGTATTCGGTGAACCAGCTAGGGCCGCCATTGCTCTCGGCCAGGAACGTGCGCTCCTTGCCGTCAAAGGATTTGAAGTGGCTGCCATAGCCCGGCGGCACCTTGATGCCAGCAGCGGCGCGGATGTCGAAGCTGGATTCATCATGGACCATGATGATGTTCGGCCGGCGGCCGGCGGGATGACAGGCATCGACCAGCGGCATGTTGAGCCGTTCGTTGGTCGAGGCGGCCGACTCCATGAAGCCGTATTGCGCGAAATCGGAGACCGCGCTGACGCCGGAGCGGAAGAACTTTGAGAGATAGCCGTCATCGTAATAGCCGCGCCAGGCTTCGTCCGGATGATAGAGCGAATAGCCCACAAGTGCGGCGAGACACGCGAGCAGTGAGGCAAGCGCCGGCAGGCGGCGGATGCGGAACGGATCGAGCCACCACAGCGCATACATCAGCGGCAGCGTGACGAGGCCGGCCCCGATCACCGACCAGCGCAGGTTCGGGAAGATCGTGAACAGGAACGCGACGGTGTCGCGATCGATCATCATCAGGTCGATGAAGTTCACGGTCATCTGCACGACGTCGTGCTTGAGCCGCGACAGCAGTATCAGCACGACGACCATGGTCAGCGACAGCGCGCCCGACAGCGCGGGCCGCCGCAGCAGCGTGATCCAGAAGAAATTGAGAATGCCCCAGGCCAGCACGAAAGAGAGCCGCGAGCCAAAATCGGTCTCGGTCTCGTACATCAGCGCAAGCGCTGCGAGATGCGGCGCGGCAACCGCAAGCAGCCGCCAGATGCCGAGCGCGACGACGCTCGCCAACACGGCAGTGGCGGCAGAAGGACCTGGATTGGGCGCGGACGCCATCGACGACACGCAACTTCTGGTCCGGCGCGGTGATGCCAAGCCGTGAACCGGCCTGTAGCTTTCGGCGCAGCCGGAAAGCCTGCACCGTGTCATAAAACTGTAATTGAACGGTCATGGACAAGCAACGCGTGTGGTGGTCCGACCTTCGCTTAATGTTAGCAGGCGGCGAACGGCCGCATGCCACGCACGCTAGCGCTTGGCGATCCCCGCGATGAACAGGTCGATCACCCCCTCCGCCATCCGTTCGATCTCACCCTCCTCCACCCCCCAGCGCGGGAAATGGCCGTCGAGATTCATCCGGGCAAAGCCGTAGACGAGGGCGCGGCCGGCGATCTGGATGCGCTTGAGATCGCCCGACCACAGCAGGCCCTGCTCCGCCGCCTCAGCCAGCATCCGCTCGGTCAGCGCGACCAGCTCGGCATTGTCGCGTGTCAGCTCGGCCGAGCTGCCATGGGTGAAATAGCGCCCGCTGGAGATGATCTCGAAATGCGCGGGGTTGCGCATGGCCCAGCGCAGATAAGCCAGGCCGAAGGCACAGAAGCGAGCCAGCGGGTCGGCCGACGGCGTTTCCGCCAGCGCGGCCTCGATCTCGACGCGAAAGCGCCGCTGCGCCTCCTCGGCCACCGCCGCCATCAGCGCGTCGCGGTTGGGAAAGTGCCGGAACGGTGCCCCCGGCGACACCGCGGCCCGGCGCGCGGCCTCGCGCACCGAGACCTCGGCGCCCTCGGCCGCCAGTTGCAGCGCGGCATCGATCAACACGCGGCGGAGGTCGCCGTGGTGATAGGGCCGGGCTTCGGATGCTTGGCGACGGGCGCGAGGCTTCGGAGTTTGGCGGACAAGCTTAGGCATTCTGAGAGCCACAAAGGAGGTGCGCTCCCTCTCCCGCTTGCGGGGGAGGGTTGGGGTCGGGTCGTGCCGCGAGCGAGATTCCCCAAGTGGAGAAAGCCCCCACCCGGCGCTTCGCGCCGACCTCCCCGCAAGCGGGAGAGGTTGCAGCGAATTCGCGGCAACAGCCGAGCCTAGCATCACCCGAACGTGAATGTAAGCAGCGATTACACCGTTGACGGCCAAGTCGCCACGAAATGTAATCGACGATTACATAGCGGAGGAAAGCGCCATGTCGCAACGTCAAGGCTGGTTCGAAGGCTGGCGGCTGCTTGCCGCCCTCACCCTGAGCCTGATCGCTCTCAGCCTGTGGATCGCCTCGATGCGACAGTTCGAGGTCGAGGGGGTCCGCATGGTGATCCGCTTCACCGCACGAAGCTCGCTGCTCCTGTTCTGTCTCGCCTTCAGCGCCGCTGCGCTGGCGCGGCTGTGGCCCAATGCCTGGACCCGCTGGCAGCGCCGCAACCGCCGTTATCTCGGCCTCAGCTTTGCGACCTCCCACGCCATCCACGCGGTTGCGATCGTCGCATTCGCCAAAATGGATTCGGCAGGCTTCGCGGAGGCGACCTCGGCCGCGTCCTACATCTTCGGCGGCATCGGCTATGCCGTCATCATCGCCATGAGCGCGACCTCGTTCGATCGCGCGGCCGCACTGCTCGGACCACGCGCGTGGCGCGCGCTGCACCTTTTGGGCGGCTATTATCTCTGGTTCCAATTCATGGTGTCGTTCGGCAAACGCGTGCCGGCGATGCCGCTCTATGCCGTGTTCCTCGTTCCGCTGCTTGCGGTGATGGCGCTGCGGATGATCGCGATGGCTGCCGATCCGCGCGGACGGACGGCCGTGGCAGGCTGAGCGCCCGGCTCAGCCCTGCGGGAGTAGCCCGAGACGCTTGGCGATGATGCGATCGACCACGCGCTTGGGCAGCGTGGCCGTCATCAGATGCCGCATCGGGTCCGGCGAGATCTGGTAGCGAACCCTGGGTCTTGCAGCAGTAAGTCCTTCGAAGACGACCTCGGCGATCCGCTCGGCCGGCAGGCCGGTCTCGCCGAGCTTCATCATGAAGGCCATGACCTTGTTGAGCGCGGGCAGATAGGGCGAGTTCTGGTAGACCGAGAGATCAAACTGCTCCGCCTTGCTCCAGATCGGCGTCTTCACCGCGCCGGGGGCGACGATGATGACGTCAATGCCGAACAACATCAGCTCGCGGCGCAGGCTTTCCGACAATCCCTCGACGGCGTGTTTGGAAGCACAGTAAGGCGCCGACAGCGGGTTGCCGTTCTTCCCCGCGACCGAGCTGATCATCACGATCCGGCCCTTTGGCCCCTTCAGCGACGGATCGGCACCAAGCAGCGGCCCGAATGCCTGCGTCGCGATGACCGGGCCGATGACGTTGATGTCCATCTGCCGGCGGAAATCGTCGGCCGACAGTTCGAGCACGGGACCGGCGACCGCGACGCCGGCATTGTTGACGAGGCCCGCCAATGTCTCGCCGCCCAGCGCCTCGCGCACTGTTCGCGCGGCAGCCAGCACGGCGGCCTCGTCGGTGACGTCGAACAGCAACGGCGTGAAATTTGTACCGAACTCGCCGGTGAGCCGATCGGCGTCGGCCTGCTTGCGCACGCTGCCGAAGACGCGATAGCCGCGCCCAATCAAAAATTTCGCAATGGCCCAGCCGATGCCGGTGGACGCGCCGGTGACGACGACGGATCGCATGGTCATTTCCCCCTTGAGAGCCCCGCGATCATGTAGGCGAGGCCGCGCCAGTGCAATGCCGCCCGGTTCTCAAGCCGCGCACCGACAGCCCTTTTTCGAGGCTTTGGCGCGTTAAAAGAAAGCGCAGCAGGTGTCGGTTCTTAAGATGAAGCAGTGCGCGAACGTCGAGAAATGCGATTGATTGCGCGATGAGAGCGCAGATGAAGAGCCGAATCCTAGACTCTGACGACGCAGCGCTTTTGGCGATCGCAGATTCTGGAAAAGTTCTGAAAAACGACGCAAGACCAAGAATGTGGTTTAAGCGTCAGTTCTTGCTGCTCAGAGAGCACATCAACTCGCGAAGAATTTGAATGAAGCAGCAATGCTTCGCGCGAGAAGGAAAGAGCGAGACCGCCGTTTGCGATCTCGCTCAGATATAATCGCGAAGATTTAAGATTTGGTTTGGCGAGCGAAGCGTTGCTTTTTCGCTCTCGCAAAACTTAGTTCTTCGACTTGTCGACCAACGCGCCCTTCTTGATCCAGGGCATCATGTCGCGGAGCTTCGCGCCGACTTCCTCGATCGGATGTGCAGCGAGCTTGGCGCGGGTCGCCTTGAACGAGGTCTGGTTGACCTTGTTCTCGAGCATCCAGTCGCGGGCGAACTTGCCGGACTGGATGTCGTTCAGAACGCGCTTCATCTCGGCCTTGGTTTCCGAGGTGACGATGCGCGGACCGGTGACGTATTCGCCATACTCTGCGGTGTTGGAGATCGAGTAGTTCATGTTGGCGATGCCGCCTTCATAGATCAGGTCGACGATCAGCTTCACTTCGTGCAGGCACTCGAAATAGGCCATCTCCGGCGCGTAGCCGGCTTCGACCAGGGTCTCGTAGCCGCCCTTGATCAGCTCGACCAGGCCGCCGCAGAGCACAACCTGCTCGCCGAACAGGTCGGTCTCGCACTCTTCCTTGAAGGTGGTCTCGATGATGCCGGCGCGGCCGCCGCCGACAGCCGAGGCGTAGGACAGGCCGAGATCATGGGCGTTGCCCGAGACGTCCTTGGAGATCGCGATCAGGCAGGGCACGCCGCCGCCGCGCTGATACTCAGAGCGCACGGTGTGGCCGGGGCCCTTCGGCGCGATCATCAGCACGTCGAGGTCGGCGCGGGGATCGAGCAGGTTGAAATGGACGTTGAGGCCGTGCGCGAAGACGAGCGCTGCGCCCTTCTTCATGTTGTCGTGCAGGTGCTCGCGATAGATGTCGCCCTGGAGCTCGTCCGGGGTCAGCATCATGACGAGGTCGGCCCATTTGGCGGCTTCGGCAACTTCCATCACCTTGAAGCCAGCGGCTTCCGCCTTCTTGGCCGAGGCCGAGCCCTTGCGGAGCGCGATCGCGACTTCCTTGACGCCGGAATCCTTCAGGTTCAGCGCGTGGGCGTGGCCCTGGCTGCCGTAGCCGACGATGACGACCTTCTTGCCCTTGATCAGGTTCAGGTCGGCGTCGCGATCGTAATAAACACGCATAGTCGTTTCCTCGGGTCTGGGCCAGAATCGGCCGTGGGTCAGGTCTCGGACGGTGAGATTTGCGGATTTCGGGGGCTGTCTAGAGCATTTTCAGCCCCCTGGGAAACCCGTTTCTGCATGGAAATCTGCGGCATCATGCATCCATGAAGACAGGATAAAGCGAGGCCAGCAGCAGGATCGCCATCAGGATATTGAAGGCGCGGACCAGCCGCTCGGAGGTCAGGACCGGCCGCAGTGCGGTGCCGAAAAAGGCCCAGAGCACGGTCGAGACCGTGCCCACGAGCAGGCTGATCACGGTCTGGATCGCGATGTTGATGGGGAACTGGGCAATCGCCGCATAAGCGGTGATGGTGCCGATCACGATCACCCAGCCCTTGGCGTTGATCCATTGGAACATGGCCGCGCCCCAGAAGGTCATCGGTCCGCGGCCATCCCCCGCGCCCGGCTTGGTTGGGCCAGAGAAAGCGATCACAGCGGCGAGGTAAATCAGGTAGGCGGCGCCGGCATATTTCAAAATGCTCTGGAGGATCGGATAGGCCAGGAACACCGTTCCGAGCCCGAGGCTGACGGCGCCGACCATGAAGGCGAAGCCGATGACGATGCCGGCGATGTGCGGGACGGTGCGGCGGAAGCCGTAGGTCAGACCCGAGGCCAGCAGCATGATGTTGTTCGGCCCGGGGGTGAAGTACATCACCGCCATAAAGGCGAGGAAGGCATAGAAGAGCGAGTAGGCCATATCCACCTCACGCAGTCTTCGGCAGCGCATGCGGCCGCTTGACCAGCACCATCACCGCAATGCCGCCGATCACGGTCAGCATGCCGGCGAGACGCAGCGGGCCGAACCGCTCGCCGAACACGATGCTGGAGGCGGCAGAACCCACGAACGGCACCAGCAGTGCGAACGGCACCACCTGGGCTGCGGGATAATCCCGCAGCAGCCGACCCCACAGCCAATAGGCGATGCTGGTGGAGATGGCGCCGATCACCAGCAGGCAGACGAGGCCAGTGAGCGACATATGAATCAGCGACTGCACAGTCGGCGTCGGTCCGTTCACAAGCAACGTCAACACGAACAGCGGCAATGCGGTGACGAGGCAGAGCCAGGCGAACAGATCGAACATCGGTACGCCGCGGGCACCACGCAGCAGGATGTTGCCTATCGCAAAACTAAGCGGCGCGATCATCAGCACCGCAAAGGCCCCGACGCTGAAATCGTGGCCGACGGTGCCGCAGATCATCAGCAGGCCGACTGCCGCGATGACGACGCCCAGCGTCTGCGCAGGCGTCGGACGCTCGCCGAAAGCGAGCGCGGCAAATCCAATCGTGAACAGCGCCTGGCTCTGCACGACGACGGAGGTCAATCCCACCGGCACGCCATGGGCGATGCCATAGGCCTGGCTCAGGAACTGGCCGAGGAACAGCGTGAAGCTGATCGCGATCAGCAGCGACCAAGCGATCTTCGGCTTGCGAACGAACAGGCACGGCACCGCGGCAATGGTGAAACGCATCGCCGTCATCAGCTCCGGCGAAAACTCGTCGAGCGCGATCCGGCTCGCCACGAAGGCAAGCCCCCAGATGATCGCCACCAGGATGGCGATGAGGATATCGGCCGGCTTCATTGTTGTTTCCGGTTCTGCTTTGTGGTGCAGCTCTGTTGTTGTCTAGCCTTGTTCGCCGGCTTTGGATTTCCGCAGCAGATAAGTGCCGTGCATCGGCGCGTGATAGTCGACCGAAACCAGCGTGAAGCCGACGTCGGTCAGCATCCGCTCCATCACCCAGCCGAAGGTGGAATATTCGTCACGCATATGCGTCACCACGCTCTCGTGCGAGAAATCGTGGTTCTTGATGTGGTAGTCGGCCCATTGCTCGACGTCGCGCTCGACCGCGTCGGGCATCGAGGCGTAGACGATGTCGCGCAAATAGAAGGTCGCGCCCGGCTTCAGCGCGCGATAGATCCGCGACATCGCCACGACCTTCCAGAAATCCGGCAGATGGTGCAGCGTGAACTCGCTGACGATCAGGTCATAGGATTCCGGCTGGTAGGAGAAGCTGAGCAGGCCGGCGGACTGCGTGCGCACGGGCGCCTTACGGTCGCGGGCATAGATCTCGGCCAGCGCCAGCATCGCCGGCGAGATGTCGATGGCGTCGACCTCGGCGCCCATCAGCGACGCTTCGGTCGCCAGCACACCGTTGCCACAGCCAATGTCGGCAATCCGCCAACCCCGCTGTACGCCCAACATTTTCAGCGCGGCGCGCGCACGCAAATCGGCATCGTCGTGGGAGTCGTAGATCGACGCCACCGTGGGCCCGATGCCCATCCGATTCCGCTCGTTATAATACCAGTCGCGCGCCAGCATGGTTCACATCCCCTCAGGCCCGCGGCCGATCGCTGCAACGCCCGTGCGCGACACCTCGACAAGGCCAAGCGGACGCATCAGGTCGATAAATTGGTTGATCTTGTCCGTATTGCCTGTGATCTCGAACACGAAGCTCTCGGTGGTCGCGTCGATCACACGGGCGCGGAAGGCATCAGCAAGCCGCAGCGCTTCGACGCGGTGGTCGCCCTCTCCGCGCACCTTCACCATCGCCAGCTCGCGCTCGATCGAGCGCTTGGTCAGCGTCATGTCGACGACGCGATAGACCGGGATCATGCGGTCAAGCTGATGCTTGATCTGCTCGATCACCATCGGCGTGCCCGTGGTGACGATGGTGATGCGCGAGAGATGTTTCTGGCTCTCGGTCTCGGAGACGGTGAGACTCTCGATGTTGTAGCCGCGGCCCGAGAACAGGCCGATGACGCGTGCGAGCACGCCGGGCTCGTTCTGCACGAGCACCGAAAGCGTGTGCGTCTCGTTGGGATCGTGACGCTCCTCGATGAAATAGGCGGATGCGGGCTGGTTCATTGTCGTCCCCTCTATTCTTTCTTGTCATGCCCCGCGAAGGCGGGGCATCCAGTAATCACCAGCGCCGAGATTCCCACGACGGCCGCGGCGTACTGGATCGTCCGGTCAAGCCGGACGATGACGGCGGAGTTATTGGTAAGCGCCGGCGCGATCATGCGATCACCCATTGCTTGAACAGATCGAAATCGATATTGCCGCCGGACAGCACGAGACCGACGCGCTTGCCCGACAGTTTTGCCTTTTCCTGAATCGCCGCGGCGAGTGCGGCTGCACCGGCGCCTTCGGCGAGATTGTGCGTATCGGTCCAGTAGGCGCGGATCGCGGCAGCGACCTCAGCGTCGCTCACTTGCACGATGCGCGAGGCGCCCTTGCGGATCAGCGCGAACGCCTCCTCATCGGGAATCCGCGTCGCCATGCCGTCAGCGAGCGTGTTGCTGGTCTCGGTGGTCACGACCTTCCCGGCCGCGAACGAGAGCGCGTAGGACGGCGCCTCGGTCGACTGTACGCCGACGATCTCGGTCTTCAGGCCGAGCAGGTCGCGCGCCATGATGCAGCCGCAGATGCCGGAGCCCTGCCCGATCGGCACATAGAGAATATCGAGATCGGGCGCGGCCCTGAACAGCTCGAGCGCGTAGGTCGCCACGCCCAGCACCAGGTCCGGATGGAACGACGGCACCATATGGAGCCCGGCGAACTGCGCGCGGCGCCCGGCTTCCTCGCGCGCGGCCTGAAAGTCCTCACCATGCTCGACGAGTTCGGCGCCAAAGGTCTTCATCGCCCGGTTCTTCTCGACCGAGTTGCCGCGCGGCACGTAAATCACCGCGGGCACGCCGTGGCGGCTCGCCGCAAAGGCAAGGCTCTGGCCGTGATTGCCGCGCGTCGCCGAGATAATGCCCGGAATGTTCGGCCGCTCGCGCTTCAGCCGATCGAGATAGACGAGCCCTCCGCGCACCTTGAAGGCGCCAATCGGCGTGTGGTTCTCGTGCTTGACCACGACCTGCGTGCCGAGGCGCTGGGCGAGCAAAGGCCAGGCGTGCGCCGGCGTCACCGGCACCGCCTGCCCCACGATCGCATGCGCGCGCTCGAGCTCCGTCAGGTCGAACATGGCCTCACACCAGCGCCTTGCCGCCCGCGAACGCCTTGGCTGTCGCCTCGTCGTTCGCCTGCTCCGGCAACAGCATCTCGTTATGCGCCTTGCCGGAGGGGATCATCGGGAAGCAGTTTTCCAGCGCGGCGACGCGACAGTCGAACAGCACCGGACGCTTGACCGAGATCATCTCCTGGATGGCGCCGTCGAGATCTGAAGGCTTGTGCACCTGGAGGCCGACGCCGCCATAGGCTTCCGCAAGCTTGACGAAATCCGGCAGCGCCTCCGAGTAGGAATGCGACAGCCGGTTGCCGTGGAGCAGCTGCTGCCACTGCCGCACCATTCCCATGTACTGGTTGTTCAGGATGAAGATCTTGATCGGCAGCTCGTACTGAACCGCCGTCGACATCTCCTGCATCGTCATCTGCACCGAGGCATCGCCCGCGATGTCGATGACGAGGCTGTCGGGATGGGCCACCTGCACGCCGACTGCGGCCGGCAGGCCGTAGCCCATGGTGCCGAGACCACCCGACGTCATCCAGCGATGCGGCTCCTCGAAGCCGAAGAACTGCGCGGCCCACATCTGGTGCTGGCCGACCTCGGTCGTGATGTAGGTATCCTTGCCGCGCGTCGCCTCGAACAGGCTCTGGATCGCGTGCTGCGGCAGGATGACGTCGTTGCTTTTCCTGTAATAGAGCGAGTTGCGGGCGCGCCACTGCGTGATCTGCTGCCACCACGCCTTGACGTCGGGCTTCTTCGCCTCCGCCTTGAACACCTGGAGGATGTCGCCGAGGATGTTGGCGCAATCGCCGATGATCGGCACGTCGACGCGGATGTTCTTGTTGATCGAGGACGGATCGATGTCGATGTGGATCTTCTTGGAGCCCGGCGAGAACGCATCGACACGGCCGGTGATGCGGTCGTCGAAGCGCGCGCCGACGCACAGCATGACGTCGCAATCATGCATGGTCATGTTGGCCTCATAGGTGCCGTGCATGCCGAGCATGCCGAGCCAGCTCTTGCCCGACGCCGGATAGGCACCCAGGCCCATCAGCGTCGAGGTGATCGGAAAGCCGGTGACCTCGACCAGCTCGCGCAGCAGCTTGGTCGCCTCGGGACCGGAATTGATCACACCGCCGCCACTGTAGATCACGGGACGCTTGGCGCCTGCGAGCAGCGCCACCGCCTTGCGGATCTGCGTCGCATCACCCTTCACGCGCGGCGCATAGGAGCGGTGCACGTCGGACTTGCGCGGCGGATGATAGGTGCCGGTCGCAAACTGCACGTCCTTCGGCACGTCGACCAGCACCGGGCCGGGCCGGCCCGTGGTCGCAACGTAGAAGGCCTCGTGCAGCACTTTTGCGAGATCGTTGACGTCGCGCACCAGCCAATTGTGCTTCGTGCAGGGACGCGTGATGCCGACGGTGTCGCATTCCTGGAACGCGTCATTGCCGATCAGATGCGTCGGCACCTGGCCGGAGATGCAGACCAGCGGGATCGAATCCATCAGCGCGTCGGTCAGCGGCGTCACCATGTTGGTGGCGCCGGGGCCGGAGGTCACCAGCGCGACGCCCGGCTTGCCGGTCGAGCGCGCATAGCCCTCGGCGGCGTGGCCCGCGCCCTGCTCGTGGCGGACCAGGATGTGCTGGACCTCGCTCTGCTGGAAGATCTCGTCATAGATCGGAAGCACCGCGCCGCCGGGATAGCCGAAAATGTCGGTCACGCCGTGATCGATGAGCGCGCGGACGATCATCGCGGCGCCGGTCATCTGGTTCGGATCGTGGCTCTTGTCGCTCATTGGCTTGCTCCGGATGCGCTGTTGTCAGCGGCTTCGTTCGTGTCTGGTTCGGGAAATAAAAAAGGCCCCGAAGAGGGCCCATGCACACCGCCTGTCATGTGGATGGCAGTTAGCCACCCCCGGCGGTGTGCCTGGGTACGACGGCGATAAGGAGTTTGGTAATAATATTACGCATTGCGGTGGCTCGGCTTCCCAAAGGTTGCGCGAAACATAACGACCAAAGCCCGGATGTCAAGGCTGTGCGGCCGTTCCCGCGCGATTTTGGCAGTGTAGCGGTGTTCCCGAGGTTCGGCGAGAGGTAAAATTGGGAACTGAGGCACAAAGGCGCGTCAACTGGCGTCCCTCGCTGCGTTCGCGGCCGCCGCGAGCCAACCCCTCACCTCCTCTGGCTTCACCCATTCGAATTCGGGCAGCTGGTGCCGAAACCAGGTGAACTGGCGCTTGGCATAGTGGCGGGTATCGGCCCGGCCGATCGTGGCGGCCTCATCGAGACTGATCTCGCCACGCAGGTGGCGGATCAACGCCGGGACGCCATGAGCTTTCATCGCCGGCAGCAGCGGATCGAGGCTGCGGGCGCCGAGCCGCTCGACTTCGTTCAACGCGCCGGCGCCCAGCATGGCGTCGAAACGAACTTCGATGCGGGCATAGAGCTCCTCGCGCTCGGGTGCCAGAAACACTGCGCGAAAACTGTCCTTCGGTAGCAGCGGGGGCTGACCCTCGTGGTGCCAGTCGAGAAGGGAGCGCCCGGTCGCCTCAATCACTTCGAGCGCGCGCGCGATGCGGGTGCGATCACGCACGTTCAATCGTTCCGCGGCGCGCGGATCGCGAGCCGCGAGTTCCGCGTGCAGCGCCTCGACGCCGTTCCGCTCCAGCCGCGCGCGCACGTCCTCGCGCAGCTCGGCAGGGATCGGCGGTACCACCGAGAGACCAGCCGTCAAAGCCTTGAAATAGAGCCCGGTGCCGCCGATGAAAATCGGCAGGCGGCCTTCGGTCTGCGCCTCTTCCAGCGCCTTCGCCGCGTCGCTCACCCAGGCCCCGGCCGAAAAATTCACGGCTGCATCGACATGGCCATAAAGGCGGTGCGGCACCCGCGCCTCCTCAGCCCCTGTGGGGCGCGCCGTGATGATGCGGAGATCCCGATAAACTTGCATGGAATCCGCATTGATGACGACGCCGCCGGTGGCGAGCGCAAGCTCGAGCGCCAGCGCCGACTTGCCGCTGGCGGTCGGGCCTGCGATAAGCACGGCCTTGCCAACATGCCTTCTGCCGACTTGCCCCTCGCTCACGAAAACCTCAAATGTCCCTCGTTGCCACGCTGATCTGCAACCCCAATAATCCCGCGCTCGATAGCACCATCGTCGACGGCGCCCGCGCCGTGCTGCCCCAGGCGCTACCTGCGCACTGGCTGTTCGACGGGGTTGCGGTCGACATTCCGTTCGGCGCCGACAGTAACCTCGAAGGCGACCGTCACGCCATCGAACAGCGGTTGCGCGAGCTTCGCGGCGATCTGCCCATCGACATCGTCGTGCAGCCTGTCGGCTTCCGGCGCAAGAAGCTTTTTCTTGCCGACATGGATTCCACCATGATCGGCCAGGAATGCATCGATGAACTGGCCGATTTTGCCGGACTGAAGGCGCATGTCGCCGGCATCACCGAACGCGCGATGCGCGGCGAGATCGAGTTCGAGCCGGCGCTGCGCGAGCGCGTCGCGCTCCTGAAGGACCTCCCCGTCGGCGTGGTCGACAAGGTGCTGGCCGAACGCATCACGCTGACGCCGGGCGGTCGTGAGCTGGTCGCGACCATGCGCGCCCACGGCGCCTATACCTGCCTCGTCTCCGGCGGCTTCACGCTGTTCACGAGCGCGGTCGCCGCAAAGATCGGCTTCCAGGAAAACCGCGCCAACGAGCTCGTCGTACGCGACGGCAAGTTCACCGGCGAGGTGAAGGAGCCGATTTTGGGCCGCGCGGCCAAGCTCGCGACGCTGGTGGATTTGATGGAGTCGTTCGATCTCGACGATATCGACTCGGTCGTGGTCGGCGACGGTGCCAATGATCTGGCGATGATCCAGGCGGCGGGGTTCGGTGTGGCGTATCACGCGAAGCCGGCAGTGGCCGCAGCGGCGGCCGCAAAGATCGACCACGGCGATCTCACCGCGCTGCTGTATGCGCAGGGGTATCGACGCGAGGAGTTTGTGGAGGCGTAGTCTGGTCCAAAGAACCAGACTCAGAGCGACTGCACCAGCTCTTGCCGCACGCTCGGCCGCCGTAGGGTGGGCAAAGGCGCACTTTGCGCCGTGCCCACCGCTCTTGCTGCGACGATGGAAAAACATGGTGGGCACGCTTCGCTTTGCCCACCCTACTGGATTGTGCGCGCGCCTACTGCACGCTCAGCGCCACGAACCGCAGCTCGCCGTCACCATTCGAGACCAGCAGCAGCACCGACTTCTTGCCGTCCTTCTTGAGCTGGTCGACCCGCTTCTGGATGTCGGCACCGCTGGAGACGGCTTCCTGCGCCACCTCGACGATGACGTCGCCCGCGGAGAGCCGCTTCTCGGCGGCGTCCGAATTGGCCTCGACATTGGTGACGACCACGCCCTTGACGGTGTCCTTGATCTTGTAACGCGTGCGCAAATCCTTGCTGATCGTTGCGAGATCGAGGCCGAGTGCCTTCTGCGTCACCGGCTTCTCGGGCGCGGGCTCGTCGGTCTTCACCGCGGCCTGCACCTTGTCGGCATCCTGGAGGCGGCCGAGCGTGACCTTCTTG
Organism: Bradyrhizobium sp. LTSP849; assembly: GCF_000938255.1. Lineage (GTDB taxonomy): Bacteria > Pseudomonadota > Alphaproteobacteria > Rhizobiales > Xanthobacteraceae > Bradyrhizobium. Next base: position 162,724 of record NZ_JYMR01000031.1, on the reverse strand, counting down.
GTCTCTTCCTGGCCCTTGCGGATGACGATGACGTCGACCTCCTTGCCGACCGCCGTGTCGGCGACGACGCGGGAGAGATCCTTCGGGTCCTTGACGTCCTTGCCGTCGAACTTGACGACGACGTCGCCGGGCTCGATGCCGGCGGGCTTGGCCGGGCCCTTGTCGTCGACGCCCGCGACCAGCGCGCCGCGCGGCGGCTTGATGTTGAGGCTCTCGGCGATCTCGTCGGTGACGCTCTGGATGCGTACGCCGAGCCAGCCGCGGCGCAATTCGCCGAACTGGCGGAGCTGGTCGACCACGCCCGCGACGGTCTTCGACGGCACGGCGAAGCCGATGCCGATCGAGCCGCCGGAGGGCGAGATGATCAACGTGTTGACGCCGACGACGTCGCCATCGAGGTTGAACAGCGGGCCACCGGAATTGCCGCGATTGATCGCGGCGTCGGTCTGGATGTAGCTGTCATAGGGACCTGAGGAGATGTCGCGGTTCTTGGCCGAGACGATGCCGGCCGTCACCGTGCCACCGAGGCTGAAGGGATTGCCGATCGCAACAACCCAGTCGCCGAGGCGCAGCTTGTCGGAGTCGCCGAACTTCACCGAGACCAGCGGCTTCGGCGGCTTGAACTTCAGCACGGCAAGGTCGGTCTTCTTGTCGACGCCGACCAGCTCGGCCTTGATCTTGCTGCCGTCATTGAGAATGACGTTGATCTCGTCGGCATCCGCGATGACATGGTTGTTGGTCACGACGACACCGGAGGTGTCGATGATGAAGCCGCTTCCGAGCGAGTTGGCCTTGCGCGGCGGGCCGCTGCCGTTATCGCCGCCCTTGCTGCCGCCGCCGGGACCCCTTCGGTTCTTGAAGAAGTCGTCGAAGAACTCCTCGAAAGGCGAGCCGGGCGGCAGTTGCGGCATGGTGTTGCTGCCGCCGCCGCCCTTGGCTTCGACGGTCTGCGACGTCGAGATGTTGACGACCGCGTCGATCACCTTCTCGGCGACGTCGGCGATGCCTTCCGGTCCGCGCGCTTGAGCCGGCGAGCCGAACGCGCTGAAAGCGCCGACGGCGAGCGCGGCCAGCCCAAATCGCAAGCGGATTGGGCGCAAGCGGGTCGGGGCAATTGTGGCAGCGATCATTGTGGTCTCCAGAGAAAAGGATTCGGCTCCAAGACTGCGCTCGAACCGGGGGACGGCGCAAGCACGGAGCTTAACGGGCCTCAAGAGCCAGATAATACGGCGAAAACCTGCCCTGCGCCTTCACTTTGGCGTTGGCGCGTCCCTCTAAATGGGCCGCCGCATCACCCAGATCAGGATCAATCCGGCGACGGCCGAACCGATCCCAACCGCGCGCAGGACGTTGTCCGGCGTGGCGATTGCGCTCTTCATGGCCTTGCGCATCCAGGCGGGACTCGCCGCGAACATCAAGCCTTCGAGCACGAACAGGATGCCTAAGCCGATGAGGAAGTCGGCGAACGCAATGGACCTCATCGGATTGGAACCTCCCGTTATGCTGTTCTGTCTGGACGATAGGGCGGCAGAAGCGCCGCCCTTCGTCTAGCTTACGGCTTCGCCGGTGTCTCGGTCGCCGTCTTGCCGCTCGGGTTACTGAAATACCGGAAGAAATCCGAATCCGGCCGCAACAGGAAGCGGGTATCGCCCGACTTCAGCCCGTTCTCATAGGCCGTCATCGACCGGTAGAAGGCAAAGAAGTCAGCATCCTTGCCGTAGGCTTCGGCGAACAGCCGGTTGCGTTCGGCGTCACCCACACCGCGCGTCTGCTCGGCGGTGGAGTTCGCTTCGGCAATGATCACGGTCGCCTCGCGATCGGCCTTGGAGCGGATCTCCTGCGCCTTCTGACCGCCCTGCGCGCGGAACTCGGCCGCTTCGCGCTGACGTTCGGTCTGCATGCGCTGGTAGACCGCCTGGCTGTTCTGCTCAGGCAGATCAGCGCGGCGGATCCGGACGTCGACGACCTCGATGCCGTAACCATCGGCCTCGTGATCGAGCTGCTCGCGGATGCGCCCCATCAGCTTCTCGCGCTCATCACGCACCACAGTGATGAAGTTGACCTCGCCGAGCACCCGGCGCAGCGCCGCGTTCAGCAGCGAGGTGAGCTGGAGGTTCGCAGCCTGGATCGAGCCGACGCTCTGATAGAAGCGCAGCGCGTCCTTGATGCGATAGCGCGCAAAGGCATCGACCACGAGCCGCTTCTGGTCGGAGGCAATGACCTCCTGCGACGGGTTTTCGAGATCGAGGATCCGCTTGTCGACGTTGATCACGGAGTTCCACGGCGCCTTGAAGTGCAGCCCCGGGTCGGTGACGACGTCCACCGGCTTACCGAATTGCAGCACGATAGTCTGCTCGGTCTGCTGCACCGTGAACAACGACATGTAGGCGACGATCATCACCAGCAGCAGCGCAAGCAGCGCGACGATACCTGTAACCGGAGACCTCATCGGGTGCCTCCAGTCGACTGCTGGCCGGTGGTGGTCGGCGCCTTCTTGGGCGTCAATTCATTGAGCGGGAGATAGGGCACGACGCCCTGGCCCGAGGAGCCTCCGTCATAGATGAGCTTCTCGGAGCCACCGAGCACGCGCTCCATGGTCTCCAGATAAATTCGTTCACGCGTCACGTCGGGCGCCTTCTTGTATTCCTCGTACACCTTCAGGAAGCGCGAGCTCTGGCCCTTGGCCTCGGCGACCGCCTGCTCCTTGTAGCCTTCGGCGGCCTGAATGATCTGCGCAGCGCGACCGCGCGCGTCCGGCACGATCTTGTTGGCGTAGGTCTGCGCTTCGTTTTGCAGCTGCTCAAGATTGGCGCGCGCCGCCTGCACGTCGCGGAACGCATCGATCACCTGTGCAGGCGGATCGACCTTCTGCATCTGCACCTGGGCGATCTGGATGCCGGCGCCGTAGCTGTCCAGCGTCTTCTGCATCAAATCCTGCACGGTGGCCTCAGTCTGCGTCCGCGCGCCGGTCAGGATCGGCTGGATGTTGGAGCGGCCGATCACCTCGCGCATGGCGCTTTCCGCGACCGCCTTCACGGTGCCCTCGGGGTTCTGGATGTTGAACAGGAAGTTGCCAACACCGTTGGGCTTGATGCGCCACAGCACAGTGAAGTCGACATCGACGATGTTCTCGTCGCCGGTCAGCATCAGGCTCTCTTCCGGCACGTCACGGATCGAGCGGCCGCGCCGGGCCGGATCGTCGATCAGCGTCATGCCGATGGAAATGGTGGAGACGCGCAGCGCCTTCGGCAGCAGCACCGTCTCGATTGGATAGGGCAGATGATAGTTCAGGCCCGGATCCACGGTGCGGACGTGCTTGCCGAAGCGCAACACGACGCCCTGTTCTTCGGACTGCACCCTGAAGAAGCCCGACAACAGCCAAAGCGCGATGATGATGAGCAGGATCAGCGTGATGCCGATGCCGGAGAAATAGCCGCCCGGCATGATCTGCTGAAGCCGGTCCTGGCCACGCCGCAGAAGGTCCTCCAGATCCGGCGGCCTCGGCCCGACCGGTTGCGGGCCTGAGCCCCACGGTCCTTTCGGACCCGAGCCCCATGGGCCACCGCCCTGATTCTTCCACGGCATTCGACACTCTCCTCGGCAGACCGGGACTAAAACTTACCCGGCCCGCATTGTCCGGTCCGGCTTTATAGGGGACCGGCAGGTCCCTTACAACGCGGCCATGACCGACCCACGAGCTATGCTCGGGCGCGGAAAAGTCAATGTAAACATTGGCGAATGGAGTTAATGGGACGGCCGCCGACGATATGTCACATAGGAGTAGTCGGCGCTGTCGTCGGGGCCGGCCGGGTGGCGGACGCGGCTCGTTTCGTCCCACTGCGCCTTATCGATGTCGAAATGTGTGTCGCCGTCGGGCCGCGCATGCACTTCCGTGATTTCGAGGCGATCGGCACGATCGAGCCACTGCCGATAAATTTCGGCGCCACCGATGACCGCGATCTCGGCGGCCGAACGCCGCAGGGCGTCGCCGCGCGCAACCGCGCCTGCGTCCGCTGCCGATGTCGTGACGATGGCGCCATGGGCGCGATAATCTGCATCGCGTGTGATGACGATGTTGGTGCGGTTGGACAGCGGCCGGCGCAGCGATTCAAAGGTCTTGCGACCCATGATCACGGGCTTGCCGATGGTGAGCGCCTTGAAGCGCTGCATGTCGGACTTCAACCGCCATGGGATTGCGCCGCCCGCGCCGATGACACCGTTCTCCGCAACTGCGACAACGAAGACGATCTCCATCAGATGTCATTCCCCGCAAGACGCGTCAGCGCTGGCCCTGTGACACGGCACAGTGTCCAGTCATCCATCATGACCGCGCCGAGCGATTTGTAGAAGGCGATCGACGGCGCATTCCAGTCGAGCACCGACCATTGCAGGCGCGACCAGCCGTTCTCGACACATTCCCTGGCGAGATAGACCAGCAGCGCCTTGCCGAGGCCTTTGCTCCGATGCGACGGCCGCACATACAGATCCTCGAGATAGATCCCGTGGCGGCCGCTGAATGTGGAGAAATTCGCAAACCAGACCGCAAAGCCGACCGGCTCACCGCTCCACTCAACGAGTGCGCAATAAAGCCGCGGATCGGGGCCAAACAGCGCGTCACCGATCATCGCCTCGGTCGCCTCGACCTCGTGCGAGAGCTTTTCGTACTCGGCGAGCTCCCGGATGAACGAAAGAACAAGCCCGGCCTCGCCAGGGCGCGCGCGGCGGATGTTGAGCGACATCGGCGCTAGACCGCGACCGCCGCCTTGATGTGCGGATGCGGGTCGTAGCCGACGAGTTCGAAATCCTCGTAGCGGAAGGAGAAGATATCCTTCACGTCGGGATTGATCCGCATCACCGGCAGCGCACGCGGTGCGCGCGTCAGTTGAAGCCGCGCCTGCTCCAGATGATTGGAATAGAGATGGGTGTCGCCGAACGAATGCACGAAGTCGCCGGGCTTCAGACCCGTGACCTGCGCCACCATCAGGGCGAGCAGCGCGTAGGAGGCGATGTTGAAGGGCACACCGAGGAACACGTCGGCCGAGCGCTGATAAAGCTGGCACGACAGCTTGCCGTTCGCGACATAGAACTGGAACAGGCAATGGCACGGCGGCAGCGCCATCTTGTCGACCTCGGCCGGATTCCAGGCCGAGACGATCAGGCGGCGCGAGTCCGGATTGCGCTTGATCATGTCGATCACGTTCGCGATCTGGTCGATGCTGCGGCCGTCCGGCGCGGGCCAGGAGCGCCATTGATGGCCATAGACCGGGCCGAGATCGCCATTGGCGTCCGCCCACTCGTCCCAGATGGTGACGCCGTTGTCGCGCAGATATTTGATGTTGGTGTCGCCCTTCAGGAACCACAAAAGCTCATGCACGATCGCCTTCAGCGGCAGCCGCTTGGTGGTCAGCATCGGGAAACCGGCGGACAGATTGAAGCGCATCTGATGGCCGAACACCGACAGCGTGCCGGTCCCGGTCCGATCGGTCTTCTCGGCGCCGTCTGAAAGAATCCGCTCGAGCAGGTCCTGGTATTGGTGCATGGGGCTATGGGCCTTTGGGAGGACGGCGAACTTAACGGCCGGCCCCGCGCTGCGACAGCGGCGATTCGCCGGTTCGCACAGATTATACCCCGAAAACTGGTCATTCCCGGCGCAAACGACAAGGGGCGGAAGTCGCGTCCCGCCCCTTGCCTATCAGCTTGATTGTACTGATTAACTTGCCGGCTTGAGCACCGGGGTCCACTTCGCGATTTCGCTCTTCACGAGGGCTGCGAGTGCTTCCGGCGTCCGTTCCGCAGGGGTGGGGATGACGCTGCCGAGTTCGAGCAGGCGCTTGCGTACGGTTGCGTCGTCGAGTGCCTTGGTGGCGGCGGCGTTCAGGCTCGCCACGATCGCCGGCGAGGTTCCCTTGGGCGCGAACATCGCATTCCAGGCTTGGGCCTGGAATGCGGGCAGGCCCGCTTCCGCCGTCGTCGGCACGTTCGGCAGCGACGGATTGCGCTCCGCCGTTGCGATCGCATAGGCCTTGATGGTGCCCGCATTGATCTGCGGCACCGCGTTGACGATCTGGTCGCACATATAATCGACCTGCCCCCCCACCAGCGCGTTCATCGCGGGTCCGGTGCCGTTGAAGGGCACGCCGACCGGCTTGATGTCGAGGATGGAGTGCAGCAGTTCGCAGGACACGTGCGAAACCGAGCCGATGCCGGCATGCGCCGCGTTCACCTTCTCGGAATTGGCCTTCACGTAAGTGACGAACTCCTTGAGGTCCTTTGGCGGAAAGTCCTTGCGCGCCAGGATCAGGATCGGCGTGCCTGCGAGCAGCGCGACCGGCTCAAAGTCCTTTTCGGGATGATAGGCGAGCTTCGGATAGAGCGGCACGGAGGCGGCATGCGTGCCCATATGCCCGGTGATCAGCGTATAGCCGTCATTGGCCGCGCGCGCGGCGCGCGTGGTCGCGGTGGTCCCACCGGCGCCGACGACGTTCTCGATGATGATGCTTTGCCCGAACGTCTGCGCCATGTGCGACGTGACGATGCGCGAGATCACGTCGGTCGGACCGCCGGCCGCGAACGGCACGATCATGGTGATGCTGCGCGTCGGATAGGTCTGCGCTTGAGCCGGTGCGACAAAGCCGCACATGGATGCGAGCACTGCAGCGCATGCGCCCGCGGCAAGCGCGCGAATAGAAGTCATCTCGATCTCCTTGTCGGTCCCTTGCGACACAAACAAAAATGCCGGCCTCACGGCCGGCATTCTCATTTCACGAAGCTGTCGCTTAAGTCGATTGGACTTCCGAATGCGGCGCGCCGACGCAGGCGCGCGGCGACGACGCAGGGCGCGGCGCGATCAGCTCTCGGATTCGGTGAACACCTCGTCGCGCTTGGTCCGCAAGAAAGGCAACACCGTGAGCACCAGCAGGAAGGCCGCGATCGCCAGCAGCACGGCCGACAGCGGACGCGTCAGGAATACGGTCCAGTCGCCGCGCGATATCAGAAGTGCGCGGCGCAGGTTCTCTTCCATCAACGGTCCGAGCACCATGCCGAGCAGCAACGGTGCCGGTTCGAAATCGTGCTTGATCAGCCAGTAACCGACCAGGCCGAACACGCCCGCAAGGACGACGTCGACCGGTGCGTTGTTCACCGAGTAGATGCCGATCGCGCAGAAGATCACGATCGAGGGGAACATCAGCCGGTAGGGCACGCGCAACAGCCGCACCCAGATTCCGACCAGCGGCAGATTGATGATGATCAGCATCAGATTGCCGATCCACATCGAGGCGATCATGCCCCAGACGAGCTCCGGCTGCTTTTGCATCACCTGCGGACCCGGCACGATGCCATGAATGGTCATCGCGCCAACCATCAACGCCATCACGGCGTTCGGCGGGATGCCGAGCGTCAGCAACGGGATGAAGGACGTTTGCGCCGCGGCGTTGTTGGCGCTTTCCGGTGCCGCCACGCCCTCGATCGCGCCGCGGCCGAACCGCGACGGGTCCTTGGCGATCTTCTTCTCGAGCGTATAGGACGCAAAGGACGCAATGACAGCGCCGCCACCCGGCAGGATGCCGAGGATCGAGCCGAGCACAGTGCCGCGCAGGATCGCAGGCGCGGAGTCGATCAGGTCTTTCCTGGTCGGCATCAGGCCGGTGATCTTCTGCTGCACGAGATCGCGGTTCATCTCGGCGCCGGCATCGAGATTGCGAATGATCTCGGCGAAGCCAAACACGCCCATGGCCACCGTCGCAAAGCCGAGACCGTCGGCGAGTTCCGGAATGTTGAAGGCCATGCGCGAGGCGCCGGTCTCGATGTCCGAGCCGACCATCGACAGCAATAGACCGAACACGATCATCGCGATCGCCTTCAGCACCGAGCCTTTCGCCAGCACCACGGCGAAGATCAGGCCGAGCACCATCAGCGAGAAGTACTCAGCCGGACCGAACGCCAGCGCCAGCTTGGTCAGCGGCGCACCGAGCACTGCGATGAGCACGGTCGCGACGCAGCCGGCGAAGAACGAGCCGATCGCCGCGATCGCCAGCGCCGGGCCGGCGCGGCCCTGCTTCGCCATCGCATGGCCGTCGATGGCGGTGACGACCGATGTCGCCTCACCGGGAATATTGACCAGGATCGATGTGGTCGAGCCGCCGTACTGGGCGCCGTAGTAGATGCCGGCGAGCATGATCAGCGCGCCGACCGGCGGCAATCCGAACGTGATCGGCAGGAGCATCGCCACGGTTGCGACGGTGCCGATGCCCGGCAGCACGCCGACAAGCGTGCCGACCAGTGCGCCAATCAGGCACATGAGAATATTGATCGAAATCGGGAGCGACAGGCCGTAGAGCCACCAGGGTGACCACCAGGAGATCTGAAATACGACGCCGAAACCGAGGCCCAGATTGTGGAAGAGATCGAACATCACACCCTCACTGAACCAGGAAGCGCGGGAACATCGGCATCGGCAGCCCGAGCACGTAGGGGAAGAGCAGCGCGCAGCCGAGCGTCAGGCAGGCGCCGACAATGATCGCTTCGACCCAGCGCGTCTCATGCGTGCCCATCGCCGAGATCAGGAAGCTCGCGAAGGCCGTAACCACGACCCCAAGCGGACGAATCGCCAGCGCGAAGAAGACGATCGAGATCATCACGAAGAGCGGTCCGCGCCAGGCATAGTGCGCCATCGCCGGTCCATCGGTCAAAAGTCCCGTCAATGCGATGCCGGCGCCAAGCGCGACGAGGAGCCCGCCAAACATCCGCGGCGCCGTGCCTGCGCCAAAGGAGAAGCCGCGCATCCCCTGCAAATCGCTCGAGGCCCACAGCGCGAACAAGGCGAGTGCCATCAGAACGATGCCGCCAACATAGTCCTGTGCCGACCTGATCGTCATGAAGATCGTGAGGATCGCCACCGCAAACAGCGGATAGGAATAGATCAGCGCCAGCAGTACATCGGATGACGTCTTCTTGGTGTCACCACTGAGCGCTCCGAGCAATGCACCGGGCGCTCCCGCGACCAGCGCGGTGGCATGGCCGATCACGACGGTCGCCGGGCCGCGGCCGACGCCCCAGCCGAAGATCGTCCCGATCGACCAGATGAATTCGAAAATCTGCGGCGCAACGGCCAGCAGACAGAAGGCGATCACCACCGACGTATTTCGGGTCGTCGCCGCCGCCGAGTGGCCCATTGTATCGGCCATGCATGTCTCCTCCGCGACCCGTAAGTCACGAGCACTGTTGTTCTAATCGGCTGGAAAAGGATCCCCCGCCCGGATCATTGCCTAGCGATTTTCATTACACAATGCCAGCAAAACCCAACAAGCCCCCTGCGAGCAGAAGCCACAGCGGATTGATGCGCGAGACAGAGGCGATCACTGCAACTGTCGTGGTCAGAAGCAGTGCAGCAATGGTGCGATCGGTCGACTGGGCCAGGATCAGGGCACTCGCCGCCATCAATCCGATCGACAGCGGAACCAGTGCAGCCTGAATCAGGCCGGGCCAGCGCGATTGGCTCGGCCGGTTCAGGAGCCGGCTGACATAATAGGCAAGCAGCGCCGTCGGCAGGCACATCGCCAGCGTTGCGGCCAGCGCGCCGGGGATGCCGGCGACGGCATAGCCGATTAGCGTGACGATAAGGACATTGGGACCTGGCGAGAGCTGCGCGATCGCATAGGCATCGGCGAACTGCTTGTCGGTCATCCAGTGATGCACGTCGACCGCGATGCGGTGCATCTCGGGCACCGCCGCCGAGGCGCCGCCGACCGCGAACAGCGACATCAGACCAAAGGTGGCGATCAGCGCCCAGATCGGGTTCTCGCTGCTCATGCTGCTACTTTCCGTCGCAGGATGAAGGTGACGCCGACACTGAGGGGAATCGCGACCAGCAACACCACCTGGAGCGGCAGGCGGATCACGCCGATGGCGGTGAACACCGCGAGCATCAGGATCAGCCCAACGGCGTCCATCCGCTTCAACAGCGGCGTCATCATCCGGAAGACCACCGCGATCAAGAGGCCGACCGCGGCGCAGGAGATGCCGGCGAGGCTGCGACGCAGCACGTCCACATCACCGAAATGGGCGTAGATGATCGCAAGCACGGTCATGATCAGCGTCGGCGGCAGCAACAATCCGGCAAAGGCCGCGATGCCGCCGGCGATCCCCCGCAGCCGCGAGCCGAACACCATCGACAAATTGACAATGTTGGGCCCGGGCAGGAAATGGCAGAGCGCAAACGTCTCATTGAACTCGTCCGCCGTCATCCAGCGGTGCTGCTCGACGATGGCCCGCCGGGCAAACACCAGGACCCCGCCGAAACCGGCCAGCGACATCCTGGCAAAGGCCATGAACAGCGCTAGCAGGCTGGGCGGAGGGCTGTGTGCGGGGGTGAGATCCGGCTCTTGGGCGGCCGGTGCTGAATCCAGGGACATGTCAGGAGCTTAGAACGAGGGTCGCGGCGCGGCCAAGACCGTCCGGAACCTATCCAAAGGGAACCGCGCCAAACCCCTGTCTTTCTAAACCTTTGCCCCCTATATTGGGGGTGCCGGTTCGCCGGCTATGGAAATAAACGGTCGTCGTAATAAACCATTCGGACCCGGGGGCGGTACCCGGCGCCTCCACCAAAGCTCATCGTTCGGAGGGCTTGGCCCACTGACAAGTGAGCTTCGGCGGGGGCGAAATAGGATCGACGAGGGCGTAAAGGGCGTTCTTTTTCTCGGTATTGTTCCGCCGTTATCGGGCTATGCAATAGTTGCCAACGACAACTTTGCTCCGGTTGCTCAGGCTGCGTAACGCAGTTTGAAAGACCATTCTGAAGTCCTAACGGGTTAAGCTCCGTTAGGCGGGGTTCGGAGGCACCTGGCAACAGAAGCCTCCACTTACCTCTTATTTCCTTCCCGGCGGGGACTCCTGCTGACCCGTCAGGCGCGGTACTATTGCGGCTTGGCGAGTCGGGCCGGCAGGGCCCAGCTCCTGGAATGCAACAGGACCACCATGGCGACCGATCATATTCGATACGATGTGCTGGCCCGCGACGCGCTGCGTGGCGTGCTGCGCAAGGTGCTGACCGATGCCGCGTCCCATGGACTGCCGGGCGAGCATCATTTCTTCATCACCTTCGTCTCGAAGGCCGAGGGCGTGAAGATCTCGCCGCGGCTGCTGGCGCAGTATCCGGAAGAGATGACGGTCATCCTCCAGCACCAGTTCTGGGATCTGACCGTGCTCGAGGACCGTTTCGAGGTCGGCCTGTCCTTCGGCGGCATTCCGGAGCGGCTGATCGTGCCGTTCAGCGCCATCAAGAGCTTCCTCGATCCGTCGGTGAAGTTCGGCCTCCAGTTCGACACCTCCGACGTCGCCGAGGTGGCGATCGAGACATTGCCGGCCGCCCCTGCCCCGACGGCCATAGCTGTGCCCGAACCGGCGGAGACCGCGGAAGAGCCGACCCCACCGAACCAGGGCGGCGCCGAAGTCGTGCGGCTCGATCGTTTCCGCAAGAAATGATCTAGGTTGGGCGCGAGACCGTCGCGCCCGGCCAAACTGCCTATATAGAAGAGCATGTGAAGAAGCCGCGCGGCGTTTCGTACGGCAGAACGGATGTGCTCATGGCCAAGACTGCCCGCTCAAAGACTGCCCGCTCAAAGACTGCCCGCCCCTCTCGCTCCGCGACCCGCATCGAGACCGACAGTTTTGGTCCGATCGAGGTCCCCTCCGATCGCTATTGGGGGGCGCAGACCGAGCGCTCGCGCCAGAATTTTCGCATCGGCATCGACCGCATGCCGATCTCGCTCGTGCATGCGCTCGGCATCGTCAAGCTCGCCGCGGCGCAGTCCAACCGCGAGCTCGGACTGCTCGACCAGCGCCGCGCCAATGCGATCATCCGCGCCGCGCGCGAGGTGATCGAGGGCAAGCTGGACGACCATTTTCCGCTTGTCGTATGGCAGACCGGCTCGGGCACCCAGAGCAACATGAACCTCAACGAGGTGATCGCCAACCGCGCCAATGAGCTGCTCGGCGGCGAGCTCGGCACCAAGAAGCCGGTGCATCCGAACGATCACGTCAACATGAGCCAGTCATCGAACGACTCTTTTCCCACCGCGATGCATATCGCCGCCGCCGGCCGCATCACGGCCGATCTCGTTCCCGCGCTCGGCGAGCTGCACCGCGCGCTGCGCACGAAGGAGAAGGAGTTCGCCAAGATCGTCAAGATCGGCCGCACTCACACCCAGGATGCGACGCCGCTGACGCTCGGCCAGGAATTCTCCGGCTACGCCGCGCAGGTCGAAAGCGGGATCGCGCGGCTGAAGGTCGCGGTGAAGGACCTCTATCCGCTGGCACAGGGCGGCACCGCCGTCGGCACCGGCCTCAACTCGAGCCCTCGCTTCGCAAAACTTTTCGCCAAGCAGGTGGTCGGGATCACGAAGCTGCCCTTCACCAGCGCCGCCAACAAATTCGAGGCACTGGCCTCCAACGACGCCTACGTGCTGGTACACGGCGCCATCAATTCGGTCGCGACGGGGCTGTTCAAGATCGCCAACGACATCCGCCTGCTAGGTTCAGGCCCGCGCTCGGGTCTCGGCGAACTGATCCTTCCTGAGAACGAGCCGGGCTCATCGATCATGCCGGGCAAGGTCAATCCGACGCAGTGCGAGGCGATGACAATGGTGTGCTGCCAGGTGTTCGGCAATCACACCGCGATCACGGTCGCCGGCAGCCAGGGTCATTTCGAACTCAACGTCTACAAGCCCGTGCTGGCCTACAACATGCTGCACTCGATCCGCCTGATGGCCGACGCCGCGCGCTCCTTCACCGAGCATTGCGTCAGCGGCATCCGCGCCGACGAAAAGCACATCAAGGAGCTGATGGAGCGCTCGCTGATGCTGGTGACCGCGCTCGCACCAAAAATCGGCTATGACAACGCAGCCAAGGTGGCGAAGACTGCGCATGCCAACGGCACCACGCTGAAGGAAGAGGCGCTGCGGCTCGGCTTCGTCTCTGCCGACGAGTTCGACCGTTTGGTGCAGCCGGAGAAGATGACGCGGCCCGGATGAATTCCGAATTCCGATAGTCATCCGTAATGATACGGAGCCTTAAAGCTCATAAATATAAGGCTAAACCGACAGGATTTGACTACCGTCAATGTCGCGGCAAGGATGCGTGCTACGCATTCGTCTCCCCCTTTAGCGGGGCGAAATTCATCGTTTGATGGCCGATAGGCCGATTGACGAGGACAAGCGAATGGCGATCAAGTCTCATGGGGCGCAGTGCGCCTGGTTTCTGGATATTTCATCCAATCTGAGGAGGATCGGGTGATGGAGACGCGGCATGGGGAACGTCATCAACCTGAATCGTTTCCGGAAGCGCGCCGAGCGGGAAACCTCGGCGAAGCAGGCGGACGCCAACCGGGCGAAGTTCGGCCGCACGAAGGCGGAGCGGTCGGCGGAGGAGACGCGCGCGGACCTGGCGAAGGAGCATCTGGACCAGCACCGGATCGATCGCGAGGATCAGCCATGAAGTCGCCCGTCGTGAAGCGATCGATCGTGGTCGCCGGCCACAAGACCAGCGTCAGCCTGGAAGAGGCGTTCTGGAACGGGATGAAGGAGATCTCGGGCCTGCGCAACATGACGCTGTCCGAACTCGTCGGCGAAATCGACGGCGGCCGCCAGCAGGGCAATTTGTCCTCGGCGATCCGCCTGTTCGTGCTCGATTACTTCAAGAGCCGCGCCATGGCCGTCCAGCCGGAAAAGGTCCCGGCCCAGTAACCCCGAGGCGTCTTCCCCACGCTTTCGTGATCTGCACTTTAAAATCGCTCTAAGGTGCGGGCTTCCGCGAGCGAGCGCGCTTGACCTCAATGCCCTGCGTTGAAAATACAGGGCATGACCGACACCCATGATACGCGCCCGCATTTGCCGCTGGGTCTGGCCCAGCGCGGCTACACCGGCGTCATTCAGCACCTGTCCGCCAAGGACACAGGCTCGGCGCTCTCGGACATCGAGCTCGAGAGCCGGCTGATCGAGCTCGGCTTCGTCGAGGGGGCCCGGGTCGAGGTCCTGCACGAGGGGCTGGTCGGGCGCGACCCGATCGCCGTCCGTGTCGACAACATCACCATCGCGGTCCGCCGTCGCGAAGCCATGGCCATCATCGTCGCCTAAGGCGACCGGATATTTGATCCAAGGCCTTTAAACACATGGAAGCACCCCTGCTGCATCTCGCCCTGGTGGGCACGCCCAACAGCGGCAAGACCTCGCTGTTCAATGCGCTGACCGGCAGCCGGCAGAAGGTCGCGAACTATCCGGGCGTCACCGTCGAGCGCAAGGAAGGCTTCTTCGTCACGCCCCTGGGACGCCAGGTCTCGGTGGTCGACCTGCCCGGCACCTATTCGCTGCGCGGCCGCAGTCCGGACGAGGAGATCACCCGCGACTTCGTGCTCGGCAAGGCCTCCGGCGAGGCCACGCCCGACCTCGTGCTGTGCGTGGCGGATTCGACCAATCTGCGCCTGACCATCCGCCTGCTGCTCGAGCTCAAGCGCACCGGCCGGCCGATGATCCTCGTGCTCAACATGTTCGACATCGCGAGCCGCCGCGGCATCAGCGTCGACGTCGAGCGGCTCGCCAAGGAGCTCGGCGTGCCCGTGGTCACTTCGATCGCGGTGCGCAAGGGCGGCACGGCCGACCTCTTGAACCTGACCGACGAGATCTCGGCGAAGCTTGCAGCCGAGCCGCAGGAAAACACCTGGCGCGCACTCAGCGTCGCCGAGCTGCGCGCCACCCAGCGCGAGGCCGACCGGATCATCACCGACTGCGTCAGCCTGCCGAGCCGACCCGACACCTGGACCGCGCGGATCGACGCCGTGGTGCTGCACCCCGTCGGCGGGCTCGTGGTACTCGCGGCTATCCTGTTCGTGATGTTCCAGGCGGTGTTCGCCTGGGCGCAGCCGCTGATGGAGCTGCTCAACTCCGGTTTCGATGCGCTGGGCGAGTTCGTGCACGCGACGCTCCCCGCCGGCCTGTTGCAGAGCTTCCTTCAGAACGGCGTGATCTCCGGCGTCGGCAGCGTCATCGTGTTCCTGCCGCAGATCATCATCATCTTCCTGTTCATCCTGCTCTTGGAAGATTTCGGCTACATGGCGCGCGCCGCGTTCCTGATGGACCGCATCATGGGCGGCGCAGGCCTCCACGGCCGCGCCTTCATTCCGCTGCTGTCGAGCTTTGCCTGCGCCATTCCCGGCATCATGGCGACGCGCGTGATCGACAACAAACGCGACCGGCTGACCACGATCCTGATTGCGCCGCTGATGACCTGCTCGGCGCGCATCCCGGTCTACACGCTGATCATCTCCGCCTTCATTCCGGCCAAGGACGTCTGGGGCTTCATCAACCTCCAGGGCCTGGTGATGTTCGGCCTCTACGCCACCGGCATCGTCAGCGCGCTTGCCGTCTCGTTCCTGATCAAGTTCTTCATGCTGCGCGACTATGCGCCGGCGCCGTTCATGCTGGAGTTGCCGGACTACAAGATGCCACGCCTGAAATCGATCGCGATCGGCGTCACCACGCGGGCAAAAATGTTTCTGCACCGCGCTGGCACCACGATCTTCTCGATGATGGTGCTGATCTGGTTTCTGGCCTCGTTCCCGCAGCCGCCCGCGGGCGCGACCGAGCCCGCCATCGACTTCAGCTTAGCTGCGATCATCGGCAAGGCGATCGAACCGCTGCTCGCGCCCGTGGGCTTCAACTGGCAGATCGCGGTGGCGTTGATCCCGGGCATGGCGGCGCGCGAGGTCGCGGTCGCCGCACTCGGCACCGTCTATGCGATCGAGGGCGGCAAGGAAGCGGCCGAGCAGATCGGCCAGGTGCTGGCGACGAAATGGTCGCTCGCAACCGCGCTGTCGATGCTCGCCTGGTACATCTTCGCCCCGCAATGCGCCTCCACGCTCGCCGTGATCCGGCGCGAGACCGGCAGCTGGGTCTGGATGGCGACGACCTTCGGCTACATGCTGGTGCTGGCTTATGCGGCGAGCCTTGTGACGTACAACGTCGCGGTGGCGCTGGGGGCGGGGTAGCGTCCCCTCTCGAAACTAAAAAGTCGAAAACAACCCCATGCACAGTAGAAACGCGCTGCCGGCATGATGGCCGGTGGCTTCTGCGAAGCCATTGCCCCGTCAAGCAGAACATCCGTAGCCCGGATGGAGCGTAGCGAAATCCGGGTTCTCACATCGCGGAAAGACTTTCCCGGATTGCGCTGCGCTCCATCCGGGCTACGGCGCTGCGAGTGTTGTCCCGTCGGGCAAAACACCTGTACGATGCTATCATCAAGCCCGCAGTGCCTGTTCCAGCTTCAAATCATGACAGCGCAACTGTCGCTTTGACCTGAACGTCAAAAGCAAATGCCGTTTGCACTCGTGGTGTCCGAGCGTCATAGTTTCACCAACGCTGTCCGGATGTTTGAACCGGCTTCAAAAAAACCAAGCGGGAGACTGCGTCATGCAGGACGTCGAGACTCGGGTCATTGGCAAGGTGATGTGGCGGCTGATTCCGTTCCTGATCGTGTGCTACTTCGTGGCCTATCTCGACCGCGTCAATGTCGGCTTTGCCAAGTTGCACATGAACCAGGCGCTTGGTTTGAGTGAAGCAGCGTTCGGGCTGGGCGCCGGCTTGTTCTTCGTCGGATATTTCCTGTTTGAAGTGCCCTCAAATATCTTTCTGGAAAAAGTCGGCGCGCGCGTCTGGATCGCCCGCATCATGATCACGTGGGGGATCGTCTCGGCGGCTTTCGCATTTATCCCGTCGATATCGGCAGCAACGGGAATTCCGACGACGGGCGTTTTCTACTCGCTTCGTTTGCTGCTCGGTGCCTGCGAAGCGGGCTTCTTTCCCGGCATCATCTTCTATCTGACGCTCTGGTTCCCCGCGGTTTACCGCGCCCGGGTCATCAGCCTGTTCATGCTGGCGATCCCGATTTCGTCGATCATCGGCTCACCGATCTCCGGGATGCTGCTCGGCGTGACAGGTTGGGGGTTGGAAGGCTGGCAGTGGCTGTTCATTCTCGAAGCGTTGCCATCAGTCTTGGTGGGCATTGGCGTCCTGTTCTATCTGACCGACTTCCCGCGCCAGGCCCGCTGGCTGCAACAAGACGAGATTGCCTGGCTGGAGAACGTGCAGGCCACCGAGAAGCGCAACAAGGAGCGCGTGGAACATTTGTCCCTGGGACAGGCGCTCACCGATCCCCGCATTTTGGCGTGCGCTCTGGTGTACTTCTGCCTGAACGCTGCAAGCTACGGCGTGGCGTTCTTCCTGCCGACCATCATCAAGGGCTTCGGCGTCAGTGACACCCAGACCGGCTTGCTCGCGGCGCTACCCTTTGTTTTCGGGGCCGTGGGCATGGTGGTTCTTGGTCGTCATTCCGATCGGACCATGGAGCGAAAGGGTCACGTCGCCGCGGCGCTGTTGATGGCAGCGGTCGGGGTCGGATTGGCAGGTCTCGTTTCGAACTCCGTGCTCGTCATGGCCTTGCTTTGCTTCGCACAGATCGGCATCTCCGCGGTACCGCCGATGTTCTGGCCGCTGCCGGCGAGCTTTCTAACGGGAGCATCGGCCGCCGCCGGCATCGCCGCGATCAACTCGCTCGGAAATCTTTCCGGTTTCGCCGGTCCTTACGCGATGGGCTATCTGAAGGATCTGACCGGCAATTTTACCGCGGGTCTTCTCCTGCTGGCGGGTTGCGCGCTGGTCGGCGCAATCGTTGTCGTGATCCTGCGGATCGATGCGAGGCGCGAGCAATTGTCCGGTGACGTCGCAATGGCGCATTAGATGTCGGTGATCGTCGGAGCTCAACAGAGACCGCTCAACTCTCGAACAGCCCCTAAGACTTCTCGCGCGCTATAGGGCTTCGGGATGAACCGGCCGCCCGACGGCAGATTGACCTGGTCGACCCTGGCCATTCCCGACGTCGCGATGATCTTGACTGGCGGCCAACGGCCCCGAACGGCGGCAGCGAGCTTGAGGCCATCCATGGATCCCGGCATCTGCACGTCTGTAAATACAACAGTGATATCGGAGCGGTGCTCGAGAATGGCGATGGCTTCATCCGCGTTATTTGCTTCAATCGCTTCAAACCCGGCGGACCTGATCATATCGACCGCGTCCATGCGGATCAGGAACTCGTCCTCGACAATGAGAACAACTGGCAGTCCAGTAACTGAATTCACTGCATAAATGCCTCCTGACAGGCTAAGTATCCCTGTCGAGGATGGTTCCTCGCGTGTCGACCGCTCTCTGCATCCAGGACAGATGGACATCCGCGGCCGTCACGTGCACGGTACTCGACACAGTCGCCAAATTGGAGGTGTCGTTGAGAGCGGACTTGCACAGGGCCGAGGAGTTCCGTCTTGGTGCCCTCCTGCGTTATGGCATCCTCGACACCCCGCGAGAGGCCGATTTCGACGAGGTTGTGAATGTTGCGTCTGCGGTCTGCAATACGCCGATTTCCGTGATCAATCTGATCGACCAGGGCCGCCAATGGTTCAAGGCGGAGGTCGGGCTCGGTGTCCGCGAAACGCCGCTGGACAGTTCGATCTGCGCGCACGCGATTTTGCAGCCCGGCCTGTTTGTCGTGCCCGACACCACACTGGACCGCCGCTTCGCCGATAATCCCCTGGTCACGGGCGACCCGCATCTGCGGTTTTATGCGGGTGCGCTCCTGGAAACGCCCGAGGGCTTTCCGCTCGGCACCGTCTGCGTGCTCGATTACAAACCGCGTGAGCTTGACGACACCCAAAAGGCCTTCTTGCGGCTGATGGCCAATCAGGTGATGAAGCAACTCGAACTGCGCCGGATCAACGCCGCAGAACACGTCGCCAGAGTCCGAGCCGAGGAGATGGTCGCGGAAAAAGAGACGTTGATGCGCGAAGGCGATCATCGGCTCATGAATTCATTGCAACTTGTTCAATCGATCCTGGCGCTTCAAAGCCGCGGCGCATCGAGCGACGAAACGAAAGCGCAGCTGGACATGGCCAGCAATCGCGTGCTCGCGATTGCGACCGTCCACAAACAGCTGCACCTGACCGGCAGTCTGGAAAAAATCGAGATCGATACTTTCCTGCGCAGGCTCTGTGACAACCTCAAGCACACCGCACCCGCACAAATTACGGCGATCAATGTCAGCGCTGAGAATTCCAAGCTCCGGTCGGACGTAGCCAGCGGATTGGGTCTCCTGGTGGCCGAGCTGGCAACGAACAGTTTCAAGTACGCCTATTCGCCTGGTGAACATGGCCCTGTCGACGTGAGCTTCAAGACAACCGCAAACGGATGGACGCTGGAAGTGTCCGACCAGGGGCGTGGGCTTCCGCCGGGCTTTGACGTCGATCAGAGCAAGGGCTTTGGAATGCAGGTCGTGAAGGCGTTCGTGCGGCGTCTGAACGCGACGATGTCGGTCTCTTCCCGCCCCGGACGTACTGCGTTCGAGATATTCAGTACCGAAGACTGATAAGAGGACGAGATGGCGGAGCCGCGCGAAAATTTGACACGCCGGAAGCGGTTATCTGGCTCCATGGATCACTTCAGCACCGAGAGCTTGACCGCCGAGAGACTGCGCGAAGGTCACCTGGCAGACCTGGTCGCGCTCCATCTCGATCCCGAGGTCTCTCGCTATCTCGGCGGCGTGCGTTCGGCCGAAGTCACGAAGACCTATCTCGCCGTCAACATGGCCCATTGGGACCAGCATGGCTTCGGGCTCTGGGCGCTGAGAACGCGCGACGGGGCGTTCGCAGGCCGCGCGGGAATCCGGCACATCCTCGTGGATGGCATCGACGAGACCGAGATTGCCTACACGTTCAAGCGCAGTCTCTGGGGCCAGGGGCTTGCGAGCGAGATCGCCTTCGCAATAACTGACATCGGGTTATCGCAACTCGCACTGCCGTCCCTCATCGGCCTGGTGTTTGCTGAGAATGGCGCATCCCGCCGCGTGCTGGAGAAATCGAACTATGTGCTCGAGAAAAGCACGACGCATCACGGCGAAGACGCCGTGATTTACCGCATCCGGCGGTGAGTATAGTCCGGATCGTCCACTTCAGGTGCCGGGCCGACCAAGCCTAACCGGCACGTAAGGTCTGCGAATGACGCAAAGCAGACAAGGCGCTTTACGTGGCTGATGAGTTTTCCAATCCTCGCGGCCACGCGAGAACTCTGTCACCAGGCCCGCACATTCACTGACAAATCAGTACGGGGGTTTTCGCCTGCGTCAGCACCTTATTTGTCACGCTACCGATGAGAAACATGGAGAGTCCGCTGCGCCCATGGGATGACATAACGATGAGATCGCAACCTTTATTCTCGGCTGCTGCGATGATGGCTTGATGGGGTTGCCCGTTCTCCGCTTGGATCGGTTCGCACGAAACGCCAGCCTCCTTGGCCGCTTTTGCCGCGCGATCCAACGCGGTCGTGGCCTGTTCCTTGCGCAGCTCAGCATATGTTGCGACTGCTTCACGGAACCGCCCTGTTATTTCTGAAAACGGCTCCACAACGAAGATTACGGAGACCTTGGCTCCAAGGGATTTCGCCAGCGCCAACCCATGCGCCACTCCATGCTCCGCTAGCTCCGACCCATCTGTCGGAATGAGAATATGCCGGTACATGCTTCACCTCCCGCTTGTCTGAACGTATCGCTGCCTTCCGTATGTAAGCTGGGCCCGCATTTCGGATATAGGCTTGAGATAGATCAATCCCTCGGCCCAACGCCCCTCGACCCAGATGTCGGCATTGGCGCAAATCGAACGGGCGATGGCCCGCTGCGCTGTCCGGGAATGAGAGGCGGCCCAAGGCTCAGCCGGTGCGCAGCTGGACAACCGATCGTGGCAACGAAGCGAGAAACAACACGGCGCAAACGCACAGCAAGACGAGATCCTTGAACAGAAACTCGCCGGTCAAATTCCACGCCATTGGATCGGGCGAAAGGCTCCATTTGACGACCCCGGGCGTCGTGAAGAAGAACGACCACGTGATCGCGAAGGTCACCATGCCCATGAATGAACCGAGGGCGGACAAGACGGGGTTTAACGCGCCAGCCGCGAGCAACGCCGCAATCGCGAATTCAGAAACGCCGAGAAAATACGCCTCTCCCCTCAGGCCGAACACCGACAGCCAGGAGATGATCGGACTGTTGCTGATGAACTGGGCGATGCCCTGTGCCGACTGTAGTGTGAATTTCTGCATTCCAAACGATACGAATATGATCACCATGACCCAGCGGAGAATGGCGAGCGGACGATAGGAGCCGTCTCCATTCTCAGCAACGTTGAACCCTTCCATGTGACTCTCCCGGGACTGCACATCCATCAGCTTGCGGAAAATGCGTTCGCTGAAGGCTGTACGAAGGGGGGCTTCGATCGTTACCCGCATCCGGGGTTCCACTGATCACAGCTGCGTGCAATGCGCGCAACGGTCGAGACGCATGCATTTCGGATAGCCAACGCTAGTCGTCGTTCGGCCACGCTGCCATCGCCGCTTCGGCCGCACCTTTCAGTTCCGCCGGCGTGGCGCCATCCTTGGACTGGATGGCCATGCCCTGGAAGACGCTGAGATAGAACCGGCTCAGAGCTTCGATGTCCGTCGTGGCGGCCAATTCACCATTGGCGACCGCAGCCTCCAGCCGCGTGCGCAAACTGCCGAGCATGTCGAGCCGGACCTTCCTGATCTCGCGGGCGATTGGGGCCGGCCATTCGTCGCTGACGGCTGCCAGCACGGCCATACAGCCGGCCGGTGTCATCCGGGATTTTGGCAAGGTCTCGACCGCTGCGGCGAGCAGGTTCTCAATACCCTCGCGCGCGGTTGCGCCGTCCGCGAGCCTGTCCCAGACCGGCTGTCCATGAATCAGGACGTAATGCTTGATCGCCGCAAGGTAGAGCGCCTCCTTGCTCTCGAAGGCGGCATAGAGGCTCGGCGAGCGGACGCCCATGGCGTCGCACAGATCGTTCATCGAGGCGGCCGCAAAGCCCTTGCGCCAGAACAGCAGCATCGCGGCCTCCAGCGCCGCCTCACGATCAAATTCCCGTGGCCTTCCCGCCATGACGCCTCTTTCTGTAGCGATCAACACATAATTCACTTGACGCGGGCGATCAAGATCCCAGATATTCTGTGCCGATCATTACAGAATAGGAGAGTATGATGACACTGGCAGGAAAACGGGCCCTTGTGACGGGCGCAAGCAGAGGTATCGGTGCGGCCATCGCAAAGGCCCTCGCCGCGGAAGGCGCCGATGTTGCAATCACTTATGAAAAGTCCGCAGACAGCGCCGCCAAGGTCGTCGATGCGATCAAGGCGACGGGGCGGAAGGCCGTGGCGATCCAGGCCGACAGCGCGGACGTCGCCGCCGTTCAGGCCTCGATCGACAAGACCGTCGCCGCATTGGGCGGGCTTGATATCCTGGTCAACAACGCCGGAATTCTTCGCCTTGGCGGCCTCAGCGACATCTCGCTCGCCGATATCGACGCGCTCCTGAACGTCAACGTCCGCTCCCCGATCATCGCGAGCAAGGCCGCGCTGCCCCACCTTGGCAAGGGCGGTCGCATCATCACCATCGGCAGCTATTTTGCCGATCGTGTGCCTGCGCCGGTGCTCGGCGTGTACGCGGCGTCGAAGTCGGCGCTGATCGCTTTCAACAAGGCCTTGGCCCGGGAGCTCGGCCCCAAGGACATCACGGTCAACCTCGTACAGCCGGGCTCGATCGATACCGACATGAACCCGGCCCACGGCCCGACCGCGGATACACTGAAGCAGTTCATGGCACTCGGCCGGTATGGTGCGGCTGAGGACATCGCCAACGCCGTGGCGTTCCTGGCGAGCGCGAAAGCCAAGTACATCACCGGCTCGGCATTAACCGTCGACGGCGGCGCGAACGCGTAGGCGTCAAAGGAGTAACGGCCGGGTCGTGGTTCGGCCCGGCCGGTTCTCTGCGACGGCAACTGTCATATCCCGCCCAAACCATCTGATCTGGGCTGACGGCCATGACGATGCTATGCTTCGGACATGCCTGGAAGCCGCTCCGTACTGCTTGATCTCGACGGAACGCTGATCGATTCCCGGCCCGGCATTGCCGCAAGCACCCTCGCGGCTCTGCGCGCGCTGGGACACAGCCCTGACGAGGCGTTCGACATAACCCCCTTCATCGGGCCGCCGCTCGAGGACGTGTTGCGCGTCTTGCTCCGGACATATGACGACGACCGCCTCGACGAGGCCGTGTCGGCGTATCGTCAGCACTACGGCGACAGCGGTTACCTCGGAAGTGAACTTTATCCCGGAATTGGCGAGGCGCTCGAAGACATGCGGCAGGCAGGCTTGCGTATCTACATGGCCACATCGAAGCGAGAAGTCTTTGCCCGGCGGATCGCCGAGCATTTGAACCTGGCAGGATATTTCGACGGCATCTACGGCTCGGTGCCCGGCGGCGCGCTGAATCACAAGCCTGAACTGCTCGCGCACGTCCTGTCCGAACGGAACCTGATTGCGTCCGAAGCCCTCATGGTCGGCGACCGCCGGCATGACATCGTCGGCGCTCACGCGGTCAGGATGCGCGGGCTTGGCGTGCTCTGGGGATATGGCAGCCGGGACGAACTTGAAACGGCCGGCGCGGATCATCTGGTGGAACGCACCGCTGATCTCGCGCGCACGGTTCTGTCGATGCTGGGCAGGTAATTTCCGATTCGAGCGGCGAAAAATTCGCGCGAATCTGCAAAAATTCGCACTCGAATTTGAATGGCTTTCCCGTAATTGGCTGTCTATGGTTGGCCCATGTCGCGCCTCGTATGTCTGTTTGTTGCTGTCATTCTGTCGCTGCTGCCGGTCGTCGCGCCTGCTGCGCCGGTCTCAAAAAAGCCCAAGCCAAGCTGGCACGGCTACGGCTTTCTGCCGGGCTATCGTCAGCCGCTGAGCAACAGCCAGCCGCTCTACGCGCAGAAAAACGGGCTGCGGCGCTACGCGCGCGAAAACCAGCGCCAATGGTATATCGACCCGGTCCCCTACTATTACCGCTATAACGGCGACTGGCACTATTTCGGCCGGCCCGGCTTTGCCGGCCCACGTTACAATGGCGGCAGCTTCGGGCCGTGCTGGACGCGGACGCCGATCGGCGCGGTCTGGAATTGCGGCTGAGCCGTCGCGTCGGTCGCGCTTCAATCGGAAACCATCACCCTCAGGGCCGCGCCGTCATTCGGAACAAAACGTTCCGAACACGCGATCCCACATGCTGGTGACCACTCCGAAATTGCACGGCGTCTTGCCATAATGATGGCGCGCATGACGGCGCTTCAATCGCCAGAGATAGCCGCCCCGCTTCGTCGGATGGTGATGAACGATGTGGTGAAGCAAGCTGAAATAGATGTAGCCCAGCATCAACCCCGCCGTAACCGCGCAGGCGGTCGCAAGACCGGTCAAGAGCCAGACCGGCAGCAGCGACCCGCACAAGATCGACCCCAGGCTCAGCCAAAGCGGCGAACCGACCAGCGCACGCGGATCGGAATGGTGCATGTCGTGCAAGGCTGCAAGATAGGCGGGACCATGCAGTGCGAACCTGTGAATGAGGTACTCAGCCAGGGTCCAGAGCGCCAGCCCGCAAGCGAAACCGATGGCCGCCCCGTCCCAGCCGAGGGGCTCTTTCAGCAACATTGCGGCTGCCACCAGTGCAACGCTTGCCAGGGGATAGAACGCAAAATCGGCAAAGTACAAAAACTTTTTCACTCGCATGGGTTTGCGCATGGGCTTGTCTTGCTCAAACGATCCATGGCCGCCCTTGCTTCGAAAATCTCCGGCAAATCCTGTGCGTTGGCGAACTTTCCGACCACGGGACTGAGCACCGTCCACGCCTGCTCGCCCGTTCCGCTCGCGAGATACAGTCTGGCCAGCGAGAGCGCGGCGCGCAGCTCGAACGTCGCGGCCTGCTGCCGTCGCGCGGTCTCAAGGGCCTGCGTGAAGGCGGTCTCGGCCGCGACAATATCGCTCGGGTCCTTGCGCAGCAGCAGCTCGCCACGCCGCCGGTGGATTTCCGTGGTGAACCACTCTTGTCCGGTCCGCTCGACCTCGACGAGCTGTTCGTCGAGAATCGCGAGCGCCTCGTCGAACTGTCCCTGGCCGGCCTTTGCTTCCGCAAGCAGCGTCCAGGTCAAGGGCACGTAGAGCCCGGTCGCCATCTTCCCGACCAGCGGCAGCGCGATCGAGTCCTGCATTTCCTGGAGCCCCGACTCCCGCTCGCCGGAATGACAATGGATCCAGCCGTTCCAGAACTTGCTCGCCCGGGTGTAGAGCAAGAGCCCGTGCTCGCGACTAAGCTCGATGACGGCATCGACATGCGGCCTGGCGCGCTCGGGATTGCCGCGCACCGCCTCGAGCACGATCTTGTGGAAATGCGCGTAGACCATCGTCGCGACATGGCCGCTGTCGGCGGCGCGGCGGATCGCCTCCTGCGCCAGCTGCTCGGCGCGATCCACTTCGCCGAGTGGCCACAGCACCAGCGCGAGGTAGATCGCCGCCGCGATCCCGTAATCGTGGCCGTACAGGAATGCCAGATTGCGATCGTGCTCGTAGCGATAGATGGTGAGCGCTTGCTCGAGATGCTGCTTGGCATCGACGAGATTGCCCTCGAACCAGCGGGTCATGCCGCAGACGCGATGGGCGATCCCCGCCTCCGGCGAGTCGGGCCGGTCGGCGGTATCATGCAGGAAGGCTTGTGCCAGCTCCTGCATGGCGCCGAGCTCGCTGCGAACCAGGCTCCCGACCCACAGGCCGTAAGTGGCGGCGAACCGTTCGGGCGCACCCTTGAGCCGGGATGCAAGCTCGCGCGCCCGTGCGAAAGCAACTGACGTTTCCGGCGCGCCATAGCCGCGGGTCGCGATCAGCGCGTTGCCATAGGCGATCTGCAATTGCAGCCGGCGGCCCTGCCCGGCAGGGCCCTCGCTCAGCCCCTCCGCGAGACCGATGGCCTTGGTCAGATGCGCGATCGCCTCGTGATAGGCCGAGCTGCGCAGCGCGCGGTCGCCCGCCTTGCCCCACCATTCCACGGCGTCCTCGACGAGGCCCGCTTGCGTGAAGTGATGTGCGGCGATTTCGGGCGCAGCAGCGGCCGCTTCCGGAAATTTCTCCTGAAGCGCTGCGGCGATCCGCTCATGCAACCTGCGCCGGCTGCTCTTGAGCAGGCTCTCGTAGGCGGTGTCCTGCACCAGAGCGTGCTTGAAAGAATAGACACCCTCGGGCGCGGACTTGCTGCGGAATATCAATTCGGCGCGTTCGAGCTGGGCGAGCAGGGCATCGAGCTCGGAATCATCCTTGTCCGCGATGGCGCGCAGCAGCTCATCGGAGAATTCGCGGCCGATGACGGCGCTGATCTGCGCGACTTCCTTTGCCGGCCCGAGCCGATCGAGCCGCGCCATCAGCGAATCCTGGAGTGTCGAGGGGATCGAGACGCGCGGCAGGCTGGCGCCGATCCTGTAGCGGCCGCCCGCCTCCTTTTCGAGGATTCCCATCTCGAGCACGGTCCGCGTCAGCTCCTCGACGAACAGCGGGATGCCATCGGTCCGCGCCGCGATCTGCGTCACAAGCTCGGACGGGACCGCGCGGCTTCCGATCACCTCAGCGATCATGCGTTCGACGTCGGTCTCCTTGAGCCGTCCGAGCTCCAGCGTCGTCAAATTCGCCGGCCCCATCCATCGCAGGGTGAATTCGTCGCGAAACGTCAGGACGAGCAGGACGCGAAGCTGGTCGGCAAGCTTGACCGCGAGCTCGAGCAGCTCGAGCGAGGTGGCATCCGCCCAATGCAGATCCTCGACGATGCAGAACACCGGGGCCTCGGTGCTCAGACGCTGCAAACGCTGGATCAGCGCCGCCAGCGTGTTGCGTCGCAGCTGTTGCGGCGTCCATGCGAGCGGCGGATAGCGTCCGTCGGTGGGAATCGACAGCAGATCTGCGAACAACGGCACCAGCGTTGGCGTCCTCGGATCGGTGCGACCCAGCAGCGCTTCGAGTTTGCGCAGCCGATGCTCATTGGTATCGCCGGCGCCGAGCTTCGCAGCCCTCTGCAACTGCGTGATGACAGGATAAAGCGCGCTGGCGCGATGATGCGGCGAGCATTGATAGCGCAATCGAATGTGCGGCTCGGCGACGACGCGCTCATTGAAGAAATGCGCCGCAAGCCGCGACTTGCCGATCCCGGGTTCGCCGGAAATCAGGACGACCTGGCCCTGGCCGCGCCAGGCCCGCTGCTTGCACTCGGCCAGCCGGTCGAGCTCGTGTTCGCGGCCGACGAACCCGACGAGACCCCCGGAACGGTGGGCCTCGAAGCGGCTCGCGTGCGGCGACGGACTGTCCACGGCCCAGACTTCGACGGGCTCGCTGAAACCCTTAATCGCGCGCGTTCCGAGCTCGCGCAGCTGGAACAGGTTTCCGAGCAGCCGACGCGTCGAGGACGCGATGATGACAGTGCCGGGATCGGCGAAGGCCTGCATGCGCGCCGCGAGGTTGGGCGTCTCGCCGATCACCTCGAGCCGGCTCGAAGCGCCCTTTGCGATGAGATCGCCGACGACGACAAGCCCGGTCGCAATCCCGATGCGAACCTCCAGCCGCTCGCCCGGCTGCATCTTGACGGCCTGGACGGCGGCGATCGTTTCGAGCCCGGCGTGGACCGCGCGCTCGGCATCGTCCTCATGCGCAGAGGGATAGCCGAAATACGACAGGATTCCGTCGCCGACCAATCGCGAGACGATGCCGTCATAGTGCACGATGACCGCGGTCGCGGCCTCGCGATAGGCTTGCAGTATCTCGCGCATCTCCTCGGGATCGAAGCGATGTGACAACGCGGTCGAGCCGACCAGATCGCAGAACATGATCGTGAGCTGACGGCGCTCGGCGCCGGTGTCGACCTTCGGTGCGGCAAGACGCGGCTTCGGAACATCCAGTTCGGCGATCGAACGCAGCAGCTTGCGCCGATGCCCGAGCACGACACCCATGCTCGCGAGATCGCGATCCGTAATCTCCGAAAGAATGTCGAAATCAATGCCGTGGTCGGAAAAGGACTTCAGGTATTGAGGGAGGCCGACCTTCTCCAACCAGGCAGCAACCTGCCCAGTCATTACGCGGTCCAGCATTATCTGTACTAAACCTAAAGTATATCTTCCCTCGGAATGAAGTCAAATGTGGCAGGTAAGCGTCGCCATTGTTGACGCAACCTGACCCGTAGCCCATCCTTTGCGGTGGAAGCGTTCCCCATTTTCGCGTGAGAGTATTCGCTCGTGAAGCAGGATATGTATCCAGCAGGGACAAACCCCGTTCACTCGGCCGTCGTGAAACTGTTCTATTCGCGCGCCGCCCGCCACCTCTTCACCAACGCCTGGTACTCCCTGCTGAGCAACCTCGACAGGGGCGCCGCCATCAGATTCCTCAACTACGGCTACGCCTCGCCGGACGGCGAGCAGGTTGCGCTGCAAGCCGTGGACGAGCCTGATCGCTATGCGATCCAGCTCTACCATCACGTGGTGTCGGGCACCGCGATCGCAGGGAAGGACGTGCTGGAAGTCGGCAGCGGCCGCGGCGGCGGCGCGTCCTATGTCGCGCGATATCTCCACCCGCGCAGCTATACCGGGCTCGACATCTGTAAACCGGCGATCCGGTTCAGCAAGGCCCGCTATGCCGACCAGGACAATCTCGCATTTCGCGTCGGGGATGCGCTCAGCCTCCCATTCGCGAACGACAGCTTCGATGTCGTGATCAATGTCGAGAGTGCGCAGCACTATGGCGACATGGGGCGATTCCTCGACGAGGTCCACCGCGTGCTCCGGCCCGGTGGCGACTTCCTGATGGCGTGCTTCGAGGACCCGTCAAAGGACGTGTTTCCGCGCGAGTGCCTGGCCCGGTCGCGCTTGCGTCTCGTCAAGGAGGACGACATCACGGCCAATGTGGCGCGCGCGCTGGAGCTCGACGGCGCGCGGCGGACCGCGCTCGCAGTCGAGATCGTGCCGCGGCCGCTGCTCGGGCTGTCGCACGAGTTCGCGGGCATTCCAGGCACGCAGCTCCATGCGTCCTTCGCGAACGGCGAATGCCCCTATTATTGCTTCACCTGCCGCAAGGACTGAGCGACTATCTCATAGCGTCTTGAGATACTCGATCAACGCCTTCCGATCGTCCTCGGTCAGGTCCGTTCCGTAGATGTGGCCGGCATTCGAGTTGCCGCGCACAGTGGTGTCGAATTTGAACGCGCCAGGGGTCTCGCTTGCCATCGCGTAGCCGACGTTCACCGGGTCGAATTCCCAATTGCCGACAAAAAACGTCTTGGGCCGCTGCTCCGGCGGAAGCAGGAGATCATGAAGCGATGGAACGGAGCCGTTGTGCAGATAGGGCGCCGTCGCCCAGATGCCGTTGAGCGGCCTTGCGCGATATTGAAGTAGACCGCGGTATTCATTTGGACGTCCGCAATTGATCGCGGCGGCAGCGGCTGCGTTGTCCTTGGATTTGGCGATCCATTGGTCGGCGACATTGCCCGTGACGATCTTGGCGGCCTCGTAGTTGGCGATATCGTCCGGGCCGCCGATCTGCGACAGTGTGATCCTGCGGTTCGCGAATGTTGTCGCTTGCGCGGGATCGGTCCCGATATCCTTGAGATCGGACATCCGGACCTGGATCTCGTCGCACGCCCCGGGAGCGGCTACGGCGGGAGCCGGATCGTGGCAGTTCGCGCACGCCTTCGCGTACACCCCCTGCCCGAGCGCGGCTAGTTTCAGGTCAGGCGCCCCGAAGATCTTGTCCGGCCAGCGCGGCGAGCGCAGATCCATCAGCGCCCGCTGTCCCCAGACCACATTCTCCATCTGGACTGCATGCGTCACGTCGGCCGTGATCATCGTGGCGTCATGCTTCATCGGCGCCTGGACGCCAAGCGCTTCGATCAGATTGCGCGTGAACGGCTGCCGGATCGAGCCGTTGTACAGCACCCAGCTGAACCGCGGCGTATCCCACAGCGGCGGATATCTCACCGGCGCGGTCCGCGGCGCATAATTCCTGGCCTCGTTGATCGGATAGGCAAGCAGCTGGTTCAGCCCTTCCCCGTGCGCGTCCAATCTGCCGGCCCCCGCAGGCGTCTCGGGGTTCTGCGGATCCGGCGGAAACGATGGGAGTGCAGCAAAGCATCCCAACCCCGCCCCCACCACGGGGGGCGGAAGCTTCACGCGTGCCATGAAGCGCCCGAGGACTTGCTGGTCCGAGAGCGCTTTGAGAGCACCGAAGAGTTGAGTGGTCAGGCCGCCGATGTCGATATGGGACGGTCCGCCCTCGATGCGGATCTGCTGGCCGCGATAGCTCACCTGGCCGGTGTGACAGCCGGCGCAGCCCAGGCCGAGCCAGTTGCCCTTCCAGCATTTGTGCTTGCCGTCAGGAAAGTCGACCGGCGTTTTGTAAAGCCCGGCGGGAAGGCCGTCCGGGTTATCAGTCGCGCGCGCAGGCTCGGCGAGGAAGCCGAGCCGCTGCAAATTCTCGGGCGCGCTGATCAGTGCGGTTTGCCCTGACGGCTGGCCCGGCTGTTCGAGCGCCAAAAACCATTCATAGGGGAAGATCGCCGTCCCCTGCGAGATGAAGTGAAAGCGATCGGCGGTGTCGGCACTCCAGCCCTGTTGCAGATGCACGGGATTGTCCGGCGTAGTCTTGTCTTCGGCCGCCGCGAAAAGGAAAACAGCGAGAAGGGCGGCGATGGCAATCAATGGTACGCGCACATCAAATTTCATGTTCGGCTCCAAATACAGTGAAGCTCTCAAGAATGACGTCCAACCGGTCCAATGCACCGCGATCAATCAATCAAAGCGGGTTGGGTCCGGCATCAGCAAACAATTGCGTCAAAGCCTTCGCTGCCTGGCAATCAGCGATCGTGCGCCACCGATGGAGCTGCGCGCAGCACCGGAGGCATTCCAGTTATTTTTGTATCAATGACAATGGCGGTCAGCATTTGGGCGCGCGCGAAAAGCGGCGCGCCCCTGTTCGCTCGCGCGAAACCATCAGCAAGGAAGACACGCCGCTCCATAGCGACCGCTCCAGACCCCATTACATGCCGGCGCCTTCGACGCCTGCAAGTAGAGGCTACATCATGTCACACATGAGCGCAAAGATAGAGATGGGTCCGCGGTCGGCCCTTTTTTCCGAGGACGTTGCGAACGTCTACCTGAAATACCCCAGCACGAGATCGAGATCCGCACCACCGGCGACGGTGCCGTTCAGCTCGGCATCGATGACGCGGCGGCAGGCTTCGATCGCGGCGTGGTCGCCGAGATCGTTGGCGGCTTCCAGCACCAGCCATGCGGCGTCGACGGACGCCTTGTCCGGAGCCGATCCGCCCGGCTCGGCGTTGAGGCTCTTGGTCTTGCGAACTGCGGTGCCGAATTGAGGCAACATTGCAAATACTCCCCTGCCAATTCCCGAATGAGGCTCAGTGCACCTGAAGCTCGGGCTGACGACCCTGGGCGGGATCGGCGCCGGCGCTGTTCTTGCGCGACTGGTAGAACTTCAAGACGCTGCGCGAGGTCTCGATCTTGAGCCGGCCGAAAGCGCGCTCGTTGTCGTGGAGCTCGCGCGCCGTGATCAGATGGTCCTTGGCGCCGAGGAACAACAGCGACATGGTCGTGTCCCAGGAGAAATCGAGCGCTTTGCACAGCACCAGAAGGATCTCGCGGTTGCGGTCCATCATCGCGCGCTCGATCACGTCGACCGGCAGCGCCGACAGCAGCGACAGGCCGATCTGGACCTCGTCGAGACGATGCTGGCGTGCATAGTTCGAGATCGAATCCTGGTTGAGGTTGCCCTGCCGGTACTGCGTCGTCACCACGCGCTTAGCGACGAAATAGCTGCGCGAGGACGGTCCGAACTTGGACTGGAGATCGCCGGTAACATCGCTGACCGAGCTCTGGATCTGCGCCATCATCTCCGGGCGCTCGCTCTCGAGCCGACGGCGAACGTCCTCCGACGCTTTCGAGATGAGCTGCTGGAAGATGTGCCGCGGCACATCCTTGCGCAGGCCGAGCTGCTCGGCGAGGATCGAGTCACCCTCGGCGCGCCGAACCATGTGCAGCAGGCCCGAACCGGAGAAACGCGCGCCTTCGTTCTTGGCGACAGAGGTCACGACCTCCTGGTCGCCGCGCTTGACCAGCACGTCGGTCACGGCCTCGCCGATGATTTTGCGTTGGGCAATCGCGAGCAGATGCGACTGGCCCTTGGTCATGGCGCTTTCGACAAGCATCTTCTCGTCGAGACGCTCGGAGTCGCGCAGCACCGGGCCGGCGACCGCAATCTCGTCGTCGAGGGCAAGTTGCGCGACGACATTGAGCGGGGCGTGATCGCAGGCTGCCATGAGCTCCGAAAGCTGCACGCGCGCCACGACCTCGATCTCCTCCGAAAGCCGGCCGATGACCTCGCCGAACATGCTGATCTCATCGTCGACATAGCGACCGGTGATCAAAAGGTCGGTCGCATGCCACAATGCCCGCGTCCGGCTTTCGTCGGTGCCGCGTGCGATCGCATCGTCCAGATCCTGTAGAAGCGATTTCGCCCCGTTCATCTCGATCACCCCAGTTCTTGGCGAGTCGTCCTGCCTCTGTCGGCAGGACGCCGAATTCCTCAGGAACCGACACTAGGGAACAAACGCGAGAATCCGGTAAAATCGGTAGAGCAGTTTTGTCGAGCAAAACTCATTCAAATGCGAGGGAATGCGTTAACCACTGCGCAACATGGAGGGTGCGCCCCCTCTCCCGCTTGCGGGAGAGGTTAGGCGAGCCCGCGGCCCGTTCCGTGCAAACCAAATCTGCACTTACGGATTCGACGGGGTCAAAACCAGCGGCGGCTTCGGCTTGGGTCTTGGCGGCGGCGGGCCCGGGGCCGGCCTCACCTCGATCGGCGGCGGCAGCGGCGCGATCTGCTGGCTGGCAAGCGGCGGGCTCGGCGCGGCGGGGGCGGCCTGCGGGGCCTTCGGCGTCGGCGCGACCTTCGGCCTCGGCGGCGCACGGCGCGGATCGCGGCCCGGCATCGGCACGTCGGTCAAAGACGGCTCGGGCACCGGATCGGGAGAGACGAGCGTCGGCAGCGCGGCGGTCGCCGGTGGCGGCTCGCCGCGCTCGATGGCGTCCAGCCGGCGCGTCTCGCGATCGATCGTGCGCACTGCAAGCCATGACGACAGCGGCGCGAGATCGACGGTGCGGTGGAGCCTGTCGGGGCGACCTGCCGCAAACAGCTGGATCTCCGGCGGCGCGCCGGAGAGGCCGGTCATGATCGGCGTCAGGCTGGCGCGGATGTCGGCCTGGTCGGCAGGAATGTCGTAGCCGCCGGAGACGATGGCGCGGGCGTTCTTCGCTTCCAGCGGCGTCGCACCGACGCGCAGCCGTCCGTCGCGGATCGTGAACGGGATCTGTGCGGAAGCAACCGCAATGGGACCTGCCGACAGTGCGGGCTCGACGAGCTGCCGAAGCCGGTTGTCATCGGCGACCTGGCCACCGTCGCTGGCGCGGATGGCGATCTCGAAAGCGCGCGGATTGAGGCCTGAGATTTCAGCCGAGTCGAGCGTCACCGTGCCATTGCCGGCGAGCGCACCGGTCAGGGCGGCGATGCTGCGGCCCTGGCTCGTCAGCGCCATCTGCATGGACGCGCGCCCCTTCGGCAAAGCGAGATCGCGGTAGCGCAGCGTCGCCGCATCGACATTGGTGAGATCGAGGCGCACGTTCAGCGCGAGCCCATTGGCGCCATTGCGCGCATCGAGGCTAGCGGTGATCTCTCCACCGCCGACGCCGCCCTTGAGCGCATCGAGCGCGAGCGACTGGCCGTCGCTCCTGATCGTGCCACTGAAGGGACGCAGCTCGATTCCACCCGGCAAGGTCCCGCGCAACGCCTGGAACGCGACCCGGCCGCGCCAGCCGATGATGAGCCCGGCACTCAGCGGCTCGTCCGCGTTGTGTCCTGCCGCGCCCAAGGCCACCGCCAGCGCGGGCGCGAGATCGAGCGAGTCCAGCCCCACTTCGCCGTCAACGCTCTTCTCCTGGTCCAGCGTCATCGCCAGATGACCACGCAAATGCGAGCCGACCGCGGTGCTATCGAGATCGTCGAAGGTGAGCTTGTTGCCGGACAGCGTGAGGCGGGAGGACAGGCTGACATTCTGGGCCGAACTGGTCCCGAACAGCGGCGCCAGATTGGCGTTGCGCACGCGCAGGTTCACGCTCGCCTTCGGCTCCGGCGTCGACAGTTCGACGCTGCCTTGTGCATCAGCGTCCAGCCCACCGCCGCTGAGCTTTGCGTTCAATTGCAGCGGCCGACGCCACGCGCCGCTCAACTTGCCCTCGAGCTGCGAGGCGCCCTCACCTGCGGCAACCATGCGATCGAGGCCGAGCAGCGCCGTCAGCGCGCCGGCCTGCGGCGTCGACAGTTTCGACTCCAGCGTGAAGTCGTTGTTGCGCAGGCGCTCGATGTCGATGCCGTTGAGCGCCGCCACCGGCGTCTGCGCGACAAGCGTCGCGGTGGCCTTGAGCTGCGGGGCATCGAGGTCGAACATTGCGCGCGCGTCGCTGCGATCGGCATGTTCTGCGTTCTTGTCGAGGCTGAGGTCGAGTTTCAGGCGCGTCGCACCGGGCAACGATGGGAGCGCATCGAAGCGTGCGCGCACCGCAGGCGCAAATGGCTCGAGCAGCGCGGTGAGCTCGCGCAGCGAGTTGGCGGAGGATTTCAGCGCGAGCCGGCCGGTCGCCTGCGCGCGATCAAAGCTGCCGCTCGCCTCGGTGGTCACACCGCTGGCCTGGCCGAACCGCAACTGCTCCAGCGATAGCGCCGTCGGACCATAGCCGAGCTTTGCTGCGAACGGCCGCAACTCCTGGCCGGCCGAGATCGCGCGGCCGACATCGAGCGACAATTTCGCTTCCTCCGGCCATTCGCCCTGCGGTCCGGCGAGCGCGCGGACAAAACTCGCGGCGGCATCGAGATCGAGCCGGTCGGCCTTCAGCTCCGCGTCGATCCGCGAGCCTTTGTTGGCGCCGGTCTGCACGAAGGCGACCCGTCCCTCGACGGCGCCGCCTTCGATGTCGGCTTTCAGCTTCTCGATCGCGAAATGGTTTGCGGCGATCGTCACGTCGCCTGCCAGGCGCAACGGCCTTGTGCTGCGGCGGTTGACCTCGCTGCGACCCTGGAGCCAGGCCACCAGCGTATCGGGATCGGAAGATTCGATGCTGAGGCGGCCGCTGAAGCTGTCGGAGCCCGGAGTTGCGCCGTTCAGCGCAAGCTGCGTCATGCCCGGCGCGCGCAGGTCGAGCCGCTGGAAGGTCCAGGACCTGCCGTCGGTCGTCAGTTCCGCCGTGATGTTCTGGAGTGGACGGCCGCCCAGCATGATCTGGTCGGAGTTGAACTCGATCTGCGCCGGGATCGGCGCCTGCGGGATCGCGGCGAGGCCCGCGCGCAACGCCGGCAGGATGCGCAGCGGCTCGGCATTGTCCTTAGCCGTAAGCTTGTCGGCATCGACTTGGCGTGCCGACAGCACCGCGCGCAACAGCGGCGAGGCGCCAAACCTGAGATCGCCGACGCCGCCGGCCTTCAGCGCGGCGTCATCCGTGCCGAAGCTCGCGTCGATCTGGTCGAACTTGGCGCCGGCCGGATCGGCCTTGAGCTTTGCGGTGAGCTTCCAGGGCGTCGGCCCGGCCTCGCCCGGCTTCTTCGTCGCCGGCACCGCCAGCGTCAGCGCGCCGTCGAATTTCGGCAGGCGGTTGTCGAAGGCCAGCACGCCCTCGAGATCGGCCAAAATGGCGCGCTCGCCGGGATCGATATTGAGGTGCAGGCGCGTGGCGCTGCCGTCGGCGCTCGGGCCGGAGGAGATGCGGAACGGATAGCGTGTGCCGGCCGCGGTGAAATTGCCGTCGCCCCGCACCGAACCAGCGAGCGAGCGCACGTCGCCGGAGAAGGCGATGTCGTTGAGCTCCAGCGTCGCGCGGCTGGCGGCATCATGCAGGGCGATGCGGCCGGTGAGGTTCAGCCGCTCAATGGCAAGCGAGGCCAGATTGAAGGTGCCGCTCGCGGTGGATGGCAGGTCGACCCGCCCCTTGGCGTCGAG
Organism: Bradyrhizobium sp. LTSP849; assembly: GCF_000938255.1. Lineage (GTDB taxonomy): Bacteria > Pseudomonadota > Alphaproteobacteria > Rhizobiales > Xanthobacteraceae > Bradyrhizobium. Next base: position 126,667 of record NZ_JYMR01000031.1, on the reverse strand, counting down.
GCCGAGATCCACCGCCATGCCGTTGACCGAAAGCTCGGTGGCGCGCCATTCGCCGCGCATCAGCGAGCTCAGGCTGAATTCGACGTCGAGCTTGTCGGCGCGCAGGCGGCCGAGATCGTTGTTGCCGCCGAAGGTGACCGAGCGCAGCCGCAACGTCGGCGCCGGCAGCAGCCGCGCATCGAGCTCGCCCGCCACCCGCACCGGCACGCCGATGATCCGGGTCGCCTCCGCTTCGAACTGGGGCCGGAACTGGTTCCAGTCGACGAAGTAAGGCCCGATCAGCGCGGCCAGCAGCGCTAAGATGAAGGCAATCGCCAATCCGAGCAGCGTCGTCTGCACGGGTCTCCCCTCGGCCAAACCGGCAACCGGGCCAAACCCTGACCGCAAATGCTTCAGGCGCGCCGGAACAGCCCCTTATATAGGGGGAAGTGTGGCGAAGTCACAGCGACTGTTGCGCGCGGAGGTTAATGCCGACGGCTATCACCAGCTCGCCGGCAGGTGCTTGAGGCCGCGCAGCACGAAAGTCGACCGCCATTCCGGGTTCTCGACGTCGTCGATGCGCAAATCGGGCAGCCGCCGCAAGAGCGTCGCGATGGCGATCTCGGCCTCGATGCGCGCCAATTGGGCCCCCAGGCAGAAATGGATGCCGCCGCCGAACGACAGCGGCCTGACGTTGGGACGGGTGATGTCGAGCCGGTCAGGGCGATCAGGATAGACCGCCGGGTCGCGGTTGGCCGAGCCGAGCAGGCACAGCACGGTCTCGCCCTTGGGAATCCTCTTGCCGCCGAGATCCTCGATGTCCTCCAGCGTGACGCGGCCGGTCATCTGCACCGAGGAATCGTAGCGCAAAAATTCCTCGATCGCGTTGACCATCAGCTCCGGCCGCGCCTTCAAGAGCGCGAGCTGGTCTGGGTTACGATGAAGTGCAAGGAGACCGTTGCCGATCAGATTGACGGTGGTCTCGTGGCCGGCGCCGAACAGCAGGATGATGTTGGCGGTCAATTCCTCGTTGGTGAGCTTGTTGCCGTCTTCCTCGGCCTGCACCAGCTGGGTTATGAGATCATCCCCGGGACTGCGACGGCGCAGTTCGAACAGCTGCTGGAAATACATCTGCGCCATCATGTTGCCGGCGTTGGCCTTCGCGATCTCCTCCGGCGTGAGCGGCACGGGGTCGAGCAGGCGGCCACCGTCGCGCGAGCTGTTGTAGAAGGTCTCGCGATGATCCTCGGGGATGCCGAGCATGTCGCAGATGATGGTGACCGGCAGACGGAAGGCGAAATCCTCGATCAGGTCCATGTGGCCGCGATCGATCACGGCATCGATGGCCTGGTCGACGATCTCCTGGATCCGCGGCCGCATGTCTTCGACCCGGCGCGCGGTGAAGGCCTTCACCACCAGGCCGCGCAGGCGGGTATGATCGGGCGGGTCGGATTGCAGCATCCAATGGCTCATGCTGCGGAACACCGGCTCGTCCATGATCTTCTCGCCGTAACGGCGCTTGGAGCGCTCGACGTAGTCCTTGCCGAAGCGCTTGTCGCGCATCACGAGGCTGACCTCGGCATGGCGGCTGGCGAGGAAGTGGCCAAACGGCGTCACATGGATCGGATCGATCGTCCGCAGCCGGTCATAATGCGGATAGGGATCGCGGATGAAGTCCGGCGACAGCGGATTGAACAGCGGTCCGCCTGCGGGTTGCGCTTGCTCGTTCATGGTGACCTCACATCGGTTGCCGCATGACACGAATACGCGAGGCAGCCCTGATGCCCGGCGTAACCATCCCCAAGACTTAAACTTAGTAATTATCAACTCGATACATTGTTGTATCGAGTTGCATTCTGCCCTAACCTGCGGCGATGTCAAGGGTGAGAACCAGGCCGACCAGGGACGATACGCGTGACAAGCTGTTCGAGGCGGCCGCGCGCGTGTTCGAGGCGGACGGCATCGGCGGCGCCAGCATCGAGGCGATCGCGGCGGCGGCCGGCTTCACCCGCGGCGCGTTCTATTCCAACTTCAAGAGCAAGGACGAGTTGATCATCGCCATGCTCGAGGACCATGTCGAGCAGTCGATCCGGCGCAACATGGACATCCTCGCGCAGCACAAAAATCTCGACGATTTCATCGCCGCCTTGAAATCGATGGATCGCGGGCGGCAGGACCCGCTCTCCCGCTCGCCGCTGCTGCATATCGAGATGATCCTCTTCGTCGCACGCGCCGAGAAGCGCCGCCCCGAGCTCGCCAAACGCCTGCGCGCGCGGCGCAAGCTGATCGCCGACATCATCGAGGCGACGCTGAAGGGCAATGACAAGGGTGACACGCTGAACCCGCCATGGATGGCTTCCGTCGTGCTGGCGCTGGAAGACGGCTTTCGCCTGCACCGGCTGATCGATCCGGAGACGACGCCGGCGGATAGTTTTTTGCGTGCGATCACGGATTTGAGGCGGAGGACGGGGTTGGCGTCGGAGTAGAAGTGTCGCCCGGCGACGCGACCTCTCGCGCGCTCGCTAAGCCGCCAGTACTCCGTCGACGCGTCCGAGGGCGCGACGAAGCGCAGCAAAGCAGTCCGGATCGATTTGGTTCCCGATCATCCCGGACATGATCGCGAGCGCTTTCGTGATCGGCATCGCGGCGCGATACGGCCGGTCTGCGGTCAGCGCATCGAAAATGTCTGCGGTGGTGATGATTCTGGTTTCCAGGCAAATCTGGCTTCCCGAGAGGCCGCGGGGATAGCCCTTGCCGTCCAGCCGCTCATGATGCGCGCCGGCGATCGGGGCGAGCTCGCTGAATGCGCTGATGCGCGACAGGATGGCTTCCGAATGCGCGGAGTGCATGCGCATGACCTCCCATTCGGATTCGTCAAGCTTGTCCGGCTTGTCGAGGATTGCGTTGCTGACCCCGAGCTTTCCGATGTCATGCAGCAGCGCGGCACGCTTGAGCCAGCGCCGCTGCTCGGCACTGAACTCCAGCTGCTCGGCGATCATGTCGGTAAACAGCGTGACGCGCTCGCTGTGGCCGCTGGTGTAGGGGCTCTTGGAATCGACCACCTGGGCGAAGGCAGCCGCGATGTCATCCAGATAGTCCTCATCGACAGGCACGCTTGCCTGCGCTGGCAATTGCGGAAGAGCCTCGAGCCCATCCCCAGTCCCGATGACGTCCCAGAATGCAGGCTGTGCCGCCATGCGCTCGCAGGCAGCCACCAGCTGCGGATCGAACCAGGTGCCCGATCGATTCCGGATCTCACGAAGCGCGGCCTCGGGACCGTTCGCGATGTAGAACACATCGACCACCTGGACCAACAACGCCAGGCGGGAATAAATCGGGATGTCTGTTCCGCGAAGGCCCAGAGGCTTGCCGCCACCATCCCAATGCTCATCGAGATTTTTGATGCCTTCCGCGACCGGCTCGGAGAAGCGCATCTTGCGGGCGATGTCGGCGCCGCGATGGCAACGCGTCTCGATCAGCTCGCGGGCGATCTGGCCGCCGTTCTGGAAGATGTTGACGATTGCGCGAAACCGTTCAGCAAGACCGGCCTTCAGGCCGGTATGGCCCAACACAAAGCGTAGCGCCTGCGGCAGGCTGCCGTCGATAAGCTTGAAGTCCTGTTTGAAGGAGAGATCGTCGGTGAGATACAGCTCGCAGATGCGCGCGGCATTGCTGCTGCAGCCGAGATCTTTCAGCAGCAACGCGTAATAGAGCTCGACTATTTCGTCCTCGCTGAGGCCGATTTCCCTGGCGATCGTAACGCCGATACGGCTGCACCGAACACAATGTCCGGCGGGCTGTCCCTCAGAGAGATCGAGCGCGTGGCTAAGCGCGCCGAGCAGTTCGGAAAGTGTGACCCTGTCGAGCTGCTTCGGCGCGTGCGGCATGGGGTTCATCATGTGGGCTCTCAGACTATTTCGGGCGGCGAACATTCTTGTGAGGCAGCTACGCCGAGCGCTTCACCGCAACCGCATCGACCGGCTTGAGATCGAGCCTCCCCAGCATCGCCCTCGCCTGCTCGGCGCAGTGCTCGATCAGCCAGCGTTCAAACGCGACCGGCGGGAGCGCGGGCGCGTAAAGAAAACCTTGCACGACGTCGCAGCCGAGTTCGGCGAGCATCTTGCGCTGGCCTTCGGTCTCGACGCCTTCGGCGACGACGGTCATACCCAAGCCCTGCCCGACGCGCACCACGGCGGTGGCGATCGCGAGCGCGCCGGTATCCTTGTCGATGTCGCGCATAAAACTGCGGTCGATCTTCAACTCGCGGATCGGCAGATGCGCGAGCCGGCTGAGGCTGGAATAGCCGGTGCCGAAATCGTCGACTGAAAGCCCGACGCCGAGCGCGCGGATCGCATGCATGGTCTCCAACGCCGTCGCACCGTCCTGCATGAACGTGCCCTCGGTGATCTCGAGCATCAGCGCGTCCGGCGGCAGCTTGTATTCGGCGAGAATGTCAGCGAGCCGCACGGCAAGGGTGACATTGCGGAAATTGAGCGGCGATAAGTTCACCGAGACGGTAGGTATGTTGAGCCCGGCGCGGCGCCAGCTCGCCATCTGGCGGCAGGCCTCGCGCACCGACCACAGGCCGATCTGCTCGATCAGGCCGCATTCTTCCGCAAGCGGGATGAATTTTGCCGGCGAGACGTCGCCGAGCACGGCATCGTGCCAGCGCGCCAGCGCCTCGACGCCGTGGATGGCACCGTCGCAGCTGCGGATCTGCGGCTGGTAGCTGAGCGTGAGCGCGCCTTCCGCGATGGCGCGTCGCAAGGCGACGATCAGAGCCAGCCGCTGCTCGGTGAGGCCGTTCATCTCGGCGCTGAAGAGGCGATGGGTGGAGCGGCCGGCCTGCTTGGCCATGTACATGGCGGCATCGGCCTGCTGCATCAGCGTGTCGATGTCGGTGGCGTGATCGGGATAGAGGCTGATGCCGATGCTCGCCGACATCTGCAACTGCCTGGACCCAAGCCGCAGCGGCGCGGCCAGCGCCTCCGTGATCTCGGCAGCAACGCGCTCGGCACTCTCGGCGTTGCGATACGGCAGCAGCACGACGAATTCGTCGCCGCCCAGCCGGCCCAGCATGTCCTCAGGCCCGATATGCTCGCGCAAGCGCTGCGCGAGCTGGATCAGCAGCTCGTCGCCGGCAGCGTGGCCGAGCGTGTCGTTGACGTCCTTGAAATGGTCGACGTCGAGGAAAGCGAGCGCGACATGGCTGCCGGTCGGACAGGCGTCGATTGCGGTGGTGATCAGATGCCGCAATTGCGCGCGGTTCGGCAGGCCGGTGAGGATGTCGTGATAGGCAAGCCGCGCGATCTCGGCACGCGCCTCCTTGCGCTCGATCGCGAAGGCACCGAGGTTGACGCAGGCCTCGACGATGCGCCGGTGCCAGTTGCTCGGCGCGCGCGGCTCGCGGAAATAGAAGGCGAAGGTGGCGATGACGCGGCCGTCCTTGGCCTTGATCGGGGTCGACCAGCAGGCGCGCAAGCCGACTGCGAGCGGCATCGCCTTGTAGGGCTGCCAGCGCGGATCGGTATCGATATCTTCGGCCAGAACCGGCTCGCCGTAGTAGGCTGCGGTTCCGCAGGAGCCGACATCAGGGCCGATCGCGATGCCGTCCAGCGCGCGGGAATAATCCTCGGGCAGGCTCGGACCGCCGAGCGGATGGACCAGGCCCGCGGAATCGACGTGAAGCAGCGAGCAGACGACGTCGGGCGCGATCTCCTCGACGCGGCGGCACAGCCGATCGGCGATCTCGGTGATCGGCACCTCGTCGGCCAGCGCGCCCATGATGAGCTGCTGGAGCGAGCGCAACTGCCTGGTTTCGGTGATGTCTTCGAGCAGCGCGAAGATGTGCTTGACGCGGCCCTTCTTGTCGCGGAACGCGTCGATCCGGGCGGCGACCCAGATCTCTTCGCCGTTCTTGTCGTAAGCAAGCACCTCGACCTCGCCGCGCCGGCCGCCATGCATCAGGCGCTTGACGAGCTTTGCGATGGCCGTGCGGTTGGTATGGCAACCGGCAAGGAGCTCCGTCGCACGGCGCCCCTCGGCTTGGTCGTTGGTGTAGCCGAACAGCGCCGTGAAGGCGGCATTGACGTAACGGATGTTCTGCTCGACGTCGGTGACGATCACCACGCGGTTGGTCTGGTCGGAGACGGCGTTGAGCAACCCGATCCTGACGCGCCGCTCGGCCTCGGCGGTGACGTCGCGGGCGAACACGATGTGATGGGTCGCGCCATCGATGGTCGCGGAAGACAACGCGACTGTCGCCCTGATGCGGCTGCCGTCACGACGCACGAGGCTGATCTCGTCGCGGAAATCCGTGACCGGATCGGCCTGAAGGCATTTGAGCGTGAGAACTTCCGCATCGCGACCAAGCACCTCAGTGCGCGCGAGCTGCCATATCCGCTCCGCACCGGCGTTGAAATGCGTGATGCGGTGCGCACCATCGACGATGACAATGCCGTCGTCGGCGCATTCAAGCGCCGCACGCAGCACGTCCGGAATTCCTGGCACAAGGCAATCGGAGGCGGACATCGTTTGACCCGGATGCATCGGGAAGATGCGGCATTCGGCCCAAAGCTAAGGCTCCGATGGTGTCCAAGACGTTGTTGCCACCACGCCGCGTCCCGCCAAGACGCGACATGCTTAACATTCGGCGAAAAAGACGAAGGTATTTTGGGGCTCGCGGAACCTACTCTGCGGCCGTTCCAGGTTTGAGCTTATGCAGCCGACCGGCCACGGCCCGCACCTTGCCCGGCGAGGCCCGCCAGACCGACAAAGCCGACAAGCCGCTCATGACCATGGCGATGACAAAGGCCAGCGTGTAGTCGCCGGCGCGATCGTAGAGGAAGCCGGTGACCCACGGACCGGCCGCGCCGCCCGCCAGCGCCGCGAGCATGATCATGCCGAAGATGCTGCCCTGGTGCCTGCCCTGAAAAATCTCGAACACCACCGCGCCCATGATCGAGGTGAGGCCATAGCCGAGCGCGCCCTGCGTGAACACCATGAGATAGACCGGCCAGAACGAGGGCTGGTACTTCAGCGCGATCAGCGCCGCGAAGCAGATCGCAAAACCGGCGCAGCTGATGGCCCAGACCCATTCCCGCCCGATCCGGTCGGAGACATGGCCGAGCAGGATCTGGCCGGGAATGCCGAGCAGGCTGACGATGCCGAGCGCCCACACCGCGACGCTCGGGCTGAAGCCGATGTCGAGCAGGAATTTGGTCTGGTGCACCTGCACCGCGTACCAGATGTACAGGCCGCAGAAATAGCCGAGAGCGATCCACCAGAACCGCGCGGTCGCAACCGCACGGGCGAGCGTCCATTCGGTGTTGACCCAGGCGTGATCGACGATGTTGGAGACCGGCTTTGCGGTGCCTGCGCTAGGTGCGGCATCGCCGTCCGGCTGAAGGCCGATATCCTCCGGCCGCTTGTGCAGGAACAAATTGATCGGCGCGAGCACGATCAGGATCATCAGGCCCATCGCGGTGCAGGCGGTGCGCCAGCCGGTCTGCTCGATCATGTGCTGCACCCATGGCAGCAGCGTCACCGAGCCGATGCCGACGCCGGCAAAGGCAATGCCGATGGCAAAGCCGCGCTTGCGGATGAACCAGTTCGGCAGGAACTGCGATTGGCCGGAATAGCCGAGACAGACACTGCCGGCGCCGACCATGACGCCAATGGTGACATAGAGATGCCAGGGTTCGCTGGTCAGGGGGGCCAGCAGCAGCCCGCCGCCCATCAGCAGGACGCCGAGCTCCATCACCGCGCGCGGACCGGCGCGATCCATCAGCCGGCCGATCAGCGGGCTGACGATGCCTGACACAACGAAGCCGAAGGAGAAAGCGCCGGCGGTGACGCCGCGCTCCCAGCCGAATTCGGAGATGATCGGCGGAAAGAACAGTGAGAACGCGGTGCGCGCGTTGACGCCGATGGCCATGGTGACGAAGGTCACCGCGACCACGACCCAGCCGTAGAAGAACGGAAGCCGCATTTTTTATGTCATCCCTAGACGGCTCTTCCGACCATCTGGGGGGACCTGGGTCAAGCGATTTTCACGGATGCCGCTTTGACAGCCTCTTGGGCGGTCGGCTCAGGCTGCGTCGCGTTGCGAAGGCTGAGCGGACGTATCGAACGTGATCTGGTCGACCGGCAGCGGGCGGCCGAACAGATAACCTTGCGCGAAATTGACGCCGAGCGCCTGCAGCCGCTCAAACTCCTCAGCTGTCTCGACGCCCTCGGCGGTGACCGACATATCCAGGCCGCGTGCCAGCGTCACGATCGAGGAGATGATGGCGGAGCTGCGCGGCTGGTGCGTGAGGTTGCGGATGAACGATTTGTCGATCTTGATCTTGTCGAACGGAAACGCGGTGAGATAGCTGAGCGACGAATAGCCGGTGCCGAAATCGTCGAGCGCCAGCTCGATGCCGATGTGCTTCAGCCGCTCCATGAAGGCGTGGTTCTCGGCGCCGCGCTCCAGCAGGACCGATTCGGTGATCTCGATCTCGAGCCGTTGCGGCGACAGCCCGGAATCGCGCAGCGCCGCGCAGATCATATCAAACAGATCGGCTTCCTTGAACTGGATCGGCGACAGGTTCACGGCGACCATCAAATTCGAGGGCCACGCGGCGGCGTCCGCGCAGGCCTGCCGCAGCACGAACTCGCCGAGTGGCACGATCAGCCCGGTCTCCTCCGCGAGCGGTATGAACTGGTCTGGCGCGATCAGGCCGCGGGTCGGATGCCGCCAGCGCACCAGAGCCTCAAAACCGCGCCGCGCGCCGCTGATGGCATCCATGAACGGCTGGTAGTGCACCTCCAGCTGGCACCGTGCGATGGCGTCGCGCAGATCGCCTTCCAGCGTGTTGCGCGCCTCGAGCTCGGCCGACATCGCCTCGTCGTAGATGGTGAAGCAGTTACGGCCCGCCGATTTCGAACGATAGAGCGCCAAGTCGGCTTTCTTGAGCAACTGCTCCTGGTCGCTGCCGTGATCCGGCGCGATCGCAATGCCGATGCTGGTGCCGATCTCGACGCGATGCCCGGGCAAAAGGAACGGCTCAGTCACGAGCTTGGCGATCCGCGCTGCCAGTTCGGTCGAGCAGACCCGCTGATCCTCGCAACCTTCCTGGATGATGGCGAATTCGTCGCCGCCGAGCCGCGCCAGCACGTCGCTCGCCCGCACCGCGGATTTCAGCCGCAACGCCACCTGGCGCAGCAGCACATCGCCGGCGCCGTGACCGAGCGAGTCGTTGACGTTCTTGAAGCGGTCGAGATCGAGCATCAGGATCGAGAAGGTCGGGCCGCGGTCCTTCAACTGACCATTGAGCTCATCAAGCCGGGCGAGAAAGAAGGCGCGGTTCGGCAGTCCGGTCAGGGTGTCGGTCTGGGCGAGCTCCAGCACGCGCCGGTTCGCCAGCGACAGCCGCCGCGAGTTGCGGCTCGCCAGCATCAGATAGGTCGCAAGCGACAGCGTCAGCAGCATGCCGACGATGAGGACCGTGGCCGCACGGTCGTAGGTCATTTCCAGCGAGCCCCCAGCCGTCGGCATCGCCCGCACCTGCCAATCGGTATCCCCGATCTTGAGATGGCCCGACCAGTGCAGGCCCCGCGCGACGTCGCGCATCGACTGCGGCGATGATGACGCGGACGAATAATCCGGCAGCGACTCCTCGAGGCTGACGATCCGCGCCGTGAACGGCGGATAGACATTCACGCTGATTGCCGGGTTGGCTCCCGTGGTGACACGAATGGCCTGCATCAGCAGCGGCAGGTCGAACACGCCGACGACGTAGCCGGCGAGATTGCGACGCCGGTCCGCGACCGTCACGCGCGAGGTGCCCTTGGCGTAGACGGGAACGGCGACGAAGACATCGGGTAACCGGCCGCCCTCGCGCGGCTCATAGAGGCGCGCGCGAATGCCGGCGATCCGGTCGTTGTCGCGCGCGCGTTCGAGCGCCACGCGGCGTTCCGGAACGGTGGCGTAGTCCATGCCGTAGACGGACGAGGTCTTCGGCTGGGTCGAATAGAACACCGGAAAATATTCGTCGCTTTGCGGCGCCGCCGCAAATCCGTCGCCCTGGAGCGACTTGATGTGATAGCTGGACAGGCCGTCTGCGATCGCGGCGGCCTCGTATTCGGCGCGCTCCTTGCGGTTGACGCGCGGCAGCCAGGCGATGCGCAGCATGCCCGGATGACGCTCGAACAGCCGGGAGCTGAAAGTCTCGAACTCGCTGCGGGTGATTTCCTCGTTGATCGATTCGAACAGGGTCCGCAGCGCGACGAGCCGGCTGATATATTCGTTCATGCCGTTCTGCATGACGATGGATTCGGTTTCGGCCGCGCTCTCGAATTCGATCCTGTTGACGCGGTCTTCCCAGCGCGCCACTGCGGCTGCACCCGCCAGCGAGAACAGGAGACCGACACCGGCTGCGACGAGCGCAGGACGATAGAGCCCGAGCAGCGGCGCGACGCGCCACCATCCGGTCATCCGTTTCCGATCCTGATCATTCTGATCGCGATCGCCCATCCCTGAATCCGCCGTCCCCATCTGTGCGACGGACCGAACCTGTGGTTGAGCCGCCGGAACCACTATCGGACAAGGACCGCGGTTAAGAACTGCACAATTTCGGAACCCGGCTTTCCCGCAATGCACGGCTTAGTTAACGAACTGCAGGCATGACCGAGCTTTATCCAGGCAAGTTGCCGGATTTACCCGGAGTATTACGGAGGCGCCGGTACGCCACCGGTTAGCGAGCTATTCAGGCCGCACGGCTATGCTCGCCGGGATTTCTCCTGCATCCGGCAAGACTTCCTGATGAAACCGTTTCGATCAGCGACACGCATCGTCATGAGCTTCGCGCTGCTGGCCGTGACCACGCTCGCGGCGAGCGGCGAGGAGGTCGGCGTCAGCGCGGATGCGATCCTGTTCGGCCAGGCTGCCGTGCTCGAGGGCCCCTCCTCCGCGCTCGGGCAGCGCATGCGGCAGGGCATCGTCGCGGCCTTCACCGAGATCAACGCGAAGGGCGGCGTCCATGGCCGCAAGCTGCAACTGATCAGCCGCGACGACGGCTACGATCCCGACCATTCGGTGGCGCAGACGCTGCGACTGATTGAGGACGACAAGGTGTTCGCGCTGATCGGCGCGGTGGGCACGCCGACTGCGATGGCGACCATTTCGATCACCAGCGCCCGGAACGTGCCCTTCATCGGACCGCTCAGCGGCGCCGAATTCTTGCGCGACCTCGAGATTCCGAACGTCGTCAACATTCGCGCGAGCTATGGCGCGGAGGCCGAGGCCTGGATCAAGCACCTCACGGAAGATCGCCACTTCACCCGCATCGGCATCTTCTATCAGGACGATTCCTTCGGCCGTGACGGCCTTGCCGGCGTGAAGAATGCGCTTGCCAAACGCGGCCTCGAGCTCGCCGCCGAAGGCACCTTCGAGCGCAACACGCGCGCGGTCGGCTCGGCATGGCGGATGATCAAGCGGGCCGAGCCCGAGGCGATCGTCATGGTCGGGACCTACGGTCCCTGCGCCGAATTCATCAAGCTCGTACGCCGCAGCGGCCTCTCACCGACTTTTGTCAACATCTCCTTCGTCGGCGCCAATGCACTCGCCAGAGAACTCGGCCCGGAGGGCGAAGGCGTCATCGTCTCGCAAGTCGTGCCGTTTCCCTGGGATCGCTCGCTCAAGCTCGTCGCCGACTATCAGGCGGCGCAGAAGGCATTCGACCCGACGCTGACGCCGGACTTCGTCTCGCTCGAAGGCTATCTCTCCGGCCGCCTTGTCGCCGCCGCGCTGGAAAATCTCGGACCGAACCCGACGCGGGCCGACCTGATGCGGGTCATCAACGACGTCGGCCGCTTCGACATCAGCGGCAGCGTCATCACGGTCGGCATCCGCGCAGTCGAGACGCCACCAAAGGTGTTCTTGACGGTGATCCAGAAGGACGGGACGTTCAAGGCGGTTGACCGGCTTTAGGGCGTAGCGATCTCAAACACGCGCCTGTCCTGCGATCGAAAGGCCGCGACCAGACGTTCTGCGCATCGCTGCCAAAAGCGACTTCTGAGTGTGGAGGATATGATCCTCAAGCAATTTGACCGCTTGGTTGAGGTCTGCGGAGCGACAGGCGTCGAGGATGGCCCAATGCTCCCGGTTCGGTTGCTGCTTGCCAGATGCCAGTGAGACTTGCAGTCGGACGAAGCGTCCAACATGCCCGTAGTTCGATTCGATCATCGCAAGAAGTTTCGGCCGGCCGCAGGGAACGTACAGCGTTTCGTGGAAGCGCCAATTCATCTCACCCCACTTTTGCGGTTCCGGCTCATCGTCATAGCCTTGCAGTATCTCCGCTGCGAGATCGAAATCCGCGCTGACCATGTTGGGGATGGCGAGCTTGAGCGCGCGACATTCCAGGCCAATCCGGATTTCCAGCAGTTCCAGCACGTCCTCCAGCGAGATGGACGATACCGATGCCCCTCTATTTGGATGCAGCTCGACGAGACCTTCGCTCTCCAATTGTCTCAGCGCTTCACGTACCGGAATGCGGCTTGTCCCGAAACGATTGGCGAGTTCGTCCTGGCGGAGCTGTGTGCCCGCGACGAGATCTCCACTCAGGATTGCTTTCCGCAATCCATCCCTCACCAGGTCCGGAGCAGATGGCTTTGCGACGCTCGCAGGATTGACCATGCCGCCAGGCGCGGCCCGCTTTGCAGACCGGGCACCCCGTGCCTGTGGCTTCTTTGTCGATAGCGCAGTCTTCATCATTGGGAACGCCGGTCGTGCGATAGCGATCTAACCCGTATAGGGCTGCCCCGCGAGCCGTGCAATGGAGCGTTCGCACGAACGAAGCAGTCCTGCTCCAATTCCCTATTGGTACGTGGCGGGATCCGCCGAATCGGTCGGATGCTGAACTGCGTTCTTGAGGGCTGCGCTCATCGGGAGACTGAGATTGATATTCCGTGGCGGGATCGGCGTTTCGAACCACTTCCGATAGGTCCGCTCGAAATCCCCGGAGCTGAAGGCCGCGCCGAGCGCGGCGTCCACAACTTGCTTGAAGCCCGCATCCTCGCGCCGAACCATGATTGCGTAAGGCTCGATGGACAGAAACTCCTTGGATATCTCATACATGGATGGATCCTGCGAGTTCGCCACCAGTCCGGCAAGCAACACGTCGTCCATGACGAATGCAGCGGCCCGATCGGTCGCAACCATCAGGAACGCCTCTGCATGGTCCTTTGCCGAGATGATCGACATGCCGAGATTCTTGCGGCTGTTGAGCTCATTGAGCAGGCGCAGGCTGGTGGTGCCGGCGGTCGAGACGACTGTCCGGCCCTTGAAGTCGTCGAAGCCGTGGAGACCAGCCGATTTTTTCGACACGAAGTTGCTGGTGGTCAGGTAGGTGGTCGATGAAAATGCGACCTGCGTCTGCCGTTCCTTGGTGTTGGTCGTGGATCCGCACTCGATGTCGATGGTCCCGTTGGCGAGCAACGGAATCCGGGTGGCCGACGTCACCGGCAAGAACTTGACCTGGAGATCGGGGCGCTTGGCTGCAATCTTGATTTGCTCGACGACGCGAGAGCAAAGGTCGATCGTGAATCCGACGATGTGTTGGGCGTCGTCCAGATAGGAGAACGGGATCGAAGTATCGCGATGCCCGATGGTGAGAACACCGGAGCTTGCGATCCGATCCAGCGTGTCAGACTTGACTTGCGCGTGCGCCAGCGTAGGCGGAACACAGAGCGAAAAAATCAATAAAATCAGAATTTTGGCTGCGCGATTCCACATGCAAAGCTCCCCGTCGTCACGATTTAGATGCATACGATCGTCACATATTGCATACCAAGTCAAATTATTTTATACAATCTAGCGAGCAATGGATCCAAGGTAATCGACTTCCCGCACCCAGAATCCCGTGCCGCAACAGGAGAAAATCACGTGCATTACGATGTCGTTGTGGTCGGCGGAGGGGCAGTCGGAGCGAGCGTTGCCTATTTTCTGAGGACCCATAGGAAGGCCTGCTCGGTGGCCGTCATCGAGAGGGACAAGAGCTATCAGCAGGCCTCGACGCCGCGCGCGTCCGGTGGCGTTCGCCGGCTCTTCGCGCTGCCCGAAAACATCGCGCTCTCCAATTTCAGCATTCCTTTCTTCGAGCGGTTCGAGACCGAGATGGCCGTGGATGGCGAGGCCGCCCGCATCGACTTCAAGAAGAACGGCTATCTCTTCATCGTGTCGGAGTCCGAGCGGGCCGCGCTGGAAGGGAACTTTCGCGTGCAGCAGGAGCACGGCGTGAACGTCGTCTGGCTCGACCGGAAGGACCTGAAGGCGAAGTTTCCGTCCATGAATGTGAGCGATCTTGCCGCCGCAGCCTATTCGCCCGACGACGGCTGGCTGGATCCCTGGAGCGTGCTACGGGGACTGCGCCGAAAGGCGATCGCCGTCGGAGCAACCTTCCTGGACGACGAGGTCGTCGGACTCGAGGCGCAGCATGGACGCGTGCGAAACGTGACGTTACGGTCGGGCGCGACCATCTCGACCGATCACGTGGTGAATGCGGCCGGCGCCTGGGCAAAGGAGATCAGTGCGATGGTCGGCATGCGGGTGCCGATCGAGCCAATGCGACGCTACGAGCACTATTTTGAATGCGAACAACCGATAGAGCCACTGCCCTATCTGAAGGACACGCAGCGATTGGCGTTCCGTCCAGAGGGCAAGGGATATTCCGGCGGTGTCCCGGACATCCGGGAGCCGCGCGGATTCAACTTCGAGATCGAGCACGACTATTTCGAACGGATCGTTTGGCCGGCGCTTGCGCATCGCTTTCCAGCCTTTGAACGAACAAAGGAAAAGAACGTGATGCCGGGGCTCTACGATCAGAACGAGCTCGATGGCAATGTGATCATCGGGCCATGGAGCGACGGCATGCCGAACTTCTACATGGTCGCCGGATTCTCCGGCCACGGCCTCATGCACGCACCCGGCTGCGGTCGCGCCATGGCCGAATTGATCTTGGACGGCAGTTACCAAACCATCGACCTCAGCCGCTTCGGATGGCAAAGGGTATTGGACGGCGCGCCTTATCGCGAACAAGGCATCATCTAGGGTTGACCACAGCGCCCTTCATGGCCGCCGCGTCCAGCGCTCCGCGTTGACGGCGCCTAGCGGCGCCTCGCCCTTGATGATCGCGTCGACCTGCCGCACGGTTTCCAGCGACTGGTATTCGATCGCCTGCGGCGTCAGGCCGCCAACATGCGGCGTGGCGATGACGTTCGAAAATTTTGCGAGCTCCGGCGTCGGCATCTGATCGGGTGCGCGGCCGACATCCATTGCGGCACCCGCGATGCGATTCTCCAGCAGCGCCCTGGCAAGTGCGGCCTCGTCGACGAGATTGCCGCGCGAGAGATTGATGAAGACGGCATGCTTCTGCATACGCGCCAACGCCGCCTCCCCGATCAGCTTCTCGGTTTGCTCATTGGCAACCGCAAGACAAACGACATAGTCCGACGCTGACAGAAGCTCGTCGAGCTCAACCTGCCTGATGGCGCCGTCGCTGACGGTCGCGAAGGGATCGGACACCAGCACTTCCATGCGCAGCACCTTTGCGACCTCGGCGAGATAACGCCCGATGCTGCCATAGCCGATGATGCCGATTTTGCTGCCACCGAGCTGGCGGCCCATCCGCGCCTCCGGCTTGCGGCCGGCGTGGTAGTCGACTGTCGCCCGCGACACACCGCGCGACAGATCGACCATGAAGCCGACCGCGAGCTCGGTGACGGCCTGCACGAAGCCGGGTCCCGCGCGGGTCACGAGCACACCGACTTGCGAGGCGGCTTCGACGTCGATGTTGCGGATGTCGACGGCGCAGCGGACGAAGGCGCGCAGGTGCGGCAGTTGCGAAAAGATCTCGCCGCGGCCTTCGGTCATGCGATCGGCCACGATGATATCGGCATCCTTCGCCGCGTTGACGAGGCCAGCGGCATCGAGCGGCTGATCGCCCTCATGCAGGTTCACCTCGGCAATCGCCCGCAATCCGTTCAGGCTGCGATCGCCGTAGTAATTCCGCCGCATCTCCGGCGTGTGGGCGAGCAGGACCTTCACGGAAAACTCCTTCAGTAGCCGAACGCGCGCGGCAGAGCGGTCGAGAGCGACGGCACGAACGCGATCACCAGCAGACAGAGCAGCAGCAGGCCGAGATAGCCCATGATCGGCTTCACGGTCTGCTCGATCGGCACATTGCCGATCAGGCAGGCGCCGTAGAGCCCGAGGCCGAGCGGCGGCGCGAACAGGCCAATGCCCATCGCGATAACAAGCACGACGCCGAAATGCAGGGGATCGATGCCGAGTTGCACCGCCACCGGCAACAGCAGCGGCCCGAAGATGATGAGCGCGGCGGCACCTTCCAGCACCGACCCCATCACGATCAGCACGGCGATTGCGAGCAGGATGAACATCCAGACCCCGCTGGTCTTCGACAGTCCCAGCATGATCTCGCCGACCGCATGCGGCACCTGCTGCAAGGTCAGCGTGAAGGCGAGCGATTGCGCAGCGGCGACGATGAACAGTACGAGACCCGCGCGCGTCGCCGCCTGGACGAAACTGTGCGCGGCCGATTTGAAAGTGAGCTCGCGGAACACCAGGCTTCCGACGACGAGCGCATAGGCCACTGCGAAGGCGGAGATTTCGGTGGCCGTGGCAAAGCCGCTCTTGAAGCCGAAGAAGATCATGAAGATCAGGCCGAACGAGGCGATCGCGCCGCTCCACAAGCCCGACACCGGCACCTCCGGCGCGACCTCCTCGACCGTGGCCGGGCGTTTGCCGAAGATGATGGAGACCGCGATCAGGACCAGTGCCATCAGCGCCGCCGGCAGAAGCCCTGCGATGAACAGGCCGCCGATCGACAAATTCGCCACGAAGCCGAGAATGATCAGGTTGATGCAGGGCGGGATTGTCTCCGCCATCACCGCGGATGCCGCGAGCAACGCCACCGCGCTGCCCGGATTCTGCTTCGAGCGGCGCGCTGCCGGGATCAGCACGGAGCCGACGGCGGCGACATCGGCCATCTTCGAGCCCGAGATGCCCGAGAACAGCACCATCGAGGCCACCATCACGACGTTGAGCCCACCGCGCATGCGGCCGACCCCGCGTTGCAACAGCTCGATCAGGCGCACCGACATGCCGTTGGCTTCCATGAGGTAGCCGACAAGGATGAAGAACGGGATCGCCAGCAGCACGAAATTATCGATGCCGCGAGCCATCTGCTGGGCGAAGATCACGCCGGGCAGCGCGCCCTCGACCCAGATGAAGACCAGCGCGGCGAGCGCCAGCGCAAAGCCGATCGGCAATCCGCCGAACAGCGTCGCGAAGAAGCCGATCAGCATCAGCGTGCCCGCCGACGGCACCGTCGACGGCGACAAATAATCCCAGGCGAGATAGAGGCCGGCGACGATGGCGATCGCAATGAAGCCCCTGACGATATCAGGAAGCGGCCGCGCGCAGAGATGATCGATCGCGAACACCGTCATGAACAGCGCGCCGACGCCCATCGGGTAGAAGGTCAGCTCCAGCGGCAGACCTGAGCCCGTGGTCTGGCCCGCCGTCAGCGAGCCCAGCTTGATCGCGTTATAGGCGACGTAGCCGGAGATCAGCACCACCAGCAGCGCGCTCGCGGCATCGACCAGCGCGCGCAGCCGCAGCGGCAAGAGATCGCGGAAGAAGGACACGCCGACATTCTCGCCGCGCGCGAGCGCACTGGCCGCGCCGAAGAAGGCCGATCCGACCATCAATCCGCGCGCGACGTCGTCCGACCATTCGACCGGTGCATTGAAGAGGAAGCGCAGCAGCACGGAGGCACAGACCACGACGAGGTCGGCGGCCAACAGGATGGCCGCGATGGCGTCGCTCAGGCGAAGCAGAAGGGTGATGCCCCCATAGCGGCCGCCCGAGAGCGGCACGGCGGCCGTCATCGCCATCTCTGGCCTTGCCGTCTCAGATTCGATTATCTCAGTCCTGGCCATCTCAGGCTTGGGTCGCGCGGATGATGTCGATGACGGGCTTGGATTCCGGCCGCGCCTTCATGAAGTTTTCGGTCTGCGGCGCGACGCGCTTGCGGAAGGCCTCGCGATCGCATTCGATCACTGTCACACCCTTATCGGCAAGCGCGCCCAGCGCCTCCTTCTCGACCGCCCGCCCGTGGACGCGGGTGTCGGCCGCCGCCTTCTTGGCGGCGTCGAGAAAACCTTCGCGCAGCTTCGGATCCATGCGGTTGAAGGTCATGTCGCTGAAATAGATCGCGAGCGGCGAGAAGATGTGCTGCGTCATCGCATAGTGCTTCGAGGTCTCGAAGAACTTGCTGGCGAGGATGGTCGGCGCATCGTGCTCGAGCCCGTCGAGGACGCCGGCCTGGAGCGCGGTATAGATCTCGCCGAAGGCGAGCGGCGTTGCGGCCGCGCCCATCAGGCGCAGGCATTCCGTGATGACGGGATTGGGCAACGTTCTGATCTTGAGGCCGGTAAGATCCTCCGGCGTCTTCACCGGCTTCTTGGCCAGCACGCTGCGCGCGCCGAAATTATAGGCCCAGGCGATGACGCGGATGTTGCCGCCCTTGAGCAGCGCATCCTCGATCGGCTTGGCGGCGCCGGCGTCGAACGCCTTGGTCTGCTGCTCGAAGCTGGCGAAGAGATAGCCGAGGTCGAAGGTGCCGACGAGCGGCACCAGATTGGCCGAGATCGACGAGCCCGACACCATGAGGTCGATGACGCCGAGCTTCACCGAATTGATGACGTCGATTTCCTGGCCCAACTGGTTGTCGGGGAAGAAGGCGACCTCAACCTGCTCGCCGAGCCCGTTCGCCTTCAGGTTCTTGACCAGATTGTCGTAGTAGACGCGGCCGTTGGCATATTTGGGATCGTTCGGCAGCGAGGAGGAGCATTTCAGCTTCAGCGTCGCGGCTTCGGCGCGGCCGATGATCGCGGGAGAGAGCACGAGGCCGGCGGTCACCGCCGTCGACGACTTGATGAACGTGCGACGGCTGACGGGCACGATGGTCATGGTGCTGTCTCTCCCCAATGCATTTTTGTTTCGGCCGCGGTCGTTGCCACAGCCTGTTGCACGGACTGTATGGCCAAAGCGACAGAGCAGGCAAGGGTTGCGGCCCGGGGCGCTGCGACAGCTGGAGAGGCAGACGCTTCGGCAGAAACTGCGGCGGAAGGTCTATGTTTGCCGATGTTTTCGATGACGCCGCATCGCGGGGAAGAGGTCCGCTGGGCAAGATTGACGCAGATCGATCCAATTCAGGTATGGATCAATGCTGAACGCAGATTGATGGGTTTGGTACGAAGCTAAAACAAGAGCTGCGGGATGAATATCCCGCAGCTCTTGCGTTTCAACGATGCTACGATGACGTCAGCGCGAATGCGCGACGCTCAACTGTCCATTCGCCGCCTCGACATCGCGTGAGGGCAGCAGCGCGAAGGCGCCATCGCCGAGCAGCGCCTGCGCGACCAGCGCGATTGCCCAGAAGGCGGGGTATTCCCAGCCGCCCTTCGGGTTGGTGAAGAAGAAGCCGGCGGCGCCGTGCACCGTGAAGATGGCTCCGAGCAGGATCGGAATGCCGGCGAGCGCGGCATAGCGGGTCCAGACGCCGAGGATCAGGGCGATGCCGCTCAGCACTTCAACCGTCATGATGAGATAAGCGAGTTCGGGCGGGAAGCCGAGGCTGCCGAAGAACTTTGCAGTTCCAGCCGGGGTGAAGACGAACAGTTTCAGGCTGGCATGGGCGAGAAACAGCGCGCCCAAGGTCACGCGCAGCACCAGCGCGGCGTAGGGAGCAGTACGGGAATCGATCATGATGGTCTCCTTTGCACCGCAACATGATCTATTCTCGTTCGAATGATAATCTGCTATTCTGGAAATATACTTCACACTCTTAGAGTGAGATAGATGCTCGACCGGCTGACCAGCCTGGAAGTCTTCGCCAAGGTGGCGGCGAACGGCAGCCTCTCCGGCGCGGCCCGCGCCCTGGGCCTGTCGCAGACCATGGTCACCAAGCATGTGGCGTCGCTGGAGGCGCGGCTCGGCATCAAACTGTTCCATCGCACCACACGGCGGCTGTCGATCACCGAGGCCGGTCGCCTTTATCTGGAATCCTCCGAGCGGATCCTCGCCGACATGGAGACCGCCGACGCTGCGGTCGCGCGCGAGCGCGTCGAGCCGCGCGGGCTGTTGCGGGTCAACGTGCCCGTGGTGTTCGGCACACGGCAGATCGCGCCACTGATTGCAGAGTTCTCGGAACGCCATCCCGAGGTCACGATCGAGCTCGGGCTCAATGATCGCCTGGTCGACCTCGCCGAGGAGGGCTGGGACCTTGCGATCCGCATCGGCAAGTTGCGCGATTCCAGCATGGTGGCGCGGCGGCTCGCGCGGAACCGCCTGCTGGTCTGCGCCGCGCCTTCATATCTAGCGAAGCACGGCACACCGCGCAGCGTGGCCGACCTCGCTGCGCATAATTGTCTCGGCTACACGCTCACGCAGCAAGGCAGCGCTGCGGAATGGCCGTTCGGCGTCGACGGCGAGATCCGCATCCAGATCAGCGGTACCTTGCGCGCCAACAATGGCGATGCGCTGCGCGCGGCGACGCTGGCCGGCCTTGGTATTTCACGACAGCCGACCTTCATCATCGCCGATGATTTGCGCGCCGGCACGCTGGTCGCGCTTCCGCTCGACCAGCCGGAGATCCAGTCCTCCGCGGTGCATGCGGTCTACCTGCCCGACCGCCGGCCGCCGGCCAAGGTGCGCGCCTTCATCGATTTTCTCGCCGCGCGCTTTGCGCCGGATCCGCCCTGGGATCGCGGACTGTTCTGACGCCACAGCGTGACGCATCAGCTCCGGCAGACCTCCTGCCCCATTTTGCCGCACGTCGTAGCGTGAGATAGCGCACAGACAGAGTCATGGCGGACGACTAGAAAAGGTGACATCCTCGCGCATTGCCGATGGAGGTGACATTATGCGCCGTCCAATCCTTCGTAATTTATTCCTTGCCTCCAGCCTTCTAGCGCTCACGCAATTGATGACGCCGACAGACGCTGCGGCCGAAGCGCGGCTGGCGCTGGTGATCGGCCAATCGGCCTATCGCACGGTGCCGGAACTGCCCAACGCCGCCAACGATGCCAAGGGCATGGCGGAGCTGCTCGGCAATGCCGGCTTCACCGTCACCGCAGCGCCCGATTTGGCGCAGAGCGAGATGCGTCAGGCGATCTCTGACTTTGCCGGCAAAGTCAGCGCCAGCGGCGCCGACACCATCGCGCTGGTGTTTTATGCCGGCCACGGCCTCCAGATCGACGGCGAGAACTATCTCGTGCCGGTCGACCTCGACCCCAAGCGCGAGGCCGACATTCCACTCCAGGGCGTGCGGCTCAACGATCTCCTCAATACGCTCGGCGCGCTGCCGACACGCGCGCGCATCTTCATGCTCGATGCCTGCCGCAACAATCCGTTCCCGGCGCTGAGCGGCGCCGGCCACGGACTTGCGATCGTCGACACCAAGGCCGGCGCACAGGGTACCTTCATCTCCTATTCGACCTCGCCCGGCGCGGAAGCCGAGGACGGCTCCGGCGTCGATAGCCCCTACACCACCGCAGCGCTGACGGTTGCGAAGCAACCGAACGTCCCGATCGAGGAAGTGTTCAAGCGAATCCGCATTGCGGTGGCGCAATCGACCGACGGACGGCAGATCCCCTGGGAGAGCTCGTCGCTGACGACCGACTTCAAATTCTTCGGCGACAGCAGCGGCCAGCAGCCGCCTGCTCCGGGCGCAGGCTCGATGGCGCTCGCCAGCGCCACCCGCAGCGTCGAGGACTGGCGCAAGGATTTGCAGGGCAAGGACGCGAAGGTTGCCTACGACCTCGTCATCGCCGATGACACCGTTCCTGCATATCAAGCTTATGTCGAGTTGTACGCGCAGGCCACCTACACGCCGCGCCTACGCTCGATCCTGGAGCGCCGGCGCCAGATGCTCGCGTGGGATCGCGCGGTCGCGATCAATACCCGCGCCTCCTTCGAGGCCTATCTCGCCAACTGGGACAACAGCGACCTCGCGGCGACCGCGCGCAAATTGCTGCTCCGCGTGCAGAACCGCAACTATGTCTTGCCGGTCGCGGCTGCTGCGGTCCCTGCTCCGATCGCCGTCGCGCTGGCGCCGACCTGCCCGTGCTCGACGCCCACGACCCCGGCCTCGCCGATCAATCCGACGGTTGCGCCGATCATCAAGAAGCGCGTCGACGACACGCCGCCGAAGCGCAAGGTGGTTGATACGCCGCCCAAGCGCCGGCCGCCGCCTGACGAAACGGTCGTCGAGCGCGCGCCGCCGCAGGACCGCGGCCCGCCGCCAGCCGCCGTGATGCAAGGCATCGGCATCGGTATTGGCCTCGGCATGGGCATGGGCGGTGGTGGCGGCCGCGGCGGTGGCGGAGAGATGGGACACGGCGACTACGGCCGCAGCAGATACTGACACTGCCGCACCACGATAGGCACTGATGTCCGCAAGCCTTGCTTGCGGACATTTCTGTTGATGGCGCCACGCCTGCGCGGTCTCCCACCTTCTAGGCCGGAAATGCTGTAGTCTGGTCGGCCGACGCACGCTTCCGGGGACATCACGTCAATGCCGCAAAACGCACACGCCAAAGGATCATGGCCCGTCTTCCGGTCGCTCGCGTCCTATTCCCTGCCCGGCGACCTGATGGCGGGACTGACGCTGGCGGCGATCGCCATCCCCGAGCAGATGGCGACCGCACGGCTCGGCGGCTTCGCGCCACAGATCGGCTTCTTCGCGTTCATGGCGGGCTCGCTCGGCTTTGCGCTGCTCGGCGGCAACCGTTTTCTGTCCTGCGGCGCGGACTCCACGATCACGCCGATCTTCGCCGGCGGGCTTGCAGCGCTGGCTGCCGCCGGCTCGCCCGAGTACCAGGGATTTGCGATCGCGCTGGCGCTGATGGTCGGCGCGATGATGCTCGCCGGCGGCGCCTTCCGACTCGGCGGCATCGCCAATCTCCTGTCGGTGCCGATCATGGTCGGCTTTCTCGCCGGCATCTCCGTCCACATCATCGTATCGCAATTGCCGGGCGTGCTGGGACTGGAGTCGCCAAGCGGGCCGACACTCGATCGCATCGGGGTGCTCGCAACCGAGCTTGGCCGGACCAATCCGCTGACGTTCTGCATCGGCTTCGGCGTACTCGCCGTGGTCTTCATCTCCGAGAAGATCAGCGCAAAAATTCCCGGCGCGCTGATCGGGCTTGTCGCCGCAACGCTGGCCGTGATCTGGCTTGGCCTCGAGAGCAAGGGCGTCAACGTCGTCGGCGTGGTGCCGGGCACGCTGCCGCGACCGACCTTGCCCGATCTCGCGCCGGAGCAATGGGTGCGCCTGGTGCCGCTCGCCTTCGTGGTCACCATCGTCGTGATGGTACAGACCGCCGCGACCACGCGGTCGTTTCCGTCAGATCCCGACAAGCCCGCCGATGTCGATCGTGATTTCCTCGGCGCGGGCGCCGGCAGCGTGCTGGCCGGCCTGTTCGGCGCTTTTCCGGTCAATGCGAGCCCGCCGCGAACGGGCATCGTCGCCGAGACCGGCGGCCAATCGCAGCTCGCAGGCCTCGCGGCGGCACTCATTGTGCTGGCACTGCTCGCGTTCGGCACGGGACTGTTGCGGCACGTGCCGGATGCCGCACTTGGCGGCATCTTGCTGTTCGTCGCGCTGCGCATCATCCGCATGAAGCAGATCGTCACGATCTATCGGCAATCCCCGAGCGAGTTCCTGCTGATCATCGCGACCGCCGCACTGATCATCGTCCTGCCGATCCAGCAAGGCGCGTTCCTCGGCATCGTGCTGTCGCTGCTGCACGGCATCTGGAGCACGACGCGCGCCAGAATCGTCGAGTTCGAGCGCGTGCCGGGCACCACGATCTGGTGGCCGGCCCATCCGCACATCACCGGCGAGCGCATCGCCGGCATCGCCGTGATCGGGCTCCAGGCGCCGCTGTCGTTCCTCAATGCGCCCGGCTTCCGCAGCGACGTGACCAAGGTTCTCACGACATCCACGCCGCAACTGCTGGTGCTGGAGGCGAGCGGCATGGTCGAAATCGACTTCACCGCCGCGCAGATTTTGCTCGACGTCTTCAAGGCGTGCAACGAGCAGGGCGTCACCGTCGCGCTGGCGCGGCTGGAATCGGTGCGGGCGCAGGACGCATTCGAGCGATTCAAGCTGTTCGATGTGCTGCCGAAGGACCACGTCTTCCACAGCGTGGACGAGGCCGTGCGCAAGCTGGCGAAATAACGGCGTCAGGTTGTTGTTTTGAGCATGATCTTTTCGAAAAACCGCTCCACACTTTTCCGGATCATGCTCTACGCCAGCGCGGGATAATCGCGCTGTATCGTTTCGCGGATCCAGCTGGCATGGATCGCACGACACAGGATCTGCGCGGTCTTGAGGTCGTTCGCTTTCATGCAGAGATCGACGATGCGATGCACCGCGTCGTCGCGCATCAATCCGTCGGAGATCTTCATCGCGATTTCCATCGCGACCTTCGCCGCGCGTTCATAGCGCTCGCTGTCGCCCTTGTCGTTGCGCGAAAAACCTGTCGCACTCGCGGCCGCGGCGTCACAGATCGCGCGAATGCGCTCAGCCGCCTCGATGTCGCCGAGCGGCCATTCTATCGTTTCGTCCCAGATGTCCTGTCGCGTCTTGCGCGCGAACCACCGCATTGCCCGCTCCGTGGTGACGGAACGAGCATAAACGGCAGCGGCGCTGTGCGCTACGCCTCCGGCACGATCTTGCCGGGGTTGAAGATGTTTTGCGGATCGAGTGCCTTTTTCAGCGCACGCATCGCGTCGAGCGCCTCGGGCCCGAGCTCGGCCTTGAGATATTTCTGCTTGCCCTGGCCGACGCCGTGTTCGCCGGTGCAGGTGCCGTCCATCGCCTGCGCGCGTTCGACCAGGCGATGCATGAACTCCTCGCCGCGCGCCATCTCGTCGGCATCATTGGTGTCACAGACCAGCGAACAGTGGAAATTGCCATCGCCGACATGGCCGACAATGGGCGACAACAGGTTGAGCCGCTTGAGGTCTTCCTCGGTCTCGCCGACGCATTCGGCCAGGCGCGAGATCGGCACGCAGACGTCGGTTGCGACCACGCCGATGCTGTCGCCGGGCCGCAGCGCCTTCACCGACCAGTATGCATCGTGGCGCGCCTGCCACAGTTTTGTGCGATCCTCTGGCTTGGTGGTCCAGGAGAAATCGCCGCCGCCGTATTCCTTCGCGATTTCGCCGAACGCCTTGGACTGCTCGGCGACCTCGATCTCGCTGCCGTGGAATTCCATCAGCAGCAGCGGCGTCTCCGGCAGCGTCAGCTTCGAATAGGCGTTGCAGGCTCTCACCTGCGCGGCATTGAGCAGCTCGATGCGCGCGACGGGAATGCCGGTCTGGATCGCCAGGATCACGGCCTGACACGCCCCGTGCACGGTCTCGAACGACACCGCGCCGGCCGCAATGGTCTCGGGGATGCCACGCAAGCGGATAGTCAATTCCGAGATGATGCCGAGCGTGCCTTCGGCACCGACGAAGAGATGTGTCAGGTCGTAGCCGGCGGATGATTTCTTGGCGCGCGTGCCGGTGGTGATGATCTCGCCGTCGCCGCGCACGACCTTCAGGGCGATCACGCTGTCGCGCATGGTGCCGTAGCGCACCGCATTGGTGCCGGAGGCGCGGGTCGAGGCCATGCCGCCGAGCGAAGCGTCCGCGCCGGGATCGATTGGGAAGAACAGGCCCTGGTCGCGCAGATGCTCGTTCAGCGCCTTGCGGGTCACGCCGGGCTGGATCACGCAGTCGAGGTCCTCGGCATGCACGGCGAGCACCTTGTTCATGTCGCGCAGGTCGATGCAGATGCCGCCCGCGGGCGCGTTGACCTGGCCTTCAAGCGAGGTGCCGGTGCCGAAGGCGATGACGGGCACGCCATTCTTGGCGCAGATCCGCACCACATCCTGGATGTCGGCGGTGTCCTGCGCCATCACCACGCCGTCCGGCGGCTGGTTGACGAGCCATGTCGTGGTGTGGCCGTGCTGTTCGCGCACGGCCTGCGAGGTGATGAGGCGGTTGCCGAAGCGTGCGGCAAGCTGCTCCAGCGCGCTTGCGAGGGCTTTCGGCGCCGGCTTCGGCGGATTATTGGTGATGGTCGTACCCACGGACATTCCTCCCGACGAGAAGAAACCGTGGCAAAGGACATCTCACCGGTCAAGTCAAGCGACCGGACGCATAGGTAGGGAATGAGACATGTCGGAGACCGTCGCTGCGCCCAAAGCCGAGCCGTTCCGCGGCTCGATCATGCAGATCGAACCGCAATGGATCGATTATAACGGCCATCTCAACATGGCCTATTACAACGTGATGTTCGACCGGGCCATCGACGAGTTCTGGCTCGAACTCGGAATCGGTCCCACTTACAAGAAGGAGCGCCACGGCTCGACCTTCACCGCCGAATGCCATGTCCGCTATTTGCGCGAAATCCACCTCGGCGATCCCGTGCAGATTTTGGTGTGGCTGCTGGAGGCCGACGACAAGCGGCTGCATACGTTCGAGGAAATGAGGCACGGGACGGAAGGCTGGCTCTCGGCCACTTCCGAGAACATGTCGCTGCACATGGACATGAAGGCGCGGCGCGTTGCGGCGTTTCCGCCTGATATCCAGCAGCGCATCGCAGGGATCGCCAAGATCCACAGCACCTTGGCCCGGCCCGAGGGCATCGGCCGCAACGTGGCGATGCCCTCGAAGCGGTAGTGCATGATCCGGAAAAGTGTGAAGCGGTTTTCCGGTAAGATCATGCACCAATCAGACCGCGCTAGATCCTGCGGCCGCGGGCGAGGCCGACCACGGCCGAGACCAGGAACAGCACCACAGCGACGAAGAAGATGATCTTGGCGATTTCGATCGACGCGCCGGCGAGGCCGCCAAAGCCCAAAATGCCGGCGATCAGGGCGATAACCAGAAACGTCACAACCCAGCTAAGCATGGTCCGAACCTCTGTTTGAATGACTGTCTGCGATCGGCGCGGCTGGCGCGCCTCACTTGCCCAAACAATCTCCAACGCGGAACAATGGTTCCTGCCCGCTGAAGCCGGAAATTCGCACGTCCAGCAGGAACAAATCGGTCTTCCGCGTACGTGGAAAACCCCTCGCCGCGCCCCCATATAGGCAACAATCCCTGTTATGAAGGCTCCCTTCCACCACCCCGCGGTGCCATCGTGGGGCCAATGATTCGCATGACCGAGCCGAGCAAGATCACGCCCCAGAACGTCTCCGACCACCAGCCGGCAGCCGGCGGCATTGCCGCGCGTGCGCGCGCCTCGGTGGGACCGAAATATCTCGCCGGGCTCAATCTCGAGCAGCGCGACGCCGTGGAGACACTGGATGGCCCGGTTCTGGTGCTGGCCGGCGCCGGCACCGGCAAGACCCGCGTGCTGACCACGCGTATCGCCCATATCCTGAGCCAGGGCCGTGCCCGCCCCGCCGAGATCCTGTCGGTGACCTTCACCAACAAGGCCGCGCGCGAGATGAAGCACCGGCTCGGCCAGATGCTCGGCCAGGCCGTCGAGGGCATGCCGTGGCTCGGCACCTTCCACTCGATCGGCGGCCGCATCCTGCGCACGCATGCAGAGCTGGCGCAGCTCAAATCGAATTTCACCGTGCTCGACGTCGACGACCAGGTGCGGCTGCTGAAGCAGCTCCTGCAAGCCGACAACATCGACGACAAGCGCTGGCCGGCGCGCATGCTGGCCGGGCTGATCGACGGCTGGAAGAACCGCGGCCTGACGCCGTCGCAGGTGCCGGCCGGCGAAGCCGCCGTCTTCGCCAACGGCAAGGGCGGCAAGCTCTATGCGAGCTACCAGGAGCGGCTGAAGATCCTCAACGCGGCCGATTTCGGCGATCTGCTGCTCGAAGACATCCGCATTTTCCGCGAGCACCCGGATGTCCTCCGGCAGTACCAGCAGCGCTTCAAATACATCCTGGTCGACGAATATCAGGACACCAACGTCGCGCAATATCTGTGGCTGCGGCTGTTGTCGCAGGCGCCGTCGGCTTCTTCCTTCGCTTCTCCCCGCTTGCGGGGAGAGGCCGACGCACGAAGTGCGGCGGGTGAGGGGGACTCTCCCAGCACCGCGCTCGTGGAGACTCCCCCTCTCCCCGCAAGCGGGGCGAGGGAGCAGACACCACACGTCAAAAATATCTGCTGCGTCGGCGACGACGATCAGTCGATCTATGGCTGGCGCGGCGCGGAGGTCGACAACATCCTGCGCTTCGACCACGATTTTCCCGGCGCCAAGGTCATCCGCCTCGAGCGCAACTACCGCTCGACCGGCCACATCCTGGCCACCGCCTCGCATCTGATCGCGCACAATGAAGGCCGGCTCGGCAAGACGCTGCGCACCGAGGACCAGGACGGCGAGAAGGTCACGGTCACCGGCTCCTGGGATTCGGAAGAGGAAGCCCGTGGCATCGGCGAGGAGATCGAGCAGATCCAGCGTCAGGGCGACAAGCTCAACGAGATCGCGATCCTCGTGCGGGCCTCCTACCAGATGCGTGAGTTCGAAGACCGCTTCGTCACCCTCGGCCTGCCCTATCGCGTGATCGGCGGCCCGCGCTTCTATGAGCGCGCCGAAGTCCGTGACGCGCTGGCTTATCTGCGCGTCATCAATTCGCCCGCCGACGATCTCGCCTTCGAGCGCATCGTCAACACGCCCAAGAGGGGCTTGGGCGATGCCACCGTGCAGATGCTGCATGATCACGCCCGCAAGCGCCGCATTCCCTTGTTCGAGGCGGCACGCGCCGTGGTCGACACCGACGAATTGAAGCCGAAGGCGCGGGGGTCCTTGCGCGACCTGGTCGCCCAGTTCGACCGCTGGCGCGCCCAGCGCGAGGTCACCGCGCACACTGATCTGGCCCAGATCGTGCTCGACGAGAGCGGCTATACCGAGATGTGGCAGAAGGACCGCTCGGCCGATGCGGCGGGCCGGCTGGAGAATTTGAAAGAGCTCGTGCGCTCGATGGAGGAGTTCGAGAACCTGCAAGGATTCCTCGAGCACATCTCGCTGGTGATGGACCGCGACAGCGGGGCCAACGAGGACGCGGTGTCGCTGATGACACTGCATTCGGCCAAGGGGCTCGAATTCGACAACGTGTTCCTGCCCGGCTGGGAAGAAGGCCTGTTCCCGAGCCAGCGCACGCTGGACGAACAGGGCCGCGCGGGCCTCGAGGAAGAGCGCCGGCTTGGTCATGTCGGCCTGACCCGCGCGAGGCGCCGCGCCAAAATCTATTTTGCGACCAACCGGCGCATCCACGGCACCTGGACAACCACGATCCCGTCGCGCTTCCTCGACGAATTGCCGGCGGCCAATGTCGAGATCACGGAATCCAAAGGCGGCTCGGCCTGGGGCGGCACCGGCGGCTACGGCGCCTCGCGCTTCGACGACATGGAGGCGTTCGGGTCGACCTATTCGACCCCGGGCTGGCAGCGTGCCCAGGCCAACCGCAACCGGGGCCAAGCGAATGGACAAGGCCGCAATGGCGGCGGCGGTCGTAGTGGCTTCGAGGAAGAGGCCTCGTCGTTTTCGTCAGCGTCGTCCTCGCCCGATTTCGGCAGCTTCTCGTCGCGCCGCCGCGGGCCGATGACGATCGAGGGCGAGCTGGTCGCCAAATCTACCGGCACGACCTCGGAATTCTCGCTCGCCGACCGCGTCTTCCACCAGAAATTCGGCTACGGCCGCGTCACCAAGATCGACGGCAACAAGCTCACCATCGCCTTCGACAAAGCCGGCGAGAAGAAGGTGGTCGACAGCTTTGTTCAGCGGGCGTGAGCGCATCGCGCCCCGCTCACTTAACTCCGCTTGCTACAATCCAGGCTCAGGACTCATTAGAATTGGCCGCGGAGATGTTCGTTGGCGGATTCAAGAGATTTCCCTTCCGTGACGCTGCCCATAACTTAAGTGCAACCAGCGCCGGACGCAGAGCCAATCCTTCCTCTGTCAGAGCATACTCCACCTTGGGAGGCACTTCAGAGTAAACCTTGCGGACAACGACGCCGTCCCCTTCCAGATCACGGAGTTGCTGGATCAACATCTTTTGAGAGACGCCAGGAATTGCGCGACGCAGTTCCGAAAACCGGAGCACCGGCGCGCGAAAAAGATGGAATAGGATGAGTGCTTTCCATCGGCCTTCAAGCACCTTCAAGGCGTCCTCGATCTCGGCTGTGGAACATATCTGCGAAGAGCTTTGGGAAATTTTGGCCATAGTTACCTAAGGGTGTGTATTGCACTTTGTGGTGCGTTCTTGCGCTTTGAATACCACGCTCCCTATTCTCCGCGGAAGCAGTTCGGCCCTTATGGCGGGCATTTGGACACGAGAACTGGTGCCGGCCGTCAGGCTCGCGCCCGAAGCATCGCGAGGGATAGATCATGAATGTGGTGGCCGTAGTTACGGGAGGCAGCCGGGGAGCGGGCAAGGGTATCGCCATCGCACTTGGACGGTCCGGCGCAACCGTATATGTGACAGGACGCAGCCAGACGCCGGATGACTCGCCCTATGGCGGCACAGTGGCGGAGACGGCGACGCTTGTCAGCGAAGCCGGCGGCAAGGGCATCCCGATGT
This sequence comes from Bradyrhizobium sp. LTSP849, assembly GCF_000938255.1. Lineage (GTDB taxonomy): Bacteria > Pseudomonadota > Alphaproteobacteria > Rhizobiales > Xanthobacteraceae > Bradyrhizobium. The sequence continues at coordinate 96,019 of NZ_JYMR01000031.1, read as the reverse complement.
GCATCGATCATTCCAATGACGAGGCCGTAGCAGAGTTGTTCGCTCGGGTCGGACGCGATCATGGCCGTCTCGACTTGCTCGTCAACAACGCGGTGAAGGCGGTCGGGCTGACACTGCCCGGAGGGTTCTGGGAGAAGCCGTTGGAGGCGGCCGATCTGATAATGATCGGGCTGCGATCGCATTTCGTGGCCAGCTTCTATGCAGCACCCTTGTTGATTGCGAACGGCCGTGGGCTGATCGTCAATACGGGGCATTATGGGGCAGTCGCTTATTATCACAGCCCCGTCTATGGTGCGCAGAAGGCGGGCGCCGACAAGATGGCGGCGGACATGGCGAAGGAGTTGCGTCCCCACAACGTCGCCGCCGTCTCGATCTGGATGGGTGGCCTCGATACTGAACGCGCCCGTGCGTACATCGCCAGCTTGCCGCCCGAAGCGAGACCGACGGCCAAGCGGGAATCGCCGCAGTTCACGGGCCGGGTCATAGCAGCCCTCTACGCGTCCGGCGATCTCATGCACTATTCGGGCAGGGCCTTGATCGGTGCCGAACTGGGCGCGCAGTTCGGCATCACCGACATCGACGGCAGCACTCCGCTCTCGCTGCGATACAGGTTGGGCGGGCCGCCGGAACTCCACGCCAGCCTGCGGTGATGCGGTTGGGAATCAGCCGGTAGGCCCGCGCGCACGCCACGGAGTGAGGACTGTTCGCCGCACTCGTCGGACTCTCGACAGTTCTGGCCCGAACGCCCCTTGACCATCGCGAACTTCCCCGTATCAGATGCAGCCATGGTCCGGGGCTCCATCACATTGATCGTGCTTGCATTGGGGATGCCGTCGCTTGCGACGGCGGAGACCATGAGCTTTGGCGATTCGCTCGGGCTGCTGGCCAAGAGTTGCGGCGCGGAAATCGTCGCCAATTGCCGCGGCGTCAATCCGGACTCGACCCGGCTGAAGGAATGCCTGTCCCGCAACCGGGATGTGCTGTCGCCGCAATGCCAGACCGACTACCTCACGGCCTTCGACGCCATCCTGAAGCGGGTGGCCGCCCGCGTCACGGTCGCGAACGTCTGCCAGCGCGAGATCGTCAAGGTCTGCGGCGGCTCGACCAAGGAGACCAGCAAGTCGATCCCCTGCCTGGTCTCGACACCGAAGGGCATCAGCAACAACTGCCTGAAGGCCGTCGACGACGCGGGATACCGATGATGCGCGCAACCGGGCTCACCACCGCCGGAATTGGCATCGCGCTGGGCCTAGGTCTGCTCGCGGGCACCGCGGGCGCGCAGACGGCGCCGACCCGTGACGACATCGTCGGCAAGCTCAATCATTTCGAGGAGGCCGCCGAGGTCGACATCCCTGCGCTGAAGCAGCAGGTGATGGAGCGGGCCAAGGCCAGGATCAAGAACGATCCGGGTCCGGTGAACCGGCCACCGATCGCGCCCGACCTCGCCAAGCTGCCCGCCTTCAACGCGCAGATCCAGTTCGACGCCGACACGCCGATCATCCAGCCGGACTCCTACCAGACCGTCGGCCGGCTCGCGGACGCGCTGGTTCACGCCTCGCTGCTGCCCTACACATTCCTGATCGTCGGCCATGTTGAATCCAATGCGAAGACACGAGAGGCCAATGCGATCCTGAGCCAGCGCCGGGCGGACGCGATCCGCGACGTGCTGGTGAACACCTTCAAGATCTCGACCAAGCGGCTCCAGCCGATCGGCCTCGGCGAGGAACAGTTCCTCGACCGCGCCAAGCCGACCTCGGCGGTCAACGGCCAGTTGCAAATCCTGACCTTTGCCAAGGTGCCCGAAGAACAGCCTGCGCACCCGGCTGCGGCGCCCGCGCCTGCGACGAAAAAGCCCGCCAAGAAGCACTGAGCGCACGCGCTTCGCCACCCGACGGAACCTGTTGAAGTCCTGACTGTTTTGTGACCCGTCTCACAGCGCGACAGCGCGGTTTTGTGCGACAAGAGCGCAGGTTTGTGCAGTGCCCGCTCCGGTGCTATAGCCTCTGTTCGTCCTTCCCCGACCCCGTGCTGCATGAGACCAAGATGGCTGGCTATTTTCAACGCCAACTGGCCGATTATGTCGAATACCACCGCGATCCCTGGAACTGCGCGATGCATGTGGTCGGTATTCTCCTGCTCTTCACCGGCGCAACGCTGCCGCTGACGCTGGTCCATTTCCCGGTGTTCGGGGTCGAGGTGAGCCTGGCGGCGATTTTGGCCCTGCCAGTGCTGGTATACTGGCTGATGCTGGACGCCGGGATTGGCCTCGGCATCCTCGCGGCGATGATTGTGCTTCTTTCGGTCGCAACCGCGATCGGCAATCAGGTCTCGATTGCCATGATGTGGTCGATTTTTGCGGTGCTGATCGGGTTTGGCGTCGCATCGCAGATCGTCGGCCACAGGGTGTTTGAGGAGCGGCAGCCGTCAATGGTCGACCACCCCACTCATTTCCTGCTGGGACCGATGTTCGTCATGGCGAAATTATTCATTGCACTGGGTTTTCGTCGCGACCTTGCCGCGATTCTCGCGCCTCTTCCGACCAACTCCCTTTCAACCCGATAGCTTGCTAGAAGCGGAACAGCAAAACCTTCTTCATGAATCTCGTACTGGTTACCGGTGGCAGTGGTTTCATCGGACAGCATCTCGTCGAAGCGCTCCGCGCCCGTGGGCAGCGGGTACGTGTTCTCGATGTCCGGCCGCCGGCCGCGGCCAACGGGGACGTTGAATATGTGCACGGCTCGGTGCTGGATGGCGCCGCGGTCGATGCCGCGCTTGCCGGCGTCGATCAGGTCTATCATCTCGCCGGCCTGCCCGGCATGTGGGTCGCCGACAAGCAGGCCTTTCACGATGTCAATTACCGCGGCACCGAGGTCGTGCTGGCAGCCGCGATGAAGCGCAGCGTCTCGCGCTTCCTGCACTGCTCGACGGAATCGATCCTGTTCCCCTATTCGAACCTCAACGGTGTTGCCGCCGAGGAGGCGCTCCAGCCGGCCGACGCGATGCCCGGCGCCTATACGCGGTCGAAGTCGCTCGCCGAGCACCACGCCGCGAAGGCTGCGGCTGCGGGCTTCCCGCTCGTCATCGGCACGCCGACCATGCCGATCGGACCTGCCGACCACAATCTGACGCCGCCGACGGCGATGCTGTGGTACTTCCTCCAGAAGAAGGTGCAGCCGCATCTCGACTTCCTGGTCAACCTCGTCGACGTCCGCGACGTCGCCATGGGCCTGGTGCTGACGATGGAGCGCGGCCGCATCGGCCAGCGCTACATCCTCGGCGGCGATTGCGTCAGGCTTGGCCAGATCTTGCGGATGATGTCCGCGATGAGCGGACGGCGGCAGTATCCCGTCGTCGTTCCCGGCAAGATCGCCGAACTCTCCGCCATCATGCTCGAATCGATCTCCGATCGCATTACGCGCCGGCCGCCCAACGGCACCGCCGAGGGCGTGCGCATTGCGCTTGCCGCAAGCGATCTCTCGATCGGCAAGGCGCGCACCGAGCTCGGCTATGCGCCGCGCCCGATCGAACCCGTGCTGCGCGAAACCATCACCCATCTGCTCGCCTGCGGCGGCGAGCCAGCCTCCGGCGCCATCGAGCATCACGCGCTCTCTTCGCGCGCGAGCTGAGCCGCCGCCCAACCCAAAGAACCTTTCCGCATGTCCTTTGATTTCAGCAAGCTTCTCTCTGTCGCCTGGGGTGGTTGGACCACGACCTGGCCGACCGAACTCCTGGCCCTGATCTGGCTAGCCTTTCTCGCCAGCTGGGTGGGCGCCTCGTTCTGGCAGGGGCGGACCAAGAAGCAGGTCATGACGCTCGAGTCGCAGCGCTATCGCCTGCCGATCCTGGTCGGCGGCATCCTGTACACGCCGTGGATTGCGGAGATCCTGGGCTGGAAGCCGCTCTGGGTGCTCGGCAACACCGGCATCACCATCGCCGCGGTTCTCTCGATCGCCGGCATCGCCTTCGCCTGGTGGGGCCGGCTGCACCTCGGAAAATTCTGGTCCAACACCATCACCCACAAGGAAGACCACCGCGTCATCGACACCGGCCCCTACGGCATCGTGCGTCACCCGATCTACACCGGACTGATCTTCGGCATGCTCGTCACCGGCATCGCGATTGGCGCCGTCACGACGATCCTCGGCGCCATCCTGATCTCGCTCGGCATGTGGCAGAAGGGCCGGATGGAAGAGGTGTTCCTGTCCAAGGAGCTCGGCGAAGACGCCTACGGCGACTATTGCCGCCGCGTCCCGATGATCATTCCGTTTTTGTCGCCGCGCTGACGGGCGGGGTACTTCCTGCAACAACACCGCTGCTGATCCCGTCATCCTGAGGTGCGAGGTTTGCGATGCGAATGCATCGTGAGCCGAGCCTCGAAGGATGCACGGCCGAGATGCAGCCGGGCCGTCCATCCTTCGAGGCTCCCCATGTGGCGCGCTGCGCCCCATGGCTCGGCACCTCAGGATGACGGTGATGGACTCGCATCCTTGCCATGCAAATTCGGCGGGCTGCCATCTGCGCACACGCTAAACGGCCCGATCCGAGCCGCGCAGGTTGACCTTTTTACCGCTACCAAGTTGGATGCGCGCGCAAAACGGCACGACGACATTCCATCCTCGATCTGGAGAGGTCGACGATCCGGTCTGAGCCCGCGCGGGGCTTTGGACGATTCGTCGTTGCACAGTGCCGCAGGTTCGACAGGGGATTTTCATGACCTTTTCCAGCATCTTTGCGCAGTTCGTCGCGTTCGTCGGCGGCATCGCGCTGCAATGGCGAAAGCTGTCGGGCACCGCGCCCGCGCCCGCCTGGGGCCAGGCGCCGTCGATTCCCGAAGCGAAGCCGCAAGGCGCGCTGCCGACGTTGAAGATGCCGACCGCGCGAGGCTGGAGCGAAGGGCAGAAGCCGACGGTCGCGCCCGGACTCAAGGTCAATGCGTTCGCGGCCGGCCTCGACCATCCGCGCTGGATCGAGGTGCTGCCCAACGGCGACGTGCTGATCGCGGAAGCAACCCAGATCGCAGGTGCCCCGAGATCGGTGTTTCACTATGCGATGCAGGCGACGATGCGGCGCGCCGCAGCCCTCGGCGTCAGCGCCAACCGCATCACGCTGCTCCGCGACAAGGACGGTGACGGCGTCGCCGAAGTGCGCGGCGCCTTCATGGAAAACCTCAGCCAGCCGTTCGGCATGGCGCTGATCGGCGATACCTTCTATGTCGGCAACACCGACGGCGTGATGGCCTTTCCCTATGTCGCCAATGCCGACCGCATCACCGCGGCTGGCAAAAGGCTCACCACATTCAAACCGAGCGGCCACTGGACACGCAGTCTGCTCGCGAGCCCCGACGGCAAGAAGCTCTATGCCGGCGTCGGCTCGCTCAGCAATATCGCCGAGATGGGGATGGAGGTCGAGGAAGGCCGCGCCGCGGTCTATGAGCTCGACCTCGTCGCCGGCACGCATCGCATCTTCGGCGCTGGCCTGCGCAATCCCGTTGGTCTTGCCTGGGAGCCAACTACGGGTGTGCTCTGGACCGTCGTCAACGAGCGCGATGGTCTCGGCGACGAGACGCCGCCGGACTATCTCACCTCAGTGCGCGACGGCGGCTTCTACGGCTGGCCCTATTGCTATTGGGGCAAGACGGTGGACGATCGCGTGCCGCAGGATCCGACACTGGTCGCCAAGGCGCTGACGCCTGACTATGCGCTCGGCGGCCACACCGCTTCGCTCGGCCTGTGCTGGATGCCCGCGGGGACGCTGCCTGGTTTCCCCGACGGCATGGTGATCGGCCAGCACGGCTCGTGGAATCGCAGCACACTGTCCGGCTACAAGCTGGTGTTCATTCCGTTCGAGAACGGCAAGCCCTCGGGCCCCGGTCGCGACATCCTGTCGGGCTTCCTGTCCCCGGACGAGAAGGAATCCTACGGCCGCCCGGTTGGCGTCGTGATCGGCCCCGACAAGAAGTCGCTGCTGATGGCCGACGACGTCGGCAACGTGATCTGGCGTGTCACCGGCGCGTAAGAATTACGTTCCCACACACAACGTGGCGCGCTGCTTGCGCAGCAGCGCGATCACGGACAGCGCCGTGATCAGCCCCGTCTTGGGATTTTCGGACGGGATGTTCTCAATCGACATCGAGAAGCGCGCCGAATCCGCCTCGACCTCGATGCGGTGAACGTTGCGCGTCACGGTCGGGTCGGCCCAGATCTGGACGGACGTGCGATCCGGCCCGACGCCCGCGAGCGACAGCGCCACCGCGACGTTGAGATTGGCCGGAAAGCCCTTCGCGGCCTCGCGCGCGGTGCCCTCGAACAGCTTGAGCGGCTCGCGCAGATTGTCGATGTCGATGTTGTTCTGGACGATGAAGGGCGCGCCCTTCAGCCCATCGATCGGTTTGCGCGTCACCATCTTCACCGAATGGATGGTGCCGATGGCAGCAGCGTTGACGGCATCGAGCCCGATCAGCGCCCCCGTCGGCACGATGATGCGGCCGCCATTGGCGCGGGCCAGATCGACGAGATCAAAATTGTCGAGCAGCCCGCCGACGCTAACGACGACCGCGGCCTTGCCGCGCTTCACCGCGGGCTCGACGATCGCACGCAGCTGGCTGCTCGGCGCGCATTCGACCACGATGTCGGCAGCATCGCCGAGCTGGTCGATCGGCACGATTTGCGGCGAGCGGCGCAGGCTGCTGAGGAAAGTCTGATGCTTGGCGGGATCGCGCACGGCCACCGCCGACAGCGTCAAGCCTTCGATGCCCTGATCGAGCGCGGTCGCGATCTTGCCGCCGATCGAGCCCAGGCCCGCGATGGCCACCCGCAATTCGTTTGAAGCCTTATGTCCAGTCATCGCATCCCGCTTTCTTGCCAAGCCCATGTCATAGCGCCTCACGCCTCCCGCGCATAGCTGCGGAGGCGCGCCTCGAGCACCAACAGCATCGCATCGCGGGCCGGGTCACGCGAGCCGCGCAGCCATGCCGCAGCGAGAGGCAGCCGGCCGACGGGGCCGCTCTGCTTCGGCCGGAGCGGCACGAAGCGCACGCCGGAGACCGCCATCCGCGTAGTCCAGCGCGGCACGATCGCAGCGCCGAGCTTCGTAGCCACCAGATGGATGATGGTCTGCTTTTCGTCGGCGACCTGCACGATGCGCGGCGTCAGGCCAGCCTGCTCGAACAGTTTGATCGTGAGGTCGTGGCTGTGCGGCCGCGAGCGGCGGTCCGGCACCAGCATCGGCTCGTCGGCGATCTCGGCCAGCGTGATGGACGTGCGCGCGGCGAGCGCGTGGCGCTGCGGGAACGCCACGATCGCAGTCTCCTGAAGCAGATGGCGGAATTCGAGCCGCTTGTCGGGGCGGTCCGGCGGTCGGACGAAGGCGAGATCGAGCGCGCCGGTCAGGATCTTCGGCAGCAGCCGGATGGTCTTGTCCTCCAGAAGCTGCACCGCGACCTCCGGATGCTTGGCGCGGAAGTCGCGCAGGAGCGGCGGCAACAGGCCAGCCGCCGCACTGTCGATCGCGCCGACACGCAGCCGGCGTGCGGCGCCTGCGCGCGAGCGGTTGCGTAAATTGCTCTCGACCGCCTCGACACGGGAGAGGATGGCGCGGGCGTCGCGCAAGAGCGTGGCACCGTCCTCGGTGAGCGACACCGCGCGCGTCGTCCGCGCGAACAGCCGCGTTCCAAGATCTTCCTCGAGGAGCCTGATCTGGCGGCCGAGCGCGGAAGGCAGCATCTGGAGATGCTGCGCCGCCCGGCCGAAATGCAGCTGCTCGGCCGCCGCCACGAAGCATCGGAGCTGATGCAATTCCATTCGGTCCCCTCGTCTCGCTTTGCGATGATTATATCATTTTTTTGTATAAACCAGCGCCAATTGAGTCCGCCTGCCGCCTCCGCCTAGGCTTAGTGCCACACAACGAAAAATCGGGACTCTGGGGAGGCCAAGGTGGCGAGCGAGATTCAGACACGCGTGCTGCGCAAGATCACCTGGCGCATCGTTCCTTTCATCATGCTGCTCTACTTCGTGGCCTTCATCGACCGCGTCAATATCGGCTTCGCCTCGCTGACGATGAACAAGGACATCGGCCTGTCGCCCACGGTCTACGGATTTGGCGCCGGCATTTTCTTCTGGGGCTATTTCCTGTTCGAGGTGCCCTCCAACATCATCCTGCACAAGGTCGGTGCGCGGATCTGGATCGCGCGGGTGATGATCACCTGGGGGATCGTCTCGGCCGCGATGGTCTTCGTGCAGGGCCCGACCAGCTTTTACGTGCTGCGCTTCCTGCTCGGCGTCGCGGAGGCCGGCTTCTTTCCCGGCATCATCCTCTATCTCTCCTACTGGTTCCCGGCGCGCCAGCGCGCCGCGGTGACGGCGCTGTTCATGGCCGCAGCACCGCTCTCGACCGTGCTGGGCTCGCCGGTCTCCGGTGCGCTGCTGGAGATGGACGGCCTGTTCGGCTTCAAGGGCTGGCAATGGTTGTTCGTGCTGGAAGCAGTGCCGGCCGTGCTGCTCGGCTTCGTCGTGCTGGCATTCCTGACCGACCGGCCCGAGAAGGCGAGATGGCTCGCGGACGACGAGCGCCGATGGTTGGTCGAGGAGATGAATGCAGAGACCACCAGCAAGGCCGCGACCGCGAGCCATGGCATCTGGCGCGGCCTCGCCGATCCGCGCGTGCTGGCGCTGTCGCTGATCTATTTCGGCACCTCGGCCGGCCTCTACACGCTCGGTGTCTGGGCGCCGCAGATCATCAAGCAGTTTGGCCTGTCCACGCTCCAGGTCGGCTTCCTCAATGCGCTGCCGGCAACCGCAGCGGTCGTCGCCATGGTGCTGTGGGCGCGGCATTCGGACCGCACCGGCGAGCGCACATGGCATGTGGTGTGGGCCTGCCTGATCGCTGCGGCCGGGCTCGCCTATGCCGGCCTTGCGACCGGCGTGGTCACGGTGCTGATCGCGCTCACGCTCGTCAACATCGGCATCTCCTCTGCCAAACCGCCGCTCTGGAGCATGCCAACCCTGTTCCTGTCCGGCCCTGCGGCCGCGGCCGGCATCGCCACCATCAACTCGATCGGCAATCTCGGCGGCTTTGTCGGGCCGGCCATGATCGGCTGGATCAAGGACCAGACCGGCAGCTTTGTCGGCGGGCTTTACTTCGTCGCTGGCCTGCTCGTTCTCTCCGCGGTCCTCACCCTGCTATTGTCGCGCGCGCAGACCGCGCGCGTCGAACCCGTCACGCAAACTCATTGATATCTGAAACGGAGCACTCTCATGCGCACGCATTCGATCGCAGCAATTCCAGCCGACGGTATCGGCCCCGAGGTCATCTCAGCCGGTATCCGTGTGCTGGAGGCGCTCGCAAAGCGCAGCGGCGACATCGCTTTCAACATCAAGACCTTCGACTGGGGCTCGGACTATTACAAGAAGCACGGCGTGATGATGCCGGCGGATGGCCTCACCGAACTGAAGAAGTTCGACGCGATCTATTTCGGCGCGGTCGGCGCGCCCGACGTGCCCGATCACATCACGCTGTGGGGCCTGCGGCTACCGATCTGCCAGGGCTTTGATCAATACGCCAATGTGCGGCCGACCAAGATTTTGCCAGGCGTCGTCTCGCCGCTGCGCAATGTCGGCGTCGGCGATCTCGACTGGGTGATCGTGCGCGAGAATTCCGAAGGCGAATATGCCGGCATGGGCGGCCGCGCGCATCGCGGCCTGCCGGAAGAGGTCGGCACCGAAGTCGCGGTGTTCACCCGCGTCGGCGTCACCCGCATCATGCGCTATGCATTCAAGCTGGCGCAGTCGCGGCCGCGCAAATTCCTGACCGTGGTGACCAAGTCGAACGCACAGCGCCACGGCATGGTGATGTGGGACGAGATCGCAGCCGAGGTCGCGGCTGAATTCCCCGATGTCACCTGGGACAAGATGCTGGTCGACGCCATGACGGTGCGCATGACGCTGCATCCGAAGAGCCTCGACACCATCGTTGCGACCAATCTGCACGCTGACATCCTTTCCGATCTCGCCGGCGCGCTCGCGGGAAGCCTCGGCGTCGCGCCGACCGGCAACATCGATCCAGAGCGCCGCTTCCCCTCGATGTTCGAGCCGATCCACGGCTCGGCCTTTGGCATCACCGGCAAGGGCATCGCCAATCCGGTCGCAACATTCTGGACCGGCGCGCAGATGCTCGAGCATCTCGGCGAGAAGGACGCCGCGGTGCGGCTGATGGCGGCCGTCGAGCGCGTCTGCGCGGCCGGCGTACTGACGCCCGATGTCGGCGGAAGTGCTACGACGAAGGAAGTGACGGACGCCGTGATCGACGCGATCAATGGGTCGAACGTCTGAGAAAAATTACCTCCGGGCCGGCGGCGTCGCCATCGCGGCAGCCGGCTCGGGTGGCGTCAAATGCCGCGGAACGATGATGGTCTGGCCGGGGGTAAGCGGCGCGTTCTCCGGCAGCGAGTTGCTCTGCGCGAGCGACCACAGCGGCACGCGATTGGCGGCCGCGATGCTCTCCATGGTGTCGCCCCGGCGTACCGGCAGCCGCACGCCGCTATCCCACAATTCGACCAGCGTATCCCCGGGCACGAGATAGCGCAGCGGCACGGCATCAGCCTGGGTCTGCGCCTGGATGCGCGGCAGCTGCGTCACCATCTCGATGATCTGGCGATGGATGTCGTCCGACTTTTCGATGTTGATGTGACTGACGCGCGGGTTCTCTTTCAGGTCGTAGCTAGCGTAGTGGCCGCGGAAGCCCGGCACCGCCACCACGTTGCCGCCGCCGAGCACGCTGTCGGAGAGGTAGATGTTGATGAAGCGCTCGACATTGAGCGGCACGTCATCGGTCGCGTGCGCGGGATCGATGGTGATGACGAGGCTGATCGGAATGTTTTCCTTGGCCGCCATCTCGGAGATGATCACCGAGCATAGCCCGCCCATGGAATGGCCGATCAACACGATCGGCGCCGGCGTTTCCTTGTAGCTCGCGATGGCGCGGCTGCCGATCCATCGGCAGATGGTGAATTCGTTGACGTCGGCGGAGAAGCCGGCCTGTGTCAGCTTCTCGCTGAGCCGGTCCATGCCGGTCGAGAAGATCGGCCCCATCGCGCCACGGAACAGGTAGATTTTCGGCGGCGGCAGCGGCTCGGCCGGAGGGGGCGGCGGCGCGACGGTCGGGATCGCAGCCGGCTTCGACTTGGCGGGCGAGCCTGCGGCCATGTCGGGGTTCAAGGCGAGCAGCGCAACCGCTGCCAGCACCACAAGTCGCCTTGGATCAATCATCAAGTCCCGCAGTCCCACCACAGGAGGCACAGGCCTCCCCCGCGGGGCTTAGTGACCACCGATTTGGCGTATTTTGGGGCACGGAACCGGGCCCGATGACGCCCGTCAGCGGGGACGCTCTTTCCGACCCTCCCGGCATCGTGGCCTCACTTGAACGGAACCAATGATTTGGCTTCGCAGGCGTCAGAAATCACCGAGCTCTGGATTCCCTTGTAGTCGTCATTGTCGAAAAAGACCGAATAGGCGGGCCGTCCGCCCGCCGAGGGACCTGTCTGCCTCAGGCAGACGAAATACGATCCCGGCCCGTGATCGGTGTGGCGGACGGCGGATGCCGCGAGGCTTCCGGTCAGCTTGGCTTCGGCGGTGGCCTTCTTGACACCCTCCTGCACCGCTTTGGCACTCGGCGGGCGCGGGGGATGATAGGCAGGAGGGAGATTCGCGCTCGACGCGCATCCCGCCAATAGCAGCGTCAAGACAACTGCCAAAGCTCGCGGTGATTTGCGGCGGCCGAAGGCAAGTGCCCGGCGACCACGCCGCGTCAACCCATATCGTGATTGCATTGCTTCCCCTCGGCGTCGCGTTCGAAGCGCGCCTCACCCCTGGGTCAGCAAGAGATAGAGACAGCCCGCGGCGGTCGGCAGAAACGCGACCAGGGCCGTCATCCAGAAGCCGGGCTCGAGGAGCGACTCCTGGCCATCCTTCTCGCCGGCTACGCGCCGATCCGCATTCGTCCGGCTCCATGCCTCATCGGCCGTGAATAGGGGAATGGCCTCCGCGCTCGCACGAATATCGGCACGCGCTGCGCTTTGGCGCAGAGCACGTTGGAAAGGGCGAGTTGTTCCGGATGTCAGCATGTCATCTACTCTAAACGGCTACGAATATGTTGAGCTTGGACGTGACGGCGGCCACGTCACTGTGTGAGCGTTTGGCCTGAAGGCACTTCGGGCGCCGGTGGCGCGGCCGGAGTGTTGGTCGAACTTTCCTTGGCACCTGAATCCGTCCAGCCTGGCGGCAGGCCGAGCTTCTCCCCCGCAAAGCCCGTCACGCCTGGAAACCGTCCGAACGCCTCGCACGCGACATATTTGGGCGCGCCGCCGAACCGCACGGAAATGCTTTCGATCGGGGGCAGCGCAGGGATGCCACCAAACGGAGAGTCTCCAGTCGTCACCAGCTTGGCGAAGTCGGCGCCGAAATCGGCGGCGAGATCGTAGGCATCGCCCTCGTTGGCGACCCGCGCAGAGTTCGTGATGGAATTGGCGCTGCGCGCCCAGACCATGGCCGCCTTCTGAAATCCGGCGAAATCGCGCGCTTCCGCCTCGACCGACAGGCTGCCAAGCCCGACCGGAAGCCTTGGCACCGGCACAGGCACGCCGGGAAGCGCAACGGTCTTCGCAATCGACAGGGCTTGCGATGCGCCGGAGGCGGTCGGGCTGGTCGCTGTGGCATGCGTCACCGTCGCCTGCACCGTGAGGTCGGCGTCGTCATCGGCGGCCACGATGCGGAAGCGCTCGCTCAGGCGGAGACACAGCTCGCGGCTGATGGCATTCGCGACCAGGCGCCGCTCCTTTTCGTTCAGCGCAACGTCGGTGCGCGCGGGAAAGACGGTCGAGGCGATCCGGACCGTCTTGGCCGCCAGCACGTCCTTCTTGTTCACGCGGATCTGCGATCGCGTCACCAGCCCGTTGGCGTCCGTCATCCGGTCGTAGCTCCTGAGGGAGCCGGCCCGTTCGAGCGGCGCGGCCGCGCACCCACCGAGCGCAAGCGTGACAGACATCAGGGCCGCCCGTTGAAAGCGCATGGTCCCACTCACGCCTGGATAATTTATTAGAGAGGTTTCTCTAACAATCATTCTCACGCCCCTTGCTACCCGTCAACATAAATAGATGGAACTCTCTAATTTTGATTTTCTCGTGGCGGACCGTCGTGCTAAATGGGGCGATCAGGGAAGGGAGACGCGCGCTTTGAGGAAAGTCGACCCCGTCAAGCATGAGCAGAAGCGCGAGGAGATTCTCCACGCGGCGATCCGCTGCTTCGCCAGGGACGGCTTTCGCGGGGCCAGCACGACGGACATCTGCGCCGAAGCCGGGATCAGCCCCGGCCACCTCTATCACTACTTCGCGAGCAAGCAGGCGATCATCGAGGCGATGATCGACCTGGGTCTTGCGTACGCGGCCGAACGGCTAGAAAGGATTCTGGCTGCCCCCGACGTGATCGAGGCGCTGCTTACCGACATCGAGGAAACCTGCCTGCGGCTCCGCCCGACCCAGGTCCTCAACATGGATGGCCTCGCGGAGGCCGCCCGCAATCCGGAATTCGCCAAGATCATCCAACGGCACACCAATGCGTTCCGCCACCTGTGGGCTGACTTCCTGCGCCGGGCGCAAGACCAGGGGCGGGTCGATTTAGGGCTGGACCCGGATACGACGGCGAACGTCCTGATCGCCATCATCGACGGATCCCGCGCCATGCCGATTCGCAATCCCAAGCTGGATATCAAGCAGAGCGCCGCGCATCTCAGAACGATGCTCGTCCGCTTCCTGAGCCCGCCCGACACACAGAGCGTCGCGATCAAGCATCCCAATCAGAAGGCCAGTCGTCCCCTCAAGCTGGTCAAGAAGCGGTAGGTCGGTCCGCGGATCGACCGTGGCGCGCGATCAACTGATCGGCGACGTCGTTGAGGTCATCACCAACGATCTGCGGCTGCGGACCAACACCGAGGACGTCGTTGCCGACGCGCCTGATCAGCGCCGCCTCCCAGCCCGCTGCCACCGCACCGAGCGTGTCCCAGGTGTGGCAGGCGATGAGACAGAACTGCGAGGGTTTTGCGCCGAGCTCGCGCTCGACATAGCCATAGGCCTCACGCGACGGCTTGTGATGCTTGACGCCGTCGGCGCTGAAACGCCGCTCGAACAGATCGACAATGCCGCCATGCGTGAGCTGCCGCGTTTGCACCTCGAGCAGATTGTCGGTCAGCGTGAACAGGCGGAAGCCGGCGTCGCGCAGCTTGCGCAACGCCGCAGGAACCTCGGGATGCGGCGGCATCGTCGAAAACCGCTCGGTCAGCTCCTTTTTGTCGCGCTCATCGATCCGGATGCCTTTTGTATCCGCCAGCATCTTCATCACGGCAGCGCCGATGTCGGTGAACGGGACATAACAGCCGGCGACCGTGAGGGCCGAGGAATAGAGGATGAAATTGGCGAACCACAGGCGCATCGCGTCCTTGTCGCCGAAGATGCGCGCGAAGGTCGGCTCCATCGTCTCGAGGTCGAGCAGCGTCTCGTTGACGTCGAAAACGATCAGGGGAAGATCAGCCATGGTGTTGGAGTCCTTGTTGTCAGGTCCGCTGTCGCCCCCGGCCCTGTCACTGCCTGCTCTTGAGCCTGCTCCGATGCGCGGCCTGCTTGGCGCGGTTGCCGCAGACCGCCATGATGCACCACCGTCGCGCGCGCCTGCGGGTGTGGTCGGCGAACAGCATCGTGCAGCTGTGGCCCTCGCACGCCTTCACGTCCGAAAAGTCCTCGTCGCAGACAAATTTTGCCATCGCTTCGCCGACCGGCAGCAGCAGGGATTCGGGCGATCGCCAGCGCCGCATCCTTTGCAGCGCAAGACCATCACCACCCTCGCCATGACGTGGCGTGATCTGCCGGAACATCTCGTCGCGTTCCAGCAGGCTGTTCAGCGGACCGAGTTCTTGCAGCGCCTTCGCCGTGAGCGGCCGGCCGGCATGCTTGCGAACAAAACCTCTGAACCACTCGCGTAAGGCGCGCGCCTGATCCGCGACCTCATCGAGCTCGCCCGGCAAGGCGCGCCCTTTCATCGCGTCGAGCTCGTCAGAAGGAACGAGCCTCGCCTGGGCCAGCCAGTCGATCAGGCCCTCGCCGTCGTCGATCCAGTCGACGGGCGTATCGACCGGCGTCGCGATCGAATTGAGGAAATCGAGACCGAGTGAGTCGGCAATGAACATGGCAGGCGGTCTGTTTGGCACGCGCGGCTCCCCAGCCAGACGGAATGGGCTTCACATAACCTGTAAACTGACTATTGACAAGTTACTACGACCGAAATAACCTGATTATAGTAATTAGACAGGTTATGTATGGAGATAGAAATGGCCAAAAGCGATGTGACGGTGGTCCTGGCCCACGGCGCGTGGGCGGATGGATCGAGCTGGGCGCATGTCATCACCGCGCTCGAGGCCGAGGGGATCAAGGCGCAGGCGGCGCCATTGCCGCTGACCTCTCTCGCCGACGATGTCGCGGCCCTCAACCGCAGCCTGGATCGCACAGAAGGCCAGATCGTGCTTGCCGGACACGCCTATGCCGGTGCGGTGATTGCGCTCGCACGGCCTGCGCGCGTGAAAGCACTGGTCTACGTCGCGGCCCTTGCCCCCGACGAGGGCGAGAAGGTTGCGGACGTGTTTTATCGCCTTCCGCCGCATCAGCAGGCGCCGAAACTCGCACCCGACGACAATGGACTGATCTGGCTGCCTGAGGATGCCTTCGCGACGGCCTTTGCGCAGAACGCTTCGGTGGAGGATCGCGCCGTGCTCGCAGCCGTGCAGCGGCCGATCTCGCTGAACTGCATCACGGTGCAAGTCGGCCGCCCGCTTTGGAAGGACGTCCCGAGCTGGTTCCTGATCGCCGAGCAGGACCGCATGATCGTGCCGGACACGCAGCGCTATATGGCGGAGCGCATGAAGGCAAACATCCGCGCCCTGCCTGTTGATCACACGCCCAGCGTCACCGCGCCCACGGCCGTCACCGACATCATTCGCGACGCGGTCCGCGCCGTAAGCGGTAATTAAAGCCGCCTGCGGCACCGGCGTTGCGTCAGCACCGAATCCAATCTTCTCAAGGCAACCACATCAGCTACCAATCACGGAGACTGTCATGACCTCCACCAGATATCGCACGGCCGACATCGATGGCTTCAATGTGTTCTATCGCGAGGCCGGACCTGTCGGCGCGCCGAAGCTCCTGCTGCTGCACGGCTTCCCGAGCGCAGGCCACATGTTCCGCGACCTCATCCCGCTGCTCGCCGACAAATTCCACATCGTTGCGCCCGATCTTCCCGGCTTCGGCCAGTCCGACATGCCCTCACGCGACACCTTCAACTACACCTTCGACAACATCGCGCGCGTGATCGAGCGCTTCACCGAAGTGATCGGATTCGATCGTTTTGCGGTCTACGTCTTCGACTATGGCGCGCCGACCGGCTTCCGGCTTGCGCTCAGCCATCCCGAGCGGATCACGGCCATCATCTCGCAGAACGGCAACGCCTATGAGGACGGGCTGAGCGACGGCTGGACTCCGATCAAAGCCTATTGGCAGGACCCGTCGCCGGCCAACCGCGATGCGTTGCGCGCCTTCCTCACGCCGGAGACGACGCGCTGGCAATACACGCATGGCGTACCCGATCCGAGCCTGGTGTCGCCGGACGGCCAGAATCTCGACAATTTCTATCTGGCGCGCCCGGGCTCGGATGACGTGCAGCTCGACTTAATGGGCGACTACAAGAGCAACGTCGCGCTCTATCCGTCATTCCAAAACTACTTCCGCACACACAAGCCGCCGTTCCTCGCGGTCTGGGGCAAGAACGATCCCTTCTTCATTCCGCCCGGCGCCGAAGCCTTCAAGCGCGACAATCCCAACGCGGTGGTGCAGTTCTTCGACACCGGTCATTTCGCCCTGGAAACGCATGCAACGGAGATCGCGGCGAGCATTCGCGATGTCCTGGGCCAGCTCCGGTAGGGCGAGGAGATCACCATGACGAGACCCGTCGCCATCGTCACCGGCGCTAGCTCGGGGATCGGCAGGGCCACCGCGGTTCGGCTCGCGCGGGACTTCGGCGTAGTCGTCATCACGGCGCGCAGCGGCGAGAAGCTACAAGAGGCCGGCCGCGAGATCGCGGCGGCCGGCGCCGAGCCGCTGGCGCTCGACGTCGACCTGATGGACTCCGCCTCGGCGGAAGCCGTTGTGACCCGGACGCTGGACCGCTTTGGCCGCATCGATGCGCTGGTTAATGTCGCCGGCGCAGTCCCCGGGCTCGACTTGTTCGAAATGACGGACGCGCAGTGGGATGCGGGCATGGCGCTGAAGTTTCACGGCGCGCGCCGGCTGACCATCCGCGCCTGGGAGGCCCTGAAGCAGGCCGAGGGAAGCGTTGTCTTCATGTCCGGCAATGCCGCGGTGATTCCGAAGCCGGCGGCTGCGGCCGTCGGAGCGATCAACGCGGCGATCGAAGCGCTGGCCAAGGCGTTCGCGGAGCGCGGCATCGCGGACGGCGTCCAGGTCAACAGCATCTCGCCCGGCGCGATCATGACCGGCCGCCGGTTGTCGATGCTGGAGCGGATCGCCGCGTCTCGAAACGTCACGCTCGACGACGCCAAACGACATGTTCTCAGCCAGGCCGGCATCGGCCGCTTCGGCGAGCCCCAAGAGATCGCCGACCTTACCGCATTCGCCGTCTCGCCCGCCGCGCGCTGGATGACCGGCACGGTGCTGCGCATGGACGGCGGCGAGGTGAAATCGGTGTGAGGAGATGAAACTGGCGCTGCATCGGGGCCGAGGACGGCCGCCCTACTCCGCCGGAGCGTAAATCCTCGCCGCGTCCTCCAGCGCCCCTTGCTGATCGCGAAACGCGCTGATCGCCATGTGGACGAGATGCAGCTTGCCTTTCACCGCCGGCGATATGTCGAACGGATAGGCGTCGTTCATCCCGAGCGACCGGTTGAGCTCGTTGATGCCGCGGGAGAGCGGCGTCCACAATGCCAGCAGCGCTTCGAAGTCGCTCTCGAAATAGGGATCCGTCAGGGTCTGCCGGGCGCGCTCGTCCAGCGACAGCGGCAAGCCTGCCAGCGAGTCGAGCGTCGACACGATGTGGAGAAAATGCGCGAAGGTTTCGGCCCAATCCTCCCAGGGATGGGACGTGGCGTACTCGCTGATGAAGCCCATCCGATCGTACGAACGATCGGTGCGGCTGTAGTAGCCGCGTATCGCAGCTTGATAGTCCTGCGTCTCGTCACCAAAGATCAGCCGGAACGGCGCCCGGAAATTCGTGCTGTCGACGAGAACGTCCCAGTAGAAGTGACCGATCTCATGGCGGAAGTGCCCGAGCAACGTGCGATACGGCTCCCGAAACGACACCCTGCGCGCCTCACGCTCGACGTCGTCGGCTTCTGCGAGGTTGAGCGTGATGAGGCCTGACAGGTGCCCGGTCAGGATCGAATTCGTCTCGTCCGAGAGAATGTCGAAGGCCACGCGCGCGCCGCTGCGCGACACGAGCGGCAGCCGCAGACGGCTGAGGTCATAGAGAAGACGGCGCTTGGCTCCCTCCACGCGTCGCCAAAGCAGGACGTTTCTGGAGCTGCCGAGGTTCGGGATCGTTCGCGTCAGACGGCAGGCGTCGCAGTACCACTCCGATCCGTCGACGGACCAGTTACAGCCGATGATGTCGCGGTTGCTGCAGGGGCGTTTGAAGTCGAGCGATGTCATGCCAATGCACGAGGAATCGAACGCCAACTGGCTGCCGCAGTTCGCACATTCGATCTGCTCGAACGAGACAGGTTGCCGGCACGACGGGCACTGGAATTCTCTCATGCGTCAGCCCCAAACAGAAATCGCGATAGCCGATTGTCAGCCAGGTCTTGTCGGCAGCTAGGTTTTGGAAACGTCGCGATTGATCTTCTTGCCGGCCAGTAAAGCACGCTGTGTCCGGAGCGCGCGCTCCCTCAGCCGACTGGCCCACGTTGCGTTCAATCGCTTCAACCGCGACCACGGCTTCTTCGCAGGCGCAGTTTCGGCAACCGGCTGACCTGCCCAAGCGCGCTCAGGCTGAACTGCCATTGGGCCGGCGTTTGGTCTCTCCGTCATGGAGTAACAACACCCGATCGAGACGCGGGTTCCTCTTCGTCTCACCCGGCATTTTGCTAGCGGTGCTCCGCGGGTGCTCGATCGCACACCGGAACGGGCGCGAGGAACCTTTGCCTAATTTTCCCGTTGGCACCGCGATTGATAAGCTGAGGAGATCAAGATGAAAAAGCTGGTTTTGGCATGTGCCCTCGCGGTTGCCGCCGCCACCGCTGCTCATGCAGCAACGACCACCATGAAATCGGGGCCGACGGAAAGCTGGACGGTGACCAACTACTACAAACAGGCCGTCTACGATCCCAAGGAAAGCAAGATCGGCGATATCGATGACGTGCTGGTCGACAAGTCCGGCAAAATCACCGGCCTCGTTCTCGGCGTCGGAGGCTTCCTGGGCGTCGGCGAAAAGGACGTCATCATTCCCTTCAGCGCAGTCAAGACCGCCAAGAAGAACGACAAATGGTGGCTGACGGTCGAGGAGACCAAAGACACGCTCAAGGACGCACCGGGCTTCAAATATGACAAGGCGAGCACGACCTGGGTGCCCGAGAAGAAATAAATCGTCGTTCCCGATGATGTCTTGGAGGGCATGCCGCTCACGCGGCGTGCCCCTTTTCATGTTTGACGCACGACGACGAGCCGCGAGGAGAACTGGCTCGACTTGCAGATACGACAATGCCGCCGTCGGCAGGACGGCGGCATCATCGGTTCAGCCGTTTCCGGCGGAAGCTTCAGTTGCGGCCCGGAGCCGTTGCCGCTGCTGAACGCGCAGCCCGTGGCGCGCCAGGCTCGGCCACCGGCGCAGGCCCGCGCGAACGCGCGATCGCGGCATCGATCTCGGCGATCACGCGGCGCTGGATCGCTTCGTTCTTGTCGATGGTGATGTGGCCGACGCCGCTGCCGCGCACGTCGACGTTGTCGAGCTTGCCACGAAGACCGGTCGCGGCCCGTACCGGCTCACCCGGACCGTCGCCGATATAGATGTTGATGTAGCGTTCGGCGCCGGTCGACAGCCTGGTCTTGAACACGGAGTCGAGCCCGATCGCGAGCTTCACGGGAACGCCGAGCTGGTTGAGCTTGGCGATCATGTCGGGCAGCGCGGTCGCGCCCGATGAGTGCCCGACCAGCACGATGGTCTTGAGCCGGCCGGCCTTGTAGTTCGCCGCCGCCTCATTGGCGAGCGAGGACCAGGAGACGAAGTTTGCGACCGTCACCGGGATGCCCTGCGCCTCGAGCCTTGCACCGATGGTGTCGAGCCCGAGCGAGAAGATGTTGAGCACGCCGCGGAGCAGATAGACATGGGTCGTCGCGGCGGCCTGGCTCGGCGCCGCCTTGGCGGTGGTCGGGCTCATGGCAACAGTTGACAGCAGGAGCAGGCAGATCGCCCACGCGCGGAGGGTGGACAACTGGCTGGCGCCGGCTGCGTAACGGCCGTTCGGTCTCATCGATCTTTTCCCTGGGGACACTTAGCAATTGGTCGGAATCGTAGCCATGGCCTGCTCGCAGACGCAACAAAGAGCCGCGTGAGCGACAATCTTAGCCGCAGCCCGTGACCATCGCGCAACACTTGCCCGAAACCTGCCACCTAAGGGCCTGTTTTGAGACCATTTTTCTCTCGGCAATTGCGACCGGGCAAGGGCATTCCTATTTCAGGGCTCCGCTGGTCTCCGCCCGACAGGGTGCGGGTTCCAGCGCCTCCCTCCCCACCCCCTACCGGCCATCATGTCCCCCATCATCTCTGTCGCCAATCTGTCGAAGACCTATGGGTCCGGCTTCAAGGCGCTCAAAAACGTCAATCTCGACATCAAGCGCGGCGAGATCTTCGCGCTGCTCGGCCCCAACGGCGCCGGCAAGACCACGCTGATCTCCATCGTCTGCGGCATCGCCAATCCGAGCGAGGGCAAGGTCCTGGTCGGCGGCGAGGACATCCGGACCTCCTACCGCAAGGCGCGCTCGCTGATCGGGCTGGTGCCGCAGGAATTGCACACCGACGCCTTCGAGAGCGTGTGGGCGACCGTGAGCTTCTCCCGCGGCCTGTTCGGCAAGCCGAAGAACCCGGCCCATATCGAGAAGGTGCTGAAAGACCTTTCGCTCTGGGACAAGAAAGACAACAAGATCATCACGCTCTCCGGCGGCATGAAGCGCCGCGTGATGATCGCGAAAGCGCTGTCGCACGAGCCGCAGATCCTGTTTCTGGACGAGCCGACCGCCGGCGTCGACGTCGAGCTGCGCAAGGGCATGTGGGAAGTCGTGCGCACCCTTCAGCAGTCCGGTGTCACCATCATCCTCACCACGCACTACATCGAGGAAGCTGAGGAGATGGCCGACCGCATCGGCGTCATCAACAAGGGCGAGATCGTGCTGGTCGAGGACAAGGCGACCTTGATGCAGAAGCTCGGCAAGAAACGGCTGACGTTGCATCTGCAAGGCAAGCTCAGCGCGCTGCCGGAGAGCCTCACCCACTACGAGCTCGACCTCTGCGACAGCGGCGCGACGCTGATCTACGACTACGACACCAAGGGCGAACGCACCGGCATCACCAGCCTGCTCAGCGATTTGCGCAACGCCGGCATCCGCTTCAACGATCTCGACACGACGCAATCGTCGCTCGAGGACATCTTCGTCGATCTCGTGAGGACGTCATGAACTACCGCGCTGTCCGCGCCATCTATCTGTTCGAAATGGCGCGCACCTGGCGCACGTTGCTGCAAAGCATCGTCTCGCCGGTGGTCTCGACCTCGCTCTATTTCGTGGTGTTTGGCGCCGCGATCGGCTCGCGCATCAGCCAGGTCGAGGGCGTCAGCTACGGCACCTTTATCGTGCCGGGCCTGATCATGCTGTCGGTGCTGACGCAGAGCATCACGAATGCCTCGTTCGGCATCTACTTCCCGAAATTCGTCGGCACGATCTACGAGATCCTGTCAGCGCCGATCTCCTATGTCGAGATCGTGCTCGGCTATGTCGGCGCGGCCGCGACCAAGTCGATCATTTTGGGCCTCATCATCCTGGCGACAGCCGGCATGTTCGTGCCGCTGCACATCCAGCATCCGGTTTGGATGCTGGTCTTCCTGGTGCTGACGGCTGTCACCTTCAGCCTGTTCGGCTTCATCATCGGCATCTGGGCCGACGGGTTCGAAAAACTCCAGATGATCCCGATGCTGGTGGTGACGCCGCTGACCTTCCTCGGCGGCAGCTTCTATTCCGTCGACATGCTCCCGCCGGCCTGGCGCACCGTGACGCTGTTCAACCCGGTCGTCTATTTGATCTCCGGCTTCCGCTGGAGCTTTTACGAGATCGCGGATGTCAGCATATTCGTCAGCTTCGGCATGACCGTGGCGTTCCTGGCGATCTGCCTGGGCGCAATCTGGTGGATTTTCCGGACGGGATATCGGCTGAAGAACTGACCTTCAGCGTCATTCCGGGGCGCCAAGAGGCGCGCCCCGGAATGACCACCGGTCGTCAATAGCAACGGAAATGGTGGTAGCCGTCATAGTAGCCGCGGCAACGGCGGTGGCCGTGATAGGGAATGCCCAAGATGCCATCCACGGCGCCGACGGCTCCGCCGACACCGGCACCGACGACACCACCGACCGCGCCGCCCACGGGGCCGGCGATACGGTTGCCTTCATAAGTACCTTCCTGGGCACCGCGGACGATGCCCTGGGCGTGGCCAGGTTGCGGCAAGCTAGCCAGGGCCAGAAGGACGGCGGCGCCGGCGAAAAGCAGGCGGGTCCGGAAGCCCACCGGCAGTTGCGCGGCGGCGATACGAGCTTTGTTCATCTTGGGTCCCCAGGGGTAAATGACGGCCGGAGCCGCCTGTCGAGGTAGGTGATGAACAACGCCCGGGGCAGCCAAATGGTTGCGCCTTTGTGACGAATTGTCGGCGTTGTGAACGCACCCTGCTCGCGAAAATGTCAGCACCGCCGCAGGCGGCGCGGCACAAAGCAGCCTTGCTTACGCCCGGCATCACGTTAACGATGGGCGGGCAGACCGCTGGAACGAAAGCCGGATTGCAGGCATAGTGCGCGCCGGGGGACGGAGAGCCGCGGCGCTTGCGTGAACAGGCCGGAGGCCAGACGTCAGATGCGTTCCTTTTTCATTGCTTTCACTTCCTTGATGCTTTTGAGCGCGGGCAGCGCGCAGGCCAAGGTCGACATTACCGTCGACAAGGACAATCAGCAGATGACCGTCGTGGTCGACGGCATCACGCGCTACCACTGGCCGGTGTCGACCGGCATCCCGTCGCGCGAGACGCCGAACGGCGCGTTCCGCGCCTTCCGCATGGAAGAGGATCACTACTCCAAGGAATTCGACGACGCGCCGATGCCGCACTCGATCTTCTTCACCAAGGTCGGGCACGCCATCCACGGCACCGACTCGGTCGGACGATTGGGTACGCCCGCCTCGCATGGCTGCGTGCGGCTGTCGCGCCAGAACGCCACCACGCTTTATGCGCTGGTGCAGGAGCAGGGCGTGCTCAACACCTCGGTGACGCTGACTGGCTCGGCGCAGGTGGCGCTGGCCCGCAATCCGCGCGGCCGCACCACCAACGCGGTGGCCCGCGGCCCGCAGCCGGCCGAAGAGCAGCAGCAGTACGCCACCACTGGCGATCCCGTGAATCTGACGCCGCCGGCGCAGCCCGCCCGGCGCTACATGCCGCAGGATGACAATTACATCTATCCCGCTGACGGCAGCGACACCGGCGCGCGCTATCCGGCGCCGCGCCCTGTCAATCGCGCCTATGGTGCGCAGGTCTACCAGCAGCAGCCGCAGCAGCAACCATCTTACGACCAGGGCTACGGTCAGCAGGGCTATTACTATCAGCAGCAACAACCCCGGCAGTATTATCAGCCGCGCGGCTACTACCAGAACTGACGCTATTATTTGAGCATGATCTCCGCGCAAACGCGTTCCGCGTTTGTCGCGAGGGAAAACCGCTCCACACTTTTCCGAATCATGCTCTATCTGAACGCGGCGTCGCCGCGTTCGACGATTTTTCGTGCAGCATCGACAAAAGCGCGCGCGACCGGCTCGAGGATCTTGGGCCCGGTCGCGCCGAGATCATCTGCCGGCGTATGGAACGTATGATGGCGACCGGCCATGCCGAGGAAATTGGCGTAGCCCGCTGCATGCACGTCGCGCAGCTCGCCGACCGCCTGCTTCTCCGTCACCAGACGTTTTGCCGCGACGGCGACGAAGGCCTCGTCGGTCAACGTGACCGCCGACTTGCTCAGCACGAGATAGCGCTCCTCTTCAGCCCGGTCAGTGCGGGCCCCCTCCGCAACCGCGTAGCAGGCGTTCGACGAGCCGAAATGGATCCAGGCCAGCGTGTCCTTTGGCGCGGGCGCGCCATCCTTCAAGAACAACTCCATGCCGCCATGGCCGATCTCATGGCCGGCAGTGGCGATAAAGACGAAATGCGCCGGCCATTTTTCCGCGGCGACCGTGCGTGCCAGCGCAAGGAAATTGGCGATGCCGGGGCCGCGCTCGCAGACGCAAGTGTACCAGCCGGTCATCGGTGTGGAGACGACGATGGTCGGCCCGCGGCCGATGCCGGTCTCGGCGATGACGTTGCGGCCTGAAACGTTGCGCTCGTAATGGCCCGCAACATCGAAGGTCACCGGCGCACCTGACGCCAGCGCACGCTCGAATGTCGCCCGCGCCTTGGCGCCGACCACCATCACCGGCACCGGCCAGGGCGCGTCCTCCTGCGTGACATTGTAGGCGAAGCGGTCGTCGGCGGGATTGCCGATCATCAGCAGGATGGCGGCGGGCTTCCTAGCCGCGGCCTCGGCGATCGCCGTGCGATGGGCAGGACCGAGATAGGCGCCGCGATCAAACGGCAGCTCGATCCTGAGAACCTTTCCCGCGACATCGCCGTCGCGCGCCAGCGGGGCGGAGAGATGGAAGCTGGCCTTGTCCTCCGGCGGCCACCAGAACGGCGTCGCCTCGACGCTGATGCCGACGGCTTCAGCGCTGGCTCGCTCGACGACATATTGCCGGCCGAGCACGACGGGCTGGAATTTGATCGCAAAGCCGGCAGCCGAAAGCTCGCCGGCGATCCAGTCAGCAGTCGCACGGTCACCCAGCGAGCCGAAGCGGTGCAGGCCGAAGGAGGCGTAGCGCGCCACATCTTCATAGAGGCTCGCGCCCGACAAAACATCCTTGGCTGCCGCTTGTCCGATCATCAAAGCCACCACCGTCGCGATGAGGATATGCCGGATGTGAATCGCTCCCGGGACCTTCTTTGAGCGACAGTTTCGGCCTTCCGCAGCCGCCGTCAACCGCCCTCGCCGACCAGCACGAACGGCGCCCAGATGGCCGGATCGGCGTTGCGCGGTGACGACCGGTCGGCGATCAGAGCCTTCATCGATCGCCTCAGCGCCTCGGCACGGCCGATGCCGGGATGTGCGGTGAGCTCGGAGAAGGCGCCCGTGGTCAGGCGCACCGCCGCGTCGGAATCAACCGGCCAATGCGAGACCAGCAGCGCTCGCGCGCCGGCGTAGAAGAAGGCGCGCGCAAGGCCGGACAGGCCTTCCGCACCCGGCCTGTCTCCGGCGGCGGTGTTGCACGCAGAGAGGACCGCCCAGTCGGCATCGAGCCTGAGCTTTGCGATACGGCTTGCGGTGAGCAGGCCGTCATCATCGCTGGTCGGCCGGTCCGGCAGCGTGAGCACGAGCGCGGGCTCGCTGAGGCCGTTGACCTCGCCGGCGACGAGGCCGTGGGTGGCGAAATCGACGACGCGGTATTGATCGAGCGGAAGCAGGCTGACGTTTGTCACGGTCGCGGCCGTACCGAGCTTGACGTCGTCCTGTGGCGAAGCGCCGAGCGCACGCGCCACGGCCTGGAGCTCGCCTGCGGTCTCCGGCAGCGCGGGCAGACCCGTGCGCAGACGCTCGAGATCGACGGCGGAGCCGTCATAGTAGTTCTGGTAGGGCTGCACGCTCCGCCCTGGGCGCTTGTCGCCGGACGACCGCTGCAACACCGGATCGCCAAAGCCGATGAACGGCCTTTGGGCGCGCGAATCCCTGGCAAAACTGCGTAGCGCCCGCAGGCTCGGCACTGACGGCAGCACCGTGATGGCGCGCTCATTGAGCAGCCACGCCGCCTGCCGATAGCGATCGGCGGACGCCATGTCAGACTTTTTCGTCACCAGCACCTGAAACGGCAGGCTGGTCAGCGCGCCGGCCGGGACGACCAGCAGTTTCGGCTTACCGCCGATGTCGCCCAATATCGGACCGAACAGCGTCGTGTAGAGTTCGAAGGACGCATCGAGGTCGAACGACGATTTTGCGGCTTCCGGATCGGTGAGCCCTTGCCGCAAATGCGCGACGCGGTCATTGAGCTCGCGGCTGCCGAGCGCGATCTGGCGCAACGCGCTTGCCTCGCGCGTTATCGCGAACGCATAAGTCTTGTCGCCCAGCACGATGAACGCCAGCAGCGCCTCGTCGGACTTCAGCAGCCCCTGCGTTTGCGCAATCGACAGCGGTTGCGGACTGGACAATTCGGCATAGGCCGGAAAACTGCGGTCAAGCTGCGCCGAAACATCGTCGAGCGATTTCTGCGTTTGCGCCGTCTGCACACGCAGGCTCGCGATCAGCGTGTCGTTGCGCTTTCCATCCGCCTGCCCGAGCTCCGAGGTCACGCGCTTGTCGAGCGTCTCGAGGCTCGCCTTCAGATCTTGCTGCCGCCGCACCAGTCCCGCGATCGCATCATTGCCCGCGCCGAACCGCGCCGCCATCTGGGACAGAGCCGCGCCCGCACTTGTCTCATGCGCGCGCTGCGCGGCGCCGAAGGCTTCGTCCTTTGCCGCATTGTCCGGCTTGCCGTCGGAGACGCGCCAGATCGCATCGATCAGCCAGGGATCGAGCTCGGGAAAACGAATGAACTGCACATTCTGCTGCGCGTTGAGCGCGGTGGCGGCGAGCCGCAACCGTGCCAGGCTGTCCAGCCATTTGCCTTCGCGGCGGTCGGCATCGGCGAGGTTGATCAGCGTGGCGATGGTGTCATGATGGCGCGGCCCGAGCCGGTCCCGCGCGATCGCGAGCGCACGGTCGAGCTGGCTGCGCGCATCCGCCATGTTGCCGGTCTTGAGGTCGAGCAGCGCGATCGCGCGCAGGTCCTTGACGAGCTGCGGATGCCTGCCGCCGAGGGCGCGCTCGTCAATCTCGAGGCTCCGGACCAGGTACAGCCGCGCCTCATCCGTCTGGCCCGCGTCCCTCAGAGCCTGTCCGAGCGATCCTGCCGCCAGCGCGGTCGGGCCACTGCCCTCGCCAAACTTGCGCTCCATCACGACCAGCGACCGCCGGTAGAGATCGAGCGCCTGTGCGTTGCGTCCCATATCTGCGTAACTATTCGCAAGATTGTTGAGGGCCCGCCCGACATCGGGGCTCTCGGGACCAAACGCCTTCTCGTAGATGGCGAGCACGCGCTCCTGGAGGCCTGCTGCCGCTTCGTTCCTGCCCTGAGCTGAGTAGACATTGGCGAGATTGTTGAGCCCGATCGCCGTGGTCGGATGATTGGAGCCGAAGATCCGCTCATAGGCCTGAAGCGTCTGCTGGTAGAGCTTTTCGGCCTCGGCGTAGCGTCCCTCGTGCTCCAGCACGGTTGCAAGATTGCCCATGGTGCCCGCGACATTCGGATGAGCATCACCGTTCCGCATCCGCGTGATCGCGAGCGAACGGCGCATTGCCGCCTCGGCATCAGGCAATCGCCCGGCATCCAGATAGAGGTTGCCGAGATCATTGAGCATCTTGTCGTAGTTCGGCGCAGTCTCGGCGTTCTTGCCAAAGCTGCGGTCGAACAGATCAAGTGCCTGCTTCAACATACTCTCGCCGTCGTCGAAGCGCCCAAGCAGTCCGTAGACATCGCCGAGATCGTCCATGGCGGATGCGACATCGATCGGGGACGAATTGGCGGCCTGCAGGCCGGCCAACGCCCGCTCGAAATAGCGGACGGACTCCCCCAAATTCTCCTTGTCGCGCGCGAGCCCGCCAAGCGACGACAGCGTGTCGGAGAGACGGACGTCGTTGGCCCCGAAAGCGCTGGTGCCGAGCGCCAGCGCCCGCTCGGCCACGGCTGTCGCCTCCGCCCGGTGATCGAGCATGCCGAGCGATGCCGCCAGGACGTTCGAGGTGCGCAGGGTCGAGGCGACGTCATTGTTGCGCAGCTTGATGGCAAGCGCCGCATTGAGCTTGTCGACGGCCTCCGGCAAGCGGCCAAGATTATGGAGGAACATGCCCTCGTTATGCAGCACCCCGGCATAGTTCATGTTGTCCGTGCCCTGCCGGCGGCGCACCAGGTTTTCCAGCTTTTGGGCCGCAGCGAGCCCGTCGGCCCAACGTCCGGCTTGAGTCGCCGCGTTGACCTGTGCAACCAGCGAATCAAAATCGTTGCCGCGCTGGGCGGAGGCCGCTCCGGACAGCAGGAGCAGAATCAGAAACGCAGCAAACAAGCGGGCGCGGTTCATGCGAAAATCCCGTCACGCGCGTCAAATTGCAATTTTAGGAGGATACGGGCGGCCGCGGCCCCTGTCGACCACGGGAAATCGCGTCATCTGTGCACGAATTGAGTAGCCGGCGACGCCGGAAAGCAACAGTCCCCAACCTTCAACGCTGCGGCGTTCCGGCCAAATTGACAACCTCGGGGTCGCCCGTATTGTCGTTCCAATTGTTTCTGGGAAGCAACATGACACGCGAGCAGATTTCGGATTTCTGCGTTACTGCGCTAGCCAATATCCTGCGCATTTCGACGGACCGGGTCGACACCGGCACAAAATTCAACCGTCTCGGCCTCGATTCGGCGATGCTCGTCTACCTCATGATGGACCTCGAGGAAAAGCTCGACCTCGAACTGTCGACGGACGACTTCTACGATCACCCTACCGTTGAGGCGCTGTCGCGATTTCTCGCCGACAAGCGCGCCATCCGCTCCGCCGCCTGAGAGCGACTGAGATCGGCGCAACCCAAATGGACACTTTCCGCTCGCTCGTGGCTCTGCTGGCCCGGCGTGCGGCGGACCAGGGCGACGATCGCGCCTATGTCTTCGTCTCCGATCGCGGGACGGAGGAAGCGGCCCTCACCTTCCGCCAATTGCACGACGCCTCACGTGCGCTGGCGTCGCACCTGACCGCGGCTGCGCAGCCCGGCGACCGCGCCATCCTGGTGTTTCCACCCGGCATCGAATTCATGGTGGCGTTCTTCGGCTGCCTGATGGCTGGAATTATCGCCGTGCCGATGATGATGCCGCGGCGAAACAGCGCCCGTGACGCCAGCGCCGCAATCCTCGCAAATTGCACGTCGGCGCTCGCGCTGACGACCACCGCATTCGCGATGCGCGGTGATCTGCAGGCGCGCTTCGCGCAGGAAACTATCCGGTGGATCGAAGTCGACCTCGCCACAGCGGCCGGCGCGACGGTCGACTTGCAAGAGCCTGCGTCCGACGACATCGCGTTCCTGCAATACACCTCCGGTTCGACCTCTGATCCGAAGGGCGCAATCGTGAGCCATGCCAATCTGCTCGCCAATCTCGAGATGATCCGGCTGGCGCTCGGCAACACCAGGCAATCAACCTATGTCAACTGGGTGCCGCTCTATCACGACATGGGGTTGATCCTGAACGCGCTGCAAGCGCTCTATGTCGGTGCGACCTGTGTGCTGATGGCGCCGAACGCGTTCATGCAGCGTCCGCTCGGCTGGCTGCGCGCGATCTCCCATTATCGTGCTGAAGTGGCGTGCAGCCCGAATTTCGGCTTCGACCTCTGCGTCAGCCGCTACCGCGCCGATCAGATGGATGGCGTCGACCTGTCCTCGCTCAAAATCGCGCTCAATGGCGCCGAGCCGGTGCATGCGGACACCATCGAACGGTTCGCCGCGACATTTGCGCCGCATGGATTCGATCCGCGCGCGATGTATCCTGCCTATGGCATGGCGGAGGCGACGCTTCTGATCTCCGGAGGGAAACGCGGCGGAGGTCACATCACGCGCAGTGTCAGCCGCGCGGCGCTTCAGGCGCATGTGGCGGAGGCGCCGACCGATCCGGACGATGCGCAGGTTCTGGTCGGCTGCGGCCGCGCACTCTCTGGCGAGCGGATCGCCATCGTCGAGCCGGACAGCCGCGAACGGGTTGCCATCGACCGCATCGGCGAGATCTGGGTCACCGGCGCGAATGCCGCGCGCGCCTATTGGCGCAACGATACGGCGACGCGCGAGGGACTCAACGCCGCGATTGCCGGCGAAGACAGCCCGTGGCTGCGCACCGGCGATCTCGGCTTCCTCGATGCCGACGGCGAATTGTTTGTCACCGGGCGGATCAAGGACCTCATCATCATCCGCGGCATCAACCATTATCCGCAGGACATCGAGCGCACGGTGCAGGCGCTCAACGAAGGCTTGCGCGAAAACTGCGGCGCGGCGTTCTCGGTGCCGGACGAGACCGGAGAGGAAACCCTCGTCATCGTCCAGGAGGTCGAACGTACAGCACGGCACACCATCGACACCGCCGAGATCAAGGGCCGAATACGCGAGGCCATCGCCGACAGCCACGAGCTCTCTGCGCGCCACATCGCGCTGATCCGTCCCGGCACACTGCCGAAGACCACCAGCGGCAAGATCCAGCGCAAGCTGGCGCGCGGGCTCTGGCTCGACGGTGGCTTCGAGGACATCGGCTGATCGTCAGAAGTTGATCTGCGCCGCCTCGCCGTCGCGCAAGCTGGCCGCGATACCCTGCTCGAGCTTGCGCGCAATGATCGCCCGGTAATGGATGAGATCGACGAAATTGGCGGGGTCGCGCGTGAGCGCATTATCGAGGCGATAGTCGATCAGATTGCTGTTGGGTCGGCCGCTGATGATGGACCGATACGCCGTCTTGCAGGCCTCATGGCGCGCGGCTTCGCGGCTGCGGGACGGGGGCACGATGGCGTAGAAGGTCGGCGGCATCAGCAGTACGACCGGTGCATCGCGGGGAAGTCTTGCGATCGCGCTTGCCAGCATGACTGCATAAGGAAAAGTATCAGTGATCTTGCCGTCGAACGGCGCCGCCCTGGCGGGCTCCGCGGCGGCCGGATGTTTCGCGCCGGGTGGCCACACCTCCTCATAGCTCCAATAGCCGTCAGGGCGGATCGGCTTGCGCGAGCCGCGACCGATGGCGATGCGCTGGACGACGCGATCGAGCGCAGGCCATGTGAAGAGATGACCGAGATAGCGGAGCGCGCCGGCTTCATAGAGCCAGTACGGGAACGCATCTTGCGGCAACGGCGGCAAGTCGTTCGCGCACCAGGGCTGGTCGATCACGACGACGAGGGCGCCGATGGTCGTGTGCTGCCCAGCGAAGAAATCAAGGATTGCGAGGTCGCCGCGCGGGTCCGCGCCCGGCGCGACGAGCTGCACGAAGCGCTTGCCCGTCGCCTTGTCGAGCTCAGCCGGTTGCAGCAACTGCCCGGTGGAATTGCCCAGAATGGCGGAATCGAATTGCGGATCGCGGGCCCGGCTGGCATTGGCGGTCCAGGGATTGCGATCATTCACGCCGGCGATGCCGAACCACCCGAACCGGCCGCTGTCGTAGGGATCGACCGACATCACGACGGCGGCGATCAGCGCGGCGCCCAGTGCAAGCGCGCCGAAACAGGCGGCGAGGCAGCGGCCCCATTCGACTGACGTGTCAGAACTTGAAATAGACGAACTCATGGAGCCCCCCTTCCCCGATCTGGATCAGCAAGGCGAGGATGCCGATCCCGAGCAGGCCCGCCAGCACAGCATTCGGCTTGCGGGTGAAAAACGCCACGATGTCCTGGCTCGCCGGCAACAGGAATGCGACCAGCGGAGCCACCACCAGCGGCCACACCTGGCCGATGCGATCGAGCGGCAGCGGCTGGAGCAGCCCCGCGAACACATGCCAGGCGGCTTCAATCGATCCGGCGCGAAAAATCACGCCGGTCGCGAGCACAAACAGCACCGTCAGCGCCCAGCCGAGCCACGATGGAAAATCCGGCCCGTAGCGGCGCCACAACGCGCAGGCGACCAGCGCGAGGCCGTGCAGCACGCCCCACAGCACGAAGGCCCAGCTCGCGCCATGCCACAATCCGCACAGCGCCATGGTGATCAGCATTGCGCCAAAGAATTGCACCGGCAGCCAGCGCCGCGGCAGGAGGCGCAGATTGACCAGCGGATAGAACACATAGTCGCGCAAAAACAGCATCAGCGTGATGTGCCAGCGCTGCCAGAAATCCTGGATATTGGTCGAGCGCAGCGGCGCATTGAAATTGTAGGGGAGCTGCACGCCGAACAGCAGGCCAAGCCCGATCGCGATGTCGGAATAGCCGGAGAAGTCGAACAGGATCTGGAAGGAGAAGCAGAAAGCGAGCCAGGCATCGCCGCTCGCGAGCGGCCCGCTCGCGGCCTGCGTGTAGATAGGATCGAGCAGATGCGCGATGTTGTCGGCGATCACGACCTTCTCGAACAGGCCGATCGCGATGAAGCAGGTCGCGATGCAGAACTGGCGCTGCCAGCCCGGCACGTAGACCTGCCTGCCGAACTGGTGCATCACCTCCGACCAGCGCGCCAGAGGGCCGGCGATCGCCTGCGGGAAGAAGGCGATGTAGAGCGCGTAGCGGTCGAGCGCATAGAGCGGCGCCTTGCCGCGCTTCAGGTCGACCAGATACATGATGTGGTGAAAGGTGAAGAAGGAGATGCCGAGCGGCAGCCCGATGTCGAGCGGCGGCAGCGTCGTGCCGAGCAAGAGGGCGAGGTTGGCCAGCACAAAGTTCGCGTATTTGAACAGCGCCAGCACGCCGATATCGAGCACGATCACGAGTGTCAGCACCGCCTTCCACTTCACCCGGCCATAGGCGACCGAGGCAAGCCAGTTGACCGCGATCGACGCGATCAGCAGCAGGATGAAGGAGGGGCTGCCCCAGGCGTAGAAGGCGAGCGACAGCGCGACCTGCACGCCAATGCGCAAATGTGGATATGGATCGACCAGGCGGTAGATCAGCAGCGCCGCCGGCAGGAAGACCAGGAGAAAGGGGTAGTCGTTGAACAGCATCGGTTCAAAGCCGCATCATCACCGGCACTTGCGCCGGTCGATGATGCTCAGCCCGTTTCGAGGTCGGGCGCGGCGTCGCCCGGCTGCGGTGACATGCGCCGCGCGATCTTCTCCTCGCTCGGCACCTTGACGTCCCAGGCAAGCCCAAGCGCCTCCAGCGCGCGGATGAAGATGAAGCCGGGATCGAACTCGAACCAGCGCAGGCCGAAGGCGGCCGAATACGGGAAGGCGTGATGGTTGTTGTGCCAGCCCTCGCCCCAGGCGAGCCAGGCCATCACGCCGAGATTCCTGCTGTTGTCATCACGCGTGACAAAGGGTTGCGCGCCAAACGTATGCATGATCGAGTTGATGGCGGACATGGTCTGCTCGACCACGAACATGCGGACCACGCCGCCCCAGAGCAGGCCCCCCAGCACACCCCACAGGCTCATCGTGGCGAGGCCGCCGATCGCGGCCGGCAGCAACAGGCCGAGCGCGACCCAAGTATAATAGTAGCTGTTGACCGCGACCAGCCTGCGGTCCGCCATCAAATCCGGCACGTAATGCGCGACGTTGGGGTAATCGTGCTCGATCATCCAGGTCAGGTGCGCATGCAGGAAGCCGCGCAGGCGACCGAACGCGCCATCGCCATGCAGACGCGGCGAATGCAGATCGCCGTCGTGATCCGACAGCTCGTGGTGGCGCCGATGCATTGCCGCCCAGGACAGCATCGGGCCGCGGCCGGCCATCGATCCCATGATGATCAGGATCGCGCTCATCGCGGACGAGGTGGCAAAAGCGCGATGGGTGAACAGGCGATGATAGCCGACGGTCAAACCAAGGCCAGTGATCAGCCAGAAGCCGAAGAACAGGCCGAGCTCGGTTACGCCGATCGGGTGACAGAGTAACAGGCCCAGCGCAACCAGCGTGCCGACGAAGGGCAGCACGTCGAATATGACAAAATGCCGCCGCTGCATCTTGTGAAAATGCCGGCTGCGAATGATGCGGTGATCGCGTTTCTGGTGCACGGGTGAGATTCCAAGGCGGCTATGAGTACATAACCGCCGGGCGAGCGCAACCCAAGCCGCCGCCCAAGGTTTCAACAGGCGCAAAAGCCTGTAGAATACGTCGGACACGCCAAGATGCGTTCAAATACCGCCCTTTTCGCTTGCCCTCCGAGCCGCCATGCCATCACGTGCTGCGACAATTTTGACCGTGCTCTCAGTTCTGATGGCGGGACGAGCTATGGGATTCGATCTCGAGGCGCATCGCGGCGGGCGGGCGCTGATGCCGGAAAACACCCTGCCGGCCTTCGCCAACGCACTGTCGATGGGCGTGGACACGCTGGAGCTCGATGTCGGCGTGACCGCGGACGGTGAGGTGGTCGTCTCGCATGAGCGCGGGCTCAATCCCGATCTCGCACGGGATGCGGCCGGCGCTTATGTCGCCGCGCCCGGCACGCCATTCGTGAAACTACGGTTCGCCGACGTCAGGAGCTACGACGTCGGCCAGCTTCGGCCGGACAGTGCCTATGCAAAACAATTCCCCGACCAGCGCGCCGTGGCGGGGACGCACATTCCCACCTTGCGCGAGGTGTTCGCGCTGGTGCGCAAGTCCGGCAACAGAAGCGTGCGTTTCAATATCGAGACCAAGATCGATCCCGACCATCCGGACGAATCTCTTGATCCCGAGGCCTTCGTCGCGAAGCTGCTCGGGGTGATCGAGGTCGAGAAATTCTCCGACCGCGTCATGATCCAGTCCTTCGACTGGCGGACGCTGCTACTTGTCCAGCAGCAAGCCCCGAAGATTCCGACCGTGTATCTGACGCTCCAGCGCGGCTCGGCACCGACCATCGTCCTCGACAAAGCCACCAACTGGACGGCGGGTTTCAGTCCGGCCGATCACGGCGGCTCACTGCCGCGAACGATCAAGGCCGCAGGAGGCGCGGTTTGGTCGCCCTATTTCGGCGATGTGACCGTGGCGCTCGTCACTGAAGCCCTCGCGCTCGGATTGCGCGTCGTGGTCTGGACGGTCAACAAGCCCGAAGACATTGCGCGCATGATCGAGACCGGCGTCGACGGCATCATCTCGGACCGCCCGGACCTGTTGCGACAGGTCGCGGGTGAGAAGGGGATTGCGCTGCCGGCGGGAACGCCGGTGGAGCCGTAAGAGTTACTGCTCCCCGTACCGCAAACGCCGATACAGCGCACCGAGAATGTTGGAATAGTCGTCGGTCCAGACCCGCACCTTCTCGTCCGCGTCGGTCTCCTCCCACTGCTTGGAGGAAGCGAGCTTGCCGACATCGGCCTCCTCACGCGCGGAGATGACGACATCGGTGGCGAAGATGTAGTCGGCGTCACGGCCCGAATCCTCGTCATAGACCCAGCTCTTGAGATCATTAGCATCGGCAATCCCGACCACGACGGGCTCGAGATCGAGATGACGGTTGGAGACATGCATCACCACGGCACCATGCGGGGCGAGCTTGTCCTTGTAGATCTTCATCGCCTCTTCGGTGGCGAGATGAATCGGAATCGCATCCGACGAATAGGCGTCGACGATAATGAGGTCGTAGACCCCGTCGGGCTCCTTGGCGAAGGTGAGGCGCGCATCGCCAATCACCGGCTTCAAATCCGGCAGGCAGCTCGAGATATAACGGAAATTCTTCGGGTCGCGCGCGGCATCGACCATGGACTGGTCGATCTCGAAGAATTTCCAGTCTTCGCCGGGCTCGGCGGCGCAGGCGAGCGTGCCCGATCCGACGCCGATGGCAGCGACCTTCAGCGGCGCGCCCTTGCGCTCGCGGATCGCGGTGATGGCCTGACCGATGCCGCCATCCTTGTGATAGTAGGTGATCGGCTCGGGCCGGCCGGTGACCGGCGTGCCGTCATTGTTGCGGAAGCGCTCGGCGCCGTGAATGGTGGTGCCGTGCATCAGCACGTGGAAATAGCCGCCCGGCGTCACCACGATCTTGTGCACGCCAAAGAAGCTGCGCACGGTGGTGACGCGGCCCTCGTCCGCCGGATAGATCCGGATCAATGCGAGCGCGAGCGCGACGGTGGCAAAGATCTTCCAGCGGCCTGCGTTGACCGCGATCGCAAGAAGTGCCGCGAGTACGCCGACGGCGCCGGCGACCCAGACGCGATGATCCTCGAACCAGGCCGAGAGATCGCCCGTCGTGTAGGACGGCACGACCAGCGCCACCGCGAGCGCGGCAAGCGCCAACCAGTACCATTTGACTATGCCGGCAAAACGCTCGTTCACTGAGGGCCGGCACAGCGCGGCCAACGCGACCAGGATCGGATATTCGGCGATCCAGGAGAAGGTGAAGGGCGCGACGAGGCCAGCAAACAGGCCGCCGATCATGCCGCCGAAGGACAGCGCGACATAGAAGCCGGTGAGATATTTTGAGGGCGGCCGGGTCCGCGCGAGTTCGCCATGGCAGGCCATGGCGATGACGAAGAAGCACAATTGGTGCCCGCCGAGCGTCAGCAGCAGATTCTGCTCGCCGCCGAAGGCGAGCAGGAAAATGACGCCCGCGATCGCGACCGGCTGGAGCATCAGCATCCATTTGTGCGGCAACAGCGGCCGCGACTGGAACACCACCACCCAGGTGAGCAAATACAGCGACAGCGGCAGCACCCACAAAAGCGGCGCCGCCGCGACGTCGGTCGAGATGTGCGCGGTCACGGCGATGAGGAGGCCGGACGGCACGGCAGCGAGGAAGATCCAGCGCAGCCGCGTCACCACACCCGGCGCCGGCGCATTCGCTTGCTCGGTTTGCGCGTCAACCACCGCCAGCTTCGGCGAACGCAACAGCAGCACGCCGCAGGCCGCGATCAAAAGGATCAAAAGGCCATAGCCCCCGGTCCAGAGCCGGTTCTGCGTGTGCAGCGTGAAGATCGGCTCCAGCAGGAACGGATAGGACAACAGCGCGAGGAAGCTGCCGATGTTCGACGAGGCATAAAGAAAATACGGATCGCGCCCATCGGGATGACCGGTGCGGACGAACCAGGCTTGCAGCAGCGGATTGTTGGCCGCCAGCGCGAAGAACGGCAGCCCGATCGACATCACGAACAGGCCGAGCAGCCAGAACGCGTAGCCGGACGCCGGTGGCTCGCCATAGGCGGTGGCAATGCCGAGCGGCAGCGTGACGAAGGCGACGATCAGCAACGCGAGATGGACCACGATGGGAACGACGCGGCTCTTGATCTGCATCAGCAGATGCGCATAGGCGTAACCGGCCAGCAGCAGCGACTGGAAGAACACCATCGCCACCGACCACACCGCCGGCGAGCCGCCGAGCCGCGGCAGCACCATTTTCGTGAACAGCGGCTGCACCGAGAACAGCAGCAGCGCACTGACGAAGATCGCGGCCGTATAGACCGTCAGCAGCAGCCGGTTGCGTGACGAGGACGGCTGCTCCGTGGCGGCGGGTTGCACGATCGAATCCATGGGAGCTCCGGCAGACAATCCCCGGCGGGCGCCGGGCGCGCGCAATGGAGCACAAGCCGCCTGAACGGGCAATAAATGGTCTCGTGATGTTGCCGCGCGAAATGCCTGATATAGAAATGTCATTCCAGGTCGGGTCCTTCGGACCATCCGGAATGAGCATGGAACATTCAGAAACCCTCATGACCGAAACCGACGTCGTCATCATCGGCGCTGGCCATAACGGCCTCACCTGCGCGGCCTATCTGGCGGCAGCGGGCTTGCGCGTGCATGTGGTCGAGCGCCGCAAGGTAGTCGGCGGGGCGGCGGTCACGGAGGAGTTTCATCCGGGCTTCAAGAATTCGGTCGCGGCCTACACCGTGAGCCTGCTCAATCCGCAGGTGAGCCGCGACCTCGGGCTCGCCGAACAGGGCCTGCGAATCGTCGAGCGGCGCGCGCAGAATTTTCTACCCGCACCCGACGGCAGCTATCTCCTCACCGGCGAGGGCCGGACGAAGGCCTCCGTCGCGCGACTCAGCACACATGACGCAGACGCACTCGACGGCTTTTCGCGCGAGCTCGAAGACATTGCGGACGTGCTGCGGCAGTTCGTGCTGCGTGCGCCACCGAACCTGCTCGGGAGTTTTGGCGTTGGCGCACTCCGCGAAGCCGTGAACGCGCTGACCACGGCCAACATCCTGCGCGGGCTGACGCTGGAGCAAAGCCGCAGCCTGCTCGATCTCTTCACCCGTTCGGCCGGCGAGATGCTGGACGACCGGTTCGAGAACGATCTCGTCAAGGCGCTGTTCGGCTTCGATGCGATCGTCGGCAATTATGCCAGCCCCTACGCGGCCGGTTCGGCCTATGTGATGCTGCACCACGCCTTCGGCGAGGTGAACGGCAAGAAGGGCGTCTGGGGCCACGCCATCGGCGGCATGGGTGCGATCACGCAGGCGATGGCGCGCGCTGCGCGCGACCGCGGTGTTACGATCGAGACCGATGCCGGCGTGCGCGAGGTGGTCGTCGAGCGCGACCGCGCCGTCGGCGTGGTGCTGGAGAACGGCTCAACCATTCGCGCAAAATATGTCGCGGCCAACGTCAATCCAAAGCTGCTCTATACGCGGCTGATCGCAGCCGACGCCCTGCCGTCCGATTTCCTCGCGCGCATCCGCCACTGGAAGAACGGCTCCGGCACCTTCCGCATGAACGTGGCGCTGGACCGCCTGCCCTCCTTCACGGCGTTGCCCGGCGATGGCGATCACCTCTCCTCCGGTATCATCCTGGCGCCGAGCCTCGGCTATATGGACCGTGCGTATCTCGACGCGCGGGCGCAGGGCTGGAGCCGGCAGCCGATCGTCGAGATGCTGATCCCCTCGACGCTCGACGACACGCTGGCGCCAGCGGGACAACACGTCGCGAGCCTGTTCTGCCAGCACGTCGCGCCCGAACTGCCCGACGGAAAATCCTGGGACGACCACCGCGACGAGGTCGCCGATCTCATGATCGCGACGGTGGACAGCTACGCGCCGGGCTTTGGGACAAGCGTGCTCGGGCGCCAGATCCTCTCGCCGCTCGATCTCGAACGACAATTCGGCCTGCTCGGCGGCGACATCTTCCACGGCGCCTTGACGCTGAACCAGCTGTTCTCGGCGCGACCGATGCTCGGCCATGCCGACTACCGCGGCCCCTTGAAGGGCCTCTACCATTGCGGCTCCGGCGCTCACCCCGGCGGCGGCGTCACCGGCGCCCCCGGCCACAACGCGGCGCACGCGATTTTGCGGGATCACCGCGGTCTGTTCGCAAGCCGTGGATAGGCCTGTGGATGGGCTGTGGACAGGCTGTTGGGAGAGCTGTGAGAAGGCGGTGCGCGCCGGCCCGACCAAACTGGGTACAAGGCGGTGGAAAACCTGGGGATGAGCGGCGGGATAAGGCCGTGGACAGCATGCGAAAAATGAGCGGACTGCCTGTGGGCATTCGGTAGTGTCTCAGTTTGAAATTGGAGGCTGGGAGCATGGAGATCGGCGACCGCATTCGAATCGACGGTATGACTGGCCGTGTCGTCGCACTAATCTCTGAGGGCAGATTTTCTCCAGATTACCCTGCCGAGCAATGGGCCTATCTTGAAGTAGGGACGCTCGTCGATACCGATGAGGCGGGCCTGATTCATTATCAAAACTTCGACGGCGTCCAGGTCGAGAGAATTTCAAACTGAGACGCTAACGAGCATTTCCGGTGAGAAGCCCCAAAACGACTCCGCCCGCCGGAAGGCAATTCCCCCAGCGGGCGCGTGTCAAAAAAGCTGTCTATGAAGAAAGGAGCCCCCGCTGGGAAATGGGAGGCAGAAATTACTTCAAGGAGCTGCTAATCGAACCGAACTTGTCGTTCAAGCTGGTGCCCAAATTGTTCACCACGGTGATGATCGCCAGCGCGATACCGGCCGCGATCAGGCCGTATTCGATCGCAGTCGCACCGGACTCATCGGACCAGAACTTCGAAACCATGCGCTTCAAGACTCGCCTCCATTTCCATTTCAAGGTGTGTTGGTTGGTTCCAACACCCGGAAAACTACGGAATACAACCTACGGGTAGATTAATCTTGGAATTGCAAGTTATGCGGAAAATTTGGAACAAAAGTTCCAAAAATTGAACCGAGCGGAACCCTAGGATGCAGCCTTCACCTACCCATCGCGCCAGTTTTTCGATCGGCAACGAGGCCGCCGCCAGGCGCGTCGTCGACGTGCTCACGGAGGTCTTTTTCGAGGGTGATGCCGCGGTTGCCGCGTTCGAACGGCCAGACGGAGAATGGGACGTCACGCTGCATTTTGCCGAGGCGCCGGATCAGGTGGGCTTACGCGAACTCATTGTAACTTCAGCAGGAAACGAGATCGCGGCAACGCTCGCCTTCGACACGATCGAGGCCAAGGACTGGGTCAAGGCGAGCCTGGAAGATCTCGTCCCGGTGCCGGCCGGGCGCTTCGTCGTCCATGGCAGCCACGACCGCGACCGCGTGGCGCCAAACAAGCTCAAAATCGAGATCGAGGCGGCACTCGCCTTCGGCACCGGCCATCACGGCACCACCCGTGGCTGTTTACTGCTGCTTGACCATGTCTTGAAACACGCGCGGCCGAAGCGCGTGCTCGACCTCGGCACCGGTACCGGCGTATTGGGAATCGCGGCTGCGAAGGCGCTGCATCGCGCGGTGCTGGCTTCCGACATCGACCCGCCCTCGGTGCGGGTCGCGGCCGAGAACGCGGCCCTGAATGAAGTTCGCAACCACGTGCGGGCGATCCGCGCCACCGGGTTTGCCGCGCCGGACTTTGGCAAGGCCGGCCCATTCGATCTGGTGCTGGCCAACATCCTTGCCAATCCGTTACGACAATTGGCGGGTCCGATGACGCGGCACCTCGCGCCCGGCGCTCGCGTCATCCTCTCCGGCCTGCTGACGCACCAGGCGCCCGCCGTGATCGCTGCCTATCGCGCACGCGGCCTCGTGCCGCTGCGGCACCTGCGGATCGAGGGGTGGAGCAGTCTATTGCTAAGGAAGGTTGGGTGAGCTGCGTAGGGTGGGCAAAGCGAAGCGTGCCCACCAAATTCATTGCGATCGAGGAAACATGGTGGGCACGGCACTTCGCGCCTTTGCCTACCCTACGGCATCATCAACGTGGTGCTACTTCGCCGGCTTCTCGTGACCAGGCGCAGATGCGCGCAAGGCACGCCGCGCGCGGCGCTCGGCAAAACGACCGATCATCTGGCTGATGAGGCCGCGCGGCTTCTTCGGGGTCGCTACCACGGGCGCGCGGCGCACCGGCGGCGAAATCTTCTCAAACGTGAACGCTGGCATCGTGTGTCCTCTCGCCGTTGAGATGAACCACTTGCTCGAATTTCCCTGTTATCTGGACGAAGCGCAACAGCCGCATCCTTTTACTCCACTCAATTCGAATGGAACTTTTTCAAGCACAGTCCGTGCCAGATGCGACCTCAAATGCGTCCACATTGCGGACTGATCCCCATGATCCTAAACTGAGCCATGTTCGAAGCACACTTCCAGACATTCGAGGAGCCCGAGGCCGGCGTCGCATTGACCGCCCGGCTCTCTGCACTCCGTGAAGAACTCGCCCGCCGCAAGCTGACCGGCTTCGTCATTCCGCGCGCCGACCAGCAGCAGAACGAATACGTGGCGCCATCGGAGGAGCGGCTCGCCTGGCTGACCGGCTTTACCGGATCGGCGGGACTTGCCGTCGTTCTGACCCAAAAGGCCGCGGTGTTCGTCGATGGCCGCTACACGCTTCAGGCGCCCAAGCAGGTCGATACAAGAGCTTGGGCGGTGGAATCGCTGATCGATCCGTCGCCGGAAAGCTGGGTATCGGCGCACCTAAAGCCTGGCGACCGCCTCGGATTTGATCCGTGGCTGCACACTTTTGCGGCAGCCGAGCGATTGTCAGCCGCCTGCGCCAAGGCTGGCGCCGAGCTGGTCGCCGTCGACAGCAATCCGGTCGACGCGATCTGGCAGGACCGGCCGCCGCAGCCGATCGCCCCGGTCGCGGTCCACGGCCTGCAACATGCCGGCGTCGCGGAGGCTGAGAAGCTGACGCAGATCAAGAGCGAGATCGACAGGCTCGGCGTCGACGCGCTGGTGCTCTCGGACAGCCACGCGGTCGCCTGGACCTTCAACATCCGCGGCGCCGACGTCGCGCATACGCCGCTGCCGCTGTCCTACGCGGTGGTGCCGAAGGACGGCCGGCCGACGATCTTCATCGACCATCGCAAACTCTCCAACCTCTCGCGCGACCATCTCGAGCAGTCGGCCGACGTACGCGAGCCCGACGCGCTGGCGCCGACGCTGATGGCGCTGGCCAAGAGCGGTGCCGCGATTGCGCTCGACAATGCCACG
Organism: Bradyrhizobium sp. LTSP849; assembly: GCF_000938255.1. Classification (GTDB taxonomy): domain Bacteria; phylum Pseudomonadota; class Alphaproteobacteria; order Rhizobiales; family Xanthobacteraceae; genus Bradyrhizobium. The sequence continues at coordinate 53,555 of NZ_JYMR01000031.1, read as the reverse complement.
GCAGCCGACGCACTCAGCCGATTGATTTCGGGAGCCGGCGGCAAGCCGGTGCGTGGCAGCGATCCGATTGCGCTGTTGAAGGCGGTCAAGAACCCGACGGAGATCGCGGGTACGCGGACGGCGCATCGGCGCGACGCGATCGCGCTGGCGCGCTTCCTCGCCTTCATCGATCGCGAGGCACCAAGCGGCAAGCTCACCGAGATCGACGCGGTCGAGGCGCTGGAGACATTCCGCCGCGACACCGGCGCGCTGAAGGACGTCTCGTTTCCGACCATCTCCGGCACCGGTCCGAACGGCGCCATCGTGCACTACCGCGTCACCCGCAAGAGCAACCGGCGGATCGCGCGCGGCGATCTGCTGCTGATCGATTCCGGCGCGCAATATGAAGACGGCACCACCGACGTCACCCGCACCATGGCGGTGGGCGAGCCGACGGATGAGATGCGCGACCGTTTCACCCGCGTGCTGCGCGGCCATATCGCGATCGCGCGCGCGGTGTTTCCCGACGGCGCCACCGGCGCGCAGCTCGACACGCTGGCGCGACAATATCTCTGGGCGGCCGGCGTCGATTTCGAGCACGGCACCGGCCACGGCGTCGGCAGCTATCTCTCGGTGCACGAAGGGCCGGCGCGGATCTCGAAGCTCGGCACCACGCCGCTGAAGCGCGGCATGATCCTCTCCAACGAGCCCGGCTATTACAAGACCGACGGCTTTGGCATCCGCATCGAAAATCTCGAGCTGGTGGTCGCCGCCGACATCAAGGGCGCCGAGAAATCGATGAACGCGTTCGAGACGCTGACCTTGGCGCCGATCGACCGCCGGCTGATCGATGTCGCGATGCTGAACAGGGACGAGCTCGACTGGCTCAATGCGTACCACGCCCGTGTGAGGGCCGAAGTACGGCCGGCGCTGGATGAGGCGACGAAGGCCTGGCTCGATCAGGCGACGGCGGAGCTGAAATAACGCCGCGCATAGTGCTACGCGATTTGCGCAAGGCTGCTTCCTCACCACCATGACTGTCATGCCCCGCGAAGGCGGGGCATCCAGTACGCCGCGGCATCTCCGTATACGACTTCTGCCTCTAGAATACTGGATTCCCCGCCTTCGCGGGGAATGACAGCGGAGACAGCAGCGAGAGCAACGCGCCCAATTCGTCGCCATCGCGCTGTTATTATAACCGTCCCGGAATCCGTATAGCCGCATTCCGAAACGCCGATATCCGTCTTGTGCGAGCACGCTACAGTCCGATTCGAATTCGAAAGACGGACACGCATGCACGGCATGATCAGCAAGCCGCCGGGAACGGCGACGACAAACCTCGCGACCTCGCGCCTGGTGCTGCTGCTGCTCGTCGTCATGACCGGGATCGCACCGATCTCGCTCTACATCCTGGTTCCGGCACTGCCAGTGCTTGCGACGACGTTTGGGCGCGACATCTCGATCGCGCAGATGACGGTGTCGCTCTACATGGTCGGCATCGCGCTGTCGCAGCTGATCATGGGGCCGTTGTCAGACAAATTCGGCCGACGCCCGGTGCTGCTTGGAGGCCTCACGCTGATGGTCGCCGCCAGCATCGCCTGCATCTTCGCCGAAACCCTGCCGCAACTGATCGCGGCGCGCTTCTTCCAGGCCTTGGGCGGCGCCTCCGGCATGGTGGTGAGCCGCGCCATTATCCGCGACATCTACGAGCGCGACCGCGTTGCCTCCATGATCAGCCTCGTGGTCGCCGCCCTGATGATCGGCCAGATGGTCTCTCCGCTGACCGGCGGCCTGATCGAGACCGCGTTCGGCTGGCGCGCCATCTTCTACGCCGTCACGATTGGCGCGATCGCGGTCGCAATCGGCATCGCACTGGCCCTGCCGGAGACGCGCCGCAGCCGCGCCGCCGGCAGCGGCTTTCGCGGCGACGTCGGCACGCTGATCAAGAGCCGCGCGTTCGTCGGCTATGTGATGTGTCAGGTGTTGGCTTCGCAGATCATCTTCGCATTCGCCGGTGGCGGCCCCTACATCGTGGTCACCCAGATGGGGCGCACCAGCGCGGAATACGGCGCATGGTTCGCCACGACGGGATTCGCCTATCTGGTCGGCAATCTACTCTGCGTGCGTTTCGCGCCGCGACACTCGCTGGAAAAACTGATCTGGTTCGGGCTCGGGCTGCAGCTGTGCGGCAGCTTTTTGAACCTGCTCTGGAGTTTTACCGGATGGAACGAGGCACCGGGCTGGCTGTTCGGCACGCAGATGATCGTGATGGTCGGCAATGCCTTCGTGATGGCGAATTCGGCCGCGGGCGCCATTAGCATCCGGCCCGAAGCGGCCGGCACCGCGTCTGGCGCGATGGGCTTCCTCCAGCAGGGCATCGGCGCGCTAATCTCGCAATTCGGCGCCTATCTCGGCGGCCACTCCGCCACAACGCTGCCGCTGACCTCAGCCGTCCTCGCGATCTCGCTGCTCTGCGCCTGCACCATGATCTTCATCGTCCCCCGCCGCGAGGTGGTAGTGAGCGAGACGCTGATCGAGCAGGCGGAGGAGGAAGAGAGCGGGATGATGTGAGGGGTGCGCGGCGCGTCTCCAATGACAGTGTCATGCCCCGCGAAGGCGGGGCATCCAGTACGCCGCAGCCTCTCCGTATCCTCGCTCTGCCTCTGGAATACTGGATTCCCCGCCTTCGCGGGGAATGACAGCGGAGCGTGAGGCGTCAGGACACCCTCCTCACTCTCCGATCAGCGTCAGCCACTCATCCTCGGTCAACACCTTGACGCCGTGCTTGTTGGCCTCTGCGAGCTTCGAGCCCGCACCGGGACCAGCGACCACGAGGTCGGTCTTCTTCGACACCGAGCCCGACACTTTTGCACCTAGCCGCTCCGCGGTCGCCTTTGCTTCATCCCGCGTCATCTTCTCCAGCGAGCCGGTGAACACCACCGTCTTGCCGGCGACAGCCGAGTTGCTCTTCGGCTTCTCGGCGTCGACGATCTCGACTTCCTTGGTCAGCCGCTCGACGATACCGCGGTTGTGGCTCTCGCCGAAATAATCCGCGATGCTCTTGATCACGGTATCGCCGATCTGGTCGAGCGCATCCATCTCGGCGATCGCCTCCTCGTCGCCCTTGGCGACCTTGAGACTGGCGTCATGGAAAGCATCCCAGGAGCCGTAGCCGCGCGCCAGCGCCAGCCCCGTCGTCTCGCCGACATGGCGCATGCCGAGCGCGTAGATGAAGCGCTCCAGCGCGATCTTACGCCGGCTCTCGATGGCGCCGAAGAGATTACGCACCGAGGTTTCGCCGTAACCCTCGATCTCCTCGAGCTTGAGCTTTGAATTGCGTTTCTCGAGCGTGAAGATGTCGGCAGGCTCCTTCACAAAACCCTCGTCGAAGAAATACTGGAGCTGCTTCTCGCCAAGGCCGTCGATGTCGAAGGCGCGTCGCGACACGAACAGTTTCAAGTGCTCGATCTTCTGATAGGGGCAGGCAAACTCACCGGTGCAACGGGATCGCGACTCCTCCTCGCCCGCCGCCGTCGCCCCGCGCACGACGTCGGTGTGCAGCGGGCACGGGCACTTCTTCGGGAGGTGAAACTCCTTGGCGCTCTTCGGCCGCTTGTCGATGATGACGTCGACCACCTGAGGAATGACATCGCCGGCGCGCTGGATCACGACAGTGTCACCGATCCGGATGTCGCGCCCCTCGCGCAGCACTTCGCCCTTGTTGCCGATGCCCCTGATGTAGTCCTCGTTGTGCAGCGTGACGTTCTGCACGATCACGCCGCCGACACCGACCGGCTCGAGCTTGCCGACCGGCGTGAACGAACCGGTGCGGCCGACCTGGATCTCGATGTCGCGCAGCACCGTCATGGCGCGCTCGGCGGGAAACTTGTGCGCGATGGCCCAGCGCGGTGTGCGCGAGACAAATCCGAGCCGCTCCTGCCAATCGAGGCGATCGACCTTGTAGACGACGCCGTCGATGTCGTAGTCGAGCTCGGCCCGTTCTTCCTCGATGCTCTGGTGGAACGCGATCAGCTCCTCGACCGAATGGCACAGCTTCGTCAGTGGATTGGTCGTGAAGCCGCAGCGCTCGAACCAGTGGATCATGCCACTCTGCGTCTCTTCCGGCATCGCGCTCATCTCGCCCCAGGCGTAAGCGAAGAAGCCGAGCGGACGCGAGGCAGTGATGGTGGGATCTTTCTGTCGGAGCGAGCCCGCCGCCGAGTTGCGCGGATTGGCGAAGGGCGCCTCGCCCGCCTCGACCTGCTTCTTGTTGAGGGCAAGGAACGCCTTCTTGGTCATATAGACCTCGCCGCGCACCTCGCAGATGTCGGGGACATTGCGACCCTTCAGCTTTTGCGGCACGTCCTCGAGCGTACGGATGTTGGCGGTGACGTCCTCGCCTTCGGCGCCGTCGCCGCGCGTCGCCGCGGTGACGAGCTCGCCGCCCTCGTAACGCAGCGACATCGAGAGGCCGTCGATCTTCGGCTCGGCGGAGAAATCGACCTTGTCGTCCGCGAGCTTCAGGAAGCGCACGATGCGGCCGACGAAGTCGCGCACGTCCTCCTCGGCAAAGGCGTTGTCGAGCGACAGCATGGGAACGGCATGCCGGACTTTTTTGAAACGGCCGGACGGCGCGGCGCCGATCTTCTGTGACGGCGACTCCGCGCTGACGAAGTCAGGAAAGCGCTTCTCGATCGCGTTGAGGCGCTGACGCAGCGCATCATAGTCGGCGTCAGTAACGGTCGGGGCGTCGTCCTGATAGTAGCGCTTGTCGTGCTCTTCGAGTTCGAGCGTGAGCCGCATGTGCTCGACCTTGGCCTGCGCCTTGGTGAGGTCGCCGACGTCGCGAAGCGGCTTTGGTTTGGATTTTGCTGCTCTTGCCATGATGGTTGAATACGACGGAGCGGGTAGGACGGTAAAGGCGTGTGGAAATCTCGTGCCCCGGACGCAGCGCAGCGCTGTTTAGCGATGCGCTGCAGAGCCGGGGCCCATGGGGCGGCATTCTGGGTCCCGGCTCGCGCTAGGCGCGTCCGGGACAAGAAATCAAGCCGTCGCGGCCTTGAGCAGCCGGTCCGCGGCCGCCCTCGCCTCAGCCGTGATCTCGGCGCCCGCGAGCATGCGCGCGATCTCCTCGCGGCGGTGGTCGGCGGCCAGCGCGTTGACGCGGGTGGCGACGCGTTTGCCCTTGTCGAGGGCATCCTTGGAAATGAGCAGATGCTGGTCAGCACGGGCTGCGACCTGCGGGGCGTGGGTCACGGCCATCACCTGCACCTTGCCGGCCAACCGCGCGAGCCGCGCACCGATGGCGTCGGCGACCGCGCCGCCCACGCCGGTGTCGATCTCGTCGAACACCAGTGTCGGCGCCGAGCCGCGGTCGGACAACACGACCTTCAGCGCCAGCAGGAAGCGCGACAGTTCGCCGCCGGAGGCGACCTTCATCAGCGGGCCCGGCTTGGTGCCCGGGTTGGTCTGCACCCAGAACTCGACGCGATCAAAGCCTTGCGGCCCCGGCGCGCTCTCGTCGGTCTCGACCTGGGTCATGAATTTTGCGCGTTCGAGCTTGAGCGGGGCAAGCTCGGCATTGACGGCCTTGTTGAGCTTCTCGGCCGATTTCTGCCGCGCCAGCGACAGTTTCTTGGCGGCAGCAGCATAGCGCGCATCGGCCTCGATCGCGGCCTGCTCCAGCTTCTTCAACCGCGAGGCGCCCGCGTCGATCAGCACGACATCGGCGGCGTATTTGGCGGCGAGCGCGGCCAGGCCATCGACCGGCGTCGAATATTTGCGCGAGGCCGCGCGCAACGCGAACAGCCGTTCCTCGATGCGTTCGAGCTCAGCCGGATCGAAATCGGTTGCGGCAAGTGCGGCCTGGAGATGCTGATCGGCCTCCTCCAGCGCGTTGATCGCAATATCGATCGCCCTCACCGCGGGCTCGACCAGTGCCGGCGAATTGACGCCGCGGCGCTCCAGCCTGCGCACCGCGGCCGAGAGAGCCGCGGACGGCGAATTGTGGCCGCCAACGACCTCCTGCGCCTCGCGCAGGTCGGAGGCGATCTTCTCACCCTGCATCATGGTGGTGCGGCGGGAGGCAAGCGAGGTTTCCTCACCGTCCTTAGGCGCGAGCTGCTTCAGTTCGTCGGAGGCATGGCGCAGATAGTCGGCCTCGCGCGCGGCACGCTCCATGCCCGCGCGATGCTCCTCGAGTTCGGTGTTCGCAGTACGGCGCGCGTCCCAGAGAGCTTCTACGGCCACGACATCCTTCTCCAGTCCGGAGAAGGCATCGAGCAGGCGGCGGTGGGTGGCGGCATCGACCAGCGCGCGCTCGTCATGCTGGCCATGGATCTCGACCAGCGCGGCGCCGACCGCCTTCAGCGTCTGCACGCTGATCGACTGGTCGTTGATGAAGGCGCGGGTGCGGCCGTCGGCAAGCTGGACCCGGCGCAGGATCATCTCGCCGGTATCGTCCAGCCCGTTCTCGGCGAGGATCTTCGTCGCGGGGTGATTCTTGGGGACATCGAACACGGCAGTGACCTGCCCCTGCTCCGCGCCGTGGCGCACGAGGCCGGCGTCGCCGCGGCCGCCGAGCGCCAGCGCAAAGGCATCGAGCAGGATGGATTTGCCCGCACCGGTCTCGCCAGTCAAAACCGCAAGGCCGGTGGCGAATTCGATATCGAGCCTTTCGATCAGGACGATGTCACGGATCGACAGACGCGCCAGCATGGAACCAAATTTCCTAGCCGAGACCTATCTTCTTGAAGGTCCGGCTGATCCAGGACCCCTGATTCTCGCTCGGTTCGAGACCGCCGGATTTTACAAGATTATAGGCGTCCTTGTACCAGCGGCTGTCAGGAAAATTATGCCCGAGCACGGCGGCGGCGGTCTGGGCTTCGCCGACAATGCCGATCGCCATATAGGCCTCGGTGAGGCGGTACAGCGCCTCCTCGACGTGACGCGTGGTCTGATACTGCGTCACCACGGCCTTGTAGCGGTTGATCGCAGCCGTGTAGTCCTTCTTCTGCATGTAGTAGCGGCCGACATTCATTTCCTTGCCGGCGAGCTGGTCGCGGGCGCCCTCGATCTTGGCCTTGGCGGAGGTCGCATATTCCGAGTTCGGATATTTGCGGTTCACCTCTTCCAGCGAGGCGATCGCCTTCTCGGTCCGGGCCTGGTCGCGGCTGATGTCCGGAATCTGGTCGTAGTGCGAGGCGGCGATCAGATATTGCGCGTAGGCGGCGTCCGGGCTGCCGGGATGTAGGGTGACGTAGCGGGTGGCCGCACCGATGCAGCCGTCATAGTCGCCGCCCTGGTAGGACGCATAGGCCGACATCAGCAGCGATTTGCGCGCCCAGTCGGAATAAGGATGCTGGCGGTCGACCTCTTCGAACTTCTTGTTCGCCGCCTTCATGTCCTTTTTTTCGTTCATGAGGTACAGGCCCTCATTGTAGATCTTGTCGGCAGGCTCTTCGACGAAGGTGTCGTCCTTGGCGGTGAACTTGTCCCAGAGCGCGCCGGTGCCGCAGCCGCCAAGCGGCAGCGCGAGCAAGAAGAAGGTCGCAGCCTGGAGCAGCCCGCGAGCCTTTGGCGAAACTGAAAGATATCCGCGCGTCATACGCTGTGCCGACATGAATTTAAGACCTGACGCCCTGTGATGCGGTGCCCGCCAGCCCATGAATCCCGTCATGGGCGCAAAATGTAACCGTGGTACCTGCCATGCGACCACGCCGATGTAACCGAAAAACGATCGTTAACCAACGGGATAGGCAGGCATTCCGCCCGGATTAAGGCGAACGTGCCGCAATCCTAGTGGATCATGGTTACCGGGAGTTTCCCGGGGGAAGCAGCGGCCAACCGCTAGCGACAACAGATCTTCAGGATACGTCCGGGCCGTAGGCCGCGGCAATCCGGCCACCGACCATGCCGCTGCCGATCTCGACAACGGGACGCGTGGTGCGGCGGGCCGCCTCGCCCTCGACCACCCGCCAGGCGGTACGGTCGGCGAGCAGCGCGGTCAGGACGGCGTGGTTGAGCTTGTGGCCGCCACGCACCGAGCGATAGGCGCCGAGCAGCGGCAGGCCGGCCAGCGCCAGATCGCCGATCACGTCCAGCACCTTGTGACGGGCGCATTCGTCGGCGTAGCGCAGGCCCTCGGTGTTGAGCAGCCGCTCTTCGTCGAACACGACGGTGTTGTCGAAGGAGGCGCCGAGCGCATAGCCCGCGCTCCAGAGCCGGGCGACATCGCCCATCAGACCAAAAGTCCGGGCGCGGCCGACTTCGCGGCGGAAACGCTCAGGGCTGAGGTCGAAGCCGTAGCTCTGCTGGCCGATGACGGGATTGGTGAAGTCGATCTCGACCTCGGCGCGGAACCCGTTGGCGTAGGGCCGGATCTCGCCGAAGGAGTCGCCGATCTTGACCGAGATCGGCTTCAAAACCTGGATAAAGCGGCGCTGTGCCGGCTGGTTGACGATGCCGGCCTGATCGATCGCCGCAATGAAGGCCGCGGCGCTGCCGTCCATGATCGGCACTTCCGGACCGTCGATCTCGATAATGGCGTTGTCGACGCCCATGCCCCGCAGCGCAGCAAGCACGTGCTCGGCGGTCGAGACCAGCGGACCGCTGCGGTCACCGAGGACAGTCGCGAAATCGGTCGCGATCACCTGCTCGGCAGTCGCCTGAACTTCGCGGTCACTTCCCTCGAGGCCGGTGCGGACAAAAACATAACCTGCATCGACAGGCGCAGGTCCGAGCGTGAGCGTGACGGGAAGACCGGAATGAACGCCGACGCCGGCCACACTGGCTTGCGCACGAAGCGTTGTTTGCCGGCTAAATTTCATCAGGAACCCGCCCCACTACGACCCAACGCGACTTATACAAGACCCGATTAACCGGCCAAGGCCGACCGTCCGAATCCGTATCCCCAAGTCACGCCAAACCATAGTCACTGCCTCAAACAGCGCCAACTCACGCTTTTTTACCGATTGTTACCCCAAACCTGCCGTATTCGCGCCAAGGCTTAACCAAATTACGCCGGGGTTTGGGGCCGTTATCGGCAACTTTACTGAACCACCGAATAAGTAATTAATGATTTAAAATCAGTCGCTTGCGCGCGCAACCCGGGCATGCACCGGACAAAAGGAAAGGTCCCGGCAAGCTTGCTGCCGGGACCTTTTTTCGTCCGCCTTATTGTAACAATCCTCAGGTCGCCTGCCGCCGCAGGAAGGCCGGGATATCAAGATGGTCGTCTCCCTGTGGCGCCGGCGCAACAGGCGCGGGGCGGCCATGGGCGTCAAGACCCTGCGGCGCGGGCCGGCGGGCATACTCGGAGACCGGCTCGCTGGCTGCGATCTGCTGCGCAACGGAGCGCTGCGGCTTGCGATCGGGCAACGCCGGCATCGCCGGAGCAGCGGATCGGGCTGCGATCGGTGCCTCGGTCTCCTCGTCGCGACGGCCAAGGCCGACATTGGCGAGGCGCTGGAGCAGCGACAGCCGGGTCTTTTGCGGCGTCTCGTCCTCCATTTCGCCACGGGCCTGACGAATCTCGGCCTGGGCCGGCATCGGCAGTTCCTCGAGGCGCGGCATCCGCGGCGCACGCACCGGCGCACGCTCGGCCTGCGGCGGGATGAATGTTTCCGGCATCATCGGCTCATGCATCGCCATCGGCGCCTGCTCGGGCTCCGGGAACAGCGTCGGCTTCTGTGCGATCGGACGCACGGTGACGTCGCCATAGGTCTGCATCGGCGCGGGCGCCTGCGGAACTTCGGAAACGGCGGCGGCGATGGCCGCGAGCGCTGCACGCTCGACATTGGCACGCGGCGCGGCCGGGACCTGCCCTTCCAGCTTCTGGGCACGTTCGGCCATGCGCTGGTTGTCGGCGCGGAGCCGTGCAGTCAGATCGGCGAGACGGCTCTCGGCAGCCACAGCAGGCGCCGGGGCCTGCTGGGCCTGCGGGGCCGCGTTCGCAACCGGAGCGCTGCTGGCCTGGGTGTTGCGGGCGATCGCGGCCTGCTCGATGCCGGTGGCAACGACCGAGACGCGGATCAGGCCGTCGAGCGCTTCGTCGAAGGTGGCGCCGACGATGATGTTGGCGTCCTGGTCGACTTCCTCGCGGATGCGGGTCGCGGCTTCGTCGACTTCGAACAGGGTGAGGTCCTTGCCGCCCGTGATCGAGATCAGAAGGCCCTTGGCGCCCTTCATCGAGCTATCGTCGATCAACGGGTTGGCGATCGCGGCTTCAGCGGCGGTCAGCGCGCGCTTGTCGCCGGAGGCTTCGCCCGTGCCCATCATCGCCTTGCCCATTTCCTTCATCACCGCTCTCACGTCGGCGAAGTCGAGGTTGATCAGGCCTTCCTTGACCATCAGGTCGGTGATGCAGGCAACGCCCGAGTAGAGCACCTGGTCGGCCATCGCGAAGGCGTCGGCGAAGGTGGTCTTCTCGTTGGCGACCCGGAACAGGTTCTGGTTCGGGATGATCAAGAGCGTATCGACCACCTTGTGCAGCTCGTTGATGCCGGCTTCCGCGGTGCGCATGCGGCGACCGCCCTCGAAGTGGAACGGCTTGGTCACCACACCGACGGTGAGGATGCCCATCTCGCGCGCGATCTTGGCGATGACGGGAGCTGCACCGGTGCCGGTGCCGCCGCCCATGCCGGCGGTGACGAACACCATGTTGGCGCCGGAGAGATGGTCGCGGAGCTCGTCCATCACCTCTTCGGCCGCGGCCGCGCCGACGACCGGCTGCGAGCCTGCGCCCAACCCTTGCGTCGCCGCCGTGCCCATCTGCACGATGCGCTGCGCCTTCGACATCGTCAGCGCCTGCGCGTCGGTGTTGGCGACCACGAAGTCGACGCCCTGGAGGCCGGCCGTGATCATGTTGTTGACGGCATTGCCGCCGGCGCCGCCGACGCCGAACACGGTGATCCGCGGCTTCAGTTCGTGAATATCAGGAGCATTGATACTGATGGTCATGTTTGCCTCTCGATCACGCGCGCGTGGGTTCGCCCCGGCCGGCGGCCGCGGGAGTTGGTGAAAGTCGGGAATTGCGGAAAGGAGTCATCAAAAGCCCTCGCGTAGCCATCGTCCGACCTTTCCGAAATAACCGCCGGTCCCTGTCTTGACCTGCTGCCGCGTATGCCGCGGTTCGACATGTTCGTGGTGAACATATTGCGGGTAGACGAGAAGTCCGGCCGGCACCGCGAACGCGGCGTTCTTCGCCTCGTTGGGCAGCCGGCCAAAACCGAGCGGACGTCCGACCCGCACGGGCCGGCCGAGAATTTGCGTTCCGAGTTCGACGAGACCGGTGAGCTGCGAGGCGCCGCCCGAGAGCACGACACGGCCCTTGGGCTCTGCCGCGAAGGGCGAATCCTTCAGCTTGTCCCGAACCATTTCGAAGACTTCCTCAGCACGGTGCTTGACGATGTTGGCGATGGTGGCGCGCGAAACGATCTGCGGCAGATCCTGCTCATCACCGGCCGTCGGTACAGACATCAGCTCACGCGAGTCCGATCCGCCGGTGAGGACGGTGCCGTATAAAGTCTTGATTCGCTCGGCATCGGCAATGGTCGCGGAGAGTCCACGCGCGAGATCCATCGTGATGTGTTGCCCGCCGACCGCAAAACCGGCCGCGTGCACGAAGCGGCCGCCGGCATAAACCGCGATCGTGGTGGTGCCCGCGCCCATCTCGACCACGGCGGCGCCGAGATCGGCCTCGTCGTCGGTCAGCACCGACAGGCCGGCGACATAGGGGCTCGCCGCCATGGCTTCGACGTTGAGGTGGCAGCGTTCCACCGCCAGCATCAGGTTCCGCGCCACCGTGGCGTCGCAGGTGACCACGTTCATGTCGACGCCGAACTGGCGCGCGACCATGCCGCGGGGATCGCGGATGCCCTTGACCCCGTCCAGCGTGTAGCCGACCGGAAGCGCGTGCAGCACGGTGCGGCCATCGCCGGTGGCGTGGCGCATGCCAGTGGAGGTGACGCGGCTGACGTCGGCCGGCGTCACTGCGCCGCCGCGGATGTCGGCCGCGGCTTCGACGAGCTGGCCGGAGAGCCGACCGCCGGAGACCGACAGCAGCACGGACTCGACCCGCACCTTGGCCATTTTCTCGGCAAGCCCGACGGCCTGGCGCACTGCCTGCTCGCATTCGGCGAGATCGACCACCGCACCGGCCTTCATGCCGCGCGACTGGATCTGGCTGTAACCGATCAGCTCCACCGCATGGGTGCGGCCGCCCAGGGCTTCGCTCGGAGCCGACGGCTTCAGCCGCGCGATCATGCAGGCGATCTTGCTGGTGCCGATGTCGAGGCAGGCGACGAGGCCGCCGCGCTTGTGCGGCATCTGGCGCGTCTTCGGCGTCTGGGTGCGATCAAGACCGGTCATGCGGCGTCCCCGGCCTTCTTTTTCTTTTTGTCTTTGAACAGGTCCTCACGCACCTTGGCGGCGTCGTCGGACAGCTGCACCACCAGGCGATCGGGCAATCGCATGTCGACCGCGACGATATCGCGGGAGAACAGCTTGTCCTCCTTGTCGAGCTTGGAGAGCGCGGCAAGTGCGTTGCCGACGTCCTGCTCGGGCAGGCGGATGTCGAGGCCATCCTTCAGCCGCAGATTCCAGCGCCGCTCACCGACCAGGATTGCAGCTTTGGTCACCGAATTCACCTGCGGATAGCGCGCCAGCAGCGCGAGGAAGTCGCGGGCCTGCGCGTCGGCACCCTTGCCGACCACGAGCGGCAGCGACAGGAACCGGCGCGAGACATAGGGTTCGAGCAGGGCACCGTCGTCGGCGATGACGGAGAGCCGGCCGCCCTCCTGCCACAGCGCGAACGCCTGGCGCTCGGTGATCTCGATCATGAGCCGGCCCGGATAGAGCTTCAGCACGGTCGCATCCGCGATCCAGGGATTGGCCTTCAGCTTGTCGCGAACGCTGTCGGCGTCGAGGAACAGCAGCGAGGAGCGACCGCTGACGCCGCCGATCGCGAGAATCTCGTCCTGGCTGAGCTGCTTGCGGCCGTTGATTACGACCGAGGTGATGCGGAAGCCGGCGGAATTGGCCATCGCATTGCGCGCGTCGCTGACGGCGGTGATGAAATCCTGGAGATGGCCGCCCTTGACGATGCCGAAGCCGCAGCTACCGATCAAAAGCAGCACGGTCATGCTGATCCCGACCCGGCGCGGCAGATAGCGCTCGACCAGCGCGATCACGCGCGGCGGCGGCGTGCGTTCGACGACGGCCTTGGCCTTTTGCTTGGCGACAGCGCGCTTTTCTTGAAGTCGTTCCTGGCGCTTGTCCTGCACCCACTCGCGCAGAAGCACGACCGCTCCGATAGCGGCCGCCTTCAGGTCAGCTTGGGGCCTCAGCGATCTGAAAAACGACCGGGTGAGGCTTCCTGCTCCATCCATTGCACGAGCTCGTCAACAGTTTGCCCGCGACATCGCGCGGGTCCTGGCGAACATGACGTCTCGGTCTTGCCGGGCCGGGTACTGGTCTTCAGCAGAAGAAGCCTCTCCCCATCAAAGCGTTCGCTGCTGTCGGAGACATCCGCAACAGTTCACGCGCCGGCAGCCAAAACGCCATATGCGCCGCCAGCGTTAACCTTCGGACTTCCTGGTAAACAAAAGGTAAAGTTCGTTAACGGCCGATGCTTTTTGCCCAGCCGTGTGAGGCAGTTATGCCACGATGTCCGGCATTTTACCGGTTTTGGCCGTCGAACCGGGCGTTTTCGCCGGTTTGGCCGTTAACCAATCCTAACTATTTCTGTACCCGCCGCTCGGCGAGCTCGATCAGGCCCCGCAGGAAGTCGACGAACGCGATGCCCTCGGCCTTCAGCGCCTTGGGGTAGAGCGAGGACTTCGTCAGCCCGGGCAGCGTGTTGGTTTCGAGATAGACCAGCCCCTTGTCCGAGACAATGAAGTCGGAACGGGAATAGCCGGTGCAGGACATCGCCCGATGGGCCAGCATCGCCTGCTCCTTCAGCGCGGCGGTGATCTCCACCGTGAAGCGGCCTGGGCAGATCTCCTGGGTCGACTTCAGAAGATATTTTGCGGCGTAGTCGAAATTGCCCTCACCCGGAATGATCTCGATCGGCGGCAGCGAGATGATCGAGCCGTCGGTGCGCTCCAGCACGCCGCAGGTCGCCTCGATGCCGGCGATGTAGGGCTCGATCACATATTCTTCGTGCTTCGCCGCATTGCGGACGGCGACGAGATCCTGCTTGGCATTGACGAAGATCAGGCCGTAGCTCGAACCATCGCGCGCCGGCTTTGCAATCAACCGGCCGTATTTGGCGAAGGCTTCATCGATATTGTCCAGCGCCACGCTTGCCGGCGGCGTCACGCCGCCGAGCGCGGCAAACCGCTTGGCGGCGATCTTGTCGAAGGCGAGATGTGAGGAGGCCGAGCCCGATCCGGTGAAGGCCACGCCGCGCGCTTCGCACATCACCTGCAATTCGCCGTTCTCGGCACGCCCGCCATGCGGGCCGAGCACCAGCACGCGGTCCTCCGCCTTGGCCTGGTCGAGCGCCTGCTCCAGCGGAATGCCGCGCGTGCCCGGCTTGAACTCGTCCTCGAACGGACGGGCATGTTCGAGCAGCTGCTTCGACTGGACGGTGTGTACCTTGTCCTCGACGTCCCACCACCAGAGATCGGCCTCGGGCAGCGCCTGATGCAGCGCCTGGGCTGAGGCCACGGAAACCAGACGCTCCCGGTTGGAGCCGCCGAAGAGGATGGTGATGCGCATGTTCTCTCGCCCGTCTGCGTCGTTCAACCGGAAACCCCGATCCGCTTGATTTCCCAATGTAACTCAATTCCGGAATTTGCCTTCACCCGTTCGCGCACAGTCTCGCCCAGGGTCTCGATGTCGTGCGCGGTGGCCTCGCCGGTGTTGATCAGGAAATTGCAGTGCATCTCGGACACCTGCGCGCCGCCGACACGCAGGCCGCGGCAGCCGGCGGCGTCGACCAGCTTCCAGGCGGAATGGCCGGGCGGATTCTTGAAGGTCGAGCCGCCGGTCTTCTCGCGGATCGGCTGCGCGGTTTCGCGATGGCTCTGCACCTCCGCCATGCGCGCACGGATCGCATCAGCGTCCCTGATCTCGCCGCGAAAGCGCGCGGAGGTGAAGATGATGGACGGATCGACGCCGCTGTTGCGGTAGACGAATTTCATCTCGGCGTTGGAGAAGACATGCTTGCTGCCGTCACGGGCGATACCGGTCGCCTCGATCAGCACGTCCTTGGTCTCGCCGCCATTGGCGCCCGCATTCATGCGCAGCGCGCCGCCGATCGTGCCGGGAATGCCGAAGAAGAATTCGAGCTCGCCGACATCAGCGCCAGCCGCCACCTCCGCCACGCGCTTGTCGAGCGCAGATGCGCCCGCCGTGACGATGTCGCCGCTGGCATTCGCCTCACCAAAAGCGCGCGGAGCCAGCCGGATCACGACGCCCGCAATGCCACCGTCGCGCACAATGAGATTGGAGCCGACACCGACGACATAAACGGGAATGTCGCTGGCGAGATGCGCGAGGAAATAGCCAAGATCGTCTTCATCGGCCGGCGTGAACAGCACCTGCGCCGGACCGCCGACGCGAAACCAGGTCAGTTCAGCGAGCGATTGGTTGGCGAGCAGCCGGCCACGGAGATCGGGCATCGCGGCTTTGAGGTCGGGCGTGATGTCGGGAAAGCTCATGGCCCGCAGACCCAAATGCGAGCTGGATTGAGATTGCGTCGCGTGACGTTGTCCGCCAGCGCCCGGGGCTTACCCCTCTCCCCAACCCTCCCCCGCAAGGGGGGAGGGAGCTTGACCAGCGTGCTCGCCTCACCTAGCGCCACAGCTGCGCTCTGCTCCTTTGCGAGAGTCAGGGAGGCACCGGCGGATGGGTTCCCTCCCCCCTTGCGGGGGAGGGTTAGGGAGAGGGGTGGCCACACGGGCAGTGATCGATGATGACTCGACATCCGCTCGCCCTCACCCCAACGCTTTCAATTCACCCGGCAAGGCATACGCCCATTGCGTGATGTTGCCGGCCCCTAAGCACACGACGAGATCGCCCGACTTCGCCAATCCCTTGACGATGCCCGCGAGCTCCGGCGCTGCCGGCAGCGGGATCACCTCACGGTGGCCGTGCGCGCGCAGGCCCGCGACAAAATGATCGCGGTCGATACCTTCGATCGGCGTCTCGCCGGCAGCATAGACATCTGCAACAATCACCGAATCGGCATCGTTGAAGCAGGTGCAAAATTCCTCGAACAGCGATTGCAGGCGGGTGTAGCGATGCGGCTGCACCACGGCGACAATCTTGCCGTTGGTGGATTCCCGCGCAGCCTTCAAGACCGCAGCGATCTCGACGGGGTGATGGCCGTAATCGTCGATCACGGTGACGCCGTTCCACTCGCCGGTCTTGGTGAAGCGGCGCTTGACGCCGCCGAAGCCGGCGATTGCCTTGCGGATGGCTTCGTCAGACACGCCGAGCTCCCGCGCCACCGCGATCGCCGCCGTCGCGTTGGAGGCGTTGTGGCGCCCCGGCATCGGCAGCATGAGATCGACGATCTCGTGCACGGCGCCGGTCTTGCGATCGCGGAACGCGACCTTGAACTTCGATCCGCCGCCCATCGGGGTCAGATCGAGCAACCGCGCATCGGCCTGCGGATTCTCGCCATAGGTGATGATGCGGCGATCCTCGATCTTGCCAACGAGGGTCTGGACCACGGGGTGATCGATGCACATCACGGCAAAGCCGTAGAACGGCAGGTTCTCGACGAAGTTTCGGAACGCGTCCTGCACGGCGTCGAACGTCTTGAAGTGGTCGAGATGCTCGGGGTCGACATTGGTGACGATCGCGACCTCGGTCGGCAGCTTCAAAAATGTACCGTCGCTCTCGTCGGCCTCCACCACCATCCACTCGCCAGCACCGAGCCGCGCGTTGGAGCCGTAGGCATTGATGATGCCGCCATTGATGACGGTGGGATCAAGCCCACCGGCATCGAGCAGCGTCGCGACCATCGTCGTCGTCGTGGTCTTGCCATGGGTGCCGGCGATCGCCACGCAGCTTTTGAGCCGCATCAGTTCGGCCAGCATCTCGGCGCGGCGCACCACGGGAATGCGCCGCTCGCGCGCCGCCATCAATTCCGGATTGTCGCGCTTGATCGCCGAGGACACCACGACGACATCGGCGCCGTCGACATTCTCCGCCTTGTGGCCGACCGAGACCTTTGCGCCCGCTTTGCGGAGACGGTCGAGATTGTAATTGTCGGAAGCGTCCGAGCCCTGCACCGCATAGCCGAGATTGACCAGCACCTCGGCGATGCCGCTCATGCCGATCCCGCCGATCCCGACGAAGTGGATGGGTCCGATCTCGCGCGGCAGTCTCATGCTCTGTTCCCTGACCTCACCGCCACAGGGGCAGCCTTGGCTAAAGGTTGCGGATCAAATCAGCCGCATTCATGACTACTGGATGCCCCGCTTTCGCCGGTCATGACAAGACAAATCTGCCGTTACGACAGGCTCGAATCGGCAGGAATCGAGGCGCCGCATGTCGGGCAAAACTTGTCGCTCCAGCCAACGTCGTGGCCGAACGGGCAGTGTCGCTGGAGATTCGAAAGCCCTCGCCGATAGGCCGTGGTCAGGACCGCGAGACCCGCGGAATAGAATGCCATCCAATGGCCGGAAAAGCCGTGAAGCTCGACAGCCGAAGGAGCTCCGCTGACCTGCTTAACAGAGGGATGCCCGACCGCGAGAAAAAAGAAGATCGCAAAATTCACGATCGCATAGATGAAGAACCCGCGCGTCATGTACCGCATCCAGGGAGGACACCCTGAGAGCGCGACCTTCCAGAAATCCCTACGGCTTGTGCCGCTGGCCATCTTCATCGACAGAAAAACGACTGGAATCCAGAGCGGAAAAATCCCGACATGCAGAGCAAAGAACAGCGCTGTGCCAAACTCCACCCCGAACAGGGAGAGAATGTGGGCAGCCAAACTCAGCACGAGGCCGCACGCGGCATAGACCATCAAGGGCAGAAGCAACAACTGCGTCATGAGTATGAAGGGGTAAACCGTCGCGCGAAGGCAGGAAGAAAAAAACTCAGATCATTCTTAGCATGTTCCGAGATCGACGCGCTACTGATGGTTGCGCAAGAGCCGAGCCCTCAGATTCCCGCGACCTTGACCACCAGATCGGCCAGACGCTCAGCGGCATCGAGCCGGCCGGCACTGTGGGCGGCATCGGCCATGGCGGCCAGGCGCGCCGGCTCGGCGGCGAAGGCGGATATCTCGGCGGCCAGTCGATCGGAGGTAAATTCGGCCTGCGGGATGCGGATCGCGCCGTCGACTTTGGCCAGCACACCAGCATTGGCGAACTGGTCCTGGTCGATCGCACCCGGCAGCGGCACCAGGATCGAGGGCCGACCGATTGCGGCGAGCTCGGCGACCGTGCCGGCGCCGGAGCGCGACACCACCAGATGGTTGGAGGCGAGCCGCGCCGGCAAGTCGGTGAAGAACGGCGCGAGCTCCGCATTGATCTTGAGCTTGTCGTAGACCGCGCGCACGCGCGCCGTATCCTCGTCGCGCACCTGCTGGGTGAGGATCAGCCGGCCCCACAGCGCAGGCTCGAGCCGCTCGATCGCGCCCGGCACGATATCGGCCATGATGCGCGCACCCTGGCTGCCGCCGACGACGAGCAGGCGCAGCGGTCCGTTCATTTCGGGTGCGGCATATTTCACGGCGGCAGCGGCAAGAATCGCGGGCCGCATCGGCGTGCCGACCGTCGTGGTCTTGCCGGCGAGCGCCGGATCACGATCGAGCACGCCGGGCAACGACGTCGCAATGGCGCGGACACGGCTTGCGAGAAACCGGTTGGCGCGGCCGAGCACCGCGTTGGCGTCGTGGATGATGCCGGGCACGCCGGCGAATTTCGCAGCGACCAGCGGCGGCAATGTCGGATAGCCGCCGAAGCCGACGACGGCGGCCGGCTTCAGTCGCTTGATCAAGCCGTAAGCGGACAGCGTGCCCGTGGCGAGCGTGAGGCCGGCATAGGCGATCTGCAACGGATTGCGGCCGCGCGCGGTCTCGCTTGCAACGACGTCGATCATGTCCTTGGTGAACAGCCCGCTATAGCGCAACGCGCGCTCATCCGTGACGAGACGAACGCGAAAGCCGCGCCGGATCAATTCGACGCCGAGCGCCTCGGCCGGAAACAGATGACCGCCGGTGCCGCCCGCGGCGAGAAGAATCAAGGGGGATTTGTCCATGGAGACAGCTTTTACAATGTCTCTCCCGTTATTGCGAGCGAAGCGAAGCAATCCAGACTACCTGCGAGGAGACAGCCTGGATTGCTTCGCTGTGCTCGCAACGACGAAAAACTACGCGTAACTCCGCATCGCTTCGGCGCGGCCGATCGACTCCACCTCGGTGCGCGGGCGCAGCCGCGTCAGCGCCAGCATCATGCCGACGCCATAAGACAGCGACACGATCGAGGAGCCGCCATAGGAAATGAATGGCAGCGTCATGCCCTTGGCGGGGATGAGCTGGAGATTGACCGACATGTTGATCGCGGCCTGTACGCCGAACAGGATCGCGAGGCCCGAGGCGGCGAAGCGCGAGAACATGTCCTCGTTGGCATAGGCGCGCGACAGCGTGCGGATGACGACGAAGGCGAACAGCGCCAGCATCGCAAGGCACAGGATGATGCCGAACTCTTCGGCGGCAACCGCGAACACGAAGTCGGTGTGGCTGTCCGGCAGGCTGCGTTTGGCGATGCCCTCGCCCGGTCCGAGCCCGAACCATCCGCCGTTATAGAAGGCCTCCATGGCGGTATCGACCTGGAAGGTGTCGCCCGAGCCCGGATTCATGAAGCGCTTGATGCGGCCCGCAACGTGCGGAACGAATAAGTACGCGCTGAACAGGCCAGCCGCGCCGATGCCGGCAAGGCCGAATACCCAGATCATGCGCATGCCCGCGATGAAGAACAACGAGCCCCATACCATCAGGATCAGCATGGTCTGGCCGAAGTCGGGCTCCATCACCAAGAGCGAAACCAGCATCAACAGCAGCACCAGCGCCATCGAGGTTGCCGGCATCTCCGGCCGCTTGGTCGATTCCGCGAACAACCAGGCCGCGATGACGACAAACGATGGTTTTGCAATTTCGGAAGCCTGGATGTTGACGCCGAGCAGCGTGATCCAGCGCCGCGAGCCCTTCACCTCGGGGCCAACCGCCAGCGTCAGCACGATCAGGATGATGCTGGCGGCAAAAATGATCAGGGCCGAGCGGCGGATCGCCCGCGGCGACAGGAAGGAGACGCCGACCAGCACCATGAAGGACGGCGCCAGGAACATCACGTGCCGGCTGAAGAAGTGAAAGGGATCGAGCCCGATGCGGGTCGCAACCGGCGGGCTCGCCGCCAGTGACAGAATGACGCCGGTCAGCATCAACACCAGGATCGCGCCGAGCAGCGGCTTGTCGACGGTCCACCACCACTCGGTAAAGGGGGTGCGTTCTTCACGGGAGAGCATGCGCGGCCGACTTTCGGACAGAGATGGTCCATTGGTCGCCGAGGTTGGTTACCGGGGGGTTAAGGGAATGCGGATGTTTGGAGATAGCGGGGGAGCGCACCTCAAATGCTGGTCATGCCCCGCGAAGGCGGGGCATCCAGTACGCCGCGGCCCCTCAGCTCAAGCACCGCCTCTGGATACTGGGTCGCCCGGTCAAGCCGGGCGACGACAAAGAATGAGGAGCAAGCGAGCCCTACACCACCGGTTTCACACCCGGCAGCGCCTGCACCAATTCGCGGAACTTGGTGCCGCGGATCTCGAAGTTGCGGTACTGGTCGAAGGAAGCGCAGGCCGGCGACAGCAGCACGACCGCGTCAGAGAGCCCCGAGGCTTCCGCGTCGCGCGCGGCATGCGCAACCGCGACGTCGAGCGTCTGGCTGATTTCGTGCGCCACCACACTGCCGAGCGTGCCGGAAAACTCCTGTGCCGCCTCGCCGATCAGGTAGGCTTTTCGGATGCGCGGGAAGAAACCGGTGAGGCCAGTGATGCCGCCGGCCTTCGGCTTGCCGCCAGCGATCCAGAAGATTTCCGAAAAGGATGACAGCGCATGCGCGGTGGCGTCGGCGTTGGTGCCCTTGGAGTCGTTGACGAACAGCACGTTGGCGCGGCGGCCGACCTGCTCCATGCGGTGGGCCAGACCCGGAAAGCTGCGCAGGCCGTTCTGCAAGACATCGAGACTGATGCTCATCGCGAGCGCAGCGGCCGCGGCACAGGCCGCGTTCTGCGCGTTGTGCAGGCCGCGCAGCGAACCGATGCCGCCGAGCTTTGCGACCTCGCTCTTCGCACCGCCTGACGCGCGCACGATAGTGCCGTGCTCCACATAAATGCCGCTCGCCAGCGGATTCTTGACGGAGATGCGCTCGACCTTCTTGCCGGCGCGGTCGAGCCGGTCGGCGATGTCGCGGCAAAAGCCGTCGTCGACGCCGACGATCGAGGTGCCGCCTCCTTGCACGCCTGCGACGAGGCGTTCCTTCACCGCCGCGTAATGCGCGATGGTGCCGTGGCGGTCGATATGGTCCTCGCTGACATTGAGCAAGATGCCGACGGAAGGATCTAGCGAGGGCGTGAGGTCGATCTGGTAGGACGACATCTCGATCACATGGACGCGGCCCATGCGCGGCGGCTCCAGCGACAGGATCGCGGTGCCGATATTGCCGCCCATCTGGGTGTCGTAGCCGGCGACTTTCGTGAGATGCGCGATCAGCGCCGTCGTGGTCGACTTGCCGTTAGTGCCGGTGATGGCGACGAAGGGCGCATCCGGCGCGTGCCGGCGCCGCTCGCGGCAGAACAGCTCGATGTCGCCGATCACCTCGCAGCCTGCCTCGCGCGCCTTCAGCACGCTCCAATGCGGCACCGGATGGGTGAGCGGCACGCCGGGCGCGAGCACGAGCGCCGCAAAATTCGTCCAGGAGACGTTGCGCAGATCCGCAGTGATGAAGCCGGCTTGCGCAGCCTTGGCGATATTCTCGGCACTGTCATCGCCCGCGATCACCTCGGCGCCACCGGCCTGCAGCGCGTGGCAGGACGCCAGCCCCGAGCCGCCGAGGCCGAACACCGCGACCGTCTTGCCGGCAAAGGACGTGACCGGGATCATCGATCGATCACCGCAGCTTCAGCGTGGAGAGGCCGGCGAGCGCCAGCATCACCGAGATGATCCAGAAGCGGATGACGATCTGCGGCTCGGTCCAGCCGAGCTGCTCGAAATGGTGGTGGATCGGCGCCATGCGGAAGATGCGCTTTCCCGTGAGCTTGAACGACACAACCTGCACGATGACGGAGACCGCCTCCAGCACGAACAGGCCGCCGATCACCGCAAGCACGATCTCGTGCTTCACCGCGACCGCGATCGAACCCAACATGCCGCCAAGCGCGAGCGAGCCGGTGTCGCCCATGAAGATCGAGGCAGGCGGCGCGTTGAACCAGAGGAAGCCGAGGCCGGCACCCAACAGCGCGCCGCAGAGCACCGCGAGCTCGCCGGTGCCGGCGACATATTTGATCTGGAGATAGTCGGCGAACACCGCGTTGCCGGCGAGATAGGCGATCATCGCAAAGCTCGCAGTCGCGATCATCACGGGCACGATTGCCAAGCCGTCGAGACCGTCGGTGAGGTTCACCGCATTGCCGGCGCCGACGATGACAAAGGCGCCGAACACGACGAAGAACCAGCCGAAATGCAGCACCGTATCCTTCAAGAAAGGAATCGTCAGCGCGGTCGACGCGGGATCGCGGTTCAGCCGCACCAGCGCATAGCAGGCGACCAGCGCAATCAGCGCCTCGATCAGCAGGCGCAGCTTGCCGCCGAACCCGGTCGTGGTTTGCTTGGTCACCTTGAGGTAATCGTCATAGAAGCCGACGAAGCCGAAGCCGAGCGTGACCGCGAGCACGATCCAGACATAGGGATTGAGTGGATTGGCCCACAGCACCGTGCCGACCGTGAGGCCGGACAGGATCATCAGCCCACCCATGGTGGGCGTGCCCTTCTTGCTCAGATGCGATTGCGGACCGTCGGCCCGGATCGGCTGACCCTTGCCCTGGCGGATGCGTAAGTGGTCGATGATCCAGGGTCCGAACAGGAACACGAACAGCGCGCCGGTGACGACGGCGCCGCCGGTGCGGAACGTGATGTAGCGGAAGACGTTCAAGACGGTGCGAATCGCACCGAAGCCTGGAAATGTGTTGGAGAGCTCGATCAGCCAGTAAAACATTCAGACGGTCCTATGGCGCCTTCCGCACGCGGGCTTTTTCAGACGCAGATTTCGCCTCACGCGCATTTGCTGGTCTTCATCATGGGTCGGATGACCTCCAAAAAACCGGACTGCAAGAAACCTGATGGTTGCGCGCCGCAAATAGGTGGGATCAGGAACAGTGCCTTCCAAGCAGTTTACGCCTTTGCCTGCAAGGCGGCCACTAGGCCCGGCACAAACTTGTTGACCCAGAACATCTTCTTGCTGCCCTTGACAACCACCACATCGCCTGCCTTCAGAAGCGCCGCAACATCGCTCGGATTCAACGTGGCAGGGTCGTGGTGCCAGCCGAGGCCCTTGCCGGCGGGAAGCAAATCATAGAGGTGGCGCATCAGGGGCCCGACGCAATAGACGCCGTCGATGCCGGCAAGATGCGCGGCAAGGGCGGTGTGATAGTGAGGCGCGTCGCCGCCCAGCTCCAGCATGTCGCCGAGCACCGCAATGCGACGGCCGCCGGTCATGTGACGCGCCTGGAGACTTTGCAGTGCAGCAGCCACGCTGGCCGGATTGCCGTTAAAGCTGTCGTCGATCACGGTGACGCCGCCGACCGCCTGCTCGACGCCGCGGCCGGTCATGATGCCGACGCGGTCGAGCTTGATCGCAAGCATCGCAACTTCGAGCTTGGCGGCATGGATCGACGCGAGCGCGGCCAGCGCGTTCTGAACGCGGTGCGGCGCGCCCGGCGTCAGGCTGAACGCGATCTCTTTCTTGCCGATCCCGGCCACGACCTGCCAGCTCTCGCCATGCGGCGCGTGGGTGATCTCATGCACCTCGGCCTTCTCGCCGAAGCGGACTACCTTGCCCTTCCAGTCCGGCGCCTTGATCCCGGCCGGCAGCACCAGCACACCACCCTCGGGCAGGCCGAGCGCGATCGACACCTTCTCGCGACGGATCGCCTCGAGCGAGCCGAGCTTTTCCAGATGCACCGGCTGGACGTTGACGACGAGCGCGACGGTCGGCCGCGTCAGTTCGCTCAGCCGCGCGATCTCGCCGGTCTGGTTCATACCCATCTCGACGACCCAGAGGCTCGCATTGGGCCGGGCGTTGCACAGCGTCAGCGGCACGCCCCAGAAATTGTTGAAGCTCGACGGGCTCGCATAGGCGTTTGAATAGGCCGCGAGAAATTCCTTGGTGCTGGTCTTGCCGGCGCTGCCGGTGAGCCCGATCACCGGCCCGTTGAAGCGCGCGCGTGCGGCACGCGCGAGGCCCCAGAGCCCGTCGATCAGCGTGTCCTTCACGACGATCTGCGGAATACCGATGCCCGCGATTTCGTGCGGCACGATCATCGCAACCGCGCCCGAGGCTTCCGCCTTGTCCGCGAACTCCCATCCGTCGCGCGCGCTGGCGAAGGCCGAGATGAAGCCGCCGCTCGGCGTGCCGCTCAGCGCCACGAACAGGCTGCCCGGCTTCACCAGCCGGCTGTCCTGGGTGACGAAGTCGATCGGCGTATCGGGGAACGATCCGACCACGCCCAGCGCGCGCGCCACCTCGGCCACCGTCCAAATTGGCGCGCTCATGCGACCCTCGACGCTAATGCGGCGGCGACCGCCTCGTGATCACTGAAGGGCAGCACCTCTCCGCCGACGATCTGCCCGGTCTCATGTCCCTTGCCTGCGACGAGCAGCGCATCACCTTCTTCAAGTTCCTCGATCGCAGCGCGGATCGCGGCGGCGCGGTCGCCGATTTCGCGGGCACCCTTGGCGGCGGCGAGGATCGCGGCGCGAATGGCTTCCGGCTTCTCGCTGCGCGGATTGTCGTCAGTGATGATGACACGGTCGGCGTTGTCAGCCGCGATCTCGCCCATGATCGGCCGCTTGCCGGCATCGCGATCGCCGCCGGCACCGAACACGACGACCAGCTTGCGCTTGGCGTAGGGACGCAACGCCTGCAACGCCTTCGCCAGCGCATCGGGCTTGTGCGCATAGTCGACGAAGATCGGCGCGCCATTGCGCTCGCCGACACGCTCGAGCCGGCCCTTGGCACCTTCGAGATGTTCGAGGCTCGCAAACACATTGGCGGCATCGCTGCCGGTCCCGATCGCAAGACCGGCCGACACCAGCGCATTCTCGATCTGGAATTCGCCGACCAGCGGCAGCCGGATCGCATAACGCTTGCCGCCATGCTCAAGCGCAAGCTTCTGCGAGAAACCTTCGACCTCGGCTTCAGTGAGACGGATGCCCTCGCCTGCTCCGTCGCCGTTGCGGCCAACCGCCATCGCGCGCAGGCCGCGCGTCCTGGCGGCGTCGATCACTTCGGCCGAACAATCATGATCGGCCGAGATCACGGCAGCACCGCCCGGCGGAACCAGCTCGCGGAACAGCCGCAGCTTGGCCGCCAGATAATGCGCGACGGTCGGATGGTAGTCCATGTGGTCGCGCGAAAGATTGGTGAAGCCGCCGGCGGAGACACGCACGCCGTCAAGGCGATATTGATCGAGCCCGTGCGAAGATGCCTCGAACGCAAGATGCGTGACGCCATCGTGTGCGATCTCGTCGATCTGCCGATGCAGCGCGATCGGATCCGGCGTCGTCAGCGAGCCGTAGACCGTGCGCTTGGGCGAGACCAAGCCGATCGTGCCTATGCTGGCGGAGGCATGCCCGAGCCGCTCCCAGATCTGCCGCGTGAACGCCGCCACCGAGGTCTTGCCGCTGGTACCGGTCACCGCCGCGATGGTCGCAGGCTGCGCGGGGAAGAATTTTGCCGCAGCCAGCGCCAGCGCGCGGCGCGGATTGGCGACAGCGATGAAGGGCACCTTGCAGGCGGCTGGCGCATGATCGCCGACGACCGCCGACGCACCCGCGGCAACTGCAGCCTCAATGAAGCGCGCGCCGTCGGTCTTGCTGCCTGCCAGCGCAAAAAAGAGGTCGCCGGGCCTGACCACGCGGCTGTCCAGCGCAATCCCCGTCACCTCCAGCGCGCAAGTCGCGTCGAGCGCTGCGACAGCGGGCTCGATTGCGGCATCATTGCCAAGAAGATCGCGCAGCTTCATGGTCTTCCAGTCGACATGCCGGAAAGCCGAATCTTCGGGAAAATCCCGACTCAGCAGCGGCAGTGGCCCACCCCGTTGATTACTGGGTTGCCCTGGATGCTGCAAGAATAAGGCGGTCGGACGGCGGCAAATCGAAGCGAGGCTCGATGCCCAAGAGCGGCGCGATCCGCTCGATCACCTTGCCGCCCGTGGGCACGGCGTTCCAGCCCGAGGTGATGAAACCATGCGTTTCAGGCAGCGCCTGCGGCTCGTCCAGCATGACGAGAATCTGATATTTTGGATCGTCCGACGGCATGATCGCGGTGAAGGAATTGAGCACCCGCTTCTTGGCATAGCGGCCGTTGATGACCTTCTCCGACGTGCCGGTCTTGCCGCCGACATAGTAGCCTTTGACATCGGCGGACTTGGCGGTACCGATTTCGGCATTGAGCCGCATCAGATACCGCATCTTGTCGCTGGTCTCCTGCTTGATCACGCGCTTGGCCATCGCCTGCGCTTCTGCTTCGCTGCGCTTCAGGAATGTCGGCGGAATCAGGTAGCCGCCGTTCATCAGGGCGTTGATGCCCATCACCGCCTGGAGCGGCGCGACCGACAGGCCCTGACCGAACGCGATGGTGACCGTGTTCAGCTCGCTCCAGCGACGCGGCACCAGCGGAGCCGCGCTCTCGGGCAATTCGGTACGCAGCCGCGTCAACTGGCCCATCTTGGCGAGGAACGCCTTGTGCGCCTCGACGCCCTGGCCGAGCGCGATCCGCGCTGCGCCGATATTGGACGAGTAGGTGAACACTTCCTTGGTGTTGATGAAACGCCCGAGCGAGTGGCTGTCATGGATGGTGAACTTGCCGTAGTGCAGGTTCCCACGGGCGTCCCACGACGAGTTCAGGTTGATCTTTCCGGAATCGAGCGCCATCGCCAGCGTGAACGACTTGAACGTCGATCCCATTTCATAGACGCCTGTGGTCAAGCGGTTGATGCGATCGGGATCGTGCGCTTCCTTCGGATTGTTGGGATCGAAGTCCGGCAGCGAGACCATGGCCACGATCTCGCCGGTCTTGACGTTGGAGATGATGCCGGACGCCGCCTTGGCGTGGAATTTCTCCTTGGCCTTCTGAAGCTCGTCGCGCAGCGCGTGCTCGACGCGCAAATCGACCGACAGCTCGATCGGCTTTTGCAGCCGGTCGGTAGCAAAGCCCGCGCGGTGGAGATCGGCGAGCCCTTGATTGTCGAGCCACTTCTCCATGCCGGCGATGCCCTGGTTGTCAATGTTGACCAGACCAATGACGTGGGCGACCTCGTTGCCGGTCGGATAGACGCGCTTGTTCTCGCGCAGGAAGCCGACGCCGGGAAGGCCGAGCTTGTGGATGTCCTGCTGCTGCTTCGGCGTGATCTCGCGCTTGAGCCAGACGAAACCTTTCCGCGACGACAGCCGCTCGCGCACCTCGGCCTCGTCGAGGTCGGGTACGGTGGCGGTCAGAAGCTCGATCGCCTCGTCCTTGTCGATGATGCGGCGCGGCTCGCCGAACAGGCTCGCCGCCTTGACGTCGGTTGCGAGGATCGCACCGTTGCGGTCGACGATATCAGGCCGCGCGGTGGCGACCACCTCCTGCGCCGCGGCGCGCCGTGCGCTGTGGGCGTCGGCGCCGATCGCGAACATCACGAGCCGGCCGCCGATCAGGGCGTAGACCCCGGCGAAGGCGAGGATCGCGAGCCCGACGCGCGCGCGCGCTTTCGCGGCGCGATCGACGTTGCGCCCGTAAAGCAGGCTGCGGATCAGACGCTGCCGCCAAGGTTCGGTCGGTTTTGCAGGCGTCGCCGGGCTCATTGCTTGTCCTCGGACTGAGGCACGGAGCCCGTCACCGTATCGGGATCGCTTGCGGCTTCGATGGTGTTGATCATGGACCCGATCGGATCAGGCTCACCCTGCCTGAACATCCGCGGCGGCCGCTCCGGCAGGTTCTTCAACGAGTCATATTGTGTGGCGTTGACGGGCTTGAGCGGCAGATGCCGCTCGGACAGGCCTTGCAGGCGCAAGGGCGCGTCGAGCCTGGCCCAGTCGGACCGCAGCGACGCGATCGCATCGCGCTGCTCGCGGATCTCCGCATGCAGCCGCAGCACCTTCTCGGTGCGGGCGGTGGAGTCCATCTTGATCCGGTAGACATAGGCGGCCGCGAAGATCAGCGCGCCAATGACGAGGAGGTGAATGAAGCGCATGCGCTAGCCACCCCTCATGATTTCGGAGAGTTGTGGCCATGACGAGGGCTCGCGATCGTCATGTGCGGGCGCATCAGTGCGCTCGGCGGCGCGCAGTTTTGCTGAGCGAGCGCGCGGGTTATGCGCAACCTCCTCCTCGCCGGCGATCACGGGCCGTCGCGTCAGAAGCTGGAAGCTCGGCGCAGTCTGCGCCATTTCCGGCCGATGCCGCGAGCCGCCGCCGGTCTTGGAGCGCTCTGAGAAGAAATTCTTGACGATGCGGTCTTCCAGCGAGTGGAACGACACGACTACGAGACGGCCGCCGGGCTTGAGCACGCGCTCGGCCGCCGCAAGCGCGGTCTGGAGTTCTTCGAGCTCTTCGTTGACGAAGATGCGCAGCGCCTGAAACGTCCGCGTTGCGGGGTGAATATCGCCCTGTTTCGAGCGAACCACCCGGCCGACGAGATCCGCGAGCGAACGCGTCGTCGTGAACGGCGTCTCCTGCCGGTCCGCCACGATGGCGCGGGCGACACGGCGCGAATGCCGCTCCTCGCCGAAGAGATAGATGATGTCGGCGAGATCGCTCTCCGAGGCGCGCGCGACGACATCGGCGGCCGTCGGTCCCTCCTGGCCCATCCGCATGTCGAGCGGACCATCGAGGCGGAACGAAAAGCCGCGGCCGGCCTGGTCGAGCTGCATCGAGGACACGCCGACGTCCATCACGACGCCGTCGACGGCATCGATGCCTTGCGCCGAGCAGACCTCGGCGAGATTCGAGAAGCGGTCCTCGACCAGCGTCAGCCGGCCGCCTGAACGCTCGACCAGCTCGGCACCGCCGGCGATCGCCGTGCTGTCGCGATCGATCGCGATCAGGCGGGTTCCCGGCACGTCGAGGATGGCACGGCTGTAGCCGCCGGCACCGAAGGTCGCGTCGACATAAATGCCGCCCTCGCGCGGCGCGAGATGATCGATCGCCTCGCGGCCAAGCACGGGAATGTGAGGCGCGGAGCTCATGCGCCACGCCTGTCGAACGGACAGGTGAAATCGGGGGCGAGCCAGCCCATTACGCCTCGAATAATTCCGCGTCGCGGCGGTTCCACGACCCAACCCCTGTGCAGCACGGTAACCGAGCCCGGTCGTCCCAGGTGGCACCCCCGGTGTTCCCAGTGGAATTTGTCGGGCAGCCATGGGATTTCGAGCCAAAAACGCTTTGGCCGCCTCCGGACGCGGGTCGGCTCTTCACCTCTCAGTAACGGCCCTTAGCGTTAAGAAAGCGTTGATCGCTCGGTTACAAGTCGAAAAGGTGAAGGAGCGGTGATGCTTCATCCACACAGTGACCCCAAAATGCGCCCGTTAACCGTGACGCGCGATTGCGCGAAGCGAAGGGTAAAGGAATAGTAAAGAGAAGGGCTTGGCCCACCTCTTCTGTCCGACTTGAGCGGTATATGTCGTCCGGTTCGTCCACGCCATCTGGAACTGATTCGAAGCGTCAACGCGTTCTCCCGGTTCCCAAGGCCGCGGCGAACATACGGACGTTCGAGCCGGATTCCTCGATCGTCTCCGACATCATCCCCTCGCCCAATCATGGCGACCGCAACAAGGGACGGCAGCCCGACATGATCGTGCTGCACTACACCGGCATGCCCGACGTCGAGGGCGCGCTCGCGCGGCTGTGCACGGCAGGCACCGAAGTCTCGGCCCATTACGTCGTGCTCGAGGACGGCCGCATCGTGCAATGCGTGCCGGAGGCGAGGCGCGCCTGGCACGCCGGCGTCTCGTCCTGGGCCGGCGAGGACGACATCAACTCCTGCTCGATCGGCATTGAGATCATCAATCGCGGGCACGATTGGGGTTACCCGGAATATCCGCTGCGCCAGATCGCCGCCGTGATCGCGCTGTGCCGCGGCATCATGCTCCGCCGCAAGGTCGCGCCGCAACGGGTGCTCGGTCATTCCGACGTCGCGCCCGCGCGCAAGAAGGACCCTGGCGAAAAGTTTCCGTGGCATTCGTTGGCCAATTCGGGCGTCGGTCATTGGGTGACGCCCGCGCCGGTCGTGCGCGGCGAGAGCCTGATGCTCGGCACCATCAGCGACGAAGTGCTGAGCCTTCAGCAGGCGCTCGCACGATATGGCTATGGCGTGCCGCTGACCGGCAAATACGACGCATCGACGATGGAAATCGTCACCGCCTTCCAACGCCATTTTCGCCCAGCACGGCTCGATGGTGTCGCCGATCATTCGACACTGTCGACGCTACAGGCGCTGCTGGCCAGCCTGCCGGCGGAGGAGACGACTGTGGCTGCGAAGTAACGCACGTCCTTCGCGGTAAGAATTCTTCCGCTGTTCGCTTGAATGTGATCACGCGATCGTCGCCGCAATTGCGGGCGTCGGGCTATTGTCCGACGGTCATGTGCGAGCGGGGCGAACGAAATGACGCAGATTGATCGCAAGCCGCTGATTGACCGACTCGCAGCTTTTCCTCGCCTGGGCTTGGCCGATCTTCCCACGCCACTCGAACCGATGAAGCGGCTAACGGATCATCTCGGCGGGCCGCGACTGTGGGTCAAACGCGACGATGCGACCGGGCTCGGATTTGGCGGCAACAAATTGCGCAAGCTCGACTACGTCCTGCACGATGCGGTTCTAGAGGGCGCCGATACGATCGTCTCAGGCGGTGTCGTGCAATCGAATAGCCAGCGGCAGGTTGCCGCGGTTGCAGCAAAGCTCGGGCTGGCCTGTCATCTCGCCGTCTATCACGGTCGACTCGCGCCGCCGACGCCGGAATACGAAACCTCGGGCAACGCCTTTCTCAACCGGCTGTTCGGCGCGCACCTGCACGACGTGCCATGGACCGGCGATCGCAATGCGGCCATCCGCACGCTGGTCGACGATCTCCGGGCGTCGGGGCGCAGGCCGTATTTCGTGCCCTACGGCGTCTCGAATGCGCTGGGCGCGGTCGCCTATGCCACCACGATCTCCGAAATCGAGCAGCAGGCGGCGCTGGCGGGCTTCGCGCCGGCCGCGATCGTGCATTGCACCGGAAGCGCCGGCACGCAGGCCGGTCTCGTCGTCGGCGCGGCCGTGGCCATGCCGGGCACGAGAATCGTCGGGATCGATATCGATGCCGAGCCCGCGCGGGTGCGCGCTGATGTGGTGGCTCTTGCACGGCAAGCGGCGGACCTGCTTGGCGCAGGCATCGACGAGGCCATGGTGGAAGTCGTTGCCGGTCATGCCGGACCAGCCTACGGGGTACCGCACGAGGCCACGATCGAAGCGATCCGGCTTGCAGGAAAATCGGAGGCTCTTGCGCTTGACCCGGTCTATTCGGGCAAAGGGCTCGCCGGTCTGATCGCGATGATCCGCCAAGGCCGTTGGCGCAACGACGAGGATGTCATCTTCCTGCACACAGGCGGCGCGCCCGCCCTGTTCGCCTACCAGAGCGCGCTCGGCATCTGATTGCCGTCCACGCTCTAACCAAGCTCCCTCACCCTTCGCGCATACAGTCTTCGCAACGGCTCGAGTTGCGTCACCTCCGTCGCTACGCGATAGGCCTCGCGCGCCTCTTCCTTGCGATCAAGCCGCCGCAACAGATCCGCGCGCACCGCCGGCAGCAGTTCGTAGCCATCGAGCCCGCCGCGCGCGGCAATCGCATCGACGAGATCGAGAGAGCGCGCGGGACCATCGACCATCGAGACTGCGGCAGCGTGGTTGAGTTCGATCACCGGCGACGGATTGATGCGCATCAGCACCTCATAGAGCCCGGCGATCTGCGGCCAGTCGGTCTGCTCGTAACTTGGCGCGCGTGCATGCAGCGCGGCAATCGCGGCCTGCACCACATAGGGCTGCGGCCGGCCGGGCACGCGCAGCGCGTCGTCCACCAGCCGTAATCCCTGCTCGATCTGCGCACGGTCCCAGAGCGAACGGTCCTGCTCTTCGAGCAGGACTATGTCGCCCGCCGCCGTTTCGCGCCCGGCGCGGCGCGCATCGTGCAGCAGCATCAGCGCAAGCAGGCCCTTGATCGCGGCGCGATCCGGCATGAGCCGGTCGAGCAACCGGCCGAGCCGGATCGCCTCGACCGCGAGATCGGGCCGCATCAGATCCGCGCCTGAAGTTGCGACATAGCCTTCGGTAAAGACGAGATAGATCACGGCGAGCACGCCGTTGAGCCGCGGCGCCAGCGCGGCGTGCTCCGGCACTTCATAGGGAATGCCGGCGAGCCTGATCTTCTGCTTGGCGCGAACGAGGCGCTGCGCCATCGCATCCTCACTGATGAGGAAGGCGCGCGCAACCTGCGCCATGGAAAGCCCACAGACGGTGCGCAGCGTCAGCGCGACCTGCACCTCGGCCGCGAACGCCGGATGGCAACAGGTGAAGATCAGCCGCAGCATGTCGTCATCGACCATCGTCGGCGGCTCGGCGGGTGCTTGCGCGTTGAGCTCGAGCTCGTGCACGAGCGCCTGCTGCTTGCCGCGGAAGACGGCCTGCCTCCGGACACGGTCGATCGCCTTGTTGCGGCCGACATTGACCAGCCAGGCACGTGGATTGTCGGGCACCTCGCCGGCCGACCAGCGCTCCAGTGCAACCGCGAAGGCATCCTGGAGCGCGTCCTCGGCAAGATCGAAATCACCGACGAGGCGGATCAGGGTGGCCAGCGCCCGCCCCGCCTCGTCGCGGAAGATCTTGTCGATGTCGGCGGAAGAGATCACTTGTAGATCATGACCGGCCGGATCTCGATCGAGCCTGCCTTGGCCCCAGGAATCCGCGCAGCCAGCCCAATGGCGGCGTCGAGATCCTTGGCCTCGACCAGATAGTAGCCACCAAGCTGCTCGCGGGTTTCCGCGAACGGACCGTCGGTCGTCAGGGTCTTGCCCTCACGCACGCGCACGGTGGTCGCCGTCGTGGTCGGCTGAAGCCCGTCACCGGCCTTGAAATGGCCGCTCTGGACGATCGACTGCGTGTAAGTGCCGTACTCCGCCGACATCGCCTGACGGTCTGCGGGAGTCATCTTGCTCAATTCCGCTTCGTTCCGGTAGATCAGCAGCAGATACTGCATGGCTTAACTCCTGTTGTTCGGGGGATCACCGACATCCAGTCGAACCGGGCACACACCAAACGACATCTTCAGGATAAATTATTTGCAAGCCGCGTGCGCGGCGATCTCTGCTTGACGAAACCGTCACAAATGCCCATGCGTAGGCCGTCAGTCGGCCGGACGGCCGCCCCTGTAGGTGCCGAAAGGCCGCCGGGGAGGAAAGTCCGGGCTCCCTTGACATACGGTGCCGGATAACGTCCGGCGGGGGCAACCCCAGGGAAAGTGCCACAGAGAACGAACCGCCCGCCGTCGCCCCTAACGGGGCTATGGCGTGACAAGCCCGCAAGGCGCGCCACGCCGAAGCTGCGCAAGCAGCGTAGGCGGGTAAGGGTGAAAAGGTGCGGTAAGAGCGCACCGCGGCTCCGGCAACGGGGTCGGCATGGTAAACCCCACCGGGAGCAAAACCGAATAGGGACGGCAAATGCGGGCCGATCGCGCAAGCGATAACGCCGCGGGGCGATGTCAGGCCCGCCGTCCGGGTAGGTTGCTCGAGGCAATGTGCAAACATTGTCCCAGAGGAATGGCCGTCACGTATCGTTCGCGCAAGCGGGCGGTGCCTTACAGAACCCGGCTTACAGGCCGGCTGATATTCTAAAGCGTTTTCGAGCGAAGTGGTCTTCCGGTTCGCGTGAAGGAAACGCGTCTTACTAAGAAAGTGACGAGGGGTTCGATGCTAACGCATCGGACCCCTCACCATTTTTGGTGACGAAGGAGCTAGCCGACGATCTCGCCCAACACGCCCATTAGCGCCTCCGGCGCCGTCACGTTCGGCGCATGACTGGCGTCGAGTTCGAAATAGCCCCAGCCCTCCTCACTCTTGGCCCGCTTCGCGAACTGTCCGAACACATCGCCGGGCGGAATGCGTTTGCAATAGATGTAGCTGCGCGGCATTGCCGGCTCGCCGTGCTGGAGCTTCAGCTTGGTCTCGAAACATTTAAGCGGCATGTTGATGCGGCGTGCGTTGAGCCAATCGAGATCGGCTTGCGGCGTATCGGGCGGCGGCGGGTTCGGCGGAATGCGATAGCCGTCACCCGCAGCTGCCGCCTTGCGCATCGGCTCGCGCCCGCTCTCGTTGAGGTCGAACAGCGACTGGCCGTCGCGCGGCACGAAGGCGTCGAGATAGATCAATTGCGTCACGCGCTCGCGCGCGCGGTCGGCAACGCCGGTCGCGACCATGCCGCCATAGCTGTGGCCGAGCAGCGCGATATCACTGATATCCTCGAACTTGATGACGTTGAGGATGTCCTGGATGTGTGTCTCGAGGTCGATCGCGGGACTGGCGAGATGCGATCGCTCGCCGAGCCCGGTGTAGGTCGGCGCGATCAGGCGATGGCCGGCCTGCGCCATCAGCGGATACATCTTCTTCCAGGCCCATCCGCCGGACCACGCGCCGTGACAAAGCAGGAAGGTCTTCGAGCGCGCGGCCATCGGCGTTTCCATCGTTTTTGTTGATACGATGGAGTGTAGCGGCCGAGTTCGCGATGTAAACGCCGCCGCGCGTCAAGCGGCGCGCGTGTTCGCTTTCATCAGCACGGGTGCAAGCTGGCCACCTTCCCGCCGCAGCTTACTCGCCTCAAAACCGTGCATTCCGATCTGCCATTGCAGGCCCACGATGGCGCCCTTGGTCGGCTGCAGCAGCGCGAGCGAAGCAAACAGCGTCACCGGCAGCCACACCGCCAATTGCAGCCAGACCGGCGGCGCGTAGACGGTCTCGACCGCGAGGATCGCGGGCACGACGAGATGTCCGACCACGACCATCACCAGATAAGCCGGAAAGTCATCGGCACGCTGGTGAAACAGCTCCTCGCCGCAATGATCGCAAGCGTCGGCGACCTTGAGGAAGCGCCCGAACATGTGCCCTTCGCCGCAGTTCGGGCACTTGCCGCGAAAACCGCGCCACATCGCCTGTGCGAGAGAGATTGAACCGGTCGCCATGACATCACCTCTTCCTTTTCGATGATCCATACAATAATATGTTGTATCCATACATTCAAAGGATATGGGCCTAAATTGCATGGATTGGACCCCTACAATCTCGGAGCTGAGCGGGCCGCGCTATCAGCGCATCGTCGAAGCCATGGAGGCCGACATCGCCGCCGGCCGACTGGTGCGGGGACAGCAACTGCCGACGCAACGCGCGCTCGCCAAAGCGCTCGGCATCGACCTGACCACTGTGACGCGCGCCTACACCGAGGCGCGGCGCCGCGGCATCATGGAGGCCAGGGTCGGTCAGGGATCGTTCGTATCGGAGACCAGCGCGCGCCGCGCGGTCGACATGCCGCATCCGGTCGCGATCGACCTCTCGATGAACGTGCCGCCACATCCGCTCGAAGCGCAGCTCGACGAACGCATCATCGCAGGGCTGGAGGCGATCCGCGCGCAATCGGGCCTGACCGCGCATCTCAACTACCAGCCCCCCGGCGGCAGCGCGCATGAGCGCGAGGTCGCGGCGCGATGGATGCGCGCACGCGTTCCGCATGCGCATGCCGACAAGCTCGTGATCTTTCCGGGCACGCAGACCATTCTGTTCAATCTGCTCGCCCATCTCGCGCGACCCGGCGAGGTCGTGCTGACGGAGGCGCTCACCTTCCCCGGCATCAAGGCCGCCGCAACGCGGCTCGGCGTCAAGCTGGTCGGCGTGGCGATGGATGAAAATGGTGTTCTTCCAGACGCGCTGGCGAAAGCCTGTCGCACGCACAGACCGAAGGCCGTCTATCTCATTCCGACGCTGCACAATCCGACCACGGCAACGCTTGCTCCCGAACGGCGCAGCGCGATTGCAAAGATCATCCGCGATGCCGACACGGTGCTGATCGAGGATGACGCCTACGGGCTGCTCGATCGCGCGGCAGCGCCGATCGCCAACCTCATTCCGGAGCGGACGTATCTGGCGACCACGCTGTCAAAATGCATCGCGTCGGCGTTGCGCGTCGCCTATCTGCTGACGCCCGACAGCAATTCGCAGCAGGAGATGCGGAGCTGGTTGCAAGCCACTGTGCAGATGCCAGCGCCGCTGATGGTCGCGCTGGTCACGCACTGGCTCGAGAGCGGCATCGCCGACCGCATCATCACCGCGATCCGCAACGAGGCCGTCGGCCGCCAGCAACTGGCGCAACGCGCGCTGAAGGGCTTTCGGTTCCGGGCAAAACCAGCCGCCCATCATCTGTGGCTCATGCTGCCGGATAGTCGACCCGACGTCGCGGCGCATCTCTTACGACATGGACTCGCGGTCGTTGCCGGCGATGCCTTTGCAGTCGACGGGACACCGCCTCATGCCGCGCGCGTCTCGCTGGGCGCGGCGCGCAACAGATCGGAATTGACGGAGGCGCTGCGCATCCTCGTCGGCGCGCTGCACAAGCCCGCCGATACGAGGCAGATCGTCTAGCAGAAATTACTGATGCTGACGGCGATGGCGGGGGCGGAGGGCCGGCACCGCAGGCGACGGATAGGCCGCGTAGGCATCGCTCGACACGACCGGCTCACCGCGAGCCGCGCGCCCCGCCGGCGTGAGCTGTCCGCCGTTCAGCACGTCGCGATCGGGATGGGCGGCCTGATAGGCAGCGGGCTCGGAAAACTGCGCCTGCGCCATTGTCGGCATCAGGGCCGCCGCCGACAGCAACGCGGCCGAAATGGCAATCTTCGTGCGGGTCATGGTCATTCTCCATCATCTCGTTCGGGGACAGGCAAACCGGAGCGCATGATGGCGTCGGGCGGCCCCCCAGATTGAAGTACGAGCATCATGTAGGCGCGTCTTCCGAGAACGCCCGCCCTTGCCCCGCTCTTGGGGATCACGCTTGCGTGCGGTTTTGAAATTGACCTCCCCGGCCGCATCTGTGCTATGCGCCAAACGGCGATCAACGCCTCGGGATCGCCGGTAACGACAGGAATTGTTTGGTGGAAACGTCCCACACTGCGCTGCTGCTGTTCGGCGCGCTGGCCGGCGGCTTCGTCTCGGGACTGGCCGGATTCGGCACGGCGCTGATGGCGCTGGGCATCTGGCTCTACGTGCTGCCGCCCTCGCTTGCGGTGCCCCTGGTGCTGATCTGTTCGGTGATCGCGCAGACCTCGACGCTGCCGTCGATGTGGAAGAGCTTTGACCTCTCGCTGGTGTGGCCGTTCCTGATCGGCGGACTGATCGGCGTGCCGCTAGGGACCATGCTGGTGGCTGCCGCCGATCCAAAAGTATTCAAGCTGAGCGTCGGCGTGCTGTTGCTGATCTTCTCGACCGCGCTCTATTTGAACAAGCGGCCGCTCGCCATCACGTTCGGCGGCCGGATCGCCGATGGCGCGATCGGCTTTGCCGGCGGCATTCTGGGCGGCCTTCCCGGACTGTCGGGGCCGCTGCCGATCCTGTGGGCCAACATCCGCGGCTGGAACAAGCATGAGCGGCGCGGCATCTTCCAGCTCTTCAATTTCACCGTGCTGGCGACCGCATTGGTGTTGCAGACGGCATCAGGCCTGGTCGCGTTCAAGGTGGTCTGGCTTGCGCTGGTCGCGTTTCCAGGCACCTTGATCGGCGCATGGGCCGGCGCGCGCGTCTATCACGCGCTGAGCGACAAGCATTTCGGCGATGTCGTGCTCGGCCTGTTGTTCCTGTCCGGTGCCGTCCTCGTCTGGAACAGCCTCAGTGCGCCCTAACCCTTCGTTTTGTTCGCGAGCGCCATGCCACCGGCAACGCCGACGCCGAGCACGTAGATCCAGCCCGACGTGAAGTCGAACAGATGGGTGTTGAACAGCGAGGACAGCATGTTCTGCACGACGACAAGCAGGCCGATCCAGCAGGCCAGCCCCTCGCCGCGAAACATCAACAGGTGCGCGAACCAAAGCGCGTAGAGAACCAGGACGCCCACTGCGCCCCATTGCACGGCAACGCTCAGCGTCTGATTGTGCGGATTGCTGACGACCTCGCCGCGCAGCGGATCGATCTCCGCATCGGCAGCCACGCTTGCGAACAGGCCGCGGATCGAGCCGGTGCCGTGACCAAACAGCGGAGCGTCGGCAATGAATTGCACCGACTTGCGCCAATATTCCAGGCGTGAACCCATCCCGCTGACCTGGTTGCCTTCCACGCTCATTGCATAATCGCCCTGGAATTTCGCGATGGTCTCTCGCAGATGCGGCGAAACGTTCCACAGCACGACCGCCATCAGCACCAGCGCACCGGCGGCGACGAGCGCCGTGCGCCGGCGTAGATGCAGGAGCGCAATTATCACGAGGAGGATCGGCA
This sequence comes from Bradyrhizobium sp. LTSP849, assembly GCF_000938255.1. Classification (GTDB taxonomy): domain Bacteria; phylum Pseudomonadota; class Alphaproteobacteria; order Rhizobiales; family Xanthobacteraceae; genus Bradyrhizobium. The sequence goes on along the minus strand of NZ_JYMR01000031.1, from coordinate 14,809 downwards.
GCGTCACCAGCGCCGTACGCGACACCACCACGAACATCATGTTGGCGAGGAAGCCGATCGCCAGCGCCGCGAGCAGCACCGCGATACGAACACGGCCGGCGCGGAACAGCGTCACGATCGGATAGACCAGCGCGATCGCGCAGAGCGCGAACTCCTGACTCTGGTCGATATAGTTGCGCACCGCGACCCCGCTCTCGACCTTGTAGGGCCCACGCGACAAATAGAGTTTCAGCGAGAGATTGGGATCGATCGCGGCGGCGAAGGAGTACAGCATCAGCAGCGCGCAGGATGCGAGGAAGGCCTTAAACACCCAGTCGCCGTAGGGCCAGCGCTCGAACTGGTAGATCAGTAGCGGCAGCACCAGCAGCTTCGCCGACGGCCCGATCGCATGCAACCGCTCGGGCCAGGCTGCCTCCGACCAGAGCGTGCCGACGACGGCGAGCGCAAACAGCGCGATCGGCAGCAGGCAGACCGGACGGAGCAGCGAGCGCGGAAACGCGCGAAGATCGACGAAGGCGAAAGCGATCAGCCAGGGGATGAGGGCGAAAGTCAGCCCGGTCGTCGTCCACGGCAACAGCAGCGCAACCAGCGCGACGAAACGAGCCGGCGTGCGGTAGCGCGCCGCCCAGATCGCGGCAAGCCAAGATGCCGGCTGCTGCTCGTTCGTCACTCCGTTCATTCCGCCTCTCTACTACAGCCCGCCATCCCATCAGCCCGGCAAATTAGCCGGAGCCGAGGGGATGGAACAGACTGTCGTTACGCAGGCTCGCGTGCGAGAGGCGCGACGGGCTTGGGGCTCGCTGGCTCCCCAGCCTTCTTCTGCGACACCAGGCGCTTCCTGAACTCGCGGCGCAGCAGCCACAAGCTCAACCCGGCCTGTAGCGTGGTCGCCGCGATCGACAGGTACCAGACGTGCTCCATGCGGAAGCCGGGTCGCGTCGAGAGCCAGATCGCCGGCAGCGAATAGGTGAACACGCGCGTCGCCGAGCTCCACAACACCGGCTTGGTATTGCCGAGGCCCTGGAACATGCTCGAGCAGGTGAAGATCAGGCCCTGCGCCACCATGTTGAGCGAGATGATCCGCAAGAACAGGAAGGCAATCGCCATGGTCTCCTGGTCGTTGGAGAATCCGGCCAGCAGGAGCTCCGGCTTCAACTGCGCGAGGAGCATGAAGCCGATCATCACGACACTGGTGATCAGCGCCGCCTTGACGAAGGTTTCCCACACGCGCTCGCCGTTCCCGGCGCCGACGTTCTGGCCGGCAATCGGCCCCGCGGCGAGCGCAACCGCAAGCGCCGGCATCTGGATCAGGCCGAGCACGCGCTGTCCGATCCCGAAGCCCGCCTGCGCCGCCGCGCCGAAATCGCGAAGAACGTAATAGACCACCGCCATGAAGATGAACATCATCGCGAACTCGCCGCCCGCCGGCAGACCGACGTTGAGGATGCGCTTCAGATGGCGCGGCTGGGGACGCCACTGCGTTGCATTGAAGGCGACATAGCGCTCGACCTTGCGGAAATACACAAGCAGCATCAGAACGCCGATCGCGACCGCAATCGAGCTCGACAGCCCCGCGCCGGCCACGCCGAGCGCATAGCCGGTGCCCCACCCCGAGATCAGCACCGGCGCCAGCCCGATGTTGATGGCAACCGCGAGGACCCGCACCAGCATGGCGGGGCGCACGATGCCGGTCGCGCGCAGCGCGGATGCAATCACCTGCATGATGAATTCCAGCGCGAGCGCCGGCATGAACCACAACAGGTAAGTCGTCCCCGCCTCGACCGTGGCCTGGTCCGCCGCAACCGAACGCATGTAGAGGCGCGACAGCGCCGCGCCCGCGACCAGGGTCAACAGGCCGAAGATCACCGACAGCGCGACCGCCTGGTTGAAGATCAGATTCGCATCCGGCCGATCCTTGCGTCCCACCGCATGCGCGATCAGCGCCACCGCGCCGACGCCGAGCACCTGCAGCAGCGCATTGACGAGAAAACCGGCATTGCCGGCCGCGGCGACACCCGCAACGGCGGCATCGCCCAATCCCGAAACGAAATACAGATCGACCAACTGGCAGATCATGATCGAGATCATCCCGGCCATGATCGGCGGCGCCATGGCCAGGATGTGTCTCACGATGGAGCCGTGCGTCAGGTCTTTCATCTCATTCCATCCTCTGGCGGCGTGGCCGGCATTCATCTGCCGGACACGCGCGTCATTCCGCTGCTGCGATGTGCCCGAGTTCCACCACCTGGCGCTCGAACAGGCTGCGATAGATGCCGCCAGACTTCCCGGCGAGCGCGGCATGCGTGCCTTGCTCGACGATCTCGCCGCGATCGAACACCAGGATGCGATCGAGGCTGCGGACCGTCGACAGCCGGTGCGCGATCACGATCGAGGTGCGGCCCTTCATCAGCCGCTCCATCGCCTGCTGGATCAGCGCCTCCGATTCCGAATCGAGGCTCGAGGTCGCCTCGTCCAGGATCAGCACCGGCGCATCCGCCAGGAAGGCGCGCGCCAGCGCCACGCGCTGCCGCTCACCGCCCGACAGTTTGACGCCGCGCTCGCCGACCAGCGTGCCGTAGCCCTTGGGCAGGCGAAGGATGAAGTCGTGCGCATTCGCCAACCGCGCCGCCTGCTCGATCGCCTCCAGGCTGGCGCCGGGCCGGCCGTACGCGATATTCTCGGCGAGCGAGCGGTGGAACAGGATCGGATCCTGCTGCACGATCGCGATCTGGCTGCGCAGCGATTGCTGCGTCGCCAGCGCGATATCCTGACCGTCGATCAGCACGCGGCCGTCCGTGACGTCGTAGAGCCGCTGCACCAGCTTGACGAAGGTGGTCTTGCCGGAGCCGGAACGGCCGACGAGGCCGACCCGCTCGCCGGCACGGATCGTGACCGACAGCCCGTCGTACAGCGGTGCGCGATGACCGCCATAGAGGAACGTGACGTCGTCGAACACGATCTCGCCGCCCGCAATCGCGATCGGCTGCGCGGCGGCGGCATCCGCGATCCCGATCGGCTCGTCATGGATCGCCACCAGCTCCTCCATGTCGTTGACCGAGCGCTGGAGGTTGTTGATGTGCATGCCGACGTCACGCAAGTACGCGTGGATGACGTAGTAGCTGGTCAGCACATAGGTGACGTCGCCGGGCGAGGCATGCCCCGACATCCACAGCAGCACCGATCCGCCGATCACCGACGCGCGCAGGCATAGCAGCAAGGAGAGCTGCGTCATCGCAGTGTAGTTATAGCGGAACCACGTTCGCCGCACCCGCACGCGCCAGCGGTTGATGACGCGGGCGAGCCGCGCATCCTCGCGCGCTTCGGCGCCAAAGGATTTCACCACTGCATTGCACGTCAGGGCATCCGCCAGCGTGCCGCCGACCTTGGTGTCCCAGGCGTTGGAGATGCGCGCGGCCGGCGCGATGTAGCGCGTCGAGAACAGCACCGTCATCGTGACATAGGCGGCCGCGCCGAGCGCGATCACCACGCCGAGCGAGGCCCAGTGCGTGCCGAGCAGGATCATCGACCCGATCAGCACGAACAGCGAAGGCAGAAGCGCCAGCAGGATGGTGTCGTTCAACAGGTCGAGCGCCCACATGCCGCGGGTGATCTTGCGCACGGTCGAACCGGCAAAGGAGTTGGCGTGCCAGTCGGTCGAGAAGCGTTGCACGCGCAGGAAGGCATCCTGCGCCACATCGGACATGATCTTCAGCGTGAACGGCACGATCACCTGGAGCCCGGTCAGCCGCAGCACCATCGAGGCCGCGCCCAGGATGACGATGCCGCCCAACGCCACCAGCGCCGCGTGGCGCGCGGCGGGATCGGACGGGCCGCGCGTCAGCGCGTCGACCAGATGTCCCGAAAACACCGGCATGAACAGGTCGGCGACAGTCGCACCCAACAGGCCGACCGCGATGGCGAGCGTACGCCCCGGCTGCTTCAGCCAGTGCCGGAACACGAAGGGCAGCACCACGCGTATCGCCGCGGGCTTTTTTGACAGAGCGGTCATGGCATCATCCGGCCGCTTTGGCGCGGGCCGGCTCCATCGATGGACGCAGGCCGGCCGCGCGGGCCGAAACAGCGTCACTTAGGATTGATTTTGACTTGGGAAGCGAGGCGATCGGGACACAAAACCCAATCGAATCTGGCGGAAAGGGCCTCTAAAGGGCCGCGCACATACCGAGCCAGAACATCATCGAGCGCGGGTGTGCGATCTGCGAATGCGACGAAATCATGCAAATCCTCCCCGGTTCAAATGAATGAGGTGCGTTTTATAGATGTGTCGTTTGCGATTTGCAACGGGCCCCGCGCGAGATCACGCGCGAGTGTTGCAATTTGAGCGCGTCGTCGGCCGCCGATCTGATTTCCGCCGTCATGCCCCGCGAAGGCGGGGCATCCAGTACGCCGCGGCCCGTCGGTTCAATCACAGCTGTCTCGGAGTACTGGATCGCCCGGTCAAGCCGGGCGATGACACCGGTTGTGTAGCCGGCTTAGTGCGCGTCGCCGCCGCTGGTCATGGACGCCGGCTTGTTCAGCAGCGTGACCAGCAGGCTGAGGCCCAAATAAAACAGCGTCAGGATGAAGAAGGCGTCGCCATAGCCCATCACCGCGGCCTGGCGGTGCACGATCTGGCTGAGCTGCTTCATCGCCATCAGCGTGGCGTCGCCAAGCCCCTGGAATTTCTGCGTGAGCATGGTCAGGGTTTCGGTCGCGGTCGCATTGCCCCAGGTCACGCGCTCCTGGAGGCGCGTGATATGCAGATCAGTACGGTCGTTGAGCACGGTGTTGATGACGGCGAGGCCGACCGCACCGCCGAGATTGCGCATCAGGTTGAACAGGCCGGACGCATTCTTCACCCGGTCCGGCGCCAGCGTGCCGAGCGCGATGTTGTTGGTCGGCACCATCGCGAACATCATGCCGACGCCGCGCAGGACCTGCGGTATCAACAGCTCGTAGAAGTCGAAGTCGCGTGTGATCCAGGTCATCTGGTACGAGCCGATCGCGAACACGATCAGCCCGAACGCGATCATGTAGCGCATATCGAGCTTCACCATGAGACGGCCGACCAGCGGCGCGACCAGGAACATGGTGATGCCGGAGACGAACATAGTCTCGCCGATCATCAGCGCGCTGTAGCCACGCACTTCGGCGAGATAGCGCGGATAGATGTAGGTCAGGCCATAGAGCCCGATGCCGATGCAGAATTGCAAGACGCAGCCCACCGCGAAATTACGGTTGTTGAACGCGCGGAGATCGACAATCGGCTCGGCCGCCGCGAAGACGCGCCAGAAGAAGGCGATCGCCGAGATGACGCAGATCAGGGCGCAGATCGCGACCGACGTATCCTGCAACCATTCATATTGCGGGCCCTCCTCCAGCACATATTCCAGCGTGCCGAGGAAGCCGGCCATGAAGATCAGGCCCCACCAGTCGAAACGATCGAGCAGCGCGAAGTTCGGTTGGTCGAAATCGACCAGCGCCAGCACGCCGATGGTGATGCCGATGCCGGGCACGATGTTGATGAAGAACAGCCAGTGCCACGACATCAGATCGGTGATGTAGCCGCCGACCGTCGGGCCAATGGTCGGCGCCAGCGTCGCGACCAGCCCGATGATGGGACCGACGATGTGGAATTTGGAGCGCGGGAAAACAGTATAGGCCGAGGCGAACACCGTCGGGATCATACCGGCGCCGAGAAAGCCCTGGAGCGCGCGCCAGAGGATCATCTCCTCGATGGTCGTGGCAAAGCCGCAGAGCAGGCTCGAGATGGTGAAGCCGGCGGCCGAGACCGCGAACAGCAGCCGCGTGCCGAACGCGCGCGACAGGAATCCCGACAGTGGAATCGCAATCACTTCGGCGATCAGATAGGCGGTCTGGACCCAGGAGACTTCGCTGGAGCTTGCCGACAGTCCGGCCTGGATCTCGCTGAGGGAGGCCGAGACGATCTGGATGTCCAGGATCGACATGAACATCCCGAACACCATGATGATGAAGGCGATCAGCCGCTTCGGCGCAATGCGCTCCGAAGCGGCGGCCGCCATCATGGCAGGTGAAGCAGTCGTGGCGTTCGCCATGGTCTGACCTCGCAGCGCTTGAAGTGCTCTACTGCGGATGGATCATGGTGGGATCGTCGAGATCGATCTCGCTGTCGGCGTCGGCCGCGCCCTTGTTGGTGTCGACGCTCGCATAGACCGACATGCCGGCGCGCAGCAGGTTCTGCCTCGCGACCGCCTTCGGCACGCGGATGCGGACCGGCACGCGCTGCACGATCTTGGTGAAGTTGCCGGTGGCATTATCCGGCGGCAGCAGCGTGAACACCGAGCCCGAGCCGGCCGCGATGCTGTCGACGACGCCGGAGAACTTGCGCATGCCGTAGGCATCGACCTTGATCGTCACCGGCTGGCCGGGACGGATGCGCTTGAGCTGGGTTTCCTTGAAATTGGCGTCGATATAGACGTCGTCGAGCGGCACGACGTTGCCGAGCCGCTGGCCGACGGCGATGAAGTCGCCGGCGCTGACGAGGCGGTTGGAGAAGATGCCGTCGACCGGCGCGCGCACCGCGGTGAAGGAGAGGTCGCGCTCGGCCTTGGCGAGCGTGGTCTTGAGCTCGGCAAGCTGCGCCTGTGCTTCGGCCTGCTGCGCCTTGGCGACGTCGACATTGCTGACGGCGACGTCAAACGCGGCCTGCGCGGCCTTGACCGCGGCGGCGCCCTGGTCGCGTCCGGCTTCCGCCGTTTCGAACGTGGCGCGGGAGGCAAAGCCCTTGCTGCTCAGCGCCTGCTGGCGCTCATAATCGAGATCGGCGCGCTTGAGGCCCGCTTCCGCGGAGACGAGTTGCGCCCTGGCCTGCGCGACCTGGCTGTCGAGCGCCGCGACCTGGCGGCCGATGCGATCAATGGTGGCCTGCTGGGTCGCGATCCGGGTCGCGGCGGCATCGACCGCGATCTTGTAGTCGCCGTCGTCGATGCGAAGGACGGTGTCACCGGCGTGCACCAGCGTGTTGTCGCCGGCGAGGATCGAGGAGATATGGCCGGCAACGCGCGCGCCCAGCATGGTGTTGTTGGCACGGACATAGGCGTCGTCGGTGGACACGTAGAAGCGGCCGACCAGCGTGTAGTAGCCGGCATAGCTCGCGGCCGCGAGCGCCAGCACCAGACCGATGCCCATCATGACGAATTTGCGCTTGCCGGATTTTGGCGCGGCAGCGGCGGGCGCGGCAGTGGGCGCAGCGGGGGCCGGCTTGTCGGTCACGGGCTTCTCCGGCGCCTCGTTGGTGCGGCGCTTGGCCTCTTCGGACACATGAGAGCGCAACTGCTCGGCGAGCGCTGCCGATTTCTCGGTCGCAGCTTCATCATTCGCCGAATTCGTCTCCACCGCTTCCTGGCGAAGGACGCGCGCAGCTTGGTCTCTCGATACGGCCATAAAGGCCTCCCCAATAAAAAGCACGATCAGGGACGGCCGTCGCACGGCCTCTTCCCCCTCGCCCATCCCAAATACCATTGACCGAACGGTTCGGTCAATATAGATAATATTCCCAGGCGAACCGTACTGGCCCGAATCCTTTATTTGCGTTCATTGTCCGCGGCCCGATCCAAAAACCTTCCGAGACCCTGAACCAATGGTTGTAGCCGGCCGCGAACATCTGCAAATCATCCCAGAGGAGGACAGCTCCAAGCGCCGCCAGATCCTGGACGGCGCCCGCAAGGTGTTCATGGATCTGGGTTTTGACGGCGCCAGCATGGGCGAGATCGCGCGCGCCGCCGCCGTCTCCAAGGGCACGCTCTATGTCTACTTCGCCGACAAAACCGCCCTGTTCGAAGCCATCCTCGAGCAGGAGGCCTTCCAGTACGGCCAGGTCGTGTTCAATTTCGACCCCGCGCGCGACGTCGAGACCACGCTAAAGGATTTCGGCCAGGGCTATATCCATTTGCTCTGCCGGCCCGGCGGCGGATCGGCGATCCGCACCGTGATGGCGATCGCCGAGCGCATGCCCGATGTCGGCCGCCGCTATTATTTGCGCGTGCTGGACCAGACCATCAACCGTCTGTCCGACTACCTCAAAGCCCATGTCGCCTCCGGCGATCTCGAGATCGACGATTGCGACCTCGCCGCCTCGCAGTTCATGGAATTGTCCAAGGCCTCGCTGTTTCTCCCCTTCGTCTTCCAGGCCGCACCACCGCCGTCGGAAGAACGCATGGCCGAAGTCGTCGACAGCGCGACGCGGATGTTTCTGGCGGCCTATCGGTCGAAGTAAGGCGAGATCGTCGTCAAACACTCACCGTCGTCCCGGCGAAGGCCGGGACCCATACTCCCAGAGAGAAGTTGCGGTGCGAGGCCGGCAACCACGAGTCTTCGCCAAACTGCATTTCGTGGTTATGGATCCCCTTCGCCGGGACGACGCTGGGAAATGTCTTCCAGTCTTCGCCAGCCATGCAGGATCTTCCGCCCGTCGCGTGTGAACGCGAAGACGTGGCCTCCGCCTGCGGATTGATCGTGGCGGCGGTCGATGGCCTGGCCGGCAGTATGGCAGAACAACAGCGTGCCGACGGCGCCGTGGCCGACGAACAGAACATCGCCCGGCCGATTGCGCGCCAGCACCGCCTCAGCCTCGCGGATGATGCGCGCCTGCGCATCGATGGCGCGCTCCCAACCGCGGACGCTGAGATGAGGCTGCGCGAAGAACTGATCGGCGACCTCCTCGAACTCGGCCGGCTTCAGGAAGCCGGTCGCCGAGCGATCGTTCTCATGCATGGCCTCGCGGATCTCGATCATGAGGCCGAGTGAGCCTGCGATGATCTCGGCGGTCTCGATCGCCTTGCGCTCGCCGCTGGCGACGATCTGCGTGGTGCGCGCAAGCCAGCTCGCATTCGCGACCGTCTCGGTCCGCGCACGTCCGATCGGGCTCAGGCCCCATTGCGGCACCGGCACGTCGGGATCGATTTGCACCTGCGGGTGGGTGAGATAGCGGACGATGTCGGCAGGCATCTGATTGCACATTGCGTCCGGCTAATCGTCCGAGAACTCGTCTTCCTCGTTGACCTTCTCGTGCTTGCTCTTGTGCGCACCGAGCGCGCCGGTCACAGAGGGATCGCGCGAGTTCGCGTAAGGGCTGCGACCGCCGGCGCGCGCGGCGACTTCTTCGCCGGAGACCGCTGCGGGCTGGCAGATCAGGCGGCGGCTGGCGCGGCGCATCAAATCGACGTGGATGTGATCGTAGTGATAGACGTTGGAGCCCGGCGCGAGCACGGTAGTGAAATGCGCGCACGCGCCCGACTGCACGTCGCGCAGAAAACCCTGCTCTTCCGGCATGCCGCGCCAGCCGTCCTTCACACTGATGCGGCGGCCGTCTGCAAGCACGAAGGCGGCGACATCGAGCGCATTGCCGAAGGCGTGCTCGGAAATGTGGGCGCTCGGATTGCCGTTCATGCCGCGGCAGGAATAGGCGGAAATCTGCTTGATCTCGACCACGCGGGCGCCGAACCAGCGCATCGCCGAAGGCTGCACAGTGTCGGCGAACCAGCGGTCGAGCTCGGACACGATCGGACAGGCCAGCGTCGCGGTCGGCTTGATCGCGACCGGTCCGACGGCGGTGACGGGATTGCCCTGCGCGGGGCCGAGCCGCGGCGGCGGCTGTTGCGCAGGGGCCTGGGAGTAAGGTGACGGACCGGGCTGCCGCGCGGGATAGCTCGGCGCATTCATATAGCGTGCGGCACCCGCGGCGTCGGTGCCATCAGGCGGCAAATCGATCTCGTCTTCCTGCGCCGCAACGCCGGGCGCGCTGAGCGAAACCGGGCCTGAGGATGCGCCATAGCCTGACGGCTGGCGCACCGCGCTCTCGGGATAGTTCGACCGCTGCGGATAGGACGACGCCGGATAATTCGACTGCGGCTGCCTCACCGGCCAGCGCGGCTGGTTGCCAACATTCCCGGGCGGGCGCAGTTCCTCGTCGGCGAAACCATAGCTGCTCGAGGGATCGCCGATGGCGGCGACCTTCAGCGGAAACTCGGCGCCGCACATGCCGGGGCCGGAGATCGGCTCGATGCGGACGATGTCCGCGTTTTCCTTGACCGCGCCGGATTTCAGGCACGCCGCTTCGGCCTCGGCCCGCCACGGTTCACGTTCGGCCTGGAAAAAGCCGCGTCCGCAACCCGCAAGCGAAACAAGGACGATGGAGCCGACGAGATACAAACGAACTCCGCGCGTCATGCGCGCAGGTTCGGTGAATTTACTTAAAGACTCTTCAACGTGTTGATTTCAGCTTTCTTTAACCATGCCGGTCGCGACGCGTGAGGTCGCCGCGCCGGGTGAACGACAGCAAGGCTGACTTTTTTGGAAGGTCACTCTCTGTTAACCATGATGGTCGCGTGCAAAGCGGCGCGCGGAGGGAGTGATCCCAAGGGGATCTCAGGGAGCAACGTCATGACGTTCGTCGGGAGACTGAGCGTTATCACTGCGTACCTCGCCATGGCCTTTGTCGGCGCCATCGTGCTCGGGATGATCTAGAGCATTCATCGACAACATCACGGGCTCGCCCGGCTGCACCGGATCATCCGGCCGCCGGGCGTTGTGTGCTGCTCAGAAATTCGAGCAGTCCGATCCCGTGATGCCGCCGATCTTGAAACTGCGGCACATCATCCCGGGATTGTCGGGATCGGGATAGCGATCGTCCCTCTCGTGACGCGTATAGCTGAAGCGCCAACCGCGTGCGCGCATGCAGCGCCTGTAGTCTGCGGATGTCGCCGTGCCGTTTTGCGGCGCGCCGAACTGCGCATCACAAAACCCGCTGTCGACATTCAGCGCATCGTCGCCGCGCTTCTGCTTCAGAACGTTGGTCCAGATATCGGTGTCGGCGTGAGCCGAGATCGCGCTGCCGATCAGCAGTGCAGCGATGAGGGCGAGACGTTTCATATGAGCTCTCCTTGCTTGCGTCGTCAGCCATCGGTCGCGTGCAAGGGAGAGGCAGGTTCGGTGCAGGACGATTACAAATTGGACAGGGGGTGCTCCACTCTCTCCCTCCAGGGGAGGGTGAGCGAAAAACTACGACCGCGCGCTCCATTGCCGCGACGTCGTGATCACCTTCTCCTGCTGCTCGTCGACGCGGGCCCAGTCGTTGCCTGAACACCAGAAGTGGCCGAGCGCGCAGGCTTCGACGTGGAGCTTACCGGACGCCTTCAGCGTCATGGTTGCGTAATAGGTGTTGCCGCTGGAGCGGCTGTAGATGTTGCCGGTCCAGACGCCGTCCGATTTCGGCTTCATGTTGACGAGTACGCTCTCGCCCTTGCTCGAAGCTTCAGTCAACGCGTAACCACACAGCGCGGTGCCGCAGGGCTCGATGCGGACCACGCCCTTGGCACCCGTACTCTCCCATTGGCCAAGCGGCGTGGGCTTATCGTCGCTATGCTGTGAGATCGTCACCGGCTTTGGTACGGCGACCGGCGCGGCAACGCGTGGCGGATCGAGAGACGTGGTTTGCGGCGGCTCGATCCGCGGCGGCTCGAGCCTCGGTGCCGGCGGCAGGACGGCGGGCTGGGAAGTCGCAGCCGCAAGGACGGGCGCAGGCGGAGCCGGTGCGGATGGCGCGTAGACGACGCTCGCTTGCGGCGGCCTGACCGGAGCAACAGAGCAGGCCGGCTGCGGCGGAAGGACGACCGGCGTCGGCGCAGGAGGCGGAACCGGGGTCGCGCCAACATCGTCTGTTGGCCGAACACCGCGTTCGGAAGACACCGAGACACACGAGGTAGACCGGCAGTTTCGCGGCGCCTCGACATGGAACCGATGGCCGCTGATCGAGAAGGAATAGGAGCCGGCCTCGGCTGCGGGCGAGACCGCCATCAGTGCGATCAATGTGCCAAGCAAAGTCGAAAGCCGCTTCATCGACGCCTCCCTCTGTGTCGCGACGATGGTACGCAGATGAACAGCCGCTGAATGTGCGCTGGCTCACCCAGGCGGCGGCGCGACCGTTGTGACGTCCATCACAGAAGGCGAGACGGGCTCGGCATAGGGTCGAACCACATCCAGTCGTTCACCGACTTTGGGTGATCGGGACCACGAATTTTGGGAGGTTGTCATGAACAAGCTCTACATCGCCACCACCGCGCTCTTCCTCGCTTCGACCGCCGCAGCCCATGCCGGCAATTCGATCTCGTTCGAGATCGAAGGCCAGCACATCCGCATCGAGACATCGCGCAACTGCGCCTCGCTCGACTGCGTCACCATCGTGGCACCGGGCCTGTCGAACAAGCCGATCAAGCTGAGCAACATCAACCTCAACGGCCTTGGCTCCAAGCACGACGACGACGACGCCACGCCGGCGACGACGACCACGCAGCCGGCGCCGGTGCAGCAGCAGCCCGTCCAGCAGGCGGCCGCGCCAGCCGCGCCGGCCGCTCCCGCTGCCCCGGCCACCACCGTTGCCGCTGCGTCGTCCGTCGACACGGTCGCACAGCCTGCGCCGGTTGCGGCTCCCGCGCCGGCCGCGACCGCGCCGGCGCCCGCTCCGGTGGCGGCCGCGCCCGTGCAGGCCACGAACACACCGATCGGCGTGTGGGCCGTTGAGGATAACAAGGGCAATGTGCGCGTCGAGCAGTGCGGCACCAATCTCTGCGGTTACGCCGAGAAGAACAACGAGCGCATCCTGATCAACATGAAGCCCGACGGCGCCAAGTGGAGCGGCACCATCCGTGATCCCGAGTCCGGCAAGAACTACGACTCGACGATCGCCATGAAGAGCCCGAGCACGATGCGCGTGCAGGGCTGCGCCTTCGGCGGCATGTTCTGCGGCGGCCAGACCTGGAAGCGGGTGAGCTGAGGCGACCGCTTCATCCCCCGCGGCTGACAAGCTTTCTTGTTTTTATAATGGCGCCACGTCCCTGACACGGGGACGTGGCGTTTGAACGTTCGGCCCTCCCATGCGACAGATGTTCATCCGCCGTTCAGCCGGCCCCGGCTGATATCGGTCGATCTCGCCTCGCGTTCTCACCGGGACTTCATTGTGGCTTTGATGGTGGCTTGGCGCCGCTTCGTGTTTGTCGTTCCGCTGCTGGCGTTGCCGCTGGCCGACGCGGGCAATGCGTACGCATCCGATGCGATCGAGCTTGCGCAGGTGCAGCCGCAAGCACAGCCGGCGCCCTCGCCCTCTCCGGCACCATCAGTCTCGCCGACGCCGGCTGCGGATACGCAATCTGCCGCCGTCGAGCCGATCGGCAACGTCGCGACCGTCACGGGGATCGCGACCGTGATCCGCGACAAGAATTCATATCCGCTGAAAGTGCGCGACGACATCTATCTCAACGACGTCGTGCAGACCTCCTCGAACTCCGCGCTCGGCATCACCTTCAACGACGCGACCACGTTCAACCTCTCGGCCAGCGCCAAGATCACCATCGACAATTACGTCTATGAGGACGGCGGCAAGCAGAATTCGGCGATCTTCGACATCGGCAAGGGCACGGTCGCCTTCGTTGCAGCGGCAGTGGCGAAAACCGGCGACATGAAGATCGCGACGCCGACCGCAACGCTCGGCATCCGCGGCACCACCGGCGTCGTCGACGTCCCCGAGGGCGCGGCCGCGAGCACCGCCAACAACGTCAACATCAAGCTCTATCCCGACGCCGACGGCCGGGTCGGGCACATCGACGTCAATGACCGTGCCAGCGGCACGCGGCTCGGCGCACTGACGCAGGCCTCGAGCGGCTTTGCGATCCGGCCAGGTGCCGGCGGCCCCGGCGGCATGCGCTTTGCCGCGGTGCCGATCACGATTCCGCCGCAGCAGATTGCGCGCGACCGCGGCTTCGTCAGCCAGGTGCATACGGCGCAGGCCACGGGCCGGCAGATCGTCACCGAGCAGCGCGACTTCCGCCGCGCCAATCCTGCCGCAAGCAGCCGCATTCCGCGACCGGCGCAGCCGCCACAACAGCAGCAATTGCGGCCGACGACAACGCCGGGCCAACAGCCGCAACGGCCGAACGGCCAGCCCGGTCAGAACAACCGTCCGGGTCAGCAACCGCCGGGAACGCAGACCCCGCAACGGCAAGGCGGCGCCGCGCAACCGGGCACGCCGCGCGCGGGCCAGGGTCAGCAGCAACCAGGTCAGCAAGGTACGGGACAGCCGACAGGCCAGCCGCGCACCGGACAAGGCACGCAGCCCGGCGGCACAGGGCTGACGCAGCCCCAGCGCAGCGGACAGACTCCGCAGCAGCCTGGCGGAGCCACGCCAGCACAACCGGGCACGGCCCCGCAGGCACCGCGTACCGGATTGCAGCCCGGCGCACAGCCGGCGGTCCAGCCGCAACAAGGCGGCGTGCAACGCCAGCCCGGCTTGCAGCGCCTGCCAGGCGCACAACGCCCCGCCGCGCCGCGCAAGCCTGCGGCAGCTCCGAAAGAGAAGAAGAAGCGGTGACCTTTCTTCCTTCTCCCCTTGTGAGGGCTTTGCACAGAGGGGCGAGCGGGCGCTTGAGGTGCGTCGCGGGCTTTTTTGATGTCAGCCCGCTACAGTGAGCGGCATTTTGCTCATTTCATCCCCTGTTGTCCTCTGTTTTTTCATGCGGAGACGGACTCCTGGCGTTGTGCGGCCAATGCGCCGGCCGCACGCCGTAGGTTGTAGGCGCAGCAGGCCAGCACGATGTGCACCTGATTGCGCTCGAAGTTGAAGAAGCGCATCCGCCGGAGACCATAATGCTCCTTGAACACGGCGTACGGACGCTCGACGGCGGCGCGCACCTTGGCGATTAGTTTGTTGCGCAGCTTCTGCCGCGGCGGCAGTTCGGGATGATGCTTGTTGGGCCGATGCATCAGGCGGTCCTTGATGCCA
>NZ_JYMR01000030.1 GCF_000938255.1 Bradyrhizobium sp. LTSP849 | reverse complement strand
TGGCATCAAGGACCGCCTGATGCATCGGCCCAACAAGCATCATCCCGAACTGCCGCCGCGGCAGAAGCTGCGCAACAAACTAATCGCCAAGGTGCGCGCCGCCGTCGAGCGTCCGTACGCCGTGTTCAAGGAGCATTATGGTCTCCGGCGGATGCGCTTCTTCAACTTCGAGCGCAATCAGGTGCACATCGTGCTGGCCTGCTGCGCCTACAACCTACGGCGTGCGGCCGGCGCATTGGCCGCACAACGCCAGGAGTCCGTCTCCGCATGAAAAAACAGAGGACAACAGGGGATGAAATGAGCAAAATGCCGCTCACTGTAGCGGGCTGACATCAAAAAAGCCCGCGACGCACCTCAAGCGCCCGCTCGCCCCTCTGTGCAAAGCCCTCACAAGGGGAGAGGGTTTAGAAAACGGTCCCGTCGCTGATCACCTTGAGCGGCGGCGCGCCGTCGGGGCGGCGTGAAAAGGCAATGGCGCGGCCCGCAGCCCAGGTGCCGCCTTCCAGGATGCTGGCAAGCGGCAAGGACTCCGGCGTGCGGCCGAGCTTTGCGCGGACACTCCCTGCCAGCCGATCCAGCAGTGCGACGGTGAGCGCACGCCACTCGACGACGAGCAGCGAGTCCACCGCGTGCGCGCGTTCGGCATCAGCGGCATCGCGCAGGCGCAGCACCTCGTGATCGACGAACAGGCCGCCATTGCGGTATTCGGCAAGCCCGGTCAGTCCGTCGATGTCGGTCACCTCCAGGCCGGCGCGCTGGAGCGGCTCGATCAGCGAATAGCTCAGCCATTGTGACAGCTTGTGCAGGGGAACGAGGCCCGCGGTTGCGCCGTCAGCCTTGATCGCCGGATGGCGCCAGCAATCGCCGAGCGGAACGCCCGCAAGTTCAAGCCGCGACGGCCAGATCGGCCCGAGCTGGTTCAGCACTGCGGATAGGATCGCGGGCGCGGGAATAGTGCCGTTGGTTGCCTGCGCTGCGATGTGATCGAACAGTCCGCCCGGCCGTGGCGTGTCGTGCGAGCCGAAAACGTCCGGACGCTCCGCGACCAGCTGGCCCAAGCGCCGCAACAGATCCGTGCGTCCTTCGAGGCCAAGCAGAGGATTGGCATCAGTTACTTGAAAAGCGGATGTAAGCGCGGCGAGCGGCAGTTTTGCGAGCACGTCCGCATCGACCCTGAAAGGCGCACGCGCATCGCCGGAGAAAAGGCCGCCTGCAAACATGTCGAGGCTTGCAATCGCAAGCCCCTCGGATCGGCCGATGCCTTCTCCTGTCACGGCGTCGCGATAGCGCCAGGCAGCACCGGCGCCGGCATCGAGCAGCACGCTGACGATCGCAAGATCAAACTCCGCACGCGCCCGCGCCGCGCGATCCGGCCATGAGGCCGCGTCGGCAAGCCGCGCCCAGCGATCGACGCCGCCAAGCACAAAGTGCCGCCACCGCGCGTGGAAGGGAATGTCGAGCGTAGGATAGGCTTTGCGCGTGACCGCGACCACGGCATCCGCAACGCCATCCATGCGATCGAGATCGATGGTGAAATGCGTGAGCCCGCCGTTCAGGCCGATCTCGAGCATCTCGCCAGCACCCGCGCGAACCGCTGCTGCGCTGAGCAGCGAGCCGGCCTGTCGTTCCAAAGCCTCCGTCATCACTTGATCAGTATTTTTCCAGCGAACGTCCGACCACGCCGTTGACGTCCTTCTCGGGCGCAATGTCGGTCGAGTAATAGCCGGCGGCCTTCTTCGCGGCCATTTCGACGTCGGCATCGGCCGGAATGAGCTCCGGCGGGATCGGCACGCGCTCCACGATATCGATGCCCTGCGATGTCAGCGCGTCGTGTTTCATGTCGCTCATCGACAGGAAGCGGTCGATGCGCTTCAGGCCCAGCCAGTGGATGGTGTCGGGCATCAATTGCTGGAAGCGCGCATCCTGGACGCCGGCGACGCATTCGGTGCGCTCGAAATAGGCGTTGGCCGCATCGCCACCCGCCTGGCGCTTGCGCGCGTTGTAGACCAGGAATTTGGTGACCTCGCCGAGCGCGCGGCCTTCCTTGCGGTTGTAGATGACGAGCCCGAGCCCGCCCTCCTGCGCGCCGCGCGCGGATTCCTCGATGCCGTGGATGAGGTAGGGGCGGCAGGTGCAGATGTCGGAGCCGAACACGTCGGAGCCGTTGCACTCGTCATGCACGCGGCAGGTGATCTTGGTGCGATGGTCCGGCAGCTTGGTGACGTCGCCGAACATGTAGATGGTGGTGCCGCCGATCGGCGGCAGGAACACCTTCATGTCCGGCCGTGTCACCAGTTCGGGGAACATGCCGGCGGTCTGCTCGAACAGCGTGCGGCGCAGCTCGGTCTCGTTCGTGCCGAACCGCTCCGCAAGGCCCGGCAGGTACCAGACCGGATCGATTGCGATCTTCACCACCGACACGCTGCCATTGGCGTGCACGACATCGCCATCGGCGCGCAGCCGTTTTGCGGCGAGCGCCTCGCGGATCTCGGGCAGGTCGAGACGGGCACGCGTCACCGCGATGCTTGGCCGGATGTCGATGCCCTCGGCGATGTCCTTGCCGAAATTCTCGGCGACCAGATGTCCCCAGGGATCGAGCGCGACGATCTTCGCGGGATCGCGCCATTGCTCAAACGGCCCGATGGTCGCCGCGGGAAACGTGTTGGTGAGATCGGGACGCCGGATCGGATCGAGCGCGCCGGCGGAGACGGCGAGCGCCCGGTACATCGCATAGGATCCGCCATGGCTGCCGATCACGTTGCGATCCTGCGCGCGCGACACCGTGCCGATGATCGGCCCGCGGGCGCGCGCATCCGCTGCACCCCAGTGAATCGGAAAGGCAGCTTTCCGGCCCGGCTCCGGATGGGAGGTGAG
The DNA here is from genome assembly GCF_000938255.1 of Bradyrhizobium sp. LTSP849. Classification (GTDB taxonomy): domain Bacteria; phylum Pseudomonadota; class Alphaproteobacteria; order Rhizobiales; family Xanthobacteraceae; genus Bradyrhizobium. The sequence goes on along the minus strand of NZ_JYMR01000030.1, from coordinate 4,619 downwards.
GCGGATGTGGTCGGTACGGTTCGCGCGGCTCATGTCCAAGCTCCCAAAAAGCCAACGGCCCGCCGCTCGGACGGGCCTGGCTCAGTCGCGCTGCCGGCGGACACCGGCGACGCAATCCAACATATTGTAGCGGCCGACGACGACAGACAAGTTAATCGTGCGGTGCGGCCTGGCCGTTCATTGCCCATTATATGGGTATCGGCAGGCCTGATCGGAATGGCGCCCGCGCGCCGGTCGGGAGCCTTGCTGTCGATTATATCAGATTAAGTAATTGAAATAATTAGACTTTTAGTCTCGGCGGCCGACCGACCTTGCGAGCAGCCGCCGTGCGCAGGCCAATCGCGCCATGATCTCGCCTGTCGGCAACGACGTCACCTCGGCGATCTCCCTGTAGGAGAGCGCATCGAGCTCGCGCAGGACCAGGATTTCGCGCAGGCGCCGCGGCAGGGTCTCGATGGCACAGCGAACCGCGGCCGCATCGACATCGATGCGCGCTGTAATTTTCTCCGCACCGTCGTCCGATCGGAGGACGGAAGTGCCGACCGCATCAGGTAACCGCTTGTTTGCGACTACATCATCTTGCCGATCGCGCTGCCGACGGGTGGTCAGCCATGTCCGATAGCAATTCCGCACGCCTTTCAACAACCGGGTCCGGTCTCTTCGGCCGGCGTCGATCCGACGAAATGCCGCCTGAACGATGTGCTCGGCGGCGTCCGCATCGCCGCTCAGGAAGCGCGCAAAATTATAAGCCGAATCGAGCGTTCGCATGCCGTCTCGTCCCGGAGTGACGCCGTTCTGCATCGAGTGCCTCGCGCGATCCCGTGTGGTTGTGCGCGGCTCTCTTCGTCTGAACGGCGGCCGGTCTCAATGGACGGCGCATCACCTTTCTCTGGACTCGCAATCCCCCGGGAAGCCGAATGAAATCACGGGCTTCCGTCAACACATCCCCAACGCTTCGACGAGACTTCAATGCTGCACGAACCTGAATTGATCGAGAGACCGGCCGCGACCTCGGCGGTGCAGCTCGCCAGGCGCACCCGGTTCGGCGTTTTCGAGACCGATCCGCGCAGCGGCGAGCTGATCAAGAACGGCCGCCGGGTCCGCTTGCAGGAGCAGCCGTTTCAATTGCTCTCGGCATTGCTCGACCGGCCGGGCGAGGTGGTGACGCGTGAGGAGCTGCGCACACTGCTGTGGCCGCAGACGGTGGTCGATTACGATCACGGGCTCAACAAGGCCGTGAGCAAGATACGCGAGGCGCTCGGCGATTCCGCCGAGAGCCCGCGCTTTGTCGAGACCGTGGCGCGCCGCGGCTATCGCTTCCTCGCCGATGTCACCGTCATCGAGGAGAGCCCTGTTGCGGCGCCCGAAACCGTCGCGCCTGCGCCGCAGGCCGACCATCCGGCCAGACGTGTCATCGGTTGGCGACAGGGATTTGCCGCCTCGATCGGCTTGATCCTGCTGTTGGCCGTGGCGCTGTTCATATGGCTTTACCCCTGGCATCAGGCACCGCAAGCAATCCATTCGCTCGCGGTGTTGCCGCTTGTCGATACCTCGGAAGATCCGTCGCAGGACTTTTTCGCAGACGGCATGACCGGCGAGCTGATCACGCAGCTCGGCAAGGTCAATGCGCTCCGGGTGATCTCGCGCACCTCGGCCATGACCTACAAGGGCGCGCATAAATCGCTCGCGACCATTGCGCGAGAGCTCAATGTCGATGCCGTCATCGAGGGCAGCGTGATGCGCGCGGGCGGCCGCGTGCGCATCACGGCGCAGCTCATCCATGCGCCGGACGACGGCCGCGTCTGGGCCGACAGCTATGAGGGCGATGTTCGCGACGCACTGACGCTTCAGGTCCGCGTCGCCCGCGCCGTCGCCGAGCAGGTGCGTGTGACGCTGAACCACGGCGAACGCGCCGCCTTCGAAAAGGCGCGTCCCGTCGATCCCTCGGCGTACGAAAATTATCTGAAGGGGCGCTACTTCCTGAACAAGCGCACGGGTGAGGCGCTCAAGGTGGCGATCAGATATTTCCGTCAGGCCATCGAGATCGATCGAAACTATGCCGAGGCCTATTCCGGCCTCGCGGACGCCTATGCGCTCGCCGGCGATTGGGAGTACGGCGTGCTCTCGACCACGGAGGCCTTTTCAAAGGCGACTGCGGCCGCCAGCAAGGCGCTGGAGCTCGACGGTACGCTCGGCGAAGCCCATACCTCGCTCGCCTTCGCGCTCGATCTCTACGGCTGGGATTGGGATGTCGCCGGCTCCGAATACGAGGCCGCGATCCGTCTCAATCCGAGCTACGCCACGGCGCACCATTGGTACGCCTGGCATCTGATGCTGATGGGCAAGACGACCCAGGCGCTCCAGGAATTCACCCAGGCGCAAAGCCTCGATCCGCTCTCTCTCATCATCGGCGCCGATATTGCGGATGCCCTCAGCATCAACCATGACTTCGGCGCAGCGGTTGCGCAGAGCCGCAAGACGCTCGAGCTCGATCCGGGATTTGCCGTCGGTCATTACGAGCTGGGCCAGGCCCTGGTGCAGCTCGGCCGGTTCGACGAGGCGATCGCGGCATTTCGCAAGGCGATCGAGATCTCCGGCCACAGCAGCGTGTTCGATTCCAACCTCGCCTACGCCTATGCCGTGTCCGGCCGCAAGGACGACGCCGTCAGGATCGCGACCGACATGGCAACGCAGGGTGAAATCTATCCGTCGGCGCAAGCCAACGTCGCGCTCATCTATGTCGGCCTCGGTGATCGCGACGCTGCGCTCGATTGGCTCGGCAAGGCCTATGAGGCCAGGTTCAATCCCTCGATCCTGCTGCGGCCCGCCTTCGATCCGCTCCGCAGCGATGCGCGGTTCAGGGACCTCATGCATCGCATCGGCCTGGGGTAGGCAAAGCGGCCATAATCAGACATATCGTACAGCTTCGGCCCCGTCCCGGAGTACGCCATGTCTGCCGCCAGCTACATCGACCCCCGCAATGGAAAGCTCTATCCGCTCGACCAGCCGCGCTGGTGCTCGGACGAGCGCACGCCGCTTCTGGTGACGCCGGGGGTGGGTCTGTCGCGCGAGGACATCGACGGCCGCACGCGATCGCTGTGGCGCTATCGGGCGGCGCTGCCGGTCGCGATCGCAAAACCGATCACGCTCGGCGAAGGCTGCACGCCGCTCGTACAACAGGAGTGGGGCAACCTGCGGCCGTTCTTCAAGCTCGAATGGTTCAACCCGACCGGCAGCTTCAAGGACAGAGGCTCTGCGGTCATGCTGTCCTTCCTGCGGCAGATCGGCGTCGACGCCATTCTGGAGGATTCTTCCGGCAATGGCGGCTCGTCGATGGCGGGGCTCGGTGCTGCCGGCGGCATGCGCGTGAAGATTTTGGCGCCGGCGTCGACGTCGCCGGCCAAGATCGCGCAGGTGCGCGCCTATGGCGCCACGGTGCAGCTCGTCGAGGGCCCGCGCGAGGAGTCGGAGGCCGAAGCCATTCGCCAGTCGAGCCAGACTTTCTACGCCAGCCACAATTGGCAGCCGTTTTTCCTGGAAGGCACCAAGTCGCTGGCCTATGAAATCTGGGAGGACCTCGGTTTTCACGCACCCGATAACGTCATCGTCCCCGTCGGCGCGGGCAGCAGCCTCCTGGGCTGCGCCTTCGGCTTCCGCGAGTTGTTGAAGGCGGGGCAGATTGCAAAACTGCCGCGTCTGTTCGCAGCACAGCCGCTGAATTGTTCGCCGATCGATGCAAGTTTCAAGGCCGGCGTGGATACGCCTGTCGCGCGCGAAGTGAACAAGACGATCGCCGAAGGCACCGCCATCAAGAATCCGCTGCGCCTGCGCGAGATCATCGGCGCGTTGCGCGAGAGCGGCGGTGGCACCGTTGCGCTCAGCGAAGAGGAGATCGTCGCCGCGCTACGGCGCCTTGCGCGACAAGGCCTGTTCGCCGAGCCGACCAGCGCCAGTGCGGCTGCGGCGCTGGAAAAGCTCGCCGCGGCAGGAGCGGTCAAGGCGAACGAGACCACCGTGGCCGTTCTCACGGGCACCGGGCTGAAGGCGGCAACCACCGTTGCCGATCTCGTGCAGTAGGGCAGGTCTCTTCCCCTCTCCCCTTGTGGGAGAAGGTGGCGCGAAGCGCCGGATGAGGGGTATCTCACCACACACTCAAATGAGAATTGAACGCGCGGAGAGATACCCCTCACCCGTCTCGCCGCTTCGCGTCGAGCCACCCTCTCCCCTTGTGAGGGCTTTGCACAGAGGGGCGAGCGGGCGCTTGAGGTGCGTCGCGGGCTTTTTTGATGTCAGCCCGCTACAGTGAGCGGCATTTTGCTCATTTCATCCCCTGTTGTCCTCTGTTTTTTCATGCGGAGACGGACTCCTGGCGTTGTGCGGCCAATGCGCCGGCCGCACGCCGTAGGTTGTAGGCGCAGCAGGCCAGCACGATGTGCACCTGATTGCGCTCGAAGTTGAAGAAGCGCATCCGCCGGAGACCATAATGCTCCTTGAACACGGCGTACGGACGCTCGACGGCGGCGCGCACCTTGGCGATTAGTTTGTTGCGCAGCTTCTGCCGCGGCGGCAGTTCGGGATGATGCTTGTTGGGCCGATGCATCAGGCGGTCCTTGATGCCA
>NZ_JYMR01000003.1 GCF_000938255.1 Bradyrhizobium sp. LTSP849 | reverse complement strand
TGGCATCAAGGACCGCCTGATGCATCGGCCCAACAAGCATCATCCCGAACTGCCGCCGCGGCAGAAGCTGCGCAACAAACTAATCGCCAAGGTGCGCGCCGCCGTCGAGCGTCCGTACGCCGTGTTCAAGGAGCATTATGGTCTCCGGCGGATGCGCTTCTTCAACTTCGAGCGCAATCAGGTGCACATCGTGCTGGCCTGCTGCGCCTACAACCTACGGCGTGCGGCCGGCGCATTGGCCGCACAACGCCAGGAGTCCGTCTCCGCATGAAAAAACAGAGGACAACAGGGGATGAAATGAGCAAAATGCCGCTCACTGTAGCGGGCTGACATCAAAAAAGCCCGCGACGCACCTCAAGCGCCCGCTCGCCCCTCTGTGCAAAGCCCTCACAAGGGGAGAGGGACAGCGACATCGCGGCGAGAATAAAAAATGAAAGGGCGGATGCAATGCCAAAGATCGATCGGAACGGCGTCGGGATCTATTATGAAGTCCATGGCGACGGGCAGCCGCTGCTGCTCACCCACGGCTATTCATCGACCTCGGCGATGTGGCACGGCCAGATCGATGCGTTCGCCAGGGACCACAAGCTCGTGCTGTGGGATATGCGCGGCCATGGCCAATCCGATTATCCCGATGATCCGAACGCCTATAGCGAGGCACTCACTGTTGGAGACATGGCGGCGATCCTCGATGCGGTCGGCGCCGGGCGCGCCATCATCGGCGGGCTGTCGCTCGGCGGCTACATGTCGCTCGCCTTCTATCGCGCGCATCCGCAACGCGCCCGCGCGCTGCTGATCATCGACACCGGCCCGGGCTTCAAGAAGGACGACGCGCGCGAGGCCTGGAACGCGCGGGCGCTTGCGACCGCGGACAAGCTCGATCGCGAAGGCCTCGACATGCTGAAGGCGGCGACCCGCGAGCGTGCCACCGCCAGCCATCGCAACGCCAAGGGGCTGGGGCTCGCCGCGCGCGGCATGTTGACCCAGCGCGATGCGCGCGTGATGGAGCTGTTGCCCGACATCAAGGTGCCGTCGCTGATCGTGGTCGGCGCCGACGACACGCCGTTCCTCGCGGCGTCCGACTACATGGCGGCCAAAATCCCCGGCGCACAAAAAATCGTGATCCTCGCCGCCGGACACGCCGTCAACATCGATCAGCCGCAGGCTTTTGTTGACGCGGTGGCGCCTTTCCTGAAGAACTTGCCAGGATAGGCCGATCGGACGAGGTGTAGGCAATGAAGCGGGCGATGTTGGCAGCCGGCGCAGTGGCGGCGTTTCTCTCGATGACTGCAACGGCACGGGCCGAGCCATTCGGCACCACGCCGCTGCGCCGGCCCTTCGTCGAGACCTTGTCGAACAACACCCCGCTGGCGTTCGGGATGGATGCCGAGCAGACCGCGCGCGCGCTCGGGCAACCCTTGCAATATGTCCGCGGCCGCCCCGGCAGCGAGATCTACCTTGCTCTTCGTAATCTCGGCGGCAGCGGACTGATCCCCTACCGCCACCGCCTGTTCCTGCAATTCCGTCATGGACGGCTGGCAGGATGGAAAGAGGATTACGGCGAGAACTGGATGTGGGAGTGAGAGCGGCCACGTCACAGCCGCCTCCCCTCATCCTGAGGAGCTTGCGAAGCAAGCGTCTCGAAGGATGAAAGGCCCGGCTCTCGCATCTCGGCCTTGATCCTTCGAGACGCGCGCAAGGGCGCGCTCCTCAGGATGAGGGGGAGAGATTAGAATTCGCAGTCACAAAGAAGGACAACCCGCGTGGGACAAGACATCAAACTGACGGCCTCCGACAATTTCCAGCTCGGCGCCTATCGCGCCGATCCGACCAGCGCGCCGAAGGGCGCGGTGGTGGTGATCCAGGAAATCTTTGGGGTCAATCATCACATCCGCTCGGTCTGCGATCGGCTCGCCAAGGAGGGCTACGTCGCGATCGCGCCGTCGATCTTCGACCGCACGTCGCCCAACTTCCAGTGCGGCTACACGCCCGATGAGATCGCAGAGGCGCGCAAATTCGTCGCCAATCCCGATTGGGCGGCGATGCTGCGCGACACCCAGGCCGCGATTGATGCGGTGAAGAGCCTCGGGCCGGTCGGCATCATCGGCTTTTGCCTCGGCGGCAGCGTTGCCTTTGTCGCGGCGACGCGGTTATCGGGCCTCAAGGCGGCGATCGGCTATTACGGCGGCGCAGTCGTGCGCTTTGCCGACGAGACACCGAAAGTGCCGACGCAGTTGCATTTCGGCGAGAAGGATACGGGTATTCCCTTGACCGATGTCGAGACCGTCAAGGCGAAGCGGCCGGATGTGGAAGTCTTCGTCTATCCCGGCGCCCAGCACGGCTTCCATTGCGATGAGCGGCCGAGCTACGACAAGGCCAGCTCCGACATCGCCTGGCCGCGCAGCCTGGAATTTTTCGCGAAGCATTTGACGAAGTAGCGCGCGACTCGCGACGTTGTCGCGCCCCGGAATGACGGTGAGCTAGAACCAGCGCTCGCCGACGAACACGGTGTCGCCGGGGGCCAAGGGGGTGCCGAGTGGCACCATGGCGCGCATCGAGCCGCCGGCTTCGGTGTGCGTGACGGTCACCACGTCGCGCTTGGCGCGCGGCGAGAAGCCGCCTGCGATAGCCACCGCGCTTTCGACGGTCATGTTGGGGACGTAAGGGTACTGACCAGGCGCGGAGACTTCGCCGAGAATGAAGAACGGGCGATAGGATTCGATCTCGACTGCAACCGAAGGCTCGCGGATGTAACCGTTGCGCAGGCGCGCAGCGATTTCGCCGGCGAGCCCCGCAGGCGTGCGACCGCGCGCGGGCACCGCGCCGATCAGCGGCATGGTGATCGAACCGCCGGCATCGATGGCGTAGCTGTTGGTGAGACCTTCCTGGCCGTAGACCACAACGCGCAGCTTGTCGCCGGCATCGAGATGATAGGAAGCGTCGTAGCGGACCGGCACACCCATCGGCGCGGCATAGGCGACCGGCATGGCTGAGGGACCCGACGCAAAGGAATTGGTGAGCGCATCAATGGCGCCGCCGCCGTTGGCAACGACGACCGGCTGCGGTGCGCTGTAGGGCTGGCCATAGGCCATCGAGTCGAGATCGGCGCGCGGCTGCATGTATGCAACGGGTCCGGCGGTCTGCATGCAGCCGCCAAGGCTCAGCGCGGCGGACGCTGCCAAGATCGACCATCGAAACGCGCGCACAACCGGCACCGGAGCCATCCCTCGAAACGAGACAGCTCCAGTGATGCACCCGGTATGGTTAACAAAGCGTTGAGGGCGGGTGGAGGGCGACAACGCACGCCACGAGCGCAGTGCGCTCCCTCTCCCGCTTGCGGGGGAGGGCTGGGGTGGGGGGTGCTTCCACAAGCGACGCTCCCCCAGAGGAGAGAGCCCTCACCCGCCACGCTCGGGACGATGCTTTCGCATCGCCCGGGGCGTGTCGACCTCTCCCGCAAGCGGGAGAGTGCACCGAGTTCGAGGCTAACCTACGCGCTCACACCAACGCCGATCGGGCAGGACACGCCGGTGCCACCCAGGCCGCAATAGCCGGCGGGATTCTTGGCCAGATATTGCTGATGGTAGTCCTCGGCGAAATAGAATTCGCCGGCGGGTGCGATCTCGGTGGTGATGGCACCGAGGCCTTTTGCAGCAAGCGCCTTCTGATAGAGCGCCTTCGACGCGTCGGCCGCTTTCTTCTGCGCGTCGGAGTAAGTGTAGATCGCGCTTCGGTACTGCGTGCCGACGTCGTTGCCCTGGCGCATGCCCTGCGTCGGGTTGTGGCTCTCCCAAAACGTCTTCAACAGCTTCTCGTAAGGTACCTTGTTCGGATCGAACACCACCAACACCACTTCGGTGTGGCCGGTGCGTCCCGAACAGGTCTCTTCATAGGTGGGGTTCGGCGTGTGACCGCCGGCATAGCCGACGGCAGTGGTGTAAACACCGTCGCCGAGCTCCCAGAATTTGCGCTCGGCGCCCCAGAAACAGCCGAGCCCGAACACGGCCTGCTCGAAGCCGGAGGGATAAGGCGGCTTCAACTGCGCGCCGTTGACGAAATGGGTGGTCGCGGTCGGAATCGGTTGCGCACGGCCCGGCAGCGCTTCCGTGGCGCTCGGCAATGCGGTGGTCTTGCGCATGAACAGCATGGTCGAATCTCCGAGAACGAGCTGTCTGTCGCCTCAGCCATGCGCTCAGGCGGCGTGCTCGCGATCAGGTGGGAATATAGGTCTTTACGCGGGAATGGGCAGCCCCGTTACGCCGCCGCAGCTGAGGCTTTAATCCCGGGAATAGCCGATCAGAGGCTTGCGCGGGCGGAACAGGATCATCAGCAGGATGCCCAGAATGCCGAGCACGGCGAAAACCGGCTGATCCAGCACCAGACGGATCACCGAGGTCCAGAGCCAGGGCGCCTTGGCCTCGACCCAGGTCCGGAACGCTGACTGACTGGACTGATTGATGTCGTTCCAGAACTGGCCGAACCGGGTGAACCGCAGGCTCTGATCGGCCACCCAGCGGGCGCCGTCATAGACCATGAAGATGAACCCACCGGCCAGCAGCAACAGCCCAATCAGTCGGAAAAAGCCGCGGATCATGCCTCACCCTTTATGGTCATCCGGTCGGACGACCCTCGGAACGCAGCCAGCCAATAGCCGGGAGACGGCAGAAATTCAACCTCATCAGGGCGTTACGACCCGCAATCAGATCGTCCGGAGCCAGTTTTCCTGGCCCGGAAAGCGTTGACGGTGCCCCAGACCCCCTCTATAAGGGCGCCAACTGGCGGCGGGCGCAATCCTGCCGCCGCTGTTCTTTGAGCAGTCAGAGGCTCTCTGAGTCTCAAGAGATGGCCGCAAGGCCGTCGCTGATGCTCCCGGAACGGCCTTGTACGAAACACCCTAATTCCGAGCGTCGATTTCGCGGTCAAGCAGCCGGCGCCACCCGATCAAGATGCGACCGGTACCCGCAGAGGACATTTAGACTATGGCCAATACCACTTCCGCCAAGAAAGCGACGCGCAAGATCGCCCGCCGCACCGCCGTCAACAAGTCGCGCCGCACCCAGATGCGCGGTGCCGTGCGTACCGTCGAGGAAGCCATCAAGACCGGCGACCGCGCCGCGGCTGCGAAGGCACTCGCGAGTGCCGAGCCCGCTCTGATGCGCGCCGCGCAGCGCAACATCATTCACAAGAACAACGCCAGCCGCAAAGTCTCCCGGCTCACCGCGCAGATCGCCAAGCTCGCCCAGTAAGATTGCGAAGCAAGGTTGCGCGATAAGATCGCCAACCATTCGGTCGAGTCATCCGATCAACTGATCCGATCGACATCGCGCTCGTCAATCAGCCCGGCTTCTCGCCGGGCTTTTTGTTGTCTGTCACAATTCACGCTTACGGTCGTTGTGGGTGACCAATCTTCCGTTGGAAGACGCGTGTCGTCTTCGCTATGCTGCGCATCCGTAATTTTACCTGCCGGTGTTTTGCAACAGCGGAAACTTTCACCGCACTGCACTGCGCTGCGAAAAACCCCTGCGGGGCGGGCTTAAGTTGAATTTGTGCCTGCGAGAGTTCTGCACACCGTAGTTTCCCCGGAACGGAGCTACCCTGTGAAATGAGACTCAAAAAACGATGTTTGGATAATCACTTATCCACATAGCGCCACCAAGCATTTGGAAAATGAGCTCGCGCGGCGCGTGCGTGACGCTTTTGTAAAATTTTTTTGGCCGCCGTTCGAGAATTGTCACACAGCACGTTCGGCGTTCGATTCTCTACGCTGATTCAAAACCTTGGTCTCAAGCCTGTGAACAACTCGCGCGCGGCGTTAACGCAGATCAAGTTTTTAATCGCCTCAAGTGTGAATCAATTCCATTGCGAGTCTTTCCGCTTGGTGTATTCCTTAAGTCGTTCGCAGCGCCCACGATCTTGAGACCAGCGCGGTTTTAGAAACGAGGCGAGCGTGCAAATCGGCGGCGGTGTGCACGTTGGCGACGCTTCAACAAGCGATTGTCGGTTCAAAACCTACAGCAATGTGGGAACGGTAGCTCTTTGTCTGAATGTCTCCAAGCGGGATCTTTCGTATCCCGCTCGCGCCAGGCGCAAATGAGAGATGTCATGAAGCTATCCCGACACGCGTGATGGCGTAGCCGAGCGGACGAACAGTGCAGACGGGCGGGGCATTCGCGATTTTTGTCGTGGTTGTCTTCAGGACACGCAGGACCTTGCCGTGAGCGATCACGGCAGGACGGGGAGGTATCATGTCTTACGGACTCAACGCGGTATTGAAACAAGTCTCATATTCCAACGATGCCGTTCTGGATCCGTCGGACGTTCAGCCTCCCGCGTGTGACGGGGCGCCGAGTACGCGCTGACCTCGCGAACCCTCCATCTCTGACATCGCTGATCTGACCGCGGCGTTCGCGCCGAACGGCCGAGCTGTGTCTGATGATGGACTCGCTTGAGGTCACGCCATTGCAGGGACCCTGGCAGGAACCCTGCATGGCGTTCACCACGCAACCTTATCTCTCAAGAAAAGTTCTCAAATGATGACAACACCGGAACAGGATCGCTGGTCACGCGTGAAGGGTCGGCTGCGCACGAGCGTTGGCGAAGACGTCTATACGAGCTGGTTTGCGCGCATGGATCTCGAAGGCGTGCAGGAAGAGAGCGTGCGTCTCTCGGTCCCAACCCGCTTCCTGAAGAGCTGGATCCAGGCCCATTATGCCGAGCGCGTGCTGTCGTGCTGGCAGGCCGAGATGCCGGAAGTGCATCGCATCGATCTCACCGTGCGCTCCGCGGTGCGGCCCATCGTACAGAAGGAGGCGCCCGCGCCGGTCGAGACACGCCGTGCGCCGGCACCCGAGTTGCGCTCGACTGCGACCGCGCCGGTCTCCGCCAATCATGATGCGCTCGGCGGCTCGCCGCTCGATCCGCGCCTGACCTTTGCAAGCTTCGTCGTCGGCCGCTCCAACACGCTGGCGCATGCAGCTGCGCGTCAGGTTGCGGAGGGTCGCCGCGGCGACCCTGTCATGTTCAACCCGCTCTACATCCATGCCGGCGTTGGCCTCGGCAAGACGCATCTGCTCCAGGCGGTGACCTGGGCCGGTAATTCCGGCAACGAGCGCAAGGTGCTCTACCTCACCGCAGAAAAATTCATGTACGGCTTCGTCGCCGCGCTGAAGACGCAGACGGCGCTCGCCTTCAAGGAAGCACTGCGCGGCATCGACGTGCTGGTGATCGACGATTTGCAGTTCCTGCAAGGCAAGTCGACGCAGGCCGAGTTCTGTCACACGCTGAATGCGCTGATCGATGCCGGCCGCCAGGTCGTGATCGCGGCCGACCGTCCGCCGTCCGATCTCGAAAGCCTCGACGATCGCGTCCGCTCGCGGCTCGCCGGCGGCCTCGTGGTCGAGATGGGCTCGCTCGGCGAAGAGCTGCGCCACGGCATCCTCAAGTCGCGCGTTGCCGCCGCCCGTGCCCATCACGCGACGTTCGAGGTGCCTGAGGAGGTGCTGACCTATCTGGCCCGCGCCATCACCCATAACGGCAGGGATCTCGAAGGCGCGATCAACCGTCTGCTGGCGCACTCGAAGCTCAACAGCCGGCCGGTGACGCTGGAGATGGCCGAGCACGAGGTGCGCGACCTGATCCGGCCGCAGGAGCCGAAGCGGATCAAGATCGAGGACATCCAGCGCGTGGTGGCACGGCAGTATAATGTCAGCCGCTCCGACCTCTTGTCCTCGCGCCGCACGGCCAATGTGGTGCGTCCGCGCCAGGTGGCGATGTACCTCGCCAAGACGCTGACCCTGCGCTCGCTCCCCGAGATCGGCCGCCGCTTCGGTGGACGCGACCACACCACGGTGCTGCACGCCGTGCGCAAGATCGAGGCACTGGTCTCCAAGGACACCGCGCTGTCGGAGGAAGTCGAGTCGCTGAAGCGCCAGCTTCAGGAATAAACGCCTAGATCCCATTCCCAGTCTCCCGCCGCCCCGACCATGTCCGGGCGGCGGTCTTCGTTTTTGCCGGTAAATCGTGGGGAACTACCTCGCAATCCCTTGAATCCCGGGGCCATCCGCGCCACCTTGCGCGACCCTGACGGCTTTGGTCATATCGGCTGGCTGATCCGGCTTTCGGGGTCTTCGATGCCGCGGCGCGCGTTTCGGCCGCCCGGCTTTTTCAACGCTGTGTTTTCTTGGGGATCGGGCGAGTAGTGCAATGAAGGTTACGGTCGAACGCGCGCAACTCCTGAAATCGCTGGGCCATGTCCACCGCGTGGTCGAGCGCCGCAACACGATCCCGATCCTGGGCAACGTGCTGGTCCGCGCCGAGAACGCGAAACTGTCGCTGAAGGCGACCGACCTTGACCTCGAGGTGACGGAGACGCTGCCTGCGGAAACCGCGACCGCGGGCTCGACCACCGTGCCGGCGCACATGTTCTACGACATCGTGCGCAAGCTGCCGGATGGCTCGCAGATCGTGCTGGAAGCCGATGGTGACCGCGCCGTGCTGGCGATCCGCGCCGGCCGTTCGCGCTTCACGCTTCAGACGCTGCCAGAGAATGATTTCCCGGATCTCGCCGCCGGCGACATGTCGCATTCGTTCTCGCTCGCCGCCAAGGACGTCAAACGGCTGATCGACCGCACCCAGTTCGCGATCTCCACTGAGGAGACGCGCTATTATCTCAACGGCATCTATCTGCACGCCGCCGGCACGGCCAAAGCCGCGACCTTGCGCGGCGTCGCCACCGACGGCCACCGCCTCGCCCAGCTCGATCTGGTCCAGCCGAAGGGCGCCGACGGCATGCCCGGCGTGATCGTACCACGCAAAACCGTCGGCGAGGTGCAGCGCCTGATCGAGGACAACGAGGCCGAAGTCACGATCGAGCTGTCGCAGGCCAAAATCCGCTTCACCATCGGCAATGTGGTGCTGACCTCGAAACTGATCGACGGCACCTTCCCCGACTATGGCCGCGTGATCCCGCAGGGCAACGACAAGGAGCTCGTGGTCGACAAGAAGGACTTTGAGAACGCGGTCGACCGCGTCTCCACCATCTCCAGCGAGCGTGGCCGTGCGGTGAAACTCTCGCTGTCGCCAGGCAAGCTGGTGCTGTCGGTGACCAATCCGGATTCCGGCAGCGCCACCGAAGAGCTCGAGGTCGAATACGCCTCCGACGCCCTCGATATCGGCTTCAACTCGCGCTATCTGCTCGACATCGCCAGCCAGATCGAAGGCGAAGTCGCAACGCTCAGGCTCGCCGACCCCGGCTCCCCGACCCTGGTGCAAGACCGCGACGACAAGAGCGCACTGTACGTGCTGATGCCGATGCGGGTGTGAGGGGGCGGTGGCTCGACACCGAGGCCTAGCAATCTCCCATAATCCAGGCGCAATGCGCGTTGCTGTGCCCTCTCCCCTTGTGGGAGAGGGCTACTCCGCTGGCGGATACATACTCAGTCGGGTGAGGGGTTAGTGCCGCAGCAGCCGTCCCATCGGCCGGTCCCCAAACATCTCCGCCAATTTGCGAAGAACATGCGGCGTAAGCCAACTGACGCGGAAGCCGCGATGTGGCGGTTGCTTAGAGCTCGCCAGCTATCGGCCTTCAAATTTCGTCGGCAGGTCCCGTTCAAAACCTACATTCTCGACTTCGCCTGTTTCGACAAGCGCCTTGTGATCGAGATCGACGGAAGTCAGCACGCGGAATCGCAACGTGACGCAGCCCGTGAAGCCGCACTTTCTGCAGAAGGTTTCGCTATCGCGCGTTACTGGAACAATGACGTGCTACAGCAGCCCAATTCTGTATTGGAGGATATCCTTGCAAAGCTTGCCGGGCGGTAACATACCCCTCACCCGTCGCCTCACTTCGTGAGGCGCCACCCTCTCCCACAAGGGGAGAGGGAATCAGAGCGCGCCGCAGTTCCGACATGACCCCCTCCCGCATTCATCGCCTGACGCTGACGCATTTTCGCAATTATCGGGCGGCGGGGCTCGAGACGGCGGCTGACATGGTGGCGCTGGTCGGGCCGAACGGGGCGGGCAAGACCAATTGCATCGAGGCGATCTCGTTTCTCTCGCCCGGCCGCGGCTTGCGGCGCGCCACGCTGGAAGACGTCGCCGACAATCAGGGCGACGGCTCCTGGGCGGTGTCGGCGCAGGTCGAGGGCGCGCTGGGGCTTGGCACGCTCGGCACCGGCATCGACGCGCCGCGGCCCGACACCGCCGTGAGCCGGCGCTGTCGTATCGACCGCGAGCCGGTTAATTCGGCCACAGCTTTCGGCGACCATATCCGCATGGTGTGGCTGACGCCGGCGATGGATGGGCTGTTCATGGGAGGGGCGTCGGAACGGCGGCGCTTCTTCGACCGCCTAGTGCTCGCCATCGACAGCGAGCATTCCAGCCGCATCTCCGCACTCGAACGTTCGCTCCGCTCGCGCAACCGCCTGCTCGAGGTGCGCAATTACGACGACCATTGGTGTGACGCGATCGAGCGCGAGACAGCCGAGCTTGCGGTCGCCGTCGCCGCAACGCGCGGCCAGACCGCGGCGCGGCTCACCGGCATGCTCAACGCGCGCGCGCAGGCGTCCGCCTTCCCGTCGGCGCAGATCGCGCTCGACGGCTGGATGGAGAACGCGCTGCTGACCGAGACCGCGACCGCGGTCGAGGACCGCTACCGCCAGATCCTGCGCGACAACCGTCCGCGCGATGCCATCGCCGGTCGCACCACCGACGGCCCACATCTCACCGATCTCCAGGTGATCTATGCGCCGAAGAGCATGCCGGCGCGCGACGCCTCGACCGGCGAGCAGAAGGCACTCCTGATCGGGCTGGTGCTGGCGCATGCGACGCTGGTCGCTGAGATGACCGGCATCGTGCCGCTGCTGCTGCTCGACGAGGTCGTCGCGCATCTCGATCCGAACCGCCGCACCGCGCTGTTCGAGGAGCTGCGCAAGCTCGGCGCGCAGGTGTGGCTGACCGGCGCGGACCCGGCCGCCTTCACCGAGATCGGCGCAGGTGGCCAGGTGTTTGACGTCGAGAGCGGACAAGTGTCGGCCCGGCGCTAACCGCCGCGATTGAACCTGCCCCATTCTGCTCGCGACTAGCTGACTGAGGCCGCGCCGACGGTGTCGCAGCCGTTATGCAATCGCGCATGACATGACGCGATATCCCTGGAGAGTGAGATGAGGACGGCAAGGTCCGGGGTGCAAATCCCGGCACAATGGCGGGCGTTTTTGTGCGGTCTCGTCTTCCTCGCAAGCTGCCTGCTCGCGGCAACCGCCAGCGACTGGGTGCCATATCTGTCGCCGCTGTTTTCGTCCGCGCTCGCGCCGGATCCCGATGCCAAACTGCCCGCGCCGACCCGCTACAGCTTCAGAGGGATCCACACCACCATGATGCGCGGCATCGATGCGCCGCTCCGCATCAAGTTAGAGGCCACCGTGCCCGCAGAGCTCAGCGACGTCCTCGCCTTCTACCGCACCGAGCTCGAAAAGCTCGGCTGGCAGGAAAAGCCGGATGGCGCGGTGGTCGCCGCCGATCACGTCCAGCTCGCCTTCGCCTCCCCGCTGGGGCCGGCCATGCTGGAGCTCGGCCGCAGAGACAGCAGCACCTTGGTCAATCTGGTGCAGCGGAATCGGGATGCCGCGACCCGGGCGAACGTCATGCCCGAGCCCGGCCAGGCGAAACTGGTGTTCAGCAATATCAGCGAGACGGAGGCCGTGCTGACGATCAACGAGCGGACGATCAAGCGCGCCATCGGCGCCAACGCGGTCGCGCTGGATCTGCCGCCCGGCAAGTATTCCTACGAACTGAGCGTGCCGGGCCATCCGGCCACCACGAACATCCTTAACTTCGCCGCCGGCGATACCTGGGAGCTCACGGTCGGGCGCGACGGAGACGCCTGGTCACCGCTCCAGCTGTATTGAACCTGCCCGGTTCCCGCCGCGACTAGCTGTCTGAGACCGCGCCAGCGGTGTCGCAGCCTGCAATCGCGTGCGGATTTATGACGCGCGACATCCCGGAGAGTGACCATGTTGACGGTAAGGCGCGGGATGAACGTCCCGGTACGATTGCGGCTGTTTGCGTGCGGCCTCTTCGTTCTGACGAGTTGCCCGGTCACAGCCCAGGCCGATGACGGCATCGTGGACGTGCACACGCTGCCGAAGCTGCAAGGCGCTATGGAAGACACCTCGCGCCCCGATCCCGACCGGGTGCAATATGGCGTGCCGACCGTGGTCGCGGTGACCGCCGCTGCTGCCAAGAAGATGCTCAGCGCCGACGGCTGGGTGCCGTATGTTCGCCCGCTCGACGAGACCAACACCAATCTCGCCTTCAAGAAGGGGCGGCAGGGATTGTCCGTCTCGTTCACGCAGGGCCTCGGCCGGCCCGATCAATCCGCGGTCTCCTACACCCCGGACCGCATCTATTCGAATGTACCGTTCCCCGATGGCGCGATCGATCTCGTGTTCGACGAGACCCGGCCCTATCTCGGCTGCATCGCGCCGGCCGCTTTCGATGCAACTCTGAATTTCTATACGAAGGAAATGGCCGCGATCGGCTGGCGCAAGCTGACGCCCGAGACCGCCGCAAGCTGGTCGAACGCGGACCTGACCGCGACCGTGCCGAACGGCGTGCGCGCGTTCTACGACCATCCCGATGGCGACTCGACCCAATTCTACAAGCAGAAGCCGGTGATGCTGACGCTGACCCGCCGCGACGACGGACGGACCAATGTCGAGATCAGGATCGCGCCGTTCGCCTTGCCAACGAACCTCGAGGCGGACGAGATGTCCGGCCTGCCGATACCGAAGCCGCACAAGTCGGCAGCGGGCAGAGGCGACGCCAGATCGAGCCGGCACGAGGTGACGGTTGCGGCCCTCGCCGATCTGCCCGCCGTGCTCGCCTTCTACCATCGCGAGTTTGCTGCGCGGGGCTGGACGGAAGAGGGAAATGCACCTCTTGCCCCCGGCGATGACGTCGCGGTCAAATTCTCCTCGCCTGAGGAAACCGGCGTGCTGCGGCTCGGCCGCAAATATGATTTCACCATGGTCGGCCTGTCCGCGCAGGTGAAGGACTCCGTCCTTGCTGCCCGCGCCAAGGCAAAGAAGGACGCCGACGACAAATTCACGAGCGACGCGGAAGCGATGATAAAACAGGTCACCGCCGCCGACGAAGTCAGACGCAAGGCGCAGGCCGCGACGCTGTCAGATTCACCGCTCAGCGCGCTCGCAAACAGCAACACGCCGGTGCCGCTGCCGGAGAACGCGCAGGAGGTGAAGTTCGACGGCGACGAGGGTCGGCTCGAATTCAACTCCACCTCCACCGTCAAGGCGCTCGCGGCCTTCTACCGTGCCGCGCTGAAGCCTGCAGGCTGGAAGGAACAACCCTCCGTCATCAACCAGCCGAACATGGCGGTGATGGAATTTGCAAAGGGCGGCAAGTCGATCTCGATGACCGTGATGCAGATGGGGCCGCAAGTGAATGTCAACGCCGACGGATCCGGTCTGGTGATGGCTGCGGCCAAACCTGCTGCCAGTGCCAAGCCTGCGTCCGGCGGCAAGCCTTCGAGCAGCGATCAGGCCGTCGCTTCGGCAAAGTCGGCCGGACCGTTGGAGGCGGATCCGGAGTCCGCGCTGCCGGTGCCGAAACAGCACAGCTCGACCTCGCTTGGCACAGCAAAGCTGCCCGGCATTGAGGCGCCGTTCCGCAGAGAGCTCGAGGCCAGCGTGCCGGCCGAGCTCAGCGACGTCCTCGCCTTCTACCGCACGGAGCTGACCAGGCTCGGCTGGCAGGAAAAGCCGGATGGCGCGGCGATATCGGCCGATCGCGTCCAGCTAGCCTTCGCCTCGCCGCTGGGGCCGGCCATGCTGAAGCTCGGCCGCGCCAATGGCGAGACGTCCGTCAATCTCGTGCAGAAGAACCCGGACGCGGCGACCAAGGCGGACATCATGCCGAAGCCCGGCCAGGCCAAGCTGATGCTCGGCAACATGGGCGACAAGGACGCGCAGCTGACGATCAACAAGCAGACCATCAAGGTTGCGGCCGGCGCGGGCGGTCCGCAGTCGCCGAAGGGCCCCACGCTCGATCTGCCGCCGGGCAAATACCAGTATTCGCTGAAGATGGCAGGGCAACCTGGTCGGAACGCCACCATCGAGATAGCTGCGGGCGATGCCTGGGGCCTGATGGTGGGCCCGACCGGCGAGGTGCTGCCGATCCAGATGTACTGAGGCGCCACGAAGCAAGTGCGTCCCTCTCCCGCTTGCGGGAGAGGGTTGGGGTGAGGGTGCTTCCGCAGAGAGACACTCCCGGTGTGGAGAGAACCCCCACCCGGCGCTCCGCGCCGACCTCCCCGGCAAGCGGGAGAGGTTACAGCGAGCCCGTGGCTAGCTCATCCAATCCAAAATCTATCTCGCCCCTAGTGCACCCGTTCCGAAGCACTCCAATTGCCTCGGAACACCCTCTGCGCCCCCGCAAAATCCACGCCTTTGAGACATCGAAACGACCGCTCGAATCGCGCTTTCTTCAGTGCCAGAAATCGGCCTTCAGACGCCTTGAAAACCGGCCAAAAAACCCTATTTAGTCAAAGGGTTGCCGGAAGATACTTTGCGCTAGGCGCAATTGGTCTTTCATGGCACAAATAGCCTGCAAATCAGCGCCTTTTGCGCGGCTGATTCGGGCGACATCTCGAAGGCCTCTCATGACAGAACCTGCTCGGCAGACGCCTGCCGAAAACGAGCCCTCAAATCCAAGCGATTACGGGGCGGAATCGATCCGCGTGCTCAAGGGTCTCGATGCCGTCCGCAAGCGTCCCGGCATGTATATCGGCGACACCGACGACGGGTCCGGCCTGCACCACATGGTCTACGAAGTCGTCGACAACGCGATCGACGAAGCGCTCGCGGGCCACGCGACGCGCGTCGACGTCGTACTCAACGCCGACAATTCCGTTACCGTGCGCGACGACGGCCGCGGCATTCCCGTCGACATCCACAAGGGCGAAGGCATCTCGGCGGCCGAGGTCATCATGACCCAGCTCCACGCCGGCGGAAAATTCGACCAGAATTCCTACAAGGTCTCCGGCGGCCTGCACGGCGTCGGCGTCTCCGTCGTCAACGCGCTGTCCAGCAAGCTGGGCTTGCGCATCTGGCGCGACAACAAGGAGCATTACATCGAGTTCGCCCACGGCGATGCGGTGGCACCGCTGGTCGTGGTCGGCGACGCGCCGGGCAGGCGCGGCACCGAGGTGACGTTCCAGGCCTCGACCGAAACCTTCAAGAACATCGAATATGATTTCGCCACGCTGGAGCACCGGCTGCGCGAGCTCGCCTTCCTCAATTCCGGGGTCAACATCGCCCTCTCCGACATGCGTCACGCGGTCGAGAAGCGCGAGGAGATGCACTATTCCGGCGGCGTCGAGGAATTCGTCAAATATCTCGACCGCAACAAGAAGGCGATCGTGCCGGCGCCGATCATCGTGCGCACGGAGAGCAACGGCATCGGCGTCGAAGCGGCGCTGTGGTGGAACGACAGCTACCACGAGAACGTGCTGTGCTTCACCAACAACATCCCGCAGCGCGACGGCGGCACGCATCTGGCCGGCTTCCGCGGCGCGCTGACGCGTCAGGTCAACGGCTATGCCGACACCTACGCGAAGAAGGAAAAGATCGCGCTGACCGGCGACGATTGCCGCGAAGGCCTCACTGCCGTGCTGTCGGTGAAGGTGCCCGATCCAAAATTTTCGTCGCAGACCAAGGACAAGCTGGTGTCCTCGGAAGTGCGCCCCGTGGTCGAGAACGTCCTCAACGAGGCGCTCCAGGCCTGGTTCGAGGAGCACCCCGGCGAAGCCAAGATGATCGTCGGCAAGGTGATCCAGGCAGCCGCGGCCCGCGAAGCGGCGCGAAAAGCGCGCGAGCTGACGCGCAAGAGCCCGCTCTCGGTCTCCTCGCTGCCCGGCAAGCTCGCCGACTGCCAGGAAAAGGACCCGGCGAAGTCCGAGCTGTTCATCGTCGAGGGTGACTCGGCAGGCGGCAGCGCCAAGCAGGGCCGCAACCGCGAATTCCAGGCGGTGCTGCCGCTACGCGGCAAGATCCTCAACGTCGAGCGCGTCCGCCCCGACAAGATGCTGGGCAGTGAGCAGATCGGCACGCTGATCACCGCGCTTGGAACGAGCATCGGCGACGAGTTCTCGGTCGAGAAGCTGCGCTATCACAAGATCATCGTGATGACGGACGCCGACGTCGACGGCGCCCACATCCGCACCCTGCTGCTGACCTTCTTCTACCGGCAGATGCGCGACATCATCGACGGCGGCTATCTCTATATCGCCCAGCCGCCGCTCTATAAGGTCAACCGCGGCAAGTCGGAGCAGTATCTGAAGGACGAGCGGGCGCTGGAAGATTATCTGATCGACACCGGTCTCGACGACTGCGTCTATCTTCCCGGCAACGGCGGCGACCGCACCGGCCGCGACCTGCGTTCGCTGGTCGACGACGCCCGAACTGTCCGCGGCGTCCTGCGCAATTTGCACAGCCGCTATAACCGCAAGGTGATCGAGCAGGCCGCCATCACCGGCGTGCTCAACAAGGCGATCTACGGCGATCCTGAGAAAGCTACCGCCGCGGCGCAGTACATCGCGGGACGGCTGGACAACCAGGCCGAGGAGGTCGAGCGCGGCTGGATCGGCCAGTACGTGGAAGGCCAGGGTTTCCAGTTCGAGCGCACGGTGCGCGGCGTCAAGGAAGCCGCCGTCATCGACGACGCCTTCTTAGGGTCGGTCGAGGCGCGCAAGCTCGACGAGTACACAGAGAAGCTCCAGGACGTTTACGCGCGTCCCGGCAAGTTGCGGCGCAAGGATACCGAACATCCCGTCCACGGCCCGGTCGACCTGTTCGAAGCCGTCACCGACGCCGGCCGCAAGGGCGTCACGCTCCAACGCTACAAAGGATTGGGCGAGATGAACCCGGGACAGCTCTGGGAAACGACGCTGGATATCAATGCGCGCTCGCTGTTGCAGGTGAAGGTCAAGGAGGTCGACGAGGCCGACGACATCTTCACCAAGCTGATGGGCGACGTGGTCGAGCCGCGCCGCGACTTCATCCAGGAACATTCGCTGAGCGCGACGATCGATATTTAAGCGTCGAATGCCTCTAGGCTAAAGCTGCCAACTTCACGGTCGCTGCAACCTCTCCCGCTTGCGGGGGAGGTCGGCGCGTAGCGCCGGGTGGGGGCTCTCTCCTCGCGGCGATATTCTCCGTAGATTTCGACAACCCCACCGCGGAAACACCCCCTCCCATAGCCGATGCTCTGCATCGGCGTTTCTCAAGAACGGCGGCGGTAGGCCGCCTATGCCTCCCCCGCAAGCGGGAGAGGGAGCGCACCTCCCTCATGGCGACCATCAAGCCCGAATTGCTACTGCGCTCAATTCTCGGTAGTTTCCGCCCCAAACCAGCCCGCCCAATCGAAACAGGACAGCGAGAACCCAAGTGGCGCCCATCCAATATATCGTCGAGGGCGGTCACCGGCTCTCGGGCTCGATCGAGCCGTCCGGCAACAAGAATTCGGCGCTGCCGATCATCGCAGCCGCGCTGCTCACCGAGCATCCGGTGACGCTTCAGAACGTGCCGCGGATCCGCGACACCGAGACGCTGGTCGAGCTGATCCGCTCGGTCGGGGCGTCGGCCGAATGGAGCGCCCGCAATACGCTCGTCATCCACGCCAAGAGCATTCGCGCCGCCGATCTCGACCCTGACCTCTGCGTCCGCATCCGCGCCTCGATCCTGCTCGCAGGCCCCCTGCTCGCGCGCTGCGGCGAGGTGATGCTGCCGCCGCCCGGCGGTGACGTGATCGGCCGGCGACGGCTGGACACGCATATGCTGGCGCTGGAGCAGCTCGGGGCCAAGGTGACCGCGACTGACCGACTGGAATTCCGCGCGTCAAAGCTCACCGGCGCCGACGTGTTCCTGGACGAGCCGAGCGTGACTGCGACCGAGAACGCGCTGGTGGCGGCGGTTGCCGCCGACGGCACCACGTTCCTGCGCAACGCCGCCTCCGAGCCGCATGTGCAGGACCTCGCCAATTTCCTGGTCGCGCTCGGCGCTAGAATCGAGGGCATCGGCACCAACACCATGATCATCCATGGCCCGGCGACGCTGGGTGCTGCGACCTATTCGATCCAGCCCGATCACATCGAGGTCGGCTCGCTGATCGGGCTTGCCGCCGTAACGCGCTCGCCCTTGCGCATCGTGCGCGCCGGTGTCGAGCATCTGCGCTCGATCCGCATGGGATTCGAGCGGCTCGGCATCGTCTGCCGCGTCGAGGGCGACGATCTCATCGTGCCCTCGAACCAGACGCTGAAGATCCAGGACGATTTTGGCGGCCACGTGCCGAAGCTCGAGGACCAGCCCTGGCCGGCCTTCCCCGCCGATCTGATGTCGATCGCGATCGTCACCGCCACGCAATGCGAGGGCGTGATCCTGATGTTCGAGAAGATGTTCGAATCGCGGATGTTCTTCGTCGACAAGCTGATCGCGATGGGCGCGCGTATCGTGCTGTGCGATCCGCACCGCGCCATCATCGCAGGTCCGAGCCGCTTGCGCGGCGCATCGATGATTTCGCCCGACATCCGCGCCGGCATGGCGATGCTGCTCGCGGCGGTCTGCGCCGAGGGCACGTCCACCATCAACAATGCCGACCAGATCGAGCGCGGCTATGAGCGCATCGACGAACGGCTCAACGCGCTGGGCGCGAAGATCAAGCGCGTGCCCGAGCGGAAGGGCTGAGGTTTCGTTTTCCTTCTCCCCTTGTGGGAGAAGGTGGCGCGACGCGCCGGATGAGGGGTTCTCTCCATTCGCGAGACTGTTCGTGAGGATAGAGACCCCTCACCCGTCTCGCCGCTACCGCGGCGAGCCACCCTCTCCCACAAGGAGGGCTTTGCATAATCGGCTGCACGTGATTCTTTGAATCATGGCTGATTCTAGCGAGGGGAGCCATGGTTGAGCGCAATGTCGGTCAGATGAGCTTGGCGGATGGCCTGGTTCGGGCACCGCGAAGCAGCATCCTGGATGAGGTGGAGGCTGTTGTGGATTGGGCGCCGCTGCGCTCGCTGCTTGGCAAGCGGGGCGGCGATGGTGCCGGCAACAGCAGCTATCCGGCGGAAGTCTTGCTTCGCTGCTTGCTCGCCGGGATCTGGCACAATCTGTCTGATCCCGCGCTGGAAGCGGCCATTGCAGACCGGTTGTCGTTCCGCCGCTTTGTTGGTCTGAGCCTGCACGATCAGACCCCGGATCACACGACATTGTGGCGGTTTCGGCAGGAACTCGCCAAGGACGGTCTGATCGAGAAGATCTTCACTGAGATCAATCGGCAGTTGGAGGCCAAGAAGCTGATCCTCAAGCAGGGAACGCTGGTCGACGCCTCGTTAATCGCGGCACGAGCCACTCCGCCCCGCAAGGCACGCAAGGATGGCGAGGATACGCCACCCAAACCATCTGCGGATCGCGATGCTCGCTGGGGCCGGAAAGGCAAAAAGAGCGTGTTCGGCTATAAAAT
>NZ_JYMR01000029.1 GCF_000938255.1 Bradyrhizobium sp. LTSP849 | reverse complement strand
CTAGAGCGTTTCATTTTTTGATAGAAGCGTATCCGGCATTAGCAAAGTAGTTGGTGCATTCGGCTGGCATAACGCCTCTGACGAGGTGACCGATGTGGTCGCAGGCGTCGTCGATCGTGCGTTTCTGTGCGATGCGCATCCAATGTTTGATTTTGGCAAAGACCTGCTCGATCGGGTTCAGGTCGGGTGAGTACGGCGGCAGGTACCACAGCCTAGCGCCGGCTTTGCGGATCATCTGACGGACTGTCGGCGACTTGTGGCTACCGAGATTATCCATGATGACGATGTCGCCCGGTTTGAGCACTTTGACGAGTTGCTGTTCGACATAGGCGCGGAAGCTTTCGCCGTTGATCGGTCCGTCGAACACGCAAGGCGCAGTGAGCTGGTCACAGCGTAGGGCACCGAGGAAGGTCAGGGTTCGCCAGTGACCGTGCGGCGCAAAGCCGCGCAGCCGCTCGCCCTTGGCTCCCCAGCCGCGTAGCGGTGCCATGTTGGTCTTGATCCAGGTCTCGTCGATGAACACCAGGCGGTTTGGATCGAGGCGATCCTGCAAGCTGCGCCAGCGCTGCCGCCGCCACACGACATCGGCGCGGCCTTGTTCAAGGGCGAACAGAGTTTTTTTTGAAGCTGAGACCTTCGCGTCGCAGAAAGGTCCACACCGCGTGGTGCGAGACTTTTACGCCTCGCGCGGCAAGTTCGTCCTTCAGCCCGTGCAGCGTTAAATGTGGCATCTGACTGATCCGCTCCACGATGAATGCTCGATGCGGCGCCAGAACTGGCTTGCGGTGTCCCCCCATCTTGCCCGGCGCGACCGAACCTGTTGCGCGATAGCGCTGCCTCCACTTCACGACCGACGACACCGCAACATCGAACCGGGCCGCCACGGCATGGCAACTCTCGCCGGATTCCACCGCCTTCACGGCTCGTTCACGAAGATCATTCGAAAGAGGTCGGACCATCCGATGCTGGCCTCCGATCCAGCCAGCATCTTGAATCACAAACCGCCGCCCGACGGAATCCCTTTCGATTCAATTAATCAATGATCCGCTCTAGCTTCCAGGGCCTGTACTCATTCAGCGGCTGAACCGACTGATATCCGCTCATCCCGCAAAAAGCGGCGGAGGAGCGCACATCGCCGTCGTTGTTTGCGACATGGCACGCGCGGTTCGATGCCGATCCCACCCATGCCTGGCAGCTACTGGCATGCCCTTCTGATTGAGCCGTGGCGGTGATCACATCATGCGGGTGTCTTGCTCGGCGTCTCTCGGGATTTACAACTGCTCGCGAAGAAACGGGCTTTCCGCTAGGACGTGGGAAGCCCAGTTCATGATGTCCAGGGCGGCGGCGTTGGAAAGGTACCAACCCAACGGCCCAAAGTGCGCGTTCGCAGCGGCAAGACACATGGCTTGGTTGTGGGCGACGCATTGCCGCTCAGAATCATTGGCGACGGCCTCATCAGGGAGTTGATCGACGCATACTGAATCGAATTCCGCCAACGGGTTCTCCGAAAACGGATGCAGTTCCGTCTCCACGATTCCCCGCAGCTCAGTCGATTTAAGGGACTGAACGGCCTCACGGGATCGGGCCGAGCGCGCATTCCAGAACGCTGATAGAGAAGACAGACCGTTGAAAGATGGTACAGAATCAGCCGTCGGGACGCCGTCTTTGGTGGAACGGAGGGGCGCCGGACCATATTTCCAGATTGATCGTACGGGCGTGTAGTGTTTTTTGAGCAGGACGTCAGCGAATGTCTCACATGTCGTATCGAGGCCGTCCGACGGATTCCCGTCGATGCGCAACGTCCTGAGATGCGCGGGCATGGGCTCGGGCGTGTGGGCTGATGCGGCGATCAGTATCTCGCGAAGCGATGCCGCGCGGGAGTTGTCGTAGAATGCTCTATCGACCACAAGCGTCCAGCCGATTGGTGGGCGCATAACCTCGGGAGGACTGTCGTTGCGCAACGTCTTGAGATGCTGTGGCAATGGCTCGTTCGCGTAGGTTGATGCGTCGATCAGTATCTGGCGAAGCGATGCCGCGCCGGAGTTGTCGTAAAATCCTCCATCAACCACACGCCTCCAGCCGATTGGCGTGCGTATGACCCCGGGAGGACTGATGATCGGAAATCGCGCGCTGTTTAGCGCTGCGACGCCGAGTTGCATGTTTTTGAAGGCAGCGTATCCTTCCCAGTCAATATTCGACATCACCACGCGGTCGCCGCTATCCGCATCGGTTGCGGTGAAAATCAGTTTTGGGCGGACTTTCAGCCCGGCATCAAGCCGCCCGAGATTGATGGTGTATCCTTCCGGCGAGCTCCGGTCCGCGAGCTCTTTTCGAATGGCTTGCAATGCAGAAGCCTGCCAGCTGTCGACGAGGGCTTGGCCGCGATGTGCATTGCGGGAGAAGGGCAGCTCGGGCGTGAGCATAGCCGCGAGCGGAGCGGCCAAATGGTCGCGAACGAGGGTTCCGTACACCAGCTTCGTAAGCGGTGAGGGGATGTTGAGTTGCTGGCGCGGTTGCGGGAGCGAAAGCCGCTTTACGAGAGCCGGGACATCGGCGGCCTTGCATTCGCTCCAGGCCGATGCTTCGCTTTTCTGCGCACTCACCAGTTCCTGCCGAAGCATCGCCCAAGTCGCGATGCCGAGCGCCCCGCCGGAAACGCCGCTGGCGGCAAAGACGTGCGTTCCAAATCGGCCGCATGTCAGGTCATCGGCAAGGCTGAGGATCGTCGCTGTGAAAAGCGCCGCGCGCAGTCCGCCCCCGTCCGCATGGATCGCGTAGGCTAACGTCTTCGTGTCGGATTCCTGCTTAACGGCCGGCGCCGCCCCAGGCTGCCCTGCGAGCTGCTCCTGGCCAATCTTTTCGCTCGAGCCTGACCACCAGATCGCAGCGATCACCGCCAAGACAACCGCAATGTCCGAGCGCCTTCCGGCGAAAATCCATCGCCGCGCGACGCAAATCAAAGCTGCCGCCGATGCGGTAATGAACGCAATGTGGGACAGGGCTGTGGCGAGGCTGCCGATTTGTTGTGGCAGCTCCACCGGGCCGGCATAGACGATGAGAGCCAGCAAAACCCACAACAAGCCAAGCAGAGCTCTGGGCCACGCGACTGTCTGCTTTGCCCCGGCAAACAGTGCAGCAAGCACGATGGCAGTGATTGTGGCCCACTCAGCCCAACGCACGAAGAATGTCAGACTCCAGCGCTCGTTCATGCCTTCCGTGAACAACATCGAGGCGCAGAAGGCCGCCGCGACGATGCCCGAGCTCCATAGCAGGACGGATTTCCCTCTAAACTCCTTGCCGGGGGCCCAGCGAATGCCGCAGCACACCAGGACGACGATCGACACCAGCAACGGTTCACCTGGCGCTCGCCGCAATGTCTGTAGCGCGGCGCTGTGCATGATGATTGTCGCCAGCACGACGATAACCCAGGCACAGAGTCTGACCGGCTCGAGCATTTTGGGGTCTTGGCCGGAGCCGGATAGCTGATCTCGGGGGACGCCGGTGATACGTACAGTCAGACCAAGGACAGCGACCAGCGATACGGACGCGATCCAGAACGCCGCGTATCGCCGAACACCCGCCTGTAGCTGTTCGCCGGACAGGACGTGGAACTGCCCTAGATCAATATCGAACATGATGCCAAGCAGGAGGTCTGGGGTCTGATCAGCCCAAAGAAACAGCGCTGCCAGAATCGCTGTGACGAGCACCGCGATCCAGGCCCTCAAAACAAGCGTATCCCATACGATCACAAAATTTGCGACTCCCCACCGTAGGACACACGTGAGTTGTCCGAGAAGCCAACGCCAATCCGATAACTTTCTCCTCGCCGCGGGCGCTTCGATGCGATCGGCGTCTGGGATCGGATCGCCGGCGGCGCCTCGATTTTCGGGGGGAGCTGGTTCGGTCATGGAATCGCTATCCTTCCCGATTTGGGCGCAGATCGCGGCATGATCGGCGCGCAATCAAACCGGCTGCATGGCCGCTCACGTCACGCTTCGGTTTTGGAGCGTTTGCGCATAGCGTCACAAAGGCGCGCGGAGCCGGCATCGATCCATGCGCGACGCTTGGCCGGACGACCGCGCGCGAGCGACGCCTACGATATCTGCCGATTGCTCCGTCTTCATCACCCGTTTGGGTGATTCCAGTCCGAGAGGCTTCAGTCCAGACGCTCAGGCGCGCACGAACAGCTGCAAATGTGCCACCGGAGGAAGAAGGAGCCTAAATCAAACGCGCGAACGATCCCCGCGTTTACTTGAACACGATCATCTTCTCAGCCGTCATCTCATGCATTGTGTAGGGAATGCCGCCGACGCCATGTCCTGATACGCGGCGACCCGCGAAAGGCATCCAGTCGGTGCGGAAGGCGGTGTGGTCGTTGATCATCACCGCTGCCGCGTCGAGCCGCTCCGCCGCATCCAGTGCAACCGCGAGATCGCGCGTAAAGATGGCGGACTGGAACGAGACGGGAAGTGAGTTGGCTTCGGCGATCGCATCGTCGATGTGCTCGAAGGGGTAGACGCAGGTCACCGGTCCGAACACCTCGAGGGTCGAGACCTTGGCATCGCGGGGCGGCGAGATGAGTATTGACGGCCGAAGCGTGGTCTCGCTTAGCCGTCCGCCGCCAATCTGGCGTGTTCCGGCCGCGGTCGCCTCGGCGATCCAGCCTTCGACGCGCGCGACCTCCTGCGGCGTAATGAGCGGTCCGACCTCGGTCTCTGGGAGTGTCGGATCTCCCACTTTCAGGGCCTCGACCCTTGCCGCCATCCGGTCGATGAATTCCTTCTGAAGCGCGGAATGCACGTAGATGCGCTGGACCGATACGCACACTTGCCCCGCGTGGTAATATCCGCCCTTGACGATTGGCTCGATGATTTTCTCGAGATCGGCGCTGCGGTCGACGATGAGGGGAGCGACGCCACCGTGCTCGAGCGCGCAGCGCGCACCGGGGGTGATGACGGATCGCAAGTGCCAGCCGACGCGCGCCGAGCCGATGAAGCTCAGGAAGGCGACGCGCGGGTCGGTCGCAAATTTTTCCGGAAGGCTGGGATCCTCCGGGAGGAACGTCTGGACCCAGCCTTCGGGCATGCCCGTCTTGTGAACAAGCTTCACCAATTCCACACAGCACAGAGGCGTTGTGCCTGCCGGCTTCACGATCACCGGGCAACCGGTCGCGATCGCCGGCGCGAGCTGGTGAACGATCAGGTTGAGGGGATGATTGAAGGCCGAGATCGCCGCGACGATGCCGATCGGTTCCTTGATGGTCCATGCCCGCCGGCCGTCGCTTGCGGGCGTGAGGCCCATGGGGATCTCGACCCCACCGCGGGTGCGCAGAAAGTCTGCCGCCGAGCGGATGCCGTCGATCGCCCGATCGGTCTCGATCAATGCGTCCGTAAGCGGTTTTCCACCCTCGCGTGCGATCAGGGTGCCGAAATCCTGTCGCTTCTCGGCAACCAGATCGGCAAGCTTGTTGAGAATGGCGATCCGCTGATGCGGCTTCAGCCAGGCCTTTCGGTCCGCGAGCAGCTTTCGTGCGGTCTCGAACTTCGCCTCCAGCGCGGCGGCGTCGTCACTGACGAGCTCGGTGATCTCTTTTCGGTCGAAGGCCTGTACAACTTTGATCATCATTGTCTCCCGCGCATCGGCGAGTCAGAGGCGGCATGGAGCTGGAGGCCGAGGCGCGCTGCTCTCCGGCTGTCTGCACCGCGCGGATCAACTTGGCCTCCCAACGCTCTCACCACCAAGTGTATGGCCTCGAGCGAGGGCTGGCCATGTCGCGCGTCGGCGCGGAGCGGGTGCGGTCGTGCGATTTCGCAATGATGGCATTGTGCCGGTGTTTTGCCCGACGAGTCAAACCGACTTGCGGACGCGCTAAGTCATTGATCCGACAGCCGCCGGCTACTGTGCATGGGGTTGTTTTCGGCCTTTTTTGTTGGGGAGCGCCCCTCACGCGCTCTCCGTCTCCCGATGCACGTCGTGCACCACGAGACCCATGCCTTCGTCCGGCATCTTGATCCAGTCGCGCCGCTTCAGCGTACGCTTGGTGTCCTCGTATCCGCTTGTCCAGTGCTCGCGCATCGAGGTGCCCGAGAATTCGTGGTCCTTGGCGTCGCCTTCATAGGCTTTCTGCTGGTAGATCAGATGCAGGATCGCGATCTCCGGCATGCTGCGCAGGCTTGTCTTGAGGCTGCGATCCTCGTCGGACAATTGCTCGTCCGGAATCTTCGCCAGCGCCTTGTAGAGCTGGACTTTGAGATTGTGCGTCTTGCGATAGACATCGGTGTTGTGGCGCGTGCGCGAGGAATACATGATGTCCTTGTGGCGGGCCATCACGTCCTGGATCGAGCGCGGCAGCACGCCGCGGGCGCTGAACAGGTCGACCTGGAACACTAGCGAATTGAGCGCATCCTCCTGGTCGAGCAGATGCTGGAGCGGGGTGTTGGAGACGATGCCGCCGTCCCAGAAATGATCGGTGCCGATCCGCACCATCGGCAGCGCCGGCGGCAGCGCGCCGGAGGCCATGATGTGCTCCGGCTCGATCTCGTCATGGGCGTTGTCGAAATAGATGAAGTTGCCGGACAGGATGTTCACCGCGCCGACCGCGAAGCGGACCTTCTTCTCGTTGATGAGGTCGAAGTCGACCAGCTCGAGCAGCGTCTCCTTCAGCGGTGCCGTGTCGTAATAGCTGGTCGCAGTCCGAGCTCCGACCGGGCTGAGCCATGGATTGACCTGGTGCGGCGTGAAGAAGCCGGGCTGGCCCATCGCCGAGGTCATGTAGGCGCTGACGAAGTTGCGCGCCTGGCGGAAGATGTCGCCGTCGGGCGTGTAGTGCCAGATCTTGCGTTTGGTGATGCGCTCCCAGAAGATTCGGAGCTGATCGAGCCGGTTCTCCGGCTTGTTGCCGGCGATGATGGCGGAGTTGATCGCACCGATCGAGACGCCGCAGACCCAGTCGGGCTCGATGCCGGCCTCGTGCAGCGCCTGGTAGACGCCGGCCTGGTAGGCGCCAAGCGCGCCGCCGCCTTGCAGCACCAGCGCGACGCGATCGCAGCGCTCGGGGCGCCAGCCCCGTGAGGGAGGCTGCTGTGTCTGATGTGTCGGTTGCGATGTCTGTGTCGCCTGCGACGTCCGGGCGTCCATGGTGATGCCTCCTGCTTTTCCAAACGATTGCGTCCGGCAATGACGGTGTGATGACAAAGCGGGCATCGATGCATCGTCGGCATGCAGATCAACCGCAACGGGAATGGCACGGGGTCGTGCGGTTGACGGAAATCCTTCACATCGCGGTCAATGACGGCGGCTAGCAATTTGGATAAAGTCGGTAGCCGCCGGGCAAAATCACAGACGTCACACAGGAGACCAGCGATGCGCAGGGAAGATTTGCTGAGACTTCCGTCCATGCCGGCGGCCGGGCCAAGCTATCCGGCCGGCCCTTATCGCTTCGTCAACCGCGAATTCCTCGTCATCACCTACGAGACCGACCCGGACCTGATCCGCGCCGGGCTGCCCGAGCCGCTGGAGCCGATCGACCAGCCGATCGTGCATTACGAATGGATCAGGATGCCTGACTCCTCCGGCTTCGGCAGCTACACCGAGTCCGGCCTCGTCATCCCCGCGCGCCTGCATGGCGAGGAGGTCAACTTCGTCTCGCAGATGTATCTCGACGATGATCCGCCGATCGCGGCCGGCCGCGAGATTTGGGGCTTTCCCAAGAAATACGCCCATCCCAAGCTCGATATCGTCAAGGACACGCTGACGGGCACGCTGGAATATGCCGGCCAGCTCGTCGCCATGGGCACGATGGGCTACAAGCATGAGAGCATGGCCGGCAACGGCGATCTCACCCGCGCCACGCTGTCGAAAACTCAGATCAATCTGAAGATGATCCCGGGCGTCGACGGCCATCTCGAGGTCTGCCAGCTGGTCGCCATCAACCTCATCGACATCGTGCCGAAGGGTTCCTGGATCGGACCCGGTCGGCTGCATCTGGTGCCGCATGTGAATGCGCCGGTTGCGGATTTCCCGGTCCGCCGCTGCATCGGCGCGCATCACTACATCGCCGATTTGACGCTGCCGTTCGGCCGCGTCGTGCACGACTACATCAAGGAGGCCCAGGCGGGGGCCGCGACGGGGCTGGCCGCGGAATAGGGCGGCCCCATCATCAAGCTGTAACATCGGCGTAATTGAGTACCCGCGAGAGATCCGGAGGAGGCCACTAACGGCCCCCCGGTCATGGGCTGCATATGTGGGGGTCAGCATGGCTGAGCCGGCAAAGCTTGTCAGCGCGATATCGGATGTTGCGCCGGCCATTCCTGGTCTCGTCTGGGCATTCCGGCTGCACAGCGACGGCAGCGCCGAGGCGCTGCCGATCGACCAGCCGATCGAGTTCAGCCATGACGGCCGTCTCTGGCTGCACTTCAACCTCACCGATGCGCGCGCCCGCCCGTGGATTGCCGATTCCAGCCTGCCGCCGCTCGCACGCGAGCTGTTGCTGTCGAACGACACGTTCCAGCAGCTTCACGTCATCGACCACTGCGTTTACGGCGTGTTTTCCGATCTCGTGCGCGACATCGACAGCGCGACGGAAGAGACTGCGTTCCTGCGCTTCGCCATGACCGAGCATCTGCTGGTGTCCGGCCGTCATCAGGCGCTGTGCTCGGCGGATGCGACCCGCCGCGTGCTCGAAGGCGGCTATCGCGTCGACAATGTCGCTCATCTCTTGGAGAAGATCGTCGACGAGGTGGCCGACACGCTGGACCGCATGGCCGACAAGCTCGGGCAGGAGATCGACGGCATCGAGGAACGCATTCTCGCCGACGACGCCAAGCCGGAGATGCGCCGCACGCTCGGCCGGCTGCGCCGGACCTGCGTCAGGCTGCATCGCCAGCTGACTGGGTTGCGCGTGCTGTTTCACCGCCTCGACCAGAAGAACACCGATCATCTGGCGCCGGGACTGCGCATCCAGGCCGGCAAGCTGGCGCAGCGGCTGGACGGGCTCGATCACGACATCGTCGAGCTTCGCGAGCGCAGCCGTCTGCTCGAGGAGGAGCTGCGTTTCAAGAACGAGGAGGAGAGCAACAAGCATCTCCACACGCTCTCGATCGTGACGACGCTGCTGCTGCCGCCGACGCTGATCACAGGCATTTTCGGCATGAACACCAAGGGCCTGCCGCTCACCGACGTCGAGGATGGGTTCCTGTGGGCCGCCGCGATGATGGTTGCCTCGATCGTCCTGGCCTATCTTTTCATGCGGCGCACGGGCATCTTCAAAAAATAGCGCATGCCAGCCGGTGTCAGCCGTGAGTGGGACTGCCCAGACATTTGTGTTGCGACGCGCGGCCGCGATCATCGCGCTGTCTCTCGCCAGCACGAGCGCGTTCGCCGGCGCCAAGGACGAGAGCGCGGCCGACTGGCTGGCTCCAAAATGGTTCAACGAATGGCATGACGGGCTCGCCAACAAGGGCCTGAATTTCGGTGCGACCTACATCGCCGACAATATCGGCAATGTGTCGGGCGGGGTGTCGCGCGGCGCCATCCATTTCGGCCGCCTCGATCTCTCGGTCGATGCCGATCTCGACAAGCTCGTTGGCTGGACCGGCGGCCGCTTCTACGCCAATGGCTACGTGATCTACGGGCGCGGGTTGACGCGCAACTACATCTACAACCTTGCCACCATCAGCGAGATCGAGGCATTGCCCGACCAGCGGCTCTACAATGCTTATTTCGAGCAGAGCCTCTTCAACGACAGGCTGAATATCAGGGCCGGCCAGCAGGCCGCCGACGTGGAATTCTTCGACAGCCAGACCGACGACCTCTTCATCAACGGCACCTTCGGCTGGCCTGCGATCAAGGCGAGCAATCTTCCGGCCGGCGGCCCGGCGCCGCCGATCGCGGTGCCCGGCCTGCGTATCAAGGCGGCGCTGACGGACAGGATCACGGCTTTCGGTGCGGTCTTCAACGGTAATCCGGCCGCGCCCGGTGACGGTGACCCGCAGACGCGCGACAATCATGGTCTCGCCTTTCGCGTCAACGATCCGCCCTGGCTCATCGGGCAGGTGCGGTTCGACTATGACATCGACATTGGTGGCCGCTCGCTCGCCGGCAATTTCACACCCGGCGGCTGGAAGCACTATGGTGATTTCGACAGCCAGCGTTTCACGGCGGAAGGCCTGTCGCTCGCTGATCCCTCAGGAAGCGGCATTCCGGCCAAGCTTCACGGCAATTACGGACTCTTCGCAGTCATCGAGCAGGTGCTCTACCGCCCGCCGGGGTCGACCGACAACACCACCTCGGCCTCGATCCCGGGCGTCACCGCGTTCGGCCGCATCGCCTACAGCCCGCCCGACCGCAATCTGATCGATCTCTATCTCGACGGCGGCATCGGCTTCGTCGGCTTCGTTCCCGGCCGCCCGCTCGATCGCTTCGGCGCTGCGATCGCCTACATGCGGATCTCGAACACGGCGCGCAACCTCGATCTCGATACGCAGTTCTTCAGCGGCGTCTCAAGCCCGGTACGCAGCAACGAGACCCTGATCGAGATGATCTACGAAGCGCACATCAAGCCGGGCTGGCTTATCGCGCCGTACTTCCAGTACGTGTTCCGCCCATCCGGCGGCATCCCGAACCCGAACGATCCAGCCGGGATATCGCGGATTGGTGACGCCGCGGTGTTCGGCGTCACCACCACGATCAGGTACTAAGCCATCGCCGGCTTCGCTTGCGGCTTCGGCTGCCGTGAGAGTCCAAGCACCATCAGCGACGCAAACACGCAGAGCGCACCCGCAACGAAGAAGGCGGGTAGATAGCTCTGCAGCAGCGTCCGCGACAGGCCCGCGCCGAAGGCCGCAGTGCCGGCGCCAAGCTGATGGCCGGCAAAAATCCAGCCGAACACCAGATTGGCGCGCTCGGGTCCGAATTTTTGCGCGGTGAGGCGCACTGTCGGCGGCACCGTGGCGATCCAGTCGAGCCCGTAGAACATCGCGAAGATCGACAGGCCATAGAACGAGAAATCGCTGAAGGGCAGGAAGATCAGCGAGAGACCGCGCAATCCGTAGTACCAGAACAGCAGGTAGCGATTGTCGTAGCGATCTGACAGCCAGCCCGACATGATGGTGCCGAAGAAGTCGAAGATGCCCATCGCCGCCAGCAGGCTCGCCGCCTGCACTTGCGGGATACCGAAATCGAGACACATCGGGATCAGATGCACCTGCACGAGGCCGTTGGTCGAGGCGCCGCAGACGAAGAAGGTCCCAAACAGGATCCAGAACGCGCGCGATTTCGAGGCGTCGCGCAGCGTGCCGAGCGCCACCGCCGTGATCGAGCCGTGGTTCACCGGCGGCGCGGGCAGGGGGTCGGTGCCTTCATCGCCGAACGGGCGCAGGCCCACATCGCTCGGGCGGTCGCGCATCACGAGCAGGACTGCCAGTGCGGAGACGCCGAGCATGATACAGACGAAGCCGAGCGCAAGGCGCCAGCCGAAGCGTTCGGTGAGGCTTGCGAGCAGCGGCAGGAACACGAGCTGGCCGGTGGCGACACTCGCGGTCAGGATGCCGACGACGAGGCCGCGCCGCGCGGCAAACCAGCGCGTGGAGATGGTGGCGCCCAGCACGAGCGCAGTCATGCCGGTGCCGATGCCGATCACGACGCCCCAGAGCGCCACAAGCTGCCAGATCTCGGTCATGCCGAGCGAGGCCACCAGCGCCGAGACGACGATGAGCTGCGCGGTCAGCGTGACGTTGCGCAGGCCGTAGCGATTCAAGAGCGCGGCCGCGAACGGCGCCATCAGCCCGAACAGGATGAAGCGGATCGACAGCGCAGACGAGATCTGCGCCGTGCTCCAGCCGAACTCTTTCTGCAAGGGAACAATGAACACGCCGGGCGCGCCGACCGTGCCGGCGCTGATCAGCGCGGCGAAGAAGGTCACGCCGACCATCACCCAGGCATAGTGGATATTGCGGCGGCCAAGCGCTGCCGCGAGCCAGTTCGAAATCATTGCCCCTCAATCGTCGTTGGCGGGTGTCGAAAGGCCCGCGTCATTGTTGCAGTCTGGCATAAGAGCGGTAAGTCTAAAATGCTAGACTTCCCTCATTTTCGGACGTTGCGTCAGTGCGTGAGACGTTCCACCGCGATCGCCGTGGCCTCACCGCCGCCGATGCAGAGTGCCGCGACGCCGCGCTTGAGATTGTTCGCTTCGAGCGCATGCAGCAGCGTCACGATCAGCCGTGCGCCGGTCGCTCCGATGGGATGGCCGAGCGCGCAGGCTCCGCCGTTGATGTTGAGTTTGTCACGGGGAATGCCGAGATCGCGCTGCGCAGCCATCGCCACCACGGCAAAGGCTTCGTTGATCTCGAACAGGTCGACATCGCCGGCACTCCAGCCGACCTTGTCCAAGAGCTTGCGGATCGCCGGAATCGGCGCCGTGGTGAACCATTGCGGCTCCTGGCTGTGGGTGGCGTGGCCCTTGATCACGGCCAGCGCTGGCAGCCCGTTGCGATCGGCGAGCGAGCGCTTCGTCAGGACCAGCGCAGCAGCGCCGTCGGCATTGGCGGAGGAGGCCGCAGGTGTGATCGTGCCGTTGGCGCGGAACGCCGGCTTCAGACCGGGAATCTTTGCGGGATCGACCTTCAGCGGATGCTCGTCATTGGCAATGATGCGCGGCCCCGCTTTCTCGGTGAGCGTGATCGGTACGATCTCGGCCTTGAACGCGCCGCCCTCGACCGCTTTGCGCGCGCGGCTGAGCGTTTCCATGGCATAGGCGTCCTGGTCCTTGCGGGTGAACTGATAGGCTTCCGCGGCGGCCTCGCCGAAATCGCCCATGGAACGGCCGGTCTCGTAGGCATCCTCCAGCCCGTCCATCATCATGTGGTCGATGATGCGGTCGTGGCCGGCGCGATAGCCACCGCGCGCCTTCGCCAGGAGATACGGTGCGTTGCTCATGCTCTCCATGCCGCCGGAGACGACGATGTCAGCCGAGCCCGCGCGAATGATGTCGTGCGCCAGCATGGTCGCCTTCATGCCGGAGCCGCAGACCTTGTTCACGGTGGTGGCACCGGTCGCGTCGGGAAGTCCAGCCGCGCGCGCCGCTTGCCGCGCCGGCGCCTGGCCTTGGCCGGCCGGCAGCACGCAGCCCATGAAGACCTCGTCGACCTTCTCCGGCGCGAGTTTCGCGCGCTCCAGCGCTGCCCCAATGACATGCGATCCGAGCTTGTGCGCGGCCAGCGGCGAGAGCTCGCCCATGAAGCGGCCGAGCGGGGTGCGGGCGGCGGAAACGATGACGACGGGATCGGCGGCTTCGGCCATGACGGAACTCCCTACGATGACGGGTAAGATTATGATCATCATATGATGCGGCGCAAAAAATGCAACCGCGACCAGCATGAGAAATTGTCGTGGTTCGGATGAGATTTGGTCGTTCGGACGGAGGAGGGGCGTGGCCGTGGGCGCAGCAACCGCGTCACTCACGCTGTCATCACCCGCGAAAGCGTGTGATCCAGTATTCCAGAGGCGGCAGTGGTTGAGCCGATGGGCCGCGGCGTACTGGATGTCCCGCTTTCGCGTGGCATGACACCGTTGTTGGAGCGGCCCTAACGCTTCCGATTCACAAACGCCTGCATCAGCCGCGTCGGCTCGTCGGTCAGGAACGACTCGCCGAACACCTTGACGCTGAGGTTCACCGACTCCGTCAGCGGCAGTTCCTCCCATTGCCGCAACAGCGCCTTCTGCGAGCGCAGCGCCTCGGGGCCGCATTCGAGCAGCGCTTTCACAAGGTGCTCGATCTCGGCATCCAGTCCACCCTCCGGCGCGACCTTGTCGACCAGTCCCCACACCAGCGCCGTCGGTGCGTCGATGTTTTCCGCCGTCATCACCAGCCAGCGCGCGTGAGCCCAGCCGATCAGGTGCGGTAGCAGCGCGGCGTGGATCACCGAGGGGATGCCGACGCGGACCTCTGGCATGCCGAATTGGGCATCATGGGCGGCAATGCGGAAATCGCAGGCGGCGGCCACTTCGAGCCCGCCGCCGAGGCACCAGCCGGGCATCCGCGCGATCACGGGAGCAGGGAACGCGCGCACCGCTTCGCAGAGATCGCGCAGGCGGCTGATGAAGGCCTCGGCTGACTTCTGGTCGAGCTTGGCCATCTCCTTGATGTCGGCACCGCCGATCATGCTCTTCTCGCTCTGGCCGCGCAGCACCACCACCCGGATGCTGCGATCGGAAGAGAGCTGCTGCAAGCCTTCACGCACCGCGTCGGTGACGGGCGAACCCAAAATGTTGAGCGAGCCGGCATTGCAGATCGCAACGTTGACGACCCCGCGCACATCGCGCGTCACGCCGCAGTGGTTGTTGAGCATTTCCATGGCGATATCTCTAATTTTCGTGGACGTGCGCGGGCGCACCGGTCGGGATCACTTCCGGGCCGAAATGGATTGCTTGTCAAGACGGGGGGAGAGGCGGAGTTGCCAGCGCAAAATCCGCGGCATAGTATGACATATATCATTTAAAGAGGCGGCCATGACCGACATCGATCAACTCGACCTGTTTTCGCCGGCGCAGCGACGCGAGCGTGTGGTGGACTGGCAGGTTCCGGCGCCGATTGCGAAAGCTGCCATGGGTCTTTCCGGCATGGACGCCATGCTCGGCATTCGCGACGGCCGGCTGCCGCCGCCGCCCTTCGCGAAGCTGATCGGTTTCATCATGGCCGTGGTCGAGCCGGGCCGGATCGTAATGGAACTGGAGCCGCGCGAGGATCTGGAAAATACCATCGGCCTGCTGCACGGGGCGACCGCTGCGGCGCTGATCGATACCGCCATGGGCTGCGCGATTTCGACGCGGCTGGAGGCCGGGCAGGGGTCCGTCACCCTCGATCTGAAGATGACCTTCCTGCGCCCGCTCTCGGTCCGTTCCGGGCTGATTTCCGCCGAAGGCAAGGTGATCAAGCTGGGGCGGCAGACCAGCTACACCGAGGGCTTTGTCCGCGATGGCAAGGGCGCGCTCGCGGTCCATGCAACTGCAACCTTTTCCATGATTGGCGGCACATAACCGGGAATTAATGCGCGGTCCGTCCGATATACGTGTTATAAGATGATTTCCGACATCCAATGAGAACCGCATGCGCTATTCCCGGGAACACAAGCAGGAAACTCACGATCGCATCGTGAAAAAAGCGTCCGTGCGGCTGCGCGAAAAGGGGGCCCACGGGATAGGCGTCGCCGACCTCATGAAAGAGGCAGGCCTGACCCATGGCGGCTTCTACGCGCATTTCGATTCCCGCGAGGCGCTAGTGATCGAGGCTTTTGCCTACGCCATGGACCGCTCGATGGAGCATTGGCGCAAGCAGTCTGATCAGGTCGCGCCCGAGAAGCAGCTCACCCAGATCGTCGAAACCTATCTCTCGGCGTTGCACCGCGACAATCCCGGCCATGGCTGCTCGATCCCCTCGCTCGGCTCCGAGATCTCCCGCGAGAGTCCGAAGACGCGAAAAGCCTTTGCCGGCAAGCTCGACGAGATGATCGAGATGATGGTGGGTTTTATTCCCGACATGTCGCGCAAGGCCGCGCGCAAGCAGGCGATCGCGACGCTCGCCACGATGGCCGGCACCATGCTGCTGGCGCGCATTGCCGGCACCAGCGAGCTGTCGGACGAGGTGCTCAAGGCCGGCAAGGACAGCGCGCTCGAAGGCGCGCGGCGCGAGCCGAAGGCTGTGGCTGCGAAGAAGGCTAAGCAGAGTTAGGTGAGGTGCCGTAGGGTGGGCAAAGGCGCGTGAGCGCCGTGCCCACCATCTCGCCACGACCGGGGTTGACATGGTGGGCACGCTTCGCTTTGCCCACCCTACGAGAGCGGCATCACCGCCCCGCAAACAACGCCCGCTCGCGCTCCACGATCTCGCCGATGTAATCCGCCACCGCCCTGATCCGCGCGAGGTCCTTGCTGTCGGCGTGCATCAGCATCCAGAATGTGCGGGTGATCGAAACCTCCTCCGGCAGCACCGGCACAAGCTGCGGATAGTCGCTCGCCATGAAATGCGGCAGCACCGCGATGCCGAAGCCTGCGAGCGTGGCATTGAGCTGTGCGATCAGATTCGCACTGCGCAGACGCGCCGAAATCCGCGGCGATACTTGCGGCAGATAGTCGAGCTCCGGCGTGAACAGGAGTTCCTCGATATAGCCGACGAAACGGTGCTGCGGCAGCACCTCGCGCGAGGCGATCTTCGGGAAGCGGTCGAGATAGCCACGCGCAGCATAGAGCCCGAGGCGGTAGTCGAGCAGCTTGCGGCCGACGATGCGGCCTTCCTTCGGCATGGTCAGGCTGATGGCGATATCGGCCTCGCGCTTGGAGAGACTGAACAGCCGGGCGGTTGCCACAAGTTGCAAATCGAGGTCGGGATAGCGGTCGGCAAAGGGCGCCAGCCGCGGGGCCAGGAAGGCGGTGCCAAACCCGTCGGGCGCGCCGATCCGCACGGTGCCGGTCAGCCGCGCCACCGAGCCGCCGACCTGCTCCTGGTTGGCGACGATGGTCGATTCCATCGCTTCCGCACTGTCGGCGACGCGCTGGCCGGCCTCGGTCAGGAGATAGCCGGTCTTGCGCCGGTCAAACAGCTTGGCCGAGAGGTGCTTTTCCAGCCGGTCGACGCGGCGGATCACGGTGGCATGGTCGACGCCGAGCTGCTTTGCCGCAGCCGAAACCGAGCCGCCCCGCACGATGGCCAGCACGAAGCGGAAGTCGTCCCAGTCGATGTTATCTTGATCCGGCATTTTCGCACATCTATGGTGCATTATCTCAGACTTGAATCCTATAAAATGCAGGTCGATAGGATTTGTCAAAGCGTTCAGGCCTCAAGGAGATCATTCCATGCGTTCAATCGGACATTTCATCGGTGGCAAGGAGGTCAAGGGCACCTCGGGCCGCACCGCCGACGTTTTCGAGCCGATGACCGGTGACGTCCAGGCCAAGGTGGCGCTGGCGTCCAAGGCCGAGGTCCGTGCTGCGGTCGAGAACGCCCGCGCCGCGCAGCCGGAATGGGCTGCAACCAACCCGCAGCGCCGTGCCCGCGTCATGATGAAGTTCGTCGAGCTGGTGCAGCGCGACTACGACAAGCTGGCCGAGCTGCTCGCCCGCGAGCACGGCAAGACCGTTCCCGACGCCAAGGGCGACATCCAGCGCGGCCTCGAAGTCGCGGAATTCGCCTGCGGTATCCCGCATTTGATGAAGGGCGAGTACACCGAAGGCGCCGGCCCTGGCATCGACATCTATTCAATGCGCCAGGCGCTCGGCGTCGTTGCCGGCATCACGCCATTCAACTTCCCAGCGATGATCCCGATGTGGAAGTTCGCGCCTGCGATTGCCTGCGGCAACGCCTTCATCCTGAAGCCGTCGGAGCGCGATCCCGGCGTGCCGATGATGTTGGCCGAGCTGATGATGGAGGCGGGCCTGCCGGCCGGCATCCTCAACGTCGTCAATGGCGACAAGGAAGCCGTCGACGCCATCCTCGATGATCCCGATATCAAGGCCGTCGGCTTCGTCGGCTCCACGCCGATCGCGCAGTACATCTATGAGCGCGCAGCCCAGACCGGCAAGCGCTGCCAGTGTTTTGGCGGCGCCAAGAACCACGCCATCATCATGCCGGACGCCGACATGGACCAGGCGGTCGATGCGCTGATCGGCGCCGGCTACGGCTCGGCCGGCGAGCGCTGCATGGCGGTCTCCGTCGCCGTGCCCGTCGGCAAGTCCACCGCCGACCGGCTGATGGAAAAGCTGATCCCGCGCGTCGAATCGCTCAAGATCGGCACCTCGATCGATCCGTCGGCCGATTACGGTCCGCTGGTGACGCGCGAGGCGGTCGAGAAGGTCAAGGGCTACATCGACATCGGCATCAAGGAAGGCGCGACGCTGGCCGTCGACGGCCGCGGCTTCAAGATGCAGGGCTACGAGAACGGTTTCTATCTCGGCGGTTCGCTGTTCGACAATGTCACAAAGGACATGCGGATCTACAAGGAAGAGATCTTTGGCCCGGTGCTCTCGGTGGTGCGTGCGCACGACTACAAGGAAGCGCTGGCGCTGCCGTCCGAGCATGATTACGGCAACGGAGTTGCCATCTTCACCCGCGACGGCGACGCCGCGCGCGATTTCGCGGCCAAGGTCAATGTCGGCATGGTCGGCATCAACGTGCCGATCCCGGTGCCGATCGCCTATTACACCTTCGGCGGTTGGAAGAAGTCGGGCTTCGGCGATCTCAACCAGCACGGCCCGGATTCGGTCCGCTTCTACACCAAGACCAAGACGGTCACCTCGCGCTGGCCGTCCGGCGTCAAGGAAGGTGCGGAGTTCTCGATCCCGCTGATGAAGTGATCCTCTCAAGAGCGAGGCGATGATGCAGTTCGCTCTGAACGAGGATCAGGTCGCAATTCGCGACATGGCGTTGGCGTTTGCGGCGGAGAAGATCGCGCCGCACGCGCTGCGCTGGGACGAGGAGAAGCACTTTCCCGTCGACGTGATGCGCGAAGCGGCTACGCTCGGTATGGGCGGCATCTACATCCGCGACGATGTCGGCGGCTCCGCCATGACGCGGTTCGACGCGGCGCTGATCTTTGAGGCGCTGGCGACGGGCTGCCCGACCACCGCGGCCTTCATCTCCATCCACAACATGGCGTCCTGGATGATCGATGCCTATGGCAGCGACACCCAGCGCCACACCTGGCTGCCAAAGCTCTGCACCATGGAGCTGATCGCAAGCTATTGCCTGACCGAGCCCGGCGCCGGCTCTGACGCGGCAGCGCTGCGCACCCGTGCGGTGCGCGACGGTGACCACTACGTCCTCAACGGCCAGAAGCAGTTCATCTCGGGCGCCGGTGGCACCGATCTGTTGGTCGCCATGGTTCGCACCGGCGGCGACGGCCCAGGTGGCATCTCGACCCTCGTCATCGACGGCAATACGCCCGGCGTCTCCTATGGCGCCAACGAGCGCAAGATGGGTTGGAACGCGCAGCCGACCCGCGCGGTGATCTTCGAGAATGTCCGCGTGCCGGTGGCCAATCGCCTGAGCGAGGAGGGCGTCGGCTTCAAGATCGCGATGGCCGGCCTCGACGGCGGCCGCCTCAATATCACGGCGTGCTCGCTCGGCGGCGCGCAAACCGCGCTCGACAAGGCGCGCGCCTACATGAAGGAGCGCAAGGCTTTTGGAAAACGGCTCGACGAATTCCAGGCCCTGCAATTCAAGCTCGCCGACATGGCGATCGAGCTCGAGGCCGCGCGCACCTTCCTGTGGCGCGCTGCCGCCGCACTCGACCGCAAAGATCCGGACGCCACCATGCTCTGCGCGATGGCCAAGCGCTTCGGCACCGATGCCGGCTTCGAGGTTGCCAACCAGGCGCTCCAGCTTCATGGCGGCTACGGTTACCTCAGCGAATACGGTATCGAGAAGATCGTGCGCGATTTGCGCGTGCATCAGATTCTCGAAGGCACCAATGAAATCATGCGGCTTATCGTGGCGCGCAAACTGATCGAGGGCGCGCGATGAATGCAGCGGAAGAGAGCGACCTCATCGTTCGCCGCGAGGGCGCGGCGGGCGTGATCCGGCTCAATCGCCCCAAGGCGATCAACGCCATGACGCTTGAGATGTCGATCGGAATCGATGCGGCGCTCGACAAGTTCGAGACCGATCCAGAGGTCGCGGTCATTGTGCTCGAGGGCGCGGGCGAACGCGGGCTCTGCGCCGGCGGCGACATTCGCGGTCTCTGGGAGAGTTCGCGCGAAGGCGGTGATCTCGGCGCGCGGTTCTGGCGCCAGGAATACGTCAT
Organism: Bradyrhizobium sp. LTSP849; assembly: GCF_000938255.1. Classification (GTDB taxonomy): domain Bacteria; phylum Pseudomonadota; class Alphaproteobacteria; order Rhizobiales; family Xanthobacteraceae; genus Bradyrhizobium. Next base: position 4,367 of record NZ_JYMR01000029.1, on the reverse strand, counting down.
GAATGCGCGGATCGCGAAGTATCCGAAGCCGTACATCGCATTCATGGATGGTCTGGTGATGGGCGGCGGCGTTGGCCTGTCCGGTCACGCCAGCCATCGCGTCGTCACCGATCGCACCAAGCTCGCAATGCCCGAGGTCGGGCTCGGCTTCTTCCCCGACGTCGGCGGCACCTGGCTGTTGTCGCGCTCGCCCGGCGAGATCGGCACTTATTTCGGCCTGACCGGCCAGACCATGAACGGGCCGGATGCGATCCACGCGAAATTTGCGGACGCGGTGGTGCCGGCGGCCAAATGGCCGGAGCTGCGCGAGGCGCTGACGAAAGTTCGCGCTGGCGTGACCGCGACGGAGGTCAGCAAGCTCATCAACAGCTTCGCCACTGGCGATGCCGCGGGTCCGGTGGCTTTGAGGCAAATGACAATCGACGCGCTGTTCGGCTTCGACCGCATGGAAGACATCTTCGCCGCGCTCAAGCGCGACGGCTCCGAATTCGCCATGGCCACACTGAAGACACTCGGCGAGAAATCGCCGCGCGGCATGGTGGTGACGCTGAAGCTGTTGCGGCTCGCGCGCAAGGCGTCGAGCCTGGAGGAGTGCCTGGTGCGCGAATATCGCGCGGCGCTGGAGGTCTTCCGCAGCGACGATTTCCGCGAGGGCGTGCGTGCCGCCGTGATCGACAAGGACCGCAACCCGACCTGGTCGCCGCCGCGCATCGAGGACGTGACGCCGGACATGCTTGCGCCCTATCTCGCCGAGATCGGCGCCGACGAATTGAAGTTCAACTAACAACGCCACTAGCGGAGGACATCAAGATGGCTACGATCGCATTCATCGGTCTCGGCAACATGGGCGGCCCGATGGCGGCCAATCTGGTCAAGGCCGGCCACAAGGTGGTGGCGTTCGATCTCGCGGAGGCCTCGCGCAATCAGGCCAAGGCCGACGGCGCGAGCATCGGCGAAAGTGCTGCGAGTTCCGTGAAGGGCGCCGATGTCGTCGTCACCATGCTGCCGGCCGGCAAGCATGTACTCGGTGTCTGGAACGAGGTGGTTCCCGCCATGACCAAGGGCGCGCTGATCATCGATAGTTCCACCATCGACGTCGAGAGCGCACGGCAGGCGCATGCGCTCGCTTCCAAGAACGGCGTGCTCTCGGTCGACGCACCGGTCTCCGGCGGCACCGGCGGCGCCAAGGGCGCGACGCTCACCTTCATGTGCGGCGGCGAGGACAAGGCATTTGCCGCGGCAAAGCCCGTGCTCGAAAACATGGGCAAGAAGATCGTGCATTGCGGCGGCGATGGCGCGGGGCAGGCCGCAAAGATCTGCAACAACATGATCCTCGGTATTTCCATGATCGCGGTGAGCGAGGCCTTTGCGTTGGCTGAGAAGCTCGGCCTCTCGCATCAGGCGCTGTTCGATGTTGCCTCGACCTCGTCAGGCCAGTGCTGGTCGCTGACGACCTATTGCCCGGTGCCGGGACCGGTGCCGACGTCGCCCGCCAACAACGACTACAAGCCGGGCTTTGCCTCGGCCCTGATGGTGAAGGATCTGACGCTGGCGCAGGACGCGGCGAAGGCTGCAGGCGCGGCGACGCCGCTCGGCCAGCATGCGCAGGAGATCTATCAGGCCTTCGATAAGGCTGGTCAGGGCGGGGTGGATTTTTCCGGAATTATCAAGCACGTTAGGGGGCTGGCCGGGAAAGCCTAATGACGACATTTCAGGAAGCGCGCGCGTTTCTGTTGCACAACCGCACGGAATACGAGACAGCGGTCAAAGACTTCCGCTGGCCCGATCCGGTTCCCTTCAACTGGGCGCTCGACTGGTTCGACGCCGAGCTGGCGGCGAATGCGGAGAGCAAGGACCGGCCCGCGCTCTGGATCGTCGACGCCGCGCAGGACAAGCAGACAAAACTGTCCTTTGCGGCGCTCTCGCGCCGCTCCAATCAGGTCGCAAACTTCCTCCGCGCAAAGGGCCTGAAGCGCGGCGATCATCTGCTGCTTCTGCTCGGCAATGTGGTCCCGCTGTGGGAGACCATGTTAGCTGCGATGAAGCTCGGCGTCGTTGTCATCCCCGCCACCACGCTGCTCACCGCCGACGAACTGCGCGACCGGCTCGATCGCGGCAAGGCGAAGGCGGTGGTCGCAGCGCAAGATCAGGTTGCGAAGTTCGCAAGCCTCGGCGCAGAGAATGTCGTGCGCATCGTGGTCGGCGCCGCCTCCGATGGCTGGCTGTCGTATGATGATGCGGCGAAGGCGTCGGAGAGCTTTGCGCCGGACGGACCGACCAACGCCGACGACCCGATGCTGCTCTATTTCACCTCGGGCACCACGGCAAAGCCAAAACTGGTGCTGCACAGCCAGCGCAGCTATCCCGTCGGCCATCTCTCGACCATGTACTGGATCGGGCTGAAGCCCGGTGACGTCCATCTCAACATTTCATCGCCCGGCTGGGCCAAGCATGCCTGGAGCTGCTTCTTTGCGCCCTGGAATGCGGGTGCCACCGTATTCGTGGTCAATCAGCCGCGCTTCGATGCCAAGGGCCTGCTCGCTACCATCGGCCGCTGCGGCGTCACCACGCTGTGCGCACCGCCGACGGTGTGGCGGCTGTTCATCCAGGAGAACCTCGCAGCCTTCAAGGTCGCACTTCGCGAGGTTTGCGGCGCCGGCGAACCGCTCAATCCGGAGGTGATCGACCAGGTGCAGGCCGCCTGGGGCCTCACCATCCGTGACGGCTACGGCCAGACCGAGACCACGGCACTCGCCGGCAACTCGCCGGGGCAGACAATCAAGGTCGGCTCGATGGGCCGCCCGCTGCCGGGCTACCGTGTGCAGGTCAGCGATGCCGATGGCAACCCTGCGAAGGAAGGCGAGGTGGCGCTGCTGCTGGGCGCGAACCGTCCCGCCGGCCTGATGCAGGGCTACCAGGGCGACGACGGCGAGCTGTCCGGCGCGGAAGGCGCGCTCTATCGCAGCGGCGACGTCGTATTCGAGGACGAGGATGGCTATCTCACCTTCGTCGGTCGTTCCGATGACGTCTTCAAATCCTCGGACTACCGCATCAGCCCGTTCGAGCTGGAGAGCGTGCTGCTCGAGCATGAGCTCGTCGCCGAAGCCGCCGTGGTGCCGAGCCCCGATCCGATCCGGCTCGCGATCCCCAAGGCGTTCGTGCTGCTGACATCAGGCGCGGAGCGGACGCCGGAAACGGCGCTGTCGATCTTCAAGCACCTGCACACGCGCCTCGCGCCGTTCAAGCGCATCCGCCGTCTCGAGATCGTCACCGAACTGCCGAAGACGATCTCGGGAAAAATCCGCCGTGTGCAGCTGCGGCGGCTGGAGCGCGACGACGACCGCAACGACCCCCTGCGCGGTCGCGAATTCCGGGAAGAGGATTTTCCGGAGCTGCCGAAAACACGGAGCGAGACCTAAGTGAACGAAGTCTGGAAGAAGCCGCCGATTGCGCTCGATGCCTATCAGGCCATGGTCGGCAAGGAGATCGGCGTGTCGTCATGGCACATGGTCGATCAGCCTCGCATCGACACCTATGCCGACGTGATCGAGGATCACCAGTTCATCCACGTCGATCCCGAGCGCGCGAAGAAGGAGACCGCGTTCGGCACCACGATCGCGCACGGCTTCCTCACGATGTCGCTGTTGTCGATCATGTCCTATGAAGTGATGCCGGTGGTCGCGGGCACCACGATGGGTGTGAATTACGGCTTTGACAAGCTGCGCTTCATCTCGCCGGTCCGCTCAGGCAAGCGCGTCCGCGGCCGTTTCGTGCTGGCTGAAGCCAAACTGCGCAAGCCGAACGAATTCCAGACCCGCACCAATGTCACGGTGGAGATCGAGGGCGAGGACAAGCCCGCGCTGGTCGCGGAGTGGCTGGGCTTGACCTATTTCGCGTAAGTCTGGCCGGGCTTGACCCGATGCTTCATCGCTGCTCAAAAGTCTGTCAAATCGCGCTCGGTGCACCCTCTCCCCTTGCGAGGGCTTTGCACAGAGGGGCGAGCGGGCGCTTGAGGTGCGTCGCGGGCTTTTTTGATGTCAGCCCGCTACAGTGAGCGGCATTTTGCTCATTTCATCCCCTGTTGTCCTCTGTTTTTTCATGCGGAGACGGACTCCTGGCGTTGTGCGGCCAATGCGCCGGCCGCACGCCGTAGGTTGTAGGCGCAGCAGGCCAGCACGATGTGCACCTGATTGCGCTCGAAGTTGAAGAAGCGCATCCGCCGGAGACCATAATGCTCCTTGAACACGGCGTACGGACGCTCGACGGCGGCGCGCACCTTGGCGATTAGTTTGTTGCGCAGCTTCTGCCGCGGCGGCAGTTCGGGATGATGCTTGTTGGGCCGATGCATCAGGCGGTCCTTGATGCCA
>NZ_JYMR01000028.1 GCF_000938255.1 Bradyrhizobium sp. LTSP849 | reverse complement strand
TGTTGGATTAGTCCAATTGGTGCGTAACAGTCCTTATGGACAGCCATAAGCGCAGTACTCAGCTTGAACGGCTTGAGGTGGTCGAGACTGGTCGCCGGCGACGCTGGTCGGATGACGAAAAGCTGCGGATCGTGACCGAAAGCTTTCAAGCGCCGCGCGCGATATCGTCGACAGCAAGACGCCATGGCATATCACGTTCGTTGCTGATGACATGGCGGCGCTCGTTCGGTCCCGAGCCGATCAGCCCTCAAAGCGAGCAATCCGGCTTTGCGCGGGTCGTCCTTGCCGCTGAGGTCGAGCCGGCGGTTGCTGCCACAGCGACGAGCGGGCAGATGGTGATCGTCGTTGGCCGGGATCGTCGGGTGATTGTCGATGCGGGCGTCGATGCGGCCGCCCTGGCGCGGGTGCTGCAGGTTCTGGAGCGTCGATGATCCCAGTCTCTTCGAGCGCACGCATCTGGATTGCGACCGGCTACACTGACATGCGCAAGGGCATGCAGGGTTTGTCATTATTGGTGCAGGAAAGCCTTGGTCGCGATCCGTTCGCCGGAGATGTCTTCGTGTTCCGCGGACGCGGCGGTTCGCTGATCAAGGCCTTGTGGCACGATGGAATTGGATTGTCGCTCTACGCGAAGCGGTTGGACCGTGGCCGTTTTGTCTGGCCGGCGACGGTGGGCGGTGTGGTGGGGCTGAGCGCGGCGCAGATGAGTTATCTGCTGGAGGCGATCGACTGGCGCAATCCGCAGCACACGTGGCGGCCACAGAGCGCAGGATAGGCTCAAAAAAGTTCTGAGGTGCGGAAGAAAAGACGCCTCAAATCGCCTCTTTTGTGATTCCATCGGGGCCATGGGTGACGGCCTTGAATCGCTGCCAGACGACATCGAAACGCTGCAAGCGGCATTGATCGTTGCTCGGGCGGAGGCTGCGGCCGCCCGTGCCCGGCAGTCCGACGACCAGGCGTTGATCGCCCATCTGAAGCTGCAGATCGAGAAACTCAACCGCGACCGCCATGGTCCGCGCTCGGAGCGTACCGCGCGGCTATTGGATCAGCTTGAACTGACGCTGGAGGAGCTGGAGAGTTCGGCGACGGAGGACGAACTCGCCGCCGAAATGGCCGCGGCCAAAACCACGAAGGTGGCGTCGTTCACGCGCAAGCGGCCGTCACGCCAGCCGTTCCCGGAGCATCTACCTCGCGAGCGGGTGATCGTGCCGGGACCTGTGGCGTGCGCCTGCTGTGGCGGCGCGCGGCTGTCCAAGCTCGGCGAGGACATCACCGAGACGCTGGAGGTGATCCCGAAATCCTGGAAAGTGATCCAGCACGTCCGCGAGAAGTTTACTTGCCGTGATTGCGAGAAGATCAGCCAGGCTCCGGCGCCGTTCCATGTGCTTGCCCGCGGCTGGGCGGGGCCAAGCCTGCTGGCGATGGTGCTGTTCGAGAAGTTTGGTCAACATCAGCCGCTGAACCGGCAAGCGGAGCGCTATGCCAAGGAGGGCGTGCCGATCAGTCTGTCGACCCTGGCCGACCAGGTCGGCGGCTGCACCGCGGCGCTGGCACCTTTGTTCAAGCGCCTCGAGGCCTACGTACTGAGCGCCGAGCGATTGCACGGGGACGACACCACGGTTCCGGTCCTGGCCAAAGGCAAGACCGACACCGGCCGGATCTGGGTCTATGTGCGCGACGACAAGCCTTTTGGAGGGCAGGCCCCGCCGGGCGCGGTGTTCTATTACTCGCGCGATCGGGCCGGCGAGCATCCCCAGGCTCACTTGGCCAACTACAGCGGAATCTTCCAGGCCGATGCCTATGGCGGCTATGGCAGGCTTTACGAACCGGGCCGCAACGCAGGTCCGATCCTGGAAGCCGCGTGCTGGGTCCATGCCCGGCGGCCGTTCTTCGTGATGGCTGATCTGGCCGAGAATGCGCGTCGCAAGGCTCAGGGCAAGAGGCCGGCAGTGATCTCGCCGCTGGCGCTGGAAACAGTCCGCCGGATCGACGCCCTGTTCGAGATCGAGCGGACCATCAACGGTCAGAGCGCCGAAAGGCGCCAGGCAGTTCGCCGGGAACTCAGCGCGCCGCTCGTGGCCGATCTGGAAGCCTGGATGCGCACACAACGCGCCAAGCTCTCGCGCAGCAACGATGTCGCCAAGGCCATGGACTACATGCTCAAGCGCTGGAGCGCATTTACCCGCTTCCTCGATGACGGCCGCATCTGCCTGTCCAACAATGCGGCGGAGCGTGGCGTGCGCGGCATCGCTTTAGGTCGGAAGTCGTGGTTGTTCTGCGGCTCGGATCGCGGCGGCGAGCGGGCGGCGGTGATGTACAGCCTGATCGTCACCGCCAAGATGAACGACGTCGATCCGCAAGCCTGGCTCGCCGACGTTCTGGCGCGCATCGCCGAGCATCCCGTCCAAAGGCTCGACGAACTGCTGCCATGGAATTGGCGCTCTGCCATCCGGAACGTTGATCAAGCCGCCTGAGCCGAAAATGACCCGCGCGCGGTCTTCGCCGGATGCTTACCAAACAACATAATCGCCCGTGGCTTTGTCAGCTTGCACGTTGGTTTCGAAGGCGCTCATGACACGTCCCGCGTCTTTCCGGATTTGAAAAGCGGATCGACTTTCTACAAGTCGCGCTCTTACACCAAACTGGCTGCATTGCCGGCCATTTCAGGTGTTGGATCGCAAAATCGAACTATTCCCGCACTTCGGACCATTTAATAATCTAAAATTAAATAAAACTAATAAATAAAAATCACAACACAAATAATTAAAAATGCGGAGCAAAAAAGAGAAAAAGGGGTGACCTTTCTCATCAATGACAAGAAGATGGGAGGGCGGTTGATAGGGGGAGATCGGAAGTTTCCGACTGAGCGCCAACCGATGCTTTTGACCCCGAAGCAGATGTCACAAGAGCTGTTCTTGGTGACATAAGGACGGCCACCGGCTGTTTGATTCATCAGGCTTTGTCTGTGACGACGACATCGAAGCAATCATCAAGGCGACAGTGCTTGCCATAGGCATTTTAATCGACAAGCCCGAAGACGATCCTGAACGGCGGCTCGCCATTATCGACGACGCGGGGCACGAAATTGGCACCCGTGCCCGTATACTCCAAGCCATCATACGAGAATCCCGCCAAATAAGGTTAGAGGTCCGCAGCGCGGCGTTGCCGTTCGCAGTTGATCATGGCAGCGTGCTCTCTCCGCGCTATGGAGTGCTTGACACTTTGGCGTGGCCCGACCGTCGAATCGCGCCGGAGGCTGACCACCGCTTGACCACCGAAACCCCGTCAACAAACGGGGGTAGAGGCGGTCAATCGCGAACAAACCTCATTGTTTTTGTTGATCTTTTCGTCGGGACGCAGGGGTCGCAGGTTCGAATCCTGCCACTCCGACCATTCTTCCAAAAGTCGACGTTTTCCAGAGGCTTGGCCGACCGGCCGCCGGCGCCTCGGGAGCGCCTTTTTGCAACGATTTTCGGGGCGGGTCCACGGCCGATTTGGCCGGGCAGGGCGGCCTGCCCGGGTGACATGGCTCCATTCACCGAGAACGGCAGCACAGATCCCATCGTCCAGTGATCGCTGGCCGCATGTCATGCCGTGACTGCGAAACAGGCCAGACGACCAAGCTATCATCAGGAATCGCCCAACAAATCTGCACGTGACCGACTGGTCTCGTAGCGGCAAGGCGCCTCGATTTTGTAGTTTACACATGGCCGTTCCGCAGAGCTTACTTCGCCCGAGCTGGATCTCACAGGACCGATGATGGACGCGATCCGCACCTTCCCGCCGCTTCGAGACGATCGCGCCGATGCGTTTCCGCTGGCCGGGCGTTCCGGGTCCGGTGCTGCCAATGATGTCCCGGCATCCAGTTCCGCTGAACGGTCTGCCGCGCAGGTGAAGCTGCATGTCCGCGGCGTCTCCAAGACCTACGGCACCTCGACCGTCCTCAAGCCGCTCGAATTGAAGGTGATGTCGGGAGAGCTGCTGGCGGTGCTCGGGCCCTCGGGATCGGGCAAGACGACGCTGCTGCAAATCATCTGCGGGCTGGTCGAACCGTCCGGCGGACGGCTGGTCATCGACGGGCGAGACGAGACCGACAATCCGGCCAACAAGCGCGACATCGGCGTCGTCTTCCAGAATTACGCGCTGTTCCCGCATCTCACGGTCTATGAGAACGTCGCCTTTCCGCTCCAGATGCGCAAGCTCGCCCAGGCGAAACTGCGAAACAGGGTTGAGGAAACGCTCGCGATGGTCGGGTTGTCCGACTTCGCCAAGCGCTTTCCGCGCGAATTGTCCGGTGGTCAGCAGCAGCGTGTCGCGCTGGCGCGCTGTTTCGTCTACCAGCCGTCCCTGATTCTGATGGATGAGTCGCTGTCGGCGCTCGACAAGAAGCTCAGGGACAGCATGCGGGTCGAGATCAAACGCCTGCATCGCGAGACCGGCGCGACCATCATCTTCGTCACGCATGACCAGGAAGAGGCGCTGGCGCTGGCCGACCGGATCTGCCTGATGAATGACGGCAGAATCGAGCAGCTCGGCGCGCCCGAAGAGATCTACGAGCGGCCGGCCAACATTTTCGTCGCCGACTTCATCGGCGCTTCGAACCTGATCCATGGCGAGGTCGCCGGCGACGGCACTTTCGACACGCCGGATGGCCGGGTGCCGCTGCCGCCCGGGCAGCCGATGCCTGCCGGACGCAAGGCGGCGCTGGTGATCCGTCCCGAGAAGCTCGAACTGTGCGCGCGCGACGACGCCTATGTCGCCGGGCATGTCGAGGAGACCATCTATGCCGGTTCCGAAACGCGTCTCCTGGTGCGGCTTGGCAGCGGCAGCCTGATGACGGCGCGCCGCGCCGCCGGCCTTCCACCGATCACAATCGGAGAACCGATCTTCATTCGCTGGGACCGCACTCAAGCCCGCCTGCTGGAAGGCGCGTCCACCGTCACCTGAACCACACCATCATTGCAACTCGATCTCGCGCATCACGGAGACCAGGATGTCCACCAACACGATCTCGCGACGCAAGCTTATCAAGACAACCGGTGTGGCGGCCGCAGGCCTCGCGCTGCCGGCGATCTGGACCGGACCGGCAACCGCCGCCGAGCAGATCACCGTGGCCGATGTCGGCGGCGCGCCGGGTGCTGCGATCCGCACCGCCTTCTATGAACCCTTCGAGAAGGAGACCGGCATCAAGGTGGTCGGCGTCGTCCACGAGTCCGATCCGGTGACGCAATTCAAGGTCATCGTCGACACCGGCACCAAGCTCTGGGACGTCTGCATGGTGACGCCGGATGACGTGCTGCGCCTGACCAATGAGAAGGATTATCTCGAGCCGCTCGAGATTTCGAAGGGACCGGACGACGAGTTCATTCCGGGCTCGCTGATGCCGAACTGGTTTGGCTTCTCGGCCTATGGCATCGTGATGGCCTACCGGACCGACACCTACAAGGCGGCGGCCCCGACCGGGTGGGCGGACTTCTGGGACACCGCCAAGTTTCCGGGGCGCCGTGGCCTGTACCGCAATCCCAAGGGCGTGCTGGAATCGGCGTTGCTGGCCGACGGCGTCGCGCCAAAGGACCTTTATCCCCTCGACGTCGATCGTGCCTTCGCGATGCTGGAGAAGATCCGCTCCGAGGTCGCCGTCTGGTGGACCGCCGGCGCGCAGAACACCCAGATCCTTCAGAACGGCGAAGTGGATATGGCCGACACCTGGTCGGCGCGGGCTTTTGCCGCGATCGATTCCGGCGCGCCGGTCGGCATCGTCTGGAAAGGTCTGTATTCGGTCGACGGCTGGTCGATCCCGAAGGGCACAACGAAGCTGAAGCAGGCGCGTGAGTTCGTGAAGTTCTGCATGCATCCGGAGCGGCAGGCGGCCTATTCGAACATCGTCGCCAATGGTCCGACCAATCTGAAGGCCTACAACTTCATCAAGCCGGAACGCGCCAAGGTGCTGCCGACGCTGCCCGAGAATCTCGCCGGCCTCACCATCCGCGACTTTGCCTATTGGGGTAAGAACTATGCCGCCATTTCCGAGCGCTTCCAGGAGTGGCTGCTGATGGGCGGCAAGAAGGGCTGAGGCCTGGGAATCATTTCGAAGTCAACGAGGGTCGATCATGAGCAAGAAGAAACAGATGGCGATCGGGGCGTTGGTTCATGCCAACGGATCGCACGCGGCGTCCTGGTTGATGGATGAGGCGCGTCCTCATGCGTCCACCGACATCGACTACTACCGCGAGATGGCCCAGCTCGCCGAGCGCGGCAAGTTCGACTTCTTCTTCATCGCCGACACGCCGGCCGCGCGCACCGAGAACCTGAAGGCCTGGAGCCGCTCGCCGCTGTTCATGAACGTGCTGGAACCGCTGACGCTGCTCTCGGCGATCGCTGGGGCGACGAGCCGGATCGGTCTCGGCGCCACCGCCTCGACCAGCTTCTACGAGCCGTACAACATCGCCCGGCTGTTCTCCTCGCTGGATCACATCTCGCACGGCCGCGCGGCCTGGAACGTCGTGACTTCCGCGAACGACTATGCGGCGCGCAATTTCGGCCTCGACCGCCTGCCGCCGCATGCGGACCGCTATGCCAAGGCAAAAGAGTTCATCGATGTCGTCGAGGCGCTGTGGGACAGCTGGGAGGACGGCGCCTTTGTCTACGACAAGGCCACGTGCCAGAGCTTCATTCCGGAGAAACAGCATCTGGTCGATCACCAGGGCAAGTACTTCACCGTGCATGGAGTGCTCAACCTCGAGCGGCCGCCGCAGGGTCGCCCGGTCATCATCCAGGCCGGCGCTTCCGACACGGGCAGGGATTTCGCCGCCGAATATGCCGAGGTGGTGTTCGGCTCCAGCGGCAATCTCGACGGCGCAATCGCGTTCTATCGCGATCTGAAGGAGCGGATGGGCAAGTTCGGGCGCCATCCGGATGATCTGAAGATCGCCTCCGGCATCTCGGTCGTGATCGGCGAGAGCGAGCAGGAGGCGCGCGACAAGCTCGACCGCTGGCAGGAGCTCGTTCACCCCGATGTCGGCGTCTTGAGGCTCAGCCAGGACCTCGAAACCGATTTGTCGGATCTGCCGCTCGACGAGCCGGTGCCGGTGAGCCGGATTCCGGCAACCTCGAACCTTCATAAGGCCTATTTCGACGAGATCGCCGGCCTGATCCGGCAGGGCCTGACTCTGCGCGAGATCACGCGCCGCTTCAATCGCGCCAAGGCGACGTTCTGCGGCACGCCGACGCAAGTGGCCGATCACATGGAGTCCTGGATCGAGGCGGGGGCCTGCGACGGCTTCATGATCTCGTTCGTGGCGCTGCCGAGCACGATGCAGGACTTCGTCACCAAAGTGGTGCCGGAACTCCAGCGGCGCGGCGTGTTCCGCAACGACTATGAGGGCCGTACCCTGCGCGAGCACCTCGGCCTGTCGCGTCCCGAGAACCGACACGCCGTGGCTGCTGCTGCGCCGGTCGCCAAGCGCGCCTGAATTTGGAGCCGTGAGGGAGAGCGACCGACCGATGACCGATATCGCCTCCCTCGAGGGCGCTGCCCGACCTGCGCGGGCCAAGCTGAAGTTCGATCCGCTCTGGCTTGCAGCGCCCGCGATTGCCTTCCTGGCGGTGTTCCTGATCTGGCCGACGGCGCAGGTGTTGTCGCTGAGCGTCGTCGACAAGACGGGTGCGCTGAGCGCGGCGGCATTCCTGCGGATCTGGAACGGGCCGTATCTTACGGTGCTGTCGACCACCTTCTCCGTTGCGCTGTGGACGACGGTGCTGTGCCTGTTGCTCGGCTATCCCTTGGCGTATTGGCTGTCGTGCAAGCCGCCGCGTCAACAACGGATCGCGGCGCTGGTCGTGCTGCTGCCGTTCTGGACCAGCGCATTGATCAAAAACTTCTCGTGGCTGGTGCTGCTGGGCCGCAACGGTATCGTCGCCAAGACCATGCTCGCGCTTGGCCTGGCCGGCGGCGACAAACTCCTGTTCAGCCGCACGACCGTCATCTTCGCGATGACGCATACTTTGCTGCCGCTCGCCGTCGTCACCATGTTGCCGGTGATGAACCAGATCGATCGCCGTCTCCTGATGGCGGCATCGACGCTCGGCGCCAACGCCTCGCGCGCGTTCTGGCAGGTGTTCTTTCAACTTTCGATGCGCGGGGTCGCAGCCGCCGGGCTGCTGGTGCTGGTCGCCTCGCTTGGTTTCTTCATCACACCGGCGCTGATCGGCGGTCCCAGGGACTCGATGATCGGGCAGTTGATCATCCTGCAAATCAACGAGCTGCAAAACTGGCAGCTCGGGAGTGCGCTGGCGGCGATCCTGCTGATTTCGGCGGTCGCGACCTGCTTTGCCTACGACCGCATCTTCGGCCTGTCGTCGGTGACCGGCGGGGGAGCCAGGCCCTCCCGGCCGGACGGCCTGTTGCGGCGGGCTGGGCTCGGCATTGCTTTCGCGATCGGGCTGGTCTTTGGCCTCATCGAGGAAGGCTGGACGCGCCACGTTCGCGGCCTGCGCGGATCAATGTTCATGTCGGTCTACGCCTGGGCCATCCTCGGCGTGCTGCTGATCCCGATCATTGCCTTCGTGCCGATGGCGTTCACGGCATCGAATTTCCTGTCATTCCCACCGCCTGGATTCAGCATGCGCTGGTTCGAGGAATTCGCGACGTCGCCGCTGTGGGTTGCGGCGATGATGCGTTCATTCGGCATCGGTTTCGCGGCGGGGGCGATCACGCTGGTGGTCGCATCGATGGCCGCACTTGGCGTTGTCCACACCAAGGGACGGTTCGGCAGCCTGGCTTTCCTGCTGTGCCTGTCGCCGATGATGGTTCCCTCGATCGTGATCGCAATCTCGCTGTTCTATCTGTTCGCGAAGATGTCGTTGGTCGCGACCGACCTCGGCATCATCATCGGCCATGCCGTGATCGCGCTGCCGGTGGTCTTCATGGTGATGCTGGCAACCTTCAAGGGCTATGATTGGGGTCTCAATGCCGCGGCTTCGACGCTCGGGGCGGGGCGCTCGCGCATCCTCTGGCGGGTGACATTGCCGCTCGTCAGCGGCGGTCTCGCGGTCGGCTTTGTGACCGGCTTCCTTCAGTCTTTCGAGGAATTGACGGTGGCGATGTTCGTCGGTGGAGGCCTGAAGACCACGCTGCCAAAGCAGATGTGGGACAACATCCTGCTCCAGGTCAATCCGGTCATCGCTGCGGCGTCCGTCGTCGTGCTGATGGTCGTGATCCTGATGTTCATCGTTGTTGAAATGATACGGGCACTCGCGGCGAGCCGCCAACACGCCCAATAGAAACGCGGCGGACGTTGGTCCCACTGACGACTGGGCTGAACGGCCCCCGTTAAGCTCCGCAATCGCCGCGGACGGACCGCAGCGCCGCAATGAGACCCACCAGCTCCGCCTGACCACGCACGCCGGTCTTGGCGAAGACGCGGCGCAGATGCGTCTTGACCGTATTCGGTGAAACCTTGAGCCGGACCCCGATGTCGGACACGGAACGGCCGAGCGAGGCCTGCAGCGCCACCTGGGCCTCCGCCATCGTCAGCTGGTAGGCGTCCATGATCCAAACCGGCGGGAGTGTCGACGGTCGGGCCGGGTCGAGCATGAAGATGATCGCCGCGCTGTCGCGATGCCCAAGGCCGCTCAAGCCGTCGTATTCGCGGCCGTGTGCCGGCGTCACCAGAATGGTGATGAGGCGCCCGTCGTTCGGATGTGGAATGGCCATGGTGCCGCCGGCCGCGCCGAGCAGGGCGGAGCGGGTCATGCGATCGAATTGTCGTGCCGAGGACGGCCAGGAGCTCGAAAGCGTTCGGCCGCGCAGGGCCAGCGCTCCGTCATTCGCCATGGCGCGGAAGGCTTTGTTGGCAAACTGAACGTGGAGCTTGCGATCGAGCAGGGCTACGCCGGCAGAGAGATGGTCCAGAACGGCGGGCACTGCGTGATGGTCCGCGTCCGGAAAAAGTTCCACAAGTCCGTTGGTGCGCATCCGATGTGCGCTCCTTTCGACAACGCCGCGTGCGGCGGACGATGTCGCGATTAAACAACGAAACGCGTGCGCCGACTATTCCGCCACGTGTGCAGTCCTGGCCAAAGATGGTGTAAATCCGGCCAAAGTTTACACGCATAAGTTGTTCAGGCGGATTTGCCAGCGACGTCGTTCTTCTGAAACTGCGCCCGATACCATTGCGGTGTCACGCCGAGCTGACGCACGAACGCGCGCCGCAGGCTGTGCACCGTGCCGAAGCCGCATCGTTTTGCGACAGTCTGGGCGGGAAGGTCGGTATCCTCGATTTGACGCCGGGCCTCGTCGAGGCGGATCCTCTCGACATATTCGCGCGGTGTCTCGCGCAGTTCATCGACGAACATCCGGCGAAAGTTCCGCTCGCTCATCCCGACATGGGCTGCAAAAGCCTTGGCGCTGAGGTCTTCGGAGAGATGGGCGAGCGCCCATTCCTGCGCCTTGCGGATCGCGGGAACCGATGAGAACTGCGCCTGAAGGTGCGTCGAGAATTGCGACTGCCCACCGGGGCGCTTCAGGAACACCACCAGGCTGCGGGCCACACGCAGTGCGAATGTCCGCCCGTGATCTTCCTCGATCAGCGCGAGCGCAAGATCGATTCCGGCCGTGATGCCGGCCGACGTATAGGTCTGGCCATCGCGCACGAAGATGCTGTCGATCTCGAGCGTCGTCGCCGGAAAACTTTGTGCGAAAGACGGCGCAAGAGCCCAGTGCGTCGTCGCGCGCTTGCCGTCGAGAAGACCTGACGCCGCCAGCGGAAACGCGCCGGTGCAGATCGAGCCATGCCGTCGCGCGCGAGGCGCTGCTTCGCGCAGCCAGCCGGTCAGCGCCGGGTCGCGCAAGGCTGCGACGTGACCATATCCGCCCGCGACCAGCAGGGTGTCGATCGGGCCTTCGAGATCCCTGAGCGCGTAATTCGGAACGATGCAGAACCCGAGCGACGTCCTGATCGGATCGATCGTGACGGCAGCGACCGAAAGGCGATACAGGCCGCGACCAGCAAGCGCATTCGCCATGGCGAAGGCTTCCATCGGGCCGCAGACATCCATCGCCATGATGTCCGGATAGACGAGAACGACGACATGGCGTTCAGGGCTGACTGATCCGGACATGCTCATGGATTGGGTCAATCCCTGGGATTTGCGACCGCTGTTGTTCCCTGAGATGTGGACCCGCGCGATGAACGTTCAAGATGTGGCGGGATTGTGCACAAAAGACGGGCGCTCGGTGGGCGGCGAAGAAACCCGTCGAGCGGCCCGCTGTCTTATTTCCGCAGCAATTCTCCCAACGCGGCCGTCGCTTCGGCGCAGCGGATGTCGTCGATCTCTCGCGACAGGCTGAGCGCATTCGATTTCAGCTCGTCGATCTTCCAGCTTGCGGGATGCTGATTTTCGAGCTGGCTGAGACGCTTGTTCAGGTCGTCCAGTCTGGATTGAAGCTGTCCGATGCTGGCGGCTCCATTCACTTTCCAAACGCGTTGTGCACGCATCGTCGTTCCCCTGCTTGTCTCACGGCGTTGTGAGCGGGGTTCGTGGCCGCAATGGGCGTTTCTTTTGTCCGGCTTCAGACCGTGGGGAACCGTTGCAGATTGGCAACGCGAATCCATGGGCGCTCGACATCGCAGTCGATCGAGCTACCGCCCCATCGCCACCTGCCAGCACGTCGCGCTGCAGGTCGGGCGGACACCATTCGCATCAGGCGGCGCGTTGCCACGCGGCCGATTGTTTCTCAAGGCGGCTTTCGAGGATCGTGATGCTCACCTGGATATTGTCGCGCCGAGCCCTCAGGTTCAGAGCGAGCATCGGGTAGGCCAGGTTCTTTGGGTCGGAGATCCCAGCCCGCCGCTCTTCCTCCAAAATGTCAGCATCGAGCATTTGCGTGCGCCAGCGCAGATCGGAAATCAGTGCGTGGAGCTGTGTCGGGATAGTCGCTTCGAAACGGGACGTCGGCTGCATGTGATCGCCTCACAATGAGACAGACCCACTGCGGGTCTGAGGGATTGATCCTCATGCAGCAAGGAGAATGCCAGCGCGCCGGTCAGTCGCTGTAGGATCTGAGGATGCACCGGCGACGTCTGGCCGTGGATCTGAAAGCGAGGATGGAACTGGTCTGGGAATTGTCGATTCCCAGATCAACCGGCCCTTGCCCAGGCGGCCTTGCCAGCCGAACCGGCTGGTGCCGGCTCGGCCGTCAGGATCCTGATTATCATTCGCCCGCGGGGAGAGCGGCAATGACGCTGCGCTCCTGTTTCGAGAGCGCGCTGTAAACGATCGCGCCGACGCTGGCGCCGATCAACCAGCCCCAGTCGCCGACGTTGAACATCAGCCCATAGGCGCCAGCAAGCGACAGCCCCATCGATAGCGTGCCGGATACGGCGAGCGCAATCAGCGCCTTGTGGTTCCAGCCGCCATCGTAGTGGAATTCGCCGCTCGGCGACATTGTGTAGAGGTCCTCCAGCACGACGATCTGCCGCTTCACGAGGTAGTAGTCGGCGATCATGATGCCGAACATCGGCCCGAGCGCGGAGCCGAAGATGCTGACGAACAGCGTGATGGCCGACGGGCTTGCCACGAACAGCCACGGACATACCAGCACCGACAGGATCGAGGTGATGAGGCCCCCGAGCTTGAAATTGATGCGCTGTGGATTGAGGTTGGAGATGTCGTAAGCCGGCGAAACGAAGTTGGCGACGATGTTGATGCCCATCGTCGCGACGATGAAGGTGATCGATCCGACGATGACGACGAACGGATTGCCGATCTTCTCCACGATCAGTACGGGATCCATGATCGCCTCCCCGAACACCTTCAGCGTACCGGCCGTCACGATCACCGTGATGATCGAGAAGACCAGGAAGTTGACGGGCAGCCCGAGGAGATTGCCCATCTTCATGGCCTGCTCATCTTTGCCGAACCGGGCGAAGTCACCGAAATTGAGCAGGAGGGCCGAGAAGTAGGCCACGATCAGCATCGCGGCATTCGCCATCACCCCGATCGTCGCGGCGTTGGAGGCAGCCGGCGGGCTGAGCTGCAAGGACAGGCTCGCGAAACCGGCTTGCCACAACATCCAGATCGCCAGCGCGAACATGACGACGTACACCACCGGCCCGCAAAAATCGATGAAGCGGCGGATGCGCTCCATGCCGCTCAGGAAGATGAGAAGCTGGAACAGCCACATGAAGAGGAAGCTGAACCACGCGAGCGTGGATAGGCCCACGATGCTGTTGTGGGTGAGATCGGCGGCCGACGGCACCAGGGTGACGATCAGGACCTGCACGGCCTTGGAGGCGAAGTAGGTTTGCACGCCGTACCAGACAATGCCGACGACGCCCCGCACCATGGCGGCAAGATTGGCGCCCATCACCCCGAATGAGATGCGGGCAACGACCGGAAACGGAATGCCGTAGCGCAGCGACGGGCGTCCGATCAGGTTCATCAGGAAGTAGACCGCCGTGATGCCGACCAACATGGAGATCAGCACCTGCCAGCCGGTCAGGCCGAGGAAGAACAGGCTCGCAGCGAACGTGTAACCGCCGACGGAGTGGACGTCCGACATCCACATTGCAAACAGGCTGAACACGCCCCAGGTGCGTCCTTCGGGGGCGGTCGGCGCGAGGTCGTGGTTGTAGAGTTTGGGGTGAGCACCGGTGATGACCAGGGTTGGAACTTCGCCGCTCTTGGATGACATAGGCTCTCCCTCAACTGCTGGCCGCTGGTGCGATGGCCCAGAGGCGATTGTTCCGTTGTCGAGGAGCCCGCCGCTTCGGCAGCGGTCCTCGTGTCGATGCCTGCACTGCGAGGCAATTGGGTCCCAGCAAACATCGTACCAAATTATAACGATCGATAAAATTATTTTACAAAGGTGATTTCGGGCTGGAGCAACCGGCGTTTCGCCGGCGGACGTCGCGCAACGACACGCGTCGGAACGTTGGTTCGTTTGGTGGATCAAGCGAGAGGCGCGCCGTCGTGTCGAGCCGTCACAGGCGAGCGCGAAGAAAGCGCGACAAAACAAAAAGGTAAGCGCTTTGCGTGCAAGGCCGAGGCGGACGCCTCGGAGCGGTCACCCGGCTTTGCGAGGACGGCTCGATTTACCCGGCGGCCGTCCGTCGCCTTCGAGGCCGAGCCCTCCGAGAACGAGCTGGACGATTGTCGCCTTGGCGGCGTCGTAGTCGATCTGTTCGAGCTGGCGCTTCTGCTTCATGATGGTCATCTGGCTCGAAAAATCGGCATAAGCCTGGGTCATTGCCCAGATACAGAAGAACAGGTCGGCCGCGCTGATCGGCCGGACGGCTCCGCCCGCAACCCATTGGTCGACGGTTTTCACCTTCTCGAGAAGCAACGGGGTTGAGACTTTTTCGATGAAGCTGCCGACATATTGAGCGCCACTGATGATTTCGTTGGCGTAGATCCGCGACAAATGCGGGTGATCTCGCGAGAAATCGACCTTCTTGTGGATGTATTGGGTGAGGATCGTCTTGATGTCGGTCGCGGTATCGAGGCTGTCGATATCTCGGGCCCACATGTTCATCGCCCGCTCCAGGATCGCGCGATACAAGTCCTCCTTGTCCTCGAAGTAGTAATAAATATGGGGCTTCGCGATTGAAGCCTTCTTGGCGATCAGCGCAGTCGTTGCGCCGCGGAAGCCGAAGTGCCCAAAAACGAACTCGGCAGCATCAAGGATCTTTCCTTCGATATCCGGCCCTGGCGGCGGCTTGCGCCGGCCCTTTGGCGCGAGGCGGATACGAAAGAGCTTGAGCTTGTCGGCTGACGTGGCGGGCATAACGCCTTCCTGGAAAGCACCGTCATTCCGCTCGAGATGGCTGAACGGGGTACGCAGGCGCGGTTGCGTGGGTGGTTCCAGGCGCAAATTGCCCCGCCCGTCCCGGTTTATCAAGTGGAGAGACTGGCGACTGCCCGACGGGGAGAGCACGGTGTAATACGCCGCGAGAATGCGAAGTCGTAGGTATGCACATCCGGTTCAGCGCCTGAGCGGCCTGTGCGCGTGGCGTGGCGCGCGCTAAGCTTGGTTGGCTCAATGCAATCCACGAACCAAACGAAGGAACGACGCGTGGCGAGATTTGTGACGATCGCAGCCGGCCAGCTTGGCCCGATTGCCAGGACTGAGACGAGGGCCGAGGTCGTGGCGCGGCTGATGGCGTTGATGCGCCAGGCCAAGGGCTGCGGCTGCGACCTGATCGTCTACCCCGAGCTCGCGCTGACCACGTTCTTTCCGCGCTGGTATTTTGAGGATCAGTCCGAGATCGACAGTTTCTTCGAGCGCGAGATGCCGGGGGCGGAGACGCAGGCCCTGTTCGACCTCGCCCGCGAGATCGGCATCGGATTTTACCTGGGTTATGCCGAGCTGACGATGGAGGCGGGCATCGTCCATCGCTACAACACGTCCATCCTCGTCGACAAGAGCGGCGCGATCGTCGCTAAATACCGCAAGGTCCACTTGCCCGGTCACGCCGAGCACGAGCCATGGCGCAAGTTTCAGCATCTGGAAAAGCGCTACTTTGAGCCCGGCGCCGGCTTCGGTGTGGTCGATGCCTTCGGCGGCGTGATGGGGATGGCGATCTGCAATGACCGCCGCTGGAGCGAGACCTATCGAGTGATGGGGCTCCAGGGCGTCGAATTGGTGATGATCGGCTACAACACGCCGGTGCACAATCCGCCTGCGCCCGAGCACGACGACCTCTCGCTGTTCCACAACCACCTGGTCATGCAGGCCGGCGCCTATCAGAACGGCACCTTCGTGGTCGGCGTCGCCAAGGCAGGCGTTGAGGAGGGCGTGGACCATATCGGCGGTAGCTGCACCATCGCGCCCTCCGGTGAAATCGTGGCGAGATGCACGACCAAGGGCGACGAAATCGCGCTGGCGCGCTGTGATCTCGATCTCTGCAATTCCTACAAGCGCACTACTTTCAACTTCGACGTCCATCGCCAGCCCCGCGCCTACGGGCTGATCGTCGAGCGGAAGGGGCGATCGACCATGGCGGATGGAACGCCGGTCCCGCCGAAGGCGTGACCCTCTCGTAGCCCGGATGGAGCGAAGCGTAATCCGGGGCCGTTGTTTCCGAACGCGGCCTTTCCCGGATTGCGCTGCGCTCCATCCGGGCTACGAGACCCTCGCGGGGGGCTGTTTCGATCGTCTGTCAATCCGTCATCGCAGAAATATTCCACTTCACCGAAATTCGGAATTGCGGCATAAGTCGAAACAGCCCGGCCTACGGTAGAGGGGCGGTTCGCGAGTCGTTCGAAACGCGGGCCGGGTTGCGGTGGACGCGGCAGCGTCGTGTACGAGAGGTGCGGGCAGGGCGGATTGCTCTCCGTGAGCCCGAGGCATCGTGCGGACGAGCGGCGCTGTGTGCGTACGGCAAAACCGTGTGGTCCTGGCCGTCGTTGCTACGGTCAAGCTTTCGCGGAGGTGGAAGCCGGCTCAACCGGGCAGGCTTTCGCAGGTCTTCGCGAAGCAAGGGAGGCCAGAACGAACTCGGCTCCCGGGAGAGCACGGCATAAGCCGTCAACCCACTGCGCAGGGAAGGCCGTGTGTTCGGCTTCACCTGTATGCTGCTGTGCAGTTTTTCTGCGTGTGCTTTCGCACAGCGGACCGTGGGTGCCAGCCGGCACCCGGCCTTCCCTGCGACCTCTTGGATAAGAGGGTGGAGAGATCAAGCAAAGCTCGGGCGAAATGCGTCGCGAGAACGCGAAGGCGTGTCTGTAAGTGAGGTGCGAGTTGGGGATGACGACGTTGAAGTCACGAGCGCAATTCCGACACCGTCACCCTGAGGTGCGCGCCCTACGGCGCATTAGCGCCGCAGGGCAAGCCTCGAAGGGCGACGGCCGGGCTGCATCCCGGCCGTGCATCCTTCGAGGCTCCCGATGGGGGCGCTTCGCGCCCCATCACTCGCACCTCAGGATGACGGGTACGGCAATGGCATGCAGGCAGCCACCCAATCACAATCAAATGTCTTGATTAGGAAACATTCATTTCCTATTATTCCGCAATGCAAAAAGCCGCGCGCCAATCCCTGCCTGCTGCCCATCCACCCGGCCGTCCCCGGGAATTCGACATGGACACGGCCCTGGACGGGGCGGTGCGGGTGTTTTGCGAGCGCGGCTATCATGCGACATCGATCGGAGATTTGACCGCGGCGATGCGGCTTGCCACCGGCAGCGTCTACAAGGCGTTTCGCGACAAGCATGCCGTGTTCGTCGCTGCCTTCGAGCGCTATGCCGCGGTGCGCCGGGAGCAGACCCGCAGCGCGGCTGCGCGCGGTGCAAACGGCCGTGAGCAGCTGCGCAACGTGCTGCTGTCCTATGTCGAGCACTCCCAGGGCACCGAGGGGCGCCGCGGCTGCATCGTGGTCGGCAGCGCGGTCGAGCTGTCGGCGGTCGATCCGGTGATCCGCGCGCGTGTCACGGCACAACTCAAGACCAACGAGGCTTTCATGGCCGGCCTCATTCGTGAGGGGCAGGCCGATGGCTCGATTCCCGGCCATGTCGAGGCCGACGACACGGCGCGGCTGATGATCTGCATGACGCAGGGCCTGCGCGTCGTCGGCAAGGCGCGACTGCCGCTCGACGGCGAGCGCCTGGTCAGCGTCGCGATGAAGCTGCTTGCCTGAACATTTGTCAAATTAGGAAATGATCATTTCCTATATCTGGAGACTTTGAAGTGTCGGAGAGTTTGGAATGACGATGAATGCCACCATCGACGCTGCGCCCGAGCCGGATGCGGTGTCGCAACGACTGACTTTCCTGCTTGCGGCGGCCTGTGGCATGATCGCCGCCAACATCTATTATGCCCAGCCGCTGATCGCGCCGATCAGCGCCGCGCTTGGCCTGTCGCATGCAGCGGCAGGGCTGATCGTCACCATGACGCAGATCGGCTATGGCACGGGGTTGCTTTTTATCGTGCCGCTCGGCGATCTCGTCGAAAACCGCACGCTGATCTGCACTGTCATCACGCTCGGTGCGGCGGCCTTGCTCGCCGCCGCGTTTGCGACCCATGCGCTGCCGTTCCTGATCGCCGCGCTGTTCATCGGGCTCGGCTCGGTGGCGGTGCAGGTCATCATTCCCTATGCGGCGCATCTCGCGCCCGAGGCCATTCGCGGCCGCGTCGTCGGCAACGTCTCGACCGGCTTGATGCTCGGCATCATGCTGGCGCGGCCGGTGTCGAGCTTTGTCACCGCCGCCCTGTCGTGGCACGCGGTGTTCTTCTGCTCCGCCGCGCTGATGATCGTGCTCGCGACCGTGCTCTGGATGACGCTGCCGAAGCGCAAGCCGGTTGCGCGCATGCATTATGGCGCATTGCTGATGTCGATGCCGCATCTGGAGCGCACCACGCCGCTGCTGCGGCGCCGTGCGCTCTATCAGGCGGGCCTGTTTGGCGCCTTCACCTTGTTCTGGACGGTGGTCCCGCTTCAGCTCGCGAGTGAATTCGGCTTCACCCAGCGTGGCATCGCGCTGTTTGCGCTCGCCGGCGTCGCCGGCGTGGCATCGGCGCCCATCGCAGGACGGCTTGCCGATAGCGGCCATAGCCGGATCGCCACGATCGTCGCGATGATACTCGTGGCCGTGGGCTTCCTGGTGACGCATATCGGCGCGGCCGGCTCGGTGCTCAATCTCGCCTGCCTCGTCGTGGCCGCGATCGCCATCGATTTCGGCGTGCAGGGCAATGTCGTGCTGGGCTTCCGCGCCATTTTCGTGCTCGGGCATGAGCATCGCAGCCGTCTCAATGGCCTCTACATGGCGACGTTCTTCGCCGCGGGCGCTGCCGGCTCGGCGCTTGGCGCCTGGGCCTTCGCGCAAGGCGGCTGGACGCTGGCCTCGGGGATCGGCCTGGCACTGCCCGTCGCGGCCTTGCTCTATGCTGCCACCGAGTAACGGCAGCGCAGTCCGATTGTGCGCTGCGGCCGTTTACCAAGCGCCCGACCGCGCGATTTCCGCCTCGCGATTTCGGTGCGGCTGTAGTACTTTGGTCGCAATCGGGCCTGGAGAACAGGCGGCAGGGGGAGGCTCATGAGGCGTGCGGGGCTGTTTGGCGTACCGCGGGTACGGCCATGGTCGTGGCAGGCGTTTCTGCTCGGCTTTGTAATCGTGGCGGCGTCGGCCGTAGTTCAGGGCGTCTGCGTCGCGCTCGGCGCAAAGCTCTACTTCGCGGCGTTCTTGCCCAGCATCTTCGTGGTCGGACTTGTCGCAGGCGCGCCCGCGGCTGCGTTCGCCGTAGCACTCATCATTCCGCTGGTGTGGTGGGCATTCATGCCGCCCTTCTTCGAGTTCAGCCCGTTGACCAGCGACTATACAGATTCCATCAACCTGTTCTTCCTGCTTGCCGTGCTCCTGATCGGCCTCGCCGATCTCTGCCGCGCGACGATGGTGATCGTCAGCCGTGGCGGGCTAAAACCTTCGGGCGAAAGCGCGGCAACGAATCCGCAATAATTGGCCGCGCGCCGCCGGCCGTGCGTTGCGCTCGCGCAACAGTCCGGCAACCATTCGCGCGCTTAGCGTGCGCCGCTAACTTTTCGAAAAAGATTTGGCCGCAAATTCCCTCGCAGGAAGGACGAGGGAGTTTTCGACATGAACGGCCAAATTAACGGTCACGCCATCTTTGAGAACGTGCGCCGCTATCGCGGAATCGCGTCGCTTTATCGCCAGACCGCAGCATTTCGGCCGGGTCAGAGCTGGTCACTGCTCGAACAGGCGAAGGATTGGGAAGAGCGGGCGCTGGCCGAGCTGGAAAGCTACTTCGCCAGCCGGGCGGATTACACCGCCCGGCTCGCTGCCTGATCGTTAACCATCAGCATGACCCCAGGCGCCACTATCAGAACCTGTAGCTCGCCTGGACCCTCACGGTGCGGCCTTGGCCGGGCGAGATGTTGTTGTTGCCGTCGGCGGATGCCCAATATCCCTTGTTGAAGATGTTCTCGACGGTCAGCTGCGCGCGCCAGTTGGCATCGATCGTGGCATAAACGCCGGCATCGAAGCGCACGAAACTCGGCAGCCTCACCGTATCGTCCGATGACGCGAAGGAATCGCCGAAATAGATGATGCCGAGCGCCGCTGCCCACATCGGCGTGAACTGGTACTTGTTCCACCATGCGAACTGATTGTACGGCACCAATTGCACGCGGTTACCGGGCACAACAGTTGCCGACGTTGCACTGGTGATCTTCGCATCCGTATAGGCATAGCCGAGCGAGGATTGCCATTGGTCGGTGACGTAGCCGACGAGGCTCGCCTCAAACCCGCGCGTCAGCGTGCTGCCGGACGGGAAGAAGAAGCCGGGATTGTTGCCGTCCGCGATCGGCTGGTTGGTGCGGTTCAGATTATAGATCGCGGTCGAGAACAGCAGCTTCGGGTTGATGTTCCACTTCATCCCGACCTCAGTGTTCTCAAATTTCTGCGGCTGTAGGATCAGTGTGCCGTCGGTCAGCGCCGAGAACTGGTCGCCGGAGGCGGGCAAATAGGAGATGCTGTAGGCGGTGTAGACCGACATGCTCTCGATCGGCTTGATGATCAGCGCCGCCTGTGGCGACACCAGATTGTCGGTGCGGTTGCGGTTGATGTTGGTGTTCATGTCCAGCGCCGACATCTCGAAGCGGTCGAACCGCGCGCCGGCGATGACCTGGATCACGCGCGAGAATTCGATCGTGTCGCGCAAATAGCCGGACTCGATGTTCAATCCGTACTTGCTGTTGGAGTCAGGAGTGGTGACGCCGTCGGTATTCGTGCCCGTGAAGTGGTGCACGAAAGTCACCGGCCCGAAATAGGTCGGCGCGAACGGGTTCTGGACGATAGTGTTGGTACCGTTCGGGAAGACGCCGGTGTTGCGGATATCGACGCCGGTCTGACGGCCGAACTCGGTGCCGAAGCCCACGCTGTGTGCGATCGGACCGGTCCAGCCCTTGTAGGTGAAGTCGGTCTGGTTGAAGACATTGTCGCGGTTGGTGGTGTGCTGATAGGCGCCGAGATTGACCGCGGTATCGGCCGGATTGACCGCGCCCGCCAGTGTACCGTTCACGGGATAGACGTTCTGGTAGAATTTCTGGTAGTCGGCCGCGATCGTGCCGTTGCGCACCGTCAACCCGTTCTGGAAGTCGTGCTCGATGATCGCCATGCCGATCTGCACGGTTGCCTGGGCGGTGTTGAGGTTCGGGCTGCCGAAAAAGGTCTGGAAATTTCCGTTCGGTGCAAACGGTGTCGTTGGATTGAACCGCGTGACGCCGCCGGGAAGGCTCTGTGAGGGATTGCCGCGATCGGCGGTGCGGCCGTCGTGGTAATATTCGTAGGAGAGCTTGACCTTGGTGAAGTCGTCCGGCTTCAGCGTGACGGTCGGGTTGATGCCGTAGCGTTCGAGATGGTTGAAGTCGCGGAACGCATCGCTGCCCTGGTAGAACACGTTCAGCCGCGCCGCCACGTTCTCGTTGATGGCCTGGCCGGCGTCGAGCGTGACGCGGCGGTCGCCCCACGATCCCGTCTGCGCGGTCGCCTCGTAGATGCGGGTGCCGTCGGCCTCCTTGAGCGTGCGGTTGAGTAGGCCGCCGCCGGCGCCGCGGCCGAAGGTCAGCGCGCTCGGGCCCTTCAGCACCTCGATGCTCTGCGCATTGTACATGTCGCGAAAATACTGGACGTCGTCGCGAAAGCCGTTGACGAAGAAGTTCGCGCTGGAATCGACGCCGCGGATGACGAGCTCGTCGCGATTGCCTTCTCCCTGGTGGACGGCGACGCTGGGCACGTAGCGCGTCACATCAGTCAGGCCCTGGTAGTTCTGGTCACGGATCTGCTGCTGGGTGATGACGTTCAGCGATTGCGGGATGTTGACGATCGCCGTGTTGCTCTTGGTGGCAACCGCGGTGCTGTTGGCGAAATAGCCGACCGTGCCGGTGCGGGCATCCTGCGATTGCGCGAATGGCTTTGGCTCGGCAGCCGTCTCCGGCCGTCGCGCCGTCTGCGTCCGGCGCGTCCGCACACCGCCCGCCCGGCGCGAGGCCGAAGGCGAATTGGCGCGTCGCTGCGCGTCCGGTGCCGTGACGGTGACGGGGGGAAGCGCCACGCCCTGTCCCGGCGCGGATTGCGCGAACGCCAGCGAGCTGGCGAGGAACGCGCCTGAGGTCATTAGTGCGGCCAGCAGGCGGCCAGCGATCCCCGGAACTCTGCGATTGGAAATATGGCCTGCGGAAGACAATAGCTCTCCGTTGGCTGCGATGCGGTTCATCGCGCCCTCCCTTACTCTTCAAACTCGCCCGAATTCCCCAATGAGCGGCCGGATGCGGGGCAAGGCGCATCCGTGCACGCGAAGTCACTGCGTGCATGAACACGGAGGACGCCTGGCAATTCCGGGAAATCAGATTTGAATCGTTCGAAACATTTCGAGGTTCGGTGATCACGGGTCGGAGGCACGACCTGGGACGACTACGGAGTTACCCCGGTGCCCGCGTGTGCTAGCAACTCTCCCGTGCAGATCTCCATGACGACCGGGGGCGACCGATGACCATTTTCAACCGCGTCTTCACGACGGGGCGCCTGCTTCAGATCATCGTCATTCTGGCGGCGACGGTCGCGATGAAGCTGATGGGGTGAACTTCGGCGGCCTACTGGCCGACGAGTTCGGGCAATTCGGGCAGATAATTCGACCCCTCGGAGCCCAGGAAATCGAACATCGCCTGCGCCGGCGGCAGCAGCACCTTGTCGCTGCGGCGGATCACGTACCATTGCCGGACGATCGGCAGGCCGGCGACGTCGAGCACGATGAGCCGGCCCTCGGCAAGCTCATGCGCCACCGTGTGCGCCGAGATGAAGGCGATGCCGAGCCCGGCGATCACAGCCTGCTTGATGGTCTCGTTGCTGCTCATTTCCATGCCGATGATCGGCTCGAGATCCGACTTCTGGAACATGCCTTCCATCAGCGTGCGCGTGCCTGATCCGGGCTCGCGGGTGAGAAAGGTCTCGTGCACGAGATCGGTCAGGCTGAGGCCGGAATCCTTCTCCAGCCAGTGTCCCTTGCGCGCGATGATGATGTGCGGATTGCGTCCGAGCTGACGGACATCGACGCTGACGTCGGCCGGTGGCCGACCCATCACCGCAAAATCGAGATCGTAGCCGTGCATGGCCTCGCGGATCTCCTCGCGGTTGCCGACGGTCAGCCTGATCTCGATCTTCGGAAAGTGCTTGGAGAACGCCGCGATCGCATGCGGCACGAAATATTTTGCAGTCGAGACCGCGCCGAGATGCACGGTGCCGGCGGTCTTCCCTGCGAGCAGATCAAGCGCGCCCTGGCAGTCGGCGATCGCAGCCTCGACGCGCTCGGCGAGCGCCAGCACCTTCTGTCCCGCCTCCGTCAGCAGCATGCCGTCACCGGTCCGCTGTACCAGTGGCAGGCCGGCGAGATCCTGAAGCTGCCGGAGCTGCTGCGTTACGGCCGGTTGCGTCAGCCCAAGCTGGGTCGAGGCCGCCGTGACACTGCCCTTGGCCGAGAGCGCCGCAAGCGAGCGCAACTGCCGGATCGTCAGATGCCGGAGCTGGGTCGCCGCATGGCCGGGGCCATTATAAGAAAAATCTTTGATAGCCATTATGAATAGAAATTTTCCTTATTAAGCCGGCCCTGTCAATCTCATCGTGCTGGGACCGACCGCGACCTGCCTCCGCCGGGGAGGGAACTGGATGCGGCGCCCGCAAGGGGATGGACGCAGATGACCGGGCAACTCAGGCTGGACGACCACCTTCAACGGTATTCCGAGACGGCGCCGCACGCGCTGGCTGTGGCGGCCGCAGTCGATGCCATCGCCGCAGCCGCGATCGAGATCGCCGACCTCATCGGCACCGGGGACCTCGCGGACGCTTCGGGCCTGACCACGGGCCGCAACAGCGACGGCGATCTCCAGCGCGATCTCGATGTCCGGGCGGATGCGATTCTCCGCCGCTGCCTCAGCAAGCTGCCGATCGCGGCGCTGGCGTCCGAAGAGATGCGCGAGCCGCAGATCGGCGACCGCACGGCCAAGATCTGCGTCGCGATCGATCCGCTCGACGGCTCCTCGAATATCGACATCAACATGACTGTCGGCACGATCTTCTCGATCCTGCCGGCGCCGGATGATCTCACGCTCGCCTTCCACCAGCGCGGCTCCGCGCAGCTTGCCGCGGGCTTCGTCACCTACGGTCCGCAGACCTCGTTGGCGCTGACGCTCGGCGACGGCGTCGACATCTTCACGCTTGATCGTAAGGCAGGCTGCTTCCGTCTCGCGCGCAGCGGCGTGCAGATCTCCGAGGCCTGCGACGAGTTCGCGATCAATGCGTCGAACCGCCGGCATTGGGATCCACCGGTGCGCGCCTTCGTCGACGAGTGCCTCGCCGGCGTCGATGGGCCCGCCAATCATAATTTCAACATGCGCTGGATCGGTTCGCTGGTCGCGGAGGCCTATCGCATCCTCACCCGTGGCGGCGTGTTCCTCTATCCCTCAGACGCGCGGCCCGGCTATGGCGATGGCCGCCTGCGCCTCACTTACGAAGCGCACCCGATGGCGATGATCGTCGAGCAGGCCGGCGGCTCCGCCTCGACCGGGCGCGAGCGCATCCTCGACCTCTCGGCGGAAAGCCTGCATCAGCGTGTGCCGCTGGTCATGGGATCGAGCAACGAGGTGCGGCGCCTCGCGGAACTGCACTGCGATCCACTGCTCGTTGCCAGTGTCTCTGCGCCGCTGTTCGCGCGGCGCGGCTTCTTCCGGTTGTGATGGGAGGCGACGCATGTCCAGGAAGCATCCGATCATCTCGATCACCGGCTCCTCCGGCGCCGGCACCACTTCGGTCAAGAAAACCTTCGAGCAGATTTTCTTCCGCGAGAAGGTCAACGCCGTCTACATCGAGGGCGACGCCTTCCATCGCTACGACCGTGCCGAGATGCGCGCGCAGATGGCCAAGGAGGCCGAGCGCGGCAACAAGCATTTCAGCCATTTCAGCCCGGAGACCAATCTGTTCGAGGAGCTGGAGCGCGCCTTCCGCGACTATGGCGAGACCGGCACGGCGACGACGCGGCACTACGTGCACGATGCAGAAGAGTCCGCGCTGCACGGCGCGGCCCCCGGCACCTTCACCGAATGGGAGCGGCTGCCGGAGAATTCGGATCTGCTGTTCTACGAGGGCCTGCACGGCGCCGTCGTCACCGACAAGGTCAACGTCGCGCGTTATGCCGACCTCAAGATCGGCGTCGTGCCCGTCATTAATCTCGAATGGATCCAAAAGCTGCACCGCGACCGCAGTGCACGTGGTTATTCGACCGAGGCCGTCACCGACACTATTTTGCGGCGGATGCCCGACTACATCCACTACATCTGCCCGCAATTCACAGACACCGACATCAACTTCCAGCGCGTGCCGACGGTGGACACGTCCAATCCGTTCATCGCGCGATGGATCCCGACGCCGGATGAATCAATGGTGGTGATCCGCTTCAAGAATCCGCGCGGCATCGACTTTCCGTATCTGCTGTCAATGCTGCCGCACAGCTTCATGTCGCGCGCCAATTCGATCGTGTGTCCCGGCGCGAAGCTGGACTTGGCGATGCAGCTGATCCTGACGCCGCTGATCATGCAGCTCATCGAGCGCAAGCGAAACCTGAAGTGAACAAGGGGAGGATCCGATGAACATCTCCGTCCACGCCGACGCCGACCTCACGGCGGTCTCGCACTACGACCTCGCCAATGCCGCCCGCTTCCTCGCGGTCGACGCTATCGAGACCTCACAGTCCGGCCATCCCGGCCTCCCCATGGGCATGGCCGATGTCGCGACCGTGCTGTTCTCGCGCTTCCTGAAGTTCGACTCGGCTCATCCCAATTGGCCGGACCGCGACCGCTTTGTGCTGTCGGCCGGTCACGGCTCGATGCTGCTCTATGCGCTGCTCCATCTCACCGGCGGCGATGTCAGCCTTGACGATATCAAGGCGTTCCGGCAGTGGGGCTCGAAGACGCCGGGACATCCCGAATATGGCCACACGCCGGGCGTAGAGACCACGACGGGGCCGCTGGGGCAGGGGATCGCGACTGCCGTCGGCATGGCGCTCGCCGAGCGTATGGCCAATGCGCGGCACGGCGACGGTCTGGTCGATCACTTCACCTATGTGATCGCCGGCGATGGTTGCCTGATGGAAGGCATCAGCCAGGAGGCGATTTCGCTCGCCGGTCATCTCCAGCTCGGTCGCCTGATCGTACTATTCGACGACAACGGCATCTCCATCGATGGGCCGACGTCGCTTGCGACATCGGATGACCAGCTCGCACGTTTCGCCGCCTCCGGCTGGTCGGTGCGCCGTGTCGACGGACATGATCCCGAGGCGATCGCGCAGGCGATTGCGGAAGAACGCGAGACGACAAAGCCGTCGCTGATCGCCTGCCGCACCATCATCGGCTACGGCGCACCGGACCGTCAGGGCACCGAGCAGGCGCATGGTGCTCCGCTCGGCGCCGAGCAGACGGCCGCAGCGCGCCGAACGCTCGGCTGGGACTATCAGCCGTTCGTCGTGCCGATCCCGATCCTGAAATCGTGGCGGATGATCGGACAGCGTGGGCAGGTGGAGCGTCTCGCCTGGCTCGATCGCTACGAATGCGCGACGCCCGAGCAGCGCGACCTCTTCGTCGAGGGCAAGGCCGTTGCCTTGCCGGCCGCCTATGCGCTGGCCGCGGCGAAACTGCGCGAGCGTTTTGCCACCGAGCGTCCGAAGCTCGCGACGCGGCAAGCCTCGCAACAGGTGCTCGATGGTATCGCCGGGTCAATTCCCGGCTTGGTCGGCGGCTCCGCGGACCTGACGCATTCGAATCTCACACACGCCAAAGCCCAGACCGCCGTCACGCGTGACGGATTCGCCGGCGATTACATCCATTACGGCATCCGCGAGCACGGCATGGCTGCTGCGATGAACGGTCTCGCGCTGCACGGCGACTTCATTCCCTATGGCGGCACCTTCCTCGCCTTCTCCGACTACAGCCGGCCGGCGATCCGTCTTGCGGCCTTGATGCGGCTGCGCGTCATCCACGTCATGACCCACGACTCCATCGGGCTCGGCGAGGATGGTCCGACGCATCAGCCGGTCGAGCATCTCGCCGCGCTGCGCGTCATTCCGAACCTCCTGGTGTTTCGTCCTGCAGACGCCGTGGAAACGCTGGAAGCCTGGGACTGTGCGCTCGAGTCCGAGCATCGTCCGTCGGTCCTGTGCCTGTCGCGCCAGGCGCTGCCGACCTTCCGCAGCGATGCCCGCGGCAGGAACCGCGTCGCGCGGGGTGCCTATCTCGTCGTCTCGCCGGATGGCAGCCGCGACGTGACGCTGGTGGCGACCGGCTCGGAAGTCTCGATCGCACTGGAAGCAGCCCGCTTGCTCGCGACCGAGCACATCCGTGCGGCCGTCGTCTCCGCTCCGTGCTTTGCGCTGTTCGAGGAGCAGTCCGAGGATTACCGCGCCACTGTGCTGGGCAACGCGCCGCGCGTCGGCATCGAGGCGGCGGTGCTTGGCGACTGGCCGCGCTGGATCGGCACCGACGGGGAATTCGTCGGCATGCGCGGCTTCGGCGCCTCGGCGCCGGCACCCGTGCTCTACCGCGAATTCGGCATCACGCCGCCGAGTATTGCTGAAGCGGCCCGGCGGGCGATCGCCCGCGCAGGCAAGCGATAACAGGAGGATCTTTCATGGCTCGTATCACCCTTCGCCAATTGCTCGATCACGCCGCGACCCACGGCTATGCCGTGCCGGCGTTCAACATCAACAACATGGAGCAGGGGATTGCGATCATGCAGGCGGCGGCCGAGGTTGATGCGCCCGTGATCATCCAGGCCTCGCGCGGCGCGCGCAGCTATGCCGGCGATCTCATGTTGTCGCACATGGTCGATGCGCTGGAGCGGACCTATCCCGATATTCCGCTGTGCATGCATCAGGACCACGGCAATGACGAGGCGACATGCGCGTCCGCCATCGCCCACGGCTTCACCTCGGTGATGATGGACGGCTCGCTCAAGGCCGATGCCAAGACCGCAGCCGATTACGACTACAACGTCGCGATCACCCGCCGCGTCGTCGATCTCGCGCATTGGGTCGGTGCCTCCGTCGAAGGCGAGCTTGGTGTTCTCGGCTCGCTCGAACACGGCGGCGGCGAGCAGGAGGATGGCCATGGCGTCGAAGGCAAAGTGAGCCACGATCAATTGCTGACCGATCCCGACCAGGCCGTCGATTTCGTTCGTGCCACCAAGGTTGATGCACTTGCCATCGCGATGGGCACCTCGCACGGCGCCTACAAGTTCAGCCGCAAGCCGGACGGCGACATTTTGGCGATGCGGGTGGTCGAGGAGATCCATCGGCGGTTGCCGAACACGCACCTTGTAATGCACGGGTCGTCTTCGGTGCCGCAGCCGCTTCAGGACATGTTCAATGCGTTCGGCGGTGAGATGCCGCAGACCTGGGGTGTGCCGGTCGAGGAGATCGTCCGCGGCATCAAGAGCGGCGTGCGGAAGGTCAACATTGACACGGATTGTCGCCTCGCGATGACCGCGGTGTTCCGCAAGGTCGCCGCGCAAACCCGCTCCGAGTTCGATCCGCGCAAGTTCCTCAAGCCGGCGATGGATGCGATGCGCGAGCTGTGCCGCGACCGTTTCGAGCAGTTCGGCACCGCAGGCCACGCCAGCAAGATCAAAGTCATTCCCTTGAGCGAGATGGCCCGGCGGTACCGCGCCGGCGAACTCGACCCGCAGATAGATGCCCGCGAGCCGGTCGCCGCCTAATCATTCAGAGAGAGAAGAGCAGGAGAGAGCCATGAACGCACACGCAGGAACGGTCCGCGGCAAAGAGCGCTATCGCTCGGGTGTGATGGAATATGCGCGCATGGGCTATTGGGAGCCCGACTATGTGCCGAAGGACACCGACGTCATCGCGCTGTTCCGCGTGACGCCGCAAGAGGGCGTCGATCCGATCGAAGCGTCCGCGGCAGTTGCCGGTGAATCCTCGACCGCAACCTGGACGGTGGTGTGGACCGATCGCCTGACCGCGGCGGAGAAGTATCGCGCAAAGTGCTATCGCGTTGATCCGGTGCCGGGCACGCCTGGCTCCTATTTCGCCTATATCGCCTATGACCTCGACCTGTTCGAGCCGGGCTCGATCGCCAACCTCTCGGCCTCGATCATCGGCAACGTCTTCGGATTCAAGCCGCTGAAGGCACTGCGGCTGGAGGACATGCGCTTCCCGGTCGCTTATGTGAAGACGTTCCAGGGCCCGGCGACCGGCATCGTGGTCGAGCGCGAGCGGCTCGACAAATTCGGCCGGCCGCTGCTGGGCGCGACGGTGAAGCCGAAGCTCGGGCTTTCCGGTCGCAATTACGGCCGCGTGGTCTATGAGGCGCTGAAGGGCGGGCTCGACTTCACCAAGGACGACGAGAACATCAACTCGCAGCCCTTCATGCACTGGCGCGACCGCTTCCTCTATTGCATGGAAGCCGTCAACCGCGCCCAAGCCGCCTCCGGTGAGGTGAAGGGCACCTACCTCAACATCACCGCCGGGACGATGGAGGACATGTATGAGCGCGCGGAGTTCGCCAAGGAGCTCGGATCGTGCATCGTCATGATCGATCTCGTGATCGGCTACACCGCGATCCAGTCCATGGCGAAATGGGCGCGACGCAATGATATGATCCTGCATCTGCATCGTGCCGGCCACTCGACCTATACGCGGCAGAAGAGCCACGGCGTGTCGTTCCGCGTCATCGCTAAATGGA
The DNA here is from genome assembly GCF_000938255.1 of Bradyrhizobium sp. LTSP849. GTDB lineage: Bacteria > Pseudomonadota > Alphaproteobacteria > Rhizobiales > Xanthobacteraceae > Bradyrhizobium. Next base: position 138,871 of record NZ_JYMR01000028.1, on the reverse strand, counting down.
TGCGGCTCGCCGGCGTCGACCACATCCATGCCGGCACCGTGGTCGGCAAGCTCGAGGGTGATCCCAACACCACGCGCGGCTATTACGATGTCTGCCGCGAAGATTTCAATCCGACCAAGCTCGAGCATGGCCTGTTCTTCGACCAGTCCTGGGCGAGCCTGAACAAGATGATGCCGGTCGCCTCGGGCGGCATCCACGCCGGTCAGATGCACCAGTTGCTCGATCTGCTCGGCGAGGACGTCGTGCTGCAATTCGGCGGCGGCACCATCGGCCATCCCATGGGGATTGCGGCCGGTGCGATCGCCAACCGCGTGGCGCTGGAGGCGATGATCCTCGCCCGCAACGAGGGATGCGACTACGTCCATGAGGGTCCAGAGATCCTGGCCAGGGCGGCCGAGACCTGCACGCCGCTGAAGGCCGCGCTCGAGGTCTGGAAGGACGTGAGCTTCAACTATCAATCCACCGACACGCCGGACTTCGTGCCGACGGCGCTGGAAACGGTCTAGGGAGTCACAAGATGAAACTGACGCAAGGGTGTTTTTCATTCCTGCCCGATCTCACCGATGATCAGATCACCAAGCAGGTGCAATATTGCCTCGCCAATGGCTGGGCGGTGAACATCGAGTTCACCGACGACCCGCATCCCCGCAACACCTATTGGGAGATGTGGGGACTGCCGATGTTCGATCTCCAGGATGCCGCCGGCGTGATGATGGAGCTCGCCGAATGCCGCCGGGTGTACGGCGACCGTTACATCCGCATCAGTGGCTTCGATTCCAGCCATGGCTGGGAGTCGGTGCGGATCTCGTTCCTGGTGAATCGCCCGCCGCAAGAGGCCGAGTTCGAGCTGGTGCGGCAGGAGGTTGGCGGGCGCGCAATCCGGTACAGCACCGTACGCAAGCCGCCCGCGCACGCGCCGCAATAGCCATTCCTCTCCGCGCGGAGCTCTCCCTGCTCCGCATCCTTGGCGGACCACTGCTTCGCCGCCCCCCGCGGCGAAGCTCTTTTCTTCGAGGTGCCGATGCTCGATGTCCCCCATGCAACGATGACCGATCACAGCGAGGCCAGTTTCGATCTCCGCAAGGAAGCCGAAGCGGCCGGGATCACCGCGACGCTGCAACAGCTCGAGCAGGAGCTGATTGGGCTGCGGCCGGTCAAGAACCGCGTACGCCAGATTGCGTCGCTCCTGCTGATCGAGCGGATCCGTCAGCGTGCGGGACTGGCCTCTGCGCCGCCGACGCTGCACATGTCGTTCACCGGCAATCCCGGCACCGGCAAGACCACCGTGGCGCTACGCATGGCCAAAATCCTGCACGGCCTTGGCTTCGTGCGGCGCGGACAGGTGATCTCGGTGACGCGCGACGATCTCGTCGGCCAGTATATCGGCCACACCGCGCCGAAGACCAAAGAGATATTGAAGAAGGCGATGGGCGGCGTGCTGTTCATCGATGAGGCCTATTATCTGCACCGGCCCGACAACGAGCGCGACTACGGCCAGGAAGCGATCGAGATTCTGCTCCAGGTCATGGAGAACCAGCGCGAGGATCTCGTGGTAATCCTGGCCGGCTATGGCGAGCGGATGACGAGCTTCTTCGCCTCCAATCCCGGCTTCCGCTCGCGCATTGCCCATCACATCGACTTTCCGGACTATGCGGAGGCCGAACTGCTCGTCATCGCCGAGCTGATGTTGAGGGAGCGCGGCTATCGCTTCTCGGCTGCGGCATGCGAGGCCTTTGAAAGATACATCGCGCTACGCCGGACCCAGCCGTTCTTCTCCAATGCGCGCTCGATCCGCAACGCGGTGGACCGTATTCGCCTGCGTCAGGCCGATCGCCTGGTCTCGGACCTCGACCGCATGCTCGATGTCGCTGACCTCGAAACCATCGATCCGGCCGATATCCTCGCGAGCCGTGTGTTCAGCGGCGGAGCCGACGTCCGGAGTGCAAAGCCATGACACGAGAGATATTCATCACGCCCTCGATCCTGGCTGCGGATTTCGTGCGCCTCGGCGAAGAGATCGCGGCGATCGATGCGGCCGGCGCCGACTGGATCCATTGCGACGTCATGGATGGGCATTTCGTGCCGAACATCAGTTTTGGCGCCGACATCATCAAGGCGATCCGGCCACTGACAAAGAAGACGTTCGATGTGCATCTCATGATCGCACCGGTCGATCCCTATCTCGAAACCTTCGCGAAGGCGGGCGCCGACGTCATCACGATCCATGCTGAGGCCGGTCCGCATCTCGATCGCTCGCTTCAAGCGATCCGCACGCTCGGCAAGAAGGCCGGCGTCAGCTTGTGCCCCGCCACGCCCGAGAGCGTGATCGAATATGTGCTCGATCGTATCGATCTCGTGCTGGTGATGACGGTCAACCCGGGCTTCGGCGGTCAGTCCTTCCTCGAATCCCAGCTCGAGAAGATCAGGCGGATCCGGACCATGATCGGCGACAGGCCGATCCGGCTCGAAGTCGATGGCGGCGTCACGCGCGACAATGCCGCGGCTGTTGCCGCCGCTGGCGCAGATACGCTCGTGGCAGGTTCCGCCGTGTTCCGCGGCGGGAATAGTGCCGACTACGCCGGCAATATCGCGGCCATTCGCATCGCCGCCGAAGGCGGGCGGGTTCCGAAAATCCAGGATAATTCCGCGCAGGCGGTGCGAGTCGGCGAGACCGCGCGCCTCCGGTAGACTACGGATGGATCGGGCGATGAAGGTTCCTTGGTGTCGATTGTACCAGGGCGCGCCACTTTTCTCCGGGGTTCTACGGAGGATGCCGCGCAATGCGATCGGCTCCCTTCATGGCGGGGTAACCAACGCGCCTGAGACGAAAGTGCGATTAACGCCCGCGCAATGCTAAACGTCTCAATCTGCGGTTTAGGAACGCAAGAGAGCGCGGGGATGCGGATCGAATCTTTCTGCGGGCATGAGGCCCGCACGCGGCGTGGAGCGATGGCATGACCATGCATCGCCTGCTCGCCGAGCAGCTTCGCTGTGCCACTGACACGAACGGACAGGTCGACGTCGTCAAGCTCGGCGAACTCGTCAGCGCGGCCTACGAGGCGGGCGACCGCGATCGCCAGCGCGCGATCGACGCGCGCGCGCACACGCACGATGAGGTCGAGCAAGATCTGCTACGGACCCAGGAGTTTCTCGACACCATCGTCGAGAACATCCCGATCGCGGTGTTCGCGAAATGCGCCAAGGACTCCCGCTACATTCTGCTCAACCGCGCCGGCGAGGACTATTACGGCCTGCCGCGTGAACAGATGCTGGGCAGGACGCCCGAAGAGATTTTCCCGGCGGACGTCGCCCGCGTGGTCACGGAGCAAGACCGCAGGGTTGTCGCCAGTGGCATGCCGATGTTCCTCGAGGAGCATATGCTCGAAGTGGGCGTCAAGGGCCACGACCGCGTGATCAATTCGCGCAAGATGCTGATCACGGATGAGGCGGGCGACCCGCAATATCTGGTCGGCGTGATCGAGGATGTCACCGAACGCATCACGACCCAGGAACGGATCAGCCATCTTGCACATCATGATGCCTTGACCGACCTGCCGAACCGCAGCGCTTTCAACGCGACGCTGAGCGAGCGGCTGGAGCGGGCGCGGGAGGCGTCGACCAGTTTTGCGATGCTGAGCCTCGATCTCGACCGCTTCAAGGAGGTCAACGACGTATTCGGCCATCCCGTCGGCGACATGCTGATGCGCGCGGCGGCCGACCGCCTCGCCGCGGAGGCCGATGGCGCCTTCGTCGCCCGCATCGGCGGCGACGAGTTCATGATCCTGATGCCGGACGAAGTCTGCCGCGAAGAGGTGCTGGCGCTCGGCGAGCGCCTGGTCACGGCGATAGGCAACGAACTCGAGGTCGACGACTATCTCTCTCATGTTGGCTTGAGCGTCGGCATCGCGGTCTATCCGGATGACGGCGTGGATGCGGCCACGCTGCTCGCAAACGCCGATTCCGCGCTCTATCGCGCCAAGCGTGAGGGCCGGGGCAGGGTTCGCTTCTTCCAGTCCGAGATGGATCAGGAGCTGCGCGACCGCAGGCTGTTGCAGCACGATTTGCGACAGGCGCTCGAGCAGAACCAGCTCCTCGTCTATTTCCAGCCACAAGCGCGGATGGACGGCGAGGTCATCGGCTTCGAGGCGCTGCTGCGCTGGAACCACCCGACGCGGGGATTCGTGCCGCCCGACCAGTTCATTCCGCTGGCCGAGGAGAACGGGCTGATCATCCAGATCGGCGAATGGGTCTTGCGCGAGGCCTGCCGCGAGGCGGCGTCCTGGCCGCGGCCGCTGCAGGTGGCGGTCAATCTCTCACCGGTCCAGTTCCAGGCCGGCGACCTCGAACGGTCGATCCACCAGATTCTGCTGGAGACCGGGCTTGCGCCGACGCGGCTCGAGGTCGAGATCACCGAGGGCGTGCTGATCGGCGATTTCCCCCGCGCGCTCAATTTGCTGCGGCGGCTGAAGGCGCTCGGCATCCGCATCGCGATGGACGATTTTGGCACCGGCTATTCCTCGCTGTCCTATCTCCAGTCGTTCCCGTTCGACAAGATCAAGATCGACCGCAGCTTTATCTCCAACCTCGAAGCGACACCGCAATCGGCGGAGATCGTCCGCGCGGTCCTGAGCCTCGCCCATGCGCTGAACATGCCGGTCGTCGCCGAAGGGGTCGAGACGGAAGCGCAGCGCGACTTCCTGGCGCGCGAGTCCTGCGAGGAGATGCAGGGCTATCTCGTCGGCCGTCCCGATCTGATCGAGCGGTATCTCGATCTGATCGGCGTCACCGTGGAACGTCGCCTCTACGCTTAGCAAGCTGGCCCGGCAAGCCAAGTTCCACGTGCAAGCCTGCGCGTTTGGAACTAAAGTGCGCATGCGCATTTCTCAAAAGTTAACTGCGATCAGGCGCGCTGTGCACGCAGCAAATGTTTTGCACAACCGCCATCGGCCTGACGCAAATCAGGGCAATAAGCCCTGTGAACGCGAGGGAGGTCTCATGGAGAACGTACGTCGCTACCGCGCGCTGGCGTCCCTCTGTCGTCAGCAGGCGGCCTACCGGCCGCTTCAGAACTGGGAGCTCCTCGGCCAGGCCGAACATTTCGAACATCTCGCCGAGATCGAGCTCAAAGCGCACTTCGCAGCGTGCAATGCGAAAGGCGAGGATGACGCCATCGTAGCAGCGGCATGGGAGACCCCAGCTGCTGCGTGAGCGTGTCAGGCTCGCGGGCGATCACAGCAAGCCGCGGCTCTCTGCGCTCTCGAGTTCATCCATGAGCGCCTTGTTCTCATAGCGCGCGAGCGAGAGCACGCTGGCGAAGGATGGAGCCGGCGCGCCGACCACGGCACGGGCGCAGAGGTCGCCTGCCGCGCACGCCGACATCGTGCCGTAGCCGGACAGCGCGGCCGTCAGGAACACGCCCGGCGTCTTCGCGGCCCCGATCAACGGCCAGTTCTCTTTCGTCATCGGATAGAAGCCGCCGTAATGCACGCGGTCGCGGGGCAGGGCGCCGAGATATTGCCCGAGCGCAGGCTGGAGCCGGCTCGCGGCGCGAAGCACGATCTCCGGGAAGTAGGGATTGAGCTCGGGTTCGCGGGTCGGCTCAGACGGTTCCGCGTTGAAGGCCCAGCCGAGCTTGATCCATTGACCGTGGTCGCCGCCGTCGGGGCGGCAATGAATGCTGCCCGGCATCGGTTCCAGCAGGCGGGCCAGCTCGGGGTCCGCGGCGAGTGCCTCGCGTTCGTCGGCCGACCAGCCGAGGGTCTGGCCGTCGAGATCGATCGCAAATGGCATCTTGCGATCCACCGCGCGGTTGCGGTCGACGAAGGCGATCTTCTGCTGAAGCACGTTCAGGATCGGCAGCTTCTCGCCATGCATCGCCGCGATGTGTGCCGCGAACGGGCCGGCGGCGTTGACGATGATATCGGCCTTGATGCTCTGCCGCTCGCCATCGGCGATGATTTCGACCACGAAGCGGTCGGTCTTGGCGATGCCGACTACGCGCGCCCGCTGAAACTGCGCACCCAGCGGGCGCATTGTTTCCAGCATGTACTGGCCGAGCTGCTGACCGCTGATGTCGCCGGCCCTGCGGATGTGCAGTGCCGTGGCGATCCCCCTGTCGAAGGCCGGATAATATCGCTGGATGAGGTCGCGGCCGAGCAGCACGTCGACGCCGTCGGGCGCGGTTTGCCAGTCTTCGGAGAGCGCCGGCGAATAGTTCCTGCTCACGCCTTCGTGCGGGCGGATCAGTTTCGACGCCGAAGCGCCATAGCCCGCGTATAATTGCCGTAGCAGCTCTTCCGGCCTCTCCTCGCGTGTCACCAGAAGATAGCCGCGCCGCGTCATGTTGAAGCGATTGTCCGTGCGGCGTGCGATGTCTTCCATCAGGTCGGTGCTGTGGTCGGTGAAGGCCGCCATGGTCTGATGCGGCCACCAATTGCGATAGTTTTCGCCCGATTGCGCCGACGTCAGCGCCATCGGCTGGCCTTCGTCCACGATCAAGAGGTGTGAGCGCTTGTGCTCGACGGCAAGATAATAGGCTGTCGCAAGGCCCGCGATGCCTGCGCCAATGACCAGGATTTCGACGTCGTTCGCTTTCAAGCGCAGTCTCCTTCAACTCGATGGCCGATCGATCGCCGGATCAATCGGCCTCGTTCCGCGATGCATGACGCTGCGCCGATCGCAGCGTCTTCTGCGTCTGCACGATGTGCTCGCGCAGCAGGCGCACGGCTTTCTCGACCTCGCCGCCGCGGCAGAATTCCAGCAACTGGTAGTGCTCTTGCTGCGGACGATCCTTGCCGGTGGCACGCGACACGAGCGCGCGCGTGAAGCGGCCGACATGGCCATAGTTCGCCTCGATCATCGCAAGCAGGCGCGGACGATTGCAGGGCGCGTAAAGCGCCTTGTGGAAGCGCCAGTTGAACGCGCCCCATCTTTCCGCATCGGGTTCCTCGTCATAGGAGCGGAGGATATCCCTGGCATCGTCGAGATCGATATCGCCCATGGCCGGGATGGCCAGACGCAACGCGTGACATTCGAGCGCGATGCGAATCTCAAGCAGCTCGATGACCTCATCGATGGAAAGGTCCGAAACGACGGCCCCGCGATTGGGCAGGAACGTCACAAACCCTTCGGCCTCCAACTGCCTCAGCGCCTCTCTCACCGGAATGCGACTGGTGCCAAACCGTTCGGCCAGCTCGTCCTGTCGGAGCTGAAATCCGGGAGCGATCTCGCCCGCGCTGATCGCGCGCCGGAGCGCCTCACGAACGGCGTCGGGCGTGGAGCCGTGAATGCCGCCACTCCGTTGCTTTGCCACTTCACCCGATTTCATCCGGCGTCTCGTCGCAGTTTGCCCAAGCCGATTGTATAAAATCAGTTTGTAGATTATGCAATCGTGTGTATAAAATATTGAGTGATTGTATCCATTATTGGAGTAGCGCCATGAAAGGGCTGTTGTATTCGTTCATGTTTCTGACCGCGGTCGCGGTCCCAGCTCAAGCCCAATCCCCCGGGGGGACGCTAGCCAAGATCAAGGCTGTCGGTGAAATCCGACTCGGGCATCGCGATGTCTCCGTTCCGTTTTCCTATCTCGACGACAACCAGAAGCCCGTCGGCTTCGCGATGGACCTCTGCGCGCGGATCGTTGATGCCGTGAAGGACGAGCTGAAACTCCCCTCGCTTCAGGCAACACTTCAGCCGATCCAGCTCAGTACCCAGATTCCGTTGATCCAGAACGGGACCATCGACATCGTCTGCGGTCCCGCGACCAACACGCTGGAGCGCCAGAAGGTGGTGGCCTTCAGCAACACCATTTTTGTGTCGAGCATTCGCGCCGTGGTCCGCAAGGATGCGGCGATCAAGACGTTCGAGGATCTGAGCGACAAGCCGGTGTCGTTGACCACGGGATCAACGTCGATCGCGCTTCTGTTCACGCGCGGCCAGGAGAAGAACTTTGGGGTCAAGCAAGTGCTGTCTCCGGATCACGCTGCCTCATTCCTGGCGCTGACGACCGGCCGCAGCGAAGCTTTCGTCATGGACGACATCCTGCTCGCCAGTCTCATCGCCAACAGCCAGGCGCCGGACAATTGGCGGATCATCGACGACAACCTTCGCACCGAGCCGTACGGGCTGATCATCCGCAAGGACGATCCGGAATTCAAAGCGTTGGTTGACAAGACTCTGGTCGCGACGATGAACAATGGTCAGTTCGCGGAGCTCTATGCGAAATGGTTCACAAAACCCATTCCGCCGAAAAACGTGAACCTGAATTTCCCGATGCCGGCGCCGTTGAAGGATGCGGTCGCCCATCCGAACGACAAGGGTGTGTGATCGCGCAAAACCCGCGGCCGCTCGCCACGCTTTCTTTGCCAAGATTTAATCGCGTGGACGGGACACCGTAAGGTGGCTGCGCCCATGTTGCGTGCAAGGCGACACCTTCACCAACATGGACATTTCGACATGAACGACCGCGTCAACTCCGACATCTCCACGTCCCGCAAGATTTTGAGGCCGCGCCGGCTGGCGCTGCTTGGTACCGTGGCCGCGCTTGGTGTGGCCGTGCTGGCCGCCTCTCCCGGTTCGTCGCCGCTCAGTGTGAACTCCCTCATTCCGCCGGCGCAGGCTGCTGAGATCGCCGCGACGCCATCGGGCTTCGGCGATCTCGTCGCCAAGGTCAAACCCGCCGTCATCTCGGTGCGGGTGAAGATCGACCAGGACAACGACAAGAGCGCGATGCTGCAACAGAACCGGATGGATTCTGACGAACAGACGCCGTTCGACCAGTTCTCGCGGCAGTTCGGCTTCCCGGGCGGCATGAATGGCATGCCGCGCCAGCGCCACCAAGTGATCACGGGCGAGGGCTCCGGCTTCTTCATCTCCGCTGACGGTTTTGCCGTCACCAACAATCATGTCGTCGACCATGCCCAGTCGGTGCAGGTGACGACGGACGACGGCACGGTCTACACCGCGAAAGTGGTCGGCACCGATCCGAAGACCGACCTCGCGCTGATCAAGGTCGAAGGCAAGAAGGACCTTCCGTTCGTCAAATTCTCCGACCAGAAGCCGCGGATCGGCGACTGGGTGGTCGCGGTCGGCAATCCCTTCGGCCTTGGCGGAACCGTGACTGCGGGCATCGTCTCGGCCAGCGGCCGCGACATCGGCAACGGTCCCTATGACGACTTCATCCAGATCGACGCGCCCATCAACAAGGGCAATTCCGGCGGTCCGGCCTTCGACATGAACGGCAACGTCATCGGCGTGAACACCGCGATCTTCTCGCCCTCCGGCGGCTCGGTCGGCATCGGCTTCGACATTCCGGCCTCGACCGCAAAGCTCGTGGTCGCCCAGTTGAAGGACAAGGGCGCGGTGACCCGTGGCTGGCTCGGCGTGCAGGTCCAGCCGGTGACCTCCGATATCGCCGACAGCCTCGGCCTCAAGGAAGCACGCGGCGCGATCGTCGACAATCCGCAGGACGGCAGCCCGGCGGTGAAGGCCGGCATCGAGGCCGGCGACGTCATTACCGCCGTCAACGGCAATGCGATCAAGGACTCCCGCGATCTCGCACGCACCATCGCCACGCTGGCGCCGGGTACGTCCGTGAAGCTCGACGTCTTCCACAAGGGCGAGAGCAAGACGGTGACGCTCGCGCTCGGCGAGCTGCCGAACGAGCAACAAGCTAAGGCTGGCGAGGACAAGGTGCAGCCGGGCGCCGGCACACCGCGCCTCGGACTGAGCCTGGCGCCCGCAGGTGACGTCCAAGGCGCCGGCCAGAAGGGTGTCGTGGTGACCGAGGTCGATCCCCAGGGACCGGCGGCGCAGCGCGGCATCCAGACCGGCGACGTCATCCTCAATGTTGGCGGCAAGCCCGTCGCTAATGTCGGCGAAGTCCGCTCCGAGCTGGCGCAGGCCAAATCGTCCGGCAAGAACAGCGTGCTGTTGCAGGTGAAGAGCGCGGAGGCGACCCGGTTCGTCGCGGTGCCGCTCGCGTAAGCTGAGCCTGCTCACGCAAATCCAAAAGGCGGCCTGCGGGCCGCCTTTTTCGTTCTGAGCTGAGAGATACCCACAGGCTGCCGATAACATTCTCGTTAACGGCAGCAATGGTGACGGGTTCGTCCGAAAAAGCCGCGTTCGCTCGTCAGACTTCGGAGTCGCGTGTTGCGCTTTGGCGTGAAAACGCCGAGGCGAATTGCAAGCGTGGAACTTCGGACGTCCGGTTGCTTTTTGGAACCCGCCGGTGGTTCGCATTTGATCGGTGCCGATATGGATCGATTGAAGCTCTCGCTGAGGTGTGCGCTGCTCGTGGCGCCGCTCGTGCTGTCGTCCGGAAGCGCCATGGGGCGCGACGACGGTCGCTACGCCGATTCGCCGCTCAAGCCCTGGTTCGACAGCCTGCGCAGCCATCTCGGTCCGTGCTGCTCGGATGCCGACGGCGTTGCAGTCGCCGATCCCGATTGGGAATCGTTCAACGGGCACTATCGGGTGCGCCTTGATGGGCAGTGGGTCGAAGTTCCGGATGAAGCCGTCATCACCGAGCCGAACCGTGCCGGCCGCACCATGGTCTGGCCGGTCAAGACGGCGTTTGGCATTTCGATCCGGTGCTTCATGCCGGGCAGCATGATCTGAGGACGGCAAGTCTTATCGCTTGGCGGATTTGCGCTTCGACGTTTTCTTTGTCGCCGTCTTGGCCGTCTTTCGCTTCGACGTCTTCTTCGGGACCTTCTTGCCCTTCTTGCGCGCTTCGGACAGGCCGATTGCGATCGCCTGCTTGCGGCTCTTCACGCGTCCGCCACGACCGCCCGGTCCGCTCTTCGCGGTACCTTTCTTGTAACGCCGCATCTCGCGCTCGACATCGTCGCCGGCGCTGCGCGAGTAACGGCGCTTCTTTGCCTTGCGTGCCATCAACTCTCTCCCTAAGGCCGAGAGAACGGCTCGAAGCAGGCATGGTTCCGAAACGCGCCGCAGGGCGCGAAGGCAGCAAGCAACCTAGAAGGAATTCGCCAGCTCGATCTCCGCCTCGAGCACTTGGATGCGCCGCGCGGCTTCGACGGAGGACAGCTCACGATCGTATTGCGCGGGCTGGTAGGCCTCCTCACTGAGCCGCTTCAGCCTCATCCCCTGCGCCCGGGACATCTGCTCCATCAGAAAAGCCTTGGCGTCGTATTTACCCTGAACCTGCATGTGCCCTCTCCGTCCTGAATTCGAGACTTGACTATATGTTCTTATTTTGTTCTAACAAGCCATGGACAACAGAATTAATGAAATTCGACGTAAAATCAGCACCTTGAGGCTGGAAATGGCCAATGTCGAGGTGTCCGTGCGCGATCTCGTCAATCGCGATCGCGACTGTTCCGAGCAAGCCCTGGCGCAGATGGATCTGCGCCGGAAAATCAACCTGTTGATCGGCGAATGGAAGGCGGCTGGTGGCGGCGATGTCTTGCCGGACATTCGTGACCGGGTGCGCCTTCGCTCCGTGAAGAAGGTCTATAAGCCGGCAGCTCCAATCGCACGTCGCTGAGACATTTGGAGGCACGCGGTGGAGGAAGACCCGGACGCCTACCGGATTCTGAAACTGCGCGCCGAGATTCTCGAACTGGGCTCCGCGATCCGGCAATTGCAGCGTGAGGGCCTCGACGATGCCGCGGCCCAGCTCCTGATCGCGCGCAAGCGGGCGCAGCTCGACCACCTCGCGAAGACAAATTCCGAAAGCCGCCGCCTAAACATCGCTGACATTCGACGCAGCTAAAGCGGTGGCGCGACGCGACATGCTGGAACTCAGCAATGCCTGCTGCCGAGGCATGACAGCAAAAAGGCCCCGCTCTCGCGGGGCCTTTCGTGAACTTCGGCGACACTTACTTGGTGTTGCTCGTGGCGCCCTTGTTGTTCGACATCGTGCCACCCTGGTCGGAGCCCGGACCGGAACCACCCTGGCCGGAGGCGTCGCTGCCCTTGGACTTCGTGTTGGCACCCGTCGTCTGCGAGGACGAGGTCGAGGTCGAGGATTCATGCTTCGCCTTGTGCGACTTGGCCTGTGCAGCGAAAGGCGCGACGGCAAGGCCGGTTGCCAGCATCACGGCGAGAGCGAGTTTGGTCGTCTTCATGCGCGGGAGCTCCTGAGTTAAATTGACGCAGGCAGCCAACTGCCGTTCACGGCAGGAGTTCCACGCAAAGCACGTCGCAATTTTCACACGTACTTCAAGTTTCCTTGTCCTCGGACAGGATGAACACGACGCCCGTGAGCGTCGCGCCAATCGTAAAGGTCGTCACCAGCGTGATGACGAAGACAAATACCGCCGGAGTTCCGCCGTGGTTCAGCAGGTTGGCGACCGCCGGATTGAACAGAACAAGCGCGAGACCGAAGGCGAGGCCGAGCGCTGCGCCCATCATCGCATGTGTCATCAGTTTGATGACGCCGGCGGGAGAGATCAGGCTTTGCGACTTCTTTGCGCGCATGGAACCGCCCCTCGATTTTGCATGCAACGCAGCCGGCCATCGCAGGTTCCATCCTGCATGAAGGAATTGTCATCACCGGCTTCATCCAGCGTTCATGCCCATCTTGCGAGGATGAATGGCATCAACACGGGAACATTTGATATGGGTAAGGTGGTCTTTCTCTATCGCTCGCTGGCCTATCGCAACGCGGCAGCCGACATGCTGCGCAAGGCGCGCAAGCTGCCGCGTGGCGCGGAGCGGAGTGCGGCCCGCCGTTACGCGACGGCGCTGCGCGATCTCGCACAAACGGAAGCCTGGCTCGAAGGGCGCGTTGCCAATCAACCCCGGTCGGTGCGACGAATGAGGGCTGCCGCGTCGCGTTAGCCCAACGCGCGCTGTAACGCAGGGGAGGTCTCGGCGTCGAACTTGCCCTGCGCTGCCGTGGCCGCAGTCTTGGGAGTCAACGGCACCTCGAGACGGCAAACCAGGCCCTCGGCGCGCCAATCGAATTGAGCTTGTCCGCCGAGCTGGGATTCGACACTCGCCAGCAGGCTCCTTGTGCCGAAGCCGCGTGATTTCGGCGTCCTGACCAGCGGGCCACCGGACTCTTCCCAGGTCAGGATGAGGAGATCGTTCTCGGCCTGCCAGCCAATCGCGAGCCGTCCCGACCGCGTCGATAGCGCGCCGTACTTGGCCGAGTTGGTGAACAGCTCGTGCAGCGCCAGCGCCAGTGTTTGCGCGGTGGCCGGCAGTAGCTGGACCTCGGGACCCGCAAGCTTGATCTGACCGCCAAGCGAATAGGGCGCAAGCTCCTCGTCGATCAGCTTGGAGAGCTCGGCGCCCTGCCAGCTCGACAGCGACAGGATGGTGTGCACGCGCGCCAGCGCATTGATGCGGCCCTCGACCGCGCTGACATAGGCCTTGACCTCGTCGGCGCGGGTGAGGCGCACGATCGACTGCGCCAGCGCCAGCGCGTTCTTGGCGCGATGATCGACTTCCCGTGCCAAAAGATTCTGCCGCTCCTCGGCACGCTTGCGTTCGGTGATGTCGACGGTGACGCCGCTGACGCGAACCACGCGGCCGCTCTCGTTCACCGTCGCCGCCGCCGTGCCGACGCACCAGCGCACCTCGCCGTCTGGGCGGCTGACGCGGAATTCCCCCTCATAGGAACGCGCGCCAGTATTGAATGCAGCGACGGCCTGGCGGAACTGGTCGACATCGTCAGGGTGAAGCAAGGCCTGGATATTCGCCGGACTGACGTTGAACGTCTCAGGCGTCACGCCGAAGATACGGTACTGGCCTTCGTCCCACATCCAGTCGCCGTTGATCCAGTCCCAGTCCCAGGAACCCATCTTGCCGGCGGCGATCGCCATGCTGCGGCGCTGCTCGCTTTCGCGCAGTTTTGCGGTGGAATTCTCCAGTTCCGCCGTCCGTGCGCGGACGCGATCCTCGAGCTCCTGGTTCAGCCGTTCGAGCTCGCGCGTCTTGCGATAGAGTTCGGAAAACACCTTGATCTTGGCGCGCAGCACCTCCGGCACCACCGGCACCGGAACGTAATCGACCGCGCCCATCTCGTAGCCGCGCAACCGGTCGATGTCGGAGACCTGGATCGCCGAGATGAAGATCATCGCTGTCTTCTGGAAGCGCGGATGCTCGCGGATCATCGCTGCGAGCTCGAAACCGTCGAGCTCGGGCATGCAGACATCGACCAGGATCACCGCGATTTCGGTCTTGAGCAGCACTTCCAGCGCTTCGCGACCGGACGAGGCGATCACGAGGTTCTCGCCGAGTTCCTTCAGGATCACTTCGTAGGCGAGCAGCTTGGCCGGCTGGTCGTCGACGAGGAGGATGTTGACCTTTTCGTGGTCCATTCGCGATCCAACTCAGCGGTGCAGCCACATGCGGATCGCAAGCAGCAATTGATCGGTGTTGACGGGTTTGGCGAGGTAGTCGGACGCGCCGGCTTCCAGACATTTCTCGCGATCGCCCTTCATCGCCTTCGCTGTCAGCGCGATGATCGGCAGGCGCAAGAACGCAGGGTTCTCCCGGATCACGCCGATGGTCTGATAGCCATCCATCTGCGGCATCATGATGTCCATCAGCACGATGGCGATTTCCGGATTGGATTCGACCAGTGTCACCGCCTCGCGGCCGGTGGTCGCCGTCAGCACCTTCATGCCGCGCCGCTCCAGCACGCTCGACAGCGCGAAGATGTTGCGGGCGTCGTCGTCGACGAGCAGCGCGGTCTTGCCGATCAAATCCTCGTCGGAACTGTTCAGTTTCTCCAGCATGCGCTGCTTCTCGACCGGCAGTTCCGTGATCACGCGATGCAGGAACAATGCGGTTTCGTCGAGCAGGCGCTCCGGCGATTCCACGCCCTTGACCACGATGCTGCGCGCCATGGTGTGGAGTTCCGCATCCTCCTCGGCGGACAGCTCGCGGCCGGTGAAGACCACCACGGGAATGTTCGACAGCGCTTCGTCGTTACGGATCTGGTCGAGCACCTCGAAGCCGCTCATATCGGGCAGCCGCAAGTCGAGCACCACGCAATCGCAGGGCGCCTCGCGCAGCGTCGAAAGTGCGCCGGCGCCCGTATCGGTCGTCACGATCTCGATATCGTCGTGATGCAGGAGCTCGCGGATCGAGAGCTGCTCGGCCTCGTTGTCCTCGACGATCAGGAGCCGCTTGCGCCGTGGTCGCGCATATTCCTTGATCTGCGTCAGTGCGGCTGAAACGCCCTCCGTCGTCGTCGGCTTGTTGACGAAAGAGAAGGCGCCGCGCGCCAGTGCATGCTGGCGGTCCTCGTCGAGGGTGATGATCTGCACGGGGATATGGCGGGTCAGCGGATTGTGCTTGAGCTGGCTCAGCACGGTCCAGCCCAGCATGTCCGGCAGGAACACGTCGAGCGACACGGCTCTCGGCTGGTACTGTTTCGCAAGCTCGAGCGCTTCTGCGCCACGCGCCGCAACCAGGACCTTGAAGCCCTTGTCGCGCGCGAGGTCGACCAGAATTCGCGCATAATGCGGGTCGTCCTCGACGATCAGCAGGATGCTATCGCCGGGCTCGAGGTTGAGCCGGTCGTCGGGCAACTGCTCGATGACGCGTTCGGGCGCTGTCGTTGCCGGCTGGAGCGCCGGTGGCTGGTTGTATTGCTGCTGCGGCGTGACGCGCGGCGCGAGCGTCGGGCCGGAATATTTCAGCGGCAGATAGAGCGTGAAGGACGAGCCCTTGCCGGGCGAGCTGCGCAAATGGATCTCTCCGCCGAGCAGGCTCGCGAGCTCGCGGCTGATCGCGAGGCCAAGGCCGGTGCCCCCATATTTGCGGCTGGTACCGGCGTCCGCTTGCTGGAACGCCTCGAAGATCAGCTTCTGCTTCTCCAGGGGAATGCCGATGCCGGTATCGGACACCTCGAACGCGATCACGGCCGGTGCGGAGTTCAGCACCGGGTGATCCGTCCCCCAGCCGCCAACTGCGGCGGCGACCTTGAGCCGCACCTCGCCTTCGGCGGTGAACTTGAAGGCGTTGGAGAGCAGGTTCTTGAGAACCTGTTGCAGCCGCTTGGAGTCGGTGACGATGCTGCGCGCGAGGTTCGGATCGACGTCGATCTTGAACGACAAATTGCGGTTCTCCGCTTCGTGCCGGAACGGCCGCCCGACGGTCTCCAGCAGGTTCGCGGTCAGGATTTCCTCGGCGTCGACCGTCACCGTGCCGGACTCGATCTTGGAGAGATCGAGGATGTCGCTGATGAGGTTGAGCAAGTCGGTGCCGGCGCCGTGGATGGTGCGGGCGAATTCGACCTGCTTGCCCGTGAGGTTGCCGTCCGGATTGTCGGTGAGCTGCTGTCCGAGGATCAGGATCGAGTTCAGCGGCGTGCGCAGCTCGTGGCTCATATTGGCGAGGAATTCGGACTTGTACTTCGAGGTCAGCGCGAGCTCGGTCGCCTTTTCCTCCAGCGCGCGGCGGGCTTGCTCGATTTCCTGGTTCTTGCGCTCGACTTCGACGTTGCGCTCAGCGAGCTGCTGCGCCTTCTGCTCGAGCTGGTCATTGGTCTGCTGCAACTCGCGCTGCTGCGTCTGGAGCTCGCCGGCGAGTTGCTGCGATTGTTTGAGCAGGCCTTCGGTCTGCATCGTCGCCTCGATCGAGTTCAGCACGATGCCGATGGAGTCGGTGAGCTGCTCCAGGAACGTCATTTGCGAGGTCGTGAACGAGGTCAGCGACGCGAGCTCGATCACGGCCTTGACCTGACCCTCGAACAGCACCGGCAACACAACGAGGTTCTTCGGCGCGACGCGGAGCAGCGCCGAATTGATCGGAACCACGTCGGCGGGAATGTCCGCCACGACGCGCGGGCGCCGGTCGAGGGCGCATTGGCCGATCAGACCATCACCTAACGGAAGCATGCGCGGGTAGGGATAGAGGCCGTCGCCAGCATAGGACGCGAGCAGCAGCAACTGAGGACTGTCCTCGTTCTCGATCTGATAGATCACGCCGGTATGCGCGTTCACCAGCGGCGAAAGCTCGGTCAGCAGCAGCCGGCCGACTGTGGCGAGGTCGCGCTGGCCCTGGAGCATGTTGGTGAATTTGGCGAGGTTGGTCTTCAGCCAGTCCTGCTCGGTGTTCACGTCCGTCGTCAGACGGAGGTTCGTGATCATCGTGTTGATGTTGTCTTTCAGCTCGGCGAGCTCGCCGCGGGCATCGACCTGGATCGATGGGGTGAGGTCGCCCTTGGTCACGGCGGTCGCAACTTCCGCGATCGCGCGCACCTGCGAGGTGAGGTTGGCCGCCAGCAGGTTGACGTTGCCGGTCAGGTCCTTCCAGGTGCCGGCGGCGCCGGGCACGTCGGCCTGGCCGCCGAGCCGTCCTTCGACGCCGACCTCGCGCGCCACCGACGACACCTGATCGGCGAAGGTCGCGAGCGTCTCGGTCATGTTGTTGATGGTGTCGGCGAGCGCCGCGACCTCGCCCTTCGATTTCACGGTGAGGTTCTGCTTGAGGTCGCCGTTGGCAACCGCTGTCACCACCTTGACGATGCCGCGGACCTGCTCGGTCAGGTTCGCCGCCATGAAGTTGACGGTGTCGGTGAGATCCTTCCAGGTGCCGGCGACGCCGGGCACCTGGGCCTGGCCGCCGAGCTCGCCTTCGGTGCCAACTTCGCGCGCGACGCGCGTGACTTCGCCCGCGAAGGCGTTGAGCTGATCCACCATGGTGTTGATGGTGTTCTTCAGCTCGAGGATTTCGCCCTTCACGTCCACGGTGATCTTGCGCGACAAGTCGCCGCGCGCGACCGCCGTGGTGACTTCGGCGATGTTGCGGACCTGGGTCGTGAGGTTCGCGGCGAGCAGGTTGACGTTGTCGGTGAGGTCCTTCCAGGTGCCGCCGACGCCAGGCACCACGGCCTGACCGCCGAGCCGGCCTTCGGTGCCGACTTCGCGCGCCACGCGCGTCACTTCGGCGGCGAAGGAGCGGAGCTGTTCGACCATGGTGTTCAAGGTGTCCTTGAGCAGCAGGATCTCGCCGCGGACGTCCACCGTGATCTTCTTCGACAGGTCGCCGCCGGCGATCGCGGTTGCGACCTCGGCGATGTTGCGGACCTGGGCCGTGAGGTTCGATGCCATGAAGTTGACGTTGTCGGTGAGGTCCTTCCAGGTACCGGCAACGCCGGGCACTTCGGCCTGACCGCCGAGCTTGCCTTCGGTGCCGACCTCGCGCGCCACGCGCGTCACTTCGCCGGCGAAAGCGTTGAGCTGGTCCACCATGGTGTTGATGGTGTTTTTCAGCTCGAGGATTTCGCCCTTCACGTCCACCGTGATCTTGCGCGACAGGTCGCCGCGCGCCACGGCGGTGGTCACCTCGGCGATGTTGCGGACCTGGGCGGTGAGGTTGCCCGCCATCGAGTTGACGCTGTCGGTGAGATCCTTCCAGGTGCCGGCGACGCCGGGCACGTTGGCCTGACCGCCGAGACGGCCTTCGGTGCCGACCTCGCGCGCCACGCGCGTCACCTCGCCGGCGAAGCGGTTGAGCTGGTCGACCATCGTGTTCAGGGTGTCCTTCAGTTGAAGGATCTCGCCGCGGACGTCGACCGTGATCTTGCGCGAGAGGTCGCCGCCGGCGATGGCGGTTGCGACCTCGGCGATGTTGCGGACCTGGGCGGTGAGGTTGCCCGCCATCGAGTTGACGTTGTCGGTGAGGTCCTTCCATGTGCCGGCGACGCCGGGCACCTGGGCCTGACCACCGAGCTTGCCTTCGGTGCCGACTTCGCGCGCCACGCGCGTGACTTCGCCGGCGAAGGCGTTGAGCTGGTCCACCATGGTGTTGAGCGTTTCCTTCAGCTGAAGGATTTCGCCCGACACGTTCACGGTGATCTTCTTCGACAAATCGCCCTTGGCCACCGCGGTCGCCACTTCGGCGATGTTACGCACCTGACCCGTCAGGTTCGATGCCATCGAGTTGACGCTGTCGGTGAGATCCTTCCATGTGCCGGCGACGCCGCGCACCTGGGCCTGGCCGCCGAGCTTGCCTTCGGTGCCGACCTCGCGCGCGACGCGCGTGACTTCACCGGCGAAGGCGTTGAGCTGGTCCACCATGGTATTGATGGTGTCTTTCAGCTCCAGAATCTCGCCGCGCACGTCCACCGTGATCTTCTTCGACAAGTCGCCGCCGGCGACGGCCGTCGTCACTTCGGCGATGTTGCGGACCTGTGCGGTCAGGTTCGACGCCATCGAGTTGACGCTCTCGGTCAGGTCCTTCCAGGTGCCGGCGACGCCGAGCACATTGGCCTGGCCGCCGAGCCGCCCCTCGGTGCCGACCTCGCGCGCCACGCGCGTGACTTCGCCGGCGAAGGCATTGAGCTGGTCCACGCAGGTGTTGAGCGTTTCCTTCAGCTGAAGGATCTCGCCCGAGACGTTCACCGTGATCTTCTTCGACAGATCGCCGCCGGCGATTGCGGTGGCGACGTCGGCGATGTTGCGGACCTGTGCGGTCAAGTTCGACGCCATGAAGTTGACGTTGTCGGTGAGGTCCTTCCATGTGCCTGCGACGCCGGGCACCTGGGCCTGGCCGCCGAGCTTGCCTTCGGTGCCGACCTCGCGCGCGACGCGCGTCACTTCGGAGGCAAACGAGTTGAGCTGGTCCACCATGGTGTTGATGGTGTCCTTCAGCTCCAGAATTTCGCCGCGCACGTCCACGGTGATCTTGCGGGACAAGTCGCCGCGCGCCACGGCGGTGGTGACGTTGGCAATATTGCGGACCTGCGCGGTGAGGTTGCCGCACATCGCGTTGACGGAGTCGGTGAGATCCTTCCAGGTGCCGGCGACGCCGGGCACGATCGCCTGGCCGCCGAGCTTGCCGTCGGTGCCGACCTCGCGCGCCACGCGCGTCACTTCGGAAGCGAAGGAGCGGAGCTGGTCCACCATCGTGTTGATGGCTTCCTTGAGCTGAAGGATCTCGCCGCGGACGTCGACGGTGATCTTCTTGGAGAGGTCGCCATTGGCGACCGCGATCGTCACCTCGGCGATGTTGCGAACCTGGTTGGTCAGGTTGTTCGCCATCGAGTTGACGCTCTCGGTCAAATCCTTCCAGACGCCGGTCACTTCCGGCACCTGGGCCTGGCCGCCGAGCTTGCCCTCGGTGCCGACCTCGCGCGCGACGCGCGTCACCTCGGAGGTGAACACGCCGAGCTGCTTGATCATCGTGTTGACGATGGTCGCCGATTGCAAAAATTCGCCGCGAAGCGGGCGGCCGTCGACGTCGAGCTTGACGGTCTGGAGCAGGTCGCCCTGCGCAACGGCCGCGACCGCGCGGGTCACCTCGCGCGTCGGCCACAACAGGTCGTCGATCAGTGTGTTGACGGAGCCTTCCATGTCGGCCCAGGAGCCGGAGGCGAGACCGAACTTCACGCGCTGCCGGGTCTTGCCTTCGCGCCCGACGACTTGGCCGACCAGCTCGAGCTGCTGCGCCATGCGCTGGTTGGCTGCGATGATTTCGTTGAAAGTGTCGGCGATCTTGCCGTCGATGCCGAGATAGTCGCCGCTCATGCGCACGGAAAAGTCGCCGCTGCGCATGGCCTGAAGCGTGAGCAGCAGCTCCTGCCGGGAGTCCGGCTCTGAGGTGCCGTTGATTTTGGGTTTAGGGACGCGACGACCGGATCGTGAAGGTCCGGGATCGAGGTCGCTCATATCATTCCCCCGCAGGCGTCGCGAATCCAAGGCACGACGCATTAGCCGAAATAGAGCGTCTGCCGAATCGCAAATCAAGCGCCATGGTTGTGGCGCCCGGAAATGGAACCTGCTTCGCTCAGCCCGGTTCAAATAACCGCCGTGAATGCAATTGGTTCCATTCGGTTCCAGATATTTTGGGGGCCGCGCGGTGCGCTCGCCGGGGGCCGTCGGGCCGCTACTTGTCCGCCATGCTGCGCTCGGCATCCTCGGCCTGGGCACGCAATATGGGCAATTGCTCACGCGCAAAGGCGGCGAGGGCGGCATTGTCAGGCGCTCTCAGATAGCGCTCGATCAGGCTGATGGCCGAATCATATTGTGGGATCTGCGCGGCATAGAAGCGTCTGACGTAGCCTGGTCCGTCCGAGTTTTCGGGCTCGGTTAGGCTCGCGCTGGCCGATGGTGCCTTGCTCACACGCGGTTCGGCGCCGATCGCATCCTGAACCTGCTTGAGGGTCTTGTCGCGCTTGGCCCCCTCTTCTGCGCGCAGGGCCGCGTGGTTCCTGACCTCCGCATTGCCTTGCAGGTCCGTGCTCTCCAGCAACCCCTGCTGGAATCGGCCGAGGGCGTAGAGACCGCTGATGACATCGGTTGCTGTCGGCGTGCGCTCGCCCCGCATCTGCTCACCCGAGCTGTCGGCGAGTGCTGCGGTGCTGATGAACGCCAGGATGATCGCGACAAGAATCCGCATAAGCAACCAATGACGCATGGCGGGCGAAGTTCCGGCAAAGGTTAAGATCCTGTAAGGCCGGTTGCGGAACGTTGGTTCCGTGCCCACGTCTTCTCCATGAAGCAGTCTGACATTTTCCGGGATAACGCGGACAACTGCCTGCAGCTCGCCGAGCGCGCCAAGGGGCAGCCGACCTACAAGCGCTATTCGCGCATGGCGGAGGCTTGGAGGGCGCTCGCGAACGAGCAGGACTGGCTTGATGGCGAAATCCCGCCCGTCATGGTCCGCATCCGCCAAAAGCAGGATGCCTGACCGGTCTTGTTTTCGTGCCGGTCTCCTTTTCGTGAATCTGCGTGTGAGACCGATCACGGAATGAATGCGACCAATCAACAATGATCTGGGAATAGTCGATCGCGTTGGTTTTTTTGATTCCAGAAGGAGGTTTTGCAATGGCTCCACGTCTGGCACTTCTCTCACTCATACTCGCCTTCGGAGTCTCGGTCGCCTTCGCGACGGTGACGACGGTCCGCCAGGTGCACCAGGAAAATGCATCGGTTGCGGCGCACGCGGCGCATAGCTAGTGCCGCGACGCTCTCGCGCGCGCCGGAACATTCGACGCTCCGGTGCGTAAGCGCTTCGAGACATCAGGAGAGGCGAGAGGACATCATGGCGCATTCCGACCACGGCATCGTCAAGGACAAAAAGGCAGAGGATCAGCCGCGCGACAAGCAGCGCGCGCAGGCCGCCCACAACACAGAGGGAAAGGGCTCGCCCTCGCGTGAAGCTACGCGCGATCCCAAGCTCAACGACAACAGCAAGACGCCCGGCTCCGGCATGACGCCGGATGATTCCGGCGCCGCGCCGAGCGGCTAATTCCGCGAGGAACGAATCTTCTCGCGACGAGTCGACTGATTGCTTCCGGATGTCATGCCCCCGGTGCTTCGGAAGCGATCTCCAAGGACGGCCCTGGCACCCCCTGTGCCGGGGTCGTTTTGCTTGTGAGAGACCGGGAATCAATCCTCGGCGTCGCCCTCGGCTTTTCCGGGTGCATGTCCCTCCGGACCGCGGCCAAAGACACCAAACTCGCTTGATTTGACGCCTACAGAAGGATTGATACTCGTTTCGATGCCCGCGGCTGCGAGTCCGAATTTGAGGAGTTCGCGAACCGCCGCAGCGCGCGTCGGCATGCGGTGCTTGAACCGGAAATCATCAACTGCGGCCAGCTCTTCCGGTGAGAGCATGACTTGAAGTCGCTCGGCGCGAAGGTCGTTCATGGTCGCTCACGCAAAGTTAGCAAGATGAGTAATTTGCTAAACTTGCCAACTTGCCGAGAGTTCCGCAGGAGTCCAAAAAAACGTCAGTTGAGTAAGATAGTCAAATAAAATCAATGCGTTATGACTTGAAACTATTCCCGCGCAAGCGCATTTTCAGAGGGAAAGGGAGACGTACCATGACGGACGAGGTCAGGTTACCCCGCAAGCTTTCTGAGCAGCGCGAAGCACCGAAGCCGGTGCGACCGAGCCATCAGAAGGTGATTGAGCAAGTCGAGCGTTGGGCCAACAGCCCAGGTCTGCAACCCCCGAGGATCGAAGATGCGAAGACGGTCTGAGCCCCACACATCCGAACAACGCCTCGACGCGCAGAGGCTGCGGTTGGAACATGAGCTGGCGCGCCTGCCACAAGGCAAGCTGCGCGACGCCGTCGGCGTGCGCATCGAGCAGCTTCAGGCTGCCGCCGAGATGTACGGTTTCCTGATGTTACGCGAGGAAGCTGCGGCTCCTCGCTGATTGCAAAGGGCGTCCGGGTCGCGGGTGGCGGGAGACGGTGCGAAGCTTCCGCCTCAGCCACCATGTCGACATCGAGGCGGCGGTCCAGGCCACGACGGCGGCAGCAAATGCACCGATGGTGCTCATTTGGGTGGTGACGTAGAAGACGGCGGCGAAAGCAGCAAGACCAATGCTTCCCATGGCTGCGCCCGCCGCGTCGAGTGCTGCGGCCTCTTGCCCGCGTCGTCGGCCGCTAAGGCCGGCTTTCTCCTTGGCGCGGCGCTCGTGGCTTTCGATCAGTGTTGCGCTGGCGCAGAAGATGGCGGGAAGTGCGAGGAAGAGCCCGCCTGCGGACACACCAAAGCAGGCACCCACGATTCCCGCCAAGACCGTGGCCAGTCCGCCGAGCACGAAGCGAACGCCAAATTCGTACCAATGGGTTTGCTTCAGTGTGGATAAAGACAGCTTGACCAGCATCAGGCGCCTCCGAAACCGGCTAGCAGACCGAAAGCGACCGCGAGCCATGCGGCGAAGGCGAAAATGGTGGCAGGCAGCGCCGTAAGCCGCAATCTCATCAGGATGTGGCAGACGACGACGCTGTAGCAAGTGAGCGCGACCGCGCCATAGATCATGGTCCAGCTCTCGGCCGCGGCATAGCCGGGGCCGTGCTGCACAAGGGCAATGCCGAGCGTGGCGAGCGCGACCGAAGGCGCTGCACCCAAAAGTCCGGCGAAACTCTTGGGCCTGAGCATGTCGCCGAGGGTTGCGAAGGCGGAAACGATCGCGCCGCCGACGATGAAGCGCAGGATATATTCGGTCATGCCTTTGTCCGTGACCTCGCGCGCTTGCCACGCGGCTCGCCCAGCGTCCATGGTCGCAAAAGTCTCTCGACTACGGCGCCAAGCGCGAAGCCCACGACCACGTCGCTCGCCCAATGTGCAAGCAACGCGATCCGCGTCAGCGAAAGCGCGACGGCAATGGAACGCACCAGTCGGCGGGGCGCCGGCGGCAGCAGACCGGCCGCTGAGGCGAGGGCGCCCATGTGCACGGCGTGACCGGACGGAAACGCGTCGCGAGCCCGCCCTGAGATGGGAACGCCATGTCGATGGCCGCGAACAGTCAGCCGGTCCGGCCTGGTCTGGTCGACGACCGATTTGAGAATATGCGGTAACACCGCTGTCATCAGCGAAACCGTCAGGACGTGATTTGCGACAGGGCGGACCTGCGGCTGGCGAAGCTGGACATAGAGCCAACCTGCTGCCGCCAGCGCCAGCAGCACATGTTCGTCGGCGCCCCAAGTTAGCGCCTCTGCGGCATCCTCAAGCTCGTAATCGGTATGAGCTGCGATCTCATCGGCGATCGCGGTATCCATTCGCGTGGGCTTGACTGTTACGAGCGCCATCGCTCTGAGGCCGGCAAGATCTGCTTCATGACAGTTTTGTAAAGCCTCGCGCCAGTGAAGGTTCCTGAATTGACGCGTTGGCCTTGTCGGCGTCTACGGCTGCCCCGATCCGCCGGCGGCGCCGTAAACCTGGCCCGTCGCGTAGCTGGCGTCAGCCGCGGCTAGCTGCACATAGATCGAGGCAAGCTCGGCGGGCTGACCAGGACGGCCGAACGGCGTCATCCCGCCGAATTTTTCGAGTTTTTCCATTGTGGCGCCGCCGGAGACCTGGAGCGGCGTCCAGATAGGTCCCGGCGCGACACCATTGACGCGGATACCTTTCGAGGCGAGTTGCTTCGCCAGCGATTTTACGTAATTCATCGTCGCAGCCTTGGTCTGCGCATAGTCGTAGAGATCGGGCGACGGATCGTAGGCCTGCTCGGAGGTCGTGCCGATGATGCAGGACCCGGGTTTCAAATGCGGCAGCGCCGCTTTGATAATCCAGAACGGTGCGTAGATATTCGTCTTCATCGTTGCGTCGAAATCTTCCGAAGAAACATCGAGAACTGAGGCCCGCGTCTGCTGCCGCGCCGCGTTGTTGACGATGATGTCGAGGCCGCCGAGGGCCTGCACAGCTTGCTCGACCAGCTTTTTGCAAAAGGCCTCATCCTTGAGGTCGCCGGGGGTCGCGATTCCGGTGCGGCCCTCCTTCTTGATCAGAGCGATCACCTCCTGCGCGTCGGACTCCTCCGCGGGCAGATAATTGATGACGACATCGGCGCCTTCGCGCGCATAGGCAATCGCGGCAGCGCGGCCCATGCCGGAATCACCGCCAGTGATCAGCGCCTTGCGGCCGGCCAAGCGGCCGGAGCCCTTGTAGCTGGTCTCGCCATGATCCGGCGGCGGCTCCATCTTGCTGGCGAGGCCCGGCCAAGGCTGCGATTGCTTCTTGAACGGCGGCTTCGGATAGCGGCTGATGGGATCGATCAAGTTCTGCTCGGCCATGACCGTGTTTCCTCGCGCTGTTGAAAATGCTAGCGAAGCCGCGAGCTTTGCGCTCGCGGCGGGGCCGGCATGCCCATCAATTGCTTACTTGGACTGTCCAACGCTCGGCGCCTTGCCGAGCTCCTGTGCCATATCGAGGTGGTGGCGCAGTGCAGGTAGCGTCTTGCCGGCCCAGTCCTTCAATGCGGCATTATCGCCGCCCTTGGCGTAGCGCTCGAACAGCGAGACCGCGTCCTCGTGCGCGCTGGTCTGGTAGGAATCGAAGTCCGAGCTGAAATCCTTACCCGTCGCGCCCTTGAGCTTGTCGAGCTTGCTCTGGTGTGAGCTGTCCAGCGCCGCCGGCAGCGTTGCCTGCACCTTGCCGTTGCCGACGAGGGCCTTTAATTCGCTGCTGGTCTTGGTGTGGTCAGTCACCATTTGCTGCGCGAAGGATTTTTCCTGCGCGTTACCCTTCTGCTCGGCGAGCTTGCTCGATTCGATCTCGAACATATCGCTGACGGCGACCTCCTTCACGAAATCGGCCGTGGTCGGCGTAACACCGAGCGTCGAGTTGATGCCGGTCTTCTCACCGAGCGACTGGGCGAGTGCGGGGCCTGCGAGCAGTACGCAAGCAAAGGCGATGATGGTTCGTTTCATGGTTCGGTCCCTCCGGATTGGCGCAGCCGATAGGGCCGCGTGAAGTTTGCGCCGACCAACACGGCGCCGATATTGTTGTTCCAAACGCTTGGTTCCGTCGGATCGTTAGGCGTGAGTGGTTTGGTGGGGGGCGTGCTTCCGGTTGGAACAGCACACAGGAACGATCATCCATTTATCCGGTTGGTCTGGGCATTGGCCGCGAGGGAGAATTCAAATGTTGAATCAAGGCGAGCTGGATCGGAACGAAATGGGCCGGTTGATCGGCAGCGACAAGGTCGAGGGAACATCGGTCTATGGCGCAGATCGCAACAAGATCGGTTCGATCGAGCGCGTGATGATTGACAAGACGAGCGGCAGGGTGTCGTACGCCGTGCTTGGGTTCGGCGGATTCTTGGGCGTCGGCAACGATCACTATCCGTTGCCCTGGCAGTCGTTGAAATACGACACCGAGCTCGGCGGTTATGTCACGGGGATTACGACCAAGGAGCTGCAAGGCGCGCCGAAATATCGCGAGCAGAGCGAGTGGAATTGGGGTGACGATGCCACGGTTCGCGGCATCAACACCTATTACGGCGTTCCCCTCGCGTAGCGTTTGGTACGGCAGGAGATCCGATGAGCAGGGAAGGCAGCGTTGCCTCCTTATGGTCGTCCTGGCTTTCGCCAGGACGACTCTGGACACTCACCCGGCCGCTTCCCTCCGTCCCGGCCCCGCATGCACATGCACCTGCTTCGCATGCAGCGCCTCGCCGCATTCCGAGCACACCATCACGGGATCGAACAGCCTGCCGCAGTTCTTGTGCTCATGCAGTAGCGGGCGGCCGCGTTCGTCGCCCATGTGGGCGTCGCCCCAATGCACCATCGCCATGATGATCGGGTAGAGGTCGAGCCCCTTTTGCGTCAGAATGTACTCGTAGCGCTTCGGCGCTTCGGAATAGGGGACGCGGCGCAGGATGCCGAAACGAACCAGCTTCTTCAGCCGCTCCGAGAGCAGGTGCCGCGTGATCTGGAGCGACGACTGAAATCCTTCGAACCGGCGCACGCGCAAAAAGCATTCGCGCAGGATCAACAGCGTCCAGCGGTCGCCGACCACGGCGACGGTGCGGGAGAGCGAGCAGGGCTCTTCGTCCAGCGTGTCCCATTTCATGCAGCGATCTCCGGCACATGCTTAGTAAGTCAGAAAAAGGAACTGACTTGAATGATCAACGCTATTTGCAGCGAAACCTAGCATTCAGTCGCCAAGTTTGACAGTTCTATTTTAGAACTATAGCCTGAGCTCAATCATATGCTCTCACCGGAGGAGGCGACCTTGCCCAAGCGAAACGCGACAGCGGCCGTGATCGGGGCCGGCGATTTCATCGGCTCCGAGATCGCCAAGAAATTCGCTGCCGAAGGTTTTTCGATCTTCGCCGGCCGCCGCAACGGCGACAAGCTGGCGCCGCTGGTGAAGGACGTTGAGGCGGCGGGCGGCGAGATCCACGCGCGATCGCTCGATGCGCGGAAGGAGGACGAGGTCATCTCCTTCCTCAACGACGCCGACAAGCACGCACCGCTCGAGGTCTGCATCTTCAACGTCGGTGCCAACGTCAATTTCCCCGTCCTCGACACCACCGAGCGCGTGTTCCGCAAAGTGTGGGAGATGGCCTGCTATTCCGGCTTCCTCGCCGGCCGCGAGGCGGCGCGGCTGATGCTGCCGCACGGCGGCGGCAAGATCTTCTTCACCGGCGCGACCGCGTCCTTGCGCGGCGGCAGCGGCTTTGCCGCCTTTGCCAGCGCAAAATTCGGACTTCGCGCGGTGGCGCAGGCGATGGCGCGAGAGCTCGGGCCGAAGAACATCCACGTTGCGCACCTCATCATCGATTCCGGCGTCGACACCGAATGGGTGCGGCAGCGTCGGCTCGAGGCGCTCGGTCCGAATGCGCTCGACAATCCCGATCTGCTGATGCCGCCGTCGGCTGTCGCTGATTCCTATTGGCAGCTGTATCAGCAGCCGAAGAGCGCATGGACGTTCGAGCTGGAGATCCGGCCGTTCGGAGAGAAGTGGTGACCGCGGCGCAAAAGTCCGGCTAGACTGTTCCAAACACCAAGCAAAATTCCGGGAGGTAACTTAAGTGAAGACCGCGATCACCGAACTGTTCGGCATCGAGCACCCCATCATCCAGGGCGGCATGCATTTCGTCGGCTTTGCCGAGTTGGCCGCCGCCGTCTCCAATGCCGGCGGTCTCGGCATCATCACGGGTCTTACGCAAAAGACGCCGGAGCTGCTCGCCAAGGAAATCGCGCGCTGCCGCGACATGACCGACAAGCCGTTCGGCGTGAACCTCACCTTCCTGCCGACCTTCGCGGCGCCGCCTTATCCGGAATACATCGCCGCCATCGTCGAGGGTGGCGTCAAGTCCGTGGAGACCGCCGGCCGCAGCCCGGAACAATACATGCCGGCACTGAAGGCGGCCGGCATCAAGGTCATCCACAAATGCACCTCGGTCCGCCACTCGCTGAAGGCCGAGCGGATCGGCTGCGACGCCGTCAGCGTCGACGGCTTCGAGTGCGGCGGGCATCCCGGCGAGGACGACATTCCCAACATGATCCTGCTGCCGCGCGCGGCGGAGGAATTGAAGATCCCGTTCGTGGCCTCCGGCGGTATGGCCGATGGGCGCAGCCTCGTAGCAGCCCTGTCGCTGGGCGCAGCCGGCATGAACATGGGCACGCGCTTCATCGCCACCAAGGAAGCGCCGGTGCATCAGAACGTGAAGAACGCGCTGGTCGCGGCGACCGAGCTCGACACCCGCCTTATCATGCGCGCACTACGTAATACCGAGCGCGTGCTGAAGAACGCCAATGTCGATCGTCTGCTCGAGATCGAGCATGCCAAGGGCGACAAGCTGACGATCGACGACATCCACGATCAGGTCGCGGGTGTCTATCCCAAGGTCATGCTGGACGGACAGATGGATGCCGGCGCCTGGAGCTGTGGCATGGTCGCAGGCCTCATCCACGACATCCCCTCCTGCAAGGAACTCGTCGATCGCATCATGGGTGAGGCGGAACAAATCATCCGCAGCCGGCTGATGGGGTTCCTGGAGGGAACGGGAACAGCAAGAAAGGTCGCCTGACACCGCCAAACTTCTTAACCACGGCGGCAATTGACCGCTGGAATTGCGCGCGACGCCTCCTAAATAGAGGTAAATTACCTCTTAAATAATCAAATTCAGGAGGCGTCCGTGGTCCTGAAGAGCGTTCATTTTGCTGTTGCCGCTGCCCTCGTGCTCGCATGGGGCGGTATCGCGCGTGCTGACGACTACAAGCCCGACGAATATCTCGGTCTCGATCTCTCCAAGGCGGTGCTGTCGCCGAAACGGCTGGGGCCCGAGACCCAATTTGCACCGGTCGCGTTAGAGGCCAAGGGCGGCAACGACGCTCAGGCGCGCGCCGAGCCGGTCGACGTGCCGAAGAAGGTCGCGGCCGAACGCGTGCACGTGTCGGAGCCGAAGGTCGCGCAGTCGAGGCCGGCGCAGCCGCGCGGCGCAGCCCGCGCCAAGCTCGCGCATCGTCACGGCAATCCGCTGGATGCGCAGGCGAGAGACACCCGCATCCAGACCTGGCCGTGCCGCACCGGCGGCATCTGCAACTGGCAGCGCTAGTCTGGTCTGAGGCCGTCATCTCCGCGTCGCAAAACCGTCGGCGCCGAGTCAAGAAACCGTAAGCCAGGAGTCAAACGGCGCAGGCACCTTCCGTCGCGATTCGACGAAGGTTTCCTGAATGGCAACGCTCCGCGCCCCGCGCGCATGGACCCGACGGCAATTCCTGGTCCGCTCCACGTCTTCTCTCGTCATCGCCACGCTTGCAAAGCCGCACCTTAGCCGCGCCGCCGACCGCCCGCAGATCGCCGGCGGCATTCAGTCCGGCGACGTGTCGGATGGCTCCGCCATGGTCTGGGCTCGCGCCGACCGGCCGGCGCGGATGCAAGTGGAATGCTCGACCGTCGAAAGCTTCAGGACGATCATTGCGGCAGCATCCGGCGATGCGTTGCCGGATGCCGACTTCACATCAAAGCTGCTGCTGAACGATCTGCCGTCCGGGCAGGACATCTTCTATCGCGTCCGCTTCGACGACATCGCGACCGGCATCGCTGGCGAAAGCCGCGTCGGCCACTTCCGCACCGCGCCGGCCGAGGGGCAGTCGATCTCGTTCCTGTGGTCCGGCGACACCGCGGGGCAGGGCTGGGGCATCGACACATCGCGCGGCGGCTATCGCAGCTATCGCACAATGTTGGAGAACCGCCCGGACTTCTTCATCCACTCCGGCGATCATATCTACGCCGATTGCACGATTCCTGCGGAGCAGAAGCTGCCGAACGGCGAGACCTGGCGCAATCTGGTGACCGAGGACAAGGCGCAGGTCGCGCACACGCTGGCGCAGTTCCGCGGCAACTACAAATACAACCATCTCGACGAGAATTTCCGCGCCTTCCACGCGCACGTGCCGATGTTCGCGCAGTGGGACGACCATGAGGTCACCAACGACTGGTCGCCGACCGGCAGCTATGACGATTCCGGCTATGAGGACGACGGCACCCCGCGCCTGGTCGCGCGCGCCCGTCGCGCCTTCTTCGACTTCATGCCGATCCGCGACATCGGCGCGCGGCAAGGTCGGGTCTACCGCAAGATCGCTTATGGCCCAATGCTCGACGTCTTCATGGTCGACATGCGCAGCTATCGCGACGACAGCTGGAACAAGGGCGACGACCATCGCGGCTGGATTCTGGGTGCCGAACAGCTCGCCTGGCTGAAGCGGGAGCTGGCCGCCTCGCACGCGACCTGGAAGGTAATCGCGGCCGACCTGCCGATCGGCCTGGTCAGTCTCGATGCAGTCGCACTCGGTGACGGTCCGCCCGACCGGCGTGAACATGAGATCGCCGATCTGCTCGGCTCGATCAAGCGTGCCGGTGTCCGCAACGTCGTCTGGCTCACAGCCGACATGCATTACACCGCCGCGCACTACTACGATCCCAACAAAGCTCAATTTCAGGATTTTGAGCCGTTCTGGGAGTTTGTCTCCGGCCCGCTGCATGCCGGCACCTGGGGCCCAGGCGAGCTCGACGACACTTTTGGCCCGGTCGCGATGTACCAGAACGGCTGTAGCGAAGCCCAGGGCGAGAACCTCGCGCCCTGTTTCGGATTGCAATTCTTCGGCAAGGTCGACATCGACGGCCGCACCGGCGTAATGACCGTGACGCTGAAGGACGTCGACAACCGCGACCTCTGGTCGGTCGACATCGTGCCGCGGCCGCAGACACGCCCGGCCGTGGTGGCGCAGCATTCGTGAGGGGCGCTAACCCGATCTTGATTGGCCACCCGACGGCTCCCGCGCTATGGTGGTCTTTCCCGCCACCTCTTTCCCATCACCAAGAGTCTGTTGTCGCGGCCTTGCCGCGCGTCTGGCGGGCTGAAATACGTCAGGAGCCTATTCATGGACAATTTGAAAACACAGGGCATCAGCATGCCCAAGCTCGGCCTCGGCACCTTCCGCATGCAGGGCGATGCCTGCCGTGCCGCGGTCGAGAGCGCGCTGTCGATCGGTTACCGCCACATCGACACCGCCGAAATGTATGCCAATGAGGAAGCGATCGGCGCTGCCCTCGCCACGGCAGGCGTGCCGCGCGGTGAGCTACACGTCACGACAAAGGTCTGGCACGAGAATCTGGCGCCGGACGCGATCCGCCGCGCCTTCGATACGAGCTTGAACAAGCTCAGGCTTGACCACGTCGACCTCTATCTCGTGCACTGGCCGTCGAAGTCGGCGAACTGGGACGCGGTGTTCGAGACCTTGATGAAATTGAAGCAGGAGGGGCGCACGCGAGCGATTGGCGTTGCCAATTTCACCACCGCGCTGCTCAAGACCGTGGTCGAGGACATCAAGGCGCCGATCGCCTGCAACCAGATCGAATATCACGCGATGCTCGATCAATCGAAGGTTTTGGCCTATCTCACCGCCAAGTCGATCCCGCTGGTCGCCTACTGCCCGCTCGCGCAGGGACGCGTTGCATCCGATCCGGTGCTCGCTGAGATCGGCGCCAAGCACAACGCGAGTGCGGCGCAGGTGGCGCTGAAATGGCTGCTCGACCAGGACGGCGTGGCCGCGATCCCGAAGGCGTCGCGCCGCGAAAGCCAGCAGGCCAATCTTGACGCGCTGAAGATCACGCTCGACGAGGCCGACCGCAAGAAGATCGCCGCGCTGCCGAAAGACAAGCGCTGCGTCAATCCCGGTTTTGCGCCGGCGTGGGATTAGTCTCCCCAAAGCGCTTTTCGAACGCAAAGAAATGGCCCCGTGAGGGGCCATTTCCATTTTGCGTTGCGCATTAGTCCATGTGATGATGGCCACGCTTGACCACGACGACACGGTCGTGATGGTGCCAGCCACGATGCCAGCCATTGTCACGATGCTCGCGCATTTCGGCGCGGGCGCCGTAACCGCCATGATGACCGCCCTTGATCACCACCGTCTCAGCACTCGCCATCGTCGGTGCAACGATCGCCAGTGCGCCGAGAGCTGCAACCACATAAGCAAACTTCTTCATGATGTCCTCCTCCAGTTCAATTGCACAGGAGAACGGCGCATGCCTGCGATCGTTCCGGAGGAAATACGAGAGAATTCTGAATGGATGTTCAGGGTGGTTAATCGCAGCGTTGCTGCGCAGGTGTCGGTGCGCCGGTCTTGACGTATTTGCCGTCCCTGATCGTGTACTCGCCGCGCTCACTGCGATTGTAGATCGCGCGCAGGCTGCCGTCCTTCTGCAACATCAGTCCGAACTCGCGTGTCTGATGCAGCGATGGGAAGAACACCATGAGATTGAGCAAGCCTTCGGCGTTGACCGTGGCGGACACGACCTCGCTCTCGTCCTTGGCTTCTCCAAAATTGCGCCGGTACATCACCCGGCCGTCCTTGCTGATCTCGTACGTCAGCAGCGCACCCTTGTCGCGGTCGGGCGGCAGTGCGCAGTCGACCGACCATGAGCCGAGCAATCCCCATTGCTCCACTGTCGCAGCAAGCGTCTCGGCGTGAGCCAGGGACGCCAACGCAACCCACAGCAGCGCAGCCGTGATCCAGCGGCTCGAACAACGCATCATGTTCTGGCAAGCCCCGCCTCGATCGAGACGGAAGTCTAGCATTCTCTCTCCGATCGTCCAGCAGGCGCCTGATGCGCGGCGTCAGGCCCGCGCCTTCTCGATATTGGCGCTTCGGGTCGGCACGCCGAACTCCTTGCGGCAGACCTCGGCCAGTACAGCAATGCCCTCACGGATCTGCTGATGTGTCGGGCTTGCAAAGCATAGCCGCAGGCGTGAGCCGGAATAGCCCTTGTTGGTCGACCATTCCGGCCCCGGATTGATCGAGACGCCGGCGGCAAGCGCGGCCTGATAGAGTTTGAGCGTATCGACCTGGTCGGGCAGCTTCACCCACAGGAAGATGCCGCCCTTGGGCTCCTCGAATTCGGCGGCCGTCCCGAACTGCTCGTTTATCGCCTCCATCAGCGTATCGAGCTTGGTGCGCAGCGCTTTGGTCAGTGCTGGCACGTGGGTCGCGAAATGGGGCCGGCAATAGGTGGCAAGCACCATCTGCTCCAGCGCGCCGGAGCCGGCATCCGTCTTCAGCGCCAGCATCCGCGACATCACATCCCAAGGCGCGACGATGAAGCCGACGCGCAGCGCCGGTGCGATCGACTTCGAGAACGAGCCGATATGAATCACCCCGCCATTCGGGCTCATCGCGTGGATCGCGGGCGGCCGCTGTCCCGACCAGACCAGGTCGGCATAGCAATCGTCCTCGAATACAGGCACGCCATATTCGACCGACAACCGCAGCAATTCGGCGCGGCGGTTTTCCGGCATGATGCTGCCGGTCGGGTTCTGCACCGTGGGGATGGTGTAGATGTATTTCGGCCGGACGCCGCGCTTCTTTAGGTCGGCCAGCGTCGTGGCCAGCACGTCCATGCGCATGCCGTCGCCATCGAGCGGAATACCGACCGCGTCGACGCCGAGACGCGTCAGCCGTTGCAGCGATCCCTGATACGTCTCCTGCTCGACGATCACGGTGTCGCCGCGCGCCAGCAGCGTGGCATTGACGAGGTCGAGCGCCTGAAGCGAGCCGGAGACGATCATGAGATCGTCGATCGTGCAGCTGATGCCGGCATCGCGCTTCAGCTTGGTGACGAGGAATTCGCGCAAGGGCAAATGGCCTTGCGGGCCGTGCGCCAATCCGTAAGTGGCGAGCGACCGGCCCTCGCGTTGCAGCGCCAGATTGGCCGCCTCGATCAGGTCATCGAGCGGCACCTGCTCGGAGTCGTTATTGCCGCCGACAAAGCTGTATTTGGCGAGGCCCGTCCAGCGCGCAGAAGGGGCCGGCAGCCCTGCAGGAAACAGGGGCGCGAAATCGAAGCTGGACGTCATGGGGCGTTCCTCGTGTCTTGTCTTGTCTTGTTGAGCGGCCGGCTTTGCGCCGGCCTGCTTTACTTCTTGCCGACGGTCCGGGTCGGGCGTCCCTGGCTGATGAAAGCGTAATGCGCATTGGCGACGCCGCCAACCATCAAGGCTTCGACCGCCGGCTCCGCGATCTCGCCCGTGGCCGCCCAGTCGACGATGAAATTAGCCCCGGTCCCGCCGCGCACGTCGTCGGTCGGAATGAAGATCGAAACGGTGGCGAGCGGCTTGAGCGCGACCGGTGCCTTCAGATAGCTCTCGACCTGCTTGCCTGCGGTGTCGAAATAGGCGATGCGCTTGACCACCAGCGGTTGGGTTTCCGAAGCGTTGTGAACGCTCAGCGTCACCGAAAAGTCGACGCGCAGCTTGCCCTGGCTCATCGCGACACTGGAATAGGCCGGCACGTAGAAGCCACCGGAGACGCCGAGGTCCTCCTTCGGCATCGCGGTGAGCGAATCGGCAAAATTTTGTTCGATATTGACCTTGGGCTGCGCGAGCGCTGGCAGGGCCGATGCGAGCGGGCATAGCAGCGTTGCAACGGCGAGCCCCATCAGCATGTGACGAATTGCTCGCTTGCCGCGCTGCACCTGGTCTCTAGGGTGCGGCGAAACGGACCCATCTGGCATGCACGAGCTCATTCGCGACATCACTCTCTGTATCCTGTTTGCCTGGATGCTGGGCCTGCTCGCCCATTTCTTCCGGCAGCCGTTGATCCTGGCCTACCTTATCGCCGGCTTCTGCATTGGTCCATTCGGCGCCGGCTGGGTCAAGTCGCAGGAATCGATCAGCGTTATCTCCGAGCTCGGCCTGATTTTCATGCTGTTCATGATCGGCCTGGAGATCGACCTGAAGAAGATTGTGCGGGCGGGAAAGGTGATCCTGTTCGCGGCCGGCGGCCAGCTGCTCGGCGGCTGCCTGCTCGGCATTCTGTTCTTCGCAGGCCTAGGCCTGTCGCTCGGCGGTGGCCATTTCGATGCGCTCTATCTCTGCGTCGCCTGCGCGCTGTCGAGCACCGTCATCATCGTCAAGGTGCTCTACGAGAAGCGCGAGCTCGATACGCTGCCCGGCCGCGTCACGCTTGGCGTATTGGTGCTCCAGGACATCTTCGCCATTCTTTTCCTGGCGGTGCAGCCGAGCCTTGCCAATTTGCAAATCAGTGTCGTCCTGCTCTCGATCGGCCGCGTTGCGGTGCTGGTCGCGGCCGCGCTGCTGGTCAGCCGCTACGTGCTGCCGCGGTTGTTTCACCAGATCGCCCGCCGTCCCGAGCTGATCCTGCTCGGCGCGCTCGCTTGGTGCTTCCTGGTTGCCGAAACCGCCGAGCAGCTCTCGCTGTCGCGCGAGATGGGGGCGCTGATCGCCGGCGTCTCGCTCTCGACCTTCCCCTATGCGCTCGACGTCACCGCCAAGGTCACCACGCTACGCGACTTCTTCATTACGCTGTTCTTCGTGGCGCTCGGCATGACCATTCCGGTGCCCGGCCTCTCGGTGATCGGGCTCGCGCTGATGATCGCGGCGTTCACGGTGGTAAGCCGCCTCGTCACGACCTTCATCCCGCTCTATCTGATGAAGCAGGGCCTGCGCGCCAGTCTGTTGCCGGCGATCAACCTGGCGCAGATCTCGGAATTCTCGCTTGTGGTGATCCAGACCGGCGTCATCGATAATCACATCGCGGCCGATACGGCGAATGCGACTTCCTTCGCCTTCGTGGTGCTGGCCGTGCTCTCGACTTTCGCGATGACGCGCAGCGACGAGATCACGCGCTGGGCGATCGGCCCCCTGAAGCGGATCGGCCTACGCGACCTCGATCATGGTAACGGCCATAGGGAGGAGGGGGACGAGCGCGGCCATGGCGAGGCCCGTCGCATCGTCATCCTGGGCTTTTTCCGTGCGGCGAGCGCGCTGCTCGCCGAGATCGAGCGGCAGAACCCGCTGCTGCTGGAGCAGATCACGGTGGTCGACTTCAACCCCAATGTGTACCAGACCCTGCTTTCGCGCGGCTTGCACGTGATCTATGGCGACATCAGCAATGTCGACACGCTGCTCCATGCCGGGATCGGCAAGTCCGAGATGATCATCCTGAGCGTGCCGGATGCTTTGCTGAAGGGCGCCAGCAACGAGAAGCTGATCCGCCACGTGCGAAACCTCAACCCGAACGCCCTGATCGTGGCGACCGCTGACCTGTTGTCCGACGTCGGCGAGCTCTACGAGGCCGGCGCCAGCTATGTCACCGTGACCCGGCTCAGCGATGCCCATGAGCTGTTTACGGTGATCGAAGCCGCCCAGGCCGGCCTGCTGGCGGACAAGCGCGCCGAGCTTGATCAGCGGCTGAGCGAGCGGCGCGAAGTGCTGCCCTGACAGCCGCCGGCCGTCTTCCGCCAGAGACATCCGCGCCTATATCGCTGGTATGTTCGGTGCAAGCCTGAAAGCCTGCCCGGAGACTGCCCCCGGGCATATGCGGTTGCGTCCAGGACACTAGCGCTCGGGCGTAAGTCCAGCTAAGCCTCCGGCCCATAACCGATAGAGATTGGGAAATGCCCGATACCGTTCAGGAAGTTTTGCAGGCCTTTGCCCGGGGCGAGCTCGTTGTCGTGACCGATGACGAGGATCGCGAGGGCGAGGGCGATCTCATCGTCGCGGCCTCGTTCTGCACGGCCGAGAAGATGGCCTTCATCATCCGCCACACCTCCGGCATCGTCTGCGCGCCGATCACGACCGAAGACGCGCGCCGGCTGCGGCTCGACCCGATGGTCGCCCACAATGATTCCGCCCACACCACCGCGTTCACGGTGTCGATCGACTACAAGCCCGACGGCGGCACCGGCATCTCCGCCGAGGAGCGCGCCTCGTGCTGCCGCGCGCTGTCCAATCCCAATGCCGGCGCCAACGACTTCGCCCGTCCCGGCCACATCTTCCCGCTGATCGCCAAGGACGGCGGCGTGCTGCTGCGCTCCGGCCATACCGAGGCCGCGGTCGACCTCTGTAAGCTGTCAGGCCTGCCGCCGGTCGGTGTCATCAGCGAGTTGATGAACGACGACGGCAGCGTGATGAAGGGCGAGCAGGTCGCCCGCTTCGCTGCCCAGCACAAGTTGAAGCATGTCACCATTGCGGACATGATCGCTTACCGCCAGGCGCGCGAAAAGCTGATCGAGCGGGTCTCGACCTTCGTTACCGAAAGCCCGATCGGGCCGCTTCAGGGCTACGCCTACCGCTCACCGTTCGATTCCATTGCCCACGTCGCCTTCGTCTATAACGGCGTCGGCGACGGCAAAAACGTGCTGACGCGCTTCCACAAGCCCAATATCGTCAAGGACACCTTTACCGGCCACAAGCGCATGGCGGCGGTGCTCGAGCAGTTCAAGAAGTCCGGCCGTGGCGTGCTGGTTTATCTGCGCGACGGCGCGGCCGGTGTCCCCGTGGCGCCGCTGCCGGATGAAACGTCGACGGAAGCCGACCGCAACCGCCAGTGGCGCGAGGTCGGCGTCGGCGCGCAGATTTTGCGTGATCTCGGCGTCAGCTCGATCCGCCATCTCACCTCGTCGGTGCACGACTACAAGGGATTGTCGGGCTTCGGCATCGAGATCGTCGCGAACGAACAGCTCGATACCTGACAATTTCATTCCGGGTTCGCTTTGCGTGCGCCCCCGGAATGACCGAAACCAGGATGCAATTGCACTTGTTGCCGCGGCGCTTTAGTTTGTCGGGCAAATTTTGACGGAACCAGATGCGAAAGGACGTTTCATGAGCGTGCGCCCTCAGGCCAAGGACAAGCCGGCTGCGGCTTCTTTCCAGTGGGACGATCCGTTCCTGCTCGACGAGCAGCTTACCGAAGACGAACGCATGGTGCGCGACACCGCCCGCGCCTACGCCCAGGACAAGCTGCTGCCGCGCATCACCAAGGCCTATCTCGAAGAGACGACGGATCGCGAGATCTTCAACGAGATGGGCGAGCTCGGCCTGATCGGCATCACGCTGCCGGAAGAATATGGCTGCGCCAATGCGAGCTACGTTGCCTATGGCCTGGTCGCACGCGAAATCGAGCGGGTCGATTCCGGCTACCGCTCGATGAACTCGGTGCAGTCCTCGCTGGTGATGTATCCGATCTACGCCTATGGCGACGACAACCAGCGCAAGAAGTACCTGCCGAAGCTCGCCAGCGGCGAGTGGGTAGGCTGTTTCGGCCTCACCGAGCCCGACGCCGGCTCCGACCCGGGCGGGATGAAGACCCGCGCCGAAAAGGTCTCGGACGGCTATCGCCTGACCGGCAGCAAGATGTGGATTTCCAACGCGCCGATCGCCGACGTATTCGTGGTCTGGGCCAAGTCGGCCGCGCACGACAACCAGATCCGCGGCTTCGTGCTGGAGAAGGGCATGAAGGGCCTGTCCGCGCCGAAGATCGGCGGCAAGCTGTCGCTTCGTGCCTCCATCACCGGTGAGGTCGTGATGGACGGCGTCGTGGTTCCAGAGGATGCGCTGCTGCCCAACGTCTCCGGGCTCAAGGGCCCGTTCGGCTGCCTCAATCGCGCCCGCTACGGCATCTCCTGGGGCGCGCTTGGCGCGGCCGAGGACTGCATGCACCGTGCCCGCCAATACACGCTCGACCGCAAGCAGTTCGGCAGGCCGCTCGCTGCGACCCAACTGGTGCAGAAGAAGCTCGCTGACATGGAGACCGAGATCGCGCTCGGCCTCCAGGGCTCGCTTCGCGTCGGCCGCCTGATGGACGAGGGCAAGTTCGCACCCGAGATGATCTCGATCATGAAGCGCAACAATTGCGGCAAGGCGCTCGACATCGCCCGCGTCGCCCGTGACATGCACGGCGGCAACGGCATCTCGATCGAGTACCACGTGATGCGCCACGTCCATAACCTCGAGACCGTCAACACCTACGAGGGCACCCACGACGTTCACGCCCTGATCCTGGGCCGCGCGATCACGGGCATTCAGGCGTTTTTCTGAGCGCTCAGCTGTCATCGCCCGCCTTGTGCGCACTTGCGCACTGGGGCGGGCGATCCAGTATTCCAGAGACCCCGCCTTCGCCACCGGCGCCACGGCGTACTGGATACCCCGCTTTCGCGGGGTATGACGGTGAGGGTTGGGGCTGCATTGCACAGGAAGTCCCATGTCCGACAACGACGACATCCCGTTCAACCGCAACTTTCCGCTCAAGCCTGGCATCGTCGAGGAAGTCCGCCCCGGCGTGCGGCGTGTGCTCTGTAACAATCCGAGCCCGTTCACCTTCACCGGCACGGTCAGCTACATCGTAGGCCAAGGCAAAGTCGCGCTGATCGACCCCGGTCCGGATGACGAGGCGCATGCGGCGGCGCTGCTCGATGCCGTGCGCGGCGAGACCGTGACGCACATCCTGGTCACCCACACCCATCGCGACCATTCGCCGAACACCGCGCGGCTCAAGCAGGCCACCGGCGCAACCGTCTATGCC
Organism: Bradyrhizobium sp. LTSP849; assembly: GCF_000938255.1. Classification (GTDB taxonomy): domain Bacteria; phylum Pseudomonadota; class Alphaproteobacteria; order Rhizobiales; family Xanthobacteraceae; genus Bradyrhizobium. The sequence continues at coordinate 98,869 of NZ_JYMR01000028.1, read as the reverse complement.
GAGGGCCCGCATCGTGCTTCGCGCCCGCGCTTTGAGAGCGAAAAGCACAATCCGGAGTCCGGCTCCGACCGCGACTTCGCGCCCGATGTCAGGATCGCCCATGGCGACGTCGTCGAAGGCGCCGGCTGGAAACTCGAAGCGGTGGCCACGCCCGGCCACACCGCGAACCATCTTGCTTTCGCGTGGCCCGAGCGAAAGTTCAACTTTGTCGGCGATCACGTGATGGGGTGGTCGACCTCGATCGTGGCGCCGCCCGATGGCTCGATGATCGACTACATGGAATCGCTCGACCGGCTCGCCGCCCGCGAGGAGGATCTGTATTTCTCCGGCCACGGCCCCGAGATTCCGGATGGCCCGCGCTTCGTGCGTTTCCTGATCCGCCACCGCAAGGCGCGCGAGGCCTCCATCCTGCATCGCCTCGCCAAGGGCGAGGCTGATATCCCGACCATGGTGCGTGCGATCTATATCGGCATCGATCCCCGACTGACGACGGCCGCCGGTTATTCCGTGCTGGCGCATCTGGAAGATCTGGTCGCGCGCGGCGTGGTTGCGACGGATGGTGACCCGGTGATTGGCGGGACGTACCGGATGGCGGTCGGCTAGTTCTCGCTACTTCTTCACCGTCTTCGCCGGCGCCTTGGGCGGCGCCACTGGGGTCTTCTTCACCGGCTTCAGCGCGTCGGCGTCGGCTGCGGTGTTGAGATCGTCGATGAATTTGGTCACGCGCGCAGCATTGCTGCCGAGGTCGCTCTCGAAAAAACGTGAGGCGGAGCGGATGTCGACGCGGGAATCGTCGCCATCAGGCACGACCCTGATGGAAATATCCTCGCGAAAGCCCATGATCGGGGAGCGCGCCACCGCCTCGATGCGGCCGACGCGGCGCGGCGGCTGTGGCGCGCGCTCGTCGATGACCAGCCATTTGCGCTTGTTGACGAGCTGGAGCGCGATCGCATAGGCGCGGTCGACCGGAATTTCGAGCTCGATCGGCTCGATGTCGGGATAGAATTGGCGCTGCTGCTCGGCCGAATAGAGGCCGGCATAGACCGCGGGGTTGGCACCGTCGCCGGTGCGCAAGCGCGCCAGCGCGTCGAAGCGCGGCGGGTCGATCGGGTCGGTCGTGATGTCGTGGATCGCCGGCAACTTGCGGTATTGCAGGCCGAGATAGGCGGGGTAGGCGAGGATCGCTCCGTCGATGACGAAGGCGAGCAGGATACGCGCCATGCCGCGCGAGCCGTTCTGCCAGATCGCGGCAAAGCCGGCGAGGCCGAACAGGATCGAGAGCGCAGCGATCGCGAGCCCGCCGAAGAAGGTCGCGAGCGCCGGCTTCATCTCCAGGAAGCCGAAGCGGACGACGATGATCGACACCACCACCGCCACCACCGCGAACACGGCCAGATTGCGCGCCCAGCTCGCGAGGCTGGACACGGGCTCCGACTGATAGGGAGCGGAAAACCTGCGGGCCATCGGGTGAGCTCTGCCGGGGTTTTGGGGCGTCAGCGGCCGATTTGGCGCGACAATAGGGGCGTTGAGACCACGGCCGGACGGCAAATTCAAGAGTTCTGCAGGCGCCCAGGTCGTCATGGCTGGGCTTGACCCGGCCATGACGCCTCTGGCGACCTACGCCGCCGCGTTCGGGAAGCGATATTCCTTGAATTGGTCGCGCAGCGCGGTCTTCAGGATCTTGCCGGTGGCGGTATGCGGGATGCCGTCGACGAAGGCGACGTCGTCGGGCATCCACCATTTGGCGATCTTGCCGTCCATGTATTTGAGGATGTCGTCGCGCGTGGCCTGCTGGCCCTGCTTGAGCTGCACGATCAAAAGCGGCCGCTCGTCCCATTTGGGATGGAAGACACCGATCACGGCGGCTTCCGCCACGGCCGGGTGGCCGACCGCGAGGTTTTCGAGGTCGATCGAGGAGATCCACTCACCGCCGGACTTGATCACGTCCTTGGAGCGGTCGGTGATCCGCATGTAGCCGGCTTCGTCGATGGTCGCGACGTCGCCGGTGTCGAAGAAGCCATCTTCATCGAGGATGTTGGCATCGAGGCGGAAATAGGCCTTGGCGACCGCGGGCCCTGAGACTTTCAGGCGCCCAAAGGTCTTGCCGTCCCAAGGCAACTCCTTGCCGGCATCGTCGGTGATCTTCATCTCGACGGCGAACGGCGCGTAGCCCTGCATCTGGAGCACGTCGAGCCGTGCCTCGCCGGTCGCATTCTGGAACGGCGGCTTCAGCGCCGCGACGCTGCCGATCGGGCTCATCTCGGTCATACCCCAGGCGTGGCGGACATTCGCGCCCATGTCGAGGAAGGCCTTGATCATCGAGCGCGGCATCGCCGAGCCGCCGCAGATCACCATCTTCAGGTCCGGCAGCTTCAGATTGTTGGCGCCCATGTGCTGAAGCAGCATCAGCCACACCGTCGGCACGCCCGCGGTATGCGTCACCTTCTCGGTCGCGAGCAGCTCGTAAACCGAGGCGCCGTCGAGCTTGGGGCCGGGCATGACGAGCTTGGTGCCCTGCGAGGGCGCGGAGAAGGCGATGCCCCAGCTGTTGGCATGGAACAGGGGAACCACCGGCAGCATCGTCTCTGAGGCGCTGGTGCCGAGCGCGTCGACATTGTTGGCCATCAGCGCGTGCAGCACGTTGGAGCGATGCGAGTACAGCACGCCCTTGGGATCGCCCGTGGTGCCGGACGTGTAGCACATCGCGGCCGCCGTGTTCTCGTCAAAGTCCTTCCATTTGAATTTGCCGTCGGCCTCCGCGATCCAGTCCTCGTAGGCGACGACATTCTTCAGCGTGGTCTCAGGCAAATGCGCTTTGTCGGTCAGGATGACGTAACGCTCGACGCTCGGCAGTTTGTCGGCGAGCTTTTCGAGGACCGGCACGAAAGTGAGGTCGACCATCACGATGCGGTCCTGCGCATGGTTGATGATCCAGGCAATCTGCTCGGGGAAAAGGCGGGGATTGACGGTATGGCAGATGGCGCCAATGCCCATGATGCCGTACCAGACCTCGAGATGACGCCAAGTGTTCCAGGCGATCGTGGCGACACGATCACCGAGCTTGATGCTGTCGCGCTCCAGCATCTGCGAGACCTTGAGCGCGCGCTTGTGGATTTCGGCATAGGTGGTGCGATGGATCGGTCCCTCGACCGAGCGCGTGACAACCTCCTGCTTGCCATGAATCCTGGCGGCGTGTTCGATGATCCGGTGGCAGAGCAGGGGCCAATCTTGCATCAAACCGAGCATTCAGACGTTCCTCCGAGGTGGGCTGGACTTTGTTATCGCTCTCAGCGCTGGGCCAAAGAATTGTCATGAGTTTTAGCCTGCCGGACTTTCGCCGCAAATGGTCTTGTCGCGGCTATATGTCCACCGGCGCGGCAATGGTTACCGCTGGGCTCGGGCTATCTCTTGTGCTGTCCGGGCCCGTGAGCGCGCGAAATTATGCTGCACCGCTCGATATCTTTGGCCTTGGTACACCACGGCCGCGCGGGCCGGCTCATTCGGCCAAAATCCCCTTGCCCAAGCCGCGACCGGAGGAAGCCCCCAAAACGTCGGACAAGGGCTCACCGGCCGCCGAGGGCAAGCCTTCGTCCGACAAGCCTTCCCCCGACAAGCCGCCCGCCGAAAAGCCCGCCGAGGCAGCGCCCCCGCCCGAGAAGCAGCTCTCGGCCTGCCGCCTCGCGCTGACCCAGGAGATCGCGATCGCACCCTCGATTCCGGACATCCGCGGCCCCGGCGGTTGCGGCGGCGAGGATCTGGTGCGGCTGGAAGCCATCGTGCTGGCGGACAAGCGCAAGGTTGCGGTCAAGCCGGCCGCGGTCCTCCGCTGCACCATGGCGTCGGCGATCGCCGATTGGGTGCGCTCGGACATGGTGCCGCTCGCCGCAAGCCTCGGCTCGACCATCAACGACCTCGATAATTTCGACTCCTTCGAGTGCCGCGGCCGCAATCGCATCGTCGGCGCGATGCTGTCCGAGCACGGCAAGGCCAACGCGCTCGATGTCCGCGCAATCAAGCTCGCCAACGGGCAGTCGATCGGTCTGACCGACCGCACCATGTCGCGCGACGTGCGCGAGCGCGTGCTGCATTCGGTCTGCTCGCGCTTTTCCACCGTGCTCGGGCCAGGGTCAGACTGGTACCACGAGGACCACATCCATCTCGACCTGGCGCAGCGCCGCAACGACTACCGGATCTGCCAGTGGAATGTCTGGGATCCTCTGCCGCAGGTCGCGCCGCTGCTGCCGGCAGAACGCCCCGAAGAGGCGCCGCCGCGCGAGGTCGCGGCCAAATCCGAGACAAAGGAGGGCGCTGGCGATCAGGAGACTGCGAAGCCGGCCGCGCCCGCGGACAGCCGGCCGCTGACTCCAGCAAGAGCAAGCCGGCAACAAAAAAGCGCCGGTGAAACCGGCGCTTTTGTAGGTCCGCGAGATCAGGCGGCGATCAGAAGCTGCCGGCCTGGCCCGTGCCGCCACCCTGCAGCGCGAGACGCGAGTTGTAGGGCGAGTCGCCGTGCTTCGGCTCGAGCACCACGACGATGGTGCCGACCTTGACGCGGCTGTAGAGATCGATCGCGTCCTCGTTGGTCAGGCGGATGCAGCCCGAAGAGATCGAGGCGCCGATATATTCAGGCTGGTTGGTGCCGTGAATGCGGAACAGCGTGTCCTTGCCGCCCGAATAAAGGTACATCGCGCGCGAGCCCATCGGATTGTCGGGGCCGGGAGCGACAAATGTCGGAACGCCCAGGCGCGAGATCTCGCCCGGAGTCGGATGCCATGCCGGCCATTCCGTCATGCTGCCGACCTTGGCAATGCCCGACCAGGCCATGGCCTCTTCGCCGACGGTGATGCCGTAGCGGATCGCCTTGCCGCCATCCATCACGTAGTAGAGGTAATGGTTGTCGGAATCGACCACGATCGAGCCCGGCGATTCCTTGCGGTGATAGTCGACGATGGCGCGGCGGAACGGCTCAGCGACCGGGGTGTTCTCGTACCGGATCTTGGCGAGCAGTTCCTTGTCCTTCGGCTTGAAATTCTGCGTGTTGGTTGCTTCGAAGTGCGTGGACTGCATACAGCCCGACAGCATGAAGCCGGCGGCCAAAATACCAAGCGTAACTTTCAGCAACGACATGATTTGGTTCCAATCGAAAACAACAAGCTTTCGCGGGGCTTGAGCTGGGCTCAATTCCACGACTCCGTGGCCCCTATTATCGTTGAAATCTGCCACAATTCCAGCCTTTCGGAGCTTGTCCCGCGCTGCGAGACCCAACCTGTGGCTTTTTTGCCGCAAGTTTTGCGACTTGGCGCCGGTTTTTGGACAAAGGATGCCGAACTGTCGATTCCGTGCCACGGTGCGGCCACAAATGCGAACGCTCCGTTAATGTAGTTGTCATCATGAACTTGTCAGAATCGCGCTAAGGGGCTGCTGGTCGGTCGCAGGCCTCTACTGGAGTTGTTCATGTTTTCGGTGTTTGTTCCCTCTGAATCCTCCCTGAAGAAGGCTGTTGTCGACGACCTCACGGCGGTGCCGGAGCACGCGGTGTGGATTGATCTGTTCAACCCGACCGCGGCCGAGGACAAAGCCGTGGAGCGGCTGTCGGGGATCGCGATCCCGACCCGGGAGGACATGCAGGAGATCGAGATCTCCAGCCGCCTCTATATCGAGAACGGCGCGCGCTATATGACCGCGACGCTGATGTGCCACTCCGACACCGACATGCCCCGGACCACAGCGGTCACCTTCATTCTCGGCGACCACCGTCTGGTCACGGTGCGCTACGACCAGCCCAAGCCATTCGCCCTGGTCGAGGCCAAGCTGGCCCGCACCTGCACGCCCGGAATCACCGGCGAGATGGTGCTGATGGAACTGCTGGACGCCGTGATCGACCGCTGCGCCGACATTCTGGAGCGCTGCGGTGCCGAGATCGACCAGGTCTCACACGACATCTTCGAGCCGGAGCAGGATCGCCACGGCCACGCCAAGCTGTACGCGCAGATCCTGGCCGCGATCGGCCGCAAAGGCGACCTAACCTCCAAGGTTCGCGAGAGCCTGGTCTCGATCGGCCGCGTCGTCGCGTTCCTCTCGGCAGTGGTGGAGGGCGTGAAATGGTCGAAGGACATGCGCGAGCAGCTCAAGACCATGCAGCGCGACGTCGTCTCGCTGACCGACCACGCCTCCTATCTCTCCGGCAAGATCACCTTCGTGCTCGACGCCATGCTCGGCGTCGTCAATCTCGAGCAGAACAACATCATCAAGTTGTTTTCGGTCATGGCTGTTGTCCTGATGCCGCCGACGCTGATCGCCTCGATCTACGGCATGAACTTCAAGTCGATGCCGGAGCTCGATTGGGCGCATGGCTATCCGTTTGCGCTGGTGCTGATGCTGATCGCGGCCATCGTTCCGTACTGGATCTTCAAGTTCAAGAAGTGGCTGTGATCTCGTCGCGCTCTCGGAAAATAGTGACCGAGACCTTACGCCGTTCGCAGAGACATGGCGTTTGATGTCGCAGAATAGAGCGGGATTGAGGCCGCGCAGTGATGTGTGCCCGCCGCCCCAATTGCTCCGGTAAAATTTGAGCGGTGGGCTGAACGTTTACGCGAAGCTTGTCTGCGATAAGCATCGTGTAGCCGCGAGGAACAGCCATGGTTGAGAAACACATAACGTCGCCCCGCAACGTCATCGATCTGGCGAACTATCGTCAGGTCCTGGCGAGCGGCAAGGCGTCGTCGATGTCGGCACGGATGTGCCGGCACTGTGGTGCTCCGCTGCTCGACGGTGAGAACGACGACGACTGCTCGACTGCAATCAGCGCAACCGCTCCGCGGTTGCGCGAACAGCCGCGTCGGTTTCGCGCCGATTGAGGAACGGAAGGGTCAAGGCGATCCAGGTCTTGCGGCGGCGTTGTCTGGATCGCCTTGCTTCCCGCCCCTGGCGCAGCAAATCACCTAGCGCTTCACGATCTGCGCCGTTGAGATGATGGTCTCGGCGATCATGCCGTCGCGGCTGAAGGACACCAGGCGTTCCTCGACCTCATGCAGCATCGCCTCGACATTCTCGCCCAACGCGTCCGGCGAGGACGACGAGTAGGTGAGGGTGCGTCGCGTCAGGTCCTGCACGCTGACCGCGTGGCTCGTCTCGACCGAGAGGAGCTCAGCGGGTTGAAAGGCGCTGCCGCGAAAGAACGCGGGCAGGTCGCGATGGGTCCGCGTGCCGCGGCCGGCCTCCTCCCAGAGCTGGGCCGGTGACCAGCGGCGGCGGACTTCGTTGTAACCGTCAAGCCACGGGTTGCGGCCATCGGTGGCTGAGAACGAGGCGCAGATCGCAATCGCACCGTCGCGTGCGACCAGCCGGTCGAGCAGCGCGAGCGTCTGGTCGCGATCCATCCAATGCAAGGCGCGGCCGATCGTCACGATGTCGAAAGTGCCGATGTCCGCGGGAAGCGTCTCCGCCTTGCCTTCGATCAGCGTGAGCGCGTGCCCCGCGTTTGCAGCCGCGCGTCGCGCGGCCTCGAGCATTGCGGGTTCAGGGTCGACGCCGACGATGCGGCCGACATAGGGCGCGAAGCCGAGCGCCAGCAGTCCGGGTCCGGTGCCGAGGTCGATCAAGCCGCATCGTTTGGAGAGGCCGAGCTTTTGCGCGACGCTGCGAAAGAATTCGCTCGGGTAGGGCGGCCGCAGATGCTCGTAGAGTGACGCAGTGCTCGCGAACCGGCCCATGCTTCACCCGCTTGGCCTACACGTGCTGGCCGCCGTTGATGTGGATCTCGGCGCCGTTGACGTAGGACGACGTCTCCGTGCACAGCACGTAGATGATCTTGGCGACCTCGTCGGGCGTGCCGAGCCGGTGCAGCGGGATCTGCTGCTCCACGATCTTCTCGGTGCCCGGCGACAGGATCGAGGTGTCGATCTCGCCGGGCGCGATAGCGTTGACGCGCACGCCGACGCGGCCGAAGTCCGACGCCATCTCGCGCGTGAGGGACGCGAGCGCGGCCTTGGAGGTTGCGTAGGCGGCGCCCGCGAAGGGATGTACGCGCGAGCCCGCGATCGACGTGACGTTCACCACCGAGCCCTTGGCCGCCTTCAGCTCCTCGATCAGCCCGCGGGCAATCATGATAGGCGCGAAGAAGTTGACGTGGAACACGTGCGTCCAGGTGTCGAGATCGGTGTCGATCGAGCCGAGCCTGGAGCCGCCCGGGCCCTTCGGCGAGATCGCGGCGTTGTTGACCAGCGCATGCAGCATGCCGCCTTCGAGGCGGTCGCGGATGTCGGAGATCGCGCGCGTCGTATCCGCGGGGTTGGCGAGGTCGACCTGGATGTGGTCCTCAGGGCCCGCGTCCCACGGGCAATCCTCCGGGAACGGATGCCGTGAGCAGGTGATGACGCGCCAGCCCGCCGAGGAAAAACGGATCACGGTGGCATGGCCGATGCCGCGGCTGGCTCCGGTCAGGAGCAGCGTACGGCGCGGCGCATTGGACGACTGCGGCATGGAGGTCTTTCAGGTTGGAGCATGATCCGGACCCGGAGGGCCGCGTTAGCGCAAAGTGTGCAGCGGTTTTCCGAAAAGATCATGCTCAAACAAAATGCTAAGGGTACATCCGCGTCTTGGACCATGGCTGGCCGGCCGCGTCACGGCGAAATTCGATGCGGTCGTGCAGGCGGAATGGGCGGTCGTGCCAGAACTCGATACGCGCCGGCGTGATGCGCCAGCCGCTCCAGCCCGGCGGCCGCGGCACCTCGCCGATGATGTGTTTGGCCGCGACTTTTGCGATGGCTTGTTCGAAGGCGAAGCGGCTCTCCAGCTCTTGCGACTGCTTGCTCGCCCAGGCGCCGATCTGCGCCTGCTTCGGCCGGGTGGCGAAATAGGCGTCGGCCTCGGCCTCGGTCACCGGCGTCACGTTGCCGCGGATGCGGACCTGACGACGCAGCGACTTCCAGTGAAAAAGTAACGCCGCCTTAGGATTTGAGGCGAGTTCGCGGCCCTTCTGGCTCGCGATGTGGCTGTAGAAGACGAAACCCTCGGCATCAAAGCCTTTCATCAGCACCATGCGCACGTCGGGCAGGCCGTCCGGGTCGACGGTTGCGAGCGCCATGGCATTGGGATCGTTCGGTTCGCTCTTGATCGCCTCGTTCAACCACGCCTCGAACAGCGCAAAAGGCTCATCGGCGGCGGTGAAATCACCTGATGTTAAGGGTGTCTGGTGTTTCATCGAGGTCGTGTCGGTCATGTCTGGAGTCCGAGTTGCGTTCCGCGGCCCAAAACGCGCTGTTATCCGCTACCGCCCTATATAGGGCATGGGGCCGCGTTGGCCTATCGGCGATGCGGCCGTCCGGCTTCGTCATGACGATGATTCTGATCGGGCTCGGCACCGGCGGTTGCAGCTTTTCCCGCAACGACACCAGCGCCTACGCCAAGGCCGATGACAACGACCTGACCGGTTCGATCGCACGTCTGGCGAAGGAGGCCGCACCGACCGAGACCGATCTCGCCTTCGCCCGCAACGCCGCCTCCGACGTGCTGAGCAAGGGCGACAAGGATGCCAGCCAGCACTGGGAGAATCCGGAGACCGGGGCACGCGGCTCGGTGACGCCGATTGCACAGTCCTACGCGGCCGAGGACGGCCGCAAGTGCAGGGATTTCCTGGCGAGCTACGTCAACGGCAACACCGAAAGCTGGCTCCAGGGCGCCGGTTGCCAAAGCAGCCGTGGCCGTTGGGAGATTCATACGTTAAAGCCGTGGCGGAGCTGAGCATGATCCGGGAACCAATTTTCCGATAAGATCATGCTCGAATCGTAACGGGTCGCTTCACCCGACTAGTTGCAAAAATGCCACTCACCCCCCACATGAGGCTTAGATGGGGCGGGGAGCCCTTTGATATTTCGATTCCCAAGAGGAGACGTGACGGATGCGCGACCCCTATGAGGTCTTGGGGGTGCCGCGGAGCGCCAACGCTGCCGCGATCAAGAGCGCCTATCGCAAGCTGGCCAAGAAGCATCATCCCGACAGCAACAAGGATGATCCCAAGGCCGCCGAGCGCTTCTCCGAGATCAACTCGGCCAACGAGATCATCGGCGACGAGGACAAGCGCAAGCAGTTCGACCGCGGCGAGATAGACGCCGACGGCAAGCCGCGCTTCCAGGGCTTTCCGGGTGGCGGCGGGCCGCGCGGGCGCGCAGGCGCGGGTCCTGGTGGTTTCGAGAGCTACTCGTTCCGCAGCGGGGGCGCGGGCCCTGGCCAGGGTGCGGGAGGCTTCGAAGATATTCTCAACAGCATGTTCGGCGGTGGGGTGCGCGGTGCGCGACCGGGGGCCGGCGGCGGCGCCCAGTTCGAATTCGACACCGGCGGGGTTGGGCTCGATCTCGACGTCAACGTCGCGATGTCCGTCTCGCTTGAAGAAGCGGTCAAGGGTGGCGAGAAGCGCGTCCGGCTGCCGACGGGCAAGGAACTCAACGTCAAGATTCCGGCCGGCGTCGTCGAAGGCCAGCAGATCCGGCTGAGGGGACAGGGCGAGAGCGCACAAGGCCATCCGCCGGGCGATCTCCTGATCACCATCAGCATTGCGCCGCACGCCTTCTTCAAGGTCGAGGGTGCCGACCTGCGCATCGAGCTGCCGGTCACGCTCTACGAGGCGGTGCTCGGAGGCAAGGTTCGCGTGCCCACGCTCGGCAATGCGGTCGAGCTTTCCGTCCCCAAAAACACTTCCAGCGGTCGCACCTTCCGTCTCAAAGGTAAGGGCTTGCCGAAAACTGGCGGAACCGGGGATCTCTTCGTCGTCATCCGGATTATGCTACCGGACGGGAACGACGCCGAGCTTGAGGCATTGATGGAAAAGTGGCGGGACCAACACCCCTACAATCCACGTAGCGGGCTTGGCTAACGCATGATCCGGACCCGGAGGGCCGCGTTAGCGCAAAGTGTGCAGCGGCTTTCCGAAAAGATCATGCGCAAACAAGTAGCTAAAGCGCGAGCCATCGCGCTTTAGGGCGAGATCGAACTGAAGGGGTTCTCCTAAAGGCTGAGAGCATTCTCGCAGGAGATGATGCTCATCATATGCGTGAGGCGTGGTAGCGCTTCATGTGCTCGACGTGTCGGCTGTCCGGCGGGGTAGTCGATAAAAAGGTGCGGCCTCGAGAGGGGGACCAGCGCGGTACCAAAAACCCCAATCGAGGCCGCCCGCGTCGATCGGCGGATCGAACGCCGCTCATATTCGCGTGAGCACTCGGTGCGATAATGAGACGCACACATGTCTTGATTCCAAATTTTCAATGTCGGAATCGAGGCACCGCGCTTGTGCGGTTGTTTAGCCGCCGTTTTTCTCTGCCTGGTCGTAGACGGCCTGTGCCACCTTGGTCAGCCGGTCACGGTCGCTGCCGCCGCCGCTGACGACGTAGCCGACGCCGCGCTCGGCCCAGAACAGCGCCCCGTCCTTGTCCGCCTTGGCGAAGCGCATCTGTGTTGCGCCGTTCTCGGTCTTGGCGGTGTAGATCGTGTAGCGCTCGCCCGAGGCGCCCTCATACATCAGGAAGGATGCGGGTCCACTCGGCCCCGGCAGCAGTCGGCCGCCGACGAGCTTCAGCCCGCTCGCCTCCAGATTGGGCGCGAACACGGTCCAGCCGCAGCGGCGGGTCAGCCAGGCCTGGAGATGGTCGCGCTCGTTGCCGCCGACCTCGACCGGATGGCGGACCTCGACGACATAAAGGCGGTGGGCGTCGAGCGCGTCCGTCGTAAAGCTCTGGAAGGTCGAGGGCGCGTTGGCGGCGCCATGCGCGACCCAGCCGGCCGTGCCGCCGGCAACGAAGGCAACCAGCGTGGCTGCGACGGCGCCGTAGAGCCATTGCCGCGGGCGGCGCTCCAGCCGTTCGAGCTCCAGCCGTGCCGGCACCGGCTCCTGGGCGACGCCGTCGTAGCGGGCGTGCAGCATCTCGGCCATGGCACGCCAGGATTGCACCCGCTCGGCATCCTCGGGGTGGCTGGCGAGCCAGGCCTCGACGTCGGCGCGGCGCTCGGCCGGCAGCTCGCCATCGACATAGGCGTGCAGTTCGTCCTCGGTCACTGAAATCCTGTGGTCGTTCATATCGGTCGTCTCTGGCTCTGCGGCCCAAAAAATCTTACGCGGTTCAACTGCGCTGCGTCTCTCTCCGTGCAGGGGACGCGGCACGTGCGATGCATCAATCCTGCCATCATTTCACCCGCCTGAGCGCCGGGCGCATGCCCTCCAGTGAAGCTTTAACGTGGGCGCGGGCGCGCGCCAGGCGCGACATCACGGTGCCGATCGGAACACCCTGGATGTCGGCGACCTCGCGGTAGCTCATGCCCTCCAGCATCACCAGCAACAGCACCGAGCGCTGCTCCTCGACGAGCGTCGAGAGCGCCCTCTCGATGTCCCGTCCCTCGGCTTCGGTCCCGCTGGCATCCGGGTTGTTCTCCGTCAGCTGCATGAATTGCGGTCGCCGCGCCAGCGAGCGCCGCCGGTTCTTGTTGAGGTTGGTCAGGATCGTGTAGAGCCAGCTCCTGACGTCGCCTCCGAGAAACAATCGCTCCGAACGCAACGCACGCACCAACGTGTCCTGCACCAGATCGTCGGCCGCATCCGCGTCGCGCGTCAGCGCGCGGGCGTAGCGGCGCAACGCCGGGATCATGGCTTCCACACTCTGGCGAAACGCACTCATGCCGTCTTGACGTCCTTCACGTTCGGGGCGAACGCCTCAACGATCATAACACCCGACCGGAACGGCTATTCCAGCGCCTGAAACAGCGTTAACGCCGCGTATTAGGACTGTACCGCAGGGGAGGGCTGGTGTACCTCCAGACCTTAACCCAGTTCGCCGGGACGTTAAGAAAATGGTGCAGAATTCAGGTCTGATGCAAGGTAAGCGCGGGGTCATTCTCGGCGTTGCCAACAACCGCTCGATCGCCTGGGGCATCGCCAAGGCATGCCACGCCGCCGGCGCGGAGCTCGCATTCACCTACCAGGGCGATGCGCTGAAGAAGCGCGTCGAGCCGCTGGCTGCCGAAGTCGGCGCGCTCGTGCTCGGTCATTGCGACGTCACCGATGCTGCCACCATCGATGCTGTGTTCGACGTGCTGAAGGAGAAGTGGGGCAAGATCGATTTCGTCGTGCACGCGATCGCGTTTGCCGACAAGGAGGAGCTCGAGGGCCGCTATGTCGACACCACCGCGGGCAATTTCTCCAAGTCGATGCTGATCTCCTGCTACTCGCTGACTGCGATCGCGCAGCGTGCCGAGAAGCTGATGACCGATGGCGGATCGATCATCACGCTGAGCTATTACGGTTCCGAGAAGTGGATGCCGAACTACAACGTCATGGGTGTCGCCAAGGCGGCGCTGGAGGCGAGCGTGCGCTATCTGGCCGCCGATCTCGGCGAGAAGGCGATCCGCGTCAACGCGATCTCGGCCGGCCCGATCAAGACGCTGGCGTTCGCTGGCATCAGCGATTCTCGTCTCCTGCTGAAATATAACGAGGTCAACGCGCCGCTGCGCCGGAACGTGACGATCGAGGAGGTTGGTGACAGCGCGGTGTATTTCCTGTCGGACATGTCGCGCGGCGTGACCGGCGAGGTCCACCATGTCGATTCCGGCTACAACGTGCTGGGCATGATGCGACCTGACGCGCCGAAGGACTGATCGCAGCCCCGACAATGCCTGTGCCCACGATCTATTATCTTCGCCACGGCGAGACCGAGTGGAACGCGCTCGGCAGGCTTCAGGGCACCAAGGACATTCCGCTGAACGCGCGGGGACGCGACCAGGCCGTGCAGGCCGGTGGCATTCTCGCCGATCTGTTCAAGCGCGACGGCCGCGACAAGGCGGCGCTGCCATACGTGTCGAGCCCGCTCGGCCGCGCGCGCATGACCATGGAGTTCGCGCGCGGCAAGCTGGAGCTGCCGGTCGCGGACTATGCGCTGGACGATCGCCTGCGCGAGATCGGCTATGGCGTCTGGGAAGGGCTGACGCTGGCCGAGAGCGAGGCGACCGACCCCGACATCTATGCCAGGCGCCTCGCCGACAAATGGACGGTGGGCCCTGCAGGCGGCGAGACCTATGCCGATGTGCAGGTCCGCGTCCGTGCCTGGTACGACCAGCTCCGGACCGACACCGTTGCGGTCGCCCATGGCGGGACCTGCCGGGCCCTGATGGTCTCACTCGGCATCGAGACGCCGGCCAGCGCCGCCGAGCTCTATATCGAGCAGGGCGCCGTCTACGTGTTCCGCGACGGCCGGCTGGAGAAGTATAGTTAAGCCCCGCCACCGTCGTTGCGGGGCGGTGTTGCGGGTTTGACCCTCGGCCCCTCGCGCGTTACCACACGCCGGAACCAAGCGAGCAGCGATGTCCTTCAACACCTTCGGCCACATGTTCCGCGTCACCACCTTTGGCGAGAGCCACGGGGTGGCGATCGGCTGCGTGGTCGACGGCTGTCCGCCGATGATCCCGCTGACCGAGGCCGACATCCAGAAGGACCTCGACCGCCGCCGGCCCGGCCAGTCGCGCTTCACCACCCAGCGCCAGGAGCTGGACCAGGTCAAAATCCTGTCCGGCGTGATGGCGCATCCGGAGACCGGGGTGCAGGTGACGACGGGCACGCCGATCGGGCTTTTGATCGAGAACACCGACCAGCGCTCGAAGGACTATTCCGAGATCAAGGACAAGTTTCGTCCCGGCCACGCCGACTTCACCTATGAGGCCAAATACGGCCTGCGCGATTATCGCGGCGGCGGGCGCTCCTCGGCGCGCGAGACCGCGACGCGGGTTGCCGCCGGCGCCATCGCGCGAAAGGTGCTGCCTGATGTGAAGGTCCGCGGCGCGCTGGTGCAGATGGGCCCGCACAAGATCGACCGCGCGAAGTGGGACTGGGACGAGATCGCCAACAATCCGTTCTTCTGCCCCGACCAGGACAAGGCGGCGTTCTTCGAGACCTATCTCGACGGCATCCGCAAGAGCGGCTCCTCGATCGGCGCAGTGCTAGAGATCGTCGCCGAAGGCGTGCCGGCGGGCCTCGGCGCGCCGATCTACGCCAAGCTCGATGCCGAGCTTGCGTCTGCGATGATGAGCATCAACGCCGTCAAGGGCGTCGAGATCGGCGCCGGCTTTGGCGCCGCTGAATTGACCGGCGAAGAGAATGCCGACGAGATGCGTACCGGCAATGACGGCACGCGATTCCTGTCCAATCATGCCGGCGGTGTTCTGGGCGGCATCTCCACCGGCCAGCCGGTGGTGGTGCGCTTCGCGGTGAAGCCGACCTCGTCGATCCTTCAGCCCCGTCTGACCGTGGATCGCGGCGGCGCCGACACCGAGATCATGACCAAAGGCCGCCACGACCCCTGCGTCGGCATCCGCGCCGTCCCGGTTGGAGAGGCCATGATGGCCTGCGTGCTGGCCGATCATTTCATTCGCGATCGCGGGCAGGTGGGGCGTTAGGTCTTCGTGTCGCGGTACTAGCCCACCGCGCAGCTTGACGATTCCACAACTTCGTCCGCAAATGCGGCCATGGAAAGCTCCGGGCTCCAGCGTGTCCTGAACTGGCTTATCGACGGCGCGAGGTCTTCGGGGACTTCGGCCGACATGATCGCCGCCCTCTGCGACCATCTGGTCGATGCCGGCCTGCCCTTGTGGCGGTTCGGCATCTTCATCCGTACCCTGCATCCGGAAATCTTCGGCCGTAACTTCATCTGGCGGCAGGGCCAGAAGGTCGCGATGGGCACCGCCGATTTTGATTTCCTGGATTCACCCGAATTCACCCAGAGCCCGCTTCGCATCGTGTTCGAGCAGGGCGTGGAGGTCAGGGCCCGGGTCGACGATCCCGACAGCGCGCGGTTTCCGATCATCAACGACATGCGCGCCGATGGCGTGACCGATTATATCGCGGTGCCGATGCCGTTTCTCGACGGCTCGACCCACGCCACGAGCTGGGTCACGCGGCAACCGGGCGGCTTCAGCGATGACGACATCGCGGTGATCCGGATGATCATGGGGCCGCTGGCGCGGGTCAGCGAGATCGTCAGCCTGCGCCGCACCGCCGAGATGCTGCTCGACACCTATGTCGGCAACCGCGCCGGCGCGCGTATCCTCGGCGGCCAGATCCGCCGCGGTCACAACGCACCATGCAGGCCGCGATCTGGCTGTCGGATCTGCGCGGCTTCACCGCGCTGTCGGACCGGCTGCCGGCCGAGACCGTGGTCGAGATCCTGAACCTCTATTTCGACTGCCAGGTCACGGCGATCCGCGGCCACGGCGGCGAGGTGCTGAAATTCATGGGCGACGGCCTGCTCGCGGTGTTTCCGATCGACGAATATGTTGGCGACGCCGCTCATGTCTGCACCCGCGTGCTGGAGGCGGCACGCGAAGCCCGCGCCAGCGTCGAGGCGCTGGCGCATCCGATCGGCGACGTGGTCGAGCGCTTCCGCTTCGGCGTCGCGCTGCATGTCGGCAACATCCTCTACGGCAATATCGGCGGCGGCAACCGGCTTGACTTCACCTGCATCGGCCCCGCCGTCAATCTCGCGGCACGGCTGGAGAAGATCGCCGGCCGCCTGGGGCGCACCGTCGTGGTGTCGGAGGGCTTTGCAAATGTCTGCCGCGAAGGCTGGCGCGAACTCGGTGAATTTCCGATCGCGGGATTTTCCAAGGCGCAGCGCGTGTACGGGCTGCCCGAAGAGACGCCGGTGGTGATGGCCTGACGCCTGTCGGCGCGGATGCGAGCGAAGAGCGTCAATTGAACGACATCCTTATTCGACCTGCTACCGAGCAAGACGCAGATCTCATCGCCGCGATCCATGCGTCGAGCTGGCGTGACGCCTATGCCCACATTCTCGCGCCGGAATTCCTGAATGGCGCCATCGAGGCCGACCGGCTTGCCGTCTGGTCGCAACGGCTCCGCGATCGTTCCACAACTCAACTGATCAACGTTGCCTGCGACCCAGCCGGGCTCGTGCAAGGCAAACGTGGCGGCTCTTCACTTTTACGAGCGGCTTGGAGGCCGCGTCGTCGGGAGGGATCGCTCTGAGATTCCGGCTGCTGACGGCCAGACTGTGCTGCGCGTCTATTGGCAGACCCTCGCGATGACCTGACGCCGGTCGCGATGGAGCAACAATCAGGCTATGCTTGAGATGAAGCAACAGGGCCGCCCATGACCATCGAATTCCGCCAGATCGAGGTCGCCGACACGGACGCCTTCCGCGCCGCCGTCGATGTCGTTGCCCGCGAGCGCAAATACATCGCGCTTGTGGAGGCGCCGCCGATCGAACAGGTCCGCGCCTTCGTTGCGCGCAACGTCGAGCGTGGCTACCCGCAGATCGTCGCCGTCGCGGACGGTGCCGTGGTCGGGTGGTGCAACGTGCCGCCGGCCAGTCGCGCCGTCTCGGCGCATGTCGGCGATCTCTTCATGGGGCTTCTGCCGGAGTTCAGGGGCAGGGGATTTGGCGAGGGGCTGCTGCGGCAGGCCATTCAGGCCGCGGACGCGTTCGGCTTCCGACGCATCGAGCTCGGCGTGTTCGCGACCAACACCGCGGCGGCAGCCCTCTATCGCAAGGTCGGGTTTGTCGAGGAGGGCACCAGGCGGATGGCCATCCTGGTCGACGGAATCTATTACGACGAGATCATCATGGCGCGCCTCAAGGACTAGCTTATCGGCCTACTCCTCCGGCTCCGTCGTGAACAACAGCGGATAGCCCTTGGCACGGGCGGCATCAGTGCCGCGGGTGGCCTTGGTTTCGGCCACGTCCTTGGTGAACACGGCGACCACGCAGGCCCCCAGTTTGTGCGCGGTGATCATGACCTTGTAGGCCTGATCCTCGGTCATGCGGAACTCGGCCTTCAGGATCATCGTGACGAACTCACGCGGTGTGAAATCGTCGTTGATCAGGATGACCTTGTGCAGCTTCGGCCGTTCGACCTTGGTCTTTGTCCGCGTCTTCGGTGTGGTGACGGTGTCGTTCATCTGTCCTGAGATACCCCGGTCCTGAGCTTCCAGCCGCGCGGCGCTCAGCCTGCAACGTCCGCATTATATTGCAGGACCCGCGCCTTCTCCAAGACGGTCGGACCGCCCAGCATCATGCCGTGAGAGATGGGCAGGAATGCGCTGATCAGGCAAGCGCGGTCAAGGAAACGCGCGAACGAGCTGCATCGCGGCAATGAGGGCGCCCACGGACAGCACGACCGATGCGATCATATAGGTCGCTGAGGCCCATGTTTGTCCGCGCTCGATCAGATACCAGGCATCCAGCGAGAACGTCGAGAATGTCGTGTATCCGCCACAAATCCCGACCGTCAGGAAGATCCGGGCGGCCTGCGGTAAGTTCCATTTGGTGACAAACAGTGCGGCGAAGATGCCGATCAAAAAAGACCCCGTTACGTTGATGATCAGGGTGCCCCAGGGAAAATCGGTGCCGAACGCCCGGGCCGAGCCGAGCCCAACGAGATAGCGCATCACCGAGCCGAGCGCCCCGCCTGTGGCGACCGCCAGAATGAATTGGATGTTCAACGTCTCGTCCCCCAGTTTGTGTCGTGCATTGTCACTTGCCTTCCTCTCCCAGCCCGTTGCCGACAGCGAGCAGCCCCACCAGCGCGGCCAACGTGAAGCCGAGTCCTGCGAGGAACGTGCCGGCCGGGCCGTAGGCGTCCCACAGCGCCCCGGCGATCACGCTCGCGGCCAGCAATGCGAGGCCCGTGAACAGGTTGAAATAGCCGAACGCGGTGCCGCGCAAGTGCGGCGGCGCCGTATCGGCGACGAGCGCCGAAAGCAGGCCCTGCGTCAGTCCCATGTGCAATCCCCACAGCACGACGCCGAGCGCGAGGCCCGCTAGATTCGGCAGCAGCGCGAGCGCGAGATCGGCGCCTGCGAGGAAGACGAGGCCGAGCGCGAGCAGGGCGGTCCGGTTGATCCGGTCCGACAATACGCCGGCCGGATAGGCCGACAGCGCATAGACGATGTTCATCAGCACCAGCACCGCCGGCACCCACATCGCAGTGACGCCGATGTTCTGGGCGCGCAGGATCAGAAAGGCCTCGCTGAACCGCGCGAGCGTGAAGACGACGCCGACCGCGACGACGCGCCAATAGACTGCGCCGAGCTGCCGCATCGCGGCGGTGTTCAGCGGATTTTTCGTAAGTTCCCGGCTTGCGTCCGGCTCCGGCTCGCTCACCGCAAGCGCAATCAGGCCGAACGACAGAAACGCCGGCAGCACGGCCACCCAGAACACGGCGGTAAAATTGTCCGCAGTCCACCACATCAAACCGATCGCGGCGAGTGGTCCGACGAAGGCGCCGATGGTGTCGAGCGATTGCCTCAGGCCAAAACTCGCGCCGCGCAAGCCGGCGGGCGCGATGTCAGCGATCAGCGCATCGCGCGGCGCGCCGCGAATGCCCTTGCCGATACGGTCGATGAAGCGCGCCGCGACCAGCCATCCGACGCTGGGGGCGAGCGGGAACAGCGGTTTGGTGAAGGCGGCGAGCCCATAGCCGAGCGCGGCAAGCAGCTTGCGCCGGCCGAGCCAGTCCGACAGCGCGCCGGAGAAGATTTTTGTGATCGAGGCTGTCGCCTCCGCGATGCCCTCGATGAAGCCGACGGTGAGCGTCGAGGCGCCGAGCACGGTGACGAGATAGACCGGTAGCAGCGCGTGGATCATCTCGGAGGAGATGTCCATCAGCATCGAGACGAAGCCGAGCACCCAGATCCCCCTGGGCAGCCCGGCGCGCGCAGCGTTTGGTGTCGTCGTCGTCACGTCCTTGCCTTCAGGTCTTCGCCTTCAGATCCTGGCCTTCAGATCCTGGCTTTCATCAGGCAACAAAAAACCCGCCATCGGCGGGTTTGTCCATGCTCCCGCCAAAGGCAGAGGCTTATTGATTGCCTCACCTCAAGCAGGAGTCATCAGCCCAGCACGATCATCGACCGTCGGGCGGTTGTCGGGGGACTCCATCCCCATCTGTGCGGTCAACCTAGCATGGAAATCGCGCGGAACAAGTGGGCGGGGCGCGCTGTCCCGTGGCTCGCATGTGCGGCGACGCAAGCGTGGCGACATGGCGGCGGTTTCGCGCAAAGCTCGAAAAGCCTAACTTGAATGTGAAGCACAAGCGATCTTCGCACTTTGCGGCAAGGCGTTTGCATGTCACCATCGCGTCATACGACGGGAGACTGCGATGCGGTTGCTGTTCTCGATCGGGGCTGTGCTGGTGGCCGGCGTGCTTGCCGGAGGGGACGTCGCGGGCATCGCGGCGCCAGGACCAAGACATCAACCGCAGCGGCAGGCGGCCGACGGGGATGCGCAGTCGGTTGATGTCGAGCTGATCCTCGCGGTCGACGTCTCCTACTCCATGGACATGGACGAGCTCGCGATCCAGCGCGAAGGCTACGCGCAGGCGATCCAGTCGAAAGAGTTCTTGCAGGCGCTCAAGGCCGGTCCCAACGGCAGGATCGCGGTGACCTATTTCGAATGGGCAGCGTCCACCGACCAGAAGATCATCATCCCGTGGCGCCTGATCGACGGACCGGAGACGGCGGATGCGGTCGCCTCCGAGATCATGAAGACGCCGATCCGCCGCGCCTCACGCACCTCGATCTCCGGTGCGATCACTTTCGCGATGCCGCTGTTCGACGAGGATCCGTATCACGGGCTTCGCCGCGTCATCGACATCTCCGGCGACGGTCCCAACAACAATGGTGGCCCGGTCACGTTGGCGCGCGACGCCGCGCTCGAGAAAGGCATCGTCATCAACGGCCTGCCGATCATGGTCAAGGAGCCGTCCTATTCGACCATGGATATCGACAATCTCGATTACTACTACGAGGACTGCGTCGTCGGCGGCCCCGGCTCCTTCGTGATCACGATCAAGGACCGCGACAAGTTCAAGGAAGCGATCCGCACCAAGCTTCTGATGGAGGTCGCAGGCCGCACGCCAGAGCGTCCGGTGGTGCGGGTTGCGGACAAGGACAAGGAGCCGCGCGTCAGCTGCACGATCGGCGAGAAGATCTGGTCGGACCGCTGGGGGCGCTGAGGCGCATCCCCGATGAGACCATTTGCCCCATCGCACCGGGCGGTTGAAATTAACCGCTTGTTAACGACGGCGTGGCCCTAATCAGAATTGTTTCTGAATGTTTCTGATGCCGTCTCCCGGCGCTCGAACGCAAGCGAGTTCGTCAAACTCGTCCACCGAGCAAAGCAATGGCCATCGTCACGCAAAGCACCAGCCAGATTTCGCCCGCTAACGAGCGTGTCTATCACCAGAGCGCTCTGCTCGGTGATTGGAAGGGCAATTGGGCGGGCAACAACCAGCCCGTCGGCTTCAAGGTCGTGAACATCCGCGGTAGTCGGGCGCAGGTCGAGTACACCCATAACGGGCACACCGAGCGCGGTTTTGCCCAGGTCAGTGGCGCGCTTATCACCTTTGGCGGGGTCACGGTCGGCACCAAGGACGGCAAGAACCTGGTGCTCCTGTTCTCCGCGGGCGGCTCTGGCAAGCAGACTGCGTCGCTCGAGAAGCAGGCGCCGCCGGCCTCCGACAGCCGCCTGATGGGAAGCTGGGGCGGCTATTCCAGCGACAACGGCAAAAGCGCGAGCTTTCGCGTGCTCGGGGTCAACGGCAATGAAGCGCAGGTCAGCGTCACCACCGATGGCATCACCCGCCAGGGCACCGGCATCGTCTACAAGAACGTCATCATGTTCGGCCAGTCGCAGATCGCGACGGATGACGGACAGAACGGCAAGATCATCTACCAGGTCGGCAACAAGTCCTTCATGGTGCCGGTGACGAAATATCCGCCGGCAGATTCGTCGTCCTCGGTCGACAAGACGGCGTAGCTGGACGCGGTTCGGCTCCCCGCATTGTCTCAGCGTTCGCGACTGTTAAACCCGTCATCCTGAGGTGCATTCCATGGGGCGCAGCGCGCCCTATGGAAGGCCTCGAAGGATGCACGGCCAAAGCTGGCAGCCGGGCCGTCGCCCTTCGAGGCTCCCCATCCGGCGCGTTGCGCCGCATGGCTCGCACCTCAGGGTAACGGCGATAGAATTGTCAGGGCCTGGGTGGAGGCTTCTACTTGGCCGCAAGCGGCGGCAGCGGTGGCACGCTGTCGTTCGGCGCTTTGGCCTGCATCGTGATCAGCGTCATCGAGACCAAATCGTAATAGCCGATCAGGCCGATGATATCCATGATGCCGCGCTCGCCGAATTTCTGCTCGGCCGCGCGGTAGACCTCGTCGGACACCTTCTTGTCGCGATAGAGCGCCATCGCGAGGTCGTAGAGGGCGGCTTCGTCGTCCTTCATCGCCTGCGGCCGCACGCCGCTCGCGATATCCTTGGCGACCTCTGGATCGAGCCCCGCCTTCATCGCCAGGGGATAATGCGCGAACCATTCATATTGCACCGTCCACTGCCGCGCCGTGATCAGGATGGCGAATTCGCTCAAGCGCGCCGGCAGCGACGAATTCCAGCGCAGATAGTCCGACATCGCCGAGAGCTTTGGCGCGAGCTCGGGATTGCGGATATAGGCGCGGTAGGGCGGGTTGGTGAATTTGGCATTGCGTGGCGGCACGGCGATCGCATCGGCCCATTCCTTCTGCGGCGGCGCAAGCTCGTCCGGCTTCAGCGGCGTAAAGCGCGTCGGCTCGCCGGCGCGGCCGGCTCCCGAACTCGCGACGGTGAACAGCAGAACCAGCGCCAGGCCGAGATATCGCATCGTCATCCTCCCATTCCGGCGGACTGTCGCCGCCGTGTTCGGTCGCCAGCTTACGTTGCGGAATGGGCGGTGCAAGACCTCGTGATCGCATGCTAGGCTGCGTCGGACGACAGGCTCGCGATGCGAGGAGGCTGCAATGACTGACGAACACCCGATGATAGCAGGCTCTGCCACTGTCTTCGTCGTCTCTGACATCGCAACGAGCCTCGCCTATTATCGCGATGTGCTCGGCTTTCAGGTCACGTTCGAATACGGTGAGCCGCTGTCCTATGCCTGCCTCTGCCGCGACGAGGTCGCCTTGCACCTGCTCGCATCGAGCAGGACGAAGCGACTGCCCGGCCATGGCGCCATCTGCGTCTTCGTCCGGGATGTCGACCAGATCTATGCCGAGGTGTCGGGACGCGGCGCCAGGCTGCTCAACCGGCCGGAGGACCGCGACTACGGCATGCGCGATTTCGATGTCGTCGATGCCGACGGCAACCAGCTCACCTTCGGGATGGGCACGGACGCCGCGGCCTGACAATTTCGGCCGCGCGTCCGGCGTGAGTCAGATCCGCGCCTCCAGGATCAGGTTGAAGGGCGTCTCAGTGGCACGACGAAAGCGCGTCAGGCCACCTTCACTTGCGACCTTGCGCAGCCTTGCCTCGCCGGCTTGCGCGCCCAGCGCCAGGCCGACCTCCTGATCGAGCGAGGCCGGCGTGCAGATCATGGTCGACGCCGCATAGTAGACGCGCCCGACCGGGTTGAGATTGTCTTCGAGGCGGTCGTTGGCGAACGGCTCGACCAGCATGCAGGTGCCGTCCTTCGCCATGGATTCGCGCACGTGACGGATGGCGCCGACGGGATCGCCCATGTCGTGCAGGCAATCGAAGAAGCAGACGAGATCATAGGCCTCAGTCGGATAGGTTTTGGCGGAATGGACTGCGAAGCTGACCCGATCGCCCAGCTTTGCATCAGTGGCCGCCTTTCGCGCGGCCTCGATCGAGCCCTCGTGATAATCGAAGCCGTAGAAGCGCGAGTTCGGGAAGGCCTCCGCCATCAGCCGTGTCGAGACGCCATGCCCGCAGCCGACATCGGCGACCTTGGCGCCGCGCTTCAGCTTGTCCACGACGCCATCGAGCGCAGGCAACCACTCTTGCACCAGATGATGCATGTAGCCGGTGCGGAAGAAGCGGGCCGTGCCGCAGAACAGGCACTCGCTGCGCCGGTTCCAGCCGACGCCCTTGCCGCTCTTGAATGCATCCGAAATTTTGGGCTCGTCGAGAAACGCCGAGGCAATGACATTGCCGAACGCGCCGAGGAAAACCGGGCTGTCCTCGTCGGCCAGCGCCATCGCCTGCTCGGGCAGCATCGAGAATTTTCCCGAAGCGGAATCGTATTCGATGTAGCCGGACGCCGCCTGGCTCGACAGCCATTCGCGGACATAGCGCTCCACCGTGCCGGTGGCGCTTGCGAGCTCGGACGAATTCATCGGTCCCTTGGCGGCGAGGGTGCGGTAGAGACCGAGCTTGTCCCCAAGCAGGACCAGCGATGCGTTCATCGCTGCACCGAACTCGGTGACCATCTTGCCCATAAAGGCATTCAACTTGTCGGAATTGACCTCCATGACAACCTCCATGACGTGTTGAGAATTTTCAAAGGTCTGCGCAAATTGCGCGCTGCTGGACCACGCTTGGCCTTCGCGATCAAAGTGACGGCCTGAGCTTGCGCGTCCTTTAGGTGGGTCCATCCGCCGCAGGGGAGGTTCAACGTATCAAGAAGACGTAATCCCGGAACCTGAGCAAGCGATGACCGGCATCGGTCCGCTGGCATTCGTGCTATCCGAGTAGTATAATTTGCGAACTTTTCGACGGAAGCCTGAATGTCCAGCCTTGCAAGTTCTTGCGGTCTCGCAGCTTTGTTCGCGGTGCTTTGTCTCGGCGGGGCGCCTGCCCACGCGCAAGCTGCGCCTCTAAGTTATTGGATACCAGGCGGTGCTTTCGGCTTTGGCGGCAGTGCCGGCCAGAGCGCCGATACCTATGGCAACTTTCCAAGTTTCGATGCCAGCGGGCGCACCAATTTTGCGAACGGCTTCTTTGTCGGGAGCCAACGCGGCAACCTCAATTGGAGCGGCCTCAGCCAGACTGGGCCAGTCGGCAATTTCAACGCGCTCTCTTATGATAGCTCGCAGTTCGGCTACAATACCAAGACTGCGGGCGGCCTGCCGGTGACATTCTTCGCCGGTTTCGACACCCTGAAATACGGCAACGGCATTGGCAGCTCGGTTGCGCCGCTGACCTCGGGCGCTACACCCGGCTACGGTGCGTTTGCGGGCGTCGAATTCAAGCCGACCTCCAACCTCAGCCTGACGTTCGGGGCCGGGTTCACCCAGCAGGATTCGGGCCGCATGGACAGCGATATCAGCTCGAACATGCTGCCCGGCGAGTCGCCGGCACTTGGCGCGCTACGGCGTTAAGACATCACCGGGTAAAGCGCGCTATCAATTCTACATGCGGCGTGTGGCGGAACTGGTCGACCGGCACGACGGTCTCGATCTTGTAACCGCCATCGATGAGCAACCTCGCGTCGCGGGCGAAGGTTGCAACGTTGCAGGACACCGCGATCACGACCGGCACCTTGCTTGCGGCAAGCTTGAGCGCCTGCGCCTGCGCGCCCTGGCGCGGCGGGTCGAACACCACGGCGTCGAAGTCGCGCAGCTCGGGCGGCACCAAGGGACGGCGAAACAGGTCGCGCGGTTCGGCCTTGATCGGCTTCAGCCCCGGTGTGCGCGCGGCTTTTGCCAGCGCGGCGACAGCGCCAGCGTCGCTGTCATAGGCTGCAACGCGCGATTTCTCCGCAAGCCTCAAGGCAAAGGGACCGACGCCGCAAAAGAGATCGGCGACCTCCTTCGCCTTGCCGACGCACTCGGCGACGAGCGCGGCAAGCGTCTCTTCGCCCGCGACGGTCGCTTGCAGGAAAGATCCAGGCGGCAGCGTCACCTCGGCGCGGCCCATCTGCAATGTTGGCGGCAGGCGTTGCAGCACCAGCTCGCCGTGCCGCGTCAGCCGCGCCAGGCGATGCTGCTCGGCGACGTGCGATAGCGCCGTGACCAGCCGTGTCGGCAGAGGGCCCGAGCCGCGTATGTCGACGTCGAGACCGGTGGCGGTCGCGGTGACCTGGATGTCGAGCGGCTTCGTCACCGGCATTTTGGACGTCAGCGGCTCGGCGAGTGCCCAGGCGGCATCGAGCGCGCCGTCGAGCGCGGGATCGAGGATCGGGCAGCGATGGATCGGGATGACGTCATGCGAGCTCGCCGCTGCGAAGCCGACCTTGAGGACGTTGTGTGTGCCGAACCGGCCGTGCAGCGTGACGCGCCTGCGGCCAGCGCCATGGGCGTCGACCAGCGGCGCAACCTCGCAATCGATACCGGCCTGCGCCAGCGTCTCGACCACGATGCCGCGCTTCCAGGCATGATACGGCTCGGCCGCCCAGTGCTGGATCGCGCAGCCGCCGCAGACGCCGAAATGCGGACAGAACGGTTCGATACGCGCCGGGCTTGCGACATCGACCGCGAGCAGCTTGCGGCGGTCGGGATGGCTGCCCGCGTCGACCTCGACGGTCTCGCCGCCAAGCGTGTAGGGCACATAGACTGTATCGCCCGCGTCGAGCGAGACGCCGTCGCCGCGATGGCCGACGTGATCGATTGTTACGCGCTCAACCACGGCGCGCACCCAGGAAGAATTCGATATTGCCGTCGCCGCCCGCAATCGATGAGGGAAACACCTCGATGCCGGTGCAGCCGAGCGAGGCGGCAAAGGCTGCGATGTCGTCGCAGATCTCCTGATGCACGGCGGCGTCGCGGATGATGCCTTTCTTGTTGTGTTTTCGGTCGGCCTCGAATTGCGGCTTGATCAGCGCCAGCAGGCTCATGGGCGCTGCTGCGAGCGACAACGCCACCGGCAGCACGGTCTTGAGCGAGATGAAGCTGACGTCGATCACGACGACATCAGGCCGCGCCGGCAGCCGCTTGCCGTCATAGGCGCGGATGTCGGTCTCTTCCATCGACACGATCTTGGGATGACCGCGCAGCGAGGGATGCAGCTGGCCGGTGCCGACATCGATGGCGAAGACGAGGCTCGCGCCGTTCGCCAGCAGCACCTCGGTAAAACCGCCGGTGGAGGCGCCGACGTCGAGGCAGACATGATCCTCGATCTCGATCGGATAACGCTCCAGCGCGCCGGCGAGCTTGACGCCGCCACGGGAGACGAAAGGATGTGCCGGCTCGGCCTGGATCACCGCATCTTCCGCGATGGTCTCGGACGGTTTTGCCACAGGCTTGTCGTTCGCGGTGACGAGCCCGGCCTCGATCGCCGCGCGCGCCCGCGCCCGGCTCTCGAACAGGCCGCGCTCGACCAGCAAAACATCCGCGCGCTTGCGGGGAGGGGACATCAATCTCTCCGAGGAAGACCTGAGCGCTTATGGTGCGATCAATCGCGCAGCCGCCATCCGGACGCAAGCCTCGAACGCGGCGAGATCATGCCAGACGTCGACCGGCATCGCGGCCGGAATCACCAGCGGGCAGCCATGCAGCTCCAGCGCATGGATCATCATGAGATTGTCGACGAGGCCAAAATCCTCGACCGTCAGCCCCTGCGCATCGACCAGCCGCCCGTCCTCGGAGGTCACGTTCATGAAGCGGCCGACGCGGTCGGCATAGGTGGCGGGATCGTTGGTATAGGCCAGACAAAACTTGCCGCGGCCGGCCATGTAACCGAGCTCGTAGACGGTGCCGGGATCAGCGCCGGCGCCGCGAAACGGTGTGAGATTGGCGATGATGGCGTCGGCCTGATCCATCATGGCCTCGTTGGCGGCAAAGATCTGCCGCGAGGCGTCGGGAACGGCGAGCTCGATGGCGTTGTCGAGGGGATAGAGGCCGGTGAGCCCCTGCGCGGCGCAGATCGCGGCTTTGCGCCGGCCGATCTCAACAGCATCCGGCAGGAACACGTCGGGGCCTGCCAGATAGATTTTCATGAAGGTCGCGCTGCTTCGCGAAGGTCGAAGCTCGCCGTCAGGCGAGCTTGACCGTCTCGGTCTTGACGTCCTTGCCGAGCGCCTCGAACACCTTGGCGACGATGCCCTTGGCGTCGAGACCGGCGCGGCCGTACATCGCCGCCGGCGTGTCGTGGTCCTGGAACACGTCGGGCAGCACCATGGAACGGAAGCGCACCATGCCGCTGTCGAGCGCGCCCTGATCGGTCAGGAACTGCGTGACATGCGAGCCGAAACCGCCGACCGCGCCTTCCTCGATCGTGATCAGGATCTCGTGGTCGCGGGCGAGCTTGAGCACCAGCTCGGTGTCGAGCGGCTTCATGAAGCGCGCATCCGCAATCGTGGTGGAGAGGCCGTGAGCGGCGAGTTCGTCGGCCGCCTTCTCGCATTCGGCCAGACGCGTGCCGAACGAGAGCAGCGCGATCTTGCTGCCCTGACGGATCACGCGGCCCTTGCCGATCTCGAGGGGAACGCCGACGTCGGGCATCTCGATGCCGCGGCCCTCGCCGCGCGGATAGCGCAGCGCGCTCGGGCGGTCGTTGATCGCAACCTGCGTCGCCACCATGTGCACGAGATCGGATTCGTCGGCCGCGGCCATGATCACCATGTTCGGCAGACAGCCAAGATAAGCGTTGTCGAACGAGCCGGCATGCGTCGCGCCGTCGGCGCCGACGAGGCCGGCGCGGTCGATGGCGAAGCGCACGGGCAGGTTCTGGATCGCGACGTCATGCACGATCTGGTCGTAGCCGCGCTGGAGGAAGGTCGAGTAGATCGCGCAGAACGGCTTGTAGCCTTCGGTCGCAAGACCCGCGGCAAACGTCACCGCGTGCTGCTCGGCGATGCCGACGTCGAAGGTGCGGTTTGGGAACGCCTTGTTGAAGATGTCGACGCCGGTGCCGGACGGCATCGCCGCGGTGATGGCGACGATCTTGTCATCCTTCTCGGCTTCTTTGACGAGGCTCTGGCCGAACACGTTCTGGTAGGCCGGCGCATTCGGCTTGGACTTGGCCTGGGTGCCGGTCGCAACGTCGAACTTGACGACGGCGTGGTACTTGTCGGCGGAGGCTTCCGCCGGGCCGTAGCCCTTGCCCTTCTGCGTCACGACGTGGACCAGGATCGGGCCGGTCTCCATGTCGCGGACGTTCTTCAGCACGGGCAGCAGATGGTCGAGGTTATGACCGTCGATCGGGCCGACGTAATAGAAGCCGAGCTCCTCGAACAGCGTGCCGCCGTCCATCATGAAGCCGCGGGAATATTCCTCGACGCGGTTGGCGCGGTTGGCGAGGACTTTCGGTAGGCGCTGGTTGATCTGCTTGGCCGCCTCGCGCAGCGTACGATAGGTCTTGCCGGAGTAGAGCCGCGACAGATAAGCGCTCATGGCGCCGACCGGCGGTGCGATCGACATGTCGTTGTCGTTGAGGATGACGATCAGGCGCGAATTCATCGCACCCGCATTGTTCATGGCCTCATAGGCCATGCCCGCCGACATCGCGCCGTCACCGATCACGGCGATAACGTTGTTCTTGCCGCCGGAGAGGTCGCGCGCGACCGCCATGCCAAGGCCGGCGGAGATCGAGGTCGAGGAATGCGCGGCGCCGAACGGATCGTAATCGCTCTCGCTGCGCTTGGTGAAGCCGGACAAGCCGCCACCGGTGCGCAGCGTGCGGATGCGGTCGCGGCGACCAGTCAGGATTTTATGCGGATAGGCCTGGTGGCCGACGTCCCAGATCAGCCGGTCGCGCGGCGTGTCGAAGACGTAATGGATTGCTGTGGTGAGTTCGACCACGCCGAGACCCGCGCCGAAGTGACCGCCGGTCACCGAGACGGCATCGATGGTCTCCTGACGCAGCTCGTCGGCGACCTGGCGAACCTGCTCGACCTTGAGCTTACGCAGGTCGTCCGGCGTCCGGATGGTGTCGAGAAGCGGCGTTTTACTGTATGCGTTCACGGCGATTTCCAATTTGTCAGCGCCGGAAAGTCATTCCGGTGCGCGATGGGTTTGCACAATATCGGCGCAGCGCGAGTCCCCAAACCGTCGGAGCCACCTGCATGGGGCAAAGCCCCTTGTTCAAGCTTAGGTGAGCTTTAAGTGCGCTCCGGTTCAGTCTCTGTGATCCCTGTCACTTAGATCGGCTTCGTCCGTCCCAACCAATTTCATTAGCGATTTGAAGCGCTTGTCGCCGGCAATCGGTGCCCACGTAAGGCTAACAAAAAGCCACACTGCGCGCAGCTTTACACCAAAGCTTAGGCCAAAGCCAACCCGCCGGACCGATTCCGGGTATGCAGGTGCAACCGGCGGGCCAGTTTAGTTAACCGCGGCGCCGGAGCGGAGGTTCCAGTCTTGCCCGGTTCCTCGGCAGCTTTTTTGGCGAGAACGAGGCCGTTTTCGGTGAGATTCACGACGTGGGAGCACGCAGAAGGCGGGCCGTGACCTCATCATCGATCACGCGTTTCCGTGGGCGGAACCCGCCTCAAACCATCATGACAAAATTGCAGATGGCCATTGCCCAAAACAGGCCGCTCGGAAGCGGCCTTTACTGTACGTCGAGCGGCGCGGTGCCCGTGGCCTGGCCGCTGGCATCGGTGGTGATCTTGTCGACGCGCGCCTCGGCCTGCCGCAGCAGTTCCTCGCAGCGGCGCTTCAGGGCCTCACCGCGCTCGTAGATCGTGACGGATTCCTCGAGCGGCACCTTGCCGTCCTCGAGCCGCTTCACGATCGTTTCGAGTTCCTCGATGGCGCGTTCGAAGGTGAGCCTGGAGACGTCGACTTGGGTATTTTCGGCCATATAAGTTTCCGATTGCCCGATTCGCTTCACATGGAGAAAAGCTGAGTTTTACGGGCTTAATGTGGCGGGTGCGTCAAGCGCCCATCAGGGCGCCGACATGCGCCGTAACAGATTCTTTCAGTCCTTGCAGGTCGTAGCCGCCTTCGAGCACAGAAACAACG
Source organism: Bradyrhizobium sp. LTSP849 (assembly GCF_000938255.1). Taxonomy (GTDB): domain Bacteria; phylum Pseudomonadota; class Alphaproteobacteria; order Rhizobiales; family Xanthobacteraceae; genus Bradyrhizobium. Next base: position 68,217 of record NZ_JYMR01000028.1, on the reverse strand, counting down.
CGACCGCCTGCAGACTTGTCGGCAAGGTCCATCAGCTTGCGCGTCACCCAGGTGTAGTCCTCCGCGCGCAAATTGAGCGAGGCGAGAGGATCGCGGAAATGCGCGTCGAAGCCCGCGGAGATGATGAGCAGCTCGGGGCTGAATTCCGTCAGCCGCGGCAGGATCAAATTCTCAAACGCAGCGCGGAATTCAGGTCCGCCGTCCTCGGAGGCGAGCGGCGCATTGACGATGGTGTCGTGATCGCCGCGCTCATCCTTCGCGCCGGTGCCCGGAAACAGCGGCATTTGATGCGTCGAGCAGTACATCACGGTCGGGTCCGACCAGAAGATGTCCTGCGTGCCGTTGCCGTGATGCACGTCGAAATCGACGATGGCCGCACGCTTGATGCCGTATTTGCGCTGCGCGTGGCGCGCGGCGATCGCGACATTGTCGAAGAAGCAGAAGCCCATCGGCTTGCCGATCTCGGCGTGATGGCCCGGCGGACGCACCGCGACGAAGGCGTTGCGGTGCTCGCCCGCCATCACGGCTTCGGTCGCCGCAACCGCGCCGCCGACGCCGCGCATCACCGCTTCCCACGTGCCCGGCGACATCGAGGTGTCGCCGTCGACATAGACCTGCCCGCTGGTCGGCGCGATGTGGCGGAGCTCGGTGACGTAATCCTCGTTGTGGCAGAGCGTGACGAGATCGAGATCGCCCTCCGGTGCTTGGTCGCGCACCAGATACTGGAAGCGCTCAACCGACAGCGCTTCCTCGACCGCACGCAGGCGGTCCGGCCGTTCTGGATGTCCCGGTGGCGTGACGTGGTCGAGGCAGGCCTTGTGGGAGAGAAGAAGCGTGCTCATCAGGTCGGCCTCACAGGGTACGGGCTCTCGACGTCGCTTGGCGCATCCGGCGCCAAAACGCAATGCAAAACCCAATCTATGCGTTCGGCCGGGAATGGCAAAGGGTGGTCCAGTTCCGGCCCGCTTGCGCCAGATCAATTCACGCGGAGGATGCGGCTCAGTGGAAGCGGCCCGATCGGTCCGTGCGTCCGGAAGAACGCAAACAGCGCGTCTGCGTCGTAGCCGCCATACTGCTGCGCTGCGCCCTGTTTCGCGACCGTGAAGCCGTCGCCGCCGACGGCGAGGTAGTCGTTGAGCGTAACGCGATAGCCGGTGGCCGGTTCGAGCGGCTGGCCGTTCAGCGTCATCTTCTCGGCCATGACGCGCTCGCCGAATGGCTTCGACGCGTCCCAGCTGTAGCTGAATCCGTTCGAGACCTGGAGGATCCGCGGCCGCTTCGGATCGAGCCATTGCTGCTCCAGCATGTCCTTGAGCTGGCTGCCGGTGAGCGTCATGGTGACGAGGCGGTTGCGGAACGGCTGGCTCGCGAACAGCTCGCCGTAGGACACCGTGCCGTTCTCCTTCGGGATGATATCGGTGCGGATGCCGCCGGGATTGGTGAGGGCGATGACAGCGCTGCCATCCTTGGCGTCCTTGGTGACGGCAAGCTGCGCGTCCGCGATGATGTCGCCGAGCGCGCTTTCGCCGGCCTCGTTCGGCACGCGCGACAGCGTCTGCGTCACTGAGCCTGCCGGTCGGTTGGCGATGGGAGCGGCGAGCTTGTCATAGGCGTCGATCAGCGCGGTCTGCTCGGGGTCCTTGGCCAGCGAGGCGTTGGCGACGATGACGTTCTCGGCCTTGGCGCTGATCACGTCGCGGCTGGCCGGATCGAGCTTGAGATCGATCGCGGTGACCAGCGTGCCGTATTTGTCGCCGCTTGTGACCAGCCGTCCGTCGATATTGCAGACATAGGCGCGATGCGTGTGGCCGCTGACGACGACGTCGACGGCGCGGTCGAATTTCTTGACGATATCGACGATCGGCCCCGAGATGCCCGGGCATTCGTTGTAGTCGCCGGCGGGCTCGCCGCCTTCGTGGATCAGCACCACGATGGCTTCAACCCCGCGCGCCTTCAGTTGTGGCACCAGCGCATTGACCGTCTCCGCCTCGTCGCGGAATTCGAGGCCGGCGATGCCGGCGGGCGAGACGATGCCGGCGGTGCCCTTCAAGGTCAGCCCGATGAAGGCAATGGGAATGCCGTCGAACTCCCTGATCTCGTAGGGGGGCAGCACGCTCTTGCCGGTCGCGGTCTCGATGGTGGAGGCGGCGAGATAGTGGAATTTGGCGCCGGTGAACGGATGCGGGCCCTGGCAGCCGTCGACCGGATGGCAGCCGCCGTTCTGCATCCTGAGCAGCTCGGTCCTGCCTTCGTCGAATTCGTGGTTGCCGACCGAGGTAATCGCAAGCCCCATCATCGACAGCGACTCGATCGATGGCTCGTCGTGAAACATCGCCGACAGGAACGGGCTTGCGCCGATCAGGTCGCCGGCGGCAACGAAGATCGTGTTCTTGTGCCCGTCGCGTAATTGCTTGACCAGCGTCGCCATGTACTCGGCGCCGCCGGCCGCGACCATCACCTTCTTGGTCTTGTCCTCGGGATCGTTGATGCGGATGCCGCCCGGCGGCGGCCGGAGATTGCCATGAAAATCGTTGATCGCGAGGATGCGCAGCTCGACAGGTGCCGCGGTTTGGGCGGCAGCGGGCGGGGCGGCGAGCGCGAGCGTGGCGAGGATGAGTGCAGAGGCGTATCGCATGGAACAATATTAGTCGTTCCGCGCGAAGATTTCACGAAGCATTGTCGTGAACGCCTTACCGTTTCTTCCGGTTCGCGAACGCGTTGAACGCGGCGACCGCCTCGTCCGATTTCAGCCGCTCGCCGAACAGATGGCCTTCCTGGTCGATGCGGCGGCTGAGCTCTTCGGGTGCTGCGCGCAGCAATTTGCGCGAGATCGCGACTGCCTCGGCCGGCAGCCGGCAGATCTCGCGCGCCACCTTGCGGGCCTCGACCTCGGTGTGTCCCGGCGAGACCACGGTGTTGACGAAGCCCGCGGCATGCGCCTCGGCGGCGCTGAAGGTCCGTCCCATCACCAGCATGGCGAAGGCACGCTGGTACCCCATGGTGCGTGGCATCAGCAGGCTGGCGGCGCCGACCGGAACCAGCCCGAGACTGATGTAGGGCGCCGAGAAGGTCGCGGCGTTGGAGGCGAGCACGTAGTCGCAATGGAACAGCATCACGGTGCCCATGCCGATGGACGCGCCGTCCACGGCCGCGATGATCGGTTTGACGTTGAGCGCCAGCGAATAGAGAAATTTGGCGCCGTCCGACAGCGTCTCGGGGCGTGAGGTGTCGGCCTTCAGGAAATCGTCGATATCGTCGCCGGCCGTGAACACGCCGGAGCCGCCGGTGATGATCATGCAGCGGATGTCGGGATTGTTCTGCGCGGTGTCGATCGCGCGGCTCATCTCGCGATACATGTCCTGCGTGATCGCGTTCTTCTTGCCCGGACGGCGCAGGGTGATCACGCGCGTTGCGCGATCCTCCGTCACGATGATGTTGCCATTCGGCATGAAGCCCCCCTGCGGCCGCCGCGGCGCCTGCCGTTGACGAGTCCTGCGATGCTCAGCCTACATCATCTCGCAGGCGTGCCAATCCTGCGGCTCAACCTTTTCGACAGTGATACCCGCGAGAAGCTGCATGACACCGGCACAACGGATGCATTCGTCCGGGAAACTGTGACGTGAGGGCCGTGCGACATTTTGATGGGTGTTGCGCGTTGCAACAATCGGCTACAATGTTTCATTTGAAAAACCGGTGGTTGTGCGGCACGATGGCCCGTCTCGTTCCATTTGGTCGATTGCATGATTGATGATTGCCGCAACAGGCATTGACGAATCCTCGCTGCATTATCGCGGCTGGCGCGTGGTGCTGGCCTGTTTCCTGATGGCTTTTTTCATGTTCGGCTTCGGCCTCTACGGCCAGGGGGTCTATCTCGCCGAGCTCCAGCGCGCCCATGGCTGGCCGGGCACGCTGGTGTCCGCCGCCAGCACCTTCTCGTTTCTGCTGACCTCCGTCCTCGTCATCTTCACCGACGATCTGCTCGCCCGCATCGGGCTGCGGGCGCTGATCCTGTGCGGCCTGACGGCGCTTGGCGCTTCGACCGTGCTGCTGGGACTGATGCAGACGCCGTGGCAGCTCTATCTCGCCTACGCGCTGATGTCGGTCGGCTGGACCGGCATGGGCACGGTGGTGATCGCAACCGTGCTGAACGCCTGGTTCGAACGGCGCCGCGGGCTTGCACTCAGCCTTGCGTTCAACGGCGCGACCTGTGGCGGTATCGTTCTCGTTCCGGTGCTGCTGGTGCTGTCCGACAGTATCGGCTTTCGCTCCGCCATGCTCGCGACCACGATGGCGATGATCGTGCTGGTGTTGCCGGTGGTGGTGATCTTCACTGGCTGGCCGGCCGATGCGTCGCTGACCTCAGCCGGCCGCGCCTCCGGCGGCGGCGCGGCCGCGCCTGCGGCTCATTCGCGCAAGGCGCTGCTCGCCAACGCGACGTTCTGGACCATGGTGCTGCCGATCGCGATCGCGCTATTGGCGCAGATGGGATTCATCATCCATCAGGTGACGTTCCTCGAGCCGATGATCGGCCGCTACGCCGCGGGTCTTGCCGTCACAGTCATGGCGGCCATGGCGGTGGTCGGGCGGCTCTCGCTCGGCCTGTTCGTCGACCGGCTCGATCCGCGGCTTGCGTGTGCGGCGTCAATGACGAGCCAGGCGGCGGCGCTGTTCGTGCTCCTGCAAAGCGAGAGCCCGACGGTGCTGCTGCTGTGCTGCGCCGTCTACGGCTTCTCGATCGGCAACATGATCACGTTTCCGCCTCTGATCATCCAGCGCGAGATCGGCAGCGCCGCATTCGCCGCCGCGATGGGCCTGGGAACGTCGATCAGCGGCATCATCAGTGCGTTCGGTCCGGGCATCGTCGGCGTGGTGCGCAGCCTGACCGGCGACTACACGATGGCGTTCGCGATGTGCGTGGTGCTTGATCTCGTTGCGGCCGGCCTCGTGCTGTGGCGGCCGGGGAGAAGGGCGAAGATCGCAGCTTCGTAGCGCAGGCGCGTCCCATGCATTCGGTTCATCGCCCGGCTTGACCGGGCGATCCAGTACTCCGAGACGTCTGTGGTTCGCCGAGAAGCCGCGGCGTACTGGATTCCCCGCCTTCGCGGGGAATGACAGCGAGGAGGAGAGACCTCCCTTACCCCAACAGCACCGCATCCGCCGCCGCTACCGACTCCGCGCTCTCCGTCACGGTGCGCTCCAGCGCGCCCGCCTGCACCGTGATGTTCTCGGCGAAGAAGCGCGCGAGCGAGACGTAGCGCGACGCATCCGTATTGCCGTCGGCCTTGGCGGCGAGCGCCTCGGATGCCAGCATGCAGCCGCCGAGCGTGGCGCCGAACTGCTGGAGATAAGGTGTTGCGCCGGCGAGTGCCTCGTTCGGCGCGGACGCAACCCGCTCCAGCAGCCACTTGCTGGAGCGCGTCAGCGCCTCCAGCGCCTCGCGCAGCTTTGCACCGGTGGTGCCGAAGGCGGGATCGTTGGAGGCTTCGACCTGCTTGACGGTTGCCGAGAGCTCGTCGATCAGCGTCCACACCGAGGCGCCGCCGTTCGCCGCGAGCTTGCGTGTGACGAGGTCGATCGCCTGGATGCCGTTGGTGCCCTCGTAGATCGCGGTGATGCGCGCATCGCGATAGTGCTGCGCGGCGCCGGTCTCCTCGATGAAACCCATGCCGCCATGCACTTGCACGCCGAGATAGGCGACCTCGTTGCCGACATCGGTGGAATAGGCCTTTGCCATCGGCGTCAGCAGCGCCGCGCGCGCAGCCGCATCAGCCCGAACCTTGGGGTCCTTGGCGCGCGTGGAGACGTCGAGTGCGACCGCCGTGGCATAGCAGATGGTCCGTGCGGCCGCGGTCTGCGCCCGCATCCGCATCAGCATGCGCTTGACGTCGGGATGCACGAAGATCGCATCCGAGCCGTCGCTCTTGTTGCCGACGGCGCGGCCCTGCTTGCGCTCTTGCGCGTAGGCCAGCGCCTGCTGATAGGCGCGATCGGCGACGCCGACGCCTTCGAGCCCGACGCCGAGGCGGGCCTGGTTCATCATCGTGAACATGCAGCGCATGCCCTGGTTCTCTTCGCCGATCAGGAATCCGATCGCGCCGCCATGGTCGCCCATCGTCATGGTGCAGGTGGGGGAAGCGTGCATGCCGAGCTTGTGCTCGACGCCGCTGGCAAAAATGTCGTTGCGCGTGCCGAGCGAGCCGTCTTCCTTGACCATGAATTTCGGCACCAGGAACAGCGAGATTCCCTTGGTGCCGGCCGGCGCATCCGGCAGCCGCGCCAGCACGAAATGCACGATGTTATCGGTCATGTCGTGCTCGCCATAGGTGATGAAGATCTTCGTCCCCTTGATGCGATAGGTGCCGTCAGGTGCGCGCTCGGCGCGGGTGCGCAGCGCGCCGACGTCGGAGCCGGCTTGCGACTCGGTGAGCTGCATCGTCCCGGTCCATTCGCCGGTGACGAGCTTTTCGAGATAGATCTTCTTCAGCTCCTCGCTGCCATGCGCATCCAGCGCCTCGATCGCGGAGGCCGTCAGCAGCGGGCAGAGGCCGAAGGCGACATTCGAGGCGCTCCAGATTTCGGTGCAGAGCGCGTTGATCGCAATCGGCAGGCCCTGGCCGCCGAACGCTTCGGGGCCCGACACCGCGTTCCAGCCGCCGTCTGTCCAGCGCTTGTAGGCGTCGGGCCAGCCCGGTGCGGTCGTGACCTTGCCGTCGTCGAGCTTGATGCCGTGCTCGTCGCCGACCCGGTTGAGCGGCGCCAGCACGTCGGTTGCGAACTTGCCGGCCTCTTCCAGCACGGCAGTGACGATGTCGGCGTCGAAATCGCCGTAATGGCCGGCGTCCATGGCGGCCTTCAGGCCGGCGCCATGGTTGAGCGACAGCAGCATGTCAGAGATCGGCGCGCGGTAGGTCATGGCTCACTCCCGAGGACATCATTGGCGCCGTATTCCCATGAAACGGCGGAGGTCTCAACTGCCGGGAGGGCCGGGACCGGACCATGGCCGGGACGACACCCGAGTGCGGCGGGAGCCGGCCCCGGCCTGTGGTATTTTGCCCCTCCAGGCGGTTGAAATGCTGCGCCGCTCCCTATAGACCGGCTGCGACCAACGGGAATCTGCGGCAGCCGGTTCTTCCGCCGTTCCCCGGGTCGCCTGTTGGGGCGTAGCCAAGTGGTAAGGCAGCGGATTTTGATTCCGCCATTCGGAGGTTCGATCCCTCCCGCCCCAGCCAGAAGCTCCGCTGCATTCCATCAATATCAACGCCGCATCGGCGTCCGACGATCCTTCGACGGGTGCGGCACCTGATCAACGGGTGCGTATGATCGGGCCTCTTGTGCGACACTGCTGAGATATTTCGCCGGCGGTTTTCCAAGCGCCTTTTTGAACATCGTGATAAAGGCCGTCACCGATTCATAACCGAGATCGGCCGAAACCTGCTGCACGCTCGCACCCGAGGCCAGCTCCCGGATGGCGACGATCAAGTGCAGTTGCTGACGCCAGCGTCCGAAGGTCAGGCCGGTCTCCTTGACCACGAGACGTGCAAGACTGCTTTCGCTGAGCGCGACGCGGTTGGCCCATTCCGCCAACGTGCGACGGTCCGCGGGATTGTCCGCCAACGCTGCGGCGATGCGCTTCACACGCGGCTCGGTCGAGAGCGGCAAATGCAGCTGCTGGAGGGGCATGCGCGGCAACTCGCCGAGCAGCACGCTGATCAGGCGCTCCCTCCGCGCGCCGTCATGCTGCATGCCGTCGGATAGTTCGACGATCAATTCGCGCAGCAATGGCGAGATCGAAATGGTGCAGCACCGATCCGGCAGATCGACCAGCTCCGCCTCGATGTAGATGAAGAACAGCCGCGCATTTGTGGTGGCGCGATTGCTGTGCGCCATGCCGCTGGGAATCCAGACCGCGCAATGCGGTGGCACCATCCACAGGCCGCTCGCGACGCGACAGGTGACGCCGCCTCCGAGCGAGACCACGAGTTGTCCCTTGCGATGGCTGTGGTCCGGCACCTCTCCTTTCGACCCGTCTGAATCAACGCGCACGGCAATGACCGGCGCGGACCGGTCGTCCACGTCCAGGTCGAGCCAAGGGTAACGCAGAGGCTGTCTCATCTTTGACGGTTTTTAGCGATCGAATGCAATAACAAGTAAATTAATCGCACGCAAAAGTCGATAGATCTCGGTCAACAGGAGGTACGACCGTGCATGCCTTGATGACGAAAGCAGCCGAACTGGGCCGACAGGTTCGCACGCAAGCCGGTGAGGTGCGTGGTGAGCGCCGAGATCTCAGCGGCGTGCTGGCGTTCAAGGGCATCCCGTATGCCGCGCCACCGGTCGGGCCGTTGCGTTGGTGTGCACCGCAGCCGCCGGCGCCCTGGACCGGTGTGCGCGATGCGCTGACATTTGGCGCGGGCTGTCTTTCGGCGCTCGAAAATGATCCTCGGCCGGGGCCGCGCGCTGAGGATTGCCTCACGCTCAATGTCTGGACCGCCGCGAAACAGGCAGACGAGAAGCGGCCCGTGATGGTGTGGATTCACGGCGGAGGTTTTCAGTTCGGCTCCTCGGCCAATCCCGCGACCGATGGTGGGCCATTGGCAGCGAAAGGTGTCGTAGTCGTCAGCTTCAACTATCGCCTCGGCATCTTCGGCTTTCTCGCCCATCCCGATCTCGACGCGGAAGCGCCATCGGGCAATTACGGCCTGCAAGATCAACTCGCAGCGTTACGCTGGGTCCAAGCCAATATCGCCGCCTTTGGCGGCGATCCCGACAACGTCACACTGTTCGGTGAATCCGCCGGCGCCATGGCCGTCGGTATCTTGATGGCGTCGCCGCTCGCGCATGGACTCTTTCACAAAGCCATCGGCGAAAGCGGCGCATTCTGGGATGGCCGGCACGGACCACTCCAAAATTTCGAAGAAGCTCGCGCACGCGGCGTGGCTCTCGCGCGTCAGCAAGGCGATGGGTCGATCGCAGCCTTGCGCGCCATGCCGGCCGAACAGTTGAACGCAGCCGCACCCTGGAGCTTCGAGCTCGACCACGTCACAGCGTCCTTCTCACCAAGTATCGATCATGATGTGGTGCCTGATGTGCCCGCGCAACGCTTCCTCCGCGGGGAGCAGATGCATATCCCCTTGCTGGCCGGCTGGAACAGCGCGGAGGAATTTCCTTTCATGTCGCAATCACTCCCCGCTCAATCGGCGCAAGCTTTTTGCAACTCGGCGGAGAAGATGTTCGGCAGGGAACGGCTACCTGATTTTCTTAAAATCTACCCCGCGGACACCGACGCACAAGCCAAGGCGTCTGCCGCCGCGCTCACGGGCGACATCGTGGTCGGCGAGCAGTGCTGGCAGTGGCTGCGGCTGCATCGGGCAAGCCGTCTCGCGCCGGTCTACGGCTACCACTTCAACTATACGTCGCCCTACACGCCGATTGCGTCGCACGTCACCGAGATACCCTTTGTCTTCGGCACGTTGACGCCGCAACGGGTGATCGGCAGCACCACGTCACCGAATGAGGCGGACCGCGCTCTGGCGCAGACGATCATGGGCTATTGGGTCAATTTCGCGATGCGTGGGAATCCCAACGGGCCTGGTCTGCCGTCCTGGCCGGTCTATGACGAGACAGACGTCGTGCAGATCCTCGGCACGACGGTCGAGGCCCGCCCCAATCCGCAAGCCGCCCGCTTCGGTTTCCTCGGCAGTTTCCGACAGAACGGCATTCTCCCGATGCGTTGGCGCGACGTGCCGTAGACGACAGGAGCCAGTCCGCGTCGCCCGTCAACCTGCGCGCACGAGAGACGGGGCAAGGCCGACATATGTATCCGGCGTGATGTCCTTCATTCGCTGCTTGGTCTCGGCATCGACGAATTCCGGGTCGAGCCCATCGACGAACGCATGCAGATCGGTGAGCGTAATCTTCGCGCCACGCGAGAGCGATTTGAGCGCATCGTAGGCGTTCGGGTAGCCCTTGCTGCGCAGGATCGTCTGGTAGGCCTCGGCGAGCACTTCGGGATGCGCGACGAGTGCGAGGCGGATCTTCTCGGCATTCGGCGAGACCTTCTTCATGCCCGCGCGCAGATTCTCATATCCGACGATGCAGTGCCCGAAGATCGTGCCGAAGACGCGCGCGACGGTCGAGTCTGAGAGATCGCGCTGCATCCGGGACACCGGAAGCTTCCGGCAGCAGCCCTCCATCAGCCAGTTGGCGATCTGAAGATTGCCCTCCGCGTTCTCGAAGTTGATCGGATTGACCTTGTGCGGCATCGCGGACGAGCCGACTTCGCCGGCGATCGGCTTCTGCACGATCCAGTCGTCGCTGATGTAGCGCCACATGTCCTGGGTGAAATCCACCAGGATGGTGTTGATGCGCATGAGGACTGCGAAGAGCTCGGCATAGGTGTCGTGCGGCTCGATCTGCGTGGTGAGCGGATTGAACGAGAACGAGACGTGGGCACCCTTGCGCAGATACGTGCCGTTTTCGATGAACGCCTGCGCGAATTGAGGCCAATCGATATTCGGAAACGCCGCGTGCATCGCCGCGTAATTGCCGGAGGCGCCATTGAGTTTGAGCGACAGCTTCAATGCGCCAATCTGCTGGATCTGCCGGCGCAGGCGCTCCTCGAATATCGCGAACTCCTTGCCGAGCGTGGTCGGCGTGGCGGGCTGGCCGTGCGTGCGCGAAAGCATCGGCATGCTGGCGCAGTCGCTCGCGGAATCCTTAATCCACGCTACGGCGAGCCCGAGCGGCTGCATCAGCGCATCGACGGCGTCTCGCAGCATCAGCCCATAGGCGATGTTGTTGACGTCTTCCGACGTGCAGCCGAAATGGATCCATTCCACGGCCCCGCCGAGGCCGATCTGGGCGAATTTCCACCGCAGCCACAGCTCGCACGACTTCACATCATGGTTGGTGGCGAGGATGCCGTTCCAGCCCTTGGTCTCGAGCTGCTTGATCGAGAGGGCGTCGTCCTGCACGAATGCATGGATGATGCCTTCGACCGCCTTGGCCTCGGCCTGGTTGAGTTGGAACGGAATGTCCGCGTGCGCGCCGAGCGCCAGGACGTAGCGCACCATGACCTCGACACGGTATTTGATGAGGCCGAATTCGCTCATGATCTGGCGCAGCGGCGCCGTGTAGCGTTCGTACCGGCCATCGACCGGCGAGATATTCATCAGCGCATCCGACATCGTGCTTGGCTTCCGTTGGTTGAACGCCATTCATCCAAAGCGTTTTGTGCGCTGCCGATTATCACGCCGCGTGTCGGCAGGCCAGCACGAGCGTGCGCTGCCGGAAATGTCGTCTTCGGGTGATTTTCGACACCCAGTGTTCACGCTAAGAGATTTTCGTTGAGGACCCGCATGGCTATCACTACCATGGCAAGGCATTGATCAAAAAGCATTCAACCGTGGCCGGGATGGTAGCTGGTTCAAAGAGAGCGCGCGGAGGAAGCGGCCGCGTCAAGCTTGAGGAGGTTGCCCGCAAGGCCAATGTCTCGACCGCGACCGTATCGCGCGCCTTCAACGAGCCCGGGAAAGTCTCCGAAGAGGTCAAACAACGGGTCAAGGAGGCAGCACGCGCCCTGAGCTGGATTCCGAATGCTGCCGGAAGGGCGTTGGCCTCGCGCAGGACCCATATCGCAGGCGCCATCATACCGACGCTCGACAACGAAATCTTTGCCCACCAGATCAGCGGCATGCAGACCGTCTTCAGCGAACGCGGCTTCACGCTCTTCCTGGGCTGCTCGAACTATGATCCGAAAGAAGGGCTGCGGCAGGCCGACGCAATGCTTGCGCGGGGTGTGGAAGCGCTTGCGGTCGTCGGTGAAAATCATCCTCCCGAGCTGTTTGACGCGCTCAACGCGCGCGGCATTCCCTATGTCGTGACCTACTCCTACAACAAGCTGTCGTCGCACCCGTGCATCGGCTTTGACAATCGCGCCGCCTTCAATCGGATCACCAGCCATTTGTTGTCCCTGGGCCATCGTCGATTTGCCGCCATCTTTCAGCCCGACGCCAACAATGACCGCGTAAGGGAAAGGCTTGGCGGCATCAGGGACGCGCTCGCGGCCGCAGGACTGGAGATTCCCGCTCAGGATTTGATGATGGGCCCCTCGACGCTGGAATTCGGGGCGGCGAGCTTTGCGAGATTGATGGCGCAAGCGATCGACGCCCGGCCGACCGCAATTGTTTGCGGCAATGACAATCTGGCGCTCGGTGCGTTGATGGCCGCGCGGGAATGCGGCCTGGAAGCGCCCAGGGATTTTTCGATTACCGGCTTCGATGATCTTGCGATTTCATCGCGCTTTTCTCCCAGGCTCACGACGATGAAGGTCGACAACCAGCAGATCGGTATATTGGCAGCCAACGAGCTCCTCGCTGTGATCGCAGGCGAGCAAGGGCAGGCGCAGTCCCGAGAAATCGTGCCCGATCTGAAAATCCGGGAAAGCGCCGGCAAGGCAACGGGCCGTTAAGCCCCGAACAACCGCGGCAAATTCCGTCCTTTCGATAAGCGCGCAAAGGCTCTGCAAGAGGGTCGCTTGACAGCTTGCATGTAAGCGCTTACATGGGCCCGTTTTGAAAGCCATAAAGAGCAACCGGCGGGCCCCTCGCTGGGCTGGGACGGAGAGGAAACGACAATGCGGAATAGCCTTTTGCGGTGGGTCAGAAACTGTTCGATGGCGGTTGCTCTGCTCGCGCCCATGATGGGGACGGCGAGCCCGGCAGCGGCTGAGGAGAAGCTCGTCGTCTGGTGGAACAAGGGCTACTACAAGGCCGAGGAAGACGCGCTGCTCGCCGTCATCAAGAAGTTCGAGGCCAAGACCGGGGTCAAGGTCGAGCTGTCGCAATATGCGACGCAGGACATGATGCCGAAGCTGGTGGCGGCGCTCGATGCGGGCAGTCCGCCCGACGTCAGCTATGCGGACACCTACCATTTCCAGGGCGCCGGCAAATGGGCGTCCGAAGGCAAGCTGGTGGATATCGGCTCCATCCTCGAGCCGATCAAGGGCGAGTTCACGCCGGCTTCGCTCGAAACGGTCATGCTCTACAACGACAAGACCAAGGCGAAGGCCTACTACGCCTTCCCGTTGAAGCAGGCGACGCTGCATCTGCACTATTGGAAGGACATGCTCGAGGAGGGAGGTCTCAATGAGGCCGACATCCCGAAAGACTGGAAGGGCTTCTGGTCGTTCTGGTGCGACAAGGCGCAGCCAGCCGTGCGCAAGGCGTCCGGCAAGCGCATCTATGGCATCGGCCATCCGATGGGCGTCGACGCCACCGACAGTTTCATCTCGTTCCTGGTGTTCATGGACGCCTATAACGTCGTGCTGGTCGACGACAACGGCAAGCTGCTGGTCGACGATCCCAAGGTGAAGGCGGGCCTCGTTGCCGCCATGAAGGACTATATCGAGATCTCTGCGAAAGGCTGCACGCCGCAATCGGCGACGAGCTGGAAGGATCCCGACAACAACGTCGCCTTCCACAACAAGACGACGATCATTACCCACAATTCGACGATTTCAGTGCCCGGCAAATGGCTGGACGACGCCAACAACGAGACGCTCACTGCCGAGCAGCGGGAGGAGGCGAAGAAGAACTATTACGAGCGCATCCGCACCATGGTCTGGCCCAACAAGCCGGATGGCACGCCGGTCCATACCCGCGCGTCCGTGGTGATCGGCCTGATCTTCGAGCAGGCCAAGAACAAGGAGCGGGCCAAGGAGTTCGTCTCGTTCCTGTTGCGCGACGAAAACCTCCAGCCCTATGTCGAAGGCGCGCTCGGCCGCTGGTTCCCGGTCAAGGTCGCCGGCCAGAAATCCGCCTTCTGGGACGGCGACGTGCATCGCCGCGCCGAGCGCGACCAGTTTTTCGCCGGCGTCGGTGGTTATGAGATGAGCAAGAACTACAAGTTCACCACGCTCTACAACGAGAACGTCTGGATCAAGGCGGTGAACGCCATCGTCACCAACAAGGTGCCGGTCGAAAAGGCCGTCGACGACATGATCGCGCGCATCAAGGAAGTGGCCGGCAATTGATCGCCAGCCCGAACAGTTACGCTCACGCGTTGCAAAGACGCGTGAGCGGCAGGCTCCTGCCTGTCAACGATTTCAACAGCTCGGGAGCTGATCTGTGACTGCAACCATCAAAGGCATCATTCCCGTGATGCTGACACCGTTCACCGAAGCCGACGCGATCGACTATGCGGGCCTCGAGAACCTCATCGAATGGTACATTGCCAATGGCGCGGATGCGCTGTTTGCCGTCGCCCAGTCGAGCGAGATGCAGGCCCTCAGCCTCGATGAGCGCGTCGCGCTGGCTCGTTTCGTCGTGCGACAGGCGGCGGGCCGGGTGCCTGTGATTGCGTCCGGCCACGTCAGTGAATCGCGTGACGATCAAGTGGCCGAGCTGACCTCCATCGCCGCAACCGGCGTGGACGGATTGGTCCTGGTCACGAACCGGTTCGATCCGAGGGGGCAGGGCGGCACGGTCTTCATGGATAATCTGCGCGGCCTGCTCGATGCGCTCCCCGCCGATCTTCCGCTCGGCCTCTACGAATGTCCGGCGCCGTTCCGCCGGCTGCTGTCCGACGACGAGCTGACGTTCTGCGCCGAGAGCGGGCGTTTCGCGATTCTCAAGGACGTGTCGTGCGATCTCGAGACCGTGAAGCGCCGCGTGGCGCTGACGAAGAATTCCTCCCTCGCCATCGTCAACGCCAACGCGGCGATTGCCTTTGACGCCATCAAATCCGGATCCGCCGGCTTCACCGGCGTGTTCACGAACTTTCACCCCGACCTCTACAAGTGGCTGCTGACCGACAGCTCCAGGCATCCGGCTCTCGCGGACGATCTCTCCGTCTACCTCGCGCTCGCGGCGATGGCTGAGCCGATGGGATATCCCAAGCTGGCGAAGCTGTATCATCAGCGGCTCGGCACGTTCTCATGCGTCCGCAGCCGGACCGTCGACTTCGACATCCGCGAGCGCTTCTGGGCGCTCGACGCGCTGCTCGACAAGATCATGCAGGGGCAGACGAGCTTCCGCGCCAGAATTGCGGCCACGCGCTGATCGTCAGCGTCGATTCCTCAGGCTCCAGCCGGGACTTGCGCGGCGGGAGCTCCAATGAGGAGGCGGCTTCCCGTGCTCACTCGGTTGCCTCCATGTGGTTTCGGTCCACGACCCGCAGCGTCCGTCGCACCATGCCGTCGACAATGACCGCCGACCCGCTAGGACGCAGATGGATCGCTGTGGACTTGAGCAGCCATGGCAACACCGCTTGCTCCAGCCGTTCCTCATAGGCGTGGCGCATCATGTCGAATGCCTGAAGGCCGGGTCCCGCCAGGATGACATGGTGTGGGCGCAGCACGGATATCGTTGCCGCGACCGCCTCGGCAAGCGCGCGACCTGCCTGCTGGAATAGATGCTCGAGGCGCGGATCGCCGCCCAGCGCCCGCTCGCGCAGCAGAGCCATCTGCGCCTCTGACGGCTGCTGCGAGTCCGCCGGCGGCAGGTCGAGAAAGGTGCGGGCATCGCGGTAGAGCGCATAATCGGCAAGATAGGCCTCGATGCAGCCGCGCTGGCCGCAGCGGCATTGCGGACCGTCCGGCGCCACCTTGACATGACCGATCTCGCTGCCGGCGCCCCCGCGCGCTTCACCATCGACGACGACGCCCATTCCGATGCCGTGGCCAACCATGATCGTGGCTGAGAGGCCCTCCGCCAGCGCCGGTTCAGCGGCTGTGAGGGCGAGCGCAACTGCGACGGCGTCGTTCGCCACCACGACCTCGACCCCGAACGCCTCGCGTGTCGGCGTCGCCAGATCGACGTCGGTGATCGACAGCGCCGGACTCCACAGCGTCCAGCCGGTGTCCGCGTTCACGATGCCCTGCAGCGCAAGCCCGATTCCCAGCAGCTGATGGCGCGGCGTCGACGTCGCATCCAGCATTGCATTGATTTGCGCGATCACGAGATCGCGCAGTGCGGCTGCATCGAGAGCGCGCGTCGGGAGTGCAAGTCGCGACTGCGCCAGGCCGGCACCGCTGAAATCGGCGATCAGCGTCTCAATGAGGTTCATGCGCAGGGAGACCGCGATGATGCGCCCGAACTCCGGGTTCAGGGTCAGCAGCACGGCCGGCCGGCCACGGCGGCGGCCATTCAGCCCGTCCGCATCCTCTTCGTCGGGATCGTCGGACCATGAGGATGCCGCTGTCTCCGTCTCGCACAGCAATTCTTCCGCGATCAGTCTCGATGTCAGGCCGGAAACGGCGGGGAAGCTCAGTCCCGTACTTCGGGCGAGTTCCACACGCGGCAACGGCCCCTGTCGTCGCAAGACCTCGACGAGGCGGCCGCGGTTCGAACCGCGGGCCATGCTGGAAACACGTCTCGGCGGCTCAATTTGGTCAACCATGTTGCCACTTTAATTCGACAAGTGAAATTAATAAGAGCGTGTTACGGCCATGTGATCGAAAAAGCACATTCCGAGCGCGTTGTTATCAGCCATATTTACTATCATCGTACCTCATGTACTATTTATGCTCGAAGAAGGAGCTAGTACATCCTGATTTTGGTGTTTTGCTCTGCGACATTTCTTCGCCGTGTAAATAAAATAAGGCGCAAAAGCGCTGTGAGGCCCCTCAGTGGGGCGACCAAAGGGAGGTACACATGAACGGATCAATCAAGAAATTGATAGTGCCGCTGCTCGCGACCGTCGCGCTCGCGACGACCACGGGGATGGCGCAGGCCCAGCAGAAAAAGACCATCGCGCTGGTGACCAATGCCGCGGCTGATTTCTGGGTCATCGCCGGCCGCGGGCTCGAGAAGGCTCAGAAGGAGCACCCCGAATACGATATCCAGTTGATCGTCACCAACGAAGCGACCGCGGCGGGCCAGCGGCGCGAGCTGGACGACCTGCTGGTGCGCGGCGTCGCCGGCATCTCCATCTCGGTCGACGATGCACCGCACGCAACCGAAGAGCTCAACAAGGTTGCGGCCAAGACGGTGCTGATCACGACCGACAGCGACGCGCCGCAGAGCAAGCGTCTCGCCTATATCGGCACCGACAACGTCGCGGCCGGGCGGCAAGCCGGCGAGGAGTTCAAGAAGGCGTTGCCGAACGGCGGCAAGATCGCGCTGTTCGTCGGTACGATGGATGCAGACAATGCCCGCGAGCGCGTGCAGGGGATCAAGGAAGCGATCGCCGGCACCAAGATCGAGCTGGTCGACATCTTCACCGACCAGGTGGACTCCGCCAAGGCCAAGGCGAACATGGAGAACGTGCTCGTCAAATATCCGGACATTGCGCTGCTGTCCGGGCTTTGGAGCTACGAGACGCCGCTGATCTATGACGCGGTCAAGGCGGCGGGCAAGGCCGGCAAGGTAAAGATCGTCGGCTTCGACGAAGATCAGCGCACGTTGCGTGGAATATCCGACGGCACAATCGAATCCACTGTCGTGCAGCAGCCGTACGAATTCGGGTATCTCTCCGCCACCAACATCATCAAGACGCTGAACGGCGACAAGTCCTGGATTCCGGCTGACAGCAAGCTGATCGTGCCAACCCAGGTGATCAGCAAGACCAACGTCGCGGAGTTCACCGCTCATATGAAGGAGCTGCTGAAGAAGTGACTTTTAGTGCCTTTCGACGCCCGGCTGGCACAGCCGCCGGGCGTCGAGCGGGAGGAAATGAATGGCGGAAATCCTGTTCGAACTCGCCGGGATCAGCAAGTCCTATCCCGGGGTCATGGCCCTCGACGATGTCAGCCTGCGCGTATACCGCGGCGAGGTGTTGGGCCTGATCGGCGAGAACGGCGCCGGCAAGTCGACGTTGATGCGCGTGCTGGGTGGTGTGATCGCGCCGAGCGCGGGCGTGATCCGCATCGGCGGCGCCGACCACGCCCATATGACGGTCAGCGAGGCGACGCAGGCCGGCATCGCCTTCGTGCATCAGGAACTGAACCTGTTCGAGAATCTCGACGTTGCCGCGAACGTCTTCATCGGACGCGAGAAGCTCGTCGGTGGCCCGCTGAAGCTGGTGAACAACGCGGAGATGCGCGCCCGCGTGACGCCGCTGCTGGAGCGGCTGGGCGCAGATTTCACCCCGGACACGCTGGTCGACAATTTGTCGATCGCCGAGCGTCAGATGGTGGAGATCGCCAAGGCGCTCTCGATCGACGCCCGCGTGATCATCATGGACGAGCCGACCTCCAGCCTAACGATTTCTGAGACTGAACGGCTGCTGGAGGTGATTGCCGATCTGAAGGCGCACGGCATCGCGGTGATCTACATCTCTCACCGGCTCGGCGAGATCATGACCTGCGCTGATCGCGTCGTGGTGCTGCGCGATGGGCGCACGGTGGGAGAGCTGGCGCGGGGTGAGCTGAGCCATGCCGCAATGATCCGGCTGATGATCGGCCGCGACCTGAAAGCGCTGCATACGCCGCCGAAACGGCCGCCGCAGCCGGGCGGCTGCGACATCGTCGGCCTCGTGACATCAGCCTTTCCCGACCGGCAGATTGATCTTTCCGTGCGGCATGGCGAGATCCTCGGACTGGCAGGGCTCGTGGGCGCTGGTCGCACCTCCCTTGCCCGCGCGGCCTTCGGCATTGATCCGCTGCTGGGGGGTGAGATCAGGATCGACAACGCGCCCGTCGATATCGCATCGCCGCGGGACGCGATCAGGCAAGGCATCTATCTGATGCCGGAGGACCGCAAGAAATCCGGGCTCGTGCTGGCGCTGCCGATCCGGGAGAACGTGACGCTGGCGAGCCTGCTGAATTATGCGTGGATGTGGCTGGTCAGCGGCGCGGGCGAGCGCAAGGTCGCAAAGGAGCAGGTGAGGCGCCTCGCCATCAAGGCACCGAGCATCGATATGGAGGCCGTGACGCTCTCCGGCGGCAACCAGCAGAAAGTCGTGCTGGGCAAGTGGCTTTCCATGCAGCCGCGCGTGATGTTCTTCGACGAGCCCACCCGTGGCGTCGATGTCGGTGCCAAGAGCGAGATCTACGCGCTGATGCGCGAACTCGCCGATCAGGGCGTCGCGATCGTGATGATCTCCTCGGACATGGAGGAGGTCATCGGCGTCTCCGACCGGGTCGCGGTGATGCATGAAGGCAGCGTCAGCGGCGTGCTGGAGCGCCCGCAGTTCAGCGAATACAACGTGTTGCGGCTCGCGATTGGCCAAGCGCTCGAAACCTCGGAAGCGGCCAGGCCATGATCAAGAAGGAATTCGGCCTGGGCCTGCTGCTGGTGGTGATTGCCGCCATCACGGGCGCGATCAATCCGGCCTTCCTGTCGCTGGTGAACTTGCTGAACATGGCCAATCTGATCGGCCTGTTCGGCGTGTTTGCGCTCGGCGAGGGGCTCGTGATTATCACCGGCGGCATCGACCTTTCGCTCGGCTCGATGTTCGCGCTGCTCGGCGTCGTATTCGTCGATCTTCTGACAACTTATCAGGTTCCTTGGCCCTTGGCGCTGCTGGCCGTACTGCTGGGCGGGCTGGCGCTGGGGGGCATTCAGGGTTTCCTGATCACTCGGCTGAAAATGCAGCCCTTCATCGTGACGCTGTGCGGGTTGCTGATCTATCGCGGCGCCGCCCGCTACTATACGTCCGACTCGACACGGGGCTTCGGCTATGGCGACGAGGCCGGGACACTGGGCAACATTGCCTCCGGCAATGTGGCTGGCATCCCGAACACCTTCATCCTCCTCATCATCCTTGCGCTGGTCCTCGGTGTGCTGCTGCACCGCTCGGTCTACGGGCGCTGGCTTTATGCCGTCGGCAAAAACGAGGAAGCGGCGCGCTTCTCCGGCATCAACACGAATCTCGTGATCGCAACCGCCTATATCATCAGCGGTGGGCTCGCCGGAGTTTCAACAGTCCTGTTCGTGTTCTATACGAACTCGGTGTCTCCGAGCTCGTTCGGCAATTTCTACGAGCTCTACGCGATCGCGGCTGCCGTGCTCGGCGGGTGCAGCCTGCGCGGCGGCGAGGGCTCCATTCTCGGTATCGTGCTGGGGACTGCGCTGCTCCAGGTGCTGCAGAACCTCGTGAATATCCTGGGCATCCCCAATTCTCTCAACTTCGCGGTGATGGGGACGGTGATTCTGATCGGCGTGTTGGCGGATCAACAATTGCAGGCCCGACGGCGACGCAAGCTGGCGCTGGCGGGCATCGCCCGCACGGCGCCGAAACCGACGCTTGTACAAGGACAACAGGGCGCATCACCGCGCGGCGTGGACGCGTTGCCGGCGAGGACGGGCGACCAAGTATGACGGATCCAGGCTCCAGTTGACACAAGACCGCTTCGTCGGCGGCCGGCGGCCGTGTGTGCTGGGGAAGGAGCACGTTCCAGGCTCGAGGGCTTGGGCAGGAGCGTGAGGCAAGAACAACAAAGCCTGAGACTGCGGGAGGACGAGAAAAATGTTGCGCAGGTTTGTAAACATCGCTGGTGCGTGCGGTGTCGGGATCGCCTTTTCATCGCTGCTTGGCGGTGCAGGACATGCGGCCGATTTTTCGACGAAAGCTGCACCTCTTCCTTATGCGGAGACCGACGATTTCTGGACGAGACCGTATCTGTTCGGCGATCTCGGCAGGACGCAGCTGAAGGAGAAGGGTATCGATCTGGGCCTGACGCTGGGCAACGAATCTGTCGGCAACGTCACGGGTGGAAGCAAGAACACCGCAGCCAACGCCGGTCAGCTGTGGTTTGGCGCGAAGTTCGATATGGGGAAGCTTGCCGGCATCCAGGGCGGCACCGTCGGCCTCACGCTGGTCGACCGCTTCGGCCGCAATCTGAACGACCAGGCCGGCATTCCCGCCTTGCAACTGACCAACGAAGTGTTCGGCCGCGGTAACATTCTGCGCCTGACCCAACTCTACTATTCGCAGAAGCTTTTCGATGACCGCCTTGAACTCAAGGGCGGCCGTCTTCCCGTCGGCTCCGACTTCTTCTTCGGTCTGTGCGAGTTCATTAACCTGACATTCTGCGGCGGCCAGCCCGGCAACATCCAGGGTGGGTACATCTATAACTGGCCGGTGAGCCAGTGGGCCGGTGTCGTCCACTACAAGGTGGCTCCGGAATTCACGGTGTCGGTCGGCGTCTACGACGCCAATCCGAATTATCTGACGACGGACCAAGCGACCACCTACTTCCTGCCGGGCATCCCCTCTTCAAACCCAGCCAGTGGCGTGATGGTGCCAGTGGAGTTGGTCTGGACCCCCAAGGGTCCCCTAACCGGAACCTGGAGACTTGGCGGCTGGTATGACAGCGCATCGACCATCGATGGTGGCCTTCCCGGTATCCTCTCCACCATCCCGGGCGTCGGTGGCGTCCCGGATCAAAATCTCGGGGATCAGAGAGGTCGCTTCGGCGTTTACGAATCGATCCTGCAACGGCTGACCGTTGACGGTCCCGGCGTGGTGGGTTGGTATACTTTCCTCAATACGACTGTTGCCGATCACCGGACGTCGTACCAGGATTACCAGATCGCCCTGGGCTTCCGGCATACCGGAACGTTCGCTTGGCGTCCCCAGGACGAAGTCGGCTTCGCCGTGGGCACCACCCACGTGAATTCGGCTGCGCTGAGCCCCAATGCCGACGGCAACGAAGTCCCGATCGAAGTCTGGTACGGCTGGCAGGCGACCGGTTGGCTGAACCTCAAGTTCGACGCGCAGTACGTGATCAATCCCGGCGGGCGCGGCTATAACGCCGCGGGCGTGAAGACCGACAATGCCGTGGTTCTGGGTATGCGCACCGAGGTCCACTTCTGATGTGACGCTCACCCGTCTGGCAACATGCGGCGGCCCCGCTCGGCGGAGCCGCCCGGCAACCGAGACTCGCGGGACTTGGCTATTGCCTATCCCTCGTACTGATCCGGCCCCATCGCCCACGACGCCTGATCGTGGCCGTACGCGTAATTGCGGTTGTTGACCACCGGATTGCGATTGACCATCGGCCGCATGAACATCGGGTGGGTCGCGCTGCGCACCTCGTGCTCGACTGTGAACAGTGGCTTGCCGCTGCCGAGATCGACGATGTCGCAGAACCGGTACTGATACTGATTGTCCTCGCGCGAGATCAAATTGCGCGCGAGGAGCCTGCGGTACGGGCCGGAGAAGTCGGTGATGTACATCTGCACATGGTGGCCGTCATAGTCGCCCTGCGGCCGGTCGCTCTCGCGGAACAGCAGGTGCTGGTCGCGGCCCGTCTTCACCGCTGCAACCGTGCCGTCGCCATTCCACAAATCCGTGGGCATGCCCATGATCTCCGGATAGAAGGCGCAGATCGCCGGCGCGGTCCCGACCGGCACCTCGAATTCGACATAGGGGATGCCGAGCGTGATGCGCCCGAAGCGCGCCGCGTCCGGCTCATAACAGCGCAGGCGGTTGCCCCACGGACAGGTCGCCTCGACATAGCCGTTGTGCTCGGCGAATTTGAACGCCGTGCCCTCAAGCTTCTTGGCGACTGATGCCAATCGTTGCAGCAGCGCCTCACGACCTTCGATGACCAGCCCGACATGGCCGCGCAGCACCTGCGGTCTGCCGCTCGGCAAATGAAACTGGCTCCGGCCGGCATTGATCCACATATTGGTGTCGGACACCATCAGATAGGGATCGCGGGTGAGCCCGAGCCCGGCGACGTAAAACAGCGCGGCGAGGCGCTGGTCCGGAACCTGGATGTTGACGTGCTCGAAATGAATGGCGTTGCCGAGATCTTCTGCGGATCGATCGAATTGTTGCGGCATGGATCTACGCTTCTGGCTGGAGGAACGGACTGATCCATACTAGAGCAGAATTTCCGCCAGCCGAAACGGTTGGATGATGACATCTTGAAGGCAGGGCATCTGTGCGCTGCACCTTGCCGTGGCAGGCATTCCCTGTAATCTGACCGGAAAGATAGAGGGAAAGAAGAGATCGATGGGGGGAGTTCTGGAGGGCGTGCGCGTCCTCGATTTCGGGCGCTATATCGCCGGGCCGTATTGCGCGACACTGCTGGCCGAATTCGGCGCCGAGGTCATCCGCGTGGAGAAGCGCGACGGCAGCGAGGATCGCTTCGTGGCGCCGGTCGGCGAGGGCGGTGAGGGCGCGCTGTTTCTCCAGATCAACCGCAACAAGAAGTGCATCACGCTCGATCCGATGAAGCCGGAGGGCCAGGAGGTGATGCGTCGCTTGGTGGCCACCGCCGACGTGGTCGTCGCCAATCTGCCGCCGCAGACGCTGCGCGCGATGAAGCTCGATTACGACTCGCTGAAGGCGATCAAGCCCGACATCATCCTGACGACGGCAACTGCCTTCGGCGGCCCGGGGCCATGGTCCGACCGCGTCGGCTTCGACGGTGTCGGCCAGGTGATGTCGGGTTCGGTGTACATGACCGGCACCGGCGATCCGCCTTACCGGGCCGCGGTGAACTGGGTCGATTTCGGAACGGCGCTGCATTGCGCGTTCGGGACGCTCGCCGCGCTGATCGAGCGCGGCAAATCCGGGCGCGGACAGATCGTCGAGGGTGCGTTGCTGGCAACCGCATTGTCCTTCACCAACGCCACGCTGATCGAGCAGGCGGTCATCAACGTCAATCGCGTTCCGACCGGCAATCTCGGCCAGACGGCCGCACCCGCCGACATCTACCGCACCAAGGACGGTTGGGTGCTGTGCCAGGTCACCGGACATCCGCTGTTCAAGCGCTGGGCCAAGCTGATGAGGGAGGAGGAGCAGTGGCTGAACGATCCGCGCTTTGCCGACGACATCAGCCGCGGCAACAACGGCCCCATCATCAGCGAACGCATGGCGCGCTGGTGCGCCGAGCGGACGACGCAGGAGGCTGTCGATACCCTCGGCAAGGCGATGATTCCGACCGGCCCCGTTCTGAGCCCGCAACAGGCATTGGATCATCCGCATATTCGCGCCGCCGGCTTCTTGCAGGACGTCGACTATCCAGGCTTGCCGAAACCTGCCCCGGTCGCGCGCGCCGCCGTCCGGCTGTCGGAGACGCCGGGTGAAATCGCGACGCGTCCGCCCACGCTCGGTGAGCACACCGACGTTGTGCTGGCCGAACTCGGCTATGACGCGGCTGCGATTGCGGCGCTTCGGCAGAGCGGCATCATTTAGTCGCGAAGTTCTGGCAAGGTCGAACAAGGGTAGAAATAGCCGCGCACGTCTGCTAGACGACGCTTGTCCTCGCGCAATTGTTCGCGTTTGCCGGCAACCGGCACGCCGCGCGCGAGTTGATGGGGGGCGTGCGCTCGCACGGCAGATCCCATATGCATGACGCCGCACTGCCGAATCGACATGAGCTCGGCGCGCGTGCGATTGACGATCGTTGACGACCAGAAACGGATTCTCGTGCGGCATTCCAAGAAAACGCGTCCTGCCAAGAGCTCGACAAAGAGCTCGGCAAAAAAGAACTCGCCAAAAAAGAGTTCGCCCACGAAGAGTTCGCCAAAGAAGGGCAAGGGCTCGCAACGCGCCACGATCTCGTCGTCGTCGCCGCTCGGCATGATGGCGCTTCATCTGCTTGCGCAATGGAAGCAGTCTGGCCGCAGCGGCCTCGTGTTCCTCGCCGAGAGTGAGAACCGGGCGGAGCGGCTCGGCAGCGTCATTCACGCGCTCGACCCGTCCTGCGAGGTCCTGGTGTTTCCGCGCTTGAACACCTTGCCGTTCGATCAGTTGGAGCCCTCTCGTGAAATCGCAGGGCGCAGAGCCGCGGTCCTGAGACGTCTGGCGAAGTCCAAACGGCCGATCTTTCTCGTGTCGACGGCGGAAGCGGTGATGGAGCGCCTGCCATCGCCGGCGAGCCTGTCACGCCTGCATACGAGTTTGAAGGTCGGCGGTGCGTTCTCGGAAGCCGAGCTTCGCGTGCGTCTCGCGGCGCTGGGTTACGATTCCGATGACGAGCCGGATTATCCGGGCGGTGTGCTGTTTCACGGGCAGACGTTCGAGATATTTCCGGCCGGCGCGCTGGGTCCGTTCCGGGTCGAGCATTCGGGGCGCGCGATCAATCGGATCGTGGCGTTCGACCCGAAAGAGCACGAGATCATTTTCGAGACAAAAGAGCTCCTCGTCGATCCGATGTCGGAGCGGCTCGGCTTCGCCGGCAAGCGGGACAAGCGCGCGACGCTGTTCGACTATTGCGGACCCGCCAAGTGGATCGCGGACGCAGGGGTCCCGTTGCACGCCGACGGTTGGCTGAGCACGATCGAGGACGCCGCGGGCCGCGTCGAGCGGGAGCGCGAATATCTCGGGCCGCGCGACTGGAAGCAGGCCACCAAGGGCATGAAGGTACTGCCGCGAACGGCTCCGTTCCAGCCCACGCCGGAATTCTCGAAGTTGACATCCTCCCGGAAAGCCTTTCGCGCCTTCGTCGAGGAGACGCGGGGTGATGGTTCGCGCCTGGTCTTCATCGCAGCGCAGGAAGAGGATCTGCGTGCGATGGAGCGGATGAGCGGCGTCAAGGCGGAGCGTCTTTCGGATTGGGACGAAGTGACGAGCAGCCGCAACCGCGAAGTCGCAATGCTGGCCGATCTCGATGCGGGCTTCGTCGTGCCGGGGAACAAGGCTCTTGTCGTCGTGACGGCGTCCGACGTGCTCGGCAGCAGGGCCCATCATCCGCAGCCGATGGCCAAAGCCTGGAGCACGGCTTTCGACCATGCCGATGTGCCGGAACAGGGCACGGTGATCGTTCATCTCCAGCGTGGCCTCGCCGTGCTCGATGGCTTGCAGACCGTAAACACCGGCGGCGGCGCGTTGCGGGAGATGGTCAGGCTGTCGTTTGCGGGAGACGATGCGGCGCTCGTGCCGCCGCCCGATCTGGCCCTGATGTGGCCTTACGCGGCAGAGCGGGGCAAGCTGGCGCTCGACAAGGCGGATGGGAGCCATTGGTGGGCCCGCCGCACCGAGGCCGAGCGCGAGATCCAGATCGCCGGCAAGGTGCTTGCCAAACACATCAGCCAGCGCCGCCGGCGGCGGGCTGCAAAGCTGGTCCCAACGGGTGCGATCTACGAGAAATTCGTTGCGCGCTTTCCCTATTTCACGACGGCCGATCAGGCCAAGGCGATCCGTGACGTCCTCGATGATCTCGCGTCCGGTCACCCGATGGACCGGGTGATCTGCGGCGACGTCGGATTCGGGAAGACCGAGGTGGCGCTGCGGGCGGCAGCCGCCGTGGTGCTGTCGGGTAAGCAGGTGGCGATCGCAGTGCCGACGACCGTGCTGGCGCGGCAGCACGTCGCGACGTTCCGCAGGCGCTTCGCCCCGTTCGACATCGAAGTTGGGATGCTGTCGCAAGCCGTGTCAGGCGCGGAGATGCGGGAGACGAAGGAGGGCTTGCGAAGTGGCCGGATGAAAGTCGTGATCGGAACCCAGGCTCTCGCCGCAAAGGACGTGAAGTTTGCCGATCTCGGCCTCGTCATCATCGACGAAGAGCAGCATTTTGGCGCGGCCGAAAAGGCAAAACTCTCCGGGCTCGCCAAGAATGTCCATACGCTCTGGATGAGCGCCACGCCCATTCCGCGGACCCTCGCCGCAGGTCTCGCCGGCTTCAGGGACTTGAGCATCATCGCGTCGCCACCGCTTTATCGGCTTCCGGTCGCGACCAAAATCGCTCCCTTGTCGGATGCTGCGATCGCTTCGGCGTTGCTGCGGGAGCAAAGGCGCCACGGGCAGAGTTTCCTGATCTGTCCGCGCATCCAGGATCTGGAGCCCATGCTGGCACGGGTGCAGGCGGTGGCCCCCGATCTACACATCGTTTGTCTCCATGGCAGATTGCCGGCCGACGAGATCGACGATCGCATGATGAGCTTCGTCGAGGGCAGGGCCGACGTTCTGCTCGCGACCAATATCGTGGAGAGCGGCCTCGATATCCCGCGTGCCAATACGATCGTGGTCTGCTGGCCCGAGAAGTTCGGCCTTGCTCAGCTTCACCAATTGCGCGGCCGGGTGGGTCGTGGCGGAATACGCGCCTTCGCATATCTGCTGACCGAGTCGGCCTCCGAACAGTCCGAGAAGCGGCTCGCCGTGCTCGAGGAGTTCAACCGGCCGGGCGCGGGTTTTGCCATCAGCGAGCGCGACCTGGATCTCAGGGGCGCGGGCGACCTATTCTCGGAGCAGCAATCCGGCCATGTCCAGGTGTTCGGACCCGTGCTCTACAGCCATCTCCTGAAGATGGCGTCGGAGAAGGTCGATGACGGACGGGCCGCGGTGTGGGTGCCCGACCTCAATCTGCCGGTCGCGGATATGCTCCCCGAGACCTACGTGCAATCCGAGCCGGTGCGGCTCGAACTCTATGCCCGTGCCGCACGGTGCCGCAGCGAGGACGAGCTTGACGATCTGGAGGAGGAAACCTCCCGCCGCTTCGGCCAACTGCCGCCGGGGGCCCGCGACTTCTTTGCAGCAGCAAGACTGAGGCTCGCTTGCAAGCGCAGAGGCATCATCCGCCTGGACGTCGGCCGCGAGGCGGTGGCCGCGACATTCCTGCCGGGACGATTGCGGAAGTCCAAGGGGAAATCCAAGGAAAAATCGACAGGACGATCGCTGCAACGCGACGGCGATCGTGTCGTCTACCACAGCCCGATGCGCGATGCGCCGTTCGACAGGGTCGAGGAATTATTCGATCATCTCGACGAGGCGTGATGACGGAAGGCTACTATTCGGATTCAATCCAGTGGCGCAGGCCCTCGATGGTACGAAATCCATCGGCCGCGTAGCAGCGGATTTCGGGAAGGAAGGCCTGCATCATGTCGGCGAGCGCATGTCCCGGACCGAGGTCCAGCACCCTGCTGACCCCCAGCTCTGCCAGGGCCACCAGCGTCGCCGACCAGTCGATGGGGCGCGCCACCTGGCAGGCGAGCTTCGCTGTTGCATCGCTTGCGGAGAAGATGCGCTCGCCGTCGCCTCCGGCGAGCAGGATCCGCTGGCTTGCGATCGAGACGTGCCTGCTGGCGTCGAGCGCCTGTTGCAACGGTTTGCAGGCGGGCGCGAGCCGTGACGTGTGCGATGCGATTTTCACGGCGAGAAGACCGCTGCGCGCGGCGCCCTGTCGGATTGCCGCCTCGCAGAGGTCGATTACGTCCTGCTCGGAGCCTCCGATCACGACAAGACGATCGGGATTCCTGATCGCGATCTCGCAGCGATATGTTTCGAGCAGGCGTTCGAGCGTGGTCTGATCGAGGCCGCGAACATAGCCGAGGCGACCATCCGGTCCGGCCGCACTGTCCATCAGCTGCGCGCGAACGTCCGTCAACCGCAACGCTTCCTCGGCCGTCCATATTCCGGCAATGCTCCAGGCCGCCATCTCGCCGACGCTGTAACCTGTGACGGCGGTTTGCTCGGTCAGCAGGTCGGCAATGCAGCCGTGAATCGCCAGCGCCGATGTGACAGTCAGGATCTGGCTGACATGGTTGGCGGACAGCTCGTCCGTGCCTCGCGTCCTGACAAGCGTCCGCGGATCTTCGCCGAGACAGGCGGTTGCCGCAGCGAGGACCGGCCTTGCTGCAGGTTGATCGGCGACCAGATCGAAGATCTTGTCCGAAAGCGTACCTTGTCCGCCGCAGAGCAGTGCAAGCATCAGCGCTCCAGCCGATCGACAAACAGGGCCATGGCGAGCAGATCCGCCGAGCCGCCCGGACTGAGATTGCGCGCCACGAATGCGTGATGAATATCGACGGCGCGCGTGCGCCACCCGGCAGACCCGACGCCTCCGGCGGCGAGGAATGCCGATGCACTGGCTTGCGCGAAGCGCAATCCCTCGGGCCCGCCCCGGTGCAGCAGATTGGTGTCGGCAACATTGGCGATCAGCGCCATGCATGTCTGAATGCGCACTGCTTCCTCATCACTAGGCGCGCGCGTTCGCGCTGCACGCAGCGCGGGCAGCGCGATGTCATAGACCGACGGAAAGCCATCGGCAGCTTCCGCCCTGGCGCCGCCGGCGCCGTAGCGCCGCGCCGCCACCGCGCCATGGCTGCGGAGCGATATGGGGCCGGACAGGATGTCGTCGCCCCAAATTTGCGATACCGCATCGCCGAGCGTCTTGCGAAGGCCGGCCGCACTGCGAAAGCCGGCCGCGGCGCAGAGCAGGCCCAGCCCGAAGATCGCGCCGCGATGCGTGTTCACACCTGCCGTTGCCGCGAGCATGGCACGTTCGGCGGCGACTCCGATCGCGCGCAGCCGGCTCATGCCGGCGCCCTCAGTGCCCGCGACCGCCAGATCGCGGAAGAAGGGAGTGAGGGTATCGGCACTTCGGCACAGCAGCTCGGCGTCCATGTCGCTGTGCGCGCCGTTGTCGACGTGGCTGACGAGCCCCGGCTTTGGGTGGGTCTCAACTTCGAGCTTGAGACAAAGCGACGCGAGATGACCGATCTGCTCCGCATGGAGCTCGCGGCCCGGCAGCGCCTGCCATCTCAGCGCAATGGTCATGGCGTCCCGCCTGCGAGAAAAGCGGCTCTTGTCATGCTGTGGACGCCGCTTTGCCGCTTCACGAGCACGTCGTCCGCGTCCGCGCCTGTCAGTTCACGCCATTGCACGCCGCCCGCGGTGCAGATGATCTCTCCGTCGAGCCGCATCGGCGCGAGGCGCGCGATGTCGGCGATCTCGAAGGGCAGGGTGCTCGCCTGCCCGGTTGCCCGCGCCGGCCACAGCAGATCGAGGTCCGAGTGATCCGAAAGATAGGGCAGGCCGGTGAGATGTTGCCACGCCAGGCTGCCGAACGTCCGCGTCTCCGGACACAGGCGGAGAAGGCGGTCGATCGTGTCCTGCCACGCCGAAGGGGCGGACGCTGCTGCGTCGGCGAGCAATGGAGGCGGCTTGTGTTCGATGATCTCGCCGGCATCGAGCGCGATCGCGATGCGCCGCTTGCCGTGAGACGGCGGCAGCGGCAGGCCGAGCGGAATCTTTCCCGCGGGATCGCTGCAGCCCGGCCGCCGCACGATGAGCGGACGGTCCGCGCGCACCCAGCCTTCGATGATCACGTGCTCCGCGAACTCCGGGTGCCGCGCCATCACCGCGGTCCAGGCTGCCGCGGACGTCTTCACCATCGTATGGCGTTCGAGAGCTTCAGCCATGTTGCACCCCCTGATGCGAGGCCGTAGCGAGTGCAACGACCCGATCGGCGATCTCGGCTGCCTTGAGACGTCCACCTCGTTCGGTCCCAAGCCGGGCGCGATCATCCTGTCCTGCCGGCTGCGCCAGCACGGTCGCAAGCTGCGGCGCCAGAGGCGCAGTTTCGTCCCAGACGATTTGAATGCCGCCGGTGCGGACCATGTTGTCGAGCCCGGGCGCGAACACCGGCGTCGCTTCCGCCTTGGCCTTGAGGACCTCGATCGAAAGCTTGGTGACCCGCGCCATCGACGGCAGATCCATCACGGCGGGATGTGCGCCGGGAAGCGCCACCAGCGTGCCGGTGGACAGCGCGGTGGCGATGAACGCGCCGGCCGCGCTGCCGCCGTAGAGCAGGCCGACAGTGCGGTGACCTTCTGCCTCCGCCAGCAGCAGGGCCTTGGCGAGATGCGCGAGGTACTCGCTGAGGCCGAGCAGCTCGTCGCGCCGGCTCATGCGCTGGCTGGCGGAATCCACCAGGATCAGGATCGGAGCCTGGTCTTGCGATCCGATGATCTCGATCACATGCCCTGCGAGCACGATCGCTTCGTCCACGCCAAGGTTCTGTCCTTGGGTGATGCCGAGCACGTGGATCGGCCTGCCATCAGGCAGCGTCGCCTTTCCGGCCAGGATCGCATTGGCAATTTCGATGTCGCTGCCGTTCGGAAACAGGCTGGCCAGAATCTCATCGCGCGTCATCGGCGTTCTCCCTCTTGCCTGCCGCGCGAAGGAACGCGTCCGTTGGAAGAGCAGGGATTTCGGTCGGCGCATCGAGCCCGAGCGCCTGCCAGATTTCGACGGCGTCCTTGGCCTCGCCGAAACGTTGCAATCGCCGCTCGAGGCGCTTCTGCTCGGCTTCGAGAACCGCCTTGTCATATCCTCGCTTGCCCCTGAGCGCGTCGATCGCCGCCTGGCGAAACGCCAGCGCCTCGTCGTCGACGAACAGGTCGGCGCCGCCGATGAGGTAGCGGTGCTTGCCGCCCATCGTGCGCCAGACCAGCGCGCGGTCGCGCGAGTCGAACTCCTCGATGCCTCTGTTGGTCTCGATCACCTCGGGGCCGCTGACGCTGATCCGCCCCTGCTCAGACACGATCAGACGCGAGCAGGTGCCGGCGATCAGGCTGCCGCCGCCATAGCATCCAGCGCGGCCGCCGATCAGCCCGATCACGTTGATGCCCGCGCGCCGTGCCTCGACGACCGCGCGCATGATCTCGGCGATTGCGAGCTCGCCCGCATTGGCCTCCTGAAGGCGCACGCCGCCGGTGTCGAACAGGATCAGCACGTCCTGATGAAGCGCGCATGCCGCGCGCAAGAGTCCGGTGAGCTTGGCGCCATGGACTTCACCGAAGGCGCCGCCCATGAAGCGTCCCTCCTGTGCGGCAACGAGCACAGGGGAGCCCTGCAGGCGGCTGCGCCCGACGACGATGCCGTCGTCGAACTGCTCCGGCAGGTCGAAGATCGAAAGATGCGGACTGGTCTCCCGCAACTCGGGACCGATGAATTCTTGGAAGCTACCGGCATCGACAAGAGCATCGATGCGCTGCCGGGCGCTGGCTTCATACCAGCTCAGCGAGCCGGTGTCGGCTGTGACTGTTGTCATCGTTCCGGCTCCTCGATCTTGCGGACGCCTTGTGCGAGGCGCAAGGCGACCGTGTCGGGCCGGGCTCCGCCATCATTGATGGAGATGCGCAAGCCACCGGCCGACCGGCGCGCGGCGAAGTCGCGGACCACGGCGTCCCATACGAGGCCGAAGCCATGGGCCGCCGTCGCGATCTCGATCGTGCAGACATCGGCCGGTGAGGTCCGTTCCAGCAGGACTTCGAGATTGCCGGAGGCGACGACGCCGACGATCGCCTGCGTGCGGGTGCCGCCGGCGCTGTTCGGGGAAGACAGTCTGAAGCTGAGCTTTTCCATGCAAAACTCCTCACCAATTGCGAAAGCGACTGGGCGGACGGTAGAGGCCGCCGGATGCCAGCATGAGATCCTTGATCGAGCGGGCCGCCAGCAGACGCCGGTCGGCGTCGAGCGGGTCGATGCCGAGATCTTCGGGGCGCCGGATCACACCGCGCTGCCTGAGCTGCTCGACCAGTTTTGGATCGCGGGCCCTCCCGATGTCCGTATATCCGGCAACGCCGCGTATCGCCTGCTCGCGCTCGTCCTTGGTCCGGCACATCAAGAGATTGGCGATACCCTCTTCGGTGACGATGTGCGTGACGTCGTCGGAGTAGACCATCACCGGCGCGAGATCGAGATTGAGCGCGCGCGCCAGCTCGAGCGCATCCAGCCGCTCGACGAACAGCGGGGCATTGCGATCGCCAAAGGTCTCGCCAATCTGCACCACCAGCTTGCGGCCGCGGCGCAGCGCCGCGGGGGCGTCGGGCGCCGCCTCGGCGCCGGCCTTGAGCCAGGGTTCGCTCGGGTGGCGGCGGCCGCGTGGATCGGAGCCCATGTTGGGCGCGCCGCCGAATCCGGCGATGCGGCTGGTCGTCACCGTCGAGCTGTGGCCCTCGAGGTCGATCTGGAGCGTCGAGCCGATGAACATGTCGCAGGCATAGAGGCCCGCCGTCTGGCAGAAGGCGCGATTTGATCGCAGCGACCCGTCCGGCCCGGTGAAGAAGATATCCGAGCGCGCGGCGACATAGTCCTCCATGCCGACTTCCGATCCGAAGCAGTGGATCTGGTCGACCCAGCCGTTCTCGATCGCCGGGATCAGCGTTGGATGCGGATTGAGCGCGAAGTGGGTGCAGATATTGCCCTTGAGGCCGAGCTTTTCGCCGTAGGTCGGCAGCAGCAGCTCGATCGCGGCGGTGTTGAAGCCGATGCCATGATTGAGCCGGCGCACGCCATAGGGTGCGTAGATGCCCTTGATGGCGAGCATCGCCGTCAGGATCTGGGTCTCGGTGATGGCGGCGGGATCGCGGGTGAAGAGCGGCTCGACGTAGAAGGGCCGGCCGGCCTCGACCACGAAATGCACGAGGTCGCCGGGAATGTCGACGCGCGGCACCTTGTCGACGATCTCGGTGACCTGCGCCACGACGAGACCGTTCTTGTAGCTCGTCGCTTCCACGACCGTCGGCGTATCCTCGGTATTGGGGCCCGTATAGAGGTTGCCGTCCTTGTCGGCGCTCACCGCGGCGATCAGGGCGACGTTCGGCGTGAGATCGATGAAATAGCGGGCGAACAGCTCGAGATAGGTATGGACGGCGCCGAGCTCGATCTTGCGGCCGAACAGCATCTTCGCGATGCGCGCCGCTTGCGGACCGGAATAGGAAAAGTCGAGCCGCCGCGCGATGCCCTTCTCGAAGATGTCGAGGTGCGCGGGCAGGACCACGCCCGACTGCACCATGTGAAGGTCATGAACCTCGGCAGGGTCGAGGTTCGCGAGCGCGGAAGCGAGGATGTCGGCCTGCTTCTGATTATCGCCCTCCAGACACACCCGGTCGCCTGACCTGATCACCGCCTTGAGAAACGCGGGCAGGTTTGGGAGCGGGACGGTCTTGCCCTTGGCGTGCCGACGGCCGGCCGCGAGGCGCTCTCCCAATGCGGCCTTTTGCATACCCCAATCGCTCATCTCGGCTCCTTGGCATGCGCAATCAGTTTCAATGACGCTTAGTGTATGCGTATTGCCTTCGAAAGTCAATTGGTGTATGCACTAAGTCATAAGCGATGGATATTCGCATGCATAGGAGGGAATTTAAGATGCGATTGCATACAAGGCGTCCGTATCCAGGGGTTGGTTCCTCGCTCACTGAGAGGAGGCGCCCGTGACGATTTCCGGCGTTGCACTGCTCGCGATCTGCACCCTTCTCGGCGGCCTGTTGGGAGACCTGCTTGGTGTCGCCCTCGGCGTGAAAGCCAATGTCGGCGGCGTCGGCATCGCGATGATGTTCCTGATCGCGGCCCGGCTTTGGCTGATGCGGCATGGCCAGCTCAGTCACGGGCTCAAGACCGGCGTCGAATTCTGGGGCAGCTTCTACATCCCGATCGTGGTCGCCATGGCGGCGCAGCAGAACGTTGTTGCTGCGGTCAAAGGCGGACCGGTCGTCGTCATCGCGGGAATCGGCGCGGTCATGGTGTGTTTCGCGATGGTGGCCCTGATCGGCCGGCTCAGCGGCCGTGTCGAGACGATGGACGAGATCGAAGCGCGAGAGGCCGAGGCGCTCGCCGGGCCTGTGCCTCACTTCAAATCCGGGAGGATCGGATGAACATGATATCTCACGTTCTCGCCGCCAATGCGCTGATCACCGCTTTCGCGGCCGTGGGGATTCTGATGTGGATCTCCGGAGCAATCTCGAAATACCTCACCTTCGGGCGGATCCACGCCTCCGCGATCGCGATCATGCTGGGCCTTGCCCTGGCCTTTTTCGGGGGATTGGCCACCGGTGGCGAAAAGGGTGTGGCCGACTTCCCGGCGCTGGCCGGGATCGGCTTGATGGGAGGCGCAATGCTGCGGGATTTCGCGATCGTCGCCACGGCCTTCGAGGTCGACGTCGTCCATGCGCGCAAGGCCGGCGCGATCGGAGCGATCGCGCTTGGACTGGGAACGGTCGTTCCGTTCATCCTCGGCGTATTTGTCGCGGCCGCCTTTGGCTACACCGATGCCGTCTCGATGACGACGATCGGTGCGGGCGCGGTCACCTATATCGTGGGGCCGGTCACCGGAGCCGCGATCGGAGCATCTTCACCGGTTATTGCGCTCTCGATTGCGACCGGTGTATTCAAGGCAGTGATCGTTATGATCGGTACCCCCTTCGTGGCGAAGATGATCGGCCTGAACAATCCGCGCAGCGCAATGGTGTTTGGCGGCTTGATGGGAACGGTCAGCGGCGTGTCCGGAGGGCTTGCGGCGACCGACCGGCGTCTGGTGCCTTACGGTGCGTTGACGGCGACATTCCACACCGGATTGGGATGTCTGGTCGCGCCGTCGATCCTTTACTTCGCGGTGCGCGCGATCGTAGGAGAGTGAATGGCGGGTTTGTTCAAGGTCGCAACTGATGCGGAAGACGATGGGGGGCTGCTCTCCGATCGCATCCGGAACGCGCTCACCGACGAGATTGCATCGGGAGCGCTCGTTGCCGGGTCGGCGCTCGAAGAGCAACAGCTTGCCGATCGCTTCGGCGCTTCCCGCACGCCGGTGCGGGAGGCGCTTCGCCAACTTGTGGTCGGTGGCCTCGTCGAAGTGCGCGGGCGTCGCGGCCTGGTCGTTGCGCGGATGACGCCGGAGCGCATCATGGACATGTTCGAGACCAGCGCCGAGGTCGAGGCGATGTGCGTCAGGCTCGCCACCTATCGCATGACCCCGCTCGAGCGCAGCGACCTGATCGAGCTTCACGACGGCTCGCTGGCGATGGTCGAGGCGCGCGACGTCGATGCCTACGATGCCTTCAACCGCCAATTCCACGAAGGCATCTACCGCGCGACGCACAACTCGTTTCTCGCCGAGCAGGCGCAGGATGTCCGTTCGCGGCTCAGCGCCTTCCGCCGCACGCAATTGCGGCAGGGCGATCGCATCCGCAGGTCTCGGGACGAACATGACGCCATCATGCAGGCAATCGCCGAAGGGGATGGCGATACGGCTTCGCGCAGAATGCGTGCGCATATGTTGAACGCCGCCGCAGCGCTTCGGCGCTACATCGACGATCGCCTCGGACCAGGCTGATCGTCGGCGGGCGCCGGCGAATTCAGAGCGAGCTCCCACCGCAGATGATGAGCTGCTGTCCGGTGATGGCGGCTGCGTCCGCCGAGAGCAGGAACGCCACCGCGCTCGCGACTTCCTCCGGTTGAATGAAGCGGCCGATCGGCGGCAGTTTTGGTGCGACATTGGCGCGGGTCGGATCCTTCAGCATCGGCGTTTCGGTCGCGGCCGGCGCAACGACATTGACCGTGACGCCCTTTGGCGCGAGCTCGATCGCCCAGGACCGCGCGAGCGCGACCAGTGCTGCTTTTGTCGCGGCATATTGGCCGCGGCCGGCCGCGCCCGATGCGGTGCGGCTGCCGATGAAGACGATGCGCCCGCCCTGCGGCAGGCGCGGCGCCAAGGCGTTGGCGAGACGCTCGGCGACATCGACATGCAGCCGCCACATCGCGGCGCCGTCGTCGTGGCTAAGCGATCCGAGTTCGCCGACCTTGAGCATGCCTGCGGCATGAACGAGCGCGGTCGGCGCGAGGTGCGCGACGGCGTTTGCAACGCCGTTGATGTCGTTCAGGTCAAGCGACAGATGATCGAAGGCCGGATGATCGAACGGCCCGGGGCGGCGGCTGATCCCGCTGACGCGCCAGCCGTCGCGCAGCAGTCGCTCGACGATCGCAGCGCCAATCCCAGAACTGGCGCCCGTGACGAGCGCGTGCGGCCTCTTATCCATGATCTCAGTCCCGCATCACCCAGGGTTCGGTCACGCGCACATATTTGATCGCGCGGCGATGGAAGGTGAAGGCCATGTGGATCGCACCGTCGGCGGTCTGCTTGACCGAAGGATAGGACAGCTCGCGGTTGGTCTGGTCGCGCGAATTGTTGGTCATGCAATAGCCGTCGCCGGTCTCGACGTTGCGCCTGGTCCAGCTCCGTCCGCCGTCAGCCGAAATCGCCAGCGTCATCGGCGCCCGTGGCGCGCCCCAGAACGCAGTGCGGCCGTCGGTCTTGCCGCCGTCGCCGGTGAGTACGGGCGGCAAATCGTCCTCGATTTCGTCATAGAGTGAGAGACGGCGCCCGGTCGCATCCTTGGCGCTGGAATCGTTGAAGACCAGCGCGAGATGACCGTTGCCAAGCCGCGTGACCTGGATCGAGGAGTTGTTGTTCGGAAGCGAGGTCGCCACCGGCGCCGACCAGGCGCGGCCGTGGTCGGTGGACCGGCTCTGATAGATGTTGTCCGCCCAGCGGCTGCGATACAGCGCAATCAGCGAGCCGTCGTCGAGCCGAGCGATGCACATATGCACGCAGCCGCGGCTGCCGGGGACGTCGACATCGCGCCAGGTCGCGCCCGCATCGGACGAGATCTTCACCGCGCTGGTGTCCTCGTCGCCGTTCCATTTCTTACCCGGCGTGCTGTGGCAATAGAACACCGGCAAGAGCCAGTCGCCATTGTCGAGTACGACGATCGGCTGCCGGATGAAGGTGCCGCGGCCGCGATGCTCGGGAAACAGCGTCTCGATCGGGCCCCAGCTCTTGCCATGATCGCGCGAGATGCGGCGGCGGATCAGCGCGGTGTCCTGGTTGCCCGCCAGTTGCGCCGTCCACATCAGCCACAGCGTGCCGTCCGGGGCAGGGAACAGCACCGGGTTCTGCTCCGAGCGACCGCTATCGTCGGACAGCTTCTCCGCCCGCGACCATTGCGTCGCGCCGCGGGGAAGCCGCGAGAAATAGACCGAGATGTCCGACATGCCCTCCTGCGTGCCGCCGAACCAGACGCAAGCCAAATCGCCATTGGCGAGCGGCATCAGATTGGCCGCGTGGTTCTGCACGCAAGGCGAGGGAATGAAGGCGTCGAACCGGTCGGGATCGCCGGCAGCCTGGCGAACGGCGCCGTCGGCCGCGATCTCGATGTCCGTAATCGCGACCTCGGTATCGATGGTCATGTCGAAGTCCTTTCCACCAATGTTGGCTGCGCAGGCTGTGCCGGGGCGGGCGTGCGGCCCAGCAGCAGGCGCTCGAGTGCCATCACGGCCAGCGGCGTCGCGGCTGCGATATACATATTGTCGATGCCGAAGGGGTTGCCGAGCACGTACCAGATCGTGGTCGAGACCGCAGCGCCAATCAGGCCGGCGGTGGCGCCGCGGTTGCTGGCAAACAATGGCAGATAGAAGCCCATCATCGCCACCATCGTCACCGACAGGCGCAGTGCGCGCGTGAAGAACGACAGCTTGAGGATTTCAGGGATGAAGAAGACGAACACCAGCGGTGCGATGCCGATCACTACCGAGAACACACGCGTCATCTTCAGCTCGCGCTCCGACGTCGGTTTCCAATAGGGCACATAGAAGTCGCGCACCACAAGCGAAGCGATCGCGAGCGCCACGGTGCAGACGCTGACGAAGATCGAGGCGACCAGTGAGGTCGTCACGAAGGCCGAGGCCAGCGGCGGCATCTTCTCCAGGAACACCGGCAGCGCGTAAAGGCTGTTCATGTCGGGATAGAGGAATTTCGCGGCGACGCCGATCAAAGCGAGCAGGAAGCCGAGCGGAAGACAGAACGTCGCCGCATAATAGGTCGCCTTGCGGGCGTCGTCGGCGCTTGGCGTCGAGGAGATCGCCTGGACGATGAATTGCGTCGAGAAGATCGCGCCGACCGTGCCGAAGGTCCAGGCGAAGATGGTCGTGAAGCCGATCTTGCCGTCCCAGCTGAAATAATAGGCCGGCAGCTTGGCCTGGATCGGCGCGATGCCGCCGGTCAGCGACATCGCGACCGAAAAGATGATGATGATGCCGACGACCTTGAAGGCGCTGTGCAGGATCGTCACCCAGGCGACGCCCTTCAATCCGCCGAACACGTAGTAGAAGGTCGAGACCACTGCGATGACGCACATCGCAACGGGCATGCTGACATGCAGCGCGGTGACGATCGCAGCCGCCCCGCTGACATAATTGCCGACATTCACGAGCAGCAGCGCGTAGATCATGATCACGGAGACCGTGAGCATGGTCGACTTGCCGTATTTCTGCGCGATCGCGGCCGAGATGGTGTATTCGCCGGAATTGTAGAGCTTCTTCACCATCAACACGCCGAACAGCAGGAAGCCGAGCGAGGCGCCGAGCACGGCCCATCCGGCCGCCATGCCGGACTGAAACGCTTCCTGTGCAGTGCCGACGGTCGATTTAGCGCCGACGAATTCGGACATCATCAGCACGCCAACGACCACGGCCGGCATCGCGCGCGAAGCGGTCATGAACTGGTCGCTGGTCCTGCTGCGCAGCCTGAACGTGAGCCAGGACGTGAAGGCGATGTAGGCGACGATCATCGCGATGATGAGCGTGCT
Source organism: Bradyrhizobium sp. LTSP849 (assembly GCF_000938255.1). Classification (GTDB taxonomy): domain Bacteria; phylum Pseudomonadota; class Alphaproteobacteria; order Rhizobiales; family Xanthobacteraceae; genus Bradyrhizobium. The sequence continues at coordinate 29,176 of NZ_JYMR01000028.1, read as the reverse complement.
GTCGCCCGTGAGGATGGCTTGCATCAGTGACGTTTCCTCTGTGACGCGGACGCGGTGTTGTGACCCGCTTTGCCCGGCTCTATCGTGTTCGGAATGCGAACAAATGTTGTTGATGATATTAAACCTGCCCGGGCGCCGTGCGTCAAGCGCACGCCCGCGAGCCGGCGGCGGGACGCGTCCCGCCAGCCGGCATTGCCGCAGTATGTTCAGGAGGTTCCCGGCTAGTTCGCCGACAGCGCCGTCCTGGCGACCTCGGCCATCCAGCCGGATGCGACCGGTAAAATCGCGTCGTTGAAATCGTAGCGCGGGCCGTGCAACTCGGCGCCGTCGCGCAAGGGCCCATTGCCGATCCAGACAAAAGCGCCGGGGCGCTGGGCGAGGTAGAACGCAAAATCCTCGCCGGCCATGCTGGGCGCGAGGTCGCGCCTGACCTGCGCCTGCACCTTGTCGGCGGCCACGCGTGCGAGGCCGGCTTCCTCCGGCGTGTTGATCACCACGCCGACGCCCATGACGATCTCGGGCGTGACCTTGACGTCAAAGCTGGTCGCGATGCCGGCGCAGATCTCGCCGATCCGCGCGACGATGGTGTCCTTCACGGCATTGCGATGATGCCGCAGCGTGCCGCGGATGGTGACCTTGCCGGCAACCTGGTTCGGCGCCGTGCCGCCCTCGATCGTGCACAGTGAGAGCACGGCGGTGTCGAGCGGATCGACGCTGCGTGACACGATCGACTGCATGGCGACGATCAAATGCCCCGCCGCCATCACCGGATCGCGCGTCAGATGCGGCATGCCGGCGTGACAGGCATGGCCCTCAATGGTGATAGTGACGCGTCCGCCGGAGGCCATGACCACACCGTCATGCACCGCGATGGTGCCGGCCTCAAGTCCCGGCCAGTTGTGGAAGCCGAACACCCGATCCATCGGGAAGCGCTCGAACAGCCCGGCCGCGACCATCGCGCGCGAGCCGCCATAGCCTTCCTCGGCCGGCTGGAAGATGAAATCGACCGTGCCGCTCCAACTGGTGTCGGCCGCCAGCAGCGCGGCGGCGCCGAGCAGCGACGCCGTGTGCCCGTCGTGCCCGCAGGCGTGCATCACGCCGGGATGTTTCGAGGCGTAGGCGAGCCCGGTATCCTCGGTGATCGGCAGCGCGTCCATGTCGGCGCGCAGGCCGACGCGGCTCTGCGCAGACCCTCGCGTCAGTGTCGCGACGATGCCGTGGCCGCCGACACCGGCCTCGAAGCCAATGCCGAGCTCGGTGAGCTTTTCCTGCACGAAGGCGGCGGTGGCCTTCTCCTGGAGAGACAGCTCGGGATGCGCGTGAAGATGCTGGCGCCACGCGGTCAGTTTCTGGTGCAACTCGGGGGTCAAGGCGTGGCTCTTTCCGATGGTGTCAGCTGCTGCCAGCATAGCGGATTATCCGCCCCCTGCATCAAGCGCCTTGGAATGCCTCGCGTGCAGCAACGCGTGCCGCTTAAGGCGAAAGCTTCGCCAGCCCCTTCCAGTCAAAGCTGATACCGTGGCCCAACCGCGCCGGGGCCAGGGCCTTGCCGTCCTCCAGCACCAGCGGATGCTCGATGTACTTGTCCAGCCCGAAACCGTGCGCTTCGAGATAGGAGCGGTTCGGGCAGGCCGCGAGCAAATGCACGGTGATGTCGTGGGCGCCGTGGCTGGTGACGGGCAGGTTGAAGGCCTCCGCCAGCCGCGCGATCTTCATGAACGCACTCACGCCGCCGCAATTGGTCACGTCGGGCTCGGGATAGGAAACCGCACCCGCGACGATGTAATTCTTGAACTCCCACAGCGAGCGCAAATTCTCGCCCGCCGCGATCGGCACGCCGCCGGCCTGCATGATGCGCGCATGTCCCGCGACGTCGTCGGGGATGATCGGCTCCTCCAGCCAGGTCAGGTCGTACGGCACGAAGGCACGGGCGGCGCGGATGGCGTCCTCCACCGTCCACTTCATGTTGGCGTCCGCCATCAACGGAAAGCCGTCGCCGAGATGTTTGCGCATGCTGGCTACGCGCGCGACGTCGGATTTGAGGTCGGGCCGGCCGACCTTCATCTTGATGGCACGAAAGCCTTTTGCGAGATTGCCGTCGGTCTGCTTCAACAGCGCCTCGACCGAGAGATCGAGATCGATGCCGCCGGCGTAGCACGGCACGCGCGCATCAAAGCCGCCGAGCAACTGGTACAGCGGCAATTTCGCGCGCCGTGCCTTCAGATCCCACAGCGCGATGTCGAGCGCGGAGAGCGCCAGCACCGCCGGCCCGCCGCGGCCACCATAGTGCAGGCCCCACCAGACGTGATGCCAGATGGCTTCTGTATCGTCGGCCTCACGTCCTTCGACGAGCGGCGGGATCTCGCGCTTGAGGATGTCGGCGACAGCCCCGCCATTGCGCCCGACCGTGTAGGTGTAACCGACGCCTTCAGCGCCATCGGCATCGCGGATGCGGCAGGTGATCAGCTCGAACGCCGCGATCTCGCCATGGGTTGAGTCGGAGAGCGTGACGGGGAGGGGGATCCGATAGAAGCCGGTCTCGATCTCAGCGATGCATGGCATGTAGCCTCCCTGCGTTTTCTTTGCAGGCTAGGCCGGCGTGCGCTGCTCGGCAAGCGCGAGCAGCGCAACGCACCTCACCGCATCGTCGCAAGCTGCACGGCCAGCGCGCAGGCCCGATCGTATTCGTCGAGATTGATCCACTCGTCGATCGTGTGCGCCTCGTTCTGACCGGCGCCGAAGGTCACGGTGGGAACACCGTGACGGACCATCCAGTTCGCATCGAGGCCGCCATTGGCGGCGCGGACGGCCGGCGTGCCGCCGACAGCGGACACCGCCTCGATCGCGCGTTTGACGACGGGGAGGTTCTCCTTCATGCGGAACGGATAATAGTCGGTCTCGGCCTTGAACTTGACCTTGCCGGACTTGCCTTGCGTGTTCGTCACCTTCTTGGCCGCCTTCTCGAACGCCGCCTTGTAGGCCTTGGTGATCTCCTTGAAGAACTTTCCGTCATGGCTGCGGCTTTCGCCGCGGACATGGACGTAGTCGGTGACGACATTGGTGGCGTCGCCCGCGGGGCGGCCCTCGCCGCCGGTGACGGGGCCGACATTGCTGGTGCCTTGCTGCTTGCCCTTCACCACCTTGCCGAACCAGCCGCCGGCCTTCACCTCGGCAAGCGCGAGCGCCATGATCATGGTCGAGGAGATGCCGCGCTCGGGTGCGACGCCGGCATGCGAGGCGCGGCCGAATATCTCGACATTCCAGCGGTCCGCGCCAACCGCGCCGATGGTGACGTTGGAGGCGGAGCCGCCGTCATAGTTGAAGGCCATCGTGGGCGAGCCGAGCTCGTCGGGCTTGACGTGGCGCGCGCCATAGAGCCCGCTCTCCTCGCGCACGCAGAACAAGAGCGTAATCGGCGGATGATCGAGCTTCTGCTTTGCGAGTTCGGCCGCCAGCGTCACCAGCACGCCGCAGCCGCAGCGATTATCGCCGCCGAGCGCGGTCTTGGCGTCGTTGACGATCTTGCGGCCGGATTTCTTCGGCTTGGCGCCGGCGCACAGCGGCACGGTGTCCATGTGGGTCATGAACATGATCCGCGGCTGGTTGTGCAGCGCGCCGCGGCCGGGCAGGTCGACGATGAGGTTGCCGGTCTCGGTCGGCACCGGAATGCGCGTGTTGGCGTCGTCGAGCCGGATCGCCTTCGCCGGCACGCCGCTTTCCTTCAGCGCGGCGGTGAGCTCCCGCCCGATCGCCGCCTCCTGTCCAGTCACGCCTTCGATGGCGAGGAAGCGCATGAGGCGGTCGGTGGCGGCTTTGGTGTCGACTGGCATGATTCATTCCCTTGATGCACGAACCGCCCATCCTACGAATTCGCCGACGTATAAGTCAAAAAGATCATCACCCCGACGACAAGCGCCGCCGCCATGAACAGCAGCACCGCCGGCAGCCCCGCGAACGCTGCCACCGCGCCGGTGATCGACTGCATCAGCGCCGCGCCGAGGAAGAAGGCCAGGTTCACCGCGGCGAGCGCCTTACCCGCAACTTGCGCGTCGACCAGTTGCCGCGACATGCCGAACAGCAGCGGCTGCGCGGAGGTCGCCAGCCCAATCAGCACGAACAGCACCAGATCATATTGCGGCGGCATGACGGGTACGCCGAACAGCCATGCAACCGTATAATGCGGCGCGCCGAGCGCCATCAGTGCGAGCAGCACGGCTCCGACGAGGTGCGTGCTGGCCACTAGCTCGCGGCGGCGGCCGAGCCTGCGATCGATCATGCCGATGCACAGCGGGCCTGCGATCATCGCGAGCGTGAACGCGCCGAGCTGGTTGCCGGCCTCGACCCGCGACAAGCCCTTGACCTGCATCAGCCACGGCCCGCCCCACAGGCCGCGCAGCACCAGCGAGGTCGCCAGCGACACCAGCGCCAGCGCGATCAGGCCGCGCAGCGGACGCGACAGGCCGAGCCGTAGCACCTCGATCATCTGCGCCAGCGGCGAGGAAGTGTCCTTGTGCTCGGCCGTCTGGTTCGGCACCAGCACAAACACCGCGAGCGCCACCACGAGCCCGCCGGCTGCTGCGATCCAGAACCCGGCGCGCCAGCCATAATGATCGACCACGAAGGCGAGCGGACTCGACGACAGCAGCATGCCGATATTGCCGATCGACAGGATCGCGCCCGACCACAGCCCGAAGCGCGCCGCCGACAATTGCTTGGCCGCCAGCGTCATCGGGCACATCAGCATGCCCGAGGTTGCTATCCCCAGCATCAATTGCCCGAACGCAAAACTCTCGGCCCCCGTCGCAAAGCCCGACGCGATGGCACCGACAATGGTTCCCCCAAGCAGGCTGAGCGACACCGGCCGCACGCCAAAGCGATCCATCGCGGCCCCGACCGGGATCTGCGAAGCGGCAAAGGCAAAATGATAGACCGAGGTGAGGCTCGCCAGCGCCTGCGGCTCGATGCGGAAATCCGCGGCCATCAGATCGAGGCTGATCGCGGGAATGGTGCGCAGCAATGTCGACAGCATGTGCCCGCAGGCAAGTGCGACCAGCGCAAAAATCAGCGCGCGGGTGGTGTTCCCCGCGTCGTCGGTGGCAGCGGTCTCCATAGGCGTCCCGTCCCGAGAAGGTTTTGGGAGGGGTTACATGATTGGCAGACGGGTGCCAATGGGGAGGGCAAGATAAGGCGCAAGATAAGGCGCGCGATATTCAGTAGCTGCATTCCAGTTTACTCAGGCACAAATTCGATTGCTCGAGTCTGTAAAAGTCCTCCGTTGCAATGAAGACGAGAAGCCCGAGCAGAACCATGGCCGCGATGTTCGAGCGCATGCTGGTGCTATTCTCGACGGCGCGGCGATCTTGTTCGAATTTCGAGAGATCGAGCATGCGCAGAATATTGTCGGACTGCGCATCATCAACTCGATGTCTGCCGTCTCCGGATCGCTTTCGAAACGGGATGATGTTTTGTTGGTGGCTCTGCTGACTGGCCCTCATCTTGCGCCTCAAACGACAATTTGCGTTGCCATCAAGATGTCGATGATAAGGCCCCACTTGAGATCAGCGTTCGTTAAAATTCTTGATCGCTGGCGCAATTTGGCGTGATGCCGCGAGAATCCTTAACGTCTGTCCATATCGTTTCTGTCTGTTTCTTCTCTTCCTGATGATCGTTTTCGATCTGTCGGCTCCATGTGCGCGATTGCGTTTTGCGACGAGAGAACATGACGAATTGTACAGAAAGTTGCACGCGATCGTTATTTTGACGTCGTGAACCCGTCCGCGATACTCCAACACCAAACACGTGCAGGCAGCAGGTTTACCTGAAAGCAGGCGCAAGCAACGAGATGGCGATGGATATGACAAGGCGACCGAAGCTCAGTCTCACGCTGTTTGGAATCTTTGCAACATCCGCGGTGGCCGGCGGCGCATGGTATGAGCTCGTCGGGAGCGTCAAGCCCGTCGCGGCATCCGCGCAAAGCAGTCCTGGTCAGCCTGCGGCCAGGATTCCCGTGACCTCGTTCGAGGTGAAGAAGACCGACTTCCCCGTGCACGTCTACGGTCTTGGAGTCGTCTCACCGTTCAAGACGGTGACGATCAAGAGCCGTGTCGACGGTCAGATCACGAAGGTGTCCTTCAAGCAGGGGCAGATGGTGAAGGAGGGCGATCCGCTGCTGGAGATCGATCAACGTCCTTATACCGCGGCTCTGGAACAGGCGGTGGCGAAGAAGGCGCAGGACGAGGCCAATCTGAGGAACGACCAGTTGAACTTGCAGCGCTTTCAGACGCTGGCGAAACAGCAATTCGAGACCCAGCAAAATCTCGATACCCAGCAGGCGCTGGTCGATCAGGTGACTGCGCAGCTGAAGGGTGACCAGGCCACCATCGATAATGCGCAGACCAATCTCGGTTACACCTCGATCAAGGCGCCGATCAGCGGACGAATGGGTTTCCGGCTGGTTGACCCCGGCAACATCGTGCATGCCGCGGATACGACGGGGATCGTCACCATCGCCCAGCTGCAGCCGATTGCCGTGCAGTTCACCGAGCCGGAAGAGCAATTGCAGGCCATCGACAAGGCCTTTAAGGCCGGCGAGGTGCCGGTCGAGGCGCTGACTTCGGACGGAACCAGGACGCTGTCGCAAGGCAGGCTCGTGGTCATGGACAATTCGGTGAACCAGGCCACCGGGACCATCAGCCTGAAAGCGCGTTTCGACAACAAGGACAACGCGCTGTGGCCCGGCCTGTCCATCACCACACGGATGCTGGTCGACACGCTCAAGCAGGTCATCGTCGTGCCACAGGATGGCGTGCAGCACGGGCCGTCCGGTCTGTTCGCTTATGTGATCGGCGACAATGGCAAGGTCAGTGCCAGGCCGATCAAGATCAATCAAAGCGGCGACGCAAATGCCGTGGTCTCCGAAGGCCTGAACGTCGGAGACAGGATCGTGGTGGCCGGGCAGTCGCGCCTGTTCGATGGCGCGCTGGTCGACGCAAAGCCGGTCGGCGCTTTGGCTGCGCCGATGGCGGATGCCAATAGTGGCACCAAAACCGGATCGGCGGACTGACATGGCTGGCGGTATCTCGGCTCCCTTCATTCGCCTTCCCATCGCGACGTCGCTGCTGATGGTCGGCATTGTCTTCGTCGGAATCATCGCATATCCGCAATTGCCGGTGGCGCCGCTGCCGGAAGTCGACTTCCCCACCATCCAGGTTTCCGCCAGCCTTCCCGGCGCGGATCCCGAGACGATGGCGTCCTCGGTGGCGCAGCCGCTGGAATCGCAATTCGCCCTGATCCCCGGCGTCTCGGAGATGACGTCGTCGAGCCAGACCAGCTCGACCCAGATCGTTCTGCAGTTCGATCTGTCGCGCAACATCGACGGCGCGGGATCCGACGTGCTCGCTGCGATCAATGCGGCGAGCGGGCAATTGCCCAAGAACATGCCGAGCACGCCGACCTACAGAAAGGTCAATCCGGCGGACTCTCCCATTCTCACGCTTGGCGCGACGTCGACGACACTGCCGATGACGCAGGTGTCGGACGAGATCTACACCAAGCTCGCACAGGCGATCAGCCACATCAGCGGCGTCGGCCAGGTCAGTGTCGGCGGACAGCAGGCGCCGTCGATCCGTGTCCAGATCGATCCCGCCAAGCTGGTTGCCAAGGGCCTGTCGCTGGAGGACGTGCGCACGCCGCTCTCGGTCATCACCGTCAACAATCCCAAGGGAACGCTCAACGGCGACACCCGCACCTACACCGTGTATGCCAACGACCAGTTCACCAAGGCCGCGGCCTGGGACGACATCGTCATCGCCTACCGGAACGGCAGTCCTGTCCGTGTCGGCGACATCGGCCATGCCGTCAGTGCGCCGCTGGACAATACCCAGTACGGCTGGGTCGACGGCAAGCCCGGCGTGTTCCTGGTCATCTTCAAGCAGCCCGGCGCCAACGTCATCGATACCGTCGATAGCGTCATGAAGCAGCTGCCGCATCTCCAGGCGGGCATCTCGCCGGCCATCAAGATCTCGGTGCTGTCGGACCGCACGCAAACCATCCGCGCGGCGGTGAAGGACGTGCAGTTCACGCTGCTGCTCACGATCGGCCTCGTCGTGATGGTGATCTTCGTCTTCCTGCGCAGCGTGTGGGCCACCATCATCCCGTCGATCACGGTGCCGCTGGCTCTGCTCGGCGCCTGCGCGCTGATGTGGATGGCCGGCTACAGCCTCGACAATCTGTCGCTGATGGCCCTTACCATCGCAGTCGGCTTCGTGGTCGACGACGCCATCGTGATGCTGGAGAACATCACTCGCTACATCGAGGAAGGCGAGACGCCGATGGCCGCTGCGATCAAGGGCGCCAGCGAAATCGGGTTCACGATCATCTCGATCTCGGTGTCGCTGATCGCGGTGCTGATCCCGCTCTTGCTCATGAGCGGCATCATCGGCCGCCTGTTCCGCGAATTTTCCGTGACGCTGGCGATGACGATCGTCGTGTCGGCCTTCGTGTCGCTCACGTTGACGCCGATGATGGCATCGCGCTTCCTCAAATCGCACGACGAGGAGCATCACGGCAGGCTGTACATGCTCAGCGAGCGGATGTTCCAGGGCCTCGTGGACGGCTACGAGCGCGGCCTCGACCTGGTGCTGCGCTTCCGCTTCGCCACCTTGATGGTGTTCTTCGCCACGATCGCCCTGACGGTCTATCTGTTCGTGATCATCCCCAAGGGGTTCTTTCCGCAGCAGGATACCGGGCTGATCACCGGTATAGTCGAGACCTCGCAGGACGTGTCGATCGCGGACATGGCCAGGCACATGCAGGAGATCGGCACGATCGTGCTGAAGGATCCGGCGATCGATCACGTGGCCATGCGCATGGGCGGAAGCGGCAACACGCTCAACGACGGCACGATGTACATCACGTTGAAGCCGCGCGATGACCGCACCGCCTCGGCCGACCAGGTCATCCGCCGCTTGCAGGGCCAGACGGCGAAGGTTCAGGGCGCGCGCCTTTATCTCCAGTCGGCACAGGACGTCCGCGTCGGCGGCCGGGCCTCCCGGACGCAATTCCAGTTCACCTTGCAGTCGACCGACATGGACCAGCTCAACACATGGGCGCCCAGGCTGCTCGACAAGATGAAGGGGATGCCCGAGCTGCGCGACGTCGCATCCGACCAGCAGACATCAGGCACGACGCTGACGCTGTCGATCGACCGCAACCAGGCAGCGCGTTTCGGGATCACCCCCGACGTCATCGACGCCACGCTCTATGATGCCTTCGGGCAACGGGAAATCGCGACCTATTCGACCCAATTGTCCACCTATTACGTCGTTCTCGAGGTGCTGCCCTCGCTCCAGAAAAATCCGTCCACGCTGGAGCAGATCTATCTGCATTCGCCGACCACGGGAGGCGAGGTGCCGCTGTCGGCGTTCACGAAGTGGACCACGGCTCCAGTGCGGCCGCTGGCGATCAATCATCAGGGCCAGTTCCCGGCGGTGACGATCTCCTTCAACCTGGCGCCCAACGTCGCGCTCGGCCAGGCGACGCAGGCGATCGAGGCGATGGAACAGCAGCTGAACGTGCCGGCTGCCGTCACCTCCACGTTCGCGGGAACGGCGCAGGCGTTCCAGCAGTCGCTGTCTTCCGTGCCCTTGCTGATCGTCGCGGCGCTGGTCGTGGTCTATCTCATTCTTGGCGTGCTCTATGAGAGCTACATTCATCCGCTGACGATCCTGTCGACCTTGCCGTCAGCCGGCGTCGGCGCTCTCGCCACACTCCAAATCTTCCATTTCGACTTCAGCCTGATCGGGCTGATCGGCCTGGTCCTGCTCATAGGCATCGTCAAGAAGAACGGCATCATGCTGGTCGACTTCGCGATCGTGGCGGAGCGGGATCACGGCATGTCGCCGGTTGAGGCCATTCGCCGCGCCTGCCTGCTGCGCTTCCGTCCGATCCTGATGACCACGATGGCGGCCGTGCTGGGCGGCGTGCCGCTGATGCTGGGCCACGGCACCGGCTCGGAACTCCGTCAACCGCTCGGCTACGCCATGGTCGGCGGTCTGCTGGTCAGCCAGGTCCTGACGCTTTTCACCACGCCGGTGGTCTATCTTTATCTCGACCGCGTCTCACAATGGCTCAGTCCGAAGCGGCACGCAGGAACGGATCGTCAGGACATGGGCGCTGCCGACGACGGCGATCTGGACATCGTCGACGAGGTCGCCCTGAAGAAATCCAAGGTCCTTGCAGCTGAGTGACGGTTCGGAATCGGCCCGGTGCTGCGGGGCCCATCGTCCATGATCGAGTGGCGCGCTTTGCGAGGTGCGCTGGGTTCCGCTCACGTGACGGTGCGTTGACGATGCGATGCTGCGCGGCTCCGACCAGAATCTACGCTTGTCTCATGCGGCGAGCTTGACCAGGGCTTCCGGCGCGTCGATGAAGGCGAAGGCGTTGAGGAATTGCCGCCTCCACATGAAGTTGCGGTCGACCTCCGAGAGCGCTGCCGTGTCACACGCGTCTTTCCAGAATGTCTTGATCGCCTTGATCTGTCCGGCAATGAGCTCGGTTGCCTCATGGAGGTCGAGAAGGAAGAGTGGCGCAGCCTGCAGGCAGATCGTGATCTGGCTGGTGCGTTGTTCTCCGGTGATGAACATCGCTTGCGTTGCCTCTCCCCCGTTCCTGGCTTGCGGGCAGATGTCGTAGGCGGGCGTCAGCGCGAGTTCCTTTCCATCCCAGAATGCCGCGTGATTCCGGGCATGATCGTCCGTGTTGCCGCAGAGTATGTTGAATACAATCCGCCCGAAAAGTTCGCGGAGAGTTTCCTTGGGCGAGGTGAACCTGTGGCGCACGATCGTCGCGAGGTCCTCATAGCTTGCGTAACGCGCCATCATTTCCTCGAGTTCGAGCAGTGTCAGCGCGGACACCATCGCGCGGCGCGGCCACTCGGCCCCGGTCCTTTCTCGATCGAAACGTTCAATCAGCAGAACGTCCTTTCCGGCGGCGCGGTCGAGGCTGACGGGGGCCGCGGCAAGTCCAGCCTTTGCTGCAAGTCGCATGGCCACGAACTCCGCTTTCACGACGTTATAGACGTCGTTCTGCGATGAGAACTTGGCGATATATTTTTGAGTGTTCGCAGTAATCATTGTTTTCGGCCGGGCGCCGCCGATCGAACTTCCGTGCAGAAGGGCCCGATCAAGCTCCTGTGTGAGCGGCACACCTCGCTCGACCAGCGTGGTCGCGGCCTGAAGTTCTGCAAGCGACGCTGCCGAAGCCTCTCGCGGGATGTAGCTCTCCGCCGAGAGCTGAAAATCCAGCGCGCCGATGCGGTCCGAGCCGGATTCGAGGAGATAGGTCAGCTCATCGATTTCGCCGGTATCGACGTCCTTGCCGCTCTTTCCGAATTTCCTGTTGAAAATGACGCGGCGGCCCCAGGCGTCCGGCGCGGCATCGCGGATGCAATTCGGCATCATCAAGCCCGGCGTCAGTGAAAGTGCGCCGCTCCGCAGCGGCAGCTCCGGGTCATAGAGCGAGATCGCGTCGTTGCGCGCGAGATAGCTTCGTCCGTAGTTGAAGTGGAGTTGGTTGCCCGCCGCAAACAGTCGACCGGCGACCACGGGTGTGATCGCGCCCGGCAGCCAGACCCAGACGAAGGCCTCTGTCGGTTTCTTTTCAGAAGTCATCATCGACCGTCTCTGGGGACATGCGCACGGATTTCGGCAAGAGCTTCATCACAGCAGAGTTCGCGGCGAGGGCGCTTGTCAGAGTCCGCTCGTCGTTATCGAACAGCGGGACGCCCGCGACGGCGGCGGCTTCGAAGACGGCGCCCAGTGTGCAGCCGAGATCGCCGTTCTCGATGCGCCGCAAAAGTCCGCGCGAAAGTCCCGCCCTGCTAGCAAGCTCTTCGGCGGTCATCTTGCGCTCGATGCGCGCCTTGTGAATGAGCTGGCCCAGGAGCGCGGCGGCGTCCTTGGCGTAACGGGAATAGGGTCTCGCTTTTTTAGGCATTTATGATCCATTAACGGCTCGTATAGTGCCAAACGATCCGTTTATAGACCAAACAAACCGAGCTGTCAATTGGGTGGCCTATAAATGGCTCATATGCCTTCAACTGATCCATTAATGGCTCATTTGTTTCGCAGGGCCGGTCTTTTCGAGGGACGGTCTGACGTGATCTCGATCAGCAACCTTCGCGTCTCGTCCAGCAACGCCCGGATCGACCCCTGTTCCGCGATCCGGTCTCGTGTGAAGGCGCCGTGCGTCCGCGCATTCTGATTTCCCATCGGTGCACCAGATCCCCATGCGCCGCCGTGCATGCGGCAGCGCGTCTTGCCTCGCAGCGCCGGCGCACGGCAGGTTTCGCCGTTGCGTGTCTGCGCGCCGCAGCGCGGGCTCGCTTGCATCGGCCCGGTGTTGCGGGCGTGGCTCATGCGGTGACGGCCGCCGCGTCCGTCAGGCCTGGCTGCGCAGCGATCAGGCTCGCATGTTGTGTGAAATTGCCGACGACGGCCTTGCCGCCATCCTGCACCGACAAATTCCGCACCGTGATCGCGCAGGCGCCGTTGCTGCGATGCCGGCTCAGGGCCTCCATCTGGGCTGCGTAGGTACGAGCCAGCCGGGTCAGCGCACGCGTGAGGCTCTCCTGCTGCGGTACGTCGTCGGTGCAGGCGAGGCGACAGGCGCAGCGCATCGTCGCGACGTGAACGCACACCATCTGCGCCGCCAGCATGGCCTCGAGCGAGTCCTTGGGCGCGATGCTCTTCAGCATCGAGATCATGAAGGAGAGATTGCCCTGGTCCGGCCTGCGCGCAACGGCGCTGGCTTTTGCCAGCTGGCTCAGCAGGCCGTCCAGCGCGTCGCGGTCGACGGCGCCGAGCGCGTCGGCCAGCAGTCGTTCGCCGGCGCGCGGGTCCGGATGGTCGATCGAAATTCGCCGGCGCGAGAGTTTCACGCGCGGGCTTGCGGCGAGGTTGGTGCGATCGTTTGCCGCAAGCGGTGCGGCGCTGTGGCGTGTCGGGGATGCCGTCATGTCGTGTCCTTGATGCAGGCGCGTGCGAGAGCACGCGCTGCGCGCGGGTTGCGATTTTGCGATGTCGATGAGGGGCTTATGCGCAGTCGCGTCGCTGCGCCCGTGGTTGGGCGCGTCTGACGCTGACGATTGCTGCGATGATGCCATCCTGCCAGTGTTTTGCCCGACGAGTCAAACCGCTCTGCACGATGCGCAAGTACTTGATCCCTCAAGGGGCGGCTACTGTGCATGGGGTTGTTTTCGACGTTTTTGTTCGGAGGCGGGCTCGTACGTGCCGTGCGACGGAATTGCCTGATATCGCGTGCGCGGAAACACGATTGCGAAAACCGACGCGGCCGCTCATCATGATCCCCGAACGCGTCGCACCAACAACAAGCACAGGCGGCACTGAGGTCCGGGGAGAGAACGAATGCAACGAACGGCCCGCCTGTTGGCGCTCATCGCCGGCCTCTGCGCCTCTGCGCTGTCGACGCAGGCCATCGCGCAAAAATATCCGGTGCGGCCGGTCAAGATCATGGTCGGCTTCAGCGCCGGCGGTCCGGTCGATGTGGTCGCGCGCATCATCGGCGACCGGCTCGGGGCCAAGCTCGGGCAGCCCTTCGTGGTCGAGAACCGTGCCGGCGCCAACGGCATGATCGCAGCCGAAGGCGTGGCGCATGCGGACGCCGACGGCTACACCATGCTCGCCTGCAACTCGTCCACCATCACGCTCAACAAGACGCTATTCAGGGATATCCGCTACGATCCGGAAAGAGACTTTGCGCCGCTCACCACCGTCGTCTCGGCGCCGCTCGTGCTGGTAGTCAATCCTGAGAATCCCAAGACCGCCGACATCAAGTCCGTGGCTGATCTCGTCGCTGCGGCGAAGGCCGCGCCCGGCGCGCTCGCTTACGGCTCGGGCGGCAACGGCAACCTCGCGCATCTCGCGATGGAGCTTTTGAGCGAGCGCGCGGGCATCAAGATGATCCACGTGCCCTATCGCGGCGGCGCCGCCTCCGAGGTCGGCATCCTTGCGCAGGAGGTGCTCGCCGTGTTCGATCCGCTCTCCGCGGTGCCGCTGGTCAGGGGCGGAAAGCTGCGCGCGCTCGCGGTGTCCTCAGCCGAACGGCTGCCGTCGCTGCCCGATGTGCCGACGGTCGCGGAGGCCGGCTATCCCGGCTTCGATCTCTCGTTCTGGGTCGGCTTCTTCATGCCGAAGGCGACACCCGCGCCGATCCTCGAGACGCTGCACCGGGAGATCGTCGCGGCGGCCAAGGATCCGACCGTCGAGGAGCGGCTCGGCTCGCAAGGCGTGGTGAGTGTGCTCAGCCCGGCCGAGTACACCGCTAAGATCGCGAAGGAGACCAAGGAGCTTGCCGAGGTGGTGGCGGCAGCCAACATCAAGTCTGATTGAGACGTCGCTACAGCCACAGGATCTGCTTGCGATAGCCGAGATCGTCGAGCAGCGGCGCCGCTGGCCCCTGGTGGAACACTGCGCCGCGCTCCAGCGCGAAGACGCGGTCGGCGAGCGCCAGCACGAGGTCGAGATTGTGCTCGACGATCACGATCGACATGTGCCGGCGGAGCTGGTCGAATACTTTGAAAAGTTCGAGCGTCACAGCCGGCGCAAGCCCCTCGAACGGCTCGTCGAGCAGGAGGAGGCGGACATTGCCCGACATGGCGCGGGCGACCGCGACCATTTGCTGCTCGCCGCCGGAGAGATAGTCGGCTGCGATATTCATCCGCTCCTTCAGGCGCGGGAAATATTGCAGGATCTGCTCCTCGTTCCAGACCACGCCGTCGCTGCCGTCGGTCCTGCGGGCGAGACGCCCGAGCGCGAGGTTTTCGCGCACGGTCATGCCAGCAAACAGCCCGCGGCCCTGCGGCACATAGCCGATGCCGCGCCGCGCGATGTCGGGAGCGGGGACGCCAGCGATATCCGCGCCGCGATATTCGATCGTGCCGGATGCCGCCGGCACGAGGCCGGCGATGGTCTTCAGCAGCGTCGACTTGCCGGCGCCGTTGCGGCCGAGCAGCGCGACGATCTCGCCGTCGCGCACATCGAGCGCGGCGTCGGTGAGGATGTGGCTCTTGCCGTAGAACGTGTTGACGCGGTCGAGGCGCAGCATGGTCTCGTGCGTGCCGGCCGCCTCGTCGCTGCGCCGGTGCTCGACGACGGGAATCCCCTTGCCGGTGTAGATCTCCTGCACGCGCAGATCGGCCCGCACCGCGCTCGGGCAATCGGACATCAGGACCTCGCCCTGATTCATCACGGTCACGACGTGCGAGAAGCCGAGCACGCGATCGATGTCGTGCTCGACGATCAGCACGGGAATATTGGCCGCGATGTTCTTGACGAGATTGGACACCCGCTCGCGCTCGGCCGCAGCAAGCCCTGCGAGCGGCTCGTCGAGCAGCAGCACTTGCGGTTTGGAGCCGAGCGCGATGCCGAGATCGACCAGCCGCTGCCCGCCATAAGAGAGCTCGCCGCCTTCAATCTCCTCGATGCCTTCGAGCCCGAGGAATTTTGTCAGCGCCGCCGTCTCGGCATGGATGTCCTTGTACGCGTCGATGTCGTTCCAGATGTTGAAGCGCATCGGGCGGCGCGCCTGGAGCGAAAGACGCAAATTCTCGTAGATCGTGAGCCCGCGAAACAGATTGGTGATCTGGAACGAGCGCGCCAACCCCTGATGGCAGATCAAATTTGCCGGCACGCCGGCAATGTCGTTCCCCCTAAGGCGGATGGTGCCTTGATCGGGTGCGTAGAGGCCTGAGACTAGGTTGAACAGCGTGGTCTTGCCGGCGCCGTTCGGCCCGATCAGCGCGTGGATCTCGCCGGCCGCGATTTTGATGCTCGCATTATCGACCGCACGGATGCCGCCGAATTTTCGCGACACGCCGCTGACCTCGAGCACCGTGCCCGTCAGTGCCTCCGGCCGCAAAAAGTCCGGCAGCGGCAGGCCCTCATAGATCTTGCGCCGGCTCATCGCAGCGGATTCTTCTGGTGCTGGGCGAAAGCGGCGCATCACCAGCGAACCGATGCCGACGAGGCCACCGGGCGAGTACATCACGAAGGCCACGAAGGTGAGGCCGAACCAGAACAGCCAGTCCGACGTCCAGATCGAGAACAGTTCTCTGAACAAGATGAAGAACACCGCACCGAGCGCAGGTCCGAGCAGGCTGCGCATACCGCCGATGACGACCATCGCCAGCAGTTCACCCGCGAACGGCACCGAGACGGCTTCGGCAGAGACGAGATAGTTCAGGAACGCAATCAGCGCGCCGGCGAGACCCGTCACCACGGCGGAGATCACGAACACCGCGAGCTTGTAGCGCTCGACCGGATAGCCCTGAAAGCTCGCGCGCAACTGGTTCTCGCGGATCGCGACCAGTACATGCCCGAACGGCGAGCGCACCAGGCGCATCAAGACATAGACCACGACAAGCCCGATCGCCGCGACCACGATGTAATAGCTGAGCGCGCTGTCGAAGCTGATGGGTCCGATGCCGCCGCGCTTCAGTCCGCCAAGCCCGTCCTCGCCGCCGGTCAGGCTGGTCCAGCGGAAGGCGGTGGTGTAGACGAGCGCGGCCAGCGCAAGCGTCAGCAGCGAGAAATAGACGCCGCGCCGACGCAGGATCAGCACGCCGATCAATGTCGATGCGATCGCGACGACCACCATCGACAACAGCAGCGGCAGCCAGATCTCACCGGGGAAGAAGCGGAGCTGGATCAACCCTGCTGCATAGGCGCCGATGCCGAACCAGGTGCTGTGGCCGAACGAGACTAGGCCGGTATAGCCGATGCAGAGGTTGAGGCCCATGGCCGCGATGGCAAGCCCGAGCATCCAGGTGCCGGTATTGAGCGATAAGCCAAGCGCCCGCAGCAGGAAGGGCAGCGTGATGACGGCAACAGCTGCGATCAGCAGCGGCCTCAGCCTGTCGATGGTCGAGGCGCTCCTCATTCGAACTTCTCGATGCGCTCGCCGAGCAAGCCGCGCGGGCGCACCAGCAGCACCAAAAACATCAGAATGTAGATCGAGGCTTCACCCGCGGCCGGCTCGAAATGAATGGCGATGCCGCGCACGACGCCGACGAGGAGAGCCGCGATGATGACGCCCCAAAAGCTCCCGAGGCCGCCGATCACGACGACGACGAAGGCCACCGTCATGATATCGGCGCCCATCGCCGGATGCACGGTCGTGATCGGCGCGAAGAAGGCGCCGCCGAGCGCGGCGAGACCAACGCCGAGCATCACGATTGCGGTCATGTAGGGCTGAAGCCGGATACCGAGCGCAGCCACCATGTCCGGCCGCTGGATGCCGGCGCGCACCACGCGCCCAAACGAGGTCTTGTGCAGCAGCAGCCAGACACCGACCATGATCGCTGCGACCACGGCAAGGATCAGCAGGCGATAGCGCGAGAACAGGAAGTCGCCGACGATGACCGACCCGCGAAAACTTTGCGGGATCTCGGTCGAGACGGGCGCCGCACCCCAGATCATGCGGATCGCCTGCTCGGCGACCATCGCAAGCCCGAAGGTCACGAGCAGGCTCAGGATCGGATCGGCCGTGTAGAAGCGGCGCAGGATGAAGCGCTCGAAGAGGATGCCGAGCAGGGCAACCGCGAACGGCGAGACCACGACGGCAGCGCCGAAGCCGAGACTCTTGGTCAGCTCGACGCAGACATAGGCGCCAAGTGCGTAGAACGCGCCATGCGCGAGATTGACGATGCCGCCGACGGAGAAGATCAGCGACAGCCCGAGCGCGATGAGCAGATAATAGCCTCCGAGCACGAGGCCATTCACCACCTGTTCCAGCAAGAACTCGAACTGCATGTTGCGTCCGCCTTGGCGTGCGCGCGCGCGTCAGGCCTTCATCTCGCAGGGATTCTGTTCCCTGGTCGGATAGATCGTCTCGAGCGGATCGTTCGCGGCCGGCACCGCATCGCCCAGCACCAGCATGTCCCACTGGTCCTTCATCTGGTCCTTCGGCTTGACCGTGAACGGATAGGCTTCCTGGACGAGCTGATGATCCCAGGCGCGGAAATAGGCTTTTCGCGCTTTGCCGATGTCGAACTGGGCCTGCTTCTCGAAATAGCCTATCAACTCGCCGCTGTCGGTCGACTTCGTGGTGTTGATCGCTTCGGCGAGCAGCTTCAGCGTGACGTAGTCGATCCAGGCATGGTTCTCTGGCGGTTTGCCGTATTTCTTGCTGAAGGCCGCGACGAAGGCTTGCGACGCCGGATTGTCCAGCGTGTGATACCAGACGGTCGGCCAGGTGCCACTGAGATTGCCCGCGCCTGCGGCCCAGGCGTCGCCGGTGTTGAGATTGAAGCCGACCAGCGGATAGGGGAAGCCGAACTCGGCATATTGCTTAACGAGGTTGGTGACCTGGTTGCCGGCGAGGTTGCAGCAGACCACGTCGGGTTTTGCCTGGCGCACCTTCAGCAGATAGGGGCTGAAGTCGGTGACGTCTGTTGCGATCAGCTCGTCGCCGATCAAATTCGCGTCGTGCGCGCCGAAGAAGGTTTTTGCCGCCTTCAGCAGGTCGTGACCGAAGATGTAGTCGGCCGTGAGCGTGAAGAACTTCTTGCCCTTCACCATGCCCTTCTGCGACAGCGCGGTGCCGACCGCGTTCACCATCACGGTGTTCGGGATGTCGCAGTGGAACGAGTATTTGTTGCAGTTCTTGCCGCGCAGCGCATCCGAGCGCGCGCCGGTCGAGAAGAACACCTTCTTGTTGCGCTCGGCCACCTGCATGATGATCAGCGAGGAGGCCGAGGAGATTTCGCCGAGCAGCACCACCGCGCCGTCCTGCTCCAGCATGCGCTGCGCCTTGGTGGCGGCGGTGGCGGGGTTGATCGAGTCTTCCGAGAGCAGGTCGATCTGCTTGCCCAGAATGCCGCCCGACGAATTGATCTCCTCCGCCGCGAGCTTTGCGCCCAACTGCGCGTAGCTGCCGATCACGCCGAGAAAGCCGGTCAGCGGTGTCAGATGCCCGATCCGGATCTTCTCCGTCTGGGCCTTCACGATGGCGGGAAACCCAAGCACGGACGCGCCAGCGAAGGCTGCGCCCGCCTGCAACAACGTCCGTCTGCGGTAGCGGATCATGTCTGTCTCCTCCCCGGGGGCATCGCGTGCCTCCCTTCAAAACCGGCTATCCGGTATTGTGAGAGACCTTTTTCTAATGCTGGAGGATAATCCCGAACGCGCTCGCCGGTGTCAACCGGCAAAATCGCCGCTTGTGCGCGTCTCAGGCTTTTTGCGGGATCGTCTTCCGCGCGGTGCGCTCTGCAGCGTTCTTGGCGCCGAATTCGGCCGACAGGCGGTCGGCCGCGGCCTGCACGACCTGCGCGCTGGCGTGCAGCGCCTGGTTGGAGAGCCGCCAGATCGGGCCGGAAATGCCGAGCGCGCCGATCACCTGTCCGGTGAAGTCGGTCACGGGCACGGCGACGCAGCGCACTTCCATGTTGAACTCGCCGTCGTCGAAGGCAACGCCGGTACGTTGCACCTCGGCAATCTCGCGCATCAGTGCGCCGACATCGCTGATGGATTTTGGCGTCGACGGTTTCAGTTCGACGCGATCGATGAACCGCGTGAGCTGCTCGGGGCGGAGTGAAGCCAAAATGATCTTGCCGAGCGCGGTGCAATGGGCCGGGCGCACCACGCCGACGCGATCGGTCAGCTGGAACGCGCCGGGGCCGCTGGTGCGCGCGATGACGACCACGGCATCGCCCATCCGCACTGCAAAATGGCTGCTTTCGCTGGTCTGGCGCGATAGCTCCTCCAGCACGGGCGTGGCGACATTGACCATCTCGATCTCGTCGAGCGCACTTGCGGCGAGCGCGAACAGCGGGCGGCCGATGCGGTAGCGCTTGTTGTCCTTCTCCTGGCGAAGGTAGCCGAGCGAGACCAGCGTCTTCGCCAGATGAAAGGTCGTCGAGTTGTGCAGGCCGACCAGCTTGCTCAGCTCCGCAAGCCCAATCCCTTCGCGATGGCGCGCCACCTCTTCAAGGATGGAGAAGGCGCGGCCGAGCGACTGAACCCCGCCGACGCGCTGCTTGTCGTCGGCCTCGTCGTCGCCATTGGCTTGCGGCACCGGGATGAGTTTGGCAATCGCGACCTTGCGCGGGCTTGCGGGCTTTTCGCCGGTGGTAGGCTTGGTGCGCGATCTCAAGGACAAGGCCCCCTCTGGTGAATCGTCTGGCTCCGTTCTTGCGACAGTAGCACGCAACCTGCACGGCCGTCGGCGCGGAGCCTCGCGTTCCCTCACATCGACAGACTACCACAATATAAATTGACGTACAGCATTATGAGAAATAGGGTGCCCGCGGCCCAATGATGACCGGCCGCGTTTCCGCATCGGTACACAAGACGTCTTCGGGCCGAGAGGGAGACGGTTGATGTCGCGAAATATGCTCAACGGCGCCCAGGTCATTGTCGATTATCTGATCCAGGAGAAGGTGCCGCAGGTGTTCGGGCTCTGCGGCCACGGCAACATCCAGTTCATCGACGCGCTGTACGAGCGCTCCTCAGAGATCAAGACGATATCCGTGCATCACGAGAGCGTCGCCGGCTTCATGGCCGACGTCTACTACCGCGTCTCGGGCAGGCCGACCGCGACCTTCACCTCCTGCGGACCGGGCTCGGCCAATTTGCCGATCTCGCTTGCGAATGCCTACCTCGATTCCGTGCCGTTCATGGCGATCACCGGCAATGTGCCGACCAGCCAGTTCAACCGCGGTGCGTTCCAGGAGATGTACCGGCACTATCAGGCGGACTTCCCCTCAACGGTACGCACGATGTGCAAGAAGGTGTTCCAGCCGACGCGCGGCGAGATGGTGCCGCTCGCGGTGCGGCAGGCCTGGAAGACGATGGTCACGGGGCGACCGGGGCCTGTGGTGATCGACGTGCCCTACGACGTCTTCATGGAGGCGGCTGCCGAAGAAGCGCCGAAGGCTGCCGATTGGAGCGCCAACATCTCCAGCCGCTGCGGTGCTGACCCCGAAGGCGTCGAGAAGGCGGTCGACATGCTGCTCTCGGCCGAACGGCCGGTGATGCTGGTTGGGCAGGGCGTGCGCTATGGCGGAGCGGCGGATGAATTGCGCAAGCTCGCTGAGCGGCTCCAGATCCCGGTGGCGGCATCCGCGAGCGGGCTCGGCGCGCTCGACGTCAATCATCCGCTCGCGCTCGGCCTCGTCGCGCGCGCCGGCCACTATCAAGCCAATCACGCGACGCGTCAGGCTGATGTGCTGCTCGCGCTCGGCGTCCGCTTCGACGACCGCACCTCGAGTTCGTGGATTCCCGGCTATTCCTTCACGATCCCGCCGACCAGGCTGATCCACGTCGATATCGATCCAGAGGAGATCGGCCGCAACTATCCCGTCGCGCTTGGGCTGATGGCCGACGTTCGCACCTTTCTGCGCCAGGTGCATGCCGAGCTCGATCGCCGCGACAACCTGTTCAAGAAGTCCGACGCGCGCAAAAAATGGCTGGCGCAGATCGACACCTATCGCAAGGAGTGGGACAAGTTCGTCGCGCCTGGCTTCTCCGACGACACCACGCCGATCAATCCGCAGCGTGCGGCCGCCGAGATCGACAAGGCGCTGCCGGAGGATGCGATCCTCGTCTCCGACATCGGCGTGCACCACAATTGGCTGCTCAGCTTCTGCAAGCCGAAGCGGCCGGATTCGCTGATCGGCTCGATGGGGTTCGGCCCAATGGGCTTCGGCGTCGCCGGCGTGATGGGGGCGAAGTTCGCCGCACCCGATCGGCCCTGCGTGTCCGTCTGCGGCGACGGCGCCTTCTTCATGCATGCCAACGTGCTCGGCACCGCGGTCGAATATAATCTGCCCGTGGTCTGGGTGGTCTGGAATAACTACGCCTATGCCTCGATCCGCGGGCTTCAGCGCGGTTATCTCGGTGGCCGCGAGCTCGCCACCGACTTCAAGCATCCGGAGACGGGCCAACGTTACAATCCCGACTTCGCGGCGATGGCGCGCTCCTGCGGCGTTGAAGGCGTACGGGTCGACCGCGCGGGAGATCTTGGCGAGGCGATCCGCAAGGGCATCGCCGCCAACAAGCCCTATCTGATCGACGTCGATATCGCGGCCGACATCAACCCAGTCGGCGCCGGCGTGTGGGAATTGCCGGGCCTCGGCCAAAGCAAGGCCGGCATCGGGACGCGCTTCCAGCCGGGCTGATCGCGCGGTTCTTAAATCGTCAATCAAGAAAATTACGGGAGATGGGAATGACGCTCGCAGGCAAAAAGGTCGTCGTGGTCGGCGGCTCCTCAGGCATCGGCCTCGCCACGGCGGAACTGGCCAAGGCGCAAGGCGCCGAAATAGTCATCGCCTCACGCAGTGCTGCAAAACTTGATCCCGTTGCCGAGCGGCTGAAGGTGACGGCCATTCCCACGGATGTCACCAGCGACCAAAGCGTCGCCGATCTGTTTCGCCGCACCGGTCCGGTCGATCACGTCGTGCTGACAGCCGCGCAGTTGCGCACCGGGCCGTTCAAGACGGTCGCGATGGAGGATGTGCGCGCCACCATGGAAGGCAAGTTTTGGGGCGCCTGGCGTGTCGCACGTGAGGCCAACATCCGGCCGGGTGGCTCGCTCACGCTCGTCACCGGCTTTCTCAGCGTCAGGCCGCGGCCGAATTCGGCGATCGTCAGTGCGGCCAATGGCGCGCTGGAGTCGCTGGCTCGCGCGCTTGCGCTCGAGCTTGCGCCGGTGCGCGTGAATGCAGTGTCACCCGGCGTGATCGACACGCCGATCCGGGCGGCAATGCCGGAAGCTGCGCGGAAGGAGATGTTGGCGAAGACGGCTGCCGCACTGCCGGTCGGCCGCGTCGGCATGGCCGAGGACATCGCTCAGCAGATCGCAAGCTTCATGACCAACGGCTTCGCCACGGGTTCGATCGTCTATATCGACGGCGGCGCGCTGGTGAATTAGGGAGCACGATCATGGCCGAGGAAAGCAACGGCGCCTTCATCCGTAACATTGCCGAGGTGCCCTGGCGCGAATTCCCCAACCATTTTGGCGGCGCGCTGTCGAAGCCGCTGGTGATGGCGGAGACGGCGGGTTCGCACCACATCGACTACCGCATCTCGATGTACCAGCCGATGGCCTATGTCGCGCGGCATCATCACAAGGTGCAGGAGCAGGTCTATCACGTGCTCGACGGCGAGGGCCTGATGGAGATCGCGGGCAAGAGCCATGTCGTGCGCAAGCACGACGTGATCTTCCTGCCGCCCGGCGTCGAGCACGCGATCTCGAATTCCGGCCTGACCGATCTCGTGTTTCTGGTGGTGACCTCCCCGGTCACCGATGACGAGAAGCCGGTCTGACGGCTCAGCGTTCGGTGGATGCGACGCGGATGGCGCGGCTCTTCGCGTTCTTTCCGGCCGCGCGCGCTGCAATCATGCTGCGCGCCTTGCCGTGGGCGGAGCCGCTCTTCCTGAGCAAGGATGCGAACCGCTTGCGTGCACGATTTGCCGAGAGCCGCGCCGCCAGTTGCTCGGCCTTGCGAATGATATTGGCGACCGCGGGCGTCAGTTTGACCGGAACCCAGGCGACGTCTTTGGTCTTGGACAGGCTGCCGATACCCTCGCAAGGCGCTTCGCGCGGCAGGTCGATCCGGATCGCCAGAGCTTCCGAGCGCTCGGTCCAGTCCTCAGCCCTGGTGCCGGTGATGATGCGGACATAGTCGCGCGTCTCGCGTGGCAGCTCGCTCTCCTTCGCGAGCCACTTCTGGATGCGGCCCGGACCTGCGTTGTACGCGGCTGCCGCAAGGCCGAGATTGCCAAAATCGTCGCGGAGCTTGCGCAGAAATTTCGCCGATGCGGGCAGCGCCTTCATGGCATCGAAGGGATCATCGAGCCCGACCTCCGCGGCCGTCTCTGGCATGAACTGCGCGACGCCCTGGGCGCCGGCCTGGCTGACCTCGTCGGAACGAAAACGGCTCTCCTGCCAGAGCAAGCGGGCGAAGAAGGGGACGGGAATGCCGCTCTCCTCGGCCGCTTCCCGGAGTGCGTGACAGAATTGTTCAGTCGGTGAAACCGGGGCCTGAGCGGGGGTTTCGACCGCGCGCGTCGGCTCGGTCGTCTCTTCGTACGACGCCCGCGCATTCGCGAGCGCGATGGCCTGCACGCTTGCGAGGAAGAGCTCGACGAGGGGGACCGGCGAAGGTGCGCGATCGGCTTTTGGCGCTGCATTGTCGAGATGTGAGGCTTGCCAGGACGGCGGCGAACCGACGTCGCACATCAGAATCAGGAACGCAGCGCAAGCCGCGACGAGAAATCGCATCTCGGTCAAAGTCCTCGAACTGTGGGGGAACGACCAGCGCATGCGCCGGTGAGAAGGACTTCTTAACCGTAATTGCGGCGAAGCTGCGATTCCGGGAGACCGCCGGTGTTAGTACGGTATTCCCTTTGCGGAAAATACGGCGTCAGCCCCGCGGATCTACGGGAGCCGCGGGGACATGCAATATTGCGAGCGGTCATGCGGGAGGCGTGTGGAGCTTACGCCTTGGGAAAATCCTTGCGCATCGCGATCTCGGCGGCATCGCCGGGCGACAGCACGGTCTGCTCGAACGCTGCTTGCGGCCTCGTCATGATGTCGTAGAGCGAGATGCCCTTGATCGGCTTATCCATGAGCTCACGGACGCAGTCGGCGAGCGTGCCGTTGTAGACGAGATAAGGAGGACCTCTGTCCTTCTGTCGTTCGCCCTTCAGCGACGGCCACTTCTTCAGTTCGGCCGGCGCGTCGTAAGCGATCGGCGATTCCTCTTTGAACATGCGCGTAGTCCCGAGCGGCCTGGATTGGGGGAATCCTAGGGCCGCCGGGTAAACACGCGTTAAAGAATTGGTTCAAATCAACCGGCAATGAAGGCGAGCAGGGTGCCGTTGGCCTTGGCCGGCGGCACGCAGATCGCGGCCCCGCTTCGCAACGCCGCCGAACCCAGCGCCTTCTCGGTCGCTGCGAGGTCGCCGCTCACGAGCACCAGGGCCGCGCCGCCGCGCTCGGAGAGACCGGCGAGAGGCACGCCGGGATAACGCTTTCCGAGTTGTTCCAGCGTCAGATAAACGAAGTCCGCACGATCGCCGCCGGAGGGCACGGTGGCCGCGCCGTCGGCATCAGCCTTCGGTTCGCGGTCGATCAGGCGCGCCAGATGCGCCGCCTCCTTCGCGGGCTCGGGTGTTGCGATCAGCACCTGCCTGATCCGCTTGGCCGCATTGGCGTGTTTCATCAACTCGGGAATCCACACGGTCTCGCGCGTCTTGTGCTGGCAGGCGAAGATGCGCACGCCGCCCGGCGCTTCCGCGGTCGGCCACATGAAGGTGCGGAATTTTGCGGCGGAGATCGTGCCGTTCGGCAGCGTCACCGGCCGCTCGAAATCGGTGGGGCCGATCGGCGTAAGGCCACGCGCGCGGATCTCTTCCGCACCGGCGGCGGAATCGACCGCAGTGAACGCGACGCGCTCGATGCCTTCGCCCTGCTTGTCGAGGAACGCGCGCGCCGGCGCATTGTGCTCGGTCGCGGCGAGCACGCCGAGCAGCTCCATATAGTCCGGGTCGAACATGATGGTGTAGTTGCCCGTGCCCATATGCGCGCTGTGGGTGCCGCGCGGCGAGATGGTGAAGCCGAGCTGCCTGTAATTCTCGGCGGCCTTGTCGAGGTCTTTCACCATGACCACGGCGTGGTCGATACCGATGACGTTCTTGAGGGCCACTGTGATTTCCCCGCGGCAAATGCAAATTGACGGCGACCTGTGGCCGCTGGCCTTATCTACGCCGGATAGGCGCCCAAGTCATTTTCAAATCGGCGGGAAATGCGGAATTTCGTTCCGCGTGAAGCTCGATCGACGCGAAGGCCGACGGCGTCAGCGATCCTGTCCGCTGATATAGGCGGCGAGGATGGCCCGTTCCTCGCTGGTCATTTCCGTGATGTTGCCGGGCGGCATCGCATTCGACCAAGCGGCCACGCGTCCGATCAGGCGGATGTTGCGATGGATGTGCTCGGGCGCGTCGAGCAGGATACCCTTTGGCGCGGTCACAATGCCGGCCCAGACCGGCTCGGACGCATGGCACATGCTGCAACGGGACATCACGATCTCCTCGACATTGGCGACCGTGACTGGCGCCGACAGCGCGCCCGTCTTGACCTCACGCGGGCCTGCGGCGGAGAGGAAGAGGATCGCGATCGCGCCGGCCGCAGCCACGCCCCACACCCACCACGGCGATTTGCGTCCGGCATGGCCCTCGTTGAAGAAGTGGCGGATCACCGGGCCGAGTGCGAGGACGATCGCGACGATGATCCAGTTGAAGCGGGTGGCATAGAGCAGCGGATAGTGGTTGCTGATCATCAGCACGACCACGGGCAGCGTCAGATAGTTGTTGTGGACCGAGCGCTCCTTGCTGGTCTTGCCGAGCTTCGGGTCGGGCGCCTTCCCGGCGATCAGGGCGGCGACGATCTTCTTCTGGTTCGGGATGATCACCGTAAACACGTTGGCGACCATGATGGTGCCGACGATCGCCCCGATCTGGTTGAAGGCGCCGCGCCCGCTCAGCACGTGGGTGAAGGCGTAGGTCAACGCGACCAGGAACAGATAGCCGCCGATGGCAAAGGGAAGCTCGCGCTGCGCAAGCCCGGTGCGGCAGGCGACCTCATACAGCAGCCAGGCCAGCGCCAGGCTCGAGAGGCTGAACAGCCCGGCCTGGATTGGCGTGAGGTCGAGGATCGACTTGTCGACCAGGAACAGGTCGGCGTCGAGATAATACACCACCACCATCAGTGCGAAGCCGGACAGCCAGGTGGTGTAGGCCTCCCATTTGAACCAGGTCAGCTCGTCCGGCATCTGGGTCGGCGCCACCAGATATTTCATGATCCGGTAGAACCCGCCGCCATGGACCTGCCAGGCCTCGCCCCCCACTCCGTCCGGCAGGTCAGATTTCGGCTTCAAGCTGAGATCGAGGGCGATGAAATAGAAGGAGCTGCCGATCCAGGCGATTGCGGCCACCACATGCAGCCAGCGCAGCAGCAGGCTCGCCCATTCCGATAAGATCGATCCCCACATGATCACCCCATCAATCGCGACACCAATGCCGCAGCTTTGATGACCGCAACCGGCGGCCGTGCCCCTACAATGTGTCGCACCGATCCGCGTTGTTTTCCAGTACGATGGGCGCACGCTGTTGCACATCGTGCGGGCATGAGCTGACGTGGGATTCGGCAGATAAGTCCGGGAGGAAGATGACGTGAAGAATCATGTTTCGCACATGATGGTGCCCGTATGGCTTTTGGCAGCCTGCGCTGGCGTGCAGGCCGAGCCTGTGCTGCAAGGCAAGGACGCCTACGGCAGCTGGCAGGCCGACAAGCCCGGCGTGGTCAGGCTGATCCGCCCGCAGGATCTGGCCAAACCGGGCGCCTCGCCGTCGGTTTCCAATTCCACGCGGGTGGCCGCGCGTGGCGGCGCCACGCCGCTCGTGCCAGAGGGATTCAAGATCGACCTTCTGGCTGACGGCCTGTCCGACCCGCGCGTGCTGCGCGTCGCGCCGAATGGCGACATCTTCGTTGCCGAGACCGGGCCAGGGCGCATTCGCGTGCTGCGCCTCGGGGAGGGCGGCGCCAAGGTCGCAACGAACGAGGTCTTTGCCAGCGGGCTCACCCGCCCCTTCGGCATCGCGTTCTTCCCGAACGGCGACAATCCGCAATGGGTTTATGTGGCCAATGCCGGCAACGTCGTCCGCTTCCCCTATCACGCCGGCGATCTGAAGGCGTCAGCCAAACCCGATGTCGTGGTGGCAAACCTGGCGCAGGGATCGGGTCATTCCACCCGCGACATCGTGTTCACGCCCGACGGCAAGCGCATGCTGGTGTCGGTCGGCTCCGCGAGCAATGTCGGCGAAGGCATGGGGAGTCCGCCCGGCGGGCTCGAAGCCTGGTCACGCACGCAGGCGGTCGGTGCGTCCTGGGGCTATGAGGCCGAGCGCGCCGCGGTGCTCACCCTGGATCCCGAAGGCAAGGATCGAAAGCTCTATGCCACCGGCATCCGCAACTGCGTCGGCCTCGCGATCCAGCCGCAGACCGGGCTGCCCTGGTGCTCGACCAACGAGCGCGACGGCCTCGGCGACGATCTCGTGCCCGACTATGTGACGAGCGTGAAGGAGGGCGCCTTCTACGGCTGGCCGTGGTTCTATATCGGTAACAATGAAGACCCGCGCCATGCCGGCGCGCGGCCGGACCTCAAGGACAAGGTGACAGTGCCGGACGTGCTGGTGCAGCCGCATTCGGCCTCGCTCGGCATGACCTTCTATCAGGGCACGCAGTTTCCGACGGAGTACCAGAGCGACGCCTTCGCCGCCGAGCACGGCTCCTGGAATCGCTCGAAGCGCACCGGCTACAAGGTGATCCGCATCCGGATGAAGGACGGCAAGCCGACCGGGGAGTACGAGGATTTTGTCACCGGGTTTGTTGTGAACGACACCCAGGTGTGGGGACGGCCGGTCGGGATCGCGGTGGCGAAGGACGGCGCGCTGCTGATCTCGGAGGATACTGGCGGCACGATTTGGCGCGTGACGCATTAGATCGGGCTGCAGTGAAGGTGCACCCTCGCCCCTTGTGGGAGAGGGTGGCTTCGCGACAGCGAAGCCGGGTGAGGGGTTCTCTCCGCGAGTCTATCTCGCTATGAGTTCGCCGACAGAACCCCTCATCCGGCGCCATAGCCGATGCAAAAGCATCGGCGTTCTTAAGAACGGCGGCCGTAGGCCGCCTATGCCACCTTCTCCCGCAAGGAGGGCTTTGCACAGAGGGGCGAGCGGGCGCTTGAGGTGCGTCGCGGGCTTTTTTGATGTCAGCCCGCTACAGTGAGCGGCATTTTGCTCATTTCATCCCCTGTTGTCCTCTGTTTTTTCATGCGGAGACGGACTCCTGGCGTTGTGCGGCCAATGCGCCGGCCGCACGCCGTAGGTTGTAGGCGCAGCAGGCCAGCACGATGTGCACCTGATTGCGCTCGAAGTTGAAGAAGCGCATCCGCCGGAGACCATAATGCTCCTTGAACACGGCGTACGGACGCTCGACGGCGGCGCGCACCTTGGCGATTAGTTTGTTGCGCAGCTTCTGCCGCGGCGGCAGTTCGGGATGATGCTTGTTGGGCCGATGCATCAGGCGGTCCTTGATGCCA
>NZ_JYMR01000027.1 GCF_000938255.1 Bradyrhizobium sp. LTSP849 | reverse complement strand
ATTTTATAGCCGAACACGCTCTTTTTGCCTTTCCGGCCCCAGCGAGCATCGCGATCCGCAGATGGTTTGGGTGGCGTATCCTCGCCATCCTTGCGTGCCTTGCGGGGCGGAGTGGCTCGTGCCGCGATTAACGAGGCGTCGACCAGCGTTCCCTGCTTGAGGATCAGCTTCTTGGCCTCCAACTGCCGATTGATCTCAGTGAAGATCTTCTCGATCAGACCGTCCTTGGCGAGTTCCTGCCGAAACCGCCACAATGTCGTGTGATCCGGGGTCTGATCGTGCAGGCTCAGACCAACAAAGCGGCGGAACGACAACCGGTCTGCAATGGCCGCTTCCAGCGCGGGATCAGACAGATTGTGCCAGATCCCGGCGAGCAAGCAGCGAAGCAAGACTTCCGCCGGATAGCTGCTGTTGCCGGCACCATCGCCGCCCCGCTTGCCAAGCAGCGAGCGCAGCGGCGCCCAATCCACAACAGCCTCCACCTCATCCAGGATGCTGCTTCGCGGTGCCCGAACCAGGCCATCCGCCAAGCTCATCTGACCGACATTGCGCTCAACCATGGCTCCCCTCGCTAGAATCAGCCATGATTCAAAGAATCACGTGCAGCGATTGTGCAAAGCCCCCGCAGGGGGAGAAGGGTGGGCAGCATGCGTGCGGCTAGTTCATCGCACCCTACAACACCACCCGCCGCCCCTCCTCCGCCGCCCAGTACCCCGCATAGTTCACCTTGATCGTCTCGTAGGCCAGCGCGAGATCCGATAGCGGCTGTCGTCCCGTGGCCACGCATTCCATGAAATCCTGGATCTCCTGGAGGTAGCCGCGGGTCCATTCCTCCTCGAGACAGACATATTGCCAGCCGGTTTTGCGATCGACCTTTTCGGTGATGTAGACGCTCGCGAGCTTCTCCTCAGAGGTCTGGTAGCTCATCAGATGCGTGTTCGGGGTGATGTTGGCGAACAACGAACCGCCTGAGGTGTAGGTCTCGATCAGATTGCGCACGCCGCCCATGATCATGTCGCCGGAGAATACGGTCGCCTTGGTGCCATCGGAGAACGTCGCGGTCAGCGTGCCCCAGTCCTCGACATCTACCGGATTGGCCTTGATGTAAGTGCGCTCCTCGGGCTTGAGGTTAGCCGTGACGTTGCCGACATCGCCCGTAACGCTGGCGACCTTGATGGTCTCGCCACGCGCGCGGGCCTCGACTTGCTTGAGATAGAGCACGGCGGACAGCGGATGGCAGCCCATCCGGATCAGCGAGCCGCCGCCTGTCATCGCCCATTGCGCCGCATGCGCGGCGTGCGAGCCGGAATGGCTCTCCTCGCCTTTCATGAACAGGATTTTGTCCTTCGTTGCTTTGATGATCTCCGCGGTCTTGGTGACCGCGGGCGCGTAGATCCAGTCTTCCGCATACATGAACAGCTTGCCAGTGCGCTCGATCGCGGCACGGGTCGCGCCCATCTCCTCCAGCACGCGCTCATACATCACCGCCTTCGGCACGTGCTTGCCGATCGGCTGCTGGTCGCCCTCCCGGCCGAAATAGCCGGCGAACGGCTTTTCACAGATGACATGCTTGCCGGCCTGCATGCTGGCTACGATCATTCCGGCATGAAGGTTGGGCGGCGTGCAGATGTCGATGACGCCGATATCAGCGTCCGCGTTCAGTTCGGAAAAACTGCGATAGACGCGCGGGATTTGATGGCGCTGGGCGAATTCCTCGACATGGTCGCCGCGCGCCGCCACCGCCGCGACCTCGACGTCCACGCCATAGACGCGCCGGAACGCATACATATGCAGCTCCGACACGAAGCCGCAGCCGACGAGCCCGACCCTGATCCTTGCCATAGCGCCCCTCACCCCTTGTTTGGGCGGCACTATAGCGCGCTTGCGGGCCTATTCCACCGACACGCGGACCACGCCCGCACTCATCATGCCGAGCGCGCGGGCGGCAGGCACGGAGAGATCGACGATGCGGCCGCGGATGAAGGGGCCGCGATCATTGACGCGGCATTGAATCGAGTGGCCACCATAGGACACCTTCAGCACGCTCCCAAACGGGCGCGTCCGATGGGCGCAGGTCAGCTCGCCGCCTTTCGCGGCTTTTCCGTATCCGTAATATGAAGCAAGCCCGCTCTCGGCATGCGCAATTGAAATGAGAGCGAGAGATGAGGTCGTCAAACAAAGCAATAAAATAGTCAACGCTCGCACGGCACCGCTCCCGGTTGGCCCTGCCCCGCGTTGCAAACGTCGCTTTGTTCCCTGAAGTTCCGGGAACTGCCGGGCGATGCCCGGCAGTGCCATCACACATTGTTACTGTTTGTGAAAGACGAGCGTGCGCACTTCGATGCTTTCGCGCGGCGCCGCATCGGCCGGCGTGGTCGGATCGATGAAGGCTGTGTGCGGCCCGAAACGCGTGCGGCCGTCGGTTGCAGAATCATAGCACTTGAGCAGCAGTGCTTCGTCCGCCGTCATCTCCGGGAAATAGAACCAGCGATGGTTCGGATTGTATTTCACCGAATAGGTCTCGCCACGACGGTTAGGATAGATCAGGTCGGAAGCGACGAGATCGTCGGGCGCGACCGTGGTGCCGTCGACCATCGCGAGTGGTGAATCGCGCAAGGGACCGCGGATCGGGCGCCAGAGATTGATCACCTGCACGCGGCCCTTCTGCAGCTCGTCGGCTTCATCAGGCACATGCTCTCGCACGCGGTTGGCGCCCGAGAGCGCGGTCTGGTCGACATGGACGCGCGTCGCGGGCTGGCGCGGACCGCCGTCGCGAATGTCGGCGGCGCCATCGACGCGCCTGCGCACGGTGTGGTCGAAGATGACGACGCGGTCCGCCTTCAGCGTCGCGCGAAGAAAGGCTTCGACGGCGGGATAGTAGACCGTCCTGATTTCCTCGTCGTTGTAGAAGTCCTTCACCCGGTTCGGATGGCGCACCAGCGCAAAGCCCTCGCGATCGAGCGAGATATTGTTCGCGATCAGCCGCGCGTCGAAGATCGGGACCTGATGCGGCTCCGGCAACGATGTGCTTTTCGGCTCGCCCGGCGGCGGGTCGAAGGCGTAGGTGCGCGGCTTGCCGGAAACCGGCGCGAGATAGTTGAGTTCAGCAGTGACGAAGGGAAGCGATTCGATTTTTGTTTCTTGCAGGCCCATGGCCGGTCTCCCGATGTGGTCGTCTGTCTGACTTTTGTCGGGATGGAGCGTGCTGCAAGGGTGGTGGTGCAAATAGCAATGGGGGTGTCGTTGGGAGCGACAAATGCAGAAAGAAACTGTCGAGGGCGGCTTTGCGCGCGTGGCTTCCCTTCTCCCCTTGTGGGAGAAGGTGGCGCGAAGCGCCGGATGAGGGGTCTCTATCCGCGAACTCAATCGTGAGAGGTGGACGCGGAGAGAGGCCCCTCACCCGTCTCGCCGCTATGCGGCGAGCCACCCTCTCCCGCAAGGAGGGCTTTGCACAGAGGGGCGAGCGGGCGCTTGAGGTGCGTCGCGGGCTTTTTTGATGTCAGCCCGCTACAGTGAGCGGCATTTTGCTCATTTCATCCCCTGTTGTCCTCTGTTTTTTCATGCGGAGACGGACTCCTGGCGTTGTGCGGCCAATGCGCCGGCCGCACGCCGTAGGTTGTAGGCGCAGCAGGCCAGCACGATGTGCACCTGATTGCGCTCGAAGTTGAAGAAGCGCATCCGCCGGAGACCATAATGCTCCTTGAACACGGCGTACGGACGCTCGACGGCGGCGCGCACCTTGGCGATTAGTTTGTTGCGCAGCTTCTGCCGCGGCGGCAGTTCGGGATGATGCTTGTTGGGCCGATGCATCAGGCGGTCCTTGATGCCA
>NZ_JYMR01000026.1 GCF_000938255.1 Bradyrhizobium sp. LTSP849 | reverse complement strand
TCGTCGAGCGCGCGGGCTTCGACCCATTGCTCGACGATGCCGTAGACGCGGCGGCTGACCACGATCTGGTCGGCCTTGGCCTCGCCGCAGAGGCGGGAGGCGAGGTTGGTGACGCTGCCGATCGCGGCATATTCCAGCCGCTGCTCGAAGCCGACCTGGCCGAGCGTGGCATAGCCGAGCGCGATGCCGATGCCGAAGCCGAGGCTATGGCCGCGGTTGCGCCAGCGCTCGGTCAGCGGGCCGATGGTGTCGCGCATCTCCACCGCCATCTTCACGGCACGCCGTGTGTGGTCCTCGAACTGGATCGGCGCGTTGAACAGGATCATGACGCCGTCGCCGGCATATTTGTCGAGCGTGCCCTCATATTTGAAGATCAGCGTGCCGAGGGCGGCGTGATATTCCCGCAGCACGTTCATCGCCTCCTCCGGCTCGGTCGCTTCCGTGAACGCGGTGAAGCCGCGCAAATCGCAGAACACCACGGTCACCTCGCGGCGCTGGCTGGTGAGCAGCCCCTCGGGACTGTCGGAGGAGGCGATCAGCTGCGCCACCTGCGGCGCCAGGAAACGCTCGAGCTTGCGGATCCGCTCGATCTCACTGAGCTGGGTCTCGACGCGCTCTTCGAGCGACTTGTTCCAGTCCTTGAGCTGCTCGGTCTGCTCGCGCAGCTTGTCGGCCTGGTCGCGCACGGTCTCGTGCGCGGTCTCCAGCGCGTGGCTCTTGTGGTCAACTTCGGTGAACAGCCGCGCATTGCGCATCGCCAGCACCGCCTGGTTGGCGAAGGTCCGCATCAGGCCGATGAGGCTGCCTTCGAACGCGCCGCGGGCGCGGCGCAGCACCACCAGCGAGCCGAGCGTGCCCTGCAGGTCGACCAGCGGTACCACCAGCACCGAATGGAAGCCGGCATCGACCGCGGCGTCGCGCAGCGGCTGCTCGGGCGCGTGGTCGAGATCGGCAAGCGCGATCGGCTCGCCGCTCCTGGCGGCATCGCTCAAAATATTCTCGCCTTCCTCGATCGTGATGTGGGCGCCGTCAGCCGATTTGTCGATGCCGTTGGCCTCGACCAGGTCGAAGCGGCGCGCGTCCGCATCATAGCCGTAGATCAGCACCGCATCGGCGTGGCTGATCTCGAGCGCGCGGGCGGCGATGGTCGGCAGCACGGCGTTGAGGTCGAGCGAGGCGGCGACCGCGCGGCCGACCTCTTCCAGCACCTTCAGCTCGTTGATCGACTGCGCGAGATCGCGGGTGCGCTCTTCGACTTTGGTCTCGAGGTCCGTATAGGTCTCCTGGAGCTGACCGGCCATGCGGTTGAACTGGCCGGCGAGCTCTTCCAGCTCGTCGGAGGTGTGCACGTCGATGCGGTGGCTGAAGTCGCCCTCGCCGAGCTTGTGCGCGCCGTTGCGCAGCGCCGTGATCGGGATGATCATGCGGCGCGCCAGCAGCGTGCCGGCGAGGATCGCGACCAACAGCCCCATGCCGATCAGCAACGCAATGCGCACGAGCTGGTCGCGGATCGGCGTCAGCGCCTGCGCGGTCGGCTGCTCGAACAGCACGTTCCAGCCGAGCTTCGGCACGGTGCTCGCCGCGGTCAGCACCGAATGGCCATTGAAGTCGGTGCCGAACGTATCGCCGTCGCGGCCGGGGGCGATGGCGGCTGCGACCTGCGGCAGCTTCGACAGATCCTTGCCGACATCGGGGCCCTTCGACGAGGTCGCCAGCACGCGGCCGCGTGCATCGACCACATAGGCGAAGGCGGCCTTGCCGAGCTGGGCATCGGCGAGGTAGTCGGAGAGGAAAGAGAGATCGATCTCGGCCACGGTGACGCCGGCATTGAAGCCGGAATGTGCCACCGAGATCGATATCACCGGCTTCTGATCGACGAAAGAGGCCGGCGAATAGCTCACGCCGCGCGCGACCGTGTCGGTGAAGCGCATGTCGCGGGAGAGGTCGGCATTACTGCCGGTCGTGGTCGACTGGCGCGAGACGCGCAGCACCTCACGGCCGTCGCCGTTGAGCTGGAACAGCTGGGAGACGACCGAGACCTGGTGCAGCAGCTGGGCGTAGTCGGCGCGGCGCTTCTCGAGCGTGTCCTGGCTTGCCCGTGTCACCCAGCTGATCTGGCGTTCGAGCTCGGAGACCGACTGCTCCATGCGCCTTGCGGCGGCCTGCGCCTTGTCCCCGAGGGCGTCGGTCAGCGACGTCGTGGTGGCGCGGTAGGAGATCCAGGTCTCCATCGCGCCGTTGACGGCAAGCACGAACACGACGAGGCCGACGAGGGAGACGACGTATTTGGCGAACAGGCCCTCGCGCAGAAACCGAATCTTGCCTTTCGCTCCTGCCATCCGGATCCTCTCGCGCCGCGACGGACGCCGGCGCTATGGGCCGCACGGGCCCTTACGATCTTCTATCACAATTTGGGCCAAGGAACCGGCAAGGGCGGGCAAGGAGCCGACAAGGGACGGGCGGGGATGGCCGGCGGCGGCCCAAATGCCGCAGCCGTCCTTCTCATCCGTTCGGATGAAGAAGTGGACGGGGTGCGGGTGTAAGGACCGCCTCGGAGTCTGGAAGTGTTGGTCCAAAAACTACCGATTAAAGAGTTGCCGCATCACGTCGTTCATCGGCTGGCTGTCCTGCTGGGCGACCGGCGGGTCTTGAGTCGGCTGGGCTTGGGTCGACGGGGCTTGGGTCGGCGGCGCGGGCGAGGCCTGCTGCGGTGCCGGCGTGGTCGGTGTTCCCGGCAGGCCGCGGCTGCGGATGCCGGTTCCAGGGGTGTTGGACAGAGGGCTGTTGGACAATCCTTGCTGGATCATATTGCCGATGGCCTGGCCGAGTGGGCTGTCCGGCCCCGGCAGCTTCATCTGCGGGTTGGCGCTGCCTGCTGCGTTGCCGCCGCCCGGCGCGGCGCCGCCGAGCCCGAAATTACCACCAAGATTGCTCAACATGTTGCCGAGCCCGGCGCCGTCAGGCCCGAACAGACCCTTGCCCATCTCGCGCAGCTTGGCATAGGCGGCATCCGGATTGTCCATCATGCCGCTCATGTCGGGATAGATCTGCGGCTGCGACCAGGAGCCCGAGATCATCACGGGAATGCCGAAGCCGACCGGTTCGGAGGTGCGGCCCTGGCCTTCGGTGGTCATGACGAGCTTCGGCTCGACGCGAAAGCCCAGCATCTTGGTGTCGAGTGCGATGGTGCCGGCGCCGGTGATGCGCACCAGCGGGCCGACCAGGTTGAAATCGGTCGTCACCGCCTGGCCCTTGTCGATGCGGAAGGAGGCGGAGAGTTGCGACAAATCGGTGCTCTGCTCGGTGCTCCCTGCCTCACTGTCCTGCCAGCCGGACAGCTTGCTGGTCGTCAGCGAGCGGATCATCTGTGCGACATTGATGCCGCGGATGGCGCCGTCCTGGAAAGTGACGAAGGCGGTGCCCTGCATGTTCGCCATCAGCGCGCGCTGGCTGGGGCCGGCGCTGCGCAGTGCGAGCTTGGCTTGCATCTTGCCGTCGACCCGGTCGAACTCGGCAAGGCCCTGGAGCAGCGGCAGCGCCCGCACGCCGACGATGTCGGAATGCATGGCAAAGCTCGGTGCGCCGCTGGTCGCATCGAGGATCATCTCGCCCGAGACCTGGCCGCCATAGGCGCCGAGATTGGCGGTGCCTGTCTTCAAGATGCCGCCGGCGAGTTTTGCATCGAGCGCCAGCGGCGCAAGGCGCGCCTGGCCGATGATGGCTTCGTTGGCCGAGATCCTGATTTGCGCATCGACATAATTGAGCCCGGACACATCGATCGGCGCATCGCTCCAGGGCTGCGCGGTCGCGCCTTCGGGCGATTTTGCCAGCGGAATCGTCAGCCGCTGGAAGTCGAGATCGACCTTCACCAAAGGCTTGCTCGCAATATCGACCGAGGCCCAGCCGTTGAAGGCGCCATCGCCGAGCGTGCCGTTGACGCCGTTGATCATCACCATCGGCCCGTTGAGGCGCAGCTCGGCATGGCCTGCAAGCTGCGACGACAGCACGTCCGGCATGTCGATGGCAAAATCCACCGGCGTGGTCTGCCGCTCGACCGGCGGCGCCGGCGTGGTCGCCTTGATGTCGAACCTGGTCGGGTGCTCGCTGATGCGCGCCGTGCCGATGACCTTGATCGTGCGGTCGCGGCCCATGATGGCGTCGGCGTTGATGGCCGTGATGCGGCTGTCGACGCGATCGCGCACGCGCGAGAATGCGACTTCGCCGTTGCTGATCTTGAAACGGTCGATGGTCGCACCATCCATGTCGGGCGCAAGCGCCGCTGGCGATGCATCGGCATTCGGCAGGCGATCGCGCAGCATGGGCAAATAGAGCACGGGATGGGTGACGACGATCTCGCTGATCTTCGGATGGCCCGACCATGCGCTGGACAACGACATGTCGACCTGCACGCGGTCGATGGTCAGGCGCGTGATGCCGCTGCGATCCTTGGGGTTCTGGAGCGTGAGGTCGCTCAAGGCGACGTTCAGCGTCGGCCACAGGCTGATCTTCGTCGTGCCGTCGATCGACAGGCGATAGCCGCTCGCCTGCTCGACGCGCGAGGCAATCGTCGAGGTCAGGAAGCCCGAGGGGATCCCGACCACCAGCAGGAGCGCGATCACGATGATGACGGCGACCACCGCCGCGCCGGCGAATTTAACTGCTCTCATGTCGACGTTCCAACGACGGACAAGCGGCGTCGAAACCCGCCCGGTCACCCGTCCCTCGCGCCTGAGCTTATCCCGGGATGGGAAGCCGCTCCAAGCAGACAAAAATAGTCAGGGGGAGCTGTAAAGTTATGTGACTTATGACACACTTCTCCCACGCGGTTTTACGCGATTCTGATGTTGATGCTTCCAAGCGATTTGCCAAGGAAATTGGCTAAGGAAATTCATAAGGACGTTGAAATGAGCAAGCAGGCCGAATTTGCGGTCATTCTCAAGATGAACGCCATGTTCGCTGATCTCGGTACGGACGAGCTTCAGCGGCTCTCCAATCTCTGCCACACCCAGCATCTGGGGAACGGCGAGGTGCTGTTCCAGAAGGGCGATCCCGGCGACGCGCTGTTCGGTGTGCGCCGCGGCCAGGTCCGGATCGAGACCGGCGCCTCCGACGGTAGCCGGCTGACGCTGAACTTCATGGGCTCGGGTGATCTGTTCGGCGAGGTCGCTGTGCTGGACGGGCAGAGCCGCACCGCGGATGCGACCGCGGGCGAGGTCAGCGAATTGTTCGTGCTGCGGCGCGAAGACTTCCTCGCCTTCCTCGAGCGCGAGCCGAAGGTCGCGATCAAGATCATCGGGCTGCTGTGCCAGCGCATTCGCTGGCAGAGCGAGCGGATGGAAGAATCCATGCTGCAACCGCTGCCGGTGCGGCTGGCACGGCGGCTCTGCGCGCTCGCCGCCGATTTCGGCTCCGAGGTGCATATCTCGCAGGAGCAGCTCGGCGTTTTCGTCGGCGCCGCCCGCGAGAGCGTCAATCGCCAGCTTCAAGCCTGGCGCAAGGAGGCGATCCTGGATCTCCAGCGCGGGCGGATTTTGCTGCGGAATATGACCAAGCTGACGGCAATTGCGCGGAACGAGTAAGCGCCGAAGCTAGGCTGCTTCCGGCACACAGCGCGCATCATCTCGTTCCCGCTTGGTAGGAACTCTACTCCGCCGCCGGGTGCACGATGCTCTTCGGCACCGGTGTGGCCTCCGCGGGCGCAGCGTCGTGGTGATCCGCAGCTTCCGCATCCTCGCTGTGCACGATGAGCCGCTTGCCGAAGCGCCAGATCAGGGCGCCGAGATCGTCCATCACCATGAACATCGCGGGCACGAACACCAGCGACAGGATGGTCGAGAAGATCAGGCCGCCGATCACCGCCAGCGCCATCGGGGATCGGAACTCGCCGCCGGCACCGACCGCGAGCGCGCTCGGGATCATGCCGGCGGCCATCGCGATCGTGGTCATCACGATCGGGCGGGCGCGCTTCATGCCGGCGTCGATCATGGCCTCGTCGCGCGGCTTGCCGGCGTGAATGGATTCGATGGCGAATTCGACCAGCATGATCGCGTTCTTGGTGACGATGCCCATCAGCATCAGGATGCCGATCCAGACCGGTGTCGTGAGCTGCTTGCCGGTGATCAGCAAGGCCACGATCGCGCCGCCGATCGAGAGCGGCAGCGAGAACAGGATGGTGATCGGCTGCAGGAAGGTACCAAACAGCAGCACCAGCACGGCGTAGACCATCATCAAGCCCGCCGTGATCGCGGTAGCAAAGCCGTCGGACAGTTCGTTCAGGCTTTCGGCGTCGCCGGAGGGGGAGACCTTCACGTTCTTCGGCAACGTCTTCATCACCGGCAGGTCGTATATCTTCTTGGTAGCGTCGCCGAGCGCAGCAGACCCGACGAGGTCGGCGGCGACGGTCGCCTGCCGCTCACGGTCGTAGCGGCTGATGCTGGTCGGGCCCTGGTCGAGCTTGACATCGGCGATGACCGAGAGCGGTACGCCGCCCTTCTCGCCGTGCTCGCCAAGCGGCACGCGCAGCTGTTCGAGCGTCTTCAGATTGCCGCGCGCGGCGTCCTCGAGCTGCACCCGGATCGGCACCAGACGGTCGCCGACGTCAAATTTGGCAAGTGCAGGCCCGACGTCGCCGATGGTGGCGACGCGGATGGTCTGCGACAGGCTTTCGGTCGAGACGCCGAGCCGTGCGGCGAGATCGGCGCGCGGTTCGATGCGCAACTCGGGCCGCTCCAGCGTGGTTTCCGAGATCACGTTGGAGATGGTCGGAACCCGCTTCATCTGTGTTGCGAGTTCGCTTGCGACATTGTTGACGATATTGGCGTCAGCGCCGGTGACGACCAGCGCGATTGCGCGCAGGCCGTTGTCGTCGAGGAACCAGAAGCGGATGTCGGGAATGTTCTCCAGCTCCTGGCTGATCGAGAATTCGAGCTCGCGCTGGCTGATGTCGCGGTTGGCCTTGGGTACGTAATTGATGATCAAAGCCGCGCGCCGGACTTCCTGAGTGCCCGGCGGAACGCGGCCGCCGTCGACGAAGATGCTTTTCACCTCCGACCGCTTGCGCAGCCGTGCGACGATGTCCTCGGTGACCTTTTCGGTATAGGCGAGCTGTGTGCCCGGCGGCAGCTCGAGCGCGAGCAGGGAGCGTGCGCTGTCCTGCGCCGGCAGGAAGCCTTGCGGCAGCAGCGTGATGCTCCAGATCGAAGCGGCGAAGATGCCGACGCCGATCAGCACGGTGATGAAATAGTGCCGCACCGACCAGGTGACGATGCGGTGATAAGTCCGCAGCACCCGGCCCGGCGGCGGTTCCTCATGATTGCCATGTTTGAGAAAGTAGGCCGCCAGCATCGGCGTCACGAAGCGCGCAGCGAGCAGCGAGAAGAACACCTGCACCGAGACGGTGATGCCGAATTGCTTGAAGAACTGCCCGGCGATGCCCGACATGAAGCTGGCGGGCGCAAAGATTGCGATGATCGTCAGCGAGATCGCGATCACGGCCAAGCCGATCTCGTCGGCGGCTTCGAGTGCCGCGCGGTAGGGCGATTTGCCCATGTTCATGTGCCGGACGATGTTCTCAATCTCGACGATGGCGTCGTCGACAAGAATACCCGTCGACAGCGTGATCGCGAGGAAGCTGACGAGGTTGAGCGAGAAGCCGAGGATGTCCATCGCCCAGAACGCCGGGAAGATCGACAGTGGCAGCGAGATAGCGGCGATAATGGTGGCGCGCAGGTCGCGCAGGAACAGCAGCACGATCACCACGGCGAGGATGGCGCCCTCGAACAAGGTCGAGATCGCGGCCTCGTAATTGCCCTTGGTGTATTCGACCGAGGTGTCGATCAGTTTCAGGTCGACGTCGGGATAGGCGGCCTTGAGCGCGTCGATGCGCTTCGCGACGGCGGCCGCGATCACCACGTCGCTGGCGCCCTTGGAGCGTTTGATGCCGAGCGCGACCACCGGCTCGCCGTTGAAGCGGGCGAAGGTGCGGCGATCGGCGATGGTGTCGGTGACGGTGCCGAGATCGTCGAGCCGAACTTCGCCGCCGGCGAACAGCGGGATCATGGTGCCGGCGAGGTCGCTCAGCGTCTTTGCGCCGGCCAGCGTTCGGATCGCCTGGTCGTTCTTGCCGATTTCGGCGCGGCCGCCGGCGACGTCGACATTGGTGCCGCGCAGGCTCTGGCTGACATTGACGGCGGTCAGCCCCATCGCCTGAAGGCGGTCGGGATCGAGCGAGATCAGGATCTCGCGCTCGACACCGCCGATGCGCTCGACCTGAGCAACGCCGCGTACGCCTTGCAGCGCGCGCTTGACCACATCGTCCACGAAATAGGAGAGCTGTTCCGGTGTCTTTCCGGGCGAGATCGCGGCGTAGGTAACGATAGGCAGGCCGATCACGTCGACGCGCTGGATCAGCGGCTCGTTCACGTTCTGCGGCAGATTCGAGCGCACCCGCGTCACGGCGTCCTTGACGTCGTTGAGCGCGCGGTCGGTGTTGGTTTCGAGCGCGAACTGGATCGTGGTCAGGGACAGGCCGTCGGTGATCTGCGACCCGATGTGCCGCACGCCCTCGACACCGGAGACCGCGTCTTCAATGGTCTTGGTGATCTGCGACTCGAGCTCTGCAGGTGCCGCGCCGAACTGCGACACCGCGACCGAGATCACGGGGATGTCGGCCGAGGGCAGCCGCGTCACCGCGAGCTTGGTGAAGGAGACCCAGCCGAGGATCAGGAGGATGATCGAAAAGACGACCGACGGCAGCGGATTACGGATCGACCATGCCGAGATATTGAGAGCCATCAGCGTACCCGCGTGCGATCGAGTTCATCAGCGAACATGGTCTTGATCTGGTCGCCGTCATGCAGCGAAGAGCCGGCGTCGGCCACGACGATTTCGCCGACGT
Organism: Bradyrhizobium sp. LTSP849; assembly: GCF_000938255.1. GTDB lineage: Bacteria > Pseudomonadota > Alphaproteobacteria > Rhizobiales > Xanthobacteraceae > Bradyrhizobium. The sequence goes on along the minus strand of NZ_JYMR01000026.1, from coordinate 109,026 downwards.
CGAGCCCTTCCAGGATTTCCGTTTGGCTGTCGGAGGTCAGCCCGACCCGCACCCTGCGCGTCTCGATCGTGGTGCCCTTGACGACCTGAACGGTGAGATGGTCGATCGCGGTCTTGGGGACCGCGACGCCGCAGCTTCGCTTGGCGTCGATGGAGGCGCGGGCGAACGTCCCGATCTTCAGTGAGGGATTGTTGGTGACGCTGATGCGGACGCGGCCGAGCTGCGTGGCACGGTCGATCTCGGGCGCAACCAGCCGGACCCGGCCGATCAGGTCGGCGGCGTCGTCCCTGCTGATCCGCACCGTTGCGCCGGGGCTGAGTTTTGGCATGTGCACGGCCGGAACCTGCGCATCCAGCTCAATCTCGCCGCTAACGGCAATGCGGAACATCGGCCCCGCCTGCGGCGAGGCCGGCGCGCCGACGATGGTGCGGACTTCGGTGACTAGGCCAGGCGCAGGCGCCTTCAGCGAGATCGGCCCTTGCGGCCCGGGCCTTTGCGGCTGGCCCGGAATCTGCGGCGGCGCCGTCAGGCGAGCCAGCTCCTGATTGTCGGTGACGACGGCGCCTTCGGTGACGAAGAGGTCGGTGACCTTCGATCCCTCCTGGTCGGCGATGACCACCGCCTCGCGCCGCGGTACGAAGAAGCCGGTCACCCGCACCAGATCGGAGAAGCAGGCATTGGTCGACTTCGTCACGATGACGTGCGCCTCGCCCGGCGTTTCCTTTTCTTCCGGGTGATGGCGATGCTCGAACCAGTAATAGCCGACGCCGAGCGCGACGATGAACACCACAGTTCCGGCAGGCTTGAGATATTCGGAGATGTTCATCGCCGGATCATCCTGGCCTGGTTTGCGGTTGCTGAGGGTGTTTCCCTGAAACGAAGCGGCGTCCCGCAAGGCTGCGGGACGCGCTTTGGGAGCAAGACTTTACACCACATCACGACTTGTCACTTCAACGGATTACGTCGTGGTCACTTCGATGCGGTGGTCTTGTTTTCCATATTGACGACCTGGACACGGCGATTCACCTCCGCCATCGGCTGGCTCGGGTCCTTCAGCTTGCTCTTGCCATAGCCGACGGTGACGAGGTCGGTCGCGGCGATGCTGTACTTGTCCACGAGGTAGCGCTTGATCGAATCGGCGCGGCGCTCCGACAGTTCCTGGTTGTAGCCCTCGCCGCCGGCGGCATCGGTGTGGCCCGCGACCACGAAGGTCGAGCCCTTCAGGTCGGGGCTGGTCAGTGCGCGGCCGAGCGCCTGAACCGAGGGCAGCGACTTGGTGCTGATATCGGCCGAGTTGTAGTCGAAAGTGATCTCGAGATCGATATTAGGCTTGTCCTTGGCGGCTGAGGCGATCTCTTCACGTTCGGTCGACGAGAGCGAACGCGTGGACCGGCCGCGGACGGTCTGGAGCAGCTTGGTTTCCTCGGCGCTCGGCGCCGGACTGGTCTGCGGGCCGACCGAGAGGCCGCGGGTCAAGGGTTTCTTGGGCTGCGGCGCCAGAGCGCGGACGATCTCGTCCTCGGTGACGTTCTTGCTGTTGCCGTCGTCGCCAGCGAACGCGGGCGAGACCGGCAGCGACAGCGCGGCGCCGATGGTGATGATGGACAGGATTGCGGTAAGTCCTTTTGCAGCCAATCTCATTGCCAGTCCCTCCCTGCGCAGCCCGCGCGGTTCCAAATCATGCAATAGGCCCCCGGCAAGGCCGCTTGCGGCATCCGTTCGATTAGTCTTGGCGGGGCCGCCGGGGGTTCGAGGCGCCTCCCGCCTCAAATCAAAAAAATATCAACGCACTCCGTAACTTGCGAATTCCTGAACGATATTCGGGTCCATCGCCTTGGCATTGGCGATGTCGAGCGCTCCTTCCTGAGCCGAGCCGTTACGCTGCTTGGCGATTCCCCGCCCATAGAGCGAGGAGGTCAGGCGCGGGTTGATCTTCAGTGCCGCGTCGAAATCGGCGATGGCGTTCTTGGCTGCCCCGGATTTCAGGTTGACCAGTCCCCGGCTGTCCAAGGCATCGACGAAATTCGGCCGCAGCCGCAGCGCCTCGTTGCAATCCTTCAGCGCACCCTGGAGGTCGCCGACCACGGTGCGGGTCCAACAGCGGTTGTTCAGGGCCTCGACGTCCTTCGAGTTGATCCGCAGCGTGTCGTCAAAATCCTTGATGGCGAGGCCAAAAGCCCCCTTGCTCGCATAGACTTGACCGCGCCGGTACAGCGCATTCACATCGTCTGGATTGGCGGCGATCTTTGCGGTCAGGCTCTTGATGGTGGGGTCGTCGGCCAGCATGGCCTGGCTCGGGCCGGAATCGGTAGTCGGCGCGGTCGCCGTATCAGCCGGTTTGACCGGCGGTAGTGGTGGAGGCGGGGGCGGAGGCGGGGGCAGAGCGGCCTCGACCTGCGGCTTCGGCGATGGGGGTGGTGGTGACGGCGGCGCGGGCGGCGCCGGCGGATTGTTCGCGGCTACGGGCGCCGGCGGCGCTGGCGGAACCGGTGGTGGGTTGTTTGCGACCGGCGGCGGTGGTGCGGGGGGCGCCGGCGGTGGCGCCGTCGCCGTTGGACGCGATCCTGTGGCGCCCGGAATGAACGAGAAATCCTCGGCGAGCGAGGATGAGATCCACGGCACCTGCTCGCCGCGCGAGGCGCGGGTGACGCCCATTTTGGTGCGGTTCAGCGTCTCCTCCGCCATCAGGTCGGGGACGCGGATTTCCTTGAGCAGCTCCTGGACGAACAGGCTGTGGTCGCCGCCGACGTCCGATACCACCGAGGCCAGCGCTGCCGAATACATCACCAGCGTGCCGTTCGGCGCAATGACCGGCGTCAGACCGGCGGAGAAGCTGCGGAACCGGCGCTCGAATGGGTTGCGTCTGCTAGCGTCGATCAGCGCGATCTTGACGCCGGCGCCGCGGGTATTGAGCTCGCCAAGGATGGTTTCGATGCTGAAGCCGTCGCGGCGGACGTCGGATTCGGTCCAGATCTGGGCATCGACCGGGATCATGAAGCTCTGGCGCGCCGACTGGATGCCGAACCCGCTGTAGAACAGCAGCGCCACCGAGCCCGGCTTGATCTTGCCGTAGAGCTTGTCGAAGGCGCGGCGCATGCCGTCGCCGGTCAGGTTTTCGCCGATCTCCACGGAAAAGCCGTCGCGCTTGAGCTCGTCGGCGATATCGCGCGCGTCGTTGAGCGGTTCCTTCAGCGGGGCGTCCGCGTCCGGGTATTTGGCGTTGCCGATGACCAGCGCAAAGCGGTCGCCGGCCGCCAAGGATGGCGCGGTCGGGACAAGCGAGACAAGCAAAGGCAGAAGAAAAAGGAAGCGAATTTTCATAATGAGCGCGGTCCAGCCAAAAAGGCGCCGTTTCCAGCTTGCGCCGCGGCGACCTTAACTTACGCAATGTGCATTATCAAACCGGGGAGAGTTGGCGTCAACCGCTTGGAGATTCGGCACTATCGCGACAATTGATCGCGACGCGCGGGGACGCTGCGAGGGGAATAAGTCGGCTGTCACGGTCCTACTCGACACATTTGGTCCGGGGTTCCGGCGGCCATGTTAGGACGGCACTCGCGACGAGGATGTGATTGGTCTCACATTATGGGCGTGCGTCCGTCGCCACCTGCGGTGTTTGACCTTTGCGGCTGACGATGGCTTGGTGCACGGGATCGTTCCTTAAGATCCATTCAGAAAAAGCAAAAACCATGGGAAACGCCTACGAAATCTACGCGCTCCGTTATGCGACGATGTCGCCGCGCACCCCCAGCATGAACTTCCTGGCGCCCGACCCGCATGACAGTGCGGCGCAGGATCTCGACTATTTTGTCTGGCTGATCCGCGGCGGTGGCCGCGAGATCCTGGTCGATACCGGTTTCAATGCCGAGGAGGCGAGCTTGCGGGCGCGCAAGCTGACGCTCAATCCGGTCGATGCGCTGGAGCGCTTTGGCGTTTCGGCGTCAAGCATTCGCGACATTATCGTGACGCATCTGCATTACGACCACGCCGGCAATCTCGATCGTTTCCCGAACGCGCGCTTCCATCTCCAGGACCGCGAGATGGCTTACGCGACCGGGCGCTGCATGTGCAACGGACTGCTGCGACATCCCTTCTCGGTCGAGCACGTCACGCAGATGGTGCGCCATGTCTATGGTGAGCGCGTCACCTTCTATTCAGGCGATGGCGAGGTTGCGCCCGGCGTCACCGTGCATCGCGTCGGTGGTCACTCCGACGGCTTGCAGGTGGTCAAGGTCGAGACCGCGCGCGGATCGGTGGTGCTGGCGTCCGACGCCGCGCATTTCTACGCCAATCTCCAGCGTCGGAGCCCGTTCCCGATCGTCTACAATGTCGGCGATATGGCGCAGGGCTGGGAGACGATCGAGCGCCTTGCCGGTCATCCCGATCGTTTCATTCCCGGCCACGATCCGATCGTCACAGAGATCTATCCGCGCGCCAGCGACAAGGTGGATGCCTGGGCGCTGCACCTGCCGCCGTCGAGGTCGTTTGCGAAGTGACGGCGGAGGCTAATACGCCTGCTTGGCGTCGGCCTCTTCGCTGGTCTGGATCAAATCGAGGCTTTGTTCGATCTTGCCGAGCAGTGCCGACAATTGCTTGCGCTCGTGCGCGGAGAGGCAGGCGAGGATCTCGTCTTCCCGCCGCAGCAGCTGCGGGAATAGTTCTTCGTAGAGCGCGCGGCCCTTCTTCGTCAGTTGCAGGCGGAATTCGCGGCGGTCGGCTTCGTTCTCGACCCGCTCGATCAGGCCCTCTTGTAACAGCGTGGTCACCGCGCGGCTGATGGTGGATTTGTGGGTGCGGGTGCATTGCGAGACGTATTGCGCGCTACAGGCATCGTTGCGGAAGCCGAGTGTCGCAATCACGCGCCAGGCCGGAATGTCGAGGCCGTGACGCTCCTGATACTCGACCGCAAGCGCGGAACTCACTTCCGCCGCGAGCCGGTTGAGGCGGAACGGCACGAACTTGAACAAATCGAGCCGCGACTTCGGCCGCGGTGTCGCCTCGCCGGCTTCGCGTGTCTTCAGCGCGATGTCGCTGGATGTCCTCGCCAAGAAGAGCTCTCCGAATTCCAGTTGACGGCCGGCCAGCCCCGGTCCAAAATAGTTGCACGTGAGACTATCTAGCAGATCAGTCCCCTCCTGACCAGAGCCGAGGTTAGCGCATGGCGCAGGCCAAATCCCAGTTCGGCTATCGCCGCCATCCCGATCAGGATCGTCCCGGCCAAAATCCGGCCGGGCATCCCGTGGTGGTGGTTGGCGCGGGCCCGGTCGGGCTGTCGCTGGCGATCGATCTCGCCCAGCGCGGCCAGCGCGTCGTCCTTCTGGATGACGCCGACCGCATTGGCGAGGGCTCGCGCGCGATCTGCTTCTCAAAACGCTCGCTGGAATATTGGGACCGGCTCGGCGTTGGCGACCGTATGGTTGAGAAGGGCGTGGTGTGGAGCGTCGGCCGCATCTTTCATGGCGAGTCGCAGCTCTATCAATTCAATCTGCTTCCCGAGGACGGCCACAAGCGGCCGGCCTTCATCAACCTCCAGCAATATTACGCGGAGGCCTATCTGGTCGATCGCATCAGCGAATTGTCGGAGGTCGACCTGCGTTGGAGCAACAAGGTGACGGCACTGGAGAGTCGCAATGACTCGGTCGCGCTGACCATCGAAACGCCCGAGGGCGCCTATCGCCTGCACGCGCAATACGTCGTTGCCTGCGACGGCGCGCGCTCCTCGCTGCGGCAGATGGTCGGGGCCGACTTTGCCGGCCAGGTGTTCGAGGACCAGTTTTTGATCGCCGACGTCAAGATGACCGCGGAATTCCCGACCGAGCGCTGGTTCTGGTTCGATCCGCCGTTCCATGCCGGGCGTTCGGCGCTGCTGCACCGCCAGCCCGACGACACCTGGCGCATCGACCTTCAGCTCAACCGTTACGCCGATCCCGTTATCGAGAAGAAGCCGGAAAATGTGCGGCCGCGGATCGCGCGCATGCTCGGCCACGACAAATTCGAGTTCGAGTGGATCTCGCTCTACAAATTCCAGTGCCGGCGGATGGACCGCTTCATCCATGGTCGCGTGATTTTTGCCGGCGATTCCGCTCATCGGGTCTCCCCCTTTGGCGCGCGCGGCGCGAACTCGGGTCTGGAGGACGCGGAGAACCTGTCCTGGAAACTCGATCGCGTGCTGCGGGGCAAGTCGCCCGCGAGCCTGCTCGAGAGCTACCATGCCGAGCGCAGCGCGGCTGCCGACGAGAACATCCGCGAATCCACCCGCTCGACTGATTTCATGGCGCCGAACTCGCATCAGGAGGCGCGACTGCGCAAGGCGGTGCTGTCACTCGCCAAGGAAACCGAGTTCGGCAAGCGCATGGTCAATGGCGGTCGGCTTTCGGTGCCTTGCAGCTATGACACGCCGCTGTCGTCACCCGATGCCGATGCGTGGCGATCTGGGCCACGGCCCGGATGCTCCATGCTGGATGCGCCGACAGCGACACGCGGAGGCGAGAGTGCCTATCTCACGGACGCATTCCGCAAGGACGGAACGGATTTTACATTGCTGTCGTTCAGCAATGGCGAGGCGGTTGAAACGCCCGATGGCGTCACAGACATCCGCATCGGCGGCGAGGGCGGCCTGCGTGATCCCGCGGGCCTTGCCGCAAAGCGCTACGATGCCGAGCCAGGCTCAGCCTATCTGCTCAGGCCCGATGGTTATATCGCAGCTCGCTTCCGTCATCCGACGCGTGCGGCGATCGCGACAGCATTATCGCGCGCTCAAGGCTTGAATTGACGGTGACACAAATGCCGCTTTCCACGAGTTCGAATTTCGCGCGGCCCGATGACGCCTTTCGCGCCATTGTCGAGGCGCATCGTGGTCTCACGGACGAACAGAGCGCCGATTTCGACGCGGCGCTGGTTTTGATCCTCGCCAACCATATCGGCGACATCGACGTGCTGCGGGAAGCGATCGTGCTCGCGAAGCGGCGCATGATCGACGGCCAGCAGCAACAACAGCAACAACAATAACCCCGTGACCTAAGGACGAACTGATGGCGAAGAACTTCGCATCCACCGGCGACCTCTCCGAGAAGAAGATCACCTTCTCCGAGATCGGCACCGATCTCTATGCCTTCACCGCCGAGGGCGATCCGAACACGGCGATCATCGTCGGCGACGACGGCTGCCTCGTGTTCGACGCGCAGTCGACGCCGGCGATGGCCAACAAGGTGATCGAGCGCGTCCGCACCGTCACCGACAAGCCGATCAAATATGTCGTGTTGTCGCACTATCATGCCGTGCGCGTGTTAGGTGCCTCCGCCTACAAGGCGCAGGGCATCGTGGCCTCGCAGGAGACCTATCGTCTGATCGAGGAGCGTGGCCAGCAGGATTGGGATTCCGAATATGGCCGCTTTCCGCGCCTGTTCCAGGATGCGCAGAGTATTCCCGGCCTGACCTGGCCGACGCTGACCTTCGAAGGCGAGATGTCGATCTATCTCGGCAAGCGCGAGGTGCGCCTGATGCAGTTGGGCGCCGGCCACACCTCCGGCGACATCGTCGCCTGGGTGCCGGATGCCGAAGTCATGTTCTCCGGCGACCTCATCGAATATCACTCGGCCTGCTATTGCGGCGACGCTCACTTGCGCGAATGGCCGCTGACGCTCAACGAGATCCGCAACTTCAATCCGAAAGCAATCGCGCCCGGCCGCGGCGATGCGTTGAAGGGGACCGCCACGGTGCGCGAAGCCATCGCGATGACGCGTGACTTCGTCACCTCGCTCTATGGTGCAGCCGAAGTCTCGGTCGCCAAGGGACGCACGCTGAAGGAATCGATGGCCGCGACGCGCGAGGTGATGGATCCCAAGTTTTCGAGTTTCGCCATCTACGAGCACTGCCTGCCGTTCAATGTGTCGCGGGCCTTTGACGAGGCGTCGGGGATCGACGATCCCGTGATCTGGACCGACAAGCGCGACCAGGAAATGTGGGCGGCTTTGCAAGGAGGAGGATAGTCATGAACATCAATACCTCGCCTGATCAGATCATCCGCAGCTCGGCCCAGGTCACGCCGGGCTACATGTCCGGCTTCGGCAATAGCTTTGAGACCGAAGCTTTGCCGGGCGCGCTGCCGATCGGGCGCAACTCGCCGCAGCGCTGCGCCTATGGTCTCTATGCCGAACAGCTCTCCGGCTCGCCCTTCACAGCGCCGCGCGGCACGAATGAGCGCTCCTGGCTCTATCGCATCCGTCCGTCGGTGAAGCACTCCGGCCGCTTCGAGAAGGCCGATGCCGGCCTGTGGCGCTCGGCGCCGTGCCACGAGAACGATTTGCCGATCGCGCAACTGCGCTGGGACCCGGCGCCAATCCCGAAGGAGGACATGACCTTCCTCGGGGGCGTGCAGACCATGACGACCGCCGGCGACGTCAACACCCAGGCCGGCATGGCCGCGCATGTTTATCTCATCACCAAATCGATGGTGGATCAGCATTTCTACAATGCTGATGGCGAGATGATGTTCGTGCTCCAGCAAGGCAATTTGCGCTTTGTGACCGAGTTCGGTCGCATCGACGCCGAGCCCGCGGAGATCGTGGTGATCCCGCGCGGCGTCAAATTCCGCGTCGAGATTCCGAACGGACCGGCGCGCGGCTATCTCTGCGAAAACTACGGCGGCGCCTTCACGCTGCCGGAGCGCGGGCCGATCGGCGCCAACTGCCTGGCCAACGCGCGCGACTTCCTCACGCCGGTTGCTTGCTACGAGGACAAGGACACGCCGACCGAGCTCTACGTGAAATGGGGCGGCTCGCTGTTCAAGACGCAGCTCGCCCATTCGCCGATTGATGTCGTCGCCTGGCACGGCAATTATGCGCCGTACAAATATGATCTGCGCACGTTCTCCCCCGTAGGCGCGATCGGCTTCGACCATCCCGATCCCTCGATCTTCACGGTGTTGACCTCGCCGTCGGAGACAGCGGGCACCGCGAACATCGACTTCGTGATCTTCCCCGAGCGCTGGATGGTGGCCGACAACACCTTCCGCCCGCCCTGGTATCACATGAACATCATGAGCGAGTTCATGGGCCTGATCTACGGTGTCTACGACGCCAAGCCGCAAGGCTTTGTGCCCGGCGGGATCTCGCTCCATAATTGCATGCTGCCGCACGGCCCGGACCGCGACGCGTTCCAGCATGCGAGCAACGGCGAGCTGAAGCCGGTGAAGCTCACGGGCACCATGGCCTTCATGTTCGAGACCCGCTATCCGCAACGCGTCACCGCACACGCGGCGACGGCGGCGACGCTTCAGGACAATTACGCGGATTGCTGGACGGGCCTGGAAAAGCGGTTCGATCCGAACCGGCCGTGACGTTCTTCCCCTCTCCCCTTGTGGGAGAGGGTGGCTCGCCGCGCTGCGGCGAGACGGGTGAGGGGTCTATCTCCGCGAGTAAACCTCTCTCATTCGGACTCGCGGATAGAACCCCTCATCCGGCGCTTCGCGCCACCTTCTCCCACAAGGGGAGAAGGAAAAAAGGACCGAGCGAAAAAGTGACAACCCATCCCAACGACCCCAGCCTCCGCTCCTTCATCGACGTCGATTCCGCCTCCGACTTCCCGATCCAGAACCTGCCCTATGGCGTGTTCTCGACCGGGGCGAATCCGACGCCGCGCGTTGGCGTGGCGATCGGCAGTTACGTGCTCGATCTCTGGGAGCTGGAGCAGGACTCCCGGTTCGATGTCGGTCCGCTCGGCGTGTTCTCTACGCCCTCGCTCAATCCGTTCATGGCGCTGGGGCCGAAGGTCTGGGCGGAGACGCGGGCGCGGATCAGCGAGCTGTTGCGTCACGATCATCCGGAGCTGCGCGATAACGAAGAGCTGCGCCAGCAGGCGCTGGTGCCGATGCGTGACGCAAAATTGCATCTGCCATTCGCGGTCTCCGGCTACACCGACTTCTATTCGTCCAGGGAGCACGCCACCAATGTTGGCGTGATGTTCCGTGGCAAGGACAACGCGCTCCAGCCGAACTGGCTCTACATGCCGATTGGCTACAACGGCCGCGCCTCCACCGTCGTCGTTTCCGGCACCAAGGTGAAGCGGCCGCGCGGGCAGTTGAAACCGCCGTCAGTCGAGGTGCCGAGCTTTGCCGCCTGCAAGCGGCTCGATTTCGAGCTGGAGATGGGCGTCGTGGTCGGCCAGCCCTCAGCCATGGGCGGCATGCTCACCGAGCAACAGGCCGAGGAGATGATCTTCGGTTTCGTGCTGCTCAACGATTGGAGTGCGCGCGACATCCAGCAATGGGAATACGTGCCGCTCGGCCCGTTCCTCGCCAAGGCGTTTGCGACCTCGATCAGCCCGTGGGTGGTGACGCGCGAGGCGCTGGAGCCGTTCCGGCTGACCGGGCCGGAGCAGGAGCCGGCGCCGCTCGATTATCTCAAGCAAGACAAACCGCAGAACTACAGCGTCGAGCTCGATGTCTCCTTGCGTCCCGGCGGTGCGAATGCGCCTGCCAGCATCAGCCGCACCAATTTCAAATACATGTACTGGTCCTCGGTGCAGCAACTGATGCACCACGCCTCCAGCGGCTGCGCGATGAATGTCGGCGATCTCCTGGGAAGCGGCACCATCTCCGGCCCCGAGAAGAACCAGCGCGGCAGCTTGCTCGAGATTAGCTGGAACGGCACCGAGCCGGTCGAACTGCCCGGTGGCGTCAAGCGCACGTTCCTGGAAGACGGCGACAGCCTCGTCATGCGCGGCTGGTGCCAGGGCAACGGCTACCGCGTCGGCTTCGGCGAGGTCGAGGGGACGATTCTGGCGGCGGAGTGATCTCCGCCATTGCCACAAACTCCGTCATTGCGAGCGCAGCGAAGCAATCCAGAATCTTTCCGCGGCGGCAGTCTGGATTGCTTCGTCGCAAGGGCTCCTCGCAATGACGTGGAGAGAGTTCACCGCCTCTCCGGCGGCACGTCGCGCACCCGCGCGCAATGCGCGGCGACGTCGTCCAGGCTGTATTTCAAATGCATCCGCTTGTCGGACGGTGCCTGCATGGTCGTGCACAGGCCCGGCCGCCATTCATGAGTTGGCCTTATCGGACGCGGCGCGAATCCGCCACCGCAGTTAGGGCAGACGTTGGAAAGTTTTGTCTCGACGCAATCCGCACAGAACGTGCATTCATAGGAGCAGATCCGCGCGTCCGTCGCGTTCGGCGGCAGGTCGCGGTCGCAATATTCGCAGTTCGGTCGAAGCTGGAGGGCCATGGCTGAATCTCCGTAGATTGGCTGGGATCATCGCAGACGACGCGTGAAGCGGGAATGCCGTAGTTCCCTCAATTTCAGCCAGGCTTCAATTCCTTCAGCGGCAGCCGCGAGCTTTCCTTCAGCCGATCAAGCACGATCGAGGAGCGCACATGCGCTACGCTCTGATGCGGCATCAGCACATCGTTGACGAGGTTGGAGAGGCCCTTGAGGTCGCGCAGCACCGCCTTCAGCACATAGTCGGCGTCTCCGGTGAGCGAGTAGGCCTCCTGGATCTCGTCGATGCGGTTGACCAGCGTGCGGAAGCGCTTGGAATTGTCCGGCGAGTGGGTCGCGAGCCCCACCTGGATGAAGGCGATCACGCCGAAGCCGAGCGCCTCGCTGGAGAGGTCGGCGTGATAGCCTGATATCACCTTCTCCTCCTCCAGCCGCATCCGCCGCCGCGAGCACTGCGAGGCGGACAGCCCCGCAAGATCAGCCAGCTCCTGGTTGGTGAGGCGGCCGTCGTCCTGGAGCGCACCCAGGATCTTGAGGTCAAACGCGTCTACCGAAATCATGCGTCATTCGTCCAATTCATGCACAGATCGTGCATAGGATAGCGAAATCACGTCCCATTTGCACGCTCCTTGCGCGCCCAATGAAGGATAGTTCAAGGCAGCAGCAATTTGGGAGAGCACCATGGGTCCGTTTCCGCACGATGCACCGCCGGCCACCATCACCGCCGACAATCCGATGGGTACCGACGGGTTCGAGTTCGTCGAATATGCCCATCCCGATCCGGAACAGCTGCACGCGCTGTTCAAGCTGATGGGCTATGCACCCGTCGCGCGCCACAAGACCAAGAAGATTACGGTCTATCGCCAGGGTGACATCAACTATCTCGTCAACGAGCAGCTCGGCACCCACGGCTTCGACTTCGTTGCCGCGCATGGCCCCTGCGCGCCGGCGATGGCGTTCCGCGTTGTCGATGCCAAGGCGGCCTATGAGCGCGCGATCGCGCTCGGCGCCGAACCTGCGGATGTGTCATCCGCGCAGAAGACGCTCGACGTGCCCGCGATCAAGGGCATCGGCGGCAGCCTGCTCTATTTCGTCGATCATTATGGCGCCAAGGGCTCGGCCTATGAGGCCGAGTTCGAATGGCTGGGCGCGCGCGATCCGCGCCCCGCTGGTGCCGGCCTGTTCTATCTCGATCACCTCACCCACAACGTCCATCGCGGCCGCATGGACGTCTGGACCGACTTCTACAAAAAGCTGTTCAACTTCCGCCAGATCCGTTTCTTCGACATCGAGGGTCGCGCCTCGGGCCTGTTCTCGCGCGCGCTGACCAGCCCGGACGGCAAGATCCGGATCCCGATCAACGAGGATGCCGGCGATTCCGGCCAGATCGAGGAATATCTGAATATCTATCGCGGCGAAGGTATCCAGCACATCGCCTGCGGTTGCCGCGATATCCACCAGACCATCGAAGGCCTGCGCGAGGCTGGTCTTCCGTTCATGCCGGCGCCGCCCGAGACCTATTTCGATCGGATCGATGCGCGCCTGCCCAAGCACGGCGAGGACGTCGCGCGGCTCAAGGTCAACGGCATCCTGATCGACGGCGAAGGTGTGGTCGACGGCGGTCAGACCAAGGTGCTGCTCCAGATATTCTCCGCCAATGCGATCGGCCCGATCTTCTTCGAGTTCATCCAGCGCAAGGGCGACGACGGCTTTGGCGAGGGGAATTTCAAGGCGCTGTTCGAATCGATCGAGGAGGATCAGATCCGGCGCGGGGTGCTGAAGGTGGGGAACGCGGCTTAATTGCTGTTTCAGACACACGGCCACGTCAGACTGATCTGACGTGGCCGCGTCTTGTCGCCGTTAATTCGATGCCCCGGCCAAGGCCGTGTCCGAAGACGAGGTCTCTTGCTTGCGATTGAGCTCCTCGGGGATGCGGATCGCCAACGTGGCGAGCAGGCTGATGATGCTCATGATGATGATATACCAGATCCACGACAGCTTATCGCCGGTCGCCCCGATGATCCATGTGAACACGAGCTGCGCGGTGCCGCCGAAGATGGTCACGCCCAGCGCATAGGCGATGGACAATCCTGCGGTGCGAACGATGGCCGGGAAGATCATCGGGATCAGGATGATGCCGGCACCGGAGGCCATCGCGTGAAACGCGATCAACGTCGCCGATGTGATCACCAGCACCAGCGGCGACCCCGACGACACGACCAGGAGCAGCGCGGGATAAAGCAGCAGCGTCACGATGATGCGCGGGACGATGGCAACCGTTTTCAAGCCGTATCTGTCCGCCAGCGCGCCTCCGACCAGTGCGAAGATCGTTCCGCTGATGAAGGTGGCGAAGTTGGTCGCCATCGACCAGCTCTGGCTGTAATGCAGCGTGTTGATTGCGTAGGTGGTCGTGTAGAGGAAGAAGTACTGCGTGATGGTCCCGCCCGAGATCAGCAGGATACAGAGCAGAACTTTCGGCCAATGGTTCGCCAGGATATCGGAGAGGACGCCGCCGATGCTGTCATGGGCTTCCTCGGTATCCAGCGTCTCATCAAGGTTACGCCGGATGAAATAGCCAACCGGCGCGATCAGGATCCCAAGCAGGAACGGTACCCTCCAACCCCAGCTATCGGTGGCGCCGGGAGTGATCAGGAGCGCCAGCAGAAGGCCGACGAGGCCCGAAAAAAGGCTGCCCATGTTCTGGCTGGCGAGCTGCCAGCTGCCGAAAAAGCCTTTCCGGTGCGCCGGCGCGCTCTCCAGCAGATAGGTCGTGGCCGGCCCCATTTCGCCGCCGGCCGAAAAGCCCTGCAACAGCCGCGCGAGCACCAGCAGCACGGGCGCAAGCGTACCGATTTGATCATAGGTCGGCAGCAAGCCGATCATGCCGCTGCCCAGCGCCATCATCCAGATCGTCAGGGTCATGGCCGGCCTGCGGCCGAACCGATCGGCATAGGCCCCAATGAGAACGCCGCCGAGTGGCCGCGCCACGAAGCCGACGCCGAAGGTCGCCACCGCGAGCAACAGGCTGGTGTTCGGATTGTCTGTCGGAAAGAACGCCTTGGCGAGCCAGGTGGCGAAGGCCGCGTAGACCGTGAAATCGTAGAATTCCAGCGCGTTCCCGAGAATGGCCGCGCCGACGCGCATGGTTTGAGAAGGACGCGGTCGATCGGTCTGGCTCATCGGTAGCACCTTGTGTCACTCGTGTGACACGACAACTGACGCAAGAGTGCACCGCTTGCAAGAACCTCAGACCGGATTTCCCCGCATGGCCGGGTTGTCAGCGGGCCTTCCACGCGCTCGTCACGGCCCCGATCTCCACTCCCTCCGGTTCGCGAACCGCCGACGGCGTCCGTGAGAAGCGGGGCGCCGGTGCTGGCTGCTTCACGCCGTGGCGCTCGACGAACACATTGCGCGCGAGCATGTGCGGATGCTCGGTCGCTTCCGACATGGTCAGCACCGGTGCGAAGCAGATGTCGGAGCCTTCCATGATCTTGCACCAGTCTTCGCGCGTCTTGCTCTTGAAGACGGCTTGCAGCTTCTGCTTGAGCGCGGGCCAGGCCTTGCGGTCCATCTGCGCGTCGAAATCGGTATCGGTCAGGCCCGCGTGCTCGCGCAGCAGGGCGTAGAACTGCGGCTCGATCGAGCCGATCGAGACGAAATGGCCGCAGGCGCATTCGTAGACGCCGTAGAAATGCGCGCCGCCGTCGAGGAAATTCTGGTTCCGGCCTTCGGTCCAGCGGCCGAGCGTGGTCATGTCGAAGAAGAACGACATCAGTGATGCCGCGCCGTCGCACATCGCGGCGTCGACCACCTGACCCTTGCCGGACTTTGATGCTTCCAGCAGCGCCGCGAGCACGCCGACGACGAGATAGAGCGCGCCGCCGCCGAAATCGCCGACGAGGTTGAGCGGCGGCACCGGCGCTTCCTTGGTGCCGATCGCGGCGAGCGCACCGGTGATGGAGATGTAATTGATGTCGTGGCCTGCGGCGTTGGCGAGCGGACCTTCCTGGCCCCAGCCGGTCATGCGGCCGTAGACGAGCTTCGGGTTGCGCGCGAGCACGACATCGGGGCCGAGCCCGAGCCGCTCCATCACGCCGGGGCGAAAGCCTTCGACCAGCGCGTCGGCGTTCGCAAGCAGGTCGAGCACCTCGGCAATCGCTGCCTTGTCCTTGAGGTCGAGCTCGATCACCTTGCGGCCGCGGCCTGCCACCGACTTCATGCTCTTCTTCGCGCCGACCCGGTCGAGCGTGACGACGTCGGCGCCCATGTCGGCCAGCATCATGCAGGCGAACGGGCCGGGTCCGATGCCGGCGAATTCGACGATGCGGAAGCCTGACAGCGGGCCGGAGGTGCGGACGGAGGTGGTGGGGGCTGGCTTATCGAGCACGTTGTTGTTTCCTCGGGTCGCGGGCGGATGCCGATGGTCCGGCAAGCCCGGGACGTTCCTCTGTGGGGCGAGTTAATTGGCTGATTAACTTTTCTCGCCTTCAAGCCAGCGAGGCAAGCGGTTTTCATGCCGCATGGCCAAAATAAAAGCGGCGCGCATTGCTGCGCGCCGCGGAAGATTTGTGTTGAGGCGCTATCAGCCCGCGGCAGCCACTGCGCGCTGTGCCATCACCTTGATGAGGTTGGCGCGATACTCCGCTGTGCCGTGGATATCGGCCAGCAGATTGCTCGCCGAAATGCTCACGCTGTCGATTGCCGACGGCGACCAGTTCGCCTTCAGCGCGGCCTCGATCGCGGCGACCCGCATCACGCCGCTTTGCGAGGCGCCGGTGGCGGCGACGCGAATCTCGCCCGATTTCGTCTGGGCGACGAAGACAGCGGTGAGCGCGAAGCGCGAGGCCGGGTGCCGCATTTTTGCGTAGCCTGCCTTTGCCGGAACAGGGAACGACACCGCCGTGATGATCTCGCCGTCTTCGAGAGCGGTCGTGAACAGGCCCTTGAAGAAATCCTCCGCCGAAATCGACCGCTTGTTGGTCTTCACGGTGGCGCCGAGCGCCAGCAGCGCGGCCGGATAATCAGCGGCCGGATCGTTGTTGGCGATCGAGCCGCCGATCGTGCCGCGATAGCGCACCGCGGGGTCGCCGAGCACCGAGGTGAGATAGGCAATCGCGGGGATTGCCTTCTTCACGTCGGCATTCTGCATGATGTCGAAATAGGTCGTGCCGGCCTTGATGGTCAGCACGTCGCCTGACAGCTCGACGCCCTGCAGCTCCTTGATCTTGCCGAGGTCGATCACATCCGAGGGGGCGGCGAGGCGCTGCTTCATGACTGGCAGCAGCGTCTGGCCGCCGGCCAGGAATTTCGCCTCGGTCCCCTTGGCAAACAGGCTGGCGGCCTCGTCGACCGAAGAAGCGCGATGATAAATGGTCTGGTACATTCTTTCTGCTCCTCTCAGGCCGCGTGGATCGTGCGCCACACCCGATCCGGGGTTGCGGGCATTTCCAGATTGTTCTTGCCGATCGCATCCGTGATCGCGTTGATCACGGCCGCAGAGGCGCCGATTGCGCCGGCCTCACCGCAACCCTTGATGCCGAGGGGATTGCCCGGGCACAGCGTCGTGGTGTGGGAGAGGTTGAACGACGGTAGATCGTCGGCGCGCGGCATGGAGTAATCCATGAACGAGGCCGTGACCGGCTGGCCGTTGGCATCGTAGATCGCGTGCTCGAGCAGCGCCTGGCCGATGCCCTGGGCGAGGCCGCCATGGACCTGGCCTTCGACGATCATCGGGTTGATCAGCCGGCCGAAATCGTCGGCTGCGACGAAGTTGACGAAGGAGGTCTTGCCGGTGCCGGCATCGACCTCGAGTTCGCAGATATAGGCGCCGGCCGGGAAGGTGAAGTTGGTCGGGTCATAGAAGGCGCTTTCCTTCAGGCCCGGCTCCATCCCGTCAGGCAGATTGTGGGCGGTGTAGGCCGCGAGCGCGACCATCGGCAGCGCGATCGCCTTGTCGGTGCCGGTGACCTTGAACTCGCCGTTCTCGATGACGATGTCGGCCTCGGAAGCTTCCAGCGCATGCGCCGCAATCTTCTTGGCCTTTGCCTCCATCTTCTCCATCGCCTTCAGGATCGCGGTGAGACCGACGGCCGCGGAGCGCGAGCCGTAGGTGCCCATGCCGAACTGCACCTTGTCGGTGTCGCCATGGACGATCGAGACTTGGCTGATGGGAATGCCGAGGCGCTCCGACACGAGCTGGCAGAACGTGGTCTCGTGACCCTGGCCGTGGCTGTGCGAGCCCGTGAGGATCTCGATGGTGCCGACCGGGTTGACGCGGACCTCGGCTGATTCCCACAAGCCGACGCCGGCACCGAGACTGCCGACCGCCTTTGACGGCGCGATGCCGCAGGCTTCGATGTAGCAGGACACGCCGATGCCGCGCAGCTTGCCGTCGGCTTTGGCCTTGGCCTTGCGTCCGGCAAAGCCGGCATAGTCGATCGCCTTCATCGCGGCGTCGAGCGAGGCATTAAAGTCGCCGGTGTCATAGGCCATGATCACGGGCGTCTGGTGCGGGAACTGGGTGATGAAATTGGTCCGGCGCAGTGCTGCCGGATCCACCTTCAACTGCCGCGCCGCCGTCTCCATCAGCCGTTCGATCAGATAGCTTGCCTCAGGCCGGCCCGCGCCGCGATAGGCATCGACCGGCGTGGTGTTGGTATAGACCCCGATCACCTCGGCATGGATCGCCGGGATGTTGTACTGGCCAGACAGCAGCGTCGCGTAGAGATAGGTCGGCACTGACGACGAGAACAGCGACATGTAGGCGCCGAAATTGGCGTAGGTCTTCACCTTCAACCCGATGATCTTGTTGTTGGCGTCGAACGCCATCTCGGCCTGGGTGACATGGTCACGGCCATGCGCGTCGGTGAGGAAGGCCTCGGTACGGTCGCCGGTCCATTTCACCGGACGGCCGACCTTCTTCGATGCCCATAGCGCGACCATCTCCTCCGGATAGATGAAGATTTTCGAGCCAAAACCGCCGCCGACGTCGGGCGCGATCACGCGCAGCTTGTGCTCGGGGGCGATGTTGTAGAACGCCGACAGCACCAGGCGGGCAACGTGCGGGTTCTGCGAGGTCGTATAGAGCGTGAAATGCTCCTCCGCCTCGTCGTAATCGGCGATCGCCGCGCGCGGCTCCATCGCGTTGGGCGCGAGCCGGTTGTTGGTGACGTCGAGCTTCACGACATTGGCGGCCTTGGCGAAGGCGGCATCCGTCGCGCCCTCGTCGCCGATCACCCAGTCATAGACCTGGTTGCCGGGGGCCTCGGGATGAAGCTGCGGTGCGCCGGCCTTGATCGCGGTGTGAACGTCGGCAACCGCCGGCAGCTCTTCATAATCGACGACCACGGCTTCGGCCGCGTCGCGCGCCAAATTCTTCGTCTCGGCGATCACGACCGCGACGGCCTGTCCGACGAAGCGCACCGTCTCCGGCGCCATCGCCGGCCATGCGCCCATCTTCATCGGGCTGCCGTCCTTGGAGGTGATGGCCCAGCCGCAGATGAGGTTGCCGACCTTGTCGTCGACGATTTGCTGCCCGGTAAGAACTGCGACCACACCCGGCATGTTGAGCGCGGCGGAGGAGTCGATCCCCTTCACCTTGGCGTGCGCATGCGGGCTTCTGATGAAATGGGCATGAGTCATGCCCAGCAATTTGATGTCGTCGACGTAGCGGCCCTTGCCAGTAATGAAACGCTTGTCTTCCTTGCGCACGACGCGCGCGCCGATGCCTTCAACACCCATAGTCTGGTCCTCCCGACCGGAGATTGTTGTCCTGCGCTTTCCATCGAAAGCCGCAGTGTTGGTTCTTCTTTCGAGGCGCGCCGCTTTACTCGGCCGCCTGCGAGACCTTCATGCGTCCGGCTGCATCGAGCACGGCTTTGACGATGTTGTGGTAGCCGGTGCAGCGGCAGATGTTGCCTTCAAGCTCGTGGCGGACGGTCGGCTCGTCGAGCTCGCCACCATGGCGGTGCACGATGTCGATCGCCGACATGATCATGCCCGGCGTGCAATAGCCGCACTGGAGGCCGTGATTGTCGCGGAAGGCGGCCTGCATCGGGTGCAGCTCGTCGCCCTTGGCGATGCCTTCGATGGTGGTGATATTGGCGCCGTCGGCCTGTCCCACCAGCATGGTGCAGGATTTCACCGCCTTGCCGTCCATGTGTACGACGCAGGCGCCGCACTGGCTGGTGTCGCAGCCGACATGGGTCCCGGTGAGGTTGAGGTGATCGCGCAGGAGCTGGACCAGCAGCGTGCGGTCCTCGACGTCGACGGCAACGGCCTTGCCGTTCACCGTCAGTTTGACTGTAGACACGGAACATACCTCCCGGGATTGATTTTGATTGTTTCTAATTAGAGACCGCTGCCCCCGGGCTTGGCAACTAGGATTTTGGTCGCCCAGGTCCTGTCCAGTCGGCCTTTGGCCGACAAAGCCCAGGATTGCGCGGGCGTGACGAATTTACCGCCCTTTATTCATTCTGCCCTAGTTTTGCGCTTTCGGGGTCTGGAGGCGGGGCGCTTCCGGACGACGGCTGAATAGTAAATGGGGGTTGGAATGTCCGGGCGTACCGCGTCGCCGTCGAAGCGCAGCATATTTCCGACCCTCAGGTTCCGCGCCAAGATCATCCTCGGCTTCGCCGCCGTGCTGGTGATCTCCGCCGGCAGCATGGCTTTCGCCTATTTCGGCTTCGAGCGGGTCTCATCCGGCGTCGGATCCTACCGCACCAGCGTCTCGGAGGCCGATCTCGCCCGTAACATCGACCGCGAACTGCTCGCCTATCGTTCGGCCGTCAAATATTTCGTCGTCACCGGCAACGAAGATGACGCCAAGGCCGCGCTGGACACTGAGGCCAACCTGAAGAGTGCCATCGACCTGGCCCTCAAGAGCGCCAAGACACCGGCGCGGCAGGACAGCCTCGACAAGCTCGCCAAGGAGTTTGCGAATTTCTCCGCGACCTTCGCCAAGGTCCTCCAGGCCAAGCGTGACAGCACGCTGCTGGTGCAGAACCAGCTCTCGCGCCAAGCCAATCTGCTGAAGTACAAGCTCGATGACATCGGCAACAATGCCTCCGATGCCGAGGCACAGTCGATCGAGTTCGGCACCAAGCAGGTCAACGCGCAGTTCCAGACCGCAAGCGCGGCGGCGACCAATTTCGTGCTGACATCCGACCAGGCGATCGCGACCAGTGCGCTGGCCCGGCTGAAATTCGTCGAGAATTCGCTCAGCGCAGTCTATTCCATGGACGAAAAGATCGTCGCCGGCCTGAAGGACGCCAAGACGATCCTTGTCGCCTATCGCGAAGCGCTGGAAAAGCTGATCGCCAACGCCAAGATGGTCGACGATCTCGTCACAGAGATGAGCGGCTCGGCAGGCGCGATTCTTCGGGGCGCCTCTGCCATGAAGGCGGATCTCGTGGCCGAACAGCAGCGGCTGGATTCGGAGTCCGAAGCGACCATCGGGAAGACCGAGGAATTGGTGTTAATGCTCGCCGTCGGCGGCACGCTGCTCGGCGCCGTCCTCGCCTTCCTGCTCGGCACCGGCATCTCGCGTCCGATGATTGCGATGTGCAAGGCGATGCGCGAGCTTGCCTCGGGTAATTTCGACGTCGTGCTGCCGGGCCTGGGCCGCAAGGACGAGATCGGCGAGATGGCCGGCGCGGTCGAAGAGTTCAAGGTGCAGGCAGTGGCCAAGGCCGAGCGCGATGCCGCGGCCAGTGAAGCCCAAAACAAGGAGCTGGCCACGGCGCGTCGCTCCGAGCTGATTCGTTTTGCCGATGATTTCGAGAGCGCGGTCGGCGCCATCGTGTCCAACGTTTCGGCCTCCGCGGTGCAGCTCGAATCGTCAGCCTCAACGCTGACCCGTACCGCCGAGACCACGCAGACCCTGTCGAGCCAGGTCGCCGGCGTCTCCGAACAGGCCTCGAGCAACATGCAGTCGGTCGCGACCGCCACTGAAGAGCTTTCGGCTTCCGTCGAGGAGATCGGCCGTCAGGTCCGCGACTCCAGCCGCATTGCGGAAGCCGCCGTTGTGCAGGCGAAGGAGACCGACGGCCGGATCGGAAAACTCTCGCATGCCGCGCAGCAGATCGGCGAAGTCGTAAAACTGATCACGGCGATCGCCGAGCAGACCAACCTCCTCGCGCTGAACGCCACTATCGAGGCGGCGCGCGCCGGTGAAGCCGGCCGCGGCTTTGCAGTGGTTGCGAGCGAAGTAAAGTCGCTGGCGAGCCAGACCGCGAAGGCGACGGATGAGATTTCGTCGCACATCATGGGCATGCAGGGCGCCACCGCCGAGTCCGTCGCCGCGATCAAGGAGATCGGGGCGACCATCGGCCAGATCTCGTCGATCTCGACGTCGATCGCGAGTGCCGTGGAAGAGCAGGGCGCCGCCACCCAGGAGATCGCCCGCAGCGTCCAGAACGTCGCCCAGGGCACCCAGACCGCCGCCACCGACATCGGCCAGGTCAACCGCGGCGCCGCCGAGACCGGCTCGGCCTCGGAAGAGGTGCTGAACTCGGCGAAAACACTGTCGTCCGAAAGCACCCGTCTCCGCGCCGAGCTTGACCGGTTCATGGCGAATATCAGGGCGGCGTAAGTCCGGACCGCACTCCTCGCTCCGCTGTCGTCCCGGCGAAGGCCGGGACCCATAACCACAGGACGTGGTTTGGCGAGGACTCGGAGTTACCAGCTCGCGCCGTAACTTCTCTTTGGGGGTATGGGTCCCGGCCTTCGCCGGGACAACAGCGAGGTCACCTAACCGCAAGTTGCGGCGCCGCAGTTTACCGCGGCTTATCCTTTGCCATTTACCGTGCAGACGAGTCTGGGAGCGGGCTGCTTCCGGGCTGCGCCTGGTTTTCCGCGAATGGAATGGGTTGGGGAATGTCCGTCAAGTCCAAGCCGAACACATCGAAGCTGTTCACTTTGCGTTTTCGCGCAAAAATCATCCTCGGCTTCGTGGCGGTGCTGGCCATCCTCGCCGTCAGCATGGCGTTTGCCTATTTCGGCTTCGAGCGAATCGCGGGCGCCGTTGAATCCTACCGGACCAGTGTGGCGGAAGCCGATCTGGCGCGAACCGTCGATCGCGAATTGATCAGCTATCAGGGGCTGACCCGGGCCTATACGCTGACCGGCGCTGCGGACGACGAGACTGCGGCCAAGGCTGCCGAAGAGAATCTGAAGGCGGCGATCGCAAAGTCGATGGCGGCCACGAATGGCGCGGCGCGCCGCGAGCAGATCGGCAAGCTCGAGGCCGAGTTCCAGCGTTTCACCAAAGTCTTCAGCGAGATCATCACGCTGACGCGCGAGAACGGCAAGATCGCCGCCGATGAGCTCAACAGCGTCGGCAACAAGATCCGCTTCAAGTTCGACGACCTCGCCGACACCGCGGCGCTGGCCGGGCTCGCATCGGTCCAGACCACGGCCAAGGATATCACCTCGCAATATCTTGCGGTCTCCACCTCGGTCAGCTCCTTCGTCGCCAAGCCGGAGCCGAAGACCGCCGACGGCGTGATCGCGCGCATCAAGTTCCTGGAGACCCTGCTGGTCTCGATCTATGCCAACGACCAGAAGATCACCGACCGCGTCACCGAGATCGGCGGCCTGTTGAAGCAGTACCGTGCGTCGTTTGTAAAACTGTCCGACAACGTGAAAATCATCGTCAAGATGAACGGTGAGATGACCAAGACCGCAGCGTCCATCCTCAAACTCTCGGGCGAGCTGCGGTCAGATCTGTCGGCCGATCAGCAGCGCATCGAAGCCAGCGCCAATGCGACGATCGGGGACACCGAGCGGCTGATGCTGATGCTGGCGTTGGGCGGCCTTGCCGTCGGCGCCGTGCTGGCTCTGATGCTCGGCAATGGCATCTCGCGGCCGATGATTGCGATGTGCAAGGCGATGCGCGAACTTGCCTCGGGTAATTTCGACGTCGTGCTGCCGGGCCTGGGGCGCAAGGACGAGATCGGCGAGATGGCCGGCGCGGTCGAGGAATTCAAGGTGCAGGCGGTGGCCAAGGCCGAACGCGACGCCGCCGCCAGCGAAGCCCAGAACAAGGAGCAGGCGGCAAGCCGCCGTTCCGAGCTGATTCGGTTTGCCGATGATTTCGAGAGCGCGGTCGGCGCCATCGTGTCGAACGTTTCGGCCTCCGCTGTGCAGCTCGAATCGTCCGCGTCCACGCTGACCCGCACCGCCGAGACCACGCAGAGCCTGTCGAGCCAGGTTGCCGGCGTCTCCGAGCAGGCCTCGAGCAATATGCAGTCGGTCGCGACCGCGACGGAAGAGCTCTCGGCCTCCGTCGAGGAGATCGGCCGCCAGGTCCGCGATTCCAGCCGCATTGCGGAAGCCGCCGTGGTGCAGGCGAAGGAGACTGACGGCCGGATCGGAAAACTCTCGCATGCCGCGCAGCAGATCGGCGAAGTGGTCAAACTGATCACGGCGATTGCCGAGCAGACCAATTTGTTGGCGCTGAACGCCACCATCGAGGCGGCGCGCGCGGGCGAGGCCGGCCGCGGTTTTGCGGTGGTTGCGAGCGAAGTGAAATCACTGGCGAGCCAGACTGCCAAGGCAACTGACGAGATTTCCTCGCATATCACGGGCATGCAGGGTGCAACCGCGGAGTCGGTTGCCGCGATCAAGGAGATCGGCGCGACCATCGGCCAGATATCGTCGATCTCGACGTCGATCGCGAGCGCCGTGGAGCAGCAGGGCGCCGCGACCCAGGAGATTGCACGCAGCGTTCAGACCGTCGCGCAAGGCACCCAGACCGCCGCCACCGACATCGGCCAGGTCAACCGCGGCGCGGCTGAGACCGGCTCGGCCTCGGAAGAGGTGCTGAACTCGGCGAAAACACTGTCGTCCGAAAGCACCCGCCTCCGCGCCGAGCTCGACCGGTTCATGGCGAATATCAGGGCGGCGTAGCGTTCATCGCGCGAATCTCACTCTCTCCCGAACGCTCGCTTCAGCTCCTCCTTTGCTCGCTCAAGCCGCTCCCGCTGCGTCTTCGGCAGCGTCTTGCCGGCGCGGTTGATGTAGAACGTCAGCATCGACAGCGCCGAGCGATACGCGCCGGCCTTGCGGCGCGCGCTATGCTCGGCGGAGCTCTTCAGCGAGGCCGCGATCTTCTTCGGGCTCGTTAGTTTGAACACGCCGCGCTTGAGGTCGAGCGCGTCGCTCTCCTTCGTCACCCGCTGAGACCAGCGCTTCGGCGCCGCGCGTTTCGAGCCCTTGCGCGCGGCGTTACGCTTGGCGCTGGTCTTCCTGGCTGTTGTCTTGCTTGTCTTGCGAGTTGTTACTTTTCGCGAAGGTGTCGTCTTTCTGACTTGAGCCATGCATCAACTCCTTGCGGCTCCAGCGGAAACGGACGGCGCGAAGGGCAGTTCCTATTGGAACCTGCCCTTGCCGCAGGCGTTGTCGCAGGTGGCAGGCGGAATGCCGCACCCCCATGATCGGATCGACCCCAGTCCATCCTGCGAATCCGGGATGATCGTATTGGTCAGACACAACGACGCGATGGAATTGCAGCAAAGCTCAGCGCTGAACTATGGATCCTCGGTCTCGGTGGCAGCCGCGACCGATCGAATCATCGAGACCAGCATTCCTGCGCGGCTCGACGCGTTGCCGTGGAGCGGCTTCCACACCCGCGTCGTGCTCGCGCTCGGCATCACCTGGATCCTCGACGGTCTCGAGGTGACGCTCGCCGGCGCGCTCTCCGGTGCGCTGAAGCAGAGTCCGATGCTGCGCTTCTCCAATCTCGATCTCGGCATCGCCAACTCCGCCTACCTCGCGGGAGCAGTGCTCGGCGCGCTTGGCTTCGGCTGGCTGACCGACCGCATCGGCCGCAAAAAACTGTTCTTCATCACGCTCGCGCTTTACCTCACCGCGACCGCCGCAACCGCGCTGTCCTGGAATGTCGCGAGCTATGCACTGTTTCGATTTCTCACCGGCGCCGGGATCGGCGGCGAATACACCGCGATCAATTCGACCATCCAGGAATTGGTGCCGGCGCGTTATCGCGGATGGACCGATCTCGTCGTCAACGGCAGTTTCTGGATCGGGGCTGCGATGGGCGCGGTCGCCGCCATCGTTCTGCTTGACCCCGCGGTGATCGGCCCCGATCTCGGCTGGCGCCTCGCCTATCTCATCGGTGCGAGCATCGGCCTCGTCGTGCTGTTGATGCGGATGTGGATCCCCGAGAGTCCGCGCTGGCTGATGATCCACGGCCAGCCCGATCAGGCTCACGCCATCGTCGACGACATCGAGCGCTCGGTGATCGGACACGACCAGGATGCAAGCGATGGACGCTTCGCGACAATACGCCTGAAGATGCGCGATCACACCCCGATCCGCGAAGTCGTGCATACGTTGTTCTTCACCTATCGCCAGCGCGCGGTGGTCGGGCTCGTGCTGATGGTCGCACAGGCCTTCTTCTACAACGCGATCTTCTTCACCTTCGCGCTGGTGCTGACCGATTTCTACGGGATCAGCGCCGATCATGTCGGCTGGTACCTCCTGCCGTTCGCCGCAGGAAACTTCCTGGGACCCCTGCTGCTCGGCCGTCTGTTCGACACGCTCGGCCGCCGCACCATGATCGTGTTCACCTATGGCGTGTCGGGTGTATTGCTCGCGGTTTCCGGCTATCTGTTCTCGATCGGCGCGCTCAGCGCGCAAGGGCAGACCATCGCCTGGATGGTGATCTTCTTCTTTGCCTCGCCCGCCGCGAGCGCGGCTTATCTCACCGTCAGCGAGACCTTTCCGCTGGAGATCCGCGCGCTGGCGATCGCGGTGTTCTACGCGGTCGGCACCGGCATCGGCGGCGTTGCCGGGCCGGCGCTGTTCGGCGCGCTGATCGACACGGGATCACGCAGCAGCGTGTTCGCCGGCTATCTGTTGGGGGCCGCGTTGATGATCGTGGCCGCGATCGTGGCGTGGCGTTACGCAATCTCTGCGGAGCGCAAATCGCTCGAACAAATCGCGCGGCCGCTTGCCTTTATGGAGTAGACTATGAAATCGGAACTCGCTGAATTGGATCAGAAGCGCGCCATGCCTGATGATGAAGCGCCCGACTCGGTGCCGGTGCCGCATGCGCTCGTGCCGCATCTGAACGAGACTGCGATCCTGCTCGATATCGACGGCACGCTCCTCGAATTGATGCCGACGCCACGCGAAGTCTGGGTGCCGCCGGGCCTGTCGGACACGCTCAACCGCCTGGCGCAGCTTACGTCGGGCGCGCTGGCCATGGTCAGCGGTCGTTCGCTCAACGACATCGATTTGATCTTTGCGCCGGACGTATTTCGCGCTGTCGCCGGTCATGGCGCGGAGATGCGTTTGTCGGTCGGCAATGAAGCTGACGACGTGCACGCGCCGCCGATGGACAAGGAGCTGAAGCGGCGGCTGGCCGCGATCGCGAAGCTCAGCCCAGGCATTCTGCTCGAAGACAAGGGCTATTCGCTGGCGCTGCATTATCGCCTCGCGCCACACGCGGAGAAGGCGATTTACGAAGCCGTCTCGCTGATCCGCGCCGATCTTCCCACCGCACCGATCGAGGTGTTGCCCGGCAAGTTCGTCTGCGAGATCAAGCATTCCGGCTTCACCAAAGCGACCGGTGTGCGCGAATTGATGAAGCACGAGCCGTTTAGGGGACGCCGCCCGATCTTCATCGGCGACGACGTCACCGACGAAACCGTGTTCGCGATCATGCCCGACATGAACGGCCTCTCTTTCTCGGTCGGCCGCCGCGCCATGGGCGTCAACGGTCACTTCGATGCCCCAAGCGACGTGCGTGCGTTCCTCGCACGTCTGCTCGATCCGCGGTAAAAGCAAGGCAGCGCCACACGTCAGACGTAATGTCGCTCGCGCAGTTCCATCGCGCGTGCAATTGATGCTGCGCAATGAAGCCGCAAAAACTGTCTTTGCAACGAAATTTCCGGGTTCCGTCAGCGCAACCGGTTCCAACGCACGCGCCCGATTTTGGTTTCAATTCGTTGAAACGATGATCAGGAACCATATTGATGAACATCAGTTAAACAGGGTGGAATGAACAGGAGGGGACGACCTGTGAACTTAGTCGTCGTTTCAAATCGCGTCGCGCGCGGCAAACCCAACGAGCCCATGACGGGCGGCTTGGCTGCGGCGCTGCTTCCCGTGGTAGAAAACTCGGGTGCTATTTGGGTGGGGTCGTCCGGCCGTGTGCGGGACGGCCACCAGAAGGAGCCGTTTGCCGAGATCGAAGCGCTCGGCTCGGGGGCGATTGCGACGCTGGATCTGCCGGCCGCGCATTACGGCGGCTATTACGAAGGTTTTGCCAATTCGGCACTGTGGCCGGCGCTGCATTCGCGCAGCGACCTGATCCGCGTCTCTCAAGACGACTATGTCAGTTATCGCGAAGTCAACGCCTTCATGGCGCGCGCCTTGATGCGCTTCCGAAAAGACAAGACCGCGTTCTGGGTGCAGGACTATCATTTCCTTGCTCTCGGTGCGGAGCTGCGCGACCTCGGTGTCGATGATCCGATCGGCTTCTTCCTGCATACGCCCTGGCCCGTGGCTGCGGTGATGCAGGGCGTGCCCAACCATCGCGAGCTGATCACGGCGATGCTGGCCTACGATCTGCTCGGTTTCCAGACCGACGAGGATTGCCAGAATTTCCTCGGCTATGCCTGCGGCGAGCTCGGCCTCACGATCGAGGATGGGGTCGTCGTCTCCCAGCACGGCAGCACGCGCTGCGAAGTGTTTCCGATCGGTATCGATGCGGAGAAGTTCGCCGCCTATGCCGCGAAGTCGGTCTCGCATCCCGACGTATCGCGGCTGCGCCGTAGCCTCAACGGCGAGCGGCTCGCGATCGGTGTCGATCGGCTCGACTACTCCAAGGGCCTCGTCAACCGCATCAGCGCGTTCGACCGGCTCTGGACCACCCAGCCGCAGTTCTTGCGCAGCATCTCGCTGTTGCAGATCGCGAACCCTTCGCGCGGCGGAATCGAGGCCTACGGCAATCTCCAGAACGACGTCGCCCGGCTCGTCAGCGACGTCAACGGCCGTCACGGCGAGGTTGACTGGACGCCGATCCGCTATCTCAACAAGGGCTTTAGCCAGGCCGTGCTCGCAGGCCTCTACCGCACCGCGCAGGTCGGCGTGGTGACGCCGCTGCATGACGGCATGAACCTCGTCGCCAAGGAGTATGTCGCCGCCCAAAATCCGGCCGATCCCGGCGTGCTGGTGCTGTCGAAATTCGCAGGCGCCGCCAACGAGCTCGACACCGCGCTGCTCGTCAATCCGCACGACATCGACGGCATGGGCCGCGCAATCGCGATCGCAGCCGCGATGCCGCTCATTGAGCGCAAGATGCGCTGGGAAGCGATGATGAAGACGCTGCGCGGCCACACCATCCAGCAATGGGCCGCTGATTTCGTCGCCGAGCTCGAGAAGTGCCGCACCGAAAAGGCCGCGGTCGCGCCGCTCGCCGCCCAGCCGCCGCAAGCGCTGCGCTGGCTGAAGTCGGCGATCTCGGGTGTGCGGTTGATTTAGCTTCCCTCACCTCGCCTCGTTGTTACGGGGCGAGGTGAGGGCGAGCGCCTCAATAACAATATGACACGCCGTCCAGGATCGCGCAGCGCCGCTTGTTCGGCGCGTTGGGATCATCCAGCGGCACCATGCCGTTGCCCTGGCCGACGAACACGCCCGGCCCGACATGCACCGAAGACTTGTTGCCGATGATCACGCTCTGATGCGGCGTGGTGCTGGAGCGCGTCCCGTCCGGCCAGAGGATGGCATCGCCCGACAGCACCCCGCGCCGTCCGTCGTCGCAGCTCACATCGACCCCTTGGCGTGTGCAGACTTGGGCGGCGGCAGGCCCAGCGAAGGCGGCGCCAAGGGCCGAAATCATGCTTAGCGCGGCGATAGTCTTGCGGATGGTCATGGCGTCCCCGGGTGTGTTTGCTGGCCTCCAGTGAACCGTCGCGGCAGGCTGGCCTTTGGTTCAGCCTGCAGGGAGATTCCGGACGCGCGCGACGTTCGATATTCTCCATAAAATACAATATCTTGCGGAAAATTCACCCGATTTCCCCGCGATCTCTTGCAAAATCACCGGCGTCCCTTCAAGAGAGGGCGCTCCGGAGAGATGGCCGAGTGGCTTAAGGCGCACGCTTGGAAAGCGTGTGTGCGGGAAACCGTACCGTGGGTTCGAATCCCACTCTCTCCGCCAGAAATGCGCGTAAGCAATTGAAAATAATAGAAATTATAGCGCAGTGCTTGGTTCAGCCCACAACCAAGCCCATGACGCGCGCCTGTTGCAAAGTGTATAAGAATCGACCATTAATCCTTTATTGTGGATTTTTCGCGAGAGTGACGAATGCTCGATTTTGGCAAGATGCTGAGCGATGCCCTTCCTCAGCAGTTCCTTTTGGAATTCGAGGAGCGCGTCCGCGCTGCCGGTCGCTTGGCGAAGGACGTGACCGGGACACTGGCCGTTGGAAAGCGGAGTGGGCCCCGTGTGCGCGGCCAAATTCGCACGGCATTGATCGAGCAGGGCATCGTCGACGCGAGTCGCGCCTCGGGTTTTCCGGCTGAAGAGGCCGGCGCGCTTGAGGGTTCTGAGCTCTACCTCTACCAAGCATTCGCCCGCATTAATCGAGCCGTCGTCGTGCGAGCCACGCTGGCCAGCTCCTCGGGCCTGCCGGCTCAAAACAAGACAAGAAAGCGGCTGGTCGAGCAGATCAACGGCGCGTTCTGCCGCGACTTTTTTCGGCCGGAACTTGTGATCGATGACGGTGTTGCACCGATCGCAGTGTTTCTTGTGGTCACGCCCAATGCCGCCGCCGTTGACGGCATTGGAAGCATCAACGTTGCCGTCGTTGACGATCGGTATGATCGCTATCTTTTCGACGAGCCTCTTGAGACCTTCATGTCGCGATACGTGCCGGCGCCGACTCCGGTCGAGGAGCCGCAACTGCTGTCGAAGAAGCGAGCTGGGCGATACGTCCCGCCGGAAGAGAGCGCGGAAGGTTCTTCAGACGTGAAACCCGTTTCAAAAAAATAGTTACGAACTAAAAGAAGGCCCTCTGCCCCGCAGGGGGCCCGGAGGGATTCGATGCGTACTGGTACCCCAGGCTTTGTTGCTCAACGGCTGGTGCAAGCTCGCGAGGCTCGAGGCATTGGCACTCAGGTCGGCCTTGCAAACTTGATCGGCAAGCCTCAAGCCTCAGTTTCGAGATGGGAAAGTGGAGAAGCCACTCCTGAGCCAGAGGCGGTAGACGCGCTGGCGCAGCAGCTGAATGTTCGCCGAGGTTTCTTCCTTCGTCCCATGCCCGAGCACGGCGACGGCGCGTTCTTTTTTAGAGCTCGCCGAAATGTCGAACGGCCTCTCCAAGCGAGAGAGCGCGCGCGCCTTCGATGGGTTCAGGACGTCTCCCTGGCGCTGCAGCACTATTTCGACTTTCCGACTTTTGACGTTCCGGATCTTCTTGCCGGTGACGAGTATTCGGTTCTCAGAACCGATGACATCGAGCGGATTGCATTAGATTTGCGGCGGCACTGGAAAGTGGGCGACGGGCCGGTGACGAGCATGATCTCGCTGCTGGAGGCCAAAGGTTTCGTCGTGGCGCGCGATGTTGCAGGTTCTGCGCGACTGGATGGACTTTGCAGTTGGTCCGAAGTTGACCATCGTCCGTACGTTCTTCTCGCGAAAGACAAGCAGTCGTTTTTCCGATCTCAGATGGACGCGGCCCATGAGATGGCCCACGCCATTCTTCATAGGAGCCTGACGCAAGATGACTTTGAGCGAGACTTCAAGCTGATCGAAGAGCAGGCCTTTCGGCTCGCTAGCGCATTTCTGATGCCATCAACAACCTTCGCACTCGAGGTTCGACATAAAACCCTCAGCGGCTTTGTGGCGTTGAAGGAGCGTTGGCGCGTTTCGGTGAAAGCGATGATTAAGCGTTGCTCTGATCTGGATCTGATTGACCAGGATACAAGCACGCAGCTCTACAAGTACTATAGCGCACGGGGCTGGAACAAAGGTGAGCCTTTGGACGATCACTTCGGAGTTGATAATCCGCGTCTTTTAGCGAAGGCGATCACATCACTGGTGGAAGAGGGTACCCGCTCGAGAGACGACCTGCTCGGGAATGAGTTCGCGGTTACAGGGGCGGACCTGGAGGAACTTTGCGCTTTAGAGCCAGATTGGTTCACGTCGAAAGGTGCTGACATCATCCAGTTGCGCCCTCGACTCGATCGATCAGACGTGATCAAGTTTCCATCAGCTCGCTGAGGGATTTTCCCGATGCCATCGCCGGCAAGTGCCAGAACAGAGGACTCGAGACGCCGCAGCAATTACGCGGCTCCGTCTGACGTCAACAGCCACTCGCTACCAGATCTTCTCACTCGGATTGGCCGTGGTGCTCTTGATGAGCGTCAGCTCGACTTTTTGAAAGATGCCTCCCCGCGCCGGGAGGCCAAGGTTTTCTATGCGGGCGATCTCGACATTCTGGACGCGCCGACGGTCTCAATCGTTGGCACCCGCGAGGTTTCTGAGCCTGGTCGGCGTCGAGCCTCGCAACTCGCGCGGGACCTTGTCAAAGCCGGCGTGACGGTCGTCAGCGGACTCGCAAAGGGCGTGGACACGGCCGCGCTATCCAGCGCTATGGCAAACGGAGGCCGGGTCGCGGCCGTGATAGGCACGCCGCTAGACAAGGCTTATCCGGCCGAGAATGCTGATCTGCAGCAGCAGATCTATGGCCGTCACCTTCTCATGACACCGTTCCAGATCGGCGAACGTGTCTTCCGATCGAATTTTCCTACACGCAACCGCGTCATGGCCGCGGTGAGCGATGCCACAGCAATCATTGAGGCATCGGACACGTCCGGCACGCTGCACCAGGCTGCGGAGTGCGTGCGGCTAGGACGCTGGCTGTTCATCGCGAAGTCGGTGGTCGACGATCGATCACTCACATGGCCAGCCCGTTTTTTGGGACAGCCGAAAGTCGCAGTGTTGTCGACCAGCTCCGATATCGTTGACGCAATTGAGCGCTCTTAAGCTCATCAGCATCTGTTCGTACCTCACCGATATCGGGGTCCAATGGCGAGACTCCGACTACCGATCGATGAACATGGTCCGCGCGCTAAAGCAAAAGCCTCTCAAGGGGTATTTTGACGTAGAGGTGGCGGGCGTGCTTCGGAGGTTCACCCAAGACAATGTCGGTGAGTTCGTCGATCGCATCCCGATCGCATTGGCAAGGACAATCCTACGTCATCACGATGCCCCGGCAACCCTCGTCCCGATACCGAATTCGCATGTCGTGGATCCAGCCACACCGGGCTTCAACACGCTGACGCTGGCTAGCCAGATCGCCAACAATAGCGGCGGCCGATACACGGTTCAGCCCGCGCTGGTTTTCAGCCAACCGCAGCAGAAGTCGCACGAAGGTGGCCCGCGCGATCCGAAGATCATCGAAGCAGCCTACAAAGTCATGGCGCAACCGCAGGGCCCAATCATACTGATCGATGACGTCTGCACTCTCGGAGGACATCTGGTCGCGGCGCACTGGAAATTGCATGGCGCGACGAGCCCGATCGCGCTTGCCTGCACATTTGGACGATCAACCAAGCAGCAGGTGCAAGATCCGTTGGGGCCGAGAGAAGAAATGCTCAGCGTCGTGCGAAGCAATTGGTAACGGGCAGTACGGCGCGCGATAACTCGCGCCTCGCTGCACACACAGCACGAGGGCGGATGAATTTCTCTACAGGGTCAACTACCCGCGAGACATCGTGCGTCCGTCTCGGTGCCGACATTGCTCGACCTGCTGGACGCGGCCCGCGGAATGATCAGGTCACTCATCCTCATCCGCGAAGAACCCCTCGATCCGATGACGGATGAGGTCAAGGCGTCGCTCGTAGAGGCTGATCTTGCTCTTGATCGTGATGATCTCTGTTTCGAGGGCATCCATGGCCTTGCCAAACTGCTCTCGCGCTTGAGCAAACCTCGACCGATGATCATCAATTTCTGCGTGCTTTTTCCTGAGCGCATCTGCATCCCACTCGAATGGATTGGCAATCTGCGCGCTCCCTATCCGTATGCCCTGCGACGCTGCTTCTGCGTGGATTGCCCATCGGTAGCACTTGTAGAGGGCCTGTTCGACGCGGAGACGAGTCGCGCCATCAGTGGACGATAGCGCGCTCTCCACATCCTTCGCGTACGTCGATCCCTGCACGCCGAAACCGTCAGATTGAAAGGCTTCAACCACCCCGTCAAAACCGCGGAGAACGCGGTAAGTGAGAAAACCGCTTGCGAAGTGCACGGCATCTCTGAGCCCGGGCAAAAGTTCCTCAATTCTGTCTTCTTCGCGCGTCATGACGCCGAGTTGCGTGGCAACGTGCTGAGAAGCAATTTGGCGTTGGACCGCTTTCCACGCAATTGCAGCCGCAACAACGGTAACAAACGCCCCCATCACGTTACCCGCGAAGCCGAGCCAATCCTTCAGTTCGACACTATCCTTCGATACCGAAATCGGAATGCCGATCGTCAACAGCAACGCCAAAGCCGTTGCCAGCACGAGCAGACCGATGATGCCGAGCCCCTGATCCAATTTCATTAGCGCAAAATGCCGCTCGGGATTGGCGTTGTCGAGTCTGCCGTCGAGCGTTGGCAAAACAGCCCGGTACGGCGTCGCCACTGTTCAATCACGGACACGCCCCTGCCAGTCCCCTGGTTTTAGCAGAACAAGGGTGAAGGCGTCGGCATCGTCCCATCGCAGCTCGAGGACCTTCTCGCCGGCATAGGTGACGCGGAGACGGCTGAACTCCGTCTCGAAGGCGTCTGGCCGCCACGGCTCCCAGAGCTCGATGAAGATTGGCCCGCGCTGAAATTCCGTGAGCCGCTTCTTCTCGCCATCGATCTCGAGATTGCCGACGATCGTGCCCGCGCGCGCCAGCCGGAACGCAAGCCGGCCGAGGTGTTTTGCCCTCTCCACGCGCTCCCTGCGCGACGACATTGCACCTAGTCCCTATGGCGATGGCGGCGGCCGAAGCCGCCGCGTCATTTAGGCGGCGTCGGTGAGGATCTCGCTGCTTTCCCAAAATTTGACGATCTCCCGTGCCCGTTGAGCACCAGCGCCGGCAGCAAACGACACGATCTCGAGGAAGCCGATCTCGACGCCGGACAACACCCGAGGCATCTTGGCAATGATGGGCGCCAGAAATGCACCGCCAGGCTCGTTAGCTTCCTGAAACTCCAAAAATTCGAGCGCTAGGGCCGCGCCGGTTCTGCAATCCGCGGCGTAGTCGCCTGTCGCCTTCACCTTGGTCCAATCGGGCAGAGCAGCTTTTCGAATGGCTTTTTTCATCGGGGATCACCTTTGGTGACGGGGGCCGCTTGTGTTTCAAGCGGAATAAATGTAGTACGTTTTCATGGCGCCGTCAAAGAAAAACGTAGTACGAAAACGTCCGGGCCGCCCCGCAACAGGGCAAGATCCGGTGACCGCAATTCGCCTTTCGAAGCAGATGCTCGCGGACGTCGACACCTGGGCAACGAAGCAGGACGACGAGCCCGGCCGCTCCGAGGCCATCAGACGCCTGGTCGAACTTGGGCTGAAAGCCAAGTCACGATGAACCCGCCGATTTGGAAACGAGAGCGAACGTCGCGACCACGGATAGGTGGGTGAAGGCTGGAGATCGGGCCGAAAAGCGCTGCCACGCGCCCGCATGGAGGCGCCCGGCACGCTGGTACCGATGGGCGCGCGTCTTTGGTCGGGTGATGGTAGTAGCTCACCAGCGAACTCCGCAGCTGTTTTTACCGCGACCAACGCGCCGGTGCGTGAATGGGCAGCCTCGATACCTTGCATTCGACCGCCGGTTGCGCTTCGATGTGCCCATTGCCGGGGGGCGAGCATATGCGGGTCTGGGGTATCTTGGCGCTTTGCGCCGTGTTGGGCGGATGCGCAAGCGCTCCGCCGCCGGCGCCGCCACCACCCATCCCTTTGATCGGCACCGTCGATATCAGCAAGCCCGGTGTCGACTTCCTCATCACGGACGCTGCCGGGACGCTGCGGTGCTCGGCCCACTCTGCCTCAGGAAGAATACCTGAAGCACTTACGCTGCCCCTGACCTGCGAGCCCGGTCCGGCCGGCACGTTGAACCTTACCAAAGCGCCCGACCTCCACGGATCCGTCGTGTTCGACAATGGCACGCTCGGCGATGTGACGTTCGCGCCGCCAGCGGCACTGCCACCTCCGCCGCCAGTCGCCGTAGCTGCTCCGGTCTACCCGGCGCCCACCGTTAGATCGTACTCGCGATCGCACTACTCGACAGGCTATGTCCGTCCACATTACCGTCGTGGTGGCTACGTGCGGCCGCACCTCCGAAACGGCCATTACGTGAGCGGCCATTACCGCAGCGGTACACACGTTCGCGGATACTATCGGCGCCATTAAGGCTGGCGCCGCATCGCCAAGGTCGCAGCGGAGATCAGGTCCCGCAATGCCAGCGTGAGCCAACCCGACAGATCGCGAAAGACAGAGCAATGACCGGGAGTTCGACAGCTTGGCGCGGCCCTAACCTGCCAGCAACGCCACTTCATCTCACGCTAGAGGAGGCCGCGAGCCGCCAGGTCGACGCCGCGATCGATGCTCTGCAGCGCGGCGACTTCGACGTCGCGCTCACGCTCGCTGGCGCCGCAGAGGGCATGATCAAGCGCGACGGGCAGCACATGTTCTCGTGGCTGAGAGACAACCCGAAAGCCGCCGAGCGCTTCCCGGACAAGAAACAGTGGATCAACGTGCTCAATCGCGAGCTCTACTGGTTGAAGCACGGTGGTGAAGAGACGATGGAGATCGATTGCGCGACCACCGTGTTTATGATCGCGCGTGCGATGACGAAGCTGGAGGTCTGGACTCCGAAGATGGACGGGTTCAAACCTTGGCTGATCAGCAATCTGGACAACCTATAGCAGGGGTCGAATGAACCGCCTTCAGAAGTTCGAGGAGCGAGGCGCCTACGGCGAGCGACCGGGCCGCATCGCATACGCGCTCGATGCCTCTCGTCTACCTGAACCGACGAAAGGTCTCGATTGGCGCCCCGTCAGCGGCTTCAATGCCGAGGACGCACTCCGCGACGATCCCGGCTTGAAGCCGATCTTTGAGAAAGCCATGAAGCAAGGTTACGCGCTCGTCACGCGCGAAAAGTGAGCCGATGCCGGAAAGTTGCCTCAACGAATACCACCTGCAATTCCTGCAGCTGCTCATTCGTCGCGGCGCGCGGTTTCTCGTTATCGGCGGTCAGGCGCGGGCCGTGCACGAGGGCGTGAGCACGCGGGATCTCGATATCTGGGTCGACGTCGCGGCTGGCAGCCGGCCTGCGCTGGAGGGTGCGTTGATCAGCTGGACGACAAAATATCCCGTTCATTCAGCCGCCGACTTTTCACCGCCGCTCCCGTTGCGCCCGGGCGTTCAGATTAAGTTCCCCGACGCCGATGTCTACTTTCTCGGAGCCGACGGCGAGCCGAAGGAGATCGGTCCGGCCGATTGCATCGACATCCTCACGTCCATCGGACCGGCCGACTTCGCCGCGCACTATGATCGAGCTGACTGGCGGGAGATCGCCGGTCTCCGCCTTCCTTTCCTCGCCCGAGGCGACCTAGACGCGATCAGCCCACCAAAGTCGACGCCATAGCTTCGCGCTGCAACACGAAACGGACCGGAGAGCTAGATTGTGAAGAAGCACGACCCTGAGGACCTTGAAGTGTCTGTCATCGCCGCTGCACCGGGCGGCAAAAAATGGCGGTGGCGCCTTTCAATCGCCAACGCGGCACCCGTCGCAAAGGGAACGGCCACCGGCACGCGTGACCAGGCTATCCTTGCTGCACAGGAGGCGCGACTACGGCTGATCTCGAAGGGACGAAAGGTCTAGCAGCGAACCTCAGAAGAACAGCACAAACAGCCAGACCAGCGCCAACGTGGCTACGGCCACGAAGCCAAATCCGAGCCACCATGGAATGGGGATCACCGGCATGCCTCGCGCGCGAGGTCTTCGAGCATCGCGGCTTTCTTGGCGGCGATGAAGTCCGAGTACCGGATCGCGGGCTCGACCGCCCTCGTCGCCTTGAACGCGGCATTCATTTCGCGCATCTCGCCACGCTGCGCCATCGTCTCGAAGGCGCCCTCCACCGCCGCGACCGCGGCGCGGGCCCGCTCGACGGCGGTGACGTGTTTCGTGAGGCCGATCAACAGCCCGGCCGCCATCTCCTCGAGCTTACGCGCGATCGCTTCGCGCGAGGCCTGGACGGACTGCTTCCACTCATACAGGTGATAGCTGAGGCGGAAGTGGTCGCCGCGGAGACAGCAATACACGATGCGGCCGGGCTGCTCGTCGATCGAGGCGACATCCGCGGCACCGATGTGGCCGCCATCGTCAATCCAGATCGCGGCAACACCAGCGGCGCGGAGGAAGTATTCGGCGAGGTCGTGCTGGTCCCGCTTTCCGGCCATGCTTCACTGTGTAGGCTGCAGCGGCAGCGCGCCGTTGATGCCAAAACCGTCCTCGCGGCAAAGCTGAATGTCGGTGGTCGTGCCACCTTCGTTCGATTGCCGGTGCGTCACGCCCTTGATCATGAACCGAAGCGTGTCCTTCGGAAGCAGCGACGGCGAGTTGATGGTGATGCGCTGCCTCATCTTGAAGAACCAAAGCTGACCGTCCGGTGCGAACCAGCCCGGTACCGTGATGTCACCGTCGACCTGTTTTAGCTTGTCCCAATCGCCTTCGTGATTGGCTCGCAGCTGCAAGCACGTCGAGTCGGCCATCTCCTCCGCCAGGAACTTGCAGGTGCCACCGATGGGTGGATCGACGGACGTCGTTCCCGACGGCGACCGGTTGACATCGGCGCTGTCGTTGTTGGCGTCGTGGCCAACGGCCTGAAACAGCCTCGCATGCTCATCGATCTTCAGCACGATCCTGCCGCGCTCGAGGTTTTTCCCTTCCTCGATCACGGCGCCGCCTGCCGTCGGGCCCCGAAATGCCAGGATGCCGCCCTGGCCGTCATCCACCATAGATACATTGCGCATTCGACAGAGACGTTCGATGAAGGCAAAACGGCTCTCACCGATATGCTCCGACACGCGAGGGAACGGGATGTCGGCGCCGGAAGGCGCACCTTCGATCTTGAAGCTCACACCAACCTTACCGAAACAGGCCGATCCGATTTGCTGCAGCGTCGAATTCACGTACTGGCCCGGTTCAGCATCGACCGTCGAAGACATGATCACCTGGCCAGCCGATGCAATGCCGATCTGCACCTGATGATTGGAAGCATCGACCGCGGCTTGCCGCAGATAGACCCGGCCCCGTAGCACAAGCTGGCCTGCCAGCGTGACGGTCGCATCGTCTCCTGGCGCAAGCTTCAATGCGGAGATGACGCCGCGCGATTTCGGACTGATCTCTGCGACCGTGAGCAGCGCGTGGTCAATGACGTCGGGCACGCTCCTCGAAACCTCGATCTGCGTCCAGATATCGTACCGCTGCCCGTTGGCGACTACGACGGCGATCTGATCTGCTCGCGGCATTTAGCTCTCCTCGCTCCCCTGGACCATCGTGCGGCCGCGGTACAACGCGACCTCTTTGAGTAAGCCGCCCTCTTGCGAGATCGCGGTGCGCGTGCCTTTGGGAAAGCCGTTCAAGTCGATCTTGACGCCAAGCGACCCCTTGAGCGCGTCGCTGGCGTCGGAGCCACGCCTGCCGCGCTTCAGCAGTTCGGCATCGCTGGGCGGCCGCCGTCCACCGCGGTGAACCATGTCGCGGAGCCGAGCGCCATGCCGCTCCGCTGTCCTCTCGATGCCAGCCTGCAAGGCCTCGCGGTACCGCCGCGCGCCGGCGCGGCCGCCCGGTCCGCCTTCCCAGTCGGTGAATTCGTTGAGGCCCCCCTTTTCGCGGACAGAAATATGATCGCGAGCTGTGAGAGCACTGCGGCGGCTTCCGTTCGGGTCGGTCGGCATGCCCTGATCGGTATAGCCCTTGACGGTATTACTGCCTGCGAGAACCTGGTCGATCATGGCATCGTACTTTTTGCCACCGCCGTTTCGCATCTGCGCGACGATCCCGGGGAAGTCGCCTTTGCGCATAGGGCCATAAAAGCTCGGGCTGAGGGTGGCTGCGAGAGATTTTCCCGTATAGTCGGCACGGTTCAGAGCCGCCTCGAGACTCTGCAGCGGCGTTCCCTCGGTCTGCATCATCGCTTTGACCCGCGCGCGCACGTTGGGATCTTGCATTTCCTTGGCGAAGCGATCTCGACGGGCTTTGAGGAACTCAGAGCCGGCCAAGCCGGCGCCCGTGGTATCCGGGAGCCCGCCACCTCCTCCGCCGATCGCGTCGCGTTGGGCCTTTGAGAACGCGCCCCCCTTCTCGCCGATGTTCGGGAATGCCTCGCTACCGAACCTCGGCGCCGAGCCGCCCGTGGCATCGCCTCCCGGGTGAAACGCCATCGGCTTCAGGCCGTCGGCGAATTTGTTGGCGTCGCTCTGCGCCTTCCAATCCCGGAAAGCCTCCAAGACACCGCGCGCGGTGCCGCGCGCGACCGTCTCTTCCTGCTCTTTTTTCGTCAACGCATCGAACGCGCCCGACACGCGCTCATTGGCCGATTGCGGATCCTTGGTCTTGAAGCCGAGCGCGGACGCGGCGCGCCCGAACAAGCTATCGGGCGCGAGCGGAACGGTGCCGTGCCCGCCGAATCTTTCGCGATACTTCTTACCGAGCGCGTCGAGCGCGCTGGCGAAGCCGTCGACCAGGCGAACGCCGGGCGGACCAAAAATCGCCACCATGTCGCTGCCGTAGTCCCGCTGCGCGGCTTGCAGATGCGTGAACGCGTCGCGAAGACCCTCGAGGGTTTTGGGATCGACCTTGTGGTCGAGCTCCCGCTGCATCGATTCGCGGAACGCCTTTCCGAATTCCTCGCCAGACTTTGCGGCGAGCGCGGGATCGATGCCGAACGCTTCCGCGAGCTTTCGGCGCTGCCAAAGCGGATACTTCTTGTCGGTGACCGCTCCCGCGATCCGCGTCATCTCCTCTTCGCGGTTCTTCGCGCCCTTCGTGATCTCGCCGAGCAGCGGCAGCATATTGCCGAACACCCCGGTGAGCCGGTTCATCTCCTGGGGATCGTTGCTCTTCAACTTGTCGAGCGTCTCGCCGATACCGGCGACCGCGGCGTCGGCCTTGCCGGCATCCATACCCATGCGCTCAAACGCGCGGCCGATCGCATTGACATAGGTCGGCGAGACACCGCCGCGCTTCATGGTTTCGTTCAAGACATTCCAGCGCTCGCCGGCGCCCTTGAGCGTCTCGACGAGCTTGCCCATGCCCTCCGAAACGCCGTAGATCGTGACCCCCATCGCCGCGAGCGATGGCGTGAGGATGTTGACGCCGTTGTCCTTGACCTTGCGGATCTGCTCGCCGAGCTCTTTGTACGTCCTCGCGTGCTCGTTGACGTTCTTCGCTCCTTTCTCGTGGATCGACTTCGAGCCGTCGCCGATCTTCTGCAGCTGCTGCATCATGCTCTTGAGCGGACCGCTGTAGCGGTCGACGACCTCGGCAACGAGGCGCATGGTCTCCTGCTCGGACATCAGTGCTCCTGCATCATCTTCAGCCGAACCAGCGTCCGGCCGTAAAGCACGTCAACCGCGTGTCTCGGAAGGCTGAGAAACACGAACGGATCGCATTTGTAGATCAAGGCGAGGTCTAGGCAGTCGTCGATATCGGCCTCTACCTCGCCGGAGTAAAAAACGGAGAGATGTGCCACGCCAGCCCAACGATGTCCTGCGGGTCAAGCTCCGCCAGCGATGTCGACGGGATGCTCGGCGTCGAGATCCTCGCCACCATCTGCAGCACCTTGGAGAGATCGTGCTCGAGGCGCGGCGGATCGATATGCGGCGAGAAAATCACGGGATTGCCGATCGCCAGCAGATCGCTGCCATTCGGCTTCCGCATCAGGATTGACCTGACCTCATCACCATAGGACTTGATCGGCTTCAACAGCGGATACGGAGCCAGCGTCTCCGGTTTATTCTCTTCGCTGACATTCTCGACGCGCTTGGTCATGTTTCTATTTCCTCATTTTCGGGCCAGCGGCGCGAAGCCGCATCGAAATAGCTGAGGGCCGCGCGCATAACGCGCGCGACCCCCGAGGCCGGGCGGACAAGATAAGTTCCCGGCGGCAACGCGGCGCTGCGGACGACGAAGAACGCAACGCGCCGCGAAAAGATGAGAGGTTGGCGGCGCTGCGCCCAGGTCCGAAACGCAGCGCCGCTTCCCCTTCTTCGCGATCCACTCCCTGGCGGCTCGAGATCGCGAAACGGAATTTGTGGGCGGCTCGATGGATCACGACATCGGCCGCCCCGACGTGCCGGAATAGGAGTACCGGCTCGCCATCTTGCGCACCCGCCTCGGAACGGGATGCACAAAAGAAGTCATCGCGTTTCCGTCGATATCAGGCCAGGGAGGTCGTGATGCATCAGCTCGGCAACGCGCACCTGTCCCGGCTCAAGGCCGCCGCGCACCGCTTGCTCTGGCGATGCGGGCCGCACTGCCCGTGTCTCCAAAACATCGCGCCAGGCGTTCGTGGCCGGCGCGCCGGTATGTGCCAGCGTGAGACCCAGCGCGTTTCTGGAATACGGGACGTCGCCGCACGCGAGCATCGCGGCGAGGAAGAGGTGACGCGGCAATTGAGCCTCGATACCGGCCTCGCGCAGCAGATCGCGAGCATAGTCCGTCCACCATATAATCGATCGGGAGTGGTCGACATCGGCGCGACGCCCCATCCAGGATAACGCCTCAAGCGAGTGCGCGAATTCTTTGGCATGGTTCAACGTGAGGAAGTCTCGATCGGCGCGGAGATCGAGGCGGGGGCGCAGCCGATAGACCAGGGCCTCTAGCTTGCGCAGTTCGGCCGACTTCGGAAAGACGAAGTCCGCCGGCGCCGTGGGCGCCGCGGTCGCGATCGTGACGCCACCATCGAGGTTTTGCTGAGGCCCGAATTCGGTGATGCTTACCATCATTGCGCTCCGCTCTGGATCTCGTTGGAGGGCTGCGGCGCTTCGGGCTGTTGCTCGCCAATCGGCGCGGCCGCAGCCAGGCGCTTCGCAGCCGCCTGCACAGCTTGATCGAAGCGGGCCAGTTCCCGCTCGCGCTGTTCGCGCGCGATCTGCTGGGCTTCCTGTGATCCCGGCGGCCAGAAATGTCCGGGCGGTGCGCGCTTGGCGTCGTCGATCGTTGGCATCACACGCCCTCCTACGGGTCAGTAGGCGCCCATGAAAACTTATCGCCTGGCTGCACTTCTATTTCCCACGGGCCGTTGCCGTTGCTGTAGCCAGCATCGTAAAAACCGCGCGGATCTTTTGTAGCGTCTGGGTTCTGACCAATCGCAAAATAAAACCAGCCAGCTCCGAAGAAGGAGACCGTTGGATTTTTGTAGCCAAGAGCAGGTGGTGCCGAGATTGAAGACACTCCCGGCGCCGTCATCTTCTGCGAAGACACGACTTGGATCGCTTTTCCGGACTTGTAACCAAAGCTGACCATCACGAAGGACGTCACTGGCATTTTCGATCCCCCTAAATCTCGCCGCGTCGCTTCTTGCCCGCCGCGATGACCTGCTGAGCGAGCGTGGGACCGGATCCGTTCCCGCCATCACCGCTGCCGACGTCCGGATTGGGTGCAGTGTTGAGGCGATCGCGCGCGGCCTGTCCGGCGGGCTTTGCCGGCGCCGGCGTCTGGTTCAACACGATGATCGCTTCCGCGCGCGTCAGCTCGGTGGAAAGCGCGAGGTTCATCGCCATCGCGCGATGCGTGTCAGAGCGCTGTGCAGCGCGCGAGTTGATGATCGCGGAGATCCGACCGCGCTCGCGGCCGCGGGCTGCGGACGCTTTCTTGTCCTTCTTGTCGTCTTCGTCTTCATCGTCGGCGTCGTCGTCGTCGAGCTCCTCGTCGTCATCCGAGTCCGGATCGACATCATCGTCGTTGTCCTTCGAGCGAGCCTTGCCCTTCTTTTTGGCCTTGCCGTCCTCCTCGTCCTCAGCCTTGTCGTCCTCGTTCTCGTCGTCTTCCTCGGCCTTTTTCTTGGCGCCGAGCCCAAACGAGGCCAGGCGTGCGAGCGTGCTCGCATAGCCGGACTGCGGGACCGATGTGCGAGGAGCCGGCTTCTTCTTGTCGGTCATTCGATCTCTCCCCTCCGGCGCTTTCCGGCATCCACAACGCCGCGCGCTAGCGAACCCTTTGGCGGCAAACTGTCCGACGATATTTCGCCGCGCCGCTTCTTGCCGGCGATGACGACCTTCTCGGCCAGCGACATCTTCGCAGCCTTTGCCGAGACCAGCTGGGCGTAGAGGGCCGCGTATTCGGCCTCGGCGCGGCGGAGCTTGGCTTCGAGCTTTTGA
The DNA here is from genome assembly GCF_000938255.1 of Bradyrhizobium sp. LTSP849. GTDB lineage: Bacteria > Pseudomonadota > Alphaproteobacteria > Rhizobiales > Xanthobacteraceae > Bradyrhizobium. The sequence continues at coordinate 65,429 of NZ_JYMR01000026.1, read as the reverse complement.
ATTTCGTCCATGGGCCTCAACTACGCTGCCGTAGCGATGCACGGCTACCCTGTGCATCTGTGCATTTTACGAACCACTGCCCTCCTCGCTTTTCGGCAACGACCTTGCCGCGACGGATGCGCGAATAGACCGTGTCGGGGCTGATGCAATTCAGTTTGGCGTAGTCGGCCAGGAGCACATAGGAGCTATCGAGCAGCGGCTGAGGCACGGCGATGCCGTGCCGCAGGAGCAACAACCGCAGGGCGGCATACTCGGCGACCAGTATGTCGGACGTCTTCCGCACCTCGGCGATCTGCTGCTGATGCCGCTGCTCCTGCGCCGCCATCGCCTCTGCGATCTCGACTCGCAGGGCGTCGACCTCGGCAGTCCTGGTGCGCTTGGCGGTCACCGCGCCGTGGGTCCTTCTCCGACCGACCAGCGAGCGGGCGCCGTTGAGCTGCGACGTATCTCGCTGAGTGCAGAAAAAACTTCAGGGGGGTCAGCAAGTGATCGCGTCAACAGCGACGCGATCAGCACGTCGCAGCGCTGCGAATTCCGCGGTGAAACCATCAGCAGCGCGCGCAACACTTCCTTACCCCCCTATCGAAATTGGTTCGCACGCAGAGACGCAAAGCGGTGGCGCGAGCCCCGCGGCTTCGTAGGGACCGGGGAAGGACCCGGACGTCATCCGACCCTCCGACCGCGCGCCGAAGGGCGCGCCGGTGCATCCGATCGCGCTCGCGCGCAATCTTTCCGTCAGCTTGGCGAGATGACGATGATCGGGTGCATCGAGATGCACTGCGGATGCATGCGGCGCAGGTTTTGAGGTTGTGGCTAATCGCGAAGCTCACCGAGGCCACGACTTGCCTCCGGCGAACGCGTTCGTGGTGGTGGTGTCGGGCCCGCCGCCGAGACGGCGGGCCTCTGCCTGCTCCCTCAGCTCGGCGGTCCGTTTGGCGTCCTGCTGAGTGGTGCTGAGACGGCGTGTTGGAACGGCAGCTCTTTCTATTAAGCTTTCTGTCTCCCCACGGTGGGGAATATGTTTCACCCCGTCATGGGGAGTATCCATATTCCCCACGGCGGGGAATATGGTGCTGGGCAATTCGGTGGACGGCCAGATGCGCCGCTGCTTCCTTCCGTCGGTCTGAACGACCGAAGCCCGCACGATGGCACCAGCCCGTTCCAGGTCGAGGAGCGCCTGCTGAACCTTCAGGATCGGGATGCCGAGCTTCTGCGCCAGCCGCGCGTCGGTCGGGAATGCATACCCACGGTGCAGGTTGAACAGCCATTCCAGCGTCCAGGCGACACGCAGCACGCGCGCTGAGCCGGCGAAGTGACGCCCGACAGCCGTCCGCCAGAGATCGAGCTTGCGGGCCCGATCGGAGGCCTTCGACCACCGCACGGCTTTTCCGGGGATCTCGCCGGCGCCGATAAACCGACGTGAACGCCGCCGCTGCGGGTCTGGATGTTCCTCGGTCAGCGGTCCGGGTTTACTCACCTGCCATCACCGCCCGGCGTCAGCACAGCACCCCACATCGCGGCCCGGATGGCCCGCTCCAACGCTTTGAGTTCACGCTGGACCGTCTGAGGAGCGATCCCGCGGCCGATCATGATGCCGCGCTGCTGCTCGATCTGGCGGCTCAGATAGCGCTCGCCAGACACCGCGTTCATACTCGCGATCATCCGCGCTTGGCGCCGGATATAGTCCTGACGGCGACTAGGAGGGAACGCGAAGATCCGCGCTGTCACGGCGATACCGCTGCAACGCAAAGCTGATACAGATCCTCGACGGGCACCCCAGTTAGGCCGCCAGAAGCGCCGCGTTGGCGATCTCTCGGCTTCTCGCCACCAGGTCGCGGCACAATCCTGATCTTACCTTCCTGCCGCAGCTCGTAGAACTTTGCATGGCTGCAGGTGAGGATCTCTTGGCACCGTTTGGGCGGTACGATCGGTGGTAAGCAGAAGATGCGCACGAAGTCGTCGAGCGACATCGGCGCCTGGTGCGTACTGATCGTCGTCATGTGAAGAACTCCCATCTCTCTTCCGCGCTTAACAGCGAAGCGACGCAGCGGAAGAGAGCGGAGTTTTTCTGAAATGTCGTCCGGCAATCCGGGAATTCGGTATCTGCCGGAATTGCCGGATTACCGTAACTTCTTTGCAGGACGCTGTTTTTCAAGTTCCGCAATTATCGGATTTAGGTGCGCATCGACCACAGCCGTCGATGGGCTTCCAAGTCCATTCTGATCGCACCAATCGAGTAAATCGATCCGAAACCTCTCCTTGGTCCACATCGGGTTTGCTCGATGCGGAGAGCCCTTCGCGAGAAGCATGGCGCGGATCTTCGCTTCGATCTTGGACCAGTCGTAGAGCTGAGGCGCACCTCGGCGCGCGCCTGGCGCGGCCGTACGCCCTTTGGCCTCAAACGGTCGGGGTGCAGGTGCAGCGATAGGATAGACACTGACATGGATGGAATAGAGTGCATCGCCGCTAGGTCCATCTGCATCGACTGGATCAGCCTTTGACCACACTTGCCTCCGCCCGCCGTCCAAGAGTTTCTCGCCCGAGCGAACGATGATCGGCCGCAAATGATAGAGGCGCCACCGGTCGGGAGGCACGACTTCGAAATCGGCATTATCGCGCGGTCTTGCCCAAAGCGAGCAGCGGCCCTCTTCGAGCGCGCTCTGCAACTCTGCTTCGGCGCTGCCCAATATCATCTCGGCGACCTGACTTAAGATCATCATCGATCTTGGAAACGATGCCTCGAGCCTCCATCGTCGACATGCTTCCGATGAGTGGAGCTGCAGGCTCTGCGTCGCATTATGCGGTCGGGCAAGCACACGTCCGAAAGTGCCATCCAATATCAACATGGCGTCGCCGTGCCGAAACGAGAGTCTCAGATCATCGGCTGGCCTTCTCAACTTGATCTGTTGATCTGCCGCAGCGACCTGCGAAAGGATCAAGCGACCTTTCTCTTCCCAAAAATCCAGCCATTGAGCTGTGGTGCTGATCGGCTCGCGCGCGACCAAAAAACGGGCACGAGCAAGCGATGTCCACTCTGGCAGGGGACTTGCGAACGTTTGCCTTTCGGCAGATATCTTGGTCATTGCCACTGCGCACCTCCCGCGTGCGGTTGTGGTTGAGCCCCGTCGGCGTTCCAGCGCCGACGGGGAAGCCTTAAGCTCGCAACGCTACCACTCGATCTGCTTCACTCGCTTCCGCGCGGGGCGTTGATGCGCAGTACCGTGCCCAGTGCGCCATCATGCGACGTCGTTTCTCGCGCATGTCGCCGCGGCGATAGGCAGCTTCGACTTTGTCCGAGACAGTGTGTGCAAGCGCGAGTTCCGACATCTCGTTCGGGTAGCTGGTCTGCTCGCTGCACCAATCCTTGAAGGTTGAGCGGAAACCATGGACCGTTAGGTCCTCGCCAAATCCCATGCCTTGGAGGAGCTCGAGCATAGCCATATTCGAGAGCGGCTCTCCGCTCTCATGCGCGAAAAGAAACGCCGAATGTTGCAAGAGCTCATCGACGATCTTCAACGCGCGCTCGGACAGCGGCACGTTGTGATCGCTCTTTCTGCGGCCCCGCCGCCCCTTCAGGCGCGCCGCTGCGATCGTCCAGGAGCGATCGGCGCGATCAATTTCGGCACGCGGTGCCTCGATCGTATCGCTCGTCCTCACGGCGGTGAGGATCGTGAACTCGAGCGCGCGAGCGCTCAAGCTGTCGCGTCGACGTAGTTCCGCCATGAAGCTCGGAAGTTCTTTGTACGGGAGCGCCTTGTGATGCTCGACAGGTGCAACCGTCGACGGCGCCGGAAGTAGGTGCTCCAGATGGCCTTTCCATCGGGCCGGATTGTCGCCGGCGCGCAGCCTTCGTGTCCCCGCCCAGCCGAGGATCTTTTCGACGCGGCCGCGAACGCGGCTCGCAGTCTCTGTTCTTGCCAGCCAGAAGATCTCCGCGTCAGCTTCTTCGCTGATGGGCTGTTTCAAGACCTTCAGCACTAGGTCAGTCGTGACACCGCCGACCGGGAGCTTGCCGATGATCGGATATGCCCACTTCTTCAGCGTCGACGTCCATTGCTCGGCGTGCTTCTCGTTTTTCCAGCCGGGCTTTTGGTCCTCGATGTAATCGGAGGCGCATTCCTCGAAGGTGACCGTCGTGGCCTTGGCGAGAGCCGCCTCCTGCTCACGCTGCTTGCGGACTTCGAGAGGATCCTTGTCGTCGTCCAGCAGCTGCCGCTGCGATCGCGCGCGGTCGCGCGCCTCAGCAAGTGTCCAGGTTTGAATTGAGCCGAGACCCATCTCTCGCGCTTGGCCGGCCAGCATGTAGCGAAACAACCATGACTTGCTGCCGGTGTTGGTCACCTGAAGATACAGCCCGCCGCCGTCGGCATAGCGGCCTGGCTTCTTCGCGCGCGTGACGCCAAGAGCGGTGAGCTTGTTCGTTACGCGCATCTTCCGTCGAACTCCAAGCATCCACAAATCAACCCACAAAGGGATGCCGGATTGGAGCGGAAGAGCGCGGAAGTGTAAATAGAGGCTAAGCGTTAAGCCGCTGAAAATTTTCAGATTTCAGAAGTGAGCGGAAGAGCGCAGAGACGGCGGAAAGGACACTCTCTCCGCCATGACTTCTTGCGGGAATCGCCCGAAGTCCCGACAGCGCGTTGAGCACGCCGGAATCTCCCCAAGGTCAGACACCCTTGTCGTTGGGGTTTGCTAGCGCATCCCGCAGTTCCTTCGAGATTGGAAAATTGAGGTTGATGCCATGCGGCGGAATCGGCTGCATGAACCATTTGCTGTAGAGCGCCTCAAGTTCGCCGCTCTTGATCATGGTGAGCATTGTTGCATCGACAAGCTCCTTAAAGGGGCCATCGTCCTTCCGCATCATTAGGGCGTTTGGCTCGGATCGCAGCGTATCGTCAAGCATTCTGTAGCCGTGGGGGGGCGGGCTGTTGGCCACCATCGATGCCAGCAGCACGTCGTCGAACACAAAGGCCTCGGCGCGCTGCGTTTGGAACAGCAAGAAGGCCTCCGCCACGTCTTTGCCGGGGATGCGCTCGAAACTAACTTTGTTGTCGACGGCATATTTCAAGAGCAACGGCAGTGATGTCATACCCGGAATTACGGCAATCGCTTTGCCGTTGAGATCCTTCAGCGTCTTGTAGGGAGCGTCCTTCCGGACGATGGCCCGGATGTTTGACACAAAATGAGTGATCGAGAACGCAACAACCTTCTGACGTTCCTCGAGATTGCTCGTCGAAGCGCATTCGAGGTCTATCGTCCCATTAGCCATCAGCGGGATGCGGTTGTTTGCGTTTGCCGGTACATATTCCACCTTCAGATCGGATACGCCGATCCGTGTCTTCACGGCCTCGACCACTCGACGGCAAATGTCGACCGCATAGCCGATCGGCTTCTGATCGTCGTCGTGATAGGAAAACGGTACCGAGGATTCTCGAACGCCCAGGACAATCGTTCCATTGTCTTTTATCTTCTTGAGCGTACCTGCGAGGTCTTGTCCGGAGGCTGCGCCCGGCAGGACCAAAGAGAGTGCGAGTATGCAAAACATCGGATGCTTATTCATATGGTTCTCTCCTGCTGAAAACGATCGCCGCGGCGATACCGTCAAAAAGTGCTAAGCCATCTTCACCAAAGCTGCCGTGATGCCATCCAAGATTTGCGCGCTGCATGGTCCCGCCAGTCACTAGAGCAGTTTGACCTACGAGCTTCGTATCCAAGCATCGGTTGCCGAATTGAACGCCGGATCGTCGATCAGCGCTTTGGCAAAAGGTGATTCCAGCGGTCAACGAAGCTCTCGACCGCGGCAAAGACCTTGTCGAGATCATCGTCGGAGAGCGCTAGCGACAGAGCCATCATGCCGCGTCGGGCGATCCAGATGCCTTCCTCCAGCATGTGAAGATAAAAAAGCTCGCGCAATCTCGGATCCGACGCTGCTGCGGCCCTCGCATTGCGGAGGTGCCCTGCCACGAAATGAATGCCCATGATCGAGCCGAAGCCGGTAAACTGCGCAGCGACACCAGCTCGCTGCAGCATCACATTCAAGCGTTGCCGTAAGTTGTCGCCGCGCGCCGTCAGTCGCTCAAGGGCGGGGGCCGTGACTACTTCGGACAGCACGGCCGCGCCGACCCGCATGCCGAGACTGTTGTTGTTGAAAGTTCCGGAGAGAACCAGCGACGACGGTTTGCGCGGATCCAACAACGCCATGATGTCGTCCCGGCCGCCGAACGCGCCGAAGGATAGGCCTCCGGCCAAGTACTTGCCGAGGGTGGTCATATCGGGCGTAATGCCCCAATAGCCCTGCATGCCGTTCGGTGCGAGCCGAGAGGTCTGGATTTCGTCGAAGATCAGAACGATGCCGTGACGGGTCGTTTCCTCTCTCAGTGCGCTCAGGAATTGCTTTTCGCCGGGGATGCTGCCGCCCGCGCCGAGCATCGGCTCGACGATCACGGCCCCCAGCGTATCGCTGTTGGCACGGATCAGATCGATGGCCGGCTGGATTTCGTTGTACGGCGCTTGGACAAAGTCGTAAGGCACGTTCAACCTGGAAGGCGCCGCATTTACGGGAAAACTGAGCGATCCCCCATGATAGGCTCCCTCGAACACCATGACTTTCGACCGTCCCTTGCTGTACAGCGCGGTGGCGATCGCGGAAACATTAGCTTCCGTACCGGAGTTCGAAAATCGAACCTTGTTGATAGAGGGAAAGCGATCAACGATCAGCTTTGCGAAACGCGCTTCATCCTGGACGTGACCACCAAAATTGAGACCAGATTCGAGTGCCTCCCTTAACGTCCGCAGGACGACCGGGTTAGAGTGTCCCAATAGACCGGCCGTATATTCGCCCAGCGCGTCCACGTAGCACTTGCCGTCGACATCCCACAGGCGCGCGTCCTTGCCGCGCTCGATAAATAAAGGAAAGGGTGAGTTGAACAATCCGGTCCGGGTGCTCCCTCCGGGAAGATACTCGGCGGCTGCGTCGAAAGCGCGCAAGCTATTCGGATTTCGACTGGCGTAATTGCGACGAGCTTCGGCGAGTGCTGTATCAAGATCGGCCGCGTTCTGCAGTTTGACGTTTGCCTGTGTTGACATATTGGTTACCTTCGATGGTCTCGGATTACTTGTCGCCGTTGATTGAAAGAATTTGGCGAGCTTCCTGCACCGTTGCGGGTCGGGCCCCGAGATCGGAAATGATGCGGACAGCCTTTTTCACCAGGTCGGCATTGCTTCGTGCCAGCACGCCTTTTTCAATCTGCAGATTATCTTCCATTCCGACGCGAACGTGCCCTCCCTGAAGCACCGCATGCGCGACCATAGGAAATGCCATTCGGCCGGTGCCGAACGCACTCCACTCCCAGCCTTCAGGAAGCATGCGAACCAGGGTCGAAAGCATGTCGGCGGAAGCCGGCGCTCCATACTTAACGCCCAGCACAAACTGCAGACAATTCCTAAGGGGCAACACACCTTCGGCGACAAGGTCACGCGCCAGGACAAGATCGCCGGGATTGAAAATCTCAAGCTCAGGCACCACCCCGGCGGCTTGAATGCGCCTCGCCATGACCCGCAACGATTCCGGCGTGTTGATGACGACGGAGCCGAACGAATACATAGTGTTGAGGTCAAGCGTGCAGATTTCCGGCCTCAGCGCCTCAATATGCGTCACGCGCTCTTCGCCGCGTATGAGCGACGTGCCAGGCCCGGCCTCGGCCGGATCTTTCGCTCCGGGCACGAAGCGCTGGCCCGGCCCCGTCGTGAGATTTAAAATCATGTCGGTGCCGCTGCCACGAATCCGGTCGACTACCTGTCGGTAGAGATCGAGCTCCATAGATGGAACGCCCGTTTCCGGGTCGCGAACATGAATGTGGACAATCGCCGCTCCGGCCTTCGCAGCGTCGATGCAGGAGGTGGCGATCTGCTCAGGCGTGACCGGAAGATGCGGGCTATGGCTGGGGCGGGTTTGGCCACCGGTTACGGCGCATGTGACGATCGTCGGGCGGGAAAACTTCATGCTCACCTCGCAAACCAATCCGGTATTTTTGTTATAACAAAAAAATTTGTTATAACAAAATGGAGGATTCGGATTTTGTTATCACAAATTGTTTCGCCTGCGAGGCAGGTCGGTCGGGGGAGGAAAGCCGTTCTGGACAGATGCAAGGTTCGCCACTAGTCATGGTGCCGCGACCAGCGGACCAGCGACAGAACTGGGCGAAATCGAGCGTCGCCTCGGGAGCTAGCTGGGACCGTTGGGTTTAATCCGCGAGAAGCGCACCGGAGAGCTCTTTGGCTGTTGCAAAGAAGTCGAACACGCGTTCGGCCATTCAACCCACGGCAGAGGTACCCGCCGTTATCTCGTCGCCCGCGCGCGGTACCGGCGAGCCGCATCGTGCCCAGATGATTTACGATGAACTGAGGTCGCTTCTCCGATCCGGCTCGATTCCACCTGGAGCAAAGCTGAAGTTGCGGGAACTGGCCACTCAATACGGAACGAGCCTTACCCCGGTTCGCGATGCCCTGACGCGCCTGGTCGCAGAGCAGGCGCTTCAGATGACGCGCAACAGCACGGCGATCGTTCCGGTGCCTTCAGCAAGTGAGATTCGCGAAGTCAAGCGCATACGCATGGAGTTGGAAGGATTGGCGGCGGAAGAGGCAGCCAAACTTGCGACAAAAGAACAAATACTGCATTTGGAAACGCTTCAGGTTCATTTTGAGGACGCGCTCAAGAAGCGAGACCGCAGCAGGATAGCCAAATGCAATATGGATTTTCACTACGGGCTCTATGAAATTTCCAAGCTGCCGGTGCTGTTATCGACGATCGATAATTTTTGGCTGAGAACGGGACCACTGCATAACGTTCTCTATTCCAGGACAGACACGGAAGGCCGACCCAGCGTCATGTTCCATCGGCAGATCATTGCCGCACTACGGAAGCACGACTCCGTCAAGGCAAGGCAGGCGCTGGCGAGCGATATTGCGGACTCCACCGAAGAGATCATTTCTTTCATCATCAATTCCAGTACGAGCGCAAAGTAACGTCGTTTAGGCATGGCCGCGCCAAATGCCCGAACGAGCATCAAGGGGCGTCGCGCGATCGACGCCTCTACTCGACCCTATGAAGCTACCCAACGCTTGTTCAAGATGGACCGGATGAAACGGTATGTGGTGCTTCCCATCGCTGATGAGGCGCCATGCCCCTCCATACCGAGGTGGATGGAGTAGCCGCGCTTGTGAGGTTCAACTGCTCCGATTTATCAGAGACGATTGATCACACGATTCGAACGTGTGACCACTACCTTCGGGGAGCAAGCGCCTAGAAACAACCCCTGCCGTCGACCGCCGACGGAAATCGTAGGGCTGGCCAGAACCTGATGGTGAGCCACGATTGGAGGTGGTGGAACCTCGCTTTTTGGTCGTAGCTCAAACGGTGGGTTTTGGTCTAGGGAGGCCAAAAATACTTTGTATTTCAAGGGGAGTTGACTGACACTCTCTCCGCCATCAGCCTCATTTCACAAGCCGCCACCTCCCATCCCCCGCGCGCTTCAGCGCGGGATTGCTCACTCGCACATGCTCTGCCAGGAAATCGATGAACGCCCGCACGCGTGCGGGCAAGGGTGCGGTGTGGCCGACATAGACGGCGCGAATGTCTTCGCGGTCCCCGGATTGTCGTTTTGCAGAGCACCCTATCCAGGGCGGCTTTGCGCGGCTGAACCCGCCGCCGGTGTAAGGGCCGACGACAATCCGTCGCATCACTGCGCCGCGGCAACGCGCCATGCAGAAACGCCGCTGTACATGCCGCGTCGCCCTCCATAACCTCCGCGCCGCAATTTCAGGAGATGAGACGTGGCGAAGAAGACAGCGACCAAGAAGAAAAGCGCTTCAAAGAAAGCAGCGAAGACCTCGAGCAAGAAGACCGCCGGCCGCAAGGGCGCTGTTGCGAAACAGGCCAAGAAGACAGTCAAGAAGACCACGTCCCGTAAATCCGCCACAGCGCGCCGCCCGAAAGGCCCGGCCTGGCAATGGTCGGCGGTCGACACCGCGGCCGCGATTCGCTCCGGCGCAATCTCCGCGGTCGAGACCGTCGAGGCGCATCTGGCGCGGATGCACGCCGTCAATCCCAGGCTCAATGCGGTCGTCGTCGATCTCGGCGAAGAGGCGCTGAAGGCGGCGCATGCGGCCGACAAGCAGCGCGCCAAGGGCGGCGAGCTTGGCCTCCTGCATGGCGTCCCGATCACGATCAAGGAGAATGTCGACTTCGAAGGCCGGCCCAATTTCAACGGCGTACCCGCTAACAAGGACCTCATCGCGCCGTCGGATTCGCCGGTCGTACGCAACCTGAAGAAGGCCGGTGCGATCGTGCTCGGCCTCACCAACACGCCGGAATTCTCGTTCCGCGGCTTCACCGACAATCCGCTGCATGGGCTGACGCTCAATCCCTGGGATCCGAATATCACCTGCGGCGGCTCCTCCGGCGGTGCGGGTTCAGCGGTTGCTGCCGGCATCGGCACCATCGCGCATGGCAACGACATCGGCGGCTCGCTGCGTTGGCCGGCGCATTGCAACGGCGTTGCTACCATCAAGCCGACGCAGGGCCGCATTCCCGCCTTCAACCAGAGCGCCACCGCCGAGCGGCCGATGCTGGCGCATCTGATGTCGGCGCAGGGGCCGCTCGCCCGTCACGTCGCCGACGTTCGTCTGGCGCTGGAGGCGATGAGCCAGCGTGATCCGCGCGACCCCTGGTGGGTGCCGGCGCCGCTGGTCGGGCCGAAGCCGAAGGGGCCGATCAAGGTCGCGCTGGCAAAAATCCCCGAGGACATGGACGTCGATCCGTCGGTCACCGCGGCGCTGCGCCAGGCCGCCGATCACCTCGAGCGTTCCGGCTATCGCGTCAGCGAGGTCGAGGTGCCCGACATTAACGGCGTCTGGCAGACCTGGTGCGACATCATCACCAATGAAACGGTGGTGATGCAGGAGGCCGGCATGCTGAAGGTCACGTCCGAGGATTTCCACAAGGCGTGGGGCGGCATGAAGACCAAGGCCAGCGTGCTCGACCTGCCGGCCTGGATGCGCGCCACCGCCGCGCGCAGCGGCCATATCCGCGCCTGGCAATTGTTCTTCGAGGACTATCCGGTCGTGCTGGCGCCGACGACGGTACAGCCGACGCCGGGCCCGCGCGACGACACCGTCAGCGCCGAGCGCGTGCGCGAGATCTTCTGGGGCGAGATCCGCTTCATCTCCGCGATCAACGTGCTGGGCCTGCCCGGCGCAGTGGTGCCGGTGGCCCTGCACGACGGCAAGCCGATCGGCGTGCAGCTCATCGCCGGCCGTTACCGCGAGGATCTTGCGCTGGATGCGGCGGCTGCGATCGAGAAGCGCGCGGGCGTGCTGCCCCATCGGCTCTGGGAAACGATGGCCTGATCCTTCGCGAACTGTCGCGGCGTTGACAGTGCCACCCTCGCCCCTTGTGGAGAGGGTGGATCGCCGCACAGTGGCGAGACGGCACCGTACGAATTCATTAATCCAATTTGACTCAAATTTTAGCCAATTCACCAATAACCGTTAGGGTTACTTCATCGATCTGTAGACGAATTATTGCCCGCTTTACCACCCGCCTCTAACACGGGGACGGCGGACAACGCACATGCCTCATACAGGCCAATAAGTGCGGCCCGCTCCACGCGGAGGTGGCACGATGCGCAACGAGACGATCGCTATTCACGCCGGCTACGAACCCGAAGCCACCACGCACGCGGTCGCCGTGCCGATCTACCAGACCGCCGCCTACGCCTTCGACAGCGCCGATCATGGCGCGGCGCTCTTCAATCTCGAGGCCGAAGGTTATCGTTACAGCCGCATCGCCAATCCGACCAGCGCGGTGCTGGAGAAGCGCATCAGCGAGCTCGAAGGCGGTGTCGGCGCGCTTGCGGTCGCGAGCGGCCAGGCGGCGCTGCATTTCGCCTTCGTCAACGTCGCCGATCACGGCGGCAACATCGTGTCCGTACCGCAGCTTTATGGCACCACGCATACGCTGCTCTCCCACATTCTGCCACGCCAGGGCATCACGGGCCGCTTCGCCGAGAGCGACAAGCCCGAGGCGATCGAAAGACTGATCGACGAGAACACCCGTGCCGTGTTCGCCGAGACCATCGGCAATCCCGCCGGCAATGTCTGCGACATCGAGGCGCTGGCCAAAATCGCGCACGCCCGTGGCGTGCCGCTGATCGTTGACAACACCGTCGCGACCCCGATCCTGCTCAAGCCGTTCGACTACGGCGCCGACATCGCTGTACATTCGCTGACCAAGTTTTTGGGCGGCCACGGCACCACGCTCGGCGGCGCCATCGTCGATTCAGGAAATTTCCCCTGGGCCAAGCACGCCGATCGCTTCCCGGGCTACAATAAGCCGGACGCTTCCTATCATGGCCTCGTCTATGCCGAGCGTTTCGGCAAGACCGCCTATATCGAGCGCGCGCGGAGCATCTATCAGCGCACCATGGGCTCGGTGCTGTCGCCGTTCAACGCCTTCCTGCTGCTCCAGGGCATCGAGACCGTGGCGTTGCGCATGGAGCGCCACTGCGAGAACGCCCGCAAGGTCGCCGAATTCCTGCGCGCCGATCCGCGCGTTGCCTGGGTGAACTACACGGGTTTCCCGGACAGCCCCTATTATTCGCTGGTCCAAAGATATCTCGACGGCAACGCCTCCTCGCTGTTCACCTTCGGCATCAAGGGCGGCATGGAGGCGGGTAAGAGCTTCTACGATGCGCTGAAGCTGATCACGCGGCTCGTCAATATCGGCGACGCCAAGTCGCTGGCCTGCCATCCGGCCTCGACCACGCACCGCCAGATGTCGGCCGAGCAACAGCGCACCGCCGGCGTGCTTCCGGAGACGATCCGCCTCTCGATCGGCATCGAGCATGCCGCCGATATCATCGAGGACATCGACCAGGCCTTGGAAAAGGCCTGTCCGGCCGCGCGTCTTCAGGCGGCGGAGTAGGCAGCCGCCCCGATGAGCATCTTGATCGACAGGGATCAAGGTATCTCGAGCCCGGCCCTGGTGCCGGCCGAAGCGGATCTCGCACGCCATCACGGCGGCGCCGAGCTCTCCATCGGGTTGATCAACAACATGCCGGACCCGGCGCTGAAGGCGACCGAGCGGCAGTTCATGAAGCTGCTTCAGGCTGCCGCGGGGCCGCGCCGCATCCGTTTCCACTGCTTCTCGCTGCCGTCGGTGATGCGCTCGCCGGAAGCGAAGTGGCACGTCGAGAGCGAATATTCCGATCTCTCTGATCTCAAGCGCCAAAAGTTCGACGGGCTGATCGTGACCGGCGCCGAGCCGGTGGCGCCCGAGCTCGACCAGGAGCCGTATTGGCGCGACCTCACCGATCTCGTCGATTGGGCCAAGACCAACACGCGCTCGACGATCTGGTCATGCCTCGCCGCGCATGCGGCGGTGCTGCATCTCGATCGCATCGAACGGCAGCGGTTGCCGGCCAAATGCCACGGCATCTTCGACTGCGATGCCGTGACGAGCGATTCGCTGACGCGCGAGGCGCCCGCGCCGTTCAAGATCTCGCACTCGCGCCTGAACGAAGTCACAGAGCGCGATCTCACGCAGGCCGGCTATCAGGTGCTGACCCGTTCGGTCCGGGCCGGCGTCGACATCTTCGTCCGGCAATATGCCAGCCGCTTCGTGTTCTTCCAGGGCCATCCCGAATATGACGCGCTGTCGCTCCAGCGCGAATATCTGCGCGATATCGGCCGCTATCTCGCGCGCGAGCGTGAGATCTACCCGGCCGTGCCCGTGAGCTATTTCGACGCACCGACCGAAGAGAGGCTTGCGCGATTCGAGAAGCGCGCGAGGCACCAGCGCCATCCGGCGCTCACCAACGAGCTGCCCGCACTGAATTTGCGCGGCGATATCGCTGCCGGCAGCGCCGCCGCGGCGCTCTTCCGCAACTGGCTGCGCGATCTTGCCGCGGATACCAAGGCGCCGTTGCTTGCGCGTTAGTACGAGGGCATGGGTTCCGTTATGATTAACAAGGCGTAAAGCTTGCCTCAGGCGACGCGCAGATGTTTCAGTAGCGCGGTCGGGAATTACAGGGAATGCAATCGTGTGGTCGGCACTCCACGGACGCGTGAGCAATCGGCTGGCCCGGCATTTCCGTGCCGCGCCGCACCGCTTGCAGGCGCACGCGCCGATGGTGAGCTTCACCTTCGATGATGCTCCCGACAGTGCAGCAGGCAAGGGTGCATCGCTGCTGGAAGCGTATGGCGGCCGCGGAACGTTTTATCTCGCCGGCAGCCTGATCGATCAGCCGGGAGATCATTGGCAAGGCCTGTCGAACGACGCGATCGTGCGGTTGCATCGTGGTGGCCACGAGATCGCCTGCCACACCTTCTCGCACCTCCGCGCAGTTGATCTCGATGAGACCGCCATGGCGCGGGAGATTGAACGGAACCGCACCCACTTCCGTGCCATCGACTCCTCGATCTCGCTCGAAAATTTCGCCTATCCGTATGGCCTTGCGTCGGTCTGGCGCAAGCCGCAGCTCGCCAAGACCTTCCGTTCAGCGCGCGGCATCCTTCCCGGCGTCAATCGCGATGTCATCGATCTCCAGTTCCTGCGCGCCTCGCCTCTTGTCGATCGCGAGATCGACACCGCGGGCGTGGATCGTTACTTCGACGAGGCAACCGCAAGCGGCGGCTGGCTGATCTTCTACGGCCACGACGTGGTCGACCAGCCGAGCCCCTATGGCTGCTCGCCGGCGTTGCTTCGCCACGCGCTGAAGGCGGCCGAGACGCGCAACATGCCGATCGTGACAGTCGCAGAGGCGTTGCGGCGAATCGGGGCGTAGCTCTCTAACCTCGCCCCGCTTGCGGGGAGAGGTCGGATCGCTCTTGCGATCCGGGTGAGGGGGTACAGGTCTATCGTCAATCTCGCATGTGGAGAGAGGCCCCTCACCCCAACCCTCTCCCCCGTAAGAACGGGGAGAGGGAGAACAAGCTACCCAAACAGTCTTGCCTCGCCCGCGCCGTCATGCGACTGGCCTTGTGACGAATCCCACGGCCCGGTCCTGTTCCGCCCATGTCCGTTCCCTCTACCGCTTCGCTGCCTGCCTCAGTCGATCGCCCCGACGCGCTGTCGGTGCTGCATTCGGTGTTTGGCCTGCCGGGCTTTCGCGGCGCGCAGGGCGAGATCATCCGGCATGTCACCGATGGGGGCAATTGCCTGGTGCTGATGCCGACCGGCGGCGGCAAGTCGTTGTGCTACCAATTACCGGCTCTGTTGCGCGAAGGCTGCGGCATCGTGGTGTCGCCGCTGATCGCGCTGATGCGCGACCAGGTCGCGGGCATGATCGAGGCCGGAGTCAATGCTGCGGCGCTGAATTCGTCGCTAACGCTGCAAGAAGCCTCCGAGATCGAGCGGCGCCTGATCGCAGGCGATCTCGACCTGCTCTATGTCGCGCCGGAACGATTGGTGACGCCGCGCTGCCTGTCGATGCTGGCGCAGGCGAAAGTGGCCTTGTTCGCGATCGACGAGGCGCATTGCGTTTCGCAATGGGGCCATGATTTCAGGCCTGAATATGTCGGCCTCTCCATCATCGCCGAGCGCTTTCCCGACGTGCCTCGTATCGCGCTGACTGCGACCGCCGATGATTTGACGCGCAAGGAAATTGTCGAGCGGCTCGGGTTGACGGGTTCCCCGCAATTCGTCTCCAGCTTCGACCGGCCCAACATCCGCTACGAGATCGTCGACAAGCGCAGCGCGGTGTCGCAGCTCAAGGACTTCATCCGGGAGCGCCATGCAGGCGACGCCGGCGTGGTCTATTGCCTCTCCCGCAATCGGGTCGAGGAGGTCGCGGGTGCGCTCGCGGATGCCGGCATTGCGGCGCTGCCCTATCACGCCGGGCTCGACAGCAGCGTGCGTTCGCGCAACCAGGATCGCTTCCTCAACGAGGATGGCATCATCATCGTCGCGACCGTCGCTTTCGGCATGGGCATCGACAAGCCCGACGTGCGCTTCGTCGCCCATCTCGATCTGCCCAAGAGCATCGAGTCCTACTACCAGGAGACCGGCCGCGCCGGCCGCGACGGCAAGCCGTCAGCGGCCTGGATGGCCTACGGTCTCTCGGACATCGTGCAGCAGCGCCGCATGATCGATGAATCCACCGCATCAGACGATTTCAAGCGGGTCTCGATCGGCAAGCTCGATGCGCTGGTTGGGCTTGCCGAGACCGCACAGTGCCGGCGCAAGCGGCTGCTCGGCTATTTCGGCGAGACCTTGCACGGCGAGAGTTGCGGCAATTGCGACAATTGCCTGACGCCGCCGCAAATGCGCGATGGCAAGGTGCTGGCGCAAAAGCTGCTCTCCTGCGCCTATCGCACCGGGCAGCGTTTCGGCGCGATGCACCTGATCGATGTGCTGATCGGACGCCTGACCGAGAAAGTGACGCAGTTCGGCCACGACAAGCTCTCCGTGTTCGGCATCGGACGCGAGCTCAACGAGAAGCAGTGGCGCACGGTGCTACGGCAGCTGGTGGCGATGGGGCATTTGCAGAGTGACAGCGAGGCCTTTGGCGCGCTGAAGCTGATGGACTCCGCGCGCGGCGTGTTGCGTGGCGAGACCGAGGTGTGGCTGCGCGAGGAGGCGCCCGGCGCCCGCATTCGGTCAAGCCGCGCAAAATCCCGCCGCGGCGACCTCGCGCCGGCCATGAACGCGCCGCAGGGCGACGTCGATCCCGAATTGCGCGCGCGGCTGCGCGCCTGGCGCTCGGACCTCGCGCGCGAGCGCGGCGTGCCGGCCTATGTCGTGCTGCACGACGCTACGATCGACGGCATCGTCCGCGCCTGGCCGACCACGCTCGACGAATTGCGCAACGTCCCCGGCATCGGCGACAAGAAGCTCGAGCATTACGGGGAAGAGCTGCTCCAGATTGTGAAGACGCGGTAGAGCATCCCGATCGTAGCCCGGATGGAGCGAAGCGAAATCCGGGGCAGTCTTTCCGTATTGTGCGAGTCCCGGATTACGCTTCGCTCCATCCGGGCTACAAGATGAGGAGGCGAGAGTCGTCCCGCTTCCCTTATGCCTCAGCCGTTCCGGAACGCGTACCCATAGCCGTTCAGCGCCGGCGCGCCACCGAGATGAGCGTACAGAATCTTCGCGCCCTTCTCGAAATGGCCCTTCTGGGTCAGGTCGATCAGGCCCTGCATCGACTTGCCCTCGTAGACGGGGTCGGTGATCATGGCTTCGAGCCGTGCGGAGAGGCGGATCGCCTCCTTGGTCTCCTCCGACGGCACGCCATAGGCGGGATAGGCGTAGTCCTCGATCAGCACGACGTCGTCTGCAACGATGTCCTTGCCGAGCTCGACGAGTTTCGCGGTGTTCTGGGCGATCGAGAGCACCTGCGCCTTGGTCTGCGCCGGCGTGAACGACGCATCGATGCCGATCACCTTTCGCGCGCGGCCGTCGGCAGCAAAGCCCACCAGCATGCCGGCATGGGTCGAGCCGGTCACGGTGCAGACCACGATGTAGTCGAACTTGAAGCCGAGCTCGGCTTCCTGCTTGCGCACCTCTTCGGCGAAGCCGACATAGCCAAGCCCGCCAAATTTGTGCACGGAGGCGCCGGCCGGAATCGCGTAGGGCTTGCCGCCCGCCGCCTTCACCTCGTCGATCGCCTGCTCCCAGCTCTTGCGGATGCCGATGTCGAAGCCGTCGTCGACCAGGCGAACGTCGGCGCCCATGATGCGCGAGAGCATGATGTTGCCGACGCGGTCATAGACCGCGTCCTCGTGCGGCACCCAGGCTTCCTGCACCAGGCGGCACTTCATGCCGATCTTGGCGGCGACCGCCGCGATCATGCGGGTGTGGTTCGACTGCACGCCGCCGATCGAGACCAGCGTGTCGGCGTTGGAGGCGATCGCGTCGGGAATGATGTATTCGAGCTTGCGCAGCTTGTTGCCGCCATAAGCGAGGCCGGAATTGCAGTCCTCGCGCTTGGCATAGATTTCGACATTGCCGCCGAGGTGCTTTGACAGCCGGTCCAGCTTCTCGATGGGTGTGGGGCCGAAGGTCAGCGGGTAGCGCGCAAATTTCTCGAGCATCGTCAGGTCATCCCGATTGGCGTTGGTGTTCGAGATGTGACTAGCATCGGCTTGGAAAAATGTGCTCTCGAATATTGCGCCTATATTGCGCGATATCTTGCGAGAATATCGCCATTGGCTAATACTTCTTCCGTATTAAACATCAATTACGGAAGTATCTTCCATGTCGCCTCGTCTCGACCGCACTGACCTTAAGATGCTGAGATTGCTGCAAAATAACGGCCGGCTGAGCAACGCCGAGCTGGCCGAAACCGTCGCGATCAGCCCCGCCACCTGCCACCGCCGCACCCAGCGCCTGGTCGAGGACGGCTTCATCGCCACCGTCCGCGCCATGGTTGCGCCGAAGAAGGTGGGGAAGGGCACGCTGGTGATGGTCGGCGTCGTGCTCGACCGCTCGACGCCGGAGAGTTTTGCCATCTTCGAGCAGGCGATCGTCAAGCTGAAATTCGTGCTCGACTGCCACCTCGTCGCCGGCGACTTCGATTACTTCCTCAAGATCCGCGTCGGCGACATGGAGGATTTCAACCGCATCCATGGCGAGCAGCTCATCGCGCTGCCCGGTGTGCGGCAGACCCGCACCTTCTTCGTGATGAAGGAAGTCGTCGACAACGCGCCGCTGGAGTTTTGAGCGACTTCACGACGCCTGTTCGACGACGCCGTCCGCGACCTGCTCCTGCCCGGCATCCTCCGGCCGCATCGCGATCACCGCGATCAGCCCGAGCCCGACGCCTATCATCACATAGAAGATCGGCGCCAGCGGGGAGCCGGTGAGGGCGATCAGCCAGGTCACGAAGAACTGGGCGAAGCCGCCGAACACCAGCACCGCGACATTGTTGACGATCGCGAGCGCGGTCGAGCGGATGCGGATCGGGAACAGCTCGACCAGCGTGGTGCAGTAGACACCGAGGAAGAAGGCGCCGAAGAAGCCGATCACGACTTGGGCGATCAGGAGCTTTGTGATCGACGGTTCGGAGATCACCCAGGCATAGAGCGGATAGAGCGAGACGAAATAGCCGATCAGCGAGACCAGCAGCAGCGGCTTGCGCGGATAGCGGTCGGAGATGGCGCCCGCCGCGGGCACCACGATCACCATCACGATCGCCGCGATCATCTGCACCAGGAAACTCTGCATCAGCGGCAGCTTCAGCACCTCCTTGGCGTAGGTCACGGTGTAGCCGAAGGTGACATAGAACGACACGGCGCTCGCGACCACCATGCCCATGCCGATCAGGAAATTGCGGCCGGGATTCTTCAGCGCGGCGATGAAACTTTCCTTGTGCACCGTCGCCATGCTGCGCCGGGAGGATTCGGGCTCGATGACGCTGGCGCGCATATAGAGCAGGATCGGAACGATCACGAGGCCGACGAAGAAGGGAATGCGCCAGGCGCCGGCGGCAAGCTGCTCCTGCGTGAACGTCAGCGTCAGGGCGACGCCCAGCACTGCGCCGAGCACGTTGGCCATGAGCTGGCCCGCGATTTGCCACGAGCCATAGAAGCCGGTGCGGCCGGGAGGCGCCGCTTCGATCAGATAGGCGGTCGAGGTGCCGAACTCGCCGCCGACCGAAAAGCCTTGCAACAGCCGCGCCAGCAGCACGATCAGCGGCGCCGCAATGCCGGCCGTGGCGTAGGTCGGCGTCAATGCCAACAGCGCGACGGAGAGCGCCATGATGCCCATGCCGAGCGTCATCGCCGCCTTCCGGCCCTTGCGATCGCCGAAATAGCCGAGCACGAGGCCGCCGATCGGCCGCATGAAGAAGCCGGAGCCGAATAGCGCGGTGGTCAGCAGCAGCGCGTTGATCTCACTGCCCGGAACTTTCGGGTCGACCGGAAAAAACAGGTTCTTGATGACCGGTGTCATCAGCGCGAACACCGTGAAATCGTACCACTCCATCGCATTGCCGGCGATCGCGGCCGCGATGGCTTTTCTGTTCGTTTGCATCTCTCGCTTGCCTGTCCGGTTCGGCCTATTCGGCGGGTTGATGGGTGGCGTCGGCATCCTGCCATTCGTCGCCGGCGAGTTCCGGCGTGGCGAACGCCTTGAGGCTGGCGAAATGGATCTCGCGATCCTCGACGAACAGGCGGCCGACGATGCCGCGCGCGAGCCGGTCGGCGCCCTCGCTGATCGCAGGGATATCGCCGGAGAGTTTTCCGTGGCTGAGCGTCGCCGGATAGTTGAAGCAGTGCAGCCGCGCCAGTATCGGGCAGGCGCCGGGCTCCTTCTCCAGGAACTGGAAGCTGTCGCCGAGGTCTGGCGAGTTCTCCAGCTCCGCATTGTCCATGCCGGCAGGCGTCGGGAAGCGGTCGCGCCAGAACCGGATATGCGGCGCGAAGGCGGCAAGCTCGTCGTGCAACGCGAGGTCGACCTTGAAGCCCGTGCCGAAGATGATGAAATCGGTCGCGTAGCGACCCTTCGGCGTCGTCAGCATGAGATGATCTCGTTCGACGACGAGATCATTGATGGGGCTTGCGAGATGAAAATGCGCCTGCGGATAGGCGGAGACGCGCAGCACGCTCTGGCGCGGCGGTGGCGTCTGCGCCTTCAGCGTGTGATCGAGGAAACGCCATTTCCAATCATCCGTCAGGCCGGCAAAGCCGTGCACGACGCCCTGGCTGCCGATGCCGGTGAACTTGTTGACGCGCGGGATGTCCGCGCGCCGGATGAAGAGGTCGAGGCGCGCTGCGCCGGCTTCCAGCGCGATCGCTGCGTTGTCCATCGCGGATGCGCCCGCGCCGACGACTGCAACGCGTCTGCCGCGAAATCTCTCGAAGTCGATGGCGGCGGAGGAATGTGCCCAGAAACGCCGGTCGATGCCATCGACGAGCGGCGGCACGTAAGCGCCGCCGAGGCCGTCGCGGCCCGTCGCCAGCACGACATGGCGCGCGAGAATCTGTCGCGACGCACCGTCCTCGCTGACGTCGAGTGCGAACAGGCCATCGGGGCGCGCGTCGATTCGCTCGACCGAGACCCCGTTGCGGACCGGCAGACCCAGCACCTTGCGGTACCAGATCAGGTAATCCATCCACATCGTGCGCGGCGCGCGGTCGAGCGCCTGCCAGGCTTGCTTGCCATATTGTGCCTCGTAGAAGGCGCGGAAGGTCAGTGCCGGCATGCCCATCGCGGGTCCGGTCAATTCCTTGGGCGAGCGCAGCGTCCGCATCCGGGCGAACGTGACCCAGGGACCTTCCTCGCCGGCCCGCGCGCGGTCGAGCACGAGCTGGTTGTCGACACCGAGGCGCCTGAGCATGGCGGAGGCGACGAGGCCGGCCATGCCGGCGCCGACGATGACGACGTCGACGACGCCCGCGCCATCGACGACACGGCGCGGCACCCATGACTTGGTGGGCAGTTCGAGCCAAGCCAGATCCTGCTTCAGGCGCTCTTCAAGAGCCGCGAGGCCTGCCGCGTCAGGTGTCATCGTCGTCATGAGGGGGCTTTCTCGAATTCACTGGTTTCGTCGCCGGCCTCGGCCAGCGCGGCGGCACCGCTATGCAGCCTCGCGCCGGGCATCAGCGCGACCGCGGCGCGCAGTGCGTCGTTGAGCGCGGCAACCGTCGGCGTCAGCTCGCGCCCGGTCGGCGCAATCGCGGCGAACAGGAAGGGAATGGATACGTCCAGGGGCCGGGTGACGACGCCCTCCACCGGCAGGCTGGAGGTCAGCACCGGCTCGACCACGGCGATGCCGAGCGACTGCTTCGCCATGGCGATCGCGGTCAGTGAAGCGTTGGTGTCGATGACCTCAGCGGGCACGACACCCTCGCGCTCCAGCGCTTCCTCCACGCGGCGGCGCAGCCGGTAGGGGTTGGCCATCGTCAGCAACCGGACGCCGCCGAGATCCTTCAGGCGAATGACCTTCTTCTTCGCCAGCGGATGATCCATCGCGAGGCACGCGACGCACGGCACCTCGCAGACCCACTGCACGTCGAGCCCGGGATGCTGGATCGGCAGGCTCGCAAGGCCGAAATCGACCGACTGCGACAGCACCGATTGCACGACGTTCTCGGCCGAGAGCGCCTGCACGTGGACCTGGCTTGGCAGCAACTCGCGTTCGAGCGCTGCAAGCGCGGCCGGGACGAAGCCGGCTGCCAGTGCCGGGATCGCCGCCAGACTTAGAACCGGAAGCGCACCCGCGCCGATCGCATTGGCGCGCTGGCGGATGTGCTTCAAGCCCATCAGCAGCCGCTCGACCTCGGCATGAAACAGCACGCCCTTCGACGTCGGGCTGATGCGCGGGCCGTTCCGGGTGAACAGGAGATAGCCGACGTCAGCCTCGAGATCCTGGATCTGACGCGTCACGACCGGCTGCGAACGGCCAAGCAGCCGCGCCGCGCCGGTGATGCTGCCGGCCGACATCACGGCGGCGAAGGCCTCGAGAAGGCGGATGTCGATAACGTCCTGGTTCATGGCCATATCGTTTGTATTATGTGGATATAGAATGAACAATATTTCTTGATGTGCAAGAAGTATTATGAGAGGTTCAGGTCATGCCGATGGAGCCGCCCCCCTTTCGCCAGCACAATCCGGCCGGACCGGCCTATCAGCGCGGCTGGGTGGACGAGGCCGTGGCCGCGATCGAGGCCGACCAGTGCCGCACCGCCGACACCCATCTGATCCGGCTGATCGTGCCGGCGCTCGCCGGCATCGACATCTATCTGAAGGACGAGTCCACGCATCCGACCGGCAGCCTGAAGCATCGGCTGGCGCGCTCGCTGTTCCTCTACGCGCTCTGCAACGGCCATATCCGCGAAGGCACGCCTGTCATCGAGGCCTCGTCGGGATCGACCGCGGTGTCGGAAGCCTATTTCGCGCAGATGATCGGCGTGCCCTTCTACGCCGTGATGCCGCGCACGACGTCGGCGGAGAAGATCGCCGCGATCACCCACTATGGCGGCAATTGCCATCTGATCGACGACGGCCGCACGCTCTATGCGGAGGCTGCCGCGCTCGCCACCCGCCTGAACGGCCACTACATGGATCAGTTCACCTTCGCCGAGCGTGCCACCGACTGGCGCGGCAACAACAACATCGCCGAGTCGATCTTCACGCAATTGAAGGGCGAGCCTCGCCCGCTGCCGGACTGGATCGTGATGGGCGCCGGCACCGGCGGCACGTCGGCCACCATCGGACGCTATTTGCGCTATCGCCAGTATCCGACGCGGCTGTGCGTCGCCGATGTCGAGCATTCCGCCTTCTTCGACTGCTTCCGTTCGCAGGACCGCTCCCATGTTTGCGAGCGGCCGTCACTGATCGAAGGCGTCGGCCGTCCGCGCTGCGAACCCTCCTTCGTGCCGGGCGTCGTCGACCGCATGATGAAGATCCCGGATGTGGCGACGATCGCGGCGATGAATGTGCTGTCGCGCCGGCTGCGCCGGTCTGTCGGCGGCTCGACCGGCACCAATTTCCTGGCGCTGTGCCGCATTGCTTCGGAGATGCGCAGCGCCGGCCAAAACGGATCGCTGGTCACGCTGATCTGCGATTCCGGCGAGCGCTACCGGCAGACCTATTATGATCCCGCATGGCTGAACGCCCGCGGCCTCGATCCGGTGCCGTTCGAAGCTGCCTTGTCGTCGTTCCTGGATACGGCGCAGCCGCTGGCGCTCGCCGTCGAGGACGTCCCCAATCCACAGAGCCCACGGAGTGCTGCTTGACCACGCTGATCGAAACCATTGCCGGTGTGCCCGTGGCGTCACGGCTCGGCCAGGCTCTGCTTGCGCGTGCCGAGATTTTGCGCCTGAGCGAAGCCGCCCATGACGCGGTGCTGCTGCCGCGTGAGCCCGGCGGACTGAGCCACGGCTTGCGGGCGGCACTCGCGGCGCGGATGTGCCGGCATGTCGGCGACGAGGCGCTGACCGCGCATTACGAATCCTATCTGGCGCATGCGAGCGATCTCGACTTGGCTACGCTCGCCCGGCCCGACGGCGTGTGCGGCGATCCTCTGCACGATGCCATGGCCCGCCACACCGACCTGCTGACGCTGTCGCCGCGCGAGGCGACGCGGCAGGACATCGTGTCGCTGAAGGCGGCTGGCGCCAGCGAGGCCGATATCGTGCGGCTGTCCGAGCTCGCCGCCTTCGTGAACTACCAACTGCGGGTCCTGGCCGGCCTCAAGCTCCTGAAAGAGGTCGAAGCCCGATGAGCGAAATCGTCCACAGCTTCACCGTCACGATCCCGATCTGGTCGCCCTATGTCACGCCGGTCGAGCTCGCCTCGGCGACATCCGAGCAGCTCGCAGCGATGAAGGTCACGCCGTCCAACAAGGGCGTCTCGCCTTACGTGCTGACGCTGGCGCATGACCCGGAATCGCTTGCGGTGCGCTCGCCGCTGTTCAACCTCATCATGTATGGCAAGGACGGCTTGTCTCCGGCCGAGCGCGAGCTCGGCGCGCTGAGTGCCTCGGTCGTCAACCGCTGTATCTATTGCGCCGCCGTTCACGCCTCACGCTTCATCAGTTACTCCGGGCGCAACGACGTCGTTGAAGAGATCTTTGCCGACGAGCGCGATGCCACGCTGGAGGCGCGCCAGCAGGCACTGTTCAATTTCGCCACAAAACTCTCAACGACTCCGATCGAAGCGAGCGCCGATGATGCGCGCGCACTGGGCGAGGCCGGGCTGAGCGAGCTCGAGCAGATTGACCTCGTGCTGTCGGCCGCGATCTTCGGCTGGGCCAACCGGCTGATGCATACGCTGGGCGAGCCGCTGGCGCGCCAGGAGGCACCGTAACCGACGCTGTCGGGCGGTCCCCGCGGGGAACCGAATGTCACGGCAACTTCACTTGCCTTGCGCGTGCACGCGCGCGAGCTTCGCATCCTCTCAACGAGGAGATCCTGCCGTGCGCCTTCCCATTCTCGATCCGAAAGACCTGAGTGCCGAACAGAAGCCGCTCTATGACGACATGCAGGCCGGCATCAAGGACCACTTCAAGGGCTTCGTGAACATGCGCGACGACGGCGCGCTGCTCGGTCCGTGGAATCCCTGGATTCGCGAGCCGCGCTTCGGCAAGGCCGTGTGGGAGCTGGTCAAGGCGATCGCGTCGAACCCCCTGCTGCCGGCGCCGGTGCGCGAGGTCGCGATCCTCGTCACCGGTTCGCATTTCCGCTCCGGCTACGAGCTCTATGCCCATGTGCTGGTCGCCGAGCAGCGCGGACTATCCGACGAAAAACTCGCGACCATCGTTGCCGGACAGCGGCCGGTCGATCTCACCAAGCAAGAGGCGGTCGCCTACGACATGGCGTCCGCGCTGGTCAGCGGCGGCGTACTGCCGGAGCTGACCTATCGGGCCGCGGTGAAGGAGTTCGGCGAGCACGGCGCGGCCGAACTCTCTTATCTCGTCGGCGTCTACTGCATGGTCTCGGTCACGCTGAACACATTCGACGTGCCGGTGCCGGAGTAGAAGCTGCTCCGAGGGTCACTCCGCCGCCTTGCTTGCAGGCAGCGGGGGCTCCCAGGAGATGCAGCGATTGCGGCCTTCGGCCTTGGCCTGATAGAGCGCATGATCGGCCGCGCCCATCAGTGCGTCGATGCCGGACATGCTGACGGTGGCCTCCGCGATGCCGATGCTCACGGTAAGGCCGAACTGAATCTTGTCGGCAAAGATCTGCGAGCTCATCACACCCTTGCGGATGCGCTCGGCCACCATCCTTGCACGGGACAGGCTGGTCTCGGGCAGGAGGACCGCAAATTCCTCGCCGCCAAGGCGACCGACGAGATCGGACTTGCGTTTGCCAGCGATGCACGCAGCCCCAACCGCCTTGATCGCCTCGTCGCCGACCGCGTGACCATAGCGGTCGTTGACCGATTTGAAATGGTCGATGTCGAGCATCAGGACCGAGACGGAGCGGTAGTAGCGTTGGAAGCGGCTCCATTCCGCATCGAGAGAGCCGAGAAAATGGCGGCGGTTATAGAGGCCCGTCAGCGGGTCGGTGGTCGCGAGCCGCTCCAACATATTGGCCTTGTTGGTGAGATCGGTGATGTCGACATAGGTCAACATGCGACCTCCATTCGACATCGTGGTGCAATGGGCCCTGATTCGCCGCCCGTCCGGCGTCTGGAGGTCGCGCACATGATCGCCGGCCTTGACTTCGGCGATGCGCTTGGTGGGAAACCTCGTCAATTCGTTCGCCGGCAGATCCGGCGCGCTCGCGCGCTGCGCCCGGCTTACCAGCGATGCGTAGGTCGGGCGGTCGGCGGCCTCTTGCTCACTCACCTCCCAGAACCGCCGCATTCGCCGGTTCATGAAGCTGGCGTTGAGATCGCGGTCGAGCAACAGCACGCCGTCCTCGACATTCTCGAGTGCGTCGCGCAACAACTTCAACTCGTCAGAATAGCGCACGATGTCGGTGACGGGCGTATAGGTCAGCATCCGCCCGCCGTCAGGCAGCGGCGTGCATTGCATGCGAATGACGTCGCCGCCGGAGCGGCGCAGATCGCGTGGGGACGCATCACCCGCCTGTATTTGACCGACACGCTCGGCGACATAGGCTTCAAGCTCGGCCGGCGGAACCTCATAGGCGAGCGTATCGCGGCCATGGTGCATCAGCGTCGCAAAAGACGGATTGCTGTTGGCAACTTCATCCGGCAACAGCCACATCCGCCGAAACGCGCGGTTGATCAACTGCGCGCGGAGATTGGCATCGAGCAGCACGATGCCGAGCGGGACGAAATCGAGTGCCGCGCGAAGCGCAAGCATCTGCCCGCGCAGCAGCGAGTCGGCGCTCCGCCCGGGCTCATTCTCGGTTTTGGGTTCGACATGATCTTCCGCTCCGAGTGCGACCCCGACCTGGCGGTCCGACCGCCAGAGCACGCGGCAGGAGATGATCTCCTGGCTTGCGAGCCTGAGGTGGAATCGTTCGGGCACGCCGAGGCTGCTCTGCATCTCCAGTGTCGCGCCGTCTTCTGACATTCGGCGCACGACGCAATCGATGGTCGATTGACCGAAGTTGAAGATGATCTTTCCGGCCAGAAACGTTCGTTCCGACACCAAACGGGGCATTCCCAACCTCCCTGACGAAGCCGGCCCAGTCTGTCGCAAGCTTATTTGCCGAGAGGTAAGGCGGAGGGCAATCGCGCGGGAGGGCTAACAATTGGTTCACGCGTCGGGCACCATGTACGTGCGCGCTGAAACGCGAAAAGCCCTTCATCATCAACGACAGGCGGTTGTTGCCCTTGCGTTGGCATCCGTGAAAATGCGGAAGCGGCGTTTTACCGAAAATCCACCAAGACCGCGGTCTGTTGCGCACGGCATAGAGCGGCGTCCGCAGCGTCAAGCGATGGACGGCACCGTTGTGCGCGGTTACCCTGCCGTGATCGCACTGACACACTCGCCGGCCAGAGTGCAGGCCGGACAATGAAGGACGATAGCCATGAAGACGTCACGCCGCATCCTGCTTGCCGGACTGGCGGGGCTCGCGGTTGCTCCGACCGCACTTGCCGCCGCGACGCCGGCGCCCGTGGCTGACGATACGACGGTGGCCGAAGAGCATTTTGCACGGATGATCGCGGCGGCGCATGCGCCCGACGTCACCTGCGAACGCCAGGCCGAACGTTACGCGGACGGGCATTGGCCGGAATACGTCGTGGCGGCAAGAGCTGTGCTCAACGCGCGGGCGTGATGCCATCTTCCCTTCTCTGGTGAGGGCTAAGGGGAGCGTCGCACCTCACCTTGCGACTGCGCGCCGCACCTGCTCACCGATCTGCGACAGCACGAGCTGCGCCTGCGGCAGGATCGCGCCCATGGCGTGAAAATTGTGAACCATGCCGTCGTGGCAAACGTGCTCGACGGCGACGCCGGCTGTAAGCAGCTTGCGGGCATAGGCATTGCCTTCGTCGCGCATCGGGTCGAATTCGGCGGTGTGGATGATCGCGGTCGGCAGGCCCGCAAGCCGCGTCGCGCGCAGCGGCGAGATGCGGGGATCGGCGGCATCGATGCCGTCCGGCAGGTAGTCGGCGAGATCCGCCTCGATCGTGGCGCGATCGATCAAATAACCTTCGGCGAACGCCTCGCGCGAGGGCGAGGTCTCCTCGAAATCCAGCACAGGACAGATCAGGCATTGCGCGACGATCGACAGGCCGGCGCTTTGCTGCGCCTCCTGGCACACGATCGCAGCCAACGTGGCGCCTGCGGAATCGCCGCCGATCACCAGCCGCTCGGCATCGATGCCGAGGGACGAGGCTTCGCGCGCCACCCATTCGGTCGCCGCAATGGCATCGTCCACGGCGGCGGGAAATTTGTGCTCGGGTGCGAGTCGGTAGTCGACCGAGACGAGACGGCAGCCGGTCGCATGTGCGAGCGCCGCCGCGATACGGTCGTGCGTCAAAACGCTGCCGGCGACCAGACCGCCGCCATGAAAGAACACGAAGCCCGGCGCGCGCTCACCGGCGCTCGGGGGTGTGTATAGCCGATAGGGACGTTTTCCGCCGGGACCGGGAAGCGTGCCGTCGGACGTCGTCACATCCGGCGCATCAGTGCGCGCGAATTGCATCAGCTTTGCCAGCGACTGCCGCCGCGCCTCGACGCTCGGCCGACTCGGCGTCTGCGGTGCGGCCGCAGCCATCATGGTCAACAAGCGCTTGGCGAGCGGGTCGAGCGGCATGGAAAACTCCGTAACGTAATCCGCATTATAGCCGCTTTGTGCTCGATTTGATGCCGCCTCCGCACTGTCGCTGACCCTCCAGGGGAGGGTGCCATTCCCGCAGGAAATCCTTTAGACATTGGGAGAATAGTGCCCAATATTTCCAAGGGATGCCGGTCATGGCCGAGATCAAGAAACCCATCGAATATTCGCCGAGCTGGACCTTCTTCGAGGGCCAATGGCATGACGGCAACGTGCCGATCATGGGGCCGCGCACGCATGCGGCCTGGCTCGGCTCGGTGGTGTTCGACGGTGCACGCGCGTTCGAAGGTGTCGCGCCCGATCTCGACCGCCACGTCGCCCGCGCCAATCAATCCGCGATCAACTTTGGCCTTAAGCCGGTGGTCGATGCCGGCACCTGGCTCACGCTCGCAAACGAAGGCATTGCGCGCTTCGCAGCGAATGCCGAGCTCTATGTCCGCCCGATGTACTGGGCGCAGAACGGCGCCGGCGGCGGCGTGCTGTTCGACCCCGAGACCACCAATTGGTGCCTGTGCATCTACGAGGCGCCGCTGCCGAAGCCGGTCGGCAACGCGATCACGCTGTCGCCGTTCCGCAGGCCCACCGCCGAATGTGCGCCGGTCGAGGCAAAGGCGGCCTGCCTTTATCCGAACAATTCGCGGGCGCTAGCCGAAGCCGCCTCGCGCGGCTTCCAGAACGCGCTGATGCTCGACATGCTCGGCAACGTCGCGGAGTTCGGCAATTCCAACGTGTTCATGGCCAAGGACGGTGTGGTCTTCACGCCGGTGCCGAACGGCACGTTCCTCAACGGCATCACGCGCCAGCGCGTCATCGGCCTGCTCCGTGCCGACGGCGTCACTGTGATCGAAAAGACGTTGCGCTATGCCGACTTCCTCGCCGCCGACGAAATCTTTTCCACCGGCAACTTTGCAAAGGTCTCGCCTGTGATTCGTATTGACCAGCGCGAGCTGAAGCCCGGGCCGCTCTACACGAAAGCGCGCAAGCTCTATTGGGATTTCGCGCATGCGGTGAAGCTGGCGGCGTAGCTTCCCCCACCGTCATCCTGGCGAAAGCCAGGACCCAAGCCGCCAAGTGAACGAAAGACTATTCGTCCTTCTTCGACATCTTCTCGAGGCGTTCCTGCATGTCCTTCATCTGCTGGCGCAGATCGTCGATGTTGGTGTCCTTGGCCGGCTCGGCGCTGGCGTCAAGTTCCGGCTCCGGCGTGCCCGCAGGGCGGCCCGCGGTGGGGACAAAAGGCTTGAACATCGAGAAGGTCTGCTGGAACAGCTCCATGTTGCGGCGGACCTGTTCTTCCAGCGGGGCAAACGGGGTTCCGGAGAGCGAGGTGGCGATCTGCTTGCGGAACTTTTCCTGCTCCTGGGTCAGCGACGCGATGGCCTGCTCGAGATATTTCGGCACCACCATCTGCATGCTGTCGCCGTAGAAGCGGATCAGCTGGCGCAGGAAGGTGGTCGGCAGCAGGTTCTGGCCGGCCTTGTTCTCCTGCTCGAAGATGATCTGGGCGAGCACGGAGCGGGTGATGTCGTCACCGGACTTGGCGTCGTAGACCAGGAAATCTTCACCGTCCTTGACCATGGAGGCGAGGTCTTCCAGCGTCACATAGGTGCTCGTTCCGGTGTTATAGAGCCGGCGGTTCGCGTATTTTTTGATGGTGGTGGGTTGGTCTGATTTCGCCATGGGCTCTCACTTGCAAACACTGAGAACGGGAACCCGGCGGGCTATGCCGCAGGGCGGGAAGAGTACGCAACGCAACAAAATAAGCATTTTCAAAGGGGGTACGCTACCGTTTTGTGCGGCACGGTTAATTGCACAGCAAAAACGTGCTTGCGAAATCGCCAAGAACGCTATTTTGAATGCGCTGCGGCATGAATTCGGTCACCAGCCGATTGACATGCCTCAACGACGTTAACAGGATGCCATTCGAGACTGGCGAGCCTTTTCCCAGCCCCGTCTGCCCCCATTCAACCCCAGGAGATGCCCATGTCAGACGATGTCGTCATCGTCAGCGCCGCCCGCACCCCGGTCGGAAGCTTCAACGGAGCGTTCGCGACCCTTCCAGCCCACGATCTCGGCGCGATCGCCATCAAGGCTGCGCTCGAGCGCGGCGGCATCGAGCCCGGTCGGGTCTCCGAAGTCATCATGGGCCAGATCCTGACTGCCGCTCAGGGCCAGAACCCGGCCCGCCAAGCCTCGATTGCTTCCGGCATTCCGGTCGAGAGCCCGGCTTGGGGCGTGAACATGCTTTGCGGTTCGGGCCTGCGTACGGTCGCGCTCGGTTACCAGGCGCTGCTCAACGGCGATTCCGAGATCGTGGTTGCCGGCGGCCAGGAATCCATGAGCATGGCCCCGCACGCGCAGTACCTGCGTGGCGGTGTCAAGATGGGCCCGGTCGAGTTCGTCGACACCATGATCAAGGACGGATTGTGGGATGCCTTCAACGGCTACCACATGGGCAACACCGCCGAGAACGTCGCGCGGCAGTGGCAGATCACTCGCGCCCAGCAGGACGAATTCGCGGTCGCCTCGCAGCAGAAGGCAGAGGCGGCGCAGAAGGCCGGCAAGTTCAACGACGAGATCGTCCCCGTCACCATCAAGACCCGCAAGGGCGACATCGTCGTCAGCGCCGACGAATATCCGCGTCACGGCGCAACGCTCGACGGGATGGCGAAGCTCAAGCCAGCCTTCGAGAAAGAAGGCACGGTCACCGCGGGTTCGGCCTCAGGCATCAATGACGGCGCCGCCGTCGTGGTGCTGATGACGGCTAAGCAGGCCGCCAAGGAAGGCAAGAAGCCACTCGCGCGCATCGTGTCCTGGGCGCAGGCCGGCGTCGATCCGAAGATCATGGGCTCGGGCCCGATCCCGGCCTCGCGTGCCGCGCTGAAGAAGGCCGGCTGGAGCGTCGGCGACCTCGACCTGATCGAGGCCAACGAGGCTTTCGCGGCGCAGGCCTGCGCCGTCAACAAGGATCTCGGCTGGGACACCTCCAAGGTCAACGTCAATGGCGGCGCGATCGCAATCGGCCATCCGGTCGGCGCCTCCGGCGCGCGCGTGCTGGTCACGCTGCTGCACGAGATGCAGAAGCGCGATTCGAAGAAGGGCCTCGCCACGCTGTGCATCGGCGGCGGTATGGGCATCGCGATGTGTATCGCGCGCGACTGAAGACAGCTTACGCGTAACTTACGTGTAATTTGCGCGTGCGCTGCACACATGAGTGAGTGCGTTGCACGCGATTAAAAAGGCGGCGGTTGCAAATCAAATATTCTTCGCAATCGTGCAAGCCTCGACTAAAGAGAAACGCCCGGCTCGATGCCGGGCGTTTTGTTCTTGATGTCCGTCAAACCTGCCCCATAATCCACCGTTAAAAACCATCACTCAGAAACGTCCGAAGAGTCCAAGGGAAGGAATACGATATGGCACGTGTTGCATTGGTGACGGGTGGTACGCGGGGCATCGGAGCTGCGATCAGCAAGGCGCTGAAGGCGGCCGGCTACAAGGTCGCGGCGAGCTACGCCGGTAATGATACGGCGGCGGAGAAGTTCAAGGCTGAGACGGGGATTGCCGTCTACAAATGGGACGTCGCGTCGTTCGATGCCTGCGCGGCGGGGGTCAAGCAGGTCGAGGCCGATCTCGGTCCCGTCGACGTGCTCGTCAACAATGCCGGCATCACCCGCGACACCCCCTTCCACAAGATGACGCTCGATCAGTGGAACGCCGTCATCAACACCAATCTCGGCTCGCTGTTCAACATGACACGCCAGGTGATTGAAGGCATGCGCGCCCGCAAGTTCGGCCGCGTCATCTCGATCTCATCGATCAACGGCCAGAAGGGACAGTTCGGCCAGGTCAACTACTCCGCGGCCAAGGCCGGCGACATCGGCTTCACCAAGGCGCTTGCGCTGGAGAATGCCAAGATTGGGATCACCGTCAACGCCATCGCGCCGGGCTACATCAACACCGAGATGGTGCAGGCTGTGCCGAAGGAGGTGCTGGAGAAGAACGTGATCCCGCAGATCCCGGTCAACCGCCTTGGCGAGCCCGAGGAGATTGCGCGCGCCGTGGTGTTCCTTGCGGCAGACGAGGCCGGCTTCATCACCGGCTCGACGCTGACCATCAATGGCGGCCAGTATCACGCCTGATAGAGCCGCCAAGCATGTAGCTTCAGGCGCGACAAGACGATAATGAAGACGCCATGCCCGGCCACGTGCCGGGCATCCGTGTCCTCAGAGCCTTTCGATCGATGAATCCGCGCACTGCCACCCTGATCGGACTGACCGCGATCCTGATGTGGTCGCTGCTCTCCGTGATGACGGTGGCGACGGGAAAGATCCCGGCGTTCCAGCTTGCCGCGATGACCTTTGCGATCGGCGGCCTCGTCGGCCTCCTCACCTGGATCGGCCGCGGTGAGGCGGCCAGGAGCTTGCGTCAGCCGCTCGTTGTATGGGCGGTCGGCGTCGGTGGATTGTTCGGCTATCACGCGCTGTATTTCCTGGCACTCCGCTTTGCGCCGCCGGCTGAAGCAGGCTTGCTGAATTATCTCTGGCCGCTCTTGATCGTGCTGTTCTCGTCGTTGCTGCCGGGCGAGCGGTTGGCCGTGCATCACATCATCGGCGCCGTGCTCGGCCTCGTCGGCACCGTGTTGCTGCTCGCCGGCAACACCTCCGGCTTCGCGCCGGGCCAGTTGCCAGGATTGATCGCGGCCTTCATCGCCGCGTTCGTGTGGGCAACCTATTCGGTGCTGTCGCGCCGGCTCAAGGCGGTGCCGACCGATGCGGTCGCGGGATTTTGTCTGGCCACCGCTGCACTCGCCGCGCTGATGCATGCCGCGCTCGAGACTACGGTATGGCCGGAGACGACGCTGGAATGGCTCTCCGTCATCGCGCTCGGTATCGGTCCCGTTGGTGCTGCGTTCTACGCCTGGGACATCGGCATGAAGCGCGGCGATATCCGTGTGCTCGGCGCCGCCTCCTACGCAACGCCGCTGCTCTCGACGGGATTCCTCATCGCGGCCGGCTTTGCGAAAGCGAGCGCGAATATCGCCCTCGCCGCGATCCTGATCGCCGGCGGCGGCCTGATCGCGGCGAAGGACATGGTGCTGCGGAAGCGGTGACCGTCATTCCGGGGCGATGCGTAGCATCGAGCCCGGAATCCATTTGTCCGCGTCATTGGTGGTGAGATGGATTCTCAGATGCGCAATTGCGCATCATAGCTCGCCGCTATGCGGCGCCCCGGAACGACAATTCGCTACGGCTCCCAGCCTTTCGGCGCGAGCTCGAATTTTGCGAACTCGAAGGCCGGCGCCACCGTGCAGCCGACCAGCGTCCATTCGCCGGTGGTTTCCGCCATCTGCCAGGCATCGGCCGGAACGATCGCCTGGGGCCGCTCGCCGCTCAAGAGATCCGTGCCGAGGCGTACCTCGTGCTGGGAGCAGCCATCGTGCGCGATGCGCAGCGCCAAAGGGCTTCCGGCATAGTAATGCCAGATCTCGACCGCATCGATGCGATGCCAGTGCGAGCGCTCGCCGCGGGCGAGCAGAAAATAGATCAGGGTCGAGCGCGAGCGGCCGTTGGCGTCCGTGGTCTGGTCGCGAAAGGTCTCGCGGTAATGCCCGCCTTCGGGATGCGGGCGGAGTTCGAGGCGTGCGATGATCTCGGCTGCGGTCGGCATCGATCCCTGTCAGAATTTGGTCTTCAGGATTTGTTCTTGCGCTCGCGCAGCTCGCTGAACACCGTGGCGGCATCCGCACCCTTCATGTGTAGCCTGGCTGCGACCGAGGGTTCATCAGCGCGGAGGAACACATTTGCTCGCTTCTCATCACCAAGCAGTGAGGGAATGGTCGGCTTGTTCTCCGCCCGGAGCTTCGCCACCTCCGTCGCGCGTGCCTGGAGCGCCGCATTGTCGGGCTCGACGGTGAGCGCGAACTTGACGTTGGAGGCGGTGTATTCGTGGCCGCAATAGAGCTTGAAGTCGTCGGGCAGGGCACGCAGCTTCAGAAGCGAGTCCCACATCATCGGGTAGTTGCCCTCGAACACGCGGCCGCAGCCGATCGAGAACAGCGTGTCGGCGGCAAACAGCGTCTTCTCGGTGTCGAACACGTAGGAGATGTGGTCGAGCGTATGGCCGGGTGTTTCCAGCACGCGCGCCAGCAGGTTTCCGATCTTGACCACGTCGGCATTGGCGACGCGCAGGTCGACGTTCGCAATCTTCGTCGTCTTGTCATGCGGCGCGACGACGCGGCAATTGTATTTTTGCTTGAGTTCGGCGACGCCCCCGACATGATCGCCATGATGATGGGTGATCAGGATGTCGGTGAGCTGCCAGCCCTCGCGCTCCAGCGCGTTGAGGATGGGACCGGCCTCCGGCGCGTCGATCGACGCCGTTGCCTTGGTTTCCACATCGTGGATCAGATAACCGAAATTGTCGTTTAAACAGGTGAAAGTACGAATTTCGGCGGCCATGACATCTCCATCGGGCTCAGCCCCGTCAGACAAATATGGCGTTAACGTTGCGCAGGCAATGCAATATTCGGCGCGCGGCCGCCGCCTTGTGCATGTTACATTGCCGTCATGACCATCGATGTCGTCGACCTCCGCGAGTTTTATTCCCGCCGCCTCGGGATCGTGGCGCGGCAAATGATCAATCGCGGCCTCAGGGAGCGCTGGCCGAGCGCTGAAGGTCAGCGCGTGCTCGGCATCGGCTATCCCACGCCCTATCTCGGGCTGTTCCGCGAGGACGCTGAGCGCTGCATCGCCTTCATGCCGGCGGCCCAGGGCGTGTTGAAATGGCCGACGGGACGCCCCGCGCTGGCCTCGCTGGTCGACGAATTCTCGCTGCCGCTTCCCGACGCCGCGGTGGACCGCATCCTGCTGGTCCACGCACTGGAGATGTCGGACGATCCGGCCGCGCTCCTGCGCGAGGTGTGGCGGGTGCTGTCGCCATCCGGCCGCGTCATCGCGGTGATCCCGAACCGGCGCGGCGTGTGGACCCGGACCGACAGTACGCCGTTCGGACACGGCCGGCCCTATTCGCGTTCGCAGATCACGGATTTGTTGCGCCAGACCTGGTTCACGCCGACCTCGTGGGGCGAGGCGCTGTTCATGCCGCCTTATGCCGGCGGCTGGGTGCTCAAATCAGCGCAGATGTGGGAGCGCGCTGGTGCGGCGCTGTCGCTGCCCTTTGCCGGCGTCCACATCGTCGAGGCCACCAAGCAGGTCTATCGGGCGATCCCGGCCAAGCGCGAACGGGCGCGGTTGATTCCCTCGTTGAAGCCGGTTCTGGTGCCGTCCTCGACAGTGACGCGCACTTAAAAGCAAATCGTCCCGGCGAGGCCGGGACGATGCAGTTCAGGACATCAGAAGAAACGCTGCGGCTTACTCGCTGGGGGCGAGATCGTCGCCGGAAGCGGCCGGAGCCGCCTCGCGCTCGGGGCGAGGGCCGGCATGCGGCCGGCGGCGTCGCCGCGGGAAGCGCTCGCCGGCACCACCGCCTTCCACGCCAGCGCCCTGGCCGCCGTTCAGCTGCGGCTGCGGGCCGGTGATGAAGGAGGGCAGTCGATCGACGTTGCCGGCTTCAGCGACGACGACAGGCTGCGGCTGGTTCGGCGGTTGCGGCTGGGGCTGATATTGCGGCTGCGGACGGTGGTCGCGCTCGCGGTGCTCGCGCGGCTGCTGGTTCTCACGCTGATAGGGTTGGTTGTCCCGCTGCTGAAAATCACGCTGCTGCTCGCGCTGGCCGTCGCGCACATAAGGCTGCTGCTGCTGGGGCGGCTGCGGAACGAAGCCCGGCTCCTGGCCGAAGTTCGAGAAATTCTCGCCGTCGTCCTCGCCGTCGTCGCTGCTGTTGTTGACAGGCTCGTCGCCGCGCGGCTGCTGGTTCTGGCGGAATTGCTCCTGAGCCGTCGCGATCAGGCGGAAATAGTGCTCGGCGTGCTGGTAGTAGTTTTCGGCAGCAACCGGGTCGCCTGATGCGGAGCGCGCATCGCGCGCGAGCTGGAGATATTTCTCGGCGATGTGCGAGGCGGTGCCGCGGATCTTGATGTCGGGCCCGTTCGATTCGTAGACCCGGGTCATCGGGTTCTGGCCGCGCCGGTTGTGATTGTTGTTGTTATTATTGCTGTTGTTGTTGTTGTTGCGGTTGCGCATCCGCTGCTTGTTCTGACCGTTTCTCATGTCCTGCCTTTAATTCCAGCCCTAAAGGTTGCACGCATTACTGATTGCTGTGAGTGACCCAATGACAGCGGTTCACATGTCTCGCGCGCAGCGCACGCGAGAGCGGATTAGACCCTGCCGATGTTCGTCGACCGTCGCGTTCAACAAGGACGCGTTCCCCACCCGCCAGCATTCATCGCCAGCGAACCCATTCATTTTGCCTGCCAAAACAAGCCCTGGTTTCTTGCGTTAATCTTCGCGCGCAATATCAGGCTTTCGTTCACGTTGCGGTCGGAAAGCAGCGTACCTCAATGGGCCATCGCGCTTAACAGAACCTGCGGCATGGAACCTTAAATCAGTGAAGCTCTCGCTTGAGAGCCCGGCTTTCGCCCGTAAGTCCACGGGGCCGACACCGATATGTTGGGAAGAACGTAGTCGTTCCAACCGGATATTCCAAGAGGTTTTTTGGAGCCCAATCCGGCTTTTATGGAGGCATTTTTCGGGCCGAAACGGCCCTCGGGATGCCCGCCAGGTCAGCCTTGGGCGGTCTGTCCACCGATAACGCGGCGGCGGTCATCAAGGTTTCAATATTTCGCGCCTGACCCTGTCCGGCCTCGACGATCAGCGCTCCGCCGGGGGCGAGCCGCTCAGCCGCCTGGGGGATCAAGGCGCGGTAGGCATCATATCCGTCGTTGCCGCCATCGAGCGCCAGATGCGGATCGTGCTCGCGGACTTCGACGCTCAATTTCGGGATTTCAGCTGAGGGAATATAGGGTGGATTCGACACGATGAGATCGAACGGGCCCGAGAGCGCCGCCGCATAGGAGCAGGCGACGAAGGCCGCGCGGTCGGCAAGGCCGAGAGCGGCGGCATTGGCCCCGGCAGTGCCGAGCGCGGTGAGGCTGAGATCGGTGCCGACGCCGAAGGCAGCCGGAATCTCGTGCAGCAGCGCGAGCAGGATCGCGCCGGACCCGGTGCCGATGTCGGCGATGCGCGGGCGATGGGATGTGGGCTGCTCGCGAAAAAGTTCGAGCGCATGCTCAACCACCGTCTCGGTATCGGGACGCGGGATCAGGGTTGCTTCCGACAGTCGCAACGGCAAACCCCAGAACTCGCACACGCCGAGAATGCGCGCCACCGGCTCGCCGGCGATGCGACGCTGCGCATATTGTGCGAGCTGCGACGCCTCGGCTTCGGTGAGGGCGCGGGCGGCCTGCGCAATCAGGCCGGTCAGATCGAGACCAAGCGCGGCACCGAGCAGGATGCGGGTGTCGAGCTCGGCTTCGTCGAGCTGCGCCGATCTCAATTGCGCGGCGAGCCCGCGCCGTGCGCTCTCGATTGGCTGTCCGGTGAAGGGATTGCTCACGCGCCGGTCACGCCGCCGCGCCTTGCGCGGCGAGCTGGGCTGCCTGGTGCTCGGTGGTCAGCGCGTCGATCAATTCGCCGATTGCTTCGCCCGCGATCACCTGCGGCAGCTTGTAGAGGGTCAAATTGATGCGGTGGTCGGTGACGCGTCCTTGCGGGAAATTATAGGTGCGGATGCGCTCGCTGCGGTCGCCGGACCCGACCTTCTCCTTGCGCTCGGCCGAGCGTGCCGCGTCGACGCGCTGTTGCTCGGCGTCGTAGATGCGTGAGCGCAGGATGTTCATGGCGGACGCGCGATTCTTGTGCTGCGAGCGGCTGTCCTGCATCATCACGACGATGCCGGTCGGGATATGGGTGATGCGGATCGCCGATTCGGTCTTGTTGACGTGCTGGCCGCCGGCGCCTCCCGCGCGCATGGTCTCGATCCGCAAATCGTCGTTCTTGATGTCGATGTCGACCTCCTCGACCTCCGGCATCACGGCGACGGTCGCCGCGGATGTGTGAATGCGCCCCTGCGTCTCGGTGTCAGGCACGCGCTGCACCCGATGCACGCCGGACTCGAATTTCAGTTTTGAGAACGCGCCGCGACCCTGCACCTCCGCGATGATTTCCTTGTAACCGCCGACGGTGCCCTCGCTCGCCGAGATTACCTCCACCTTCCAGCCCTGAAGGCTCGCGAAGCGCTCGTACATCCGGAACAAGTCGCCGGCGAACAATGAGGCCTCGTCGCCGCCGGTGCCGGCGCGGATTTCCAGCACCACGTTGCGGTCGTCCATGGCGTCCTTGGGCAGCAGCGCGACGCGGATCTTCTGGACCAGTTCTTCGATCTTCGGGTTGAGCTCTGCGCGTTCGGACTCCGCCATGCTGCGCATCTCGGCATCCGTGGTGGGATCGGCGATCAGCGCCTCGGTGTCGGCGAGTTCTTTGACGGCAGAACGATAGGCCTTCACCGCCTCGATCAGCGGGCCGATCTCGGCGAGCTCGCGCGTGACCTGCACGTAGCGCTCGGAGGAGAGCTGGCCGAGCGATTCGGCCTCGAGCGAGGCGTGATGCGCGAGCAGGACGTCCAGTTTGGCTTCGGGGAGTGACGACATCGGTATGGTCTCAAATGGCGGAAGGAGGCGAGGCGGCGAAGGCGGGCGGACGGGCCCGCTACAACGCCAAGCCCTCGGCCTCGGCAAATTCCGTCAGCTTCTGCCGGATCGAGACGCTGCCGGCCGGCGCATCCAGCAACGGGCCGAGCATCGCTTCGGCCTTTTTCGAATCGAGATCGATCACCATCGCCTTGACCGGGCCGAGCGCTGTCGCCGAAAGCGACAGCGAGCGATAGCCCATCGCGATCAGTGCCAGCGCGCCGATCGGCTTTGAGGCCATCTCGCCACAGAGCGACACTGACTTCTTCGCTGCGTTGGCTTTGCACGCGATCTCGCGCAGCACGCGCAGGATCGGCGCCGACATGGTGTCGAAGCGCTCGGAGACCTTGGCATTGCCGCGGTCGACCGCGAACAGGAACTGGAACAGATCGTTGGAGCCGACCGAGATGAAGTCGACCTTCTTCAGCAGCTCGTCGAGCTGGTAGAGCAGCGCCGGCACTTCGACCATGGTGCCGATATCGATCCGCTCCGGCAGCGTGTGGCCATGCTGGCGCAGATAAGTGAGCTCGCGCTCGACCAGCGCCTTCGCCGCATCGAACTCGGCGACCTCCGAGATCATCGGGAACATCACGCGCAACGCGCGGCCGCCGCCGGCGCGCAGCAGTGCGCGGATCTGGCCGCGCAACAGGCCGGGACGGTCGAGCCCGAGCCGGATCGCGCGCCAACCGAGCGCGGGATTTTCCTCGATCACGGTCTCCATATAGGGCAGCGCCTTGTCGCCGCCGATGTCGAGCGTACGGAAGGTGACGGGCTTGTGGCCTGCCGCATCCAGCACGGTGCGATAGAGCGCAAGCTGGTCGCTGGTGCGCGGCAGGCTCTGGCCGACCATGAACTGCAGCTCGGTGCGGAACAGGCCAATGCCGGCGCTGCCGGTGTCCTCGATATGGGGCAGGTCGATGGCGAGACCCGCATTGATCATCAGCTCGACCTTCTGGCCGTCCTTGGTGACGCAGGGCCGGTCGCGCAGCGCCAGATACTGCGCCTGGCGGCGAGCGCGAAAGCGCACGCGCTCGGCATAGGCCGCCTCGATCTCCTGCGACGGGCGCACATAGATCGCACCCGAGGTGCCGTCGACGATGATGGCGTCGCCGGGGTCGGCGATGCCCGTCGCGTTCGGCACCTCGCCGACCGCAGGGATTCCGAGCGCACGCGCCACGATCGAGACATGGGAATTGGCGGTGCCTTCCTCCAGCACGATGCCGCGCAGGCGCTTGCGGTCATAGTCGAGCAGCGCCGCCGGTCCCATCGCGCGCGCGATGACGATTGCGTTGTCGGGCATTTGCTCGCGCGATGGCGCGTGGTCCTGTCCGACCAGCTGCCGCATCAGGCGGTAGCCGAGATCCTCGAGATCGTGCAGCCGGTCGCGCAAATAGGGATCTGTCACGCGCAGCATGCGAGCGCGGGTGTCGGACTGCACGCGTTCGACGGCGGCTTCCGCCGTGAGGCCGGTGGCGACCGCCTCGTGCAGCTTGTGCGACCAGCCCTGGTCGTTGGCGAACATGCGGTAGGCTTCGAGCACGTCGCGGTGCTCGCCGCCCTCGGCGACGTCGCCGCGCTCAAGCATGCGGTCGAGGTCCGAGCGCAGCTTGGCGAGCGCGGTGTCGAGCCGCTTGATTTCCTTCGGCAGGTCCTCGGCGATGTAGTCCTTGATGACGACGCGCGGCTCGTGCAGCACGACATGGCCGAGCGCGATGCCTTCCGAGAGAATCGCGCCGGCCTTCTGCGTCGAATGGCGCGCGGCCGGCTCAGCGCCCGGCTGGGCGAGTGCGGACAATTCACCGGAGGCGATCAGCTCCGCCAGCACCATGGCGGTAGTTTGCAGCGCCTCGAGCTCTTCCTCGACATAGGTGCGCTTGGCGCGGTTCTGCACCACCAGCACGCCGAGCGTGTTGCCGGCCCGCAAGATCGGCACGCCGAGGAAGGAGTGATAGATTTCTTCGCCGGTCTCCGGGCGGAACGAGAAGGCCGGATGGCTCTGCGCGTCGTTCAGATTGAGCGGGGTCGCCTCGCTGGCGACGAGGCCGACCAGACCCTCATGGGCGCTCAGCACGGTATGGTGCACCGCCTCGCGATTGAGGCCTTCGGTGGCGTAGAGCTCG
Source organism: Bradyrhizobium sp. LTSP849 (assembly GCF_000938255.1). GTDB lineage: Bacteria > Pseudomonadota > Alphaproteobacteria > Rhizobiales > Xanthobacteraceae > Bradyrhizobium. The sequence goes on along the minus strand of NZ_JYMR01000026.1, from coordinate 23,966 downwards.
AGCGTGTTGTCGACGCGCAGCACATAGACCGAGCACACCTCGGCCACCATGTTGGCGGCGATCAGCACCACGATCTTGTCCAGCCGCTCCTGGGCCGAGACCTGCTCCGCCATGGTTTCGCGGAGCCGTCTCAACAAGACGCGGGGACCTCCCGACGCGCTCCGCACCGTCAATCTCCTCCGTCAGCCGGACCCGAAAGGGGCTCCGGCGGCTCGCCCGAAAATCCAGAAAAACAACGAATTTGCTCATCCGGCGCCGGCCCCAAGCGATCGCTAGGACCGTCGCCTGAGCCGAATCAGCACCGCCTCCACTGGGGCACAGTTTGTGGCAGCCCACCCTGTTCGCCGTATAGCGAATTGGGGCTTGTTTTGCCAAGCAAAACGCCTGCCAGACGCGAAGGTGTGTACACCTTCGCGTTTGCTGCGACCGCTAAGAGAAAATTAGTCTAAGCCTGATCGAGACCGTAGAGCGTGTGCAGGGTGCGCACCGCAAGCTCGGTATAGGCGGTGTCGATCAGAACCGAGAATTTGATCTCGGAAGTTGTGATGGCCCGGATGTTGATATTCCGTCCGGCGAGGGCCGAAAACGCCTGGGCGGCGACGCCGGCATGGCTGCGCATGCCGCTGCCGATCACCGAAATCTTGGCGACGTCGGTGGCGGTGTCGAGCCTGATATAGCCGATCGTGGCCTTGGCGGCGGTGATCGTATCCTTGGCCCGATTATAGTCCGCGGCCGGCACCGTGAAGGTGAGGTCGGTGGTCTTGCCGTCTTCAGAAACGTTTTGAACGATCATGTCGACGTTGATATTGGCGTCCGCGAGCGGGCCGAAGATCGACGCCGCCACGCCGGGCTTGTCCTCGATCTGGCGGACCGAGATCTGGGCCTCGTCCTTCGAGAAGGCGATGCCCGTGACGACGTGGTTTTCCATGATCTCCTCCTCACTGCAAATCAGCGTGCCGGGCGGCTTGTTGGCATGCGGGTCGATATCCTCGGGCTTGTCGAAGCTCGAGCGGACGAAGATCGGCATGTTGTGGACCATGCCGAGTTCCACCGAGCGCACCTGGAGCACTTTCGCACCCTGGGAGGCCAGTTCCAGCATGTCCTCGAACGCGATCTTGTCGAGCCGGCGGGCCTTCGGCACGATTCGCGGGTCGGTGGTGTAGACGCCATCGACGTCGGTGTAGATGTCGCAGCGGTCGGCCTTGACGGCGGCGGCGATCGCCACCGCCGAGGTGTCGGAGCCGCCGCGGCCGAGTGTGGTGATGCGATTCGTCAGAGGATTGATGCCCTGGAAGCCGGCGATGACGGCGACTTCCTTCCGCTCCTTGAAGCGGTTGATGATCTCGGTGCCGTCGATGTCCTCGATCCGGGCCGAGGCATGGGCGTCGCTGGTCTTGATCGGGATCTGCCAGCCCTGCCAGGAGCGGGCCTGGATACCCATGCCCTGGAGCGCGATGGCGAGCAGGCCCGAGGTGACCTGTTCGCCGGAGGCGACGACGGCGTCGTATTCGCGCGCGTCGTGCATCGGCGAGGCCTCGGTGCACCAGGCCACCAGCTCGTTGGTCTTGCCGGACATCGCGGAGACGACCACAGCCACCTCGTGGCCGGCGTCGACCTCACGCTTCACATGGCGTGCGACGTTGCGGATACGTTCGATGTTGGCGACGGATGTGCCGCCGAATTTCATCACGAGGCGGCTCATGACGACGCGTGCATTCCCTCTTAAGGATAAGTATGGTGACCCGCGCTGGACGGATGCCCTGCGGCTACCGACCGCGCGTATACCTAGCGGCGGGGCCGGGGGCAAGCGGGTTCCTGCGGGGGCAGGGCGCGGGGTCGGCAGGCCTTTGGGGGTAATGGATTAACCGAGATCATGGCGCGTTATATCGACGAGATCCTGCAACCGGGCGAGCGGGTGCTGTATTCGACCAATGCGCACTGGATCTTCTATTTTCCGGCTATCCTGGCCTGGATCGTGGCCTTAGGCCTGTTCGTAGCCTCCCGTCAGATCGACATCTACAGCGCGATGGTGCTGTGTCTGCTCGGCTCGGGCCTCGTGGCGCTGGCCGCCCTGTATTGGACCGTGAAGGGCTGGTTCCATCGCTTCACCACCGAGACCGACGTCACCAATCTGCGGGTTGTGCACAAGACCGGGTTCATCAAACGCCGCACCTTCGAGATGGCGCTGGACAAGGTCGAGAGTGTCGACGTCGACCAGTCGATTCTTGGACGTATTCTCAACTATGGCGACGTGACCATCCGGGGTGTGGGTGAGGGGATCGAGAAGATCACGACCATCGCCTCGCCGCTCGCTTTCCGTAGTTCGATCACCACGCGCTAGGACCGCGCATATCCATGAGCATGCAGCAAAATACTTCCGCAGCCGAAAGCGCCCAGCCGGGCTCGACCGTCGACGCCGCCGAGATCGCAAAATTCTCGAAACTCTCGGCGGAGTGGTGGGACCCCAAGGGCAAAATGGCGCCGCTGCACCGGATCAATCCGCTGCGGCTCGGCTACATCCGCGATGCGGCCTGTCGCAAGTTCGAACGCAACGTGCGCAGCCTCAACTGCCTCGGCGGCCTGCGCGTGCTCGACATCGGTTGCGGCGCCGGCCTGTTGTGCGAGCCGCTGTCGCGGCTGGGGGCGCAGGTCATCGGCGTGGATCCGTCGGTCAGCAACATCGCGGCCGCCAAGCTCCATGCCGACAAGGGGCATCTGTCGATCGACTACCGCTGCACCACGGTCGAAGAGATCGACCCGCGCGAGCGTTTCGACATCGTGTTGGCGATGGAGGTGGTCGAGCACGTCGTTGATGTCGGCGTTTTCCTGAAGCGGTGCGCGTCGATGCTGAAGCCGAATGGCCTGATGGTGGTCTCGACGCTGAACCGGAACTGGAAGAGCTTCGCCCTCGCCATCGTCGGTGCCGAATACGTCCTGCGCTGGCTGCCGCGCGGCACCCATGAATGGAACAAGTTCGTCACCCCCGACGAGCTGACGAAATACCTTTTGGACAACCGCCTCGTCATCACCGAGCAGACCGGCGTCGTCTACAGCCCCTTGGCCGACAAATGGACCCTCTCCTCCGACATGGACGTGAACTACATGGTCGTGGCGGAACGGATGGTGTGAGGGGGCAGTCCGTAAAGGCCTCGCTGTATCCACAACTTCGATGTCGTCCCGGCCTTCGCGGGGACGACACTGAGTTTGTGGCGAGAGCATCGCTCCTATGACGTGGGCGTGATTGACCTGCTGCAATGCCAGCGGCAGGTTGGCCGCAAATCCTCTCCTGCCCAAACGCCCCCACCCATGTTCACCGTCACCAGCCTCTGGATTCCCTTCACAATCATTGCCGCGTCCGGGCAGGTCGCGCGCAATGCGATGCAGCGATCGCTGACGAAGCCGCTGGGGACCTGGGGCGCGACCAATATCCGCTTCCTGTTCGGCTTCCCGTTCTCTCTGCTGTTTCTCGCGGTGGTACTCGTCGCCTCCGGCGATCACATCGGCATGCCTCCGTCTGTGTTCTGGCCGTGGCTGCTGCTCGGCGCACTCAGCCAGATTGTCGCGACGGGCCTGATGCTGCTTGCGATGAACGACCGCTCCTTCGTGGTGACGACGGCGTACCTGAAGACCGAGGCGATCCAGACCGCGATCTTCGGCTTCGTCTTCCTCGGCGATCACCTGACCTGGCTCAAGGTGCTGGCGATCGTGATCGCGACCGTCGGCGTCGTCATCACCGCGCTGCGGCCCGGCGGTGAGAAGAGTTTTGCGGAGCTGAAGCCGACCATCACCGGCCTCGTCGCAGCCGCAGCATTCGCGCTCTCAGCGGTCGGCTTTCGCGGCGCGATTATCAACGTACCGAGCGTATCCTTCGTGACGGCAGCGTCGTTCACGCTGGTGCTCGGCCTGTTCGTGCAGACGCTGATCCTGACAATCTATCTGCTCTGGCGCGCGCCAAAGGTACTTCAGGCGATTTTGGGATTATGGAAGCCGTCGCTGCTCGCCGGCTTCATGGGCGCGTTCGCCTCGCAATTCTGGTTCCTGGCGTTCGCGTTGACGGCCGCCGCCAATGTCCGCACGCTCGCGCTGATCGAGGTGCTGTTCGCACAAGCGGTGGCGTATTACTCGTTCAAGCAGCCGATCGCGTCGCGTGAGATTTTCGGCATCGCGCTGATCGTGATCGGCGTAGCGGTGCTGGTGGGGTTCTAGTTCCGGTCTTCCGGCAGCGTCGGCAGTGGCGAGACTTCAATGCCCTCGTCGATCAGCGATTTTGCTTCGTCGGGCGAGGCCTCGCCATAGATCGGGCGATGCTCCTTGTCGCCGTAATGCATCGCGCGGGCTTCGTTCGCAAAGCGCTCGCCGACATTGTCGGCGTTCTTGACGATGTGGTCGCGCAGCTCTTTCAACTTGGTGCGCAGCTCGCGCTCCTGCGCCATCATCAGCGAGGTCGATCCGGACGGCGCAGCCTCCGGCGTGGTGGTCGTGGTCTCAGCGGTGGGCTCAGGCGGCGCGGTTGCACGTCCACGGCCCTTCTTGCCGACAATGCGCGGCGCCATGATCGCTTTCTCGACCTTGGCCGAACCGCAGATCGGGCAGGTCACAAGCTTGCGCTTCACCTGCGAATCGTACGCGGACGAGCTCTGGAACCAGCTTTCGAACGCGTGGTCGTGGTCGCAGTGGAGCGCGTAGCGGATCATGCCGATCCCCGCACCAAATGCAGATGGTCCGGCCCCGCCTTGGGGTCGGCGACGCCGAAGCGGCGGCCGTGCTGGAGCGACGGGATCGCCCGGCGCGCCGTCTCGACCTTGGCTGGATCGATCTTGGCCATGATGATGCCGGGCTCGACATCGCCCTCGGCGAGGATCTCGCCCCAGGGGTCGATGATCAGCGAGTGGCCGAACGTCTCACGCTTGTTCTCGTGGGTGCCTGCCTGCGCCGCCGCAAAGATGAAGCAACCGGTCTCGATCGCGCGCGAACGCAGCAAAATGTGCCAATGCGCCTCGCCGGTTTTGCGGGTGAAGGCAGAGGGCACGGTGATGAAGTATGCACCGCTTTCCGCCAGCGCGCGGTAGAGCGCGGGAAAGCGCACATCGTAGCAGATCGTCAGCCCGACGCGGCCCCAGGGCAGGTCGGAGATCACGGCGGTCTCGCCCGGCTGGTAATTGGCGGACTCACGATAGCTCTCGCCGTCCGGCAGCTCGATGTCGAACATGTGGATCTTGTCGTAGCTCGCGAGCACATTGCCCTCGGGCCCGATCAGGAAGGAGCGGTTCACCGCTTTTTCCTCTGAGAAGCGCAGCGCCAGCGAGCCGACATGGATGTGGATCTTCAACTCCGCCGCGAGCGCGCGGTACGCCTTGAGCGAGGTGTCGTCCTCTTCGCTCTGGAGATGCTCGAACAGCGCCTTGCGATTCAGCTGCATCATGTTGCTCACTTCGGGCGTCTGCACGTAGTCGGCGCCGTTGGCAGCCGCTTGCCGGATCAGCTTCGTGGCCTGCGCGAGGCTCGGCTCGGGCATCAGGCCGGTGCGCATCTGGATCATGGCCGCGGTGAAGGTGCGATCCTCGCTCATGATACGGCCTTCACGCTCTCGAGCATGCCGTCGAGCTTGCCTTCGCGATCGAGTGAGTAGAGGTCATCGCAGCCGCCGATATGGGTGCCGCCGATCCAAATCTGCGGGAAGGTCGAGCCCTCGCCGGCACGGTCGTACATTTCGTCGCGCCATGACGGGTTCTTGGCGATGTCGAATTCCGTGAAGGTCGCCTTCTTGCGGGACAAAAGCGATCGGGCGGCGGAACAATAGCCGCAGCCGGGCCTGGTGTAGATCTCGACAGCAGCGGTCATGTTGTCTGGCGCTCTCATGTCATGAATTCATTGAATTATATGGGACTTCACCGGGTCTCCACAACCCGGGCGAAGACCAGCACGTCCACTTGGGCCGCCTTGGCGCGGAGCAGGGCCCGCGCGCAGGCATCCAGCGTCGCGCCTGAGGTCAGGACATCATCGATCAGGACGATACGGCGGCCCTGAACCTCGGCCTGACGGTCCGGGGATACCTGGAATGCGCCCTGCACATTGGTGGCGCGCTGGGCCCGCGACAGGCCGATCTGCTGCTCGGTCGCCCGCACCCGGCGCAGAACCTCGCCCCGCAGCCTCACGCCGCTCTGCCGTTCGATGATTCGCGCCAGCGCTCCGGACTGGTTGTAGCGGCGTCGCCAGGCCCGGCGCCAATGCAGGGGAACGGGCACCAGCATGTCGGCGCCTGCGAGCAATTCGCCGCCCGCGCGCGCCATCCAGCGGCCCATGGCCGGCGCCAGATCGGTGCGGTCCTGGTATTTCAGCGCATGCACCAACGTGCGCGCGACGTCGTCATAACGCACCGCCGCGCGCGCCCGCTGGTAGGCCGGCGGGCTCGCGATGGCCTCCATCGACAGCATGTCGGGGCCGGGGTCATAGACGAAGGGGATACCGAGCCGCGGACAATAGGGCGGGGCAATGAACGACAGTTTTGCCCAGCAGGCCGCGCAAACGCCTTCGCCGTCGACCGGTTCGCGGCAGGATACGCACAGAGTCGGCAGGGCAATGTCGAGTGCGAGCCGCGGAAGATGCGCAAACGCATCGCGGCAGGCGCCGAGCGCGCCGCGCAGATGGCTCGAAATGGAACGTGGTGGTGATGCCTCGGCGTCCATCGGGCAAGGCTAGCGCCGTCCGGCGTCACGCTCAAGTCGATGGGCTGTTCTTGTCCGTGCCCGGCTTACGGTTCTTTCGGAAACACGGGGCGGAAGAACGAGCGCTCATAGCGGGTGAAGCAGCGCGTTTGCTTTGCGAAGGCGATCGCTTTCTGAACGTCCGGATCCGCGGCGCTGTCTTTCCGGTACTGTTCGTAGGCCGCGAGGCTCGGGAAGCTGAACATCGCCAGCGCAACGTCGCTCGCCCCTTCCGATGGGAGGAAGTAGCCGTGGTGGACGCCGCCGAATCTTGGCACCAGGTCCAGCCACATCCTGCCGTAAGCTTCGAAATCGGCGAGCTTGTCCAGATGGACCTCGTATCGCAGGTAACAAGTGATCATCGTCTGATGCTCCGGTGCGCCGCGAATCTGGTGCTCATTGTAGCTTGGCCGCAAGCGCCCATGAAGAGGGATTGAGATGGAGCTCTGACCGTCGTACCAACTGGCATGGTTTCGAACCCCGCCGCCGCGCCCATCCTGTTCGACCGCGCATTGCTGCGCGCGCGGCAGGACCGCGCGCGGCGCGGCGAGCCCGTCACGTTTCTGTTCGACCGCGTCGCGGAAGACATGGAAGAGCGCCTACAGGCGGTGATGCGGGATTTTTCCAACGTCGCGGAAGTCTGGACGCCGCGTGAATTGCTGCGGAAACCGCTGGCAGATCGCTTCAGATCGATCGTCCGTATCGATGTCGATCGGTCGGAAACGCTTCCACTGCAGCCCGAAAGCCTCGATCTTGTCGTCTCGGCGCTGGCGCTGCAATTCGTCAACGATCTGCCGGGCGTCCTCGCGCAAATTCGTCGCGCGCTGAGGCCGGATGGCTTGCTGCTGGCGGCGATGATCGGCGGCGACAGCCTGACCGAGCTGCGCCAGGCCTTTGCCGCCGCCGAAGCCGAACGCGAGGGCGGCGTGTCGCCGCGCGTTGCGCCGTTCGCGGATTTACGCGACATCGGCGCGCTGTTGCAGCGGGCGGGGTTTGCACTGCCGGTCACTGACGTCGACCGCGTCGTGGTGCGTTATGCCAACGCGTTTGCGCTGATGCAGGATCTCCGCCGCATGGGCGCCGCCAACGTGATGATCGAGCGGCGCCGCACACCGAGCCGGCGCGCGACGCTGCTGCGGATGGCCGAAATCTACGCCGAGCGTTTTGCCGATGCCGACGGTCGCATCCGTGCGACCTTCGACATCATCTGGCTCTCCGGCTGGGCCCCGCATGCGAGCCAGCAGCAGCCGCTCAAGCCCGGCTCGGCCAAGGCGAGCCTGGCGGAGGCCGTGAAGAAGGCGAGGGAGACCTGATCCTTGGGATGAGGTCCAGCGTCACATCAGCAAATCAATCAAATGCGGGATCAGCGGAATATCTGCCGGCGGCATCGGGTAGTCGCGCAACTTGTTGGCGCGGACCCAGGCGAGGGTCTGGCCTTCGCGCGGCGTGACCGTGCCTTCCCAGCGCCGGCAGATGTAGAGCGGCATCAGGAGATGGAAAGTTTCGTAGGCATAGCTCGCGAAGGTCAGCGGCGCGAGGCACGGCTCGGCGACCGTGATGCCGAGCTCCTCCGCGAGCTCGCGGATCAGGCTCTGCTCCGGCCGTTCGCCGGGCTCACACTTGCCGCCGGGAAATTCCCAGAGGCCGGCCAGCGTCTTGCCTTCAGGGCGTTGCGCGATCAGGACGCGCTTGTCGGCATCGACCAGCGCGCAAGCCACCACCAGTGTGAGCTTGAGATCGGTCATGGGGATTACGACCTGTAATCCCCGTTGATCGCGATATACTCCTTGGTGAGATCGCAGGTCAGCACGCGGTCGCGGCCCTTGCCGAGGCCGAGCGACACCTTGATCGCGATCTCCGGGGCTTTCATCGCTTCCGACACCTGCGCCTCGTCATAGGACGGATCGCGCGCGCCGCTTTTGGCGACGCGGATGCCGTTGAAGGCGATCGAGAGCTTGTCGCGATTGGCCGGCTCGCCGGCCTTGCCGACCGCCATCACCACGCGGCCCCAATTGGCGTCCTCGCCGGCGATTGCAGTCTTCACCAGCGGCGAATTGGCGATCGACATCGCGATCTTGCGCGCCGATGCCTTCGAAACCGCGCCCTCGACCGTGATCTCGACCAGCTTGCGCGCGCCTTCGCCGTCACGCGCCACCTGCTCGGCGAGATTGGCGAGCACCTGGTGGAACGCCTTGACGAACGCCTTCAGGCGCGGATCGCTGGCACGGCTGATTTTGGGCGCACCGTGCTCGGCGGCGGCGCCCGTCGCGAACGCCAGCAGGGTGTCGGAGGTCGAGGTGTCGCCGTCGATCGTGACTGCATTGAACGTGTCCTCGACGCCGCTCTTGAGCAATGCTTGCAGGGCGCCGGGCGCGATCGGCGCGTCGGTGAAAATGAACGACAGCATTGTCGCCATGTCGGGGGCGATCATGCCGGCGCCCTTGGCCATGCCGTTGATGGTGACCTTGGCCTTGCCAAGCTTGACGGTCGCGGTCGCGACCTTCGGGAAGGTGTCAGTGGTCATGATCGCCTTGGCCGCGGTGAGATAATCGCCGGGCTCGGCACTCTCGGCGAGGCGCTCGAGCACGCCGTCGAACTTGGTCGCGTCCAGCGGCTCGCCGATCACGCCGGTCGAGGCCAGGAAAATCTCGCTCTCGCTGCACCCGACGGCCTTGGCCGCGATCTTCGCGGTCAGCGCGGTGGAGCCGCGGCCGGTCTTGCCGGTGAAGGCATTGGCGTTGCCGGAATTGACGACGAGGGCGCGGGCCTTGCCGCCCTTCAGTTTTGCACGGCACCATTCGACAGGCGCGGACGGGCACTTCGACTTGGTGAAAACGCCCGCAACCGCGGTGCCCTTGTCCATCACCGCCAGCAGCACGTCGGTGCGGTTCTTGTAGCGGATGCCGGCCTCGGCCGTCGCGAGACGGATTCCCGCGATCGCAGGCATGTCGGGAACAGTTTTCGGAGCGAGCGGGGAGACGGAAGAGGACATCGCGGGGCGCCTTGGTGAGGTCTGGATATGCAGATGGCCGGGACATCTAGTGCGAAGACGTGCTTCGCACTTTTTGCCCGGCCATTGCGATGCTTAGATACTCTTGGCGTCACCGAAGTGACAGCAAATTTTTACTTCTTGGCGGGGGGTGCCATCTTGCTGTCGGCCGGCTTGGCCGCGTCGGCGGGCTTGGCGTCCTTGGCCGCATCCGCCGGCTGGTCCGTGCGCTCGATCTTGGCCTCGGCGCGCAGCTTGGCGACATAGTCGGCCTGGGCCTTGCGGGTGACGTACTGCTCGATCTGGGCCTTGACCTGCTCGAAGTCCGGCGCCTTGCGGTTGCGCTTTTCCTCGACCTTGATGATGTGCCAGCCGAACTGCGACTTCACGGGGTCGGAGATCTTGCCCGGCTCGAGCGCGAAGGCGACCGCGGAGAATTCCGGCACCATCTGCTCCTTGGTGAAGAAGCCGAGGTCGCCGCCGTCGGCGGAGCCCGGATCCTTGGACTTCTTCTTGGCGAGCTCGGCGAAATCGGCGCCCTTGTCGAGCTCAGCCTTCACCGCCTTGGCCTCGTCCTCGGTCTCGACCAGGATGTGGCGGGCGCGCACTTCCTGCTCGCCGGTGATCTGCTTGGAGGCCTCCTCATAGACCTTCTTCATGGCGTCGTCGTTGGTCGCCGCTTTGCCTTCCTGGGCGAGCAGGCTGTCCATCAGCAGGCGGTTGCGGGCGAATGCGATGCGCTTCTTGAACTCCTCGCCGTCGGCGACCTTCTTGTCCTCGGCGGCCTTGGCCACGATCTTCATGTCGATCAGGAAGGACAGCACGTTCTCGTCCTTGGTCGCCGGGTCCATCTGGGCGAGGCTCGGCCCGAGTTCCTCTTCGGCCATGGCGACGTCGCTCTTCTTGATGTCAGCGCCATTGACCTTCGCCAGGACCGGATCATCGGCAGCCCGGCCGGGACCCGCGATCAGCGCCAGCGCAAGGCAGCCCGCGAGGGCGGTGGCGAGGCCGAAGCGCAGGCCGGTTTTGGTTACCGGGAACGAGGTGGTCATGGAAAATCCTTTTGTTGAAGCAGGGGGCTGCTCGAGCGGGGCGGACACTCGCCCAATTCAGGGGGGCTTGGCAACGCGAAAAGTCTGTCAAAATGATGAATTAGCCGCAATGCGGCTGCCGTTGACAAGGCCCTGACCGGGCCATATCTCTGCCCGGTCGCGACCATGGCGATGGCGTTTATTTTGCTGCGTTTTTGGCCGTTGAACCCAGGCTTGCTCAATTCCCACCCATATGGCGGATGACCCCCAGCAGTTCGGGCTCAGGCGTCATCGGGCGTCACGGTGAGTTGATGGGCAAGCGGGTGACAACCTCTTGGCTGCAATGCGGTTAAATCGCGAACACAGGAACTAGGCATGATCGGCGCGCTCGCCCGCAAGTTTTTCGGCTCCGCCAACGACCGGCGGGTGAAGGGATATCAGTCCCGCGTCAGCGCGATCAACGCGCTGGAGCCGGAGCTCATCAAGCTCTCCGACGAGGAGCTCAAGGGCCGCACCGCCGACTTCAAGAAGCAGCTTGCCGAGGGCAAGACGCTGGACGATTTGCTGGTGCCGGCCTTTGCGACCGTGCGCGAGGCCGCCAAGCGCACGCTCGGCCAGCGCCATTTCGACGTCCAGCTGCTCGGCGGCATGGTGCTGCATGAAGGCGACATCGCCGAGATGAAGACCGGCGAAGGCAAGACGCTGGTTGCAACGCTTGCGGTCTATCTCAACGCGCTCGCCGGCAAGGGCATCCACGTCGTCACCGTCAACGATTACCTCGCCCGCCGCGACTCCGCCTGGATGGGCCAGATCTACGGCTTCCTCGGCATGACCACGGGCGTCATCGTCCACGGCCTCGACGATTCCGAGCGCAAGACGGCCTATGCCTGCGACATCACCTACGGCACCAACAACGAATACGGCTTCGACTATCTGCGCGACAACATGAAGTACCGGCTCGAGGACATGGTCCAGCGGCCGCACTTCTACGCGATCGTCGACGAAGTCGACTCCATCCTGATCGACGAGGCGCGCACGCCGCTGATCATTTCCGGCCCGCTCGACGACCGTTCCGACTTCTACAACACCATCGACGGCTTCCTGCCCAAGCTCGACAAGACCGACTACGACGTCGACGAGAAGCAGCGCACGGTGACGCTGACCGAAGCCGGCATGGAGAAGATCGAGACGCTGCTGCGCGACGCCGGCCAGCTCAAGGGCGAATCGCTCTACGACGTCGAGAACGTCTCCGTCGTGCACCACATCAACCAGGCGCTGCGTGCCCACACGCTGTTCACGCGTGACAAGGACTACATCGTCCGCGACGACGAGGTCATCATCATCGACGAGTTCACCGGACGCATGATGCAGGGCCGCCGCTATTCGGAAGGCCTGCACCAGGCGCTGGAAGCCAAGGAGCATGTGCAGGTTCAGCCGGAAAACCAGACGCTAGCCTCGATCACCTTCCAGAACTATTTCCGGATGTATGAAAAGCTCGCCGGCATGACCGGCACGGCGTTGACCGAAGCCGACGAGCTCTTTGACATCTACAAGCTCGAGGTCGTGGAGATCCCGACCAACGTGCCGGTCGGCCGCCTCGACGAGGACGACGAAGTCTATCGCACCCAGAAGGAAAAATACGTCGCCATCCTCGCCGAGATCGAGCGCGCCAATTCGCGGCTCCAGCCGGTGCTGGTCGGCACCGCGTCGATCGAGAAGTCGGAAGTGCTCGCCGAATTCTTGAAGCAGAACGGCTACAAGCAGATCGATTTCGGCAAGGAGAACGCGCTCGACAAGCTCTATGCCGCGGCGCGCGCCGGCAAGCAGGCCAAGCTGTTTGCGGTCCTGAACGCGCGCTTCCACGAGCAGGAAGCCTATATCGTCGCCGAAGCCGGCGTGCCCGGCGCGATCACGATCGCGACCAACATGGCTGGCCGCGGCACCGACATCAAGCTCGGCGGCTCGCTCGAGATGCGCATCCCGAAGGAGACTGCGGGCATCGAGGACGAGGCCGAGAAGGCCAAGAAGATCGAGCAGATCAAGGCCGACGTCGAGCGCTTCCGCGAGATCGTGCTGAAGGCCGAGGAGACCGTCGAGATCGAGCCGGCGAAGGGCAACAAGCCCGCCAAGACCGTGACGAAGCCGGGCGGTCTCTACATCATGGGCTCCGAGCGGCATGAATCCCGTCGCATCGACAACCAGCTCCGCGGCCGTTCCGGCCGGCAGGGCGACCCCGGCCGCTCAAAGTTCTTCCTGTCGCTGGAAGACGATCTGATGCGCATCTTCGGCTCGGACCGCCTCGACAGCATGCTCCAGCGTCTCGGCCTGCAAGAGGGCGAGGCCATCATCCATCCCTGGATCAACAAGGCGCTCGAGAAGGCGCAGCAGAAGGTCGAGGCGCGCAACTTCGACATCCGCAAGAATTTGCTCAAGTTCGACAACGTCCAGAACGACCAGCGCAAGGTGATCTTCGATCAGCGCGTCGACCTGATGAAGGACGAGAGCGTCGTCGAGACCGTCACCGACATGCGCCACGCCTTCATCGACGACCTCGTCGCCAAGCACGTGCCCGAGCATGCCTATGCCGAGCAGTGGGACGTCGCTGGCCTGAAGGAAGAGCTGAAGCGCGTGCTCGATCTCGACCTGCCGGTCCAGGACTGGGCCAAGGAAGAGGGCATCGCCGACGAGGAGCTGCTGACGCGCATCGAGACCCGCGCCGACGAGCACATGGCCGCGAAGGTCGCGCAATGGGGCCCCGACGTGATGCGTTACGTCGAGAAGACCATTTTGCTCCAGACGCTCGACCACCTCTGGCGCGAGCACCTGATCATGCTCGACCATCTGCGTCAGGTCATCGGTCTGCGTGGTTACGGCCAGCGCGATCCGTTGCAGGAGTACAAGACCGAAGCCTTTAACCTCTTCCAGGAGATGAGCGCTCACTTACGCGAGGCCGTCACCGCGCAGCTGATGCGGGTCGAGATCGTCCCGCCGGAGCAGGAAGCGCCCATCCTGCCGCCGATGGAAGCGCACAAGTTTGACCCGAACACCGGCGAGGACGAGATGGCCGTCGCCAACGTCTCACTCGCCCCGCAGGCCACCGATGCCACCCTTCGCGATCCGAAGAACCCGGCATCGTGGGGCAAGATCGGCCGCAACGAGGACTGCCCGTGCGGCTCAGGCAAGAAGTACAAGCACTGCCACGGGCGGTACGGCTAGCCGCTAAGCTCTGCTGTCGTCGCATATTCCGCTGTCGTCCCGGCGAAGGCCGGGACCCATACCGCGGAATCTATCGAGAGCATGCGGTCGTTGTACCGCGTGAAGCAGCGCAACTAGCTGCCTTCGCCAAACTTAATCCTGTGGTTATGGGTCCCGGCCTTCGCCGGGACGACGAGTGAGAGATCCTACCTAAAACGAACAGCCTCAATTCGAGCTGTCGATCAGACTCTCCAACAGCCGCTTCAACTCGCTCGTCGACTTGTTGCCGTAGCTCTCCAGGATATGCTCCTCCTGGTCCACCGCGAGCGTGTTGAGCTTCTTGCTGAGCACCTTGCCGCGGTCGGAGATGAACATCAGGACCTTGCGGCGGTCATTGGGATCCTGCACGCGATAGACCAGCGTGTCGGAGACCATGCGGTCGATCATCTTGGTCAGCGTCGGATGGTTGAGCAGCACGGCATCCGCAAGCTCGCCCATCGAATGGCCGTTGCCATCGGAGAGAACCTTGAGGATGCGCCACTGCTCGACGGGCACGCCTTCCTTGCTCAACCGCAGTTCCAACTGCCGGTTGATCTCCCGGTTGGCTTGCGCGAGCAGATAAGCGAGGTGTTCGGTGATCGGAGCGTTCGGTTTTGCCACGGCTAAGACTTCGTCTTGACCCAAATGAGTGAATGTCTTGCAATCAATGCTGCATCTATATGCACTTCAATTCTTGAATATTCAATATTTTCAAAATAGGATGATTGCACAACAAAAGGGCGGAAGCCGCGGCCGCCTGCTCAATAGGCTTTCAGGTCTGGCACCAGACAGGAGTTGGCGTGCGCGCGACGGTAAACTTCCCGGCTCACGGCGGTCCGGCGTTGCCGCCGTCTTTGCTGTTCAGGAATCTGTCGTCGGCGGCCGATGGCGCGCTGTCGCCGGCCGATCATGCCTTTCTCAGGCGGCGCGGCACGAGCAAGCTGCGCATCGGTGGCTTCATCTGCTGTAGCGGTTCGCCCGGAGTCTGGGGGCCGTGCGCGACCAACTCTGCGCAGCTCGCGGTCGCCGAGATCAACAAGCGCGGCGGCATCCTCGGGCGCGAGATCGAGCTTTCTATCTACGACGCCGGCGGCCCGCTTGATGAGATCCTGAACCGCGCCGAGCAGGCGATCGCGTTCGATGAGCTCGATCTCATCGTCGGATTGCACACCAGCGCGGTTCGCGTCGGCTTGCGCAAGGTCACCACGCGCCACCGCATTCCCTACATCTACACGCCGGTCTATGAGGGTGGCGAGCGCACGCCGGGCGTGATGGCGATTGGCGAGACGCCGCGCTGGCAGAGCCGGCCCTCGATCCACTGGCTCGCCGACGTCAAGAAGGCGGCGCGCTGGTATCTGATCGGCAGCGATTATGTCTGGCCCTGGCAGTCGCACCGCGCGGTGAAGCGCTACATCAAGGAAACCGGCGGGCACGTGGTCGGCGAGGAGTTCGTTCCGCTCGGCGAAGACAACCACGAGCCGCATCTGGAGCGTATCCGCGCCGCGCGGCCGGACGTCGTGCTGATTTCCCTGATCGGCACCGATAGCATCACCTTCAATCGCGCGTTCGGCGAATGCGGCCTTGCCGCGACGACCCTGCGGCTCGCCGGTGCAATGGACGAAACTGTCCTGCTCGGCATCGGCGCCGACAACAGCGAGAACATGTATTGTGCGTCCGGCTATTTCCCCGGAATTGGCTCGCGGGCCAACGATGATTTTCAAAGCCGCTATCATCTGATGTTCGGGCCGAACGCCGCGCCGATCGGCTCGCTCGGTCAATCCAGCTATGAGGGGCTGCGTTTCCTCGAAGCCGTCGCGAACAAGGCTGGAACATTGGCGATGGGGCCGATGCTCGCAGCGGGGCGCAACATCGTTTATGGCGGCGCGCGCGGCCCGGTCACCGTTCGCAACGGCCATGCCCGGATGCAGATGTATCTCGCCGAAGCCGACGGCCTCGATTTCAAGCTGATCAAGCCGGTCTGATGCCGGCGAGGCAATCTGCACACGAGCTCGATCCAAAATAATACTTGAAAAGGAAAATATTTCCGTCTGTAATATCGACGCGACGCCGATTGGCCCCGCGCCGTGCAGGCGCGGCCCGAGCGGCTGTCCGTCCAAAGCCAGGGATCAAGAAGCCTCAAGGAGAGCGCCGTGACAGTTGTCCTTCCCACGCCAGCCCAGCTTCGCAGCGTCGCCGAGCAGTGCGGCCTCGCGCTGACCGATGAAGACGTTACCTCGTTCCGCGGCCTGATGCAGGGCTCGATCGAGGCCTACAATCTCGTCGGCGCGATGCCGGACGAGGTGCCGGAGGTGAAATATCCGCGCACGCCGGGCTATCGGCCGTCAGCGGAGGAGAACCCGCGCAACGCCTGGTATCGCAAATCGACCGTGAAGGGCGCTAACTCCGGCAAGCTCAAGGGCAAGACGGTTGCGCTGAAGGACAACATCATGCTCGCCGGCGTTCCCATGATGAACGGCTCGGCGACGCTTGAGGGCTACGTCCCCGATTTCGACGCCACCATCGTCACCCGCATGCTCGATGCCGGGGCCGAAATCGCCGGAAAAGTGCATTGCGAATCCTTCTGCATGTCCGGCGGCAGCCACACCGGCGCGGTCGGCGCGGTGCATAATCCGCACAAGATGGGCTATTCGGCCGGCGGCTCGTCCTCGGGCTCAGGCGTCGTCGTCGCCCTCGGCGAGGTCGATATGGCGATCGGCGGCGACCAGGGCGGCTCGATCCGCATGCCGTCCTCGTTCTGCGGCACCTACGGCATGAAGCCGACCTGGGGCCTCGTGCCCTATACCGGCATCATGCCAATCGAGGTCTTCGTCGACCACACCGGCCCGATGACGGCGACAGTTGCCGACAACGCGCTGCTGCTGGAAGTCCTCGCCGGCGACGACGGCTACGATCCTCGCATCAAGGCGCCGAAGGTCGAGGAGTACACCAAGGCGCTAGGTCAGGGCGTGAAGGGCATGAAGATCGGCATCCTCAAGGAAGGCTTTGAGCAGGCGAACGCGGAAACCGCTGTCAATGAAAGCGTGCGCGAGGCCGCCAAGCGTTTCAAGGATCTCGGCGCCACCGTCGAGACGGTCTCGATCCCGATGCACCTCCTGGGCCCCGCGATCTGGACGCCGATCGGCACCGAAGGCATGACCCAGACCATGATGTATGGCGACGGCTATGGCCTCTCCCGCTCCGACCTCTATTCGACCTCGCTGATGGATTTCCATCGCGGCTGGCGGCGGCAGGCGGATTCGCTGTCCGAGACCACAAAACTGTTCCTGCTGCTGGGCACCTACATCAACAACAATTTTGGTCCGCGCTATTACGGCAAGGCGCTCAATATCTCGCGCCGCCTCACCGCGGCCTATGACAAGGCGTTCAAAGACTACGATCTGCTGCTGCTGCCGACGACGCCGATGAAGGCGACGAAGCTGCCGGAGCCCACGGCCAGCCGCGAAGACTATGTCGCTCGCGCGCTGGAGATGATCTCCAACACCGCACCGTTCGACATCACTCATCACCCCGCGATGTCGCTGCCTTGCGGCATGGTCGACGGCCTGCCCGTTGGCCTGATGCTGGTCGGTCGCATGTTCGAGGAATCCACCATCTATCGCGCCGCGCATGCTTTCGAGCAGGTCGGCGACTGGAAGAAGATGTGAGCGAGGAACTCATGCAGACGGACGGAACAGCATCATATGGCTAACGCGTTCGTCGCGGCGTTCGAGATCCTGAGTTTTGGCGCGATCATCGTCCTGATCGTGCTGGGGCTCGGGATCATCGCCAGCATGATGGGCATCTTCAACTTCGCGCAGGGCGAGTTCGTCCTGCTCGGGGCCTACATCACCTATCTCGCCTACGCCAAGGGCCTGCCGATCTGGACCGGCATGGTTGCGGCGCCCTTCGCGGTCGGCGCGCTTGGCTTCGTGCTGGAGGCGCTGATCATCCGGCGCTTCTACGCTGCGCCTATCGTCGCCATGCTCGGCACCTATGCGCTCGGCCTGATCATCCGCGAGACCGTGCGCGGCCTGATCGGCGGCTTCTATCTCACCGTGCCCGAGCCGATCGGTGGCTCGATCGACATCGGCGCCATGCACATCTCGGCCTGGCGCTTCACCATCATCATCATCACGCTCTTGGTGATGGCGGGCTGCTATCTCCTGTTGTCGCGCACCAGCTTCGGCCTGCGCGTGCGCGCCACGCTGGAAAATCCGTCGCTGGCGCGGGCGTCGGGCATCTCCACGCCGCTGATCTACGGCGCGACCTTCGCGTTCGGTGCGGCGCTCGCCGGGCTTGCCGGTGCGCTGATCGTGCCGGTGTTCAGCCTGTTCGCCGACCTCGGCCTGCGCTTCCTGATCCAGGGCTTTGTCGCCGTCATGGTCGGCGGCGTCGGCTCCTTTATCGGGCCGGTCGCCGGCGCCGGTGTCATCGGCACGCTGAGCGCCGCGCTGCCATGGGTGATGGCGCCCGTCGTCGCCGACGTCCTCGTCTTCGTCCTTGCCATTGTCTTCATCAAATTCCGGCCACAGGGCCTCATCGCTGGAAAAGGGGTTTAGTCCAATGTTTGCAGATCGCACCAATCTCACCCGTCGCCGCTTTCTCGGCAATTTTGCCTTTGCCACCGGCGCGGTCGCGACCGGCGTCGGTAGCTGGGTCATCCCGGCTCCCTGGGCCAACGCCGCAGAGGCTCCGATCAAGGTCGGCATCGCGACCGACCTCACCGGCCCGATCGCCTATGCCGGTACGGCGGACGCCAACGTCGCCAAGATGCTGATCAAGCAGATGAACGATGCCGGCGGCCTGCTCGGCCGTCCGCTCGAGCTCTACATCGAGGACACCGCGTCGAACGAATCCGTTGCCGTCGGCAACGTGCGCAAGCTGATCCAGCGCGACAAGGTCGACATGGTTCTGGGCGGCATCACCTCATCGATGCGCAACGCGATCAAGGATCCGATCGTGGCGCGCGGCAAGACGCTCTACATCTACCCGCAGCTCTACGAAGGCAAGGAGTGCACGCCCTATTTGTTCTGCACCGGGCCGACGCCGGCGCAGCAATGCGACGATTTCATCCCCTGGCTGATCAAGAACGGTGGCAAGAAGTTTGCTCTGCCGAGCGCCAACTATGTCTGGCCGCACACGCTCAACGTCTATGCCCGCAAGGTGATCGAAGCCAACGGCGGCGAGGTCGTGTTCGAGGAATATTATCCGCTCGACCAGGTCGACTTCTCCTCGACCGTCAACCGCATCATCTCCAACAAGGTTGACGTCGTCTTCAACACCGTCATTCCGCCGGGCGTCGGCCCCTTCTTCAAGCAGCTCTATGAAGCGGGCTTCCTCAAGAACGGCGGTCGGCTCGCCTGCGTCTACTATGACGAGAACACCCTCAACATCAACCAGGCGGCCGAGATCGAGGGGCTCGCAAGCTGTCTCGATTATTTCAAGGTGCTGACCAAGGAGGATGCGTTCAACGCGAAAATTCAGGCGGCCTATGAAAAGGATTTCCCCGGCAACTTCCTGTTCGCCGCCGGCAGTGCGGCGACCGGCACCTATCGCGGTCTGAAGCTGTGGGAAGCCGCCGTCAAGGAAGCCGGCAAGGTCGACCGCGAATCCGTCGCCGCCGCGCTCGATCACGCCAAGATCGCCGAAGGTCCGGGCGGACCGGCCGAGATGGTGCCGGGCAAACGGCACTGCAAGATGAAGATGTACACCGCGGTCGCCAAGGCCGGGAACTACGAGATCGTCGGACGCAGCGACGGGCTCGTCGATCCCAAGGAGTGCTAGAGAGCCATGCTAGAGAGGAATGCTGAGGCGGAATGCCGAAGTCCATGAGTGTGGTAAAGCAGGCCATCGTCGCCGACGCCGGCGATGAAGTGGACGGTGCGATGGCTGAAAGCGCAGCGGCGGGACAGGTCGCGGCAGGACGAAAGGTCCTGCCGATCGTGGAGGTCGTTGTGCTTGTCGCGGCGCTGGTCGCCCCGCTGGTGCTGCAGGACTATCTCACAGTGTTTGCGACACGCGTGATCATCCTCGCGCTGTTCGCGCTGTCGTTTGACCTGGTCTGGGGCTATGCCGGCATCATGAGCTTTGGTCAGGCCCTGTTCTTCGGCTCGGCCGGCTATGGCGTCGCGCTGCTCGCGCGCGACTTGGACATCACCAACATCTTCCTGGTGCTCCCTGCGGGAACGATCATCGGTCTCGCCTTCGCGCTCCTGCTCGGCGGCTTCCTGCTGCTGGGACGGCATCCCTCCAGCGTGATCTTCGTGTCGCTTGGCACGTTGACGGGATCATACGCCGCCGATCGGCTCGCGCGCGGCTGGTATTATCTCGGCGGCCAGAACGGTATCCCCTCGATCGCGCCGATGACGCTCGGCGGCTACGAATTCTCTGAAGGGCCGCCCTTCTACTATCTCGTGCTCGGCATTCTCGTCGTCGTCTATCTGCTTTGCCGTTTCCTGGTGCGCTCGCAATTCGGCCTGGCGCTCGCAGGCCTGCGCGAGAACGAGCAGCGCATCGCCTTCTTCGGCTACAAGGCGCAGCATCTCAAGGCGATCATCTTCGCGATCGGTGGCGCCGTCGCGGGTCTGGCCGGCAGTCTTTATGCGTTCCACGAAGGTTTCGTCTGGCCCAACATGGTCGGCGTCGTCGTCTCGACCCAGGTCGTGCTTTACGTTTTGTTCGGCGGTTCCGGCACGCTGATCGGCGCCGTCATCGGCGCTATCATCGTCGAAGGCGTCAGCTTCTGGCTCTCGGACAATTACCGCGACATCTGGCCGATCATCCTTGGTGTGCTGCTTCTGCTCGTGATCCTGTTCCGGCCGCTCGGCCTGATCAGTTTTGTGCTGGGCGAGCGCGAGCGGGTCGGCAGCTTTGGTGCCAGCCGTAAGGAGAAGCGCAATGCCGCTCCTTGAAGCTGTCGGTGTCAGAAAGGTGTTCGGCAAGCTCACCGCGCTCGACGGCGCGGCGCTGACCGTCGGCGAGAACGAGTTTCATGGCCTGATCGGTCCGAACGGCTCCGGCAAGAGCACACTGATGAAGTGTATCGCCGGCGCCGAGGTGCCGACGCAAGGCAAGGTCTCCTTCATCAACACCGACATCACCGCGTTCACGCCGACCGAGCGTGCCCGCGCCGGCATGAGCCTGAAGTTCCAGATTACCTCCGTGCTGCCGACGCTGACGCTATACGACAACATCCTGCTCGCGTTGCAGGCGCAGTCTTCGCTGTTCGACCTCGTGTTCTCGCGCACAAGAGGCGCGCTGCACGATCAGGTCATGACCATGCTCACGCAGTTTCGCCTCGTCGACCGTGCGTTCGACGCAGCCGCGGCACTGTCGCACGGCCAGCAGCAATGGCTGGAGATCGCGATGGCACTTGCTGGCAAGCCGAAACTGTTGCTGCTCGACGAGCCGACCGGCGGCATGAGCCTGGAAGAGCGCCGTGTCACCGGTGAGTTGCTCCAGCCGATCAAGCAGCACTGCTCGCTCGTCATCGTCGAGCACGATCTCGATTTCATCCGCGACATCTGTGATCGCCTCACCGTGCTCGACCAGGGCAAGGTGCTGGCGTCCGGCACCGTGTCCGAGATCCAGGCCAACAAGGCCGTCCAGGAGATTTATCTGCGCCGTGCCTGAATTTTTGGACATCAAGCATCTCGACGCCGGCTATGGCCGCAGCCAGGTCCTGTTCGACGTCAACCTCGGCATTCCCTGGCGGGGCGGCGTTGCCGTGTTGGGCCGCAACGGCGCCGGCAAGACCACACTGATGAAGACCATCGTCGGCGAGCTGCCGGCGTGGAAGGGCGAGCTCGCCTTCGACGGCCGCGACATCAGCCGCCGCGCGACTCAGGAGCGCGTGCGCGCCGGCATTGGCTATGTGCCGCAGGAACATTCGGTATTCGCGCGCCTGTCGGTGCGCGACAATCTCGCGGTCGGCTCGCTCGCGAGCAGCAAGGCCGACGCCGTCGACCACGTGCTGACCATCTTCCCAAAGCTCGGTCAGCGCCTCGACCAACCCGCCGGCACGCTCTCCGGCGGTGAGCGCAAGATGCTCGCCATCGGCCGCGCCATGTTGGGCGATCCAAAACTACTGCTGCTGGACGAGCCCACGGAAGGCGTCTGGATCGGCGTGATCGAGGAGATCACCGAACGCCTGATCGAGCTCGCGAAAAACATCGCCGTCATCATCGTTGAGCAACACCTCGACCTCGCGCTCCGTGTCGCCGACTACGCCTACGTGCTGGATCGCGGAAGGGTCGCGCTGCAAGGCGCGGCGGGTGATGTGCGGGGAAATCCGGAGCTGCTGCGGTATCTGGCGCCGTAGAGGGGCAGCCGTTAGCTTCAAATCCCTCGCAACGCGTCCCCTGCCAGCCCCGTCATCCTGAGGTGCGAGCCATGCGGCGCGAAGCGGTGCATGGGGAGCCTCGAAGGATGCACGGCCGAGCTGTCAGCCGGGCCGTCGCCCTTCGAGGGCCGCTGAAGAAACGGCCACCTCAGAGCGTGTGATTTTTTGGCAGCGTGCCAGGTAAATCTGTCCGAATGCCGGTGGCATGTGATTCTCTGGCGATGATGGATTGGCGGGAGGCGAAGATGGCTGCCGATGAATTGTTCGGTGATCTGCCGGCGCAATCGAAGCCTGAAGCCGACGCGGCGCCGCTCGGCGCGCCACGGCTGCGTGAGCCACAGCGCGACCAGATCGCGTTGCGAGCGGTGGATATCGAGAGCCTGATCGGGGAAGACCATCCGGTGCGCCTGATCTGGTCTTATGTCGAAGAGCTTGATCTGAGTGAGCTGGAGAACCGGATCAAGGCCAGGGGCGACCGCCCCGGTCACCCCGCGACCTCGCCGCGGCTTTTGCTGGCGCTGTGGCTCTCAGCCACCAGCGAGGGCGTCGGCAGCGCGCGAGCATTGGAGCGACTGTGCGAGAGCCACGATGCCTATCGTTGGCTGTGCGGCGGGGTGTCGGTGAACTATCACATGCTGGCGGACTTCCGGGTCGGTTGCGCCGACCTGCTGGACCGGCTGCTCAGCGAGCATCTGGCGGCGCTGGCGAAGGCTGGTCTCGTCAATCTGGCGACACTGGCGCAGGACGGGGTGCGGGTCCGGGCCAGCGCGGGAGCCGCCTCGTTCCGGCGCGAGGCGACACTCGAGCGGCATCTGGCCCTGGCTGAGACGGTGGTGGAAGACCTCAAGCGCGAAGTCGACGTGCGCTCTGACGCCAGCAATCAGCGCGCCCGGGCAGCCAAGGAGCGAGCCGCGGAGGAACGCAGCGCGCGCGTGAAAGCGGCGCAGGCGGCGCTTGCCGAGATCAAGCAGCAGCGCAAGGAACGCGAGAGCAAGCAAGGCAATGGCAAGACGCCGAAGGAGCCGCGCGCGTCGACGACGGACGCCGATGCACGGGTCATGAAGATGGCGGATGGCGGCTTCCGCCCAGCCTACAACGTGCAGGTGACGAGTGCGGCCGGCGAGCAGTTCGTCACTGACGTTAAGGTATGCAACACGGGGTCCGACCGCGGGCTGATGCGGCCCATGCTGGAGCGGCAGCGCACGCGCCCTGGCGGCCTGCCCAAAGACCATCTCGTCGATGGCGGCTTTGGCAGTGCGGAAGACATCGAGTGGGCGCATGCCGAGGGCATAGAGGTTTTTTGCCCGCCCACTCAATCCAAGCACGGCACCGACCCCTACCTGCCGCGACGCGGCGACGGCGCGGGGGTACTGGCTTGGCGTGCGCGGATGGCGAGCAAAGAGGGCAAGGCCCGGTACAAGCCCCGTTCGATATGCGAGTGCATCCATGCCCGCTGGCGCAACTGGAACCTACGGCAATTGACCGTGCGCGGGATCGAAAAGGTCCGCGCCGTCGTGCTCTGGTACGCCCTCACCAACAACATCCTGCAAGGCAACCGCCTCCGCAGCGCATAAACGAGAGCTCATCGACGAACTCAGACCCGCCATTTACCGCGACAAGAAACTCCACTCCGTTCCGAACAAGTAAAAGCGTCACAAGCTCTCAGG
>NZ_JYMR01000025.1 GCF_000938255.1 Bradyrhizobium sp. LTSP849 | reverse complement strand
GTAAGCATCCGGCGAAGACCGCGCGCGGGTCATTTTCGGCTCAGGCGGCTTGATCAACGTTCCGGATGGCAGAGCGCCAATTCCATGGCAGCAGTTCGTCGAGCCTTTGGACGGGATGCTCGGCGATGCGCGCCAGAACGTCGGCGAGCCAGGCTTGCGGATCGACGTCGTTCATCTTGGCGGTGACGATCAGGCTGTACATCACCGCCGCCCGCTCGCCGCCGCGATCCGAGCCGCAGAACAACCACGACTTCCGACCTAAAGCGATGCCGCGCACGCCACGCTCCGCCGCATTGTTGGACAGGCAGATGCGGCCGTCATCGAGGAAGCGGGTAAATGCGCTCCAGCGCTTGAGCATGTAGTCCATGGCCTTGGCGACATCGTTGCTGCGCGAGAGCTTGGCGCGTTGTGTGCGCATCCAGGCTTCCAGATCGGCCACGAGCGGCGCGCTGAGTTCCCGGCGAACTGCCTGGCGCCTTTCGGCGCTCTGACCGTTGATGGTCCGCTCGATCTCGAACAGGGCGTCGATCCGGCGGACTGTTTCCAGCGCCAGCGGCGAGATCACTGCCGGCCTCTTGCCCTGAGCCTTGCGACGCGCATTCTCGGCCAGATCAGCCATCACGAAGAACGGCCGCCGGGCATGGACCCAGCACGCGGCTTCCAGGATCGGACCTGCGTTGCGGCCCGGTTCGTAAAGCCTGCCATAGCCGCCATAGGCATCGGCCTGGAAGATTCCGCTGTAGTTGGCCAAGTGAGCCTGGGGATGCTCGCCGGCCCGATCGCGCGAGTAATAGAACACCGCGCCCGGCGGGGCCTGCCCTCCAAAAGGCTTGTCGTCGCGCACATAGACCCAGATCCGGCCGGTGTCGGTCTTGCCTTTGGCCAGGACCGGAACCGTGGTGTCGTCCCCGTGCAATCGCTCGGCGCTCAGTACGTAGGCCTCGAGGCGCTTGAACAAAGGTGCCAGCGCCGCGGTGCAGCCGCCGACCTGGTCGGCCAGGGTCGACAGACTGATCGGCACGCCCTCCTTGGCATAGCGCTCCGCTTGCCGGTTCAGCGGCTGATGTTGACCAAACTTCTCGAACAGCACCATCGCCAGCAGGCTTGGCCCCGCCCAGCCGCGGGCAAGCACATGGAACGGCGCCGGAGCCTGGCTGATCTTCTCGCAATCACGGCAAGTAAACTTCTCGCGGACGTGCTGGATCACTTTCCAGGATTTCGGGATCACCTCCAGCGTCTCGGTGATGTCCTCGCCGAGCTTGGACAGCCGCGCGCCGCCACAGCAGGCGCACGCCACAGGTCCCGGCACGATCACCCGCTCGCGAGGTAGATGCTCCGGGAACGGCTGGCGTGACGGCCGCTTGCGCGTGAACGACGCCACCTTCGTGGTTTTGGCCGCGGCCATTTCGGCGGCGAGTTCGTCCTCCGTCGCCGAACTCTCCAGCTCCTCCAGCGTCAGTTCAAGCTGATCCAATAGCCGCGCGGTACGCTCCGAGCGCGGACCATGGCGGTCGCGGTTGAGTTTCTCGATCTGCAGCTTCAGATGGGCGATCAACGCCTGGTCGTCGGACTGCCGGGCACGGGCGGCCGCAGCCTCCGCCCGAGCAACGATCAATGCCGCTTGCAGCGTTTCGATGTCGTCTGGCAGCGATTCAAGGCCGTCACCCATGGCCCCGATGGAATCACAAAAGAGGCGATTTGAGGCGTCTTTTCTTCCGCACCTCAGAACTTTTTTGAGCCTATCCTGCGCTCTGTGGCCGCCACGTGTGCTGCGGATTGCGCCAGTCGATCGCCTCCAGCAGATAACTCATCTGCGCCGCGCTCAGCCCCACCACACCGCCCACCGTCGCCGGCCAGACAAAACGGCCACGGTCCAACCGCTTCGCGTAGAGCGACAATCCAATTCCATCGTGCCACAAGGCCTTGATCAGCGAACCGCCGCGTCCGCGGAACACGAAGACATCTCCGGCGAACGGATCGCGACCAAGGCTTTCCTGCACCAATAATGACAAACCCTGCATGCCCTTGCGCATGTCAGTGTAGCCGGTCGCAATCCAGATGCGTGCGCTCGAAGAGACTGGGATCATCGACGCTCCAGAACCTGCAGCACCCGCGCCAGGGCGGCCGCATCGACGCCCGCATCGACAATCACCCGACGATCCCGGCCAACGACGATCACCATCTGCCCGCTCGTCGCTGTGGCAGCAACCGCCGGCTCGACCTCAGCGGCAAGGACGACCCGCGCAAAGCCGGATTGCTCGCTTTGAGGGCTGATCGGCTCGGGACCGAACGAGCGCCGCCATGTCATCAGCAACGAACGTGATATGCCATGGCGTCTTGCTGTCGACGATATCGCGCGCGGCGCTTGAAAGCTTTCGGTCACGATCCGCAGCTTTTCGTCATCCGACCAGCGTCGCCGGCGACCAGTCTCGACCACCTCAAGCCGTTCAAGCTGAGTACTGCGCTTATGGCTGTCCATAAGGACTGTTACGCACCAATTGGACTAATCCAACAAGGCGGCCCTCGCCGGAGGGAGACGTGTCTGTTCATGGCGCATGATCTTCGAAATCAGGGTCTCTGATTGCAGGGCAGCGCCCTTAAATGCAGCCGGATCGCAAACCATCGCATCGCCGCCCAACTGGATGATGGCTCTGCTCATCGCGACTCTTCCGTCCAACGCCGACGCGATGCCAATGGCGCCATCCCGGCCCACCATTGCGCCCTCGGTGGTTTCGCCAGTCGCAAGCGTCACGACGAGAGACACCACCGCGCTTAGCGGGAAGTAAACGGAATTGATCGTGTCGCCAGCTTCGTACAGTACTGTTTTTTGCTTTAGGTGCGTGGCTTTGAGGTGAGGACGCAGAGCGGCCGCGTCGCTTGCGGACAGGGACGCGAGTATCGCGTTGGCGTGAATCATCATCTTTGCGCTCCCGGTTGAGGCGGGAGTGCAAGAACTCTCAGTCGCCGACGCCCAGATTAGTGGCCGGCAATGACGCACACTAACACGGGAGCAAAATCGGTTCTGCCCGATAGGCGACTCAATCGGACCTTTATCGCGATTTGCGGCGACAGGTCTCGTGCGGTGGCGCCCAAAACAACCGGAAATCCTGATTCTTGAGTCAGGTAGCGAACAGACGAGATTTTCCGAACGGACTTAGAAACGCATGGGGCGCGTGTAAGAGGACTTCCCCATGACCCAGGTGCGGAGACATATCAAACACGTATTGACCTTTGAAGAGCGGCTAGCTGAGGAGGCCAAGAGGTTTACGGAGGCGGCTGAGAAAGAGGCCCCTGGTAGCACGGCCCGCGAACTTCTTCTGCGCAGGGCGCGACAGGCCGAGACGGCTTCGCGCTTGACCACATGGCTTTCCTCGCCCGGATTGCGGTCATCGAAATGATTGGGTATCGGGCCTACGTCATGGGTCCTGACGGACATATTCGGCAACGCATCGACCTTTTATGCCAAGATGACGAGGCTGCTAAAGAACAGGCCGAAAAGCTGGTGGTCGGCCATGATATCGAACTTTGGCAACTCGATCGTAGGGTTGCGATATTCCAGCACGAAGGGTAAGCCGTTTCGGCTCGCTACCCTATCCCGAGCCTCGCGCCAAAAGGGTAAGGCTTGGAACAGAGCCGCGTCTTGAGCATTTCCAAGGCATGCCGCGCTATTTTTTCAATGTTCACAACTTGGGACCAGATACTGACGTCCAAGGCGAGGATCTGCCTGACGATGAAGCGGCGTGGCGCGAGGCCACGGTCTACGCCGGGGAGCTTTTCAAAGACGTCGATGGGAAGCTCCGTCCCGGGCAAGAATGGACCCTTGAGGTCACCGACGAGGCTGGAAACTCTATTTTCAACATCCACATCAGCACGAAGAACAAGAAGTAAGACCGCCTCTTCTGGTCTCGGTGTCCGAGTTTGAAAAAATCAAGCTAACCTGATCTAGCTTGTGTCGGGTAGCGAGCAGACGGGTTTTGGCTAGGGCGATTACCTTGAGAGCTTCCCGCCCGAGCCATTCTGCCGATGTCAAAGCCCGATCCCGAGTTGTTACCGATCCAGCGGCCGCCCTGCCCGAAGTGCCAGACGCGGATGGTTTTGACGGATTCATCACCCGGCCCCGAGGGATCTGATCGCCACCGATTCGAGTGCCGGAAGTGCGACCATTCCGAAACCCAAATGGTCGCAAGCGACCCTCTCAAGTCCGATGCAGTAGGCTGGCTACACGGCGAGCTAGGCCGTGACGATGCTGTGACTCACGAGGTCCAGGAAGGGCGACTAATCCCCAAGGACTCTGAGTGACGCTATGCGGGGACGCCCCAAACGAACCAAGTCGCAGCCGGTTGTGATCGAGATTGCAAGCCCGACTGCCCTGCAAAGAGACGGTCTGATTGTGCTTGATTTGGAGGATCAAGAGGCGGCTGTGAAAATGGCGCACAAGATTGCCGGAGCGACCGGCCGGGCGGTAACGGTCCGTGACCATGACATGGTTGAGATTGAGACGATCCCGGCGCCTAAGACGCAGTAAGTTTGCGACATATTTTTTGGCAGTTTGCTTGACGCCCAAAACAAGCCAACCGCGATTTGCGTGCATGTCCGATGTTGGCCCTTAGCCGACTCTTTAAGGTGGCTGACCATGTCTGCTCCCATGTGTAGAGCGGCTATTCATCCGAATCGAATTTGTGAGCACCCGCTAAGGAGCCGGACACGCCGCTCCGGTCTTCACCCAGGCCTCGACCAGTGCGCCGGCCTGCTCTTGCGTGCCCGGCACGGGCGAGCGGCCGAAGCCGGGCTTCCAGGCCCAGCCGACCAGGGTGTCCTTGCCGATATGGTCGATCAGGTCTTCCACCTTGCGTCCGCCATTGCGCGCGGGATCCCTGATCTGCTCGCAGATCTCGCCGACGGTCTTGCCCTCCCAGGCCATCTCGCGTGGCGCCAGATGCCAGTCGGGATGGCCGGGCATGCGGCCGGGCTCGAAATTGGCCTGCTGGTGGCAGCTGTTGCAGCGCATCGCCTCCAGGCCGTGGCCGTCGGCGCCGCGCGTGACCGGCGGCTGATGGAGGCGGGCATTGTCGCCCTGGTGTGGCCTGTCGCCGGCCGGATGGCAATTGGTGCAGCGCGGATGCGTCAGGACTCTTCCGAGCTCGGTGAAGATCGCCGCCGAGCGCTTCTCGGTGTCGCTGATCGCGGCAAAGCTCTCTGGCGAAGCCAGCGCGTGGCTCGCCGTCTCCGAGGCCGCGTAGGCCGCGCACAGGCTGCTCGCGAGCGCCGCGATCACGGCAATCGTCTTGAATCGTGCGTCGGAGATCATGGCTCGTGTGCCCCCAGGCACGCTCACTTGGTGGCGATGAGGTAGCGGTTTGAATCGGCGAGGATCACGTCACGCACCGCCTCGTGATATTTGATGTAACCGGTGCAGCGGCAGAGATGGCCATCGAGCGCATCCGCGATGGTCTGCTCCAGCGCCTCGCGCGCGACCGGCGCATGCGACAGTCGTTCCAGAAGCACCTGTCCCTCGTTGAGAAAGCCGGCGGTGCAGTAGCCGCACTGGAAGGCGAAGTGGTCGACGAAGGCTTTTTGCAGGGCCGAGAGTTCGCCGTCCTTGGCGTGCCCCTCGACGGTGCGGATCGACTTGCCGTCAAAATTCACGGCCGGGGCGACGCAGGTCGGGCTGGTGGTGCTGGTGCCATCGGGCGCGTCGACGATGATGGCGCAGCTCAGGCATTGCGCGGCGCCGCAGCCGAACTTGGTGCCGGTCATGCCGAGCATCTCGCGCAGAAAATCGTTCATCGAGAGGTCGTCGCGGACGTCCATCGGACCGTGCTTCTGGCCGTTGATGGTGAGGCTGAGGGTCGTCACGCGAGCACTCCCTTCAATAGGCTTGCGGTGACCGGCAGCGCGCGGAAGCGATGGCCGGTGGCGTCATGGATGGCGTTGATGAGCGCCGGCACGATTGGGATCATCACGACTTCGGCCATGCCCTTCGGTGCTTCGTCTGGTACTAGCGGCTTCAGCATCTCGATCTCGAGATCGCGGAGCGGCAGGTCGGAGCCGCGTGCGACCAGATAGCGCCCGAGATTCCATTCGCCGTTGCCGGGACCGCCCTCGAACGGCGGCAGCGTCTCCAGCAGCGCATAGCCGACGCCCATGGCGAAGCCGCCCTGGGATTGGCCCATCACCACCTCAGGCACCAGCGCGGTGCCACATTCGAACACGCTGTAGGCCTTGGCGATGCGCAAGCTCCCGGTCGCGCGCTCGATCTCGACGCGGACGACCGTGCCGCACATCGAGGTGTAGGCGGTGCCGATGCGGTTGTTGTCGGTCGGCGGAAACTTGACGCTGACACGGTTGATCCGTTCGAACTTGCCGTTGCCCCTGCGGATCGCCAGCGCGTCGATGTCGGCGCGGTATTGCTCGCCGAACAGCGGAAAGCGTGCCCGCGACCACGCCCAGCGGGAGAAGCTGTGCGCGACCGCACCGGTGACGAAGCCACGCGCATGGGCGGTTGCCGCAAGCACGGGGAGTGCCAGCGGCTCCAGGCCCGGCATCGTGAGCTGGCCGTTCTGCCAGCTTGCGATCGCCGATTGCTTGGCGCGGGGATCGGTCTTCGGGATGCGCCACAGCTCAAGCGCCGCGGGCCATAGGCCGAAGCGGAAAATGACGCGGGCGGCTTCCCCGGCGGAATGGGTGCCGACATGCGCGCCGATCGAGGAGCTCGTCGGCGAGCTGATCGCGGGCACCCAGCGCGGATTTTTCTCCGCGGCATCCTGGGTCTTCTGGTCCATGGTGGAGGGATCGCCGGACGTGACCAGTCCGAGCACGTCATAGCTGTCGACGCGGGCGACCGAGACCTCGTCGGCGATGACGCCGAGATGGCTTGCGACACGGTTGGCCAAGGCCGTGCCGATGCCGTTGCCCATCTCGACATGATCGCAATAGATTACGATCCTGCCGTCGGGGGCAAGCTCCACGCGTCCGAGCGAGCCGTCCGCGCCGGAGCCATAGTCTTTCGTCACGCAGGCGACCCCGGTGCCGACCAGCCGGTCCGACGATGTCTGCTTGAACTGGGCCCGCTGCTGCCAGATCGGATGCTGCTCGAGCTTGTCGAGGATTTCGGGTGTGCGCACCGAGACGATGTAGGGATTGCCGGTCATGGTCCGGCCGTTCTGGGGCAGCGCATTGCGCCGCCGGAACTCGATCGGATCGCGCTTGAGCTCGGACGCCGCCTCGTCGATCAGGACCTCCAGCGCCGTCATGGCTTGCAGGATGCCGTAGCCGCGCATCGAGCCCGCGCTCACGCCGCGCGAGTGCACCGCGACGGTCCTGACGTCGACCTTTGGAATGTCGTAGATGCCGATCGCGCCCGTGCCCGCGACGACGGCGACGCTGGCCGAGAAATGGGCGAGCCCGCCGCCGTCGAGCACGTGATCGGCGGCGAACGCCTTGATCTTGCCGGTCGCGCGATCGATGCCGATGCGCGAGCGCATCTTGATCGCGTGGCGCTTGATGCCGGCCTGAAACTGCTGGTAGCGGTCATGTGCCAGCCGCACGGGCTTACCGGGAAAGCAGACCGCCGCAAGCGCAACATAGAGAATGAAAGGCGTGTGATCGCGTCCGCCAAAGCCGCCGCCGACATGGGCGAACTGCGCGTTGATGTGCGCCGGCTTGTACGGCGCGCGGGCCTTGCCAAACAGATGCGCGATCGACTCCGCCGCCTCGTAGGGCGATTGTACGCCAAGCAGCAGTTCGAGGTTGCCGCCCTTGCCGTTGTACCAGCCGAGGCCGCATTCCGGCTCCAGGAACATCGGGTCGACCGATTGCGTCTCGAACTCGCGGTCGAGCACCAGCATGGAGGCGTCATCCGCTGCTAGCTCGGCGCGAATCTGCTCGCCATATTTCGCCGCCTTGGCGTAATCTGCCGGCATTTCCTTGGCGAGCGGCGACCACACCGGCAGCGCCGCGCTCTGTACTTTCTTCGGCGAGACCCAGCCGGCCTGGAGCGGCGAATAGACATCCGGCTTGTCAGGCGAGGGGCCTGCCACGCGGGTGAAGCGAAAGGCCCCGTAATCGGGGACGACGACAGGCCCGGTCTCCTCGCCGAATTGGACAAAAGTGCCGTCGCGCAGCGCGAGACGCGCCTGGTCGAAGGCGTCGAACTTTTCGAAGATCAAAAGCGCGACCGGCTGGCCGAGATAGAGCGGCGTCTTGCCGATCGGACAAAACAGGTCGCCCGCATAGAATTCCGGCACCTGCGTCCCGATCCGGTCGAGATCGGCGGCAGTCACCACCACCGACGGCTTGAGCGCGCCGCCGAGGCGGGCGAGGTCCATGCCGGTGTAGACATGCGTGGCGTCATTGGCGCGCACCAGGATCGCGTGCGAGGTGGTCTGCGGCCAGCCCGGCAGGTCATTGGCGCGGAAGTCGGAGGCGTAGAGCTTTGCGCCGGTGACCTTGGCGACGCCGTCGACACGGCCGGCGCCCTTTGTTGCGGGATTGAAGTTGCCGCGTCCCGGCAGCGTCTCGTGGGCTGCGAAGGGAGCTCCCGCCGCCGAAGCCAGATGCGACAGGCTGACCGAGATGCCTCCCGCCGATAACCACTTCACGAACTCACGTCGCGAAGGCCTCATGCTCAGATCCTTGTACAGGGTTTCGACGACATCATGATGCTCGCGGCATCGATGCCCGGAGAGTACGCGCCAATGCTAGCTCGAATCCGTCATGATTCGTCATACGACGATAGAAAGGGTCGGGGCGTTTACAACCGGTGAATGTCGTGCGCTTCCCGGATGGAATCGTCGTTCGCGCTTGCTTTAGAATCGAATCGAACTGAAGACGGATCGGCAACGGGGGCGAAACTCAAATGCAGCACGATCCGAACGACGTCTCTCCAGTCACGGCGGATATGACAAAGCTCTCGCGGCGCCAATTGCTCGATTACGGTCTCAAGGTGGGTGCGTTGTCGCTGGTCGCAGGGGCCGCGAAGGCCCAGCAGGCCATGCACGACCATGCGGGCGCATCGCACGCCGCGGACATGTCACCGACGATGGGGATGATTCCGGAAACCCCGGTCCCGGCGATGGATCAGCCGCTGCTCGAGCCCGAGGTGCGGCGGTCCGTCAACGGCGTGCTCAGCACCACCTTGCGCGTCGGCTATGCCTATCGCCAGATCGGCGGCGTCAGGCTCTGCGTCAGATCCTATGAAGGTGGCAGCCCCGGACCGACCTTGCGCATGAAGCCCGGCGAAACCCTGCGCATCAAGATGATCAACGACCTGCCGCCGAACCGCGATGGATTGCCGGCCGACATCAGCCATCCGCACCAGTTCAACAACACCAATTTCCATTTCCACGGCGCGCATACCAGTCCGAGCGGGATTTCCGACAACGTCATGCGCTCGATGGCTCCGGGCCGCAGCTACAACATCGAAATCGCCCTGCCGGCCGATCACACCAAGGGCACCTACTGGTATCACCCGCACCACCACGGCAGCGCCGATATCCAGATGTCCTCCGGCATGGTCGGCGCCGTCGTCATCGAGGGCGATTTCGCCGACGTTCCCGAGATCGCCACTGCCCGCGAGCGCCTCATGGTGCTGACCCAGGTGGTCTACGACGCGAGCGGCATGGTCGAGAATTTCGAGACGCTGTTTCCGGAGACTGCGACGCGCTTCCTCGCGATCAACGGGCAGCGGCGGCCGGCGATCGAGATGCGGCCCGGCGAGGTTCAGCGCTGGCGTATCCTCAATGCCGCCTATCAGGACGACATGCTGCTCGATCTCGAGAAGCACGATCTGCAGGCGATCGCCTATGACGGTATCCAGCTCGGCGCCATGCAGTCGCTCAAGCAGGTCCTGATCGCGCCGGGCCAGCGCGCCGATATTCTGGTGAAAGCAGGCAGCCCCGGCACCTACGCCTTCAACGCGGCGCCTTACGATCAGGGCCACCCTTCGCCGGTGGGGCCGCTGGCGCGCGTCGTGGTCTCAGGCGCGCCGATGGACATGAAGCTGCCGCGCGCCCTGCCGCCGGCGCCGCTCGCGGCCATCAAGGACACGGAGATCACCAACCGCCGCAAGGTGGTGCTGTCGGCAACCGCGCCGGAAGCCGACGCGGCCGGCCATTGGCAGGAATTCGAGTTCTTCGTCGACGGCAAGAAGTTCGACCCGGGACGGATCGATCAGCGGGTCAAGCTCGGGGCGGTCGAGGAGTGGACCATCGTCAACACCCATGAGCATGACGACCACGTCTTCCACATCCACACCAACCCGTTCCAGGTGGTCTCGGTCAACGGCAAGGCGCTGGCGGTGCCGGAATGGCGGGATTCCGTGATCGTGGAGCGCAAGGGCGGCGTGGTCGTGTTCCGCTCCCGTTTTCTCGATTTCACCGGCGTCTACATGCTCCACTGCCATATGATGAACCATGAGGAGATGGGCATGATGCAGACCGTGGAGGTCTACAAGCCCTAAGCTTCTGGGGGAATTGCGGGAATTTGACGAACGGCCGGGGCTGATCCGGGTCTGGCCGGGCTTCCCTTGGCGGCCGGCATGGCCTATTACGCCGCAGCGCAATAATTCCCCAAAAAGACCTCATGATCCGCCTCGACAACGTCAGCAAGCAAGCCGGCCACCAGATCCTGTTCATCGAAGCCTCCGCCGCCCTCAACAAGGGCGAGAAGATCGGCCTCGTTGGCCCGAATGGCGCTGGAAAAACCACACTGTTCCGGATGATCGCCGGTGAGGAACTGCCCGACGAAGGGCAGGTCTCGACCGACCGCGGCATCACCATCGGCTATTTCAACCAGGATGTCGGCGAGATGTCCGGCCGCAGCGCCGTGGCTGAGGTCATGGACGGGGCAGGGCCGGTGAGTGTGGTCGCGGCCGAGCTGCACGAGCTTGAGACCGCGATGGCCGACCCCGATAAGGCCGATCAGATGGACGAGATCATCGCCCGCTATGGCGAGGTGCAGCACG
This sequence comes from Bradyrhizobium sp. LTSP849, assembly GCF_000938255.1. Classification (GTDB taxonomy): domain Bacteria; phylum Pseudomonadota; class Alphaproteobacteria; order Rhizobiales; family Xanthobacteraceae; genus Bradyrhizobium. Next base: position 33,413 of record NZ_JYMR01000025.1, on the reverse strand, counting down.
CCTTTGAGGAGCTCGACGGCTATGCGCTGGACGGCCGGGCGCGCGAGGCACTCTCAGGCCTCGGCTTCAGCCAGGAGATGATGGACGGCGACGTCGGAAAACTCTCCGGCGGCTGGAAGATGCGTGTGGCACTGGCGCGTATTCTTTTGATGCGTCCCGACGTCATGCTGCTGGACGAGCCGAGCAACCATCTCGATCTGGAAAGCCTGATCTGGCTCGAGAAGTTTTTGCACGATTACGAAGGCACGCTGTTGATGACGTCGCATGACCGCGAGTTCATCAACCGCGTGATCTCGAAAGTGGTCGAGATCGATTCCGGCTCGCTCACCACCTACGCCGGCAATTACGAGTTCTACGAGCAGCAGCGTGCGCTGAACGAGAAGCAGCAGCAGGCGCAGTTCGAGCGCCAGCAGGCCATGCTCGCCAAGGAGATCAAGTTCATCGAGCGCTTCAAGGCGCGCGCCTCGCATGCAGCTCAAGTGCAGAGCCGCGTGAAGAAGCTCGACAAGATCGAGCGGGTCGAGCCGCCGCGCCGTCGCCAGACCATTGCGTTCGACTTCCTGCCGGCGCCGCGCTCGGGCGAGGATGTCGTGGCCTTGAAGAATGTCCACAAGGGCTATGGCAGCAAGCGCATCTATGACGGGCTCGATTTCATGATCCGCCGCCGCGAGCGCTGGTGCGTGATGGGCGTCAACGGCGCCGGCAAATCGACGCTGCTCAAGCTCATTGCCGGTGCGAGCGAGCCGGATCAGGGCACCGTGGCGGTCGGCGGCAGCGTCAAGATGGGCTATTTCGCCCAGCACGCGATGGACCTGCTCGACGGCGAGCAGACGGTGTTTGAGTCGCTCGAATACGCGTTTCCGACCGCGGGGCAGGGTTCCCTGCGCGCACTCGCAGGCTGCTTCGGCTTCTCCGGCGACGACGTCGAGAAGCGCTGCCGGGTGCTGTCGGGCGGCGAGAGGGCGCGGCTGGTGATGGCCAAGATGCTGTTCGATCCGCCAAACTTTCTGGTGCTGGACGAGCCGACCAACCATCTCGATCTCGCCACCAAGGAAATGCTGATCACGGCGCTGTCGGATTTCGAGGGCACTATGCTGTTCGTCTCGCATGACCGGCATTTTTTGGCGACGCTGTCGAACCGCGTGCTGGAGCTGACGCCGGACGGCATCCACCAGTTTGGCGGCGGCTACACCGAATACGTCGCCCGCACGGGGCAGGAAGCGCCGGGATTGCGGTCGTAATCGGGATCGCCCTGATCGGTTGCCGACATTGCAAGTGACCGATCCATAACCGTGAACGGTCGCGACCGCGCAACCCTCGCACAATCCTCGCAGGCGAGGATCGCCTCGGGCGAGGTTGCGGGACGGGGCATGATCACCAAACTGAGACCGGTTTCCACGGCACCTCTGCCGTGCAAGATCTGTGGCGCGGAGGCCGCGCTGTTCGGCGTGGTCGATTTCGCCAAACACTGCAATGAAAAGCGCAGCAGGCGGCTGCCACTGTCGGGGACGCCGGTCTATTACCGCCGCTGCCAGCTCTGCGGGTTCCTGTTCACCGATGCATTTGACGATTGGAGCGAGACGAACTTCAAGGCCGACATTTATAACGACGGCTATATCGAGTTCGATCCCGACTACAGGGAGGCTCGACCCGCGAGCTGCGCAAAACTGGTGCAGGATTTATTCGGAGCGAGGAAGGCCGAGTTGCGCGTGCTCGACTATGGCGGCGGCGACGGCCTGCTGAGCGCAAATTTGCGCGGCTCAGGCTTCCTGGAGGCGCAGACCTTCGATCCCTTCGTGGCCGATTTCGCGCGGCCGCCGCAGGAAAAATTCGATCTCGTCACCTGCTTCGAGACGCTGGAGCACATGCCCGATCCGATGGCCGGTATCGCCGCCATCGCGTCAAGCACGGAGGAGGCCGGGCTCGTGCTGTTCTCCACGCTGGTGCAGCCGCCCGATTTCGAGATGCACGGCCTCAATTGGTGGTATGTCGGCCCGCGTAACGGCCATGTCTCGATCTTCAGCCGTGCAGCGCTTGTCCGCGCCTGGCAGCACCACGGTTATCAGACCGCGTCCTTCAACGACAATATGCACATGGCCTTCCGCACGCTGCCCGAATTCGCCCGGCATCTGCTGAAGCAGGCCTGACGGGCGTCCGACGGCGTTAGTCCTTTGTCTTGCCAGTGATTTCGGCGATCGTCTCGATCTCGTTGGTCCAGATGCCGCCGGAATAGCCTTGCGGCAGCCGGCCAAACAACTCCGGCGTATCGATGCCGGTCGAGAACTCACCTCCGCTGTAAGGACCGAGTACGAAAACGGCGCTGTTGGCGTCGTCCATGCGATTCAGGAATCGGTCAGGCCAGCCCCATAGCCAGGGGGCAACATTGATCGGAACCAGCACCATCGCGTTCCGGCAGGCCGCCGGCACCAGGCCGCTCCAGCCATAGCCGATATAGCGGGTCAGGCAGCTGCGGATTGCGCCGCGCGAAATGGTGCGGACGTCCGGAGTGAGGCGACGGATCATTTCGATCGGTTCATCACCACCATAGACCATGATCATCCGCCGTCGCTCGGCCGGCAGCGCGTTCAGCACGGCCGCGAGCTTATCGCCCTCGTTCGCGTCGCGGCTCTTCACATTGATGAGAAGCCGCCGGTCGGGGAAGGCGGCAAACACATCGGAGAGCGTCGGCATCATTCCGATGCCCTTGCCACGAAACGGGAAGGTCTTGCCGCCGTCGGCGGTGTAGCCATAGCCGATGTCGAGCATTTTCAGCTTCGCCATGGGCTGCTCGCGCGTGACACCGTGACCGTCGGTGCGGCAGTCGAGCGTCCAGTCGTGGAATACGGCGAACTCGCCGTCGGTCGTCGGATGCACGTCGAGCTCGACCAAATTGGCGCCGGCCTCGAAGCTTGCTCGCATCGAACGTATGGTGTTCTCGAGGTAGTCGTGCGTCGGCGGCAACATGCGCGCGGCAGTGCAGGTATCGTTCTTCAACTCGCGCTCATCGAAGCGTTGCGCCTTGCCGCGATGGGCGAGCAACACCGGTTTGCCGTCGCGATGCGTCGCCAGCAGGTTTGTGTTGTTGATGTAGACGCCCGCCGCAGCGGCGATCATGGCCGCCGTCGCAAATCCGCGTTTCCTGCCCACCGATTCTTCCCCAATTCCGCGATCATCGTCGGTGGCGTTTGGGGTCGATTTGCGGCGATCCTCACGCATGGGCGCTGCATGGGCGTTGCACGGCTTGAACGACGCTGTGCCGCCCGCTACGCTCTCCCAAAAAGGGAGCGAATAACCATGAAGCAGCTCAGGATCGGCGACATCACCATCGACGCGGTGATCGAGCGGGAAGGACCGTGGCGGCGGCCGCAGGATTTTTTCCCGGCCTATGACGAGGGCGTGTTCAAGCACCATCTGCCGACCATGGAGCCCGAGGTGTTCGATACCGCGCGCGGCATGATGGTCATCACCTACCAGACATTCGTCGTCCGCACGCCGCGCTACACCATCCTGGTCGACACCTGCACCGGCGAGGACAAGGGGCATCCGCCGCCGTTCGACTTTCCCGGCAAGGAGCGCTGGCGCAACGAGCTGTTCGCGCTCGGCATCGGCTTCGAGCAGATCGACTACGTGTTCTGCACCCATCTGCACATCGACCATACCGGCTGGAACACGACACTGCGCGACGGCCGCTGGGTGCCGACGTTCCCGAACGCCAAATACGTCTTTCACAAGGGCGAATACGCGGCCTGGGAGACGGAAAACGCCAAAGGCAACGATCCGCCCGGCACCGTCTTCCGCGACAATTGCCTGCCGATCGTTGAGGCCGGGCAGGCGCTGCTGGTGGATGACGATTACGCGCTCGACGACACCGTGACGCTGACGCCGACGCCGGGGCATTCGCCCTGTCATTGCTGCGTGAACATCTTCTCGAAAGGCCAGCGCGCGGTCGTCGCCGGCGACCTCATGCATCACCAGATCCAGTGCCGCGAGCCGGAATGGTCGTCCAAGCCGGATTGGGATGCGAAGCAGTCGGCGGTGTCGCGGCGGAAGTTTTTTGCTTCCGTCGCCGACACCGACACGCTGATCCTGCCGATCCATTTTCCGGCGCCGACGGTCGGACTGATCAAACCGCTCGGCGCCGCCTTTGATTACCGCTTCAAGCGGGAGTAGGGCGCTAGTAAGTGTAGAACATCCGCTGGATTTCCTTGGTGTCGGTCGTCTTGGTCAGCGCCAGCATCAGCAGAATGCGCGCCTTCTGAGGGTTAAGCGTATCCGAGACGACGAAGTCGTGTTCGTCGTCCTTGGCTTCCCCGTTGCGCGCGACGATGCCGTTGCCGACACGGCTGCTGCGAACGATCACGACACCCTTCTTGCGGGCCTCGTCGAGAGCCGGCTCGACCGCGGGCCGGGCCAGGCTGCCGTCGCCCGTGCCGGCATGCACGATCCCCTTGGCTCCGGCGGCGACAAAAGCGTCGATCGCGACCCGGTTCATGTTGGCGTAGCCGTAGACGATGTCGACTTGCGGCAGGACATCGAGGTTAGAGACGTCAAATTCGGAGTCCGCCGTGTGCCGCCGCGTCGATTGACGATAGAAGTATGGTTTGTTGCCCTGCATGTAGCCGAGGAAGCCGAGCTCCGGCGTGCGGAAGGTGTCTGCCGACGAGGTGTTGTTCTTGGTCACATCGCGAGCCGCGTTGATCTGATCGTTGAGAGCAACGAGCACGCCCTTGCCGACGGCCTCGTCACTGCCTGCGAGGATCACCGCATTAAAGAGATTGATGGGCCCATCCGCGCTGATCGCTGTCGACGGCCGCATCGCGCCGACGACGACTACAGGTTTCTTGCTCTTGACGACGAGGTCCAGAAAATAGCTGGTTTCCTCGATCGTATCGGTCCCGTGCGTGATCACGATCCCATCGACGTCGTCCTGCGTGAGGAGCGTGTTGACGCGCTTTGCGAGCTTGAGCCAGTAGTCATTGTTCATGTTCTCGCTGGCGATCTGGAAAACCTGCTCACCCTTGACGTTAGCCACCGTTTTCAGTTCGGGGACGGCGTTCAGGAGGGTCTCGATGCCCACCGTGGCTGCGGTGTAACCGACCACGGTGGTGCTGCTCGCCCCGCTGCCGGCGATCGTGCCACCGGTTGCGAGAACCATGACGTTGGGCAGACCGACGCCCCTCGCGTTCGCGGCTTCAAGACTGATGAACAGCGCGAACAGCAAGCTCACTGTCGCCATGATCTGACTACGCACTCGAAGTTGCAACATCTTGACGTCCCTCTCCTAGAAAGCCTCGTCGATCCGCCCCAATTCGCTCAGCACGCCATGATCCGTCAGCCGAGGCTTTCTGTCTAGGGTTGTGATGTCATCGAATGATTTGGATTGGGCGCTCGGCAAGCGCGGGGAGTTAGCTGATGTTCTTTGCGACACGGAAACACAAACGCAGATGGCCGGGACAAGCCCGGCCATGACGGAGTCCGTTTGCGGATTGCTCGCTAAAGAAGCAGTGAACGCGCAGCGATTACGCGCCCATCTCGCACTTCTTCAGAAAGCTGTTCTTGGCGGCGCCAGCGAGCGGCTTGCCGTCCGCGCTGACAGCCTTGGGCGTGCAGGCGTCTTCCTTGCACTTCTTCAGGAAAGAGGTCTTGGCAGCACCCGCCAAGGCCTTGCCGTCCTTGCCGACCGCCTTGCTCTCGCAGGTGTCGTCCGCGAGGGCCGAGCCTGCTGCAAAGGTGGCAACGATCGCTGCCAGGAAAATCCGCTTCATCATGGTTGTCTCCCTAAACCAAAAAAGATGGCGCACGAATTGGAGCCCGGAATCATGGCGCAATCAAGCAGGATCGGTGGACGGCGTTCGCGTCCGCCTCAATTTTTCCAACGGTCGAGGATGGCAATGGCCTTGACGAGTGCGTCATCCATGGCGGCTTGATTCCCGGGCGCGGACTGCCGCCGCGACGAGGGCTCGTCGAAATCATGGGTGGCACCGGGGTAGACGGTGACATCGATGCTGCTACCGGCTTGCCGCGACCTATCGGCGACGTGCTGGCATATCACGGGCGACACCTCCTCATCGTCGGTCCCGAGGAACATGGCGATCGGCGCTGTGGTCGAGATGGTCGATGCGAGCAGCGCGGCCTGCCCGCAGCCCGGATAGAACACGAGGGCGCCGCGATAGCCCGTTGCCTGTCTGCGTTGCCGGATCATCACGTTCAGTGCGGTGCTGCCGCCATTGGACCAGCCCTGGAGATAGATCTGGCCGGGGATGGCGTCGCCGCGTCCGAGCAGATAAGCCAGCGCACCTTCGGCATCGAGCGGGCGCACGGTCATTTCGTTGACGTCGGCGCGATCGGGATCGTCATGGGTGAAGCGGCCGAACCCGTGCGCCTTGCAGCGCGGGCCGAAACTGTCCGGCAGCAGGGCCAGATAGCCATGCGCCGACCAGTACTCGCCCCACATCGCGTGGCGTTTGGACAGTGTGGCGGCATTGCAGGGGGAAGCCGTGTCGTGACCGACATAAGTGCAGTCGGCATTGTCGTTGCTCGAATACGGCCCGCCGCGACCGTGCAGCATGACGACGGCAGGCCAAGGCCCCGGCGTGGTCGGCTGGAACAGGTAGCCGACGAGCGGCGTGCGGCCGTCGACGCTGGGAAAGTAGACGGTCTGCGGCGCGGCCGAGGCGTTCTCGACCGATAGCAGTGCCGCGATCAGGCCGATGATGATGCCAATGAGATGGTTGGGCAATTCGATACCGCCGGGCCGCAACGCGATCAAATCCCCCGCGCGAGCAGTGCCTTGAAATCGGCGCGCGCGCGTTGGGCCTCGGCGCGGGCGACCTCGGAGGCCTCGCCGAGGCCGAAATAGCCGTGGATCAGGCCGGCGCCTTCATGATGCTTCACCCGGACGCCGGCGGTCTCCAGCGCCCGCGCATAGGCCGCGCCTTCGTCGCGCAGGGGATCGAACCAGGCGGTGGTCACGACCGCGGGCGCAAGGCCTGCGAGCGACGCGGCACGCAGTGGCGAGACCCGCCAGTCCGCGGCGTGGCCGGGATCGGCAAGATAATGACCGGCAAACCACTCCATCACCGCGCGCGACAGGAAGTATCCTTCCGCATTCTCCGTTCGTGACAGATAGTGCGCGTTCTCCCGCGCATCGGCATAGCTGCCGACAACGTCCGTCACCGGATAGACCAGCAGCTGCGCGGCGAGCTTGATGCCGGCATCACGGCAGGCGATCGCGGTCGCTGCGGCCAGATTGCCGCCGGCGCTGTCGCCGGCCACGCCGAGGCGCTTGGCATCGCCGCCAAATTCCGCGACGCGGTTGAAGATGTCGCTGCTCGCGGCGAAGGCATCCTCGAACGCGCCGGGAAAGCGCGTTTCCGGCGGGCGCCGATAGTCGACAGAGATCACGACCGCGCCGGTCTCGATCGCCAGATTGCGCGCCTGCCGGTCATGGGTATCGAGATCGCCCGCGACCCAGCCGCCGCCGTGGAAGAACACCACGGTCGGCGCGGGACGGGCGCCGATCCGGTAGACCCGCGCATCGCGCGGGCCCGCGCCGCCCTTGACCTTGATGTCCTGCACGAGATCGACGGGCGGCGGCGGCACGGCCGCACGCGCGGCAGCCAGTGCGCGCAAGGAATCGCGGGCGCTCTGTGGCGTCATCGTTGTGGGATCGCGCAGCGGCAGCAGCGGAATGATCTGGGCGATGACGGGATCGAGCGGCGCGGGCATGGTAGGTCCTCACGGGGTGTGGCGGGTCCTCTTGGTCTTGCTTACGGGGTAGCATAGATTTCGCGCGCCGCATCGGCAACTGCCGAACGGGTATGCGCCAGGGAGGTAAAGAGGTGGAATTCGAGACGCTGATCCAGTCGCGCCGCAGCGTGCGCGGTTTCAAGAACGAGCCGGTGCCGCGCGCGGTGATCGAGGCGATCATCGACAGTGCCAAGCGCGCGCCGTCGTCGATGAACACGCAGCCCTGGCATGTCCATGTGCTGACCGGCGAACCGCTGGAACAGGTCCGCCGTCGCAACATGGAGGAGATGGTCGCCGGCGCCAAGGCCAAGCGCGACATCATCAGTCACGGCGAGTACCAGGGCGTTCACCGCACGCGCCAGGTCGACGTCGCCAAAAAATTGTTCGGCGCGATGGGCATTGCGCGCGACGACAAGCCGATGCGGCAGGATTGGGTGCTGCGCGGTTTCCGCCAGTTCGATGCGCCGGTCTCGCTGGTGCTCAGCTATGACCGCGTGCTCGACCCCGGCGCGGTCTGCCATTTCGATCTCGGCGCGCTCTGCTACGGTATCGTGCTCGCGGCCTGGGACCGCGGTCTCGGCTCCGTGATCAACGGGCAGGGCATCATGCGTTCCGACATCGTGCGCGAGGTTGCGGAGATCCCCGAGGACGAGGTCATCATGACCTGCGTCGCGCTGGGTTATCCCGACGATAGCTTCGCCGCGAACGCCGTTCGCTCCGATCGCGAGCACAACGAGGAGTTCGTACGGTTCGTCGGTTTTGTCGACTGACGCGACGGGCTGACTGACGCGACGGGCCGACTGGCGCGGAGCGGGAGATGATTCCCTCACGAAATTTTTCGTGCGGACTCCCCGCGGCCCCTTGCAATCTCGATCGCGCGGGAGGAACAATATGCGGACTGAAAGGTTTGATGCTGGCGCGAGGGAATTGACATGCGGCGGCTCGCTAGCCTGGTTCGACGGTTGTTCGGTACGCGAATGCGGCGCCCGATTGATGATGATCCAAGTCTTCCCTTCACTCCTGAAGAGTTCAGCAGGCTGGTTCGCAGCGGCAGACGCGAGGACATGAAGCTGCTTGCGGAAGGGCTGGCCTGCCGGTCTATCCCGCACCGCGTCAAATACCGGGCCACGCACTAAGGTGGGCTCGTGACGTCGTTCTTGGCGGCGGGTTCGCGCGGGCTCACCGTGTGAGCGCGACCTCTTTGAACGAGGTCACAAGCGCCTTCTCCAGCTTTCCGCTCATTCCGCAGAGAATATTGTAGGCCTCGTTGCGCGGCATCGTCGGCTTGTAGTGCCGGTGCTCGATCAGCGCGGCGAAGATGTCCGAGATCGTGAGAATGCGCACGATGTCGTTGATGTTCTCACCGCACAGCGCGTCCGGATATCCGCTGCCGTCGAGATATTCGTGGTGATGCCGGACGGCATCGAGAATCTCCGGCGAAATTTTTTCGTGATCCTTCAAAAACTCGTAACCCGCCGTCGGATGGGTCTCGATCATGGCGCGCTCGTCGGCATCGAGGCGGCCGGGCTTGTCCAGGATTGCAAGCGGGATTTTGGCCTTGCCGATGTCGTGGAACATGGCGGCCGTGTACAGGCGCTCCAGATCGGTCTTGCCGACGCCGAGGCTCAGGCCAAAGTCGATCGCCACGCCGGTCACGAGCAGGCAGTGCTGGTAGGTTCCCTCGTGGTGACGCCGCACCGTCGTGAGCCATTCGGACAAGCCGTGCTCGGTGATGCGATCGGCGATCTGGCGGCCGGCCTCCTTGGTGCCGTCGACGTCGAGGGGCGCGCCGAGCGTCACCGCCGTGAACATCGACGCGATGGCGGTCGCCGCGGTTTCGACGGCGTTGTCCCGTTGTGGCGTGTTGCCTGACGAAGCCGATGACGGCTCGGCCGGGTCAGCCAGCGCCGCCAGCAGCTTGATCTTGTTGATCGTGCCGGGAAGCACGAACGTGGCGCCGAGGGCGTAGGCCTGCGAGATAGTTGTGTGCGAGGAGTGCTCGACGAGGAAGATACGCTTGGTGGCCTTCGCGAGCTTGGCGGCCCGCTTCTTGATGGCTGCAATGGTGCCGGTGTCACGCAGCTCCGCGCGGATGACGATGGCGAACGGCACTTGGGACAGCTTCGCTTCCGCGTCGAGGCGCTCGCCCGCGACGGTAAACTGCTGTTCGAGGATCGAGCAGACGCCGGCCAGTTTGTCGGAAGAATCGGCCAGCACATGCACGAACGGGCGTGCCGCGTCCGTCGCTCGGATGCCTTCGTCGCCTTTGACGGGGCGGGTTATGGTTCGCGCATTCTGCACGGTTGACCTGGACTACACTGGAGTTCAACGAACTTGACGAAGTCTTGAGTCTATTTGCTCTGGGTGGAGTTCTGTGCGGCGGCAGCGCTCGGCGGTTTCTTCCTGCCGTCTGCGGTGAGGAAGTGGACGCCGGCCGTGGTTCCATCGATCCAGACCAGCTCGCAGCGCCGATAGGCCAGACCCGTCGACGACAGCAGCAAGAAGAATTCCTTGGCCTGGAGCACGTCGAGTGTGCCTTCGACCTCGATCTTGGCGCCGCTCTGCGACACGTCGAGCAGGACGCAGCTGCGTCGCCAGGTGCCGTCCGAGCCCATCAGATTGACAGCCTGCTTGTGATCCATCCGCACGCGAAGCGCCTTGCGACCGTCGAATTTCATCGGCTAACCCCCATTTTTACGCCGCGATTTCCCGCATCGCTTGTGCTGGCGTTGGCTGCGATTTCCCCCCAGCGCACTGTCCATTGGCTGGTCGACAAAAGAAGTGTTTCGAAAATGTGTTGTGCGCGTTCGCGCTCGGCAAAAGAGAGGCGTGCGCCGCCGCGATTGCTCAGGATCGCGAGCGTAGTCTGCCAGTTCAGGCGCGAAGCCCGGCAGGCCATCACCAGGCCTTCGCAATCGTCATCGGTCATGACGTGCTCGACGATCTCGATCGGCGCCCCTGACAGCACCGACAAGGCGGTGAACAAATTGGCAATCTCGCCACGGATCGCGAAGCGGTTCACCGTGGAATCGTTGAGCTTGCCGACGCGGTTAAGCGCAACGATCTCCGGCCTTGCGCTCGCATAGTCAGCGGAGCAGGGCCGCTTTGGTGGAACCGGAGCGGGCTCCGGGTTCGATGCAGGGGGCGCGGCGGAGGCGTTGGGCTTGGCCGGAGTCTTGTTGGCTGGAATCTTGCCGGGTGACGCGGAGAGCAGTTTGCGAACGACGATATCGGGCGTGCCCGGCCGGAGCGCCAGCGCCTTCGTGACTGCGTCATCCGCCGCGCTCGTCTCAACGAGCAAAGCATAGGCGGCATCGGAGAACATGGCGCCGGGGTTCCCAATCAGCGCAAGGCAGACCGCCCGGCCGCCGCGTTTGACCAGCGCCTCAACCACAACTGCTTCGATTTGGTCCCGGGCCGCGATCGCGAGTTGATGGCGTTCGCCGCACGACCCGGCGACCGCCTCGAGGTCGGCCGTTGATAGCGCGTGCGATTTGAGCAGAAGCGGGCACGCGACGTCCTGATGTTCGTGCGAAGCCAGCTGGCGCAATGTATCTTGCGGTGCAACATCCATGTCGGCAAGCGCCCGGCTGAGCTGCACCAGCGCACTCGGCGCAACGCGTCCTGTCAGGCGCAGCAGCACGCCATCGAGCACGTTGACTAGCAGTTCCTGCGGCCGGTCGCGGCTGGTTGCGAGCAGACGAACAATGCCTGCGAGAATGCGGGCACAGCGCTCCGGCGGGCACGCCGCGACCGCTTCTTCCAACTCGACAAGAATATCGGCAGGCGAATTTGCCATCATGGCAGGAGCCTGAACTCTAAAAATAACGTCGACGAAATGAACGGGCCCTATTTCGCCTCAAAGTTGTTAATTTGGATTTTAGACTTTGATCGTCTCGGGTATCAGCACACCGGCTGCTTCAGGAGAAACGCTATCGAAATTTGGCAGGAGGGGACCCGCCGCCTAGTTCTTTGAGCTGAGGGCTCGCCAATTGGTTGAAAGCGCTTAGGATGTGTCTTTCGGTGTAGCGGGGCAACCGAAAGGGGGGATCAGACCGGTACTGTCCGCCGGACGCGCGTCGTTTCGCGACGCAGCTTTTCATTTGTCATGACCAGCATTGATGATGCGCCTGCGTTGGCGCCAAAAATATTTCGATTTGCAGACGTCGACGAGTTTCGCAACGCGATCCGTGGCCTGAACTTCGAGTTCACGCCGTTCGTGCGAAGGATTGCGACTGAGCAGATCATCGTACAATTGCCAGGCTGTGACGTGAACGTCACGCGGGCGTTTCCGCGCGTCGTAGACGCGCAGCTCATCGCCGATTGCACCGCGGTCGGTTTTGCGATGGACGACCTTGACGTTCCCATTCGCTTCAACGGCGCGCAGCGCGACCGCGCGGTCATCGTCATCGGCAGCAGCGGGGCCGCCTACACCACCATCGAGGAGGTGCCGCGACAGATTGCCTCGGTCGTGTTCCGCCCCGAGGTGAAGGATCGCGGCTGGCCCGCGACGAGTTCCAGCTTCAAGATATTCGAGACCAGTCCGTTGGCGCTGCATTGGCTGCGCAAGGTGGTCAGGGAGGTGGTGGCTGCCGCGTCCGAGCCCATCGATCCCACTGAGGTGCCGCTGAAGGCGGCCGCGATGAAGGAGTCCCTGTTCGGCGCGGTCGATGCCGCGTTCGCCAATCTGGTTCCCGCGCGATGGACGGTTCGGCCGAACGACGAGCGGCAGTTCAAGATTTTTCAGGATATCCGCGCGCTCATATCCGACGATCTCTCACAACCGATCTACAGCGAGGAGGTCGCGCGCAAGCTCGGCCTCTCCGTCCGCACCTTGCATGATGTCGTCCGCCGCTATCGCGGCATGAGCCTGCACCGCTTCTTGCGCCTGCGCCGGCTGTGGCTGGTTCGCCAACGGCTATCGGGAGGCGCTGACAGCGTGAAGGCCGTCGCGCTGGCGTTCGGCTTCTGGCATCTCAGCGATTTCTCCCGAAGCTATCGCGACCAGTACGGCGAGACGCCGTCGGAAACGCTGGAGCGCGGACGCAGGCGATAGCGTGAAAATGGATCGGGGCCGGACTCCGTGCTAACCTGCCGGCCATGAGCAACCGCATCCTCGTCCTCTATGGTTCCTATCGCTCCGACCGGATGGGCATTCGCCTTGCGAATTTCGTGATCGATCGGCTGCGCAGCCGCGGCGAGGAGGTCGAGTTCATCGACGCCAAGGCGATCGGCCTGCCGATGCTCGACCGCATGTACAAGGAACATCCCAAGGGCGCAGCGCCGGAGGCGCTGGAGAAGCTGGCGGGGCAGATCCGCGGCGCTGACGGTTTTGTCTTCGTCACCGGGGAATACAATTGGGGCATTCAGCCCGGATTGAAGAATCTCACTGACCATTTCCTGGAGGAGTGGTTCTGGCGCCCGGCCGCCATCGTGAGCTATTCCGCCGGCCGCCTGTCCGGCGCACGCGCCTCGACCGCCTGGCACGGCACGCTGTCGGAGATGGGTATGGTCGTGGTGTCGAGCACGATCGGCGTCGGCCCGATCGCGCAGACGCTGTCGGCCGAGAGCGAGCCGATCGGCGAGGGCGGCAAGGCGCTTGAACGGTCGTTCCCGCGCTTCGCCGACGATCTCAATTGGTGGATCGAGGCGGCCAAGGCGCAGCGCGCGCGCAAGCCACCGCCATATTAAGCGCGCTTCGTGTCACCTCTCCCCAGCGGCCGCCTGCTTGGGGTGTGCTTCCCGTTGCGGCCCGAGCCGGTCGGCGCCGGCCCCTGAGTCGAAAGCGCCTTCACCCGTCGCGCCTCGGGCCTCGGCTGTTCCGACGCTGCGAGGATCCAGTCCTCAAAGGCGCTGACGAGGCGATCATTGCGGCCAACGGGTCGACGGACGAGATAATAGCCTTCGTCGAGCGTAACGGGCGGCGCGAGCAGCCTCAACCTTCCGCTCGACAGATGCGCCTCGAGGTAAGCCATATCGATCATCGCAATGCCGCCGCCGGCCAGCGCCGCTTCGAGGGCTTGCGCGCGGGACTCGACAACCAGGCCGCCGTCGCTTGGCTTTCCAGCGCGGCGGGACGCCGTCCACCAAAGCGACCAGTCCCGAAAGCGCGAGCGGGCGCGGATAATGGACGAGCCGTCGAGATTCTGATCGGCGGTCGGGGCGGCCACGGGGGCGAGCGTTTCGCGAAACAGCAAGGCCGCCGTCATTCCAGACCAGCGCCCCAATCCATAGCGGATGGCGCAGTCGATATCCTCGGCCTCAAGGTCGATCACACGACGGGTCGTGGTGAGCGCCACGTCGATATCCGGATGCAGGGCCCGGAATTCTGGAAGCCGCGGCAATAACCAGTGCGATGCCAAGGTCGCGACCGTGCTGATGCGCAACTGAGAGCGCCGGCGGCGGATCGGCTCGACAGCGGCCTCGATGCGGTCGAGGGCGTCGCCCATAACCGAGAGGAGGGCCTCGGCGTCATCGGTCGGCGCGACTCGGCGTCCCCGCTTTTGGATGAGGCCCACGCCGAGCTGGTGTTCGAGATCCGCGATCCGATGGGACAGGGCCGACCGGCTGACCCCGAGGATGTCGGCCGCTGCCGTGAGACTGCCCGTTTGAGACAGCACCGAAAGCGCCTGCAGGCCTCTGAGCGATGGAAGCATGATCTGTCGCTCACATTGGTAACGACAGGTGAGATTATCTCACCCTTTGACGCAAGCGCAAACTGCTATTCGCAAACTGCCATTGATGAGGCGGAGTGAACGTCGATGCCAAACCTGTTCCAGCAGCTTGCTGCCTATAATTCCTGGGCCAACGCCCGCCTTTACGAAGCGGCGCTCGCGTTGCCGGAAGAGCTGTATCGTGCCGATGTCGGCGTGTTCTTTCACAGCCTGCACGGCACACTGAACCACCTTCTTCTGACCGACAGGCTGTGGCTGACTCGGCTGACGGCCATCGGCGAACAGCCGAAGCGTCTCGACCAGATCCTCTACGAGGATCGCCTGGAGCTTACCCGCGCCCGGCTCGCCGAAGATGCGCGCCTCATTGCGGTGGTCGACGGTTACGACGAAGCAGCGCTGGCGCGGCTGCACGCCTATCAGACGACGTCCGGGAAGCCGCAGGAACAGCCGCTCGCGGATATCCTACTTCATCTCTTCAATCACCAGACTCATCATCGCGGCCACGCGCACGCCTGCCTTTCGATCACGACCAAGCAGGAGCCGCCGTCGCTCGATCTGCTGATGTTTCAGCGCGGACTACCGCAGCCCAATCTGGCCGAGCGCTTGAACGCGTCCACGGCGTAAGTCGCAAAACTGCTTGCCTGCTTCGGCGTGCGTTCAGGGTTTTTACGCGGCCCTGACTTCACCGAGGAAGCGGTCGAACTGTCCGGCGAGGTCGCGCGACTGCGTCGAGAGCTGCTCGGCTGCGCCCAGCACTTCCCTGGCGGCAGCACCGGTGTCGTCGGCGGCGCGCTGCACGCCGGTGATATTGGTGTTGACCTCCTGGGTGCCGCGGGCGGCCTCCTGGACGCTGCGGGAGATCTCCTTGGTCGCCGAGCCCTGTTGCTCGATCGCGGCTGCAATCGCGGTGCCGATCTGGTCGATCTCGGCGATGACATCGGCGACGTTGCGGATCGCGGTCACGGTCTCATCGCTCGCGGCCTGGATCGCGGAGATCTGCTCGGAGATTTCGGTGGTGGCCTTCGCGGTCTGACCGGCCAGCGACTTCACTTCGGACGCCACCACGGCAAAGCCGCGGCCGGCGTCGCCGGCGCGGGCAGCCTCGATGGTCGCGTTCAACGCCAGGAGATTGGTCTGCTCGGCGATGCTCTGGATCAGGGTGACGACGTCGCCGATCTTCTGCGCGCCCTCGGCGAGCGCACGTGCGGTGTCGCCGGTGCGGCGGGCGTTGTCGACGGCGCGGGCGGCGATCTCGCTGCTCTGTGCGACCTGACGGCCGATCTCGGCGATCGAGGAGGTCAGCTCTTCTGTCGCGCTCGCAACCGTCTGGACGTTGGTCGACGTCTGCTCCGAGGCGGCCGCCACGACCGCGGCCTGGCTGTTGGTCTGGGCCGCCGTCGACGTCATCGACTGCGCCGTGCTCTCCATCGTGGAGGACGCCTGCGACAGGCCGCCGACGAGCTCGGTGACCTTGGCCTCGAACGCGCGCGTGAGCTCGTCGAGCATCTGCGCACGGCGCATCTTGCCGTCATTCTCGGCCTGCTTCTCGGCCGCGAGCCGGTCGGCCCGGATCATGTTGTCCTTGAACACCGTCACGGCGGCGGCCATCGCCCCGATCTCGTCGGAACGCGCGGCGCCCGGGATCGCCTCAGTGACATCACCGTTGGCAAGCCGCGACATTCGCGAGGTCAGGCCGACGATCGGTGCGCAGACGCGGCGTCGTACCGTCACGACCAGCCCGACGCTTGCGATCAGCACGGCGATGAGGCCCGCGAGTGCGACCGTGAAGCTCGTGCGCGCGGCCGACGAGGCACTGGCCAGGATCTGCTCGGCGTTGTCGTAGAAGGCGTCGCGGACGCCGATCACCGAACCAAGACCGCGTTGCGATTCCACATAGAAGGTCTCGACGTCGTGCTCGTATTTGCCGCTGACCGCGCCGTCCTTCACGAGCTTCAGCTCGCGGCCAAAACCCTCGACATAGACCGAGTTCATCGTCTCGAGCGCGGAAGCGACATTGGCGGGCGTCGCCGGATTGCCGCGCAACTCCTGGAGTGACATCGCGATCTGGTCGTTGCGTCCCTGCGAGCGGGCGATGTCGGCCTTCTCGGCCTCCGTCGCCACCTTTTTGCCGCCGACGAGGTTCTTGTGCAGGCTGGCGTTGAGGCCGCCGACGTCGCGCAGCGTCATGGTGATGTTGGCGTAGCTGGCCTGACGGTAGGCGTCGCCGTTGAGGATCGCCATGCGGCGGACCTGCTCGTTGAGGAGCGCGGTCACGCCGCTGTTGAGCACGGCATTGTCGGCGACGATCTTCCTGGCGGCGTCCTTGCGCGCATCCGCCGGTCCTGCGATCGCCTTGTCGACGGCCTCGCGCAGCGCGGTGAGCTTTGCATTCAGCGCATCGATATTGGTGCCGGTGGTGTTGCCGTCGTCGAAGGGGCCGGGCAGGTCCTTGCGCAGCGCGTTCATCTTGTCGCGCGCGCCGTCGGTCTGCTTACGGAGCTTGTCGTGCTCGGTGAGCAGCGTCGGGTCGACGGTTGCGGGGCCGTAGAGGATGTTGGTGGCGAAACCGCGCTCGGGGTTGAGATAGCGCGGGATGTCGCTGACGGCGCGGACGATCGCGAGCCGCCCCTGCGCTTCGGTGATCCGGTCCATCGTCTGGTATTTCGTGACGGCGACATAGACGGCGAGACCGCCACCGACGGTCGAGAGCGAGACGATGGCGGTGGTCAGGAGCGTACCGATTTTCATGATCTGTCCGGCAATTGGCGCGGGAGAAAAATAATCTGCGCGGACAATAGGCAACCGGTGTTAAGCGCGGGTTTACGCTGATGGCAGCGGCAGTCGTGCGCCGAGCACGGGGCGGGCGAGGTTGGCCTCCGCCTCCGGGCGGGAGTCGATCCACATTGTGCTCGGACGTGGCGTTGAGGCCGAGGCCCGCGACCTTGCGGGAAAATGAACCACATCCAGTGGCCCTTGCTTCCGGCCTCGGGCAGCTCCCCCTGGACGTCGCGATAGACCGGATTTTGGGCATGGACGGGCCAGTTTAGGTCAAATGGACCGGTCTTTGGCCACCTCGGGGTGCCTCGCCGGCCGCGATTATGCCTAACTTTTGGCTCCCAATGTGGTAGCTGGTATAGAGTCTCCGGGTGGGGGTGGGTTCCCCCGGGGTCAATTTGGGGATCTGATGGTTTCCGACACCGCAGGAGCCGAGAGGCTGTTGTCGCGCCGCCGTATCGGGCGGGCCGAGACAATTTTGCTGTCTCTGGCCGCCGTTGCGCTGGCGCTGGGAGCTGCCGCCTGGGTCGCGGATATGAACGATTCGACCCCACTCGTTTCCGCCGCGCTGCCGCCGGCCAATGCGCCCTCATTCAATGACCGTTTCACCTCGTCGGGCAGCCCGCCCGCCCGCGATCTCGGCCTGCGGACGCTGGAACGTTCGGCGCTGAGCGTGGTGGAGCTCAAGCTCCGCGATGCCAAGGCGATGCTCGCCCAAAGGCTCCAGGGCGATGACTGGCGTTCGACGCTGACAGATGACGACCGGCCCGTTGATGAGAGGCGGCCCTCGCAGCAACGCGCCGATGCCGTCCCGATGCCGCGCTCGCGCCCGACTCAGGCCGACCTCTCCGCCCAGATCGCCTCGAGCCAGGCTTATGCGGAGACCAACCCGAGGGTCGACAACCGCAACTTCTTCGAAAAGTTCACTGACAAGATCAAGCTGGCCTCGCTGACCCCCGACAGCGGTCTGTTCGGCAAGGCGCCGGATCTCGCCGCCCTCGGCTACGATTCGCGCACGGCGGTCTATGACATCTCGGCCAAGGCGCTTTATTTGCCGAACGGCGTCGCGATCGAAGCGCATTCGGGCATGGGCGCGCTGATGGACGACCCCGAGCATGTCGACCAGCGCATGGTCGGCGCCACGCCGCCTGCGACCTACGACCTCAAGCCGCGCGAAAAACTGTTCCACGGCGTGCGGGCGCTGCGCATGACGCCCGCGGACGGCACCAGCGCGCTCGGCCGCGTCGGCCTGCTCACCCACACTTACATGCTCGGGCCGCGCGGCGATTCCAATGGCTGCGTCTCGATCAAGGACTATGATCGCTTCATGAAGGCTTACGACAATGGCGAGTTCAACCGCCTGGTCGTCGTGCCGAGCCTGAGCGGATCGGCAACCGCCTCGCAGCGCGCGAGCACCGACTCCTGATATTGCCCGGAACGGCGGGGCTGCCGTTTCCCCTTCGTTAAGCCGTTCTCGTCCAGAAGCAGCCCATGAGTGATCCAGCAAGTTCCGACACCCCGCTGCGCACCACGTTCAAGATCAAGCTGAACGGTGACACGCTGGCGATTGCGAGCGTCGGCCAGGCCTATCAGTTCCTCACCAACTTCAAATCGGTCGAGTGGATGGAATTCCGCTCGCTGCATGAGGACGCCGTCCACGCGCTCGAAGGCGCGGCCGACAATGCGATGCTCGTGGTGCAGGCAACCAACGCCGTGCGCGCGCTGTTCGTGAGCGCGAAGCTGCTCTGAGAAGGGCGTGCGGCGCACGGTAAAAGCCGCGCGCCGCACTTGTTTCGCGTTACTTGTCCCGCACGATGCTCAATGCCTATCGCCGCCGTGGCCGTCGTCATCGTCGTGGAAGTCGTGGTCGCCGCCGCGGTTGAAGCCGGGATCGACGCACGCAAAGTTTGCGGCATCGCTGGTCAAGCCGCTGCCCTTGTAGGCCGGAATCTTCGGGTAGACGCACAGCGGCCGCGTGCCTCCGGTCGGGAAGTTCTGGGCAATCCGCGGATCGAACACGCCGCCGGTCGGGTAGGGCGATGCGGTGTTGGTATTGGCCGCAACGATGCGTTCCGGCGCGATGCCGTTTTCGACCCAGTTCGTGATCGCCTTGAGTTCATTCTCGGCGAAGCTGGCGGTGGCCGCGCCGCCGCCGCAATGCGCCATGTTCGGCACCATGAAAAGCCGCGCGAAATCGGTCGCACGACCGTCCGTGTTCCGATCCATCTTGCGGTACCAGCGGGCAATCGCGGCGCCGGAGAAGATGCCGTCATTGACTGACGTCGAGATGATCAGCTTGCCGCCGCGCGACCTGAACGGACGCAGATCCGTTGCGGTCGCCGCCATGAAGTCCATCGCGCTTTCCGGATAGGCTGCTGTCTTGGTGAATATCTTCGGGGCGTCGGTGTCGAAGTTGAACTTGAATACGAAGGCTTCCTGGCCGTTCGGTCCGTTGACGGGCGTGACGACGGGCGGGGTCTGGAAGATCATCGGGATCGCGCCCGCGCCAAGCGTCAGGTTGATCGCGGTGTTGACGCCCGGCACCGGTGCGGTGACGACGTTCCAGAATTGCCAGCCTGCGCCGGGCGCAGTGGGCGGCGTCCAGATGCCGGCGTCCCAGAACCAGTTCGAATAGAGCCTTTCGCCCCTGGAGTTGACCGGCCCGCCATAGATCTTCTTCAGCGCATCCACTTGCGGGCTGGTCAGGCAGGTTCCGCCATGCGGCGTGCTGCCATGCGAGCCGCTGCCGCAGGTGAAGCTGGCGAGCGCCGGATAGACCTTCTTCGCCGTGCAGGCGTGATAATTGTCGATGATCCCGTCGACGAGGCCATCGAGCGCGTCGCAGGCGCTCAGGATCGCGGCCGAAGCGACCTGAAGGTCCTGCTGCGGAAAGGTGTCGGGAATATACGGCTGGCCGTTGACGTCCTTGCTTGTGGCGAGCTTGCCGAGCACCTGCTCGTTCCAAGCTTCCGCGAGACCTGCCTGCGGCAGGTTGAAGCCGGGATTTTGCGAGATCACGCCGTCGAACAGCCAGGGCGATCGCTGTGACGCGACCATGGCGTCGCGTCCGCCGTTGGAGCAACCCATGATGTAGGAATAGACGGGGTCGAGGCCGTAGAAATAGGAGATGATCTGCTTCGAGATCGTCGCGGTCTTTTCGATGCCGTTGTAGCCGTAGTCCCTGCGCGCCTGGGCGTCGATCGCGAAATGCGCGGAGCCTCCCGCATTGGCATCGTCGTCCTGATATCCGCCGACTGCGTTGCTGGCGCTGTCTTCGTGGCCGCCGTCATCGGCTGCGACCGCCCAGCCTTGACCGAGCTCGACGCCGGCCGAACCTTGCGGATCGCTTTGCAGGCTGCCGTCGGTGCCGCCGCCGCCCATCATCTCGAAGCGGCCATGCCATGTGGTGGGCAAGTTGAGGGCGAAGCCTATTCCGTAAGTGAAATGATCGGGGTCCTGCGTCGAGACCCGCTTGTTGATGATGCCGATCACGTTGCAATAACCCGACTTCTGGGTCGCACTCAGGATCTGCGTATTCGGGAGCGTAAGCCCTGTGAGGCCGGTACAGGCCGCGCGTGGGGCCACGCCGCTCGAAGGCAGTCCGTGCGCGGTCGCCTGTGTGCCGAGAGCCGCCCAACCGGCCACGATCGTCGATGCAAGGAATAGTCGCTTCATGTCAGTCCCTCCCAGTGTCATCATTGACGGTTGAACGAAATCGTCGCGACGCGGCGCCTGCCGCGAGGCGTCGCGAGCTCAGAGTCATTTGCGAGACTGCTGCCTGGGGACATGCGCGCGCGATTGCGATGCGCTGCAGCGCACATTCGGCTGTGCGCAAAACCATCCTGCCGCGATGCGTCATGGCACGCGGAGAGGCGTCCATCTCTGATGGAAGCACGGGCGTCATCCCCCATGGCCTGCTCGTGAACGGCAGGCTTTCACGATGAATATGCGAGCGATGTTGCCGTGTCAACATGACGCAACACGCGAGTCCGCAGTGCAACCTGTCGTAGAAGCTGTATACGCAGGAGCAGGTTCCGCCCGGCTTCTCGATCCGGGTCCGCTGCGATAGGCTGAGCAATCGAATCTCGAGCAACCGGGCCGGATGCTGCTGCGTCGGCGCGTGAAAGACGGTCGTCGATGGATCCAGGGAAGTCAGGCGTCAGGAAGCGATCTGCCAAAGGATCCGGCAAGGCAGCGCCGCGCGGGGCGCCGATTGCAAAGCCGTCTCGATCGCCGCCGCGCGCCGCGCCGGCCGCAAAGCCCGCCCGGACAAAACTGCTTGCCTCGGCCGACCTGTCTCATTCGCTCGGCTATCGCATCCGTCGGGCCCAGCTCTGGGTCTTCAAGGACGTCAGTAGGCGGCTCGCCGCATTCGACATCAGCCCAGCGCAGTTCTCCGTCCTGTCGGTGATCGAGGCCAATCCGGGCGTCAATCAGCTGACCATCGCGCAATCGCTGTCGATCGAGCGGGCGGGACTCGGGCGGCTGGTGGATCATCTGGAGCGCCGCGGCCTGGTGCAGCGTTCTGCCTCCGCCATCAACCGCCGCTACTACGTGCTGTACCTGACGAATCCTGGCGTCGCACTGCTGGGCCGGCTGCGGCCGGCGATCGCGGAGAGCGAGAAGACTCTGGCGGCCAAGATCGGGCCGCGCGCGTTCAAGGAATTGCAGCGGGCGCTGTCGATTTTTCTCGAGGATTCCTGAGCGGTCGCCGGCCGTCCGGCCGCGTGTCCTCTCAAAACTTGAACTCCGCTTCAGGAACGGGCAAACGGTCGGCGAAGACCGTGGCCAAAAGGCCACCCATCCGAAGCTGACCTCAAGGGAGAAACCCATCATGAAACGCCGTACATTCCTCAAGGGCGGCGCGGTGGCCGGCGCGACGACGCTGGTTGCGGCCCCTGCGATCGCGCAGTCGCTGCCCGAGATCAAATGGCGCCTGACGTCGAGCTTCCCGAAGTCGCTCGACACCATCTACGGCACGGCGCAGACCTTTGCGAAATACGTCGCCGAGGCCACCGACAACAAATTCCAGATCCAGACCTTTGCGGCGGGCGAGCTCGTTCCCGGCCTCCAGGCGCTCGATGCCGTCAGCGTCGCCTCCATCGAGATGGCGCAGACGCCGCTCTATTTCTACATCGGCAAGGAGCCGGCGCTGGCCTACGCGACCGGCGCGCCGTTCGGCATGAACCATCGCCATCAGGAATCGTGGTGGCATTTCGGCGGCGGCGCTGACCTCACCAACGAGGCGCTGAAGCCGTTCAAGGCGCACGCCATCCTCTGCGGCAATTCCGGCACCCAGATGGGCGGTTGGTTCCGCAAGGAGATCAAGACCGTCGACGATCTCAAGGGCCTCAAATTCCGCATCGCCGGCATGGGCGGCCATGTGCTGGCGCGGCTCGGCGTGGTGCCGCAGCAGCTCGCGGGCGGCGACATCTATGCGGCGCTGGAGAAGGGCTCGCTCGACGCGGTCGAATTCGTCGGTCCGTATGACGACGAGAAGCTCGGCTTCCACAAGGTCGCCAAATACTACTACTTCCCCGGCTGGTGGGAGGGTGGCGCCATGTTGCACATGATCGTCAATGACGAGAAGTGGAACGCACTGCCGAAGCAGTATCAGGCGATCCTCAACCAGGCCGGTTCTGCGGCCGGCGCCTGGATGCTCGAGAAATACGACAGCGTGAATCCGGCGGCCCTGAAGCGGCTGATCGCCAATGGCGCGGAGTTGAAGGCGTTCCCGCAGCCGGTGCTGGAGGCCTGCTATACGGCGACCCAGGAACATCTGAACGAGCTCGCCGCCAAGAGCGACCTGTTCAAGCGGACCAAGGAGAGCCACGACGCTTATATGAAGGAGCTGCTGTTCTACACGCAGATCGCGGAGAATTTTTACGACAACTATCTGCTCAGCAAGATGCGCAAGGGCTGATCGCGTTGCAACGATGTGCGGCCGATCGCTTCCTGCGTTCGGCCGCGATCGCAGTGCCTGCGATTTGCGAGCGTGGACGGAGTTGCCGGCTAGCATTTACCGATTGCGTGACACAATCTCCGGCTGTATCATATGAGCCATATTGAAGCTGGAATGCTTTGAATTTTGGCTCGCTCCGAGCCACTGCTTGTGCCCTATCATTTGTATCACGTACGCGTTGAATTGCTGGCGAGCACTTCGCCGACGAACACTTGGCCCGTGATGAGCATCGAACCTGCCACAGAAGCACGCCGGCATTGGTGGCGCCTCGCTCTGCTGTTGCTCGTGGTTCTTCCTTTCCTCCCGGAGCTCGCGATCTCCGTGGTCGGCGGGCTCGCCAAAATCGGTGGCTGCGTTGTCGACCAGAAGGAGGTGTGCCTCATTGTGGGCGTCAACGTTAGCGACGTCGTTTCCGGTCTAGTCACCGCAGCGGTCGTGATCGGCAGCGCATTCGCCTGGCTGGGGCTCGCGGCGGTGTGGCTCGTGCTGTGTTATCTGGCGATCGTTCGAGGCTGGGCGGGGCTTGCTGCGCGCCTTCTCCTTGCGCTGTTGGTCACGGTGGTTTTCGCGTTGCTGCCTTATCTCGCGCCCGGTTTTGCGATTGCTCCGTTCGTCAATGCCAACTGTCAGCCGAACGAAGGCGGGGTCGGCTCCTGCCTCATATTCGGTGGTAACGTCAGCAGCGCGCATCACACCGTCATCCTGCCATGGCTGATCTTCGCCGGTGTCCCGATCGCACTCGGCACCGCTCTCGCTTGCGCGATTGTCATGGCCATCGTCAGGGCCCGGCGCACTCGTGCCATCAAGCGATCAGCACGATCCGGCTGATTGTTGTCGCCCGGGATCGCGGTTGCGTATGGATCGTTGCACAAGCTAAAGTTATAAGCTATTTTGGGTTGGTTGATTTTAAGCCAGATGCATATTCAATCAATTTTGGAGCCTCCATCCATGGGTGATGCTCGCAAATTCGGCTTTCGCATCGCGGGAGCGACCGCGGCGCTTGCCTTCATCGGTCTCGCGCAGCCAGCCGCCGCGCAGTTCAACGACACCGTCGCGTTTACGATCACCGACGCCAAGGGCGAAACGGCGGTGCCGCCGGGATGTCCCCGGTCCCGTTTGTATTCTGTCGACCCGCGACGGCTGATCAACGGCTCGCTGCGGGCCAGCGATTACTCCTGCTACACCAGCGAGGGGGACGTACGCGGAATCGCAGCTTACTATGCGCCATACGCCATTCAGGCCGCGTTGTCGTACCAAACGATAACGGACAGCGTCGCATCATTGACGGCTGCGATAAAGAGTTCCTTTCCAGCTCAACCTGATCGCGTCCAGAATCTGCTGGTTCGCAGGGGGTGGCGATTCCAGGCCCCCGATCGCTGCTTGACGCAAGGACAGTGTGGTGCGGAATATCAGCCAGATCCGAGGGGACTATCCTATCAGATCTGGTCTCGAACCGATGCCAGCGGCACGTGCCGCGAGGCCAGTATCGCGTTTCGAGGCAGCGTTTCGGGTCTCAATAGCTGGCTTTCGAACTTCGAGACCTATGTTACGGCTTTCGATTCCGAATACAGTCAGTTTCAGCGCGAATTCAGTGTGGTTCTCAACAACGTTCAAAAGCTGCGTTGCAGGCAAATCGTCACGGTCGGGCATTCGTTGGGAGGAGGCTTGGGACAGTTTGCAGCTTTGTCAGCGCCTCGGGGACGTGCGGTCGCCAAGGTCGTCACCTTCAATACCTCGCCTGTCAGTGGTGTAAACCTCATCACCGACAAGGAGCTTTTGAATGCCAATGCGACCGGGCTCACCATCGATCGGGTGAATCAGCAAGGAGAAGCGTTGTCGTTCAACTTTTTCAAGTCGCGGCGACAGACGCGTGCCACGGTGTGCGATCCCTTGATCCGAGGCGTGGAATTCAATGCAAGTGCTGCCGGTTCAGGCATGCCGTTGCTGTCTGCTTTTGAGCGACACGAAATGGGCCCGCTTGCGTCCAAGCTGGTTGATTTGTCGTACAAGGACACGGATCCAGCCGCTGTCCCGGTGAAGCCGAAACTGCCGCCGGTGGGCAGGGGCGCTTGCGGCGATACGCGATATCAAGAGGAGCCGGACGAGCAAGCCCCGCTTGTTGCCAGCACCAGCGGGAGTGGCCGCCGTGCCTTCGGAAGCACCGGTCTCTTGATGGCGCTGCCGAGCCAGGACGTTGCTGTTTACGCGGATGCTGCCAATCGCGACGGAGGCCTCGTCAGGGCAACGGTGCGCAAGAGCGTAGCGAAGCAATATGTGCGCAGGAGCGGACGGATTCATCTGGCGCGGTCTTGACGTGGCGCATCGTTGGCCTGAGCGCGACTTCTTCGTCGCGCCAGGCTCACGCTCTCACGCCGCGCCCAAGCCCAGCTTCTCATAGATGCGGCGCGCATAGGCGCCGAAGGCGTCCGTTGTCTTCAGCGGCAGGTCGCGCGGGAAGGGCAGGTCGATAGCGAAATAATCGGCCATCTTCGCTGGTCCTGCGGTCAGCACAGCGCAGTGCGAGGACAGGAACACGGCTTCCTGGATCGAGTGCGTGACGAAGACGATGGTCTTGCCGCTCTCGCGCCAGATCCGCAGCATCTCCAGATTCATCTGCTCGCGCGTCAGCGCGTCCAGCGCGCCGAACGGCTCGTCCATCAGGATCAGTTTTGGATCATGGATGAAGGCGCGCGCGATTGCGGTGCGCTGCTGCATGCCGCCTGAGAGCTGCTGCGGATATTTCTGTTCGTAGCCGGCAAGCCCGACCAGGTTGAGCAGATCGCGGGCCCGCTCCCGGGCAGCCTTCATCGGCAGGTCGACGATCTCGGCCGGCAACAGCACGTTGTCCAGAATGGTTCGCCACTTCAGCAAAAGTGCCTGCTGAAACACCATGCCGATGTCGCGGCTGGGATCGAACGGGCTTTTGGCGTTGCCGATCTTGACGGTGCCGCCGTCGGCGTCGTGCAGGCCGGCCAAGATCTTCATCACCGTGGTCTTGCCGCATCCGGATGGACCGACCAGCGAGACCAACTCACCTTCCTGCACGTCCATCGTGACGTCGGACACCGCGAGAAACTCGGCGCCGCCGCTGCGATAGACCTTTCGGACGCCGCGCAGGCTGATGAAGGGTTCTTCCGTCATGCCAGCCATTTGTCGAGGTTGGCGGTCACGAACGCATCGTCGCTGAGGTCGGCGTGCTCGCGGCAGACGCGATCGATCTCCTCCTTCTGGCCGGGGCTCAGGCCTTCGTTGGGATCGAGGCACCACAGGCCTTGCATCAGGCCCTGGCGGCGCAGCACCTCGTGGCAGCCGGCGATGCAGCCGTGAAAATTGTTGGCGACGTCGAAGAAGGCGCTGTTGCAGTCGGTGACGCGGGCGTCGAGCGCGAGCAGATCAGCGGGTACGCTGTCCTTGTGCCGCGCCGCCTTGCAGCGCTCGAACTGCTTGATCGCGCTCGCGGTCCAGACCGACCAGTGCCCGAGCAGGCCGCCTTTGAAATAGGTGCGCGTCGTGACGCCATTGTCGCGCAGGTCAAACGGCAGCATGAGGTCGAGCAGGATGTGATCGTCATTGCCGGTGTAGAGCGCGACGCGATCGAGCGCACCGGCTGCCGCGACGCCGCGCAGCACGTCGAGCGTGCGGTAGCGGTTGAACGGCGCGATCTTGATCGCGATCACATTGTCGATCGAGGCAAAGCGCTGCCAGAAGTGGCTCGACAGGATGACGCCGCCCACGGCGGGCTGGAGATAGAAGCCGACAAGCGGGATTTCGGCGGCGACCGCGGTGCAGTGCGCGATGATCTCGTCCTCAGAGGCGCTCTTCATCGCGGCGAGGCTGAGCAGGCCGGCATGATAGCCGATGTCACGCGCGGTGCGCGCCTCGGCAGTCGCTTGCCGGGTCGGGCCTGCGAGCCCTGCGACCATCGCCAGCGGCCGCTTGGTCCAGCTCGCGGCAGTCTCGGCAGCGAGTTCGAGCACGGGACGGTAGAGGCCGACGTCGCGGATCGCGAACTGGGTCGTGTGCACGCCGACCGCAAGGCCGCCTGAGCCGGCGTCGATGTAATAGCGCGTCAGCGCGCGCTGATGGGTTTTGTCGAGCTGGCGCTCGGCGGTGAGAGCCAATGGGTGTGCCGGCAGTACGGTGCCCTCGGCGATCAGTTTGCGGATGTCGCTGTTGATCTGGCTGTGGTGCATGATGTCCTATCCGAATTCAGGGCCGGCGACGGCGAATGGCGTTTTCTCACCAGTCGTGGTGGCGGGGCCGAAGCGCATGCGCTGGAACGGCCGTTCGATGGTCCAGCCCGATGCGGTCAATCCTTCCAGGAAGGCGGCCTGCGACGCGACGGCGTCGACCAGGAATGGTCCGTTTTCAGAGCGCGCTATCGCGTGAACCAGAGCCAGCGCTTCCGCGGCATTGTCGGCAAACAATGGGCCGATATGACGTGCGGTTCTGCCGTCCCGGACCAGCGCGATGCATCCATTCGCCGTCGTGATGCGCGAGCCGGAGCGCTGTGCGAAGGCGGTCAAGAGGGCGGTCCGGTCGAAACCGGTGGCCCGCCGGTCCCGTGCGCGAAGCGCGTCGAGCGTCGCGACTGAGGGCGTCGGCGAGGACACCTGCGCGGATTTCAGGAGTTTCAGCCGGCGCAACTGAAGCGTCGGCGTGAACCCGAGCGGTCCGTAGACGGCCGCGCCGGCAGGTGTCGCGTCGAGCCAGCTCGTCAGGCCGTTCTTGCGTGCCGTTTCCAGGCAGGCATCGACGAGACGGGTGGCGAGGCCGCGGCGGCGATGCGTGCCTGATACCAGCACCATGCTGATCCAGGCGTTGTTGCCGGAATAGGGCAGCAGCGCGGCCGTGGCGACCAGGCGCATGCCGTCGCGAATGCCGAACACGACGCCGTCGCGCAGGAAGATGCGCCAGTCCTCTTCGGTCTGGTTCCATTGCGCTTCCGTCGAGAGCGCGAGCCCTGCGATCGCGTCGTCGACGCCGAGCTTGAGGATGGGCGGGCCGTCAGTAGCGTCCATCGCGCACCTCGTATTTGGTGGGCTTGCCGAGGCTCGGCATAGCGCGGGACACCCAGTCCGCGGTCCAGGCGATTAACTGCTCGGTGTCGACGACAGGGAGGCCGAATAGCTCGACCGCCTGCGACGTGTCGGTCAGCCATGCGGTCGGCTGCTCCTCGCCGACCAGCACCGGCGCGCGGCCGAAGCGGGCGCCGAATTTGGCTGCGAGATCGCGCACCGCCAGGATTTCGTGCCCACTGACATTGATCGGCGAGGTCGGTGCCGTGCAATGCGCAAGGCACCGCAGCGCTTGCGAGGACGCGTCACCCTGCCAGATGAAATTGACGTGACTGATGCTGACGTCGATCGGGGTGCCCGTGAGCACCTTTGTCGCGATGTCGTGCAGCACGCCGTAACGCATGTCGATCGCGTAATTGAGCCGGAACAGCCGCCCTGGCGTTCCGAGCTTGTGCGAAAAATACTCGAACATGCGTTCGCGGCCGACGCAGGACTGGGCGTATTCGCCGGGCGGGTTCGGCGCCATGGCCTCGGTCGAGCCTTTGCCGTCGACGGGGACGAAGGGATAGACGCAGCCGGTCGAGAACGCCACGATCCGGGACGACGGGAAGGCCTGTGCGACCAGCGCCGGCACATGCGCGTTCATCGCCCAGGTCAGCGACAGATCGCCCTCGGCGCCGAACTTGCGGCCTGCCATGAAGACGATGTTGGGCGCCTTCGGCAGCGCGTTGATCGCGGCCTCATCCAGCAGGTCGCAATTGATGGTCTCGACGCCGCGCGCTTGCAGCCAGTCCTTGACGCCGGCATCGCTGAAGCGGGCGACGCCGATGACGCGTCGATCGGGCGCGGCAGCTTTCGCAAGCCCCGCCAGCGTCGGGCCCATCTTGCCGGCGACGCCGAGGATCATGATGTCGCCGTCGACCTTGGCGAGGTCGTCGATGAGCGCCTGACCCGGCCGGCACAGGAGATCGTCGAGCGCTGCGATATCGGGAATCGTCTTCGGCAGCGTCTGGCGGGTGAGCAGCATGGATCGGTCCTTCGTCAAGTTTGCGGTCTTCAAGTCTGTCTTGCATCGCCGACCACGAACATGCGTTCGAGGGCGAGGACCAGGCCGTAGAGAGCGACCCCGAGCAGCGTCAGCAGCACGACGGCCATCACCATCGCGGGCGTGTCGAGCGACGACTGCACCTGGATCATGAGATAGCCGAGCCCGCGCTCGGAGGCGATGAACTCGCCGACGATGGCGCCGGCGACCGCGAGGATGGCGCCGACCTTCATGCCGGAGAAAATGTAGGGCAGCGATCCCGGCAGCTGGATCTTGCGGAACAGTGTCCAGCGCGAGCCACGCAGTGATTTGACGAGGTCGAGCAAATCAGGCTCGACCTCGCGCAGGCCGCGCGCGGTGGTCAGCAGGATCGGGAAGAAGCAGATGCTGAACGCGATCAGGATGTTCGGTACGATGCCGTAGGAGAACCAGACGATCAGGAGAGGTCCGAGCGCGACCTTCGGAATCATGTTCAGCGTCACGAATAGCGGCAGCAGAACGAGGCTCACCAGGGGCGCCCAGCTGAAGATCACGGCGAATGCCACGCCGACGACCGCGCCGAGCGCAAAGCCGCCGAGGATCTCGATCGCCGTCACCAGCGTGTTGGCGCCCCATGCGTAATTCGCAATTCCGAGCGTCTTCACCGTCGCGAGTGGGGAGGGCAGGATGAACTTCGGGACGTGGAAGGCGTCGACCAGCACCTGCCAGAGCACGAGCACGGCCAGATGCACGATCAGGATGATCGCAAAGCTGCGCGCCGGACTTGCCCCGTCACCTGCCACCGGTTTCTCCCTGTTGGCGGCCACCCTGCCGCAACGACAAGCCTAACCGGCTCCGACGGAAGTTTCAACCAATTGGTTGATTACGGCCGGAGCGACTGCAACACCAGGTCTGCGACATGCCTGCGGCGGGCGCGCCGCTGGGCCCGGCTCGACAGGTCTTTGCCGAAGATCGCCGACAGCGTCGGCGTGTTGGAGAAGAAGAAATAGCTCAAGCCGGCGATGGAGATATAGAGCTGGACGGGGTCGATCCCCTTGCGGAACACGCCCGAGCGCACGCCCTCGTTGAGGATGTGGGAGACGCTTTTGACCAGCGGGGAATGCATCGCTTCCAGCCGCGTTGAGCCGCGGACATGGCGGGCGCCGCCGCGGTTCTCGTCGTTCAGAAGCACAATGAAATCGGGGTTTGCCGCGAGATGGTCGAACGAGGCTTCGATCAGTTTGCGGATCGCCTTTTCCGGCGGCAGGCCTTCGAGATTGAGCCTGCGCTCCTGCTCGCGGATGTCCTCATAGACCCATTCGAGCACGGCGAGGTAGAGCGCATCCTTGTCGCCAAAGTAGTGATAGACCAGCTGCTTGTTGACGCCGGCGCGCTCGGCGATCTCGTCGACGCGGGCGCCCGCAAGGCCGTGCCGGGCGAATTCCAGGCGCGCTGCGCTGAGCAGCTTCTTGCGGGTGGCCACGGGGTCGCGCCGCTGCGGCACGGTGTCGCCAGATCGTTTTGCGGCCATTTCCAACCAAACAGTTGACAAGTTGAGGGCGGGCTTGTTGCATTGGTAGCCTCACATGGGGAGAGCGACAAGCCGGGTCGCGGGAATGAGGAGAGATGCGATGAAGCGTTTGCAGGCGGCGGGCTCGACCCTGTTCTTGACCCTGATGCTCGGTCTTCCGGCGGTGCCGGTAAGCGCCGGCGAGGCGGTCAATCTGATCCTGAACTGGACCCCGACAGCCGACCACTCGCCGTATTATTACGCCAAGGCGCAGGGCTGGTACGAGAAGGCCGGCATCGACCTCACCATCGAAACCGGCAAGGGCTCCGGTGTCTCCGCAGCCAAGGTCGGCTCCGGCGGCGCGCCCTTCGGCGTCGCGGATCTCGCCACCATGCTGGTGGCAAAGAGCAAGGGCGCCGACACCGTCGCTGTCATGAGCGTCTACGCCAACACCGGCCAGACCTTCTACTGGCTGAAGAGCTACGGCGTGAACGGGGTGAAGGAGTTTGCCGGCCACAAGATCGGCAATCCGCCCGGTGACGCCTCGCGCGTGATGTGGCCTGCCTTCGCCAAGGCCGCAGGGCTTGCCCCCGACTCCGTCAGCTTCGTCAATATCGGGCCTACCGCGAAGATCGCCGCGCTGAAGAGCCACACCGTCGACATCATCAGCGACTTCTACAACGAGCACGATTCGAAGGTGATCGAGTTCGGGCCCGATCTCGGCTACGTTAACTGGAAGGACATCGGGCTCAACCCTTACGGCAACTCGCTGATCGTCAACGGCGCCTACCTCCAGAAGAACCCCAAGGTCGTCGAGGATTTCGTCCGCGTCTCGCAGAAGGCGTTTGCAGCCTGCGTCGCTGACGCCACGCCCTGCCTGAAGGCGCTGCTCGACCAGGTCTCCGGTCTCGACAAGGAGAGCCAGGAGCGCCAATGGGAGCGCATCAAATATCTGATGACCGACGAGTTCACGACGACGAAAGCGCTCGGCTGGATCGACGGCGAGCGGATGAAAAAGGACTACGAGTTGGTCCAGACCTATCTCGGCATGGAGAAACCGTTCGACGTGAGCACGGCGTTCACGACCAAGATGCTCGATCCGAGCATCAAGATGGATGCGAGCAAGGTGAAGAAGTAGGGCTACCGATCAAGGCGTTGCTCTGTCTCCCGTCACCCTGAGAGCTTGTGACGCTTTTACTTGTTCGGAACGGAGTGGAGTTTCTTGTCGCGGTAAATGGCGGGTCTGAGTTCGTCGATGAGCTCTCGTTTATGCGCTGCGGAGGCGGTTGCCTTGCAGGATGTTGTTGGTGAGGGCGTACCAGAGCACGACGGCGCGGACCTTTTCGATCCCGCGCACGGTCAATTGCCGTAGGTTCCAGTTGCGCCAGCGGGCATGGATGCACTCGCATATCGAACGGGGCTTGTACCGGGCCTTGCCCTCTTTGCTCGCCATCCGCGCACGCCAAGCCAGTACCCCCGCGCCGTCGCCGCGTCGCGGCAGGTAGGGGTCGGTGCCGTGCTTGGATTGAGTGGGCGGGCAAAAAACCTCTATGCCCTCGGCATGCGCCCACTCGATGTCTTCCGCACTGCCAAAGCCGCCATCGACGAGATGGTCTTTGGGCAGGCCGCCAGGGCGCGTGCGCTGCCGCTCCAGCATGGGCCGCATCAGCCCGCGGTCGGACCCCGTGTTGCATACCTTAACGTCAGTGACGAACTGCTCGCCGGCCGCACTCGTCACCTGCACGTTGTAGGCTGGGCGGAAGCCGCCATCCGCCATCTTCATGACCCGTGCATCGGCGTCCGTCGTCGACGCGCGCGGCTCCTTCGGCGTCTTGCCATTGCCTTGCTTGCTCTCGCGTTCCTTGCGCTGCTGCTTGATCTCGGCAAGCGCCGCCTGCGCCGCTTTCACGCGCGCGCTGCGTTCCTCCGCGGCTCGCTCCTTGGCTGCCCGGGCGCGCTGATTGCTGGCGTCAGAGCGCACGTCGACTTCGCGCTTGAGGTCTTCCACCACCGTCTCAGCCAGGGCCAGATGCCGCTCGAGTGTCGCCTCGCGCCGGAACGAGGCGGCTCCCGCGCTGGCCCGGACCCGCACCCCGTCCTGCGCCAGTGTCGCCAGATTGACGAGACCAGCCTTCGCCAGCGCCGCCAGATGCTCGCTGAGCAGCCGGTCCAGCAGGTCGGCGCAACCGACCCGGAAGTCCGCCAGCATGTGATAGTTCACCGACACCCCGCCGCACAGCCAACGATAGGCATCGTGGCTCTCGCACAGTCGCTCCAATGCTCGCGCGCTGCCGACGCCCTCGCTGGTGGCTGAGAGCCACAGCGCCAGCAAAAGCCGCGGCGAGGTCGCGGGGTGACCGGGGCGGTCGCCCCTGGCCTTGATCCGGTTCTCCAGCTCACTCAGATCAAGCTCTTCGACATAAGACCAGATCAGGCGCACCGGATGGTCTTCCCCGATCAGGCTCTCGATATCCACCGCTCGCAACGCGATCTGGTCGCGCTGTGGCTCACGCAGCCGTGGCGCGCCGAGCGGCGCCGCGTCGGCTTCAGGCTTCGATTGCGCCGGCAGATCACCGAACAATTCATCGGCAGCCATCTTCGCCTCCCGCCAATCCATCATCGCCAGAGAATCACATGCCACCGGCATTCGGACAGATTTACCTGGCACGCTGCCAAAAAATCACACGCTCTGAGGTGGCCG
>NZ_JYMR01000024.1:27865-33621 GCF_000938255.1 Bradyrhizobium sp. LTSP849 | reverse complement strand
GTAAGCATCCGGCGAAGACCGCGCGCGGGTCATTTTCGGCTCAGGCGGCTTGATCAACGTTCCGGATGGCAGAGCGCCAATTCCATGGCAGCAGTTCGTCGAGCCTTTGGACGGGATGCTCGGCGATGCGCGCCAGAACGTCGGCGAGCCAGGCTTGCGGATCGACGTCGTTCATCTTGGCGGTGACGATCAGGCTGTACATCACCGCCGCCCGCTCGCCGCCGCGATCCGAGCCGCAGAACAACCACGACTTCCGACCTAAAGCGATGCCGCGCACGCCACGCTCCGCCGCATTGTTGGACAGGCAGATGCGGCCGTCATCGAGGAAGCGGGTAAATGCGCTCCAGCGCTTGAGCATGTAGTCCATGGCCTTGGCGACATCGTTGCTGCGCGAGAGCTTGGCGCGTTGTGTGCGCATCCAGGCTTCCAGATCGGCCACGAGCGGCGCGCTGAGTTCCCGGCGAACTGCCTGGCGCCTTTCGGCGCTCTGACCGTTGATGGTCCGCTCGATCTCGAACAGGGCGTCGATCCGGCGGACTGTTTCCAGCGCCAGCGGCGAGATCACTGCCGGCCTCTTGCCCTGAGCCTTGCGACGCGCATTCTCGGCCAGATCAGCCATCACGAAGAACGGCCGCCGGGCATGGACCCAGCACGCGGCTTCCAGGATCGGACCTGCGTTGCGGCCCGGTTCGTAAAGCCTGCCATAGCCGCCATAGGCATCGGCCTGGAAGATTCCGCTGTAGTTGGCCAAGTGAGCCTGGGGATGCTCGCCGGCCCGATCGCGCGAGTAATAGAACACCGCGCCCGGCGGGGCCTGCCCTCCAAAAGGCTTGTCGTCGCGCACATAGACCCAGATCCGGCCGGTGTCGGTCTTGCCTTTGGCCAGGACCGGAACCGTGGTGTCGTCCCCGTGCAATCGCTCGGCGCTCAGTACGTAGGCCTCGAGGCGCTTGAACAAAGGTGCCAGCGCCGCGGTGCAGCCGCCGACCTGGTCGGCCAGGGTCGACAGACTGATCGGCACGCCCTCCTTGGCATAGCGCTCCGCTTGCCGGTTCAGCGGCTGATGTTGACCAAACTTCTCGAACAGCACCATCGCCAGCAGGCTTGGCCCCGCCCAGCCGCGGGCAAGCACATGGAACGGCGCCGGAGCCTGGCTGATCTTCTCGCAATCACGGCAAGTAAACTTCTCGCGGACGTGCTGGATCACTTTCCAGGATTTCGGGATCACCTCCAGCGTCTCGGTGATGTCCTCGCCGAGCTTGGACAGCCGCGCGCCGCCACAGCAGGCGCACGCCACAGGTCCCGGCACGATCACCCGCTCGCGAGGTAGATGCTCCGGGAACGGCTGGCGTGACGGCCGCTTGCGCGTGAACGACGCCACCTTCGTGGTTTTGGCCGCGGCCATTTCGGCGGCGAGTTCGTCCTCCGTCGCCGAACTCTCCAGCTCCTCCAGCGTCAGTTCAAGCTGATCCAATAGCCGCGCGGTACGCTCCGAGCGCGGACCATGGCGGTCGCGGTTGAGTTTCTCGATCTGCAGCTTCAGATGGGCGATCAACGCCTGGTCGTCGGACTGCCGGGCACGGGCGGCCGCAGCCTCCGCCCGAGCAACGATCAATGCCGCTTGCAGCGTTTCGATGTCGTCTGGCAGCGATTCAAGGCCGTCACCCATGGCCCCGATGGAATCACAAAAGAGGCGATTTGAGGCGTCTTTTCTTCCGCACCTCAGAACTTTTTTGAGCCTATCCTGCGCTCTGTGGCCGCCACGTGTGCTGCGGATTGCGCCAGTCGATCGCCTCCAGCAGATAACTCATCTGCGCCGCGCTCAGCCCCACCACACCGCCCACCGTCGCCGGCCAGACAAAACGGCCACGGTCCAACCGCTTCGCGTAGAGCGACAATCCAATTCCATCGTGCCACAAGGCCTTGATCAGCGAACCGCCGCGTCCGCGGAACACGAAGACATCTCCGGCGAACGGATCGCGACCAAGGCTTTCCTGCACCAATAATGACAAACCCTGCATGCCCTTGCGCATGTCAGTGTAGCCGGTCGCAATCCAGATGCGTGCGCTCGAAGAGACTGGGATCATCGACGCTCCAGAACCTGCAGCACCCGCGCCAGGGCGGCCGCATCGACGCCCGCATCGACAATCACCCGACGATCCCGGCCAACGACGATCACCATCTGCCCGCTCGTCGCTGTGGCAGCAACCGCCGGCTCGACCTCAGCGGCAAGGACGACCCGCGCAAAGCCGGATTGCTCGCTTTGAGGGCTGATCGGCTCGGGACCGAACGAGCGCCGCCATGTCATCAGCAACGAACGTGATATGCCATGGCGTCTTGCTGTCGACGATATCGCGCGCGGCGCTTGAAAGCTTTCGGTCACGATCCGCAGCTTTTCGTCATCCGACCAGCGTCGCCGGCGACCAGTCTCGACCACCTCAAGCCGTTCAAGCTGAGTACTGCGCTTATGGCTGTCCATAAGGACTGTTACGCACCAATTGGACTAATCCAACAAGGCGGCCCTCGCCGGAGGGAGACGTTCATGATGGCACTTCGCGCTTAGATCAACTCGTCGCGAGACGGATTGCGCTCGAGACTGCGCGTAGCGATGAGGCGCAAGCCTCCAATCTTCGCTACCTGAGAACGCAAATTGAGAAGGTCACCAATACAGGCGCCACAGCCTCGCAAGATTGGGAGCCACTGCCGCCCAAACAGTTGCGAGAATTCTGCGATGAAATCGAGACGGTTCTCGAGGAATGGAAATGGGAGGGTGAGGGCCGCGTCGAGTTTGACGAGGCTGAATACGACATAAAGGTGGACGGCCAGCAACGGCAATCGCACGGCAAGGGCGTTCGCGCAGTACTATACTCCGCATTTGTAATCGGACTTTTGCGATATTGCTACTCTAAGGGGCGTCCTCATCCCGGTACTGTCGTAATCGACTCGCCACTCACGAGCTATAAGAAGGGCAAGTCCGACGGGGCTGGAGACGTTCCGGTTAGCACTGGAATCGAGCTCGCATTTTGGGCATCCCTTCGCCGCACGCAGGTTGGAACTCAGATCATCATCATAGAGAATAAAGAGCCACCGCAGAGTGTGGCCGCTTCTGTGCGCTATGAGTGGTTTGCTGGGAAGAATGCTCAACTTGGAGAGCGCAGAGGCTTCATTCCCGCTCCAGGCTAACGTCTCGCTCTACGCATAGTGGGAAGCAAAAAACACTCTGCTTGCATGGAGTAAATTGCGATGTACCTCCTCTATTGCGACGAGACAAATATTGAGGAACGCAGGGGCGATTTCTTTCTTTACGGGGGTATCAGCATCCCCCCGGAAAATTGCGCATCTCTATCGCGTCGTATTGATGAGATTCGTGAGGCAGCCAAAGTACCCACCAGGTTTAAGCTGAAGTTCCTCCCTGCCCCCGACGGCATGAACCACGAAGCATTCATTGAACTCAAAAAGTCGGTTGTCGCCGCGACAATTGCATCTGGCGCAAGACTACTTGTCTCAGTCATACTTCATGACATCGCGACAACTCCCGATGTTGCGCGGCGCAACGCAATCAACACGCTGTGTTACCATTTCGACTGCTTGCTGAATCGATACAAATCAACCGGCCTGGTTCTTATTGATCGATTTTCCGACAAGCAGATCGACGGTCATTTGGTAGAGAAATTTTCGGTCGGAGTGACCGGGTTACCTCACACTAGCCAACTCAGGTTGTCGAACATTGTTGGATTTCACTACTCGGCAATCGGTCAGTCACACTTTTCAAGCTTAATCGACATCCTCGTCGGATCGCTCCGATTTGCGATCAACGCTCATACGCGCGACCAAAAGCAAAATCTTGCAACTGCATCGAAAATTCTTGAAGGCATTCAGCCACTTTTTTTCAGAGAGAAAGAAACTTCCCCCATCTCCGAGTTGAGCTTCTTCTTCAGTCCGAAGACAATCAGAGTGGAGAGCTATCGAACTAAGTACGAAAATCTCAAGACTTTCTTGAACACCGGCGGCATCAATACAGCGCAGAACATTCTGGCGGGCTAGATGCGCGAGGGAATTGATCTCGGCTGGGCCAATTCGTCTCGCCCAAAACAGGCTATACCCACTCCAGACGCAACCGAGGTACTTCGCGTTCGCTAGTACGTAGCGACGGAGCAGGCGGCACGACGCCTCCCCCTACCCCCGAAAATCAATGCTCCGCAGCACGATCCCCGGCGGCGTGCCCTCGAACTCCGTCGCCTGATACTTCCGTCCCGCGCAGGCTTCGATGCGCTCGCGCAGGCGGATGAACTGGGCTTCGCGCTCAGAAGGCCTGGCGCGCGGGCCGCGCTCGAGGTCGTCCATCGCGGAGGTCGAGATTGCGCAGGGGACCTCGTGCGGGCCGTCCTGCATCGAGAACTGAACGATTCCGCGGTCCTGTTCGTGGCCGATATAGCGGCCGGTCGTGAGCATCATGGGTCACTCCTTTTACTGTGCGCGGCGTCCCGGCCTGGTGCGCAATTGCGCACCGGAGCCAGTACCCATTACCCCGGTCAGTGTTGTCGAAGCGCGCTGTGGCACAAATATCCGCAACAACTCACTTCGGTGGTTATGGGTCCTGGCTTTCGCCAGGACGACGGCTGTGTGGACGCGCGAGTCTCGCGCAACGCCCGCGGCCGGCGTTTAGGTCTCGCCACTCAGCCTGACGAAATCGTCGAACAGCGCGGCCACCAGCGCGCGGTGGCGGGTGTCTTCGTTGGGCAGGCTTGCGGCATAGAGGTTGAGCAAATAGCGCGCCTTCACCGCGGCTTCCGGCCACGACATGGCGGGCGCTGTCATCATGCGGTTTTCGAGATCGGACTCGCGCTCGCGCAGCTCCCTGATATTGGTCTCGACCTCGGCCAGCGCCCGGCGCAGATCAGTCGCCTTTTGGGCGGCCATGCCGCGATGCTTGTCGAGATCGACCGGGATGTCAGTCATGGAACGGCGCTCGCATTTGCAATTTGCGCATCTGCGGCTTGCGCGTCCGCGAGGTCGACCGAGCCGATCGACAGCAGCTCCGTCGCGCCATGCACGCCTTCGGACGGCACCGTGATCATGGTGGCGATGCGGCGCCAGGATGCGAACGACAGGCCCTCGATCATCTCCTCGTCGGTGACGACCTCATAGCCGCCTGCGGGGAGCTGGCGCTCGATGCCGCGGATGCGGACCGGATGCTTGAATGTGATGGTTTCGCG
Source organism: Bradyrhizobium sp. LTSP849 (assembly GCF_000938255.1). Taxonomy (GTDB): domain Bacteria; phylum Pseudomonadota; class Alphaproteobacteria; order Rhizobiales; family Xanthobacteraceae; genus Bradyrhizobium. The sequence goes on along the minus strand of NZ_JYMR01000024.1, from coordinate 28,405 downwards.
CCGCGAACGGATGGTCATGAAAGCCTGCCTTTCGCTGGTCAGGCCCCAACCGACGCCGCGAGGGCGAGCATGCGCCCGTTGCGACGCAATAGCCAGCATTATCATCACCGCAGCGCGTGCGCGGCGTTTAAGCCCTCGCTATTGGCGGGGTGCAGGCGTAGGCTCGCGCATTATCGTCAGCGGCACGAATGAGTATGGCAGCGCCAGTCTCGGCCGCAGTGACGCAAGCGTCGCGGCTTGTGCGATCAGACTTGTGCGAACAGGCTTGCGCGGACGGATGCTGCAACCGGTCGAACCGAACGAATTCGAACCCCCACAGGAGACGGACGTCATGGCCAAGGGACAGCAACGCACCAATCGCGAAACCAAGAAGCCGAAGAAGGACAAGGCCAAGGTGATCGCCGCGGCACCGAACCGCAAGGACGCCGCCTGGCAGCCGGATTTCGGGCCGACGAAGAAGAAGTAGGAAGTTGAATTAAAGCGATCGCCGCGGAGCAGGTGTGCTCCCTCTCCCGCTTGCGGGGGAGGGTTGGGGTGGGG
>NZ_JYMR01000024.1:0-27823 GCF_000938255.1 Bradyrhizobium sp. LTSP849 | reverse complement strand
CCCCACCCGGCGCTTCGCGCCGACCTCCCCCGCAAGCGGGAGAGGTGAGCGAGCCCGCGGCCCAATCATCCAAGACAACTGACACCGCACTGGACTTATCCCGCCAACGCCGCCGTCTCCTCGCCGTCGCGGTTTTTTGCTATGCTCGCCTGGGTAGCATCACCGGGAGGGGCCGACTGTGGAGCACGAGCACAATACCGCGCCGAAAAACCTCGTCATCTGCTGTGACGGCACCGGCAACGAGATCTCGGAAAACATCTCCAACGTCCTGAAGCTGTATCGCTGCCTGCGCAAGACCGACAAGACGCATCCGCAGCAGACGGTATTCTACGATCCCGGCGTCGGCACGGTGACGGAGCCGTCAACGTGGAATCGCTGGAAGGCCGACATCAACCTGGTGCTGGGGCTCGCCACCGGCTACGGGCTCGATGACAACGTGCTCAACGCCTATTGCTTCCTGGTCGAGCATTACGCGCCCGGCGACAAGATCTATCTGTTTGGTTTTTCGCGCGGCGCCTACACCGTGCGGGTGCTGGCAGGGCTGATCCACAAGGTGGGGCTGATCTCGCCGGAGCAGGCCAACCTCGCGGGCTCGGGCCTCGTCGCCTACAAGCAATATTCCGGCACCGGGCACGGCAACGACATCGAGGATCTCGAGAACATCGCCGTCGACGACCAGGGGCCGCTGCCGAAGGACGCATTCGACCTCGCCGCGCAATTCGCGCGCATCACCTCGACGCGCTGGCCGACCATCCATTTCATCGGCGTGTGGGACACGGTGGCGAGCGTGATCGTGCCGCGACGCGACAATTTCTTCTATGTGTTCAGCCTGGAGGAGCTCGCCTTCACGCTGCGCAATCCGAGCGTCAACATCTTCCGGCAGGCGATCGCGATCGACGAGCGGCGCTGCATGTTCCGCCTGAAAGAGTACAAGGAGCCGCAGCAGTTCTGGAGCCACCGCTACGTGCCCGACGAGAAGAAGGTGCCGCAGGATATTTTGCAGGTGTGGTTCGCCGGCGTGCATTGCGACGTCGGCGGCGGCTATCCGGAGGCCGAGAGCGCGGAATCGAAATATCCGCTGATCTGGATGTTAGAGGAGGCAGCAAAGGCGGGCCTGAACTTCAACCCGCGCACCGTGAACCAGCTCGCCTGGGGCATTCAGCGCAAGAACTCACCGTTCCAATATGTCCCGCCGGCATACACGGGCACGGCGGGCCAGCTGCACAATTCGATGAGTGCGGCCTGGCGCGTGCTGGAATATCTGCCGAAAAGCGCGACCTACAAGGAATGGCCGGAGCGCAAGGTGTTTTTGGGCTTCTACATCCCCGATTGCGAACCCCGCGTCATCCCCGAAGGCGCGCATGTGCATGAGAGCGTGGTGAAGCGGATGGCAGTGGAGCCGGGCTACCGGCCGGTGAATTTGCCGAAGGATTATGTGACGGTGCCGATGCCGGTGGGGCCGGGCTCAGGTGCTGAGGGGGAGGAGATCGTGACGGGGTGAGGCGGTGGTGCTGTCGCGACAAAAACGGTGTCGTCCCGGCGAAGGCCGGGACCCATAACCCCAGGGAGTGGTTTGGCGAAGACTCGTCGTTGGTACTTCTACCTTCTGCAATCGAGAGATCACGCGGTATGGGTCCCGGCCTTCGCCGGGACGACAACGAGACCCCCACCCCGCTACCGCCACTTTCCTTACTCCCCGCTACTTTTCATTAAAATTCTCCTGCTGACCTTAGCCGTATCGCATCAACTCCCGGCCATCATTGTCGTCCGAACCCGCCGCGACCTGCGGAATTGGAGGAGAGTGCCAATGCATCCGCGCCGACATGCCCGCGTCAAACCTGCCGGCCTGGTATCCCGCCAGGCCAAGATCATCACCGACCCGCGCGCGCCGGTGATCCCGTGCACGCTGATCGACTATTCCGCCGGTGGCGCCTGCGTCGATCTCGGCGGCCAGGTGAAGATCCCCGACAGGTTCGAGCTGCTGCACGTCAACACCAAGAAGCGCTGCCGTGTTGCGTGGAAGCGGGGGACGAAGGTGGGGGTGGTGTTTTGATCTCTTCGTCGTAGCTGAAAGCGCCGCCGCACCCTCAGTCGTCGTCCTGGCGAAGGCCAGGACCCATTACCCCACGGAGTGGTTTGGCGAAGACTGGTCGTTTGGGATTAGCACGGCGCGCCATCGATAGATCACGCGGTATGGGTCCTGGCCTTCGCCAGGACGACACCGAAGATGTGGCGCGACCGTGCGCTAATCTGACCCCTACCCCCGCATCCTGGCCTTCGCCCCCGCGACGATCTGCATGGCCACGCCCGCGATCCAACCGATCAGCACCAGCCAGGGCAAGACGCTGTCCGCCTCGAGCCGCAGCACGATGACGGCGACGGACGCGAGCGCGGCGAAGGTGGCGCAGAGGGTGCCGGCGGAGCTCAGCAATTCCGCGGCGTCGATGTGGCTGTGCGCCTCGTCGAACGGCAGCTGCGGCGTGTCGATGCCGAGATAGAAGCCGACGACGCCGAGCAGCATCGTCAGCATCAGAAAGCCCTGCGTGGTCAGCGGCGGGATCGCCGAGCCGACATAGGCGCCGACGAACAGCCCGCACGCGGCGCCCGCCATCGCAAGGCCAACACGCTCCAGCACATGGGCAGCCTTCCGGACACGAAATCGCATGGCGGGCCTCGCGGGCTTGAACGCCGAGAGGTTAGGCCTGTTTTGCGGCGGGTGGAAGCTAAGGGGGGTTACGGATGCGTGAGGTGGGGGGTGAGACGTGAGGTGCGCGAGCGTGCGCCTCATCCTCCGCTGTCGTCCCGGCGAAGGCCGGGACCCATAACCACAGGAAGTGGTTTGACGAAGATTCGGAGTTCGGTACGCTTACCGTCTTCAATCGATAGATCACGCGGTATGGGTCCCGGCCTTCGCCGGGACGACACCGGTTGTCGTCGCGTACCTCTACCGCGCCCCGAACGTCGTCTTGCCGAACAGCTCCTTCTGCGTCGAGGGCTGCGAGCGCCAGTATTGCGGCGGGGCTTCGACCACACCGCCGACTTCGACCGCGGCGTGCCAGCCCCAGCGGGGGTCGTAGAGCATGCCGCGGGCCAGCGCGACCATGTCGGCCTTGCCGCTCGCGACGATCTCCTCAGCCTGCTTGCCTTCCGTGATCAGGCCGACGGCGATGGTCGGCAATCCCGTTTCGCGTTTGATGGCGTCGGCGAACTGCACCTGATAACCGGGGCCGAGCGTGATCTTCTGGAGCGGCGAGACGCCGCCGGAGGAGGCATCGATCCAGTCGACGCCGCGCGCCTTCAGCGCCTTGGCAAATTCAATCGTCTGCGCCAGATCCCAACCGCCCTCGACCCAATCGGTCGACGACACCCGCATGCCGACCGGCTTGTCGTGCGGGAACACGCTGCGCACCGCGTCGTAAATCTCCAACGGGAAGCGCATGCGGTTCTCGAGCGAGCCGCCATATTCATCGGTGCGCTTGTTGGAGATCGGCGAGAGAAACTGATGCATGAGATAGCCGTGCGCGCCGTGCAGCTCGATCGCATCGATGCCGATGCGGTTCGCACGCTTGGCGCAATCGACGAAGGCCTCGCGGATGCGCTTCAGGCCCGCTGCATCGAGCGCGAGCGGCGCGGCTTCGCCCTCCTTGTGCGGCAACGCCGACGGCGCCACCGTCTGCCAGCCGCCTGCGCTCAGCGGAATCAGCTGGCCGCCGTCCCAGGGCCGCGCGCTGCTTGCTTTGCGGCCGGCATGCGCGAGCTGCATCGCGATCGCGGTGGTGGAATGTTTGCGCACGGACGAGAGGATCTGCTTCAGCGCGGCCTCGCAGGCATCGCTGTAGAGCCCGAGGCAGCCCGGCGTGATGCGGCCGATCGCCTCCACATGGGTCGCCTCGATGCAGAACATCGACGCGCCCGACAGCGCCAGATTGTTGATGTGGGTGAAATGCCAGTCCGTGGCGACGCCGTCATCGGCCGAATACTGGCACATCGGCGACACCACGACACGGTTCTTCAAATTCAGGCCGCGCAGCTTGATCGGGGAAAACAGGGCGCTCATGCGGGGGAGTTCCGGGGGTGGGAGGGATGAAAGCAATTGCATGAAGTTTAGTGGGTCGACGGCGAATTGCCAGTTGCGCAGGCGGCATGGCCGCTGGCGGGGCCATGCATTGCAGGGCCACACCCTCAGCCGTCGTCCTGGCGAAAGCCAGGACGACGGCTAATCCACATCCTCAAATTTCCCCGGCTGGGGCTTGCCCATGCGCACGCGGTTGCCGGCGAGAATCTCGCCATCGGCCTCGGCCGAGAACTGGATCGTATTGCCGCCGCCGTCCCGCTTCGACGCCTTGCCGAGTGCGCCCAGTCTGTCGGCGAGCGCGGTGTCGTCCTCGACGAACACGCGATAGTCCGTGAGGTGAAAGCGCTGCTGTGCCCGCCATGTCAGCGCCGGCACGGAGGTGCGCATGTCGCCGTCGTTGACGCGATCGACGGTGCGGCCGGTGGCGTCGCGGAACAGGTCCGGCGCATCGATGAGCCGCGCGCGGCCGCCTTCGATGGCATAGAGGTTCAACGTGACGATATGGCGCTCGCTGCGGAAGGTGACGGCGACGTAGTGCGAGTCCGCCGACCAGGCGGCGTGGAAGGCATCCGGTGCGGAGTCCAGGATGTTGTCGTCGTTGACATTGTCGAGCGTCATCAGCCGGCGGTGGCCGGGCTCGGCCATCAGTGAGAGGCGGAATTTGTCGGAGCCGGACTCGCCCTCGCCATGCGCGGCAATCGAGAGTTTTCCGTTCGGCGCACGTCCGTCCAGGATGATCGCGTACTCAGCCTTGCCGTATTTGTGCTCGGCCGTGGCAAAGGCCGGCGACAGCGCGAAGGTGAGGAGAAGGGCGAGGACGGCGCGGCGGTGGGGCATGAATATCTGTCGGAGCAGGGGGAGCCGACGTTCAACCTACTCCACCAGCGTGAACTGCAACAGCAGGGTGCGCTGGAGCAGGGAGAAATTGTCGTCCGAGATCATCGTCAGCACGGTCTCGCCCTCGGCCGTGACGTGGGCGTCGATGCCTTCCATGTTGTCGACCTCGTGGCCGAGATCGGCGTTGAACAGCACGGGGCCATCGACCAGCGCGCCAGGCGCGATCGATTTCAACGGAATCGAACGGATGCGGATGTCGATGCCGGTAAACCAGGAGAATTTGCGCTCGAGGATGAGCAGCTCGCCGGAAGCCAGCAGCACGGCGTCGCTGATGTCGAACTTTTCGGTGCGGCGCACGCTGAACTGGCCCGGCGATGGGCCGCCGATCAGGAAGGCGATCAGATTTTCGTTGGCGTCCAGCCCGCGCTCGGAGAAGGCGATCAGCGTGCCCGCAAGCGGCTGGCCTTTCGGCACGAACACCAGCGCCTCCAGCCCCTTGTTGTACGGCAGCTTTCGCACCGCCGGCGGCGTCGGCAACACCTCGCCACGGGCGCGCGTGCCGCCCTTGGAGAAATCGAAGCGCATGATCTGGTTGACGCGCTCGAGGCCGACATAGACGAGATTGCCATCGCGCGCGAGCGACTCAGTGTCGTACCAGAGACGCTTCTCGGTGATCGGCCGCCCCTCAGCGTTGAGCATCGGCGCCGCCTCGACATCGTCGAGCCCGACCATGGCGCGGCCGGAATAGCGGATGCTGCCGGTGAACCAGCTGCCCTGGTCGGAGAGCGCAAGGAAACGCTCGCCCTTCGCATCCACGCGGATGCCGGACAGTCCGCCAAAACCGCGATGCGGCGAGGTCAGCACCAGGCCGCTGCGATATTGCAACGACCCGAAGCGCGTGCGCGACCGGTCGCGCGGCTCGAAGGCGGGAATCGGCCGCGCGTTGACCTCGATGGCAACGGGCGCGGTAACGGCGTGCTCGATCTGCGCCGGCCGCGGTGCCGGCTCGGTTGCAGGCTGCGCCTGCCCCCATCGAGGGAGTGCGAGAGTGGAAAATCCCGCCGCCGCGTGGCCGATAAAGCTGCGGCGGGTGTGAGGCGTGCTCACGAATGCAGTTTGCGTCGCGGACGGTTGGCCGGTTGGGTCGGCGCGGTGTTGGTTTCGCTGAAGAGTTCGGCGAGCTTTTCGGTGATGGCGCCACCGAGTTCTTCGGCGTCCACGATCGTCACCGCGCGGCGATAATAGCGCGTGACGTCATGGCCGATGCCGATCGCGATCAGCTCGACCGGCGAGCGGGTCTCGATCTCCTCGATGATGTGGCGCAGGTGCCGCTCGAGATAGTTGCCGGGATTGACCGACAGCGTGGAATCGTCGACCGGCGCACCGTCCGAGATCATCATCAGGATCTTGCGCTGCTCGGGCCGGCCGAGCAGGCGCTTGTGCGCCCAGTCGAGCGCCTCGCCGTCGATGTTCTCTTTCAGCAGCCCCTCGCGCATCATCAGGCCAAGATTTTTCCGCGCACGGCGCCACGGGGCGTCGGCGGACTTGTAGATGATGTGGCGGAGATCGTTGAGACGGCCGGGATTGGCCGGCTTGCCCGCGGCAAGCCACGCTTCACGCGACTGACCGCCCTTCCAGGCACGCGTGGTGAAGCCGAGAATCTCGACCTTGACGCCGCAACGCTCCAGCGTGCGTGCCAGGATGTCGGCGCAGGTCGCGGCCACCGTGATCGGGCGTCCGCGCATCGAACCGGAATTATCGAGCAGCAGCGTCACCACGGTGTCGCGGAACGTCGCCTCCTTCTCGTGCATGAAGGACAGCGGGTGATAGGGATCGGTCACCACGCGCGACAGGCGCGCCGGATCCAGAATGCCCTCTTCGAGGTCGAACTCCCAGGCGCGGTTCTGCTGCGCCATCAGCCGGCGCTGCAACCGGTTGGCAAGACGCGCGACGATGCCCTGGAGATGCGCGAGCTGCTTGTCGAGATAGGCGCGCAGCCGCTCCAGCTCGTCATGGTCGCAGAGATCTTCGGCCGCGATGACTTCGTCGAATTTCGGCGCGAAAGCGTGATATTCCGGCCCGCGCGGCTCGTTCTTGCCGTGCGAATTCGGACGCGTGGCCTCGCCCGGCGTCTCGTCGTCGCCGAGCTCGCCGTCGTCGAACGTATCCGAGGTCGAGGCCTGCGCGCTTTCCATCGCGCTCTCGCTCATCTCCTCGCTTGAGGCCTGCGCCTGGTCGGCGCTCATCTCCTGGGCGGCGTCGGAATCCGGCGAACCCTCGGCGCCGGACTGGTCGTTGTCGCCGTCACGATTCTCGTCGTTCTCGTCATTGTCCTCGCTGTCGGCGTTACGCTCGTCGCCGAGCTCGAGCGCCGACAACAGATCATGCACGGCGTCGCCGAACCGGGTCTGGTCCTCGACCAGGGTATCGAGCCGATCGAGCCGCTTGCCGATCTTGTCTTCGAGAATCGGCCGCCAGAGATCGACCACCTTCTTGGCCGCCGTCGGCGGCGCCATGCCGGTCAGCCGTTCGCGCACCAGCATCGCCAGCGCGTCGGCCAGCGGCGCGTCGGCGCGGTCGGTGATCTCGTCGAACTTGCCGCGATGGAAGTGATCGTCGAGCATCGCGGTGAGATTCTTGGCAACGCCCGCCATGCGGCGCGCGCCGATCGCCTCGACCCGGGCCTGCTCGACCGCCTCGAACACACCGCGCGCCTGCGGATTGCCGGGCATCAGCTTGCGATGCAGCTTGGCATCGTGACAGGCGATCTTGAGCGCGATGGAATCGGCGTGCCCGCGCACGATCGCGGCATCGCGTTTTGTCATTTTTCGCGCCGGCTCGGGCAGCCGCGCTTTGCCCGGCGCAAGGCCGGGACGTTCAGCGGCGAAGCTGACGTCGAGCTCGGGCGACTTGGCGATCGCCTTGAGGCAGGAAGCCACCGAGCGCTTGAACGGCTCAGTCGGCGCTTCCTTGGTGTTGCGGAATTTTGAGTTGGATGATGTGCTCATAGCGACTTCGTAAACGAGTGGCGCGTCACCCCGCCGGGGTAGCCCTTGAGGGTGCCGAATTCCTCGTACCCGCAGGAACGATAGAAGCCCGGCGCCTGAAAACTCATCGTGTCAACATGGGCCTGGATCGCGCCCTGCCGTCTTGCCTCGTCCTCGATTGCCGCGATCAGCTTTGTCCCGAAACCCTTGCCGCGCTGCTTCTGGTCGATCCAGAAATACTGGATGAACAGAACCGTGGCCCAGAGATGCCCGACAATGCCGCCGACAATCTTGCCGCGGTCTTTCAGCGAGACCGCGACACTCTTGAACTTCTGCTTCCCGAAGTGCTCGTCGTTATAGGCGCCGAGCCCGGCGAGCACAGCCTTCTTGGTCGTCCCAATGGTGCGCTCGACGGTGATGGTAGCCATGGCGTCAGCTGAGCGCCACGTTCACCGATGATTCCGGCAGCTCCGCATTGAAGCAGCGCTGATAGAACTCGGCGACCAGCGGACGCTCGAGCTCGTCGCACTTGTTGAGGAAGGTGACCCGGAAGGCGAACCCGATATCGCTGAAGATGTCGGCGTTCTCCGCCCAGGTGATCACCGTGCGCGGGCTCATCACCGTCGACAGATCGCCGTTGGCGAAGGCGTTACGGGTGAGATCGGCCAGGCGCACCATCTTGTTGACGATGTCGCGACCTTCCTGGGTGCGATAGTGCTTGGCCTTGGCCAGCACGATCTCCACTTCCTCGTCATGGCCGAGGTAGTTGAGCGTGGTGACGATCGACCAGCGGTCCATCTGGCCCTGGTTGATCTGCTGGGTGCCGTGATAGAGGCCCGAGGTGTCGCCGAGGCCGACCGTGTTGGCGGTCGAAAACATGCGGAAGGCCGGGTGCGGCTTGATCACCTTGTTCTGGTCGAGCAGCGTCAGGCGGCCGGAGACTTCCAGCACGCGCTGGATCACGAACATCACGTCCGGGCGGCCGGCGTCATATTCGTCGAACACCAGCGCGATGTTGTGCTGGAGCGCCCAGGGCAGGATGCCGTCGCGGAATTCAGTGACCTGCTTGCCGTCGCGGACCACGATCGAGTCCTTGCCGACGAGGTCGATACGGCTGATGTGGCTGTCGAGGTTGACGCGCACGCAGGGCCAGTTCAGGCGCGCCGCGACCTGCTCGATATGGGTCGATTTGCCGGTGCCGTGATAGCCGGTCACCATGACGCGGCGGTTCCTGGAGAAACCGGCGAGAATGGCAAGCGTGGTGGCACGGTCGAAGCGGTAGTCGGCGTCAACTTCAGGCACGTGAGGATCGACTTCGGAATAGGCCGGCACTTCGAGATCGGTGTCGATCCCAAAGACCTGGCGCACCGACACCTTCATGTCGGGCAAACCGGAAACTTCCTCAACTTTGGACATCGCGGCGGTCGTCATCAATCCTCCGAGGCCTCGAGCGGTCCCGAGACCAGTTATTTGCACGTTGGCTGCGGCTGGGTGCACCTGCGAACCTATCAGAGACAACGTGCGGGCAGAAGCCCGCCCCCCAATCAAAGTTCCGTTGTCTTTTCATTTAGATAGGCAAGGAACGCGATTTTTGGAAGGCTGCTCTGCGAATCACGCTGGAATTTCGTGCTAGATGCGCGGCCCTGCCCACGCGAATGGCACTTTTACCACCTCACCTTACTTAGGTAAGGCTGTGAACCCGCATGGCCCCGCCCAACACAGAGACCACGTGACGTCATTCCTTGATCCCCTCATAGCCTTCGTTTCGGCCCATGCGTGGCTGGCTTACCTGACCCTGTTCCTGGCAGCGCTTCTCGAAGCCGTTCCGGTGGTGGGGTCGGTGATCCCGGGCTCGACGATCATCCTGGCGCTTAGCGCCCTGGTTCCGGGCGGCGAGCTCAAGCTGCAATGGGTGCTGCTGGCGGCTGCGGTCGGCGCCATGCTGGGGGACGGCTCGGCCTACTGGCTCGGGCACCGGCAGCAGCGTGAGATCCTCAACACCTGGCCGCTGACCAATTATCCGCGCGTGGTCGAGGAGAGCGAAAACTTCTTTCATCGCTTCGGCACCTGGGCTGTGTTCTTCGCCCGCTTCGTGCCGCCGGTCCGCGCCTTCGTCCCGGTCACCGCCGGCGCGCTGGGGATGCCGCCCGGTCGCTTCTACGCCATCAACATCCCCGCGATCCTGGTCTGGGCGCCCGCGCATGTGCTGCCGGGCGTGCTGGCGGTGTCGGCCCTCCACGAATATGCCGGCCTGCCGCACCATGAGCATATCGGCAAGCACATCTGGATCTTCAGCGTGATCGGCGTGGCGCTCATTGTGGGATTGGCAATCTGGACCATCCGCCGACGGCACGGCAGCGGCATCGCAGCGGCGAAGCCGCGCGCATAGGGGGATGAGCCATAGGCCGACGCGCTCTGGCTCCTAGTTGATCCCGTCGTCGCCGGCGGCCGCGTTCGAACCTGCCAAAGCTTGCGCGAGTGCCGTTTCGAGATCTTTTGTCTGAAAGGGCTTCTGCAGAACCGGCTGGGCTCCGTATTCCTTGCGCAGACCTGTGGACCCGTACCCGGTCGCAAAGATGAAAGGCACCTTCTTCCGTTGTAGCGCGTCGGCGATGGCATAGGTGTCCTGACCATCCAAATTCAGGTCGAGGACCGCTACCTCTATCTGCTCCTTGCCAATCAGATCGAGCGCGCGTGGGACGCTCGTGGCCGGCCCGACCAGCTCGCACCCGAATTCGTCGAGCATATCCTCGATCAGCATCGCAATCATCATCTCGTCCTCGACGATGAGGACTTTGCGATTCGATAGGTCTCGCTTGTTCAAATCCCTTACCTCCGCGCCTCTCCGGACATTACGCAAGAATGGCCGGCACGTTTCCCGTAATGGCACTCAAGGGCGCCAATATCCTGCATACGACACCGGTTTCACGATAATCGATCACCGCTTCACCACCCAGTTGCCCCGCCAAGCCCCGCTCGATGAGCCGCGAGCCAAAGCCCTTGCTGCGGGGGGCTGCGACACGAGGACCGCCCGTTTCGGTCCAGACGATCTGCAGATGCGAGGCATCATGCTCGACCACCGCCCAATTCACCGATATGCGGCCGGAACCGTTTGACAGCGCGCCGTACTTGGCCGCGTTCGTCGCGAGCTCATGCACCGCCATGGCGACAGCAAGCGCCGACTTCGGAAGCAGCCTGATGTCGGGACCATCGACGTCGAATTCCCGCTTGGACGCCTTGAAGGGCGACAGCGCCTTCTCCACGATGTTGCGCAGATCGGCGCCCTCCCAATTCTGCTGGGTCAGCACATCATGGGCACCCGCCATCGAAAGCAGACGGGATTCGAGCGCACCTTTGACGGCGGTCGGGACGGTCGATCCTTTCAGCGTCTGCGCCGCGACCGATTGAACCGTTGCAAGCGTGTTCTTGACTCGATGGTTGAGTTCATTGATCAGCAGCTCGCGCTGCTGACGCGCTCGGACCTGGGCGGAAATGTCCCTGAAATAGCAAACCACTCCGTAGCGGCCCTCAGGGAGCGGAATGCGGTTAATCCTCCACTCGTAATATTCCGTCACCTTCCGGTCTCGTCGTTCTTCGATGTGTTCGGGGGTGATGTAGGGCTCCCCGGTTTCGAGCGTATGCCGGAACAGGCGTATGACTTCGTCGGCATAGTCCTTAGGCCACAGGATCCGAATGACCTCGTCGAGATCACGACCGACGAGGTCGGGAATATCTCCGAACACCGGCAATGCCGTGGGATTGACAGCCAGAATCTTGAAGTCGGCATCGACCAGGTACACGCCGAGCGGGGCTTCATTCAACAGCGTCTCGAATTGGGTGGTCCGTCGCCGCAAGACTTCTTCGCTTGCGCGAAGATCCCGCGCCGCTTCGCTTCTGACGCGCGCGAGCGTCAGGTTTGCGTTGACCTGCGCAACCAGTTCGCGGGCGGAAAACGGTTTGGTCAGATAGTAATCGGCGCCGGCGTCCAGACCCTCGATGCGAGCTTCCTCGCCGGCCCGCGCGGACAGCATGATGACGGGCAAATCGCGCAGATCGGGATTCTTCCGGATCGCCTCCAGCAGACCGAAGCCGTCGAGCTGCGGCATCATTGCGTCGGTGACGACCAGATCGGGACGTTTTCGCCGGATCGCCTCGATCGCCGCATTTCCATCTTCGACAGTCTCGATGTCCCAATGGGCGCCAAGCAATCTTCCGATGTAGGCGCGCATGTCCGCATTGTCGTCGGCCACCAGGATGTGGCCCTGCATCTTGATTCCGCCCACCTCGGGAGTGGCGACGTCGCGCTTCGAGACAGGAAATCCCGTCGTGGTCTCGCTGGGCAACCAGCTTAGCGCTTCTTCGATATAGGCGTCGGCCCGATGAGCCGTCGGCACCCCTGTCGATCTGAGATCAAGGCTGCCAGCCGGAAGCTGGTCCGAAGCGAACGGGATGCTGACCCTGAACGACGATCCCTTGCCGACTTCACTGTCGGCGACCAACGAACCGTTGTGCAGTTTGACGAGCTCCTGGACCAGGGCGAGACCAATGCCGGACCCCTCGAATGACCGGCTCTTCTGGTTTTCGACACGATGAAAACGTTCGAAAAGCCTCGGCAATTCGCGGGACGGTATGCCGACGCCGGTATCCCGCACCAGAAGCTCGGCGGACCTGCCGTTGTCCGCAGCATGCATTCGAACGGATATGCTTCCTTCGAAAGTGAATTTGAAGGCGTTCGAGAGAAGGTTGAAGACGATCTTTTCCCACATGTCGTGATCGACCGACACGCGTTGCGGCAGCGGCTCACACAATATTTCCAGCTTCAGTCCAGCCTTCTCCGTGGCGGAGTGAAAATTGGAGGCAAGCTCGGCTGTAAAGGCCGGCAAGTCAGTCGGCTGAAAATGCGCATTCGCGCGTCCGGCTTCGATACGGGAAAAATCAAGCAGCGTATTCACCAGCTTGAGCAACCGCCGTGAATTGCGTTGAGCGACGTCAAGGCGCGTGCGTTGCACGGGATCGAGCGCGGCAGCAGAGGAGTCGTTCAGGGCGTCCTCGAGCGGACCAAGCATCAACGTCAGCGGCGTGCGGAATTCATGACTGACGTTGGAGAAGAACAGCGTCTTCGCCCGGTCGATCTCCGCCAAGGCATCGGCGCGGCGGCGCTCTTGCTCGAAAGCGCGCGCCCCGGCAAGGCTGGCGGAAACCTGGCCGGCCAGGAGTTCGATGAAGCTGGCGTAGCCTTCATCGTATTTCCGGTGGGGATTGAGCGCGGAAATAATGCAGCCGAGGGGCTTTTCCTGTCCTTTGATGCCGATCGGAATAACGACGGCCTGGGTGGGTGTCTTGTCCCAGAACCCGCTGGGCAAGCCGGCGTCCACGACGGCGGACAGATCGTTCACGATCCGGCTTCCTGAACTCGGGATATCGTGGGGCCACGGACCGCCCGGGAGGATTACTGCCGGCGCAGCGGGGTGCCCGGTTTCGATGCCGGAGGCGCGAGCGAGCCGCAAGCTGCCCTGGTCGTCGTAAAGGTAGAGGAGAGCGAAAGGCAGATCCTTGTCCGCCGCATCCACGCCCTCCTTGATCGCGTCCAGAACTTCCGATTCAGCCCTGGCCGACGCCAGGCGGCCAGCAAGCTGGCTCAGGGTCGCGAGGCGTCGCTCGCCGACGACACGTTCGGTCTCTTCCGTAACGACGCATAACATCCCGCTTATCCGGCCATCGTCGTCGGCCAGAGGGCTGTAAGAAAAGGTGTGGTAAGTCTCTTCGCGAAAGCCAAGGCGCTCGAGAAACAAGAGCAGCCCTTCGTCCCACGTCGCCTCGCCGGTCTTCAACACCCGCTCGATGCGGGGCCCGATATCCGGCCAAATCTCCTCCCAGACCTTGTCTGATCTTGATCCGAGGACCCAGTCCCGCTTTATCCCAACCGTGGGGAGATAGGCGTCGTTGCAGAAAAATCTCAGGTTCGGGCCCCAAGCCATCCACATCGCAAAGCGGGAGGTCAATACGATCCGGACGACGGTCTTCAGGCTTTGAGGCCATGATTTAGGCGGACCAAGGTCGGTCGCGGCCCAGTCAAAATCCCGCATCATCGACGACATTTCGCCCGATCCGGCCAGGAAATCGGGGGCGTCGTTAATCTCGGCCGTCGCCTGCGGAGTTTCGAACATCCAAAATGTCGGCCTTGAAAGATCCCAGGAAATAAACTTGCCAAGTTCCAAACGCGATTCGTAACCCGCCTTCGCGGCTTTTGTTCCCGTTTCCTCATCATTATGGTCGGAATTCGGGAAACCAACATCCCGTAGACATGAGCATAAGCCCTAGGCTTTGGCTTCCGCAGCCACCGTCCTCCGCCCCGGCGCCGGCCCCACGTACCGCGCCCGCGGCCTAATCAGCTTGCCGAACTGCAATTGCTCGCTGGCGTGCGCGATCCAGCCGACGCTGCGGGCCATGGCAAACAGCGCGAGCTCGCTACCGGGCGGACAGCGCAGCGCATGGACGAGCACCGCGAGCGCATAGTCGATGTTGACGAGTTCGCCGGTCGCCTCGACGATCCGCTCCGGCACTTCACGGGTGAATTTGCGCGGCGCGCCGGCACGGGCCAGCGCATTCAGCAGCGACTGCGCACGCGGGTCGCCGCGCTTGTAGACGCCGTGGCCGAAGCCGGCAAAGCGCTCACCAAGCGCGACGCGTTCGCGGACCATCGGAGCGACGTCGCGGTCGATCAGCGTCTTCACCAGCTGCGAGGCGAGCACGCCGGCGCCGCCGTGCTTCGGCCCCTTCAGCGCGGCGAGACCAGCGATGACAGAGTCATAAAGATTGAGCCCGGTCGAGGCCGCGCAACGCGCGGTGAAGGTCGAGGCGTTCAACTCATGATCGGCGAGCAGCACCAGCGCGCGGCGGATGAGATCGCCTGCATGCTTGTTATCGGGCGCCCAGGCCTGCGCGATCTGCTGGTGCAGCGGCTCGGATGACGGCTCGGCATTGAGCATGGTGGCAACCAGCAGCCGGACGATGCGCCCGCCGACCAGCGCGCGGCCGTCCGGTGCGCGGGTGAAGGCGCGCGAATCCGCGCTGGTCGCAAGCGCCAGCACCGCGATAGCGCGGTCGATCGGCGCAGCACGGCGCGCGGCCTCTCCGATCGCGCGCATCTCGTCGGAGACGACCGGACGATTGTCCGGCGCAAAGGGATCGACGCCGGAGACATCCCAGAGCAGCGTCGCGGTGTGCTCCAGCGTATCGCTTTCGGCGAGATCGACACAGTTGACGCCGCGATAGATCGGGCCGTCCTCGGTGATGGTCGAGATCTCCGTATCCATCACCGGCAAATCGGCATCGAAACTGCGCAGGCCGCGCGGCTCCGGCGACGGGACGCGGCGCTCCTTCAGGGCGCGGACGTCCTCGGCGCGGTAGCGGTTCTTGCGCGAATCCGGCGTCGGCTCGGACCGGATCAGGCCGCGGCTGACATAGGCGTAGAGGGTCGCCGGCGAGATCGCGAGCTCGGCCGCGGCTTCCCGGGCGGAGAGGTAGAGCTCTTCGGAATTATTCATATTGATTTATGTAATCAAGATTGATCAATCTGTCGAGAGGCCCGATTTTTCTCCCGTGAACAAGGAGATTGGGCCATGAACATCCACCTCACCAAAAGCCAGATCGGGCTGGACGGCGTTCCCGCAGCTGAAACCGTGCTGAGCCATGTCGACGGCGAGCGCGGCGAACTGATCATCGCCGGCGAGCATGTCGGCACCCTCGCGAGCCAATCGAGCTTCGAGGGCGTCACCGCCCGGCTCTGGAACGGCGCGACCGGAAGCACGCTGAGCGAAGCCAATGTCCGGGCAAGCCTGGGGGCTGCGCGCGAGCGCGCCTTCGCGCGGCTCTTCGAGCTGCTGCCGGCGACGCACACCATGGGCATCGTCGACGGGTTTCGCGCGGCAGTCGCAGGCCTTCGCGCCGAGCACGGGCTGGAGCACGAAGCGACCATCGTCGGCGCGTTTCCGGTGATCGCGGGCGCGCTGGTGCGCCGCGCCAAGGGGCTCGATCCCGTCGCGCCCGATCCAAGCGTAAGCCACGCCGCTGATACGCTCCGCATGCTGCACGGGCGTGCGGCGGCCGCGCGCGAGATCACTGCGCTCGACGCCTATCTCGTCACCGCCAGCGACCACGGCATGAACGCCTCGACCTTCACGGCGCGCGTGGTGGCCTCGACGCAGGCCGATCTGTTCGCTGCCGTCACGGCCGGCTATTGCGCGCTCACGGGTCCGCTGCATGGCGGCGCGCCGGAGCCGGTGCTGGAAATGCTCGATGCGATCGGCTCGCGCGAGCGCATCCAGCCCTGGGTGGATGCCGCGCTCGCACGCGGCGAGCGGATGATGGGTTTTGGCCATCGCGTCTATCGCGTCCGCGATCCACGCGCCGATGTGCTCAAGACCGCGGTTGAGGCGCTGGCCTCCGATGGCGCCGACCTGCCGTTCGCCGGCGAGGTCGAAGCCTATATCCGCGCCGCCCTGCGCAAGAAGAATCCGGAGCGGCCGCTGGAGACCAATGTCGAGTTCTTCACCGCGATCCTGCTCGATGCACTGGCGATCCCGAGGCAGGCTTTTACGCCGATCTTCGCGGTGGCGCGCGCCGCCGGCTGGACCGCGCATGCGCGCGAGCAGCAGCGGACGGGAAGGTTGATCCGGCCGAGTTCGTCATATGTGGGGGCGATGCCGAAGGATTGAAGAAGTAGCCCGGATGGAGCGAAGCGCAATCCGGGAAAGTCGTCGTTGTGTGAGAAAGTCCCGGATTACGCTTACGCTCCATCCGGGCTACGGCACGGGGGGAGGCTCAGGCCTCCCGCACCACCGTCTTCAGATAATTATACGCCTTGATGATCTCGATCAGGCGGTCTTCGGTGGAGCGGTCGCCGCCATTGGCGTCGGGGTGGTGCTGCTTCACCAGCGCCTTGTACTTGGACTTGACGTCGGCGAGCGTCGCACTGGGGCCGAGGCCCATGACCTGGAGCGCCTTGCGCTCGGCGTTCATCACCTTGCGGGTTTCGACCTTGGGCTGAGCGGACTCCGGACCCTTCCGCCAGCCGGTGCGGCCGTTGAGCTCCGCGAACATGCTGAACGGATCGAAGGCGCCGTCGATCTCGGCCTCGGCGCCCTTCTTGACGCCGCCATTGGCGCCCATCTTCCAGGTCGGACGGTGGCCGGTCAGCGCATCCTTCTGGTAGCGCGCCACGGCGTCGGCATTCATGCCGGAGAAGAAATTGTAGTTCTGGTTGTACTCGCGGACGTGGTTCAGACAGAAGTGCCAGTACTCGCGCGAGTTCTCGCGGCCCTTGGGCGCGCGATGGGCGCCCTTGTTCTGACACCCGGTCCATTCGCAATTGACCACGGTGTCGCGCGGCTTCGCTTCCGGCTTGCCCTTGTTCGGCTTGACGCGGATGGAGTCGAAGAACTTTGATGAATCGATCGGCATGACCAACTTTGACTACGCAATGCGAAAACCTTCAAGTCTTGACATTGCAATTAGCTGCTAACGCGTCGCCGAAGCCTCGCTTCGGCATTTCAAGAACGGCCGGCAAGAGCGGCCTATGGGCATTGACGGAGTGCGATCGCGCACCTTAATGGCAAACATGGCTACCAGAGACATTATCAGCAACAAGTTGCAGGAAGCTTTCACGCCGGAAAGCCTGCAAGTCGTCGATGAGTCACATTTGCATGAGGGCCATGCCGGCCATCGGCCGACCGGCGAGACACACTTTCGGGTTTATATCGTGTCTCACGCCTTCAAAGGGAAGAGCCGGGTCGAGCGCCACCGCATGATAAATGCGGCGCTGGCCGCGGAACTCTCCGGCAGCGTGCATGCGCTCGCGATCCACGTGCAGGCGCCGGGGGAAGGGTAACGCCCCAAATTCCGCTGTCATGCCCGCGAAGGCGGGCATCCAGTAAACACTTCTGTCGAGATTCAACCGATAGGCCACGGCGTACTGGATCGTCCGCCCCAGTGCGCAAGCGCGCACAAGGCGGACGATGACACTGATCGCGTGGCTCAAAACGACGTCCCTGCCCGCTTTGGCTTGGATTCCTCCAGCTCCGCGTCGCGCGGCACCGGTGAAATACGGAGTGCGGTGATGCGGTTGCGTTCGCGGCGGAGGACGCGGAAGCGGAAGCCGTGGAAGGTGAAGCTCTGGCCGCGGTCGGGTATCGATTGCGCCTCGTGAATGACGAGGCCCGCAACCGTCGTTGCCTCTTGGTCGGGCAGGCGCCAATCCATGGCGCGGTTGAGATCGCGGATCGGCACCGAGCCATCGACCACGACCGAGCCGTCCGGCTGGGCGCGCACGCCGGCGACCACGACGTCGTGCTCGTCGGAGATGTCACCGACAATCTCCTCCAGAATGTCTTCCAGCGTCACGAGACCTTCAACCTCGCCGTACTCGTCGACGACGAGCGCGAAATGGGTTTTTCGGCGCCGGAACGCCTTGAGCTGTTCGGAGACCGGGCGCATCTCCGGCACGAACCAGGGCGGCAGCGCGATGGTGGAGACGTCGATGCGCGAGGTGTCGCCATCCGAGGCCCGGATCGCGCGCAACAGATCCTTGGCGTGAAGCACGCCGATGATGTTTTCCGGCTTCTCGCGCCACAGCGGAATGCGGGTGTATTCGGTCGCCAGCACCTCGCGCACCAGTTCCTCCGGCGGCAAATCGGCGTTGATCATCATCATCTCGGTGCGATGGATCATGACGTCGGAGACCTGGAGCTCGCGCAAATCCAACAGGCCACCGAGCATGTCGCGGTCCACCTTCTCGACCTTGCCTTCATGGTGCAGGAGATCGACCGCGCCGCGCAGGCGCTCGGTCGGCGACAGGATCGGCTGGTTCTCGCCGATGGCGACGCCGAACAGCCGCATCAGCATCCGTACGATGGTCTCGACCACCGCGAGCACCGGCCCCAGGACGAACACGGTGAGCCGCATCGGCCGCGCGACCGCCAGCGCCGTGCGGTCAGGTGCATTGATAGCGATGGTCTTGGGCAGCACTTCGGCGAAGATCACGACCAGCGCCGTCATCACGCCGGTCGCGTAGAGCACGCCGACCTCACCGAACCAGGCGGTGAAGATGCCGGTCGCGATCGCCGAGGCGCCGATATTGGCGATGTTGTTGCCGAGCAGCAGCGCACCGATCAGCCGCTCGCGATTGGCGATCAGCCGCGAGACGATGACGGCGTCATGATTGCCCTGTTTCGACAGCCGCAGCATGCTGGCGCGCGAGGCGCCGGTCAGCGCCGTCTCGCTCGCGGCGAAGAACGCCGAGATGAAAAGGCAGAACACGACGATGGAGAGTCCGAGCCAGTCCATGCACCACTCGAGTTTTTTGTTTTAACGCGTTTTCTTGACGCGTTCAGCCGCGCCTCATGCCTTCTGCGCGAGCTTTTCCTGGAGGAAGTCGCGCACCGGAGCAGGTTCGACGTCCTTCGCGATGACGGCGCGCCCGACCGCCTCCAGCAGAATGAAGGTGAGCTTGCCGCGCTTGACCTTCTTGTCCTGCGCCATCAGGGCCATCAGCGCGTCGGCATCGGCAAGGCCCTCCTGCGCGAAGCCGGCGATGTCCTGCAAGCGGGTCGGCAAGCCGGCCTCGACGAGGTGGTGCTCGACGCGCGCCGCATCGGCATCACCGATCATGCCGAGTTTCGCCGAGAACTGCGCCGCCAACGTCATGCCGATCGCGACGCCTTCGCCGTGAAAGAGACGATCGGAGAAGCCGGTCGCGGCTTCCAGCGCGTGACCAAAGGTGTGGCCGAGATTGAGCAGCGCGCGTTCTCCGGTCTCGCGCTCGTCGCGCGAGACGACGCCGGCCTTGGCGCGGCAGGAGGTCGCGATCGCGTGCTCGCGCGCCGAGCTGCCCTTGACGATGTCGGCGTGGTTCTTTTCCAGCCAGGTGAAGAAAGCCTCGTCGCCGAGCACGCCGTATTTGGCGACCTCGGCATAGCCGGCGCGGAACTGCCGCGGCGACAGCGTGTCGAGCACGGCTGTGTCGGCGATCACCAGCACCGGCTGGTGGAAGGCGCCGAGCAAATTCTTGCCTTGCGGCGAATTGATGCCGGTCTTGCCGCCGACGCTGGAATCGACCTGCGCCAGCAGCGAGGTCGGCACCTGCACGAAATCGACGCCGCGGCGCAGGATCGCCGCCGCAAAGCCGGCGAGATCGCCGACCACGCCGCCGCCAAGCGCGATGACGAGATCGTTGCGCTCGATCTTTGCGGCGATCAGGGCCTCGCTGACCTTCGTCAGTCCGGCATAGGTTTTCGAGATCTCGCCTTCCTCGACGACGATTCGCGAGGTCGGGATACCGGCGGCGGCGAGCGATGCCTCGGCGGGCTCGAGCCAGTGCTTTGCGACTGTGCGGTCGGTCACAACAGCGGTGCGCACGCCCGGCCGCAAGGCCGCGATCCGCGCGCCGAGCGAGGCGAGCTCGCCTCGGCCGATGACGATGTCGTAGGCGCGATTCTCCAGCGCGACGTCGACGATGACGGAATCGGAATGTTTCAAAGGCGCAGTCATCTTAACGCACTCGCGACGTCGGCTGGTGGCTCGGATGCGGCGGCCTGGCCGCAGAGATGGGCGTGCAGCGTCTCGATGGTCTCCTCGACGATCTTGTCATGCGGCACGTCGCGCGAGGCGATGGTGAGGTCGGCATTGCTGTAGACCGGCTCGCGCTCGGTGAGGAGCCGCGTCACGGTTCCTTCGGGATCGGCGGTCTGGAGCAGCGGACGATCGGCGCGGCGGCGCACGCGGCGCATGATGACGTCGTGATCCGCCTTGAGCCAGATCGAGATCGCCTTGGCGGCGATGCGGACACGCGTCTCCTCGCGCATGAAAGCGCCGCCGCCGGTTGCCAGCACCACGGGTTCGCCGTCCAGCAGACGCGCGATCACCCGCGCCTCGCCGTCGCGGAAATGCCGTTCGCCATGGCGCTCGAAAATCTCCGGTATGGTCATGCCGGCTGCCGCCTCGATCTCGGTATCGGCATCGATAAAGGGCAGTTTGAGCCGCGCCGCCATGCGGCGGCCGATGGTCGACTTGCCGACGCCCATCATGCCGACCAGCACGATCGAACGCGTCCCGAGCGCCGACAGGATATCGGCCTCAGGGGAAGCAGGTGCTGGCAACGCGGCGTCGGACATGTCCCTCGCTCGATCTGCCGCCAAATGCGGCATCCGGCCACCTATACTACCCCCCAAGCTTCCCTCGCCAGAGGACTCTTGCCACGAAACGGCGAACATGTTGGATGATTTCATTGGTTAATTTGCTTGTCCGAGACCCTTAAGTCCCTTGCCGAGATCGTGCCGATGCCCAGCCTGTTCCGCTTCCTGACGGTCGTCGCCGTGCTCGCCGGCATCGTCTATGGCGTGGTCTTCGCGCTGGCGAATTTCGTCAATCCAAAACCGAGGGAAATGACCGTGACGATCCCGCCGGATAAATTTCTCAAGAAATAGCGGCTAGGCTCCGGGGCATGCGCGCCAAATCTGCTCCCAACAAGTCTTCTGCCAGCAAGCCCTCCGACACCAAGCTCACCGGCCTGTTCCTCGACATGCTCGCGGCGGAACAGGGCGCCGGCCCCAACACCCTCGATGCCTATCGGCGCGACCTCACCGATTTCTCGGAATTTCTCGCCCGCACCGGCCATGCTTTTGCAGACGCGGAGACGCAAGTCCTGCGCGACTACCTCGCCGATCTCGACACACGCGGCTTCAAATCATCCAGCGTCGCGCGGCGGCTGTCGGCGATGCGGCATCTGTTCCGGTTTCTCCTGAACGAGCGCATCCGAGCTGAGGATCCCGCGGCAATCCTGTCCGGGCCCAAGCGCGGCCGCGGCCTGCCGAAGGTGCTGTCGATCGCCGATGTCGACCGCATGCTGACGCGCGCCAAGGAGATGAGCGACGCGGCGGAGGTATCACCCTCTCAGCGGCTGCGGAATTTGCGGCTCTATTGCCTGCTCGAGGTGCTCTACGCGACGGGACTGCGCGTCTCGGAGCTGGTGGCGCTGCCGCGCACGGCGGCCAAGCGCGATGCCCGCATGATCGTGGTGCGCGGCAAGGGCGACAAGGAGCGGCTGGTGCCGCTCAACGAGGCCTCGCGCCAGGCGATGGTGGATTATCTTGCGGCGACGGAAGCTGCAAAGGCGGACAAGAAGAGCAGCCTCGCTGCCTCGAAATGGCTGTTTCCCTCGTTCGGTGAAAGCGGACATCTGACGCGGCAGCATTTTGCCCGCGATTTGAAGGAGCTCGCGGTCGCCTCGGGCCTCCAGGCCCGGCTGGTCTCCCCGCACGTGCTGCGCCACGCCTTTGCCAGCCACCTGCTGCACAACGGCGCCGATCTGCGCATCGTGCAGACCCTGCTTGGCCACACCGACATTTCCACCACGCAGATCTACACCCATGTGGTCGAGGAGCGGCTGAAGAGCCTGGTGCGCGACCTGCACCCGCTGGCGGAGAAATGATCGTCGTCCCGGCGAAGGCCTAAACCGCCTTGACTTCGGCCACATCTCCGCAGAAAGAGCCGTGGCCTCACGCATGATTTGGCGCGCTGCCGAACAGCGCACAGGTCAACCCCTTGAAGAAGCTACACTTCTTTATGAGAAGCCAACCCCGTTTCGCTCTCTCACCCCGTCCCCCTATATTGAGTTGATGCCAGACCAGATGCGCAGCTATCTCGATTTCGAAAAGCCCGTCGCCGAGCTCGACTCCAAGCTCGACGAATTGCGCACGTTAGCGGCCTCCGGCAGCGACATCGCCGATGAGATCGGGCGGATCGAGGACAAGGCGGCGCAGGCGCTGGCCGACCTCTATACGAACCTGACGCCGTGGCAGAAGACGCTGGTCGCGCGGCATCCGCAGCGGCCGCATTTCTCCGATTTCATCAAGGGCCTGATCACCGAATTCACCCCGCTCGCCGGCGACCGCAAGTTCGGCGAGGACGAGGCGCTGGTCGCAGGCTTCGGCCGTTTCCGCGGCGAAGCGATCTGCGTGATGGGCCAGGAAAAGGGCGATTCCACCGACAGCCGCATCAAGCACAATTTCGGCATGGCGCGGCCCGAAGGCTATCGCAAGGCGGTGCGGCTGATGGAGATGGCCGAGCGTTTCGGCCTGCCGGTGCTGTCGATCGTCGATTCCGCCGGCGCCTATCCCGGCATCGGCGCGGAAGAACGGGGCCAGGCCGAGGCGATTGCGCGCTCGACCGATGCCTGCATGGCGCTGCGCGTCCCGAACGTCGCGGTCATCACCGGCGAGGGCATGTCGGGCGGCGCCATCGCCATCACCACCACCAACAAGGTGCTGATGCTGGAGCACGCGATCTACAGCGTGATCTCTCCCGAGGCCGCCTCCTCCATCCTTTGGCGGGACGGCACCAAGGCCCAGGAAGCCGCCAACAACATGAAGATCACCGCCCAGGACATGCTCCGTTTCGGGGTGATCGACAGCATCCTGAAGGAGCCGGTCGGCGGTGCCCACCGCGACCCCGCCGCCATGATCGCCACCACCGGCGATGCCATCGCCAAGGCGTTTGACGAGCTGCGGAACCTGGACGGGGATGCCATCCGCAAGCTGCGCCGGCAGAAATTCCTCGATATCGGCCGAAAACTGGGCTGATTCGGGCGGTTTTGGGTGCCGTAGGGTGGGCAAAGCGAAGCGTGCCCACCGGCCCCGGCGCACGGTGGATGGATGGTGGGCACGGCGCTTTGCGCCTTTGCCCACCCTACCGAACACGCCAGTAACCCCGCATTAACCCTTTTTTTGCCCAAATCAGCGATCTCAGTGGGGTTGGGCTGTAAGGCCCAAGTAAGGCCGCAAGTAAGGACGCAGTTTAGTCTCTGTTGACCATGCCACTGGGCCAACGGGCTCGTGATCCCCGGTCGGGTTGCGACCCCATCACCCAGAGGTTAGAATTTTAATCAATGGCTTCAGGGCATAAGGCTCGGAGCGTGGTCACCGAAACACCGTCGATGCGGGTCTCGCTTCGTCGGTTTGACCAGGCTCAGGATTGGGGTTTTCGAGCCTTGCCCGGAACGTTGTGGGGTTCGTCTTGACTGTTAGCTCGCTTGCGCGCGCGATTTTGGCTTCGGTTGCGCTTGCCGCCAGTGTTGTGCTGGCCGGCTGCGACACCGATCAGGTTTCGCTCGCGACCAACGCCAAGGCCAATCAGCCGGTCACGCCAAAGCTTCTCGCCGCGATGGTCGAGAAGGACATGGATCTGCAATCGCCGATCCTGGTCCGCCTGTTCAAGCAGGAGGCCGAGCTCGAGATCTGGAAGCAGGCGCGCAACGGCCAGTTCGCACTGCTCAAGACCTATCCGATCTGCCGCTGGTCGGGCGATCTCGGTCCGAAGGTCCGCGAGGGCGATCGTCAGGCGCCGGAAGGATTCTACTCGATCAATCCGAGCCAGATGAATCCGCAGTCGGCTTACTATCTCTCGTTCAACACCGGCTTTCCCAACGCGTTCGACAAGGCGCTCGGCCGCACCGGCTCGCAGCTGATGGTCCATGGCGACTGTTCGTCGCGCGGCTGCTACGCGATGACGGATGAGCAGATCGCGGAGATCTATTCGCTCGGCCGCGAGTCCTTCTTCGGCGGCCAGAAGGCGTTCCAGTTCCAGGCCTATCCGTTCAAGATGACGCCGGTGAACATGGCCAAGCACCGCAACAATCCGAACATGGCGTTCTGGAAGATGATCAAGGAAGGCTATGATCATTTCGAGGTGACGCGGCAGGAGCCGAGGGTCGATTTCTGCGAGAAGAAATACGTCTTCGACGCGACCAAAACGCCCGACGCCAAGCGCGATCCCGTGTTCGACGCTTCCGCAAAGTGCCCGGCCTATGTGATCCCCGATGACATCGCGAGCGCCGTGCGCGAGAAGGAAGAGCGCGACCAGGCCGAGTACAACAAGCTCGTCTCCAAGGGCATCCCGGTGGCGCGTATGAACACCGGTATCGACGGCGGCATGAACAAGATTTTTGCGGCGAAGATTCCGGAAGGCTCGACCGGCCTATCGGAAGGCGCCGAAGGCACCACGCTGCAGATGCTGGCGATGTCGAAGGCGCCCGGCACCATCCCCGGCACCGTCAATCCGCCGAAGCCGAATTTCGACGCAGTCGCAGCCGCGCCGCAGGAAGAGCCGGTCGTGGCCGTCGCCGCGCCCGCAGCCAACACCCGCGTCGCCACGGCCCAGCCGGCCGAGAAATCCGGCGGCTTCTTCTCCAACCTCGGCCGCAAGATGGGCCTGGGCACCGCTGACACGACGGCGACCGCATCGGCTCCGCCGGCAGTTGCTGCACCGGCAGCGCCCGCCAAGCCGGCCGTCGCCGCAGCCAAACCCGCGCCGCAGCCCCAGGCGCCGAAATCGGTCGTCGCCGTGAAGCCCGCCGAACCGGCCAAGCCCGACACGCGCCTTGCCGCGACGCGGCCGGCGCTGAAGCCTTCGGTGTCGGATGGCACCAGCGACACGCAATTCGCGGGTGCTGCACCGGTGGTGCCGGCGAACTCGTTCGACAACCGGTTCTCGGCGGTGAAGTAGGCGATTTAGCCGCCCACTCAGAAGGGGTTCTGCCCGCATTTTCGGCGGCGCTGACATTAGGCCCCAATCACGCTGTCTTCGACCTTTTACGGTTACGGCGCAGGCCGCCTGGCCAATACCCACCTTCCCCCGGCTTTTTGACTGCAATGATATCCTTATTATGATATACATATAATCGTTGGATATCATGGAGGCTACGGTGCAGGTTTCCAAATGGGGTAACAGCCTCGCGGTCCGGCTGCCCAAGACGCTGGTGGAAGAGCTAGGCCTCAAAGAAGGTGACGAGCTCGATGTTGTCGCCGCGCGCAAAGGGACGATCGAGGTCGAGACCAAGGAGGAGCGTCGCCGGCGGGCGATCGAAAACATGCGCGCACGCAACTGGCCCTCCCTGCCTGCCGACTACAAGTTCGATCGCAACGAGGCAAACGAGCGGTGAGCGCGTTT
Organism: Bradyrhizobium sp. LTSP849; assembly: GCF_000938255.1. Lineage (GTDB taxonomy): Bacteria > Pseudomonadota > Alphaproteobacteria > Rhizobiales > Xanthobacteraceae > Bradyrhizobium. The sequence continues at coordinate 1,924 of NZ_JYMR01000024.1, read as the reverse complement.
TTCGATACCAACATTCTCGTTTACGCGCAGCAGACCGGTACCAAGGCGACAATCTCGCAAGACTTGATCGAGCAAGGCGGCACCATCAGCGTGCAGGTCCTGAATGAACTGGCAAACGTCTTGCGCAAGAAGCAGGGACGAAGCTGGCGCGACATCGAGCTTCTGTTCGATGATATCGACAATACGCTCGATCCCGCACTTCCGCTGACGGTGAAGACCAGCCGTGCGGCCCTTGCGCTCGTGCGAGATGATGGATTCGCTTTCCACGATGCGCTGATCGTTGCCGCCGCGATCGAAGCCGGCTGCGATATCCTCTACAGTGAAGACATGCAGCACGGCCGCAGCATCGGCGGGCTCACCATCGTTAATCCGTTTCTCGGAAACGTCTCACCGTCACCCTGAGAGCTTGTGACGCTTTTACTTGTTCGGAACGGAGTGGAGTTTCTTGTCGCGGTAAATGGCGGGTCTGAGTTCGTCGATGAGCTCTCGTTTATGCGCTGCGGAGGCGGTTGCCTTGCAGGATGTTGTTGGTGAGGGCGTACCAGAGCACGACGGCGCGGACCTTTTCGATCCCGCGCACGGTCAATTGCCGTAGGTTCCAGTTGCGCCAGCGGGCATGGATGCACTCGCATATCGAACGGGGCTTGTACCGGGCCTTGCCCTCTTTGCTCGCCATCCGCGCACGCCAAGCCAGTACCCCCGCGCCGTCGCCGCGTCGCGGCAGGTAGGGGTCGGTGCCGTGCTTGGATTGAGTGGGCGGGCAAAAAACCTCTATGCCCTCGGCATGCGCCCACTCGATGTCTTCCGCACTGCCAAAGCCGCCATCGACGAGATGGTCTTTGGGCAGGCCGCCAGGGCGCGTGCGCTGCCGCTCCAGCATGGGCCGCATCAGCCCGCGGTCGGACCCCGTGTTGCATACCTTAACGTCAGTGACGAACTGCTCGCCGGCCGCACTCGTCACCTGCACGTTGTAGGCTGGGCGGAAGCCGCCATCCGCCATCTTCATGACCCGTGCATCGGCGTCCGTCGTCGACGCGCGCGGCTCCTTCGGCGTCTTGCCATTGCCTTGCTTGCTCTCGCGTTCCTTGCGCTGCTGCTTGATCTCGGCAAGCGCCGCCTGCGCCGCTTTCACGCGCGCGCTGCGTTCCTCCGCGGCTCGCTCCTTGGCTGCCCGGGCGCGCTGATTGCTGGCGTCAGAGCGCACGTCGACTTCGCGCTTGAGGTCTTCCACCACCGTCTCAGCCAGGGCCAGATGCCGCTCGAGTGTCGCCTCGCGCCGGAACGAGGCGGCTCCCGCGCTGGCCCGGACCCGCACCCCGTCCTGCGCCAGTGTCGCCAGATTGACGAGACCAGCCTTCGCCAGCGCCGCCAGATGCTCGCTGAGCAGCCGGTCCAGCAGGTCGGCGCAACCGACCCGGAAGTCCGCCAGCATGTGATAGTTCACCGACACCCCGCCGCACAGCCAACGATAGGCATCGTGGCTCTCGCACAGTCGCTCCAATGCTCGCGCGCTGCCGACGCCCTCGCTGGTGGCTGAGAGCCACAGCGCCAGCAAAAGCCGCGGCGAGGTCGCGGGGTGACCGGGGCGGTCGCCCCTGGCCTTGATCCGGTTCTCCAGCTCACTCAGATCAAGCTCTTCGACATAAGACCAGATCAGGCGCACCGGATGGTCTTCCCCGATCAGGCTCTCGATATCCACCGCTCGCAACGCGATCTGGTCGCGCTGTGGCTCACGCAGCCGTGGCGCGCCGAGCGGCGCCGCGTCGGCTTCAGGCTTCGATTGCGCCGGCAGATCACCGAACAATTCATCGGCAGCCATCTTCGCCTCCCGCCAATCCATCATCGCCAGAGAATCACATGCCACCGGCATTCGGACAGATTTACCTGGCACGCTGCCAAAAAATCACACGCTCTGAGGTGGCCG
>NZ_JYMR01000023.1 GCF_000938255.1 Bradyrhizobium sp. LTSP849 | reverse complement strand
CGACAACCGGCCCGTCAACAAAAACCCGTCGCTCTCCGCAAGCGGCGTCGCAGCGCCAAGCAGCGGATGCGACGCATCCGACAGCCCCATCGTCGCGGCGTCCCCACTCGCCTTCTCAGCCTCCAGCCAGTAACGCTGCCGCTGGAACGCATAGGTCGGAAGTGACGCAACAGGTGCCGTCGCACCCGCTCCCGCCGCCTTCGCCCAGTCAACACCAACACCATGAACATGCAGCGCGCCGAGATTGCGTAAAAGCTCCGACATCCCGCCGCCGTCACGGCGCAGCGATCCCACCACCACGCCATGCTCGCCGCTCGCCGCAGACAGCGGCATCGCCAGCACCGGATGCGCGCTCGCTTCCACGAACACGCCGTGCCCGCTGCCGATCAACTCGGCCAGCGCAAGGTCCAGCCGCACCGTCTGCCGCAGGTTCCGGCACCAATAGGATCCGTCCAGTGACGTCCCCTCGCAGCGCGCTCCCGTCACCGTCGAGATCATCGCCACCTCGCCTGCCTGTGGCGCAAGATCCGACAGCAAGCCTTCCAGCTCCGGCAGGATCGGGTCCATCTCCGCGCTGTGCGAGGCGTAGTCCACATTGACCTGCCGGCAGAACACGCCTTCCTGACCAAGACGGCCGACCCAGCGCTCGACCACTTCAGTCGGCCCCGAGACGACCGTCGAGCCCGGCGTGTTCACCACCGCCACCGACAATCCGGACCATTCCGCTGCCTTCAGCCGCTCTTCCACAACTGAAGCCGCAAGCTCCGTCACCGCCATGGCCCCGCGCCCGCTCAGGCCCCTCAACAGCTTGCTGCGCAGCGCCACCACCCGGGCTCCGTCCTCAAGCGACAGGATGCCGGCAACCACGGCGGCTGCGATCTCGCCCTGGCTGTGGCCCACAACCGCCGATGGCTGCAGTCCGAGACTGCGCCACACCGCGGCCAGGCCGACATTCATCGCAAACAGCGAAGGCTGGATCACGTCCACCTGCTCCAGCAGGCAGGCTTCGAGATCCTCATCCCCGCGAAGCACCGACGTCAGCGACCAGTCCGTGTAAGGGGACAACGCCGTCTCACAGGCCGCAATCGCCTGCGCAAACACCGCCGATTCCGCCAGCAGGGCTCGGCCCATCGATGGCCACTGACTGCCCTGTCCGGGGAACACGAACACCACACGACCGCGATCGCGCGCGCTCCCGACCGACACCGCCGCATGCGGGCGACCCTCGGCCAGCGCGTGCAGCGCCTCTGCCACCTCCGACGCATCGCGCACTGAGACCGCCGCACGCGAAGCAAACTGCGTCCGGTGCAATGCCGCCGTCGCAATCACAGAATGGAAGTCCGCATCAGGATGCTGCGACAGCCACTCTCCGTACCGGCCCGTCTGCGCACGGAGTGCGGCCTCGTCACGCCCGGATACCAATAGCGGGATCAAGGGCAGCTCTGCCGTATCCGCTGCGCTGCTCGCAGCAGGCCGCGCCGGCGCCTCCTCGATCACGACATGCGCATTGGTTCCGCTGATGCCGAACGAGGACACGCCGGCACGACGCACACGCGAGGCCTCACGCGGCCATGCGCGCGCCTGCTGCAGCAGCGACAGCCCGCTGCCCTCCCACTCGATCTGGCCGCTCGGATGCTCCGCATGCAGCGTCTTCGGCAGAACCTCGTGCTTGAGCGCAAGCACCATCTTCATCACGCCGAGAACACCGGCCGCCGCCTGCGTGTGACCGAGGTTCGACTTCGACGAGCCCAGCCACAGCGGACGATCTTCGCGACGCGTCGGCCCGAACACCGCGGCCAGTGCGCCCGCCTCGATGGGATCACCGAGGCTGGTCCCGGTCCCGTGTGCCTCCACAACATCGATCTCGTCGGGGCTCAACCCGCTCGCCGACAAGGCCGCACGGATCACCCGCTGCTGGCTCGGACCGTTCGGCGCCGTCAGACCCTGGCTCCGTCCGTCCTGGTTCACTGCAGAACCCCGGATCAACGCCAGGATCTCGTCACCATCACGCTCCGCATCCGACTGACGCTTCAGCACCAGCACGCCGCAGCCTTCACTCCAGCCGGCGCCATCTGCGCCGTCCGAAAAACTCTTGCAACGCCCATCCGGTGCTACGGCGCGCAATCGGCTGAACTCCACAAACACCGACGGCGTGCTCATCACCTGCACACCGCCCGCCAGCGCCAGATCGCACTCGCCCTGCCGCAGCGCCGCGCACGCCAGATGCAGCGCCGACAGCGACGAGGAGCACGCGGTATCGATTGTCATCGCCGGGCCTTGCAGACCCAGCGCATAAGACACTCGCCCGGAGAGCACACTGCTGGCCTGGCCCGTCTCGGCATAGCCATCCATCGACTCGAGAGAGATCCCGCTTTGCCGGTAATCGCTCCGCATCGCGCCGAGATAAACGCCCGTACTCGATTCATTCAGCGCTTCCGGCTGAAGCCCGGCCTTCTCCAGCGCCTCCCACACGACCTCCAGAACCAGCCGCTGCTGCGGATCCATCGACACAGCTTCGCGTGGCGCGATCCCAAAAAAGCCCGCATCGAATTGATCGACGTCGTATAGAAAGCCGCCTTCACGTGCGTAGCTCTTACCCCGCGTCTCCGGATCCGGATCGTACAGCGCATGGCTATCCCAGCGCGCCGGAAACGGTCCGATCGCATCGCGCTCTTCCGCGAGCAGCGTCCAGTAGGCCTCCGAATCCTTTACTTCCCCAGGCGTGCGGCACGACATTGCGACGATTGCGATCGGCTCGTCCTTGGCGCGCGACTGCGTGGGAGCTGTCCCAGCGATCACATCCAGTTCCGGAAAGACTTGGCGCAAAAGCAACGCCGCAATCGCCTCCGGAGTCGGATAATCGAATGCCAGCGTCGTCGGAAGCTTGATCCCCACCCGCACCGACAGGCGGTTGCGCAGCTCGACCGCCATCATGGAGTCCAGCCCAAGTCCCTTCAGCGGCGCATCCGCGGGCACGGACGAGGCATTGGGCAACGCCAAAATCTCCGCGATGTTCTCCTGCACCAGAACCACGAGACGTCCGAGCCGCTCGTTTTCGGGCAACCCGCTCAAGCGATGGCGCAGGGCTGATACGACCGGGCCTCGCGCCGCTGTGCGAGGACGCTCCGAGCTTTCCCGCACATGCAAAGGTGCCGGAGACGGCGCTTGTTCAACGTGATGCTCGAGCACTGGCTCGCCTCCAGCCCGGCGGAGCGTCACACACCCCACCGTTGCGACCGGCTGCCCTTTCTCATTCCACAACAACATTGAGGCCGACCTCTGCTCCGAGCTTTCAGATCCGCTCAGATCAAGGCGTACCCTCAACTCGCTGGCCACGTGTGTGTGAAGCGTCACATCCGACCACGAAACTGGAAACGGTATGCCGCCTTCGGCCGCGGCAAAACCCTCCGCAGCAAACACATGCAACGCAGCATCAAAAAGCGCGGGATGAATCCCGTGCTCCCCGGCGCCTGATATCGTGCCGGCGGGCAGAGCCACTTCCGCATAGATCGTCTCGCCGCAGCGCCAAGCTCCGGTCAGTCCCTGCAATGCCGGCGCGCAATCGGATCCCTGTGCACTCAATCGCGTGTAGAGAGTCGAAATGTCGAGTTGCGCCGTTCCTTCCGGGGCCCGCGCCTCCAGAAGCGGCACAGCCGACTCTTCTTGGCCTCGCTCCTCGGCCCCCGCCAGCACGCCCATCGCATGAAGAATCCAGCCGTCCGCGCCCGAAGCCTCATCCAGACCATGGAGAGAAAAGGCACGATGCCCCTGCGCATCGGCAGCCTGCACCTGAATCTTCACCCGCGATCTGCTCGCGGTCGAAATCATCAGCGGAGCGGCCGGCGTCAGCTCCAACACCCGCGGACTGCCCACGGCAAGCCCCGCCGTCAGGGCCAGTTCCAATAACCCGGTCCCCACCAAGGAGACGCGATCGAAGACCTCGTGATGCGCCGACCAGGGATTTTCCGACAGCGACAGTCGGTAACTGATCAACGCCGAACCGGTTAACAGGTCATACGTTGAGCTGAGATGCTGCATGGCGACCAATCACGTCAAAAACAAGTAAGCTACAACTCATACTGGTATCCAGAAATCGTTGGCCACTAAGCGTGGCCCTTCGACGCGCAGTGCTGGACTTTCAACTTCGTCCCGGCGATTCCTCCCTCACATCCGTTGCAAGCTTCGACGAGACACTAAAATGCTGCTCGATGTCCTCAACCGAACGGATGATGCGCTTGTCAGCGATCGGTCTTACAAATTGAAAACCAAGCACCGCCCCGATTGGGTCACAAGGCGCACGTGAACGTCAAACAATTTTACAAACGAAGTGGAGTCTGCCGACATCAGCAGCAAACTAATACGGCGCAGCGAATACGAATGTGACGAGGGCCACACACTTAGCGTCGAGTTTGGGGTGGTCAGGTTGATGGAACCGCAATTTTGGACCCTCCACACGTGAACCCGCTGCTTCAATGCTTGCGGCCAAAGCTACAACAATATCTGCTTCAGCCCGAACTTTTTTCCATTTCCATGGCGGTCATCATCTCAAGAGCTTTTTCAGCACCCAAATTCCGCCAGGATAGATTTCCACTTTAATGGATTGCCAGTCTAATTATACTTGTTCCCAGCGTCCAGACTGGGCGGATGTCGTTCGATCGGGCGACAAGCGAGGCTGAGAGGAGTCGAGGTGCCGGGATCCCTGTTTGCCACCAGTGATCTTCACGGTTCATTCTCGGAGAACAAACGCATCATCGACGAAATGCACCCGGAATCGAGCGACGATTGGCTGATTGTGGCCGGTGATGTGGACGATACGTTCAGTAAGATAGAGAAGACGCTTTCGCTATTGCGGCGCCGGTATGCGAAGGTGATTTGGACACCCGGCAACCACGATTTGTGGACCCTTCGTGACGACCCCGTCCAGCTCAAAGGCGTGGCCCGCTACCAAGCTCTCGTCCAGATGTGCCGTGACAACGACATTCTGACGCCAGAAGACAAGTATGCGATCTGGCAGGACCAGAGCGGTCCTGTAACTATCGTGCCACTATTCCTGCTCTATGACCATTCCTGGCTCGCGCCCGGGACAACAACAAAGAAGGAGTCTCTCGCGTACGCGCACGAGACCGGGGTGGTCTGCGCCGACGAGGTGCTGCTGCATCCGGCGCCTTATCCGGATCGAGAATCGTGGTGTAGCGCGCGGTTGGAAGACGCCGAACGCCGGTTGCTCGCCCTGGGGCCCGAGGTGACGACGATCCTCGTTGGGCACTGGCCGCTTATCCGCCAGCCGACCCAAGCGCTGCGATTTCCGGAATTCGCGCAATGGTGCGGTACGACCCGCACCGCCGATTGGCATGTTCGCTTTCGTGCCAGCGCCGTTGTCTATGGTCACCTGCACATCCCGCGGACAGCCTACTATGACGGCGTCCGGTTTGAGGAGGTCTCAATCGGTTATCCGCGCGAGTGGAGCAGGCGCAGCAAGCCGCCAATGCCGAGGAAGGTGCTGCCGGCATGATCGAACAGCTCCTGCCCCACGGCGTCGTGGCGGTCGAGACTTTTGAGGATGTACCGGGGCAGCAGAGTTTTCCGGGAGAGGAAGCTCTTGTTGCGAACGCAGTCGAATCCCGTCGCCGCGAGTTTATAACAGCGCGTCGCTGCGCGCGGGACGCACTCGCCAAGCTTGGGTACGCTCCGGTTCCAATCCGCGCAGGTCCGAAACGCGAACCGCTGTGGCCGGCAGGCGTAGTCGGCAGCATAACTCACACCGCCGGGTTCCGGGCTGCCGCAGTTGCCTCCCAAAGCGTGTTTGCGAGCATCGGCATCGATACCGAACAGAACGGCCGTCTGCCTGACGACGTTGAGGAATCGATCACAGTCCCGGGAGAGTCCGGGATGCTAGCTGCGTTGTCGCGCGCATTTCCGACGACGCACTGGGATCGGCTGCTGTTCAGCGCGAAGGAATCCGTCTATAAGGCCTGGTACCCTCTGACTGGCCGCTGGCTCGGCTTCGAAGATGCGCGCTTGGCGATCGACCCGGCAGGCACGTTCGCTGCGAAGTTGCTCGTCGATGGCTCCCGAATTGATAATGGTCCACCGCTTGTTGAGTTGTGCGGTCGTTTTGTAATTGCGAATGGCCTAATTGCGACTGCGGTGACGGTGCCTTCCGATGCTGTGGCACCTTGCTCACGACCCGATCCTTGAACCGTGGTGCCGGTATAGTCGACGCATATGTAGCCGGCGACGCGACGGAACTCGGCGATTGATGTTGAGATGCTTTTCTTGCCTTAGAAATTTTGAGACCATGAGCCATGAAGCGAGCCGTACTAGCGATCATCTGCTACGCCTTGCTGGCAAGCCCCCATTCGGCCAGGGCGGACGCAGTTTTCGACCAGGACATGGCGAGCCGCTATCTACGGGCGGCGCAGTCCGGTGACGACGAAGCTCAGTTCTACCTCGGTGCACTCTATTCGGCCGGCGTCGGCGTGCCGCGGTCCGACCAGGAAGCGTTCCGCTGGTTCAGCCGCGCCGCCAATCAGGGCCATTCGCACGCAATGCTGATCCTTGCCGGCCTCTATGCCACCGGGCGCGGCGTCGAGAAGAGCAATGTCGAGGCCTATAAGTGGGCCTACATCGTCAACGGCGCCTCCCGAGTGGATGAGTTCCGCAACGGCTCCAGCCAGCTCATGGGCGTCCTGGAGAAGCGGATGAACGCGGACGATGTTTACAAGGCCAAGAGCGACGCCGGAAAGTGGCGCGCCGTGGCGACCAGCACGCCCGCCCCGACCGCGCCTCCGGCGGGGGATTACTCACGCACGGCCCCGGTGGTTCCCGCCCCAACAGTGACTAGCGCGGCCCCTGCCCCAGCCGCCACGGCCTCCCCTCCGCAACCGTCCAAGTCCTCCAGCGATGACAATCCGCTGGACGCACTCAGCAAGAACATCTCCAAGGACGACATCGACGACTTCCTCAAGCAGATGCCCGGGCTGCGCAAGAAATTCGGCTATTAGGCAAGAGAGAACCGCGATGAGCATCTTTCGCATATTGGGAATTGCGTTCCTCGCGGCATGCGCCGGCGGCGGCTATTACGGCTACACCAACTATTACAACCTCCAGACGGTCACGACGAGCATTGCGACCATAGCGCCAGTCTCGGAAGCGATCTATGGCACCGGCACAGTCGAGCCCGCTCGCTGGGCCAAGGTCGTGCCGCTGCAGCGGCGGCGCTTGATCGACCTCTGCATCTGCGAGGGGAAGACGGTGAAGGCAGGCCAGGTGCTCGGCCGCCAGGACGACGCCGAAGAGCGCAACGCTCTGAACGAATTGCAGATCTCGAGCCAGCAGGCGGACCGCGACCTCGATCGCGCCACGAAGGACCGTACCAAGGACGACGCCACGCAGAAGGAATATGAGCAGCGCTGGACCCGTGTCCAGGAATACAAGAGCCGTATTGCCGCCCAGCAAACGAGGATCGACCAGCTCGTGCTGCGCGCGCCGCTCGATGGCATGGTACTGCGGCGCGACGGCGAAGTCGGCGAGATCGCGGGCCCCACCGATGTGCTGTTCTGGGTCGGGCCACCGCTGCCGATGCAGGTCGTCGCCGAGGTCAATGAAGAGGAAATCAGCCGCATTGCAGTCGGCCAGAAGGCGCTTCTGCGCAGCGAAGCGTTCCCCGCGCAGGCGTTGCGCGCCAGCGTCTCGCAGATCACGCCGAAGGGCGATCCGACCCGCAAGACCTTCCGCGTGTATCTCTTGCTGCCCAACGATACCCCGCTGCGGATCGGCATGTCGGTGGAAGCCAACATCATCTTCCGTGAGAAGCCATCGGCGACAATCATCCCGGCCGAAGCGGTCTCGGGCGATTTCGTGCAGACCGTCAACAACGGCCGCCTCGAGCGCGTGCCCGTGCGCGTCGGCATCCGCGGCAGCCGTAATGTCGAGGTCATCGGCGATATCTCGCGCGGCATAGCGGTGCTCTCGCCGGCCCGCCCCGACCTCGCCGACGGGACACGGGTCCGCATCGACACGAGCAAGCAGGTGACCTCGCCGCAGGAGACGGAGCCCGCCGCAACGCCGGACCCGGTCCAAAGCAACCAGATCCAGAGCAACCAGATCCAAAACAGCCAGCCGCAGGTCTCAACGACGGTCGCCGCGCTGGCGGCCCCGCCCATCGCCAATCCGGATGATGCGGGGATCTCGTCGGCGCTTTCCGCCCATATCGACTCCGTCGTCAACGACGCCCGGCGCAACGTCGGGAAATTCGCCAATCGCTGATCGGGCACAATCGGAAATGGCCGGCAATCTCCTCGTCAACATCGCCTGGACCCACGTCACGACCAGGGTCCGGCAAACCCTCGTCGGCATGGCGGGCGTGGCGATGGGCGTCGGCTTCACCATCATGATGGCGGGGCTGATGGAAGGTTCCCAGATCGACTTCCTGCGCCAGCTCGTCGACACCATGCCGCATGTGACCGTGCAGGACGAACGACGCGCGGCGCCAGTGCAGCCCGCTGACCGCGAATACGGCGCGGTACAGATGTCGAACGTCGCGAACGTCAACAACCGCCCCGGCATCCGCTATCCGGAATCGATGATGGCCTCACTCCGGTCGTGGCTTCCCGGCGACGTCGCGCCCTCGGTGCGGACCACCGCGATCATCGATCACGGCGGTCGCGTCGGCATCACGCTGATCGGCATCGATCCGCGGCTGGAAGTCAGGGTGTCGAAACTCGCCTCGCAAATGCGGGAAGGCCAGGTCAGCGACCTGCAGCGCGCGCCGAACGCGGTCATCATCGGCGTTGCGCTGGCCGACAAGCTCGCGATCAAGACCGGCGACACCGTCAGTCTGATCGGCGGCCAGGGTACGCAGGTGAGCGCGACGGTCGTCGGCATGTTCCGCTCCGGCCTGAAACGCGTCGACGAGGGACAGATCTACGCGACGCTCGGCACGGCCCAGGTGATGATAGGCCAAAGCGGCATCGTCAACGAACTGCGCGTGCGGCTGAACAACCCCCTCATCGCCGATGTGATCGCAAAACGGGTCGAGGGCCAGATCGGCTACAAATCCGTGTCGTGGCAGGAGGCCAATTCCGACCTGCTCTCAAGCTTCGCGGTCCGCGACTTCATCGTGCTGACGGTGATGGGCGCAATGCTGCTGACGTCGTCCTTTGCGACCTACAACATCATCTCGACCATCACCAACGAGAAGCGCCAGGACATCGCCATCATGAAATCGCTCGGCATGCGCGAGACGGCCGTGCGCAGCATCTTCATCATGGAAGCCGCCATCATCGGCCTTGTCGGAATGATTGCCGGCTGGGCCATCGGCTATGCGCTTTGCTATGGCTGGTCGCAGATCACGATCTACAACACGCTGACCGGAACCAACGTCCCGATCTCGATCTATTATTCGCCACGGCATTACCTCATCGCCGGCGGCATCTCGCTGCTCTGCTGCACGGGCGCGGCGTTCTTCCCCGCGCGCAAGGCGACGCGGGTCCATCCCGTCGAAATCATCCGAGGCGCCTCATGAACGAAATTGCATTGCAGGCGGTTGGACTGGTGCGGCGCATCGAGGGCGCGGTCTCGCACACGCTCGTCAACGGCATCGACCTCGCCGTCAACAAGGGCGAATTCGTCGCCATCACCGGTCCCTCCGGCTCGGGCAAATCGTCGCTGCTCTATCTGCTCGGCCTTCTGGACGCGCCAACCGATGGCGAAGTCATCATCTGCGGCCAGCCGACCTCGAAACTGTCCGAGGATGACCGCGCCCATGTACGGCTGACAAAGTGCGGCTTCGTGTTCCAGTTTCACTTTCTGCTGCCGGAATTCACCTCGCTCGAAAACGTGCTCTTGCCGATGCGCGCCGAGGGCAAGATGAGCGAGAAGGACATGCAGGCGCGCGGGCTCGATCTGCTCGGATCGCTCGGGTTGCAGGATCATGCCCAGAAGCGGCCGAACCAGCTCTCTGGCGGCCAGCGCCAGCGCGTCGCGATCGCGCGTGCACTCTCCAACCGGCCCGAGATCATCGTCGCCGACGAGCCGACCGGCGCGCTCGATACGTCTTCTACCGAACAAGTATTCAGCATCCTGCGCGAGATCGCCGATCAGGGCCGCACCGTCGTAGTCGTGACCCACGATCCCGCGCTCGCCGCCCGCGCCGACCGCCGCTTGCATATCGTGGACGGAAAGATCGCGCAGACGTTCGAGGGCCAGAAGCTCGCGCCGGAGCCGACGGTCGCCGCGCCGACCGATCTCTGACTTACCCGTGCGACCGGCTGCTGACGCTGTCGCTACCCGCTATCGCTGCGAAGCTGCCCGTCGATGGAACCCAAATCGGTCTAGCGCTTGTTGAGTTGCGCGGCCGCTTCATAGTTGCGCACAGCCTCATTGCAACTGAGGTGGCGGCGTCATCCGAACCTTGGCGCCAGTTATTAGACCAAATTATAACCGGCCGACGCGAGCGAAGTCGGCTTTCCATGTCGCGATGCTTATTTAAGCGTCGGCGACAGACGCCGAAATTGCCTCTTTGTTGATCGACATTGCTCTTCTGATGAACATCATTGGACCAGGACTTGGTCGACAATCGAAAACTAGCCAGTGCTTATTCTGCTGAGTATATTCTTGCGGAGAACTATGAGACGTACGTCACATCGCCGGTTAGCATTTTCTATTAAAACAAGAAGAGTGCTCTCGATATCACGACCTTCGTTTTTCAAATGAAAACACTTCATGGTCTGGTGCAGCAATGCGATTGGTGGTCATAGATAACTACGATTCGTTCACCTATAATCTCGTTCATCTCCTCGCTGAAATTTGCCACGAGCCACCGCTCGTCGTGAAGAATGACGAGATTTCCTGGAATGAGCTCAAGCAGAGGCAATTCGATGGAATTGTGATCTCACCAGGACCTGGTCATCCAGAGCAACCGGATGATTTCGGCCTCTGCAGGAACGTTATTGAAGAAGCCGAGGTGCCGCTGCTTGGAGTGTGTCTCGGTCATCAAGGCATAGCCGCGCTATCGGGAGGCAGGGTGGTTCGCGCACCCGCGCCAATGCACGGACGAACTTCGCTCATTCATCACAACGACACCGGACTCTTCAGCGGAATTCCTTCTCCCTTCAGGGGCGCTCGGTACCATTCGCTGGTCGCGCAGCAGCCTGTCCCTTCGTGCTTGGAGGTGACCGCCTGGACAGAGGATGGCCTGATCATGGGGCTTGCCCATCGCGATCGGCCGCAATGGGGGGTTCAATTTCACCCCGAGTCCATCATCACGGAGCACGGCCGGAAACTACTGGAAAATTTCTGTCGGATGATCGACGCGTCAAGAAGTCACTCAAACGGACAGTCATTGAATGGCAAGTCCTTGAATGGCAAGTCGTTGAATGGCGCGCCACCGAACGGCAAATCATTGAACGGCTCCGCACACAGGAAGGAGCTGGCGACATCTCGCAAGCGAACGTTCTGGAAGGAAATTCCGCGCGAGATTGACATGGAGGACGTATTCACGTCGCTCTTTTCCGAATCCCCCCATGCCTATTGGCTTGATAGCAGTCTCGTGGAACAAGGTCGGGCTCGCTGGTCCTATGCAGGCGATGCATCAGGTCCAAACGCGGCCTGCATTCAATATCGATGCTCGGATAAGCGTATCGAAATATCCGACCGCACCGGGAACCACATCAAGCACACTGGAATTTTCGAATATTTGGAACGGATAGAACCCAGTCGCCCGGAACCGGCTCCTCCCTGCCCGTTCGTAGGTGGATACGTCGGATGGTTCGGCTATGAACTTCGGAACGATTCCGGCTCACCGACGGATCGAAGCGCAGCCACGCCGGACGCGATGTTCATCTACTCGGACCGTTTCATCGCGGTCGATCATGTCGAGAAGAAAACTTATGTTTTGGCTATCGATGAACCGTCTAACGCAGATCGGGCGAAAAAGTGGATCGATCACACCATCGCTACGATCGAAAGGGCAGCCCCCCCGGCAATGCCTGAGGTTCGGAACATACCAAATGAGCCCATCAAGTTTTACCTGGACCGCGACAGGGAGACCTATCTATCCGACATCCGTCGATGCCTGGATTTGATAGGACAAGGCGAAACTTATCAGGTCTGCTTGACGAACGAGTTGCATTGCAACTCCGATGTGGACCCGTTGACGCTCTATCGAACCATGAGGAAGGTCAATCCTGCCCCTCACGCTGCGTTTATCAGGTGGCCCGAAGGCGCCGTCCTTAGCGCCTCGCCCGAGCGCTTCCTCGCGATCGACACAAACGGGAGAGTCGAGACCAAGCCGATTAAGGGCACAATCAAACGCGATCCGGATCCTCTCAGGGATGATCAACTCGCGGAGCAATTGAGAACGAGTGAGAAGGATCGCGCAGAAAACGTCATGATCGTGGATCTGTTGCGAAACGATCTCTCGCGAAGCTGCACCCCCGGGAGCGTTCGCGTGCCGAAGCTATTCGATGTGGAATCATATCGCACGGTTCATCAATTGGTCAGTACCGTGACCGGCACGTTGGAGCTTTCTGCCAGTCCAGTTCAATTGATCCGGAATGCATTCCCCGGCGGCTCGATGACCGGCGCGCCCAAGACCCGCACCCTGCGATTTATCGACGAACTGGAAGGGCGAGCCAGAGGCGTATACTCAGGTTCGTTGGGCTGGCTAGGTACCGATGGGGCGGTCGACCTGAGCATCGTGATAAGAACCATCGTTGCGAGCGGAGGACGTCTATCAATGGGCGTCGGAGGCGGCGTCGTAGCTGCCTCAACCGCGGAGGGCGAATTCGACGAGATGCTTCTGAAGGCCGCGGCCTCGATCAAATCCGTCGTCGTGGCACTCACGGGTGGATTTAGTCCGGATCGATACGAGCTTGTAGGTGCGGACGAAGCTGGCGGCTCGCCGACGAATCCAAATTGACCATTGTGAGATCCTCATATGAGCGCCGTCTGGCTTAACGGAGATTTTGTCGATCAGAGTGAAGCTCGTGTGCTTGTCACAGATCGAGGCTTCACTCTGGCTGACGGCATTTTTGAAACGATCAAAGCCGTGGGCTCTACTCCATTTTGGCTGTCTGAACATTTCGCGAGGCTAAAAGCCGGAGCAGGCGAGATTGGTCTGTCGATTCCCTTTAGCGAAACTCGCATCTCCGATGCGATCGATCGACTGCTTGCGGGCGCAACCGTGGATACTCCGGGTGCAATCCGACTGACAGTCACGAGAGGATCAGCGGCAAGAGGGCTCTGGCCGAAGGAAGCTGCTTCACAATCGACTTGCGTTTTGACCGTAGCACCCAGCCCCGCCACGCATCCGCAAGATTTTGTCGTCTGTCGATCCACGCGCCGAAACGAGCACTCTCCTCTCTCAAGGATCAAGTCATTGGGTTACGGAGACAATATTTTGGCCCGAAGGGAGGCAATCGATCGCGGCGCTGATGACGCCATCATGCTCAATACGCAAGGGCATGTGGCGTGTGCAACTGTCGGCAACGTATTCTTCAGGATCGAAGGCGCTTGGGTAACACCGCCGAAAGTCGACGGAATATTGCCCGGATTGGCCCGCAGACGCTTCATTGCAGAACTTGGAGCCACCGAAGCGTCCATTTCCAGCGACACGCTTCGGAAATCGGATGCGGGCTTCGTTTGCAACAGTCTGGGGTTTTCACAGATCAAGAGCATCGATCGGCGTGATTTATCCGGAGATTTGACCGGGATTTCAACCCGGGAAGTCTATTCGCCGTAGCGAATGTGGCCCTCCAGCCGTGGCTGGTTTGCTACGGCGAGAGCGGGCAAGGAGCAAAAGAGTGACGTGTGCACATTTGTTCTTCGCCGACTTACCAGGGCTGTTCAGATCAAGTTGGTGGCGCGGACTGGCTGCCTTTCTGATTGCCGTCGGCGTTGCTCTGGCGCCGGCCGCGGCGCAGAAGATCGATATCGAAGCTGCGCAGAAACGTTTCGCGGCGCTTTATGCAGCCGGCAAATATTCCGAAGCTCTGGCGCAGGCCCAGTCGACCGAGGCCGCAGCCAAGCGCGCCGGCACCAGCAACATCACTTACATCCTGGCACTCAACGACCTCGCGCGCGCTCATCAGGAGTTGGGGCACTACACCGAAGCTGTCGCTATGTTCAAGCAGGTGGTCGATGCCTTGCAAAAGAATCTTCCGCCGTCCGATCCGCGAACCGGGCAAGCTCTCGCCAACCTTGCCACAGTATATCTGCTGCAAGGCAACGGCGTTGAGGCCGAAGGGCTGTACAAGCGGGCTCTCGATATCGCGACAAAGTCGCTCGGACCGGCCGACCCCGCTGTGGTCAGATTGATCGGCAATCTCGGGGATGTCTACACGAGCCAGGCGCGTTACGCGGCGGCGGAAGCGCAGTATCAGCGGGCGCTCGATTTGGCGGAGAAGATTAACGGGCCCAACAGCCTGCAGGTCGCGCTGGTCCTCAACAATCTCACCAAGGTCTACGAGGACCAAAGCCGTTTCGGTGAGGTCGAGACAGCGACCAAGCGGGCGCTTGCAATTCGCGAGCAGCAACTTGGTCTAGACCATCCCGATGTGGCCGCAAGTCTCAACAACTTGGCGCACGTCTATGAGCGAGTAGGCCGCTATGCCGAGGCCGACAGCCTATTTCTGCGCGCCATCGAGATCTGGGAGAAGGCCCTAGGCCCAAATCATCCCCGCCTCGCCACGTCGCTCCTCAACCTGGCGAGCGTATACGCGGACGAAGGCCGGCTCGACGAGGCCGAAGCGCTTTACCAACGCGCTCTCGGCATACGGGAGGCGGTGTTCGGCCCAGACAGTCTCAGCGTGGCAACAATCCTCAACAATCTCGCTGCGATTTATGAATCCGAGGAACGCTACAACCACGTCGAAACATACGCCAAGCGAGCGCTCGCTGTTGTCGAGAAATCGCTCGGCGGAGAAAATCCCGACACTGCAAAAGTGCTCCGCAAGCTCGGCGTCGCCTACGACGGAGAGGGGCGCTACGCCGACGCGGAAGCGCAGTTCAATCGGGCACTTGCCATCTTCACGAAGGCATTCGGACCGAGCCACCGCTTCGTTGCTACGGTTCTGATCAGCCAAGGCCATCTGTTCGAGCATCAGGGCCGCTATGCGGAGGCCGAACAGGCATACAAGCGCGCACTCACGATCAACGAGAAGGCGCGCGGCGTGAACCATCCGGAGGTTGCGAGAGGGCTCAACGATCTCGCCTTGTTGTGCATTTCGCGCGGCAATCCAACTGATGCGATCGCCTATTCTCGCAGGGCAACCGCGGCCATCCTCGCGCACGCTGACGAAGATGTATCGGCGGGGAAATTGTCGGGCAACGGCTCGCACGGCTTGATCGAGCAGCGCGGCGACATTTTTGTAACGCATGTCGCCGGCCTCGCGGCCGCCGTGCGCGCGGGAACCGGTTCCGCCGGGGCACTCGGCCAAGAGGCGTTCGAAGTCGCTCAGTGGGCCATTCAATCATCGGCCGGCGGTGCCCTCCAGCAACTTGGGCCGAGATTTGCTGCGGGCAACGATGCACTTGCCGCGCTGGTGCGCACGAACCAGGACCTATCCAACTATTTGCATGATCGCAACAAGACGCTGGTCGGCGTGCTGTCGAACCCGGATGGGCAGTCGACCACTGCGCAGGCCGACGAAATCCGCAAGACTATCGCCGATGCCGAGAATAAGCTGGCGACCAACTCAGCACAGCTGCAACAGCAATTTCCTGAATTCGCCAAGCTCGCCACGCCGAAGCCCTTGCAGGTCGAGGATGCGCAGAAATTGTTGGGGTCCGACGAGGCCCTCGTTTTTGTTTTGACCGGTGAGAAGGAGAGCTACGTTTTTGCCCTCACGGCCAATGACTTCGACTGGCATACGATCCCCATCGAGGGAGCCGGCCTCGCCGATGAGGTCGAGAAGTTCCGCAAGGGACTGGACGTCGATAAACTTCAAACATTCGACCTCAACCTCGCACACCAATTGTTTGGGCAATTGCTTGGTCCAGTCGACGGGCTTATCAAGAACAAGCGCCAGTTACTTGTCACATCATCGGGGCCGCTGACGGCCCTGCCGTTTCACCTGCTGGTGACGGAAAAGCCGGCGCAATTGTCGTTACAGCTCAATGGCAAAACACCCGAGCAGGATGCCCCCGCCTATCGCGACGCTGCGTGGCTGATCAAGCGCCAGGCGGTCACCGTCCTACCTTCGGTCACGAGCTTGCGGACGCTGCGCTCGTTTGCGCGCAGAGACCTGGACTTGAAGCCGATGGTCGGATTTGGCGACCCGGTTTTCAGCCCCGACCGTGCGCCGGGAGACGCCAGGGGCGCCGTTCACGCGAGGGGCATCGCCAGATCCTACACCGATTATTGGCGGGGCGCCGGTCTCGATCGTTCGGCGCTGGCTTCCGCGCCAAGTCTTCCCGACAGCGCAGATGAACTCAGGGCGGTCGCGTCGGACCTTGGCGCGGCTGCCTCTGATATCCATCTCGGTCGAGACGCGAGTGTGACGACCGTGAAGCACACGCCGCTCGAGAATTATCGCATCGTCTATTTCGCGACGCATGGTCTCGTCGCTGGCGATATCAAGGGCCTTGCCGAGCCGGCGCTGCTTCTCTCTCTGCCCGCCCAACCGAGCCCGGACGATAATGGATTGTTGACGGCAAGCGAGGCCGCACAACTCAAGCTCAATGCTGACTGGGTGGTGCTATCGGCATGCAACACGGCGGCGGGCGAAAAGCCAGGCGCCCAGGCTCTTTCCGGTCTCGCCCGGGCCTTCTTCTATGCGGGAGCGCGAGCTCTTCTGGTGTCGCACTGGCCTGTTGCCTCCGAGGCGGCAACGCGGTTGAGCACGTCGACGTTTGATACGCTCAAAGCGGACCCGACGCTGGGCCGCGCCGAAGCCTTGCGGCGCGCCATGCTTGCCTACCTCGGCGATAGGTCGTCGGCGACCAATGCTCACCCTGCGATCTGGGGGCCGTTCTCACTGGTCGGAGAAGGCGCCAAGCAGTAGACGAAAGGCGCTTGGAACTCAGGCGGCCAACGGCGGAACCCAATTCGCTTGGGCCGCGTTCAGAAGTCGAAACCTAGCCCCACGCGAACCGTGTGGAAGGCCTCGCGCACGTCAATCGTCGCACTGCTGGACGGCGCGCTACAGCCTGTTGGAGCGGCGCAAACGGTGTTCACCCCGACGGTCTTGGTATAGCTACCATAGTCCGTGTAGCGATATTCCACCCTCGCCTTCCATCCTCCCCAAATCGCGGTCTCGATGCCAGCACCGACCGTTCCACCGACTCTGGTGTCGGACCAGTCTGCTCTGGACGTCGCCGTGCTTCCGGCAGTAAGCACAGGCGTCGTGACGAAAAGTACGCCTTGGTACGAAAACGAGCCGCTGATTTGCCCGATCGCCACGCCGGCGGTGCCATAGACGAGCGTCGAAGGAGTCACGAGCCATCCGTAACGAAGCCGAAGCGAGCTGTCCCAGGTCTGCTTGATCGCGCCGTACTTGGTGTCAGACCGATAGTTGGCGCAGCCAGCGTCGAAACAGACGAAGGGCAGCGACACCAGAGCCGTGTTCTCGGCCTTTTTCCACGACCAATCGCCTTCAACACCGACCACGCTATTCCCGAACTGCCAGCGGTATCCAAGAAATGGCCCGATCGTGTAGCTCACCGGATGACCGCCAAACGCGAACTGCGATTCGAAGCAGCTCACGTTGTACGGAAAGGCAGCAGGACAAACATAGGCACCCGGCTCAACGAAGTTATTGTTGACCGAGCTGACGCCATTGGATCCGCCGACCTGGCCGCCGGACCAATTGTTGCTCGCAGTTTGCTGCGTTTGTTGCGGCTCCGCCCTTCGCTTCGGAGCTATCTGCATGTCAGCAGCAAAGGCCGGTTCCACCGCTCCAATCGCGAATACAAAAATGAGTCCCGAAAGAAATCGCTTCTTCATGATGTCGCCCCAACGGTCGGATCATCGAATTCCTTGAATCGATGTTAAGCCTGAACCGCACGAACTGGTATGAAGGAGAGCGCACGCCAGCTCTCGAAGACTTCTTTTGTAAGGTTGTGTTTCTGTCGAGCAACACTCCCGACGTCACGTCGAGATGAAGTGCTCGCGTTTCAACCGTTCGGTTGAGCAAATGTTGGACGACTGTGATGGCTATCACGCTCCGCGATGGAACTTACAGACGAGCCGACGCCAGCAACCAGCTCACAATCTCATCAACAGCGAGGCTTGGCCGAGCATCGGCTACCGGGTTGTGACGTTCATCACCTTGCCGGGACAGGCCCGTGGAAGGCGTAGTCCTCGAGACAATGCCGGACGCCGCGATGCTGGCTGTCTTTTCGGAAGCTTTCCGAAATACGAAAGAGTTTGCGTCATCGCGGATCTGACAGCCGGCTCGACCTGCGCGGCAATGAACCAGCAGACCAGGACAAGCATGCCCAGCTGAATCCATAGGGCCGAGGTGGCATCCAGGCCGGCATCGACCAGGAAGCGAGTGATCGCGGTGCAGGGTGATCTTCGCCGTGAGCATCGCGCAGAACACGAGTCCATAGAACGCGGTCCCCTTTGACACCGCTTTTACCTAACCTGGACCCATCGCTGAGCTTGACCGCCAGCCATGTGCATAACCGCATGTCTTGAAAAACCTGTCGCCCGGATAACTCACGCCGCCTTCGCGCTTGCGCCATGTGCGTGCTTGTCGATGGCGTCGATGATCTCTGGCCAGATCGCCATGGGAAGCGCGTGGCCCATGCCCGGAACGATCATCAGCTTGGCGCCCGGAATGGAGGCCGCGGTATCCTGACCGGCCTCCGGATCAACCAGCGGATCGGCAGTACCGTGGATGACCAGTGTCGGCGCCTTGACCTTGGCCAGCCGTTCCTTGCGGCTTCCCGATGCAAGGACGGCCCGGATCTGCCTATCGACGCCGGCTGGGTTGATCCCGCGATCAAAAACACGTTCGGCGCGGGAACGATCAAGGGCTTCATCCTCGGGAAAGCGGCCTGCCCGGAGAACCTTCCAGTTCCGCTTGAAGCGCGCGACGAATTTTTCGCGGCTCTTGGGTTGCGGCTCCGTCAGCAAGGAGACGGCTTCGTTGCTTGGCTGCGGCAAGTCGGGATCGCCCGTGGTCGACATGATCGAAATCAAGGACCGCACGCGTTCAGGAAAAGTAATTGCGATCTCCTGGGCAATCATGCCGCCCATGGAAGCGCCGACCATATGCGCCGAGCGAATGCCGAGCACGTCCATGAGCGCGATCGTGTCCCGGGCCATATCGCGTAGCGTGTACGGCGCTGCGGGCGGGATGTTCAAAAAACGTACTTTCAGCATTTCCCACAGCGTCA
This sequence comes from Bradyrhizobium sp. LTSP849, assembly GCF_000938255.1. Taxonomy (GTDB): domain Bacteria; phylum Pseudomonadota; class Alphaproteobacteria; order Rhizobiales; family Xanthobacteraceae; genus Bradyrhizobium. The sequence continues at coordinate 489,179 of NZ_JYMR01000023.1, read as the reverse complement.
GGCTCTTACCGCCGCTGAGCTTTGACGATTGGCCGGTGTCGCGGTTGTCGAAACGGATGACGCGAAATCCGCGTGCGGCAATCTGCTCGCAGAAGGCGTCGTCCCACTGCACCATCTGGCCGCCAAGCCCCATGATCAGCACCAACGGCTCGGCTCCGGCTTCACCGAAAATTTCGTAACAAATGTCAATGCCATTCGCCTTAGCGACCCGCGGCGGCTTGTGGGCGACTGACATGGCGAAGCTTCTTCAACTGTTTCTAACTCTCTGTAATGCTTCGCGCCGCCGTGTGGTTCCAATTGCGCTCGCCGGGAAAGGAGAAGATCACCTTGCCTTAGTCCAGCGCGCACCCATCCGGCTTTGGGAGCGGCTGGTCTTTCGGCGCGATCATATGCACCGGAAGGTCACCTATGCCGCTGCCGTGCATCAAGGCAGTAGGGAATTGATCGGCATTCGATCTCAACAAAACTCGTAGTCACGAGCCGATATCAGACTCCCCAACGCAGAGCTGCGGTCTGCACCGGAGCATCCCACAATTTCGTCGCGTAGCTATCGAGCACGGATACGGTAATCGAGACGCCGGCCATGTCTAAAGACGTGACATAGGAACCAGTCAGGAAACGCGTCGCCGTGATTCCAGCGCGATCAAGGATCCGCTTGGCGGCATTGACCATCAGATAGAGTTCGATCAAAGGCGTCGCGCCAAACCCATTAACAAGAAGCAACACCTCGCTGCCCCTGCTGGGCACAAGATCCTTCAGAATTGCGCCGACCAACTCGGCGGCAATCGTATCAGCGGAAGCCAACGGCACCCTGCGACGGCCAGGTTCACCATGAATACCAACGCCCATCTCCATCTCATTGTCGGCCAATGTGAAATTTGGCCGTCCAGCCGCGGGCACGGTACACGGCAACAGCGCTACGCCCATCGAGCGCGTACGCTGATTGACCTCGTCGCCGAGGTCCTTGAGCGCAGCAAGGGGCATACCAGTCTCGGCTGCGGCGCCGACCATTTTTTCCACGATCAACGTTCCCGCGACGCCACGACGACCGGTCGTGTAGGTCGACTTCTCGACCGCCACGTCGTCGTTGGTCACCACGGTTGCAACCTCTCGACCGGCCATCTCGGCTGCCATGGTGAAATTCATCACATCGCCCTCGTAGTTCTTGACGATGAACAGCACGCCTGCGCCGGTATCGACGGCCTCCGCGGCCTCGATCATCTGGTCCGGTGTCGGCGAAGTGAAGACCTGGCCGGGGCAGGCTGCGTCAAGCATGCCGAGGCCGACATAGCCCGCATGCAGCGGCTCATGTCCCGAGCCGCCTCCCGAAATCAGCGCGACCTTGCCCGGCTTGAGGGTCCGACGACGCACAAATTTGCGCTCCGGGCCGAGCACAAGGAGATCCGCGTGCGCTGCGGCCAGACCGTCAAGACTTTCTTCGAGCACCGTGTCTGCGCTGTTGATCAGCTTTTTCATGAGTGTCCTCCCCGTCAGGTCTAAAGTTCAGATCATCCAACGCTTTCTGCAAAGCGTGCGAGCTGCGCGGCGAAATCCACGATCAGCTGTTCGAGCGCACGATTCTTCTTGTCGTCACCAAGCTCAGGTACGGTCACCGAAATGATACGCGTGCGTGCTTCGCGATGGGGTGCGCGCAGTCTTCCGGGATGCGCACGGCCATACGCATCGAGAAATGCCGAACGCTCGGCGCTGGACAAATGGCAGACGTCGAAGATAACCGCGACATGCTTCGCCGGGATCGGCACCAGATAAGCCGGATTCGTGATTTGGCTCACGAAAGAGCGATTCTTGCCCAACGCTGCCGCAAGCTTCAGCCGCGTCCCCGACGGCCGATTGTCGAGTACCTTTCGCAGGATTATTTTGTATTCCGCGACGTTCTTGTCACCAGGCGTGTCCGTGCCGACATCGTCCTTCATGAACCCACCTTTGCGATTGCGGCCTTGAGCCGTGCGACGGCAATCGGCGACACCGAGAGAGTCGTCAATCCGGTCGCGAGCAGCATCGTCGTCAGGTGAGTGTCGGCCGCGGCGTCGCCGCAGAGGGAGACTTCGACACCGCGCTTTTGTCCGGCCTCGACGGTTGCGGCTATCAGTGCCAGCACAGCTGGATTGCCGGCATCATTGAGGTCAGCGACTGCGCCAATATCGCGCGCCGCCGCCATCGTGTACTGGGTCAGATCGTTCGAACCGATGGAATAGAATGCAGCGCCGAAATCCGCTGCACGGAGTGCCGCCGCTGGAACCTCGACCATAATGCCGAGCGGCGGGAGAGCGCAGGCAATTCCGTTCGCCTTGAGGGTCGCGAACTCCGCATCAAGCATGGCACTCGCGCGATCGAGCTCCGAAGGGACCGCGATCATCGGCAGCATCACCTTCAGCGTCCCATGCGCGGCAGCACGGGAGAGTGCCCGCAATTGCACGCGAAACACCTCCGGCCGCGCCAGCGAAAGACGGATGCCGCGAAGGCCGAGAAACGGATTGCGCTCGCCGTCGACGGTCAAACCGGCGATCGGCTTGTCGCCGCCGGCATCGAGCGTGCGGATCGTCACCGGCCTTCCCTTGGCCCAGTCGAGAATGCGCCGATAGACAGCATATTGGGTGTCCTCGTCCGGTAGCCCGTGGGACGCCTCGAACAGAAATTCCGTGCGCACCAAGCCGATGCCGTCGCAGATCTTGGGATCCAGATCTGCGAGGTCCTCAGGTGCGGCGACGTTGAGAAGAACCGCGATCTGTCGGCCGTCGGCCGTACAAGCAGGCTCGAGGCGACCGGCATCGGCGGCGGCTTGCGCAGCATTCGCCGCCGCCAAGCGTCGCTCGAACAGCCGCCGCGTTTCCGGCTCGGGGTCGAAGACCACGATGCCGGCATCGCCGTCGACGAGCGCCAATGAAGGTGGCGGTCCGATCCACGACAATGGGCCGAGCCCGACCACCATGGGGGCGCCGCGCGCCCGTGCCAGCATGGCGACATGCGAGGAAGGTGAGCCGGCGGCCAGTGCGATGGCGCCACCACGTGACCAGTCGGCAGCGAGAAAGGTGGAAGGCGAGATGTCGTCACCCGCGATGATCGCCCCGACCGCAATCTTCGCGGTCGTATCAGCGCCGTTCAGACGCGCGAGCACGCGGTCGCGGATATCGACCAGATCCGCGGCGCGAGCACGGAAATATTCATTGTTCGCGGAACGATAGCCCATGATCTCCGCGTCGAGTGCCGAACGCCAGGCATGGTCAGCGGAAATGCCAGCCGAGATGGCGTCATAGGCTCCCTCCGCCAGCGCATCGTCTTCCAGCATTGCGACCTGGAATTCCAGGATGTCCGCAACCTCGCCTTCAAGGGTGCCGATCAGTTTGACCATCTCCGCCGTCGCACCTTCGATTGCTGCCTTCAATGCGGCCGCCTCCTGAGCGGGATCGCCGCTCGCCGCCCGTTCAGCAACAGCGGCGGTCAGCACGGTGACCGGTCCGATGGCGAGGCCCGGCGCGGCGGCACGGCCGGTGAGACGAATCTCGGTCACGCCTCACACCTCACCAAATCCATCATGCACCAGCGCCAGCATGGCCGCGAGCGCCGCTTCGCCGTCGGCGCCGGCAACGCGAAAATGCAACGTCGCGCCCTGTGGGGCCTTCACGCGCATCACCTTCACGGGACTCTTGGCGTCGGTCCAGGGGCCGTCTTCAGCGAGGGCAAGCTCGATCTTTGCGACAAACTTCTTCGCGCACTGTGTCAGCTTGACCGATGGCCGCGCATGAAGACCGACCTTGTTGACGAGAACCGCCGAGGCGGTCAGCGGCACCGACGTCTCACCTGCCCGGCTGGCGTGGGCATCATGCATAGAATTCCTCCGCGCTACGCTTGACCGCGGCGAGCGATGAACCACCCGAAGATTCCGTCGCTGCAATCACCGCTCCCTCAACCACCGGGGCATTACAGACGACAACGCGCGCCCTCCGATCTTCGGCCAGCATTTCTACCGCCATCTCAGAATTTGTCTCCGCCCCACCCAGATCAACCAGCACAGCCACACCTGCCGGCGACCATGCCGTCTCGATCGCCTCGAGGATTCCAGCAACATTCGTGCCGAGCCCGCCATCGACATCGCCACCTGTCCAGGCGAGCGGCACGGCGCTGCCTACCATCTGGCGCACCATGTCTGCCGCACCTTCCGCGATCTTGGGGGAGTGAGAAACGATGACGATCCCGACATTGCGGGCATTTGCACTGCTCATGAACTTGCCTCGAATTCCAGTACCTTGACTGCCGCACCGATCAAAAGGGACACTGAGCGCGAACCCGGGTCCATGTGACCAATGGAACGTTCGCCGAGAAAGGAAGCTCGGCCGCGAATAGCGAGCATCGGCGTGGTGCGATCGGCCGCTTGCGCCGCCTCCGCCGCAACCGCCCTGGCATCGCCGCCCCCTGCCAGCACGGCTTGCACCGGCACCAGGACATCCAGCAAGGTCTTCTGCCCGGCTTCCGAACGTCCGCGTGCCCTGACGGCATCGATCGCCTTGTCCGTCGCTGCGACGAGATCGGCCCGCGCCGGCTGCTCCGGGAGCGCCTTGCCTAGCTCCATGAAGAAAGTGCCGACCAGCGGCCCGGAAGCGCCGCCGACCTTCATCACCAGCGTCATCCCGATCGCCTTCAGCATTTCCGGCAGCGACTTGTCCGCGAGGCCGGGCAGTGTTGCAATCACAGCCTCGAAGCCGCGCTTCATGTTCAGCCCGTGATCGCCGTCACCAATCGCCTGGTCGAGGCTGGTCAGTTCGTTGGCGTGTTCGATCACCGACGCCGCAAGTGCCCGCACCAGCTTTTCCCTGGCCGCCCGATCGAGACTCATGCCGCGACCCTCCCCCCGGCCGCATCGAAGAACAGCGGCTTGTTGAGGCGGAGCGACACGGTGTCCCCGGCGCCGAGACTCGCTTCTGGGTCCGACAGCGTCACGACCGGTCGGCCGCCGATGTCGAGGTGCAGATAGCTCTGGTCACCGAGATGTTCGATCCGCGTGACGGTTGCCGACACGTCTCCGCCGCCGCGCGCAATCGTCAGGTGCTCAGTACGCGCGCCGACGGTCGCGGCCGCGGGCGGAACGCCGGCAAATAAGGCTGCCGGCAACAGGTTGATCGCAGGCTGGCCCAGCCGCGCCGCGACATGGGCGTTGATCGGATTCTCGTAAATCTCTCGCGGTGTACCGATCTGCATCAGCCGCCCACTCTCGATCACGCCGATGCGCGACGCCATGGTCATCGCTTCGGTCTGATCGTGGGTGACATAGAGGATGGTCGCGCCGAGATCAGTCTGGATGCGCTTGAGTTCGAGGCGCATTTCGCCGCGCAGCTTGGCGTCCAGCGACGAGAGTGGTTCGTCCATCAGATAGATCGAGGGCGAGCGCACCAGGGCCCGACCGATCGCGACGCGCTGCATCTGTCCGCCCGACAACTGCGTCGCCTTGTTGTCCAGCTTGGTTTCGATGTGGAGAAGACGCGCGACCTCCTGCACCTTGATGCGGATCTCGGCTTCGGGTACGCGGCGGATCGGCGCACGCAACGAAAAGGCCATGTTCTCGAACACGGTCAGATGCGGATACAGCGAGTATTGCTGGAACACGAAAGCCACGTCGCGATCGGCCGGCGCATCACCGGTCACGTCGCGTTCGTCGATCCGGACCGAACCGCTGTCCGGCATCTCCAATCCGGCGATGAGACGCAATGTCGTCGTCTTGCCGGCGCCCGTCGGCCCGAGCAGCGCGACGAATTCACCGTCTCCGATGGTCAGCGACAGATTGCTGACCGCCTGCGTTTTGTTGAACGCTTTGGAGACGGCCCTGATCTCGACCTTAGCCATGCGCACCTCCCTCATGCAACGCGGTGCGGATCGCCCGGCCCGACCCCTTGTCGAAGATCGACAGCGTATCCGGCCGAAAGTCGAGCCCAACACTCTCTCCGGTTCGAAACGATATGCTGGCGGGTGACCGGGCCTTGAGCGCACCATAGCGCGTCGTCACGGTAACGATCTGCGTGGTACCGAGATATTCCGACCCATAGACCTCGCCCCTCACCATGCCGCGATCGGTGAAACGCACATGCTCGGGCCGAACACCGAGCACGAGATCGCTTTCCGCCAGCGCCTCGCGCGCGGCGGGAACCGCAACTTCGCGCTCGCCGAGCCGGATCGTCTGTGCACCGGCTTCCAGACTGCCGCGAAACGGCAGGAAGTTCATCGGCGGTGAACCGATGAAGTCGGCGACGAACAGCGAAGCCGGACGGTCATAGATGTCGCGCGGGCTCGCGACCTGCTCGACCACGCCGTTGTTCATTACAGCAATCATGTCCGCCATCGCCATGGCTTCCAGCTGGTCATGCGTGACGTAGACCGTCGTCGCACCGAGCCGCTCATGCAGCGCGCGCAATTCATGGATCATCGCTTCGCGCATTTCGGTATCGAGCGCTCCGAGGGGCTCGTCCATCAGAAAACACTTCGGCTTGCGAACAATCGCCCGCCCCAGCGCGACGCGTTGACGATCGCCGCCGGTGAGAGTCGAAACGGACCGATCGAGGAGATGGGATATGCGCAGGATCCGCGCGGCCTCCACCACCCGCCGATCGCACTCCGCGGCCCCGATGCCCTCACATTTGAGCGGAAAGCCGATATTGCGCCGGACGTTCATATGCGGATAGAGCGCAAATAGCTGAAACACGAAGGCAATATCTCGCGCAGAGGCGCGGTTCATCGTCACGTCATCGCCGCCGAGCCTGATGGTACCGGATGTCGGCAACTCCAACCCTGCGATCATCCGCAGCGTTGTCGTTTTGCCGCACCCGGAAGGGCCAAGCAGACAAAGGAACTGTCCGTCATCCACCGTGAAGCTCGCGTCCTTGACTGCGTGAAACTCGCCAAAGGATTTGTTGAGCGCTTCGACTCTGATCTGTGCCATCGAGCGCTACTCTCGGACCTTCGAGACAATTGTGAACATCACAGTCCCAAAGAGCGTGACTGCGAATGACCAGGAATAGAGCGTGAGAAAAAACGGCTGCATCAGCATGACCACGCCTGCGGCAATGATCGTCGTCGCGATGGCTTCCAGCGGACCACGCCGCAACATTCTGCTCGTCAAGCTGACGTTGGACGTGGACGTGTTCACATCAAGATTCATTTGCGGACGGCCCCAAAGGTAATGCCGCGGAGAAGATGCTTGCGCAGCAGCACCGTGAACACGACGATCGGCACGAGAAAGATCGTCGTGCCGGCGGCTACTGCGGGCCAATCCTGGCCGCCCTCGCCGATGATGATCGGAATGAATGGGGGCGCGGTCTGCGCGTTGCCCGAGGTCAGAAGCACCGCAAAGGCGTATTCGTTCCATGCAAAGATCAAGCAGAAAATAGCCGTTGCCGCGATTCCCGTGGTCGCCTGCGGTAGAACCACCTTCACGAACGCCTGGAAGCGCGTATAGCCGTCGATCATTGCCGCTTCTTCGTATTCGCGCGGGATTTCGTCGATGAAGCCCTTGAGAAGCCAGACGGCGAGCGAGACGTTGACCGACGTGTAGAGCAGGATCATCCCGAGCCGGGTATCCGACAGCCCGACGGTCCGGTACATCAGATAGATGGGGATCGCGAGTGCGATTGGCGGCATCATTCTGGTCGACAGAATGAAGAACAAGAGGTCGTCTTTCAGCGGCACGCGGAACCGCGAAAAACCATAAGCTGCGAGCGTGCCGAGCGCGACGGCTAGCGCCGTCGAACCAAAGGCAATGATCAATGAGTTGATGAAGCGCGGCACGTAGTTTGACGGTCCGGCGACAACCATGTTGCGGCTGCGCGCGATGTTGTCACAAAGCCCCTGCGGCGGACCCAGCGTCTGAAAAAACTCCGGGGTCTGGCGCGAGCGTGTGGTGAAGACGTTGCAATAGCCCTCAAGGGAGGGCTTGAACAGGACCTTCGGCGGATAGGAGATCGCGTCGTCAGGCGACTTGAACGAGGTGAGCACGATCCATACCAGCGGAACCATCGTGATGATGGCATAGAGTATGACGAGCAGGCCGGCGAAGCGGCGCGCGCTGGTCGACGGTTCGACGACTGAGTGGGCTGCGTTTGAGGCGCTCATCGGCTTTTCACCCGGTTGAGTGCCTTGACGTAGATGTTGGCGAGGCCGAATACCGTCACGAACAAAATGATTGCGAAGGCCGAAGAATAGCCGGTTCGCCAACTCTCAAAGGCTGCGCGCTTCAGTGTGATCGAGGCGACTTCCGTGGTTGAGCCCGGCCCTCCCCCGGTCAGCAGGTTGACCATGTCGAACATCTTGAAGTTCTCGATGCCGCGAAAGAGCACCGCGAGCATGATGAACGGCAGAGCCATCGGCAGCGTGATCGACCAGAACTGCCGCCAATTCGACGCGCGATCGACCTCCGCTGCCTCATAGATGTAATCCGGAATCGAACGCAGTCCGGCCAGGCAAATCAGCATCACGTAGGGCGTCCACATCCAGGCATCGACGATGACGATGGCCCACGGACTGAGGGTCACGTCTCCCAACATCTGGAACGACGAAGCCTCGCGCCCCGTGAAGAACGCGACCACATAGTTGAACAATCCGATCTGCGGCTGATAAAGAAAGGTCCAGAAATTGCCAACGACCGCCGGTGAAAGCATCATCGGCAACAGAATGATCGTGGTCCACAAGCCATGGCCACGAAATTTCTTGTCGATCAGGAAGGCAAGGCCGAACCCGAGCACGGTCTCGATCAGCACGGTCCAAACCACGAAATGCGCGGTTACCTGCATCGCCGCCCAGATATCTGGATCGGTCAGGATCGACTGATACCAATCGGCCCCGAGCCATATTGTCGGCGCGTTCGCCCGATTGGCGCGATAATTGGTGAACGACAGGTAGATCGTCCACACAAGTGGGAAGATATTGATCGCCAGCAGCAGCACGATCGTGGGCGTTATAAAAAGCCAGGCGAGCGCCTGGTCCGAAAGGCCGCGGATGCGACGTATCGTGCCTGGCCGGATCGGGACGGCCTGGTAGGTGATCTGGGATGAGGTACTCAAATCGTTCATGGCTATGGTCAATCCTGGCGTCGCGCCCGTGACTATGCGACGCCTGCGGGTTGTTGCCGAAGAGAGCCTGGAGCGCGCTTACGCACGCCCCAGGCCTTTGCCTTAGAACTTCTTGCCTTCTTCTTTGAAGATCGCCTTCCAGTCCTTTACCAGACCGTCGAGCGCTTCCTGCGCGGTACCCTTGTCCGCTACCACGAAGTCATGCACGCGCTTCTGTTCGGCTTGCAGGAGTTGCGCATAGGAGGGCTCGGCCCAGAAGTCGACCACCATTCCCATCGACTTCAGAAACTCTCCGGCAAACGGCGCGCTGTTCGGGAAGCCCGGATCATTCAACACGGACTTGGCGCAGGAATAACCGCCCAGCGCCCACCACTTCTTCTGCACATCTCCACCGGAGAACCATTTGATATATTGCAGTGCCTCGCCCTGGTTCTTGGAGTAGGAAACGACCGAAATCCCCTGCCCTCCGAGCTGCGTCGCTTGCGTCGCGGGGCCGGCCGGGTTGCCGAAGAAGCCGATCTTGTCCCCACCAACGTTTGGATCCTTGTAGAGGCCCGGGAAGAAGGCAAAGAAGTTCATCTGGAGTGCGACCTGGCCCGACTTGAACGCATCGAGGCCTTCAGACATGTAGGAGTTGGAGGCGCCGGGCGGCGTGCAGCACTTGTAGAGCTCTTTGTAGGCCTCGAGCCCCTTCACGGCGCCGGGCGAATTGACGAACCCGTCCATTGAATACGGCTTCTTCGGATCCTGATATTGGAAGCCGTAATCATAGAGATAGTTCGAAACGCCCATGGTGATGCCTTCCGAGCCACGCTCGGTATAGATCGAAGCGCCATAGACCTTCTTGCCGTCAATCTCGCGGCCCTGGAAGAATTTTGCGATGTCGCGCAGTTCATCAAGCGTCTTCGGCACGGCGAGATCGCGGCCGTATTTGGCCTTGAAATCCGCCTGGATCTCCGGCCGCGCAAACCAGTCCTTGCGATAGGTCCAGCCCACCGCGTCGCCCATGGCAGGCAGCGCCCAGTAGTTCGGGCTGTTCTTCGGCCACTCGGAATAGCCGACCACCGTCGCCGGCATGTAGTCGTCCATACTGATTCCTTCTTTCTTGAAGAAATCGTTGAGCTTGACGTACTGACCGTTCTCGGCAGCGCCCCCGATCCATTGCGAATCCCCGATGATGAGATCGCACAACGAGCCATGCGAATTGAGCTCGTTCAGGAAGCGGTCGGCATAGTTGGTCCACGGCACGAATTCGAACTTCATACCGACGCCGGTCTTGGCGGTGAAGTCCTTCGACAATTCGACCAGGGCGTTGGCGGGGTCCCACGCGGCCCAGCACAGCGTGATGGTCTTGGCCTGCGCATGCGCAGGCGTGGTCCCCGCTCCGACACCGAGCGCGGATGCAAGAACTCCGCAAGCAGTAAGAAGCGCCTTTACTGTCTGTTTCATAACGCTTTCCCTCCCAGTGGGGCCGGCCATCGACATGGCGCGACTCTCCAACCCGCTCGAATGCTTCGAGCAGAGCGATACAGTCCTTCACGGGCTGAACGACTAAACGGACGTTTCCTCGCGCCTACCTGGATTCTTAGGGATTCAGCCAGGCTCGATTTGTTTAGTGAACCACGAGATACTAAACATTGCAAGCAGGCTGTTCTGGGATGGAGTTCAAGCACTCATATGGGCGGCCCCACACACGGCCGGGCTCGACATGATCGATCGCTCAGCTGCAATGACGGCTGTTGTTTCGGACAAGCAGAGAAGATCTGCGCCACGGATAACGCGACACACCTCGTCGGATAGAAGCGCGGGTACGTCCTACTAGAGCTGCACTCCGCGCGTAAGCGCCCCGTCAACGACAAGATTTGTGCCCGTGATGAAACTCGCGGCGCGGCTGGCTAGAAACACCACGGCGTTGGCCATCTCCTGTGGAGTTCCCATCCGACCGGTGGGATTGAGCGCAAGTGCCGACTTGTAAAGCTCAGGATTGTTGTCCTTGATCATGTTCCAGACTCCGCCTTCGAAATAGGTATTGCCCGGCGAGACCGTGTTGGCACGTATGCCTTTGCCGGCAAGCTGATTGGCGAGACCCTGGGTATAGTGGATGATAGCCGCCTTGAAGGTGCCGTAGGGGCCCGCCGCGAAATCGACCTCGCGCCCCGAGACGCTGGAGATAGCAACGATCGCGCCGGCGGCGCTCTTCTCCAGATAGGGCATGGCCGCGTTCACCAGCCGGACGGTGCCCATCATGTCAGTCGAAAATTCCTTCTCCCAGCTTTCGTCATCTTGCCCGATCGCAAGCGCACTGACATTGGCGACGACGACATCGATGCCGCCGAGCTTGGCCGCCATATCGCCAACCCACGCCTTCAGCGCAGCCGCGTCTGAGACATCGACCGCACCACCATAAGCTTCGACACCCTTGGCCTTGAGCGCGGCGACTGTGCTCTCAACCTCTGCCCGATTGCGGGAACACACGCCAACGTCGGCTCCTTCGGCCGCAAATGTCTCTGCGATCGCACGGCCGATCCCCTTGGTGCTTCCGGTAACGAGAACTTTGGCGCTCTTGAGTCCCAGATCCATGGTCGGATTCCTTTCTTGGTTCAGTAGTTGCTTACGGCGCTCCTGATCAGCCCACGATAGCTGTGCGGCATGCGCATCGACACCAGATCTTTCCGCCGCACCACGTTGGTCGGATAGACGCTGTCGAGATTGCCAGTGTCGATCAGCGCCGTAGCAAGGCCCGGGCCGTTGGAAGCCATCGCCTCCCTTCGCGGGAATTCGAATGTGTCCGGGCCGAACACGCCGCTCAGACCGAGATAGCCTCGCTCGGGATCGACGACGTTAGCGAAGGCGAGGAACAAATTGTTCTCTCCGGCGCGCACGCGGAAATGATGCCAATGATACGAATCCGGGCCGGTCGGAATTGGCTTTGGCTGCGCCACATCCGTGCCGGCATGTGACGAACTGAAGCGGCCCCTGATCGCTGCCGGACACACGATGAGATCGCAGCCGCGCAATGCCAGCACCCGGCCTGCTTCCGGGAACGAGGCGTCGTGGCCGATCAACAGGCCGATGCGCCCGATCGGTGTGTCCACGACGGTCCAACTATCGCCGGCCGTCGCCCAACCCTGCTCGTCGGCCGCAAGATGCGTCTTACGATAGACCGAGATGTTCCCGTCGGGAGCGGCCAGGCAGGCGCTGTTGTAAAGTGTATCGTCGGCGCGCTCGGCCAAGCCACAGACGAGATAAACGCCGAGTTCCTCTGCGAGTTTCCCAAGGTGGTCGGTCACTGGCCCCGGGATCGGCTGCGCCGATTTCTCGTGATCACCGAACCCCGTCGCCGCAAGCTCCGGGAAGACGACGAGCTCCGCGCCACCGGCCCTGGCCTCACGCGCGAGTGCAGCGATCTCCCCGAGATTCTGGTCGACGTCATCGACAGGCGCAAATTGCGCAACACTGACCCGCGAGGTCTTTCCGGTCGGCCAGGGCTCATGCCCGTAGAGGCCAAAGAAGGCACGCGGGTTCCAGCTAAAAGTGTCGGAGAGCAGCTCCGGATAGAGCTCCGGCCGGCGTTGCGCAAAGACGGGCTCTCCGAGCACGCGCCGCGCCCGCGCGACATCGAGATCGATCTCCGACAACAGGATCCCATCGCCTTTGTCGAGGACCGCGATCACCCGCCCGTCCGGCGCGATCACGCAGCTTCCGCCGCTGAACTGCACCGTGCGTTCGAGTCCCCACCGATTGCTTTCGATGACGTAGCAACCGTTCTCGAAGGCGCGGCTGATCCAGTATGGCGCCGGCGTGCGCTCGGCCAGCCAGTTCGAGATGTGGCAGATGACGTCCGCGCCGCCGAGCGCCATCAGCCGCGCGGTTTCGACGAAGTGGATATCCATGCAAATCAGCAGCGCAATGCGCCCGATCGGCGTTTCGAACACCTGGTTGTGCAGATCGCCCGGCGCCGCCCATTTCGGCTCGGAGATGTAGGGATGCGTCTTGCGATGGCGGCCGACCACGCCGTCGGGCCCGATCAGCACGGCCGTGTTGAAGTAGATGCCGTCCTCATCGACCTCAGGCATCCCGACAACGATGTAGCAATCGTGCTTACGCGCCAGCGCCGCAAAGCGATTCGTCGTCGGCCCCGCCACCTTCTCGACAAAGGGTGCAACCTCGGCACGATCGAACCAGCAATAGCCCGTGGTCCCCATTTCCGGCGTGACGATGAGCTTCGCGCCGGCCACCGCCGCTTGCTCGCAGAGCTCGAGCAGGCGCACGATGTTGCGCTCCTTCTCGAACATCGTCGGCTCGAACTGAACGGCGGCGACCTTGTGGATGCTCGACATGACCTGACCGGCCCTCAAACTAGAAAAGACTTCTTGATAGAGGCGCCGAGCGTATATTTCGGATCGACCATGTTGCCGAGGCGGACGCGTCCGGCCTGGGTCAGGAGCATGTAAGCGTCGATCTCGTCAAAACCGTAGTCGGCCGCCATCCAGCGGCAAAGCTCGCGATAGGCGATGCGGGCCGCGTCCTCCATCGGCCGGGCCGAGCCGATGGTCATGATGAAATCTTTGGTCTCGAGCCGCGGCCACGGAATGGTCCAGCCCTTGATCAGATCGATCTGAACCGTGGTCACGGTCGGATGCTCGATGGCGACGCCGCAGAGCTCGCCATCGCCCTGCGCGGCATGGCAGTCGCCGAGATAAAGCAGCCCACCCTTGGTGTTGACCGGCAAGTAAATGACGGCGCCGACACCGACATCGGGAAGGTCCATGTTGCCGCCGTAATAGTCCGGAACCAACGACGAGATCGCCTCGATCTCCGGCGACGTGCCGATGGTACCGATGAACGGCTCATAGGGCAGCGTGATCTTGTCGTTCCATTTGGTTCCGGTCTTGGGATCGATCACGAGCTTCTTCACCCGCTCCGGCAGCGCCGGGTTGAGCAACGCGGTTTGCCCGGTCGAGACCAAGCCGCCGAAGTCCGGCATGACCACGGTGGTGCCGCACGGCTGCGGTCCGCGCGGCACGATGCGTTCGATATAAACGGCGAGCACGTCGCCCTTCTCTGCGCCGTTGACGTGGATCGGACCGTTCTGCGGATTGAGGAACGGGAAGTTGAGAATCTTGGACGGGCTATCGGTCTCGTGCTTGATTGCGCCCTCGAACGCGTCATGCGTCTCGGCGGAGACGACGGCGCCGGGATCGACCGTCAGCACCGGATTCACATAGGGGCCGTAGACATAGTGGTACTTGCCTTGCTCGGTTTCGGTGATCGTGTATTCCTTGCCGCGCTCGCCCTTGGCGACGCCTTTGCGTGCCATGATGGAATCGTTTTGCCAGGCCATTACTGTTTCTCCTTGGTTGGGCGTCGTTTTCTAGACTGCCAGATGGCGGCGCATCTCCGCTTCGTCGTCGAGCGCTGAACGGTCGAGACTTGCGACAATGCGGCCCTTGTCCATGACGTAGCAGCGCTGCGCCATGGCGCGGATCATGTCGAGGTTCTGCTCGACCAGGATGATGGTCACACCGGTCCTGCGGTTGAGCTCGACCATGTTGCGCGCAATATCCTGGACGATATTGGGTTGGATGCCTTCGGACGGCTCGTCCAGCAGGATGAGGCTCGGATCCGCAATCAGGACCCGCCCGATCGCCAGTTGCTGCTGCTGGCCGCCGGACATGGTGCCGGCACGCTGGGTCCAGCGTTCTGCGAGAATCGGAAACGCCTCGACGATCTTGCGCCGGCCCGCTTCGGGGATGCCGCCCCCCTTGATCGCGGCGCCGACCGCGACGTTCTCGCCGACGGTCAAGCGCGGAAACACGTCGCGCCCCTGCGGCACATAGCCCATACCGAGGCGAGCCCGCTTGTGCGCCGGGAGAGATTCCACCGCCTCGCCGCGATAGACGATCGAGCCGCTCATCGCAGGCACCAGCCCGATCAGGCTCTTCATCAGCGTGGACTTGCCGACACCGTTGCGGCCGATGACGGCGACGATCTCGCCTTCCCGCACTTCGATCTCGAGGCCTTGCAGCACAGGCTTGCCGCCATAACCGGCGCGCAGAGCCAGCGTCGAGAGGATCACTTCCTTGCGCGGCATATCAAGCATGGGCCTGCCCCAGATAGATCGCCGCGACACGCTCGTCGGCCACGATCTGGTCGATCGTGCCCTGTGCAAAGACCTGGCCGAGATGCAACACGGTCACGCGCTGGGCGACCTGGCGCACGAAGGCCATGTCGTGCTCGATCGCAAGCACGGTCATGCCGTCGGCATTGAGCCGCTGCACCATCGCGCCGGTCATGTGGGTTTCCTCCGGCGACATGCCGGCGGTCGGCTCGTCAAGCAGCAGAAGGCGCGGCTTCAGGCTGATTGCCATGCCGATCTCCAGCCACTGCTTCTGGCCGTGGCTGAGATTGCCGGCGGTCTGCGCCTGCTCACTCTCAAGTCCCAGGAACACGAGGAGCCGCTCAATCTCTTCTCCGAGCCGGGCGCCACGATGCTGGCTCTGCAAGGCAATTTCGAGATTCTGGCGGACAGACAGTCCCTTGAAGACACCCGGCACCTGGAACTTGACCGAAAGGCCGCGGCGAATTCGCGCAAACGACTTCAGCGCGGTAATATTGTCCCCAGCGAACAGGATGTCGCCGCTACCAGGATGATGCTCGCCGAGGATCAGACGGAACAGCGTGCTCTTGCCGGCACCGTTCGGACCGATCAGGCAATGGATCTCGCCAACCTCCAGCGTGAGGTCGACGGCGTTGGTGACGTGCAGGCCGCCAAAATGCTTGTTCAGCTTGCGAAGCTCGAGCAACGACATCAGCTGACCCTTTGGGTGAGGCGCGCGGCGAGCCGTCCGAGCCAGTTCATTGCGCCGAGGACGAGGCCGTTCGGGGCGATGAGGACGGTCAGCACCAGCAGCACGCCCATGAAGATGAGCGCGTACTGGCTGCCGTAGATCGTGAGTGCCTGGAACGCGGCAAGTACCACCAGCGTACCGACCACGGTCGATGTCAGGTCGCTGCGGCCGCCGACCGCGACCCAGATCAGCGGCAGCGCCGCCGCCGTCATGCCCATGCTCGACGGCGTGATGTATTGGCCCCACGCCGTGTAGAGCACGCCCGATATCCCCGCGAGCGCGGCGCCGATGACGAAGGTGATGAGCTGGTACTTGCGCACGTCGTAGCCCAGCATCTCCGCACGCTCCGGGTTCTCGCGGATCGCGACGATGACGTTTCCGAAGGACGAGTTCATCAGGATGCGCAAGGCCAGATAGACGAAGACCAAAAGGCCAAACACGAAATAGTAGAGCCCGACATCGGCGAACAGCACGATCGGTTCGCCCGGCCACGGAATCGTCAAAGGCGGCATCGCGCTCATGCCGTTGAAGCCGTTGAGCCGCGCGCTGCCGATGTGCCACTCGGGCCCTGCGGTCTGGGCCATGAAGCGCTCCAGCATCAGGGTCACGGCGAGCGTGACGATGCCAAGGAATACGCCGGCGATGCGGCCGAAGAACATGAAATAGCCGAGCAGGACCGCGAACAGCGCGGCGATCGCCACCGCAATCACCAGCGCCACCAATGTGAAGCCGTAGGCCGAGCCGAAATTGAGGGTAAGGACGCCGTAGCCATAGCCCGCGATCCCGAAGAACGCGGTCTGGCCGAAAGAGAGCGATCCGCCATAGCCCCAGATCAGGCAGAGGCTGAGCGCGATGAACACCCAGACGAAGAAGTAGACGGTGTTGCCGACCGTGTAGCCGTCGCTGAACAGCGGATAGGCCAGCGCGATCATCATCACGACGGCAAACAGGCTCCAGAAGGCCGGACCGCGGCCGACGGTCTGCGGGCCCTCGAGACGGCGAAAGAAGGAAACGAAACCGCTCACAGCGCCATCACTCCGTCAGGTGCGTTCGCGCAGCACGAAGCCGGAGATGCCCTTCGGCAGCACCCGGACCACGATGATGACGGCCACCAAAAGACCGATCTGGCCGAACAACTGACCCTGCCAGGACGTCATTCCGGACTTCACGATCGCGAGCAGGCCACCCGCAGGCGCCGTGCCGAGGAAAACGTCGGCGCCGCCGATCACCACGGTGACGAAGGCCTCCATGATGAAGGTCGCACCCATGGTCGGCACCAGCGTCATGGTCGGCGCGTAGAGACCGCCGGCAAGGCCGGCGAGCCCCGCCCCGCAGGCAAAGGTGAGGCTGTAGATCAGCCGCGTGTCGACGCCGAGCGCCGCCGCCATATGCGGTACCTGAATGGTGGCGCGCGCCAGCACCCCAAAGCGCGTCCAGTTGAACAGAGCATAGAGACCTGCCAGCACGCCGAGCGCGGCACAGAACAGCACGATGCGGTAGATCGAATAGGAATAGTCACCGACCTGGAAACTGCCGAACGGGGTGCCGACGCCCGCCATGGTGGAGCCCACCATGATCAGCGTGCCTTGCGTCGCGATCAGGCTGAGCCCCCAGGTCGCGACGATAGTGTCGAGCGGTCGGTCGTAAAGATGGCGGATGACTGTAAGCTCGACCAGGACGCCCACCAGTGCGGACACAATCGTGCCCGCCAGTATCCCGAGCGGCAACGGCAGGCCGGCATGCACCGTCGCAGCCGTCACATAGGCGCCGCACATGATGAACTCGCCATGGGCGAGATTGATCACGCCCATCATGCCAAAGATCACCGCGAGCCCGCAGGCCGACAGCACCAGGAACGCGAAGGCGTCGCCGAATTGATAGAGCGCCGAGAATACGAGGGTCGCGATGTCCATGAACCAGCCAGATCGATGAGAGGGGCGACGTCTCCGTCGCGGGTAGCCGTAGTCGCCCCGGCGTGCAGGGAACGCCGGGGCGACCGACCGCCGTCAGGGTTTCGGCGGCGGATTCGACGGCGTGTACTGGGCCATCGGATCTTTCTTGGTGAGATCGCAGCCGGCTTCACCGAGCCAATAGGGCTTGATGTCCTCCCAGGTCTTCGGGAAGGAAATCGAGTGATCGGCACCGACCTTGGCAAGATAGATCGTGTGCGACATGTGCTGGCTCTTCGGGTCGATACAGACCTTGCCCTCAGGCGCATCCATGCAGACATCGCCCATCGCGATCACCTTGCGGATGTCCTCGCGTTTGGTCGACTTCGCCCGCTCCACCATCTGCTTGTAGAGATAGACGGCGAGATAGGAGTTTTCCGCCTCTTGGTTCACATACGGCTCGCTCGGGAACTTCGCCTTGAACTTGGCGTAGAACTCCTTGCTCTTCGGCGAGTCGATCTCCTCGATGTAGTTGGTGGTGACGTACATGTCCTTCAGGCTCGGCGGCTTGAAGCGCTTGTGCTCGTAGCCCTGGCCGACGTTGACGGAGGATGCCATCGGCAGGTTGACGTTGGCGGAAGCCGCCTGCTCATAATAGGAGGCCTGCGCGGTGCCAACCAGCAGCGTGACGACGAAGTCGGGCTTGGCCTTCTGGATGTTCTGGATGCTCTGGGAGAACTGCGACACGCCGAGGGGAATGAACTCCTCGCCGGCCATCTTGCCGCCGTTCTCCTTGACGATTTTGCGCACCCACTCCGCCGAGATCTGGCCGAAATTGTAGTCGGCCGCGAGCGTGTAGACGTTCTTGCCGTACTTCTCCATCATGTAGGGAATGAGCGTGGAGAACTGCTGCTCCGGCACCGCGCCGGTGACGATCATGTGGCCGTCGCAGACGCCACCTTCATACTGGTTGTTGTAGAAGGCGAAGCCGTTGAACTGGTCGACGATCGGGCGATAGGCCTCGCGCGAGGCCGACGAGAAGCCCGCGAAGACGACGTCGACCTTGTCGCGCTGGAGCACACGGCGCATGAACTCCTGGTAGCGTGTGTTGTCGGACTGTGTGTCGTAGGGAACGAGCTCGATCGGCCGGCCCATGATACCGCCGGCCTTGTTGATCTCGTCGGCGGCGAGCTGGATGGCGTGGACCTTGCCGATGGTGGCGGCCGCGAAGTCGCCGGACTGATCCTCCAGCACGCCGAGCTTGATCGGATTTTCCGCCGCGAGTGCCGAGGGTGATCCGAGGTGTGATCCGAGGACAAGCGTCCCCGTGAGGGCTGCGGCACGCAGCCCCCGCAATACAGACTTGCTCATTTTGCTTCTCCTAGATGGCTTGCTTGTCGCCGCCTTGCAGCATGATGCCGGTCGTGCGGCCGGTCGTATCGGGCGGCTTCGCCCGCTTGCTCAGAAACTCCTCGCAATAGAGTTCCATGTTCTGCCGCGCGCGCATGCTTTCGCGACGGAGCCGGGAATAGGCACCCTCCTCGTCGAGGCCGTCCTGCTGCATCAGCAGGATGACGGCCCGGATCACCGCGCGGCGGCCGCGGCGGCGTTCCTCGAGGCCCTGCAAGCGCTCATACATCTCGGCGCGCAGCAGGAACTGGTTGATGCCCATGAAGAGCGACGTATAGACCGCGCCGCCATGCACCGGCTTGCGCAGAAACGAGGTGGCGCCGAGATTGACGAGCGCCTTGAGCCGGCTTGGCGCCTCGACGCCGACGAGGCCGATCACCGGCACCGGAGGCAGCCGCGAGGCCGGATTGACTTCGATCGCGACCGCGCCTTCGAGATCGCCGTCGACGAACAGAATGTCACGATCGGCCTGGAGGCCAGCGACGTCGATCTGCGCGCGGCCGTCGATAATTTCCGGATATTCGGTGGAGACGCCGAGCTTGGCGAGCGTCGTTTCGAGCGCGCTCTCCCATCCCCCTCGCCGGGTGACGACGATGGCGCGGCCGCCCTTGAAATTCTGTAGCAGTCGGGAGCTCATGATTGCACCACCTTCAACAGCGGAGAGCGCATCGCGCTGGCAAAGCGCGGCGACGACTGAATAAGGTAAGGATCGGGCGCGATCGGTTCGCGGGATTCCAGTAGCACCTCGAACTGCCCGTTGGCAGCCGAGCGGCCGATCCGCGGCGTGAGCCAAGCGTGAAAGGTCTGCCGGTCGATGCGGACCTCTCCTTGCGGGGCGCGCAACCGCTGATCGGCCACGGCGGCGCGCACCGTGCGGGCGTCGTCAGTGCCGGCCTGTGACAATGCCGCTGCGAGCAGCTTGACGGCGATGTAAGAGGATTCAGCATCTGCCGACGAGACCGGTCCGTCCGGAAAGGATGCCATATAGGCGCGAATAAACGCGGCATTCTCCGGGGAATTCAGCGAAGAGAAATAGACGCTTGAGGACAGATGTCCGTCGACGGCGTCCAGCCCGATCTCGGGCAATTCCGGTTCCGACAGCGTGCAGCTCGCGACCGGAATTTCGGATGCCTGATCGATACCGCGGGCGCGGCAAGCGGCCCGGAACGCGCGGAAGAAAGCATAGGCACTGGTGCCGATCAGATTGTTGAAGACGAAGTCGGGACGCTGGTCGATGATGGCCGCGATCACCTGGTCGACCTCGGTATCACCGACCGGGAGATAGCGCTCGGCGAGCACGGCGCCGCCGCGAGCGATCAATGCCTCGCGAAAGATGCGGTTGTTTTCCCAGGCCCAGATGTAGTTGGATCCGACACAGAACGCACGCGAGCCGACGCGGGACGCCAGATAATCGACCAACGGCAGCACGTGCTGGTTCGGTGCTGCGCCGGTGTAGATGACGTTATCGGAGCTCTCGAAACCCTCGTAGTGAGACGGATACCACAACAATCCATCGAACTTCTCGAAGCACGGGATCACCTCCTTGCGGCTCGACGAGGTGTAGCAGCCGACCACGTGCCGGATGCCGGAACCGAGAAGGTCGAGGCTGAGCGAACGATAGCGCGCAAGGTCGCCGGACGGGTTGACCACGACTGGCTCCAGCGCAACGTCGGTACCACTCGCATTGACCTCCTGGAACGCCAGCAACGCGCCGTTGAGGATCGAGCGCGCGACGACGCTGTAGGAGCCCGTCGTCGAGAACATCACGCCAATTCGATACCGCTTCTGCGTCATCACCCGATCCAAAACAAAAAAGCGCCCGTCGGCTGTGAAGCCGAGGGCGCCCTCGCCGCCAACCGAACACGCGATGAAAGCGTGGTGTTGGAAATGGTTGAACTCATCGCGTCGATGGGCCGTGTTGCCCTACGCTTGCACCATACGGTCGTTGAGATCAAATACGATGTCAAGCGCGTTGTTGCAGCGAAGCCTGCCGCAAAACATGCCGATCTGTAGCAAAACTGTGCAGGAGGCTGGTGATTGTCGGACGGAATGATTGACGACGGGCGGCGCTGATCGAACGCAAATAGACAACAGCGCCGAACAAGCTCGCCGACGGCAATGCGGTCGCCTACCATCTCGCGTAACCTATTCACATCGCCGACCCAATGAAAGCGCCGCGGACAGAGATCATGAACAGCCGAGAGACGATCAGCTTCGAACTATCGCAGCCTGCGCTACAGGCGCGCCGTAACGCCAAGTGGAACCAATACGACGCCGACGTCCTGCCTGCCTTCGTCGCGGACATGGACTTTGCCGTCGCCGCTCCGATACAGGCAGCAATCGAGCGCATCGTCCGGGATGGCGACTACGGCTATCCGCTACGCGACGGCCAGAAACCGGACCGGCTCGTCGCCTCAGCCTTCGCCAACCGGATGCAGTCCCGCTACGGCTGGGAGCTCTCGCCCGATCTCGTGCTGCCGCTGGCGGACCTGGTGCAGGGCACCTACGCACCGATCCTGGCGTTCTCAGACCCCGGCGATGGTGTTGTCCTCCAGGTCCCGAACTATCCGCCGTTTCGCGACGCCATCAGCACGACGGAGCGCCGGCTCCTGACGCTGCCGATGCGCGACGACGGGACCCGCTACGTCTTCGACATGGACGAACTGAAGGCGCTGGTTGACCAACGAACCCGCATCTTCGTGCTGTGCAATCCGCAGAACCCGACGGGGCGGGTGTTTTCCCGGGATGAGCTGCTGGCATTAGCCACGTTCGCCATCGACCATGATCTGATCGTTATTTCCGACGAGATCCATTCCGATCTCGTCTATCCGGGATATCAGCACATTCCGTTTGCCTCGCTTGGACCTGAGATCGCCGCGCGCACCGTGACTCTCAATTCGGCGACCAAGAGCTTCAACATTCCCGGCCTGCGCTGCGCGGTCATCGCTTTCGGCAGCGAGGACCTGCGCAAGCGGTTTCACAGCCGTATCCCGCTCCGCTTGACAGGTCAGGCCAATGTCATCGGCGCCGACGCAACTGTGGCTGCCTGGACCGAGGGGCAGCCCTGGCTTGATGCCGTGATGGATCACCTTCACAAGGCTCGGAACAGAGTTGTGGATGTGCTCGCGGCCGAAGTGCCTGAGATCCGCTTCCATGCCCCGGAAGCGACTTACCTGACTTGGCTCGACTGCCGCGAACTCCGCCTGTCATCAGCGGCGCATCAATTCTTCCTGAACAACGCCCGTATCGGATTCAGCGCCGGCGAAACTTTTGACCCCGGTAGTCCGCAATTTGTCAGGCTCAATTTCGCAACATCGATGCCGATCCTCGACGAAATTCTGGATCGGATCATAGTGGCCGCGCGGCGAAACGATCGGTGACGCACGCTGAACTGGCCCGCCGGCTCGTTCGAGGCAGTGTCGCGCGCTGACTATGTCACTGCGGCATCCAACTCCGACGGCGTCGCACCGGTTTCGATATCCTGGAGCAGTTGCAGCAATCTGGCGCCTCCCTCCAACAGATCGGCCTGGATCGACTGCTTCACGGCCTCGGGATTTCTCGCGGTCAAACCGTCAAGTACGTTGAGGTGCTGATGCCGTCCCGGATAGGTCGGTGTCGCATGCGGATACAGCATGTTGAGCAGAGGGCCGTTGCGAAGCCAGATCGTCTCGATCATCTCGAGCAGTTCGGGTGCGTCGGCCGCCTTGTAGAGCGTGTGGTGGAATTGCCAGTTCACCTGGACGGCCTCGCGCCAGCGCCTGCCGCGTTCTGCCGCGACCAGCGCCTGATGATACTTCTTGAGATTGGCGATATCAGCCTTGGATATCCGGGTGGTTGCGCGTTCGGCAGCCAGTCCTTCCAGCAAAATCCGGATACCGCGTAGTTCCTCGTACTGCGCTGCGCTCAGGCGGGCGACCTCGATCGAGCGGCTTGCCTGCATGTCAAGCACCCGCGCGCGCACCAACTGCATCAGCGCTTCGCGGATCGGCGTTTCCGAGACGCCCATCGTTTCGGCGAGCTCGCGGATCTTGAAGCGATGGCCGGGGCGGAATCGTCCCTCCATCAAGGCAAGCCGCAATTCCCCAAACACGCGGGCCGTCAGGTTGTCGCGGCCGACCAGACCGACAGCATCGTTGGACATCGAGTGGACCTGCTTTCCAGTCGAGAGGCGACCGATCTCTATGCGTGGCCCGCACGTCTGCCTGCGGTCTTTGCAAGATCAAAAGGCGAGAAAGGGTCTTCGCAGCTATGATATATCATATATTATGTTGGCGTCGCAACGGCGCGGCCGTCCGACACGAGGGACTTGCCATGGCACCTGATGACACCGCATCCGGGCTCCTGTCGCAGGACGAGGCGTTGCGGGCACGAGCCCTGAAGGTCATTCCCGGCGGCATGTGGGGCCACATGAACGTCGCTCGGCTGCCTCCCGGCTATCCGCAGTTTTTTCGCAGCGCCAGCGGCTGCCGCCTCCGGGATGTGGCGGGCACGGAATATGTCGACCTGATGTGCGGCTACGGACCGATCGTGCTCGGTTACAGCGATCCGGATGTGGAGGCCGCAGCCGCGGCGCAGCGCAGCCGCGGCGATCTGATGACCGGGCCGGCCGAATGCCAGGTCGAACTCGCGGAGCTCGTTGTCGAGACCATTCCGCACGCCGACTGGGTGCTGTTCGCCAAGAACGGCACCGATGCGACGACGGCCTGCGTGACCATTGCGCGTGCGGCCAAGCAGCGGCGCAAGGTGCTGGTGGCGAAGGGCTCCTATCATGGCGCTGCGCCGTGGTGCACGCCTTCGCTGGCCGGCGTCACCGCGGAAGATCGGGCCCACATCCTTCACTTTGACTATAACGACATTGCGAGCCTGGAGCGCGCCGCCGACGAGGCGGGTCGCGACCTCGCGGCAGTGCTGGTGACGGCGTTCAAGCATGATGTGAGACGCCATCAGGAGGCGCCGACGCTTGCCTTCGCGCAAGCGGTGCGGCGAATCTGCGACGCGGCTGGTGCGGCGCTGATTCTCGACGACGTCAGGGCAGGCTTTCGCCTCCACATCGGCGGCAGCTGGGAGCCTTACGGCATCCGGCCCGATTTGTGCGCCTGGAGCAAGGCGATCGCCAACGGTCATCCGCTTGCAGCGGTGACCGGCGCCGATCGCTTTCGCGACGCCGCGCAACAGGTTTATGTCACCGGCTCCTTCTGGTGTTCGGCTGTACCGATGGCGGCAGCGGTTGCCACCATCAAGAAGCTGCGTGCGACCGGCGCGGTCGCGACGATGGAAGTCATGGGCCGTCGGCTACGCGATGGGCTCGAGGCGCAGGCACGGTTGCACGATGTACGATTGCGGCAGACCGGACCAGTCCAGATGCCGATGATCATGTTCGAGGACGATCCGGATTTCGTGCTCGGCCATCGTTTCGTGCAGGAGGCGCTGCGGCGCGGCGTCTACATGCATCCCTGGCACAACATGTTTCTGTCCGCGGCGCATCAGGCCGACGACATCGATCGAGTCCTCGAGGCGACCGATGGAGCCCTCAAGCAGGTCGCCGCTTCAGCCGACCGACGCCAGTCCGCGACAATGGTCCAGTGAATGCAGCGGGAGCATTCATGCGGGTAAATGACGACTGAGACGCGAGCTCAACAGGAAGGCAGTTGTAATGACAAGCTTTTCGGCCATGTTTCGTATGATCACCGCGTTGGGCCGATCGATTGCCCTGCTGGGCGCGCTTGCGACCCCGCTCCATGCCGCTGAACCCACCCGCGGCGGCAGCCTCGTCTATGCCTATCTCTCGGGCCCGGGCACGCTCGATCCTCATGTCGCCTCGAGCCTGGTCGAACTCGAAGTCATTCACCACTTGTTCGAGCCACTGGTTGCGATCGACAATAACTATAACGCCAAGCCCGTGCTCGCTTCGAAAATCGAGACCAGTGCCGATGCCACAGTGTTCACCTTCACACTGCGCAAGGGCGTGAAATTCCATAATGGCAAGGAGATGACGTCGGCCGATGTGCTGGCGTCGTTCGAGCGCTATCGCAAGGTCAGTCCCAACGCCTCCGTGCTCGCCGATGTCGACGGCTTCGAGGCACCCGATCCCTACGGCTTCGTGATCCGGTTGAAGAAGCCGAACGCCGTGTTCGTCGACGTGCTGAAGTCGCCGGTCTATCCGTTCGAGATCTTGCCGGCCGAGCAGAAGGACAAGGCGGCGCGCGAGATCGACATCATCGGAACCGGTCCGTTCATGCTTGGCGAGTGGGTGAAGGACAGCCATCTCGTCATCAAGCGCTTCGACGGCTATGTGCCCGACGAGAGCTCGCCCGGGCCGGATGGTCTGGCCGGGCGGCGCACCGCCTATCTCGACCAGGTCCGCTATAATTTTGTGCCCGAGGCGAACGCCCGCGTCGCCGCCTTGCAGACCGGCAACGCCGACGTCATCGGCGACGTCCCCCGCGACCTCGCCAAGCGCTTCGACGGCCAAGCCAATATCACGACGCAGCAGATTTTCCCCTATTGCATGCAGGTGTTCGTGGTGAACACGCAGGCGGCGCCGACCACCAATCCGCTGGTTCGCCAGGCGATCGAGGCGGTGGTCAATGTCGATGATATCACCGGCGCCATGGGACAGATCTCGCGGCCCGGCCATTCATTGGTCTACGCGTCGAGCCCTTACTATCAGGGCGATGCGATGAAGCCCTACTACGACCAGCGTAACCCGGCCAAAGCCAAGGCGCTGCTGAAGCAGGCCGGATACAACGGCGAGAAAATCGTGCTCCAGACGAACTCCAACTATCCGAACTTCCGCGACGCCATCCTGGTCTTGTCCGAGCAAATGAAAGACGCCGGCTTCAACGTCGCGGTCGACATCGTCGACTGGACCACCAACGCGAGCAACATGCAGCGCGGCACCGGGGTCTGGAATGTGTCCACCACCGGCTATTGCTCGAATCCGCTGCTCGGTCCGCAACAATGGAAAGTGATGTTCTACACCTTTCCGCACGTCAAGGACGACCATGTTCTCGACGCTGCCTATGACGCGTTCTACGCCTCGCTCGACCCGCAAAAGCGCATCTCTGCCTGGGCCGATATCGAGAAGCGCGTGCTGGAGCAAGCCTACATGATCAAGATCGCCGACATGGGCACGATGCGAAGCTACAACGCCGCCAAGGTCGTGAACTTCATGCCCTATTATATCGTTCATTTCTGGGACGTCTGGCTGAAGTAGCGTCGTCGCAAAACGGCTGGCTGGGCAGGAGCAAAAAGCGTCGTATCGGGTATCTCATGTTTCGCACGATCAGCGTCCGTCTCATGCAATCCATACCGGTCCTGCTGCTGGTTGCAGTGCTGTCTTTCATCCTGATGCACCTTCTGCCGGGAGACCCTGCGGTCGTGATCGCCGGAGCCGATGCCGCGCCAGCGGCGGTTGAACGGATTCGTCGTGAACTCGGCCTCGACCAGTCGATCTGGCGGCAACTGCTGTCCTGGTTCCTCAACCTGGCACAGGGCAAGTTCGGCAGTTCGCTGATGCTGAACCAGACCGTGCTCTCCGCGGTCGGGGAGCGCTTGCCGGTGACGTTGTCGCTCGCCGCCCTGTCGCTCGCCATCACCTTGCCGATCGGGATCGCACTCGGCATCCTGGCCGCCTATTTCCGGAGCAGCTGGATCGATGCGGGTGTCATGGCGATCGCGCTGATCGGGGTTTCGGCCCCGAGTTTCTGGATCGCAATCGTGTCGGTCATCTTGTTCAGCGTAAAGCTCGGATGGGTACCGTCCGCTGGCTACGCGCCGTTGCTGACGGCAGGCCCCGGCGCCTGGTTCGCCTCGCTGATCCAGCCCGCCATGGTGCTCAGCCTGTTTCAGATCGGCTTCCTGGCGCGCATGACACGCTCGGCGATGCTCGATGTGCTCGAGCAGGATTTCATCCGGACGGCGCGCGCCAAGGGCGTCAGCGAGTGGCGAACCGTCGGCAAGCACGGCTTCCGCAATGCTCTGGTTGCCGTCGTGACGGTCAGCGGCATCATCCTGAGTCTCCTGATCGGAGGTTCGGTCGTCGTGGAACAGGTATTTGCGTTGCCGGGCATCGGCCGGCTCGTGGTGCAGGGGATCATGGCCCGCGACTACCCGCTGATCCAGGGCACCATGCTGTTGTTCGGCTTCGCCTTCGTGCTGATCAACGTTGCCGTGGATATCGTCTACACCCTGGTCGACCCGCGGGTGCGCTATGACTGACGTCGGGCTCGTTGCGCCATCCACGCAGATACTGGCGGAACGCCGGCGATTTCGAGTCCTGCGCAAGCTCGCTGCTCACCGGTCGTTCAAGATCGGACTGGTGGTCGTGACCGTTCTGGTGCTTTGCGCGATCATCGGGCCGCTGCTGACCGGCACCGACCCGACGGCAATGAGCATTCGCTACCGGTTCAAGCCGCCGTCGGCGCGCTTCCCGTTCGGCAGCGATCAATATGGGCGGGACATCCTCACGCGTGTGCTCTATGGCGGCCGGCTGTCTCTGTCGATCGGGTTTTCGGTGGCCCTGCTCTCGGGCGTGTTCGGCGCCATGATCGGTGTCCTGGCGGGATATTTTCGCGCGATCGATCCGTACGTCATGCGGTTGATGGACGCGCTGATGGCATTCCCGGCGATCCTGCTGGCGATCGGTATCGGCGCGGCGCTCGGCGCGCAAGCCAGCAGCATCGTGGTGGCGCTGGCAGTCGCCTATGTGCCGCGGACAGCGCGCATCGTCCGTGCCTCGGTGCTGGTCATTCGCGAGATGGAATATCTGCAGGCCGCGCGGGTGAGCGGTGCCGGCGACGCGCACATCATCGTCAAGCACGTGCTGCCCAATTGCCTCGGACCGCTGATCGTCCAGCTGACCTTCATCTTTGCCTATGCCATCGTTGCGGAAGCGACGCTCAGCTTTCTCGGCATCGGCCCGCCGCCGCCGGCCCCGAGCTGGGGCAACATCATCGCGGAAGGGCGCGACTACTCGGTCGAGGCATGGTGGGTGATGCTGTTTCCCGGTCTCGCGGTCAGCCTCGCTGCGCTCGGCATGAATCTGCTCGGCGACGGGCTGCGCGACGTGTTCGATCCGCGCTTGAAGATCGAGACCTGAATGGCGCATCAAACCCTCCTGAGTGTCGAGAACCTCACGGTCCAGTTCCGCGGCGACGCCGGCTGGGTGAATGCCGTCGAAGGCGTGGACTTTGCCGTTCGCGCCGGCGAATGCCTCGGCATCGTCGGTGAGTCCGGCAGCGGCAAGAGCGTCAGCGCCCTTTCGATTCTCAAGCTGCATGGCCGTGCCAACACACGTTACGCATCGGGAACGATCCGCTACGGCGGACATGACCTGCTGACCGTTTCGCAACGCAGGCTGCGCCAGGTTCGCGGCGGGGAGATCGCCATGATCTTCCAGGATCCGATGTCCTCGCTCAATCCGGTCCTGAGCATCGCCGACCAGATCATGGAGCCGCTGCGCCAGCATCAGGGCCTCTCGGCGCGGGCTGCCCGTCGTCAGGCCATCGAGCTGCTGGAGATGGTGCGGATTTCCGACGCGTCGCGCCGCATCGATGATTACCCCCATCGGCTTTCCGGCGGCATGCGCCAGCGTGTCATGATCGCCATCGCAGTGGCGTGCCGCCCCAAACTCCTGATCGCAGACGAACCGACCACCGCCCTCGACGTCACCATTCAATCCCAGATCCTCGAATTGCTGCGCGAGTTGCAGCGTGAGATCGGCATGTCGGTGATTCTGATCACCCATGATCTCGGCGTGGTCGCGGAGTTCGCGCAGCGTGTCGTTGTCATGTATGCCGGGCGAGTTGTTGAATCCGCTGCCGTCCCTGCCCTGTTCGAACGGCCGATGCATCCTTACACCGAAGGCCTCATCCGCGCCGTGCCCGATCCCGACGCGGACGTACGCCGGCTCGCCACGATTCCCGGAAATATTCCGGATCCGTCGACGTTGATCGCGGGATGCCGGTTCAATCCGCGCTGCAGCGAGGCGATCAAGTCCTGCCTGACGAAGCCGCCGGCGCTGGTCGATGCCGGCGCCGACCATTTCGCGCGTTGTCCGCCGCGCATCGCCGCGGGAAGAACCGCATGAGTGGAGTACCCATCGTCGCCGTGCGCGAGTTGGTGAAGACCTTTGCGGCGCGGGGTGCGTCGTTGCGCGCCGTCGATAGTGTCAATTTCGATGTCGGGCAAGGTGAGACACTCGGCCTGGTCGGGGAGTCCGGCTCGGGGAAGTCCACCACGGGACGTATTCTGGTGGGGCTCGAGGCCGCGACCAGCGGATCGATCAAGCTGTTCGGCCAGGAGATTTCTTCGGCGAGCGGCAAGGCCGCGCTCAGGACAGTGCGCCGACGGCTGCAATTCGTGTTTCAAGACCCGCAAAATTCTCTCAATCCCCGCATGCGCGCGCAGGACGCGATCGCGGAGCCGCTCGACGTCGCGGGCGGTCTGTCGCGCGCCGCCCGCAATGATCGCGTCCGCGAACTGCTGGAAATGGTCGGTCTGCCGCGGTCGTGTGGCGACCGTTTCCCCCATGAATTTTCCGGCGGCCAACGCCAACGCATCGGCATCGCGCGAGCGTTGGCGCTGAAGCCGGAATTCATCGTCTGCGACGAACCGGTATCGTCGCTCGACGTGTCGATGCAGGCTCAAATCGTCAACCTGCTGCTCGACCTCCAGGAGCGGCTCGGCCTCAGCTATCTCTTCATCGCTCATGATCTCGCGGTGGTCCGCAGCATTTCAGCGCGGGTGGCGGTGATGTATGCCGGCAGCATCGTCGAGATCGCGCCCAGGCACGAACTGTACACCGCTCCCCGGCATCCCTACACGCAGGCGCTGCTTGCGGCGATCCCTCGCATCAAGTCGAACAAGGCCCGCGCCGCGGTCGTTACCGGCGAGCTGCCGAGCCAAATCGACACCGTGCCGGGCTGCACGTTTCATCCACGTTGTCCGTTCGCGTTCGAACGCTGTCGAGCCGAGAGGCCGAAGCTGCGAGAGATCGCTTCGGGCCATCTCGCCGCCTGCCACCTTCACGAAGTCCCCGCCTGACGGCTGCCGCCGCCGCTTTGCCGAATGATGGAGTTCTGAGATGTCTGATCGCGATCTACTCTTTATGCCGGCCACGACCGCCGCAAGCCTGATCCGTAAACGCGCGCTGTCTCCTGTGGAGTATGTCGACGCCGTGCTGGGCGCGATCGAGCGGACACAGCCGACGCTCAATGCCTACGCGACGGTAACCGCCGACGCGGCGCGGGCGCAGGCGCGGGTCGCGGAGCAGGCCGTCATGGCTGGCGAGCAACTCGGGCCGCTGCACGGCATCCCCGTCAGCATCAAGGATCTCTTTGCCACCAAGGGCGTGCGCACTGCGCACGGATCGGCGATCCTCGCTGACAACATTCCCGCGCAGGACGATATCCTGGTGACTCGCCTGAAGAACGCGGGCGCGATCATGGTAGGCAAATCGACCACACCTGAATTCGGTCACAAGGGCCACACCGACGGACCCAGCTTCGGGATCACGCGCAATCCCTGGAATCCCGAACGCACCGCAGGCGGATCGAGCGGTGGCGCGGCCGTCGCGTTGGCGGCCGGACTCGGGCCCCTGGGTCTCGGCACGGACGGCGCGGGATCGATCCGCATTCCCGCAGCCGCCTGCGGCGTGGTCGGACTAAAGCCGACCACGGGCGCGGTGCCCTATGAGCAAACCTCGGATTCCTTCTTCAACTATGCCGCGGCCGGTCCGTTGACGCGCACCGTAGCCGATGCTGCATTGATGATGGACAGCCTTGTGGGTCCGTCGACACTCGATCCCTGGTCGCTCGGTGCGCCCGGTAACGGGACGCTGATGCCGAGCCTGATCTCGGAGGATTTGTCCGGATTGCGGATCGGATATTTGTCCGCCATGAGCGACTGCAGCGCGGACGTTGCAGCAAACACCAAGGCGTCGCTCGCAGCCCTCGCAGCGCTCGGCGCCGAGGTAGAAGAGGCAGGCGCTGGAATGGACTGGATCGCGGGTCCTGCCCGGCTCATGTACCTCGCCAATCTGAACGTCTATTTCGGCCACCATCTGGAAAAATGGCGCGACCGGATGGACCCGGTCCTGGTAGAATGGATCGCAGCAGGCAGCCGCGCTACTTTGGTTGATTTTCGCAAGGCCCAGGTTGCCCGTTCGCGGCTCTATCGCGCCGTGCAGAGGCTCTTTGAAGACTACGACTTCCTCGTCACCCCTACCTTGCCCACGACTGCGATTACGACCGAGGCCGGCAAGACCGTCGACGCATTGTTCAATCGCGGCTGGAACGCTTTCGTCTATCCGTTCAACCAGAGCGGAAATCCGGCGCTGTCGGTGCCAAACGGATTCGGCGCCGATGGATTGCCGACCGGCCTGCAGATCGTCGGCCGCTGGTGGAAAGATAACGATGTTCTGCGCCTCGGTGCCATTCTGGAGCGAATTCGCCCCTGGGCCGATCGTCGACCGCCCGCGGCATGATTGATCGGGCGACGAAGCCCTTACCTGCAAGCCTGACAAGACTGGGAGAAGAGCGTGACAAACGCTGCCAATGACAGACCTTCATGCCTGCCTCAGACCAAAGGCACCGTCGTGCTGCGTGGTCTTGAGGACAAGGTCGACGTCCATCGCGACGCCTGGGGCATCCCTCACGTCCGCGCACGCGGAACGGCGGACGCCTTTTTTGCGCAAGGCTATGTCCATGCCCAGGACCGGCTCTGGCAGATGGACGCCGCGCGCCGGCGCATGCTGGGCCGCTGGGCGGAATGGGAAGGCAGCGCGGGTGTCGCGGCGGATACGCTGGCGCGGCAGCTCGATGTCGCGGGCGCGTCGCAGCGCGACTTCGCCGGTTTGTCGAGTGAAGCGCGCGCGATGCTCGAAGCCTATGCTAGCGGCGTCAACGCCTTCCTGGCGCAGGGCGCGCCGTTGCCGTTCGAGTACGGCCTGGTCGGAGGCGACGTCGAACGCTGGGAGCCGTGGCACTGCATCCTCGTGATGCGGCAGCGCGGCTATCTGATGGGCTCGGTCTGGTTCAAACTGTGGCGCGCGGCGGCCATGCGCAGAATCGGTCCGGATCACGTCGCCAAGCTGCGTTACGACGATGGCGGCCAGGATTTTCTCGCCACGCCGCCGGGTGCGGAAGGCAAGCGATGGACCGCCGCGCTGCAGGATCTGGCGCCAGCGATCGAAGCACTGGCAACGCTCGCAGGGCCGGAGGCCACCGATGGTGGCAGCAACAACTGGGCGATTGCCCCGTCGCGGACCGCAACCGGCCGGCCATTGCTGGCCGGCGATCCACACCGCGCCTTCGAGATGCCGAGCCTGTATTCACAGTTCCACCTCGCCTGCGACGCGTTCGATGCCATCGGGCTTTCGGTGCCGGGCGTGCCTGCATTCCCGCACTTTGCCCACAACGGCCATGTCGCTTTTTGTGTGACCCACGCCTTTGTCGATATCCACGATTTGTATGTCGAGAAATTCAAGCCCGGCGACGCGTCCCGCTACCTGTTCCGGAATGAATGGCGCACCAGCGATATCCGTCATGAACGCATCGCGGTTCGCGGTGGACCTGCCGTCGATGTCGAGGTGATCGCGACCCACCATGGGCCGGTGATCGCGGGCGATCCTCATCAGGGAGCGGCACTGACGCTGCGGTCGGTGCAGTTCGCGGAGCTTGATCGGTCGTTCGATTGTCTGCTGCCGATGCTGCGCGCTAGAAGCGTCGACGCGCTCTATGAGGCAACGCGAGGCTGGGGCCTGATCGATCACAATCTGGTCGCGGCCGATACCACCGGGCGGATCGGAAATCTCGTGCGCGCCATCGTGCCGCGGCGTCCGCGACTGAATGGTTGGCTGCCGGTGCCGGGCTGGACAGGAGAGTATGAATGGCAGGGTGTCATTCCCTGGGAGGATATGCCGCGCGCCTTTGATCCGCCGGAAGGCTTTCTGGTCACCGCCAACAACCGTGTCGTCACCGACGAGAATCCGGACTATCTGTGCACCGACTGTCATCCTCCGTACCGGGCCAGTCGCATCGCCGATCGGCTGGCCGAACTTCCGGCTGCGACCGTCAGTGACATGGGCAGCATCCATGCCGACACGCACAGCTTCACGGCGCGCGAATTCATCGCCCGCCTGAACCGGCTCCCGGTGATCGAAGGACCAGCTGCCGCGTTGCGCGACCTGATTGTGGATTGGGACGCCTGCATGGCTGCCAATTCAAAGGCGGCAGCTGCTTATGCGCGGACGCGACGCGAGCTTGCGCGTATCGTTCTCGAGCGGTCCGGTCTCAGCGCGGTGTCGCGAGATCCCGTCGCCCAGGTTGCCCCCGGCGTGGCGCCGCTCAATCAGATCTGGTGGGCACTCCCGTCATTGCTGCGCAACGACGATACCGCGTTCCTCGGAGGTTGGGATTGGGATCGCGCGCTGACAGCAGCGCTCAAGCGAGCAGCGGAGACTGACAAGGACAAGACATGGAACGACAAGACTTGGTCGGAGCTGCATCACGTCCGCATGTCGCATCCGTTGTCGGCGGCCTTCCCGCAGGCGGCGTCGCAGCTCGAACCGCCGGGGCTTCCGGTTGGTGGCGACAACGATACCATTATGGCCAACGGATGCTATTGGGCTACGTCAAGCCTGAACGCGGCCTATGGCGCGGTTGCGCGCTACGTCTTCGACGTGGGCAACTGGGACAACAGCGTCTGGGTCGTGTTTCACGGCGCGTCGGGGCACCCCGCGAGCCCGCATTTTGCCGATCAGCATGCGCAATGGGCCTCCGTCAAAATGGTTCCGATGTTGTACGACTGGAGCAAAATTGCGAAGGCCAGCGACCGGCTCGTGCTCGAGCCGTCCACCTAGGCCCCTCAAGGCGCTCCCTGCCCGTCCATCAAGCAGCTTACGCCAGCAAGGCGTCATTCTTTCAAACCGCTCGCGGCCACGCCACGCACGAAATTTCGACGCATCAGCGAAAAGAACAGCGCGCTCGGAACCAGAGCCAGGGCGGCGGCCGCGCTGAGATGACCGATATCGACGGTGAAACCGGTTTGAAACAAGGCTAGCCCAACCTCAAGCGTATAGGTGTCCTTGTTGGTCATGACGACGAGAGGCCACGCGAACGCGGTCCAGGCCTGAAAGAACGCCAGCACGGCGAGAGCTCCCAACGGGCCGCGCATCAGCGGCAGCACGATCCGCAGGAAGATCCAGCCCTCCCCCGCGCCATCCACCCGCGCAGCCTCCAGGAGTTCGTCGGGGATCGACGTCATCACGTATTGCCGCACCAGGAAGATGCCGAAGCTCATGATGAGATAGCCGACCAGAAGCCCGGGCCAGGTGTTCAACAGTCCGGCGGACTGGACGTTGAGGTAGAGCGGGATCATGTAGACTTCGAAGGGAACGACGGCCGTCGCGATGATGATGCCGAAGATGACCGGGATCCCCGGAAGATCGAACTTGCCGAGCACATAACCGGCGATCGCCGACGTGCTGACGATGCTCGCGGTCGAGAGCGTCGCAAAGATGAGCGAGTTGCCGATCCAGCGAAACAGCGGCGTTTCGCGCATGACGCTGACGATGTTTTCCAGCGTCGGCTGGTGTGGAATGATAGTCGGCGGCCAGGCCAGCAGCTCCGGCGGCGTCTTGAACGCGTTGCTGATCAGGAACACCAGCGGCAAAAGCATCATCAGGCTGACCGCGCAAAGAACGGCGTCTATCACGAGGCCGACGACACGGTTCTGACCGACGACGGACGGATGATCGGGCTCGCTCATGCGCGGCTCCGATCGCGGAACAGCCTGAACTGCGCGCCGGTCAGAATGAGGACGATAACGAGAAGCACGACGGCTTCGGCGGCTGCATAGCCGACCCGGTAATTGCGAAAGCTGTTTTCGAGCATGTCGAGGACGAGAACGCGAACGAGGTGTCCCGGCGCACCCTGGACGTCCGATGCGAGCACGAAGGCCTGCGCATAGATATTGTAGGACGAAATCAGCGTAATAACCGACACGTACAACATGACAGGCTTTAGCAGCGGCACGGCAATGTAGCGGAAGGCCTGAAGCGACGAGGCGCCGTCGAGGCGCGCGGCCTCGTAGAGTGCATCCGGAACGTTCTTCAGTCCGACAAGGAAGATGAGGACGGCATAGCCGATCGCCTGCCAGGAGCAAAGAACGATCAGGCACACCAGGGACAGGACGGGGTCGAACAACCACGATTGGGCCGGAATCCCGACCAGTCCGATCAGGGCATTGAGCGGTCCGAGCCGGGCGTCGAAAATCCATTTCCAGGCCATTGCCGCCGGAACCAATGAGACGACGTGCGGCAGGAAGACCGAGGCTTCGTAGACGCCGCTGTGCCGCAGCCCCTGCCGACTGTTGATCAACGCGGCGAGCGCGAGCGCGACGGGAATGGTGATCGCCACGACGCTGAAGGCGATGATGGTGGTGTTGAATATCGCCTCGAGAAATAGCGGGTCGCTCGCCAACTCGATGAAGTTGGCGAACCCGACGAATGGCTTGCGCCGCGAGATGATATTCCATTGGAAGAAGCTGAGCCGCAGCGTCTCGATGATGGGATAGACGCGGATACAGCCATAGAGCCCGAGGACCGGAAGCAACGCCAGAACTGGAAACAGCCATTTCGGCGTGGTGCGCATGGATCCTCCGGCAAGCGCCGGTCAGCGGCCGACGCCTGGATTGGGCGGGTCGCCCCTGTCGGTGAAGGTCTAGGGTTTGGCCAGCAGGTCTTCCCGGGCGAGGATCTTGTCGCTTTCCTCGGCCGCAGATTTCAGGAAAGCATCGATCGCGGCATCGTTGCCCGCCAGCGATTTGTCAGTGAATGCCTTCTCCAGTCGCGCCGCAAGCCGGGTGAGGATTTCGCTGGCAGGGCTGATCGCCGGAACCGTGAAGAAGACGTGGTCAGCCGGGACGTTGACGAAAGCGTCGAGCTGCGGGATTTTCTTGAGAACGGCGGAGTAGTCGAGGCCCTTGCGGTTGGGGACCCAGGCCGTGTTCTCAAGCAGCCAGAGCAGATTTTCCGGCTCATTTGCCTTTTGCACGAAGTCCCAGGCGATCTGGCTCTTCGGTCCCTTGTTCGGCACGTAGAGATCGACCGGGACCATCAGCGTGCCCTTGGGCAATGGGGCTGTGGCGTATTTGAGGTTGGGCGCCTTCTTGGCGACGTCGCCAATCACCCAGGATTCCCGAATGAACATTGCCGTCTGGCCGAGCTCGAAGGCTTCCGCATCGGCCTTCATCTCGGGGGTCACCGTCCGGTAGACCACGACGTTGTCGAGATATTGCTTCAGCGCGGTGCGGCCGGCTTCGCTCGCGTAGGCGGCGCGCCATTTTCCGCCCTTCTCTTCAAGCAGCGTGCCCCCGTGATTATAGAGGATAGTCCAGTACTTCTCCGCGATGCCCGAGCCGCCGCCGCTGAGACGCAAGCTCCATCCGCTCACCTGGAGCACGCCGGACGCATCGCGTTGCGCGAGCTTCTGGGCGTAGGCCGTGTAGTCGGCCATGGTCTTGGGCGGACCCTCGAGGCCGGCCTTGGCGAGCATGTCGGTGTTGTAGAACAGCGCGCCCTGCCCCTGGAACAACGGCACACCGAAAATCTTGCCGTCGTACGTGGCGGTCTTCACGCGCGTCATGTCGTAATTGGCTTTGACGAAATCGACGATCGGCGCCGGCGGCTCCGGGATGAGGCCAGCCTCGAGATATCGTGCCGCCTCGACCTCCATCTCGATGACATCCCCGGCCGCGCCAGATGGAAGCGACAGCGCAAGCCGCTTCTCGTGCTCACGCAGGGCAATCGCCTCGACGCTGACTTCGAGATCCGGATATTTGCTCTTCAGCTGGTCGCCGACCCGCTTGTAGAACGGGGCGAGGTCGGGCCAGCCGCTCCAAATGGTCAGCTTCTCGGCCGATGCGGGCGAAGCAAATACTGGTGCTGCAACAGCAAGCGCCAGTGACAGCGCGGCTGACATCAGGGAACGGCGACCCGAATTCGCCGGGCGAATGCTGTCCTCGAGACGCGTGATATAGCCAAACCTGCCGACGGGTTTCACCATGAGGGTCATTCTCACAATACGGAATGGGACAAATTCTGCGAAAAAGCTCGCATGCAACCGGTTGCGTGTCAATTGTGATCCATTGCCGCTTTCCGAGGCCGTTGACTAAATCGTCAGCGGCCTCGCCGCTTCGCCGGCGCCGGACCGGTCGAGGCGCGAATGACGAGATGAGAATTCAGTTTGTGGCGGATCTCTCCCGACACGCCGCCATTCATCTGGCTGAGCAGGAGACCAACCGCGACATCGCCCGCATCGGCACAGCGCGCCGACACGGTGGTGAGCGGTGGATAGGTGGTTTCGCCGAGGACGTCATCGCAGCCGACGACACTGAATGATTTCGGCACCTCGACGTCGAGCGCCGCGAGCCCTGCCAGCAGGCCTTGAGCGACAAGGTCGTCGAACGCGATCGCCGCGGTGACGCCGCTGGCGGCAATCTGGGTGGCTGCCAGCCGGCCGGTGTCGTAGGACGGTGGGCGCGCGGGAACGGCGATCACCTTGATCCCGCGCTTCTCCGCCTCGCGGCGGACGGCGTTGCGCCGTTGCTGGTTGGACCACGACGTTGTGGGGCCGCTGACATAGGCGATGTACCGGTGCCCCAACTCGTCAAGATGCGCGATCGCAGCTGCGACACCTGGCGCCGTGTCGATCAATACCCGTGTAATGCCCTCGATATCGCGATTGATGAGCACCAACGGCCGACGCGTCGCATGGCGCCTTATGTGCTCTTCATCCAGACGGGATGAGGCGAGGACAAGCCCCTCCACCTGGCCGATGAAGCGGCCGACCAGCAATTCCTCGCGCGCGGGATCTTCGTCCGAATTGCCGAGGAAAACGCACAGCCCCGCCTGGTCGGCGCGCAGTTGCGCAGCCCTGATCAGCGGCGGAAAGAACGGGTTGGCGACATCGGAGACGATGAGCGCGACATTGCCGTGGCGTCCAGTCGAGAGTGCGCGAGCGACCTGGTTCGGCACGTAGCCCAACTTATCGGCGACCTCCTTGACGCGCCGGACAGTCTCTTCGGTCAGCATCTCAGGTCGCGAGAAGGCGCGCGATACGGTCGCGCGCGAAACCCCGGAGGCCTTCGCAACCTGACTGATCGTCGGCACGACCGCTGGACGCCGCTCCCCGCCGCTCTCGGAATCGCGCTTCACCGCAGGCCGCCTCCACTGCATGGCATGCCATTACACATGCCTTGATAGGGCCTAGGGCGCAAGCTTGACATGCAACCGGTTGCATTACATTCTCGTCGCTCGGGGGTAACGAGTGGGCCCGGCAGAACCATGGATGCGCATGACGGCTTCGGCACCTCCCTCAATCCTGACATTTGAAACGCGGGGTGCGATGGGCCGGGCGGCTGCCGCGGATGTCGCTGCCGTGCTGCGCGACCGCCTCGCCCGGCAGAGCACGGTGCGGATGATTTTTGCCGCGGCGCCGAGCCAGGCGGAGATGCTGGACGCCCTTGCATGCGAGCGCGATATCGACTGGCGGCGCGTCACGGCCTTCCACATGGACGAATATCTCGGACTTCCAGCGGATGCACCGGAGCGCTTCGGGGCCTGGCTGACGCGTCATTTGTTCTCGCGTATCGCTTTCGGCGCCGTTCACCTGATCGGGCAAGAACCAGATCCGGACCGCGAAGCGGCGCGCTATGCGGCTCTTCTCAGCGAGGCCCCGATCGACATCATCTGCCTCGGCATCGGCGTCAATGGGCACTTGGCATTCAATGACCCGCCGGTCGCCGACCTGCATGACACGAAGCTGGTCAAAGTTGTCGAACTCGACGCGATCTGCCGGCAGCAACAAGTTGACGATGGCTGTTTCTCGACACTCGGGGACGTCCCGACACACGCGATCACGCTGACGATTCCCCGGCTGCTGGACGCCGGCCAGCTTTTCTGCGTCGTACCCGGCGCGTCCAAGCGAGCCGCCGTCGAGCGATCCCTGTACGGCCCGATCGGGACGGCCTGCCCGGCGAGTGCGCTCCGCACGCATCCGCGATGCACGCTGTATCTCGACCAGGAGTCCACGCCGCCGCAGCTCTCGTTGCAAACACCGGTGCGCATGACCGATCCGGCAACGCGCGTCTCGGGCCGCGACCCGGACACCGGGGAGCTCCGCACGATCGTCATTCAGGGCGGCCGGATCTCGGAGATCATTCCCGGCGGACCTGATGACGGGCTATGGCTGTCACTCGGCCTGTTCGATCTGCAATTGAATGGCTTTGCCGGCCACGATCTCAATGCGCGCCCCGATCCCCAGACGGTCCGCGACCTCGCCACAGCCGTCCACAACAGCGGCGTGTCGCGATTTGCCC
This sequence comes from Bradyrhizobium sp. LTSP849, assembly GCF_000938255.1. GTDB lineage: Bacteria > Pseudomonadota > Alphaproteobacteria > Rhizobiales > Xanthobacteraceae > Bradyrhizobium. The sequence continues at coordinate 449,576 of NZ_JYMR01000023.1, read as the reverse complement.
CGACGCTCATCACGGCGTCGCACGATGCGATCATCGATGCGTTACAGGCTATAGCGCAGGCGCGCGATAGCGATCCGCTCCTCAAGCACGCGATGCCCTTCGTCCATCTTGAAGGACCGCATATCGCGCCGGAGGACGGTCCCCGCGGTGCGCATCCGGCCGAGCATGTCAGGCCGCCAAGTCTCGATGAGTTCGACGCCTGGCAAGCCGCCAGCGGAAACCTCATCAGCCTCGTGACATTGTCGCCGCACTGGCCGGAAACTGACGCGTATGTGCGCGGCCTTCGGGCTCGCGGAGTTCATGTCGCGCTCGGCCATACCAGCGCGACGCAGGATCAGATCTCTGCGGCCGTCGTGGCCGGAGCGATGCTGTCAACGCACCTTGGCAACGGCATCGCGGCCACGCTGCCGCGACATCCCAACCCGATCTGGACCCAACTGGCAGAAGACAGGTTGTGGGCGAGCTTCATCGCTGATGGCCATCACCTTCCCGCCGAGGCCTTCAAGTCCATGCTGCGTGCAAAGGGACTGGAGCGATCGATCCTGGTTTCAGACGCTGCCGCGCTCGCGGGTTGCGCACCTGGAATCTATGACGCGCCGATCGGCGGCAAGGTCGAGCTGAAAGCCAACGGCCGGCTGGAGGTCGTCGGCACGTCCTTTCTGGCGGGAGCTGCCGTCAGCCTCATGTTCGGAATAGCCACGGCCAGACGCATGGCCGGATTGACCCTGGCAGAGGCGCTGAGGCTGGCAACGATCAATCCCCGTATACCATTCGACCTTCCTGCGCTGACGGTCGGGGCGCCCGCCGATCTGCTGCGCTTCCATCTCGACGAGGATGGGTCTCTCGTGCCTGAGACGGTTTATGTTGCGGGCCGGCCGTACCCCTTCAACCCTTGAGGACTGAGACATGAACCGGCTTCGCATCGGATTGATCGGTCCAGGGGCGATCGGTGAAACGCACGCGCGGGCTATACGGGCACTCGACGAAACCGTTTTGTCCGCGATCGCCGGCGGCACGCCCGAGCAAATTGCAGCGTGCATGAATGGCGAACCCATTCCGACATTCGCAACCACCGACGCGATGCTGGCAAATGCCGAGATCGACGCGGTCGTGGTCTGCACCCCGAGCGGTGCTCACCATGACGCCGCACTTGCTGCGATCGAGGCCGGACGGCACGTGCTTGTCGAGAAACCGCTCTGCGTCGATCCGGCCGAGGCCGCATCCCTGGTCCGCGCCGCCGAGCGCTCGCAACTGACATGCGGCGTGGTTTCACAACGGCGTCTCGAACCCCAGCACCAGGCGATCAAGAACCTGCTCGACACAGGACGTCTCGGACAGGCGCGCCTGATCGAGGCGGCGATCCATTGGTACCGCTCTGACGCCTACTACGCGGAGAAACCCTGGCGCAGCGAAGCAGGGCACGGCGGGGGCTCGCTGTTCAACCAGGGGGTTCACAATCTCGATCTGATGCTCTGGCTGTTCGGGACCGTTGACAGTGTTCAGGGTAAGACGGCAACGCTCGGACACAACCACGCCGTCGAGGACACGACAGCGGCGCTGCTCTCCTTCGCATCCGGCACGCTTGGCGTGATCGTGACGAGCACGGCGCTGCCGCCGGGGCGGCCGGCCATGCTTCGACTATTCACGGATCGTGGCAGTTGCGAGCTCGCAAACGACAGCATCGTCCGCTGGGATTTTGCTGACGTTGCGGAGCCGCCAAGTGCGGCCGGGGTTGGAAGCGCCGCCAGCGATCCCAAGGCCATCGGCATCGACGGGCATATCGCGCAATGGCGCGACTTCGTCCAGGCTGTCCGGGAGCGACGGGCGCCCGCGAGCTCGTTCAGGGACGGATTCGAAGCTGCGAGACTGGTTGACGCCATCTATCGCTCGGCCGCGGAAGGTCGGGCCGTCAGCCCCAGCCAGATCGCACCGGAGGTCAGTCATGCCGGCGCGTAGTTCCGAGACGATCGACATAGCTATCATTGGCGCAGCCCACCCGCATGTCGAATATGTACTTTCAGAGATTGCGAACCGAACCGACGTCAGGGTCGTGGCCATCGCCGACCATGACCCGGCGCGACGCGCCGAGCTCGAACGACGCACCATGGCGCCTGGCTACGCCGACCCGAATACGCTTCTGGATGCGTATCCGATTCAGGCTGCGGCGGTCTTCACCGAGTTCGGTCTTCGCGCTCCGATCGTGGCCGAACTTTTGCGCCGCGGCATATTCGCGATCGCCGACAAGCCCATGGCGGTGACCCTGGCCCAGCTCGCAACAATCGAAGACGCGCTTGCCGGGCGCAATTTGCTGACGCTTCTGCTCGAGAAGCGGTTCTATCCGGTGACGCTCGCGCTCCGCTCAGTGATCGAGAGCGGCGAACTGGGGGACGTCGTATCCATCAGCGCAACCGGGCCACACAAGCTCGTCCCGAGCCGCCGCCCGGCGTGGATGTTCGAGCCCGCGACTTATGGCGGCATCCTCGCTGACCTGACAGTCCACGACATTGATCTCGCGCTTTGGTTGACGGGGTACAGCAGTGGCACGATCAGCGGCTGGATCTCGCCGACCCCGGCGGCCGGCACGACGAACTTTCCCGCGCTGGGGCGTGCCATCCTCGCCTGCGATGGCGGCCCGCAATTCGCGATCGAGGTCGACTGGATCCAGCCCGAAGCGTCGCCACGGCATGGCGACTATGCCATGCGGATGTCCGGGACAAAGGGCCGTGCTGACGTTCTCTTCGCGGAAAACCGACTGCTCGTCGAGACGGCGACTAGACCCCGGCGCGAAGTCGACCTGCCCGTGGGCGCCTCGCCTGCCGGCTTCGTCTTTGATCATCTTGCCCATGGCAAGACCTTGCAACTTCCTGCAAGCGAGGCCCTGCGCGCCACGCGCATCGCAATACTCGCTCAGGAGAGTGCGGCGAATGGTGGGAAACCCATGCGATGGGGCTGAGCTTCCTTGCGATCAGACTGACTGACACTATCGCAGGCAACCTATCGCCTAGCCCCTAGCAAGCGTCGGGCGCCGGGTGCTCAGCCCCGTCGCGGACTCGAAGGCGGCGCCGATGCGGAGCACCATGCTTTCATCGAAGGCGCGGCCGACGATTTGCATCGACAGCGGCAGGCCCGACGCCGAGAAGCCGGTCGGAATCGACATGGCCGGATTGCCGGTGACGTTGAACGGCATGGTTTGGATCGGCCAGTTGGGCGGGCTGTTCGGATCGATATCGGCGAAGGCCGGCGCCGGCATCAGTGCGCTCGCCGTGATCAGCGCATCATAGTTCTTGAGCTGCAGATTGACCGCGCGCGACAGTTCGCGACGCAACCGCATCGCCTGCTGGATATCGGCCCCGGTTACAAAAGCGCCGAGCGTCATCCGCAGATAGGTCAGCTGACCGAAATCGAGCGGCCGCCTCTGGAAGTCCTGCTCATGAATCGCGAACGCCTCGGTGTACATGATGATGCGGCCGCAGGCATTGAACAGGTCGTAGTCCGGCAGCGTGATCTCCTCGACCACAGCGCCGAGCTTCGCAAGCCGCTCCGCGGCGCGATCGATCGCCGCAACCACCTCGGCCGACACATCTTCCGCCTTGGCGAAAAAATGCCTGGGCAGGCCGATCCGCAGCCCGTCCACACCCCGATCGAGCCCATCCAGATAGTTCGGTATGGGAATATCGACGCTGGCCGGATCGAGCGCGTCATAACCGGCGATCGTCTGCAGCGCGATCGCGCTATCCTCGACCGTCCACGACAACGGGCCGCAATGGTCGAGCGTAGTTGACAGCGGAAACACGCCGCGTCGGGAGACCAGGCCGTAGGTCGGCTTCAACCCGACCGTGCCGCAATAGGCGGCGGGGCCTCGGATCGAGCCGCCGGTGTCCGAACCCATCGCCATGCGCACCAGCCCGGCGGCAACCGCAGCCCCCGAACCGGAGGACGAGCCGCCAGGAATGTGCTCACGATTCCAGGGATTGCGCGCCGGCGGAAACGGCAGATCGAAGCTCGGACCGCCGAGCGCGAATTCATGGGTGGCAAGCTTGCCGAGCAGCACTGCACCTTGCGCCTTGAACTTGCTCTCCACCACGGAATCGGCGGCCGGCACATGATCCAGCCGCAGCTTGGAATGGCAGGTCGAACGGATACCGGCGGTGTCGTAGATGTCTTTCAGCGCGTAAGGCACGCCCTGCATCGGCCCGCCGTCGATCCCTTTGGCGAATGCGGCGTCCGCGGCCGCAGCATCGGCACGGGCGCGATCGGCGGTCACCGTGATGAAGCTGTCGAGCGCGGGATCGATCGCGGCAATGCGCGACAGCGCGTCCTCGGTGAGCGCCGTCGAGGTGATCGATCCGTCGCGCAGCTTGCGGCCGGCGTCGGCGATGCTGAGCTCGAACAATTTCGTATCGCTCATGATCAAAGCCCCCGCGTCACGCTCTGGATCGAGAATGTGCCGGCCGGCTCGTCTGCCGCGGTGCGCGGCTGGCGCATCGTGGCCAGCATGCGGCGCAGATCCTTGAAGCCCGCGAACAGCGCAGCTTTGCGGTCTTCGGGAATGGCAAGGCCAGCGCGTTTGGCGAGAACGTCGAATTCAAGGGCAAGCGCGGCTTCGTCGGGCGTTTCCGGCATGATCATCATCCTTCTTGTCGTTCTTGTCGTTGTAGCGTTTCATTGTTCAGACTGCTGCGATCTCCGGCCGGCGCGCATGCCAGTCGGTATCACGTTGATAGGCGTCGGCCGCCTGCAACACCGCGGCTTCCGCGAACGGACGCCCACTGATCTGCAAGCCGATCGGCAAGCCGTTCGGATCGAAGCCGCAGGGAATGCTCATCGACGGCAGGCCGAGATAGTTGAACGGCCGCGTGTTCGTGGAGATGCCCAGCGCCACCTGCTCCGTTCCCGGCGGACCGTTGTCGATATCGGTGGCCGCGAGCGTCGGCAGGCAGGTGCGGATGGTGGGCGTGACCAAGAGATCGACCTGGCTGAACACCTCCTTGGCGAACGCCTTCAGGATCGGGCCGCGCCGGCTCAGGGCCTCGACGTAATAGGTGGCGGGGATCGCATAGCCCGGAAACATCCGCCCATTGATATGGGTGGCGAAGTCCTGCGGCCGTTGGCGCATCCACTCGGCGTGGATCGTGGCGCCTTCGACACGCGACACCACTGAGGCATAGGTCGCGACCGCATCCATCAGCGGCAATGTCAGAGGCACGATCGTTGCGCCGCGCCCGGCCAGCACGGAAGCTGCAGCCTCGATCGCCGCCCGCACCGGCGCGTCCACCTCGTCGAGGAAGTAGGTCGAGGGCATGCCGATACGGATACCGCGAAGGTCGCCGGTCAGCCCCGCCTCGTAGTCAGGCACGGGCATCTCGGCGCTGGTCGGGTCGCGCGGGTCGTGCCCGGCGATGACGCTCATGATCCGGGCACAATCGCGCGCGGTACGGGCGAGCGGACCGACATTGTCGGCCGAGAAGGACAAAGGCATCACGCCGTAGCGGCTGACGCGGGTCTGCGTCGGCTTGATGCCGCTGACGCCGTTGGCCGCGGCGGGAAGACGAATCGAGCCGCCGGTGTCGGAGCCCAGTGCGGCAAAGGTGAAGCGGGCCGCCACCGCCGCGCCAGATCCACTGGAGGAGCCGCCGGTGATGTAGGGTAGATTCCAGGGATTGTGGCAGTCGCCATGGTGACGGTTGTGGCCGGTGCCATTCTGCGCGAACTCCGCCATGTTGAGGCCGGCGAACGCATAAGCGCCGGCAGCGCTGAGCCGCTCGATCACCGTCGCGCTGTAGTCGGGCACGAAATCGCGGCGAATGACCGAGCCGCAACTGGAGAGACGGCCGGCCTGATAGTACATGTCCTTGTGCGCCAGCGGCAGCCCGTGTAACGGCCCGATCGGTCCGCCCGCGGCGCGCTTGGCATCGGCGGCACGGGCAGCAGCGAATGCGGCCTCTTTGTCCACCCAGATCGTGGCGTTGACCGCCTCCTCATGGGAGTCGAGATTGGCGAGGCACGCCTCCAGCAGCGATACCGCACTCACCTCGCCCTTGCGCACCGCATCCGCCGCGTCGACCAGCGACAGGTCGGCAACATCAAGCCTTGCCGCCATCATGCGCGCACTCCGATCGATGCCGCTTCAACCAGCGCCGCCTCGAAGCTCGCGGGCTCATCCTCGAAGCGCATGGTGCCGCGCAGCGCCTCGAAGTCGCGGATCAGCTTCTCCAGGTCGCCGAGCATCCGCAGTGCCACCTCGTTCGGCGGCTGCACGCCATGCCAGGTCGCGATCGAGGCGACCATATCGTTCACGAACTTCGTTTTCTCACTCATGCACTGTTGCCTTTCATACGGGCTCTCTTAGCAAACCTGGCAACACACCCGCGACGCGCAGGCAGCGAGCCATCCGGCCCGGCGCCGGGTAGACCGGGTCGGGGAAAGCCTGGCGACATGCCTCGGTGGCAAGACCGCAGCGCGGCGCGAAGCTGCAACCGCCCGGCAGCCGCCGCAAATCAGGCGGGCTCCCCGGGATCGCGGCGATATCCTGATCCGGCGCCTGGTCGTGCACGGTGGAGGCTAACAGACCCGCGGTGTAAGGATGCGCCGGCGCGCGCAAGACGTCCGCGACCGGCCCCTCCTCGATCACCCGCCCGGCATACATCACGGCCACGCGATCCGCGATCTCCGCCGCCACACCCAGATCGTGGGTGACGAAGATGGTGCCCATCCCCAGTTCCTGCTGCAGGCGGCGCAGCAGGATCAGCACCTGGATCTGCACCGTCGCGTCCAGCGCCGTGGTCGGCTCGTCTGCCAGCAAGAGCCGCGGCCCGCAGGACAGCGCGATCGCGATCATCGCGCGCTGCCGCAACCCTCCCGACAGCTCATGCGGATAGGCATCGAACCGGCGCGCGGCAGATGGGATCTTGACCAGATCCAGCAGCTCGATCGCGCGGGCGCGGGCCTCGACCTTGGTGCCGCCCTTGTGTCGACGGATCATCTCCACCAGGTGCTGGCCGATTGTATAGACCGGGTCCAGCGCGGTCATCGGCTCCTGGAACACCATCGCGACCTCGCCGCCGCGAAAGGCCCCTAACGCCTTTCCCTGCAACGCAAGAACATCCTGTCCGCCGAGTTCGACCCGACCTGCCACCTGCGCTTGCTTCGGCAATAGCCGCATCAGTGCGCGCAGCGTGACGGACTTGCCCGAGCCGGACTCGCCCAAAAGACACAGCACTTCGCCTGCGCGCAGGCTGAACGTGGCTCCGTTGACGGCGGTCACCGTCGCCTCGCGGCTCACGAACTTCACGGTCAGATCCCGCACGTCCAGCAGCGGCGCAGCCGCCTCGGTGTGACCGTCCATCAGGCGGCCCCCGCCAGGCTGTGACCGGAATCCGGCGTCGTCATATGACACGCCGCGACATGGGAGGAGCGGTCCTCCCAGTGTCCCAGTGTCGGCATCCGCGCTTCGCACACGGACTCCGCATGCGGACATCGGGTGCGGAAACGGCAGCCCGAGGGCGGGTCGATCGGACTCGGCGGGTCGCCCACCAGAGGCGGCGCTTCGATCCGCCGTCCGGCGTCCATCGACAGGCGAGAGCCCAGCAGCGCCCTTGTGTAAGGGTGGCGCGCTCGGGCAAATACCTCGGCCGCCGGACCAAGCTCAACCACCTGTCCCAGATACATCACCAGGACGCGGTCGCTGATATAGCGCACCACGTTGAGGTCGTGGCTGATGAACAGATAGGTGAGGTTCAAAGTGCGCTTGAGCTGTCGCAGCAAATTGAGCACCTGGGCCTCGACCGACTTGTCCAGCGCGGAGACGGCTTCGTCGAGGATCACCATGCGCGGGCCGACCGCGAGCGCGCGGGCGATGTTGACGCGCTGCTTCTGGCCGCCGGACAGTTCGTGCGGGTAGCGCGGGCCGAACAGATCCGGCCGAAGACCCACCTTGACCAGGATCTCGTGGGCGATCCGGCGCGCCTCGGTCTTGCTGCGGCCGTTCACCATCGGGCCGAATGCGATGGAATCCTGCACCGGCATGCGCGGGTTGAGCGAGGAGTAGCTGTCCTGGAACACCATCTGCACCTGACGGCGCAGGTCAGCCACGTTGACGCCGCCGCGTTCGCCCACGGCGTCGCCGTCGAACACCAGTTCGCCGGAGTCCGGCACCACCAGATGCAGCAAGAGCCGCGCCAGCGTTGACTTGCCGCAACCGGACTCGCCGACCACGCCAAGGGTTTCACCCTTGAACAGCGTGAACGAGACGCCATCCACGGCGCGCACCACCGCGCCCTTGCCGGCCCCCTTCACCCGGAAATGGCGCTGCAGCTCGCGCGCGATCAGCATCGGCTGCGCGGCGCCGCCGCGGTCGCGCGGATCCACGTAGGGCAGCATCTCGACGGCGGTGCTCATCCGCGCACGTCCATTGCGCCGCGCACGCCGTCGCTGACGAGATTGAAGCAGATCGAGGTGATGAAGATCGCAATGCCCGGCAGCGCGCAGCCCAGCGGGTTGACATAAAGCGACTGGCGCAAGGTCGAGAGCATCAGGCCCCAATCCGGCTCGGGCGGCTGCACGCCCAGGCCCAGGAAGGACAGGCCCGAAGCGAGCAGGATACTGACGCTGACGAGGCTGGAGGCATAGATGAACACGGGGCCCAGCACGTTGCCCAGCACGTGGTGGCGGATGATCGTGAGCGTGCCGGCACCGCTGGCGCGGGCGGCCTCGATGTAGTCCAGGTTCTTCACCTGCGCGGTAGCTGTCTCCGCGACGCGGCACATCGCGGGCGTGAACACCAGGCTCAAGGAGATGATGCCGTTGATCATGCCGCCGCCCATCGCGCCGGAGATCGCGACCGCCAGCAGGATAGACGGAAAGGCATAGAACACGTCCATGGTGCGCATGATGGCGGTATTGGCCACGCGCCCGGCGAAGCCGCCGATCACGCCCAGCATGCCGCCGACCAATGTTGCGATCAAAACCGGCGCCAGGCCCATCACCAGCGAGATACGGCCGCCATAGATCAGCCGGCTCATCATGTCGCGGCCCAACTCGTCGGTGCCCCAGGGATGGCCACGCCAGCCGAACGGCTTGAGACGGCCGACGATACTCTGCTGGTACGGATCGAACGGCGCGATCAGCGGAGCCGCGATCGCCGCGAGGACGATCGCCAGCACCACAAGGCCGAAAATGATGGTCACCCAGTCATAGCGCAGCCGACGCAGCACCGACTGCCAATAGCCGCGTACCGCAATCGCGGGCGCGCCGTCGATCTCTGAATCCGCCGGGATTGCGCCCTGCGCCACCACCGCTCTCTCGTTCATGCTCGGCGGATCCTCGGGTCCATGACCGCTTGCAATAGGTCCACCACCAGATTGGTGGCGACGAAGATCAGCGAGAGCGCGAGGATCGAGCCCTGCAGCACCGGGATGTCGCGGTTGATGATCGCCTTGAACAGCAGAAAGCCGCTGCCGGGCCAGGTGAACACGGTCTCCACCAGAATGGAGCCGCCCATCAAATAGCCGAATTGCAACCCCAACACCGCCAGCACCTGTGGCGAGGCATTCTTGAGCACGTGCCGGATCACCGCGCCCTCGCCCAGCCCCATGGCGCGCAGCGTCGTAACGAAATCCTGGCTGCGAACCTCCGCTACTGCTGCGCGCGTCGTGCGTGCGATGATGCCGATCGGGATCATCGCCAGCGTGGTCACCGGCAGCACCAGGAATTTCGCGTCGCTCCAGTGCCATAGTGTGAAGGCAGCCGAGCCGGACTGCCCCATTCCGCTCGCGGGCAACACCATCAACTCGACCGCGAAGATGATGACGAGCACCAGCCCCAGCCAGTAGTTCGGCAGGCTGACGCCGATCACCGCCACGCCCGTGACAATGCGGTCCGTGGGCCGCCCGGGGAAGCAGCCGGCCAGCGCTCCCATGCCGTAGCCGACGAGGAACGAGATCGGCGCGGCGAACAGCACCAGCATCGCCGTGTTGCTGAGCGCGCCGAACACCTCCAGCGTGACCGCGCGCTGGCTGGCGATCGAGCGACCGAAGTCACCATGCAGAACGTGCCAGAGCCAGATCGCGTATTGCACAGGGATCGGCCGGTCGAAGCCATAGGCGTGCTTGACGATCGCAATCGTCTCGGCGGTAGCGTCCGGCGGCAGCACCGTCTGCAGGGGATCGCCCGGCGCCAGATAGACCAGGGAAAAGCAGACGACGCTGACGCCGAGTGCGATCGGGATCGCGAACAGGATACGGCGGATGACGTAGCCGAGCATTCCCGCTCCTCTACTTTACGGATCGACCGAGATCGGCGTCAGGTCCTGGAACCAGTTCTGCGCCTGCACGAAGCCATGCACCTTCGGCGACAGCGCGCGCGGATTGAGATCGTGCACGACGAAGATCATCAGCGCTTGTTCGGATTCGTATTCGTGCAGGCGGGTCAGCAGCGCCAGCCGCTTCTCGGGCTCGAACTCTTCGAAGATCTGCTTGACCAGCGCGTCGGCTTCCGGCGTGCCGAAATGGCCCCAATTGCTGCCGGCCGGCGACCAATAGGCCGTGGCAACCGGTTTGATGATCGCGCTCACGGGATCGAGCAGGCCGCGCGAGGCGTTCATCCCGTCGATATTCGGGTATTTCGGAACGCCGGAGCGGCTGACGTCCAGCAGCGCGTTCCAATCCATCACATTGAGCGTGACCTCGAACCCGGAATCTTCCAATTGCTGCTTGACCAGTTCGTTCATTGGCAGCGACTGCATCTGGCCGGAGCCGGAGGTCGAGATCGCCAGCGTCACCTTGCAGGGCAGGCAGTTGGCCTCCTTCAAGAGCGCGCGCGCCTTCGCCTTGTCGAATTTGTAGATCACCGGATTGCCGTAATACGGCAGGGACGGCGGCACCTCGGCATATTCGGGTGTCGCCATGCCGCCGACGAGGTCCACCACGTCGTCGCGGTTGATGGCGTAATTCGCCGCCTGGCGGACGCGAAGATCCGTGAAGGGACCCCGGGTGAAGTTCAAAATGTACGGCCAGTTGTGCGGATAGACGTTGGAGACAATCTGCATATTGGCACGCTTCAACACCGGGATCGCATCCGGCGCCGGCGCTTCGATAAAGTTCACCTGATCGGAGAGCAGCGCCGCGGTGCGGGTCGCAGCCTCCGGCATCGGCAGCAGCACCAGCCGGTCCTGCTTCGGCACGCGCGCCTTGTCCCAGTAATCGTTGTTCGGCACCAGCTCCATGCGTTCATGCGCGGTCATGCTGACGAAGCGATATGGGCCGGTGCCGGAGGGCTGATTGGCGTAGGCCGTCCAGTCGTAATTCAGCGCCTGCGCCCGGCAGCGGCTGATCATCAGTACGTATGACATGTCATACGGAAACAGGGATTCGACGAATTTCGTGGTGATAGCGACGCTGTGGTCGTCGATCTTCTCGATGCTCTCGAAGTTGGTCAGGTAGGCGCGGGACAGCGCGAACTGCTGCGTGAAAAACTGCGGCGCCTTTTGGTCACTGATGCGCTGGAAGTTCCAGACGACGTCGTCGGCCGTGAAATCGCAGCCATCATGCCACTTCACGCCCTGTCGCAGGGTGAATATCCAGCGCTTGTGGTTGGCCGGATCGATATGCCACTCGGTTGCAAGGCCAGGCTTGATGTCCGACGCCCTGTCGCTCTTGGACAAGTCCCAGTTGATCAAGGCGTCGTACAGATTCCAGCCGACGAAGCGAAAGCCTTCAAAACCTTGATCTGGATTGCCCGTCGTGACCGGCAAATCGCCCGCGGTCATCGCCACCTTCAAGACGCCGGCCGCTCGGGCCGACGGCGCGGGGGCGACCAGCCCTCCAGCAATGAGGCCGGCCATTACGCCGCACCACGAGAGCACCTTGAGGGCAGAGCACATCATCGTGCCTCCGTTGTCGCGCCTAGCACCGCGAGGAAGAATATCGCGCTGCGACGCAGCATAGTCGGAGGCATATTTCGTTAGCAAGCCGCACTAATTTGCTTTTCTTGATCAATGCTTGTGCACTTGTCGGGCGTTGCGCCATGTGACAGCCCGCTAAAGGCGGGCTGACTCTCTCTACGCACGCAAGAGGCGATTGATCGCTAGCTGACCCTGCTTCCGCTACCCCGTCATGCGTCGATGACGAGATCGGAGAGCGGAACCGCCTGGCATGTCAGGCAATGCCCCTCATCCAGATCCGCGCAATCGATGAGATGGCGGACTTCGCCGCTCTTCATCGGCACAGCGCAGCTTTCGCATTGTCCGACACGGCAGCCGCTCGGAAGCGTAAGCCCGGCGCTTTCGGCCGCCGCGAGAATGCTGGTCAGCGGCGCCTGCGGCGACCATGTCAGCGTTCGGCCAGAGCGGGCGAAATGAATCCGGCGCGGCACGAGGCCCTCGAGCATAGGTGGCGCCGGCGAACGGAAACGTTCCCTGAAGATCTCGAATGCAGGCACGCCACGAGCCTGGAGACCTGCGCTCACCTCTTCCATCATCGCTTCGGATGCGCACATGTAGAAGCGCGCGCGCTTGTTCAGCAATTCCGGATCGATATTCGACACCGTGAACCTGCCCTGCCGGTCAAACCGGTCGCCGCTTCGCGGCTGGCTCAAATATGTGACCAGGGTCAGGTTCGGAAGACTCTGCCGCAGCGCCTCGAGCCGATGCTGGAACGGCCGGCTCTGGTCATCCCGGCAGCCGTAATGCAGCGTGACGCGCGGCTCGTCGGTGGTTCCCTCCAACGTTTCGAGATAGGACAGGAATGGCGTGATGCCGATGCCGCCGGCGATCAGAACGACCGGAAATTCGTTGCGTAGCGGCAGCACGAAGCCGCCCTTCGGTGACTGCAATTCGACGACGTCGCCAGGCGAGAGCGCGTGCCTGATCGCCGTCGAGACCTGCCCGCCCTCGATATGCCTGACGCCGATGTCGTAGGCCTCGGGCGACGCGACTGCGGCTCCGGTGAGCGAATAGGAGCGGATCACCTCGCCTATTCGGAGGCTGACATATTGACCCGGCCGGAAAGCCGGAAGCGAGCCGCCGTCGACGGGCCGCAATGCCAGCGCGACCACATCGGAACATTCCTCGCGGCGCTCCGCGACGGCAAATGACCGCCAGCCTTGCCAGGACATACTCTCGTCAGGCGCGACATCGCAGGCAAAGGAGCGCAGCGCAAGCGCCCCGCTCAGGGGATCGCGGCCATTTTCCGCGATGATGGCGTTGAAGCTCGCGCCGACCGGTCGTGCCTTGTCCGGCAGATAGCCCGGCAGGCCAAGATCGGGTGCCGCCTGCCACCAGCCATAGTCGCTTGCCACCACGTCCTGCGCGAGCGCATCGTTGAAGACGACCCGCATCCGGATCGTGCCGATGCGGCTGCGCACGCGCATCCAGTCACCTTCCTGGATTTGCCTGCGACGGGCGAGCTCGGGGTGAATCTCGGCCGTCGGCTCCGCGCGCTTCCGACGCAGCGCGTTGATGCCGCGATGCTGGCTATGGCAGAAATAGCCGCTATTGGCGGAGAACAGCGTCAGCGGAAACGCCTCGTCGCGTTGCTCGGCCGGCTCGATGAAGCGCGGCACCGCGGGATAGCCATGGCGATGCAGCAGTTCCGAATAGAGTTCGGCCTTGCCGGTCTGCGTGGCGAAGCCAGTCGTCTCATATTTGCGATGGACATGCTTGAGCGGCACGCGAATGCCTTCCGGCCTCGCGCGGAGCGCTTCGAGGTCGAGTCCGAGCGGGGCGAGCAGATGCTCAAAGCCCTTCTCGACATCGCCGTCAAAAAACAGCTCGCCCATGCCGAGCCGTTTGGCGAGCTGGAACACGATCCACATATCAGAACGGGCCTCGCCCTGCCGCGGGATCATCTGCGGGCGCAGCTGCACCAGTTCCTGCGCCTCGGGCGAAATCTCGAAGCCCAGGCGCAGCGCCTCGTGCTCCCAGGGACTCGACACCGGCAGCACGATGTCGGCCATCTCGGCAGTCGGGTTCAGGAACAGATCGCAATGGACCTGGAAATCGAGCGCCTTCAGCGCCTCCCGTCCACGCTCGGGCGCCGGATGCGAGACCAGAAGGTTGGAGCCGAACGCGAACAGTGCGCGCACGCGGTAGGGCTTGCCGGTCAGCGCCGCGTCGTAGAAATCGCTGGAGGTGATCCAGCCGTCGGTCGGCGGACCGAGCGGACGCTCCGCAAGCCCGAGCGTGCGCGCTCGCGTCTCCGGCGGTATCATCTCGATCGAATGCAGCGAGGGCGCCGGTAGGCTCGGCATCCTGACATTGCCGCCCGGTGCATCGAAGCAACCGGTCAGCGCATAGAGCGTTGCGACGGCGCGTTCGGTCTGCGAGGCATTGGTGTGCTGTCCGAGCCCGGTCCAGCCGTGATAGCAGACCGACGCCGCCGCCGAGATCGTGGCCGCGAGCTGCTCAACCTGCGCCGCCGGAATCCCGGTGATGCGCTCGACCGTTGCGGCATCGTAAGGCTCGGCCGCCGCGACATAGTGATCGAAACCGGTGCGGCAGGCGATCGGACCGTCGGGACCGATGACTTCGAAGCTTCCTTCGAGCGCAGCTACCGCGAGTCCGTCCGCGGCAAGCACCGCGTTGCCCGCGGCCTCGTCCCAGACTAGGAAGCCGTCTCCGGCGAGTCCGATATCACCAGCGCGCAAGAAGCAGCCGTCGCTGCTGCGGACCAGGAACGCAGCATTGGTCCAATGCCGCACGAACTTGGCGTCATAAGCGCGGTTGACGATGAGCCAGCGCGCAAGGCCGAGCGCTAGCGCAGCGTCGGTGCCGGGGCGGATCCGCAGCCACAGATCGGCGTCGCGCGCCGAGCCAGTCCGGCGCGGATCGATTACCGCAAGCTTTGCTCCCCTCGCCCGCGCGGCGCTGATCGCCTCCGCCTGGGCAAGCCAGACATTGGCGGGGTTGTGACCCCAGAGCAGGATCAGCTCGGAATTGCGATAATCTGCCGTGGGCAAACCGCAGCCAAAAGTGAAAGCGTGGGCATGGTCCTTGTGCCAGTTGCAGATCTCGGTGGAGAAGCAATTGTTCGGACTGCCGAAGCCGCGGATGAAGCGCTGGATCCAGTCCAGGCTGTCTGATGTCGAGGAGGAGGAACCGGAGGTCACCGCGAACGCGACAGATTCCGGCCCGGTCTCCTCGCGGTAGCGCCCGAGCCGTTCGGCGATCTCGCTCAGCGCCTCGTCCCAGGAGATCGGCACGAAACCCGGATCGGTGGCGCCCTTCGGCGCGGTGCGTCGCAACGGCGTCTTCAGGCGTCGGGCCGAGTGCGCGATCTCCGGAGCAGCCCTGCCCTTTGGGCACAACGCCTTGCCGGTTGGATGAGCCGGATTCGGCCGCACAGCGACAAGCCTGTCATTCTCGATCACGTTGAGCGTGCCGCAGCGAGAGCGGCACAGCGTGCAGAAGCCAGGCTTTTCCTGCTCGGACATCGTCAGGCCTTGGTTGTCGCGCGCCCTCGCTCGGGAGATCGCACGAGGGAACTCGGATTGGCCAGCAGGCTTGCAGCCGTGAGATCCTCGATCGCCGCACCGACCGACTTGAACAGAGTGATCTCGTTGCGGTCAAGGCGGCCCGGTTTCGTGCCCTTTGTCAGTTCATGGAGATCGCCGCTGATCCTGTCGGCGCTCCAGCTTCCGGCGGCGATGGGTTGCAGCAGGTCTCCCGCCTCGGCGAGTGCTCCGGCGTAGGTATCGACGAAGACGCGGCTACGCAACACGGCGTCATCGTCGCTTTCACGCATCTGCGGCCTGAACGCACCGACGAGGTCGACGTGGGTTCCCGGCCGCAGCAGCACCCCTTTGACCAAAGGCTCGGTCGAGGTCGTGGCGCAGCTGACGATGTCAGCCTGCGGCAAGGCCTCGGCAAGGTCGGCCGCACCGGCGGCGTTGATGCCCTGCCGGACAAGCGTATCGGCCAGGGCCAGCGCACGCTGAGAATTGCGTCCCCAGACCAGCACCTTCTCGATCGGACGTATGGCGCAATGGGCTGCGACGAGGTGAGGTGCGAGATGGCCGGTTCCGACGACAAGCAGTGTGCGGCTGTCGGCGCGCGACAGATAGTCGGATGCCAGCGCCGAGGCGGCCGCAGTGCGCCGGTTGGTCAGGGCTTCGCCGTCGATCATGGCGCGCGGCTGGCCGGTCTGGCCGTCGAGCAGAAAATAGAGCGACGACACCGCTCCGAGACCGCGTTCGGCATTCTGCGGAAACACAGTGACGAGCTTGACGCCGAGCGCCTCGCCGCGGACCCAGGCCGGCATCGTCAGGAGACTGGCGGGCGCGCCGTCGACGCCGACCTCGTAGGCCTGCCGCAACGGCATCGGCTCGCCATCGCGCCTGAAAGCTTCGCGCAATGCCTCGATCAGCCTGGGAAAGGCAAGCGCGGCATGGACGTCGGCAGCGGAGTAACTGCGCAGCATCGATATCATCCCGTCCTCATCATGAAAGTGCGCTGATGCCGGTGCAAATCCAGATGACCTCGGCATCCTCCTTGCTCAACGACACGATGGCGTGGCCCATCTTGCTGTCGAAATAGGTGCTGTCACCGACCTCGAGCGTGACGGGAGCATAGAATTCGGTGAACACCCGGACGGTCCCGGACATAACACACAAGAACTCCTCGCCCTCGTGACGCACCCAGCCCGGAAAATCGTCCAGGCTGCGCGCCCGGATCCGTGCCTTGAACGGCAGGATGTGTTTTTGCGAAAGGTCGGTCGCCAGCACTTCGTAGTCGTAGGTATCGGTGAGGTGCGGCTTGCCCTCGCCGCTACGGGTGACGCTGCGGCGGCCAAAGGGCGCGCTCTGGCGGCGCTGGTCGAACAGCTCGACAATGTCGAGATCGACCCCGCGCGTGATCTTCTGGAGCACGTCATAGGTCGGCGACATCTGGCCGTTCTCGATCTTCGACAGGGTCGAACGCGCGACCCCCGTTCGTTCGCTCACCTCTTTCAAGGTCCAACCCTTGTCGATCCGCACGCGCTTCAGCCTCTGACCGAGATCGTCGCTTGTCTCGGCCGGCGCGACGTCGGCCGAGAAACGCGCTGGCACGATCTCGGCGGCCGCGGTCTCCCTCAGCGACGGTCGCGTCGCAGTCTTCTTCATCGCGGTTCTCTCCCTTTTTTGCGCATGTGCGGCCCCGGCGGCGCGGCGCTGCCGGGGCTTCGCCTTACTTCTTTACGAGCGGGCATTCGCTCTGGGCAAGAGACTGGAAGGCCTGCTCGCCGGGGACGGTCGCCACGACATTATAGTAGTCCCATGGCTGCTTCGATTCGGAGGGTTTCTTGACCTGGACCAGCAGCATGTCGTGGACCATGCGGCCGTCCTCGCGCACCTTGCCGCCCTTGGCGAAGAAGTCGTCGACAGGCAGCTCGCGCATCTTGGCAGCCACCGCCTTCGCCTCATCGGTCCCGGCAGCCTGGATCGCCTTGAGATAGTGCCGGATCGAGGAGTAGACGCCGGCCTGCGGCGCGGTCGGCATGGCCTTACGCACCTCGAAGAAGCGCTTGGCGAAAGCGCGCGTCTCATCGTTCTGGTCCCAATAAAAGCCCTCGATGAACGAGATCCCCTGCGCGGTCGACAGACCTAGCGCGTGGACGTCGGTGATGAACACCACCGGCGCGGAGACGGCCTGACCACCCGCGATGATGCCGAACTCATTGGCCTGCTTGATCGCGGTCGTCATATCCTTGCCGGCGGTGGCGAGAACGATGACCTTCGCCTTCGATGCCTGCGCCGGCAGGAGGAACGCCGAGAGATCGTTCGCGCCGAAGGGGTGGCGGACGGAGCCCAGCACCTTGCCGCCATTGGCCTTGATCGCCTCGCTCGCGATCTTCTCCAGCGAATGTCCAAAGGCGAAATCGGCGGTGATGATGAAGAAGGTGTCGTTGCCCTTGTCGATCAGGGCCTTCATCGGTCCGACCGCGTTGGAATAGTTGTCGTAGACCCACTGAAAGCCAGTCGGCGAACACTGCTTGCCGGTCAAATCCGTGGTGCCCGGCGACGAGAACAGCGCGACGCGGTTGGTCTCGCGCGTCAACTGCTGCACTGCAAGCGCGATGGCACTGTTGGTGACGTCCGAGATCGCATCGACCTTCTCGTTCTCGATCCAGCGCCGGGCAATGCCGATGCCGATGTCGGCCTTCTGCTGGTGATCGGCGCCGATGATCTCAATGGGCTTGCCGAGAACCTTGCCGCCGAAGTCCGCTGCCGCCATCTGCGCCGCCAGGAGCGAGCCCGGCCCGTTCAGGTCGGAGTACTGGCCGGACATGTCGGTCAGCACGCCGATCTTGACCACATCGTCGCTGACCTGGGCCGCAGCCTGGCCGGCGACGGCGAACGAGCCGAGGCAGAGCGCGGCGGCGATCCCGCGCAGGAGTTTGGAAGGCGTCTGTTGCATGATCTAGTCCCTGTTACAACTTCGCTCTTGCGAGCGGGTTTGGCCCGGTCCTGTTCCACCTCGCCGGATGGCGAAGCTTCCATTTGAAATGTCTCGGCTCATTCCTGCGGCGCGACGGCCACATTGTGGAGCACGGCGGGTTTGGCCGGCGGCGTTCGGTGCAGGCGGTGCCAGAACTCGATCAATTCGCCGACGATGCCGCGCCGGAAGGCGAGCACGCAGAGCACGAAGATCAGGCCATGAATGACGGTGACCCATTGCCCGAATGCCGCCAGGTAGTTCTGCATGGCAACGACGATGAAGGCACCGACGAGTGGGCCGTAGAGCGTGCCGACGCCGCCGAGAAACGTCATCAGCAGCACTTCGCCCGACATCGACCAGTGCACGTCGGTGAGGCTGGCGAGCTGGCTGACGATCGCCTTGGTCGAACCCGCTAGCCCCGCCAGTGCGGCCGAGAGCACGAAGGCCACGAGCTTGTAGCGGGCGGTCTCGAAGCCGAGCGACTGGGCACGTGCGTCGTGATCGCTGATCGCCTTCAGTACGCGCCCAAACGGCGATCCCACCAGCCGCATGATCAGGAAGAAACCGCCGAGGAATATCACCAGCACGAAGCCGTAGAGATTTGCCGGCAGCGAAAGGTCGATCAGGCCAAACAACATGCCACGCGGAACGGCCTGCAACCCGTCTTCGCCGCCGGTGAAGCGCGCCTGGAGCGCCACGAAATAGACCATCTGCGCGAAGGCGAGCGTCACCATCGCGAAGTAGATGCCGCTGCGACGAATGGCGAGCCAGCCGGTGACGAAACCGAGCATCGCCGCCGTTGCAGTCCCGGCCAGGATCGCAAACTCCGGAGGTAGTCCCCATATCTTGGCGGCATGGCCGCAGACATAGCCGGCCGAACCCAGGAACATCGAGTGGCCGAAGGAAACCAGCCGTCCGTATCCGGCGACCAGGTTGAAGGCGCAGGCGAACAGCGCGAAGATCATCGCCTTCATCATGAAGCCGGGGTAGACGACGAGCGGCGCGGCCGCGAGACAACAGGCTAGCGCCAAAAAGATCAGCGTCTGTGTAAGCGTTGACGGCGCAGTCGCCGACAGGCTCGACTGCGGTTGCCCCTGCGCCGCCTCGAGCTTGGAGCCGAACAATCCGGCTGGGCGGATCAGCAGCACCACCGCCATCACGGCGAAGACAACCGTCGTCGAGGCTTCGGGATAAAAGGCTTTGGTCAGGCCCTCGATGACACCGACGAGGAAGCCGGTCACGATCGCGCCCATGATCGACCCCATGCCGCCGATCACCACCACCGCAAAGACGACGATCAAGAGATCTGCGCCCATCAGCGGACTGACCTGGTAAACGGGCGCGGCCAGCACGCCCGCAAGCGCGGCGAGCCCGACACCGGCGCCGTAGGTCAGCGTGATCATGCGCGGGACGCGGATGCCGAAGGCCTGAACCAGCATCGGGTTTTCGGTCGCCGCACGCAGATAGGCGCCAAGCTTGGTGCGCTCGATGACGTACCAGGTGCCGAGGCAGATCACGACCGAGGCTGCGATCACCCAGGCCCGATAGTTCGGCAGGAACATGAAGCCAAGATTGCGGCCTCCCATCAGCGCCTGTGGAATCGAATAGGGCTGGCCGGAAGATCCGAACCAGTTGCTGAATGCGCCCTGCACCATC
Organism: Bradyrhizobium sp. LTSP849; assembly: GCF_000938255.1. Classification (GTDB taxonomy): domain Bacteria; phylum Pseudomonadota; class Alphaproteobacteria; order Rhizobiales; family Xanthobacteraceae; genus Bradyrhizobium. The sequence goes on along the minus strand of NZ_JYMR01000023.1, from coordinate 429,511 downwards.
AGCGCGAGACCGAAGGTGAGCAGCATGCCATAGAGATGATCGAGCTTGTAAAGACGCCGCAGCAGCAGCACCTCGATCACGATGCTGATCGCACCGACGATGAGCGGCGCCAGGATCAACGCCCACCAATAGCCGATGCCGAGATAATTCATCAGCAGCCACGCGCCCATCGCGCCCATCATGTACTGCGCGCCATGCGCGAAGTTCACGATGTTCATCATGCCGAAGATCACCGCCAGCCCTAGGCTCAGCATGGCGTAGAAGGCGCCGTTGATCAGCCCGAGCAGAAGCTGGCCATAGAGCACTGCGGAAGGGACGCCGAAGATCGTGGTCATGATGCCCTTTAAAGTCCGAGATAGCTCTTGAGCGCGCCCGATCTGCCTTCGAACTCAGCGCCCGGAATTTCCTCGACGACGCGGCCGAGCTCCACGATGTAGTGCCGGTCGGCGAGGCCGGCGGCGAAGCCGACATTCTGCTCGACCAGCAGGATGGTGAAGCCGAGCGACTTCAGTTCGGTGATCGTCCGGCCGATCTGGCGGATGATCACGGGAGCGAGCCCCTCGGTCGGCTCGTCGAGCAGCAGGATGCGCGCGCCGGTGTGCAGAATGCGCCCGAGCGCCAGCATCTGCTGCTCACCGCCGGACAGCTTGGTGCCCTGGCTGTCGAGTCGCTCCTTCAGGTTTGGAAACAGCGTGAGGATCTGCGCGACCGTCATGCCTCCCGCGGCGACCTTCGGCGGCAGCAGCAGATTTTCGCGCACGCTCAGGCTCGCGAAGATGCCGCGTTCCTCCGGACAGAAAGCGATGCCCTTGCGCGCGATGTCGTAGGGCGCAGCAGCGATGAGCTCGTCACCGTCGAGCGCGATCGAGCCCGAGCGCTTGTCCAGCAGCCCCATGATTGACTTCAGTGTCGTGGTCTTTCCGGCGCCATTGCGGCCGAGCAGCGTCACCACCTCGCCGGTGCGGACGCTGAAATCCATTCCATGCAGGACTTTGGACCCACCGTACCAGGCCTGGAGATTGCCGACCGCGAGACTCTCACTCATGCGTCTGCCCTGTATAGGCAGCCATCACGTCGGCGCGCGAGGACACTTCAGCATAGCTTCCCTGCGCCAGCACTTCGCCGCGCACCATCACGGTGATGGTGTCGGCGAGCTCGGCGACCACATTCATGTTGTGCTCGACCAGCAATACCGTGCGGCCCTTGCCGGCCTCGCGGATCAATTGCGTCACCCGCCCGATATCTTCATGACCGAGCCCCGCCATCGGCTCGTCGAGCAGCAGCACGCTGGGCTCCAGCGCAAGCGTCGTCGCCAGTTCGAGCACACGCTTGCGGCCATAGGAAAGACTGCCCGCCATCGTCCCGGCATATTCAGACAGGCCGAAGCGTTCGAGCAACGCATCGGCGCGCTCCAGCACGCCACGATGACGCGCAATCCGGCCGAGCAGATTCCAGGCGAGGCCGTGCTCGCGCAGCAGCGCGAGCTCGATATTCTCGCGCACGGTCAATCCGGCGAAAACCGCGGAGATCTGGAAGGAGCGCACCACGCTGCGCTTGGCCATCGCCGGCATGCTGAGGCGGGTGACGTCCTCGCCATCGTGCAGAATCGTGCCGGCCGAAGGCGGAAGGAATTTCGTCAGAAGATTGAACAGGGTGGTCTTGCCTGCCCCGTTCGGGCCGATCACGGCGTGCATGCTGTTGCGGGCAAGACGGAAGTTCACGCCGTTAACGGCGAAGAAGCCGCCGAACGCGCGGCTAAGGCCGCGAGTCTCCAGAACGTAAACGGCGCCGTCCGTCATGCCTCTGCCCTGCTGACGTCTGGATCGCAGATTGACGAAACGGGTTTGGACCAGACCGCATCTATCCTTGATCAAAAGTTTCCTATCGTCAACTTATTTCCGATAGGATCATTTTGTCGCACTTCGGAATTCCGGACTACAGCCGCGCCTCGATCAGATGGACAAGCTGCGCCCCGACCTCGTAAAGCGCCGTCCTCGCGCTCCGGAAATTGGGCTTGATCGGCAACGATGCAGGAAGCGGCAGGTCTTTCTCCTCGAGCTGTCCGAGTGCGTAGAGGGCGAGCAAACGCCCGAACGTCGTGCCGGGCGCAATGCCGCGCCCGTTATAGCCGCTGAAGCCGAACACGTTTTCGGCGAGCTTGTGGAAGCGCGGCAGGTGATCGTCGGTCATGCCGATCAGGCCGTACCATTCCGCTTCGAACCTGACGTCGCCGATTTGCGGGAAAAGCTTCTTGAGCGCCCGCTTTGCCCAGGATCGATGAACCGCAACACCGGCTCCCCGGAGCGCGCCGCAGCTTCCGAACACGAGGCGGCCGGCGCGATCGAAGCGAAACGAACTCAGCACCTCATTGGTATCCCAGGCGCCTTGCCGTTCGGGAAGAATGGATGCGCGAATGTTGTCGGACAGCGGCTGGGTGGCGAAGTTGAAATAGGGTAGATGGATCTGCTCCGTTCTGACTTCCGACCAGGGCCCCGTCGCATAGGCATCGGTCGCCACGATGACGCGATCGGCGATGACGTGGCCGCCCGCAGTGTGCAGCTTCCACTTTCCATCAATCCGCACGGCCGAGGTGACCGCGCTGTGGGTGAATATCTTCGCGCCAGCATTCAAGGCGCTGCGGGCAAGGCCCCGCGCATAGGCCAGCGGCTGGATCGTACCCGCGCGCCGATCCCACAACGACCCTGCATAGGCCGACGAGCCAATTTTCGCGGCGGTGTCGGCAGCGTTCAGCAACTTAACCGGCGCGCCGCGACAGATCCACTGCGCTGCGCGTTGCTCCAGTTCCCTCAACCCCTTGAGCCCGACGGCGCAATGGAGCGTGCCGGCACGCTCCAACTCGCATTCGATGCGGTGACGCTCGATCAGATCGAACACCAATTTCGGGGCGTCGCCCAACAATTCGAGCAGACGCTCGCCGTAGTCACCACCGAGCACCTCGCCAAGGACGTCCGGCATCACCCACATGCCGGCATTGACCAGACCGACGTTTCGGCCGGCCCCGCCAAAGCCGATCTCCACCGCCTCGAGCAGTGCGACATTGGCGCCCGCCTCAGCGAGATGGAGTGCGGCCGACAGACCGGTATATCCGCCGCCGACGATGGCCGTATCGACATTGATCGACCCACTCAGTCCGGCGGTTTCAGGCGCCGGCGGCGCGGTCAATTCCCAAAGACCGTGAGATCTGGCGTTGTCTAGCATCGGCTCCGACGTCCTCGTTGATATCCGCCCGCAGGGTCGAGTTGTCCGGGGCGCATTGACTGGTTCATTCCAATTCGGCAAGTGAGGTGCCGACATTGCAGGGGTGCCGAAGACCTGGACTGCGGGGCCGAGCGGCAATCTAGCGTTGCCAGCGGCGACTGGCCAAGTCATGTTTGGTCAAGACCTCATTCGGCCGGAGAATGATGTGCAAGGCCCTCGCCGCTTCTTACCCTCACTGCCCCTGTTGGCCGCCTTTGAAGCGGCGGCGCGGACCGGAAGCATCACAGCCGCAGCCAGGGAGCTGTCGCTGACGCAGAGCGCGGTGAGCCGCCAGGTCAAGGCGCTGGAGGAGCAGCTCGAGGTCGAGCTGTTTCATCGCGAGCGGCAGACCATCCGCCTGACCGTGGGCGGCGACGCCTATGCCCGCGAGATACGCGATGCACTGCGCAAGATCAGCACCGCCTCGCTCAATCTGCGCGCCAATCCGTTCGGTGGCACGCTGACTCTCGCGATCCTTCCAACCTTTGGCACACGATGGCTGGCGCCGCGGCTGCCAAAATTTCTCGCTGGCAATCCCGGTATCACCATCAACCTGGTCACGCGGTTGTCGAGCTTCGACTTCAGGCTGGAGCCCGTCGATGCCGCGATCCATTTCGGGCGTCCGGAATGGCAAGGGGGTGAGCTGGCGTTGCTGCGGTCGGAGACCGTGGTCCCCGCCTGTAGTGCAGAACTGCGAGAGCAATATGATTTCAAGGACGCAAGCGATCTCCGGAAGGCCCCTCTCCTGCATTTGACGACGCGCCCGGACGCATGGGAGCAATGGCTCACGCTGCACAACGTAGACGCTCATGCCGTGCACGGCATGCTGCTGGATCAGTTCGCCACCGCATCGCAGGCAGCGATTTCCGGGCTCGGCATCGCGCTGCTCCCTGAATTCCTGATCGAGGAAGAACTGAGCACCGGCAAGCTGGTGCGTGCCCTCGATCTGCCGATGAAAAGCGCAGAGGCCTACTATCTGGTCTGGCCGACCGATCGTGCGTCCCATCCGCCACTTGTTGCTTTCCGGGAATGGCTTCTGCTGGAAACGGCACCGGACCGGTGATGGCCGCCCCCTGACAGGGTGGGTGTGCTGGCTTATCGCAGCCCTCAGCGCCTAACCCCCTATCATTCACCATTGGAATGACTTGTTGAGCTTCTATCGTTTGAAAATGCCTGATCATTGTCCTTTCTATGAGGCGACGCATGACGCCGTCGGACGAATCTCCTGACGGCGCTGTGCCAATCGCTGACAGCCCGCCCCTCTGAAACAACGCCAGCCCCCCCGGAAAGAGCCCCTCATGTCCGCCACCTTATCCAATCAGACCGGCAACCTCTCGCTCAGGGCCGAGGTCGACGCGCTGTTGGTTGAACTCGGTGTTGACGCCGGCAGCTACAGCAATGGCACACTGGCGGCGAAAACCCCCATCACCGGCGAGACCGTGGCCCATGTCAGAGAAATCGATGCCGCCGGGGCGACCTTGGTCATCGACAAGGCTCACGCAGCGTTCCTGCAATGGCGCATGGTCCCTGCTCCCAAGCGCGGCGAACTCGTGCGGCTGCTCGGCGAAGAGCTTCGCGCCAACAAGCGCGCGCTCGGCCGGCTCGTGTCCATCGAGGCCGGCAAGATCGAGTCCGAAGGTCTCGGCGAGGTCCAGGAGATGATCGACATTTGCGACTACGCGGTGGGGCTTTCCCGCCAGCTCTACGGCTTGACGATCGCCACCGAACGCCACGAGCATCGCATGGCGGAGACCTGGCATCCGCTTGGCGTCACCGGAATCATCTCGGCGTTCAATTTTCCGGTTGCGGTCTGGGCCTGGAATGCCGCGCTGGCACTGGTCTGCGGCAACAGCATCGTCTGGAAACCCTCGGAAAAGACTCCTCTCACCGCGCTGGCGACGGATGCGCTGTTCGGACGCGCGTTGAAGCGATTCAAGGCCGACGGCGGCTTGGCGCCCGAGGGGCTGTCGGCCGTGCTGATCGGAGGACGCGAGATCGGCGAGGCCCTCGTCAATAACACCAGGGTCCCCCTGGTCTCGGCGACCGGCTCGACCGCGATGGGACGCGCCGTCGCTCCGAAGCTCGCCCAGCGCTTTGCCCGTGCCATTCTGGAGCTCGGCGGCAACAATGCCGCGGTGGTCGCCCCGACCGCCGACCTCGACCTGACGCTACGCGGCGTTGCCTTCGCGGCCATGGGCACGGCCGGACAACGCTGCACCACACTGCGCCGCCTCTTCGTTCATGAGAGCATCTATGACAGCTTCGTGCCGCGGCTGAAAAAGGTCTATGCGTCGGTCTCGGTCGGCAATCCCCTCACCGGCAACCTGGTCGGCCCCCTCATCGACGGCCTCGCTTATGAAGCGATGCAACGCGCGTTGCGCGACGCCAAGATCGCGGGTGCGGCCATTGTCGGCGGTGATCGCGTCACCGTCGCGGGTGCAGACGCGGCCTTCTACGTCCGCCCGGCGCTGGTCGAGATCGGCGGACAGACCGGACCGGTCGAACGCGAGACTTTTGCGCCGATCCTCTATGTCATCAAATACAGCGACTTCGACGCCGTGATCGAATTGCACAATGCCGTCCCGCAAGGCCTGTCGTCGTCGATCTTCACCAACGATCTGCGCGAGGCCGAAGCCTTCCTGTCGGCGCGCGGCTCCGATTGCGGCATCGCCAACGTGAACATCGGCCCTTCGGGCGCCGAGATCGGCGGCGCATTCGGCGGCGAGAAGGAAACCGGCGGCGGACGTGAATCCGGGTCGGATGCGTGGAAGGCCTATATGCGTCGCGCCACCAACACCATCAACTTTGGCCGCACCCTGCCGCTCGCCCAGGGCGTCAGGTTCGACGTGGATTAAGCCGCGGCGAATGGTCGAGACGGAAGCGCCGACTTCATCCTGTCGGGCGTGGGCATTAAAAATCAGGCGGCCTTCTTGAGGCGCTTGAAGCGCTCCATCCGGAAGGGGGCCGGATCGACGCAAGGCTTCGAACCGGTCACGAGATCGGCCATCAGGGCGCCGGCGCCGGGGCCGATACCGAAACCGTGACCTGAGAAGCCGGTCGCCAGATAGAAGCCCGGTACGGAGCCGATCGGCGCGATAACCGGAACGGCATCCGGCGTAACATCCATGAGGCCAGCCCACATTTGCAGGATCTTGGCGTCGCGGAACGCCGGGAAGGCCTCGCACAGATGGGCGACGCCGCCATGAACGAACCGCAGCGACGGATCGGGATCAAGAATACGGACCTGCTCGAAAGGTGTAACCTCGTCACTCCTCCAGCTGCGGGCCATTTTCAGCTCGCGGACGAATTGGCCGCCGATGCGAAGCGTCAGTTCGTTCCAGCTCTTGATGAGCGTCGGCGTATAGTCGCAGAACAAACGGAAACTGTCCGGCGTGATCGGGGCAATGTTCGCGTTGCGCTGGGCGACGGTGAACCCGCCATCCAAACGGCGGCGGAAGGCGAAGTTGCCTGCGCCAACGGCAAAATCCGGAACACCGTCGATCGAGGAGACGCGGGCGACGCTGCCGAGTATCTTCAGGACCGGAAGATCGATGCCCATGTTGCCGGCGAAGAGGCGCGACCAAGCCCCTCCCGCCAGAACGACGGACGAACAGCGGATCTCGCCGCGCTCGGTGACACAGCCGCTCACCCTGCCCGCCGATCGCTCGATGGAACGGACCGCGCAGTTGGTGAGGATATGCGCGCCCTTGGCGGCCGCGCCGCGCGCGATTGCTGGAGCTGCGATAAACGGTTCCGCCTTGCCGTCGCTCGGCGTATGCAAGGCGGCACGGAAATGCTTCGCAGCACCGGGAATGAGCGTCTTCAACGCCTCGCCCTTTACCAGGCGGGAATCGAGATCGAGCGCCGTGGCATGCTTCAACCACTCTTCATACGTTGCAACGTCGGCATCCGTGTCGCAGAGATAGGCGATGCCGGCCTGCCGAAAGCCGGTTTCGCCGCCGATACGCTCGTTCATGCCGCGCCAGAGCCGAAGACTTTCGATCGCGAGCGGCAACTCGGCCGGATCGCGCCCCATTTGGCGCACCCAGCCCCAGTTCCGCGACGACTGCTCTGCTCCGATCAATCCCTTTTCGCACAAGGCAACGGTGACGCCACGTTCGACCAGCGAAAGCGCGGTCGATACGCCGATGATGCCGCCGCCGATTACAACGACGTCCACACGCGCAGGCAGCTCCTGCGGCGTGACAACAAGATCAGGAATAATTCTGGACAAATTGTCCTCCTTGAAACAAGCGCGCGGAAGGCCAAGCGGGTCGCTCGGGATCAGCGTCCCGGACGATCGAGGAAATCGCGCAGGCGATACCAGCCGGCAAAGAGGGGCACGAACCACGGCTTGCCCGAATAGAAGGGCACGGCCGTGAATGTCTCGCGGTCGAAGGCCGAAGGCATGTTCTGCTCGCCGAGAATTTTGCGCGCTGTCTGGTAGCCGAGAAAGGTCATCAGCGCGACGCCGTTGCCGTTGCAACCAGCCGCGAAATCCGTGCCGTCGCGGACGCCGAGATGGGCGATCTTGTCGACGGTCATGGCCACGCGCCCGCTCCAGGCATGAGTGATCTTCACGCCCGCAAGCTGCGGCCAAATGGCCAGCATGCGCGCATAAAGCCGCTTCGCGGCCAGCTTGTCAGGCATGTCGAAGATGCCAGGGCGTGAACCGAACAGAAGCCGGGTCCCGTCAGGCGACGGCCTGGTATAGATCAAATCACGGCGCGTGTCGGACACCATGCGGGCCTGCGGAATGAGCTCGGCCAAGAGATCGGCCGGCAGCGGCACGGTGGCAATCTGATAGCTCTTGACCGGCACGATACGGCTGGCGAGGCTCGGTGTCGCATCGGCGGCGGTGTAACCGTTTGTGGTTGCGACGACGTGGGTAGCCCGAATGCTGCCTCGAGCGGTCGGCACGACCTTCTCTCCGCTCGCACCATCCTGCACGACACCTGCACGCGCATGCGAGCGCAGCATGACGCCGGCGGCGCGCGCCCGGTCGCGCAGCGCCTTGTGATACTTGCCCGGATGCAGACCGCCATATTCGTCGATCACCATGCCGCCATGATAGTAGTCCGAACCGATCGCCGATCGCTGATGCGCGCGATCGAGGAAATGCACGGTCACGCCGGTCTTTTCCGCCAGGAGCGTGCCATGCCGCTTCAGGGTTTCGTAATCGCCCGCAGCGTGGGCGCCGAAAAAGCGGCCGGTGAGCGCAAGACCCGCGTCCAGCTTCTCCGTCCTGACCAGCATCTTCAGGTAATCGAAGCTCTCGTTGCTCTCGCCGATCAGGCGCGAGAAGAGCGCGGGATCGATCCCCTTGATCGCGCCACTCACCACCAGCTTCTGGCCACTCGACACCATGCCGCCCGAACGCGTCGAGGCTCCCTCCCCGATCCGATCGCCGTCGATGACGACGACGGAACGCCCGGCGCGCGCCAGATGGGTCGCCGCATTCAGCCCGGCATAGCCCGAGCCAATGACCACGACGTCGGCTCGCTGCGGCAGCGGATCGAGATCGGTCTCCGGTTCCGCAGCCTCCCACCAGTAGGGCGTCTCCCTGAAGTCCTCAGCGTAGATGTCGTCAAAACGAGGCATGATACATTGGGCCTTGCGGCTCACCTTTCGTTGCACGTGTGCGATCAGAGAACCTGACCGAGGAATTCGCGAGTGCGCGGGTCTCGCGGATTGTCAAAGAGTTCTGCGGGAGGCGCACTCTCCACGATCAGACCATGATCGGTGAAACAAACGCGTTGCGAGACGTCCCGGGCGAACTTCATCTCATGAGTCACGAGAATGCAGGTGAGGCCTTCCTCCACCAGTTCGCGGATTGCGAAAAGCACGTCCTTCACCGTTTCCGGATCGAGCGCAGCCGTCACCTCGTCGAACAGGATCACGTCCGGCTGCATCGCGAGTGCGCGGGCGATTGCCACGCGCTGTTGCTGGCCGCCGGAAAGCTGCCCCGGATAGCTGTCCGCCTTCTCCGAGAGCCGCACCTTCTTCAGGAGCTTACGGGCTCGCTCCTCGACTTCGGCGCGATCGTGTCCGAGGACCTGGATCGGCGCCATCATGATGTTTTCCAGCGCCGTGCGATGCGGAAAAAGATTGTACTGCTGAAACACCATCGCCACCTGATGGCGTAGCGCCCGCATCTGCCTTTCGGACTTCATTTCATGCACCCGGTGCGCGCCGACGCGGACAAAGCCTTTGTCCACGGGAATCAACCCGTTGATGCAGCGTAGAATGGTGGACTTGCCCGATCCAGAGGGGCCTATAATGCAGACTGCCTCGCCCTTCTGCACGAACATCGAAATGCCCTTGAGAACAGGGACGTCACCGAAGGACTTGCGGACATTGTCGAGCTCGATCAGAGCGTCGATGCGGTTCACAGGCTCTCTCCTTTCACGGCGCGCTCCCGCCGACGCGCGATGGCCGCGATCGGATAGCAGTAGGCGATGAACAGGAAGAGGACGGTCAAATAGAAGTAGACGATCACCCGCTCGTTCTCCACGGCGAGCAAAGTGTTCAGAATCGTCAGCACGTCCTGGATACCGGTGACCGTGGCTAGTGCTGTCGCGATCATCAGCAGCGCGTAAAGATTCGTCCAGCCCGGGATCATGCGCCGCAGCGCCTGTGGCATGATCACGTGGCGATAGATCTGGCCGGTACTATAGCCGAGCGAACGTGCCGCTTCCCATTGGCCGCTGTGAATTGACTGAACGGCGCCCCGGATCACCTCGGAGAAATTCGCCGCTGTCGGCAGCGCAAGGCCAATCACGGCCTTCACGAACGGCGGGAACGGAATGGTCATGCCGAAGACGTGCATCTCAAACGGCAGGAAATAGAGCGTTGCAAAGAGCAGAACGAGCCAGGGTGAATTGCGCAGGAAATTCATCAGCAGAAAGGACGGGACCCGGATCGGTCCGAACCTGGCAAGCGTCGCAAGACCCATGATCGTACCGAGCACCGTCGCCAGTGCCATGGAGGCGATCGAGAGAATGATATTGAGGACAAAGCCGCCCGTGATCGGCCAGCCGGACGCCGAGCCGGTGAGAAGCAGAGGCAGCCGCACCAGCACGCGGCTCCAATGCGCCGAGCCGCCTGCCGCGGCATCGACCGCGATCCAGATCACCACGCCAAGGGCGATCAACAGCAGAACGGCGCGCTTCTTTCCCTCATAGGAGAGCATGGAGCCCGCGATCAATGCCCCCTCCCGTAACCCGGGAAGGCCATGAAGGCTTCGAGCCTCGCCATCGCAAATGTGAGGATGGACACCAGCACCACGTATATGAGGAGGACCAGAATCATAACCTCCAGCGTGCGAAACGTGTCATTGTAGATCTGTCCCGCGTAATACATCAGTTCCGGCACGGTGATGACGGATGCCTGCGACGTCGTCTTGAAGAGGTTGGTCAGGATGTTCGTCAGTGCCGGCAGGCAGATGCGAGTGGCGATCGGTGCCTCGATGCGCCAGAAGCGGGCCCATCGGCCGTAGCCAAGTGACCGTGCCGCATCGATGATCGACCGCGGCATGGTTTCGATGCCCGAGCGGAAGGCTTCGATCGCCAGCGCTCCGCCGAAGAGACTGAGCGAAATCGCAGCACAGGCAAAGGCGCTGAGAAGCGGAACCGATAATCCCGTCGACGGATCGGTCACCCTGAGGCCGAGGGATGAGAGGGTGAAATAGGCAAACAGCATCTGCAACAGCGGCGGCGTGTTGCGGAACACCTCTACGAACAACTCGATCAGGGCATCGAGCCAGAAAATCCGCAGCGTGAGCCCGAAAGCCCCCAGCATGCCGATGAGGATGGCGACACTCGATGAGAGCGTCGCCAGCTTCAGCGTGTTGATGACACCGGTCAGCAGCCATTGCTGGTACGCAGGATCCGCGAGCCAGGAATAATCGAGACCGAACAAGGGCCGCTCCGTGTCCGTCAGTTCTTCGCAGCCGCAGCCTTCGCCCGCGCGGCAATGTAGTCGGAGTGCGGCATGCCGAACTCGGTCTCCCACGCGATCAGCTTGCCTTCGGCCTCGGCCTTCCCGATGGCCTTGTCGACGGCTTCGCGGAATTCCGTGTCTCCCTTGCGGAGGCCGCCCGCCATCGGCTGGAATTCATAGGGGGCCACCGCGATCTTATAGCTCGCCCAATCGGGCTCCTTGAGCTTCTGCTGAAGCGTCATGTCGTCAAAGACGAAGCCGATGCAACGATTGTCTTTCAACGCCCGATAGGCTTCCGGCTGGGTCTTGAAGGCCACGAGAGTGATGCCGAACTCCTCGGTCATCTTCTTATTGTAGTAGGAGCCCTGGATGCCGCAGACTGACTTGCCCTTTAGCTCTTCCCACTTGGAGAGCGTCGCTTCCTTGGCCGCCAGCACGGACGGGCCAGCAGCGGAAACGTATTCCGTCGTGAAGTCGATGACCTTGGCGCGCTCGGCCGTGACGCCGAGCGTGGCGAAGATCGCATCGATGCGGCCGGCGGTCAGGAATTCGATGCGATTGGAGGCGACGACAGGCACCAGCTCGATCTTGTCCTCGGAGCCAAGGAGCTCCTTGGCAACGTACTTGGCAAGCGAGACCTCGAAGCCGACGACGTCGCCCTTGTCGTTCAGATAGCCGTACGGGACGTAGTCATTCTTCACGCCGACGACGAGCTTGCCGCGTGCCTTGACGTTCTCAAGCGTGCCCGCCACGACGGTGCTACCAACACAGAAGGCAGCGAGCGCAAGGGCGGAAACGCCCATTATCCTTTTGAAGCCTGTCATCCTGTCCCTCTGGAAAAATCACGGCCCCCTGCGCTGCTACCGCAACGCCGCGTCAGCCATCAGCTTTTGCAAATGCAGAAATCGGGTCGCTCAAAGAATATGCATGCTTCTCAAGCGACCTAATTTTCATCATTGGAGACACATCTTTCTCAATATACAAGTTGCCGAGAGCTCTTTTTTCATAATGTGAGATTCTATGCCGGCGTTCGTCCAATCGCCGTCCGGTGGAGCCCAGCTGCTCGACCGGGCCGTCATCCTGCTGGATCTCGTCGCCGATGGCGGCGTCGAGGGCCTATCGCTCAAGGACTTGGCGGCTCGCTCCGGGCTCAACACCGCCACCTGTCACCGCATCCTCAACACACTGGTCGGTCACAAGCTGCTTGCCCGCGACAACCAAAAACGGCGCTACAGGCTGGGTGCACGCATGGCGATCTATGGCGTCCGCGCTGCTCGTGGCCCCGGCATTATCAGCCGTTGCGAGGTTGCGCTGTCACGGCTCAGGCGCCGCACCGGCGACACGACCCACCTGATGGCCTGCTTCAACCACGATTCCGTCTGTCTCGACCGGCGCGACGGCGAATGCATCGTGCCAACGCTGACGGGATCAATCGGCGGCTTCGTGCCCCTCGGCGTAGGCCCCGGCTCGATCGCGATGCTCGCATTCCTCGATGAGGACGAGCAGGACTACATCATCCGCGCCAACCTCGGGCGCTATGTCTCCTATCGCAACCTCACCGAGGACAAGGTTCGTCAGCTGATCGCCGACACCCGCCGCCGCGGTTACGCGGTGGACGTGGGCGAACTCATTCCCGGCATTGCCGGAGTTGGCATGCCGATCATGACGCCGGGCGAAAAGCCGGGCGCCGCGCTCAGTTTCACGCTGCTCTGCGCGAAGCTCGGGCCCGGCGTACTCGAACACTACGGCGCCCTCCTGAAGGAAGAAATCGACGCGATCGTCGGTCAGTAGCAAGGGCCAGGGGCGCGTGGCACTAGTCGAAACAGATCAGCGGATCTCGTTCACGTAGTGATGATGCGCAGTCGTGGTGCGGTGCTCGCTCAGGATCGCAAGCGCACCGGCTTGATCGTACGCCTCCTCGCGGATGACCAGAACGGCGTTCGGCGAAGCAAGCGCAAGCAGACGCCGGTCCTCCTTGTCGGCCAGCTCTGCCAGGAGCTTCTCGCGGATCGCTGCAATGCGAATGCCGTAGGCGTCGAGCAGATGGAGGTAGAGCAGCGCAGGCACGCTTGCCGGCTTGTGCGGGAAATCAGGCACGCGGCGTGCAACGAGCCGTATTCGCGAATGCATCACCGGCACGCGGCCAACACGTCGGATGCGATGAAGACAGAGCAGCGGCTCACCAACGGCTTCCGTGAAGAGCATCGCCTCCTCTGCATCTGCCGGCCGCAGCACCACGGATAAGACTTCGGGCGCGGAACGCTGGAGGCTGCCGTCTTCGCCATGAAGCCGGAAATACTGGAAGAAAAAGCGCAGACTGTGCTGCGGTGCGCGGCCGGTCACCACCGTCCCGGTCTTGCGCCGGCGCACCAGCATGCCGTCGGCCGTCAGGTCCGCGAGTGCGCGGCGGATGGTGCCTACCGCAACTCCGTATCGCGCAGCAAGCGCAACTTCACCGGGAAGCACCGTGCCCGGAGACAGTTCGCCCACCAGGATAGCCTCGGCGATCTGTCGCTTGACGTGCTCGTACAACGGAACCGGCAGGCTCGATGGGTCGCTCGCCGCTGCTTTTGCCTGCTTACCGGTCACGCCTGCCTCATTCTTTGGAATTGACAGCAATCGGCTTCGCCTATTTCTTTATAGAATATAGAAATGAGCCGCCGCAAATGGTTTCTCCATCGCCAGGCCCTGGACAGGTCAGCCCGACGCTGGCCGACGGTTTCGCCGAGATCGAGCGCACAGCCGAATGTGCGATCGACGATCTTGCGCGGATGGTGGCAATCGACACGACTTTCCCGCCCGGCGCGGGATACGAAGCGTTTGCCGGCTTGATGGAGACCACTGTTGCAGCGCTTGGCCTGGATTGCCAACGCGTCGATGTCCCCGAACATTTGTGGCGCGTAGCGGGCGGCCCGGCGCAGGGGCGCAGAACCAATCTCATCGCGCGCCGCCGTTCGGACAAGCCGGTGCTCGGGCTGTATTTTCATGTCGACACCGTGCCGGCAGCGCCCGGGTGGATCTCCGATCCCTTCCAGTTGACGCGCGACGGCGATCGCCTGATCGGCCTCGGCGCTGCCGACATGAAGGGCACCGTCGCGGCCGTGCTGCTCGCGCTGCGCGCCGCTGACACGATCGGCCTGCCGCTCGGCTACGACCCGATGCTGCTGCTTTGCACCGACGAAGAAGGCGGACTCTATCCCGGCGTGCGCTATCTGGCGGAACAAGGTTTGCTCGAAGGCCACGTTCTCAACTTCAATGGAGCCGCGGCGCCGCGCATCTGGGCCGGCTGCTTTGGCCTCTTCACGCTTCTGGTGCGCGTCCACGGCAAGACAGTTCATGCAAGCGAAGCCGGGACCGCGGGCTCAAGCGCCAACGCCATCGAGGCCGCACTGCCGATCCTCAATGCGCTCGCGGCATTGAAACCGACGATCGCCGCGCGGACGTCCGCCCTGCCCGCGCCGCCGCATGCGACGCATCCGCTCGCAGCCCAGCTTGATATTTCCGCAGCCCATGGCGGCCAATGCGGCGGCCAGATTCCATCGCTCTTTGAGGTTCTCGTCTGTCGGCGCTATGCGCCGGAGGAAGACTTTCAGGCCGCGCGTACCGAAATCGAGAACGCGGTCCTTGCGGCGGCCCCTGGGGCTGCCGTCGAATTGGTTCTCACCGGCCACCTCATGCCGACATCCGATCCGACAGGCCCGCACTGGCCGCGCTGGCAGGAGGCGCTGTCGGTCGGGTTCGGATACGCACCGGACGATTTCGCCAAATGGGGTGCGACGAGCTGTTCTGATTTCGGCTGGGTGCAACAGACCGGAATGCAGGAGATCCTGCTGACTGGCCTCGGTCGGCCGGAAAGCCACATTCACGCGCCCGGCGAATTCACCACGCGTGCCGACATTGTCGCGCTGGCGAAATCGGTCCTTGCCTATCTGTCCGCCGAATTCCGTCGCGATCTCTCTCCCGAAACAATCGCCGCCCGCTAACTCAAGGAGCACGAATCCATGCTGTCCGTCAGTCGCCGACTTTTCCTTGCGGGAACCGCGATCGGCCTCGCCGGTCTGCCCAGGATCGCCTTCGCCGAAGCCCCGAAACGCGGTGGCGTGCTCCGGATGTCGGTCGACCAGGCCGCATCGGTCATCCATCCGATGCAGGCGCGCGTGAACCCGGAATATCTCGTCACCGAACTGCTCTACTCCAACCTCACCCGGCTGAAGTCGGACATGACCGTCGAGCCGGACCTCGCGATTTCCTGGGAACCCAATGCGACGCTGACCGAGTGGACTTTCAAGCTGCGCCCGGGTGTGACGTTTCATGACGGCTCACCACTGACCGCCGACGATGTCGTCGCTACCATCAACGCCATCCTCGATCCGAAGACCGCTTCTCCCGGCCGCACCAATGTCGGCCCGATCAAGGAAGTCGCCGCGGTCGATCCGCTGACCGTCAAGTTGACGCTCACAGGCGCCTATGCCGACCTGCCGGTGGCACTCACCTATCTCAACGCGCGTATCGTTCCGGCCAAGGTCATCGCCAGCGACCTCGCGAGCCTTTCGACCACCGCCAACGGTACCGGCCCATTCAAGCTGGCGTCCTACGAGCCCGATCGCCGCATCGTCGTCGAACGTAACCCGGCTTATTATGATCCGGCGCGGCCCTACCTCGACCGCATCGAGTTGCTCGTCTATCCGGACCGCACCGCCGAAGCGTCCGCCATGATCTCCGGTGAGATCGATTTGCTGCTCACGACCACGCCGGGCGAATATGAGCGCCTCGTCAAGGCCGATGGCGTCAAGGCCCTACGCACCCCATCCGGCCAATTCCTGAATATCAACCTCGGATGCGACCAGAAACCGTTCAACGACGTGCGCGTTCGCCAGGCCCTGGCATTGGCGGTTGATCGCGAGGCGACCGTGGGCTTCGTTGCGGGCGGCTATGGCACGCCGGGCAACGACACGCCGCTGAGCTCCGCCTACCACTTCTACAAGAACATTCCGCTGAAGAAGCCCGACATCGCCAAGGCGAAGAAGCTCCTGGCCGACGCGGGCTATCCCAACGGCATCGATCTGACGCTGGTCGCATCCGACAAGCCGTCAACCCGCACGCAGCTCGGCGTCGCGGTCCGCGAGATGGCGGCCGCAGCTGGCTTCCGCATCAACGTGCAGACCATGCCGCATGCCACCTATCTCGACCAGGTCTGGAAGAAAGGCAATTTCTACGTCGGCTTCTACAACATGCAGCCGACCGCCGACGCCATCTTCAACCTGCTCTACACGTCGAACGCAGCCTGGAACGAGACCCATTGGAACAACGCGGACTTCGACAAAGTCATCGATGCAGCCCGTGTCGAGGCCGATGATGCGAAGCGCACGGCACTCTACGCCAAGGCACAGGACATGATGAACGCCGAGGTGCCCTCGGTGATTTCGGCATTCTTCGACCTGCTCGCGGCACAGCGCTCCTACGTCGACGGCTACGTGCTGCACCCACGCGGATCGGTATTCCGCCTCGACATGGTCTCGCTCGGCGCCGGCGCGCCGAAGCGCGCCTGACGCCGGAGACGCTCGGTGACGCCGGCCTGGTTTGCGCGTCGTTTGATGCTGATGGTCTACACCGTCATCGTGGTCTCGATGCTGGTGTTCACCATCACGCAGATTCTGCCGGCCGACGCTGCCCAATCGCTGCTCGGGGAAAATGCGACGCCCGAAATGCTGGCCGCGCTCAGGGCAAAGCTCGGGCTCGGCGATCCGGCCTGGCTGCAATATGCGCACTGGGCCCGCCACGTCTTCACCGGCGATTTCGGCATCTCGATGCGCACGAGCCTGCCGGTCGGCCCGGAAATGCTGACGGCGCTGTCGCGTTCGCTGCTGCTTGCCGTGTCGGCCATCCTGGTCACGCTGGCCGTTGCCGTGCCGCTGGGCGTGTTAGCGGCGCTGCGGCAAGGCAAGCTCACCGACACGGGCGTCAGCCTCATTGCCTATCTCGGGGTCTCGCTGCCGGAGTTCGTCACCGCGACGCTGCTTGCCCTTCTGCTGGCCGATACGTTGCATTGGCTGCCGGCGACCGGCTACGTCTCCCCACTGGAGGATTTCGGCGACAGCATCCGTCATCTGGCGCTGCCTGTGCTCACCGTCTCGGTGATCCTCGTCGCGCACGTCATGCGCATGATGCGCTCCGAGACGCTCGACGTGCTGAAATCGGACTATATCCGCGCCGCGCGCTTGAGGGGCTTGCCGGAACGCACCGTGCTGTTTCGCCACGCCCTGCGCAATGCGCTGTTGCCGGTCGTCACCATCATCGCGCTCGACGTCGGCTACCTGCTCGGCGGCATCATCGTGATCGAGGAGATATTCGCCATTCCCGGCATCGGGCGGGCGCTGATGGTCGCCATCACCACGCGCGACCTGCCATCGATCCAAGCGGGCGCGTTGATCATGGCTGCGACCTATGCCGTCACCAATACGTTCGCCGACATGGCCTATGCGTTTCTCGACCGGCGGATCCGCTATGACTGAGCTGTTCATCCGCCTGATGCGAAGACCACAGGGTTTTATCGGCGTCCTCCTCCTGGCGTTGATCGCGGCCGCCTGCCTGTTCGGGTCCGCATTGGCGCCCTATGCGCCGGAGAAGATCGATTTTCTCGGCCGGTTTCGCGCACCCGGCTGGCAGAACTGGCTTGGCGCTGATCAATTCGGCCGCGACATCCTGAGCCGTCTGATGGTCGGCGCGCGTTCGACCGTGCCGCTCGCTTTCATCGCCACCTTCGTCGGCAGCGCAGCCGGAGCGATCATCGGCGTTGGCTCTGCCTATCTCGGCGGACGAACCGACGAGGCCATCATGCGCACCAACGATGCCGTGATGGCAATCCCAGGCCTTCTGATGGCCCTGTTGCTGGTCTCAACGCTCGGCAACGGCGCGGGCAATGCCGTCATTGCCATCGCTGTGGCCTTTGCGCCGGGCATGGCGCGGGTGACCCGCTCGGCCGCGCTCAACGTACGCAATCAGGACTATGTCAAGGCCGCCATCGCGCGTGGCGAGGGAGCGCACTGGATCATCTTTCGCGAGATGTTGCCGAACGTCATGGCGCCGATCGTGATCGAATCCACCATCCGCGTGTCCTTCGCCGTCATGCTGTTCGCAACGCTGAGCTTTCTCGGCGTCGGCGCCCAACCGCCCGCATCCGAATGGGGGCTCATGGTGGCGGACGCGCGCCAGTACATGCATCAGGCGCCCTGGGGATTGATCGCGCCCTCCGCCGCGATCGCGCTCACTGCCATTGCCTTCAACCTGGTCGGCGACGGTCTTCGCGACGCCCTCAATCCGAAGGACGAGCGGTGATCCCAGCGCTCGCCATCAAGAACTACACGCTCGATTATGTGACTGCCGCTGGACCGGTGCGCGTACTGCACGACATCTCACTCCAGATCGCGCCGGGCGAGGTGCTGGGCCTCGTCGGAGAATCCGGGTCGGGCAAGAGCTCGCTTGCCTGGGCACTGATGCGCCATCTACCCGACAACGCTAGCGAAGTCGCAGGCTCGCTGCAGCTCGGCGATATCGATCTTCAGCGCCTGAGCCCGCGCGCGCTGACCGAGATCCGAGGACGCCGTCTCGGGATGGTGTTTCAGGATCCTTCGACATCGCTCAATCCCACCCTCACCATCGGAACGCAAATCACGGAAGCGTTGATACGGCATCGCGGCCTGAAGCGGCGCGATGCCAGTTCGCTCGCCATCGAGCTGCTCGGTCACGTCGATCTCAACAATCCGGCTGCGATCATGCGACGCTATCCGCATGAAATCTCCGGCGGGGAAAAGCAACGCGTCGTCATTGCCACTGCCTTTGGTTGCCAGCCCGACGTCATCCTCTTCGACGAGCCGACCACCGCACTCGACGTCATCACCGGCGCGCGCATCCTCGAACTGTTCGCGCGACTACGCCGGGAGACGGGCGTTGCCGCGCTCTATATTTCCCACGATCTTGCACTTGTGACGCGCGTCGCCGACCGTGTCGCGGTTCTGGAGCGCGGCCGCCTGGTCGAGCAGGCGCCGGCGGCCGACATCTTCCGCGCGCCGCGCCATGCCAACACGCGCGTACTCGTGGACGCCGTGCCCAGGCCGGAACGCCGCCTTGTCCATGATATGCCGCGTGACCAGGTCCTTCTCGCCGCCTCCGACATCGAAGTCCAATATGGCAGCGGCGGGCTGTTCCGCGACGCGCCGCCGCCGGCCACAAAAAAGATCGGGTTCGAGGTTCGCGGCGGCGAGATTCTCGGTCTCGTCGGCGAATCCGGCTCCGGCAAGTCTTCGATGGCGCGCGCCCTGACCGGGCTTGCACGCTTCTCAGGCAAGATCTCCTTCGAGGCGCACGAGATCCACGGCTTGCGCGACATGAACGCCGCTTACCGCCGCGACGTGCAGATCATTTTCCAGCATCCGGATTCGTCGCTCAATCCGCGTCACAGGATCGACGAGATCCTGTCGCGTCCTCTCAAGCTCTACGGCGGCGATCTTGCGGATATTCCCCGCCTGCTCGACCAGGTGCGCCTGCCTGCATCCTACGCCAATCGCTGGCCACATCAGCTTTCGGGCGGCGAGAAGCAGCGCATTGCCATCGCGCGTGCCTTCGCTGCGCGGCCGAAACTCGTGATCTGCGACGAGATCACCGCGCCGCTGGATGTCTCCGTGCAGGCCCAGATCATCGAATTGCTTCTGTCGCTGCGGGAGGCGACCGGAGCCGCCTTTCTCTTCATCACCCACGATCTCAATCTCATCCGTCAGATCGCTCACCGCATCGCGGTGATGCGCCGGGGTGAAGTGGTCGACCTGTTACCCTTCGAAGATTTCGATGCAGACCACGTTCATCCCTACACGCGCGAACTGATGGCTGCTTCTCCCGTGCCGGTCGGCTGACGACAAGGATTTCCTTCCATGGATCACAACGCCAAAGCGCTTCTCGCACGCATCGACGTGCCCGCCGCCCTCGATCTCCTGTCACGCATGGTGCAGCACAAGAGTTACTCCAAATCGGACGGCGAGAAACAGCTCGCAGCCTTCATGGCTGGCCGCATGCGCGAGCTCGGCCTCGAGACCGAGCTCTCGCCCTTCGGCAATGAGGGCCGGGTCAACGCCGTCGGCCGCTGGAAGGGCAGCGGCGGCGGCAAGAGCCTGATGTTCAACGGTCATCTCGATACCAACCCGGTGACCGAGGGCTGGACCGTCGATCCCTGGGTCGGAAAGGTCGACGACGCCTTCATCTACGGCATCGGCGTTTCCAATATGAAGGCCGGCGATGCCGCCTATTTCTGCGCGGTCAAGACGCTGATCGACGCCGGCGTCAAACTCAGCGGCGACGTCATCCTCACCTTTGTGGTTGGCGAGCTGCAAGGCGGCGTCGGCACCTACTCGCTGGTCGAGCAGGGACTTCGCGCCGACTATTTCATCAACTCCGAGCCGACCGATCTGAAGGCCATGACGATGCACGCCGCGGCGTTCATGTTCATCATCGAGCTGACCGGCAATACCCGTCATCTGTCCAAGCGCGAAGAAGCGGTCGACGCGATCACAGCAGCGTGCGACCTCATTCCGCGCCTCAATGCGATGAAATTCTCGGGCGCCCTCTCGCCGGAACACGAGCGGATCAATCGCGTCCATGTCGGCGTCGTCCACGGCGCGCTCGGCCGCGAGCTGCACGAATGGCGCACGCCCCAGGTCGCCGATTTCGTGCGGATCAAGGGCTCGGGCCGCTATGCGCCGGGCCAGACCGAGGCCGGCGCGATGGCCGACATGCGTCGCGAGCTCGATGCGCTCGAAGCACGGTTTCCCGGCCTCAAGGCCGAGATCATGTCGGAAGACCGCTCCGGCGTTCCGACCATGCCGCCGTTCGAAGTGACACGCACGAGCCCGATCGTCGAGGCCGTTAACCGCGCCTATCGCGCAGTGCGCGGAGAAGAGCAGCCGACGGGCGCCGTTGCCCCGAGTTGCTTCTACGGGACCGATGCTGGTCATCTGCACTATTTCGGCGGAATGGAAGGCATCGTCTGCGGCCCCGGCGGCCGCTACAACACGATGCCCGACGAGCGAGTCGATATCGTCGACTTCATCGACATGATCCGCATCTACATGCTGGCCATTCTGGATATCTGTGCCTGAGAATGCCGAGGGTGAATTCCGATGTTGTTTCCGATCGACGAATATGAAGCGCGCGTTGCGCAGGTGCGCCAACAGATGGCTGCGCGCGGACTCGATGTTCTGATCGTCGACCAGAGCGAATTCCTCGTCTACCTCACCGGCTTCTCGATATCGGAGAACATGTACCGGGCATGCCTCCTGCCGCGCGACGGCGAACCGATCATGATCCTGCGTGCTGTCGACCTTGGCCCGTTCGCCGAGAGCTCTTGGCTTTCACGCTCCGTCGCCTTCGCCGACTGGGAAGACCCGATCCAGGTGCTCGCCGACACGATCGCCCGGCTAGGCTGCGCTCGAGGACGGGTCGGCCTCGATGAAGACTCCTATTGCATGCCGCTCCGCCGCTTCAAGCAGCTCGCAGCCCGATTGCCGAGCGCAAGCTTCGTGGACTTCTCCGGCGTCATGGCGACGCTGCGCACCAGGAAAAGCGCAAGAGAGATCGCCGTACTCAGGCGCGCCAGCGAGATCGGTGATCTCGGTATCGCAGCCGCCCTCAAGGCTGCCGGCGCCGGCAAGTCGGCCCGCGACGCGGCGGCGGCGGTCTATCAAGTGTTCATGCAAGAGGGCGCAGATGCCGCACGCGCGGGCGTCATTACGGCAGGCGTCGGCAACGCGTTCCTGCATGGCGGGCTGACCAAGCAGCCGCTGGCCGAGGGCGATATCCTGCATATGGAGCTGTTGCCCTATATCGACGGCTATAGCGCCCGGCTGATGCGCTCGGCGGTGATCGGCGAAATCAAGCCTCACCGTTCGCATCTCGCCCGGCGGCTGATCGAGATCCAGGACCGGCAATTCGAGGCGATCAGGCCTGGTGCCAACGCCGCCGACGTCGATGCTCTGGCGCGAAAGGCTATGCTCGCCGACGGCCTGCGGCCCGACTACCCCAACATCACCGGCTATTCGCTCGGCTGCTATCCGCTCCATACCCCGCGCACCAGCGACTTCTCGCACATCTTCCTGCCCACGGCCCATTGGACGCTGGAAGAAGGCATGGTGTTCCACATGTACGTCTCCGCCGACGGCATCGCGATCAGCGAGACGGTGCTGGTGACCGCAACGGGGCATGAGTGCCTGACACGCTCCCCGCGGCAAGTGTTTCAGGTCTGAGCAACGCACGACCGGGATACGGGCCATTCAGGCGTGGCACTTTTCTTGATCTCCATCTCGGTCCATATTTGGCGCGAATGGTCCAACGCCTCAATCGAGCCGACGGATCAAGCCGCCGCGTGACGGCACGGAGACTCCATGGTTGACGACCCCCGCCCGACACAACGGCCCCTCGATCCCCGTACAAACTGGTCCGCGCTTTCCCAGGCCGAACGCGACGCCGCCTATGACAACAACACGGCGGTCAAGAACAGCGCGGCCCTGATCGCCGAACGGAACGAAGCTTCAGGGCGGCTGCGGGGCACGCTGAAATCCCATCTCGATCTGCCTTACGGCGAGCGGGCGAACAACAAGATCGACCTCTATCCGGCCGCGAAGCCCGATGCGCCCTGCCTGGTCTTCCTGCATGGCGGTTATTGGCAGCGCAATTCGCGCGAGCTGTTCGCCATGCTCGTCGAAGGCGTCGCCGCGCATGGCTGGTCGGTCGCCATTCCCGGCTATTCGCTCGCGCCCGAGTTTTCCCTGACCGACATCGTTGCCGAAATCCCGCGTACGCTCGACTGGCTCGCCGCGCACGGCGCATCCTACGGAATCTCCGGACCGGTCGTGCTGTCGGGCTGGTCCGCGGGCGCCCACCTCGTGGCAATGGCGCTGGACCATCCGCGCGTCCATGCCGGATTGGCGATGTCCGGCGTCTACGATCTCGCGCCGATCCGCGATACCGGACTGAACAACGCGCTGAAGCTGACGGACGAGGAGATTGCGAAGCTTTCGCCGCTGCGCCTGCCGGTGACGCAGAAGCGGCTCGATATCGCCTATGGCAGCAGTGAGCTTCCGGCACTCGTGCTGGATTCAATCAACTTCCATGAGAAGCGCGCGGCCACGCATGCGCCCGGCAAGCTCATCCCGATCGAAGGCGCGGACCATTTCACCATTCTCGAGGCGCTCCGTCGTCCTGATGGTATTCTGGTGGACGCTGCCCGCCGACTACTGGATTAGAAAACGCGAAAACAACCCCATGCACAGTAGGAATGCCCTTGTTTCCAAAGGCAAATCCACGTCGTTTCTGAAGGCAAATCTGCACCACGGATAGCTTTGACTCGTCGGGCAAAACAGGGGCATGATGCCATCATCGCGCCGACTGTCCCCCCGCATCAATCAAGACCTGCTCTCCCGTGACCCGCACCGGATAGAGCCGGAGCGGTGGGCTCGGCCAGCCCGCCGTGATCGCCCCGTCGCGCAAATCGAACGATGCCGCATGGCGTGGGCAGAACAATCGTCCTGCCGCAACGTGTCCAAGCCCGAGATCGGCCTGTTCGTGAGGACAGGCGCGTTCGCACGCGACGACATCGCCCTCGTTCCAGATCAAGAGCATGTCGAGCCCGGCGACACGAACGATCGTCTCTGCCTTCAGCCGGCTGAGGTCGCAGACTGGAATCCATCCCGGCTCGTCTGAACGAACACCGGCATCATCCACCGAGATAGGCCTTCCGCACATGCGCGTTCTCGATCAGCTCAGTGCCGGCCCCGGACAGCACGATGCGGCCGTTCTCGAGCAGATAGGCATGGTCGCACATCTCGAGCGCGGCAAACGCATTCTGCTCGACCAGCAGCACCGTGGTGCCGGCATCGCGAATGCTGCGGATGATCGCAAAGGTCCGCTCGACGATGTTGGGGGCAAGCCCGAGCGACGGCTCGTCGAACATGATCAGCCGCGGCCGCGACATCAGCGCCCGTCCGATCGCGAGCATCTGCTGCTCGCCTCCGGACAGCGTGCCCGCCGCCTGCCGGCGCCGCTCGGCGAGCCGCGGAAATTCCACATAGATGCGATCGCGATCGGACGCGATCTCGCCTGAACCACGACGGAGATAAGCCCCCATGTCGAGATTTTCTTCCACGCTCATGTGCGGAAACACCCGCCGCCCTTCCGGACAATGCGCAATTCCGCTGGCCAGCACCCGCGGCGGCTTGGCCCCGGTGATGTCGATGCCCTCGAACCGCATCTGGCCCGAGCGCGGCGGCGCCAGTCCCGAGATCGCGCGCAGCGTCGTGCTCTTGCCGGCGCCATTGGCGCCGATCAGCGCGACCAGTTGCCCGGCCTTCACGTCGAGCGAAATGCCGCGCAGCGCGGTGACGCCGCCATAGCCGCACACCATGTCGCGAATCTCAAGCACGCGCCGCTCCATGTCCGAGATAGGCCTCGATCACGGCCGGATCGTTGCGGATCACATCCGGGCTCCCCTCGGCGATGATGCGGCCGTAATTGAGCACCACGATGCGATCAGAGACGGTCATCACCATCGGCATGTCATGCTCGACCAGCAGGATCGTGATGCCGCGGCTGCGGATGTCGCGAATGAGTTCAACGAACCGGTGGGTTTCGGAGGCATTCATGCCCGAGACGGGTTCGTCGAGCAGCAGCATCGATGGCTCCGCTGCGAGCGCCAGCGCGACGCCGACCAGCCGTTGCTCGCCATAGGAGAGCGACCCGGCTGCATCGTGGGCACGGCGTTCGAGACCGACCCATTCGATCAGCTCGCTCGCGCGTTGCCGCAACTTGCGCTCCGAAGCGCGCGCGCCCGGCAACCCCAGGATCGCGTCAAGCAGCCGCACCCTGCCCTGGCGATGCAGCCCGATCAGGAGATTGTCGTAGACGGTGTCGTTGGGAAACACGCTGGTGCGCTGAAACGTCCGGATCAGGCCGAGATCCGCGATCTGATGCGGCTTCAATCCGTTGAGCGCGGTGTCGCGATAGGTGACACGCCCTGCGCTCGGCTCCAGGAAACCGGTCATGACATTGAAGGCGGTGGTCTTGCCGGCGCCGTTCGGCCCGATCAGGCTGACGATCTCGCCCTCTCCGACGGTGAAGCTCATGTCGGAGATCGCGACGAGCCCGCCGAAGCGGACCGCGACCTGCTCGATCGTCATGGCAACGCTGCGCGCCGTCATCACGCCTGCTCCTTGGCGGCTGTCTCGGCGAGGGCCACCGGCGCCAGCGCCGCCGTCCCGCTCCGTCTCCGCACCAATCGCTGCGCGAGCGACGGCACGATGCCGCGCGGCAGCACGAACAGAATGGCCATCAGCACACCGCCATAGGCAATCCACTGCGCTTCCGGCGCCATGATCGGACGCAGCGCGACCGGCAGCAGACCGAAGATCAGGCCGCCGACGACGGGGCCTGCGAGCGAGCCCTTGCCGCCGCTGATGACCATGATCACCATGGTGACGGTGTTGATGAAGGCAAACACCTCCGGATCGATGATCCGGATATAGTGCGCGTAGAGACTGCCGGCCGCGCCTGCGATCGCAGCCGAGATCACCGCCGCCAGCGTCAGCGTCTTCGTCACGTCGATGCCAACGGAGACCGCCAGCGTCTCGTTCTCCATCAACCCGCGCATTGCACGGCCGAAATGCGAATGAACGAGGCGTGCGATCAGGAGATAGGCAACGAGAGCCACCACCAGCACGAGATAATAGTTCTGTAGCTTGGTCCGCAATGTCAGCTCGCCGAAGCCGGACAAAGGCAGCACGATGGAGGGAATGTTGGTCAGCGCCAGCGGTCCCTGCGTCAGCTCGACCCAATTCAACGCGACCAGCCGGACGACCTCGGCAAAGGAGATCGTGACAATGACGAAATAGGCGCCGCGAACCCGGAACGAGAGCAGTCCGACAAAATAGCCGCACAGTCCTGCAATCAGGATTGCAAACACAAGTCCCACGATCGGCGGCCAGGGCTCGTGGACCAGGCGCACGCCGCCGGGCAGGCCGATGTCGAAGCCGAGCGATGTCAGCGCGCTGACATAGGCCCCGATGCCGAAGAAGGCGATGTGACCGAGGCTGAGCTGCCCGGTGAAGCCGAGCAGCAGATTGAGGCTCATCGCGCCGATGATGAAGATTCCGGTCGTGATCAGCGCGTTCAGAAGGTAGGGATCGCGCAGCCAGAGCGGCACCGAGGCAAGGGCTGCGACGGCGAGAATGGTGACGACTATCCTCATCCGACGCGCTCCGCGCGCGCGAACAAGCCGGTCGGTTTGAAGATGAGGACCGCGATGATGATCAGGAAGCCCATCGCGTCACGATAGCCGGACGAGACGTAGCCGGCACCAAGCTCCTCCGCCAACGCCAGGATGAAGCCACCGATCACCGCGCCGGTGATGTTGCCGAGGCCCCCCAGAATGACGATTGCGAACGCCTTGACGGCGGCAAGGTCGCCCATCTGCGGGAAGATCACGTAAACCGGACCGAGCAGAGCCCCCGCCGCGGCGGCAAGGCTGGACCCGATTGCGAAAGTCGAGGTGTAGATCATGTCGACATTGACGCCCATCAGCGACGCCGTGTCGTGGTCCTGGAACGTCGCCCGCATCGCGCGGCCGAGGCTCGTCTTGTTGATCAGGAGGTACGTCACCACGATCAACAATGCCGCGGCGGCGAGCACGAACAAGCGGAGCCAGGACACGGACACCGGCCCCAGCACGAGCGGCGACTCCGGAAACGGCGTTGTCACCGATTTCGCGACGCCGCCCCAGATCCACAGCGTGCCCGACTGCATGGCGATCCAGGCGCCGATCATCACCAGCATCGTGGTGTCGATGTCGGAACCGCGCAGCGGCCGCAGCAATGTCAGCTCGATGGCCGCGCCCAACAGCCATCCGGCCAGCACCGCGACGGGCAGTGCAAGGAAGAAGTTCAGCCCGAGCTGTTGCACGACGATGAACATGACGTAGGCGCCGAACGTATACAGCACGCCGTGCGTGAAGTTCACGACGTTCATGATGCCGAAGATCAGCGTGAGCCCGATGCCGAGCAGCGCATAGGTGCCGCCGAGCACAAGCATGTTGACCAGATGCTGAAGAAATTCGCTCAAGGCTGTTCCCGAATGAGCCGCATATGAGCGAGGGCCGCGATGTGCCGCCCTCGCCCATGATCGCCGAGGTTATTGTTTGAGCATGATCTTTTCGGAAAACCGCTTCACACTTTTCCGGATCATGCTCTAGAGCGTCTTCATCTCGACCTTGCCGTCGTTGATCTCGATCAGATACACGTTCGGCTGGCTCTGCCCGCTCTCCTTGCCTTCCGGACCGGATTTGCGGAACACGATGTCGCCGTTGAGCCCCTTGATATTGATGTCCCAGAACGCCGCCTTGATCGCAGCCGGCTCGGCCTTGCCGGCCTTCTCGATCGCGGCCGCCACAGTGCGGATACCGTCATAGCCGCGAAAACTCTCGGTGCAACCGGCGAACTCGAAGCCGCGCTTCTTCCATTCCGAGATGAAATAGTTGGTTGCTTCCGGATTCGGCGTCTTGTCGGGGAACCAGGGCAGGAAGGTGGTCAGATGCATGGTGCCGTTGGCGGCTGCTCCCGCCTGGGCGATGATCTGGTCCGGGTTCTGCGAGCCGCCGGTGGTGATGATGCGCTTCTTCAGGCCCAACGCGGCGGCCTGCTTGAAGATCAGCGTCAGCTGGTCGACCGCGGTCGTGACGATGACCGTCTCGGAATCCGAGCTCTTGATCTTGGAAAGCTGAGCGCTCATGTCCTGCGCGCCCTGATCCATGGTTTCGACAAGGCCGATGCTGATGCCCTTGTCCTTCATCATCTTGCTGAAGTCCTCGGCGGTGCCGCGGCCCCAGTCATTGTTGATGACGAGGAAGTCGACCTTCTTCAAGGCGAGCTTGTCGACGATGCCCTTGAACGCAGCCGCCTCGACCGCCGAGGGCGGCGAGATGCGGAAGATGAAGGGATTGCCGGTGGTCGTGATCTTGCCCGAGGACGAGGTCTCCACCACCATCGCCGTCTCATATTCGATCAGCTTCGGCATCACGGCGAGCGTCAGGCTCGAGCCCCAGGCGCCCATCAGGACCGGCACCTTGTCGCTGGTAATGAGCTTCTCCGCCACGGCCGCCGCTTCGGTCGGGTTGCTCTTGTTGTCCTCGATCACGAGCTCGATCTTCTTGCCCAAAATGCCGCCCTTGGCATTGATCTCGTCGGCGGCGATCTTGGCGCCGTTGACGACATAGGTGCCGGACGCCGCGAACGCGCCGGTGAGCGGTTCGTTGACGCCGATCTTGATGGTCTGCGCCTGCGCGGCGCCACCGAACAAGGCCGTCGCCAGCGCGATTGTCCGAACCAGTCCGAGTGCTCGTGTCATGTTGTCTCTCCAAATCCCACGCTGTTGATCTCTATGGCAGTCCAGGTTTCGTCACTCCCGCGGTGTGCGCGCACACCGATCCGTCATCCCGGCTCGTCCCCGCGGCCAAAGAAGCGCGCGATGCGGGCACGGACGACGCCGGAGACAATCGACCAGAAGCTGAGCTCCGCCGGGGTGGTCTCTCGCGGCGACGCACCCGACATGTGCCGATCGAGATTGCCGGCGAACTCTGCAACCAGACGTCTGGCGAGATCGCGCACCAAGCCGGGACGACCGATTTGGGCCAGCATTCCCGTGAGCGTGTAGCCGATCGACAGTTCGACGGTTGTGGCAGCCCCGCCATCGAGCGGGACCAGGCGATAGCGGATTTCCCCCTGCGTCGCCGAATGGCTGCGCCGGTCGGTGCCGATACCAATGATGCGGCCTGAGAGCGTCGCGGGATCGCGTTCGACGCGTGCGGCTCCTTCGAAGGCCGCCGCGATCGGCCCGAGCCTGACGCGGATCGCGCCCTCGACGCGCTCCGGGCTTGGCGGCGCCGTCAGCGATACGCCGGGAAGGCAGGCTGCGATGCCCGCGATATCGTCGAACATCGCAAACACTTTTGCCGGCGCATGCGGCAGCGTGAAGCGCTGCTCCAGAACGGTTGCGGGGATGAAGTCCGGAATGACTCCCGGCGCGACGCCGTCCGATGCCGGCGCGAACTCCTGCCGCGCAGGCCGCGGCGGCTGCTCGTTCGAGCCAAGCGCAGCACGCCCCGATCCGACAGGACCAAGGCTGGTCCGTCCACCATCGGCTTGCGGCGCGATGTTGCGCGCGCGCCGGGCCTCGATCACGGACTGCACCGCGCGTACGATTCCGACATAGCCGGTGCAGCGGCAGAGATTGCCGCTCAGGCCCACGCGAATTCGCCGCTCGTCGGCATCCGGCAAACGCAGCACGAGGTCTCGCGCCGAGACCAGCATCCCCGGGGTGCAATAGCCGCATTGCAGGGCATGCTCCCGGGTGAAGGCGGCGCGAAGCTCGACTGTGACCTCGTCCTCGTCGAGACCTTCGATCGTGGTGATGTCGGCGCCCTCGCATGCCGCTGCATAGGTGATGCAGGACCGCGCCGGCACGCCGTCGAGCAGCACGGTGCAGGCGCCGCAAACGCCGTGCTCGCAGCCCAGATGCGTGCCGGTCAGATCGAGCTTGTCGCGGACGAAATCAGCAAGGCTGGTGCGCGGCTCGGCCAGCGCCTCCAACGCGCGACGGTTGACGTTGAGGGCGATCGTGTTCATGCGGCGGCCTCGTGGACGGCACGCTTCAACACGCTGACATGGATATGGCGCTCGGCTGCGTCACTGATGCCGGCCTTCGCCAGCAGCGCATCGGCAACGCGAGCGTCGAAACGCTGCTTGTAGTCGGCCGCAACCCGTCCTCCGAACAGCTCGGCCGCGTCGGTCAAAACGATCGGCACTGTGTCGATCGCACCGATCACGACGCGGGCGGAAGCCCTGGCAGGATCGACCAGCACCGCGCCAATGGCGTGGGCGAACTCGCCGGTCTTGCGGCAGCTCTTGGCATAACCCCAATGCGCCGAGACCGGCCGTGGCGGCACATGGACCGCCTCGACGATTTCGCC
Organism: Bradyrhizobium sp. LTSP849; assembly: GCF_000938255.1. GTDB lineage: Bacteria > Pseudomonadota > Alphaproteobacteria > Rhizobiales > Xanthobacteraceae > Bradyrhizobium. The sequence continues at coordinate 399,258 of NZ_JYMR01000023.1, read as the reverse complement.
GGCGTGCAGCGCCGATTCCAGCGCACCGACCACGAACGCCTCGATCGCCATCACACGCGCCCCGGCCAGACTGCGCAGCGCGACCCGCGCGCCCAACGCGGCGAGCGCGGAAATCCAGTCCGCGGCGGGATCGGCATGGCTGAGCGACCCACCGATGGTGCCGCGGTTGCGCACCGCGCGATAGGCGATGTTGGCCGCGACACCGCGCATGGCGCCACGTGTCACATCCGCCGTGCGCCCGTCCTCGATGTCGGCATGCGTGACCAAAGCGCCGAGCACCAGCTCGCCGTCGCGAAGCTCCGCCTGCTTGAGCTCGGCAAGGCCGGAGATATCGACCACCAGCTCCGGCTGCACCAGCCGCAAATTGAGCATCGGGCCGAGCGACTGGCCACCTGCGATGACCTTCGCCGATCCGCCTGCCGCAGCCAACATCGACAGCGCGGAGTTGAGATCGCGTGGACGCTCATAGCCGAACGGCGCAGGCTTCATGCCGCGCTCCTTTCGGCCGTGCGCGCGGCCAGCACGGCGGTGACGACGCGATGGGGCGTGATCGGCGACTGCATCAGCTCGACACCGAGCGGCCGCAGCGCATCGTTGACGGCATTCGCAATCGCGGCAGGCGGCGCAATCGCCCCGCCCTCGCCGATGCCCTTCACGCCGAACTGCGTATAGGGCGACGGCGTCTCCATGTGATCGAGCCGCGCCGAAGGAACTTCGGTCGCACCGGGAAGCAGATAGTCGGCAAGCGTCGTCGCCAGCGGCTGCCCGGAGGCATCGAACGGCATTTCCTCATAGAGCGCGGTGCCGATGCCCTGCGCGAGTCCGCCATAGATCTGGCCGTCGACGACCATCGGATTGACCAGCACGCCGCCATCCTCGACGATGACATAGTCGAGGATTTCGACCTCGCCGACATCAGGGTCGACCGCAACGACAGCCGCATGCGCGGCGTAGCTGAAGGTGCCGCTGTCGCGCACGGGCTTGTAGCCTTGCGTCACTTCCAGTCCGCCGGGATCGACGTCGGCCGGCAGATCCTGGGGTCGGCGATACCAGGTGTGAGCGATCGTCTGGAGGCTGACGCTGCCATTGACGCCGCGCACCTCGCCATTCTGCAACACGACCGAGACCGGATCATGCTGCAACAACTTGGCGCCGATGCGCCTCGCACGTTCGCCAAGCTCGCGGCAGGCGGTCGCCACCGCGCCGCCCGCCATGACCATCGAACGCGAGCCCCAGGTGCCGGTCGAATAGGGTGTCATCGCGGTGTCGCCGAGGATGATGCGTATCTTTGCGACGTCGATTCCCAGCATTTCATGCGCGACCTGGGCGAGCGTCGTCTCCATGCCCTGCCCGTGCGAATGCACACCGACGCGCAGCTCGAGGCCGCCGTCCGGCGTCAGCCGTGCGGAAGCCTGCTCGTGGCCGGGCACCATCGGGATGCCCCAGCCGGCATAGACCGACGTGCCGTGGGCGGCCTGCTCGCAATAGATGGAGATGCCGACGCCGATCCGGCGACCGTCGGATTCGCCTTTGCGTTGGCGCGCACGAATGGCATCGATGTCGATCGAGGTCAGTGCGCGCCGCATCGCTTGCGGATAATCGCCGCTGTCGAAATGTTTCTTGGTGATGTTGTCGAACGGCATCTGCTCCGGCTGCACCAGATTGCGCAGCCGCACCTCGCCGGGCTCAAGCCCGGCCTCGACAGCTACGAGGTCGAGCATCAATTCCAGCGCAAAGCACACGCCGGTGCGCGCCACGCCGCGATAGGGCAGGATCGGGCATTTGTTGGTGGCGACAGAGAAGGTGCGGCATCGATAGGCCGGCATCTTGTAGGGACCAGGCAGGATGCTTGCGACCTGCGCTGCTTCGAGACAGGCAGAGAACGGATAGGACGAATAGGCGCCGGAATCCACGGTCGCTTCGCATTCGATGCCGCGCAACGTGCCGTCGCGATCGGCATAGAGCGTGATTCTGTAATGGTGCTCGCGGCAATTGGAGCTGGCGACGAGATGCTCGCGGCGATCCTCGGTCCAGCGCACGGGATGGCCACAGCGCATGGTCAGCCAGGACAGGCAGACCTCCTCGGGCAGCAAAATTCCCTTGTGCCCGAAACCGCCGCCGACATCGGGCGAGATAACCCGGATCAGGCCCTCCTCCATGCCAAGGCATTCGGCAAGGCCGCTGCGCGTGATGTGCGGCATCTGCGCTGCCGAATGCAGCGTGAGCTGATCGAGCCGACGGTCGAAGGTTGCAACCACGCCGCGGCCTTCGAGCGGCGACATGCATTGCCGCGCGGTCGAGATCTCGCGCGTCACCTTGATCGGCGCGTCGAGTGCTGCGGAAATGTCGACCTCGAAATTGGTTTCGAGAAAGACATTGTCGCCCCAATGCTCGTGCACCAGGGCCGAACCCGGCTCGCGCGCCTTCAGCATGTCGTAGACCGCGGGCAGCTCTTCCAGATCCAGCGTCACGGAGGCCGCGATATCCTCGGCTTCGGCGCGCGTCGGCGCGACGCACATGGCGACGAGCTCGCCGACCTGGCGCACCTTGCCGGTCGCGAGCACCGGCTGCTCTGAAATCTTGAATCCAGGAAGGGCCGACACCGCGCGGATCGGATTGATGCCGACGAGGTCCGCCGCCGTGAACACACTGCCGCGATAGCGCTCGGGCACATGGATGCCGCGGATCCGCGCATGCGCCAGCGGGCTACGCACGAACGCGACGTCCTGAAGGCCCGCAAGCCTGATATCGGCGACGAACTGGCCGCGGCCACGCATCAAGCGGTCGTCCTCCTTCCGCGGCAGCCGTGCGCCCACGCCCTGCCCGGACTTGCTAGAAGGAAACTCCCGCTCGTTGCGCAACTCCGCGTTCTCCTTCACCGCGCGGCTACGCCGCAATAGCCTGCGGCAGGATCGGCGCGACAGCGTCAAAGCGCGTGCCGGCGCGCAGGCAGAAGGCCGGCTGAAGCAGGCGCTCAGCGATGACCTCATTCTTCTCGTTGTCGCGCAGGACGAAGCGGCCGTTCTGCTCCGTGAGAACGGAGACGTCGGCCTCCATGCCGACCTTGAGGGCGCCGATCTCCCCCGTGCGGCCGAGCATCTTGGCCGGATTGGAGGTGACCATCGGCACCACCTGCTCCAGCGACAGGCCGAGCGCCATCATCGAACTCATCGCCTGGACCAGGCTGAACTTGGCCTGGCTCGCGAAGGGATGGTTCTCGTCGTCCTCGTGCTGATCGGGCGTCCCGGCTGGAGCTGGCACATGCGTGTTGTAGCCGTGAATGTCGGCGCCCAGCGTGGCCGGAACGATGCCGACGGCAATCGCCTTTTTCGCGAGCCGATACGAGAAGTGACTGCCATGACCGACATCGACCTTCAGGCCGCGATCGAGTGCGGCCTGGATCACCGGATGCACTTCGCCTTCACGATTGACGAAGCCGCCGGGATGGCGCGTGAAGGGATGCGCGAGAATGTCGCCTTCGCGCAGCAACGGGATCACCCGCGTCAGGATCGTGTCCGCATCTTCGCCATTGGCGCCGCTCTCGGGCAGGCCCCAGAGCTGGCCGAAATGCACATAGACCGGCAAATCGGCGCGCTTGCCGATCTCCGCCGCCATCTCGATGACGCGAATGCCCCAGCGCGCGAAACCGCCGATTTCGGCATGCGCCTTGATGCCGCGGACGAGGTCGAGATTGGCCGTCGCCGATTTGACGGTCGCGTCGATGTCGACACCGTCGGGGCTATAGAGCTTCGGATAGTAGTGCCCCTCGAGGCCACCGACGAGATAAGCGGACAGGAAGGCATAGACGCGTGAGGCCGCGGGCTCCGCGATGAAGTGACGAAAGCCGGGCAGCGTCATGCAGGACGGACCACCCTGATCGACCAGCGTCGTCACGCCCGACTGCACGCCGACCATGTCGGCATTCATGCCGAAGCGGCCGGAGACATATTGGTAGACATGCGCATGGGTGTCGATCAGCCCGGGCAGCACGAGCTTGCCGCCGACATCGACCACCTCCTTCGCGCTGGTCGGCAGGATATCCGGCGCGACGGCCGCGATCTTGCCGTTGCGTATGGCAACATCCCTGATACCGTCCACGCCCGACGCCGGACAGATCACGCGACCGCCTCGCAGCAGAAGGTCGAAGCTGGCAGTGACCGAGCTGGTCGTGACGGACATGGCGCTCTCCTCTATCTCGCGCAGGCGGTTGCCCCGCCCTCGAATTACGAAGCATGCTTCGTATTTTACAAAAGCAAACTTCGTGCCATGATCTGGTGGTGGCGAGCGCACTCGAATCGAGCTAAGCGCGACGGAGTTCCAAGTCGGGAGAGCGTGCATTGCGGCAAGCGAAGACACGTCGCAGCGGGGCCAAGCATCGCCCGTGGCCATTGTCCCAACGTCCCGGATATCTGATCCGACGACTGCACCAGATTCACGTCGCGCTCTTCCAGGAGGCATGCGGTGCGTTCGAGGTCACGCCGCTGCAATACAGCCTGCTCTCTGCGCTGGCGGCACGCGAAACGGCCGATCAGACCAGCCTGGCGGCCGATATCGCCCTCGATCGGACCACGACGACCGGCGCGTTGAAGCGGCTCGCCGCACGAAACCTGGTTGAACGCGCCGTCAACAAGGACGATCGCCGGGCGCGATTGTGCCGCCTGACGCCGGCCGGCGCCGCCCTGCTCGTCAAGATCGAGGGGGCGGCGCGACGGGCGCACCGCGCGACGCTGGGTGATCTCAGCGAGAAGGAACAGGCGCTGTTCATCGAGATGATGCAGCGCATCGTGGCAGGCAATCCCAGCCGTGACAGCGCTGCTGCCCTATTTGAATAGTCGCCGACTGCTGCGCTTTTGAGTTGGGTTGCCCAATTTGTCATCGCACCGCTGCTCGCCGCCGCGACGGACTCCTTCGCGTCAGACATCCCGGCAGCGAAGCAAATGCCTCGACGCATGAGGTCGGCTCGCGCTTGAAAACTCAAGTGCAATCCGGCGCAAGGCACGCAGCCTCTAGCAGTCGCATCATCCCTGCCGCCGGCACCCGGCAGGCAGTGGCACGATTTATGCTGCAACCGATGCGAAGTGTGCTTCGTATTGGGGGACGCCATGACGGATACCGAACTTCGCGCTGACATTCACAGCATCGAGCCTATTCCCGACGCAGACCGGGACTCGACCGGACCACAGCAGATGTGGATCTGGGCGGGCGCCAACATCGCTCCGGTCAACTGGGCGCTCGGCGCGCTCGGCATCATCCTGAAGCTCGGGCTGATGGAAACGATCGCGGTCATCATCATCGGCAACATCGTCGGCTGCGCGATCTTCGCCGCCTTCACGGTGATGGGACACAAGACCGGCGTCAATCAGATGGTGCTCAGCCGATCCGCGTTCGGCGTCCGCGGCGCCTACCTGCCCAGCATCCTGATGTTTCTGATGACGTTGTGCTGGATCGGCGTGAACACCTACTTCCCGGTGAAGATCTCGATCGGCATTCTCGGCCAGTTCGGCGTTCCCGACACCTGGCTGATCGAGATCGTCATCATCACGCTGGTGATGGCGGCGCAGGTCTTGATCGGGGTCTACGGTTTCTACGCCATCCGCACCTTCGAGAAATACACGGTGCCGCCGACCATCGCCATTATGGTGCTCATGAGCATCCTGGCGTGGACGCGCCCCGGCGTCGTCAATTGGGGGCTCACGACGTCGCTGCCGCCCGGTGCGCATCTTGCGATGCTGACGCTGCTGATGACCGCGATCGGCGTCGGCTGGGGCATTTCCTGGGTTACCTGGGCGTCCGACTATTCGCGCTTCGTGCCGCGAAGCGTGCCGTCGAAGTCCGTGTTCTGGTACAGCTATATCGGCATGTTCGTGCCGACGGTCTGGCTCGCCACGCTCGGCGCGACCATCGCCTCGACGACGCTGGACACCGATCCCGCCAAGATGGTCAGCGCGGTGTTCGGCGGACCGGTCAGCATCCTGGTTCTGCTGATGGTGCTGCACGGCCCGATCGCCACCAACATCCTCAACGTCTATTCGGCGGGACTGGCGGCGCTCAGCGCGGGGCTGAAGCTCTCGCGCTTCTGGCTCACCGTCATCGTGGGCGTCGCCGGCTATCTGGTCACGCTGTACTTCATCTTCGCGCCGTCCTTCGCCAAGGCGTTCGACAATTGGATGATCAGCCTGCTGTTGTGGATGAGCCCGTGGGCCGGCGTGGTGCTCGCGGATTTCTTCATCAAGCGAAAGGGCAAGATCGACGTCGCCGAGCTCTATCGGTCGCCGGAGACCAGCGCCTATGGCGACATCAACTGGGCGGGCATGATCGCCTTCCTTGCAGGTCTCGCTGCCGGATGGTCGATGGAAGACGGTCTGGTCGGCGCGCTCCAGGGGCCGGTCTCGATCAATCTGCTGGGCGGCGCCGATCTGAGCTGGCTGTTCGGGATCGGGGTCGCAGGCCTGGTCTATCTCGTGCTCGGCAAGCACGTGACCTCGAGCTCTTCGATCGTTGCGAGCACCGCAGGGAGGTGACGGCGGGTCATGTAGGGGGAGATCATGGACTTCGTTCTTCGATCCACGCCCGGAAACGTCCAGTGGGGACTTTGGGATGGACAACTGAAGCCGGTACTCCGGATTGCATCCGGAGACCGCGTGACCATCGAGACCCTCTCCGGCGAGCCGGATGATCTGCCAGATCCGTCGCTCGGCTTCGACGTCGTTCCCGGACATGCGGAGGTGCTGGCAAGCACGTTCCGCGGTCCGGGGCCGCACCTCCTCACCGGACCGATCCACATCGAGGGCGCCGAGCCGGGCGATATTCTCGAAGTGCGCGTTCTCAACATCGAACTGCGCTGCAACTGGGGCTGGAATCTCCAGGTCCCGACGCTCGGCACGCTGCCGGAGGATTTTCCCGAATTCCGCCGCATCCACATTCCGCTGGACCGCGCGCGCAACGTTGCAAAACTCCCGTGGGGGCAGGAGCTGCCGCTGGCGCCCTTCTTCGGCAATTTCGGCGTCGCGCCGCCGCCGGGTTGGGGCCGGCTGTCCTCAAAGGAGCCGCGGGCCTTTGGCGGCAACATGGACAACAAGGAACTCGGCGTCGGCACCACGATCTATTTTCCCGTGTTCGTGCCGGGCGCGCTGTTCTCCGCGGGCGATGGCCACGTGCTCCAGGGCGACGGCGAAGTCTGCCTGACCGCGATCGAGGCCGCGCTCACCGGCACCTTCGAATTCCACGTCAGGCGCGATCTACGCCTCGCCTCGCCGCGCGCGGAAACTGCGTCCGACTGGATCACGATGGGCTTCGACGAAGATCTCGATGATGCGGCCAAGGCCGCGCTGCGCGACATGATTGCGCTGATCCGCGAAAAATGCGGCCTCAGCGCGCAGGATGCCTACACGCTCTGCTCCATCGCCGCCGACCTCCGGGTCACCCAGCTGGTCGACGGCAACAAGGGCATTCACTGCGTGCTGGCAAAATCCCGCATGCCGTGATTCAGCCTGCGATGCGCAGGATCGGACGATTGATCGTGCCGAGCGGCCGGCAGCCGGTTTCGGTGACCATCACGGTCTCGCTGACGCCGACCGTGAACTGGCCGTAGATCCGCAAGGCAACCGGCAAATGGAACGTCATGCCCGGCCGCAGCTCGGTGGTGACGCCGGTGTAGAGGCTGAGCGCGCCGCCCTCGCCCCAATCGGGCGCAAAGGCGATGCCGATGCTGTAGCCCACGCGCTTCCTGAAGTTCTCGGTGTAGCCGGCACGGTCGATGACCTGCTGACAGGCCAGATGCGGCGCCTCGCAGATCGCGCCCGGCTTGATCGCCTCCAGCGCCGCGGAAAGCCCATCCTGGCAGGTCTTCTCCATGTCGATCGCGATTTGCGGCATGGTGCCGAGCCAGGCGCTGCGCATCAGCGCGGCGTGGTAGCGGTCGTGGCTTGCCGCCATTTCCAGGAACACGGGATCGTCGGCCCCGATCCGTCCGCGCCGCCAGGTGCCGTGCGGCACGCCGGAACGGCGGCCGACCGAGACCAGCGGCTCCATGCCGACATATTCGGAGCCTGCGGCGATCGACGTTCCGACCATGGCGGAGACCAGGTCGTTGTCGCTTGCACCACGCTTCACCGCCGCGAGCCCCGCACGCATGCCGGCGTCGACATAGGATGCCGCGGTGGCGATCTTCTCGAGCTCGGCCGCCGATTTCACGATACGAAGCTGCTCGATGATCCCCGCACCATCATGTACTATTCCGAGCTTGTCCTGGAGCGCTTCATAAGTCGCGACGGGTAAGAACCAGCCGCGCTTATCGATCGCGATGCGCTTCGACGCCCAGCCGCGCGCCTTGATAACGTTCACCAGGAAATTCACCGGCAGGTCGCCGTCCTGGTAAACTTCCGCATTCGCAATGAAGGTGTTTGAGATGAAGTTGAAATATTCGAGCTGCCGAACGACGAAGGCAGGCTCGCCCTCCACCGGCAGGACCAGCGCCTGAAACGTGTAATAGCCCGGCGTCTGCTGGCCCGTGAGGTAGAAGATGTTCTCGGGCCCGGTGACGACCATGACGTCGATGCCGGCTTTTGCAAGGAGCGCGCGTGCGCGCGCGACCCGCCCGTCGTACTCCTGTTTCGGGAATGCTGATTCAGAGCCCTGCTCGACGCCGTCGCTAGCCATATCTGTAGTCTCCAATAAGCTTGGTGGTGGCGGCGTCGAAGGCGACGCCGAGGCCGGGAGTACGCTCCGCATGGACCGCCCCAGCGGTGTAGAAGATGCCCGAAACCGGATCATCGACGAGCCCGTCAGCTCCATAGAGCTCGGCGAATTCAGGCAGTGTCGCGCAGGCGACGTGCAGCGCCGCCGCGGTGGCAGCGGCCCCTTCGTTCATCTGACCGATCATGAAGGGCACGCCTGCCTCAGACAGTTTTCGCGCGGCCGCAACGGTTGGCGCAATGCCGCCGAGCTTCACGAGCTTGAGGTGCGCAAACACCCGCCCCCCATATGAGCAGATCTGTGCGACATCATTGGTCGTGGCGATGCTCTCGTCGAGCATCACGGGAATCGGGCTTCGCCGCGCGAGTTCATCGATGCTCGCCCAGTTGCCGGGCGGCACCGGTTGCTCGACATAGGCGAGATCGTACCCGGCGAGCGCATCAAGCTTTGCAAGCGCCTCATCGGCCATCCAGCGTCCGTTTGCGTCCGCAGCGATTTTCACCCGCCCGCCAAAACGCTCACGCAGGGCCGCGATACGGCGCAGATCTTCCGCAAAGTCACCGACGGCGATGCGCACCTTGAGATCCGTGTAGCCGCGATCGACATAAGCCTGCGCCTGGGCCAGGAAATCTTCGTACGAGGACCAGAACAGGGTCTGGTTCGTCTTGCAGGTCACATCCCGTCGCGGCGCGCCAAGCCAGGCGGCAACGCTCTTGCGCTCCCGACGCGCGACGAGATCATGCAACGCGCAATCGATCAAAGTGCGGACCGGTGCGATGTAGGGCGCCTCCCAAAGCGTCATCATCGCGATCAGATCAAGCGGATCGCGCCTCCAGTCGACCTCGCGAACGGCGGCGATCGCGAATTCCACCACGGTCTTCTCATCATAGCCATTGAGGTAGGCAATGTTGGCCCGCACCTCGCCGATGCCGACGGTGTCACCGTCATCGAGCCGCAGGTAGATCTCCTTCAGGCTGGCGATGCTGCCCGACGATGCCGTGTGGAGAACGAGCCCACCGCCGTAGTGCAGATCGGCCGAATGCAATGAGACGCGCAAATTTCAGGTCCTAGTTGCGCAGCATGGCTTTCGCCACGTCGCGATAGATCAGGCTGGCGGTGACGAATTCGTCGACCGGCACGAACTCGTCGGGCTTGTGGGCGACGGCGAGATCGCCCGGGCCGATCACGGTCCCCTGCGCACCGACGCTGCTGAAATGCACGAGATCGCAAGCGCCCTGGAAGCCGAACGGACCCGGCTTTGTCACACCGTGGGCGCGACTTGCAGCAAGGCTCGCCTGCACGATCGGACTATCCGCCGCCGTTTCCGTCGCCCCGCCCGTCGTCGCCTTGTAGTCGACGATTTCGGCGCGCAGGCCGAAGCGCTCGCGCGCGACCACGAGAAGCTGATCGATCTCGCGCTTGACGGCCTCCTCATCCTCTCCAGGCACCATCCGGCGATCGAGCAGAAGGTCGCAGCCGCCAGGCAACACGTTGTCCGCGTGGCCACCGTTGATCCTGGTGACCGTGAGGCTCGCCGCCCCGACCAGCGGATGGCTGTGGTGACGCACCACCTTGTCGTGATGCTCGGCGACAAGCCCAAGCAATTCACCGGCCCGGTAGATCGCGTTCTCGCCAAGATGCGGCGTTCCGGAATGCGCTGATACACCGTGTACCCGCACCACCGGGCGCAGGCTGCCCTTGTGCGCGGAGAAGATGGCATTGGAGGTCGGCTCGCCGACAACCGCAGCATCAATCTTTGGGCGACCCGCGGCGTAGAATTTGGCGCCTTCGCTGGCAATTTCCTCGTCGGCCACGAAGACGCCGAGCAGCGTGCCTGACCACGCCGCGCGATCGGCTGCCAGCATGCGCATGGCCTCCAACATCGCCGCCAACGGTCCCTTGCAGTCGCAGGCGCCGCGGCCGTAGAGCCGTCCATCGCGTTCGGTCAGGGCAAAAGGATCCGAGGACCAGCCGTCGCCAACCGGCACGACATCCATATGGGTGTTGAACGCGAACACCGGGCCGGCACCGTTCTCGAGCCGCGCGACGACGTTGATGCGTCCCGGCTTGTACTCCTGGAACGATACCTCGAAGCCCTCGTTCGCAAGCAACTCGCGCAGATATTGCGCGGCAGGAGCCTCGTGGCCGGGAGGATTCTGCGTATCGATTGCGACGAGCCTTGCGAGCTCTCGCTTCATGCGGGCGACATCGGGAGAACTGGACATCGACGGGCTCCGGATATCGGGGTCAGTGAAGGATCTGATCAAGAAAACGGCGCGTCCGGTCGTTGACCGTGCCGCCAAAGAACTGATCGCTCGACGCAGTCTCGATGATCTCGCCGTGCTCCATGAAGACGATCCGGTCGGCGGCGCGCCGGGCGAAGCCCATCTCATGGGTGACGACGATGCTCGTCATGCCCTCGGCGCTGAGGGTTGCCATGACATCAAGCACCTCGCGGATCATTTCCGGATCGAGCGCAGAGGTCGGCTCATCGTACAGCATCAGCTTGGGCCGCATCGCAAGCGCACGCGCAATCGCGACGCGCTGCTGCTGGCCGCCGGACAGCTCGTCCGGGAAGGCGTCCGCCTTCTCGGGGATCTGCACCTTGCGCAGAAGGTCGACCGCGATGTCATGGGCATCGGCTCGGCTGATTCCGAGAATTTTCACCGGCGCCAGCATGACATTCTCGGCTGCCGAAAGATGGGCGAACAATTCGAAGTTCTGGAAAACCATGCCGATCTGACGGCGCAACAGATGAGCCGTACGCCGGGCGCTCGTGATGTTCTCGCCCTCGAAGAAGATGTCGCCACTGTCCACCGTTTCCAGCAGGTTGACGCAACGCAGGAGCGTCGACTTGCCCGACCCTGATGGCCCGATCAGGACGACCGTCTCGGAAGGATCGACCGCCAGCGTGCAGGCCTTCAGCACCTGCGTCGCGCCGAAGCTCTTGTTGATGCCGACGATCTCGAGAAGATGCTGCATGCGTGTTACCGCACCGCCAGCTTCGACATCCCGAGCATCCGCTCGGTCAGCGAAAGCCGTCGCATCCGCTGCCGCTTCTTGGGATCGAGCACGGCTTCCAACAGGATTTGCAGCCCCATGAAGGCCGTGGTCATCGCGAGATAATAGATGCCGGCAGCGGTCAACGCCTCGAAGTAGCGGAAGTCGGCACTCGCCGTCTGGTTTGCGACCAGCAGCAGCTCCTCCACGGCGATCACGGAGACGAGCGCGCTGAGCTTCAGCATGCCGATCATCTGGTTCCCCATCGGCGGCAGCACGATCCGCGCGGCTTGGGGAATCACGACGTGGCGCATCATCTGGGTTCCGGTCATGCCGAGCGCGAGGCCGGCCGTGCGCTGCCCTTTCTTCACCGCCTGAAGGCCCGAGCGCAGGATCTCCGCCATGTAGGCGCCCTCGTTCAACGACAGCGCCAGCACCGCGCACACGAATGCCGAGAGCTTGATGCCGAACGACGGCAACACATTGTAGATGAAGATGATCTGGAACAGCACCGGCGTGCCGCGGAAGAGCCAGAGATAGACCAGCGTCACGAAGGTGCCGATCCGGGTCTGGCTCTCCTGAATCAGCGCAAGAACGAGACCGATCAGAACGCCGAGGATGAGCGCTGCGATCGTCAGCAGCAGCGTCATCTCGGCGCCGTGCAGGAAGTTTGGCGAGGTGAGGTATTTCAGGACGAGTTCGACGGACACCGGCTGGCTCCCTTAGTCAAACAGCGACACTGACGCAGGAAATTTCCAGGTTGCGATCAACTTCTTGTAGGAGCCGTCGGCGACGATCTCCTTGAGCGCGGCCTCGACCGCCGACTTCATCGCAGTGTCGCCCTTGCGCACCGCGATGCCGATCTGCGTGCTGGTCTCGAACTCCGGGCCAGCCACGGCGTAGACGCCCGGCACCTTGTCCATCAGCTCGACCACGCCGGGCGTGGAATTGAACAGGACATCGGCACGGCCCTGCCGCAGCGTGAGCGCCGAATCCTGCGCGGTGGGGAGCGTCATCACATTGATGGCGGCAAGCCCCTTGTCGCGGCAGCGCTTGTCGTCCTGCCGTGCGTAGGTTTCCTGGATACCGCCAAGGGTGACGGCAACGGTCTTGCCGCACAGGGAATCGTCGCGGCCGGTGATCTTGGCGGGATTGTCCGCCTGCACTACGACGAGCGTACCGATCTTGAGATAGGGAACGAAGTCGACCTGAGCGGCGCGCTGCTCGTTGATATACATCGCCGAATTGATGAGATCGACGCGGCCACCTTGCAGCGCGACGATCAGCCCCTTGAATTCCATGTTCATCGGCTTGGCCTCGGCACCAAGCTTTTTGCTCAAGAGGCCGATCATGTCGATATCGAAGCCCGAGAGCTTGCCGTCCTTCTGAAACTCGAAGGGCGCAAATGTACCGGCGACGCCGTAGGTCAGCGCGCCCTTCTCCACCAGCGTGGCCGACGAGAGATCGGCGGCCATCGCCGAGCCGGACAGACAAAGCAACAGGGCTCCGCAGGCAAGGCGCAAACGAGACATGGGTGACCCCTGTAGCTTGATTGTTCTATTGTTGACTATTATACAATCCTTGATGCATTCGGCGTCAAGCCCTATCAGCGGGCATCTTCTGACTAAGCTTTGGTCAGACGATTTTTGACGCAGATCGTCGCCCGAAGCTATTGTATCAGAAGTTGCAACTCGTACTTTAGGACGGATCCCAAAGCCCCCTCCCATGGCGCGGTCAACCCAACAAAGCCGCTTTCGTCTCGCCAACCAGATTCTGGTTGTCATCCGGGACGCCAAGTTTGAGCCCGGGCATCATCTTCGCGAGCAGCACCTTGCGGACCTGCTCGGTGTCTCGCGGACGCCGATCAGGTCTGCGCTCGACCTCCTGGCCGAGCGTGGCATCGCGGAGACGCGGAAAAATCACGGCTTCTTCCTGCGCAAGCCGTTCGATTCTCTGCACCGGATCGAGATCGAAATCCCCTCGACGATCGACGAGGAGCTCTATGCAAAGCTCGTTCGCGATCGCCTCGAACACCGCATTCCGAACTCCATTACGCAGAGTGAGATCGCCCGCCGGTACAATGTCGATCGTGTGGTCCTGGCGCGCACTCTTTCGCGGCTCGCCGAAGACGGCCTGATCGCACGCAAGCAGGGGCATGGTTGGACGTTCCTGCCGACACTGGACTCCCTTGTCTCGCTCCGCGCCAGCTACGAATTTCGCCTGACGCTGGAGCCTTCAGGCTTTCTATTGCCGACGTTCAAGCCGGATCTCGCCGCCATCGAACGGATGCGCCTGGAGCACCTTTATCTGGTGTCGCACCCCGACATCGCCTCCGTCTCCAGCACACAGCTGTTCGAGACGGATGCCACATTTCATGAGATGTGCGCCGAGTTCTGCGGCAATGCATTCTTCGCGCAGGCGGTTCAATACCAGAACCGGCTTCGGCGCCTGCTTGAATTCGGCAGCTATTTCGACAGCCGCCGTGTCCGCGAATGGTGCCGCGAGCACCTCGCCATCATCGAAGCCGTTGCCGCCAACAATCTGACGGAGGCCTCGACCCGCATGCGCGCGCATTTGGAGCAGGCTTTCGTGTCTGCCCAAGCGGCCGCGCAGTGATCTCGGCCCGTAGCCGACGCGCGCGCCGTCGTCAGCGTGGGATCACGGCCGTCGCTTCGATCTCGACGCGCGCGGATGGTTCGACAAGACGCACGACCTGCACGAGCGCCATGCTGGGGTAGTGGGTGCCCAAGACCTCACGATAGGCTTTGCCGAGCGCCTTCAGATTGGTGATGTATTCATCCATGTCGACGACATACCAGGTCAGGCGCACGAGATGGTCCGGCCGCGCGCCGCCTTCGGCCAGAATCGCGACGATGTTTTCGAGTGCCTGCCGGACCTGCGCGACGAATCCGTCACCAAACCGGCCTGCAACGTCCCAACCCACGACACCACCCGTCACAACTAGGCGTCCCTCGGCCATGATGCCGTTGGCATATCCCTTTGGCTGCGGCCAGCCGCTGGGCTGAAGCACTTGCAGACCGTTGGTCGCCGCGGCTTCTGGCTTTGTCATCGTACTCATGCGGAACTCCCGATCCTCTCAGCGCGGCTTCAGGAGGTCGCGCGCAACAATCAGTTTCTGGACCTCGGTCGCGCCCTCGTAGATGCGCAACGCGCGGATCTCGCGGTAGAGGCTTTCGACGACCTCGCCCTTGCGCACGCCGCGGCCGCCGAACATCTGGACGGCGCGGTCGATGACGCGTTGCGCGGTCTCGGTGGCGGTCAGCTTCGCCATTGCAGCTTCGCGCGTCGTCGGCAGCTTCTGGACGTCGCGGCGCCAGGCCGCACGGTAGGTCAGCAGCGCGGCAGCATCGGTGTCGGTCGCCATGTCGCCGAGCGCGGCCTGAGTCAGCTGGAGATCGCCCAGCGTCGCACCGAACATGTGCCGGCTACGCGCATGCGACAGCGCTTCGTCGAGCGCCCGCCGCGCGAAGCCGAGGGCAGCGGCCGCGACCGATGCGCGAAAAATATCCAGCGTCTGCATCGCGAGCTTGAACCCGCCGCCCGGCGCGCCGAGGCGGCGGCTCGCCGGAATCCGGCAATTGGCAAAGCGCAACGTCGCCAGCGGATGCGGCGCGATGACGTCGATACGCTCGGCAATGCTGAGCCCGGGATCATCGGGAAAGACGACAAAGGCCGAAATGCCGCGGGCGCCCGGCGCCTCGCCCGTTCGCGCAAACAGCGTGTAGACGTCGGCAATGCCGCCGTTGGAGATCCAGGTCTTCTCGCCGTCGATGACGTAGTCGTTGCCGTCGGCGCGCGCGGTGCAGGACATCGCCGCGACGTCCGATCCCGCCTCCTTCTCCGACAGCGCGAAGGCCGCAAGCCATTCGCCGGAGCGAACCTTCGGCAGCACGGCCTTGCGCAGCTCCGCAGAGCCGCCGAGCGCGATCGCGCCGGAGCCGAGCCCCTGCATCGCGAAGGCGAAATCGGCGAGGCCATCGGCATAGGCGAGCGACTCGCGCGACAGGCAGATCGAGCGAGAATCGATTGTCGTCGCATCACCGTCGGGTGCCGCGACCGCGCAATCAAGCACCCCCGCCTCGCCCATCGCGCGCACGAGCCGGCGGCAGGCGACGTCGACGTCGCTGTGGTCGATCTTGTCGATCGCTCCCGACTGGACGAAGCGATCGAGCGCCTCGCCGATGATCTGGTGACGCGGCTCGAAGAACGGCCAGTCCAACCATTCGCGCTTGATGACTTTGGCAACGGAGCTCATCTGATCCCTCCTCCGTTCACTGCACTGCGGCCGCAGCGGCTGCACGCGCCAGATTGGCTTCGTACTGTCCTTTGGCGGACAGATATTGCTTCGGCCAGTTGATTGCCGTGATGCCGATGCGCGCAGCCTCATGCAAGGTCCAGGCGGGATCGGCAAGATGCGGCCGCGCAATGGCGCAGAGATCGGCGCGGCCGGCCGCAAGAATCGAGTTGGCGTGATCGGCCTCGGAGATCGCGCCGACTGCAATCGTCTCGATGCCGACCTCGTTGCGGATCAGGTCGGCGAACGGCGTCTGGAACAGGCGTCCATAGATCGGCCGCTCCTCCTTCCAGACCTGCCCCGACGAACAATCAATCAGATCTGCTCCCGACTCCTTGAACATCGCAGCGAAGATCGCCGCGTCGGCCGGAATGTTGCCACCCTCGGTCCAGTCATGGCAGGACAGGCGCACCGACATCGGCCGATCGGACGGCCACAGGTCGCGCATCGCCTTGAACACCTCGAGCGGAAAGCGCGCACGGTTTTCGTGACTGCCCCCGTATTCGTCCGTGCGCCGGTTGGTCAGCGGCGAGAGGAAGCTCGACAGCAGATAGCCGTGGGCGCAATGGAATTCGAGCCAGTCGACGCCGGCCGCAGCCGCACGGCGGGTTGCCGCGACGAAATCGTCGCGGACACGGTCCATGTCGTCGCGGTTCATGGCGCGCGGCAGTCGGCTGTTGGGCAAATACGGCAAAGCCGACGCCGACATCAGCGGCCAATCTCCTGATACCAGCGGCTGATCGATTCCTTCCCAGGGCACTCTAGTCGCGCCCTTCCGCCCGGCATGGCCGAGCTGAATGCCGACCTTGGCGTGTCCGACACTGTGAATGAGATCGACCAGGCGGCGCCACTGCGCCTCTTGCGCATCGTTCCACAGTCCGAGGCAACCCGGCGTGATCCGCGCATCCGGCGAGACGCAGGTCATCTCGGCAAAGACCAGCGCGGCGCCACCCATGGCGCGCGCGCCGAGATGGGCAATGTGGAAGTCGTCGATGAGCCCGTCCTGCGCCGAATACATCGCCATCGGCGAGACCATGATGCGGTTCGCAAGCCCAAGGCCGCGCACGCGGTGCGGCGTCAGCATCGGCGGCGGCACCCGCTCGCCATCCTTGACGACTATGCCGGAGCGCGCGGCGAACCAGCGCTCAAAGCCTTCCAACCAGGTGCGATCACGCAGACGAAGGTTCTCGTGGCTGATGCGCTGCGAACGCGTCAGCATCGAATAGAAGAATTGCGGCGGCTCCAGCGTGTCGGCATAGCGCCGGCCGACCACCTCGAACCATTCCATGGCGTTGCGCGCCGCGTTCTGGATGCGCGCGACATCGACGCGGCGCACCTCCTCGTAGGCTTCCAGCACGGTTTCGATGCCGGCGCGACCGTGACCATGGCGATCGAACTGGTTGGCGAGCTCGATGGCATCGTCGAGCGCGAGCTTGGTGCCCGAGCCGATCGCGAAATGCGCGGTGTGCGCGGCGTCCCCCATCAGCACGACATGCGACTTGCCGTTGAATACGCTCCATTTGCCGCAGATCAGGCGGCTGAAATTGAGCCAGGCCGAGCCGCGCAGATGCCGGGCGTTGGTCAGGAGCTTCGCGCCATCGAGCGTCTCGGCGAAGATCTTTTCGCAGAAATCGATCGAGCCTTGCTGATCGAGCTCGCCAAGCCCGTGGGCCTGGTAGGCTTCTTCCGTGGTCTCGACGATGAAGGTCGAGGTCTCCGCGTCGAACTTGTAGATGTGCGCCTGGAACCAGCCGTGCTCGGTCTTCTGGAAATCGAACGTGAAGGCGTCGAACGCCTTCTTGGTGCCGAGCCAGATGAAGCGGTTCGGCCGGATCACCATGTCGGGCTTGAATTGCTCGGCATAGCGGGCGCGGATCCTGGAATTGACGCCGTCGCAGGCGACGATCAGGTCGGCGTCGGGATATTCAAGATCGGACTCGACGTCACGCTCGAAGACGAGCTCGACACCCAGCGCTTCGCAGCGCCGTTGCAGGATGTTGAGCAGATGCTTGCGCCCGATACCGATGAAACCGTGGCCGCTCGTGCGCTGGCGCGTGCCCTTGAAGACGAGCTCGATGTCGTCCCAATGGTTGAAGGCATCCTCGATCTCGGTCGCGCTCTCGGGATCGGCAATCCGCATCGCGGACATCATGGCGTCGGAGAACACCACGCCCCAGCCGAACGTATCGTAGGGCTTGTTGCGCTCGACGACCGTGACGACGTGCTCTGGATGCCGCCGCTTCATCAGCAGGCCCAGATAGAGACCGGCCGGACCGCCGCCGATACAGACTATGCGCATGATCCCTCGCTTTCGCGCGTCGCGCCGTGTGCTGAGCTTCACCCGAATTATTTTAAGCCTAAAGTATTTCGTCGGCGCGGGCCTTGTCAAGATGGGTTCTGCAAAGCCCCCAGGCGACGACCGCAGCCCCCAGCCTCGATCTTTAGACACAATGCAAATTGGACACACCGCAGGGCCGATTCCGGGACCCTCGGGCTGAGCCTTGAATTTACTTTTGGCACGAACTATCTTGCCATCGTCCGTGAGAGCTGCGCCAGCTTTCAACAAGCCACGAAGCCCGGGAGATTCGATTGGCACTCGCGAAGGAGCCCACCCCTGTTTCAGCCAAGAACGGGGCGGATCAGGAGGCCGAGTACAGGGCTCAAACCCGGGTCTGGCTCCGGCTGCTCGCCTGCACGACCCTGATCGAAGGGGAGCTGCGGCGCCGGTTTCGCGAAGAATTCGATTTCACGATGCCCCGCTTCGACGTTCTCGCGCAGCTCGACCGCGAACCGAGCGGGCTGGTGCTGGGGGAGCTGCCGAAGCGCCTGATGGTCTCGGCCGGGAACCTCACGCCGATCGTGGATCGCCTGGTCGAGGATGGATACATCACCCGCACGCCGTCGAACCTCGACCGCCGCGTGCAGATTGTCTGCATGACGGTCGAAGGCCGCAAGACCTTCAGGCGAATGGCCAAGAGCCACGGCGCATGGCTTGCCGAGCTGCTGGCGGATTTCCCGGCGGACCGGTTCGACGGATTGATCGGCGAGCTCGACGACCTCAAGGGTGCCGTCAGGGACGCGCTGCAAAAACCCTGAGCTGACGCGGCCCTTCGGGTCCGGACCGTGCTCTAGCGTCGCAACTTCACGCCGGCCGCCTCGCGATCCCAAATATCCGCGGTGACGCCGGCGTCGCGCAGCGCGCCCTTCTTGATCTTGCCGTTCTCCGTCAGCGGCATCTGGCTCAGAATGCGCACATAGCGGGGGATGGCGAAATAGGCGATCTGCCCTTCGCAATGCCTGACGATGTCGACGGGCTCCAGCAATTGGCCTGGTTCCAGCTGGATCGCAACCGCAACCTCGTCCTCGCCCAACTCCGACGGCAGCGGGTAGATCGCGCAGGCGGCGACCGCGGGATGGGACTGGATGGTCTGCTCGACCTCCCACGAGGATACGTTCTCGCCGCGCCTGCGGATCGAATCCTTCATGCGGTCGATGAAGCGGTAGTGTCCGTCAGGATCCCGAACGACCCGGTCGCCCGAGTGGAACCACAGATTGCGCCAGGCCTCGACCGTCTTTTCCGGCATGCCGAAATAGCCGGTGGCGAAAGCAAAGGGCTCCTTGGCACGAAGCACGAGCTCGCCGGCCGTTCCATCAGGAAGCGCAGAATCGTTCTCGTCAACGATCTGCGCCTCGATCCCGTCGGCCAGATAGCCCATCGTCCCAGGACGATCGGACGGGATTGCGCCTGCAAACACGAAATTGGTCTCGGTCGATCCGTAGCCGTCGACCAGCGGCACGCCAAACCGTTCGCGGAACGGACCGTGGATTTGCGGCGGCACACCACCGCCAAGCGCAACGCGAAGGCGATGCGTCGAATCATTCGCAGTCTTCGGCTGTGCCAGAAGCATCGACGCCATCGCGCCGAGCAGATAACCGACCGTCGCATTGTGCCGTTGCGCAGCGGCCCAAAAGCCGGAGGCGGAGAATTTCGGCTCCAACACGTAGGTGCATCCGTTCAAGAGCGCCTGATAAAACGCATTCAGCGCGTTGGTGTGGAACAAAGGCAGCGTCGTGAACAGCACATCGCCCTCCCGAACGCCGAGCGCCCGCGCCGAATAGATGCCCCACCAGAACAGTTGCGCCTGCGGGCAACACACCCCCTTTGCAGGCCCCGTGGTGCCCGATGTGTAGAGGATCGCAACGGTGTCGCCGGGACGGACGGCGCCCGCCGGGGCCGCGGCGTCGAGGGCCGGCAAAGGCGACGCGGAAGGCCTGGCATCGATTGCCTCCTCGGCAGCTCCGATGATCCAGGTCCGAGGCGGCAGCTCGACACCCGTCTCGACACTGTCGATCGCGACAACGAACTGAGCCTCGACGACAAGGAGCGCAGGACGCGAGTTGCGGAAGATGTGGGAGAGCTGGAAGCCGCGTAGCGCGGTGTTGATCGGGACCGCGATGGCCCCGAGCCAGGCACAGCCGAGATAGACCTGCAAGAACTCCGGACGGTTGGAGCACATCAGCGCCACCCGATCGCCAGGCTTGATCCCGGCATCGACGAGCGCCTGGGCCGATGCGGCCGCGATCGCCGCTACTTGCGCAAAGGTCCAGCGCGTCTCACCCGCAACGAGCAGGACGCGATCGCCATTCCGTTCGGCCTGCCGCGTGAGGATGGTGGAGAGTATCCGGTCGGACGGGGGAAACAGCTCGATCGCGTGCGCCCAGGCCGGCATCTCGTTCTCCATCACAATCATACTCCAGCCTCAGGGTAGCAGCTTGTATTTGCCGTCCTCGATCTGGACCATGATGCGCGAGCGACCATCGACGCCATACCGATCCGCCGGCGTATAGGTGTAGACACCCTGTGTCCCGACGACCTCCTTCGTTGTGAACAGCGCCTGACGCAGCGCGGTCCGGAATTCCGGCGAGCCCGGCTTGGCGCCGGTTGCCATCGCGCGCTTGGCGGCATCTGCGAACACCAGCCAGCCGTCGAAGGAATAGGACGAAAATGAATCCGTCGGCGCCTCGCCGTTGGCCTTCTCGAAGGCCGCACGGAAATCCAGCGCAACCTTCTGGATCGGATTGCTGGCCGGAAGCTGCTCGGCCGCGGTCACCGGCCCGGTCGGGCAGATGATGCCGTTGGCGGCCTTGCCGGCAAGACGAAGGAAATCGGCGCTGATCATGCCGTGATTGCCGTAGAGCGGCCCCTTGTAGCCGCGCTCGGACAGCGTGATCACCGGAAGCGCACCGGGCGTTCCCGTTCCACCCAGCATGATCGCATCGGGATGCGCGGCGACGACGCGCAGCACCTGCGCTGTGACCGAAGAGTCCGAACGCGCGTAGCGCTCATTGGCTATCACCTTGATGTCCGCCGACTTGGCGGCCTGCACCAGGGAATCGTAGAAGAGGTCACCTAACGCGTCGGAGAAGCCGATGAACGCGACGCTCTTCAATCCTTTCGCCTTCATGCTGTCGACAATGCCCTGCAACAGCAGTGGCGTCGGTTGCGGGGTCTGCACGACCCAGGGGCCACCATCGCCGGCCGGGACCGGCGCGATCGGCGACACCGCGATCATCGGAATCTTCATCTCGATGGCGGCAGTCGCCATCGCGAGCGTCTGGGGTGCGCCGGACGTGCCGATGAGAACATCGACCTTCTCCTGCTCGACGAGCTTGCGGGCGTTGCGCGCTGACGCCGTCGGATCGGAGCCGTCATCGAGCTGGATGACCCGGATCTTCTCGCCACCGATCTCGCCGATATAGGCCTGGCCCGCCGCGATCCCCTTGCCGTTCGGAATTCCAATCGACGAAACCGGCCCACTTAGGCCGGTGACGAATCCGACGAGGATTTCGGCCTGCGCGATGTGCGGGACGGCAAGGAGCAATGCAGTGGAGGCCAGCAAGCTCTTGATCAAGTTCATGGCACCTGTCTTTCATGAGGGTTTCTTGTTCTGATTGGCAAGCGCCATGCCTTCGCCTCAGGTCGACGAGACCAGCGCGATGACGCGAAGCGGACTGCCGGAGCCGTTCTGGATCTTCAGCGGCGAGGCCACGATGATGGCCCCGGTGGCCGGAAGCTGATCCAAATTGCACAGGCATTGCAGGCCGTAGCGGCCCGCGCCGTGCAGGAAGTGATGCGCCGGATAAGGCGGCTCGAAATGCCCGGCCTGCCCCGCATCCGTACCGATGGTCTCGTTGCCGAACCCGATGACGCCGCGCTCCTCGACCAGCCATTTCATGACGGCCGCGTTCGGGCCCGGTGTGTGCGCGCCGTCATCGCCGAGATTGGCGTAGTCGCGCCAGCCCTTCTTCGACCAGTCGGTCCGCAGCAGCACCCAGTTCCGGTCCGGGATCCGGCCATGCTTTGCTTCCCAGGCTTCGACGAGTGGGACCGTCAGCAGGAAATCGGGATCCTGGGCCGCCTGCGCGGAGCAGTCGATGACACAGGCCGGCGCGATCATGTCCTTGGCCGGCATGGTGTCGACGGCATTGTTCGGCAGGTTCTTGCCGGTGAACCAGTGAATCGGCGCGTCGAAATGCGTGCCAGTGTGTTCGCCAAACGTGATGTTGTTCCAGTACCAGGCCGGGCCGCGACCATCGTATCGCGAGATTTCCTGGATGCGGACCGGCGCCGCCTGGCCGAACTCCGGCGGCAGCACGATGACCGGAAAGTCTGGACTGAGCGTAAAGGTCAGATCGACGACGCGCACCGCGCCGGAGGAAATCGCACCCGCCAGTTCCAGGAGATTGTTGCTTTGCATCGTCACGTCCTGCGGCTTGGTTGAAATCTCGATGTCACCTGTCGAGCTCGCGTTCGAGTGCTTTCGGATTGGCCGCGAGACGTTGTCGGATCTCTTCGGCGACATCTCCGACATACATCTCCTCGAGGCCGCCTCTCAGCCCCGACACGATCGCCTGCGCGATCGCGCGCGGCGCGACCTTCGGCGGTGGCACGGTCTGGAACCATTCGGTGTCGACAGGCCCGGTGAACAGGTTCAGCACCCTGACGCCGCCGGGCCTGAGCTCGGCGCGAAGGCAGTGCGACAACGACAGGCACGCCGCTTGCGAGGCCGAGTAAGCGCCGAAGGCAGGCCAGTTCGCCAGCGCATAGACCGAGAGGATGTTGACCCATGCGACGCTGTTGTTGACGCCGTCGGCGCCGCGCATCCGCACCGCGGGACCAAAAGCCTGTGCGAGGTTGATGAAGCCGAGATAGGCCTGGTCGATCTCGTCCCGCGCGATGCTCGTGCCCCTGCGGTCGAGCAGGCCGCCCGGCCGCACATATTCGGTCGTGTTGATGAGGATATCGACCTTGCCGCCGATGTCGGCTGCGAGATCGGCCGTAGATTTTTCGTCAGCTGCGTCAAGGGTGACGATCTCGATCCCGTCCTGACCGCGCAGCAGCTTCTCGCCGGCGAAAGGCCGCCATGGTTCGGCAATGCCGACGAACACCGTCTTGGCGCCTGCGCCCTTCAAGGCGGCGACGGCTTCCTGGCCGATCACGCTGCGGCCGTTGGTCACGAGCACGCGCCGGAATTTCGGGTCGGCCGTCATTTCCCGCCACTGCTTGTCGTCCGCCATGTTGGGAGTCTCCCCCTCGGGATGGGCAAAGGCCACCGCCTGACCGCTCTTGTCGAGCTGAAACGACATGCGGATCGGCGCACCCTCCACGCAGTCGGCGTGGAGATGCGTCACAATCGTCGGACCGCAATCCATCTTCACGAGGCCGATGCGCCAGGGCGTCCGTTCGCGGAAATAGACGTCGCTCGGCACGCGTGCCGTCGTCTCGCAAAGAAGCGTGCCCCGGCGCGGCGCATCGACGAATGAGAGGCCGAACGACAGGCATGACGGACATGCCTCCCGCGCCGGATAAGCAAAGGCGCCGCAAGCCTCACAGCGTTGCAGCAAGAAGCGGCCTTCGGCGGCGCCCCGCGTGTACCCGTGCGACGTCCTGCTGCGCGCTCGCGGCGGTGATGCAGGAAGCCGCGTCCGCAGCAGCGGGTTCTTGCGCCGGGGCGGCTTGATCGGCTCTACCATCGCGAAGGCCCTGCAAAGATCGCGGCGCCCGAGGCGAGACCGCGGTCATAGTTGATCATACCGAACCCCGAGGCCAAGGCGAGGCTCGCATTCCTGACCTGGGTGGGGCCCGCAGTCCCCAGAACCTGCCGCAGCCCCTCGACAAGACCGAGATAGGCGCCGGCGGCGCCGGCCTGCCCGACCGAGAGCTGCCCGCCCGACGTGTTGTGCGGAAAGGCGCCGTCAATGGTGAGATCGTGCTGGCGCACGAACTCAGCCCCCTCCCCCTTGTTGCAGAAGCCGAGATCCTCGAACTGCATCATCGTGATGACGGGATAGTCGTCATAGGTCTGCACGACGTCGAGATCGTCAGGCTTCACGCCGGCCATCGCATAGAGCTCGCCGATGTCCATCGCCCAACCGCCGCGCACCTGCATCGGGTCGTCGGCAAAGGCATTGTGCCGCTCGATCGTCGATAGAAGTCGTGCGGCCGGCAGGCCCAGCGACGCCGCAGTCTCTTCGCGCATGACGAGGAACGCTTCCGCGCCGGCGCAGGGCATCACGCAGTCGAACAGGTGGATCGGATCAGAAATCGGCCGGGCCGCCAGATATTGTTCGAGCGTCAACGGTGCCTTCATCAGCGCGTGCGGATTGCGTAACGCATTGGCGCGTTGGGCGACCGCGATCCGGCCAACGTCCTCGCGGGTGACGCCAAAAGTCCGCATGTAGTTACGCGCGATCAGCGCGAAGCTCGCATTGGCGCCGCCCGCGCCGTAGGGGTAGACGGCATCCTGGTTGAAGCGCGAGAAATTTTCGAGCGTCAGCCGGAAGGAATCGACGTGGTTGGTGTCGCCTGCCACGCAGGCCACTATGTCAGCGTCATGGGCCTGAACCGCGCGCGCCGCCTTACGTAATCCGGCGATGGCGCTGGCGCCACCGAGCGGAATCGTATCCAGCCATCGCACGCAGAGCCCGAAATGCTGCGTCAGTCCGATCCCGGTATCGGTCCCCATGGTGAAGCTGGAGACGCACAGACCGTCGATGTCGGAGACCTTGATGCCCGCCTGTGCGACGATCGCGTTGAGCGCGCGGCCGATCCACCACTGCGCGCTTTCGATGGAGTAGCGCATATAGGGAATCGTGACGGGAGCCGCAATCACGACGCCATCATACGGTGTGCGTAAGGTATTGGTCACCGACCGCCCGCCTCGTTCATCCGCCTCAGACCACCGTCAGTTTCACGGCAATATTGCCACGGGTTGCGTTCGAATAGGGGCAACGCTCGTGCGCGCCCGCAACGACCTCTTCGGCCACCGATTTCTCGACACCGGGCAGATTGACCTTCAGTTCGACAGCGAGCGCATATCCGACCGGAACCGGCCCCATCGCAACCTTTGCGGTCACGGATGGCTCGGCGGATGGCGCAACCTTCCGGGTGCGCGCGACGAGCTTGACCGCACCGAGAAAGCACGCGGCGTAGCCGGCCGCAAAGAGCTGCTCGGGATTGGTGCCTTCGCCACCGGGGCCGCCCATCGATTTCGGCAAGGACAGCGACACCGACAAAAGACCGTCGACGCTGGCGGCCTTGCCATCCCGACCTCCGGTCGCCGTCACCTCGGTCTCGTACAGGATCTTTTCGGGGGTCATCATGACGTGTTCTCCAAAACTAGCTTATCCAGGACTAACGGTTGTTGCGGGCAAGCAGCGCACGGAAATCCGCGCGCGCCTGGGCGCTGGCCCGTTTGAAGCTCGGCCCGCGGCTGGGCTCGGTGCCATTGAGCTGCCGGAGCTGCACCCACATCTCGGCACTCTTCAGAGCCACGGCCGCACAGTTGACCACCGGCGCGTGCCCGACCTTCAGGCCATGCTCCCTCCCGATCAGGAGGCCTGGCAGCACACCGGCGGGGATCACGACATCGGCGCCGCGCTCGACCAGCGGACGTGCGCAGGCGACAAAGTCCTCGATCATGCGAGCTTGCGCGGCCTGGTCTCCGGCGAACGCATCGGCGAAATCCTCCGGCTTGCAGCCAAGATTGGTCACGTGGACCACACGATCGCGCAGGCCGTAACGCTCGGCCTGCTCGTAGTGCCAGACCTCGAAGACGGGATCGAGCGTCACGAGGCCGAGCCGCCGACCGAGCTGTGAGGCCGCCAGCAACGTCGCCTCGCCGGTCCCGATCACGGGAATGTCGAGCGCCGAGCGCAGCTCGTAGAGTCCAGGATCCTGGAAATGCCCCATGACAAAGGCGTCGAATCCGCCCTCCTCGGCCGCGATGCCGTTGTCGATCGCCTGGACGGCGCAGCGCAATTCCGCAAGCCGTCCGAACTCCCGGTCCGGCGGTGAAATGCCCTCGACGTGAACCGTCGTACCTGATGCAGCGATGTTGTTGAGGTATTCCGACAGCCGCGCCATGTAGGGCGCGTTGACGCTCGCATCAACGAAGCTCTGCCAGAAGATGCGCATCGTCCTTCTCCTCAAGCGGTGATCGGAGGATCGGTCGTCGGCTGCCGATAAATATATTTCAACCATAAACTAATTGACGCGTCAAATGCGCGCGGCCGCGCCGACGACGGGCACCGTCACGGCCAGGCGAGCATGGCCTTTTCGCACCACCGAGCGGCGAGGAAACGCCGCACTCCGACGAAATTGTATGCAACAACATTTTTTTCTGACAGCGCCGTGACACGTGTTGACGGCCCCACCAATAATACTTTAGGCTTTAAGTAATTCCTCGCCGGTCAAGAACCGGCGGCCACGACAATGACGTTGCAGGGCACCGATTTTGAGAAACTCAATCGTGTGGACAGTCGCCGTGCTCGAACAGCCGGCAGCAGCAGCATCGCCGGTCGCGCATCGCGGCGGCGTCGACGACTTCTCATCGCTTCAGAAAAGGCCCGCCCGCATTCGCCGATGGGCCCGTTGTTCGAGCGGCAAGCAACCCCATGGCTGCTGACGCCCGGCCGAGCAAGCTCTCTTCGGTCGCGCCCGGGTTTCGGCGCTACAGCAACGCTTTCAATCGGTTCGTTCGTCGTTCGGGGTTCCCGCGCGGCGGCTTCGAGGCATTCCTATCCAGCACCAACGGAGGATAACGCAAATGCGCAAGACTGTTAGCCTACTCGCACTTGCCGCCGGGGTCTTCGCAGCCCCGGCTGCGCAGGCCGACATCACCATCGGCTTCGTCACATCGCTCAGCGGCAACGGTTCGTCGATCGGAATCCCCTATGGGCGCGGCATCAACGCCGCCTATGAATACAAGAAGACCATCAACGGCGAGACCATTCGCCTGATCCAGCTCGATGACGGCTCCGACCCGTCGGCCGCGACCCGCAACGCGCGCAAGCTCGTCGAAGAAGAGAAGGTGGATCTCCTGATCGGCACGGCGACGGCACCGTCGACCATCGCCATGGCGGCGGTGGCGAGCGAGCTGAAAGTGCCGATGATCGCGATCTCGCCGATCGGCAAGCTTCCGGACTCGCCCGAGCAGTGGGTGGTGTCGGTGCCGCAGCCTGCTTCCCTGCTCGTCAAGATCGTCGCAGACCGCATGAAGCGCGATGGCATGAAGAACATCGGCTATATCGGCTTCACCGACGCGTGGGGCGACCTCGTCTACAACGGCGCGAAGGCCGCCGAAGCCGCCGGTGACATCAAGATACAGACCAACGAGCGCTATGCCCGCACCGACACCTCGGTCACCGCGCAAATCCTCAAGGTGCTTGCCGCCCGGCCGGACGCCGTGCTGGACGGCGGCTCGGGTACCCAAGGTGCGCTGCCTCTTCTCAGCCTCGCCGACCGCGGCTTCAAGGGCAACACCTACGGCACGGTGGCGCTGGTCAATCCTGACTTCGTCAACGTCGGCGGCAAGGCGGCCGACGGCATTCAGGTCTCCGCCGGCCCCGTGATCGTGGCCGAGCAGCTGCCCGACGAGCACTTCGCCAAGAAAATCGCGCTGGATTTCCGCGCGGTGTACCAGAAGACTCATAACATCCCGACCACTGACGGCTTCTCCGCCTATTCCTTCGACGCCTGGCTGATTTTCGCCAATGCTGCGGAGCGCGCGCTGAAGACTGCGAAGCCCGGAACGGCGGAATTCCACACGGCGCTGCGGGACGCGATCCTCAGCACCAAGGAGTTGCCGGGCGTGCATGCCGTCTACAACTTCAAGCCCGGTGCGGTGACCGGCGTCGACGAGCGCTCGCTCGTCGTGGTGCGCCTGACGGGCGGCGCCTGGAAATACGCGCCGTAGTCGGAAGGCTGGCAGTCAGAACGGGGGAACGGCGTCTCAATGACGAGCGATATCGCAGCCATCCTTGGGATCGACGGGATCGCCACCGGCGCAGTCTATGCGCTGGTGGCGATCGGGACCGTCCTCATCTTCACGGTGACACGGGTCATCTTCATTCCCTTTGGCGACATCGCCGCATTCACCGCGCTGACACTGGCTGCCCTCGACGCCAAGCGCTTTCCGGGCACCGGAGCGCTGGTCGTCATCCTGGCCTGCCTTGCAACCTTGATCGAGATCATCTCGCTCGTGCGCGCCGGCGAGATTCGGCTGCTGCCACGCGCGCTGTTCTTCTATCTCGCGCTTCCGTTGGCCGTGGTCGGTCTCGCCTGGCTGACGATGCGCGCCGAGCCGCCGCTTGCCGTCAGGCTCGTGCTTGCGCTGATGCTGATCACGCCGATCGCTCCACTTCTGGATCGGATCGTATTCCGACCCATCGCGGACGGAACGGTGCTGTTGCTGCTGACCGTCTCCGTCGCGCTGCATTACGCACTGGTCGGTCTGGGGCTGCTGTTCTTCGGACCTGAAGGTGTCAGAACCGAACCGCTGACGTCGTTCTCGACCGAGTTCGCCGGCGTGCTGGTCTCGGGCCAGACCATGCTGATCGTGCTCGCAGCCCTCGTCTTCAGCGGCCTCCTCTATCTGTTCTTCGACTTCACTCTGGTCGGAAAATCGCTGCGCGCCACGGCCGTGAACCGGACCGGCTCCCGCCTGATGGGGATACGGCCCGCCCGCGCCGGCACGATCGCCTATCTGCTGGGCTCGCTGATGGCCGGCGTATCCGGCATCCTGATCGCGCCGGTCAACACCGTGTTCTATGATTCCGGCTTTCTGATCGGCCTCAAGGCCTTTGTCGGCGCCATCGTCGGCGGCATGACCAGCTATCCCGGTGCTGCGATCGGCGCCGTCGGCGTCGGCATCCTCGAGAGTTTTGCATCCTTCGAGAGCAGTGCGCTGAAGGACGTCATTGTGTTCTCGCTGCTGATCCCGATCCTGATCTGGCGATCCCTGGCCTCGCTGCATTCCGAGGAGGAGATCGAGGAATGACGCGCCTTCACGTTCAGCTTGCGGCGATCGCAGCGGTGGTGTGCATTGCGCTCGCGCCCTTCGTTCTGAGCCCCTTCAGCATCACGCTGATGAATTATATCGGCATCTATTCGCTCGTCGCCATTGGCCTTGCGCTCCTCACCGGCGTCGGCGGCATCGTGTCGTTCGGGCAGGCAGCGTTCGTCGGCATCGCCGCCTATGCCACCGCCTGGGTCTCCGCGCTGAACGGATACTCGCCGTGGCTCGGCCTCGTGTTCGGCGTGGTGCTGACCTGCTGCGTCGCGGCCGTCCTCGGCCTCGTCACCTTGCGGCTCCAGGGCCATTTCCTCTCGCTCTCGACCGTCGCATGGGGCCTGGCCATCGGCTTCCTGTTCGGCAATGTCGAGGGGCTCGGCCGCTTTAACGGCATCTCGTCGATCCCGCCGATCAGCATCGGATCGTTCGCGCTGGTCTCGAGCTCGCAGATCTATTTCCTGATCTGGGGCATCGTCGCTGCCGTCCTCCTGCTCGGCTATAATTTGCTGGACTCGCGGCTCGGTCGCGCCATGCGCGCGTTGCGTGGCGGCAATACGCTGGTCGAGAGCCTCGGCATCAACGCCTTCCGGATCAAGCTCGTGACCTTCGTGATCGCGGCTTTCCTCGCCTCGCTTTCCGGGTGGCTCTACGCCCATATGAGCCGCTTCATCAGCCCGGGCCCGTTCGACGCCGGCATGGGCATCGAATATCTGATGATGTCGATGGTCGGCGGCGCCGGCAGCCTTCTCGGCGGTGTCGTTGGTGCGGCCGTCGTCACCCTGCTCAAGAACAGCGTGCAGGACTATCTGCCGCTGATCGCGAAGGGCGCCTCCGGGCAGCTCGAGATCGTCGCCTTCTCCGCGTTGTTCATCCTGTTCCTGCAATGGGCGCGACAAGGCATCGTGCCCTTCGTTGCGCGCTATCTGCCGAAGGTCAGGCGCGAGCGGCCACACCCGGCGCCGCCCCTGCCGCGTCGCGCACAGCCGACGCCGGGCGAACTCCTTCTGAAGGTCGATGGCGCCGAGCGCCGGTTCGGCGGCCTGGTTGCCGTCAACAATGTCAGCTTCGAGGTCCGCTCCGGCGAGATCCTCGCCGTGATCGGGCCGAACGGTGCCGGCAAGAGCACGATGTTCAACTGCCTGACCGGCGCGCTCCGGGTCAACAAGGGCGAGATCGTCTTTGCGGGGCGTCCGATCACGCGTGATGCGCAATCCCGCATCGCCAAGGCCGGTGTCGCGCGGACCTTCCAGCATGTGAAGCTGCGGCCACGCATGAGCCTTCTGGAAAACGTCATGCTCGGCACTTACGCACGCACGCACGCGGGCCTGTTCGCCGGTGCCTTCCGCCTCAACCAGCGGGAGGAAGCCAGCGTCCGGCATGAAGCGCTGATGCAGCTCGAGCGCGTCGGGCTCGGCGAAAAGCCGTTCGAGCTCGCAGGCAATCTGCCGCTCGGCAATCAGCGCATCCTCGAGATCGCGCGCGCGCTGGCCGCCGATCCCGCCCTGCTCGTCCTCGACGAGCCGGCCGCGGGCCTGCGCCGCCAGGAGAAGCTCCGGCTTGCGGAGCTGCTCCGCTCGCTGCGGTCGGACCATCTGACCATCCTGATCGTCGAGCACGACATGGAGTTCGTGATGTCGCTAGTCGACCGCATCGTGGTGCTCGATTTCGGATCAAAACTCTGCGAAGGCGCGCCAGCCGCGATCCGCAGCGACGAGCGGGTTCAAGAGGCCTATCTCGGAGGCGTCGCGTGAGCGAGATGTTTTCCATGACCGACGTGACCGTCTGCTACGACAATGTCGAAGCGGTCCGCAACGTCTCGCTGTCGGTCGAAGAAGGCCAGATCGTCACCGTCATCGGCCCGAACGGCGCCGGCAAGACCACGCTGCTGATGGCCGCCATCGGATTGCTCGCCTCGCGCGGCCGCATGGTTTTTCAGGGCGGCGATATTGGAAAAATGTCCGTCGAGGACCGCGTCGAGCGCAGGCTGTGCCTTGTCCCGGAAAAACGCGAGCTGTTCTCCGACATGTCGGTCGCCGACAATCTTCTGCTTGGCTCCTACAGCCTGCGTGACCGCTCGGGCGTCCAGAAGACACTGGACGAGGTCTATGATCGCTTCCCGCGCCTGAAAGAGCGGCAGCGCCAGGCCGCCGGCACCCTCTCCGGCGGCGAGCGCCAGATGCTCGCACTCGGGCGCGCGCTGATGGCCAAGCCGAAACTGCTCATGCTCGATGAGCCGAGTCTCGGCCTCGCACCGCTGATCGTGCGCGAGATTTTTCGCACCATCGCGTCGCTGCGCGATCTCGGTGTGTCGATCCTGCTGGTCGAGCAGAACGCCCGCGCTGCGCTGGAGACGGCCGACTACGGTTACGTGCTTGAGACGGGCGAGGTCGTGCAATCCGGCCCCGCGAAGGATCTGATCCACGATCCCCGGCTGATCACGGCTTATCTCGGCGGCCACTAGAGCCGGCCAGGATCAGGCCCAACGGGCCGCGCAACATAAACATCGAAAACAACCCCATGCACAGTAGCCGGTGACGGCGATATCAATGGCTTAACGGTCGACACCTGCGGATCTTACGAAAGCCATTTGCTCCGTCGGGCAAAACAGGGGCATGATGCCATCATCGCCGCGCATGGATAGAAGATGGCTTCCACGGCCGTATGCGTTTGAACCATCGGCCTCGTGTTGGCGACCAAGAGCCAATCATGTTCGACGATCTGATGACCCTCCTGGTTATTCTGTCTTTCGGCTTTCCCGCTATTCCATGGTTTTTTGGTGCGCGATGGGGGTCGAGGGGAGTTTGGCTCAGTACAGGATTTGCCGTAGTCACCCTGCTATGTTGTTTTCCGATATTGTTTTCGGTTGCATGCGGTGCCTGTGGGCAGGGCGCGATAGCCATCTTTATGCTGGGCCCGATCTGGATTGCTTCGGCATTGCTTACGGTCACTTCGGCGGCGTTGGCTCACTACAAATTCGCGCGCTAATTTCCGCAAGACCGCGAAGGCGCTGGGGGTAACGATACCGCCCACGCTGGGCATCGCAGATGAAGTGATTGAGTAAAGCATCAGCGATGTCGGCTGTTGGCCTTGGCCTCGAGGCCAAAGCGAAAGTGCTGAGAGCAACGCCGGCACTAACCACCCTGCGCGAGCGCCAAACATCTTCCAAAGTTGCCTCGTCGTCCACGTCGCTTGCTAAATTATCAAGCGATACTCCCAATTTTTACGTTGCCGAACAAGAGTTCGGCGTTAACCACCGTTAACGAGTTCCAGTCTGAGCGGCATCGCTTCGAAGTTTCTTAAATGTTGCTGGTTACCTCTTTTGGGCATGGTGACCTGGGGAAAGATATGAGCAAGCGCGCCAAACGTCGAAAGGCAGAAACGCTCGCGATACCCATGGTCGCGAGAGTTGCAATTGGCGCCGTGGCCGTCGCCGCATTGGGGTACGGTTTGCTGTCTCGCCCTGCGAGCGTGCAACCGATACGGAAGCCGTCCGCACCTCAGGCCCAGGCATCGTCAACTCCGGTTTACGTGGCAACTCCGGTTCATGCATCGGCGCCAGCTCCGGCTCCGATTCTTCCGGCACCGGTCCCTCTGGTCGAACCACCAAAAGCCGCTGACGGTCCCGGAGCATTTGTTCGGCAGGTGGTTGACTACGCCAGCCACCAGACGCCGGGTACCGTGATCATCGATACCAAAAACACATTCCTTTATTTCGTTCTGAACGACGCGCAAGCGATGCGCTACGGCATCGGTGTTGGCCGCGAAGGTTTCGCATGGTCCGGTGAACAGACTGTGGCCCGTAAAACAGAATGGCCGGATTGGCGTCCGCCGACAGAGATGCTTGTGCGTCAGCCTTATCTGCCGCGGTTTATGGCGGGCGGTCCCGGCAATCCACTCGGCGCCCGGGCGATGTATCTCGGCGAGACCGAATATAGAATTCACGGCACCAACAAGCCCGATACGATCGGGAAGCGGGTTTCGTCCGGCTGTATCCGGCTGACCAATGAGGACGTCGCGGATCTTTATGAACGCGTGAAAGTCGGAGCAAAAGTGATCGTGCTTCCAGCAACCACTGCCCATCGACCATCCCAGGCAGCGCCGCCCGACGCCGCTGTCCGATCGCCGGACCCGGCATCGCCGCCGAACCGGCCCTCGGCAACTAACGCGCAGATGCCGTCATCTGGACCGAAGATCGCCGAGGTCCAGTAACTCGGTCCTCCGTCCTCGGTCCGCAACTGAGGACGAGGAGGCAATTCAAGTCGTCGCTTCTAAGTCAGCTTCTGGCCCGTTTCAGAAGCGCCGTGACGTGTGACTTAAGTCTGAAACGAGCGCCAAAGCGCACATCTGGCGATCAATCTGAATTTACGGGCTCACACCCTTATCCTACTGGTCCAGGTCTCGCGCTGCGCGGAGGCTCAGAGCGCCCAGCCCCCGGACACTTCGATACGCTGAGCGTTGATCCAACGATGAGACGGAGACAGCAGCGCAGCGATGACAGGTCCGATATCGTCGGGCACTCCGGCGCGCCCCAGCGCTGTCTGCGACGCGATGAAAGCATTCACCTCAGGGATGTCGCGCAGCGCCCCTCCGCCGAAATCCGTTTCGATTCCGCCGGGCGCGACGACGTTCACGGCTATTTTGCGCTCCGAAAGCTCCTTCGCGAGATAACGCGTGAGCACCTCGATCGCACCCTTCAGGGCCCCATAGACGGCAAAGCCGGGCAGAGCGACCCGCGCAAGGCCGCTCGACAAGTTCACGATACGACCGCCATCGGCAATGATCGGCAGGAGCTTTTGTGTCAGGAAGAACACGCCCTTGAAATGAACGTTGACAAGGCGATCAAACAGCTCTTCCGACGTCGTCGCGAAGGGAGCATCCAGCCCGATGCCGGCGTTGTTGACGAGAGCGTGGATGGTCTCGTGTCCGAGCCGACCGAGCTCGCTGCGCAGAGCGGCGGCAAAGGCGTCGAAAGAACCGATGTCAGTGGTATCCAATCGTAGGGCGACCGCTTTGCGGTCGAGCCCTTCAATCTCGCTCACGACCTCGGCCGCTGCATCTCTGTTGCTATGATATGTGATGATGACGTCGAAGCCGCTTCTTGCAGCTGATATCGCCGTGTTGCGGCCGAGACCACGGCCACCACCGGTCACGAGGATGATGTTGGGTGTGGAGTTTTGATTGGACATGATGGTTCTCTTGCGGGGCTAGGGAGAGAGGGACGTCAGACGAGGGTCTGAAGCATGCTGAGGCTGTAAGGGACGAAAGGCGTGCCGTTTCGGACGCGATGCGGCCAATCCGGGTTGGCGATCAGCGCTCTTCCCACCGCCACGAGGTCGAAGTCGCCGCGCTCCAACCCTGCAAGCAGCGGGGCGAGATTGTTCTCGGGCAGGCTGCCCTCGCCGCGCATCATCTCGGCCATCGAGTTGTCGAGCGTGATCGAGCCGACAGTGATGGTCGGCTTTCCCGTCAGCCGCTTCGTCCAGGTCGCGAGATTCGCGTCCGTGCCGAACTCACCTTCCCAATATCGACGTTGGGACAGATGGAATGCATCGACGCCAGCGCTCGCGAGGGGGCGAACGATAGCAGCCCATTCGTCCGGGCTGGCCGCGAGCCGTGCGCTATAATCCTGCTGCTTCCAGGTCGACAGCCGCAGCACCACCGGGAAATCAGGCCCGACATTCGCGCGGATCTCCTGAATGACCTCGGCGGCGAAACGGGTTCGGCGGCCGATGTCGCCGCCATACGCGTCCTCGCGCAGGTTGGTTTGATCCCAGAGGAACTGATCGATGAGATAGCCATGGGCGCCGTGAATTTCGACGCCGTCAAAGCCCAGCGCCTTTGCGGTGCGCGCTCCTACGCCGTAGGCCTCTATCACGCTACGAATTTCGCTGAGGGTCGCCGGCCGCCCGACCCGTTCGAAAGGCAGACCGTTCCCTCCAATGATGCCGGAAGGGCTGAAGCGGTCGTCGCTGCCGGGACCACCGTCATAGAGACGCCCCACGCCGTCGACCTGCGGCTTGCGGACCAGCCCGACGTGCCAGAGCTGCGCGAAGATCCGCCCTCCCGCGTCGTGTACTTGCTCAACCACTCGCCGCCATCCGTCGAGAGCGTCATCGCCGTAGATGCGGGGCGCGTTTTCATCGTGCCCCGCGCTGGGATGAGGGATGAAGGTGCCTTCAGTCATGATGAGCCCGACGCCGCCCTCGGCTCGCCGCCGATAGTAGCGGGCGACATTCTCACCCGGCACGCCTCCGGGCGACATGGCGCGGGTCATCGGGGCCATCGCGATACGGTTGCGCAGTTCGAGACCGCCGATCCGAGTGGACTTAAAGAGGATGTCGAGAGGATCAGAGAGTTTCATTTGGACGGCGGACACGCTGTGCTCCTGGAGGGCGCGGATGTGAGAGACCGACCCTTCTAAAATGCATCGATACATGATACATTTAAAGCTCAGAATGCAATCATGTCAGATACATTATCACGGGAATGTGTCCGCGTGCGTGGCTATGGCGAGGTAAGCCAATGATAGATCTACGCTTTTCGACTGCATTGCAGATGGTGCTGAGCGTGGCGCTCGCGGATCAGGATGGCTTCCGGTGCACGAGTCGAACTTTGGCGGAGGGCCTCGGCACAAACGCGAGCTTCATTCGCAAGTTGCTGATCCCGCTGACTCGTGAGGGCATGCTCGTCGCAGCGATCGGCAAGGGCGGCGGTCTTCACCTCGGCCGGGCGGCCGAGCAGATCACATTGCGGGATCTCTATCTTGCAGTGATGGAGGACAAGAGGCTCCTTGTCGGCCGGGAGGATGTTGCGCCTCGATGCAGGATCAGCGCCAATATCAACGAATTCTTTGCGGAGGTCGCCACCGACGCTGAGATTGCGATGTTAGATGCTCTCGGCCGTCGGAACATCGCAGATAGTCTTGCCGAGCTTCTGCGTCGCGATGCCATCCGTATGAAGCGAGTGACGAAAACGGCGAACGCCGCCGAATAGCTGAAGGACGTCCGCCGACCAATTTTGAATTGTGGGTTCGTGCCCCAATTTTTTCTCGGTTCTCTAAGACTTGGGCCGCACCGTCCTCGTCAACATCGGAAAATGCTTGTTGCCACCCGCGAACGGCGGGAACTGGACGAAGTCCGCGCGCATGCGCTTGATCACGTCGGAGCCGAGCGCATGCGCGAGGGCTTGCGGGCTGTCGAACACCAGCTTGTTGCGCTGCATGTGCTCGACGCGCTGCGACGGAAGGCGGTCGACCCAATCGATACGCGTGTAGATCTCGATCTGGCGAACGTTCGGAAACGTTCGCATGATCGATGGATGGTGCTCCAGATAATGCAGGTTCCAGGCATTCATGTCTTCGGCTGGGCCGGGATAGTGCACGAGGTAACTGCACGGCGTCGTCGTGCCTGCCGGATGTTCGGCGACATTGACGGGGAACGCGCGCGTCAGCATCACCTGATGCGTGACGTCCAGTCCGGTGAGGCCTGACAAGCCGGCTCCCGTCGCAAGCTTGGCAAGGATACTGCCGCGATCCATCGCCGCCTCGCACGCGAACAGGTTCGGAAACCGCAGTTGAAGCGCAAACACAGGGCCGGAGCCATCGGCCTTGTAGGGATGATCGACCGACTGCTCCAGCGGCGTGAACAGCAAGCCCTCGGTCATGTCCGGAGTCGATCCGACCAGTGCTGCGGCGGCATCAAGATCGTCGGATCTGACCCGACGTTCGCCGGCCGGATCGGAGAACGTCATGAACAGGGAGATCATGATGGCGCCGCCTCAATGTCCTCATCGACGCTCAGATGCGCCACCAGGGCCGTGCGAACGTCGTCGGGCCATGGAATCGCGTGGTGATCGACGAGCGACGTCGCAGCAAGTATCTGGCGGGCTCGCCAGCGCATGCCGTCCGCGCCCGAAATAACATGCTGCAAATGGAGCGACGATCCTCCGACCCGGCCAATGCGCAATTTGAACGTCAGGAGATCGCCGAACATCGAGGGTCGGGAAAAGTCGCAGGTCAGATGCACCGTGGGCGTCCCGATCTTCCGGATCGTGATCAATCCCGGCCATGGAAAGCCGATCGCAGCCCAGAACTCCTCGACGACGCCGTTGAGGATGTTCAGGTAGGACGGGAAGTACGCGATCCCTGAGGGATCGCAATCCCCGAACCGCAGCTCGCGATCGAACGAGAACGTGGTCATCAGATCGCAACGACAGGGTGCCTGATGACACCGACGCCGTCGACCCCGGCTTCGACCACGTCACCCGGCCATAGCCATTCCTGGGGAGTCCTGCCGGCGCCGACGCCCTCCGGCGTTCCCGTTGCAATGATGTCGCCCGGTTCCAGCGTCATGCCCGATGAAATGTCCGATATCAGCACCGGGATGTTGAAGATCATGTATTTGGTGTTGGAGTCCTGCTTCATGACCCCGTTCTTGGTCAGCCAGAGCCGGAGATCATGCGGGTCGGGGATTTCATCCGCGGTCACGATGCACGGGCCGAACGGCGCATAGGTGTCCATGCCCTTGGAAAAGATCCACTGGCCGGCGCGGCGATTGTCGCGCGCGGAAATGTCGATCATCACGGAATAGCCGAAGACGTGGTCCATCGCCTTGTCGGTCGCGATGCGCATTGCGGTCTTGCCGATGATGACGGCGAGCTCGACCTCCCAGTCGAGCTGCTGCGTCATCTTCGCATTGTGCTGGATCGCCGCGCCGGGGCCGACCACCGATGTCGGCGGCTTGGAGAAGACGACCGGCTGCTTCGGCAGATCCTTGTCCGTATCCAGGCTCTTGGCGGACTCCGCGACATGCGCGCGGTAGTTCAGCCCGATGCCAAAAATGTTCTTCCGCGGGCGCGGGATCGGGGCCAGCAGCTTTACGTCCTCGAGCGGAACGGCGGAGCCGGCTGGGAAGCGGCCATTTGCATCCTCCAGTGCGTCCTTGAGCGCCGGCAACAGGGTCACGCTGTTGTCGATGAACGACAGCATGTCGCTCGGCCATGTCACGCCGCTGGACGCGCCGAGGTGTTCGACATCGACGACCAATCCGTTGACGAGCGCGCCGAGGCGCGCACCGCTGGAGCCCAAAGTGTAGGTGACGAGGCGCATGGAGATTTGACCCGACTCTTTCGGTTGAATTCTGGTAGCAGGCGATAGAACGTCAGGCGGCAACCGGCTGGTGGCCGGCATTGTCGCCATAGGCCTCTTCCCGATAGAAGCCGAGGCCTTCGATGACAGGCAAATCGTTGAAGCAGAACAGGCAGGCATCCTCGCTGTCAGAGATATTGCCATGCTCGTGCCAGGCCCAGGACGGCACGCAGAAGATGTCGCGCTCCTCCCATTCGAAACGCTTGCCGCCGATCACGGAATAACCGCGGCCCTTGGCGACCTGATAGATGAAGCTGCCGGTGTGCCGATGCGACTTCGTCTTCTCGCCTGGCCGCAGCAATTGCATGCTGGCGCCGATCGTCTGCATCACGTGTCCGCCTGTGATCGGATTGACGTAGTTCATGAGAATACCGTCGAAGGGCGAGCCGTCGGTCGCGGCGGCATATTTGCGCAAGGAATCGTAGGTGGGCTCCCACTCATATTTGAACATGGGAGAATAGCCCTTCGACCATGTCGCGCCGGCCGGGCGAAGACCGGGATTGCCCCAGGTCTTGGTCGTGCCGTCCACGGGATAGCCCGACTCCTCCTGCTGAACCTTTGGATGGACCGCGAAGAAGTTCGCCTCCAATGCGTTCACCAGCGGGATGTCGAGGCCGTCCTGCCAGATGCAGACCGAGCCGTTGCCTTCGACACCGTGCTCGTGCCAGGTGCCGTTCGGCGTGAGCACGAAATCCCGCGCGCCCAGCGTCATCTTGTGACCATCGACGATGGTGTAGGCGCCCGACCCTTCCATGATGAAGCGCAGGGCTGAAGCAGAGTGCGCATGTGCAGTTGCGACTTCGCCGGGGTGCATCACCTGCAAGCCCGAATAGAGCCAACCGACCGCGGCCGAGACGTCGCGGCGGCCGGGATTGTTGAGGTAGATCACCCGCCGCCCCGCCTTCTCCGGTGAGACCAGCTCGACCGAACGCAACACGTGCTCGCGCAGATCGTTGTAGCGCCAGAGCACGGGAACGGACGCCGATTGCGGCGCCCACGGCTCGATCTTGTTGGCGACCGTCCACAAGGCGCCCGCCTCGTATTTTTCGAGATCCTTGTAATAGGCCTTGAGCTCGGGCGTGTCTTCGACATTGGCCCGGCCGACGACGTTTTCGCGCATCCTGTCCTCCAAAATCCTATTGCAAGTCCTAATCCGATCTCAGTGGTATCGGCGTGAACCCGCCCTGCTCCGCAGCTTCGCCTTGACTGTCTGCGAGGTCCAGCGGCGCCAGCGGACGGCGGTTGACCCGCAGATCAAAAATGTCGAACCGGTTGTAGTGCCCAACGATGTCATGCATCTGCTTCGGCTGGATGCAGCGTTCGAGGTCGATGTCGGCATAGACGATGCCTTCGTCGTCGATCAGCGGCGCTCCGACCACGCGACCGTCCGGTCCGATGATGCCGGAGAATGCGCTCGACTTCCGTTGCAGGCGC
The DNA here is from genome assembly GCF_000938255.1 of Bradyrhizobium sp. LTSP849. GTDB lineage: Bacteria > Pseudomonadota > Alphaproteobacteria > Rhizobiales > Xanthobacteraceae > Bradyrhizobium. Next base: position 359,315 of record NZ_JYMR01000023.1, on the reverse strand, counting down.
GCGCGTGCGTCGGGAACGATGGTCTCCATCGCGGTGATGATCTCCTCCGACACCGTCGAACAGGAGACGATCGTAAAAATCTTGCCTTCAAAGGAATGGGCAATTGCGCGCAACTTGATTGCCTCCGCCATGTCGTAGTCGGGGGGCGCGACGGGAAGCGAGATGTAGCTGGCGACATGCACGAGCTCGCCCTGCCCCAGCAGGGCAAAGCGCGCCAGCGTGTTGGTGTTCTCGCCGCAGGCCAGGCCTCCGAGGCGCCCGATCTCGGTATCATAGACGCGCAGGCTCGATCCGTCACCGCCGGTCCAGGTCAGCTTCTCTGCCCAGGTCGGCACCAGCTTGCGGTGCTTGCCGAGCAGCGCGCCATCCGGCCCGATGAAAACCAGCGTGTTGTAGATCGCGCCCAGCGAAACCGGGCTGCGCTCGTTCACGCCGAGCACGACATAGCAGCCCGTATCGCGCGCGGCCTTCCGGACGACATCAACCTCCAGACCCGGCACGAGCACCGACGCCTTGACGAGCTTCTCGAACCACGCGCTCCCGGTGATAGGATCGGTGATCCAATTCCAATAGGGATAGCCGGGAACGAACACCTCGGGAAACGCGACGAGTTTCGCACCGTTGGCCGCGGCCTCACGGACCAGTGAAGCCGCCTTGTCGGCCGTCGCGCTCGGGTCGAGATAGACAGGTGAAGCCTGGACGGCGGCGGCTCTAAAGCGAGGCAGCTTCAGCATTGGCCCTACCCTGTCGCTGGCTCATGATCGCTTTCGGAGCAGAGATCCGCAAGCGTGATAGCATGGCGCGGCGTTGACTTACTTCACATGTAAACGTATGCTATCGCATATTTCTGGAGGGTGCAATGGCTGAACGTTCCTTTGCTCGCGAGGTCGAGGATCTCCGGCTCGGCGATGGCGATATTTTTCGCGGCGAAGGCATCCTCGCCATCACCAAGGCGCTGCTGCAATCGGGCGTCGCCTATGTCGGCGGCTACCAGGGCTCGCCGATCTCGCATTTGATGGACGTGCTCGCCGACGCCAAGGACGTGCTCGACGATCTCGGCGTCGTGTTCCAGAGCTCCGCCAATGAAGCGGCGGCAGCGGCCATGCTGTCGGCCTCGGTGATGTATCCCCTGCGCGGCGCGGTCGCGTGGAAATCGACCGTCGGCACCAACGTCGCCTCGGACGCACTCGCCAATCTCGCCTCGGGCGGCGTCACCGGCGGCACCATGATCATTGTCGGCGAGGACTATGGCGAAGGCTCCTCCATCATGCAGGAGCGCACCCATGCGTTTGCGATGAAATCGCAGATCTGGCTGCTCGACCCACGCCCCGACCATGAATGCATCGTCAATCTGATCGAGAAGGGTTTTGAGCTCTCGGAGTTCTCCAACACGCCCGTGATGCTGGAGGTACGTGTTCGTGCCTGTCACATGCACGGAAGTTTTGCCTGCAAGGACAACGTCAAGCCGGCCCACACCATCAAGGACGCGCTCAACAATCCCAAGCGCGACGTCAACCGCATCGTGCTGCCGCCTGCGGCCTATGAGCACGAGCAGGAGAAGATCAAGACGCGGATGCCGGCAGCTGTTGGATTCATCCGCGACAACAAACTGAACGAATGGATGGGACCGAAGCAGGGCAAGGTCGGCATCATCATGCAGGGTGGGATGTACAACAACGTCATCCGCGCGCTGCAATATCTCGGGCTTTCGGATGCCTATGGCAATACGCAAGTCCCGCTCTACGTCATGAACGTCACCTACCCCGTGATCGACACCGAGGTCGCGGAGTTCTGCCTCGACAAGGAGGCCATTCTCATCGTCGAGGAAGGCCAGCCGGAATACCTGGAGCAGGCGATCAATACGGTGCTGCGCCGCAGGGACATCAATGCGCGCATCCACGGCAAGGACGTGCTGCCGATGGGCGGCGACTACACCGCGCAGGTCCTGCTCGGTGGTGTCAGAGAATTCCTGGAGAAGACCGAGCCGCGGCTGCTTGGCAACCAGCCGCCGGCGCCGGGCGCTGCGTCCGTGCTCAATCACCCCGCGGTCGAGAAGCTCAAGCAGGTCGTGCCGGCGCGCCCGCCCGGGCTTTGCACCGGCTGCCCGGAGCGCCCGATCTTCGCCGCGATGAAGCTGGTCGAGGAAGAGCTCGGCCAGCACCACGTCTCGGCCGACATCGGCTGCCATCTGTTCTCGATCCTGCCGCCCTTCAACATCGGCGCGACCACCATGGGCTTTGGTCTCGGTCCGGCCTCGACCTCAGCCTTCAACGTCAAGGCCGACAAACGCTCGATCGCCGTGATGGGTGACGGCGGCTTCTGGCACAATGGATTGACCAGCGGCATCGGCAATGCCGTGTTCAACAAGCATGACGGCGTCTTTCTCATCGTCGACAATTACTACACCTCGGCGACCGGCGGTCAGGACATCCTGTCCTCGCGCGCGACCAACAAGCGGCGCGACACCAACAATTCGATCGTCAAGGCCGTGAAGGGCATCGGCGGGCAATGGGTCCGCCAAATCGACCGCACCTATGACGTCGGCAAGATGCGGGACACGCTGAGGGAAGCGCTGACGACCAAGGACGAAGGCCCCAAGGTCATCGTCGCCTCCTCCGAATGCATGCTGAACAAGCAGCGCCGGGTGAAGCCGCTGATGAACAAGGCGATCAAGGACGGCATCCGCACCGTCAAGGAGCGCTTTGGCGTCGACGAGGACGTCTGCACGGGCGATCATGCCTGCATCCGGCTCTCGGGCTGCCCGTCGCTGTCGGTGAAGCAGCTGGACGATCCCTTGCGCGACGATCCGGTCGCGGCGATCGACAATTCCTGCGTTGGATGCGGCAATTGCGGCGAGGTCGCCGAGGCCGCTGTGCTCTGCCCCTCGTTCTACCGCGCCGACGTCATTCATAATCCGACCCGCTGGGACACCTTCAAATCGAAGGTTGCGATGGCCGTGATCGGCTGGCTGCAGCGGCGGCGCGATCGCCGGCGCCCCGCGCTCGAGGCGCTGGCATGAGAGACGAGACGATCCGACTGACGCTGCCTGCCGCCGGTGAAGCAACCGAGCGGCCGATCTCGCTCGCGATCGTCGCGATGGGCGGCCAGGGCGGCGGCGTCCTGACCGACTGGATCGTGCAGCTCGCCGAGAACCATGGCTGGGTCGCGCAATCGACCTCGGTGCCCGGCGTCGCCCAGCGCACCGGCGCCACGATCTATTACATCGAGGCGATGCCGCCGCTCGACGGCCGCAAGCCGATCCTGTCGCTGATGCCGACGCCCGGCGACGTCGATGTGGTGATGGCCGCTGAATTCATGGAGGCCGGCCGGTCGATCCTGCGCGGCCTCGTGACGCCGGACCGCACCACGCTGATCGCATCCAACCACCGGTCGCTTGCGATCGGCGAGAAGATCGCGCCGGGCAATGGCATTGCCGATGACGGCGCCGTCACCGGCGCCATCGGAATTGCCGCGAAGACCGAGATCATCTTCGACCTCAACGCGCTCGCCATCGCGAACGGCAGCGTCATCTCGTCCGCGATGTTCGGCGCGCTCGCTGCGGCCAGCGTGCTGCCCTTCGACCGCGACAGCTATCTCAACGTCATCCGCGCCGGCGAGAAAGGGGCCAAGGCCAGCATTCGAACCTTCGAAGCGGCCTTTGACCGGGTCAAGACAGGGGCTCCCGAGGTTGTCGCGCCAGCGCCAGCGAAGCAGGCCGACAATATCCCCTCTCCCGTGGCGCCCGATCCGGATCTCGCAACGCTTGTCACAAGGTTGAAGCAGGAGCTGCCGGAGCCCGCCCTGGCCATGGCCCGCGCCGGCCTGACGAAAGTGGTCGACTTCCAGGACGTCGCCTATGGCGCCGAATATCTCGACATCCTCAAAACGCTGCATGCGGCCGACCGAAACGCCGGCGGTGCTGCCCGGGGCTATGCCTTCACGGAAGCCGCCGCGAAATACGTCGCCAACGCGATGACCTATGATGACGTCATCCGCGTCGCCGACCTCAAGACGCGCGCCGGTCGCCGCGCGCGCATCGAGGACGAGCTGGAATTGTCGGAGGGACAGGTGCTCCAGACCACGGAATTCATGCATCCCCGCATGGAGGAGGTCATGGGCATGCTGCCGGCGGGCTTCGGTCGCTGGCTGGGCGCGAGACCGCGCCTGCTCGGTTGGCTCGATCGTCGCGTCAACAAGGGACGGCGGGTACGGACCTATTCGCTGCCCTGGTTCCTCGCGCTTTATGTCGTGGGCGGGCTGCGCGGCCTGCGCCGCCGCTCGCTGCGTCACGCCGTCGAGACCGCTCACCGGGACGAATGGCTCAAGGCCGCGACCGACGCGGTCGGCACCAACTACCAGCTCGGTGTCGAAATCCTGCAATGCCGCCGCCTGGTGAAGGGCTATTCCGATACCCACGCCCGGGGGCTGTCGAAATTCGACAAGACGCTGGCGGCGATCAAGCTGGTCGAGCGGCGCGATGATGCCGCGGATTGGGCGCGCCGCCTGCGCGAGGCAGCACTGAAAGACAGCGCCGGCAAGGACCTCGACGGCGTGATCCAGACCATCAAGACTTTTGCATGATTCCATCGGAGAGGGACGCGGGATTGGATTGCCGTTCGCCCCACAAGACGTCAGGATCGCACGGCTTGACTACGATTCTCAGGTTGCTAATCGGAGCTACATATCCGCGATAATCCCTCCAATTGACGAGACATTTTGTCCTCGATGGTCATGCAATGCCGGCAGCACTCAAAGAGAACATTGTTTCCGTCCCTGGTCAGGTTGAAACCCGGCTCTGGCTTCAATTGCTGTCGCTGCATGGCGAGCTGTTCGCGTCGCTGAATGCGATGCTGAGTTCGGAGTTCGGGCTGTCGCTGGCGAAATTCGACGTGCTGGCCCAGCTTGATCGCTACCGGGACGGGCTCGCGCTCGGGCACTTGTCGCAGAACCTGAAAGTCTCCGGCGGCAACGTCTCGGGGCTGGTGCAGCGCCTGCTCGCCGACGACCTCATCAGCAGGGAGATGTCGAGCGAGGACCGCCGGTCGTTCATCGTGCGTCTCACGCCGAAGGGCGAAGTCCTGTTCAGGAAGGCGGCCGCTGTTCACAAGAAGCACCTCAGCACGCGGCTCGAGAACATCCCGACCCACGAGCTCGACACCGCGTTGTCGGTGCTGCGGTCTCTCTCCTCAAAACTTCGCTCCGAGAGCAAGAAGCAAAGTCGCAAGAAATAATGGCCAAAGAATCCAAGAGCAGATGGAAATCAGGTCCGCCGCGGACGAAAGACCAGCTGCAAAACTACATTCCGTATCTGTTCAACCGGCTCGCCAATCGCTGGAACCTCGATCAGAACCGCGATCTGAGCGACCATGGCGTCAACAATGTCGTGTTCCGGACGCTGTCGGTCCTGTTCATCTACAAGACGCTCACGGTCAACGAGATCGCCGTTCTCGCCGTCACGGAGCAGTCGACCGCCAGCCGCATGGTCGAGTCCATGGTGTCCTCGGGCCTCGTCAAGCGCGAGATCGCGGAGGAGGACCAGCGTCGCCGCGTCGTAGGATTGACGCCGGAGGGCGAGGCGCTGCTGCGAACGATCTGGCCGATCATGGCCAGCAATTACGATCGGCTGATCGTGGGTATCGACCCCGACGACATCGAGGTTTGCGCGCGCGTGCTGGCAAAGATGGTCGAGAACATACGCCAGAACCAGATCTGATCTTGTTTATTGGAGCATGATCTTTTCGGAAAACCGCTTCACACTTTGCGCTAACGCGGCCCTCCGGGTCCGGATCATGCTCACGGAGCGAGGCCGACGAGGCTGGTGCCGCCGCAGACATAGAGAACCTGGCCGGTCACGAAATCAGACCGCTCGTCGAGGAAGAATTCGATCGCGTGCGCCACATCCTCGCGCGAGCCGAGCCGCCCGACCGGAACGTTGCGGGCCATCCGCTCCTGCTGCTCAGAGCCTTTCGGAATGATGCCCCAGAAATTGTCGGTCAGGATCGGTCCTGGTGCGACGACATTCACGGTGATGCCGCTCGCGGCAAGCTCCAGCGCCCAGGTCCGCGCCATTCCGTGCACGCCGGCCTTGGTCGCTGAATAAGCCGAGCGCGTCGCCGCGCCCATCGCGGCGCGCGAGCTCACGAACACGATGCGCCCGAAGCGGCGCGCACGCATCCCTTCCAGCGCGGCCTGGGTCAGGAGCATCGGCGTGCCGAGGTGCAACTGCGCGAGTGTCAAAATGTCTTCCGGCTTCGCATCGGGCAGCAGGTTCGGCAGGATGACGCCCGCATTGTGCACGATGCTATCGACGGCGTGATCCCGGCCAATCTCCTGCGCGATCGCGCGCGTCTCCTCGATGGAGGTCAGATCAGCGCAATAGGCCGCAAGCAGATCATGCGTCCAGGTAGGCTTCTCCAACCCGACCGAGACCACGCGCCGCCCGCGCTCGACGAGCCTTTTCGCCAGCGCCTCGCCGATGCCCGAATTGCCGCCGGTGATGAGTGTTGTGCGGATATCGCTCATAGTCAAACCTGCCGCTTCTTGAGGTCGCGGAGATCGACGAACGCGCCATCGCGCATCAGCCTCGCGACAAAATCCTTCAGCCCGGCGCGCTGGATCTTCTCGGTCGCTGTCAGCGGCAGGCTGTCGACGAAGCAGATCCAGCCCGGCGCCTTGTAATAGGCCATCTGTTCCAGGCTCCAGCGGACGATGTCTTCGGCAAGCGCTCGATCAGCGCCGGCCTGCTCCGCGATGATGACGGCCGCGACCTCGTCGCCGCGCACCTGATCTGGCGTGGCCGCGACCGCAGCCTGCCGAATCGCGGGATGGCGGTTAAGGACGGATTCGACCTCGACTGCGGCAATGTTCTCGCCGGAACGGCGGATCACGTTCTTCTTGCGATCGACGAAATGGAGGTCACCGTCCGCATCGCGCGACACGATATCGCCGGTGTGCAACCAGCCGCCGTCCCACGCCTCGGCGGTCGCTTCCGGGTTCTTCAGGTACTCCCGGAAGAAGCCGTAGCGCGGGTCCGCGCCCGCCCGCCGCACCAGCAACTCGCCCGGCATTCCCACCGGCGCGTCATGTCCGCTGTCATCGACGATACGCACGTTAACCTCGGATGCCGGGCGTCCGAAGCAGCTGGTGCCGATCTTGCGCGGCTCGACATTGGCGGCGATGACGCCGCCGCTTCCCGTCTCCGTCATGGCCCAGGCCTCCAACAGCGGAAAGCCAAAGCGCTCCTCGAACGGCGCGTGCAGGAGCTTGTCGACGCCGGCGCCGAACCCGAAGCGCACATGATGCGCGCGGTCCTGCTCCCACGCCGGCGCGCTCATCAGCATCGACGGCATGACGCCGAGATAATGCAGGCAGGTCGCACGGCTGTCGCGGACGGACGCCCACCAGGTCCGCGGATGGAAGCGATCGAGCATGGTCAGGCTGCCGCCGACCGACAGCATTGCCATCAGCGATACCGCCATCGCGTTCATGTGAAATAGCGGCAGCGGCGTGATCATGCGCTCGCCGTCGGGTTTGAGATCGATCAGCCCGCCGACATCGCGATACCAGTTTCCGGAATGCAGGAAATAGGTGTTGGTGAGCACGCAGCCCTTCGGCTGTCCGGTCGTCCCGGACGTGTAGAGCAGCGCGCATTCGGTGGTGCCGTCGCCCGCGCTCGCCGGCTGCACACCACCGAAGGGCGCGGGAACGTCGTCGTTGTCGGTCACCACTGGAATCGACCGACCGGCCTGGCCGGCCGCGGTCTCGACCTCGTCGCGCCGCTCGGCAAGGACAAACGCCGCGTTCATCTCGGAATGCGAGATGATGTATTCGAGTTCGCTCATCCGCAAATCCGGATTGATCGGCACCACGGACACACCGAGTGCATTCAGCGCGAACCACAGCTCGATGAAAATCGGCCTGTTCTGAAGCAGCAGCCCGACCCTGTGGCCTTCGCCATAGCCCTGGCTTGCAAATGCCGACCGCCGGCGCTCGACGCGATCGAGCATGGCGCGATAGGAAATCTCGCCCGCCGGGATGCCGTAGATGTCGGCCGTCTCCGGCAGCACGTTGAGGAAGCCCACCTCGCCTCGGCGCAGCGCGGTTTCACGAAAGCGGGCGTAGACTGTGGCGGTCAAGGCATACTCACATGAACAGTTGAATGTTTCCGAACGGCGCATCAAAATTGACGAGATCGACGCGCTTGAGCTTGATCTTCAGGGCGTCACCGACCTCTACGAAATCGTGCGACGCCCACCCCGAATAGCGCTCCAGCATATCACCGCGCGTCTCGGTGTAGATGTAGGACGTCCGCGCCTTGAACACGCCCGCAGCAGTGTCGCACGCCACGATCTGCGGCGCCTGAAGAAGATGATGGCAGCGGCTCTTCGGCTTCTGGCTGAAGGTCCGCTCGCCGGTGAGCCGCTCGACGCGCACTTTGAGCAGCAGCAGATCCTCGTACATCAACGACGGCTGGAGCACCGGATCCTGCTGCTGCCACTCCAGCGGCATCCAGTAACGTGCCTCGGGGTGAAACAGATCGAGCCAGGCCTGCCATTGCATCGTGTCGAGAAGATCGGCCTCCCGGTAAATCAAATCGGTGATCGTCTTTTCGGTGATCATTCGGCGGCCTCGGCGTGCTTGTCCATGTCCATGGTCATGAATTTCGCCCAGGCATGAAACTGGTTTCGCATCTGGCGCTCGGAGGTGCCGTTGATGACGGCAGTGACGTCCTGCTCTTCGTTGCTCTCATAGAGCCGGCGGAGATTGACCCACTGATTGCCGTTGGACTTCAGGCCTTCCTGGGCCCGCTCATACATTTCCATATCGTCGTGACCCACGATCGAAGTCGGCGCGTTGATGAAGCGGTTATACATCAGCGCCCGCTCGTAGAGCTTGTCGGGTGCGCCGACCAGGCGATAGACCCAGCTCTCGACCAGCGTCTTGTCGACCGCGATCGGGATGAAGTTACGCAGGATCTGGACGGCACCTTTGACCATGATATTCGGGAAATATACGGTGTTGTGCCTGACCTCGCCGAGGATCTCATGCGCCCGCGTCTCGCCGTAGGCTGCGACCATCTGGTCGAGATAGCCCGTGACATCCGAGTAGTTCGAGTGGATGGAGTTGGCGACGCCGGTATGGCCGTGGCCGTTCGGCCAGATCCGGATGCCGCTCTGCTCGTAGAATTCGTACGGGCTCATGAAGGGACCATAGAGCTGTACCGCCATCGGCGTCTCCGTGGAATCGCCCTGCTCGCGCTTCCAGACCTTGACCGCAGTGCCGGCCGAGCTCTCATGCGCGACCATCGGATGGCAGGTGTCGGTCTGGTTCTCGACCAGCATCTTCCAATTGCAGGTATGCATGTAACGGATCGGCGTGGCCATGACTGCGAGCTTCCCCTCCGGGGAGCGGTCGGCCATGTTGTCGATCGTCGAGAGGCTCTCGCCGAAATAGTCCTCAAAGGACACGCCGTTGTCGTTGAGCCGTGCGAAGATGAAATCGCGATAGATCACGACATTCTTGACCTTCGACAGCCCTCCGTTCGCCTGAGTGTCGCCAAAGCCGGTACCTTCGTAGCCCTTCTTCAGCGGGATCGCGAGCAGCGAGCCGTCGGTCTTGAAAGACCAGGCGTGATAGGGGCAGCGGAAGAACTTTCCGGTGTTGCCGCAGGGCTCGGAAGCGATCTTCACACCCTTGTGCGGACAGCGATTGTAGAAGACGTGGATGGAGCCGTCGGTATGGCGGCTCGCCAACACCGGTTGCCGGCCGATATTGGCGGTGATGAAATCGCCGGGCTTCGACAACTGGCTCGCATGCCCGACATAGACCCAGCTGTTCGGAAACAGGTGCTCCATCTCGAGCTCGAAGATCTCGGGGTCGACATAGACGTCGCGATGCACCTCGGCTTCGCGCACCAGCGCCGTGATCGCGTGGGCCTTCCGTCCGTATTTCGTCATGGCGTCCCTCGCCTCCCTCATAAGTCCAGCACCAGGCGTTCCGATTTCGCGCGTGACACGCAGATCTGCATGACCTTGTTGGACGCCTTCTCGTCGTCGCTGAGAATGACGTCGCGATGGTCGGGCACCCCTTCGATCACGCCGCATTGGCAGATGCCGCAATCGCCGCGCTGGCAGTCGTAGAGGACGTCGAGACCTGCCGCTTCCAGCGCCTGGATGATGCTCTGACCGGCTGCGACGCCGACGACCTGCCCGGTCGATCTGATCTCGACCTCGAACGGCCTGTCGGGCGAACTCGGCTGCTCCGCCTTGAAGAGCTCGTAGTGAATGCGGTCGGCCGGAATGCTCTGGGCAAGCGCGGCCGCCCTCACCGCTTCGATCATGCCCGCCGGACCGCAGACATAGATGTGGGCGTTTGCGGCTGCATCGCCGAGCGCCGTTGCGATGTCCAGACGGGACTCGTCGCTGTCGTAGTGAATGGACAGACTGTTGGCGCAAATTTCCTGGAGATGCGGCAGGAACGCCAACAGTCCTTGCGTGCGGCCCGCATAGCGCAGGCGAAACGGATTTGCGCGAGCGTTAAGCTCCGCCGCCATCGACAGGATCGGCGTGACACCGATGCCGCCGGCAAACAGCAGCGCGGGCGCTGATCCCTCATGCAGATGAAAATTGTTCACCGGCGCGCTTGCCGTCACGACATCGCCGATCTTCAGCGCGTGCATGAATTGCGAGCCACCGGTCGAAGCCTCCTCGCGCAGCACCCCGAGCGCCAGCGTTCCCTCGGGGAGGCCCGGCAAAGCCATCAGCGAGTACGGCCGGTCTCCTCCATTCGGGAGCGCCACGCGGATATGCGCGCCGGCCTGCCATCGCGGCGCGACGCCGTCTTCCACGTCAAGCACAAGGCTCCGTATGAACGGCGTCTCCGCGGCATACGACCTGACCTTGAGCTTGAGCGGATGCACGTCCATTCAGGCATCTCACGAATTATATGAATTTGCATATTTTTAGACATGTAATAATTGCCTGTCAATCGTCAGTACGGGGGACAGGCTCGGATTGCGGTCCGGGGTACGCCTCATTGGCGCAGGAAGGCCAGGCGTCGAGCCAACTCCCCGAGGTTGCCCACGCCACTGGCAGAGAGGCCCTATTTTCCTGTCGCCCGGCAGCACGGTCCGCCTGCTAGGTCTTGTCGCGTGCCATCGATTTCGCGTTCGAGGCTTCCATCAGCGCATCGCGGATATTGCCGAGGTGCCGTGTCATCGCGGCGCTCGCTTTGCGCGCATTGCCGGCGGAGACGGCCTCAAAAATGGCCTCATGATCCCTGAGCCAGACCGACCGGTAATCCTCCATCCGCATATGGGCGTGGATCTCCTGCCAGATGCGGGAATCGCTTTGCGCGCGCCAGAGGGAATCGCAAATCGACACGATGGCGCTGTTGCCCGTGGCCTCCGCAAGGATGACGTGGAAACGGTGATCCGACGTATCGGCTTCGCGGCCCTGGGCATGCTCATGACGCATCATGGCAAGCGCATCGGCAAGCTGGACGATGATCGTCTTCGAGGCTCGCTGCGAGGCCGCCGCGGCGATCTGCGGCTCGATCATCTGGCGTGCTTCGATATTCTCGAAGGGGCCTGCACCTTCGAGCGCATGCACGTCCGCGAACTCCTGCCGGCTGATGACATAAGCACCACTGTTGCTGCGGACCTGCAACATGCCGGACATCGCCAGCGACAGAATGGCTTCGCGGATCGTCGGCCGCGAGACTCCGAAGGTTTTGGCGAGCTCGCGCTCCGCAGGCAAACGCTGGCCGATGCGATAGCTTCCCTGCACCATCGAGGCGATCTGCCTGGCGACGGCTTCGAAGCTTCTCAGCGGTGCAACGGGCGGAACTGGTGACATAGCGCGCATATCTGCCGTTTCTTTGCACCTTGACAAGAAGAAATTGGTCATACCAAATTGGCCTGACCAATAAGAAGCCCAGCCGCCGCAATGACGCGTCGACGCAGGAGAGGGCCTTTGAGCGTGCTTGAGCGACGACCGAATTCGACCGAAGCGCGGGATGTGCTGTTCCACCTGCATTCGCAGACCAACCCGACGCTGCATGCGGAAATCGGGCCGCTCGTGATGACGCACGGCGAAGGCGTTCATGTCTACGGCGCGGACGGCAAGCGTTATCTTGAGGCGATGGCTGGCCTGTGGTGCACCTCGCTCGGCTTTTCCGACAAGCGGCTGAAGGCTGCCGCGATGGCCGCCTACGACAAGTTCGGCTTCTACCACACCTTCAACCACAAGACTCCCGACGCGGTGGTCGATCTCGCGGAGGAGCTGGTGGCCCTCTCGCCGATCCCGGATGCGCAAGCCTATTTCGCGACCTCGGGATCTGAGGCGACCGAGACGATGGTCAAGCTGGCCTGGGTCTACCACGCGGCGCGCGGCAAGCCCGGCAAGCGCAAGATCATCGCGCGCGATCGCGCTTTCCATGGCTCGACCATCGTGGCGGCCTCAATGTGCGGCTTGCCGCGGATGCACCGCGAGTTCGGGCTGCCGCTTCCGGGATTCCTGCATACGCATTGCCCCGATCCCTATCGGGGCCCACACCCCGATGAGACACTGGACGCCTTCACCGACAGGCTTGCGGCCGATCTCGCAACGATGATCGAAGCGGAGGGGCCCGACACGATCGCTGCATTCATCGCCGAGCCGATCAACGCGGGCGGAGGCGTCGTCGTGCCGCCGAAAGGCTATTTCGCGAAGATCGAAGCGGTGCTGCGTCGACACGACATCCTGGTGCTGGCCGACGAAGTCGTCTGCGGTTTCGGCCGCACCGGCAACTGGTTCGGCTGCCAGACGGTCGGTATGCAGCCGGACATGATGGCGCTCGCCAAGGGCCTGTCGTCCTCCTACTTTCCGATCTCTGCCGTGCTGCTCTCACGCCCGATCCGGGATGCGCTGGCCGACATCAACAAAGCCGGCGAGCTGTTCGGACATGGCTTCACCAATTCGGGCCATCCGGTCGGCTCCGCCGTCGCGCTGGAAACCCTGCGCATTTATCATAGCATCGACGTCGTCAGTCACGTGCGTGCGATGAGCGCGCGGCTGCGTGACGGCCTTGAGAAGATCGCGGCCGATTCTTCCATTGTTGGTCAGGTCCGCGGCGAAGGCCTGATGTTCGGTGTCGAGCTTGTCGCGAATCCCGCGACCAAGGCCGCCTTCGATCCCTCGCTGAAGGTCGGCAGCGCGTTCGATGCGCGGGCGCTGGAGAACGGCCTGATCATTCGCGCCATGGGCGACACGATCGGCCTTTGCCCTCCCCTGATCATCAAGCCCCACGAGGTGGATGAGCTGCTGGGTCTCTTCGCCCAAACCTCGAAAGCCGTGGAAGCAAAGCTGCCGCCATCAGGCTTGAACCATTGACCCATCGCTAGATAGCTCCGCTGTCGCAAAGGAGAGTCCAGATGCACCGTCGAGACCTGCTTCGTTCCAGCCTGGGCGCCGGTCTCGGCGCTGTCCTTGGCTCATCGCTTGGCGCCCCGCAGATCGCCCGGGCGCAAGGCGCGCGGACCCTGCGCTTCGTGCCACAAGCCGATGCCGCCATCCTCGATCCGATGATCACCACCGGCCTCGTCAATCGCAATCACGGCTTCCTGGTGTTCGATACGCTGTACGGCGTCGACGAAAATCTGGAGCCGCAGCCGCAAATGGTGGCGGGCCATGTCGTCGAGGATGGCGGCAAGATCTGGGTGATGACCCTTCGCGACGGGTTGAAATTCCATGACGGCGAGCCGGTGCGCGGCCGCGATGTCGTCGCCAGCCTGAAGCGTTGGGCGTCCCGTGACGCTTTCGGCAATTCACTGTTCAACATCGTCGACGAGATTTCGGCGCCTGACGATCGCACCGTGCGTTGGCGGCTCAAAGCCCCGTTTCCCTTGTTGCCGCTGGCGCTCGGCAAGGTCGGCGCGATCATCGCCTTCATCATGCCGGAGCGACTGGCGCAGACCGACAGCGCGATGCCGGTCAAGGAGCTTGTGGGCAGCGGCCCCTTCCGTTTCAAGGCGGACGAGCACGTGCCGGGCGCGCGTCTGGTCTATCAGCGTTTCGAGGGCTATGTGCCAAGGCCGGATGGCCAGGCCAGCATGCTCGCCGGGCCGAAGATCGCGAATTTCGATCGCGTCGAGTGGCAGGTGATGCCAGATCCGGCCACCGCGGCCGCGGCCCTGCAACGCGGCGAGATCGACTGGTGGGACCAGCCGATCGTCGATCTGCTCCCGACGCTGCGCGCCAACAAGGCGTTGAAGGTCGAGCTGCTCGACAATATCGGCAATGTCGGCGTGCTGCGCTTCAATCACACCCAGCCGCCGTTCGACAACGCGGCGATCCGTCGTGCGGTGCTGTCCGCCATCAACCAGCGCGACTTCATGGCCGCTGTCGGCGGCGACGACAGCAGCATGTGGCGCGACAAGGTCGGTTTCTTCGCTCCCGGTTCGAATATGGCGAGCGAGGAAGGCATGGAGGCACTCAACGGGCCGCGCGACCTCGCGGCCGCGACCAAGGCGATCAAGGATGCCGGCTACAAAGGCGAGAAGGTCTTGCTGATGGCGCCCGGCGACTTCCCGGTGATCGGCCAGATGAGCGAGGTCGCCGGCGAACTGTTCAAGCGGCTTGGGCTCAACCTCGACTATATCGTGATGGATTGGGGCTCCATGCTGAAGCGGATGAACAGCCGCGAGACGCCCGACAAGGGCGGCTACAACGCCTTCTGTACCTATTCGGCCGGTGTCACCCAACTCAATCCTTCTGCCCATAACTTCATCCGCGGCAGCGGCGACAAGGCCACCTTCGGCTGGGCGAGGAGTCCAAAGCTGGAGGAGCTGCGTGATGCCTGGCTGGTTGCTCCGGACGCCGCGGCGCAAACCAGGATCGGCATCGAGATGCAGCGGCAGGCGTTCATCGACGTGCCCTATGTGCCGCTCGGCGTGTTCTACCAGCCGACCGCCTACAAGAAGGAGCTGACCGGCGTGCTCAGAGGCCTGCCGCTGTTCTGGAACGTGCGCCGCGCCTGATCGAAAGAGACTCTCATGCTTCCCATCACCGGCTATGTCGACCGCTGGAGCGTTCGCCCCGGCGAGACGATCAATTTCATGATCGGCGTGCGTGGCGGCGGACGCTACCGCGCCCGCATCGCCCGCGTGATCTGCGGCGATCCGAACCCGCAGGGCCCGGGCTATCGCGAGATTCCCGTCTCCTGGGCGCTGGAGGGCGAGCATGACGGGCAGGAGCAACGTGTCGCCAAGGGCTCATGGATCGATATTCCCTCGCTCGATCTCGGCAGCGGCGAACGGCCGATTGCCCTCGCGGCAACGATCTGGCCGACGCTGATCACAGCAGGCCGGCAGGCCGTCCTGAGCTGGAGCAATGGCCATGCCGCATTGACACTCGGCATCGGCGCCAAGGGGGCCTTCTGTAGGCTCGCGACATCAGAGGGCGTCGTCGATGTCGACCTCAGCGTCCCCCTCACCGAGCGCGCCTGGCACGATATCGCCTGCCTGTACGATCCGGCCAGCGGGACGCTGCAACTGGCGCAGGCGCCGCGCAAGGCGAGGCTCGATCGCGACGAGCGCGCCGAGAAGAGCGTGGCGACCAGGAACACCCCGCTGTCCGGGACAGGTGCGGCTGCCGTCGCGGCAGAACGTTCAGGCGATGGCGTCCATCAGCACTTCAACGGCAAGATCGAACGTCCGCGCATTGTCGAAGGCGTCGGTGACGTCAGCGCGATGCTGGCGACGCAACGCAGTGGCGCCGCGACACCGGGCGGCACCGTTGCCGAATGGGACCTGTCGATCGGTATTCCCACCGACGTCGTCACCGATATCGGGCCGGCGAAGGCGCATGGAAGCTGCGTGAACCTGCCGACGCGCGCCATGACCGGCTCGCGCTGGACCGGAGCCTTGCATCACTGGACCGAGGAGCCGGCACAATGGGGTGCCATTCATTTCCACAATGACGATATCGGCGACGCCGGCTGGACGCCCTCGCTCAGCTTCGTCGTGCCGACGGACTGGAAGAGCGGCGTCTATGCCTTGCATCTCGAGAAGGACGGCGCACGCGACAACATCGTGTTCTATGTCCGCGCCGCGATCCCGGGCTCGCAGGCCAAGGTCGCTTTCCTGGCGCCGACTTTCAGCTACACCGTCTACAGCCAGTATCAGAAGAAGGGTCGCGAGGCGCTGATCACCGAGCGGTCGCGGGCCTGGGGCGCTCTGGCGCAAGCACCCGACGGCCATCCCGAATACGGCGTCTCACCTTACAATTTCCATTCCGACGGCAGCGGCGTCGGCATGTCGACGATGCGCCGGCCCCTGATCGACAAGCGGGTCAATCAGATCCATCTCATCGACCCGAGCCCGTCAGGCTCAGGCCTGTATTGGATCTCGGCCGACAGCTACATCACCGATCTGTTGACGCGCAAGGGCATCGACTTCGAGGTGATCACCGATCACGATGTGCACGCCGAAGGCGCGGAGCTGCTTTCGAAATATTCCGTCGTGCTCACCGGCCAGCACCCGGAATACCACACCACCGAAACGCTCGATGCGCTCAGTGCCTATCTCGAGCAAGGCGGCCGCTTCGTCTATCTCGGCGGCAACGGTTTCTACTGGAAGGTGGTGCCGCATGCGAGCGGCCCCTGGGCCCTGGAGCTGCGGCGCGCCGAGGGCGGCATCCGTCTGTGGGGGACGGAGCCGGGCGAAAGCTACCACGCCTTCGATGGTTCCTATGGCGGGCTTTGGCGCCGCCTCGGTCGTCCGCCGCAGCTGTTGGCCGGCGTTGGCTTCAGCACGCAGGGCGAATACATGGGATTCCCCTACACCTTCCTCGACGGCATTCTCGATCCGCGCGTCGCCTTCATGCGCGAGGGAATGGAAGGCAAGGCGAAGCCCGGCGGCATTCTCGGCGAGCGCGGGCTGATGGGCGGCGGCGCCGCGGGCCATGAGCTCGATCGCGCCGATGTCCGGTTGGGCACGCCGCCCCATGCCATCATTGTCGGGCGGGCTGTGCTCACGGAGCCGACCTACCAGCCGGTCAACGAGGAGCGTTACGATCACACCTGGCCGGCCGCGCGCGAGGCCATCATCCGGTCCGACCTGACGTTCTTCGAGACCCCGAACGGCGGCGCCGTGTTCTCGGTCGGCTCGATGAACTTCATTGGCGCGCTGCCGATCGACAATTACGACAGCGTCGCAGCGCAATTGATCACCAACATCGTCAAACGCTTCGCGGACCCAGCGCCATTCCCCGCCCCGCGACCAGCCGGCATCTGAGAAGTCCGGCGGGCAAGCTCAGCTGCCCGTCCGTACAGAATGATAGGCGCGGCCTAGATAAATCAGGTTTTCCGTCTCAGCAGATTTCTGGAGCGCCACGACGCGGCAGAACAAGACATCGTGCGTGCCGACCGTGGCGACATCAGCGATCTGGCAGTCGAAGGCAACCGCGCAGTCGGCGAGAACAGGTGCGCCCGTTACGAGCGTCGACCACACCGCCGCAGCGAACCGTTCCGCGACGGGGACCTTGCCGCCAAATAGCCGTGACAGCGGCTCTTGCTGAGCTGACAGCACATTGACACACACCAATTTGTTGCCGGCCACGCTTGCATACGCCGAGGATGCACGATTCATGCACACCAGAAGCGTCGGCGGATCGTCGATCACACTACAGACGGCGGACGCAGTGAAGCCTGCGCGACCTGCGGGACCATCGGTCGTGATGATGCTGACCGCGGCGCCGAAACGTGCCATCGCATCGCGATAGTCCTCTGGGGCAATTTCCGTCATGCAACTTCTCGCAACACCTGCGCCAGGACGGACGCGCCGGCGGCGACATCAGCCGGCTCGGCCCATTCGTGCTCCACATGGCTTGCACCGGCCCGGCAGGGAATGAAGATCATCGCCGCCGCACAGATCTTGGCCAAATGGCGCGCGTCGTGACCGGCGGCCGACAGGATGTCCATGGCCGGAAATTCCTGGTCGTGTGCGGCCTGCGCGATCAGCTCGCGCAAGTGGGAATCGAACGCGTTCGAGGGCGCGTCGACCAGCGGCGTCACCGTCACCAGGCACGGCGGTGCATGCTGGCCGCAAAGCGCGGTGATGCGCGCACCCGCCGCGTCAAGCACGGAATTGTCCGGATGGCGCAGATCGATGCTGAAGCTGACGCGTGACGGCACCACAGAAGGCGCGTTGGGCTGGACGGAGAGACGGCCGATCGTGAACTTGATGTCGGCATCGATGCTGCCGATCTCGCCATGGAGCGCCGTTGCGATCCGCGCAAAGGCCGCGAGCGCATCCCGCCTCTCCTGCTGCGCAAGCGTACCTGCGTGTCCCTCCGCGCCCTCGACGACAACTTGAAAGGTCTTCTTGCCCTGGATGCCGGTGACGACGCCGATCGTGCGGCGGACCGCCTCCAGCAGCGGCCCCTGCTCGATATGCAATTCGAGATAGCTCGCCACCGCAAAGCCGAGCGGCCGGTGCGGCAGATCGGGAAATGCCCCGTGGAGACGATCGAGCGCTTCACCGACGCTGACGCCGTCTGCATCACGCGCGGCGCGGATCGCCGCCATGTCTCGCTCACCCGTAAAGGCCTCCGAACCCATCATGCCCGGCGCGAAGCGCGAGCCCTCCTCGTTCATCCAGGCAACAACGATGACGTCGCGCGCTGGCCTGTCGCCTTGTTCAGCCAACGAGATCACCGCCTCGAGCGCCGCCATCACACCGGCCGCGCCGTCAAATTTTCCGCCGGTCGGCTGGCTATCGAGATGACTGCCGAGCAGCAGCGGTGGCGCGGCACGGTCGCGCCCGGCCAACGTCAGAAACAGGTTGCCCGCGGCATCCGTCGATGGCGTCAAACCCGCTTCTAGCCCCCAGCCGATGACGCGACGCCATGCCGCGATCTCGCCGTCGCTCAATGCCTGACGGTTGACCCCGCCGGCGGGCGTTGCCCCGATCTCGGCCAGCGCCATCAAACGGGTCCAGAGCCGATCGGCGTCGATCAGAGATCGGGTCGTCATCGCTTCCCTACTTCGTGCGCATGATCTGGCCCGGCAGCGCGCGTGGATCGCGCGGCAGCCAATGTCCGGCTTCGACCTGGGCGATGAACTCGGCGAGCAGTGCGTTGAACGCTGCCGGCTCTTCCAGATTCAGCGTGTGACCGGTCTTGGGGAAGACCGACAAGCCGCAGGCCGGAATCGTCTTCTTCAGGAAGATGCCGGGCTGGAGGCAGTGATCGTCCTCATCGCCGACGATCACCAGCGTCGGCACCATCATCTTCTTCAGACCGTCCTCAAGGTCGTAGAACGACGGCCGCCGCGCCTGAACGCCGCGCATGGTGTTGGCGGCTCCGCGATCGGAATGGGTCGCGAGCAGATCGGCAAATTCCTGCCAGCCGCGCGGATCCTTGTTCTGGAACTGCACCCGGCTCGCGCCGAGCGCATAGACTTTGGAGAATTCCTTGGCGCCCTGCTTCTCGAAATTGTCGGCGACCTCAAGGGAGACGCCGCGAAAATATTCCTCGAACTCCTTTTCGCAGCCGTAGCCCGCACCGGCCACGGTGAGTGACAGCGCGCGCTCCGGCGTGCGCAAGCCGAAATGCACCGTGCAGAAGCCGCCCATGGAGAGGCCGACGATGTGCGCTTTCTCGATTCTGAGCGCATCGAGCACGGCAACCGCATCATCAGCGGCAATCGCCTGCGAATAGGCCTCCACGCTGTCAGGCACGTCAGACGGCGGATAGCCGCGCGCGGCATAGGTGATGCAGCGGTGGCGCCGGCTGAAGAAGCGGAGCTGTGGCTCCCAGCTTGCATGATTGCCGCCGAATTCGTGGATGAAGAGGATCGGCGTGCCCTCGCCCGCTTCTTCCACGTAAAGCTTCACACCGTCCTTGGTCGTGATCATTGTCATCGGCACAGTCCCTAGAATTGCGGCGGCAGGTCGTTGAGCATGCGCGCCTGCGCAACCATCTCCGGCAACAGCGTGCAGAACTTCTCGGCCCAGGGCTGCGGCACGGAGGTGCTGATCTTCACGAAGCGGTCGCCGAAGCGCTGCGTATGGTAGGTGCCCTGGCGGATCATGATGCCCTGCCGGCGATAGCATTCGACCAACGCCTCGGGGCGGATGCCCGCCGCGATGGTCTCCAGCACCAGAAAGTTTCCATGCGATGGCATGATCGGCAGCGCCAATCCTTCGATCGCGCCAGCTGCCTCCTGGATCATCGCCTTGTTGCCTCTATCGATGCTTCGGACCTTCTTCATCCATTCGGCCTTGACGGAGAGCCCGGCCTGCGCCGCGCGCTGGGCGATGACGCTCGCGCCGAGGACGCTCGTGGACGTCAGCGCCAATTCCTCGAACAAATCCGGGGCGGCAACGAGAGCGCCGATCCGCAGGCCCGCGAGCCCGAGCCATTTCGAAAAGCTCGTGGAAACGACGGAGCCTTCCGGCGCCACGTGAAGCGCCGGCGTGTGGCCGTCGGCGAAATCGCGGTAAGTGCAATCGTGCACCAGCAGCGCGCCGCAATCGCGCGCAATCGCCGCAAAGCTCTCGATCTCCTCGCGGGTGTAGCGGATGCCGAGTGGATTGTTGGGATCGACGAGGTAGATAATCGCCGTGCGCTCGTCGACATGCGCCTTCAGGGCCTCGGGCGTCAGGCGGTAGTTACAAGCAGGATCATAGATCGGAATCTCGATCACCTCGGCACCCTGCTGGCGCGCGAACAGGCACGGCCATTTCCAGGTCGGATCGGTTGTCACCAGGGTGGTGCCGGGCTTGCAGCGCGCGCGGCAGATCATCGCCAGCGCGTTGACGCCACCTTCGGTAACCAACGCCTCCGCACCCGGCGTGCCGAGATCGGCAACGATTGCAGCCCGCAGTGCCTCGAAGCCGAGCGGCGGAGCATAGGCATTGAACTCGCCAGCCTCGATCGAGCGCAGCATCGCCTCGCGCACGGCCGGGTGGCTCTCGATATGGTTGGTGTTCTGGCCGAGCCAATAGAGCCCCGGCGTCGCCGAGAGCTCGTCGAAATAGCGGTTGCGGACGAGCGCCGCGGATTGAGGTCCTGACATCGACGCCTCAGATCACCGAGCCGCGCGCGGCAATACCGCCGTCGATCGTCACCACGGTGCCGGTGATGTAGCCGGACCGCGGTGACGACAGGAACGCAACGAGATCGGCGACCTCCTCAGATGTCGCAGGTCGCTTGCCCGGATATTTGTCGAACAGCTCCTCCCAGCGGCTTTCGTCGCCGAGCATGTCGATCGACTTGAGCTTCATGATCTTGAGCATGCGGTCGGTCGCAACCGGTCCCGGGTTGACCGCGACGACGCGCACGCCGTGATCGAGGCTCCGGCCGCCGAGCGCCTTGGTAAAGGACATCAGCGCCGCGTTGCCGGTTGAGCCTGCGATGTAACTCGCATCCCAGTTCTCGCCGGAATTGCCGATGATGTTGATGATGACGCCGTCCTTGCCCTTCATGCGCGGATAATAGAGACGCGACAGCGTGATGTAGCCGAACACCTTGAGATCGAAGCCGCGCCGCCACGCCGCGTCATCAAGGATCTCGAGCGAACCCGCCGGGATGTCGCCGGCATTGTTGATGAGGATGTCGATGTCGCCGACCTCGGCGGCGAGCTTTTCCATCGCGGCTGTGCTCGACAGGTCGAGCGCGTGGATCGTGATCTTCACACCAAAGCGGGCTTCCAGCTCCCGCTTGGCCTTCAGCATCGCCTCGCCGTTGCGGGCGGCCAGATGCAGGTGGCACCCCTCCGCGGCGAAGAGCTCGGCCACCGCAAGTCCAATTCCTTTCGACGCGCCGGTGATCAGGGCGGTCTTGTTCGTCAGCTTAAGGTCCACTCCGGGTCTCCAGGATGCAAGCTAGATATACAAGGTCTAGCAATTTGCATACCAAGCACCCAGAAGGTCATTCGAAGGCGGCCAGGAAGTCCAGCAGGTTGTCTCCGAGCAGGTTGACATGATCCCGCATGGCGCTGTGTGCGCGCTCCGGATCATGGGCCAGGATCGCCTCCATGATCGCCTCGTGCTCGCGGATCGTATCGGCGATCCGGTTCGGCATGCGCGTCACCCGGCGGCGATACGCCGCCACCTGATTGCGCAGCTTGCGGGTCTGCTCGGCCAGGAAAGCGTTGCGGGAGGCTTCGTAGATCGCCTCGTGGAATTCCTGGTTGATGTCGTAAAAGACATCGATGTCGCTGGTTGAGCCTGCTGCTACAAGCCGCTGATGAATCTCGCCAATTTCACCACCCCAGGCCTGCGAGACGCGGCGCGCGGCAAGGCGGGCGCAAAGCCCTTCGAGCTCGGCCATCACCTGAAACATCTCGATCAGCGCCTGCGCCTTGATGCTGCGGACCGTCGCTCCCTGCCGGCCGCGCAGTTCGACCAGATTGTTGGCGGCCATCAGGCGGAACGCCTCCCGCACCGGCGTGCGCGAGACCCCGAAGCGCTGGGCGATCTCCTGCTCGTCGAGCCGGCTGCCCGGCTCGAGATGCCCCGCCGCGATCGCCCCTTCGAGCTTCTGGCGCAGGCTCTCGGCGAGCGTTATGCCGGGGCTCGGCGCCAAGGCTTCGTGCCCATTTTTCACGCGCCTGCCTCCGCTATGTGCACCAATATCCGCCATCATGTTTCTCCGACATCAATATACGTATACAAAATGGCGGCCTTATCCCAGCGAAACAGCCCATTTCCATCTTGGACACGCACGACTCGAACGCATTCGCTTCGGAGGCTCGCAAGTCTTATGCCTGATTTGCCCGGAAATCGCACTGGCACACGAGTTGCTAAGAGATTTCGATGCGGTCCGCTGTCGTATGCGAATGGCCGCCGCCATTATACAAGGACATGCCGGTGCAGGCCGCCCGCCTACCCAACCCCGGACCGACCACCGAAGCCCCGCAGGCACAGCCGAAGCCTGAGCCGCTGCTTGAAATGCGTGCGGTCAGCAAGACCTTCGGTGCCGTCGCGGCGCTGTCGGGACTTCAGGCGAACATCGCTCCCGGCGAGTTCGTCACTGTCGTCGGCCCAAGCGGCTGCGGCAAGAGCACCCTGTTCAACATCGTCGCCGGACTGGAAGAGCCGGACGCCGGAGGCATCCTGCGCTTCGAGGGCAAGAGCTGCCACGCCGCCGATCTGCTCGGCCGCGTCTCCTTCATGCCGCAGCGCGACCTCTTGTTTCCGTGGCGCAACGTCGTGGACAACGCCATCCTCGCGCTCGAGGTCGAGGGCATGCCGCGCGATCAGGCGCGCGCCAAGGCACTGAAGATGCTGCCCGAGTTCGGGCTCGCAGGTTTCGAGAAGCAATATCCCAATCAATTGTCGGGTGGCATGCGCCAGCGCGTCGCCCTGATGCGAACCTTCCTGTTCGAACGCGACCTGATGCTGCTGGACGAGCCGTTCGGCGCGCTCGACGCGCTGACGCGGGCCATGATGCAGCGCTGGCTGCTCGACGTCTGGCAGAAATACCGCCGTACCATTCTCTTCATCACCCATGACGTCGACGAGGCGATCTTCCTTGGCGACCGCGTGCTGGTCATGACCGCGCGCCCCGGCTCGGTGAAGCTCGAACAGGTCGTCGATCTCCCTCGCCCGCGCCGGCCGGAGATCGTCACTTCCCCCGAATTCATCCGTCTCAAGCGCACGCTGCTCGATGCAATCGAGGAGGAAAGCATGAAATCGTTCCAATCCTCCATCGCGCAGGAGAAGTCGCAATGAACGCGATGTCAGCGAGAGAGCCGCAACCCGCGCCGCGCGGCATCGAGCCGGCGGAATGGGATGCCCGGATCAAGCTTGCGGCCTGCTATCGCATGGTTGCGAAGCTCGGCATGGACGATCTGATCTACAATCACATCTCCTTGCGTGTTCCCGGCCATGACGATCAGTTCCTCATCAACCCCTACGGGCTGCTGTTCGACGAGATCACGGCGTCGAGCCTAGTCAAGATCGACACTGAGGGTAACAAGCTCGACGACACGCCGCACGCCGTCAACGTCGCGGCCTTCGTCATCCATGCCGCGGTCCACACCTCGAACCACGACGCGGCCTGCGTGCTGCACACTCATTCCGACGCGAGCGTCGCGGTATCCGGGCAGGAGAAGGGCCTGTTGCCGCTCAGCCAGTTCGCGATGCGCTTCTACGACAGGCAGGCCTTCCACGACTATGAAGGCGTCGCCATCGATCTCGATGAGCAGGTCCGCCTCGTGCGCGATCTCGGCCCGCACAAGGTCATGCTGATGCGCAACCACGGCATCCTCACCGTCGGCCGGACGCCGGGCGAGGCCTTCATGCTGCTCTATTATTTCGAGCGCGCCGCACGAATTCAGCTCCAGATGCAGGCCGCTGCCGCAGCCGGCGCCAAACTGGTGATGCCGCCGCACGAGGTCTGCGAGAAAGCCGCCCGCCAGTTCTGGGAGTTGCAGGGCGACATTCTTGTGCCCGGCGAGCGCGAATGGCCGGCGCTGATGCGCCAGCTCGACCGCACCGACCAGTCCTACCGCAATTGATTTTTTACCATCTGGAGCATGACCATGTTGAGCCGACGCCACGCCTTCTCAGTCCTCTCCGCACTCGCACTGGCGACCGGCGCGCTTGTCACGGCCGTGCCTGCAGCCGAGCCGCAGAAGGCGAGCCTTCGCCTGAAATGGCTGCCGCAGGCCCAGTTCGCCGGCTTCTACGTCGCGGCAGCCAAAGGCTACTACAAGGCCGAGGGCATCGACCTCACCATCAATCCGGGCGGGCCCAACCTTCTCACCGAAAATCTGGTTGCGACCGGCGCCGACACGTTCGGCCTGTCCGGCGGCACCGACAGCGTGTTCGCGGCGCGCGACAAGGGCCTGCCGATCGTTTGCATCGGCGTGTCGCATCAGATCACGCCGTTCATCTTCGTCACCCGCAAGGACGGGCCGGTAAAGACGCTCCAGGACTTCAAGGGCAAGACCGTCACCACCTGGTTCACCGGCGCCAACCATGTGCTGAACGGTATGCTGGCCAAGGAGGGCGTCAAGGCCGACGAGGTGAAGATCCAGCCGCAGCAAGTGTCGGTGACGCCGTTCGTCGACGGCAACGTCGATGTGATCACGGCGACCTATTACAACGAGTTCTACACCATCCAGTCGCGCATGCCGAAGGACAGCCTTAAAACCTTCGTCGCCGAGGACTATGGCATCACCTTCCCGCGCGACACGCTGATCGTGGCCGAGGCCACCGCCAAGGAGAAGCCGGAGCTCGTCAAGGCGTTCCTGCGGGCTTCGCTCAAGGGCTGGAAGGATGCCTTCGCCGATCCCAAGGGCGCCGTCGACACCGTGATGGCCGCAGCCCCGACGCTCGACCGCGCGCAGCAGGAGTTCATGCTCACCGAGGTGAAGCGGCTGATGACCGCCGGCGCGGCAGCGAAGAACGGCATGTTCTGGATCGACGCCGACGCAGTCAAGACCGCCCACGACTTCTTCCTGAAATACGGCGTGATCTCCAAGCCGCTCGATCTCGTTGCCGCCTATGACGCGAGCTTCATCCAGAGCGTGCCGCTGGCAGACCGGCTGCCGTGAGCAGCCCTTCGACATCGCTCGGCGAAAGCGGTGTAGCCGCGCGGCGCATGGCGATGCCGGATTGGCTGCGCAAGCTGATCCGGCTCCTGCTCGGCCTCGCCATTGCGGCGGTGATCTGGGAAGGCGCGGTGCTGCTCTTCGGCATCCGGCCCTATTATCTGCCGCGGCTGAGCACGATCCTGATGTCGATTGCGGCCACACCCCGCGCCTATGTCGACGGCTTCCTGCGCACGCTTGCCGAGACGCTGATCGGCTTTGCCGCGGGCGGCGCGTTCGGCGTGTTCATAGGCATCGCGTTCTTCCGCGTCCGCGCGCTGCGCGAGATGGTGTTTCCGATCTTCGTGGTGTCGCAGACCATTCCGGTCATCGCCTTCGGCGCGCTGGTGGTGCTGTGGTTCGGCAACACGCTACTCGCCAAGGCGATCATCGCATTCTATCTGACGTTCTTTCCGGTGACGGTGAACACGCTGCTGGGCCTCGAGACCGTCGATCCCAAGCAGGTCGACTTGATGCGCAGCTTTGGCGCCTCCAACCGTCAGCTCCTGCTGCGCTTGCAGCTTCCGACCGCGCTGCCGCAGATATTCGTCGCTCTGCGACTCGCCGCGTCGCTGAGCCTGGTCGGTGCCATCGTCGGCGAGTGGTTCGGCGACACCACCGGGCTCGGCGTGCTGCTGCTCCAGGCCATGTTTACCGAGAACGTCGTCGCGATCTGGGCGACACTGCTCGCCGCCGCCCTGCTCGGTACCGGCTTCTATGCCGTCGTCGCTGCGGTCGAGCGGCGGCTCGTATTCTGGAACGCCGAGCAATGAGCCGCGCGCTCGCCTCCCCTTCGCTCGCCGTGCAGCGTGGCATTTTGGGCGCTGTGCTTCTGATTGCGTGCTGGGAAGGTTTGGCGCGCGGACTGCACCTGCCGGCCTATGTTCTTCCAGCCGTCAGCGACATCCTCGTCGGCCTCTGGTCCAAGCGTGCAATCCTCATTGATGCTGCCGGCTATACCCTGCTCGAAGCGCTGGTGGGCTACGGTCTCGGCTGCCTGATCGGCATCGGCCTTGCCGTCGCCATCGCTTTGGCGCCGGCGCTTCGTGCCGCCATCCTGCCGCTCGCAACCGCGATCAATTCGGTGCCCGTGGTCGGCTATTCGCCACTGATCCTGCTCTGGTTCGGCATCGGCGTCAGCTCGAAGATCGTCATGGTGGCGATGGCGGTGAGTTTTACCGTCCTGCTGTCGATGCTGGCCGGGCTCGACCGTGTCGATCGCCGCGCCGTCGATCTCATGAAGAGTTTTGGCGCAAGCCGCTTTGGCGTGCTGTGGCGCCTGCGCCTGCCGACCGCGTTGCCGTTGCTGTTGGCCGGAATGCGCGTCTCGACGGTGCGCAGCGTCATCGTCGCGATCGTCACCGAAATGCTCGGCGCCCAGGGCGGGCTCGGCTGGGTGATCTACCAGGCCGTGCTCCAGATCGACTTCGTCCAGGTCTGGTCGGCGATCTTCGTGGCCTCTGCCGCGAGCCTCGCCTTCTTCGGCCTGATCGGCTTTCTCGAACGCAAGCTCCTGTTCTGGACATGATGCCATGAAACGTCAGATGCATCTCGGCCTGTTCATCCTGGGGACCGGCAGCCACGTCGCGGGCTGGCGCTATCCCGGCGCGGTGGACAGCTTCCAGGATTTCGCCGCGATCCAGGAGATCGGCCGCACCGCCGAGCGCGGCAAGTTCGACCTGATCTTCATGGGCGATAATCTCTATGCCGACGCCAGCGCGCATCCTTCCTATACGTTGCGACTGGAGCCGCTGACCATGCTGGCGGCACTTGCCACCTCGACCAGCCATGTCGGGCTCGGGGCCACGGTGTCGACGACTTACAGCGATCCGTTCTCGGTCGCGCGCGTGTTCGCCTCGCTCGATCATATCAGCCAAGGTCGCGCGGCGTGGAATGCGGTGACGACGGCCAATCCGGCGACCGCTGCCAATTTCGGCACCACCCATCCCGACCACGCCCGCCGCTACGAGATGGCCGGTGAATTCCTCGACGTCGTGAAAGGCCTGTGGGACGGCTGGGCTGATGACGCCATCGTCGCCGACCGCAGCAGCGGCCTCTACATCGATCCGGCAAAGTTGCGTCCAATCGACCATGACGGCCCATTCTTCAAGGTGAAGGGTCCGCTCAACATCGGCCGCACCCCGCAAGGCCGCCCCGTCGTGCTCCAGGCCGGCGGCTCCGAGGCGGGACAGGCGCTCGCCGCACGAACAGCGGATATCGTGTTCTCTGTGGTGCAGGACATCGACGAAGCCAAGGCCGGCTACGCGTCATTGAAAGATCGTCTGCCGGCGTTCGGCCGCAAGCCGGAAGACGTCACGGTGCTGCCGGGTGTCATGCCGATCGTCGGCCGAACCGACAAGGAAGCGTTCGAGAAGCTCAACGTGCTGCAGAGCTTCGTCAGCGGCAGCAACGCAATCGCCATTCTCTCCGACCGCTTCGGCCGCGACATGTCGGCCTATGATCTGGACGGACCGGTTCCGGACATCGCGCCGTCCGACAGCTATCACAGCTTCGCCAGCGTCATGCTTGCCAAGGCGCGCCGCGAGAACATGACGCTGCGCGATCTCTACAATCTCACCGCGGCCGCACGCGGCCATTGGGTGCTGTGCGGCTCGGCCGAACGAATCGCGGATACGCTGCAACACTGGTTCGAAGACCACGCGGCCGACGGATTCAACGTAATGCCGCCCTACTTCCACGAAGGATTTGAGGATTTTGTAGAGCTCGTGGTGCCCATTCTCCAGGAGCGTGGACTATTTCGCACAGACTATGAAGGGACGACGTTGCGCGATCATCTTGGCCTTGAGCGACCAGCGAATCCGTTCTTCGAGGATTAAGCTAGTCGGCCGATGGCAGGCTGATGATCCGCGGCGTGCCGATCTCCCGGGGCAATGGCGCACCGAGCAAGAGTGAGAGCCGATGCGATGCGTCGGTGAGAAGGGATGCCAGCGCCTGGAGGTCGGCCCGGCGGATACGTTCGACTGGGCCGCTCACGGTCATGGCACCGACCAGCGCTCCGTCATGGCCGAAGACGGCGGTGGACAGGGAGGCCGTCACAGCGTCGTAGACACCGGAACTGACGAAGACCTGCACACCGTCATCCATGCGGTCTGCCCAACGGGCCGTCCTCAGCACCTGGCCCGTCGAGGTCAAATCGAGCGGCGCGAGATTTGTGGGCCGTGCGACGTCGCGGACGAGTTGGGGCGAATCCACCCGAAACAGGCAGAGCCGGCTGTCGCGTTCGCGCACATGGAACGCGCTGCTCTCCAAGGTGTCCTGGCTCAGCCGCTGAAGGGCCGGCAGCACGTGCTGTTCGAGATTGAAATTGGCCCGATATGTGGTGCCGAGCTGGAAAGTCTTCGCGCCGAGTGCATAGCGCCCGTCACCCAAGCGGACGAGGTAGCCGGCTTCGTCCAACGACACGAGCGAGCGCATCACGGTCGGCTTCGCCAAACCCGTGATCCTGGCGATGTCCGCAAGGCTGCGTGACCCGGCTCCTGCGAAAGTATCCAGAATCGCCAGCGCGCGTTGCACGGCGGCGACCCCTTGTGTCTTGGGCATCGAAATCCCTGCCTGCCGATTTTCGGTTGACCTCGGTCTACCACCGTTACACTATGCGTAACGGCGTTCCATTTTCAATGGGGTTCGATAGAGATGGCCGGGCGCACGATCTCCGAGAAGATCCTCGCTCGAAAGTCCGGGCAGGATGCGCGCGCGAGGGATCTCATGGTCTGCGCGGTCGATTGCGCGCTCGGCATCGACGGGTCGGTCCTGATGGCCCTCGACTATTTCAAGGCGATGGGCAGAGAGACCGTCCGCGATCCCAAGCGGTTTGGCATCACACTGCACGAGGCCGGCGAGGGAATTCGGTCATCAGCTCATCGTCGAAACAGCTCGCGCTCTGCCACCGGCCTCTTTCCCCACATGCGTCAGAACGGTGACTTCAAGCTATGACAACGAACGACACTCCATCCGCCATCGCTTCGATGGGATACCGTCTTCGGCTTCCCGGCCCAACCGAAGTCCCCGAACGCGTGCGACAGGCGATGGCCCGCGTGATGGTCAGCCACCGCGGCCCCGAGTGCCGGACTGCGATTGGCGAAGCAGAAGAGATGATCCGCCCGGTTCTGGGCACGACGAACCGTGTCCTGTTCTTTGCCAGCTCAGGCACCGGCCTGATGGAGGCCGCGCTCGTCAACGTGGTCGAACCCGACAGCAGGATCCTCGTGATCGAGCACGGCCAATTTGGCGAGCGCTTCACCTCGATCGCCAAGGCCATGAACATCACGGTCGACACGGTCCCCATCGCGTGGGGTCAGGCGATCGATGTCGCTGCGGTGGAGGCCCGGTTGCGCGAGCACGCCTATCGGGCCGTCGTCGTCGTGCACAATGAGAGCTCGACCGGGATCGTGGCCGATCTCGCAGCGCTGGGCGCACTTGTGCGCGATAAGCCAACGCTGCTCATCGCAGATTCGGTGAGCGGTCTCGGCGGCATCGCGATGCGGCAGGACGAATGGGGCGTCGACATCGTGGTCTCGGCCTCGCAGAAGGCCTTGATGTGCCCGCCGGGCCTTGCTCTTGCCAGCGTAAGCGCCAAGGCATGGCGCGTGATCGAACAGGACGTCGGACGATCGGTCTTCTATTGGGATTTCGGGCGAGCGCTGAAATCCGCGGAGCAGAACGAGACCGCGTTCACGGCACCGGTGAGCCTTATCTATGGCCTGCGCGAAGCCTTGACGATGATGCACGAGGAAGGTTTCTCGAACGTGCTCGCGCGCCACAAGCGGCTCTCCGGCGCGCTGCGCGCCGGCGGCGCGGCGCTCGGGCTCGCCGATTTTTGCAATGATGGGCTGCGCTCGAATACGGTCGTGGTTTTCAAGGTCCCTGACGGGCTTGAAGGGGGAGCCATCGTGCGGCAGCTCTACCAGGATCACCGCACGGTGATCGCGGGCGCCCGTAACCGTCTCTCCGGCCGTGTCATCCGGTTTGGCACGATGGGTGCTTTGAGCGACGGGACCATTTTGACCGACCTTCTGCATCTCGAAGACGCGCTCACGAAGCTCGGTCTGAATATCCAGCACGGTGCAGGACTCAAGGCAGCCGCCGAACACCTCGCCGGCACCAAATGAACAACGGTTAAACCGACAAGGGCGAAACCACCATGAGATGTCCTGCCTCCGTCCTCGCCCGAGCAGTGACGCTCGCGGCATCGCTCCTCGCAGCCGGGTCGGTATGGGCCCAGCAGAACGTCGTGCTCTATTCGGCAAACGACGACACCGTGAACAAGCTTGTCAGCGACGGCTTCGCCAAGGCGACCGGAATCAAGGTCGACGTGGTGTCGACCGGATCAGGGGTCCTTGTGCGCCGCGTCGCCTCCGAGGCCGCCAATCCACAGGGCGACGTGATCTGGGGTGTCAATGCGACGATCCTGCGGCTGGCCAGCCCCTACCTTCAGGCCTATCCGGCCAAGGGACGCGAAGCCGTGCCGGCCCAATTCCGTGATCCAAACGATCTCTGGTTGGGCACGAACATCCAGGTCGTTGTGATCGGCCTGAACACGAAGGCGATCGACAGCGCCGGCGGGCCCAAATCCTGGGCCGATCTCCTCGACCCGAAATGGAAAGGCAGGCTCGCTTTCACTGACCCGGCCAATTCCGGATTCTCCTATGCGGCCGCCACCACGCTTCTCTCGCTGTGGGGCGAAGGAGACGCGGCGTGGACGAAGATGGGTGAGTTGCTTGGGAATGCGAAAGTCCTCAACCGCTCGACACAGGTCTTCGACGGAGTAGGCAGCGGCGAGTATCCGCTCGGCATCACCCTCGAATATGCCGGCTTCCTGTGGGCCCATAATGGTGCGCCGGTGGGCGTCGTCTATCCGCCCGAGGGCACTTACGCGGGCGTCGAAGGCGTCGCTGTCCTGAAAGGGGGACCAAACCCGGAGCCGGCCAAAAAGCTCGTTGACTATCTGGCCAGCAAGGAAGTCCAGGAGATGTTGCTCAAGGCGACCTTCCGGCGCCCTGCCCGTCAGGACATCGAACTGGATGCCCTCGCGGCCGGCATGCCGCCGTTCGCGGTGATCAAGGTGCTGCCCTACGACGACGGCAAATGGGAAGCGGCCCGGCGCGAGACGCTCGCGCGGCTGAAGACCACGATTCAGAACACGCGCTGATCTGATGACCTCGATCCGGATCAAAAACCTGACCCGCACCTTCGACACGGTGCGGGCCGTGGATGACATCTCACTCGACATCAAGCATGGCGAGCTGTTCACGCTGCTTGGGCCTTCGGGCTGCGGGAAGACGACGCTGCTGCGCATGATCGCCGGCTTTGCCGATGTTGAATCCGGCTCCATTTCCTTTGACGCGCGGCGCATCGATGGCCTGCCCGCACATCGCCGCGACATCGGCATGGTGTTTCAGAACTACGCGATCTTCCCCAACCACACCGTCGCCGGAAACGTAGCCTACGGGCTGAAGGCCAGAAATGTCCCGGCGGCCGAGATCAAGTCGCGTGTCGACAAGGCGCTCGAGCGGGTGCGTCTCGCCGGCTACGGTCCACGCTCACCGCATCAGCTCTCGGGCGGTCAGCTGCAACGCGTGGCAATCGCGCGCGCGCTCGTGATCGAACCCGCAGTGCTCCTCTTCGACGAGCCCTTGTCCAATCTCGACGCGCAGCTACGCACCGAAATGCGGATCGAGATCCGGCAACTGCAGCAGGCGCTCGGTCTGACCGCGATCTACGTAACACATGATCAGGAGGAGGCGCTCGCCATTTCCGATCGCATTGCCGTCTTGCGTCAGGGCAAGGTCGAGCAAGTGGACACACCCGAGCGCATCTATCGAACGCCGCAGACTGCCTTCGTGGCCGAGTTTCTCGGCTCGACCAATATGGTGCCGGGCATCGCAGGCGCTTTCGACGGCCGCAATACGCATGTCGCGGCAGCCGGCACGGAGTTCGCGGTCAGGGGCGAGATCGCCCCACCAGGCGCGCCGGTCCTGCTGTCGCTCAGGCCGGAGGCCTTGCGGCTGGGAGACGGCTCCGACGGCCCACGCATTCAAGCCCATTTGACGCTGCGTGAATTTCTGGGCCCGATGCAGCGTCTTCACGCAACCCTGCCGGACGGCACCCAGATTCGGATCTCCGCGCTCGGGGCGCAGGCGTTCGATGTCTTGCCTGGCGCATCGCTCGCCCTTGCCTACGACCCTGCCCAGATCAAGGCGTTTCCCTCGCCATGAAACGCTTCGCCACCATCGTGACGCTGGCCGCCCTGGTGTTGCTCGCGGTTTTTCTGCTCTACCCGCTGGCGCTCGTCCTTGATGCCAGCATACGGATCGACGGTACGGGCGGCCTGACACTCGGGAACTACGCGGCGATTGTAAAGAGCCGCTACTATCTCGGCAGCATCGGCAACAGCCTGCTCGCAGCCGCGCTTGCGACCGTCTTCGCCTGCGCCATCGGCATCCCGCTCGCCTTCTGCCTCGCCCGGATCGACGTCCCGGGACGTGCGCTGCTCCTGACACTCGCGAGTCTGCCGCTGGTCCTCCCCTCCTTCGTCAGCGCCTACGCGCTGGTGCTGCTGTTCGGCCATGCCGGCGTCGTCACCACGGCTTTGCGGGGGATCGGCATCCCGATCGGCTCGATCTATGGCCTGCCCGGCATCGTCATCGTATTCACATTGACGCTCTATCCGTACGTTGTCATGCCGGTCCTGGCCGGTTTCCAGGCCGTCGACGCCTCGATGGAAGAGGCAGCGCGCAATCTCGGCGGCTCACGGCCCTATGTGATCCGCACCGTATTGTTGCCGATCGTGATGCCGGCGATCCTGGCCGGGGGACTCCTGGTCTTCATCGAGGCACTGGAGAATTTCGGCGTGCCGGCGGTGCTGGCCGAAGACCGGCCGTTCCTTGCCATCGACATCTTCAAGCTGTTCGCCGGTGAATCTGACGCGAACCCCGCTGCGGCGGGCGCGCTCAGCGTGCTCCTGATCGCTTGCACGGCGCTCACGCTTCTCGTTCAACGGCACTATCTCGGCAAGCGTCGTTTCTCGACCAGCGCCCGCAGCGCGCCCGCGAAACTGCCGCTGACGCCAGGACTGCGGCTTGCGGCTACGACCGTGAGTTGGGGCATCGTCATCGTCTCGCTGCTGCCTTTCGCAGCAGTCTTGATGGTCTCCGTCCTGCGCTTCCGCGGCCCCGTCCTGACCTGGGAGCTGGGATTGAGCAATTACGCCACCCTGCTGTCGGGCTCCTATCGGCCGCTGCTTAACACGCTCACACTCGCCAGCATCGCGGCCGTCGCAACCATGCTGATCGGTGCTCCGATCGGCTATGTCGTAGCCCGACATCGCTCCCGCTTGTCGGGGTTGCTCGACTTCATCGGCATGGTGCCGTTTGCGGTGTCCGGTACAATCCTGGCGATCGGGCTCATCATTGCGTTCAACAGCGGTCCTTTGGTTCTGACGGGCGGCTGGCTGATCCTGGTCATCGCCTATGTCGTCCGCAAGCTGCCCTTCGCGATCCGGTCATCTTCGGCCATCGTACATCAGCTCGATCCCTCGCTCGAGGAGGCCTCGATCAATCTTGGAGTGTCGCCGACCACAACCTTCGCAACCCTGACGGTGCCGTTGATGGCGAGCGGCCTTGTCGGCGGGCTGGTGCTCGTCTGGATCACGGCGGCATCCGAGTTGAGCGCGACCATCGTCCTCTATGCGAGCGGCTGGGTCACCACGACCGTTGTCATGTACCATGCCATTGAGGGGACGGGCGCGGGGCTTGCGGCTGCCGCGGCCGCAGTGCTCATTCTCGTCACCGCAATCCCCTTGCTTCTGATCAACCGGCGCTTAAACCGGCAACAAACAACCGTGATATGATCGCTAGGACAAGACCGTATGAACGACGCAGCCCGGACGCTCCCGAATTTCCGCAGCGACAACGTCGCGCCGATCAGCCCCGAGATACTGCAGGCGATTGCCGAGGCCAACCGCGGCCCGGCCGCCTCTTACGGTGACGACGAGTGTTCGAAACTGTTGAACCGTCGCTTCTCGACACTGTTCGAGACCGAGGTCACTGTATTCCCCGTCGCGACCGGCACGGCGGCAAATGCCCTGTCACTCGCGGCCTGCACGCGGCCCTATGGCGCGATCTATTGCCACGAGGAGGCGCACATCCACACGGCGGAAGGCGGCGCGACCGAAGCCTTCACAGGCGGCGCGAAGCTCCTCACCCTCCCCGGCCGGCACTTTCGGATCGAGCCGGCGATCCTGCGCGAGGCGCTCGCCCGAACGGCCTGGGGAGTCCGCAATCGCTCGCAACCCGATGCGGTGTCGATCACCCAGGCCAGCGAATTCGGGACCATCTACTCTCTCGCTGACATCGCCGAGATCAGTGCGATCGCCCGCGACAAGAATCTGTCGGTGCACATGGATGGCGCCCGCTTCGCCAACGCGCTGGCGCGGCTCGGCTGTCACCCGGCCGA
Organism: Bradyrhizobium sp. LTSP849; assembly: GCF_000938255.1. GTDB lineage: Bacteria > Pseudomonadota > Alphaproteobacteria > Rhizobiales > Xanthobacteraceae > Bradyrhizobium. The sequence continues at coordinate 324,260 of NZ_JYMR01000023.1, read as the reverse complement.
CATGACCTGGCGGGCCGGCGTCGATATCCTGTCCTTCGGAGCGACCAAAAACGGGGCGATGTCGGCGGACGCGATCGTGGTGTTCGACCAGGACCTCGTTGAACCCTTGTCCTATCGGCTTCGCCGCGCTGGCCAGACCTGGTCGAAGATGCGCTATGCATCTGCGCAGCTGCTCGCTTACGTCGAGGATGGCCTCTATCTACGGCTCGCAGCAAAGGCCAATGCCGTGGCTGCGCATCTTGGAGCGGGTCTTGCCGCGCTGCCCGACGTTCGGCTCGATGCGCCCGTGGAAGCTAATCTGGTCTTCGTCAAGCTGCCCGCTTTGGCTATCACCAGGCTTGCCGCGAGCGGACTGCAATTCGCGCGACGAGGCCAAGAGGTGATCCGTTTCGTGGCCCGCTTCGACAGCACAGAACAAGAGGCGGACGAGGTCATCGCGCTCGTCGAGCGTGCGCTCACAACGACTTGAGCCCGATCGACTTGATCACGGGGGCAAGGCTTGTCGATGTGGCGTCGACGATGCGCTGGAATTTGTCCGGGCTCGAATCGCTGTCCGGCTCCATGCCCTGCGCGCGATAATTCGCCTGAAGCTCAGGATCGGCCATCGCCGCCCGTGTCGCCTGCGCAATCCGATCGATGATCGCATCCTCGGTCATCTTCGGTGCGAACAGGCCGAACCATCCCTCATATCTGAGATCCGGCATGCCCGATTCAATTGCAGTCGGTATGTCCGGCGCGCCGCTCAGCCGACTGTCGGTCGTGACCGCGAGCAGCCGTATCTTGCCGGCCCGGTTCAGTTGCTGCAATTGAACCGACATGACGGCAATGATGAGAGATATCTGGCCGCTGACGAGGTCGTTGGTGGCCTGCGATATCCCCCGATAGGGAACGTGGACGATATCCAGCGCGCCTGCCTGCTGCTTGAACAACTCGCCGACGAGGTGATTGCCGGTGCCGATGCCGGGCGTCCCATAGGACAGCGTGCCGGGATTGATCCTGGCAAAGGCGATCAGGTCTCGCAGATTGGTCGCCGGCACCGAGGGATGGATGGCGAAAACCAGCGCACTGTTGATCAGGCGATAGATCGCCCGGAAATCGCCGATGGAATAAGCCGGATTTGGCGTCGTCAGCGGAATGATGATTTGCGTGCTGCCATTTCCCAGAAGCAGCGAATAGCCATCGGGCTCACCGCGCGCGACGGCCGTGGTGCCGATCGCACCACCCGCACCGCCGATGTTTTCGACGAAAGTCGGACCGAGCTGCGATGACATTCTCTCAGCCCAGGGACGTCCGATCTGGTCACCCGAGCCGCCCGCTGCATACGGGATCACCAGGCGAATGGGACGCGATGGATAATCTGCGGCCCTTCCGCTGCGTGGAATCCCGGCAAGCGTAGCTGCAAACGCGGCCGCATTGACGAATTGTCGGCGCGAGAGGGAGGGCATGTCCTGTCCCGAAAGTCGTGAGCTTTGATCAGAGGCGGGACCGGCTCCCAAACCTCCATTCGCAGCTGTACGCGGCCATCGTCAATGGCACGCGCAATCGGTGAGATGACCACGGCTTACGCGCAAAGCGGAAATCACCACCCGTTTTGCGGCATGCTCCCCTGCGCGGGGCAGACAGCTACGCGAACCGCGCTGCTTCGGCTGCCGACTTAAGCCATTCATCCGCAAGCGATATTTCCGTCTATGAAATGCGGATCGAAGCAACCGGCAGCGGGCCAGCAGCCGCCCCCGCTGCTTTCGTCCAGTTTACTCACCGCCTCGATCTGCTAGACCGAATTCAAACATTTTTGACTCCCTGCCGAGGGGGCGATGGCGCGTGCCAGCCGATAACAACCATGACTCGGCCATTTCTTTTGGGCCATTTCGACTTTTTTCCAAGTCCCGACTCTTGGAGAAGGACGGCGCACAACTTCACGTTGGCGGTCGCGCGCTCGACATCCTCATCTTCCTGGCCGAGCGTCCCGGCGAAGTCATCGACAAGCGGGAGCTGGTCAAACGGGTCTGGGCCGACGTGAATGTGGACGATGGCAGCCTCCGCTTCCACATCGCAGCGCTGCGCAAGGCACTTGGCGATACCGGCAAGTCGGCCCGCTATGTCGTCAATGTCCCCGGCCGTGGCTATTGCTTCGTCGCGTCGCTCACCCAGACTGTACCTGCGGTCCAGCCCTCCCCGGTCGATGTCCCCCTCTCCCGCTCGCTTCCCCCTCCGCTCGCCCGGGTGATCGGCCGAGACGACGTTATCGAGAAGATTTCAACCGGGCTCTCGCTGCATCGTTTCGTCACCGTGGTTGGCCCCGGCGGCATCGGCAAGACCGCAGTGGCCGTGACCGTGGGCCATCGCCAGCTTGCCCATTTCGACGGACACATCTTCTTCGTCGACTTCGGACCGGTGAGGAAGCCTGAGCTCGCGGCAATCACCATTGCATCGGCACTCGGGCTCGCCATCAACGCGGAGGATCCGGTCCCGGCCCTGTTGACACATCTCCAGGCGAAATCGACGCTGCTGATCTTCGACAGCTGCGAGCACGTGTTGGAGACCCTTGCGCCGCTCGTCGAACGCCTCGTTCGCGAGGCGCCACGATTGCATGTGCTCGCCACCAGCCGGGAATCCTTTCGCAGCGAAGGCGAACGGATCTTTCGGCTGTTTCCGCTGGATTGTCCGCCCCGGCGCGACGACCTCGCCGTGGCCGAAATCCTGTCCTATCCCGCAGCCCAGCTTTTCGTCGAACGTATCGCGCAAAGCTCCGGCCCGTTTCAGCTCAGCGCGGAAGAGGCGCCGCTCGTTGCGGACATCTGCCGCCGTCTCGACGGCATCGCGCTTGCGATCGAGCTCGCCGCGGGGCGCGTCAATGCGTATGGAATCGCGGGCACGGCCTCCCTTCTCGACAGCCGCTTTTCGCTGCAATGGCGCGGGCGACGCACGGCCATTCCGCGACACCAGACGCTCAGCGCCGCGCTCGACTGGAGCTACGATCTCCTTCCCCCATCCGAGAGCGCCATCCTGCGAAGATTATCGGTCTTCGTCGGACCGTTCACGCCGGAAGCGGCTGCCGCCGTCGCCTCCGGCGATGGGCTCAGTGCGTCGGAGACCATGGAGGCGATCGACAATCTCGTCACGAAATCGCTGATCGCGCCGTCCGGCGCGCGGGCGCTGCGCTATCGCCTGCTGGATACCACGCGCACCTACGCGCTCGGGAAGCTGAACGAGGTCGGCGAAGCGAAGCCGATTGCGCAACGACATGCCGAATATATTCGGGACCTGTTCGAACGCGCTGAATCCGAGACCTCCTCTCCGCTATCCGACTGGCTTGGAACCTATGGCGCGGAATTGGACAATCTGCGCGCCGCGCTGGATTGGGCCTTCTCACCCGATGGCAACGCACAGCTGGGCATCGCGCTGACGGCGGTCGCGGTCACGCTCTGGGTACGCCTGTCGTTATTCGCCGAATGTCGCGAGCGCGCCAGAACGGCGCTTGCCGCGCTCGGAGACCCTGCCAGTGGCGACGAGCGGGTGCGCATGCAGCTCCTGGCGGCGCTGGGCTGGTCGCTGATGTACGGCGACGGCCGGGCACGCGAGGCCCGCCCGATCCTCGAGGCCACGCTCGAACTGGCTGACAGGCTCGATGACAAGGATTTCCGGCTACGCGCACTCTGGGGCTTGTGCATCGACCAGTTCAACAACGGGGCGTTCGGCAAGGCACGCGCGCTCGCCGATCGTTTCACCGAAGCCGCCGCGGGTTCATCCGACAAGACCGACCTCATGCTGGCGGACCGGCTCATGGCGGTTGCGTTGCATTATCTCGGCGACCAGAACGAGGCGCGGGTCCGCATCGACCGGGTGAATGCATCGCTGCATGTGCTGGCCGAGCGGCCAAAGATCTTTCCGCTCGATCTGCGGATATCGACGCAATATTTCCGCGCCCGTGTCCTGTGGCTCCAGGGTTTTGCAGATCAGGCCCTAACGCTCGCCGAACGGAACATCCACGAAGGCCGTGCCAACGGCCACGCGCTGACCTTCTGTAGCGTGCTTGGACAAGCCGCCTGCCCGATCGCCTTCCTGGCCGGGGATTACGATGCCGCCGAACGCTATGGCACCGAGTTGCTCGAACATGCCGAACGCCACGCGATACGGCTCTGGAGTCTATGGGCGCGCGCTTTCAACGCACTGGTGATCGCCAGACGCACGAACGTCGAGACGGGCCTGCCGCTCCTGCGCGACGAGCTCAATCGCGCCGGCGATGCGCGCTTCCTGCCGCGCTTTCTTCCCCTGCTCGGTGAACTCGCGGCCTGTTTCGGACAGGCCAACCAGGTCCATCACGGCTTCGACACGATCGAGAGTGCGCTGGCGCGCTGCAACGACAGGCAGGAACGCTGGTATCTGCCGGAGCTGCTCCGCATCAAGGGCGAGCTGATGCTGAAAGAGGCACCGCACTCGCAAGCCGCTGAAGCCTGCTTTGACGAGGCCATGGATCTGGCAGCACAGCAGGGCGCGGGCTTCTGGCAGTTGCGATGCGCGATCAGCATTGCGCAGTTCAGGATTGGACGAGACCAGCGTACAGAGGCGCTCACAATTCTTGAGAAGGTATGCGGGGCGATGACCGAAGGATCCGACATCGCCGACATGCGGATCGCACGCAGCCTGATCGCGCAACTGCGGACCTGATCCGAGTGTGAGCGCCGCGTCCCGGTCGCGGAACACGGCTCAGCAATGCTCGGTTCATCCGGCGCGAGGAATAAATCCGGGCACGCCGGTCTCGACCACTGTGTTGAACCTGATGTTCGTCGTGATCTGGTCCTGCATCTCCCGCATGGCGTCTTCGGGCAAGGCCGAGATATCGAAGTTCTCCTGGATGCGCCGAGGATTGGTCGAGGTCGTCAGGAAAGCGGTGCCGCGCTGGACGGCCCAGGCCAGCGCTATCTGAGCCGGCGTCTTGTGCAGGCGCTCGGCGATGGCGGTGATCACGGGGTCAGCGAGGAGGTTCGGCTTCATGGCGTGTCCCAGCGCTGCAAACGCCTGCAAGACAATTCCATGTTCGCGACAGAAGTCGAGTAGTTCCCATTCGGGAAGATATGGATGCGATTCGACCTGCACCATGGCAGGCCTGATCCGCGCGACCGCAACGATCTCGCGCAGCTTCTCCAAGGTAATGTCCGACAGGCCGATCGCCTTGCAGTGCCCCTCGTCGACGAGGCGCTCCAGCGCGCCCCATGTCTCCGCCAACGTCACGCCTGAATCATAGATCACGTGGCCACTTCCATCCCGCGGGTCCTGCTCGTCGCCGGGTTGAAAGGCAAAGGGCGTATGGATGATGTAGCAGTCGATATCGTCGAGTTGCAGCCGCCGGCGACTGGCGTCGAAGGCAGGCTTGACCCGCTCCGGCCGATGGTTGGTGTTCCATAGCTTCGTCGTCACGAACAGATCCTGGCGCTGAAGAGTCCCCGCCTTGAACGTCTCTTGCAGCGCATCGCCCACGGCCTCCTCGTTGCGGTAGCGCTCTGCACAATCAAGATGTCGAAATCCCGCCTCCAATGCAGCCTTGGTGGCCTGCCTGGTCACGAGCGGATCCGGAATGAGCGTGCCAAATCCCACAGCGGGAATCGTCCCCGATCCATGGGTTGGAATCCTCGTATAGCGAAGCGAATCTGACGTCGTCATGCTGCTGCTCCTTTGTTTGTCCTCGGCTCCCGCACAAGTGGAAGACGAGGTGATCGAAATTGACGATGCGATGTCATTTCACGACTCCCCGGCGTTAACCGGCGGGACGCGGCTTACGGAGAAAAAACACGAGCGGGATCACCACGAGCATGGCGAACATCAGGATCTCGAACTGGTCGATGACCGCAACCGTGGCCGCCTGACGCGTGACCATGCCGTTGAGCGCGGCGAGGCCCGGCTTGCCGATCGAGCCCCCGAAATAAGCGGCGACACGATAGGGCGTCAGGTTCTTGGCGAGCGCGATGTGCACGGCTTGCGTGTTGGCATAGAAAAAGAGCTGAACCACCGCGATGCCGATGGTGCTGCCATAGAGGCGCGACAGATTGATCAGCGCGCTGCCTTCCGGCCGAAGCTTCGGATCGAGCGTGCCGAAAGCGGCTCTGGCGAGCGCAGGCAGCAACATGCCGATACCGGCCCCCTGGAGCAGACCGGCTTCGACCACCGGCCGCCAATCCATCGCCGGTGAATAGCCGAGCATCAGCCAATTGGCATAGACCACCAGCGCCATTCCGCCGATGAGGAACGGCCGATAGTCGATCTGAGTCGGAACCAGGCTCGTCAGCACCAGAGCTCCTACCAGCGCCACACCGCGCGGAATGGTCATGTAGCCGGTGGTGTCGACGGGGTAGTTGAGCAATTCCTCCAGCATGGGGGACGTCAACGCCAGGGTCGGCAGCAGGACGAAGCCCAGCGCGAAGGAGATGACGGTCGAGAGGATGAGATTGCGATCCCTGAACAGCGCGGTGCGGAGAAAATGCTCCCTTGTCGTCATGACATGGACGATGAAGAGATAGAAACCCAGAACCGACGCGGTTGCTTCGACCCAGATCTCCGTCGAGGCGAACCATTCGAGACGCTCGCCGCGGTCGAGCAGCATTTGCAGCCCGATCATGCCGACGGAGAAGGTCGTCAGGCCGAAGAAGTCGAAGGACTGGCTGCGCTCCGCCCGCTTCTCGCCCAGCAGTTGGGTCATCGTCAGGAAGATGAAGCCAGCCATCGGCAGGCTGACATAGAAGATCGATGGCCAGCCGTAATATTCACTGAGCCAGCCGCCAATGGCGGGGCCGCTACTGATGCCGAGCAGTGAGCACACGGTCCACGCCAGGCTCATGCGCGCATGTCGCGCCGGCGGCGTCACCTCGAGCAGGATCGCCAGCGAAAGCGGCGCAAGCGGCCCGCTCGCCAATCCCTGGAGGATTCGGGCCAGCACGAACTGGATGGACGTGGTCGCCAGCGTATTAAGGACCAGACCAAGCACGAAGATCGCGAGCGCGGCCTGATAGACCGCCTTCCGGCCGTAACGTCCCGCCAGCCATTGCGTGATCGACATGGTCACGGCGCTCGCGGCGATATACGAGGAAAACACCCAGCCGACCTCGTCATTAGCCATCGAGAGCGTCGCTTGAATGTGGGGCAGCGCCGCGTTCGGTATCGAAATGTTGACGGCTTGCATGTAGGTCGCCATGAGGGCAGCCACGGCGATCGCGCGATGACCGCCGGCCGCAGCGGGCGATGGGAGGGGCGTACTCATTTGCCCTCCACCGCGAGCGCGGGTTGGAGCAGATGCGGCCAGGTCCGGCGATAGCCGGTGTCGACCCGCGCCGTCACGCTGATGCCCGAGAACAATGGCCGGTTTGAATCGAGATCGTCGAGTTCGAGGCGCACCGGCAGGCGCTGCACGACCTTGACCCAGTTTCCGGTCGCATTCTCTGGCGGCAGGATAGAGAAGTCAGATCCTGTGCCAGGACTCATGCTGACGATATGCGCCCTGAATTTGCGATCCGGATAGGCGTCGACGTCGATCGTCGCCTCCTGACCCGGATGCATGTGGGTCAGGCCGGTCTCGCGGAAATTCGCCTCGATCCAGACGTGTCGGCTCGACAGCAGCGAGAACGTGGGCGCGCCGGCATTGACGAAGCCGCCGATCTGCAAGTCGTCGACCTTCGTCACGATACCGTCGTCGGGCGCCGTCACCGTGGCATAGGAGAGATCGAGCCGCGCACGGTCGAGCTGCGCCCTCGCCGCGCGAACCGTCGGATGGCGGTCGACGTCGATATCGGGATCGCCATTGAGCGCGACGATCGTGTTGGCGATCTGCTGTTCGATCGACGTCATGCGGTGGCGGGAGACCTTCATGTCGGTCTCGGCCCGCTCATAGACCGCGCGCGGCGTGAAGTCGGAGGCGACCAGCATCTTCTTGCGGTCGAACTCGCGCTCGTCGAAGGAAGCCGAGTCTTTAGCCGATTGCAGTTCCGCCTGCTGCTGACGATAGGTCGCCTTGAGCGAGTCGATCTGAAGGCGCGCACTGCCGAGCCGGGCCTCCGCCTGATCGACGGCAATCTGGTAGGGCTCCGGATCAATCCGAAACAGGACCTGCCCCTGCCGAACGCGCTCGTTGTCCCGCACGGCGATCTCAACCGCTTGACCGGAAACCCGAGCGTTGATGGTCACCTTGGCGGCGCGAACGAATGCGTCGTCGGTCGAGACGTATTGCTGCTGGGCGAGATACATGAAGGCGCCGAACACGGCGACCGCGGCCGGCAGCACGAGCATCAGGGGCCGGCGCAGCCGCCTGCCGAGCTCCGCTCTGGACAATTGCGCAGCCCCCTCGCTCCCTCGGAAACTGCGATCGCCCAACCAGCCGGCGATTGGCGCAAAGTTCAAACGCATCGAAAGCCCTCGCTCTATCCAATTTACTAACGTTCGTTACAAATATCGTACTCCGGGGCGGCGATCAAGGTGTGCGGCTATTGATTTTTATAACGATCTATACAAATATACGTGTGGAACATCGCAACCAGGATTTTGGCGATATGGCACGGCAGAAAAGCGAAACGGGCCCGGTCCGCCGCGGACGGCCGCCCGCCTATGACGCCGAGACGGCCCTCAAGCGGGCCACGGAGACGTTCTGGCGAACCGGCTACTCCGGCACATCCCTGGACAAGGTCGCGGCCGCGACCGGCATGAGTCCACCGAGCCTCTACGCGGTGTTCGGCAACAAGCACGCGCTCTATCTCGAAGCGCTCGCGCGCTATTGGGGGATAAGCCTTGCCGCGACGCGCGAGGCTCTTGCGGGGGACCATCCCCTGGACGAGGCGCTGATGCTTGCCTACGACGCGGCGCTGTCGATCTACTTCTCCGGCAAGGGAACCGCGCGCGGCTGCTTCGTGGTCGGAACCGCGGTGACCGAAGTCGCAGAAGATCCGGCGATCCGAAACAGCGTTGCAGCGGGATTGCGCGCGATCGATGCCGATTTCGAAGCGCGTTTTCGTCTCGCTCAGGACAGGGGTGAGTTGACGCCGGACGCCGATCCCGCTGCACTGGCGATCCTTGCCGCCGCGACGATGCAGACCATCGCCATTCGCGCGCGTGCCGGCGCACGCCGCGCCGAGCTGCGAGAGCTTGCCCAGAAGGCCGTGCGCGTGATCTGCGGATGCCGGCCGGAGCCGCGCCAGGGGACGACGCACGCCTGACATCGGCGACCCGACAGGCAGAGCCGAACGGCGGCTCCCTGCCAGCAGGTTACACATGTCCGCTCTCTTTCTCGTCTTGGCGCGGCCGTCTTCGAACCAAACACCATGCTTCGGGCAGCAATTGTTTCCCTGCCCGTGACCCTGCACTTACTCAATCCAGTCCTTCGACGATGCGGACGTCCCGCTCACATGCGTTCCCCAGCACCCGAAGCGCTTCGCGATAGGCGGGGCCCTCATGAACCGCGATGGCCTGTTCGACGCTGTCGAACTCGGTCACCGTGGCCCGCTGCGCGACGCCCTGCTCATAGGCTCTCACGGCATTGCCGCGAGCCAAGAAACGGCCGCCACCGGTGGTAATGGCGGGACCAGCAAGCTTCGCATAGGCCGCCACTGCAGCCGGATCGGAAATGGAGCGATAGAAGGTGATCCAATATCCCTTGGCCATGCCTGATCTCCGGAAGCGATAATGCGCCGGGGGCACTACGCCCGTGGATCGGTGGAGGTGTTGTCGTCCTTCTGCACCAGTCTTGCCGGCTCATCATACCCGGCACGGCTGCTGTAAAAGACCAGCGCCATCAACCCGAAGCCGACAGCAAGGGAAGCGATCACGCCAAGTACGAGGGCAACATAGCCCGAGGCTGGCACGTCTGTGCCGACTGCACTCGTCCAGCCCAGATAGGAAAGGACGATCGCGCCGACGAGCAATATGAGCAACGTGGCGAGGATCACCCAGGAACCTCCTCCTATCGATCTCATCAGCGCAATGATTGAATCAATTGTCGTGGTCCGCTTCTCGGGCGCGCTCAGCGCTTTGACGGCCTCGGGAACAGACTCGTAGAAGTTCATGCGCGGCTTCATCGACGTTCTCCCTTGTGAAATTCGTTGCCAATCTTCGCCGGTCGTTCGGAGACATAGGAAACATTCGCCATGATATCCTCCTCGTGACTTTCAAGCGTGACTTAGGGATCGCTGCCGTCGGGTAGACGATGCAGCGTCGGAGCTTCCGTGATGCTCTCGCGATTATTGGAGCGCGGTCGCGCGCCGCGGCAGCTTCCAATCGGGCCGGATGAAGTGGCAGGTGTAGCCGTCCGGATAGCGCTCGAGATAATCCTGATGCTCGGGCTCGGCTTCCCAGAAGTCACCAGCGGGCGCCACCTCGGTCACCACCTTGCCGGGCCACAGGCCCGATGCCTCGACGTCGGCAATGGTGTCCTCGGCGATCAGCTTCTGCTCATCGCTCGTCGTGAAGATCGCCGAGCGGTAGCTCGTGCCCCAATCATTGCCCTGACGGTTGAGCGTGGTGGGATCATGGATCTGGAAGAAGAACTCCAGCATGGTCCGGAAGCTGGTCTTCGCGGGATCAAAGACGATCTCGATCGCTTCGGCGTGGCCATCGTGATTGCGATAGGTCGCATTCTTCACCGCACCGCCGGTGTAGCCGACGCGGGTCGAGATCACGCCCGGTTGCCTACGGATGAGGTCTTGCATGCCCCAGAAACAGCCTCCAGCCAAAACTGCGCGCTCTGTCGTCATTCGATGCTCCATTCGTTCCGTCGAGATGTCCGAGGCCTCATTGCGTCGCTGCATGCAGACGCGGGTCGTCATGATCGTCGTGATACTCTAGGCCCAATGGGCCGATCGCGGAAACCTGGGTGACGTATTCGCCGGACTTCGCCCAGTGAAAATGCCAGGTCTCGCCGGGCAGGACGATGACGCTGCCCGGCGGATAGGCCTTGACCTTGTCGCCGTCAAAACTCTCGCCGAGCCCGATATAGAACACGCCCGACATGACCGTGTAGATCCGGTCCTCCGGATGCTTGTGCGGCATCAGCTTGGTGCCGCCGGGCACCTTCACCCGGACCACGTATGGTCCGGGTTCGGTGGGATGGCCGACCATGACGGCCAGCCGTGCGCCCGCCGGGAACGCGGGAAACGGCTGCCACGCAATGTCCTCGGGCAGGATCGCTCGGAACCTGTCTTCGTCTGGCTGATGTTGGCGGGGCATGGCGGCAGTCCTTGGGTGTGTTGAGCTAGGTCAGCTTGGCGTCCAGCGTGATCGCGGCGTTGAGCACCCTCGACACCGGACAGTTCTTCTCGGCCTCGCCGGCGATCTTGGCAAAACCTGCGTCGTCGAGGTTCGGCACCTTGGCACGCAAGGTCAGCGCGGACTTGCTGATCTTGAAGCCTTTGCCTTCCGGCTCGAGCGTGACCGCCGCTTCCGTCGAGAGCTCGTCCGGCGTGAAACCGGCGAGCTGAAGACCGAAAGCCAGCGCCATGGTAAAGCAGCCGGCATGGGCCGCCGCGATCAACTCCTCGGGATTGGTGCCCTTCTCGTTCTCGAAGCGGGTCTTGAACGAATATGGCGTCTCAGCGAGCACGCCGGATTCGCTTGAAATATGGCCGGTGCCATCGCGACCGGTACCCTTCCAGACTGCTTTTGCCTTGCGGATCATCTCAATTCTCCTTGTTTGATTTCAGTACCGGCGCTCCGTACCGGAGGAAGGCGACATTGGCACGACCGCCTGCCGCCATTCCAACCGGTCGAGCACCACAGCGGTTCCGTTAGCTCCCGATCTGTCCGACGTGGAAGCCCAGCCGGTTCTCGACGTCGCCAGCGCGGTGAAAACCGCGCGCCATAAGCGTCTTGATCCTGGCCTGGCTGGCGGGGCGGCTGAGCGAAGCCAAGAACGCGTCCCACTCCGGCTTGATTTCCACGTCCGGCGGCAGGCTTGCGACATCGACGAGACGCTTGGTCTCGGCAATCGCATCCTTGTCGAAGGACGCAATGCGCATCGCGAGCGCCTCGACGAAGCCATCGAGCTCGGCATCCGGCAACGACCGGTTGACGTAGCCGTAGCGCTCGGCGAGATCGCCGTGAATGTCGTCGGCACTCAGCAAAACTTCGAGCGCGCGGCCGCGGCCCATCAGCCGCGGCAGCCGCGCCATCGGCCCGCCGCCGGGCACGAGGCCCGCACCAACCTCCCATTGCGACAGGATCGCCTTCTCTCGGCTGGCGAAGCGCATATCGCTTGCGAGCGCGAGCTCACTGCCGACGCCGGTCGCACGGCCCCGGATCGAGGCGATCGATACAACCGGCGCGCGGCTCAGACGTACCAGCATATCGGGCAGCGCCTGGAGGCCGGTCGGCCCGGGTGGGATACTGACAGTGTCCTCCAGCGGCGCAAGGAAGTCGTAATGCGTAATGAAGAAGCCTTCGACGGCGCTATCGAACACCACGACCTTCACCTGCGGATCGGTCTCGATCGCGGTGACGATATCGTTGAGCAGCGGCAGATGCCTCGGACCGAAGATGTTGACCGGCGGCATGTCGAAGGTGACACGCCAATATGACGGCAGCCTCCGCTCGAGGCGGATATCTTCGGTGGTGAAGGTGCGTTCGGGGCGGTTCATGATTGAAATCCTGACATGTGTGCAAGAGCGGGACGCGCGCACTGGGACGCGCGTCCCTGCTGATTTCAGATCGACTGACGCAGCGGGCGGAACGCGGTCCGCATTTCGGAGCAGAACAGCGTGGGTTGCTCCCAGGCTGCGAAGTGCCCGCCCTTGTCGAGGCGGTTATAGTGCATCAGCTTGGGATAGGCCTTCTCGGCCCAGCTGCGCGGCGCCGCATAGATCTCGTCCGGAAAGACACTGACGGCGACCGGGATCTTGATGTGCTTGGGCTCGAAGAACGCCAGCTTGTTCTCCCAGTACAGCCGCGCCGACGACACCGCCGTGTTGGTGAGCCAGTAGAGCGTGATGTTGTCGATGACATCGTCCCGCGACAGTCCTTCCGTCTTGCCGTCGAACGCCCGCGCGATCATCGCGGTGCTGCGCGCGTCGTGATCGAGCATCCAGGACGCCAGGCCCGCCGGCGAATCCACCAACCCATAGAGCGTCTGCGGACGGTTCGACATCTCGATCGCATAGCCGAGGCCGTGCTTGTAGAAGTCATCGAGCTGGTCGTAGGCGGTGCGCTCGTCGGCCGAGAGGTTTGACGGCCGCGATCCGCCGGGCTGAAGCGCCTTGGCGATATCGTCGGGAACGGTGGCGGGCATGTTGGTATGGATGCCGAGCAGTTCCGGCGGCGCCAACAGCGCCAGTTGCTCTGTAATAGCGTTGCCCCAATCGCCGCCCTGGGCGACGTAGCGGTTGTAGCCGAGCCGTTTCATCAGCACGACCCAGGCGCGCGCAACACGTTGCGGATCCCAGCCGAGCTCGGTCGGCTTGCCGGAGAAGCCGTAACCGGGGAGCGAGGGAATCACGAGGTCGAAGGCGTCAGCAATCTTCGCGCCATGCGCGGTTGGATCGGTCAGTGGGCCGACGATCTTGATCTGTTCGATGATCGAGCCGGGCCAGCCATGCGTGACGATCATCGGCAGCGCGTTCTCGTGCTTGGAACGCACGTGGATGAAGTGGATGTCGACCCCGTCGATCTCGGTAACGAATTGCGGCAGCGCGTTGAGCCGCGCTTCCACCTTGCGCCAGTCATAGTCGCTCTGCCAGTAGCGCACGAGCTGCTGGACTGTCGTCAACTGCACGCCCTGCGACTGGTCGGCAACGATCTCGCGATCCGGCCACCGCGTCGCAGCAAGGCGACGGCGGAGGTCGAGCAGATCTTCTTCGGGCACATTGACGTGGAACGGGCGGATTGCGCCGCTTGCGGCAGCTTTCACCGGATGCGCCGGAAACAGGCTTGCCATGCTCGCGGCCACCGCGGTCATCGCGGCCTGGCTCAGCAGTTGACGGCGGTCGGGGTTCAGGATGTCGGCACGTGCTTGCGTAGTCATGTTGGTTCTCCCTGGCTTTGGTCGGCGACGCTGACCGAATTCGAAATTAACGCGTCGGTTCGTCATGCCGGGACATTGGCGCACGCATCGGCAATTTGCTCGTTATGGATTGTTAGACTGCGTTAGCCGTTGCGAGTCGTCGTGACACAGATGACAGCGATCGACGATCGCGATGCGCATGCAATACGGCGCGCGACGAACAATCATCGCGCGCCGTATCGGCTAACGTCAGGTGTGCAAGAGTTATGCGCGTGCCGCGCTCACAGATGCCCCGGTGCGATCGAACGAATCCACGTCAAGCAACTCAGGACGGCAGGGGCTGACCGGCCTGCTCGCGCACGATGTAGTCCGCGTACCAGGCCTGCCAATTTTCGTCATGCCCACCGGTGCGCTTCTCGTGCTCGCCATGCGCTGCCGCCGCGCGGCGCAACGCGCCGGCAAGCTCGCTCGCGGACGTGAACGTCGTATCGGTTGCATCGATGCGACCGGGCAGACGTGCCGTCACTTCCTGAAACAGCCAGCCATTGCCGTCGGGATCGCTGAACGAAGCAAACGAACCGTAGCTGCCGCGGTTCGGGTCAACACCACTGACCCGAACGCTACCGGACAGGTATGGCTCATCCGGTCCGGCGTGAACGTCGCCGCCCCCGTGGAACGGCTTGCTGACGTCAATGCCGCGCTCGAGCAGATCTTTCCGCGCCACCTCAAGGTCGGAGACGATCAGGTACAGTCCCCGCGCCGAACCCGGCGCTGCCGCCGTGACGTTCTTGCCGAAAATCACCGAACAGGCCGAGCCCGGCGGCGTGAACTGGATCACGCGCCATTCGCTGCCCGAGGCAAAATCGGCGTCCAAACGCCAGCCAAGGCGCGTGTAGAACGCCTTGGCGCGGTCGACATCGGACACCGGGATGACAACGACTTCGAGCTTCAGATCAACGCCACGCGATGCCAAAGGCTTGGCTGCGGCATCACGATCGCTTTGTGGTGTGGCCATGTCGAACTCCCTGATGTGAGGCGCGGGCTCGGGCCGATCCCGCTGTCTGCACAATCACCTTGGCCCAGACCGGGGAATATTGCTCGTTATGGGATGTTATGGCTCGTTAGCGATTGCGAGCAGAAGCATCTTCAAGCAGCGGCCGGCATCGCGATGGTCACCCGCGTGCCGCCCTGCCCGGCTTCGCCATGCAGTCGCGCGTGGATGCTGCGTGCGAGGCCTTCGAGAATGCGACTGCCGGTGCCCTGAAGCGGACCGGTGGCGCCGATCCCGTTGTCGGCCACGGTGCAGAGCCAGGCGCCATCGCGATGGGCCATTTCGACACGGATCAGTGCACCACTCTTGTTCGCGAAGGCATGCTTTGCCGCATTCGTAACCAGTTCCGTCAGCATCAGTGCGAGACGATGACACTGCGATGCCGGCAGCGTGCCGCTTTCTATCGCAGCCTCGCAGCGGATCCCCGCCGGCTCCAGCACCGCCCCGGAGAGCGCTTCGCACAGGTTTTCGAAGAAGGCCTCGACCGGGACCGTCGTCAGGTCGTCGTCGTCGGACAAGAGTTGATAAAGCCTGCCGAAAGCGACGATCCGCCGCTCGAACCGGTCCACTGCAACCGACACGTCCCGGGTACCGGCCCGCGTGAAATCGCGGCGGACTGACGCACCCAGCAGTGTCAGCGTGTTCTTCATCCGATGATGCGATTCCCGCAGCACGAGTTCCCAATCACGCGACTGAACGTCAAGACTGGCGATATACTGAGATTGAACGAAATCGTCGTTCGCCCTGGAGCCGATATCGGACATGTTAGCCTCCCCGCTGGACATAGGACCAAACTCGAAGGCTATAATGGATGCGTCGTGCGCGTTTTGCTCGTTAGACGTTGCAAGATTCTGTTATGATCGGCGGTATCACAACTTTGCGGCCGGAGTGCCATCTCGACGGTCAGGGCACACTGACAAGTTGTGCCGGTCGCTTCGTAGACTGCTCGCGTTTAAGCAAAATTTGTGACGGATAGTCCCTGTTCGACCGGCCGATTGCCGCGCGATTTCGCCACTTTCGGCCAGTTTACTGGCCACCTCGTTCTGCTAGATCAACGTACAGACATCAGCCCTCCCGCTGGGATCATTGGCGCGTGCCGGACACTAACGACCAGGATTCGGCCATTTCCTTCGGAGCCTTTCGGCTGTTCCCCAAGTCGCGGCTGCTGGAGAAGGATGGCGCGCCACTTCATCTCGGCGGCCGCGCGCTCGATATCCTCGTCTATCTCGTCGAGCGTGCCGGCGAGGTCATCGACAAGCGGGAATTGGTCAAACGGGTCTGGGCCGACGTGAATGTCGACGAAGGCAGCCTGCGCTTCCACATCACGTCCCTGCGCAAGGCCCTGGGTGATCCCAGCGAAGGTTCCCGTTATGTCGTCAATGTGCCTGGCCGCGGCTATTGTTTCGCGGCCCCCCTGCTCCGCGCCGCTCCTTTGGAGAACCGGCCCAGCGCGCCTGTCTCCTCGCTTCGCTCCCTGCCCGCCCCGCTCGCGAAGATGATCGGGCGAGACGACGCCGTCGAGAAGATTTCTGCCGAACTTTCCCTGCACCGCTTCGTCACCATCGTCGGCCCTGGCGGCATCGGCAAGACCTCGGTCGCACTCGCCTTGGCGCATGGTCAGCTTGCGGGCTTCGATGGCCAGGTCTGCTTCGTCGACTTCGGCGCACTGACAGACCCACGGCTCGTTCCCGGCACGATCGCCGCGGCACTCGGCCTGACCGTCAATTCGGACGACCCGACACCGGCGCTGCTGACGTTCCTGCGCAGCCGGCGGATGCTGCTGGTGTTCGACAGCTGCGAGCACATCCTCGACGAGCTCGCCCCGTTGGCGGAGCGCATCGTGCGGGAGGCCCCCGAGCTGCATATTCTCGCCACCAGCCGCGAGTCCTTTCGCACCGAAGGCGAGCGCGTGTACCGGCTGTTTCCCCTGGATTGTCCGCCGCACCGTGACGGACTCAGCATGGCCGACATCCTTGCCTATCCGGCGAGCCAGCTGTTCGTCGAGCGGATCGCCGAGAGCCTGAGCGAATTCGAACTCAGCGAAGAGGATGCCCCGCTCGTCGCCGATATCTGCCGACGCCTGGACGGCATTGCACTCGCAATCGAGCTTGCCGCCGGACGCGTCAATGCCTACGGGATCGCCGGAACCGCCTCGCTGCTCGACAGCCGGTTCTCGCTGCTATGGCGGGGGCGCCGCACCGCGATTCCCCGGCACCAGACGCTGAGCGCGGCGCTCAGCTGGAGTTACGACCTGCTGCCCGCAGCCGAGAGCACGACCTTGCGCGGTTTGTCGGTGTTCGTCGGGCCATTCACGCTGGAAGCTGCGCTCGCCGTCGCCTCATGTCAGGGCATCAGCGAGGCGGAGGCCGTCGAGGCGATCTCGAACCTGCTCTCGAAATCCCTGATCGCGACGTCGCCTGCGGAACGGCGATTGAGGTACCGCCTGCTCGACACGACCCGTGCCTTCGCGGGAAACAAGCTCATCGAGAGCGGCGAAGCGGCCCGCGCCGCGCGGGCCCACGCCGCGTATTTCCGCGACTTCCTGCACGACATTTCCATCAAATCCAATGGCATGCAGAGCTCGGGCGGATTCCTGCCCTATGCCGACCATCTGCCGAATGTGCGGGCCGCGTTGACCTGGACCTTCTCGGAAAACGGCGACCGCACCATCGGCGTGGATCTGGCGGCTGCGGCGGCGCAATTCTTCCTCGAGCTGACATTACTCACGGAATGCTATCGCTGGACCCAGCAGGCGCTCGCTTCTGCCGATGTGATCGATAGCCGCAAGGAAATGACATTGCAGGCAGCGCTCGGCGTCTCCGTGATGTTTACGCAGGGCAATACCGAAGGGGTCCGGTCCGCGTTCACGCGAAGCCTGCAACTGGCCGAGGAGCTGGACGACCTGCACTGGCAGCTATGGCTGCTGCGCGGATTGCACATCTACCTGACCCGGGTCGGAGATTTTCGCGGCGCGCTCGGGACCGGCGAACAGGGCGAAAGCGTCGCCCGGAAACTGAACGACCCGACCAGCACCCTCAACGTCGAGTGGATGCTGGGCGTGGCGCATCACTTGATCGGCAACCAGGACAAGGCCGTCCAGTTCTGCGAAAGCGCGATGGTCCAAAATCCGGGCTCGCAGCGGCTGAATATCGGGCATCTCGGCTATGACGACCGCATTGTCGCATTGGTCGCGCTGGCGCGCGGGCTCTGGCTCACCGGCAGGCCCGACCGCGCGATCGAGGCGGCCCGATATACCGTGCGGGAGGCCGAGCAGCTCGAGCAACCCCTGACGCTCGGCATTGCCCTGATCTGGACCATCTACGTGTTTTTGTGGATCGGCGACTGGGCCAGCGCAGAAAGCTTGATCGAGCGGCTGATCGACCACGCCGCGCGGCATTTCCTCGGCCCCTATCACGCGGTCGGCATCGGTCAGAAGGGCGAGCTTCTGCTCCGCCGCGGGGACGTCACCGGCGGCATCGATCATCTCCGGCGCAGCCAGGCCATCTTGTACGCGACGCGGCACCGGATCATGACGACAGTGTTTGCGACAGCGCTCGCGGAGGCTCTCGCGGCCCAGAACGAGCCCGATGACGCCTTGCGCACGATCGACGAGGCCATCGCCCAGATCGGCGATCACGGCGAATCCTTCGACATGCCGGAGATGCTCAGGGTCAAGGGGGACATTCTGGCCCAGTCCGGCAGAGCGGCGGAGGCCGAGGGCTATTTCCAGCAATCGCTCGTCTTATCGCGCCGGCAACGTGCGCTCGGCTGGCAGCTGCGGGGGGCCACGAGCCTTGCCCGCGTCTGGCAGCGGACCGGACGAAAGGGCGACGCGCAGACTCTGCTCGCGCCGCTCGTGGCACAATATCAGGAAGGCCTCTCGACCCGCGATCTGGTCGCAGCCAGAGGGCTCCTCGACGCCCTGAATTGAGAGCATCTTCAACGAGATATCGCGAAATCAAGCTCTCGCAACTCCTAACAACTTCTAACACGCCAAGCAGCACCCACCCGGCCATGGTGAAGGCAATTCATGGTGGATGCAGCGAGACATGGCCCTTCTTGACGATGCGATCGACGCCTGCGGGGGCCTGGCCCGCTGGAATAGCCTGAACCGGTTCACGCTGCATCTTTCCGTTGGCGGCACGCTGTTCTCCGATGCCGGACATGCCCGCGAATTCAAGGACGTGACTGCGGAAGGATCGACGCGGACACAATCGGTCCGTTTCACCGGCATCACCGGGGGCGAGCAGTCCGGCTCCTTTCAGCCGGACGCAATCACGATCGAAAGCCTGGACGGTCAGGTGTTGCAGACCTGGAGCAACCCGACCCTTGCCTTCCCCACCAACGGCGCGCATGCGCTGGCGGACGAACTGCATCTGGTCTTCTTCTGCGGCGTCGCGATCTGGAACTATCTCACGACCCCGTTCCTGCTCGCCCATCCCGACGTCGTGGTGGAGGAGCTGCCGCCGTGGCAGGAGCATACTGAGCCCTGGCGGCGTCTTCGCGCGCAGTTCCCGCCGAGCCTCATCTCCCTTGCGTCCGAGCAAATCTTCTATTTCGACGAGAACGCCTTGCAGAGGCGAACCGATCACGATCTCCTCGGGACGAAAGTCGCGCATTACTCGTGGGCTCATGAGAATTTTAGCGGCATCGTGGTGCCGACTCTTCGGCGCTCGCAGACGCTGCGGCCTGACGGAACCGTGATCGCGAAGCCCGTGCTGATCGACGTCGAGATCTTCGACGCCGTCTTCGAATAGCGGCGTTAGCCGGCGAGCAGCCTCGCCATAACCTCCACTCTCACCGTCTAACAATACATAACGAGCTAACAACCCGGCCCGGGTGCAGATTGCGTCTCACGAGCAGCGAACAACGTCACGAGCTCGAACAAGACTTACGCCGGCGCAGCTCCGCCACGACGGAGAGCGTCATTCAGCGAGCGCAATCACGGGAGACAGCTATGAAAGTATTGATGGTCATCACTTCGCACGACCAGTTGGGCAACACCGGACGCAAGACCGGTTTCTGGCTCGAAGAGCTGGCGGCACCCTATTTCGTCTTTAGGGATTCCGGGGCGGAGATCACGCTCGCCTCGCCGAAGGGCGGTCGTCCGCCGCTCGACCCCAAGAGCAACGAGCCCGATTCCCGCACCGATCTCACGCTCCGCTTCGAGAAGGATGCGGCTGCTGAAGCCCAGCTCGACAAGACCGTCCGCCTCGACAGCGTGCGCCAGGAAGATTTCGACACCGTCTTCTATCCCGGTGGCCACGGGCCGATGTGGGATCTCGCCGAGGACAAGGACTCGGTCAAGCTGATCGAATCGTTCCTCGCCGCCGGCAAGACAATCGCGGTCGTCTGCCATTCGACCGGTGCGCTGCGTCACGTCAAGACGCCCGACGGCAAGCCGCTGGTGCAAGGCAAGGAAGTCACCGGCTTCACCAACGGCGAGGAGGAAGACGTTGGCCTCACCAAGGTGGTGCCTTTCCTCGTCGAAGACGAGATGCTTAAGCTCGGCGCCGTCTTCTCGAAAACGGCAAACTGGGGCGTGCACGTCGTCAGCGCCGGCCAGCTCATCACCGGGCAGAATCCGCACTCGTCGGGTCCGGCCGCGCAGACGCTGCTCGCCGCCTTGGCCCAAAAGGCCAAATCGGCCGCGTAGGGACGGTCGATCGATCGATTTGCCCTGAGAGGTGCTCGTCGATGAGCACCTCTCCACCACAGCAAAGTTGAAGACTGCTGAAACTCCGTCGCCGATCGGCGCTCGGAGACCGATGACATGCGCGAGAATGAACCCGGCCGCTACGAAGGCCCGAGAGCTGGAGTCTCCAATGAACGCGACGACGAACACCGCAACGCAGATCAGGCTCACCCGCCCCACGGCTTCGTATTGGCGAGTGACCTTCGATAATCCGCCGCTGAACGTGATGGGCCCGCAATTGGTTCGCGAGCTTCGGGAGATCGTCACCACGATCGAATCCGACAAGGAGGTCAAGGTCATCGTCTTCGATAGCGCCGTCGAAGGCTTTTTCCTGAATCACAGTGATTTCTTCGTGGACTTCAAGGACCTGACGGATATGCCGCAAGGGCCGACGGGTTTGGAGGCGTGGCCGGACATCCTCGTTCGCATCACCCGCATGCCGGTCGTATCGATCGCCCTGATCCGCGGCCGCGCGACCGGAAACGGAAGCGAGATTGCGCTCGCCTGCGACATGAGCTTTGCGAGCCGCGAGAAAGCGCGCTTGTCACAATGGGAAGTCGGCGTTGGCCTGGTCGCCGGCGGAGGACCGATGGCGCGCCTGCCCGGCCTGATGGGCAGGCAGAGAGCCCTCGAAGTGCTCCTGAGTTCGGATGACATCGGCGCTGATCTCGCCGCGGCCTATGGCTATGTGAACAGGTCGCTGCCGGATGCGGAACTTGACGGCTTCGTTGATGCGCTGGCGAACCGCATCGCGTCCTTCGACAAATGGGCGATCGCGAACACCAAGCGTCTCGTCAATGCCGCGAGCCTGCCGCCGGACGTCGAGATCGCGGCCGGCTGGGAAACCTGCATGGCCTCGATCACGCGACCGGCTGCCCAGGACAGGATCAAAGCCTTCTTCGAACAGGGCTTCCATCGTCCCGGTGACGCCGAAGATCACATCGGATCCTATCTGCCGCGCCTCGGCTGACGCGCTCAAAAGCTATGCACGCCGAAATTCCACAACACCCGACAAAGAGGACACACGTCATGGACTTGCTTACATATACGAAGACGATCGCAGATCGCATTGAAGCACAGGCGGCACAAGCCAAGGTCCCGATGGCTGTTTGCATCATCGATATTCACGGCAACATCATTCTCAAGCATCGGATGAACGGCGCGCCAACCTTCTCGCTCGAGCTGTCGGAGCGAAAGGCCTACACGTCCGCGCTGGTCGGACTTCGTACGGCAGATCTGTCTCCATTGGTGCAGCCGGGACAGGCGCTGTTTCCGCTGATGGGTGTCGCCGGCGGACGGTTCTGCTCCATGGGCGGCGGTGCGCCGCTGAAAATCGACGGCCAGCTGGTTGCAGGCGTCGGCATCAGCGGCGGCACGGTCGATCAGGATGTCGAGATCCTTGAGGCGGGACTCCGCGAGCCGGCCGCCTCGGACACCGTCAAGATGAATATCGAGGTCATCGTCCTACCCGTCGCCGACGCCGATCGCGCCAAGCGCTTCTATGACGATCTGGGTTGGCGGCTCGATCTCGACTATTCGGGCGACGATTACCGCGTGATCCAGTTCACGCCGCCGGGCTCCGGGTGTTCGATCATCTTCGGCAAGAACGTGACGACGGCTTTGCCGGGCTCGGTGCAGGGACTCCACCTGATCGTTTCCGACATCATGACCGCGCGCAATGAGCTCGATCGCCGCGGTATCGCCGTGAGCGATGCTTTCCACGATAGCGGCGGCATCTTTCACCATGCCGGATCCGGCGCGCTCGCCGCAGGATCCAACCCGCAGCGCAAGAGCTATGCCTCCTACGCGACATTCAGCGATCCCGACGGGAATAGCTGGGTGTTCCAGGAGATCACCGCACGGTTGACCGGGCATATCGAGGACGGCGACGAGAGCTTTACGCCGGAACTGACGGACGTCGTCCGTCGCGCGGAAGCTGGCCAGCGTACTCGTGATGGGGCCGGCGAAAAAGTGAGCGGCGGCCTCAATCTCAATTCCATTATGGTGGCGGCCGGCTAACGCAGCTGTCCGCGGCCCATCTCTCCAAACACGAAAGGCGCGGCGCCATGAATATGCCAACCTTACTTACTCTCTCGGCAGCCATGGTGGGTATGGCGCTTCCTGCATCCGCCCAGGATCTGCAGTCCAGCAGACGTTCAATCAGCTATCACACGGTCGACATCCAGGGCCTCAAGATCTTCTACCGCGAGGCCGGGCCGGTCGATGCTCCGACCGTGCTGCTGCTTCACGGCTTTCCATCCTCGTCACGAATGTGGGAGCCGTTGCTGCCGCTCCTTGCAGACAAATATCATCTCATCGCGCCCGATTACCCCGGCTTCGGCAACAGCAGCGCACCGCCACCGTCGGACTTCAACTACACCTTCGACAATCTCGCCAACGTGATCGGTGAGCTCACGACAAAGCTCGGCCTCAACGACTACGTTCTGTTCATGCAGGACTATGGTGGACCCATCGGTTTCCGGATGGCGCTGTCCCATCCGGAACGGGTCCGGGCCATCATCATCCAGAACGCCGTGTCGCATGAACAGGGCCTCAGCCCGCTGTGGAGCGCGCGGAAGAAGTACTGGGCCGATCCGGCCCACGAGCTCGAGGCGCTCAAGGCCAACTTCACTTCTCTCGAGGCAACACGGCAGCGGCACCTCGGCGCAAGCCCCCATCCGGAGCGTTGCGATCCCGATACATGGACCGACGAATACGCGTTTCTGACACGTCCAGGCCAGCCGGAGATTCAGACCACGCTGTTTCTGGATTACCGCACCAACGTCGCCTCCTATCCGAAGTGGCAGGATTGGCTGCGCAAGACTCGACCGCCGACGCTGGTCGTCTGGGGCAAATACGATCCGTCCTTCACCGTCGCCGGCGCCACGGCCTATCGCGACGACGTGCCGGATGCCGAGGTCCATATCCTCGAAGCCGGCCATTTCGCGCTGGATGAAGCGACCGACGAAATCGCGCCGCTCGTCCGCGACTTCCTTGCACGCCTGGATGGGCACAAGGGCTAATTCGACACACGACAACAGGAGAGACGCATGTCCGACGAAATCAATCGTGATCGCCGCCGCTTTTTCGGCAGCGCCGCCATGACGCTTGCAGCCGCACAGCTCTCGCTGAGCACGACGGCCACGGCGGAGACCGCCAAGCCGATCAAGGCCGGCGCAACTGCTGTCAAGCCGGGGACCAACACATCGTTTGCGTCGCTGAAGCAGATCGATACTGGCCTCCTCAATGTCGGCTACGCCGAAGCGGGGCCAGCCGGCGGCCCGCCGGTGATCCTGCTGCACGGCTGGCCTTATGACATCTACGCTTTCGTGGATGTCGCGCCCATGCTCGCCGCGGCCGGCTATCGCGTGATCGTGCCCTATTTGCGCGGCTACGGGACGACGCGTTTCCTTTCCGACACCGCAGTTCGCAATGGACAGCCGTCGGCGATTGCGACCGACATCATCGCGTTGATGGATGCCCTCAAGATCGAGAAGGCGACCATCGCGGGGTTCGACTGGGGCGCACGAACCGCCAATATCATCGCGGCGCTGTGGCCAGAGCGCTGCAAGGCGATGGTCTCGGTGAGCGGCTATCTCATCGGCAGCCAGCAGGCCGGCAAAATGCCGTTGCCGCCGAAGGCCGAGCTCCAATGGTGGTATCAGTTCTACTTCGCGACAGAGCGCGGCCGCGAGGGGTACGATAAGTACCGGAAGGAGTTCTCGAAGCTGATCTGGCAGCTCGCCTCCCCGCAATGGCACTTCGACGATGCCACATTCGACCGCAGCGCCAAGGCTTTTGACAATCCGGACCACGTCGCGGTGGTGATCCACAATTACCGTTGGCGCCTCGGTCTCGCCGAAGGCGAAGCGAAATACGATGACTACGAGAAGCGGCTTGCCCAGGCGCCCGTCATCAACGTGCCCACGATTACCATGGAGGGCGACGCCAACGGGGCTCCGCATCCCGAGCCATCCGCGTACGCGAAGATGTTCTCGGGCAAATATTCGCATCGGACCATTAAGGGCGGCATCGGCCACAATCTGCCGCAGGAAGCGCCGAAAGCGTTTGCCGATGCCGTTATCGACGTGGCCGCCGACGTTTGATCGGAGAATAAGGTGATGGGACGCCTGCTTTCAGTCAATGTCGGCCTGCCGCGCGACATCGCATGGCAGGGCAAGACGGTGCACACCGGCATCTGGAAGGCGCCGGTGAAGGGGCGGCGCATGGCGCGGCGTCTCAACATCGACGGCGACGGGCAAGGAGATTTGGCGGGCCATGGCGGCGAACACCGAGCCGTCCTGGTGTATCAGTCTGATTCCTATCACTACTGGCAGGGTGAGCTGGGCCGATCCGACTTTGCCTACGGACAGTTCGGCGAGAATTTCACCGTCGACGGCTTATCGGACGCAGACGTCTGCATTGGAGACCGCTACCGGATCGGCGCCGCCTTGTTCGAGGTGACGCAGCCGCGCGTCACCTGTTACCGGGCGGGCATCCGCATAAACGAGCCGGAATTGGCCGCACTGTTGGTCAAGCATGGCAGACCGGGTTTCTATTTTCGCGTGGTGGAGGAAGGCGAAGTGGAGGCCGGAGACGAGATCAGGCAGGTCGCCTCCGGTCCCGAACGCATGAGCGTCCGCGAGATCGATGCGCTGCTTTACATGCCGGGTCATCCCCGTGATCAGCTTGCGCGGGCCCTGCGCATCCCTGCGCTGAGCCCCGGCTGGCGTCACTCGTTCGAGGCCCTGCTTGCGCAAGAGCGCAAGGGCGGC
This sequence comes from Bradyrhizobium sp. LTSP849, assembly GCF_000938255.1. GTDB lineage: Bacteria > Pseudomonadota > Alphaproteobacteria > Rhizobiales > Xanthobacteraceae > Bradyrhizobium. The sequence goes on along the minus strand of NZ_JYMR01000023.1, from coordinate 298,776 downwards.
GTGGTAACGGGAAATGCCGGGCTCACGTCCGAATCCGGCCCGCCTCCGGCGTGGCCGGGATTCCGCCCGTTTCGGGTATCGCGCAAGGTGCGCGAAAGTGGCAACGTGACTTCGCTGGTGCTCGAGCCCACCGATGGACAGCCTGTCGCTGTTGCCCTCCCCGGACAGTTCGTCGTGTTGCGGCTTGGATCGGCATCCGCGGCTGCACTGATGCGAAGTTATTCGCTTTCGGGGCAGCCCAACGCCGCTTCTTACCGCGTGAGTGTCAAGCGGGAGCCGCACGGCGCGGCTAGCGCCTATGTCGACGAAGAGATGCAGCTTGGCGACGTCGTGCAGGCAAGCGCGGCGCGCGGCAGTTTCACCCTGCGGCCGGGCCATACGCCTGTTGTGCTCCTGAGTGCCGGAATCGGCGTGACGCCGGTGCTCGCGATGCTTCACGCATTGGCGACCGAACGGTCCGTGCGAGAGGTCTGGTGGTTGCACGGGACTCGTAACGGCCGTGAGCATCCGTTCGTTGGCGAGGCGCGCGAGTTGCTCGAGGCCCTGCCCCACCGCCACAGCTACATTTGCTACAGCGCGCCGGATCCGGAGGATCGCCCCAATGCGGATTTCGACGCCACCGGGCATCTGGACGTGCAAGCACTCCAGACTCTCAACGTCCCGCGCAATGGTGATTTCTACATTTGCGGACCCTCAGGCTTCATGAGTGACATGACCGCCGGCCTCGCGGCGCTCGGTATCGCGCCGGATCACATCCACACCGAACTGTTCGGGGCCGGCCCATCCATCACACCGGGGATTGCTGCCTCGCCGCGGAAACCGCCACATTTGCCGACAGGGCCTGCCGCTTCCGGACCGATGATCTCGTTTGCGCGTACGGGTCTCAATGTCCGCTGGGGCTCATCGTTCAAGACGCTGCTCGAGCTCGCCGAGGCTTGCGACGTACCGGTACGGTGGTCATGCCGCGCAGGCGTGTGCCACACCTGTGAGACCGGACTCGTGGCAGGGACAGTGGGCTATCGGCCGGACCCGGTCGACGCACCGACGCAGGGTAATGTGCTGATCTGCTGCGCCCACCCCGAGAGCGACGTCGTCATCGATCTCTGACGATCAGAGGACCGGCTGCGCCAAACCATGGAGGAGTTCAAATGCGATCCGACATCATTCAGGGCGCTGTTTTCCCGGATTACGAGTTGAGCGACCACACCGGGAAGCACCGGAAACTCTCCGATTTGCAGGGACAGGATCCGATGGTGGTCGTGCTCGGCCGCGGCGGCTTCTGTCCAAAGGATCGCCGCCAGGCGGAAGCGTTGCTGCAACTCCATCGTGAGATGGAGGTGGGCTATTGCCGGCTGGTCACGATCACGACCGACAACATCACGCAGACCAATGAATATCGCAGCGGCGTCGGAGCCCACTGGCCGTTTCTGTCCGATTCACGGCGCATCGTTCAGAAGGATCTCGACATCGCCGAATATACCGATCCGCTTCACAATCCAATGATTCCGCATGTCATCGTGCTGGAGCCCGGCCTTGTCATTCACAAGATCTACAATGGCTACTGGTTCTTTGGGCGCCCCACCATCGAAGAGCTCCGCCAGGACCTGCGAGCCGTCAGCAAGAAATGCCGATTGGATTGGGACATCACAACGCCAGAACTGCGGGCCGCCTGGCAGGAGGGGCACAAGGAGCGCTTCTATCCCTACGGCAAAACCTACGCTCAGACCATCGGCGAGCAGGATTAGCGTCGCACCCCAGCACTAGCAACTGACCCGGGATTCCACGGACGGGACGGCAGCCTCAACGGCACTTAACAACGCTTAACGGGCGATCGCCTGCATTCGGGTCTATCTCCATGGGGCAATACGATCCCATGTGAGAGGTTACCGCCGGATGATCCCCTTGCTGGCAAGTGCGATCGAGGCTCATGGCGGCTTACGCCGATGGAACGCCCACAAGCGGCTCACCGCCACGATCGTGACGGGGGGAGATCTCTGGGCGCTGAAGGGCCTCGATCAGGACCAGGACCCGCGAACGATGCGGATCGACCTTCATGGTGAGTGGGCGTCGGTCGAGCCATTCGGGAAGCCCGGCCAGCACACCGAATTCAGCCCCGAGCGGATCGCCATCGTCGCCGCGGACGGACGTATCGTTGCCGAACGAAAAAATCCGCGCGCATCGTTCGCGCGGCACGACATGCGGACGCATTGGGATCCGCTGCATCGTGCCTATTTCAACGGCTACGCGCTGTGGACCTACCTCACCACACCCTTCTTGCTTGCCGCGGACGGATTCGACGTGCGGGAGATTACGCCCTGGCACGAAGGCGCCGAGGTCTGGCGCGGATTGCGCGCGAACTTCCCGGCTGGCGTCGCAAGCCACAGCAGCGAGCAGGATTTCTATTTCGGTCCCGACATGCTGATCCGCCGGCATGACTATCGGGTGGAGATCGCCGGAAACTTTCCGGCGACGCAATATGTATCCGATCCAGTCAGCGTCGACGGGATCACGACCCCAACGAGACGACGAATTTATCTCCGCGACGACGATCTGACGCCGATGCTCGATACGCCAATGGTATCGATCGACCTCTCGGATTTCCGGTTCGACTGAGGCCTGGTCCGTTCAGCCAGAACCTTCATCCAGCATCGTCCGCGCCGCCTTCAGATCGGCTGTCTCAAATCCCTCGGTGAAGCGAGCATAGGTTTTGGCGAGAGCATCGAGCGGATTTCGGAGGCCTTGGCGGCGCTGTAGCCGCGCAAGCGACAGCTCGGTCCGTAATCGCCAGGATAACGCCCCCTGTTGTTCGGCCAGTGCGATCGCCGAAGCAAAGCTTGCTTCGGCCGCGTCGAGGTGGTTGCCGCGTGCCTCGAGCTCACCGCGCAAGCGCAGGAGCTCCGGCATGTCGAAGGCGCCGCCTTCAGGCGCGATGCGCGCGATCGTCTCGTGCAGGACCGCGAGTCCTTCCGGCAATTGTCCGAGTGCTGCCAGCCCCTGTGACAGCTCCGCGATGAAGGCGGACGCATAGAGCTCGTAACGATCTGCGTGCAGGCGCGGCAACGCGGTCCGCAGCAGGTCGATCCCGCCCCTCACGTCTCCCCGGGCGATCATGGTCTGGGCGCGAAAGCCGGCAGCGACGGCTTCATAGGGTGCCAAACCATGCATGCCAGCATGCGTCGCAAGCCGACCGGCCATCGCCTCGACGGCGCCCCAGTCGCCAACCCAGCCAAACACCGAGGCCGACCAGCATAACGCAATACAATGCATCACGACATCACGCGGCGCAGCGGTGCCGATGAGAGGCCGGACACATTCGACGGCGCGGTCGGGAAAGCCGCGCAACCACAGGACTCGCGCCAGCGGAATCTGCGGCGTCCGGGAATAGGCGAAATGACTAGGCTCAGTCCCGCGCAAAGCTGCATCATCGCGCACGCCTTCGTCCAGATGGGCTTGCGCCTCTGTCTGGTTGCCGACGAGATGATAGGACACGCCGACGAGCGCCTTTGCGCCGGCAATCCCCGCGGTGTCGCCGATCACCCGCGCGACCTTTTCGGCCTCGAGTGCGATCGGCAGCAGATGCCGATAGTTGCCGGTCCGCCGATAGAACATGTTCAGCCGCGACAGCAGCCTGAACTTGTTGGCCTGGTCGTCCAGCGCCTCCGCGATCTCCAGGCCGCGTCTCAGCGCGCTCTCAGCCTGCTCACTGTTGCGTTCCGTGAACATGAAGGCATGGCCGAGCGTCGACTGGAGCTCGAGCTCCCATCTGCTACCGCTGTTGGCGTCGTCAAGCATCGCGAGCGCGCGCTGGGACCAGAGGCGTGCCTCGCCGAGCAGGTTGAGCTCGACAAAGAGCCTCGCGCACACGCCCGCGAGCGGCAGACGCAGTTCGGCGCCGTCCTCATTGGCATAGACCCACTCCAGCGCCGCGCGAGCATCGGCGAGCAGACCTGCGCGCTCCTGCGATCGGGAGGCATGGTCGCCGTGGCCCAATTCGGCCATGGTCGCTTCGAGCGCTTGCCGGACGTAGCGGACGTGCCGGCGCGCGACGGCGTGTGCCTCACCACCGTCGGTCAGCTTCTGCATCGCATAGGCGCGCGTGGCGTCAAGCAGGCGATAGCGTCGTGAGGCCGCGTCCGGCCGCGCAGACACCAGCGACTTGGCGACCAACTGTTCCAGCGCGTCCACGACGCCGTCGATCGCCTCACCCTCCTCGGCCGCGACTGCGATCACACCTTGAAGCGTAAAAGGACCCGCGAAGACAGCGAGACGTTGAAGGACGACCCGCTCGACTTCCCCGATCAGGCCAAAGCTCCAGTCAAGCGTGGCACCGAGCGTCTGTTGCCGCGGCGGCGCCGTGCGCCGGCCGCGCCATTCGAGCTTCAGCCGGCTGTCGAGCAGCGCAGCCATTTCCCGCAATCCGTAGACGCCGACACGGGCGGCGGCGAGCTCGATCGCCAGCGCGATGCCATCCAGCCTGCCGCAGATCTCTGCGAGGACCTCCGCATCATCATCCGTGACGTCGGCCCTGTGACCGGCCGCAGCGGCACGCTCCATGAACAGCCGTGCGGCTGGATAGTCCACCACCTCGCTTGCACTGAGACCGGCTCCCTGCGGAGGACCTGGCAACGGAACGAGCTCGAAGATCTGTTCACCCTCCACCAGCAGCGACTCGCGGCTGGTCGCCAGGATGCTGACGCCCGGGGCCTCGCGGTGAATGGTCTCTGCGAGGCGCGCGACCTCGTCGATCACATGCTCGCAACTGTCGAGCACGAGAAGCAGGCGGCGACCGCGCAGGAAACTGACGATGCTGCCGGTCGGATCGGCGTGATGAACGACGAGGCCCAGGGCGGCCGCGACCGTGCTGACAACGAGCGCCGCATCCCTCAACGGACCGAGGTCGAGAAAATGGACGCCGCCGTCGAACGTCTCGCACATGTCATGCGCCAGCGCGATCGCAACGGTGGTCTTGCCGATGCCGCCGGGACCTCTGAGCGTGACGAAGCGCTCGCTCAGCAGGCGCGCCGCCAGCTCGGGCAGGACGTCGTCGCGCCCGATCATCCGATCCAGGCGATGCGGCAAGGACTGCGGGGACGCCATGTTTGCGGCGGCCTGCGGCGCAGGCTTCGATGCTGACCTGCGCTCGCCCGGCTCCACCGGCGCGACGAAGCAATAGCCCCGGCTCGGGATGTTCGTGATGTAGCGGGCGCCGTCCTTGCCGTCGCCAAGGACCTTCCGGAGTTCGGCGACATGGACCCGCAGGCTGATCTCCTCAACCGCGAGCCCCGACCATGCGTAAGCCAGGATCTCATTCTTCGGAACGACATCGCCGGCGCGGCTGACAAGCAGGCGCAAGATATCCATCGCGCGGCTGCCCAGCTTGACCGGCACGCCGTCCCTCTCGAGCAAGCGCGACCGGAGCGAAAACGGCCCGAACGTGACGGCATCGAGATCAAGATTAATGCCGGTGCCGCGGGGGCTATTTCCTAACGAGGGCTCGATCACCTGGAACTCACCGGCCGGATTCGAGGAAAGAGACCATGAGCCGCGTGTGCTTCATCGCAAGGAAGGCGGCAATCGAACAATCGGCGCAAGACACTGAAATATTTAACAAAATTCAATCTCCCGCGACCGGCCGCCGCACCCTGCGTGCACCCACAAAATCTAACAGATCCTAATCACCCCTAACGAGCTTCCAAGCCAGCTCACGCCTATCCTCTGACCATAGCAGAGACTTGCGAGATTACGGGTCTCCACGAACGGCCGCGAAGCTCAGAGGGGATGAACGATGTTGACCGAATCGCAGACAGCCCACGCCTGGATCGATCTCCCGGCCGGCTCGGGGGATCACGAGGTCTCTCACGCAGCCCACACGATCGCCAGAGAAGGCCAAATCCTCGCCATGCATCTGGGCCGGCCGGATTTGCCGCGCGCCAAGGTCAATGCCCTGCCAAAATGGCGGTTGCGGCGCGTCGAGCAGCATGTCGCCGCCCATTTCGAACGCAGCATCAGCCTGTCCGAGCTCGCCAATGTTGCCGGCCTGTCCAGGATGCATTTTGCGGCGCAGTTCCGCGCAGCGACCGGATACCGTCCCCGCGAATACCTCCTCAATCATCGGATCGAGCATGCGAAGTCGCTGTTAACGGCGACCAACAGGCCCCTGGCCGAGATCGCGCTTGCAGTCGGCTTCAGCACCCAGGCGCACTTTTCGACCGTCTTCAAACGCATCAGCGGCCAGACGCCGGCGCGGTGGCGCTCTGCCTTCAAGAACGAACGGCCTGACTTTGAAACCCGTCCGCGCCGCCGGCCTTCACCAGACAAGGACTGGGCCGTCAGATCTCCAGACATTCACGCAACCGTTGTCAGGTAGAGCTGCGTGTCAAAATAGTCCGACGCGTGCAGCGCCTTGGTGATGCCGGCATCGGCCATGAAGAAGTCACTCACCTGCTGGAGCCATTTCACGACGGTTCCATCCGAATAGAGCCGCTTCCATTCGCGCGACGAATAGAGCTTCTGCGCCTTGAAGGCCTCGGCGATGTCGGCAGGCCGCGACTGCTGATAATAGCTCCGCTGCAAGGCCTCCGCGGCCGCGGTCGGGCTACGGACCATGTAGTCGTTCGCATCGGTCCAGGCGCGGATGATCCGGCTCAGGACCTCTCTGTTGCCGGCAAAATAATCCGTCCGCGCCACCCAGCCGCCGAGCACGGCAGATTGCGGATAGAAGGCCGAGGCATCCACGAGCTTGATCGCATCAGGCAACGCCTCGCGCACGGCCATATTGAAGGGCACCCAGAGCGCGACGGCCGGCACCTCACCGGCAATGAACGCCTTGACCGCAGCCGACATACTGCTGTCAACGATCTCGACCTCCGACGGATTGATGTTGTTCGCCCGCAGCGCCCGGTCGAGAAAGATATGCGCCGTGGTCTTCATCGTCGTCGCAATCCGCTTTCCCCTGAGATCGGCGAGCTTGCTCACGCCGAGCGCCGGCCGGACCCAGAGCTGTGCGGTCGCAACCTCGATATCGTTGATGAGGAAGCCGCGGCCGCGGCCGAGTGCCAGATAATTGGAGATCACGCCGCCTGCCGACAGAACATCGAGCTCCCCGCGCGCCATCGCCTCGAAGATCTCGGGTCCGGTGTTGAACTCGTGCAGCTCGAAATCGATCCCCTCCCGGTCGAACGAGCCACGATCGAGGCCGGTCCAGAGGTGTCCATCCACGGCAACGACATGAAGATAGCCAAGCCGGATTTTGGTACGGGCCTGCGCGATTCCGGGCGCACTAAACACCGACGTGGCGGCCACGGCCGTGCCTTGTCGCAACAACTGTCGGCGGCTGAAATTGTGGACGCTCACGCCACCTCTCCTGGATTGCGAGCGGCGGTGCGAAATCGCTCGGCATGATATTGTGCGATGCGGTCTTTGGGATAGTCGAGCAAGAAGCCCGAGAGCCGGACCATGGCCGTCTCGGTCGCCCCCTCCTGTGCGATGGATGCGAAAACCTCGTCCCAACTCCGGCACATCGCAATGTCGGCCTCGTCCGATCGAGCCAGCTCGCCGCGCAGCTCGCTGACCTCGATTGCCTCGGCAAATCCTTTGGGCCTGATGGTGTCGACGCTGCGGAACAGGAACGCATGGCCGGCGCGCGCACGGACCGCCGCGCTGACCAGCACGCGCGTGCCATAGTTCTTGTTCAGCCCTTCGAGCCGCGACGCCAGGTTGATGGTGGCACCGAGCGCTGTGTAATTCATCCGGTCGCTCGAACCGATATTGCCGACCACGGCGTCGCCGACATGCAGGCCGAAACGCGTGTCGTAAGGCGGCCAGCCCTCGCGGCGAAATTCCTTGTTGAGCGCCTCGTTTGCCGCAAGACAGGCCAGGATGGCGCGGCAGCCATGGACGACGTGATCGGGATCATCTGCTGGGGCGTTCCAGAATGCCATCACGGCGTCGCCGATATATTTGTCGACGGTGCCGTGATTGCGCATGATCTCGTCCGACAGCGCTGCAAAATAGCGCGACGTGTAAATCATCACCTGCGACGGATCTGCCCTTTCCGTCTTGGCCGTGAAGTCCGCGACATCCGTGAACAGCACCGTCACTTCCCGCCTCGATCCGCCCAGGCTGAGCGAGGAGCCGGTCTCGATCAGTTGCCGCACGATCTGGCGCGGAATGAAGCTTGCGAAGCTGCGCACGACGCTCCGCATGGTGAAGACGGAGCGGCCAAGCTCTTCGATTTCGGCAATGATGGAATGAACACGCGGCCGCTCTGCGATCTGAAATCGCTGGATCTCGTCGGTCTGCTCGACAATATTACGCAGCGGCTGTGCCATCCGCGATCCCAGCCAGAACGCGAATGGGAGCGTAGCCCCGACGAAGGCAAGCGCGAGCGCGAACAATGTGCGACGCTCCTGGATGATCTGCGCGTAGAATTCATCGAGCGGTGCGACGATCGCCAACCGGACATTGGCCGAACCGGTCGTCGCCAGATCATGCACCGCCGCGACATAGGTTCGCCCCAAGTCGTCCGCAAAGAACTGCTGAGCCGGCCCGCGCTCCCGCCAGGAGCGAACGATCGGCTCGAAGCCTGGCCACTTCAGCGCGCCGATGGGCGGAAGATCGTCGTGGCGCCCGGGGATCCCGGCCACCAACCGGCTCATGTCCGGATGGGCAACGATCTGCCCGGATTGGTTGAACAGGAACGCGACGCCGGACTCACCGAGCTTCTGCTGTGTCAGCATGTCTTCAAACCGGTTGAGCAGCACGTCGCCTGCGACCACGCCGCGCCGCCCCTCCTTCAGGGGTTTTCGTAGCGTGTAGCCGGGCTCTTCGGTCGCATAAAAGATGTAGGGACCGGTGAGCAGGGTCTTGTCGTTCTTGAATGCCTCGACATACCAGGGCCTAGTCCTCGGATCGTAATTGTCGGGACCGGCCACTTCGGTGACGACTATGAGGTTCTCCGAGAGGAACTGGGTGACTGGCTTGGCACCGGCCGTTCGCGATATCACGACAAGGCGGAATGCTGCATCCTGATCGACGCTCAGGCCCCCCCTGAAACCCGGCTTGGCGCGATCAATCACGTCCATCTCGATGAACGAGCCATCTTCATAGCCGACATAGAGGTTGAAGAGCTGCTGATTGTTGCGCAGCATCGCTGCCATCAGGCTGTACAGCCGCGAATTGTCCGATATGTCGGCCTCCTGAATCGACGGCAGGCCAGACAGGATGTCGAGATTGTCGCGAACGTTCTTGAACTGCTCGTCGACATGATCGGCGCCGAGCTGGGCGACTTTCTCGATGAAGCTCGAGGCCGCTGCCTTGGTGATCACCGTGACGCGTTCGAAGCTGAGATAGACCAGTGTCAGGCCCACAAGCAGCACGACGGCCACGAACACCGTGATGATCGATGTCTGAAAGCCGATGCGAAGTACGCGCTTGCTGGTCGGGTCTCCGGTCATTGGAGCTGCGTTGACACCTCCCTCAGTACTTTCGAACGATGGGTTTTGTAGCGGCCGGCGCCGACGCTGCCTGCGAGACCGAGAAGGTGACCCAGGTCGACCAGCTCGTCGGACGGTTTTCCACCTCGAGGTCCTTGTAGCCCCTGATATTGAGATAGCCTTGGTAGCCCTCAGACATCGGAATCATGAACCCGATCTGCGGGCCGATGCCGACCGCCTGCCCCCTGAAGCCGCCGAGCTTGGCGCCGGGGCCGCTGTCGTCGGTGAGCTGCTGGAAGAAATAGCCGGCGACACCGATATGGACGTTCTTGCTGACAAACTGGGAGGCGGCCCAGTCGACATGGAAGTCGATGCCGTTCTGATATTGGAGGGCAGAGTTCATGAAATTGTAGGTGAGCCCGCCGACAATCGAGAACTCATGTCCGGTCTTCGGATCGAGGTAGGTGTAGCCGCCGCCCACATCGACCGCGGGGAATCCAAAACTCAAATTCGCGAGACGGCTGGAATCGTAGGTGCCGCTCGGGATGTTACCGGTGATGTAGACCAGCTCATTGTGGACGCCCTGGTTCCATTTCAGCGTGCCCTGGTAGAAGACGTCCGTCAGCGTGGTGCGGTTGTCTGTCACGCCGCCTGAAATGGTGTTGCCGCGCGGACCGGTCAGCGTCGCATCGATGCCGACGCCGATGTTTCCAGGTGCGGCGAGCACGCTAAAGCCTGCCTGCCCGCCGAGCACGGGCATCGCAGAGGTGTAGGTGATGCCCTGAATGAGCACATCGGCATGCGCATTAAGGCCGGCGGTCACCGAGCCGGGAATGCCGCCGCTGGTGACGAAGTTCTGCCCGCGGCCGGCATTTTCCTGAAGGTGGATGTAGATCGTCGAATAAGCCCATCCCGGCGCCACCGGAACGGCGGCCAGGCTGCCGAAGATGCCCGGCAACCAGAAGCTCACGCCGCCTGAGTCGGCGAGCGCGGGCTGGGCGACGAAGCTCGCCATCACCAACGCCGTCGCGAGCCCGGCCTTTCGAAGGTGTCCCGTCATGTCGTGTCTCCCCATTCTCGTCACGTCATCCACCCAAACGCATCACGCTCGCTGCACTACTTCGTGGCGCCCCCGATCGTCGTGGCGACACGCTCGACATCGGGCAGTTTCCAGCTGTGGTCGAACAGCGGTTTCTCCGGCCCGTAGAGGCGAAACAGCAGCTCGAACTTTCGCGCGGGATCGGTCGGCACCCAGTTCGCCTCCTTGCCTTCCGGCGCCTTCGGACCGAAATAAACGTCGACCGAACCGTCGGCGTTCTTCTGGATGCCCGGGCTGATCGAGGCGCGGCTTGCGCTCGGCATGTTGCGGACGAGAGCATGGGTCTCGCGGTCGTAGACTGTTGCCGACCAGTATAGTTTGACCGGCGCGTTCGCCGGGACGGTCAGGCGATAATTGACGGCGCCGTCGAACGGCTGGCCGTCACGGTCCTTGTTGGCCATCAGGTAGAACTGTGCGGTTCCGATGCGCTTGATGCCGGTGAAGCCGAGCGTATAGGAGACGCCGCGCATGTCGACTGGATAGGTGTTCGGATCGGCGTATCCTGTGCTCGCGGCCTTGACCATCTCTGCCACCGCAGCCGGGAACCAACGGATGCCTGGATTGATCACGGCGAAGCCGGCGTCGTAGCTCTGTTCAAGTATCGCGTGGGCTTCGCGGGCGGCCTGATCGAGCAGCGCAACAGTCTTCTGATCCGGATTGAAGGCTTTACCCTTCTCGATACCGATGGTCGCGAGTTGATCGATCATGGCGCGGTCGCGCTCGAGCCACGGTTCGTTCTGCACGACGCGGTCGAGGTTGCGATAGAAGCGCGCGTCGAAGGGGATGGTGGAGTCGAACAGGACGTCGTAGGCGTCGGTGAAGTTCGTCGGCGGCGGATCGTTCGCCTGCGCGAGCGGATAGACTTTGACCTGCTTGCCGTAGGCGACCGACTTCGCGACGTCGGCGTCGCTGTGGCTCGCGAGATTCGACCGCAGCAGCGCGAAGCCACTCAACGTGTCGGATTGGAGCACGATGTAGCCTGCGGGCACCTCGCCCTTGTAGCCGGGCGGCAAAATCAGGTACTTGCCGCCCTGCCCCTTATCGGCACCTTCCGGACCGGCGTCCTCTAGCGGCATCTGCCAGGCCGTGACGATATTGCCGGCGATCGAGCCCCCCTGCGCCGGCGGAATCTCGATGACGATCGGATCATCCTTCACGTTCCAGAACGACATCAGATAGATCGCGTCAGGATTTGGCGTCAGCGTCTGGTTCTTCCAGTCCACCGGCTTCGACCAGTAGACGATCTCGTTGACCTTGGCCTTGGTACTGCCAAGCATGGTCTGGAGCATCAGGTCGGTATTCACGGCCGGCATGGCCCAGATCATCGCCTCGACCGCGCGACGCTGGATGTTGCGCGCGGCAAGCTCATCCGGTGACGGGCTCTGCGCGTGCACGCTCGCAGCCATCAGAACCGTGGCAACGGCGCCGGCGATTGCTCCTCTCATGATAGCCTCCATCTCTTCGATCATTAGCTCACTGGCTTCGGCTCAGGAAATTTCCACTTGCCGTTCAGAATTTCCGGACGCGGCCGATAGAGCCGGACGGTGTAGTTCCAGCCCTTCATAATCGGCAGGCAGTTCGGGATCTTGCCGTCGCAACCGCCGAACTGGACCACCGTCGAGCCGTCGGCGGATTTTGCCGCGGTCAGATCGTTGAGCGCGTAGGCGTCGTAGGGATTCTTCTCGTAATAGCCCTCGGCGTTGTAGAGGCTGATCGACCAGAAACCGTCGACCGGCACGTTACCGGGAACGGTCAGCTTGTAGACCGCGCTGCCGTCGTTCTTCTCGGGGGTGACGCTGAGATAGGTCGCGTCCTTGTCGGGATTGCCGCCCCATCCGGCGGCAGTTGCGATCAGATGCCTGACCGGATCGACCTGCCCCTTGGCGCCAAACGCATTCTTGAAACCGCCTGCGGTTGACGACAGCACCAAAAGGGCATCGCGCACCTTTTTCTGACTGACCGGATCCCAATTCGGGATCTCGAACTTGCCCGGACCCTTCTGGCTGATCGTGACGGCGTCTTGAACTGCACGGACCTTCTCGACATCCTTGGGATCGTTGGGATCGACCAGGGTCCGAATCCCAATCAGCCCATAGCGTGTGCCGACCTTGCTTCGATCGTAACTGTATTTGCCGGCGCGATATTCGATGTCGCCGACGATGTAATGATCCTCGTTGACCACCATCAACGACCGGAACCGCTTGCCTGCGTCGGGCAGCGTAATCGTCACCGGTCCGGCGTCGAGATCGATGACAGCCAGGGAATACAGCGTATCGCGATTTGACCGGATGACCCCTTGCTTGTCCATCGCCATGGGCTCGCGATGGTGAAACAGCTTGCCGATCCCGCCCGCCTCCTTGATGCCGTTGCCGAAATACAGATCAGACTCCGCGCGGGGGAAATTGTCGATTGTTACCGGAACTGGCGACTGCGCTTGCGCGCTCGACACGAGGAGAAGGAACGAAGCCGTCAGCGCTGCTCTTTGCATTGTCTGCTCTCGCCTAGAACGGATTGACGTAATTCAGAATTGCGACCTGTCGCAGGATCACGCGGCGGACGATGTGGGTCGGCTTGACGCGATCGGTGTAGATCGCCGCCGTCCCGGCGCTGCCGGCCGGCAGGCGTCTGGCAAACTCAGCGTCGTCGAGCCTGACGCGCACAATGAACGGCGCGGCCTCGATCGCTCTGGGAAGGACCGCGGTGCCCGATGTCTGTGTCTGCCCCGTCGCGATCGCCTGGAGCACGCTCTCGACCTTGCCGGAAAACACTTGCCCAGGTGCAAACTTGAACGTGGCTTCGACGTCCTGCCCCGGCGCGATATAGCGCGCGTCAATCTGGTTGATCTCGACGCCGATGATGGTGTTGGAGGCGTCGATGAAAGCCATCACCGGCGACAGCGGCAGGTTCGCCACCCGCGCGCCCTTGCGCAGCGCGAGGTTGGTGACGTAGCCGTCGGCCGGCGCGCGCACGACGGTCTTGTCGAGATTCCATTGCGCGGCCTCGAGCTGGCCCGAGAGCTGGTCGGCCTCGGACTGCCGCTGCTCGACGTCGAAGCCGCGGCCGGCGTCGCGCTCGAAGAGCTGCGTCATCTGGCCCAGGCGCGTCTTGGCGAGCTTGAATTGTGCGTCGATCGCCTTGACCTGCGCCGCATAGGGCACAGGATCAATCTTGAACAGGACGTCGCCGGACTTCAGCGGCGCGTTGGCGAGGACCGGAACATCCGTCACCTCGCCGGCCACATCAGGCACGATCGAGACCGCATTGCGCACAACGAGCGCTGCGCCTTGCGGCGCGCCCCATCCCATCGGGATCAGGAGCCCGAACATCAGCAGCACCAGAACGATCGCGGGGGACGCCTTCCAGAACAGGTTGAAGCGCACGATGCCGAAGTGCACCAAGAGGAAGAGCAGCACGAGATAGGTGTTGAAGATCGCGACGCCCATCACGCATCTCCCGCCTTGCGTGCGGGCACGTCGAGATAGGCCCAGATGAACGCGATCGGCCACAGCGCAAAGCCGAAGAACAGCGTGATCCAGCCGGCAACCGTGACCGCCTGCGCATGAGGATGGTTGCGCGATTTTGCGATGTGGCCCGGCAACCAACCCGCGATGCAGACCACAGCGATCGCGCTGGCGAGCAGGATCACCAGCACGATCCAGGCGAAGATGTCGTAACCGCTCATGACGGCCGCCTTCCCGTTGCCGCTACGGGCACTCGTCCAAAAAGCCCCGTGTCCGGAACGGCTCGGTGTAATACCTGCACATGCCCGGCGATCGTCCCCATCATTGCGAGGCCCCCGTGCTGCCGCGTTCGAACGCGAACACCGTCTTCCAGTCCTTTGCCATGTCGACCACGGTCCAGCCCCGCTGCACGGCCTCGTCCCAGGCCTTGTCGAGCCTCCCGATCTTCGACTGGCGGTCGTAGGCGTATTCACGCTGCGCATCGGTGTGATGGACGATGCCGATGAAGCGCGCGCCGGGGCCGGCCGCGGTCCATTGCAGCATCTGGTGGTCGCCGTCGGAGTTGCCAAACGCGAAGATCGGGCGGCGGCCGATGAAGCGGTTGATGCCGGCGGGCTTGCCCGGCCCGTCGTCGACGAACTCGACTTTTGGCAGCTTCATCAAAATCGGCCGGCCGTCGTCGCCAATTTTGAACTGAGTCATGCCGGACGAGCCGACGACCTGCTCCGGCGGAATGCCGTAGGCCTTCTCGGCCCATGCCCGTATAAATTCGACACCACCGCCGGAGACGATGAAAGTCTTGAAACCGTTGGTGCGCAAATAAGCGAGCAGCTCCACCATTGGCTGATAGACCAGTTCGTTATAGGGACGATTGAAGCGCGGGTGCCGGGCCTGCGTGAGCCAGTCGGCAACCGCTTGCGCGTAGGCGTCGGTGGTCATACCACTGTGGGAGGCTGCGATCAGCGTCAGCAAGCCCTTCTCGCCTTGTGCCGCCAGGCCTTCCTCGTCGTCCGAGAGAAACGCCTTGAATGGCTGCTGTTGCCTCCACTCCGGATGTTTCGGCGCCATCGCCTTGACACTGTCGAGGCCGAACACCGCCTGAAAATAAATCGGCTGCTCGCACCACAACGTGCCGTCATTGTCGAACACGGCGATGCGTTCGGCGAGTGGAACGAAGTCCGGGCCGCCCTGCGTTGTCACATGCGCGACGAAACCGGTGATCGCTGCCTTCGCCGCGCCGTCGTTCCAGGATGGCAGCGCATCGGATTGAGCGTGTGCAAGGTTCAGCGAAAGGGACAGCGCCAGGGCAGCAGCAAACAGCGACAACGCTCGCCGAATGCCGCGTGCCACAGTTGCCAACATGCCTATCGTCCCTTTGCTCGCGGCTGTGTGAAACAAGAGCGAGCCGGCTCCGATGCGAAAAGGCCGGCTCCCCTCGCCTGCGGTCAACGAGCCTGAAGCTGCTGTTGAATGATCTTGTTCAGCCCGGCACGGACTTTGTCGATGTCGATGCCTTCGGTCAGTGCCTTCTTCTGTTTGATGCCGTCCATCATACCTTCCAGGATGTTGGCAGGATTGAAACTCGGCGGGAACGACCGTGGCGGGAAGTCCTTGAATGTCGCCACGAACTGGAAGACTTCATCCATCATTCCGTAGGCGCTGCCGACATGATTCAAATTCCAATCCCAGAACGTGTTAGACGTGATGTCAGCCCGCTCGAAAGGGTCCTGCATCAGGTTGAATATCTTCTGTAGCCGCAGCGTCGTGAAAGGCTCTGCCCATAACCCCATCGTGCCTTGCATGCGCTGCTCGGAGAACACGTACTTCAGATCACCCAGTCGGATGCAGACCAGCAGACCGTCGTCATCGGAGTAGAAGAATCTGTCGCGCGCACTCTTGGTGCCGTTGTTATTCGCTGCGCTGCCGCTGACGTTGCGCAGAAATGCGGATTGGTCATAGCCGTCGAGGTGGACCTTGTAGCTGATGCCGTTGGCGGTGTAGCCGGCCTTGAGCTTGTTGACGATGTCGGGTTCGCCGGCAACGGAACAGAACGTGGGTATCCAGTCGTTGTGGCTCATCAGCTCGTTGGAGACGGTTCCGGGCTTGATGTTGCCCGGCCAGCGAACGAGGCACGGCACCCGGAACGCGCCCTCCCAGTTGGTGTTCTTCTCGGAGCGGAACCAGGTCATGGCGCCGTCCGGCCAGGTGTTCATATGCGGGCCGTTGTCGCTGGAATAGACGACGATGGTATTGTCCGCGATGCCCAAATCGTCGAGCGCCTTGAGCAGGCTGCCAACGGTGTCGTCATGCTCCTGCATGCCGTCAATATATTCGCTGTCGCCATGGGTATAGCGACCGCGATGTTCGGCGCGAACATGGGTGCGCAGGTGCATGCGCGTGCCATTGAACCAGACGAAAAATGGCTTCCCCGCCGCCTTTTGCCGTTTCATGTAATCAATCGCCGCCGCGGAGGTCTCGTCGTCGATGGTTTCCATGCGCTTCTTGGTCAGCGCGCCGGTGTCCTCAATGGTCTGCTTGCCGATCTTGCCGAAGCGCGGATCGACCGTTGGATCGTCGACGTCGGTGGCTTTGCAACGGAGGACGCCGCGCGGACCGAACTTCGCCTTGTAGGCCGGGTCCTTCGGATAGTCTGGCAGTTCCGGTTCTTCCTCAGCATTGAGATGGTAGAGGTTGCCGAAGAATTCGTCGAAGCCGTTTACGGTCGGCAGCGATTCATTGCGATCGCCTACATGGTTTTTGCCGAACTGGCCCGTGCCATAGCCAAGGTTCTTGAGCAGACCGCCGACTGAGGGATCCAGCTGGCTCATTCCCATCGGCGCACCCGGGAAGCCCACTTTGCTCAGCCCGGTGCGAATGATGTGCTGGCCCGTGAGGAAAGCCGAGCGGCCGGCGGTGCAGGACTGCTCGCCATAATAGTGCTGCATCTTCAGCCCCTCGCGGGCGATGCGATCGATGTTGGGCGTCTCGTAGCCCATCAGCCCGTTGGAGTAGGCGCTGATATTGGCGATACCGATATCGTCGCCCCAGATGACGAGGATATTCGGCTTTCCTCCCGCGGGCGCGGCTACGCCAGGCGCTGGCGATGGCGCGGCCTTTTGCACCTGCGCCAAGGCTTCTGAGGTGAAAGTCGCCGCAGCGACGATGGATGACGTACCCAACAGGAGATTTCTGCGATCGATCGACTTCTTTGCCGACGACTGGTTGTTGTTTTTCTCAGACTCGCTACTCATTCGATACTCCCTAGGTTGCAGCACGTCCTTCTTGTTCGCGTTCGGTGGCAAGCGGTGTTCGCATGACGCAGCGGAAGCCGACATGGCTGGTCGACGTGTCGACCGGCTCGGCATGCCGCGCGGCGGGCCGATAGCGGCGGCAATAGTTCGGCGCACAGAGATGCGAGCCGCCTTTCAGGACTTTTCTTGGAATCTTGATGTCGGGAAGGCGAGGATCGTAGCTCGCCTCCTCGCCGCCGCCACGGGGGTTGTTCGGAATGCAGCAGGGCTTGGCGGCCTCGGAGGCGTGCCGCGCCGACCACCAGTCGGAGGTCCATTCCCAGACATTCCCGATCATGTCGTAGAGGCCGTAGCCGTTCGGCGGGAAGGCCATGACCGGCGAGGTACGCTCGAACCCATCCTCGCCGAGGTTCTGGACAGGAAAGTTGCCCTGCCAGATGTTGGCCATGTGTTTGCCGCCCGGCATCAATGCATCGCCCCAGGCGAACTCCTCAGCTTCGAGGCCGCCGCGCGCAGCGAACTCCCATTCCGCTTCCGTTGGCAGATCTTTGCCGGCCCAGCGCGCATAGGCGACTGCGTCGCTGAACGAGACATGGACGACAGGATGGTCGTCGAGACCCCTGATATTGCTGCCGGGACCATAGGGATGACGCCAATTGGCGCCGCGCATAAACGACCACCACTGGCTCCAGTCGGCAAGATCCGTGATGCGCGGCAGCGGCGAGAACACCAGCGAACCTGCGTAGAGCATCTCCTTCAATGCACCGGGATAATCCCTGGGATCCGGAACGATCTGCGCCTCGGTGACATGGCCGGTCGCGTTGACGAATTCCTTGAACTGACGGTTGGTCACAGGAGTCCGATCAATCCAGAAGCCGTCGACGGAGACGCGATGGCTCGGCGCCTCCTCGGGATAATGGTGATCGGATCCCATGCGAAAGGTCCCGCCGGGAATGAAGACCATCTCCCCGGTCTTCAAGTCATCCGGCAACCACTCGCAGTGATCCAGGTCCGCCCGCAGCATGATGGAAACTCCGATACGCGCATTCCACCTGATGCTACGGCGCAGAATTCAGCAGAAATCGGCTGGGGCAGATCGCCTTGCACATTGGACGCATTGTCTGGTCCCCTCTTCTTGGCGCCTGGGGGTGGAGATGACGATGGCATATTGCGTCAGCATCTCATCCCTTTCGCGCGCACGTTTTCGAGCACGCGGCAAAATCCTGCCGCGTGCGCTCCGCCATCCGCAGAGCGCTTCCCATTGATATCGCTTAGGTTGCAAACGGTATCCGAAGATTGGGCTGCTGTGATGTGCAGTTTGTGCCAGTACGCCGCGGCGGCGGGTGAGGCTTAACGCCCCATGTCGCAAATTACTCAATCCTCAGCAGTTTGGAGCAGTCGTCTCGCGTCAAATTCGGCGATGATTTGCCTCAAAACGCGAATTCAGCTTGTCGCACCCACCTCGCGTTGTGGTGGTATTTTGCTGCCAGCCGCCGCAGAATTGTCGCGCTTCAGTAACAGGGTGCAACCATGGGACAATTCCTTCTGGTCGATTCGCGGAAGCTTGAGGGTTTCGAGGGTCTCCACCAGGCCGTTCACGGCTCTCATGTCGACGTCATGCAGCTCGGACGCGGGCGGTTGCGCGGGACTTTGTCCCATGTCGGCATCGGCGATTTCTCTCTGAGCATCGGCACGTTCAACGTCGGCATGCGCACACAGCGCGTCTCCAGTGACGACAAACTGATCATCGGAATGTTGCTGGCTGCCGAAGAGCGCGTCGCCCACTGGTCATTCGACATGCAGCTCAACGACGTACTCGTGATTCCGCCGCTGCTCGAGCACGACGGGGTCTTTCACGGCGCGTCCGCCTACGCCGCCGTGCGCTTCGACCTCGGCGAAGTCGCATCCCTGTTCGGCGGTGAAGCGAGGCTCAGCGACCCCGACACCTGGCGCAGCCGCGGCCATTTCCGGGCGAATCTTGCGACCGGGTCGGTCGCATCGCGCCGTCTAATTCGGATCATGTCGCACCTGTGCGACAGCAAGTATGGCCTGACGCCGTCGACCGCCGATTTCTGGAAGCGATCGATCGTCGAATGCATGGCGGCCAACGTCATGTCGTCCCTGCCGCCCGACGATACCGGCTGGCTCCCCTCGGCAAGGCGACTGATCCGCAGGGTCGAGGAGTATTTGCAGGAGGCTGGCACGCGCCCCGTGCATGTTTCGGAAATCTGTGCCGCGCTGGGCGTATCCCGACGCACGTTGCATCGCGCTTTCCAGGAGGTGTTCGGCCTCGGCCCGGTCAGCTTCCTGCGGCACAAGCGCCTGTGCACCATCCATTCCATTTTGCGCCACAGCGCTCCGGGCTCGACGACCGTGGGGGCGGTAGCCATGCAGCAGGGCTTCTACGAGCTCGGACGTTTCGCGCAGTATTATGCCGCGATGTTCGGGGAGCGCCCGTCCCAAACATTGGGATTTGGATCATTGTCCATCACAAGCGATGGAGCCGCGAAGGCATAATGGGTATCCCTGCCGCATACATTCGGCGAGACATTCACCGACGCACCTGACCGGCGATCTCCTCGCAGGTCAGGAAAGAGACACCGTCGAGATTGCGCAGCCAGGTCAGCAAGCCGTCGAGCGCGGCGATGCGGCTGGCCCGGGCGCTGCCATAGTCGCTACGGGGATGCAGTGTCAGCGTGATCAGGCAGCGTGCGCGATACATGGCCTCGATCTCCTCGCGCCACATCTTCATGACGCGATCGTGTGTCTGGCGCTGGCCGTAGAGCGTCGCGTCGATCAATATTTCCGCATGCGGCACCTCGACCATGCCGCGGCCGCCGTCGGCGTCGAGCCGGTAGGGATGATCATCGTCCTGGAAGCTCGCATCATAGCGATAGCCGAGATCGGCAAGGTGTCCGAGCGTGTGCTCCGTGAGACGGCCATGCGGCGCCCGAAAGCCGCGCGGCGCATGGCCGACGATCTGCGATAGCGCCGCATGCGTACGCTCCAGCAGCGTCCGCTCGTCGATCCCGGCCGCGTCCATCTCCTCCATCGCCCAGCCATGCGCGGCGATTTCATGCCCGCGGCCAGCAAGCGCGGCGATATAGGCGGGGTTCGCCTCGGCCTCAGCGCCGGGGACGAACACGGTGGATTTGACGCCGTGGCGATCGAGCAAGCCGAACAGACGCTTGCAACCGACCGCGTAGGCGTATTTTCCGTACGAGGCGCGGCCGAACAAGGAGTCCTCGCGAGCTTGCGTCAATTCGACCGTCTTGCCCTGGAGGTTGACGGTCACAACGACCGGAACGATCGGCTTCGTCATTGTCCGCTCCAGTCCCGCCGCCAATCGGACGAGCGCTTCAGGCACCATTCCGCCAGCTCCAGCATGCCGACGAAGCGCACGCCTTCGTGGCGCTTTGCGTAATTGATGAGCCCCTCGACCGCAGCGACGCGCGCCGGCGAGCCGGACCCGTAACCGACGCGCGGATGGAAGGTCAGGTTGAAATAGCCACCCTCCGCGTAGATCGCGTCAAACTCCTGCTGCCAATGCGCCAGAACTTCCGACGGCGGCGTGTAGCTGACACGGTAGAACGGAAAATCGTCGAGGCTCGAGGTATTGTTGGGCAAGCAGACATAGTCGCTGCGCTCCGCGCCGTCGTAGCGGGCGAGATATGGCAGGTCGAAATCCTTGTCGCTGGAATCATAGACATAGCCGAGCTCGCGGAGCTTGCGCAGTGTGCGCACGGTCTTGTGCCCGGACGGCGATCGCCATCCCTTCGGTGTGATACCGGTGATCTCGGTGAGCAGCCGGTGCGTACGCTCCAGCAGCTCGGGCTCGGCATCGCCGGGATCGACGCCCTCGTGAAAGTAACCGTGCGAGCCGATCTCGATGCCCGAGCGCGAAATGTCGCGGACGAGATCGGGGCTCTCCTCGGCATCATAGCCGGAGACATAAAACGTCCAGGGCACGTTGTGGCGCGTGAACATGTCGACAAAGCGCGGGATGCCGCATTTGGCGGAATAGCGGCCGTGCGAGCGGGCGCCGAACGGCAATTGGCCGCGGCCACGCTTCAGCGATGTGCCGTCGAAATCGAGCGTGAGACCGACGACGCAGCGCGCATCGTCCGGCCAGGAATGGTGTTTGCGCTGAGCAAGGGGGATCATCGGACAACCTCGACATTCCAGAAGCGCGGCTTGCGGCCGGCCCATGGCACATAACCGCGCACCGCGGGCGAGACCGCCGAGACGTTGACACCGGAGCTCCACACGATCATCGGCGCATCATCCACAAAGAGCTTGTGGAGCGCATCGAACAAAGGCTGACGCGCCCCGGGCGCCGCCGTCTCCATCAGCTTGCCGAGCAGGTCGACCGCGTCGCGATTGCCCCAGACGCGGTCGGGCTGCGCGGCCTTATCGCCGATGAAACGGTCTAGGCCGAAGGCCGGATCGAGATAAGGTGTGTAGTTCCACACCATAAGCTGATAGTCGCCCTTATTGTAGCGGCTGAGCTGGGTCGCGAATTCGACGACCTCGACGGTGAGGTTGAGGCCCGCCTGTTGCGCCATCGCCTGCGCCAGCACGGCAACGTCGTTCATCACCGGAAAGCGCGAATTGGTGGTGATCTTGATCGGCTCGCCCTTGTAACCCGCCTCAGTCAAGAGCTTCTTTGCGCGCGCAATGTCGAGGCTGAAGCCAGCCTGCTCCACCGCGCCGTAATAGCGGCTCGAGAGCGGCACCAAAGACGTGCTCGGCTTGGCATAGCCGTCAGTCAGACTGTCGCTCATGCTGGGATAGTCGAGCGAGGCCGCAATCGCCTCGCGGATGCGCTTGTCCTTCAGCAGCGGGTCGTTCGTCTGCATCACGATCGCGTTCAGCGAGGCCACCGGCGCCGATACGATCACCAGCCCTGCCGACTTCAGCTCGCCTGCGAACTTCGGATCCGCCGACGGCCAGAGATCAAGATTGCCGGCCTGGATCGCCGCCTTCGCAGCTGCCGGATCTGGAACGATGGACAGCCTGACACGATCGACCTTGGAACTCTTGGCTCCAGTGAGGCCGTCCGCCGGTTCGCTGCGCGTAGCATAGGCCTCGTTGCGGGTCAGTTCGACGAACTGGCCGCGACGCCATTCGGCGAGCTTGAACGGACCGGTACCGATCGCCTTCTGCCAGACGCCATCGGCCCCGATCGAGCCCGGATGCGCAATGCCGGTCCCGTCGCAATCGGTCCGTGCCATCGTACTCAGGAACGCGCCGCTCGGCTCGGCGAGCCGGAACACGACCTGGTCCGGAGACAGCGCCGTGACCTCGACGATCCCAATCTTTCGCGTGCCGTCGAAATTTGTCCTGCACGGCCAGCCGGATTTCGGATCGAGGAAGCGCTCCCAGGTCCAGACCACCTCTCGCGAAGTCAGGGGCGCACCGTTGTGGAAGGTCACGCCCTCGCGCAGCGTAAAGGTGTAGGTGCGTCCGTCTGCCGACGTCTCGATCGCCTTTGCCAGCATCGGCGCGACGGTGCCATCACTGCGCCAGGCGACGAGGCCCTCATAGATCTGCTGAAGCACGAGGCCGGTATTGTCGTCGGGACTGTTGCCCGGCATCAGGCCACGGATGTCCGTCGTGATCATGCTGCGCAGGACACTCTCTGCGCGGGCCGCCGACAACGACGCAAGCGCCAGACAAAACGCAACAAACAAACGCTTCATACGCAAATCCTGTTCAGCCCGAGGCCTGCGCCACTGCCGCACCGGTGAAGTCCAACACCGGCGCCGCCGCGAGCAGCGCCTTGGTGTAGTCGTGCTGCGGGCGATCGAAAATATCGTCGCGCGAACCCTGCTCGACGATCCGGCCGCCCTGCATCACCACAACGCGATCGGCGACCTGCTCGACGGCCGCGAGATCATGGCTGATGAACAGGCAGGCGAAGCCATATTGCAGCTGGAGCCGCTCGAGCAATTTCAGCACCTGGGCCTGGATGGTCATGTCGAGGGCCGAGACCGGCTCGTCCGCCACCACGAAGGCCGGCTGGCGCACGATGGCGCGCGCGATCGCGATCCGCTGCCGCTGACCGCCGGACAATTCATGCGGCCAGCGCTTGCCGAGGCCCGCAAGCCCTACTTCCTCCAGCATCGCTTCCACACGTCGATCGCGCTCATCCGTCGCCAATTGCGGCACGTGGCGCAGTGGTTCGGCGACGATCTCGCCGACGCGCATGCGCGGATCGAGCGAGGAATAAGGATCCTGGAATACGAGCTGCGAGGCGAGACGGAAGTCGCGGTCGTTGGTCGCGGTCACGTCCCTGCCCTGAAACCTGATCTCGCCGCCCGAAATCGGGATCAACCGCAACATGGCCCGACCGAGCGTGGTCTTACCGGAGCCGCTGCCACCGACGACCGCGACCGTTTCGCCCGCGGCGATATCAAGATCGACGCCGTTGACAGCCGACACACCGGCATCACGACGGAACAGCCGCTGCCGCCCGCCGAACCCGACCTTGAGGCCCCGCACGCTGACGAGAGGCTCGCCGCCCTGTCGCTCCCTGGTTGTGGCGCCACGCCGTGGCAACGCCTCGACCAAACGCTTGGTATAGGCCTCGCTGGGCGAAGTCAGAATTTTCCGGGTCGTGCCCGTCTCGACCATCTTGCCCTGGCGCAACACCAGCGCGCGCTGCGCATAGCGCGACACCAGTCCGAGATTATGGGTGATCAGCAGCACCGACGTGCCGTGGTCGCGGGCGAGCCCGACCATCAGGTCAAGCACCTCACGCTGGGTCAGGGTATCAAGCGCCGTCGTCGGCTCATCCGCGATCAGGAGTTTTGGCTTCAGTAGCATCACCGATGCGAGCATGATGCGCTGGCGCATGCCGCCGGAGAATTCGTGCGGATAGGCGTCATAGGTTCGCTCGGGGTCGCGGATCTGCACGCGCGCCAGCATATCGATGCAGCGCCGCTTGATTTCGCGTTTTCCAAGCCGCTCATGCAGGCCGAGCCCTTCGGCCATCTGTGCACCGACGCTGATCGCGGGATTGAGCGAAACCATCGGCTCCTGGAACACCATGCCGACCGTCGGTCCGCGCAGCGCGCGCATCTGGCGCGCGGAGGCGGTCGCCAGGTCGACGCCGTCGAGCACGATGCGGCCACCGGACTTGCGCAGGCCGGGCGGCAACAAGCCCAGCACGGCGCGCGCCGCCGCCGTTTTGCCGCTGCCGGACTCGCCGACGACGGCCAGGAACTCGCCGCGTTCAACGGCAAACGAAACATCATCGACGACCACAGCCTTGCTGGCCGACGCCTCGATGCGCAGATTCTCGACCGATAGCAGCGTCATCCGTGCGCCATCCTGGGGTCGAGGCGATCACGTAAGGAATCGCCGAGCAGATTGATGCCGAGCAGCGTCAGCGCGATGCACAGGCCCGGTGCGATCGAAAGCCACGCCGCCGTCTCCATGAATGGTCGGCTCGCCGCCAGCATGTTGCCCCAGGTCGGCGCCGGCGGCGGCACGCCCAGCCCTAAGAAGCTCAGGGCGCTCTCGGCGAGCAGCACCCAGCCGAACATGCTGGTTGCTAGCACCGCGACGGGTGCGATCGCGTTCGGCATCACGTGTCGAAACATCGAATAGACTTCCGAATTGCCGATGACGCACGAGGCCTCGACATATTCCTTCTCGCGGATCGACAGCACGGTTCCACGCACCACGCGGACGACCGACGGGATGTAGGCAAGGCCGAGCGCCAGGATCAGCCCGACCTTGTTGGCGCCGACCACGATCATCACGGCCAGCGCCAGCAGGATGCCAGGGAACGCGAGCAGCGCATCGTTGACCGCCATGATGATACGGTCGGCCCAGCCTCTGATGTAACCGGCCGCGCAGCCGATCACCATGCCGGCCGTGACGGCCAGCAGCACCGTGACCAAGGCAATCACGACGCTGGCACCCGCGCCGACCATGACGCGGCTCAGCACATCGCGGCCAAACTCGTCCGTGCCGAGCCAATGCAGCGGCGACGGCGCCTGAAGCCGCGCGCGCAAATTGATGCGCAGCGGGTCGAATGGCGTCCAGAATGCGCCGGTCACGGCAGCGCCGAGCAGCAGCGCCATCAAAGCGCCGCCGATCGCGGTGTTCATGCGCACCCTCATGCCACCGTCACCCTTGGATCGAACAGCGGATAGCAGAGGTCGACGATCAGATTGACCACGACATAGATCACGGCCGTAAACAGCAGGCAGCCCTGCACGACCGGATAGTCGCGCGCGAAGATCGAATCGACCAGCAGCCGGCCGAGACCAGGCAATGTGAACACGGTCTCGATCACGGCGATGCCGCCGAGGAGATGGCCGAGCACGAGGCCGATCAGCGTCCAGGTCGGCGCGAACGCGTTCGGCAGCACGTGCCTCGCAAGCACCCGCCACTCCGGCACACCCTTGGCGCGCGCATGCGTGACATATTCCAGCCGCAGCACCTCGATCGAGGCAGCCCGCGCCATGCGCGTGAGCACGCCGATTTCCACCATGGTCAGCGTCGCGATCGGCAACACGATGAAAGTCGCCGCCTGCCAGAAATTCTCGGTGAACGGCACATATCCGATCACCGGAAGCCATTTCAGCTTGAGCCCGAACAGAAGCAGCAGCAGCAGGCCGAGCCAGAAACTCGGGATCGACAAGAGCAGCGTGACGCCGCCGACCACGGAGAGATCGAGCAGGCTGTTCTGCTTCCACGCCGCGACGAGTCCGGCCGGCACCGCGATGCAGGCAGCCAGCCCAACCGCGACCAGCACGATGATGGCGCTGACCTGGAAGCGGTCGAGGATCAACGGCAGCACCGCGAGGTTGTTGGTGATGGAGTGCCCGAAATCACCGGTCGCAAGCTTCGCGATCCAGTGCATGAATTGGAGCGGAATCGGCTGGTCGAGGCCGAGTTGGGCCCGTAGCTGCGCGGCCTGCGCGGGATCGGCTGAATCGCCGAGCATCACCTGCACGGGATCGCCGGGAATGAGCCGGACCAGCGCAAACACCCCGATCGCGACCAGCAGCAGGGTCGGGATCGTCATGGCCAGCCGTCGTGCGAGGTAACCCAACATGGCGCCGCCCTTGCCTATTCGACAGTTACGCCCCAGAAGCGCGGCTGGGGAAACAGCCAGCCGGCGTAGCCCTTGACGTTCTTTCTCATGGCTGTCAGCTCCGCGCCGTTGAACAGCACGATCATCGGCACGTCCGCGATGAAGCGCCGATGCATCTCATCGAACAGCGCCTGACGCTTGGCTGCATCGTCGATCGTCATCGACTGCCGCAGCATCTCTTGGCCTTCCGGATTGTCCCAGATCTTGCGCGGCTGCGTCGCTTTGGGTCCGGCCAGCATCTCGAAGCTCAGCGAGGGGTCGAGCCGCGCCGAATAGACGAAGGCCATCGCCTGATAGTCGCCCCTGTTGTAGCGATCGAGCTGAGCCGCCCAATCCAGCACCTCGATCTCGATATTGATGCCGACGGCCTGCGCCATAGCCTGTACGAGAACCGCGGAATCGAACACGAAATTGTAGCGCTTGTTGGCGATCATCTTGATCGGCTGACCATGATAGCCCGCTTGCGCCAGCAGCCGCTTTGCTTCGGCGATGTCCTGCACGTAGCCGTGCGTCTCCACCTCGCCGTGGAAAGGACTGCCGATCGGCAGCGCGGAATTGTTCGGGCGCGCCGTCCCCTGCATGACCGCATCGACAATCTGCTCCGTATCGAGGCAGAGCGCGATCGCGCGGCGGATTCGCACGTCCTTCAACAAGGGATCCCTGGTCTGGAACAGGATACCCGTGAGGCTTAGCGACGGAGTGACGCTGAGTTGCACGTCGGAACGCGACTTGAGATCCTCGAGGTCGGGAATCGACAACTCCGCAATGAGGTCGAGCGAACCGCTCAGGAGCCCCGCCTTCGCAGCCGAGCTGTCGGGAATTACGTTGTAGCGGACACGATCGACCTCAGCCGTCTTGCGTCCGGTAAATCCGCTGCGCGGGTCGGTCCGCGAGACGTAACCGTCGAAGCGAACCACATCGATATACTGGCCGCGCTTCCACTCCCCGAGCTTGAACGGCCCCGTGCCAATCGGGGCGATCCACTTGCCGTCGGGCCCGACGGAATCCCGGTGAATGACCGCGGTCTGACCGCAATCGGGCCGCGCGATGGTCGGCAGGAACAACGCCGTCGGCTGATCCAGCATGACGGCGACCGTCTGCTGGTCGGGCGCTTCGATCTTCTCGATCCGCGCTATGCCGGTGGCGCCGAACTCCGAAAGGCAGCGCCATTGCGTCGCCGGATTAAGCCAGCGCTTCAGCGACCAGACCACGTCATCCGCAGTCATGGTGGCGCCGTTGTGGAACTTGACGCCCTGGCGCAGGTGGAATGTATAGGTCTTGCCTTCGTTCGAAACGGTCCAGCTCTCGGCCAGCATCGGGCCGATCGAGGTATCGTCGCGGAAGGCGACCAACCCCTCCACCAGATGCGCGACCACCGCATCCGTGTTGGCGTCGCGATTGGTGCCGGGATCGGTGGAGCGGATGTCGGCATTGATCCGCGTCCGCAGCAAAGTTCCGGCGCCGGCTTTCCCTGGCATGGCCAACAGAGTCAGCGCGGCGAGACCGACCGCCCATGCCGGCGACGGCCGACGCCGTCGCATCACGCCGCCCCCGCCGCAGCCGACCGCTCAAACGCCGCTCGTCCGATCTCATCAATCTCGAGCCGGTAGGTGGTGAACTCGCGATTGAGCGACGGCAGCGGCGCCGCCTGCATCAGCCCGCTCGCCGGCTCCATCAGGATCATTGCCACGGTGGCGCTGAGATTGTTGCTGAGATTGCGGCGCGGCGGGCGGCAAACCGACCAGGGGTAGGCGAACTCGTCGAACAGCGCGGTCTTGACGGTGTCGAAGGTGATGCTGCCGATATGCGGCTGGAGCAGATCGCGGACCCGGATGTCTCGGTAGAGACTGTCCGGCGTATCCTGGATACCGGCGTCCTTCAGCTTGCCAAGCGCAACCGGGCTCACGAAGTGATTGGCGTGCACCAGGAGGCCGTTCTGCGGATGCACCTGAAAGGTCTCATCCGGCGCACATTCGAAATCGATCGCCACGCCTTCGCGGTGGCTGACGATCATGTTGTTCGCCGCGGATTTCTTGGTGCTATAGACCGCGCGCATCGCCAGCGCGAGGTGCTCGTTCTCCAGAACCTTGCGGCGGATCAGCGCCAGCGGCACGCCGACCTGACGGTAGTCGCGGTCACTTTGGAGATAGTTCGCCGTGATCGCGATGCCGACGGCATTGAAACCGCAACGACCGAGCGCACCGGCCTCGGTAAAGGTCATGAGGTCTGGGCCGTCGTCGCGCCGCACCTTCAGCACCACCGCAGTCTCCGCGCATTCGCGCTTCCAGTCCCAGTTCTGGGCGTGGATCAGGCGGCCGTTGCCGGCAGCCTGGGGCAGCACGACGACGCCCGTGCAGCCGTCCGGATCTTCCGGCGTCTTCAGGCGCGCGCGGATCTTCGGGTTTGCGAGCTTGATGATCTCGGTGCGCGCGTTGAGCAGGACGACATCCTCGAACGGAACGTCGGCGCCCGCGGCAATGCCCCGCATCTCCTCGATATAGCTCGGCTCGAACGCCTCGATGACGGGGAGATAATCCCGCACCAGCTCAGCCACACCCTTCGCATCGAGCGACAGCTCCTTCAATTGCGCGAAGTAGTGTGACGTCCCCTTTTTGATGCGGCCCGCCGCCTTCTGCCCATATTGACGTCCACGCTCGTGAGGCGGACCGGAGATTTCGATCAGGGGAAAGGGCTCGACCATGGATGCCAGGTTCCTTTTGAAGTTCCTTTTGCTTTCTCACGAAGCCTAATGTATTTTGTGATGACATGAAACAAAAATCTTCCAGCCGGGAAAAAGCGAGCCCTAGCCGCCTCCAGCGCGAATTGTCGGCTGGCATCATGGACCTGATCCGGAGCGAGGGACTTGCGCCCGGCACGCGTCTCGCCGAAGTCGCGCTGGCCGAGCGCCTCCAGGTTTCGCGCACCCCGGTGCGCGCGGCGCTGAAACTGCTTGCGACCAGCAAGCTGGTGCGCGCCGGGAAACACGGCGGCTATTTTGTGACTGATGCAGTGGCCGCCTCACACAAGGCCCTCCGCCAGCCCGCCCCGGACAACACTGACCGGCTGTTCCTCGCGATCGCGAGCGACCGCCGGGCCGGCCGGCTACCGGATGAAGTCTCCGAGCACGACCTGATGCAGCGCTACGCTGCGACCCGGCCGGTCGTGCAGCGCGTCCTCACCAAGCTTGCGGAAGTGGCCGCCGTCCAGCGCAAGCCAGGGCACGGCTGGCGCTTCCATCCGATATTCATGGACGAACAAGCGCGCCACGAGAGCTACCGATACCGCCTCATGATCGAGCCGGCCGGCCTGCTCGAGCCCGGCTTCCGGCTCGATCCTGCCTGGGCCGCCGACATGCGCCGCCGTCACGAGGAAGCGTTGACGATGCCGTGGAATCAAGCTGCCACCATCCCGCTCTACGAGATCAATGCAGCCTTTCATGAAGGCCTCGCGGCGGCATCGGGCAACCGGTATCTGCTGGTGGCCATTCAGCAGCAGAACCGGCTACGGCGCTTCGGCAACTACGATTGGACGTTTGGCCACGAGCGCGTGCTCGTGAACAGCCGCGAACACCTTGCTATTCTCGATCAACTCGAAGCCGGCCAGCACGAAGCCGCAGCCGCGCTGTTGCGCAGGCATCTCGAAAGCGCTGCGAAACTGAGGCACCGCTGGCCCAGTGCCGCCACTGACTGAACAACAAGCAAGAGGCCCCATGCCCGCAAATTCCTTCGCTTCCAACAGCCCCCTCACCCGCGAGGCCATGGAGCCGTTCTGGCTGCCGATGACGCCGAACCGGCAGTTCAAGTCCAAGCCGCGCATCTTCGTCGCCGCCGAGGGCATGCACTACGTCACAGACGACGGCCGAAGGATTCTCGACGGCATGGCCGGGCTGTGGTGCGTGAACGCGGGACACGGACAGCGGCGGATCGTCGAAGCGATCCAGGCGCAGGCAGCAAAGCTCGACTTCGTCTCCTCGTTCCAGATGAGCCATCCGGCCGCCTTCGAGCTCGCCCGGCGTATCACCGAGATCGCACCAGCGGGCCTCGACCATGTCTTCTTCACCAATTCCGGCTCGGAGTCGGTCGATACGGCCCTGAAGATCGCACGCGGCTATCACCGCGCCCGTGGCGAAGCCAGCCGCATCCGCTTCATCTCGCGCGCCAAGGCCTATCACGGCATGGGTTGGGGCGGCCTCTCGGTGAGCGGCATCGTACGCCACCGCCGGGATTTCGGCCCGCTGCTACCCGAGGTCGATCATCTCCCGCATACGCATGACCCGGAGCATGCGGCGTTCTCCCGGGGACAGCCGCAATGGGGCGCCCATTTTGCCGACGAGTTGACCAAGCTACTTCAGCTGCACGATCTCAGCACAATTGCCGCCGTCATCGTCGAACCCGTGACCGGCTCGGGCGGCGTGTTGCCGCCGCCGGTCGGCTACCTCGAGCGGTTGCGCCAGATCTGCGACCAGCACGGCATTCTGCTGATCTTCGACGAAGTAATCACGGGTTTTGGACGCCTGGGCGCAGCCTTTGGCGCAAATGCTTTCGGCGTGACGCCCGACCTCATCACCTGCGCCAAGGGCATGACCAACGCCGCCGTTCCGATGGGCGGCGTCATCGTCAGCGGCAAGGTTTATGAGGCGCTGATGCAGGGGCCAGACAATGCGATCGAGCTGTTCCACGGCTACACCTATTCGGCCCATCCGCTCGCCTGCGCGGCAGGTCTCGCCGCGCTCGACGTGTACCAGGATCTCGGCCTGTTCGAACGGGCTCGCCGCCTCGCGCCGGTGTGGGAGAACCACGCGCACGCCTTGCGCGACCTCCCTCATGTCGTCGACATTCGCAACATTGGTCTGCTGGCCGCGATCGACCTGAAGCCGCGTGAGGGCGCACCGGGTGCACGCGGCGCCGAATGCGCTGGCCGCTGCTATGAAGACGGCATCATGATCCGCAGCAGCGGCGACACGCTGTTGATCTCGCCGCCCCTGATCATCAACGAAGACCAGATCGGCGACATCTTTGCCGCCATCCGCCGGGCACTGGCCAATATAGGCTGAAGCTGTCTAGCCTTGCGGCAGTGCATCCAAATGGCAGGCCACCCATTGCTCGCCCTCGGCCGAACGAAGCAGCGGCTCTTCCGTCCGGCAGCGATCGAAGACGTAAGGGCAGCGGGTGTGGAAGCGGCATCCGCTTGGTGGATTGATCGGGCTCGGCACGTCGCCGCTGAGGATGATCGGATTGCGCTGCGCGCCGGGCTCAGGCAGCGGCACCGCCGAGAGCAGCGCCTTGGTATAGGGATGCCTTGGCGCGGCAAAGATCTCCCGGCGCGGCGCCACCTCGACGATCTTGCCGAGGTACATCACTGCGACCCGGTGGGTCATGTGCTCGACGATCGCGAGATCGTGGCTGATGAAGAGCAGCGCGAGGCCGAATTTCTGCTGGAGGTCCTGCAGCAAATTGACGATCTGGGCCTTGACCGAGACGTCGAGCGCGGAGACCGCCTCGTCGCAGACGATCAGCTCGGGCTCAGCCGCCAGCGCCCGCGCAATCCCGATACGCTGGCGCTGGCCACCCGAAAATTCGTGCGGCCGGCGATTGAGCGCTTCGCGCGGCAGGCGCACCGTGTCCATCAGCTCCGTGACGCGGACTTCAAGATCCGCCGCGGATTTTGCAAGGCCAAAGTTCCGGATCGGCTCGGCCAGAATGTCGCGCACGCGCATGCGCGGATTGAGGCTCGAGAACGGATCCTGGAACACGACCTGCACGCGCCGGCGCATCTGGCGCATCACGCTCGGCGAGGCATCGTCGATGCGCTGGCCGTCGAGGATCACCTGCCCCGCGGTGATATCGAACAGGCGCAAAACAGCGCGGCCGACCGTCGACTTGCCACAACCGGACTCACCGACCAGCGACAGCGTCTCGCCCCGTGCGATCTCGAACGACACGCCATCGACCGCATAGACCCATTCGGACTTGCGCCCGAACAGGCCTCTATTGACCGGAAAATGCTTCTTGAGGTCGTTGACCTGGAG
Source organism: Bradyrhizobium sp. LTSP849 (assembly GCF_000938255.1). Classification (GTDB taxonomy): domain Bacteria; phylum Pseudomonadota; class Alphaproteobacteria; order Rhizobiales; family Xanthobacteraceae; genus Bradyrhizobium. The sequence continues at coordinate 266,391 of NZ_JYMR01000023.1, read as the reverse complement.
CAGTGGAGGACTCATGCCGCGACGGCCCCCTTGGCTGCGTAATGGCAGGCGGCGACATGGCGCGGCCCCTTCTCTTCGAGCCCAGGAGCATATTGGCGGCAGAGATCGGTCGCCAGCGCGCAGCGTCCGGCAAAGACACAGCCCGTGATCGGCTTCCTGAGATCGGGGACCTGCCCGGGAATCTCGGCCAACCGTCGCGCGGTGCCGGTCAGCGACGAGCCGAGCCGCGGCACCGCGCCGAGCAGGCCCTGCGTATACGGATGACGCGGCGAGCGGAACAGCTCGGCGACCGGCGCCTCCTCGACCTTGCGGCCGGCATACATCACCATGACGCGCTCGGCGATTTCGGCGACCACGCCGAGATCGTGGGTGATCAGGATGATCGCCGCTCCTACCCGGTGCTTCAGGTCCAGCATCAGCTTCAGGATCTGCGCCTGGATGGTCACGTCGAGCGCCGTGGTCGGCTCGTCTGCGATCAGGAGTTTTGGATTGCAGGCGAGCGCAATCGCGATCATCACGCGCTGGCGCATGCCGCCAGAAAGCTGATGCGGATATTCGCGCACGCGCCGCTTCGGCTCGGGAATGCCGACGAGCGTCAGCATCTCGATCGCCTGCGCCTCAGCGGCCTGCTTGTCCAGGCCCTGATGAATCATCAGCGTCTCGCGGATCTGACGGCCCACGGTCAGCACCGGATTGAGGCTCGTCATCGGCTCTTGAAAGATCATCGAGATGTCGTTGCCGCGGATCGCGCGCATCTCGCGATCGGACAGTTGAAGCAGATCCCTTCCCGCGAAGCGGATGGTGCCGGCGATCTTGCCCGGCGGCTCGGGGATCAGCCGCATCAACGACATCGAGGTCACTGACTTGCCGCAGCCGGACTCGCCGACGATTGCCAATGTCTCGCCTTCGTTGACGTGAAAGGACACTCCGTCGACCGCGCGGTTGATGCCGCTTGGCGTACGGAAGTGGGTCTGGAGGTTCTCGACTTCGAGCAACGCCATCTTGATCAGCCTCGAAACATCAGAGGCTCTTGGCCATGCGCGGATCGAGCGCATCGCGAAGGCCGTCGCCGAGCAAATTCACCGCGAGCACGGTCACCGACAGGAAGGCCGCCGGAAAGAACACGATATAGGGCTTGACCTGCCACAGCGCGCGGCCCTCGGCCATGATGTTGCCCCAAGACGGAATGGTCGGCGGGGTGCCTGCGCCGATGAAAGACAGGATCGCTTCCGTGATCATGGCGCTGGCGCAGATATAGGTCGCCTGGACCAGCATCGGCGCGAGTGTGTTGGGCAGGATGTGGCGCAGGATGATCATCGGCGTGCGCGTACCGCAGGCGACCGCCGCATCCACATAGGGTTGTTCGCGCAGCGACAGCACGACGCTGCGCACCAGGCGCGAGACGCGCGGGATCTCGGCAATGGTGATCGCCAGAATGACGTTGCCGACGCTGCCGCGCGTCAGCGCCATCAGCGCGATCGCCAGCAGGATCGGCGGGATCGACATCAAGCCGTCCATGAAGCGCATCAGGATTCCGTCCGCCCAGCGGATGAAGCCGGAGACGATGCCAATGGCAAGCCCCACCGTGGACGCGAATATCGCAACGGACAGGCCGACCGTGAGCGAGACCCGCGCACCAAAGAGCACGCGGGAATAGATGTCGCGGCCGAGCACGTCGGAGCCGAACCAGTAAGCGGCCGACGGCGCGCGGGTACGTTTGGCGGGCGCGAGCGCGGTCGGATCGACCGTTCCGAGGTAAGGCGCGAAGATCGCAATCAGGACAAGAATCAGCAGTAGCGCGCCGCCGATCGCGACGGTGGGATGGCCGCGCAGCAGCCCCATGAAGCCGCGCCGGATCCTGACAGGACGAAGGATATCGGGCAGTTGCGGCGCGACGGCGAATCCGGCCGGGAGCGTTTGCGGGTTGACGGTCATGTCGGTCAATAGCGGATCCTCGGGTCAACGATCGTGTAGGTGACGTCGATCATCAGATTGACCAACACGTAAACAAAGCTGAACAGCAGCACGATGCCCTGGATCACTGGATAGTCGCGCCGCAGGATCGCATCGATCGTGAGACGGCCGAGGCCAGGAATCGCGAACACGCTCTCGGTCACGACCGCGCCGCCGATCAGGAGCGCGATGCCGATCCCGATCACGGTGACGATCGGCACCGCGGCGTTCTTCAGCGCGTGAATGAACAGGATGCCGCCCTGCCCGAGCCCCTTGGCACGCGCAGTGCGGATATAATCTTGCTGCAAGACTTCAAGCATGGTGGCGCGCGTGATGCGCGCGACCAGCGCGATGTAGACGCAGCCGAGCGCGACCGCGGGCAGGATCAGGTTTTGCAGCCACGGCCAAAAACCCTCCGTGAGCGGCGTGTAGCCCTGCACCGGAAGCCATTCGAGCTCCAGCGCGAAGACGTAGGCGAGCACGTAGCCGACGACGAAGACGGGCAGCGAGAAGCCGAACACGGCGAATGCCATGATGGCGCGGTCGATGAAGCTGCCGGCTTTCCATGCCGCCACCACACCGAGCGGCACCGCGACCACGATCGTGAGCAGGAGGGTGACCATCATCAGCGACAGCGTCGGCCCGAGACGCTGCCCGATCATCGTCGAAACCGGCAGATTGGTGAAGATCGAGGTGCCGAGATCACCATGCAGGATGCGCCAGACCCAGCTTCCAAACTGGATCAGGAAGGGCCGGTCGAGGCCGAGGCTCTGGCGGATGCGCTCCACATCCTCCGGGCTTGCCTGGTCGCCCGCGATCACCACGGCCGGATCACCCGGCGCGATGTAAAGCAGGCTAAACACGAACAATGCAACAATCGCCATCACCGGCAAGGTGGAGACGACGCGCCGGAGGATAAAGGAGAGCATCTGGCCTCAGCGCAGGATCATGCGGACTTCGATACGCCCCAGAAGAAGGGCAACGGTCCCTTGACAACGCCGGAGACGTTTTTGCGCCACGCGGTGTAGCTCAGGAAGAAGCCTGTCGGCGCGTAGACGACGTCGTCCATTGCTGCCTTGTTGAGGCGGCCGATGGCGGCCTTTTCCTCATCGAGGCTCTTGGCCTCGAACCAGGACGTGACCTCCTTCTCGGTCGCGGGGCTGTTGGGCCAGCCGAACCACGCCTTGTCGCCATTGGCGCGAATGCCCGTGTAGGGAGCGGGATTGATGCAGTCCGCGCCTGCATGCCAGGTGTGGAACATGTTCCAGCCACCCTGCCCCGGCGGCGTCTTCGCCGCACGGCGGGAGCCGACCGTGCCCCAGTCGGTTGCAACGAAGTCGACGTTCATGCCGAGCTGCTTCAGGAGGTCCGCGGTCACGTCGCCCATTGCCTTGGTGATCGGCTGATCTTGCGCGACGAGGCAAGTCACCGGCTGGCCGGAATAGCCGCTCTCGGCGAGCAACTTCTTGGCCGCGTCGAGATCGCGCTTGCCCTTCAGGATCTCGCCACCCGCTTCGGTGTAGAGCGGCGTATCCGGCGTAAAGAAGCCGGGCAGCGGCTTCCACAATGAATTATCGTCGCCGACGATCGCACGCATGTAGTCTTCCTGATTGAGCGCCATCAGCACCGCGCGCCGCGCCCGCACGTCGTTGAAGGGCGGGTAAAGGTGGTTCATGCGGAACGAGCCGACATTGCCGAGGGGATCGCCGATATCGACGCTGATATTCTTGTTCTTCTTCAGGACCGGAACCAGATCCGCGATCGGATTCTCCCACCAGTCGATCTCGCCATTTTGCAACGCGGCCGCCGCCGTTGCCGGATCCGGCATGATGATCCACTCGACGCGATCGACCAATATTTGCTTGCCGCCGGCAAGCCAGGATGATTTCTCCTGCCGCGGCACATAGTCGGCAAATTTTTCGAACACGGCCTTGGCGCCCGGGACCCACTCGCCCTTGGCGAACTTCATCGGGCCGGAGCCGATATAGTCGGAGATCTGCTTGAAGGGGTCGGTCTGCGCGATGCGCTCCGGCATGATGAAGGCGCAAGGCGAGTTGCCCTTTCCGAGTGCGTAGAGCAGCTTCGGATAGGGCTGCTTCAGCACCCATTTGAAGGTGCGGTCGTCGACGGCGGTGAGCTCCTGCTGAATCGCCTTGAGCATCAGCCCCATCGGATCGCGCGCCGACCAGCGCGTAAGGCTCGCGACGACGTCCTTGCTCAGCACAGGCTCGCCGTCATGGAATTTGAGCCCTGATCGGAGCTTGAACGTCCAGGTCGTGCCGTCGTCGGTCACCTCCTCGGACTCGACCATCTGCCGCTGCGGCTGGAGCGAGGCATCGACGCCGTAGAGCGTATCCCAGACCAGGGCCGCGGCATTGCGCACGACATATTGCGTGCCCCAGATCGGATCGAAATTGGCGAGGTTGGCCTGCGGCACAAAGCGCAGGGTCCGGGCTGAGGCGCCTTGCGCGATCGCAGGCGCCGAGAGGCCACCCGACAATGCCAGACCGCCTGCGCCAGCCAGTCCCTTCAATACGGTCCTGCGATCCATGAATTCCTCCCAGTAATGCCGTGATGCCGGCCGTTTATTGGCCAAGAGCAAGTGAAACAGAGCCCATTAGCGTGCAAATGGTATGCCAGTAACCACGCCTTCGCCAGCGAGATCTCATCGACTTTCTGGCTAGTCCAAGTACCAAAGAACGGCCTCAAAGCGCGGCCGCCAGCGCTGGCCCGGTCTCGATATGCGGGATCGCCTCGACCAGCTTGCGGGTGTAGTCGGTCTTCGGATTATCGAACAACGCCCGGCTTTCGCCTTGCTCCACGATGCCGCCATTGCGCAGCACGATGGTGCGGTCGCAGAGCATGCGCACCACATTGAGATCGTGGCTGACGAACAGCAGCGCGATGTCGTTCTCGCGCCGCAAGCGGTCGAGCAATTGCAACACCACCGCCTGTACCGAGACGTCGAGCGCGGCGGTCGGCTCGTCGAGCACCAGGAGCCGCGGCCGGCAGGCGATGGCACGGGCAATCCCGACGCGGGCCTTCTGACCACCAGAGAGCTGATGTGGGAAGCGCGGCAAGAGATCCAGCGGCAAGCCTACCCGCTCCGCACATTCTTCGACCCGCTGCCGCAGCTCGCTGCCCGCGCGCATATCGTCGAGCCGCATCAGGGGGTGGGCGATGCAGTCGAAGGCCGTGAAGCGCGGATTGAGGCTCTCGTTCGGGTCCTGGAAGACTATCTGGATGTCTTTGCGAAAGCGCGAGCGGTGAAAGTCCCGCGCTGCCACATGCCCGATCGACTGCCCGTCGAACACGATGTCGCCTTCGCTCGGATCGATCAGACGGCAGATCATCCGCGAGGTCGTGCTCTTGCCGGATCCGGATTCGCCGACGAGCCCGACGCTCTCGCCGCCGGCTATCGTCATCGAGAAGTCGGCAACCGCCGCCGAGCCTTGATCAAAACGCTTGGCGAGTTTCCGAACCTCCAGCAGCGGCGGAGTCCCGTGCGCGAGCTGCTGCCTCGGCTTGCTGATCACTGCCGCGTGTCGTTCCCGCTCCTCCGCCGTCACGAGGTCCTCGATCCGCGACGTCGCTGTCGGCGATGCCGCAACCAGGCGCCTGGTATAGGCGTGCTGTGGTGTGCTGAAGAGAGTCTTGGGACTCGCCTCCTCGACAATACGCCCTTGCTCCATCACGGCAATGCGGCGGCAATATCGCGCCGCAAGCCCGAGATCGTGCGTAATCAAAATCGTGGCCATGCCGCGGGCGGCAGCAATATCCGCCAACAGATCCATCACGACCTTCTGCGTGGTGACGTCGAGACCCGTCGTCGGCTCGTCGGCGATCAGCAGCGCGGGATTGCAGGAAATCGCGATCGCAATCATGACGCGCTGGCACATGCCGCCGGACAGTTCATGCGGATAGGCATTCATCCGCTTCTCGGGATCGCGGATCTGGACGGCGCGGAGCAGCTCCAGCGCTTCGGCACGCGCGGCATCCTTCGATATCCGCTTGTGGGTGAGGATCGCATCCGCGATCTGCAAGCCGATCGCCCGGATCGGATTGAGTGCCGCCCGCGGATTCTGGAAGATCATCGACATCGCGGCGCCCTGGAGCTGACGGAGGTCGTCGCCCCTGAGCTTCGTGATGTCCTGGCCGCGAAACAGAATCTTTCCGCCGGTGACGCGCCCGGCCGAATCCAGCAGCCTTGTCGTGGCAAAGCCGGTGACCGACTTGCCCGAACCGCTCTCACCGACAAGGCCAAGCATCTCGCCGGCCTCGACCGTGAGCGTGACGCCACGCACGGCCTCGACCAGTCCACGCCGCGTCGAGAACGAGACGTGGAGGTCGTCGATCCTGAGCAGTTCCTCGCTCATGTGCGCATGCGGGGATCGAGAATGTCCCGCATCCCGTCACCGAGGAGATTGAAGCACAGCACCGCCATCATCAGCGCGAGGCCCGGAAAGGCCACGAGCCACCACCGCCCGGTCGAGATGAAGCGCGCACCCTCCGCGACCATGATGCCCCATTCCGGCGTCGGCGGCTTGACCCCGAGGCCGATGAAGGACAGGCCGGCGGCATTGAGAATGGCCCAGCCGAGATTGAGCGAGATCTGCACCGCCATCGCCGGCAGGATATTTGGCAGCAGGAAGCGCAACACCACCGAGAAATGGCTCTCGCCGCAGGCGCGCGCGGCCTCGACCCAGCCGACATTGCGCCTGATATTGACCTCGGCGCGTGCGAAGCGAATGTAGAAGGGAAGATTGATGATCGCGGTTGCGATGACGATGTTCTCGATCCGGTTGCCCAGCGCTGCAACCATCGCCATCGCCAGCACAAACAGCGGAAACGCCATCATCACGTCGACGAAGCGGCCGACGCTGCGGTCTAGCCGGCCCCCGGTATAGCCGCAGAACGAACCGACGACGGCCCCGATCACGAAGGAAATGCCGACCGCGGAGACCGCAATCGCAAGATCGAGCCGGGCCGCAACGACGAGGCGACTGAATACGTCGCGCCCGAGCTGATCGGTACCGGCAAGGTGCGCCGCGCTCGGCGGCAGCAGCGCTTCCGAGACATTCGAGACCACGGGATCATAGGGCACGATCCACGGCCCGAAGATCGCGACAAGAACGAACAGGAGGACACCGGCGGCGGAGACGCCGGTGAGTGGATTGCCGCGCAGGATCCAGACCGAATGGCGGAAGGTTGCACTGGTCATTCGATCGATACCCTGGGATCGGCAATGCCATAGCAGACGTCGACGATCAGATTGACCAGCACGAACAGGCTGGCCATCAGCAGCACAAAACCCTGCACCGGCGCATAGTCCGAGGATAACAACGCATCGAGGGCATAGGAGGCGACGCCCGGCCAGGAGAACACTTTCTCCACCAGGACATTGGCGCCAAGCATGGTCGAGAACACGATGCCGGCGATGGTGATGACGGGCAGGATCGCATTCCTCAGCGCATAGGTGACGACCACCTTGTGCCAGGACAATCCGACCGAACGTGCGGTGCGCACAAAGTCGCTGCCGAGCGAGACCAGCATCGAGGCACGCGTGATCCGCGCCAGCGGCGCGATCACGAACAGAGCCATGCTCACTGCCGGCAGGATCAACTGCTTGCAAGCGGCCCACCAGCCCTCAATGTCACCGGCGAGCAGAAAATCGATCGACAGAAAGCCGGTACGCTGCGGCGGCAGCGAGGTGAAGACGTCGATCCGCCCGGTCGGATCAGGCGCAAGCCCGAGCAGATAGTAGAAGACATAGATCAGCAGCAGGCCCGAGACGAAGGTCGGCACGCAGACGCCGAGCGCGCAGAACAACCGCACGCCATGATCGACGAACGACCCTGGCCTCAGCGCGGCGACCACGCCGAGCGGCACCGCCGCAATCAGTGCGATCAACAGCGCGGTGAAGGTGAGCTCGAGCGAGGCCGGCAGCCGCTCGCGCAGATCCTTCAGCACCGGCTGCCCTGTCATCATGGAGCGGCCGAGATTGCCGTGGCCGATGTCGGAGAGATAGAACACGAGCTGCTCCGGCACCGACTTGTTGAGCCCCATCTGCTTGCGGATCTGCTCGATCTCTTCCTTGCCCGCATTGGGCCCCGAGGCGAAGAACACCGCGGGGTCCCCTGGCAGGACGCGCATCAACAGGAAGGTGAAGACCAGCACACCGAACAGCGCCGGGAGCGACGACAGAAGCCGCCTGCCCGCCCGCACCATCGTTGCACCAAGACCGCTTGTCACCCTGTAGCGTTCCTTCCCGTCTGCTGCCGTCACTTGCGGCTGACATCGCGATAGTCGACCTGACGATGGAATTCGTAGGTGTAGCCTTCGATCGACGGCGCCATGACGGCATCCTGGTTCGGCTGCCACAGCGGGATCTGCGGCATCTCGCTGAAATGGATCGCATTGAGCTTGCGGCCATCCTCCTCGTACTTGGCCTTATCCGGCTCGAAGCGAGCTTCCTGCGCGATTGCGGCCAGCTCGGGGTTATTTGTCGAGCTGTAATTCCAGCGCTGATTGCCAGTGTAGAAGTTGCGGTAGAAATAGTCCGTCGAAGGCAGCCAGGCGACGATGCCTTCGGTGAACAAGGGCAGCTTCTTCTCGTTGATCTGCGTCGACATCTGCGCGTCCGGCAGCTTCTGGATGTCGACCTTGATCCCGATCTTGGCAAGCGATTCCTTGATGAGAGCCGCCATCGGCTCGGCGGTCGAGGCTTGGCCGACGTTGAAGCTGAAGGTCGTCGAGAAGCCCTCTGGGAGACCCGCGGCCTTGAGATATTCACGAGCCTTGTCGAGATCGACCTTCACCGGCGCCTGGAACGGATAGATGCCGTTCAGCGGCTTGCCGTCGGGCCAGCTCGCACCGAACAGCGGCGCGCCGCGGCCGAACAAGGCGGCTTTGAACATGTCGTCATAGGGCAGCGCGAAGGCGATGGCGCGGCGTACATTGACGTTGTCGAAAGGCGGGATCTGATTGTTCATCGAGACGAAGGTGATCGCGTTGTATTGCGGTGTCGAGACCACCTTGAGTTTGCCCTTGGCCTCCAGCGACTGCACATCGCTCGCCTGGAGATCGACGACGATATCGGCATCGCCGCGTTCGACCAGATTGGCGCGGGTCGCCGGCTCCGGCACGGACTGCACGATCACGCGCTTGAAGAACGCCGGCTTATTGGCCGAGCTGCGATTCCAGGCCTCGTCGCGCTTGAGGATCACCTGCTCGCCAGGCTTGAACGTCTCGACCACATAGGCGCCGCTGCCGGCGGTGTGCTCCTTCAGCCAGGCGGTGGCCCAGGGATCATCCGTCGTCGCATGCTCCTTGGCGACCTTCGAGTTGATGATGATCGGGTAGACGGTGGCAAGATTGGGTAGCGCGAGCTTATCTGGGTTCGGCAGCGTCACCTCGATGGTGAGGGGATCGATCACCTTGAACTGGTCGGCCGACGTCAACGATCCCGTCAGGAGCTGCGCCTTGCCGAGGATCGGCGCGGTAACGCAGCGATCGAGCGACCATTTGACGTCCTCGGCGGTGACCGGCGAGCCGTCCTGGAACTTGGCGTCCTTGCGCAGATGGAAGGTGATCTTCAGTCTGTCCGGACTGACGTCGTAGGATTCTGCGAGCTCGCCCGTGATTGTGTCGAGATCGAACACCCATTTGCCGTTGAGCTGCTTGCGGCCGAAGGCCACCAGCCGGTCGTAGGTGCTCATGCTCAGTCCGAAGGACTCGCGGGTCGAACCGGGAATGTTGGGATCGAGCGTGTTGACCGATGCGCCGGTCACATAGCGCAGCGTTTCCGCCCTGGTTTGCGCCTGCGAGGGTGCGGTGGCGACGAGCAGCAGCGCGACGGTGGCGACGACGCAAGACGCCGGCCTGAAAGACACAAAACGCATTCGTTTTCCCTTGAATTTCGACAAAAACGCCAGCAAGGCAGGTTAAGAAACAAGCAAGTTGCGCGCCAATCCCGGAGGGGCGCTTCGTCGCGGCAGAGCATGGATAATCATCGTGATTCCTCCATTTTTTGTGCCGGCCGTGTGACTACGGCCTGCGGCACGTCATATGCGCTCAACGACGCCCAGTGACGTTCGATATCGGCACGGAACAGGCCACGCGTCAGGCCGTGGACCAGCTTTGGGACAGCGGTCGTCATCGCGTTGATCGACGATCCCGACGGGCCGAAGCTCATGGTGGACGCAATCGCAAAGAGATGGATGTTGGAGATCCATGGCGTCTTGCCGGGCACGCGCTCGGTGAAGGCGTAATCGTCGGCGAGATAGGGGAAACGTCCAAGCCGCGCGTTGCGTTCGCTCTCGGGCGGTTGGTAGCGGTCGGACCAGGTCGCGATGTTGGCGGCAAATCTGGAGAGTTCGCCGCGTCCGGCAAAATTCATGTCGATGCCGGTACCGCAAATGACGAGATCCGCGGCAATGGCGCCACGCGGCGTCTGCAATTCGATGCCTTTTCCTGTCTGTTGTACCGCCTCGATCGGCGCACCTTCGTGCAACGTGAAATTGGCATGACGCGCGCAGCGGTCGTAGGTAGGCTGCGGAAATCCTTCGCGCATCTCCAGGATGGTGCGCATGAAGCGCCAGCGCCAGGCATCGTCGAGATCGCTGAGATGGCGCAGGAAACCGCGAAAGGTCAGCCAGCGATAGGGCTGGATCACCTGGATTTGCGCACGGCGGCAAAGCAGATGCACCTCGGCAGCGCCTGCTTCGAGCGCCGTTGCCGCATTATCGAAGGCGGATGCGCCGGCACCTATCACGGCAACGCGCTTGCCGCGAAGGCTTTCGAAATCGATGCTGTCGGCGACGGTCGCGACCGAGCCGGCCGGCAGGTGTTGAAGCGACTCCGGAATCATCCAGACGCCCATTCCCTCCTGCCCTGTCGCCAGCACGATCTTGCGCGCATATAGCGTCTCGACGCCATCGGCACGCTTCACGTGCGCAGCGAGCAGGCCGTCGGCCGCAGGCGCGATCTCCAGAAGCTCGCAGCAATTGCGCACCGGCAATTCGATCGTGCGGCGCAGCCACAGCAGATACTCGGCCCAATGTCCGCGCGGGATCAGATCGAGCGTCTGCCAGCTCTCCTTGCCGAAGCGCGCTTCGTGCCAGGACTGGTAGGTCAGGCTCGGGATATCGAGGTCAGGACCGGTATAGTCCTTGGGGCTGCGCAGCGTCGGCATCCGCGCGTAGGTGAGCCATGGGCCCTCCTTCCCTTCCTCGACCTTGTCTAGCAGCAAGATGTTGCTGACGCGCGAGCGCAACAAACCGAAGCCGATGGCGATGCCAGATTGGCCGGCGCCGATGACGAGCACGTCAAGCGCCGGTTTGCCGTCCGGCCCCGTCTTCGGTTCGAGCCACGCTGCGCCGGGATGCGTGATCATGGCGAGATCGGCGCGAACGTTCGCCTCGAGGTCTGTCAGCGCGTCGCTCATGCCGCGAGCCAACCGCCGTCGACCACCATGACGGTGCCGGTCGTGAACGAGGAGGCGTCGCTGGCCAGATGCAGTGCCGTTTGCGCGATCTCCTCCGCCTGGCCGAAACGTTTCATGGCGTGCCGGTTGCGGGAGGCTTCGCGTACCTCTTCCGAGTTCGTGTGACGAGCAAGGCTGCGGCGGAGCATCGGCGTGTCGATCGCCCCCGGCGCAATCGCGTTGACGCGAATGCCGTCGGTCGCAAAATCCACCGCCATGGTGCGCGTCAGGCTGACGATCGCGCCCTTGGCGGCGATATAGGCGCTGCTGCCTTTGCCGCCGGCGATGGCGAGTTGCGACGCCAGCGTGATAATCGAACCGCTCTTCTGCCGCTGCATCTGCGGCACGGCGGCCCGCGCCCAAAGCCAGGTGCCGCCGACATTGGCACGGAACACTGAGTCCCAGTCTTCGGGACTGGTCGTCAGCACCGTGCCGCCACAGGAGAAGCCCGCCGCGGTCATCAGGATGTCGAGCCGGCCGTGTCGCGCTACAATCTCGCCGACAACTATCTCGGCGAAGCTGGCATCGCCGACGTCGCCGACATGCGTCGTTGCTTCGCCAACGAGGCTCAACGTCTCCGCAAGCCCAGCCGCATCGCGATCGACCAAAGCAAGATGCGACCCCTCCTCCGCGAACAGCTTTGCGCTGGCGCGGCCGATGCCGGAGCCCGCTCCCGTGATGATGGCCGTGCGCCCTTGCAGCCGCATGTCAGATCCAATCCTTGTGCTGCGTCAACCACGCGCTCATCGCGGCCGCGGACTCGGCACAGCCGGACCGCGCGCGCCAGCCGAACTCATCCGCCATCCGCGACACCGACAGCGGCGCGCGATAGGGTCCATGCAGCTTGATGACAGTTTTCTCGCCGGGCGCCACGAGCCGGCAGAGCAGGCCGGGATTTAACGCCGCAAAGGCCTCGCCCCATTGCAGCGCCGGCCATAACCCGCCGCGGGAGATGTTATAGAGCCGATGGCGCGGCCGCTCGGCTTCGATCAACACAGCCACGGCTTCGGCAGCATCCGGAGCGTAGATCCAGTCCCTCATGCCCGCTTCAGGCACGATCGCCACCTCGCCGCGGGCGAACGCCGCCAGAATCTGGAACTGGAGGCTCGGCGTATCGCGTACCGAGCTGGGTCGCTCCCACGGGCCGAACAGGGCGCTTAAGCGCACGCTCAGGAAATCGCCGCCAAAGAGCTCGGCATGGCGCGCCACCGATCGCTCCGATGTGAACTTGCTGATGGCGTAGAACGAGACGGGATCGCACGGCGTTTCCTCGTCCAAAATCTCGAACCGAGCGCCCGCGGCGCCATAGGCCGATGCCGACGACAGATTGACGACACGGCGAACACCATGCCGGATCGCCGCGTGCAGGATCGGGATCTGCGCCATCACGTTGACCTCGAGAACGCGCGCGGTCGACGCCCGTTCGAGATTATCGCCGGCGGTCACTGCGGCGCCCAGCACGATCGCATCAACGCCTTCGGCAATGAGGGCGTCGATGCCTTCCATATCATTGATGTCGCCCTGAACGACCTTCAGGCGCGCTTTGTAGTCGGCCAGCGAGCACTGCGCGGTTGGCGGAAGCGGCGCGCGATCATACAGTGTCACCTCATGGCCGCGCGCGAGCATCACCTCCGCAAGGTTCAGGCCGACAAAGCCGGTGCCGCCAAAGATGATGATCTTCATCTGGTGAAGCTCACCATCACAGCAGTTTCGCTCCAAAATTCCGTTCCGGGTCCATGTCGGCGACGAGCCGGCCAGTGGGCTTGGCTGCTTCGCCGCCGCTGCGCGCGAGGAACTGACCGCTGCCGGGGCTCGCCAGACACTTGTCGCCATCGACGATCACGCGGCCACGCGAGAGCACCGATACAGGCCATCCCTTCAGCTTGCGACCCGCAAACGGCGTATAGCCGGTGAGGTCGTGCATCATCTCGTCGGCGATCGTGGTCTCGCGATTGGGATCCCAGATCGCGATATCGGCATCGGCGCCGACCGCGATCGAGCCCTTGCGCGGATGTAGATTGTAGATTTTTGCCGGCGCCGTCGCGGTCAGCTCAACGAACTTTTCTAGGCCCAGCCGTCCCTTCGACACCATCGCATCGAACAGCAATGGCAGCCGCAGCTCCAGTCCCGGCAGGCCATTCGCGACCTGCTTGAAGTTCGGATTGGGGCCGGCGCGCAGCTTGCCGGTCTCGTCAAAGCGATAGGGCGCGTGATCCGACGAGATGGTCTGGAGATCGCCGAGCGACAGCGCCTGCCACAGCGCCTCCTGGTCGGAATGCGTCCGCGGCGGCGGGCTGCACATCCACTTGGCGCCATCGGCGCCGGGCTTGTCGAGATCGGCGGCGGTCAGGAACAGATATTGCGGACAAGTCTCGGCGAAGACCTTGAGCCCCTGCCCGCGCGCGTCGCGGATCACCTTGGCGCCCTCAGCAGTCGAGACGTGGAAGATCATGATCGGCTGGTCGATCAGCGCTGCCATGCCGATCAATCTAGTAAAGGCTTCGGCTTCCGACACCCGGGCGTGACTAACAGCGTGATATTTCGGCAGCGTGTAGCCCCGCGCGAGCAGTCGCTTCACCATCCAGGCGATGATGCCGTGGTTTTCGGCGTGCGCACACAGCATCGCGCCGGACTGGCGCGCAGCAAGGAGAATGTCGAGCAGTGGCTCGTCGTCGACCTTGAGCCGGTCATAGGTCATGAAAATCTTGATCGACGCATGGCCCTGTTTCACCAGCGCCGGGATGTGCTCTTCGACCGTCTCCTTGGTCGCGTCCGCGATGATCATGTGGAAGGCGTAGTCGATCACGGCGCCCTTCTTCGCCAACGCGTGATAATCCTCCACCACCTGCGGCAGCTTCATGCCGACATGCTGGGCCGCGAACGGGATCACCGTGGTGGTGCCGCCGAAGGCCGCCGACACAGTCGCACTCTCGAACGTATCGGCGTTCATGATGCCGGCGGCGGACAATTGCTCGATATGGGCGTGGCTGTCGACGCCGCCGGGCAGCACCAGCTTGCCGCGCGCGTCGATCTCACGCTTGGCCGGCGCAAGCCCGCGGCCGACGGCGACGATCGTTTCGCCCGAGATGGCGACGTCGGCTTCGAACACATCGGTGGTGGTGGCGACGCGGCCGCCGCGGATGATCAGGTCGTAGGTGGGTTCAGTCATGAGGCACTCCATGATATGCCTGAACTACGTGATCGCCATTTCGCAGGAAGACCATCATGTCCCGGCCACGCATTCTCGTCATCAATCCGAACTCCAATCCCGCCGTCACGCAAGGGTTGGAGGACGCGCTGAAGCCGCTCGGTTTCGAAGGTGGGCCCGAGGTGGTTTGCCAGTCGCTTGCTGAAGGCCCGTTCGGAATTGAAAGCCAGGCCGACGTCGACAGCGTCGCCATGCCGCTGCGTCGGTTGGTCGAAGGCGACAACAGCTCGGCCGCCTTCGTCATCGCCTGCTACAGCGACCCCGGTCTCCAGGTCTGCCGCGAGGGCACCGACCGTCCCGTGTTCGGCATCGCCGAGTGCGGCGTGCTGACGGCGCTCGCGCGTGCCGAGACGTTTGGCGTCATCGCCATCGCCCAGCGCTCGATTCCGCGCCACATGCGCTATCTCAGGCAGATGGGACTGACGGATCGCCTGGCCGGCGAGCGTCCCCTCAATATGAGCGTTGCCGAGACCGCCTCGGGCGAAGGTACGCTCGCGAAGATGATCGAGGTCGGCCGCGCGCTGCGCGACGAGGACGGCGCCCGCGCCATCGTGATGGGCTGTGCCGGCATGGCGCGCCACCGCCGCCCGCTGGAAGACGCGCTCGGCATCCCCGTGATCGACCCGACACAGGCGGCCGTCACCATGGCGCTCGGTACGGTGCAGTTCTCGCGTCACTAGGCGTCCTTCAGATCTTTTGCATCCCGGCGTGCGAGCCATTGCGCATGGCTCTCGCGCGCCAGTGCGAACGTATCCCGCTGCGTCGTATAGAGATTGCCGAACATGCGGCCGATCGGCCGGTAAGCTTCGAGATCGACATACATGTTGGCCTCGTCGACCAGGCCGTCGCGGGCATGGACCCGGAGCACCTCGCCAACGAGCAGCTCGCGATCGGGCGAAAAATTCAGCACGACATGGCGCCGGCATTCGAGCGCAAAGGGAGCCGCGGCCAGACGCGGCACCTTCACGTCGACGGAAGGGAGCGTCGCCAACCCGGTCGCCGCGACCTCGCTATCGCCGGAGGGGAAATCGACAGCACATTCGTTCATCGTCGTCGAGAGCGCCTCGTCCACCATGTGAACGACGAACTCGCTATCGCGATGGATGTTGCGGGTCGTGTCCTTTGGACTGTGATCCGGCTTGTGCTGAAGCCCCAGCACGATCAGAGCGGGACTCTCGGAGAAGACGTTGAAGAAGCTGAACGGCGCGGCGTTGACCGCCCCGTTCTCGTCCAGCGTCGTCACCAGCGCGATCGGCCGCGGAACCACCACCCCGCAGAGCAGCTTGTAGCGATCGCGCGGGTCGAGTTCGCGCAGAGAAATACCTGATGCGCCCTTGTCCGCCATCGGCATCACTTCTCCGGCGGCGGTACAGCGCCGGTCTGGCTGGTAATCAGACCATAATGCTCGATGCGGCGATGCCGGGCGAAATCGAAGATCGTGGTCTTGCCGAAGGTGGTGGCATCGAGATCACAAGCGTGAACCAGAACCTCGTCGTCCTCCGTCTTGGCCTCGGCGACGATCTCCCCATTGGGATCGACGATCAGGCTGCCGCCAAACAGCGGATGTCCGTCCTCGACGCCGGCCTTGGCCACCGCGACGACCCAGGTCGCGTTCTGATAAGCGCCGGCCTGCGCGGAGAGACGGTTGTGAAACAGGCGCTTCTCGACGCCCTCCTCGCTCTTCTCTGCGTTGACGGACGGCGTGTTGTAGCCGATCACCACCATCTCGACGCCCTGCAAGCCCATGACCCGATAGGTCTCGGGCCAGCGGCGATCGTTGCAGATGGCCATGCCGATGATGCCACCGAGTTCGCGCCAGACCTTGAAGCCGAGGTCACCCGGCTCGAAATAGCGCTTCTCCAGATGCTGGTGCGAGCGCTTGGTGTCGAATTCGACATGACCCGGCAGGTGGATCTTGCGATATTTGCCGACGATCTTGCCGGACTTGTCGGTGAGGATTGCGGTGTTGAAGTGATGGCCGTCGGGCGTCAACTCCGCATAGCCGAAATTCATCGCCATCCGGTGCTGCGCCGCGCGCTCGAACAGCGGCTTGGTCGCAGCACTCGGCATCTCGCGCTCGAACCAGATGTCGGCCTCGGCCCGGTCCTCCATGTACCAGCGCGGAAAGAACGTCGTGAGCGCCAGCTCGGGATAAACGATCAGGTCGGCGCCCTTGGCCTTGGCTTCGTCCATCAGCGCGATCATGCGCTTGACCACGACCTCGCGGCTGTCGGCTTTCTGGATCGGGCCCATCTGGGCGGCGGCAACATTGACGATACGCATCAGCGATTTCCTGGTGATCCCTTGAGTGAAGCCATAACTCGAACGACGTGCCGGCGCTGACAGCATAACGCAGCCCCGCACCGCATTGCCAGCCGGGCGTTCATGCCGTCCGCCCCCATTCGGCGTCCTGCAAAAGCCGCCAGTTGATCTTGTTGCTCGCAGTCCTCGGCAATTGGTCGACGAAGACGACGGCGCGCGGTGCCTTGTAGCTTGCCATCGCGCCGCGAGCCCAATCTATGACATCGTCCGGCGATGTCGTTGCCCGCGCCGTCTCATCCAGCACCACCAGCGCCTTGACGGTCTCGCCGCGATAATTGTCCGGTGCCGAGATGATGCAGCATTCCCGGATGGCGCGATTCTGGTACATCGCGGCTTCAACCTCGGCCGGCCACACCTTGAAGCCGCTGACATTGATCATCCGCTTCAACCGGTCGACGGCGAAGAAGTAACCGTCAGTATCGCGATAGCCGAGATCGCCCGTGCGCAGGAACCGCTTGCCTGAAAGTTCGATAAACGCCTCGGCATCGGCTTGCGGCTTGTTCCAATAGCCTTGCAGCACCTGCGGCCCATGCACGACGATCTCGCCGACGACATTGTCGTCCAGTTCGATCAGGCTCTCGGGATCGACGATCCTCGCATCGGTGTCGTGCACGGCAATGCCAAGACATTGCCGCTTGGGTGCGGCCATCGGATTGAGGTGGGTGGGCGACATCGTTTCGGTCATGCCGTAGCCCTCGACGAAATCGAGGCCGAACCGTCCTTTCAGCCGCTCGGCCACGGCGGCCGGCATCGCCGCACCGCCGCCGGTCAGCACTTTGAGCTTCGCGAAGCACCGGTCGCGGAACCGGGCGCTCGCGAGCACGTCGACGATCATGGTCGGCGCCGCGTTCCAGAACGTCACGCCATAGGTTTCGAACAGATCCGGCAGCAGATCCTTGTCCCAGCGCGCCATCAGCAGCAGCGTCGCACCGGTAACGATCGCCGCATTCATCGAACCCTGCATGCCCGCGACATGGAACAGCGGCATGAAGCCGGTCATGACGTCGCCGCCATCGAGCCCGTACCAGCGCGCCTGCAGGACGGCGGTGAACAGCGCGCTGCGATGGGTATGCATGCACGCCTTGGGCTTGCCCGTTGTCCCCGACGTATAGGGCAGGATCATGAGATCGTCCGGTCCTGCGGTCATTGGGTGCGGCCGCAAGCCTTGCGCGATCGCGGATGACCAGGAATGCCAGCCCGGCGACGACGGCGCCTCCGACGGTGCCTCGGTGACACAGGACGGCAGCGTATACGGCGTGGCGGCAGGCACCTCGTCGCGATACTGCGCGACGATGGCATGGGTGACGGCTTCGCCCACCAGTGGGGCAAACACAGCGCTGAGCTCGCTGCCGATGATCGCAACCGTAGCGCCGCTATCAGTGGCGAAATAGTCGATCTCGGCGGTCTTGTTCATCGGATTGACGGGAACGATGACCGCATCCGCCCGCATCACCGCATAATAGGCGATGACATATTGCGGCGAGTTCTGAAGCGCGATCATGACGCGGTCGCCGCGCTTCACGCCGCACGCGCTTTGCAGGAAACCGGCCAAGGCGTCGACCCGCTCGCGCAACTCGGCGTAGCTCAGGCTTGCGCCGTAAAACACCGTGGCCGGATGCGAGGGCCGATCATGCGCGGCCCGCGTTAGCGCGTCGTAGAGCGTTCCCTCCGGCAGCGCGAGATGCCAGGGCTCACTCGCCGGCCAGGCCGGCGATCGATGGAGCGTTGCGTGATCCTCGCTCACCCGTGCTCCTGGTCGGCAATATCCAGTCCGTGGTCGAGCGCATCCAGAAGCCACTCGGCTTCATGCTCGGAGATCACGAGCGGCGGCGCCAGAAACAGCGAGGTCTGCTCGCCGCTGGTTCCGATAACCGCACCGGCCTCCAGCGCCCGCTCCGCCACGCGCGAGGCGATCGGCACCTCGGTGGTGTCGGCGTGCCAGTCGCGCCAATCCGGGCCGTGCAGCTCGACCGTCCAGTGCAGCCCCTGCCCCGCCACGCGCTCCACGCTCGGATGCTTTTGTGCGATCGCGAGCAGGCGGCGGGTGAACAGCCTTTCGAGGCTCTTTACGTGCTCCAAAATCTTCTCTTCGCTGACGACCTTGAGGTAAGCACTGACCGCGGCCATGCTGATCGGATGGCCACGGAGTGTGCCGTAGTTCTGCCAGCTCGTGCCCTTGAGCCGTTCGACGATGTCTTTCGACACCACGACTGCTGCGACGGCCGCCGCGCCACCGCCAAGTGACTTGCCGAGCGTCACGATGTCGGGACGGCTTTTGGCCCCCTGGAATGCGAACCAGCGCCCCGCGCGGCCCGCGCCGGTGACGACCTCGTCCGCGATCCAGTACGAGCCCGCCTGCCGCGCACAGCGCGCCACCTCGTCCTGATAGGCGCCGTCGTAATAGATGCCGCCCTGGGTGTAATCGATGATCGTCGCTGCGGTATCCGACAGCAGGCGCGTCGCATCTGTCAGGTATTCACTCGGCGGGGCATTGTTGGCCGGCGCACCGTAGATCGCGCCATCGGGCGCCGGAAGAATCCGCACGGGTGCCATCGGCGCCGGTAGCTTCGAGCCACCGGCATGCACGGCGAGGCCGCCGTGCCATTGCGGCTGCACCGTCATGCTGCGCGACAGGCCGGTGATGCCGTGATAGGCGCGCTCGCGCGTCGCCAGCGCAGAACGCTGCGTCAGCGCCTGGCAGAGCGACAGCGCCATGTCGTTGGCCTCGCTGCCGCTGATGCAGAAGCGCACCGCGCCGACCCAATCCTCCTCGCCCCTGAACGCGGTGGCCATCAGATCGTCGGCGGCCTGCTCGCGGCCGACCCAGGTCCAGCCTTCATTGACGACAGGCGTATCCGCCGCGCTGCGGATCGCCTCCACCATCGCTGGGTGACGGTGGCCGAGCCCGCCGCCGGTGTTGCTGCCGTCGATCAGGCGGCGGCCGTCTGACAGATGAAAGTAGACGCCCTCGCCGCCGACCACGGCCATGGGCGCGCTCTCACCGGCATTCAATCCAGTTCGCAACAATTTGCTCATCGCAATCCCCTCACTCCGCAGCCGCGGCGCCGTAGCCACCGCCACCGCACATCTCGATCGTGACGAGATCGTCTTGCTGCAACACCAGGTTGGATTTGCCGTCGATCGCGACATTTGCGCCCTGCCTGATCAACGAGATGCGACAGGCCTTGCCGGCTTCGCCGCCCTGCATGCCGTACGGTGGAATCACCATGCGCTCGATGCAGGTGGTCAGATGCATCGACGGCGCAAGGATGCGATAGGTGCGCACGGATCCGTCACCTCCGCGATAGGCACCCGCGCCGCCGGAATCCCGGCGAATGGCCTGCTGCTCGACGCGGATCGCGTAGCTTGCCTCGATCACCTCGATCGGCGTATTCGATGTGTTGGACAGATGCACCCGGGTTGCCGAGATGCCGGCCCGATCGTGGCGCGCGCCTTCACCGCCTCCGTGAACCTCGTAGAGCATCTTCCACGAACCGTTTTGGCGCGGTTCGGCAAAGAACAGGACGCCCGCTGTGGTCGCTCCGCCCGCCGACAAACGTTCGGGAATGGTGTCCTGCATGGCGCGGAAGATCGCATCGACAATGCGCATGGACGTCTCGTGATTGCCGGCCGCAACGGAGGCGTTCCAGCCCGGCTCAAGAATCGAGCCCGGACGCGTGATGATGGTCAACGGCCGAAGCGCTCCGGCGTTCTGGTTCATGTCGCGCCCACTCATGATGCGCGCGGCATAGGCCACCGCCGAGCGCGCCATGAACGGCGTCGTGTTGCAGAAATTGGAGACCCGATCGCAGCTGCCGGACAGGTCGAAGGTCGCCTCATCCCCGGCGATGGTAATCTTGACGTGGATACGCGCCGGAGCATTTTCTGTGCTGCCGTCGTCGAGATAATCTTCGCCCTCGTAGACGCCGTCCGGCAGCGCACGCAACGCCTCCCGCATCTCGATCTCGGAGAGATCGTGCAGGCGCGACTGCGTCGCCGTGAAGACGGCCTTGCCGTGCTCTCGGCAAAGCTCGACGATGCGCCGCTCGCCTGCCTTGGTCGCCGCAATCTGGGCCAGAAGATCGCCCTCGCAGGATTCGGGATCGCGGACGTTGGCCTTGAGCAGCTGCACGATCGGCGTAATGACGCCAGCCTTGGTCGCGATCAGCACCGGCGGAATGCGCATCGCTTCCTGGAACGTGTCGATGGCCTTGGCAAAATAGCTGCCGGGCCAGGTGCCACCGATGTCGGGCCAGTGCGCAAGGCTGACTGCGAACGCCACGATCTCGCTGTCGACGAAGACGGGCCGCACGACCTTGACGTCGTTGAGATGATTGCCGCCGAGCGCGCCGACATTGTAGATCAGCACGTCGCCGTCGTTCAGGCTGTCGACCGGCACCACCTTAAGCAGCTCGGGGATCGTGTAGGCCATCGCGCCGAGGTGGATCGGAATGTCGCGGCCCTGCCCGACCAGGCCGCCACGGCCGTCCGTGATCGCCGACGACAGATCTCCGGCCTCGCGCAGCAGCGGCGAGCGCGCCGAACGCGTCATCACCAGGCTCATTTCCTCGGCCGCGGCGGAAAGCCCGTGCCGGATGACCTCGACGACGAACGGATCGAGCTTCATGCCGCCCTCCGCGTCAAGAACAGATTGCCGGCAGTGTCAGGCTTGGCCTCCCAGCCGGGCGGCACCACCACTGTCGACCACGCGTCTTCAATGATCGCCGGGCCGCTGACGATTTCGGTCAGCGAAGCGCGGTCGATGATTGCGGTGGCGATATCGTGGAAGCCGTCAAACGAGCAGACGCGGCGGCCGGTGGACACCGCCCTAACAGCGGTCGCCGGTCGGCTCACGACAGTCGTCGACGGCCGGCGCGCCTGCACACGCACGGACTCGATGACGCAGCTCTCGCTTGTCGCGTAGCCGAACAGCTCGTGATGCCGTATCAAAAAATCCTTCTTGAGCTTGGCCGCATCCAACGGCAAAGCGAACGGCACCGGAATAGCGTCGTTCTGGGCCGCGTAGCGCATCAGCGCCACCAGCTCGACCTGAATCTCTGCATTGGCAACGCCATTCGCGATGAGCGGCGCGGACGCATCGTCAATCAGCGTCCCGATCCGCTCCGACACGCGGGCGAGATCGATACCGTCGAGGGCTACGCGAAGAGTCTGCTGCTGGAGGAAGCTGAAATCGGCGGTGAGGCAGCCCAGCGCCGAGAACGCGCTCGAGGCGCTCGGTACGACGGCCTCTGCAATCCCGTAGAGATCGGCAAGCCCCGCAGCATGCATCGGACCGCCACCGCCGAAGGCGAGCAGCGTGCAATCGCGTCCATCGATGCCGCGCTCGACTGTGACGCGGCGGAGCGCACGCGCCATCGTTGCGTTCGCGACCTTGACGATGCCGAGCGCGGTTTCGGTCAGGCTCAGCCTCAAGGCCTGCGCGATCGGCTCGATGACCTGCGCGGCCGCCTTGATGTCGATGCCGATTCGGTCGCCGAGTTTTGTCTCGGGATTGAGATAGCCGAGCACGGCATTGGCGTCGGTGATGGTCGGCTCGGTGCCGCCGCGGCCGTAGCAGGCCGGTCCCGGCTCGGAACCGGCGCTCTCCGGCCCGACCGTCAGGCCGCCGGTACCGTTACGCACAATCGATCCGCCGCCGGCACCGATCGAATGAACAGCGAGCATCGGCTGGCGCAGCGGCTTGTCGCCGAGCATGCGGCCGTCGGTCATTTCTGCCTGGCCATCGACGATCAGGCAGACGTCGGTCGTGGTGCCACCCATGTCGAAGGTCAGCATGCGCGACGTCGCGAGCTGGCGCGCGATGCTGACCGATGCCGAGACGCCGGCCGCCGGGCCCGACATCGCCATCACCAGCGGCCGCCGCTTCACCGCCGAGATCGGGATCATGGCGCCGGCGGAATGAAACACCTGCAAGCCCGGCCCGATCGGCAGCCGCTGCTCCAGTTCGCTGAGATATTCCACCGCGATCGGCATCGCGGCCGCGTTGAACACGGTCGCCGAGGTCCGCTCATATTCGCGCGCCTCGGGATTGACCTCGTGTGACAGCGAGACATGGGCGACGACGTCCTTGAGGCGCTCGCCCAGCATTTTTTCATGGACTGGATTGGCATAGGCATGGAGCAAGGCCACCGCGACGCTCTGCACGCCTGTCTGTTTCAGCCAGATCACGAGACGCTCGATCTCCACGTCATCCAGCGCCTTCAACACCCGCCCCTCGTGATCGAGGCGCTCGGCAACGCCAAAGCATCGTTCAGGCGGGACCAGCGGCGGCGATTTCGGCGGAATGTCGAGACGATAGAGGTCGCGGCGGCGATAGCGCGCGATCTCGAGCACATCGGCAAAGCCTTCGGTGGCAACCAGCGCCACCTTCGGCAGCCGGCCTTCGACGATGGCGTTGGTCACGCGCGTGGTGCCGTGAACGAACCGCTTGACCTCGCTCTTGCGCAGGCCCACCGCCTCG
The DNA here is from genome assembly GCF_000938255.1 of Bradyrhizobium sp. LTSP849. Classification (GTDB taxonomy): domain Bacteria; phylum Pseudomonadota; class Alphaproteobacteria; order Rhizobiales; family Xanthobacteraceae; genus Bradyrhizobium. Next base: position 242,943 of record NZ_JYMR01000023.1, on the reverse strand, counting down.
ATCGCCTCCAGCATCGCCTGAACCGGAGCGTCGGGGCGCGACGGGACCTTCGCGATCCGCGCCTCCGCGGAATTGCGTCGGATGGCAATGATGTCGGTGAAGGTGCCGCCGATATCTGTGCCGACTTCCCAGTGATTGTCGGAATCGCTCATGTGCAGGAATCAGCTACGCATGACGTCCGAACCGGACGCCGGGTCTGTCCCGTCCACCGCAACGTCTAATGCCAAACTGAGACCGCTCATCTTGCATCCCTTGTCATGCCACCGTCCGAGAGCGTGCGACAGAGCGGAGGCAGCCGGATAGAGCCAGAGTTGTCGCAAACCTCTAGACCAGCGCGCGGCCGACGCCGCGCCGCGCGGCATCGACTGCACGTTTTGGTGCAGCCGTGCCCGCGCAGAGAGCACGCGAGGGCGAGCTGACCCACGCGAGAAAAGTGCGGCGCACCACGGATTCTCGGCGCAAATCGCGACGCCCGCTGCACTGCAATCCGAGCATCTGAAATCGTCTGTCTAATTTGCAGGCGATCGACCGGCACTGCGGGATATCCAGGTGCCTACGAGCTATGCACGACGGTAGGCTCAGCCACTCTTTATTGTACGAACAGTAAGAGACGGTATTGCCGTGTCGGATGGTGCATGGCGGGAGCCGCTACCGATACAAGCCGCGATTCTCGCGAGCAGCGGAGAGGCATCCTCGACGCGCAGCCGCCCGTAGCCGAACACCAGGCCCTGTCGCGTCGGATACTCCAGAAAGTTTTGTGACAGCGGCTGCACATGGATGCCGGCCTGCTTCAGGACCACGGCCGCCTCGCGATCGCTCATCCGCGCCTGCATTGCGTCGGTGAACAGCGCCACCAGGTGAAGCCCAGTGACGGCGGAGGACACGGTCAGATCGTCCGGCATCAACGCTGCAATCGCAGAGATCAGCGCCTTTCGCCTGATAGCATAGACCCGTCGCATCCCGCGCAGATGCCGCAACAGGTGCCCCTCCCGCATGAACTCAGCCAGAGCGAGTTGTCCGATGCCTGAGGTGTGGACGTCGATGCGCGCGCGGCCTTTCGAAAATCCGTCGATGAAATGCTTGTTGGCGACGAGGTAGCCGAGCCGCAGGTTCGGCATCATGATCTTCGAGAAGGTGCCGAAGTAGATCACCCGCCCCTCGCGATCGAGCGAGCGTAGCGAGGCGATCATGCTGTCCTGATGTCTGAACTCCGAATTGTAGTCGTCCTCGATCACCCAGACGTCGTTCCTGTTGGCCCAGTCCAGAAGCTCGAGGCGCCGCTCCAGCCCCATGCTGATGCCGAGCGGATATTGGTGCGACGGCGTGATGACGATCAGCCGCGCGCCAGGCGCACGCCGAATTCCTTCGGAGACGACGAGGCCCTTGTCGTCGACAGGAATCGGAACGAGTTTTGCGCCCGCCGCCGTGAGTGCCCAGCGAGCCTCGACGAAGCCGGGCTCCTCGACCCAGACCTCATCTCCGGGATCGAGGATCATCCGGCTACAGAAATCCAGCGCACCGGAGGTACCTGAGGTGACGACAACCTCCTCCGGCGAGCAGACGAGCCCGCGCACCGAGCCGAGGAAATTGGCGATCTCGCTGCGCAGCCGCGGATGGCCTTCGGGCGGAAGATCGAGGCACTCCTGCTCTCTTGGATTTTGCCAGCTCTGCCGCAGCAGGCGCGACCAGTCCTTGAATGGGAACGTCGAGATGTCCGGCGCGCCCGGGCTGAACTCCGACGGCCAGTTGGTCTCGTAGTCGAACGCGAGCAGCGAGCGCCAGCGTTCCGACATCTGGGCGGGCTTGGCCACGGGCGACGTGGCGGACGGAGGCTGCGCATGCGGCGTCGCAACGGACGCCACCATAACGCTGCCACGCGGCGTCGATTCAAGATAACCCTCGGCGTAGAGCAGGTCCCACGCAGTGAGCACCACCGTGCGCGAACAGCCCAACTCCCGTGCGACCTCGCGCGATCCCAAAAATTGCGTCCCGGCCGGAAAGGTGCCGTGCAGAATCGAGCTCCTGATGTGGGCGGCAATCTGCAAGTGCAACGGTACGGCCGACGTCCGGTCGATATGCATCCCGGCAAGGGAGACGCGTTTGTTCGGTTGGCGCTTCTTGTCCATCGCGCAGACATGAATGTTGGAACGAGCGGCAATGGCCGCCGGGATCTGCGCAGGATGGGCCAAGAGCGGATTCGGGTCCAGCCTCCGCAGACTATCCTTGCCCAGCCAGCTGCAAGGCCAGTTCGAGCGCACGGAGCTCGTCCGGCATCACCGGCGGCTGCGGCGGCCGCACCGCGTCGCATGAGAGCCGTCCGAGCAGTTTCAGGCAAGCCTTGAGCCGCACAGTTGCCCGTCCTCCGGGCGCATCGCGGTAGATCGCGGCTGCCAACGGATAGAGCTTGTCGTGCATGACGCGCGCCCGCTCCCAATCGCCGGCTTCCGCCGCAGCCCATAGGTCGACCACGAGTTCCGGCACGACGCAGGCAAGGCTGACCTGGCTGCCGGCTGAGCCGACGAGATAGCTCGTCATGAGATGTTCGTCGCCGGAGCCGAGCACGATGAACTCAGGCCGCAGCTTGCGGATCAGCCTCAGATTCTGTTCATAGGCTGCGACCTCCCAGCTACCCTCCTTGATCGCGACGAAGCGAGGGTCGGCGACGAGCCGCTCCAGCAACGGCGGCGCGTAGGCCATGGCGCCCGCGCCAACTGGTGCGGCGTAGAGCATCAAGGGCGCGGTCGTCGCATCGCGGATATGACGATGGTGTTCGATGACACACTCATCGGCGTGAGCGAGCGCCCAGCTGTTGGGAGGAAACACCAGCAGCCCGTCCGCACCCGCCTGCTCCAGCGCGGCCGCCTCGCGCGCGGCCTCCAGGCTCGATTCATGGTTGACGCCGGAGACGATCAAACAGCTCTTCGGGACATGCCCGCGTGCAAGCTCCACCACGCGCTGCTTCTCGGCCAGCGACAGCACGAAGTTTTCGCCGGCGTGGCCGTTGACCAATAGTCCGTTGATGCCCGTAACGGACGTGACCGACGTGAGATGCGCGGCCAGCCTTGGCTCATCGATCTCGAAATCAGCAGTCATCGGCACGATCGTGGCGGCGTGAATGCCGCGCAGGCGATCTCTGAATGTTTGCGACACGGCCGACATGCCGACTAGTGAATGATCTGGTCGAGGAACGTCCTCGCCCGCTCGGACTTCGGATGCTTGAAGAACTCTTCCGGCGCGGCCTGCTCGACGACCTTGCCCTCGTTCATGAACACGATCCGGTCGGCGACCTCGCGGGCAAACCCCATCTCGTGGGTCACGCACAGCATGGTCATGCCCTCTTCCGCGAGCTTCTTCATGGTCTCCAGAACTTCCTTGACCATCTCGGGGTCGAGCGCCGAGGTCGGCTCGTCGAACAGCATGATCTTCGGCCGCATGCACAGCGCGCGAGCAATCGCAACGCGCTGCTGCTGGCCGCCCGACAACTGCCCGGGATATTTGTCAGCCTGCTCCGGAATCCGGACCTTGGTCAGGAAATGCATGGCGAGATCCTTGGCCTCCGCCTGCGTCATGCCGCTCACGGTCATCGGCGCCAGGATGCAGTTCTCCAGCACCGTCATGTGCGGAAACAGGTTAAAACTCTGGAACACCATGCCGGTGTCGCGCCTGATCGCATCGATGTTCTTGCGCTGGCGATCGAGCTCGACGCCGTTGACATAGATCAGGCCCTCGTCGTGCTTCTCGATGTGGTTGATGCAGCGGATAAGCGTCGACTTGCCGGAGCCGGAGGGACCGCAGACCACGATCTTCTCGCCCTTGGCGACCTTGAGATCGATCTCGTTGAGCGCAGTGAAGTCGCCGTAATGCTTGTAGACGGCCTCCATGCGAACCGCCGGCACATCGCCCAGCTGCGGCTGTGCCATCGCACCTTCGACACCGCTATCCATGGCCGTCTTCATCGACATCTCGCTCATGCGCGGGCCTCCACGCTCGCCTGGGCAACCGACGGCGTCGTCACAGCGCGCCTGGTCTTAGGCGCATTCGATCGACCGAAATGCTTCTCGAGCCGACGCTGAACCGCATCCCAGACCGAGGTGAGGATCAGGTAATAGGCGGTTGCGGCCGCATAGACTTCGAGGATCTGGAAGTGCTCCTGCATCAGCATATCGCTGCGACGCATGAGCTCCTCGACCGAGATGACGGAGGCGAGCGAAGTTGCCTTCAACAACGAATTGATGGAGTTGCCCAGCGGCGGGATCATCAGCCGGAACGCCTGCGGCAGGGTCACGCGGCGGAACGTCACCCAGGGCGACAGGCTCAGCGCCCAGGCAGCCTCGCGCTGCCCAGCCGAGACGGCCATGAAACCGCTGCGTACGATCTCGGCGAGATAGGCCGCCTCGTTCAGGATCAGGCCGACCAGCGCACAGGTGATCACGCTGAACTTGATCCCCAGCTGCGGCAAGCCGCTGTAGATCACGACCAGCTGGATCAACAGCGGCGTGCCGCGGAAGAACCAGACATAGAACCGCGACGCGCCTGACAACACCGGATTGGACGACATGCGCATCAACGCGATGCCCATGCCGAGGATCAATCCACCGATCACGGCCGCCACCGTCAAGCCGATGGTGACGAGCACACCCTTCATCAGGAAATAGTTGAAGAAGTAGTTGACGGCGGCCGTCGGACTGAAATGGCTCATCGGCTCGTCTCCGTAGGTATCAGGCCGGACCTGGGCCGGCGATCGCAAGCGGCTGATCGGCCGGCATGCTGGTCAGGCCGAACTTGTCGAACAGCGCCTGATAGCTGCCGTCGGCACGCATGGCGTTCAGTGCCTTGACGACAGCATCAGCGACCGTCTTGTTGCGAAAACCGAGCGTGGTACGCGCCGTGCCGAGACCGCTCAGCACTTCCTTGACGCGGCCGCGGCCGACGAGATCACGCGCCACGCTGTCGACGAGCAGCGCGTTGTCCACTTGTCCCGCGAGCAGCGCGCTCACGACGTTGGTCGCCGTCGGGAACGTCCGCATCTCGATTGCGGGACCGCCCTTCGCCACGTTCGCGTCGCTGAGCTTCTTGAGCCAATTCATCTGGTAGGTGCTGACCTCGACCGCGGATGTTTTTCCGATCAGGTCAGATTCGGTAGCAATTTTTGTGCCGCTGTCGGGCGCAACCACGACCGAAATGGCCTGAATGGCATAAGGCACCATGTACATCAGCTTCGAACGTTCCTCGGTCCAGAACATGCCGGTATCGATGCCATCGATGCGGCCCGCATTCATGGCCGGGATCATCGCCGGAAAATCCATCCGGATGAGCTCGACCGGGAGACACAGCCGCTTGCCGAGCTCGGTGGCGAGCTCCACGTTGAGGCCCTGCAACTGACCGTCCTTGTCGACGAATTGCTGCGGCGGATTGGTAGGATTGATGGAGAGCTGCAATTTTCCGGGCGCAATCAGATTGCCGTCCGTGATCGCCGGCGTGCATGCGGCATGCGCCGCAGTGGATGCGAGAACGAGTGCGGCAGCGGCACTCAAGCGAAGCAGTGTCGAGAGCATGTGATACCTCCAGTAAGACGCCAATGACCGATGCAGTTCCTCGCCCGGCTTCCCCCCTATGTTCTTGGATGCGGCCGGCCAGATCTCGCGACCCGGCAAGCAGCATCGTCGTCAATTCCCTCAAGCCGTGCCCGACAACGGCTTGAGCTGGATCCGCATGAAGTTCTTCACGAGCGCTTCGAATGGACCAAAGCCCTTCACCTTCAGGAACTCCGGCGTCTCGAACGCCCACCGTCCCGCGACCTCGTACATGGCCGCATATTTCGGGCCGTCGCCGACGGAGACGAAGCGTTTTGCCGACAGCCAGCCGGGACAGGCGAGCAGATCGGGAAAATGCCTGTGCTCGTACCAGGCGTTGAACGCGGCCTCGTGCTCGGGATCGATATCGACCCGCACGATGTGAATAAAGGCTTCGTCCGACATGAGCTCGCTCCTCACCTCAGGCGAATGTCGCCGGCCGCGCGCGCCGCACCGACGGTCGTCGCAATCGCGTCGCACAGCGCAGGCAGGACCGGCAGCAGCGGCGGTCGTGGATCGGCATTGCCGATCAGGCCGAGCGCCTTCAGCCCGACCTTCATGCGCGTGTGCATGTCCATGATCGGCACGGGGCCATAGATAGCCCGGACGATCGGATAAAGCCGTTCGTTGACGACGCGCATCGCCTTGAGATCGTCGGCGAGCGCAGCCTGCCAGAGCGCGATGAACAGATCCGGCGCGAGGCTGACCAGACCGGACAGAATGCCGTCGCCGCCGACGGCTAGTTGCGGCAGGAACCAGTTGAAATTCGACGGCAGGATCGCGACGGACGGATCGGCCTGCTTCACCGCCCGACGGTTCTCGTCATAGGCGAAGATGGTGTCGCTGCCTTCCTTGATGGCGATGACGCCGTCGAGGCCTGCGATCTTCGCCAGCGTCTCCGGTGTGTAGCCAAATCCGGACGTCAGCGGATACTGGAAGATCGACACCGGAATCCCGATGGCAGAACTGACGGCCTGCACGAAGGCGACCGGCGCGCGCGACGTCGCCGATACACCGCCACCGAGCGGCGCCGGCGGGAACAACACCGCACAGTCTGCGCCCGCGGCTTCGGCGAGCTGCGCCTGGTGGATCACTTCCGCCGTGGAATGCGCGATGATGCCGGCCAACAGCGGCTTGCCGCCGATGTGCCTGCGTGTCCGCTCGATCACCGCCTGGCGCTCGTCATCCGAGAGCGACCCGCCCTCGCCGGCATGTCCGTTGACGAATACGGCTGCGATCCCGTCCGGACAGGCGCAATAGTCGAGCACGCGGGCATAGCCATCCCAGTCGATCGAACTGTCGTCCTTGAAGGGCAGCACAGTTGCGACCGTGACGCCGCGTAGATCCGGTTTCTTCATCAATTTGCTCATGACGGTTTGCGTCGCGGAAATTTCAGGCTGGCGCGCGCCTTCAGCACTTCGAGACCGTTCTCGTTGCGGGCGCTCGCCTCCCAGATGATCGTGCGGGTCTCGTCGTGCTGCTCCGCTATCCAGACCTCGAAGGTGAGCGTGTCGCCATAGAACACGGGACCGGTGAACCAGAAGCGATCCTCCACCGACACGCCGATCGTGCCAACCAGCTCGCTGGTGAGAACGCTGGTGCAGAGGCCCGCGACCATGATCCCCGGCGCCAGCCTTCGGCCAAAACGCGTCGCGCCCGCATAGACCTCGTCGACATGGACGGGGCCGAAATCACCGGTGGCGGCGATGTAGAGTGCACCATCCGCTTCGGTGATGGTCTTGCTGAGGCTGACCCTGTCGTTCACCTTCAGCTCGTCGAAGGACTTTGGCTCGTACATGGCTCAGCCCAGCGCAAAGGGAACGAGCGTGGCGGTGCCATCCACCACGGTTGTACCGGACGGCGACAGCGTGCAGGCGATGCGGCAGACCGCTTCGTCGCCAGCAACAGAGACGATCTCGGCCCTGGCCTCCACGGAGTCGCCGACGATCACCGGCGCGGCGAAGTTCAACGCGATGCTGCCGATCCGCCGCGTCGGTCCGCCGAGCTGGCTGAGACAGGTTGTGGCGAGACCGCCGACGGCGAGCTCGAAGGCGACCATGTTGGACGCTCCCGCCTTTTTGGCGCGGACGGCATCGACGTAGAGACCGCCGAGATTGCCACTGATGCCGGTGAACATCGCCTGCTCGGCAACCGTCATGGTCTTGCGGAACGCGAAGGCAGCGCCGGGCTTGAGAGGTGCGTGAGACATCGATCGTTCCCTAGAGCTGCAAGCCGTTCTTGATGGTGCTGCGCGCGACCAGCATGCGGTGGATTTCGGAGGTGCCGTCATAGATGCGGGTGACGCGGGCATCGCGATACATGCGTTCCAGCGGCAGGTCCTTGCTGAAACCCATGCCGCCGAACACCTGGATGGCGCGGTCGACCACGCGGCCCTGCATCTCGGAGGCCGCGACCTTGATCATCGAGACCTTGTCACGCGCGTCCCGCCCCTGATCGATGTCCCAGGCGGCGTTCATCACCATCATCTTGACGCCAAAGATTTCGGTGGCTGAATCGGCGATCAGCTTCTGCACCATCTGAAAGTCACCGATCGCCTGGCCAAACTGGCGCCGCTCGCCGGCATGCTTGCGCATCATCTCGAGCGCGCGCTGCGCCATGCCGACGGCACGCGCGCCGATATGGGCAAGGCGGATCTGGAGCACGCTCTGCATGATCAGCTTGAAGCCGCCGCCGACCTCGCCGAGCACGGCCGCTTTCGGGATGCGGCAGTCCTCGAAAGTCAGTTCGGCATGGCCGTAGCCGCGATGACCCATCATCGGCTGGGTGCGCGCGACCTTGAAGCCCGGCGTGCCGCGGTCGACCAGGAACAACGTGATGCCGCCGCGCGCACGCTTGTCCTTGTCGGTCAATGCCATCAGGATCACGTAGTCGGCGATGTCGCCATCGCTGATGAAATGCTTGGTTCCGTTGAGGACCCATTCGTTGCCATCGAGATGAGCCGTCGTGCTGATCGATGCGGCGTCGGACCCGGCGCCCGGCTCGGTGATCGCCATCGCGCAGATCTTGTCGCCCTTCACCGTCGGCAGCAGATAATTTTCGACCTGATCGCCCTTGCAGGCCATCAGCATCGGATAGACCTGGCCGAACACGCGGCGGATCAGAGCATCGGAGGTCTTGCCGAATTCTTCTTCGACGAGACAATGCTCGACGCAGGACAGCCCGCCACCGCCAATGTCGGCCGGCATGTTCATCGCGTAGAGGCCGAGCTCCTTCGCCTTGCCCTTGGTGACGGCAAGCGCGTCCGCGGGCACGGTGGCCGTCCGCTCCACCTCGTCCTCGAGCGGCTGCACTTCCGTCTCGACGAAGCGGCGGACGGTATCGACCAGGAGGCGCGTCTCCTCAGGCAGCGAAAAATCGATCATCGCACCACTCCCACAGCCTTGGCCAAGACCATGGCCTCAATGTCGGCAGCGCCGTAACCGATTTCACCGAGCACCTCGCGGGTCTGCGCTCCGAGCCGCTGCGGCACCAGCCTCACCTCCGGCGTCTGGCCGTCATAGCGCGCGGGATGCGCGACCATGCGGATTGGCACCCCCCCTGCGCTCTCGGCGGTCTTGAACACGCCGAGATGCCTAAGCTGGGGATCGGTCTCCAGGTCTCGATAGTCCTGCACCGGCGCGTGCCAGATCTTCGCGGCTTCGAGTGCGGGCAGCCATTCCGCCGTCGATTTCTGTTTCAGGCGCGCGACAACGATGCCTGTGATCTCCTCGCGCTTCGAAAAACTGTCGGCCTCGCCGAACTGCTTCAGTTCGTCGCTGCCGAGCGCTGCGGCCAACGCCACCGGCGATGCCATGGAGATCGCGAGATGGCCGTCAGCGGTCGCGTGAATGCCGTAGGGCCCGGGGCTGAACCACGCCGCAATGCCGGCCGGACCGCGTGACGTCGGCGATGGCGCACCATTCAGCCAGGCGGTGAGCGGTTCGACCTGAAGATCGAGCGCGGCCTGATAGAGGTTGACCTCGACGAGCTGCCCTTTGCCGGTCCTCGTCCTGGCGAACAGCGCTGCAAGAATGCTCATGGCGTAGAGCGAGGCCGCGTGCTGGTCGACGATGACCGCGCCGACCGCCGTCGGCTCGCCGTCGGCCCGGCCCGTCCGCATCGCAAGACCGGACATCGCCTGGAGCAGGAGATCCTGGCCCGGACGATCCTTGTAGGGCCCGTCCGATCCGAATCCGGTCGCCACCGCATAGATCAAACCAGGGTTGATCGCCCTAAGCGTCTCGTAGCCGAGGCCGAGCTTAGCCATGGTGCCCGGCCGGAAATTCTCCATCACGACATCGGAGGTCGCCACCAGCTTCTTTACGGCAGCGATACCGTCGGGATGCTTGAGGTCGACGGCGAGGCTGCGCTTGTTGCGCCCGGTCGCCAGATGATTGACGCTGTCGCCGGCGACGAAATGATTGGCGACCGCCCAGTTGCGCTGAAACGCACCTTCGATCGGCTCGACCGCGATGACGTCGGCGCCTAGATCGGCGAGCGTCTGCGCCGCAAGCGGACCCGCGAGATAGTGATTGAAGCTGAGGATTTTGACGCCGTCGAGCAGGTTCATCCGTTCACACACCATGCCTGGCGTGCGACTTGTGCGTTCGATAACGCTTCGGTCGCAACGCAATGTCTTCGCGCGAAGCGTAAGCTGACGCTTCGATCATCGACAACATCGCCATCAATTATTTTCCGAGCGAGGTTGATAACCAAAATCTATGATGCACACTGTGATCGCCCACCCATGACCGGACCATCCTCATGACTCTTCGACAGCTTGAAATCCTGCGCGCCGTGATGCGCACGCGATCCACGGTCGCGGCGGCGAAGGATCTCGGCATGTCGCAGCCGGCGGTCAGCAACGCCATCAAGCACGCGGAAACCGGGCTCGGCTTCCTGCTGTTCGACCGCATCAACAAGCGCATGATCCCGACGCAGGAGGCGCAGATCCTGCTCGCGGAAGCCGAGCCGTTGTTCCTGATGCAGGATCTGATCAGCCAGACGGCCGCACATCTGCGGGCGGGCCGCAAGGGACGCATGCGGATCGTTGCGACCTCCGAATTGTCGGAGTCGCTGCTGCCGCAAGTGGTGGCGCGGTTCAGCCGCGATCATGGCGGCGTCGAGATTTCGCTGGAGACGCAGCGGCTCGACGACCTCCTGGAATATGTCGAGACGGGGATCGTCGACGTCGGCTTCGCCATGGAGCCGCACCCGCGCCCGACGCTGGACTATCTGCCGCTGGCGCAGCTCGACATGGTCTGCGCCTGCCCTGTCGACAGTCCGCTGGCGCAATTGAGCTTCGTCAGCCCCACCGATCTGCGCGACACGCCGCTGATCAACGCCCGCACCTCGAGCCGGATCAGCAGCCTGATCCAGGAGGCCTTTCGCCGCAGCGCCGTCAACTTCGTGCCCGCCATCGACGTGCGTTTCATGAACGTTGCCGGGCACTTCGTCGAGGAAGGACTCGGCGTTACCATCATGGACGAGCTGACGGCGTCCTCGAAGCGCTACAACCGCCTCAGAAGTGTGCCGTTCAAGCCGAAGACCGAGGTCACGGTATCGGCCATCGTGCCGGCCGGCCGCATGCAGCAGCGGCTGACGCAATCCCTGATCAGACACGCGCGCGAAGAGATCGCGGCGCGGATTGCGGCGGCGCGGCAGTGATCCGTTCATGCGGTCGCCCTGGATGAGGCCGCCGCAGCCGGCCAAGCCAGGCCGAAGCGCCTGACCAGCGCGAGCGCAGCAGCATCCTGTGCAGCCGGCAGCGGCAACCGCGGCGGGCGCGGATTGCCGACGGCAAGGCCCATATGACCGAGCAGCGCCTTGCTGCCGGCGACATAGGCCTGACCGCCGACGAACTCGATCACCGGCAGATATTTGAGATAGAGCTCGCGCGCCTGCTTGATTGCGCCCTCGTCGGCGACGAGGCTGAAGATGCGCGCCATCTCGGACGGAACCACGTTGGAGGCCACGGCCACCCAACCCTGCGCGCCTTCGACGAAGGACTCGAAGCCCAGAATGCCACCGAACACCGTCATCCGGTCGCCGCAGAGACGGATGATGTCGCGCACGCGCGTCACCTCCAGCGTCGACTCCTTGATATAGAGGCAGTTGTCGATCTCGGCGAGCCGTGCCACGAGTGGCGGCTTGAGATCGACATTGGCAGTTGCCGGATTGTTGTAGACCATGATCGGCAGCGAGATCGCGTCCGCCACCGTCTTGTAATGATGGACGAGCTCGTCGTCGGTCGGGGTCGAATAGAACGGTGGAATGATCATCACGCCGTCAGCGCCCAGTTTTTCGGCACGGCGGCTGAGACGCACCACCTCGCGCGTATCTTCCGCGCCGGTGCCAATCAGCACGGGCACGCGCCCGGCGGCTTGCGTGATGACGACTTCGGCAACGAGCGCCTTCTCGTCGTCATCGAGCGACAGGAATTCGCCGGTCGAGCCGAGCGGGATCAGTCCGTGAATTCCTTCCGCGATCTGCCAGTCGACGAACGCACGCAGCGCAGCAACATCGACGTCGCCAGACGGCGTGAACGGGGTGATCATGACGGTGTAGGTGCCGCGAAACATCTTCATCAGGGAGCTGCTGGGTGATCGGTTGAATTCAGGGAATGGCGATGCTCTGCGGAATATCCGCAATATTCCTGCAATCGATTGCGTAACTGGCTCTGCATTGAGCACCATCATCCATTTTTTGGGCTTGATCCATGTAGAATTGGCCCATAACGTCTCTGCAATCGTTTGCAGTCTATCGGCAGGTTTGATGAGCGTCACGCTCAAAGATGTGGCACACGCGGCCCGCGTTTCGGTCAGCACCGCTTCCCGCGCGCTGACGGGGACGGGCCTGACCAGCGAGCGCACGCAACAGCGCCTGACGCGCATCGCGCGCGAGCTCGGTTATCGACCGAACCCGATCGCGCGCGGATTGAAGACCGGGCAGTCGCGGCTCGTGGCGCTGCTGGTGCACAATCTCACCAACGCCTCGTTCCAGGTGATGGCCGAAGAGGTGCAGGCCCGCCTGAAGGCGCTGGGCTATCAGATGCTGCTGTGCATTGGCGGCGACGATCAGCAGCAGGAGAGCGACACCCTCACCACTCTGGTCGATCACCGCATCGACGGGCTGATCTTGGTGCCCACCGGCAAGAACGGTGCGCAGCTCAAGGCATTGGCGAAGGACGTCCCGATCGTCTGCCTGGTGCGTCGCGATGACGCAACCGACCTCGAGACCGTGCTCGCCGACGATCCGCAAGGCGCCTATCTCGGCACGCGTCACCTCATCGAGCTCGGCCACAAGCGCATCGGATTGATCGTCGGTCGCCAGGACACCACATCCGGTCGCGAGCGGCTGTCCGGCTATGTCCGCGCCCTGCGCGAAGCCGGCATCGCCCTCGATGACACATTGATTCATGCCGGTCATTTCGTCCCCGAGACCGGTGCGACCGGCTGCCGCAAGCTGCTCGACCTCCCTCGCCCGCCCAGCGCCATCTTCGTCGCCAATCATGAGGCAACGCTCGGCGTGCTGCGCGTCACCGCCGAGCGGAACATCGTGATCCCCGACAATCTCTCGCTGCTGTGCTACGAGGACATGCCGTGGTTCGAATGGCACCGCCCCGCCATCAGCATCGTCGACAACGGTGCCCGCGATCTTGCCAATCTCGCCGTCGACCGGCTGCTTCAACGCATGGACGCCAAGGGGAATGGCAAGGGCAATGGCAATGACGGCGTTCGCGAATATCGCGTCGGCGCGCGCCTCGTGCAGCGCGATTCCTGTCGCCGGATCGACGCCGCGATCTCGGCCAGATCCGGCAAGCCCAAATCGACCCCGTCCAAATTGTCTACGAAGTCCGCGAAGGTCTGATCGATGCCCTATGTCGAAGTGCTCGCCCCGCAAGTTCCGCCGCAGCGCAAGGCCGCGCTGGCGAGGTCTGTGACCGACGGCCTGATGTCGGCGTTCGGCGTCACTGCGGATACGGTCACGCTCTATTTCCTCCCGATCTCGCCCGACGACTACGCCCATGCCGGCGAATTTGGCCCTCAGGACGCCCGCATGCGCATCCTGCTCAAGGTCCACGCATTCCGACGCAGCGAGGCCGAGCGCCGCGCTGCGGCCATCGCGCTAACGCGCGGCGTATGCAGCGCCTACGGAGTGCCGGGCGACGATGTCGCCGTCTATTTCCTCGATCGCGACATGAGCGAAGTTGCCCACGATTCCAAGCTTGCCAGCGACTGACGGAAGACACGAGCCATGGACCGCTTTTACAGCCAAGACCAGAAGGCCCTGCGCGAGACCGCCCGTCGCTTCGCGCAGACTGAAATTCTGCCGCGCGCAGCCACCATTGATCGCGAGGACCGTTTTGATCGCGCGCTTTACAAGGGCATGGCCGATCTCGGCCTGTTCGGCATTTGCCTGCGCGAAGGCGCGGGCGGCGCCGGCCTCGATGCGGTCGCGGCCTGCATCGCGATGGAGGAATTGGCGCGCTGCTCCGGCGCCGTCGCCAATGCTTTTGCGATTCCGGTCGAGGCGGTGCTGTTCTTCGACCATCACGGCACCGACGCGCACAAGGCGCTGATCCCCAAGATTCTCAGTGGCGACATCGTTCCCGCCACCGCGGTCTCCGAGCCAGACCACGGCTCCGATGTTGCGGGCATCCGCACCCATGCGGTGCGCGAAGGCACTGGCTGGCGGCTCAACGGCACCAAGGCCTGGGTGACGCTCGGCGGCGTCGCCGACCGCATCATGGTGTTCGCGCGCACCGGCGCGGATGCGGGCCACCGCGCGATCTCCTGTCTCCTCGTCGACGGCGCCCTGCCCGGCATCGCCCGCGGCAAGACCGAAGAGCTTCTCGGCATGCACGGCCTCGAAGACTGCCAGATCACCTTCTCCGACGTGCAGCTGCCGGCCGACAGCCTGATGGGGCCAGAGAACCAGGCCTTCAAGATGGCCATGAGCAATTTCAACTTCAGCCGGCTGATGATGGCCTCGATGGCGCTCGGCATGGCGCAGGCGGCATTCGAGGATGCCACCGCCTATGCAAAGGACCGCAAGCAGTTCGGCCAGGCCATCATTGGCTTCCAGGCGGTGCAGTTCATGCTGGCGGACATGTCGACCGACATCGCCGCCGCGCGCCTTCTCATCCATCACGCCGCACGGCTGCATGACGCCGGCGAGCCGATCGCCAAGGAGGCGGCGCAGGCAAAACTGTTCACGACCGACATGGCAATGAAGCACGTCTCCAATGCGCTCCAGATCCACGGCGGCAACGGCTACTCGCGCGAGTACCGCATCGAGCGGCTGTTCCGCGACGTGCGGCTCGCCCAGATCTACGAGGGCACCAACCAGATCCAGCGGCTGATCATCGCCCGCCAGGTCGAGAAGGAGGCCGCATGATGGGACGCGTGCACTCATGCTGAGCATCATCACCGCGGCACAGGCCGCTGGTCTCATCCGCGATGCCGACACGCTGATCGTCGGCGGCAATGGCGGCACGGGCGCAGCCGAAGCCATCCTCGACGCGCTGGAGCAGCGCTTCCTCGGCGGCCAGGGCCCGCACGGGCTGACGCTGATCAACATCACCGGCGTCGGCGCCGTGACCGAGAAGGGCCTGTGTCACCTCGCCCATGAAGGCCTGATCGCGCGCGTGATCGGCGGCAATTTCGGCCTCCAGGTGCCGTTCATGCGCCTCGTCCGTGACGAGTTGATCGACGCCTATAATTTTCCGCAAGGCGTGATGAGCCAGCTCTGCCGCGCCATGGCGGCGAAACATCCGGGCGTCCTCACCCATGTCGGCCTCAACACCTACATGGACCCGCGCCAGGACGGTGGCCGCATGAACGCGCGCACCACGGCGCCGCTGGTCGACCTGCTCGAGCTGCACGGCCAGTCGTGGCTGCTCTACCGCGTGCCCACCCCGCCTGATGTCGCCATCATCCGCGGCACATCGGCGGACGAAGACGGCTATATCAGCATGGAGCACGAGGGCACGACGCGCGAGGATCTCTCGATCGCGCAGGCCGTGCACAATGCAGGCGGCATCGTGATCTGCCAGGTCAAGCGCATCGTGAAGCGCGGCTCGGTCCATCCGCAGATGGTCAAGATCCCCGGCTTCCTGATCGATCACGTCGTGCTCGAACCCGACCAGATGCAGACCTACGGGACCGTCTATGATCCGGCGCGCTGCGGCGAGACGCGCGTGCCCGTGGCGATGATCGCGCCGGATCCGCTCACCGAGCGGCGGGTGATCGCGCGCCGCGCCGCCTTCGAGCTGCGCCCGCGCGACGTCGTCAATCTCGGCGTCGGCATCTCCGCAATGATCCCTAATGTCGCGGCTGAGGAAGGCATCTCCGACCTGATCACCTTGACAGTTGAATCCGGCGTGGTCGGCGGCGTGCCCGGCCATGCGCGCGAATTCGGCACCGCCATCAATCCGCGCGTCATTCTCGACCAGGCCTACCAGTTCGACTTCTACGACGGCGGCGGGCTGTCCTGTGCGTTCCTCTCCTTCGCGGAAGTGGACGAGGCCGGCAACGTCAACGTCACCCGCTTCGGCGACCGCCGCGACGGCTCCGGCGGCTTCATCGACATCACGCAGAACGCGCGGCGGCTGATCTTCAGCGGCACCATGACCGGCGGCAAATTCGACATCGGAGTCGAGAACGGCCGTCTCGCAATCCGGCGCGATGGCGCCTTCCGAAAATTCGTCGCCCAGGTCGGCCAGATCAGTTTTAGCGCGTTGCTTGCCGCACAACGCGGCCAGCATGTGAGCTACGTCACCGAGCGCGCCGTGTTCGAGCTGGAGAACAGCAGCGTGACGCTGACCGAGATCGCGCCGGGCGTTCGCCTGGAGGAGGACATCCTCGCGCATATGGGTTTCCGGCCGCGCATCAGCCCGCAACTCAGGGATATGGACCCGCGCATCTTCCGCTCCGGGCCGATGGGGATCGCGCAGAGTTTCATGGCGATGCCGGCCCGGCCGCGCAAGGTTGCCTGAGGAACACGTATGGACGCCGCTGCATCGATCAATCTCCGTTATGAGGACATCGCGCTCGGCGCGGAGTTCGAGACCGCCGCACACATTGTGACGGAGGCCGACATCGCAGCTTTCGCCGACGTCACGCGCGATCACCACCCGCTTCATATCGATTCAGACTATGCGCGCTCGCGTGGCTTCCCCGCGGTGATCGGCCACGGCCTGTTCGGCCTGTCACTGATGGAAGGGCTGAAGTCGGAGCTGAAGCTGTATGAGGAGACCTCGGTCGCCTCACTCGGCTGGGACGAGGTGCGGTTCAAGGGACCCATCGTCGCCGGCGACCGCTTGCGCGTGCGCTTCTGCTTTGTCGAGAAGCGGCCGAGCAGGAATCCCGAACGCGGCATCGTCATCGAGACGCTCGACCTCCTCAACCAGCGCGACGAGGTGGTGACCGCGGCCCGCCACACCTCGCTGATCCTGACCCGGCAGGCCGATCGCGGCGTGTCGGCCACGAAATAACAACCAAGAAGACGTCGGACCGGAGACGGCTCAACTGCCACCCACGATTTGACAGGAGTATTTTGATGCGATTTCTCCAGACCTTCTCTGCCCTCACTCTGCTGATCGGCTTGTCCCAGGCGGCCGGTGCCCAGACCTGCACACCGAAGGTGCCGGCGTCGAGCCTGATCGAGGCACCGAAATGGCAGATGTCGATCAACCCGACGCTGCCGCCGCAGCAATTCGTCGACGACAAGGGCGAGTTGCAGGGCCTCAATGTCGAGCTCGCCCGGGAGATTGCCAAGCGCATCTGCGTCGAGGCGGTCTTCTTGCGCATGGACTTCCCGCCGATGATCCCGGCGCTCCGCTCCGGCCGCTTCGACGCCATCAACACCGGGCTGTTCTGGACCGAGGAGCGCTCGAAAATGCTCTACCTCGTGCCTTACGCGCAGCAGGCAATCAGCATCTACACCGATCCCGCCTCCAGCCTGAAGCTCGAGAAGTTCGAGGATCTCGCTGGCCGCGTGGTCGGCGTCGAATCGGCGACCTACACCGAGCGCAAGGCGCGCGAGTTCAACACCGAGATGGTTGCCAAGGGTCTCAAGCCGATCGAGCTGCGCACCTTCACCACCGTCACCGCGACCTCGGCAGCGCTCCGCGCCGGCCAGCTCGAGGCGGCACTCAACATCAACGAGACCGCCAACGCGCTCGAGCAGAAGGGCATCGCAAAGATCTGGGTCCGCGACATCGCCGGCACCGATATCACCTTCGCCTTCCGCGACAAGCTGCTCGCGCAAGCCTTCGCCGACGCGCTCACGGCAGCGCGCGCCGACGGCACCTACGACAAACTGTTCGACAAGTTCGGCATGACGAAGCTGAAGGCGACGACTTTTGCCATTCGTGGCGAGGGGCCGACGAACTAGCGAGCCGAGGCTCTAGAGTCGTTCCGCAGTGGCAGTGTGTAGGGTGGGTTAGCGACGCGTAACCCACCCTACGGATGCATCATATCCCCATCACACCAGGCTCGACTTGCCGCGGCTCAGGACCTCGCCGGCGCCCTTGTCGCCGACGATCTTGCCGTGCTCGTACACCACCCGGCCCCGCGCGACCGTGGTGACGGGCCAGCCGGTGACGTCAAAACCTTCCCAGGGCGTGTAGTCGGCACCGTGGTGCAGATCGGCCTGCTGAATCTTCTTCTTCAACTTCGAATCCCACAGCACGATATCGGCGTCGAAGCCGACGCCGATCGAGCCCTTGCGCGGATAGAGGCCGTAGATGCGGGCATGATTGGTCGCGGTCAGCTCGACGAATTTTTGCAAGCTGATCCGTCCCTTCGACACGCCCTCCGAGAACAGGATCGGCAGCCGCGTCTCGACCCCGGGAATTCCGTTCGGCACCCAGCGGAACGAGGTGCGGGAATTCGGCGTCAGCTTGCCCTTGGGATCGTCGTAGCGGAACGGGCAGTGGTCGGACGAGAAGGTCTGAAACACACCGGTGGTGATGCCTTCCCAGATCGCCTGCTGGCTATCGGCATCGCGCGGCGGCGGCGAGCAGACATATTTCGCGCCGCTGATGTCCATGTTCAGGCCCTTCATGTCATCGGCCGTCAGCGTGATGTATTGCGGACAGGTCTCCGCATGCACCGGCAATCCGCGCTGCTGGGCCCAGCGCACCTGCTCCATCGCCTCACGCCCGGAGACATGGACGATCATGATGGGCACGCCGACGATTTCGGCATGGCTGATGGCGCGATGCGTCGCCTCGCGCTCGACGGCCTGGGGCCGCGACACGCCGTGATAATAGGGCGCGATATGGCCTTCGCGTTCGAGCTTAGTCGTGAGGAAGCGGATGGCGTCGTAGCCCTCGCAATGAACCATCACCAGCGCCTCTTCGCGGCGCGCGACCTCGAACACTTCGAGCAGCTGCTTGTCGCTGAGCACGAGGTCGTCATAGGTCATGAACACCTTGAACGAGGTGTAGCCGTCCTTGACCAGTGCCGGCAGCTCCTGCCCGAGCACGACGGCGGTCGGGTCAGAGATGATGAGATGGAACGCCGTATCGATGTAGCACTCGCCCTCCGCAAGCTTGCGGTAGCTCTCGACACAAGCGCGCAGCGACGTGCCCTTCTCCTGAAGCGCAAAAGGCAGCACCATGGTGTTGCCGCCGGCGGCAGCAGAGCGCGTCGCCGAGGCAAAGTCGTCGGCCATCACAACGTCGGGACCGGAGGCTTGCGAGATGTGGACGTGGCTGTCGATGCCGCCCGGCAGCGCGAGCAGCCCCGTCGCGTCGATTTCGCGCGCCGCGCCCTCGAGGTGATCGGCGATGCTGACGATACGGCCGTCGCGAATGCCGATATCGGCACGAAACTCGTCGCTGGCCGTCACGATGGTGCCGCCGCGAATGGCGAGATCAAGCTGCGTCACTTATGTCTCCGTCACTTGATGACCGCTGATGTCTGGAAGATCCGGCCCCACTCCGCAAGGGCTCTGGTGTCGCCGCCGGCAAGACCAAGGGTTCGCCACAGCGTGACCGCGACCGAGTCGAGCACGGCGATATCCAATTCCCGTTCGAGCGAGGCGGCGAGCGCCGCACCATCGAGATTGGTGCAGAGGATAACGACAGCGTCGGCGCCTTCGGCCGCCACCGCGCGGATCATGTCGGCGATCGTCGCTGGCTTAACCTCGCCGAAGGAGAAATTATCGCGCAGGCCGAGGTGGCGCTCGGCATGCGGGGCGATGCCCTCCTCGGCCCAGACGTCGCCGATCCGCCGCTGCACATCGTCCGTATAGGGCGAAACGAGACCAACGCGCTTGGCGCCGAGCGCGCGGGCGGCATCGATGCAGGCGAGCGTGGACGTCGTTGCGGGTACGCCGGTGCGCTCCGTGATGGCCGCACCAAGGCTCCTGTCGCGGCCGATGCCGAGCCAGCTGGCCGAAGTGCCGTTCCAGGCAATGGCGTCGACCTTGGCGTCCGCCAGCAAATCCGCCGCCGGCAGCATTGCCGATGCGTCGAACTGGCTCAGCGCCGCGGCGTCCAGCGCAATCTCGGTGACGCGGAAGCGCGAGAAATGTGCGGTGATGCCGGCCACGCCATGCAGCATGGCGCTGGTGACGGGCTCGAGCACCGAATTGGAGGACGGCGTGATCATGCCGAGACGTTTGCGCATCACGGTCATCCCTGAGCGGCGCTTCGATGGCCTTGCGTGACGGGAGTGACATTGTGTCTGGCCCACAGCGCCTCTGCAACCTTCTGCGCTTCACGGACCAGTTCAGCACCGTCGGCGTTCAGCAAGCGTCCCTCCTCAATCACGATACGGCCATCGACGATGACAGTCCGGACATTGTTGCCGTTACCCGACCACACCAGGGCACCAAATCCATCGATAATGGGGGCAAGCGTCGGTTCGGACAGGTCGAGCAAGACCAGATCCGCTTTTTTTCCGCAGGTGATCGACCCAATCTGGTCACCCAGCCCAAGCGCTTCCGCTCCGCCCTGCGTCGCCCAGCGAATCGCCGAGCGCGCGTTCAGTCCGTCTTTCTCACCACGTATCCGCTGCATTGCGACAGCCCAACGCATCGCCTCGAACATGTCACCGGAAAACGTATCAGTGCATAACGCCATGCGGGCACCTTGGCGCTCGATGGACGCCGCCGGTGCGATCCGGCCGGTTTTGGCATTGCCGATCGGCGTATAGGCCATGGTCGCCTTCGCTGCCCCAAGAGCGGCCTCGTCGCCGGCCGTCACGTGGATGCAATGCGCCGCAATCAGGCTCTGGTTGAGCAGACCCGCAGCCTCGAGCACCTCGACCGGCGACCGGCCGCTACGGGCCTGTGTCTGGGCCACCTCGATCGGGCTCTGACAGACATGGGTGTGAACATTGCCGCCGTATCGTTGCACGAGACCGGCGACCTCACGCAGCAGATCGTCCGAGCAGGTATCCGGCGCATGCGGGGCAAAATCGCACCTGATCCGGCCATTGTCATGGCCTTGCCAGCGCTCGATCAGCGCGACGTTCTCGGCGATGCTCGCCGCACCGATCGCGGCCGAATATTCGTAGCGCTTGCGGGTAAGCGCCTCCGGATCGGCATCATGGATCCGGCCGGCGATGACCGCACGCGAGCCAAGTTCGGAATGAGCCTTGGCCAGCGCTTCCGGGTAGCGGTAAAAATCGACAATCGTCGTCGAACCCGTGCGCAACATTTCGTAGACGCCGAGCCGCGACAAGGCGGCGGCCTCGCCCTCGGTCAGCCGATGTCCCTGCGGAATTCCAGCCGTGAACATCGGCGCAAAGCCGAGATCCTCGATCATCCCGCGGGTGATCATCAGCGGCGTATGATTGTGAACGTTGACCAGGCCCGGCATCACCAGACGGTTGCGCGCATCGATGGTGCGCGCCGGCGACCAGCGTGTCGCGATCTCGTCGTCATCGCCGACGTCGACGATGCGGCCGTCTGCGACGGCCACGGCTCCGCGCGCAATGATGCGATCGGCTTCGTCCAGGGTGACGACAAGTCCGCCCTTCACCAGGAGATCACAGGTGCGCGGTGCCGCTGCGCCTTCCACGGCTAGGACGCCTGCGCGAGGCGCGTCGATTCCTCGCGAATGAGCGTGAGAATACGGCGCTTTGCATCATTGAATTCGGGGCTGGTGATGTCCCGCGGGCGCGGCATGTCGAAATTGACGGCCTCGCGAATCCGGCCCGGTCTTTTCGTCATCACCACGATCTTGTTGCCGAGCACCAGCGCCTCATCGACGCTGTGGGTGACGAACACGATGGTGCAGCGGCGCTTCTGCCAGATCGCGACCAGCTCCTCCTGCATTTCAAGCTTGGTCTGGGCGTCGAGTGCCGCAAACGGCTCGTCCATCAGGATGACGCTCGGGTTCATCAGCAGCGCGCGGGCGATCCCCACCCGCTGGTTCATGCCACCGGACAGCTCGGAGGGGTGATGATGCTCGAAGCCGCGCAAGCCCACGAGATCGATGAACTCCATGGCGCGATGGTGCCGCTCGGCCTTGCCGACGCCCTTGAGCTTGAGATGGAAGGCGACGTTGTCGATCGCCGTCAGCCACGGCATCAGAGTCGGCTGCTGGAACACCACGCCGCGGTCCGATCCCGGCCGCTCCACCTGCTTGCCGTCGACCAGCGTGCGCCCGGAGGTCGCCTGCTCGAAGCCGGCGATGATGTTGAGCAGGGTCGACTTGCCGCAGCCGGATGGGCCGAGCAGGCAGACGAAATCATTCGCCTCGATGTCGAGATTGATGTTGTCCAGCGTCAGCAAGTCGCGGCCGCGCCGCTTGTCGGAAAACACCTTGACGATGTTGCGAAGCTCGATTGCCGCCATCAGCCCGCCCTGCCCTGCACGGTGGTTGTCGCCTGCCAGCGCAGCGTGTGCGCCATGATGACTTTAAGGCCGAGGTCGGAGAGATAACCGAGCAACCCGATGGAGATCATTGCTGCGAGCACGATGTCGTAGCGCAGGAAGTAATAGGAATCCCACAAGACGTAGCCGAGCCCGCTCTTGACCGCGACCATCTCGGCCGTGACCGTCAGCATCCACGCCGATCCGACCGCGATGCGCAGGCCTGCGAAGATCGAGGGTAACGACGCCGGCAGCACGATGTCGGTCAGCATCTGCCGCTGGCTCGCGCCCATCATGGCGCCGGCGCGCACGAGATTATGGTCCACGGTCTTCACACCGTGAATGGCGTTCATCAGCACCGGAAAGAAGGCGCCGAGGAAAACGAGGAAGATCGCCGGCTTGTCGGCGATGCCGAACCAGATGATGGCGAGCGGAATCCAGGACACCGGCGGGATCGGACGCAGCATCTGGAGCGTCGGCTCCAGCGTCTTCTCGAACAGGCGCGACCAGCCAATGGCGACGCCGGCGAGGATTCCAAGCAGGCTCGCCAGCGCAAAGCCAGCGAACACGCGCAAGGCGCTGGCGAGCGCATCGCGCAGCCAATGCCCGGAATAGGTCTGCGTGGTCTCGTCGAAGCCGAACACCCAGTCGCCGAGGGCATGCAGCACCGCGCTCGGCGCCGGCAACAGGGCCGGCGGCAGGACGCCGCTGCGGGCAAAAGCCTCCCAGCCCGCGATCAGCAGCGCGGGAACGACAACGCGCTCGAGCCCCTGAAACAGCCGGGTCAGCCGAAACGCCGGCTTGGCTGGAGCTGCGTCAGTAACCGAGGTCATTCTTGGTTTTTCCCGTGGCCTGCTCCAGGAACGAATAGTCCATGTTCTTCTCCGCTTCCGCAGAGACGTCCTTCGAGATGTATTTGAGGTCGCGCATCATCGCGGCGATCGCGAGCGTCTGCGAACGATGGATCGCCGGATCCGGCGAGGCATTCTTCAGCGCCTCGGTCGCGACCGTCTTGTCGAGGCCGGTGAGCTTGTTGATGACGTCGATCCACAGGGACTTGTCGGCGATCAGCTTGTTGTCGAGCTCGACCACCGCGGTGACGATGCCCTGAACGCCGGCGCGCTGGCTTGCGATCACGTCCGAGCGGGTGACGATGAGGTTGGTCAGATTTCCTGCCGCTTGGTCGTAAGGCAGCACAAAATGCTTGCCGGCGCCTGCGAGCCTGATCTGCGAGGCAAACGGCTCGACCGAGCAGATCATGTCGACCTCGCCGCGCTGCAACGCCGCAAGATGGTCGGATGGATTGGGAATGTTGATGAACTGGATGTCCTTGTTGGGATCGACACCCTGCTTAAGGAACGCGCCGCGCATATGGATGTCCTGCGCGTTGCCCCGGGACGCCGCGACCTTCAGCGGCTGACCGTCGCTCTTCCCCTTGGCAACGATCGCCTTGAACGCCGTCCAGTCATCAGGCGGAAGGTTCAGCTTCGTGGACGACAGACATTCCGAGCCGCCGTTGATCTGGCCCGACACGGCGACGACGTCAAAACCTTTGTCGAGCGCCGTGATGTAGTGGAGGTAAGTGACCTGCGCGACGTCGATGCTCTTCGATATCAGGGCAGTGAGCACGTCATTGCCCGAGTTGAAGCCGGTCGCGTCGACCTCGACATTCTTGGCCAGCCCCGGAACCAGCGACATCGGCAGGCAGTGCGCGCATTTGGCGTAACCGAGCTTGATCTTCGCCGTCTGCGCGGAGGCGAGATCGCTTCCACCGAGTATCGCTGCCATCAATACGAGGCCCAGTCGCAAACTCGTCCGCATCGCTTACTCCGTTCCGAAGGCGCGAGATCTCGCGCGTCGCGCAAGATCATCGGTCGCTCTTCGCCGCAGCGCAATCCGGTTTTTGCATGCTGCATACAATTTGCGCGTTGTGCCATTGTTTTCAGCTAGATGCGTCGGTATTTTGGGCAAGCCAAAGAGCCCAAAACGGCTAAGATCAATTTGATAAGCGAGGCACGCGTGCAGCCAAAATCGGAAGCGCCGAAGGGACGAAAGTCGCCCAAACTCAAGCGGATGGGCCTGCATGAGCGCGCCGCCGCGCGGATGCGGACGATGATCATTCGCGGCGAGTTGCCGCCGGGATCGCAGACCCAGGAGACCAAGCTCTCGAAGTCGCTCGGCGTATCGCGCACGCCGCTGCGCGAGGCGATGAAGGTGCTCGCGGCCGAAGGATTGATCGAGCTGCGGCCGAACCGCAGCCCGCGCATTGCCGGCATCGCGGTCGAGGGCATCTCGGAATTGTTCGAGGCGCTGGCCGGGATCGAGCGGCTTGCCGCCGAACTTGCCGCGGAGCGCGCGACCGAGCGCGATCTTGCGCGCCTGCGCACGCTTCAGACCCGCATGGAGGGTCATCATCGCAACGGCAAGCTCGACGACTACTTTGCCATCAATGGCGAGATCCACAACACCATCGTCCGCATGGCCCGCAACACGCCGCTGCGGGAGGCGCACGAGACGCTGATCTCCCGCGCCGAGCGCGCGCGCTATCTGGCGCTTGGCGCCGACCGCCGCTGGAGCAATTCGGTCGACGAGCATGCCGATATTCTGGCCGCCCTCGAAGCCCGCGACGGCGAAGCCGCCGGACGCCTGCTCGGCGCCCATGTCTGGCGCACCGGCACCGCCCTGCTCGAAGTCCTCGCCACCTCTCAAGCCAAGCAGACGGCGGCATAACGATGAAGCTCCTCCTGCTCAACCCGAACACCAGCACCGAAGTCACCCGGCTGATGATGGGCGTCGGGCAGCAGGCCGCTTCCCCCGGCACCGAGCTGATCCCCTGCACCGCATCCCGCGGCGTGCCCTACATTTCGACGCGCACCGAGGCGCAGATCGGCGGCGCCATCGCGCTGGAGATGCTGGCCGAGCAGCATCGCAATGTCGACGCCGCGATCATCGCGGCGTTCGGCGATCCCGGCCTGTTCGCCGCGCGCGAAACCTTCGACATCCCCGTGGTCGGCATGGCGGAAGCCGCGATGCTGACGGCCTGCATGGCCGGGCGCCGCTTCGCTATCGTCACCTTCGCCCAGGCGTTGGGGCCCTGGTACGAAGAGTGCGTCCGCGCCCACGGGCTGTGGGAGCGCTGCGCCGGTATCCGCATGCTCGATACGCCGTTCCAGGCGATCTCCGAGGTCGGAACCGAGAAGGAGGACGTGCTCGTCGCTCTCGCGCAGCGCGCGATCGTCGAGAACGAGGCCGATGTTTTGATTTTTGCGGGCGCGCCACTCTCAGGCCTTGCCGAGCGCGTCGCCGACCGGATCCCCGTCCCCGTCGTCGATCAGGTCATCGCCTCCGTGAAGCAGGCCGAGGCGCTGGTGGCGCTACGCCTGCGCAAGGCGACGGCGGGCACGTTCCGCCGGCCCGCCGCCAAGCCGACCATCGGTCTTGCCGGGGCGCTCGCCGCCCGGCTCGAGCATCGCGATAGCTGAGCGGAGCGGCGGCGATGGACGATCTTCAATCCATCTTCGATCGCGCAGCCGCCGAACCAGGGCACGAGACTTGCTTTCTGCTTAGGGAGAACGGGAGGCAACACCATGGCTGATGCGCAAAGCGGCCGATCGCTCGTCGTCGATGCCGTCACCCATCGCTATCCGAGCGGTGCGCTGGCGGTCCAAAACATCAATCTCGACATCAAGGGCGGCGAGATCATTGCCCTGCTCGGCCCCTCCGGCTGCGGCAAGACGACGCTGCTGCGGATCATCGCCGGCTTCATCGCGCAGACGCAGGGGCGGATCATCATCGGCGACGACATCGTCGATGCGCTGCCGCCGAACCGCCGCGCCGTCGGCATCGTGTTCCAGAATTACGCGCTGTTTCCGCATCTTTCGATCAGTGAGAATGTCGGCTATGGCCTCGCCGCGCGCGGCGTCAACAAGGCCACGCGCCAGCGCGAGGCGCAGCGCCTGCTGGAGCTGGTGCAGCTGCCGGCGATGGCGGAGCGGCTGCCGCGGCAGCTCTCCGGCGGCCAGCAGCAGCGCGTCGCGCTCGCGCGTGCGCTCGCGATCAAGCCGTCGATCCTGCTGCTCGATGAGCCCTTCGCCGCGCTGGACAAGAATTTGCGGCTCGACATGCAGATCGAGGTCAAGCGGCTTCAACGCGTCTCCGGCATCACGACGCTGATCGTGACGCACGACCAGGAAGAGGCGCTGTCGATGGCCGACCGCGTCGCCGTGCTCAGTCACGGCAAGCTCGAACAGTTCGGCTCGCCCTCCGACGTTTACGATCGGCCCCAGACGCTGTTCGTGAACACGTTTGTCGGCTCCAGCAACCGCATGCCCGGAATAGTGGTGTCGGCGGATCGCACTGCTGCGAAAGTGCGCCTCGATGCCGGCGCGGAGATCATCGCACGGCCCGCGGGCGGCGCTCTCACCGAAGGTGGCCGCGTCACCGTCTGCATCCGACCAGAGCATCTGCAATTCGTCGGCGACGAGACCGGTTTTGCCGGCGTGGTCGGCATGTCGCTGCCGCTGGGTGCGACCGTCGTGCACGAGATCAAGACCGCAGATGGCTCCGGCGTGAAAATCTCCCAGGCGCGCATCGGCGAGACGCACGCGCTGGAGAACGGCGCGGCGGTACGGCTCGCGCCGCTCGCCCCATCGCTCGCCAACGCTTTTCCCGCAACGTTTTAGATCCAGTCCAGAACGCTTTAGATCCAGTCCACAGGGAGTTCGACATGATCCTCAACCGCCGAAGCCTGATGACGACCGCACTCACACTCGGCGCCATGAAGGCGTTTCCGGGCTTAAGCTACGCCCAGGCCCGTCCGCTGGTGTTTGCGACCTTCACCGGAAGCTGGGAGGAAGCGCACAAGGCCGTGCTGGTGCCGGCGTTCCGCAAGGCGAATGCGGATGCGGCGATCGTGCTCGACCCCATGCTCTCGGTCGACCAGATCGCGAAGGTGAATGCGGCAAAGGCCAATCCGCCGATCGACGTCATGCTGCACGATCCCGGCCCGGCGCTGGTCGCAATCGGCCAGGATCTCGCCGAGCCCTATCCGGTCGAGAAGAGCGCCTATTACAAGGACCTGATCGCCGAGGCGCAGGAACCGATGGGCCCCGCTCCGTTCTTCCAGGTTGTCGGCCTCACCTACAATCCGGAAGCGATCAAGACGCCGCCCACCTCCTGGGCTGATCTGTGGAAGCCCGAGTTCAAGGGCCGCGTCGGCATCACCAACCTCAACTCGACGCTCGGCACCGGCTGGCTGGTCGAGATTGCCAAGATGCGCGGCGGCTCTGAAGCCAATATCGATCCCGCCTTCAAGGCGATCGAGGAGCTCAAGCCCAATCTCGCTGCCGTGGCGGCCAACCCCGGCGCGCTCGCAACCCTGTTCCAGCAGGGCCAGATCGACATCTCGCCCGGCAATTTCAACGCCATCCAGATCCTGAAGGCGCGCGGCGTGCCGGTCGAGTTCGTGGCGCCGAAAGAAGGCGCGATCGCCTTCAAGACCACGATCCACATCGTCAAGAATTCGCCCAACCGCGAGCTCGCGTTCAAGCTGATCGAGGCGTCACTGACGCCCGAAGTGCAGACCACGCTGATGAACCCGCCCTATTTGATCGTGCCGACCAATTCCAAGGTGACGATGGGCGGCGAGATCGCGCGCGTGCTCGCCAAGGACACCGCCGAGCTGAAGCAGAAATTCGTGTTCCAGGACTGGAAGAAGATCAACGAGCAGCGCTCGGCCTGGATCGAGCGCTTCAACCGCGAGATCAAGATCTAGACGCTCGAAGGATTTGGCAATGGGCGCAGCACCGGCCTCACGTGACGTGACGTCCTACGGGATGGGATTGGCAGCGCCGCTGGCGCTGTTCTTCCTGGTGTTCTTCGTCGCGCCGCTGCTGCAATTGCTCTGGCTCTCGCTGCACAACGACACGGCCGCGCTGCATTGGGGGCTCGGCCAGTACCTGCACTTCCTCACTGACCCCTTCAGCCTCAGTGTGCTCGGCTCGACGCTGCTGTTAGGCGCCGAGGTGACGGCCGTCTGCCTCGTGCTCGGCTTTCCCATCGCGTGGCTCTATCAGCGGGTCGGGCCGCGGCTTCAGACCATCATCATCCTGATCGTGCTGCTGCCCCTTCTGACCAGCGTCGTGGTCCGCACCTTCGCCTGGATTGTCATCCTCGGACGCCAGGGCATCATCAACGCGACGCTGCAATCGCTCGGCATCATCGATACGCCATTAAAGCTGCTCTACACCCAGTTCGGCGTGGTGATTGCGCTGGCGCAGGTGCAGATGCCCTTGATGACGCTGCCGCTGATCACCGCGCTCGGCCGGATCGATCCCAATCTCGACGATGCCTCCTGCTCTCTCGGCGCCGGCAGCTGGCGCAGCTTCTTCAAGATCACCCTGCCGCTGTCGCTGCCCGGCGTCATCGCCGGATGCACGCTGACCTATGCGGCCGCGATCACCGCCTTCATCACCCAGTCGCTGATCGGCGGCGGGCAGATGCTGTTCATGCCGATGTATCTCTATCAGCAGGCCTCCACACTCCAGAACTGGCCGTTTGCCTCGGCGATCTCGATCATCTTCCTGCTCGCCGTGCTCGCGGTCGTCTCCGTCTTCACCACGCTCGGCCGCATGTCGCGCGGCTACGGAGGGGCGTGATGAGCGGGCGCAAGCGCACCCTTGAAGCAATCAGCTTCGAATTCGTCATGACGGTGATCGCGATCATCGCGCTGATCATCATCATCGCGCCGTCGCTGGTGGTGCTGATCGTCTCCTTCACCAGCGGCTTCTCGCTGAGATTCCCGCCGCCAGGCTATTCGCTGCGCTGGTACGCCGAACTCTGGGACGCCTGGCAGTTGCACTTTGCCGCGAAGAACAGCCTCATCGTGGCGCTGTGGGCGACGGGTCTGTCCGTTGTGCTCGGCGTCGCGGCGGCGCTGGCGATCTCGCGGTCGCGGACGCTGTCGGCGCGGCTGCTCGATTCCCTCTTCATGTCGCCGCTGGTGCTGCCGGCGCTGGCCTTCGGCCTTGCCGCGCTGATGCTGTTTTCACTGGTCGGCCTGCCGGTATCGCCGCTGACGCTGGTGATCGGCCACACCGTGGTCTGCGTGCCCTATGTCATCCGCAACACGGTGGCGGCGCTGGCCCAGCTCGAACCGACGCTGCTCGAGAGCTCGGCGGTGCTGGGCGCCAGCCGCCTCTACACCTTCCGGCGCATCGTGCTGCCGCTGATCCGGCCGGGCATCATCGCGGGTGCCTTCATCGCCTTCATGTCGTCCTTCGACAACGTGCCGGTCTCACTGTTCCTGCGCGATGCCGCCACCGACATGCTGCCGATCCGGATGTGGCAGGACCTCGAAGGCAAGCTCGATGTCACGATCGCCGCACTTTCGAGCGTGCTGATCATTGCTACCGTCGTGCTGGTTGCCGTGATGGAGCGCGTCACCGGATTGTCGCGACGGCTGACCAACTGATTAGGATCCAGAAAAGTGCGAGACAGCTTTCCGGATCACGCTCAAACATTGAACTCAAGCGCATGAACAGGACGTGTACTCATTAGGCGGCCGCGTGCCCGATGTCCGCTTCTCCTCCAATTGCGGCGCAAAACGGACATGGTCGGATGTCGCCTTCGGGCCAGAAGCGGACTCACGGTCTGCGAACGGCGCTCGCTGGCCTTCAGGAAGCTTCGCGCATGACATTGGCTAACGAACGGTGAAAGCGTAGCCGCAAAACATCCAACGTCATCGATCACTTCCACAACCTCTGTTTGCTATGCGATTGCAGTGCTACATCAGCCCGACCGCAATCGCCCCGTATAAGTGGATATGAAGACATTACCCAGCCTGATCTTCGGAACCGTTGTCGTTTTACTCGGCTTGGGGCTGATGCTGTTGTTTTCGCAACCTTGGCTCGTCTTCGGCGCTCTTTTCAGTTTCACGAAGTCGGTCAAGGTCACCGCACCCGGCCAGGACCGCGACTACTATTACCGATTTAAGGCCAGCTACGTGTACAAGGGGGAGCCGCTTGATTTCGACATCGTGGTCGGTTGCCGCGTCAAAATAACGACCTACAAGGATAACGATAGAACAGTCGAAGTCGGCGTCGTGCCAACGATCTTCGGGCTCAAGACAAAAGATGAGCACGGTGTGGTGGTGCACTTGCCTCAAGCCTGCAATGGCGAGACTACGCAGAACGGCAGGGTCCCCAAAACGCTGCTACCACTCGTGATCACCTATCAACGTGCCGACGAGCCTTGGTCTGGCGTCGCCTATGCATCGGAGGATTCGTACGATAGCCCGCGCTCTGAATTGAAATTCCTTGGTTCCACAATTGCCCGAGCAACGCGCGAAGAATGGGAAGCGTGGCGCGAGACCGAGGCGAAAAGGAATTTCATCACTTACGAGGTGTTGGGCATCAACCCGATAAATATGTGGAAGTTTCCTAAATGGAAGCCGGGGCTTCGTGTAATGGCCACCCAGTGCTTCGGCATTTCAAGAATGAAGCTCTCCGACGCGGCGCGCAATGTCGTGACGTCTGGCTGGCCTCCCAGCAAACCAGCCTATTGGTTTCCTGATAAGTCGACCCGAGAATCGCTTTGGAATATCGCTTATGGACCCAGCAAACCCCCGCTCATCGAAGGGAATCGGTTCCAAGATTACTTTGGCTCTCGGGGCAATAATGGATTGGCACGACGCGAACCTGGCGCAGTCATCTTCTTTAATCGCCAAGTCGAAGGCGATGTCTACCCGGCCCACACAGACCTCTCGATCAACAAGCTGGAACCTACCGGTGAACTTCCTGCCGAACTGAGCGCAAAAGAACGATTGGATTATTCCGCGGCTGAGACTAAGCCGGAACTACGCGGCTTTGCCTTTTGCGATAGTTCGATCGTCTCGATTGACGGCGCGCCACAGTGGCCTTCCAAATATCTTTATCGCAATGCGAATCGGATTGACGGCGAAGCGATCAGCGAACAACTCGCAAAGTGGGGCACCAACTACGACATCGCCTTTGAGCGCGACGAGTATATTATCTTCCTTCGAATGTACGAACTTGCGAGCAGCTTCGCAAAATTGTGAGGGAAGCCGACTAAGTTTGAGCGGTCCTACTCGCATGCCGCGTTCAGCCAAAGTCAGTTATGGGTCAATAGCGCCTGTCTGGCGCTCGACTGCAAACTTCCGGTCTCAACGAACCGACATGTAGCGCCTTAACGTGAACGGATGGGCCAGAAGGAGACAATTAACGGTGAGGAAGGAGCACCGCTACTCTTTCTGAAAAAGGTGCTCGGGCTCAATGCTATCTCCGATCCTCGAGCCTCCTCGCCAAGCTCGATACGCTATTTCCGCTGGACGTCCCGGCGACCGCCACCAGGGAAGGACCTTCTCGATGCCCCTTAAGGCCGGGTCGCTTGTTGTTTCCAGCAATGCCTGCCGAAATGCAAATCCTGACCCCAGAGTTGCGGCAGCATCAGCCGGGTCGACGCGCACTGCTGAGGATGGGTCGTTGATGTCTTTGAAGGTGGCGAGGGCCGGTATGTCGTCTGGCGGCAAGACGCCTCGTCCTTTCAGCTTGTACTCTTCGGTCCAGTCGCCTTTCTCAGCTGGCGCCAACGCGTCGCGCGTGAGTCCGAATAGACGATTCTGATCTGTGCCAATGGCACCAAAACTCAACAAAGCAACGACGTTCTTTCCATGACCGAGATCCACAAATACCGCGCGGCCTTTAAAGTCTGAGCGAATCCCTCTGGCCTCTGCAGGTCCCCAATTTCCACTCTCCCATGTACTCGTTTCAATAACACTTGAGCCAGATTTGATCCCATCAGGGGTCTGGAATTCGATTGTCAGGCGGACGCGATGCGTGTACGCGGGCTGCACCCATAAATACACCACGAATGCCATTCCTATCAGGATCGCGGCTATCCTGATCTGCTTCATCCGTTGCCTCTCGTTATTCTAAAACTCTCCTTTTTGTTGTATTTTTCTTGCAGGTCAACGTCTCGCTCCCGTGATACTCAACGTTCGATGAATGGGTGAAGGCCCGCTTTGGGTCAAAAGCGGTGGTTCTCTAAACGAGTGGAATAAGTCTGCCTTGGCTCCAAGACCCGGCATCTGCGTCTATAAGTACGCCCCCGGGCCACTCTTCAGGCACCGCGAAACAGCGAATAGCCCCAACGCGTGAATTTCAGCGGCAGGTGGAAATGCTCGTCGACGTTCTTGATGCCGAAGCGGAACGGCGTCACGGTGAGGAAGCCGTCGCGGTCCGCAAAGAACTCGCCGAGATGAAACAGGACCTCATACTCGCCCGCCGTGACGTCAGCGCCTTGCGCGACGGGATGATCGAGCACACCATTGGCGCCGAGCCTGCCGTCGGCAATGCGCGCCGAGTCGGGATCGATGCGCCAGATCTCGACGCGCAGCCCCTGCGCCGGGCGTCCGCTCGCAACATCGACCGCGTGAATGGAAATGCCGCCTGCCACCATGTTCCTCCCGTGAGCGCGCCGCCATGGTAGACGGAAACGCAGCCGCTCGGCCAGCGCCCGCGCTGCTGCCAGCCCTCGGGGCGATGACCTGGCTCCAGGCGCTGGTCGCGCTGGCCTTGTTTGCGCCCGGCGTGGTCGCGCCCCGCGCCCATATCGAGGTCTGGCAGCTCTCGATGTTCTCCTGCGCGGTGTTCGCGGTCGGTATTCCCGCCTCGTTCTGGGGCGGCGGCTTCATCGCACGCCTCGGTTCGATGCGGATCGCCAGCCTGTGTGCGGCCGCCATCGTCGCCAGCATGGCGCTGGCCTCGCTCGGATCGACCGGCGCGCTGCTGGCCGCGGGCCTCTGCCTCGGCCTCGCCTTCGGGCCCGAGACGCCGGCAAGCGCGGCCCTTCTTTCGCGCCTTGTGACCGCCGAACGCCGCGCCTTCGTCTTCTCGGTCCGCCAGACCGGCAACCAAATCGGTGCCGTCTGCGGCTCGCTGGCCTTGCCCGCGATTGCCATCGCGCTTGGGCCGGCCTGCTGCTATGCGGCGGTCGGCGCCTGCGCCGTGTTGGCGATCGGCCTGTTCGAGTGGCTGCGACCGGCCTATGCCGGCAAGGTCGTCCCGCCGCCAAAACTCGATCTGCGCGCACGGCTGGCGCTGGTCACCGCGGACCGGCGCATTGCGATGCTGACGCTGGCCTCGATGCCGTTCAGCGCGATGCAGGTCTCCCTCAACACCGTCTTCGTTACCCTCGGCACGCGCGAGCTGGGACTCAGCCACATCGAAGCCGGCATGGCTCTCGCCTGCGCACAAGGCGGCGGACTGGTCGGCCGGCTCGGCTGGGGCCTTGTCGCGATGCGCTTCAACGCCTCGCGCATGGTGCTCATCGTGATCGGCCTCGGCATGGCCTTCTGCGCCGCGCTGCTTGGCCTCGATGGCGCATCGCTCAGCCACACCGGGCAATTCGTCATCGCAGCGTTGTTCGGCCTGACAGCGTCGGGCTGGAACGGTGTCTTCATCGCCGAGATCGCACGCCTTGCTCCACAGGACAGGATTGGCGAGACCACGGGTGCGGTGCTGACCGCCTCCTATGCGGGCCTGCTCGCGGCGCCGGCGCTGGTTTCGATCCTGGATGGTGTCGCCAGCCTTGGCGCGGCCTTCTTCGCCTTGGCATGCCTCGCGCTGTGCGGCACAGTGGCGCTGATCTGGGGAAGCCATGACAAAGCCGACGCATAGCGCGTGCGAGATCGCAGCCGACGTCACCACCGGGCGGACGAGCGCCGTCGAGACCGCCAAGGCCGCTCTCGCGCGCATCGAGGCCGCCAAGGCGCTGAACGCGGTGGTCACGATCGATGCGGCACGCTCGCTTGCCGATGCCGCTGCGGTCGATGATCGCCGGCGCGCCGGGGAGACAATGCCGCTCGCAGGCGTCCCCATCGTCGTCAAGGACAACATCTGGGTTGGCGGCTGGCGCATCGCGCAAGGCTCGCGCCTGTTCGCCGATTTCATCGCACCGCGTGATGCGATTGCGATCGAGCGGCTGCGCAAAGCCGGTGCGGTCGTCGTCGGCATCGGAGCCACGTCCGAGTTCGCCAGCAAGGGCGTCACGACGTCACCGCTGTTCGGGCCGACCCGGCATCCGCTCGATCCCGAGTTGACGCCGGGCGGATCATCGGGCGGCCCGGCAGCCGCCGTTGCAGCCGGTCTGGTGCCACTCGCGATCGGCACAGATGCCGGCGGATCGAGCCGCAGGCCACCGGCTCATGTCGGCGTCGCCGGCTTCAAGCCGTCCTATGGCGCGATCCCCTACGGCCCCGGTTTTGCCGAGCCGTTCTTCGGCCTGTCGGTCATCGCACCGATCGCGGCCGATGTTGCCGATATCGCGCTAGCGTTCGAAGCGATGGCCGGCGTCGATCCGCGCGATCCGGATTCGGCCGGCATCGTTCAAGAGGCCAAAGACATCACTAGCCTGCGCATCGCTTTCTCGCCGCGCCTCGGGCTTGACGTCGCCGTCGATGATGTCGTCGCCAACGGGCTGGCTTCCGCCATCGCCCGGCTTTCTGCCGCAGGATTGCGTATCACACAGCGCGATCCCGTCTGGCCGGCCGGAGCTACGGAAGACGCCATCATGCCGCTTCAGCATGCCGGCCTCGCGGCGCTCTATGGCGACGCCTTTCGCAAGGACCCGACCGTCTTCGACCCCGATATCGCCAAGCAAATCGAGCGAGGGCTGTCCTGGTCGGGCACCGACGTTGCGGGAGCGCTCTTGGCGAGCGCCGCGATAGCCCATGCATTCGCGGCCTTCTTCAGCGATACCGATTTGTTGCTGGCGCCGACAGTGCCCTGCGTCGCCTGGCCGTTCACCCAGCTTGGGCCCGACATGATCGGCGGCCGCCCCGCCAGTCCGCGCGGGCATGCCGTGTTCACGCCCTTCGTCAATCACGCCCGCCTGCCGGCCATCTCGATTCCATGTGGGCGTGATGCGAACGGTCTTCCATTCGGTCTCCAGATCATCGCCCGGCGCGGCCAGGACGCCACGCTGCTGCGCGCGGCCCGGCAGATCGAGGCGCAGTTGCAGGCGTAGCGACGATTTCGGAATAGTAGCAATATAGCCCTGTTTTGCCCGACGGGGCAAATCGCATTGATGCCTGCGTAAGCCGTTGATTCCATTATCCACGGCTACTGTGCATGGGGTTGTTTTCGTAGTTTTATTTTAACTGGCGAAAGATAGTCGCAACCTGCGCCAGCCGATGACCACTCCGGTGATCGAGAACACCAGCCCGAGCGCGCAGAGCCCAACGATCAGGACATCGCGCAAAAGCGGATGCGCCATCAGGACCGGAAAGTCGAACGTATGCAGCGCGCTGTAAGCCCAGCGGTAGGCGCGCCGTGACGAGTCCAGCCGTTGCAACACACTTCCGTCGGCGCCGTCGATATCGAACCAGAGATCGCCGCATCTGGAGCGATAGACCGGCGCGCCAGGGAGGATGGAGTGAGCTGGATAGTCGTCGTTATCGGCAAGAACAACAGGCAGGGCGCATCCGGGCGCGAGACGCGCGACCAGGCTCTGGATCTCTTGCTTACGCAAGATTGAAGCTTGGCCATCACTCGGTCGTTCGCTCACGCCTGTCAGGGTCTGGCTGCCCAGCACGACACGGTCACGGCGATAGATCGTGCGGTTGAAGGCAAACCATTCGACTTCACGCACAGCGGACGATTTCGGCTCAAGACCGAACGACGAGGCCGTCCTCCAGTCCGGCGCAGCGCTCAACTCGCCAACTTCCCCCGTGGTCAGCTGCCCTCGCGAGAACAGCAGTCCGTGATCCATCGAGAGCCAACCGCTGACAATCCAGGTCAGCAGGAAAAACGTCACGACAAGACCGATCAGGTGATGCAGGGCATGCCAGCCTCGGTAGGGCGAGCCGAGCAGCCCTCCTCGACGCTTGATCCGCGCGAGCCCAAGCACTGCACCGAGCAAGGCCGCGATCGAGGCCAGCAACGACAATGTCCAGACCACACGATCCCACAGCTCCCAATCGCGTCTCAGGATCGTTGGATAAATCCAGTGCAGGACACTGCCGGCGAGATTCCAGCCTCGCTCGGTCAGCGTCGTATCCAGGACGACTTCGCCGGTGAGCGACGAGACATAGACCTCCGTGCCGGCGGCATCGCCAAGGGCCACCCGGAACAGGGGCCGGTGACGGTCGAAACCATTCGGCACGGTCCATTGATCGTAGTTCCTGCGCGCAACGATCGTGGCCTGTTCGGCATCGATTCCGCGGCTGCGAGCGTGGTCCCGCGCGATAGCAAGCGCAACATCGGCAGACGTGACAGTCGCGTCCCGTCCGTCCGAGGCGCGGACCGCGCGCACAAGCAGGATTCCCGACACGATGTAAACCGGCCCGTCGCTCCGCTGGATCAGGCGAACGCGCGTTGCCTCGGTGATGCCGCTGGAAGCCACCGCATCGGCGGCCCCGATGACCACCTGAGTACGATTGATCGGCGCCAACGCGGCAAAGCGTTCCGCTTCCGTCAGCGACGGAAACGGAACGAAGTGCATCACGATCCCGGTCGCGAACCACATCGCGAACAGCAGGCAGAGCACGACCCCGAGCCAGCGGTGCAGCAGGACGATCGCGTCCATCATGCGTTCAGTGCCCTACCATTTGAACGCCGCCGAGATCTCATACGTGCGCGGCGCGCCCAGCAATATCTGGTCAGGATAGAACGGATCGCCCCAGATCGCATATCGCTTATCGGTGAAGTTGCGGACCCGGAAGGTCAAGCGAGCCTGGTCGACCGCATTGAAGACCGTCTTGGGGATATCCACGAAGGCATAGACGTCCCCCACCGTGTAGGCGTTCAGCGTCACGGTGTTGGCATCGGTGTTGTAGCGATCGCCGACATGGCGGCCGACAATGCCGAGCTCCACGGGCCACGACGTCAGGAAGCGGTGTGACGCGCCAGCATTGGCGACGATGCGCGGCACGTTTGGCGGCGTATTGCCGGAGAACGAGCCGCCAACGAAGTCGTAGTCGGCATAGCGCGCATCGACATAGGCGATGTTGCCCCAGAGCCGCAGCGGCTCGATCGGGCGCACCGATGCGGCGAGCTCGACGCCCTTCGATTCCTGCCGCCCCGCGATATTGAGCGCCATGCCGCCGGCCGCCGCATAGACGTTCTTGCGCAGGATGTCGTAGGCCGAGAACGACCACTCAGCCCGGCCGTCCCACAACAGGTGCTTCACGCCCGTCTCATAGGTGCGCGAGGTCGTGAGATCCAGCGGCTGGGTCGGCGCGAGCAGGAAGATGTTGTTGGCGGAGATATCCGCGCCGGTGGCATACTGGCTGAAGAAGGTCAGACCGGGAATGGCTTCCCAGGTGTAGCCGATGCGGCCCGTGACCGGCGCCCAGGATTTGGAGAACGGGAAACTCGCGTTCTCCAGACCGTTCTGGTCGGTCGAGTTGCGATCGAGCCCGATATGCTCGACGCGCAAGCCTCCGATCAGCGAGAAAGTCCGCGTCAGCTTCAGCCGATCCTCGAACGACAGCGCCTCGTTGTCGATCCGCGCGGTCTGCTGTTTGGTCGTGAGCAGGCCGTAAAAGCCCCGGTCAGGATCGACCAGCGAGACGAAGTCTTCCGGGAAATTTGCGGCGCCCGGCCTAACAAAATCGAGATAGCTTGACGACAGCGTGGTGACCAGGCGATTGTCAAAGCCTGCGATGTTCGCATCCCAGGTCAGGTCGGTAATGTTGCCAACCAGCCGCTGGCTGTGCGCGACGTAAAAGCGGCTGCGATCAACCGTGTTCATGTGCGCGGGGTTCGTGGTGAACGCCTCGATTTCGTTGTTGAACCAGGTGCGCTCCGCGCCATAGGCATAGGCCTGGCTCTTCAACGTCAGGTCAGGCGCCAGCTTCAGCTCAAAGCCGCCGCGAAGCCAAACCTCTTGCGCCACGTTACGGTTGTCGAGGACGTTGTAGTTGGTGTTGAAGGTACGATCGTCAATCGTAATGGGTCCAAGATTCGATTTAGTGAAATCCGACGCGTAAGTACCCGAAACAATGCCGGCCGTCGCGTGCGAGCCGCTGAACGCGACCGGCACCAGCGGCGCGCCCCAATAGGCCTTGGAGCGGTCCTCGCGATATTCGATCGCACCCCAGACCTTGAGACTGTCGGAGATGCGGTGGTTGAGCTGGCCGGAGACGTCGAGCGTCTTGGTGTTGGTGTCGTCGGCAAAGCCGTTGAGCGAGGAGCGACTGACGTCGAAGCGGTAGTCGAGCCCCTCAACGTTCGTGCTGCCGCCGGAGCCGTAATGCGCGCGGAACGAGTTCAGCGAGTCATAGGAAAAGTCAGCCTCGTTCCGGATCGGCCCGGTATGCGGCTGCTTGGTAACAAAATTGATCGCGCCGCCGCTGGCGCCCTCGCCTGACATCAGCGAGGCCGGACCTTTCAAAATCTCCACGGCTTCGAGATTGGCGGTGTCCATGATCCGCGAGGTCATGTTCTGCGGGCCGATCTTGATGCCGTTGTAAAGTGTGTTGATCTGGCTGTTGGTGAAGCCGCGCATCGAGAAGGCTGACGGCTCGGCCGGGTTGTCACCGGCGGTGACGCCGACCGCGCCCTGGGCCACATCGGAAACGGTGCGGTAGCCCTGCTCGCGCATCGTTTCGGCGGAGATCACCTCGACGGTTGCGGGCGTCTCGCGCACGGTCAGGCCGAGGCGCGAGGCGCTTTCGGCCACCGCATTGGTATTGAGCGGCGTCTGCGCCGTTGCGGCCGGCACGACCGGCTTTGGCGCGACCGGTGCTGTGGCAGGCCTGTGCGCCGTGGCGCGGCGCGCGCCTTGCCCCGCACGTGCCGTCGGTTTGGGCGGCTTGCGGGACTGTTCGGGCGCCGTCACCTCGACCGGCGGCAGCGGATTGCGGGCCTGCTGCGCAATGGCAACGGGCATATCGACAGCGGCAAATGATGTGAGAGCGGCGGACGCCAGCAAAAAGCGGCGCGGTCGCGCAATACGGACGGAAGACATGGTCTTGGACCTCGGCGTGACGTCAGTGGCACGTCACAGCGAACCAAGGTCCCATCTTCGGCGTTTCAGCCCTCCGATGAAGCCAAATGTCTGTACTCCCCGACCGACATCTTCGCGTGTGACCACGGCTGACGGCAGGTCTCCTGGCTCGCGGGTCAAGACCTTGCGTCGCCTTCCCGGGACCGAAATACCCAGTGGCTCGTGACGCAAGATTCGCCGCTTACAGTTGCGGGGGCAGCCACGGCATTGGGGACAACATCCCCGCACCGTATTCCCTTTTCATCCCCTCTCGGGGAAACCGTCGCAGTCATCTAGGATTACGATCAAGACAGAGTCAATGTGCGAGTGCGGCGATATTGCCACAGCCACCAACTTCCTTGGAGATTTGCATGGAAGGCGAGACCTTCCTCTGGCTGATCCGTCATGCAGTCGTCGACGGCGTCACGGGCACGATCCACGCACCCGACGCGCCGGCTGATCTCAGTGACCGGGCGCAGCTGGAGGCCCTACAGCGGCACCTGCCGCGGGAGGCCGCGAGCTATGCGAGCCCGTGGCGGCGCACGGTCGAGACGGCGCGTGCGCTGGGGCTCGATCCGGTGCTCGTGGGCGAATTCAGCGAACAGGATTTTGGCGACTGGACCGGCCGGCGGCATGACGAGTTCGCAGCAACGTGCGGCGACGCCTATGCGCAATTCTGGAATGATCCCGCCCGCGCAAGACCGCCAGGCGGGGAAAGCTTCGAGGATCAGGTCGCGCGCGTGCGGCTGGGTCTCGCGCGCATCGGAGCCGGATCGGCAACTCTCGTCGTGCATTCCGGCACGATCCGCGCTGCGCTGTGCATCGCGCTCGACCTCACACCGCAAGCGGCCTTGCGCTTCGTGATCGATCCGCTGTCGCTGACCCGGATCGACCGGCTCGCGACCGGCTGGCGTGTCGTCTCCGTCAATCAGCGCGTGGCTTGAGCCGGGTCAGGCCGGCCGATCCGGGACGTTGGCCTGCGCGAACGTCGCCATGCCGTTGTGAAGGCTGCAAGCGAGGCGCACCAATGGCAGCGTGATCGCGGCGCCCGATCCCTCACCGAGCCTGAGATCGAGGCTGATCAGCGGCTGCACATTCAGCGCGCGAAGCACCAGCCGATGGCCCTGCTCCGCAGACTGGTGCGACGGCAGCAGGAACGGCTGGCACGACGGATTGATCCGCACCGCCGCCAATGCCGCGACCGACACGATAAAGCCATCGAGCAGCACCGGAATGCGGCGCTGCGCAGCCGCGATGATCGCACCGCAAATCGCCGCGATCTCGAGGCCACCGACCGCGCACAGGATCTTTTCGGGCGTGGCACCTGCAACCCCATGGCGCGCGATCGCAGCATCGATCACCCGCGCCTTGTGCGCTCGGCCGGCGGCATCGACACCGGTGCCGCTGCCTGCGATCTCCTCGGCGCTGACGCCGAGCAGGCCGGCTGCAATCGCTGCCGACGCCGTGGTGTTACCGATGCCCATCTCGCCGAAGATCAGGAGATCCGGTTGAACAGCTTCGGCGCGGGCGACTGCGCGCTGGCCGGCTTCGAAAGCGAATGCCAGCTCGGACAGTTCGAGCGCAGCCTCAGTGCTGAAGTCACGGGTGCCGCTGCGCGGCTTGTCGGTCACGATGCCCGCCATCTCCTCCTGCGCCAGTGTGCCGGCGTCAACCACCTCCAGGCTGGAGCCCAGCTCGCGCGCCAGCACCGAGATCGCGGCACCACCCGAGGCAAAATTCGCCATCATCGCGATTGTCACCGCTTGCGGATAGGCCGACACGCCCTGCGCGACGATACCGTGATCGCCCGCGAAGATGATGATCGGCACGCGCGCTGCGCGCGGCTGT
This sequence comes from Bradyrhizobium sp. LTSP849, assembly GCF_000938255.1. Taxonomy (GTDB): domain Bacteria; phylum Pseudomonadota; class Alphaproteobacteria; order Rhizobiales; family Xanthobacteraceae; genus Bradyrhizobium. Next base: position 201,679 of record NZ_JYMR01000023.1, on the reverse strand, counting down.
TCGGTCGCTTGCAGGCCTGCAAGCTCGATCGCGAGCTGCTCGAGCCGGCCGAGCGCGCCGGTCGGCTTTGTCAGCTGCGCCTGCCGCGCAATCGCCGCCTCGCGATGAACCGCGGAGATATTTGGGCACTTTTGGGAAACCCATTCGGGGGGCATGCTGCCTCGCTTGCGTTACGGCCTGCGCTTGAGAATGTAGCTGTCCATGATCCAGCCGTGCCGCTCGCGCGCGTCCTGCCGCGCGGCAACGATGCGCGAGCCGACCTCGGCGAGCACGCCGGACATGGTGATTTGATCGGGCATGCCGAGATAGGCGCCCCACCAGATGTGCAAGCCGTTCGGATCGAGCGACTGGAACGCGGTGCCGCCGTCGAGCATCACGACAACTGTATCGACGCCTTGCGGCCAACCGATTTCACGCAAGCGGCGCCCTGTCGTGACAAGGAACGGCTCGCCGATATCGTTGAGCGGCAGCGCGTGCGCAGCGCACAGCGCCTGGATCGAGGTGATGCCGGGCACGACCTCGATCACCGGCAAGGGATTTAGCCGGCGCGCAATACGCAGCGAGGAGTCGTAGAGCGAAGGATCACCCCAGATCAGCAACGCGACCTTGCCGTCACCGCCAAGATGGCTCGCGATCGTCTGCGACCAGGCCGCAGCAACCGCATCGTGCCAATCGTCCACGCCCTTGTGATAGTCGGCTTCGCCCGCGTCGCGCAGGGGAAGATCGAACTCGACGATGCGTGTCGTTTGATTGGTCAGCACATCCGCGCAGATCGTCCGCCGCAAATCGGCGAGATCGGATTTCGTCGTTCCCTTGCGCGGGATCAGCACGAGATCAGCCGCGTTGATGGCGGCAATCGCGGCGCGCGTCAGCTGCTCGGGATCGCCGCAACCGATGCCTATCAGGGAGAGCGTCAGCATCACGGACCGCCCTCCGCCAGCGCGCCGAACAGGATGACGGCGGCCGTCGAGGCGGCTCCGCCCCGCGCAAGCTGCTTGGCGAGTTCGGCAATGGTGGTGCGGACCAGCCGTTCGTCGGCCCGGCCGAGGGATTCGGCGAACAGCGCCGGGGTCTCGGGGGCGAGGCCATGTTCGATCAGTTTTGCGGCGAGTGCCGGAAAGGTGCGGCGGCCCATATAGACCACGGTCGTCGCCTCCGGATCGGCCAGCGCCGCCCAGTTGAGGTTTTGCGGCAGTTCGCCGCTGACATCGGCCCCGGTCACAAACTGCACCCGGCGCGAGGTGTGGCGACGGGTCAGGGGAATGCCGGCTTGCGCAGCCGCGACGCAGGCCGAGGTGACGCCGGGAATGATCTCGTAGCCGATGCCGGCTTCGCGCAGCGTCTCGAGCTCCTCCTCGAGCCGGCCGAAGATGCCGGCATCGCCCGACTTCAAGCGGACTACGCGGACGCCGGTTGCTGCATAGTCGACCAGGAGGCGGTTGACATGGTGCTGTTTGGTCGAGGGCCGACCCGCCCGCTTCCCCACCGCGACGAGGTTGGCGCCGGGCCGGGCCAGATCGAGGATCGCGCCGGAAGCAAGGTCGTCGTAGAGCACGACGTCCGCCTCGCGCAGCCGCGCCGCGCCCTTCAGCGTAAGCAGTTCGGGATCGCCCGGGCCGGCGGAGATGAAGGAGACAAAGCCGCTCACCGGTCCTCCGCGATCAGATGGAAGAACGTGCCGGTGGCTTGTCCCCGCCGCGAGCCGGTCTCGGCAATGACCGCGCCCGTTGCGTCATGCACGACCGCCAGCGGCGTATCGGGCTGAGCGAGGATGGTCGAATAATGAAATTCATGGCCGCGCAGGCGTGCGCCGGCCTGATGTCCCGGCATCGGTGCTGCGAGCTCCGCGAGACGATAACCCAGATGCATGCGGCGTTTGGCAAAGCTCGTCTTCAGGCCGAGCAGGCCCGTCATCTCGTGGCGGACACCCTCGGCATCGGTGAGGCCTTCGCCGAGCACCATATAGCCTCCGCACTCGCCGTGCACGGGCCTCGTCGCGGCGAAAGCCCGCAAGCCGCTTGCGAAGCGCGCGTTGGCGGCGAGTCGGCCAGCGTGAAGCTCAGGATAGCCGCCGGGCATCCAGCAGACATCGGCGCTTGCATCGGGCACCTCATCGGCGAGCGGCGAGAATGTCGAAATCTCGGCGCCGGCCGCGCGCCAGGCTTCCAGCATGTGCGGATAGACGAAGGAGAACGCGGCGTCGCGGGCGAGCGCAATGCGCTGACCGGGCGGCGTCACGTTCAGGCCGTTCGCCGAAGGCTGTGGCGACCAGCTGGCTGCCGATCGCAGCACGGCATCGAGATCGACGTGTTCGGCGACAAAACGCGCGGCCTCGTCGATCAGCTTGCCGATCTCGGCCTGCTCCTCGGCCTGCACCAGGCCAAGATGCCGCTTCGGCAGGTTGATCTCGGCATGGCGCGGCAGCGCGCCGAACACGGCAATGCCGACATCCGTCAGCGCGCGCCGCACGAGATCCTCGTGGCGGGGGCTGGCGACGCGGTTGAGCACAACGCCGGCGAGGCGCACGCCGGCGCGATAGTCACGCAGGCCAGCAGCGATCGCCGCCGCCGTTTGCGCCTGCCCGGAGGGGTCGATCACCAGCAGCACGGGCCAGCCCAGCATCTCCGCAATGTCGGCCGTGGCACCCGTGCCGGAGACGCCGCGCGCGGCGACGCCGTCGAACAGGCCCATCGAGCCTTCGGCGAGCACGACATCGGCATCCATGCCACGATTAACGAGATGCGCGATCGTCGCGCGATCCATCGCCCAGCTATCGACGTTGACTGAGGCGCGTCCCGTGGCGGCAGCGTGGAAGGCCGGGTCGATATAGTCAGGGCCGCTCTTGAAGCACTGCACGTTCAGACCGCGATTGCGCCAGGCACGCGCCAGCGCCAGCGTCAATGTCGTCTTGCCGACGCCTGAGGCCGGCGCGGAGATGATGAGGCTCGCGGCCATCACGACGCCTCCGGAAATCGCGGCTCGGCGCCGACCGGTCGGTAGCGGCGATCGTAATCGGCGGCATAGAGCCGGCTCTCGGCAAAATCTGCTGCGCCCAGCGTCTTGCCAACCAGGATGAGCGCGGTGCGCTCGAGCTCGGCACCGACAGCGGCATCGAGCGTTGCAAGGGTTGCGCGGACGATGCGCTGATCCGGCCAGCTCGCGCGCCAGACGATCGCAACCGGACAGTCCGCGCCGTAATGCGGCGTCAACTCGGCAACGACCTTGTCGAGCAGATGGATTGACAGATGGATCGCGAGCACCGCGCCGGTCGCGGCGAATGCGGCGAGTTTTTCGCCCTCGGGCATCGCACTGGCGCGACCCGGCGTGCGCGTCAGCACAACTGATTGCGCGAGACCAGGCAATGTCAGCTCAGCTTCGAGCGCAGCCGCGGCGGCCGAGAAGGACGGAACGCCGGGAGTCACCGTGTAGGGAATACCGAGCGCCCGCAGCCGACGTAGCTGCTCGCCCATCGCCGACCAGATCGAGAGATCGCCGGAGTGCAGCCGCGCGACGTCCTTGCCGTCCGCATGCGCGGCCGCGATCTCGGCGATGATCTCGTCGAGCGACAGCGAGGCGGTGTTGACGATCCGCGCACCCGGCGGGCAATGCGCCAGGACGCCCTCCGGCACCAGCGAGCCGGCATAGAGGCAGACCGGACAGGCCGCGATCAGGTCGCGGCCGCGCAAGGTCAGCAAATCGGGAGCGCCCGGCCCTGCGCCGATGAAATGCACCGTCATGCGCCGTCTCCTTCCGCGATCGCCGCGGTCGCCGTCCGGTCCTGCGAGACCACACGCGTCGCAATCAATCGCGCGCGAGGCCCGGCTGCCGCAAGCGCCGCAGCTTCGGCAACAGATCCCGTGCCGAACTTTTCGGTGATCAGCCTTGACTGGGTCGGCGTCGTGATGCCTGCGAGCACGTCTGGCGGAACAGCCCTGATCGATACGCCGCATTCGCGCGCGAGCTGCTTCAGCGCCTCGGCGTCGGCCTTGTCGCTGACAGTTGCGACCGCCGCAAGGCCCTCGGGACCGCCAGCCGCCAGAAGCGCCTCGCGCAGCGAAGCCAGCGTCACATCTCGCTTGAATCCGAGTCCGGCGACCTTCATCGGACCGAACTCCATTGCACCACGGGACGCGCTGCTTCCCAGGACCGGTAGCGGCCGAGCGGGCCGGCATGCGCGATCTCGATCCGCATCAATTCGCCGCCATGACGCTGATGCAATTCGCCGAGCAGTGCTTCGGTCTCCAGCGTCACCGCATGTGCGACGAACCGCGTGTCTGCCCCGACGCGCGTCCAAATAGCGTCGAACATCGCGATGTCGAGACCGCCGCCGATGAAAACGGCATCCGGCGTTTCCAGCTCAGCCAGAGCACCGGGCGCCTTCCCCGTGACGACGGTGATCCGATGCGCCAGCCCGAACGCCGCCGCATTGCTGCGGATGTTCGCGGCGCGATCCTCGCGCGCTTCGACGGCGATAGCCGTCCCGCCGCACAGCGCCCATTCGACCGAGATCGAGCCTGAGCCGGCGCCGACGTCCCACAGCCTCCTGCCAGGACACGGCGCCAGCGCCGAGAGCGCCAAGGCGCGCACCGGCCGCTTGGTGATCTGGCCGTCGTGAGCGAAGAGAACGTCCGGTAGCCCCGAGCTGCGAGACAGACCCTCCGCCCCCTTTGCCTCCAGCGCCACCGCAACCAGGTTTCCGGCGGAAGCGCGCGTGTAGGTCTCCGCGCGATACTCACCAACGCGTTCATGTGGTCCGCCAAGCGCGGCGAGAGTCCAGAATGCCGAGGCGCCCCATCCGCGCTCCGTCAGCCATTTCGCGAGATCGCCGGCAGCTTTACCGTCGCGCACGAGACAGACGATCCGCGCGCCATCCGCGAGATGCGGCACAAGGCGTTCGAACGGCGCGGCGTGAAGTCCGAGGCAGGCGACGGCTTCGAGCCGCCAGCCCAAACGCGCGGCAACGAGCGAGAAGGTCGACGGCGCGGAATGCGCGATCCATTCACCCGCATCGAGCTTCTCGGCGAGGCTTGCACCGGCGCCATGCCAGAACGGATCGCCGGAGGCGAGCACCGCCGTCGGTCTGCCGCGGCAACTCAGCACGACCTCCGCATCGAATGGCACCGGCCACGGGCGGCCCCGGCTGGTCACGCCTGCAAGCGCAAGATGACGCTCGCCGCCAAAGACAGTTTCCGCATTCGCAAGCGCCTTTCGGCTTGCTTCCGACAGCCCGGCAAGGCCATCTTCGCCGATACCGATGATGGTCAGCCAGGGATCAGCCATGACGCGCGCCCTCATTCTGGGCGGAACAGCCGATGCGAGCCTGCTCGCAGCAGAGATCGTGCGCGCGGGCATTGAGGCCGTCTATTCCTACGGCGGCCGCACCCGTGCGCCCGCCGACCAGCCGCTGCAGACCCGCATCGGCGGTTTTGGCGGGGTGAGCGGGCTTGCCGACTACATCCGTCGCGAAGGCGTCACGCATGTGATCGACGCGACGCATCCCTTCGCCGCCGAGATGAGCAGCAACGCGGTCACGGCGTGTGCGGAGACCGGCGCGCCGCTGATCGCGCTCGAACGTGCGCCCTGGGCTAAAGTGACTGGCGATAGCTGGATCGAAGTTCACGACGTCAACGCCACGGTCGCCGCGCTGCCGGAGTCGCCGGCAAAAATATTCCTCGCCATCGGCCGCCAGCACATCGCTCCCTTCGCGATCAAGCCACAGCACACCTACACGCTGCGGTTCGTCGATCCACCCGAAGCTCCCCTGCCCTTCGCGGCGGATGTGATCGTGTCGCGCGGACCGTTCACGCTTGACGGCGAGCTGGAGATGATGCGAGCGCGCGGCATCGCGTGGATCGTCGCCCGCAATTCTGGCGGCGACGGCGCACGCGCCAAGATCGACGCGGCCCGCACGCTCGGCCTGCCCGTGATCATGATCTCGCGACCGCGATTGCCCGAACGGTTGCGAGCCGAGAGCGTCTCCGAGGTGATGCAGTGGCTCGGTCATCGGACCTGCCTCGGCGCATAGACCCAGCGGCCGACGCGGCGCGTCTGCGAATTGCCAACGATGACCAGCGTGCGCATGTCGGCCATTTCGGGCCGGGCCTCGCTCAGCGTCACTGTCTCGATTGTCTCGTCCGCCGTGCTGACCGCGCGCGCGAAGATCATGAGCCGCTCGCCGCAGCCGGCCTCCTTCAGCACCGCAAGCGCGCGGCCAAATCCTTCGGGCCGGCTCGCCGAGCGCGGATTGTACAGTGCAATGGCAAAATCGGCTTCCGCCGCGAGTCGCAGCCGCTTTTCGATCATCGCCCACGGCTTCAAATTATCGGAGAGATTGATCGCGCAGAAATCATGGCCGAGCGGCGCACCGGCGCGTGCGGCCGCTGCCAGCATCGCGGTGATGCCGGGCAGCACGCGGATAGGCAGCTCCCGGTATTGCGGCGCCTGTTCGAGCGCCTCGAATACGGCCGAGGCCATCGCGAAGACGCCGGGATCGCCGGAGGAGACGACGACGACCTGGCCGCCTTCCGCGGCAAGCCGCAAGGCTTCGCCCGCGCGCTGCAACTCTTCGCGGTTGTCCGATGGATGCAACCTGAGACCCGTGCGCGGCGGGACCCGCGAAACATAAGGTGCATAGCCCAGGATATCCGTCGCGACCGCAAACGCGGCGGAGACCTCCGGCGTCACCAGCGCGTCGCTGCCCGGCCCGAGGCCGGCGATGGTCAGCGTCCCCGTCATTCGGCAGCGTCCGGATTCCGGCCCTTGCCGTGCACCAGCACGATCGCGAAATAGGGGCACTCTGCGGCATCGATGTCGGCGAGCCGCGCGACCCGCTCGCCCGGCATGGTGCCGCGTTCGACCAGCCAGGCATCATCCAGCCGGCCGGCCGCGGCGAGTGCGCGGCGCACCTTCGCAAGATTGCGGCCAGTCTTCATGATGACGAGAGCATCGGAGTCGCGCATCCGGCGTCCGAGCTCGTCCTCGGCCAGCGTGCCCATCAGCACCGTCGTCACGTCGTCGCCAAGCGCAATCGGCCGGCCGACTGCGTTCCAGCAGCCGACCATGCCGGGAATGCCCGCGATCAATTCGATCTCGACGCGGCCTTGCAGGCGCGTGTGCAGATGCATGAAGGAGCCATAAAAGTAAGGATCGCCCTCGCAGAGCACGACGACGTCGACCGCACGCGCGAGCCGTGCAAGACGCTCGGCCCATTCGTCGTAGAAGCCGGCGAGCAGACCAACATATTCAGGACTATCGAAGGCGATCTCGATCGTGACCGGATACTCCATCGGATATTCGGTCACATCGCTTGCGAGCATGCCCTCGACGATACGCCGGGCCTGGCCGGGCCTGCCCTTCTTGCGGAAGTAAGCGACGTGCTTTGCGGCGCGCACCGTGCGATCGGCGCGCACGCTCATCAGATCGGGATCGCCCGGGCCGAGACCGCAGCAGATGATGCGTCCCATCGCTATTCGCTCCGGCTCGCCAGTGCGTTCACGGCAGCAACGGTGATCGCCGATCCGCCGAGGCGGCCCTCGACCGTCAGCGCCGGTACCGGCGGATTGGCTATCAGTGCAGCCTTGGATTCGGCCGCGCCGACGAAGCCGACGGGGCAGCCGATGATCGCCGCCGGCCGCGGGCAGTCGCGGTCCTCCAGCATGTTGAGGAGATGAAACAGCGCGGTCGGCGCATTGCCGATCGCGACGATCGCGCCGTCGAGATGCGGGCGCCACAGCTCCAGCGCCGCCGCCGAACGCGTGTTACGCATGGATTGGGCGAGCGCAGGAACGGATTCGTCGCCGAGCGTGCAGATGACGGCGTTCGCCGCGGGAAGTCTCGCGCGCGTAATTCCCTCCGAGACCATGCGCGCATCGCACAGAATCGGCGCGCCTCTCTGTAACGCGGCGCGTGCTGCGGTCGCCATGCCGGGCGTGAAGCGGATATGCGCCTCCAGGCCGACCATGCCGGCAGCATGGATCATCCGCACTACGACCTGCTCCTCATCGGGCGCGAAGCGCGCAAGATCGGCCTCGGCCCGGATGGTCGCAAAGGATTTCAGGTAGATCGCCGCGCCATCGGTCTCATAGAGATGCGGCATCAATGCCCTCCCATCAGGATGGAGGGATTGCGGACGATGTCGTCGCGGTTCAACCCGCGCAGGATCGGCTCATCGCGCGTCGAGCCGCCGCGGACGAGATCAAATCCTGTACCGGTCGCAACCAGCGTGATCGCGGCCGGACCGGAATGGGCGCAGCCCTTGGCACAGCCGGAGACGTGAAGCCGCGCGGCAGCGCCAATGTTTGGCGCAAGCGCTGCCGCCAGCGCGCGGGTATCTGCATGCGCCTCGCGACAGCGCGGCGCGCCACTACAGGCGATCACGCGTAGCGCTGGGTCGTAGGCCTCGGTGATGAGTTCGGCCGCCGATGGCATCACCCGCTTGTCTTCGCTCAAGACCATCCGCCACGGCGTCATGCGCAGCGCATGTCCGCAGCCGGCGAACTGGTTCAGCGTCGTATGCGGCATCTGTCCGAACGCCACGCCGACCAGCGCGCCCTGCGGATAGAGGCCGGGGCGTGCAGCCGCCATGATCGGCGCCGGCTCGGCCTCTCCGCGCAGGACTTCAGGCAAGACCACGCCAGCGGCGAGATGCGCCACCATGCGCCCTCGTCCGCCTTTTGCTCCGCCAGAGGCGACGAACCAGCCTGCAAGCGCCAGTGCAGCGGTCACGGCTTCTCCGCGCGCGACGGAGCGGCCGTGTTTCGCACCATCGGCTCGTACCAAAAGTTCGCCGGTTCGGTCACGCTCGATCCGTACATCCGCGGAATCGCCGGCGAGAACGCGCGAGGTCCCGTCATCGATGGCGAATCCAAACTTGGTCGGGAGTTCGAGTGCGCTATCGGCAAGCGCTTCCTCCAGCTCGGCGGCGAGCGCCTGCGTTTCGTCACCGGTGCGCCAAAACGGCGTCACCAGAATGTTGCGCCGGGATTCGGTGTCGGCGTCCGGGTCGAGCAGCGCCAGTTGCGCAAGCCCGTCGCGCAGCAGCCGATGGCTGGTGTCGCTGACGCCCCTGATCTGGAGATTGGCGCGGCTGGTCACGTCGATCAAGCCGTTGCCATGGCGCCCGGCGAGATGCGCAAGCCCGGCAATCTGCGCCGCGTCGAGCCTTCCGCCAAACGGGCGCACGCGCACAACGAGTCCATCGCCCGATTGCATCGGCTGTAGCGCGCCCGGACACCAGCCCTTGACCGCAGCCGCGCTCATGATGCCTCCCGCAGCGCAGCCGCGATCGAATTGCGGCGCGTTCGCCAGAGTGAAGCATCGTGCAGGCGCGTAAAGCAAATCTCCATCGCAGCCAGCGCCGCCGGATTCTCGCGCGCCATGAAGCCGCGGATATCGTCGTTACCCAGCGTCGCATCGTAGTAGAGATCGAACAGATGCGGCGGCACGGCGCCGGCCAGATGTGCGAAGGCAGCCATATGCTCAAGCGTCGCAGTGATCTCGGCGGCGCCGCGAAAACCGTGGCGCATCATGCCGGCAATCCAGGCCGGATTGGCGGCGCGTGCACGCACGACGCGCGAAATCTCTTCGGTCAATTTGCGCGCATGCGGCTGCTCCGGACGCGTCGCATCGAGATGATAGAGCGACGGCGTAGCAGCGCCGAGATACGCTGCAGCAGCCGCGATGCCCGCTTCATGCGCCGCATAGTCGGCCGCGAGCAGCAGATCGGTTTCCGGCAAGTCCTGGACGTGAACGAAGGCGTCGGCAGATGCGAGCCGCTGCTCGATGCCGGCGCGATCGGGCTTGATCGCGCCGTCGGCGGAGAATGCCCAGGACGACGCCGACAGCCACGCTTCGCCCGCGGCCTCGCGGGTCTCGGGCGTGAAAGCATCGGGAATCGCCGATAGGCCGACGCCATATTGCCCGGGACGCGGCGCGAACACGCGGGACGCGCGATGGCGATAGGGATTTTCGTCGCCCTCGTCCTCGCGCGCCGCGAGCGCCTCGGCGGCGGCCTCGAACAATTGCGCGAGGCCGGAGAAAACATCGCGGAACAGGCCCGACACCCGCAACGTGACATCGATGCGGGGACGGCCGAGCTCGGCCGGCGCGACGATGTCGTAGCCGATAACGCGGCCGGAGGCGTGATCCCAGCGCGGCGCGAGACCGGCGAGATGCAGCGCCATCGCGAACTCCTCGCCAGCGGTGCGCATCGTCGCCGAGCCCCAGAGGTCGACGACGAGGCCCTTCGGCCAGTCACCGTGATCCTGCAAATGGCGGCGCAACAGCTCTTCGGCGAGCTTGATGCCTTGCGCGTGTGCTGACGGGGTCGGCACGGCGCGCGGATCGACGGCAAAGAGATTGCGCCCGGTCGGCAGCACGTCCTGTCGTCCGCGATAGGGCGAGCCGGATGGGCCCGGCACAACGCGGCCGCCCGCAAGTGCCGTGCGCAGAGCATCGCGCTCGGATTCGCCGCAAGCACCGCGGCCGAACACGTGCAGGCCGTCGCCGAACTGGCTTTCCTTGAGATCGCAGACAAAGCGATCGATCCGGGGGATTGCTTCGGCTGGTACTGCCGACGCATCGAGGCCGAGATCGTCTTCGAGGCCCGCAGTACGCGCCTCGTCGCGAATCGCGGCGATCAGGCGCTGGCGACGGGCGGGATCGAGACCATCGGCGGTCGAGTATTCATCGAGGAGCTGCTCAAGCCGGCGCAGGCCTTCGGGCACTGCGGAAGCCGCAAGTGGCGGCGGCAGGTGACCGATGGTGACGGCACCCAGGCGCCGCTTGGCCTGTGCGGCCTCACCGGGATCGTTGACGATGAAGGGATAAATGACGGGCAGATTGCCGATCAGTACATCCGGCCAGCAGTTTGATGACAGCGCGACGGATTTTCCGGGCAGCCATTCCAGCGTGCCATGAGCGCCCATGTGCACGACGGCATCACAGCCCTGCCCCTGGAGCCAGAGATAGAACGCGACATAGCCATGGCGCGGCGTGCGCGCGAGATCATGATAGTCGCCGTCCCGCGTGGCCGTGTCGCCACGCTCGGGCTGAACCGCGATGATCGACTTGCCACATCGGACCGCGGCGAAATGGAACGCGCCATCGCGGCAGCCCGGATCATCCTCCGGCGCGCCCCAGGCTTGCGCGAGATCATCCTGCAATGCCTGCGGCAGACGTGAGAGCGCCGCACCGTAGTCGGCGACGCTCCACGTCAATGTCTGCCTCAGCAACACATCGCCGAGCCGATCCGCTGACGCGACGTCGAATCCGGCTTCACCGAGATCAGACAGCAACGCCTCGACCGAGGCCAGCGCATCGAGGCCGACCGCATGTGCAATCTGGTGCGGGCGCCCCGGATAGTTCGACAGCACGACGGTCAATTTCTTCTCACCAACCGGCTTCGCCGCGAGCCGGTGCCACGCGGCTACGCGCGCGGCGACAGCCTTCACGCGCTCCTCGTCCGGGCGATGCGCAAGATGCGAGAATTGCAAATCGGGATCGCGGATCTCGCCCGACTTGAAGCTCACCACGCCTGCAAACAGGCGGCCATCGACCTCGGGCAGGACCACATGCATCGCGAGATCGCCGGGCGACAGACCGCGCAACGAGTCCGCCCAGTCCTCGCGCCGCGCCGTCGAGAGCGCGACCTGAAATACCGGGCACGACGCGCCGTCGAACGGCGTCGTACCGTCGTCGCCGATCGCGGAGAACGCGGTCGCATTGACGATCGCAGCGGGAGGATTCTTCGCAAGGTGGTCGCGCAGCCAATCTGTGACGCCCGCGGCCTTCAGCGAGGTGACGAACACGCCGTAGGTATCAAAGCCCTTTTCGCGCAGCGCCGCGATCAGGGCATCGACAGGACCGGTGTCAGCGGCAGTCAAGTAGGAGCGATAGAACGTCACCAGCGCCCGCGGCTTACCTTCAACGTCCGGCGGCGCAGCGATGACGCCGCGTGGAAAATCGTAAAAGCCCATCTCGGGCACGGTCATCTCGCCGACGACCGGCCCGGCATAGAGGCCCGAGGCCAGCGCGAGCTGCGCGATCGCGGCTTGGGCAGCAACCGGGCCGCCGGTGTCGCAGAGCACCTTGAGCCGCCGCAGCGTCGAGACCGGCAAGGTCGAGTACGCGTCCAGGCGCGTGTCGTCGCGGCCATCGGCCGGCAGCACCGCCAGCACAATACCGCGATCTTTCGCGAGCTGATGCAGCGCCGCGAGCCCGTAGGCCCAATAGGACTCACCACCGATCAGGCGCACGAGAATGCCGCGCGCCTGCGAGAGCGTGCGTTCGATATAGGTGTCGACCGAGAGCGGATGACGGAGCTCCGCGAGATTGGCGAGCCGCAGCGACGGCAGGCTATCGCGGCCGCGCCGCCAGCCAGCCGCGAACGCAGCGAGATCGGAATCCGAGTACGAGAGCACCACGAGATCGGCCGGGTCCTGGCCGATGTCCCTTGGCGTCGCGGTCTCCTCGAGACCACGGCTCTCGCGGAAGACGACGTGCATCAGACTCCCAATCCCGCCTTGATCGCGGCCTCGTCGATATCGCCGTGCTCGCCGATCACGACGAGTTTTGACTGACGCGCGCTCGCGCCCCACGGCTTGTCGAACTGATGGCGCACACGTTCGCCGACCGCCTGGAGCAGCAAGCGCATCGGCTTGCCCGCAACTGCGATATAGCCCTTGACGCGCAGCACGTTCTGCTCACGCGCGAGACGCTGGACTGACGCGACCAACGCGTCGATATCCGTGACTTCCGGAAGATCGATCACGACGGAGGCAAAATCGTCGTGCTCGTGGTCCTCCTCGCCGTCATGATGCGACGGGCGCGCAGCAAGATCGTTCTCCGCGGCAGCTCCAAGACCAAGGATGACGCGCGCATCGATCGCGCCGTCGGTGACCGCCAGCATTGGCACGCGACGCGTCATCTCGGCGGTGATCGCAGCCTTTGCGACTTCAATGCCCGCGCTGCCCGCAAGATCGGCCTTGGTCAGCAGCACGATGTCGGCACACGCAATCTGGTCCTCGAACACTTCAGACAGCGGCGTTTCGTGATCGAGATTGTCGTCCGCCACGCGCTGCGCTTCGACCGCGGCAGGATCCGGCGCGAAGCGGCCGGCAGCCACAGCCTCGGCATCGGCGAGCGCGATCACACCGTCGACGGTGATGCGCGAGCGGATCTCCGGCCAGTCGAACGCCTTGAGCAGCGGCTTTGGCAGCGCCAGGCCCGAGGTCTCGATCAGAATGTGATCGGGCCTCACCGGCCGCGACAGCAACAGCTCCATGGTGGGAATGAAATCGTCGGCGACGGTGCAGCAGATGCAGCCATTGGCGAGCTCGACGATGTTCTCCTCCGGGCAATTGGCGTCGGCGCAGGATTTCAGGATCTCGCCGTCGACGCCCTCGCTGCCGAACTCGTTGACGAGCACCGCGAGCTTCTTGCCGTTGGGATTTGCAAGGAGATGCTGGATCAGCGTCGTCTTGCCGGAGCCGAGAAAACCCGTGACCACCGTGACCGGGACTTTTGCGAGCGAGTTCATTCGGCGGCCTCTGGCACAACGGCAATGGGAGGAATGCGCGCAAGCGATTGCTTGCGGAAGATTTCGGGACGGCTGCGCCAGGGCACGATGCCGTCGGGCGCACCGGCATAGGCCGCAGCGCCTGCGATCACATCGCCCGCGTGGGCCTCCGACAGGCGGCCATAGACATAGGACCAGCGGCCGGGCGCGCTGAGCGCGACCGAACAGCCCTGGCTACAGGCCGACAGGCATTCGACGGGAACCACATTGACACCATCGGGCACACCCGCGTCGAGGATCGCACCATGCAAGCGCTTACCCGGCGCGACTTCGCCCTCGCTGAGTGTCTGGCCGGCACGGCAGGTGATGCAGACGTGAAGTGTGACAGTCATCGCCTCTTCCAGGATAAACAGCGGGAAGCGATGAGGCGCACGAACCGTTCTTGCGAAGGCCCGTTTCCCCGTCGCGGAACACCCCGTCCGCCGGTGCAAAACTTCGGCGCTGGCAGGTCTCCCGGCTTGCGGAGCAGGGTTTCCCCTACGATCCCCGCCTTCCCGATCCCCTTGGGGATCAGTGGCTTCGGGCATCTCTCCGGTCACGGTCGCGGGGGCGGCTGCATTTTGGAGCCAAATCTTGCCGATTCGGACCCTATCGCATTCCCTCTTCGCCTGTCATAGGACAGGAACCAACGTCGGCCCACCATTTGCCCCCGGCCGCCACTTGTCAAGCCGAAGGAGCCCGTCCGATGACGCCTGAACCGGATAGCCAAACGGCCGAGGAAACTGACGCCCGCCACGCTGCGAAAATGGCGAAGATCAAGGTCGCCCGCGACAAGATCATGGCGACCAAGAGCGGCGAAAAGGGCCTCATCATCGTCCACACCGGTGCCGGCAAGGGCAAGTCCTCCTCAGCCTTCGGCATGATCATGCGCTGCGTCGCCCATGGCTTCCCCTGCGCGGTCGTACAGTTCATCAAGGGCGCTTGGGATACCGGCGAGCGCCGGCTGCTCACGGGCCACTTTGGCGATCTCTGCCAGTTCCACGCCATGGGCGAAGGCTTCACCTGGGAGACGCAGGATCGTGCCCGCGACATCGCCGCCGCGCGCGCAGGCTGGGAAAAGGCCAAGGAGCTGATCATGGATGAGCGCCTGCACATGGTCGTGCTCGACGAGATCAACATCGCGCTGCGTTACGACTATCTCGACATCGCGGAGATCGTCGATTTCCTGAAAACCGAGAAGCCGCCGATGACGCATGTCGTGCTCACCGGGCGTAACGCCAAGGATGAGCTGATCGAGATCGCCGATCTCGTCACCGAGATGACGCTGGTCAAGCATCCCTTCCGCTCCGGCATCAAGGCGCAGGCCGGCGTCGAGTTCTGATTGGGCTCAACGATGGCGCGCGCATTGATGATCCAGGGAGCCGGCTCGGACGTGGGCAAGTCGCTCATCGTCGCCGGCCTCGCGCGCGCCTTCACGCGGCGCGGCCTGCGTGTGCTGCCGTTCAAGCCGCAGAACATGTCGAACAACGCGGCCGTCACCGTCGATGGCGGCGAGATCGGCCGCGCCCAGGCACTCCAGGCGCTCGCCGCCGGCGTCGAGCCGCATACCGACATGAACCCGGTGCTGCTCAAGCCTGAGACCGATGTCGGTGCGCAAATTATTGTGCAGGGAAAACGCATCGCCACCGCGCGAGCGCGCGAATACGCGGCGATGAAGCCGTCGCTGATGGGCGCGGTGATGGAGAGTTTTGAGCGGCTGAAGGCGCGCGCCGATCTCGTGCTGGTCGAGGGCGCCGGCAGCCCCGCTGAGGTCAATCTGCGCAAGGCCGACATCGCCAATATGGGCTTCGCGCGCAAGGCCGACGTCCCCGTCGTGCTGGTCGGCGACATCGATCGCGGCGGCGTCATCGCCCAGCTCGTCGGCATCAAGACGGTGATCGATCCGGATGATGCCGCGATGATCCAGGGCTTTGTCATCAACAAGTTTCGCGGCGATCCCACGCTGTTCGATGACGGTTACAAGCTGATCGAGCAGAAAACGTCGTGGCGCGGCCTTGGCGTGCTGCCCTGGTTCACCCGCGCCGGCGAGCTCCCGGCTGAGGATGCGCTGGGCCTGAGCGACGCGCGAAAGCCTGGCCAATGCAAGATCGCCTGTCTCGCATTGTCGCGGATCGCCAATTTTGACGATCTCGATCCGCTCAAGCTCGAACCGGGCGTCGATCTCGTGATGGTGCGTCCGGGCGAAGCGATCCCCGGCGACGTGCGCCTCGTCATCATCCCCGGCTCCAAATCCACGCGTGGCGATCTCGCTTTCCTGCGGGCGCAGGGCTGGGACATCGATCTGCTGGCGCATCACCGCAGGGGCGGTCACGTGCTCGGCCTCTGCGGCGGTTATCAGATGCTGGGACGGAGCGTCACTGATCCCGACGGCATTGAAGGCCCCGCGGGCGAAACACCGGGCCTCGGACTTCTCGACGTGATGACGGAGATGAGTGCGCAGAAGACATTGACGCGTGTTGCAGCGGTGCACGCGGCAACGGACCAGCTGATCCAGGCCTACGAAATCCATATCGGCCACACCGACGGGCCTGATCGTGCTCATCCGTTCGCGAAACTCAACGGCGAGCCGGAAGGCGCAATTTCGCGCGACGGGCGCGTACAGGGCAGCTATTTGCACGGCCTCTTCACGTCCGACGACTTTCGCAGGGCGTATCTCGCGAAGCTCGATATTCCCGCAGGCGACGAGCCGTATCACGCCAGGGTCGAGAGCGCGCTGGATGCGCTTGCCAATCACATCGAGACTCATCTCGATGTCGAGGGCCTGCTCGCGCTAGCGCGCTAGGACCTCGGCGAGGCGCGACCATTCGGATTCGTCGCCCGGAAGTCCAAGGCGCAACCATGTCGGCTGCTGTACGAAGACGCGCGACCAAATCTGAGCGCTCGCCAACTTCTCCTGTGCAGCGAGAGCGTCGGGCATCTCATAGAGACGAAACAATGGTGTGCCGCCGACGAGCCTCAAGCCCTGCGATTGCACCATAGCGTCGAGCCTAACGCTGTCCCTTGCAAGCCGCGCCGATGTGGCCTTGGCCCAGTCATCATCGCGCAAGGCGCGGCAGCCGATCGCGATCGCTGCGCCCGACACCGGCCATGGACCAGACATCGCCGCGAGCTTGGCGATGTCGTCGGCATGGCCAAGCGCAAAGCCGAGCCGCAGGCCGGCGAGCCCGTAAAATTTTCCGAATGAACGCAGGATCACCAGCCCCGGCCGAACTGCTTCCGAAGCGAGCGACAAATGCGGAACTGCGTCGGTGAAACTCTCGTCGATCACGAGGCGGCCAACGCGTGGCAGCAGTGCGAACAAATTCGCAGGCGTGTACCAGCGCCCGTCGGGATTGTTGGGATTGACGACGATGGCGAGGTCCGCGCCGGCCAGCGCGTCAAGCTCGCTCACCTCTTCGACCTCCCAACCTGCGGCCGACAGAACTGGAGCATATTCGTTGTAGGTCGGCGCGAGGATGCGCGCCCGGCCGCGCGGCGCGAGTTGCGGCAACAGTTGGATGGCGGCCTGTGCGCCGCCCATCGCGACAACCGGCGCGCTTGTGCGATAGGCGTGCTGAGCAGCCTGATGCAGGGCGTCGATTTCGTAGCGCGACGGCAGTGCGCTCCATGCGCGCACGCTCACTCCGCCCACGGGATAAGGCAACCGGTTGATCCCCGTCGAGAGATCGATCCAGTCCTCCGCGCGTCCGCCAAAACGCTGCTGGGCCTGATCGAGATTTCCACCGTGCTCGCGCATGTCCTGTTCTTTCACGCGAAAGCCAGGATCGCAAGCGCGCCCGCGAGCAGCAACATGGCGCGGCGGTAGATCGTCAGCGCGTGGCTGATATCGGCAGCGAGCGGATCGCGCGCGCCTTCGTTCAACCAGGGCTCGTTGCTGATGCTGTCGTGATAGATGCGCGGACCACTGAGCCGCACGCCGAGCGCACCGGCCATCGCAGCTTCCGGCCAGCCGGCGTTGGGCGAGCGATGACGACGTGCATCGCGCGTCATGCATGACAACGCCTCCGATCGCCGCGGCGCGAGCAGTACGAAGAGGAAGCCTGTCAGCCGCGCCGGAATGAAATTGGCGACATCGTCGATGCGGGCGGCGGCCCAGCCGAAGGCCTCGTGCCGCTCGCTGCGATGGCCGATCATGGAGTCCAGCGTGTTGATCGCCTTGTAGCCGAAAATGCCCGGCAGGCCGAACAGCGCACCCCAGAACACGGGCGCCACGATGCCGTCGGAGGCGTTTTCGGCGAGGCTTTCGATCGCCGCGCGCGCGATGCCGGCCTCGTCGAGCGCCGCGGGCTCGCGGCCGACAATGCGCGAGACCGCTTCGCGCGCGGCAGCAATGTCACCGCCTAGCAGAGGATTTGCGACGGCCGCAACGTGATCATGCAGCGAGCGCAACGCGACCAGAGGCCAGGCCAACACACCGATCAGCAATATCTGTACCCAGCCCCATGGGAGCAAGGATTGAAGCATCCAGCCGATCGCAGCGGAGAGCATGATCACAACCAGCGCTCCGGCAAAGCCAGCAGCGCGGCGAAGCGCAGGCGGATCGGACGAGCGATTCCAGCCGGTGTCGATGGCCGCGATCAGCCAGCCGAGCCAGGTCACGGGATGGCCGATCCGCGCGAACAGCGGCGACGGCCAGCCCACCAGGGCATCCACTACCATCGCCACCGCCATCGCACCCGCAAAACCCACATGCGCCTCCTGTCCCGCCCCTGTTGCGCAAAGCACGAGCCGAGCGCAAGCCCCCGGCCCTCGGATTTCGGCTTTGTCTTTGCCCGCGTTTGGTGATTAGTGCTGCCGACAGGAGACCTTTATGGCCGTCATTCTGATCACGGGCGGAGCGCGATCGGGCAAGAGCAAGCGTGCGGAAAGCCGCGCGCGCGGCTTTCCCGGGCGGCCTGTCTATGTCGCGACGGCCGAGGCGCTTGATGCCGAAATGGAGGCGCGCATCGCAAGCCATCGCGCACGGCGCGGAACGGACTGGGCCGAGCGCGAGGTGCCGCTCGATCTCGTCGCGGCGCTGATCGCAACGGATGGAGGCGGAGCCCGGCTCGTCGACTGCCTGACGCTATGGCTCTCCAACCTGATGCATGCGGAACGCGGCTGGTCGCGTGCAGTGACGGAGCTTGCCGATACCCTGCCCCGCCTCAAGAGCCCGGTCGTCCTCGTCACCAACGAAGTCGGCCTTGGCATCGTGCCCGACAACGCGCTGGCACGCTCCTTTCGCGACGCCGCCGGGATCATGAACCAGACCATTGCGGCTGTGGCCGACGAGGTCGAGTTCGTCGTCGCAGGCCTTCCGATGAAACTGAAATGATGCCACGCGCCGACATGATCTGGGACGTCATCGCCGATCTCCGGATCGCGGCGTCCTTTGTCACGATCCTTCCGGTCGGTTCGTCGAAGCCCGCCGGCGATGGCGCGATCGCGCGTGCGACCTGGGCGCTTCCTATCGCCGGGCTGCTGGTGGGGCTTGCAGGCGCGGTGGCCTATGCGATTGCAAGCAGGCTGGGGCTCCCCTCCGCGACGGCCGCCCTGCTCGCGCTGGCCACGACAACCCTCGTCACCGGCGCGCTGCATGAGGACGGCCTTGCCGATACCGCCGACGGGCTCGGCGGCGGCCGCACGCGCGAGCGCAAGCTCGAGATCATGCGCGACAGCCGGATCGGGACCTATGGCGTCTGCGCGCTGATCCTGTCGTTCGGCCTGCGCTGGAGCGCGCTCGCGGCAATTGCCAATCCGTGGGCAGTCACACTGGCGCTCGCATCTGCGCATGCCGCTGCCCGGGCGGGCGTGCCGGCCTTCATGTCCTTGGTGCCGCCGGCGCGGCCTGATGGATTGTCGGCGAGCGCGGGAGCACCGCCAGGTCGCAGCGTGGCCATCGCCTTCGCTCTCGGAACGCTCTGTCTTGCGCTTGCGCTCGGACCGGGCAAGGCGCTGGTCGGCCTCGCCCTGCTCTCGCTCGCCGGGCTGATCCTGGCGCGGCTCGCCATCCGTCAGATCGGCGGGCAGACTGGCGACATCCTCGGCGCCTTCGAGCAGACTGGCGAGATCCTGATCCTGCAGGTCGCCGCAGCCTTCCTTCAGATGGGAGGGTGACCCGATGGTCGAATTCGACGACACCTTCCGCCGGCAATTGCGCGAGCTGTTCGTGTGGCGTCGCGACGTGCGCCGCTTTCGCACCGATCCGCTGCCGGATGGCGCCATCGCGCGGCTGATCGAGACCGCTTGCCTTTCGCCATCGGTCGGCCTCAGCCAGCCCTGGCGCTTCGTCACCGTCGACGATGCCGCACGGCGCCGCGCCGTGATCGACGATTTTAGGGCGTGCAACGCCGACGCGCTGAATTGTTACTCCGGCGAACGCGCGGCGCGCTATGCCGCGCTCAAGCTCTCGGGCCTGGAACATGCACCCGGCCACCTCGCCGTATTCGCAGACAAGGCGAGCGATATCGGCCACGGCCTTGGCCGCGCGACCATGCCCGAGACGACGGAATACTCCGTTGTCGCTGCGATCACCGCGATGTGGCTCGCCGCGCGTGCCGAGGATATCGGGCTCGGCTGGGTCTCGATCCTGAGTCCAGACCGCATCCACACCATTCTCGACGTGCCAAGCTCCTGGAAATTCATCGCCTATCTCTGCATCGGCTATCCCGAGGCCGAATGCGACCAGCCCGAACTCGAGCAGGCGAAGTGGGAAACCCGGCGTGGCGCGGACGAGTTTACGCTGCGACGGTAGCGGGTTCGCGAAGTGGCGCCCTACGACTTGCCCTTGTCGGCAATCGTCGCCGGCGCAGCGTTTTGCTGCTTCTCGAACATCAACAGCGGGCGGAAGATGATGCGGCCATAGGCCTCATAGTGCCGCTGGGTGGAGACCGCCATCTTCAGCGGCGTCGCATAATTGGCCTCGAATGTCATGAACTGCGCGTAGGTCCAGGAGAAGCCGACGCCGACCGAGCTCAATTCGGTGATGCCCGGGAATGTCGAGTACACCGCGCCCCAATCGGTGAAGACGTAGGTATCAAAACCCCTGAGCAGCGCTGACCAATTGTAGTGCAGCTCGGCGTTGAAGTAGTAGCCGCTGTCGCCGGATGCCGCGTTGGTCGGATAGCCGCGCACCGTCGTCGGGCCGCCGATCGTAAAGATCTGGTCGCCGGGCAGAAGCTTTTCCTGCGTGTACTGCCAGCTCGCCAGCACGTTGGCGGTGAAATTGGCAGGTCCCGCCGCGCTGGTCGCGATCATCGAGCCGGTATAGGTATTGAACGCGCGGTTGTTGCCGAGCACGTGGTCTTGCCAAGCGATGTAGTTCACGGCGGGCGAGACCGTGATCGAATAGGTATTGCCGGAATTGGTCACCGAGACGCCGGCGGTGGCCTTGTCGTAGTGGTCGTCGGTCACCGCGACCGAAGAGAAACGGCTCACCGTCTTGCCTTCGGTCTCGGCGGCGTTGAGCAGCACCAGCCAGTTCTGCGTCACCCAGACCGGCTGGCTGAAATTGACCGCGGCCTGGCTCGATCGTCCGGTGACGTCGAGCGCGACGAACGGGCCCTCGATGATCTTGATCTTGCCTTCGGTATAGCTGACACCGGCGCGCCCACCCCAGGGGTTGACCGGAATGCTGTAGGCGACGTTGCCGTTGAGGTTGCCGTCGGAGCGGACGCCATAGAAGGTCAGACGGTCGTCGACACCGAACAGGCCGTGGCGCTTGTAGAAGGCGCCGCCTTCCCAGCGGCCGGTATTCTCCACGCCCTGGTTGTCGACGAAGAGCTGCAAGGTATCGACCAGCGGCTCGATCACCGCGAACTGGAGGTCGGTCAGGCCAAAGGTCGTGCCGGGCTGGAGCAACGCCTTGATCTGCACGTCATTGGTCCGGTTGAACCAGATCACGTCGCGATTGAGCTTTGGCACGTCGAGGACTTCGCCTTCGGGCTCCTTGACGCGCTGGAGGATGTAATCGGTGCGCGTCTGCTTGTTACCCTCGATGGTCGTCTTCTGGAGCCGGCCTTCGGTCAGCTTGACCCTGACCACCCCGTCCCTGGGATCCTGCTCCGGCAGCGTCGCGATGCCCGTGACGATGCCGCGCGCGGTGTAGATGGCATTGATGTCGGCGACGAGCTGCAACAGCGACGCGATGTCGACATTCTTGCCGACATATTTCTTCGCGATCTCGTCGAGCTCCGCCGGCGTGATGAATTTGGATGTATCGAACGCGACCTTGCGCAGGCGGAATTTCGGCCCGCCCGGCTTGAGGAGCGGGGATTTTTCGCGCTCGCCGCCGATCACGGCAGGCCCATTGAGCTTCGGCGGCGCGCTCTGCTGCTCGAGCTGCCGCCGCTGCCGGTCGACGTCTTGCTGGATCACACCGGGGTTGATCGAAGGCACCTGCGCGCGCGCCTGCACGATGCAGGACGCTGCAAGACCCACCCCTAACGCTGCCCTCAGAACCCGCATCTCCATTCCCGTTACCACGCCTCGGCAAGACGGCCGATAGCCGGCTTCGTCATCACGTCGACCGCCGCATCCTTCCAACCCGAGCGCCCCATCCGCTGCCCCTGGCGGCGCAACTTGCGCATGTCGCTGAGGCCCTCGACGTTGACGGCGGGACCGGACCCGATCGTCTCGACCGGCCGCGGCGACAACAGCGCATCGAGCCGTGCGTGACCGGAGAGACCGAGCTGGTAGAACGCCCCTCCGCTCTTCTGCGCCAGCCAGGTGTCGATGCTCTCATTGCCCTCGCCGTCGACGGAGACGTTGCGCATCATGCTGGCGCCGGTGAAGTCGCTACCGCAGGTGTGGGTCGGGCCGTAATTGGTAACGGTCGCCGAGATATCGCCGGTGTAGAACACCACATAGGCATTGCTGACATTGGCGTTGCCGACCTGGCTCATCGTGAACACGCCACCCGGCTGATAGAGCTGGAGCGACGGCCAGTCCGTCGGCGCCGGCGACCGGTTGTTCAGCAGCACCTGCTGGGTCGCCGTGGTGAGAACGAGCTGGCCCGGCACGTAGCCGTTGAGGATCGAGACGGCCCGCGCATCGGTCAGGAAGTTCGCGTCCACCACGTTGAACTGATTGATGATGATGGAGTCCGGATCGATCGAGACATTGGCAGACTTCGCCGTCCCGCCATTGTAGCCGGTAACGTTCATGATCAGCGGAATGGCCGGCGTCGAAGCAATTTGCTCGCCCTTGACGTTGATGGTGTTGGCCGCGAGGTCGAGCTCCCTGACCACGCTGACGAAGCCGATCGTCAGGTCACCCGGCGAGGACAGCTTGATCGTGTTGCCGCGGATCCGGTCGAACGCGATCGAACCGGCCGCGTCGAAATGCGTGTCGCCGTTGGCGGAGATCGATCCGCCACGGAGAGAGCCGGTGTCGGACCGCAGGTCGATATCGCCGGCATCGCCCGGGATGCCCGTGGTGGTGAGCTGGGTGAAGGCGATATCGGTCACGGCATGCAGGGTCTGCGTCCCGCCACTGACGGCCGTTCCGAGAGTGATGCCGCCCGTCGTCGCGGTGATGCCGAGCGTACCGCCGACGTTGAGATTGTCCCAGTTGATCACGGTGCCGCGCAGCACTGCATTGCCCGTTGTCGCCGTGAGATTGTGGCCGGTGTTCGACAACGCCGCGATCAGCGTGGCGGAGCCGTTGGCGGCGACGGAGCCCTGCGTCACGACGCCACCGGCCATCACCGTCTGCGCCTGGATGAAGCCGTTGGCGGCGGTAACGTTGATGCTGCCGGTATCGCCGGTGATGCCGGTAGCCGTCAGTGCGTTGAACGTCACGTTATCGTGGGCGTGGACCGTCTGCGTGCCGCCGCTTTGCGCGGTCTTGAAGGTGATGCTGCCCTGGCCTGCGGTCGCGCCTAGCGACGTTCCGACGTTGAGCGTATTCCAGTTGATCGGGCCGCCGGCCGCCAACAGGCCCGAGCCGGTCGTGGCGGCAAGCGTGTTGCCGGTGATGGTCGTGCCGGCAACCAACGCGGCCGCGCCGTTGGCCGAGACCGAGCCCAGCGTCGTCACGCCGCCGGTCGTCACGGTCTGCGCCAGGATGAAGCCATTGTCCGCGGTGACGTTGATATTGCCGACGTCGCCCGTGTTGCCGGTGGCGGCCAGCGCCTTGAACATCACGTTCTGACTGGCATGGACCGTCTGGGAGCCGCTGCTGCTGGCGGTGCCGATCACGATGCTGCCATTGTTGGTCACTGCACTGAGGCTGCCGCTCGCGCCCGACGCCGTGCCGGCGACGACCTGATCGAGCGTCAGGGCGCCGGTGCCGAGGATGTCGACACTGCCCTTCACTGCCGACAGCAAGGTCGCCTCGGTGTCGGTGAAGGCCTTCAGGTAGATGCCGCCGGCGCTCGTGCTCGCGGTCAGCAGCGCGGCGCTGAAGCCCATCCGGCCAGTCGAGCTGCCGATGCCGTTCGACGCCGACAGCGACACTTCAGCGCCCGAGCCAGAGGCCACAAAGCTGGTCTGGCCGTCGCCATTGCCAAGGATCGCGCCCAGCGAGGCCACGCCGCCGGCGCTGACGATGATCGACGGCGCATTCGAGGCCGCCGCATAGGACAGCGACGAGTTGAGCTGGCCGATCGTGGCGTCGCCCGTGGTGGTCACGGAGATCACCCCGGCCGCGTCGATCGCCGAAGAGGCGCCCATCGACAGCGTTGACGCGACCAGCGTCACGCCGCCGGAGGAGCTGGTCGCCACCACCGGCGCCGCACCGGTGCCGTCGGCGAACGTCACGGCGCCGTTGGCGAGCAGCTGCATCAGGCCGACGCTGGTGACATCGGCGTTGATGCTGATCGCGCCGTGCGGCACGTTCAGCGTCAGCGTACCGCCCGCGGTGAGCGGGCCGTAGGTGCCAGTCGCGCCGACCGTGAGATCGTGCGCCACCACCAGGATGCTGAGGTCGCCGACCGCAGAGCCGGTGAGCGCGCCGGAGATCTGCACCTGCAGGGGCTGGAAGGTGGTGCCGTTGAAGCTGATGTCGCCACCCGCGCGCAGATCGAGGTCCGTGCCCACGATATGCGGCGCCGTCCGATCGGCAAAATTGGTTCCGCCTTCGGCATAGATGCTGCCGGTCGCGGCAAGCTGGATCGTACCGGTCGCCGAGACGTTACCGAGGACGAGGTCGCCGGTGGTCTGCTTCACATAGACACCCAGTCCGGACGACACCTGGTCGAGATGATCGGTGGCCGGATTCGCGAAGGCGATCTGAATCGCGCTCGCGTTGGCCGCCGGATCGCTTCCCGCGGCACCGGCGCTGCCGATGTTACCGTGCTCGGCGATCAGGGTCAGGTTCGGAATGTCACCGGAGATCAGCGGCACGCCGGTCACGCCCGCGGAGATGTTGGCGACGGCGTCAAGCTTGACGTCGCCCGTGCCGGTCACTTGCACGCCATTGGCTTGCGCGGCGGCGATTGGACCGTAGGTCGCAGCCGCGATGCCGCCGAGCACGAGGCTGTTCTTGCTGCCGAGATAGACCTCCGACAGCGCCTTGGCCGTGACCGCGGCCGGATCGTCGAGGATGACGAGGCTCTGCTGCGACAGCGTCACGTTATAGGTCACGACGCCGGTCGTCGGGTCCGTAACCGAGTCGACGGTGAGTTGCCCGGGACCGGCCGATGCGAGCAGGCCCTTCTGGGCGGCCGTCAGCGACGAAGCATTGACGCTGGTGAAATTGAACGTCTGCGGCGCCGCCAGTTGGCCGACCGAACCATTCGGCGTGTACAGCATGACCTGGCTGGCCCTGATGTTGGCCATGACATCGTCGGTGATCGGCGGCGGCGGTGCACCGACGGCCGACGACGAGACCGTGTAGGCGAGCTGGCTCTGTGTCCACTGCGAGCCCGACGTGATGATGCCGTAGACCTTCTCGGTCGAGGCGAGCGTATAGGTGTAGTTCGCACTGTAGCTCGTAAGCGCCGTCTGCAAGGTCGTGTTGGTCGGCATGAACTGATTGCCAGTCGCGACGCCGTCGAACAACTTGGTGAATAGGGTCGACGAGAGCGAGCTGCCGAACAGCGTTGCCAGCGGGTCCGTGGGCGCGGTGCCTAACACTGTGGTCAGCGAGGCCTTGACTTGATCGGTGTCGATCATGCCGAGCAGGAACTGGTCTTTCACCAAGCGCGTCGTGGCCTCGTTCTGCATCTGCGTCGTCGAGACCGTGGACGGATCGGTAATGCCGAGCTTGGCGGCAACCTGCGCACGCAGCATGTTGAAACCAACCGTGGTCGGATTGTACTCGAGCGCGTGAGTGCTGGAGTTGACGCGGAAGACCTGGTTCTGGAGCTGGAAGTAGTCGTTGTAGGCTGCCGTCACCATCGACTGGTAGCTGTTGACGGCGACGGTGGCGGCATTGCCGCTGAGCAGGTCGAGGCTGGTCCAGACATCCGCCAGATGCGCGCTCTGCTCGGCGGTGAGACCGCCGGACGACAGGCCGTTCAGGATGCTGGCGTGATTGCCGTCGGAGGCGGCGGCTTCCAGGAAGACCGGGCCGGCTGTCGACGCGACCGTGCCGAGCCGCAAATCGCCCTTGGACTGCACGATATAGGTGCCGGTCTTCGAGGAGCTGTTGAGGATGCCGCCGTCGACGCTGCCGTCGATCAGCGTCGTCCCCGTCGCCTGGATCACCAGCGGATTGATGTTGGTGAGCACGGCGGTGCCGTTGCTGACACCGGATATCGCGCCGATCGCACCATTGGTGGAGTCGATCTCGATGTTCTTGCCGATCACGACGGGGGTGGCAACGTCGTAGGCCGACGCCGAGTTGATGTCGCCGGTCGCCGAGATGAAGACGCTGCCCTGCGGCGCGTTGCCGGCCACCGTCGAATTCACCTTCACCTGGTTGATCGACAGCGAGCCGACGGCCGCGATTGCGATGTCGTGGTCGATGGTGGTGGCGGTAAGGCTGCCGCCATAGACCTGTACGGAGACAGCCGTTCCGCCCGAACCGATCGTGCCGATGCCGCCCGGCGCAGAAAGCGTCACGCTCGTGCCCGAGATCGTCGGGTTGTTCGCGTTCGCACCGACGGTGATGGCCGAGTTGGCGCCAGTGGCCGTAACCGAGGTCGTGCCCTGGAGGTTGTTGATCGGTCCGTTGATGACGATGCCGGAGTTCGACGTGACCGCAACCGTGCTGGTGCCGCCGCCGTTGAACTGGATGTTGATCGGGTTCGAGGCCTTGACCGTGTTCGTCAGCGTGAGGGTCAAATGATCGAAGATCTCTTGGAACCAGTCGTATTGGCCATCCGCGCCGCAGCACTTGCCGGAATGGGTGTTGCCACCGCCGCCATGCGCCGAGCCGGTCGCGGTGACGACCTCCTGGTAGTTCGAGCTCTGCAACTGGCCGGTGGTGGTACCGTTGGCAACCTGCTGCACGTTCGAGACCAGGCTCGTCGTGCGGGTCCAGATCGCGCCGGTGGTCGAATTGGGCGTGTAGGTCCAGCCGTAGTCGAACTGCGTGGCGCTGGTCGAACGATCCAGCGTCGCCGTGTCGACCCACTGATAGTACAGGTTGGCTTGCGGCGTGTACTGGAGGCCCGACGTGCCGCTCGTTCCGGCGAGCATCGAGGAGGTGTACTGGCTCGCGTTGACGCTGTTGGTCTGGTACGTCGACACCTGCTGGCCGCCCGGCGCCGCCGGATTGTAGACATACCAAGTCGTCTGTTGCTTGAGCTGGTCGACGATCTCGATCACGCTGGCAGCGCTCACACCGGTATTGATGGTGTTGGTGACGAGCTGGACGCCGGTGGTGTTGTTCACCGTGATCGTGCCGGCGCCGCCGTTGACGATGATATTGCCCTGCGAGACGTTGTTCTGGGTCGAGGTCGAGATGATCTTGCCGTTCAGGTAGACGTAGCCCCCCGAGCCCTGCACCACGCTGTTCAGCAGGATCTGGTCGGTGGCGGCGTTGTACTTGGCGCTGATCTGCACGTCGCTGCTGTTTGCCTTGGTCAGATACTGCGTCAGATCGACATAATTACCGTGAAGTGCGGCGGCCTGGTCGGCAGCAAGGGTCGCGCTGTCAGCCTTGATCGCGTTGATCGCGTTCAACGCGCTGGTGCCGATATTGACCGAGTAGTTGCTGCTCGAGCCGCTCTGGATCGTACCGTTGATGTTGAGCACCGACGCCGACAGAATGATCGCCTTGCCGACAATAAAGGGCGCGTTCGCGGGCGCGTTGGTCGCCGTGTCCGCGGTCTTCGGTGTGATCACGTCATTCTGGATGTTGATGACCTGGAAATAGGCCCCGCATCCCGAGCAGTTGAACGGACTGTTGCCGCTATAGACGCCCTGGCCGTCATAAGTGTGCCGCTCCCATGGGGCGGTGGAGATGGTCTGGACGGTCGGGCCTTCGATCGTCGCCAGCGTGCTCGTGCTGGGTACACTGCCGGCGCTGGCATTGCCGTTGCCCGGCGCGCCCGAACCCGTCGGCAGGAAGATCGCCGAATAGAGCGAAACGCCGTCGTAATACAGATCCAGCAAGCGCGCGGTGAAGACCGTGCTGTTGCTCGCCGTGCCGGCGACGCCCTCACTGCCGGATGCGCAGCAATAGTAGGAATAGGGGTGATTGCCGCCGGAGGCGATATGCACGCCGCTATCGTAAGCGCCATAGGCGCCGAGATAGGTCGCCGCCGCCATCACCGCCGTCAGCGTGTCGTTGTCGGCCGGCTTGTATTCGGTGTTGGCCCATTGCGAGGCCACGTCGTGGTTAGAGCTGAAGATGCTGCCGACGCCGCCGTTGAAGGTGAACGAGCCGTTCGGAACGACCATCTGGATCGTCGCAGCATCGAAGGTCTGCGACGCCACGACGTTGCCGAGATTGTTGGTGATCTTGAGCAGCCCCTGCTCGTTGGTGACGACGCCGTCAAAATAGATGTCGGGCGTGCGGGTCAGCGTATTGCCGTTCTGGTCGACGCCGAGACCGGTATTGGGATCCTTGCGGTTGTAGATCGCCGAGATGTCGATGAGCGGCGTCGCGGTGTTGTTGGACGTGAAGGTCACGTTGGACGACGAGTCTGCGGCGACGTCCGGGTGAGTGACCAGCCCGCCGCTTACATTGGTGATCGTGAGGTTCGACAGGGCGATGAAGTCGAGACCCTGGTTCTCGATCTTGATCAGGGGCGAAGAGCGCGCGATGACGGACGGCGCTACGTTGCCAGCGCCCCCTGCCCCGGTCAGGCTCTGCGCCAGGATCGAGACATTGCCCGCCGACACCAGGATGTCGCCGAACGCGAAGGCGTTGCCTGACGCGTTGGCGGCAAACGGCGCCTGTTGAATCAGCGTGTTGACCTGTCGCTGGATGTCACCGGTCGGATCGGCGCCCTGCACCGTGATGACGGGCTGGGCCGCGGCGAGAGCGGTCTGGACCTGCGTGGTGGTCAATCCGCTCAAGGTTGCGAGTTGGCCGACGATCGTCTGGTAGGGATTGAAGCCGCCGACGATGGTGTACTGGACCGTCTGCTGGTTCCAGCTCATCACCGGATTGAAATGATTGACGTCGGAAACGTATTCGAGCGAGAGCGGATCGTAGGGGCTCGTCGTGGACAGGGTCGGCGTGCTCGCACCGAGTGCGATGGTGATGGTCTCGTCATTGTGGATGCCGGCGACCACAAGGCCGTTGAGCGCGACATTGCCGGTGCCGCCGTCATTGGTGTGGCTGTGGTTGTCGCTGTTCTTGGCGCTAAACATCTCCAGATAGGGATTGTAGTTGCTGCCGAGGCCGGAGGCCGCGACCTGGCCCGGAGTTGCGGTGAGAGAGATGTCATTGGCGCCGAGCACCTTCGAGCCGATCGCGAGCGTCAGGCTGGTGTCGTCGTCGGCATTGGCCGTGCCACTGTAGCGGCCGGAAATGGGAACGACCGTGTTGTTGTAGACCACCGTCGTCCCGTTCGCGGCCACGCTGCTGTAGACGCTGCCGTCGCCCGCCAGGCCCGCGGCGATGTTGATCTTGCCCCAGGCTTCCACCGTCGAGCTGCCGCCGACAGTGACGTTCTGGGTTGCATGAGCCCAGGCGTTGGTGCTGGCACCGACGCCGCCGATCGCGCCATAGAGGCTGGCGTTGGCATAGTTGTTCGCCGACATCCGGGAAGCGGAGCCGATATAGATATTGCCGGCGCTGAACAGCTCTCGGGCCTGAATGTTGACGTTGAGCGTCGCGTTCGCCGTCATGTCGGATTCGGCGTCGCCGCCGGCGAACAGGCTGGCGGTGGCCAGGCTCGTCGTGTCCGACGTGCTCAGCGTGTTGTAGGCCTCGATATTGATCACGCCCGTCGTCGTTCGCGGATCGGCGTTGAGGCTCAGGATCGTCCCGGCATCGATGTTAGTGTTGACGGTTTGGGTGACGGTCGAGGTGCTCAGCGCAGCCGCGCCTGCGAACATGCCGCCCGAGCCCGAACGCGCGCCGCCGCCGGCCTGATTGACGATGTCGTTGGCGATGACGTCCATGTCGCCGCCGGCCGAGTTGATGATCAAATGGGTGCCGACCTCGGCGGTGGTGGTCGATGTAACGTCGTTCTGCGCACTGCCGCCGGCGACGCCGGCGGTGGAGGCCTGATAGGCATCCCCGCTGGCGCTGTAGTTCGTGGTGTGCTTGGCGCGGATGTTGAGACCGCCGAAATAGAGCGTGTCGTCAGTCGCATTGCCATAGAGCGTGGCGTTGGTCACGGCGGTGGAACTCGTCGTCGCGACGGCCGCGGCGCCGGCATAGGTGCCACCAGCACCGACGGTCGCACTGGAGACGTTGGCATCGGTGCCTGTGGCGGTGATCTGGAGAATGCCCGTATTCGACGCGGCCGTGACCGCACCCGCGCCGAGATAAGCGTAGGTGTGTGCGCTCGACGACGTCTGGGCGACGGTCGCGCCCAACGCCAGGAACCCGGTCGAAAGACCGGTCGCCTCGGCGTACTGGGCGCTGTCGTTCTCGGCCGCGATGACCACGTCGGAATTGGGAAGCGTGATCCCGGTCCCGCCGTAAGCGCTGACCGTGGCGTTCTCCGACGCCTTGGCGTAACTGCCCTGGGCGCCGATCAGCGAGCCGGCGCCGCCCGCGAGCGACCAGGCGTAGGTCGTCGTCCCTCCGGTCGGAACCAGCGCCATCGCCGTCACGGCGAGCGCACCGCCCGAAAAACTGGTGTTGTCGCCGACGTCGGCGGTGACCTGGGCTCCGACCGTCGACTGGGCGACGGATACGCCGACGGCGCCGCCGCCAACCGAAACGCCGATCGAGCTGCTCGACAGATTGGGCGTGATCGACGCCGACACCAGCGTACCGGCGCCGGTCGCGGACGTGGTGATCGAGGAGCCGGAGCCGATTTCCGCAAGCACAGTCGAATTTTCGTGGGCCTCCGCGTCTGCGCCGACGCCGGAGACGATACCGCCGCCGAGCGCCGTTGCGGTCGTGGTTAACGTGCCGACTCCGGCCGCACCAACCGCCAGCGCCGAGACATTGACCGTGGCGCCGTCCAGAACCTTCGCCGCGACCGAGCTCGATCGTCCGGCGGTTGCAATCGAAGCGCCGACGGCCGCGAAACCGGCGGTGACGCCGCCCGTGAATACGCTCTGGGTCGAGGAGTCCAGCGCCATGACGGCGACGCCGGTGCCGCCCGTCCCGGTCACGGAGCCGCCGATCTGGGCCGTCACGGTGTTGGCGACATTGCCGACCGCCACGGCTGCGTCCGCACCGAAGTAAAGCGCCGCGCCGCCGGCGATCGCCTCGCTGTCGATGGTCTTGCCGGCATACGGTCCGGTGCCGGCATCCTTGACTTGTGCCGCGACGGTGACGGAGGGCGCGGAGACGATCGCGCTCAGATTGGCGAGCACGCTGCTGTCCACGCTGGTGTAGCCGATGCCGGCACCGATGCCGACGTTCTTGCCGAAGCCGGCGCCGAGCAGGTACATCTTGGTCGCGTTGGCGCTGGTGGCGGCGACGTTGACCTGCGTGCCCGTGACGTTGCCGCCCGCGATCTGCGCGGTGACGCCGTCATTGCCACCGGTCAGCACGGTCGAGACGTCGTAGGTCGAGCTCACATTGGCGTTGTTCGGATTGCCCGCCGTGCCGCTGGCGACGGCATCGCTACCGTGGCTGGAATTGGTGCTGTTGTTCACCGACGCAATGGTGCCGGTACCGCCCTGGTTGAGCTGCCCGGTTTCCTGGCCCTGCGTGTCGGGATCCGCGGTATTGGTGCCGATGATGATGACACCAACGGTCGCACCGATGCCGACGCTGCCGCCGACGCCGGCGGTCACCGCGTAGGACAGCACCTCCTTGGTGCTGAGCGCGCCGACATTGATCGCACCGGACGAATTGAGGTCGCTGTTGCGGCTTTCCGCAATGGTCTGGCTCTTGAAGACGATGACATTGGCCGCAGCACCGACGCCGACCCCGCCACCGCTGGCGCCGATCGCAATTGCGCCGGCGATCTCCTTGATCGCAACATCCTCATTGGCATTGATGGTGATCGCGCCGGCCGCGCCGCCCGTGGGCGATTGCACCGTGGTGTCGTAGACGCCGGCAATAGTTGTGTTGTTGGCGATCTCGATGTTCGCCATGCCGGCAATCGCGGCCGTCCCGGTCGAGAGCGAGCCGCCGACCGAATAGGCCTGGAAGCGATCGGTCGTGTTGGCCTCGACGTCGAGTGCGCCGCTCAGGTTCAGCGCGGTCGTGTGCGCCGTGCCGTTGCCTTGATAGTGGAACTCGTCACCGACATAGGCTTCGGTCCGGTTCGCGGAGACCTGAACCAGGAACGCAGCGGAAGCCGCAGCCTGGCTGCCATAGGCGGCCGACCCGTTCGCCGAGTAGATGCCGGTGGTGTCGTTAGCTGTCACGGTGAGCGACGAGGCCGTCAGTGCGCCGCCGTCGACATAGGCTTCCGTGGTGGCGACGAAGACGTTCAGTCCGACCGAGCCGGTGTTGAAACCGACGGCGATCGAGGACGCATCCTGCTCGGCATTGGCCTTCACGGTGACGGCGCCGACGGTCGGGGTCGTCGTCGACGAAACGCTGCCGACGGTCGCGTTGGTGATGGTGGCCATCGTCGTGCGCGACATCGTCGTCGAGATGATGGTCGCGCCACCCCCGCCGCTTCCGGTCGGAGGCACGATGCCGGCACCGAACGCGCCGGAATAGGAGAAGCTCGAGGCGGCGACGTCGATCTGCGGCAGCAGGCCCGCGCTGGTCAGGCGCGTATCGATGCTGGCGCCGTCGATATAGGCGTTGGTCGACCCGCTCATCACAGAGGTGATCGGGTTGATCATGATGTTGATGCCGTTGCCTGCCGCCAGCGAGACGACGTTGGTCACGACGGCCTGATGCGAGCTGGCGACGACGGCAAGGCCCTTCACCGTGTCCTGGGTCTCGGTCAGGTCAGGCGTGCTGTCGGTGGGGGCCTGGAAGCCGCTGAGGTCGTTGGCGTGCGCCAGGGTCCCGCTGTTGACCGACAACGTGCCGGTCGAGCTGGTTCCGAGCGCATCGACCTTGGTGTTCGTTCCGCTGATATAGGCCGACGTGCTGCCGGTGATCTGGTTCGTCACCATCGAGCCGGCAAAGCCACCCGCGCCCCTGGAGATGGAGAGAGCGCCGGCGATCACGGCCACGTTGTCGGTGTTGCCAGCGATCACCGCGACATTGTTGCTTGCGGTGACATCGGCCCCGCCGGTGATGCTGGCGGAGACGTTGGTTCCCATCAAATTGGTGGCCACCGACCCCGCAAGCCCGACCTGCCCGGAGATCGCAACGCCGACGGCAACCGTCGAGATGCTGGCGTTCGAGCTGGCACCGACGGCAATGTTACCGGTCGAATTCACCTTGGAGCCGATGATGCCGGCGCTGACATTGTTGGCGATGTTGCTGTTGACGAGTGACAGGCCCGCAGCGCTTCCCTGCGTCGACCCGCCTGCGACCGCGGCGCTGCCCGTAATGCTGGAATTATCGGTCGCGGTGACTGAAATGCTGTTGCCCGAAATCGTCGAATTCGTCGTGCTCGAACGACTGTTGCCGATCGCGGCCGAAACAGTGTTGGTGATCGAGCTGATCGTCATGGCGCCGACGCCGGAGAATTGTCCGGTGGAGAGGCCGAAGCCGATGCCGACCGACTGGATCTTCGAGGCGTCGATCGCGCTCACATTGACGCGGCCGGTCAGGAGCACGTTGGCGATATAGGCCGAATGCGTCGTCGAGATGGTGTCGTAAATGATCGAGGCGCCGACATTGTTCTTGCCGGCCTGGATGATGCCGGCAACGGAAATGATGCTGCCGCCCGGTCCGTTGCTGGTTCCACCATTGAGCGCGGCTGCGCTGAAATCGATGCAGTTCTGCCCTCCCGTGCCGCCGGCGGTCGTGCAGGTGTCCGCGGCGAGCAGGTTGTTGTTCGACTTCTTGACGAGATTTCCGAGCGCGGTGTCCAGCGCCGACACATCGCCGCTGTCCGCGATCACCGTGACGCTGCCGACGCTGATGCTTATCGTAGCGCCGCTGTTGATATAGGCCGTCGTGGTCGGCGATACCTCGTCAACGATAATGGCGCCGGCGAGCCCGTTGGATCCTGCCCCGCCCGAAGCCGCGCCGGCCGCGATCACTCCGGCGCTGTCGGCCAGCACCAGCAAGGTGTCGTAGTTGGAGATCGCGGTCGTGCTGATGTGCGCGTCGGTTGCGTTTCCGCCGGTGGGATTGGCGATCGAGGCATAAGTCAGTGCGATGCCGACGCCGGCCTTGCCGCCGGAGACATAGAGCGAACCGCCGCCGATCGCGATGTTGGTCGTCTGGTAGGCGTCGACCTCAAGCGCGCGGTTGACGCCGGTCGACTGGCCCGTGATCGTCGAGTTCTCGATATAGGCGTTGGCGCTGTCAGTGACGATGCCGACGGATGCCGACAGCGCGGCCGCATTGCCTTCCGGCGCGCCCGCCACGCCGATGGCGACAACGGTCTCCGAGCCGCCGTTGAGCGCCTGCACCGTCACCGAGCTCTGGTTGTTCAGTGTGGTGCCGCTGATATAGGCGCTCGTGGCGTTGTTTGACGTCGCCGACGCGATTGCGCCGCCAACGGCCGCGCTGTTCGATCCCTCGCTTCCGGCCATGTTGGCCGCGGCCGAGCCGGAGCCGTTGTCCAGGATGGTGTCGTTGAGCGCCTGAACGATTGTCTTGGTCTCTACGGCACTAGTCGTGGTGTATTTGTTGATCGTCCCGGCGTTCTTTATGTAGGCGCTGGTGGCGAACGAGACGTCGCTTACCGACGAGCTGCCGGCGAGATCGATGCTGAATCCGCTGGTGCTCGATCCGGTCGAACCGGCCTTGGCCGCACCGGCTGCAATGCCCGAGGTCCCGCCGGTGGCCGCCGCCGTCACCGCCCCCGCCTTGGTCGCGAAGCTGGAGACGCTCGGCTCCGAGATCGCGGCCGCAACCGAAGCCGCAGTGATGCGCCCGGACGTCGTCGCCGAAATGGTCAGATAGTCGGCCCTGAACGAGCCGCTGCCACCGCCGGTCCCAGAGAACGGATCGTCGGTGCTGAATGCACCGTTACGGATGTCGCTGCTGTTATCGCCGATATAGGCCGCGGTGTCGGCGTTGGCGCCGAGATAGGCGACGGCGAGACCGACCGCCGAGTTGGCGCCGATCGAGACGGCACCGGCGATCGTCAGCATCGACAGGTCCTGCGCGGCATAGACGTTGACGGTCGGCGCCGAAACCGTGGCTGCGCTGCCGATCGAGGCGTGCGTCGTGTTGTCGAGCAGCGCCATCGACGTGATGCCGTTCAGTGCCAGCGTACCGGCGGCCTTGCCCGATGTCGGCGCGACACCGAAGAACTGGTCGGTCGTGACGGCTTCAACCGAGATGTTGTCGGTCGACGCCATCGTCGCATTGGCGGCAACGCCCGCGATGGTGGTGTTGGAGATCTGGACCAGATTGAGCGAGCCGCCGAACGACGAGCCGCCCGAGGTATTGCCGGGAAGAAAGCCGAGCGTGCCGACATTGCCGGCCGCATCGATCGAGGCGGTATAGGAAGCGGCCGTGACGGAGAGCGTCGCGTCGAACGGCTGGGTGCCCGTGTTGAGGTTGGCCGACCATGCGCCGCTGCCGCACGTCGCAACCGTGCAGGTCGCATTCAGGTTTGCGCTGCTCGCAACCCACGCTGTCGTGTTGTTGTGGACGATGAAGTTGTTCAGCGATCCGGAAATTCCGAGCGTGTCGCCGGCGTCCGCGCCTGCGTTCGCGTAGCTGGTGAGGATATTGCCGCCAATACCCAGATTGCCGTTGAGGTGGCTGATCACCTCGGTCAGCCCGGCCCATTGGGTCCAGGTATTGGTGATCGGCATGGAGGTGTTTGCGGCGACACCGATGTTCGGCGCGCTGATCGTGACGCCATCGCCGACATAGGCATTGGAATTATGGGTGTAGTTGCCCCAGGCCACGGCTGCGCTCAGCGCGTAGGACTGGCCGTCGATGGGGCTCGAGGTGATCGCCGCCGAGGTCGCGTTGCTGCGCACGCCGACGTCGGTCACGTTGGAGACCACCGCGACGTTGCCGGTCGTGTAGATCGAGGGTGCCCCGCCGCTGGGGTTTTGCGCGATCGCCGCCGTGGCGCTTTCGGTGCTGTTGGAAAGCGACAGCGCCGCGGCGGCCTTGAGGTTCAGGTCGGACGTGACCAGCGTGCTGAACATCTGCTGCGCGATGATGTTGCCCGTCTCGGAGCCGACGACCGCAAGCCCCTGCAGGCCCGCAATCAGCGTGGGCGTGCCGGTGATGGTCGACGACATCGTCGAGTTCGACGTGGTGTTCGAGAAGGCCTCGACCGTCACCGGACCGGTCATCGGGTTTGCGCTGGTTCCCAGCGATGAGCCCAGGGTCGCGTTGGCGGAGGTGTTGATGTTGCTCATCGCCATCGCGCCGCCGACACCGCCGTTGAGCGCCGGATTATCCAGGGCAACGGACGTCGCCGACGTCGAGAAGCTGTTGTTGTTGATGGCGTAGACGGAGAGGCCGCCCGGCGAACCGCTCGCCGTTCCAGCACTCAGATGGGCGCCGGTTTCGACATTCGCGCTGGTCGTCACCGAAGCGTTCGAATAGGCGAACGTCGCGACCACAGCCGCGCTGGTGGTCGTCGCGACCGCGGCGACATTCACCGTGGCGTTGTTGGTGGAGGTGATATTCAGATATCCGCCGGCATTGATCGTCGCCCCGTTTGCGACGTTGGCGGAGACGTTGCCGATGACGTTGCCGACCACGACCGACGCGCCGAACGGAAGGCCACCGCCAATCGTGCCTGCGAGCACCGGGTCCGCCGCCGTTTCTGACCCGGTCGCGGTGACCAGGATGTTGCCGCTGGCGGAAATATTGGCGTGGCGGTTGATCGCGACGTTCGCCGTCGCGCTCGCTGCGACGTAGCCGCCGTTGACGCCGAGGTTCAGCCCCGCAACACTCTCGCCGACCAGAGCGAACGATCCGGGAAGCGAGCTCAACATGTTCGAGACGGCTGTCGAGGTCGCGCCGATGCTGACATCTCCGCCGGTGATCGTACCGTCGATCGTGATGCCCGTCGTCGCATAGGCGTGGCCGGACAGCAGGTTCTGGCTGGCCGTGGCCGCCAGCGTCACATTGCCGTTCGTATAGGTCGTTCCGCTGGCGTTGATCGCCTGGGCGAGGATCTGGGCGCCGTAGTTGATAGTGATCGTCGGAGCGTCAATCTCGACATTGATGGCGTTGCCGACCGAATGCGTCTTGGTGGCCGTGTCGAGATTGCGGGCATCGATCACCGCATGCGCGGCCAGTATGACCGAATTGTCGGCCTGGACGAGATAGGTGGCACCGGCGCTCAGCGCGGCAATGGCGTTGGCCACCGAGGTGTTCGACAGCGTGACACCCGCGCCGCTGTCCAGGGTCGTGTCGCCGATGACCACATCGGTCGGATCGATCAGCAGCGTACCGGCGCGGCCGCTTGGGGCGCTGAGATTGATGCTGACGCCGCTGCCCACGTCGATGACGCCGTTTCCGCTGAGCTCGACCAGGCCCGCATTGCCCGTTTTCGAGCTGGCGTTGATCTTCGCGCCGCTCGTCACGCTCACATCGTTACCGGCCTTGACGAGGACACCGCCAGCATCCCCCGTCTTGCTCGCCGTGCTCAACCTCGCATTCGAGCCTATCTTGGCATTGTTGCCGGCGACGACCGTGATCGTGCTCGGCGTCGTGATCTTGCTGCGCGCGGTCAGCCGCCCGTTCACCGTGGCCTTGTTGACGGCGCCGATATGGATCGAGCCGTTGCTCACAGTGATGGCGCTGGCGCTATGCAATCCCTTCGAGTTGACGGACGCCGCAAACTTCGCGGCATGGTCGAGGTTGGCGATGTCGCGCTGGCTGGCACCGCCGACAAAGACGTTCTGTCCGGTCAGGCGGACGCCATCCATCGCATTGACCCGGCCGTAGATCCGGATGTTGCCATCCGGCGAGACCGGGAACGAGCCAGCCATCAGATTGCCGACGGCCGTGCCGTTGATCGCCCCTCCCGGGCCGATCAGGCTGTCGGTGAACTCCCGCGTCGGGGTCGACACGTTGAGGCTGCCGGTGTTCACCGTGCCGCTGCGGCCGACCACGAACCCCTTAGGATCCGCGAAATAGACATTACCGCCGATCGCGCCGTTCATGTAGGAGTTGAGCGTGCCATTGACGTAGACCGGCGCGTCGCGAACGATGTTGACGAGGTTTTGCGTGCCGTTCGGCAGTTGCAAATTGACGGTGTTGCCCTGGCCGACACTGAACTGCGAGAACGAGTTGAAGGCGCTGTTGCCTGATACCGTCGACGTCGTGACGTTGGTAACGCCGCCGGAGGTTTGCAGGGAGGTGCCGGTGCGCCCGTCCGGGGTGATCACATTCGCCGTTTGCGCCTGGAGCCGGACGCTGAACACCGGCAGGAAGACCATCTGCATCGCGCACAGCAGCGACATCGAACGGAAACGCGCGAGCCCTCGCAGCGTCAGTTCGTCCTTGTCTCGCGTCGCAAATGGTCCGCGCATTTCAGATCCTCGTCATCGGCATTAGCGCCGATCCACAACCCGGTGGGAGAATGGCGTGCAACCGCCCAGCATCAGAACTGGCCGGGCGGAAGCTTGAAGATGTCGGGGCTCTTGGCGTCGGCCACATAGAACAGCAGCAGGCTCGTCGGCGTGAGCAGGCGCTGGTTGTTCTCCTTATTCTCGAACGTGCCCTGAAGGAGCAGAATCACCGAGCGATCCTTGGCATCGCTGCCGCGGAACATCACGATGCCGCCGTTGACGGGCATGTTGACCGCGATGGAGTCGGGCTTGAAGCCTTCGCTGAGGAAATGGGCGCGCAGGATGTTGGCGTTGGAGAACAGTTTCTCCGGCGTGATGGCTGCATCACTCGCCTTGGACCAGACCGCGCCGACCTGGATCAGCGATTTGGATTTGTAGCCGAACACGTAAGAGAGCTCGGCGGTCCCGCCATTCGGCAGCAGCTCCGGAACGGAGAGCAGCAGGCTGTGGGTCAGCTCGGACGGATTGTCCTGGGCCCTGATGGCATCGGGCTTGGCGTTGAAATCCTTGACCATCGCCGCGCGCACCTCGGCCTCGCCCGTGCCGAACTTGGCGGAGCGGAAGCCGTCGATCGCCTTGGTCTTGTCGTCGGCAGTCGCCGCTTCGCCAGAGGCCGCGGGCGCTGCGCCAGTGGCGGCGGCCGGCGGCGCACCTGCCGCAACGGCCTTCGGCGCGGGCGCGGCCTTCTGCTTTGGTACGACGCCCTGGGCCGCAAGAGGTCCGGCCGCAACTGTGATGAGAAGGCCGGCAAGAGCCGGGACAAGATAGATTCTGCGCATCGTAAACCTTCAAAACAACCTGAAACAACGGCTCAAAAATCGACAGTTACGAAATCGGCTTCCCCGAACCGTCACCCAAACCGAGACGGAAAATGTGCAATGCCACAAGGCCTTACAAAGCGTCACGGAGCAGACAAAGCTCGAAACAGCGATTCCCAAGGCGCGTATGAATACGGTATCGTGCTGCCGAACGCTGCGAATGAACATTCATAAATGCTTTTTTTCATCAATTGTGGATGCCGCCCTTTCGCGTTAAGCATCCGCCTTGGGACGGATCATCGAGCAACACATTCCATGACCGAACGGCCTTCCGCTTTCGCGGTCGATCGCCGCGGCTTCATACGCCTTGCGGGCTCAACTGCCGCGGGATGGCTCGCGCTCGGCGCAACGCCGGATCGCATGCGGATCGTCGCCTCGCTGACCGTATTGCCGCTCGACGACGAGCTGACCAGAAGAAGCATGACCGACAGTGCAACCACTCGCCTTGGTGGACTCATCGCAGGCTTGAGGCAGCGAGGCTGGGTCGAAGGAGTCAATTACCGCTTCGAAATCCGTTCGACTTTCGGCGGACCCGACAAGTTCAAGGCCGCGGTGCGGGAGCTCATAGATCTCAAACCGGACGTCATCCTGACAGGCTCGACGGGCGAAACCGCGGCCGTCATGGCGGCCACCAAGACGATCCCGATCGTTTTCGCGACCTCAAACGACCCTGTCGGCAATGGCTTCGTCGAAAGCCTCGCGCATCCCGGCGGCAACGTCACGGGCTTCACCAGCAGCACCGCCGAGATGGGCGGCAAATGGCTTCAGCTGATCCGGGAGGCGGTGCCGGATATCGCGCGCGTCGGCGTCCTGTTCAATCCGGCAACCACACCTCGCGCCGGACGCTTCTTCCTCGATTCTCTCGAGCAGGAGGCCGCGGCATCCGGGGTGGCCGTGGTCCTCGCGCCCGTCAGCGCGACAGCGGACATCGACGGCGCGATCAGCCGCTTCTCCGAACCACCGAAGGCGGCGATGATCGCGCTCGTCGACAGCTTCCTGGTGGTGAACCGGCAGACGATCATCGCGGCAACAGCCAAGTATCGCGTCCCCATGATCTATCCATTCCATTATTTCATGGATGCGGGCGGGCTGATGAGCTACGGGCCGACGCTGGAGGTGCGCTCGGCCGACTATGTCGATCTCATCCTGCGCGGCACCAAGGCCGGCGATCTCCCGGTGCAAGCGCCACGGAAATACGAGCTCCTCATCAACCGCACCGTCGCCAACGCGCTCGGACTGACGATACCATTCACCCTGCTTGCACGCGCCGACGAGATTCGCGAGTGAACGAAACGATCGACCAGGGAGATCTGCGGACGCCTCCCGGCCGGCTGTTCCGGAAATATCTCTACTCGATCGTCGCCCTCGCCTTCGCCGCACTTGCCATCAACACCGGCTTCGACGTCTGGTTTTCCTACCGCGAGCAGAAGCAGCTTCTCGCAGCGACCCAGCGCGAGCAGGCAGCAAGCGCGGCCATTCAGATCGGCCAGTTCATCGGCCAGATCGAGAACCAGATCAGATGGCTCTCGCGTTTGCCTCCAGAGCTGTCGACCAATGAAGACGAGCGCCTGAACGCCATCCGCCTGCTGCGCCTCTCGCCTGCGATCGCGGAAATTGCCGAGCTCGACGCGCAGGGCCGCGAGCGGGTGCGCGTGTCGCGCCGTGTCGCGGACAGGATCGGCAGCAAGACCGACCTCTCCGCCTCGCCCGCCTTCCGCGGCGCCAATGAAAGCCGGACCTATTACGGGCCGGTCTACTTCTTTGGCGATACCGAACCGTTCATGACACTCGCCGCGCGCAGCGGCGGCCTCAACCCCAATGTGGTCGTCGCCGAGGTCAATCTGCGTTTCATCTGGGACCTCGTCGCCGGCATCAGGGTGGGCAACACCGGCAAGGCCTATGTGGTCGATCGCATGGGCCTGTTGATCGCGCATCCCGATTTGTGGCCGGCGCTGCGCCGCAGTGACCTCTCCGGGCACCCTGACGTCCGCGCCGCGCTTGATGGCGTGGGTCCGCCTTCAGGCGGCCTGGTCAAGGAGGATCTGTCGGGTCAGCGGGTGTTGTCGACCTATGCAACCGTACCTTCGCTCGGCTGGCTCGTGTTCGTCGAGCTCCCGCTGACCGAAGCTTACGCCCCGATCTACGCCTCGATCGGCCGCTCGACATTTCTGCTGATCGTCCTGCTCGCCTTCGCGGTTCTGGTGTCCCTCTGGCTCAGCCGACGCATGACGGTGCCGATCCAGCTGCTGACGCAAGGCGCGCGGCGGATCGGAAGCGGCGATCTCGGCCTGCGGCTCGCGATCAAGACCGGCGACGAGCTGGAGGCGCTCGGTGACCAGTTCAACCGGATGGCCGCGCACCTGCGCGAATCCTACGCGACCCTCGAGCGCAAGGTCATCGAGCGGACCTCCGAGCTCGAGAAGACGCGCGATCACGCCCTTGCCGAGCATGATGCGGCCGAGCGCGCGCGCAGCGTCGCAGTCGCGGCCAACGAGACCAAATCGCGCTTCCTCGCCGTGGTCAGCCACGAGCTGCGCACGCCGCTGAACGGCGTCATGGGCGTGGTGCAGCTGCTCGACGACGGCAGCCTCAGCGAGGTTCAGCGCCGCCACCTCGCGACCGCGGCCGCATCGGGCGAAACGCTGATCGCACTGGTCGATGCCATTCTCGAATATGCCCGCCTAGAGGCCAGCACTGAGGCGCTGGAGACGCGCGACTTCCGCCTCGACCGGCTGATCGAGACGGCCGCCGACCTGATGCGTCCTCAGGCTTTCGGCAAGGGGCTGACCTTCGACCTCGGCTGCGATGCGACGGTCAGCACATTCGTGCACGGCGATCCGGTGCGGCTCAATCGCATCCTGCTCAACCTGATCGGCAACGCCATCAAATTCACCCCGCGCGGCGGGATTTCACTGAGCACGACCACCGAGCGGCATGACGATCACGCGCTCCTCCGCGTCATCGTTCGTGATACCGGCATCGGCATCGCGCCCGACATGCACGAGCGGATTTTCGAGGATTTCGTGCAGGCAGACGACAGCATTGCGCGACGGTTCGGCGGCACCGGCCTTGGCCTTGCGATCGCGCGCCGCCTGACGCGGCTGATGCGCGGCGAGTTGACGGTGGAGAGCACGCCGGGCGCCGGCAGCGTTTTCACGCTTCTGGTGCCGCTCGGTCACGCCGCAAGCGGCGTCACGCAAGGTGTGATCGAGCCGCCATCGCGGCAGCTCCGCGTGCTGCTGGTCGACGACGACCCCGTCAATTGCGAGGTCGGCGAAGCGATCCTGAACCGGCTCGGCCACCGCGCCACGATTGCAAGAAACGGCGCGGCCGCGGTCGCGGTCGCCCGCAACCAGCCGTTCGACGTCATCCTGATGGATCTGCACATGCCCGACATGGATGGGGTCGAGGCGGCCGCGCGCATTCGACAGCTTCCGTTGCAGCCGATGCCGCGGATCATCGTCGTGACCGCCGACGTGTCGCGCAGCACCCGCGAGCGGCTCGCAGGCGCTGACATCACGAAGGTCGTCAGCAAGCCGATCCTGATCAACGCGCTTCGCGAGGCGATCGAAGACGAGCCCGAGCAGGGTGCGACCAACGCGCCGCTTGCGACCGGCGCATTGATCGACCGGCACTTTCTCGACGACCAGAAAGAATTGCTCGGCGCCTCGCAGATCGCGAAGCTCCATGATCTGCTGGATCAGACCAGCGAAAAACTGATCGAAGACATTGCTGGAGCTGCCGCGGCCGGCGATCGCAACCGGCTTGCGCGATCCGCGCACCAGCTCGGCAGCGCTGCGAGCGCACTCGGGCTCGTCCGCCTGCTCGAACACTGCCGCGAGGTCGAATTGGGGGCGCCCGCAATGTCGCCCGCCGAATGCGAGAGCGCCGCGCGCGAACTGGCCGCGCTTCGAGAGGCCTCGATGAGCGCGCTGAACGATCTGCTCGCGCCTGCCGAGCAGCGGTCGGTCAGCTAGGGCTTACGCTCATAACGCGCGAGATGGGAGTTCGTCAGCAAGCCGATTGTCGTGCATTTCGATCACGATCCGGCCAAAAGCGGACTCGTTGTGCTCATTGGGAGTGCTCTCGATTTTGACCCATTGGGGACCTTCGCACTAAGCAGATTGGTGCGGAAACTTCACCAGCGGACGATTGAATTCGGCAGAGACGCTATTCCAGTAGATCGCTAACCAACGTAGCTTCTCGTAGTGTGCCGGTATGTAGATTGACTTATGTAATTCAGTCTCAATGACCTTCTGTATCTTTTCAATGTCCTCCAGGCCATTTTCAAATACAGCTGGATCTCGAGTCAGGTCGAAAATATCGACAAACGGCGGGCCATCCTCTGCCAAGGCGATTCTGGGGGATATACTCCACCCTGTCGCCGCCTTCTGAAAGGCGTCTGTGCACGAGTCCTGATGGGTGCTCTGGTCGACTAAAATGCGTGGGTAGCGAGCGATCGACGATTCGAGTTGATACGCTCGGATCATTGCTGGGCCAAGCACCACTTGGTCCGAATGATATAGCAATCCCTTGGCGAAGCCGCCACGAATGAAAATTCCGATCTCCAGAAGAGACAAGGCTGCATGTGTGGTCGCCGCAAGGAGATGGACTAAACCCAGCGGGGAAGCCTTCTCAGACATTACGATGCAATCGGAGAATGTCTGCGCCCGGAAGTCGTCCGACTTCAACGAATCGTACTGCTTTTGTAGCTCGCCTATGGTTTCGACCGCCGCGATCAACGTCGCGGTGCTTTCCTTTGAAGCAACTGACGTTGAAACGATGTTGCTGAAGCCAAGGATATCTAGGAAAGCGACGTACCTCTCGGAGTATTCTTTTTCCAACAAGGATCGACTCATGCTGCAGGTTGATGAATATGGAAAGCTATCGCGCTGGTTGGCTCGTGTCCAATATCTTTGACTCCCTCGCGGACGGACAGTACACC
Source organism: Bradyrhizobium sp. LTSP849 (assembly GCF_000938255.1). Classification (GTDB taxonomy): domain Bacteria; phylum Pseudomonadota; class Alphaproteobacteria; order Rhizobiales; family Xanthobacteraceae; genus Bradyrhizobium. The sequence continues at coordinate 157,303 of NZ_JYMR01000023.1, read as the reverse complement.
GCCCTGACGAAGTGTCCGCTTGTGGCCCTTCTCGGACCTCACGCAAATGTCCACTCCTCCACCGCTGCTAAGAGATAGGTGGGCATCGCGGATTTCATGAGCACGCACCCTAGCTTCGGCGCCCAACCGCCTCGTCCTCACGCCCAAAACGCTCAACCAGAAAATCGATAAACAGCCGCACCTTCACCGACAGGTGCCGCGTCGGCGGATAGACCGCATAAAGCGCGAGCGGCGGCGCGGAATATTTGCCCAGCACCGTGCGCAGATCGCCCTTCCTCAAGGCATCAGCGGCAATGAACTCCGGGAGCAGCGCGAGTCCCCTGCCCTTGATCGCGACATCGCGCAGCACTTCGGCGTTGTTGACGCAGAGCGACCAGGCCGGCTGGATCCAGTGGTCGCCGTCGGCACCCGTGAGCTTCCATTGATTGCCGGTGAGCAGGAAGCCGTAGGTCAGCGACGCATGGTCGCGCAAATCCTGCGGATGTTTTGGCGTACCGTGGCGCGCCAGATAATCCGGCGAAGCGCAGATCATGCGCGGCACGGGCACGATCTTCCGCGCGATCAGGCTGGAGGATTCCAGCTCCGCGATCCGCAACGTCACGTCAAAGCCGTCCTGGACGGGATCGAGCAGATCGTCGCTGAGCACGAGCTGGAGCTGAAGCTCCGGGTATTTTTCCATGAAGTCGGCGAGCACCGGCCCGAGCCGCATGGTGCCGAACGACATCGGCGCGTTGACGCGCAACAGGCCGCGCGGCGCCGACTGGAGCTGCGTCACCGCCTGATCGGCGGCCTCGATCTCCGAGAGGATCACGACCGCGCGCTCGAAATAGCGCTGGCCGTTCTCGGTCGGGCTCGCATGCCGCGTGGTCCGGTTCAGGAGCTGCACGCCGAGGCTCCCCTCGAGGTCGGCGATATATTTGCTGATCGCCGAGCGCGACAGCCGCAACTGGCGGCCGGCCTCCGCAAAGCTGCCGCTTTCGACCACCTTCACGAAGGCCCGGAGGCTGGCGACCTTATCCAAGAGCCGGCCCCTGCGATTGTTTCCAAATCGTAGACATAGACGTCATATTTGCATGGATTGTCTCCAATCCAAAGCGACACGATATTTCCGGACAGAGCAAGACCGCTCCCCGAATTTTGGAGGACGACAATGTCTGGACTGCACCACGTCACCGCGATTGCCGGCGACCCCATCAGGAATTTCGGCTTCTACACCCGCGATCTCGGCCTGCGCTTCGTCAAGAAGACGGTCAATTTCGACGACCCCGGCACCTATCACTTCTATTACGGCGATGAGACCGGCCGGCCCGGCACCATCCTGACCTTCTTCCCCTGGGCTGGCGCACCGGCCGGGCGCCGCGGCGTCGGCGAGACGCATCAGACGGCCTTCCGCGTGCCGCAGCGTTCGCTCGGCTATTGGACGCAGCGCTTCATCGAGAAGGGCATCGCCTACGAGGCGCTGGAGAAGCGCTTTGGTGAATCCGTGCTGCCGTTCACCGATCCTGATGGCATGGCGCTCGCGCTCGTGGGCGTCCCCGGTGCCGAGAACGAATCCGGCTGGAGCAATGGCGACGTACCGGCAGAACATGCGATCCGCGGCTTCCATGGCGTGACCCTGCTGCTCGACAGTGCGACGAAGACGGCTGCCGTCCTCACCGACGTGTTCGGCTTCAAAGAGACCGGGCGTGAAGGCTCGGTGATCCGCTTCAAGGTATCGGGCGATGCCGAAGGCAGTGTCGTCGACATCTACGAGGCCAAGGGCTTTTTGCGTGGCCATCAGGGTGGCGGCTCGGTGCATCATATCGCCTTCCGCGCGGCCGACGATACCGAGCAGGGAGTGATGGCGCAGAAGCTGGTTGCCAATCATGGCTTGCGCCCGACCGAGCAGAAGGACCGCAACTACTTCCGCTCGATCTATTTCCGCGAGCCCGGCGGCGTGCTGTTCGAGATCGCGACCGATATTCCCGGCTTCGCCGTCGACGAACCCGTCGCGACGCTGGGACGTGACCTGAAGCTGCCGAGCTTCCTCGAAGCGCATCGCAAGCAGATCGAGGGCGTCCTGCCGAACCTGGAAGAGAGCGTGTCGTGACCGAGAGTTCATTCATCCATCGCTTCGAGCCCGCGACCATCGCGGGCTCCCCACCGCTGCTGCTGCTGCACGGCACCGGCGGCGACGAGAACGACCTGCTCGGGCTCGGCAAGATGATCTCGCCGGGGTCCGCCCTGCTCTCGCCGCGCGGCCGCGTGCTGGAGCACGGCATGCCGCGCTTCTTCCGCCGTCTCGCCGAGGGCGTGTTCGACGAGGCGGACGTACGCCACCGCGCGCGCGAGCTCGGCGACTTCGTCGCGGACGCGCGGCAGCGCTACGGCATCGCAGCGCCAGTCGCAGTCGGCTTCTCCAACGGTGCCAACATCGCAGCCGCGCTGTTGCTGCTGAAGCCGGACGTCCTGTCCGGTGCAATCCTGTTGCGCGCCATGGTGCCGCTGTCGGATTCACCCAAGGCTGACCTTGCAGGCAAGCCGGTGCTGTTGCTGTCCGGCCAAGCCGATCCGATCGTGCCGGCAAGCAACTCGGCGCACCTCGCCGCACTGCTGTCGCAGGCCGGCGCCAGCGTGACCCGCAAGGTCCTGCCGGCGGGCCACCAATTATCGCAGGCCGACGTGACGCTCGCCCGCGACTGGATCAGCAACGTGGCCGCTGAAGCCGTCTGACAAAAGAAGCGGCGCACCGTTTGATCGCGGCGCGCCGCTTCCAAATCCCCTACGGGCGACCTTCGGTCGCATCTGCGCAATCGGGCACCACAGTGCCGGAAATTTCCGCTTGCCCGTTTCCACGCCAGGCTTAGAATTTGGGACAAGGTTCCGGAATTTGGAACTCCCTTGGACCGCCGAGCATGAGCGCCCTCACCAACGCCATCGAGATCCTGCACTGCTTTTCCAGCGCGCGGCCCGATCTGTCGTTCGCGGACGTGATGGCGCTGACCGGCAAGCCGAAGAGCTCGACGTCGCGGCTGCTGCGCTCTCTGCGCGACTGCGGCCTGCTCGAGCAGGACCCCCACACCCGCCGTTATCGTCCCGGGCTCCTCACCTTCGAGCTCGGCCGGTTGCACCGCGCCCATGACGACCTCATCAGCATGGCCGAGCGCGAGCTGCGCGAGGTCTGCGCCCGCACCGGGCACACCGGCTACATTGCCGTGCTCGACGGCTACGAGCAGGTCGTGCTCCGGATCGTGCCGGGCTCGAATCCCCTGCGCGTCGTCAATCCGCCGGGCCAGCGCACGCCGGCGCTTGCTACCTCGAACGGCCGCGCCATGCTCGCGCGCCTCTCCGACGAGGACATCCGTGCGCGCGTGCCCGCGACCTATCCAAAACTGCCGCGCAACTCGCCGCAGAACTTCAAGCAGGCGATGGCGCGCCTGGACGAGATCCGCCGCACCGGCGTGTCCGAAGCAGCCGATGAATCGATCGAGGGCGTTGGATCCCAGGGCTTTGCGCTGAAGAGTGGCGAGACCGGCGAGATGATCGGGATCGCGGTGTCCTATTCGGTGCAGGCGACCACCGCCGCCGAGCGCGCCAATGTCCGCCGCGAGCTGGCGGCGATGGCTGCAAAACTGCGACGACTGACCGGCGACCCGCTCGATCAGGCCACGACGCGCGTTCAGACGGGGACGCGATGAGCAGCGCCGCGCCCCAACGCCCCAACGGCCTCGCGCTCTTCATTCTGCCGAGCGTGCTGCTGTTTGCGCTGTTCTTCTTCCTGCCGATCGGGCTGATGGCGGTGATGAGCGTGCTCACCGGCAATCCGGTGGTGGCGCCGAAGGTGGCCTTCACCACGCGCCACTACGCCCGCATGTTCGACGATCCCTATTATCTCGAAGTGATCTGGACCACGATCCGGATCGGGCTCGTGACCACGCTGGTCGCGCTCGCGATCGGCTATCCCCTGGCGCACTGGATGGCGCGCATCAAGAGCCGCACCGGACACGCGTTGCTGCTGATGGCCGTGCTGGCGCCAATGCTGACCGGCATCGTCGTGCGCACCTTCGCCTGGATGACGCTGCTCTCCGACAAGGGCGTGATCAATCAGACGCTGATTTCGCTGGGGCTCATCAGCCAGCCGTTGAAGCTGATGTACACCGAGACCGGCATCGTGGTCGGCCTCGTCCACATCTACGTCCCCTTCATGGTGCTGACGCTCACCGGCGTGATCGGCCGCATCGACGAACAGCTGGAGCAGGCCGCGGAAAACCTCGGCGCGAGCCCGTTGCGCGCCTTCATCGAGGTGACGCTGCCCTTGAGCCTGCCCGGCATCCTCGCCGGCTCGCTGCTGGTGTTCGCGCTCGCGATCAGCGCCTATGTCACGCCGATCCTGCTCGGCGGCTTCCAGATCATGACGCTGCCGATCCTGATCTACCAGCAGATCTCGGCGAACTTCAACGTCGGCTTCGCGGCCGCCCTCGGCATTGTCCTGCTGATGATCTCGCTGCTGCTCGTTATCGCCTATAACCGCGCGCTCGGCCTCGTCTCCGGCCAGCGCGAATTGCAATAAGGCTGGCGATGAGCACCTCCACCTCGCACAGCCCGTCGCTCGCTCCCGACCGCGCGGCAGCGCCCGTGCGTACGGCCGTCCCCCGGCATTATGGCCGATATATCTATCTGGCCATCAACACCGCCATCCTGGTCTTCCTGCTCGCACCGATCGCCGTCGTGGTCGTGTTTGCCCTGAACCCGACGCCGTTCATCCAGTTTCCGCCGGTCGGCGTGTCCTTGCGCTGGTTCGAAAAATTCTTCGCTTCGCGCGATTTCATGCAGGCGCTCGGCTTCAGCCTCGAAGTCGCGGTCCTCACCACGGTATCCGCTACCGTGCTCGGCGCCTCCGCGGCGCTGGCGCTCGCGCGCGGCAATCTGCCGGGCACCCGGCTGATCGTGGCGACCATGCTCTCGCCGCTGATGCTGCCCGCGATCCTGACGGGACTTGCACTGTTCCAGACCTATGTGCTGCTCGATGTCGGCCGCCCCACCTGGGGCCTCGTCGCCGGCCACACGCTGGTGACGCTGCCCTACGTCGTTCGCACGACGCTTGCCGTGCTGCATAATTTCGACACGCGCCTGGAGGAAGCCGCACAAAATCTCGGCGCAAGTCCGTTGCGCACCTTCTTCGAGGTGACGCTGCCGCTGATCAAGCCTGGCGTGCTGGCGGGCGCGATCTTCGCCTTCATCGTCTCCTTCGACCAGTTTCCAGTGTCGCTGTTCCTGGTCTCACCGGGCAACGAGACGCTGCCGGTCACGCTGTTCAACTATCTCAAGTTCGATCTCGACGGCACCATCGGCGCCGCCTCGGTAGTCTCGATCGTTCTCGCCTTTGTCGTCGTCATCGGGCTCGACCGCACCGTCGGCCTGCGCTCCTACGTCAAATTGTAACCGCATCGAAGGAATTGAACATGATGAAAGCACTGGGATCGTCACGGCTCAACCGCCGCCGCTTTCTGACCGCGAGCGCCTCGCTCGGTATCGGCACGATCGCCGCACCCTATGTCGCGCGCGCTGACGATCCTACGCTGCGCATTACCGGCTGGGGCGGAAAATGGGGCGAGGTCATGAAGGCCGAGATCGGCCCCGCCTTCGAGAGCGAGTTCAAGTGCAAGCTCCAGACCGATTCCGCATTCCCCTATCTGCCGAAACTCCAGGCGAGCTCGCGCTCCGCGCCGATCTACGACGTGCTGCACACCAATTCAAACGAGCAGTGGGCGGCAGCCGAAATGGGTCTGGTCGAGCCGAAGATCGATCCCAAGCTGGTGCCGAACCTCGCCGACGTCTACCCCTACGCCATCAGCGACAAGATCGTCGGCGTCTCGATCTTCACCAGCGCCATCGGCCTCGGCATGCGCACCGACAAGGGCTACAGCGGCGTCACCTCCTGGAAGGAATTGTGGGACGCCAAGTACAACGGTGTCCGCGGCGGCTATGTTATCCCGGTCAACAGCCTCGGCCAGGCCTTTCTGATGATGTGCGGCACGCTGTTCGGCAAGGGCCAGCTCGATCTCGATGCGGCCTATGCTGCGCTTGAGAAGCTGAAGCCGATCAAGATCGTCGATTTCACCGGTGCGATGGAGAAGATGCTGCTGTCGGGCGAAGTCGGCCTCTGCGTCATCCACGATTCCGGCATCTATCGCTATGACGGGCAGAACCAACCAACCGATTTCGTCTCGCCGAGCGAAGGCGTGCTGTCGCTTGAGCAGGTCCTCACCATCACGCCCGGCAGCAAGATGAAGGAGCTCGCCAACGCCTATGTGAACTACATGCTCCGTCCCGAGGTGCAGAAGCGTCTCGCGGAGACCGTGTGGTACTCACCGGCCAACCGGAAGGTGAAGCTCGACCCCAAATATGACGCCAAGCTGCTCACCACGCCGGAAAAGGTCTCGAAGCTGATCCAGGTCGACTGGAAGTGGTACAACGAGCGCAAGGACGAGATCGACCAGCGCGTCAACCGGATCTTCCGCGCATGAGCGCGTCGATCGAAATCGCCGGCGTCAGCAAGGTCTATGACGGCGGCGTGCGCGCGGTGGACGCGGTCGCCATGGACATCCGGCAGGGCGAATTCTTCTCCCTGCTCGGCCCGTCCGGCTGCGGCAAGACCACGACACTGCGCATGATCGCGGGCTTCGAGATACCGAGCGCGGGCGCGATCCGCGTCGACGGCGCCGACATTACCCATGTGCCCGCTCACAAGCGCGACATGGGCATGGTGTTCCAGAACTACGCACTGTTCCCGCATCGCACCGTCGCCGAGAACGTCGCCTTCGGGCTGCGCATGCGTGGGCTCGATAAGGCAAGCATCGCGACGAAGGTGAAGGCGGCGCTGGCGATGGTCGAGCTCTCCGGCCTCGAGGACCGCCGCCCCACGCAGCTCTCCGGCGGCCAGCAGCAGCGTGTCGCGCTTGCGCGGGCCATCGTGATCGCGCCGCGCGTCCTGCTCTGCGACGAACCGCTCGGCGCGCTGGACAAGAAGCTGCGCCAGCAGATGCAGTTCGAGCTCAAGCAGCTCCAGAAGAAGCTCGGCCTGACCCTGGTCTTCGTCACCCACGACCAGGAAGAAGCACTCGCGATGTCCGACCGCATCGCCGTGATGAATGGCGGCCGCGTCGAGCAGGTCGGCACGCCGGCGGAGATCTACAACCAGCCCACTACCCGTTTCGTCGCCGACTTCATCGGCGACACCAACATTTTCCGTGGCGAACGCACCACGACAAGCGCCGGTGGCCCGGCTCTCGACGTGGGCAAGGGCCTGATCCTGGCGCTGCCGGCTTCCATCGAGACGCAAGGCACCGGCGTTCTCTCGGTGGCACTGCGCCCCGAGAAAATTCGCCTCTCGCCGGCCGACGGCACCGCCGCCTCCGCACGTGGTGTCGTCGAGAATACCAACTTCCTCGGCGGCGCAGTGCTCTATCGCATCACGCTCGGGGGCGGCCATCGCGTCCTCGTGCAGCAGCCCAATGCAGGCACGGACCGCCTGTTCGTTCCCGGCAACGGTGTCACGCTCGACTGGACGCCGGCCGATCTCGTCGTCTTGAAGGACTAGACCCAACATGAACATGCCATTGAAGCACCAGCGCATCGGGGTGGTCGTGATCGGCCAGAGCCCGCGCCCGACCGTTGCGTCAGAAATCGCCACCGTGCTGTCGCCGGGCATCGAGATCGAGCTGCGCGGCGCGCTCGATGGCATGAGCCGCGCGGAGATCGACGCCATCCCGCCGATGGACGGCTACGACACGCTGTTCACGCTGCTGCCGAACGGCGACGGCGTCACCATCAGCAAGAAGGAAGTGGAGCGCCGCGCGAGCCAGCAGATCACGCGGTTCAAGCACGAGGGCGTCGGCGTGACATTGATGGCCTGCACCGGAAAATTTCCCAATCTTGCGGCCGACGGCCTCGTCATCCTGCCTTCGGCCATTTTGCATAATCTCGTCGAGGCCGTGCTGCCGAAAGGCCGGCTCGGCGTGTTCTCGCCACTCCCCGAGCAGACCGCGTTGATCGACAAGAAATGGCAGCGCGAAGGCGTCGAAGTGGTCGGCATCACGCTGCGTCCCGGCTCCAGCGATGCCACTGTCGACGAAGCCGCGCGCACGATGGCCGACCTTGAGCCCGATCTCGTGGTGATGGACTGCATCAGCTACACCAGCGCCAACAAGGCGCGCGTCCGCACCGCCTATCCCGGCCCGGTGATCCTCGGCATTGCCGCCGCGGCCCGTATCGTCGAGGAGCTGGTGTCGTGAGCAAGGTGGAATTGAAGACGATCAACCTCGAGGAGATCGAGGCGCTCGCGGTCGGCGCCTGGATCCTCGGCACCGGCGGTGGTGGCAGCCCCTATCTCGGCCTGCTCAATTTGCGCCGCCTCTATGCCGAGGGCCACCGCGTGCAATTGATATCGCCGCTCGACCTCGGCGACGACGACTGGGTCGCGGTGGTCTCCAACATGGGCGCGCCGCTGGTCGGACAGGAGCGGCTTGCCGACAGTCGCAATATCGCGCGCGCCGTGCGCATGCAGGAAGAGATCAACAACATCAAGTTCCGCGCCGTGATGTCGGTCGAGATCGGCGGCGGCAATGGCGTGCAGGCACTGATGGCGGCCGCGCATCTCGGCATTCCCGTGGTCGATGCCGACTGCATGGGCCGCGCCTTCCCCGAGGCGCAGATGACCTCGGTCGCGATCGGCGACCTGCGCCCCTACCCCTGCACGCTCTATGATCCGCGCGGCATCGAAGCCGTGGTGACGAAGGTGCCGAGCTGGAAGTGGATGGAGCGGGCGAGCCGCAAGATCTGCGTCGAGATGGGCTCGATCGCCTCCACCAGCAAGGCGCCGCGCACCGGCCGTGAGGTGAAGGACTGGGGCATCCACTTCACCACCACCAAGGCGATCCGCATCGGTCACGCCGTCCAGGCGGCGAACCGCCGCCACGAAGACCCGATCGCCGCGCTGCTGTCGACCGAAGGCGGCAAGAAACTCTTCACCGGCAAGATTGTCGACGTGGCACGCCGCACGACGGAAGGCTTCCTGCGCGGCTCGGCCACGGTCGAGGGCAGCGATGCCGACCGCGGCAGCCGGCTCAAGCTCTCGTTCCAGAACGAATGGGTCGTGGCCTGGCGCGGCGAGGAAGCGATCGCGACATCGCCCGATCTGATCTGCGTGCTCGACAGCGTCAACGGCCACGGCGTCGGCACCGAGACCGTGCGCTACGGCCAGCGCGTCACCGTCGTGGCGCTGCCGGCGCCGCCGGTGCTCACGAGTCCCCGAGGTCTCGAATTCGTCGGCCCGCGCGCCTTCGGCTACGACCTCGACTACCGTTCCCTCTTCGCGCCGGCTACGGCAGGAGCTTAAGATCCCATGAAGCGTATTGGCATCGATGTCGGCGGCACCAACACGGATGCCGTGCTGATCGTCGACGAGAAGGTCGTCCACTCCGTCAAGCGTCCGACCACGGCCGACGTGACCTCGGGCATCCTCGACGCATTGAAAGCGTTGCGCACAGAGCCCGCCGCCGCGGTGAAGGTCGATGCGGTCGTGATCGGCACCACCCACTTCATCAACGCGGTGGTGCAGCGCCGCCATGTGCAGAAGATCGCCGCGATCCGCATCGGCATGCCCGCAAGCGCATCGCTGCCGCCGTTCTGCGACTGGCCCACGGACCTCGCCGCGCTCGTCAACGGCGATATCTTCATGCTGGAGGGCGGCCACGATTACGACGGCCGCCCGTTCATGCGGCTCGACATCGCCGGGCTGAAGGACGCCGCGCGAAAAATCAGGGACAAGGGCCTGCGCTCGGTCGCGGTATGCTCGAGCTTCTCGCCGCTCGATCCGTCCTGTGAAACCACGGCGCGCGAGATTCTTGCCGAGATCTGCCCCGACGTCGCTGTGACGCTGTCGCACGATCTCGGCCGCATCGGCCTGCTCGAGCGCGAGAACGCCGCACTGCTCAACGCCTCCCTGCACGATCTCGCCATCACCACAGTCGCGGCCTTCCGCAAGGCGATCGCCGACAGCGGCGTCGATGCGCCGCTGTTCCTGACCCAGAACGACGGCACCGTGATGCAGGCCGAGATCGCCACCGCCTTCCCGGTGATGAGCTTTGCCTCCGGCGCGACCAATTCCATGCGCGGCGCGGCGCATCTGTCCGGCCTCGACGATGCCATGGTCGTCGACGTCGGCGGCACCACCTCCGATATCGGCCAGCTTCGCCACGGCTTTCCGCGCGAGGCGAATGCCGTGGTCGAGGTCGGCGGCGTGCGGACGCTGTTCCGGATGCCCGACCTCTTGTCGATCGGACTCGGCGGCGGCAGCCATGTCGACGAAGATCCGGTTCGCGTCGGCCCGCTCAGCGTCGGCTATCGGCTGACATCCGACGCGCTGGTGTTCGGCGGCGCGCGTCTCACCGCCACCGACATCGCCGTCGCCGCCGGCTTGATCGATATCGGCGACCGCTCGCGCGTCGCCAATCTGCCCAAACGCCTGATCGAGGCCGCGATGCGCGATGCCTGGCGCAAGCTGGAAGAAGACATCGACCGCATGAAGACCGAGGCCGGCGACGTGCCGCTGCTCGCAGTCGGCGGCGGCGCCTTCCTGGTGCCGGACCGCCTGCCCGGCATTTCCGAGATCGTGCGCGTGCCGCATGGCGATTGCGCCAATGCGGTGGGCGCCGCGATCGCGCAGGTCAGCGGCGAAGCCGATCAGGTGTTCCGCGATCTCAGCCGCGAGGATGCGATCGCAGCCGCGCGCGATATCGCAGCCGATCGCGCCGTCCAGGCGGGTGCAGCGCGCGACAGCCTCAAGACCGTCGACGTCGAGGACATGCCGATCGCCTACCTGCCCGGCAATGCGCTGCGCGTGCGCGTCCGTGTCGCCGGTGCAATCGCCAATCCGGATTTGCCTGCGGCGGCGTAGCGGGCGCCGCTGTCTCAATCGAACCAGCCACGCCGCTTGAACCAGATCAGCGGCAGCACACCGCTGGCGATGATGGCGAGCAAGGCCAGCGGATAGCCGAATGTCCAGCTCAGCTCCGGCATGTTCTTGAAATTCATGCCCCAGACACCGACCAGGATCGTGGGCGGCACGCCGACCACGGACACGATCGTGAGGACCTTGAACATCTCATTCTGCTGGATGTTGATGAAGCCGAGCACCGCATCGAGCAAAAGCTGGATCTTGTCGGACAACCGCGTCTCGTAGTCGCTGAGAGAAGCGACATCCTTCGATATGGCCTCGAGGCGCTTCTTCGACGCGGCCGTGATCCATTCACTTCCGACATCGCCGGCAAACGACGCGATGCGCCCGACTCCGAGCAGCACGTCTCGCGCCTTGGCGAGACGATCAGCCAGTTCACCGACATTCTCCAGCGCCTCGCGCATCCGCTGGCTCGAGCGTACCGGCCGTTTGGTCCGAACGAGTCCACCCTTGAAGACGCTCCTTGAAAGCGTGTCGGCCTTCGCGCCCAGATGCTCCAACACATCGGCGCCGCGGTCGACCATCGCCTCGAGCAGGCTGGTGAACACGCACATGCCGTTCTCGAGACTATCGTCGGTCCCGATGCGCTTGCCGATATCGTCGAAGATCGGCAGCGGCCAGAACCGCACCGTCACCAGCACCCGGGGCCCGATGACGAATCCGACCGGCGTGATCTCGGCCTCATTGTCTTCGTTGAACCGGACCGCCGGCGAACTGAGATAGAGCGTGCCATGGTCGTAGATCAGCCGGCTCGAAGCTTCGATCTCGCCGAGCGACTGCTCGGACGGCACGCATATCCCAAGCAGCCGTTCGACGAACTGCTTTTCCTTGTCCGTTGCATTCAGCAGATCGGCCCAGATGATCTCGGCCGGCATCTCCGCACCGATGTTTTGCCAATCATCGGACGGCCATCTGTATAGCCTGAGCAATTATCGAACTCCACGTGCCGTCGGCCCGCTTCATGTAACTCGCAGGACTGTGACACGGCCGCGACAACCGAGCTAGTACGTCGCAAGGCGGCGACGTTTCCGCCGGCGCAGGACTATCGATATGGAACTGCAGCCGAAGCCGGAGGCCGGGCACCTGTCCTTGGTGCCCCTGGCCTACGCCGCGACGTTCGAAAGGAAGCGATCCACCGACGAACGCAGCTGCGTCGCCTGACTGGACAGGTCGTGAGCCGTGGCAAGAACGATGTCGGCGGTGCGATTGGCGTTGTCTGTCGCCTCGGCGGTTCCCGCGATGCTGCGCGCGACCTGAGCCGTGCCGGAAGCCGCTTGTCCGATATTCCTGGAGATCTCGCCGGCCGCCGCGTTCTGCTGGCTGACCGCAGCCGCGATCCGCCCGGTGAAGCCGTCGATATCGCCGATGATCAACGCGATGGCGCCGACATTGTCGACCGCCTCCCGCGTCGCTGACTGCACCTCGGTAATCTGCGACGAAATCTCCTCGGTCGCCTTTGCCGTCTGCGTCGCCAGCGCCTTCACTTCCGACGCAACGACCGCAAAGCCTCTGCCCGCCTCGCCGGCGCGCGCCGCTTCAATCGTGGCGTTGAGCGCAAGCAGATTGGTCTGGCCAGCGATGGTCCGGATGAAGCCAACCACCTCGTCGATCTGCTGTGCGGCGCTCGCAAGCCTGCCGATCGTCTGGTTTGCAGCTTCCGCCATGCCGGATGCGCGCTGGACGATGGCGGTTGCGTCTGCAAGTTGGGACGTGATCGCCTGGACGGACTGTCCCAATTGGCTCGCGGCCGTCGCCACTGTCTGGACATTGACCGACGTCTCTTTTGCTGTCGAAGCCGCTTCGTTCGTTTGCGTGCCGGCAGCCCGTGCGGTGGAAGCGAGACCCTGTGCCGTGTCCGTCAATTCGCCGGTCATGCGAGCGGTATTGCTCAATACCGAGCTGAAGGCGGAGCGGAAGGCATCGATCTCGGCTTCCAGACGCTGCCGATGATTGGTTTGCTCGGCACTGCTCTGGTCCTTGGCGGCAATCAGTGCGAGATCGTCATCGGCGCGGGTCTTCAGGCTCGCCTGCATGACAGCGAGCGACTTGAGGAGACGGCCGAGCTCATCGCTGCGACGCACCGCGATGTCATCGGTGAAGTTGCCGGCCGCCACGCGTTCGGCAACCCGCACCGCGGCGGAAATGGGCCGGCTCATCGAGTACGAGAACGCAAGCGCGATCATCAGTCCGATCGCTACGGTGCCGATGGCAACCGACAGCATCGTCGTGCGGGCCGACTCCACGTCTGCTTCCGCTGCCATGCGATATTCATAGCCGTAAGCCGCGACGAGCTCGACGAGATCGTCAATCGACGCCATCAGCCGGTCGCCTTGCTGTGCGAGCAGGAAGCTGGTCGGGATCTCCGTCGTGCCGCCGGGCGACGGCTTCAGGATCTTGAGCGCGGCGGTCGACCAGTCCTTGAGCTGACTCTCGACCTTCTCGCGCGCAGCCGAAACATTGGGCGTCGCGGCGCGCTCGCGCACCACTTTCAGGTCCTCGACGCTTTCGCGTACCAGCGCCTCGAACTTCGCAACCAATTCGCCGGAGCTGCCCGCGACCAGGCCCCGCTGGAGCACCAGCCGTGCCTCGTGCAGCGCTGAGTGAGCGGAACGCGCGTGGTTGATCCCCATCAACGGGCCGTCATAGAGACGAACGACCATGTCGCCGGAATTGCCGATGGCGCGAATGCCGTAGAAGGCTATGCCGCAGGCCAGGAGAATCACGACACTGAAGGCACCGAAAATCTTGTAGCGTATCAACATCGTCAATCTCCGGTGCCTTGGTAGAGCGTTTTCGAGCGAAGTGGATACCGGTTCGCGTAAAGAAAACGCGTCAAAACAAAAATCCTAGTCTGTCACCTTGACCATCATCTTCATGCGCGGATGAATGGCGCAGATCACCTGCACGTCGCCCGATTCCTTGAAAGACACGTCTGTCGAGGTGCCCGGCGCCTGCGATCCCAGATTGAACTCGTTGCCCTTGCTGGCCGACATGATGTTATGCGGCACGGTGTCGTCATTCAGGAAAGTGATGGCCTCGCCTTTCTTGACCGAGACGCTCTCGGCAGAGAAGACGCGCCCCTGCTGGTGGATCACTTCGGTCGCGGCGTAGGCCCCAACCGAAAAGCCGGCGACGATGACGCAGGTGAAGAGAGCAATTGTGCGCATGTGAATATCCTTCGAGGTTTAGCGTGGGAGGACCGGCACGGCCGTCGGACCGAGTTCACTGGTCAATGTCTTGAGGAATGCGATGAGATCGGTTTTGTCCTGCGCGGTCAGTGCGAGCGGACGCATGAGGTCCGATCGGCTGGGCCGGTCAACGCCGGCGTGGTCATAATGGTCAATGACCGCTTCGAGCGTGGCGAGCGAGCCGTCATGCATGAAAGGACCGCGGCGGGTGATCTCGCGCAGGCCCGGCGTCTTGAACGCGTGCTGCATCTTGATCACTCCGGGAAGGTATTCACCACGGCCGATGTCGGTGCTCAGCAGGCCTATGTCCTGAAAGCCCTCATTGGTGAAATTCCAGCCCTCATGGCAGGCGGCGCATTGCGCTTTGCCATTGAACACAGCGAAGCCACGCTTGGCCTCTTCGGAGATCGCCTTCTCGTTGCCTTCGATCCAGGCGTCGAACGGCGCTCGTTCCGAGACAACGGTACGCTCATAGGTCGCGATTGCCTGCGCCAACGTCGCCGGCTTCATGCCCTGGCCTGGAAACGTCGCGTCGAACATCGGCCTGTATTCGGGAATGCTCGCGAGCCGCTCCATAAGCTGGTCGAGCTTCATGTTCATTTCGCCGGGCGATTGGATCGGACCGAGCGCCTGATCTTCCAGCGTCGGAAGACGGCCATCCCACATGTAGATCGCGCTCCAGGCCGCGTTGACAATTGTCGGCGAGCGACGACCGAGCTTCGCCATGCCGTGACCGACGCCGACGGCAAGGCCATCGCCCCAGCCGAAGCCCGGGCTATGGCAACTCGCGCACGACTGCGCGGAGGTTACCGAGAGGCGCGTGTCGAAATAGAGCTTCTTGCCGAGCGCCGACTTCTCGGGCGTGTAAGGATTGTCCTTGGGGAAAGGGATCGTCGCGGGCCTGCGATACTGCGCCTTGAGTGCATCGAGGCCGCTCGATCCTTTCTGCGTGATCTCGACCTTTCGGCTTTCGCCGACCACAGCGGCGCCAAAACCGATCGTAGCGAAACCGAGAATGCCGAGTGTGGCCGATGCGATCGTCGCAATAAACAGCCGCGAGCGATAGGAGCCCTGGGTCGGCATGCAAATGTCCCCCAAAAGGTGCCATTTGCGACACCGAAAAAAGTCGAAGCAACGCGCAATCAGAAATCACGATGAATTTAGCTACAAATCGTTAAATAAAATCGTACCGGCCGCGCCGTTTGACTATCGGCTTTCGGCAATTCCGCACTTATAAAGTGCAGGAAGAATCGGCAACAACCGATGAACTGTGCAATTTCACTGAGATGTGGGAGCACCGCGCCTATTCCCAGGCCGCCGTCGAGAATTGTTCTCGGGCTGCGGGACTTTCTTCCGGTCACCTTTGAGCTTCTTGCCGGCGATGGTGATCAGCTGCAGCTGACACAGCAAGCCGGAGACGGCACCGGTTACCGGCGCCCCCGCCATGATCACATCATGCCACTGTTTTGCCCGACGGGGCAACGGCTCCGGGGAATGCGTAAGCCATTGAACCGGCAGTCACCGGCTACTGTGCATGGGGTTGTTTTTCAGATTTTGTTGTTCACCTCTCCCGTGGGAGAGGTGAACAGGGCCGTGCCCTTGTGGCCCTACTCCCAGGCCCAGGTCGAAAAATCGTTCTCGAACTGTGGCACTTCCTTCCAGACGCCCTTCAGCTTCTTGTTGGTGATGGTGATCAGTTGCGGCTGGTACAAATAGCCGGAGACGGCGTCGGTAGCCAGCATGCGCTGGGCGTCGCCGAGCAGCTTTGCGCGGGCCGCTTCATCCGGCGTCGACACGATCTGCTTGTACAGCGCGTTGAAGGCGTCGTTGTTGTAGCCGAGGTAGTAGTCCGGCTCGGTAATCTTGACGAGGTCGAACGGCTCGACATGGCTGACGATGGTGAGATCGAAATTGTGCGGCCCATTGCCGGCGAACACCTGCGACAGCCATTGCGCCCATTCGACGTTCTCGATCTTGGCGATGATGCCGACCTTGGCGAGCTGGGCCGCGAGGATCTCGCCGCCCTGCCGCGCATAGGACGGCGGCGGCAGTTTTAGCGACAGCTCGAACGGGGTCGTGACGCCAGCTTCGGCAAGCAGCTTCTTGGCTTTCTCGGGGTCGTAGGGATTGATGCCGGTGGTGTCGACGAAGCCGAGCGCGCCCGGCACGTAGAAGCTGCCGATCGGCCTGCCGAAGCCGTCGACCGCACCGTCGATCATCGCCTCGCGGTCGATCGCGGCCAGGATGGCGCGGCGCACGCGGACGTCATCGAGCGGCTTCTTGCGCTCGTTGATGGCGACGATGGTCTTGGCACGGGAGCCGCCGACCTGGACGTTGAAGCGCGGATCGGCCTTGAACTGCGCGATGGTGCGCTGCGCCGCGACGCGCGGGAATGCATCGACGTCACCCGAGAGCAGCGCCGCGGTCTGCGCCGACGGATCGGAGATGAAGCGGATCGTCACCTTCGCAAGCTTGATCGCAGCGGCGTTGCGGTAGTCGGCCCATTTGGTCAGGGTCATCGACGAGCCCTTGGCCCAGGCACCGAGCTGGTAAGGCCCGGTGCCGACCGGCTGCGTGACATTGGTCGGCGCGCTCTTCGGCTCGACGATCGAGCCGCTCGCCTGTCCCAAAAGGAACGGCAGGTTCGGCTCGGAATTCTTCAGAGTGAGCACCACCGTGTCGGCATCGGGCGTAGCAACGGACTCGAAGTTCTGAAACAGGCTCTTGTCCTTGTTGGTGCTGGTCGGCACCGCATTGCGCTCGAACGAGAACTTCACCGCGGCGGAATCGAAGGCCTCGCCATTGTGGAATTTGACGCCCTTGCGCAGCTTGAACGTATAGCTCTTCAGGTCGGGCGACGCGGTCCAGCTTTCGGCCAGCAGCGGCGAGACCGAGCCGTCCTCGTTGATCTTGGTCAGGGTCTCATAGATGTTGTAGAGCGTGACCTCGGCGATCGCGGCCGCCGCAGCGTTGGTGGGATCGAGTCCCGGCGGCTCCAGCGCCATCGCCATGACGACGCTGTCTTTCTTGCTTTGTGCCAGCACCGGCAGCGGCGCCGCGGCAAGGGCTGCGGCAAAAGCGACGATCGATAGTTTCCTGAACATACGTATCTCCCCTGCCTTCTCAATTCCCAGTCTACGCCAAACCTGCGCCCGAGACTAACCCTCCGCGGCAGGCTGCGGCAACGCCATCACGGCCTCCGCCTTGTGGCAGGCGGCGAGATGGGCCTCGCCAACCTTGCGTAACTCAGGCAGGGCCTCGCGGCAATGCTGGTCGGCGAGCGCACAGCGCGCGACATAGGGACAACCGGCGGCAGTCGCCGATTGCGAGGCGATCGCCTGGGCCCCGCGCCGGCGCCGGCCGCCACCGGCACGCGCCCGCGGCACAGCGTCCAGCAGCGCCCTTGTATAGGGATGGGCGCAGCGCTCGAACAAATCCTCGGGGCGGCCCTGCTCGACGATCCGGCCGAGATACATCACCGCGACCTCGTCGCAGAGATAGTCGACGACGGCGAGGTCGTGACTGATCAGGACGTAGCTCAGGCCGAACTGTTCCTGGAGGTCCTGCATCAGATTCAACACCTGCGCCTGCACGGAGACGTCGAGCGCGGAGACCGGCTCGTCGGCCACAATCAGCTTCGGCTGCGTAATCAGCGCGCGGGCAATCGCGATGCGCTGACGCTGGCCGCCGGAAAATTCGTGCGGATATTTGTCCATGTCGGCATCGCGCAAACCGACCTGCCGCAGCACCGCGGCGACGCGCTCGCGGAACGTGCTGCGATCGGCGCCTTCCAGCACGGTCAGCGGCTCAGCCACGATGCGCGCGATAGTTTGGCGCGGATCGAGCGAGCCGTAAGGGTCCTGGAACACCATCTGGAAATCGCGGCGCGCACGGCGCAGCTCATTGGCGGAGATCTGATTGAGGTCGCGGCCGAGCATCGCCACCTGTCCCGATGTCGGCCGCTCCAGCGCCATCACCACCCGCGCGAAGGTCGATTTGCCCGAGCCGGACTCGCCGACGATGCCGAGGCTCTTGCCAGCATTGACCTGCACGCTGACGCCATTGAGCGCGCGCACCTGGCCGGGCGGGCGGAACAGGCTTTCGCGGGGCAGCGTGTAGCGCTGCTCGAGGTCTTTCACGTCGAGAAGAGGCGCGGCGGTCATGCGGACAGCGCTCCGACATTCGCGGCCATGGAGACATCGGTGCGGACACAGCGCACGCCATGGCCGGGGCCGACTTCGACCATCGGCGGCAGCGCCGCGCGGCACTGATCGATCACAAGCGGACATCGTTCGGAGAAGGTGCAGCCGGCCGGAAGATCCGCGAGCTCCGGCACGGTGCCCGCGATCGTCGTCAGCCGCGTCCCCTTGCGCGCGCCAAGCTTCGGCCGCGCGCGGAACAGGCCCTGCGTGTAGGGATGTCCCATGCGACGAAACACTTCGTTGGTCGGCCCGCTCTCGACGACGGTGCCGCCATACATCACCATCATGCGCTGCACGTTCTCGGCGATGACGCCGAGATCGTGCGAGATCAGGATCATCGACATGCCGCGCTCCTCGACGAGATCGGCGATGAGATCGAGGATCTGGCCCTGGATGGTGACGTCGAGCGCGGTGGTCGGCTCGTCCGCAATCAACAGGTCGGGCTCGCAGGCAAGCGCCATCGCAATGGTGACGCGCTGGCGCTGGCCGCCGGAAAATTGGTGCGGATAGGCATCGATGCGCTTGGCCGGATCGGGCAGGCCGACGCGGTCGAGCAAGGCGATTACCTCTCGCCGCGCCTGCGCCGCCGAAAATTTCTTGTGACGCCGCAGCGGCTCGGCAACCTGATGGCCGATCGTGTGCATCGGGTTCAGCGCCGTCATCGGCTCCTGAAAGATCATGCTGATGCGGTTGCCGCGCAAGCCGCAATAGTCCGCATCCGGTAGCCCGACGAGTTCGCGTCCCTCGAGCTTGATGCTGCCGGTGATGACCGCGCTATCGGGCAACAGCCCCATCAGCGACAACGCCGTCACCGACTTGCCGCAGCCGGATTCGCCGACGAGCCCGAGCGTCTCGCCGCGCTTCAACGCAAAACTGACGCCGCGCACTGCCTGTGCCGGCCCGCGGCTGGTGTTGAGGCGGACGCCGAGATTGGCGACCTCGATCAGCGGTAGGGTTGCGGGATCAGCCATCGTCACCGCTCCCGCGCCAGTCGGGGATCGAGCAGGTCGCGCAATCCGTCGCCGAGGAGATTGAGACCGAGCACGGCGATGGCGATCGCGGCACCCGGATAGACCGCAAGCATCGGCGACTGGAACAGCAATGTCTGTGCGTCGTTCAGCATGCGACCCCAGGACGGCTGCGGCGGCTGCGTGCCGAGGCCGAGATAAGACAAGGCGGCTTCGGCAAGAATTGCGAGCGCGAACTGGATGGTCGCCTGCACGATCAGGATCGACAGGATGTTGGGCAGCACGTGCTCGATGGTGATGCGGAATTTGCCCTTCCCCGCGGCGCGCGCCGCCAACACATATTCGCGCGCCCAGATCGCGTTGGCCGAGCCGCGCGTCAACCGGGTCAGCGTCGGGATCTGGAAGATGCCGATCGCGATGATTGAGGTGACCATGCCCGGCCCCACCACCGCGGCGAGCATGATGGCTGAGAGCACGGCCGGAAAGGCGAAGGTGAAGTCGGAGAAGCGCATGATGATCTCTTCGGTCCAGCCGCGCCGGGCCGAGGCGATGAGGCCGAGGCAGACGCCGAAGGTGAGACCGATGCCGACAGCGATGATGCCGACCAGAATGGTGGAGCGGGCGCCCGCAAGCAGCAGCGAGACGATATCGCGCCCGAAGGAATCGGTGCCGAGCCAGTGCGCCGCGGATGGTGGCCGGAGTTTCGAGGCGATGTCGATCTCGTAGGGTGACCACGGCGTCCACACCAGCGACAGCAGCGCCGAGACGAGCACCAGCAGGCTGAGCGCGCCGCCCAGCACAAAACTGCGATGGCGCAGCGCGCGGCCCCAAAACGTCCGGGCCGGCAAAGGACGCACAGCAATCGGTGCGTCAGCGAGGCTAGTCAGCGGCGCGCTCACAAATCGTGCACCTTGATGCGGGGATCGATAAAGGCATAGAGGATGTCGACCACGAAATTGACGACGACGACCATCGCCGCGAGCAGCATCACGCAGTTGCGCACCACGATCAGGTCGCGGTTGGCGATCGACTGGAAGATCAGCCGGCCAAGGCCCGGCAGATAGAACACGTTCTCGATCACGATCGTGCCGGCCAGCAGATTAGCGAATTGCAGCCCCATCACCGTCATCACCGGGATCATGGCGTTGCGCAGCACGTGGCTCCACAGCACCTCGCGCTTGCCGAGACCTTTTGCGCGCGCGGTGCGAACGAAGTCTTCGCGCAGCACTTCCAGCACCGCCGAGCGCGTGACGCGCGCGAGGATTGCGGCCTGCACCACCGCCAGCGAGACCGCCGGCAGCAGCAGCGATTTGACACCCAACCAGATGCCGTCCTCCCAGCCGGGAAAACCGCCGGCGGACAACCATTGCAGCCGCACCGAGAACAGCAGCACCAGTAGAATCGCAAACCAGAAGTTCGGCAGAGCGATGCCGATCTGGGTCAGCGACATCACGCCGACGTCGCCGAGCTTGTTGTGGTTGGCGGCGGTGTAGATGCCGGCCGAGAGCGCCAGCGTCACCGTGATCAGCATGGACATGATCGCGAGCGGAATGGTCAGTACCAGCCGCTCCGCGATCAGGCTCGCGACTGGCGTGCCGTAAACATAAGAGTTGCCGAGATCGCCGATCAGAAGTCCCTTGATCCAGTGCAGGTAACGAACCGCGAGCGGCTGATCGAGCCCGAGCTTGACCGTGAGCGCGCGCACCGCATCCGCCGACGCATCGGCGCCCATCAGCATCTGCGCAGCGTTGCCGGGCAAGGCATCCAGCACCAGGAAAATGATCACGGATGCGCCGACCAGCGTCGCGAGCAAGGTCAGGAGACGTCGGAGAAAGAATACGCTCATGCGCGCTCGGTTTCAGGGCTCATCCGCGGCACGATCAACATGTCCGGACGCCCAAGGCAAGCCCTTTGCGGCAAGTGCCTCATCAGCCGGGCCGGCGGGACAAAAGGTCGTGCGAGGCCTCGAACAGCGCGCTGACGCGCAGCAATTCTGCGTCGGCACGGAATCGGCCGACAAGCTGAAGCCCGATCGGCAGGCCGTCGCGGCCGAAGCCGCAGGGGAGACTGATTGCCGGGTGGCCGGTCATGTTGAAAGGCATGGTCCAGGGGAACCAGTGCGGCCGGACGCTGTCAAAATGCTTGCCGTCGATCTCGATGGTGCCGAACAGATCCTGGTCGATCGGCAATGCGGTGCGGGTGATGGTCGGCATCGCCAGCAGATGACCGCGCGCAAGCAGGGATTGCACGCGCCGGAACAGCGCGGTGCGCGCGAACATCGCCTCCTGATAGGCGACGCCGCTGACATTGGTCGCAAGCGCGACCTGCTTGACGAAGGCCTCGCTGAGGACGTCGCCGTGCTCGGCAACCAGCTTGGCAAAACGCGTGCGCCAGACCGTGTGGTTGATGGCGCGCCAGATCGGCTCGATATCAAACCCTTCGCCCGAAAATTGCTCGAGCTCGGCACCCAGGCTCGCCAACCGATCGAGGCTTGCCTTGAAGGCCGTGGCGACATCCGCAGACACGGGACGTCCGGGCGGCGACAGGCAATACAGGATTTTTTGCCCGCGCAGATCGCCGCGCGGGGTGGCCGTGCCGATAAAATCAGGCACGGGCACGCCGATTGACCAGGGATCGCAGGCATCCTCGCCGGCCATCGCCTGCATCATCAAGGCGGTGTCGGCGACATCGCGCGTCATCGGCGTGACATAGGTCTGATTGCCGAAAGCATCGAGCGCCTGGCTGTGCGCGATGACCCCGTTGCTCTGCTTCAGCCCGACCACGCCGTTGCAGGCGGCGGGAATCCGCGTCGAGCCCCCACCATCGGTCGCGATCGCCAGCGGCGCGATGCCGCTTGCCACCGCCACCGCCGCGCCGCCGCTGGAGCCGCCGGAGGAACGCTCCGCGCTCCACGCATTGCGGGTGCGGCCGAACAGCGGTGAGTCGGTCAGACATTTGCTGCCGAATTCCGGCGTCGTGGTCTTGCCGATCAGGATCGCGCCCTCGGCGCGCAACCGCGCAACCGCCACGGCATCCTCATTCGGCACATTGTCCTTGTAGGGAACGGCGCCGAACGTGGTCTTCACGCCCTTGGTGTTGACGATGTCCTTGACGGTGTAGGGAATGCCGTGCAGCAAGCCGAGCGGCTCGCCGGCCGTCATTTTGCGCTCGGCTTCGCGCGCCTCGGCAAGCGCCTCGTCGCCACACAGCGTGATGAAGCAGTTCAATTCGCCCTGGAGCGCCTCGGCGCGCGCGAGCACAGCGCGGGTGATCTCGACAGGGGAGACCTCCTTGCCGCTGATGCGCGCGCGCAGTTCGACGGCGGACAGGAAACACAGATCGTTGCTCATAAGGGCAGGCTCGCGTGAGGTCGCGCGGACCTTGCCAGCGTGTGGCTATCCTGTCCATTTCGGCCGGCGCATGGCCGCAATTCACCGGAACAACTCAGAAATTAGGAGCCCGGACACCCTGTCTAGCTACCAGCTCCAGGTGATCTCATGGCTCCAGGGCGGATCGGCGCCCGGGCGAGTGCAGGTCAGGCCGGCACAATTGGCGGCAAAGGACAGCGCGCGGCGGAGCTCGTCAGCGCCGATGTCCTTCAATTGCTGCCGGGCAAGGCGTCCCTGCTTGTGCAGGGCGAACAGCAGCGCGGCCTGAAAACTGTCGCCGGCGCCGATGGTATCGGCGACCTCGACTTTTGGCGCAGTGACTTCGACATGCCCAGCCTTGGCATGCCAGGCCATGGCACCGTTGTTGCCGCGGGTGATGACGACGAGGCTCGTGCCCTGCCCCAGCAGCGCGCTCGCACGTTGCGCATAGGGCTCCTCGCCAAAGAGATAGGCGAAGTCGACATCCGACATCTTGATGAGATCGGCGTGGCCGCCGAACTCCGCCATGCGCGCGAGATAGGCCGGCTTGTCCTTGACCAGATTAGGCCGGCAGTTTGGATCGAAGGAGATCGTCGAGGACGCCCGCGCGTCTGCAATCAGGGCTTTGGTCTCGGCCGCGCCCTGGTCGTTGACCAGCGTGGTCGATCCGACGTGGAGGACTTCGACTTTATCAAAGGGAATAGAGCCGCGCCGGTAGGTCCAATTCCGCGTCGCGGTCTCGGCATCATAGAAGGCGTAATGCGACTCGCCCGCGACGATGCGCACGAAGGCGAGCGTGGTCTGATGATCACTGCGGGTGGCGAAGCTGAGCTCTACGTTCGAGGCTGCGGCATGATCGGCGATCATGCGCCCGAACAGATCGGTCGAGATGCCGCCGACAAAGACAGTTGGCGCCCCCAGCCGCGCCATCCCGATCGCAACGTTAAGACAGGAGCCGCCGACCGCCGGCATCACCGCCTCGCGCCCCTCGGCGTTTCGAGTCGGTACAAAATCGATCAGCGCATCGCCGCAAGACATCAGCATCCGTTTCAACCCCGAATTCAGTCCTTTGCGGCGTGGCGCATCGCGGCACGGCTGCCGCGGTCGACCTCGCGGAGCAACTTATACACATCCCGCTTGCGGGCGTGAAACGCGGCCATGTCGGGCGCGGTCGGTGCGCTCTTCCGTCCCAGCGCCGACATTTTTGCCATGGTCTCGCCGATCGAGGCATAGGCGCCGCCGGCAACCGCACCTAACATCGCCGCACCTAGCAGCACCGGCTCCTTCGTCTGCGGCAGCGCGACCGTCAGGCCGGTGGTATCAGCCATGATCTGTCGCACCAGCGGACTCCGGCTGGCGCCGCCGCCCATGATCATGATGCTGGAATGAACGCCATGCGCGGCAAAGGCCTCGATCACCTCGGCAAGACCATAGGCGAGCCCGCATAGGCCGGCAACGAACAGCCGCTCCATGGCGCCGATATCGGTGTCGAGATCGAGGCCCGCGATCACCGCGCGCGTATCGGGGTCGGCATAGGGCGAGCGATTGCCGATGAATTCGGGGAGGACATGGATATCACGGGCGAGCAGCGCGGCGCGGCTGGCATCGCCGGCGCGCGCGATGATGCGGCGCTCGAGGAACTCGATGAGATCGACGCCGTCGTTACGCGCCGCCGCACTCGCCTCGGCATGGCCCGGATGCGATTTGAGAAGATGGTCGATCGCCGCGCCCGCGGCCGACTGCCCGCCCTCGTTGAGCCAGAAGTCCGGCACCATACCGGAATAATAAGGCCCCCAGACGCCGGGCACGAAACACGGCTCCTTCGTCGTCGCCATGATGCAGGCCGACGTTCCCATGATGTAGGCAAGGCGGTCCGAGACGTCAGCCGCCCCGCCCGATCCGTCGCGGCCGCCGATCGCGCCGATGCCACCGGCATGGGCGTCGATCAGAGAGGCGCCGACCGGCGTACCCGGCGACAAGCCCAGATCGAAGGCGGCGGCGCGCGTGAGACCCGCGCCGAGGCGCGTGCCCGGCGCAACGATCTCGGTGCCGATGCGGGCGTATTTCTCACTGACGAATTCCGACAAGCCAATGCGCTTGAAGAACGGTGCGCTCCAGCCGCCGCCATCATGGGCGAGATAGTTCCACTTGCAGGTGACGGTGCAGGTCGAACGTTGCAGCGATCCCGTCGCGCGCCAGGTCAGGTAATCTGCCAGATCAAAGAAATGACCGGCGGCGTCAAAGCTCGCGCGCATGTGCCGCTTCAGCCATAACAGCTTTGGCATCTCCATCTCGGGCGAGATCGAGCCGCCGACATAGCGCAGCACCGCGTCCCCAGTCTCGTTGATCAGCCGCGCCTCGGCAATGGCGCGATGATCCATCCAGACGATGACATTGCGCTGCCTGTCACCGGATCCGCTGACGGTGACCGGCTCGCCCAGGGGATCGAGCACCACGAGGGAACAGGTCGCATCGAAGCCGACGCCGCCGACGCTGTCGGGCGCGATTGCAGCTTCCGCCATCGCGGCCCGCACCGATCTCACGCAGGCGTCCCAGATGTCGGCCGACGACTGCTCGACGATGTCGCCGGCCTCGTGCCAGATCCGGATTGGATGCTTGGCGGTCGCAAGCAAGGTGCCCGCCTCGTCAAACACCCCTGCCCGCGTGCTCGTGGTCCCCACGTCGACGCCGATATACGCTCGCGGCATTGTTGCTCCCGGTCGCTTTCGTCAATTTTGACGCAAGCCTACCAGCAAGTGTAGCCGCCATCCACAAGCACGATGCTGCCGGTCATCAGGCTCGCCGCCTCCGAGGCCAGGAACAGCACGACCGAGGCGATCTCGTCGACCTGCCCCATCCGCGCCATCGGGGTTCCACCGATCCAGGCGTCATACATTCTGGCATCGCTCTTGACGAACGCGTTGAGCGGCGTGTCGATATAAGTTGGCGCCACCGCGTTGACGCGCACGCCGCGCGCGCCCCATTCGGCGGCCAGCGACTTGGTCAGATGGTGCACGCCCGCCTTGGAGGCGTTGTAGAAGGCCTGCTCCTGCGGCTTGTTGACGATGAATCCGGACATCGAGCCGATATTGACGATGGCGCCGCTCTTGGCTTTGAGCATATGCTTGCCGAATTCGCGGCAGCACCAGAAGGTGCCGTTGAGATTGACGTCGATGACGTTGAGCCAATGCTCGTCGGTGACGGTTTCCGCCGGCGTCTCGCTGCGGGCGATGCCGGCATTGTTGACGAGGATGTCGACCTTGCCGTGGCGGACGACGAGGTCGTTCGCAACTTCCGCGACGCGCTTGGTGTCGGTGACGTCCATGATCGCGGTCTCGGCATCGTAGCCTTTCGCCTTCAGACTGGCCTTGGCGCTGTCGGCGACCTTGCTGTCGCGATCGCCGATCACGACCCTGGCGCCGGCCTCGGCCAGCGCTTCGGCGCAGGCCAGCCCAATGCCCTGCCCGCCGCCGGTGATGAACGCGGTCTTGCCGCTCAGCTTGAATTTCTCCAGGTACATGTTGGTATTTCCGTTTCTTTCGTTTCTTGCCGTTTCTTGTTAACCCCGAATGGCGTTGCCGCCTGCATCGAAGCGATGAATCCGCGCGGGGTCCGGCGCCAGCGACACGTGGTCGCCGGCATGGAGGCTCAATTCGCCGATGTAGCGCGCGGTCAGCATCCCGAGCGGACCGGCATCGACATAGAGGAAAGTGTCACTGCCGAGATGCTCGGCAACCGCGATCGTTCCCTGCCAGCCGCCGCCGCCATCGCGCTCGATCTTGATGTGCTCCGGCCGCACGCCGATGGTGGTCGCGCCTTGCTGTTTGGCGGGCTCGCCGGTCACGAGATTCATCTTCGGCGAGCCGATAAAGCCGGCGACGAAGAGATTGGCGGGCTTCTCGTAGAGATCCAGCGGCGAGCCATATTGCTCGATCTTGCCGCCATTGAGCACGACGATCTTGTCGGCCATGGTCATGGCTTCGACCTGGTCGTGGGTGACGTAGACCGCGGTGGTGCCAAGTTGCTTCTGGAGCCGCGTCACCTCGATGCGCATCTGCACGCGCAAGGCCGCGTCGAGGTTCGACAGCGGCTCGTCGAACAGGAACGCCTTGGGCTCGCGGACGATGGCACGGCCGATCGCGACGCGCTGACGCTGGCCGCCGGAGAGTTCGCGCGGCTTGCGGTCGAGATAGGGCGTGAGGTTGAGCGTCGCGGCGGCGGCCTCCACCTTGCGGTTGGTTTCGTCTTTGGAGAGGCCCGCCATCTTCAGGCCGAAACCGATATTGCCGCGCACGCTCATATGCGGATAGAGCGCGTAGGACTGGAACACCATCGAGAGACCACGCTTCGCGGGGGGCGTATCGACGACGTTCTTGCCGTCGATCAAAATTTTGCCGCCGCTGACGTCCTCGAGCCCGGCGATCAGCCGCAGCAGCGTGGTCTTGCCACAGCCGGATGGTCCCACGAACACCACGAAGGAGCCGTCCGCGATCTCGAGATCGGCACCCTTGATGATGTGCACGGGGCCGAAGGATTTCTGCACGTCCTGAAGCGTAATCTGACCCATGATCCGGCAGCCCCCTTACTTTACCGCGCCGAAGGTGAGCCCGCGCACGAGCTGCTTCTGGCTGAACCAACCAAGGATGATGATGGGCGCGATCGCCAGCGTGGAAGCCGCCGACAGCTTGGCCCAGAACAGCCCTTCCGGGCTCGAATAGGACGCGATGAACGTGGTGAGTGGCGCGGCGTTCGAGGTCGTCAGGTTGAGCGTCCAGAACGCCTCGTTCCAGGCTAGGATCAAATTGAGCAGCATGGTCGACGCCAGGCCCGGGATCGCCATCGGCGTCAGCACATAGACGAGTTCGCGGCCGATGGTGGCGCCATCCATGCGCGCGGCTTCCAGGATGTCGCGCGGAATTTCCTTGAAATAGGTGAAGAGCATCCAGATCACGATCGGCAGATTGCCGAGGCAGAGGATGAAGACGAGGCCGATGCGGGAATCGAGCAGGCCGAAGGTCTTGAAGATCAGGTAGATCGGCACCAGCACGCCGACCGGCGGCATCATCTTGGTCGAGAGCATCCAGAGCAGGATGTCCTTGGTGCGCTTGGTCGGCGAGAACGCCATCGACCAGGCTGCGGGGATCGCGATCAGCAGCGCAATCAACGTCGAGCCGCCGGCGATGATGATCGAGTTCATCGCATGGAGCAGATAGTCGCTGCGTTCCTGGACGGTGGCGTAATTTTCGGTGGTCCAGTGGAAGAACAGGAAGGACGGCGGAATGGCGAAAGCTTCGAGCTCGGTCTTGAAGCTCGTCAGCACCATCCACAGGATCGGGAAGAAGATCAGGAAGCCGAAGAACCACGCCCCGATCGTCGAGACCACCACCCGCTGCGTCGTTGACTTGCGCGCCATGATTTTAGGCTTCCAGGTTGCGGCCGACGATACGGACGAGGAAGAAGGCGACGATGTTGGCGATCACCACCGCCACGAGACCGCCTGCCGATGCGCTGCCAACATCGAACTGGATCAGCGCCTGCGAATAGATCAGGAAGGCGATGTTGGTGGTCTGAAGGCCCGGACCGCCGCCCGTGGTGACATAGATTTCGGCGAACACCGTGAGCAGGAAGATGGTCTCGATCAGGATCACCACGGTGATGGGTCGCGCCAGGTGCGGCAGCGTGATGTAGATGAAGGCGGAGAGCGCGCTGGCGCCATCCATCTCGGCCGCCTCCTTCTGCTCCTCGTCGAGCGATTGCAGCGCGGTCAGCAGGATCAAGGTCGCGAACGGCAACCATTGCCAGGCGACGATCAGGATCACGGCGAGCAGCGGCGCGTCGGTGAACCAGTCGATCGGCGTCAACCCAAACACCTCGGCGAGCCAGGCGAACAGCCCGGACACCGGGTGCATCAGCAGGTTCTTCCACACCAGCGCGCTCACCGTCGGCATCACGAAGAACGGCGCGATCACCATCAGCCGTACGATGTTGAGGCCGATCACGGGCTGGTCCATCAGCAGCGCCAGGGGAATGCCGAGCAGGATGGTCAGCGCCAGCACCGAGCCGACCAGCACCAGCGTGTTCTGGAGCGAGGCGAGGAACGCGGGATCGGTGAGGAAGTAGCGGAAATTCTCCAGCCCGACGAACGCCTCGGAGCCGGGATCGAGCAGGCTGTAATGCAGCGTCGAGAAGTAGATCGTCAGCGCGAGCGGGACGATCATCCAGATGAACAGGAGCCCGACGGCCGGGGCCAGGAGCGACCGCGCAAGGAATTGCGTCTGCCGGGTTGCCATCCACGCGTCTCCTCGGGCGAGGGGAAAAGGCGGCCATCCATCAAGCGAAAAGTGGATGGCCGCGAGTGTGAGCTCAGGGAGAGCTCGGGTCTACTTGATGTAACCGGCGCGCTTCATCTCGCGCTCGGTCACCGATTGCGCCGCGGTCAGCGCCGCATCCACCGTCATCGATCCCGCAAGTGCGGCGGAGAATTGCTGCCCCACCTGGGTGCCGATGCCCTGGAATTCGGGAATGGCAGCGTATTGCACGCCGACGTAAGGCACGGGCTTCACTGTCGGCTTGTTCGGGTCGGCGGCGTCGATCGAGGCCAGCGTCAGCTTGGCGAACGGGGCGACCTTCAGATACTCAGGATTCTGGTAGAGCGAGGTCCGCGTGCCCGGCGGCACATTGGCCCAGCCCTCCTTCGCCGCCACGATCTTGGTGTAGTCCTTGCTCGTCGCCCAGGCGATGAACTTCTCGGCGGCTTCCGACTTCTTCGATCCGGCGGGGATTGCGAGACTCCAGGCCCACAGCCAGTTGGCGTTCTTGCCGAGCCCGGTGTTGGGCGCCAGCGCGAAGCCGACCTTGTCGGCGACCCTGGATTCCTTCGGGTTGGTGACGAACGATGCCGCCACCGTCGCGTCGATCCACATGCCGCACTTGCCGGCGTTGAACAGCGCCAGGTTCTCGTTGAAGCCGTTGGAGCTCGCGCCGGGAGGGCCGGCGTCCTTCATGAGATTGACGTAGGTCGTGAGTGTCGCCTTCCATTCCGGCGTATTGAACTGCGGCTCCCACTTCTCGTCGAACCAGCGCGCGCCGTAGGAATTGGCCATGGCGGAGAGGAACGCCATGTTCTCGCCCCAGCCGGCCTTGCCGCGCAGGCAGATGCCGTAGACGCCACCGCTCTTGTCGGTGACCTTCTTGGCGGCGTCGATCACGAAATCCCAGGTCGGCTTTTCCGGCATCTTCAGGCCGGCCTTCTCGAACAAATCGGTGCGGTACATGATCATCGAGCTCTCGCCATAGAACGGCGCGGCGTAGAGCTTGCCGTCGACGGAGACCGCGTCCTTGATCTTCGGCAGCAGGTCGGCGACGTCGTAATCGGCGCCGAGATTGGCGAGCGGCACCAGCCAGCCCTTCTTGGCCCAGATCGGCACCTCATAGGTGCCGATGGTCAGCACGTCGAACTGACCGCCCTTGGTGGCGATGTCGGTGGTGACGCGCTGGCGCAGCACGTTCTCTTCGAGAGTCACCCATTTCACGGAGATGTCGGGGTTCGCCTTGGTGAATTCGCTGGTCAGCCCCTGCATGCGGATCATGTCGCCGTTGTTGACGGTCGCGATCGTCAGGGTCGTTTCGGCCATCGCGGGGACGGCAAGCAGTACGGAGGCGCCACAGACGACGCCGAGGACGTGTTTCACGGTGACCTCCCTCAAATCGCGTTTTTGAGCATATGCCCACGCGTTGAGCGTATGTTCAACTGAGGGGCGACGCTTGTCAAGCACGCGCGCGAGCATTCTCGCAACTTATGAGTGCTGCGGTGCGGGAGGGCCGGCCCATTCCCTACTCTCGCTGTCATGCCTCGTGAAAGCGGGGCATCCAGTGCTCCGTATCGTCTGTTGGTTTGCCCCAAGCCAGGCCGCGGCGTACTGGATCATCCGCTTTCGCGGATGATGACAGCGGTGTGGGTGGCAAGACCTCCCGCCTCGGGAGGCTGGAAGAGCGAACGCCCTACCGCTCCAGAATCGCCCTTGCCGTCGTCTCGTCCGTGATCAGGCCGTTGATCAGGCGCCCATTCAGCGCCGCCGCAATCGCCTGCACCTTGGCCGCACCGACAGCCGCGCCGATCGTGGTGGTCTTCGCCGGTACTTCCGGCGGAATGCTGGTGAGGCGCTTGTTGGTGCCGGCCTTGAGCAGGCGGCCTTTCGCGTCATAGGCCCAGCCGGTGATCTCGCCGATGGCGCCCTGGCGCATCATCTCGAACAGTTCGTCACGGGTGACGAAGCCGTCGACATGGACCTGCGCCTTCTGGTCCATCTGGCCGATGCCGACAAGGCGCAGATCAGCCTTGGCCGCGACCGCCTTCACCTTGGCGATCGGCTCGATGCGGACCATCTTGTTGCGCTCGTCCTCCGAGGACATCAGGAACGGCAGCGGCATCGGATAATGCCGGGCGCCGGTGCGATCAGCGAGCCGGCCGACGGTATCGTAGAAGCTCGCCGAGCCGTCTGCGGAGATGTTGCCGACCAGCGAGACAATCTGGTGATTGGGCCGGTCGATCGGCGTGACGCGCTCGACCGCGGCGCGCACCGCGCGCCCGGTGCCGAGCGCGACGATCACCGGCGTCTCCGAGCGCAGCGTCGCGTCCAGCAGATTGGCGCAGCGCTCGGCGATGCCGGCTGTGGCCTGCGGCGCGGCCGGATCAGCCGGAACCACCTCGCAATGGGCGAGATCAAATCGCTCCTTCAGCCGTGCCGCCAGCTCCATGCAGGCGGCGATGGGATGTTCGAGCCGGAAGGTGATGAGCCGCTCGGCAAGGCACAGCGACACCAGCCGCTGGGCAGAGGCCCGCGACACCTGGAGCATCTTTGCGATCTCGTCCTGGGTGTGGCCGGCAATGAAATAGAGCCAGCCGGCGCGCGCGGCGTCGTCGAGTCTCGACTTTTCGTTCTCGACGGCCATAGCTGAAGTCACGCCTCCCAGAAATCGCTCATGCGCGCGAAGACCCGATCGGCCCCGGCGGCGGCCAGTATAGCGTGACCGTCACGCCCATGATAATGGCTGCCGCCGACAAATCCCCAGACCGTCATGCCGGCCGCCTTCGCCGCCTGCACGCCGCTGACGCTGTCCTCGATCACCAGGGCGCGCTTAGGATCTGCCTTCATCTTTTCGGCTGCGTAGAGAAAGAGGTCCGGCGCCGGCTTGCCGTGCTTGACCATCTGCGCGGTGTAGAGACGGCTATCGAAATGCGAAGCGAGACCCGTCACGTTAAGCGACAGCGAGACCCGATCGATATCGCTCGAAGATGCGACACAACGCGGCGCCTTCAACTCGGACAAGACGGCGCTCACCCCGGGGATCGGCTGGAGCGCCCCCGCAAACGTCTCGAGCACCCGTGCCTTCAGGCGCGGGAGGAAATCGTCAGGCAGGATCTCGCCGCGCTCGCGATAATATTGTCCGATCGCAGCCGTGCTACGCCCCAGAAAGAGCTCGAGCGCCTGCTCCACGTGAAGGTCGAAACCGAACTCCGCCAGCACCTCCGACAGGCAACGGCAGCTCAACAGCTCGCTGTCGACGAGCACGCCGTCGCAATCGAAGATGATGAGATCAGGTTCTGGCTGGCCGTTCGCCATCCGGCCATTCGATCATATACCCATCAACTGAGCAATAGCTCACCGTATGGTGTGCCGATCTAGCTACCGCCGCTGGTTATACACGTCGATGCAGACCGCCCCGAGCAGCACCAGGCCCTTGATGACCTGCTGGTAGTCGATGCCGACGCCGAGGATGGACATGCCGTTGTTCATCACGCCCATGATCATGGCGCCGACCACGGCGCCGCCGACGCGACCCACGCCACCATAGGCCGAGGCGCCGCCGATGAAGCAGGCGGCGATGACGTCGAGCTCGAAGCCCAAACCTGCTTTTGGCGTCGCGGTGTTGAGGCGCGCGGCGAAGACGAGGCCGGCGAGCGCCGCCAGCACACCCATATTGACGAAGGTGAGGAAGGTCAGTTGCTCGGTCTTGATGCCCGAGAGTTTGGCCGCCTTGGCATTGCCGCCGACCGCATAGATATGGCGCCCGATCACGGTGCGGCGGGTAACGAAGCCGTAGAGCGCGATCAACGCGCTCATGATCACCAGCACGTTGGGCAGGCCGCGATAGATCGCGATCAGATAGGTGAAGTACAGCACCGCGCAGGCCAGCACGATGCTTTTTCCGAGAAAGAACGCGTAAGGCTCGACCTCGATGCCGTGCGACAGCTCGCGCGTGCGGCTCTTGGCGCTGGCATAGACCAGCCCCAGCGCCAGCACGGCGCCGATCAGCATCGAGGTCGGATGCAGCGTGCCGGCTTCGGGCAGCAGTTCCGGAATGAAGCCGGACGATAATTTCTGGAACGTCGGCGGGAACGGGCCGAGCGACTGGCCCTGCAACACCGCGAGCGCAAGCCCCTTGAACACCAGCATGCCGGCCAGCGTCACGATGAAGGACGGGATCTTGAAATAGGCGACCCAGTAGCCTTGCGCAGCACCAATGGCGGCGCCGACCGCGAGGCAAATGATGAAGGCGAGCGTGTAGTCGACCTTATACGTCACCATCAGCACGGCCGCGACCGCGCCGACAAAGCCCGCGACCGAACCAACCGAAAGGTCGATATGGCCGGTGACGATCACCAGCAGCATGCCCAGCGCCATGATGACGATATAGCTGTTCTGAAGCACCAGGTTGGTGAGGTTGAGCGGCTGGAGCAGCGTGCCGCCGGTCATGACCTGGAAAAACAGCATGATCGCGAGCAGCGACAGCAGCATGCCGTAGGTACGCAAATTGTTCTTGATGAAGCTGCCGTGCCGGCGCTCCTCAGGCAGCGAAACCGTCTTGTCGGTCATGGCTGCGATCCTCCCATCTCCACGGCCTCAGGCACGCTGTTTTCATTGCTTCGTTCATTGCGCATGATGGCGCGCATGAT
The DNA here is from genome assembly GCF_000938255.1 of Bradyrhizobium sp. LTSP849. GTDB lineage: Bacteria > Pseudomonadota > Alphaproteobacteria > Rhizobiales > Xanthobacteraceae > Bradyrhizobium. Next base: position 123,624 of record NZ_JYMR01000023.1, on the reverse strand, counting down.
TTTTTCCTGCGTCGCTTCAGTGCCAGGGAACTCGCCGACGAAGGCGCCATCGTTCATGACACAGATGCGGTCGCAGATGCCGAGCAGCTCAGGCATCTCCGAGGAGATCACCACGACGCCGCGGCCGGCCTCCGCAAGCTCGTTGATGATACAGTAAATCTCGTATTTGGCACCGACATCGATGCCCCGCGTCGGCTCGTCCAGGATTAAAACCTTGGGGTCGGTCATCAGCCATTTCGACAGCACCACCTTCTGCTGGTTGCCGCCGGAGAGCTGGCCGGTCTCCTGATAGACGTCGGAGCAGCGGATCCGCATTCGGTTCCGATAGTCGCTGGCGACCTTCAGCTCGGCGATATCGTCGATCACGCGGTTGGGTGCGACCTGGTCGAGGCTTGCGAGCGTGATGTTCTTGCGGACATCGTCGGCCAGGATCAGCCCGAGCTGCTTGCGGTCCTCGGTGACATAGGCGAGGCCGGCGTCGATTGCGGCTGCGACGTTCGGCAGCGCGATCTCATGGCCTTCGAGCCGGATGCGACCGCTGACATTGGTGCCCCAGGAGCGGCCGAACAAGCTCATGGCGAATTCGGTGCGGCCGGCGCCCATCAGCCCGGCAATGCCTACGACCTCGCCGCGCTTCACGCCGAAATTGACGTTCTTGATCACCTGCCGTTCGGGATGGATCGGGTGATAGACCGACCAATTGGCGACCTCGAGCACGGGTTCGCCGATTTTCGCGCTGCGCTCGGGGAAGCGATGGGCGAGATCGCGGTTGACCATGCTGCGGATGATGCGGTCTTCCTGGATCGGCTCGGCATGGCAGTCGATGCTGTCGACGGTACGGCCGTCGCGCAGCACCGTGATGTGGTCGGCGACGCGCGCGACCTCGTTGAGCTTGTGCGAGATTAGGATCGAGCCGATGCCCTGCTCGCGGAATTTCATGAGACGTTCGAGCAGCGCAGCACTGTCGGCCTCGTTCAGGCTCGCGGTCGGTTCGTCCAGGATCAGCATGCGCACTCGCTTGGACAGCGCCTTCGCGATCTCGACCAGTTGCTGCTTGCCGACGCCAAGATCGGTGATCAGCGTATCCGGCGATTCCTTCAGGCCGACCTGCACCAGCAGATCGCGCGTGCGGCGGTAGACCTCGTCGCGATCGATCACGCCGAGTTTTGACGGCGGATGCGACAGGAAGATGTTTTCTGCGATCGACATCAGCGGGATCAGCGCCAGCTCCTGATGGATGATGATGATGCCGAGCGCCTCGGAATCGTTGATGTCGCGGAAGCGGCGCTCCTCGCCATCAAAGATAATGGTGCCCTCGTAGCTGCCGTGAGGGTAGACGCCACTCAACACCTTCATCAGCGTGGACTTGCCGGCGCCATTCTCGCCGACGAGCGCTTGGATCTGCCCTGCCTCGACCGAGAAGTTGACGTCGCGCAGCGCCTGCACGCCGGCAAAGCTCTTGCTGACGTTGCGCATCTCCAGCATGGCGGTCATCGTGTCATGTCCCATCCGTTACTTCCCCTCTCTCCGCAGGCGGGGAGAGGGGAAGAAAGAGTCTTATTGAAACTGCGACTTCTTGTAGTAGCCGCTGTCGACCAGCAGCTTCTCCCAATTGTCCTTGTAGACCACGGCCGGCTTGAGCAGATAGGACGGCACAATCTTGACGCCGTTCTCATAGGTCTTGGTGTCGTTGACGGTGACCTGCTTGCCGGCGAGCGCGGCATCGACCATGTCGGCGGTCACCTTGGCGAGATCGCGGGTGTCCTTGAAGATGGTCGAGTATTGATCACCGCGCAGCATCGCCTTGATCGAGGGCACTTCGGCGTCCTGGCCCGAGATGATCGGCATCGGCTGATCGGCGCTGCCATAGCCGACGCCTTTGAGCGAGGAGATGATGCCGATCGAAAGTCCGTCATAGGGCGACAGCACGGCATTAACCTTCTTGTTGCCGTAGTAGGCGCTGAGCAGATTGTCCATGCGGGCCTGCGCCGTGGCGCCGTCCCAGCGCAGGGTCGCGACCTTGTCCATGCCCATCTGGCCGGACACGACGACGAGCTTGCCGCTGTCGATATATGGCTTCAACACGCTCATCGCGCCGTTGTAGAAGAAGTAGGCATTGTTGTCGTCGGGCGAACCGCCGAACAGCTCGATGTTGAACGGGCCCTTGCCGTCTTTCAACCCGAGGCCCTGCACAATCGAATCGGCCTGCAAGACGCCGACCTGGAAATTGTCGAAGGTCGCGTAATAGTCGACGTTCGGCGTGCCGCGGATCAGGCGATCATAGGCGATGATGGTGATGCCCTTGGCCTTGGCCTGCTTGAGCACGTCCGACAGCGTGGTGCCGTCGATTGCAGCGATCACCAGCGCCTTCGCACCCTTGGTCACCATGTTCTCGACCTGCGAGAGCTGGTTCGGAATGTCGTCCTCGGCATATTGCAGGTCAGTGTTGTAGCCGCGCTCCTTCAGCACCTTGACCATGTTGTTGCCGTCGTCGATCCAGCGCGCCGAGGACTTGGTCGGCATGGCGATGCCGACGGTCAGCTTGTCCTGGGCGAAGGCGGTGACGCCTGCGGCCATCGTCGCGGCGCCGGCTAGCGCCAGCGCGAAAAATGTCGTCTTCAGTTTCAGCATGTTTCACTCCCTTGGGTGTCAGACTGTTTTTTGGTTTCGTCGAAAAGGATGGTCGTGGGGTGTTTCTGGTCTCCTATGCGAGCTTGACGTCTGGCTCCGCGCGACCGCGCGCGGATGCCTCCAGCAGAAAAGTGCAGCCGGCTTGCGGATCGGCGGCGCGTGCGGCCGCGTCCATGTCCTGCCAGGCGGAGGTGACGAGCAGGCGCGACAGATCGGGCCCGACGAAGGCGGGGCAGCTCGCCTGCTTTGCCGGCACACTCAAGGAGCGCAGGTGCTCGCCTTGCGGACTGTAGACATCGATACGGCTTGCGCCCCAGCAGGCGTTCCAGATCTGCCCGTCGGCATCGCAGACCGAGCCGTCCAAGCCGCCGATGCCGGTGTGGCGCAACAAAACCTCCGGCTCCCCACGCGGCAAGCCGGTCGCGGGATTGAGCGGAACCGCGTAGAGCACCGCGCGCGCGGTGTCGGTGAAATAGCCGGTCGCACCGTCCGGCGAGAAGCAGATCGAATTGGGAATACTGATGCCGGGAAACAGCATCGAGATCTTGCCGCCATGGAGCGCGTAGATCGCGCCGGTCCCTCTTTCCGCCTTGCGGCCCATGGTGCCGATCCAGAACGTGCCGGACTGATGCACGCGGCAGTCATTGGAGCGCGTGTCGGGATTATCCGCTTCGAGCGGACGGAACAGCGTCATCGCGCCATCGGCGAGTGTCCGGATATAGAGGCCATCCTCCGCCACGATCAGCTGACGTTCGGCATCGATGCGCCCGAGCGCGCTCGCCATCCGGCCGAGTGCGTGGACGCGGATCGCGCCACTGCCGAGATGCGCTTCGAACAAACGCCCCTCACGAATGTCGAACCACCAGGCGGTGTCGGTAGTCACGTCATAAGTCGGCCCCTCGCCGAGATGACAGGGATCGTTCGAGAGGACGGAAGTCGGCACCTCTTCGATCATGGCGCCCTCACTGCAAAGCGGTAGACGGTGTGATGCCGATAGACTTGGCCGGGATCGAGGCGCGGGCTCGGAAAATCCGGCCGGTTCGGCGCATTCGGCCAGATGTGCGGCTCAAGACACATGGCGTCCGATTGCCGGATCAGCTTGCCGCCCTTCCCCGAAATCGTTCCGTCGAGATAATTGCCGGAATAGACCTGAAGACCAGGCTGATTGGTGAGGAGCTCCATGATCCGCCCCGAACGCGGCGCCTCCAGCCGCGCGGCGAGAGCAAGCTTGCCCTCGCGCCCGAGGCAGTAGGTGTGATCGTAGCCTTTGCCGTTGCGCAGCTGCGTATCGCTCTCGCGGATGCGCTCACCAACAGGGTGGGCGTTGCGGAAATCGAAGGGCGTTCCGGCCAACGCGCGCGGCGGCTCCGGCAGTGGAATGGCGGTGGGGTCGATGGCGAGGAAATGCTCGGCCGCGACCATCAGCTTATGGTCGAGGATGGGCGTGTCTGAGGTCGCACCTTCCAGATTGAAGAAGCTGTGGTTGGTCAAATTGACGATGGTCGGCCGGTCGGTCCGCGCCTCCATAGTCAGCGACAGCTCGGTCGGGCCGGTGACGCGATAGGTCAGGCGGACGTCGAGCCGGCCGGGATAATTCTCTTCGCCATGCGGGCTCGTGTAGATCAGCGTCACCGCGGGTTGCGAGCCCTCATCGATCTCGGCAATGTCCCATAGCTTGCGGTCAAACCCGTCCAGGCCGCCATGCAACGCATTCGGGCCGTTGTTGACGGGAAGCTGCACCGTTTCGCCGTCGAGCGAAAACTGCCCCTGGGCGATGCGGTTGGCGTAGCGGCCGACTGTGGCGCCAAAGAATTTTCGCTCGGCGAGATAGCCGGCGAAGGCATCATGGCCGAGCACAACATCGTCGTAGCCGCCCTTGGCATCCGGCGCGATCAGCGCCTGGATCACCGCACCATGGGTGATGATGCGGGCCTCGAACCCGCCCTCTCCGCGCAAGACGATGCGATCGACAGTGCGGCCGTCCGGCAGCGTTCCAAAGACGTCTTTTGTTATTTTTGAGCCAGCCATGTCTAGTCCATAAACGGTTCAACGATCGTGCGCTTGCCGAGCAGGAAGGCATCGGCGACGAGACGAAGCGGTGCCAGATCGACATCGCTTGCGCCCGTGGCCGCAAGCTCGACAAAGCGCCGGTAAAGCTCGCGATATTCCTGATCAGGCGCCTCGGCAATGGCCTTGCCATCGACGGCCATCCGCCTGCCGCCGCCGGACAACGCCATCCGGCCCTGATCGGTTTCCACGGCGATATCCCAGCTCTGGGGGCCGGTCTGGCGGAAATCGAACTCGGCGGTGACCGGCAGGCCGCTGATGTCGGCCAGCGTCAGGCTCGCGGCAATCGGCGCCTGGCGATTGGCAGGAAAGGCAAGCTCGGCCGCGGTGACGAACACCGGTTGCGGGAGGATGCGGGTCAGGATCGAGAGCGCGTTGATGCCGGGATCGAACACGCCAAGCCCGCCCGGCTCCCAGATCCAGACCTGCCCGGGATGCCAGACGCGGACGTCTTCCTTCCAATTGATGTGCACGGATTTGATCCGGCGCGTGGCGAGCCATTCGCGTGCCGGTTCGACCGCAGGCGCGTGGCGCGAATGCCAGGTCGCAAACAGTGTGCGCTTCGCATCCGCCGCCATCGCGATCAGTGGATCGAGCTCGGCGACGCCGGTGCCGGGCGGCTTCTCCAGCATCACATGCTTGCCGGCGGCGAGTGCGGCCGCGGCCTGCGCACGCCGAACCTGCGGCGGCGTGCAGAGCGAGACCGCATTGATCGGCGGTCCTTTCTCGAGCAATTCCTCGATGGTGGCAAAATGCGGCAGCTCCGGCAGCGACGCATTGCGGCTTGCGACGGCCGCGAGCGTCGCGCCCGATGTCGCGGCGATCGCACCGACATGCTGATCGCGCGCGATCTTGCCAAAGCCGACGATGGCGATGCGAAGTTCAGTCACGCTCATTCTCCAGTATCCGCGGATGACAACGGCTCGGCCGGCGCGGTCTCGATCACGGTACCCTCGTGGCGGTGCATGCCGTTGTGAATGACATAGACCATCGCTTCCGAGGCGGTGTCGGCATCGCCGGCCGCGATGGCATCGACGATCTTCTGGTGCCACAGCAGCACGGCGTCGCGATCGTCCGGCTCGACCGGCGCGCTGAGCAGGAACGACGCGCGCAAGGCGGCTTCGATGACATGTCCGATCGAGCGCATGAACAGATTGCCGGACGCACGCGCCACCGCGACGTGGAGCGCGAGATCGGCATCGGCAAAGCCGACGGAATCGGAAGCCTCAAGGCGCATGCGTTCCATGCTGCGGCGGATCTCGGCAAGGTCCTCCTCCGAGCGCCGCGCCGCCGCGAGCACGGCCGCCCGCGGCTCCACCGCGAGACGGATCTCGGCGAGATCGTTGAGGAAGCGTTTGTCGATGCCGGCGTCGAGATGCCAGGCCAGCACGTCAGCGTCGAACATGTTCCACGCGGCGCGCTCGCGCACGACGGTGCCGACCCGCGCCTTGGTGGTGAGCAGGCCCTTGGCGACCAGCGTCTTCACGCTCTCCCGCAGCACCGGCCGCGACACACCGAACATCGCGGTCAGCTCGGCATCGCCCGGCACCCGCGTTCCCTCCGCGTAGCGGCCGGCGATGATGTCGACGCCGATCGAGCGCGCGACTTCCGCGTTGTTGGAATGAGCTCGTTTGGTCGGGATGACCACGATCCGCGCGGTCATGAGGCGCCTCTCCCAATTACCGGCGAGCGCCCATTTTGGTAATATGGCACCCACGCACGGCCCTCTCGGGGCCATTTGGGCAACTATTTCACGGACGAGGCGAGCTGACTAGTCATATTATCTGACTATTCTTCATTGACTCGGAGAAGTATGGGGTGGCCGTTCTATGACACGCCCCACGCGATTTTGTTCCGTCTCTGCAACGCGAAGATGAAGGTGCGCTCCCTTTCTCGGCCAGCGGGGTCGCGACGAGCTTCGGTCGCGCTGGAGGCGAAGAGCTAGATCAGCTTCCGCTGCGCGAGGTTCTTCATCAGCGCACCGATGCCGAAGGTCCAGGGTTCGCACTCGTCGCTGGTCCGCATGCGGTTGACGAGCTTGCCGAGTTGAGGCGCAGCGATCGTGACGATGTCGTCGCGCTTGTGGGTGAAGCCCTGCCCCGGCGCATCGCGATCCTTGACCGGCGCGAACATCGTGCCGAGGAACAGCACGAAGCCGTCGGGATATTGATGCACCTTGCCGATGGTTTGTTCGACCAGGTCGGTCGGATCGCGGCTGATCATGCTGATTGAGGAATGACCGTCGAGAACGAAACCGTCCTGCCCCTTCACGTTCAGGCTGATATCAAGCTTGCGCGCATCATCGAGCGAGAACGTTTCATCGAACAGGCGCAGCAGCGGACCGATGGAGCAGGAGGCGTTGTTGTCCTTTGCTTTCGAGAGCAGCAGCGCCGAGCGGCCCTCGAAGTCGCGCAGATTGACGTCATTGCCGAGCGCGCCGCCGACGATCTTGCCGCGGCTCGACACGAACAGCACGAGTTCCGGCTCCGGATTGTTCCAGGTCGATTTCGGATGCAGGCCGGCATCCATGCCGGTGCCGACCGAGGACAAGGTCGGCGCCTTGGTGAAGACCTCGGCATCGGGACCGATGCCGACCTCGAGATACTGGCTCCAGGCGTTCTGATCGATCAGCACCTGCTTCAGCCGCATCGCCTGGTCCGAGCCCGGCTTGAGCTTTGACAGATCGTCACCGATCAACCGCGTCACCTCCTTGCGGATCGCTTCGGCCGAGGCCGGGTTGCCCTTCGCTCGCTCCTCGATCACGCGCTCCAGCATCGAGATGGCGAAGGTAACGCCGGCAGCTTTCAGCGTCTGGAGATCGACGGGCGCAAGCAGCCATGGCTTTTTCGGATCGCGGTGATCTGGTGCCGTATTGGCCATGATCGCCTCGAGATCGCCGATGCGCTCACCCTTGGTTGCGGCAAGCGCCTTGGCGGGATTGTCCTCCTCGCAGAGCGCGCTGATGGTCGAAAATTTCGCGGTGACGTCGAAGACGCCGTCGCTGCGCACGACGACCACGGCCGGGCCGTTCGCCTGCGGCAGCCAGACACGGCCGACGAGCGTCCCCTTCGTTCCATCCTCGGGGAGAAGGTCTTTAACGGACAGTGTCGTCATGGCCGGCGTCCTCGCTGTTTTTCGGATCGGCCACGTTCAAACAGCGGCCGATCACGTTGGCGAAGACAAATAAACGTCTGGCGGGGGAAGTCCAGAGCGGCAGGATGCCTCGCAGCTATGCCCCTGCCCGCGCCTTGCGGGCCGCAATCTGCTGGAGCGCCCAGCGCGCGTTCTTGCGCACGTCGGGATCGGCGTCGTCGGCGATGACAGCCAGGAATGCCTCGCCGTCGGGATGCGCGATCTCGCCGAGTGCGGCAGCGGCTTCCTTCCGCAGATTGGCCTGGTCGTGGCTGATGCTATTGCCGATCGGGCGCACCGCGCGCTCGATCTTCATCTTGCCGAGGCTGCGGATCACCTTCAGCCGCACCTGCCAGAACTCATCAGCGAGTGAACCGATGAGCTGGTCGGCCGCAAGCGAACCGTTGACGTTGAGGCCCAGCGTTTCCGCGGCCATCTCACGGACCATCCAGTCGGTGTCCTTCAGCGCGCGGGTTATGCTCTCGGCCGCCGGCTTCAGATGCGAGAAGGCCAATGCGCTCACCGCGGCGCGTCGGACATGGGCGTCGGGATCATTGATCAGTGCGGTCAGCGCGGGGATCGACTCTTCCAGCTTCAAGAAGCCGATCACACCGATCGCCTGCACGCGCACGGCGGCGTCCGTGTCCTGGAGCGCTTCCAGCGCGGGCTTCAGCGTATCCTTGCAGCGCAGCTCCTTCAGCGCGCGCAGCGCGCCCATGCGCACGAAGGCGTGGGCATGCTTGACCAGCGGCAGGATGATTTCGGCACAAGCCGGATCCTTGAACTCGGCCATGCTGTCTGCCGCAGCCGATGCCACAATCCTTTCGGGATCGACCAGCAGCTTGACCAGCGCGCTCGCGGCCTCCGGCCCGTCGAACTCGCCGAGCGCCATGGCGACCTGCTGGCGCACACCGGCGTCGGGATCGGCGACCATCTTGGCGAGATGGCCGACGGCTGCCGGATCGCCGGAATGGCCGAGTGCGATGATGGCGACGCGGCGCTCGGCGGGGTCGGCAGCCTGAAGCCGCTCGTCGGCGTCTTCGAGATCGTCGTAGGATTCGAACGGGCTCGACATGACTACCTCAGGAGATAGGGAATGTTGACGGTGACGGCGCCGGTCGGACAATCCGCCTCGCAGGGCATGCAGTACCAGCACTCGTCATAGGCCATGTAGGCCTTGCCAGACATGTCGCTGATGCGGAGCACGTCGAGCGGGCAGACGTCGACGCACACGGTGCAGCCCTTGTCGGCGATGCATTTGGCGTCGTCGACGACCACCGGAACCGACGTTTGATAGGAAGCGAGAGGCATTGAATGCTCCTGGTGCTAAGTTGTGGTGGATCAGGCGGTGGCGCGGATACGCTGCTTGTCGTAGAGATCCTTCTCGTCGTCCGCGATCGGCACGACGTAGGGCTCGACGGCACGCTTCTCGCTGGTCATCTTGCCGTTCTGCTTGCTCAGCAGCGTGTGGCAGAACCAGTTCTCGTTGTCCTTCTCCGGAAAATCCGTGCGCCAGTGATAGAGGCCCCAGCGGCTCTCCTCGCGGTAAAGCGAGGCATGCACAGCCATGTCGGCGCAATCCATGATCGACTGCACTTCGAGGGCACGGAGCAATTCATGCGCGTTACGCGCGATCATATGCTCCTGCATGTCTTCGCGCGTCTCTGCGAGGCGGCGCATGCCAAGCTCGTATTTGCGTGTAACCTTTGGCGGCTGGAGATAGTCGTTGACGAGGCGGCGGGTCTTGTATTCGACCTGGTTCGGCGGAATGCCGTCCTCACGCTTTGTCGGCGCCAGCACGCGGTCGCGTTCGTTCGCGACATCGGCGGCGTCGAACTCCGCAAAGTCGTGGCTGTCGGCGAACTCCATCGCGTCGATACCGGCGACCGAGCCGTTGGTGAAGGCGCCGAGCATGTAGTTGTGCGGCACGCTCGCCATGTCGCCGGCGGCATAGAGGCCGGGGACGGTGGTGCGGGCATTGTCGTCGACGAACACGCCGGAGGCGCTGTGACCGGAACAGAAGCCGATCTCGGAGATATGCATCTCGATCGACTCGTTGCGGTAGTCGACCCCGCGCCCCTGCTGGAACAGGCCGCGCGTCGGCCGCTCCACCTTGTGCAGCGTGGATTCGATCTCCGAGATGGTATCGGGATGGAGATGCTTGAGCTGGAGGAACACCGGGCCCTTGCCGGACAGCAGCTCGTTGTAGAACTCGAGCATCATCTGACCCGACCAATAGTCGCACTCGATGAAGCGCGAGCCCTCGTTGTTGGCGGTAAAGGCGCCGAACGGACCGGCGACATAGGCGCAGGCGGGGCCGTTATAGTCCTTGATCAGCGGATTGATCTGGTAGCATTCGAGGTTCGCGAGCGCGGCGCCGGCGTGATAGGCCATCGCATAGCCGTCGCCGGAATTGGCGGCGTTCTCGTAGGTGCCGAACATGTAGCCGGAGGTCGGAAGGCCCAGACGGCCGGCTGCGCCCATGCAGAGGATCACGGCTTTGGCCTTGATGACCAGGATCTCGGCCGTGCGGGTGTTGACGCTGATCGCACCGGCGATGCGGCCATCCGAAGACTTCAGCAGCCGCGTCGCCATGTAGCGGTTGGAGATCAGGATGCGGGCACGGCGGAGCTGGCGGTACAGCGCCTTCTTCACGGTCTCGCCGTTCGGCATCGGCAGAACATAGGTGCCGATGTGGTGCACCTTCTTGACGGCGTAGTCGCCGTTCTCGTTCTTCAGGAAGCGGATGCCGAAGCTGTCGAGCTCTTCGATGATCTTGTAGCAGTTCTGCGCGTATTTATAGACCGCCTTCTGGTCGACGATGCCGTCATTGGCGATGGTGATTTCCTTGGTGTACTGCTCCGGCGTCGCGTAGCCGGGGATGACGGCGTTATTCAGCCCATCCATGCCCATCGAGATCGCACCGGAGCGCTTGACGTTGGCCTTTTCGAGCAGGACGACATTGGCCTTCGGGTTCTTCAGCTTCGCCTTCAACGCCGCCATCGGGCCGGCCGTGCCGCCGCCGATCACCAGCACGTCGCAGGAAACCTCCGAAAGTCCGTCGACGATCTGATCTAGTGCCATCGCTTGCTCCTGGTCCGCCGGCAGATCCGGCGCCTTTGCATCAGATTTGTTCAGGGGGCGTCCCGGCGATAGCAATTAGTTGTCGCCGGAGACCGATTTGCGCCTCACCGCTCGACGAAGGCCTTTTCGATCACGAAATGGCCGGGCTGGCTGTGGTTGCCCTCGACAAAGCCGCGCGCGGCAAACATCGCGGGGAGCTCCTCGAGCATCGCCGGGCTGCCACACAGCATGATGCGATCGGTCTCGATATCGAGGTCTGATAGCCCGATGTCGTCGAACATCTGGTTGGAGGCGATCAAATCAGTGATACGGCCGCGGTTCTTGAACGGCTCGCGGGTCACGGTCGGGTAGTAAACCAGCTTGTCGCGGATCAGCGGGCCGAAGAATTCGTGATTGCGCAGTCCATCGACGAGGTGCTCGCCATAGGCGAGCTCGGAAACCTGGCGGCAGCCATGGGCGAGCACGATGGTCTCGTAATTCTCGTAGACGTCGGGGTCCTTGATCAGGCTGGCGAACGGCGCAAGCCCGGTGCCGGTCGAGAGCAGCAGCAGACGTTTTCCCGGAATGAGATTGCCGGTGATCAGCGTGCCAGTCGCCTTGCGGCCGACCAGGATGATGTCGCCTTCCCTGATCTTCTGGAGGCGCGAGGTCAGCGGGCCGTCCTGTACCTTGATCGAGAAGAACTCCAGCTCTTCCTCGTGATTGGCGCTCGCCATGCTGTAGGCCCGCATCAAAGGCTTGCCTTCGACCTCGAGCCCAATCATCGCGAACTGGCCGTTCTGGAAACGGAAGCCGGGATCGTGCGTGGCGGTGAAGCTGAACAAGGAGTCGGTCCAATGCCTGACCGACAGAACCGTTTCCTTCTGAAAGGCACTCATTGTCTCTCCTTGGCCTACGATGGCGCACAAGGTTTCGGAGAGAAGGGAGAGTCCAGCAATGCGGAAGTGAAATTCCCGGTCGATTAGTTTCACATTTCCCCAGCGGTGGCTGAATAGCAGGCAACGACGCCACGCCTTCACCCTGGCAATTAGTTGCTATTCGCGCCCGACCGCGCCGGCGTACAAGAGAGTCGGAGATTCGTCATGACCATGACCGCATTGGTGGCGCCGACGGTGGCCGACTATGAAGCAAGCGCCGATCTCGCGACGCTCGTCGTGCGCACGACGCAAAACGACGTGGTCAGGATTGCGGCCGAGCAGCTACGCCTCTCCTGCAAATGCGCCCACTGCACCCGCGCCCGCTTCGACGACCGCTTTCCTGAAGCGTTTCCGGGCATCGCGATCACCGAGATCGGCGATCTCGGTTATGGGCTGAACATCTCGTTTTCGGACGGGCATAATCGGGGGATTTACCCGAAGCCGTATTTGCTGAGCTTGGCGGGGCGCTAGGCGCACGCGGACCGTCCCCAAAACTCCGCTGTCATTCCCCGCGGAAGCGGGGAATCCAGTACGCCGCGGCTTCTCCGTATCCCATTGCCTTCTCTGGAATACTGGATCGCCCGCCCTCGCGGGCGATGACAGCTGAGTGATTGGCACGGACATTGCTCCTCTTTAGAACGATTTCAACGTTCCGGAGGCGGATGATGTTGCAGGCGGCCAATGTGGTTCGCGGAGCTGTTCCCGGAGCGGTTCGGCCTGCCGGCGGCTCCTCGCTGCTGCTCACCGAGAACCAGCAATGGATCGGCGGACCGCCACCGCTGATGGACAAGCTGACGCCGCGCGAGCGGGAATTGGTGCTGAAGCAGGGCCGGCGAAAAGTACTCAACCGCGGCCAGACGCTGTTTAGCCAGGGCGGCAAGCATGACGGCATCTGGCTGATCGAGAGCGGCCGCATCCGCGTGTTCTATACTTCTCCGCTCGGACGCGAGATCACGCTGGCTTACTGGCATGTGGGCAATTTCGTCGGCGGGCCCGAAGTGTTCGAAGGCACCGTGCATCAATGGTCCGGCGTCGCATCCAGCAATTGCAGCGTGGTGCACCTGCCCGGAAAGGAACTACGCGCGCTCGCCGTGGAGATCCCGAACCTCGCGATCGGCCTGATCGAAGGCCTCACCTTCAAGGGCAAGTGCTATTCGGCGCTGGCCCAGATGCTGGGAACGCGCTCGATCACGCAGCGGCTTGCGCATCTGCTGCTGCATCTCGTCGACCTCTACGGCGTCGAGGATGCCGACGGCCGGGTGATTGCGGCCGCCTTCACCCACGCCGACATCGCCCACATGGTTGGCGCCACCCGGCAATGGGTCACGATCAGCCTGAAGCGCATGCAGGAGAAGGGCATCGTGGTGACCAAGCGCTCGCAGATCGTGGTGTGCCGGACCGACGTGCTGGAAGAGATGCGCGGTCAAGGCGCCGACTAACGCAGGTGCACAGGCAAGCGGCTTTATAGTGCAGGGCTGCCCAAGGAGTATGCAATCAGCTTTTCCCGGCAACTAATCGACTGCGACGGTCATTCCGGATTTGCCCCGCCCGCGCCCTCACCCAATCATGGCAACCACAGCACATCCAACCGAATGAGGATGAGAATGGTCCGCCATCTTCCCACGCTCTCGATCGCGATGTCGGTGACGTCGCTGGCGCTCCTTCTGGCGCAACCGGCCTCGGCGGAAACCGTCACGCTCGGCATCGGAACGCAGGACACCACGACCAACACGGTGACCGCCGGCGTCGTCATCCGTCAGCTGCATCTCCTCGAAAAATACCTGCCGAAGGACGGCAAATACGCCAACACCAAGTTCGAGCTGGAGTGGCAGAATTTTACGTCCGGTCCGCCCGTCACCAATGCGATGATGGCGAACAAGCTCCAAATCGGCATGATGGGCGACTATCCGCTGATCGTGAACGGCTTCACCTTCGAGACCAATCCTGAAAGCAAGAGCCGGCTGATCGGCATCGCCGCCTACAGCCTGTCCGGCTCCGGCAACGGCATCGTCGTCCACAAGGATTCGCCCTACTACGAATTCGCCGATCTCAAGGGCAAGCTCGTCAGCGTTCCCTTCGGCTCCGCCGCGCACGGCATGGTGCTGAAGGCGATGCAGGACCGCGGCTACGCGTCCGACTTCTTCCAGCTGGTCAGTCAGAGCCCAGAGGTCGGCTCGACCAATCTCCAGGAGAAGAAGATCGACGCGCATGCCGACTTCGTCCCCTTCGCCGAGCTGCTGCCGTTCCGTGGCTTTGCGCGAAAAATCTTTGACGGCGTCGAGACCAATCTACCGACCTTCCACGGCATCGTGGTCCGCACCGATTTTGCCGAGAAATATCCTGAAGTCGTCGTCGCCTACATGAAGGCGCTGATCGCCGCCAACCAGTGGCTGCGCGATGACCCGAAGCTTGCCGCCGAAAAGATCCAGGAATGGACCGGGATCAACAAGGAAGTGGTCTATATTTTCCTCGGCCCCAGCGGCAACATGACCACCGATCCGACCGTGAAACCGGCGCTGATCGATGCGGCGGCGACCGACGTCAAGGTTCTTCAGAATCTCGGCCGCATGAAGGAATTCGATCCGAAGAAATGGGTCGACGACAGCTACATCCGCAAGGCCTATGCCGAGATGAAGCTCGACTATGACGCCCAGCTCGGCAGCACAAAGAATTACGAGATTTCAGGCGAAGACAGCTTCTGCAAGAAGCCGATCACCGATCCGCGCAAGGCCGGCGAGGTCTGGGTCGATGAGGCCGGCATCCTGCCGTTCGCGTCCGCCAGTTGCACGCTCGGCGCCTATGCCGACTACAAGGCCAAGGGCAAGAAGATCAACGTCGCCTACGTCTTCGACACCACGCGCGGCATCAAGCTGTTCGCCGACCAGGCCTTCTTTGCCGTCGGTAATGGTGACGTCGCGCCGTTCCTGCTGAAGAAGGACGCGGAAGCTTACGCGGCCAAGATCAGCGGCAAGGTGCTCGGCTTCGACGATGCGGTGAAGGCGGCAGTCAGCGGGGGCAAGACGTGAGCAGCCCCGCCCTACTCAGACATTCCGAGGACAGCACGCCAATGGCCGTTGCCACCACGGAAACGGAGCCCGCGTCGGACGCCGCGCCGCCCGCAAAACCCACATCATTCGGTACGCTCGCGCTGCGCTGGTATAAGTTGAACCGCAACGGCCTGCGCGCGACTGCGATCGGCATCATCTCGCTGCTCGTCTTCCTGCTGGTCTGGCACCTGCTCACGACCTATCGCGTCGTGTTCTTCGTGCGCTTCACCAACGTGCCATCGCCGCTCGCAGTCTATGCGAGCTTCACCAAGGCGATCCACGATCCAAAATTCCTGATGCACATTTTGCTGAGCTGCCGGCGCATCCTCGTCGGCTTCTCGCTGGCGGCGATTGTCGGCGTACCGCTCGGCCTCGTCATGGGCCGCTTCAAGCTGGTCCATGAGATCATCTTCCCCGTGGCCGAAGTGCTGCGGCCGATCCCGGCGATCGCCTGGGTGCCGATGGCGATCATGCTGTGGCCGACCAACGAGCAGAGCATCGTCTTCATCACCTTCCTCGGCTCGTTCTTCCCGATCCTGGTCAACACGCTGCACGGCATGTCGCTGGTCGATCCCGTGCTGGTGCGCGCGGCACAATGTCTCGGCGCGAGGGAACGCTCGATCTTCCGCGAGGTGTATTTTCCGGCGTCGCTGCCGCACATCTTCACCGGCCTCACCGTCGGCATGGGGGTCGCCTGGGTGTCGCTGATCGCGGCTGAAATGATCTCCGGTCAGTACGGCATCGGCTATTTCACCTGGGAGGCCTATTCGCTGGTCCAGTATCCCGACATCGCGCTCGGCATGATCGCGATCGGCGTGCTCGGATTGGGATCGAGCCTGCTCATCAGGGGCGCGGGGCAATTGGTGATGCCGTGGAGGCTGAAGTGAACGAGATCCTGACCAAAGCACCGCAGGGCCATATCGAGGTCAGGAACTTCTCGCTCAGCTATGACAGCATCGAAGGACCGGTTCAGGCCGTCACCGATACGCAGATCCATGTGAAGCCCGGCGAGTTCGTCTCGATCGTCGGGCCCTCAGGCTGCGGGAAATCGACGCTGCTCAATGCGGTCGCGGGCTTCCTCAAGCCGACCACGGGCGTCGTCACCGTCGACGGCGAGCGCGTCAACGGACCCAGCTCCGAACGCGGCATGGTGTTCCAGCAATATTCGCTGTTTCCCTGGAAGACGGTGCGGGAGAATGTCGAGTTCGGCCTGAAGATGCGCGGCATGGCGCGCTCGCAGCGTGAGCGCGCCGCGCGCACGCTGCTCGGACTCGCGGGGCTGGAGGCCTTCGAGAAGCACTACCCGGACAAACTCTCAGGCGGCATGAAGCAGCGCGTCGGTATTGTCCGCGCGCTTGCGACGGGACCGAAGGTGCTCTTGCTCGACGAGCCCTTTGGCGCGCTCGACGCGCAGACCCGCGTCATCATGCAGCAGATCCTCACCAACATGTGGCAACGGCTGAAGATCTCGGTGCTGTTCGTCACCC
This sequence comes from Bradyrhizobium sp. LTSP849, assembly GCF_000938255.1. Classification (GTDB taxonomy): domain Bacteria; phylum Pseudomonadota; class Alphaproteobacteria; order Rhizobiales; family Xanthobacteraceae; genus Bradyrhizobium. The sequence goes on along the minus strand of NZ_JYMR01000023.1, from coordinate 107,259 downwards.
ACGACATCGACGAGGCGATCTTCCTGTCCGATCGCGTTTACTGCATGACCGCCCGCCCCGGCTCGATCAAGGCCGAAATTCCGATTCCGCTGGAGCGGCCACGGCAGCAAGCAATGATGATGTCATCGGAATTTCTGGCACTGCGCCGCGGGCTGATGTCGCTGATCCGTGAGGAGAGCATCAAGGCGATGGGCGGGGAGATCACCGATCTGGGCATGCAGGGGCTGAACATCGAGCTGCACGGGCATTCGCTGGCGGATGTGATTTGATTCAACTCGACGCTTGCAGAGACAGACGATCTCGTAGGGTGGGCAAAGCGACTTGTCCGCCGTAGCTCGTAGAGCGAAGGCGGAAGCGTGCCCACCATTTTCATCACGAATGTGGATACATGGTGGGCACGGCGCTTTCGCGCCTTTGCCCACCCTGCGGCAGTTTCGCTCTAATCACTTGAACCAATGCACCAACGCGATGCTGATGCCGAGCAGCAGCATCAGTGACAACGTCACTGCGGCCGTCACCCGGCCGCCGACATTGGCAAGCACCTTCACATCGACGCCGAGGCCAAGCGCGGCCATCGACACCACCGTGAGAAAACCCGTGATCCGCGTGATCGGAGCAACCACCGTGGACGGCACAACCTCGAGCGAGCGCAAGGTCGCGAGCACGAGGAAGCCGAGAATGAACCAAGGCACCAGTCGGAAGAAGCCGACATTGGTTTTCTTGGCGCCGGTCTGCCAGCGCGAGGCGACCAGGGAGAGGCCGACGACCACCGGCCCGAGCATCAGCACACGCATCAGCTTGACCAGCGTGCCGATCTGCGTCGAGACGAGCCCGGCCGGCACCGTCGCCGCGAGCACCTGCGGCACCGCATAGACGGTCAAGCCGGCGAGGATGCCGTATTGCGTGGCCGTCAACTGCAACAGCGGGATCAGCAGCGGCAGACCGAGCACCATCATCACGCCGAGGATGGCGGTAAAGGAGATCGAGGACGCGATCTCGTCGCTGTTGGCGCCGATGATCGGCGCCACCGCCGCGATCGCGGAGTTGCCGCAAATGGAATTGCCGCAGGCGATCAGGATCGACAGCCGCGTCGAGAGGCCGAGCAGACGGCTGAGGCCGAAGGAGGCGGAGAGCGCGATCACGACGACGGCTGCGATCGACAGGAGGAGCGCGACGCCGGAGGCCGCGATGGCGGCAAAGCTGATGGAGGCCCCGAGCAGCATCACCGCGACTTCGAGGAGTTGTTTGGCGCTGAAGGCAATGCCGGCCTGCCAGCGCGGCGCCGGCTTCCAGAAGCTGCGCAGCGCCATGCCGAGCAGGATCGCCATCACCAGCGCCTCGACATAGGGGTGCTCGAAGATGCCGAGTTCGAACCGTTCGAGCAGGGCCGAAACGCCGGCCACGGCGATGCAGAGGAGAATGCCGGGAATCAGCGCCACAATACGGCTGGCGGCGGTGGTCGGCTTGGTTTCGGTCGGGCTGGATGCTTGATTCTGCGACACAAATCTCTCCCGGAGGAGAAGGATTTATACGCAGGGCCGCCCGATTGGGAAATAAGTTTTCGACATATCCGGGCTTAGGGAAGTCCTATCCTCAGCCCGGAATAATTGCGCTTAGAAGATCAGGCTCTTGGCGAGCGAGGCCACGTGGCTAAAGCTGTCATAGACGCCCGGCTCGAAGAAGGCCGCGCGCGCGAGCACGATCGCGGCGACCAGCGACCAGAACAGGCCGGTGCCGGCCCGCAACACGAGCCTTGCAGCACGCGACGTCGGCTGGGTGTCCGTCGCGGACACCAGCTGCTCGCCGAAGGGCTCAAATCGGGTGCGTTCCATAGCAGTCAATCCATCAATTTCTGACAGAAATGTCGTTGTTTCGGCCCCAAACAGCAATGGAAGCGATTGGCGTATTTGCCCCTTGGAGGGGAAACTCCTTCCGCCGGGCGAGCCTGAGGCAATAGTTTTCTTCTTTTGGCCGGTTTTGGCACCGGAACGCGGCCGGATACCGGCCGCATAGACGACCCAGTGCTTGTCGACTACCGTCTCATGACCGCAAGTCGCTCGTTCGCCTCCTCCAGAATCGAACGTACTGGACCGTCGGAGATCAGAAGAAGACGATGAACATCGCATCTCCCCGTAAGCCCCTCGACCTCACCTCGGCCATCGCGGAAGGCGACATCCGCTGCCTGCTGATGGTGCTGGTGCACATGACCGGCGACGAGCGCTGGCTCGAGCCGCCCTATCTGCCCAAGCGCGACATCCGCCTCATCCCCGATCCCGAGGCCGGGGTCCCGAAGGAGATCCAGGACGAAATCCGCGCCGCGGTTGTCAATCTCTTTGCCGACGGCACGCCAAAGCCGGTCATCACCGATCCCGGTGAAGAACTGCTGCTGAAGATGATGCGCGCCTGCCTCGGCGAGAACGTCGCACCGGAATATGCGCCGCTGATGCGCGAGGAGATGGGTTTTGTGGCGCGCGAGCCGCGCTGGACCAGTCGTCCTTCCGACGGAAAGCTCGCGGACCAGCACGTGCTGATCGTCGGCGCCGGCGTCTGCGCCATCGCGCTCGGCGTGGCGCTCGGCCATCTCGGCATCCCCTATACCATCGTCGAGAAGAACGCCGAGCTCGGCGGCACCTGGTGGATCAACCGCTATCCCGGCTGCGGCGTCGACACGCCGAACCACTCCTATTCCTACTCCTTCGGCTCGCACAATGAATGGACTCGCTATTTTTGTCAGCGCGAGGAGCTGCTCGGCTATCTGCAGAAGGTCGCGGACGAATACGGTATCCGAAAACATCTGTGCGTCAGCACCGAGCTGACCTCGTCGCGCTGGGATGAAGGGAAGCGGCGCTGGATTTCGACGCTCAAGACCAAGGACGGCGAGGAGATATGCGAATCGACGGCGCTGGTCTCCGCCATCGGCCAGCTCAACGATCCCTCCCGCGCCCGCTTCAAGGGCGAAGAGAATTTCAAGGGCACGATCCTGCATTCGGCGCTGTGGTCGGGCGACATCAACCTCGAAGGCAAGCATGTCGCCGTGATCGGCACCGGCGCGACATCGATGCAGCTGGTACCGGCGATTGCCGGCCGCGTTGCCTCGGTCACGGTCTACCAGCGCAGCGCGCAATGGGCACGGCCGGTGAAGGGCTATGCCGATCCGATCAGCGATGGCGCGCGATGGCTATTGGCGCATCTGCCGTTCTATGTGCAGTGGTACCGCTTCAACATGTTCTGGCGCTATGGCGACGGCCTCCTGCCGTTCCTGCGCAAGGACCCGGCCTGGCCGCACCCCGAGCGCGCCGTCAACAAGGGCAACGACCGGCATCGCCAGGAGTTGACCGACTTCATCCTGACCGAACTGAAGGACCGGCCCGACCTGATTTCGAAATGCGTGCCGACCTATCCGCCCTACGGCAAGCGCATCCTGCTCGACAACAACTGGTTCAAGACCTTGAGGCGGGACAATGTCGACCTCGTCACCGACACGATCGACCATTTTGACCGCGACGGCATCGTCACCGCCGACGGCGAGCACCGCCCTGCCGACATTATCGTTGTCGCGACCGGCTTCAAGGTCACAGAGATGGCCGCCCGCCTCAACATCAGCGGCCGCGACGGCAAGAATTTGCGTGAGGCCTGGGGCAACGACAATCCGACCGCGTTTCTCGGTCTCACCGTGCCGGACTTTCCAAATTTCTTCTGCATGCTCGGCCCCAACGCCGGTCCCGCCCACGGCGGCAGCGTCATCTTCCAGTCGGAATGCCAGAGTCGCTATATCTCGGCCTGCCTCGTCGACATGATCGAGCGCAACGTCGCCGCGATCGACGTCCGCCAGGATGTGCTCGACGATTATGTCCGCAAGGTTGACGCCGAACACGAGGGCATGATCTGGACCCATCCGGGCATGAGCACCTATTACCGCAATTCGAGTGGACGCGTGTTTTCGGCGATGCCATGGCGCTTCGTGGATTACTGGCGCATGACGCATGACCCGGATTTCGGGCAGTACCGGCTAACGAAGGCGTGAGCCGGACGCGCCTTACGCCGCCAGCCCGCTCCCAACAGGCGCAAACTCCAGCCCGAGACTTTCCGCCACCGCCTTGTTGGTGATCCGGCCGCGATGAACGTTCAGCCCGTTGCGCAAATGCGGATTTTCCAGCACCGCCGCAAAGCCCTTGCCGGCGAGCATCATGCCGAACGGCAGCGTCGCATTGTTCAGCGCCTGGCTCGACGTCACCGGCACTGCGCCTGGCATATTGGCAACGCAGTAATGCACGACGCCGTCGACCTCGTAGGTCGGATCGGTATGCGTGGTCGCATGCGAGGTCTCGAAGCAGCCGCCCTGGTCGATCGCGACGTCGACGAGCACGGCACCAGGCCGCATCGATTTCAGCATCGCACGCGTGACGAGCTTTGGTGCGCTCGCACCGGGCACCAGCACGGCGCCGATCACGACGTCGGCCGCAAATACCTCCTCCTCGACCGACTCGATGGTCGAGAAACGGGTGCGCACCCGCCCGCTGAAGAGATCGTCGAGCTCGCGCAGCCGCGGCAACGAACGGTCAATCACCGTGACCTCGGCACCGAGACCCGCCGCCATGCGCGCGGCCTGTGTGCCCACCACGCCGCCGCCAAGCACGACGACACGCGCCGGCTGCACGCCGGGCACGCCGCCGAGCAGCAAGCCGCGGCCGCCGGCCGAACGCTTGAGCGCGGCGCCGGCGGCCTCGATAGCGAGGCGGCCGGCGACTTCGCTCATCGGCGCGAGCAGGGGGAGGTGACCGGCCGCGTCGGTGACGGTTTCATAGGCGATCGCGGTGCAGTCGGAGCCAAGCAGGCCCTTGGCCTGTTCAGGATCCGGCGCAAGGTGGAGATAGGTAAACAGGATCTGGCCTTCGCGGAGCTGGGCCCATTCACTTTTCTGCGGCTCCTTCACCTTCACGATCATCTCGGAGTTCGCAAAGATGTCGCGGGCGTTCCCGGCGATCGCGGCCCCTGCCCGCCGATAGATCTCGTCGGACGCGCCGATGCCGCTGCCGGCGCCGGTCTCGACCGTCACCTGATGCCCAGCCGCGACATATTCGCGGACGGCGCCCGGGGTGAGCCCGACGCGATATTCCTGCACCTTGATCTCTTTGGGCACACCGACGCGCATCTTAGGGCTCCTTCCAACGTCCTGATTCACCGTGTCATCGTAGCGACGGGGCCAGTTTGGTTTCGTGCAAATATCCGCTAGTTTCGCCACCCGCGCGCTGGTTTCGAGCGCAGAAGTGCCCTTTCACGCTGGAAACAAAACCTTGGCCCTCGACCGGAAAGATCTCGCCATCCTCGCGGAACTCACCACCAATGCGCGGGCCAGCCACACCGAGCTTGCCACCAAGGTCGGGCTATCAAGCACAGCGCTCGCGCGGCGGCAGAAGGCATTGGAGGACGACGGCTATATCCAGGCCTATCAGGCCGCGCTTGATCTGGCGCAGTTCGGCCTCACCACGACGGTGCTGGTGCGTATTGCGCTGGAGAGCCAGAGCGACGACGCGCTGAAGGCGTTCGAAGCGGAGGTAGTGAAATGCCCTTCCGTCGTGCGCTGCTTCCTGATGTCGGGCAACGACGACTACATCCTGATCGTGCTTGCCCGCGACATCCAGGATTTCGAGCGCATCCACCGCACCGAGCTGTCGCGCCTGCCGCGCGTGGCGCGGGTGCAGTCGAGCTTCGCACTGCGCGATGTCGTCAACCGCGCGGTGCCGACGGTGGTGTTCGGCGAGGCGAAGCGCTAGCAGTTCCCTCGCCTCACAAACGCGGCGAAGGCCAACCTGCGCCATCGTCATATAACTGTCATCGAATGTGCCGAGACGTGTTGGTCTTGCACATCCGGGACACCTCATGGACTATTTTAAGCGCTTCAACTTCCTGTTCGCCGCACCTGTGTTCGACGCCGACGATCTCGAGGGCGTCCGATTCAACCAGATCATCGAGGAGATCCAGCGCTCCGGCTTCGAGGTGGTCCGGGCCCGCAAGCTGGAAGACGCCGAGATGGCGGTGCAGACCGATGCCGCGATCGGCTGCATGGTGGTGGACTGGGGCAAGAAGGGCCTGGAGGGCAAGACCTCGGCGCTGATCAATCTGATGCGGCGCCGCGGCCTCGACTTCCCGATCATTCTGCTGATCCGGCGCAAGCGCTTCGAGGATCTACCGGTCGAGGTGCTCGACTTCATCGACGGCTATGTCTTCCTGTCCGAGGAGACGCCGACCTTCATCGCCAAGAATTTGATCAGCCGGCTTAAGCAATATGCCGAGACATTGAAGACGCCGTTCTTCGGCGCGCTGGTCGACTACGCCGAGGAAGGCAACCAGCTCTGGACCTGTCCGGGCCATAACGGCGGTGTGTTCTACAACCGCAGCCCGATCGGCCGTGTCTTCGTCGAGCATCTCGGCGAATCCGTGTTCCGCGACGATCTCGACAATTCCGTGCTCGACCTAGGCGACCTCCTCACCCATGAGGGCCCGGCGCTGAAGGCGCAGAAGGAAGCCGCGCAGATCTTTGGCGCGGAAAAAACCTACTTCGTGCTCAACGGCACCTCGACCTCGAACAAGGTCGCGCTTGGTGCGCTCGTCACCGACGGCGACCTCGTGCTGTTCGACCGCAACAACCACAAGGCCGCCCATCACGGCGCGCTGATGATCAATGGCGGCATCCCGGTCTACGTGCCGACCATCCGCAACGCCTGGGGCCTGATCGGCCCGATGCGCTGGGATGCGCTGGACGAGAAGGCCTTGCGCGAGGCGATCCGCAACCATCCGCTGGTCGAGGACAAGGACGCCTGGCGCAAGGAGCGGCCGTTCCGCGTCGCCGTGGTCGAGCAGTGCACCTATGACGGCACGATCCACAATGCCGAAATGATCCTGAAGCGCATCGGTCATCTCTGCGAGTACATCCTGTTCGACGAGGCCTGGGCCGGCTTCATGAAATTCCATCCGCTCTATGCTGGCCGCTTCGCCATGGGGCTGGCTAATCTTCCCCCCGAAGCACCGGGCATCATCGCGACGCAGTCGACCCACAAGCAGCTCGCGAGCTTTTCACAGGCGTCACAAATCCACATCAAGGATCGTCACATCCGCGGCCAGAAGCGGCGTGTCGAGCACCGCCGCTTCAACGAGAGCTTCATGCAGCACGCCTCCACTTCGCCGTTCTATCCGCTGTTCGCCTCGCTCGATGTCGGCGCGCAGATGATGAAGGGCCGCTCCGGCGAGGTGCTGTGGGACGACACGATCCGGCTCGGCATCGAGCTGCGCAAGAAGATCCGCGCGATGCGCCGGGAGTTCGAGGAGAAGGAGCAGAATCCGGACCGCCGTTGGTTCTTCGAACCGTTCGTGCCCGATCGCGTCGCGATCCCCGATGTCAGCCGCCCCGGCGCCGCGCACAATGTCGCCTGGGAAACGCTCTCCACCGACGAGCTCGCCACCAATCCTGCGCTCTGGCAGCTCTCGCCTGACACCAACTGGCATGGCTTTCCCGGCGTCACGGAAGGCTTTGCCATGACCGATCCGAACAAGCTGACGCTGCTCACGCCCGGATTCGATCGCGCCACCGGCGCCTATGCCGAGCACGGCATCCCCGCACCGGTGGTCGCGCAGTACCTGCGCGAAAACCGCATCGTGCCAGAGAAGAACGACCTCAACTCCCTGCTCTTCCTGCTCACGCCCGGCGTCGAGGCCAGCAAGGCCGGCACACTGATCTCCGGCCTCGTCGCGTTCAAGAGGCTGCACGACGACAATGCGCTGCTCGCCGACGCGATCCCGGAATTCTATCAGCGGCGGCAGGCGCGCTATGCCGGCGTGCGGCTGCGCGACCTCTGCGGCGAGATGCACCGCTTCTTCCGCGCCGCCGATGTCAGTGCACTTCAGGCGCGGCAATTCATGCCCGAGCACATGCCGGAGATTGCGATGTCACCGCGCGATGCCGCGCGCTATCTGTTCAAGAACGATGTCGACTATCTGCCGATCGAGGCAATTGCGGGCCGTATCGCCACCACGCCCTTCGTGGTCTATCCGCCCGGTATCGCCACCATCGTGCCCGGCGAGCGGCTGACGGAGCGGGCCAAGCCCATGGTCGATTATCTCAAGATGTTCGAGACCTGCTTCAATACGTTTCCCGGCTTCGACGTCGAAATTCAGGGCGTTTACAAAGAGGTCGATGCCCAGGGCCGCATCGGGCTCTATACCTACGTCGTTACCGAGTAGGCGTCGATGAGCGAAACAGCCGTGATGCACACGGATGACGAGCCGGTCCTTGTCCGACCCTCACGTGAAAGCGATATCGAGGCGATGCTGGCGATCTATCGCCATCACGTCCGCAACGGCGTGCCCCGCGACGTCGAGGGAACCGGCGCGCCGGAACCGGACGACTTACGCGACCGGCGCAAGAATTTGAAGCAGACCCGGCTGCCGCATCTGGTCGCAACCTATCGCGGCGAGGTCGTCGGCTACGCCTATGTGGTCTTGTTCCGCAAGCGCCCGGCCTATCGCTACACGGCCAAGCACTCGATCTATGTTCACCACGAACATCTCGGGCGCGGTGTCGGACGGCTGCTGCTCCAGGAATTGATCGACGCTTGCGCGGCGGCCGGCTTCCGCCAGATGATCGGCTATATCGATGCCGACAATGCCCCCTCGCTGGCGCTGCACGAAAAGTTCGGTTTCGCGCGCGCCGGCCTGTTATCCGGGGTCGCCTATCGCCACGGCCGATGGTCCGATACCGTCATGGTGCAGCGTTCGCTCGGCGCGGGCGTCACCGCGCCGCCGCCGGTCGCGGCGCCCGGCCGCTAGGCCCTACGAGGGACAGTCAGCCGGTCTGACCTGGATGCGGTCGGCATGCAGCGACCAGTGATGCAACGCCTGATCCTTGCAAAACCTCGCCTTCGCCCGTTCCCTGGCTTCGGCCTCGTCGGAGGCGTCGATCTCGAGCGCGCCCTGGCAGACCTCGATCTGCCGGCCGTACTGGCCGAGCACGTCCTTCATGAACCTGACGACATAAGTTGACATGGGACCTCCCTGCTGCCCCGGAAGCAATCTAATCCCATTTCGCCCGAATCGGGGAGGGAGATTTTGATACGGATCAAGGTCAACATTGTCCCGAAGGCGGGATTGCAAGCCTATACAATATTTTGTATATCTAAATCATGAAGCCGATCGAGTTCAGAGGGCGACTACGCTACCGGGATTTGTTGAAGGAACTGAACCGATGACCAAGAAGCGCTTCACCAGTGTTTGGGACGCGATTGAGGATACGCCGGCGGAAGCCGCGAACATGAAGCTGCGCTCGGAGCTGATGCTGGCGCTGCGCGATCATATCACCGGGATGAAGCTCAACCAGTCGGAAGCCGCGAAGCTGTTTGGCGTCACCCAGCCTCGCGTCTCCGACCTGATGCGCGGGAAGATCGAACTGTTCGGTATCGATACTCTGGTCAATATGGCAGTCGCCGCTGGACTGAAGGTCGAAGTTCGTGTCTCAGACGCGGCCTGATCGACGTTGCGCCCCTACCCCGGCGTCACGCCGAACGCTTGCTTGAATCGCTCGGCATAAACCGGCCAGACCTCGGGATTGATGATGCGGGGCGGGCGCTTGCCGTCGAGCGTGTCCAGCACCTGTTCGGCGGCGATGCGGCCCATGTTCTGGCGCGCCTCGATGGTAACGCCCGCGGTATGCGGGCTCGCCAGCACGTTGTCGAACTGGAGCAGCGGATGCTCCGGCGGAGGCGGCTCCTTGGACCAGACGTCGAGGCCGGCGCCCGCGATGCGCTTGTCGCGCAACGCCCCAAGCAGCGCGTCCTCGTCGTGGATGAAGCCGCGCGCCGTGGTGATGAAATAGGCATGCGGCTGCATCAGCGCAAATTCGCGCACGCTGATCATGTTGCGGCTGCCCTTGTTGAGCGGACAGGAGATTGAGACGAAATCGGCGCGGCGCAAGAGCTCGTCGAGCTCGACCTTCTCCCCGCCCCGCTCGGCCATGACGTCGGCCGACAGATACGGATCATAGGCCAGCACCTTCATGCCGAGCAGGCCCTTGCACAGCGCGGCGATACGGCGGCCGACATTGCCGAGCCCGATGATGCCGACGGTCTTGTGTTCGACCTCGTTGCCAACGAGCTCATTGCGGTTGACGTCGCGCTCGCGGCGGATCCGGCGGTCGGACTGGATGATGCGCTTGGACAGCGTCAGCATCATCGCCAGCGCATGTTCCGCAACGGAATGCGCGTTGCCGCCGGATTGGTTGACCACCAGCACGCCCGCATCCGTGCAGGCCTCGGCGTCGACGGGATCGAAGCCAGCGCCATTGCTGGAGACGAGCAAGAGATTCGGCGTCCGCTTCAGGAAGGCGGCATCAACATGAAAATGCGGCGCAAGCTCATCGCGGGCTGCGCCAACCTGGTAGACATGGGCCGCATCCAGGATCGGGGCGTAGAAGTCTTCGAGGCTGTCATTCTCGATGCGATCGAGCCGCACGTCGGGCCGTGCCTTCAGGATGTCGATGTAGATCGGATTGGCCAGATATTTGACGTAGAAGACGCGCTTGCTGTTGACGGACATCAGGACCCTTCCGGCTCTCCCGAGGAGACCCGCAAGGCCAAGCGCAACGTGCGCCCCGCCTATGCGTCCCTCCCGTATTTTTCATTACCGCCACCTATGTCATGGCGTTGCCGGCCACGGCAGGCCCTCTGGCGCAGATCACAGTGCCGGCCAGGACATGTTGACAATCCCGCCCGCTCCGTCAAGTTCGGCAGACCGCCGCGACGGTCAGAACAATGGCCAAGACCAAGAAGCATGCGCGGCTGAAGGGAGAACGCAGTGGCGATTGCGGAACAGCAGACTTCGTCCCAGGCGACACACGCCTCCAGTGACAAGAGCTGGCACGACATTGTCCTGCAAACATTGAAGCGGAACGAGATCAGCCTGATCCCTTACGTGCCGGACCGCGTGCTGACGCCGCTGATCAAGAATCTGCACGCCGATCCCTTCTTCACCACCTTTGCCACCGCCCGCGAGGAGGAAGCCGTCGGCATCGTCTCGGGCGCCTGGATGGGCGGACGACGCGGTGCGGTGCTGATGCAGACCTCCGGCTTTGCCACGCTCGCCAACACGCTCGCCTCGCTCGCGGTGCCCTACCAGATCCCCCTGATCATGTTCGTCTCCGAACGCGGTACGCTCGGCGAGTTCAACTACGGCCAGTCATTGGTCTGCCGCACCATGCGCCCGGTACTGGATTCGCTGGCCCTCGAGCACCACACCATCACCCGGCTCGACGAGCTCGAATTCATCGCCGACCGCTCGATCAAGCAGGCCGTCACCACGCAGGCGCCGGTGGCGCTGATCCTCAACCCGCTGCTCACTGGCGGCAAGACTTTCGACAAGTGAGGTCAGCCAAATGAACTCAAAAATGAACACGCGCAACACCAAGGTGATGAACCGGTTCGATGTGACGTCGCGCCTGGTCGCAAAGCTCAAGCACGAGGAAGCCGTGATCGGCGGCATCGGCAACACCAATTTCGACCTCTGGGCCGCCGGCCACCGCCCGCAGAATTTCTATATGTTGGGTAGCATGGGGCTCGCCTTCCCGATCGCGCTTGGCGTGGCGCTGGCGCAGCCCGACCGCCGCGTCTTTGCGCTCGAGGGCGATGGCTCGCTCTTGATGCAGCTCGGCGCGCTCTCGACCATTGCTGCCTTGAAGCCGAAAAACCTCATCATGATCGTGATGGATAACGGCATCTATCAGATCACCGGCGCACAGCCGACACCTGCCGCTGGTATCGCCGACATCGTTGCGATCGCCGCGGGCTCGGGACTTACGAACAGCGCCTGGGCCGCAGACGAGGAGGACTTCGAGCGTCTGGTCGATGCGGCCATGTCCGCCTCCGAGCCCAGCCTGATCGCCCTCCGCATTGACGACAAACCGGGCGTCGGGACCACCCGCAGGGATCCCGTGCAGATCCGGGAGCGCTTCATGCACGGCCTCGGCGTGCGCGAGCCACTTTAACATTTCGTCATTAACTACACGACGATCTGATCCCAGCCTCACAACAGGCTCCTGCATATCCGTGCTAAGCGGTGCGGATGTCCCTTTTGGTTCGCTCCTTCGCCTGGCTGCTCGCCGCCGCCGTCACCTTCGCAACGCTTGGGCCGCCGAGCCTGCGGCCCCATTCCGATCTGGGCCAGGACGGCGAACATGCGCTTGCCTTCATCCTGGTCGGGTTGGCGTTTGGCCTCGCCTACCGGCAGCGCCGCCTTGCAGTCGCGGCCATCGCGGTGGCCCTGATCGGTCTGCTCGAGCTGATGCAATTCTGGGCGCCGGGACGCCATGCGCGGCTCGAGGATTTCCTGGTCGATGCCGCCACGGCCTGCGTCGGCTTTGCACTCGCAGCCGCGGCCGATTGGGCCGTGACGCGCCTTCGCGCATACTCGGTCGCAACAAGCGAAGGCCCCGCGGCGTAACTCCGCAGGGCCTTGCCTCTCAAGGCTCAACTCGGGCCGATCAGTCGATAATCTTGACCACGCGACGCGTGTGCGGATCCACGATCACGCGGCGCTCGTTCACGACCGCATAGCGATACTGGGTGTAGTTCGGCACTGGGCGCAGCACCACGGTCGGGGGCAGCGGCTCGCCGACCACGACGCGCTCCTGCACTACGACGGAATCATCGCGCGGGATTCCGCCGAGAATCGCATTCGGAATTTCCAGGCCAGCGCCGACGGCCGCACCAACGGTACCGCCCACCATCGCGCCGACCGGTCCGCCGATATCGCCGCCCGCGCGCGCGCCGTTCCTGGCGCCCTCTTCGGTCGTCGACTGGGCAAAGGCTGCACTCGACGCCAGCAGCGACGCGGCAGCCAACAAAATTGCAAGACGAGTCTTCATGTCCACACTCTCCAGTGTTGTTGCGCGCCATCAACCGCGGGGCCGGAGCATTGTTCCTGTTCCCGCGTGAGGAAAGACGCACCAAAATCCGGAGACTGTTACCGCGTAACAGTTCAGGCCGCGGCGATCTCGTGGCCCGCCATCAGTTCCAGCGCCCGCACCATCGCCGAATGATCCCAGCCCTTGCCGCCATGCGCGGTGCAGGACGAGAACAATTGCTGTGCCACCGCAGTGCTCGGCAGCGACAAGCCCAGCGCGCGGGCGCCTTCGAGCGCGAGGTTGAGATCCTTCTGGTGCAGCTCGATGCGAAAGCCCGGATCGAAATTGCGCTTCACCATGCGCTCACCATGCACTTCGAGAATTCGCGAGGACGCAAAGCCGCCCATCAACGCTTTCCGCACAAGCGCGGGGTCTGCGCCGGCCTTGGATGCGAACAGCAGTGCTTCGCTCACAGCCTCAATCGTCAGCGCGACGATGATCTGGTTGGCGACCTTCGTCGTCTGGCCATCGCCATTGGCGCCGACACGGGTGACGTTCTTGCCCATCCTGTCGAAGATCGGCTTCATGGTGTTGAAGGCGCGCTCAGGACCGCCGACCATGATGGTGAGGCTCGCAGCCTTGGCACCGACCTCGCCGCCCGACACCGGCGCATCGAGATAGTCCGCGCCGAGCGCCTCGATCTTCTTCGCGAACTCTTTCGTCGCCAGCGGCGAGATCGAGCTCATGTCGACGACGATCTTGCCCTTCGAGATGCCGGCCGCAACACCGTCCTTGCTGAACAGCACGGCTTCCACATGCGGCGTATCGGGCACCATGATGATGACGGCATCCGCCTCCTCCGCGACCTCCTTGCTCGACTTGCAGGCGACGCCGCCGGCTGCGATCAGCTCCGGCGCGACCGGCGCAACGTCATGCAGGAGAACGCGATGGCCCGCGTTAAGGAGATGGCCGGCCATCGGCCGTCCCATGGTGCCAAGTCCGATGAAGCCGATGTCGATCATGGTGTGATTTCTCTCAGTTGCATTGGCGAATCTTCCTCCGCGCACTCGGTACACCTCGCCCGCTTGCGGGAGAGGTCGGCGCGAAGCGCCGGGTGAGGGTTCTTTCCTCTTGGGGATCCTCGACGCATCTCTCGAGCCCCGTTGAGGAGATACCCTCACCCCAACCCTCTCCCGCAGGCGGGAGAGGGAGCGCACCATCGCTGTGGCTACATTCTCAGGTCTCAAACGTCTGCGCCGCGTGCCAGGACAAGCCTTCCAGCGTGGTGGTACGCGGCTTGTATTCGCAGCCGATCCAGCCGCGATAGCCGATGGCGTCGAGGTGGCGGAACAGGAAGGGATAGTTGATCTCGCCGGTGCCGGGCTCGTGCCGGCCGGGATTATCGGCAAGCTGGATGTGAGCGATCTGGGGAAGATATTCCTGCATGGTGCGGGCGAGATCGCCCTCCATGATCTGCATGTGATAGATGTCGTACTGGACGAACAGATTGTTCGACCGCACCTCCGAGATCAGCTGCACCGCCTGCTCGGTGCCGTTGAGGTAGAAGCCGGGAATGTCGAGCGTGTTGATCGGCTCGACCAGCAGCTTGATGTTTTCGCGCGCCAGCGTCGAAGCCGCGAAGCGCAAATTGCCGACCAGCGTCTCATTAAGTTCGCGCGGATCGGCGTCCACTGGCGCGATGCCGACGAGGCAGTTCAGCTGCTCGCAGTCGAGCGCCTTGGCATAGTCGATGGCGCGGAACACGCCGTCGCGGAATTCGGCGACGCGATCGGGCATGATCGCGATGCCGCGCTCGCCCGCCGCCCAATTGCCGGCGGGCAGATTGTGCAGCACCTGCGTGAGCCCGTGGCTGTCGAGCTGCTCGCGCAGCAGCGCCTTGTCGAAATCATAGGGAAAGAGATACTCGACCCCGCTGAAGCCCGCCGCTTTCGCCGCGGCGAAGCGGTCGACAAACGGCATCTCATTGAAGAGCATGGTGAGGTTGGCGGCGAATTTCGGCATGATGCTGTCCCCTATTCCGCCGGCTGAAGCACGCCGGGCCGCGCGGTCCCGACCTCGTCGAGCGGCAGATCCAGCACCTCCTCGAACTCGACGATGTTGTCGATCTCGGTCCCCATCGCAATGTTGGTGACGCGCTCGAGGATGAACTCGACCACCACGGGCACGCGGTGTTTCGCCATCAATTCGCGCGCGGTCGCGAATGCCGCCTGCGAGTCCTTTGGATCCGTGACACGGATTGCCTTGCAGCCAAGGCCTTCGGCGACTGCCACGTGGTCGACACCATAGCCGCCGAGTTCGGGGGCGTTGATGTTCTCGAACGAGAGCTGGACGTGATAGTCCATGTCAAAACCGCGCTGAGCCTGGCGGATCAGGCCGAGATAGGAATTGTTCACGACGACGTGGATGTAAGGCAGATTGAACTGCGCGCCGACCGCGAGTTCCTCGATCAGGAACTGGAAGTCGTAGTCACCCGACAGCGCGACGATGTCGCGGTCGGGGCACGCCGCGCGCACGCCGAGCGCCGCCGGCAGCGTCCATCCAAGCGGGCCCGCCTGCCCGGCATTGATCCAGTTGCGCGGCTTGTAGACGCCTAAAAACTGCGCGCCGGCGATTTGCGACAGGCCGATCACGGTGACATAGGTGGTGTCGCGGCCGAACGCCTTGTTCATCTCCTCATAGACGCGCTGCGGCTTGATCGGGACATTGTCGAAATGGCTCTTGCGCAGCATCGAGCGCTTGCGATCGCGGCAGGCCGCGGGCCACGCCTGGCGCTCGCGCAACCTGCCTGACCGCCGCCACTCCCTGGCGACGGTGACGAAAAGCTCGAGCGCAGCCTTCGCGTCCGAGACGATGCCGAGATCGGGATTGAACACGCGCCCGATCTGGGTCGGCTCGATATCGACATGCACGAAGGTACGGCCCTTGGTGTAGGTCTCGACCGAACCGGTATGGCGATTGGCCCAGCGGTTGCCGATGCCGAGCACGAAGTCGGATTCCAGCATCGTGGCATTGCCGTAGCGGTGACTGGTCTGGAGGCCGACCATGCCGGCCATCAGCACGTGGTCGTCAGGGATCGCGCCCCACCCCATCAGCGTCGGCACCACCGGCACGTTGGTGATCTCGGCGAACGCCACCAGCAGATCCGAGGCATCGGCGTTGATGACGCCGCCGCCCGCCACGATCAGCGGCCGCTCTGCGGCATTCAACATCTCCAGCGCCTTCTCGACCTGCTTGCGGGTCGCAGTGGGCTTATAGACCGGCAGTGGCTCATAGGTCTCGTCGTCGAACTCGATCTCGGCGAGCTGCACGTCGAGGGGCATGTCGATCAAGACCGGCCCCGGCCGGCCGGAGCGCATCACGTGAAAGGCCTGGCTGAACACGCGCGGCACCAGCGCCGGCTCGCGCACCGTCACCGCCCATTTGGTCACGGGCTTTGCGATTGACTCGATGTCGACCGCCTGAAAATCCTCCTTGTAGAGCCGCGCGCGCGGCGCCTGGCCCGTGATGCAAAGGATCGGAATGGAATCAGCGATCGCCGAATAGAGTCCCGTGATCATGTCGGTGCCCGCCGGCCCCGAGGTGCCGATGCAGACGCCGATATTACCGGCCTTCGCCCGCGTATACCCCTCTGCCATGTGCGAGGCGCCCTCGACATGGCGCGCCAGGATATGGCGGATGGAGCCGCGCTTCTTCAGCGCAGAGTAAAGCGGGTTGATCGCAGCCCCGGGAACGCCGAAGGCGGTAGAGATGCCTTCTTTTTCCAGGATACGCACAGCCGCGTCGATGGCTCGCATCTTCGCCATATCAGACCTCGCTCGGTTAAGTCAGCGAGCGAGATCATCAGGTGTGCAGGATACGATCTCAACGAGATCGATTTTATTTTCCACGATGCGGCAGCCGTAGAAAAAAATGCGGTTGTCTCAATCGGTTAGATCGAGAAATGTGTGAAAGCGATCACTCGAACAGCGGCGCCAGCTCCATCTGGGGCACCAGCACGAGGCCCTTGTCGGTGATGCGAATTTCCGGAATGACCGATAGCGGAATCAGATTAAAGCCCATGTAGGGAATGGTGCAGCCGGCCTCCGTCCATTCCTTCTTCAGCACCTTGACCTCTTCCGCCACCTCCGTGACGCGCTTGTCGGACAAGAGCCCGGCGATCGGCAGCGGCACCAGCGCCCTCACCTTGCCATCGGCGACGACACAGACAGCGCCTTGCTGCTCCTTGATGGCAGCGATCGCGACCTGCATGTCACCCTCGTTGGTGCCGGCGACGATGATGTTGTGGCTATCATGCCCGACGCTGGAGGCGACCGCGCCGCGCTTCAGGCCAAAGTCCTTTAGCAGGCCGTAGGCAACATTGCCGGCCGACTTGCCGTGGCGCTCGACCACCGTGACGAAGCACAGGCCGTAGCGCGCAAACAGCGACGGCCAGTCCGTTGCCGGTTCGATCGCAATCTTCTCGTGGATCAGCATGATGCCGGGCAGCGCCGTCTTGATCGCATTAACCGTGCAGGCCTTCGCCGGCAGCTCCGGCGTCAGCTTCAGCTTCTCGGGCAGCTTCACCGTCACATAGGCTGCCTTCGGATATTGATAGCGCTGCGACAATGCCTGATCGAGCCGCGGCGTGATCTTGCCGCGCTCGACCACGAGCTCGCCGCCATACCAGGTGCATTGCGGCTTGAGCTGATCGTCCATCAGCACCAGGTCGGCGCGGCGGCCGCCGCCGAGCCCTCCGATGTCACCCTCCATGCCAAAGCGCGTCGCGCCATGCAGCGAACCCATCGACCAGGCCTGCTCCGGCGACATCCCGGCCTTCACCGCCTCGCGCACCACCCAGTCGAGACCGAACAGCAGGAGGTCGTCGGCATCGCGGTCGTCAGTGCACACGGCGGTACGCTTGTGCGAGGCGCCGAGCTCGGTGATGGTGCGGATCGCCTGCGGCAACGAGTGCCAGGGCGTGGTCGGCGGTCCCCCGCGCAAAAATACCCAGACGCCGGCATCAAGCAGATCGTCGGCGATGTCGCGGTCGATCGCCTCGTGTGTGTCGGTGACGCCAGATGCCGCATAGGCCGCGACGAATTCACGGCCGTAGACATGGCCGGACACCGGCCGCCCGCGCTTCAAGGCGGCGGCGAGGATCGCGTGGCTGCGCTCGTCGCCCATGGTGACCGGCACGAAATCCATCTTCTCGCCGAGCCCGACCGCTTCCGGCCAGCGGTCGAACAGCCCGGCGATCTTGTCCGGCGTCAGATCACCGCCGGCGGTCTCCAGCGCGGCCGAGGTTGCAGGCACGGTCGACGGCACTGTCAAGAAGATCGAGAGCGGCGCCTCGCGCGCATCTTCCAGCATCGCCTCGACGCCGGCGACGTCCATGACGTTGCCGATCTCGTGGCTGTCACAGAAGATCGTGGTAGTGCCGTTGAGGAGGGCAGCCTCGGCATAGGCGCAGGCCGTCACCATGGAGGATTCGATGTGGATGTGCGGGTCGACCAGACCTGGCGCGATGATGCCGCCAGCCGCGTCGTAGATCACCACGTCACTCCAGGCCTTCGTGGCCGCGCCCGCCGGCTTCACCGCCGCGATGCGGCCGCCGGTGACCCAGACCTCCCGACCGGGATGGATGCGCTCTGAATAGGTCGAGAGCACCGCCGCGCCCGTAATGACGAGGTCCGGCACAACACGTCCCGAGGCGACATCGGCCAAGCGCCGCGTCATCGCATGCAGCGGCGCGACCGCAAAGCGGGTAAGTTTGGTCATTAGAACCCTCGCGTGGCGTTACGGCCGGGCGATGGTTACGCCCTGCGCCAACCGGGGCAAGCTCAAATATAACGGCACGCCCTGCTTACGCCTTAGGCGGCGAACCGCCCGCCGCCCTTGCAGGCCTGCGCGAGTTCCGCGTTCTCGGCGCTGGTGCGGCAGCGGGTTTGACCCGAATCCGCATAGACCGACCCTTTGACTCATCAATCTCGAACGAATTTGTCTTGCGCACGAGGTCGCTCAGCTTGCGGAAGCCAAAGGTCCTCGGGTCGAAATCGGAAGCCAAATTGGCCAGCTGGCGCCCGACATCTCCAAGCGTGACCCAGCCATCTTCGCTCTCCATCTGGGTAATGACCTTCTTGATGATGGGCGTGGCGGCATCAGGTGGTTGGAGCGATGCCGATCTTAAGGCGGCGTCCTGGGTGTTCGCCGGGGCGGCAAGCAGGTTCTCCGTATAGACGAATCTTCGGCAGGCCTGCCTGAAACTCTCCGGTGTCTTGTGCTCGCCGAACCCAAAGACATCGACGCCCTGCTCCCGGATACGGGCGGCAAGCCGGGTGAAGTCGCTGTCGGAAGATACCAGGCAAAAGCCATCGAACCGGCCGCTGTGAAGCAGATCCATTGCGTCGATGACCAGAGTTATGTCGGAGGCATTCTTTCCCGTCGTATAGGCGAATTGCTGCTGCGGGATGATGGCGTGCTTCGACAGGATGTCGGCCCAGCCCCTCGATCGCGCATTGGAGAAGTCGCCATAGATGCGGCGGACGCTGGCCTCGCCTATCTTGGCAATCTCCTCGAACAGCCCATCGGCGATTTTTGCGGATGCGTTGTCGGCGTCAATCAGGACGGCGAGACGGGGCGAACGAAGCTCAGAAGGCATGACATTCCCCAAAAAGGACGCGACAACGGTGGAAGGATATACCGATGTCGGGGCTCTTGCCGCCAGACCTGATTTCTTTCAATGGTCACGACGGACCGCAGACCCGGCTCAGGCTGGTTTCGCCACCGGCGTCACGCCGCCGAGCGCAGCCGTCAGTTCCGCGGCCACCTCGCGCACCACCCGGCCGATCTCCGGCAACCGAGCGTCGGTGACGCGGCTCGTCAAGCCGGACACGGAGATCGCGGCGAGCGGCTCGGCGAGCGCGTTGTAGACCACAGCGGCGACGCAGCGCAGGCCCATCTCGGCTTCCTCGTCATCCACCGCAAAGCCCTGCTTGCGGATCGCCGCGAGCTCCTTGAACAGGTCGCTTGGCCGCACGATCGATCTCTCGGTCAAGCGCGGCATGCCGTGATGGCGGATGATTGCGCCGACGTCCTCGTCCGAATAGGTCGCGAGCACCGCTTTGCCGACGCCCGAGGTCACCATGGGAACGCGGCCGCCGACCTTGGTCAGCGAGCGCATGATCTCGCGGCTTTCCATGCGGGTCAGCACGATGATGAATTCGTCGTCGACCACGGCGAGGTTGGCGGTTTCACGGGTGAGATCGCGCAGCTTGCGAAGGTAAGGAATCGCCTGCGCGGTGAAATTGCGCCGCCGCGCGAAGCTCGCCCCCACGGTGAAGCTGCGGACGCCGACATGCCATTTGGATTCGGCGCGGTCGAACTGCACGAAGCGGCGACTTTCCAGCGTCGCCAGCAGGCGATGCACGGTCGAGGCCGACAGGCCGGTGCGGACCGCGAGATCGCTGAGGCGATAGCCCTCGTCATCCTCGGCCAGCGTCTCGAGGATCGACAGCGCGCGGTCGACGGACTGCACGCCGCCGTCACGGTCGGCCTCCGATGGCGATCGAGGCTCGAGTGCTTTGCGCCGGATCACGTTCTTGCTCATCGCGACCTGACTGTTCTCACCTCTCCCCGCATCCGCCGCCTTCGCCAAGGCTTCGGCGGACAAGCGCGGGGAGAGATGAATGTCTCGTCTCAGAGCAGCCCTGCCCCGCGCGCCCACTTGTACTTGGCGCCGAGCACCTCGACCGGAAGCTCGGTCGAGTAGGCATAGGCCGGGATGCCGTTCTGGTAGAGATATTCGGCGGCTTCCTCGACCTCGACGTCGCCGGCGAGCGAGGCGACGATCGGCTTGACGAAGCCCTTGGCTTCCATCTCCTTCTTCACCTCAACCATGTTGCGGGCGAACACCATCGGCGGCGTGACGATGGTGTGCCAGTAGCCGAGGATCAGCGAATGGATGCGCTCGTCCGACAGGCCGAGCTTCACCGTGTTGACGTAGGTGATCGGCGGCTCGCCACCGGTGATATCCACGGGATTTCCGGCAGCTCCAAATGGCGGGATGAACTTGCGGAAGGCCGCATCGAGATCCGGCGGCATCGACATCAGCGACAGGCCGTTGTCGACGCACGAGTCCGACAGCAGCACGCCCGAGCCACCGGCACCGGTGATGATCAGCACGTTCTCGCCCTTCGGCGTCGGCAGCACCGGCACGCCACGGGCGAATTCGAGCAATTGCCGCAAGCTGCGCGCCCGGATCACGCCGGACTGCGCCAGGACATCCTCATAGATCTTGTCGTTGCCGGCAAGCGCGCCGGTGTGCGACGAGGCCGCCTTGGCGCCAGCCGAGGTGCGGCCGGCCTTGAGCACGATCACCGGCTTCTTCTTGGAGACGCGCTTGGCGGCTTCCGCAAAGGCGCGGCCGTCCTTGAGGTCTTCGCAGTGCTGCGCGATCAAATTGGTGTTCGGGTCCTGCTCGAAGAAGGCGAGCAGATCGTCCTCATCGATATCAGACTTGTTGCCGAGACCGACGATGGCGGAGACGCCCATCTTCGCCGAGCGCGAGAAACCGATGATGGCCATGCCGATGCCGCCCGACTGCGATGACAGCGCCGCGTGGCCCTTGACGTCATAGGCGGTGCAGAAGGTCGCGCAAAGATTGGCGGGCGTATAATAGAAGCCATAGATGTTCGGCCCCATCAGGCGGACATTGTACTTCTGGCCGATCTCGACGATCTCGGCCTGCAATTCCGGCGCGCCGGCCTCGGCAAAGCCCGATGGGATCAGCACCGCGCCGGGGATTTTCTTCTCGCCGCATTCGACGAGCGCCGCGGCGACGAACTTCGCGGGGATCGCGAACACCGCGGTGTCGATCACGCCCGGCACGTCCTTGACGCTCTTATAGGCCTTGTAGCCGAGGATCTCGGCGGCCTTGGGATGGATCGGATAGATGTCGCCCTTGTAGCCGCCATTGATGAGGTTCTTCATCACGGAGTTGCCGATCTTGCCGTCTTCGGCAGAGGCGCCAACCACCGCAACCGCCTTCGGCTGCATGATGCGGCTCATCGCAGCGACGATTTCTTCGGTCGGGCGCGGCTTCGGCTTGGGCTTGTAGGCGAAATCAACAACGATGCGCACGTCGGCGGCGATCGCATCCTTCGCCGTCGCGAATACCGGGTTGAGATCGAGCTCGATGATTTCCGGGAAATCCGTGACGAGCTGCGAGACCTTGACGATGATTTCGGCAAGCGCCGTGCGGTTGACCGGCTCACCGCCGCGCACGCCCTTGAGGATCTCATGCGCCTGGATGCCGTCGAGCATCGACAGCGCTTCTTCCTTGGTCGCGGGCGCGAGGCGGAAGGTGATGTCCTTCAACACTTCGACCAGCACGCCGCCGAGGCCGAAGGCGACCAGCTTGCCGAACGAGCCGTCCGTGATCGAACCGACGATCACCTCGGTACCGCCGGTCAGCATCTGCTGCACCTGGATACCCTCGATCTTGGCATCGGCCTTGTACTTCCTGGCGTTACCGAGAATGGTCTCGTAGGCCTTCTCGGCATCCTGGGCCGTCTTGACGCCGACGATGACGCCGCCGGCCTCGGTCTTGTGGAGAATGTCCGGCGAGACGATCTTCATCACCACCGGGAAACCCATGGAAGCGGCGATCTTGCCGGCCTCGCCGGCCGACTTCACCACGCCCTCCTTCGGCACCGGAATGCCGTAGGCGTCGCAGACCAGCTTGCCTTCCGGCGCCGTCAGGCTGGTGCGGTTGTCCGTCTTGACCTGGTCAAGGACCTTCCGGACGGCATCTTTGGAATTGGACATGTGGCTTCTCCCTTGACCTTCAGTTCTTGCTTTGCAAAGCGCGTGTATTGCGGCTGCCCGTGACACTTGCCATCGCCGCGCTCTGTTCCGTACCGCGGAACGGAGAGGCAGAAATGCCCAGACTACTCCGCCGGCTTGGATCAAAAATGGCCAGTGATGGCATTTGGTATGCCAGAAGCCAACTTGTCAAGGCAAGTCGTAGGTTAGAACGCTGCAAAAAATAGGCAGCTTGACATACTGGTATTTGGTATGCCAAAAACTTTCCGGTTAATATTCCTGTAAAAGACGACTCCCACTGGAGGAGAATCGTCGTGTCACTGCGGAAACCAACCAAGGTGTTGCCGAACATGGCCGAGGCAGACATCGCAATCGTTCGTATTGCCCCGGAGAGCAGCTTCAAGAACAAGGCGTATGACGCCTTGAAGGAAGCCATTCTCAAGATGGACATCTACTCGACGCCCGAGCCGGTGATGCTGGACGAGCGCGCGTTGTCCGAACGCCTGGGCGTGAGCCGCACGCCGATCCGCGAAGCGATCGCGATGCTTGAGCAGGACGGTTTCGTGAAGACAGTGCCGCGCCGCGGCATCATGGTGGTGCGCCGGACCAAGAGCGAGATCGTCGACATGATCCGCGCCTGGGCGGCGCTGGAAAGCATGGCCGCGCGCCTCATCACCGCCACCGCGCGCAAAAAGGACATCACGGCGCTGCGCGACTTCTTCAAGGACTTCAGCAAGGACCGCCTGCCGCAGGATCACGTCGAGGAATATTCGCGCGCCAACATCGCTTTCCACCAGGCGCTGATCTCGCTGTCGGAATCTCCTGTGCTGGTCGATCTCACCAACGATCTGCTGCTGCACGTGCGCGGCTACCGGCAACTGACGATCGGACGCAAGGACCGCACCGCGACCTCGCTGCCCGAGCATCTCGGCATGATCGAAGCGCTCGAAGCGCGCGATACCGATCTCGCCGAGAAGCGCGCCCGCGACCACACCCTTGGCCTTGCAGCCTACGTCGAAGCGCACGGCCAGGAACTGTTCTAACTAGCAACGTTCACCAGAAGGGCGAGCAATTCGCCTCCAAGACCTTGAGACCAGGGAGACAAGGCCCATGCTGAATACCGCGACCAAGTCCGAAGCACCGGGCACCGAGCAGGAACTGACGGATGGTTTTCATCTCGTCATCGACGCGCTCAAGCTGAACGGCATCAACACCATCTATAATGTGCCGGGCATCCCGATCACGGATTTGGGCCGCATGGCGCAGGCCGCCGGCATTCGCGTGATCTCGTTTCGCCACGAGCAGAACGCCGGTTACGCCGCGGGCATCGCCGGCTACCTCACCAAGAAGCCCGGCGTCTGCCTCACCGTCTCCGCGCCCGGCTTCCTCAACGGTCTCACCGCGCTCGCCCACGCCACCACCAACTGCTATCCGATGATCCTGATCTCGGGCTCGTCCGAGCGGGAGGTCGTCGACCTCCAGCAGGGCGACTACGAAGAGATGGACCAGCTCGCGATCGCCAAGCCGCTGTGCAAGGCGGCCTATCGCGTGCTGCACGCCCAGGACATCGGCATCGGTTTTGCGCGCGCCATCCGCGCCGCGGTTTCGGGCCGTCCGGGCGGCGTCTATCTCGACCTGCCGGCAAAGCTGTTCGGCCAGGTGATGAATGCCGAAGCCGGCCAGAAGTCGCTGGTCAAGGTGATTGACGCTGCGCCTGCGCAGATCCCCTCGCCCGCTTCGATCAAGCGCGCGCTTGATGTTTTGAAAAGCGCTAAGCGTCCGCTCATCATCCTCGGCAAGGGTGCGGCCTACGCGCAGGCCGACGAAGAGATCAAGACCTTCGTCGAGAAGAGCGGCGTGCCGTTCCTGCCGATGAGCATGGCCAAAGGCCTTCTCGCCGACACGCATCCGCAGTGCGCCGGTGCGGCCCGCTCGACGGTGCTGAAAGAGTCCGACGTCGTCTTGCTGATCGGCGCGCGGCTGAACTGGCTGCTCTCGCACGGCAAGGGCAAGAGCTGGGGCGAAGCGCCCAAGAAATTCATTCAGGTCGACATCGAGCCGAGGGAAATGGACTCCAACGTCGAGATCGTTGCGCCCGTCGTCGGCGACATCGGCTCCGTCGTCGCAGCCTTCAACCAGGCCATAGCTGCGGGCTGGACCGCGCCGCCGGCCGAATGGACCAAGGCCATTGCGTCCAAGCGGGACGAGAACGTCGCCAAGATGGCGCCGAAGCTCATGAACAACAAGTCGCCGATGGATTATCACGGCGCGCTCGGCGTGCTGAAGAACGTGATCAAGGAGCATCCCGAGGCGATCCTGGTCAACGAAGGCGCCAACACGCTCGACCTCGCCCGCGGCGTCATCGACATGTACAAGCCGCGCAAGCGTCTCGACGTCGGCACCTGGGGCGTGATGGGCATTGGCATGGGCCAGGCGATTGCCGCCACGCTCGAGACCGGCCATCCCGTGCTCGCGGTGGAAGGTGACTCGGCGTTCGGCTTCTCCGGCATGGAGGTCGAGACCATCTGCCGCTACAACCTTCCGATCTGCATCGTCATCTTCAACAATGACGGCATCTATCGCGGCACCGACGTCAACAGCGTGAACGCCGATCCGGCGACGACGGTGTTCGTCAAGGGCGCGCGCTACGACAAGATGATGGAAGCTTTCGGCGGCGTCGGCGTGAATGCGACTTCCCCGGATGAACTGAAGCGTGCCGTCAACGAAGCGATGGCCTCGGGCAAGCCGACGCTGATCAACGCGGTGATCGATCCGGCCGCGGGCTCTGAAAGCGGCCGCATCGGCAATCTCAATCCGCAGAGCGTCCTGCAGAAGAAAAAGTAAGTCCTCCCCTTCAACCCTTATTCCCTGCGGTTTGCGGGGGCAGACAGAGTATACGGAGCAACACGATGACCAAAGCGCTCGAGGGCGTTCGCATTCTCGACTTCACCCACGTCCAGTCCGGACCGACCTGCACGCAGCTGCTCGCCTGGTTCGGCGCCGACGTGATCAAGGTGGAACGGCCGGGTGTCGGCGATATCACCCGCGGCCAGTTGCAGGACATCCCGAACGTGGACAGCCTGTATTTCACCATGC
This sequence comes from Bradyrhizobium sp. LTSP849, assembly GCF_000938255.1. Classification (GTDB taxonomy): domain Bacteria; phylum Pseudomonadota; class Alphaproteobacteria; order Rhizobiales; family Xanthobacteraceae; genus Bradyrhizobium. The sequence continues at coordinate 81,455 of NZ_JYMR01000023.1, read as the reverse complement.
TCAACCACAACAAGCGCTCGATCACGCTCGACACCAAGAACCCCAAGGGCAAGGAAGTCCTGACCGAGCTGATCAAGAAGTGCGACGTGCTGGTCGAGAATTTCGGCCCCGGCGTGCTCGACCGCATGGGTTTCCCCTGGGAGAAGATCCAGGCGATCAACCCGAAGATGATCGTCGCTTCGATCAAGGGCTTTGGTCCCGGACCGTACGAAGACTGCAAGGTCTATGAGAACGTCGCGCAGTGCACCGGCGGCGCCGCCTCCACCACCGGTTTCCGCGACGGCCTGCCGCTCGTCACCGGCGCGCAGATCGGCGACAGCGGAACCGGCCTGCATCTGGCGCTCGGCATCGTCACCGCGCTCTATCAGCGCACGCATTCGGGCAAGGGCCAGAAGGTCACCGCCGCGATGCAGGACGGCGTGTTGAACCTCGCGCGTGTCAAGCTGCGCGACCAGCAGCGTCTCGAACGCGGTCCACTCAAGGAATACAGCCAGTTCGGCGAAGGCATTCCGTTCGGCGATGCCGTGCCGCGCGCCGGCAACGATTCCGGCGGCGGTCAGCCCGGCCGCATCCTGAAGTGCAAGGGCTGGGAGACCGATCCCAACGCCTACATCTACTTCATCACCCAGGCCCCGGTCTGGGAGAAGATCTGCGACGTGATCGGCGAGCCGACCTGGAAGACCGATCCGAACTACGCCAAGCCCGCAGTTCGCCTGCCGCGCCTGAACGAGATCTTCGGCCGCATCGAGCAGTGGACGATGACGAAGACGAAGTTCGAGGCGATGGAGATCCTCAACAAGGACGACATCCCCTGCGGCCCGATCCTGTCGATGAAGGAGATCGCCGAGGACCAGTCGCTGCGCGCGACCGGCACCGTGGTCGAGGTCGACCATCCCACCCGCGGCAAGTACATCTCGGTCGGCAACCCGATCAAGCTGTCGGATTCTCCCAGCGACGTGGAGCGCTCCCCCCTGCTCGGCGAGCACACCGACGAAATCTTGCGCAGCGTGCTCGGCTTCAGCGATCACCAGGTCGCCGATATCCACAAGTCCGGCGCACTCGATCCGCCGCAGAAGCAGGCCGCCGAGTAAGCGGATCTGGTTTTAAGCCAAGACGAAAGGGCCGCCTGATCAGGCGGCCCTTTTTGCATCAGAAGAGCCGTGCGGTCGCAGGCCCAAACTAAAACTGAAAAACAACCCCATGCACAGTAGCTAACTCACTGGCCGCAAAAGTATTTCGTATTTTACGAATCCACTTTGACGCGTCGGGCAAAACAGGGGTATTATGCCATTGCTCGAAAAGAGGCGGCAGGATTCCGAGGAACCGACGCGATGGACGTCAGTTGTCTACTTAACCGGTGAGCTCTGCAAATGTAGCGCCTCCGCAGCGAGCCATTAAGCATCTCGTATCGAGGTCGACATGTTGAAAGATCAACCCTCTGATCGCACCAAGCGTGAAGCCAACAAGGCGTTCAAACCTGCCAAAACGCAGAAGCCGATGAATGACTACGCGAAGGACCAGCAATCCTTCAACGAGAACCGCGAGCGCCTGAAAGCGGAGCGCTTGGCCCGCGAGGACAAGCCGGGAAGCCGCTCGGAATAGGAATCGACGCTCGACCTAGAGCATGGAAAGCACGACGATCCCGTCTTCGAGTTCCCCCGAAGCCAGCCGCGTCCGCGCGATGCGCTCGAACTCCGTCCGGTATTTCTGAAGATAGCTGAAGGCCTGCTTCTGGGTCGCAAACGTGGTCGCAAGTCGGCACATCTGTCGGCCCGCGCCAAGCGCGAGAAAGAACGTGATTGTGCCACCGCCGTCCGATTTGACTCTAGGCAAGACCCGCACTCTTTGGCATGTGACCGGCCCTCTCCAGATTTTCGTCGGCGCTATCGAAGTCGGCTATTGCGCCTGCTTCTTCTTGCGCTTCGTCGGGGTGGGCGCCGGCAACGATGCTTGGAGGGTCGCGTCGGCGACTTCCTTCGCTACGCGCAGCTCTCGAAGTCGGGCCATGTTCTTGCGAACATCGGCGGCCTGCTTTTCGGCATCCGCCATCGCTTTTGCACCTTCTTCAGCAGCCAGGCGTTGACGATTGGAACGCGCGATGCCTTCGGGTGACGGTTCTGCCGATCTCTTGGCGCTCATCTTTCACCCTGTTCAACAGACAAAACCCGCTCAATCCAGGGATCGAGCGGGCAACGTTGCCGTTTCAGTACATCCGTGAAACGGCGCAGATAGCTCAAGCCAGCGAGAGATTCTCAGCGCTGACCTTGCCCCGCATCTTGTCGGTCTTGGCCTCGAAGGTGACCTTTTGGCCCTCGGCGAGACCCGCAAGACCAGCCCGCTCAACCGCGCTGATGTGAACGAACACATCGTTGCCGCCGTCGTCGGGCTGAATGAATCCGAAGCCCTTCTGGCCGTTGAACCACTTCACAGTACCTGTCGTCATTTTTCTTCTCCAAAGAGCACATATGTGCATTCCGCGTGACGCTCACGCAGAACCGTTTCAATTCGTCGATGTCGATGGAAAAGGAGCCCGCGGGCACATTCAACAAGGCACAGCGGCTGAACGAACAACTTTAGGGTATACCTGATCGTGTTTCCGCGCAAGGCTTGCCAGGGAGTTAATTGGCCCCAGGACGCCGGCGGAGGGTTTTACGGGTTTGAGGCGGCCTCGACGAGGCGAGGCCTCCTCGAGGAGTTCCGGACCAGTAACGTACCCTTGTGGACATACACGTCGCGGATTCATGCTAGAGTTCCTCATCACCGGCGGGGCACCTGGCTTTTGTCGGTGACGAGAACGCCGATTGCGCTCCCGCTTCATCAGCAAGGGAGGTGCGCTATGGAACAGCGTCGTTTCAAGCAGACCCAATCTCTCAAGCAACGGCTCGCCGAAGAGGTCGAACGTTTGCGCGAAGAGGTGCACTCGCTTCCTCCAGGTCATCGCCGCGAGGTCTTGCTGCAAAAGGTGCGGCAGGACGAGACAGCTATCCAGATCGATGCGTGGATCAGCTCACCGGGCCTGAGGGCGCCGACGTAAACGACAGCGGAATTGTGGCCTCGATCTATCCAGAGCTGCGCGCGTGGCACGTGAGCAGGCGCAGCCTGCGTATGGTATGCATGTCGCCACATCACGACACACGCCACATGCAGGCCGGTTGAGCCCCATCACCAAGTGGCGTCTTTCGCGGGACGACGACGCGACTTCCGGCCAACGACGGAAAAAGATCGAGGTCAGCATGTCACTGTTGGGCAAGGCAGCCGTCGCAATGTGGTGGAACGTGCGTCCAGAGCAGCGTGCAGAGTTCGGCGACTGGCATTCGCACGAGCATTTTCCGGAGCGGATGAGCATTCCCGGCTTCCGGCGCGGATCGCGCTGGGCCAGCACCGAGAATGCGGAAGGTTTCTTCGTGCTCTACGAGCTGGAGCAATACGACGTGCTTACATCGCGGGGATATCTCGACCGGCTCAACTCCCCGATATCATTGTCGACCAAGATGATGCCGCATCATCTCGGCATGGTCCGCAGCCAGAGCCGGATCGCAGCCAGTTTTGGCGGCGGCATTGCGACGTCGCTTGCGACCATCAGGCTTTCGCCGGATGCCGGACGGGAGACGGAGTTGCAGGCACACCTCTCGGAGACGCTCGGTGCCTTGGCACAGAGGCCGGGAGTGACGGGTGCCCACCTCCTCCTCACCGACACGCCCAGGACGAAATCGCCGACGACCGAGCAGCAGATCCGGGGGGCCGACGGCGTCGCCGATTGGATCGTGTTGCTGTCCGGTTACGATCCAGACGCAATCGAGCGCGTGACGGCCGACCAACTCTCACCATCCGGGCTTCGCGCTGCGGGTGCGCGCGACAATCCGACGCCGGGCCGCTATCGGCTTGCGTTCACGATGACGCCGCAGGATGCGACGGTGGTCTAGCGGTTCCGGCCAGACGATCCGCCGCAGGCATTGCCAACAAAAAGCCGGCAAGAAAATCGAGATGTTGTGTCGGATCGGCGGCGTCACGTTCGTCCTCTGGACATGAATGGGCAGCAGACGTCAACGTCGAGCCCGCCAATTGATGAGGATGACGATTATGCCCAGCACCGTACGCCTGCACCGTGTTCTGACGACCAGCCCGGAGAAACTCTATCGCGCCTTCCTGGAGGCGGACGCGCTTGCGAAATGGCTTCCGCCCAATGGCTTTGCCTGCACCGTGCATCATCTGGAGCCTAAGGTCGGGGGCACGTTCAAGATGTCGTTCCGGAATTTTACGACGGGCCACAGCCACGCGTTTGGCGGCGAATATGTCGAGCTGGTCCCGGGCGAACGCCTGCGATACACGGACAGATTCGACGATCCCAATTTGCCTGGCGAGATTCAGGTGACTGTGGTGCTGAAGAAAGTGTTGGTGGGCACCGAGCTCGACATCACGCAGGCAGGTATCCCGGACGTCATTCCGGCGGAAGCCTGTTATCTCGGCTGGCAGGAATCGCTGCGGAATCTCGCAAGGCTCGTCGAGCCCGAGATCAACCAATAGCGCGAGGATAGGCGGGCGCGCGGCCATAGGCCTACGCGCCTGCCTAAAGCGCGTCATCGCGCTTCAGGATTTTTGTTTGAGCATGATCTCCGCGCAAACGCGTTCCGCGTTTGACGCGAGGGAATACCGCTGCACACTTTTCCGGATCATGCTCTAGACTTGAGCCCGCCGTCCGCGGTCCAGCGATCCGGATCGGGACTGTGTCCGATCAAGGCGAGGCCATAGGCGATCGACTCGAACTGGTCCCCCGACATCAGCCGTTCGTTGCCAAACCGCTCGGCGAACAGTTTTCGTACGGCGGGCACGAACGAAGTGCCGCCGGTCAAAAACACCTTTTCCACCTCGCGTGCGGTGATGCCGGCCTCGCCTAGCACCTTGTCGACGGTGGCACTGAGCCGGGCCACATCGTCGGCAATCCAGGCTTCGAAGTTTTTCCGTGTGATGGTCGCACCAATGTCGACGCCGCCGCCCTTGAAGCGGAAGTCCACCTCGTCGTGGCCCGACAGCGCGACCTTGGCGTCGGACACCGCGCGATACAGCGAAAAGCCGAGGTCGAGATCGACGATGGTGATGAAATCTTCAAGAAGCTTCGGCTTCAGCGCGGTTCGCGCAAGCTCGCGCAGCTCGCGCAGATCGCCGTTGCTCTTCATCAGCGCGAGCTGATGCCAGCGCGCGAGGTTGGTGTAGTGGCCGCTCGGGACCGGCAGCACCTTGTCGAACGAGCGGAAGCTCGAGCCCTTGCCCAGCCGCGGCGAGACGACGTGGTCGACGATGCGGTAATCGAACGTGTCGCCCGCAATCCCGATGCCGGCGTGTCCAAGCGGCTCGGCGCGCAAAGCACCGCCTGTACGCGAGAAACGCATCACCGAGAAATCGCTGGTGCCGCCGCCGAAATCCGCAACCAGTACGGTGGCATCGCGCTCCAGCCGGCGGGCAAAGGAGAACGCCGCCCCGACCGGCTCATAAACGTAACGCGCGTGGCCGGCACCGAGGCGTTCGAACGCGGCCCGGTAGCGCTGCATCGCCAGCATCTCGTCGGGATTGCCACCGGCGAAGCGCACGGGGCGGCCGACCGTGATGTTTGCGGCCTCGAAGCCGAACTTGTCACCGCCATGGCGCGCCAGCGTCCGCAGGAACGCCGCTAAAATATCCTCGAACTTGTAGCGCTGCCGAAACACCTGGGTGGTGTTGAAACTGCTGCTCGCGGCGAAGGTCTTGAACGATTGCAGGAAGCGGTAGATGTGGCGTCCTTCGAGAAACTGCTCGATCGCCCACGGGCCGCCTTCGGCCTGGGCTCCGGCTCCCGGCCGGTCCTCCCAGAAGCACAGGGCCGACACAAAGACGCTGTGCCGTTGCCCGCCATGGTCGAAGCGGATGGCCTCGACCCGGCGGTCGTCCGCCGCGATCGCGACGACCGTGTTGCTGGTCCCAAAATCGATGCCGATCGAGACGGCGGGCGAGGCGCTCGACATGAACCACTCTGCGAGATGATTGGAAAAGGGGGCAGACCACTAGCGGTTTTGCACTGCGGTGCCAAGACCGGTCCCGTGGCATACCGGGCGGATTCCGCACCCGTTTACGCCCAAAACGGCTGCTTTAACGCATCATTATGCTGCAATGCGGTAGGTTAAATGCTGCCATGCAATGGAATGCATGGACTTTGGCATCTGGTATACATACGTTGCCCTTGAAATGAGACAGCGATACTGACCGTCTCGAGAAAGGAATTCCGATGTCCAAGACCGCTTCCGTCGCGCTCGCCCCCTCCTCCACCTCGCTGTTCGCCCGTTTCATGGCCGCGCTTGATCGCTTGCTGATGGCCAGCGCCGAGATCTCGAGCCACAACGGCGACCTGCCCCGCTTCGGCCTGTAAAGGCGAGATCAGAGTCCGGCGCGTCGAATTGTCGCGCCGGTTGTAAAACAAGCGAATTCCTACTTTTGAAGAATGGCCCCGCTCAGCGGGGCCATTTCTATTTGGGAATCGGCTCATTCACGCCACCTCGCAAAGAGGTTGCGTCATAAGCGCACAATAGGCCGGCGTGCGCTTGAAGCTTGGCATAATGAATACAACAATGCAGCCAACGCTCGCTCAAAAAAACAGAAGCGCTTATTGGAGGATTTATGACGGACATGGTGCAGGCAACAACAGCCCCTACAGCCGCGCGCGTCAGCGACACGTATCGCTGGGCGCAATTGGCGATCGGCGTAGCGGCCATGGTGATGATCGCGAACTACCAATATGGCTGGACGTTCTTCGTCCCGGACATCCAGAAGACTTTCGGTTGGGATCGCGCCTCGATCCAGTGGGCCTTTACGCTGTTTGTTTTGTTCGAGACCTGGCTGGTGCCGGTCGAAGGATGGTTTGTCGATAAATACGGTCCGCGCCTCGTCGTGCTCGTCGGTGGCGTGCTCTGCGCGATCGGCTGGGCGATCAACGCGCAGGCCACCACGCTCAACGGCTTCTATCTCGGCATGATCGTCGCCGGCATCGGCGCCGGCGGCGTCTATGGCACCTGCGTCGGCAACGCGCTGAAATGGTTTCCCGACAAGCGCGGCCTTGCCGCGGGCATCACCGCCGCAGGCTTCGGTGCGGGCTCGGCCCTCACCGTCGCGCCGATCCAGGCCATGATCAAGGACAGTGGCTTCCAGACCACCTTCCTCTATTTCGGCCTGGGACAAGGCATCATCATCTGCATCCTCGCGTTTTTCCTGCTTGCGCCGAAGCCGGGGCAGGTCCCGAACGTGGTGGCGAATGCAGCACTCGTGCAGACGCGTCGCAACTACCAGCCGACCGAGGTGCTGCGTCAGCCGATCTTCTGGCTGATGTACTTCATGTTCGTGATCGTCGGTGCTGGCGGCTTGATGGTGACGGCGAACCTGAAGCCGATCGCGGTCGACTGGAAGGTCGACAGCGTTCCGGTCACGCTGATCGGCATGACCATGACCGCGGTGACGTTCGCAGCGACCATCGACCGCGTGCTCAACGGCCTGACGCGTCCGTTCTTCGGCTGGATCTCCGACATGATCGGCCGCGAGAACACGATGTTCATCGCCTTCGGCATGGAAGGCTTTGGCATCTGGATGCTTTACCTCTGGGGCCAGGATCCAATCTGGTTCGTGATCCTGTCAGGCTTCGTGTTCTTTGCCTGGGGCGAGATCTACTCGCTGTTCCCCTCGACCTGCACAGATACGTTCGGCGCAAAATTCGCGACCACCAATGCCGGCCTGCTCTACACCGCCAAGGGCACGGCCGCGCTTCTGGTGCCGCTCGCCAATTATGTGCAGCAGACCTCCGGCCATTGGGACAACGTGTTCATCCTCGCGGCCGGCGCCAACATCCTGGCCTCGCTGCTCGCGATCCTCGTGCTGAAACCCTGGCGCAAGGTCGTGGTCGCGCAATCGACCGTCTGACACGCTTCGCGAACGCGATCTCGCGCGTGACGCCCGGCCCTCGTGGCCGGGCGTTTTCGTTTTGCGCGAAGCCCGGATAATTCTTGGAATCAGAAGGGAACCGCGCACTTTTCTTGAGCCCGCCCGCAAGATAGGGCTTGCATTCTGGAATATCGTATACCAAGCTTGCCTCTGCGCTTGCGACGATAAGACACAATGTTTGCGACATCAGGTCATCTTGGCAATTGATGTCGACCAGACAGGCGCTTGGGAGGTTGTTGATGATGTCCAGCACGGATGGCGCCGTGACCGCGGCGCCCCTTCGCACAGGTTTTCGTTGGTTCCAGCTCGGCATGGGCATCGTCTGCATGGCGATGATTGCCAACCTGCAATACGGCTGGACGCTGTTCGTGGATCCGATCGATGCGGCCCACCATTGGGGACGCGCCGCGATCCAGCTCGCTTTCACCATCTTCGTCGTCACCGAGACCTGGCTCGTGCCAATCGAAGCCTGGTTCGTCGACAAATACGGCCCGCGCATCGTCATCATGTTCGGCGGCGTGATGATCGCGCTCTCCTGGATTCTCAACTCCTATGCTGACACGCTTCCCCTGCTCTACGCGGCCGCGGTCGTCGGCGGCATGGGCGCGGGCGCGGTGTACGGCACCTGCGTCGGCAACGCCCTGAAATGGTTTCCCGATCGCCGCGGTCTCGCCGCCGGCGCGACAGCCGCAGGTTTCGGCGCAGGCGCCGCGCTGACCGTGGTGCCGATCGCGATGATGATCGCATCGAGCGGCTACCAGACCGCGTTCTTGAAGTTCGGCATCGGCCAGGGCCTGATCGTGTTCGTGCTCGCTTTCTTCATTCAGCCACCACGGATCTCGATCCCGCCGAAGAAGAAGCAGCTCAATCTGCCGCAGACCAAGATCGACTTTACCCCGCCCCAGGTGCTGCGTGCGCCTATTTTCTGGGTCATGTACCTCGTCTTCGTCATGGTCGCCTCCGGCGGCCTGATGACCGCGGCGCAGATCGCCCCGATCGCGCATGACTTCAAGATCGCCGACACGCCGGTCACGCTTCTCGGCTTCCAGATGGCGGCGCTGACCTTCGCGATTTCGCTCGACCGCATCTTCGACGGCTTCGGCCGCCCCTTCTTCGGCTGGGTCTCCGATACGATTGGCCGCGAGCACACCATGTTCATTGCCTTCGGTACCGCCGCAGTCATGCTGCTGACGCTGTCGGCCTATGGCCAGATCCCGATCGTGTTCGTGCTCGCGACCGCGGTCTATTTCGGTGTGTTCGGCGAGATCTACTCGCTGTTCCCCGCCACCTGCGGCGACACGTTTGGTTCGAAGTATGCGACCACCAACAACGGCATGCTCTACACCGCGAAGGGCACCGCCGCGTTGCTGGTCCCGCTCGCAAGCGTGATCTCGGCCGCCTATGGCTGGAAGGCCGTGTTCGTGGTGGCCGTCGCATTGAATGCGACCGCCGCGCTGATGGCGCTGTTCGTGATCAAGCCGCTGCGCCGCTCCTTCATCCTCGGCAAGGAAGCGACGGTTGCCGAGACGGCGGCGGGAAGCACCAAGGCGGCATAGCCTCCGCGCAACAACCGCATCCATCAAGAAGGGGCGCAGCGATGCGCCCTTTCTTTTTGGCTTGTTCTTTTTGGCTTGCCGCACACGTCAGCATTGCTGTCGCAAGATTTTTCGGATCGGCCAAATCCAGCGCTTGACGATTGGCATAATGTATACCACACTTGCCCTCATCATTCACCTAGGGAGGTTGCAATGCTGGTCGGAGACATTCTGCGCAAGAAGACGCCGCGCGTTGTTACGGTGCGAATGAACGAAACGGTGGGTATCGCCGCCAAGCTGATGCGCGCCAACAATATCAGCGCGCTGGTGGTAAAGGATGTGGTCCGCTCGGAGGGTAACACCGCCGTCGGCATGTTCACCGAGCGCGACGTGGTGCGCGCGGTCGCCGAGCACGGCGCCAACGGCGTGAATGTAAAAGTCTCGCAGCTCGTCTCGGTGCAGCAGCTCGTCTCCTGCACCTCGAGCGACACGATCGAGCATGTCCGGCACCTGATGAACCGGAATCATATTCGGCACCTGCCGGTCATCGACGATTACAGCCTCGTCTCCGTCATCAGCATGCGCGACATCGCCGCTGTCGTCGACGAAGCGATCAACGGCACGCCGCAAGCAGCCTAAAGCAACAAGACCTTTCCCCTGCGACTGCCGGCCCCGGCTCGGATCCTTCCGAGCCGGACCGGATCCTTCGTCCCGAAATTCCGGTTTTTGCCCTTCGAGGATTTCATGAAGATCTGCATCTACGGCGCCGGCGCGATCGGCGGATATCTTGGAGTGCAGCTCGCGCGCGCTGGCGCCGACGTCAGCCTCATCGCGCGCGGTGCGCACCTGGCCGCGATGCGCGAACATGGCCTGACGCTGCTCGCCGGCGACGAGAAGCATACGGTTCATCCGCGCTGCACCGACAACCCCGCCGAGCTCGGCGTGCAGGACTACATCATCATCACGCTGAAGGCGCATTCGATCACCGGCGTGATCGAGAAGATGCAGCCGCTCCTGGGCCCCCACACCCGCATCGTCACCGCCGTCAACGGCATTCCCTATTGGTACTTCCACAAGCACGGCGGCGCTTATGAGAACGCGACGCTGGAGAGCATCGATCCCGGCGGGCGGCAGTGGCGCGAACTCGGCGCCGAGCGCGCCATCGGCTGCATCGTCTATCCCGCGACCGAGATCGAGGCGCCCGGCGTGATCCGCCACGTCTACGGCAACAATTTTCCGCTCGGCGAGCCCTCGGGCGAAATCACCGCCGACGTGCAGCGTCTCGCCGACCTGTTCGTCGCGGCCGGCCTGAAGGCCCCTGTGCTCGACCGCATTCGCGACGAGATCTGGCTGAAACTCTGGGGCAATGTCTGCTTCAACCCGATCAGCGCGCTGACGCACGCAACGCTCGACGTGATCTGCACCGATCCGGCCACGCGCGCCCTGTCGCGCGCGATCATGATGGAGACGCAGGGCATCGCCGAGACCTTTGGCGTCAAATTCCGTGTCGATGTCGAGCGCCGCATCGAGGGCGCCCGCAAGGTCGGCGCGCACAAGACCTCGATGCTGCAAGATCTCGAGCGCGGCCGCCCGATGGAGATCGATCCGCTCGTTACCGTGGTGCAGGAGATGGGCCGCTTGACCAAAATCCCGACGCCTGCGCTCGACTCGGTGCTGGCGATGGTCACCCAGCGCGCCCGCATCGCCGGCCTCTATGACGGCGTCACCGCGCCCTCCGATCCCCGCGCACTGGCGGTGGCGTGATGGCTGGCGAGATGAAGAAATGGCTCCGCTTCCGCCACGCCGGCACAACCGGCTTCGGCACACTGACGCTATCCGGCATCAGCGTGCATGACGGCGAGATGTTCGGCCGCAATGCGCCGAACAGCAAGACACTCGCACTGTCGGAGGTCGAACTGCTGGCGCCGTGCGCGCCCAGCAAGATCGTCGCGCTCTGGAATAATTTTCACGCGCTCGCGGCCAAGCTGAACCAGCCCGAACCGCCGGAGCCACTTTACCTGTTAAAGGCCACCACGAGCATCACGACGCCCGGCTCGGTGATCCGCCCTCCGGCGTCCTATGACGGCAAGACCACCTATGAGGGCGAGCTCGGCATTGTCATCGGCAGGACCTGCGCCCGCGTGTCCCCGGCGGAGGCAGATAGCTTCATCTTCGGCTACACCTGCGTCAACGACATCACCGCCAACGACATCCTGACCCGCGACCCGACCTTCCCCCAATGGGCCCGCGCCAAGGGCATCGACGATTACGGCCCGTTCGGCCCGGTGATCACGACCGGCCTCGATCCGGCCAAGCTCGTGGTCCGCACCATCCTCAACGGTGCGGAGCGGCAGAATTATCCGATCGCCGACATGATCTTCAGCGCGCAAGAGCTGGTCAGCAAGATTTCGCACGACATGACCCTGCTCCCCGGCGATCTCATCGCCGTCGGCACCTCCGTCGGCGTCGGCGTGATGAAGGAGCCGGTGAATATTGTGACGGTTTCGATCGACGGCATCGGCGAGCTGACGAACGAGTTTCGGCTGTAACAGCAAGCGCGGTGCCGTAGCGCGGATGAGCGTAGCGACATCCGGAAAACTCGCATCCACAACAAAAGTCCCGCATGTCGCTGCGCTCATGCGGGCTACGAGACTCCCCCTAGCCTCGGGAAAACCTGGTAATCCCGGCACGGCCATCCACCGTCGGCCCGGCCGCCGCGCGCGCCCCGCACACACCCGCACCCCCTGCCCCTTGATCTCGGTTCCGCTCTCCAATAGCAATCATGGCGAGATTGTGCCGGCGTGAGGGCGTCACGATGTGGCTGTTTTTCCTGGTTGCCTGGTTTGTGCTGCTCGCCGCCATCGCGCTTCTCGCCCCGCAGGCGTTCGGTTACGACGTCGCCCATCTGCCCGCCCTGTTCGCGGGCCTGCCCGTGCCGCAGCGCATCGCAACCGGCGCGCTCCTGGCCACGGCCTTGGCGCTGATCGGCGCGGCGACCTGGCGGCTTTCGCGCCAGGACCGCAGCCTGAAGACGCTCCGCGATCGCCTCAAGAAGACCCGGGAAGACGTCGTCGTTGCCCACGCCCTGCAAAACCACCTGGATGCGACGGTCCAGCACCTGATCGAGAGCGACCCGCGGGAGGCCGTTTCCGCCCTCCACGACAAGCTGGGCGAGACCGAGCAGCGCGCGCTGCTCCAGCAAGGCCGCAACCAGTCCACCGACATGCACGACCAGCTTGCCGAAATCCGCCGCCGCCAGCAGGCGTTGCGGGAGATGGTCGGCAAGGTCGCCGATCAGCGCCGCGCGGTCGAGCCGGTCTTCACCGAGATCCGCGACCGCCAGAACCAGCTCGAGCGCTCGCTGCTCGACCTCGAGACCGACGACCGCAAGAACAACCTCGCTGACCGGCTGAAGGACATCGCGCGCGACGTATCGACGCTGCTGTCGCGGGTCGGCGTGGTGCAAGACACATTCTCCACGCTCAACCAGTACAAGGAAGATCTGGCGAAATCCCACGCAGAGCTGGTGCCGCTGCGCTCATCTGATGCCGGCATCAACGCCCTGATCGGCGAATTGGGCCTGAGCCATGAACGCCTCGCCAAGACCGTCGATGAGCTCGAGACCGGCGGCGAGGCGCCGCTCAGCGCACGCGTCGAAACACTGTCGCAGAACAAGATCGAGATCGAGCAGCGCCTCGCCCGCATCGACGACAGCGCCAACATCCTGAAGGCGATCCGGCTCGATTTCGAGGAGCTCGGCCAGCGCCAGGCCCAGCTCGAGCGCTCGCTCGCCGACGTCGAAACCGACCCCGATGGCAAGACGCTTGCCGACCGCCAGAACGCGCTGAACGATTTTGTCATCCAGTCGCGTCAGCGCCTCGGCGCCTTGCAGGAGACGCTGGCGACGCTGAACGTATTCAAGGCGGAGCTATCGAAGTCGCAGGCCGATCTCGTCCCGCTCAAGGCGCCCGTGTTCGGCATCGAGGCCCTGATCGCGGACGTGAGCAGCACCCGCGATCTCCTCGCCAAGACCGTCGGCGAGATTGAGGCAAACGGCGGCGTGCCGCTCGCCTCGCGGGTGGATGCGCTTACCAAGAGCAAGCGCGAGGTCGAAGACCGGCTCGCGCGCATCTTCGACAATTTCAATGCACTCGATGGCCTGCGCAAGGACATCGGCGGCATCTTCTCGACGATCCGGAATAGCCTGAACCGGATCGGGTGAGCCGCATCAGGTTCGAACCGCGATCTTTATCGGTGCGACCAACAACGCATGCGCTTCATCCTCGGCCTCCTCTCTGCCTTGCTCGGTGCGCTCGCCGGCTGGTCCGGCCTTGCCGCGCTGGTAATCATGCTGGCCGGGCCGGACCGCGATGGCGGCATCGCCATGGGGGCATTCTTCAATATCGGCCCGATCGGCGGCGCGGCCGGCCTGATCGCCGGCATTTGGCTGTTCGTGCGTTTCGGGATCGTTCGGAACGCAACGCCACAGCCCGCCACGGAAACCTCCGACGCCGCGCCTCACCGGGCCACGCGGCTCTCCACGCCTTTTGCCGTCACCGTTCTGCTCACCGTGGCAATCCTTGGCTATTGGGGGTGGTACGAACTCATCCGTTCGCCCTATCTCAGCCATGGCTACATGACGCTCGCAATCGAGTTTCGCCTCCCCGCCGGCATGACCCTGCCGGACAAGGAAGAGGATGTGCAGATCGTAGTCGAGGAAGCGCGGGGATATGCGAACGCGCTGCTGCCTGCGAATTGGCGCGCCCATGATGGCGACCGCAAAGCGATCATTGCCTCTGCCTCGTTGAGTTACAAGACGCGCCAACGCGCGGTCAGCCTGACGCTCCCGGGCGTGCCAACACAGAGCTGGCCGATCGATCTTCCTTCCGATCCCGATCCCACGCCCGGCTTCTCGCCCTGGCGCGTTGCGAGCGAACCTTCGCCCACAAAGATCGAGATGCATTTCCGCCTCAGCGCCGATCGCTGACGAAGGCGCGGCGTGACGTCGAAACATTTTGACACACATCACATCCCCGCGCGCCCGATAGATGCCGCCAACATGTCGCGCGGGTGCCGCACTGTGGACGCATTCCGACGCCCATCTGTGAGGCGTGTCTGGGGGCACGGCTCTGCCGTGTTTGGACCAAACCTTCTAGGGGTATGACTGTGAAGAAGATTGTATTTGTCGTGGGTGCTACGCTTGCTCTGGTGACGGCTGCGAACGCTGCGGATCTGCCGCGCCGGCAGCCCGTGGCGGTCTATCCGGCGGAGCAGGCGCCGATCGGCAAGATGCCGATTGGCAAGAGCCCGATTGGAAAGGCTCCGATCGGCAAGGCGCCGGGCCCGGTCGCGGCGCGCTACTGACGTTAAGTCATCGTTGAATCGGCGTTGAGCAGCGGACAGTCGAGGGGCCAAGCGTGACAAGCAGATCTGAACGATTGGGGCGCCGCCTGCTTGCGGCGCTCACCCTCTCCGTTGTGCTCTCGTCCACGATTCAAGCGGCTTCGGCCCACGAAGCGAACAAGCGCGTCGCCGACGCGAACGCGCTTGTCTCGAACGACGCCGCATCACGACCGCCGCCGCAATCCACCAGGCGGCCTGTCGCGCGCGCGGAAAAAGGTCCCTACTACGTCGACTTCCGCGCGCGGACGGCGGCGAGCTGGGGCCATGCCTTCGTCTGGTACGGCAAGACCAGCGAGCGCGCCGTCGAGGTCGCGGGCCTGACGCCCAAGGGCGACACCTGGACCTACGTGCTCGGTCACCTGACCTGGGTGCCATCCGAGACCGGCGCGAGCTACGGCGATCTCGATCCGGACTATCTGACCGCGAACTATCGCGTCTATCTGAACGAATCCGATGCCAAGCGCGTCTTCGCCTACATCAAGAAGTTGCAGGAGAGCTCGCCGGTCTGGAACGCCGAAACCACCAATTGCACCGGCTTCATCGGCGACATCGCCGAGTACATGGGCCTGAAGGTCCCCTACCGCTGGCAGCGCCCGGAGAACTTCGTCAACAGCCTCAAGGAAATCAACGGCGGCCGCCAGATGGTGCGGCTGTCGGCGGAGTAGCGGAAGCCTTGTAGGCCGCATGTAATCTTAAGACCGTCACCCTGAGGTGCTCGTCCTGCGGCCTGCCGCAGGACGAGCCTCGAAGGGCGACAGCCCGGCCGCATCTCGGCCGTCCATCCTTCGAGGCTCCCCATGGGACGCGTTACGTCCCATGCCTCGCACCTCAGGATGACGGAGTGAGATGCCAATTATCCGTCCCGCGGAATCCCCCTCGCGCTCCGCATGATCGCCCCGCACGTCCCCGCAATAGACTTTTCCCGACCCCAGCGGCATCCTGCCGGCATCAACCGATAACAGAGCCAGCGGGCCACGCGGGCGGGGGAAACAGGTCATGTTGCAGACACGGTTCACGAAACTCGTCGGCGTCGAGCACCCCATTGTCCAGGGCGGCATGCAATGGGTCGGGCGCGCCGAGCTGGTTGCGGCCGTTGCGAACGCCGGCGCGCTCGGCTTCATCACGGCGTTGACGCAGCCGACGCCAGAGGATCTCCGGAAGGAAATCGCGCGCTGCCGCGACCTCACCGACAAGCCCTTTGGCGTCAATCTGACCATCCTGCCCGCGATCAAACCGCCGCCTTACGCCGAATATCGCGCCGCCATCATCGAGAGCGGTATCACCGTGGTCGAGACTGCCGGCAACAAGCCGCAGGAGCACGTCGACGAGTTCAGGAAGCACGGCGTCAAGGTCGTGCACAAATGTACCAGCGTCCGTCACGGGCTCTCGGCCGAGCGCATGGGCGTCGACGCCATCTCGATCGACGGGTTCGAATGCGCCGGCCACCCCGGCGAGGACGACACCCCTGGCCTGATCCTGATCCCGGCCGCCGCCAACAAGATCAAGATCCCGATGATCGCCTCCGGCGGCTTTGCCGACGCCCGCGGCCTCGTCGCCGCGCTGGCGCTGGGCGCTGAGGGCATCAACATGGGCACCCGCTTCATGGCCACCAAAGAGAGCCCGATCCACCAACTCATCAAGGAGAAGATCGTCGCCAATGACGAGCGCGAGACCGAGCTGATCTTCCGCACCATGCGCAACACCTCGCGCGTCGCCAGGAACGAGATATCGACCAAGGTCGTTGCGATGGAGAAGGAAGGCGCCAAGTTCGAGGACATCCGCGAACTGGTCGCCGGCGCCCGCGGCAAGATGGTCTATGCGACCGGCAATTCCGACGAAGGCATCTGGTCGGCCGGCCAGGTGCAGGGCCTGATCCAGGATATCCCTACTTGCGGCGAGCTCATCTCCCGCATCGTGCGCGAAGCCGAAGCCATCATCCGCAGCCGGCTCGAAGGCATGATCGCTCATCCGAGCGCGCAAGCCGCTGAATAATCACTGCAAGAAGCGAGAGTAGTTCATGAAGGCTTATGTCTATGGCGCTGAGGGCGCTCGGATTTCCGACGTCGCTCAACCAAAACCTAAAGGCACCCAGGTGCTGGTCCGCGTCCGCGCCTGCGGGCTCAATCGCGCCGACACCGGCATGCGCAAGGGTCACGCCCATGGCGCAGCCGGCGGCGTCGGTACCGTGCTCGGCATGGAATGGGCCGGCGAAGTCGCCGAGCTCGGACCAGATGCCAAGGGCGTCAAGGTCGGCGACCGCATCATGGGCTCGGGCGGCGCCGCCTTCGCCGAATACACACTCGCCGACCACGGCCGGCTGTTCCGTGCGCCCTCGAACATGAACTTCGAGGAGGCCGCCACCCTCCCCGTCGCGCTCGCGACCATGTACAACGCCGTCATCATGGTCGGCGGCGTGCAGCCCGGGCAAGCCGTGCTGATCCAGGGCGCAAGCTCCGGCGTCGGCCTGATGGCGATGCAGATCGCCAAACTCAAGGGCGCCAAGCTCGTGATCGGCTCGTCGACCGATGCCTATCGCCGCGGCCGGCTGAAGGAGTACGGCGCCGACCTCGCGGTCGACTCCTCCGATCCCAAATGGGTGGACGAAGTCCTGAAGGCGACCGGCGGCGAAGGCGTCGACCTCATCGTCGACCAGGTCTCGGGCAAGGTCGCCAACCAGAACCTCGCCGCGACGAAGATCCTGGGCCGCATCGTCAATGTCGGCCGGCTCGGCGGCACCCATGCGGACTTCAACTTCGACCTGCATGCCGCCCGCCGCATCAGCTATATCGGCGTCACCTTCCGCACCCGCACCATCGAGGAGATCCGTGAGATCTTCGACGAGGTCAGGAAGGACATCTGGGGCGCGGTCGAGTCCCGAAAGCTGCAGCTGCCGATCGACAAGGTGTACGCGTTCGACGACATCGACCGAGCGTTCGAGCACATGGAGGCGAACAAGCATCTCGGCAAGATCGTCGTGACCCTCTGATGCCGGCCCCGATGCGCTTGCTCGGGCTCGCGATCGCATTTCTGCTGCTCGTTGCCGCCTGCGAGACGCAGGCGGCCGGCATCAGGCGGATCAGGATCGAAGGGAGCGCGACGGGACCGTTGATCGTCGGCGCGGTCTGGTACCCCTGCGCGACATCGGTGCAAGATGCGGGGGACGGCAACGTCGCGCTGTCGGGTGTGAAGGATTGTCCTCTCGCCGGCGAGAAACTCCCGCTCATCGTGATGTCGCACGGCAGGATGGGATGGTTCGGCGGCGGTCACGATATCGCGGCTGCACTGGCAGACGCCGGCTTCGTGGTCGCTTCTATCGACCACCCCAACGACAACGAGCGCAACCACAGCGGCACCGACGGCCTCGAGGTCTTCGCTGGCCGTTCCGGCGACATCAAGCGGCTGGTCGATTTCATGCTCGCCGACTGGCCAGACGCCGGCCATATCGACAGCAAGCGCATCGGCCTGTTCGGCTTCTCGGTCGGCGGCTATACCGGCCTCGTCGTCATTGGCGGCGCCCCCGATTTCCGCAAGGGCCTGCCACGCTGTGCGCGAACCGATCTGCGCGCCCTGCCGGTCTGCGCGCAACTGGAGAACGGCGAGCTTCCGCGTGAGGCCCCCGCGCATGATCCACGCATCAAGGCTGCGGTCATCATCGATCCCTGGCCGGCATTCCTGCTCCCCGCCGATCATCTGTCGGGCGTGACCATCCCCATTCAATTGTGGAGCTCGGATCCGGCACATGAGTCCGACGGCGTATCCGGCTGTTGCGCAGCCATGATCAGGGACGGGCTGGCATCCAAGCCCGAATGGCATCTCGTCGAAAACGCGAACCATTTCGCATTTCTCGCGGTCTGCTCCCCGAAACTGGCGCTGGACGCGCCCAGGATTTGCGCCACCCCTTCGGGCTTCGATCGCGCGGCCTTTCACGAGCGATTCCAACCCGAGATGATTGCCTTCTTCCGCAGGACCTTGAACGAAGCACGCGACCATTGAGCCCACGAAACTCGGAAGCATTCGCAACAGCCCGCTCCTGCAAATCACTAGCGACTACACCTGTGGATCATCGCTTGATGTTCACGGTCGGGCTGCTACATCCCCCGCCATGAGCGCACAGCACAACAAGACATCGGTCGCGGCAATCTCGATCTTCGCCAGCGGCGGCATGGCGGCGGCCAAGTTCGTGGTCGGCATCGCGATCGGCTCGCTGGCGCTGATCTCCGAAGCCCTGCACTCCTCGATCGACCTGGTCGCGACCATCATCACCTGGGCGGTTGTGCGGGTGTCCGACAAGCCGGCCGACGACGAGCACCATTACGGCCATGGCAAGCTGGAGAGCATCTCCGCGCTCGGCGTCACCGCCCTGCTCTACGTGCTCGCCGGCGGCATCCTGGTCCAGGCCTACAGTCACCTTCGTGAAGGAACCGCGCCGCCGACAATCTCGGCCGTGCCGTTCGTGGTCCTGGTGATCGACATCGCCGTCAATTTCTGGCGCGCCCGCGCCCTGCACCGTGCCGCCCGCGAAACCAGGAGCCAGGCGCTTGCCGCGGACGCCCTCCATTTTGCCTCCGACGTGCTCGGCTCCTTCGCCGTGATCATCGGCTTGATCCTCGCCGCCCTCGGCTTCTGGTGGGGTGACGCCGCCGCAGCCGCCGCGGTTGCCGTGATGATCGCGCTGCTCGGTCTGCGCATGGCCAGCTCCACCGTGCAGACGCTGCTCGATCGTGCGCCGGAAGGCGCGCAGGAAAAAGCCACGGACGCGATCCGCAGCGTGCCCGGCGTGATCGACGTCGAGCGGCTGCGGGTGCGCATGGTCGGGGCGACCACGTTCATCGACACCATCGCAAAGGTGCCGCGGACTTACCCGATCGACCGCGTCGAGGAGATCAAGCGCAACGCGCAGGCAGCCGTCGACAAGGCATTCGGCGATACCGACCTCACCTTCACCGCGGTGCCGGTCGCGCGCGACAACGAGACCGTGCGCGACCGTATCATGGTGATCGCGCATAATTCGGGCCTCGCCATCCATCACGTCACGGTCCACGACCTCAGCGGCAAGCTGATCGTCGGCATCGACCTTGAGGTTGGCGCCGAGATGCAGCTCGAGGCTGCCCATGACATCGCCAATACGCTGGAGCGCAATATCCAGGAAGAGTTCGGCGCGGACGTCGAGGTCGACGTCCATATCGAACCCCTGGAACCGGAACTGCCGTTCGGTGTCGATGCCGCACCGGAACGGGTGCAAACCATCGCCGCCGCTCTCACGGAATACGCCACCGGCGGCGAGATCCACGACATTCATAACGTGCGCGTACGCGACACCGAGGGCGGCGAGATCGTCAACTTCCATTGCCGCGCCGCGCCGTCGATGAGCGTGATCAGGGTGCACGAGCATGTCGATGCGATCGAGCGCGCGCTGCGCCGCGCGTTCCCGAGCGTGAAGCGCGTCATCAGTCACGCCGAACCACCGCGCGCATGATGCAGAACGTGCGACGAGTCACACGTTCTCGTTTCGGACTCATTGCAGTACGTAATGTTGCGGGCGACCGACGCGCAAACTCTGCATTGGATAAGAATAAATCCGCATTAACGATTCGTTGACTCTCGACAGCCTGCGAAAACTGGATTCAAATCGGCTTGATTCGGAAGCGACGTGGGGCTGCTTCCGAACTTAAGTTGCAAGCAGGTTTCAGGGGGCCGAAGGCATGGCGCGCGCAGACGCCGCGAACGCGTGCGTCCAATCCGATTCGATCAAAGGATTGGCGCAATCGATCGCGAAACCTGCCTATCATCGGCTGTTGATCGCCGAGCCGGCGCTGCGACGCGCCGTGCCGACGCTCATCATTGCCTTTCTGATCACGATCTGCCTCGGCGCTTTCGTCCAGGTCGTCGATCAGACGCGCCAGAAGCGCCTGGTGATCCGGCACGACATTTCGGCGCTTGCCGACCTGCTCGCCGAGCGTCTCGACCGCCTCACCTCCGCGCGACAGGAGCGGCTGAAGAACATCGAGAACCTGCCGACGCTGCTGCCCGACCTGATCCCGTCCTGGGGCACCGCCTCAGGCCGCCACGTCATCGTCACCTCGGCCGGCGTCGACCGCCGCATCCTCGCCCGCATTCCGATCGACAGCGATCCGGCCGGCAATGACCGCCTGCTCGATGCCATCACCACCGCGCAGCTGCTGGCGGCGCCGCCGCACGACGGCAACATCTCCGACATGACGCTGCCGAACGGCAACGCCGCGATGGCGACCGCGCGGCCGATCAAGTCGCTGCCCGGCCTCGTCACCGTGATCCAGGAGCGCAACGAGCCGATCTGGGGCTCGGATGCGGCGCTCTCGGTGACGCTGTCGGCGACCACCGGCTTCGTCGTCCTGATCCTCGGCTTCGCCTTCCACTGGCAGTCGACCCGTGCCCGCGAGGGCGACCTCATCAACGACGCCGTGCGCGGCCGCATCGACACCGCGCTCAACCGCGGCCGCTGCGGCCTGTGGGACTGGGATCTGTCGCGCGGCCGAATCTTCTGGTCGCAATCGATGTTCTCGATGCTCGGCCTCGACGGCCGCAACGAGCTCCTCACCTTCGGCGAGGTCAACGCGCTGGTGAAGTCCGACGACATCGACCTGTTCGCGATCGCCGACCAGCTCATCTCCGAGAAGATCGACCATATCGACCAGACCTTCCGCATGCAGCATGTCGACGGCCACTGGATCTGGCTTCGCGTCCGCTGCGAGCGGACGCACGCGACGGGCGATTCCGGCATGCACCTGATCGGCATCGCGGTCGACATCACCGAGCAGAAGAGCCTCGCCGAGCGGACCGTGGAGGCCGATTTACGCCTGCGCGACGCGATCGAGACCATTCCGGAAGCCTTCGTGCTGTGGGACGCGAGCGACCGCCTGGTTCTCTGCAACTCGCACTTCCAGCGTCTGCACAAGCTGCCCGACTCGGCCGTCATCCCGGGCACGTCCTATGAGACCGTGCTCGAAGTCGGCCGCATGCCGGAGGTCCGCACCCGCCACAACGAGACCGCAAGCCAGGGCCCGGGCGCGCGCACCTTCGAGGCTCAGCTCGACGACGGCAGTTGGCTGCACATCAGCGAGCGCCGCACCAAGGACGGCGGCTACGTCTCGGTCGGCACCGACATCACCCGGATCAAGGAGCACGAGCAGAAGCTCGTCGATAACGATCTGCGCCTGCGCGCCACCGTGATCGACCTGAAGCGGTCGCAGGCGGCGCTGGAACGCCAGACCATCGAGCTCGCCGATCTCGCCGAAAAGTATCAGCGGGAAAAGACCCGGGCCGAGGAAGCCAACCAGACCAAGTCGAAATTCCTCGCCAATATGAGCCACGAGCTGCGCACGCCGCTCAACGCTATCATCGGCTTCTCCGAGATCATGGGCTCGGGCATGTTCGGCGAGCTGGGCTCAGAGAAGTACCAGGAATACTGCCACGACATCCTGACCAGCGGCCACTATCTGCTCGAGGTCATCAACGACATCCTCGACATGTCCAAGATCGAAGCCGGCCGCATGAAGCTCGACATGGAAGAGCTCGATCTGGCGCAGACGCTGGCGGAGTCCCTGCGGGTCGTCACCGGCCGGGCACAGGACAAGAATCTGACGCTCGATGCCGATATCGAGACATCCATCTCGGTCGTCGCCGACCGCCGCGCCACCAAACAGATCATCGTCAACCTGCTCTCCAACGCGGTGAAGTTCACGCCGGATGGCGGACGCATCGTGGTGCGCAGCCGGCAGCTTGAGGACAAGATTGTGCTGATGATCGCCGATACCGGCATCGGGATTGCACAGCACTCGCTGGCGCGGCTGGGGCGTCCGTTCGAGCAGGTCGAGAGCCAGCTCACCAAGACCTATCACGGCTCCGGCCTCGGGCTTGCGATCGCGCGCTCGCTCGCGCAATTGCACGGCGGCAGTATGCGGCTGCGCTCCAAGCTCGAAGTCGGCACGGTCGTGCGCGTGACCCTGCCGCGCGACGCCATCAAGGCGGCGGCCGGAATATCCGCAGCCGCTTAAGTCACGATTGCAGCGTCGGCGCCACTTCGCGCGCGATATTGACCAGCGCCGCGATCAGCGGCGTCATCGGATCGCGCTGCGGGATCACCAGGCCAATGCTGTAATTGACCTCGGGATCGACGATCGGGATCGAGCGGACCTTGTCGGACAGGCCGAGCGTCTCGGCGAGCTTCGCCGGCATCACGCTGGCCCACCGCCCCGTCTTCACATGCGTGTACAGCACCAGCAGCGAGTTCGAGGTCAAGGTCGGCGTCGCTTCCGCGCCGACCGAGCGCAGCGCACGATCGATAATGCGGCGGTTCTGCATATCGGGCGTCAGCAGGCACAACGGCACTTGCCCGACCTCGGTCCAGGTCACGGACTCGCGGTCGCCGAACATCGCATCCGGTGCGGTCAGGAGACGATAGCTCTCGTTGTAGAGCGGAATGGTGCGCACCTTGCCGATCGGCTCGTTCTCGATATAGGTCAGCCCCGCATCGACCTCGAGATTTTCGAGCAGCCCCAGCACTTCCGAAGACGTCGTGGACTGGATGCGGAAGCGCACCTCAGGATGCTTGGCGCGGAACGGCGTGGTCAGCGCGGCGACCATGCCGAGCACGGTCGGGATCGCTGCGATGCGGATCTCGCCGGACAGCTTGTCCTTGAGCGAGTTGATCTCCTGGCGCATCGCCCGGGCATCGCCCACGATCCGCCGCGCCCAATCCAGCGCCCGCTCGCCTTCAGGCGTGAAACCCTGGAACCGGGACCCGCGCTGGACCAGCATCACGCCCAGGATCTCCTCGAGCTGCTTCAGCCCGGTCGACATCGTCGGCTGGGTCACGCCGCAGCCCTCCGCCGCGCGCCCGAAATGCCGCTCCTTTGCGAGCGCCAGCAGCAGTTCAAGCTTGTCGAGCAACCGGTCGTCCCCTCGGATTCTGTCGTGGCATACAAGCTAGCACGGCCCACCCCTGCCAACACGTAAAAACCGGGCGGTGGAAAGGCCGTCGATTGCAGTTTCATATCGTCCGATTGCATCCGTCAATCGATCTGAATTCGCAATCGCAGCATGAGACAGCTTTATTGATCTTTGAACGATTCCAAATAGTTTGCGAGGCAGGGACGCTCTGGTTGAGAACGAAGAATGACAGCGGTTTACGAGCCTTGTTACGAGCCTTGGGACGAGACGCGCGGCGCCGAGATCATCGCCGAACACGCCAGGCAGGAGGGTGCGACGCTGGTCATCCTGCACGCGCTCCAGGAGGCATTCGGCTATATCCCGGAGGCGGCAATTCCCATGGTGGCGCAGGCACTGAATTTGTCGCGCGCCGAGGTCCATGGCGTGTTCACGTTCTACCATGATTTCCGCCACAAGCCGGCCGGCCGCCATGTGCTGAAGCTCTGTCGCGCCGAAGCTTGTCAGGCTGCGGGCGGCGATGCGCTGGCTGCGCGCGCGGAAGCGAAGCTCGGCGTTTCCCTTGGAAATACCACGGCGGATGATCGCGTCACGCTGGAGCCGATCTACTGCCTCGGGCTGTGCGCGACCGCGCCGTCCGCGATGCTCGACGGCCGCCTCGTCGGGCGGCTCGACGAGAAGCGCCTCGACGCACTGGTTGCGGAGGCGCAGCGATGAAGATGAAAATCTTCGTTCCCCGCGATGCGGCTGCCGTCGCCGTCGGCGCCGATGAAGTTGCAACAGCGTTCGAGCAGATCGCACAGAAGCGCGGCCTGCCGATCGAGATCGTCCGGACCGGCTCACGCGGGCTTTGCTGGCTGGAGCCGATGGTCGAAGTCGCGACCCCTGAGGGCCGCGTTGCCTATGGCCCGGTGAGCACGGAGGACGTCGCCTCCGTATTCGAGTCCATGGCGAGCAACGGGCCGCATCCGCTGCGGCTTGGCGTCGCAGACGAGCTTCCCTGGCTCAAGCGCCAGACCCGCCTCACCTTCGCCCGTTGCGGCGTGATCGATCCGCGCTCGCTCGACGACTACCGCGCCCATGGCGGCTACAAGGGCCTGGAGCGCGCGCTGTCGCTCGGCTCCGACGCGATCCTCGCCGAGGTCACCGCATCCGGTCTGCGCGGCCGCGGCGGCGCGGGCTTCCCGACCGGCATCAAGTGGAAGACGGTGGCGCAGACGAAGGCCGACCGCAAATTCATCGTCTGCAACGCCGACGAAGGCGACAGCGGCACCTTCGCCGACCGCATGATCATGGAGGGCGATCCCTTCCTGGTCATCGAGGGCATGACGACCGCCGCGATCACTGTCGGCGCGACCAAGGGCTACATCTACATTCGCAGCGAATATCCGCACGCCATCGAGGCGATGAAAGCTGCGATCATCGCAGCAGAGCGCGGCGGCTATCTCGGCAGCAAAATCGGCGGCTCCACGTACAGTTTCGATCTCGAAGTCCGCGTTGGCGCCGGCGCTTACGTCTGCGGCGAAGAGACCTCGCTGCTGGAAAGCCTCGAAGGCCGCCGCGGCCTCGTGCGCGCAAAACCGCCGCTGCCGGCGCATCACGGCCTGTTCGGCAAGCCGACCGTCATCAACAACGTGCTGTCGTTCGCAGCCATCCCCTTCATACTCTCCGAAGGCGCCAGGGCCTATGCCGATTTCGGCATGGGCCGCTCGCGCGGCACGATGCCGATCCAGCTCGCCGGCAACATTCGCCAGGGCGGGCTGTTCGAGACCGCGTTCGGCGTGACGCTCGGCGAGCTCGTCGATGACATCGGCGGCGGCACGTTTACGGGCCGTCCCGTTCGCGCGGTGCAAGTCGGCGGTCCCCTGGGCGCCTATTTCCCCCGCGCGCTGTTCGATACACCGTTCGACTACGAAGCCTTCGCCGCACGCGACGGCCTGATCGGCCATGGCGGCATCGTCGTGTTCGACGACAGCGTCGACATGCGCAAGCAGGCGCGCTTTGCGATGGAGTTCTGCGCGGTCGAATCCTGCGGCAAGTGCACACCGTGCCGGATCGGTTCGACCCGCGGCGTCGAGACCATCGAGAAGATCATCCGCGGCGAGCGCGTCAGCGAAAACCTCGCGCTCGTCGAGGACCTCTGCAACACCATGAAATTCGGCTCGCTCTGCGCACTCGGCGGCTTCACGCCGTACCCTGTGCTGAGCGCATTGAAGCACTTCCGGGAGGATTTCGTCCCGGCCCCGACCACGCTTCAGGCCGCGGAATAGGAGAACAACGATGTCTCTGATCGAAGAAATCGACTACGGCACGCCGCGCTCCAAATCGGAAACGATGGTGACGCTGACCATCGACGGCAACCAAGTCACGGTGCCCGAGGGCACCTCGATCATGCGGGCCGCGATGGACGCCGGCCACCAGATCCCAAAGCTCTGCGCGACCGACATGGTCGACGCCTTCGGCTCCTGCCGTCTCTGCGTCGTCGAGATCGAGGGCCGCGCCGGCACGCCGGCCTCCTGCACCACGCCTGTCATGCCCGGCCTCGTCGTGCACACCCAGAGCGAGCGGCTGAAGAAGCTGCGCAAGGGCGTGATGGAGCTCTACATCTCCGACCATCCACTCGACTGCCTCACCTGCGGCGCCAATGGCGATTGCGAATTGCAGGACATGGCGGGCGCGGTGGGCCTGCGCGACGTCCGCTACGGCTATGAGGGCGAGAACCACGTCTTCGCCAAGTCCCACGGCGAGATCAACGCCGCCTGGATGCCGAAGGACGAATCCAACCCCTACTTCACGTATGACCCTTCGAAGTGCATCGTCTGCTCGCGCTGCGTCCGCGCCTGCGAAGAAGTACAAGGCACCTTCGCGCTGACGATCTCGGGCCGCGGCTTTGACAGCCGCGTCTCCCCCGGCATGAGCGAGAGTTTTCTCGGCTCCGAATGCGTCTCCTGCGGCGCCTGCGTGCAGGCCTGCCCGACCGCGACGCTGACGGAAAAGTCGGTGATCGAGATCGGCCAGCCCGAGCATTCGGTCGTCACCACCTGCGCCTATTGCGGCGTCGGCTGCACCTTCAAGGCCGAGATGCGCGGCGAGGAAGTCGTGCGCATGGTGCCGTACAAGGACGGCAAGGCCAATCGCGGCCATTCCTGCGTCAAGGGCCGCTTCGCCTGGGGCTACACCAACCACAAGGAGCGCATCCTCAAGCCGATGATCCGCGAGCGGATCGAGGATCCCTGGCAAGAGGTCTCCTGGGACGAAGCGTTCTCGTTTGCCGCGGCAAAGATGCGCGGCATCCAGAAAAAATACGGCCGCGACGCCATCGGCGGCATCACCTCCTCCCGCTGCACCAACGAAGAAACCTATCTGGTGCAGAAGTTGATCCGCGCCGGCTTCGGCAACAACAATGTCGACACCTGCGCCCGCGTCTGCCACTCGCCGACCGGCTATGGGCTGTCCGTCACCTACGGCACCTCCGCCGGCACGCAGGATTTCGACTCGGTCGAGAATACCGACGTCGCCTTGATCATCGGCGCAAATCCGGCTTCGGCTCATCCCGTCTTCGCCTCCCGCCTGAAGAAGCGGCTGCGCCAGGGTACCAAGCTGATCGTGATCGATCCGCGCCGGACCGAAATGGTGGAATCACCCCATGTGAAGGCGCTGCATCTGCCGCTGATGCCCGGAACGAACGTTGCGGTCGTGACGGCGCTGGCGCATGTCATCGTCACCGAGGGTCTCGCCAACGAAGCCTTCGTGCGCGAACGCTGCGACTGGACCGAGTTCGAGGAATGGGCCGCCTTCGTCGCCCAGCCGAAGCACAGCCCGGAGGCGACCGCAATCCTGACCGGCGTCGATCCGCAGGATCTGCGCGAAGCGGCCCGCATCTACGCCACCGGCGGCAATGCCGCGATCTATTACGGCCTCGGCGTCACAGAGCACAGCCAGGGCTCGACCACCGTGATCGCGATCGCCAACCTGGCGATGGCGACCGGTAATATCGGCCGTCCCGGCGTTGGCGTGAACCCGCTGCGCGGTCAGAACAACGTTCAGGGCGCCTGCGACATGGGCTCGTTCCCGCACGAGCTCCCTGGTTATCGCCACATCTCGGGCGACGCCGTGCGCGATCAGTTCGAGGCGCTGTGGAACGTCAAGCTCAACCCCGAGCCGGGCCTGCGCATTCCCAACATGTTCGATGCCGCGATCGAAGGCACGTTCATGGGCATCTACGTGCAGGGCGAGGACATCCTGCAATCCGATCCGAACACCAAGCATGTGGTCTCGGCGCTGTCGTCGATGGAATGCGTCATCGTTCACGACCTCTTCCTGAACGAGACTGCGAACTACGCCCATGTCTTCCTGCCCGGCTCGAGCTTCCTCGAGAAGGACGGCACCTTCACCAACGCCGAACGCCGCATCCAGCGCGTCCGCAAGGTGATGACGCCGAAGAACGGCATGGCCGACTGGGAGGTCACCATCGCCCTCGCCAAGGCCATGGGCTACGACATGCCCTACAACCACCCGTCCGAGATCATGGACGAGATCGCGGCACTGACGCCGACCTTCACCGGCGTGTCCTACGCCAAACTCGACGAGCTCGGCTCGGTGCAGTGGCCCTGCAACGAGAAGGCGCCGGAGGGCACACCGGTGATGCATATCGGCGGCTTCGTCCGCGGCAAGGGCAAGTTCGTCGTCACCGAATATGTCGCCACCGACGAGCGCACCGGCCCGCGCTTCCCGCTGCTGCTCACGACGGGGCGCATCCTCAGCCAGTACAATGTCGGCGCGCAGACAAGGCGCACCGACAACGTGGTCTGGCATGCCGAGGACCGGCTGGAGATCCATCCGCACGACGCCGAGCAGCGCGGTGTACGCGATGGCGACTGGGTGCGGCTGAAGAGCCGTGCCGGCGAGACCACACTGCGCGCGGAGATCACCGACCGCGTCGCGCCGGGCGTCGTCTACACCACCTTCCACCACCCGGACACACAGGCCAACGTGATCACGACCGAATATTCGGACTGGGCGACCAACTGTCCCGAGTATAAAGTGACGGCAGTGCAGATCTCGCCGTCGAACGGCCCGTCCGACTGGCAGAAGACCTACGACGAGCAGGCGCGGCACTCCCGCCGTATCGCGCCAGCTGAGGCTGCGGAGTAACGCATGCACGTGCCGGTCCAGGCCATCGACCGCGAAATCTGGCGCGACGGTGTTGCGTCTGAAGGCACGCGCCTGATCCCCGAGGAGACGCCGCTGGCGCTAACCTATAATGGCGGCACCTATGCCGTCATGATGGGAACGCCGCAGAACCTCGAAGACTTCGCGGTCGGCTTCAGCCTGGACGAAGGTATCGTCAAATCCGTCGACGAGATCCGGTCGCTCGAGGTGGTCCGCCTCGACGACGGGATCGAGCTGCGGATGTGGCTGGCCTCGGAGCAAGCCGGACGCATCAGCGAGCGCCGTCGTCACATCGCGGGCCCGACCGGCTGTGGCATTTGCGGCATCGACTCCATTGCGGAAGCCGTGCGGCCCGCGGCGATCGTGCCGCAGGGGGAGACCTTCACGCCCGAACAGATCATGGCGGCGATGCAGGCCATTGCTCCCCTGCAATCGATCAATATCCAGACCCGCGCGGTCCACGGAGCGGCATTTTGGTCGCCATCGCATGGCATCGTAGCCCTGCGCGAAGATGTCGGCCGCCACAACGCACTCGACAAGCTCGCAGGTTCGTTGGCGCGTAGCCGGACAGACGCGAGCGTCGGGATGGTGCTGCTGACGAGCCGTGTCTCGGTCGAGATGGTGCAGAAGACGGCCGCAATCGGCGCGCCTGTGCTGGTCGCGGTCTCCGCACCCACCGCGCTCGCAGTCCGCGCCGCAGAGGCCGCCGGCATCACGCTGATCGCGATTGCTCGCAGCGACGGGTTTGAAGTGTTCACGCACCAGGGCCGCGTCACGGCTCATCGTGCTTCGGAGATTATCCATGTCGTCGCCTGACCGCCTCGTCTACATGGCCAACCAGATCGGCACATTCTTCCGCAGCCAGGGCCACGACAAGGCCGTGCCGGGGATCGCCGAGCACATCAAGAAGTTCTGGGACCCCCGGATGAAGCGCGCGATCTTCGCTCACCTCGACGCCGGCGGCGCCGGACTTGAGCCGAACGTGCTCGAAGCCCTGACCTCGCTGAAGCAGCCCTGAGCGCAGGCGCCGCGCAGCGTCACTCTATCAAAATCGCACGATTATCTCGCCGCAGCCTCTGATATGCGGCGCGGCCACATGTCAGCTCGCAAATTATTGCGTGGCTCATCGGCGCGCGCCGGCACTATCCTGTCGCTTCAGACGACGACAGGACGGCCGATGACCAAAAAGAAGCTCGAAGGCATTGAAGACTACCAGGGCGCAGCCGCAGGCTGGGGCGCGCTCAAAGCTGTCGCCGACGCGGTTCGGGGGCAGATGGCCGTCGGCAAGGAGACCCATGGCCTTCTGACCATGAACCAGCCCCACGGCTTCGATTGCCCGGGCTGTGCCTGGCCGGACCCGAAGCACACCTCCTCGTTCGAATTCTGTGAAAATGGCGCCAAGGCGGTGTCGTGGGAGGCGACGGCAAAGCGAACCACGCCCGAGTTTTTCGCAAGCCACACCGTCAGCGAGCTATGGAGCTGGCAGGATTTCGACCTCGAAAATGAAGGCCGTCTCACCCATCCGATGGTCTACGACCGCGCCACCGATCGGTATCTGCCGATCTCGTGGCAGGACGCGATGAGCCAGATCGGCGCGGCGCTGCGCGCCCTGCCCGATCCCAACATGGCGGAATTCTACACATCGGGCCGCGCCTCGAACGAGGCCGCATTTTTGTATCAGTTGTTCGTTCGCGAATACGGCACCAATAACTTTCCCGATTGCTCGAACATGTGCCACGAGGCCACCAGCGTCGGCCTGCCGGAATCGATCGGGGTCGGCAAAGGCACCGTGACGCTGGAAGATTTCGACCACAGCGATTGCATTTTCTGCATCGGCCACAATCCCGGCACCAATCATCCGCGCATGCTGACGACGCTGCGCGAGGCTTCCAAACGCGGCGTGCCGATCATTGCGATCAATCCGCTTCGCGAACGCGGCCTGGAGCGATTTACATCGCCGCAGAGTCCGGTGGAGATGTTGACACTCGATTCCACGCCGATCGCATCCTCCTACTATCTGGTCAAGGTCGGCGGCGACATCGCGGTGCTGAAGGGAATGATGAAGACCCTGCTTGCACTCGACGCCAAGAGCCTCGCGGAGGGTGGCCCCGGCGTGCTCGACCGCGAATTCATCACGGCCCACACCTCGGGCGTCGAGGCCCTGCTGGCGGATATCGAAGCAACGGACTGGGATGCGATCGAACAAGCTTCCGGTCTGCCGCGATCCGATATTGAAGCCATCGGCACCGTGTACGCCAACGCCAATCGCGTCATCATCAATTACGGTATGGGCATCACCCAGCACCGCCACGGCACCGGCAACGTGCAGCAGATCGCCAATCTGCTGATGCTTCGCGGCAATATCGGGCGCGAAGGGGCCGGCGTCTCGCCGCTCCGCGGCCATTCCAACGTGCAGGGCGACCGGACCGTCGGCATCACCGAAATTCCAAATGACGCCCTGCTCGACGGGATCGTCCGTGTGTTCGGCTTCGAGCCGCCGCGCGCGAAGGGACATAACGCGGTCGAGGCCGTCGAAGCCATCCGGGACGGTCGTTCGAAGGCACTGATCTGCCTCGGCGGTAACCTGGCCGTCGCCATGCCGGACCCCAAGGCGACTTTCGAGGCCATGCGTGGACTTGATCTCGCCGTCCATATCGCGACGAAACTCAATCGCTCGCACCTGTTGCTGGCCAAGCAATCGTTCATCCTGCCCTGCCTGGGACGCACTGAAATCGATACGCAGGCGACGGGCCCGCAGGCGGTCACGGTGGAAGATTCGATGTCGATGGTGCATGCCTCCCGCGGCGGCCTGAAACCGGCCTCGGAGCACCTGAAATCCGAACCGGCAATCATCGCCGAAATGGCGATGGCGACGCTGCCAAACACCAGGGTGCAGTGGTCCGAGATGATCGCGGACTACAACAGGATACGCGACGGCATCGAAGGCGTATTTCCTGCCTTCAAGGATTTCAACGCCCGCATCCTGCATCCCGGCGGCTTCCGCCTGCGCAACGCGGCCTCCGAACGCGAATGGCTGACGCCGAGCAAGAAAGCCAACTTCCTGATCTATCCTGGCCTCGAAGAAGATCCGCCCAACGCGGACGCGCTGACGCTGACCACGATCCGCAGCCACGACCAGTACAACACGACACTGTATGGGCTGAACGACCGCTATCGGGGCATCAAGGGACGCCGCGACGTTGTCTTCGTCAACGCGGAGGATCTTGCGAAGCGCGGATTGAGCCATGGTGACGTCGTCGATGTCAGCGTCGATGATGCGGCCGAGGCGGGCCTGAGCGAGCGCATCCTGCGCGGAGTGACCGCGGTCGCCTACAAGATCGCGGAGGGATCGGTCGCAGCCTATTACCCGGAGGCCAACGTGCTGGTCGCGCTCGATCATTACGACGAGAAATCGGGAACACCGTCTTACAAATCCATACCGGTGCAGATCAAGCCGGCCGCGAACGCGCCAGCGCTGACAAAGCCGAATTAGCCGCGATTGCCGACCAAGGCCAGGAACACGCGCCGTACCTCGGTTTGCGTCTCCTTCACGCGCGCCTCGAGCGACGAGAAGTCGGGGGCATCGCCAGCGCGCGCCATGACACGCTGAAGATCCACGCCCGCGGTTTCCGGCTTGAAGCGGTCGCTGACGCACAGCCGCAGGATCTGCGTCAAATCTTGGTAGAGCCGCGCAGCCGCACGCAATATCTCCGCCTCTGAGTGCGGGAGCACGCCGAGCTTGGCGGCATTGTCCAGCACCTGCACCGTGCTGACGTCGAGAATCCCCGGCTTGTCATGCGCGTGCACGAGCTGGAGATATTGCGCGATGAAGTCGATGTCGACTATGCCGCCGGCGGCATATTTGAGATCCCAATAGTCGGTCTCGCCCTTCTCCTGCGCAATCGCGCGGCGCATGTCGGCGACATCGTTGGCGATGACCACGGTATCGCGTCGCCGGGTCAGAACCTCGCGGATGATGCTCTCGATCCGCGCGCCGAATTCGGGCGATGCCGACACAACGCGCGCACGCGTCAGGGCCATGTGTTCCCAGGTCCAGGCCTCGTTGGCCTGATAGTCGGCGAAGGAGGCAAGGCTTGACGCCACCGGCCCGGCGCGCCCGGAGGGACGCAGCCGCATGTCGATGTCATAGAGCACGCCGTAATTGGTGCGGGTGGTGAAGGCGCTGATCAGGCGCTGGGTGAAGCGGGCGAAATAATGCGCGCCCTGGAGCGACTTCGACCCATCGGAGTCCGGATCGTCGCTGTCGAAATCATAGAGCAGAATCAGGTCGAGATCCGAGGACGCGGTCATCTCACGGCCGCCCAGCCGGCCCATGGCGATGATCGCGGTCTCCTGCCCCTTGATCCGCCCGTGCTGGGCGGCGAAGCGATCCGCGACCAGGCCATGCACGGTGTGGACGATGCCTTCGGCGACGTCGGCAAAGGCCGTGCTCGCCTGCTGCGCCGAGACGGTGCCGGAGAGGATGCGCGTACCGATCAGGAACAGGCTCTCCTGCCCGAACAGACGCAGGCGATCGAGGAATTCCTCGTAAGACCCCGCGTCCTGCACGGTGGTCGCAAGCCGGGCCGACAATTCCCGCCTGTCCGGCATCGCACCGAAGAAGCGCGGATCGATCAGCCCGTCCATGAGCTGCGGCTGTCGCGCCAGCATCTCACCAAGCCGCGGGGCGGCGCCCAGCACCAGGGCCACGAGCGCGACGAGATTGCGATTCTGGCCGAGCAGCGTGATCAATCGCCCGCCACGTTGAAGCGCGCTGAGGAAATGATCGAACGCCACGACCGCGCGGTCCGGTTCCTCGGCATGCGCGAGGCCGACGATCAGCGCCGGCACGAACTCGACAAAGGCGCTTCGCGTCGCCTCAACGCGGAACACGCGGTAGTCGCCGGTGATCCAGTCAGAGACGGTCTGCGCGACGGCAGCGGGCTTCTTGAAGCCGAGCGTCGTCAGGTGCTGGAGCAGGCGCGGATCTTCCGGACCGGCGCGGTAGTCGAGGGCCGGCAGGCTTGCCGTTCCGGTCGGGTCGTCGCCCTCGAACAGCTTTTCGTAATGCCCCTGAACGATTTCGAGCTGGCGCAGCAGATCGCGCGCAAATGCTTCGCGGCTCTCATAGCCGAAGAACCAGGCGAAGCGCTCGACCGCCTCCTTGTCGTCGGGCAGCGCATGAGTCTGCTCGTCAGCGATCATCTGGAGGCGGTGCTCGACCCGGCGCAGGAATTCGTAGGCCCTGGTCAACTCCTCGCGCGCTTCGAACGTGATCCAGTCCCTGGCGGCAAGCACGTTGAGCGCAGCGAGCGTCGGCCGCACCCGCAATTCCGGATGGCGGCCGCCGGCAATCAATTGCTGGGTCTGCGCGAAAAACTCGATCTCGCGGATGCCACCGCGGCCGACCTTGACGTTGTGGCCCTCGACCGCGATCTCGCTCTGGCCGCGATAGGTCTGCATCTGCCGCTTCATGTCATGGACGTCGGCAAGTGCTGCGAAGTCGAGATGCTTGCGCCAGACAAAGGGGGAGATTTCGGCGAGCAGCGCCTCGCCCGCCCTGGGATCGCCGGCACAGGCATGCGCCTTGATCATCGCGGCACGCTCCCAGGTCCGCCCTTCCCGCTCGTAGTAGTGCAGCGCGGCGTCGCGCGAGATCGCCACCTGTGTCGAAGATGGATCCGGACGCAGCCGCAAATCGACACGGAAGACGTAGCCGTCATAGGTGCGCTGCTGGAGAATGCGCGCCATCCCCTGCGTCACCCGGACGAAGAACGGCTGCGGCTCGATATCGGGCGCGAGCGTCGTGTTGTCGGGATCGAAGAACACGATGAGGTCGATGTCGCTGGAATAGTTCAGCTCGCCTGCGCCCATCTTGCCCATCGCGAGCACGATCAGGCCGCAGCCGATCTCCGGCGCCTCGGGATCAGGCGGAATAAGCTTGCCGCGTGCGGCTTCCTGCCGCAGCAGATACTGGAGCGCCGCCTGCACCGAGGACACGGCGACATCGGTCAGCGCAGCCGTCACCCGCATCACCGGCCAGACGCCGCCGATGTCGCTCAGCGCGATCAGAAGCGCCGCCTCCGCCTTCATGCGGCGAAGCAGCCGCATCACCTCGGCCTCATCGGTAGCTGCGAGCACCGCGCCCCTCGCTTCTGCGATCAGCGCCGCCAAATGCGTATCCGGATCGGATTCGAGCAGCCGGATCAGCCGCAACGGATCGGCGCGAATCAGCTCGAACAGATAGGGCGAGAATTCCGCAATGCCGGCCAGGATATCCCGCACGAAGGCATGAATCAGCAGCGCTTCGAGACGGGCCAATTGTGACGGCTCAAGCTCGGCCAGCCAATTTTCGAAACGTGGTTCGTCGGTTGCGGAAGCGGCAATATGGGGAGCCTCCGCGAAGCGCGCGGCCAGGCTCTCACCATGCTTGTCCGCGTTTCCCGGCGCGGAATGGTTCATGCCACCTTCTGTGGCACATCCGCTATTGGAGGAGCAACCCTGTCGCCGGCGCCCGCGCGGGCCGGCAGCGCCAGCGTGGCGACGAGGCCGGGCAGGGCGTCGCCTAGGCGCAATTCACCACCATGCAGTGTGGCAACAGCCGAAGCGAGGCTGAGGCCGAGGCCGGAGCCCGGCAGCGTACGGCTCGCCTCAAGCCGCACGAAGCGCTCGACGACATGCTTGCGGTCGCCTTCCGGAATTCCGGACCCGCGATCGGTGACGCTGAGCAGCACCTGGTCGCCCTCGCGCCTGGCCTCGATCGTGATCTGACGGCTGTCCATGCTGACCACGGTTCCCGCCGCCTGCGTCGCCGGCTTGCCATATTTGATGGCGTTCTCGACCAGATTGGCGAGCGCCTGGCTGATCAGCTCGCGATTGCCGTGAACCAGCGCTACCTCCGCCTTGACCTTCAAGGTCATGCCGTCGTCCTCGGCGAGCGGCTCATAGAGCTCGTGGATGCCGCTGGCGACCTCGGCGGCATCGAAATCATCCATATTGCCGCGCGCCTGACCGGACTCCGCGCGCGCGATCATCAGGAGCGCGTTGAAGGTGCGGATCAGCCCGTCGGATTCCTCGATGGTTCGCTCCAATGCCGCGCGGTAGTCGGCCTCGCAGCCCGACTTCGCCAGCGCCTCCTCAGCGCGGTTACGGAGCCGTGTCAGTGGGGTCTTGAGGTCGTGGGCAATGTTGTCGGAGACTTCCTTCAGCCCCGCCATCAGCGCCTCGATCCGCTCCAGCATGGCGTTGAGGTTTTCGGCGAGGCGGTCAAGCTCGTCGCCGCTGCGCCCGACCGGCAACCGCTCGCTGAGATCGCCGGTCATGATGCGATGCGCCGTGCCGGACATCGCGTCGATGCGCGTCAGCACCCTGCGGGCGACGAAGACGCCGCCGCCGAGGCCGAGCACGACGACGATCAGGATCGACCATTGTGCCGCCTTGGCGACGATGCCGAACAGGCGCCGCCGCTCGTCGAGGTCGCGGCCGATCAGGAGCCGGAAGCCGTTTTCGAGTTCAGTGACCCGCACCAGCGCACGATGGTCGCGGTCGTCGGCGTCCTCGATCCGCTTGTAGGCCGTCTCCGTCCAGCCCGCCGTCGCCATCACGCCCGGCGCCAGCGAGCCGACATTGCCGGCAACCGCCTGCCCCGTCGGCGTGGTCACGAGGTAGAGATTGGCGCCCGGACGCAGCGCGCGATATTCGATCGTGCGCACGAGGCCGTAGAGACCGCGGCGGCCGTAGATCTCGTTGATCTCCGAGGTCTCGGAATTGACCGTCTGCGTGATCTCTTCGGTGATCAGCCGCCGCGTATTCCAGGCAAAATAGCCAAGCAGCGAGGCTGCGAAAATCGCAAACAGGAACAGGTAGACCAGCGTCAGCCGGAATGCCGTGGTGCGGACGAGTTTACCGAACGCCGTCACGGATCATATACCCGGCGCCGCGGATCGTGTGCAGCAGCGGCCGCTCGAAACCCTTGTCGATCTTGGAGCGCAGCCGCGAAATGTGCACGTCGATCACGTTGGTCTGCGGATCGAAATGATAGTCCCAGACGTTCTCCAACAGCATGGTGCGCGTCACCACCTGGCCGGCATGTTTCATGAGGTATTCGAGCAGGCGGAATTCGCGCGGCTGGAGCGTCAGCTCGTCCTTGCCGCGGGCGACGCGATGGGAGAGCCGGTCAAGCTCGAGATCGCCGACACGGTAGAGCGTGTCCTCGGCCGGACCGCCGCGGCGGCGCGACAGCACCTCGACGCGGGCCAGCAGCTCGGCGAAGGAATAGGGTTTTGGCAGATAATCGTCGCCGCCGGCACGCAGGCCCTTGATGCGGTCGTCGACCTGCCCGAGCGCCGAGAGAATCAGCACTGGCGTGGATTCGCCCTTGTCGCGCAGCGCGCCGATCAGCGACAGGCCGTCGCGCTTGGGCAGCATGCGGTCGACCACGAGCACGTCGTAATCACCGTTCTCGGCCATGGCGAGGCCTTCCTCGCCGTCGGCGGCGTGGTCGGCAATGTGTCCGACTTCGCGAAACGCCTTCACGAGATAGTCGGCGGATTCGCGGTCGTCTTCAATGATGAGGAGGCGCATTGTGCGTTCGGCGGCGGTCAAGGAGGTCAACCTTCTCTAAACATGGCGCGAGCGGCAATCGCATGCAAGCCGAGTGAGGGACTCTGGCATCGAGAAAAAGGCGGGCGGTGAAGCTGGGGGGACCTCACCGCCCTAGGCCTTCCGACGGAGGGGGGCGTAATTCCACCGGAAGGTAGACTGGGGAAGCGAACGTTACGCTGCTCCCCCGAAGGGCGCCGTCGGCGGGGGCGACTGATGCCGGCGACACCCTTCATTTCGTAGCCTCCTGAGGCTTAACCCTTGGCGAGGGGCACTGCGACGAAGCGCGACTGGCCGCCGCTCTTCACCCGCATCAGGACGCTGTTCTTGTTGTCGGTCCGCGCCGTGTTGATGGCGTCGCGGACATCGCCGGCAGTGCTCACGCTCTTGCCGCCGACTTCGAGAATCACGTCGCCTTCCTTGAAGCCGCGTTCGGCCGCAGCACTCTTCGGATCGACTTCGGTGACCACGACGCCGTCCTTGCCGGCACCGGCCACGGAATTGGCGGGCGCAACGGTCATGCCGAGCTTCGGCACGTCGGTGCCCTTGCTCGCGCCCTTGCCGCTGTCGTTATCGGTATCAGCCTTGGCCTCGACCGTGTTCGGCAGCTGACCGAGGGTTAGGTTCACGACCTTGTCCTGGCCCTTGTGCAGCACGTTGAGCTTCACGGTCGCGCCGGGCGCCAGGCCGCCAATGGTGCGGGCGAGCTCACGGGCGTCCTTGACGGATTCGCCGTTGACCGACGTGATCACGTCGCCGGACTCGATGCCGGCCTTGGCCGCCGGACCATTCGCCTGCGGCTCCGCCACCAGCGCGCCTTCGGCCTTCTTCATGCCGAGGCTGTCGGCGATGTCGGATGTCACCGGCTGGATTTGCACGCCGATCCAGCCGCGGCTGACCGACCCCTTGTCCTTGAGCTGGGCAACGACCGTCTTCACGGTGGAGGCCGGGATCGAGAATGCGATGCCGACGCTGCCGCCGGAGGGCGAGTAGATCGCGGTGTTGACACCCATCACTTCACCATTGGTGTCGAAAGCCGGACCGCCGGAATTGCCCTTGTTCACGGGCGCGTCGATCTGGATGAAATCGTCATAGGGACCGTTGCCGATGTCGCGGCCGCTCGCCGAGACGATGCCGGCGGTCACAGTGCCGCCGAGGCCGAAGGGATTGCCAACCGCCAGCACCCAGTCGCCGATCCGCGGCTTGCCGTCGGCAAGCTTGGCGAACGGGAAGTTCGAGCTGCCCTCGACCTTGATCAGAGCGAGGTCGGTGCGCTGATCGGTGCCGATCACCTTGGCGCTGTAGGTCTTGCCGTCGTCGGTCGTGACCTCGACCTTGTCGGCGCCGTCGACCACGTGGTTGTTGGTCACGGCAAAGCCGTCGGCCGAGATGAAGAAGCCGGAGCCCTGGCCCTGCACGACGCGGCCACGACCACCCTTCTGGCCCGGGAAGCCGTCCGGTCCGCCGAAGCGGCGGAAGAAGCGCTCCATCGGCGAGCCCGGCTGGAACGGCGAGGAATCATCATCGCTGTCGTTGCTGGCAACCTTCTCCTTGATGTTGACCTTCACCGAGATCACCGACGGCTTCACGCGCTCGACGATATCGGCGAAGCCGATCGGGCGCTCAACCTTGCGGACCTCATTGTTGACCTGCGCCTGCGCCGGGCTGGAGAACAGGTCGGCAGGCGAGGTCGACGGGCTGAAGCCGTGGACGGCAATACCGAAGCCGGCGACGACCGAAGCCATCAGCGCGATCTTGCGGGCCGAAAAAACCGACCGGCGGGGCTGCCGGTAGGACGGAAGGTTCGTAAGATCGGGACGGTCGGTCATGCGGAGGTCTCCAGGGCCTTGAAATCCATTTGGTGCCGATGGGCGACACCTTACGGTCCTGAAGATGGGGACTTCCGCCTTACCGCGCGCTGGCTGTGGGGTTAAACTTTTGTAATGAAGGCGCGCCCCGCATGCGGCAGTTTATCGCAGGCTGAAAGTTGTTGTCTGACAGGAACTTAATGGAGTTCCCGAAAACCTGTCGACCGCCGCTAGCGCGAGGTCGCGTCGTCGGACATCAATGCGGCGAGCCGCGCTTTTTCGTCGGGCGTCAGCGGCGGACCAGGTACGTCTGCACCATTCCGCGAGCGGCGACGGAGTTGCAGCCACAGTGCAATGCCGCCGCCGGTGAGCAGCAGCGGCGCGAGCAGCCACAACAACAAGGTTTGACGTTCGAAGCGTGGCTTCAGCAGCACGAACTCGCCGTAGCGTGCGACCAGGAAGTCGAGCACCTGCGCGTTGCTGTCGCCGGCCGCGATCCGCTCGCGCACCAGAAGCCGCAGATCGCGCGCGAGCGGCGCGTCGGAATCGTCGATCGACTGGTTTTGGCAGACCATGCAGCGCAGCTCGCGCGACAAGTCGCGCGCGCGCACCTCCTTGGCCGGGTCAGACATGATCTCGTCCGGCTGCACGGCATGCGCCGCAGGCACAGCCAACAGCGCGAGCGCAACGATCGCGGCCATCATCCGGCGCATCAAAATCACTCCGCCGGTTGCAGGCGCTGCTTGGCCCGCGCCGGTTTTGGCGCGCCGACCCGCAAGCGCCGGTCCGAGAGTGACAGCATGCCGCCGAGCGCCATCAGCACCGGTCCCCACCAGATCAGAAGCACAAGCGGCTTGTGATAGATGCGTACCGCGATGGCGCCGTCGGCGGTGACGTCGCCGAGCGAAATGTAGAGCTGGCTGGCACCACGCGTCAGCAACGCAGCCTCGGTGGTGGAGGAGCCGCGGGTGGTGAAGCTGCGCTTCGACGGCGTCATGACGCTGAGAGCACTGCCGTCCCGGCTGACGTTGAACTGGGCAATCATCTCGCGGTAGTTCGGTCCCTGGCGTTCAAGCAGGCCGTCGAGCTTCAGCTCGTAGCCGGCGACCTGTGCGACGTCGTTCGGCCTCATGGTCGCGATATATTCGCTGTTCCAGGTGGTCTCGCAGACGATCCCGATCAGCGCGACGCCGAGGCCGGCATGAGCGAACACCGAGCCCCACGCCGAGCGCGGCAGGCCGCGGGCACGGTGCAGCGTCGTCGCGAACGGCAGGCGAAACAGGCCGGTCCGTTCGGAGAGATCCGTTAGGGCACCGCCGATGACGAAGACGCCAAGCCCGATCGCCAATGGCGCCAGCGCACTGCCCCCGCGCGTCCAGGCCCAGACAATGGCGACCACAACGAGCCCGGCAACGCCGGCCGTGAGCAGGCGCTGGGTGACGCCAAGCAGATCGCCCCGCTTCCACGCCAGCAGCGGCCCGAACGGCACCGCGAGCAGCAGCAGGACGAACAGCGGCACGAAGCTGAGATTGTAGAACGGCGCCCCGACCGACATCTTGAAATCGGCCAGCACTTCCATGGCGAGCGGATAGAGCGTGCCGAACAGCACGACCGCGCAGGCCACGGTGAGCAGCAAATTGTTCAGCACCAGCGCGCCCTCGCGCGAGATCGGCGCGAACAGGCCGCCCTGCTTCAACGACGTGGCGCGCCCCGCGAACAGCGACAGGCTGCCGCCGATGAACAGGCAGAGGATCAGGAGAATGAACACGCCGCGGGTCGGATCATTGGCGAAGGCGTGCACGGAGGTGATGACGCCCGAGCGCACTAGGAACGTGCCGAGCAGTGACAGCGAGAAGGTCAGGATCGACAGCAGGATAGTCCAGACCTTCAGCGCGTTGCGCTTCTCCATCACCAGCGCCGAATGCAGCAGCGCGGTGCCGGCGAGCCACGGCATCAGCGAGGCGTTCTCGACGGGATCCCAGAACCACCAGCCGCCCCAGCCGAGCTCGTAATAGGCCCAGTATGAGCCCATCGCGATGCCGAGCGTCAGGAAGATCCAGGCCACCAGCGTCCACGGCCGCACCCAGCGCGCCCAGGCCGCATCGATACGCCCCTCGATCAGCGCTGCGATCGCGAAGGAGAACGAGATCGAGAATCCGACATAGCCGAGATAGAGCATCGGCGGATGCACGGCGAGGCCGATATCCTGGAGCACCGGATTGAGATCACGTCCCTCGA
The DNA here is from genome assembly GCF_000938255.1 of Bradyrhizobium sp. LTSP849. Classification (GTDB taxonomy): domain Bacteria; phylum Pseudomonadota; class Alphaproteobacteria; order Rhizobiales; family Xanthobacteraceae; genus Bradyrhizobium. Next base: position 39,817 of record NZ_JYMR01000023.1, on the reverse strand, counting down.
TCGGCGGATTGACGATGCGCAGGAACGGATTCGAGGTCATCAGGATGAAGAGATAGAAGGCGCTGGCGATCCAGGCCTGCACGGCAAGCACATGCGCGCGCAGTGACAGCGGCAGATTGTTGCCGAAGGCCGCGACCAGCCCGCCGAACAGCGCCAGGATCGACACCCACAACAGCATCGAGCCTTCATGATTTCCCCACACGCCGGTGATCTTGTAGATCAGAGGCTTCATGGAGTGCGAATTCTCGTAGACGTTGGCGACGGAGAAATCCGAGGTCACGTGCAACGTGACGAGCGCAACGAACGACGCGCCGACAAACAGCAGCTGCGCCAGCGCGGTCGAGCGCGCCACGTTCATCAACGCGGCATCGTGCAAGCGTGCACCGATCGGCGGCACGACGGATTGAATCAGTGCCAGCGCGAGCGCGAGCACCAGCGCATAATGTCCGGCTTCTGCGATCACCGCACCGCTCCCTGCGAATTGCCCTGCGCGGTCGTGGCCGCAGGCTTGACGCCATCAGAAGCTTTCGCACCGTAATCGTCCTTCCAGTGCCCCTGCTTCTTCAGGGCATCGGCGACGTCCTTGGGCATGTAGGTCTCGTCGTGCTTGGCGAGCACGGTGTCGGCCTTGAACACGCCGTTGGCGTCGAGCGCACCCTCGGCGACGATGCCCTGCCCTTCGCGGAACAGATCAGGCAGGATGCCCTTGAAGGCGACGGGAAGTTTGGCACCGCCATCGGCGACTTCGAACGTCACCGCGAGATTGTCGCCACGCTGAAGCGAGCCCGGCTGCACCAGGCCGCCGAGGCGAAACCGCTTGCCGGGCTGGACGTGCTTTTCGGCAACCATGGTCGGGGTCGAGAAGAACACGATGGAGTCGCGCAGTGCGTTGAGCACCAGCGCGGCCGCGAGCGCAAGCACGGCGAGCGAGCCGCCGATGATGGTCATACGTCGCTGCTTGCGCGTCATGGCGTATCCACTCTCTGCTCGTCTCGTCCCAAAATCGTCATCCGTCGAGCCCGAGATTCTTCAGGCCCTCGTTGAGCTGGTGCAGCCGCTCGGCGTCGTTGGCGACCGCCTGACGGGCATCGATTGAGGCCCCCATCGCCTTGTCGCGCGCGCCCATCACGAGATAGGCGCGCACCAGACGCAGCCAGCCGTCGACATCGTCGCCGTTCTGCTTCAAGCGGGTGGCCAGACGTTCGACCATGCCGCGGATCATCGTGCCGCGATCGCCCTCGCTCATGTCCTTGGAAGCTGAGATCGTCTCGTCCGACAGTGTCGGCATCGTGCCGCCGCCGCCGACCCGCGCCAGCGAGGATTGCACCAGGGGGCGCCACGGTGCATCGGCAGGCGCCTTCGCAAGCAACGCGCGCCAGATATTGGCGGCATCGTCCTTATGGCCGTCCTGCTCGGCGGCAAGCCCGAGGAAGTAGTTTGCCTTGGGATCGTCGGCGTTCAGCGCATGCGCCCGCTCGAATTCGGTCTTGGCTTCCGCCGTCACCACGCCGCTGGCGGCGGCCGAGATCGCCTCGCCGAGATCGGCCCTGCGCTCCGGGCTCTCGCCGTTATAGGTGATCGAATTGCGATAGGCGCGCACGGCATCGTCGAAGCGGCCGAGCCGTTCCAGCACCGGGGCGAGCACATTCCAGCCGCGCCCGTCGGTCGGATTTTTTTCCAGATGTTGCTGGACCTGCACGACGAGATTGTCGAGCGACTGCGCCATGCCGGATCCGGCCCCGCGCTCCCGTTGCGCCAGCGGGAAGTCGCGAAGCGCGGGCGAACCGAGCGGAACGTAGATCGCAGCCGCGACCAGAGGCAGACCGACGAGCGCCAGCACGGCGGCCGCGCGACGCCATTTGAGATTGGACTTCGGCTCCGACACAGGCTCGCTGCCGGCCGCGGCGAGCAGCCTGCGGCTGATCTCGACGCGTGCGGCCTCGGCTTCGGGAGCTGCGATCAGTCCTGCGGCGAGATCACGCTCGATCTCGGCCAGCTGATCCTTGTAGACCACGACCTCGCTGCCCTGATTTTCTGCGCGTCCGCCACGGCCGAGCGGCCAGAGCACGGCGAATATCGCCGCGACCGTCATCAGCGCGAACACGAACCATAGCGTCATCTGGCAAGCTTCCGGCAGCGCGCGAGCCGCGCCCAAGAGTGGCCTTATCACGTGGCATCATCACGTGGCGTTACACCACGTGGCTTTACACCACGGCCGGATGAGGCGGCAATTGACAATTGTCAATTCGGCGCGAGCAATGCGGTCCCGAAACGGTGATAATCCAACGACTTAGCCGATCTCGAAGTCCGCGCTCTGGGCGGCGTCCTCGCCACGCCCGTTGAGGGCCTTCAGGAAGTACGTTCCTGGTCTAATTGCGTCCGGCAGCCTGATGCGCACCGCCCCGACCGGAACCGGTGATGCGATTCTGGTGGCCGTCTCGGGCAGTTGCTGGCCGCTTGCCTTCTCGACCAGCACCACCTTCGCGCTGACCATCAGTCTTTGATAATTCGCAACAATGATGCGGTTCTCAATTTCAACGAAGCTGATAAGTGGTTTCATGCGCCTACAAATAGAAATTCCCCGGACTTGCACGGGACCGTAGGGCCCACGACCGGCATCGTCAACTACAAATTGTGATCACAAAATATGCGTTTGAATCAGCTGGCGCGCGTCGATTTGCGCTCGCCCGTCGCCGCGTTTTCTGCGGCGCGGCTCATCAGCGAGGCGTAGTCATCGCCGAACAGCACTTCGCAGAAGCGGATCGCGGCCTGAACCTGCTGCTGTCGGTAGGTGCGAACCTTGTGATCGGCGCCGCGCAGCGACTGCACCAGCGATTCCGTCGACCGTTCGACATATTGCTGGAGGTCGGAATAGGTGCGCAGCGTCACCTCGTTGATCGCGAGCTCGCTGGCATAATTGCGGCAGGTCGCGACGAAATCGATCAGCGCCACGGTCTCCTCCACCTCGGTGCTGTCGATCCGCGCTCCCGGTGGAATATCCTTCTCGGCGCGCTGGCGCAGGATGCGGCGAACGCGGCCGGGAACGCTGTCGATCTCCGATTGCAGGGCATTGGAGATGTCGGCCCGGATCGAGGTCAGCTGCTTGCCCCAGGTGGAATCGTTGCGCAGGTCGAGCTCGGTGCGCAGGCCGCGCACACCGTCATGCAGCGCCTTCAGATTGTCGGCGACGGTGTCGAAGCGGCTGCGCTTGATGTCCATGCGCAAATTGGCGGCAACGCAGGACAAATCGTGCAGCGCCATCGTGACGGCGACGCCATAGGGCGTTGCCGCGACGCGGATCTCGTCGTCGGATGCGGCGATCTTGATGGCGAGGCGGATGATCTGCCATGGCGCGGTCATGCGCTGGACCACCACCGACAGCGCGAAGGGCAGCATCTGCGGCGTCTGGAGCACGGGAATGTTGAGCGCAGCCGTCACCGCGACGACTTGGGGATCGCCGAACGCGCGCAGGAAGCGCGGGAGCTTTTCGTTGAGCGTGCCGAGCGCCTCGCGAACCCCGAGCACCGCGCCGATCGAATAGAGATCCTCGATCACGTTGGGCGGGCCGACGCGGGCGAGCGCACGCGACTTGTCGCCACCGCCCGGCCCGGTCAGCTCGAAGATGGCGTCCGCGGCCGTCGCCTGGAGTTTTTGCGCGAGGGCCTCGACCTGGCCGGCACTGTCGGCAGCCGGCATATGCGCCAGCGCCGTCTCGAATTCGTTCAGCTTGTCCGGGGCCCCGTCGCGGCCGAGCCATTGCCAGATCGGATGCAGCGAAGAGCGGCGGATCTGGCCGACCCGGGTCGGGGCGCCGGCCTCGACCAGGAACGGCTCCAGCACCTGGAATAGCAGCCGTGACAGATCGTCGGTACGCGGCGGCGGGGCTTCGTCGGCCTCGGTCTTGCGCACGATCTTGCGCAGCTGGTCGAGCACGAGGGTCGCGACAGCCGTGTCCTGGCCGCGCTCAAGCGCACGCTCGAACTCCCGCATCAGCAGCGCCTGCGCCTGCGGCGGGAGCTGCGCGAGATATTCTCTCAGCCGCTCGATCGATGTCTGGCTCATGCGCCCGGGTAATGCACGGTAAAGTGGCGGACGTGGGATGCGTCCGGGCGCGATCATAGAGGCGCGCGCCTTAAGAAGCCGTTGAGGAAGTCGCGCGCAATGCCCCCGAATTCGTCCGGATCGACGTCGGCCAGGGCAGAAAATCGCGCCGGAACAAGGGATCATATTCCCGGCAGCACCAGCTCGGCGCGCAGACCCCCGATCGGCGCCGGACCGAGCGAGAGGCTGCCGCCATAGAGTGCGGCGAGGTCGACCACGATGGAGAGGCCGAGGCCCGATCCCGGCTTGGACTCGTCGAGGCGCTGGCCGCGCCGGGAGACTTGGGCGCGCTCGGCCTCCGACAACCCACGGCCGTCATCATCGACGATGAGCCGTAGCCGCGGGCCAGCGCCGGCCTGCTGCGGGGCCTCCACCAAAACCTCGATAAAGACCCGCGAGGCCGCCCATTTGCAGGCATTGTCGACGAGATTGCCGACCATCTCCTCCAGATCCTGCCGCTCGCCGCGGAATTTTGCCGACGGATCGGCCTTGGCCTCGACGATGATGCCGCGGCCGCGGTGGATCTTCTCCATGGTCCGCCGCAACGCCTCGATGGCGGGCGCGACCTCCGTCACGGTGCCGACGACGGAGACCCTGGCGGCGATGCGGGCGCGCTCCAGATGATGGGCGACCTGGTCGCGCATCACGTCCGCCTGCTCCATGACCTTGGCCGCGAACGGATCGGCGGCGTGGATGCCGGCCTCGTTGACGATGACCGAGAGTGGCGTCTTGATCGCATGCGCGAGATTGCCGACATGGGTGCGGGCGCGCTCGACGATCTCGCGATTGGCGTCGATCAGCGCGTTGGTCTCGCGCGCCAAAGGCGCGATCTCGACCGGGAATTCGCCCTCGAGCCGCTCGGCCCGCCCGGAGCGGATGTCGGCAATGGACTCCGAGATGCGCTTGAGCGGTGCGAGACCGAAGCGGACCTGGAACACGGTGGTCAGCAGCAGCACGATGCCGAGCGCTGTGAAGGTGCTGCCGAGATAATAGTCAAAACTCCGCGTCTCGTCGAAAATCTCGGTGTCGTCGCCCGCGACGCTGACGAGAAATTTGCCGTCGCCGCCGAGATCGACCGGCCGTTCCACCATGCGCAGATTCTGGCCCTCGGGCCCGTCGACATAAGCGAGCCGGATACCGGCGGCGGTGAGCTCGGCGCCCTGCTCTTCCAGCTTCGGCAGCTTCTTGTCCCAGAGCGAGCGCGACGAGCGCACCTCCGGCTTTTCGGTGTCGGTGCGGGTGATCTGCCAATACCAGCCGGACAGCGGCAGCTCGAACAGCGGCTCGCCGAGCGACTGGAACTGGCGGTCCGGCGGCTCGTCGGGGGTCGCGACCTCGGCGATCAGCGTGCGCAGATAGAGGTTGAGCCGGCGATCGAAGGCGCGCTCGGTGGCATTCTTGTAGACCGAGGACAGCACGACGCCGGTGATGGCCAGGATCACCACGAGCCAGGCGGTCGCCGACAGGAACAGGCGGTTCGCAAGCGAGCTGGCGGGCATCGGAATGATCCCGGAGGCGCGAGGTGGCATGGCGTCGGCGGTCATGACCGGACCAAGGCGCGTGTCGGGCCGCCCGTCAAGCCCACACCCTTCAGGCGCCCGCGGCTGGCGGGGTCAGGAGATAGCCGAGACCGCGGACGGTCTGGATGATGTCGACGTCGAGCTTCTTGCGGATACGGCCGACAAAGACCTCAATCGTATTGGAGTCGCGGTCGAAATCCTGGTCGTAGAGATGCTCGACGAGCTCGGTGCGGGAGACGACGCGGCCGGAATGGTGCATCAGATATTGCAGTAGCCGATACTCGTGGGAGGTCATCTTGATGGGGTTGCCGGAGACGGTCACCTTGTTGGTTCTCGTATCGAGGGTCACCGGTCCGCAGGTCAGTTCGCTCTGCGCATGGCCGGCCGAGCGGCGCAGCAGGGCACGAAGTCGCGCCAGCACCTCCTCCAGATGGAACGGCTTTGCGACGTAATCGTCGGCGCCGGCATCGAAGCCCTGCACCTTGTCGCTCCAGCGATCGCGCGCGGTGAGGATCAGGACAGGCATGGTGCGGCCGTTGCGGCGCCAGGCCTCCAGCACCGAGATGCCGTCCTTCTTCGGCAGGCCGATATCGAGCACCACGGCGTCGTAGGGTTCGTTGTCGCCGAGATAGTGCCCCTCCTCACCGTCGAAGGCGCGATCGACGACGTAACCGGCGTCGGTCAGCGCCTTGGTGAGCTGGCGATTGAGATCCGGGTCGTCCTCAACAACAAGCAGGCGCACGCTTCTCTCCAAAGATAGGTTGCAAGGATAGGCCGCATGAATGACAGCCTCAGATGATCAATTCCGGCGTGAACTGAGTATGAACGCCGGGAACCGGCTTACGTTACTTTTTGGTCATTTACGACCCGCTCTCGCACTGATGCGACTGCGCCCGCCAGGCCACTGGACGAGCCGGTGGCGTGGCGGGCGCAATGTGCCGCGTTACGCGGCGAGTCGAAAGATCCGGGAGCGTCCTGTCGATCTGGCCGTCAGGTCCGGAAGAACACGAACCAGACGACGGCGAGGATCAGGATTGCCAGCCCGGTCGAGATGGCGAGCAGCGCTGCCACGGACGGTCCTGGCTCGCCCTGGCGTGCCTCGGTTGCAGTTTCGACGATCTGGCGCTGCTCTCGCGTGGTTGCCATGGTGACCTCAATCTCTGGCTGTCGCCTCCGATTGCCGCGACTTCTCGCGGCCTTGTGTCCCGGTGCAACGCCTGATCGGATACGATGTTCCGGCTTTTGCGGACGGCTTGAGCTGCAACCGCGCGCCCAGCGGCCGGTTAACGCAGTTGCAAGATTCCGCATCCCGCCTTGCTATGATTCGCTGTTCCCCGATGGTATCCTCGTCAGCTGTCCCCGTTGCGTTTGGAGTAACCCATGGCCCCCCGTGCCAATTGGAAGGGTTTTTTGCGCCTCTCGCTCGTGACCTGCCCGGTCGCGCTGTATCCGGCCACGTCGGATACCGAGAAGGTCTCGTTCAACCAGATCAACCGCAAGACCGGCCACCGGATCAAGTATCTGAAGGTCGACGCCGAGACCGGTGACGAGGTGACCTCCGAGGACATCGTCAAGGGCTACAAGGTCGACACCGACACCTATATCGAGGTCACGAAGGACGAACTCGACGACATCGCGCTCGACTCGACCCATACGATCGAGATCGACGAGTTCGTGCCGAAGACCGACATCGACAACCGCTATCTGATCCGTCCCTATTATCTCGTGCCGGACGGCAAGGTCGGCCACGACGCCTTTGCGGTGATCCGCGAGACCATCCGCAGCATGGACAAGGTCGCGATCGGCCGCGTGGTGCTGACCAACCGCGAGCATATCATCGCGCTCGAGCCGCTCGAGACCGGCCTGATGGGCACCCTGCTGCGCTACCCCTACGAGGTGCGCAGCGAGAAGGACTATTTCGACGACATCCAGGACGTGAAGCTGACCAAGGACATGCTCGACCTCGCCAAGCATATCGTCGAGAAGAAGTCCGGCGCGTTCGAACCCGAGCTGTTCGAGGATCACTACGAGACCGCGCTGATCGATCTCATCAACAAGAAGCGCTCTGGTGTGCCGATCGCAGCGAAGGCTGCGCCGAAGACGGGCGGCAACGTCATCAATCTGATGGACGCGCTGAAGAAGAGCATCGCCAACGAGAAGGACGCAGCGCCCGCGGCGAAGGTCGCCAAAGAGACCGTCAAGGGCAAGAAGCCGAAGAAGCGTGTCGAGGGCCAGCGCGAGATGCTGCTGCCGATCTCGGGCAAGGGCGGCAAGGACGCAGCCGCCAGGGCAGCGGCGCCCAAGGAAACTTCCAAGGAAACTTCCAAGAGGGCCGACAAGCCGGCGCGCGCGCCGGCGCGGACCAAGAAGGCCGGCTGACGGCATCACGTCCATCGATCGCGTCGTGATGTCTCTCCTCATCGATCGGGCGGCCTGACATGCCCTGGTCGACGCCGTTCGACGATCCGATTGCGTTACGCGGCGGACGCAGGCTGCGCACGCTGCAAGAGGCCGCCGACTACATCATGCAACTGCCCGAAGCCGAGCAGCATGAAGCGCGCTGGCAAACGGCAATCGAGACTCTGATCAACGCGGCGGAGAATGGCGGCGGCTGGCTGATGTTTGCCCGCATCGGCATGCTGCGGGCGCTGAACGCGGACGACCGGCGCGAATGACAGCGATGGTCGGCATGCTTGCCGATCGGTTGACGAACAGCCTCAAAAATCCGTTAAGCAGCCCCCTCATTCCGCACGCCGTGCCGTGGCACCGCATCCGAGTATTCCTACGGGAGACAAAATTAACCGTCGATTCCGCTTGCGCGCACCATGGTCCCGGCATCGATTGAGCCAAGGTTCGCACGACCGTGCCGCAGCAGGACGCCAGAAAGAACTACATCGGTATCGTGAGCGACACGACCGAGGACGAGCGGATCGCCGACACGGCGGTGCGCTCGCAGCCGCATGTGATGAGCTATCTGGTCGGACGCCTTGCACAAGTGCTGGGACGCCCGCGCAAGGGCGCGCCGGGACGCGCGACCACGCCTTGAGGCGCGGCGTCAGGACGGCGCCTATGCCCTTCACGCCCCACGATGTCCCGAGGCCCCGCCGGCTTCCGCTCATTTGAATTGGATAATGAAACCTTCGTTTAACGGCTGTTACGATAAGACACAGTCAGCAAGGTCGTCCGAGCCTGCATTTTTGACACACGCAGAAACCGAGCCGATCGATTTACCGATTTGATAACGGCGCGAGCATACATTGACCCGGATGAATAGGAGTTGGCGATGACTTTGCTCAGGTCTTTTCTTGTCGATGAAACTGGCGCCACCGCGATCGAGTATGGCCTGATCGCCGCCGGTATCGCGCTCGCCATCGTGACGATTGTGACCAACACGGGCAGCGTCCTCCTCAGCAACAAATTCGCCTCGATCAGCGCGGCCACGAAGTAGCTGCCGCTCCCGGCTCTCCGCCATCCCGTCATTGCGAGCGCAGCGAAGCAATCTAGAGTCCTTCCGCGGAGGGATTCTGGATTGCTTCGCTGCGCTCGCAACGACGGAGTGTGGGCAACGGCGCTCCTGCAGCCTGCTCTTTGCCCGCACCCCGGCCCGCACCCCGTGACGATCGCGAAACGCCCCTTGTGGGGGCTGAGGCGATTTAGCCAATACGCCAGAACAGAATTTCTGTAGATGCGAATATTTATGTCGCCACTGATTGACCCAGCGCGGGCGTGTTTTGCCCGCCGGGTAGCCGGTAGGATGGGTTTCCGCTCCCCATTTCCGTCAACTTTGATCGCCATGTGAGTGCTAATATTTTCCAAGACCGCCTGGCTCGGAGAGCCATGCTATCAATCGTTGAACCAAAGCCGTTTGAAGGATGCGGATGAAACGCGCGACGCTCTTGGCTCTCAGCTTCGTGTTTATTGCCGCGTGGTCGCAGGACAGCGCGAGAGGTCAGACTTCGGTCGCGCCGCCGGTTTCACTTGCTCCACCCAAGGCGTCGCCGCCACGTGCAGGCGCTAAAAACTCCTCGGCAGCGACTGACAGCATGTCGACACCGGCGACCAGCGGATCTCCATCGTTGCCGAATCCGGCCGTCGACTACGATGGTTTTAGCGTCGGCACCGTCGACGACAATGACACCCCCGATCAGGCGACGCGACCGACGAGGCCACGTGCAGCAAAGGGCTCCAAGCCCAATCCGGATACAAAAGGCAGCACGGCACAGGAAGCGATCGATCAGGAAGATGAGGCGCTGAAGCGCAAGCTGACGATCTGCAAAAGCTGCAAATAGGCGGTTCCCGTTGGTTATGTCGACCTACGGCTGGCAAGCTCGCAGCATGGCTTGAACTCTTGCGAAGCCCATTGATGCTGAGTTTCCGCTCGCGAACCCGTGAAGAGACTTCGTCGACCGCGCGGAACGAAACAATCGACTTTCGGATTGAAGCCGGTTTCCATCGACCACGAAGTCACCGCAAAACATCGCCGAGCTACAGTTCGCGTTGTTCTGGTTGGGAGAGACAACAATGCGGTCGCATCAGGCTTTCGTCGCTCCGACAATCATCCTCTGTTGCTCGCTGTTGAGCATCGCCACTCTGGTGATGGTCGGAGCGTGGTGAAGTCAGGTTAACGTCCATGCGCGAAGAATTCACATCGCTCGCTTTTCTGGCCGTAACGATAGCCGGTGTCGCGTTACTGGGATCAGGTCTGCTCGCACTGGTCCTGGTGGGATAGGCCGCGCGGCCCCTTTCCAGATGCGCGCTCGTGCTGCATAGCAGCCCTCTGCGCACAAAGCGGCGCTTTACCCCCTGCTCGATTCCTGATCCTCTCTCCCTAATCAGCCGGGACCAACCGGCACACGCCAGGGAGAGAGACGCCATGAAGCTCGGCACCGCTATTGCGGAAATCATGCGGCGCGAGGGGATCGAGATCCTCTGCGGTTATCCCGTCAACCATTTGATCGAGCATGCGGCGAAGGCCGAGATCCGGCCCGTGATGGTGCGGCAGGAGCGCGTCGGGATACACATGGCGGACGCGATCTCGCGCGTGACGTCGGGACGCACGATCGGCGCGTTCTGCATGCAGCACGGGCCCGGCGCGGAAAATGCGATGGGTGGCGTCGCGCAATGCTTTGGCGAATCCGTGCCCGTGCTGGTGCTGCCGATGGGCTATCAGCGCAGGCTCTCGCATATCGAGCCGAACTTCAATTCCAGCGAGGTGATGAAGGCATTCTCGAAATCCTCCGAGCCGATCATCCTGGCCGCCGAAGTCGCCAACATCTTCCGCCGCGCATTTACAAAATTGAAGAACGGCCGCGGCGGGCCGGTGATTGTCGAGATCCCCGCGGACATGTGGAACGAGGAGGTGCCGGAGCCGCTGAATTACACGCCGGTGCTGCGCACGCGTTACGGCGCCGACCCCGTGCATGTGAAGGAAGCAGCCGCCCTGCTCGTCAATGCCAAGCGGCCGGTGATCTATGCCGGCCAGGGCGTGCATTACGCGCAGGCGTGGCCGCAGCTGAAGCGGCTTGCGGAGAGGCTCGCCATTCCCGTCACCACCAGTCTCGGCGGCAAGTCGTCGTTTCCGGAAACGCATCCGCTCTCGCTCGGCTCCGGCGGCCTCGCGGTGCCGCGCGCGGTGCCGAAATTCCTCGCTGAGGCCGACGTCATCTTCGGGATCGGCTGCTCCTTCACCGAGACCAGCTTCGGCATCGCGATGCCGAAGGGCAAAACGATCATCCATTCCACGCTCGATCCGAACCATCTCAACAAGGACGTGGAGGCCAAGATCGGCCTCGTCGGCGATGCCGGTCTCGTGCTCGATGCGCTGCTCGACGAGATCGGCAAGACCGTCACCGCGGATCGCAACGCCGCGACGGTCGCAGCCGAGATCGCGGCCTCGCACAAGGAGTGGTTCGCCAAATGGATGCCGAAGCTCACCAGCAATGACGCGCCGCTCAACCCGTATCGCGTGCTCTGGGACCTCCAGCACACCGTCGACATCGGCAACACCATCATCACCCATGATGCCGGCAGCCCGCGCGACCAGCTCTCGCCGTTCTGGAAGGCAGTCGAGCCCCTCTCCTATCTCGGCTGGGGCAAGACGACGCAGCTTGGCTACGGCCTCGGGCTTGCGATGGGCGCAAAACTCGCAAAGCCCGACAAGCTCTGCATCAATGTCTGGGGCGATGCCGCGATCGGCTTTACGGGCATGGATTTCGAGACCGCGGTGCGCGAACGCATCCCGATCATGTCGATCCTGCTCAACAATTTCTCGATGGCGATCGAGCTGAAGGTTATGCCGATCTCGACCGAAAAATATCGCTCGACCGACATTTCCGGCGACTATGCCGCGATGGCGCGCGCCTTCGGCGGCTATGGCGAGCGGGTGACAAGGCCGGAGGACATCGTGCCTGCGATCAGACGCGGGATCCAGAAGACGAAGGAAGGCGTGCCGGTGCTCTTGGAGTTCATTACCAGCAAGGAGACGGAGGTGTCCCGGCCGGGTATGTGAGCCGGCCGCCGCGCCACGGGTGCTGGCTCCGGCCGCAGAAGATGTGATAATCCGGCTTGGTGCCGCGCATGTCGCGGCATTGAGCCGGAATGCAAATGACCACCCTTTCCAACGACGTCGCCGGGATCGACGAGTTCAAGCGGCAATTGCAGTCCGCAGCGGACGAGAACGCGCGGCTGCGCAGCGAGCTTGCGACCGCGCGCGATCACCAAAGCGCCAGCGCCGAGATTTTGCGCACCATCGCGGCCTCCCCTTCCGATGCCCGGCCGGTCTTCGCGGCGATTGCGTCCAGCTCGAAGCACCTGCTCGGCGCTTTCTCCGCCACCGTGCTTCAGTTCATCGGCGACGAACTGCACCTCGTGGCGTTCACGCCGACCAGCCCGGACGCGGACGAAGGGCTGAAGGCGACGTTCCCGCGGCGGATCGAGGACTTTCCGACTTTTGCCCTCGTCCGCGGCGGCGAGACCATCCAGTTTCCCGACAGCGAGGCCGTGGACGTTCCCGTGCTGAATCGGGATCTAGCGCGGTTGCGCGGCTTCCGCAGCGTGCTGTTCATGCCGCTGATGAATCAGGGCACGCCGGTCGGCATGATCAGCGTCACGCGCGCCGAGCCCGGCGCGTTTGCACCCGACCTCGTGCAGTTGCTCCAGACGTTTGCCGATCAGGCCGTGATCGCAATCGAGAATGCGCGGCTGTTCAACGAGACACAACGTACACTCGAGCGGCAGACGGCGACAGCCGACATCTTGAAAGTGATGGCGGCGTCGCCATCCGACGTGCAGCCGGTGTTCGACGCCATCGCCGCCAATGCCAAGCGGCTGATCGGCGGCTTCTCCACCGCCGTGCTGCGCTACTTCGACGGCGCCGCGCACCTTGCCGCCTTCACGCCGGGCGACCCGGCCGGTGATCGCGTGCTCCAGGCGTCGTTCCCGGTGCCGCTCGCCCAGTTCCCGGCCTACCAGCTGGTGGCCAATGGTGAATCGGCGCAGCTCCCCGACACCGAGCTCGAGCCGGCCGCACGCGACATCGCGCGCGCCCGCGGCTTCCGCAGCATGCTGTTCGCGCCGCTGATGAGCGAGGGCGAGGCGATCGGCGTCATCATCGTCACACGCAGCACGACTGGCGCGTTCGGCGAGCATCATGTGCGGCTGTTGCAAACTTTTGCTGACCAGGCCGTGATCGCCATCAAGAATGTCAGCCTGTTCAACGAGGTGCAGACCCGCACGGTGGAGCTGACCAAATCGCTCGACGATTTGCGCGCAGCGCAAGACCGGCTGATCCAGACCGAGAAGCTTGCCTCGCTCGGCCAGCTGACCGCCGGCATCGCGCATGAGATCAAGAACCCGCTCAACTTCGTCAACAATTTCGCTGCGCTGTCCGCCGATCTGACGGACGAATTGAACGAGGCCCTCGCGCCCGTTCCGCTCGCGGACGATATCCGCGCGGAGGTCGACGAACTGACCGGGCTGCTGAAGGACAATCTGGGCAAGGTCGTGCAGCACGGAAGGCGCGCCGACTCGATCGTCAAGAACATGCTGCTGCATTCGCGCGCAGGCACCGGCGAGCACCGGTTGACCGACATCAACGCGCTGGTCGAGGAGAGCCTCGACCTCGCCTATCACGGCGCGCGTGCCGAGAAGCCGCAGTTCGACGTCACCGTTAAGCGCGAGCTCGATCCCAAGGCTGGCACGGCGGAATTGTTTCCGCAGGAGATCACACGGGTGCTGTTGAACCTGATCTCCAACGGCTTCTATGCGCTGGCCAGGCGCGGCAACGGCTCCGCTCCCCTGCTCAGCGCCACGACGCACGACCGCGGCACTGAAGTCGAGATCCGGATCCGCGACAACGGCACCGGCATTCCCCCCGACGTGAAGGAGAAGATGTTCAATCCCTTCTTCACGACCAAGCCCGCCGGTGAAGGCACCGGGCTCGGCCTTTCTCTCAGCCACGACATCATCGTGAAACAGCACGGCGGCACGATCGACGTCGATACGCGTCCCGGTGAATTCACCGAGTTCACGATCCGATTACCTCGCAAGAGTAGTTTCATAGACAAGGGTTAGCCTCACGCGGTGGGTGCTTCATGAATCTGGCGCGGCTCATTCGGCGACAACTGCTCTCATTGTCCGGCGTCGGCCTGATGCTGGGCGCGCTGTTCTTCGCGGCCGCGCTGACGCCGACGCTGATCCCGCGGAGCTATCTCACGCAAGGCGTCCTCGCCGGCGGCTGCTTTGCGATCGGCTACCTCTGTGGCGTGCTGTGGCGCCGGCTGTGGCACTATCTCGAATTGCCTGAGCCTTCGGCGCGTGCGAGATCGATCGCGAACGCGCTGGCCGCAGCCGGTTGCCTGCTCGTCGTCATTGTCTTCCTGTGGCGCACGGCCGAATGGCAGAACTCGATCCGCACCGTGATGAAGATGGCGCCGGTCGAGACCGCGCATCCGCTCAAGGTCTGCGCCATCGCCCTGGTTACGTTCGTCGTGCTGCTGGTGCTGGGGCGGCTGTTTGTGCTTGTCGCCCGCTTCCTCGCCGCGCGCACGAGGCGGCTCATTCCGCGGAAGATCGCGAACGTCATCGGCGTGCTCGTTGCGGGCCTGCTGTTCTGGTCCATTGCCAGCAATGTCCTGATCAGCTCGGCATTTCGCGCACTCGATTCGTCCTTCCGCGAGCTTAACGCGTTGCACGAGCCCGAGCGGCCGGCGCCGACCGCTCCCGGTCGAACGGGAAGCCCGGAATCGTTGGTGAAGTGGAAGGAACTCGGTCGCATGGGGCGCCGGTTCGTTGCCTCGGGCCCGACCGGAGCGGAGATCGGCGCCGTCACGGGACGGCCCGCGCACGACCCCGTGCGTGTGTATGTAGGCCTCGGCAGCAGCGACACGGCGCAGTCGCGCGCCAGGCTTGCGCTCGACGAGCTCAAGCGTCAGCACGGTTTTGACCGCAAGGTCCTGATCGTCATCACGCCGACCGGCACCGGCTGGATCGATCCGTCAGCGATGGATACAGTTGAATATCTCCACCACGGCGACGTCGCGAGCGTCGCGATGCAGTATTCCTATCTCAACAGCCCGCTGTCGCTGCTGTTTCAGCCTGAGTACGGCGCGGAAGCTGCGCGCGCGCTGTTCGCGGAAATCTACGGCTACTGGACCACGCTGCCAAAGGACAAGCGGCCGAAGCTATATCTGCACGGGCTCAGCCTCGGCGCGATGAACTCGGAAAAGTCCGCGGAGCTATTCGAGACGATCGGCGATCCGATTGCCGGCGCGCTGTGGAGCGGGGCGCCGTTCGAGAGCCGCATCTGGCGCTCGATCACCGACAACCGCAATCCGGGCTCGCCGGCCTGGCTGCCGGAATTCCGCGACGGGCGTTTCGTCCGCTTCATGAATCAGAACGGGCCGACGGTGCCGCCAGATACGCCCTGGGGCCCGATGCGCGTGGTCTATCTGCAATATGCCAGTGACGCGATCACCTTCTTCGCCTACCGCGACGCCTACCGGGCCCCGGCCTGGATGAATGCGCCGCGCGGGCCGGACGTATCACCGGAGCTGCGATGGTATCCAATCGTGACGATGCTCCAGCTCGCTCTCGACATGGCGGTGGCGACCAATACGCCGATGGGCTTTGGCCATGTCTACGCGCCCGAGCATTACGTCGATGCCTGGGTCGCCGTCACCGATGTCAATGACTGGTCCGCCGATGCACTCGCGCAGCTCAAGAGCCATCTTGCGGCGGCGGCACGGAAGCCAACTCAGGGCAGTGCCGACGACGACCCCGACCGCGGCGGCTAGAGGCCGCTACTCCGCCATCTCGACCGGCTGGGTGACGGACGGACCGGCCAGCGGCCGCTCCTCCATCGCGATCAGGCAGAGCGAGGCAGTGGTCATCAACGCGGTGGCGGCGCCGAAGACGTAGCGGAACGCGTGCCGCATGTCGTCGGCGGGAATCGCAGGGATGCTGCCTGCGGCGTGATGCTCGCCGGCGAGCGGGACGTCGGCGCCGAGCGCGATCAGCAAGATGGCCGCGAACGCCGCCACCGTGAACGAGGACATCAGCGAGCGGAAGAAATTCATCGCGCCGGTGATGGTGCCGACTTGCGGACGGGCAACCGAATTTTGCAGCGAGACCACGCAGACCGGAAAGGTCGTACCGAGCCCGAGCGCAAACGCGGCCATCAGCGTCAGCAGTCCCCACAGCGGCAGCGTCGTCAGCGTGAGACCCAGCGCGCATAACGCGGCCCAGGACGTGCCGATGATGGCGACGCGCTTGTAGTGCTTGGCGCGCGCCATGGTGCGGCCGGCAATCGCCGCGCCGAAGGTCGAGACCGCCGCGAGCGGAATCAGCGCAAGCCCCGCCTCGCTGGCGCTGAGGTGATAGACCGACTCGTAATAGAGCGGAAGCTGGACGGTAAGGCCGGTCATGGCGCCGAGACCGCAGCCGCCGGCGGTCAACGCGAAGGGCGCGATCTTTCCGCTCAGCAGCGGCAGCGGCAGGAACGGCTCATCCGCCCGCAGCGCGTGCCAGACGAAGGTCACCGCGAGCGCGACAGCGCCGCCTACCATCGCCAGAACGGTCGGCGAGAGCCACGGGAAGCGCGTGCCGCCCCAGGTCAGCACCAGCATGAAGACCACCGCGGAGGCCATCAGCAGCACGCCGCCGAGCCAGTCGACCTTGCGCTTGCGGTGGAACACCGGGATCTTGCTCATCTTCGGCAGCAGCAGCGCGAGGGCTGCGGCTGCGAGCGGCAAATTGATCCAGAAGATCATCGACCAGTGCAGATGCTCGGCGAACACGCCGCCGATGACGGGGCCGAGGATGCCGCCGACCATCCACACGCTGGAGAAATAGGCCTGGTACTGGCCGCGCTCGCGCGGGCTCACGACGTCGGAGATCACGGTCTGCACCACCGGCATGATGCCGCCGCCGCCAAGCCCCTGGAGACCGCGCGCCAGGATCAGCATCGGCATGCTCGGCGCGATCGCGCACAGCACCGAGCCCGCGATGAACAGGCTCAACGAGACGATGATCATGACCTTGCGGCCGTAGATGTCGCTCAGCGTCCCGAACACCGGTGCAACCGCGGTCGAGGCGAGCAGATAGGCCGTGATGACCCAGGACAGGTTCGAGACATCATGGAACTGACGCCCGATGGTGGGCAGCGCGGTGGCGACGATGGTCTGGTCGAGGGCGGCCAGGAACATCGTCAGCATCAGGCTGATCACGATGGTCCGCACCTCGTCCTGCGACAGTGGCGCCGGCGGCGCGAGCGAGGGTGCGTCATCGACGCTCAAGACCTCGGACGGAAGGCGGGACAATTCCTCGGCGATGTCGTCAGACAATGTCTGGGTGTCGGCAGTTTCGCTCTGCCGTTCGAACTTGTTCATCTCGATCGGACGTGGTGGGGCGGGCGCAATGCCGCGAAGGATTCGTTCTATGCAGTCCAATTTAGACAGCAAAGTTCTTCTCAGGCAGGCACCGCGGCGCATGGGTGCATCCCACCCCCGGGTCATCCCGAACAATTGACTGAAAATGTAGGCGGGTCAGTCCTTCGGACGTCGCTTCAGGCGTGCCCGTTTCGGCAGCTGCGCCGGCCATTGCACGATGTGGTTCTCGAGCTCCTCATCCGGGATCTCGATCTCGCTGCCCTCGACCCGACCGCGCACGGAGACGCCGGCCTCGTGCACGGTGTCGGGATCGCCGGATACCAGCGGATGCCACCAATAGAGGTCGCGCCCCTCGGCAACCAGCTTGTAGCCGCAGCTCGGCGGCAGCCAGTTCAGGGTGCGGACATTGGCAGGGGTCAGCCGGACGCAGTCCGGAACCTTGGCGGAGCGATTCGCATAGTCCTTGCAGCCGCAGGTCGCCCCATCGAGCAGCTTGCAGCCGACATGGGTGAAATAGATCTCACCGGTGTCTTCTTCCTCGAGCTTGTTCAGGCAGCAGCGGCCGCAGCCGTCGCACAGGCTTTCCCATTCGTCCCCAGACATCTCTTCCAACGTCTTGGTTTTCCAGAAGAATCCCTCCTGGCCTGAAGGTCGTTTGCGAGCTGCGGTCATGCGCCTCAACAAGATTCGAAAGAGCTACGGCTAACGCCATCTAGGGCGCGCAGCGGTGAAGCTGCAAGCAACGCCCCCGTGAGACCCGTAATGAACCGGGGTCAATTAGGCCTGTCGTTCAAAATCGCGAGCGTGACCATTGGTTTATAGGCCCCGCTCGGCTAGAAGAAACAGCAAGTCCCCTCGGACGCGAACCGGGCGCCTTGGGTTTGCCGCAACATTCCCGCAAGACGTCTCGATGCCGCCCCGGCCGGGTGCTTGAACGCTTTCGAACCGAGCCTCAAGGGTTCTAGGTGCGCCAGATCATACCACCGCATTGGAAGGCCAGGGTCCGGAATTTCTTCCTGGACCTCGATGCGCGCATCGACTCCTCGCTGTTCTCCTCGGCCAAGGGCATCCGCGAGCTCTACGAGCGCTACTCGACCTTCATGGACCGCTTCTATGTCGGACGGTGGAAGCGCTGGGTGTTCATCGAGCCCCTGTCGGAAGCCGCAACGCTCGGCCTCGGCGGCATGGTGCTGATGCTCATCCTCGCCATTCCAGCCTTCCGCGAGACCGCGGACGAGGACTGGCTGAAGAAGTCCGATCTGGCGGTGACCTTCCTCGACCGCTACGGCAACCCGATCGGCAGCCGCGGCATCAAGCACAACGACTCGATCCCGCTGGAAGATTTTCCGGACGTGCTGATCAAGGCGACGCTCGCCACCGAAGACCGCCGCTTCTACGAGCATTTCGGCATCGACATCGCCGGCACCGCGCGCGCGCTCGTCACCAACGCCCAGGCCGGCGGTGTCCGCCAGGGCGGCTCCTCGATCACCCAGCAGCTCGCCAAGAACCTGTTCCTGAGCAACGAGCGCACCATCGAGCGCAAGATCAACGAGGCCTTCCTCGCAGTCTGGCTGGAATGGCGCCTGACCAAGAACGAGATCCTAAAGCTCTATCTCGACCGCGCCTATATGGGCGGCGGCACTTTCGGCGTCGATGGCGCGGCACATTTCTACTTCAACAAATCCGCGCGCGACGTGACGCTCGCGGAAGCCGCAATGCTCGCGGGCCTGTTCAAGGCGCCGACCAAATACGCGCCGCATATCAACCTGCCTGCGGCGCGTGCCCGCGCCAACGTCGTGCTGGACAACCTCGTCGATGCCGGCTTCATGACCGAGGGCCAGGTGTTCGGCGCCCGCCGTAATCCTGCCTTCGCCGTCGACCGCCGCGACGAGGCTTCGCCGAACTATTATCTCGACTATGCCTTCGACGAGATGCGCAAGCTGGTCGACACCTTCCCGAAATCCTACACCGAGCGCGTCTTCGTGGTACGGCTGGCGATCGACGCCAACGTGCAGAAGGCCGCCGAAGACGCGATCGAGAACCAGCTGCGCCAGTTCGGCCGCGACTATCACGCGACGCAGGCCGCGACCGTGGTGTCCGATCTCGACGGCGGCATCCGTGCCATGGTCGGCGGCCGCGATTATGGCGCGAGCCAGTTCAACCGCGCGGTTGACGCCTATCGCCAGCCCGGCTCGTCGTTCAAGCCCTATGTCTACACCACCGCGCTGCTGAACGGTTTCACGCCGAACTCGATCGTGGTCGACGGTCCCGTCTGCATCGGCAATTGGTGTCCGCAGAACTATGGTCATTCCTATTCCGGCGCGGTGACGCTGACGCAGGCGATCACGCGCTCGATCAACGTCGTGCCGGTCAAGCTGTCGATCGCGATCGGCCAGAAGGAACAGCCGAAGGCGCCGAACCCGGCCAAGATCGGCCGCGCCAAGATCGTCGAGGTCGCCCGCCGCTTCGGCCTCAAGGCGCCCTTGCCCGACACGCCGTCACTGCCGATCGGCTCGGACGAAGTCACCGTGATCGAGCACGCCGTCGCCTACGCAACCTTCCCCAACCGGGGCAAGTCGGTGACACCGCATTCGGTGCTGGAAGTGCGCACCGGCGCCGGCGATCTGGTCTGGCGCTGGGACCGCGACGGCCCGAAGCCGCGGCAGGCGATCCCGGCCTCCGTTGCCTCCGACATGGCCGGCATGATGAGCCACGTCGTCAGCGAGGGCACCGCGCGCCGCGCAGCGCTCGACGGCATTCCGACCGCGGGCAAGACCGGCACCACCAATGCGTATCGCGACGCCTGGTTCGTCGGCTACACCGGCAATTTCACCTGCGCGGTCTGGTACGGCAACGACGACTATTCGCCGACCAACCGCATGACCGGCGGCTCGCTGCCGGCGCAGACCTGGCACGACATCATGGTCGCGGCGCATCAGGGCGTCGAGGTCCGGGAAATTGCCGGCATCGGCATGGGCCAGAAGCTGCCGCCGGAACGCGTTGCCAACGCCCAGGCCAATGCGGCGCCGAAGGTGCTGGAGACCAAGCCCGGTCCGCCGCCCGTGCTGACCAAGCGCGGCGCCGACATCCTGGTGCGCGTCGAGAAACTTTTGGATGATGCGGCCAAGACCGCGACCAAGTCGGCCGCCGACGATTCAAAGCAAGCCAAGCCGACGGCGGCATCGAGCGCGCTCGCCTTCCCGCAGAACTATGCGGCGGAGGACAACGCGAACTCGTCCGGCCCTCGCAAGAACTGATCGTATCCCGTGCGGCTGATCCTGATCACATTGACGGCCCTTCTGCTCGCGAGCGTGGTCGGCGTCGGCGCGACCTGGATGACGACGACGCGCGGCACCGAGATCGGCGCGCTGACGATCGGGCCCTGGACCGCGCGCCCGCGCACCGGCACCGCCGACGTCGATCCCTATTCGCGCGCCACCATCGTGCGCAACGGCGAGCTGCCGATCGGCACCGGTGACGGCGTCGCCTTCACGGCGACCGCCGACGACAAGAAGAAGGCGCTCGACGGCCGCTGCGACATCGTGGTCTCCGGCGTGACCCCGCCGGCGCGGTTCTGGACGCTGACGCTCTATGACCGCAAGGGTCATCTTGTCGCCAATTCGCTCCAGCGCTACGGCTTCACCAGCCAGGAGATCCTGCGCCAGTCCGACGGCTCGTTCGAGATCCGCATCGCCTCGCGCTCGCGCGCCGGCAACTGGCTGCCGACCGGCGGCATCGAGCGCTACGCGCTGATGCTGCGCCTCTACGACACCCCCGTCGGGGTTGCGACGCGCACCCAGCGTGACGCGCCGATGCCCACCATCACGACGGTGGGCTGCTCATGATCCGGCTGCTGTTCACCATCGTCGCTGGTGTCGTGCTGGGCCTCGTCGTCCATCTCGTCAGCGTGCTGGCGCTGCCGCGGATCGCGACGCAGGACGCCTATTCGCGGCTGACGCCGATGACCAAGCTCAACGGCGTCACCCAGCTTCCCCTCGCCGACCCCAACACCTCGCCGATGCCGTTCATGGACCCGGCCTTTGCGCTCGCGATCTGCCGCTACGATCTGTCGGGCGGGCCGATCAAGCTGATGGTGCCGGTGAGCCAGGCCTACACCTCGGTGTCGTTCTACACCCGCAACGAGATCGCCTATTACGCGATCAACGACCGTTCGGCGGGCAAGAAGGTGATCGAGCTCGACCTGATGACGGAGCCGCAGCACAACGAGCTGCCCGAGGACGAAGAGATCACCGCGGCCGACCGCCTGATCATCGATTCCCCAAGCACCACCGGCCTGATCGTGATGAAGGCACTCGCCGCCGAGCCCGGCCTGATGCCGCAGGCACAGGCCTCGCTCGCGGCTGCGAGCTGCGGGCCGCAGACCGAGCAGCCGGCCAAGGCCGAGGCGCCGCGCGGCCGGCGGTGAGCGGGCGTTTCGGCGAGCTCAAAACACAACCTGAAAAAACAACCCCATGCACAGTAGCGGGGGCATTGAAATTGTTGGATTAACTCTCTTCGCTCGGCGAGACGGATCGGCTGCGCGTGTGTGCGTTTGACCCGTCGGGCAAAACACTGGCAGAATGGCAACATCGAAAGTTCGTAAAACCCGCGCGGAGCCATCCGCCGCGGGTTTTTTCATGCCGGAGCACAGAGAGCCATGATCAAAGGATCGCCGTCGCCCGCAGTGGCAAGCAATGCCGCCCGCGAGCGTACGAATTCTAAGTCGCGTGCCGTCGCGTTCTTGAGGCGCTTCGCCCTCACGACAATTGGTGCTTCGAACGAGCCCTCCGTGCCCAAAGCAACGCGAGCGGTCCCACCGCGATGCCCGCCGCAAGCACTATGAAAACCAGCAGCCAGCCGGTCGCGCTCTGCGGGCCGCCGGCCGCGTCGAGCGCAGCACCTGTTCCCCAGGCCCCGAGCGCTGACAGCCCGAAGCCAATCGTCGAATGCAGGGCCAGGGTTGCACCGCGATGTTCGGACACAGCCGCAGCCGACATGCCAGCGGTCAACGCCCCTGAATCCGCCGGCACTGTCAGGCCATAGATGATCAGCAGCAGCGCCAGCAGCCAGGCCGGGGCTGTCGCATTGAGGCCGATGATCAGCGCTACGCAGGCCGACGCAATCATGACAATCGTGATCGCGCGATGGCGGCCGAACTTCAACGCCGCTTCGTTGCCGAGGATGCTTGCGGGCATCGAGATCACCGCAAAGCAAAAGCTCATCACGACAGGGCTCAACCATGGGGGCGCGCTTTGATGAGCGATGACGAACGTCCAGAAGCCTACCAGCCAGGTGCGGATGCCATAGAGCTCGAAGCAATGCGCGCCATAGCCGAAGATGTATCCGAGCGCCTCGCGGTTGGCGAAGACGGGAGCGAAATCCAGCATTCGCCCCGCCTTCGGCACAGGACGTTGCCCCGCCATCAGAAGGCACGCGACGACCATTGCGATGGGACCGAATCCGGTCACAAGGAAAGCGCTGCGCCACCCCCATCTGTCAGCAATGACTTGCGCCACCAGGAACGAGAGGCCGACACCGACCGAAAAGCTCGACGTGTACAGAGTGACGGCCCGTGACGTATCGCCGGCGGGTAACCGGTCCGTCAGCGCCTTCAATCCCGGCATGTAGGCGCCAGCAAATCCAAGTCCTGCAAGGGACCAGATCGCCGTACCCGACCAGAACCCTTGAGCGAAGATGCCGAAAGCCGCGGTCGCGAGCCCGCTGACGACTGAGCCCCAGAGAAGCACGAGCCGCGCATCGATCCGGTCGGTCAACGTCGTCAGCAATGGCACGGCAAGCATGTAGCCGAACGCATAACCACTCGCCATCAACCCGCCTTCGGCCGCAGAGAGTCCCCACGCTGGCATCAGGTGCTGCGCGAGGTTTGCGGACAACGTCACATGCGGCAGCAGGTTACCGACCTGTCCGATGCACATCACCACAATCAGAGACCGACCGTTCAAGCTACGAATTTTGCTCTCCCACATGGAGGGGCGCTGATGATGACGGGTCCGCGCGAAGAAGGAGAAGCGCAAAGAACGCAGAGACAGAGACCAGCGCGCTGATCCACAGCGCACCGCGCCCCATGTGCTCCACCATCAGCCCCAGTGCCAGCGGTGCGGCGGCCCCCGTTAGCCGGGCGGGGAGCGAAATCATGCCGACGCGCTTTCCAAACCCCACCGGCCCGAACAAAAACAAGGGCAGCGTGCCACGTGCGATCGTGATGATCCCGTTACCCACCCCGTAGAGGACGGTGTAAACCGGCGCAAACAATGAGCCTCCAGCGATCAGCGCGACAACACCGATCGGATTCATCAGCGCGGCGAGCCTCGCCGACAACAGCGGATGAAACCGGTTGAGCCATCCTGCCTCGAGAAGGCGGGCGCAGACCTGGGCGGGGCCGACCAGTGTTCCTGCGACCAGGGCCTCGGCCGGGGTCGCGCCGAACGCGACCAGCATCGACGGCAGAATTGCCGACACACCCGAACTGACGAAGCTCGTTGCCGCAAACATGTAAGTCAGAACGCCCATCGCAAACGTTTCGCTCTGGCGTTCGGGATGCGGGCTCATTCCTGACAACGGTCGAGAAACCTCTTCAAGCGCTGTGGCACGCGGCAACAAAAGATTGAGCGGCAAAGCGAGGCAGACGTGGACGACCGCCCAGAGCTGGCAGGCCGCGCGCCAGCCGTACTCAGCATCCAACCATGTCGTGAGCGGCCAGCCGACGGTGCTCGCGAAGCCGGCAATCAAGGTAATGCCCGTAATCGACTTTCGAGCGCGCGTTCCGTAGATGCGCGCAAGCGTCGCAAACGCCGCCTCGTAAAGACCCATGCCCATGCCGACTCCGAGCACCATCCACGCGGCGATCAGCAACACCACGCCATGGGCAGCGGACAGCATCAGCAAGCCTGCTGCGAAGATGGCGTTCGATACAGCAAGCAGCCGACGCCCGCCAAACCTGTCGATCGCATGACCGACACGCGGGCCAAGAAGTCCGGAGATGACGAGCGCACCGGACAGCACGGCGAATACGTAGGTCGGCGCGAGACCGAGATCCCGCGAAATCGGAATGGCAAGCACGGCCGGAAGATAGTAGCTCGACGCCCACGCAATGGTTTGGGTGGTGCCGAGAGCGAGCACGACGGCGAGCGAACCCGAAGCTCCGCCCGTAAGAACTTGCCTCATGAGCAGCCACAGCCCGAAGCGCCGGCCTTCCTGGCTGTTTCGTCGGCGGCACAGCATGCCGATGGTTCCTCCTTTGCCGGGCCGCCGCAACATCCTGACGCGGTATCGGCAGACTCGACCCCGCCGCGCGTACACACGCCCGTCTCCGGCAGCACAAGTTCGACTCTCGCAGCCGCCTCCCTGTCGCCCGCGATACCGGCGGCAATCGATCGGACCTGCTCATAGCCCGTCATCATGAGGAAGGTCGGAGCACGACCGTACGACTTCATGCCGGCGAGGTAGAAGCCCGGCTCATCATGCGAGAGCTCACGCGCGCCGTGCGGGCGCACCGTCCCGCAGCTATGTTCGTTGGGATCGATGAGCGGCGCGAGGGCGACCGGCGCCTCGATGGCCGGATCGAGTCGCAGTCGCAGTTCGGAGAGAAACGAAAAGTCGGGACGGAAACCCGTCGACACGATCAGTTCGTCCACGACCACGCTTCGAGCACCGCAGCACGAGCCGGTCGCGACCTTCAGGCGACCTTCGGCTTCCGAAATATCCGTGACGCCGAATTCGGTCTCTACCTTGATCTTACCCGACGTAACAAGCGTAGCAAAGACGGCGCCAAGTTCACCGCGTGCGGCGAGTTTATCGTTGCGGCCACCGCCGAAAGCCTTCGCAGGATCGGCACCACGCAAGAGCCAGACGGGTTGCGTACCGGGCACCTCGTCGGCGAGACGTACGAGTTCGATCAGCGTGCCGACCGCGGAATGGCCGGCGCCCAAGACAGCAACGGTCTTGCCGGCATATCTGGCACGACGGGCACCTCGCACATCCGGCATGCCGTAGGCCACACGTTCAACGCACTCACGCTCGCCAATCGCGGGCAAGCCGTTGCCGCCGGCCGGATTGGCGGAGAACCATGTGCCTGACGTATCGATAATTGCGTCGGCACGCAGGACCTCGGGTCCTTTGCCGTTCTGGTAGCGAACTTCGAAAGGCGCCAGCGCCCTGCCCCTGGTCTTCGCCTTGTCGAAGCCGACGCGGCTGATGGCCGAGACGCGACTTGACGTCCGGATCGCCTCGCGCAGCGGCGTTCTTGTCGCAAGCGGCATGAGGTATCCATCGAGCAATTCGCCGCCGGTCGGATAGGTCTGAGGGTCTGGCGAATTCCATCCCGTGGGCGCGAGCAGGCGTGCGGCGGCCTTGTCGACGTTGTATTCCCAAGGCGAGAAGAGCTGGACGTGCTGCCATTGACGAACCGCGTGCCCTGCTTCGGGCCCGGCCTCCAGCACAACGGGCAGCATTCCGCGTTCGAGCACATGCGCTGCGGCTGCCAGGCCAACGGGCCCCGCCCCGATGACGGCAACCGTCTTCTTATCGCTCATTTCATTTATCCCATCATTCTAGAATCATCGAATTATTTGGCCAAAAAAAGATCAGGCCGCCGATTTAGTATCCTTGCATTCGGTTTCGTCTGCGCAGCATTCCGACACCAGGAAGTCCACCAGACCCTGCATCGAGTCGTAGTTCGCATGGCAGACAAGCGTCGTGGATTCCCGGACCTGACTGACGAGCCCGACAGCCACCAGAGATTTGATGTGGTGGGACAGCGTCGATGCCGGGATCTTCAGCTTTTCCTGCAAACGACCGACGGGCATGCCCGATCGCCCAGCCCGGACCAGGGCCCGATAGATCTGGAGCCGTGTCCGGTTACCCAAGGCTTCCAAACGTGTTGCTGCGTCGTCGATCTTCATGACCACATATTGCACCGGGCCGTCCTCGCTGTCAACCGTAATTCTAGAATATTGGAAATACAGATTGAGTCGACGCCGTCTCATGCTGGCCTCAACAGCACCTTCCGTTCTGCTGGATCGGCGGACAAGCAACTGACCCATATGAACAGTAGACGCAGCAATCGCCGCACTTGGGCTTGAGCCGAGTCCCGCACCCCTTGCAATCATAGAAGAATTGGCAGGCGTCAGTCGGCATGGTTTCGGCTGATGCGTGATGACAGACCGGACACGTAATGACCGATTGCGTTTGCATGGCCGGCTTCCTCGATCGCGAGATAAGACCCATTCTAGCTATTCAACGCCAACGCGGAAATTAAACTGACGAAAAGACACCTCCGCCGACCGATAAGAGCTGGGATCGGTTTATCGCTCCACTCCAGAAAGCGGCTGCGCTGCCGTCGGACACGATCCTCGGGGAGGACAAGGATGGCGGACGCGATGGATCTGAGACATTCTGATCTTCTACATCCGGATCAGGATGACTCCGCCCACCAGCAATGCTGCGCCGGCGACCCTCACCGCACTGATCGGGTGAACGGGAACACCCAGCAAGCCAAAATGGTCGAATGCGATCGAGCCGAGCATCTGCCCCGCGATGAGAAGCGCGAAGAAGGTCGCGGCGCCGAGCTGAGGGACCAGGAAGATTCCGAGCCCAATGAAGATGGCGCGCCGAACAGGCCGCCGCTCCAGGCGAACCAGGGGATGCGGGCAGCGATCGATGCCGATGGGACGGGATCCTGCAAGGGGAGCGCGAGCGCGGCCATGCAGATGACGCCGATGAAGTAGCTCATGAAGCCCGACCAGGCCGCCGAGCCCAGTGCCGTCCGGAGGTTCGCGTTGAGGGCCAGTTGCACGACCAGACTGATCCCGGCCGCGGCGGCCAGCATCATCGGAAACACCAGCTTCAACATCTCATCCCCCGCGTTCTCCGGCGCAGAGATACGTCACACCGGGACCGGAATCAAAGGCGCGACTTGCCGGTCCTGCGGGCTGTCACTCGCCGCAAGCCCTGCCGCGACGCCGACGCGATCGGCTTCGGGGCGGTTCTGGCTCATCTTGCGCTTGCCCTGGAACCGCACGACCGGGATGCGCACGCCGACGATGCCCCGCAGCTGCGCGGCGATGAAATCGGCGGGAGCGTCCGTGACGGCCCAGGATTTCGCGCGCGATCCTTCATGCTTGTTGGTCAGGCGCGTCACCACATCGAGCAGACGCTCGGTCTCCTGAAAGAACTCGACCGGACCGTAGGCGTGCACGGCAATGTAGTTCCAGGTCGGCACCACCTTTCCGGTCTCCTGCTTGGTCGCGTACCAGGACGGTGTCACATAGGATTCCGGACCCGAGAAGATCGCAAGGGCGTCTCCGATCGGGGGCAGCCGCCACTGCGGGTTGGCCCTTGCCAGATGCCCGTAGAGCGTCCCGTGCTCGCCCTCGGTGTCGTCGAGGAAGAGCGGCATCGGCGTCGCCACCGGGCCATCGGCAGTGGCCGTCACCAGATTGGCCAGCCGCGCGTTGCGGATGGTCGTCCGGATGCTCTCGACATCGTCGTCCTTGAAGGCAGGGGGGATGTACATCGCTTGTCTCCGTTCTTGCCCCGGAGATAGCCTGAATCTGGCATACGAAGAACTGCCAGTTTTCAGACTTTATTCTGGTCCAGTTTTCGAAGCCTTCGCGGTACGATGTCGTCGACAGCCTGGGCGAGAAGCTTGCAGCCCCGCTCGATCTGCCGCACGTCGAGCGCCGCAAACCCCATGACGAGACCGACGGCCTCCAGACGGCGGCGCCGCCCCTGCCCGCGCGGGTCGAACAGCGCCGAGACAGGGTAGACGCCCACGCCTTTTGACCGAGCGGCCTCGACCAATGCTGCTTCGTGGTCGCGGGTCAGATCGCGAAACCAGGCGACGATGTGTAAGCCGGCATCCGCGCCGTCGATCTGGACCCGATCGCCGAACCAGCGATGCAACGCATCGAGCAGAGCCTGCCGGCGTTCGGCGTTGCGCCGGCGGACGCGCCTGACATGGCGCTCGTAGGCGCCGCTCTCCAGCATCGTGGCAAGCGCCTCCTGCTCGATCTGAGGCGTGTGCCGATCCATGGTCTGCTTGGCCGCGGCGAACAAGGGTCGCAATCCCGCAGGCACCACCAAATAGCCGATCCTCAACGTCGGCGACAGCGTCTTGGAAACAGTACCGAGATAGACGACGTTGCCACTGCCTTCCAGCGCATGAAGCGGCGGCACTGGTTTGGTATCGTATCGATACTCGCTGTCGTAATCGTCCTCGATCACATAGGCATCTGCCCGTGCCGCCCAAGCGAGCAACTGATGCCGGCGTCCGATCGGCAAGACTCCGCCCAGCGGATATTGATGCGACGGCGTCACGTAAGCGAGCCGGGCCTCGACCGTCGCAAGGCGCTCGGTTTCCAGACCGTCCCGGTCGACCGAAATCGGAACGGCGACAGCACCGGTGGCCGAGAAGGCGTGCCGCGCCATCAGGTAGCCCGGATCCTCCATGACGAAGCGGTCGCCGGCGTCGAGCAGCAGCCGCGCACACAGGTCGAGCCCTTGCTGCGATCCGTTCACGATGATGATCTGCTCGACGTCGCAACGCACGCTCCGCGAACGCCAGAGATAGCCCTGGAGCGCCGTCCGGAGCCGCAGTGATCCGCAGGGGTCCCCGTAGGCCAATCTCTCGGACCTGCGGTTCAGCGCCGCAACCATGGCTCGCTTCCACGCGAGGATTGGGAAGTCCGCCGGCGACAGATCGCCGTATCTGAAGTTTGCAAGGAGGCCGCGCGGCGGTTCGGTCCAGCGCGGCAGGTCTTGCTGCAGCCGCTCGCCAAATTTCGAAAGCCGCAGATTGCGCGACGACGGCCTGGATATGGTGCGAACTTGTCCTCTCTCGACGACGGCACGGGCAACGCGTGGCCGCGCGCCGTGGCGAATGTCAATGAATCCTTCCGCCGCGAGCTGCTCATAGGCGACCGTCACGGTCGTGCGCGAGACGCCCAGCTCGCCGGCAAGGGCGCGGGAGGACGGCAGCAGGCCGTCAACGCCGTACACCCGCGCCATGATCTGGTCCTTGAGCGTATCGTAGATTTGCCGAGCGCCCATTCGCGCCGAGCGACGTCTTGTCTGGACCATTCGATATCCGCAAAAACCATTGATCTCCTGTGCCAGTGTGCTGCGACGCGGATCGAAAGCCAAGTGGTGCGTGTCGAGATGGGCAAAGGACACCCGCGCCCAGTCGCCCCTCCGCCGCCAGAACGAAACCTCGCCAATCACCGTCTTGAAATGTGGGCGCCACCTCACGTAAACTCATCCCATGGGGACAAAGCAGACTCCCCGTGAGACCTCGGTCCAAGCTCTGCGCAGCACGCCATTCGTGGAGCTTGCGCATGGACACCGAACGACACTCCTCTCTCCAAAATGCTGTCGCCGTTCTCTCACGCGGAGACGCTGCCGCGCGCCGGGATGTGACGGCGCAAAACAGCCGCTTCGTCCGCGTCTTCGAAGCACTCGCTGCTGCCGGCATCGAAGCCCGGCCGGTCATCTACGACGAGACCTTCGCCGACGCCGTCCGCGATCAATTGCGCGCAGTCGACGGCGTGCTCGTCTGGGTCGATCCGATCCATCAGGGCAAGACGCGCGCCGAGCTCGATGTCCTGCTTCGCGACGTTGCGGCGCAGGGGCCGTGGGTGAGCGCGCACCCCGATGTCATTCTGAAGATGGGCGTCAAGGAGGTGCTCTACCGAACACGTCATCTCGGCTGGGGCGCCGACACACATCGCTATGACACCGCCGCAAGCTTCCGCGCCGAATTTCCACCGCGTCTTCAAACGAACGGTCCCCGCGTGCTGAAGCAAAATCGCGGCAACGGAGGCCAGGGCGTTTGGAAGGTGGAGGCACTGCCGAATGAGGCCACCAAGGTTCGTGTGCTCCATGCGCAACGCGGCAGCATGCCCGAGGACATGCCGCTCGAAGCCTTGATCGCGCGATGTGAACCGTATTTCGGCTGGGGCGGCTGCATCATCGACCAGGCGTTTCAGCCTCGCCTGCCCGACGGAATGATCCGCTGCTACATGAGCGGCTCAGAGGTTGCGGGCTTTGGGCACCAATTGATCAAGGCCTTGATTCCTCCGCCGCCGGAAGGCCCGGACGCGCCCGAGGCGCAGCCGGGCCCGCGCATCATGCACGGGCCCGATGCGCCGCAATTTCAGGCGCTGCGACGATCGATGGAGGACGAATGGACGCCGCGGATGATGGACACGCTCGACATCGATGAATCCTCGCTACCGGTCATCTGGGACGCGGACTTCCTGTACGGGCCGCGCGACGCAGCCGGTGCAGACACCTACGTTCTGTGCGAGATCAATGCGAGCTCCTGCTTTGCGCTTCCAGAGGAGGCTCCGGCGGCGATCGCGCGGATAGTGAAGCAACGCCTCCTGCGGACTCAAAGGGCTGCATCCGGCACATAGACGACCATCGTGAGCGCGCAAACACAAAGGCGCGCTCGCACGATCCGGACGGTGCTCAGACGCGACTAATGCCTTCCACACCGGCAGCTTTCATAATCAACCGGATCATGGCTATTGAAGATCCTCACGCGGTCGCCGTGGTCGAGCTTCAGCGCGCGCAGCCGGGCCTGGTTGGCGATCCGCGCCTTCCGATCCATGTCGACCTTGCGCTGGAAATAGCTGAGCACCAGCGGCATGCGCGGCGATGCATCGAGCTGACCGTGAAAGAAATAGCTGTCGCCGGCATGCAGCAGCCATGTGTCGCCTGAGCGGACCGCGATGCCGCAATGGCCGAGCGTGTGGCCGGCGAGCGGGATCATCAGGATGTCCCCTTCCCGGTCACCCAATGCGCGCACGCCCTTGAAGCCGAACCAGTCTTCGCCGGCGTCCTCATAGAATTTCCAGCTTGGTCCGTGGCTCCACTGCTCGGTGACATAGCGCCCCGCGGGCGGCGCGGGTTTTCGCAGCACCGCCATGTCGTATTCGGCGCGGTGGACGTGGATCTTGGCATGAGGAAAGTCCGGCACGCCGCCGGCGTGGTCGCGGTCGAGATGCGTCAGCAGCACGTGACGCACGTCGCTTGGCGAATAGCCGAGCGCGCGCACCTGCTGCACCGCTGTCTCGGACCGATCGAGCCTGGGTGCGGTCTGCCGCAGCCACCGCCGCCCGAGCCGGTCAGGCGTGGCGATGTCGCCGAGCCCGATGCCGGTATCGACCAAAGCGAGCCCGTCACCCGTTTCGATCAGCAGGCAGTGGCAGACCATGCGGGCGCGCTGGAACAGGCTGCCGGTGCCGTTCACCAGGCGGCGGCCCATCGGGCACATCGTGCCGGTGTTGAGATGCTGGATTTTCATGGATGACCTCGCCTTTCGTGACGAGCATTCTTGTCATCATCCGATCCATAGGTAAAATACCGACTATTGATAGCATCTCTAGGTTTACCCTATGGACATCCGCGAGCTCCGCTACTTCGCCGCCGTCTACCGCGAGCGCAACCTCACCGCCGCGGCGCGCACATGCTTCGTGTCGCAGCCCTCGATCTCGACCGCGATCACCCATCTGGAGGCCGAGCTCGGCACCACGCTCTTCATCCGGCACAAGAAGGGCGTCGCGCCGACCGCTTCGGCCGAGCAGTTTCATGCGCTGGCCCGCCGCATCATCGACGAGACCGATGCCGCGCGCAGCCTGTTCAGGAAGCCGAGCACGAGGACCGCGCTGACGCTCGGCCTGATGCGCACGCTCGACGTGCCGCGGACGATCGCGCTGCTGAAGCCGCTGACGGCGCGTGCCGACATCGCGCTTCGCCTCGTCGGCCATGACGAGCGCGCCGATGCACGGATCATCTCGAAGAGCATGCTGCGCAGTGACGAGCACTTCGTCGCGCTGTGGAGCGAACGCTACGTCGCGGCACTGCCGCCGTCGCATCCGCTGACACTGAAGGACAGGCTCCGCGTCAGTGATCTCGCCAATGTCCCCATGATCGACCGCTGCCATTGCGAGCAGAGCGAATTCTTCGGCCGCGCTTCGAAGCGGCATCAGTCCGCAGCGATCGCGCAATCGGAGGATTGGGCCATGGCGCTGGTCGCCGCCGGAATCGGCATCGCCATCGTTCCGGAAGGCGTGGCCAAGGCCAATCCGGACGTCGCTATCAGAGAGATCGAGGTCAAGGTCAAGCGCGAGGTCGGGCTCGCCTACCGCACGTCCGCGCCGCTGCCGGATGCGTTGAAGGATTTTGTGGCGAAGCTTCAGAAACAGCGGCGCAAGCCGGATCAGACTCCGCGCCGGCGCAGTGCGCGCAAAACGCCTAGCCCTTCGAGATGACCGGGCGCTGGTACAACGGCTGGGCCGCGACCGGCGGATTGGTGGTTTGGGATGCGAGCTCGCCGATCAGGCGATCGGCATCCGCGGCCATGTTGTCCGGCGCCTGGATCACGAGGCGCTCGAGCGCCCAGCGATAGGACGAGACGCGCTGCTCGAGCGATTGCTGCACCCACTGGATGATCAGCGAGTTCTCCTGCATGCGCTCGACCGCATCCGCCTTCTCCTTCGGCGAGATCTCGGAGACGCGCGCCATGCTGGCCTCGCGCTTCTTGTCGAGATCGATGACGCGGATCGCGGAGCCGAAGAACGGCTCGAAGCGGGTGATGTCGTTGCGCACGTCCTCCATCAGCTGCGCATAGCGCGAGGAGAACGAGCGATGCGGCTCGTCGATCAGCGTGCGCCCGTACATGGTGCGGTCGAACACGATCTTCTGGTGCCAGGGCGAGGGTATCGTCTTGTAATCGCCGAACACGCTCTTCCAGGCCGGCCGCGACAGCGGCGGCTCGATCATGGGATAGGCGAGGTCGCGAAGCTGGCGCTCTTCGTCGGTGAGCTGGAATTGCGACGGTTTCAGACCGACGCTGGAGGTGACCTCGGTGCCGAGCCAGCGATGCATGTCGTCGCTGCGCATGTCGGCGCGGGTGCGGCCGAAATCGCCGCCGCTACAGGCGGCGAGGCTCGCGCCCATTAGGGCGAGCAGGACGGCCGATACAAAAGGCCGGATCTGGCGGATGGTGTCCGGCATTGCAAAGCCGGATGCTAGCGGCGGCGACGACGGCGCCCCGGCGCAGTGCCCGCTTCCGGTCCACGATCGCCGCTGGTTTCGTCCGCCTCGCGCTCGATGCGGATCACGGGAAGGATCAGGATCATCCCCATGTCCGCGCGCGGTGTGACGTCCCCCGACGAGCCCACCCGGCGACCGGCCGGAAATTCGATGATGGTCCCCATGTCAGTTCTCTCAATTGCCGCGCGAACAAGCGCGCCCCAGCAACATGAGGGCATTAGGATCAGTTTATGGTTAACGGGGTGTAAACGCGGCGATCGGACCGTAACCGCACGGGCCGTGCCGGGGACGTCCCGTTGCGGCACGGCCAGGGCAGAATTCCACGGTCCGCTTCACACCTCGTTTTCCTTAACGAGCCTTTAAAGGACCCTGCGCTAGGCTCGCGGTGAGTATCTCTTCCAGGTCGCGTACCTCTCCATGACCAAGTCGCTGTTTCCCGGATTCGACGGGCTGATGACACTCTCCCGTCGCGAGGGCGTCGATGTTCGTCCGACGCTGTTGCGCGTGCTGACCGACCTCTATGTGCAGACGCGCGTCCACAGCGATGACGAGCAGCGCCAGTTTGTCGAGCTTGCGACGCGACTGATCGACCAGGTCGACGATGCGACGCGCGCGTCCGTCAAGGCGAAGCTTGCGATCTATCCGTCGACGCCCGTCCCGATCCTGCAGAAGCTCGGGCTGGTCGCAGCCCAGGAAGGCCGCAGGGTTCCGCTCGCACGCGAGATTCCCGTTGCTCCGCAGGCTCCCTCCCCGGTCCGCGCGCCGACCGACGCCCAGCAGCGCATGGCCGCGAACATGGCGATGCAGCCAAAGGACGCGGCCGAGATCCACGACATGTTCTTCCGCGCCAGCTCAAGCGAGCGCGCTCTGATCCTGCACAATTTGTCGCAGACGCCGCTCAAGGCCGCGCCGCGGATTCCCACGGTGCGCGCCAAGCGCGCCATCCAGATCCTGGAGATGGCGGCGATCGCAGGCGATGTCGAGAACTTTACATACGAACTCGGCGACAGCCTGATCCTGCCCTCGCGCGTCGCGACAGAGATCGTCGACGATCCCGGCGGTGAGGCGCTCGCGGTTGCGGCCCGCGCGCTCGACATGCCGAGCCCCAATTTCCAGCGCATCCTGCTGTTCTTCAAGCCGGAGATCGGCACGTCCGTGGACATGGTCTACCGGCTGTCGCGGCTCTATGACCGCCTCAACGACCGCTCCGCGCTGGTGATGCTGGCGGCCTGGCGCGGCTCGACGCTCGCCGTCACCCGCGCGAAGTATCAGTCGTCGCTGCATGACAACGAACGGCAGCGCGCACGCGCGGGCGCAAGCCAGTCGCGGCCGGGCGTGCAGCCGGGCTCGAGCCCAGCGGTGCGGACAGGCACCGACGGATCGTCGGACCGCTAGGTTTTCGCCAGTTCGAGGAAGTGACGGCCTTTGCGGTCTTCAGTCTCGACGATCCAGGCGTCCGGATCGAAGCGGACCTCCTTGGTCAGGCGCTCCTCGACCACCGGCTCTGGCATCGGCTGCGGCGCAAGCGGCACGAAGAAGCGATCGACCGGGCGACCGTCGTCATAAGAAGTCTGCGGCGCCGGCACGTACAGCATCGCATTGCCGTCGAGCAGCGCGACTTTGACGAACACCGCACCGGCCTCTTCGGCGCCGCGACGGCGCACGGCACCGTACACGCCCTCGGTCTGACACCGGCGCAAATACGCCGCGACCCATATGTTTGATTTCAACCGCATGGACGCACGATAGGCCAGTGCCGCAATCAGCACCAGCCTCTACGCACGCGTGACGATTATTCGACGGGATGGCCGATCGCGGCGCCGAGCTCGCGCAGCAGGCGATCGGACACCTGGCCGGTGACCGCCATCTTGTGCTCGCGCTCGAACTTCTGGATCGCGGACTGGGTCTCGCCGCTCATCGTGCCCGTGATCTTCAACTGGCCATAGCCGTATTCCGACAACGCGCGCTGCACGCCGGAGAGACGGCGCGCCGCGGGAGTTTGCTGCACCGGAATCGGCGCCGGCGGGCGCGCGACGGCGATCGCTGACGGTGCCGGCGTCGTGGCCTTTATGACCAGATTGGTCATGGGATCGCTCGCGCGCGGCGTCGATGCGGTTGTCTCGGCGGGCTTCTCCGGCGCCTTCTCGGCAGGTTTCGGCTCGACGCGAAACTCGGTTGCCTTCGGCTCAAGCGGCGACGTATCGGCGCCGACGGGGCGCGGGCGCGGCATGGGATTCGACAGCGGCATCGCCGACGGCGCGGGAAGATCGATCACGGTGCCGAACATCGGCGCCGGATGCCGCCCGGTCTGGAGGAACAGCGCGTTCGCAACGATCGCGCTGATGGCCGCGACGGCGACAAGCCCGGCCAGCGTGTCCTTGGGACTGTGCAGGAGAACGCGCATCACGAGATTGCGCTCGGTCTCGACATCCACGACCGCGGCCTTGGCGCCACGGCGGCGCGGAGCGGTTTCGTCCTTTGCAGACTTTCTAGGCACTTTTCTTCACCAGAGCAGGTTGGTCCTGAGATTCTTGGCGCAGCACCGGCGTCAGCGTCGCGATCTTGCTCTCCGCCGCCATTCTATCGGAAGGCCTGCTACCGGAAGGCTTGGCTTGCGCCGGCGTGTAGACGAGCGGCAGCTTGACGGTGACGGTGGTGCCCTCGCCGAGCTTGCTTTGTACCGTCAATTCGCCGAGATGCAACGCTACAAGACTCTTCACGATTGAAAGTCCGAGACCGGTGCCTTCGTGACGGCGTTGGTAGGTCTTGCCGGCCTGGAAGAACGGCGAGCCGATGCGCTTGAGATCGTCCGGCGCGATGCCGACGCCGGTGTCGCTGATGCGCAGCGTGAGCTGCGAGGCGGACGCGGACGCGGTCACTGTAACCTGGCCGCCGCGTTCGGTGAACTTGACGGCATTGGCGACGAGGTTGAGCACGATTTGCTTGAACGCGCGCGGATCGCCGGTCATGACCGGCAGATCCTGCGGCGCATCGGTGATCAGATCGACGCCGTTCTCCCGCGCCTTCAGCGCCAGCAGGTTGCAGCAGTGCATCAGTGCGGCGCGCGGCGCGAACGGCTCCGACGCAATCTCGAAATTGCCCGATTCCATCTTGGACATGTCGAGGATGCCGTTGACGACCGACAACAGATGCTGGCCGGAATCGTTGATGAGCTCTGCATATTCCTTGCGCTGGGCCGCCCCCAACATCAGGGTCTGCTCCTGCGCGATCATCTCGGAGAAGCCGATGATGGCGTTGAGCGGAGTGCGCAGCTCATGGCTCATGGTGGCGAGGAAGCGCGTCTTGGCGGCGTCGGCGGCTTCCGCATCACTGCGGGCCTGATCGAGCGCCTGCTCCTGGAACTTGCGATCGGTGACGTCGCGCATTACGGCGACGACTTCGAGCTCGGCGGTTACGTCGCGGCGCTGGTCCTGATCGAGCGGCCGACAGCGCATCTCGACCCAGATGAAGTCGACCTGGCCACGCTCGGAGCCAGTCGGCTCCCGCCGCAGCCGGAACTCGACGCTGCGGACGTCACCGCGCGCGGCATCGGAGAGCGCCGTGAGATAGGCCGGACGATCGGCGACATTGACGCGATCGAACAGGCCGTGGCCATGGAGTTGCGCGGACGGCATGCCGAGCATCGCCTCCACCGCAGGCGAGATGAACTGCACCGCGCCGTTGCGCTGATGCCGCGAAATCACGTCGCTCATGTTGCGCGCCAGCAGGCGATAGCGTTCCTCTTCGCGTGACAGCAGCGCGACGCTGGTGCGTGCGAGCGACTCGGCGCCGAAGGCGAGGCCCGCAGCATAGAGCGTCGCCGAGGCAACGCCGAAAGCCATCAACACGCCGCGTTGCGCCGCGCTGACATGTTCGGGCGGTAGCCAGCCGAGCTGGCTGACGAGGATCAGGATTCCCGCGCAGGACAACGCGAGCAGTGACGCGAATGCCGCAACGCGGCGCGAGGCCGACAGCGCGGCTTCCAGGGGAACCACGACAAGCCAGATTGCTGCGAATGATTCGATGCCGCCGGTCGTGGCCGCGATCGCCATGATCAGGCCGGCGAGCGCCAGCGAGGACAGCACATGTGCGCCCTCGTAACGTCCGGTACGCGACAGGAACCAGGACAGAAGGATCGGCGCGATCAGCCACGCGAAGGCAGCGACCTCGATCGCGCTCGGCGCACCACGCATGGCGAGATAAACGGGAAATGCGGCAAAGGCAGCCAGGCTTCCCAGAAGCCGCGGCGCCATGAAGGCACGATGGCGCGCTCGCGTCAGCGCATCGTAACGCGCGGAGGGATGCAGCAGCGCATCGAGACAATCGCGGATGATACTCAAAACTGTCACGGGTCTCGCGCTTCGGCTCATTCGTCGAAAAGACGCGCCGGAACGCCTCCTTATCGTTGAGCCACCGTGTCAGAGCGACCTTAAACGAGTGCTAAGGCGACCCGGCCCGCTGCCGGACACCGTGTCATCGCAGAGATTTTTAGGCGATTTGGCGATGTCATCATTGGTGATGGTGAACACAGGGTTTCGCCTTCCCCCTCATGGTTTCGAATTGGTGGATGCGCGGGGCCGGAACATCACGGGCATGGGCGTCAATCGAAAATTTACGAGACCGCGACTTGCGAAGATTTTTGCGTAAATTTTCCGCGAATTAAGCGGAAGGCAATCACTTGCGATTTATCGAGAGTTGCTAGGTCCGACGCGCGCGGGAGTGCCGTGGCGGGATCTAACATACAGGTTCGCAAGATGCGCTTTCTGCTCCGCATCACATTCTGGCTCGGGCTGGTACTGGTGCTCCTGCCGCGGGACAAGACGCCCGAATCGGACAAGCTGCCGCAGATCGGCGCTGCCGACGCGGTGCAGGCTGCGACCGCGGCCGTCTCCGACATGACCCAGTTCTGCAAACGCCAGCCGGCGGCCTGCGAGGTCGGCGGACAGGCCGCGACCATCATCGGCCAGCGCGCCCAGGACGGCGCGAAGAAGATCTACCAGATCATCAACGACAAAAAAGAGCAGATCACCAACGAGAAGAACGAGAAGAGCGAGAAGAAGGTGCCCGACCACACCGGCTCGATCGCGGTCGCCGGTGAAGGCGATACTTCTGCGAGCGAGGCGGTGCGCGACACCCTGACCCAGGACGACCTCGCGCTGGAATGGCACGGTCCGCAAATCGCCAATTAGGGTTCAAATCCTATCGATTTCGAGACCTTGCGTCCCTATATTGGCCTGAACGGGAACACGGGCCATCATGACGACGATCGACGAAATCAGGGACAATTTCGAGCTTCTGGACGAGTGGGACGACCGCTACCGGTACGTCATCGAACTCGGTCGCACGCTGGAACCGATGCCCGAGGCGGAACACTCCGCCGAGAACAAGGTGCAGGGCTGCGTCAGCCAGGTCTGGCTGTCCAAGCATGTCGACCGCGGCAACGGCGCGCCGATCCTGAAGTATCGCGGCGACAGCGACGCGCATATCGTGCGCGGGCTGGTCGCGATCGTGCTCTCGCTCTATTCCGGCCGCACGCCGCAGCAGATCCTTGCGACCGACGCGCTCGCGGTGTTCGACGAGTTCGGCTTTCGCGACCATCTGACGCCGCAGCGCTCCAACGGCCTGCGCTCGATGGTCGAACGTATCAAGACCGATGCGAAAGAGGCGCTCGCGGAAGCCTCGTGAAGCGCTAACTTCAGCTGCGTAGGGTGGGCAAAGCGAAGCGTGCCCACCATTCCGAGTGCGATCGAAGAAAGTTGGTGGGCACGGCGCAAGTGCGCCTTTGCCCACCCTTGTATTAGCGCGCCGGATTAGAATGGCCTCGTTCCGTGAGGAATGGCCCAGCCCGGGTGGCCGCCCGAGCTGGGCCGCCGATCGATCGGATCGATGCCCACCGAAGCCTTGAGGGCTGCGTTTCGTAGCAAGATCGCGGTCGGCACTTCATCGGGACCCGCATGGTTGAACGAACTTCAGGTTCGCATTCACAAGGGAGGGTCGAGGAAGATGGCCAAGCGTATCATGATCTGTGCCGGGATCGATACCGGCAAACACAAGCTCGATGTGGCGCTCGATGGCAGTTCCGAGCGGATCCAGGTCGAGAACACACCGGAAGGCTACACGGAGCTGCTGGAATGGCTGCAACGCCACAAGGTCAAGCGGGTTGGGATCGAGGCGAGCGGCGGCTATGAGCAGGCGGTGGTTGCCGAACTGCGACGCAAGCGGCTTGTGGTCGTC
>NZ_JYMR01000022.1 GCF_000938255.1 Bradyrhizobium sp. LTSP849 | reverse complement strand
CGACGTTTGTGGCGCTGGGGCCTGATAACGGCATGGCGCCGGATGGTCGCTGCAAGGCGTTCTCAGCAGGCGCCAATGGCGCGGGCTGGAGCGAAGGCTGCGGCGTGCTGGTGCTGAAGCGGCAGTCGGATGCGGAGCGGGACGGCGACGAGATCCTGGCGCTGATCCGGGGTTCGGCCGTGAACCAGGACGGTCGGAGCCAGGGCCTGACGGCGCCGAACGGTCCGAGCCAGCAGCGGGTGATCCGCGCGGCGCTGTCGGCGAGCGGGGTGAGCCCCGACGAGATCGACGTCGTCGAGGCACACGGGACCGGGACCAGTCTTGGTGATCCCATCGAGGCCGGGGCCTTGGCCGCGGTGTTCGGGCCGACGCGGCGCGCGGATCGTCCGCTGTGGCTGGGCTCGTCGAAGTCGAACCTCGGGCACACGCAGGCAGCGGCCGGCGTTCTCGGCGTGATGAAGATGGTGCTGGCGCTCAAGCACGAGGTTCTGCCGAAGACGCTGCATGCGGAACATCCGAGCCACCAGATCGAGTGGGACGGCAGCGGGCTGTCGCTGCTGCAGCAGGCGCGTGCGTGGCCCCGCGATGTGGCACGGCCGCGGCGCGCAGGCGTCAGCGCGTTTGGACTGAGCGGGACGAATGCGCATGTTGTTCTGGAGGAAGCGCCGGCGGGCTCTGCTGCTGTCAGCAGTGAGGTGCAGGAGGCTGCGAACGGCGCGGTCGGGGCTGAGGCGTCATCGCCCTTGATCCCGCTGCTGGTGTCCGGCCGTGACGAGGCGGCACTTCGTGCACAGGCTGGCCGGTATGGGGAGTGGCTGTCGCAGCATCCGGACGTCGATTTCAGGTCTGTGATTGCGACGGCGGCGTTGCACCGGACGCAGTTTGCTTCGCGGGCGGCGGTCTCAGTGCGCGATGCGGCGGAGGCCGAGGAAGCACTGCGCGCGCT
Organism: Bradyrhizobium sp. LTSP849; assembly: GCF_000938255.1. Taxonomy (GTDB): domain Bacteria; phylum Pseudomonadota; class Alphaproteobacteria; order Rhizobiales; family Xanthobacteraceae; genus Bradyrhizobium. The sequence goes on along the minus strand of NZ_JYMR01000022.1, from coordinate 2,240 downwards.
GGCCGAAGGCCGCCCGCATGCGGCGGTGTCGGTTGGCGAGGCCAGAGGTGAGTCCGGCAAGCTGGCGTTCCTGTTCACGGGTCAGGGCGCGCAGCGGATCGGCATGGGCCGGGCGCTGCTGGAGACGTGTGCTACGTTCCGCGCGGCGTTCGAGGAAGTCTGCGGTCATTTTGACGAACTGCTGGATCTGCCGCTGCGCAGCGTGATGTTTGCGGAGGAAGGCTCGGAGGCGGCCTCCAAGCTCGACGAGACGGCCTATGCGCAGCCGGCTTTGTTTGCGGTGGAGGTGGCGCTGTTCCGTCAGCTGGAGCAGTGCGGCATTGAGCCCGACATTCTGCTCGGCCACTCGATCGGAGAGCTTGCGGCTGCGCATGTCTCGGGCGTGTGGTCGCTGAAGGATGCCTGCCGCGTGGTGGCGGCGCGCGGGGCGTTGATGCAGGCGCAACCTGCCGGCGGCGCCATGGTGGCGCTGGAGGCAAGCGAAGAGGAAGTGCTGCCGCTGCTCACTGACGGTGTCGAGATTGCGGGACTGAACGGGCCGCGCTCGACGGTGATATCCGGCGATGAAGTAGCTGTGCTGGCGCTGTCGGAGCAGTTCAAGGGCAAAGGCCGCAGGACCAGTCGTTTGCAGGTCAGCCACGCGTTCCACTCGCAGCGCATGGAGCCGATGCTGGAGGCGTTCGGCAAGGTGCTGGCGTCCGTCACCTTTGGCACGCCGCGCTTGCCGATCGTGAGCAACGTGACGGGACGTCTGGCGACCAAGGACGAGCTTTGCAGCGCGGAGTACTGGGTGCGTCAGGTGCGCAGTCCGGTGCGGTTCCTCGATGGCGTGCATGTGCTGGAAGCCGAAGGGGTGCGGGCAAGCCTTGAGCTTGGTCCGGACGGAATCCTGACGGGCCTTGCGGCGGGCTGCCTGTCGGAAGCATCACAGATGCAGGTGGTGGCGGCGCAGCGTCGCGGGCGTGATGGCAGCGAGGCGCTGCTGGCCGCACTCGGCGCACTGCACGTGCACGGCATTGTCGTTGATTGGAACGCCTTTGGCGATCTCGCGAAACTGCCTGTTGCCTCGCTACCGACCTATGCGTTCCAGCGTCAGCGTTACTGGCTTGAGGCGGAGAAGGCGAGCGGGGACGCCGCGACGATGGGGCTGTCGGATGCGTCGCATCCGCTGTTGGGTGCGGCGACGCCGCTTGCGGAGAGTGACGGCTTCCTGCTGACGGGTCGGCTGTCGCTGTCGGAGGCCGGCTGGCTTGGCGACCATGCGGTGTTCGGGACAGTGCTGCTGCCGGGGACCGGGCTCTTGGAGCTGGGCTTTGCGGCGGCGCGTGCGGTCGGCGCAACAAGTGTGTCGCAGTTGACGCTGCTGTCGCCGCTGGTGCTGCCGGCGGAGGGCGGTGTCCGGCTTCAGGTTCAGGTTGACGGTGCGGAGGCGGGTGGCGGAGGCCGGGGCCTGAGCATCTACAGCCGCGCGGAAGATGCAGCTGAGGGTGCGTCGTGGACGCTGCATGCGCAGGGCGCGCTGGGCGAGGCGGTAGCCGCATCGCAGGACGCTGCAGCGGAGAGCGCACTCGAGGTGTGGCCGCCTGTCGGCGGCGAGTCGATTAATCTGACCGGTCATTATGCGCGGCTGGCAGGGCGCGGCTACGGCTATGGGCCATCGTTCCAAGGACTTCGAGAGGCGTGGCGGGTTGGCAATGCGATGTACGGGCGCGCGGTGCTGCCGGAGGCGCTATCTGAATCAGCGGAGAGTTACGGCTTGCATCCGGCGTTGCTCGATGCGGCGCTGCATGTGCTGACCCTTGCGCAGGTCGAGGGCTTCGGCGACGGGTCGGTGCTGCTGCCGTTCGAGTGGTCGGAGGTATCGCTGGCCGCTCAAGGCGCGCGTGAGCTGCGGATCCGTGCCTCGGTGGAGCGCAGCGGCGAGGGCGAGGCGCTGGCGCATCTGCAGCTTGCGGATGGGCATGGCCGTGTGGTCGCGCATGTCGGGGGCTTGCGGCTGAAGCAGGCGAGCGAAGCGCAGATCCGTGAGGCCTCGCGCAGCGAGGCGCAGCATCTTTATCGTCTGGAGTGGCGTGCGGTCGGATTGAACGAGGCCGGGCAAGACAAACCTGTGTCTGATGCGCCGCCACTGATTGTGGGCGGCGACGGCGCGTTGGCGGCGGCTCTGGGGCTCGATCACGCCGAGAGCGTTGCGGCTGTCGTTGCGCGGCTGGATGCAGGCAGTGCGATCCCGTCGCAGC
>NZ_JYMR01000021.1 GCF_000938255.1 Bradyrhizobium sp. LTSP849 | reverse complement strand
CGCCCGCATGCGGCGGTGTCGGTCGGGAGCGCGCGCGATCGCGGTCGTGTGGTGTTCGTGTTCCCCGGACAGGGCAGTCAGTGGCCATCGATGGGCCGAGCCCTGCTGGCGGAATCGGCGGTGTTTGCGCAGGCGATTGCGGCCTGTGAGACGGCGTTGTCCCCTTACACGGACTGGTCGCTGACGTCGGTGCTTCGCGGGGATGAGGATCTCGAAGCCTGCCTGCTGGAGCAGGTGGACGTGATCCAGCCTTCGCTGTTTGCGATGAATGTCGGCCTGGCCGCGGTGTGGCGCAGTCTCGGACTGCAGCCATCGGCGGTTGTGGGCCACAGCCAGGGCGAGATCGCAGCCGCCGTGGTTGCCGGCATCCTGTCGCTTGAGGACGGAGCCCGGGTGGTGGCGCTGCGCAGCAAGCTGTTGAGGGGCCTGAGCGGGCGCGGGGCCATGGCGGTGACGGAGCTTGCGGCTTCAGTTGTGGAAGAGCGGCTGAAGGCAGCGGAATGGTCCGGATTGTCGGTGGCGGTGGTGAACACGCCGGGCTCGACGGTCGTCTCGGGGCCGACTGAAGTGGTCGAGCGCTGGGTCGGCCGTCTTGGTCAGGAAGGCGTGTTCTGCCGGCAGGTCAATGTGGACTACGCCTCGCACAGCGCGGAGATGGACCCGATCCTGCCGGAGCTGGAAGGCTTGCTGTCGGATCTTGCGCCACAGGCAGGCGAGGTGGCGATGATCTCGACGGTGACGGGAGCGCGCTGCGAGGGGACGTCACTGGACGGATCCTATTGGTGCCGGAACCTGCGGCAGACGGTGCGGCTGGACCTTGCGCTGGCCGAGTTGATCGGCAGCGGGCACGGCGTGTTCGTGGAAGCGAGCGCGCATCCGGTGCTGGCGATGCCGCTGTCTGCGGCGAGCGGCGAGCATGGCGTGGTGGTGGGATCGCTGCGCCGTGACGGCGGCGGGATGTCGGAGCTTTTACGCAATCTCGGCGCGCTGCATGTTCATGGTGTTGGTGTTGACTGGGCGAAGGCGGCGGGAGCGGGTGCGACGGCACCTGTTGCGTCACTTCCGACCTATGCGTTCCAGCGGCAGCGTTACTGGCTGGAGGCTGAGAAGGCGAGTGGGGACGCCGCGACGATGGGGCTGTCGGATGCGTCGCATCCGCTGCTTGGCGCTGCGACGCCGCTTGCGGAGAGCGACGGGTTTTTGTTGACGGGCCGGTTGTCGCTGTCGGAAGCGGGCTGGCTTGGCGACCATGCGGTGTTCGGGACGGTGCTGCTGCCGGGGACCGGGCTGCTGGAGCTGGGCTTTGCGGCGGCGCGTGCGGTTGGATTGACTGTTGTGTCGCAGCTGACGCTGCTATCGCCGCTGGTGCTGCCGGCGGAGGGCGGTGTGCGGCTGCAGGTTCAGGTGGATGGTGCCGAGGCGGGCGAGGCTGGCGGCCGAGGCATAAGCATCTACAGCCGAGCGGAGGATGCGGCCGAGGGCGGGTCGTGGACGCTGCATGCGCAGGGCGTGCTGGGCGAGGTTGCGGAGCAGGAAGCCGCGCAAGAGAGCGGGCTTGAAGTCTGGCCGCCTGTTGGCGGCGAGGCGATCGACCTGAGCGGTCATTACGCGCGGATGCAGGCGCGGGGCTACGGCTATGGGCCGCTGTTCCAGGGTCTGGTCGAGGCGTGGCGTGTGGGCGACGCCGTGGTCGGCCGCGCCGTGCTTGCGGAAGCGCTGTGGCCGTCGGCGGACGAGTACGGCCTGCATCCAGCGCTGCTGGACAGCGCGCTGCATGTGCTGAGTTTTGATCGGATCGCGGGCGCGGATCTCGATGGCGATGCGGACGCGCCGCTGCTGCTGCCGTTCGAATGGTCGGAGGTGTCGCTGGCCGCTCAAGGCGCGCGTGAGCTGCGGATCCGTGCCTCGGTGGAGCGCAGCGGCGAGGGCGAGGCGCTGGCGCATCTGCAGCTTGCGGATGGGCATGGCCGTGTGGTCGCGCATGTCGGGGGCTTGCGGCTGAAGCAGGCGAGCGAAGCGCAGATCCGTGAGGCCTCGCGCAGCGAGGCGCAGCATCTTTATCGTCTGGAGTGGCGTGCGGTCGGATTGAACGAGGCCGGGCAAGACAAACCTGTGTCTGATGCGCCGCCACTGATTGTGGGCGGCGACGGCGCGTTGGCGGCGGCTCTGGGGCTCGATCACGCCGAGAGCGTTGCGGCTGTCGTTGCGCGGCTGGATGCAGGCAGTGCGATCCCGTCGCAGC
>NZ_JYMR01000020.1 GCF_000938255.1 Bradyrhizobium sp. LTSP849 | reverse complement strand
GACGACCACAAGCCGCTTGCGTCGCAGTTCGGCAACCACCGCCTGCTCATAGCCGCCGCTCGCCTCGATCCCAACCCGCTTGACCTTGTGGCGTTGCAGCCATTCCAGCAGCTCCGTGTAGCCTTCCGGTGTGTTCTCGACCTGGATCCGCTCGGAACTGCCATCGAGCGCCACATCGAGCTTGTGTTTGCCGGTATCGATCCCGGCACAGATCATGATACGCTTGGCCATCTTCCTCGACCCTCCCTTGTGAATGCGAACCTGAAGTTCGTTCAACCATGCGGGTCCCGATGAAGTGCCGACCGCGATCTTGCTACGAAACGCAGCCCTCAAGGCTTCGGTGGGCATCGATCCGATCGATCGGCGGCCCAGCTCGGGCGGCCACCCGGGCTGGGCCATTCCTCACGGAACGAGGCCATTCTAATCCGGCGCGCTAATACAAGGGTGGGCAAAGGCGCAAAGCGCCGTGCCCACCATCTCACCAAAATTGCGCGAGAGGAGGTGGGCACGCTTCGCTTTGCCCACCCTACGATGTCTGCAATCCGTTGCGTCGGGGGCAACAAGACCGCCCACATTTTCCGTTGGAAAATCAACCACCGTTCTACTGTGCATGGGGTTGTTTTCGCCAAATTGAAAATCGCTTGTGTCGTCGGGCAAAACACCTTTAGGACTCTGCCTGTGGCGGCCACCGGCGTCAGCGTTCGGACTCCGTCATTGCGACTGTCGCTGCGGAGAGATTCTGGATTGCTTCGCTACGCTCGTACTGACGCCAGGGCGTGGCGACGCCCACTTGCGCCCACCCGCTGCCCTCTCGCCCGACGGAATATTTCCGCGCTTGCCAAGCAGGCCACCGCGGTTCAGAAAAAAGAGCCAAGAAGAAACGCGAGCGGAGACCTCTGTTTTGACCATCAAGGGCAAGGCCTACATTGCCGGGATTTTTGAACACCCGACCCGGCATGCGCCGGACAAATCCACAGCCCAGCTCCACGCCGAGGTCGCCAAAGGCGCGATCGAGGATGCCGGGCTCAGCAAGGACGATGTCGACGGCTATTTCTGCGCGGGCGATGCGCCCGGCGGCGCCTGGCCGATGGTCGATTATCTCGGGCTGAACACCAAAAAGCTCCGCCACGTCGATTCCACTGAAACCGGTGGCTGTTCCTACATCATTCATCTCGGCCATGCCGCCGAGGCGATCGCCGCCGGCAAATGCTCGATCGCGCTGATCACGCTGGCTGGCAAGCCGCGCACCGGGGCGATGCCGCCGCGCGCCGCCGGCGCCGAGGCCGATTTCGAGTCCGCTTACGGCGCGACCACGCACAATGCCTATGGCATGTGTGCCATGCGCCACATGCACGACTATGGCACCACGAGTGAACAGCTCGCCTGGATCAAGGTCGCAGCCTCGCATCACGCGCAATACAATCCGCATGCGATGCTGAAAGACGTCGTCACCGTCGAGGACGTGCTGAACTCGCCGATGATCTCCGATCCGCTGCACCGCATGGATTGCTGCGTCGTCTCCGACGGCGGCGGCGCACTGATCGTGACCACGCCCGAGATCGCCAAGAGCCTGAAGAAGCCGCTGGTCAAGCTGATCGGCCATGGCGAGGCGATGAAGGGGCCGCGTGGTGGCAAGGATCTCGATCTCACTTACTCCGCCGGAATCTGGTCGGGCCCGCGGGCGTTCGAGGAAGCCGGCATCACACCGAAGGACATCAAATACGCCTCGATCTACGACAGCTTCACCATCACGGTGCTGATGCAGCTCGAAGACCTCGGCTTCTGCAAGAAGGGCGAGGGCGGAAAATTCGTCGCCGACGGCAATCTCATTTCGGGCGTCGGCAAGCTGCCGTTCAACACCGATGGTGGTGGCCTGTGCAGCAACCATCCCGTCAACCGCGGCGGCATGACCAAGATTCTCGAGGCCGTCAGGCAGTTGCGCGGCGAGGCGCATCCGAAGGTGCAGGTCAAGAATTGCGATCTCGCGATCGCCCACGGCACCGGCGGCCTTTTGGGCGTTCGCCATGCCGCCTCGACGGCCATTCTGGAGCGCGTGTGATGAGCGAAGCAAAAAAATATCCGGCTCCCGTGACCAACCCCGAAACAGCCGCGTTCTGGGACGCAGCGAAGCAGGGCAAGTTCATGATCAAGCGCTGCACCGCTTGCGGCGAAGCCCATTACTTCCCGCGCGCAATCTGTCCGTTCTGCTATTCGGACAAGACTGTGTGGGAGGAAAGCTCTGGCGAGGCGACGATCTACACCTACAGCCTGATGCGGAAGTCACCGACCGGCCCTTATGCGATCGGCTACGTCACGCTGAAGGAGGGGCCTTCGCTCCAGACAAATTTTGTCGATTGCGATCTCGAAAAGCTGAAGATCGGCCAGAAGGTGAAGGTGGTGTTCAAGCCCACCGACGGTGCGCCCTTGCCGTTCTTCACGCCGGTCTGATTTCTTCCTTCTCCCCTTGCGGGAGAAGGTGGCGCGAAGCGCCGGATGAGGGGTATCGCTCCGCAAAGAAGACTCTCAATGCGGAGCCAACCCCTCACCCAAATGAGTTTGCCGACGGCTCTCGTGGCCCTCTCCCACAAGGGGAGAAGGAACATTAACGAGCGCCGCTGCTCGTTGAGAAGAATGCCGGGAGGAAACCAAAAAATGTCCGCCAGATACGAAGAACTCAAAACCCTCAAGAACCTCGGCCAGAAATACGCCTACAGCGATCGCGAAGTGATGCTCTACGCCTACGGCATCGGCCTCGGTGCCGATCCCATGGACGAGAAGGAGCTCTCCTTCGTCAACGAGGGCACGTTGACGCCGCGGCCGCTCAAGGTGGTGCCGACGTTTGCCTCCGTTGCGGCGTGGGGCGCAGGGCCCGGAGAGATGAACCTCAATCGCGTCATGGTGGTCGACGGCGAGCGCGACATCACCTTCCATCAGCCGCTGCCCGTGGCCGCGCATATCACCGCGGACTCCTCCGTGGTCGAGGTCTACGACAAGGGCAAGGACAAGGGCGTGGTGATCAGTCACCAGACCGTGCTGAAGAACGAGAAGGGCGAGAAGCTTGCAACGCTGGTCGCTTCGCGCTTCGCTCGCGGCGACGGCGGCTTTGGCGGCCCGAACCTGACCCAGCCCGATCCGCACCAGATTCCCTCGCGTGCACCCGATCGCACGATCGACATCACGACGCGCCCAGACCAGGCGCTGGTCTATCGCCTCTGCGGCGACCGCAACCCGCTGCACAGCGATCCCGAGTTCGCCAAGAAGGCCGGCTTCCCCCGTCCGATCCTGCACGGCATGTGCACCTACGGAATCACCTGCCGCGGCGTGCTCCAGACCTATGCCGACTATGATGCGTCCGCCTTCCGCCAGCACGTCGCGCGGTTCTCCTCGCCGGTCTATCCCGGCGAGACCGTGACCATGGACCTCTGGAAGGACGGCAGCGTGATCTCGTTCGAAGCCAAGGTGAAGTCGCGAGGGGTGACCGTGATCAAGAGCGGCAGGACGGTGCTGGGTTAGCTCAGTCTCGTGCCCCGGACGCAGCGTTTCACGCTGCATCGCGTCCGGGACACGAAAAACAAAACAGGGAGAAGCCACCATGGGATTACTCGACGGCAAGGTTGCGCTGATCACCGGTGCGGGCGGTGGGCTCGGCGAGGCCTACGCAAAGCTGTTCGCGCGGGAGGGGGCATCCGTCGTCGTCAACGACCTCGGCGGGCCCCGTGACGGCTCCGGCGCCGACAAATCGATGGCGCAGCAGGTCGTGGACGCGATCAAGGCCGAGGGCGGCAAGGCGGTCGCCAACGGCGCCGACATCTCCAGCATGGAGGGCGGCCAGTCGCTGTTCGACGACGCCATCAAGCATTTTGGCCGCGCCGACATTCTCGTCAACAATGCCGGCATTCTGCGCGACCAAACCTTTGCCAAGGCCACCGAATCCGACTGGGACAAGGTCATCAAGGTGCATCTGAAGGGTACCTTTTGTTGCACCATGCCGGTGTTTCGCTGGATGCGGGAAAATGGCGGCGGTGTCATCGTCAATACCTCCTCGACCTCGGGCCTGATCGGCAATTTCGGCCAAACCAATTACGGCGCGGCCAAGGGCGGCATCTGGGGCTTGTCCAACGTGCTGGCGATCGAGGGCCGGAAGTACAACATCCGGATCTGGACGCTGGCTCCGGGCGCGCTGACCCGCATGACCGCAGACCTGCCCCGCTATAAGGAGAACCCCGGTGCGGCGCTGGGCCCGGACGGCATCGCGCCGGCCGTGCTATACATGGTCAGCGACTTGTCGGGCGATCAGACCGGCAAGGTGCTGGGCGTGTCCGGGCCCCGCGGCGTGCGCGAAATGCGGATGATGGAAATGGAAGGCTGGAAACCGCCGCACACGGGCTGGAATGCCCGGGACATCGCTGATCATGCCAAGGAGATCTTCTTCTCCGAGGAGCAGATCAAGATGGGTGCGCGGCGGTTTTAGGCCACGACAGATGATAGGATAGAGAGACCCGATGAAACTCACCGCCGACGCCAAGGGCACCTTCGCAATCGCGCCGACGCCGTTCCACGATGACGGCCGGATCGACGAACGCTCGATCGACCGCCTGACCGATTTCTACGAGGAGGTCGGCTGCGACGGCGTCACGGTGCTGGGCATCCTCGGCGAGGCGCCGAAGCTCGATGCTGCCGAGGCCGAGCAGGTCGCGGTGCGCTTCGTCAAACGCGCGAAGAAGATGCAGGTGATCGTCGGCGTCTCTGCGCCGGGCTTTGCCACCATGCGCTCGCTGGCGCGGGCCTCGATGGATGCAGGCGCGGCCGGCGTGATGATCGCGCCGCCGCCGTCGCTCCGCACGGATGACCAGATTGTCGGCTATTTCAAGCAGGCGGCCGAGGCGATTGGCGCCGACGTGCCCTGGGTGCTCCAGGACTATCCGCTGACGCTCTCGGTGGTGTTCACGCCCGCCGTGATCCGCAAGATCATCATGGACAATCCGAATTGCGTGATGCTCAAGCACGAGGATTGGCCGGGGCTCGAGAAGATCTCGACGCTGCGCGGCTTCCAGAAGGATGGCTCGCTGCGGCCGACCTCGATCCTCTGCGGCAATGGCGGCATGTTCCTCGACTTCGAGATGGAGCGCGGCGCCGATGGCGCCATGACCGGCTATGCCTTCCCCGAGCTGCTGATCGACGTGGTGAACCTCTCGAAGGCCGGCAAGCGCGATGCCGCGCATGATCTGTTCGATGCCCATCTGCCGCTGATGCGCTATGAGCAGCAGCCGGGCGCGGGCCTCGCCGTGCGCAAATACGTGCTTCAGAAGCGTGGCATCATCGCCTCCAGCGCGCAGCGCAAGCCGGGCGCGACCATCACCCCGGCAGCAAAGGCCGAGGTCGAGTATCTGCTGTCGCGCGTGGCGAAGGTCGACAAGCGCGCCAACCTCCAGCCGCAATCGAGCGCCGCAGGTTAGTTGCATGGCAGAAGCCGCCGCATCGCGTCCCGCCTCCACAATCCTGCTGCTGCGTGACAGCACAGCAGCAAAGGAGATCGAGGTCTTCATGATGGTTCGCCATCATCAGATCGAGTTCAATTCGGGCGCGCTGGTGTTTCCGGGCGGCAGCGTCGATGCGGGCGACAAGGAGATTGTCGCCCGTTCCGATCTTTATTCGGGCGGCGAGGGCTTGAGTGAATCCGATCGCGGCTTCCGTATCGCCGCGATCCGCGAGACCTTCGAAGAGAGCGGCATCCTGCTGGCGCGGCCGAAGGGTTCGTCGTTGCCGATCGATGCCAAGCGCGCCGGCGAGATCGCGGACAAGCATCGCGTCGCGCTCAACGAGCACAAGATCAGCTTCCTCAGCATCCTCGCCGACAACGGTCTCCAGCTCGCGCTCGACACGCTCGTGCCTTACGCGCACTGGATCACGCCGGAGGGCATGCCGAAGCGCTTCGACACCTGGTTCTTCCTTGCCGCAGCCCCTCCCGACCAGCTCGGCGCCCATGATGGGCGGGAGTCGACGGATTCGATATGGGTGTCACCGCGTGAGGCAGTGGATGGCGGGGAGAGCGGCCGCTTCAAGCTGCCGTTCCCGACCACGCGCAATCTGATCCGGCTGGCGAAGCAGGGCAGCGTGAGCGCCGCGCTCGATCATGCAAGCGGGATGTCGATCGTCACCGTGATGCCGGTCATGACCAAGACCGAGAGCGGCCGGCAGCTCCGCATTCCCCGCGAAGCCGGCTATGACGGCGAGGTGTTCGAGGTCGGCGCGGTCGGCTAGCACACTTCGACGCGCGACGAACTATTACGCCTGTGGCCGCTCTATGTTCCGTCCACTGAAACGGGACGGGAATGCGCCATGGACAATCGGCAGGACACCAACATCGCCGCCGAGCTGGCGCTGCTGGTCGCGCTCGCAACCCTGTGGGGCGGCTCCTACACCTTCATCAAGCTCGGCGTTGCCACCATCCCGCCGATCACGCTGATCGCGGCGCGCACCACCATTGCCGGTCTGCTGCTGCTTGTGGTCATGCGGGCGCGCGGCGTCAAGATGCCGATGGACGGTGCGACCTGGCAGCGCTTCGCGTTCCAGGCCGTGCTCAACAGCGTGATCCCCTGGACGCTGATTGCCTGGGGCGAGCGCCATGTCGATGCATCGCTCGCCACCATCCTCAATTCGGCCGGGCCGATCTTCACCTTCCTGCTCACGGCGGTCGTCACCCGCCACGAAGCGACGACCCCGCGAAAACTGGTTGGCGTCATCGCCGGCATGGCCGGCATCCTGCTGATCGTCGGCGTCGATGCCTTCCATGACATCGGCAGCGGCCTGGTCGCGGAGGCCGCCATCGTGGCCGCCACCATCTGCTATGCCTGCGCGGCGATCTTCGGCCGCAGTTTCAAGGGCCTCGATCCGATGGCGCCGGCCGCCGGCTCGCTGCTGGCGGGCGCCGCAGTCCTGATCCCGGCCTCGCTCGTGTTCGAGCAGCCCTGGACGCTGTCGCCCTCGCTGAGTTCCGTGCTGGCGCTGCTCGCGCTCGCCGTGTTCTCCACTGCGGCAGCCTTCGCGATCTATTTCCGCCTGATCCAGACCCTCGGCTCGGTCGGCACCACCGCGCAGGCCTACCTGCGTGTGCCGATCGGGGTCGCCATCAGCGTCGCCTTCCTCGGCGAGAGCCTGAGCCAGACCGCCTGGATTGGGCTGGCTTGCGTGGTTATCGGCGTTGCCGCCATGACGATCCCGGCCCGGCGCCCGGTAGGCGTCAAAACGTCATAAATCCGGGGAGAGGGCGGTCCGAGAACTGCAATATTAAGGATACTCGGCGGCCGGAGGCATGTTCCCCCGGGACCGCAATACGTCGTATATTGGGCTCCCAATAGCCCGGTCCCCAAAACACACCAATGTCCGCCGAATTGACGCCGACCCCTGAGAAAAAGCGAACCTTTTCGCTCTCCATCGGCCAGTTGACGTTCGGCAGCTTCCTTCTGGTGCTGGCGGTGATCATCGTCACCTCGACCGCGAGCGTGATCGCGATCCGGCATATCGATACGACCTTCGCCGAATTGCAGCGGCTCCAGAGCGTCGGCGACCTCGCCGAGGACATCGATCGCCGCATGAACGAACTGCGTCTCGCCGCGCGCGACTTCGTCACCGATCCCGGCGCCGGCATCCAGTTCAAGCAGGTCGGCGAGGCGGCCTCGACGCTCAGCGACATCCTGAAGAAGACCCGCATCGAGCTCGCGCCCGAGCAGCAGGACATGATCGACGGGGTCAGCGAGCGGCTTGCGACCTATCGCAGCGGCCTGGAGCGGATATCGACCCTGATTGACCGCCGCGCGCAATTGCTCGCCGGCCTGCCGCCGCTGCGCGACCAGTTCGACACGACGGTTGCTGGTGCTGCGGACCGCGAGCTCGCCGCCCGCCTGTCGGAAGCGCAGAGCCGGATCGCGCTCGGGCTGCTCGCGCGCAATCCGTCCGCCGCCGAACAGGCCGCGCAGAACATGCGGACAATGGATATCGCCGATACCGCGCTGAAGACGGCGGTGAACAATTACGCCGACGCCATCATCGCGGTCGCCGTTCGCGAACGGCAGATCGCCGATATTGACCGCGAAGTGCTCGGAACCGAGGGCCGTCTGATCGGGCGTGTCACCGAATTGCTGCGCGAGGTCAGCGCACGGCGCGGCCACGTGCTGTCGCGCGATTTCGCCCGCACGCTGACGGAGGCGCGATGGCAGAGCATCGTGTTCGGCACCATCGGCGTGCTGATCGGCATGGTCGCGGCTGCCTTCGTGGTGCGGCGGACGGTCCGGCCGCTGGCAAAGATCGCAAGGTCGATCCGTGCGCTCGCCGCTGGCGAGAAGGATACCTCGATCCCGTCGGCTGACCTCGACAACGAGATCGGCGATATCGCCCGCGCGGCCGAAGTGTTCCGCCGCGCGCTGGAGGAGGCCGACACGGCGCGCGAGGCCGCGGTGCGTGCACTCACCGAGCAGCGGTTGGCCGAAGAAAGCTATCGCAAGCTGTTCGAGGGCTCGGTCGACGGCATCTACGTCACGACGCCGTCCGGCGATCTCCTCAACGCCAATCCGGCGCTGGCGCGGATGATGGGCTATGACAGCCCGCAGCACCTGATCGACAGCATCAACGACATCGCCCACACCATCTACGTTCATCCCGAGGCGCGCGAGGAATACCAGCGGCTGATGCACCGCGACGGCATGGTGCGCGAGTTCGAATATCAGGTGCGCCAGCGCAGCGGCAACGTCCTTTGGCTCTCCGACAGCGCGACCGGCGTCCGGGATGAGCAGGGCAAGATCGTCCGCTACGAGGGCACGCTGCGTGACATCACCGATCAGAAGCGGGCGGAAGACGCCATCGCCGAAGGCCGGCGCCTGCTCCAGCAGGTCATCGACACCGTGCCGGCCGTCATCAACGTCAAGAACCGCGACCTTCGCTATGTGCTGATGAACCGCTACATGGCCGGCATTTTCGGCATCGAGCCTGGCGACGCGCTCGGCCGCACCACCGCCGACCTGATGTCGCGCTACGGCGCGGCCAAGACCGATGAGAACGACAAGCGCGTGATCAATTTGCGAAAGGGTCTCGGCTTCTACGAGGAAGAGTACAAAGATTCCTCCGGCAACATGCGGCAATGGCTCGTCAACAAGCTGCCGCTGCTCGATGCCGAGGGCGAGATCGAGCGGATCGTCACCGTGGCGCTCGACATCGGCGAGCGCAAGCGCGGCGAGCAGGAGATGCGGAAGGCGAAGGACGCCGCCGAGACCGCGTTGCGCAATCTGCGCGAGACCCAGGCCTCGCTGATCGAGGCGGAGAAGCTTGCAGCACTCGGGCGGCTGGTCGCGGGCGTTGCGCACGAGGTCAACAATCCCGTCGGCATCAGCCTCACGGTTGCCTCTGCACTGGAACGCAAGACTGCGATATTCAGCGCCGAGGTCGAGCGCGGCGAGCTTCGCCGCTCGACGCTCAACGACTACCTCAACACCAGCCGCGACGCGTCCTCGCAGCTTGTCTCGAATCTCAATCGCGCGGCTGAGCTGATCCAGTCATTCAAGCAGGTCGCGGCCGACCGCAACTATTCGGATCAGCGCAGCTTCGATCTCGCGGACCTCACCGAGCAGGTGGTGATGAGCCTGCGGCCGGGCCTGCGCAAGCAGAACCTGACGCTCAATGTCGAGTGCCAGCCCAACCTGACCATGAACAGCTATCCCGGTCCGTATGGCCAGGTGCTGACCAATTTATTCCTCAACGCAGTGGCGCACGCCTTCCCGGACGGACGGCCCGGCATCATCGACATCCAGGTACGCGAGTCCGGCAAGGACAATGTCGAGATCATCGTCGCCGACAATGGCTGCGGCATGAGCCTCGACGTGCGCCGTCGTGCCTTCGATCCGTTCTTCACGACGCGGCGCGACCAGGGCGGCACTGGTCTGGGGCTGCACATCGTCTACAGCATCGTCACCAACCGGCTCGGCGGCCGGCTCGATCTCGATTCCGAGCCGGGCGGCGGTACGCGTATCCAAATGATACTGCCGCGCACGGCGCCGCTGGAACAGGCGGCGGAATAGCTAGAGCGCCTAATCGGCCTCTACGAGCTTGTGCAGGGTGGCGCCAAAGATCTGGCTGGCCTTGCCGACGAGGGCGGTGCCCGTCATGTCCGCGCGCGTATCGGTGAAGGTGCCGCTGACGCCGATGCCGACCGCCGCGGGGCCACCGAACAGGGGGTTGTCGTCGCCGCGCGGGGAGGTGTGCCGCTGCACCAGCACCTCGCCCTTGAAGGTGTTGTCCTTCACCGTGTAGCTGCCCGTGTAATAGAGATAGGCGTCGCCGCCAAGAATCTTGCCGTCGCGGAAAAGAATCACGCCGCTGCCCTTGCCGACTCGACCATCGAGCAGGGTCACATGAATCGAATAGAGGCCGTTCTTCATAACGTCCCACGGGTCGGCCGCCGTCGCCCAACGACGTAACCGGTGAAGCTTTTATGCCAAAGCGCAATCCATCGCGCAACGCGGCAGTTTGCCGGCCGGCAAGCCTGCCCGATGCTGCGAACCGTAATTTTCCCAGCTTGCCTGTGACGCGGTTATGACGGTTTCATTATGGGGCGAGGCCAGTCGTAGCGAATCAGAGTTGGCCCGCGAAATGCATAACCATTGTTGCACTGGCCGCGGGGTGCTGGAGCAGGACAAACGTGACCAACTGGATCGATTCCGGCGGCCATGAGCCGCGTCTGTACAGTGCGCGTCCCACGAATTACGAAAGACAACAACGACGAATTGGCCGCGCGACACGCAGGCGAAGCATGGCGAGGCTCGGTTGTGCCTTGCTCCTGATCGCGCTTGCTGCCCCCTTCGGGCACGCACGTGATCGCGGCCAGTTCGTCAACACCAGTGCCGAAATGAAGGCCTGGTTCGACGGCTTGCGCAGCGGCAAGGGGCCATGCTGCTCCGATGCCGACGGCTCGGCGATCTCGGACTCCGATTGGGAGAGCAAGGACGGGCACTATCGCGTCCGCGTCCCGCGCCTTGGCTATGTGATCGAGGGCCAGCAGCAGGAGCTCGTCTGGGTCGACGTGCCCGAGGAGGCCGTGATCTCGGAGCCGAACCGGGTCGGACGGACCATGGTGTGGCCGATCTATGGCTACATGGGCGTCGCCATCCGCTGCTTTATGCCCGGCAGCATGACCTGACCGGGCAATAGCTCGCCCGGTCTCGCTGGCGCTTGATGCGGCCGTGCCGCGTCAGGTGTATTTCTTGTCGCGCTCGAGCAGCTCGATGGAAATGCCTTCGGGACCGCGGATGAAGCAGATGCGAACGCCCGGCCGGAGCGTGGTCGGCTCGCGCGTGAACGTCACGCCCTTGGCCTTGATCTCGGCCGCGACGGCGTCGATGTCCTTCACCGTGAGTCCGAAATGGTCGAGGCCCTGATGCGGGTGCGGCGGCGGCGGGTTGACGGCGTTGTCGCCCTCCAGCGGCGCGATGAAGATCTTGGCGCCGCCGAGGTTCACGTCGATCCGCCCCGGTGCGCGCACGATCTCGCCGCCGAGGATATCTTGCAGCCAGGCCGCCGTGGCTTCCGGATCGGGGCTGCGCAGATGGACGTGATCCCAGGTGACGGCGACTGGCATTTCAATTCCTCCCGACGGGGTCTTCGCGATGTTGCAGCGCATGTTAGCGATCCCTGCCGATGATCGCCACCCGTGGCTGACCCGCGATTCGCGCGCTCGCGGGAACCATAGTTCGTCTTACGGATTGAGAAAGTGGGTGAGCGAGAGACCGGTCGGAAAATGGCCGCATCGGGCTCGCTATGATGAGGTAGCTTGCCGGAAGGCGCCCGGGCCGGCATTCGGTGATGCACCCATGAACGCAGGGTTGGACCGGAACGGAATGGGAAGCTTCGTCGAGAACGGCGAGAACCTGCCGCGGTCCGATTCTGGGACAGGTGTCTGGTTCAAACGAGGCCTGCTGTGGCTGCTCGCCGTGATCATCATCGGCTTCGCCGTCTGGATGCTGATGCCGCCTTCCGAAGGCAATGTCGCGCAAACCGAACCGGTGAAACTGGCGCTGGCAACCGTTGATCCGGCTCCCTCGGCAACGGCCGCAGCGGAGGCCGCAGGGCTCGACCGGCTAAAAATCTCGTCGCAGACCTGGCGTCGTGGCGGGCTCGGCGCGAAGGCGCTGGTGACCTTCACCGTGCGAAATGACAATGACTATGCCGTAAAGGATGTCGAGATCGTCTGCGCCTTTGCGCGGCGTGACGGCAGCCATCTGACCGACCGGAGCCGCGTGCTGGCCGACATTGTGAGCATGAAGAGCCGCAAGACCTATGCGCGGGTTCCCGTCGGCTTCGTCAATGTGAACGCCGATCAGGCAAAGTGCTCGCTGGTGACGGCGCGGCGCGTGTAAGGGCCGGGCATTCCGCTAGCGGAAAAGTTACCGTCGTTGCCCCTTGGCCAAAAAACTTGCCGTTGCCATTTGAACCAATGGGCAGGGCGCAGGAACCAATTAAAGTATCGCCTGTTAAGGCGAAGAGCCCACGCGGGGATGCGGGGGGCGGAGCATGCCAATGCCCATCTTTCGCTATTTCACGTTCGTCGGTGGAGCGCTGCTCGCACTGTTGTTCGCCGCCAATTTCGTTTGGCCGGCGTCGCCGGCTGCGCAGGCGGTCGCGACCGCAGGCTATGACCAGCCACTGATCCGGATCCGGTCCGACCGCCATCTACCTGATCGTGTCGTGCTTGACACCAGCCAGCCGACGATCGCCGCGCCCGTGGTGAAGACGGCTGCCGTCGTGGTGCCCCAGCCGTCGGTGCAGGCGGACGTGCTGGCCGAGATGTCGGCGAAGGCACGGGTGCGCGAGACCTTCGCCCAGTTCACGCCGGCCGGGCCGAAGGCCGATGCGGCCAAGAAGGCCGACGCCAAGCCGGAAGCCGAGGCCCAAATGTCACAGGTCCAGGTGCCACAGGTCCACGCTCCGGCTCAGCCTAAGCGCAAGGTCGCCAGGACCCATCCGGCGCCGCAGCGCGGCCAGCCGATGATGCTGGTGGCCCAGCAGCCGCATTTCGGTCTGTTCAATACGACCTGGTAAGAACGCTCTGACCCACCCAATAGGGGTGGGTGGGGCTTTTTATTGTCCCACCTCTCTGCTAATTCGAGCCCATCCTAACGTCGCCGGTTTTCTGGTTTTGCCAGCAACAATCCGGTGCGTCTCGGGAGTGACCCAATACCCGGGTCAGGGCGCTCGTAGCTCAGCTGGATAGAGCATCGGATTTCGATTCCGAGGGTCGGAGGTTCGAATCCTTCCGAGCGCGCCATTTGTCAGGCATGGGACCAGTGCCGCCACGGGGCTTGGCCGATCGCAGCCTGGGGGTTTCTATCTACTTGCCCTGGATCTTCAGCCCGTTGGGACCGACGTTGATCTGGAGGCCGTCGGGCTGCTTTTTCGCTTGGTAGAGATTGTAGCCAAGCAGGCCGGCCGTAACGACCAAAGCGCCAATAATCAGAAATAATACATTGCGGCTTATGGTCATTCTCTTCCTTGAACCAGGTTCGTTGACGGCGAGAAAAACCCCGCGCGTTGGATGTGCGGGGTGCTTCAGAGCGGCAACGCGGTTCGAGGGAACTTGTTCCAGGGCCGCTTGACGCACACTTGCAAGGGCGGGCAACCGGTGTCGTGGCTTGTGATGTCAGCTTGCCCGAAGGATGCTCTGCCGGCCGCGTGCCAGCGTGTCGGAGGGGGCCTCGTGGAAGGTCGCGCGGTAGGCCGCCGCAAACTCGCCCAAATGATGAAAGCCCTGGGCGCGTGCGCAGGTGGCGACCGATGCACCACCGCTTCTGAGAAGCTGCGAGCGAGTGGCCCACAGCCGCTTCAGGCGGATGTATTGATGCAGGCTCATGCCGCGCACCTTGGTCACCGCGCTGCTGAGCGTCCGGATCGAGACGCCGCATTCATCGGCGAGATTGGCCGTATAGATCGGTGCGGTCGGATAGGCTGCGATGTAATCGTCGATCTGTTGCACGAGCCTTGCAGATCGCGCGCCTGCAAGCGGAGCGCCGTGATCCAGCAACGGGTCGTTATGAAACAGATCATCGAAGGCGAGCAGCAGGCCCTCCTGGAGATGTGCGGCGACCTCTCTCGTTTCAAACATATGCGGGTTTACGGACGCGGTCCTCAGGATATCAAGCACGAGCTGGCGGGCGTGGAGATGAGCGGCGCGGTCCGCGACGCGGGCCCACAATGCGTCGGCGCGATCGAACCAGCCGCGATCCCTGAGGGCAGGGGAGAAGATGATCAAGGCGTGATGATTGGTCTGGGGCTCGACAAAATGGCAATCATGATTGCCGCGTAAGGCCGCGAAAAAGCGCGAGTCGAGAAACATGCCGCTCGAGCTGGCCCGCAGATCGTTGGTCATCGGCAGGATCACCATGCCACCGGGCACGCGATAGGCGGTATCAAGGATGCGCGCAAACGACCTCGCCACGATGATGCGGCATGCCGGCAGGTTCACGACCGCGCGCGCCGCTGCGAAGTTGGTGACATCGAGCGGAATGCTCCGGGCATCTTCCAGCGACTCGGCCGGCCGAAACGCGTCGATATCGGCAAATCGGATCAGTTGGAGAGCGGAGGACGGCGCAAGAGAATCAAACATGCGTCTTGCCGGAAATTGAAATGTGACAATGAAATGAACGTCGGTACATCGCCATCAATGACGAAACATCGCGATTCAGTAAACCGGTTTCCGGGCCGTAGTATTGCGGACATCATGCCACGAGGCCCGTCAGATCGATGTCACCGTCAACGTTCTCGGTTGATCGGTTGGCCGGGCAAGGTCGATGAAATGGAGCCGCGTGCAGGCGGGACAGGCAAAGGGCTCAAAGCTTCGTCCCTCTTGTCTCTGCTGCTTCCTCAAGATGCGTTTGCACATTCATGCCCGTCTGGGGCATCGGAAGACAATCAAATCGGCCATCGGTGCAGAATGACGGCACGACGAATTTCATCTTTGACCTAGATCAGTTTTGGAATCGCGCTCCAGGACAACCGCAGATTCGCGAGTAGGAAATTCGCGATCCCGCAAAAGCGAAGGGGCCCCGAGGGCCCCTTCAGATATCACCAGCGGCGATAGCCGTAATAGCCATAGTAGCGCGGACGCGGGGCATAATAGCGCGGCGGCGCATAGTATCCCGGACCATAACCATAGGCGTAGTTCGGCTGCCACCAGCAGCGCCCCCACTGATTGCAGACCATGCGGACCTGCTCGACGTCGGAGACCAGCGGTGTCGCAGGTGCAGGCGCAATAGGCATGGCGGACGCCGCCGGCGATGCCGCGAGGGCACCGAACAGGGACGCGGCGACGAGGCCAATCTTCAACTTCATGATGTCTTCCTCTGCTTACGCGGTACTGCATATCGAAGGTGTTCTGATCAAATTGTGGCAGAACCGAAATGTAATGCTGATGAATAAATCTTCAGCCAGTCCGCCGCAGCCCTGATCCAGCGCCGCGAAGCTACCCGGGGTTCGAGCCTGCGGCCAATGCCGTGCGCGCGGCTTCGTCCCTGTCGTCGTGAGAGGCCCTTCGCGGAATTCGAAGAGCTCAAATCAAAGCTGTGCAATGGACGAAATGAGAATCGACAAGAGCGAATGTCGCGTCACGTGCGATGCACGCGACTCGCTCCAAGGCGAGGTCGGCAAAAACCGCGTCAACTGTCGGTCTACGAGATCGAGAAGCAGTTGTTGCTGTCCGGGGGCCGCCGGCTCAGGCGGCCCATCGGTAGAGGACGCGTCGGCGCCGCTCAGTAGCAGGGGTGCCGGCGACCGTCCTGGCCGACATAGGCGGCTGCGCTCCGGTAGCAGTGGTTGGTCGACGGGCCGTCATAATAGGCGAAGGTGCCGGCGGTGACCCCGGGGCCATAATTGTGCAGATAGCTGATCGGGTAGGGCAGCGGATTGGCGTAGTAGCGGTGGTACCGGTGATGCACCCGCGCCTCCGCGAGGCTGGGGGCTAGGATTGCAGCCGACAGGGCAGCAACCGCGGCAACAAGCTTCAACTTGCTCATCTCGATTCTCCGGAACCCGCACTTGAGGTCAGTTCCTTATAGCCATTTTGGGCGGGGTGGCACCCATCCTGCGGCCGGAAATCGGGGGCAATCCCGCAGATTCCCGGGCGGGTGTGACCGAAATGCCGAGGCACCGGCGCGACTTGCCCATTTTTGGCCTTTTCGGGATGCTTAACGAATTCCCCACACAAGTATGGCCAAAGAGAATTCGTCAAGATTCCTCCTGCCGGCCCCTGGGGTGCTCTTCGAGGCCGGTTCGTTCCTTGCAAAGGTTTTCGCCACACGCCGCCATGCGCATCACGCTCCTCAGCCTGCTGTTGTTCTTCGTCGCGGCCGCCACGCCAGCGCGAGCGGAGCTGCACATCACCCGCGACCACGGCGGCTATGTCGAGGAGTACAAGACGAAGTACAAGCGCGTCCGGGAAAAAGGCGAGCGCGTCATCATCGACGGCATCTGCAACTCCGCCTGCACCCTGGTGCTGGGCATCGTACCGATGAACAAGATCTGCGTGACGCCGCGTGCGAGCCTCGGCTTTCACCAGGCCTATTACGACAAGGCCTTCACCTTCGGCATGAAGATCACCAGTGCGGAAGGGACGTCCGATCTGATGTCCTATTATCCCGATACGGTGAAGGACTGGATTCGCCGCAATGGCGGGCTCACCACCGACATGAAGAAGATCAAGAACGGTGTCGAGCTCTGGAAGATCATCGATCCCTGTCCGGAAGAGTGGTGAGCGGTTGAGCTGAACCGCCGCTGACCGTCGCAGCGCAGCATTGCGCTGGTGGAAATTCGCATTGCCGCATAGGCCCCGGTGGGGCAATGAGAGCGGCGATGAACCATAATCAAGAAGCCCTGACCGCGCGTGCCGCGCCAATCCTGTTCGTGGTGCTCTGGAGCACCGGATTCATCGGCACCAAATACGTCATCAGCAACGCCGATCCCTTGACCTATCTCGCCATCCGCATGGCGATCGTGGTCGGCCTGATGGCGATCATCGCGGCTATTGCACGGCCGAAATGGCCAGATCGCATCGGCATCGCGCACAGCGCTGTCGCGGGCATTCTCGTCCATGGCTTCTATCTCGGCGGCACCGCGATTGCGATCGCGCACTCGATTCCGGCCGGTCTCTCCGCGCTGATTCCGGGCCTTCAGCCCATCCTGACCTCGACCATCGCCAATCGCTGGCTCGGCGAGAAGGTAACGCCGGTGCAATGGGCCGGCCTGCTGCTCGGCCTCGGCGGCGTGGTGATGATCCTGCACAACCGCCCGATGACCGGCGAGGCCGGGATTGGCTGGCTCGCCTCGGTGGTCTCGCTGATCAGCATTACGCTCGGCACGCTCTATCAACGGCGCTACTGCAACCACATCGACTGGCGCGCCGGCAATCTCGTGCAATATGTCGCCGTCACGATCTTCTTCGCGGCCGGCGCCTTCCTGTTCGAAGACCGTGTGGTGCACTGGACGCGGGAGTTCGTGCTGGGGCTGGCCTGGCTCGCTGTGGCGCTCTCGATCGGATCGATCGGGCTGCTGTACTGGCTGATCCGCCATGCCGCGGCGACGTCGGTCGCGAGCCTGTTCTATCTGGTGCCCGCGGTCACGGCGCTCATGGCCTACCTGCTGTTCGGAGAGAAGCTCGAGGCGCTGGCGATCGCCGGCATGGCGATGTGCGCTGCCGCGGTGTTCGTGGTCAACCGGCGCGTCTAGATCGATAGGCCGAACCAGCGGAATACATCCCTGACGTGCGTGGCGCGTTCGTGCTAGGCTCGCCGCATTTCAGTTTCCCTTTCGGCACGGTGATTTCCATGAAGAAGGCCAAGAAGAGAGCCAGGCGGGCATTGCTCGGCAGGTCCATGAAGCCGGTCCGGATTGCCTGCGTCAACTACGCCGGGGAGGAGATCGACGACCGGACGATGGGCAAGCTCACCGCGGCGCTCCAGAAATGCTACGACGAGCACTTCCTGCCGGTGTGGGGCTATCCGGTCGATCTCTACGTCACCCGCAAGCCGAAGCCCACCGACTGGCAGCTCGTCTATTTCGACGACGCCTCCCACAAGAACATGCTCGGACGCCACGAGCTGACGCATCGTGGCCAGCCGATCTCGAAGATCTTCGTCAAGGCGCTGGGTGGCGAGCCCGTCAGCTTGGCGGCCTCGCACGAGCTGTTCGAGATGGTGCTCGACCCCATGGCCAATCTCTGGGCCGACAAGAACCCGAATACGCAATATGCCTATGAGGTCTGCGACGCCGTGGAGGAGGACTCCTTTCGCGTCGGCGGCTTCGATATGTCGAACTTCGTCTATCCGTCCTGGTTCGAGCCGTTCAAGCATCCCCGCGGCACCAAATTTGACCACAAGGGAACGCTGAAGGCACCGTTCTCGATGACCGAGGGCGGCTACGTCATCAAGAAGGTCAACGGCCGGAAATTGATCAGGGCGTTTGGGTCACCCGAGAAGCGGCGGCGCTTCTCCAAGGAGGATCGGCGCGGCCATCGCAGCGAATTTCGCGATCCGCAAGGGGTCCATCATCCTGGTCGGCGTGCATCCAAACGGCGAGGGTAGGGTATGTTGGGGAGACATCTCCGGGCGCGCCCGCACCCGGAGACTTGCTCTCAAGCTGCGATCAGCGCTTGGCCTTTTTTGGCCTTCTTCTTGGTGGTCTTCTTCGCAGCTTTCTTTGCAGTTTTCTTTGAAGTCTTCTTGGCTGCCTTTTTCACGCTCTTCTTGGCTGCCTTCTTCGCCGACTTCTTTGCGGCCTTCTTCTTGGAAGCCTTCTTTGCCTTCTTCGGCGCTACTTTCTTCGCGACCTTCTTGGCGGCTTTCTTCACCTTCTTCACGGCGGTGACTGCGGCTTCCTTGGTCGCTTCCACGGCGGTGGTCATCGTCTCCATCACCTGTTCGGTGATCGGCTTGTCGTCGTCCATATCGTCCCCCAATGTTTGAATAGAGCGATGACGATAGCGGGTTTCGAATTTGTGTCAAAGCAGTGCTCAACCTTTGCGGATCTTTGCGTAGGCGGCTAACGCGCGCTCGCGCCCTTTGGCATGATCGACGATGGGCTGCGGATAGGTCTTGCCGAGGGTGATTCCGGTACTCGCCAGCTCGATCGGCGTCGCCTGCCAAGGCTGGTGAATGAGCTTCGCCGGCAGGTCTTTCAGCTCCGGCACCCAACGCCGGACATAGGATCCGTCGGGGTCGAATTTCTCGCCCTGGAGCAGCGGATTGAACACGCGGAAGTAGGGCGCTGCGTCGGCACCGCAGCCGGCGACCCATTGCCAGTTGGCGGGATTGCTGCCGGCATCCGCATCGACCAGCGTGTCCCAGAACCAGGCTTCGCCGTCGCGCCAGTCGATCAGGAGATGCTTGACCAGGAAGGAGGCGACGACCATCCGGACCCGGTTGTGCATCACCCCCGTGTGCCAGAGCTCGCGCAGGCCGGCATCGACGATCGGGTAACCGGTGTGACCGCGCTGCCAGGCGGCGAGCGCCTTCTTGTCCGGCTTCCAGGGGAAGTCATCGAAGCTGGCTTGCAGGTTTTCGGTGGCGAGGTTCGGGTGGTCGTGGAGGAGGTGGCGGCAGAATTCCCGCCAGCCGAGCTCGCTCAGGAATTTTTCAATGCCGGGGCCGAGTGCCGGATCCTCGGCCGCGGCGAAGCGCGCAGCGTACCACACCTGGCGCGGGCTGAGCTCGCCGAACCGCAGATGCGGCGACAGGTGAGAGGTACCCTCCCGGCCCGGGCGGTCGCGGTCGGCGACGTAGCTGCGAGCGATATGCTTGAGGAAGTCGCGGAGGTGCGCGCGGGCGGCGGCTTCACCCGGCGTCCAGCTCTCCCGCAGGCCACTCGCCCAGTCGGGCTTGGTCGGCTCGAGCTTCCATGCCTCAAGCGCATCACTGGCGACCTTCGGTCCGGGGCGCAGCTCCTTCGGAGCGGGCAGGGGTTTTGGCGGGTCGCCGAGCGCCAGAACGCGGCGCCAGAACGGCGTGAACACGCGCAAGCCGCGCCCCTCCTTGTTGCGGATCGCGGAGGGCGGGGCGAGGAGGTCGCCGGGGAAGGTTTGCGAGTCCACGCCGAGCTTTGCCAGTGCTGCTTCGAGCTGTTTCTCGACGGCCTGATGCGGAGCCTGAGCGACCGTATTCCAATAGACGGCGCCGGCGCCGCTTTCACCCGCCACGCTCGGTATCACCTTGGCCGCCGGTCCCTTGCGCAGGATCAGCGATCCGCCACGCGTTACGAGGTCGGCGCCAAGCGCCCGCAGCGACTGTGCCAGCCACCAGCGCGCCGCATCGCCCGGCCCACGCCCGGCCGCGTCATCCAGGACATAGAGGCAGATCACCGGCGCGCCGGTTTTGGCGGCGGCATGCAGAGCGGGATGGTCGGACAGGCGGAGGTCATCGCGGAACCAGACGATGATGGGCGGCGCGCTTGGCATGATTGCGGATGGCCTCGTTGAGCGGGTTATGAATATACGGGACCCATCGACAGAGTTTCATGCGTGCCACGATCGAGGCCCTGCATTCGGCTTGAAACCGCTCATCCTCTACGTCGTATTTGATGGGATCCTTACGACTGTCCGCATGAGCTGCGGGCAGGGAGGCCGCCAGTGAACCGCATCGTCGTCCTGTATGTCGCAACCCTGATCGTGCTGGTGGGACTGGATTTCCTGTTCCTCGGCCTGGTCGCCAAGGGCTTTTTCACCGCTGAGGTCGGCGACATGCTGGGCGAGCTCAAACCGGTGCCAGCCGCGCTGTTCTACCTGCTCTATGTCGTAGGCGTGCTGATCTTCGTCAGCGGCGCGCCCGGCGCGACATGGCAGTCGACGCTGGCTTACGGCGCGCTGTTCGGGCTGTTCTGCTATGCGACGTTCGATCTCACCGCGCTGGCGCTGCTCAAGCACTGGAGCTGGTCGGTCGCGTTCGTCGACGTCGGCTGGGGCGCGGTGGTGACCGCGGTCTCATCGACCGCGGGTCTGTTGCTGGCGGACCGGTTGACGGCGTAAGCCGTCACTTTGGGCCGTTATTTCGGCTGCGGCACGATCCGGATGTAGGGCTTCGGCTCTTTCCAGCCCTGCGGGTAGATCGTCTTGGCCTCGTCGTTGGAGACCGAGCCGGCGATGATGACATCCTCGCCCTGCGTCCAGTCGGCCGGGGTTGCGACGCGATGCTTGGCGGTGAGCTGAAGCGAGTCGATCACGCGCAGGATTTCCTGGAAGTTGCGGCCGGTAGTCATCGGATAGACCAGCACCAGCTTGATCTTCTTGTCCGGCCCGATGATGAAGACGTTGCGGACGGTCTGGTTGTCGGCAGGCGTCCGGGTGAGGGGATCGCCCGAGGTCGAGGCGGGCAGCATCTCGTAGAGCTTCGAGACGTTGAAATCGGTGTCGCCGATCAACGGATAGTTGGGGGCTGCGCCTTGCGTCTCCTTGATGTCCTCCGCCCACTTGGCGTGGCGGTCGATCGGATCGACCGACAGGCCGATCAGCTTGACGCCGCGCTTGTCGAATTCCGGCTTCAGCCGGGCCAGCGCGCCGAGCTCGGTCGTACAAACCGGCGTGAAGTCCTTCGGGTGCGAGAACAGCAGCGCCCAGCTGTTGCCGATCCAGTCGTGGAACTTGATCCTCCCTTCAGTGGTCTCGGCTTCGAAGTCGGGGGCGGTGGTGCCGATCGGAAGTGTCATGGTTCTACCTCATCGCATTGAATTTGCTTGGGAATTCGTTTTTGGCCGTCGCAGCCATTATAGGGGCTCGGCGACCCCAAGTGAACGTCAAGTGAACCGCTTCAAGTAAAATGTGAATTCCTTCCCTGAAGGGCCGATTTTCTAGCACCTTTCTGTTACAGCGGCGCCTGCGGCGAAACATCTCCACCGGGGCCACACGGTCTCGATTGCCCCGATAAAGCCGTTTATGACCCGCATCACGCTCGCCCGACGTTTGATGGAAACCAAAATGGTCCTGATAGCGACCAATTGGCAACCATCAAGAAAAGTCGCGATCCCCGTATCGAATCATTAACCACCCCTTTACGCCCGCATGAAAATGCTGGTCGATCAGAAGAAATCTGGAAGTGAACTATGTCTGCCGCACTGCCGAAGTCAGTTGAGTCGCCGTCCCTCGAACCTTCCTGCCGCGATACCGCGGCGCATGCACTCTCCATCGTGCGCGACGGCGTGATCACGGGCGAAGGCCCGACCACCAAGGGCCGGGTGCACTTTTCCCGCTCCATCGATGCCGATGACACCGCCTGGTGCGCCCGCATCCTGACAGCCACAGCCGTCAACGACCAGCCGATCAGCCGCGGCGAGGCCGAAGCGCTGTTCGAGATCAACGAAGCCGCAACCGAGCGCACCGATGGTGGCCGGTTCGACGACCTCCTGGCCAAGGCCGTGGCTCACTACGCTGCGAGCGCCTCCGGCCTGAAGGTGCCGCCGCGCAGCGTCGCGCTGGCGCAGGACACCGACATCGAGAGCTGGGCGCCGTCCTATGCCTCGAAGGTCAACAGCGAGATGCTGGAGTGGATTGCCGGCCAGATGCGCGGCAAGCGCCAGAACAACCGCCGCCTGATGGCGATGGTGGCGACCTTCCTGGGCGCCACCGCGCTGCCTCTGGCGGGCCAATTGCCGAACGTGTTCGACATTGGAATGTAAAAGATCTGGGAATGTAAGGTTTAGAATTCCCGCGCCCCTTGCGAGGCGCGAGAGAAAGCGGCGGGGTTATTTCCCCGCCGTTTTTTGTTTGCCGGCGTCCGGCTCCAGGCCAAGCGTGCGGCCGGGGAAGCCGGCGGTGTCGAAATAACGCTGGCTGCCGACGCGCTGGACGTTGAGCACGGTCTGAAGGCCGTTCTCGGACATCTTCGACTTCTCGACGGCCTTGTACGCCTTCGGCACGATGCCGTTGGGCAGCGCCTCCGACATCACCCGGCCGACCAGGCCGCCGTTCTGCGAGCCGCGCAGGCCGAGCAGCTGGGCGGCCGTCATGCCGACGTCGGCATTGCTGACCGGCAGCTCGTTGACGAAGCCGGCTTTGAAGTCCGGCCCGATCGCAGCCATGAAGTTGAAAGTGTCGCCGCGGCTGAAGCTGCCATGCATGCCCTGGCCCTGGCGCAGCACGGTGTCGGCGACCTGCACCGAGCAGTTGGTCGGCGCCTCGCCGCATTCGCTGGCATAGGAGCGGAAGTTGACGACGATTGCCGGTGTCGGCGTCGCCGCCTTGCCGCGCAGATTGATGCTCGACAGCGGCAGGGTGCCGGGGAAACGGCCGAGCGAGTCGTCGACGAACATGCCGGAGACGTAGTCCTGCTCGAGCAGCGCCTTGACGGTTTTCGCCGCCAGCTTCTTGTCCCTGTTCGGGAGATAGATCAGGTCCGAGCCGCCATTGGTGGCGATGACGAGGTCAGGCTTGGTCGGATCCTTGCCGAGCACGCCGTTGCCGGCCTTTGGGTGCGCGTTGCCAGTGACGGCGGCGTTCTTGTCGTTGGGGTCGAACAGGGGCAGGTCGAGCGCCTTGGCCAGATCGAGGGCGAGGAAGCCCATCGGCAAAAAGTCCTTCGGCGTGTCGTCATAGCTGACCTTGGCCGAGGGGCTGGTCTTGCTCTCCTTGGAGATGGTCGAGAAGCCGTGGTCGGCCTGGATCATGATGTTGGTGTTGGCGGCAAGCCCCAGCTCGTCCAGCGCCTTGCGGATCTGGGCGAGGTTGTTGTCGACATTCTTGATGCTCGCCATCGTGCTCGGACCGTTGATGCCCGGCATAATCTGGTTGAGGCTGTCGCCCTGGTTATGCTGGGTGCCGTCCGGGTCGCGCGACCAGAACACCAGCACGAACGGCTTGTTGCGCGCCTTGAACATCGGCAGCACCACCTTGGTGGCGACATCGGCGAAGTAGGCCTGCTGCACAATGTTGGCCGTGGTGGTGCCGGGCGTCTTGGCATCGCCCGCCTTGCCGTTGTCGCCACGGCTGGGGGTGGCCAGCGCCAGGCCCGCCTTGGTCAGCGCGTCCTTCATTTCGTCAGACAGCGCGACGCCAGCTTTGCCGCCGGTCGAGTCGTCGATCACGATCGAGTGCTGGCCCGGCTTCTCCGGATGATCGGTGTGGTCCCACTGGTAGGTGGGGCCGACCTTGCCGATCGCGGCCGTGCTCAGGCCCTTGTCGCGGGCCAGCTTCAGGACGGTCTCCTCGTTGAGGTAGTCGCCCTTGAAATGCTCGTCGATGTCACCGAGCACGGCGTCGTTCTCGATGAAGGGGACGACGGTGTCGCCGGCGGGGCCGGAGGTGTAGTTGGTCCAGATCGTGTTGGAGAACACGCCGGTGTCGCCGAGATAATGGCCGGTCGACATCGCCGAGCCATTGGCCATGGTGAAGGTCGGAAACAGCGAGTGCGAGTTCTTGAAGTTGACGCCCTTGTCGCGGACCTCGGCCATTGCCGGCGCCGTTTCGGGCGTGACCTTCAGCGCGCGCAGCCCGTCCGGGATGAACAGGATCAGGTTGCGGGGGGTGTTGTTCTGGGCGGTGGCAAGTCCGTTGGAAAGTCCGGTGGACAAGACTGTCAGTCCGGCGGACAGCAACACCAGTGAGCGGCGCATCAAATCTCTCCCTGCCTGCGATGAGGCGGCTTGGCGGCCGACCGCGGCCGCCGCCTTCGTTTAGTTTTCCTGTATGACGGTTTTGTTACAAGAGCGGCCGGCTGTGCAAGAGGTGCAGTGAGGGTGACCTTGTTGCCACGGTCTGCCTTGCGCCGACGGCGGAGCGATCCAGATCCGCAGGGGCGGTCCGAGCGGCTTCCTGGTTGAAATGTGTCGTCGAAACAAAATTTTTGAATTCTAATTGTCAAAAACTATTCAGCATTCGGGTCGTCGTCCCGGCGCGCAGCAAAGCGGCGGGTCGGCCGTCATTCCGGCGCGGTCTGCACTCGTGAATTTAGTACAAGCGCCTGCGCGGGCTTCGCCGTCGCCGGATAGCCTTTGGCATTGGCTAGGTCGCGGCGTAGCGATGGCGGCGCAGCCTGGAGCGCGAAGATGATCGCGATCTGGGTTCGGTTATGGAGACGGTATTTGCGCATGATGTTGCCGATATGCGCCCGCACCGTGTTCTCCGAGATCTTGAGCTCGAAGGCGATGTTCTTGTTCTGCAATCCGCGCGCGATGAGCATCATCAGCTCGCGCTCACGCGGCGTCGGTGTGATCAAATCTTTCGGATCCGGGCTCATGACTTGTTCCTCCCTGGCCTTTGGTTTGATGTTGTGGCCACCCCAGCATGTTCTCACTCCGTCTTGAGCGCCTCGATTGGACTGAGCTTGGACGCCTTGTGTGCAGGATAAAAACCAAAGATGAGGCCGGTCGCGATTGAAAAGGCGAGGGCCAGTGCAATTGCTTCGCCATCGATCGACGTGATCCACCCGGCCATGCGCGCGACCGTCATCGACAGCGTGACGCCGCCGAGGACGCCGATGGCGCCGCCGAGCAGGCAGAGCACGAGCGCTTCGCAGAGAAACTGGAGACGAATGTCCCGCATCCGCCCGCCGAGCGCCCGGCGGATGCCGATTTCCCGGGTACGCTCGGTCACCGACACCATCATGACGTTCATGATGCTGATGCCGCCGACGAGCAGCGAGACCGAGGCGATGGCGACGAGCAGAAGCGCCACGGTGCGGACCGCACCCTGCTGCGCCTCCATGGCGGCGGCCGGATCCTGGACCTTGAAGTCGTCTTCCTGGCCGGCAAGGACCCGGTGGCGCTGCCGCAGCAGGCTTTCGATTTCCGATCGCGCGCCCGCCATCTTACCGTCGGCGGCCACCTTGGCGATGATATAGGCGACTGAGTCACGGTTGATGTTGCTGGCACTGCCGAGGAAGCGGAGCTTGGCCGTGGTGAGGGGGACAAAGGCGACATCATCCTGTGCGGGACCCTTGCGATCGAGCACGCCGATCACTTCGAGCGGAACCTTCATGATCCTGATCTGCGCGCCAATGGGATCATCGCCTGGTGCGAACAGTTCGCTGGCGACCGTGCTTCCGAGGATCACGACTTTTCCGGCGGCGGCCTCTTCGGCGTTGGAAAAGTAGCGTCCGGACGCGAGCTGCCAGTCGCGCACCATGAAGTGCCCGGTCGTGGTGCCATTGATCGTTGTGTTCCAGTTCTTGCCCTCATGGATGACCTGCGCCGTTCCGGCGATGGAGCCGGCCGCGGCCTGGATTTCCGGAATCTGCTCGAGGATGGCCTGGACGTCGCTTTCGGTCATCGTCAGCTTGCTGCCGTCCTTGAGGCGTACGCCGCCCTGGTAGACTGCGCCCGGCGTGATCATCAGCACATTGGCGCCGATAGAGCGGATCTGCTCCTGGAGCCGCAACTGCGCGCCGGCGCCGATCGCGAAAACCGTCACGATCGATGCAACGCCGATCACGATGCCGAGCATGGTGAGGAAGCTGCGCAGCGGGTTGAGGCGCAAGGCGTGTAGAGCGATCTGAAAGCCCTGGAGCATCGTCATGACGCAACGCT
Organism: Bradyrhizobium sp. LTSP849; assembly: GCF_000938255.1. Classification (GTDB taxonomy): domain Bacteria; phylum Pseudomonadota; class Alphaproteobacteria; order Rhizobiales; family Xanthobacteraceae; genus Bradyrhizobium. Next base: position 61,141 of record NZ_JYMR01000020.1, on the reverse strand, counting down.
CCGTTTCGGCAGCAACGGGATCTGCGTTTCGTCGCCGACGAGCTCGCCGTCATGCAGGCGGATGGTGCGCCGGCACTGGGTCGCGATGCCGGGATCGTGCGTGATCATCACGATGGTCTGGCCGGTCTGGTTGAGTGCCGCGAACAGCGCCAGGATCTCGGCGCCGGTGCGGCTGTCGAGTGCGCCGGTCGGCTCGTCCGCGAGCACGATCAGCGGGGAGGCGATCAGCGCGCGCGCGATCGCGACGCGCTGCTGCTCGCCGCCCGACAGCTGTCGCGGAAAGTGATGTGCCCGGTGCAGCATGCCGACAGCTTCCAGGCTCTGCTCGGCGCGCGCGAGGCGCTCCTTGTGGCCGACGCCGCCGTAGACCAGCGGCAGGGCGACGTTCTCGATCGCGTTATGGCGCGCGAGCAGATTGTAGGACTGGAACACGAAGCCGATGCTGCGGGCGCGCAAGGTCGACCTGCGGTCTTCGGAGAGGTCGGCGACATTGGCGCCCTCGAGATAGATCGCGCCCTCGCTCGGGAGGTCGAGCAACCCGATCATGTTCATCAGCGTGGACTTGCCGGAACCGGACGGTCCCATGACGGCGAGGATCTCGCCCTGATCGATGTCGAAGCTGACATTGCGCACCGCCGTGACCGCGATCCCGTCCGTGCGGTAGGTCCTGCCGACCGATCGGAGGCTGATGAGGGGCAGGGTGGCTGTCATGATCCGAACCTGATGCCGAGAAATTCCATGCCGGCCGGCCGGATCGCCTGTCCGATGGCGACCTGGCTGCCTTCGACGAGCTCTCCGCTCTTGAGCGCGACCTGTTCGGTGCCCGCCGCGCCGACGGTCACGGCGATACGCTGAAGCGCGCCACTGACGGTACGTACCCAGACGCCGCTGCGACCGGGGGCCGTGTCTGCCCGCGCGCCCGAGGGCTGGAAGCGCAGCGCGGCCAGCGGCACTTTCAGCACGTTGTCCTGCTGCTCGATCACGATCTTCACGAGCGCGGTCATTCCGGGGAGCAGCGCGCCGTCGAGGTTCGTGGTCGACAGCACGACGGTGTAGGTGACTACGTGCTGCTGGTTCTGCGGCGCCTTGCGCACCTGCCGCACCGCCGCCTCGAAGCGGCGGTCAGGATAGGCATCCACCGTAAAGTGAGCCCGCTGGCCGGCAGCGATGCGCCCGATATCCGCTTCGTCGACCTGTGCGTGGATTTCCATGTCCTCCAGACGGTGGGCGACCACGAAGGTGGTGCGGGATTCGAGGCCAACCGCCAGCGTCTGGCCTTCATTGACGAACCTGCCGACCACGACGCCGTCGATCGGCGAGCGGATCACCGTGCGGTCGAGATCGGCCTGGGCCGCCGCAAGGACGGCGGCCTTCTCCGGCACCGCCATTCGGGCCTGGTCCAGCTCGGCCTCGATCCGGCGGACGTCGGCCTGCGCGCCGTCGACGGCGTAGATATTCAGAGACATGAGGACCTCGGCCTCGCGCTCCTGGGCCACGCGTGCGGTGAACTCCGTCTGCGCGTCGTCGACCGTTGAGGTTGCCACGACATTTTGCGACTGGAGCGCCAGCTTGCGTTGCAAGGTCTTCTGCGCCGAGGCCTTGACCGCCTGGGCGCTGTCGAGCTTGGCGGCGAGCACGTCCCTACTGCCCTTGGCGTTTTGCAGATCGATCCTGGCGCGATCGAGCTTGGCTCGCTCGATGTCCACGAAGGAGTCGGCGACCGCCAGCGCCGCCTTGGCTTCGTCGACCTTGGCGGCGAAGCTGCGGGGATCGATCAAGGCAAGCGGCTGGTCCTTGCTGACGGTGTCGTTGAAGTCGACATAGACGCGGGCGAGCTGCCCGGACAGTTGCGAGCCGACCTCGATCGTCTTGACGGGTTGCAGGGCGCCCGTGACGGTGACAGTCTGCTCGATGCTGCCGCGCTGAATTGCAGCGTAGCGGAACAATGGCGCATCCGACCCGAAGGTCGGGGTTTCGCCGCCGGCGGGCTTGAGGAACTGCCTCGTCGACTCATAGGCACGGCTCGCGCCCTCCGCGGCGCTCCCGGCAGCGCCCGCGACGACGTCAGGTGCCGCGCCGTAGATTGTGGCGAGGCCGCATGCAGTTCCAAACAGCACAATGACTGGCACAAATCGCATATCAAAACCCGCCTTCTTGAAATGACTATGTTGGCGGAAATGCCGAATAACGCGCTATGGTTGTATTTCGTCCGGGGTAATGCCTGCTGTCTCGATGATATGTCGTCGTTGATGGGGTGACGGACGGGTGCGCTCCATGATCCAGAAGTAAGGTCGGCGGGGTGCGACTTTTCGTGATTTGCGCGGAACGCATACGAGGCGTATCGAAAAGATGCGCGCGGTATCGAACTCGACAAGCTGGCTGAACGTCCCGTCTGGTTTTGCCCACGTGGCTGCCCGACGGAGTTCAGCTCGGCGCATGAGTAGCGACGCCATGACGCAGCTGGCGATATCTCGGCCGCGACGCCTGATTGCCGCATTCCCGACACGGCGCCTCACCGTGACGCCGCAGATGGCGACGTCAACTCCCCGGGATCACGAAGCCCGATATGTGAACGCCTTCACTCGTCTTCAGCGCGTGGAGGCCGTAAGACCTCGCATCGGTCGGCCGACGCGACTCGACCGCTTCTCGCCGATGCATTCAAGCACCTTGTTATCGCTTGCAAGAACAATGGATGGCTCGTTGCTGGATCATCGAGCGCCAAGTCCGGGAGCGTACTGCAATGAGTTCAAATCAAGCCACAGTTTATGTTGTTGATGACGAAGTGCAGATACGAAATGCGATTGGCAGCCTCTGCGAGGAAACTGGGCATCAGGTGAGGTTGTTTGCCTCGACGGACGAGTTCCTCACCGAGAGTCTTTCCGGTGGACCGTCATGCCTCGTGCTCGACGTCCGCTTTCCCGGCACGTCGCCGACCGGGCTGGAGCTTCAACGCAGGCTCGCTGAATCGGGCGTACCCATACCGATCGTTTTCATCAGCGGTCATTCAGACGTCCGTGTCTCCGTCGAAGCCATGAAGCGCGGCGCGGTCGAGTTTCTGCCAAAGCCTTTCCGCGAACAGGAGATACTCGATGCGATCAGACACGGCATCGACCGCGATCGCAGGCGGATGGAGCGCGAGGACACAGTGCGCGGGGCACGCCAGCGCGTCGAGACGCTGACGGTACGGGAGCGAGAGATCATGCAGCTGATGGCCGAAGGGCTGGTCGCCAAGCAGATCGCAGCAAAGCTCCAGCTCAGCGAAGTGACGGTCAAGGTGCATCGCGCCAGGATGATGCGAAAGCTCGAGCTGCGCTCGCCGATCGAAGTGGCGAGATTGATCGACAGTATGGCGCAGGAGACGGCGCGGAGTGCTGCAGGACAGTCGCAAGCCTAGGCTGCGAGCGGCGAGATGCCGCACAACGTCTAGTCCGTACCGATTAGCATGAACTGCAGTCTGTCGCAGGGAGAACGATCGGTTCAGAGTGATCCCACGATGTCGACCTCCTCCAAGACCGGCATCTGAAACCAGCCAGACAACTAGGCCAGAAAGGGATACTCCATGCGCAAATTGTTTTTTGCTTCCGTTGCCGTGCTCGCTCTGTCTTCCGCGGCTCAGGCCGCCAACACCTCGACCACGGTGCAGCTCGGCGTCATCAACTCCTCGAGCACCACGCAGAACGGGCTCACCAATGACAGCTCGTCGACCACGCAGGTCGGCCTCCTGAACGGTCAGACCACCCTGCAAGGCGCAAGCTCGGCCTCGCTCAACAACGCCAGCACCGTGAACCAGGCCGGCATCCAGAACTCGTCCAGCACCGGCCAGGTGGCCTTCGGCAACAACGGCAGCTCCGTCACGCAGAATTCGTTCGGGCCGCCGGCGCTCCAGAACAACGCCGCCGGCATCGCTCAGATCAGCGTGTTCGGCGTCAACACCAGCGGCGTCTCGCAGACGGCGCACTGAACCAGCCCCGTGTGGTCGGACGCGTCACGACTCGGCGCGTCCGGGCCATTCTCGAAAGAACCGCAATCGGGGCCCGTCGACCAAATGAGGGGTCGTTCGCCGGCTTCCGCGGAGGAAATGACATGCGAACCAAATTTCTCGTCGCGACAACCGTCGCATTCAGCTTGCTCACTGCTCTCGATGCCCAGGCCGGCAACTCGGCCAGCGTGTTGCAATTCGGCGCAACCAACAATTCCTTCATCTCCCAGAGCGGCGGCACCAGCAACAGCGCCACGACCATGCAGTTCGGTGCAACCAACACCGCGACGACGCTCCAGATGGGCTCGCTCATCACCGTCAATACTTCGGTGATCGGGCAGGGCGGCACCACCGCGACCGCGACCAACACGGCGCTGGCGGGGCAGGCCGGCGGCTCGAATTCGAGCCTGATCGGGCAGATCGGCGCGAACAACGCGGCCGGCGTAGCCCAGCTCGGAATCCTGAACGGCTCGACGATTCTCCAGCAAGCTCCGTAGCCGCGGTGAGGCATGTCATGAAATGTATTCCAGGCGTCGCTTGTGTCGCGCTTCTCGCGCTCGGTTGCGCTGCCGGACCGGCCGGCGCGCAGAGCATGGACATGAAGACCATCGTGTCCATCGGCGGGCCGCCCGTCGTGCTGAATCAGAACAGCCAGCTCAACGCGGCAGGCGTGTTCATGATCGGCGGCAGCACCAGTGCGACCGTCGTCCAGAACGGCACCAACAACGCCACCGGCATCCTGCAATTCGGCGGAACGAATTCGGCGTCGGTCGGGCAGGTCGGTGTGAACAATTTTGCCTTCGTCGGCCAAACTGGCCAGTCGGCGACGAGCATGGTGTCTCAGCTCGGCACCATGAATACGGGGGCGATCGCGCAATTCGGCGCCGTCAACTCATCGACGGTGATCCAGACCAGTCCGTAAGACGCGCGCGGCCAGGCCGTCGTCGGAAATGTGAAGTGTTGATGGGGGAGGCCATGAGATACGGTAGAGAGCTCTTGGCATTGGCGGCGATGTCCGCAGCGATCAGCGTTGCGTCCGAGGCATCGGCAGGATCCAGGCCATCGCCATCCATGGGCGGGTTCGCGCAGCCTTTCGGGACCAACAGGAACGTGAGCATCGAAACGGTCGTGGAGTTCGGTAATAACCCGCAGCCGGTCACGATCGTGGAGAACAGTCGTATCAATATCGCCCGGGTGATCGAGATCGGAACTGGCACCGTGGATGCGACGATTGTCCAGAACGGGACACGTAACTATGTCGACATCATCCAGGTCGGCAACACCACCAATGCGCTGATTGGCCAGTCGGGCGTGAGCAACATCGCCGATATTACCCAGGTCGGCAACTCGACCAATGCGTTACTGCTCCAGGTCGGTGACATGAATACGGGGTCCGTCAGGCAGTTTGGACGTTTCAACTGGCTGGCCATATTCCAGTTCGCACGCTGATCGAGACGAAGAGGTATGACATGAAATTCCTCCTGCTCGCTTCCGGAATGAGCCTCATGACCGCAATTGCGATGGCACCGGCCGGGGCCGGCGAGACCGGCGACGGCCATACCACCGTGATCCAGGACGAAAACGGAACAGCAATCATCACGCAGAGCGGCGATCCGGCGCAGGCCGAGGTTAAGGTCGACAAGGAGCCGGGCCGCACCACGGTCTATCGCCGCAGTGGCGGAAACACCGCGATCGTGTCGCAGGGCACGGGAAACGCCCAGGACATGCTGGATTGGCTGCGCAAGCAGCAGGGTCGCTGACGCGCGAAGGCCCACCGTCCGCGAGGACGATGGATCTCCGATCGAGCCGGGCTTACCAGTTCCGGTAGCTGCCGGTTAGTGTGCCGTTGTTGTTGCCGTCGGGGCCGACGTCACCCTGCGTCGAGCTCGGCGTCGGATGATTGGTGCCGTTGAGCGCGCCATACGGTCCCGCCGTGCCGGGATAGTACATCACCCGGGGCTGAACCGGTTGATATGCCGGCGCGGTCCGTTGCCACCCGACAGGATTGCCGAACCGATCGTAGGTTTGCGCCGATGCGGCGGCAGTACCCGCGACGAGCGTTGCGGCGATCAGGAACGAGAGTTTCAGTTGACGTTGCATCGAGATGCTCCTTTTCTTGTTGTCTTGTCGGAGCCAACGACCGCAATGTGGCGACGTTCCCGATTGCACGATCAACTCGCGATCAACTTGCGATCAGCTCTTCGCGAGGCGACGGCAAATCGGCCCATTCATTAGCGTGCACGATAAATCCATTCAGGTTTTCGCATCTAGTCTCTTGGCCGAGAGAGGCCTAGCTTTGGCCCACGGCACATCGCAGTGCAGGAGGCGCTCGACGGCAAGGCGGTTGATTGGCTCGAGCATGTGACCGACGACCAGTACCGGGCGTAAGAGGAGGCACGCATGACGTCACCGTCAGGATATTTGCCGCACTGACCGATTTTGGGGCAGGGAAGGCGTGGCTGCCTCTGTTAATCCCGCGCCTTAACCAACAATTAATTATACGTTTGCGGGTGGGCGACGGGCCGGCCTAGCGTGCAGTGGGGAGCAGTATCGCGAAGCCAAACGAGTTGGTGCGTATCATGATGTCCAGATCATATGGGGCGTTGCTCGCCTCGCTCAGCGCAGCCGCGCTGCTCCTTGCTTCCAGCGACAGTTTTGCACGACCGGGCGGTGCTGCGCCGCATGGCGTGGTGGCCGCTGCCGCGCCGCCGGCCGCAGCACGTCCGTCGATCGCGCCTGGCGCGCGGTTCCGCGGCCGGAACAATCCCTGGGTCTACTGGCCGGGTGGTGGCGGGTTCTATAACGATGGCGCGACGTACAGCGAACCTTTCGCCGATGCCGGGCAGCCGATCTCCAACGACGTGCGCTACACCTACACCTATGACGTTCCCTGGGACTGGGCGCATCGCTTCCCGCCGAACGTCGTGCCGTCCGACCGGCCCTATGTGCCGAGCTGTCCGACGGAGTCCGTGACGGTGCCCGGCCGCGGCGGCGGCGAGCACACCGTCAACATCATGCGCTGCTACTGAGCGACGCGCGCTTCGTTTACAGAATACCTGCCGCGGCCGCGTGATCGCGGTCGGACTGCTTCTGCCTGACGATCGCGAGCTCGCCGCTACAGGCCGTGAACTGGGCCGTGCCCGGTCGCATCCCGAACTGTCCGCAGACATCCCGATCCTCATCCGCAATAAGGCGCACCAACTCCGCCCCGGCGGCCTCGCGCATCGCGGGACCCGAGACGAACAGCGTGTGCAGTCCAAAGGCCGCGACTACGGCAAGGACCAGCGCAGCTGCGAGTGCAGGGCGTGGCAGGTCGCCGGCCGTGGGCGAAGGAGGGCGGGCGTTGCTTCTGGCTTCGGTCATGAAATCCTCTCGTGAATGAAAATATCGACTGCCGAAAAAATGATGGTCGAGAAAATGGTGTTCGGACCGCTTTGAAAAATCAGCGGATCCAACACCAGTACACGCTGCGCAGCTGCGGTGATGTGAAACAGATTACTATGATCCAAGGCGGCGCTAGCCCAGCTCAAAACTGGTCACGCCGAAGACGCGGTCGAGCCGCAGTGACGGGATCGGTCCAGTATACATCCGCGCCGTTTCGAATGTCGGCTTCAGGCCCAAGAATTCCGCAAGCGCGATACCTTCGCGGTTCACCGCGGGGATGTCGAGGATAATCTCGCAACAGCTGGCGCTGGCCAGCAAGGCCTGCACGATCGCCTCCGCCGCAGCGCGGTCGTCGGCGACCAGTGGCCCGATCTTGTGTCCCGTTCGGCACGGCCGGATCACGCCCCATGCGGCGAGCTTGCCATCGCACAGCAGCGCGCGGCCAAGGTGGCCGGGCGTGTTGATCCAGGCCCGCAGGAAGGCGCTGCGTGCCGCCGGGAAAACGGTGGCGTCGTCCGCTTCCACCACCGTGAATGGAATCTTGTCGAGCGCGACGATATCGGCTGGCGGCCGAGGCGGCGCGACGACGACGCCACCATAGCGGATATTGGCGTAAGCAAGCTGGAAGCCGGATTTTTTGTAATTGTCCTGCTGCGCCACGACGCCGTCGAGCCCGATCACGCGGGCACCGGCATGCGCGATCGCCGCGTTCCAGATGCGCAGGCCATGGCCGGCGCCGCGAAAGCCTGCGCGTACGATGTAGAAGCCGAGGAAGGCGAAGCGCTCATCGTAATTGATGCAGGACACCGTCGCGACCGGCTCGCCGTCGATCTCGCCAACGAAAAAGCCCTGTGCGTCCGGGATCGCGAAGCAGGCGCCGTCTGCAAGGCCGGGATTCCAGCCCTCGGCCGCGGCCCAGTCGAGGGCGAGGGAAATTTCCTCGGGGCGCAGGTTGCGAATATGCAAATCGCTCATCTCAGAAGTCGCCATGATGGATGCCCTCGACGGTGGACCTGCCGGCAAGTCTGGCTGTAGAAAGCCCTGATGATAGGCCGGGCCGCCGGCTTGCCTCAACGGTATCACAAGGGATGATCGGTCATGGCAGTAGAGAAGGTCGCACTCGTCACCGCAGGCGGCAGTGGCATGGGGGCAGGGGCTGCGCGGCGGCTCGCGGCCGATGGCTTTCGCGTGGCGATCCTGTCGTCCTCCGGCAAGGGCGAAGCGCTGGCGGCCGAGCTCGGTGGGCTCGGCGTCACCGGCTCGAACAAGTCGAACGACGATCTGAAGCGCCTCGTCGATGGTGCGATGGCCAAATGGGGGCGCATCGACGTGCTCGTCAACAGCGCCGGCCACGGGCCCCGCGCGGGGATCACGGAGATCACCGACGAGCAATGGCACACCGGCCTCGATACATATCTGCTCAACGTGATCCGTCCGACCCGGCTGGTGACACCGGTGATGCAGGCGCAGAGGTGCGGTGCCATCATCAACATCTCGACCGCCTGGGCGTTCGAGCCGAGCGCGATGTTTCCGACCTCGGCGGTGTTCCGCGCAGGCCTGGCGGCGTTTACGAAGATATTCACCGACACCTATGCCGCGGACAACGTCCGCATGAACAATGTGCTGCCGGGCTGGATCGACAGCCTGCCGCAGACGGACGCGCGTCGCGACAGCGTGCCGATGAAGCGCTATGGCAAGGTCGAGGAAGTCGCGGCGACGGTCTCGTTCCTCGCCTCCGATGGCGCTGCCTACATCACCGGCCAGAACATCCGCGTCGACGGCGGGCTGACGCGCTCGGTCTGAAGCGCGCCCTCCTAGCAAGAGCAGATTCGAATCCAAGCTCTCGCGCGCTTGTCCTCATGCGACGCGTGCCGCCGCAGCGGGGAGATGCGTGGCACTTGGGTCACACTCGTCACACTTCGCGGGCCCTCGGACCGCACATTGCGTTACAGTCCCTGCGAACTTCGCCGCAGCCCAAGACGTTGAGTGGTGTGCCGCCTATGCCTCGCCCGTGCCGGATCCACTTGGCCGGCGCATTCGAGAACGCGAGCTTCGATCGCGTGGGGCAAGGAGATTGCAATGAAGAAGTTTTTGCTGGCGGTCGCGTCGGTTGTCTTGGGCACCGCGTCCGCCTTCGCGGCGGACCTCGCGCCGCAGTACACCAAGGCGCCGGTGACGGCGCCCGGCTACAACTGGACCGGGTTCTATGTCGGCGGCAATGTCGGCGGACAATGGGGCAGCGCTGATCCGACCACATCGACCGTGTTCACTCCAACCGGCTATTTCGCAGCCAGCAGCGTTCCTGCCATCGCCGCGGTCGGCGCCCAGAGCGTCAACAGTTCCAGCGTGACCGGCGGCTTCACCGCCGGCTACAACTGGCAGGTCAATCACGCCGTGTTCGGCCTCGAAGGCGACATCAACTATTTCGGCTTCAAGGGCAGTGCGACCGGCTCGGCGCTCTATCCCTGCTGCGCGCCGACCGGTTTCACCGTGTCGTCACAGGTTTCGGCCGACTGGCTCGCCACCATCCGCGGCCGCATCGGCTTCCTCGCCACGCCGAGCTGGCTGCTTTATGCCACGGGCGGTGCTGCGATCGCCGAAGTGAAGGGCAATTTCAACTTCACCGACACGTTCGCGGCCGCGACGGAATCCGCGGCGATCCGCGATACGCGTGTCGGCTGGACCGTCGGCGCCGGCACCGAATACGCCGTTGGCAACGGTTGGTCGCTCAAGGCCGAATATCTCTATGTCGATCTCGGCCGCGCCAGCGCGACCAGCACCAACCTGGCCGCCTTTGTCGGCGCGGGGGCCTTTCCGGGCAACGTCTACACCCACTCGGTCGACATCAAGTCGAACATTGTGCGCGTCGGCGTGAACTACAAGTTTGGTGGACCGGTCGTCGCCAGATACTGATCATCATCCCGTTCCGGTTCTCGCGTGGAAAGCCCCGGCTCAGCCGGGGCTTTCTGTTTTGAGGCTCAGCCCGCGTGCGACGCCAACAGATGCGCCAGCGCCGGGAGGATCTTGTAGCGGGCGATCTCGTGCGGATATTCACCGCGATTGGCCAGCAGCACGATACCGATCCGTTGTGCCGGCACGAGGCCGATATAGCCCGAGGCGTTGTTGAGGCCGCCCGGCTTGTCGACGACGGTGACACCGGGAACGTGCACGGTCTCCCAGGCCATCGCTTGTCCGAATTTCTCGTCGACGCGAAAGCTTTCGTGCTGCGTCATCCGCAACGCTTCGTGCAGATGCGGATCGATCGACCGGCCGTCGACGCTAGCCGCCATGAATGTCGAAAGATCGCGCACGGACGAGAACATCTGCCCTGTGCCGGGGAAGTCGAAATAGCTCTGCTGGTCGCCCGGCGGCCCGATTGCCGTGCCCTGGTCGGAATAGCCTTGCACCACGCGTCGCATCCACGCCTCGTCCATGATCGCGCGATTGTCCGGTCCACGCTCGGGAATGAACGTTGCGTGCATGCCGAGCGGCTTGAGAATGCGGCTCTCGATCAGCTCCTGGATCGGCGTGCGATAACAGCGCTCGAGCACAAGCTGGAGCAGCACGTAACCGGCATGGCTGTAGATGCGCTGCTTGCCGGGCGCCACGCCTGCGGGCGGAATCCAGGCGTTGAGCATCGCGACGAATTGTGCGCGCGTGAAGGATTCGTTGGGCCAGGGCGGATGGTCGGTCGGCAGCAATAGCCCCGAGGTGTGCGTGGTCAGCTCGCCGATCGTGACGCGACGGATATAATCGCCGTCGAGCTCCGGCAGATATTTCGGCAGGGGATCGTCCAACCGCAACTCGCCGCGGAGCTCGCCGAGCGCTACCAGCGTCGCCTCGAATGGTTTTCGCAGAGAGGCGAGATTGAACAGCGTGTCCGGCGTCACCGGTCTTCGCGTGGCGTCATCGGCAAAGCCGTAGCAGCAGAACTCGACGTGGCGGCCGGCATAGAGCGCCGCGGCCAGGCCGCCCGGATGATCTGGCGTCGCGGTCGGCGCGAGTTCGGAGGCAACGATGTCGCGCATCTGCGCGATCATGTCGGAATCGGCCGATGCGCGACGCGGCCAGGCCAGCGCGGCCGCGAAGGGAATGAGCGCAGCCCGGGCGAGGGACCGCCGGGTGATTGGTGATGAGATGACAACAGGTGGCACGTGCTCTGACGAATGATGCGATGCGCCCCCAAGGCTCTTTTTAGCGGGCGGAGCCCTGCGTCCCAATTCACGATTGCGCGTGGTGGGTTCCACAGCAGCGACCCTGCCGAGAAATTACTTAGCCTTAGAGCTAACAATTATTGACGTTGGATCGCGATGGGTTTATAGTTAGCTACATGGCTAACCAATTATCCCAGCTCGACCAGATTTTCGCAGCGCTTGGCGACCCCACAAGGCGGGCGATCGTGATGCGGCTGTGCGCCGGCGAGGCCTCGGTCGGCGAGCTCGCCGATCCCTTCGACATGGCGCTGCCGAGCTTCATGAAGCACATCCACGTGCTGGAGCTGAGCGGCCTCGTGCAGTCGGAGAAATCGGGCCGCGTGCGCACCTGCCGCCTCAGTCCGGATGCGCTGGTCGGCGCGGAGGACTGGTTCCAGCAGCAACGCGCGATCTGGGAAGCGCGGCTCGACCGGTTCGAGGCTTATGTGATGAAGCTCAAGACAGAGAGGGAGGACGCCAAGCGTCCGTCCAAGAAAGCCGACAAGACAACAAGCAAGACAACCAAACGGAAAGGTTCTGAGTGATGACGAGTTCTGCCAATCCCGCATTGTCGCAATGGTCGCTCGACCGCGAGATCGTGATGTCACGCGTGATTGACGCGCCACGCGAGCTGGTGTTCGAGGCGTGGTCCGATCCGAAGCATCTGCCGCAATGGTTCGGTCCGAAGGGCTTCAAGATCGAGACGTTCGAGATCGATGTGCGCGTCGGCGGCGTCTGGCGCTTCAACATGGTCGGCCCCGATGGCACCGTCTATCCGAACCGCATGTGCTTCCGCCGCATCGAGCGGCCGAAGCTGATGGAGATGGACCATGGCGGCGACCAGGACGATGATCCCAGCATGTTCCGCTTCATCCTGACCTTTGCCGAGCAGAGCAACGGCAAGACCGTGCTGATGATGCGGCAGTTGGCGTCGACCGCGGCGCAGCGCGACCACATGATCGGCTTCGGCGCCGTTGAATACGGCTACCAGACGCTGGACAAGCTGGCGGCCTATGTGGCCGACATGAAGAGGTAGGGTGAACGTGTCATTCCGGGGCGCCTGGAGCGGCAACCCGGAATGACCCTGGAGCTGCACGCGGGCTCCCGACCGTCTTCGCAATTATGACAGTGCCGTCACGCAGATTTTTGTCGCGACCAGCTACCTTATTGTGACACTATTGCTACCGTTGGATGTCAATCCAGTTACAACGGAGCGGTCGATGAGGTTGATGTTGCAGGCGCGGTCAAATCCCCTGGCCTGGTGGTGGGGATCGCTGACGCTTGTGAGCAACGTCAACATCCTGGTCTGGTTCATGCTGTACCGGGAGTTCTATCAGCCGGCCGGTGGCAGCATCACTGGACCGTCCGGCATCGGCGTGATGCTGCTGCTCTGCGCCGGCTATGTGTTCGGCTGCGCATTCCGTTCGTTCCTGCCGCGCGCCGACGTGCAGCGCATCTGCCTGTTCGATACCTGGCTCTCCAGCGTCTTCGTCGGCCGTACTGTCGCGACCGTGGCCGAACTCTGCTTCGCCGCGCAATGGGCCGTCATCCTGCATCAGCTCGGCAGCATGGCCGGTGCGGAGACCACGGTGAACGTTGCCTGGGTCATCGTGCCCGTGATCATCATCGCGGAGTGCTTCTCCTGGTACGCGGTCGTGACCACCAACTATCTCTACAACGCGATCGAGAATTCGCTGTGGGCGGTGACCTTCTTCCTCGTTGGGATCGCGCTGTGCCGCTTGATGCCGGAATTCCATGGCCCGGTACGCTGGGCGCTGATCGCGGGCATTGTCGGCATTGCCTGCTTCCTCGCCTTCCTCGTCACCGTCGATGTGCCGATGTATCTCAGCCGCTGGCGGGCAGGGCATGCCGAAGGCAACAAGTTGCTTGGCTTCCTCGAGGGCCTGCATGACGTCTCGACGCGCTGGGTGGTGACCCACGACGTCGCCCACTGGAAGGGCGAACTTACCTGGATGTTCCTGTATTTCAGCGCCGCTGTGTGGTCGAGCTTGGCTCTCTGCGCGCTCTACGCGATGGACGGGTATCTGACGCGCTATCTGACCTGAGGCGTCAAGCCTCACCCAGATCGACCTGCGTCAAAATCCCCTGGCGCAGCGCAAGCCGGACCAGCTCGATGTCGGAGCCGACCCCGAGCTTGTCCTTGATCAGGGAGTGCAGGTTCGCCACCGTCTTCGGGCTGACGTGCAGCGTCTCCGCGATCTCGTCGGTCGTCCGTTCAGCGAGCAGCAGGCGCAGCACCTCGAACTCGCGCGCGGTGAGGACGTCGGCGGCGGAGCTTTCGCCGGCGAGCCGGCTCAGTGCGAGCTCATGGTCGATGTCGGGACTGATCGCGATCTTGCCCGCGAGCACGTCCATCACGGCGCGCACCAGCGTTTCCGGCGGGCTGGTCTTGGTGACGTAACCCCTCGCGCCGGCGCGGATCGCCTGCACGGCGAAGCCGGCATTCTCGTGCATGGTGAAGACGAGGATCTTTGCGCCCTTGTCCCATTGCCTGATCCGCCTGACAGCCTCGATGCCGCCGATGCCGGGCATGCTGAGGTCCATGATGACGAGGTCGGGCCCCTCGGATTTGAAGAGACGGTAGGCCTCGGCGCCGTCGGCGGCTTCGGCGATGACGCGCAGGCCCGGCTGCTTCTGGAGCACCGAGCGATAGCCCTCGCGGACGACGGAATGGTCGTCGACCAGCAGAATGGTCATGTCGGCAGCGCTCATGCCGCGCGCTCCAGAGCCTGCCGATCGGCGGCCGCGAGCGGAATTGCCACACGCAACGCGGAGCCGCCGTGCGATCCAGCCTCGAAGGTCAGGCGGCCGCGCAGAGCGGCGACACGCTCGCGCATGCCGAGCAAGCCCATTCCGGATTTTGCCGCAGGATCGCTCGAGCGTCCGTCATCGTCGATTGCAAGCGCGATCTCGTCGGCGCGCATCGACAATTCCAGGCTGACGCGCGTGGCGCCGGCATGCTTGGCGGCGTTGGTGAGTGCCTCCTGCACAATGCGGTAGAGATTGGCGCTGATCGTGGCCGGCAGGGTCTCGAAGGCGCCGTCGAAACGAATCGAGAAACGCGTCTCGCCGCGGCTGCGCCCATTCCAGCCCGCAACCAGGCCTTCGAGGCTCGCCACGAGTCCGAGCTCCTCGATGTCCGGGGGACGCAGTCGGAACAGGGCGCCGCGCAGCGTCTCCATCATGCCGGTCGCGGTCCGCGCGATGCCGTCGCATTCAGAAAGCAGGGACGGGCAATCCTGTACGGCGGTCAGGCGGGCGGATGAGGCGAGTGCGCGAATGGCGGCCAGAGACTGGCCGAACTCGTCGTGCAGCTCGCGCGCGAGATGGCGGCGCTCCTCGTCCTGGAGTGCGATCAGCTTTCGGGTCAACTCCGCGCGTTCGGCAAGCGCGGTATCGAGACTTTCGGCGAGATGGTTGAAGACGTCGCGAACCGCGGAGAGCTCGGCGAGGTCGAACGGCGGCAGCCGCGCGGTGAGGTCGTTGGCTGCGATCCGCTCGAGGCCGGTGCGGATCAGGCGCGTCGGACGTAGCGCGCGCGCCAGCGCAGCGTAGACCAGCGCGCACAATAACGGCAGCGCAATCGCAAGCGCGATCATCAGGCGGCCCGCTTCGTGCCAGGCCTCCGCTGTCTGCACGGCCGGATCGACCGAGACCACGGTCTCGCCGAGCTTCGCTCCGCGCACAATCACAGGCCGTGCCGCCTCGCGGCCGGGGTCGAACAGGCTGCGATAGAAGGCCGTGAAGGCCTGTGGCGGCAGGTTCGCCGGATTGGGCGCACCGCTACAGAACCGCTGGAGCATCTCGCCGCTCGTGCCACGGAATGCCAGACACAGGCCGGGCGTCATCACGAAGGCCGCAACGGGGTCGAGGTTCGGAAAGTCGGAGCGCGGGTTGGCCACCCACTGGACTTTGCCCTGTTGCAGCTCCAGCGTTTTGGCCACGATGGCGGCGATACCGTCGATGCGCGCATGCGCGGCGCGGTCAGCCGTGATCAGGAAATAGGCGGAGATCGCGGCGAAGCAGGCGGCCGTTATCGCGGCCACGCGCAACGTCAGACGGACCTTGAGATCGAACCTCGGGCGGTTCCACATCGGCGGGCACCTGGCGCGAACGGGTTTGTCGCCTCCGCATTAGACGGCAGAACGCAGGCGACGGAAAGCGCCAGGCTTACTGCGGTGCAACGTCGTGAAATTTTCCCGGCTCTGGTCGGGACCGACGCTGCTGCATGGCCTGAGGCGGCCGTCCAGATTGCCGCGCCGCTCCATCACACGAGGTCCGTATGCGCCGCTCCCGGTTGATCTTCTCCGCATTTCTCCTGCTCGTCCTCCCGGCGGCCTCTTCGCCGGCCAGCGCTGAGACCGCCATCGGCGTAGCCATGGATGACTTCAGTTACACCGATACGTCGGCCGAGCCGGCCAACCAGACCGCTGCCCACGAGCGGCGGCTGTCGGCGTTCATGGCCGCGCTCAGGCGGGATATCGGCGCCGACGAGCGCTATCGGCTCGCGTCATCCACCCAGAACGGCGCGGCGTTCAAGGTCATCGGCGGCATCCAGAAGACGAGCACGCTGGTGCAATGGGCCAAGATCGCGGTGATCGACGTCGGCGCCAAAAAGATCGTGATGGACAAGCTTTACACTTTCCGCGGCGACAATGATGAATCATGGGAGCGCGCCGAGATCTTCGTGTCCCGCGAGATCATGGCCGCGCTCGCGCCGCCGCCGGTCGCACTTGCCGTGTTCGATTTCGAGCTCGAGGATACGACCGCCGCCTCGGCGGGGGCTTCAGCCACGTCCGATGCATCGTATCTGGCGGAGGTCACCGGCAGCGTACGCGAGGCGCTGGGCCAATCCGGCCGTTACCGCATCATCGATGTCGGCACCGCGAGCGGAGAGGCGGCGAAGACGCGCGCCTTGCGCGACTGCGATGGCTGCGAGGCCGTGATTGCGCAAAACCTCGGCGCGGACCAGTCGCTGATCGGTGTCGTGCGGCGGGTCAGCCGCACCGAATACACGCTCGGTTTCCAGGTGCGTGATGCGAGGACCGGCGCGGTGCTGTCACGCGGCGACAGTGGCCTGCGCATGGGGGCCGACTACTCCTGGAAGCGAGGCGCGGTCCGGCTGGTCAGCGACCGCCTTCTCGACGGCGCTGCGCAGCCCTGAGAGTTCAGCCTCAGAACGTCAACTGCACCTTCATCGACTGCGCGCGGTCGCTGGCAAGCTCGAACGCGGCGACCGCGTTATCGAACGGCATGGTGGCCGTGATCAGCGGCTTGACGTCGATCAGGCCTTCGCCCATCAGCCGCACCGCGAGCTCGAACTCGGGGTCGAAGCGGAAGGTGCCGCGGAGCTGCAACTCCTTGGCGACGATGGAGTTGATCGGCAGCGTCATCTCGCCGCCGAGGCCGAGCTGGACGAGTGTCGCACCGGGCCGTAGCACGTCGAGGGCGGTGCGGAGCGCGGCCTGGTTGCCGGAGGCTTCAAAGAGGGTGTCGAACACGCCCTTGCCGGCGCGCCAGGGATCGAGCGCGGCAGCGTCGGTCGCGACATTGATCGCGTGGGTGGCGCCGAGCTTTCTGGCGACCGCGAGCGGCGCGTCGGCGACATCGGTCACCACGATCTCGGCGGCGCCGCCGAAGCGCGACACCAGGATCATCAGCGCGCCGATCGGGCCGCAGCCGGTGATCAGCACGCGCTTGCCGAGGAGGGGGCCGGCCTGCTTGCCGGCATGCAGGCACACCGCGAGCGGTTCAGCGACTGCGGCCTCGGCCAGCGAGAGCTTATCGGCGATCGGCACGGCCTGCGTGGCATCGACCGTGAGGAATTCGCGAAAGCCACCCTGCACATGGGGAAAGCGCATCGCACTGCCGAGGAAGCGCATGTCGAGGCACTGGTTGCGCATGCCTTCCTGGCAATGCAGGCATTGGCCGCACGGCTTGCTCGGATTGACCGCGACGCGCGTCCCCGACCTTACGCCAGTGACGCCGTCACCGACGGCCGCGACGACGCCGGCGATCTCGTGGCCCAGCGCCATCGGCTGCTGGATGCGCACGACACCGAAGCCGCCGTGATGGTAGTAATGCAGATCGGAGCCGCAGATGCCGCCATTGGCGATCTTGACGCGGACCTCACCCGGGCCGGGTGCCGGATCGGGATAGCTGTCGATCCGGAGGTCCTTCGGGGCGTGAATGACGACGGCGCGCATGGGTTCGTTCCCTCAGAGTTTCGCGATCACATCGCGGCGATCATGCCGCCATCGACATAGATGATCTGGCCGTTGACGTAAGTGGAGGCGTCGGACGCGAGGAAGATCGCCGCACCGACCAGCTCGTCCGGCCTGCCCCAACGCTTCGAGGGAACGCGGCCCATCAGCCAGTTGTTGAAGTCGGTGTTGTTGACCAGCGCCTCGTTCATGTCGGTGAGCATGTAGCCGGGTCCGATCGCGTTGGCCTGGATGCCGTGCTGGGCCCATTCCACTGCCATCGAGCGGGTCAGGTTCTTGATGCCGCCCTTGGCTGCGGTGTAGGGCGCGATGGTGGGACGCGCGAGCTCGCTGCCGAGCGAGCCGATATTGATGATCTTGCCATGCTTGCGAGGGATCATGCGCTTGCCGGCCTCGCGGCCAATCACGAAGGCGCTGGTGAGATCGGTCTCGATCACCTTGCGCCACTCGTCGGTGGTGAACTCGACCAGCGGCTTGCGATGCTGGATGCCGGCATTGTTGACGAGAATATCGACATCGAGCCCTTCGCGGTCAAAACGCTCGAAAGCCGCGATGATCGCGGGCTCATCGGTGACGTTGAACGCCGCGCCTTCGGCCTGATGCCCGGCGGCACGAAATTCGGCGACGGCCTGCTCGACGCGCTTGGGGTCGACGCCGTTGATAATGATCTTGGCGCCGGCCTTGGCCATGCCCTCGGCAATGGCGCGGCCGAGCCCGCGGGAGGAGCCGGTCACGAGCGCGGTGCGGCCGGAAAGGTCGAAGAGGGCGGTGCTCATCTCAAGAAATCCTCAGACGTTGGAGCGGCGCACGGTGAGATCGCTGCGGTCGAACACCGCGGGCAGGAGATCGACGCCAAGGCCGGGGCCTTCCATCGGGAAGACATAGCCGTCCTTGATCGTCGGCATGGTGGTGACGAGCTCATTGTACCAGCCCTTGTAGAAGGCGCGCACGGATTCCTGGATCAGCGTGTTGGGCTGGCTGAACGACATGTGGATGGCGGCGATGAAGCCGATCGGTCCGATGCAATCGTGCGGCGCAAACGGCCGGTGATAGGTCTCGGCCATCGCGGCGATCTTGCGGCCTTCGGTGAGGCCGCCGGTCCAGCACAGATCCGCCATCACCACATGCATGGCGTCGCGATCGAGCATGTCCTTGTAGGGGAAGCGCGAGCCCAGCGTTTCGCTGGCGCAGACCCAGACATCGGTCGAGCGCGCATATTCGGCAAGCGCCTGCGGCGAGTTCATGCGGATCGGATCTTCATACCAGGTCGGCTTGTAGGGTTCGAGCGCGCGAGCGATCTGCTTTGCGGTCGGCAGGTTCCACAGCGAATGGAGTTCGACCATGATCTCCATCCTGTCGCCGACGGCTTTCCGGATCTTTTCGAACGGCTCGATCGCCTGTTTCATCTGGGCAGCGGTGATGTAGAGGCCCTTGTTCTCCTGCGCCGCCGGATCGAACGGCCATATCTTCATCGCCGAGATGCCGCTCTCCAAAAGGTTTTCGGCGAGCGCATCGGCGCGGTTCATGAAGCCGTCGAGATCCTCATAGGGACCTTTGTTGGCGCCGAGATTCCAGTTCGACACCGGGCTGATATTGGTCGAGCGGACATATTGCGTGCCGGCGCAGGTGTTGTAGATGCGCTGCTTGTCGCGGCAGAGGCCGCCGAGCATCTGGTGCACCGGCTGATTGCAGACCTTGCCGAACAGGTCCCACAGCGCGATGTCGATCGCGGACGCTGCGCGGTATTCGACGCCGGTGGAGGACTGCGCCATCGGCAGGTTCAGCATGTCGCGATGGATGGCTTCGATGTGCAGAGGATTGCGGCCGAGCAGGCGGCCGGCAAAGGTGTCGTGGATCTGCGCCTCGACTGCGCCTGCACCATAAAAAGTCTCGCCGAGACCGATCATGCCCGTATCGGTGTGGACGCGCACCCAGATGACGTTGGAAAATTCCTCGGTGCGCAGCGTCTCGATCGAGGTGATCTTCACGGCAACTCTCCTCCCGTTACAGGCGCCTCGCGCCCTCGTGTTTTCATTCCGCACCGCAACATGTCGCGCGCCGGCGAAAGTCTTACCTCTGCTTGTAATATATCACAACATGTTTTAGGAGTTTCACAAATAAGGCGCCGCCCTGCAACGAGCGCAGGCCGACGGGAGGAAATGGAAATGGCACGGCGCAAGCGCGCGCTCGAGTTGGTGAGGACGGAGGACGACGGCGAGGGCAAGCCCTCTCGGCGCAACCGTCTCAACTTTTTCGAGTTGGCCTATCAGAGGATCGAAGAGCTCCTCGTCCATTGCGAACTCAAGCCCGGCCAGTTCATGACCATGCTGGAATTGCAGCAGATCACGGGCTTCGGCCGCACGCCGGTGCATCACGCCGTCAATCGTCTCTCCAACGATACGCTCATCATCATTCGCCCGCGCCATGGCCTGCACATCGCGCCGATTGATCTGGCGCGTGAGCGCATGCTGCTCGGTCTGCGTCGCGACATGGAGCGCTTCGTGATCCGCCTTGCGGCTGATCGCGCCAGCCTCTCGCACCGCAATCAGGCGCTGCACATCGAGCGTTTGCTGCGCGAGCGCCGCGCGAGCCTGACCCTCGACGAATTCAACAGCATCGACCGCCGCATCGACGCGCTGGTGCTGGAGGCGGCGGGCGAGCCCTTTCTCGTGCATACGCTGCGGCCGCTGCACACGCTGTACCGCCGCATCGGCTACATCCACCACCGCTTCATGCCTGGGCAAACCGATTTGTCAGGCACGATCGATCACCACCTCGCCATTCTCAGTGCGGTCGCCGGCCGCCACGTCGAGGGCGCCGTGAAGGCGAGCGATGCACTGATCGATTACATGGATCACATGTTCACGGGCATGGAGGCGGGGATCGACCCGCGCCTGCTCGATTGCAGCATCGAGCCGCTACTCGGCGCGTAAAGAGTTTTGAAGAGAGGACCAGACATGTCAACGATGGCCGTGCCACAACCGACCGCGAGCGAAGCCGCGGTCCGCTACCTCATCACGAACTACAGTCCCAAGGGTAACAAGGTCGGCTGGCTGATGATGGCCTCGATCCTGGTCGAAGCCTGGGATCTCTATTCGATCGCCTTCGTGCTGATCTTCATCCGCGAGCAGTTCAATCCCGATCCGCTGATGCTCGGTCTCGCCGCGGCCGGTACCCAGGGCGGCGCCCTGGTCGGTGCGCTGCTCGGCGGTTGGCTCTCCGACAAGATCGGCCGCCGCGTCATGTTCCTGATCACGATGGTGATGTTCATCGTGCTCGCATTGGCGCAGGCCTTCGTGCCCAGCGTCGGCTGGCTCGTCGTGATCCGTTTCCTGCTCGGCGTCCCGCTCGGCTCCGACATCTCGACCGGCTACACCTACATCATGGAATCCATGGCGAAGGGCGAGCGTGAGGTCATGGGCAATCGCTGGCAGTTCATGTTCGCGGTCGGTGAAGTTCTCACCATCGGCGTCATCGTGATCTTCTTGCTGCTCGACATTCAGCACGAGATGCTGTGGCGCGTGACGCTCGGCCTCGGCGCGGTGCCGGCACTCATCATCCTGATCATGCGCCACGACGTGCCGGAGACGGCGGTGTGGCTGGTGCAGAAGGGGCGTTTCCGCGAGGCCAAGAAGGTCGCGCGCGAGATGTTCAACGACGATCTCGCCATGTTGCCCGACCAGGACGTGGTGATGCCGAAGGTCAGCACCAGCGCCTTCATCGCCGATCTCAAGAAAGATCCGATCCGCTGGCGAGCCACGATCTACGGCTGGATCGCCTGTTTCGCCCAAGGCAGCGAGTTCTCGACCTTTGCGTTCTATTTGCCGGTGCTGTTCGTGATGGTCGGCGTGTCGAGCGTGCTCGGCAATAACCTGGTGACGATGGCGCTGTTCTGCTTTGCCGCAGTGTCAGGCTGGGTAGGCCCGCTGCTGACGCCGAAGATCGGCCATCGCGGCATCGCGATCGCCGGCTTCGGCATCGTGCTGGCCTCGCTGCTGGTTGCCGCCTTCGCGCTCTACACCGACAACAAGATCCTGCTGCCGTTCGCGGCCGCGGCCATGCTGTGGGGCCATTACTGGGATGCGTCGAACTGCATGACGATCCCGACTATGGTCGCGAAGCCGAAATACCGCGGCACCGCCAGCGGCTTCGCCTACATGTTCGTGAAGTTGCCGTCGTTCCTGGCGATCTTCCTGTTCCCGTCGCTGTTCGCCGCGATCGGGCAGGCCGGCGCCACGCTGTTCGTCGCGATCTTCCCGCTGATCGGATTGCTCGCCGCAATCTTCATCCTGCCGGAAGTGTACGGCTACGAGAACGACTAGAACGCCTACCTGATCGCGGCCGCCAATGCCGCGATCAGGGCCGGCGGCGTCACCAGCATGCCGAGCTTGAGGAACGGCCAGGCGCCGACCTCGATCTTTTCCCGGCGAAGCGCGACCAGCCACAGGATGGTCGCGAGCGAGCCGGTCACCGACAAATTGGGCCCGAGATCGACGCCGATCAGAATCGCGCTGACCACGGTCGCGGGCAGATGATCGCTGGTCGCGACCGAGCCCGCGACGAGGCCAACCGGCAGATTGTTGCCAATGTTGGTGGCGATCCCCGTCGCAATGCCGACGCTCCAGGCGGCTTGCGGGACGGATTGCGCGACCGCCTCATGCAGTAGCGCGCTGAGCTGCCCGATCACGCCAGTCTTCACCAGCGCTTCCACCATCACGAAGAGGCCGCCGACCAGGGGCAGCACGCTCCAGGAGACGCCTTTCAGCACGGGCAAGGGCGATTGCCGGCTGATCAGCAGCACGATGCCGGCCGTCACCACGCCGCAGATGAAGGTCGGCAGGCCGAGCGGCTTGTCCAGCGCGGAGGCCGTGACCAGTATGACACCGATGGCCACAATGCCTACGGCCGTCAGCTTGCCGCCGCGGCCGAGTTCTGGATGCGGCACGCTGCGCGCGATGGTCTCTTCCTTTAACGCGCGGTGCTGGGTCAGGCGCAGCACGACATAGGTCAGCAGGATCGAAGCGGCCGAGGGCAGGGCGAACAGGCGCAGCCACTCAGTCAGATGCGGCATGCGCGCGCCGAACACGACCAGATTGGCGGGGTTCGAGATCGGCAGCACGAAGCTCGCGGCGTTGGCGATGAAAGCGCAGACGAAGAGATAGGGGAGCGGCTTGGCGCCGGCCGCGCGCGTCGCGGCGTAGACGGCGGGCGTCAGCACGATCGCGGTGGCATCGTTGGAGAGCAGCACCGTCACGAGCGTGCCGACGAGATAGATCAGCAGGAACAGCCGCTGCGGCGAGCCGCCGGCATATTCCACTGCGAGTGCTGCGAGATAATCGAACAGGCCTTCGAGCCGCGCCAATTCTGCGATCAGCATCATGCCGATCAGAAAGAGGTAGACGTCGACGCCCTTCTCGATGCCGGTGAGCGCATCCTGCCAGGGCAGCAAGCCGAGCAGGACCAGCGCGGCGGCGCCGATCATGGCCCAGATCGCCTCGGGCAGGCGGAAGGGGCGGATGATGACGCCTGCGGTCGCGACTACGATGATGCTCCAGGCCCAGATGGCGTCATGCGGCACGCTCGGCACGTTCAGTCCTTGCAATGAGGTTGGCTCATTCGGCAGCGATAGCCGATGCCGGCGCCGGTGTCTTCCCCTCCGGGCGCGGTCCGCCATCGGCGATTTGCCGCGTCTCGGGCAGGGCGATAAGGCAGACGATGGCGCCGATCGCGGCCACCGCGCCGAGCGTGATGAACGCAGCGCTGTAGCCCGCGCCGACCACGACGAAGCCGGCCAGCGTCGTCGACAGCGCCGCACCGATGCTCTGCGCGGTGATGACGGCGCCTTGCGCGACGTTGAAGCGGCCGGTGTTGCGCATGAGGTCGGCGACGATCACCGGAAAGATCGCACCAAAAATGCCGGCGCCGACGCCGTCGAGAAGCTGCACGCTGACCATCCAGAACGGATTGTCGGAGAACGTATAGAGCGCTCCCCGAAGAGGCAGGATCAGCAACGCGGCGAGGAAGAAGCGCTTGTGGCCCCAGCGGTCGGCCTTCGCGCCGACCAACATCGCGAACGGCACCATCACCAATTGCGCCGCGACGATGCAGGCCGACATCAGGCTGGTGCCGATGTTCTTGTCCTGGAGCGCGAGTTTTTGCCCGACCAGCGGCAGCATCGCTGCGTTCGAGAGATGGAAGAGCAGGGCGCAGATCGCGAAGACGAGCAGCGGGCGGCAGGCAAGGAGCACGCCGAGACCGGACGGCTGGTCGTTCTGTGTGTCGGCGTCGTCGAACCCGCGGGCAAGATCGTGATCGATAGCGCGTTCGGGGATCATGAGGATGCTGACGAGGCTTGCGACCGCCATGGCGCCGAGAAGGTAGAACACGACGGTTGGCCCGAACCAATAGGCCGACAGTCCAGCAAGGCCCGCAGCGACCGCGTTGCCGGCGTGATTAAAAGTCTCGTTGCGGCCGATCCGCCGGGTGAAGGCGGCATGGCCAAAGATGCCGAGCGACACGGCGGCGATTGCAGGCGGAAAGACCACGGCGGCGCCCTGTGCAACGCCTTGCGAGATCGCAACCGGCAGGACGCTCGGAAACAATGGCAGCGACAGCGAAGCGAGCGTCACCAGGATTGCGGCTGCGGCCATCACCAGCCGCTTCGCCCGTGTCGTATCGATCAGCGCACCGGCCGGCGTCTGCGCCACGATGCCGGCGATGGTTGCGATCGACATCACGAGGCCGATACGCGCTTCGTCCCAATGCTGCTCCGTGAGGAGATAGACGGCGAGATAGGGCCCGAGACCGTCGCGGACGTCGGCAAGGAAGAAGTTCGCTGCGTCCAGCGCACGGCCGGCCTGTCTCGCTTGGTCGGGGTTTTGGCTCGACATCGGTTTCTCGATCGAGGCTGGAAGCGCCCCGGCAGAAACTGATCTCGCGGCAGCTTTGTTCCGCCTCAAAACTTCACGGCCAGCAGCACCGCGCCGGCGCCGATCATGGCGATGCCGACCCAGCCCTGCGTGGTCGGACGTTCACCAAGGAAGGCGAAGGCAAAAATAGCAACCAGCACGACGCTGAGCTTGTCGATCGGCGCCACCAGCGTCGCAGGCCCGAGTTTTAATGCGCGGAAGTAGCAGAGCCAGGACGCTCCGGTTGCGAGCCCCGACAGCACCAGGAACAGCCACGTTTTTGACGAGACAGCCGACGGCACGGCGAACTGGCCGGTGAAGAACAGCAGCACCGAGAAGGCCAGCAGCACCACGATGGTGCGGATGAAGGTCGCAAGATCCGGATTGATGTTCTCGACGCCGATCTTGGCGAAGATCGCGGTCAGCGCTGCAAAACAGGCCGAGAGCAGCGCCCAGGTTTGCCAGGCGGAGAGGAGGGCGGGTTTCATGAATTACACACTCCGCCTTCGCCGGGACGACAGTTTGCGTTGTAGCTTGCACTCACCGCGCCACCGACAGCTTCTCCGTGATCGCCTTGCGCAAAATGCGCGACAGCGACTCCACCGAATAGGGCTTCTGGATCAGCTCGAATCCGCGATGCGCGTTTTCGGCGAGCACGTTGCTGTAGCCGCTGGTGAGCACGACGGGGAGACCCGGATAGCGCTCGCGGATGATTCCGGCGAGCTCGACGCCGTTCATGCCGGGCATGATGACGTCGGAGAAGACGAGGTCGACGGCGAATTCGTTCTCGCCGAGGATGGCCAGCGCCGCATTGGCATGGGCGACTCGGCGGACGACGTAGCCGAGATCTTCCAGAAGCTCGGTCGAGAATTGGCCGACATCGTCATTGTCCTCGACCACCAGCACGCGATAGCCGCGTCCGGTGGTGGCAGCCTCGTGGGTCAGGGCTGCTGCTTCCTTCTCCGCGGCGGGGCTCTGCGCCTGCGGCAGATAGATGGTGAAAGTCGCACCCTTGCCGGGCGTGCTGGTCACCGCGATGTCGCCCTCGGACTGCTTTGCGAAGCCAAAAGCTTGGCTCAGGCCAAGGCCGGTGCCCTTGCCGACTTCCTTGGTGGTGAAGAACGGCTCGAAGATCGAGTCGAGGTGTTCCGACGCGATACCGCTGCCGGTATCGGCGACCGAGATCGCGACATAGTCGCCGCCGCGCGCCGATTGCGCGCGCAGGCTCGGGATGCCCAAGACCTTGCGGACCGCAATGATGAGGCGGCCTTCGCCCTCCATGGCGTCGCGGGCATTGATGGCGAGGTTGATCAGCGCGGTCTCGAACTGGGCGATGTCGGCGATGGTGAAACAGTCGGCATCATGGACCTCCACAGCGATCTCGATGCGGCCGCCGACCAGCGGCCGGACCAGCTGCGCCACGCCCTCGACCTGGCTGCCGACGTTGAAGATCTGCGGCTTCAGGGGCTGCCGGCGCGCAAAGGCCAGAAGCTGCGCGGTCAGCTTGGAGGCGCGCTCGACGGTGTCGGAGATGGCATCGACATAGCGGCGGCGGCGTTCCTCCGGCAGTTCGCGCCGGCGCAGGAAGTCGGTCGCCGAGCGGATGATGGTGAGGAGATTGTTGAAGTCGTGGGCAACGCCGCCGGTGAGCTGGCCGATCGCCTCCATCTTCTGCGACTGCCGCAGCGCTTCCTCGCCGCGCCGGCGCTCGGTGATGTCGACCATTTCAGGCACGGCACCCGTGATGTTGCCGTGGCGGTCGAGCACGGGGCGCATGCCAAACTCGAAATCGCGCTCGCCGATGGGAAGGCGTAGACGCATCTCCATCCGCACCGCTTCGCCCTTGAACACGGTCTCGAAGGCCTCGCGCACGGTCGCGCTCATGCCGTGAGAACCGGTGAACCAGGGCGTCTCCCAGAACGGCTTGCCGATGACGTCCTGCGCTTCCGCGCGAATGCCGGCGAGAGCGGTCTTGTTGGCGTAGAGCAATTCGCCCTTGAGATTGACGAGGCCCTGATACTGGTTGCTGGTCTCCAGGATGGCGCGCAGCCGGGCCTCGTTGGATTCGAGCTCGACGGTACGCTCGACGATGCGCTCTTCGAGCGTCTCGTTGAGCTGCCGGAGTTCGATCTCGGCCTGCTTGGCGGCGGTGATGTCGTGGGCGACGCCGATGAATCCGATATGCTTGCCGGTCGGGTCCCAGCGCGGCTGGGATTCCGAGCGCAGCCAGCGCCATTCGCCTTTGGCGTCCTTGTAGCGCGCTTCCAGCACGAAGGGCTTTAGCGACGCTTCGCCCTGGACGGATTGTTGCAGCACATGCGGCAGGTCGTCGGGATGCAACACCTTGCGCCAGTCGAAGGCGATGGCCTGGTCGTAGGGCAGGCCGACGAAGTCGACATAGGCCTGGTTGGCGAAGGACCGGGTGCGGTCGAGTTTTGTGACCCAGATCGGCACCGGGGCGCTGTCGGCGATCAGCCGAAAGCGCTCCTCGCTCTCGCGCAGCGTCTCGCGCGCGACCATTTGAGCGGTGATGTCGATATGGGCACCGACGAGGCGGATGGCGCGACCGTCGGCATCGCGCTCGAGCTTGGCGACGACACGGATCCAGCGGGTCTCGCCGTCGCTGGGGCGGACGATGCGGTATTCGGCGGTGTAGTCTTCGCTGGTCCCGGCCAGGGCCTCCAGGAAATGTTTGACGGTCGCATCCCGGTCCTCGGGATGGATGCGATTGACCCAGTCGTCGTGGGACTCATCGGCGGCCTCGGACGGCAGCCCGTGGATCATCAGATATTCCGGCGAGCGGCGGTTCTTGAAACCTTCGCGGAAGTCGACCTCGAGCCCGCCGACCTTGCCGATGCGCTGGATCCGTGCCAACTCCGCCTCGCGCTCCTGGAGCGCGCGATAGGCATTGTCGCGCTCGCGCGCGATCTCTTCGAGGTGCTGGCGCAGCCTTTCGGCGGCGATGGTTTCGGGCAAAGGATCGTTCAAGGCGTTGGCCGTTGTGATGCGTGTGCGCACGTGCCGGACCGATATTCACACAGACGGGGCGTGATGACCATTGCTCGAAGGGGAAAGAGCCTCAGGAACGGTCCCACGCCCTGCCAGACGCGGGAAAAGGTCCATCCGATCAACGTCCGGGCTGGCATTTTGTTCCGGATATTGGAACGATCGGCGATGGGGCGAGTCTTTGCGAGGCACCATAACTCTCATTGATAAAGCTCCCTTTCGGAAGAGGCTAAATCTTGAAGCTCTTTGTCTGCCAGGCCTGCGGCAACGTCCTCTATTTCGAGAACCGCGCCTGCGAACGCTGTGGCCACCGGGTCGCCTTCCTGCCGGAGAAGGAGACGATGTCGGCGCTCGAGCCCGATGGCGAGGCTGATGGTGTGGCTTGGGCGACGCTCGCCGACAAGGGCAAGGGAAGGATGCTGTGCCGCAATGCCGAGCATGATGCCTGCAACTGGCTGACGGATACGGGCGATGGCACCGGTTATTGCCGCGCCTGCCGCCATAACGGCATCGTGCCGGACCTGTCCGATCCCGCGCAACTCGCCGGCTGGCGCGAGCTGGAGATGGCCAAGCATCGGCTGTTCTATTCCCTGATCCGCTGGAAATTGCCGCTCCAGACCCGGCAGGACAATCCCGAGCACGGCCTGATCTTCCACTTCCTTGCCGACAATCTGAACAGCGGTGAGAAGATCATGACCGGCCATGACAACGGCCTGATCACGATCGCGCTCACCGAGACCGACGAGATCGAGCGGGAGCGACGCAGGCTGGAGATGGGCGAGCCGTATCGCACGCTGCTCGGGCATTTCCGCCACGAGGTCGGACACTATTTCTGGGACGTGCTGGTGCGCGACGGCGACAGGCTCGAAGAATGCCGCGCGGTGTTCGGCGACGATTCGGTCGATTACGGCCAAGCCTTGCAGCGCCATTATGCCGAAGGCGCACCGCCGGACTGGCAGCAGAACTATGTCTCGGCCTACGCCACGACGCACCCCTGGGAAGACTTCGCCGAAACCTGGGCGCACTATCTCCACATCGTCGACACCCTGGAGATGGCTTCCGAGTTCGGCATGGAGGTTCGGCCGCGGGTGGACCGCGATGGGGAGTTGTCGACGCGCATCCGCTTCAACCCCTATGAGGCAAAAGACGTCCAGACGCTCGTTGACGCATGGCTGCCGTTCACCTTCGCCATGAACAGCGTCAACCGCGCGATGGGGATGCGCGACCTCTATCCGTTCATCCTGTCGCCCGCGGTGGTTGCCAAACTGGGTTTCATTCACGGCCTGGTCCGGGACGCGGCCAAGGCCAAGGGGCGTTAGAAGCTGGGGGCTCGGCAGGGCCGGTTAGGCCCCGGTCTGGTACCCAGGGAGGTGGATTTTGACCGTTGCCTCCGCCCCATTTTGATGTACCACGGGAGCCACACGGCCCATCCCCATAGGCCCCAACGGTCAGGGAAGGGTCCCGCCCAAGGTCGAGACTCAAGAAAAGCATGTTCAAACGCATTCTGATCGCCAATCGCGGCGAAATCGCCTGCCGGGTCATCAAGACCGCTCGCCGCATGGGAATTCAGACGGTTGCGGTCTATTCCGAGGCCGACCGCGATGCCCTCCATGTCGAGATGGCCGACGAGGCCGTTTTGATCGGCCCGCCCGCTGCCGCCGAGAGCTATCTGGTGATCGAGAAGATCGTCGAGGCCTGCCGCAAGACCGGCGCCGAGGCCGTGCATCCCGGTTATGGCTTCCTGTCCGAGCGCGAGGCGTTTCCGCGCGCGCTGGAGGCGGCCGGCATCGTCTTCATCGGCCCGAACCCGGGCGCGATCGCGGCGATGGGCGACAAGATCGAATCCAAGAAGGCCGCCGCCAAGGCCAAGGTCTCGACCGTGCCCGGCTATCTCGGTGTGATCGAGGACGACAAGCACGCGGTGCGCATCTCCGACGAGATCGGCTATCCCGTGATGATCAAGGCCTCCGCCGGCGGCGGCGGCAAGGGCATGCGCATTGCGCATTCGAAGGCCGAGGTCGCCGAGGGTTTTAATCTCGCCAAGGCCGAGGCCAAGGCCTCATTCGGTGACGACCGTGTCTTCGTCGAAAAATTCATCGTCAATCCCCGCCACATCGAGATCCAGGTGCTGGGCGACAAGCACGGCAACGTCATCTATCTCGGCGAGCGCGAATGCTCGATCCAGCGCCGCAACCAGAAGGTCATCGAGGAAGCGCCGTCGCCGCTGCTCGATGAAGCCACCCGCCGCAAGATGGGCGAGCAGGCGGTCGCGCTGGCCAAGGCCGTAAATTACGATTCTGCCGGCACCGTCGAATTCGTCGCAGGGCAAGACAAGAGCTTCTTCTTCCTGGAAATGAACACGCGTCTCCAGGTCGAGCATCCCGTCACCGAGCTCGTCACCGGCGTCGACCTCGTCGAGCAGATGATCCGCGTTGCCGCCGGCGAGAAGCTTGCGCTTGCGCAGAAGGACGTCTCGCTCAAGGGCTGGGCTGTGGAATCGCGCCTCTACGCCGAAGATCCCTTCCGCAACTTCCTGCCGTCGATCGGGCGCCTGGTGAAGTATCGCCCGCCGGCGGAAGTGAGCAAGGACGGCATCACCGTCCGCAACGACACCGGCGTGCAGGAGGGCGGCGAGATCTCGATCCATTACGATCCGATGATCGCCAAGCTCGTCACCCATGCGCCCTCGCGCGCCGCGGCGATCGAGGCGCAGGCGACCGCGCTGGACTCGTTCTATGTCGACGGCATCCGCCACAACATCCCGTTCCTGGCGGCGCTGATGCACCATCCGCGCTGGCGCGAGGGCAACCTCTCGACCGGGTTCATCGCGGAAGAATTCCCCAAGGGATTTGCTGTGCGCGCGCCGGAAGGCGAGGTCGCGCGTCGCATTGCGGCGGTCGGCGCCGCGATCGATCACGTGCTCGGCGAACGCAAGCGGCAGATCTCGGGCCAGATGGGCGGCCGCGTCGTGCAGCGCGAGCGTCGTCGCGCGGTGTGGCTCGACCGCCAGGAGATCCTGCTTGAGGTCGCGCGCGAGGGCGATGCGATCGCGGTGCGCTTCGTCGATGCCGACGGTAAGACCGGCAATGCGCATCTGTTGCAGTCGCCGTGGAAGCCGGGCGATCCGGTCTGGCAAGGCACCATCGACGGCCACGTCGTCGCGGTGCAGGCGCGCCCGATCGCGAACGGCATCCGCCTCGCGCATCAGGGCGTCGAGGTGCCGGTCTATGTCTGGACCGAAGCGGAAGCCGCGTCGGCACGGCTGATGCCGGTGACGACGGCCTCCGACACCGGCAAGAAGCTGCTTTGTCCGATGCCCGGCCTCGTGGTCTCGATCGCGGTGACCGAGGGGCAGGAGGTCAAGGCCGGCGAGACGCTCGCGGTCGTCGAAGCCATGAAGATGCAGAACGTGCTCCGCGCCGAGCAGGACGGCACCGTGAAGAAAGTCCACGCCAGCGCCGGCGCAACGCTCGCGGTGGATGCGCTGATTTTGGAGTTTGCGTAGGGTGTGAGTGGGGTAGGCGGTCGGTCTCCCCAAGCGCCGTCATTGCGAGGAGCCCTTAGCGACGAAGCAATCCAGTCTGTGTCCGCGGATGCATTCCTGGATTGCTTCGCTTCGCTCGCAATGACGGAGTATGCTGCGGCCTCCGTGACCCAATCGAGACAGCACCATGGCCTTCCGTTCCCGCCGCGAAAAACTGCGATCGATCCTGTCGGGCTCGGCCTGCATCCATCCCGGCTCGGTCTACGATGCCATCTCGATCCGCATTGCCGAGGACCTCGGCTTTCCGCTCGGTATGTTCGGCGGTTCGGTCGCTTCGCTCGCCGTGCTCGGCGACCCTGATATCACGCTGATCACGCTCACGGAGCTTGCCGAGCAGATGCGGCGGATGTCGCGGGCGGCGGCGCTGCCGGTGCTGGTCGATGCCGACCACGGCTATGGCAATGCACTCAACGTGCGCCGCACGGTGCAGGAGCTGGAGACGGCGGGCGCTGCCGGCCTCACCGTCGAGGACACGTTGCTGCCGGGGGCTTTCGGCGAGACGAAAGCGCAGTTGATCTCGCTGGAAGAAGGCGTCGGCAAGATGAAGGCGGCACTCAGCGGCCGCAGCGATCCCTCGCTTGTCATCATGGGCCGCACCGGCGCGGCCTCGATCAGCTCGCTCGACGACACCATCCGCCGCGCGCAAGCCTATGAGGCCACCGGTGTCGATGCGCTGTTCTTCACGGGCATCAAGTCGCGTGCCGAGTTCGAGGCGATTGTCGCCGCTACGAAGCTGCCAATCGTGCTGGGCGGCGCGCCGGAGGAATTGAACGCGCTCGACTATCTCGCCGCCCAGCGCGTGCGCATCGCACTCCAGGGCCATGCGCC
Source organism: Bradyrhizobium sp. LTSP849 (assembly GCF_000938255.1). GTDB lineage: Bacteria > Pseudomonadota > Alphaproteobacteria > Rhizobiales > Xanthobacteraceae > Bradyrhizobium. Next base: position 29,054 of record NZ_JYMR01000020.1, on the reverse strand, counting down.
GATCGCGGCCGCGACACAAGCCGTTTACGACACCCTGAAGGCGCTGCGCGAGGGCACGCCGCCGAAAGCGCTCAGGGGTCTCGCATCGTCCGAGTTGAATGGCCGCGTCATGCGCGAGTCTGACGTCAAGGCGCGCAGCGCCGACTTTCTCGGGCTAAAAAAATGAGCCGGGTGATCCTCCAGGTCATGATCAGCGGCCGCGTCCAGGGCGTCGGCTATCGGGCTTGGGTCGAGTCCCAGGCAGTGGCCTGCGGGCTTGAAGGTTGGGTCCGCAACCGCCGCGACGGCAGCGTCGAGGCACTGTTCGCTGGCGTGCCGAATCACGTCGCCGACATGGTGGCACTGTGCCGCCACGGCCCGCCGTCCTCGCGCGTCGACAATGTCACCAGCGAGACCGCCAATGTGGACGAGTTGAACCTGCGCAGGGCAGGGGAAGCATTTTCGGTGTTACCGACGGTGTAGCAGCTTTATCGCGGCAGCTTCGAAATCGCCTCGCTCAGCTCGTGGATCTCGTAAGGCTTGCGCAGGATCGGAAAATCGCCGCGGACGTCGGCTGCGGCTTCGCTGTAGCCGGTGGCGAGCAGGATCGGCAGGCCGGGGTGGATCTGGCGCAGATGATGGGCGAGGCCGAGCCCATCCATCTTGCCGGGCATGACGATGTCAGAGAACACGAAGTCGACGCCGTTGTGCTCAAGCTCGCGCAGCGCCGATTCTGCATCGGAGACGCGGCGGACGCGGTAGCCGAGCTGCTCCAGCAAGCCGATGCTGACAGTCGCGACCTCGGGATTATCCTCGACCAGCAGCACTGTGCCACTGCCGCGGAACGACGATGCCTCTGCCGTTTCCCGCACCGGCGCGTCCGTTCCGCGCGGCAATAGGATGGTGAAGGTGGTGCCTTTGCCGAGCTCACTTGCGACCTTCACGGTGCCGCCGGCCTGGTGCGCGAAGCCATGCACTTGGGATAGACCGAGACCCGTGCCCTTGCCGATCGGCTTGGTGGTGAAGAACGGCTCGAAAATCTTGTCGATGACGTCGGAGGGAATCCCGAGCCCGGTGTCGGCGACGTCGATCGCGACGAATTCGCCGGTCGGCAGCGTCTCGTCCAGCGCGACGTTGCGGGCGCTGATCGTCACCGTGCCGCCGTCGGGCATCGCATCGCGGGCATTGATGACGAGATTGAGCAGCGCCGTCTCGAGCTCGGAGGCGTCGGTCCTGATCGGCCAGACATCGCGGTCGATGTCGAAAGCAAGACGCACGGAACTGCCGACGCCGGCATCGAGCACCTCGCGGATCGCCGCGATGCGATCGGTAAAATCGATCGCCTGCGGATTGACGCTCTGACGCCGCGCGAAGGTCAGGAGCTGACTGGTCAGCGCGGCGCCGCGCTTGGTCGCGGTCTCGATCGCCGAGATCGCGCGCTGAAGCTTGGCGTCGTCGGCGGCGTCCCTCTTCAGGATGTGAAGGCTGCCGCTGATGATCATCAGGAGGTTGTTGAAGTCGTGCGCAACGCCGCCGGTGAGCTGGCCGAGCGCGTCGAACTTCTGGGACTCGGCGAGCTGTTTCTGCATCACCTCGAGCTTGACCTGGGTGTTGCGGCGTTCGGTGATGTCGCGCGTGATCTTGGCATACCCGATGAGCCGGTCGTCCTCATAGATCGGGTCGATCACGACGCTCGCCCAGAAGAAGGTGCCGTCCTTGCGGACGCGCCAGCCTTCCTCCTCGTAGCGGCCCTTGTCCCGGGCAATGCCGAGCGCCCGCGCAGGCTTGCCGTTGGCCCGATCGACCTCGGTGTAGAAGCGGGAAAAATGCTGACCGACGATCTCTTCGGATGAATAGCCCTTGATGCGCTCGCCGCCGATGTTCCAGCTCGTGACGATCCCCGAGGGGTCGAGCATGTACAGGGCGTAGTCGGCAACCCCTTCAACCAACAGCCGGAAACTGCGTTCGCTTTCGAACAAGTCTCGCAGTTGACTGGACTTTTTGAACATTCCTGAAACCCCGCCTCGACCGGTGCAAACGTGGGATGGACCCATTTGTTCCCGGTCCCTGGAACAATTTTAGGCAAGTACGCTGGTCCGTATGCATGGAAAGCTGTGCGCGGACCGCTTGACATCGGCACAGTCTCGTCAGATATTTCTGTTATGACAGAAACAACCGGAAAGAAGAAACTCCCCGTCGCCGTCGAGCGCTTCATCCTGCATTGGGGCGATATGGGCGACGGGTGGGGCGTCAACCGCTCGGTCAGCCAGATCCACGGGCTGCTCTATCTGGCGGAAGCGCCGATGACCGCCGAGGACATCGCCGACACGCTCGGCATGGCGCGCTCCAACGTCTCCAACTCGATCAAGGAGCTGCTCGCCTGGAACCTGATCCGTCGGGCGCCGATCCTCGGCGACCGCCGCGATCATTACGAGGCCGAGACCGACATCTGGGAGGTCGCGGCGCGGATCGCGGCGCGGCGCAAGGAGCGGGAGCTCGATCCGGCGATCACGGCGCTCAGGGCCTGCGTGTCCGACGCCGCCGACGATCCGGCCATCAGTCCGGTCGCGAGCAAACGGCTGAAGGAGATGCTCGCCTTCACCGAGCTCGCCGACCACTGGTTCATGCAGATGCTGAAAGTGCCGCGGCCGCGGCTGGTCGCCTTGATGCGGCTTGGCGAGAAGATCGCCAATTTGCTGCCGCTGGGCAAAGCCAAATAGCGTTGGGGAGGGTTGCGATGACGTCGGCAAGATTATCAGGCTCCAACGCACCTCCTTCCGCTCACATCAAACTGCTCGACGATCGGCGTTTTCGCGCACTGTTGTCGGACGAGGATTGGGGCCGCCTGCCGCTCGCGACCTGGCGGCGCTTTTCCAAACGCGTCGCCGATGGCGACAGCGTCGTCTATGTCGGCGTGGTCGACGAGGTCGGCTTCAGCGACATCGGCTGGTGGTTCGCCCAAGCCGCGCGTCTGATCGGCGGTCCGCTGCCGACCGGCCGCGACACCGGTGTGCCCATGATCGTCACCGTCACCGAGGACGGCGCAACCGGCGGCCAGACCTGGACCCGCATCTGCGCGCGCAAGCGCGGCTTTCCGCAAGTGATCCATTCCGCCAAACGCTCCGGGCTCGAAGAGTATGTCGGCTTCGGCGTCTCGATGGCGCTGCGCATCGTGGTCGAAGGCCAGACGCTGACCTTCCGAAGCGCCGGCTACGGCCTCCAGTTCGGAAGCTTGTGGATCCCGCTGCCGCAATGGCTCACGCCGGGCGATCTCACGGTGACGCATAGCGATCTCGGCGAGGGCGCCTTCCGCTTCACTCTCGATGTCGTTCATCCGCGTTACGGCGCGCTGATCCACCAGTCCGCAATGTTCAGGGAGGCCGTATCATGACGCCGCTGTTGTGGACCCTCATCGCTATTCAGATCGTGATGGGCGTGTTCGACACCTTCTATCACCACGAATTCACCGAGCGCCTGGCCTGGCGCCCCTCGCAGCGTTTTGAACTGAAGCTGCACGGCATCCGCAACATGCTCTATGCGCTGTTGTTCCTGCTGCTAGGCTGGCTCGAGGTTTATGGCTTGCTGGCGCTGCTGATCGTCGCAGTCCTGGTCGCCGAGATCGTCATCACGCTGATGGATTTTGTCGAGGAGGATCTGAGCCGGAAGCTGCCGCCGAGCGAGCGGATCAATCACACCCTACTGGCGATCAACTACGGCGCCATCCTGGTGCTGCTGTTGCCCGTGCTGATCGATTGGGCGATGCAGCCCTTCGGGGTGACCGTCGTGTACCAGGGCCTGCTTAGCGTTGCCGCGACGGCCTGCGCGGTCGGCGCGGCGCTCTGTGGTATCAGGGATTTTGCGGCGATGCGCCGGCTCGGCCGCATGAAGAGCGTGCCCGCACACGGACTTGTTGACAAAATTCCAGGCCGCAAGACCGTGCTGATCACCGGCGCGACCGGCTTCATCGGGAGCCGCCTTGCAGCAAGCCTCAGCGGGGCAGGGCATCACGTCATCGCGGTGATCCGCAACCCCGCCAAGGCCGAGATGTTGCCGCCGCCGGTTACGCTGATCACTAGCCTCGATCAGCTCGTCTCGGACACGCATATCGACGCCATCGTCAATCTCGCCGGCGAGCCGATCGGCAACGGTCTGTGGACCGAGGCGAAGCGCGCGAAAATTATCAACTCGCGCATCGACATGACCGGTGAGATCGTAAAACTGATCGCGCGGCTCGACCACAAGCCCGATGTGCTCGTCAGCGGCTCCGCGATCGGCTGGTACGGCTTGTGGGCCGACCAGGTGCTGACGGAGTCCGCGAAATCGCACGCCTGCTTCAGCCACGAGCTGTGTGCGGCCTGGGAGAAAGCGGCGCGGCCGGCGGAGGAGCTCGGCGTTCGCGTAGTCTGTTTGCGCATCGGCCTCGTGCTGGGCACGGAAGGAGGCTTCATCACGCGCATGCTGACGCCGTTCGAGTTCGGCCTCGGCGGTCCCCTCGGCACCGGGCGGCAGTGGATGTCGTGGATCGAGCGCGACGACCTCATCCGGCTGATCGCTTATGTGGTGGCAACGCCCGATCTCGCCGGCCCCGTCAATGCCACCGCGCCGATCCCCGTCACCAACGCAAAATTCACCGAGGAGCTCGGCCGCCGCCTGCATCGGCCCGCCGTGTTCCGCATCCCCGGCGGCCTGCTGCGCCGGATCGGCGGCGGCCTTGCCGACGAACTCCTGCTCGGCGGCCAGCGCGTGCTGCCGAACAAGGCGCTCAGCCGCGGCTTTGTGTTTCGGCACGAAACGTTGCGCAGCGCGTTCGAGGCGATCTTGTGAGAGCGCGCGGCGTCATCCTGCTGCCACACTGCGAAACGTCGCTGCCACCGCGCGCAGCGCCGCCAGCTTTGCGGGATCGCTGACCTTCGAATGCAGCATCACCTTGGAGCTGCCGAGTTTCGGCAGCTTGTGTGCAGGCCCGATATCGACCAGCCCGGCTGGCGCGATCCGTCGTGCCAGTGGTGCGATCGCAAGTCCGGCGAGCGCAGCCGCGACCACCGCCGTGACGCCGCCGCCGACAAAGCGCTCGCGCCAGGCGATGCCGGCCTTGTCGAGCGCGCGCACGGCGATGGCGCGGACGCCGCAGGGCGGGGCGAGCGTCGCAAGCGGCAGCGGCTCACCAAGGGGCAAAGTGAAACGTCGTGATGCGAACCAGCCGAATTCGTCCTCGGTGAGCTTTTCACCGCCGCGCCGGCTGCCTTCCTGGCGGACGATCACCGCATCGAGCTGGCCTGCGTCATAGGCATCCTGCATCTCGCGCGAGAAGCCGATTGTGACGGCCAGCGTGAGTTTTGAGGACATCGCGTGCAGGCGTTCGAGCAGCGGTACCAACTCGGGACCTGCGGCATGATCGGAGATGCCGAGCGAAAGCGACTGTACCGCCGAAGCCTCGCCCGACAGCGCGCGGTCATGCGCCTGCATCAGCGCACGGGCGCGATCGAGGAACGCCGCGCCGTCGGCCGTGAGCCGGACCGCGCGCGGCGACCGTTCGACCAGCCGCTTGCCGAGCAGCGTCTCCAGCCGTTGCAGCTTGAGGCTGACGGCCGCCTGCGTCGTGCCGAGTGCCTCGGCAGTGCGGGTAAAGCTCTGGAGGTCGGCGACCAGGAGGAAGGCCTGGACCGTGGCGATGTCGAGTGTTGCTGTCATTATGAATGATTATCACTGATATCAATAGAGATAAGATACCAAAATGATGGTGGGAGGTCTAGCTTCTCGTCAACGCCGCACGAACCCCGCGCGACATTCTGAGGAGAACGACCATGCCGCTGATCACCGTGTCCTACACCAGCTCCCGCCAATCGCCGTCGCTGAAGGCCGACATCGCCAACGCCGTGTCCGAGCTCACCGCAAAGATCCTGCACAAGGATCCCAAGGTCACCGCCGTCATCGTGAAATCGGTCGAGGCCGGCGACTGGTTCGCCGGCGGCAAGTCGCTCGCCGAGCAAAAGCTCGCGAGCTACTGGATCGACATCCACGTCAGCGAGGGCACCAACACCAAGGACGAGAAGGCGGCCTATCTCGCCGCGATGTTCAGGCGGATGGCCGAGATCCTGGGCCCGCTGCATCCCGAGACCTATCTTCACGTCGACGAGGTCAAGGGCGATGCCTACGGCTTCGGCGGCCTGACGCAGGAGCGCCGCTACATCGCCGGCAAGCTCGAGGTTTCGCTGAAGGCGGCGTGATGCCGCAAGCCGCGGGTGAGCATCTCACCCGCGGCCCAAGCTCGCAGGGAGCGTCAGGTCGCCGCCCGGAACTGAACTTCGGAATTGTTCAGGAAACAGGTCTTGTCGAACAGCTTCAAATCCAGCGGGTTCGGCAGCCGGACATCGCTGAGGTCGGGGCAGGGCTTGATCGAGGGATCATAGGATCGATCGATCTGCGAGATGAAGACGACGATCAGCCCCTTGTCGCGTGCGAACGACTTCAGCGCGCGCACCTGAACGGTCAGGTCGGGGTTTTCCCGCCTCTGGTCGAGCAGTTGCAGATAGTCGATCACCACGACCGTGCCGCGGGGAGCCGCGGCCATCTGCTTGACGACGTAATCGGCGCTGATGGCATCGGAGCAATCGACTTCGAACATGTCAGCGAATTGCGCCGGGTCCACGCCGATCGCGCGCAAGCGGCCCAGAACATCCTTCTCAGTGTATTCGAGCGAGAAGAATGCGGCTCGACTTCCCGTCCTCATCGCCTCGACGGCAAGTTCGAGGCTCATCAACGTCTTGCCCTGACCCGGGCGCGCCCCGACCAGTACCAGATCACCCGGTTGAAATTGCGGGAAAAGTCGATTGGCCGGCGTCGCTGCGGCGGCTTTCGCTGCGAGCATGCTCCAGGCGGAAAACCCTTCCGTCGTGGCGATGCGGTCAAGCGCATCGTGGAGCGGAATGCCTTCCTCGCGCGACATGCGTTTCGCCTTGCGCTTCAGATGATAGATGGGTGCAGACAGTCTCATCGTAAAAACCTCCCATTGCGAGCAGAAGCGCAATCCCTCCTTATGCCTGGCGCTCGAACAGTCGGTCCGATGATCAACTCGCCCGGCATGAAGTCTACTTTCCCGGCGGAGGGGGGAGGCGTGGGCGACACCGGAAACAAGCGTAGCCGATTCCGCGCTCACGGAGAACGGCGCCTGTGCGTGTCCAACAAGAAAGCGCTAGACGGCCGCTTCCGGCACCAGCGCGCGGGTCGGCCCGAACAGCTCCTCAAAGGCCTGCCGGAGCGAAATGTCGACGTCGGCCAACGTGACGAGCTGGCCGAGATCGACCAGCGAGGTGACGCCGTAGCGGGGATCGGCGACGCCGCAGGGCACGATCCCTGCGAAATGCGCAAGCTCCGGCTCGACATTGATGGCGATGCCGTGGAACGAGACCCAGCGCTTGAGCCGGACGCCGATGGCGGCGATCTTGTCCTCGTGCCCCACGCCCTTGTCGGGCCGCTTCACCCAGACGCCGACCCGGTCCTCGCGCCGCTCGCCGCGCACGTTGAAGGCGGCAAGCGTGCGCAGGATCAACTCCTCCAGGCTCGCGACATAGGCCCGCACATCCGGCCGGCGGCGCTTGAGGTCGAGCATGACATAGGCCACCCGCTGGCCCGGGCCGTGATAGGTGAGCTGCCCGCCGCGCCCGGTGGCAAAGGTGGGAAATCGCGCATCGAGCAGGTCGGACGCCTTGCCTGAGGTGCCGGAGGTGTAGAGCGGCGGATGTTCGAGCAGCCAGACCAGCTCCGAGGCTTCGCCCGCCGCAATCGCGGCGACGCGCGCTTCCATTTCGGCCACGGCCTCCGGATAGGGGACAGGGGCGTCCGAGATTCGCCATTCGACGGGCTCGCCACCTGCGGCGGAAAACGACGTCAAATCCAAGTCTTGGCGGGGATTTTGGGGCGAATTAACCATTGGCTAACCATAACCGGGTGATGATCGCAGGCGCAAATACCAAGATGCCAAGTCCTTTGGCGTAAGTCCCAAGTTGCGGTGGTGCTGACAGTGCCTACTCTCGACAAAGTCACCGTGGATCTCATGGTCGTCCTCGGAACGACCACCATGCCGATCCATCAAGTATTACGTCTTTCCCGCGGCGCCATCATCGAGCTGGACGCAACCGAGGCCGACGAGGTCAAGGTTTTGGCGAATAATCTCCCGGTCGCTTCCGGCGTCGTGCTGGTCGACCGCAACCGGATCGCGGTCGAGGTCAAGCAGATGCTGCCACGCACGGCTGGCATGCGGTAGCGGCCCGGGGCACGCCGTAGCGGCCCGGGCACCCGGTAGGGCGGGCTCGGCGCTCAGGAACTTTCTTCCCAAGCTTGTGGAATTCGGGGCCTTTGCAGGCTTGTACCCCTCTGATGGATTTGTTAGATCGGCGCCGTTGATCCGGCAGGCCTCAAGCCTTAAGCCGGCATCCCCAAAGCGCTCGTGGCGGAATTGGTAGACGCGCTGCCTTGAGGTGGCAGTGAGTAAAATCGTGGGGGTTCGAGTCCCTCCGAGCGCACCAGCCTCTAAATTCAGTATTGATATTGTTGAGCTTTTTGCTCGACCGGGTCCCGTTTTGAACGCGGTGGGAACGTATCCCCGGGTTTGAGCGGCGGGGCTTGGATGGTGCTGCCCTGGGTTGGTGGCCGAGATCAGCGATCCGACTCCACTGTCACCGATTCATGCGGTTCCCCTTGGCTCGACGGGGCAACTTTGCGGTTTGCTTGTCGGGGCGCGAGCCGCTGGTCGACTTGCGCAAGAAGCGCACGAACGCCTGGGTGGCTGGCGCGACTTCGCGTCCGGATCGGGTGATGAGCGTGATGTCGCGTGCAATCGCCGGCTCCAGAGGCGAACCGGAAATATCGAGGGATTGCGCGCCGGACCAAGCGTATGTCGGAAAGACGCCGATGCCGAGCCCAGCCTCCACCAAGGCCAGCGCGGTGGTGATCCAGGTCACCTCATAGGCGGGCACAAGTTTGATGTGAGCAGCCTCGAAGCCGACCTCGACGAGTATCCTGATTCCGCTGTCACGCGTCAGCGTCACCAGGGGCAGACCTTCAAGCTCCTTCCAGTGCACGGACTTCCGTTTGGCGAGCGCGTGATTGGGCGCGCAGAACACCATCAGATTGTCACGGGCAAGCAGGGTCGACGTGATGCCTTCCTCGCCGGCGTGGAACGTCCCGACGCCACAATCGACTTGCCCTGAGCGTACCATCTCGACGATCTGGTCCGATCGTGCATCGATCAAGCGGACCGTAATCCCGGGATATTTCTCCTGGAAGTCGACAATCGCCTTGGGGACGACCGCAGCCGCGAGCAGGGGTGGGGCCGCGACAATGACGCGCCCGCGTTTGCGTTCCGCAAGGCCTTGCGCGTTGCGCGCTGCGATGTCGAGCTCTTCGATGGCCTTCGCGGCGATCGTGCGGAATTCGGCTCCGGCTTCGGTCAGTTCGACCCGGCGGGTCGTCCGGTCAAAAAGGCGGATGCCCAGTTCGGCTTCCAGATCGCGGACCTGCTGCGATAGCGCCGGCTGCATCGTGTGCAATTGTTCGGCGGCGCGGGTGAAGCTGCCGAGCGCGGCGACCTGGAGGAAAGCATTGATCTGGCGGATGGTGATGTTCATCATTCATATCGAATACGTTATCAATCGATAATAATTATAGCGATTGCCGCCTAGACGCCAGTGCCCCTTAATCGCGTCACGACATGGATCGGCCGCTCCGCGCGGGACATCTTTCGATCCATGCTGGTCTGACCGATGTCGAGGCGCCCAATGCTCCAGTATCCCGATCTTCAACTCTATATCGGCGGCTCCTGGCGACGGGGCACGCCCGGTCAGCCCGTGTTCAATCCAGCCGATGAGAGCGTGATCGGAGCCATTCCGGCAGCTTCGCGATCTGATCTCGACGACGCGATCGCAGCCGCGGCGGATGGCCTCAAGGTCTGGAGCAAGACGTCGCCGGCCAGGCGAGGGGAGATCATCCGAAAGGCGGCCGCGCTGATGCGCGAGCGGATCGAGGAGATCGCATTCGCGATCACACTCGAGCATGGCAAGCCGATCGCCCAGGCGCGTCTCGAGGTAATCCGGGGCTGCGAGTTTTTCGAGTGGGACGCCGGCGAAGGGCAGCGCACCTATGGCCGGGTGATCCCGAGCGAACCGGGGATCAAGTACATCGTCGTCCACCGGCCGATCGGGGTCGTCGCGGCGTTCTCTCCGTGGAATTTCCCGATGAGCCAGCCCGCGCGCAAGATCGGCGGAGCGCTCGCGGCGGGCTGTTCCATCATTCTGAAAGCGGCCGAAGAGACGCCGGCGGGCGCGCTGCACATTGCAAGGGCCTTTCACGATGCAGGCTTGCCCGCGGGTGTCCTCAACCTCGTCTTCGGTGTGCCGTCCGATATTTCGGAATACCTCATTCCGCAGGATCCGATCCGGCTGGTGGCTTTCACCGGCTCGACTGCCGTCGGCAAGAGACTGACCGAGATGGCGGGACGCCACGCGAAACCGGTGTTGATGGAATTGGGTGGGCACGCACCGGTCATCGTTTGCGACGACGTCGATCCGGTCGAGACCGCAATCATGTCAGCGGTGCGCAAGTTCAGAAACGCTGGGCAAGTCTGCACCTCGCCGACGCGGTTCTTCGTGCAGCAGCCTCTCTATGAGCGCTTCGCCAAGGCATTCGCGGAGAAGGCGAAGGCGATCACGGTTGGGCGCGGTCTCGATGAGGCCACGGAGATGGGACCGCTGGCCAATGGCCGCCGGGTGGAGGCGATGGAAATGCTGGTGGCCGATGCCAGGGCGAAGGGCGCCAGGGTTCTCGCCGGCGGCGAACGGCTCGGCAATCGCGGCTATTTCTTCGCGCCGACCGTGCTTGCGGACGTGCCGGATGACGCCAGAGCGATGCGCGAGGAGCCGTTCGGCCCGCTGGCCCTGATCAATCCCGTGGAGACGCTGGACGACGCCATTGCCAAGGCGAACGCACTGCCGTTCGGGCTTGCTGCCTACGCATTCACCAACTCTGCGCGCAACGCGGATCGTCTCGCCGAGGATGTCGAGGTCGGCAATTTCTCCATCAACACCCTGGAGGCGTCCGTCGCCGAAACGCCGTTTGGTGGCGTGAAGGAGAGCGGGTTCGGCCGCGAAGGCGGTGCCGAAGGTCTGTCGCATTACACGATCGTGAAGAACGTGTCGCATCGGCTCACATAAGGCGCCTCACCGGGGATCGCGGGGCGGGCAAAGATCGATAAGGATCGAACAGCCATGAAGTACGCAAAGAAGGACGCAAAAGCCTACGCCAGATCCCACATGAAGGGGATTTGGGCTGCCGTGCTGATGCCGTTCAAGCCGGATCTCTCGATTGACGAGGAGGGCTTCCGGAGCAACGTCGCGCACTGGACCGGTGAGCTCGGGATCGACGGGCTTTTCATCGCCGGCAAGCAGGGCGAATTCTTCTCGATGTCTCTCGACGAGCGCAAGCGCTCCTTCGAACTGGCGGTCGCGGCTTGCGAAGGGCGAGGGGCGACGATCATGTCGTGCTCGGATCAGAATATGGACGTCGTGATCGAACTCGCGAGGCACGCGCAGAAGATCGGTGCCGACTATATTGTTGTCCACGCGCCCGTGTTGCATTTCTTCAAGGCGCAGGAAGAGACGGTCTTCAACTACTACAAGACGATCGCCTCAAAGGTCGATATTGGCATCGCGCTGTGGAGTCATCCGGACAGCGGTTACCTGTTGTCGCCGGAGCTTTGCAATCGGCTCGCCGATATCGAGAACGTGGTCGCGATCAAATACAGCGTCCCGCGCCCGATGTACCAGGAACTGACCCGTCTTGCCGGTGATCGTATCCTGGTCAGCACCGCTTCCGAAGAGGAGTGGTTCGACAACATCGTGGAGCTCGGTTGGCAGCTTTATCTCTGTTCATCGCCGCCGTATCTCCTGCAGTCCGCCACGGACCGGCGCATGCGCACCTACACTGATCTGGCCTTTGCGGGCCGAATCGAGGAAGCGCGCGCCGTACGCGACAGCCTCAACCCGGTGCGCGCCGCTCTGCATCGCACGCGGCCGCTGGAAAAGCCGCAGGCGCATCAGAAGTATTGGCAGGAGCTGCTTGGACAGGCTGGCGGCGCGGTTCGGCCACCGCTGCTGCCGTTGACTGACGAGGAGCGCGCCGCGACCCGTCGCGCGTTCGAGGCGTGCGGTTTGCAGGTGACACCGCGGCAAGCGGTCGGTTGAATTCGCGAGCGAGAGCGCGAGGAAATTCGGTGGCGGTAGGAGAGAATCGATGAGCAAATTGGGACGGTTGCAGGCCTTCAATTTCTCCAAATGGATCGACGAGCACCAGCATCTTCTGAAGCCGCCGGTCGGCAACCAGCAGGTCTGGAAGGACGCAGATTTGATGGTCACGGTGGTCGGCGGCCCCAACCAGCGCACGGATTTTCACGACGATCCGGTCGAGGAATTCTTCTATCAGCTGCGCGGCAACATGGTGTTGAAGGTCGTTGACGACGGCAAGCACTACGACGTGCCGATCAAAGAGGGAGAGATCTTCCTGCTGCCGCCGCATGTGCGCCACTCGCCGCAGCGGCCGCAGGAAGGTTCGGTCGGTCTCGTGGTCGAGCCGAAGCGCCCCGACGGCGTGCTCGACGCATTCGAATGGTACTGCTTCGAGTGCGAAGGGCTGGTGCACCGCGTCGAGGTGGATCTCGATAGCATCGTCGACGATCTGCCGCCGCTCTACAGCGCTTTCTACGGCGACGAGGCGGCGCGCACTTGCCCTCACTGCAAGACGCTGCACCCCGGCAAGATACCCCCGGCGGGGTGGGTAAAACTCTAGGCGCGTTCGGGACAACACGGGGGATCACATGAAGAGCTTCAACGTTGCCGCCATGGCGGTTCTGGCTGTGCAGGCCGCCTGGGCGGCACCGGCGTCCGCGCAGGATGAGGTCAAGATTGGCGTCATCACCTCGCTGTCCGGTCCGGGCGGCTATCTCGGCCAGGATATCCGCGACGGCATTGCGCTTGCGGTCCAATTGGGAGGCGGCAAGCTCGGCGGGGTGCCGGTGCAGACCATCGTCGAGGACGACGGCGCCAAGCCGGGGCAGGGCAAGCAGATCGTCGATCGCTTGCTGAAGAACGACAAGGTCAAGATCTTCACGGGCATCGTGTTTTCCAACGTCGCGGGTGCCACCGTTCCCGACGTGCTCGACGCCGGCGCATTCTACGTCAGCCCCAATGCGGGACCATCGACCTTTGCGGGCAAGGAGTGCCACCCCAACTACTTCGTCGTATCGTGGCAGAATGACTCGCTGCACGAGAGCGCGGGCCAGCTTGCCAACCAGCTCGGATACAAGAGCGTCTACCTGGTGGCCGCCAACTATCAGGCCGGCAAGGATGCGCTCGAAGGCTTCAAGCGCTTCTACAAAGGCAAGGTCGCCGGCGAGAGTTTCACGCGTCTCGATCAGACCGACTTCGCCGCCGAGTTCGCTCAGATCCGGGCAGCCGGTCCGGAAGCGGTTTTCCAGTTCGAGCCCGGGGGGCTGGGCATCGCGTTTCTGCGTCAGTACCAGCAGGCCGGCCTGACGGACAAGATCCCGATGGTGGTCGCGGCGCCATCGCTCGACGCTGTGACGCTCTCGGTCGTGGGCGATGCAGCGCTTGGCGTCAACGTCACGTCGCACTGGAATTCGGACTTCGACAATCCCGCGAACAAGGCATTCGTGGCGGCCTGGGAACAGGCCTATCACCGACCGGCGACCTATTATGCGAGCCAGGGATACGACACGGCGATGGCGATCGGCGCCGCGCTGAAAGGCGTCGGCGGGAAGCTGGATGATGCCAACGCGTTTCGTCAGGCCATGATGAAGGCCGACTTTCAGTCCGTACGCGGCAGCTTCAAGTTCGGCCCGAACCGGCATCCCGTTCAGGACTGGTACGCCTTGAAGGTCGAGAAGGGCGCAGACGGCAAGCTCGCGCTCGTGACCAAAAGCAAGATCCTTTCGGATCACGGTGATGCTTACGCAAAGGAGTGCAAATTCTGATCGCCGGCGGCCGCGCATGTCACGCGCGCCGCTTGACTGTCCCGTTACGTCGAACCTGACGCGGATTGCCGCATGATCATCCTGGAGCAGATACTCAACGGCGTGCAGTTCGGCCTGACGCTGTTCCTGATGTCCGCCGGACTTACCCTGATTTTCGGGATCATGGGCGTGATCAATCTCGCGCATGGTTCGCTCTACATGATCGGCGCCTATGCGGCGGCGTTGACGGCTGTCCGCACCGGGTCGGTCTGGCTCGCGCTGGTGGGCGGACTTGCCGCGGCGGCGCTGGGCGGGATCGTCATCGAATTTGCCGTGGTGCGGCGTCTCTACGCGCGAAATCATCTCGATCAGGTGCTGGCGACCTTCGCTCTGGTCTTGATCATCAACCAGGGCGCCAACATGCTGCTCGGCCGCCAGCCGTTGTTCGTTGCGATGCCGCCGGCGCTGTCCGGATCAGTCACGCTGCTGCCCGGGCTGACCTATCCGGTCTACCGCCTGCTGGTCATCGCGGTCGGGGCCACCGTCGCCGCGGGATTGTTTGCAATGATCCACGGGACCCGCATCGGCATGCTGGTGCGTGCGGGCGCGACGCATCGCCAGATGGTCCGCGCGCTCGGCGTGAATGTCGCGCTGCTCTATACCGCCGTATTCGGCATCGGTGCGCTGCTGGCCGGGCTCGCGGGCGTGATCGCTGGGCCGATCACCTCGGTCCAGGTCGGGATGGGTGAGCAGGTCCTGATCCTGGCGTTTGTGGTCGTCGTGATCGGCGGCCTCGGTTCGGTGCGCGGCGCCTTCTTCGGCGCCATCGCTGCGGGCCTCGTGGACACGCTGTCGCGGGCCTTCCTGCCGACGCTGTTCCGCCAGATCATGGACGGCTCCAACGCCGACGCACTGGCGAGCGGCATGTCGGCGATCAGCATCTATCTCCTGATGGCGCTCGTGCTGTTGATGCGCTCGCAGGATCTTCTCGCGGAGAAGTCATGACGTCGGATACGCTGGAAGCGCGGCGCTCGGGACGGACATACGCTTTCCCCATGTCGCGTATCGTCATCTTCGTGATTGCGGTCGCAATCCTGGCTTTGGTGCCCGCTGGCGCGACCGCGTTGCACATGCCGTCGGTGACGGGCTTTGCGACGCAGGTGCTGATCTATGCGATCGCCGCGATGAGCCTGAACCTCATTCTGGGTTACGGCGGGATGGTTACCTTCGGCCACGCAGCGTTCTTTGGCGTTGGCGGCTATGTGCTTGGCATCCTGTACCAACATTCCGCCCAGCGCAGCGCCTTTCTCGCTCTGGTGCCGGGCACCGACAATCTGGCGGTCGCTCTGCTGGCGGCCGTGCTGATCGGCGCGGCGACGGCAGCGGTGATCGGCAGCCTGTCGCTCCGGACGAGGGGCGTGCCGTTCATTATGATCACGCTTGCATTCGCGCAGATGCTGTTCTTCCTGTTCGTGTCACTGAAGACCTATGGCGGCGACGACGGATTGATGATGCGCCGGCGCGACGTCGTTCCGTTCGTCGATGCTCGCGACGATATCAGCTACTACCTGATCTGTCTGACGCTGGCTGTCGGCTGGCTCGTCCTCACCTGGTGCCTGGTGCGTTCCAGATTTGGGGCCGTGCTGTCGGGACTTCGGCAGAACGAGCGCCGCATGATGGCGATCGGCATCGCGCCTTATCGCTACCGCCTGGTTGCGTTCGTGATTGCGGGGGCTGGCGCGGCTCTCGCAGGGGCGCTGATGGCGAACTATTTGCGCTTTGTCAGCCCGGACATGATGCATTGGACCAAATCGGGCGAACTGATGATGATGGTCATCCTCGGCGGCGCCGGAACGCTTTTCGGTCCGATTCTGGGCGCGGCTGCGATGCTTGCGCTGGAGACCGCGCTCGCGGCCTATACCGAGAACTGGCAATTCTATCTCGGCATCATCCTGCTGGCGGTCGTGATGACCACACGGGGAGGCCTCTCCGCGTTGCTCGATCGAGCGAGTGGCCGATGACGTCGCCGATGCTCGAACTGCGAGGGGTGTGCAAAAGGTTCGGCGGCCTGACGGCGACCGATGATGTCTCATTGGCGATATCGCCGGGTGAACTGCATGCGATCATTGGTCCCAACGGCGCAGGCAAGACCACGTTGCTCAACCAGGTGGCGGGCGAGTTGCGTCATGACGCCGGCGCCATTCTGCTCGACGGCCACGAGATCGGCACGCTGCCGCCTTGGGAGCGGGTAGGGCGTGGTCTCGCCCGGACTTTCCAGATTACCCAACTGCTGCCGGACGAAACCGTCCTGGACAATGTCACATTGGCGGTGCAGGTCCAACGCGGTCACAGCTTCCGTTTCTTCGCCGACGCGCGGAGCGATCCTGATGCGCATGCGCAGGCAACGCAGTTTCTTCAGGACGTCGGCCTCGCCGCGAGCGCTTCGGTGCGCGTGGCTGATCTCGCGCATGGCGAACGCAAGCAGCTCGAACTTGCGGTGGCGCTTGCCACTCGCCCGTCACTGCTCCTGCTCGACGAGCCGATGGCCGGCCTGAGCTTCGTGGAAAGCCAACACATGGTGGCGTTGCTGCGCAGGCTCAAGGGACGGGTCACCATGGTGTTGGTCGAACACGATATGGATGCGGTGTTCGCATTGGCGGACCGCATCTCGGTGTTGGTTTATGGGCGGGTGATGGCCACGGGCAGCAGCGACGACGTCCGGGCGAACCCGGCTGTCCGGACTGCCTATCTCGGCGAGGACGGCGACTGATGCTAAAGCTCTGCAACGTCCGCGCGGCATACGGTACGAGCCAGGTGCTGTTCGATGTCAATCTGGAGGTGCCGGACGGCAAGATCGTTACCTTGCTCGGGCGTAACGGCATGGGAAAGACGACGACCGTGCGGGCCATCATGGGGCTGCTGTCGCCCGGTGAAGGCGTGAGCTTCGACGGTCAACCGATTGGGCGCGCTGCTCCGGAGGCGATCGCGCGGCGCGGCATCGGACTGGTACCGGAGGGGCGTCTGGTCTTCCCGACCCTGACCGTGCGCGAGAACCTGGTCGCGACCGCGGCCAATCGTGCCGGGCGCGCCGAACCATGGACCGAGCAGCGGATCTACCGGCTGTTTCCGCGACTGGGGGAACGGGCGAAGCAATATGCCGGGACGCTCTCCGGCGGCGAGCAACAAATGCTCGCCATCGGCCGTGCGCTGATGACCAACCCAAAACTCCTGATCCTCGACGAAGCGACCGAGGGCCTCGCCCCGATCATCCGCGGCGAGATTTGGCGCTGCATCGCGGCGCTGAAGGCGCAGGGACAGTCGATCCTGCTGATCGACAAGAACATGGCGGCGCTGAAGCGGCTCGCCGATCACCATTACGTCCTGGAGAAGGGCCGCACCGTGTGGAGCGGCGACAGTGTCGCGCTTGAGCGCGATGCCGCCAGCGTCGAACGCTTCGTCGGGCTGTGATTGCCAATTCCTGCTGCTAAACCATTGAAACTGCGCGAAATGAGATCAAGCTCCCGGCGAGGGCGGGGCTCCTCAGCCATACTCATCGCCGATCCCGTACTCTTTGTAGATATCGAGCGGATCCGCCTCCGGGAACAGGCGGCATTTGGCCTGGGCCAGGTGCAGGCTCACGGCGGCTGGTTCCTTGCCATTCGCCAGCATCTTCCGGATGTCGTCCATATGCGCGCTCGGCTGGTGCTTCGCCTCGAGCTGCTCCAGCGCGACCAGCGCGGTCGCAAGCGCCTCGGTCAGGACCCAATCGTCGTGGCCCGTGATTCCCTTTTTCGGCATCGGCAGACCCCACATGCGGTGGCAGCGAGCAGTCTACCGTAGCTTCCGCGGAATCTCCATCGAGCCGCAGCGGGCCTCGTGGCGAGCCTGGGACAGCCCGATGACGATGCTCTCGCTTGCATTATGGCGACGCGTGGCTAAAAGGCGGCGGCGCAGGGGCGATGGTATCTTTGTTGAAACAAAGTTGGCGTAGACGGGCGTGCGCGGCATCCAGGCTGGCTGTTCCCGCCTGAATCCCACGTCCCCGAATTCGCAACACGCTTCCGGTTGCGCGCCTTCTCTCGGCTGGAGCCAGTATGGCCTTTCTAAGCATCATCTACCGCTTCCTGACCAACTTCGCGTTCATGGCGATGGTCTATTTCAGCCTGAACTTCATGGAGAAATATCCGAACCGGGCGATGCTCGCGATCCTGGTGCTGGTCTACAGCGCCATGCGCGCTGCCTCGACGCTGCGCTCGTTCTATTTCTTCCAGAAGATCGAGAAGCTCGAATCCGAGGTGCGGCGGCTTCAGGGCCCCATCAATGACGGCAGCGGCGGGACGAACGCGCGCAAGCAGGTCGTGACCGACGTTGCACGGCTGCGCCGCGACGGCGAGCTCAAGTCCTATATGGACCTGTTCTTCCTGGCGCTGATCGTGCTGCTCTGCGTCGCCAACATCATGCGGCAGTAAACAGGGCTTGCTGCAACAAGGCTTACTGCGCCCGCTTCTTCAGGCTGGCAACCCGCGTCGGGCGCGGTGGTGCGCCCTTGGCCTGGCTTACGTGTTTCGGCACGGCATGCGCAGCATGCGCCGTCCGCCGTGCCTGCACCCTGGCCGCCTTGCCTTTGGCAGCATGAGGCGTCTCGGCCGCCATGGCGAGCCGCGTCGCTGCGCGCCGCGATAATGTCGTCGACAGCAGCACCTCGATCGAGCCTTCGGGGATCGCGAAGAGATCGCGGCCGGGCGCGGGCAGGGTTGCCGCGACATCCGCCTGCGCGATGGTCTTGCGCGGCAATAACGGCTGGTGCGCGGCTTGCGCGTTGAGATCAGCCAAGCCGGGCGCGGGAAGCCTCTCGGTCTGCGTGAACACGAAATTCGGCACGGCTGGCCAGCGCGCGATCGGCGTCGTCTCCGTCGGCGGATGCAACAGCCACTCCACCGCCATGGTCGGCGTCGCCGGCCGGTCGGCCGTGGCGGGCACCACATGCACGATGCGATAGCCGCGCGCCTTGAGGTCGCGGATGATTTTTGGCAGCGCCGCCACCGTGCGGGCCTGGATGTCGTGCAGCAGCAAGATGCCCTTGCCCTTGGCCTCCAGCCGCTGGATCGCGAGCTGGTAGACGCGATCGGGCGACACATGACGCCAATCGTCGGCCGGGAAATCGGCGCTCCAGACCTGGATGCCGCGTGAGATCAGGAGGTTTTCGACGCCCTCGGCGCGCATCAGGCCGGGAATGCGGAAGAACGGCGCGAGCTTGGACGGATCGGTCATCGCCGCCGAGGTCCACTCGATGCCGCCGTTGATCTGCGCCTCGGCTTTGTCGAGCGGCATTTTGTTGAACGTCAGCGGATGGGTCATGCTGTGGGTGCCGACGGTATGGCCCGCCGCGACCAGCTTGCGCACGCCTTCCGGGTTCGCCTTGGCCTGTTCGCCGATGATGAAGAAGGTCGCCTTGATGCATTCGTCCGCGAGGATCTGAAGCACCTGGTTGGAATTTTTCGGCAGCGGACCGTCGTCGAAGGTCAGGACCACCTCGTGATCCTTCAGCGGCAGCGTCTCACGGTACTGCATGGTGCCGATGCGCGGATGTTCGTGCGGATCGACGACGATGGTGCGGGAGGTGCCGAGCGCGTCCGGATGGCCGGGGCAGTCGGCCGCGAAGGCCGCTGGCGACGCCGTGGTCAACAACCCCAGAAGCAGGACGGTCCACGATCGCGTCCGGAAAGCAACGCCAGTGCCGATCATGAATCTCGTCTGCCCTCACACGCGATGGCCGCAATATTCGTTGGTCGGAGCCGTCCCGAAACGGTTCAGGCTGGGGACCTCTGTCATCATTGCATGGGGTAGCATGAACAGAGTGTTAATAGGGCCCAAATCACCCCATTTTGCGCCGGCGTGACATTCCGGCATCAACGCGCGTCGGCGTTCTTCTGGGCCGCGCCCGCCGGCACCACATGAACGATGTGGTAGCCGTTCTCCCGCAAATACCGCAGGAAAGCCGGCATGATCGCGGCCGTGCGCGCCTTGGGATCGTGGAAGAGGATGATACCCTTGCCGGCGGCGGCGAGGCGCTCGGTGATGAGCTTCAGTTCCTCATCCGGCGTCATCTCGTTCCAGTCGCTGGCCCAGAGATCAGCCCCAAACACGACGATGCCGCGCGACTGGAGCAGGTCCAGCTCTGCCTGCGTCGATTCAAAATAGGGAAAGCGGAAAAACGGCGTCGAGGGCGTCGTGGTCGACACCCCGTGCAGTGCCGTCTCGTCGGCGGCGATGCCGCGGTCGATTTCGCCCTTCGCCTTGTCGAACGGGATTCGCGCCATGAACGGATGCGACCAGGTGTGGTGGCCGATGGTGTGGCCCTCGCGGGCGATGCGCTTGACCATGTCGGGGTGTTCGGAGGCGTGCAGGCCGATCAGGAAGAAGGTCGCGCGCACGCATTCCTGCGCCAGCGCCGCCAGCACCTTCGATGTCGTCGGGGGATGCGGGCCGTCGTCGAAGGTCAATACGACCTCGTGGTCGGCGAGCGGCAGCGTCTGCGGAAAGCTCTTCAGGCCCACGCGCGGCGTGGTCTTCGCATCGACGCTCAGGACCCGCGAGGTCCCCAGCGCGTCCTTGCGCGGGCACTCGGCGGCCGCGGCCGAGGCGATCCCGGCGAGGGCAGCGAAAGCCACGCCCACCGTTATCGAGGTCCATTTCGGTCGATGCATCTTTGTCATTGCGCTCGCGATTAGCATGTGGGTATTGCCTGACCCGTCAGCCCAAACCACCTGATCAACCCGTCAAACGGCGAGGCGTACCATGGATGACCATATGGACGGTACCGCTTCCGCCGAGGCCTCGGTACTCGACCACGTTCCGATGCGCAATGAAGACGGCCAAATCCGGCACGAATTCGTCGAGGAGATCGCGCATACGATCGAGGCCGGCGACAGCGCCGCACTGCGCGCCTGCGTTGCAGAGCTGCACGAGGCCGATCTCGGCGATCTGATCGGGGCGCTGGAGCCCGACGACCGCGTCCGCCTGGTCGAGCTCACGGGGCGCGACTTCGACTTCTCCGCGCTGAATGAGGTCGACGAGGCCGTGCGCGAGGAGATCCTCGACGAGCTGCCGCCGGAAACGGTGGCCGAAGGCGTCCGCGAGCTCGAATCCGACGACGCGGTCGAGCTGCTCGAGACCCTCGACGAGGACGAGCAGGAGGAGATCCTCGAGAAGCTGCCGCTGCAAGAACGCGTCGCACTCGAGCGCAGCCTGCTTTATCCGGAAAATTCCGCCGGCCGGCGGATGCAGACCGAGTTCATCGCCGTGCCGCAGGATTTCACCGTCGGACAGGCGATCGACTACATGCGCGATACGCCCGATCTGCCCGAGCGCTTCTACGAGATCTATGTCGTCGACAAGGACCGGCACTGGCAGGGCGCGGTCTCGCTCGACGTCCTGCTCCGCGCCCGCCGCCCGGTGGCGCTTGCCGAGCTGACCGACGAGGATCGCCGCCGCGTCTCCGTCCTGGAGGACCAGGAGGAGGTGGCGCGCATGTTCGGTAAATATAACCTGGTCGCAGCTCCCGTGCTCGACACCCAGGATCGCCTCGTCGGCGTCATCACCGTCGATGACGTCGTCGACGTCATCGAGGAAGAGGCGGACGAGGACCTCAAGGCGCTCGGCGGCGTCAACAGCGACGAAGAACTTTCCGACACCGTGTTCACCATTGCGCGCGCGAGGTTCAACTGGCTGCTGGTCAATCTCGCCACCGCCTTCCTCGCGTCCTCGGTGCTCGGCCTGTTTGAGGGCCAGCTCGAGAAGATGGTGGCGCTCGCGGTGCTGGCGCCGATCGTCGCAAGCCAGGGCGGCAATGCCGCGACCCAGACCATGACGGTTGCTGTGCGGGCGCTTGCCACCCGCGAGCTCGGTTCCTCCAACGCCTGGCGCGTGGTGGTGCGCGAGACCACGGTCGGTCTCGTCAATGGCCTGGCCTTCGCCGTGATCACCGGCATTGCGGCGGTGGTCTGGTTCAAGATCCCCGGCCTCGGCATCGTCATCGGGCTCGCGATCATCGTCAATCTCGTCGCCGGCGCGCTCGGCGGCATCCTGATCCCGATGGCGCTCGAGCGGGTGCGCGCCGATCCGGCCGTGGCCTCCGGCACCTTCGTGACGACCGTGACCGACGTCGTCGGCTTCTTCTCCTTCCTCGGCATCGCGACGCTCTGGTTCGGGCTGAAGTAGGGGCGCACTCTGGGGCGGTACGCGCCCGCTGCCACCTTTAATCCGAACTTAAGCGTACTGCCGCATCATCGCCCCGCTTGGGGGAATGAGCATGCGTGTGCGGCTGAAGGCGGACGGACGGATCGTCGAGTTGCGGGACGGGCAAGAGTTTCCTGTCCAGCCGTTTCCTGTCCAGCCGTTTCCAATCCAGCCCGCGACCAATGCCGCGCCGGCCGACGCCGGCTCGCTCGCGGTGCGCGACCTGCGCCGCCGTGCCTGCCTCACCCAGATGGAGTTCGCCGCCAAGCTCGGCGTGCCCGTCGAGACCATCCGCAACTGGGAGCAGGGCAAGCGCGCCCCGCGCGGCCCGGCGAGGGCGCTGCTCGCGGTGATCGCGCATGCGCCGGACATGGTGTTCCAGGCGCTCGCCAAAGCCTGACCTCAAGGCTTTGCGCGAACTTCCCGTTAGCATTGCACTGAATATCCGGCCCAACCACCGCGGCTTCCGTTGGCAGCCTCACGGGCCGGGTCCATAATGCGTTAGGGGCGACCGCAACAGAGAGGCTTCTCATGCTGTTCGTCGAGGCCAATGGCGCAAGCATCCCGGCGCTCGGGCTCGGGACCTGGGAGTTGAGCGACCGGACCTGCGCGCGCGTGGTCGAGCAGGCGCTGCGGCTCGGCTACCGCCACATCGACACCGCCCAGATCTACGACAATGAACGCGAGGTCGGCGACGGCCTGCGCGCCTCCGGCGTGCGCCGCGACGAGGTCTTTGTCACCACAAAAGTCTGGACCAACCATTTTGCGCCCCACGATCTCGAGCGTTCGGTCAAGGAGAGCCTGGTCCGCTTGCGGCTTCCGTCCGTCGACCTCTTGCTGTTGCACTGGCCCAATTCGCACGTGCCGCTGGTGGAGACGCTGGGCGCGCTGTCGCATGCCAAGCAAATGGGCCTGACGCGGCACATCGGCGTCTCCAACTTCACGGTGGCGCTGATCGAGCAGGCGGTCGCGCTGTCGCCGGAGCCGCTCGTCTGCAACCAGGTCGAATATCACCCCTATCTGGGCCAGGCGAAGGTGAGGGCGGCCTGCGACCAGCATGGGCTGGCGCTCGTTGCCTACAGCCCGATCGCCAGGGGCCGCATCAAGGCCGACCAGACGCTCGCCGCGATCGGGCGCGCCCATCGCAAGACGCCGGCGCAAATCTGCCTGCGCTGGCTCGTGCAACAGAATGTGTCTGCGATTCCCAGAACCTCGCGCGTCGAGCGTCTGTCGGAAAACATCGAGATTTTCGATTTCGAGCTTTCGGACGACGAAATGACGCAGATTGCTGCGCTGGCCAGTCCGAAGGGCCGGCTGACGGATTTCGGCTTCGCGCCGAAATGGGATTGAGGGGCGGGTGCCGTATGCCAAGCATGATCCGGAAAAGTGCTAAGCGGTTTTCCGACAAGATCATGCTCAAACAAGAGCCTAAAGCGCGATGACGGTTGATCCCGACCTCATCGCGCTTTAGGAGCAGGCCGGCAACCCAAGATCAGGCGATGGAACTGCAGAAGATCATACGGACGGACATTGCAGCGTCGGCGATCGCGCATCTGACGCTGGTGGGGCTGATCATCCTGATCAGCGAGGTCCATCCATTTCGTCCCGTGCCGCCCGAGACGGTTTCGGTCGATATCGTCACGCCGGAGCAGGTACAGGAGGAGATCAAGGAGCAGGAGGCCAAAGAACAGGTCAAGGAGAAGGCGCCGGAGCCACTCCCAGATCTGCAACTGCCGAAGATCGACTTCACCGACAAGGACAAGGCGGCGGTAGCGCCGAAGGCTGCGGCCAAGCAGCAGGCCGCGCCGCAATCATCGCAGAAGCAGGCGTCGTCCGAACCGCAGCAGAAACAGCCGCAGCCACAGCCCTCGCAGGCGCCGAAGCAGCGCGAGGCCAACGCGCAGCCGCAAACGCCTCAAACGCAGCCGCCGCAACCACAAGCTCAGCAACCGCAACAACAGCCGCCGCAATCGCAGTCGCCGCCGCAACAGCCCCCGCCGCAGCCTCAGCCTGAGCAGCAGCCGCCACCCGCGATGCCGCAGCCACAGGCCGCGCCCCCGGCCTATCAGCCGCCGGAGCCGGACGTCACCGTCAAGTACGGCGTCCTGCTGGGCCTGCCGCCCGAATTGCCGGCCGAGCCGAAAGACGCGCCCAAGGATGATGGCGGCGATGCCAAGGATTCGATCAGTGCGAAGCTGCCGCCCGAGGTCATCGCCGAGCTTCGCCGGCATTTGAGGAGCTGCGCCAAGCTGCCGGCCGGGGTCGCGCCGAGTGACAATTTGCGCATCAAGCTGCGCACGGTGCTCGCCACCAACGGCACGCTGGCGCGCCCGCCGATCCTGATCGAAGCCCCGCCATCCACCAAGGGGGTGGCCCTCGTGAAGTCGGCGATGAGCGCGCTCGAGGCCTGCCAGCCCTACACGATGCTGCCCGCCGACAAGTACCAGGAGTGGAAGGTATTGGACCTTCCGTTCACGCCGCAGGATTTTGGATCGTGACGCCCGTACAACCGGGCTACTTCTGCATCTGCAAGTCAAAGCCACGAACCGGCGCGAGACACGCCGCACAATATTCCACCCGCACTTCGCTACTGCCCGTACAGGGCTGACCCACCGCCATCAGGAAGCGCATCGGCTGGGCGATGAAGAAGCTGGAGGACTGCACCCGGCAAGTGGCCCGTGACTTCAGTTCATTCGTGAGCGCGTCGAGCCTCATGAAATGGCGAGACGTATCGGTGTAGCCGGCATAGTCGAACAGCTCGAATGGCGGCCTGTCCTCGCCGCGAAAGGCTTCGCGAAATGTCGTGACTTGCGCGTGGACGAATCCGGCGAGGAGTAGCGCGACGGCAGGCATTTTCCAGTTCGCGCGAAGTCCGTCGACGGCGAGCGCGATTGAAACGAACAGCAGGAACTGGGGTATGATGTAGTATCGATCGGCAACACTGGCGATCGAAAGCCGCAGCGCCGGGAAGTAGGCGATCGTCCACAGACAGAACAGCGGCAGCAGGAGCTGCTCTGCTTCGCTCGGTTTGGCGCGGAAGGATCGGAGTGCGACCGCCGCGAACAATGCGAGCAGCAGCGCCATGCGCAGGTGCAGCGCGATCATTTCGATCGGGCCGGGCAGGTAGGAGACGACGCGCTCGAGCAGGATCACGCCCGAGACCGTGCCGAAAAAGCTGACATCGCCGATCGGTGACGCCGCCAGCGAGAGCAACACGAAACCGACAAGCACAATGTTGGCAAATCTCGCGACACGCCGATTGGTCAGGGCTTTCATTGTGTGCGGAAGGAGCCGGTCCTCGATGCGAACATAGGCGTGGGTCGCGAGCGCAATCAAAGCGAGGCCGGCCAGCATCGCCGGCAAGGCCCGGGCCACAAAGGCGCCATCGCCGACATAATGCCTTGCGCACAGGACGAGCTGAACCAGCAGGTTCAGTTGGCCGATCAGCAATAGCCTTGCGCTGCTTTCGCCCGGCCATTTGAGCGCGACGAGGAGCGTCGCCGCGGCGAAGGAGAGCGCCGCAGCAACGAATATGGCGTGACTCCAGCAGCCCAATGAGAAGGCAAGCAGCAGCAGGAAGAGCCAGCGATGAGAGCTTCGGCTTTGGTCCAGCAGATGTGGCAGAGCCAGCAGCACGAGCGCGAGCAGCAGGTTCTGGAGTGCGTTCACCTCCCAGGCGACCCGGCTGTAGAACAGGAAGAGCAGCGAGGATCCCATCGCCAGCGCGAAATAGAGCGCGGCCGCGCCTCTTGTCCAGAGCGCGAGGGCCGTCAGGCCTAGGGCCAGTCCATTGAGGATGGCGCCCGCCAGCCGCAGGCTGCCGACGCTGGCCGGGACGACCGAGAAGACCTGGCTCACGATCTCGGGGAACAGCGAGCCGGTGTAGCCGTTCATGCCGCGAAGCGTGAACATTCCGCGGGCCTGCTGCTCGAGCGCGCGCAGTCCAACCCAGGCTTCATCGCCGTGCAAGCCGGGAAATGAATCCAGCCGCACCAGAAGGCCGGCGATGACTATGGCCGTGATCGATGCCAGCAGCCCGGCGTAGGCGATGTCGTTCGATCGTTTCGGCTTGATTGCAGTGTGTGCCGATGCCGGCCGAAGGTCAGGATCCATTGCGCCTGGCTGCCGCTGAATTCGCGGCATGAATACGTGGGAAAATATCCCACGTCAATGGCTACAGAAGCCTCGTCGTGGGCTAGGGCCGCCCGGTCCGAGGCGTCAGCCATGCGATCATCACGGCATGCGGCGTTCGCCGGCTGCGTGGCAGGCTGTGTCTTTCGACGGCGCGCCGTGCAAAGGCGGCGGCCTGCTCGGCGGATCGCCGCTGCTCGGGCGCCAGAGCCATCCACTCGCGAATGACGGCGCGTCGTGTCTTCGATTTCAGCATCTGATTAAATCTTCGAGGAGGTTGGCGAGGTGAGTGCTTACGCCGCCTGCTGAACGGGGATGGCATGCCAACGTTGCGCCAGAAGCACGCTGCCGCAGGGATGCTCGGCGCCTTGCAGGACGACGAAGCCGCGCTTCATCACCGCGGCACGAAGGGTGTCCTTCGCCGCCGCCTTCTGCGCATCGAGCCAGATCACCAGCGCGGCGCGGGGGCTCAGGAAGTCGTCGAGCCAATCCATTGTCGCATCGAGGGCGTGCAGCGTGCGTCGCCGCCAATCCACCAACGCGACTTCATATTGACCTGCCGGGAGGCCGCAATTGCCCGCTGCCGCGGCCAGCAGATATCCGCGACGATGCAACTCAATCATCAATTCCATGCTCTTTACGCCGACCACGACGATGCGCTGCCGCGTCGAGCAGTTCGCGATTGCCATCATCGGATCGATGATCCTGTTGTTGGTCTCTGGGGTAGACATCATTTTCACCAGCTCGTTGATTGCTGTCTGGCAGGATAGGACTGGGAGTCCGTCGTGGCGACGTTTCCACGGTCGGCACCCCGCGCATGTCCTGCGATATGTCGCGCTGCCTTGCGCGATGCCGCGGATATGTCGTGGGATGAGGTATGATTTCGAGACTGACGCAGCGATGATTGCATAAGATCGGCATAGGGACCGGCGTTGGGAGGCTCCTCGCTTCCGAGGCTTATGCCGCGCCTAGAAGAAGACGGTGCGATCCCTATCGAATTCAAATGCCGACAGCGCCATCTTCCGGACCGCGCTTGCCATCGCGCATTGTGTGGAGACCAAAATGTCCGCTTATCGTGCATTGATCATGGGACGACATGACCGCCCAATAAAAATGATCCAGATGGATTGCGTTGACGATGAATCCGCTATCACCTGCGCCGAAAGGCTCGTCGATGGCCGCGATGTGGAGCTTTGGCAGATGGATCGGCCCGTGGCCAGATTCGATGTCCGGTCCGGGAAGATGTGCAGGAAGTGAACCGTAATGCTACGCACTGTGGTTCGCGAGCCAAGTGAAAGCTGCCAGAATTCCCGGCAGTTGCAGATCGTGACGAAGCTTGCCGGACGCCGGCAGGAAGCGATGGTCGACGGCAACACCAACTCGGCGCAGCGCCTCGACATAGGCGGTTTGAACTGACGCCGACACACGCTGGTCGTGCGGATCGGTCAGCACGATGATCTTCTGCGGAGGATGGCGTGCCACCTCGGCGACATGGTCGATCGGATCGAGGAAGTCGGCGTGGCCGGTGATGTCGGCGGTCCAGCCGTTCTCGCGGTTGCGCTGCGCCACCGCCGTATTTCCAGAAGTGATCACCGCGCAACCGATATCGTCGCGGCGCGCGAGCAGTGCGGCCACGAGATGGCCGCCGCCGGATTGGCCGACGAGATTGAGGCGACGCCAGCCGAAATGCGCCTTGAGCCGGGTGAGCGCCGCATCGACCAACGCGACCTCGCGCGGCCGCCGCCGGTCGAGATGACGACCTGTGGACCCCAGGATGCCGGGGCGCGCCAGATGGACATAGGGGCGATGGAAGCTGGCGCTCAGCTGTTCGGTCAGCGCCTGCACGTCGTAAGCCGTCGCTGCAACGTACCACTCGTTGGCCACGACCTCGCTACCGCGCTTCTCCACGGCATCGCCGCGCAGAAAGATGACGGGGTCGGCCGGCGCACCTTCGGGCGTTGCACCATAGAAGGCGAGAACGTCCGGCTTGCCGTCGACCTCGACCAAAACGCGTCCCGGACCATCGCCATCGGATGCGGAGCATTCAACGCCGCGGACCACGTCTGTCCCGGAGAAGAGCGTGGTCGGCAGGTCCGCGATGTCTGGAAATCTAATCATGCTTTCAGTTGCACCCAGTCGCGCTCTCAATGTCAAGTAACGCACGCGAAATCTGCGGACAGCACGCGGCAAGAGGCTCCCGCCGGCAATGGCGTGCCCGACGGGCAAAACACCTGCGGGGCCGTCAAGCCGTGAGCGTATATATTCCACTTTACCGAAATTCGGAAATGTCGTATGTGTCGGCCATCCCGGCTTGACCTTGAGGGGCGATCATGTGTCGTCATTTTTCGCGAGCCGGGCTTGCGGTGGACGCAGCAGCGTCGGGCGTGAGATGTGCGGGCAGGGCGGATTGCTCTCCGTGAGCCCGAGGCTTCACGCCGACGAGCGGCGCTGAGAGTTCGTCTCGCCAATATCCCGGTGGCTGTGTGCACCACGCCGTCGGGCTCTGTGGCGAACAAGCGAACGCGCGTACGGCAAAACCGTGTGGTCCTGGCCGTCGTTGCTACGGTCAAGCTTTCGCGGAGGCGGCATTCGCGTCAACCGGCGCGGTGTCGGCGACTTTCGCGAAGGTGAGGGAGGCCAGAACGAACTCGGCTCCCGGGAGAGCACGGCATAAGCCGTCAACCCA
>NZ_JYMR01000002.1 GCF_000938255.1 Bradyrhizobium sp. LTSP849 | reverse complement strand
TGTTGGATTAGTCCAATTGGTGCGTAACAGTCCTTATGGACAGCCATAAGCGCAGTACTCAGCTTGAACGGCTTGAGGTGGTCGAGACTGGTCGCCGGCGACGCTGGTCGGATGACGAAAAGCTGCGGATCGTGACCGAAAGCTTTCAAGCGCCGCGCGCGATATCGTCGACAGCAAGACGCCATGGCATATCACGTTCGTTGCTGATGACATGGCGGCGCTCGTTCGGTCCCGAGCCGATCAGCCCTCAAAGCGAGCAATCCGGCTTTGCGCGGGTCGTCCTTGCCGCTGAGGTCGAGCCGGCGGTTGCTGCCACAGCGACGAGCGGGCAGATGGTGATCGTCGTTGGCCGGGATCGTCGGGTGATTGTCGATGCGGGCGTCGATGCGGCCGCCCTGGCGCGGGTGCTGCAGGTTCTGGAGCGTCGATGATCCCAGTCTCTTCGAGCGCACGCATCTGGATTGCGACCGGCTACACTGACATGCGCAAGGGCATGCAGGGTTTGTCATTATTGGTGCAGGAAAGCCTTGGTCGCGATCCGTTCGCCGGAGATGTCTTCGTGTTCCGCGGACGCGGCGGTTCGCTGATCAAGGCCTTGTGGCACGATGGAATTGGATTGTCGCTCTACGCGAAGCGGTTGGACCGTGGCCGTTTTGTCTGGCCGGCGACGGTGGGCGGTGTGGTGGGGCTGAGCGCGGCGCAGATGAGTTATCTGCTGGAGGCGATCGACTGGCGCAATCCGCAGCACACGTGGCGGCCACAGAGCGCAGGATAGGCTCAAAAAAGTTCTGAGGTGCGGAAGAAAAGACGCCTCAAATCGCCTCTTTTGTGATTCCATCGGGGCCATGGGTGACGGCCTTGAATCGCTGCCAGACGACATCGAAACGCTGCAAGCGGCATTGATCGTTGCTCGGGCGGAGGCTGCGGCCGCCCGTGCCCGGCAGTCCGACGACCAGGCGTTGATCGCCCATCTGAAGCTGCAGATCGAGAAACTCAACCGCGACCGCCATGGTCCGCGCTCGGAGCGTACCGCGCGGCTATTGGATCAGCTTGAACTGACGCTGGAGGAGCTGGAGAGTTCGGCGACGGAGGACGAACTCGCCGCCGAAATGGCCGCGGCCAAAACCACGAAGGTGGCGTCGTTCACGCGCAAGCGGCCGTCACGCCAGCCGTTCCCGGAGCATCTACCTCGCGAGCGGGTGATCGTGCCGGGACCTGTGGCGTGCGCCTGCTGTGGCGGCGCGCGGCTGTCCAAGCTCGGCGAGGACATCACCGAGACGCTGGAGGTGATCCCGAAATCCTGGAAAGTGATCCAGCACGTCCGCGAGAAGTTTACTTGCCGTGATTGCGAGAAGATCAGCCAGGCTCCGGCGCCGTTCCATGTGCTTGCCCGCGGCTGGGCGGGGCCAAGCCTGCTGGCGATGGTGCTGTTCGAGAAGTTTGGTCAACATCAGCCGCTGAACCGGCAAGCGGAGCGCTATGCCAAGGAGGGCGTGCCGATCAGTCTGTCGACCCTGGCCGACCAGGTCGGCGGCTGCACCGCGGCGCTGGCACCTTTGTTCAAGCGCCTCGAGGCCTACGTACTGAGCGCCGAGCGATTGCACGGGGACGACACCACGGTTCCGGTCCTGGCCAAAGGCAAGACCGACACCGGCCGGATCTGGGTCTATGTGCGCGACGACAAGCCTTTTGGAGGGCAGGCCCCGCCGGGCGCGGTGTTCTATTACTCGCGCGATCGGGCCGGCGAGCATCCCCAGGCTCACTTGGCCAACTACAGCGGAATCTTCCAGGCCGATGCCTATGGCGGCTATGGCAGGCTTTACGAACCGGGCCGCAACGCAGGTCCGATCCTGGAAGCCGCGTGCTGGGTCCATGCCCGGCGGCCGTTCTTCGTGATGGCTGATCTGGCCGAGAATGCGCGTCGCAAGGCTCAGGGCAAGAGGCCGGCAGTGATCTCGCCGCTGGCGCTGGAAACAGTCCGCCGGATCGACGCCCTGTTCGAGATCGAGCGGACCATCAACGGTCAGAGCGCCGAAAGGCGCCAGGCAGTTCGCCGGGAACTCAGCGCGCCGCTCGTGGCCGATCTGGAAGCCTGGATGCGCACACAACGCGCCAAGCTCTCGCGCAGCAACGATGTCGCCAAGGCCATGGACTACATGCTCAAGCGCTGGAGCGCATTTACCCGCTTCCTCGATGACGGCCGCATCTGCCTGTCCAACAATGCGGCGGAGCGTGGCGTGCGCGGCATCGCTTTAGGTCGGAAGTCGTGGTTGTTCTGCGGCTCGGATCGCGGCGGCGAGCGGGCGGCGGTGATGTACAGCCTGATCGTCACCGCCAAGATGAACGACGTCGATCCGCAAGCCTGGCTCGCCGACGTTCTGGCGCGCATCGCCGAGCATCCCGTCCAAAGGCTCGACGAACTGCTGCCATGGAATTGGCGCTCTGCCATCCGGAACGTTGATCAAGCCGCCTGAGCCGAAAATGACCCGCGCGCGGTCTTCGCCGGATGCTTACGAACAGACCTTGTTTGCACAGGCGCAGCAATCAACGGCTTGCATGGCAAATCATGAAGTCGATGCCCGCCTTTGCCGGTGGTTATTGCGGGCCCGCGATCTATCGGGAAGCGATCATCTTCCTTTTACGCAAGAATTTTTGGGTGAAATGCTTGGCGTCCGACGCACTAGCGTGACCACCGTAGCGCGCACTCTCCAAGAAGCCGGCATGATCAAATACATGCGCGGCAAAATTGAAATACTTGACGTTGAAGGTCTGCGCGAAGGCGCCTGCGAGTGTTACGAAACGGTCAAAGAGCAACACCGGCAGTTGCTAGGTGAGCTGCCTGGTTCGCCTTAGCGGGTTTGCGGAAGCCAGGGACCGCTTTGGGTCAAAAGCGATGTGCTCGGCAGGCGGCTATGGGCCACGAGCAGACCTAGCTCTAAGATCGCCTCGCTCGAACTAAGCCCCAGCATTGGGGCGTATGTTGCGATCATCTAGTCCGCCCCTCGTGTGATGACTTTTTCTTTGTAGCGCGCTTCGTCAAACCGGATGTGGTCGCGACTTTCGATTGTAAAGATATCGTCTTGTGACGCGACAGCATCCAGAAAACGATGCGAGCGAATGTCGAGATTGACTAGTCCTTCGCGGTACGCGAAATGACTATGCAGATACTCAAAGGAGAACATCGCAACACAGTAGTTGTCGAAAGTCTCGAACCTCGAAAAATCAGCGGTCTCACATTCAGCTAAGGTCATAATTGGTCGGAAAAAAATCTTCGATGGGCCGGGAGAGCGAGTTGTCCAACGAGGCGGGTTCGGCTCTTGAAGTGGCTTCAGGACGCCGACTTGGATCAGCGCTCCGGCGGGCCATTCCCAGTGCCCCGAACCTTCGTGATAAAATGCTTCATGCAGCGTGCCATTTTCATCGGGAAGCGATGAAGTAAAGCCTATCTGTCGGTCGTATTCCATCTTTCGATAAATTTCGAAGAGAAACTCGTACATGAGCGCTGTCACTGAAGCGTTTCGCATTCGTTAACCTCGGTATGGACCGAGCTTTACGCCCAAAGCTATTCCGCCGATCCTAACGAATAGCGAAGCGGGGCAACGAAATGCCGGCTTTGGGTCACAAGCGGCAGTAGACGCCAAGCTGGATCGGCGTCCGGTTTGCCTTTGAGAGCCGACATGACACGTCTTCAAGCGACCTTCGGCTAAGAGCCACAACCGGACATCGCTCTTCAGAGCATCATGAGGTTGCGAACCCCTTCGTCCCCCTTCGTCGTCGCCCTTGCCGATCACCTGATATCTCCAGCCTTCGTTATGCAAAGGTTGCGGAGTTTAGGATTTTCCCGAGTAAGGCTTTGGCGATCCCGTAGACCGCGCCGACGTCTTCGTAGAGAACGCAAACATCAATCAGTGTTTCGGCGCTAATGTCTGAAGCAGCGATTCCGAATGAACTAAGCATTCCACTGACAAGGCAACTGTTGAATCTTTCCGACAGCAGAATTACCGTCGTAACAATGCCGTTATTTCCATCCGTGACAGTCATGGTGAGACACTTAGGACTCTCGGACGTCACCTGCTTTTCCAAGGTCTCTATCTCGTAATCCGAAAAGCCCAGAGACTTAAAAGCAGGCTTGTCATACTTTAACCGCGCGAAGACCTTCGTATCATGAACGATCGAAACAGAAGAGTTCTTTGCGGGAGTGTGGTCGATTGTTAGACCTGCGGCGGCGGAGAGACGACGTAGATCCTGCTCAACCAAAGACTGGCTATCGTATGAGAGGTCGCCGATATCAAAATAATTGAAGGATGAATCGCTTCGGGAAGCCGCGAGTTCGTTCCCAGTGGACGCATCTTTCTTCCAATTGAATGAGCCAAGGGTCTGCATACCCTGCGTGGTCGTGTCCTGCGCGAATGAGGGGATGAAACACCAAAGTACCGAAACAAGCGCTGCCGAAGCGACGACACCCCTGAGAGGACGTCGCTCTGGCTGGAACGCATGGATCGATATCGCCGCAAAAATGATCATTACAGGCTGCAAATGAATAGGACCTCCCAGAACAGCTCCTGTAGTGCTACACGTTGAGCGTGAAATCTCTCCGAAGCGTCAATAGACCGGCGAAACTTCTCAAGGGGCTGTTTGAGCGTCGATGGTCCGCTTCGGGCCAGCAGCGGACGCTGGGGGCGTTGAGGCTGCTCGGAGTCAGCGCTCGCGCCGATAGTGCATAGCGACCGCGCCGCTGCGGAGTGGCTTCGCCGAGACCAGCTTGAGCCGTCGTGCACTGGGCAGCCCACCCTGGTACAGAGTCGGGCCGTGGCCGGCGATCCTGGGGTGGACGAGGAGCTGATATTGGTCGATCAGATCCAGCCGGTCCAGCTCGGTTGCGAGTTTGCCGCTACCGAGGAGCACGCCGGCCGGAGTCGCGTCCTTGAGCCTCTGTACGCCTGTTCGCAGGTCGCCGGCGATGGAGTGGCTGTTGGCCCACGGGAAGTCCGTTCGCGTCGACGACACCACGTACTTCGGTTTGGCGTCCAGCTTGACCGCCCACTCGCGTATCGCCGGCGGCGCCTCCACGTCGCCGCGAGCGACCGCCGGCCAGTAGCTCTCCATCATCTCGTAGGTGATGCGGCCCCACAGCATCGCCCCGCCCTCGTCCATAAGGCGGGTGAAGAACGCGTGGGTCTCGTCGTCAGCAATTCCCTCCTCATGGTCGACGCAGCCGTCCAGGGTGACGTTTATGCTGAAGGTCAATAGTCCCATGCGACCAGCCTAAGCCATCCGCTCGAAAAGATGTAGGGCTATTGCTCGCGGTTCATGTTCAACTTCGGCTATAAGTCATTCGCGTCGGTTGAGCCCGACCTCTGTGATGCCCGGTATCCCCCTCTGAGCCGACATGACAGCGCGGCCGAAAATTGTCGCGAAGGGCCACTTTCGGACTCATGCGCCGCAACAAAAAGCGCCTTCAATATCGCCCTCGATCATCAATGTCCGGGATATATTCGGGGGATACTGACCGCTTTGTGAGAGATGATCCAATGGATTGCAAAGATTCTCGTTCAAATGGGGCTTGATCCCAACAACATCACCTACGACGCACTGTTTGATCGGCTGCTGGAAATTGTGCTGGCCAACATCACGCTCGCCAACATGTTTGCCTTGGTCGGCGCAATCTTCTTTGTCGCTACCTTGCTGATGCAGAGAATGGTGCCGCTGCGGGTCGCGAATATGGTCGGCTGTGCATTCTTCGCAACCTCTGGCGCGCTTTCCGGAAGCGTCGCCACCTTTCTGCTTTATCTGCTGTTGCTGCCGGTCAATGCCGTTCGTCTCCGTCAACTGCTCAGGCTCGTTAAGAAGGCACGTAACGCGATGCAAGGTGACGTGTCGATGGAATGGCTCAAACCGTTCATGACCGAACGCAGATATCGCCATGGCGACCGATTATTTAGGAAGGGTGATGCGGCGGCCGAAATGTTTCTCACCGTCACCGGGAAGTTTCTCGTCAAAGAAATCGGCGTCGAGCTTCCGCCAGGGCGTCTCATGGGAGAACTTGGCTTCCTTGCGCCCGACAACCGACGAACCGGAACGGTCGAGTGCATAGAAGACGGACAAGTCCTGACTATAACTTATGAAAGGTTGCTTGAAATCTACTTTCAAAGCGATCAGCAATTCGGCTACTACATCCTCCTGCTCACCAGTCAGCGTCTGCTGGAAAACAACGAGCGCCTCCAGGGAAACATCTCGCGGCTGGAAGCAACTCTCGCGCAAGAGAAAGCGGCGCGACAGACCCCAGCCGCGGATGGCACGGCTTGAAACTTGGCTCTTGATTGCTCCACTATTGGTGACAGAACTATCCCGACGCGGTGCAGGTCTCGCGAGGCAACGACGTCCGCTCGGGGTCAAACTGAGAAGAACTCAACGTGGGCAAATTGCGGCCCGCTCTGCCTCACTAAGCAGACTTCGATAAGATGGACCGAATTCATCGTCTTTGCGTCAGAATCTCATGGGATCGCTGTATCGCAATCAGCTTGGGCCCAAGCTGAGCATCATGATCGAGCGTGCCGGCCACGAAACCATGACCTACGCCAATTCTGGTACAAGTGCTAAGGTAGGTAACGACTTTTAACGCGTCGCTATCGAGTGTTCCCCTCACGACTCTTTCGACCCAAGCACTCATCATTGCCAATGGAGTATGGTCCGGAGAGCTAATGTCGGCTTCTCTGCTGACGATCGTCACCTCGACGATTACTGGCGCGTCGATTCCTTCGGGAATATGGTCAAAGAGCACGCCACGTTGCGAACTAGCCACCGCGCAGGCCTCTGCCCGGTCGAATACAAGACAACCAACGATCAAACAAAGCGCGCAAAGCCTTGTCATCTTCCATGTACGCATATTTGCACGCTGATCGCTAATCATCGCACCACGATGCCAAGTCTTCTTAAGGTCTGCAATGAGTCACTTGCCGACATCGCCGCAAGTCAGGCCTGCTCTACCTTCGCAAGCGAACACCCAGAATTTTGAGTAGACGCCCTACGCCCTTCGCATCAGCTTGAGCGACGCCGCGAGCCGCAGGCTGCGCTTGCCCGCAAGCGCAATGCCTTCAAGCTCGCCGCTATCCGACGTGCAGATGCCCGAGAAGCCGATTCCGACCTCGTAGCCGCCGAACACGGGATTGTCGCCCTTCGCCGGCGTGTGCTCCTGGTTGAGCATCTCGCCCTTCCAGCGGCCGTCCGTCGACGAATAGGAGCCGAGATAATAGAAGAACGCATCGCCGCCGAGGATGCGGCCGTCGATCAGCAGCATCACGCCGGAGAGGCCGGCATCGACACCGTCGAGCGCGCGCAGACTCATTCCATAGAGCCCGTTGGCAATACCGCCCTCCCCGATCGTGCCGCGTGGCGGCAGCGCCCCGTCGTCGAGCCGCGTGAGGATGGCCCAGAAGTTGCCGCCCGGCATGGTGTCCGCGCTGCCCTCGAGGCGGATCTGGCTGCCAATCAACCGGCCGCGTGCACTGATCGAGGCGACATCGGCCCCCATCAGCGGCTTGTGGTGGGGATCGTCGTTATGCCGTTCGGTGATGACCTCGGCGATGATCTCGCCGTCGCGCTCACAATAGGTGCCAAGATGCGCGAAGGCCGAATTGCCGCCGAGCATCTTGCCGTCATGCAGGCACATGATGCTGCGGCCGAAGCCATCGTGGATGCCGTATTCAACCTTGTAGAGTCCGTCCAGCAATGCAATCGACCCGCAAAATAAAAGGGAATCGCAAGGTACCTAGCACCGCCCCCGCACCTATGCCATCCGGCTTTTGCGCGCAGGGGCTCCGCGCCGAGCCAATCTTTGCATGATGCCATCATGCCCCTGTTTTGCCCGACGGGTCAAACCATCCTTCGTAAAATACGAAATAAGCGATTTCAACGACTTGGCTACTGTGCATGGGGTTGTTTTCGACCTTTTTGTTTTGGGCGATCCGGACCGGCGCTCGAACCTGACGGCGCGAGCGCGCGACAGAACGGCATGAACCAAACAGAGCCGTCAGCCGAGAAGCAGATCGCATCGATCGTCGCCAGCGCGGCGAAGCAGCCGCTGCTCGATGCCGCATTCGAGCTCTGGCGCTGGCGCTACCGGCTGGACTCCATCGAGGGGCGCCCGACTGCCGAAGAGATCCGCATCAATCGCACCCTCACGCCGGAGCAGTTCAGCGCGAAATACCGCTACGAGCGCGACCATGCGCATGAAGGGCCGATGTTCGACTACCTGAAGCGCGCGCATCCGCACGCCAGTGACGACGCGATCAGGCAGGCGATCATCACCGCCGTTAAATTCGAGGGCGCGGCGGAAGCGCATTTCAATTGGGATGGCGATTTCTGGGACTGCATCGTGCGCGCGGTGGCGCAGGCGGCCGCGCAATATCCTGATTTCCTCGAGACGACCTATCGCGACGCCCGCAACAATCTCGCCTACTACATGAAGTGAGCTAGAAGCACAGCGTGGTGACGAGCTTGCCCTGCTTGTCCTTGATCGCGTAAGGGCAGCGCAGCCGTTCCAGCGCCTTCTTGGCATCCTCGTCGCCGAGCGCGGCCGCACGCTCGTAATAGGCCTTGGCGGCGTCCTTGTCCTTCGGGCCGCCACGGCCTTCCTGCGCGAAGGCACCCATCCGCTCCAGCGCGCCGGGATGGTTTTGCGCCGCCGCCTTCTCGAACATCGCGCGTGCCGCGACGTCATCCTTCTCGCCGCCATTGCCATTGGCGAGCATCAGGCCGAGCTGGTACTGCGCCTCCGCGTTGGTCTCCGCCGCCCGCCCCAGCAGCGCACGCGCCTGCGCGGGGTCCGCCGGCGCCGCACCGCCTGCGCTGCCGAGCGCTGCGAGGTTGGAGACACCGCGGGGATTGCCGGCCTGCGCCGCCTTCTCGAACAGTTTTCGCGCTTGCGCTTCGTCCTTGGCGACGCCCGAGCCGGTGCCGTAGAGCACGCCGAGCTCGACCATCGCCGCACTTGAGCCCTTGTCGGCGGCCTTGCGCCAGGCGGCGATCGCGTCCGCCGTCTGCCGGTTGGCCGCATAGGCACGTCCAAGCGCGAACATCGCACGGCGCGAGGATGGCGCAGCCTGCTTGCAGAACTTGATGGCCGTCGCGACGTCGGAAGCCGCGACTTCCGCCACGCCTTTCACGTCGGCCGGCTTGTCCGGGTCGCTGGGATCGGCGGCGACACGATCGCACAGGACGAGGTCGGCCGATTGCGCATGCGCTGCGACAGGCACTGCGAGCGCGACAAGGATGGCACAGAGATAGATCCGCATGGGCTTCAAGTTGCGTCCACGTCCCGGCAAATTCAAGGCTCGAGTCCGGACTCGCGCAGCACAGGCGCGACTTCGGGCGATGCCAAATAGCGCAGCAGCCGATCGGCCGCCGAAGCATGCGTTGCGTTCGCCATTCGGCCGGCGGAAAACACGGCCGGTGTCTGCAAATCGTGCGGGATCGGGCCAACCACTTCGATGCCGTCGACCTGCTTCAGCTCGCTGATCTGCTGCACGGCGAGATCGGCCTCGCCGCTGACGAGCCGCTCGGCGGTAAAGCCCTGTTGCACGATGGTGGCCCTGGCGTTGATCTCGGCCGCGATCCCCATCCGCTCGATCAGCTGCGCAAAGTAGATCCCACTCGCACCGAGCCGTGAATAGGCGACGGATCGTGCCGCCAGCACCGTCTTGCGGAGCGCCGCTTCGGTTGTGATATCGGGATGCGCATGCCCTGCCTTGACCGCGATGCCGACATAGGAGCGCGCCAGATCGGCCGCGCTCGCCGCGACCACACGGCCTTCGCCGATGACTTCGTCGAGGCCTTCGCGCGTGAGGATCACGAGATCGGCGGCCTCACCCTCGCGCAGCCGCTTCAGCAGCGCCTGGGTCGGCGCGAAATCGGCGTCGATGCGGACGCCGCTAGCGGCCTCGTATGCCGAGGACAGGCTACGCATCGCGCCCATCAGGCCGAGCGTCGAGAGCATGCGAATTTTTTCCATGTGCAATTCCCGTAACGATCAGGCGCGGTGCATCAGCTTGAGCGCGGCGGTCAGGCGCAGGCTGCGCTTGCCGGCAAGCGCGGTGGCCTCGAGCACGGCCTGCTCTGCGTCATAGCTGCCGGAAAAGCCGATGCCGACCTCGTGGCCGCCGAAGATCGGATCGTCCTTGGCTGGCGTGTGCTCCTGATTGAGGATCTGGCCCTTCCAGCGGCCGTTCGCAGCGGTGTAGCTGCCGAGATAATAGAACGAGGCATCGCCGCCGAGGATGTGCCCCCGGTTCAGCAGCATCACGCCGGTGAGGCCGCCGTCGAGGCCATCGAGCATGCGCAGGTGAATCGAATAGAGGCCATCGGCGATGCCGGCCTCGCCAATGCCACCGGCGATCGGCACTTCGTCTTCCTTGATCGGCGTCATCAGCG
Organism: Bradyrhizobium sp. LTSP849; assembly: GCF_000938255.1. Lineage (GTDB taxonomy): Bacteria > Pseudomonadota > Alphaproteobacteria > Rhizobiales > Xanthobacteraceae > Bradyrhizobium. Next base: position 191,742 of record NZ_JYMR01000002.1, on the reverse strand, counting down.
ACTGGAAGGGAACGCCGGGCAGCTCCTTCAGCTCGCCCTTGAAGCGATAGAGATCGCCGTCGGCAAAACCCTTTGCGATCAGCGTCGCATCATCGGTGCCGGCCATGGCGCGATAGTTCGGATCGGGATTGTGGCGGACGGTCTTGATGACGATGTCGACGCCGTCGGCGGTCTTCTCGTAGCTGCCGATATGGGCAAAGGCCGAATTGCCGCCGAGCATCTTGCCGCGGCCAGCATGCATCACGCTCCGGCCGACACTGTCGCCGAGCTGAAATCGTACCTTGTAGAAGCCTTCAAACACCAGCCGTCCCCGGCCCTGCGCGCATCCGAGGACACTCTATCCCGGTTTGGGCCGCGATGGACAGGCTTGATGCCGGCATGGCCGGCAGACCCACAACAAGCGCTGTCATCAGAATGCAAAAATCCGCCGGAGCCTTGCAGCTCCGGCGGATTGAGAGTCAACCCGGGCCAGCCCCCCAGCCCAGGCCGGGAGGATCTTAGGCGACCGCCTTCTTTTCGGTCGGCACGGACGAGATCGTCTTCAGGATCTGCGAAGCGATCTGGTATGGGTCGCCCTGCGAGTTCGGACGGCGGTCTTCCAGATAGCCCTTGTAGCCGTTGTTGGCGAAGGAATGCGGAACGCGGATCGAGGCACCACGGTCGGCAATGCCGTAGCTGAACTTGTTCCAGGGCGCGGTCTCGTGCTTGCCGGTCAGACGCTTGTCGTTGTCCGGGCCGTAGACGGCGATATGGTCCATGATGTTCTTGTCGAAGGCCGCCATCAGCGCCTCGAAGTACTCCTTGCCGCCGACCGTACGCATATACTCGGTCGAGAAATTGGCGTGCATGCCGGAGCCGTTCCAGTCGGTGTCGCCGAGCGGCTTGCAGTGGAACTCGATGTCGATGCCGTAGCTCTCGGTGAGGCGCAGCATCAAATAGCGAGCCATCCACATTTCGTCAGCGGCCCTCTTGGAGCCTTTGCCGAAGATCTGGAATTCCCACTGGCCCTTCGCAACTTCCGCGTTGATGCCTTCATGGTTGATGCCGGCCGCGAGGCAGAGATTGAGATGCTCTTCCACGATCTTGCGGGCGACGTCGCCGACGTTCGAGTAGCCGACGCCGGTGTAGTATGGACCCTGCGGCGCCGGATAACCCGAAGCCGGGAAGCCGAGCGGACGGCCGTCCTTGTAGAAGAAGTATTCCTGCTCGAAGCCGAACCAAGCGCCGGAATCGTCGAGGATGGTGGCGCGCTTGTTGGTCGAGTGCGGGGTCTTGCCATCGGGCATCATGACTTCGCACATCACGAGCGCGCCGTTCTCACGCGCGGCGTCGGGATAGACGGCGACCGGCTTCAGCACGCAATCGGAGCTGTGGCCTTCGGCCTGCTGGGTGGAGGAGCCATCGAAGCCCCAGAGCGGGAGCTGCTCGAGCGTCGGGAACGACGCGAATTCCTTGATCTGAGTTTTGCCGCGCAAGTTCGGAGTCGGCGTATATCCGTCGAGCCAGATGTACTCGAGCTTATACTTGGTCATTGAGCCTCTCTGTAGATGATGCGAAAGGTGGGGGCCGAAGGCCCCCGCACGTTGTTTCCCGGCCAACATCGGCCGTCCGTTTACAAGCATTTAACGTGCCAAAAGGCCGCACTGCGGTAGGTTATCCCCGGTCCTCGGGCGGCGCGATTTCTTCAGTGACGATCCACAGGCGCGTGCGTCAAAGCAGCGCACCTTTGCGTTACCCCGCACCGCAAAAATCCCGCTGAAATCGCACGATTCTGAAGCACCTGCGGTTGAATCCCAACCTGCGACTAAACCAGCGCCAATCGCTCGTAATTTTTGCGAAGTCGGCTGCCTTGTTCCAGCAACCTTCGGAACGGCTCAAGCGTTAGTCACCCCACCGGTGCCTTGGAGGGTGCAGAACCGCTATTGCCCACAAATTAGGCCAACAATGATTTCCTTTTCAGCACTTTGCATTTCGAGATGCACGGCCGATATGGAGAGTCCGGTAACCACAAGAAAACGAGTCGGGCGCACCATGGAGGTAAGCGCTTCGGCGTCAGGAGAGACAGAAATGATGAACAATAGTTTGAGCCAAGGTTCTGGCTCAGCCTCAGCCCAGATCTACCAATTCCCTGTCGGGGGCCGCGCGGCTCTCGGGGGGCGCCGCTACGGTGAGACCGGCCTTCCCGCCAATCATCTCTCGCTTCCCGTGAACGAGACGATCTGCAGCGGCAGCTGGTACCATCAGGAGGCCGTCGATGAAGCCAAGCCGAAATGGGATCGCTAATGCCTGCGTTCGGTTCAGTACCGCCGCGCCCTCACAAGCGCCCGGCGGAAGTTTGAAAAAGGGTCGAAACAACGAAGTTTCGGCCCTTTTTGATTCTTGCAGCGACAACGCCGTTCAGATCACCGCGCAGGCCGTCACCGGCCGCTTCAGATGCCTGACCGTGGTCGCCCCGGTCTTGCCAATCAACAGCGTGATTCCCGCCCCCGAATAGCGCGCGCCCGAGACCGTCAGCCTTTTGGCAAGCGTTACCGGTTCGCCGTCGATCTGGAGGAAGGCGCGCTTGTCGTCGTCATAAAACCCAACGATGAACTGCGTACCATCGACACAGCGATAGGTCTGAAAGGTCTGCGCATCGGCCTGCTGTGTGCGGCAAATTCCGCCCGCCAGCATGGTGATAGCCAAAACAATGGCCTTGTGCCGGTCCATGATCGCCCCCTGTAATAGCCCACAAGCAACATCGCAAAAGCTGATCGCAATAACTTAGGCTGATCTTATGTCAGACTCCCTCGCCCGCCACCTCAGCCTGCAAGGCGCCAGCAACTTTCGCGATCTTGGCGGCTATCCGACTGCCGACGGCCGCACCACGCGCTGGCGGCAAATCTTCCGCTCCAACCATCTCGGCCAGCTCACGGCCGCCGACATCGAGATCGTCCGCACGCTTGGGGTCCGAAGCGCGTTCGATTTCCGCGGCGTCGAGGAGCGTGCGGCCGGCGTCTGTGTGGTCAACGAGATCACCGTGCACTCGCTGCCGATCGAGCCGACGGTGGTGGCTTCACTGCGCGCCGAACTCGCCAGGGGCACGCTGACCGCTCCGGTCGCGCTGGACATCATGCGCGAGTCCTATCGCAACTATGTCCGCCACAACACGCGTAGTTTTCGCAACCTGTTCGGCCATCTCCTGGAGGACAGTGCGCCGCTCGTGATCCACTGCACCGCCGGCAAGGACCGCACCGGCTTTGCCAGCGCGCTGATCCTGCATGCGCTCGGCGTGCCCGACGACGTCATTGCCGAGGACTACCTGCTGACCAACACGTACTACAAGCGCGACGTGTCGAGCGCCGCGGATTTGCCCGCCGACGCTCTCAACGCGATCGGTTCCGTCGAGGCCTCTTACCTCGCGGCGGCTTTCGAGGCCGTCGGCAGCGAATATGGTGACCTCGAAACCTACTTGCGCGACGGCCTCCAGCTCGGCACAGCAGAACGGACCGCGCTGAAGGCGCGCTATCTGCAATCGTAGGCGGCGGGGCCGGGAGATCGATGATGCAAGACAAAGTTCTGATCGTAACCGGCGCGCTCGGCGCGCTTGGAAAAGTCGTCGCGGAGATCGCACAGTCGCGCGGCGCGCGCGTCGCCGGCATCGATCATGCGCCCTCGCAAGTCTCAGCCACGAACGAGCGCATCGAGATCGGCGGAGTCGATCTGTCCGACCCGGCGCAGGCGAAGACGGCCGTCGAAACGGCGGCCAAACATTTCGGCAAGCTCGATGCGCTGATCAACATCGCCGGCGGCTTTGCCTTCGAGACCGTCGGCGACGGCGACATCAAGACGTGGCAGCGCATGCATGCGCTCAACGTGATGACCGCCCTCAACGCCTCGCACGCGGCGCTGCCACACCTTGCTGCCTCGAAAGCGGGCCGCATCATCAACATCGGCGCCATGGGCGCGCTCCAGGCGGGCTCCGGCATGGGGCCCTATGCAGCGTCGAAGGCAGGCGTGCACCGCCTCACCGAAGCACTGGCCAGTGAATGGAAGGGCAAGGTCACCGTGAACGCGGTGCTGCCTTCGACCATCGACACCAAGGCCAACCGAGCCGACATGCCGAAAGCGGACTTCTCCAAATGGGTGACGCCGCAGGAACTCGCTGAAGTGATCCTGTTCCTCGCGAGCGATGCGGCAAGCGGCGTCACTGGCGCGCTGATCCCGGTGAGCGGCCGGGTGTAGGCTCGGTGGCCAGGCATCTTTTCCCGGGCCCCCTACACTGCTATATTTGAACAATGACAACCGAAGATATCGAACGAGCGATCGAACGACTTGCACCTGACGAATTGGCGCGGTTTCGTGCATGGTTCGAGCAGTTCGACGCAGAACGCTTTGATAGGGCCCTGGAGCAAAGCGCCCAGGCGGGCAAGCTCGATGCCTTTGCCGAGGAGGCGCTGAGCGCCTATCGCGCCGGCCAAACCCGCGACTTGTGAAACACACGGCGTCGCCGAGATTCTGGAAGGCTTATGTGGCTTTGCCGGCCGGTGTTCAGCGGCTGGCCGATGCCAACTTCAGACTCTTAAAGAACGACCCTACTCATCCCTCGCTTCAATTCAAACGGGTCGGACGATTTTGGTCCGCCAGAGTCGGACTGCGTTATCGCGCGCTGGCCGTCGAATCCGATGGAACCTATGTCTGGTTCTGGATCGGCTCGCACGCGGACTACGACCGTCTCATAGGCTGAAAGGCGTCAATCCGACACCAATAGCCGCAGATTGCCCCTGAAGCGGATGCTCTGCTTTCCCGCGAGCGCCATAGGCGATCTCATCGGTCCCCGCGCGCAAGATAACCGCACCATCTGTTCCCATCAAATGGCCCGTCAGCCCGAGTCCGATCCGGGCTAAACTGCCGGCAACTGATTCTCCGATCGGACGTCTTGTGGAAACCGCGCTTTACGTTCCCGTCAAACGCTTTCTCGAAGAGCTCGGCTTCACCGTGAAGGGCGAGATTGGCGGCTGCGATCTCGTTGGCCTAAGCTCCGGCGATCCGCCCGTGGTTGTGATTGGCGAGCTCAAGCTCGCCTTCAATCTCGAACTGATTTTGCAAGCGGTCGACCGCGCACCGGCCGGCGACGAAGTCTGGATCGCTGCAAAAATGTCGTCGCGCGGCAAGGGGCGCGAGAGTGATGCGCGCTATCGCAATCTCTGCCGACGCCTCGGCTTCGGTATGCTCGGGGTCACCGACCGCGGCCAGGTCGAGGTGCTGGTGAAGCCGCCGACGGCGGCACCGCGCCGCGAGCCGAAAACACGCTCGCGCCTCGTCGCCGAACATCAGCGCCGCCAGGGCGATCCCGTGCTCGGCGGCAGCACGCGTACGCCGATCATGACCGCCTATCGCCAGCAGGCGCTGGGCTGCGCCTCGGCACTTGCCGGAGGACCGCGGCCCGTGCGCGAACTGCGCGAGCGCTGCCCCGATGCCGGCAAGATTCTGCTGCATAATGTCTATGGCTGGTTCGAACGCGCCGAGCGCGGAATCTACGGGCTCACCGAGGCCGGACACGCGGCGCTGAGACGCTGGCCGCAGGCACCAATGAAGGACACCGTGCGCGAGGCATCCCTGCCCTAGCGGCATTCACATCGGGGAATTCGCATGATCGTCGTGACTGGAAGCGTGACGGCCCGGCCCGAGACCTTCGACGAGGCGCGCCGCCTCAGCCTCGAACACGTCCATCGTTCGCGACAGGAGCCCGGCTGCATCTCCCATGCGGTGCATGTCGACTGCGAGAATCCGCTCAAGCTGGTCTTCTTCGAGCAATGGGCCGACCGCGCAGCTCTCGCCGCACATTTTGCGGTATCAGCGTCCGGCGAAATCGTGCGGGCCTTGCGCTCACTCGCCGCAGGCCCAACCACGCTCGAACTTTACGACGCCAGCCGGCTTGAGAAGCTTTGAGTGCATAGCTGAGATGCCACACCGATTTCATATTGCAATGCAACATAAGCGGCACTAGGTATCCCGGATCGAAACGAGGCCCCTATGAGCGCAGACTGGAATACCAAGTACGGCACGCGGCGCGTGCGTCACGATCCGCCCACCCTGGACGAGGCGATTTTCGCCGCCGTCGGCATTACCGATGATCAGGAGCAGCAGGCCGAGATCGCCGCATCATTGATGGGGATGCCGCTTGATGTCGTGCAGGCCGAGGTCAAGAAGCAGGTCCGCACCAACAGCCGCATTACCTCCACCCGCGTGATCGCCGGCGAACAGGGCGCGCAGCGCTCGGTCGTGGTCGAACGCCGCGTCGTCCGCCGCTTCGGCAACGACAAGCGCACCGGCACGTAAGCGCTCTATTTCGTTAAAGGATATCAAAGCGGACCGGCCTTGCCGGTCCGCTTTTTGATTCAGGCGGCGCGATTGCCGTACATGCTGGAGATCAGCTTCCAGCAGGTCGAGTTGAAGTTGAGCAAGGCGCGGCTGGCCGTGAACGGCGCCGCGGCAAGATCAGCAAGCTCGGCCTCGGGCGTCTTGCCGAGATCGATCGTTCCGGTTGATTCGCCATGGCGGAATTGCAGGTTCGCGCCGAACTTCTTGGCGAGCGCGCGCATGGCGTGATTCTCGGCGCCCGTGGTGATGCGCAGACGCTTGAAGCCCTTCCAGCGCGCTTCCGCGATCAGGCGGCTGAACAATATCGTGCCGACGTTCTGGCGACGCGCCGAGGCTTCCACGCTGAAGGCAACTTCGGGAAGCGAATCATCCTCCGCCGGATGCAGCTCAGCCGCACCGCGGACCACGCCGTCGACGATATAGGCAACGATCACGGTACCATCCTCGGCGCAGCGGGCGGCGTATCGCTCGATAAAGCTGTCGTCGAGAAAGCCGTTGAAACGGTCGTGCCGGCTCGCGGCATCGAGCCGGAGCAGGTGATCGCGCAGAAGCGGCAATTCTTCCTGCTGGCTCAGCGTCCGCACATAGCCCGGAACGGATTTCGTGCGGGTCGTGTCTTCAAGTCCCAAGTCTACTTTGCGTGACAAGTCAAAACTCCTCTTGGTGTCCCTCGAGGAGGCGTTCGAATCCCTAGACCTCCAATATTGTGCATCGCAACATGTTTTTCAAGATGGGAACCTGCTCAAGTTAGAGGCATGGGAAGCGACCAATTCGTTAACAAAATCAAGGCCCCGTAATCATACGAGGACGAGCTGGGTCTGGGTCACCACGGCAACCAGCTTGCCATCCTCCGTCTCCAGTCGGGTCGTCCAGACCTGGGTCCGTCGTCCCCGGTGCACGGGAGTAGCGGTGGCGATGACAACGGTTCCCTCCTTGGCCCCGCCGATGAAGTTGGTCTTGCTCTCCAGCGTGGTCGTTCCCTTTGCGTCCTCCGGCAGGTTGATCACGGTCGCAGCCGCCCCGACGGAATCGGCCAGCGCCATCACCGCGCCGCCGTGGATGGTGTGATGAAGCGTGCACAGATCGGGCCTGACCGTCATCCGCGCCACCACGCGATCCTTCTCGGCTTCGACGAATTCGACGCCCTTGAGCTCGGCGAACGGCATCTTCATCGCTTTAAGTTTCTCAAGCGGCGTCATCAGATCTCCTCCCAATTCATTGTGCTCTCAACGTGAATTGCTCTGTGCGGCAAAGCAATGACGTCCGAGGTCATGGCCGTGCTGACATCGACACCGATATTTGCGCATATGGTCTCGCCATGCGCCACTTCCCGCCCCGCCGCATCGTCTGCCTGACCGAGGAGACCGTCGAAACGCTCTATCTGCTCGGCGAGCAGGATCGCATCGTTGGCGTCTCCGGCTACGCCGTTCGTGCGCCGCGAGAAGCCGCGGGTGTCGGCCTTCGTTTCGGCGGACATCCCAAAGGTTTTGGCGCTGGAACCGGACCTGGTGCTGGCCTTCTCCGATCTCCAGGCCGGCATTGTCGCCGATCTCGTGCGCGAAGGCGTCGACGTCCATGTCTTCAACCAGCGCGACGTCGCCGGGATCTTGGCGATGATCCGTACGCTGGGTGCGCTGGTCGGCGCTGCCGAGCGCGCGGACCGCCTCGCTCAGGATTTCGAACGTCGACTTGCGGAGGTGGCGGCGACACGCCGCCCGTCGCCGCGGCCAAAAGTCTATTTCGAGGAATGGGACGATCCGCTGATTTCGGGCATCGGCTGGGTGTCGGAGCTGATCGAGATCGCCGGCGGCGAGGACGTGTTTTGCGAGCTGCGCCATCGGCAGGCTGCGAAGGACCGCATCGTGTCGGCGGACGCGGTGCGCAAGGCAGCGCCCGACGTGATCCTCGCTTCATGGTGCGGCAAGAAGGTCGTCCCTGCCCGCATCCGCGAGCGCGACGGCTGGAATGAAATTCCGGCTGTGCGCAACGACCGCATCGTCGAGATCAAATCGTCGATCATCCTGCAGCCCGGGCCTGCGGCGCTGACGGATGGGCTCGATGCGATCGTGACGGCGCTGTGGGGAGCTCAAGTCACAGCATTCACAACCTGATACTCAGGCCGCCGCCACACCTCACCCGAAATCACCTCCTCGATGATCCCGGCCGCCTTCATCACCTCGTCCTCGCCGATATACAGCGGCGTAATCCCGAAGCGCATGATGTCGGGCGCGCGGAAATCGCCGATGACGCCGCGGGCGATCACCGCCTGCATGGCGGCGTAGCCGCCCTCGAAGGCGAAGGAGACTTGCGAGCCGCGGCGCTCATGCGCGCGTGGCGTGACCAGCTTCAAGGAAGGGCAGCGGCGTTCGACCTCCGCGATGAACAAATCGCCGAGCGCCAGCGAACACGCCCGAACCTCTCCGATATCGACACGATCCCAGATATCGAGTGAGGCCTCCAGCGCGGCCATCGCCAGCACCGGCGGAGTACCGACGCGCATACGCTCGATGCCGCCGGCCGGCTGATAGCCGAGATCGAAAGCGAATGGTTTTGCGTGGCCCATCCACCCGGACAGCGCGGCGCGCGCGCTGTCGGCGTGGCGTGGCGCGACATACAGAAACGCCGGCGCGCCGGGGCCGGCGTTGAGATATTTGTAGGTGCAGCCCGCAGCGAAATCCGCACCGCAGCCTGCCAGATCGACCGGCAGCGCCCCGGCCGAATGCGCGAGATCCCAGACCGTGACGATGCCGAGCGCATGCGCCTTCGCGGTCAGCTTCGCCATGTCGTGGCGACGGCCGGTGCGGTAATCAACCTCGGTGATGTAGAGGACCGCAATCTCCTCTGACAGCGCGGCCTCGATCTCCTCGGGCGCCACCAGGCGTAGTCGATGGCCGCGCCCGAGCGTCGCGATCAGGCCTTCGGCCATGTAGAGGTCGGTAGGGAAATTGCCGGCGTCCGACAGGATGACTTTGCGCGTCACGTTCATGTCGAGCGCGGCGGCAAGCGCCTGATAGACCTTCAACGACAGGGTGTCGCCCATCATCACCGAGCCGGCCTCTGCGCCGATCAGACGTGCGATCCGATCGCCGACACGGCGCGGTTGAACGTACCAGCCCGCGCTATTCCAGGCGCGGATCAGCTCATTGCCCCACTCGGCCGTGATGACACGGTTGACGCGCTCGGCGACACCAAGCGGCAGCGCGCCGAGCGAATTGCCGTCGAGATAGATCACGCCGTCAGGCAGATGGAACAGCGCCTTGGTGTCATCGTAGACGCGAAGTTTGGTCATGGGTATCTCTAGAGGATGGTACGGACGCGCCAGAGTTCGGGGAACAGCTCGATCTCAAGCATGCGCTTGAGATAGCTGACGCCGCCGGTGCCACCGGTACCGCGTTTGAAGCCGATGACGCGCTCGACCGTCGTCACATGGTTGAAGCGCCAGCGCCGGAAATAGTCTTCGAAATCGACCAGTTTCTCGGCGACCTCGTAGAGCATCCAATGCGTCTCAGGCGCTTCGTAGACCACACGCCAGGCCTGCAGCACGCCCTCGTTAAAGCTGTGGGTCTCGCGCACATCGCGCGCCAGCACCGCGGCCGGCATCTTGAGTCCATTGCGGTCGGCGAGCCGCAACACCTCGTCATAGAGGCTCGGCGTCGCAAGCTCAGCCTCAAGCAGCTGCGTCACTTCGAGGTCGTGCGCGTGCGGCTTCAGCATGGCGTGATTGCGGTTGCCGAGCAGATATTCGATCAGCCGGTACTGCCGCGACTGGAAGCCGGAGGACTGGCCGAGCTGCGAGCGGAAGCGCGTGTATTCGCTCGGCGTCATCGTGCGCAGCACGTCCCAGGCGCTGTTCAACTGCTCGAAGATGCGCGATACCCGCGCCAGCATCTTCATTGCTGGGGCCACCTCGTCCTTGGCGATCGCGCGGCGCGCGGCGGCTAGCTCGTGGATGGCAAGCCGCATCCACAGCTCCGTGGTCTGATGCTGGATGATGAACAGCATCTCGTCATGCGCTTCCGAGAGCGGATGTTGCGCGCCGAGGATTGCATCCAGCGCGAGATAGTTGCCATAGGACATGCGCCGGGCGAAATCGGTCTCGGCGCCTTCGCTTGTGGGATCGTAATCGCTGGACGTCATGGCAGGCCCTCTCGATCGATCATCCCGTTAGACACCTCGTCAATCGAGGCCGATCAGGCGCGCGGTGATCGGCGACGACGGATCCCTGAGCGCGTCGATCACGGTGAAATGGTTCAGTCCGGGATCGACGACGAGGCGCGTCTGCACGTCAAAACCGGTCCAGACATTGGCCATCAGGTCGGATTGGCGGATGAATTCGGGCCGCTCGCTGCCGCCGACCCAGGCCGTGACCGGCGAATGGCCGCGCGGCAGGTGCAGCGCCGCGCTTTCGAGCGTCGCCTCCTCCATGGTCATGCGCAGCGTCTCGTTCATCTTGGTCTTGAGCAGCGGCCGCAGATCATGCAGACCGCTGATCGAGAGCGTGCCGGAGATGCGATTAAAGACGGCGGGCTCAAGCCGGCTGTCGTCGCACAGCATGCGCGTGACCAGATGGCCGCCGGCGGAATGGCCGGCGAGCCGGATTGGACCCGCGACGAGCGAGGCCGCCTTGGCGATCGCGGCGCTGAGTTCGGCGGTGATGTCAGAGATGCGCGCGGCCGGTGTCAGCGTGTAACTCGGCAGCGCCACCGTCCAGCCATGGTGCCGCGCGCCTTCGGCCAGATCAGTCCATGTCGATTTGTCGAAGCGCATCCAGTAGCCGCCGTGGACGAACACGACGAGGCCCTTACTGTCGCCGTCGGGCAGGATCAGATCGAGACGCTGGCGCTCGGCCGATCCGTAGGCGATGTCGGAACGAAAACCCTTCAGTCCGGCGCGGTAAGCCGCTGCCCGCTCCGTCCACAGCGCCGGCAGTCTGTCCGAGCCCGGGATATGGGCAGAATTGGCGTAAGCATCATCCCAATCGCGCATCGTACTCCCTCGACGGACTCAGGCCTTGCGATCAGGCACCAGTCTGCCACCAGCGAAGCCCGCATCCTAGTCTTTATTTTAAGCTTAAAGTATCTGGGAGAGCCGGTGGATTGGGCAACGGGAGCTCCAAACGAGACGCCGTAGGTGGGCAAAGCGTAGCGTGCCCACCACCTGCGTCACGCAAAGGACAATTGGTGGGCACGGCGCAAGAGCGCCTTTGCCCACCCTACGGCAGAAGCGAATGGAGCCGCGCCTACGCCTTCTCCACCCCGCACCACTCCGCGATGAACAGCGCCATCGCCTTGGTCGTCTTCTTCAGCGATTCCAGATCGACGTATTCGTTAAAGCCGTGCATCTCGCCGCCGCTGGCGCCGAAGCACAGGCTCGGGATGCCATAGTTCAAGCCGTAGAAGCGGGTATCGGTGAGCGCGGTGAAGACGAGGTCCTCGACCGCGCCGCCATAGACCTTGTTGAAGGCCTTGCCGAACGCAGCCTCCGGCGCGGCGGAGTCGGTCAGCTCATAGCCTTCCGACAGGAAGCCGGACCATTCGACCTCCGGTGGATTGTTGGCGAGAAAGCGGTGGTTGCGCGAGGCAGCAGTGACGCAGGCCAGAATCTCTTTCTGGTGATCGGCCACCGACCAGCCCGGCAGGATGGCAATGCGGCAGTCGACGTCGCACCAGGCCGGCACGCTGGAGGCCCAATCGCCGCCCTTGATGATGCCGGGGTTGAAGTTGATGGGATGGTTCAGCGTCTTGAAGTGGCGATCGGCCTTGGCGCGCTCATTCCACTCGATCTCAAGCTTTTGCAGGGCATGGACGAGATGATAGGCCGCCATGATGGCGTTGGAGCCTGAGCCGGCAAAGGCGACGTGGGTCGGATGCCCCTTCACGCGCAGGCGAAACCAGATCACGCCGACCTGGGAGCGGACCATCTTGCCGGCGGTCGGCTCGGGAATGAAACAGGCATCGGCACGATAGCCGCGCTGCAACGTCGAGAGCGCGCCGACGCCGGTGCTCTCCTCCTCGATCACGGACTGGACGTGAATTCGCGCCGTCGGTGTGAACCCCGCGGCCTTGATCGCATCCAGCGCATAGAGCGCGCCGATCGTGCCCGACTTCATGTCGCAGGCACCGCGCCCGAACATCTTGCCGTCCTTGATGACCGGCGAGAACGGCGGGGTGTCCCACAATTCAAGCGGGCCCGCCGGCACCACGTCGCAGTGTCCCTGGAGGATCAGCGATTTGCCGGCCTCAGTCGTGGGACGATATGTGCCGACCACCGTGCGCGCCCTGGAGAAGTCATGCTCGATTGGTCCGAAGCCGCGCAGATCCTTGAGATCGTCGACATTGATGTGCCAGTCGTCGACCTCGTAGCCGCGCTCGCGCAGGAGGTCGCCGATCATGTCCTGGCACGGCCCCTCCGCCCCGCGGGTCGAAGGGATCGCAACGAAATCGCATGTGGTCGCAAGCTGGGCTTCGAAGCCGGCATCGACGGCGTCAAGAATCCTCTGCTGCGTCTCGGCATTCATCAGGCAACTCCAGGCATTCGAAGGGTCCAAGGAGCGCGCAAGCTAGCCGATTTTAGCCGTTCGGGTACTCCACAAAATAAGCATCCCGCAATGCGTCTTCGAGCAGCCGGCCCTCGGAATAGCCATTCAGCGTCGCAGGCCGGCTCACGCCGTCAAGCAGCCGCGGACACGGCTCCGGCGCGCCGATCACGGTGCGCACCGGAATGCGCTCGGCGTAGATCGGCAAGGCATAGTCTTCGTCGTCGTCGGCGACACCCTTGGCGCGGACTTTGGCCGAGGCCTCCTCGATCTCCATGGCGATGAAGGAGGTCGCCTTGATCTCCTGCGTATTGCTCGCCCGCAGGCTCGCGGTGCGATCCGGGAAGAAGCGGTCGACCATGGCGATCACCGCACGCTCTTTTTCCTCGGGGTCGGTGACGAGATAGGCGGTGCCGAACGCCATCACCGCGCGGTAGTCGGCCGAATGGTTGAAGCCGCAGCGCGCCAACACGAGGCTGTCGAGATGGGCGACCGTCAGGCACACCCGCTCACCCTTGGTCTGGTTGCGCAGCATGCGGCTGGCGCTCGAGCCGTGCCAGTAGAGCTTCGTCCCCTCGCGCCAGAAGAAGGTCGGCGTGCAATAGGGCTGGCCGTCGATTGCATAGGAGACGTGGCACAGCATCGAGGAATCCAGGATGCGATGAACGGTGTCGTGATCGTAGAAGCCGCGATCGTGACGGCGCTTGACCTGGTTGCGCGCGGACGTCGGATAGGAATTTGAGGTCTCGGTCTGGCTCACGGCCACTCCTGTCGGGATTGGAAGAATTCCAGACCAGTTGTAGCGACCGATTTGGTCTGCGATAGTGCCAATTCCATGCAAAAAATTCCGACCAATTCCTCCTCACCAGCCAAATCCCCTTCGCTGGCAAAGCCCGAGTTGCCGCTCGACCTCACCGGTCCGCACATCACGGCCGGCGCCTCCTCGGCGCACCGGCTCTATCAGGCGCTATGCGAGATGATCGTCGGCGGCCTGGTAAAACCCGGCGAGCCGTTGCCGCCGTCACGAACGCTGGCCAAGCAGACGGGCTTTCGCCGCAACGCTGTCGTCACCGCCTATGAGCGCCTGATCGCGGATGGTTTTGCGGAAGCAACCGTCGGCTCCGGCACGTTCGTCGCCGCGCGCATCCCGGCACGGGCTGCCGCATCCAAGAAGCCGAAGGCGGTTGTCGAGGCTCCTCGGCAAGGCGCGCTCTCGCTCGGCTGCACCCATATCGACGAGCGCGCGCTGCAACGCTTCCGTGCCTTTGTCGGCCGGCGCATGCGCGCCTTCGGCACCGAACATCTGCATTACGGCGACCCGCGCGGCAGCCGCGAGCTCCGCGTCGCGATCGCCGATCATCTGTTGTCGGCGCGGGGGCTGCGCTGCGACCCCGACCAGATCATGCTCACCTCCGGCACGCTGCATACGCTGCGCATCGTGCTCGGCACGATCCTGAAGGCGAACGATCAGGTCTGGTGCGAGGATCCCGGCTATCCCATTGCGCGCAGGACCATCGCGCAGTGCGGCTATCGCACTGTCCCCATTCCCGTCGACGCGCACGGCCTGCAAATCGCCAAGGGCCGCGCGGCTGCACCCTCCGCGCGCGCGGCCTATGTGACGCCGTCGCACCAGTTTCCGCTGGGCGTGCAGATGTCCATGCCGCGGCGGCTCGAACTGCTGGACTGGGCGAAACAGGCCGGTGCCTTCGTGTTCGAAGACGACTACGACAGTGAGTTCCGTTACGACGGCGCGCCGCTGATGTCGCTCGCCGGCATCGATCAGCTCCAGCGCGTGATCTACATGGGCACGTTCGCCAAAACGCTGTTTCCGGGCCTGCGCATCGGCTATTGCGCCCTGCCCGAGCGCCTGATCGCCGACGTAACGGCCGCGCGCGCCGCGCTCGACCGCTTTCCCGGAACACTGATGGAAGGCGCAGTGGCCGACATGCTCAATTCCGGCGCCTTCGCCGCAAACCTGAAGCGCGTGCGAAAACTCTATCGGGAGGCGCGGGACGCACTGGCCGAAACGCTCGAAGCCGCGTCCGACGGCGCGCTGTCGGTCCCGGTGCCCTCGCAGGGCCTGCACCTGGTCGCACGATTCGATCCGTCGGTTGCTCCTGCGATTGCCGCCGAGGCGAAGCAGGCGGCTGGCGCGGAAGGCTGGCTGCTGGCCGATACTTATGCGCGGGCGCGTCCGCTGCCGGGCTTCGTGCTTGGATTTTCCGGGCATGCGGTTCCGCAACTCGTCGCTTCCGCCGAGCGGCTTGCGCGGGAATCGCGCGCCGCCTTGCGTACCAAGAGAGGATCGGCCCGGCGGCGTGACAAAGGTTCCCTATGAGAATCGTGTACCGCTCCCTACATTGCGGCATCGATGCCGGGACCTCACATCATGTCACTCCGCCAAGCAGTCTGTCTTTCGCTCCTGATCTCCGCCGCGCTCGCGACGACGGTTCAAGCGGCCACGATCGGTCGCGAGCAGGACATCGTCGATCTCAAGCTTGGTCAGCGCGTGATGGTGGATGACGGGAGCTGCCCCGCCGGGCAGGTCAAGGAAGTGCGTGGTGCGAAGATGACCGATAAGGGCGTCCTGCGAACCAGTTCCTGTGTGGGCCGGTTCGGTCCGAAATCGAAGTAACAAGCATGATCCGGAAAAGCGTGAAGCGGATTTCCGACGAGATCATGCTCAAACAATAGAGCCCTACGACTTCGCGGGGTCGAACATGCACTGCAAGGTCGGCTTGGCGATCTTGGTGAAGGTCGCGCCGATCTCGCTTTGCTTTGCCGCCGGCACCCAATCGGTCTCGATTGTCGGTACACCGGTCTCGCTGATGCCGCGCAGCAGCGCCTCGCGCAGGTCGCGATCCTCAACGACCGCGGCGGCATGATCATGCAGACAACCACATACCTCTTCCGGATGCTCCCAACGCCCGAGCATGCGTGGCGCGCATTGGCGGACGAACTCGGTACGGGGATCGGGTAATCGGCTGGGAGAACGCACCTGCGCCTGGGCGGAGCTGATCGTCAGAACGGACATGAGCGCCGCAGCGCAGAACCGAAGGTGCATGATGGAATGTGCCGGCTGATTTTCTTGTTAATGATTAGAAGCGCGCGGCGATAACGATCGGCTGCGGCGCCGTGGTGGTGACCGGCGAGCCGCTGTACTGGAAGGTGCCGACACCCGGCAGATTGCCGTCGGGCGACCCTGCGAACGAGGAACCGGCGAGCACGAAGCCGAAAGCAAGGATGAAGCTGAGCGCGCGCATGGACTTGTCTCCAGGTTCCGTGGCCGGCGGTTCCGCCGTCGTCGTTGTGGCGGTGATAACCATGCGCGGTTTCTTCCGTGATGCGCCAAAAGCCGAAAATGGTTTCATCTTCGCGGAAATTGTTTCGTCGCATCCGAGGCGACGAAACATTCGGCGGAAAACCCTAATCATTTCAGGCCGGTCGCGCCGCGGCACAAATTGGCTTGGCAAGCTCCGTTGCGCTCAAAGGCGTGCCGCACGTTGGCCGCTGTCATGCGCTCGCCTCACTCACTTCACACGCATTTTACGTTTCTCTGCTGAAGAGAAGCCCAAGCGAAGGCTGGGCTTTGTCGAACCGGGGGCGCGTCGGCTGCGACCCAAGCCATCGAAACCGAGAAGCTCCGGATCAACACCGGGCACATTTATCTGAGGGATGGCCAATATGACGGCGGGAAATCGCGCAACGGCGCGCGACGCGGCCCAACGGACGGACCGCGCCGAGCAACGGCCCATTCGCAGCCGCGCCGACGGGCCCGGCCCGATGGCGCTGCAATCTGGCCGCGGCTACGAGGCTGCGCCGCAGGCGTTCGTGCGGCTGACCGGCTCACATCTTGCGAAACCGCGCGTCAGCCGCAACCGCATCACTGAGTGAACGAACCGCGTCACTGTGAACGCAAGCGCGTCACGGAGTGAAGAACTCGCCGCACTTCTGGACGTTTGCGTCAGCCGGTCCCCACGGCATGATCGGCACGGTTGATGTCGAATTTTTGGGCGAGCCTTCGATCAACCTGTCCGAATAGACCATGTAAACCAGCACGTTGCGCTTGGCATCGCAGCCGCGCACGATCTGCATTTTCTTGAAGAACAGCGAGCGGCGCTTGCGGAACATGTCGTCGCCCTGCTCCATCTTGTCCTTGAACTTGATGGGGCCAATTTGGCGGCAGGCGAGCGAAACGTCCGAGACCTCCTCGGCGAGGCCGAGCCAGCCCTTGAAACCGCCCTTCTCGGGCACGGTAAAATGACAGGCCACGCCCTCCACCTCGGGATCGTCGAGGCCATAGGTCGCGAGCTTGTCGTTTGGGCTCATCCATTTGAACACGGTGGAGCGGCGGAAGATCAGATCCGGCTCGTCGGCAGCGGAAGCCGACGCCGCCGGCACGGCCAGCAGCAGGAGGAATAAAGCGAAGTCTTTCAAGCGGATGCTGGAAAGAGCGGGGAAACGAGATGACATGAAGTTCTCCGGTAACAAGTTCCCGCAATGTAGGCACGCGACCGCCCGTCAGGAAGGCGACCGGCAGCTCATCGTGGCCGCCGTTTACCGCTCTGTGAGGCTTTTTTGCTACGATTGGACAAAAGTAGCGGACGGCAGAACTGCCGTGCTGGTGAACGCGTATACCCTCTGCGACACTAATGTCTGATTTGGATTATGGATTCGAGGAATGACTAGCGTGAACGGGTCCCGTTTTGCTGCCGCGCCGGCACGGCTGTGGCAGTTCGCCATTTTGACGGCCGCGGGTGTGATCGGTACGACCAGCCAGGCAGAAGCAGCGTTTTACTACACGCCGGATTATTCGGACGGGTCCTACTACTCACGGCAGGTGCGGCGTCCCGACGAGCCGCAGCAGAAGCCGCAAAAGCGCGGCGCGGCAGCCAAGAACAAGAGCGAGGCGCGCGTCGAGAAGGAAACCGGCTCGAAACCGCAGGGGCCGCTGGTTATCGTCGTCTCGATCGACCGGCAGAAAGTGACGGTCTACGACTCCAACGGCGTGTTCGCGGAGTCTCCGGTGTCGAGCGGCATGAAGGGCCACTCCACGCCGATGGGCGTGTTCAGCATCATTCAGAAGCACAAATTCCACCACTCCAACATCTATAGCGGCGCGCCGATGCCGTACATGCAGCGGATCACCTGGTCCGGCATCGCCATGCATGCCGGCGTGCTGCCGGGCTATCCGGCTTCACATGGCTGCATCCGCATGCCGATGGCGTTCGCCGTGAAGATGTGGAACTGGACCAAGATGGGCGCGCGTGTACTCGTCACGCCCGGCGAGATGACGCCGCACAGCTTCTCCCATCCGATGCTCGCTTCGCTGCGCGTGCCGCCGCAACCGGCCGCAAGCCTCGAGCCCGCGACGCCTGTTGGCGACAAGGCGGACAAGGGCGCGCCCGAAGCCAAGGTCGCGGAAGCCAAGCCAGTTGAGACGAGAACCGCCAGCGCTGACGGCATACTCGAGCTGCGCTCCTCGGTCGGCCATCCCGTGATGTCGGATGTGACGACCGGCAATGCGTCGCTCCGTGAGGAGGCCGCACCGGCCCAAGCTGAAATCAAGTCCGCCGAAGCTTCCGAGCCGGCGAAGCAGCCCGAAGCGACCGCGAAGACGGATGAGACCGCCAAGCCCGCCGACGCCGCGAGCACCGAAGCGAAACCTTCTGAGGCTGTAGAAGCGCCCAAGGCGACCACGGACGAGAAGATCGAGGCTGCCAAATCGGAGCGGACCGATACTCCGAAGGCTGAAGCTCCGAAAACGGAAGCAGCAAAGTCCGAACCAGCCAAATCCGAGCCCGCCAAGGCAGAGGCGGCAACGGCGCCCGCGCCTGCCGCTTCGCCGGACGCGAAGAAGGATCAGACCCGCGTCGCCGATCCTGCCCCCGCTGCGAAGCCGGATCTGCCGAAGCGCGCCGGCCAGATTGCGGTGTTCATCAGCCGCAAGGATTCCAAGCTCTATGTGCGGCAGAACTTTTCGCCGCTGTTCGAGGTGCCCGTGACGATCGCCGCGAGCGACCGGCCGCTTGGCACCCATGTCTTCACCGCCGAGGTCGACAAGACCGACTCCAATGCGCTGCATTGGTCGGTGGTGTCGCTGCCCGTCGCGGTCCGCTCCTCCGCCGCCCGTGAGGACGATGGTCACGTGACGCGTCGCCAGCGCGGCGCCGCCGTGATCCCCGTCGCGGCGAAGCCCGTGATCACGCCCGACAGTCCAGCCGAGGCGCTGGACCGCATCTCGATCCCGGCCGACACCATGGCGAAGATCAACGAGATGCTGACCACCGGCGGCTCGGTCATCGTCTCCGACCAGGGCATCAACCAGGGCGAGACCGGCGAAGGCACCGACTTCATCGTCCGGCTGTACTAGAGCGTTTTCGAGCGAAGTGGATGCCGGTTCGCGTAAAGAAAACGCGTCAAAATAAGAATCTAGCACTTCACCGCGTCAGATAACGCGGTGTTGAGCAGGCCGATCGCAGTGGCGGAGTAAAGTGCATCCCGGATCATGTCGGGGGACGTCGCCATGCCAAATCGCAGGACTGTGCTCACCGCGGCGCTTCTCGCAGCGGCCACATCGGCAACGCGTGCTTTGGCCGATGGTGGAATGAGCCGAATCCCGGCTTACGCCTTCTCCTTCCCCGCTTTGTCCGGCGATGACATTCGCCTTGCCGCCTTCACCGGCAAGCCGCTGCTGATCGTGAACACAGCTTCGCTGTGCGGCTACACCCCGCAATATGCCGGACTGCAAGAGCTCTGGAGCGAGTTTCGCGAGCGCGGGCTCACGATCATCGGCGTGCCTTCCAACGATTTCGGCGGCCAGGAGCCCGGCGGCACCAGCGAGATTTCGGAGACCGCGCATCACCAATACGGCGTTACCTTCCCGATCGCGGCCAAGGCCGTCGTGGTCGGAGCGAAGGCGCATCCCTTCTACAAATGGGCCGCCGAGGCACGGCCGAGAGAGGTTCCGAAGTGGAACTTCCACAAATATCTGATCGGCCGCGACGGCTATATCGCCGAGGTATTTGCATCTGCGGTGGAGCCCGCCGATACGCGGATCAAGACGGCGGTCGCCAAGGCGCTGGCCGACAGTTAAGGGCACGTCGCTTCAAGACGCCTGGGCACAATTGTGGCAGAGCACCAAACATCCGTTGCAATGGCGATGGACCACCATCTAGGCTAAGATATCTGGGGCAGGAGTGGTTCTGCCGGAGGCGAAAAAGCCGCGGCCGAACAACGGGATCAATCTCGAGGACAACACCATGCGTGTGGCGGCAGGACTGATTTTGGCAAGCGCGATGTCTGTTGCGTTGACAGGCGCGGCATGGTCGCAGACTCCGGCTGCAAAACCCGCAGCTGCCACGCAAGCAGTACCGGCGGCAACGCCGGCCGCTGCTCCGGCTCCCGCAGCCCCCGTTGCTGCGCAACCAGCCGCCGCCTCCTTCCCGCCCCCACCGCAACAAGCGCCGCAGCCCGCGCGCGCCGCCTGCAACAATCCGAACGCGCTGGGTATCGCCCGCACCGTCGAGATCGACACCACCGGCGGCCCCGGCTTCGGCTTCGAGCATTTCAAGGAGCTCGACTTCCTGCGCGACAAGGAGGTCGTCCTGACCTTCGATGACGGCCCCTGGCCGCACAACACGCCGGCCGTGCTCAAGGCGCTCGCCGACCAGTGCACCACCGGAATCTTCTTCTCGATCGGTAAGCACGCCACCTATGAGCCGGAGATCCTGAAGCAGGTCTATGCGGCCGGCCACGTCGTGGGCACGCATACCTGGTCGCATGCCAATCTCAACAACAAGAAGCTGACCGAAGCACAGCGCAAGGAAGAGATCGAGAAGGGCATCAGCGCCGTGAAGTGGGCGCTTGGCGGCATCTCGCCCGCAGCGTTCTTCCGCTTCCCCGCGCTGCAGCATCCGCCTGAGATGGTCACCTATCTCGGCAACCGCAACGTCGCGATCTTCTCCTGCGACATCGACTCCTTCGACTTCAAGGCCTCCAAGCCAGAGAAGGTGATCGACACCGTGATGAAGGGGCTCGAGAAGAAGGGCAAAGGCATCATCCTGATGCACGATTTCCAGAAGCACACAGCGGAAGCCCTGCCCGAGCTTCTGAACCGCCTCAAGGCCGGCGGCTACAAGGTCGTGGCGATGCGCGCCAAGGCGCCGGTCGCCTCGCTCCCCGAATACGACCAGGAGCTGATGAAGGACGTCAAGCTGCCGACGGTCAGCACACGGCCGGTCAACAGCGTCGTGACGACGGTCAACGAATAGCTGTCGCATTGTCTCTCCGCCTCGAAGGTTACGTCATCGTCTCCGCGGACGGCATGCTTGCCGACGCGGGTCATGTCATGCCCGACACCCTGAAATTCGAGGGCGACAAACGCTTCTTCGAGCAGGCGCTCGATCGCGCCGCCTTGATCGTGCACGGCCGTCACTCGCACGAGCAGCAGCCGAACTCGCCGAAGCGCAGGCGGCTGATCATGACGCGCAAGATCAAGGCCCTCACCGTCGATCCCGAGATGCCGAACGCGACCTTGTGGAATCCGGATCATGCGAGCTTCGAGGAGGCCTGCGCGTTTGCCGGCGTCGCCTCCGGCATGGTCGCGATCATCGGTGGCCCCGTCGTGTTCGACCTGTTCATGGATCGCTACGACACGTTCTGGCTGTCGGAAGCCCCGCATCTGCGCCTGCCCGGCGGCGAAGGCTGTTTCGTCGGCGTGCCGGAGCGGACGCCGCGCGAGGTGCTGGCTTCACACGGGATGAAGCCGGGCGCGCCGTATCTGCTCGACGCGGCGGATGAGGTGACGGTGACGCCGTGGCGGCGGGGCTAAACCAGTCGATCCGCGCTACGGCGTCGGAAGATGATAGACCAGCGAACCGCGCAGCGTGTGGACCGTGCCGCCCGCGCTCACGCTGGTGAAGAGGAGACCATCCGTCAGATCGTCACGCGTTGCCACATGGGTCATGCGATACTCGGCACGGGCCGAGATACTGTCGCTGAAGAAGCGCTCGAAGCCGGCACCGAAGGTGGCGCCATGATATTCGCGCTCCGGACTGGTGCTCTGAATGCCGAAGACGCTGTAGGTGAGGGATCGCGCGGTCGAGCCGGTATAGCCGCCGAGCAGATAGACGAGCGTCTCCGGCGAAACGAGATAGCCGGCGCGTCCACCGACGGTCCAGGCCCATTTCACCGACGCGAGATCCGACGCGACCGTTGTTCCGGCGCCGGCACCCGTTGCCGTGATTTTGGCTCCGCCATTCGTTGCCGCGTCGATCAGGCCAAATGCGCCGACGACCCATTTCGGTGCAATCTGGCGATCATAGCCGATGGTGAAGGTGCCGCCGACGTCGGCGCCGCCAAGGCCGGCTGCGTTGAAATCCAGCGCGCCGGGAAGCGAGGCCGCGACATGGGGCGTGAGCGCATCGCCCCCGATGCCTGCACCGACATAAACGCCGGTCCATGCTGGACTGATCACCGGCGCGGCCGCTGCCGTCGTCGCAGGGCCGCCGAACTGCCCGAAACGATAGGCGGCGCCGATCCGGATCACGTGCTCGGAGAGGTCGGTGGTCCAGACCGCGCCGAGCGGGTCGAGCGTCGTGTTGTGGCCAAGCGCGACATAGCGATATTCGCCGCGCAGCGACACATTGCTGGTGAGACGATATTCCGCACCGGCGCCGACCGTGTAGCCGCGCGAAGTCTGAGCCGATTCCTGCATCGTGAAAACAGGGCCGCCGAACGTGGCCGTGGCGTTCCAATTGTTGATGCGCATCTGGCTGTAGCCGGCGAGGCCGTAGAGCAGGATATCGGGCGTCGCCAGAAATCCCGCACGACCGCCGATCGTCCAGCCCTGGTCGAGCGACGGCATCACGGCAGACAGATTTGCCGCCCCGAAGAGCGTTACGTTGACTGCCGTGCGCTGGCGCGACCAGTCGTAATCTACGAAGCCGCCGACCACGAACCGCGGCGCAACCTGGACGTCGAAGCCGGCGAAAGCCGACAATCCGAGATCGGCGCCCTGCAAGCCGTCGAGATCGAAAATGGCCGGACCGCCGCCAACCGGGGTCAGGTTCGAGCGGCCCGACGCGAAGTCGAAGCCCAGTCCTGCACCGACATAAAACTGGGTCCAATTCGCCACCGAGGCCAGTTGCGGGGGCGCCTTCACGGGCAAGTCTGCGGCTTCGGCCGCCGTTACGGCAAAGGCCGCGACATGCGCCGCTCCCAGAACAGCCGCCGCACGCACCACCCGTCGCTTCGAATGAACCAAGTCCCGCCCCCATCGCCTCGTGCCGGTTGCGCCCATACAACCGATCGACCGGTCATATTCTGCGCCGGGACAATCCGACAAGCCGACAAACGAGCGCGCGCGACAGCGGCCACGATTTTGTGGAACCGCTGTGATCTCAAAGCCATGATCTGTGAATGAGGGTTCACGCGATCGCCACGCGAAGACGCCCTGGAGCGGCTACACGTCCCCGTAGGCCGTCTCGGCCGAGCGTGTGGCGCGGCCATAGCCCATGATCATGAACAGCGCGCCGATGATCGAGAGATTCTTCAGCGCGTCGACCAGCATCTTGCCGTTCTCGGGCGCCGCCTGGTTCCAGAAATCGTAGAAGAAGAAGGTCGCGACCGCGACGTAGATGATCAGCAGCATCGCAAAGAAGCGCGCGCCGAAATTCAGCGCGATCATCAGGCCTGCGATGATCTCGAGCACGCCGACCGCGATCGCCAGCAGCTGCGGCGTGGTCATGGCGGTCGCCGCCTCGATCTGCTTGGCGTAAGGCGCGATCATCTCGGGCACCACGACCTTGGTGGCGATGAAGTCTGCCGTCGCCTGAATGGCGAAGAGCTTGGTGGCGCCCGTGTAGATGAACAGCACGGCGAACAGGATTCGCCCGAAAGTCACGAACGCTGGCATGATCGGCCTCTTGGCTCAGGCTTTTTGAAACCGGAATTTCGACGAACGCACCGGGCGATTATGGAGCGTCGTTCGCTGGTTTACAAACGGGGAAATGGCGAAAACCGTTTTGAAAAGGTTGAAGTGCTGACACGCCAGAAATGCGCTCCCTCGCCCCGCAAGCGGGGCGAGGTGAAGCGACGTCGCCTCAGGTAAACAACGTCGGCTGCTGCCGCGCTGCACGCTCCTGCGCTTCCACCACGGCGACTGCGGTCATGTTGAGAATGCCGCGCGCGGTCACCGAGGGGGTAAGGATATGCGCAGGGCGCGCCGGGCCGATCAGGATCGGGCCGACGGGCAGCGCATCCGCGAGCGACTTGATCATCTGATAGGCGACATTGGCGGTGTCCAGCGTCGGCATGATCATGATGTTGGCTTCACCCTCGAGCTTGGAGTGCGGCAGCACCATCTTGCGCGCTGCGGCCGAGAGCGCGGTATCGCCCTGCATCTCGCCGTCGGCCTCGATCTCCGGATGCTTTTCCTTCAACAACTGGGTCGCCCGGCGCATCTTGCGCGAGGAATCGGTGTCGTAGCTGCCAAAATCAGAATGCGAGACGAAGGCGATCTTCGGCTTGATGTTAAAGCGCTGGACGTGCACCGCCGCGAGCGAGGCGATCTCGGCAAGCTCTTCCGCACTCGGATTGGGGCGCACCTGGGTGTCGGCGATGAAGAAGGCGCCCTTGCTGGTGATCAGCAGCGCCAGCGCGGCATAGTCGCTGATGCCAGTCTGGAAGCCGACGATCTCGCGGACGTGACGTAGATGATGCATATAGCGGCCCTCGACGCCGCAGAGCATGGCGTCCGCCTCCCCGCGCATCACCGCGAGCGCCGCGATCACCGTGTTGTTGGTGCGCACCACCGTGCGGGCCGCATCCGGCGTCACGCCGCGGCGGCCGGCGACCTCGACATAGGACTGCACATAAGAGCGGTAGCGCGGATCGTCCTCGGGATTGACGAGGTCGAAATCCTTGCCCGCCTTGATCGACAGGCCGAAGCGCTTGATGCGCGCGTCGACCACGGACGGACGGCCGACCAGGATCGGCGTCGCCAGCTTCTCCTCCAGCACCACTTGCGTCGCGCGCAGCACGCGCTCGTCCTCGCCTTCGGCGTAGATCACGCGCACCGGCTGGGTCTTGGCCTTCGCGAACATCGGCTTCATGACGAGGCCGGAGCGGAAGGCGAAGCGTTCCAAGAGAGCTGTGTATTCGTCGAAATTGGTGATGGGACGCGTCGCGACGCCCGATTCCATCGCGGCCTTGGCCACGGCCGGCGAGATGCGCAGAATCAACCGTGGATCAAAGGGACTCGGGATCAGCGAGCCCGGGCCGAACCCTTGCGTCTCGCCGGTGTCAAAGCCTTGTGCCACCGCATCCGATGGCGCCTCGCGCGCAAGCTGCGCGATAGCTTCGACGGCAGCGTGCTTCATCTCCTCGTTGATCGCGGTGGCGCCGACGTCGAGCGCACCGCGGAAGATGAAGGGAAAACAGAGGACGTTGTTGACCTGGTTCGGATAGTCGGAGCGCCCGGTGCAGATCATCGCGTCGGGGCGGGCTTTGCGCGCCTCCTCCGGCATGATCTCCGGCGTCGGGTTGGCGAGCGCCATGATCAGCGGCTTGTCGCCCATCGCCTTGGCCATCTCGGGCTTGAGCACGCCCGGCGCCGAAAGCCCGATGAAGATGTCGGCGCCGCCGATGACGTCGCCGAGCGTGCGCTTGTCGGTCTTCTGCGCATAGACCGCCTTCCAGCGGTCCATCGTGGTGTTGCGGCCCTCGTGCACGAGACCGTCGATGTCGCAGACCCAGATGTTCTTGCGCTGCGCGCCCATCGACACCAGGAGATTGAGCGTCGCGATCGCGGCCGCCCCTGCCCCCGAAGCCACGATCTTGACGTCCGACAGCTTCTTGCCGTTCAGCCGCAATCCGTTGGTGACGGCAGCGGCAACGATGATCGCGGTGCCGTGCTGGTCGTCATGGAAGACCGGGATCTTCATGCGCTCCTTCAGCTGCGCCTCGATCTCGAAGCACTCCGGCCCACGGATGTCCTCCAGATTGATGCCGCCGAACGTCGGCTCGAGCGCCGCCACCGTCTCGACCACGCGCTCGATGGTGTCGGCGGCGATCTCGATGTCGAACACGTCGATGCCGGCGAATTTCTTGAACAGGACCGCCTTGCCCTCCATCACGGGTTTTGAGGCGAGCGGGCCGATGTTGCCGAGGCCGAGCACCGCGGTGCCGTTCGAGACCACGGCGACCAGATTGGCGCGGATCGTCAAGGTCGCTGCTTCGGCCGGGTTCTTGGCGATCTCCATACAGGCGGCGGCAACGCCTGGAGAATAGGCAAGCGCGAGGTCGCGCTGGTTGGCGAGCGGCTTGCTCGCCTGGATCTCGAGCTTTCCGGGGCGCGGCAGACGGTGATAGGCCAGCGCCGCCTGGTGGAGATCATCAGAATAGGAGGACATGCGGTGTCTTGCCTCGCGTTACCGGCCTCAAACTACGTTGTCCTGACCGGTCTGTCGCGGGTCGCGGTATTCCGGGTCATGGAAACGGGATGAAGCACGGCCGGCGCCCCGGTGGCAACATCCGATTGCGCCCCCATCAACAGGGCGCGCGGTCAAATATTTGAAAACCATAGCTTTCCCTAGACCGCACACCGCTTTGCGAATATGGCAGGTTGCGCAGTGCAAAATGGGCAACTGGAGCTGAAGAATGAAACGAATCCTGATCGGCCTAGTCGCGGTGATCGTGCTCGCCGCGGGCGGATGGTTCGGCTTCAATCTCTACGTCCAGCATCGCGCCACCGCCGAGGTCGAGGCGGCCTTCGAGCAGCTCCGCGCCGGCGGCGGCAAAGCCAGTCACGGCAAGGTGGCGTTCGACCTGACGAGCCGGACATTGACTGTCGAGGACATCGCGGTTGAGCCTGCCGAGCAGCCGCAGGCGCATGTCAAAATCGCCGCCATCAAGGGCGTAGGCGTCCGCCAGGTCGATGAGAGACGCTTCGCAGCCGACAGCATCGATATCTCGGGCTTCGAAATTGCGCTGGACGAGGTCGGCCCCGGGAAGCTGAAAGTCTCCTACAAGGTCCCGCAGTTGACCATGCGGGATTACGCCGGCCCGCTTCGCGCGCCGAACCCACCGGCGTCAGGCTCGCTGATCGACATGTATCGATTTGTGCTCGAGCAGTATGCGAGCGTGACCGCATCTTCAGTCACGGCGCCGACCCTTGCGGTCACCTTCGACGCCGGAAAGGGCGGCAGCGGCGAGATCGCCTATTCGGGTCTCGCGATCCAGAAGCTCGGCCAGGGCAAGGTCGACGCGATGAAGGTGGACCGTGCCAACTTCACGATGAACCTGCCGCAGCCGGGCAAGGCGGACAAGCTGACCGGCGAGATATCCGACATCATCATCAATGATTTCGACTCGACCGGGATCGCCGCCGCGCTCGACCCGCAGAAAGCCAATGACGACAGCTATCATCGTGTCTACGGGCAGATCTCAAGCGGCTCTTATGTAGCGACGTCGACGCTGGGCATGCGGATGCAGGTCGATGGGATCGCCGTCACCGACATTGCGGTGCAGCCGTCAAAATTCCGGCCGGCCGAGATCCTGGCGCTGCTGCCGGCAGACCGTTCGGCTCTGCCGACACCGGCGCAATCGCGCGAGATGATGGAGAAGGTCGCCGGCTTCTATGAGGGCCTTCGCGTCGGCAAGATCGAGATCGGCACCATGTCGATGACGACCCCGCAAGGGACGCCCCGGCTCAGGGCCATCAAATACAGGGAGGGCGAGCTCGCGATCGAGGGCCTCGATGCACCGACGCCGCAAGGGCAAATCAAGATGGAGCGCTTCGCGCTCAAGTCCTTCAATATCGCAAACCTGATGCACTGGGCCGCGAGCCTCACCAATCCCGGGCAGCCCCCCTCGCCGGATCAGATGCTCGGCCTGTTCCGGGTGCTAGCGGGCGCGGAAATCAAGGGCGTGGTCTCGCCCTACAAGAACACCCGGCAGCTCGTCACCATCGATACGATCAGCCTGGACTGGGGCCAGCTGGTCGGATCGATCCCGAGCAAGGCCAATCTGGTCGTGAAGATGGTCTCCCCCACCGACCCGACCAGTCCGGCGCAACGGCCGCTGATCATGGCGGGCGTCGACAAGCTCGCGATCGACCTCGATCTCGGCGCCGCCTGGACGGAGTCGTCCGGCACGTTCGCGCTCGCACCAGCAACCATCGATCTCGGCAATCTCGCCAAGGCGCAAGCCCGCTTCGCGCTCGCCAACGTGCCGCGTGGCGTGTTCACGGCCGACCCGGTGCAGGCCATGGGTCAGGCGGGGCAGATCGAGACCGGTGCGATCGAGCTCTCCTTGCGCGACAGCGGCGTCGTCGATCTCGTCGTAGCGCAGTTCGCGCGGATTCAGAACGTCAGCCGCGACGCCGCGCGCAGCGCCATCGTCGAAATGATCCGGGCGCAGGGCGAGAGGATCGTCTCCACCAATCCCGACGCCAAAACGGCAGTGGATGCGCTCGCGAGCTTCGTTGCGACATCGGGGCAAACGCTCACGATTAAGCTGACGCCGCTCGGCAAGGTGCCGGTGGTCCAGCTCATGAACGCCCTCAACAGCGAGCCGATTGTCGCGTTGGCGCAGTTCAGGATCGAGGCGTCGACGGGGTTGTAGTTGGTCTCGTGTCCCGGACGCGGCGCGGCATGAAATGACGCGACGCAGAGCAGGGATCCACAGAGGCCGCTGTTCGCCGAGAAATGGGCCCCGGTTCTGCAGCGCACCGCTGAAGAAGCGCTGCGCTGCGTCCGGGGCACGCATTCACTTCTGCGGCAGGTTCACCCGCACATGCAGCTCGCGGAGCTGCTTGGTGGTGGCGTCCGACGGCGCGCCCATCAGGAGGTCCATGGCCTGCTGGTTCATCGGGAACAGCGAGATCTCGCGCAGATTGTTGGTGCCGCACAAGAGCATCACGATACGGTCGACACCCGCGGCCATGCCACCATGCGGCGGCGCGCCGTACTGGAAGGCGCGATACATGCCGCCGAACCGCTCGACCACTTCCTGCTCGCCATAGCCCGCGATCTCGAACGCCTTCACCATCGCTTCCGGCACGTGGTTGCGGATGCCGCCCGAGGCAATCTCGTAGCCGTTGCAGGTGATGTCGTACTGGAACGCCTTGATGGTCAGGGGATCCTGCCCCTTCAAGGCGTCGAGGCCGCCCTGTGGCATCGAGAACGGGTTGTGCGAGAAGTCGACCTTCTTGTCGTCCTCGTTGTACTCGTACATCGGGAAGTCGACGATCCAGGCGAGCTCGAACCGCTCCTTGTCGGTGAGGTTCAATTCCTCGCCGACCTTGTTGCGGGCCAAACCTGAAAACTTCCAGAACTTGTCGGGATCGCCGGCGACGAAGAAGGCGGCATCGCCTTCCTTGACGCCGACCTGCGCGCGGATCGCGGCGGTGCGCTCAGGCCCAATGTTGTTCGCGAGCGGACCTGCGCCCTCGCCGCCCTCGCGCCACATGATGTAGCCGAGGCCGGGCTGGCCCTCGCCTTGAGCCCACGAATTCATGCGGTCGCAGAAAGCACGCGAACCACCGCCCGGCGCCGGGATCGCCCAGACCTGGTTCTTGGGATCTTCGAGCATGCGCGCGAACACCTTGAAGCCGGAGCCGCGGAAATGTTCGGAGACGTCCTGCATCTCGATGGGGTTGCGCAGGTCCGGCTTGTCGCTGCCATATTTGCGCAGCGCCTCTGCGAACGGAATTCGGCGCCAGTTCTTGCTCACTGGCTTGCCCTTGGCAAACTCCTCGAACACGCCGGTGATCACGGGCTCCATCGCAGCGAAGACGTCTTCCTGCGTGACAAAACTCATCTCGACGTCGAGCTGGTAGAACTCGCCGGGCAGACGGTCGGCGCGCGGGTCCTCGTCGCGGAAACAGGGCGCGATCTGGAAATAGCGGTCGAAGCCCGACATCATCAAGAGCTGCTTGTACTGCTGCGGCGCCTGCGGCAGCGCGTAGAACTTGCCGGGATGGATGCGCGAGGGCACCAGGAAGTCGCGCGCGCCTTCCGGCGAGGATGCGGTCAGGATCGGGGTGTTGAACTCGAAGAAGCCCTGCCCCTCCATGCGCCGACGCATCGACTTGATAATTTCGATGCGCGTCATGATGTTCTGGTGCAGTTTTTCACGGCGCAGATCGAGGAAGCGATATTTGAGACGGATGTCCTCAGGATATTCCTGGTCTCCGAACACGGGCAGCGGCAGGTCGCCGGCCGGACCGAGCACCTCGATCTCGCTGACATAGACCTCGACCTTGCCGGTCGGCAAATCGTCGTTGTCGGTGCCCTCGGGGCGGCGGCGGGCCTTGCCGTCCATCCGCACCACGAATTCCGAGCGCAGCTTCTCGGCCTGCGAGAACGCCGGCGAATCCGGATCGACCACGCACTGGGTCAGGCCGTAATGGTCGCGCAGGTCGATGAACAGCACGCCGCCATGGTCGCGAACGCGATGGACCCAGCCCGAGAGGCGAACTGTCTCGCCGATGTTGCTCTCGCGGAGATCGCCGCATTTATGTGACCGGTAGCGATGCATGGTCGTCCCAAATTCAATGTCGGAGGGGTCGAATCGAGCGTCCCAACGGGCCTGCCCGAATTGCGGAGGGTTTACCCGACGAGGCCCGGGGCGGCAACCAAGGGAACGGTCCGTTTTGGGGCCGAACCGCCCATTTTTAGCCAATCTGGGCCCGAGCCTTTGCCATCGAGCGTTCCAGCCTTATCTTGAGGCCATGACGGTCCATTTCCCCTTCCAGAACTCCTATTCGGCGCTGCCGGACAGCTTCTTTGCCCGGGTCGCGCCGACACCGGTCACGGCCCCCCGGCTGATCAAGCTGAACCGGCCGCTGGCGGTCCAGCTTGGGCTCGATCCCGACCTGCTTGAGACCCCGGAGGGCGCCGAGATCCTGGCCGGCAAGACGGTTCCCGCCGGCGCGGATCCCATCGCCATGGCCTATGCCGGCCACCAGTTCGGACATTTCGTGCCGCAGCTCGGCGACGGGCGGGCGATCCTGCTCGGCGAGGTCATCGATAAAAGCGGTGTCCGCCGCGACATCCAGCTCAAGGGCTCGGGGCCAACCCCGTTCTCCCGCCGCGGCGACGGCCGCGCCGCGCTCGGGCCGGTGCTGCGCGAATACATCGTCAGCGAGGCGATGTTCGCGCTTGGCATCCCGACCACGCGCTCGCTTGCTGCCGTCGTCACCGGCGAGCCGGTCATTCGTGAGACCGTGCTGCCCGGCGCAGTCTTGACGCGCGTCGCCGCGAGCCACATCCGCGTCGGCACCTTCCAATTTTTCGCCGCGCGCCGTGACACCGACGCGATCCGAAGGCTCGCCGATCACGTCATCGGCCGCCACTATCCGGAGCTGCTCGGTGCGGAGCGCCCCTATCACGCCCTGCTCGCCGGTGTGGTCGCGCGCCAGGCTGAGCTCGTCGCGCGCTGGCTGCTGGTCGGCTTCATCCATGGCGTGATGAACACCGACAACTCCTCGATCTCGGGCGAGACCATCGATTACGGCCCCTGCGCCTTCATGGATGCCTACAATCCCGCGCAGGTGTTCTCGTCGATCGACGAGGCGGGCCGCTACGCCTATGCCAACCAACCACGCATCGCGCTGTGGAATCTGACTCGGTTGGCGGAATGCCTGCTGCCGCTGTTCTCTGACGATCAGGAGAAGGCGGTCGAGCAGGCGCAGGACATTCTGGGCGCATTCCCCGAGACGTTCAGCAAAGCCTATCAGGCAGGCCTGCGCAAAAAGGTCGGCCTGTTCACGATGCGCGATGGCGACGAGGCGCTGATCCAGGACCTCCTGGATGCCATGGCGAAGAACCAGGCCGACTTCACCCTCACCTTCCGCAAGCTGGGTGATGCTGCTGGCGATGAAGCCAGCGTCGCCGACGTCCGCGCGCAATTCATGGATCCCGGCGCGTTCGACGATTGGGCCACACGCTGGCGCGAGCGCGCGGCGCTAGAGCCGCAGACCGCGGCCGAGCGGCAAGCGGCAATGCATGCCGTCAATCCGATCTTCATTCCGCGCAACCACCGCGTCGAAGCCGTGATCCAGGCCGCAGTGAATGATGACAATTATGCGCCGTTCGAGGAATTGGTGAAGGTGCTGGCGAAGCCGTACCAGGACCAGCCAGAGTACGCGGCCTACCAGAATCCGCCGCTGCCGGACCAGCGGGTGTTGCAGACGTTCTGCGGGACGTGACCCGGGCCGGGCTTCGTCCGCAGCCGTTCCGTCGAGCCGCCCATCGCCGGGCCGGCCACAGCGCCGCACTGCGGATTTTCCGATAATGGCATCATGCCACTGTTTTGCCCGACGCGTCAAAGCATGTCGAAAGACGCGTAAGCCGTTGTTCCGACAACCATCGGCTACTGTGCATGGGGTTGTTTTCGATATTTTTGTGAGCATGCGGCTCGGCGCCATCGCCAGCGCTTCCTGTGGAATTCGGGGCGCGCGGAACCACTGTCATCAAACTGAAACACTCGCGCTCTAACGGCCTGTCAGGGCCGTCTTGCCGGAGGCGTCCATCCTCCAACAGTCCTGACAAGCGCGCCATGCCCTTCAAATTCATCCACATTACCGACACGCATCTCGCGAATCCGGGGCTGAAGCTCTATGGCCTCGACCCGCGCGCCCGGCTCGATGCTGCGATTGCCGACATCAACACCCACCAGTCCGATGCCGCCTTCGCGGTCGTCACCGGCGATCTCACCCATTGGGGCGAGCCTGAATCCTACGCCAATTTCGCCGAGGCGCTGGCCGCGCTGAAAATGCCGTACATCGCCATGGTCGGCAACCACGACCGCCGCGTCGCCTGCCTCGACGGCCTCAAGGCGGCGCCGCGCGATCCTAACGGCTTCGTGCAGGGCACGCGGACCACCGAGCACGGTCTGTTCGTGTTCCTCGACACGCTGGACGAGACCAGCCATGCCGGCGAAATGTGCGCCAAGCGCCTTGGCTGGCTTGCGAGCACGCTGGCCGCCGCACCAGCCGATACGCCGCTCGTCGTCTTCATGCATCACCCGCCGTTCCCGGTCGGCGTGCACGCGATGGACGAGATCGCACTGAAGCAAAGCGCCGAATTTGCCGAGGTGATCGCGCCCTACCGGTCGCGCATTCGCCACCTCTTCTTCGGCCATGTGCACCGGCCGATTTTCGGCAGCTATGGCAAGATCCCCTTCTCCACCTTGCGCGGCACCAACCACCAGGTCTGGTTCGAGCTCGATGCTACGGCCACCGACCATCTGGCAAGCCACGAGCCGCCGGCCTATGGCGTAGTGCTGATCGACCAGGAGAACCTGGTCGTGCACAGCCACGACTTCCTCGACACCAGTCTGCGCTTCCCCTTCGCCGCGCCAGCGGGAATGGACGATCGCGACTATGCGCTCAATTTCCCGGCGCGGTGAGATGAGCCTCGCTGAACCCGCGGCTCTCCCGGTCGCGGCCTCGGCGCCGCCGCGCCTGCATCTCGCGAAGCGATTTTCCACCCGCTTCAAAGCCTCACTGCCGGCCTATTTGCTGCTGCTGCCCTCGCTGGTCTTCCTCGCGCTGTTCACTTATGGCGCGGTGGGGCGGGTGTTCATCGACGCGCTCTACCAGCGCGCCACACCGAAGGCGCCGGTCCGCTTCGTCGGCCTCGACAACATCAGCGCGGTGCTGGCGGACCCTGCCTTCACCGGCGCCGTCGTCAACAACCTCATCTACGCCGTCGGCACGGCGATCCCGAGCATTGGGCTTGCACTGCTGTTCGCGCTGGCGCTGTCGCGCACCAATGCGCTGACCAGCGCGCTGCGGGCCGCGCTGTTCCTGCCGGTGCTGATCCCGATGGTCGCGGCCTCGGCGCTGTTCCTGTTCATCTTCCTGCCCAATGTCGGGCTGCTCGACTACTACATCGGCCGCTTCCTTCCGGTGCTGCCGAACTGGCTCGGCGATTCCGACATCGCGCTTTATGCGATCATGGTCATCACGATCTGGAAGAACGCCGGCTACTACATGCTGTTTTTCCTCGCCGGCCTCCAATCCGTTCCGGAGGACGTCATGGAAGCCGCGCATCTCGACGGCGCCGGACCGTTCACGCGCTTTCGCCACATCATCCTGCCGGAGCTTAAGCCCACCTTCCTGTTCGTCACCGTGATCGCAATCCTCAATGCGGTGACGCAGGTCGACCACGTCTTCGTCATGACCAAGGGCGGCCCGTCGAACGCCACCAATCTCGTGCTGTTCTACATCTACCAGCAGGCGGTCGAGCATTACGACATCGGCAAGGCTTCGGCGGCGACGCTGCTGACGCTTGCGGCCTTGATGGCCCTCACCGCGCTCTCATTCCGGACGATGGCCAACCGCGAGGGCGGGGCGTGACGCTGATCGATCGCCTGTTCAAGGACACCCCGCTCGCCACCCGCCGCGAGATCACGCCGAAGCTTGGCTTCGTGCTGACCGTGCTGCTCGCGCTCGTCTGGCTGATCCCGTTCCTGTGGATGGGCGTGGCGACACTGCGCCCCGCGTCCGACGGCATCAATTTGATGGCCGAGTTGATGCCGAGCCTCAAACCGACGCTCGACAACATCAGGGACGCCTGGGAGATCGGCGATTTCCCGCGCTATTTCCTCAACACCACCATCATCTGCACCGGCATCCTGCTGGTGCAATTCGTCACGATCACGCTCGCGGGCTTCGCGTTTGCGCGGCTCGACTTCGCCGGCAAATCGCTGATCTTCTATCTGTTCCTGATGCAGCTCATGCTGGTCCCGGTGCTGCTGATCGTGCCGAACCTGCGCATCGTCGCGCAGTTCGGCCTCTACGACACGCTCGCCGGCGTGATGATGCCGTTCTTCGCCTCGGCCTTCGGCACCTTCCTGATGCGGCAGGCCTTTGAGGCCATTCCGACCGAACTCGAGGACGCAGCGCTGATCGACGGCGCCAGCCTGTCCCAGCGCATCCGCCACATCTATGTGCCGCTGTCGCTGCCGAGCTTCTCGGCGTTCGCCATCATCTCCGTCACCAGCCACTGGAACGACTTCCTGTGGCCGCTGATGGTGATCAATTCGCCGGACAAGCGGCCGCTCACCGTCGGTCTCTCGGTGTTCACCGCCACGGCCGAAGGCACACAGGCCTGGGGCACTATCGCCGCCGGCACGCTGATGGTGATTGCGCCGCTGCTCATCACCTTCCTCATTTTCCAGAAGCGCTTCATCAGCTCTTTCGTCACCTCAGGCATCAAATAGGAGATTTCTCGATGCTGTTTTCCCGCAGGCTCATGCTCGGCCTCGCCATCGCAGGTACCATCGCCTTCCCGGCGCTGGCCGAAGGCCCGACCGAGATCGATTTGTTCTTTCCCGTCCCCGTCGACGGTAAGCTCGCCCGCGACATGGGCACCTTGATCAAGGAGTTCAACGAGACCCATCCGGCGATCAAGGCAACCGCGGTCTATACCGGCTCCTATGACGACACGCTGATCAAGACGCGTGCCTCGATCAAGGCCGGCAAGCCGCCGGCCGCCGTGATCATGTCGGCCAACTTCCTGCTCGACATGCAGATCGAGAACGAACTCACCAATCTCGATTCCCTGATCGCCGCCGACGGCACCACCAAGGATCAGTTTCTCGGCCAGTTCTTCCCGGCGCTCCAGGGCAACGCGGTGATCGACCGCTCGGTCTACGGCGTGCCCTTCCACAATTCGACGCCGCTGCTCTACATCAACGCCGATCAGGCCAAGGAAGCCGGCCTCGATCCGAACAAGCCGCCGCAGACCTGGGCGGAGCTCACCGACTGGGCCAAGAAGCTCACCAAGCGCGAGGGCGACAAGGTCACCCGCTGGGGCATCGCGATCCCCTGCGCTTACGACTATTGCGGCTGGATGATGGAAACGCTCACCATGACCAATGGCGGGCGCTACTATAACGAGGAGTTCGGCGGCGAGGTCTATTACGACACGCCCTCGATGCAGGGCGCACTGACCTGGTGGAACGACCTCGTCTACAAGCACAAGGTCCACCCGC
This sequence comes from Bradyrhizobium sp. LTSP849, assembly GCF_000938255.1. GTDB lineage: Bacteria > Pseudomonadota > Alphaproteobacteria > Rhizobiales > Xanthobacteraceae > Bradyrhizobium. The sequence goes on along the minus strand of NZ_JYMR01000002.1, from coordinate 155,834 downwards.
CCGGCGCCACGCCCGGTCCGGCCGTCAGCACCTCCTTCATCTCCGGCAACGCCGCGATGATGATGCTCTCGACGGGCTCGCTGACCTATGTGCGCGACAACGCAAAATTCGCCTACAAGGTCGCCTTCATCCCGCGCAACGTCCGCAACGCCGTGCCGATCGGCGGTGCCTCGCTGATCATTCCGGCAGGCCAGGAAGCCGACAAGCAGAAGGCGGCCTGGACGCTGATCAAGTGGATGACCTCGCCAGAGAAGAGCGGCTGGTGGAGCCGCGCCACCGGCTATTTCGCGCCGAACATGGCCGCCTACAAGACGCCTGACATGGTCGACTTCCTCAACAAGAACCCGGATGCCAAGACCGCCGTCGAGCAGCTCGACGTCGCCAAGCCCTGGTTTGCGACCTACAAGACCGTGCCGGTCCGCAAGACACTGGAGGACGAGGTGATGCTGGTTCTCAACGGCAAGAAGCAGCCGAAGGAGGCGCTCGCCGCCGCCCAGAAGGCCGCCGACGAGCTGCTCAAGCCGTACAACGCGGAGACGTCGCTGAAGCTGCCGTGAGGCCGGCGCTCATCGTACGAACAACATTCGGCGCTCCGCCGTGCGGGGCGCCGAAGACGTTTTGGTCAGTCGCAGCGCGTTAACCCCCCGTCCACCATCCGGCCCGGCCCGCCGCCGGTAACCACGACAATTAACAGACCCTCAATTCACCCCAGACAAGTCTAGCAATGTTGCTGAGGGATTTTGTCGTGGATTTGTTGGTTTTCGAGTTCCTGGGATTGGCGCTGGTCGCCATGTGCGTGATCGTGGTGGCGGTGCCCTGCGCGCGAAAACCCTCGCAGCGCATCCGCTACGAATAGGATTTTCGGCGGAAAAGTGCGATTCCGGCCCAAATGCAAGGCTCGAATTCGCTACGAGCCCCTTGACATCACAGCGCTTTCGGCAGAACGGCTGATATCAAGTGTCATGGGCCGTTCATGGATTTGATTACCACCACCGCTGACCTCGCGGCTGCCTGCAGCCGGCTGGCCAAGCACCCCGTCATTACTGTCGATACCGAGTTCCTGCGCGAAACCACCTACTACCCGCTGCTGTGCGTGGTGCAGATGGCAAGCGCCGAGGAAGCGATGGTCATCGACACCCTGGCCGAGGGCCTCGACCTCAAGCCGTTCTTCGAGCTGATGGCGAATGAGAGCGTGCTAAAGGTGTTCCACGCCGCCCGGCAGGATATCGAGATCATCTGGCACCAGGCCAATATTATCCCGCATCCGGTGTTCGACACCCAGGTCGCGGCCATGGTGCTCGGCTACGGCGACAGCATCGCCTACGACCAGCTGGTCGAGAAGGTCACCGGCCACCGCCCCGACAAGACCCACCGCTTCACCGACTGGTCGCGCCGGCCGCTGACCAAAGAGCAGATGCACTACGCGGTGTCCGACGTCACCCATCTGCGCGACGTGTTCGCGGCACTCGATGCCGACCTGAAGAAGCGCCGGCGCAGCGAATGGGTCTCCATCGAGATGGAAGTCCTGACCTCGCCCAAGACCTACGACTTCCACCCCGAGCGCGCTTGGGAGCGCTTGAAGACGCGCGTGCGCAAGCCGAAGGACCTCGCGGTGCTGATGGAGGTCGCGGCCTGGCGCGAGCAGGAAGCGCAGAGCCGAGACGTGCCGCGCGGCCGCGTGCTGCGCGACGAGGCCATCAGTGACATCGCAACCCACGCCCCGAACACGATCGAAAAACTCGCGCATCTGCGTTCGGTGCCGAAGGGGTTCGAGAAGTCCAAATGGGGCGCGGACATCGTTGCCGCGGTCGAGCGCGGGCTGGCGCGGGATCCAACCACGCTGCCGAAGCTGGAGAAGCCGCGCAACAATTCCAACGGTGCTGCGACCGTAGAGCTCCTGAAGGTCCTGCTGCGCATGACCGCAGAGCGCCACGCGGTCGCGAGCAAGGTGATCGCCACCGTCGACGATCTCGAGGAGATCGCAGCCGACGACGAGGCCGACGTGCCCGCCTTGCGCGGCTGGCGCCGCGAGCTGTTTGGCGATGCCGCGCTGAAGCTCAAGCGCGGCGAACTGGCGCTCGCGATCGAGAAGGGCCGCGTGATCGGGGTTCAGCGAGTGGAGGCAGTCAAGCCGTCATCCTGAGGTGCGCACCATGCGCAGCATGGCGAGCCTCGAAGGATGAACGGCCCCCGCTGCGGTCGATCGGGCCGTCGCCCTTCGAGGCTCGCCGAAGAGGCGAGCACCTCAGGGTGACGGTGATAGAGTCGGACCCGCCCTACGCCGGCGTCAGCTTCGCGACTTCCGGCTTCATGTCATCCAGCACACCCGAGATCGCGGCGATCAGCTCGTCGATCTGGGCCTTGGTGACGATCAGCGGCGGGCAGACGGCGATAGCATCCAGCATGTTGCGCGAGATCACGCCGCGCTCCTGGAGCATGCGGCTGGCCATGCCGCCGACCGCACCGGGCGTCGCCGCTGCCGTCTTGCGCCCCTTGTCGAGCACGAGCTCGAGGGCTGCGATCATGCCGACGCCGCGGACTTCGCCGACCAGCGGATGGCTGGTGAGTTCGCGCAGCTTGCCCTGCATATAGCCACCGAGCTCAGCGGCATGCGCGACCAGGCCGCGCTCCTCGATGATCTTGAGATTTTCCAGCGCGATCGCCGAGCCGACGGGATGGCCGCCCGCGGTAAAGCCGTGGCCGAGCACGCCGATCTTGTTGCTCTCGTCCGCGATCGGCTCGAACATGCGGTCGTTCAGGATAATCGCCGACAGCGGGAAATAGCTCGACGTGATCTGCTTGGAGACGACGATCGCATCGGGCTTGATGCCGTAGGTCTCGCAGCCGAACATCTTGCCGGTGCGGCCGAAGCCGCAGATCACCTCGTCGGCGATCAGCAGGATGTCGTATTTGTTGAGGACTTTCTGGATCTTGTCCCAATAGGTCGCCGGCGGCACGATGACGCCGCCCGCGCCCATCACCGGCTCGCCGAAGAAGGCCGCGATGGTGTCCGGCCCTTCCTTCTGGATCAGCGCGTCGAGCTCCTCGGCACGACGTGTCGCGAAGGCTTCCTCGCTCTCGCCGGGCGCGCCGTCCTTGTAGAAGTGCGGCGAGCCGGTGTGCAGGATGTTCGGCAGCGGCAGATCGAACGAGCGATGGTTGTTGGGCAGGCCGGTGAGGCTTGCGGATGCGATGGTGACGCCGTGATAGGCGCGCATCCGGCTGATCACCTTCTTGCGCTGCGGCTGGCCGAGCGCGTTGGAACGGTAGGCGATCAGCTTGAGGACGGTGTCGTTGGCCTCCGAACCGGAATTGGTGAAGAACACCTTGCTCATCGGCACCGGCGCGAGCGCAACCAGCTTCTCGGCCAGATCGATCGAGGGCCCATGCGATTTCGCGGAGAACGTGTGATAGAACGGCAGCGCCAGCATCTGCTTGTGCGCGGCATCGACCAGCCGCTTCTCGTTGAAGCCGAGCCCGACGCTCCACAAGCCGGCCATCGCCTCGAAATAGCGCTTGCCCGACGCGTCGAAGACGTAAGGCCCCTCGCCGCGCTCGATCACCAGGGGACCGGCCTGCTGATGGGCGCGGGCGTTGGTGTAGGAATGGAGCTGATAGGCCACATCCCGGGCTTCTTGCGAATTGGGCAGCATGGACATTGCGGGGATCCTCAGGTCTTCACGTCGCCAGCGCAGCCGGCTTCATCCCTTGGCTATTGCGATGAGGCAGAACTTGCAACGCCAATTCGTTGGCAACAAACGCCCAGCAGCGTTGCACAAAGCCGCACACGGACCGGCCCTCAGGCCGCGCCGTCGTCATCCTCACCGCCGGCAGCCTCAGCGGCCTCCCTCACCTCGACCAGCGCCATCGCAAGCAAATAGATGGTCGTCGGCAGGCCGATGCGGCGTGCCGTCTCGGCGGCACGCGACAGGTCGCTCGCCAGCTCCTTGAGTTCGTCTCCCCGTGACAATGTCCCACCCACCCATCCGCCGATCGCGTCCACCTAGACCGCGACGGCGCCGCTGGTTCTGATCAGTTCGGCGCTGGACCGGATCGTAGCAAAATTGCCGATGACATTCACCACCGACTGCTTGTAGGCGACCGCCTCACCCGTTCCCGGCCGCCGGCAGGCCACGGCGTCGCCAACCACTTGGTAGCGATGGCTGCGGTGAAACCCCTCGACAATTGTGGCCAGAATGGTTTCGTCGAGGGAAAAGCCGATCAGAACGCAGCGCACGTTGCGGATACTGGACATGTAATCCCCGAACCGCGACGAGCTGTAGGCCGAGGGTAGCGGGTGCTCGAACGTCATCTCACCGGGCCGCGGCTTCGTCTCGGCGATCCAATCGGTCAGCCTGGATGCCGGATTGAACCAGGCGGCCTGGGCAATGCGCTTCAGATGCATCACCGGCCAGAGATTGTTGCGCCACAGCGTCAGTAGTTCCAGGGAACGCGAGGTGGCGGCGTCGCCGTCGAGGATGACGTGGCGACGCCCCTGGGTCAGATATTCGACCTGGAGATCCGCGCAGACCAGGATCAGCGGATCGTCGTGGATGGAGACCGACATTGTCGTGCGCGTAGCTGCTCCGGCTTCAGCGATAGGCGGGCGCGGGGTCCCGCAGCGGCGATGTCACCGCCCGCCCCGCCGAGGCATCGAGCACGCCCGGCCGATCCCAATCGCCCTCGGGACGGATGATCACGTAAGGATCGCTGTCCAGCGTGATGGCATCCGGCCCCGGCTCGATCTCCAGCAGCATTTCCGTATAGGAGAAATCCGAGAAGGTGATCTTGCGGTTGTGGCCGAGCGGCTTGGCGCCGAAATGAGCCCAGAAATCGACCAACCGGTCCTGGGCCTGACCGTAGATCTTGCGAAACCCCTTGCGCTTCACATAGTCGACGCTCGCCTGCACCAGCTTGAACGAGACGCGTGAGCGCCGATATTGGTGACGCACCGCCAGCCGCTCGACCTTGGCGAAATCGCCGAAGAAGCGCACCCGCAGGCAGCCTGCAGGCTCGTTGCCGACGAAGCCGATGAAATGCGCGGCCACCATGTCGTTGCCGTCGAACTCCTCCTCGAACGGGCAATTTTGCTCGGCGAGATAGACCGCGGAGCGAATGGCGGTGACAAGCATGAGATCGCCCACATCGCGCGCGAGGCGGATAGTGATGGCGCGGGAGTCTGGCTTGGCGAGAGGAATCCTAGTGCCGTGCATCTGCAAAACTCCTTGCTTGGATGATCGCGCCCGGCATGCGCATTGACCGCCGGTTCCAGGGGCGCTCGTAACACCAGAGGTCGGACTGGAAACTTGGAACGGGCTCGAAGCCGGTCGCCTTCATGATGTCGCGTCCGGCCACGGTTGACGGGTGCGCATAGCAGTCGGCGTTGCGGAATCTTATCTGGCGCAGATGAGCCGCGGCTTTGCCGAGGCCCGCGATCCCGCGCCCCGTCGCCGCGATCGCCCAGATGTAGATGGCGGAAACCGCCTGGTCTGCCGAGGCAAGATGGCGCGTATCGGGCGCGGTCAGGCAAATCTCGTCGAGCAGCAACGCATCGTGCCCGCGATCGCTGAGGAACAGGAAGGCCATGCCACCGAGCAGATCGCCCTTTCGGCTGAAGGTCAGGAGGCTCTGGGGATCGCGGGCGACATATGTCGCAAGCTCCGCCGCCCCGACCCGCACGCCCGGCACCAGCCGATGCGCCATATCGCAAAGTGCGGCAATTTCGGAAAATTGCGCACAACGGACTTCGACGTCCGGGCTCAGCGGCAGCGCGTCGAAATCATGCCTTGCGGCAAACGAGCCCCTTTCCATACCGATGTCGCCCCTCTATCGTTCGGGGCTTTTCGCGCCCGCTACGCTGCGAAGCTTAGCGGCTGGGGATCTGGAGTATGCAGCAAGTATTGCACCGGGGTGCTGCGATGATGCAGCACCGTGAAGAAGCCCTGGATGCGTCTTGGGATGATTTGAAGCTATTTTTAGCGTGCGCAAAATATAAAAGTTTCCGCAACGCCGCCGAAGAACTCGGACTCACCTCCACGACGTTGATGCGTCGCATCGACCGGCTCGAAGAGCGCATCGACTGCAAGCTGTTCCTGCGCGACCAGAGCGGGCTTACGCTCAGCGACGAAGGCACCGCAATGATTGCCGACGTCGCGCATATGGAACGTCACGCCTTCAACGTATTCCGGCGCGCCTCGCGCTCGTCGAACGATACGGCGGGCACCGTGCGTGTCGCAGTGACGGAAGGCCCCGGCAATTTCTGGATCCTGCCGCGACTGATCGATTTCCAGAAGACCTATCGCAAGATCGCCGTCGATCTGCGCTGCGCGATGGAGCAGGCCGACGTCGCGCGGCTGGAGTCGGACATCGCGATCCAGCTCGAGCCGCCGACCAATCCCGATCTGATCGTCGCCAAGCTCGGTCGCCTGCACATCTATCCCTTCGTCTCCAAGGACTACGAGAAGCTCTACGGCGTGCCGGCGACGCTTGCCGAATTGAAGAACCACCGCATCATCAAGCAGAGCGCGCCCCAGGTCGACGACAGCGCCTACGCCCGCGTCCTAGGGTTGAAGTCGCTGGAAGGCATCGTCGGGATCAAGACAAACTCCTCGGTCGGCGTGCTTTATGCGGTCGAGCGCGGCGCCGGCATCGGCTTCCTGCCGACGGTGTCGATCGCGCTCGGTGCGCCGCTCATTGCCGTCGATCTCGGCGTCAGCCACCACGCCGATCTCTGGCTCACCTATCACAAGGAGTTCCGCACCTCCGAGCGCCACAAGATCGTGATCGACTGGCTGAAGAGGATCTTCGATCCCAAGACTTATCCCTGCTTCCGCGATGAGTTCATCCATCCGAACGCGCTGGTACCGATGATGACGGCCGCGCGCGAGGGCTTTGGATTGACGGGCTATGTCGCGGCAACGCCGACATAGACGCAAACTCTTATTTTGAGCATGATCTCCGCGCAAACGCGTTCCGCGTTTGTCGCGAGGGAAAACCGCTGCACACTTTTCCGGATCATGCTCGCGCCTAAAACCTGTATTCGAAACCGACCGTGCCCTGGTGCGACGTCAGCTCGTTGCGGAACTTGCCGTCGTAATTGACGTAGAGCCGCGCGGTGTTGGTCAGGCTGAGCGAGGCCGTGGCGCCGGCGTCCATGCCGTAACGGCTCTCGCCGATGCCGGGGACGACGATGTTCTGGGTCCCGAGGCTGACCTGGACCGAGCCGAGGTTTTGATAAAAATTGTCGACGAACTTGCCGTAGGCCGACAGGTCCAAAATCTTCTGGTCGAAGATGAAGTAGCGCCCGATCTCGGCGCCGATCATGACGCGCGCGCGTGAGATCGCGCTCGAGCCAACGTCGAGCGGATCAAGTCCGCCAGCCTCCTGGAACGCTGCACCGGTGGCGTGGACATATTCGAGTGCGCCCTTGGGCACGACCCGCATCTGATCCTTGGTCCAGTAATAGCTGATCTCGGTCAGCGCGCCGTCGACGGCGGCGCGATAGCCAGCGGTCGCCAGGCCGAAACCGGTGTCGCGGCTGGAATGGACCTTGCCGAAACCGTGCACCACCGCGAAGGCCCAGGTCCACGGCCCCTTGTCGACCGAGCCGTTGAAGCCGACCTGGGTCAGGTCGAGCGTTGCCGATTGGAGCGCGAGCGGCACGTCGATGTCGGTATGGCTCTGATCAACGGAGAAACCGAGATTGACGCCCGGCGCAATCCGCGCGCCGAAGCCGGCGACGCCGCCAACCGTCTTGCGCTTGTCGCCGACGAAATCGCCCTGCGCGTCGGTCCGGACCGAGACGCCGTAGCCCTCGAACCAGGTGCGGTAGCGCGGATCATCCGTGCTCTCGGACGCGCCGCCGCCGCCGGGATTGCTGCGGAACGCCCGGTTGAAGCCGCCAGACGCCTGGTTTCCGAGCCGCTCCAGAAATCCGGAGCCGAGATCGAGCGTGCTGTTGCCAGCGGACTGGTCGTCATTGGTCGAGGTCGCTGACGGCGTGGGCGGCGGCACCGGCGGACGGCGCTGTGCGAAGCTGGGCGTAGCTGCCATCACCGCGACGACTGCGAACGCCATGGCGATCGCCGTCACGATCCGGCGGACGCGGTCCAGCCCGATCGTTTGCCGTGTCCCGGAGGGCTGCGAGGGGCAGCTCATGACGACTAATCCCGAAGCAAAAGGCGGCCCGCAAAAATGCAACACGAACGGCGCGCACGTGCGGCGATTTGTGCCGAACTGCCACGGAGGGTCAACCGGTTGGCTAGCTATAGCCGAGGCATTGCCCTCGATTGTGGTTCCGCGGCCACAGGTCGCAAATTGCAGAAGCACGGGCCCGGCCCGGTCTTGAAATTCGCGCACGGCTTGCTAACGCGCGATTTTCATGTTGCAATATCGGACACAATCGGAATTGGCGCTCGGCTGTGCGTTTCGCGACATTGAGACTCAAGACTCGAACAGACTCCCGGAAGCCCGTTTGTGGCGTGGCATGCGAAAAGCAGCCGCGTCTTTTTTGTATCTAGCGGAGGAGACTGCGATGCCACAAAAGGGCACCGTCAAATGGTTCAACCCGACCAAGGGCTATGGGTTCATCAAGCCAAACGGCAGCGATAAGGACGTGTTCGTCCACATCTCCGCCGTCGAGCGCGCCGGACTCTCGACCCTCAACGAAAACCAGGTGGTTGAATACGACCTCGTGGAGAACCGCGGCAAAGCATCCGCGGAAAACCTCAAGGTCTCCTGATTTCTCTCGAGCCTGACAAGCGAGAGATCATGACGTTGCCCCCCGGCTCTGCCGGGGGATTTTGTTATTGTTGGATGATACAAGCGAAAAAAGCCGTTGCTTTGGAGCAGACCATCACCACCAAGCCACCACCGATGACGACTGATAAGCAGCAACGCTCGGCTTCGGCGCGCGTTATCGCAGGCACTGATGTCGGGGTGGATACTGCTTTCGACGTTTTCGGCTCGAAGCTTCCCGATGAGGCCTTCGAAGGTGTGTTCGATCAGCCCCGGCAAATCTACAAACCGGCCGATCTGTTATTTCGTGGCTCGTGAGCCCGAGACCGTCTTTACCCTACGACGGGCGCAATCAAGAAATTCTCCGATGGCCCGCTTCCCGACGTCTTGCAGACGTCGCCCACGATGCTGACCTTGCCGGTCGCAAGCAGCCGCAGCGCTTCGGGATAGATGCGGTGCTCGACTTCTAGGATGCGCTCCGACAGCGTGTCCGCCGTATCGTGGTCGCTGACGGGGACCGCGCCCTGCATCACGATCGGGCCGGCATCGGTCTCGGGGATGACGAAGTGCACTGTCGCGCCAGACAGTTTGACGCCGGCGCGCAAGGCCTGACCGTGCGGGTCGAGGCCGGGGAATGACGGCAGCAGCGACGGATGGATGTTGAGCATCCGCCCGTACCAGGACCTGGTGAACTCAGCGGTGAACAGGCGCATGAAGCCGCCGAGGCAAACCAGCTCGATACCGTGCTGATCGAGGGCTGCTTGCAGCACCGCCTCGAAGCCGGCGCGGTCCTTGCCGAACGGCTTGCTCTCGATCACCAGCGTTGTCACGCCGCTCGCCTTGGCCCGCTCCAGCCCGAGCGCATCGGCCTTGTTCGAGATCACGAGCGAAATCTCAGCCGGAAAATCCGGCGCGGCCGCGGCCCTGATCAGCGCGCTCATGTTGGAGCCCCGCCCCGATATCAGGATGGCGACGCGGCGCTTCATCACAGCGCCAGATCGAGATGGCCGTTATAGACGACGCGATGTCCGCCCTCGGCCGGGATCACGGTGCCCAGCTGCGCCACCGTCTCGCCGGCTTCGGTGAAGACCTGCACAACCTCGTCGACCTTGTCCGGCTCGACGATCGCGATCATGCCGATGCCGCAGTTGAAGGTGCGCAGCATTTCCAGCTCGGCGATGCCGGCTTGTATGGCCAGCCATTTGAACACCGGCAGCACCGGCAGGCGCGCCAGATCGATGCCGACGCCGAGATGGTCTGGCAGCACGCGCGGAATGTTGTCGGTGAAGCCGCCGCCGGTGATGTGGGCAAGCCCTTTCACAGCGCCGGTCTCGCGGATCGCACGCAGGCAGGATTTGACGTAGAGCCGGGTCGGCGTCAGCAGCGCGCCGCCGAGCGTCATGACCGGCGAGAACGGCGCCTGAGCCTCGAAGCCGAGGCCGGATTGCTCGACGATCTTGCGCACAAGCGAAAAACCGTTGGAGTGCAGGCCTGAGGAGGCCAGCCCGATCACGGCGTCGCCAACGGTGATGTCCTTTCGCGGCAACAGCGTACCGCGTTCTGCCGCGCCGACCGCGAAGCCGCCGAGATCATAGTCGCCATCCTTGTAGAGGCCGGGCATTTCGGCGGTCTCGCCGCCGATCAGGGCGCAACCGGACTCGCGGCAGCCCTCGGCGACGCCGGCAACGATCGCAGCCGTCGCCTCCGGGTCGAGCTTGCCGCAGGCGAAATAGTCGAGGAAGAACAGCGGCTCGGCACCCTGCACCACGAGGTCGTTGACGCTCATGGCGACGAGGTCGATGCCGATCCCGCCATGAATGCCGGTTTCGATCGCGATCTTGACCTTGGTGCCGACGCCGTCGGTGGCGGCGACCAGGATGGGATCCTTGAAGCCGGCCGCCTTGAGGTCGAAGAGGCCGCCGAAGCCACCGATCTCGGCGTCGGCCCCGGGGCGTGCGGTGGCGCGCACCATCGGCTTGATCAGGTCGACCAAGCGGTTGCCCGCATCGATGTCGACGCCTGAATCGGCGTAAGTGAGGCCGTTTTTGCGGTCGGTCATGCCCGATTTCCAGTGGGTTTGCGGCTGGTTACGTCGAATTCCGGGGACGCGCAATGGCTCGCATGGCGCCCCGCCCTATACTATGTAGATATCAACCGGTTCAGCCTTCAAAGGGGCCGGATTCGAGGTCAGGCCGGGTGCCGGGAAGCGCCGCGTGAGTATTCCGAATATCATTACGTTGGGCCGCATCATGCTGGTCCCAATCATCGTCTGGGCCATCGTGTCGAGCCAAATGGAGGTGGCGTTCGCCGTCTTCCTGATCGCAGGCATCAGCGATGCCGTCGACGGCTTCCTGGCCAAGCGCTTCAACATGACGAGCGAGCTCGGCGCCCTGCTCGACCCGCTCGCCGACAAGGCGCTGCTGGTTTCAATCTACCTGGCGCTCGGCATCTGGGGTGACATCCCGCGCTGGATCGTGATCCTGGTGGTGTCCCGCGACATCATGATCGTCACTGCGGTGATCGTATCCTGGTTGTTCGACAAGCCGGTCGAGATGAAGCCGTCGAAAGTATCCAAGCTCAACACCGCAGCCCAGGTGGCGTATGCGGCGCTGGTGCTGGCCGCGCTTGCCTTCGGCTTCAAGCCGGCGCCCTATGATATCATCCTGATGGGCTTGGTCACGGTCTTCACGCTCTCCTCGGTGTCGCTCTATCTCGTCGAGTGGCTGCGGCACATGAGCACGATCGACGCCAAATGAGCCGGGATGCGGCCCCGCAAAAGGCCAACTCCCACCCGATGAAGTCGAATCTTTCAAGCGAAGCCGGCGCGCCGGCACGGAGCATAGCAAGCGTGTCAGGCCGCGTTCATCCCCGACAATTGGCGTTTTCGCTTCCGCATGCGGAAAGCCTGAGCCGGGACAATTTCCTCGAAGGCCCCGCCAACGCCGCCGGCCTCGCTTTGATCGACGGCTGGCCGGAATGGCCGAATCGGATCATGTGGCTCGCCGGCCCCGAGGGCAGCGGCAAGAGCCATCTCGCCGCGATCTGGGCCGAGGATTCCGGCGCCCGTTCCACCACGGCCAATGCGCTGACCCCTGCTTCCGTCCCGGGCGCGCTCGCCACCGGCGCGCTGGTGGTCGAGGATCTCAAGGCGAACGATTTTGACGAGCGCGCGCTCTTCCACCTGATGAACCTTGCACGTGAGGACGGCGCCTATGTGCTCTTCACGGGGCGCGAGGTGCCGGCGGCGCTGGACGTCGAGCTCCGCGACCTGCGCTCGCGGCTTCGGACGATCCCTGTGATCTCGCTGCTGCCGCCGGACGACCAGCTGTTCCGCGGCCTGATCGTCAAATTCTGCGCCGACCGCCAGCTCTCCGTCGATGAGAGCGTCGTCAGCTACCTCGCCACCCGCCTGGAGCGGTCCTCGGCGGCTGCCCGCCGGGCTGTGGAACTGCTCGACAGCGAGGCCCTCAGGCTGGGCCGACCGGTGACCCGGGCACTGGCCGCTGAACTGCTGCGCGACAGCTGATATGGACGCTCGGCCCTCAGGCCGCTTGACGCGGTGGGGCGGCGGAACATCAATGTCATCGAAACGTCATCGCACTCACACATGCTCTCGCCGGTTTTGCGCAGAAGTCGCAAGTTAAGGCGAGACAGGATGGACCGGATTCTGATGGACTCTGCGCAAGCTGTTGAAATTAAAGAAAAAGCCACGGAGGCCGAGGGCCTGCCGGCGATCGCGTCGAGCCCCGAACGGTTCATCAATCGCGAGCTGTCCTGGCTGCATTTCAACCGGCGCGTCCTGGAGGAATCTGTCAATCCCAACCACCCCGTGCTGGAGCGGGTGCGATTCCTGTCGATTTCAGCAAATAACCTCGACGAGTTCTTCATGGTCCGCGTCGCCGGCATCAAGGCCCAGGTGCGCGAGGGCATTGCCGAGCGCAGCCCCGACGGCCTGACGCCGTCGGAGCAGCTCATCTTGATCAACAAGACCGTGTCGCAGCTTGCCTCCGACCAGCAGGCGATCTGGGCCGATCTGCGCGGCACGCTCTCCGGCGTCGGCATCGTGCTGGTCGACGGCAAGGAGGTCACCAAGACTGAGCGGGCCTGGGTCGAGGACTACTTCCTCAACAACGTGTTCCCGCTGCTGACACCGCTGGCGATCGATCCCGCCCACCCCTTCCCGTTCATTCCGAGCCTCGGCTTCACCATCGCGCTCCAGCTCACGCGCGCCGTCGACGGCAAGCAGATGAACGCGCTGATCCGTATGCCTGGCAAGATCGACCGCTTCATCCGCCTGCCGGCCGACGGCAAGGTGGTGCGTCTGATCTCGCTGGAGCAGGCGACGGCCCTGTTCATCAACCGGTTGTTCCCCGGCTACAATCTCCACGGCCAGGGCGCCTTCCGCGTCCTCCGCGACTCGGAGCTCGAAATCGAGGAGGAGGCCGAGGATCTCGTCCGCCTGTTCGAGACCGCGCTGAAGCGGCGCCGCCGCGGGTCGGTGATCCGGCTCGAGATCGACGCCAAGATGCCGGAGCAGCTGCGCAACTTCGTGCAGCACGCGCTCTCGGCCGCCGACGACGAGGTGTTCCTGGTCGACGGCGTGCTCGCCATGAACGAGCTCTCGCAGCTGACCCGGCTCGACCGGCCCGATCTCGAATTCACGCCTTATGTGCCGCGTCATCCCGAGCGCGTGCGCGAGCATGGCGGCGACATCTTTGCCGCGATCCGACAGAAGGACCTCGTCGTCCACCACCCCTACGAATCCTTCGACGTGGTGGTGCAGTTCCTCCAACAGGCCACGCGCGATCCCGACGTTGTCGCGATCAAGCAGACGCTCTACCGCACCTCCAACAATTCGCCGATCGTGCGCGCGCTTGCGGAGGCCGCCGAAGCCGGCAAGTCGGTCACCGCGCTGATCGAATTGAAGGCGCGCTTTGACGAAGAGGCCAACATTCGTTGGGCGCGCGACCTCGAACGCGCCGGCGTCCAGGTCGTCTACGGGTTTCTCGAGCTGAAGACCCACGCAAAGCTCTCGATGGTGGTGCGCCGCGAGGGCGGCAGCCTCACCACCTACGTCCACACCGGCACCGGCAATTATCACCCCGTGACCGCGCGCATCTACACCGACCTCTCCTACTTCACCTCGGAACCGACCATCGGCCGCGATGCCGCGCGCGTGTTCAACTTCATCACCGGCTATGCGGCGCCGAGCGATCTGGAAAAAATGGCGGTATCTCCGCTGACGCTGCGCAAGCGCATGATCCAGCACATCCAGGGCGAGACCGAACACGCCCGTCACGGCAAGCCCGGCGCGGTCTGGATGAAGATGAATGCGCTGGTCGATCCTGACATCATCGACGCGCTCTACGAAGCCTCCCAAGCCGGCGTCCAGATCGAGCTCGTGGTGCGCGGCATCTGCTGCCTGCGGCCCGGCATTCCCGGCCTGTCGGAGAACATCCGCGTCAAATCGATCATCGGGCGCTTCCTGGAGCATGGCCGAATCTACTGCTTCGGCATGGGCCAGGGCCTGCCGAGCGCCAAAGCGGCTGTGTATATCTCGTCGGCCGACATGATGCCGCGCAACCTCGACCGCCGCGTCGAAGTGCTGTGTCCGCTACAGAATCCCACGGTGCATCAGCAGGTTCTCGAACAGATCATGGTCGCGAATCTGAAGGACAATGAGCAGAGCTGGCAATTGTTGCCGGACGGGTCCTCAACGCGTATGAAGACCGCGAAGGGCGAGGAGCCTTTCAACGTCCACAACTACTTCATGACAAATCCGAGTCTGTCTGGCCGTGGAAAGTCGCTCAAGGAATCCTCGCCGCGTCGTCTCACGCGCCGTAATGAACGTCATCCATCCTGATCGGGGATTGCTGACGTGACGCGGCCGCGCAAGCGCGGCTCGAGCGTCGCTGTCATCGATATCGGCTCCAACTCAGTTCGTCTCGTCGTCTACGAGGGACTGACGCGGAGCCTCATTCCGATCTTCAACGAGAAGACGCTGTGCGGCCTCGGGCGTGAGGTGCAGAGCACGGGGCTGCTTGCGCCCGACGCCGTCGACAAGGCGCTGACCTCACTCAAGCGGTTTCGCGCGCTGTGCCGGGTGATGCAAGTCGGCCGCGTGTTCGCGATCGCGACCGCCGCGTGCCGCGACGCCTCCAACGGTCCCGACTTCATTGCGAAGGCCGAGCGCATCTGCGCCGTAAAGATCGAGATCCTGTCCGGCCCGCGCGAGGCGCGGCTGTCGGCGCTCGGCGTGATCTCCGGCATCCATCATCCCGACGGCATCGTCGGCGATCTCGGCGGCGGCTCGCTCGAACTGATCGACGTGCGCAGGAACAGCGCGCGCAGCGGCATAACCTTGCCGCTCGGCGGCCTCGCGCTCCAGGATCTCGCCCACAAATCGCTCAAGCGCGCCGACCGCATCGTGCGTGAGGCGCTCGACGAGGTGCCGCAGCTCAAGGCGGGCAGCGGCCGCAGCTTCTATGCGGTCGGCGGCACCTGGCGCGCACTCGCGCGCATCCACATCATCCAGAGCGGCTATCCGCTCCAGGTGATGCACGGCTACTCCATCTCCGCGGCTGAAGCGCTCGACTTCTCGCGCCGTCTGCGTCGTCTTGCGGCCGTCGACATGCTCGCCGACATCGAGATCGTCGCGGATGCGCGGCGCCCTCTCCTCACTTATGCAGCGCTGGTGCTCGAACACATCATCCGCGTGGCGAAGCCCAAGACCATCGTGTTCTCGACCTTCGGTGTGCGCGAGGGCCTGCTGCACGAGAAGCTGTCGGAGACCGAGCGCAACAAGGATGGGCTGATCTGCGCGGCGGAGGAGCTGAACCAGCTGCTCTCGCGCTCGGCGCGCCATGCCCGCGAGCTGATCGGCTGGACCGACCGCCTCGTGCGCGTGGTCAAGCTGCGCGAGACCGAGGAGGACCGCCGCCTGCGCCATGCCGCCTGCCTGCTCTCCGACATCGGCTGGCGCGTGCATCCCGACCATCGCGGCGAGCAGACGCTCAGCCTCGTCGTCAACGGCAATTTCGGCGCAATCACCCACATCGAGCGCGCCTTTGTCGGGCTGTCGGTGTTCTATCGCTATGCAGGCCTGAGTGAGGAAAACCAGCCGCCGCTGACGATGCAGGAGCTGCTGACTCCGGCGCAGCTCGAACGCGCCCGTCTGCTCGGCGCGGCGTTCCGTGTCGCGCATCTGATCTCGGCAGCGCGGCCGGGCGTGCTGCCGGCCACGCATTTCCGCAGCCAGGGCCGCAAATTGATGCTGGTGTTCGAGCACCGGCTCGGCGATCTCGTCGCCGACCGCGTCGGCAGCCGCTTCAAGCAGCTCGCCCGCCTGATCGGCCGCGCAGGCTCGATCGTCCGGCGCTGAGGCTTATTCCGCAGAGGCTTTTGCGTGCTCGAGTGCGGCGTGGCTCAGCCTGCGCCGGCGCCAGATCGAGCCGACGACCAGCACGACCACGACACCGAGCGCGGCGAACAGATATTCGGCGCCACCGCCGCCATGGGCAAATTGCGGCGAGATGTGCAGGCTGCCGAGCATGTTGTCCAGCGAGGCGCCGAACGGACCTTCGGATAGCGTGTGAAGCTTCGGTGCGATGCCGGGATCGGTTGCGATCACCTCGCCCGCGATCCAGCCGAGCAGCGCCGCGCCGGCCCAGACCAGGAAAGGCAGCTTCGAGAGCAGCGCCATGATCAGCGCCGCGCCTGCGACGATCAGGGGAACGCTGATGGCTAGGCCGAGCACCAAGAGGGGCACACTGCCATTGGCAGCGGCGGCGACCGCGATGACATTGTCGAGACTCATCACGATGTCGGCGACGACGACGATCTGCACCGCCTGCCACAGATGCGAAGCGGACTCGACGCCGTCCTCGTCCTCATTTTCCGGCACGAGCAGCTTTGCCGCGATCACGATCAGTGCGAGACCGCCGACCAGCTTGAGGTACGGCAACTCCATCAGGCTCACGACGATGCCGGTGAAGATGATCCGCAGCAGCACTGCGGCGCCGGCGCCGAGCACCATGCCCCAAAGCCGGTGCCGCGGCTTCAGGCCGCGGCAGGCCAGCGCAATCACCAGCGCGTTGTCGCCGGAGAGCAGGATGTTGATCCAGATGATCTTGCCGACCGCGACCCAGAAGGTCGGTTCGGCCATCTCACTGCGAAACTGGGTGAAGAATGCCCCGATCGTGGCGGGATCGAAGATCTGCCAGAGCCAGTTCACAATCAGTCCTTTCGCCCCGTCGACTTAACTTATCGGCTTTTAGCCGACGATCTCGTTGCCCGAGAAGAACTGCGCGATCTCGATCGCGGCGGTCTCCGTGGCGTCCGAGCCGTGAGCCGAGTTTTCGCCGATCGACTTTGCGTAGAGCTTGCGGATGGTGCCGTCGGCCGCCTTCGACGGATCGGTCGCACCCATCGCGTCGCGGTACTTGGCAACGGCGCCCTCGCCTTCCAGCACCTGGACCACGACCGGGCCCGAGGTCATGAACTCGACGAGCTCACCGAAGAACGGGCGGGCCTTGTGGACCGCGTAGAAGGTCTCGGCCTGTTCCTTGGTCATGTGGATGCGCTTCTGCGCGACAATGCGCAGGCCCGCTTTCTCGATCACGGCGTTCACGGCGCCGGTCAGGTTACGCGCGGTCGCGTCGGGCTTGATGATCGAGAAAGTGCGTTCGATGGCCATGATCTTGTCCTTGAAGGAGAAAGCGGTGGTTCGGAGTTGCCGGGCTTATATCGGCGCCTTCGCGATACGGCAAGCGACCGCCGCAGCAGCCCACGGGCGCTTCGCCGCAGGGCCAAGACCCGAATTCCCGGCCGAATTCCAACATGGATTACAACGATTTCACCCAGATGAACCCAATCTGAAGGCTTCATCAGGCTTTGGTTCAGCCTCGCCGGGGTAACGTCAAGTCCATCGAAACCAAAGCCTCCTCCCGAGGCGGACCGTTTCGGGAGGCCTTTCCATCGACGCGATAGCCCCGCGCCGGCAGTTTTCAGGAGATCATCATGTTGAGGAAACTTTCGCTTGCTGCAGTCGCCGCGGTCGCGATTGGTGCCGCGCTGGCACCAACCTCCGCCTCCGCTCACTGGCATGGCGGCTGGGGCGGTGGCGGTTGGCACGGCGGCGGCTACGGCTGGGGCGGACCGCGCTTCTCAGCCCCCGTCTCCTACGGTTATGGCGGCTGCTATGTGCGCCGGCTGGTCCCGACCCCCTGGGGACCCCGCTGGAGGCTGATCAACCGCTGCTACTGAAGCCCGACAGCACCTTCCCTCAGGTACCGCGCCCCCACGGTACCTTCCAAGCGAGGCCCCGGCGTCCCCCCGCCGGGGCCTTGTTTTTGGGCAGATACGGCGAATTCATACAATTTTTACTAGAATGCCGGGCATTCCCGACGCTTGGCGAAACCATTTCGGGGGCCAATGACTTGGTACCGTATCGTTACCTAGAGAACACGGAACCTCACAATGACTGGCCTTTTCGCCAATGACAGCGAACAGATCGACCGGCGGACCAGTCGCTCGATTTGCGATGCCGTGGGCGAACGGCTTCAGCAGAGCCTTCGCCCCGACCCCCGGCTCCCGACGCATCTCGAACAGCTCCTTGACGAGTTGAAGAGGCGCGACCGCGATAGTGGCCCGCACTGATCGACGGGACATAGAAAAACGGGTTGCGTTTGATCGCGGCTGCGGTGACAAGGCCGCATGCTGTCCATCACCGACCTCTCCATCCGTCTCGCCGGACGCCTTCTGATCGACCAGAGCTCCGTGCAGATCACGCCCGGCTCGCGCGTTGGCATGGTCGGGCGTAATGGCACCGGCAAGTCGACGCTGTTCAAGGTAATCCGCGGCGAGCTTGCGGCCGAACACGGCACAGTCACCTTGCCGCCACGCTGGCGCGTCGGCAGCCTGGCGCAGGAAGCGCCGAACGGCCCCGAAAGCCTGATCTCGGTCGTGCTCAAGGCCGACCTCGAACGCGATGCGTTGCTGCACGAAGCGGAGAGCGCGATCGATCCGCACCGGATCGCGGAGATCCAGACCCGGCTCGTCGACATCGACGCGCATTCGGCCCCGAGCAGAGCGGCCGCGATCCTCTCCGGCCTCGGCTTTTCAGCTGCCGATCAGCTGCGCCCCTGCGCCGAATTCTCCGGCGGCTGGCGCATGCGCGTCGCGCTGGCCGCAACGCTGTTCGCGGCGCCCGACCTGTTGCTGCTCGACGAGCCTACCAACTATCTCGATCTCGAAGGCACGCTGTGGCTCGAGGATCATCTCGCGCATTATCCGCGCACGGTGATCGTGATCAGCCATGACCGCGACCTGCTCGAAAGCTCCGTCGACCAGATCCTGCATCTGGAGCGCAGCAAGCTCACACTCTACAAGGGCACCTACTCCTCCTTCGAAGAGCAGCGAGCCACGCGCGAGCTGCTCGATGCCAAGGCGGTCAAGCGCCAGGAGGCCGAGCGGGCCCGCCTGCAAGCCTTTGTCGACCGCTTCAAGGCCAAGGCGTCGAAGGCACGCCAGGCTCAATCCCGCGTCAAAATGCTGGAGCGGCTGAAGCCGATCAATGCGCTGGTGACCCAGGACGTCCGCGAGATCACCTTCCCGGCGCCGGAGAAGCTGCTGTCGCCGCCGATCATCGCCGCCGACAACGTCTCTGTCGGCTACGATCCGGCAACGCCGGTGCTCGGCCGCGTCACGCTGCGCATCGACAATGACGACCGCATCGCGCTGCTGGGCGCCAATGGCAACGGCAAATCGACGCTGGTCAAGCTGCTCGCCGGACGGCTCGCGCCGTTCTCCGGCAAGGTGACGCGCGCCGACAAGCTGTCGATCGCCTATTTCGCCCAGCATCAGCTCGACGAGCTGAACGAGGACGCCTCCACCTACGATCACGTGCGCAAGCTGATGGGCGATGCGCCCGAAGCAAAGGTGCGGGCGCGCGCCGGCGCGATCGGCTTTTCCGGCAAGGCGGCCGACACCAAGGTGGGAAAATTGTCGGGCGGCGAAAAGGCGCGGCTGCTGTTGGGGCTTGCCACCTTCTTCGGCCCCAACATGATCATCCTGGATGAGCCGACCAACCATCTCGACATCGACAGCCGCGCCGCGCTTGCCGAGGCGATCAACGAATTTCCCGGCGCGATCATCATGGTCTCGCACGACCGCTACCTGATCGAGTCTTGCGCCGATCAGCTCTGGATCGTCGCCGACCGCACCGTGACCAATTACGATGGCGACCTCGACGAATACCGCCGCCTGGTGCTGTCCTCGCGCAACGCGGAAGCCGCCCCGCGCGAGCGCAGTGCCACGAGCGAGAAACCGCAGCGCGCGAGATCAGATAATCGCGGCCCGCTGAAGAAGCGCATCGCGGAAGCCGAATCCGAGATCGCCCGCGTCAGCGAGATCATCGCCAAGATCGACACCGCGCTGGCGCTTCCCGACATTTTTACGCGCGATCCCAAGCAGGCCGCGCAACTGTCGAAGGCACGCGCGAATGCCGCGGACGCGCTGGCGCGCGCCGAGGAGCAATGGTTAGAGGCGAGCACACAGTATGACGAGGCGGCGGGGTAGGTCTGACTACTCGATGACGCGATCGGCACGAGCGAGCAGCACGGGCGGCACATCGACGCCGAGCGCCTTGGCCGTCTTCAGATTGATGACCAGCTCGTAACGGTGGGGCGCCTGAATCGGTAGATCGTGCGGCGAGGCCCCTTTCAGAATGCGATCGATATAGTCGACGGGCGCGCTGACAAGCTCGTCCCAGACGAATGTGTAAGACATCAGCGCCCCGCCATCGACGGCGCCCAACACGGAATTCAGGGCGTTCACGCGAAAGCGCGCGCATTGGGCAACGATGTGGTCGCGATGCCCGTTGGTGAAGGGTTCTGGAATGACGAGCAGGCTGCTGTTCGGCGTGCGGCCGAGCGCCTCGAGCTGTGCTTCGGTCTCGCCGTCATTATGCGTCCGCATCTCGACCACCTCTACTCCGGATGCAGCATCCCTCGCCGCGGCGACAATGCCTGGCGCATAAGGCGCGGTATCCGGATTGAAGAGGATCGCTACGCGGGCAAGTTTCGGAGCAAGCTCGCGCAACAGCTGCATCCATTTGCCGCCGATCTCGAAATCCCAGGTGACGAAGCCGGTGATGTTGCCGCCGGGATGTCCGAGGCTGTCGGCAAGCTTGAAGCCGACCGGATCGATCACCTGCGTGAACACGATCGGAATCGTCGTGGTCTGCTGCCGCAGCGCCAGCGTCGCCGGCAAGCCCTGGGCATAGATCACCTCGGGCGCCAACGCCACGAGCTCAGCGGCGGACGCACGCGTGTTGGCAAGATCGGACAACGCGCCGCCGAAGCGGTAGTCGATGTGGACATTGCCGTCCTCGACCCAGCCCACTTTTCCCATGGCCTCGCGGAACGGCTTGAGGAAGGCCTTTGCCACCGGCACATCGATGTTTGCCGCAAGGCCGACGAGCACGCCGACACGGCGTACCTGTTTGGCCGGCTGCCCTCGCGCGCCCGGCGGCGCGGCCACAGTAGCCGTTAATCCGGCAATGAATTCGCGCCGTCTCATGCCCCGTCCCCAATAGCGTATGGCAGCACTGTAACCGTCCGGGCGCGGCATTCGATAGATGCAAGCCGTGTTGCACATCGGAAAATGTCAGGCTGGGCAAATTTGCTGCGGCCCGTCGCGCGCCGCGCGGCACCATGCTACGAAACAGGGACCGGCCTTTTCGGCCCCAAGGATATTTGGATAGGTCATTTTTAGGGGAGATCTCAGATGTCGTCACCCGAACCGATCAAATTCACCGATGGCGCGGCTTACGAGCGCTTCATGGCGCCCTGGAGCCGTTCGGCCGGGACTCTTTTCCTCGACTGGCTGGCGCCGGGCTCCGGACAGGCCTGGGTTGATGTCGGTGCCGGCAACGGCGCGTTCACTGAGCTCATTCTTGCGAAGTCCGCGCCTTCATCCGTCTGCGCGATCGATCCCTCAGACGCACAAATTGAGACTGCACGCCAAAAGTTCTCGGCAAAGCAGGTCGAGCTGTCGATTGGCGATGCGATGGCCCTTCCCTACGACGCCAACCGCTTCGACGTCGCGGTGATGGCGCTGGTGCTGTTCTTCGTCCCCGACCCGCGCACGGGCGCCTCGGAAATGCTCCGCGTCACCAAGCCCGGCGGCATTGTCGCGTCCTACACTTGGGACGTCATGCGCGGCGGCACCCCTACGCAGCATTTGTGGGAGGAGATAGACGCGATGGGCAAACCGGCCGCACGTCCGCCGAGCGCGGAGGTCTCGCGTTTCGCAGCGCTGAAGGCGCTTTGGGCGGAGCTCGGCATCCGCGATGTCGAGACGCGCGAGCTTGTCGTCGAACGCACCTTCGCTGACTTCGACGATTATTGGCTATCCATGGTCGTGAGCAGCCCGAGCGGAATCGTCGGGAAACTGTCGGATGCGGAGAGCGCGGAGCTGAAACGCCGACTGAAGGACAGACTGCCGGCAAGCGCGACCGGAGAGATCACGGTTCACGCCTGGTCGACGGCGATCAAGGGACGAAAGGCCGCTTGATGCGTGCGGCCTTTACGTCGCCGCTTTCTTCTTCGCCTTCGGCTTCACCGGCTTCGGAACAACCGGCGCCTCCGGCGTGCCCTCGATCGAGGACAGACGGCCGGATGTAAACGTGTAGATGCCCGCGCGTGGACCCGTGTTCCAGGTAACCACCGCGACGCGCCGGCCGGCGGCATCACCGGAGAGATTGACGTTCGAGGGCGCGCCGATGCCGCGCACCACGTCGCATTCGGTGTGGCCGAGCGCGACCGTGCCGCCCATGGCCGCGGGCGCCGTGGTCGACGCGTTGGCGTCAGCCGGCCCAGGAGGCGGTGCCATGCCGGGGCATGCGCCATCGGCGCTGACGAGATCTTCAGCCCCCACTGGCTTGTCGGGGGTCAGCGGCGGCGACTCGATCGAGATGTTCTTGATGAACAGGCGGCTCGGCTTGTTGAACCATTCGGCGTCCTTCGACAGCAGATCGGTTCCGCCCGAGCAGCCCGCGATCAGCGGCGCGACAGCGGCCAACGCAACTATGAGCGACTTTGGAAGCTTTTGGTGTCGCACGATAAACTACATTCCCCGCCTGAAGGACCAGTCCTAAGCGATTGTCCCAACATCACTTTGCGGCACGAAGGTGACCGAAACCAGCTTGCCGTCGAAAGTACAAATTATCATTAATTGCAAACGACCGCTAATTCCGCCGCTGCCACCGGCCCCGTTCGTCGGCCTGCCAATAGGTGACCTCAAATCCGCGCGTCTTGCAATCCGTCCAGGTGCTGCGGGCCAAGGCAAGTGCGTCCGGATCCTCGCCGTTGAACAGCAGCACCATGCGCTCGTAGCTCTGGCAGTCCTGCGGCAGCGCGGCGTTGTCGACCAGGAAGCGGACATTGGCGCCGTTCGGATTGTCCTCCTCGATCGCCAGCACGATCGGCTGGTCGGCGGCATCGGTCACGCGCCATGTCGCGTGGGGCAGGAAGGAATCGTCGCGATAAGTCCACAGATGCGCGTCCAGCGCATCGGCGCGTTCCGGCGAAGTCGACTGCACAACGACGCGCCAGCCCCGCTCCAGCGATTTCTCGAGAAGCGGCGGCAAGACGTTCTCAACCGTCATGTTTTGCAGATGGTAGAACAGCACCTCAGTCATTTCAGGTCATTTGCGCTCGTAGTGATCCGCAACCAGTCGATCAAGAAGGCGGACGCCATAGCCGGAAGCCCAGCTCTGGTTGATCTCGGTCTTCGGCGCGCCCATCGCGGTGCCGGCAATGTCGAGATGCGCCCAGGGCGTGCCGTCGACGAAGCGCTGGAGGAACTGCGCCGCGGTGATCGAGCCGCCATGGCGGCCGCCGGTGTTCTTCATGTCGGCGAACTGGGAGTCGATCAGCTTGTCGTATTCGGGGCCGAGCGGCAGGCGCCAGACCTTTTCTCCGCTCTCGATACCGGCCGTCAGCAGCCGGTCGGCAAGCTCGTCATTGTTGGAGAACATGCCGGCATGCTCGGTGCCGAGCGCGACCACGATCGCGCCGGTCAGCGTCGCCAGATCGACCATGAATTTCGGCTTCGTCTTCTTGGCGACGTACCAGAGCACGTCGGCCAGCACGAGACGGCCTTCCGCATCGGTGTTGATGATCTCGATGGTCTGGCCCGACATCGAAGTCACGATGTCGCCCGGCCGCTGCGCGTTGCCGTCGGGCATGTTCTCGACGAGGCCGATGGCGCCGACCACATTGGCCTTGGCTTTGCGCGCCGCGAGCGCATGCATCAGGCCGACGACGCAGGCCGCTCCCCCCATGTCACCCTTCATGTCCTCCATGCTGCCGGCCGGCTTGATCGAGATGCCGCCGGTGTCGAAGCAGACACCCTTGCCGACGAAGGCGACCGGCGCCTCGCCCTTTTTGCCGCCGTCCCAGCGCATGATCACGGTGCGGCTCGGCCGCGCCGAACCCTGGCCGACGCCAAGCAGCGCGCCCATGCCGAGCTTCTGCATCGCCTTGACGTCGAGCACTTCGATCTTGACGCCGAGCTTGCGGAGCTGACTGGCGCGCCGTGCGAACTCCTCGGGGTAGAGCACGTTCGGCGGCTCGTTGACGAGGTCGCGCGCGATGATGACGCCGTCGACAATTGCGCCGGCCGAGGCGAAGGCCTTTTTCGCCGAAGCCGCATCACCAACTGCCAGCGAGATGTCGGCGCGCAAGCCGCCCTCCTCGCCGTCCTTCTTCCTCGTCTTATAGCGGTCGAACTTGTAGAGGCGCAGCCGCAGGCCCGAGGCGATCGCAGCCGCCTGCTCGCTCGTCATGGCGCCGTCGGGCAGTTCCGCCATGATGGTCATGGCCGCGGAACCCGTCTTGAGCTTGCTCGCCGCCATGCCGCCGAATTTGAGGAAATCGTTCGCCTTCAAGGCTGACGCCTTCCCGGTCCCGATCACGATCAGGCGCTCTGCCTTCAGACCCTCGGGGGCCAGGATGTCCAGGGCTGCTCCGCTTTTACCTTTGAATGAGGCGGTGGCGGCTGCCCGCTTCACAAGCTCGCCAGCACCGCCCAGCGCCTTCGCCGTCGCCGGTCCCAGCTTCAGGCCCTCGTCACAGAACACGATCAGGATGCCACGGGCGGCGGAAGCCAACGGGACGAAGCCGACCTTGATGGCATCGGACATGGGTAACTCCTCAAGAACATGGGACTTTTTGCCGGTCGGCGATCCCGGCCAAAGGTCGGAGCTGAACGGCGATTCACTGGACTTTCCACACTATGGGCCACAGGCACGGCCGATGCCAAGCACCGCCCGTGGCGCGAACGCCACAACGAGGGAAATATTAACCATATATTGACGGCGCCACGGGGCAGCCATTTTGTTGACGGATCAAAGGGATGGTAGTGAGAAAGTGAACGGCGGACGAGATGGCTGCAACGACCCTGGGGCTCCCTTTCCGGGATGGGTCGGACAGCCAGAAATTCCGGGGACTGCATTGGGGCTTTGGTGGGGATTCGTGCGGTAGCGCATGGGGTCAATCGATAGGTATATCTTCCGCACGACGCTGGCGTCGTTTGCGCTCGTCCTGGTCAGCCTCACCGGCGTGATCTGGATTACGCAGGCGTTGCGCGGCATCGACCTCATGACGAGCCAGGGTCAGACCATCCTGACCTTCCTCGGCATCACCAGCCTCGTCATCCCGGCGCTGGTCCTGATCATCTCGCCGATCGCGCTGATGATCGCGATCTCGCACACGCTGAACAAGCTCGCGACCGATTCCGAGATCATCGTGATGAATGCCGCCGGCTTCTCGCCGTTCCGGCTGTTCTATCCGTTCTTCTACGCCACCTGCGTGGTGGCGCTGCTGGTCGCCTTCATCTCGGCCTACCTCGCCCCCGACGGCATGCGGCGGATCAAGCAATGGGACGCCGAGATCACCGCCGACGTGCTCACCAACATCCTCCAGCCCGGCCGCTTCGCCCAGCTCGACAAGAACCTCACGATCCGGATCCGCGAACGCCAGCCCGGCGGCATCCTTGCCGGCATCTTCATCGACGACCGCCGCGATCCGAATGAGCGCGTCTCGATCGTCGCCGAGCACGGCGAGGTCGTGAAGAACGAGAACGGATCGTTCCTGATTCTCAAGGACGGCAATCTCCAGCGCTTCGAGGCGGGCAAGCGCGACCCGGCGCTGGTGGCGTTCGGCCGCTACGGCTTCGACATGTCGAAGTTCTCCAACCAGGGGCACGACGTCACCCTCGGCATCCGCGAGCGCTATCTCTGGGAGCTGTTCTCGCCGTCCGACGACGACCCGGTCTACAAGGCGGTCCCCGGCCAGTTCTGGTCCGAGCTGCATGATCGCCTGATGGCGCCGCTCTATCCGTTTGCATTTGCGGCGCTGACCTTCGCCTTCCTCGGCGCGCCGCGCACCACGCGCCAGAGCCGCAACTTCTCGATCGGCGGCTCGGTGATCGCAGTGTTCGGCCTGCGCATGGCCGGATTTGCCTGCTCGGTGATGGCGGTGAAGTCGCCGTTCGCAGCCGCCGTGCAATATGCGATGCTGGCGACAGCGATCGGCGTCGGCATGTGGTTGATCGTCGGCGGCGTCGTGGTCGAACCGCCGTCCGGCCTGATCGAGGCCATCAACAGATCGAACGCGCGCATCGCGCGGCTGTTCGGACGGCCGGCCACCGCATGAGCATGCTCACCAACACACTCGGGCGCTATTTCGCAGGCCGCTTCGTGGTCGCCGCGCTCGGCGTGTTCGCGAGCATTTTCCTGCTGCTGGTGCTGGTCGACTACATCGAGATGGTGCGCAAGACCTCAGGCCTTGCGTCCGCCTCCGCGATCATGGTGGCCGAGACCTCGCTGTTCCGCGTGCCGCAACTGCTGGAGAAGCTGACGCCGTTCTGCATGCTGATCGGCGCCATGACCTGCTATCTCGCCCTCTCCCGCCGGCTCGAGCTCGTAGTCGCGCGCGCCGCCGGCATCTCGGCCTGGCAATTCATCTCGCCGGCGCTCGGCAGCGCGCTCCTGATCGGGGTGATCGCCACCGTCGCCTACAATCCGATGTCGGCGAATTTGCGCGAGCTCTCCAAGCGCATGGAAGCGGAGCTGTTTGGCTCGGCGCCCGGCGGCGGCATCCAGGACGCCTCGGGCTTCTGGCTCAACCAGGTGACCAACGACGGCCAGACCATCATCAACGCAGCGCGCAGCGAGCAGCAGGGCGTCCGACTGACCGGACTGACGCTGTTCCGGTTTGACACAGAGCAGCACTTCAAGGAGCGGATCGAGGCGCGCGAGGCGACCCTCGAATCCGGCCATTGGCTGTTCAGGGGTGTGCGCCGCTTCTCGCTCGACGCGCCGCCGGTCGACCAGGCCAGCCTGGAGATTCCGACGACGCTGACAGAGGCGCAGGTCCGCAACAGCTTTTCCACACCCGAAACTGTGTCCTTTTGGCAACTACCGAGCTACATCCGCTCCTCCGAGAGTTCGGGCTTCGCGACAGCCGGATATCGACTCCAGTATCACAAGCTTCTGGCACAGCCGTTTTTGCTCGCCGCCATGGTGATGCTCGCGGCCTCCGTGTCGTTGCGCTTCTTCCGGATGGGCGGCGTACAGAAGATGGTTTTGAGTGGCGTGGGCGCAGGCTTTCTGCTCTACGTTTTGTCGAAAGTGACTGAAGACTTGAGCAAGGCTGAGTTGATGCATCCGATCGCTGCGGCGTGGTTGCCCGTGGTGGTGGGCGGCCTCACCGGCTTTTT
Organism: Bradyrhizobium sp. LTSP849; assembly: GCF_000938255.1. Taxonomy (GTDB): domain Bacteria; phylum Pseudomonadota; class Alphaproteobacteria; order Rhizobiales; family Xanthobacteraceae; genus Bradyrhizobium. The sequence continues at coordinate 128,312 of NZ_JYMR01000002.1, read as the reverse complement.
GGCCTTGCTGTATCAGGAGGACGGATAGTGACGGCCGTCCGCCGCGGACCCGTGTCTGGTTTGGCGTTGCGCACCCTCGTGCGCGCGAACGGGTTTGGTTTGTCTACGCGCAAGATCCGCAATATCCTGCTCGCGCTCGCTGCTGTCGCATCGCTCGGCGGCATGATCGATCTTGCCGCGGTGACGCCGGCCGCCGCCCAGAGCTTCACCTACAATCCGCTGCCGCCACGTCCGAAACCGCCGAAGGCCGCCAATGACGGGCAGATGCTCGTGCAGGCGACCGAGGTCGATTACGACTACAACAATTCGCGCGTCTCGGCAGTCGGCAACGTGCAGATGTTCTACAACGGCACCAGCGTCGAGGCCGACAGGGTCATCTACGACCAGAAGACCAAGCGGCTCCATGCCGAAGGCAACATCCGCATGACGGATGCCGACGGCAAGATCACCTATGCCGAGATCATGGATCTCTCCGACGACTACCGCGACGGTTTCGTGGATTCGCTGCGCGTGGACACCGCCGACCAGACCCGCATGGCCGCGACCCGCGCCGACCGCTCCAGCGGCAACTACACGGTGTTCGAGAACGGCGTCTACACGGCCTGCGCGCCGTGTAAGGACGATCCGAAGAAACCGCCGCTCTGGCAGGTCAAGGGTGCCCGCATCATCCACGACCAGCAGGAGAAGATGCTGTATTTCGAGACGGCGCAGCTCGAATTCTTCGGCGTGCCGCTCGCCTACATGCCGTATTTCTCGACGCCCGACCCGACCGTGAAGCGCAAGACCGGCTTCCTGATGCCGGGCTTCACCTCCTACACGGCGTTCGGCTACGGCGTCGAAGTCCCGTTCTACTGGGCGATCGCGCCCGACATGGACGCGACCTTCAGCCCGCGCATCACCTCCAAGCAGGGCGTGCTGTTCCAGGCCGAGTTCCGCCAGCGCCTGATGGACGGCGCCTATCAGGTTCGCGTCTACGGCATCGACCAGCTCAACCCCGACAATTTCGCCGGCCAGCCGGGCGACCGCCAGTTCCGCGGCGGCGTCGAGACCAAGGGCCAGTTCGCGCTGAACGACAAATGGGTCTGGGGCTGGGACGGCGTCATCCTCTCCGACTATTATTTCATGTCGGATTACCGCCTGTCGGCATACCGCGATCCGCTCGGCTCGTTCCTGAACCTGCCGACGGATGCGCTGTCGCAGCTCTATCTGACCGGCGTCGGCAATCGCAGCTTCTTCGACGCGCGCACGATGTACTGGCTGAGCTTCTCGGGCAACCAGCAGCAGGTCCCGGTCGTCTATCCCGTGATCGACTACTCGAACGTGCTCAACTATCCGATCTTCGGCGGCGAAGTCTCCTACAAGACCAACTTCGTCAATTTGACACGTAACGACGCCGTGTTCGATCCGATCACGACGGCGGCCAATACCAACAGCCTGTGCACGACGACGTCGGCTGATCCGCTCGCGCGCACGCCGTCGCAGTGCCTGTTGCGCGGCTTCCCCGGCACCTACACCCGCCTGACGGCGGAAGCGCAGTGGCGCAAGTCCTTCACCGATCCGTTCGGAGAAATCTGGACGCCGTTCGCGATCCTTCGCGCCGATGCGATCAACTCGGATGTCTCCAACCAGCCGGGCGTGTCGAACTACCTGCCGGTCGGCGACACCCAGGCGTTCCGCCTGATGCCGACCGTCGGCCTCGAATACCGCTATCCCTTCATCAACGTTCAGCCCTGGGGCTCGACCACCATCGAGCCGATCGCGCAGATCATCATCCGGCCGAACGAGACCTATGCCGGCAAGCTCCCGAACGAGGATGCGCAGAGCATGGTGTTCGACACATCGAACCTGTTCAGCGTCGACAAGTTCTCCGGCTACGACCGCGTCGAGGGCGGCGGCCGCGCCAATGTCGGCGTGCAGGCCACCACGCAGTTCGACAGGGGCGGTGCCGTCAAGGTGCTGTTCGGGCAGTCCTACCAGCTGTTCGGCATGAACTCCTACGCGGTTCAGGACTCCATCAATACCGGCGTGGATTCCGGCCTCGACAAGCCGCGCTCCGATTACGTCGCCAGCGTCGCCTACTCGCCGAACAGCACCTATACGTTCAGCGTCCGCTCCCGCATGGACGAGCAGACCTGGAACATCCAGCGCTTCGAGGCGGAAGGCCGCGCCAATTTCAATCGCTGGTCAGTCAGCATGATGTACGGCAATTACGCGCCGCAGCCGGAACTCGGCTATCTGACGCGCCGCGAGGGCATCCTGACGTCGGGCTCGATCAAGCTCGCGACCAACTGGGTGGTGACGGGCTCGGCGCGCTGGGACCTCGAGGCCAACAAGATCAACCAATATGTGCTCGGCGCCGGTTATGTCGACGATTGCTTCGTGCTGGCGGCGAACTATGTAACTTCGTATAGCTATTCTGCGGGGACCACGCCGCCCGTGCTGAGCCACGCGTTCATGTTCCAGATCGGCCTGCGCACGATCGCACAGACGTCGACGACCAGCAGTTCCGCCGGCGGCTTCCAGTGAACGGTTTGAAGTGACGGCCGCGTGATTCCGATCGCAGGCTCATCGCGGCTGACATACGAGCGACAATCATGACGACCCCAATGCCTGTCTTCCGCTTCCTCCTTCTCGTCCTCGGCGCAGTCCTGATCCTGGCCGGCGCGCCGGCACGGGCGCAGAACATTGTCGTCATGGTCAACGGCGATCCCATCACCGATTTCGACATCGAGCAGCGCTCCAAGCTCGATCAGCTCACGACGCAGAAGACCCCGGGCCGGCAGGACGTCATCAACGAGCTGATCGACGACAGGGTGAAGATCAAGGAAGGCAAGAAGTACGGCGTCGATCCCGGCGTCTCCGACATCAACCAGTCTTACGAGGGCATGGCGCAGCGCATGCGCATCTCGCCGGAGCAGCTCACCAAGTCGCTCGAGGTCAAGGGTGTCCGCCCCGAAACCCTGAAGGGCCGCATGAAGGCCGAGATGGTTTGGACCAGCCTCGTTCGCGGCCGCTACAAGGAGAAGCTGATGGTCGGCGAGAAGGACGTCGCCGACAAGGTCAAGGCTGAGGGCAACGAAAAGCTTCAGATCGACGGCACCGAATACAAGATGCAGCCGATCGTGCTGATCGTGCCGCGCGGATCGCCCCCAGCCTTCCTGGAGACGCGGCAGAAGGAAGCCGAGACCTACCGCGCGCGCGTGACCAGTTGCGATGAGGCCAATTCGCTGTTCCGCTCGACCCCGAACGCCACCATCCGCGAGAGCGTCACCAAGACGACTGCGGACCTGCCCGAGGCGCTGCGCAAGGTGCTCGACGACACGCCGATCGGCCATCTGACCGCACCCGAGGTGACCAAGCAGGGCATCGAGATGGTCGTGCTGTGCGCGCGCAAGCCGACCACGATCGACACGCCGAAGAAGCGCGAGATCCGCGAGAAGATGTACTCGGAGAAATACGAGAAGACCCAGAAGGCCTATCTCGAAGAGATCCGCAAGGCGGCGATGATCGAATATCGCAACCGCTGATGGCCACCACTCCCGCAAAGCCCCTCGCCTTGACGCTGGGAGAGCCCGCCGGCATCGGCCCCGACATCACCATCGCAGCCTGGCTCAGGCGCCGCGAATTGAACCTGCCCGCTTTCTATCTGCTCGGCGACGAGGCGCTGCTCGCGCAGCGCGCCAAAACGCTCGGCACCGACATCAGGATTGCCTCGGTGAGCGCCAGCGAGGCCGAGGCTGCCTTCGCAGACGCCCTGCCCGTGGTTGCGACCGGCGAGCGCGCGACCGCCCTGCCCGGCAAGCCCGATGGATCGAGCGCACCAGCTGCGCTCGCCTCGATCCGCCAGGCGGTCGCCGACGTCCACACGGGGCACGCCGGCGCCGTCGTCACCAATCCGATCGCCAAGAGCGTGCTCTATCGCGCCGGCTTTCGTCATCCCGGCCACACCGAATTCCTTGCCGAGCTCGCCGAGCAGGATGGCCGCGTGCCGCAGCCGGTGATGATGCTGTGGTCGCCGCGGCTTGCCGTCGTGCCGGTAACGATCCACGTATCCCTGCGCGAGGCGTTGAGCCAGCTCACGAGCGAGCTGATCGTCTCGACCGTGCGCATCGTTGCCACTGAACTGAAATCCCGCTTCGGCATCGCCCGGCCGCGCATCGCTATCTCGGGCCTCAACCCGCATGCCGGCGAAGACGGCTCGCTCGGCCATGAGGAGCAGACCGTGATCGCGCCGGCGCTCAAGACGCTGCGCAATTACGGCATCGATGCGAAAGGGCCGCTGCCCGCAGACACCATGTTCCACGAGGCTGCCCGCAACACCTATGACTGCGCGGTCTGCATGTATCACGACCAGGCGCTGATCCCGATCAAGACGGTCGCCTTCGACGACGCCGTCAACGTCACGCTCGGCCTGCCCTTCATCCGCACCTCGCCCGATCACGGCACCGCGTTCGACATCGCCGGCACCGGCAAAGCCAATCCGGCCAGCCTGATCGCAGCCTTGAGGCTCGCCAGCCGCATGGCGGCTGCAAAAAGCTGATGAGCGCGATCGACGACCTCCCGCCGCTTCGCGAGGTCATTCGCCAGCACGCTCTGTCGGCCCGCAAATCGCTCGGCCAGAATTTCCTGCTCGACCTCAATCTCACCGCCCGCATCGCGCGCGCCGCAGCACCGCTCGAAGATTCCACCATCGTCGAGATCGGCCCGGGTCCCGGCGGCCTGACGCGCGCCTTGCTCGCGCTCGGCGCCAAACGCGTCATCGCGATCGAGCATGACGAGCGCGCGATCCCGGCATTGCAGGATATTTCCGCGCGCTATCCCGGCCGGCTCGAGATCGTGCATGGCGATGCCATGACCTTTGATCCGCGCCCGCTGCTCGCAGGCGACAAGGCCAAGATCGTCGCCAATTTGCCCTACAACATCGCGACCCATCTGCTGATCGGCTGGCTCACCACCGAGCCGTGGCCCCCCTGGTACGAGATGATGGTCTTGATGTTTCAGCGCGAGGTCGGTGAACGCATCGTCGCGCGCGAAGACGAAGAGGCCTATGGCCGGCTCGGCGTGCTCGCAAACTGGCGCTGCGAGACGAAGATCCTGTTCGACATTTCGCCGTCCGCCTTCGTGCCGCCGCCGAAGGTCACGTCTTCCGTCGTGCGTCTGGTGCCGCGCGCAAACCCGCTTCCCTGCGATCGAAAACTGCTCGAACAGGTCGCAGCCGCTGCCTTCGGCCAGCGCAGGAAAATGCTGCGCCAGAGCCTGAAATCGCTGGGCGTCGATCCGGCCCGGCTTGCTGCGGCCGCAGGCGTCGATGCGACGCGGCGCGCCGAGACCATTCCGATCGCAGGCTTTGTTGCCATGGCGCGTGAATTGGCCGATATACGCAGCGAGAGTTGAGAAAGAAATTTCGGAGGAAGGAATATGGCGTTGATGCGTCGGCAGTCCCTGGTCAAGTTCGATGCGCCGCTGTGCGAGACCATCGTCGACACGCCGAAGCCGCAAGGACGCGAGGTGCTGGTGCGCATCGAGCGATGCGGCCTCTGCCATTCCGATCTGCACATCCAGGACGGCTATGCCGATCTCGGCGGCGGCAAGAAGCTCGACACCACGCGCGGTATGACGCTGCCTTTCACGCTCGGCCACGAGATCGCAGGAATCGTCGACGAAGTCGGCCCCGACGTACCGGCGGGTCTCGTCGGGAGCAAGAAGGCCGTGTTTCCCTGGATCGGCTGCGGCCAGTGTCGCGACTGCGCCAAGGGCGACGAGAATCTCTGTGTGAAGCAGCGCTTCCTCGGCGTCTCCATCGACGGCGGTTTTGCCACCCACGTACTGGTGCCTGACGCGAAATATTTGCTCGACTACGATCCCCTGCCCGTCAACCAGGCCGCGACCCTGATGTGCTCGGGCGTCACCGCCTACGGCGCGCTCAAGCGCCTGGTCGATCGTCCGCGCCAGCGCAACATCCTGCTGATTGGCTTGGGCGGCGTTGGCATGATGGGCCTGTCGTTCGCGCAAGCCATGTTCAAGCAGCCGATCACGGTCGCCGATCTCAGCCCGGCCGCGCGCGACACCGCGTTGAGGAACGGCGCCGCTGTTGCCTACGATCCATCCGAGCCTGACGTGATCAAGCGCATACTGAAGGAGACCGAAGGCGGCTTTGACGAGATCGTCGATTTCGCCGGCAACGAGAAGTCGATGGCGTTTGCGGTCGCGGTCGCCGCGCGCGGCGGCAAGATCGTGGTGTCCGGCCTGATGGGCGGCCAGTTCACGCTGCCGATGGTGCAATGGGTCTACAAGCGCATGACCATCGAGGGCTTCATGGTCGGCACGCTCACTGAGGCGAAGGAGCTGATGGCGCTCGCGCGCGCCGGCAAGATCAAGCCGACGCCGATGCGGGAAGAGCCGATGGGCGACGTCCAGAAATGGATCGAGGAGCTCCGCGCCGGCAAGGTGGTCGGCCGCATCGTGCTGAAGAACTGAGTGCCGAGGAACCGAATTCACGGCGGTGAGACGCGTGGCTCGCCGCCGCGCTTTCATCCGCGATTAACTCGAAATTGACGTAAGCCGTGGTTCCAAATAGGGGAACCTATGACCCGCGGACTATAGTCCTCGTCAATTCCCCTTTCGAAATTCCTGGTGAGACCATGCAGACCATTCGCCGCTTCCTGGCCGACGAGTCCGGCGCGACCGCGATCGAGTACGGTCTGATCGCCGCCGGCATCGCGCTGGCCATCATCGCCGTGGTCAACAATCTGGGCTCGACGTTGAAGCTGAAGTTCGGTTCGATCAGCTCGTCGCTGAAGTAAAGCGCGCCTTCGCAACGCGCACGACGCCCGCGGAACGCGGGCGGCCGCACCGCGTTGGCAGCACATGTCCATCCGCTGCACGGTCGAAAGCGCGTTCTTCATTGCCTGGAGCTTCCTCGAGAAGGGCGGCGAGCTCGGCTCGCCGGATGCGTCCGCAAACATCATCCTTGATGCCATCGAATCGCAGCTCAAAACCGGCGAGCGCCGCCCGCTGATGCTCGCCAACAGGGCGATCGACGCCTACCGAAACCATTTGGCGTCGAACCGCCTGTCGGCCGAGCGCGAAGCGCGCGTTGTATAGCGGCCGCAAGCGATGCCCCCTCGGACCAGCCGGCCTGGCGGCGTAGGGTGGGTATCGGCCGGCGGTCCGTCGGGCAGAGCGCACGGGGTGCGCACTCGGCGGCCGTGATGCTAATCCAATCCGCGCGCGCCTTATGTTCACTCCTGAACAGAGCGTTCGCATTCGGATTTCCGTAGTTCTCCGGACGTGAACAGAGTTCGAGGCGTGGCCCGCATGCAACGCGGCAGTCCGTCGCCAACTTTTCGATTTATCAAAAGCCCTTGTGTGCACTTTGGAACCGTCGGTTCCTTTGCGGAAACGTAGAGTTCTCCGGTGCCGATTCCCGGCCTGGTAAGAGATAAAAAGCGTGACCGGCCGGCCCCAGAACGAGCTTCTTCAAAAGCTCAGCGCCCATGATTTCGAGCTGCTCGCGCCTCATCTGCAATCGGTCGAGCTGCCTGCGAACCACATCCTGCATCACGCCGGCGACAGCATCGCCGTCGTCCACTTCCCCTGCGGCCCCGCTTTCGTGTCGTTCGCAGTGCCGGTCGAGGACGATCGCGAGGTCGAAAGCCTCCTGGTCGGCCGCGAGGGCGCGGTTGGCGTTCCCGCTGGCCGCGGCCCCTCGCTCGCCTATTCACGCATCGTCGTGAAGGTTGGCGGCACGGTTGTTCGCCTGCCGCTGCGCGCGCTCGAACAGGCGCAGCAAAAATCGACCAGCCTCCAGGATTTGTTCGCGCGCTACGCGGCCTGCCAGTTCGCGCAGCTGCTTCAGACCGCAGCCTGCAACGCCGCGCATTCGATCGAGCAGCGCGCGGCCAAGTGGATCATCGCCGCGCAGGAGTATATCGGCGGCGACGAGATCCCCCTCACCCACGAGCAGCTTGCCGGCATGCTCGGCGTTTCCCGCAGCTATGCCAGCCGCGTCATCCAGATGTTCAAGGCGAGGCGCATCCTCGCGACCCGACGCGGCGCTATCCTGATCCTGGACGCGCCGGCGCTCGAAGCCAGCGCCTGCGCCTGCAACGGCGCGGTGAAGAAGCATTTTGGGGAAGTGCTGGGCGGGCTCTGACGGGGAGGACCATCAGCCCCTTCGATGACGACGCCGTTCTCCCTGACGCCGCCTTTGCTCGAAGCCGTCGACGACATGCCGAAGCGCTAGCGTTTCGTGCCGCCGCGATACTCATCTTTTCAGGCCTGTTTTGGAACACTCCGAGCCTCCATCGCGTTTGCCTCCCACGAAGGGACATTAACTTGGTCAATCCAGGCAAATGGTACGATCCTATATCCGAGCGCTGGATCGCGCCGCGAGAGATGCGCTCGGAGCTGACATCCCCACAGCCAAGCGCGAACCACGTCCTCGAACTTCAGAAGACCGTCGAAATCAAACGCATCTGGCGCGCGCTGGTGGATTGCTGCGCAAATGACTGACGCTTCCCGTACGCGGAGACGAAGGAACATCCCGTCGACCGTGCCGTTGTGACCTGCATGAGCGACCCCGCACTCCCCGCAAGACCAGCTCTGGCCATGAAAGCGATACGATATTTGTCGATCGCCGTCGGCTGCGCTTGTCTGTTGCTGGCCGCGATCTGCTTCTTCATCGCCGGCCAGATCTTCATTGAAACGGGCCTGTTCGCGCAATCCAACGCGATCGTGGGTCTGATCAGCACCGTGCTCGGGCTTTTGGCGCTGTCACTCGCACGGTTCTGGAAGTAGGCGCGCTCCGTTCGACCTCACCTCCTCCGTCATTCCAGGATGGGTGCGCAGCACGCAGAAATGGATTCCGGGTTCGCGCTCACGCGCGCTCCGGAGATCGAGGCAGGCTGACCCGACCCGTCGGGCGAAACACCTCGTCAATCCCCAGCCGCAAAAACATTTCACTTTTCCGAATTTCGGATTTATGGCATATACCCCTCACCTCGGTCCGTCAAAGGGGCGTTTCGCGATCGTCACGAGATGCGGGCCGGGTTGCGGTGGACGCGGCAGCGTCGGCGCGAGGTGTGACGGCGGGGCGGTTCGCCGTGAGCTTGTCACACGCGCGGCACGACACGGCGCGGTTGCAGCGGCCTCAACGGACATCGGGGGTGAGCACACGCGAGCCCCGGATGATCCGGCGAGGACGTCCGCGGACGGAGAAGTCGTGTGGTCCTGACGCCCGGAGCCTGTGCGTCAAGTCTTGCGGTGATGTGGCGGCCCGACCGGGCCCGCACATCAGCCATCGGTGAGGCGACGGGGGCAATAGTGCATCGCTCCCCGAGGAGAGCACGAAGGACACCGTTAAAACCATCCGCGCAGGGAAGGCCGGGCGTTCGGCTACACCTGTAGTCCAAACCGTGTGCATTTCTGTAGCGCACGGACTTGCGGGTGCCAGCCAGCGCCCGGTCTTCCCTGCGCCCTTTGATTCTTTGGGGGTGCGAACCAAGCAGCATAGCTCGGCCCATTGGGGCGCGAGAGCGCGGAGCCATGGTCCCTCGCCTGTTCGCCACGCACCACACTCCCCCGCGCAGAATGTCGCACCGCTTTTCGGATGCGCGCCCGGCTGGTAGATTGCGGCCATTGTTTTGGGGGTTTTTGATGTACGCGAGGATTTTCAATCGCGTCCTGGTGCTGGCAGCGCTGATCGCCGCCACGCTTGCCGCTGCGACACACCAAGCATCGGCCGAGAAGCGCATCGCGCTGGTGGTCGGCAACTCCGCCTACAAGAACATCACCCCGCTCGACAATCCCTCCAAGGACGCAAGCCTGATGGCGGAGACGCTTGGCCTGCTTGGCTTTACGCTGGTCGGCGGCCGTGCCCAGCTCGATCTCGACAAGCCGGCGATGGACACAGCCGTGCAGAGTTTTGGGCGGCAGGTGCAGGGCGCCGACGTTGCGCTGTTCTATTATGCCGGCCACGGCGTGCAGGTCGCCGGCGCCAACTACCTCGTGCCGGTCAACGCCAACCCGACGCGCGAGGCCGATGTCGATTTCCAGATGACCGACGTCAACCTCGTGCTGCGGCAGATGCAGGGCTCCGGCACGCGGCTCAATCTCGTAATCCTCGATGCCTGCCGCAACAACCCCTTCGGCTCACGCGGCTTGCGCTCCTCGGACGGCGGCCTGGCGCAGATGCGCGCGCCCGAGGGCACGCTGATCTCCTACGCGACGCAGCCCGGCAACGTCGCCCAGGACGGCAGCGACGGCCACAGCCCCTACACCAAGGCGCTGGCCGCGACGATCCGGACCGCAGGTCTCGACGTGTTCCAGACTTTCAACCAGGTCGGGCTCGCAGTGAAGCGCGCCACCTCCGGCGCGCAGCAGCCATGGGTGTCGTCCTCGCCGATCGACGGCACCTTCTATTTCGTAGCCCCGACGCAAGCCGCGCCGCCGCAGGTCGCCGCGATGCAGCCCGATCCACTGCCGGCAGAGCGCCTGCGCGCCGATCCCGACCGCGTGCCGCTGCGCGATGCGGCGCTGCTCAGCGAATTGAGCGAACGGCTCTACGAGCTCAATTTCGATCCAGATACCGCTGACGGCCTCACCCGCGCGGTCACAAAGCTCCAGGAGCGGATCGCGATGGCACCGACCGGCGAGCCGACCGAGGGCCTGCTGCTGCGGATGCGCAAGATGGACGATCTCAAGCCGTGGGGCTCGATCGTCTATGGGCCGGACGGCAACAAATGGGGCATCTCGTGGAATCATGCCTCGCGGCGCGCGGCGGTAGCGGATGCACGCGGCAATTGTGCCGGCGCCAAATGTCCGATCGAGCTCTCCTTCTACGGCAACCGTTGCGGCGCGTTCGCGATCTCGGACAAGTCCTGGTCGCTGGTCCAGCGCGACAACGTGCAGCGCGCGAAGGACGCCGCGCTTGACGAATGCGGCAAGGCTGGCAAAGCTTGCCGCATTATTGGAGCCGTCTGTGCCGACGGCTCCGGTCGCTGATTTTGCCGCTGATTTCTCATGATTTTGGATTTCTCGATCATGCCGAACACCGCCCGCTCATTTGCTTTCGCTTCCCTCGTTACCGCCGCCCTCGCCTCATCGTCCGCCTTCGCGCAGTCCGGCAGCGCCGGCGGCGCGATCGGCAATGACGAGAAGTCGCTGTCCGGCTCGCGCTCGGATCGCTCGGCCGAGCCGGCCCCGTCCGCACGCAGAAGCAAGCCGGCCGCCGACGAACCGCGCTCGTCCCCACGGCGCAGCAGCGGCGGTGGAGGTGGTGGCGGCGGCAGTTTTGACGGCGCCTGGGCCGTCATCAGCGTCGGCTGCGGCGGCTCAACTACCGGCGCGGTCGTGGTCACCTCGGGCCGGGTCATCGGCGAAGGCGTCAGCGGCAGTGTCAGCCCGAACGGCTCGGTGCACACGGCAGGCTCGGGCGACGGCGTGACCTTCACGGGCGCCGGCCGCCTGTCGGGACGGAGCGGTTCCGGCACCTTCCGCCGCTCCGACGGCTGTTCGGGAACATGGACCTCGACCAAGCAATAGAGCCGTCGAAAAAGCCCAATTGGCGGCGGAGCGATCGCCGGGCGGGCCCAATTCAGGCCACATCCTCTCCGGATTTGCGGCTCATTGCCACCCAACTCTTTGTTGAGAAAGGGACGGTAAGAGTAGCGTCATGCGTCACCGGGAGACCAGGATGGGCAACCGATCCGCGAGATTCATATCCACACTTGTCGCCAGCATCGTCGCCGGCGCACCGCTGGCAGCCGTCTCGCAGGACGCGCCGAGCGCGCCTGCCGCTGCAAGCACGGCAAACGCCGCCAGCGACTGCCTCGCCTCGCCGAAGGGCACGGCGCCGGAAGGACAGCACTGGTACTATCGCCTCGAGCGGTCGACCAAGCGGCAGTGCTGGTACCTGCGCGCCGAAGGCGGCAAGGCCGCGACCACGACGCAGACGGCAAACAGCGCACAGCAGCCGGATTCACCCGCGCCGCAATCGGTGCAGAATGCGCACGCCGAATACATTGCGCCGCAGAGTGCCGCGCAAAACGCGCAGCCCGCTGCAGCGCCGCAAGCTCCAAGCACGAATGCTGACAGCAATGCACAGCAGCCCGCCGTCGCCGCACGCTGGCCCGATGCATCGACAGCCGCCGCCGCGCCCGCGCCACAGCCCGCGGCTGCTCCGGCAACATCGGATGCGCCGCCGAGCGCGAAGCCGGCCACGTCTCCTGTCCAATTCCCTGCCCAAGTGACGCTCGCCGCGGCCGATGCGCCCGCCGACAGGCCGACCGGCTCGCTCCAAATGCTCCTGCTCGTCATCGGCGGCGCACTGGCGCTCGCCGGCCTCCTTGCCAGCATCATCTACCGCTTCGCCGGCGTCCGCGTCCAGGCCGGCGACCATCGCCGCGTGAACTGGGACCATCGGGAGCCGCAGGATCACGACGACAGCCGCGCGCCCTGGCTCGATGCAGCGCCCACCCGGATGCCGCGCGCGGAGCGGCCGCGTCCGGTCGACTTCGACGCTGCGCGTCCTCAGCCGCCGCAAATGGCCGCATTCGCCGATGCGATCGGCCAGATCGCAGCGCAGGCCCGTTCCACTGATGTCGCGGCAACAGAACCTGACGAGACCGAGATCGAGATTCTCGACGGGGAGTTCGAGATCGAGCCGTCAGCGCCTCAGTTGGCTGCCGAGGACAGCCATGACGAAGCGCCGGCCGATCGCGATGAGGATGCACGCGATGAGGATACCGTCGATATCGACGTCATCACGGCGATGCTGGAACGGCTGGCAAAGGAAGGGCCGCGGCTGACGCAGCCTAGCCTTGAAGCTGACCTTGCAGACCTCGCACGAATCCAACGAGGCCAGTCCGCCGCTCGCGCTTGAGCCGTTCGGCCTTCAGGATCGACTGCACCTCGGCGAAGGCTTCATCGACGTCGTGGTTGATGACGATGTAGTCGTACTCGGCCCAGTGGCTCATCTCGTGGCTGGCGCGGCTCATGCGATTGCGGATGACTTCGTCGGAATCCTGCGCGCGCGAATGCAATCGCTTCTCGAGATCACCGGCCGAGGGCGGCAGAATGAACACGCTGACGACATCGGCACGCGCCTTCTCGCGCAGCTGCTGCGTGCCCTGCCAGTCGATGTCGAACAAGACGTCCTGCCCGGCCGACAGCGCCGCCTCGACAGGCGCGCGCGGCGTGCCGTAGCGGTTGTCGAACACGGTCGCCCATTCCAGGAGCTCGTCGCCCCTCACCATGGCCTCGAACCTGGGCTTGTCGACGAACAGATAGTCGCGACCGTCGACCTCGCCGGGACGCATCGCCCGCGTGGTCGCCGAGACCGACATTTTCAGCCCGGGCATGCGGTCGATGAGGAGACGTGACAGCGTCGTTTTGCCCGCGCCTGATGGCGAGGACAGCACGAACATCAGCCCGCGCCGCTCGACACCGTCAGTTACGTGGCCGCCCGTCGTCATCGATCACTCCAGATTCTGGACCTGCTCGCGAAACTGCTCGACCACGTTTTTCATGGCGAGCCCGGTATTGGTCAGCTCGATGTCGTTCGACTTCGAGCAGCAGGTGTTGACCTCGCGGTGAAACTCCTGCGCCAGGAAATCCAGCTTGCGCCCGACCGGGCCGCCCTTGCCGATCAGCTCGCGCGCCTGGGCGACGTGCGAGGCGATGCGGTCGAGCTCCTCGCGGATGTCGGCCCGGGTCGCGATCAGGATCGCTTCCTGCATCAGGCGATCGGAATCGAAACGGTCGGAGGTATCGAGCAGCGTCGCGATCTGCTCGGCAAGCCTGGCCTTGATTGCCTCCGGCTTGCGGCCGGGCGCAGCCTCGGCCTTTTTCGCGAACTGCTCGACCTCGTCCACCCGCTGGATCAGGATTTGCCCGAGCGAGGTGCCCTCGCGCTTGCGCATCTCGACGAGTTCGGCGAGCGCCTTGTCGAAGGCTTCGGCCACGGCAGCGCGCGCGGCCTGGTCCTCCTCCTCGTCGCCCTCGGGCTCGGCGACCTCGATCACACCCTTGATGGCCAAGAGGCCGTCAACGCTTGGCGCGACAGCATCGACCTTGCCGGCGATCACGGCAGCGGCCTTCAGGACGGCGTTGAGCACGTCTTCATTGACGCGGACGGAGGCTGCGGCATTGGCGCGCTTGACGGTGAGATTGGCGTAGACGGTGCCGCGCGACAAAAGCTCGCCGGCGCGCTTCTTGGCATAGGCCTCGAGCTCGTCGAACCCCTGCGGCAGCCGCACGCGCAGGTCAAAGCCCTTGGCGTTGACCGACTTCAATTCCCATTCGAACGTGTACGGCCCGCTCGCGCCGTGGCTTCGGGCAAAGCCGGTCATGGACGACAGCGCCATCGGGTCAATTTCTCCGGACAGGTAAGATTCGCGAGGCCATCGGCCGCGCGAATCTTAAGACTATTTTGCAGGAAAGTGTAATCCGCAAAGTCCCGTAGGCAGGCCTGCGCTAGCGCTGGATCACCGGCGGCACTGGCTGCGCCGCGCCCTGCCGGGCCGGCGCGGGATTGGCCGGGCGAGAAGCCGGTGGCTTTTTCTGCTGGGTCGGCTTGGGCGTGGTCGCGGTCGGTGCCGTATCGGCGGCGGCGGGCGCGGCGGCGGCCGGGGCCTGCGCGTCGTCGGCCGGCTCGACCGTGTCGTTCTGGATCTGCTTCTCCATCGCGCGCAGCTTGGCGACGTTTTTCTGGTGCGCGTCGTAGGTCTCGGTGAAGGCATGCCCGCCGGTGCCGTCAGCGACGAAATAGAGGTCGCGTGTGCGGGCCGGGTTGGCAGCGGCTTCCAGCGAGGCGCGGCCGGGATTGGAGATCGGGCCCGGCGGCAGGCCGTCGATCACATAGGTGTTGTAGGGCGAAGGCTGCGTGATCTCGCTGCGCTTGATGGGCCGGCCGAGCGTACCCTTGCCGCCGACCAGGCCGTAGATGATGGTCGGATCGGACTGAAGCTTGATCTTCTGCCTGAGGCGATTGACGAACACGGCGGCGACGCGGCTGCGCTCGTCCGGCTTGCCGGTCTCCTTCTCGACGATGGAGGCCAGCGTCACCAGCTGCTCCGGCGTCTTGACCGGAACGTCCTGGCTGCGACGGTCCCAGATCTCGGCCAGCACGCGCTTGTGCGCCTGCTGCATGCGCTGGACCACCTGATCGCGCGGGGTCCCACGCGGGAACTTGTAGGTCTCCGGCAACAACGTGCCTTCGCGCGGCAGCTCGCGCACGCTGCCGGTGAAGATGTCGTTATCGGACAACCGCGCCACGATCTGCTCGGAGGTCAGGCCTTCCGGAATCGTAACGGCATGCTGCACCACCTTGCCCTCGACGATGGTGGCGATGACGTCGCGCAACGAAGCATTCTTCTGGAACGAATATTCACCGGGCTTCAGGTCCGAGCTCGCCTTCAGCGCAGCAACGCTTGCAATGAACACCCACGGATTGACGTCGGTCACGCCCTCCCTGTTCAGGGTCTCGGCGATGTCGCGCTTGCCCGCGCGCTGCGGGATGTTGACGACTTTGTCTTCCTGGAGCGGTCCCGGCGCTTCCAGCACCTGCCGGCCGTAATAATAAACGCCGCCCGCACCGATCATGGCGATCAGCAGGAGGGTGATGATGGCGTTGCCGACGATCACGAAAGGGTTGCGCGCCCGCTCCGATCGCTTCGGCGGCGGCGGGACCTGCTCGGGCTCGAGCGCTGCCCGCGGGCTTCGGGGCGAAATGGGCGGCCTTTCACTCATCGAAGCAACCTGAATCCTGCCGGTTCAATTGCGGCCTGACAATCGCTTGTCCTGCCAAATGCACGCGCCCACGTGTATGACTATCGCCGAATACGGCAAAACGGTGGATTCGTCGCAACCACAAACTATTGGACCAGGCGCCGGAAGATGACCGACGCATTGGTACCGCCAAAACCAAAAGAATTCGACAACGCAACGTTGACCTCGCGCTTCTTCGCCATATGCGGCACGAGATCGATCGCGGTTTCGACCGACGGATTGTCCAGGTTGATAGTCGGCGGCACGACATTATCGCGAATCGCGAGAATAGCGAAGATTGCCTCGATCGCGCCTGCCGCGCCCAGGAGATGGCCGGTCGAGGATTTGGTCGAGGACATCGCGACCTTCGAGGCGGCATTACCAAGGAGTCGCTCGACCGCACCAAGCTCGATCTCGTCGCCAAGCGGTGTCGAGGTGCCGTGCGCATTGATGTAGTCGAGATCGGACGACGTCAGCCCGGCGCGCTTCAGCGCTGCCGCCATGCTGCGGAAGCCGCCATCGCCGTCGGGCGACGGCGAGGTGATGTGATAGGCATCGCCGGAGAGGCCGTAGCCGATCACCTCGGCATAGATCTTCGCGCCACGACGCAGGGCATGATCGAGTTCTTCCAGGACCAGGACGCCGGCGCCCTCGCCCATCACGAAGCCGTCGCGGTCCTTGTCGTAAGGACGCGAGGCTTTCTCGGGCGTCTCGTTGAAGCCGGTCGACAGCGCACGCGCAGCGTTGAAGCCGGCAATGCCGATGCGGCCGATCGGCGATTCGGCGCCGCCGGCGACCATGACGTCGGCGTCGCCCAGCGCAATCAGGCGGGCGGCATCGCCGACCGCGTGAGCGCCGGTCGAGCAGGCCGTGACCACCGAATGGTTCGGCCCCTTCAGCCCATGCTTGATCGAGACATAGCCGGAGGCGAGATTGATCAGACGGCCCGGAATGAAGAAAGGCGACACTCGGCGCGGCCCACGTTCCTTCAGCAGGACCGCGGTCTCGGCGATGCCGTTGAGACCACCGATGCCGGAACCGATCATGGTGCCGGTCGCGCATTTGTCTTCTTCGGACTCGGGATGCCAATTGGCATCGTCGAGCGCCTGGCCCGCAGCCGCCATGCCGAAGATGATGAAGTCGTCGACCTTGCGCTGGTCCTTCGGCTCCATCCAGATATCCGGATTGAAGCTGTCGTTCGAACCGTCACCGCGTACCACGGTGCAGGCGATCTTGGTCTGAAGATCGGAGACGTCGAAGCTCTCGATCTTGCGCGCACCGCTTTCGCCGTTGAGGATGCGTTTCCAGGTCGGCTCGACGCCGCAGCCGAGCGGCGACACCATGCCGAGACCCGTGACGACAACCCGCCTCATATCCGAAAACTCCGCATCGATAGATTCACGGCCAATAACAAGAAACCGGCTGACCGCTGGGAAGCGGCCCGTCCGGTTTCAATGTTGTCCCCGCGAAAATGAAGAGCCTTAGCTCTTCGCGTTCTTCTCGAGAAACTTCGTGGCGTCGCCGACGGTGAGAATCGTCTCCGCGGCGTCGTCCGGAATCTCGCACCCGAATTCCTCTTCGAACGCCATCACCAGCTCGACGGTGTCCAGACTGTCGGCGCCGAGGTCGTCGATGAAGCTCGCTGCGTCGACAACCTTCTCGGGTTCAACACCAAGGTGTTCGACCACGATCTTCTTAACCCGTTCGCCAATGTCACTCATTGCTTAACCTCGTGTTGTTCCCTGTAGACCCGACCCCCCGGGACGATACGAGCCGTCGTGGTCGTTGACTGCCTTCGCTTACGAACTTTGATTTGGCCCCATCCTAACCGATGCAGCCCGGCGAACGACGGCCAAGGCTCCGCATCGCCAATATACAGGGTTTCAAAAACCTGCAATGGCGTTCTTTGCCCATCCATTGAACGTCCGGTTATCATACTTCAACTGCCTTGACTACAAGCCTCAATTCGCTCCGGAAACGGCCGTTTGCCGCATCCGACCCCGCCCATGTGGGCGGTGCGGAACGAGGCCTCAGATCATGGCCATGCCGCCGTTGACGTGGATGGTTTGGCCTGTGACGTAGGCTGCTTCGCTCGAACTCAGGTAGACGGCGGCTGCCGCAATGTCCTCGGGCGTCCCCAGACGGGCTGCCGGAACCTTGGTCAGAATCGTTTCGCGCTGCTTGTCATTGAGCGCATCCGTCATCGGCGTCTTGATGAAGCCGGGCGCAATGCAGTTCGCAGTCACGCCGCGCTTGGCATACTCGGCGCCGAGCGTCTTGATCATGCCGATCAGGCCGGCCTTCGACGCGGTGTAATTGCCCTGCCCCGGATTGCCGGTGACGCCGACGATCGAGGTGATGGCAATGATGCGGCCGAAGCGCTTGCGCATCATCAATTTGGTGGCGGCGCGCGCGAGCCGGAAGGTCGACGTCAGGTTGACGTTGATGACCTCGTCCCAATCCTCATCGCGAAGCTGGACGAAGAGATTGTCGCGCGTGATGCCCGCATTGGCGATGAGGATGTCGACCTGCCCCATAGCTTTTTCCGCGGCGGGCACCAGCGCCTCGACCTCTTCAGCCTTGGAGAGATTGCAGGGCAGCACAAGGGCACGCTCGCCGAGCTTGCCGGCAAGCTCATCCAGCACTTCCTTCCGCGTTCCCGAAATCGCAACCGTGGCGCCCTGTGCGTGCAGCGCCTGCGCAATCGCGCCGCCGATGCCACCGGTCGCGCCGGTGACGAGCGCCTTTCGGCCAGTCAGATCGAACATTGAAAGACTCCTCTAGGCCTACTTCGCAGCGGCCAATGCATCCTTGGCGGCGGCAATGTCGTTCGGCCCGCCGACCACAACTCCGACGGCGCCGTCGGCGATGCGCTTGACGAGTCCGGTCAGCACCTTGCCGGCGCCGATCTCGAAGAAGCGCGTGACGCCCTGCCCTGCCATATAGGCAACCGACTCGCGCCAGCGCACCGTGCCGGTGACCTGTTCGACCAGCCGGCGGCGGATTTCGTCGGGATCGGTAATGGCGCTCGCCAGCACGTTCGACACCAGCGGCGCAGCCGGCGCCTTGATCGTGACCTTGGACAGCGCCTCGGCCATCGCCTCCGCAGCCGGCTGCATCAGCTTGCAATGGAACGGCGCGGACACCGGGAGAAGCATGGCGCGCTTGGCACCCTTGACCTTGGCGATCTCGACGGCGCGATCGACTGCTGCCTTGTCGCCGGAGACGACCACTTGGCCACCACCATTGTCATTGGCGGCCTGGCAGACCTGGCCCTGCGCCGCCTCGTGGGCGACCGCCATAGCAGCCTCATAGTCGAGGCCGAGCAGTGCGGCCATGGCGCCGGCACCGACCGGCACGGCTTTTTGCATTGCGAGACCGCGGGTGCGGAGCAACCGTGCAGTGTCGGAGATCGTCAGGCTGCCGGCCGCAGCCAGCGCCGAATATTCACCGAGCGAGTGGCCGGCGACGAAAGCGGCATCCCGCCCCACGGAAAAACCCGCCTCGCTCTCCAGCACGCGCAGAGTGGCCACAGATACCGCCATCAGCGCCGGCTGGGCGTTCTGGGTGAGCTGTAGGGTCTCGGCCGGGCCATCCCAGATGATGGCCGTCAGCTTCTCCCCAAGCGCGGCGTCGACCTCGTCGAACACGGCGCGCGCCACTGGGAAGGCGTCGGCCAGGGCCTTGCCCATGCCAACCGCCTGGGAACCCTGCCCTGGAAATGTGAATGCTGCCGTCATCGGCGCTCCCCGGATCGCTCGAGCAGTCTCTTCAAGAACCGGCAGCCGACTACGTCCGGCCCAAGCCTTGGTTCCCGATGATGCTCCAAAGGGGCCGTAGACAACGACCGGGGCCGCGCTGTCAAGCCGCGTAGGGGTTTTCCCATGGGCACTCGGTCACAGGATCGCGCCCCGAAAGCCGTCCGTTGCTGTGCACCTACCGAGCCTGCCGCGCGTCGCCCGCTGGCAAAGCGTTTACGCTGTCGGGAACTCGGTTCCATGACTTAAGCGACCTTAAATGCCGCGCAGCTAGATTGCTTCTATGGCAACCATGGTCAGACAGACATCGATCGCTTCCGCTTCTGCCGGGCAACCGCAGCAGCAATGGCTTCCTTTGCAGGCCTGCGTCGACTGGCTGCTCGCCGGGCCGCGCCCACAGCCTGACGACATCCACAACGACTTGCTCCAGCAACGAACCAACAAGACCAAGACGCTGGTGGTGGCAGTCGCTGCATCGCTGCTGATCGCGTCGCTGTCCGCAGCGATGACTGGCGCCGCATGGGCCTATGCCTGGGTGCTGGCAGAGATCGCTCTCGGCAGCACGCGCATCTGCCTGATGATGAAAGCCCTCGCAAAGGCGAAGCGGGATCGGCGGGCGCCGGTGAACGTCGCGCCGATCTGGGCCGGGCTATCATCCGTCATCCTGATTTCCGCCGGCTGCTATCAATGCGTCGCGTCCGGCGTCATGCCGCTGGTTTTGATGGCCGGCATTGGGTTAGCGAATCTCGTCGGCGGCATCGCCTCGCGCAACGCCGGGACGCCGCGCTACGGCATTCTCCTGATCTGCATCCTGACGCTGCCCTTCGCGCTGGCGACGATGCTGTCGCCGGTCCCGTTCCTGTTCATCATCGGGCTGCAAACGCCGGTCTACACGGCGGGGATGATCTTCCTGCTGCTGGAAAACCACAAGATCCTGCTCGACCTCCATCATTCCGAGCGCAACAACCGCCTGATGGCGCATCACGACCAGCTCACCGGCCTTCCCAATCGCGCCCTCAACCAGAAGCTTTTTGCCGAGATGCTCGACGGCCCATGGCCGGACGCAGCGGCGGCGACCTCGAAGCTCACCGTGTTCTGCGTCGATCTTGACGGCTTCAAGGGTGTCAATGACAGGTTTGGACATGCCACGGGTGACGCCGTTCTCGTCGCGGTGGCGAAGCGCCTCTGCGCCAGCGTGCGCGACGCTGACGTGGTGTGCCGCATCGGCGGCGACGAGTTTGTGATCCTGCTGCCCGATATCACGGACGACGAGGCTGCCGCAGTGGCCCAACGGATCATCGCGCGTGTGGCCGAGCCATTCGAGTTTGCTCCGGCGGCCCGCGTCGGAGCCAGCATCGGCCTCGCGTCGGCGCCGCGCGACGGCGTGACCGTCGACGATCTGCTGAGCGCCGCCGATCGTGCAATGTACGAAGCCAAGCGCCGCGGCAAAGGCGCTTTTGTTATCCACGGTGCCACGGTCGAGCCGGTCTCGCTCGTGCCTGAAGCGATACCTTTCTTGCCAGCGCCGAAAGCTCACGCCCTGGCCTGCTAGAAACCGCCGGCCTTCTGATCCGCACCGACCTCCGCGCCGGCCCTCGCGCGGCGTGCGCTGCTTGCCAATTGCCCTGGCCGGTCGTCGTGATTCGGCTTTGCGGTGGCGAGCCGCAGCACTGCGGCGTAGTTCGGCTGCACTTCCATCGCCCCGGCATGCCGGCTCTCGCTGAGCAGGCGATGGACCTTCGGCAGATTGTAGCAGGGTACGTAGAACAAGAGATGATGCTCTAGGTGATAGTTCACGTAGTACGGCGCAATGAACAGTCGCTCGAGAAAATTGGCATGCGTCGTGCGGGTGTTGCGCAGTGGATCGCTGCTGTCAGGGACGACGGCGTGCTCGGCGATGTTGCGGATGCGGGTGATGACCATCATCCAAGTCACCAGCGGCACCAGCCATAGCAGCGGATAGGCCCACCACACGCCGGCCGCCGCGAGCGCGGCAAACATCACGGCATTGACGGCGCATTGCGGGCCGAGTTTTTCCCAAAAATGCGCAAGACGCTGCCGCAACGACCAATCCTTTGGTCCCAGCGCGTTGAGCAGTTGCGCCTTGCGCTGCTGATAGCCGGTCTGTCCGGTCAGATCGCGAATGAATTTGCGGCGATAGCTTAGCTTCGTGATCGGAAACGGCGCCGACAGCACGAGATCAGGATCGTCCTCCTGCTGCGTGCGCGCGTGATGCTGGAGGTGATAGCGGCGATAGCTGCGCGTCTCCGCGAAGATCGGATAGGCGCAGAACCATTGGCTCAGCGTCAGATTGGTTGTCTCGTCGGCAGAGAGGCAACCATGCGCGCCGTCATGCATGAGGATCGCAAGCCCAAGCTGGCGCGAGCCGATGATGGCGACCGCGAAAATGTAGGTCAGCGGATTGGGCCACCATGCAACGAGCGCAATCGCGCCTGATATCAGCGCCCAGGCGTGTGCGATCAGCGCCACGCCCTTCCATGTCACGCGCTGGCGCACGTCGACGAGTTGGTCCTCGGTCAGGAAATCGCGGGCACGCATGCGAAGCGCGGTCATGGCTAACTCTCCCCATTCGAACTGGTTGAAGCGTCGCGGTCGTCGACAAGGCGAAGGCGCGCGGCATCGCCAGTGGATTTTGCCTGCTCGCCGAGCACGCGCAGCATCTCGGCACAGAGCTGATCCGGTGAACGGCCCATGGCGTAGCCTTCGAGGATGACACCCACGGCCACCGCCCAGAACCGCCGCGAGCTTTCGTCGGGCGCACGCAGGGAGCGCCAGCCGTGCCGCGCAACCTGGCTCGCATAAGCGCGTGCACCTTCGCTGTGCAGGCGCTCGATGGTGCGCTCGACCAGCGGCGCAAGATCCTGGCGCCGCCGCGTCAGCGTCAGCGCCTCGGCGAAGAAGGCGATCGAATCGCTTGCCGTCACCGTCTCGGCCAGCGCGTGGGTGTACTCCCGCGGCGAGCGCGCCTTCAGCGCGGCCTGTTCGGTCGCGCGCGCCAGATACAACAGATCGCGGCAGGCGCATTCGACGAACAGCGCCTCCTTGGTGCCGAAGTAATAGGTGATCTGGCTCGGGAACGCGTCCGCGGCGGCTACAATATCGGTGATCGAGGTGCCCGACAGCCCCTGCTCCCGAAACAGCGGGCTCGCCGCATCCAGCAGCAGGGAACGCATCTTGCGACCGGCCGAGCGTGTCGCACGCGCGACGTGCTTGGGGTCGCCAGCCGATGGCTCAAGCGGCCCCTGGACCGACTTTTCCGTCATTGGCCCTCTCCCTTGGCTTATTTGTATGCCATACAAACAACTAAATCAAGCTGCCCGGCTACCCTGACGCGTCTATACCGGGACCATCCGGGCCGAAACCCGGTCCTGCAACCTTGCAAAGCCGGCCAAAATCCGTATAAGCGCGCCATCCGCAGACCCCGGCCGGGAGCTGAACGGACGGTCTCAACAAATCATTCGTGATTTTGGTGTGGCAGGGCCAGTCGGCCCGTCGTCCCGTGCTTCCGCCTTCTGAGCTTAATCCCAGAGTCCTTTCCGAAGGCCTCTTAAGGGCTTGACGCCGGGCGATGCGCCAACATGAGGAAAGGACTTCCATGGCTCTCTATGAGCATGTTTTTCTCGCGCGCCAAGACGCGAGCACGCAGCAGGTCGAAGAGCTGACTGCGCAGATGACCGGCATCGTCGAGGGTCTCGGCGGCAAGGTCACCAAGACCGAGAATTGGGGCGTGCGCTCCCTCACCTATCGCATGAACAAGAATCGCAAGGCGCACTTCGTGCTGCTCAACATCGAGGCGCCGTCTGCGGCGATCGCCGAGATCGAGCGCCAGGAGCGGATCAGCGAAGACGTGATCCGCTATCTCAGCGTTCGCGTCGAAGAGCTCGAGGAAGGCCCGTCCGCGATGATGCGCAAGGCCGACCGCGACCGCGAGCGTGACGACCGTGGTGGTGGCTTCCGCGATCGTGAAGGCGGCGGCTTCCGTGGCGACCGCGAGGGCGGTTTCCGTGGTGGCGATCGTGACGGCGGCTTCCGCGGCGATCGCGGCCCGCGCCGTCCGCGCGACGAAGCTGAAACCACCACGACGACGGATGCGGAGTAAGATCAATGGCTGAAGCTGGTGCACGCCGTCCGTTTTTCCGTCGCCGCAAGAGCTGCCCGTTCACGGGCGCGAATGCTCCGAAGATCGACTACAAGGACTCCAAGCTGCTGATGCGTTACGTCTCCGAGCGCGGCAAGATCGTGCCGAGCCGCATCACCGCGGTGTCCGCGAAGAAGCAGCGTGAGCTCGCCCGCGCCATCAAGCGCGCGCGGTTCCTGGGCCTGCTGCCCTACGTCATTCGCTAAGACGAATTCGGCCGGCGGCGACATCGCCGCCGGCCGCACTCTTTGAATTTCATAAGGCTTCCGGGTCGTCCGGTCGCCGATGGTTGGGGCGAGATGCCTCTAACCGCTCGAAGGGAGCGGGACAGCTGATGACCTTTGCACTGATCGCCCTGATCGCCGGCGCTGCGTCGGCCCTGATGTTCGCCTCGATTATTTCGGGCGCGCTGATCTCGCTCGTGCTGTTCTATCTCGCACCGCTGCCGCTGATGGTGGCCTCGATCGGCTGGGGGCCGCTTTGCGCAACCCTCGGCGGCATCGGCGCCGCGATCGCCCTCGGCGCCCTGTTCGGCCTGCCCTACTGCCTCGCCTTCGCCGTCACCGTCGCGCTGCCGGCCTGGTGGCTCGGCCATCTCGTCCTGCTCGGCCGGCCGGTGGACGGCGCCGCCTCTTCCCATGCCACCGAAGCGCCGACCGCACCCGACATCGAATGGTATCCTGTCGGCCGCATCCTGCTGTGGGTCGCGGGCTTTGCCACACTGACCACGATCGCCGCCCTGCTCACGCTCGGCACCGATGCCGAGACCATTACCGGCACGCTGCGGCGCGGCCTGGTGCGCATCCTCCGCGCCGCCGACCCGCAGGTCTCGGGCGAGGCCGACCAGTTCGTCGACGCGCTCGTGACGATCGCGCCGGCCGCCGCCACCATTGTCGCGATGATGACGCTCACCCTCAACCTCTGGCTCAGCGCCAAGGTGACGGCGACGTCTGGCCGGCTGCGACGTCCCTGGCCGGATCTGATGGCGGCCGAACTGCCGCCGATGACGCTCGCCGTGCTCTGCATCGCGCTCGCCTTCTGCTTCACCGGCGGCTTGCTCGCGATCCTCGCTCAGATCACGACGGCGGCGCTGATGATGGCCTACGCACTGACCGGCTTCGCCGTCCTGCATACGTTGACGCTGGCGCTGAAGAGCCGCGCCTTCTGGCTCGGCTCGACCTATGCCGTCGTCGTCGTGTTCGGCTGGCCGGTGATCGCGATGGTGATCCTCGGCCTTGCGGACGCCGTGTTCGGCTTCCGCGAACGATTTCTGCGCAACCGGCAGCCGCCACCGCTGCCGACCTCTTAAGTCCAACCCCGAAACTGAAACTCAGAGCACTTCAAAGGAGAACGAATATGGAAGTCATTTTGCTGGAACGCGTGAGCAAGCTCGGTCAGATGGGCGAAGTCGTGAAGGTTCGCGACGGCTATGCCCGTAATTTCCTGCTCAAGCGCGGCAAGGCGCTGCGCGCCACCGAAGGCAACCGCGCCAAGTACGACGGCATGAAGGCCGACCTCGAGGCTCGCAACCTCCAGAGTAAGGGCGAGGCCTCCAAGATCGCCGAGAAGATCCAGGGCAAGAACATCGTCGTGATCCGTCAGGCTTCTGAAGCCGGCCAGCTGTTCGGCTCGGTCACCGTGCGCGACGTCGTCACGGCGTTCGAAGCCGATGGCGTTTCGCTCGACCGTCCGCAGGTGCAGCTCGACGCGCCGATCAAGACCATCGGCAAGCACACCATCACCGTCGCCGTTCATCCCGAGGTCGAGGTTGAGGTCTCCGTCACGGTTGCGCGCAGCCAGGACGAGGCCGAGCGCATCAACCGCGGCGAGGACATCTCGACCCGCAACGAAGACCGCGACGCAGCCGCCGAAGCGATCGCCGCCGCCGGCGAGTTCTTCGATCCGGAAGCCCAGCAGGACGACGCCGAGCCGGCGCCGGCTGCGGAAGAGACCGAGAAGTAAGCCTCGCGTTCAAGCAGGCAACGAAGCCCGGCCGCCTCAAGCGGCCGGGCTTTTCGTTTTTGCGGCGACGTCCTCGCTCAGCATCGCAATCGAGGCCAACGCGGTTGCCGTATGTTTCTCGACGCCGTCGCTCACGCAGAACACATCGGCGGCGACCACGGAGACCTGGCGGCCCGGCTTGATCACGCGCGCCCGGCAGATCAGCTTCTCACCGACTGCCGGCGATAACAGGTTGAGCTTGTATTCCGCCGTCAGCGCCGCTTGGCCACGCGAGGTGGCGGCTGCGATGGTCGTGGCATTGTCGACCAGGAAGGCGGTGACGCCGCCATGGAAGAAGCCGTGCTGCTGCAACAGCTCCGGCCGGCGCTCGACCGCGATCGTACAGGTGCCGCGCGACAGCTCGGACAGTTCGGCACCGACCAGGTTCATAAAACCCTGCCGGCCGACATTGGCGTGAATGCGCTCAGCTACAGCTGCGAACTCGGGATCGGCTTCGCTGCTCATGACGCGACTCCTTCCTTGTTGTGGATGCGCCCGAGCGGCACCAGCGCGCGGATGGCGCAGGCGATCAGAGTCTCGGCCTCAGCGCGCGGATCGGCGCGGTCGCGCCCCGACAGGAAGGCGCGGCAGAATATCTGCGCCGGGCCGATCAGCTGGCTGACAAACATCACCGGCGCCATCGGCAAAAGCTCGCCGCGCGCGACCAGCGGCGCACGCCAGCGCTCGAGGCCTTCGGCAAGGCGTGCATTCTCCGCGCGCTGGGCGTCGCGAACGTCCTCGCTCCATTCGCTGCGCGAGATCTCGAAGAGATAGCGCGCCTCGCGGCGGCTCAACACGACCCAGTCGAGATGAGCGCGGATCAGGCGATCGATGCCCTGCGGCGCATCGGGCACGGGATCGAGCGCGGCGAGCATCGCAGCGTGATAGTGCCGCAGCACTTCCAGGAACAGCGCGCCGGCGAGCTCCTTCTTGGAGCCGAAGACATGAAAGAAGCTGCCGTTGGAGGCGCGCGCTTTGGTGCGGATTGCGGCCACCGTCGCGCCCTCGAAGCCGACACGGTCGAACACCGCGAGCCCCGCCGCCAACAGCTCCTCACGCACGCCGGATGTCATCCGTATCTCCTAGATTTATACTCTAGAGTAATACTCTAATTACGGTCAAGACGACACGGAGGCCGCGACGGCGCGACCTCCGTGGATCGATCTGAAAATTGGCTTATCGCGAGATCGGCGGGGTCGGCGGACCAGACTGATCGGCTGGCGCAGGCGGCGGAGCTGCGGCGGTTGCCGGCGGTGCCGATTCCTGCGGCTTGGCCGCCGGCTCGGAGCTGCCGCTGGTGGCGGGCTCGGCCGATTTGGGAGCGGCAACCTCAGCAGGCTTGGGCGCAGCCGGCTCAACGGGTTTCGCAGCGACCGCAGGCGGGGCCGGCGTCACGGCCGGCACCGGATCGGGACGCAACGCCGGAGCCTCGCTACCGCTCGGCTCGACCTTGGCACTGTCAGGCTTGGTCTCGGCGGGCTTCTCGGACGGCTTGCTGCTTTCGGGCTTGGACTCGTCGCGGCCAGAATCGATCTTTGCGCTGTCGCTCTTCGGTTCGGCCTTGGGTTCACCCTTCTTGTCGCCGGACGACGGCGCAGCCGCATCCTCGGTCCCCGGCTTGCCGCGCTTGCTGAGCCGCTTGGCCTTGCGGCCCTCGGGCGATGGCTCGGTGCCGGCCTCGGGCTTTACCCCTTCCTTTGCACCCTCTTCGCTCGGCCGCGCCGCGCGCTTCTGACGACCTTCAGGCGCCGGAGCTGCCGCACCCTCGCCTTCCGGCTTGGCGGCCTCTTGCGCGCGCTGGCGGCGGCCCTGATGGTCAGGGGATTGCGCCGGGTTGGTATTGGCGTCCTTCTCCTTGGCGCCGTCCTTCTTGTCCTTGCCGTCCTTGGCGCCATCCTTGGACTGGAAGCGGGCGTCGGTGGCACCATTAGAGACGAGGTAGGAGGCCAGCACGCCAGCCATGTCGGGGCTGGTTGTGTAGTGCTGACGCAGGAAACCCGGCAGCGAGCCCGGCGCTACCGTCTTCAACAGACCCCTCGGGCTCTTGTGACAAGCATTGCAGGTCTGCGCGAAGATCTGGGATGGGGCCTTGCCGGCCTCGAGGTTCGTCGCCTGCGCCAGAACGGCATCGGTGGCGCCGAAGCCGATCAGAAACAGCACCGTGGCGAGGCTGAGCGCTCGGCTCGACATTCCCATCATCTCCATTGAAATCCGACAGATACGGCCGGCATGCAGCGCGGCGGCGGTCACCTTTTAGCCGATTGCGCTGCGAATGGAAGCGCACTGAACAAGCATGTGATTACGCGTTTTTCGAATATCGGCTTTGTACACAACGCAATAGCGGGGCAGGCACAGGCTGCCTAGATTTACATGCGAACGCATGGGAACCAATATAGTCTCAGGCGTGTGACGGCCGGGTTTAGTCGCTTCTTTTCGGGTTCGCTCGAGAGGTGTGTGTCGATGGACCGTTTGTTGCGTAAATTCCTGTCTCAATTCATCCGCCGCGGGTCGATGACGGTGACCACGGCGGGAGGATTGAAATTTAGCGTCGGTGACGGCACTGGTGAGCCGGTCGAAGTCCGCTTCGTCACTGCTGACGCCCAAAGGAGAGTCCTCATCAATCCCGAACTCGGGCTTGGTGAGGCCTATATGGACGGCGAGTTCGTCGTCGAGCGCGGCACCATAGCTGATGCCCTCGCGACCCTGCTCGATCAACCCGACCTATTGCCGCACTGGGCAAAACCTTGGTGGCACCTGCGTTATTTCGTGCGGCACTTGAAGCAGTTCAATCCGCGCACGCGCTCCCGCAGCAATGTCGCACATCACTACGATCTCGACGGCCGGCTCTATTCGCTCTTCCTCGACGCCGACAAGCAATATAGCTGCGCCTATTTCGAGACGGCGGAGGCCACGCTCGACGACGCCCAGCTCGCCAAGAAGCGGCACATCGCCGCAAAGTTGCTTGTCAAAGGCGGCCAGCGCGTGCTCGACATCGGCTCGGGCTGGGGCGGGCTCGGCCTCTATCTCGCGGAGATCGCAGACGCCGACGTCACAGGCATCACCCTGTCGACGGAACAGTTGCAGGTTGCCAATTCCCGCGCCGCCGAGAAGGGCCTGACGCGGTCGGCGCGGTTCCTGCTCCAGGACTATCGCGACATCGATGGGCCGTTCGACCGCATCGTCTCGGTCGGCATGCTCGAGCATGTCGGAGTCAAATTCTACGATACTTATTTCCAGCGCTGTGCCGAGCTTCTGAGCGAGGACGGCGTCATGCTGCTGCATTCGATCGGCCGGTCACAAGGGCCGGACTCGACCAACCCCTGGATCGCCAAATACATCTTTCCCGGCGGCTACATCCCGTCGCTGTCGGAGGTGCTGCCTTCGATCGAGCGCGCCGGGCTCCTAGTCTGCGACGTCGAGATCCTGCGCCTGCATTATGCGGAGACGCTGAAAGCCTGGCGGGAGCGCTTCATGGCCCGACGCGAGGAAGCCGTGCAGCTCTACGACGAGCGCTTCGCACTGATGTGGGAGTTTTACCTCGCGGCCTGCGAGATGACGTTTCGCAAGCAGGACATGATGAACTTCCAGCTTCAGCTCACCAAGCGCCAGGGCGTGGTGCCGATGACCCGCGACTACATCGCGCGCGAGGAAAACCGGCTGCGCGCCCTCGAAGGCGGCGCCAAGCCGAGACTGAAGCTTGCAGGTGAATAGATTCTAGTGACGCAGGGTTGAAATCGGGGAGATCCGGAAAGACGCCGGTAACGCCAGCTGGGTGCGCAATGCCGCGAGCGTTTCAGGTGCGACCGGCAGGCGCCGCTGCTCCGGCTGCGCGGCATGCTCCATGGCGGCGATCAGCCCGGACAGCCACAATCGGCTACCTGCCTCGCTTCGCCAAATCTGGGGCTGCCGTTCTGGCCGCATTGCCTGCCTCGTCTCCCTGGGAGGGGACAATCCCCTGCCCGCCTGCCTGTTCCTTGCATACCCCCGAAAGAATCCGGGGAGATGTGATCTGCTTCACATAAGTCCGGGCGGTCCTGGCCTAGATCGTCGCCATGAGCAAAGAGACCCAAACCTCATTCGACGTGCAGGACGACCTCCGCACCGATTACGCCCTGATCGCCACCGGCGTCGGAGCGGCCCTGGTGGCGCTGGTCTACCTTCTGCTGGTCTGAACCGAGCCGAAAGCTCCCAGCGTGCGTCATTTCGCGCGCTCTTCAGTACGTCTGCACCTCATTCCTTTAGGTTCATGAGTTCCGGATTTTTCCGTGGTGCGGTCGCGGCTGCTTCCAGCGCGGGCGAGTTCCGCAAAAATCCGTCAAGCGCGGCGCGTGCTGCGGCTGCTAATCATCCACCGCTTTAATGATCGGTTGATAGAGACGAGCTTTTACTTCCGCTTTGGGTTGGGGCGGCGCTTTATCCCGGCCCCGCATCCGCCCCAGAAAATTGCTATCGATCGACCATGGCCCTGACTGATTCGAACGTTCTCAAACTCGCGCCCGATGCCGGAACTCCCGCCTACCGGAGCGCGCCGCATAATATCGAGGCGGAACAGAGCCTTCTGGGCGCGATCCTGGTCAACAACGATGCTTTCTACCGCGTCTCCGACTTCCTGGAGCCGAAGCACTATTTCGAACCGCTGCACCAGACCATCTACGAGACCGCCTCGAGCCTGATCCGGATGGGCAAGATCGCCACACCCGTGACGCTGAAGACATTCCTGCCCGCCGACACCGACGTCGGCGGCATGACCATCGGCCAATATCTGGCGCGCCTCGCGGCTGAAGCGACCACCATCATCAACGCCCAGGACTACGGCCGCACCGTCTACGATCTCGCACTGCGTCGCGACCTGATCGGCATCGGCGAGGACATGGTCAATGTCGCCTATGACGCCCCGGTGGATTTCGCGCCGCGCGCACAGATCGAGGACGCGGAGCGCCGCCTCTACGAACTCGCCGAATCCGGTCGCTATGACGGCGGCTTCCAGAAATTCTCGCAGGCGCTGGCGGTTGCCGTCGATCTCGCGGCAAAGGCGTTCCAGCGCGACGGTAAGCTGTCGGGTATTTCAACGGGCCTGCGCGATCTCGACACCAAGATGGGCGGTTTGCAGCACTCCGACCTCATCATCGTCGCGGGACGTCCCGGCATGGGCAAGACGTCGCTGGCGACCAACATCGCCTACAACGTCGCCCAGGCCTATGTCGCCGAACTCCAGGCCGACGGCACCATGAAGGCTGCCAATGGCGGCGTCATCGGCTTCTTCTCCTGCGAAATGTCGGCCGACCAGCTCGCCACGCGTATCGTGGCCGAACGCACCGGCATTTCCTCCTCCCACATCCGCCGTGGCGGCATCACGGAAGCCGATTTCGAGAAGATCCGCCACGTTTCGATCGAGCTGCAATCGCTGCCTTTCTATGTCGACGCGACCGGCGGTCTGTCGATCGCGCAGCTGATGGCGCGTGCTCGCCGGCTAAAGCGGCAGAAGGGTCTCGATCTCCTCGTGATCGACTACATCCAGCTGTTGTCGGGCTCGGGCAAGCGGAGCGAAAACCGCGTCCAGGAAATCACGGAGATCACGACCAGCCTGAAAGCACTAGCCAAGGAACTCAACGTCCCTGTGATCGCGCTGTCGCAGCTCTCGCGTCAGGTGGAATCGCGCGACGACAAGCGGCCGCAGCTCTCCGACTTGCGTGAATCGGGCTCGATCGAGCAGGACGCCGACGTCGTGCTGTTCGTTTACCGCGAGGAATATTACCTCGCCATGAAGGAGCCGCGCCCGGGTACGCCTGAACACGAGAAGTGGCAGCTTGACATGAGTCTTGCGCACGGAAAGGCCGAAGTCATCATCGGCAAGCAGCGCCACGGCCCGACAGGCACCGTCGATCTGGCCTTCGAAGCCTCGGTCACGCGGTTCGGCGACCTCGCGTCTGACGCTCAATTGCCGGATCGTAGCGGCAACGACTACTGAGTTCCTTGAACCAAGCCTGCCTCTTGCGTAAAACGGCGCCATGACAATGGCGTCCGACCCGAAAACGATCCCACAATCCGGCCTTCTCTCCGCGGAGGCCAATCAGGCTGCCGCGCTTGCAGCCTATGGCGGCGTGCTCACCGTCGATCTCGACGCCATCATCGTCAATTGGCGCAAGCTCGAGAAGACGGCGGTGCCGGCTGAATGCGCGGCGGTGATCAAGGCCGACGCCTATGGCTGCGGCGCAGGGCAGGTCGCGCATGCGCTGAACAAGGCCGGCTGCAAGATCTTCTTCGTCGCCACCATCGAGGAAGCGCGCACGGCGCGCGCTGCGGTGCCGGAGGCCACGATCTACGTACTCGGCGGCTATTTCCAGAACACCGGCGAGCACTACGCAAAAATCAACTGCCGGCCGGTGATTGGCGATCTCAACGAACTCGCCGAATGGGATGTGTTCTGCCGCCGCACCGGCTGGTCCGGGGGCGCCGCGATCCACATCGACACCGGCATGAACCGGCTCGGCCTGACGCTCGCGGAAGCGCAGGCCATCATCCCCCGCATCAACGCCGGCGATCACGGCATCACGCTGGTGATGAGCCATCTGGTCTCGGCCGAGCAGCTCAACAGCCCCGCGAACGCAAAACAGCTCGCGGCCTTTCGCGGCATCGCCAGCGAATTTTCCGGCGTGCCGGCGGCGCTCGCCAATTCATCCGGTATCTTCCTGGGCGCGCCGTTCCAGTTCGACCTGGTGCGGCCAGGCGCTGCACTCTACGGCGTCAATCCGACGCCGGAGGCCGACAATCCGATGCAGCCGGTGGTCGATCTCAAGGCGCGCATCGTGCAGGTCCGCAATGTCGAGCGCGGCGAGAGCGTCGGCTATGGCGGCACCTGGACCGCGCGGCGGCCCACCAAGCTCGCGATCATCGCGGTCGGCTATGCCGACGGCTATTTCCGCGCCGCCAGCTCCAATGACGGCACCCGCGGCGCCGAGGTGATCGTCGCCGGCAAGCGCTGCCCGGTCGCGGGCCGCGTGTCCATGGACCTGATCGCGATCGACATCACCGACCTGCCGCCGAACTCGGCGCGGCGCGGCCATCTGGTGACGCTGCTCGGCGACGGCATCACCGTCGATGAGCTCGCGCATCATTTCGGCACCATCGGCTATGAGGTCCTGACCAGCCTCGGCCGCCGCTACGCCCGCGTCTACAAGGGCGGCAACGTGGTCGAGCCGCTGGAACGGCCGACACCGGCCGCTGAGGAGACGCCCTCGCCGCCGCCGGTCGAGCAGCCAACGAGCCCGCCGCCGCTGCCGAGCTAAGCTCTCAGCCGCCTACTTCTTCTTCCTGCTATCCAGCGCCGCCTTGCAGGTCGCGCTGAGCTGGTCGCGCTTGCCGTTGAGGCAGGCGACGATGCCGCCGCCCGGTGCGATGCCAGCGCAGAATTTGTCGTAATCCGCCTTGCACGCGCCGCGCGGATCGGCCGATTGTGCTGAATCGGCCCCGGAGAACGCGACGACGAATGCGATAGCGGCAAGGCTCAACTTGGACATTTTATCTCCGGTGACGGAACGTAACAGGCGATCAGCTCTACATGAAGATTGCGACATTCAACATCAACAACATCAACCGCCGCCTGCCCAATCTGCTGGCATGGATGCGCGCGGCCAAGCCCGATGTCGTCGCGCTTCAGGAATTGAAGGCAAGTGATGGCGAATTTCCGGCGGCCGCGATCGAGAAGGCCGGTTACGGCGCAGTCTGGCGCGGACAAAAGACCTGGAACGGCGTCGCCATCCTCGCCCGCAACGCCGAGCCCATTCTGACGCGCGACCGGCTACCGGGGAGACCTGACGATCACGAGGCGCGCTACATCGAGGCCGCGGTGCGCGGCGTCATCGTCACCAGCATCTACCTGCCGAACGGCAATCCGCAGCCGGGGCCGAAATTCGACACCAAGCTCGACTGGTTTGCACGCCTGAAGCGCCACGCCAAGACCTTCATCAAGCAGGATCTGCCCGTGGTGCTGGCCGGCGACTACAACGTGGCGCCGACGGCGATCGACATCTATCCCACGCGCTCATGGGACAAGGATGCTCTGATCCAGCCGAAGAGCCGCGCGGCGTTTGCCTCGCTCGTCGCGCAGGGCTGGTGCGATGCGATCCGCGAGCTGCATCCGGAGGAGCGGATCTACAGCTTCTGGGACTACAAGCGGAACCGCTGGCCGCGCGATGCGGGCCTTCGGCTTGATCATCTCCTGCTGAGCCCTGCCCTTGTCTCACGCCTGGCGAAGGCCGGCGTCGACAAGAAAGTCCGCGGCGAGGACGGCGCCAGCGATCACGCACCGGCATGGGTGGTGTTGAAATAGCGCGGATCCGTAGGGTGGGTTAGCGAAGCGTAACCCACCTCTTTATTTCCGCGAAGACAGAAGCGGCGGGTTACGCCTTCGGCTAACCCACCCTACGAAATCGCGCCAGATCAGCGCCCGTAATACTCCTGCACCGTGTCCCACGCGGCTTTTTGCAGCAGCTGCACCGTCTCCGGATCGATACCCATCGTATAGGAGTTGCCAACCGGCGAGCGGCCCGTCAGCGCGGCGAGCGTCACGCAGGTCGCAAGGTACGTCCCCGCCGGGCTCGGATGCCGCTTGTCCGGCGCATAGAGATTGAGCTCCGGCTGGAGCTTGCGGACACGGGCAAAGGCGAGGCCCGCGGGGATCACGAGCACATCATTGGCATTGCCGGCGATTGTGTAGGCCTCGGCCAAGCCATCGGTCATTTCCGGCTTGTCGGCATAGGCCCAGGACATGAACAGCACCGGCCGCATGTCGTGGGCGCGGACGATCTCGCTGTCCCTCTTCGCAAAGGTCGCGAACGCATCCTTCAATTGCGGATGGATCGGGCACTGGCTGCAATCCATCATCACGACCGCGTCGAACTGCTTGCCAGGCTTGTTGAAGACGACATTGTTCCGGTCGTCGAAGGAATAGGCACCGATGCCGCCCGGCCGCAGCAGATTGTCCATGTCGTGCCAGTCGAGCCCGGAGCCGCCGATCGTGGCCATGGTGTTGCGATACGCCGCCTTGTTGTCGGCATCAGCAGCCCGCTCCATAAAGGAGAGATGCCCGGGCATGCCGTTGTTGTAGTAGAAGAAGCTATTGCCGACGAACAACGCGGCCTTGGGAAAGTCCGGCCCTGATGTCGTGACCTTCGGCTTGGTCTGCGCCTGTACATTGAAGCTGGCCGCAGCGGCCAGACACATTACGAGCATGGCTCGCGCCAAAAGACGCATCATCGGCTTCCTCCCCTTTTCTTTTTACTGAGGCCGGAAAACAGATCAGCTTTCCGCGACCGCCTCAAGGGGACGGGCGTGCAGCAGCTATGCGTGCGACCGCGTGCTCACCACAAATTCTTGCCGTCGATAAGGTTCACCGGCACCGCCTCGAGATCAAAATCGTCGAACAGGCGCGCATTCACGCCGACTTTGGGATTGTCGAAATCGGGCTTGCCGGTCGACCAGTCCGGCGACTCCGAATAGGTGCCGCAGCCGCAGCTTGCACAGAAATGATGTTTGACGGTGCGGCTGCCCCAGCGATAGGTCGTAACCTTCTCCGGCGGCGACAGCAGGCGGAATTGCGCCGGCGTGTAATAGGCCCACAACGCGCCGCGCTTGGCACAGAGCGAACAGGTGCAGCGCGTCACGCTCGATGGCGCCTCTGTCACCTCAAACACCGTCTCACCGCAATGACAGCTTGCCTCGATCGGCATGTCCCACACCCTCCATTTTGTCAGGAGGTGGTCATAGCCCGCCCCTGCTGCCAACATGCTGTCAGCAGCGCGCGACGCCGGTCGGAAAGCCTAGTTCGCGGACAGCCGCTTGGCGTTCGCGGCCACATGCTCGCGATAGCGCTGGATGATCGTGGCCGGCGTTGCGCCCGCAAGCAGGCTCGCCATCGCCTCGAACGCGGCGGCGACCTTCTCGCTCACCATCAGGGCGGCCTCGCGCCCGGCGGCCTCGTCGCCATGGCTGAGCTTCTCGCAGCGCAGCCGCACCACTTCGCTGGCTTCGACCGCGAGCATCGCGCCGGCGTACCAGGGAAAACCGTCATCGGATCCGCTGAGCACCGCATGGCGGTCGAGGGCGGAGAAGGAATGGTGATCGGGCATCGCGGACCTCAAATTCTTTGAGCGAGTGCCCCGATCAATACGCTTCAAATTTGAAGGATCAGGCCGGCGAGCGGATCGGATTGTCGGCGCCTGCGACACCTGCAATTAACTACGGGCTGGCGACCCGACCGTTCGCTCTCCGCGCTTCCTCCGGCTACACTCTTTTGATTCCCGGAGCCCTGTCCTTGGCCTTACTCTTCGTCCTCAGCGTCGGCCTGATCGCCGGCACCATTTCAGGTATCGTCGGCACGGGCTCGTCGATCATGCTGATGCCGGTGCTGGTCTATGCCTATGGGCCGAAGGAGGCCGTGCCGATCATGGCGGTGGCCTCGGTGATGGCGAATTTCTCGCGGATCCTGGCCTGGTGGCGCGAGGTCGACTGGCGGGCCTGCGCGGCCTATTCGGTGACGGGCATTCCGGCCGCGGTGCTCGGCGCGCGGACGCTGCTGGCGCTGCCCTCGCACGCCGTCGATCTCGCCATAGGTCTCTTTCTGATCGCGATGGTTCCGGTCCGGCACTGGCTGGCGCGGCACGAGTTGAAAGCAAATCTCTGGCATCTCGCGATCGGCGGGGCGGTGATCGGTTATCTCACCGGCATCGTGGTCTCGACCGGCCCGCTCAGCGTGCCGCTGTTCCTGTTCTACGGCCTGAGCAAAGGCGCCTTTCTTGCGACCGAGGCCGCCTCCTCGCTCGGCCTCTACTTCGCGAAGTCCGTGACCTTCGAACGCTTCGGCGCGCTGACGCAAGAAGTCTTCATCAAGGGCCTGGTCGCGGGCTCCTCGCTGATGGTCGGCGCCTTCGTCGCAAAGCGCTTCGTGCTGCACCTGAAGGCGGACATGTTCCGCATGGTGATGGACGCGATCATGGTCGCGGCGGGGCTCTCCATGCTATGGAACGCAACCCAATCCTCCTGAGCACGACTCACCGTCCCCATGGCCAAGAACACGCTCTCCTTTGTCTGCCAGAACTGCGGCGCGGCCTATAACCGCTGGCAGGGCAAGTGCGAGTCCTGCGGGGAGTGGAATACGCTCGCCGAGGAGGACGCGACCGGCAGCGTGCCGGTCTCGATCCGCTCCAAGCGCAAGGGCCGGACGTTTGCGCTGGAGAGCCTCGCCGGAAAGAGCCCGGATGCACCGCGCCTCTCCTCCGGCATGACCGAGCTCGACCGTGTCACCGGCGGCGGCTTTGTCCGCGGCTCGGTGCTGCTGGTCGGCGGCGATCCCGGCATCGGCAAGTCGACACTGCTCACGCAGGCGACCAGTCTGATGGCGCGCGCCGGCCACCGCATCGTCTATATCTCCGGCGAAGAGGCCATCGCTCAGGTGCGCCTGCGCGCCGAGCGTCTCGGACTATCGGATGCGCCGGTGCAGCTTGCCGCCGAGACATCGGTGGAAGACATCGTCTCGACGCTGTCGGAAGGCGCGGTCCCCCGGCTGATCGTGATCGATTCGATCCAGACCATGTGGACGGACACGGTGGAATCCGCCCCCGGCACGGTGACGCAGGTGCGCGCCTCGGCGCAGGCGCTAATACGGTTTGCCAAGAAGACCGGTGCGGCCATCATCCTGGTTGGCCACGTCACCAAGGATGGCCAGATCGCCGGCCCCCGTGTGGTCGAGCACATGGTCGATGCCGTGATGTCCTTCGAGGGCGAAGGATCTCAACAATTCCGCATCCTGCGCGCCGTCAAAAACCGTTTCGGCCCGACCGACGAGATCGGCGTGTTCGAGATGACCGGCCTCGGCCTGCGCGAGGTCACCAACCCGTCAGAATTGTTCCTCTCCGAGCGCGATCTCGGCACGCCCGGCACCGCCGTCTTCGCCGGCATCGAAGGCACCCGGCCCCTTCTGGTCGAGTTGCAGGCGCTGGTGGCGCCAACCTCGCTCGGCACGCCGCGCCGGGCCGTGGTCGGCTGGGACCCGAGCCGGCTCTCCATGGTGCTGGCAGTGCTGGAGGCCCATTGCGGGGTCAAGCTGTCCGGCCACGACGTCTATCTGAACGTCGCGGGCGGCTTGCGCATCCACGAGCCCGCGGCTGACCTCGCCGCCGCGGCGGCACTGGTGTCGTCTCTGGTTAATGCGCAGTTACCCACCGATGCGGTCTATTTCGGCGAGATTTCGCTGTCCGGCGTGGTTCGCCCAGTGGCGCAGACCCCGGCCCGGCTGAAGGAAGCGGCAAAACTAGGCTTCCAGCGCGCTGTGCTGCCCGAATCGGCCCGAGGCGAGGCCAGCGGCGACGCCGGGCTCACCCTCAACGCGATTAACAGCCTGACGACGTTGGTGGCCGAGATCGCCGCCCGCGGCTCTCGCCGGGGCGACTCGAGCGCGCCGGCAGAGAAAAATGCCACACCGGCAAGATTCCGCCGCGGAGAGGGCTAGGTGGAGGTGACGTCCCGCGCCCCCACCGCTATACAGCCGTCACAAAAGCAGCATGGGATTGCGTGGTTGCGGCCTTGCCGGGAACGCCGTCTGGCCCTCAGTTAGGGCGGCGGCCAAACACCGATTCGCTGAGCACCTTTGAGAGTACGAGCGGACCAGACCAGCCGATGCCAGTTACACTCCTCGACCTGATCCTGCTCGGTGTGATGCTGATCTCGGGCCTGCTCGCCATGGTCCGCGGCTTCATGCGCGAAATCCTGTCGATCGCGGCCTGGGGCACGGCGGCGATCGTTACGCTGTACTCGTTCTCCAAGCTGCTGCCGACCGCAAAGACCTATTTCAACAACGATACGGTCGCGAGCGTGGTGGTGGTCGCCGGCGTATTCATCGGTACCCTGGTCGTGGTCTCCGTGATCACGGTCCGGATCTCCGACATGATCCTGGATTCGCGAATCGGCGCCCTGGACCGTACCCTCGGCTTCCTGTTCGGGCTGGCTCGCGGGCTGTTGATCGTCGTGGTGGCCTTCCTGTTCTTCACCTGGCTGGTGCCGGACAAGCAGCGCCCGGACTGGGTCACGGGGGCCAAATCCCGCGTGGTGCTCCAGGGAACCGGGGATTGGCTGATGTCCCTCTTGCCGGATGACCCCGAGAACACCATCTTGAAGAGATTCAAGAAAAACAAACCAGATGATGATCAAGCTGATACCGAGCAGCAGCCTCCGGGCAGTGGCGACGGATACAGTAAACCGGCTCGTGATGGCCTGAAGAAGCTGATCGAGAAACCTGCGGCACGTTGATTGAGCCCACAGAGAGGCGCTGACGAGATGCGACACCCTGACCAGGACGCCCAGCTTGATCTCGATCCAAAGGCCGGTTTGAGTCCGGCCGCGCTAGAGCTTCAGGACGATCTGGAGGGAGATACGCTGCGCGAGGAATGCGGCGTCTTCGGCATCTACGGACACCCTGACGCCGCCGCCATCACGGCGCTGGGCCTCCACGCCCTTCAGCACCGCGGCCAGGAAGCCGCCGGCATCGTCTCCTACGACGGCAGCCGCTTTCATTCCGAACGCCGCCTCGGCCTCGTCGGCGACACCTTCTCCCGCCGCGAAGTGATCGACCGCCTGCCCGGTAATATGGCGGTCGGCCATGTCCGCTATTCCACGACCGGTGCGACCATCCTGCGCAACGTGCAGCCGCTGTTCGCCGAGCTGAATGCCGGCGGCCTCGCGGTCGCCCATAACGGCAACCTCACCAACGGCCTGACGCTGCGCCGCGAGCTCGTGAAGAGCGGCGCGATGATGCAGTCGACCACCGACACCGAGGTGATCCTGCACCTGGTGGCGCGCTCCAGGCGCGCCCGCTTCATCGAACGCTATATCGACGCGCTGCGCGAGATCGAAGGCGCCTATGCGCTGGTCTCGCTCACCAACAAGAAGCTGGTCGGCGCGCGTGACCCGCGCGGCATCCGCCCGCTGGTGCTCGGCGACCTCGACGGCTGTCCGATCCTGACATCCGAGACCTGTGCGCTCGACATCATCGGCGCACGCTTCGTGCGCGACATCGAACCCGGCGAAGTCATCGTGTTCGACGAGAACGGCCAGGACGTCCACAAGCCGTTCCCACCGATCGCGCCGCGGCCCTGCATCTTCGAATACATCTACTTCTCCCGTCCGGACTCCATCGTCCACGGCCGCTCGGTCTACGAGGTGCGCAAAGCCTTTGGCGCGCAGCTCGCACGCGAGAGCCATGTGCCGGTCGACGTCGTCGTTCCGGTGCCGGATTCCGGCGTGCCCGCCGCGGTCGGCTACAGCCAGCATTCCGGCATACCGTTCGAGCTCGGCATTATCCGCAACCACTATGTCGGCCGCACCTTCATCCAGCCGACGCAGGCGATCCGCGAATCCGGCGTGCGCATGAAGCATTCGGCCAACCGCGCCGCGATCGAAGGCAAGCGCATCATCCTGATCGACGACTCGCTGGTGCGCGGCACCACCTCCAAGAAGATCGTGCGCATGATGCGCGATGCCGGCGCGAAGGAAGTGCACTTCCGCCTCGCTTCGCCCCCGATCCTCTATCCCGACTATTACGGCATCGACCTGCCCGACCGCGGCGGCCTTCTGGCCGCAACGCATTCGCTGGACGAGATGCGCGAGATCATCGGTGCGGACTCGCTCGCGTTCCTGTCGATCGACGGCATGTACCGCGCCATGGGCGAGCCCGGCCGCGACCCGGCCAATCCGAAATTCTCGGATCATTGTTTCACCGGCGCCTATCCGACCCACCTCACCGACCAGACCCAGACCGAGCCGCAACCGCGGCAGCTGTCGCTGCTGGCGGAGGCGAGCTGAATCGTCGTCCCGGCGAAGGCCGGGACCCATAACCACAGGCCTCTGTGGTACGACGAAGGCCAGCAACGACTATCTTCCCTGACATGACCGTCACGGCGTATGGGTCCCGGCCTTCGCCGGGACGACGCTGGATAAAGACGTTCGATGACAAAACCCCTCGCCAACCGCATCGCTCTCGTCACCGGCGCCTCGCGCGGCATCGGCTTCGCCACGGCTAAAGCACTCGCCAAGGCCGGCGCGCATATCGTGGCGACAGCGCGCACGCAGGGCGGGCTCGAGGAGCTCGACGACGAGATCCAGAAGAACGGCGGCAGCGCCACGCTGGTGCCGCTCAACCTCACCGATTCCGACGGCATCGCGCGCCTCGGCGCTGGCCTGCATGAGCGCTACGGCAAGCTCGACATCCTCGTCGGCAATGCCGGCGTGCTCGGCCCCTCCTCGCCGGTCGGCCATATCGAGCTCAAGACCTTCAACGACGTCATGGCCGTCAACGTCTCTGCGAACTTCCAGCTGATCCGCTGCATGGAGCCGCTGCTCAAACAGTCCGATGCCGGCCGCGCCGTGTTCATCACCTCGGGCGCGGCCAACAAGGCGACCGCCTATGTCAGCCCCTACGCCGCCTCCAAAGCCGCGCTGGAAACGCTGGCGCGCGCCTGGGCGCAGGAGACCGCAAACACAGCACTCCGCGTCAACCTGTTCAACCCCGGCCCGATCCGCACCCGCATGCGCGCCACCCTGATGCCGGGCGAGGATCCTGCGACGCTGGAGACGCCCGAGCAGGTCGCCGAATTCATCGTCGCGCTGTGCACGCCCGACTGGACTGAGACCGGCAAGTTTTATGACTACAAGACCCGCGCGCTGATGAGCTTCCGCTCGCCGGCCTGATTGACTTAAGCCCCTCCCCGCGATTGACTGCCCGTGCTCAAGCGGCAGCAAGCCGCAAGCCAAAAAAGGGAGGTTGCCATGGCATCGTGGCATGATCGCGCACACTTCAACCGTGCGCTCGCAAATATCTCGCACTCCATCGCTATCCTGATCGCAACGATCGCATTCGTGCTTCCGGGCGCTGCCATGGCGGGCGATGTTCCGACCTTCGCAGTCGATGCCGCCTGGCCCAAGCAGCTCCCGAACAACTGGATCATCGGCCAGATCGGCGGGATCACCGTCGACTGGCAGGGGCATATCTGGGTGATCCACCGCCCGCGCTCGCTGATCGATGGCGAGAAGGCCGCGACCCTCAACCCACCGCGGGCAAAATGCTGCGTGCCGGCGCCGCCGGTGCTGGAATTCGACGTCGACGGCAATCTGTTGCGCTCCTGGGGCGGACCTGGCGAAGGCTATGAATGGGTCGGCCGCGAGCACGGCATCGAGGTCGACGAGCGCGGCTTCGTCTGGGTCGGCGGCAATGCCGACAATGACAGCGCGATCCTGAAATTCACGCTCGACGGCAAATATCTTGGCCAGATCGGCAAGATCGCGCCGCGCACCAACAGCAACGACACGACACAGCTCGGCCGCCCCGCCGAGATCGCGATCGACAAGGACGCCAACGAACTCTACATCGCCGACGGTTACGGCAATCGCCGCGTCATCGTGTTCGACGCCACCACGCTCGCCTACAGGCGGCATTGGGGCGGTCACGGCAAGACCCCGAACGACGACAAGCAGCCACCTTACGATCCGAGCGCCGCCGCGCAGGAGCAGTTCGGCAATCCCGTCCACTGCATCAAGATCGCCAATGACGGGCTGGTCTATGTCTGTGACCGCAGCCAGAACCGCATCGAGGTGTTCAGGAAGGACGGCACCTTCGTGAAGGAGTGGATCTATGAGAAGGACAGTCGCGGCGACGGTGCGGTGTTCGATCTCGCACTGTGGCCGGATCCGAAGCAGACCTATCTGTTGAACGCCGACGGCACCAACAACGAGATCCGTGTCATCAAGCGCGACGACGGCAGCGTGGTCGGCAGCTTCGGCCATAATGGCCGCAATGCCGGGCAGTTCGCCCTGCTCCACGCCATGGCGGTTGACGCCAAGGGCAACGTTTATACGGGCGAGGTCGAGGGCAAGCGCATCCAGAAATTCAAGCTGACCTCGGACGCGCTCAAGTAAGCAGCAATCACAGGAGGTTCTCATGACGCCGACGCTCGCTCGCGTGCGCCTTAGACTGTGCGGATTGATCTCCGCCTGTATGATTTCTGCCGCCCTCATCGGCTCGCCCGCACCGGCGCTAGCCGGCGACGTCCCGACCTTCGCCGTCGACCCGTCCTGGCCAAAGCCGCTGCCGAACAACTGGATCCTCGGCCAGGTCGGCGGCATCACCGTCGACTCGCAGGGCCACATCTGGGTGATCCACCGTCCGCGCTCACTCACCGATGACGAGAAGGGCGCGAGCCTCAACCCGCCGCGCTCGAAGTGCTGCATCTCTGCGCCGCCCGTGCTCGAATTCGACACCGACGGCAATCTGCTGCGGTCCTGGGGTGGTCCGGGCGAAGGCTATGAATGGGTCGGCCGCGAGCACGGCATCGAAGTCGACGAACGTGGCTTCGTCTGGGTCGGCGGCAATGCCGACAACGACAATGCGATCCTGAAATTCACGCTCGACGGCAAGTTCGTGGCCCAGATCGGCAAGATCGCGCCGAGCCTCGGCAGCAATGACACGACACAACTCGGCAAGCCCGCCGAAACCGCGATCGACAAGGAAGCGAACGAGATCTACGTCGCCGACGGCTATGGCAACCGCCGCGTCATCGTGTTCGACACGAGCACGCTCACCTATAAACGGCACTGGGGCGCTTACGGCAACAAGCCGAACGACGACAAGCAGGCGCCCTACGATCCCAAGGCGCCAGTCTCGCAGCAATTCGGCAACCCCGTTCACTGCGTGAAGATTGCCAGTGACGGGTTGGTCTATGTCTGCGACCGCATCAACGACCGCATCCAGGTGTTCAAGAAAGACGGCACCTTCGTGAAGGAGTTCTTCTTCGAGAAGAACACGCTCGGCAACGGCGCTGTGTGGGACATCGCGATCTGGCCTGATCCGAAGCAGACCTATCTGCTCAGCGCCGACGGCGAGAACAACGAGATCCGGATCATCAAGCGCGACGACGGCAGCGTGGTCGGCAGTTTTGGTCGCAACGGCCGCAATGCCGGGCAATTCCACTGGGTCCACGCGATGGCGGTAGATACCAAGGGTAACGTCTATACCGCCGAGGTCGACACCGGAAAGCGCATCCAGAAATTCAAGCTGACCTCGGACGCGCTTAAGTAGAAGACGCCTCTTTTTGCCCAAAAGTTAACCGCCGGATGACGCTACGACGCAGCGTCATCCGGCTTTAGGCGCATTGCCGCCGACCGCGGGACAGGCTACGGAATCGGCCGGACCAAGGCTTCATCCAAGAGGGCCGTCCGCATATTTGACAATGGAGGAAACCTTTATGACGACGACGTTCGCGCGCCGCTCTGCGGCCCTTATGGCCTGCGCCGCCTTCGGTTTTGCAACATCCGCCTACGCCCAGGACAAGACCGCCACGATCGGCGTGCTCAACGACATGTCGAGCCTTTACGCCGATATCGGCGGCC
The DNA here is from genome assembly GCF_000938255.1 of Bradyrhizobium sp. LTSP849. Taxonomy (GTDB): domain Bacteria; phylum Pseudomonadota; class Alphaproteobacteria; order Rhizobiales; family Xanthobacteraceae; genus Bradyrhizobium. The sequence goes on along the minus strand of NZ_JYMR01000002.1, from coordinate 84,194 downwards.
CCAATGCGGTGATGGCGGTCAAGATGGCGGTCGACGATTCCGGCCTGCTGGCGAAGGGTTGGAAGATCGAGGTTCTCAGTGGCGATCACCAGAACAAGCCTGATGTCGGCGTCAACATCGCGCGCCAGTGGATCGACACTCAGAAGGTCGACGCGATCGCCGATACGCCGAACTCCGGTGTGGCGCTGGCCGTCAGCAACCTGGTCAAGGAAAAGAATTCCGTCCTGCTCAACAATGGCGGCGCCAGCGCCGACCTCACCGGCAAGGCCTGCAACGCCAACACCATCTCCTACAGCTACGACACCTACATGCTGGCCACCGGCACCGGCAAGGCGCTGACCAAGGCGGGCGGCGACACCTGGTTCTTCCTGACGGCCGACTACGCCTTCGGCGCTGCGCTGGAGCGTGACACCAGCGCGGTCGTCACCGCGAACGGCGGCAAGGTGCTCGGCGGCGTCAAGCACCCGCTCAACACGTCGGACTTCTCGTCATTCCTGCTCCAGGCGCAGAACTCCAAGGCGAAGATCGTCGGACTCGCCAATGCCGGCGGCGACACCACCAACTCGATCAAGCAGGCGGCCGAGTTCGGCATCGTCGAAGGCGGCCAGAAGCTCGCTGCGCTGCTGCTGTTCATCAACGACGTCCACTCGCTCGGCCTCAAGACCGCGCACGGCCTGACCTTCACCGAATCCTTCTACTGGGACCTCAACGAGAACACGCGCGCCTGGTCCAAGCGCTTCCAGGAGAAGGCGGCCAACAAGGCGATGCCATCGATGACCCAGGCCGGCAATTATGCCGCCGTGCTGCATTATTTGAAGGCGCTGGAAGCGCTCGGCGGCAATCCGCACGACGGCGCCAAGGTCGTCGCCAAGATGAAGGAAATCCCGACCGACGATCCGCTGTTCGGCAAGGGCCCGCTGCGCGAGGACGGCCGCCGCATCATCCCGGCCTATCTGTTCGAGGTGAAAAAGCCGGAAGAGTCGAAGGGGCCTTGGGATTATTACAAGCTGGTCGCGACCATCTCGGCCGAAGATGCCGCCAAGCCGCTCAAGGACAGCGAGTGCCCGCTGGTGAAGAAGTAAGCGGGATTTCGTAGGATGGGCAAAGGCGCGAAAGCGCCGTGCCCACCATCTCTCTGTAAACGAAGAGACGGTGGGCACGCTTCGCTCTGCCCACCCTACGAGACCGTCTTCGTCGCAGCCAGCGTCCGCACCGCGATCGCCGCGCACAGCACCATCAGCGCCGCCGCAAGCAAAAACGGTGCGCCGGGCAAATGCATCGGCGCGCTGGCGCCGATGAAATATGAAAACGTCAGCGTGAACAGGAACGGGCCGACGAGCTGCGACACGCTCTGCACGCTCGAGGTGGCGCCCTGCAACTGGCCTTGCTGATCGGGCGCAACCAGCCGCGTCATCAGCGACTGGAGTGCAGCCCCCGAGATACCCCACAGCGACATCACGGGAATGCCGAGCCAGAACAGCGGTCCAGTCGGCGCACTGCCGAAGATCGCGAAACCGACGGCGCCGCAGCACAATCCGAGCAGAAGCGTGCCACGCTCGCCGAGGACGCGGACGATCGGGCCGATGGCGAGCCCCTGCACCACCATGGCGCAGACGCCAACCATCGCCAGCGTCAGTCCGACGGTCTTGGAATCCCAGCCATAGCGATAGGTCGCGTACAGCACGAAGGTCGACGGCAGCACGACATGCGCGACCTGTGCGATGAAGTTGACGACCGACAGCGCCGCCAGCCCCGCGTTGGAGCGCAGCAGATGCAGCGCTCCCACCGGATTGGCGCTGGTCCAGCGAAAGGCTGCGCGTTTCTCCGGCGCCAACGATTCCGGCAGGATCAAGAGACCGTAGAGCGCATTGGCGAAGCTCAGGCACGCCGATGCCCAGAACGGTAGCCGCGGATCGATATCGCCGAGCAGACCGCCCAGCGCCGGACCCAGGATGAAGCCGGCGCCGAAGGCCGCACCGATCTTGCCGAAGACCGCCGCGCGTCGCTCCGGCGGCGTGATGTCGGCGATATAGGCAAAGGCGGTCGAGATGCTGGCCGAGGTGATGCCGGAGATCACGCGGCCAACGAACAACCACGTCAACGACGGGGCAAGCGCCATCAGCACGTAGTCGGCGGCGAGCCCGAAATTCGACAACAGCACCACCGGCCGGCGCCCGAAGCGATCCGACAGCGCGCCCAGAAGCGGTGAGAACACGAACTGCATCAGCGCCCAGGCGGTGCCGAACAGGCCGAAGATGCGCGCCGCATGCGCGGTGTCGTTGCCGACGAAGCTCTCGATCAGCTTTGGCAGGATCGGCATGATCACGCCGAGTGCGAGCATGTCGAGCAGGATGGTGACGAAGATGAAGGCGACGGCACCGCGCCGGACCGGCGCAGCGCTTTGCGCTATCGCCTCGCCGGCCTCTTCGCTCACGACGGCCGCTTACGCTTGTGCGCGAACGGATTGACCTTCTCGCGCAGGGTGATGCGGATCGGCGTGCCCGGCAGCTCGAAAGCCTCACGCAGCGAATTGGTGAGGTAGCGCAAATATGACTGCGGTATGGCGTCCGCGCGCGAGCAGAACAGCACGAAGCTGGGCGGTCGCGCCTTTGTCTGCGTGATATAGTTCAGCTTCAGCCGGCGGCCGGACACGGCGGGCGGCGGATTGGCCTGGACCGCCTCCTCGAACCAGCGGTTCAAGGCCGAGGTCGAGACCCGCCTGTTCCAGAGCGCATAGGCGTCCTGGATCGCCTGCATCAGGCGATCAATGCCCTCGCCCATCAAGCCGGAGACGGCGACGATCGGCACGCCCTTGATCTGCGGCAGCAAGTGGTCGGCATCCCGGCTCAGGCCGGAGATGGCGCCGCCACCCTTGCTTTCCATCAGATCCCATTTGTTGACGGCGAGCACGACCGCGCGGCCCTCGCGCTCGATCAGATCGGCGATGCGCAGATCCTGTTCCTCGAATCGGTTCTGCGCATCCATCATCATCACGACGACTTCGGCAAAGCGCACCGCGCGTAGCGCATCCGCAACCGAGAGCTTTTCGAGCTTCTCCTCGATGCGCGACCGGCGGCGCAGGCCGGCGGTATCGAACACGCGAAATTCGCGGCCCTTCCAGTTGATCTCGACCGCAATGGAATCGCGCGTCGTGCCGGCCTCCGGGCTCGTCAGCAGACGCTCCTCGCCGAGGAGATAGTTGATCATGGTCGACTTGCCGGCATTGGGCCGGCCGACGATGGCAACCCGGATCGGACGCGTTGCGGCCTCTTCCTCGGTCAGCGGCTCGTCGTCCTCGGCCTCATCCTCCTCCACAGGCTCCGGCATCAGCTCTCGGAGAGCGTCGTAGAGCTCGCCCATGCCCTCGCCGTGCTCGGCGGAGATCTGGATGGGATCGCCGAGGCCGAGCGCGTAGGCCTCCATCGCGCCGATTTCGCCGTGCTTGCCCTCGCTCTTGTTGGCGACCAGCAGCACCGGCTTGTTGGCGCGGCGGGCGAAATCGGCAAAGGCGCGATCGTTCGGCGTCAGACCTGCGCGGGCATCGATCACGAAGAACAGCGCATCGGCCAGCGCGATGGCGGTCTCCGTCTGCTCCTGCATGCGCGCAGTCAGCGAGCCCTTGGCGCCTTCGTCGAGGCCGGCGGTGTCGATGATGGTGAATTCGAGATCGCCGAGCCTGGCCTCGCCCTCGCGGCGATCGCGGGTGACGCCGGGCAGGTCATCGACGAGCGCGAGCTTCTGTCCGACCAGGCGGTTGAACAGCGTCGACTTGCCGACATTGGGCCGGCCGATAATGGCTATCATAAAGGACATTGGTCATTCGTGCGCCGCGGAGGTGGCGCCTGTCAATTCAGTGAAAAATATCAGCGGGAGAAACTGCCGCTGGGCATCGGTGCCGGGAAGGCCCCCTGCGACTGCTGTTGCTGGGTGGTCTGCGCCGATTGCGCCGGCTGCTGTACGGGTTGCTGGTCCGGCGGCGGCGCAGTGGTGCGCTTGCGGACGATCTTCTGCTTTGGCGGCGGTGCCGCCGGCGCTGGCGCCGCCTCGGGCTGGGTCTCGCCATCGACCTCGCCGGCCGGCGCTTCAGCCGGTGCGGCTGCGGTCGCGGCCGGCTGCCTGGTCTTCTTCGCCCTGGCGGATTTCGACGGTTTCGCCGCTTCAGCGGGCGGCGGCTCGACGGGCAGCGCTGCAACGGCAGGCGCATTCGGATCCGGCTGTTGTTGCTGGGCGCCCTTGTACATGTCTTTCGGCACGCCCTGCTCGAGGCCCGGCACGCCCTCGGGGAAGACCGGCTTGCGGTCGCCCGGCAGCTTCTTCTTGGTGTCGAGCCAATCGAGCATGTCGCTCGGATCGAAGCTGGAGCAGCCGCCCAGGACGCCGGTGAAGGCGATCAGGACGGCGGCTGCGATCAAGCGGGTCGTGCGGCGCATATCAGTATCTCGTCTCAGCTCTCGGGACCGTCAGCTTTTGGCGACGGGCGGCAGCAAGGCCTGTAGCGCCTCAGCGCGCGAGCGCAGCCCCGGCGGCGTTTCGCCGTCCTCGGCGATCGCGTCGAGCCATTTGCGGGCCGCGGTCATGTCGTTGTTGCGCCAGGCCGACAGCGCCAGCATCTCGCGGGCGCTGTGGCGGTAGGTCGACTTGGGCGTGGCGGACGCCTCTAATCGCTGCTGCATGTCGGCATAGCCAGCGCTGTCGAGCAGCAAGCCAGCCGCACGGATTTTTGCGAGATCCTGCCACTCGCCGCCGACGCCGCGATCAGCGGCGATGTCGTCGTAGATCTTGGCTGCAGCCTTGGGGTCGCGGGCCGCCGCCTCGGCCGCAGCGCGCAGCCGCGCCAGCGTGCGGTAGCCCGAGGGGGCCTTGGCGGCGAGATCGGTAAAGGCCGCCTCGGCCTCGGTGTGCTTGTCCTGTTCCGACAGCTCGACGGCCTTCTCGAAGGCAGCGCCGGCCTCGGCCGCCTTCTTGGCCTCCAGGTACTGGTAGCCGCGCCAGCCGCCGACGGCCGCCACGACCAGCACCATCAGGGCGATGAAGTAGATCGAATATTTGTCCCACAGCTTCTTGAGCTGTTCGCGACGTACTTCCTCGTCGACTTCGTCAAATAATTCAGACACTTAAGCTAATCCCATGCCCAGCCGGCAGCGCGCGCCAGATTGTGCGCGTCTAAAACCCGTCCCCACGTGCGGCGGCGATAACCTATCGATATGGCGGAGGCAAGGCAAAGCAAGCCCGATCAAGGCGTTAACGCTCGGTCCGGGATAGCCCGGGGTGAGGCTCGTCCCCGCTCAGGTCCCTACCAGAGCTCCCGCAACTGCCGCTTCAGCACCTTGCCATTGGCGTTACGTGGCAGCGGGTCGGCCGTGATCGTCATCGTCTCCGGCACCTTGTAATCGGACAACCGTTCGGCGCACCAGGCCCGCAGATCGTCGCTCCCGGCCTGCATGCGCGTCACCACCACGGCGTGGACGCGCTCGCCCAGCACCGGGCATGGCTTGGCAATGATCGCGCTCTCGACCACGGCGGGATGGCCGGCGAGCACGGATTCGACCTCGGCGGAATAGATCTTCAGACCACCGCGGTTGATCATGTCCTTCTGCCGGTCGAACACGCGAACAAAACCGTCAGCATCGACCGAGCCGAGATCGCCGGAATGCCAGAAGCCGCTGGTGAAACTTTCGGCCGTGGCCTTCGGGTTGTTCCAGTAGCCCTTGATGACGGAGGCGCTCTGGATCCAGAGCTCGCCGATCTCGCCATGCGGCAGCTCGCGCCCGTCCGTTCCCATCGCGATGATCCGCGCGCCGGGACACGGCAGGCCGACGCTGTCGATATGGCTCGCCGTCAGCTCACCCGGCATGATCGTTGACGGCGATGTCGTCTCGGTCGAGCCGTAGCAGTTCGCAAGCTTCAAGCCGGGAATCGTCGCCTCGAGCTTCTCGATGGTCGCGACCGGCATCGGCGCACCACCGAAGCCGCCGATGCGCCAGCTCGACAGATCATAGCTGTCGAAGTCCGGCTGGAGCAGGCAGAGATTGTACATCGCCGGCACCATCACCGTGTAGGTGACGCGCTCGCGCGCGGCGAGCTTGAGATAGTCGGCGGCCTTGAACTCCGGCATGATGATCAGCGCGCCGCCGCAGCGGATCATCGTCGTGATGTTGGCGACCACGCCAGTGACGTGGCCGAGCGGCACGGCAGCGATCGAACGGTCGGCCGCCGTCAATTGCAGGCAGGACACGAACACCATCGAGGAATGGACGATGTTGCAATGGGCCAGCATCGCGCCCTTCGGTTTGCCGGTCGTGCCCGAGGTGTAGAGGATCATCGCGGTGTCCTCTTCGCTCGTCTCGACCGGTGCCGGTGGCGGCGCGTTGTCCGCGAGCACCGCAAAGCGCGACAGAGCCGCATCGTCATCGACAGGAATCCGGTGGATCACGTCCGGGATGTCCCGCGCATCGGGCAACCGTCCTGCGAGCGCCGCTTCGTGGATCAGAATTTTGGCGCCGCAATCGGTGAGGACATAGGCGATCTCCGGCTTCTGCTGGCGCGTGCTGAGCAGGACGGTGACAAGCCCCTCATGCGCCGCGGCAAACAACAGCAGCGGAAATTCGATGCGGTTACCGAGCAGGATGGCAACGCGGTCACCGCGTCGCAGCCCCAGCTTGCGAAAACCCGATGCAATCCGCGTAGCCTGGTCCACCGCCTGCCGCCAGCTTAGCCGGACATTGCCGCAGATCAGCGCTTCGCCATTGCCATTGCGCGCGCAGGCGTCCGCGATCATGGCCCAGATGTTCGCGGGCCGGTCGCCGAAGGCCGGCACCACCCGATCGCCAAAGCGCGCCTCGAGCCGCATCGGCGGAATCTGAGATTGCGACCAGTCCATCGGAGGGCCCTCGGCTTGTTGCTTTTGTCACCTTCCGCGCATGGGCACGGGTCCCCGTCTTGCGCTGATCGGCTGAGGCTAGCTCCCCATGACGGGAACGCCAATCACGACTGGGTGGAACGCGAAAGCCAGCGCCAGATAGGCAACGATTCCGACTGCAACCGCGATCAAATCGTTGGTGACGCCGCCCACCGGGATCGGCGGCCCGCCGCCGTCTGTGCGATGTTTGAGCGAGATGCGGTCATACACCCCCCAGCCCAGGAACGAGCCGAACAGGATGATGGATCCGAGATCGCCGTTCGCCAACAAATGCGCGGCCGCCCACAGCTTGATCCCGGCCAGCATCGGATGCTTCAGCGTCGCATAGATACGGCCACGCAAGTAGGACGCAACCACCAGGATGACGGCAGGCAGCATCAGCGCGATCGTGATGTGCTTCATGGCCTTCGGCGGGTACCAGACGTCGATCCAGCCGGTCGCGCGATAATGCGCAAAGCCCCAGACGATCAGCGCCAGACCTGCGAGAGACACCAGCGAATAGAGGATCTTATAAGTCCCCTCGCCCAGCCTCGCGATCGCCTGCGCGCGCGCCTCGCGTTTTGTTGTGAAAACATGGGCGGCGAAAAACAGCACCAGCCCCAGGATCATGACCAGCAGACCCACGACGTCCTCCCCCTCAACCAACGCCCCGCTTATGGCGTATCATTGATTGGCGGATGGTCGCAACGGCGCTGCTCAGGAAGATCGGGTCGCGCACTACTTGCCAAGTTCCCTATTATCGACATAGCGGATCGCGATCGGCCGCCCGGCCAAGGCGCCACCAAGACCGCTGGTGAATTTCAGCGGCAGGCAGGCATTCAACGATGCATTGATCGCATTCAGATAGGTCGTTCTTGTATCGGCCGGGACGCCCGCGGTCGCAAAGGTCAGGCGCGGTGGGCCGACCAGGCCGCCGGTCTTGTTGAAGCTGAAGCGCACCGACATCTGCATGCCCGCTCGCCCATTGTCTGATGGCGGCGACCAGCAGGTCCGCAGCTCGGCGAAGAGGTCGCCGATCGTATCGAGATCGTGATCGGGCTTCTGGTATTTGGCGCGATCGGCCTCAGGCGGCACGCTCTCGATCGTGAGCTGAAGATTCTCCCCGTAGGGATAGTCGATCTCGGGAATACAGGGACCGTGCTGGAGCACGCTACAAAAGGACGGCGTGCAGGGCCGGCTGTCGAGCACGCTGCACGGCTCGTGCGAAAACGGGATCGGATTGATCTGCCGGTGCCGCGCGTCGGCCGCAACCGTTGATATCGCCAGCAGGATAAGAACAGGGACGTAGCGCCACATCAGCAGAACGTGGCACCGCCAGAGAATCCGTCAAGCCCGCGGGCGTTCACATGCTCGCGCTCAAGCGGCTGGGCCGCGCCCTACCCCTTCTTCTTGACGTCCTTGACGTTGGTGAACTCGATGCCCTCGGCGCGTTCCTTCGTATAGCCGAGATAAAACTCGTTCCTGGCCAGATACACGGGATCGCCGTCGACATCGTCGGCGATGCTCGAGGTGTTGGCGGCGAGGAACGTGTCGAGCTTCTTGCGGTCGTCCGAAGCGACCCAGCGCGCGAGCTGGAACTCGCTCACCTCGAACTCGACCGGCAGCGAATACTCCGCCTCCAGGCGCGCCTTGAGCACGTCGAGCTGGAGCGCACCGACGACACCGACCAGCGCCGGCGCGCCGTCGCGCGGGCGGAACACCTGCACGACGCCCTCTTCCGACATCTGCTGGAGCGCTTCCTTCAGCTTCTTCGCCTTCATCGCATCGGTCAGCCGGACTCGGCGGACGATTTCCGGCGCGAAGCTCGGCACGCCCACGAAGTTGAAATCCTCGCCCTCGGTCAGGGTATCGCCGATGCGCAGCGTGCCGTGGTTGGGAATGCCGACGACATCGCCGGCAAAGGCCTCGTCCGCGACCGAACGATCCTGCGCGAAGAAGAATTGCGGGCTCGACAGCGGCATGCTCTTGCCGGTGCGCACCAGCTTGGCCTTCATGCCACGGCTGAGCTTGCCGGAGCAGAGCCGCGCGAAGGCGATGCGGTCGCGATGGTTCGGATCCATGTTCGCCTGGATCTTGAACACGAAGGCGCTCATGCGTGGATCGGTTGCTTCGACCCTGCGCTGGTCGCTCTCCTGCGCGCGCGGCTCGGGCGCGAACTTGCCGAGCCCTTCCAAGAGATCGCCGACGCCGAAATTGCGCAGCGCGCTGCCGAAATAGACCGGCGTCAGATGCCCCTCACGAAAGGCCTCCAGCTCGAACGGCTTGGAAGCCGCGGTGACGAGCTCGAGCTCGTCCTTCACTGCCGATACGTCGAGATTGGCGTTGAGCTTTCCGAGTTCGGCGATCTCGATCTGCTGCGCCGCGCCGGTCTTGGCGCCGCCGCCTTCGAGCAGGCGCACGCCGCCATTGACGACATCATAGGTGCCGAGGAAATCGCGGCCGCGGCCGACCGGCCACGTCATCGGCGTGGTGTCGAGCGCGAGCGTCTTCTCGATCTCGTCGAGCAGATCGAAGACGTCGCGGCTCTCGCGATCCATCTTGTTAATGAAGGTGATGATCGGGATGTCGCGCAGGCGGCAGACCTCGAACAGCTTTCGCGTCCGCGCCTCGATACCCTTGGCGGCGTCGATCACCATCACGGCGGAGTCGACTGCGGTGAGCGTGCGATAGGTGTCTTCCGAAAAGTCCTCGTGGCCCGGCGTATCCAGCAGGTTGAACACGAGCCCTTCGAACTCGAAGGTCATCACCGAGGTCACGACCGAGATGCCGCGCTCGCGCTCGATCTTCATCCAGTCCGAACGCGTGTTGCGCCGCTCGCCCTTGGCCTTGACCTGGCCGGCGAGATTGATGGCGCCGCCGAACAGCAGCAGCTTTTCGGTCAGCGTGGTCTTGCCGGCGTCAGGATGCGAAATAATCGCAAAGGTGCGCCGCCGCGCCACTTCAGCGGCAAGCGGGGAACGGGCCGGCGATTCGGCGGAAATGGCGATGTCGGACATGGTGGCAGCGTTTGGCAGGGAAAATGGGCCTGATCAAGCCTCATTTGGTGATTGCGGAGCCCGTCGGCCAGCCCCATATCGGCGTTGGGAGGGACGGCCTTCCCCCTCATCAGCACATCAGCCGCGGGGACGACCCTGCCTTGCACGGAGGGTCGTCGTGGCCTGGAGCATCCTGTTCGTCGCCGGTCTTTTGGAAATCGCTTGGGCGATCGGGCTGAAATACACCGAGGGCTTTACCAGGCTCGTTCCGTCCATCCTCACGCTCGCGGCCATGGCCGGCAGCGTCATCCTGCTCGGTGTTGCCCTGAAGACGCTTCCGATTGGAACCGCTTATGCGGTCTGGACCGGCATCGGCGCGGTCGGCACCGCGGCGCTTGGCATCATCCTGTTCGGCGAACCGGCTACCGCGTTTCGCCTGGCCAGCATCGGACTGATCGTCGCCGGCATTGCCGGGCTGAAGCTCGTTACTTGAGGAAAATCTTGACCGCCCACCAGGTCAGCGCCGCAACGATCGCCGAGGCCGGCATCGTGATCACCCAGGCATAGACGATCGAGCTCGCGACATTCCAACGCACCGCCGAGAGGCGGCGCGCGGCGCCGACGCCGACGATGGCGCCGGTGATGGTGTGGGTGGTCGAGACGGGAACCCCGAGGAAGGTCGCGATGAACAGGGTCGCGGCGCCACCGGTTTCAGCGCAAAAGCCCTGCATCGGCGTCAGTTTTGTAATGCGCAATCCCATGGTGCGCACGATGCGCCAGCCGCCCATCAGCGTCCCCATCGCCATCGCCGCCTGGCACGACAGCACCACCCAGAACGGCACGAAGAATTCGCCGCCAAGTTGGCCCTGCGAATAGAGCAGCACGGCGATGATGCCCATGGTCTTCTGCGCGTCATTGCCGCCATGGCCAAGTGAATAGAGCGAGGCGGAGGCAAATTGCAGGATGCGGAAGGCGCGATCGACCGCAAACGGCGTCGATCGCACCGAGGCCCAGGAGACGACCGCAACCAGCACCATCGCAAGCAAGAAGCCGACGAGTGGCGACAGCACGATTGCGAGCACCGTTTTGGACAATCCGCTCCAGACCGCCGCCGAGAGCCCGGCCTTGGCCACGCCTGCACCGAACAGGCCGCCAATCAATGCGTGGGACGAGGATGACGGGATGCCGAGCGCCCAGGTGACGATATTCCAGACGATCGCACCGACCAGCGCCGCGAAGATCACCTGGGCATCGACGATCGCGGGATCGATGATGCCGGTGCCGATGGTCTGGGCGACATGCAGGCCGAACACCATGAAGGCGACGAAGTTGAAGAACGCAGCCCAGAACACTGCGAATTGCGGCCGCAGCACGCGGGTCGAGACGATGGTCGCGATCGAATTGGCGGCGTCGTGCAGGCCGTTCAGGAAGTCGAACAGCAACGCGACGGCGATCAGTCCGACCAGGACGGGAAGACCCAACGCAGCATCCACAATGCGGCCCCTGCCTTAAAGTTTGCGCATGATCTGAACGGAAAACCGCTGCACACTTTTCCGGATCATGCGCTAGACTTGTTCAATGACGATGCTGTTGATCTCGTTCGCCACGTCATCGAAGCGATCGGCGACCTTTTCGAGGTGGTCGTAGATCTCGGCCCCCACGATGAAGTTCATCGAATTGCCATCGCGATGTTTGAGGAACAGCTCCTTCAGGCCGATGTCATGGAGGTCGTCGACGCGGCCCTCCAGCTTGGTCAGCTCCTCCGTGATCGCGGTCAGCATGGCCACGTTCTTGCCGATCTCCTGCATCAGCGGCAGTGCACGGCCGACCAGATTGGCGCATTCGATCAGCAGAGCGCCGATCTCTCGCATCGGCGGCTCGAAAGTGCGGACCTCGAACAGCATCACGGCCTTCGCCGTCTGCTGCATCTGATCGATGGCGTCGTCCATCGAGGTGATCAGGTTTTTGATGTCGAGGCGGTCGAACGGCGTGATGAAGGTGCGGCGTACCGCGGTCAGCACCTCGCGGGTGATGTTGTCGGCGTCGTTCTCGAACTGGTTGACGCGCTGGCAATAGACCGGCGTCTCCTCGCCCCCGTTCAGCATGCCCTGGAGCGCGATGGAGCCCTGGATCACGGTCTGGGCGTGGCGGTCGAACAGGTCGAAGAACCGTTCTTCCTTGGGCAGGAAAGCGCGAAACCATCGCATCATGGGGATAGGCTACCGGTTGGAAATGGCCCGGCCCGAACAGGCCGTCACGAAACTGTCATAGACCATTTTCAATCTGCGTGCGTGTCACCTCACGCCCGCGGAGGCGGATCATCCACCGCTTTCAACAAGAAGGTAAATCCACGTGATATCAAAGCCTTAGAGTGAACGCCGGAAGTAATGCGCGATTTCGCCGACGACGCCGCGGCGGAAGGTGAGCACGCAAATCACAAAGATCGAGCCCTGGATCACCGTCACCCACTGGCCGAATCCCGCCAGATATTGCTGCATGGCGATGATCGCGAAAGCACCGACCACAGGCCCGAAGATGGTGCCGAGGCCGCCAACCAGCGTCATCAGCACGACCTCGCCCGACATCGACCAGTGCACGTCGGTGAGCGAGGCATTCTGCGCCACGAACACCTTCAGCGACCCGGCCAAGCCGGCCAGCGTGCCCGAGAGGACGAAAGCCAGGAACTTGTACTGGTCGGTCCGATAACCCAGCGAGATCGCGCGCGGCTCGTTCTCGCGGATCGCCTTCAGCACCTCGCCGAACGGCGAATTGATGATGCGGTAGATCAGCAGGAAGCCGGCGAGGAAGCCGACCAGCACGACGTAATAGAGCACGGTCGGCTTGGACAGATCGAACACGCCGAACAAGTGCCCCTGCGGAATGCCCTGGATGCCGTCCTCGCCGTGGGTGAACGGGGTCTGCAAATAGAGGAAGTAGAGCAACTGCGACAGCGCCAGCGTGATCATCGAGAAATAGATGCCCTGGCGGCGGATCGAGATGTAACCGGTCACGATCGAAAGCACGAAGGCGCCGGCGACACCGACGAGGATGCCGAGCTCTGGCGGCAGCGCCCACACTTTCAGCGCATGCGCGCTGCAATAGCCTGCCGTGCCCAGGAACATCGCGTGACCGAACGACAGCAGGCCGCCATAACCGATCAGCAGGTTGAAGGCGCAGGCGAGCAGCGCGAAGCACAGCGCCTGCATCACGAAGAACGGATAGATGCCGCTGAACGGCACCGAGGCCAGCAGCAGCGCCATCACCACGAATACGATCATCTCGTCGCGCATCGCGCGCGGGGTCACCGGAAGCGTGTCGTCCGTCAAGGCTGTCATATCAGGCGGCCCTTCCCGTCAATCCCGTTGGCTTCACCAAGAGCACCAGCACCATCAGCACGAACACGACGGTGTTGGAGGCCTCGGGATAAAAATACTTGGTCAGGCCCTCGATCACGCCGAGCGCAAAGCCCGTGATGATCGATCCCATGATCGAGCCCATGCCGCCGATCACCACCACCGCGAACACGACGATGATGAGGTCCGCGCCCATCAGTGGCCGCACCTGGTTGATCGGCGCCGAGAGCACGCCGGCGAGCGCCGCAAGGCCGACGCCGAGGCCGTAAGTCAGCGTGATCATCCGCGGCACGTTGACGCCGAAGGCGCGCACCAGCGTCGGATTTTCAGTGGCGGCGCGCAAATAGGCACCGAGCCGTGTTTTCTCGATCAAGAACCAGGTGGCGACGCAGATGACCAGCGAGAAGATGACGACCCAGGCGCGATAGATCGGCAGGAACATGAAGCCGAGATTGATGCCGCCCTTGAGCTGATCCGGAATGGCGTAAGGCAGGCCGGACGAGCCAAAATAGTTCTGGAAGACGCCTTGCACGATCAGCGCGATGCCGAAGGTCAGCAGCAGTCCGTAAAGGTGATCGAGCCCGGTCAGCCATTGCAGCATGGTCCGCTCCAGGATCATGCCGAAAATGCCGACCAGGATCGGCGCGATCAGCAGCGCCCACCAATAGTTGAGACCGACGAGGTTCAGCAGGAAATAAGCGCAGAACGCGCCCATCATGTAGAGCGCGCCATGGGCGAAATTGATGATGTTGAGCATGCCGAAGATCACGGCAAGCCCGAGACTGAGCAGCGCGTAGAACGAGCCGTTGATCAGTCCCACCAGTAGCTGTGCATAGAGAGCCTGCATCGATCCCGCACCCAGTCCCTTCGGCGTTCCCTAAAGCGCCCGCCGGCTCACAGCCAGCGGGCTATTGGTCTTACTTCTTCAACAGCGCGCACTTGCTTTCGGACAGCGGCGTGAAGGCCTGGTCGCCCGGCACCGTGCCGACCAGCTTGTAGAAGTCCCACGGTCCCTTGGACTCGGAGGGCTTCTTCACCTCGAACAGATAGGCGTTGTGGATGGTGCGGCCGTTGGGCTGAATCTCACCCTTGCCGAACAGCTCGTCTTCCGTCGGCAACGACTTCATCTTCTCGACGACCTTGACGCCGTCATGGGGATTACCGCCGAGAGCGTCCAGCGTCTTGAGATAGTGCCGCACGCCCGCATACACGCCCGCCTGCACCATGGTCGGCATCGCGCCGTTCTTCATCTTCTCCGAGAATTTCTTGGAGAACGCCCGGGTCTGGTCGTTCATGTCCCAGTAGAAGGTCTCGGTGAAGTTCAGGCCCTGCGCGGTCTCAAGGCCGATCGCCTTGACGTCGGTGAGGAACAGCAGCAGCGCGGCAAGCTTCTGGCCGCCCTTGACGATGCCGAATTCGGCCGCCTGCTTGATCGAGTTGGTGGTGTCGCCGCCGGCATTGGCAAGGCCGATGATCTTGGCCTTGGAGGCCTGCGCCTGAAGCAGGAAGGATGAGAAGTCCGGCGTGTTGAGTGGATGCTTGACGCCGCCGACCACCTTGCCGCCATTGGCGGTGATGACGGCGGTGGTGTCGCGCTCGAGCGCGGCGCCGAAGGCGTAGTCGGCGGTCAGGAAGAACCAGGTGTCGCCACCGGCCTTCACCAGCGCCTGGCCGGTGGTGTGAGCCAGCATGTAGGTGTCGTAAGTCCAGTGCACGGTGTTGGGCGAGCACTGCGCGTTGGTGAGGTCCGAGGTCGCCGCACCCGAATTGATGTAGACGCCGTTCTTTTCCTTCACGACGTTGTTGACGGCAAGCGCCACGCCGGAGTTCGGCACGTCGACGATGATGTCGACCTTGTCGACGTCGAACCATTGCCGCGCGATCGCGGTCCCGATGTCCGGCTTGTTCTGGTGATCGCCCGAGATGATGTCGATCTTCCAGCCCTTCGCCGCGAGGCCGGAATCCTCAACGGCCATCTGTGCGGCGACGGTCGAGCCCGGACCGCCGAGGTCGGCGTAGAGGCCGGACTGATCGGACAGCGCGCCGATCTTGACGGTCTTGTCCTGCGCGAAGGCTACGCCAGCGGTGGTCACGGCCAACGCAGTGCCGAGCAGAAACGACGCAATCGACTTTGTCTTCATGCTATTTCCCTTGTGAATTTTCTCTCGGCCGTTTGACTCTTGGCCGTTCTAGACGCCGAGATAGGTGTGGAGCTTGTCCATGTTCGCGGCAAGCTCCGAATTGGCAAATCCGTCAATGATCTTGCCGTGTTCGACCACGTAATAGCGGTCGGCGACGGTGGATGCGAAGCGGAAGTTCTGCTCGACCAGAAGGATCGTAAAGCCTTCCTTCTTGAGCCGCGCAATGGTGTGGCCGATCTGCTGGATGATGACCGGAGCCAGACCTTCGGTCGGCTCGTCCAGCATCAGGAAGCTCGCGCCGGTGCGAAGAATGCGCGCGATCGCGAGCATCTGCTGCTCGCCGCCGGACAGCTTCGTGCCCTGGCTGTTGAGACGCTCCTTCAGGTTCGGAAACAGATCGAAGATCTGCTCGAGCGGCAATCCGCCTGCGCGCACCACCGGCGGCAGCAACAGATTCTCCCGCACGTCGAGACTGGAGAAGATTCCGCGTTCCTCCGGACAGAACGCGATGCCCATGCGCGCGATCTTGTCGGAGGTCGAGCGGATGATGTCCTGGTTGTTGAACTTTATCGAGCCGGTGCGCTTGCCGATGATGCCCATGATCGACTTCAGCGTGGTCGTCTTGCCGGCGCCGTTGCGCCCGAGCAGCGTGACGACCTCGCCCGCGTTCACGTCGAAGTTGATCCCGTGCAGGATGTGGGACTCGCCATACCAGGCCTCCAGGTTGCGCACCTGAAGGATGTTGCCGCCGGTCGCAGCCTTTGCCGGAGCGTCGGCCATCGCGGTGTCAGTCATGACCGGCTCCCAGATAGGCTTCCTTGACGCGCTCGTCCTTGGTGAGCTCGGAGTAATGGCCTTGCGCGAGCACCTGCCCGCGCGTCAGCACGGTGATGATGTCGGAGAGATTGGCCACCACGCTCAAATTATGCTCGACCATCAGGATGGTATATTTCGCCGAGATACGCTTGATCAGCGCCGCGATCTTGTCGATGTCCTCGTGGCCCATGCCGGCCATCGGCTCGTCCAGCAGCATCATCTCGGGATCGAGCGCGAGCGTGGTCGCGATCTCGAGTGCGCGCTTGCGTCCATAGGGCATCTCGACCGCCGGCGTGTTGGCGAACTCGCTGAGGCCCACATCGTTCAACAAATCGCGCGCGCGGTCGTTGAACCGATTCAGCACCGACTTGGAGCGCCAGAAATCAAAGGAGCTGCCGTGCTGGCGCTGGAGCGCGACACGGACGTTTTCCTGCGCAGTGAGATGCGGAAACACCGCTGAGATTTGGAATGAACGAACCAGCCCCATGCGGGCCACGTCGGCGGGCGCCATCGCGGTAATGTCCTGTCCCTTGTACAGGATTTTTCCGGCAGACGGCTTGAGGAACTTGGTCAGAAGATTGAAGCACGTCGTCTTGCCGGCCCCGTTTGGGCCGATCAGCGCGTGGATACTCCCACGGCGGACCTTGAGCGCAACGTCGCGGACGGCAAAGAAGCCCGCGAACTCCTTGGTCAAGCCTTCCGTTTCGAGAATGAACTCATCGGCCAAACAGATTTCCCCCCGCCCGCGCGAACCGCGCGTAGCTGTCCTTGTTACTTCGGCGTTCCGGAGGCCTTGGAGCCTTCCCGGAACACCGCCTCCGGGCGCGGAATATGCCGGAGGTGACGGGGGTTAGGCAAGGCGGAAAGCTGAGCAGATCAGGCCTCCGGCCGGGAGACTGATGCTCCCTTAGTCGGAAGTGTTTTGATGTCGCGCCTGCCCGGCCTCCCGGTTCGCAACGCGCCGCCATCAAGCCGTCGTTAACGATCTTTGGTGCCGCGCGCCAGCCTTCATAGAAAATTTTCCCGCAACAAGCATCGTGCGCGGGTTTCTATTGCCGGGAATATTGTTTTGGAATTCACCAGCGCCGCTCCCCCCGTCGTCAAGTCGATCAAGCAGCGCGATCTCCTCAACACGTGGCTGCGACTTTATGCGCGCCAGCAGATTGCGCCGGCGATCTGGGAGTATCAGCCCGCCCGGCTCGAGGAAGAGCTGTCTGATCTGATCTACTACACGGTCGACAATACGACGCCGACGCCGCGCCTGACCATTCAGAGCGAAGGCACCCGCATCTCGCGCGCCTACGGACATACCGGCAAGGGAATTCTGCTCGACGACTATATCGGGCCGCGGCTCGCGCCCTTCGTGATGCCGATCTATTGTGAATGCGTGGCACGCGGGCTTCCGGTCTATAGCGTTGCCGACGTCGACGACATCTACGGGCGTGTCGTCGCCTATGAACAGTTGCTGCTGCCTTTCCTGACCGACGACAAGGTCAGCCACATCATCGCCTCGCTCAAGACCTTCTGCGAGGACGGCGGCTTCGAGATCAAGAATCTGATGCGCGGAAATGACGCGCTGCCGCGCCCAAAACTGCGCGCGGTGATCGACCGCGATCTCTTTCACCGCGCCCCAGGCCGCATCGCGGCCGCCGATATGGTCGAATTCGCCGATCAGCCCGGTCCGGGCGTCACCACCGAGATCATCGAGCTGAACTAGAGCTCCGTTCCGATGAAATCGGAACGGAGCTCTAGAATCTTGTTTTGACGCGTTTTCTTTACGCGAACCGGAATCCACTTCGCTCGAAAACGCTCTAGCCCTTGCGCGCTTTGGCGCCGACCTCCTTGTCGTAGATATCCGGCTTGAAGCCGACCAGCAGCTTGCCGCCGATTTCGAGCACAGGCCGCTTGATCATCGATGGTTGCGCTAGCATCAACGCCAGCGCCTTCTTCTCAGTCAGCCCTTCCTTGTCGGCCTCGGGCAGCTTCTTGAAGGTGGTGCCGGCGCGATTGAGCAGCGTCTCCCAGCCGAGCTTGTCGCTCCATTGCTTCAGCTTGTCCTTCTCTACGCCTGCAGCCTTGTAGTCGTGGAACTCGTAGGCAACGCCATGGGTGTCGAGCCAAGTGCGCGCCTTCTTCATGGTGTCGCAGTTCTTGATGCCGTAGATGATGTTGGGCAAGACGTCCTCGCGCATGCGTCGTGTGATGCTGTGGCCGTGGCGTTGTACGAAACTCCGGTTCACGCGACAATATTGCGAACGAGATTTCGAACTTTCTGAACGGACACATCATGCACGTCACTCACGACCCCGCCGCGACCGCGTCGCCGACCATCGACTTCAACAGCTTCCTTGCGGTCGATATTCGCGTCGGCACCATCGTCGATGCCAAACCGTTTCCTGAGGCGCGCAAGCCGGCCTGGCGGCTGTGGATCGACTTTGGCCCGGCGATCGGGGTGCGCAAGAGCTCGGCGCAGATTATCGAAAATCATCCGCTCGAGACGCTCGTGGGACAACAGGTCGCGGCCGTCGTCAATTTCCCGCCGCGCCAGATCGGCCCGGTCGTCTCGGAGGTGCTGACGCTCGGTTTTCCCGATGCCGACGGCAAGGTCGTGTTGATGCAGCCGAGCAAGCCCGTGCCGAATGGCGGACGGCTGTTCTAGGGACGCCAGTTCAAGCGCCGGACCGTCGTCTTTGCTGGCGGGCCTGCCAATCGTCCGATTCTCCTGTTGGCCCGGCTCCGGGGTGCTTGGACTTGACCAAAACTGCTTTGTCCTCTAAAATGACTGACTGATCGGTTTTTATTATGCCAGACTACATTTGATCGCTCTTTGACGGAATTCTAAAACGATCGAACTGTCAGTTATTTATGGACGGGACGGATGCCCAAGATCAGCGACAAGCAACGCGAAGGCCGGCGCCAGCAGATCCTCGAAGCCGCCCTCGCCTGCTTCTCCGAGAACGGTTTCCACCAAACCGGCATGGCCGACATCGTGAAGAAGTCGGGGCTGAGCCACGGCGCGGTCTATGTCTACTTCCAGGGCAAGGACGACCTGATCGAGGCGCTCGCCGACGACCGGCATCGTCGCGAAGCCGTGCTCAATTCGGTCGCGCAGGGATCGGGCGATCCGATCGAAGGACTTCACGCGCTGGTCCGCGTCTACGCGCAATGGCTCACCGATCCCGCCGGCGAAGCCCGTCGGCGCGTCGGCATCCATGGCTGGGCCGAGGCGCTGCGCAACCGCCGCGTCCGCACCAGCGTCGTCGAGGGCATCGACATACCGCGCGCGCTGATCGTGGCGCTGGTCGAGCGCGCCCAGCACGACGGCCTCATCAAGCGCGAACTCGGGGCGGATGCGATCGCGCGCGTGCTGGTCGCGATCTTCCAGGGCTTTGTGCTGCAAAAATGCTGGGGCGAGGATTTGGACGTCGAGGCTTGCATGGCCGCTGTGGCGAGCGTGATCGAAGGATTTTGCACCACCAAACCCGACGTCAAGCGACGAACCAAGGCTTGAGTGATGTCCTGGATGCACGAACTGCTCGCAGGTATCGGCGTCGGTCTCGTCGGAGGGCTGACATCGGGCTTCATGGGCACAAGCCCGGGTGGCGGTCTCGTCATCTTCTGCGTGCTGCTGCTGGGCGCTGAGCAGCACATCGCCCAGGGCACGTCGTTGATCGCGCAGGTCCCTCCGACCGGCCTCGCCGGCGTGCGCCGCTACTGGCAGAACGGCAATCACAGCCCGCTGCAATGGATCGCCTGGATCGGCATCGGATTTCTCGTCGGTGGTGCGGGCGGCGGCTACGCCGCGGCCGCCGTGTCCGACGCGGTCCTGCAATGGACCTACGTCGTCTACCTCGTTGCGCTGATCGCAGCGCTGGTGCTGCGGCGGGACCGTAAGGATGGCAGAAGCGAGGCCGGCGATCCCGACCAATTGCCCTGGCTCCCTCTGCTTCTGATCGGCATGCTTGCCGGCTTTTCCTCCGGCTTCATGGGCATCGGCGGCGGGCTCGCGATCACGGTCGGCCTCGCCGCGGGCCTGCGCGTGCCGCAGCATCAGGCGCAGCTCGTCAGCCTCATCTTCTCGGTGATCCCGACCAATATTCCGGCGGCATGGATCTACTGGAGCAAGGGGCTCATGGTCGGCTGGCCGGCCATCATCGGCATTCTTGCCGGCCTCTGGATCGGCACAGATTTCGGCGCACGCATGGCCAACGGCGTCAGCAAGTCGGTGCTGCGCCGGACCATGATCGCCCTCGTCTCGCTGATGGCGCTCTATATGACCTACAAGGCCCTGAGCTAATTTCTCAAGGCCGCGTCGGAATGTTGAGCCCGCGCTGCACCGCTGGACGTGCCAGCCCGCGTTCGAGCCAGGCACCAACCGACTTGAACTGGGTGAATTCGACGAGATCGCCGGCGCCGTAGAAGCCGATGAGGTTGCGCACCCAGCCGAGCATGGAAATGTCGGCGATGGTGTAGTCGTCATCCATGAACCATTGCCGGCCGGCAAGATGCGTTTCCATCACGCCGAGCAGGCGCTTGGACTCGTTCACGTAACGCTCCAGCGGCCGCTTGTCTTGAAAATCCTTGCCGGCGAATTTGTGGAAGAAGCCGACCTGCCCAAACATCGGCCCGATGCCGCCCATCTGGAAATGCACCCACTGGATGGTCTGGTAGCGGCGCGCGGCATCCTGCGGCAGAAGCTTGCCGGTCTTCTCCGCGAGGTATTGCAGGATCGCCCCGGACTCGAACAGCGGCAGCGGCTTGCCGCCGGGCCCGTTGGGATCGAGGATCGCCGGGATCTTGCCGTTCGGATTGAGCGAGAGGAATTCCGGCGTCTTCTGGTCGTCCTTGCCGAAGTCGACGAGATGGACCTCATAAGGAAGCCCGATCTCCTCCAGCATGATCGAGACCTTGACGCCGTTCGGCGTCGGCAGCGAATAGAGCTGAAGCTGCTCGGGATGCTTGGCCGGCCAGCGCTTGGTGATGGGAAAGGCGGAGAGATCGGACATCGGGACCTTCGATCTGCTGTTGGGGCGCATCTAATCTAGGTGAGGCGCGGTATGACGCAAGGTTCAATACAAGACTCAATAATTGATCTCCATCCGCAGTCCGCTCGGATCGATCTCGTCGCCGCCGACGCGCTGCGTGCTGTCGCGCGCAGCAATCGCGCAGGCACAGGCATCGATGAGATCGTCGCGGCCGATGCCGGTGCCGTGGCGCTGGGTCAGCCATTTCGGCAGGCGCGTGAAGCCGCGTTGCTCCAGAAGCGCGATGCGCTGTTCGCGTCCTTGCGCTGACGTCTTCTTCGCGAGCCTGACTCGCCCTGCCAGATTCCAGAAGATCAATTCCGGATGCGCTTCGCCGACGATCGCCTGACGTGCCGGCGTCATGATCGCGTCGACGTCCCTGATCTTGTCCCTGATGTTCCAGAGTTGAGCCGACACGCCCCTGCCCTTGCCCTCGTGTTGCCAGTAATGCCGATTGGCGGCGGCCATGTCGGGAAACGTCCAGAGGTCTCGGCGCGCGCCAAGAAACACGGCGGGGCCAACCAGCTCGCGGGCGCGCAAGTCGCACGCGCGGTAGCCGCTCGCGTTCAATCCGATCGGCATGTCGATCATCGCGCGCGCATGCGGCATCGCGAGCAACCGCGTGAGGCCTGGCGAATAATCGAAGCCGTGTTGGCCATGATCATCGATCCAGGCAGCGACCCAGCCGAAGCGAAATCCATCGAGACCGAGATAATTTGGCACGTCCGGATCCCGACGGTCCCCTCGTCAGCCACCAACCGCCTGATAGGCCAGCCGCTTGAACTCGAAGAAGAAGGGATTCCAGAAGCCCATGTAGCGCTGGGTCATCAGCACACCGGCTGTATTGGCCTGCGGGCAGATCCACCAATGGGTGCCGGCAAGGCCGCCCCACTGAAATTCGCCGGTCGAATTCGGAGGATCGAAGGGCATCGGCGCGAAGGTGACGGCGCCGCCGAGACCAAAGCCCTTGCCGGGGATCGGCCCGAGATTGGCGAAGCGAATCACCTGGCTTGCCGGCAACTGGTTCGTCATCATCTGCCGCAGCGTGTCCGGCTTCAGCAGCGCGTCAGAACCGGGCAATAGCGCGCGCACCAGCGCGAGCATGTCCGGCAAGGTCGAGGCCAGACCGCCGCCACCCGACAGCCGCGGGAGCGGACGCCGATAGGCCTGCGGATAAGGCAGGTTGTCGGCGCGCGCGAGGCCCGGCTTCATCGGATCGAGCACATCGGCGCCAGTATAGAGCGCGACCAGCCTGCTCTGCTGCGCCTCGGGCACGAAGAAGCCCGTGTCAGTCATGCCGAGCGGATCGAAGATGTGCGCCTTGAGGACGGCATCGAGCGATTGGCCGGAGACGACCTCGACGACGCGGCCGAGCACATCGGTCGCCACCGAATATTCCCAGCTCGTGCCGGGGTGATAGGACAGCGGCAGATCGGCGAGCTTGTCGATCATGTCGGTCAGCGGCGTCAGCGGATTGAGCACGCGCGCCTCGTTGTAACCCTTGAACAGCACCGAGCCGGGATCGAAGATGCCGTAGCTGAGGCCCGAGGTGTGGGTCAGGAGCTGACGGATCGTGATCGGGGTCTTCGCCGGCTCGACATCGGCGAGGCTCGCCGCGCCGGGCTTCAGCACCTTGCGATGGCCGAGCTGCGGCAGGAATTTTTCGACCGCATCATCGAGCCCGATACGGCCTTCCTCGACCAGCAGCATGATTGCGCAAGTGACGAAGATCTTGGTGTTGGAAAATGCCCGAAAAATGTGATCGGGCCGGAGCGCAGTGCTGGCCTCGCGATCGGCGAAGCCGACGCATTGCTGATCGACGACCTCACGCCCGCGCAGCACCGCCCAGGACACGCCGGGGACGATCTCCTGATCGACATAGCGCTGCATCGCCGTCCGCGCGGCGGAAAATTCTGCTGTTCTGGCGTCCATGGATTGGTCCCTCCCCGAATTGGTTGAGATGGATATAACGACAAATCGGTCGCGGGGAAGCCCGCCCTCAAGACACCCCGCCGGCGCCGACAGCGCCGACATTTTTGTTTCGCCGCGTGTTCATCCCGGCGCGAGCAACACAACGAAAAGCACTGCAATCCTCGCGGAAAGACCTCATTAAGCGCGCGGCCTTTAGCCTCACACCCATGTTCAGCGTATCTTCAACTTCACCAGGGGTGACCGGCAAATGACCTCGATCTCTGCAACGACCACCAATTCTTATTCCCCGCTCGACCGCCTCAAGAGCGAGCTCACCAAGGAAGTCTCGGCGGGCACCATCAGCTCGAGCGACGAGTCCGCACTCTCGTCCGCGCTCGACGACATCGATTCGTCGCTCAAGAGCGGCGCGTCGAACTCGAGCTCCTCGACGCCTCCCTCGTCCGACGAGATGCAGTCCAAGATCGACGACCTCATCCAGAACGAGGTGTCGAGCGGCAAGCTGACCAGCGACCAGGCTAGCGAGCTGAAGAACGTGTTCGCCAACACCTTCTCCAATAGTGCCGATGGCGCTGGTCCCCCGCCTCCGCCGCCGGATGGAAGCAGCGACTCATCGAGCACGAGCAGCACCGACTCCACCTCCTCGTCCGATTCCTCGTCCAGCTCGTCTTCGTCCAGCTCGTCTTCGGCGACGACCGCGGAGCTGATGAAGGAGCTGATCGCGATGCTTCAGAGCGCGACCAGCCAGTCGACCTCCTACAGCTCCAGCGGCAGCAGCAACTCCTCCTCCGCGAGCTCACTGCTCGTCGACTACAAGACCTGAGTTCTAAAGCGCGATGAGATTGGAATGAATCGTCATCGCGCTTTAGGTTGTTGTTTGAGCATGATCTTTTCGGAAAACCGCTTCGCACTTTTCCGGATCATGCTCTAGTGGCCCGGTGCGCGCCACCGGGCCGTCATCCCTGCTTCATAAACGCCGTGACGTGCAGACGACGGCGGATGCGCATGCCCTGCCGCTGATAGAGCGCGATGGCGGAAATGTTGCTCGAGAACACGTGCAGGAAGGGAATTTCGCCGCGCGCCTCGATCTGGCGCGCGACCGCCGCGAGCAGCGCCTGCGCGTAGCCGCGCCCGCGATGGTCGGGATGAACGCAGACGGCCGTCATCTCGGTGAAATTGCCCGGCTTCATCCGCTCGCCCGTCATCGCGATTAATTCGCCGCCGGCGCGGATGCCGAGGAACGTCCCGAGCTCGTGCGTTCGCGCAGCAAAGGGGCCGGGCTTGGTCAGCTCCGTCAGCGCCATCATGGCGGGAACGTCGGCCGCACCGAGCGTGACGATCTCGGCGTCGCGCAACGGGCTGTCAGCGGGCGAACCGATCATCTGCTCGCCGGTCTCGGCGAGCACGACCTTGAAGCCGTCGGGAACGTCGACGGGCCCCGGCGTGAACAGCACAGCGACTTGCGATCCCGACAGGAGATCGCCAAGCGCAGCAAAGCTCGCCTTAGACATGTCCGCCATGTCGGCGAACGGCGTCATGTCCACGGGATAGCGCAGCGCTCGCGCGCCGCCCTCCGCCAGATGCTTCTGGCTCGTCGTCAGCGCGCTCCAGATCGGACGATCCAGTAGCCGCTCATCGCTGTCGGACACCGGCTCAGTCCTTGTCGAAACTGACGATCACGGCCGCATTGGCGATGAGGATGGGGTCGTTGCCCTGCTCTGGGGCCGAGGGAATCTCCAGCCCGCCCTTGACCGCGTTGACGGTGACGGTGCCGTAAGGCAGCTCCTTGGCGACCGCCTCCTTGTCGACGGCTTCGGGATTCGGCACCGCGATCGTGACGTCGACGAACATGTCGTTCGCCGTCTTGTCGATCATCCGGAAGAAACCGAGACTCGAATGCCGGATCGCGTCCGACACCGCACGCTTCGCCGCCTTGGTCGCGTCCTTGCCGTGAACGTCGACGCCCATGCCCATCTCGGTGATACAGCGAACGCGAGTCATTTCATATTCCTGTGGTTGGTTGGATGATTGTTAGTATCGGCGGGCAAGATCACGCCTTCAACTTCTCATGCGCCCGCAGCTCGTCGACCAGCACCCGCACATTCTCCGAATAGTCGATCGGGATCACGACCAGATGCACGCCACCCGCCTTGAAGGCTGCGTCGAGCGTCGGGCCAAAACTGTCGATCCTCTCGATGCGATGCCCCTGGGCGCCATAGGCCTTTGCGTACAGGACAAAATCCGGATTGCCAAAAGTCATGCCGAAATCGGCGAAATTGTCGACGGCCTGTTTCCAGCGGATCATGCCGTAGGCGTGATCCTCCAGCACCAGCACGACGAGGTTGAGCTTGAGGCGGACGGCGGTTTCCATTTCCTGGCTGTTCATCATGAAGCCGCCGTCGCCGGCGACCGCGAGCACGCGGCGATCCGGATAGAGCATCGCGGCCATCATCGCCGACGGCAGGCCGGCGCCCATCGTTGCGAGCGCGTTGTCGAGCAGCAGCGTGTTGGCGACGCGAGTGCGGTAGTTGCGCGCGAACCAGATCTTGTACATGCCGTTGTCGAGCGCGACGATGCCGTTCTCCGGGATCACCTGCCGGATGTCGTGCACGATGCGCTGTGGCGTCGGCGGCCAGCGCGCCTCGGTGGCGCGATCGGCGATATGCGAGAGGATCTCTTCGCGCAACGGCAGCAGCGCCGCCGCCTGCGGCAGCTTGCCCTCGAGCCGGTCGGCCAGAAGCTCCAGGCTTGGCCCGACGTCGCCGACGACTTCGGCGTCGGGAAAATACACCTGCTCGACGCTGGCCGTGGTGTAGCTGACGTGAATGACCTTCGGTCCCGACGGCCCCATGATGAAGGGCGGTTTCTCGATCGCATCGTGGCCGATCGCGACGATCAGGTCGGCGGCCTCGATGGCGTCGTGGACATAGTCGCGCTCGGAGAGCGCCGCGGTGCCCATATAGAGATTGGTGCCGCCCGGAACGGTGCCCTTGCCCATCTGCGTGGTGAAGAAGGGAATGCCGGTCCGCCGCACAAAACTTGCGATACCGTGCGTCGAGCGCGGCCGGCTGGTTGCAGCCCCCATCATCACCAGCGGATGTTTTGCTGCCAAAATCATCTCGGCCGCGCGGTCGAGCGCGGCGCGATGGGCAACGGGGATTTCGATCGGATGGATCGGGATTATCGGAACCGCTGGCACTTCATCGCCCGCGATGTCCTCGGGCAGTTCGAGGTGCACCGGACCCGGCCGCTCCTCCATCGCCACACGAAAAGCGTCGCGCACCACGGTCGGGATAGAGGAAGCGCTAATGATCTGCCGCGAGAGTTTCGTCAGCGGCTTCATGGTCGCGACCACGTCGACGATCTGGAAACGCGCCTGCCGGCTGCTCATGATCGGCTTCTGGCCGGTGATCAGGATCATCGGCATCGCACCGAGATGCGCATAGGCCGCACCGGTCGACAGATTGAGCGCGCCCGGACCAAGGGTCGACAGACACACGCCGGGCCGACCGGTGAGCCGGCCATGGGTGGCGGCCATAAAGGCAGCAGCCTGCTCGTGGCGGGTCAGGATCAACTTGATCTTGGAGGTGCGCAGCGATTCGACGAGATCGAGATTTTCCTCGCCGGGAACGCCGAAGATGCGGTCAACACCTTCATTCTCCAGCGCCGCAACGAACAGATCCGATCCCTTTGCCTTGCGTTCCTGCTCGCTCATGTCGCCTCCCGGTCACAGCTCCGGTTTCCGCACCCGCGGGAACCCGCGCGCATGGTAACCGCGTGGCGCTCAGGCACAACTCACAATGCGGCGGCCTTATCAGCGCGCACGAATATTGTCGTCCAGGTCTTCGCAATGACGGAAGTGCAACGCAAGGGCTCGTAGCCCTTACTTCACCTTCAGCGACAGCTCCGTGCCGCCCTTGAGCGGCAGCGTCATCGAGACAAAACCGTTTTGGGGATCGCGGATGAAGGCGATGTAATCGGGCTCGGCGTTGTCGTTCATGACGTAACCGCCGACAAGGAGTTGCGGCGTGACGATCTCTATCACCTCGCGCGCCAGCGAAGGACCTCCCTCGCCCGGCCAGCCGTCGATCAGGACAAAATCGACGGGGCCGCCGAGATCGCTCAACGTTTTCCGCGCGTCGCCTTCGCGGATGTCGGCGTAGTCGGCCAGACCCGCCTCCGCGAGATTGCGTCTGGCGGTTTCGACCTTGGCCGGCACGATCTCAGAACCGATCACGGTACCGCCGCCATTGTCGCGCAACGCCGCGGCAAAATAGAGCGTCGACATGCCGACCGAGGTTGCGAATTCCGCCACGCGCGTGGCGCGCAGGCCGCGGCACAACAGGTAGATCAACTCGCCCTGCTCGGGATGTATCGAAAAGCCCTGCTCGGCATAGGCGTGGGGATCGCGGCTGTTGAAAGAGCCGCGTGGTCCCCCACCCGGCGGGCGCTGCCGCGCCGCCTGCATGCGGGCGATGACGGCATTGACGCGCGGATCTTGAATCGGGCTGTGAGGCCGATCATTCATGTGCTGTTTTCCTCGCAGTCCATTACTTGCCGAGAATTTCCGCCGCCGCACGATCCAGGATCGCGGCGATGCGGCGCGCCTCGGCAGAGTCGCTGCCGTGCTTGGCACGCAGCGCGCGCTTGAGATTGTGGCGGGCGCGGTGCAGTTCGTCGGAGGCATCAGCATCGAGATCGCCGACGCCGGCAAAAGCCTCGCGCACCTCGTCCATGCGACCGCCGATCCGCGACAGCGCCTGAAGGATCGCGTCTGCGGTCGTGCGCTGCTCGGCAAGATACGCCTCACCCTGCGGCGTGATGCTGTAGAGCTTGCGTCCGCCATCCTGCTCGACGCTGCTGTGGCCGACCTCTTCGAGATAGGTCAGCGCCGGATAGATCACGCCCGGGCTCGGTGTGTAAAAACCGCCGGAGCGCTCCTCGATGATCTTGATCAGCTCATAGCCATGCGCCGGGTTCTCGGCGAGCAGCGCCAGGATCACCAGCTGGAGGTCCTGCGACGACAGCCGCCGCGCGCCCGGGAAATCATCGCCGCCGCGCCCGAAAAAGCCATGTCCGCCACGGCCGAAGCGAGGCCGCCCGCCGTGCCGGCCCATAGCAAAGTGAGCGAAGTGCCCAAAGTGGAAGTCTCTGTGGTCCCGGTGTTTACCAAACATATCTTACGTCTCCTTCTCAAAACATATCTTACGATATAGTTTGCGATAGTCGAAGCGCAAATCACGGGTCCGTGATCGCCGCCGGCCGGGGGCGGGCCGCCCGGCTTTACTCAGCGGCCTCGCTGTGGGGGACGCCCTGCTCGACCTCGAGCTGGAGGATGTCATTGAAGCGGTTGAAAGCGCCGCACAGCGCGATGCGCCAGGTCAGTTCGACGATCTGGGATTCGGAGAAATGGGTGCGGAGACGCGCGAAGATCTCGTCGCGCGTCTTGTTCCAGTTGTTGGTGACGGCGATGGAATATTCGACGACGAGCTTGTCGAGCTCATCGAGCTCGGGGTGATCCTTGTAGTCGACAAGGCGCGCTGCTCCCGCCTCCGACACGCCCTGCACGGCGAGCTTGGGCGCGTGGTGCGAGACGCAATAGTCGCATTTGTTGAGCAGCGACACCGTGACCAGCGCCAGCTCGAGATGACGCTTCGACACCAGGCCTTCGCTGGCGAGGTCGACCAGCAGCGACCACATGTGCTTGAAGATCGGCAGCCTGTGCGCCATGACACCGGCTTGGTTCTCGAACGCGCCATAGGTCGTCATCTTGTCCCACAGCGGTCTCAGTGTCTCCGGCAGATCGTCCCTGGTCTTGATCGAAACTCGCGACATGGCATGCCATCCTCGGTTGGAACGTGCATGCTGCCACAAGGGCGCGCCGATGTCCGCTGTTGCAACCGCATGACACCCAGGACCTTTGAAGCCCGCTGTCTTCGCCTGCCCGCTGCCACCAGGGTGGTGCAGTGGGAGGGCACCTCCGTGTTCAAGGTCGGCGGCAAGATGTTTGCGCTGAGCGGTGGCTTTACGTCGAGCTACATGTTCAAGACCTCGAACATGGCCTATGCGATGCTGATCGAGCATGGCGTGGCGCGGCCGGCGCCGTATCTGGCGCGCGCCAAATGGCTGCAGCTCGTGAGCAACAACGCTTTGCCGGATGCCGAACTCACGGCCTATCTCACGCAAGCCCATGCCCTGATCGTGGCAAAGCTCACACGCAAGGCCCGCAAGGAGCTCGGGCTTGCCTCGCCTGAAGCGGCGCCGAGATAGCGATCACCGCGTGCAGCCGCCGGCCACTCGCGGTGACATTGAGCTTTCATCCTCCCCCGATATACTGCGCATCCTGGAATCGGTTTAGGATATCGGCGTGGCGATTGATCTGAAGGCGGTCGAGCAACTCGCTACCGATCGATCCTCGCTCAAGGCGGCCGCCGGTCTTGCCAAGCCGGCCAAATGGTCCGGCATCGGCGGCAGCCCGGATGGCGCGCTGATCTGGGGCGAATGCGCGGGCTCCGGCGCCAATCCCTACCGCGTGATGGCCGACCTGCGCGACCTCGGCAACAAGTGCACCTGCCCATCGCGCAAATTCCCCTGCAAGCACGTGCTCGGCCTGCTGTGGCTCAACGCCGAAGCCATCGTGCCGTTCGCGCCAGCCGATACGCCGGCATGGGTCAGCGACTGGCTCGGTCGCCGGCGTGGCACATCCGCAGCCAAGCCTGCGAACAATGCACCGTCCGGTGACGCGAAAGATTTGCGTGCCGCACGCATTGTCGAACCGGAGGTCGCCGAAGACCCGAAGGATGCGGCACGGCGCGAGGCCCAGGCCGCCAGGCGAAACGAAGAGACAGAGCGCGCCATCCTCGATGCGCTGGATGCGCTCGAACAATGGATCGGCGACCAGCTGCGCTTGGGACTAGCAGGCTTCATCGACGATGCTACGGCGCGATGCCGGCGGATCGCGGCGCGCCTGGTCGATGGCAAGGCCGCAGTGCTCGCCGGCCGTGTCGACGAACTACCGTCTCGCCTGCTCGCGCTTGCCGCAGGCGATCGGCCACGCGGCGCGGTCGTCGAGCTCGGCAAGCTGGTGATGCTCGCGCGCGCCTTCCGCGCCACGCCGCGCGATGCCGAGGTCAGGCGCGCCGTCGCAACCTCCGAAACCCGCGAAACGGTACTGGCCGATCCGCAAGCCGTGCGGGTCGATACGCAATGGGAGGTGCTCGCCGAACACGTGCAGACGCGCCGCGACGGGCTGGTGTCGCAGACCACATGGCTGCTCAATCTCGCCGCGTCGGGGCCACGCTTTGCCATGCTGCTGGACTTCTTCCCGGCAAGTGTCGGACGACGCGGTTCGGTCTTCACGCCAGGCGAGCGCTTCCGGGGCGAGCTGGTCTTCTATCCGTCACAGCAGCCGCTTCGCGCCCTGCTCGTCCGGCGCGGCGCCGCCGAGGAGACGCTGGCGCCCGAATGGCCTGCGCCGGATGAAGCGCTCTCCGACGCCTTGACGCGGCCGCTGCTGGCCGAGCCGTGGACGATCGACATTCCGCTGCTGCTGCCGCAGGGGCGGATCGCGCGCGACGATGCCGGGCAAGTGTGGTGGCAATCCGGCGACGGCACCGCGACATTGCCGATCGCGAGCAATGCGGAGGGCCTGCTGTGCGGCACCGACCTCACGCGCGCGGCTGCAATCTGGTCAGGCAGCCGGCTCACGATCCTCGCCGCGCAGACCCCGTGGGGACGGATCGGCAGCCATGACTGACGCGCTCAAGGCCGAGGCAATCTACGACGCAATGGGCACGGTGCTGACGCGCTGGACCATGGGATCGGCGGCCGCAGCGGCGGCCCCGTTCTGGCGCGCCGAGCTTGGCGAGGATCCAGCGGAAGCAGAGCTGCGGCTGCTCGCTTTGTCGGGCCAGTTCCTCGGCATCGCGGTGACGGCCGAGCCGGCGTCAACGCTCCGCGTCCTGCCCGACATTCCCGCACTCGCCTTGCCGACCTTACCTGAGGCATTGCGCCCGCTGGCGCGCCGAATGCTCGCGGCGAAGAAACAGGCGCAGGGCAAGACCGAGCTCGTCGACTTTCTCGCGGCGCGCGGCTGGACGACGCATCCTGCCGACTGGATGCCCGAGGCCGGCGATGATGACGCGCCCGACGTCTATGCACCGTGGCGCGACTGGGCGGAGATTGCAGCGTCCAACAACGCCGCGCGGCAGCAGACGAACGACCACATCACCGTCGGCAATTGGGACGATTTCTGGCCTGCCGCGCGCAAAGTCGCACTGGCCGAGCTGCGGCGACGCGATCCGTCCGCGGCACGCGCGGTGCTGGAGGCGAAGCTCGGTAACGAGGGCGCCGACACAAGACTGCGTTTGCTATCGCTGTTGTCCGAGCGGCTGTCCGACGACGACATCGCTTTCCTCGAGGCCATCGTGGCCAATGACCGCGCGCCCAAGGTCAAGGCGCTTGCCACCTCGCTGCTCGCGCGTCTCGGCCGCGGTCAAGTGATCGGCGAGGATGCCGCCGAGCTCGCCGGCTTCTTCTCGGTGAAGACCAGGGGAATCTTGCGCCGCGCGCGCGTCATCGAGGCCGAGCGTCCCAAGACGCCGGCGCAATGGCAACGCCGCAAGGCGCTGCTCGATGGCGCCGATCTCGCATCGTTTGCGGGAGCGCTCGGTATCACGCCACAGGAGTTGATCGCCGCCTGGGACTGGAACGTGGATCCGGCCGCGGACATGGCGCTGATCAACCTGGTCGTGGCAACCGGGACCGATACACAAGTCGCGGACGTGGCGAAGGCTATCGGCCAGCACGATGCGACCGGCCTCATCGTGGCGCTCGCACCGCGGATCGCGCCCACCGAGCGCGCAAGACAGGCCGAGGCCGCCTTGAACACACACGGCATCCGCTTCGAGCTGGCGCAAACGATGGCGGGACCCGCAGCGCGGCTCAACGATCCGCTGTCTGCGCCGGCCGGCAAGGCGCTACTGGCAGCGCTCCGAAGCGACGATGCAAAGCCTTCCGACCAGGTCGCAGAACTCCACGCGCTGGGCCTGATTGCCTCGCGCGAAGGCGCGCGACGATCGCTGGAACGCCTGACGGCTGCGGGCCTGCTGCAAGGCGACCCGCGCCTCGACATGCTGCGGCTCAACGCCGCGTTGGACGACAAGGGAGCGAAGCCATGAGCGAAAAACTGCGGTTGCCGGCCGAGCAGAGCTATGCGGCGGAGCTGAAGGCACTTGCCGCGGGCGACGGGCATCGCCCACCCGGCTGGGCGCTCACGCCGCGGCAGGTCGTGACCTATCTGATGGGCGGCAAGGCGGCCGACGGGACAGTGATCACACCAAAATATGTCGGCGACAAGCGGTTGATCGAGACCGCCATTGCGACACTTGCAACCGATCGCGCGCTGCTGCTGCTCGGCGTCCCCGGCACCGCCAAATCGTGGGTCTCCGAGCATCTCGCCGCGGGCATCACCGGGGACTCCACGCTGGTGATCCAGTGCACGGCAGGGACCGACGAGAACCAGATCCGCTACGGTTGGAACTATGCCCAGCTGCTCGCACATGGGCCGAGCCGCGACGCTCTCGTCGCGACCCCGCTGATGCGCGCGATGGAAGGCGGCAAGCTCTGCCGCTTCGAGGAGCTGACGCGGATGGGCAGCGACGTGCAGGACACGCTGATCACGGTGCTGTCGGAAAAGATGATGCCGGTCCCGGAGCTCAACACCGCGGTCTATGCGCAACGTGGCTTCAATATCATCGCGACCGCCAACAACCGCGACAAGGGCGTCAACGAATTGTCCTCCGCGCTCAAGCGCCGCTTCAATGTCGTCGTGCTGCCGCTGCCCGATAGCGCCGAGGAGGAAGTCGCGATCATCGTCAAGCGCGTCGGCGAGATGGCGCAGAACCTCGATTTGCCCGCGCCCAAGAACGTCGCTGACGAGGTGGCGCGGGTGGTCTCGATCTTCCGCGAGCTGCGCTCCGGCTCGACCGAGGACGGCAAGGTCGCGCTGAAGTCGCCCTCGGGCGGGCTCTCGACGGCCGAAGCGATCGCGGTGATGATTGGCGGGATCAGCCAGGCGACCTTCTTCAACGACGGCAAGCTGACGCCGGAAACGCTCGCCAGCAACATGATCGGCGCGGTCGTGAAGGATCCGGTGCAGGACACGGCCGTGCTCGGCGAATATCTGGAGACGGTATTGAAGAAGAAGCGCGGCTTCGAAGGCTATTATGCTTCGCTGACCGATCGGATCTGAGACCGGGGCTGGCATGACGGGCCAAATCTCACTGTTCGGAATCCGGCACCACGGGCCGGGATCGGCGCGGCGCCTTGTCGAAGCGCTCGACGCGCTCAAGCCCGTCGCGGTGCTGATCGAGGGGCCTGCGGATGCGTCGGACCTGCTGCCGATGCTCGCCGCCCCTGACATGGTGACGCCGGTGGCGTTGCTCGCTTACGCCGAGGACAATCCGGCGAACGCCAGCTTCTTTCCGTTTGCGGATTATTCGCCGGAATACCAGGCCGCGTGCTGGGCCGTGCGCCACGGCGCAGCCTTGCGCTTCATCGACCTGCCGGCATCGGACCGGCTGGGCGCCTCGGCCGCAGACATCGCAGAGGAAAGCGCGGCGAGGTCCGAAGACGATCCAGTCAGCCGCGACCCGATCGGCGCGCTCGCGACCGCGGCCGGATATGACGACGGCGAATCCTGGTGGTCGGACGTCATCGAGGAAAATCCAGCAACAGGCCCCGTGTTCGCAGCGGTCGCCGACGCGATGACGGCGCTGCGCACGGGCGAAAAGCCGTTGTCGGCCCGCGAGGCCGCGCGCGAGGCGCATATGCGGATCGAGATCGCAAGAGCGGCAAAGGAATGCGACGGCGCCGTTGCTGTCGTCTGCGGCGCCTGGCACGTGCCCGCGCTCGCGGAACGCCGCAGCCTTGCAGCGGACCGCGAATTGCTCAAGGGCCGGCCGAAGACGAAGATCAAGGCAACCTGGGCGCCCTGGACCGCGCCGCGCCTGTCGCGCGCGAGCGGCTATGGCGCAGGCGTCGTTGCGCCCGGCTGGTGCGCGCATCTCTGGGAGACGCGCGAGGGCGATCGTACGGCCATCTGGCTTGCCAAGGTGAGTCGCGTACTGCGCGATCACGGCCATTTCGTCTCGACCGCCTCGGTGATCGAGGCGCAGCGGCTCGGCACCGCGCTCGCCGCGCTGCGCGGCCGACCCGCGCCGGGATTCGCCGAGCTCCGTGAGGCGGCAATCGCGTGCCTCTGCAACGGCGAGCGCGCGCTGTGGAACGATATTGCCGCCGAACTCCTGGTCGGCGCGGGTGTCGGCGCAATTCCCGCGGCGACACCGCTTGCGCCGCTGCTCGAAGACCTTCAGCGCCAGCAGAAGGCGACACGGCTCAAACCGGAAGCGCTGGAGCGGCCGCTGACGCTCGATCTGCGCAGCGAGAGCGGGCTGATACGCTCGACGCTGCTGCATCGCCTGAATGCGCTCGACGTGCCCTGGGGACGGCTGACCGATGCCGGCCGCAGCCGCGGCACCTTTCGCGAGAACTGGCAGTTGCGCTGGGAGCCGGAATTCGCCGTGCGGCTGGTCGAAAACCTGCTCTACGGCTCGACGATTGCGGAAGCCGCCGCCGGCCGCCTGATCGAGGCGATGGGCAAGGAGGCCGAGCTCGGCGTATTGGCTAGCCTCGTGCGTGACGCCATGATCGCCGATCTGCCGCGCGCCACCGAACGCGGCATCGCGGCTTTGGAGACCAAGGCAGCGCTCACCAGCGACGGCCAGGCCCTGCTCGGCGCATTGCCGCCGATGGCCGACATCCTGCGCTATGGCGAGGCGCGCGCCGGCACGGTCGAGCATCTCTCCGCGCTGATGCCCCGCATTGTGGTGCAGGCGGCCCTCGCCCTGCCCTACACCGCGCGCAATCTCGACGCGCCCGCCGCAGCCAAGCTGCGCGCGGCGATCATCGCAGCCGATGCCGCGATTCAGCTCGCCCAGCTCGATGGCGACATCGTCACCACATGGCACGACGCGCTGTCAGCTCTGCTGCACGATGACCAGGCGACGCGGTTGATCGCGGGCACTGCCGCGCGGCTGCTCTACGAAGCCGAGCTGCTCGCCGCCGATCGCGCCGCCGAGCTCATGGCGCGGATGCTGTCGCCCGGCACGCCAGTCGCGGAAGCAGCCGGCTTTTTCGAAGGTTTCTTTGACGGCGCGGGCCAACGGCTGATCCATGACGCGGAGCTGCGCGGCGCGGTGGATGCATGGTTGATGGCTCTCGACGAGGATGCCTTCACCGCCAACCTCCCGCTGTTTCGCCGCGTGTTCTCGGCGCTCGATCGCACCGAGCGCCGGCGCCTGATGGACGCGTTGTTCGCGCGCCACTCGGGCGGCTCGAAAGGATACAGGCTGGTCGCGGACGCAGCCGCCATCTGGCCGGCACATCAGTCACGTGTGATCGAACTCTTCACGTCGGGAGCGGCGCGATGAGCGAGAGCGAAGAGCGCAGCCGCCGCTGGACGCTTGCCCTCGGCGCCGATGCCGACGGAGCCGGGAACGGCCCCGCCCTGTCCGACAGCGATCGCCGCATGTCCGAGGCGCTGACGGCGCTCTACGGCAATGGCGACGACGCACCGAAGAAGGGCCGCGGCGGGCTTGGCGGCTCGGCCCCGCGCGTGGCGAAATGGCTCGGCGATATCCGGGAGTTCTTCCCTGCGCCTGTGGTGCAGGTGATCCAGAAGGACGCATTCGAGCGCAAGGGCCTGCGCCAGATGCTGCTCGAGCCCGAGTTCCTCGCGACCGTCGAAGCGGATGTGAACCTGATCGCCGATCTGGTCGCGCTGCGCGGCGTGATGCCGGAGAAGACCAAAGACACTGCCCGCGTCGTGATCGCGAAGGTCGTGGCCGAGCTGATGGAGCGGCTCGAACGGCGCACTGCGGACGCGGTCCGCGGCGCCTTGAACCGCTCGCTGCGGACCAATCGCCCGCGTTTTGCCGATATCGACTGGCCACGCACCATCAAGGCCAATCTGCGCCATTACCAGGCGGAGCATCGCACCGTGGTGCCCGAACGACTGATCGGATTCCTGCGCCAGCAGCGTCGCATCGTCGATCTGGAGGAGGTCATCCTGTGCGTCGACCAGTCGGGATCGATGGCAACCTCAGTCGTCTATGCCTCGATCTTTGCCGCGGTGATGGCCTCGCTGCCGGTGGTCGCGACCAAGCTCGTCTGTTTTGACACCGCTATCGTGGACCTGACCGAGGAACTCGCCGATCCGGTCGAGGTGCTGTTCGGCGTCCAGCTCGGCGGCGGCACCGATATCAACCACGCGGTCGCCTATTGCGAGGACCACATTGAGCGGCCGGCAAAGGCGCATCTGATCCTGATTACCGACCTCTATGAGGGCGGCGACGCAGATGCGCTGGTCGATCGCCTCGGCAGGCTCGCCACGCGCGGGATCAACGTGATCGTACTGCTGGCGCTGACCGATACTGGGCGGCCGTCCTACAACCCCGCGCTCTCAGCGAGGGTCGCGAGCCTCGGCATTCCCGTCTTCGCCTGCACGCCGGACCAGTTTCCGGATCTGATGGCAACCGCGCTGAAACGCGAGGACGTTGCCGGTTGGGCTGCCGACCAGGATATCAAGCTGATCCGGCCCGAAGGATGAATGCTCTGAGTCCGGCTAGATCTTCGCTTCGGCAAAGATGCGACCGATCCAATCGAGGAACACGCGCAGGCGCAGCGTGAGCTGGCGGTTTTGCGGATAAAGGGCCGACAATGGCGTCGGCGACGGAGGAAAGTTCGGCAGCACCTCGACCAGCGCGCCACTGGCCAGGTCCTCTTCAAAGCGATAGCGCGGCGCCTGCATCAGGCCGAAGCCGAGCCGCGCCAGATCCGCCATGGTGTCGGAATTGTTCACCCTGATCCGGCTCGGCAGCACGATCTCGCGCAAGGCGCCGCCGACGGAAAACTCCAGCGGCAACACGTCGCCGGTCCGCGACGAGATGAAGCCGACCATCTGGTGCCCGTCGAGCGCATCCGGCGTTTTGGGCGTGCCGTGCTTGGCAAGGTACGCCGGACTTGCCACCGTGATCTCCGCAATGGTGCCGAGGCTGCGCTGGATCATGCCACTGTCCTCTAGCTGGCCGGCGCGGATGACGCAGTCGACCCCCTCGCGCACGAGATCGACCAGGCGATCGCCCTGCCCGATCTGCAATTCGATCAACGGATGACGCGCCAGGAACTCGGGCAAGTTCGGCAGGATGAAGGTACGCGTCAGCAGCGGGTGCGCATCGAAGCGCAACAGGCCGCGCGGCTGCGCGTCGCGCATCGCGCTTTCCGCCTCCTCGACCTCCGACAGGATCGCGACGCAGCGGCGATAATATTCCTCGCCGTCGAGCGTGGCCGTCACATGCCGGGTGGTGCGCTCGAGCAGGCGAACCCCGAGATGTGCCTCGAGGCTGCGCAGGACTTCGCTCGCCGTGGAGCGAGGCAGGCCGAGATCGGCCGCGGCAGCCGTGAAGCTGCGCCTTTCCACGAGGCGGACAAACAGGCGCATGGTCTCGAAGCGGTCCATGCCGGATTGTTCAACATAGCCGACAGGTGATGGCAAGTGCCGCCGGATTATCCGTGCCGGGTGATCGGCTATTCCCTGTGCATGTCGCACGGAACGACCGGCGGCCGGTTTCACGGAGACGCAACCATGCCGTTCGCCAACATCAAGGTCCCGCAGGCCGCACTGTCGAGAGCGCAGAAGGCGGAGATCGTGCATCGGATCACCGCGATGTTCGTCGACTATTTCAGCGAAGCGGCGCGCCCGCACACGATGGTGCTGATCGAAGAGGTGCCCGACGGCGGCTACGGCCGCGCCGATGAAGTGTTCGTGATCCCCGAGGCTTATCGGGCGAAAGACTGACGCGCGTCCCTCGCCACAACGTGATTGGATGATTTCCATCCTCCCATTGGAGCACTGCTGCACCGCAACTACCTCAAAGGAAAGTCCATTGGAGATGGAGATTTCCATGAGCAAGTCCAGCAACGCTTCCACGAAAACCCATCGCTACGAGTTCGTTCACGGCGACGGCGTCGACTTCGTCACCTACCAGCGCCGCAGCGAGAACGGAATCTGGCAGACCTTTGCGACCTGGATGATTCCGCGCGCCGTCTGCGATTAGGACGGCCGGCAAGCTCGGCGCCATTGACTGGAGTATATATCTGACTAAAGTCAGCTAAATGCTCGACCCCGTCTCGCGCGTCCGCCGCTTCAACCGTGCCGTGACTTCTGCCGTCGGCGCGCTCGATACTTCGTTCCTCGGACGCGGCCGGCCGCTTGGGGCGGCACGCGTGCTCAATGCGATCGGGCATGGGCGCACCGATGTGGCCGAGATCCGCGACTATCTCGGCCTCGATTCCGGGCTGATGAGCCGGCTTTTGCGAAGTCTCGAGGACGAAGGTCTGATCGAAACCACGTCGCATGAGGATGACGCACGGCGCCGTGTCGCCCGGCTTTCGCGCGCGGGCCGGCGTGAGTTCGCCGCCTACGAGACCATGTCGAACACGCAAGCGGAGGGCTTCCTCGCCCGCCATTCGCAGCGCGAGGCGCTGCTTGCGGCGATGGACCTGATTGCCTCCGCGCTGACACGCGAGCGCATCGCGCTCGATGAGATGGATCCGCAGGGCGACGAGTCGCGCTACTGCCTCGGCGAGTACTATGCCGAGCTCGGCCGCCGCTTCCAGCAGGGGTTTGACGTCTCGCTGTCGCGCGACCCCGATGCCAAGGACATGCGCCCGCCACGCGGAACGTTCATCGTCGCGATGTCGGATACGCTGCCACTTGGCTGCGTCGGGCTGAAGGGAACCGATCACGGCTATGCCGAGATCAAGCGGCTGTGGGTCGCCCCATCAGCGCGCGGATTGGGGCTCGGCCGGCGCCTGATGGACGCGACTGAGCGCGCGGCGCGCGAGCTCGGCATCAAGCTGTTGCGGCTCGACACCAACAGCGCGCTGCCAGAGGCCGGCCAGCTCTACCGCAGCACCGGCTGGCGCGAGATCCCGCGCTTCAATGACGATCCCTACCCGGACCTGTTTTTCGAGAAGCGCATCCAGTCATAGACCTCGTCACGCCGTCACCGGCGCCGCCTCGCCTTGCGGCTTCGCAAACGGGCGGAAATTCATCGCCATCAGGAACGCACCGAGGCCCATCGCCCAGGAACCGATATAGAGCCAGGCGTAGCTCGAGAACGCATCGTAGATCAGGCCGCCGGCAAGCGGGCCCGTGGCCATGCCGAGACTGCCGGCCATCGCGGTGCCGCCGATCATCGTGCCCATCATCCGTAGCGGAAAGTTTTCGCGAATGAGCACGGCATAGAGCGGCATGGTGCCGGCATAGATGAAGCCGAAGACGGCGGCGACCGTATAGAACGTTGCGAGCTGATGGGCGAAGACGTAAGCGAGCGCACCGAAGGCCTGCAACAGCAGCCCCGAGACCAGTACGCGCTTGGCGCCGAAGCGATCGCCCATCAGGCCGAAGGCGACGCGTCCGCCGAGGCCCGCAAGGCCCTCGACGCTGTAGATCGTCACTGCAGCGATCAGCGGGATGCCGCAGCTCACGGCATAGCTGACGGTGTGGATGATCGGGCCGGAATGGGTGGCGCAGCAGAAGAAATTGGTGGCGAGCAGGATGATGAATTGCGGCGAGCGCAACGCCTCGCCCATCGACATCTCGGCCTGCGCAGCCCTCTCACCTGACGGCGCGACCGGCGGATGCGCCAGTGCCGGCGGACGGCGCACCAGGAGCGCCACCGGGATCATGATGGCGCCGACCACCAGCGCCACGATCTGCATCGCGGTGCGCCAATCATGGTTGGAGACGAGCCACGCCGCAAGCGGCGCCATCGTCATCGGCGCCACACCCATGCCGGCCGACACCAGCGACACAGCCAGGCTGCGATGGGTGTCGAACCAGCCGGTCACGGTCGCCATCATCGGCGCGAAGATCGCGGCGCAGGAGGCGCCCACCAGCAGACCGAAGATGAACTGGAACGCAATCAGCGAGGTCGCATGGCTCGCCGCGAACAGGCTCAGCGACAGCACCGTCGATCCCGTCAGCACCACCGGCAGCGGCCCGAACCGGTCGGTCAGCGTGCCCCAGGCCATGCTGGTGAAGGCCATCGCGAGAAAGCCGATCGTCATCGCGCTGGAGATGCCGGTCACCGACCAGCCGGTATCCTTTGCGATCGGCTGCAGGAATACCGGCAGCGAAAACATGCCGCCGATCGCGACGCAGCCGAGCAGGCCGCCGGCGGCGACGATCACCCAGCGATAAGAGGAAGCGGTCATTTTGGTCTCCCGTCAGGTCTGTCTGGTGGAAGACGAATGGGAACGGCCGGGGCCGACAGGATAGCGTGATTATTCGTGCCCTGCGAATATGGTGCTTCCACATCAAAAACGTCGAAAACGTCGAAAACAACCCCATGCACAGTAGCCGGCCGCTGCCGGATCAATGACTTACGAGCGGCTCACAATGCCAGAAAGCGATTTGACTCGTCGGGCAAAACACGGGCAATATGTCATCATCCCGCAGACCTCGATCGCATCATCCCGAAGCGCGTGCCACTCTGCGCCTGGCTACGCGTCGAACAACGCGTTCACATCGCCCTCCGTGAGGGCCGACGCGATCCCGCCGTCACGGTCGAACAGGCCGTCGGCGAGCGCGCGCTTTCTGGCTTTGAGTTCGTCCATCTTTTCTTCGATCGTTCCGGCGGCCACTAACCTGTAAACGAAGACGGCCTTGTCCTGTCCGATCCGATAGGCCCGATCGATCGCCTGTTCCTCGACAGCGGGATTCCACCAGGGATCGAAAATGATGACGGTATCGGCGGCGGTCAGATTGAGGCCTACACCACCTGCCTTCAGGCTGACCAGGAAGATTTCAGCCGCGCCGTCCTGAAAGGCTTCAATCGCCGTCTTTCGGTCCTTGGTTTGACCGGTGAGAATGCTGTAGCGCAAGCCTCCGGTGTCGAGGCGCGTCCTGATCAGATCGAGCATGGAGGTGAATTGCGAGAAGATGATGATCTTGCGTCCCTCGCTCAGCAGCTCCCCCACCATGTCGATCAGGCGATCGAGCTTGGCCGACGGCCGTTCGACGCCGTCGTTCAGTTTCAGCAAGGCCGGATCGCAACAGGCCTGCCGCATCCGAAGCAGGGCTTCGAGCACCACGATATGACTCTTGGCAAGGCCACGCTTTGCGATGGCCTCCCGAACCTTGCGCGACATCGTGAGCCGTATCGAATCGTAGAGATCGCGTTGCGGCCCTTCCAGCGCGATGCTCTCCACCATTTCGCTCTTGGCGGGCAGTTCGGTCGCCACCTCCGTCTTGGTACGTCGCAACAAAAATGGCTTGACGCGCTGCGCCAGGGCCGCGGTCCGCTCCTTATCGGCCCGCTTTTCGATCGGCGTGCGCCACTGGCGCGAAAAGGCGGCCTTGTCGCCGAGATAGCCCGGGTTGACGAAGCTCATGATCGACCAGAGTTCGCCGAGGTGATTTTCCATCGGCGTGCCCGTGAGACAGAAGCGATGCAGTGCCTTCGTCTCGCGCAGCCATCGCGTGGTGGCGGCATCGGGATTCTTGACCGTCTGCGCCTCGTCCAGCACGGCCATTTGCCACTCCCGCGCCAGCAGAATTTCGCGGTCCCGCGCGATCAGCGGATAGGTGGTCAGGACCAGATCGTGCTCTGCGATGGCAGGAAACTTGTGCTTGCGATCTGCGCCGTGCAGGACCAGCACCTTCAGCTCCGGCGCGAACTTCTGCGCCTCGGCGGACCAATTCGTCATCAGGCTGGTCGGCGCGACGACCAGCACGGGATTGGCCAGGTGACCTCGCGCTTTCTCCAGCGCGATCAAGGCCAGGATCTGGACCGTCTTGCCCAGCCCCATGTCGTCGGCGAGGATCCCGCCCAACCCGCTCTCGCGGAGCAGATCGAGCCATGCCACACCCTGCGCCTGATAAGGCCGAAGCGTGGCGCGAAAGGTCGGCGGCAGTTCCGGCGCGGTCAACCCTCGCGCCTGAAGCAGGCCTGCGAGGCGGCGAAGACTGTCGGCTCCCTGAAAGGCGAAGCTCTCGTTCTCTACGCCGAGCAGCGGAACGAGGTCCGCGCGCGACAGTCTGATCTTCCTGGAGGCGTCCTCGAAAGCGCCGCTCATGTGCAGGCCATGCAGCGCCAGCACGAGCGGCAGGAAGCGATCGGCAGCCAGCGCAACGTGCCGGCCGTCGGCTAGCGGCAGAAGGAAACGCTCGCCCTTGTCCGCGAGCTGCGTCAGCAATTCGGGGCTGAAGCCGGGTGTCGAAACCAGCGCGGCCAAGAGCGGCGCGAGATCGCGTCGCTCGCCTTCGATCTCGATGCCGAGCGACAATTCGAACCAGTCGATGCCGCTGGACTCCAGCACCGCATCGAAATCACCTGATGACTCCGCCAGATTGAACGGAAAATCGTGGTCGATCAGGATCTCGAACCCCTCCGACCGCAATTGCCCGGCGTGCAGCGCGAGAAAATCGAACCAGCCCTGCTGGTTGCTCAGCGTCAGATCCATGGCATGGCGAAAGTCGAGCATCCGATGCACCGACCGTGCATCGGCGAAACCCGCGTCGGCAAGGCGCTTGCGTGCCTGCCTCTCCTTAGCCAGGCGGCGTGCGATCGCATAGACCTGCCCGCCTTGAAACAGCTCCAGCCGGCTCGCTCTCTGGGTTGGATCGATGTCGAACCCACCGTAGCGAAAACCGAGGCTGGCCACGCCGGCGGGACCGGGCCGTTCGCTCTTGTTGTTATAGTAATAATAGCTTGCGCCGACATGTCCGAGCTTCAGCCGCAGAACGGGACGCGGATCCTCGTCGATGAGCACCGCAGCCGTTGGCGGCACCGGCAGCAGACCGTGGTGAAGCTCGGGCAGCTTCTGGCTCAGGCGGCGCGACACCTCTTCGAGCTGCGCGCGGGGAATGGAGGGTGCAGCCAGGAACTGGGAGGCGAGCCGAGGCGGCAAGCCAAGTTGCACCGGCCCGATCACACCGGTGGCTTCGTCGACATACACCGGCGGTTCAGCATTCAACGCGACCGCCCCCGAGACGACGAGGTTCGGTGCAACGCCCTTGCCGCGCCCCGGGCGCCATTCGATCCTGCCTTCGCGCGCTTCGCCCCAGCTCAGCGGCGCCCGCTTGTGGTCGCGCCAGAATGCGCGGCCGGTCGCAACGATGCGGCGCAACACCTCTTCCGTGTGCGGCCCCTGGTCGGAATAGCCGCGGATGCGAGCCTTCACCGCCGTCATGATGTCGACATCGACATCGAGAAAATATTTCGGTGCTCGCTCCGGCTTGAACTCGTAGGGGCTCGGACTGTTGTAGTTGTCGGCATACGCCCCGCCCTTGCGCGGCTGGACCGATCGCAGGGACACCGTGAGATAAGGCATCGGGTCGCTCGACGGCACCAGGCAGTACAGCAACCGCGGGCTCTCTTCCGCGGCAT
Organism: Bradyrhizobium sp. LTSP849; assembly: GCF_000938255.1. Lineage (GTDB taxonomy): Bacteria > Pseudomonadota > Alphaproteobacteria > Rhizobiales > Xanthobacteraceae > Bradyrhizobium. The sequence goes on along the minus strand of NZ_JYMR01000002.1, from coordinate 40,521 downwards.
AATCGCTGCTCCGTGCCGCACGGCCGACCGTGTCGATCCAGGTGTTGACCTCAAGGCCCAGGACCGGGGGAGCCGACGGCGCTTGCACCTTGGCAGGCTTGTCTGCCTGTGGGGGTGGCGCGGGCGGCAGCTTCGACGGCTCTTTGTCGCTCAGCGCTTCAAGCAGGGTCGCGGCGACATGCTTGCAGTTGAGGGCCATCGGACAACTGCAATCGCCTTCAATGTCGGTGAGCCTGCCGCCGTCGAACTCCAACTGGATGTCGACGCGATAATTCCTGGACTCGCTGCCTCGCACCCGGGAGGTGACGCGGGTCAGGTCGTCGCTGACATCCACCGCCGAGACGCGGTCCTGCGCCTGATAGACGTGCGCCTTCTCCATCGCCGATCGGCTGAAGTAACTATAGATGTCTTTTCGTTTGAGAACGTCCGACAGCACTTGCAGCGATTCCGCGACCCAGATTATCGGCATGCAGCATAGCCGTTTCGACCAGAGCGTTGTAGTCTTCGAACGCGCCGCCGATGCTGGCGCGCTGCCAATGGCCAGATTTCGGCAAAGCCCCGTATGAGATCGGACGCCGCCAAGTTCCCACGCCGGTTCCAGGAAAATAGCGGTTCGTGGTCCAGACGTCGATGCTCCAAGCCAACAAGATGCGCCTTCGCCTCGACTGCGAACGAACGGAATACTCCCATGCCAAAAATCGAGATCGTTGCCGTGCCGGCCCGGATGGGCTCCGGCTATCCCGCCCCCTTTAATACTCCTTGCGCCGATCGCATCCGCAAGCGGCTCGGCAATGCCGGAGGCCTTTCCGATTTTGGCGTCAATCTCATGCGTCTGCCGCCGGGCAACTGGTCGAGCCAGCGCCACTGGCATTCGCACGAGGACGAGTTCGTCTACCTACTCGAAGGCGAGGTGGTGCTGATCGAGGAAGACGCCGAAACCGTACTGCGCGCAGGCGATTGCGCCGCCTTCCCGAAAGGCAGCGGCAACGGCCATCACATGATCAACCGGTCGGACGCGGTAGCCGTCTATCTCGAGATCGGCTCGCGCTCGCCCGACGACCTCACGACCTGCTCGGACATCGACATGATGAGCGCAAATTCGGACGGAAGGTTCGTGCACAAAGACGGCACGCCCTATCCAGACGCGTGACCGGAAGCGACGCAGCGCTACGTCCTGGCGCGCTGGCGCCACTCGCTGACGGTAAGCCAGACCGCCGAGACCAGGAAGTAGAGCGCGCCAACGCCAGCATAGCCCGCGACATTGGCGATCGACGGAACCGCAGGCGTCGCAGCCTGGACGATGAAGAACCCGCCTGCGAGTGCGGACTGACCACCGCTGAGCACCATGGCCCATTGCGCGCCAAAACTTTTCCAGCGCCGGATTGCCGTTCCGAGCTGGAGCAATCCGGACAGGATCGCCCACGCACCGAAGACACCGAGCACCCAATTCATGCTCGTCTGCAAGGCGACAATGACCGTGACGGCCGTCGCCAGGCTGACCAGAACATTCAGAGCCTGCGTGCGGTTTTGATTGAGCCCACCGCTGCGCAATGCGTCCACGAGATTGGCCGCGGCGTCCCATGCCGGATAGAGCACGAGCAAGGCGCCGGCGATCGCCGCAGAAGATGGCGCGAGCACAAACGCAGCGACGACCCAGGCAACCGAGAACGCCGCCCGGATGAAGTAGTAGGATTTCAGCCAACGCTCTCGATCGGCACGAACGAGGTTCAATTGATCATGCGCCATGATAGTCTCCTTGACCTACTAGTTGGTAGTTTTGCGCGCAGCGAGACCGCCTTCACCCCGGCTTTCCTCCGGGGTGTCGATGTCGTCTCGCCGACGTCTCTCAGTGCTTGGTGGACAGCCGATCCAGCAGCGGTGCGGTGATCACACCGAACATTTTTGGATCGCCATACGCGCGCGCCGACAGCATCGCGCCGTGAACGGTCGCCATGAATCCTTCAGCCTCGACCCGGGCTGTGCCGGAGAGCTTGAGCCGACCCTTCCGCTTGCCGCGCTCCATCACCGAGGTCAGCCACGACGCAAGCGAGCGGAAGTGCGCGCGGACCTCAAGCGCCACCTCCTCCGGCAGGATCGGAAGCTCGCTGGCCAGCAGCGCACAGACACAGAAAGGAGCCGTCGCGTCGGAGATGCACGCCTCCCAATACCCGACATAGCTTTTGAGCTGGTCGCGCGCATCAGGGATATTGCGCTCGAGCGCTGCAAGTCCCGCCTCCGCGTCCTCGCGATATCGCGACACGAGGGTGCGGACCAGATCGACCTTGCTGGCGAAATGGTGGTGGATGCTCGGCTTGCGTATGCCGACGACTTCGGCCACGTCAGCATAGCTGAAGCCGTTATAGCCGCCCGCAATGATCAGGGTGCGAGCGCAGGCGAGAATATCGTCGGCGGTCGAGGAAACGTTGGTCATGCACGTTAACTACCTTCCAGTTGGTAGGGCGTCAAGAACGGGATGCTTCAACCATCCGTGAGTGGTAGGAGGTTGCATGACCATTCGTCCCCTCCTCCGGTATCCTGACCGCCGCCTCTCGGTCCCCGCTCGCCCCGCCACCGCATTCGACGACGCCTTGCGTGAGCTCGCAGCGGACCTGCTCGAGACGATGCGCGCCGCGCCCGGCATCGGCATCACCGCGCCGCATATCGGCGTGCCCTTGCGTGTCGTGGTGCTCGAACTCGACGCCAAGGATGGCGCGCGGACCTACGTCAATCCGGAAATCGAATGGGCCTCGCCCGAATTGATCATGCACCGCGAAGGCAGCGTCTCGATGCCTGGGGTCACCGACGAGGTGCAGCGCCACGCCCGCGTGCGGATCAGCTATCAGGATCTCGACGGCAACGCGCACACTGAGGAATCAGACGGCTTGCGCGCCGTCTGTCATCAGCACGAGATCGATCAGCTCGATGGTATGTTCTGGATCCAGCGGCTGTCGCGGCTGAAGCGGGAGCGGCTGGTGAAGAAGTTCGAGAAAATGGCGCGGGATTGAAAATGACGCACGCTCCCATCATGACCGCGACATGCGCCTGCGGCCGCGTCCAACTCAAGGCGTTCGGCGCACCGATCGTCAGTGCGGTCTGTTATTGCGGCGACTGCCGTAAGGGGGCGGCGCAGATCGAAGCTTTGCCCAACGCCAGCGCTGTGCGCGATCCCGATAGCGGGACCGCCTACAGCCTCTATCGGAAAGACCGGTTCGAATGCTCGGAGGGGGCCGAGCTGCTGAAGCCCTACAAGCTCAAGGACACTTCGCCGACAAACCGGGTTGTCGCGACCTGCTGCAACTCGGCGATGTTTGTGAATTTCGACCGAGGCCCGCACTGGGTCTCGGCCTACCGTGCGCGCTTGCACGGAGAGCTGCCGCCGCTCCAGTACCGGATTTGCACAAAATCCAAGCCGGACGGCGTCGTCCTCCCCGACGACGTTCCGAGTTCGCGGAGCTTTCCTTCGGGCCTCATCGTCAAGCTACTCGCGGCGCGGATCGCGATGGCGCTTGGACGATAGGACGGCCCGCGCCCGCTACACGCTCCGCAGGAAATCGATCATGGCGGTGTTGACCTCGGGCGCGCGTTCCTGCTGGGTCCAGTGTCCGCAGTCGCGCAACACGACCGGGGGCCGAAGTTTTGGAACGAATGCAGTCTGCTTCGCGATGTCCTCGCGAAACGCGGCGGCGACGAAATCGCGGTCGCCGACGAGATAGAGCGCGGGCACGGTGACCTTCGCCCCGTTGAAGGCGGCCATCAGCTCCCAACCGCGGTCGACATTGCGCCACCAGGCGAGCGGTCCGTGGAATCCGCTCCGCGCATAGGCCTCGACATAGACATCGACGTCGGCCTCCGTGATCCAGGGCGGCAGCGACGGCGGATCGGCCAGCACGTTCCCCTTTCGCGGCACCATGCCCGCCGCAAATCCGCCGGCCGCCAACGCCGGCCTGTCGCCGGATTGCAGGTAGAGCTGGGAGCGGAATGTGCGGCGAAGATCGCGGCCCATTCCGGCTTCGGCCTCCGGCGTCTGAAGGAAGAGCTGATAGAACACCGCATCCTCATTGCGCGGCATCAGCGTGGTCGGCGGCGCCGCGCTGTCGCCGAATGCGCGCGGCCGGAATGGCGGGCTCATGGCAATCACGGCGCTGAAGCGATCGGGCCGCAACAGCGCGGCCTGCCACGCGATGGCCGCCCCGATGTCGTGGCCGGCGATCACCGCCTGTTTCGCGCCCAGGACATCGACAAGACCGACGATGTCGCCGATGTCGTGGAGGATCGTGTACTTCTCCACCTCCTCCGGACGGTCGCTGCGGCCATAGCCGCGCAGGTCCGGCGCTACCGCACGGTATCCGGCCTTCGCAAGTGCCCCAAGCTGATGCCGCCAGGAATACCAGCACTCGGGAAACCCATGGCAGAGAATGACGAGCGGACCTTCACCCTGCTCGGCCACGTGCAGCCGGATGCCGTTGGTCTCGATCATGCGATGCCTCACCTCGGGCATCGCCGGATCCACCCAGGAGGACGGTTCGGCGTTTGCCGCGGCCCGTTCGGCCGCGACGACGCTTGACGGTTGCGCGAATGCGGCACCGACGGTGAGTGCGCCTGCCGCCCAGAGCATGTCGCGCCGGGATAGTGTCGGCTCTCTCGACATCACTTCTCTCGACATCACTTGGCTCCCTGCATGGCGGCGGGATTGGCCAAAAGCAGGCCAAGCGGCTGGAGCGGACCGACAGGGATGTAGTCGTGATCCATCAGGTGCTCCTTGCCGAGTGGCAGTCCATCCATGATCGCTTCCGCTTCCGCGACGTCCTTCGTATTCAGCAAGAGGACGACTCCACGACCGTCGCCGCGCGAATACCATTCGCGGATTTTGCCACCGAGATAGAGCTGCACGGTCGCGCGGATTTCAGCCGGCATCACGGCCATGACCTGTTCGCGGGTAACGCCCGCCTTCACCGTGAGCATGACGAGCACACCAGTCACTGCTGGCGACGGCACTTGAGTCTGGGCGGCGGTCGGATTGGTCATGAGCAAAACTCCTGTGAGAGCGAGCGTGAGTGCGACGACAGCGCTGCGCAGAGCGCCCGTCGTTCCAGTGTTGGCGATCATGGCGGGCGTCCTTGTTCGAAACGTCGGTTTGCGGCCGCTTTGGCGGCGCCCGGTTCACATAGAAGCTGCGACGGCGGCTTGTATGGTCGATTTGTTCACATATGTTGTTCGGAAATGAACAGGGGCGCGCGCATGGACTGGCAGTGGGACGACATCCGCTTCTTCCTCGCCGTGTCGCGCGCCGGCAGCCTGTCGGCGGCGGCGCGCACGCTGGGCGTCGGTCATGTCACGGTCGGGCGGCGGATTGCGCTGCTCGAGAAACAGCTCGGCGTGACCCTTCTGAACCGGAGCCCGGACGGCTTCGTGACGACGTCGGCCGGCGAAGCCATTTTGCGCCAATGCGCGGCGATGGAGAGCGCCGCGACGGATCTCGAACGCATCGTCGCAGGCCACGACGCGCTGTTGAAGGGCACGGTCCGCGTCACCACCACCGAGGCGCTCGCCTATCAGCTGGTCGCGCCCGCAATTGCAGCGCTGCGCAAGACTCATCCGGAGCTGCGGGTCGATCTCATCATCGGCGTCCGCACGCTCGACATTGCGCGGCGCGAGGCCGACCTTGCCGTCAGGTTCGCGCGGCCGCAGGCGTCGGACCTGATCTGCCGCAAGCTCGGCGACATCGCCTTCTCGCTCTACGCCTCGAAACGCTATCTGGCGAGCAAGGGCGTTCCGAAACAGGGCCAGGGCTTGGCGGATTACGACCTGATCACCTTTACCGGCGCGCCGGCCGCGATGGGCCCGTTTTTCATGGGCGAGCAGCTTGAAGGCGCGCGGATCGCGCTTCGCTGCGACAGCCCGTTCGTCCAGCTGCGCACCGCGGCGAGCCACGGCGGCATCGCCGAGGCCGTCTGCTTTCTCGGCGATGTCGCGCCCGACCTCGTCCGCGTCTGGCCCGACCGGGCGCCGGCCCGACGCCCGGTGTGGCTGATCACGCACCAGGACATGCGGCGCGCGGCGCGCATCAAGGCCGTGTCGAACGCAATCGCCGAAGCGTTCCGCCGTGAGCGGCGTACCCTGGAGCAAGGGGAAGCGCCGCGTAAGGCCAGCTGAGCGACAGGCCGCCGTCAGAGGGCACTATTTCAGCGGCAGAAACACGTCCGCAACCGTCTCGTGCTCCGGCACCTCCGGAAAGAAGCTCAGCCGCTGGCAATAGATCGGGAAGTCGCGTGCTTCCTCGCCGCTGGCCGGAAGCCAGTCGCGATAGAGGTAGAGCGCGGCGGGCTCCAGATTGTCGGTGTAGCCGACGACGCGCAGCACCGCGCAGCGTCCGCCGGGAATCTCGCTGGCCTTGATCTCTTCGCCGTTCGCCTCGATCGGCTGGTCGGTCCCGACACAGAGGTCAGTGCTGTAAGCGGCAGGCGAGGAAGGACGCCGCTCGGACCGCCAGACATTGAAGGTCGGACTTGTCCTGGGGTGCAGGCCGGCGGCCCTGCGCCACGCGATGAACCGCTGGATGGTGGCACCGAGCGTCGCCGGATCGCCCCGGTGCTCCATGATCGCCACCCGCGTCGGGGGGACATCGCGTATCGTCACGTCATCAGTGGTAAAAGTCTTCATGAGCTTGCTCCTCGCGTTGTCGAGAGGCCCGAAGGCCGCAAGCCACGGCTCCCAGTCGGGAGAGTTGCGGAACGACGACGGCGATTGCCCGAACCGTTGCCGAAAGGCGCGGGCGAAGGCGTCCGGGGCATCGTAACCGGCATCCATCGCGATCTCCGTGACGCTTTGGGCGTCACTGTAGGCAAGCCAGTAGGAAGCGCGCTTCATACGAGCCAGCTGGACATAGCGATGCACGGAGAGTCCGAAGGTCGCCGCGAACTGCCGGTGGAAATGAAATTTTGAGAAGGCCGCTACACCGCTCAGCGTGTCCAGGTCCAGATCCGTGTCGAGATGCCGGTCGATATGGTCCAGCACCCGTCGCATCCGGTCCCGATAGTTTTGCAGCGCCGCCTTCATCGTCCCTCCTCCGTGGCGGCTCCAGTTAGGTGCGGATGGCTGTGACGTGCTCGACCGATCTTGCGGTTTCGAATGCATCCGTAGCCCGGATGGAGCGCAGCGCAATCTGGGATTCTCACCACACGGGCAGTAACGCGATGGGGTTGGTTCGCCCCGGATTACGCTGCGCTCCATCCGGGCTACGAGGATGCCAAGTAGCGCGTTTACCCGCCGGCCATCAGTTGCTTCGCCAGCGCCATGTAGGCCGGCAGCGTCACGGGGTCGTTGGCGGCGTTGCCCGCCACCGGATGCGAGGCGTAGCGGGCGATCACCATCTCGGCCTTGGGATCGACATAGATGCCCTGGCCATGAACGCCGCGCGCCATGTAGGCGCCGTGGGCGTTGTGCGTGACCCACCATTGGTTGCGGTAGGAGGCGCCCGGCAAGGTGGTGTAGCCGGCCGGCTTGAATTTCTCGGGGTCGCCACCGCGCGCGATGTCTTCGACGACCGATGACGGCACGATCTGGCGGCCGTTGAAGCGGCCGTGATTGCGCATGGTTTCGCCGAAGCGGGCGAGATCGCGCAGCGTCGTCGAGAGACCACCGCCGCCGCTTTCGGTACCGATGCGGTCGACGTGATAATGCGCGTCCTCCTCCGCGCCCATGGGCGTCCAGATGCGCTCCGACAGAAGATCCGACAATGTCATGCCGCTGGCGCGCCGGCAGATCCAGGCGAGCACGTCGGTGTTGACGGTCTTGTAGGAAAACGCCTTGCCGTGCTGGCCCTGCTTCTTCTGCGCGACGAGGAAATCGAAAATACTAGTCGGGCCATCATAATCAGGCGGAATCGGCGCCATGCCGTTGGCGCGACGCAAGCCCCACACGTGCGAATTCTTGTCGGTGTAGACTTCGGTGTATTCGAGCCCCGTGGTCATATCCATGACCTCGCGCACGCGTGCGTCACCAAACGCGCTCGCCTTCAGCTCCGGCACATAATCCGTGACGGGCGCCTGCGGATCGATCTTGCCCTCGTTGACCAGAATGCCGGCCAGCACGCCGGTGAACGATTTCGTCACCGACATCGCGATATGCGGCTTGTGCGGTTTCAGCGCACCAAAGTAACGCTCGTAGATCAGCTTGCCCCGATGCAGCACGGCGATGCCGTCGGTGTAGGTCTCCTCCAGCATTTTCGCGAACGTCATGGGCCGGCCGTCCATGGTGATCGAGGCCGACGCGCCGATGTCATGGTCCTCACGCGGCAGCGACGACACGGATCCCGCCCCGCGCCAGACGTTCACCGTCGGCACCAGCTGGCGGATGTTGCTCCAGGCCCAGCGGAGTTCGGGGAAGCTGCGGAAGGAGCCGTTCTGGAAGGTGATGGTGCGGTCGGGTGATGGCGGGAAGCCGCGCATCCAGCCGAGAGTTTCGGGATCGGTTTCGGCGGCGGTTGCGGGCTGTTGGCTGGGAACGACGGACATGAACGCTGGCTCCGGAGGTGCGATGCCGGTGTCGTATCATGGGAGCATGCGGTGGAGATCCAGCGTTTGTGCCGGGGAGCCACGCGATGATCCCTACCCCGCGCCGACGTCAGCAAGCCCTCGCATGAGGTTCGGCGTCGACCAGGTCGCGACACCCGTTCCCGCAAAGTCGCGATCCGTGGTCCAGACATCCGCCTCGACACTCCAGGCCAGCGCCAGCACATGGGCGTCGCGCATTGAACCGTTGCGGCTCGGCACGACGTCGCGAAGGGCCTCTTCGCATCGGACAAGCACCGGCTCCAACGCGGCGATGGGAATGACCGTGAGCAACTCTGCCAGATCGTCGAGGACATCGAGCAACTCCGGGCGCTTCAATCCGAGCTCGAGCGGCAAGAGCGAGCGGCTCGCAGGATCGGTGGAACGAAGCGATACCCATCAACGCCATTTGCGAACGCGATGGGTTTCGCGAAGAGCTCAACTCATCCTACGCGCTACGAATCGGGGACCAGAACAGCGAGAAACTCCGGGAAGCTCGTCGCGACCAACTCCACGCGATCCTCGCCAAGCTCCTGTTCATGATCCCACCAATACACGGCTCCGGTGCTCGGACCCGTGCGGCAATCCAAAAGGTAGAGGTTACCACCCTGGTCGTCGGCAACTGGCAACATCCCTTCGGGAAGGACGTCGCCAACCAGTTCATAACAATGATCGACCTGGAGGTAACTTTCAGCGGCGCCGATTTCGAAGATGCAGCTCACATCCCAGTAGTCTGGATTGGTCGAGACGACCTGAACCGGACCAGACGGCTTTTCCCTGTGTGACCGCAGGAAGGCGCGATACGCCACGGGCAAGCTGGCCCCAAGCGCTGCTTCCAAGTTCTCAATTCGTTGTTCGGCGTTCATGACGCGATGCTAGGGCTCGATCCGATTTGGATCAATCGTCATCCCGCCCTAGTTCTTGAGCTTTCGGTGCAGCCGGATCACTTTTTAGTCGTGCCCTCAGATGGCTGCTCTGCCGACCCGCCGATTTTCTTCGAGACCACGTAGACGTCGACGGCGCTCATCGAGCATTCCTCGCTTGATGCTCGGCTGTTCGTGATGACCTCGATCGTCTTGCCATCCTTGGTGTAAAACGTGATGTCGTAAACCTGCCGGTGGAGGTCTTTGCCGATCTTTTCGGATGCGAGACGAACGGCCCTGGTCTGCGCCTCGATCACTGATGGGATATCAATCAGGCCGGCGTTCTTGAGGTGCACGAGTGCCATGTTGGTGGGCCAACTCGCGCAGTCCGGAGACTTCGCCAGAGCCACCGCAGCCGGCATCACAAATATTGCGGCCATCACCACTTTCAACGCGGCGCGCATCAATGCACCACCTTGATGGTGTGGTCGCCACTTTCCCAGATCTGCTTGCGCCTATTGATGAGCAGGACGGCAACGTACATGCCGTCGCGGTCGCCGCGCTTGTAAAGCTTCTCGCCAGGCTTGAGCTTCTGAAGTCCCGTATCGGTCAACAAGGTATTCTCCGTTCGGTTCGCCGCCAGATACCATCATGGTACATGACCGACTGAAACGGAGCCCCTAAAAACGTGCCCTGGTGGAGGAGACGGCGCGCAGGCCCACGACGAAGTCGTAGGTGCGGCCGTCGCCCATGACGCCGACGGTCTTGACCGGCAGCAGCACAGCGAAGGCCTGCCTGATGTCGTCGTAGAGACCGTGCTTGCGGATCTGGTCGATATAGACGGCATCGGCCTGACGCAGGATGTCGAGCTTGTCAGGCAGGCGCCTGGACATGATGGGGGCCTGGGTCGTGCATTGCAAGTTTCATACACCGGCACCGTAATCCCCTTAGGCTCCCCTATCCTGCGCGCTCACGAATAGCGAGACTATGAGGCGAGCCCAGCCTTTGCTTGCGCAAGGATGCCGTCCCAATTCACCTGTCCGCTGGTGGCCAGATCGATCTTGAAATAGCTGTCGTGGTGGCCGATATAGGCGGGAAGCGCCTTAGGCCCATGGGCACGCCATGCCTGGGCGAACCACTGCTCCAGAAGCTCTGAAGCCGTTTCCCCCTGTTCGATCGCCTCATATTTCTCATCATCATAAATTTCGGAGGGAACGACGACCGTCCGGCCCTTGAGAAACCAGTGCCCCTCCCGGTCGACAGGTTCGCCATCGGCATCCATCGGCCACAGAGCCACAAAAAATTCATCGCTAAACTCTGACGCGTCGTATTCAATCAGCAGGAAGCTCGTCTCCTCTTCCCATGACAGTTCTGCGATCATCGCCATTTCTATATTCAGTTGAGGCGTGATCTCCTGAAAGTGCCGCCGTACCCGCTCAACGAATTCCTTCTTCTTGTCGTCCTCACCCATGCAACCCCTCCGCTACTGTCGACATTCCCTGCCTGCCAGAGTTCGAAGGACGGGTGGAGCAAAGCGATACCCATCAACCCGACCACGATGGGTTTCGCTGCGCTCTACCCATCCTACTTACTGGCTCTGGAAGGCGATGCGGATGTCGTAGCATGCGGGAGCGCGGTGCACATCCATCGTTTGCGCCGAGATTTCAGTCGCATACATCTGGCGTTGGACGTCGCAACGTGAGACGCATTAGTTCTGTTGTCCGTCGCTAGGTACAATAAGCATCCAATGAATTGCTGGTCGGCTTGATCTCTTGTGCCCGCAGAGTCATCTTCACTGCTCGCATATCTACATTTGGTAGCATTTGGGAATATCGAAGAGCTACCAGCATAAGCGGACAAACAATATGTCATTCTGGGCCGGAATCGACAAAGAAATTTGGGACGCTTCAGCTGCCATCGCCGAAGCCGGAAAATTTGACGATGCTATATTCGCCGCGTTTCGCTTGCTCGAAGCTGAAATTCAACAACGCATTGATAGTTCTAGCATCGGTCAAGCCTTGCTTGACGAGGCATTTGACGGATCGAGTCCCAAGATAGACATCTCCCCTAATGCACGCGATCGCGTGGCGATGAAACAGCTGTTTACAGGTGCTTTAGGAAACATCCGAAACGATCGCGGGCACAAGAAGGCCCCGCTTATTCCGTGTCGGACCAACCGTGAATGCCTCCTATATCTGCAGTTCGCAACACTGCTGCTCGAGCTCCTAAAAAAAGACCGCAACACGTTCCCCTCGATCACGAGACTGCGCGTATTCGGCACACCAGATTCCCCTTTGTTGGAACTGAGAGGCCGAAATTTTGATAAAGCCTCCGAAGTCTTGAACGAGACCACTAACTTTAACGTCCGACGATGGCAAAACGATCTGCTGGAGATATCTTTGCCGCCGGGCTTTTGTGGCGAATTATTCGTGAAATCCGGCGAAAACACAAGCAACGTCGTCCATTGCGACACGAGGCTCCTCACGACCGAACGAGAAAATTCGTATCGAATAATCGCGACAGATCTAACTCTGTTTGAAGACGAAACCGGGACGACGAAACGAGAAGACGTGGTCGGCATGCTGTTGCTAGCAAACGAGTCAGGCACAGAATTTCACCGCATCCAACCGACATTAAAGGGGCGCTATCAAGACGGAGACTTCGTAACACACGGACCGTTTTCTGCGCCCATCATCGGTCAAAACTGGGTATCGCCCTCCGGGACAAACGGCGCTAGAGAAGGCTTGGGATTCCGCAACGATCGCATTGCCTGAAATTGTCGGCCAAAGCACTCCTTACTTAGTTGGAGGCATTTCCATAAGACCGGACTCAATCCGCACCCAGGTCGGAGAACGAAGATCCCTTAGAGCAATCGCTTGGGAAAACCATGGCCCAATGGGACGTGAAGTTGATGTAACCGATCGCGTTACTTGGACAATTGCAGATACGAGCATCGCTTATGCATCGGGCCCAACATTAATTTCGAAGGCACTCGGCAAAACCAGAATTTCCTGCCATCTGGATAATTTCGAAGCGACGGCTACAGTTACAATAGAAAGCATTCCAAAGCAGGATTCAGTCATATTTTTTCAAGGTTTGCGCAGACTGCAACAACTTCGATTCTCTACAGACGGCAATCTCTTTATCTGCAATCAATCTGCTCAGGTTTACCGAATTGATCCTAGCGGTCGATTCGAAACAGTTCTGCGCCTACCCGTGGCCGACACAGCAGTGTATGCTATCACCCGCTTGGCTGTGGACGCACAGAACCGACTTTACGTAAACGACCTCACGCGGAATGCTTGCCATCGATTTGAATGGGACGGAAAAAAATACGCTCGCGGGACGCTGTTGGCCACAAAGTCCATAGGTTCAAAACAATCGATCGCAACCAATAGCCTGGGCCAAGCCTTCATTACAATCTTCGGCCGATCAATTGATACCGGAACTGTAGCCCGGATTGATCCTGACGGGACCGAAGTTGAATTTTCGCTACGAAGTCTTGCGACTTCGATAGCTATCGACAGCCAAGACAACATTTACGTCGACAACCGCAGAGCCAAATGCATCGACGTATTCAGAGGAGACGGCACATTTATCGAACCGATATCGCATGGCTCAGCTGACAGCGTGTCCGATATAACTATCGACAATCAAGGCACTCTATTCTTGGCACTATTTCACTCGGGACGAGTGCTCGTCTTACCAAAAGGGTCCAGAACGCCAACTCTTCTCCCTGGCACATTCGGAACACTAGGTGGGATCGCCTTGGATTCCCTCGATCGGATTTATGTTTCCGATTTCGGAGGCGATAGGATCTCACTTATCTATTGATCCCCCCTACTCCCACTCAATCGTCCCCGGCGGCTTGCTCGTCACGTCGTACACCACCCGGTTCACGCCCTTCACCTCGTTGATGATGCGCGTGGCGGTCTCGCCTAAGAACTTCATGTCGAACTGGTAGAAGTCCGCGGTCATGCCGTCGGTTGAGGTGACGGCGCGCAGGCCCACGACGAAGTCGTAGGTGCGGCCGTCGCCCATGACGCCGACGGTCTTGACCGGGAGCAGCACCGCAAAGGCCTGCCAGATGTCGTCGTAGAGGCCGTGCTTGCGGATCTGGTCGATGTAGACGGCGTCGGCCTGGCGCAGGATGTCGAGTTTTTCGCGGGTGATGTCGCCGGGGCAGCGGATGGCGAGGCCGGGGCCCGGGAACGGGTGGCGGCCGACGAAGATTTCGGGCAGGCCGAGCTCGCGGCCGAGCTTGCGCACCTCGTCCTTGAACAGCTCGCGCAAGGGCTCGACGAGCTTCATGTTCATGCGCTCGGGCAGTCCGCCGACATTGTGGTGCGACTTGATCGTCACCGAGGGGCCGCCGGTGAAGGAGACGCTCTCGATCACGTCGGGATAGAGCGTGCCTTGCGCAAGGAAATCGGCGCCGCCGATCTTCTTGGCCTCCGCTTCGAACACCTCGATGAAGAGGCGGCCGATGGTCTTGCGCTTCTTTTCGGGATCGGTGACGCCTTCGAGCTCGCCGAGGAATTGCTTTGACGCGTCCACGTGCACGAGCGGGATGTTGTAGTGGTGGCGAAACAAATCGACCACGGTCTTGGCTTCATCAAGACGCAGCATGCCGTGATCGACGAACACGCAGGTGAGCTGGTCGCCGACGGCTTCGTGGATCAGCACGGCGGCGACGGCCGAATCGACGCCGCCGGAGAGGCCGCAGATCACCTTCCCCTTGCCGACTTGCGCGCGGATCTTGGCGATCTCCTCCTCGCGGAAGGCGCGCATGGTCCAGTCGCCGGAGAGGCCCGCGATCTTGCGCACGAAATTGCGGATCAGTTTTGCGCCGTCGGGCGTGTGCACCACTTCGGGGTGGAACATCAGGCCGTAATATTTGCGCGTCTCGTCCTGGATGATCGCGAACGGCGCGTTCGGCGAGGTGCCGGCGACGGAAAAACCCGGCGGCATCTTGGTAATGCGGTCGCCATGGCTCATCCAGACCTGGTTCTTGCCGCCCGGCGACCAGACGTCCTCGAACAGCTTGCTCGGCGCCTTGACCTCGACATCGGCGCGGCCGAATTCGCGGTGATGGCCGCCCTCGACGGTGCCCCCTAACTGCTCCGCCATGACCATCTGGCCGTAGCAGATGCCGAGCACCGGCACGCCGGAGGCGAAGATCAGCTGCGGTGCGCGGGGCGAGCCTGCTTCGTGCACCGACTCAGGGCCGCCGGAGAGGATCACCGCTTTCGGCTTCATCTCCCTGAAGGCCTCTTCGGCCTTGTTGAACGGGACGATCTCGCAATAGACGCCGTCCTCGCGGACACGACGCGCGATCAGCTGCGTCACCTGGCTGCCGAAATCGACGATGAGAATCTTGTCATGCGCCGAGGCCAATGAGGGCGTCGACGACTCGCGGTTCTGTGCTGCTGTCATGGCAAGCAGATACGCGACGGGGGCTTTTCCCGCAACCGCGCGGGGCACGCACCCACATTCTTCTTTGGGCATGGACAAATGAATATAGGTAAGTATTATTGACTTAATTTGGGTACCCGCTCGGCGGCTTCATCAGCGCTTGCGCGCGCCTGATTTCCTCACCCTGGTCTCGGACCATGCCAGCGGCCGGCCGGCCCGCGACGGAAGCACGAGCTTCCCGACCGGCAGGCCTGCCTCGTCCACCAGGTCAGAATGCGCTTCGCCCCTGGCGTAGAGATTCGCTTCGCCCCATTGGCGCAAGGAGACGACGACCGGAAACAGGTCGCGTCCCTTCTTCGTCAGCGCATATTCCTGATAGGCGCTGCCATCGGAGGCCGGGACCGGTTCGAGCACGCCGAGTTCCACCAGCCTGCGCAAACGCGCACTGAGCATGCCCTTGGCAATGCCGAGGTTCTTCTGAAAATCGCCGAACCGGCGCAAGCCATCGAAGGCATCGCGCACGATCAGCAGCGACCACACATCCCCGATGGCATCGAGTGCGCGCGCCACCGGGCACTCAGCCTCGGCAAAACCGCTCCGCTTCATTCGCTATTCCCTTCCAGACTGGTTCAAAAATAGGACTAGACAGCGCTTAGCGCAACTGGTCTTATTTTAGAACCAGCTTGGATGCGCCGGAGACCATAATGACGAACGACGCCACCGCGACAGCTCGACCGCCCAAGACCGCTGACAAGACCACCAACAAGGCCGCCGACTTGGCCGGCGACTTGGCCGGGCGCGGGCTCTCCTCCGCGATGGCACTGCTGTTCGCGCTGACCTGCGGCCTGAGCGTCGCCAATATCTACTTCGCGCAGCCGCTGCTCGATGCCATGGCGCAGGATCTCGGCATCGCGCCCGCCGCGATCGGCATGGTGGTGACGTTCACCCAGATCGGCTACGCGTTCGGCCTGATCCTGATCGTGCCGCTCGGCGACCTCCGGGATCGCCGCCGCTTGATCGTCGGCCAGACCGTGCTGTCGGCGATCGGTCTCGTCATCGTCGGCACGGCGACGCACGCAGCCGTGCTGCTCGCGGGAATGGCGCTGGTGGGCGTGCTGGCCGTCGTCGTCCAGGTCCTCGTCGCCTTTGCCGCGACGCTGGCGACGCCGGCCGAGCGCGGACGCGCCATCGGCACCGTCACCAGCGGCGTCGTCGCGGGAATCCTGCTGGCGCGGTTCGCCTCGGGTGCGCTGGCCGATATCGGCGGCTGGCGCATGGTCTACCTCATCTCGGCCGGCCTCATGCTCGCCATGGCTGCCCTGCTCCTGCGCGTGCTGCCGCGCGGCCGGCCATCGGCGCCGGCCGGATCCTCCTACCTGTCGCTGCTGCGCTCGACGGCGGCGCTGTTCGTCGATGAGCCGATCCTACGCGAGCGTGCGCTGTTTGCGTTTCTGATCTTCGCCGATCTCAACGTGTTCTGGACGTCGATCGTGCTGCCGCTCGCGGCGCCTCCCTTCGCGCTGTCGCACACCACGATCGGATTGCTCGGCATCGCCGGATTCGCCGGAGCGCTCGCGGCGCGCCATGCCGGGCGCCTTGCCGATCTCGGATGGGGCCAGCGCACCACGGGACTGTCGCTGATGCTGATGCTCGCCGCCTGGGCTCCGATCGCCTGCCTGCAGTCCTCGCTCTGGTTCGTCGTTGCCGGCGTGATCATGCTGGATTTCGCCCTCCAGGCCGTGCACGTGACGAGCCAGAGCCTGATCGTCGCTGCGCGACCCGATGCGGCGAGCCGGCTGGTCGGGGGCTACATGGTGTTCTACTCGATCGGAAGCGCGGTCGGCGCGATCGCGTCGACGATGGTGTATGCGACGGCCGGCTGGACCGGCGTCTGCATGCTCGGCGCCGGAATCAGCGCCGCCGCCCTGCTGGTCTGGGTCATCATCGCAAGCAGGACGCAGCTGCCGGCCGATTGTGCACTGACGCACTAGCAAAAATGAGGACCGCGGCGGAAGCATACGCTAACAACGGCACCGCCGGCTCGGACACAGGACCACCACCATGAAGCTCCCCACCTCCCCCTTCACCGTCACCGACTGGAGCAAGATCGAGGCGACCACGCATCCGGGCGAGACCGGCCAGGCGTTGTGGCGGACGCTCAACATCGGCGATCTCCGGGTGCGGATGGTCGAGTATTCGCCGGGCTATCTCGCCGATCATTGGTGCGACCGCGGCCACGTGATCTACGTGGTGCAAGGCGAGCTCGACAGCGAGCTGCGCGACGGGCGCAAATTCAAGCTGACGCCAGGGATGAGCTACCAGGTCTCCGATTTCGGCGATGCCGCGCATCGCTCCTCGACGGCTGTCGGCGCGACGCTGTTTATCGTGGATTGATTTGGCTTTCGACACCATTTTTTGCAGCGCAAAATAGCAAATCCAGCGGGGCTCGCCACGAGCGCGTGGCGCCTTGAACTTGCCCCAATAATTCGCTACATTGTGATCATCGATCCTTGGCCGAACGACTGGGCCGCTCCGACTCATTTCCAATGGGTGAGCACGTTTCAGGTATTTCTCCAAAATCGACCAATCGGGACACATGTCCCCCTGAATGCATCCTCTGAAAGGAAATGAGACTATGGCAATGGGCACCGTGAAGTGGTTCAACAACCAAAAGGGCTTCGGCTTCATCCAGCCGGACAACGGCGACAAGGACGTTTTCGTTCACATCAGCGCCGTTGAGCGCGCTGGTCTGAGCACCCTCAACGAGGGCCAGAAGGTTTCGTTCGACATCGTCGCGGACCGCCGCAGCGGCAAGTCCTCGGCTGACAACCTCCGCGCCGGCTAGTTGACCGCGCAATTCGCGATCTGACCACGGACGTACCGGCAGATCGTAGGATTACAGAAGCCCCGCCACCGAGATCTCGGTGGCGGGGTTTTTGTTTGGGAACGGCGCCGCCTCACGTGGGATGCCGTAGCAAAGCGAAGCGTGCCCACCACTTTCTATCGGAATCGCGGGGCGATGGTGGGCACGGCGCTTCGCGCCTTTGCCCACCCTACGAAGCCTTCTTCAGCACCGACACGAAAAACCCATCCGTGCCGGTGCGGCGCGGGGTCATCAGCCAGCCTTCGTCCGACTGAAGCGCGGCCTGCGCAAACGCTTCGGCCTTGTCCCAGAGCACGCTCGCGATCTGCTCCGGCGGCACGACCGAAAATTCGGGATGGCGACCGACGAACGCTCGCACCTGCTCGCCGTTCTCCTCCGGCAGCACCGAGCAGGTGATGTAGGCGATGCGGCCGCCCGCCTGCACCAGCGGCGCGGCGCGGTCCAACACCTCGGCCTGGTCCTTGAGGCGGATCTCCAGAGCACCCGGGCGCATGCGCCATTTGGCGTCGGGGTTGCGGCGCCAGGTGCCGGTTCCCGTGCAGGGCGCGTCGATGACGACGAGGTCGGCGGAGGCGCGGATGTCGGCAAGCGGATCGGTATCGCCCTTGGGCGTACGGACATCGGCATTGTGGACACCGGCGCGCGACAGGCGTTCGTGAATCGGCACAAGCTGACGCTTGTCGCTGTCGGTCGCGATCAGCCGGCCCTTGCCCTGCATCATCGCGGCGAGCGCCAGCGTCTTGCCGCCCGCCCCCGCGCAGAGGTCAATCACCTGCTCGCCGGGTTTTGCCGCGGTGAAGAGTGCCGCAAGCTGCGATCCTTCATCCTGCACTTCAACGCCGCCCTTGATGAAATCCTCTTCGGCCTGGATGCCGGGGTTGCGTGCATCGGCCGAAAGCGCGATGCGCAGGCCGTTTGCCGACCAAGGCGTCGGTTTCGCATGAAGATGAGCCAACGCCTTCAGCACCTTGTCGCGATTGGATTTTAGCGTGTTGACGCGCAGGTCCAGCGGGGCCCGGCTCGCCATCGCGACCGCCTCCGCGACGCGGTCCTCGCCGAAGGCTTTGGCCAGGTGGGAATCGAGCCATTCCGGATAGTCGCCGGCGATCGCGGCAGGCGCGTCTTTCAGGGAGCGATGGCTGAGCGCCGCCTGCTCGGCGTCCGTCAGCGGCTCGGGTGCAAACCGGCTGCCGTCGAACATCGCGGCCATGGTGGCGGTGTCCATGTCGCGCTCGAGGCGGAGCATGCCGATCAGCCGCGCGCGTGCAGTGTCGGCATCCATGAGGAACGCACTCGAGGAATAGCGGCGCAGCACGTCCCAGACCAGGCCGGCGATCGCCGCACGGTCGCCGGAGCCGGCAAAGCGGTGCGCGGTGCCCCACTCCTTCAGCGCCTTCGCCGCAGGCACGCGGTCTTTCTCGATGGTGTCGATCAGTTCGATGGCTGCGGACAGCCGGGCAGCGGGGGTCATTTGAATCTTTCAGATCAGGATCGGCGAGCAAGCGCCTAGATCAGCAACAAAATCTTGAGTGCGAAGTAGATCCACATCGCCAGCAGCACCAGCACGCCGGCAAGCCAGACCGACGAGCGCCGGCCGAGATTGTTCTCGGTGACGAAGATGCCGGCATGGGCAAAGCGCGTCACCACGAACACCCAGGACATCAGCACGATGAAGAGGTCGGCATGGCGGAGCGGCAGTGCCAGCGCGATCAGGGCGTAGAACAGCACCGGCAGCTCGAACTGGTTGCGGTAGCAATTGGCGATTTGTGTGGCGCCCTTCGGCCAGTTCGGTTCGCCGAGCGCAATGTCGCGGCTCTTGGTCTCGCCCGAGACCAGCGCCTGCCGGCGCCCGAACACCATGCCGATCAGGAGCGCGAAGGTGAGCCCGATCTGCACGAAGACCGGCAGCAAAACCATTTGAACGGACATTGGATTTTCCCGCGGACAAAGCGTCGCCGGCCGTCATTAGCCGCGACTCCTGGCCCTGACAATCAGCGACTTGAACCGGCGTTCCCGCTCTCGCGACCAAATATCGATAGTTAAAGCGATTTCGGCCTTTCGGGCCTGACGAGACGCCGCCATGAACACCCTCTTCAGCCAGATCGCCAGCATGATCGGCTTGCTGACCGAATCCGCTGACGGTCAGCTCGGCATCCTGATGTCGGCGCTGGCCGGCGTTGCGGCGGCGCTCGCGGTCGCCCTGACGCTGACGGTCTATTTCCGCATGGCCTACCGGACCTGGCGTGACATGCTCAGGCACGGCCTGGCGGCACTCGCCGCGGCCGCGCTGTTCGCCTTTGCCGCCTACGACATGCGTCACGCCGCGCTCGCCTATCTCGGCCTCAACCCGACCAAGCCCGCGGTCGAGTTCGAGATCCGGATGCCGCGCGAGACCTTGACGACGGCGTCTGACACCCAGATCGAGCTGCACACCGACCGCAACCAGACCCTGGCTCTGGTCGACGGTGTCAGGGACCTCGCCGACGGCCGCGCGCTGCTGCGCGGCGCGGTCGCACTCAACTACCGCACCGCCGACCGGATGCTGGTCGTAAACCTGCCGAGAAAAGGCACGTTCGAATTCCGCCTGCGCCTGCCCGCCGAGCCGCATCGCTCCGAGCAATTCGGCCCCTGGCATCTCGCCGATCGCATCGCCTCGCCGCTCGCCGGCGACGTCGCGCCGCAAGAT
The DNA here is from genome assembly GCF_000938255.1 of Bradyrhizobium sp. LTSP849. GTDB lineage: Bacteria > Pseudomonadota > Alphaproteobacteria > Rhizobiales > Xanthobacteraceae > Bradyrhizobium. Next base: position 20,124 of record NZ_JYMR01000002.1, on the reverse strand, counting down.
GCCTACACGATCCGCTATCGCGTGCTTTAAACTTTGTTCGATCGCGGACGTGCGCGCGTCGTCATCGTACCGACGCCTGGCCGGGCTACCCTTTGCCCATGTCCGAATTTCGCCTGACGCAGATTTCCGACACCCATCTCGGCCGGCGCTTTCCCGGCCTGGTCGCGAACTTCCACCGCGTCAGCGCGCATATCGACGCCAACAGACCCGATCTCGTCATCAACACAGGTGATGTCTCCTTCGACGGGCCGACCAGCCGCGACGATGTCGAATTCGCCAAGAGCCTGCATGACGCCCTGCCCGTTGCCTGCCGCTACTTGCCGGGCAATCACGACATCGGCGACAATCCGACTGCACTCGGGCCTGCGCCCAAGCCGCCGGTCCGCGAGACGCACCGCCAGCAATTTTGCGAGATCATCGGCGAAGATCATTGGTCGTTCGAGGCCGCCGGCTGGCGCTTCATCGGCCTCAACTCGCTGGTGATGAATTCAGGGCTCGCCTTCGAGGCCGAGCAATTCGACTGGCTGGCCGCGGAGATATCGCGCACGAACGGCAAACCGGTCGCGCTGTTCCTGCACAAGCCGATGTTTCTCAACCTGCCCAACGATGTTGAAACGCCGGAGACCTCAATCCGCTATGTGCCGCAGCCGGCGCGGGCACGGCTGATCGAGATGTTTGCGGATGTCGATCTGCGCCTCATCGCCAGCGGTCACGTGCATCAGCGTCGCGACTTCACCTATCGCCACACGCGCCACGTCTGGGCGCCGTCGGCCGGCTTCAAGATCAACGATTCACGCCAGGACCGGATCGCGATCAAGGAAACGGGCCTCGTCGAGTACCGCTTCCAGCCCGACAGTCTCGAGGTCCGCCACCTCAGGGCGGCGGGCCAGGCCGACATCGATATCGAAGAGCTGTTCGCCCAGATGGGCGGCGAGCACTAGCCTCGCGACGATCGTCAGGCGACGCTCTTCAGATCCTGCTGGATCGCAGCGAGCAAGGATTGCAGCGCCTCGCTGTTCACCGGCTTCGCCTCAGCCTTTACAGGCTGAACATTGGCAAGCTCGACATTGGCAGGCTGCGCAGCCTTGACCGGACGTTTCGGAAATGGCGGCGTCGGCGCAGGCATCGCGGGCTGCGTGAACGCACCCTCGTGGTCGGCGTGAACGAACTTGCCATGGATGACGTCGTCGCGACGACCCATGAGAAACATGGTCGCCCAATAACCGGCAGCCAGCAGGATTACGCAGAAAACAACAATCTCTAACATCATCGCACCTGAAATATGCGCAATGATTCAATGCCTTCGCCGATCGGTCAATGAACCGACGGTCACACCTGCGGCTTTTACGGGCGGGTGTGGCCGATCGGTCACTCTTTGTTAACCATTCCCAGCCCCCGAGAGGGCCGGGAGTGGCGGATCAAGCCTTGTCCGGTCCGACCCGGACCAACTGCTTGCCGAAATTGGCGCCCTTCAGGAGGCCCATGAAGGCGCCGGGCGCGCTCTCCAGGCCCTCGGTGACGAACTCCTTGTACTTCACCTTGCCGTCGCGGACCCAGCCGGACATGTCGCGCAGGAAGTCGCCATGGCGGGCGGCGAAATCCGAGACGATGAAGCCACGGAAGGTCAGCCGCTTGGTCAGGGTCGCGCGCATCATCGACGCCGCCCATTTCGGCGGCTTGGCCTCGGTGTCGTTGTAATGGGCGATCAGGCCGCAGACCGGCACGCGGGCGAACGCATTGAGCAGCGGGAACACCGCCTCGAACACGGCGCCGCCGACATTCTCGAAATAGACGTCGATGCCCTTCGGGCAGGCGTCCTTCAGCTTCGCCGCCAGATCGGGATCGCGGTGGTCGATGCAGGCATCGAAGCCGAGCTCCTTCACGACGTAGTCACACTTGTCCTTGCCGCCGGCAATGCCGACCGCGCGTGCGCCCTTGACCTTCGCGATCTGGCCCACGGCCGAGCCGACTGCGCCGGACGCGCCGGCGACGACAACCGTCTCGCCCGCTTGCGGCTTGCCGATGTCGAGCAGGCCCGTATAGGCGGTCATGCCGGGCATGCCGAGCACGCCGACGGCGGTTGAGATCGGCGCAAGTTTTGGATCGACCTTCGCGAGCCCCTTGCCGTCCGAGATCGCATGCGTCTGCCATCCCGCGCGCGAGAGCACGATGTCGCCCTTGGCGAAGTTCGGATTGCTGGAGGCCGCGACCTCGCACACCGTGCCGGCTTCCATCACACCTCCGACCGGCACCGGCGTCGCATAGGACGGACCGTCGCTCATGCGGCCGCGCATATAGGGATCGAGCGACAGCCAGACCGTCCGCAGCAGGACCTCGCCTGCGCCGGGCGAGGGAATCGCGAATTCCTCCAGGCGAAAATCAGATGACTTTGGCTCGCCGACGGGACGTGCGGCGAGAACGATGCGTTTGCCTTGGGACATGATGGCTTCCTCCAGATTGGTTATCGCCATGATTTAGGAGGAGCGTCGCGCCGAAGCAAACTCTCGGTCAATTAAGGCTTTGGTCGCGATTGCGAACTAAAATTACGCAACGATTTCACGACCAAAGAGCCTATCCGGTGCCAGAGCTTTCCCTGCCGTCTGAACATTCCTCCAAGATCGGCGCGAAGGGCGGTATCAGCCTGCGCTGGCGCGTCCTGGCAGGCAATCTGATCACGAGCCTCCTGGCCGTAGCCTTCGCCGGGGCGGTCGCCTGGGGCGGATGGGGCGATCTGCGTAGCCGAGAGGCGGCCGCGCGCTCACTGACCGCCTTCGAGCTGATCATGAAGGCCAACAGCCTCATTCCGGTCGAACGTACCGCTTGGTTCGCGGTTGCGACCCCGGCCGACCCAGCCACACCCGAGAAGCTGTCCGCCCTCGACAAGACCATCGCCAACACGGATACCGCCATCAGCGTAGCCAAGGCGGCCGTTCGCGCGGCGGAGCTGCCAGCCAGGTCGATCGAAGCAGCCGAACAGGCGTTGCTGCAGACTCGCAGCGCCGGACGCCAGGCGGTGGTCCTGCCCAAGCAGCAACGCCCCGCCGACAGCCAGACGGCGATCGTGGATGGACTTGCGCGCGCCGTCGACGCTCTCACTGCGGCGACAAGCGAAGCATTGATCAGCCTGTCGCACACCGGCAGCGACATCGAGAATCTCCTGCCGTCGGCGGAACTGGCGCAAAGTGCGCAGAGCATGCGCGCCATCAATGGCGCACGCGCCGCCGTGCTCGGCCTGTTCGCCCGCAATCAGCCCTTGTCGCCGGCCCAGCGCGTCGACGTGACCGAGTTGACCGGCCAGATCGCGCTGATCTGGAAGCAGATCGAGCAGGGAGTTCACAATGCCGGAGATGCGCCGGCGCTGGTGACCGTCTTCAGCCAGGTGCGCACGACAATGATCACTGAAGCGGAGCCGCGGTTCCGGGAGGTGGTCGCAGCAGCCCGCGAGGGCCGCCCCTGCCCGGTCAGCGAGGCCGAGTGGCCCGGCTGGATCAGTCGTGTCCTGAACAGCGTGCTGGGTCTGCGGGACGCCGCCTTGGCCTTTGCTCACGAGGCCAACGACGCTGCGATTGCACAGGCGCAAATGCGGCTGACCTGGGCGCTCACGGCCCTGCTGGTCGTGCTGATCGCCTCGGTCGCCGTCGTCATCGCCGTGATGCGCCAGGTGATCGGTCCGCTGGTGCGGCTGACCGGAGCGACGCTGCGGCTTGCCGACGGCGAACTCGACGTTGCAATCCCCGACGGCCATCGCAAGGACGAGATCGGCACCATGGCCAATACGTTGCAGATCTTCAAGGACGCGCTGGTCGCGAAAAAGCTCGCCGACGAGGATGCTGCCCGTAACGCCGAAGCGCAGATCGAGCGCGGCCGCCGCGTCAACGTCATCACGCGCGATTTCGAGACCGTGATCGGCGAGATCGTGAGCACAGTGTCGTCGGCAGCCACCAAGCTCGAGGGTTCGGCAGGCACCTTGAACACGACAGCCGATCGCTCGCAGACACTGACGACGGCCGTCGCGGCTGCGTCCGAGGAGGCATCCGCCAACGTGCAATCGGTCGCTTCCGCGACTGAAGAGCTCACATCGTCGGTCAACGAGATCAGCCGGCAGGTCCAGGAATCAGCGCGCGTGGCCGGCGATGCCGTCGAGCAAGCTCGCCGCACCAATGAACGCGTCGGCGAACTGTCGCAGGCGGCCAGCCGGATCGGCGACGTCATCGAGCTCATCAACTCGATTGCAGGCCAGACAAATCTGCTGGCGCTGAACGCGACCATCGAGGCCGCGCGCGCCGGCGATGCCGGCCGCGGCTTCGCGGTGGTCGCTTCGGAGGTAAAGGCGCTGGCACAGCAGACCGCGAAGGCGACCGAGGAAATCCATCAACAGATCGGAAGTGTCCAAACCGCGACGCAGGAGTCCGTCGGCGCCATCAGGGCGATCAGCGAGACGATCGGGAGACTGTCGGAAATCTCCTCGACGATTGCCGCAGCCGTCGAGCAACAGGGCGCAGCCACGCAGGAAATTGCACGAAACGTTCAGCAGGCAGCGCACGGCACCCAGCAGGTCTCCGCCAACATCAACGACGTCCAGCAGGGCGCCAGCCAGACCGGCTCGGCCTCGTCCCAAGTGCTGACCGCCGCCCAATTGCTCGCCTCGGACTCGAGCCGCCTCAAGCTAGAGGTCGGGAAATTTCTCGAGGCCGTGCGCGCGGCCTGAGGCTGCGCGGGACTAACCCCCGCCCGGATAGTTCGGGGCCTCACGCGTGATGGTCACGTCGTGGACGTGGCTTTCGCGCAGGCCCGCGCCGGTGATGCGGACGAACTGCGCCTTGTTGTGCAGCTCGGTAAGGTCGCGGGCACCGACATAACCCATCGCGGCGCGCAGGCCGCCTGCGAGCTGGTGCATGACGTTGCCGACCGGGCCCTTGTAGGGCACCTGGCCCTCGATGCCTTCAGGCACGAGCTTGAGCGTGTCCTTGATGTCCTGCTGGAAGTAGCGGTCGGCAGATCCCCGCGCCATCGCGCCGACTGAGCCCATGCCGCGATAAGCCTTGTAGGAGCGGCCCTGCCACAGAAACACTTCGCCGGGCGTCTCGTCGGTGCCGGCGAGCAGCGAGCCGACCATGGCGATGTCGGCGCCGGCGGCGAGCGCCTTGGCGAGATCGCCGGAGAACTTGATGCCGCCGTCGGCGATGACGGGAATGTCGGCCTTCTTCGCCGCCTCGACCGCATCCATGATCGCGGTGAGTTGCGGCACGCCGACGCCGGCGACGATGCGCGTGGTGCAGATCGAGCCCGGGCCGATGCCGACCTTGATGCAATCGGCGCCCGCGTCGATCAGCGCCTGCGTACCTTCCGCAGTCGCGACGTTGCCGGCGACGACCTGTACCGAATTGGAGAGACGCTTGATGCGGTTCACGGCGTGAAGCACGTGGCGGGAATGGCCGTGCGCGGTGTCGACGACGACGAGATCGACGCCGGCATCGATCAGCCGCTCGGTACGCTCGAAGCCGGTATCGCCGACGGTGGTCGCGGCGGCAACGCGCAGGCGGCCCTGCGCGTCCTTGCAGGCGAGCGGATGGGCGACCGCCTTCTCCATGTCCTTCACGGTGATCAGGCCGACGCAGCGATACTGCTCGTCGACGACCAGCAGCTTTTCGATGCGGTGCTGATGCAGCAATCGCCGGGCTTCGTCCTGGCTGACATTTTCGCGCACCGTGACGAGATTTTCGTGCGTCATCAGCTCGGAGATTTTTTGCTGACGATTGGTCGCAAACCGCACGTCGCGGTTGGTGAGGATGCCGACCAGCTTGCCCGGTATGGACTTGGCCGCGCCGGTGACGACGGGAATGCCGGAGATGCCGTGATCGCTCATCAGCTTGAGCGCGTCGTCGAGCGTCGCTTCAGGGCTGATGGTGAGCGGATTCACCACCATGCCCGACTCGAATCTCTTGACCTGCCGCACCTGGGCGGCCTGTCCTTCGGGATCGAAATTGCGATGGATGACGCCGATGCCGCCGGCCTGCGCCATGGCGATCGCCATGCGGGCCTCAGTGACGGTGTCCATGGCGGAGGCCATGATCGGGATGTTGAGCGGAATGGCGCGGGTGACGCGGGAGCGGATGTCGACCTCGCCCGGCATGACGTCCGACAGGCCCGGCTTCAACAGCACGTCGTCGAATGTAAAGGCTTCGCGAATGCCTTGTTGCACCGTGGCCATATGCCAACTCCTTCCTGCGGCGATGCCGCAAATAGCTATGGATGAGCGCCGCCTGCGGCGTGCCTTGCGGCATCGCCGGAGAATCGGAGCCCATCGGTGGGGTTGACGCGGGTCGATAGCACGGCCGGATGACGAATCAAAGCAATTCGGATCGCTGGCCAGCCATGCACAGGCTTTTTACGTAAATTCAGCGTGGAAAGCCCGGCGGCGGGCCACCCATTGTCATTCCGTAGCGGCCTCCGGGCCCAATGGATTCCGGGCTCGCGCCAAGAGGCGCGCCCTGGAATGACGGGGGAGCGAGCGCAGGATTTAGGTGCTATGCGTCGATCCGCAATGGTCCCCGCCGGGCGGCGGTGATAAGCCGCAATTCCACCCCTCCTTCCGATTTTCATTACCAATCCGTCATGGTCGACAAGCAACGCGTCATTCCGCTGATCGTAGCCACTGCTCTGTTCATGGAGAACATGGACTCGACGGTGATCGCCACCTCGCTGCCGGCGATCGCGGCCGATATCGGCACGAGCCCGCTGACGCTCAAGCTCGCGATCACCTCCTACCTGCTGTCGCTTGCGGTGTTCATCCCGGCGAGCGGCTGGACCGCCGACCGCTTCGGCGCGCGCATGGTGTTCGCGATCGCCGTCGGCGTCTTCATGGTCGGCTCGGTCGGCTGCGCCCTCTCGACCTCCGTCACCGACTTCGTGTTCGCGCGCATCCTGCAGGGCATGGGCGGGGCGATGATGACGCCGGTCGGGCGCCTGGTGTTGCTGCGCTCGGTCGACAAGAGCGCGCTGGTCAATGCGATGGCCTGGGTGACGGTCCCGGCCATGATAGGTCCCGTGATCGGTCCGCCGCTCGGCGGCTTCATCACGACTTACGCGTCGTGGCACTGGATCTTCCTGATCAACATTCCGATCGGGCTGCTCGGCATCTTCATGGCGCTCCGCTTCATCGATCCCATCAAGAGCGAGGAGCCGGAGCCGTTCGATCTCTACGGCATGGTGCTCGCAGGCCTCGGGCTTGCCGGCATCGCGTTCGGACTGTCGGTCGCCGGTCTCAATCTGCTGCCCTGGAGCACGATCGCCGCACTGGTCGTGGGCGGATCGATCGCGATGACGCTCTATGTGCTTCACGCGCGGCGAACGGGATCGCCGGTGCTCGACTTCTCGCTGCTGAACCTCGCCACGCTGCGCGCAGCCGTTCTCGGGGGATTCCTGTTCCGTCTCGGCATCGGTGCGCTGCCGTTCCTGCTGCCGCTGCTGATGCAGATCGGCTTCGGTCTGTCGCCGTTCCATTCCGGCCTCGTCACCTTCGGCTCCTCGCTCGGTGCGATGGGCATGAAGACGCTGGCCGCGCGGATCATCCGCACCTTCGGTTTCCGCAATCTGATGACGGTGAACGCGATCATCAGCGCGTTCTTCCTCGGCGTCTGCGCGCTGTTCACGGTGACGACGCCGCTGCTGATCATCTTGGTCATCCTGGTGGTCGGCGGCTTCTTCCGCTCGCTGGAGTTCACCGCGATCAACACGGTGGCCTATGCCGAGGTCGAGCCGCCGCAGATGAGCCGTGCCACCACGCTCGTCAGCGTCAACCAGCAGCTCGCGGTCTCGGCCGGCGTCGCCGTCGGCGCTGCGTCGGTGGAGACGACGATGTGGCTCAGCCATGTCAGCGAGCTCAATGCCACCGTGTTCGCGCCGGCCTTCGTGGTGGTCGCGCTGACCTCGGCGGCGTCGAGCTGGTTCTTCTGGCAGATGCCCGACGACGCCGGCCACGAGATTTCCGGCCGCAAGGCGGTGGAGATCTCCAGCCGCAAGGGCGCAGCCAAAAGCGCGGCGAGTGCGGCCGTCAAGGCGGCGGCGGAGGATACGCAGGACGCGCGGGATCAGCGGCTGGGGTAGTTACGCAAACGGCGCAACACACTGGCTGTCGTCCCGGCGAAGGCCGGGACCCATAGCCAACGACGGATGTGGTTACAGGGACTCGGAGTTACCGTTCTCGTGCAACAACTGCTCTCTGGGGTTATGGGTCCCGGCCTTCGCCGGGACGACGGCGGTTATGTCTTCACCTCGCCCCGAAATCCCGTCGCGAGCACGTAGCGCTCGGACGAATCCGCCCGGCTGGCGGCCGGCTTCACATGGCGCACGCTCGCGAAATCGCGCTTGAGCTGGGCGAGCAGCTCGGCGTCGGCGCCGCTCTGGAACGCTTTGGCCAGGAACGTCCCGCCGGGCTTGAGCACGTCGCAGGCAAACGCGGCTGCGGTCTCGATCAGGCCGACGATGCGGAGCTGGTCGGTCTTGCGGTGACCGGTGGTGTTGGCGGCCATGTCGGACATCACGACGTCGGCGCCGCCGCCGAGCATGGCGTTGAGCTTCTCCGGAGCGTCGTTGTCCATAAAGTCGAGCTGCGCGAAGTCGACGCCGGCAATCTCGGGCATGTCCAGCAGGTCGATCGCGACGACCTTGCCCTTGCCGTCGATCGAGCCGACGCGCTTGGCCGCGATCTGGCTCCAGCCGCCCGGCGCAGCACCAAGATCGACCACAGCCATGCCGTGCTTCAGCAGGCGGTATTTGTCGTCGATCTCAAGCAGCTTGAACGCGGCGCGCGAGCGATAGCCGAGCGCCTTGGCCTTGACGACATAGGGATCGTTGAGTTGCCGCTCCAGCCAGAGCTTTGACGACAATTTGCGCTTGCCGCCGGTCTTGACCTGGACGTGCAAGCGGCCGGTGGTGTCCTTGGCCATCTCACCAGCTCCTGAGCGCGCCGTCCTCGCGCATCATCTCGACCAGCATGCCTTCGCGCAGGCCCCGGTCGGCGACGCGCAGGCGTGGCAGCGGAAAGGCGCGGCGGATCGCATCGAGAATGGCGCAGCCGGCCAGCACGAGGTCGGCCCGCTCGATGCTGATGCAGCTGTTGTTGGCGCGCTCCTCATAGCTCATGCCGAGCAGCTTGCTGATGGTCGCGGTGATGTCGGTATCGTTCATCCAGATGCTGTCGATGCGGCGGCGGTCATAGCGCGCGAGGTTGAGATGGATTCCGGCGAGCGTCGTCACCGTGCCGGAGGTGCCGAGCAGATGCATGTCGGTGAGATCGCCGCCGTGAGCTTGCGCGAACGGCGCGACATGGTTGGCGACCTCCTGCTCCATCGCAGCATAGATCTCCGGCGTCACGTCGCGGCCGCCGAACTGTTCGGCCAGCGTCACCACGCCGAGCGGGATCGACATCCAGGCTTTGATCCGCGGTTCCGGATTCGTGGGATCGCGTTCGATCCGCACCAGCTCGGTCGAGCCGCCGCCGATGTCGAACAGGATCGCGCCCCGTCCCCTCGGATCGACCAGCGGCGAGCAGCCGAGCACGGCGAGGGCCGCCTCGGTCTCGCGGTTGATGACCTCGAGCTCAATCCCGGTCTCGGCCGCGACGCGGCTGCGGAAGCCTTCCGCGTTCGAGGCCGCGCGGCAGGCTTCGGTGGCGATCAGCCGCAGCCTTCGTGCTTTGCGCAGATTGATCTTGTCGCGGCAGATGCTGAGCGCGACGATGGCGCGCTCGATCGCGGCCTCGCTGATGCATCCGGTCGCCGAGACGCCCTCGCCGAGCCGGATGATGCGCGAAAAGGAATCGACCACGCGAAAGCCGTCGCTGGTCGGACAGGCGATCAGGAGCCTGCAATTGTTGGTGCCGAGGTCCAGCGCCGCGTAGACGCCGGTTCCCGGCGCTTGCGCGACGACGGCCGGTTCGGGGGCCAACGCCACCGCCGCCATCGACCCCTCGAGCTCACCGTGCGGCGCAAGGCCGTCGCGGAGCCGCGTGTGGTCATTCATACAAAACTGTCTTTCCGCGGCCGGTTGGGCCGATCTGGAATTGCTTTTTCGCCTGAAACATTAGCAGCGCGTCAGCCCTGCGCAACAACGCATCACATGGGACCATGTCCATTCGTGCGTTGTCGTGAACGGGTCGGTGGGTTATTTGAAGGGACCCGGTTGCCCCAGGGCGCCCACAAAACGCGCAATTGCCGGCCTTTCAGGTCATTTCCATGCAAGAACACACCAAATCCTCCACGCTCGAAAACGCTATTGCACTGCAAAAGTACGGCGTCGGGCAGCCGGTCCGCCGCAAGGAGGACGACACGCTGGTACGCGGCAAGGGCCGCTATACCGACGATTTCAACCTGCCCGGCCAGGCCTATGCCGTGGTCGTCCGCTCGACCCATGCCCATGGAATCATCCGTAGCCTCAACACCGACGCCGCCAGGGCGATGCCGGGCGTGCTCGGCGCGTGGACGGGCAAAGACCTCGATGCGGCCGGCTACGGCCCCTTCACCTGCGGCCTGCCGCTGAAGAGCCGCGACGGCTCGCCCCTGCTCCAGACCAACCGCCAGCCGCTCGCGACCGACAAGGTCCGCTTCGTCGGCGATCCCATCGCCTTCGTGGTGGCGGCAACGCTGGCGCAGGCACGTGACGCAGCCGAGGCGGTCGAGGTCGATATCGAGCCGCTGCCGGCGGTGACGGACCCCGAGGAAGCCGCCCGGCCCGGCGCGCCGCTTCTTTACGACCACATCCCGAACAACGTCGCGCTCGACTACCACTATGGCGACATGGAGAAGGTGAACGCGGCCTTTGCCAGCGCCGCCCATGTCACCAAGGTCGACATCGAGAACACCCGCGTCGCCGTGGTCTCGATGGAGCCGCGCGTAGGTCTTGCCTCCTACGACAAGACCACCGAGCGTTACACCATCCAAATGCCGACGCAGGGTGTCGCCGGCAACCGCGCCAATCTCGCCAAGAACCTGAAGGTGCCGAACGAGAAGGTGCGGATTCTCACCGCCAATGTCGGCGGCTCCTTCGGCATGAAGAACGTCAACTATCCCGAATACATGTGCATCCTGTACGCGGCGAAGGAACTGGGACGTCCGGTGAAGTGGCTCGACGAGCGCTCGACCAGCTTCCTCTCCGACAGCCACGGCCGTGCGCAAAAAATTCATGCCGAGCTCGCGCTCGATGCCGACGGCCATTTCCTCGCGGCAAAGCTCTCGGGCTATGGCAATCTCGGCGCCTACATCACCGGTGTTTCGCCGGGGCCGCTCTCGCTCAACACCGGCAAGAACTTTTCCAGCGTCTACCGCACGCCGCTGATGGGCGTCGACATCAAGACGGTTTTGACCAACACCACGCTGATGGGCGCCTATCGCGGCGCCGGCCGGCCCGAAGCCAACTACTACATGGAGCGGCTGATCGACCGTGCCGCCGACGAGATGGGCATCAACCGGCTGACCCTGCGCAAGCGCAACTTCATCAAGCCGAATCAGATGCCGTTCCCGGCCTCATCAGGCGTCACCTATGACAGCGGCGATTTCCAGGCGGTGTTCAACAAGGCGCTGGACATCTCCGACCACGAGAATTTCGCCAAGCGCCGGAAAGAGAGCAAGAAGGCCGGCAAGCTGCGCGGCATCGCGGTCGGCTCCTATCTCGAGGTCACAGCGCCGCCGAGCCCCGAGCTCGGCAAGATCGTGTTCGATCCCGATGGCAGCGTGCAGCTCATCACCGGCACGCTCGACTACGGCCAGGGCCACGCCACGCCGTTCGCGCAGGTGCTGTGCGCGCAGCTCGGCGTGCCCTTCGAGAGCGTCAAGCTCGTGCAGGGCGACAGCGACATCGTCCACACCGGCAACGGCACCGGCGGCTCGCGCTCGATCACGGCGACCGGACAGGCCATCGTGGAATCCTCGAAACTCGTGATCGAAAAAGGCAAGCGCGCCGCCGCGCACATGCTGGAAGCCTCCGAGGCCGACATCGAATTCGCCGACGGCAGTTTTACCATCGCCGGCACCGACCGCAGCATCGACATCATGGAGCTGGCCAAACGCCTGCATGACGGCAAGACGCCGGACGGCGTGCCTGACAGCCTCGACGTCGACCACACCAGCGAGCCGGTACCGTCGGCCTTTCCGAACGGCTGCCACGTCGCCGAGGTCGAGGTCGACCCTGACACCGGCGTGGTGCAGATCGTGCGCTACAGCGCGGTGAACGATTTCGGCACCGTGATCAATCCGCTGCTGGTCGAGGGTCAGCTCCATGGCGGCGTCGTCCAGGGCATTGGACAAGCGCTGATGGAGCACGTCCGCTACGACGAGAGCGGCCAGCCGATCACGGGCTCGCTGATGGACTACGCCCTGCCCCGCGCCGAGGACGTGCCGTTCATGGCGGTCGGCGACCATCCGGTGCCGGCCAAGAGCAATCCCTTGGGCACCAAGGGCTGCGGCGAAGCCGGCTGCGCCGGCAGCCTGTCGACCGTGGTGAACGCGGTGATCGATGCACTCTCCGAGTGCGGCATCAAGCACATCGACATGCCGCTGACGCCGGAGCGCGTCTGGCGCGCGATCCAGGACGCGAAAGGCAAGGCGGCGTAAGGGGCGCTCTTCCGCTTCGACAACAGTAGCTGTCATCGCCCGCGAAGGCGGGCGATCCAGTACTCCGAGACATTTGTGATAGACCGCGAGGCCGCGGCGTACTGGATTCCCCGCCTTCGCGGGGAATGACAGCGAATGACGCGCTGTGCCCCTTCCCTACGCCGCCGCCTGCTCGCGCGGCTGGTAGATCGCGATGTGCTGGCAGTGCGCGAGCGGCGTCGTGCCGTTGGCGACGACCAGCGCTTCGAGCTCGACGAAGCGGTGGCCCTTTTTCTCGTAGTTCGCGGTGACTTTTGCCCGCGCGGTGATCTCGTCGCCCGCCTGCGCCGGCGACAGCAATTGCATGCGGCTGCCGACGTGAATCCACGGGCCCAGAATGGTGTTGTCGACCAGCACGCGGTTCATGACGCGCTGGATCAGGCCGGGATGGCCGAGCCCCTCTCGCGCAAAGATCGGATCGGCTTCCCGGATGTCGGCGAGATAGCCAGACGCGTCCTGCCCGGCCCAGCGGCGCGGCATCGTGCCGAGCCATTTGCCGACCTCGAAGATGGCCGGGCTGACCGGCTTGCGGTCGGCGACCGGCGATACCTCGACATAGTCGCTCAGCGACACCGCGGATGCCGTCTCCGGGAGCGTGGCCGTGCCTGTGGCGCAGAGCTCGCTGCGGCTGAACACCTCGATCGTGAGCAGGCCGTTGTGCTCGGTCGCATCGACATCGGCGGTCTCGCCGTCATAGACCGGCTTGGTGAACCGCGCCTCGATCAGCCCGCGCGACAGGAAATCGCGGCCCCAACGGGCGACCGGCACATGCATCATGTAGGCGAAGACATCGACGCCCGGGACCAGCCCGCCGGAAAAGCCGAAGCGGCGCGCCACCGTGTGGTCATGCATCTTGTTTTCGGACTGCTTGGCGGTGTTGTAGGCCTCGACGCGGTAGGTTTCGAGCCGGTTCGGCATGGCTGCGCTTTCCCTAAGTTCTTGCCCTGTATTCTTGTTATTTCGAGGCCGATCGTAGGCCCTGAGGAACCGGGGTCAATCCCCTCGCATTTGGCGCCCGAATGGGGTACCACGCGCGTGCTGCGGAACCGCTTCGCATGCCCCATTTACGGACAATGACGAACCCTCTCAGCACCACTCGCATCTATGTCGACGCCGACGCCTGTCCGGTCAAGGACGAGATTTATCGCGTCGCCGGCCGGCACGGCTTGCCCGTGAGCGTGGTCGCGGGCAATTTCATCCGCGTACCCCAGGATCCCCTGATCGAGCGCATCGCGGCCGGCGCCGGCATGGATGCGGCCGACGACTGGATCGCCGAACGCGCCGGGCCCGGCGATATCGTCATCACCGCGGATATCCCGCTCGCAAGCCGTTGCGTGAAGACCGGCGCCGACGTGATCGCGCCGAATGGAAAACCTTTCACGGAGGAGTCGATCGGGATGACGCTCGCGGTGCGCAATTTGATGACGGATTTGCGCTCTGCCGGCGAAGTGACCGGCGGTCCGCGATCGTTTGCACCGCGCGACCGCTCGACGTTCCTGTCGATGCTCGACCAAACCATCCGCCGCATCCAGCGCCGCAGCGCCGACCAGGCCGCAACAAGACAGGACTGAGACACCGCATGGCGCCACCGCTGATTCAACTACGCGATATCAAGCTGACCTTTGGCGGCACGCCGCTCCTGGCGGGCGTCGAGCTGTCGGTTTCGAACGGCGAGCGCGTCTGCCTGATCGGCCGCAACGGTTCCGGCAAATCGACGCTGCTCAAGATCGCCGCCGGCCTGGTCGAACCGGATGGCGGAAGCCGTTTCGTGCAGCCCGGCGCCACCATCCGCTACCTGCCGCAGGAGCCGGATTTTTCCGGCTTCTCCACCACGCTGGCGTATGTCGAGGCTGGCCTCAATGCCGGCGACGATCACTATCAGGCGCGCTATTTGATCGAACAGCTCGGTCTCAGCGGCGAAGAAGATCCGGCGCATGTCTCCGGCGGCGAAGCGCGCCGCGCCGCGCTGGCGCGCGTGCTCGCGCCCTCACCCGATATCCTGCTACTGGACGAGCCGACCAACCATCTGGATCTTCCGACCATCGAATGGCTGGAGGGCGAACTGGAGAGCCGCCGCTGCGCGCTGGTGATCATCAGCCACGATCGGCGCTTCCTGTCCAACCTGTCTCGCAGCACCGCCTGGCTCGACCGCGGCCAGATCCGGCAGATCGACCGCGGCTTTAGTGCCTTTGAGGCCTGGCGCGATGAGGTGCTCGCGGAAGAAGAGCGCGACCAGCACAAGCTCGACCGCAAGATCGTCAACGAGGAGCACTGGTTGCGCTACGGCGTCTCGGGCCGCCGCAAGCGCAACGTCAAGCGGCTCGGCAATCTTCACGCGCTGCGCGACCAGCGGCGCGACTATCGCGGCGCGACGGGCAACGCCAACCTCGCGGCCGCCGAAGCCGACAAGTCCGGCAAACTCGTCATTGAGGCCAAGAATATCAGCCGGTCCTATGGCGAGCGAAAGATCGTCGACGGCTTCTCGATCCGAGTCCAGCGCGGCGACCGCATCGGCATCGTCGGCCCGAACGGCGCCGGTAAGACCACGCTGATCGAGATGCTGACCGGCGGCACCGCACCGGACAGCGGCAGCATCCGCCTCGGTGCCAACATCGAGATGGCGACGCTCGACCAGCATCGCGAAAGTCTCGATCCCAAGTCGACGCTGGCCGAGGCGCTGACCGGCGGTCGCGGCGACCATGTCATGGTCGGCGGCAAGCCGAAGCATGTCGTCAGCTACATGAAGGACTTTTTGTTCGCCCAGGAACAGATGCGCACGCCGCTGGAGGTGCTTTCCGGGGGCGAGCGTGGCCGGCTCATGCTGGCACGCGCGCTGGCAAAGCCCTCCAACCTGCTGGTGCTGGACGAGCCGACCAACGACCTCGACCTCGAGACCCTCGACGTCCTCGAGGAAATGCTCGGCGACTACGAGGGCACGGTGATTCTGATCAGCCATGATCGCGATTTTCTCGACCGCGTGGTGACGTCGGTGATCGTGCCCGAGGGCAACGGACGCTGGCTCGAATATGCCGGCGGTTACACCGACATGCTGTCCCAGCGCGGCGCCGACGTGAAGCGCGCGACGGCGAAGGCCGCCGAAGAGAAGAGAGAGTCACGGTCAGTGACGCCTTCCAGAGTGACCAAACGACGACTGACCTTCAACGAGCAGCATGCGCTGGAGACGCTGCCCAAGACCATCGCCAAGCTGCAATCCGAAATCGCCAAGCAGCAGCGCTTCCTTGACGACCCCGATCTCTTCCGCAAGGATCGCAAGCGCTTCGACCAGGCCTCTGACGCTCTGACGAAGGCGCAAAAGGAATTGGCCGAGGCCGAGGACAAATGGCTGGAGCTCGAAGTGCTCCGCGAAGAGATAGAACAGGCTTAACCCATGACAACTCCCCTCGCCGCTAAGATCGCCCGCGAATACGGCACGCCCTGCGCCGTCATCGACATGGACAAGGTCGAGCGCAACATCGCGCGGATTCAGAAGGCCTGCGACGACGCCGGTGTCGCCAACCGGCCGCACATCAAGACGCACAAGAACCCGACGATCGCGAAGATGCAGGTCGCGGGCGGCGCCAAGGGCATCACCTGCCAGAAACTCGGCGAGGCCGAGATCATGGCCAATGCCGGCATCGACGACATCCTGATCAGCTACAATCTGCTGGGAGAAGAGAAGATGGCGCGGCTCGGTGCGCTGCAAGCCAAGGCCAACATGACGGTGGCCGCCGACAATTCGACCGTCGTCGCCGGCCTGCCCAAGGCTGCGGCCGCTTCAGGCCGACCGCTGTCCGTCGTCGTTGAATGCGACACAGGCCGCAAGCGCGCGGGCGTCGAGACGCCGGCCGAGGCGATTGCATTGGCGCGCGAGATCGCCGGGTCCAAGGGACTCGAGTTCGCCGGCTTCATGCTGTATCCGACAGAGACCGGCTGGGCCGACGCGCAGAAGTTTTACGACGAGGCGCTCGCCGGCGTGCGCGCGCACGGGCTCGATGCAAAAATCGTCTCCACCGGCGGCACACCGAACCTCGTCAATATCGGCAAGCTCAAGGGCGGCACCGAGCATCGCTTCGGCACCTATATCTACAACGACCGCATGCAGGTCGCCGCTGGCTCCGCCACCTGGGACGACTGCGCGCTGCACATCTACTCGACGGTGGTGAGCCGCGCCGCGCCCGAGCGCGGAATCCTCGACGCCGGCTCGAAGACGCTGACAACGGACACCGGCGGCCTCGATGGCCACGGCCTGATCCTCGAGCACCCCGAAGCCAAGATCGCGCGCTTCGCCGAGGAGCACGGCTTCCTCGACTTGTCCCGCAGCAACACGCGGCCGAATGTCGGCGATGTCGTGCGCATCGTGCCCAATCATGTTTGCGTCGTCGTCAACATGATGGACGAGGTCGTGATGGTGCGCGGCGAGGAGATCATCGGCACGCTGCCGGTGGCGGCGCGGGGGAAGCTGCGGTAAGGATGCGCTCTCGTAGGGTGGGCAAAGCGAAGCGTGCCCACCATCGCGATCAACACAAGCGGTGACATGGTGGGCACGGCGCTTCGCGCCTTTGCCCACCCTACGATTTGGCTAGCCACGCCAAAACACCCCTGCCCGCAGCGGCCCCCGTCGCGAACGACGCTTGCAACAGATAGCCGCCGGTTGGCGCCTCCCAGTCCAGCATCTCGCCGGCGGCGAAAACGCCGGGCAGTTTGTGGATCATGAAGTCTTCGTCGATCTCGCCGAACGTCACTCCGCCTGCGGTCGAGATCGCGCGGGCGATCGGCGCGACGCCGGTGAGCTGAACCGGAATCCCATTGATCAGCTCTGCGAGATCGGCCGGTGAGAACGAGGCCAGCGGCCGGCCGGATGCGATGGCGGCCTCTTGCATCAGGCCGATGCCGACCGGCGACACTTGCGCAGCCTTGCGCAGGAAATTTGCGAGTGATTGCTTGCCGCGCGTGCCCGATAGACGCGTCGTCAGCATGGCGACGTCGAGGTCGGGCCGCAATGCGATCGTAAGCCGCGCCTGCCCGACACTCAGCACCGCCTCGCGCAGCTCCGACGACAGCGCATAGATCGCGCCGCCCTCGATGCCGCTGCGGGTGATCATGGCTTCGCCGCGCACCGTGTGCGCACCGATCGTCAACGCCACGCCCTTGAGCGGCTGGCCCTCGAAACGATCACGGAACACATCGGACCATGCGACCGTGAAACCGGAATTCGCCGGCCGCAGTTTTGAAATGGCAACGCCCCTCGCAGCGAGATAATCGATCCATGCGCCATCGGAGCCCAGCCGCGGCCAGCTTGCGCCGCCGAGTGCAAGCACCGTTGCCTTGGTGGCGATGGCAAGCATGCCATCGGCTGTTTGAAATCTTAGCCGCCCCTGCTCGTCCCAGCCGGTCCAGCGATGACGAAAGGCAAAGCGGACCCCGGCGGCATCGAGCCGGCGAAGCCAGGCGCGCAGCAAGGGCGAGGCCTTGAACGCTTTTGGAAACACACGGCCGCTGGAGCCGACGAAGGTCGGCTCACCCAGCGCCTCGCTCCAGGCGCGCAACGCATCGGGCGGAAATGCCTCGATCGCGTCTTTCAGCTTTGGTGCGGCCTCGCGATAGCGCGCAAAGAACTGCGGCAGGGGTTCGCTGTGGGTAAGATTGAGACCGCCGCGGCCAGCCATCAGGAATTTGCGACCCGCGGACGGCATGGCGTCGTAGACGGTGACGCGGGCGCCGCCCTGCGCCAGCACCTCGGCCGCCATCAACCCGGCGGGACCGGCGCCGATGACGGCGACGTCCGTCAGAGCTTAACTCCCGCGCGCGCCGCGGCCTGTGCGACGTATTTCTGTGTCTGCTCGAACGCGCCCGTCAGCGCCTTGGCCTTCGACATGTCGCTGATCTCGGCAAAATGCGCGGCGACCGCATCCGGCGTCCATTCGGCCTCCGGCAGGTTGATGCCCTCGCTCTCAACAATCTTGATCACGGCGAAGGACCCTGCGCCGGCGCCCATGATGGTGCGGGTGGGCGCGTCCTCGCTGAGCATATATTCGACCGCGGGCGTGATCGCGTTCGGCTTCATCAGTTGCAGCGCCTGCGGCGGCAGCAGCTCTTCAGTCATGCGGGTCGCCGCCGTCGGCGAGATGATGTTGACGCGGATGTTGGTCTTGCGGCCTTCTTCCGCGAGCACATTCATCAACCCGACCATGCCGGACTTCGCCGCGCCGTAATTGGCCTGGCCGAAATTGCCGTAGAGGCCGGAGGACGACGTCGTCAGCACGATGCGGCCGTAGTTGCGGTCGCGCATGCCGGCCCAAGCTGCCTTGCAGCAATAGAAAGTGCCGACGAGATGCACGTCGAGCACCTTCTGGAAATCGGCCGCTTCCATCTTGCCGAACGACTTGTCGCGCAAAATGCCGGCATTGGCGCACATCAGGTCGACGCTGCCCCACTCCCTGGTGGCGCGCTCAACCATCGCGGTGACCTGCTCGAAATTCGAGACGTCGGCGCCATCGGCCATCGCGGTGCCGCCGGCCTTGCGGATCTCCTCGACCACGGCTTCGGCCGGCGAGAGCGAGCCGCCGCTGCCGTCGCGCGCGCCGCCGAAATCGTTGACCACGACCTTGGCGCCGCGGCTCGCCAATCCCAGCGCATGCGCCCGTCCGAGGCCATTGCCCGCGCCGGTGACGATGGCGACGCGTCCGTCAAACCTGATTGCCATGAGTGCTTCCTTTCTTCCTTCTCCCCTTGTGGGAGAAGGTGGCGCGAAGCGCCGGATGAGGGGTCTGTCTCAGCAGATGAGCGTGTGGAGAGAGACCCCTCACCCGGCTTCATCTCGCTCCGCTCGATTTCGCCACCCTCTCCCGCAAGGAGGGCTTTGCATAATCGGCTGCACGTGATTCTTTGAATCATGGCTGATTCTAGCGAGGGGAGCCATGGTTGAGCGCAATGTCGGTCAGATGAGCTTGGCGGATGGCCTGGTTCGGGCACCGCGAAGCAGCATCCTGGATGAGGTGGAGGCTGTTGTGGATTGGGCGCCGCTGCGCTCGCTGCTTGGCAAGCGGGGCGGCGATGGTGCCGGCAACAGCAGCTATCCGGCGGAAGTCTTGCTTCGCTGCTTGCTCGCCGGGATCTGGCACAATCTGTCTGATCCCGCGCTGGAAGCGGCCATTGCAGACCGGTTGTCGTTCCGCCGCTTTGTTGGTCTGAGCCTGCACGATCAGACCCCGGATCACACGACATTGTGGCGGTTTCGGCAGGAACTCGCCAAGGACGGTCTGATCGAGAAGATCTTCACTGAGATCAATCGGCAGTTGGAGGCCAAGAAGCTGATCCTCAAGCAGGGAACGCTGGTCGACGCCTCGTTAATCGCGGCACGAGCCACTCCGCCCCGCAAGGCACGCAAGGATGGCGAGGATACGCCACCCAAACCATCTGCGGATCGCGATGCTCGCTGGGGCCGGAAAGGCAAAAAGAGCGTGTTCGGCTATAAAAT
>NZ_JYMR01000019.1 GCF_000938255.1 Bradyrhizobium sp. LTSP849 | reverse complement strand
GTAAGCGCTGTTTTCAGGCCACAGCTCTGAGGTCGTGACGGCAATAGGCCCACGGAAGCAACTGATCGATCTCGCTATTCGGATGACCATTGACGATCCTGGTGAGGACGTCGGTCAGGTAGGCAAGCGGATCGAGGTCGTTCAGCTTACAGGTTTCGACCAGGGAGGCGATGGTGGCCCAGTGCTCGGCACCGCCGTCGGAGCCTGCGAACAGCGCATTTTTACGGTTCAACGTGATCGGACGGATCGAGCGCTCGACGGCGTTATTGTCGAGCTCGATACGGCCATCATCGATGAAGCGCGTCAGGCCATCCCAGCGTGAGAGCGCATAACGGATGGCGTCTGCCAGCTTGCCCTTTTGGCTGATCAACGCGAGCTTTGCGCGGAGCCACAGCTCGAAGGCTTCCGCCAGCGGCCGGCTTTTCTGTTGTCGAACGAGACGACGTTCCTCGGCGCTGCGGCCGCGGATGTCCTTCTCGATGGCATAGAACTCGGCGATATGCTTGAGCGCCTCGCTCGCAATAGGCGCAGGACCGGGGGTGGCAAGTTCGTAGAAGTTACGCCGCATGTGCGACCAGCAGAATGCAAGCTGAACGTTGCCACGCTCGGCGAGCCTGCCATAGCCGGCATAGCCGTCGACCTGCAGGATCCCCTTGAAGCCTGCCAGATGAGCGATCGGTCGGTCGGCCTTGCGGTCGGGCGCATAGACATAGGCGACGCCCGGCGGATCGGCACCGCCCCATGGCCGGTCGTCCGCCGCATAGGCCCAGAGCTGACCGGTCTTGGTGCGCCCGCGGCCGGGATCGAGCACCGGCATCGTCGTCTCGTCGGCGAACAGCTTTGGCCGCTGCCTGAGCTTGCCAAGGAGCCGCTCATGCAACGGGCGCAGATGGAAGGCTGCCTGTCCCACCCAGTCCGCCAGCGTCGAACGATCAAGCTCAATGCCCTGGCGGGCGTAAATCTGCGCCTGCCGGTAGAGTGGCAGGTGATCGGCATATTTGGAGACCAGGACCTGGGCGACGGTGGCCTCGGTCGGCAGACCACCCTCGATCAGCCGGGCCGGGGCCGGCGCCTGCATGACACCGTCCTCGCAAGCCCGGCAGGCGTATTTGGGACGCCGGGTGACGAGGATCCGGAACTGCGCCGGGACCAGGTCCAGCCGCTCACTTCTATCCTCGCCGATCCGGTGCAACTCGCCCTGGCAACAGGAGCAGATCTTATTGTCGATATCGACGACGACCTCGATCCGCCGCAAGTGCGCTGGCAAGGCGCCACGGTTGATCCGGCGCTTGCGAGCCCGAGCCTCACGGCTTTCAGGTGCGCTGACGTCCTGCGCCGTCTCGCTGTACGCTGCGACCTGCTCGACATCTTCCAGGCCCAGCAGCATCTGATCTTCAGGCAAGGTCTCTGCCCGCCGGCCGAACCGATGCCGCTGCAATTCCTTGATGATCTGACGCAGCCGTTCGCTCTCGCACCGCTCGGCAAGCAGCATCGCTTTCAGCGTCTCGGGATCGTCAGGCAGGGCGTCGCTCACACGCAATTCAGAGCATATTCGCCGCCATCTGGCGACGCGCTCGATGCCCCTGATTCACTTCGCCGCAGCGCTGCCAACAACTATCCGGCTTGCGTTGGCGCTGGCGTCTCCCGTACCTCGTGGACACGCCGCCAGTCGAGCCCTTCCAACAGCGCCGACAATTGCGCCGCCGACAGACGCATCACGCCGTCCTCGATCTTCGGCCAGCGGAAGATCCCATCCTCAAGCCGTTTGGCGAACAGGCACAGACCCGTTCCGTCCCAGAACACCAGCTTGATCCGATCCGCCCGCTTGGCACGGAACACATAGACAGCTCCCGAGAATGGGTCAGCCCCCATGCTCTCGCGCACCAGGGTCGCAAGCCCTTCCATCCCCTTGCGGAAGTCCACCGGTTTGGTCGCCACCATCACCCGGACCGCACCCGACGGACCGATCACCGGCTCGCCTTCAGCGCCTGGACGATCGACGCAATCATTGCCGTGTCCGCACCACGACCGGCCCGGATCGTGATGCCGTCGACTTCGATCTCGATGATCCCGGCATCGCAACGGCAAGTTCGGACATCCGGTTTGGGTTTGCAGCGCGCCACTTTGCGCTCCCGGCCAAGAGCAGGCGCCGGCACTGCGACATCCACCACCGCCGGCACAAACTGCACTTCTTCTATTTCGGAATGACCGCCTGCTGCCTCTCGCAACTGACGTCGCCAGCCAAACAACTGCTGCGGTGACAATCCATGCCGTCGGGCTACCGAACAGACCGAGTCGCCGCTCGCCACAATCTCCGCGACGATCCGCGCCTTGTCCTCGTCGCTCCACTTCCGCCGACGGCCGGCGCCGGTGAAGACCTCAAGCCGCCGTACCGGCTCCGTGATAGCAGTATGCACTGTGTCCATTCTAAGCCTAACGGTCCAAATCGAACCGCAGACTCGCAGATCACCCCATCATCCGGTAGGTGGCCGCTGAACAGCGCTTACGATAGAGCGATCCCATCCCGGCATTGGATTTGTTCCAGATGCAGAGGTTGAGAGGTTGAGGAGATCGCCCTAGATGGTCGAACCGACCGCGGTAACGTCGTGCATATGTCGCCTGTCCATGCAGATGAAGTGGACCGCGCCATCGCGGGAGCATTTTGCCGCGGCGCCAAGCGTGTATTTCAGGAAAGTCCGGAATTGGTCGTCGCTCATCTCGCCCGAGGCCATCGCAAATTCACCGTGACGCCCCGTTGGATTTGCGTTGCCCTCGATCCTGACGTTGTAGGGAGGATCCAGGAACGCCGAATCGATCCGGAGCCCTCGCCGACGACCCGTTCGAGGAAAGCGGCATCGCGGCTGTCCCCGCAGCCACCCGATGCTTTCCCAAAATCCAGATGGCGCCTGGCTTTGTTTTACGAACCGCTGGTAGTGAAAGGATAATCTCGTCGTCGGGATCAGCTGAATTCGAGAGGATGACGTCAATTTCGCCGGTCGCCGGTGAGGGTCGGGTCAATATCGAGGTTGATTGTCGCGAGCTCACCCAGCTCCTGCTGCAAGATCTCGATATGCCAGCCGGCATTGAGCGCGATCTTGTTGTCGGCCAATCGGAGCGCGCGCTTCTGGGTCTCCGACAGACCCGAGAGCGTGATGGTTGGTATCTCGGCAAGGCCCAAAGCTTTTGCCGCCTGGAGCCGGCCCTGACCGGCGATGATGTTGCCGCCGGGATCGACTAGTATCGGATTGGTAAACCCTAACGCGTTGATGGACGTCTTGAGCTGCTCGATCTGGCGTCTCGGATGCCTCCGCGCATTGCGCGGATCAGGGATGATATGGTTGGTCGAGCGATAGACGATTGAGAGCTGTGAGGATGCAGCAAGTGTGACTGATGTGTTCATACGCAACAACATTGCGCATTCTTAGTTACGAAATATAGAACTCAATTTCGATTTCCCCGATGCGGATCACCTCCGGTCCTTACGCTAAGGCGCCACGTATAGAGGCCTCACGCGCACCGCCACCATGCGGTGAACGTCCGCGGGGGAGCAGCGTCTGGCGCAGGCGTCCGTGCATTGCGCCGTTCAGTAATGAGATCGTCGGCCGGGCGATAGACGGATAGACGACGGACAGTTGCGAGCGTGCCTTGATTGGTGCCCACGTCCCATCCTTCCGTTAAAAAGCTGGCCGGCTTGGTTCGCTGGGCGAGCGTCCATTCCGGTCAGCGCATTAGTTGAACGGCGCGGCGATCGGCCTTATCTAAACATTTGGTGGCAAAAGGGAGAACTCCAATGAGGAAGCTCGCCATTATCGCGCTAGCGGTGCTTAGTCCCGGGATCGCGATAGCGCAGGATTCGACAAAAAAGGCGGATCCAAAGTCGGACAATTGCTTCTATACGGTTGGAACTCAGGCAATTCAGGTCCCGATCGGCGGGCGCATTTGTCGGCGACAACCTGCGCCTTACAATGACAAATATTCGTTGCTCCGCTGTACCCCACCGCTCGACGAGATCGATTCCGATGTCAAGCGAGGGGACGCTCGCTGCGACCGCTACGAAGAGAGAGAGTAGCGGTTCGCTCACTCGGGGGCGTCGGCTAGGTCATCGCATGCCGATGTTTTTCTATCAGTTGGTTTAGGCGGCTTTGATCTGCTGAATTCCTTAGATGGTCGGACTGATGGGCGAGCAGCTCGAACGTCTGGTCCGGTGAAAGGCCGTCTAGGACAACCAGGCCCTTGAATTGATGCGAAACCGGAGATCCGGTGTCCCGGTCTTCCATGGTCCATAGCTCTCTACTTGGTTCGTGGGGAGTGTACGGACCTCTCACGCTATCGCGCCGTGCGGCTACTGTTGTTGTTAGGATTTGCCGATACGGCGGGTGGAACGCCCTGTCCGATTGGGTTTTGGAACGGGTTATTGCTTGGTTGGGTGGCGACTGAGTTTCGTGATTGTCCCTGCGCAGGACGCGGCCGCGTCCCTCCACTTACGGAGCCTTGAGTACCGTTTGGACTGATCTGAGCCGCAGCACAAATGATCGTACTTCCAAAAATGATGGCGGCAATGATAAGTCTTTTCATTGTTTTTACTCCGGTTCGCTTTTGGCATCGCCGTCACGTCAAGACCAGCGAGATCCCTAAAGGGCATGCTGCCGTCTGGCCGCATGTGGCACGACATGAAGCCGAATATCCCGGAAGTGGTAATGATAGGTCGCTGCCGGAAGGGTGCGCCATACGAGAAGGGCGCCGATACCCAGGCCAAATCCGATCCAGCAAGCCGTGAAGTAAATCCAGAACATAGTGCCAAACGCCTCGTCTCCTTCGAAGTTCCAAAAGTCGCTTCACGTAGCTGGTTCGCCGCCTAAAAAGGGGGGCAAACCAAGTGCGCGGGCGCGGTTGCGGAGTAAGCATCCGGCGAAGACCGCGCGCGGGTCATTTTCGGCTCAGGCGGCTTGATCAACGTTCCGGATGGCAGAGCGCCAATTCCATGGCAGCAGTTCGTCGAGCCTTTGGACGGGATGCTCGGCGATGCGCGCCAGAACGTCGGCGAGCCAGGCTTGCGGATCGACGTCGTTCATCTTGGCGGTGACGATCAGGCTGTACATCACCGCCGCCCGCTCGCCGCCGCGATCCGAGCCGCAGAACAACCACGACTTCCGACCTAAAGCGATGCCGCGCACGCCACGCTCCGCCGCATTGTTGGACAGGCAGATGCGGCCGTCATCGAGGAAGCGGGTAAATGCGCTCCAGCGCTTGAGCATGTAGTCCATGGCCTTGGCGACATCGTTGCTGCGCGAGAGCTTGGCGCGTTGTGTGCGCATCCAGGCTTCCAGATCGGCCACGAGCGGCGCGCTGAGTTCCCGGCGAACTGCCTGGCGCCTTTCGGCGCTCTGACCGTTGATGGTCCGCTCGATCTCGAACAGGGCGTCGATCCGGCGGACTGTTTCCAGCGCCAGCGGCGAGATCACTGCCGGCCTCTTGCCCTGAGCCTTGCGACGCGCATTCTCGGCCAGATCAGCCATCACGAAGAACGGCCGCCGGGCATGGACCCAGCACGCGGCTTCCAGGATCGGACCTGCGTTGCGGCCCGGTTCGTAAAGCCTGCCATAGCCGCCATAGGCATCGGCCTGGAAGATTCCGCTGTAGTTGGCCAAGTGAGCCTGGGGATGCTCGCCGGCCCGATCGCGCGAGTAATAGAACACCGCGCCCGGCGGGGCCTGCCCTCCAAAAGGCTTGTCGTCGCGCACATAGACCCAGATCCGGCCGGTGTCGGTCTTGCCTTTGGCCAGGACCGGAACCGTGGTGTCGTCCCCGTGCAATCGCTCGGCGCTCAGTACGTAGGCCTCGAGGCGCTTGAACAAAGGTGCCAGCGCCGCGGTGCAGCCGCCGACCTGGTCGGCCAGGGTCGACAGACTGATCGGCACGCCCTCCTTGGCATAGCGCTCCGCTTGCCGGTTCAGCGGCTGATGTTGACCAAACTTCTCGAACAGCACCATCGCCAGCAGGCTTGGCCCCGCCCAGCCGCGGGCAAGCACATGGAACGGCGCCGGAGCCTGGCTGATCTTCTCGCAATCACGGCAAGTAAACTTCTCGCGGACGTGCTGGATCACTTTCCAGGATTTCGGGATCACCTCCAGCGTCTCGGTGATGTCCTCGCCGAGCTTGGACAGCCGCGCGCCGCCACAGCAGGCGCACGCCACAGGTCCCGGCACGATCACCCGCTCGCGAGGTAGATGCTCCGGGAACGGCTGGCGTGACGGCCGCTTGCGCGTGAACGACGCCACCTTCGTGGTTTTGGCCGCGGCCATTTCGGCGGCGAGTTCGTCCTCCGTCGCCGAACTCTCCAGCTCCTCCAGCGTCAGTTCAAGCTGATCCAATAGCCGCGCGGTACGCTCCGAGCGCGGACCATGGCGGTCGCGGTTGAGTTTCTCGATCTGCAGCTTCAGATGGGCGATCAACGCCTGGTCGTCGGACTGCCGGGCACGGGCGGCCGCAGCCTCCGCCCGAGCAACGATCAATGCCGCTTGCAGCGTTTCGATGTCGTCTGGCAGCGATTCAAGGCCGTCACCCATGGCCCCGATGGAATCACAAAAGAGGCGATTTGAGGCGTCTTTTCTTCCGCACCTCAGAACTTTTTTGAGCCTATCCTGCGCTCTGTGGCCGCCACGTGTGCTGCGGATTGCGCCAGTCGATCGCCTCCAGCAGATAACTCATCTGCGCCGCGCTCAGCCCCACCACACCGCCCACCGTCGCCGGCCAGACAAAACGGCCACGGTCCAACCGCTTCGCGTAGAGCGACAATCCAATTCCATCGTGCCACAAGGCCTTGATCAGCGAACCGCCGCGTCCGCGGAACACGAAGACATCTCCGGCGAACGGATCGCGACCAAGGCTTTCCTGCACCAATAATGACAAACCCTGCATGCCCTTGCGCATGTCAGTGTAGCCGGTCGCAATCCAGATGCGTGCGCTCGAAGAGACTGGGATCATCGACGCTCCAGAACCTGCAGCACCCGCGCCAGGGCGGCCGCATCGACGCCCGCATCGACAATCACCCGACGATCCCGGCCAACGACGATCACCATCTGCCCGCTCGTCGCTGTGGCAGCAACCGCCGGCTCGACCTCAGCGGCAAGGACGACCCGCGCAAAGCCGGATTGCTCGCTTTGAGGGCTGATCGGCTCGGGACCGAACGAGCGCCGCCATGTCATCAGCAACGAACGTGATATGCCATGGCGTCTTGCTGTCGACGATATCGCGCGCGGCGCTTGAAAGCTTTCGGTCACGATCCGCAGCTTTTCGTCATCCGACCAGCGTCGCCGGCGACCAGTCTCGACCACCTCAAGCCGTTCAAGCTGAGTACTGCGCTTATGGCTGTCCATAAGGACTGTTACGCACCAATTGGACTAATCCAACA
>NZ_JYMR01000018.1:135000-400314 GCF_000938255.1 Bradyrhizobium sp. LTSP849 | reverse complement strand
GCGAGGGCTTTGCTTAATTGGCCGTGCGGGAGTGAGGCTCGATGTGGGGCATTTTTTTGTGTGGCCTCGGATGGCGAGCGAACGCAGACGGCCTTGTTTTCGTGGCCGATCGATGGCGTTGGGCTACGGCAGTCACGCCACACCTCCCGCGGGACACAGCACCGCCCATCGTTTGAGGTTCATGGCCAAGCAGAGAAGACGCAGATGGGTATGGTTGCGTGCCAAGCCCAGATAGCGAGCGCGCGCCCAGCCGTAAACGCCCTTGAGGCGCGCAAAGACCTGCTCGACCGGCGCGCGGCGGCGTCCCACGGCGTCGTTGAAGCGCTTCTTCCGCTCGGTCAGGGGATGATGCTTGTTGGGCCGGAACATCAGCCGCGGCTTGATGCCCCGGGCAGCCAGCCCGGCGCGGCGCTCGTGCTTGTCATAGGCCTGGTCGGCGTAGACCGCCTTCTCGTCGCCGCTGATCAATTCATCGGCCGGCACCGTATCGTTGACCGCAGCGTCGGTCAGCTTACTGCGACGGATGATCGCCGAGCACTGGTCGACACCGACATGCGCCTTGTAGCCGAAGTATCGCTTGCCACCCTTCTTGGTCCATCGCGCATCCGCATCGCGCTCGCTGTTGACCAGCTTGCTCGGCGCGCGCCCGTCTGGGCCGGGCGGCAGCGGGTCCTTTGGCGGCTTCGGCGGCTTCACCGCCGCCGGGATCAGGCTGGCGTCGATCAATGTGCCTCGACGCAGCACCAGCCCGCGCGCGTCGATCTGGCGCAGCATCTCGGCAAACAGCGTCTCGTCCAGACCGGCCTGCTGCAAAGCTTCGCGGAAGCGCCAGATCGTCGTATGGTCGGGCGTCTCGTCGCCCAGCGCAAAGCCGCAGAAGTCGCGGAAAGAGGCCCGGTCATCGAGCGCTTCTTCCAGTTCCGGATCGGACAGCCCGTACCATTGCTGCAACAGCACAGCCTTGAACATCACCAGCCGAGGATAGGCCGGCGCGCCACGCTCAGGTTCCGGAAGGCCGCACAGCACGCGCTCCACAGCCCCCCAATCGACCAGTTCGCAAATCCGCCTCAGCACCGCACCGCCTTTCCCACGCCGCGACGCCAGCGCATCTGCGAAGCTCGGTTGCCCAACCTGCCGATATGCCATCCCAAGACCCTCTTCAGATCTCTCTTAGTGAATCGCAGATTCGCGATTTGTGCAAAGCCCTCGCCTGCGGGGGAGGTCGGCGCGAAGCGCCGGGTGAGGGCTCTCTCCTCATAGGGACTATCCCGTTGCGGAGACACCCTCACCCCAACCCTCTCCCGCAGGCGGGAGAGGGAGTGCACCTCCAATGGAGATCTACGCGTGCCGCCGGTTCACCAGCCCCAGCCTTGCCTTCACCTCGGCGATCTTCGCCCGGCTCACGGGCACCCGGTGCGGGGACGGGCCGTCGAGCTCGAGCACGGCGCCGTCGCCCTCCCTGCGGACCAGCGCGACATGGGGAATCGCGACGATGTGGCTGCGATGCACCCGCAGGAACAGCGAGGGATCGAGCTGTGCCTCGGCTTCCGAGATCGACCAGGGGCACATCCGCTCGCGGGTGCCGTCATGCACCCGCGTGTAATGCGCGTCGGCGCGGACGCTGCGGACGTCGGCCGTGTCGATGAAGTGCGTGCCGTCGGCGCCCTCGACCGGCAGCCGCGGAACGGGCGCGCGCGGCGGCTGGCCGAGACCGCCGAGCGGCGCCGGCATCGGCCGCGGCGATGCAGACGCCTGAGTCATCGGCTCCGGCGCGACGGACGGGGAGATCGGATCGACCATCACCGCAGTCGCCGCCTGCCGCCGTTGGTCCGGGACGAGTGAGAGCAGGAAACCGGCCGCGATCACGAAGCAGAGCACGGCAACCACGATGGACAGAATTTGCTGCGACGCGGCAAGGCCGCCGCCGAGATGCTGATGCCCGCCGGCCGTCAGCGGCTCGAAATGCATGCCGAGCATCGCCGTGTAATGCATGCCGGAAACCGCAATGCCGAAGGCGATCGAGCTGACGATCAGGCGAACGCCCTCCTGCTGCGCCAGAAAAGCGCGCAAGCCGCCATAGGCGGTGACAACAGCGACCAGGACCGACAGCAGCACCATTGTCCGGTCGTGCGCGATCGCAAAGGGCCCGGCAAGACCATGGATTCCGACGTAATGCATGCTGGCGATGCCGACGCCGAGCAGCACGGCCGACGATGCCACCCTCTTTAATGACGGCTCGCCGATCGAGACGAAGAACAGGGAGATGCCGACCACCAGCGCGCAGATCAGGAACGAGATGATGGTGGGCAGGACCAGATAGACGGTGTCCGGCGGCAGCGGCGCGGCCAGCATGCCGACGAAATGCATGGTCCAGATGCCGACGGCCAGAAACGCCGCCGCACCCGCGAGCAGCATGCGATTGCTGACGCCGGGCGTGTTGCGGATGCGAGCCGCAAGCGCAAAGCCGGTATAGCCACCCAGGCTCGCGATCGCCACAGAGAGCGCGACGAGATAGGGATCGTGTCCTTCGAACATGATCTTGTCGGCCGCCCCGTCTCCACGGCACGGCCTCCTCCCGCCGCCGACTTTATAGGGACGGCAGCGGGATTGACAATCAGCGGCGTGTGAGGGGAGCGCTTACACAATCCCCGCCGCGACCTGGCCGCGCAGGCGCTCCAGGCCGAGCAACGTCTCCGCACAGGCTGCCGCGACCTCGACGCCCTTGATCGCAAAGTGCCTGCGGAAGAAATCGTAGTGCACTTCGGTCTCGTGGAATTGCTGCGGCGTCAGCACCGCCGAGAACACCGGCACCTCGGTGCGGAGCTGCACGTCCATCAGTGCCTTGATCACGGTGTCGGCGACGAACTCGTGGCGATAGATGCCGCCGTCGACGACGAGGCCCGCCGCGACGATCGCGGTGTAGCGCCGGGTCTTGGCGAGGATCTGCGCGTGCAGCGGGATCTCGAACGAGCCCGGCACCTCGAACACGTCGACATGGGTGAGGTGACGCGCTTCGGCCTCCTTCACGAAGGCGATGCGGGCCTCCTCGACCACGTCGTGGTGCCAGCAGGCCTGCACGAACGCCACCCGCTGCGGTTTTGCGAAGCGCGGGTGTTCAGGCGCCGGACCCTGCGGAACCGGCGGTTGTGTGACTTGAGAGGTTTCGGTTTGGGGATCTTGCAACATCTGATTCATGGCTTTCCTCAGTTAAGGACCAGAATCAGGGCACACGGAACGACAAACAGCCGCATCTTGCGATGCGTCTGCCACCGACCGTTCTCTTTCATCCGGACTTTAACCGTCGGCTTCGGAGTTGCACCGAATCTGCTGACCCTTCCCTTTGGGAATATCCCTTTCTCAGGAATATCCTTGGGGAAGGCGCTCGCGGGCTTAGGCCTTTCGACCCTTACCGCCGGTGGGGACTTTCACCCCGCCCTGAGAACATCGGCCGTTCGGAATGAACGACCTGACCGGAAATATGACGCCGGTCCGTGGCCACAGCAAGCCTGTTCCGCATGGGAAATCCGCATGGTCCCATGCCGCCATGGAGGTTCTCTTGGGGGTCCGGCCCTCGCGCGGCGGAATTAACGATTGGGCGCTTCCTGCGAGTCCGATTCCGATTTGTTCTTTTCGTTAATAATTATGGCGGAGATGAGCTGTGGACGAACGAGTCCTGACTTGTGGACGGACTCGGCAGCCGGTTGCGCAGATTCCGCAAATCACATCAGTTGATCCGCGACAAGCCCGCGCTGATCCCGGGATCGCAACAGCGACTCCTAATGGATCGCCTTAGCGATATTTAAGGGAGCGCGCGCCGGACCAACTGCGTGCGTATCAAAGACAACAAAAAGGCAAGAGGTCGAGACGGCATGTCCCTGCTCGAAGGCACTATTGATTCCCGAAATCACCCGCTCGCGGTGGTCGAGGATATTGCTGCCAGCAACAACTGGCCGTTCGAACGCTCCGGCGAAGACGAACTCACGATTGTCTCGAAGGGACAATGGACCGACTACCAGATCTCCTTCACCTGGATGGGCGAGATCGAGGCGCTGCATCTGGCCTGCGCGTTCGACATGAAGGTTCCGGTCGCACGCCGGCCGGAGGTGCAGCGGCTCGTTGCCGCGATCAACGAGCAGTTGTGGGTCGGGCATTTCGACCTGTGGACCAACACCGGCATGATCATGCACCGCCAGGCGCTGGTGCTGCCGGGCGGGCTGACCGCCTCGACCGCGCAATGCGAAGCCATGCTCGCCGGCGCCATCCACGCCAGCGAGCGCTATTTCCCGGCGTTCCAGTTCGTGGTGTGGGCAGGCAAGTCCACGACGGAAGCGATGGACGCGGCGATGTTCGACACGGCGGGCGAGGCGTAGGGCACCGCTCAAAGGAGTGAGAGCCGCATCTCCCTCCTCACCGTCGTCCTGGCGAAAGCCAGGACCCATACCGCGTGATTTCTCCGTATCGCGCGATGCTTGTTGCTCATCCCTTCATCCACTAGAACCACTCGTGGTTATGGGTCCCGGCCTTCGCCGGGACGACACTGAATTTGTGGTGACCACGATGGCGAACAGCACTCTCCAAAACATCACCGGCACCATCCTTCTCGCCGGCGCCGGCAAGATGGGCGGCGCGATGCTGACGGGGTGGCTTTCGGGCGGGCTCGATCCGCGCCGCGTCGCGGTGATCGATCCGCACCTCTCGCCCGAGATCAGCGCGCTTGCCGCGAAAGGCGTTGCGCTCAATCCTGATGTGAAGGCGGCAGGTCAGGTCGAGACGCTCGTCGTCGCGGTCAAGCCGCAATATTTTCGCGAGGCCGGCGCCGGGCTGAAGCCATTCGTCTCGGAGAAGACCTCGGTGGTGTCGATCATGGCGGGAACCACGATCGCCTCGCTTCAGGACGTTTGCGGCGGCGCCGTGGTGCGCGCGATGCCGAACACGCCGGCTGCCATCGGCCGCGGCATCACAGTGGCGGTTGCGGCGAAGAACGTCAGCGCGCATCAACGCGCAGTGGCCGATGCACTGTTGCGCGCCACGGGCTCAGTCGAATGGGTCGAGGACGAAAGCCTGATGGATGCGGTCACCGCCGTCTCCGGCTCCGGCCCGGCCTATGTGTTCCTGCTCGCCGAAGAGCTCGCGCGCGCCGGCGTCGAAGCTGGTCTGCCCGAGGCGTTGGCGACCAAGCTTGCACGCGAGACCGTCGCCGGCTCCGGCGAGCTTTTGCACCAATCGGAGCTTCCCTCCAGCACGCTGCGCCAGAACGTCACTTCCCCCGGCGGCACCACCGCCGCAGCCCTCGGCGTGCTGATGGGTGAGCCCGGCCTGCGCGATCTGATGATCCGCGCGATCGCGGCCGCGACGCAGCGGTCGAAGGAATTGGCGAAGTAGCGGCTACGCCCCCAACCGCTTGTTGAACATCTCGACATTGACGAGACCGCGCGCATGGCGGCCCTCGCCGAGCTTGCGCGTGCCCTCGAACGCCTCGACCTCGAAGCGGATGATACGGCGTTCGACCGCAACCACCTTCGCTGTGGTCCGCACTGTTGCACCAACCAAGGCTGCCGCAAGATGGCGGATGTCGACCTCGGTGCCGACGGTGACCCAGCCCGGCCTTAGCGCCGCGCGGATCGCGTCGCCCGATGTCATCTCCATCTCCAGGATCATCATCGGGGTCGCATAGACCATGGGCATACCGGGCACGAAATGCCCGACCGTGCGCTCCACCGGCACCACCAGCGTGCGCTCAGCGCTCATGTCGATTGTGATGAAGTCGCGTGCGTCCATGGTGCCTCACACACGGTGTCGTCCCGGCGAAGGCCGGGACCCATAGCCACAGGCCGCAGTTTGGCGAAGGCTCGGAGTTTCCTGCTTGCGCCCACAACCGCTCCCTGGGGTTATGGGTCCCGGCCTTCGCCGGGACGACAGTCTTGGATGCCGCGCTAACCGTCGCTACTTCTTCGCCGCCGCCGCGCGCTCCACAAAGGTCTTGCCGCCCTTCATCTTGTGGGCGAGCGGAGCTTCGTTGATCTGGATGACGACGGCATCGGCATCGACGCCGAGATTCTTCACCAGTGCCTGGGTGATGTCGCGCATCATGCCGGCCTTCTGTTCATCGGTGCGGCCCACGGCCATGCTGACGGTGATCTCAGGCATTGTATTCTCCCTGCTGCGTTCGTCATGGCCGGGCTTGTCCCGGCCATCCACGTTCTCTTCCATCAAACAGGACGTGGATGCCCGGGACAAGCCCGGGCATGACGCTGCCTGCGAATGGCTAGCCCCAGCTCACGTCATGGCGCGCCAAGACCTCGCGCACCTTTGCGACGAGATCGGCTTCGCTGCACGAGAATTGCGCCGGGCGGCTCTCGCGCCATTCCTGGTTGGAGGCGATGGCGGCGGCCGCCTTCGCGCCCTCGACCAGATCCTTGATCTGCACCTCGCCGCGCGCCTTTTCATCCGAGCCCTGGATGATGACGCAGGGCGCGTTGCGGCGGTCGGCATATTTGAGCTGGTTTCCCATATTCTTGGGATTGCCGAGATAGAGCTCGGCGCGGATGCCGGCGGTGCGCAAGGACGCGACCATCGTCTGGTAATCGGCGACGCGGTCGCGGTCGAACACGGTGACGACGACGGGCCCGAACTCGGGCCGCGTATCGAGCTTGCCGAGCAGCGTCAGCGCGGCCTGGAGCCGCGACACACCGATCGAGAAACCGGTCGCCGGCACCGGCTCACCGCGGAAGCGCGAGACGAGGCCGTCGTAGCGACCACCGCCGCCGACGGAGCCGAACCGCACCGGGCGGCCCTTCTCGTCCTTGGTCTCGAGCAGGAGTTCGACCTCGTAGACGGGACCGGTGTAATATTCGAGGCCGCGCACGACGGAGGGATCGATCTTGATGCGGTCCGGACCATATCCGGAAGCTCTCACAAGCCGCTCTATTTCCTCCAACTCTTCGCGGCCCTGCTGACCAACTTTGCTGTCACGCAGCCGCAAGTCAATCTGAGCAATTTTCTCGTCGGCATCATCAACTTGCTCGATGACACTCGTGACCAAGACAATATCAGCAGGCTTTAGTCCCGCGCCCTTTGTAAAGTCACCAGACTCATCCTTTCGACCTTCGCCTAGCAGTTGCTGGACTCCGGCAAGACCAAGCCGATCGAGCTTGTCGATCGCGCGCATAACCGTGAGCCACTGACCATCGTCGGTGATTCCGAGCGCGTCGCGCACGCCATCAAGCACCTTGCGGTTATTGACCTTCACCACATACTGGCCGCGCTGAACGCCAAGGGCCTCCATCGTGTCCGCGGCCATCATGCAAATCTCGGCGTCCGCCGCCGGCGTCGCCGAACCGACCGTATCGGCGTCGAACTGCATGAACTGGCGGAAGCGGCCGGGGCCGGGCTTCTCGTTGCGGAACACGTAGCCGACGCGATAGCTGCGGTAGGGCAGAACCAGACCGTCGGTCCCGTATCGCTCGCCGACGTAGCGGGCGAGCGGCGCGGTCAAATCGTAGCGCAGCGAAATCCACTGCTCGTCGTCGTCCTGGAACGAGAACACGCCCTCGTTCGGACGATCCTGATCGGGCAGGAATTTGCCGAGCGCATCGGTGTATTCCATCGCCGGTGTCTCCACCGGCTCGAACCCGTAGAGCTCGTAGACAGCGCGGATCTTCTCGACCATCTCGCGGGTCGCCCGGATCGCGGCGGGATCGCGATCCTCGAGACCGCGCGGCAGCCGCGCCTTCAATTTCTGGGGTTTTTTGGTCATGTCGCTCGTTGCAAGCTTTGAAAGTCAACGTTGACTTACAGCATAAACGTTGGCTGACAACCCTGAAACGGCGCTTTTCACCTCGCCCCGCTTGCGGGGAGAGGTCGGAATGCGCGCGGAACGCGCGGATTCCCGGTGAGGGGGACTCTCCGCGAATCCGTCTTTCACCACCCCCGCGGAGACTCCCCCTNCCCTCACCCTACCCTCTCCCCGCAAGCGGGGAGAGGGGAAGAGATCGAGACTCAAATCACCTTTTTGATCCAGCTGTGCGGATCGTTGGTGCGGCCGTACTGGATGTCGACGAGCTGCTTGCGCAGGCCCATGGCGACGGGGCCGGCGACGCCGCCGCTGATCTCGAAATCGCCGCTCACCGAGCGCACCTTGCCGATCGGCGAGATCACGGCGGCGGTGCCGCAGGCAAAAGCTTCCTTCAGCTTGCCGCTGGCCGCATCCTCGCGCCACTGGTCGATCGAATAGGACTCCTCGCGCACGGTCTTTCCCGCATCCCTGGCGAGCGCGATGATGGAGTCGCGGGTGATGCCGGGCAAAATCGTGCCGAGCGGCGGCGTCGAGAGCGAGCCGTCGTCGAACACGAAGAAGACATTCATGCCGCCGAGCTCCTCGATGTAGCGGCGCTCGATTGCGTCGAGGAAGACGACCTGATCGCAGCCGTGCTGGATGGCTTCGGCCTGCGCGCGCAGGCTCGCGGCATAGTTGCCGCCGCATTTGACGGCGCCCGTGCCGCCAACCGCGGCGCGCGTGTAATTCTCCGACACCCAGATCGACACCGGCGCAGGCCCGCCCTTGAAATAGGAGCCGACCGGCGAGGCAATCACCGCGAAGATGTATTCGGACGACGGCTTCACGCCGAGGAAGGTCTCGCTCGCGATCATGAAGGGCCGCAAATAGAGGCTGCCCTCGCCGCCCGGCATCCAGGCGCGGTCGATGCGCACGACCTGCGCGACCGCCTCGATGAAGACGTCCTCGGGGACCTGCGCCATCGCCATGCGGTCGGCCGAATCCTTGAAGCGCCGCGCATTCGCGTCGGGACGGAACAGGTTCACGCCGCCGTCGTCGCGCTTGTAGGCCTTCAGCCCTTCGAAAATTTCCTGCGCGTAGTGCAGGACGGCACCGGCCGGATCGAGCTGGAAATTGGCGCGCGCCTCGATGCGCGCCTCATACCAGCCGCCCTTGGCCTGGTTGTAGCGGACGATCGCCATATGATCGGTGAAGACCCGCCCGAAGCCGGGGTCCACCAGCTTGGCCACGCGGTCCTTTTCGGAGGTCGGATTGGATGCGGGCTGGATGTCGAATTTCATGCTCATGTCCTTGGCTCCCGCTGCCGATGGCGGCGCTGTTCTGGCGCCGGCCTGCCCTGTTCGGGCCCGGCTGGCTTGATTAGGTTCCTGGCCGGACCACCGCCAGCCTTGTTACGGCCGGTTTCCGTGGCCAGCATGTCGCCGAGGACATGCTTTTGCGGAAGGCGGAAGTCCAGTATGTTTTGCCGAAATGCCGCTCGACAATCGTACGGTAGATCTGATCCGGCCGTCGCCGCCTGTTCGGCACTCTCCGGCCGCCCTTGAAACTGCCACCCGACGCGAAACGATCTAAAATTTCGTGCGGGCTGATCGTTTTGTAACATTGAACCCAAGATACGTCAATATGCCTGACATAAATTTCGCGACTCCCTCTCATGACGTTGCCGAGACCAAGCCGGCCGCGCCCGAAGGAAGCAATTTGCGCTGGGATATCATCGAGCTGCTGTTCTTCGCCTATCGCGATTTCGTCGGCGATCCCGACCAGGAGCTGGAGGCATTCGGCTTCGGCCGGGCCCATCACCGCGTCATCCACTTCGTCTATCGTTATCCCGGGCTCAAGGTCGCCGACCTCCTCGATGTCCTGCGCATCACCAAGCAATCGCTCGGCCGCGTGCTCAAGCAGCTGCTGGACGAGGGCTACATCGTGCAGAAGACCGGCGACAACGATCGCCGCCAGCGCCTGCTTTACACAACACCCAAGGGCGAGGCGCTGGTGCAGAAGCTCGCGGGCCTCCAGACCACGCGGATCACCAAGGCGCTGGCCGAGATGGCGCCGCAGGATGCCGAGACCGTCAAGCGCTTCCTGCGCGCGATGATCGACCGCGAGGATCCGGACAAGGTGCTGGAGACGATCTTCGCCACCGTCAATCAAGACGCAAAGGAGTGACTGTGCCGCTCGCTGCCACGCTCGCCCGCCCGCCGGCGCAACCGGCCGACGATGCCCCGCACCTCCTGCTGGTCGACGACGACCGCCGCATCCGCGATCTGTTGTCGCGCTTCCTCGCCAGCGAAGGCTATCGCGTCACCACCGCCGCAAGCGCGGGCGATGCGCGCTCAAAACTGTTGGGCCTGCATTTTGACCTGTTGATCCTCGACGTCATGATGCCCGGCGAGACCGGCTTCGATCTTGCCCGCTTCATCCGGACATCTTCATCGGTGCCGATCGTGATGCTGACGGCGCGCCATGAAGCCGAAGCCCGCATCGAGGGCCTGCAAATCGGTGCCGACGATTACGTGGCAAAACCGTTCGAGCCGCGCGAGCTCGCGCTGCGCATCAACAACATCCTCAAGCGCGCCGCGCCACCGCCGCAGGCCGCATTGGTCGAGAAAATCGCATTCGGCCCCTACATCTATCATCTCGATCGCGGCGAGTTGCGCCAGGGCGAGGAGGTCATCCACCTCACCGACCGCGAGCGCGAGATGCTGCGCATCCTGTCGGAGGCGCCAGGCGAGACCGTGCCGCGCAGCGCGCTGACCGGCAATGGCAGCGTCAACGAACGCGCCGTCGACGTGCAGATCAACCGCTTGCGGCGCAAGATCGAGACCGACCCCGCCAATCCCCTGTTCCTCCAGGCGGTACGCGGCATCGGCTACCGGCTGGTGGCCTCGCCATAAGATCAGAGCGGTGAAACACGACCAATGAGCACGATTGACACCGGCCTGACGCTGCTCCGAAGCGCCGCCGGGCGCGTCTCCGCCGCCAATGGCTGGATGGGCAATGCGTTCAAGGGCTGGATGCCGACCGGTCTCTATGCCCGTGCGCTGCTGATCATGATCGTGCCGATGGTGATCCTCCAGACCGTGGTCGCCTTCGTGTTCATGGAGCGGCACTGGAACACGGTGACGCGGCGCTTGTCGCAGGCCGTGGTGCAGGACGTCGCCAGCCTCATTGACGTCTACAAGGGCTATCCGCAGGACAAGGACCGCGCGCAACTGCGCCGCATCGCCGAGCGCATGCAGCTCGTGGTCGATTTTCTTCCCGTCGGCGACATGCCGCCACCCGGACCAAAGCCGTTCTTCTCGCTGCTCGACCAGACGCTGTCGGTGCAGCTCGGCCGCCAGATCGGGCGCTCGTTCTGGATCGACACGGTTGGCCGCTCCAACCTCGTCGAGATCCGCATCCAGCTCGACGATGCCGTGATGCGCGTGTTCGCCCAGCGCAGCGCCGCCTACGCCTCGAACTCAGAAATTTTCCTGTTCTGGATGGTCGGCACGTCGTCGATCCTGCTGATCGTCGCGGTGCTGTTCCTGCGCAACCAGATCAAGCCGATCCTGCGGCTTGCCGACGCCGCCGAAAGCTTTGGCAAGGGCCGCGAGGCACCGAACTTCAGACCGCGCGGCGCGCGCGAGGTGCGGCGCGCAGCGGTCGCATTCCTGGAGATGAAATCGCGCATCGAGCGCACGATGGAGCAGCGCACCGCGATGCTCGCCGGCGTCAGCCACGATCTGCGCACCATCCTGACCCGCTTCAAGCTCGAGCTGGAGCTGATCGGCGACAGCCCCGAACTGGAGGGCATGCGCAAGGACGTCGACGAGATGTCGATGATGCTGGAGGACTACCTCGCCTTTGCCCGTGGCGATTCCGGCGAGCAATCGCAGCCGACCGACATGGCGCAGGCGCTCGAGGAGCTGCGCAGCGACGCCGAACGCCACGGCCATACCGCGACCGTGACCTTCCACGGCCTGCCCGTGGTGACCGTGAAGCCGGCCTCGTTCAAGCGCTGCCTCGCCAACCTTGTCACCAACGCCGCGCGCTACGGCAAGAGCATCGCCATCACCGGCCAGCGCGATCACCGCTATCTGACCGTCACGGTCGATGACGATGGTCCCGGCATTCCCGCCCATTTGCGCGAAGAGGTGTTCAAGCCGTTCCTGCGGCTCGACAACGCCCGCAACCAGGACGAAGGCGGCACGGGCCTGGGGCTCGCGATCGCCCGCGACATCGCCCGTTCCCATGGCGGCGACATCACGCTCGGCGACAGCCCGATGGGCGGATTGCGCGCAAGCGTGCGGATTCCGGTGTAGCCGAACGTAGCCCGGATGGAGCGAAGCGTAATCCGGGACTTTACACGACGGAGATAGTGTCCCGGATTTTGCTTCGTTCCATCCGGGCTACGATCCTACTTACTTTGGCAGCAGCGCTTTCAGCTTGTCGACGTCGCGCACGTTCATCTTGAAGCCGCCGGGCATCACGATGTCGCCGGGCTTCTGATCGGGTTTGCAGGCGCCAAGCCATTTCGCTTCGAGCGTCATGGTCGTGTCGCGCCCTGCGCTGCCGGCCGGGCCGCCCTGTGCATGCGAGGAGGTCTTCACCGTGTAGGCCGAGTTGAAGTCGCCGACGATCTCGGCATGCGAGGTCGTGGTCATGCCGGCGACGTTGCACTCGGAATCGCTGACATAGCCGGTCGACGTCTTCTTGATGTCCTGCTTGGAGCAGATCTGCTTGGCCATCGGGGAGACGTTGTTGTTCATCTCCTTGTCGACGGTCTCGTCGGTGCAGTGCTGCATGGTCATTTCCGGCATCGCCGAGCCGCTCCTGACCATCTTCAATTCCCACAGGCCGGCCTTGCGCACCGGCATATCGTCGGCGCGAGCCGCGCCTGCCGACAACACGAGGCAAACGACTGATCCGAGCAAAGCAAGCTTGCGCGTCATGCGAGAGACTCCCGGCTGAGATGTCTTCTTTTCTCGGCGTTATCCTGGCGCTACGAGAACGTCTCAGTAGAGCGTGCGGATCGGCCGGTCGGCCGCGCCATAGGGCACCCAGCGGCAGGCAAACGAGATGTAGCCGCCCTCATAGGCCTGCACCGCAAGGAATTTGACCACCTTGTCGTACCGCGCGCAGTGATCGACCGCGAGCTGCCGCGCATCGGCCTGGGCCGCCAGCGAATAGGCGATGATGCCGCCGGTGTCGTTGCCCTTGAAGGGTGGCACCGGCAAAATATCGGCGCGCGCCGACTGGCTCGCCATCAGTCCCAAGGCAAGAAGGCCCGCGGCCGCAATGATTCGCATTCCCGTCACTCCGATTGGTTGGCGGTAGTTTACGGTGCCGGCGCGGCGGTGGAAAGAACCGAACGCCGGCTGCTGCGACGTTCCGGTCAACTCGTGGCTAAGTGTTGCCGCGCTGCACTTGACCTGCCCCGGCCTTCGCGGCACCGTTCGGCCTCCGCAGATCATGCTGTCTGGATTGCCCATGCGCGCCTCGACCTCACTGAAATCGCTCCGTTTTGCCGCTGTGCTCGGCCTCATGTTCGGGGCGCTGTCGCTCGGTGAGGCCCGGGCCGCCAATCCGCTGGAGCTGAACTTCTGGCTGAGCGGGCCGCGTTATGACGGCCGTGTCGCCGATTGCGAGAAGGCGCTGCCGACGATCGCCACCCAATTCTGGGAGAAGGAAAGCTCCTTCTGGAATTCGTCGTTGAAGATCGAGGGCTTCTCGGCCGTCCACGAGACCGCGTTCCGGCCCTGGGCGTCCGACAATATTCCGCGCCGCTACTGCTCCGGCGAGGCCATGCTCAATGATGGCAAGATGCGCAAGGTGCACTTCTCGATCATCGAGGATGGCGGCTTCGCCGGTTACGGGCAGGGCGTCGAATGGTGCGTGGTCGGGCTCGACCGCAACTGGGCCTACAATCCGTCCTGCCGCGCGGCAAAGCCCTGATTCGGACCCGATCAAGCGGCCCGAACCGTGGTCGCTCGAAATTTGTTCTTGAAATGTTCTTATCGCCTGCTAGGCTCTTTTGCACAGTCTAGTTGAGGGGCGTCGCCATGTTTCATTCCAGATTGCATTCGTTCTCCCGCCTGATGATCTCGCTGATCCTTGCTCTCCCGCTTGCGGCCGGGCTGGTTGGGCTCGCCGGCAGCGCGACAGCGCAGGACAGGCGGCAGAACACGCCCGGCGAATTCGATTTCTATGTGCTGTCGCTGTCCTGGTCGCCCTCGTTCTGCGAGGAAGCGGCGGAGCGCGGCGGGCGCTCGCAGATCCAGTGCGGGGGACGGCCCTACGCTTTCGTGGTGCACGGCCTGTGGCCGCAATATGAGAACGGCTTTCCGGAATATTGCCAGCGGCCGTCGCCGCGGCTGAACCGCAACATCGTCTCCTCGATGCTCGATTTGATGCCGGCGCCGGGCCTGATCTTCAACGAATGGGACAAGCACGGCACCTGCTCCGGGCTCACCGACCGCAATTATTTCGAGACCATCCGCAAAGCCCGCGCCGCGATCAAGATTCCGGCCGAGTATCTCGACCTGTCGCAGGCCAAGACGGTGGCCCCGGCCGAGGTCGAGGAAGCCTTCATCAAGGCCAATCCCGGCTTGAGCAATGCCGCCGTCTCGGTGACCTGCAACCGGACGCGGCTCTCCGAGGTCCGCATCTGCCTCAGCAAGGATTTGCAATTCCGCGCCTGCGAGGAGATCGACCGCCGCGCCTGCCGCCGCGACCAGCTGACGATGCCGCCGATCAGGGGTGGATAGAGCCGCACCGCCCCGGAATGACAGCAGTTACTTTCATCGCACGATGTCGTAACTCTGCACCATGAACTACCGTCACGCCTTTCACGCCGGCAGCTTCGCCGATGTCATCAAGCACATCGTGCTCGCGCGCATCCTGACCTATTTGCAGGACAAGCCGGCCGCGTTCCGCGTCATCGACACCCATGCGGGCGCCGGCCTCTATGATCTCGAGAGCGATGAGGCGAAGCGCGGTGGCGAGTGGCTGACGGGGATCGCGCGGCTGATGCAGGCGCGCCTCTCGAACGACACCATCGCGCTGACGAAGCCCTATCTCGACATCGTCCGCGCCTACAATCCGAAGGGCGAGCTCAAGGCCTATCCGGGCTCGCCGCTGATCGCGCGCGGCCTGATGCGGCCGCAGGATCGCCTCGTCGCCTGCGAGCTCGAGCCGAAAGCGCGAAAGGCGCTCATCGACGTGCTGCGCCGCGATGAACAGGCCCGCGTGGTCGATCTCGACGGCTGGGTCGCGCTGCCGGCCTTCGTGCCGCCGAAGGAGCGCCGCGGACTCGTGCTGATCGACCCGTCCTTCGAAGCGAAGGACGAGTTCGAAAAGCTGGGCGCGGCCTTCTCCACAGCCTTCGCGAAATGGCCGACCGGTATCTATGTAATCTGGTATCCGGCCAAGAGCCGCCGTGCCACCGACGCGCTGGCGCAATTGGTGGCGCGGACCGCAGCCTCAGCAAAGTCGCCGGCAAAATGTCTGCGGCTCGAATTCAGCGCCGCACCGCAGATTGACGGCGCACCGCTCACGTCCACCGGGCTGTTGATCGTCAATCCGCCCTATACGCTGCAAGGCGAGCTGAAGACGATCCTGCCCGAGCTGGAAATGCCGCTCGGCCAGGGCGGCGCTGCCAGATTCCGATTAGAGGTGCCGAAGCCGTAACACTCCGGCATTCTTGGGAAAAATATGCAGTAACCGTAGTCAATCTGCAAAGAACCGTATTATGCTGTTTCCGTGACTGGCTTTACGTTCCGCTTCCGCGAATGGTTGCGGCGGAGTGAAGGCCTAAGAAAGATCCAGTCGGACCGAATGGTCTGCCCAAGGATGGCCAGCTCCCGGGCTTCGTAAGGCCCGGTCATGCCGCGACGCGCGTCTGCGTTGTGGCGGAGGAGCAATGAGGGGGAGTTTCCCGATGGCCATGACGGGAACGGTCAAGTTCTTTAACGGCGAGCGCGGCTACGGCTTTATCAAACCGGACGACGGCGGTCGCGATGTCTTCGTTCACATCACCGCTGTGGAGCGAGCGGGACTGAAGGATCTTGCCGAAGGACAGCGTATCACATTCGAGGTCGAACCGGACAAGAAGGGGAAGGGGCCAAAGGCGGTCAATTTAGTGATCCTCTCCTAGCGGGCCTCACTCAAAAAAATCTGGCGCAAAAAAATCCCGGCCGCGAGCGGCCGGGAGGCTGTTGTCCGGTATTTTCTTATTCGCCTATCAGAAGTGATAGTTCACGCCTGCGCGCACAACGCTGGCGCTATAGCCGTTTGACACGCCTGTAATTGCGAACTGGCTCGTCGACAGATCGATGTAG
The DNA here is from genome assembly GCF_000938255.1 of Bradyrhizobium sp. LTSP849. Taxonomy (GTDB): domain Bacteria; phylum Pseudomonadota; class Alphaproteobacteria; order Rhizobiales; family Xanthobacteraceae; genus Bradyrhizobium. Next base: position 384,198 of record NZ_JYMR01000018.1, on the reverse strand, counting down.
AGGTATTCGAGCTTCGCGCTCCAGTTCGGCGCGAAGCCGACTTCCGCGCCAACACCGGCGGTCCAGCCGGCGGTGGTGTGCGACTCCGTCCAGCCGAAGGTCTGCGCGCGGAGTTCGCCGAAGGCGAGGCCGGCGGTGCCGTAGAACAGGACGTTGCTGAAGGCGTAGCCAGCGCGGCCGCGCAAGGTGCCGAACCATGGATTGGAGAACTTCCACGGCGCGAAAGTGTCGTCGGCACCAGCGGCCTGGATGTCACCCTCGACGCCGAATACCCACGGGCCGCTCTGGAAATTGTAGCCGGCCTGCACGCCGCCGACGAAGCCGGAGGGCTTCACGGGCGTGTTGCTCACCGAGCCCCACTCGTAGCCGACATTGGCGCCGATATAGGGGCCGGCCCAGCTATAGGAATTGAGCGGCTGATTGACGGTATAGGGCGCACGCTGCCCGTAACTAAGATCGGCGGCCTCTGCCGAAGCTGTCCAGCCGGCTGCAACCAACGCGGCTGCGCCCACAACGAACCTCTTCATGGGTACTCTCCAACGCAACTACCACCCCGTGCGATGCCTGCACCGCCGCGCAAGGCAAAACCGCATGGTTACGGAACCAAGAACTTTTCGCGTAAGATTTATCGAGAGTTTTAAGTTAAAGGCCTGTTAAGACCCGTTACCGCGCTGTTAACAGACTTAAGGAAGCGTTACCGGGAACTGCGGCCGCCATCCTGTGCGTGCGGCATTGCCGGAACTTCAAATCGGCACCCTCAGCGCCTAAATTCGTCCCATGGTTCACGATTCCCCCGACAATCCGGACGACGCGCGCGCGCGCAAATCGCCGCGCGGCACCGCACCGGACGCCCTGCCCGAGGGGCTGACGCCGCCGGACCTCGATCCCGCCACCGCGAGCGGCGACGACGAGGACGATGCGCGGCTGCCGGACATCCTGGAAGAGACGGGCGCGGTCGGCGAAGAGCCATTGGCGACCGGCCATGAGGCGATCGAGCGTGCGGTCCGGCTCGCCCCGACCTCGCCCGGCGTCTACCGCATGCTCGCTGCGAACAGCGACGTGCTCTATGTCGGCAAGGCCAAGAACGTCAAAAAGCGCCTGTCCAACTACGCGCGCCTCAGTGCGCCGCAGCCGGCGCGCATCCTGCGCATGATCGCGGCGACAGTCTCCGTGGAGATCGTCTCGACCACGACCGAGACCGAGGCGCTGCTGCTCGAGGCCAACCTCATCAAGCAGCTCCGCCCGCGCTTCAACGTGCAGCTCCGCGACGACAAGTCGTTTCCCTACATCCTGATCACTGGCGACCATTGGGCGCCGCAGATCCTGAAGCATCGCGGCGCGCAGAGCCGCCCCGGGCGTTATTTCGGCCCGTTCGCCTCCGCCGGCGCGGTCAACCGCACCATCACGGCGTTGCAGCGCGCGTTCCTGATCCGCTCCTGCACCGATTCCTTCTTCGAGAGCCGCTCGCGGCCCTGCCTGCTCTACCAGATCCGCCGCTGCGCCGGCCCCTGCACCCGCGAGATCGACTTCCCCGGCTATACGACGCTGGTGCGCGAGGCGACCGACTTCCTGTCCGGCAAGAGCCAGGCGGTGAAGCAGGAGCTCGCGGGCGAGATGGAGAAGGCCTCCGGCGAGCTCGAATTCGAGAGCGCGGCGCTCTACCGCGACCGCCTCGCTGCGCTCTCGGCGATCCAGTCGCAGCAGGGCATCAATCCGCGCACGGTGGAGGAAGCCGACGTGTTCGCCATCCACCAGGACGGTGGCTTCTCCTGCGTCGAAGTATTCTTCTTCCGCACCGGCCAGAACTGGGGCAACCGCGCTTATTTCCCGCGGGCAGAGAAGACCTTTACGCCGGAAGAGGTGCTCGGCTCCTTCCTCGCCCAGTTCTACGACGACAAGCCGCCGCCAAGGAACATCCTGCTCTCGCACGAGATCGAGGAGAGCGAGCTGCTCGAAAACGCCTTGTCGATCAAGGCCGGCCACAAGATCGAGGTCTCCACGCCGAAGCGCGGCGAGAAGAAGGAGCTTGTCACCCACGCCCTGACCAATGCGCGCGAGGCTTTGGGCCGCAAGCTCGCCGATACCGCGACCCAGAGCCGCCTGCTCGACGCGATGGCGACGACGCTCAGCCTGCCGCATCCGCCGAAGCGCATCGAGGTCTACGACAACAGCCACATCCAGGGCACCAATGCGGTCGGCGCCATGATCGTCGCCGGTCCGGATGGTTTCGTGAAGAACCAGTACCGCAAGTTCAACATCAAGTCGGAAGGGCTCGCGCCCGGCGACGACTACGGAATGATGCGCGAGGTGCTGGAGCGCCGCTTCAAGCGCCTGATCAATCCGCCCGAAGACGGTGCGACCAAGGCCAAGGACGACGACTTCCCGCAATGGCCCGATCTCGTGGTCATCGACGGCGGCCGAGGCCAGCTCAACGCCGTTCGGGAGATTTTTACAAATCTCGGGCTGACCCAGGTGTCGCTGATGTCGGTGGCCAAGGGACCGGACCGGGATGCCGGCCGCGAGACCCTGTTCATGCCGGAGCGCGAGGCGATCAAGCTGGAGCCGCGCGACCCCGTGCTCTATTTCATCCAGCGGCTGCGGGACGAGGCCCACCGCTTCGTCATCGGCTCGCACCGCAAGCTGCGCAAGAAGGACATCCGCGAGGCCGGTTTGCAGGAGATTCCGGGCATCGGCCCGTCACGCAAACGTGCCTTGTTGCATCATTTCGGAACCCTGAAGGAGATCGAACGGGCCTCGATCGCCGATCTTGGCAAGGTTCCGGGGGTGAGCGCCGAGAGCGCTCGCAGGATTTTCGACTATTTCCATCCCCAGCCGGGGTGAACTAAAGGGAGCCGCGGTCATATGGTCGTCGCATGCCGCACCCCATTTGGGAGCGGGATAGTTGACCTTCAGGCCACAGCGGTATTGGTAGGACGGATGAACATCGCCACGACACGAGGGACAACCAGCCGCGCGATGTCCCTCCCGAACATGCTGACCTATGGCCGGATCGCCGCGATCCCGGTCGTGGTCGGCTGCATCTATGCGCAGTCGATTCTGGATCAGCCGCTGTGGCTGCGCTGGGTCGCGGTCGCCATTTTCATCGCGGCCGCAGTGACCGATTACCTCGACGGCTATTACGCGCGGATCTGGAATCAGCAATCGGCGTTCGGCCGGATGCTCGACCCGATCGCCGACAAGCTGCTGGTCGCATCCTGCCTGCTGATGCTGGCTGCCGACGGCATCATCCATGGCTGGTCGCTGTGGGCCGCCATCGTGATCCTGTGCCGCGAGATCCTGGTCTCGGGCCTGCGGGAATATCTCGCCGCGCTGCGCGTCAGCGTGCCCGTGACCAACCTTGCCAAGTGGAAGACGACGGTTCAGCTCGTTGCGATCGGCTTCCTGCTCGCTGGCCCGGCCGGCGACGAGGTGGTGCCGATCGTCTCGATGATCGGACTGGCGCTGCTGTGGGCCTCGGCCATCCTCACCATGTACACCGGCTACGACTATTTCCGTGCCGGCATCCATCACCTCATCAAGGAGGATGAGGGATGAAGCTGAAATACTTCGCCTGGGTGCGCGAGCGCATCGGCATGGCCGAGGAGACCATCGAGCCTCCGGGAAGCGTGCGCACCGTGGAGGAGCTGATCGCCTGGCTGTCCGGCCGGAGCGAGGCCTACGCCTATGCGTTCGAGAAGCCGAAGGTCATCCGCGCCGCGATCGACCATACCCACGTCAAGTCGGACGCCGCGATCGCCGGCGCCCGCGAGATCGCGTTCTTCCCGCCGATGACCGGCGGCTAGGCCCATGACCTCCCCTGCCACCGCCGGCGCCGTAACCATCCGTATCCAGGAAGACGATTTCGACATCGCGCGCGAAATCGCGGGCCTGACCAGGAGCCGCACCGATATCGGCGCGGTCGTGAGCTTCTCCGGCATCTGCCGCGCCGACGAGGACAGCGCGAAGATTTCAGCGCTCACGCTCGAGCATTATCCAGGGATGGCCGAGGACGAGATCAAGCGCCATGTCGACGAGGCCATTTCGCGCTGGCCGCTCAACGGCGTCACCATCATTCACCGCGTCGGCCGCTTCATGCCCGGCCAGAACATCGTGCTGGTGCTGACCGCCTCGCAACACCGCAAAGCGGCGTTCGAGGCGGCCGAGTTCTTGATGGATTACCTCAAGACCAGCGCACCGTTCTGGAAGAAGGAAGAGAGCGCCACCGGCACCGGCTGGGTCGAGGCCCGGGCCCGCGACGACGAGGCCGCCGCTCGCTGGACCCGATCCTGATGGCAAGAGCATCCAAAAAGACCGCGCGCAGCCGCGCCGCGCCAAAACTCGCCAAGGTCGGCCGTGGCGAGCTTCTGACGCTGCTCGATTTCGTCCGCTACGCGGTGAGCCGCTTCACGGAGGCCAAGCTCGCCTTTGCCCATGGCACCACCGACCCCGTCGCGGAAGCGGCCTTCCTGGTCTGCGAAGCGCTGCATCTGCATCCCGACCAGTTCGAGACCTTTGCCCACGCGCGCGTCACGGCGGCGGAAGGCAAGACCATCCTCGATCTCATCCACAAGCGCGTCACCACGCGCAAACCGGCCGCCTATCTCGTCAACAAGATCTACATGCGCGGCCTGCCCTTCTATGTCGACGAGCGCGTCATCGTTCCGCGCTCCTTCATCGGCGAATTGCTGGAGTCGCATTTCGGCGGCGATGGCGAGGCTGGCTCGCTGATCGACGATCCCTCGTCCATCGAGCGCGTGCTCGATCTCTGCACCGGATCCGGGTGTCTGGCGATCCTTGCCGCGCATCATTTCCCGAACGCCGCCGTCGATGCGGTCGACATCTCCAAGGGCGCGTTCGAGGTTGCGACACGTAATGTCGGGGAGCACGGGCTCGATGAGCGCATCACGCTCTATCGCGGCGATTTGTTCGCGCCGCTCGGCGATGCACGTTACGACCTGATCATCACCAACCCGCCTTACGTCGACGCGGAAGGCATGGCGGCGCTGCCGCCGGAATGCCGGGCCGAACCGAAGCTCGCCTTCGACGGTGGCGCCGACGGCCTCGACGTGGTCCGCCGCATCCTGCGCGATGCGCCCGACCGTCTCACGCCGGACGGCGGCCTCATCTGCGAGATCGGCCGCGGCCGCGACTTGGTCGACGAGGCCTTCCCGGAACTGCCGCTGCTCTGGCTCGACACCGAGGAATCCGAGGGCGAGGTGTTCTGGATCGCGGCGGCCGATCTCGGCTGATCCGCAACGGCGGGCGCGCTCCGGCGGAACAAGTCAAACGCCGCCACGTTCATCCCCGAATAAGGGTTTTCGACTTTCAGAGGGATGTCCGCATGCTTGCGCCATCGGGCGAATTGCTGCGCGCCGGCTTGGCGCTCAAGCTCAACCACGTCAAACGCGCCACACAATCCTATGTTCGCGACCGAACGAACCACGCAACCGGCAAGGTAACCTCTTACGCAGTGGCCGGCGGACTGTTCGCGGTGGCGGCCCTATTCGTCATCGCAGCCTTTTTCGTCGGCCTGATCGCGCTGTACCGTTGGGTTGCACTCACTTATGGACAATTCTGGGGGTTCGGCGCGGTCGCCGCCGTGCTTCTGGTGCTGGCCGCGATCTGTGCCGGCGCGGCCATGGCTCAGATGAATCGCAAGACCAGGCCGATCGTGCCGCTCGCCAGCCGCCTGCGCGTGGCGGTCGTCACCCCACGCATTCCGCGCGGAACGGTCGGGCAGGCCCTGAAGGAGGTCGCGACGACGATTCCGCTGGTACCGCACGCGCCGGGCGAACGAGGCCATGGCGGCAAGGCGCGGCCGGTTCGCGCCAACGGCCCGGTGCGGCTCGGCGTCATGATCGCCGCTGTCGGGTTGCTGGGCTTCGCGGCAGCGCGCCGCAAGCGCGGCAGGCATGGACTGGACGCCTGAATGCGTGCGGGGCGCTCCGACCAGCTCGACAGTTGGGTCCTGGTCGCCGCCACGGCAATCTTCGTGCTGACCGCGAAGCGCTACTTCGAGGACTCCGGGTTCGTCCGATCCGGACCTCCGCAAGACCACCGGAACAATGAGGCAAATTCGCCGGAAACAAACCCTGCGGGCGCAGCGATGCAGCCCGGCCACGGCCGTCGCGCGAGAAGCCCGTTCAGGATTCCCTGGGCTGGCTGGAAGGATATTTTCTGGCGCACCTATCAGCGCATCGACGACGATCGCCTGCTGGCGACTGCAGGTGGCGTCGTTTTCTTCGGGCTGCTCGCGGTCTTTCCCGCAGTGACGGCGCTCGTCTCGTCCTACGGACTGTTCGCCGATCCCTCCAGGATCAGCGCCAACCTTCAGACGCTGGCGATGATGCTGCCCGAGGGCGCGTTCCAGATTGTCGAGGATCAGGTTGCGCGCGTCGTATCAAATGGCAATACAGCGCTCGGCATCACCTTCCTGTCCGGCCTGGTGCTCGCGATCTGGAGCGCCAATGCCGGCGTCAAATCCATCTTCGACGCCCTCAATGTCGCCTATGAGGAACGCGAGAAGCGCAGCTTCATCCGGCTGAACCTGATTTCTCTGGCCTTCACGATCGGCGCTATCGCAGCGTTGCTTTTGATGGTGGCTGCCGTGGTCGCGTTCCCGCTCGCGCTCGATCATCTCGGCATCGCCCCGGAGAGCCAGCTGATCGCCGCACTCGCACGCTGGCCGCTGCTGCTCGTCATCCTGCTCGCGGCGCTCGCGATCCTCTACCGCTTCGCACCCAGCCGCGACGCACCGCGCTGGCAATGGCTGAGCATCGGCGCGGTGACAGCTGCCCTCCTCTGGATCGCCGGCTCGGCGCTGTTGTCCTGGTACCTGTCGAAATTCGCGAATTACAACGCGACCTACGGCTCGCTCGGCGCGGCGATCGGCTTGATGATGTGGATGTGGATGTCGGCGATTGTGATCATGTTCGGGGCCGAGCTGAACTCCGAGGTGGAGCGGCAGACTCTGCACGACACGACCACCGGGCGGCCCAAGCCGCTCGGCAGTCGCGATGCCGTATCAGCCGATACGGTCGGCGCCGCGGCGCCGAGCTGACCGAACTCCGCCTCAGCGCTTGGTGATGACGGCTTCGAGATACTCGCTATGCACCACCACCGTGCCGTCATCGGCGTGGTTAAACTCGGCGAGCAGCGTCATCAGATCGCGCTTCAGCGCAGCCTGGCCGGTCTCGTCGAGCGCGGCGAAGGCTTTCAGCATCGGGCCGTAGAACGACTTGAAGACCTCGAGCCAGTGCTCCGGCGAGCGATAGCGGAACACGAACATGCGTGGCTCGGCGGCGATCTCCGAGGCCTGGCTTCCGAACATCTCCTGAAGCCGCGCCGGCGTGCCCCACAGGGCCGGTGACTTCACACCCGCCGGAGGCGGCAAATGCTTGCCGATGGTCTTGAAGAGCTGGCCGATGAAGCCCTGCGGCGTCCAGTTGGCGAGGCCGATCTTGCCGCCGGACTTGCAGACCCGCGCGAGTTCTGACGCCGCCTTGTCCTGGTCCGGCGTGAACATGACGCCGAAGGTCGAGACCACGACATCGTAGCTGGCATCCGGAAACGGCAGCGCCTCGGCGTCTGCCTCGCGGAATTCGATCGTCAGATGCTCGGCTGTCGCCCGCTCGCGGCCACGCTTGAGCAGCTCCGGCACATAATCGGTGGATGTGACGTCGCACCAGCGCCGCGCCGCGGCCAGTGTCACATTGCCGTTGCCGGCGGCAACGTCCAGCACCTTGCTGCCGGCGCGCAAATCCAGCGCCTCGCAGAGCTGCTCGCCGACGATCTGCAAGGTGGTGCCGACGACGGCATAGTCGCCGGACGACCAGGCGCCGTGCTGGCGCTGCTTGACGGCGACGAGATCGGGTTGGACTGTGGCCTGCGCGCTGAGCGCTGCGGATGTCGACATGGCAATCTCCTGCGGTTGAAACTGCCGGGACGATAGGGCGCTGGCGGTTCGCTGGCCTTGAGAGTGGCGTTATTTTACGCTGAGAGTACCTTGATTTCCGGGCAGGAGCCGAGGCAAGGCGTGGCGTTTCAATTCGAGGATTTTGTGCTCGATCCCGAGCGCCGCGAATTGTGGCGGGCGGATATGCTCGTCGCGCTCGAGCCCCAGGTGTTCGATCTCCTGCTCTATCTGATCGGCAACCGCGAGCGCGTGGTGACGCGGGACAATATGCTCGATGCTGTCTGGAACGGCCGCGTCGTCTCGGAATCAACGCTGACCAGCCGGATCAACGCGGCACGGCGCGCGGTCGGGGACACCGGCGAGGAGCAACGGCTGATCCGCACCGTCGCGCGCAAGGGCGTGCGCTTCGTCGGCGAGGTCACAGAACTCTCCGCCATGGCCACGCCAGCTGTGGCCGACCCGGCGCCGACAGGATTGCCGCTGCCCGACCGTCCCGCAATCGCCGTGCTGCCCTTCACCAACATGAGCGGCGAGGCCGAGCAGGATTATTTCTCCGACGGAATTAGCGAGGACATCATCACCGCGCTGTCGAAGCTGCGCTGGTTCTTCGTCATCGCGCGCAACTCCTCCTTCATCTACAAGGGCCGCACGGTTCATTTGCGCCAAGTCGCCGAAGAGCTTGGCGTTCGCTATGTCGTCGAAGGCAGCGTTCGCAAGGACGGCGACCGTGTCCGCATCACCGCGCAGCTCAACGACGTCGCCACCGGCAGCCATCTCTGGGCCGAACGCTACGACCGCGAGCTCGCCGACGTCTTCGCCGTGCAGGACGAGATCACCGAAGCGATCGTCGCCGCGATCGAGCCGCAGCTCTATGCCGCGGAGAATTTTCGCGCCCAGCGCAAGCCGCCCGACAGCATGGACGCCTGGGATCTGCTGATGCGCGCGCTGTCGCACTATTGGCGGGTGACGCGGCAGGACCACGTGGTGGCGCAGGCCCTGCTCGAAAAGGCCATCGCGCTCGACCCGAACTACGGCAAGGCGCTCGGGCTGCTCGGCACCAGCTACATGTTCGCGGCGCATATGGGCTGGATGGAGATGGCCGCCGCGATCTCCGTCGCCGAGCGCGCGGCGCGTGCCGCGATTCGCGCTGACGACGAGGATGCCTGGGCGCATAATGCGCTCGGTCATGTTCATCTGTTCGCGCGGCGGTTCGACGACTCGCTGGCCGAGTTCGAGACCGCGCTGCGGCTCAATCCAAACTTTGCGCTGGCGCAGGGTTATTACGGCCTGGCGCTCGGCTATTGCGGCCGCTGGCGGGACGCCGACGCGGCCGCGCGCCGGGCGATCCGCCTCAGCCCGCGCGACCCCTACGCCCCGGTCTATTTCGGCATCGCCGCCTATGCCCGCTTCCTCGGCGGCGATTATGAGGAGGCGATCCGGCTCGCGCAGGAAGCCTTGCGCCAGCGCAGCGACTTCGTCGGCGCGCACCGGGTGCTGACCGCGGCGGCCGCCATGGCGGGTCACGGCACGATCGCCAGCGTCGCGCTGAAGGAACTCCGCCGCGCCCAGCCGAACGTCTCGCTGGCCTGGATCGCCGAGTTCATGCCTATCAGGCTCGCCCCCGACCGTGAGCGCTACCTGGAAGGCTTTCGCCGGGCTGGCCTGACTTGAGCCGCGAACAGGCCGCTATCCCCTCGAATCAACAATGATGTTAGGGTGATGCCGCTTGGGGGAGCATGAGGCGTGACGGGTTCGCACAGTGACCCGTGTTTTCCCGGTGGGGCAGTCAGCACTTGAGGCGTAACGCGCGGCATGATTCGCATTTCGACGATCTTCATCGCCATCTGCATGGTTCTGGTCGCAGCCTCTCTCGGGCTTGTGCTCTACTCGGTCGCCGGCATCAGCGGAACCGAATCAGCGATCGTGGCGCTGACCGCGCTGACCTTCCTGATCCTCTACAACGCGGTATCGATGCGGCTGCGCGACCGCAGCGACGTCGGCGGCCAGATCGCCGATCTGTCGCGCGGCACCGCCGACCTCGCCCGCCAGGTGGCCGAGTTCGGCCGGAGGCTCGCGGCGGTCGAGGGACGCATCGCCTCGTCCAATTCGACCAATTCCGACCGCATCCAGTCGGTGGTCGGCGAGATCAACGAGCTCGGCGGGCTGGTCAGGCAGCTTGCCGCCACGGTGTCGGCCCACGAGGATCTGCTGGCTGACGGCACATCGGCTCCTGTCCCGGCTCCGCTCGCGAAGCCTGAACTGGAGGGGCCGATTGATCTGATCGCCATGCCCGACGAGCGCCCGGTTGCGCCGCGGCCCCCGCTCCCGGCAGCGCCGCGGCCCGCACCCGCACCAATGGTCCATGCCGCTGCTGGCGCACGCAACCAGACCCAGATGCTGGCGACGCTGCGCAACGCCATCGACGAGAACCGCATCGACATCTTCCTCCAGCCGATGGTGACGCTGCCGCAGCGCAAGGTGCGCTTCTATGAGGCGGTGACGCGGGTGCGCGACGAGCGCGAACAGCTGATCGCCGCCGAGGAGTTCATCAGCCTCGCTGAGGCCTCCGGCCTGATCGGGCGCATCGACAATATGGTGATGCTGCGCTGTGTGCAGGTGCTGCGCCGGCTGATGGTGCGCAACAAGGATGTCGGCGTGTTCTGCAACGTCGCGGCCTCCACGCTCGGCAACTCCACCACCTTCGCACAATGCCTCGATTTCCTCGAGGCCAACCGGGCGCTGGCGCCGTCGCTGGTGCTGGAGTTCAAGCAGTCGACCTTCCGCGGCCTCGGCCCCGCCGAGACCGAGAACCTCGCCGCGCTCGCGCAGCGCGGCTTCCGCTTCTCGATCGACCATGTCACGGATCTGCGGATCGAGCCGCGCGAGCTCGCCGACCGCGGCGTGCGCTTCATCAAGGTGCCTGCATCCCTCCTGCTCGACCCCAGGCAGGCGTCGACCTCGGACATTCATCCCTCCGACCTGTCCGACCTGCTCGGCCGCTTCGGTATCGATCTGATTGCCGAGCGGATCGAGGGTGAGCGCGCAGTGGTCGATCTGCTCGACTATGACGTGCGGTTCGGCCAGGGCTTTCTGTTCGCGCCGCCCCGGCCATTGCGACCCGAGGGGGCTTCTGCTACCGCCGGGGCCGCGCCGAACCAGGCGCAGGACATTCAGGGATCTAATGGCTCCGGTACACCCAGCCCGGGCGCAACATCTGCCGCCCCTCCGTCACCACGCATCACCGGCAACGCGGCGCTCGCGCGCCGTGTCTGATCGGCCGCGCGCATCATGACCGCGCTGCATTTCGCCGAAAGCCTGCGCGAGCTCGTGGGCGGAGTTGAGGTCGTGCTCAGCGACATCTGGGGCGTGGTCCATAACGGCCTGGAATCCTTCCCCGAGGCCTGCGAGGCACTGCACACCTATCGCAGCCGTGGCGGTACGGTGATCCTGATCACCAATGCGCCGCGCCCGGCCGACTCCGTGCAGCGGCAATTGCGCAAGCTCGGCGTCGCCGACGAGACCTATGACGCGATCGTCTCCTCCGGCGATCTGACGCGGCTCTATGTCGCCGACCATCCTGGCCGGAAAATGTTCTGGCTCGGCCCCGAGCGCGACAACTCGATCTATCGCGGCCTCAATGCGGTGCTCGCGCCGCTGGAAGAGGCCGACTACATCGTCTGCACCGGTCTCTACGACGACGAGACCGAGACGGCGGAAGACTATCGCGGCATGATGCTGAAGGCGCGCGAGCGCAAGCTGACGCTGGTCTGTGCCAACCCCGACATCGTGGTGGAGCGCGGCGACCGGCTGATCTACTGCGCCGGCGCGATCGCGGAGCTCTATCGCGAGCTCGGTGGCGAGGTGATCTTCTACGGCAAGCCGCACCGGCCAATCTATGAGCGTGCGATGCGGCTGGCCGGCGAACGCCAGGGCCACCAGATCGATCGGAAGAAGGTGCTGGCGATCGGCGATTCCGTCCGCACCGACCTCACCGGCGCGCGCGAATTCGGTATCGACTGCCTGTTCGTCACCCGCGGCATCCATTCCGAGGAGTTCGAGGGCCTCGACCAGCTCGACCCGGCATCCGTGATGGAATTGTTCGGCCACCCGCCGAAGGCGCTGATGCGCGAGTTGAAGTGGTAGCGATCTAGCGTCCGGACAAATGCAGAAGGCCCGGGACCAGCCCGGGCCTTCCGAATTCAGCCGATGGCTCTGATAGCGCCTTACGCGCTCGCCATGTCCGGGAAGACCGCCTCGATCTTGGTCTTCAGCGTCGCCGCGTTGAACGGCTTGACGATGTAATTGTTCACGCCGGCCTTCTTGGCCGCGATCACGTTCTCGGTCTTGGATTCTGCCGTGATCATGATGAAGGGCGTGGTGGCGAGGTTGGGATCCGCGCGCACTTCGCGCAGCAGGTCGTAACCCGTCATCGGCTCCATGTTCCAATCGGAGATCACGAGGCCGTACTTCTTGCCGCGCATCTTGTTCAGCGCTGCCGAACCGTCGCTGGCATCATCGATGTTCTCGAAGCCAAGCTGCTTCAGCAGATTCCTGATGATACGGATCATGGTGCTGTAGTCGTCCACCACTAGAACCGACATCGACAAATCAACCGCCATCTCGACTCCCCCAACGCATACCCAGGAAATATTTACGATTGGAGCTGCCAAGGCCGGGGCCCGCAGTTCCACATTTCAAGGACTAGCACCAAGGCGTTAAACAGCCCGTTAATTGGGGGCGCCCCCGATCAATTGAAATCGCGTTCAATGCGGTCGCATCCCCCCGCTTGACTTCATCGGGTGGGTCAAGCCACGGTCCGGCCGGTCCCGCCGGTTCGAGAAATTCCCCTGATGGCCCCGCATTTTACCGTTATTCGCGACATCACGCCGGATTCGACGATTCTCAGGGGTGCCGTGGTCGCCATGGGCAATTTCGACGGGGTCCATCTCGGCCATCGGGCCGTGATTGCGGCAGCCCTGGAGATGGGCCGGGTGCAGGGCCGGCCTGCGCTGGCATTGACCTTCGAGCCACATCCGCGCCGGTTTTTCAGCCCGAACACCCCGCAATTCCGCCTGACGGACGAGCGGGCCAAGCTACGGCTTTTGGCCGGGACTGGGCTCGCCGGCGCCGTGGTCATGACCTTCGACAAGGCCCGCGCCGGGACGACCGCGCAAGATTTCATTCACCATGACCTGATCGGACGCCTTGGCGTGAGCGGCATCGCGGTCGGTTACGACTTTCATTTCGGCAAGGGCCGGGTCGGCTCGCCGAGCCTTTTGGTAAACGAGGCGCCCCGGCTCGGCATCGAGGTCGACGTGCAGCCGCATGTCGATATCGACGAACGCCCGGTCTCCTCCAGCGCCATCCGGATCGCGCTCGCGGAAGGCCAGATCGACGAGGCCACCACCATGCTGGGCGCCCCCTGGTTCATCACCGGCGAGGTTATTCATGGCGAGAAGCGCGGCCGCGACCTCGGCTATCCCACCGCCAACATCCGGCTCGATGCCAATTGCGGCCTGAAGTACGGCATCTATGCGGTGCGGGTCGGCCGCGGCGCCGAGCGGCTCGACGGGGTCGCGAGCTTCGGCCGCCGCCCGACCTTCGATAATGGCGCACCGCTGCTGGAAATCTTCCTGTTCGACTTCAAGGGCGACCTGTACGGCCAGGCGCTGGACTGCGCCTTCATCGGCTTCATCCGCGAGGAGCTGAAATTCGACAGCCTGGAGGCCCTGATCCACCAGATGGACGACGATTCCGCCCGCGCCCGCGCCATGCTGGCCGCCGCCCCGGATGCGTTTCCGCGGCTTGGGGTGGTCGATTGATCCATTAGCCGAGCAGCCGTGAATCGAATGGCGCCTGGATCACCTCGGCTACGCTGACGCGCGCTGCATCAGGATGCGCAGGGTTCAAGAGAAAGTTGGCTCCTTGCGCGCTTATCGCAGATGGCACCTGTAAGAGCGCACTTGTCGACCGATCGAGCCAGCGATCGCCAATCTCACGGCTGACCATCGTCTGGGTCCTCCAATCCAGAGGCAATTCCGGCCCGACGGTCTCAGCGAGAAGGTCGTCGGGGACCGCGACACGCAGCAATTGATATGCTGGCGGGATAAGATCTCGATCCATGTGGACCAGCATTTCCAACAACGCACTCGACGGATGATCGGCGAGATAGACGATCCGCCTGCCCTGCGAATGCCATCGGCCCGCGGCCCTCAGGCCGCCTATTCCGGACAAATCGGTGTAGTTCGAAATCCGCCAGAGCTCCATCTTACGGGCTCAGGCAAAAATTCCGTGATCGATCTGCTCAAGCAACTCGCGGACGACAGCCGCGCCAAGTTCATCTTGCAACAGATCGACCGGCTTCTGGCCAGATAAGGACCGATTTGGTCGATCGAGCCAAGCCGCTGCCTTTGCCGTATCACCAAAGACGCGGTTGGCCAGCGTCCTGATCTCCAGAGTTCTGACCAGCGACCCCGATGGAGAAAGATCGTCTATCACCTGGCGGATTAGCTCCGCGGTATCATTCTGGCCAGCCTCGACCAGCACAGCGTAAGCGTCCTCAAGGGAGGATGTAATCTCTGGATGTGCCTGGGCATCTCGCCTTCCACCAAGTCGGCGGAGCTGCTTGAGCTCCTCGAACACCTCGGCAAGCGGCTCCGCGTTCATGGAATTAGTCTCCGTTAATCAATACATTAGTTCTGCTGCAGAATTCCGCAATAGTGCCTCGCCGTCAGGATTGGGCCGTTCGCCCCTTTGCGCTTCCCCCGCCCGGCTGCTATGGAGAGCCCATGTTTGCGCGGCGCATCATAGGAATTAGCGGCCCGGCTTCCGCCTGAGCTTTCGGCTCGGCGCAAGACCGGGATGTTGTCGTTTCACCCGCGATTCCGCATCGCCATCTGTTCCCGCGCCCTTCCGAGCCAGTCAGCCTCATGTCCGAAAAGCCGCAAAAGTCCCAAAAGTCCGAAGCCAAAGACTATTCGAAAACCCTATTCCTGCCGCAGACGGAATTTCCGATGCGCGCCGGCCTGCCGCAGCGCGAGCCGGAGATCCTCAAGCGCTGGTACGAGATCGGCCTCTACGAGAAGCTGCGCGAGGATGCGAAGGGCCGCGACAAGTTCGTGCTGCATGACGGCCCGCCCTACGCCAACGGCAACATCCATATCGGCACGTCGCTGAACAAGATCCTCAAGGATCTCGTCACCAAGAGCCAGCAGATGCTCGGCTTCGATTCCAACTACGTACCCGGCTGGGATTGCCACGGCCTGCCGATCGAATGGAAGGTCGAGGAGGAACACTATCGCAAGAAGGGCAAGCAGAAGCCCGACTTCCGCGACAGTGCCGCGATGATCGATTTCCGGAAAGAATGCCGCGCCTATGCCACGCACTGGCTCAACGTGCAGCGCGAGGAGTTCAAGCGGCTCGGCGTGATCGGCGACTGGGACCATCCCTACGCCACCATGAACTATCCGGCCGAGGCCCAGATCGCCCGCGAGCTGATGAAGTTCGCCGCCAACGGCACGCTCTATCGCGGCTCCAAGCCGGTGATGTGGAGCGTGGTCGAGAAAACGGCGCTGGCGGAGGCCGAAGTCGAGTACGAGGACTACACGTCCGATATGGTCTGGGTGAAATTCCC
This sequence comes from Bradyrhizobium sp. LTSP849, assembly GCF_000938255.1. Classification (GTDB taxonomy): domain Bacteria; phylum Pseudomonadota; class Alphaproteobacteria; order Rhizobiales; family Xanthobacteraceae; genus Bradyrhizobium. The sequence continues at coordinate 368,650 of NZ_JYMR01000018.1, read as the reverse complement.
GGTCACCTCGCCCGCCCATGGCGCGCTTGCCTCGGCAAGCATCGTGATCTGGACCACCACGCCCTGGACCCTGCCCGGCAACCGCGCCATCTCGTTCTCGCCGAAGATCGCCTATGGCCTCTTTGAGATCACCGACGCGCCGGCTGACAATTGGGCCAAGAGCGGTGATCTCCTGATCCTCGCCGACGCGCTCGCCGCAGAGGTATTCAAGCAGGCGCGCGTGACGGCCTACGAGAGGGTGCGCGACATCCCCGGCGACACCATGGACGCGATCGAATGCGCCCATCCGCTGAAGGGCCTTGCCGGCGGATACGAGTTCATCGTGCCGCTGCTGTCCGGCGATCATGTCACCGACGACACCGGCACCGGCTTCGTGCACACCGCGCCCAGCCACGGCCGCGAGGACTTTGACGTCTGGACAGCGAGCACACGCGAGCTGGATGCACGCGGCATCAACAGCGCCATCCCCTACACCGTTGACGAGAACGGCGCCTATACCGACCAGGCGCCGGGCTTTGCAGGCAAGCGCGTCATCAACGACAAGGGCGAGAAGGGCGACGCCAACGAGGCCGTGATCAAGGCGCTCGTCGACAAGGGCATGCTGCTCGCGCGCGGCCGGCTCAAGCACCAATATCCGCATTCCTGGCGCTCCAAGAAGCCGGTGATCTTCCGCAACACGCCGCAATGGTTCATCGCGATGGACAAGGACATTGCGACGAACGGCAAGACCAAGACCGGCGACACGTTGCGCGCCCGCGCGCTGCACGCGATCTCGGTCACCCAATGGGTGCCGCCATCCGGCGAGAACCGCATCAACGGCATGATCGAGGCGCGCCCCGATTGGGTGATCTCGCGCCAGCGCGCCTGGGGCGTGCCGATCGCCGTGTTCGTGCGCGAGAAGGGCGACGGCTCCGCCGAAATCCTCCAGGACGAGACGGTCAACACCCGCATCGGCGACGCCTTCGAAAAGGAAGGCGCCGACGCCTGGTACGCACTGGGCGCCCGCGAGCGCTTCCTTGGTTCGCGTGCGAGTGAAGACTGGCAGAAGGTCGACGACATCCTCGACGTCTGGTTCGATTCCGGCTCGACCCACGCCTTCGTGCTCGAAGATCCCGTGCATTTCCCCGGCCTTGCCGGCATCAAGCGCAAGGTCGATGGCGGCACCGACACGGTGATGTATCTCGAAGGCTCGGACCAGCATCGCGGCTGGTTCCACTCCTCGCTGCTGGAGAGCTGCGGCACCCGCGGCCGCGCGCCCTACGACATCGTGCTGACCCACGGCTTCACCCAGGCCGAGGACGGCCGCAAGATGTCGAAGTCGCTCGGCAACACCATCGAGCCGCAGGCCGTCATCAAGGAATCCGGCGCCGACATCCTGAGACTCTGGGTCGCGTCCTGCGACTACACCGACGATCAGCGCATCGGCCCCGAGATCCTGAAGAACACGGTCGAGACCTACCGCAAGCTGCGCAACACCGTGCGCTGGATGCTCGGCACGCTGCATCATTACAAGCCGGCCGATGCAGTCGCGGCCGCCGAGATGCCCGAGCTCGAACGGCTGATGCTGCATGAGCTCGCGATCCGGGCCGAGGCCGTCGGCAAGGCCTATGAGACGTTCGACTTCAAGAGCGTGGTGGCGACGCTGTCGGCATTCCTCAACAGCGAGCTGTCGGCGTTCTATTTCGACATCCGCAAGGACACGCTGTATTGCGATCCGCCGTCGTCGCTGACGCGCAAGGCGGCGCTGACCACGATCGACATGCTCTGCAACGCCATCCTGAAATGGCTGGCGCCGGTGCTGAGCTTCACCGCGGAAGAGAGTTGGCGAATGTACAAGCCCGATGCCGAGCCGTCGGTGCATCTGACGCAGTTTCCGGAAGGTCTCGACAAGCTCCGCGACGACAAGCTCGCCGCGAAGTGGGAGACCATCCGCAACGTCCGCCGCGTCGTCACGGGCGCCCTCGAGCTCGAGCGTGCCGCCAAGAACATCGGCTCGTCACTGGAGGCCTCTCCGGTCATCTATATCGCCGATCGCGACATGCTGGCGACGCTGTTCGACACCGATCTCGCCGAGATCTGCATCACCTCGAACTACGAGGTGCGCGAGGGCGAGGCGCCGGCGAATGCGTTCCGTCTCGATGCCGTGCCCGGAGTAGCGGTCGTGGTGGAGAAGGCGGTTGGCACCAAATGCGCCCGCTCCTGGAAGATTTCGCCGACCGTCGGCGAAGACCCTGAATATCCCGACGTCACACCGCGCGACGCCAAGGCGCTGCGCGAATGGAAGGCGCTGGGGGTGGGGGTCTAATCCCCGGCCATGACCCCGCTCCGCGTCGGCATCATCTCGGCCGTCATCACCGTCATCCTCGACCAGGCCTCAAAGCTCTGGCTGCTGAACGGGTTCGACCTCGCCCGTCGCGGCGTGGTGAAGGTGACGCCGTTCTTCGACCTGGTGCTGGCCTGGAACATCGGGATCAGCTTCGGCTGGCTCCAGAACGACAGCCAGGCGGCGCAGCTCGCGCTGATGGCGGTGAAGGCCATCGCGGTGGTCGCGCTGGCGATCTGGATGGCCCGGTCGCACACCTTCCTCGCGACCGTCGCACTGGGGCTGATCATCGGCGGCGCCATCGGCAATGGCATCGACCGCCTGGCCTATGGCGCAGTGGTGGATTTCGCTCTGTTTCATATCGAGATCGCCGGAAATACCTTTAACTGGTACGTCTTCAACCTGGCGGACGTGGCCATCGTTGCCGGGGTGGCGGCCCTATTGTATGATTCCTTCCTGGGGGTACCCGCCGCAAAAGCGCCCTGATCCCGGCCGATACGGACCGGAGATGGAACCCTGCTTTGCGAGGGGCGGCTGCGCGTGACGCGGCATCTGCCACAATTTGGAACAGGTACAGGTATGCGCAGCTCCGAGACGAGTGGTTCGATGGTTCGAGACCCCCGGACGGGGATTTGGCGGGCGCTGAAATTGTCCGCCGTCGCACTCGGCATCGGCCTCGTCATGGCGGCAGGCCCGGTCCGCGCCGGTGACGACGGCGACGACGATGACGACATGACCTTCGAAGAGAAGCTCATCGACAATTTGATGTCCGGCATCGGCGCCAAGAGCATGGAGAAGAAAGGTATCGAGTACCGCGAGCGGTCGCCGCTGGTGGTGCCACCCAAGCTCGACCTGCCGCCGCCCGCCGGGACCGAAGCCAAGAACGCACCGAACTGGCCGAAGGACCCAGACGAGAGGCGCCGCAAGGAGGCCATCGCTCAGCGCAAGAAGGCGGTCAAGGCAACGGAGAACTGGCAGGCGGCCCAGCCGTTGACGCCCGCCGAGATGAAGGCCGGCCAGACCGCCGCCCCCGAGCGCACGAACAGCGATCCGATCCAGCCGGGCACCAACGGCAACCCGTCGCTGAGCCCCGCCGAACTCGGTTTCACCGGCGGCCTTTGGAACATGATGAGGGGCGTCGGCGGCAAAGCCGAGTCCAAGCCGTTCACAAGCGAGCCGCCGCGCCAGTCGCTGACCGAGCCGCCTCCGGGATATCAGACGCCTTCGTCTGGCTATGCCTATGGCGAGGGGATGGATAAGACGAAGCATATGTACTTCGACATCATGTCCGGCAAGGACAGGGAACAATAGCGCCCGTCGCCCGCCGCGGCGTCTCGACAGGCGCCGATCTGGCGCGCCCGGTCTGTGTGACCCGGCGCACGATTAGCTTACGTGCAATTTAGTTGCGCCTTGATAGCGTTCTCTGCTTCGTGACGCGAAGCCTCAGCGGCGCGGTGTACCATGCCGTGCCTCCGAGCCGGACGTCCGGGCTCGGCCTTTCATAAGGATGATGATGTCCTCTTACCGATCGGCTGCCTGCCTTATCGCCGCGCTGCTTTCGTCCAGTGTTCTTGCGACCGGCGCCGCCTTCGCTCAGACCACCGTAACATCGGCCCCGCCCGCCAGCTTCACGCTCAGCAACGGCCTCCAGGTCGTGGTGATCCCCGATCACCGCACGCCCGTGGTCACGGAGATGATCTGGTACAAGGTCGGCTCGGCCGACGAGACGCCGGGCAAATCGGGCCTTGCCCATTTCCTCGAGCATCTGATGTTCAAGGGCACCGAGAAGCATCCGGTCGGCGAATTCTCCCAGACCGTGCTCCGCGTCGGCGGCAACGAGAATGCCTCGACCTCGGTCGATTACACCAACTACTACCAGCGCGTACCGCGCGAGCAATTGCCGACCATGATGGAGTTCGAGGCCGACCGCATGACCGGCCTGATCCTCAAGGACGAGAACGTGCTGCCTGAACGCGACGTCGTGCTCGAAGAGTACAACATGCGCGTCGCCAACAGCCCCGACGCGCGCCTGAACGAACAGGTCATGGCCGCGCTCTATCTCAACCATCCCTATGGCCGGCCGGTGATCGGTTGGCACCAGGAGATCGAGAAGCTCAATCGCGAGGACGCGCTCGCCTTTTACCGCCGGTTCTACGCGCCGAACAACGCGATCCTGGTGATCGCCGGCGACGTCGAGGCCGCCGACATCCGCCCGCTGGTCGAGCGCAATTTCGGCCCGATCCCGGCCCAGCCGGCGATCCCCGCACAGCGCATCCGCCCACAGGAGCCGGAGCCGGCCGCACCGCGCACCGTCACGCTGTCCGACCCGCGCGTCGAGCAGCCCAGCCTGCGGCGCTATTATCTGGCGCCCTCGGCAACGACGGCCGCGGCCGGCGAGAGCGCAGCACTCGACGTGCTCGCGCAACTGATGGGCAGCGGCAGCAATTCCTACCTCTACCGCGCGCTGGTCGTCGACAAGCCGCTCGCCGTCTCCGCCAGCGCCAGCTATTCGAGCGTCTCGCTCGACCCGACCCAGTTCGCAGTCGCGGCCTCGCCGAGACCCGGCGTCAGCTTCGCGGATGTCGAGCAGGTGATCGACGGCGTCATCGCCGACATCGTGGCGAACCCGATCCGCGCCGAGGATCTCGAGCGGGTCAAGACCCAGCTCATTGCTGAGGCGATCTACGCCCAGGACAACCAGGCTGTGCTGGCGCGCTGGTACGGCGGCGCGCTGAGCACGGGCCTATCGATCGAGGACATCAGAAGCTGGCCCGACCGTATCCGCGCCGTCACCGGCGAACAGGTCCGTCAAGCTGCGCAAAAATGGCTTGAGAAGAAGCGCTCGGTGACGGGCTATCTGATCAAGGACACCACACCCGCCAAGCGCGAGGAGAAGCGTTCGTGAACCATCCTTTCCTTCGCGCAAGACACTTCCTGCGGACAAGACACTTCGCGCTCTCCTTGGCCGCCGGCGCGGCGCTCGCGCTTGCCTCGGTCTCGCCGTCGCAGGCCGCCGCAAAGATCCAGCACCTGACCTCGCCCGGCGGCATCGAGGCCTGGTTCGTGCAGGACGCGACCGTGCCGCTGATCGCCATGGAATATTCCTTTGCCGGCGGCTCGGCGCAGGACCCCAAGGACAAGCCGGGCGTCGCCAATCTCGTCGGCGACCTCCTCGACGAAGGCTCCGGCGATCTCGACTCCAAGACGTTCCACGAGCGGCTCGACCGCCGCGCCATCGAGCTCTCCTTCAGCGCCACCCGCGACACCTTCCGCGGCAGCCTGCGCATGCTGCGCGACAACAAGGACGAGGCCTTCGACCTGTTGCGGATGTCACTGACCTCGCCGCATTTCGAGACGGCCGACGTCGAGCGCATCCGATCCCAGGTCATTTCGGGGCTGCGCCGCGAGACCACCAACCCGAGCTCGCTCGCAAGCCGCAAATTCCTGGAGATCGCGTTCGGCGATCACCCTTACGGGCAGCAGACCACCGGCACGCTGGAGAGCGTACCGACCATCACGGTCCCCGACATGAAGGATTATGTCGGCCGCGTGCTCGCCAAGGACACGCTGAAGATCGCGGTCGTCGGCGACGTCGATCCGGCCACCCTCGGCAAGCTGCTCGACCACACGTTCGGCAGCTTGCCTGCCAAAGCCACTCTCACAGCGGTCCCCGACATCGAGGCCGCAAAGCCGCCGCAACGCGCCTTCGTGCCGCTCGACGTGCCGCAGACCGTGATCACCTTCGGCGGCCCCGGCGTGAAGCGCAGCGATCCGAACTTCATGGCGGCCTATGTCGTCAACCATATCCTTGGTGGCGGCGGATTGTCCTCCCGGCTCTATCACGAGGTCCGCGAGAAGCGCGGCCTCGCCTATTCGGTGTTCGAATCGCTGCTCTGGATGGAGCATTCGGCGGTCTTTATCGGTAACACCGGCACGCGCGCCGACCGCGCCGGCGACACCATGGACGCGATCGAGAAGGAAGTACGCCGCATCGCCGACGAGGGCCCGACGCAGAAGGAGCTCGACGAGGCCAAGTCCTACCTCAAGGGCTCGCAGATGCTGGCGCTCGATACCTCTTCCAAGCTCGCGCAGGCACTGCTGCAATATCAGCAGGACAAGTTGCCGATCGACTATATCGAGAAGCGCAACGCCATCGTCGACGCGGTGACGCTGGACGACGCCAAGGCCGCGGCCAAGCGGCTCTGGGGCCAGGGGCTTTTGACCGTCATCGTCGGCCGCGCCCCGCAGGCCGCCGCGCAACCGGCGGCAGCGCCGGCGACGAAGTCGAACTGACGTTCTGTACGCTTCCCTGAAATGGCCGGGCTTGCCCGGCCATTTGCGTTTCCAATGACGCGCCATTGCCGAAAATGGACGTCCGGGATATGTCCGGACATCACGAATGGTGCTCCCATGCTGCGGATATCCCGCGATCTCGTCATCGACGAGGACGACATCGAGATCGGCTTTGTCCGCGCCTCCGGCCCGGGCGGGCAGAACGTCAACAAATTGTCGACCGCGGCCCAGCTACGCTTCGACGCGCGCAAGCTGACCATCCCGGAAGATGCGGCGATCCGGCTCGCCCGCATCGCCGGCCAGCGCATGACCAAGGACGGCGTGATCGTGATCCATGCCCAGCGCTTCCGCACCCAGGAGCGCAATCGCCAGGACGCCATTGACCGGCTCGTCGATATCCTGAGTGAGGCGATGATACGGCCGACGCCGCGGCGCGCGACAAAGCCGACGTTTGGCTCCAAGCAGCGCCGCCTCGAGGGCAAGAAGCGCCGCAGCGACGTCAAGGCCGGACGCGGCGGCGGCCGCGGCTTCGACGACTGATTGACCAGGACATTGACCAAGAAACCTCCGGCCGCCGGGCGACCGGAGGTTTGCTGTGTCGGGTGGGGTCAGTAACGCTTGCCGGTGCTGGTGCCTGAGGCGGAATCCTCGACCGCCCCCTTGTGCGTTGCGCTGCCGGTGGTGCCGACCGTGCCCTTCGTCCCCTTGGTCGACTTCATGCCCACCTTCTCACCCGCAGCTCCCTGCTGCGCACCGAGATCCTCATCTTCGCTGGCTGACGCGCCCCCCTGCATGGGTTTGCTTTGCACGGTGCCGCCAGGCTTGGTGCCAGATGACGCGCCTTGCGCAAAAACGGGCGTCGCAATGAGGGCCGCGAGAGCGCATGCGGTTGCAGAGGTCTTCACTAACTTCATCCATTTCTCCTGGATTTTTCGCAATGAACAGGTCGGTTGCGTTCTGCGCCGCCCGCCTGCACCGGACCAGTTCATCGCGTCGAGAGTTCGAACGGCGCGGTCGCGATGCAATCCGCCTCGTGTGGTCATCGTTTAGGGATTTCGAGGCGGTTTCGCGGAATTGTGCTCCGCATATGCGGCAACGCGGAACAACGCACATCAAGAGCATCTCCGCTTGCAGCGAAACAGCCCGCTACTACCACCGCATGTTTGGCGCCGCCTAGAGTTTGCGCGTCGACGTCGATTTGTGGATGAGCGAGCTTTCGCGATGCGCGCAGCCGTGTTGGGATTGTGCACCGCAGTGGTGCTGGTGTCGCGGGTCGCCGACGCGCAGATGCCGTTGCCGGCAGCGAAACCACCGGATGGCGTGACGCTGTTCAAGCAACAATGCGCGGTGTGTCACACCACCAACCTGTCGGAACCGATGCGGCAAGGTCCGCCGCTGGTCAAGATCGTCGGACGGCCGGCCGGCAAGGTCGAAGGGTTTCATTACTCCGACGGCCTCGCGAAAGCAGACTTTGCTTGGGACGAGACCAGGCTCGATGCGTGGCTGACCAATCCGCAGGCCGTCATTCCCGGCGTCGTCATGGCATATCGCCAGGCCAAACCGGAGACGCGCGCCGCCATCATCACTTTTCTCAAGGAGCTGAACTGAATGGCCAAGCCTGTCCATTCCATGATCCGCGTACTCGACGAATCCCGCGCGCTCGACTTCTACAAGCGCGCCTTCGGCCTCGAAGTCGCGGACCACCTGAAATTCGCGGACTTTGCCCTGATCTATCTGCGTCACCCGTCCTCCCCTTTCGAGGTGGAGCTGACGGTCAATTTCGATCGTAGGGAACCCTACGCGCTCGGCGACGGCTACGGCCATCTCGCCGTGGTGGTCGAGGATCTCGATGCCGAGCATGCGCGCTTCGCGCGTGAGGAGCTCGCACCGGGGCCGCTGCGCGACTTCAAGCATGATGGCAAGACGTTGGCGCGCTTCTTCTTCGTCAGCGATCCCGATGGCTACAAGATCGAAGTGATCCAGCGAGGCGGACGTTTCAACTAACCCAATCAAAAAATCCAAATCACAAAATCAACGGAGGAAACCCATGAGAGAAGTCGATCGTCGAAGCAAGCACAGCCGCCGCGTCTTTCTCAAGGGCGCGGCGACCGCCGTGCCGGTCGCAGCCGTTGCGACCAGCGTCGCCGTCAGCATCGAGGGCGCATGGGCCGATGATGCGACCGCGCTTTCGCCTGCGACAATGAAGACGCTAGTGAAGGTCGCGCGCGATATCTATCCGCACGATGTCCTCGGCGACAGCTACTACATCACCGCGATCAAGCCGTGGGACGGCAAGGCGGCCAAGGATGCCTCCGTCAAGTCCCTCATCAGCGACGGCATCACCAGGCTCGATCAGAACGCGCGCGACCGCCATAAGGTGGCTTACGCCGAGGTGCCCTGGGAATCCGATCGCGTGGTGCTGCTGAAGGAGATCGAGCAGAGCGACTTCTTCCAAAAGGTGCGCGGCGACCTCATCGTCTCGCTCTACAACCAGAAAGAGGTCTGGCCACGGTTCGGTTACGAGGGCTCGTCCGCCGAGCATGGCGGGTACATCAACCGCGGCTTTGCCGACATCGACTGGCTGCCGAAGGCTTAAGGCGCACCCCAACGGTTCAGGAGAACGCAAATGGCAAAATTCGATCTGAACGACAGCGGCGTTGTGGTGATCGTCGGCTCCGGCGCCGGCGGCGGCACACTGGGCAACGAACTGGCGCAGAAGGGCGTCAAGGTCGTCATCCTCGAAGCCGGCCCACGCATCGAGAACCAGGATTTCATCAACGACGAGTGGGATAGTTTTTCCCAACTCGCCTGGACGGACGCGCGCACCACATCAGGAACGTGGCGCGTCGCCAAGGACTTCTCGGGTCTCCCCGCCTGGATCGTAAAGGCGGTCGGCGGCTCGACCATCCATTGGGCCGGCGCGTCGCTGCGCTTCGACGAGCACGAGTATCGGGTCAAGAGCACCTACGGCACCATTCCCGGCGCCAATTTGCTGGACTGGCCGGTCACGCTCACCGAGATGGAGCCGTGGTACGCCAAGGCCGAGAACAAGATGGGCGTGACCCGCACCAACGGCATTCCCGGACTTCCCGGCAACAACAATTTCCGGGTGCTGGAGGCCGGCGCCAAGAAGCTCGGCTACAAGACCGTCCACACCGGCAACATGGCGATCAACAGCCAGCCTCGCGACGGACGCGGCTCGTGCCAGCAGATCGGTTTCTGTTTCCAGGGCTGCAAATCCGGTGCGAAATGGTCGACGCTCTACACCGAGATTCCCAAGGGCGAGGCCACCGGCAATCTCGAGGTCCGGCCGAGCAGCATGGCGGTCAAGATCGAGCATGATTCGAGCGGCAAGGTCACCGGCGTCGTCTATGCCGACGAGAGCGGGGCGATGCAGCGCCAGAAGGCGCGGATCGTTGCAGTGGCCGGCAATTCGATCGAGAGCCCGCGGCTGCTGTTGAACAGTGCCTCTACCATGTTCCCCGATGGTCTCGCCAATTCATCGGGCCAGGTTGGCCGCAACTACATGCGTCACATGACCGGCAGCGTCTACGCCGTGTTCGAGAAGTCGGTGCATATGTATCGCGGCACCACGATGGCGGGCATCATCCGCGACGAGGCCGCCAACAATCCGAAGCGCGGCTTCGTCGGTGGCTATGAGATGGAGACGCTGTCGATCGGCTTGCCCTTCATGGCGGCATTCCTCAACCCCGGCGCCTGGGGCCGTCCGTTCACCGCAGCGCTCGACGGCTATCCGCGGATGGCCGGCATGTGGCTGGTCGGTGAGGACATGCCGCAGGAGACCAACCGCATCACGCTCGACCCTAGCGTGAAGGACAAGTTCGGCCAGCCGGTCGCCAGCGTACACTTCGACGATCATCCGAACGACGTCGCGATGCGCGCCCACGCCTACAAGCAGGGTGCGGCGGTCTACGACGCCGTCGGCGCCACCGTGAGCTATCCGACGCCGCCTTATCCGAGCACGCATAATCTCGGCACCAACCGGATGAGCGAGAAGCCACGGGACGGCGTGGTCAACAAGTTCGGACAGAGCCACGACGTCAAGAACTTGTTCGTCTCCGACGGCAGCCAGTTCACCAGCGGCGCGGCCTGCAACCCGACCCTGACCATCGTCGCGCTGGCGATCCGGCAGGCCGACTACATTGCGGGTGCGATGCAGAAGAAGGAGATTTGATCTCTCAACCTCAATTGTCGTCCTGGCGAAAGCCAGGACGACAATTGAGGGTGGAGCTATTCGGCCGCGTCGAGAATGGGGGCGACGGTTGCCTTGAAACTCTGCGCGGGCACCACGTTCCGCGAGCGGTCAATCAGGCAGGAGCAACGCAGCAGCGAGGCGAAATTGTTGACCTCGCCGTGATGGTCGAGCACCTCGTTGTAGAGCGTGGTCAGGAACTTGCCGAGGCTCATGCTCTCCCTGGCCGCGATCTGCTCTAGCGTGTCCCAGAACGCCATTTCCAGCCGGATCGAGGTGCAGTGACCACCGATCCGCAACGAGCGGGTCTGGGATTCGTAGTCGCGTTGGGGTTGGTGCGCGAACAAATGGCACATGGCGTCCTCCCGTCCTGTTGCCGTTTTTTCACGATGCTACACCCGTGCCCGGCACCTCACAATCAGGAGCGAGGCCGAAGATCGAGCAGTCGCCGGCATGCGATTTTATCGAACGTCCAGCGTCTTCAATGTGATAGACACCCCTCTTCCCCAGCCCGCCACGTTCCTGTTGCCCAACACATGCTTTTGACGCAACACGGCATAGAATAGCGCGTCTGCGAATCTCAGACCGAGCCCAAGATCGAGTTCATGCCCGTCCGCCAATTGCCAGAGCAGGTCGTCAACCGCATCGCCGCCGGCGAAGTGGTCGAACGTCCCGCAAGCGTGGTCAAGGAACTGGTCGAGAACGCGATCGATGCCGGCGCGAGCCGGATCGATGTCTTCACCGATGGCGGCGGGCGTCGCCGGATCGGCATCACCGACGATGGCGGCGGTATGACCGCGAAAGATCTGTCGCTCGCGGTCGAGCGCCACGCCACCTCCAAGCTCGACGACGAAGATCTCCTGCAAATTCGCACGCTCGGGTTCCGTGGCGAGGCGCTGCCCTCGATCGGTTCGGTGGCGCGGCTGTCGATCACGACGCGGCACGCGAGCGAGCCGCATGCCTGGGCGCTCAATGTCGAGGGCGGCGAGAAGTCCGAGATCATGCCGGCGGCGCTGGCCCATGGCACGCGCGTCGAGGTCAACGATCTCTTCTACGCGACACCGGCACGGCTGAAATTTCTCAAGACCGACCGCACCGAGGCCGAAGCCATTCGCGAGGTGGTCAGACGGCTCGCGATGGCGCGCCCCGATATCGCCTTCACGCTGGCGGGCGAGGAGCGCGCGCCGGTGACCTGGGCGGCCGCCCTGCCTGGCACCGCCGGACGCCTGACGCGGCTCGGCGACATCCTGGGCGCGGAGTTCCGCAGCCACGCCATCGAGGTCCATGCCGAACGCGAGGGCGTTGTCGTTGCGGGCTATGCGGCTGCGCCGGCGCTGACCAAGGCCAACGCGCTCGGACAATATCTCTTCGTGAACGGCCGCCCGGTGCGCGACAAGCTGATCCTGGGTGCGGTGCGCGGGGCCTATGCCGACTATCTGCCGCGCGATCGCCATCCGGTGCTGGCGCTGTTCGTCACGCTCGACCCGCGCGAGGTCGATGCCAACGTGCATCCGGCCAAGACCGAGGTGCGCTTCCGCAATGCGGGTCTCGTGCGCGCATTGATTGTGCATGGGTTGAAGGAAGCGCTGGCGCGCGAGGGTCGGCGCACGGCCGCCAATAGCGGCGAGAGCGCATTGTCCGCGTTCCGGCCAGCTTTCACGCCCCGCCCGGCGAGCTGGGATTGGCGGCAGTCGCCGTCTGCTCCGGCCGGGCCCCTGCCGTCGTTCGAAGGGTCCGCAGCGCCCGCTTTCGCCGAGCGCGCACAAGCCGCCTTCGACGTTGGCGCGCCGAGCGCTGACGTGCGGTTCGAGACGCAGCCCGTAGCCGATCTGGTCGATCGCCCGCTTGGTGCGGCGCGCACGCAGCTCCACGAGACCTACATCGTCTCGCAGACTCGCGACGGCCTCATCATCGTCGACCAACACGCCGCCCATGAACGCATCGTCTATGAGCGGCTGAAGGCCTCGCTCGCCGAAAACGGCGTCCAGCGGCAGATCCTGCTGATCCCCGAGATCGTCGAGATGGACGAAGCCACGGTGGAGCGCCTGCTCGACCGCAGCGACGAGCTCGCATCGTTCGGGCTCGCAATCGAATCCTTCGGCCCCGGCGCGGTCGCGGTGCGCGAAACGCCGTCGCTGCTCGGCAAGACCAATGCGGGCGGGCTCTTGCGCGATCTCTCCGAGCACATGGCCGAGTGGGACGAGGCACTGCCGCTGGAGCGCCGCCTGATGCACGTTGCCGCCACCATGGCCTGCCACGGGTCGGTGCGGGCCGGCCGCAGGCTGAGGCCGGAAGAGATGAACGCGCTGCTGCGCGAGATGGAAGAGACACCGAACTCCGGCCAGTGCAATCACGGCCGGCCGACCTATGTCGAGCTGAAGCTCGCGGATGTGGAGAAGCTGTTCGGAAGACGATAAGCTGGATGCCGTAGGGTGGACAAAGGCGCGAAGCGACGTGCCCACCATCTTTCCATGATTGCGACAGAAGTGGTGGGCACGCTTCGCTTTGCCCACCCTACGGCAGCGAGGCTACGGCCTCTTCAAAAACACGAACTCCGTGTCGTCATAGGCGCGCCGCTCCAATTCCTCGAAGCCCTCCGGCGCAACGAATTGCGCAGCCTTCGCCTCCTCCACCACGAGCAGCGCGCCCGATGTGAGCCAGCCGCCATCACGCAGGCTCGCGAGCGCCTTCTCCGCAAAACCGTTGCTGTAGGGCGGATCGAGAAACACCAGCGAGAACGGCTCGACCGGATGGGCAGGTCCAAGATCGGTCGCGTCGCGGCGGTAGACCTTGGTCGTGCCGCCCAAGCCCAGCGCCTCGACATTGTTGCGCAACAGCGCACGCGCCTCGGCGCCATTGTCGACGAACAGCGTGAACTTCGCACCGCGCGAGGCCGCCTCGATGCCGAGCGCGCCGGTGCCGGCGAAGAGATCGAGCACGCGCGCGTCCTGAATCGGATCGTCATAGGCGTGCACGAGGATGTTGAACACGGACTCGCGCAGGCGATCCGCGGTGGGGCGGATGTCACGCGAGGACGGTGAGGCGAGATTACGCCCCTTCAAACGACCGCCGACGACGCGCAACCCTAGTCCTCCTTCGGCGTCAAATCGCGCTTGCCGTGATAGCCGCGCTTGGGACGCCGCGGCGGCCCGTAGCCGTTGACCTCGGCCTCGTTGCGCTCGCGGGCTTCATCGCTGCCGGTGCGCTGCACCAGCACGCGGCGACCCTTGCGATCGTTGATCACGTCGCGCTTGGTGGCAGGCTTCTTCTCGCGCGGTGCGCTATCGTCGTCGCCTGACGATGATTTCTGCGGCACGTCGAACTGCGCGCCCGACTTCTCGATGATCTTGTCGCCGAGCTGATCGCGCAGCACGCGCGACTTGATCTCCTCGACCTGGCCTTCGGGGACCTCGCCGAGCTGGAACGGGCCGTAGGACACGCGGATCAGCCGATTCACCTCGAGCCCGAGATGGGCGCAGACGTTGCGCACCTCGCGGTTCTTGCCTTCGCGGATCGCGAACACCAGCCAGACATTGGCACCCTGGTCGCGCTCCAGCGTCGCATCGATCGGGCCGTATTTGACGCCCTCGACCTCGATGCCGTTCTTGAGCTGGTCGAGCTGGGCCTGCGTGACCTCGCCATGGGCGCGGACGCGGTAGCGGCGCAGCCAGCCGGTATCGGGCAGCTCAAGCGTACGCGCGAGCCCGCCATCATTGGTGAGCAGCAACAGGCCTTCGGTGTTGAAGTCGAGCCGGCCGATCGAGATCAGCCGCGGCAGGCCTTCGGGCAGATTGTCGAACACGGTCGGACGGCCCTCGGGGTCGTCATGCGTCGTCATCAACCCGCGCTGCTTGTGGTAGAGGAACAGCCGCGTGCGCTCGCGCTCCGGCAACGGCTTGCCGTCGACAGTGACGACATCGTTCTTGGTGATGTCGAGCGCCGGCGAATTAATGACGCGGCCGTTAACGCTGACGCGGCCCTGCGTGACCATCTCCTCGGCATCCCTGCGCGAGGCAAGCCCCACCCGCGCCAACACCTTGGCGATGCGCTCGCCGGCCTTCTTCGGCTTCGGCTCCTCTTCACGCCGCGGCCGGCGGTCGAAATCACGATCGCGCTCGCGATAGGCGCCGCGGCCACCAAAGGCCGGACGCTTCTCGAAGATCCTGCTCTCATCCTCGTTTTCACGGCGCGGGCGATCACCGAAACGCCCTTCGTTGCGCGGATGCTCGTGCCAGTCGGAGCGGCCTTCGGGGCGCTCGCGCGGACGGTCGAATTTCGGGCGGTCGCCACCGCGCCCACCACGCTCGCCATCGCCGTCACGACGGGGGCGGTCGAATTTGGGACGATCCTCGCGCGGACGGTCGAACTTGGGCCGATCGAATTTGGGGCGCTCGCGGAACGGACGATCGCCCGACGGACGATCGTCGCGCGAACGCGAGAAACGCGGACGGTCATCGCCGCTGCCGCCCTCGCGCTTCTGCCAGGGCTTGTCTCCGCTGCGATCCGGGCCGCCGAAATCCTTGCGCGGGCCCTTGCTGAAATCCTTGCGCGGCGGACGATCGCCACGTGGACCTGCGTCGCGCTTCTGCCACGGCTTGGAATCGCTACGCTCGCTACGATCGCGCGGACGGTCGTTGCGGTCCGGTGCGCCGCGCGAGAATTTCCGTTCGCCGTCAAACTTGCGTTCCGGGCGGTCGCCACGCGGCGCGTAGGGCCGCTTGTCGCCAAACTTCTTGTCGCCGAAGCGACCAGCCGGACGGGAGTCGTCGCGATCCCAGCGCGGCGGCGGGCGGTCGTCACGCGCATAGGACGGACGGTCGCCACGCGGCTTGAACGGGCGCTTCTCGCCATCACGGGACGAACGATCGGAAGACGGGCGGTCGCCGCGCGGCTTGACGCTGCGCTCGCCGCGCTCCTCGCCACCACGGTCGTCGCGCTTGAATTTCGGACGGTCGCTGAAGTCGCGGCGCGGGGCATCGCCCTCTGCGCGAGGGCGGAACGGACGGCTGTCGCGGTCGCCACGGGGCGGGCGGGCGTCGCCCTTGCTGTCGGGGCCGCGCTTGGCGAACTTCTTCTCGGGGCCGCGCGCCTTGCCGGATCGGCCCTTCGGCGGGCCTCCGGCCGGGCGTCCTTTGGTCGGGCCTCGCCGGCCGCGGGAATCGTTGTCTTTGTCGCTATCGCGAGGCATGAATAATCTCACTCAGGGGGTGGCCAGAAAGCATTGTGCGCGCTCGTTTCGAGCCGCATGCTCAGGCAAATTCGGTAAGCACTTCTGCTGAAGGCGCAGCTACTAGCAGGTTTCTGGCGATGATACGAGGCTTGAAAGCCCCCTCTTTCATGGATTTGGCGCTCAAAACGGCCGAAAATGCCGGAAAGGCGGGCGAAGTTCCGATCGGATGCGTGGTGGTCCGCAATTACGAAGTGATCGCCACCGCCGCCAACCGGACGCTGACCGATTACGACCCCACGGCCCATGCCGAGATCATTGCGCTGCGCGAGGCGGCCAGGAAAATCGGCAGCGAGCGCTTGGTCGACTGCGACCTCTACGTGACGCTGGAGCCCTGCACCATGTGTGCGGGCGCGATCTCCTTTGCAAGGGTCAGGCGGCTCTATTACGGCGCCGCCGACCCCAAGGGCGGCGCCGTGGAGTCCGGCGTGCGGTTCTTCACCTCGCCGACCTGCCATCACGTCCCGGACGTCTATTCCGGCGTCGGCGAAAGCGAGGCGGCACGGCTGCTCAAGGACTTCTTTCGGGAGCGGCGTTAACCTTCCGAGAAGAACGCGCGCAGCGCCTTCGCGGTAACGTCCGGATTCTCCTCGGTGAGGAAGTGGCCGGAATCGACCGGCTGTCCCTCGACATTCGTGGCCCATTGCTTCCAGATGTCGAGCGGCGTCGCGGCGGCCTGGGCAATGCCGACGCCACCCCACAGCGCCAGCATCGGAATGGTGATCTTCTTGCCGGCCTCGAAATCGGCCTTGTCGAGGTCGTAATCGAAATAGGCGCCGGCGCGGTAGTCTTCGCACATCGCATGCACGCGGGCGGGATCGCGGAACGGGGCGATGTAGTGCTCGAGCGCGCGCTTGTCGATGGCGTCCAGCGTCTTCGACTTGGTCTGGCTCGCCATCTTGAAGCGCAGGAAGAATTCGCCTTGGCCCGAGATCAGCGTCTCCGGCAGTGGCGCGGGTTGGGCGAGAAAAGTCCAATGATAGATCTTCAGCGCGTAAGCGCGGTTCATCCGCTCCCAGTAATTATAGGTCGGCAGGATATCGAGCACGGCGAGCCGCGACAGCCGGCCGGGATGATCGAGCGCGAGCCGATAGGAGACGCGGCCGCCGCGGTCGTGGCCGGCGAGCGCGAAGTGCACGTGACCGAGTTGCTCCATCGCTTCCACCATGGCCTTCGCCATCGCGCGCTTGCTGTAGGGGATATGCAGCGCGTCGCTGTCGGGCATGTCGGACCAGCCATAGCCCGGCAGGTCGGCGATGATCAGCGTGAACTTGTCGGCGAGCTGCGGCGCCACGCGATGCCACATCACATGCGTCTCGGAGAAGCCGTGCAGCAGCAGCAACGGCGGCCCCTTGCCGCCGACACGCGCGAAGATGCGGCCGAACGAGGTGTTGATCCATTCGGAGGCGAAGCCGGGATAGAGGTCGGCGAGATCGGACATTGGGTTCCATCAGCTCCGAACAAAAACGTCGAAAACAACCCCATGCACAGTAGCACGGCGGTCCCGGCAAGGGGCGCTAACCCCAACGGCCGATTGCGCAATTTTGGAATGTCGGTGTGGCGGAGCGATGACGCGCGACGGCATTGCGCGCGCAGCGCAAAAACCGCTGTCAGCTCTTGGCCTTCTCGGCTTCCACCGCCTGCCAGCCGATGTCGCGACGGCAGAAGCCGTCCGGCCAGTTGATGCGGTCGACGGCCTGGTAGGCGCGCGCCTGCGCCTCGGTCACGGTCGCCCCCAGCGCGCAGACATTGAGCACGCGGCCGCCATTGGCGAGGATCGCGCCATCCTTCGCTATCGTGCCGGCGTGGAAGACCTCGACGGTCTCGACCCCAGCGGCGTCATCGAGCCCCTCGATGCGCGTGCCCTTCTGGTAGTCGCCGGGATAGCCCTTCGCCGCCATCACCACCGTGAGTGCGGATTCCGGATACCAGCGCAGATCGAAGTTCTTCAATTGCCCGTCGCAGGAGGCGAGGAACGCCGGCACGATGTCCGACATCATGCGCAGCATCAGCACCTGGCACTCGGGATCGCCGAAGCGGACGTTGAACTCGAACAGCTTCGGGCCCTGCGTGGTCAGCATGATGCCGGCGTAGAGGATGCCGCGGAACGGCGTGCCGCGCTGCTTCATGCCGGCCACCGTCGGCTGGATGATCTTCGCCATGATCGCGTCGTGGATCGCCGGCGTCACCAAAGGCGTCGGCGAATAGGCGCCCATGCCGCCGGTGTTCGGGCCGACGTCATGGTCGAACACGCGCTTGTGGTCCTGCGCGGAGGCGAGCGGTATAGCGGTCTCGCCGTCGCACAGCGCGAAGAAACTGATCTCGCGGCCCGGCAGAAATTCCTCGATGACGACTTCAGTGCCGGCCTCGCCAAAGGCGCCCTCGAACATCATGGCGATGGCATCCTCGGCCTCGCGCACGGTCTTGGCGACGACGACGCCCTTGCCGGCGGCGAGGCCGTCGGCCTTCACGACGATCGGCGCGCCCTGGCTCTGGACGTAAGCCCGTGCGTCATTGGCGTTGGTGAAGCGCTTGTAGGCGCCGGTCGGAATGCCGAATTCAGTGCACAGCGCCTTGGTAAAACCCTTGGAGCTTTCGAGCTGGGCGGGGATCTTGTTCGGCCCGAACGCCTTGATGCCCGCGGCGGTGAGATCATCAACGATACCGGCCGCCAGCGGCGTCTCCGGGCCGACCACGACCAGCTCGACCGCGTTGGTCTTGCAGAAGGCGATCACCGCGGCATGGTCGGCGACATCGAGCGCCACGCATTCGGCCTCTCGCGCGATGCCAACATTGCCCGGCGCGCACCACAATTTCGTCACCAGGGGAGAGGCTGCGATTTTCCACGCGAGGGCATGTTCGCGGCCGCCGGAACCGAGGAGGAGAATGTGCATCGAGGGCTCGAAATGAGGGGTTTGATTGGGGCGGAGGTCGCACGAATCGGCGCGGGTCTCAAGGGGGATAGCCCGAACTCCCCTGTCATTCCCGGTACGCGGACCTCTGTCCAGCTGCGGCGACTTTGGACCAGCCTACAAGCGAAGCTGCGCCGGCCGTCTGGTCCGTCTAGAATGAAGGATGCACATCCTCGCCTGACAGGCCCGGATGACTTCCGCATCTATTAAGACGGCCGAGAAATCGGGTGCATCCGGCATCCTTTAGCAGGGGCCTCAGTTGTGGCCCTGTGAATAACCGGCACACGGATCCCACCCTCGTATTGCTACTCTGCATTGTGCAATCATCTGGGTTCGTGATTCGCGACGGTTAATCCGAGGTAGGCGGCATGCGAGTATTTATTAGCTGGTCAGGAGAACTAAGCCGACAACTCGGCGAAGCTATTAGAGGTTGGCTTCCGAGCACGCTTCAGCATGTCAAACCGTATTTCACGCCCAACGACATAGACAAAGGTGCAAAATGGGCCTCCGAAATTTTTAAAGAACTTTCCGCATCAGCGGTGTGCGTAATCGTTCTGACCCGCGAAAATCTTAGCAGCAGTTGGATCATGTTTGAGGCGGGTGCGATCTCCTCGACCATCGAAAATAGCCGCGTCTGCCCGATCATATTCAATATTGAGCCAACTGACCTTCAAGGTCCACTGGCGCAATTTCAAGTCACGCGATTTGTAAAGGCGGACATCCGGAAGCTGTTTAACACAATCAACTTGCTGGCTGCCGAGAACAAACTCGACGATGCTGTTGCGGACACTGTATTCGAGAAGTGGTGGCCTGACTTAGAATCTTCCATAAGAAACATTCTTGAGGGTCACACGGCAAAGAAAGACACGAAGAAAATTCGATCAGACCGAGAGTTGATCGAAGAAATTCTGCTTTTGATCAGAGCATCTGAAAAAGATAAGGCTCCGCCCTCGACTCCACCGCACCCTTATGAACGAACAATTACTGCGACGATAATGACAGCCTTGAAAGAGATCGTTGAGGAAGATGATGGCGGCTTCATTACTCGAGATTTTTTACATACCAAGCTGCGAGAAATCGAGGCCCACGCTCATAAGCTAGGCGAGAGCAGAAGCCGCACCATTATTCTCGATGAGCTAAGTTCATTAGTGGAACGCACAAAACCTCGACCTCAACCAACGAAAGATAAGAAGAGGGTAGCGCCTTTAAAGAAGCCGGCTGACGATGATGATGACATTCCGTTCTGAGCAACAGACTTACGGTGAACTTTCGACAGCAACAGAAGGGAGCGGTTGCCCCCGTGCAACCTCAATATCAAGTTGCAGAATTCTCACGTTTGGCTTTGCAAGGTGTGACGAATGGCTTTGAGCAGGGGTGGTCGGCAAGGCTCGCACTTCAGCAGCACAATTGAAGAAGCCGACAAGCTCTCGTCCGAGTTGCCGAAGCTTAATGATGCCCCGGAACAATGGCTCTCGGCAAGCACCGTCTCATCGTTGCTTCGCCCATCACTCGGTTTCTCGCTGCCAACAACCCTGTGTAAACGGCTTCACGCCGGATTGATCCGCGCGCGCTGTAAGCAGTTTACGATATCGGACAAGCCATGGCGGACAGATGCGGTGATCCCAAAGGGCTTTTGGTGGGCAGAGGGCGAGGCTGCTCTCAAAAGCAATTGGGTGACAGGGGACTTTGAAACCTGGTTGGATCACGAGGTCCGTTTGGGGGCCTTTGGGGTCATGTTCCACCGTGACGACATTGAAACCCTGGTGCCGGCGGCGCCGATCCAAGCCGGCGCCAGTTCGGCACAAATCCAAAAAGGCGGCCGCCCATCGGCGGAGTTCTGGGACGATCTCTGGGTAGAGATGTGCCGGCAGGTGTTTGTGGGCGAATTGATCCCGAAACGGCAGGCTGACATTCAAAAAGCGATGCAGCAATGGTGCAGCGATCACGGCCATAGCGATGCCGCGAGCACCCTCAAACCTCGAGCCAGCAAGCTCTGGCACGCCGTTTTCGCAAAGCCCGAGATCTAGTGTCGACTCCGGCGCTCAATCGGTTGGAAACCCGGTTTTCGACCGTTCTCGCCCATTTCTGGCCGACATAGCCAGCCGACCGCGCCACTTTGCTGCCACTGCAACGGTGCGTTGCTGCGCTTTTCAATTTCGGGGAGCGGTTGACGCGTCCGAGGCCGCCAATCCGGCCGCGCGGTGCGATTGCGGCGGTCCCTGGTGTGATTACCAGGGGAGCCTCACGCCAAACACTGGAGGCATATATGAAACCGACTGAGTTTCTTCCCTTGCTGGCAGCCGTCAACAATGGCTGGGCCTTTGCGGCCGTCGTTGTTGGGCTTGGCGTTTGGCTCTATGTCAATAGACGCGGCACGCGGTAGGTGGCTCGCGCTAAGCCAAATGTCGTCATAGGAAAGCTACTCGCCATTGAATTGCTGAAAATTCACCGTACCTCTAGCGCTAGAATGCCTGACGCTCCTTAGGAGGATCGGACATGAGCCTAGTGAGCTATCTTGCCGATATTACCGAGCGCCGCGTGCAGGACGGCGCGCACATAATCTTTGATGACTATAACCACGTGGCAAAATACGACCACAAGCTCAGTCCACAGGGGCAGGAGCTCGTTGAGCTGGCCGAAGAGTGGGGAACGACACGACAGAAATTGATCGAGATGCGACAATGGATAAAGCGCATCACGAAAGCATGTGAGGAGCGACTCGCCCTTGAGAAGGTCGTCCTTTGCACCTTGAACGAAGCGAGGGATCAGGTACTTCGCAAGCAATACATGACGAAGGGTGAAGCTTCCAAGATCGCTCCCATGTGCGGAGGTGAAATTCTTGATCTCGAGGCCGCATACAATGGGCTGATGGTCAGAGGCCGTTACCTCCTTGTTTCAGAGTCGGCCGTGATCGAGGGGCTCAAAAAATATGCGCCAGACGATCTGTTAAACGGCCTCATTAAAGAGCGCACGAGCGCCTAGAGAAGAGAAACACGCAGCCGCTTGCCGCTTCTAGGCTGCGACCGTACCGTTGCTCGCAGCCTAGCTGCTTGCAGCTTGCGCGCGTTCTACTTCAAATTCTGCTGCCTCTACCGATCTCACGAAGCGCAGCATTGAAACGTTCGCACACAATCTAGCCGTCAAGTGCCGCGAAACTTCATCGCGCTATTCAGGATATTTTCGTGGCCACGGCTGTCCTGCGCCCCGCTTGAAATCTCGATCAGATAATTGACGCGTGACTTCTCCGGCCAGGTATTGTGCTCCCATGACCGTATGACCAACTTCCACGCGCTTGGGCTGATCCTTGGCATAGCGGTTACGAACATAGCGTGGTTGCGCCTCCGTAACTCTCCGCGCTCGTGCAGCATCGAACGTCGGCCACTTTGGTTCCAGGTCGTTGATGAGGCGGTCCATGTGGTGTCCATATTTATCCCTGATATCTTCTTCTCCCAACCCATTGGCGGCGGCCAAAGCCTTCAACGCGAGTTCTGTGGCAAGTAGTCCGCTTTGTACGGCTCCTCTGAAATCGTATCCGCCTGTGAGAATTGCGGCAGCGCCATGGAGATGCAAGCGGGACAGGTTGAGAAACCTCTCCACTAACTCCATCTGCGCGTATGGCGCGCGGAGTTCGCGAACGCCGTACTCTAAATCGAACAGGTCAGAAAATTGGTCGTGATACGCGTCGAAGGAGTCCGGCTCGCTGACCAAAATACGTTTCTGAATGTCAGTAAGCTCGACATGCTCCATAGGCGTTATTGCTGTCTGCCCGTAGATATGCGGAATTCCCACGCGCGCGAAAATGTCCCGGAACATGAACACGCCAATATGGCCGCCCACGACTAGATCATGTGCATCGTAGAGCCGTGCGAATTGCGCCCTGATGCGGTTCAGTATCGGCGGTGTATAGGCTCCAAATAAGCCGTAGCTCACGTATCCGAGTTGTTGCATCACAACCCTCGGCACGTTGAATTGACGCTGCCTTATATCTTCTCCCGCGGCGAATAGGCTTTCATCCGCTTTGACCACCAGCAACAGCAACGCGTCGTCTGATACGTCGTCACTCATTCTCTTCCTTCCCGGTGAAGGCTCAGCCACATGCACGGTTCGACGGCAATAGCGTGCATTAGGCTAAGTTCTCGAATCGCAGGATGCCTTACAGCGCATCATTCGCATGGCGCTGCCGTGAGACGTGTGGCAAAATAAAAACTCCTGCTACAAAGAGCCTAACGCGAACACAAACTCGCTAATCTCTTCAATGCCAATGTCATTGGTTCGTGGGACCTACGTAACTATACCGGTCTTGCCGATGGCCTAAACCTGTTTCCCCGCGATGATCTCCTGCAACGTCGCCACATGCCGCGCAAACGCGCCGCGGCCGGCAGCCGTGGCGGTGACCGTGGTCTGCGGCTTCTTGCCGACGAAGGCCTTGTCCACTGAGACATAGCCCGCCTTGGCCAGCGTCTCGATATGCGCGCCGAGATTGCCGTCGGTCGCGCCGGTCAGCTTCTTCAGCCTGGAAAAATCCAGACCAGCGGCCCCCGGCAGCGCGTTCAGCGCCGCCATGATCTTCAGCCGCAGCGGCTGGTGGATGATGTCGTCGAGCTCGGCCATTTCTAGCTCCGCCGCATCCAGAGGCCGCCGACGATCAGTCCGCCGCCGTTGACGACCGCCATCCAGGGCAGGAAGGTGTCGCCGGTGACGAAGAAATAGCCGATCAGCGTCAGCGCGGTGATCGCAAGCGAGATGACGACGAAGGCAGTGCCGAACCACAGACCTGCCAGCGCATAGAACAGCATGAAATAGATGGTCCAGAACGCGCCCTGCTGGCGCGGCGTAAAATGGCCGAGGACGTGCGCGCAGAGGAAGCCGAAGGCGACGAACATCAGGAAGGCGAACAGCATCCGCATGTCGAAGCTGCGAACGCCGGTCGAGGCCTGGTTCGCCGAGCTGATCGCGAACGAGCCGGCGATGCCAAGGACGTAGACCGCGAGCCAGTAGTAATAGGCTTCACGGGGCCAGAGCCAGGTCGCGATGTTGGCGGCGAACACCAGCACGCCCCACATGATCATCATCTGGCTGGCGAGATCGTAGATGCGCGACTGCCGCACGCGCTGGACGATGTCGTCGATATCGGCCAGCGCCGCGGACGCCTCCTTGCTGTCGATCATGACTGCCCGCTTCCACGCGTTGCCACGTCCTCGGCGATCGCATTGACCGCCTTCGGGTTGGTGACCATGCCCATGTGGTTGACGCCGTCGATGACCTTGACGTCGACGGAGGGTTTGATCGCCTGCACGGTCTCGGCATATTTGTCCGAGATCATCATCTCGTCCTCGGCACCGCCGAAGATCGTGAGCGGATGCGTCACCGAGGCGAGATCGAGGCGATAGCCGCGCGTGGCGAAGTTACGCATCAGGCGGTCGGAATAGGTCGGCACCAGAATCCGTTCCGAGTTCGGCGGCACCGCGAAGGCCAGCACCGGAAGCTGCGCGCAGCAGTCGATGCCGAGCTTGCGGAGTGCGGCGAGACCAAGGAAGCGCGGAATGTCGGCATTGGCCCAGCCGCCGGAATGCGGCTTGTTGGTCGGCGCGTCATAGCCGAGATAGGGCGCGACCAGCACGGTGCGCACGAACAGATCCTGCATGATCGGCGTGGCGGCGACGCGCAGCGAGAAGCCGGCTCCGGCGGAATGGCCGATCAAGGTGAGCGGCAGATCCGGCGCGCTCTTGCGGACATGGGCGACGAAGTCGACCAAATCGTCCTCGAGCTGACCAACATAGCCGATATCGCCGCGCGTGCCCGAGGCACCGTGGCCACGCGTGTCGAGCGCCCAGGTCTCGACGCCGTGCGCAGCGAGGGCCGCAGTCAGCGCGTGATTGACCGTGCCTGAGGAGCCGGAAGAGCCATGAATGAAGATCGCACCGCGACCAGTGTCCGCCCCCTTCGGCGCGTAGTGCCGGAAGCCGAGCCAGGTGCCATCGCGGGCCTGAAAGCGTTCCAGCGCCGGCATAGTCGACCAGTCGATACCCTTGGCGGAGTCCGAGACCGAACGCAGCTCTGCGGGCCGCTCCAGCGGCGTCGCGACCAGGGCAGTCAGCAGCAGCGCCACAGCGCCGACCGCGCACAGACCCCATTTCAGCAAGCTCAGAGCACCTCGCAGCAACTGCATCGCCATGGCCCAACTCCATCAAACCCAGGATCAATAGAGAACTCTATAATACAGAGTACTCTCTGGATCAATCCCCGGATTGGCGCCGCGCGGCGAAAATCCTTAACGTTGGGGCCGACCCCAAAATGCCGAATCGTGTGCCGATGCCGCCTGCGGAACCTCTGCCCAATACGCCCGAATTCACCGTTTCCGAGCTCTCGCAGTCCCTGAAGCGGACCGTGGAGGACACCTATGGCCACGTCCGGGTCCGCGGCGAGATTTCCGGGTTCCGCGGCGCCCATTCCTCCGGTCACTGCTATTTCGCGCTCAAGGACGAGAGCGCCAAGATTGAGGCGGTGATCTGGAAGGGCGTGCACGGGCGGATGCGCTTCAAGCCGCAGGAAGGGCTCGAGGTCATCGCCACCGGCAAGCTCACGACGTATCCGGGCTCCTCGAAGTACCAGATCGTGATCGAGGCGCTGGAGCCGGCCGGCATCGGCGCCCTGATGGCGCTGATGGAGGAGCGCAAGAAAAAGTTCGCCGCCGAGGGCCTGTTCGACGAGGCGCGCAAGCAGCTGCTGCCCTGGCTGCCCGAGGTGATCGGCGTGGTGACCTCGCCAACCGGCGCCGTGATCCGCGACATCCTGCATCGGCTGGAGGACCGCTTTCCCCGCCACGTGCTGGTGTGGCCGGTCAAGGTGCAGGGCGAAGGCTCGGCCGAGCAGGTCGCAGCCGCGATCCGCGGCTTCAACGCGCTGCCCGAGGGTGGCAAGATTCCGCGCCCCGACGTGCTGATCGTGGCGCGTGGCGGCGGCTCGCTGGAGGATCTCTGGTCGTTCAACGAGGAGATCGTGGTCCGCGCCGCGGCCGAGAGCATGATCCCGCTGATCTCGGCGGTGGGGCACGAGACCGATATCACGCTGATCGATTTCGTCGCCGACAAGCGCGCGCCGACGCCGACGGCGGCGGCCGAGATGGCGGTGCCGGTGCGCAGCGATCTGTTTGTCGAGGTCGCCGATCTCGGCCGCCGCAACCGCGCCTATTGGCAGCGTGCCCACGAAAGCCGTCGCAACGAGCTGCGCGCCGCCGCGCGCGCGCTGCCGGCCGCAGGCGATCTCCTGGCGATCCCGCGACAGCGGCTGGATACGGCCGGCGCGTCCCTGCCCCGCGGCCTCAAGGCCAACACGCATGCGCATTTCCGCAGGTTTACGGCCGCCGGCGCCAAGCTGACGCTGCGCGTGCTGCACGGGCAGATTTCGCAGGCTGATCACCGGCTCACTGTGTGCGGTGAGCGGCTCGGCCTGTCCGCGCGCTCGCTGTTGCGGCAGCGGCGCGACCGTTTTGCCGGACTCGAAGTTCGCTTACGGGCCTCAAAACTCTCCAATGCACAAGCGCAGCGCAACGCGATTGCCCGCCAGCGCGAGCGCACGCATCGTCTTGCCGACCGCGCGCAACGCGCGCTGGCGACGCTGATGCAACGGCTTGACGCCCGCGTCGAGGCCAGCGGCAAGCTGCTTTCAGCTCTGTCCTATCGCGGCGTGCTTGCGCGTGGTTTTGCGCTGGTGCGCGACGAGGCCGGCCACCCCCTGCATTCGGCGGACAGCGTTGGGCCGAACGCGCGGATCGCGATCGAGTTCGCCGACGGCCGCATCGGCGCAACGGCGGATGCGGATCGGCCCGAGCCGACCGCCAAGCGCGCGCCGTCGCAACCAAAGTCAGCCGCGCAGGATAGCAAGCCCGCACCGAAGCGCGTGGCCAAGCCGGTGGATCAGGGCAGTTTATTTTAGAGGCCGACGCGTTGCGCCACCCTCGCTGTCATTCCCCGCGCAGGCGGGGAATCCAGTACGCCGCGGCTTCTCGGTGGAACCACGGATGTCTCGGCGTACTGGATCGCCCGGTCAAGCCGGGCGATGACACCGGTTATGTGGATGCACGCAGTTGCGCTTTCCGCGCGTAGCCCGCATGAGCGCAGCGATATGCGGGAACAGTTGTCCCGGATATCGCTTCGCTCATCCGGGCTACAAGACTGTTACTGGCAGGACAAGCCCGCATCCATCGTGGTCCAGAAGCCGCAATGGTCCGGCGCGGGCTGTGGCGCGCCGGCTTGGGCTTCGAACAGGAAGATCGTGACGGTGAAGACGATCAGTGCGGCGGAGAAGAGGGCGAAGCGATTGCGCATGTCAGATGCGTTTAATCGACATCATGGTCGAACTATGGCGCCGACGCTTGCTGAAACCCGGTTGAGGCGCGATCCGTAGATTCCCGGTCGGCCATCATTGTCCGTGCAGGGCGGTGGTCGATGCGGGGCTGTCCGCCTCACATTGTTCCTCGGGCGGCCCCGCTTTGGAATCCGTAGCCCGGATGGAGCGCAGCGTAATCCGGGACGTCGCAACACGCGGCACGACCCCGGATTGCGCTTCGCTCCATCCGGGCTACGAGACGACAACTACCGCGCCAACCACTCCGCGACCTGCTTCTGCGAATCCGCGCGCGCGTCCGCATCGGTGCCGAGATGGCCGTGCTCGGGTGCGGCGGCATCGCTGCTGCCGGCAGCGGCGTGCAGCGGCGTGTTGGCACGGTCGAAATCATGATAGGCGCCGGGATAGACCACGATGCGCGTGAGCGCGCTGCGGCCGAGCGCGCCGTCCACCATCTGGCGGCAAGCCGGCGGCGACGAGACGTCGTCCTTGCCGCCGATCAGCACCAGCGTCGGCACCCGCGCGCTCCAGCCGAGGCCGGCGGAAATGCGGCAGTCCGGATAGAAGGCAATGGCCGCGCGAAAATCCGGAGCTCCATCGCGCGCGGCATTCTGCGGGCGCACCGCCCAGAGCAGCGCGCTTGCACCATTGGCCCAGCCCATCAGGCTGACGCGGTCGCGCGCGACCCAGGACTGCTTCATCAGCCAGGCGCGCGCTGCCACGACGTCGGCGACACGCTCGCGTCGCGCCTTGACATGCCCTTCCTTGACGCGGCATTGCGAGCCGAGCTCGCGCGAGCCGTAGCTGTCGGGCAGCAGCACAGCGTTGCCCGCCTTCAGCAGATCTTCGGCCCAGTCGCTATAGCGCGACAGCACCGGATCGGCATGGCCGCCGAGCCCACCGCAACCATGCAGCGCAACCACAGTCGGAAACGGTCCTTCGCCTTCCGGCTTGTAGAGCTGCGCATGCAGGATTCCGGCCGCCAGGGGAATGTCGACCTGCTGCGGCGCAGGCACCGAGGCCGCGCGCGCGGCCGACATCAGGAGCGTCAGGAACAAAGCGGTCAGTCGAAGGCGCATCGGACGATCCTTCGCCGCAGCACTATCATGCGAAAACAGCGGTAAAACATCACAAATCGGTGGGTTTGACGGGCGGACAAGGCATCCTATTTATGGTAGATCGAATTCACCACATCATGCCCTCCAGGGTTTTCCACGGAGAGGCTTTCCACGGAGACGATCGACCGTGCTGAACAAGTTCGGGCCCTCGGGCAACGGCGAAGCGCAGGTGCAATATCTCGACGGCGATTTCCGCGTGATCTCACCGGGGACCTTCGTGCGCTGCGCGATATCAGACACGCGGATCCCGCTCGACGAGCTGAAATACTGGAGCGTGGACCTGCAAGAGGCCTACGCCACGCCCACCGCCGTGCTGCAGCGGCATTTCCCCGGCGCGCCGAAGCCGCAGTCGTAAGGCCGCGCGCCTATTGTTGCTCGGGTTCATCCCCGCCCACACAGCTCTTGATGAGAGTCTTCCTGGGCTCGCCGACGACCTTCTGATCAATCGCCTGCCTCAAGCAATCGAGCCGGCCCTGCGCCATGCAGAGCTGCATCTGGTCGCGCTTGTCCTGCCCCTTAAGGCTTGCCGTCGTCGCCAGGCACGTGACGCGCTTGGTGGCGGGAACCGGTACCGTGCCCGTTGGATTTGCGGGCGCGGCTGGAGGCGACGTTTGTGCAAACACCGGCGCAATGATCAGACACACAAGGCTGGCGGCAACGGCCGCAGACGGCAGTTTCATCGAATTCTCCTGATCGTTTGAGATCGATAGGCGTCTTGCGATGAATGCCGCGTGAATGAAGGATGCGTAGGGTGGGCAAAGCGCAGCGTGCCCACCATTTCAACTTTCGATTCGGGCAGCATTGATGGTGGGCACGCTTCGCTTTGCCCACCCTACGAGATTATCGCGTGCTGAAGCGTTTCTCGCGCGCCTTGTAGAGGTGATCGCTGATCAGGCGGCGGAGCGTCGCGGGGTCGTCGAATTCGAGCTGGACCGCGAACGGCACGATGTCGTCAGGCACGCCCTTGCTGCCGCGCAGGCGCGCGAGATCCTTTTCCGTCGTCACCAGCGTCAGTTGCTCGCGCTGTGCGTCCGCGACAAGTGCGGCGATCTCGGCCTGCGAGAACATGTGATGATCGGCAAAGGGGCGCGTGTGCGCGACCTCGATGCCGCTGGCGCGCAACGTGCGGAAGAAGCGCTTGGGATCGCCGATGCCGGCAAACGCGAGCACCGGCTTGCCGAACAACTGCGCGACCGCGGCGGCATCCGGCCTCAAGCGCGCGCGCAGCACCGGCTTGTCGCGCGCGGAAATCGCTGCCGCGACATCGTCGGCGGCATGGCCGTCGCCGATCAGCACCAGCGCATCGGTGCGCGCGAGCTGTGCCTTCAGCGGCGCGCGCAGGGGGCCGGCCGGGAACACCTTGCCGTTGCCGAGGCCCCGCGCGCTGTCGATCACGATCAGCGAGGCGTCCTTCATGATGCGCGGGTTCTGGAAGCCGTCATCCATCAGGATCAATGTCGCGCCTTGCGACTTGGCCAGCGCCACACCTTCGAGCCGATCGCGCGCGACCGCAACCGGCACGTCGCGCGCCATCATCAGCGGCTCGTCGCCGACATCGGCTGCGGTGTGGCGCTCGCGATCGACCATCACCGGGCCCTGCAAGCGCCCGCCATAGCCGCGGCTGAGCACCACCGGGGTCTCGCCGAGCTCACGCAACAGCTTGGTCAGCGCGAGCACGGTCGGCGTCTTGCCGGCACCGCCGACGTGGTAGTTGCCGACGCAGAGCACGGGGATGCCGGCATCGACGCCCTGGCGCAGCAGGCGCTGTGCGGCGATCGCGCCATACAACGCGCCCAGCGGCCGTAATGCGTGCGACTTGAAGGAACGTGGCCGGTACCAGAAGGCCGGCTCACGCATTGGCGGCTCCCATCTCGATCCGCAACTGCATCAGATACGGCTCGAGCGCAGTCATGGTGCGCTCCAGCGCGCCGCCGAGCTGCTCGACCACGCCGTGGCCTGCCCGCTGCATCTTGTCGCGCACGGCGGGATCGGCGAGCAGCTGGCCGAGCTGCTTGACCAGGATCTCCTGCGTCTCGGCCTGGCGCGCGCCGCCGCTGTGATCGAGCGCGGCATAGACATCGGCGAAGTTGAAGACGTTCGGACCATGGATGATGGCAGCACCGAGCTTGATCGCCTCGATCGGATTCTGCCCGCCATGGCGGATCAGCGATCCGCCCATGAACACGATCGGCGAGAGGCGATAGAACAGGCCGAGCTCGCCCATGGTGTCGGCGACATAGACGTCGGTCGCGGCCGAGAGCTGCTCGTCGCGCGAGCGCAAGGCCGGCTTCAGGCCCGAGGCCGTGATCAGGCCTGCGATCGACGAGCCGCGATCCGGATGCCGCGGCACGATCACCGTGAGAAGCTGGGGGAAGAAGCCGACGAGGCTGCGATGCGCCGCGACCAGCATCTCGTCCTCGCCAGGATGGGTCGAGGCCGCGACGATGATGGGCCGGCCCCGCGTCATCGCCATCAGCCGTTCGAGCCTGGCGGGATCGGCGGGCGGCGCCGGCACGTCGAGCTTGAGATTGCCTGTGGTGACGACGTCGCGGCCGCCGAGCGCCGAGAAGCGTTCGGCATCGGTCTTCGACTGCGCGAGGCAAATGTCGAACCGCGACAGCAGCGCCGAGATGGTGCCGTACATCCGCCGCCAGCGCGGGAAGGAGCGCGGCGACATCCGTCCGTTGATCAGCACCATCGGCACGCGGCGCGCAGCACCGGCCAGGATCAGGTTCGGCCACAAATCGGATTCGATGAACAGCGCCAGCGACGGCTTCCAGTGATCGAGGAAGCGCGCGACATAGCGTGGGGAATCATACGGCACGTATTGATGGATGACGTCGGGCGGAAAACGTTTTGCGACGACGGCGGCCGAGGTGACGGTGCCCGAGGTGAGCAGGATGCGCAGATTCAGATCGCGCAAGCGCTCGATCAGCGCGGCCGCGGCCAGCACCTCGCCGACGCTGGCGCCGTGGATCCAGACCAGCGGCCCATGCGGCCGCACGTCCTGGCTGAGGCCGCGCCGTTCGCCGACGCGTGCGGGATCTTCCTTGCCCTGCTTCAGCCGCCGCTTGATCAGCGCAGGCGCGAGCGGCACCAGGCCTGAGGCCAGGCGCTGATACATCCGCAGCGTCATTGGCAGCGCATTAGCCATCTGCGGGTCCCGGGCGGCCGAGCTGCGCATAGGCGCGGCGGGTCGCCTCATTCAGCGTGTCTTCCAGCTCTTGCCGCAGCGCTTCCATGGTGGCGGCGTCGGCATCCGGAGGCACGCTGATTTCCTTGATACCGACCAATGCGCCTCGCCCGAATGGCAAATTGATGGTGGTGCGGTCCCAGTTCTTGAGCCGGATGAAGCGGCTGGTCGCCATTGCGAAAGGCATGATCGGCCGCCCCGATTCCCGTGCCAGCATGATAATGCCGAGCCCGGCCACGCGCGCGCGCTTCGGGACATCGGCGGTCAGCGCGACATTACAGCCGTCCTGGAGCGTTCGCACCATCTCCTTGAAGGCGCCGACCCCACCTTTACGGTGGAAGGCGCTGCCATGGTCGCCGGAACCGCGGATAAGGCCGATGCCGAGCCGTTCCACCGCGATGGCATTGAACTCGCCGTCGCGATGCCGCGAGATCAGGACCTTGGCCCGGTAGGAGTCCTTGTTCTTGATGAAGGGGGTGAGGAAATGCTGGCCGTGCCAGAAGGCGAAGATCGCCGGGATCTGCGGCTCGACAATGTCATAGACCTCGGGCGGATCGAACGTGAACCTGTTGGTCCGCCAGACCAGACGCAGATATTCGGCCGCCAGGACCCCGACGGCACGCTGAAACCAGCTGCTTCGCAGCGTATTGCGAAGCAGTTTTTTCAACGCGCCTTCGATTCTTGATTCGGGTCGAGCAGCCGGTGGAGATGGACGATGAAATAGCGCATCTGCGCGTTGTCGACCGTGCTCTGCGCCTTGGCCCGCCAGGCGGCGTGGGCCGTCGCATAGTTCGGATACAGGCCGACGACCTCGACATCGTCCAGGTTCTTGAAGGTGTTGTGCTCGAGATCGAGCAGCTCACCACCGATGACGAGATGGAGCAGTTGTTGCGGGGCACTATCTGGCATGGGTTCTCTTCCTTACGGGCTGCCCGGCATAGCAGTGATCGACAAGCACAGCGGACGCGCTCAGGGCAAGGGACGATTTCGAAAATGCGCGACAATGCTCGCATGACGATCGCGCCCCGCTGCCACCAGCACCCCGTGCGTGACTTCCCGGCGATTGTAGAGGATGGGGTCTCCGGAGAGGTCGCTCATCCTACCATCCGCTTCCTGCACGATCAAATCGGCCGCCGCAAGGTCCCAATCATGACTGTTGCCGCCCGCAAAAGCCGCATCCAGCCCGCCATGGGCGACCCGGCAGAGCCGCAGCGCAAGCGAACCGATTCGCGGATGCAGCTTGATGTCGCCGCCTAAGGTGTTGAGCCGCTCGACCATCGGCTTCGGGCCGGCGATCCGGGAGAAATCGAGCGCTGAGCCGGTCGTCGCCGTGACCTGTTTGCCGTTGAGCATCGTGCCCTGGCCGCGGGCCGCGAAGAAGAACTCGTCGCTGGTCGGCGCGAACACCGCGGCCAGCACCGGCGAGGCATCCTCGACCAGCGCCACGCTCACGCACCATTCGTCATGGCCGCCCAGATAATTGCGGGTGCCGTCGATGGGATCGACGATCCATGTCAGCCGCCGCGACAGCCGCGTGGAATCGTCGGCGCTCTCCTCCGACAGCCAGCCATAGTCCGGCGTGGCGCCGCGCAGGCGCGCTTCGAGCAGGTCGTTGACGGCGATGTCGGCTTCCGAGACCGGCGAGGACCCGCCTTTGGTCCATTTCTTCAGCTCGGTGCGGAACATCGACAGCGCAAGCGCACCTGCGTCCCGCACCGTGTCCTGCAGCAGCGTTGCGTCACGCGTCAGGATGGTTTCGTTCGCGTCAGCGTCCGCCAAGCGTCAAACCCTCGATGCGCACCGTCGGCGCATTGATGCCGTAGCGGAATTCGAGATTGTTGGCCGGCTGCATCGATTTGAAGATCTCGAACAGATGGCCGGCGATCGTGACCTCGCTGACGGGATAGGTGAGCTCGCCGTTCTCGATCCAGAAGCCGGAGGCGCCGCGGCTGTAATCGCCGGTGACGCCGTTGACGCCGGAGCCGATCAGATCGGTGATGTAAAATCCCTGCTTGATGTCGGCGATCAGCTCGGTCGGCGTCGGCGTGCCGGGTTCGAGATGCAGATTGTACGGCCCGGGCGAGGGCGAGGACGACACGCCGCGATGGGCGTGGCCGGTGGTGGTGAGGCCGAGCTCGCGGGCGGTCGCGCAATCGAGCAACCAGGTCGTCAGCACGCCCTCGTCGATCAGCGCGATCTTCTTCACCGCAACGCCTTCGGCGTCAAAGGTCTGCGAGCGCAGGCCACGCTTGCGCAGGGGATCGTCGATGATGCGGATGTTCTTGGCGAACAGCTGCTGGCCGAGCTTGTCCTTGAGGAAGCTGGTCTTGCGCGCAATCGAGGCACCGTTGATGGCGCCGACGACATGGCCGACCAGCGAGCCCGCTACGCGCGGATCGAACACGACCGGCACCTTGCAGGTCTCGACCTTGCGCGGATTGAAGCGCGCCACGGTGCGCTCGCCGGCGGAGCGGCCGACGATCTCCGGCGACAACAGATCGGCGCCATGCGGGGCGGAGGTGAAATCGTAGTCGCGCTCCATGCCGGTGCCCTCGCCGACGATCGCGGTCGCCGAGATGCCCTGGCTCGAGCGCAAGTAAGATCCGTGGAAGCCGGTGCTGGTCACCAGCACCATGCCGCCCATGCCGGCGGAGGCCGACGCGCCACCAGATTTGGTCACGCCCTTCACGGCAAGCGCTGCGGCTTCGGCTTCGAGCGCGCGGCGCTCGAGCTCGGAGGTCGCGGGCACGTCGGGATCGAGCAGATCGAGATCGGGAAAATCGCGCGCGAGCAGCGCGGGATCTGCGAGGCCAACATATTTATCGTCTGGCGCAACGCGCGCCATCGCCACCGCACGCTCGGCAAGCTTGGTCACGGCATCGCCGCTGGCGTCATTGGTCGAGACCACCGCCTGGCGGCGGCCAACCAGCACGCGCAGGCCGACATCGTCGCCCTCGGACCGCTCGGATTCCTCGACGCGGCCGTCGCGCACCTCGACGCCCTGCGAGATGCCGCGCACCGCGACCGCATCGGCCGCATCCGCACCGGCGCGCTTCGCCGCCTCCACCAGGCGCTGTGCGAGATCGGACAGCGCGGACTGATCGAACAGGTCGCGATTGGCTTTAGGCGAAAGCGTCGAGCTTGGTGAAGGGTTCACAAACGAAATCCTGTTGCGGCGGGAGGTTTCGGGGCGAGACCGGCCCTCAACACCAGATGTGCCCAATTGGCACGGACTTCAAGCGTTTTCGGTCTGCAAAAAGCTCAGATTCGCGAAGCTTGCGCAACGTCTCGTCAATCATGCGCGCCAAGGTCTTGTCAATCATGAGTGGCGGTGAGGTTGGATTAACCAGCCTTTTTAAGCGGTTTCCGAAACCGGCGCGCTAAGGTCCTCGCATCGACCGGGAACATAATCCTGGCGGGGAGAACTAAAGCCGTGAGGCGTCAAACAGCAACATGTGGGGCCAACCCCACCGGGTCGAGCCGCAGTCTGCGGCTCGACCCCCTTTCCCTTCCGGTCCGCTTCGATGCGCATGATCCGCGCGCCGACGGATACACAAGGCAGATCGAGCTTCATCGCGAACGCGTCGTGCTGCGCCGTGCCGTCCGCGGCATGCGGATGGCGATCAATGTCCGCGTCAGCGACTTCACCGGCGTCGCGCTGCGCGGCAATGACGAAGCGCAGACCCTCGTCCTGGTCCATCGCGATCCCTCGCTCTCGGTTCCGCTGCTCGTCAGCACCGAAGGCGATGAGCTCACGGAAGCCTGGGCGATCTGGAGCGAGATCTTTGCGCTGCCGCAACTGGACGAAGGCGCCCGCAAGCCCGCAGCCCGCCGTCGCCGCAGCAACGCGATCCGCACCCGCCGTCCGAAATTCCTGATGCGCCGTCGCACCGCCATGGCGCGTGAGCTGCCGGTTCACCGCGAAGAACGCGAGATCATCGCGCGGAATTGAGCGGCAATCACGATGCCGTAGGGTGGGCAAAGCGAAAGCGTGCCCACCTCTTCTCTCGCAATCGTGGATAAATGGTGGGCACGGCGCAAGGGCGCCTTTGCCCACCCTACAAGTTTGCCTCAAGCCGCCCGCATCACCGCGTCCGCCAACAATCCTGCAAACAGAAGCAAGCCCGCATCCCGGTTCGACTTGAACACGCGCAGGCATAGCGCGGGATCGTCGATCCTGAGCCGCTTGATCTGCCAAGCCAGATGCACGGCGAAGGCCGCAAGCCCGAACCATGCCGGCCAGCGTGCATCACCCGACGCGAGCGCGACGCCGATCAGCATCACCGCGAGCCCATAGAACAGGATCAGCGCCCGATGCGTATGCGCGCCGAACAGGCGCGCGGTGGATTTGACGCCGATCAGCGCGTCGTCCTCGGTGTCCTGATGCGCGTAGATCGTGTCATAGCCGATCACCCAGGAGATCGCGCCGGCATAAAGCACCAGCGCCGTGACATCGATGCGGCCGAAGGTGACGGCAAATCCCATCAGCGCGCCCCAGGAGAAGGCAAGGCCCAGGAAGACCTGCGGCCACCAGGTGACGCGCTTCATGAAGGGATAGATCGCGACGATCAGAAGCGAGGCGATGCCGGTCGCAATCGCGAAGCGGTTGAATTGCAGGAGCGCTACGAGCCCGATCAGCGCCTGCGCGATCATGAAGGCCAGCGCCTGCTTTGTGCTGAGCTGCCCCGACGGCAGCGGCCGCGAGCGCGTGCGCTCGACCTTGGCGTCGAGGTCGCGGTCGGTGATGTCGTTCCAGGCGCAGCCCGCCCCGCGCATCACGAAGGCGCCGATGAAGAACAGGATGATGGTGAGCGGCAGCCGGCTGACATCATGCGCCGTGGCGGCAGCGAGCGCCGCCGACCACCAGCACGGCATCAGCAGAAGCCAGGAACCGATCGGACGATCGAAGCGGGACAATCGTAGATAAGGCCGCGCCCATTGCGGCGCGAGCGTATCGACCCAGTTGCCGGTGGAATCGGCAACGCGGGCGGATGTATCGCTCATCGGGTCAGGATGTTGCCGTTGAGCGTGTCGAAGGTGCTGCCGCCCTTCTTGCCGGCATTGGCTTCCGGCGCCGAGCCCGAACCCAGCACCTCGCTTAGCGACGGCCCGGCCGGACCGCGCGGCTGGTTCTGCATCTGCTGCGCGACCATGCAGACCTTCTTCTGCATGGCCTCGGTGTTCTTGTGGCCGTTCTTCATTTGATCGCCGATCTGCGGCGGAATCCCGCATTTGGCGGCGTGGGATTCGACGTACTTGATCATCTTGGATTCAGCCTGGCTGAAATTGCCGATCAGCTTGCAGGCCTCGTCCGGCGGAGCATGGCGATCACTCGCGGCCTTGATCAGCTTGCCGCGCTTCTCGGCTTCCTCGCGGAGCGGAACGAATGCCTTCATGCAGTCCTCGCCCGGACCGCCCTGCGTCGGCGGTGCCGCGCTGAAGCCGCCCCCAACGGGCGCGCCACCGACGGGTGCGGCGCCGTTGACCGGGAACGAGGCTTGCGGCGCGCCGCCAACGGAGGCGACCGGCGCCGAGCCGTTCACGGGCGGAAACGCGGAATCGGGTGCGGCCTGGCCCGGCAGCGGCGCGGGGAACCCTTGGGCATAGGCTCCCGCAGCGCTCATGGTGACCATGGCGGCAGTGATCGGAACCATCAAACGACGGATCATCAAGATAGTCTCTCCGGCGGGAGCTTACGGGGTTCGGCGTCTTCCCAATTGAAGCGCAACCGGCGCGCTCGCGATTTTACGATTCCCGTCGGCGCTTAACAACCCGTCGAATAGGGCAAGAGCGCGGCGCGCCGACGCACCAATTCGGCAATATTTACCCCCGAAATGGCTGATTTCGGTTAAGAACTGCGGCAAAACGGACTTTTGATCGATGCCCTCCCACGATTTTCGCGCTCCCCGCCTGTTTGTCGATGCCCCCCTCGCCCAGGACGCCAGGGTCCCGCTCGACCGCGACCAGAGCAATTATCTCGGCAATGTGCTCCGGCTTTCCGCCGGCGCCCCGATCCTGGCCTTCAACGGCCGCGACGGCGAATGGCAGGCCGCGATCGAAGGCCGCAAGCGACCCGACAATCTGATCATCCTCCAGCAGGCCCGCCCCCAGGACCGGCTGCCCGACCTAGCTTACGTCTTCGCCCCGCTCAAGCATGCCCGGCTCGACTACACGGTGCAGAAGGCAGTCGAGATGGGCGCCGCCATCCTGCAACCGGTCCAGACTCGCTTCACGCAGGCGTCCCGCGTCAACACCGAGCGCATGCGCGCCAATGTGATCGAGGCGGCTGAACAATGCGGCATCCTGAGCCTGGCTGCAGTCGCCGAGCCGGTGCCGCTCGAGCGCTTCCTCAGCCAACGCGCCACCGACCGACTACTCATTTTCTGCGACGAGGCGGCGGAGGTCGAAAACCCCATTCAGAGCCTGCAAAACGTACGCGACGCTGGGCTTGACCAAGGCAGAGTTGGCATCGACGTCTTGATCGGCCCCGAAGGCGGCTTTGCCGAAGAGGAACGGGCGCTGCTGCTGCGACAGCCCAAAATCCTGCGGCTGGCGCTGGGCCCTCGGATCCTGCGGGCCGACACGGCCGCGGTCGCGGCGCTGGCGCTGGTGCAGGCGGTGCTGGGCGATTGGGGCGGCGGTTAGATTGCTGCATTTCAGCCTGCGAGATCATGGTTCGGTCTAAAATCCCGGTGGCTCTATTGTGCTCACGGGGCAAATCAGCCACGGTTCCACCGAAGATTGTTTTTCAATCAATTCTTAGCCCCGCGTGGCGTAATGTTTGCTTCGGAATAGTCCAGTGGCATCCACCGCGAGCGATATTCTTGAGGGATACGGGGTCTTTCGGGTCACGACGCAGATTTTCCACACCTACGTCCTCAGCTCGGCTGGCGACGCTTGGGGGTGCCATGGGTGGCCAATCGGCGGGTCAATGGTGTGCAATGCCGCTGGCAGCGCAGCGTTCGCTCGGTGCATCGAGGGCGGTGATGACGCCGGTATCTACTACATGCGCACCGGCGTCTGCCATCAGATCGCAAACCGGATCTTATCAGCCGCAGGTATTGAAATACCCATCACAGCTCACACGCAGGTCAGGGCGTCTCACCTTGTCTACGGCAAGTTTGGGCGCAATTATCAGTGGGTTCCAACGTCGAGGCGATGGCCGGACCGGAGACTGCTTTGCCAGACGGCCGTGGTTGGAGCGAGTTCGGAGTCCGCGAGTTCTAGTTCGGGGCTTTCAAACGGGATCAGTCGCTCCATGAGCCAGCCCCTTTCGAACGATGATTCTTCCGATATGCGCCTGGAGTTGTCTGCGCTGGTCCAGGCGGGTCTTGGTCACACCGTCGATGACGCAACATTGACGGCCTTGGCTGACATGCAAGCTCTTCTGCAAGGCCGGGTTGGCGAACTCGGTGGCATGCTGACGGAGCGCCGCATCTCCCGCGCGCGATACCTCGAAGAGCTTAATCGGCTCCTGTCCGACGTCTCCTCGGTCGGCGAGAAAATCTTGGGCTTTGAGGATTTTCACAAGGTATTCGGTGAACTGAGCGCCGATCAGTTGGGTGATACTGCTGCTTTCCTGACGGCTCAGGACGAGATCAGCCGCTAATTGCCTTCCCAACGCATCTGCGCTTTTTGCTGCCTCCTGCAGCCGCCGGCTTGGTACGATTCCCAATCTCTCCAGAGCCGATCGGCGTAGCCACACCGCAATCCATCGTTCAAGTCGGGGCCAAGGCAGGGCAGCTGCCCATTAAGCGATTGATCCTTTGGAGGTCGAAACCGGTTTCCGGCCATGCTAAGGGCTGCGCCAATTGCCTTCCCTTGCCCTGCCCGGTTCCACCGGGACGATGGATCCCGAGATGACCGCGACTGCCACCTCAAATGCTGCCGGCTCCGCCGCCTGGGCGGATACGCTGCTGCTGTCGTTCGCGCAGGCCGGTTATGTCAGGGCCGAGCCCGCCATCCTGCAACCGGCCGAGCCATTCCTGGACCTCTCCGGCGAGGACATCCGCAAGAGCCTGTATTTGACGACGGACCTGTCCGGCGAGGAGCTCTGCCTGCGCCCGGACCTGACGATCCCCGTGGCGCGCGATTATCTCGCCTCCGGCCGCGCCGGCCAGCCGGCAGGGTTCAGCTATCTCGGCCCGGTGTTCCGATACCGCAGCGGCCAGGCCAGCGAGTTCTTGCAGGCCGGCATCGAGTCGTTCGGCCGCCAGGACCGCGCCGCCGCGGATGCCGAGATGCTGGCGCTGGCGCTGGAAGCGACCGCCGCCTTCGGCGTCCGCGACGTCGAGATCCGGACCGGCGATGTGGCGCTGTTCAATGCGCTGCTCGATGCGCTCGACCTCTATCCGGTCTGGCGCCGCCGCCTGGTCAAGGATTTCAACCGCAAGATCAGCCTGGAGCAGGATCTCGAGCGGCTTGCGCAGGCGACGGTCACCACGCGCAGCGAATATGAGGGCGTGCTGGCGGCGCTCGCCGGCTCCGACCGCAAGGCGGCGCTGGCCTTCGTCACCGATTTGATGTCGATCGCCGGCACCACCAATGTCGGCGGCCGCACCACGGCCGAGATCGCCGACCGCTTCCTCGAACAGTCGACGCTGAAGGGCGGTGCGCTGCCGCGCGAGGCGATCGCCGTGCTCAAGCGCTTCCTCTCGATATCGGGCAATCCGGACGATGCGATCGCCGAGCTGCGCGCGCTCACGGCCGATGCAAAGCTCGACCTCGCGGCTGCGATCGATCAGTTCGAAAGCCGGGTCGGCTTCATGGCCGCGCGCGGCATCGACGTGAAGGGGACGCGCTTTTCGACCGCGTTCGGGCGCGGGCTCGACTACTACACCGGCTTCGAATTCGAACTGCATCACAGGGGCAACGGCACCGAGCCGCTGGTCGCCGGCGGCCGCTATGACGGGCTGATGACCCAGCTCGGATCGGCGGAGCCGATTGCTGCCGTCGGGTTCTCGGTCTGGGTCGACGCGCTGACCAGGATCGGCCGCAAGGTGGGAGCTTCAGCATGAGCGCGCCATTCGTTCTGGCCGTTCCCTCCAAGGGCCGCCTTCAGGAAAACGCCGAGGCCTTCTTCGCCCGTGCGGGGCTCAAGCTGTCGAAGGCCGGCGGCGCCCGCGACTATCGCGGCACGATCGCGGGTCTCGACAATGTCGAGGTCGCCTATCTCTCGGCGAGCGAGATCGCTTCTCAATTGGCCCGCGGCTTCGCGCATCTCGGCGTCACCGGGGAGGACCTGGTGCGCGAGAACATCGCGGACGCCGACAAGCGTGTGTCCCTGATCGAGGAACTCGGCTTCGGCAACGCAGACGTCGTCGTCGCGGTGCCGCAGGCCTGGATCGACGTCCGCACCATGGCCGACCTTGACGACGTCACCACCGGTTTTCGCGAGCAGCATCACATGCGGATGCGCGTCGCGACCAAGTTCATCAACCTCACCCGGGCCTTCTTCCAGAGCCACGGCATCGTCGACTACCGCATCGTCGAAAGCACCGGCGCGACCGAAGGCGCGCCCGCGGCTGGCGCCGCCGAGATGATCGTCGACATCACCACGACCGGCACAACGCTCGCCGCCAATGGCTTGCGGGTGCTCGACGACGGCGTGATCCTGCGCAGCCAGGCCAATCTCGTTGCTTCGAGAGACGCCGACTGGACACCGGAGGCGCGCGAGACCGCGCGCGTCATCCTCGATCACATCGCGGCACGGGCGCGGGCCAACAAATACCGCGAGGTCCGCACCCGCTTCCGGCAGTGCGACGCGGCCCTGCTCACTGAGGCCCACAGCCGCTTCGGCGTCGAGACCCCGTTTGGCGGGCCGACCTCGTCAGGCATGCTCACGCTGCATTGCCCACCGGGGCAGCTCTATGCGCTCGCGAGCTTCCTGCGCGAGCATGGCGCCGAGAGCGTCTCGGTGGTCTCGCTCGACTACGTGTTCGACCGGGAGAACCCGCTGTTCGCCAAGCTCGAAGCGTTCCTGCGGCAGTGAGCCTCAGGTTCGTTCAGCATGGCGACAGCAAGCGGCAGCTACCATATGCTGTTG
Source organism: Bradyrhizobium sp. LTSP849 (assembly GCF_000938255.1). Lineage (GTDB taxonomy): Bacteria > Pseudomonadota > Alphaproteobacteria > Rhizobiales > Xanthobacteraceae > Bradyrhizobium. The sequence continues at coordinate 326,980 of NZ_JYMR01000018.1, read as the reverse complement.
AGACGACTTGCGAGAAGACGTGAACGCCTCTCTGGAACCTCGATCGATGACGCTGGGCTCTGACGTTTCCGGCCTGACCACCACCGCGGCCGGCGCCGCGGCGAAGGGACTGTCGATTGTCGTCCCCGTCTACAACGAGGCGGCCGGCCTGGTCTCCCTGCACCAGCGCATCTGCGATCTCGCAAAGACCTTGCGGCAACGCTACCGCTTGCCTTGCGAGGTCGTCTATGTCGACGACGGCAGTGCGGACGCGACGCTGTCGATCGCACGCAGCCTGCCGGCCGATACGGTCGACATCCAGGTCGTCTCGCTCTCGCGCAATTTCGGCAAGGAGGCGGCGCTGATGGCCGGCCTCGACCATGCCCGCCTCGGCGCCGTGATGTTCATGGACGGCGACGGCCAGCATCCGCCTGATCTCATCGAGCAGCTGGTGCGGCACTGGATCGAGGACGGTTATGACGTCGTCTATACCGCCAAGGCGCATCGCGACAACGAGCCCTTCCTGCGGCGGCTCGCGGTGCACGGCTTCTACGCACTGATCAATTGGGGCGCGCGCCAGAAGATCCCGGAAGACGCCGGCGACTTCCGTCTGCTGTCGCCGCGCGCGGCCGCAGCACTCAAGCAGCTGCCGGAGCGCAACCGTTTCTTCAAGGGCCTGGCGAGCTGGATCGGCTTCCGCCAGATCCGCGTCGACTACGAGCCCGCGGCGCGCCTCCATGGCGTGACGACCTTCAGCGCCGCGCGTCTGCTCGGCCTGTCGATCGAGGGCCTGACCTCGTTCTCGGTGGCGCCACTGCGCTTTGCCAGCCTGCTCGGCGTGATCCTCGCCGGCGGCGCCTTCCTGTTCGGCCTCTCGATCCTGTGGGAAGTCTGGACCACCGGCAAGCAGGTGCCCGGCTATCCTTCGCTCGTGATCGGCCTGATGACGATCGGCGGCGTGCAGCTCATCATGATCGGCATCGTCGGCGAATATATCGGCAAGATCCTCTCCGAGCTGAAAGCGCGCCCGATCTACTTTGTCGCCGAGCACAGCGAAAAGCATTTCGAGGCCGGCAAAGCTGACGACGCGTCGAGCCGGACGGCGGCCGAATGAGCGCGGCGGCGACGCCGCGGCGGATCTGGCTCTGCGCCGACGATTACGGCATCAGCCCCGGCGTCAACCGCGCCATCCGCGACCTGATCGAGCGCGGCCGCCTCAACGCCACCTCGGTGATGATGGTGGGCCCCGCGATCGAGCGCGGCGAGGTCGACGCGCTCCAGGCCGCCGCGAAGATGAGCCCGCGTTGCGCGATCGGATTGCATGTGACGCTGTCGGCGCCATTCCGGCCGCTCACCATGCATTTCCGTCCGCTCGACGGCGACATGTTCTTCGCCTTCCCAAAGCTCCTGCGCGCGGGCCTTGCGCTGCGTCTCGACCGCGAGTTCTTTCGCAATGAAGTGAAGGCGCAATTGGCGGCCTTCGCGGAAGCCTTCGGCCGCGCGCCCGACTTCGTCGACGGTCACCAGCATGTGCAGCTGTTTCCGCAGGTGCGCGACGGCTTTGTCGATGCGGTCAGCGAAGCCGCGCCAAATGCCTGGGTGCGCCAGGGCGGCCGCGACCTGCCGCTGGCGCAGCGGCTGGCCTCGCCGAAGGCGCTGGTGCTCGACATCCTGAGCAGCCAATTCCGCCGTCGCGCCGGTGATGCGGGCCTCAGCTTCAATCCCGGTTTTGCCGGCGCCTATGACTTCACCCGGGCCGCCGATTTCGGCGAACTGATGCGGCAGTTCCTGCAAAGCCTCCCCGAGGGCGGCCTCGTGATGTGCCATCCCGGCTTCGTCGACGACGTCCTTACCGGCCTCGACCCGATGACGGACGTGCGCGAACGCGAGCATGCCTATCTCAAGAGCGACGCATTCGCTGACCTGCTCGCGGCCAGCAACGTGACACTGGGATGAAACCGGCGAAAGCTGGCCCATCGAGGCAGCTTGTCGCATACCGAAATTTAATCCGGCTGGCACTGTTGGGGCCACAATGGAACCCTACATCTGCCTCGCGCTTGTTTCGCGCGAGGGAGACAGATCATGACGCCGCAGGAACGCCAACTCGTTGACGAGCTTTTCGACCGGCTTTCGAAACTCGAGAATGCACCGCGCGATCCCGACGCGATCGCCGCGATCTCGGACGGCCTGCGCAAGGCGCCCGGCGCGGTCTATGCGCTGACGCAAACCGTGCTGTTGCAGGACGAAGCGCTGAAGCGCGCCCATGCCCGCATCCAGGAGCTGGAAGCAGCCCACGCGCCCGAGCAGGCCCAGTCCGGCGGTTTCCTGGACACCATGCGCGACACGCTGTTCGGCGGAAGCCCGTCGCGCGGCTCGGTTCCGAACGTGCCGCCGCGTGACTCGCGGCCGGTCTGGAACAGCGGCCAGGCGATGCAGCAGGCGCAGCCGGGTTACGGCCAGCCGCCTTACGGACAGGCTTACGGCCAAGGACCTGGACAAGGACCAGGGCAAGGTTACGGCGCCCCGCCGATCGGCGGTAGCGGCGGCTCGTTCCTCGGCACGGCAGCGGCGGCGGCAGCCGGCGTCGTCGGCGGCTCGCTGCTGCTGTCGAGCATTCGCGGCATGATGGGCGGATCGCACCAGCAGGCCTTTGGCGATACCAACGCCTCGGGCGACCGCAGCCCGTGGAGCGGTAGCGACCAGTCCGGCGGCTCCCTCGCGCGCGACGCCGGTCTCAACGACATCGGCTCAAACCGCAGCAGTGATCAGCGTCAGGGCTTCACCGATCAGGCGTCGAACGATCGGGACAACAACGATCAGAACGACGATCACCAGAACTACGACGACAACGTGGACATGGCCGACAACAGCGATTTCGGCAATGACGACGGCGGCAGCGATTCCGTGTAAGGCTGCTCCATCAAACAAAAACGGCCGCCCTTGAGGCGGCCGTTTTCATTTCGAGCATCAGCCGCTCACATCACCACGACCTTGGTGCCGACATTGACGCGGCCGTAGAGGTCGATGACGTCCTCGTTGCGCATGCGGATGCAGCCGGAGGAGACGTTGGTGCCGATGGTCCAGGGCTCGTTGGAGCCGTGGATGCGGTAGAGCGTGGAGCCCAGATACATCGCGCGCGCGCCGAGCGGATTTTCCGGGCCGCCTTCCATGTGCCGCGGCAGGTCGGGACGGCGTGCGATCATTTCCGCCGGCGGCGTCCAATCCGGCCATTCGCGCTTGGCCGTGATCGACTTCACGCCGGACCAGGTGAAGCCCTCGCGTCCGACGCCGATGCCATAACGCATCGCCCGGCCGCTACCCTCGACGAGATAGAGAAACTTGTTCGAGGAATCGACCACGATCGTGCCGGCACTTTCCTTGCCGCTATAGTCAACAAGTTGTTTCTCGAATTTCGGATCGAACTGGCGCTGCCGCGGGTCGACGGCCTCCTGCTGAAGGCCGGCACCCTGCATCTGCGGCTCGCCCATCGGCGGCAGGCGGCGCGGATCATTATAACCCGGCTGCTGCTGGTACATCGGCTGCTGCGGAGCATAGGCCGGGCCGCGGCCGGGCCCATCGCCGAACAGGAACTCGATGAAGCCGCCGCCCATGTTCGCATTGGAGGCGACACGCACCGGCGCCGGCGGCACCTGCGGCTGATAGAGCACCGCGGGCGGATCGTTCGGCACCGTATTATCGAAGGCGCTGGCGCTGGTTGCGCCGGCAATGAAGGTGCAAGCGCTGCCAAGCAGCGCGACAGACATTTTCTTGAACATCGACGTACTCTGTACTGTTTCGTCTAGTTACATTCGCCGTCGAACGCGGCTTGCTGATCAGCGCTCGCGACGTGGTCAATAAAGAGCAAAAGGCGTTTTGTTTGGTAAACGGAGGCGGCGTTTCGATTCACCATTTCGCCAAGCGAGGGGCAATTTGGCGATCAGCGTTTATTTTCGGTGAACACCGCAATTGCATGGTTAACCGCCGGTTTTGACCGCGTCGCGCGCGGCCGCACAACAGTTCCGGCCGTGAACTCCGTGTTAAATCGCTTCTGCCTAAAAAGACGCGTGAGTGAGGTGGGGGGAGTTCCTAATGGCTATTCACCGCAAACGTTTTCGTGTCGAGGAGGCTATTGTCGGCGAGATGCCCAGCCCCGAAATGATTGAGGAGGCAGCGCCGATGCATAGCGAGATCATGGCGGAGCTGCGTGCGATCCGCGCACAGATGGCGAAGGGCATTACGCCTGCGCCCTTGTCCGGCAGCGCGGCCATGGCGGCGATCGACGCCTCCACGGCCCAGGAGCTTACCGACGCGCGCACCATGCTTGAGACCTACCGGGCTCAGATCGAGCAGTGCGAGAAGCTGAAGGTCGAGCTCGACCTCATCCATGACGCCATCGATCGTACCAAGCGCGAGATCGCGACGCTGCACGGCAAGAGCTTTGACGGCGGCGAAATGGCCAAGGTCAATGGCGAGCTCGGCGCCGTGGTCGGCGGCACCGAGCAGGCGACCCAGCAGATCCTCGAAGCTGCTGAATCGATCGACCAGGCGGCCAGTGCGATGTCCAAGGTCCAGTCGGCCGATCAGCAGAAGCGCCTGGCCGACGACATCCAGGAACGCGTCATCTCGATCTTCGAGGCCTGCAACTTCCAGGACCTGACCGGCCAGCGCATCAGCAAGGTCATGGGCACGATGAAATTCATCGAGCAGCACATCAATGCGATGATGGACATCTGGGGCGGCGTCGACGCGATCAAGTCGCACGTGCCGGCGCAGGTCGACACCCGCAGCGACGACGACAAGCTTCTCAACGGCCCGAAGCTCGCCGGCGACGTCGGCCACGCCTCGCAGGACGACATCGACGCGCTGTTCGACTGACCGGACGCGACAAACGAAAAAGCAAAACGCCGGCGAGAGCCGGCGTTTTTTGTTGTTCGTCATTGCTTCGTCGCTTCGCTCCTCGCAATGACGAGTGGTTAGACGGGTACCCCGATCACGCCCTTGGCGCGCAGCGGACGTAGACCATGTTGCCGTAGCGGGTGGCGGCGTCCTTGTCGACGAAGCGGGTGATCATGACGCGGCCGTCGAAGGAGACGATCTCGCGGTCCTGCTCGCCGGGCGTCGGGCCGGACGGGCCGATATAGTTCTTGCCGCCGGGCGAGCCCTTCAGCCGCAATTCCTGCGGTGTTGCCTGGTCGGCCAGATGCATGACCACGCCGCCGGAGGTCCCGGCGCCGATCACGTAAGGATTCTTGCACTGGGCCCGGGCCGCCGCCTCGGTACGGGCACGGTCGGCCGGGTTCTGGAAAGAGGCGAGCCCCCAGCGGCCGACGATCTCGTCGGCGCGGATCGACGCCGGCATTTCCGGCCCGACGCCGGGCTCGGCCGCGGGCGGCGGCGAGGATGACGAAAAAGACGGCAGGCTCAAGCCGCCGCCGCAGGCGCCAAGCAGCAGCGCCAGGCAAGAGGCCGCCGCCAGATTGGCAACCGTCCGTGCGTGAGCTGAACTGATCATAGCATTCCCCCGAGCAAGACCACGGCCGCACCCCTCCCGCAGCCAAGCGCAAAACCGCTGGCGGAGCAATGACGTCCTAATATACGCCTGCGCCCCGAACGAGTTTCCAATGCCATCATCCTATATCCGCCTCACCAATCGCTTAACCACCTTTGCTTGACAGGATCGCAGCCAAGCCATATTCCCGGGCGCACTATTAGCACTCGGGAAGACCGATTGCTAAGCGCGCTGTTCGATCCTCGGCAAGAGGATGGATGGCAGCGCTGCCCTCACCCACCTCCGCTGCTTTCGGAAAACCGAGCCTCCAAAGGGAAACGTCATGGCTAAGTCCAAATTTCGTCCGCTGCATGACCGTGTCGTGGTCAAACGTATCGATGCCGAAGCAAAGACCAAGGGCGGCATCATCATTCCCGACACCGCCAAGGAAAAGCCGTCCCAGGGCGAAATCGTCGCCGTTGGCCCCGGCGGCCGCGACGAGGCGGGCAAGCTGATCCCGATCGACCTCAAGGTCGGCGACCGCGTGCTGTTCGGCAAATGGTCGGGCACCGAGGTCAAGATCGACAACGAAGATCTTCTGATCATGAAAGAGTCGGACATCATGGGCGTGATGGCCTAAGGCCAGACGCCTGAACGGCCGCTGAATGCCATGCCCGGATCATCAGGTCCGGGCATCCATCATTCCGCCGGGCTCGCCCTAGCGGGTCCCGGAATTGATGCGACGAACACACAAGACACATCACGAAACAAGATCCATCGCGAATAACAGGGACTGCAGAACATGGCTGCCAAGGACGTCAAGTTTTCCGGAGACGCGCGCGATCGCATGCTGCGCGGCGTCGACATTCTCGCCAACGCCGTCAAGGTGACGCTCGGCCCGAAGGGCCGCAACGTCCTCATCGAGAAGTCGTTCGGCGCGCCCCGCATCACCAAGGACGGCGTCACCGTCGCCAAGGAGATCGAGCTCGAGGACAAGTTCGAGAACATGGGCGCACAGATGGTGCGTGAGGTCGCCTCCAAGACCAACGACCTCGCCGGCGACGGCACCACCACCGCGACCGTGCTGGCCCAGGCCATCGTGCGCGAAGGCGCCAAGTCGGTTGCCGCCGGCATGAACCCGATGGATCTCAAGCGCGGCATCGACATCGCGGTTGCGGCCGTCATCAAGGACATCGAGAAGCGCGCCAAGCCGGTCGCGGCCTCCTCCGAGGTCGCCCAGGTCGGCACCATCTCGGCCAACGGCGATACCGCCATCGGCAAGATGATCGCGCAGGCGATGCAGAAGGTCGGCAACGAGGGTGTCATCACCGTCGAAGAGAACAAGTCGCTCGTCACCGAAGTCGACATCGTCGAGGGCATGAAGTTCGACCGCGGCTATCTGTCGCCCTACTTCGTCACCAACGCCGAGAAGATGACCGCCGAACTCGAGGACGCCTACATCCTCCTGCACGAGAAGAAGCTGTCCGGCCTTCAGGCCATGCTGCCGGTGCTGGAAGCCGTGGTGCAGTCGGGCAAGCCGCTCGTCATCATCGCCGAGGACGTCGAGGGCGAGGCGCTGGCCACCCTGGTCGTCAACCGCCTCCGTGGCGGCCTCAAGGTCGCGGCCGTCAAGGCGCCGGGCTTCGGCGATCGCCGCAAGGCCATGCTGGAGGATCTCGCGATCCTGACCGGCGGCCAGCTGATCTCGGAAGAGCTCGGTATCAAGCTCGAGAACGTCACGGTGAAGATGCTGGGACGCGCGGGCAAGGTCGTGATCGACAAGGAGAACACCACGATCGTCAAGGGCGGCGGCAAGAAGCCTGACATCGAGGCGCGCGTCGGCCAGATCAAGGCGCAGATCGAGGAGACCACCTCGGACTACGACCGCGAGAAGCTCCAGGAGCGTCTTGCCAAGCTCGCAGGCGGCGTCGCGGTGATCCGCGTCGGCGGCGCGACCGAGATCGAGGTCAAGGAGAAAAAGGACCGCGTCGAGGACGCGCTCAACGCCACCCGCGCCGCGGTGCAGGAAGGCATCGTCCCCGGCGGCGGCGTCGCCCTGCTGCGCGCCAAGAAGGCGGTCGGTCGTCTCACCAACGCCAATGCCGACGTCCAGGCCGGCATCAACATCGTGCTGAAGGCGCTGGAAGCTCCGATCCGCCAGATCTCGGAGAATGCCGGCGTCGAGGGCTCGATCGTGGTCGGCAAGATCCTGGAGAACAAGTCCGAGACCTTCGGCTTCGACGCCCAGAACGAGGACTATGTCGACATGGTCGAGAAGGGCATCATCGACCCCGCCAAGGTGGTGCGCACCGCGCTCCAGGACGCCGCCTCGATCGCAGGCCTGCTGGTCACCACCGAGGCGATGGTCGCCGAATCGCCGAAGAAGGAAGCCGCGCCCGCCCCGGGCGGCGGCGGCATGGGCGGCTTCTAAGCCATTCGTTCCAATGCAATGTTGCGAAGGCCGCCTCCGGGCGGCCTTCTTTTTTGCCGACTATGTTTTTTACAGATCTGGGCCCAAGCTTTCCGATTCAACCGACGGCCAAAACCCACTACGGTGGCGCCGATTCTATTGTTTGAGCATGATCCTTTCGGAAAACCGCTTCACACTTTGCGCTAACGCGGTCCTCCGGGTCCGAATCATGCTCCATTGCTCGAGGAATTCGTCGATGCGCGCGCTTCTGGTTTGCTCAACAGCCCTTTTGGCGGCTCTGCTTGCCGTCTCGCCCGAAGTCGCCTCCGCCCAGATGAAGCTGTCGCCGAAGGCGACGGCGCCCGGTGGGATGGAGACGCGCTATTTCACCTCGATCGACGGGCTGATGGACGGCAATGCCGACGTGATCCTGAAGGAGACGCGGTCCGGCAAGATCGTCACGGCGGCCGTGCTCGACGTCTGCTACCCCGTCGCAAAGAATTCCGACCGCAAGGACCGCTTCGTCGTCAATCTCCAGGTCGCGGGCCAGACGCTGACCGGCACGACGCAGAGCCTTGGCGAGAAGGCACCGGTCACCGTCAAGCTCGCGCGCAAGCCGACCGGCGACACCTTCGAATTCCGCGGCCAGATCGGCATCGGCCAGGTCATGACCGAGGTCGCCTCGCCCGACAATTCCGATCTCAGCGAGAAGGAATTTCTGGACAACCAGACCACCGATGACGGCATCACGCCGCAGCCGAAGGATTTTACCGAAGTCTCGCCGGAAGCAATCGCGGTCAAGGTCAAGCTGGATGCGGCGACCGACTTCCTGAAGAGCCTTAGGGGTCAGGACATCGAGGTGACGCTGGCGAGCCTGACCGTCGGCTGCGACGCGCTGCGCGCCGGCGAGCAGACCATCAACATGTCGGTCGATCCGGAGCGCGCAGCCGCGCTGCTCGCGAAATTCAAGGCGACGCCGGGCGTCACCGCCGCAGGCTGGACCTCCGGGATGACCGAGATGGATCGCTCCATCCGCATCGCCGCAGCCGACTGGCGCGACGGCGACAAGATCAACCGTGACAAGCTCGCGACCGCGGTCGCGGGCGTGCTGAGCAGGACGCTCGCAGCCAAGCCGGTCTCGCAAAACTTCAGCCCCGCCACCGGCAAGCTCAAGCTCGTCTTCAAGCGGCCGAACCAGGATTTCCCGGCGCTCGAACTCACCGACACGATCGAGGTCGCAGCCCTCGCCTCCGCCGACAAGCCGGGGACGACCGACAAGTTGATGCTCTGGATCGGCAACCCCTCAACCACGACCACCGATGAGAGTACCGGCGCAAAGCTCAATTTGTCCGACGAAGCGGCAGCCGACGAGGAAAGCGACCAGGCTGACGACAACGGCTCGGTCGAGGCGCTGGCCAAGGAGCTGAAGGGCCAGCGCTGGGACGCCGACAAGTCGGTGTGGAAGTAGGCGCAGACACCCCCTCTCAGTCATCGCCCGGCTTGACCGGGCGATCCAGTACTCTGAGACAGTTGTGATTGAATAGAGAGGCCGCGGCGTACTGGATTCCCCGCCTGCGCGGGGAATGACAGCGAGAGAGCTAATTCCCGTTGGCGCGAAAGCGCAGCGGCTTTGGGCCGATCAGCGTGAGCACGTCGCCCTGACGCTTCCAGGTCTCGACGGCTGCGAGCGCCGCGACGAGGTCGTCGTCGGCCTGGGCCTTTGCCTGTGGGCAGGAACGGTCCTGGATCTGGCCGGGGACGAAGATCACAGTGTTGCCGGCAACGGAAAACTGGCCCTTGCCGCCCTTGCACCAGAGCTCCAGCACGACCTCGCCATTGTCGCCGATCTCGATATTCGGGATCCGTTTCGAGCCGGGCTGCGGCACCGCCTCCAATGTCATCTCGGTGCCGAAGGGAAAGCCCTCTTCCGCACGCGCGACAGTGGACATCGCAAGCACCGCGGCCGCCGCACATACCATCCGCTTGAACGAAACCATGAGACCTCTCGACCAACCCGATTTTCCGGGTCTTCTATAAGACGGCGAAGCCTTTGAGAAGGTTCGTCGATTCAAGTCGCAAAAATCCCCGCGGGAGCGAGCAACCCCGCGGGGATTTGCGTCGAAACTGGGCGTCGCCCGCTACTTCAGGACCATCGCCGTGAACGGCCAGACATAGGCCTGCAACGTCACGAACACGCCGACCAGCGAGGCCAGCACGATCGAGTGCCAGAACACGAAACGCAGGATCGTGCCCTCGTGGCCGTACCAGTTGGTCGCGGTAGACGCGACCACGATCGATTGCGCGTCGATCATCTTGCCCATCACGCCGCCGGAGGAGTTCGCCGCCGCCATCAGGATCGGCGACAGGCCGAGCTGTTCGGAGGTGATCTTCTGGAGGTTGCCGAACAGGATATTCGACGACGTGTCCGACCCGGTCAGCGCCACACCAAGCCAGCCGAGCAGTGTGCCGAAGAAGGGATAGAGCACCCCGGTTGCGGCGAACGCCAAGCCGAGCGTCGCGTCGACGCCGGACAGACGCGTGAGCGTGCCGATCGCAAGCATCGCCGAGATCGTGATCAGCGAGATCGCGCAGAGCCGAATGGTGCGGCCATATTCGACCAGCAACCTGCCGGGCCCGACGCCCATCAGGAAGCCCGAGATGATCGCTGCGATCAGCAGGCCCGTGCCGGTGAACGACAAATAGGTGAAGCCGAACACGGCGCTCTCCTTCGTCGGTCCTGGCGCAACCGGCGGCACCTTGTTGATCATCTGATGCAGCTCGGGAACGGGATAGTTCCAGGTGAAGATGCCGTTCGCCCAGGTCTTGAAGCCGCCATTGCCCCAGATCAGCATCACGATGCAGACGATGATCCACGGCAACAGTGCGCTGAACAGCTCGCCCTGCGTCAGCGGGGTTTTGTCGAGCGGCTTGGTCGCGGCCATGGTGGCGGTCGATTCGTCGCGGCCGCGCAGCGCCGGCGACAGCCAGAGCTGCCGGGGCTGCCATACTTTCAAGAACAGGATCAGCGCGCCCATCGAGATCAGCGACGCGCCGATGTCGACGATCCAGGGATTGACGAAATTGGAGATCACGAATTGCGGGACCGCGAACGACACGCCGGTGACGAGGATCGCCGGCCAGACGTCCTTCATGCCCTTCCAGCCCGCGAACGCCCACACCACCCAGAACGGCACGATCAGCGAAAAGATCGGCAGTTGCCGCCCGACCATCGCGCCGAGGATGTAGGGATCGAGCCCGGTGACCGAGGCGAGGCCCTGGATCGGCGTGCCGAGCGCACCAAAAGCGACCGGCGCGGTGTTGGCGATCAGCGACAGGCCGGAGGCCGCGAGCGGCGAGAAGCCGAGGCCGATCAGCACGGCACCGGTGATCGCCACCGGCGTGCCGAAGCCCGAAGCGCCCTCGAAGAAGGCGCCGAAGGAGAAGGCGATCAGCAGAAGTTGCAGCCGCCGGTCCTCGGTGACGCCGCCGACCGCACGCTTCAAGAGCTCGAAGCGGCCGGTCGCCACCGTCACCTGGTAGAGGAAGATGACATTGAGGACGATCCAGCCGATCGGAAAGAAGCCGGTCACGATGCCGAGGATCGAGGCGCGGATCGACATGCCCGTGGGCATGCCAAACACCTGAATGGTGATCAAATTGGTCACGATCACCGCAATGACGGCAGCAATGTGAGCCTGAACGCGTCCGCTCGCGATCAGGACCAGCAACGTGATCACGGGCACCGCCGCCGCGATCGTCGACAGCACAGGGCTGTTCAGCGGATCATAGACTTGATTCCACATGGTCTTCCTCCCCCACGCGTTTATGTGGCAGGCCGGCCAGCGTGGACGGCGGAGCCTGCCTGGCGTGGTGGTGAAGTGTGCCTTTGAACCTGAAGCGAACGACTTGCGAATGCGGCTGTTCCCGCCCGCTCACAAGCTCGCGAAGTCCCGGAGGCCCCCACCCCGCGCCGTTAAAGCCCATGCTAGGGTTGCAAGCCGCGACAAGCCAACGCAAATTGCACAACTTGCGACTTTAGTCTAAGCGCGCTTATTCCCGCCATTGCCTCAGCCATTTGGCTCCAGGCATTTGCGCACATCCCCGCAGGAGACAAAGCTCTGTGAAGAACATCAGCGCCACGCTCGCGACCGTCTGGCGAATCGCCGGTCCTTATTTCCGATCGGAGGATAAATGGGCTGGCCGTGGCCTCTTGGCCGCGGTGATCGCGATGGAGTTGGTGCTGGTCGCGGTCAATGTCCTGCTCAGCCAGTGGCAGAACCGGTTTTTCAACGCGATTCAGGGGTATGAGCTCGATAATTTCGTCAGGGAGATTTGGATCTTCCTCATCCTCGCTTCCATCTATATCGCGCTCCAGGTCTACAAGCTCTACCTCAACCAGTGGCTTCAGATCCGCTGGCGGCAATGGCTGACGCGACGCTATCTCGGTGAATGGCTCAAAGACGCCACGCATTATCGGATGCAGCTCAAGGGCGATGCGGCCGATAACCCCGACCAGCGCATCACTGATGACGTCAAGAATTTCGTCGAGCAGACACTCAGCATTGGTTTGGGTCTGCTCTCGTCGATCGTTACGCTGGCGTCGTTCATGGTGATCCTGTGGGGACTGTCCAACAAGGCGCCCTTGCATATTTTCGGCACCGATCTCGTCATTCCCGGCTTCCTGGTCTGGTGTGCGCTGGCTTACGCGATCCTGGGTACGGCATTGACGCACTGGGTGGGCGCACCGCTCATCAACCTCTATTTCGAGCAGCAGCGCTATGAAGCAGACTTCCGTTTCAACCTGATGCGGGTGCGCGAGAATTCCGAACAGATCGCTCTGCTCAAGGGAGAGAGCGCCGAACGCGAGGGACTCTTGCGCCGCTTCGCATCCGTGATCGAGAACTGGTACGCGATCATGAGCCGGACCAAGCGCCTCACCACCTTCACTGCGAGCTATGGGCAGGCCGCGGTGATCTTTCCCTATGTGGTGGTGGCTCCGGCCTATTTCGCCAAGAGCATCCAGCTCGGCGACATGATGCAGACCGGCTCGGCATTCGGCACCGTACAGGATGCGCTGTCGTTCTTCGTGACAGCTTACCGCACGATCGCAGAGTGGCGCTCGGTGGTCGCCCGTCTCGACGGCTTCGAGATGTCGGTCAGCTCCGCCGCTCATCTCGCCGAGCACGAGCCGACCATCGGCCTCGCGCCGTCCGCCGGCGGCGCGGCAATCGCGCTCGAGCAGTTGCTGGTGAAACTGCCCAACGGCAAGCCGCTGGTCTCGGTCGACGCTTTCGCCATCCGCCCCTCCGAGCGGGTGCTGGTCACAGGGCCGTCCGGCTCCGGCAAATCGACGCTGTTCCGCGCCGTCGCGGGCATCTGGCCGTTCGGCACGGGCAACATCGCCGTCCCCGGGAAGGCCAAGCTCATGATGCTGCCACAACGCCCCTATTTCCCGATCGGCCCGCTCGGCGATGCCGTGGTCTATCCTGCCGAGCGCGGTAGTTTCGCGCCCGAGCAGATCAAGGACGCGCTGCTGGCGGTCGGCCTGCCTAACCTCGCCGAGCGGCTCAACGAGGATGGCCACTGGAACCGGATGCTGTCGCTCGGTGAGCAGCAGCGCCTGGGGCTTGCCCGCGCGCTGCTGCATGCGCCGGACTATCTGTTCCTGGACGAGGCCACCGCCTCGCTCGACGAGCCCTCCGAGGCCCGGCTCTATCGGCTGCTGGAGGAGAAGCTGCCGCGGGCCACCATCGTCTCGATCGGCCACCGTTCGACGCTCGACGCCTTCCACACCCGCAAGGTGACGATGGTGGCGGACGGCGATATCCACGTCCTCGGCGATGCCGGCAAGCCGGCCCAGCCCGAGCCGAGCGCGGTGCGCTGAGAGGCGGGCTTTGGGCACAGCGGTCCCACATTGTCATGGCCGGGCTTGTCCCGGCCACCGACGCGCAACCCGCGCACACGGTGCCCAAGAACGTGGATGCCCGGGACAAGCCCGGGCATGACGAGTTTGTGGAGAGACCTACGACACCGAAGACGCCCAACTCGCGGCGTTTGCGATAGCCCTGCCAACAGGACCGCTTGAAGCAAAGTCCACAGGTCTCGCGGACAAAGCAAAAGGGCGGCAGATTGCTCTGCCGCCCTCGTCAAGTCGCTTCGGGAAGAAACTTACTTCAGGTTGCTCATCGCCGTCAGGTCGAAGGACAGCTTGGCAACACCAGCCGCACCGCACCAGTTCGAGCCAGCACCGCCAGGGTTGATCGGGGTGACGCTGGTCGTGCCGGTCGCGTTGAAGGCGCTGGTGAAGGCGTTACAATCACCCTTGTTCAGGTTGGTGTCGGAGTAACGCAGGTCCAGCGTGAACACCTTGTAGGTGAAGCCGACGCCGATGTTCCAGGTGTAGTAGTCCTTGTAGGGGATACCGTTGGCGAAAACGGTGCCGACACCGGTGCCGTAGAAGGCGTCCGAGGTGCCGAACCACTGCCGACCGAATTCACCCGACGCGTACAGGCCGACGCCCGAGGAGCCGAAAATCGTGCTCGGTGCCGTATACTTGGCGGTCACCGAGGCGTAGTTGCCCCAAGCGCCCGAGTTCAGGAAGTTCGGCGAGTAGTACTCGGTCGCGCCGACCGCCCAGTTGTCGTTGATGGTGTAGTTCAGCTTGCCGTAGACTTCGAAGAAGCTGACGTCCTTCTTCATGACGTTGCCGTCGGCGAGGAAGATCGTGGTCGTGCTGATTCCGCAGACGTTGCCGCCCGGAATGCCGCCGGTGAGGGTGTTGTCGGCGCAGCTCCCGCCCGGATACAGATAGCCCCAAATGCCGATATCGAAGGCGAAGGCACCGAAGGTCGGGCGGATACCGCCGTAGATGTCGACCTCTGCCGCAGCGCGGTTGGCGAAGGAGATGCTCTCCGCGGACACGCCGGCGTACAGCTGGAGATCCTTGGTGACGTTGTAGCGGGGCTCGAAATAGGCGGCGACCGACGGCTTGTGGTTCGACTGGGTCACGCCGCGGAAGATGTAGTCGTTCATGATCGCGCCGCCGAAGGCGATATCCCAAGGATCAAACGCGGGCGGCGGCGGAGCCTTCAGGGCCTTCACATGCAGATCTGCCGCGAAAGCCGAACCCGTCGCCACCATTGCCAGCGCCGTTGCCAACAAAGCCACTTTTTTCATTTCAATCCCCATCACCAGTTCTTAGATCCCAGTCGAGTTCCGGAAGCCCCCCGGGCCACCCGACCTGATTGCAAATTTCGTTACTGCTGCAATTTGTATTGAGGGATGTGAACCGTGAAGCAAAAAACACGGGCATCTGCCGACTTTTTGGGCGTTCTGACGATTCCACGAAAGGTTGTCAGACGGTGTTGCTTCTCGATCACATTATTTTCACTCCAAAGTGCGCAGAGGGGCCGGGATTCTACGTGGCCTGCTGGCCCGTGGCGTGCGCGCTACGAATCAGGATGACTCAAAAAGCGGCAGCCGCCGGCAAGCCGTAACGGCGATGCAAAAAGGCCGCAGCGTCACCGCTGCGGCCTTCGTAACCGTCAAATCGTGGTTGGGACTGGACCCAGCCAGGCCTTGGCCTGATCTTGACCTAGCTCTGGCCCTCGGCCGGCGTCGGTTCCGCAGAAGACGAAGGCATCGCCCAGCTTGTCTCGGCTGCCGGCTCGGGAGCCGGCGCCGCCACCGGAGCTACCGGCTTCGGCGCGGGAGCTGCCTTCGCCTTCTTCGGTGCCGCTTTCTTCGCGGTCTTCTTCGGCGCCGCCTTCTTCACCGCAGCCTTCTTCGCCGTCTTCTTGGCAGCCTTCTTCGGTGCGGCCTTCTTGGCAGATTTCTTTGCCGACTTCTTCGCCGCCTTCTTGGCGGACTTCTTGCCAGCCTTCTTCTTCGTCGCCTTCTTCGCCGCTACAACCTTCTTGGCCTTTTTGGCCTTCTTGCTTTTTTTCTTCTTCGCTTTCGCCATCGTGGTCCTCCTGTTGCCGCCGAACAATGGTCGATCGGGCGTCTTCGGCCGTCACCCCGGGACGAAAGCTCAGCTCGACGAATTCAATGCCGGCCGCGACCCGCCCGTAGCCCAATCGAGAAGCTCAATCGTGTGCACGACCGGAACTGACGTGCCACTGGCAATCTGCACCATGCAGCCGATATTGCCCGCGGCAATCATGTCCGGCTTGACGCTCGCGATGTTGGCGACCTTGCGATCGCGCAACCTGCCCGCAAGGTCGGGCTGGAGAATGTTGTAGGTCCCCGCCGAACCGCAACACAAATGGCTCTCGGGCACATCTTTCACCACGAATCCATTCTTGGAAAGCAATTCTTTCGGAAGGCCCGTGATTTTCTGCCCGTGCTGCAACGAACATGCGGAGTGATAGGCGACGACGATGTTGTCTTGTCGCGTCGTCGGTGCGAGTCCGAGAGCGGCGACATATTCGGTGATGTCCTTTGTGAGTGCGGAGACCCGCGCGGCGTCAGTGGCAAGCGCGCGATCCTCGCGCAGGAGATAGCCGTAGTCCTTGATCACCGTGCCGCAGCCGGAAGCCGTCACCAGGATGGCGTCGAGCCCCTCGCCTGCCGCCTCTTTCTGCCATGCCGCGACATTGGCGCGGGCCCGCGCCAGCGCATCATGGTCGTGGCCGAGGTGATGGGTGAGCGCGCCGCAGCATTGCTCGTCCTTGACCAGCACGACCTCGATGCCGTGGCGGGTGAGAAGGCTGATGGCGGCCTGGTTGATGCGTGGCGCCAGCACCTGCTGGGCGCAGCCCTGGAGCAACGCGACCCGACCACGCTTCTTGCCGAGCGCCGCGAACACGCTGCCGGCGGCGGGGCCTGGCGGCGGCAGCCGGTTCGGAGCCAGCGCCAGCATCGCCTTGATCCGCTGGATCAGGCCGGGCGTGGCCGACGGCCGCGGGGTGGGCAGGAAGACAGCCAAGGGCCGGGCCAGCCGCGCGAGCTGCATGCTGATGCGAAACCGCTGCGGGTCGGGCAGGACAAAGGCCAGCACCTGGCGCAACAACCGCTCGGTCAGCGGCCGCTGATAACGCTGCTCGATCCTGACCCGGGCCTGGTCGACGAGGTGCATGTAGTTCACCCCGGACGGGCAGGTCGTCATGCAGGCAAGGCAGGACAGGCAGCGGTCGACATGCTTGACCACCTCGGCGGTCGGCGCCTGGTCCTTCTCCAGCATCTCCTTGATCAGGTAGATGCGACCGCGCGGGCTATCGAGCTCGTCGCCGAGCAGCACGTAGGTCGGGCAGGTTGCGGTGCAGAAGCCGCAATGGACGCAGGCGCGGAGGATTTTGTCGGCTTCCGCGATGTCGGGATCGGCGAGCTGCGCGAGTGAGAATTCGGTCTTCATGTCGCAGTGCCCCGCGTCAGCCGTCCCCGGTTCAGAATGGTTTTTGGATCGAAGCCGGCGCGGACCCGCTCGCTGAGGGCGGTGACGCCCGGAGCTTGTGGATGGAACACATCGACACTGCGCCTGACGTCCTCGGCCGCCCTGATCAGGGTGGCATGCCCGCCAACGGCGTTGGTGCGCAGGCGCACGCTTGGCGCATGCGCATCGCCCTTCGGTGGCAGCGCTGCCCAGATCAGGCCGCCGCCCCAATCGTAGATGACGTCGCCGCCGGTCTCGTGCGCCAATTGCGCGCCGAGTGCCGCACCTGACGCCGGGGGACAGACGATCCGCCACACCGGCCAGGCGCCCAGCGCGCCGCCGGCCGCGAACGGCAGGACATCGCGGATGGTGGCCCACAGCGCTGACGACGCCGCGTCCTCGATCAGGGTTGCGGTTCCAAAGGGCGCCAGCAATTCGCGCAGCGAGCCGGCGCGGTGGGCGGCGGAGGCCGTGATGCCTTCGAGCCGCAGCAAGGTCAGCGCCTCGCCCTGGCCTGCGATATCGCCAAGTCCATCGGTAAGTCCGTCGGTAAGTCCGTCGGTCCTGGACCGGAATGCCGATTTCGGCAGGTGGGCGGCAGCGGAGACGTCGAAGGGCGAGCCGAGCGCCGCGGTCATCGCCTTGTTGGCGGCGGCATCGTCGAGCCCGGGGAGCAGCAGCGTCCGCTCGGCTTCCGGCTTGGGCATCACCTTCAACGTAACCTCGGTCATGACAGACAGGGTGCCCCAGGACCCCGCCAGCAGCTTGCAGAGGTCGTAACCGGTGACGTTCTTCACCACCTTGCCGCCGGTCTTGAAGCTGTCGCCAAAGCCGGAGACGGCATGCGCTCCCAGCAGATGGTCGCGCGCCCCACCCGCCTTGATCCGTCGCGGGCCGGCGAGGCCAGCCGAGATCATGCCGCCGATGGTCCCGAGCGCCGGCGTGCCAAGCAGCGGCGCGGTGTTCATCGGCTCGAAGGCGAATTGCTGGTTCTTGGAATCGATCAGCGAAAGTACGTCGGCGACCGGCGCGCCAGCCTGAAGCGTGACGATCAGCTCATTGGGCTCGTAGGAGGTCACCGCGCTCAGCGCGGAGAGATCGAGCACGGCGTTGGTCGCCATGGTGTGCCCAATGCTGCGCTTGCTGCCATGGCCGATGATCTCGAGCGGCTGCTCGTTGGCAATCGCCGCGCGCACCACCTCTTCGACGTCTTTGGCGTCTCGTACCTTGAGCGTATCCACCCATCAGCCGGTAGCGAAATTCGAGGCGGAAATCAAATTTCCCGACGCCTCGCAGCGACACGTCGACGGCCCTGGCTCCTCAGCATGAGGGTCAGAGAGCACCGCGACATTCTCATTCGGTCTCCATCGAACCATTCTGTTTCAAATTTCGCTATTGATCGAATTGTCCCCACGCCCGTTGCGACCGCGGGGCGATGCGCAAAAGGAGTTCCATTGACCCAACAGAACCAGCGAACGATCGATGAAGCGATCAGCGGCGGCGGCCTTCTGGTCGTGGCGCAATGGGAGGCCAAGCTGGAGGAGGCCGACAGGGTCGCCGAGATCCTGCGCGGCTTCCTGCCGGAAGCACAAGGCGAACCGGGCGTGAAACTGTTCCTGATCAGCCGTGCCCAGGACAATCCGGCCCAGTTCCTGTTCTACGAGCTGTTCCGCGACGAAGCCGCCTTCAAGGCGCATCAGGAGAGCGCACATTTCAAGACCTACATCGCCGGTCAGGCCTTGCCATTGCTGGCACGGCGCGAGCGCACGCAATACGCATTGATGTAAGCCTTGTGATGTAAGCTTTGTCGGCCCAGGCACCGCGGCTCGAGCCGCGGTGCCCAGTGCTAGATGATCGCGCGCAGCGGCGATCTGCGCAAAATCCAGGCCGACACTGCGAAGCTGCCGGCGGCCGCAAGCAACGTCAACAGCGACACCTTTGCGATCGCGCCCATCGGCGCCGCGTGCAGAAGCAGGGCGAAGCCGATCAGGATCGGCGGATGGATCAGATAGACCCTGAACGCATTGTCGGAGAGCCATTTGGCGACCCGTCCCTGCGCATCGAAGTAGCGGCGGTAGACAGCCAGCATCAACAGACCCATGCCGACGCAGACCAGCGCTTCCCACAGGCACTTTCCGGCGCTGACGAGATTGAAGCCGCCGGCATAGAGCGTCGTATCGCCGCTCAAGCCGCCGCCGAACGCGACCAGCGCCGCGAACAGCGACACGGAGAGCGACAGCGCAAGCGATCCCCACCGGATGCAGGACCGCTCGGCGACACCAAGCATCCAATTGCCGCGATAGCCGAAGGCGCCGGCTGCGAACATGAGGGCGTATTGCGGGATGTCGCCGGGGTGAACGTTGAGCACGGAGGCATCGGCATGGATCGCGACGCGAACGGCAAAGGTGGCCGTCGCCATGGCTGCAACAAATAGAACGATCGCCGGACCGCGCAGTCCAACCTGCGGCTCCCGCCATCCGGCCTGGCGGATCAGGCCATAGAGAAGCGAGAACAGCAGCAGCACCGCGCAGAACCACATCGGCCCGGTTTCAGAGAGCCACTCGCCGTCCCTGAGATGGGTCAGCCATTGATGGCCGAAGCCGCCATTGCCCCAGGTCCATGAGAGAAAATACTGCGTGAGCGGACCGATCACGAACATGTAGAGCAAGGTCGGCAAGCCCAGCCTGACCAGCCGGTCACGCGCAAATCGCGAAAATCCCTTCCGATCGAAGGCGCCGGCGGCGAAATAGCCGGCGATGAAGAACAGCGCCGCCATGAAGAAGGCCTGGAGGAAGCTCTGGTAAATGCCAAAGGCCAGCGCCGCGCCAAAGCCGATCGCCTGCCGGTCCACATAGTACCAATTGCCGAACGGGCTATAGGTGTCGCAGGCGTGCATGCTCAGCACGAGAATGATCATCGACCAGCGGATGTTGTCGATGAACAGGAGCCGCGATTTCGTTCGCGACCTGGTTGGCGCTTCGTCCGTGGCACCTATCGCAATATCCACCATGCCGGACATTCCGGCCCTCAGAACCGCGGAATGTCCGGAAATGCCAGCTTGCCGGCGTGCACATGGACGCGGCCGAGCTCGGCGCAGCGGTGCAAGGTCGGAAACACTTTTCCGGGGTTGAGCAGGCCCTGCGCATCGAAGGCGCATTTCAGCCGCTGCTGCTGGTTGAGGTCGATCTCGCTGAACATCTCCGGCATCAGGTCGCGCTTCTCGATGCCGACGCCGTGCTCGCCGGTGAGCACGCCGCCGAACTCGACGCAGGCGCGCAGGATGTCGGCGCCGAACGCTTCGGCGCGTTCGATCTCGCCGGGCTTGTTGGCGTCGTAGAGGATCAGGGGGTGCAGATTGCCGTCGCCGGCGTGAAACACGTTGGCACAGCCGAGCTGGTATTTTTCCGAGAGCTCGCGGATGCGCGCCAGCGCCTTCGGCAGCGCGCCGCGGGGAATCGTGCCGTCCATGCAGAGATAGTCGGGCGAGATGCGGCCCACGGCGGGGAACGCCGCTTTGCGGCCGGCCCAGAACAAATTGCGCTCGGCTTCCGAGGTCGAAATCTGGCAGGTGGTCGAACCGCAGCCGTTTGCGATCGTCTCGACACGCGTGATCAGCTCGTCGACCTCGACGGAGGGACCGTCGAGCTCGATGATGAGGAGCGCCTCGACATCGAGCGGATAGCCGGCATGGACGAAGGCCTCCGCGGCATGGATCGCGGGCTTGTCCATCATCTCCATGCCGCCGGGAATGATGCCGGCGCCGATGATGCGGGCCACGCATTCGCCGGCCGCCTCGACCTGCGCGAACCCGACCATCAGCGCGCGCGCCGTCTCCGGCTTTTGCAGGATGCGCACCGTGATCTCGGTGATGACGCCGAGCAGGCCTTCGGAGCCGGTGATGACGCCCATCAGATCGTAGCCGGAGTTTTCCGCCGACTTGCCGCCGATGCGCAAAATCTCGCCGCTCATCAGCACGATCTCGCAACCGAGCACGTTGTTGGTGGTCATGCCGTATTTCAGGCAGTGCACGCCGCCGGAATTCTCCGCGACATTGCCACCGATCGAGCAGGCGATCTGCGAGGACGGATCGGGCGCGTAATAAAAGCCGGCGTGCGCGACCGCCTGGCTGATCGCGAGATTGGTGACGCCGGGCTCGGTGACCACGGCGCGATTGTCGAAATCGATCTCGCGGATGCGCTTGAATTTGCCGAGGCCGAGCAGCACGCCGTCTTCCAGCGGCAGCGCGCCGCCGGACAGCGACGTCCCGGAGCCGCGCGGCACCACCTTGATGCCCTGCCCTGCGCAATATTTCAGGACCAGCGAGACCTGTTCGGTCGTATCCGGCAAGACCACGACCATCGGCGGCTGCCGATAGGCGGTCAGCCCGTCGGATTCATAGGCCCGCATCTCGGCGGCGCTGTCGATCACGCCTTCGCCGGGCACAATCGCGCGCAATGCAGCCACGATCTCAGCGCGGCGCGCGAGCACCGCCTGGTCGCTCGCAGGCATCATGATGGCCATAATATACCCTTCATGGCTTGTCCTTCCGGCTTCCGCCGTGTGATCGATTTGTTGCGACAAATCAACCACGTCCGCGGTGGTTTGGGTAGGCCATCCCCGAGTCGAGCCGCGATCTTGCGCGAGTTCGCTCTGGGACAAGTAGGAAATCATGAAACCTGTCATGGTTTCGTGGCTTGTCCAAGCCGAGCGGGCCGTGCCAAAACCGGCAAGGTCCGACGATTGCCGACCAGATAACAGCCCACCGGGAAAGAGACGAAGAGCACCCTATGAAAAAACTGACTATTGGCGCGCTGATGATCCTCACCGTCACTGCCACGGCCTCCACCGCGATGGCGCAGGATGCCGCGGCCGGCAAATCGTCCTTCAACAAATGCCTGGCCTGCCATGCGATCGGCGAAGGCGCCAAGAACAAGGTCGGCCCCGAGCTCAACGGCCTCGACGGCCGCAAGTCCGGCACCGCACCGGACTACAATTATTCGGACGCGAACAAGAATTCCGGCATCACGTGGGGCGAGGCGCAGTTCAAGGAATACATCAAGGACCCCAAGGCCAAGATCCCCGGCACCAAGATGGCGTTCGCCGGCATCAAGAACGAGACCGAGATCAACAATCTCTGGACCTATGTCTCGCAGTTCGACAAGGACGGGAAAATCAAGCAGTAGCGGATAAGGGCTGACAGCCCACTCGGGCTCATTTCGAGATGAGTTCCCGCCGGTTTTGAGATATTGCCCGCATGTACCACCATATGGTACAATGCTTCAACCGGCGGGGCTTGCTGATGATCTCGGGTTTCCGTGACGAATGGCTGCGCGCCTTCTTCATCGACGACGTCAGATCAAGGCAGATTCCCGCTGATCTCCAGGACAGACTTTTTCGCAAGCTTCAGATGCTCGACGACGCGACGTCGGATCAGGACCTGCGGGTGCCCCCAAGCAATCATTTCGAGAAGCTGCGCGGCAATCTGGCGGGACAACACTCGATCCGCGTGAACAAGCAGTGGCGGCTGGTCTTTCGATGGTCCAGCGGACAGGGTAAGGCGGAAAACGTCTACTTGGACAATCATAGCTATAGATAGGCGAACCGCATGCTGATGACCAAGCGCAAGCCTGTAACGGTCGGGCAGATTCTAACGGAAGAATTCATGGAGCCCCTTGGCCTGACCCAGGGAGCCCTGGCCGAGGCCATGGGTGTGCAGCGCAAGCACGTCAATGAGCTTTGCAACGATCGCCGGAACGTGACCGCTGCAACGGCTCTCATTCTCGCCCGCGTCTTTGGCAATAGCCCGGATTTCTGGCTGAACGTCCAGCGCCGCACCGATCTTTGGGATGCCATGAACTCGCCGCGCGAACGCAAACGGATCGAGCGCGCCAAGCCGATCGCAAAGAAGGCCGCCTAGCCGCTCACCGCCTTCAGGGGAACGATCTGACCGATCATCGTCTCGATTTCGGTCTTCACGAGATCCGGCACGGCGTTCTGCACCATGTGGCCGAGATCGGGCAGCACGATCAGCTTGGCATTCGGCACCATCGCAGCGAACGGGCGCGCGTGAATGTCGGTCTTCACCGTCTTGTCGGGCTCGCCGGCGATGATCGTGACCGGCGCCTTGATCTCGCCGTAGCGCGCGACTTGCCCGGCCACCGACGCCTTCAGCGTCACCAGATCGTAGGCATTGGCGATGAACTCGCGCGGACGCAGCAGCAGCGGCGTCGCGGAGTCCTTCACAAAGCCGTCCGGCATGATTTGCGGCAGGAAGACATTGCGCGCACCGGCCTCGGCGATGAAATACCCCAGCGGCAGCGTGACGGTGTAGGCGAGCAGCAGACCGATCAATGGCGTTGCGATGATCTCGTTGTAGCGGCCGACGCCGCCGTGCCAGGGATGGGTGACAGGCGCCAGCATCACGAGGCCGGCGACGCGGCGGGGATGATCGAGCGCGAGCCGCGCGCCGAGCGCACCGCTCCAGGAATGCACGACGAAGATCGCGCGATCGATGCCAAGCTTGCCGAGCGCATCATTGATCATCCGCGCCTGGATCTCCGGCGTCGAATCCTGCCGTCTCGCGCGCGTGCTCCAGCCATGGCCGGGACGGTCGATCAGGATGACGCGATGCTCCCTGGCGAGAAGTTCGCCGAGGGGATGCCGCATCACTTCGAGATTGGAGCTCGCGCCATGCAGCATCACGATCGGCAGGCCCGCATCGCGCGGGCCGATATCGACGACGTGAAGCGTCGCGCCCTCGACCTCGATCATCCGGCCCTGCGGCGGAAAGGCGCGCTGCACGGCAACGACACCGGCCTGCGTGACCAGCGCCAGCAAAGCCAGCGCCGTCACGACTGACATCACGATCATCGAGAGAGTCCGGGCAATCCAGGGCACATGGCAGCTACGGTCTGGCGGGCAGCAGTTTCGGTCCGCGGGCCACTGTAAACGCCGGGGCTGTGGATATGTGCATAATCTAGATCCGTAAAAACGCAATGAAATCAACGACACCCCTTGTCGGCACGCAAGCCTCGGACCAGCTTCATGCGGCCGTCATCGCACCTTCCTTATAATCGCCACGGTCGGTTCCGCCATCTAGACGCGGATGGGCGCCGATCCTCCTCGCAACCCCAGGGACGCGGGAAAGACCGGCAGGATTTGTCCTGGTTTGAACCGGAGGATTTTCGATGAGCTTCAGATCGAACGAGACTGCAATCGACGAGATCGTCGCGAGCTGCAACGGCGACT
This sequence comes from Bradyrhizobium sp. LTSP849, assembly GCF_000938255.1. Lineage (GTDB taxonomy): Bacteria > Pseudomonadota > Alphaproteobacteria > Rhizobiales > Xanthobacteraceae > Bradyrhizobium. The sequence continues at coordinate 302,482 of NZ_JYMR01000018.1, read as the reverse complement.
TGCGCGGTGCCGTGCGGGCGCTGCTCCTGATCAACGAGCATCTCGAGACGGAGCTTGCAAAGGCTTATGCCGCAGCGGCCGATCACGGCCTCACTGAGCGCGGCGGCAGCGCCCTGCACTAGTTCGTGCCGTCCTCGGCCTTTTGCTCGTCGGCGGTGGGCGCGGGACAGGCACGGATGGTCGAGCGGGCGAGCTTGGCATCGTCCTTGGACTTGTAGGGACCGTCGCCGAACCAGATGTTGCCGTCGATGACCGGATTGCTGGTCACGATGTTGCATTTGCCGGTGGCGCGATTGCCGACCACCCAGAACATTCCGTCGGCCAGGCTCATCGTCCCCGACGCCAACAGCAAGCTACAAGCAAAGATCAAACGCGGCATGGCATGTGCTCCTGCCATGCAGGTAGGCCTGCTGGCGCGCCGACAATACCCCTCGCAGCGTGATCCATGTGATCGTGGTTAATCCCCGCGCGCCGCAACCGCTCGAAAAATGATCGAGTTGTCACTTATTGTTTGAGCACGATCTTCTCGGAAAACCGCTACACACTTTTCCGGATCGTGCTCTAGATGTCGCGGCCTTCGACCTTTTCGGTCAGCGACTTGACTTGGTCGGGGATCTTGTCGAGATGCGGATTGACGGCGAGCGCCTTGCGATAGGCCTCGAGCGCACGCTTCTCGTCGCCGACTTCCTGCATGATCATGCCGAGGCCTGCGAGCGCGCCGAAATGGCGGGGCTCCCGGATCAGCACTTGCTGGATGTCGGCAAGCGAACGGCCATAGTCGTTCTGCATGTAGTAGAGCGTGGCGCGCCGGTTCCAGGCCTCGATGTAATCGGGCCTGAGCTTGATGACGGCATCCAGCAGCTTGATCGCGATGTCGATCTTCTGCGCGTCGACCGCGGCCTTGGCCCGCGCCATCAACAGCGCCGCAGTGTCGCTCGGGGTCTGGATCCAGATCGCCCAGATCCGCGCCTCGACATGCTTGGCGCTGTCCTCGTCAGGGGCGGCCTTCAGCGCGCCGAACAGGAAATCGAGATTCTTGGTGCGGTCGACCTTGGGCAACTTGGCAGGCGCCTCGGGCAGCTTCTTCTGCTGCTTCGCCGGCGGGGCCGGAGCGTCCTGCGCCAAGGCCGGCGCGACGCCGGCGGCTCCCAGAGCGAGGGCCAGACCGAGAACCATGGAGAGGGTGCGCGCGAAAAGGAATCTCACTGCCATGGCCGAAGTCTAAACGCGCAAAGCCGCCCTTGCAAAGCAGGGCGGCGTCAAACTCGTGTGAGACCGTGGTCTTGCGGGGAGCGCGTAAGGCGTCCGCGAGGGCAATCAGCCCTGGCGAGCCTTGAAGCGGCGCTGCACCTTGTTGATCACATAGACCCGGCCCTTGCGGCGGACCAGGCGGTTGGCGCGATGGCGACCGCGCAGCGATTTCAGCGAGTTACGGACCTTCATGGCAGAATCCTGAACGTTCGAAAGGCCGTGTTCGGCACTACCGTTTCGGCACGCGCGAATGTGGCAAAATGAGATTTTTCCCGCTGGCGGACCGACCGCCCGGGACGGGGCGGTTCTTAAGGCATGCGAGCACCGGATGTCAATGTTAACTGCCCCGCCCCCAGCCGACTAAATTCTGGAAAACAACCCCATGCAAAGTAGAAAACGGCCGGATCGGCCATTTTCCCAGCTCGCGACGACGCCTTGCTAAATTCGTTATATGATATAATCAATTTGGCAACCGGTCGGGAGGAAACCAATGCCGAAGCTGAAGCTGCCCAATATCGACGACGTCGTCGCCATCGACATCCACACCCATGCCGAGGAGCCCTGCGGCACCCATCCCGACGACGGCTATGACGACTTCCAGGCCCAGATGGCGGACTATTTCAAGTCGCCGCACAAGCATCCGCCGACCGTGCCGGAGACCGCGGCGTATTACCGCTCGAAGAACATCGCGGCCGTAATCTTTCCGGTCGATGCCGAACGCGAGACCGGCTTCCGCCGCTACAAAAATGAGGAGATGCTGGAGATCGCCTCCGACCATCTCGACGTCCTCATCCCCTTCGTCTCGATCGATCCGCACAAGGGCAAGCTCGGGGTGCGCGAGGCACGCAAGCTGATCGAGGAATACGGCGTCCGCGGCTTCAAATTCCATCCGACCATGCAGGGCTTCTACGCCAATGACCGCATGGCCTATCCGCTCTACGAAGAGATCAACAATGGCGGCGCGATCGCGCTGTTCCACACCGGCCAGACCGGCGTCGGCTCGGGCATGCCGGGCGGCATGGGGATGCGGCTGAAATTTTCCAACCCGATGTACATGGACGATGTGGCCGCGGATTTCCCCGACCTCAAGATCATCCTCGCCCATCCCTCCTTCCCCTGGCAGGAAGAAGCGCTGTCGGTCGCGACCCACAAGCCGAACGTCTATATCGACCTCTCCGGATGGTCGCCGAAATATTTCCCGCCGATCCTGGTGCGCTATATCAACTCGATCCTCCAGGATAAGATGCTGTTCGGCTCGGACTGGCCGGTGATCACGCCGGACCGCTGGCTGTCGGACTTTGCCAAGATCGACATCCGTGACGAAATCCGGCCGAAGGTGCTGAAGGCCAACGCGCGCAAGCTGCTGGGGATCTAACGAAGAGGTCAGCGTGACGATCAAAGCCGTCGCCTTCGACGCCTACGCCGACGTTAGCCTAATTCAGCGCACCGTATGTCAGGTCGTCGAATACGGTGACACTGTCGGCCTTGGTCCACAAGCCGATCATGCCGGCGTCCCTGATCGATTCGTCCTCGACCTCGAACATCGGCCTGCCGTCATACGTCACCTTGAATAGCTTTCCCGCGAATTCGCAACGTAGGGAATGCCATTGACCTGGTGGCACCGATACCTTGACGCCATAGCCGCCTTTCCGGCCGACGATATTGAGCGCGCTGCGAACACCCTTGATCGTCTTGTAGAGCACAACATTGTCTTCAAGCGCGTTGGCCCGCACGACATAGTAATTGTCGGCATCCTTTGCGCGCCAGACAATACCAGCCGCACGATCCTCGGAACCTGCAATCGCCTTGAACTTGACCTCGACGAACCCGTCTAGGATGCTGGTGCCGTTCCTGAGCGCCACTGGAAACGTCGCCTGACCGGATTGTTTCAGGACGTTCGGCTTGCTTGGCGCCGTCGACTCCACCTCGACCGTCCATTTGGGCTGGCCACGACCCGTCATCGTCAGAGTCCAGCCTTCGGGCGCTGCGCCGGTTGCTGCGTTGTCAAAATTTACAGCTTCTGCCATCGCATTTCCTTCCACCAACAATGGGAACAACGCCGCCCCCAAGAACGCCACGCTCATTTTTTGCACAACGTCTAAGCTTCCCGCCTGTATTGATCGTACAGTGTTGCAGCGTTGTCCCATTTGATCGCTTCCATGTAGATGTCGACATATTTCGCGGCCGCGGCGCCATAATCCATGTGATAGGCGTGCTCATACATGTCGAGCACCAGCACGGGACGTCCGCCGGCCAGCGTCGTCGTGTGGTCCGCGGCCCACTGATTGACCAGCCGCTTGTCGCGCGGCGAGTAGGAAAGAATCACCCAGCCGGAGCCGCCGCCTTCGGCCTTGCCCATGGCGGAGAACTCCGCGCGCCACCGCTCCATGCTGCCGAAATCGCGCGCGATCGCGTCGGCAAGTGGTGTACTCGGCTTGCCGGCACCGCCGAGCCCGTCGAAATAGATTTCATGGAGGATCATCGAGTTTGACGCGACGAGTTCCTCGCGCTTCAGGCCGTTGATGACGAAGTTCGGAGCTTTCGCGAAGTCAAGCTCGGCGAGTTGCGTTCCGATCGCGTTGAGTCGCTTTACGGCGCCGACATAGTTGTTCTCGTAGTGGCTGACGAGCACCTTCTCCGAGATGCCGGCAATGGATTTCGGATCGAACGGCATCGGCTTGGCCTGGTATGTCATTGGCTTGGCTCCTGTTGGCTGATTGGCTTGCGCAAGGGCTTGCGTCCCCGCGAGTATTGCGGTCGATGCCGCGGCGGCCCCCACGCCCCTAATGAAGTCTCGGCGGTCGGTATTCGTGGTCATGGAGTCCTCCACTTGATTGTCGTCCCCAACGTGCCCCGTGTGTTCGCTAGCTCTTGGTGCTCGCCGTCTTGTCGCGTGCGCAAATAGACCGCGCGGCCCTCGTCGATACGGACATCGACGAGGGTCGGCGCGCTGGCGGCACCAATTGACGGGACAATTTCTCTGATGAGATCGAGATGAAAGAAGACATGCAGCGTCCTTGGTGATCAGGACGCGATACTTGGGCATGTCGCCTCGCGGGGAGATCGCAAATCCCCGTGCCCCGAATTAAACGCCTGCCGGCGGCAGTGTCAATCTGCTGCGCGAGGTCGACGGGGTGACGATTTTTTGAAGAAGGTTCCGACCTTGTCGCGCACCGGGCCGTTTCGGTATTGTCCGTGCGCCCCCGCAAAGATCCCAAAGGAGCGAGCCAATGAGCCTCAAAGCCGTCGTCTTCGACGCCTACGGGACGCTCTACGACATCCAGTCGGTCGCGGAGATCACCGAGGATGCGTTTCCGGGCTATGGCGAAATCATCACGCAGGTCTGGCGTATCAAGCAGCTCGAATACACCTGGTTGCGCTCGCTGATGCGGCGCTACCAGGATTTTTCTGCCGTCACGCGCGACTCGCTCGCCTATACGCTGCGCATCCTCGGGCTTACCTATGAGGGCGACGCATTCGAGCGCGTCATCGAGAAATATCTGCATCTCGATCTCTATCCGGACGCGACAGGCGCGCTCACCGGGCTGAAGCCGCACAAGCTTGCCATCCTCTCCAACGGCAGCCCGGACATGCTCGATGTGCTCGTGCGCAACAGCGGTCTCGATCGCCTGCTCGATGCCACCATCAGCGTCGATGCGAAGAAGATCTTCAAGCCGAGCCCCGAGGCCTATGAACTGATCGGCGAAGTGCTGGGCACCGCGCCGAACGAGGTTCTGTTCGTCTCCTCAAATCCGTGGGACGTCGCGGGCGCAAAGTCGTTCGGATTGAACGTCGCCTGGATCGAACGGGTGACGCCCGAGGCGATGGCGCTGGCTTGCGTCGAGAACGAACTCGTGGCACCGCTCACCATGTTCAAGGCGATCCGCACCCAGATGGATGAGCTCGGATTTGCGCCGGATCATCGCGTCCGCGCGCTGTCCGAGCTACCCGGGATCATCTCTAGGGATGACCCGGGGATCGTCGCCCGCCCGTGAGACTTGCATGAGCTGACTGGAATGAGCCTGGAATCCGTTCGCGCCTTCTTCGCCGAGAAAGCCCCCGACATCACCGTGATGGAATCGCCGATCAGCTCGGCCACAGTGCCGCTTGCCGCCGAAGCCTATGGCGTCGAGCCCGGCATGATCGCCAAGACGCTGTCCTTGCGCGTCGGCGAGCGCGTGATCCTGATCGTCGCCGCCGGCACGTCGCGCATGGACAACAAAAAGGTGAAGGCACAGTTCGGCGGCAAGCCGAAGATGCTGGGGCTGGAAGAGGTCGCCGAGATCACCGGCCACGAGGTCGGCGGCGTCTGCCCGTTCGGGCTGAAGTCGCCGCTGCCGGTCTATTGCGACGTCTCGCTGAAGGCGTTCGACGTCGTGGTGCCGGCCGCAGGCTCGACCCACAGCGCCGTGCGCATCACGCCCGAGCGGATGGCCGAGCTGACCGCGGCCGAATGGGTCGATGTCTGCGAGGTCAGACCTTAAGGCGGCTGCCGGATGCCTGATGCATTTGCCTGTCAGGAAGGCTACGATACGAACCATGACCGACGACAAGGTGAAACGACGACTGACCACCGTGCTGTGCGCTGATGTGCACGGCTATTCTCGCCTCATGGAGGCAGACGAGACGGGAACGTTGGAGACGCTCCGCCGCTACCGCACGGCCATTGCGGGATTGGTCCAGCGTCATGACGGCCGCATCGTGAATACCTGGGGCGATGCCGTGATCGCCGAGTTCGCCAGCGTCGTCGAGGCCGTGCAATGCGCGGTCGAGATTCAGCAGGAGCTTTCCAACCAGGATTCGGACCCACCTCCACCGATGCGTTTTCGCATCGGTGTTAATCTCGGCGACGTGATGGTGGATGGTTCCGATCTTTATGGAGACGGGGTCAATATCGCGGCGCGTCTGCAAGAACTTGCCGAACCCGGTGGCATCGTCATCTCCAGCTCCGCCTATGATCAAGTGCACAACAAATTATCTGTTGGCTTCGACTGTCTCGGCCAGCGTCCAATGAAAAACATTGCTCCCATGACCAGCTATCGTGTGACCATGAGCGGCCAAACGGCTCAAGCAAGGAGCTTTCCGCCTGGCGAACGCCAGACTCAGGGCGCAGTTGCGGGTTCAGAGACTGGCGCCGTACACCGCGACGGGCACGAGCCATCCTCGTGGATGGGTGCCGTCTCGGATTGGCTGGCCAAGCTGCCCCGCCCGGTTGCAGCGGCCCTCACCGTGTCGACCTTTCTGATTCTGATCAACGTTTTCACCGGCATGCACAAGATCTGGTTCCACTGGCCAGTCGCAGCAATACTCTTCGGTGCCCTGTTGCGGACAGCGCTCCGGCATCGACCTGAGTCGGACAGCAAGGGGGAGCGCTGAACGAGGTGGTGCGAGCGCATCTTCGCGCTTACCGCTGCGCACTTTGCGCTAACGCGGCCCTTCGGGTCCGGATCATGCTTCAGTCGTCGTCATCGTCAGGTCGCGGCGGCGGTGGCGCCGCGTTATAGCGCGGCGGCGGCACAGCCCGGCCGCGCGGGACGGGCTGCGGCGGCGGCATCTGATTGTTGGACTGGAACACCGCCCGACAGGCGGAGGAGAGTTGCGGCGTGTTCTGTTGCAAACAAGCCGTGATGCGGTTCACATCCGGAATCTGATCGCTGCACAAACGCCAGACATCCGGCGTGCAGGCCATCTGCTGCTCGACGGTGCCGCGATTTTCCTGCGCGAAGGCCGCGCCTTGCGCGACCATCCCGCCAACCGCAAGCGCCAGCCCCAGCGCAATTCGCTCTGTTCGCATGTCCCGATCCTTCTCGATTCTCTTGAATTGTCTTCAATCAATGAGACGCGGTCAGGTTCTGGCCAAACAAAAAAATGTGAAGATGCGACCGAAATCTATTCGACCCTGCCGATCTTCTTGACCGCCGCGATCAGCCGCGCGCTGTCGGTCGCCACGAAGTCGGAGAATGCCGGCGCGTCCTGATAGGCGACGAGGCTGCCCGAGGCATCGAAGGTCTTGAGCACATCCGGGCTCGTCATCACCTGGCCCATCGCCTCGCGCAGGCGGCTCGCGATCGGCGCAGGAAGAGAACTCTGTGCAAAGAGTCCGGCCCAGATGTACATCTCGACATCCTTGTAGCCGAGCTCCTGGAAGGTCGGGGTATCAGGAAAGCTCGCGATACGCTGCGCGCCGCAATTGCCAAGCACGCGCAGCTTGCCGTCGTCGACCTGCGGCTTCAGCGTGCCCGGTGCTGCCGCAATTGCCTGCACGGTGCCGCTGAGCAATGCGGTCAGCGCGGGACCCGCGCCGCGAAACGGCACATGCAGCAGCTTGATACCGGCGCTGTTCGCAAACATCTCCATCGCTACGTGCAGCGTGCCGTAGGGCCCTGACGAGCCATAGGTGATCTGGCCCGGACGCTTCTTCGCGTCCTCGACAAAATCCTGCGCCGTCTTCCAAGGCGCCGAGGCCGGCACCGCGAGCAGCGTGGGATCGGCGAGCACGCGCGCAATCGGCATGAACTGCGAGACTTCATAGGCAACCGGACGGTCGAACAGCCGGTCGGCCTCGGGGAGCACCGCGAGCGAGGACAGCGTCATCAGCAGCGTGTAGCCGTCGGGTTCGGCGCGCGCCGCCGCAGCATTGCCGACCGATCCGCCGGCCCCGCCGGCGCGGTTGTCGACGATGACGGCCTTGCCCAGGATTCGCTCCAGCGCCTGCGCCACCGGGCGCGCCGCGAGATCGGCCTGGCCGCCGGCAGGAAACGGCACGATCATGGTGATGTTGCGAATGGGATAGGTTTGGGCGAATGCTGCGCGCGGCAACGCGGGCAACAACGGCAGTGCGGCAACGGCGCGCAGGACATCGCGTCGATCCATGGCAGGTCTCTCCCCCCGATTTTTCTTGTTTCGCTCCCAGCCTAGCGTCGCGATCGGCAAGAACAAGCCGTTAAAGATGCGTTAACCATGTTCGCCCCGGTCTGGAACGCATCCCCAGAGCCATTGTTGCCCTCCCAAGGGAGTGTGCCATGGGAGTGCGTTATGGGAAAACTAGCAACCATCGACGTCGCCCTGGACGAGATGCTGGTGAATCTCGCCGCGATCGTCCTGCGGCTTTCAAAGCCCGAAGTGACACGAACGCCGGAAGCGCGGCATGCCCTGGCGCAATCCGTCCATCAATACGCGGTTTGCGCGGCGCGCTCGACCGACCCGCGTGTTCATGAATTGAAGTCGCAGTTGGAGGAGACCCTGAAGCCAGACTTGCGCATTGTGGCAAGCGACGGCGTGAAGGTGTCGTAGTCGTACTACAGGGCGAGATGCCGTAGGGTGGGCAAAGGCGCAAAGCGCCGTGCCCACCATCACTCGCCGAAGTGCTCCGCAATGTCTCGCATATCCCCTCCCCAATCCGCTGGGAGAATGCCCTGATCGACGTAGCGATGAAAGCTGCTGAGAGACCAATCGCTCACGCGCGCGACGAGGCGATGCTTCACGGGATTGAAATGTATATAGTCGACGTGACGCTCCAAATCCGTGTCGTCGCGGATCGCGTGCTCCCAATAACGGCGCTGCCAGATGCCTTTCTCGCGCTTCTTCAATTTACTCATTGAGGGTGGCCCGGCCTGCAAGCCACGCGAAAATCCGCCTTTGATCTGATTCCAACGCGATGAAAAGTCGACGTCGCCCTCCGGCAACGTCCAAATCGCATGGAGGTGGTCTGGTAAGATACAGATTGCGACGGTCTCGAATGGCTGGCGCTCAAAGACGGCTCGGTAGATTCGTCTCAAGCGATCAGCTTGATCGACGAGCAACGTGCTCGATCGATCTGCGAGCACGACGGTGAAGAAGAACATCCTTCCCTGTGCCCGCCGATATCGAGACACTTGCGATTCCCTCAGACAAAGTCGTGGGCACGCTTCGCCTTGCCCACCCTACGGCAGCTTGCGCGGACGATAGACTAGCGAGATTTTGTGGGATGGGCAAAGGCGCGAAGCGCCGTGCCCACCAAAGGATCTACCCCGCCTTCCCGCCCTTCTTCGGCTGCCGCTTGCACGTGCCCGGCAGCTTCGCCGCGAGAAAATCACCGAGGGCTTCGACGCGCGCGGGGCGCGGGCCGCCGGGCGGGGTCACCAGATGCACGGCGCCTTCGGCCTGCTTCCAGTCCTTCAGGATCACTTCGACCTCGCCGGAGGCGATGGCGTCACCGACGATGAATTCCGGAAGCTCGGCGATGCCGAGGCCGGCGATCAGCGTCGGCATCACCGCTTCGCCATTGTTGACGCGGAGCTGGCCGCCCGGCCGCACGCTGGCCTGCTCGCCGGCCGCATTGGTGTAGTGCCAGATGTTGGGCGTGGTGAGGTAGGCGTAGCTGAAGCATTTGTGCTCGGCCAGATGCATCGGATGCGTCGGCCGGCCGTGGCGCTTGAGATAGGACGGCGCGGCCACCGTGAAGCGCGGCATGGTGAAGAGACGTCGCGCGATCAACGACGAGTCCGGCAGCCGCGCAATCCGCACCGCCATGTCAAAGCCCTCGCCGATCAGGTCGATGGTCGCATCGCTCAAATGCAGATCGACCGAGACTTCCGGATAGGTCTCGAAAAACTCCGGCAACAGCGGCGCCACCGCCTTGATGCCGAACGTCATGGGCACGGCGAGCCGCACCAGCCCGCGCGGCGCCACCGATTGCGCCAGCGCCTCGTTCTCCGCCGCCTCGCCGTCCGAGAGCAGGCGCGTCGCGCGTTCGGCGAGCTTGTGCCCGGCATCGGTCAGCGCGAGGCGGCGCGAGGTGCGATTGAACAGCCGGGCGCCGAGCCGCTCCTCCAGCCGCGTCACCGCCTTGGACACCGTCGCTTTCGACATCACAAGCTCGCTCGCGGCCGCCGCAAACGACCGTAATTCCACGACTTTTGCGAAAATCGCGAGCGCCTCGAAATCCGGGAGTTTTGCCATGGGAGCCGACCAATTAGGATGTTTAAGGAAACAATGTGTTTCAACAGTTTCTATTTCTATACCACAGGCGGAGGCTTATCCAAGGGTCATCAGACATTCAGGATTACGCAAATGATCGAACTCAGACCTTTCAACAAGCTCGGCGGCGCCGACCACGGCTGGCTCAAGGCCAAGCATCATTTCTCCTTCGCGGACCACTATGACCCGAGCAACATGGGTCACGGCGCCTTGCGGGTGTGGAACGACGACGAGATCGCGCCGAACAGCGGCTTCCCGGCTCATCCCCACGCCAACATGGAAATCATCACTTATGTGCGCGAAGGCGCGATCACCCATCAGGACAGCCTCGGCAACGAAGGGCGCACCGAAGCGGGCGACGTGCAGGTGATGAGCGCCGGCAGCGGTATCCGCCACTCCGAATACAATCTCGAGCCGACCAAGACCCGGATCTTCCAGATCTGGATCGAACCGACTGCGCGCGGCGGCCAGCCGACCTGGGGTTCAAAGCCGTTCCCGAAGGCGGACCGCTCGGGCAAGCTCGTCACCATCGCCAGTGGCGACGCGAACGACAAGGACGCTCTGCCGATCCGCGCCGATGCGCGGGTGCTCGCCACCACGCTGAAGGCCGGCGAGAGCGCGGAGTACGAGCCCGAGAGGTCACGGAACCTCTATCTGGTGCCGGCCGCAGGTGCCGTCGAGATCAACGGCGTGCGCGTCAACGCCCGCGACGGCGCCGCAATCCGCGGCGAGGCCAGGCTGAAGATCACGGCTCTGGAGGATTCCGAGCTCGTGCTCGTCGACGCGGCGTAACGATCCAAGCAACCCATCATCTCGCTCAATCCCAACGGAGACCACCCATGACCAAAGTTCTCGTCCTCTATTATTCCGCCTATGGCCACATCGAAGCGATGGCCAATGCCGTCGCTGAAGGCGCGCGCGAAGCCGGCGCGACCGTCGACATCAAGCGCGTGCCCGAGCTGGTGCCAGCCGAGGTCGCCAAGGCCTCGTACTACAAGGTCGACCAGGCCGCGCCCGTCGCCAAGATCGAGGATCTCGCCAATTACGACGCGATCATCGTCGGCACCGGCACCCGCTTCGGCCGGATGTCCTCGCAGATGGCGAACTTCCTCGACCAGGCTGGCGGCCTCTGGATGAAGGGCGCGCTGCACGGCAAGGTCGGCGGCGCCTTCACCGCGACCGCGACCCAGCATGGCGGCCAGGAGACCACACTGTTCTCGATCATCACCAACCTGCTGCACTTCGGCATGACCATCGTCGGCCTGAACTACGGCTTTGCCGGCCAGATGAAGCTCGACGAAGTCACCGGCGGTGCACCCTATGGCGCCACCACGATCACCGGCGGCGACGGCAGCCGCCAGCCGAGCGCCAACGAGCTCGCGGGCGCGCGCTATCAGGGGCGCGCAATCGCGGAGACGGCCAAGAAGCTTCATGGCTAAGCTTCATGGCTAAGGTTCACCATTAAGCTTCGCGATCCTCTGCATGGCTGATGCGATTTGGGCGGCATTCTCGTTCGGGAATGCCGCCCTATCTATCGTTGCAGGAGCGACGCGTATGGCTTTCGAAATTCTCTTGATGGCGCAGATGATCCGCAGGCCGGTCCAGGCGCTGACGCGCCGCTGGTATTGCCGCAGCCTATTCCGCGCCTCCCGCGGCCGGTTTCACTGCGCCGGATGCACGGGATCGTGAGGCGTTATTTTTTGAGCATGATCTTTTCGGAAAACCGCGGCGCACTTTTCCGGATCATGCTTTAGGCCTGTGTGAGATCCGCGTGCGGTGGCATGTCGACCGCCGGCGCCGAGGCGGGTGCAGTTGAAAGCCACCAGCCGTCGCCGGCAAACCAGCAGGTCTCGTCGGGCACGTCCCCTCTCCGCAGCGACGGCACACGTTCCCAGCCTTTGGCGAACGCCTCGGCCAACCGCCGGCCGGCATCCGCATCCTGAAGTCCTGCGCAGCCGATGAACTGGGCCCGCCCCAAGAATTTGGCCGGCCAGGCCGTACCCTCGTTTGGGCGCGTAATCATCAGCATGCCGCCGAGCACACCCTCCGGCGCCAACGGAAATATCAGCCGGCCGCCGGGTCGCAACGCCGCGAGCCATTCCATGGCCGGCTGCGCCGCGCCGGCACAGACATAAATCACGTCGACGCTGGGAAGATCAGACGCGATGCCCGAGCGCTCGCGCAACTCGACCTCAGCGATGTCTTTCAAATTCTCGCGCGCGAGCGCCGCCAGGCGTTCGTCGATTTCATAGGCATAGACCCCGCCACCGGGACCGACGAGCGCGGCGAGAATGGCGGTGTAGTAGCCGGTGCCCGCGCCGATCTGGAGCACGGTCTCACCTTCCTTCACGCCACAGCCGCTGAGCCAATAAGCGTGCGCGCTGGGCATGCCGATGTTGACGCCGCGCTCCGGATCCAGAGCCAGCAGCGCGTTCTGATAGAGAAAGGCGGGATCATCGTCGGGCGTCACGACATAGGGATGCCCTCCGAACGAAATCGACCACGGCCCGGGGCCCGCGAAGGTCTCGCGCCTCACGTTGCGAAACGCCTGCTCGATACGGGGATCGGTAGTCTTGGCCGCGGCGCAGATCAACTGCGCATAGAACGCGCGATATTTGTCCGAACGATCGTCCATGTCGCCTCCGGGCTGCGGAGGCAACGATAGCACAACGATTGCGACATGCGAGTAACCGCTGCAACCAGGGCGCCGCGCGCTTTAACGCGCGCCCTTGCCCATCGCGCGTGCGGCAAAGGCCGCGAGCTTCGGATGGCGGCGCAGGCCCTGCGCGGCATGGTCGCGCAGCACGTAAGGCAGCCCGCGCCAGGACAGCGCGACACTGACATCGGTCAGCGGGACCGGCTCGGCGCCGAAGCGGCGCTTGTAGTCGTGGTTGCCGATGCTGAGATCGAAGCGCCGCACGCCCTGTTCATGCAGCGCCGCCATGGTGCGCTCGGTCACGAGCAGCCCCGGCGAGCAACTCGCCCACGGCTTGCCGGCATGACCGATGCGCAACAGAAAATAGGTCGCGCCGTATCTGACGCCGAGCGTGGTGGCGACGATGCCGTCGTCGCAGACGAGCGCCGAGACGATCGCATAACCTTCCGCGACCCCCTGCCGCACCACGTCGCGGTAGAAGCTGGCGTGCGCATCGTCGTTGAGGACAAACCGCGAGCCGAGCTTCTGCATGCGCTCCTGCTGCTGGACATCCATCACGTCGAGAAGCTCGTGCGCGCGGGCGGCATCCGTGGCGATCTCGAACCGCGCGCCGGCATGGCGGCCGAACACGCGCCAGCAGCGCGGCATCTGCATCCGCTTGATCGACGCCTGGTAGTCCGCATAGTCGTCGCCCGTCAGCACGAGGTTGCCGTTGAGCGAGCAGGATCCGGGACGGCCAAGCGCCAGCAGCGGGTTCGGCTTGCCGCCGACATGGGCCGGCATCTTCTTCAGGCGCAGCACGTCGAAGCGATCGGGCAGAGCGCGCAAGCCATCGACCAGCGCAGCGCTGATCGCCTCCGCACCGGCCGTGTCGGACGTGGCGTCACAGGCCAGGATCGGCGCGTTGTTGTCGGAGACCCCGAGATCGGCAAACTCGACGACGCGGATGCCGCGCCTGGTGTGGCTGATCATCGGCACTACCGCGATGTCCTTGCCGGTCGTGGCATCGGAGATCACGGCGATCAACGGCGGGACGCCGTGAAACGCCTCGTACCAGGCGTCGAGCCAGTAACCATGCTGGAAAGCGGTGCGATGGCCCGCGTTCAGGCGCAACGCGGCCCGTCGCCAGTCACGCATGAAATCGACTGAGATTCCCGACGTGCTGGAGGACACCCGATCGTTTAGTTGCTCGAGGCTGACAAACGCCATTCGCGGGGCATACAGTTACTGAACATTTCCAGATAGATTATGTTTTGTCGCAGACCACAAGTTACGTCGCTGCTTATCGTTACCGATACCGTCACTGCGCGCACAATGTCTCTCATGTCCCGATTTGGAACGCGCGACTGCGACAAGCTGTCAGCGATCGGGTTCCATCTGCGCGATGCATTGGAACCTGGCTAGGAAATGCAGTCCCGCGACAGCAAGCGCGAACATGAACCAGACCGGATTCTGCCGTTCGAGCAGGAAGGTCTCGGTCGTCCCGAAATACAGGCCGAACAGCCAGATGGTCAGGAACAGCTTGCCCAGCGCATTGCTGCGGTTGTGCGCCTGGGTCGCCTGGAAATTGCGGAGTGGCGCAAGAACGAAGATCAGGATGACGAGCAGCAGGCCCGGCAGGCCGATGGTGATGGCGAGATCGAGATAGCTGTTGTGGCTGTGCGCCGCGGAGACCGCCCATTCGGCGCCCTTGGCGGTCTGCCGCTCGCTGACGTCGTCCCAGAACGCCGCATAGCCGTGGCCGATGATCGGCTTTTCCGCCACGGCCGAGAGCGCAAACTCCCAGATGTCGGAGCGGCCGGTAAAGGTCGGATCGACCGGCAGCACCCGCGTGATGGACGACAGCGCGGGGCTTGCGACGCTGCCGACCGTCAACAGGTTCATCACGATCAGGGGCGCAAAGCAGATGATCCGCTTCAGCCACAGGCTCCGCGTGACGTAGACCAGCGACGCCAGGGCGTAGATGGCGAGACACAGCACCGACGATGTCTTGCCGCCGGTGAAGATGAGGAAGATGCCGGCAAGGACCGCGATCGCAGGTCCCATCACGAAGGAGCCGACGGCGCTGAGGTAAATGCCGACATAGACCAAAATGGTCATCACCGGCGAAGCGCCGTTCTTGTGGCCAAAAGTGCCTCGCCAGTCGCCGGCAAGCATCGGCTCGGCGATATCGAGCGCGGTGTGGATCGCATATTGCGGGGCGAGGACCACGCCGAGATAGCACAGCACCAGCAGCACGAGCGCGGCGCCGCCGAGGCACAAATTGAAGCTCCGCTGCGTCGGCGGCAGCAGCGGCAGGAGCACCGCGAGCGAGGTCACGCTGGCGGCGAGCACGAATCGCTGGATCGAGACCTCGCGGCTCTCGGAGAAGACGACATTGATCAGCATCCAGCCGACGAAGCAGAGATGCAGCGGGGTGACGAGGGTCTTCAGCGAGGGTGCATCGGTGGCGAGAGCGAACAGCACCGCGACTGCGGCCAACAGGCCGAAGGTGATGTAGTCCAGCGCCATGCGTCCGCTGCCGACGATGGCGACGTCCTCGCTGCGCAGATCTGGGAAGGGATTGAGCGTCACCAGCACCAGCAGCAGGGCCACCATCGCGACCAGGCAGCGCGCCATCTGCATAACGTTCAGCGTCGCAAGCTCGTGACGGATTGCGTGTCCGAACGATCGGGCCTCGACGTCAGTCATGTCTGCGGCGCTGCGATCCATGCCTCAAGGCCGATATGGGACGGTAGGGACGTCCCGGGTCTAACCCATCCCCGTTAACCATCCGTCAACCACCATGCCGGAGGCGGCAGGCACCTTCTGCTGCCGCGCCACGCTGCGCGCGATTTCGTAATATTGCAGCGCGCGCCGTTCCAGCGTGAGATTGTCCAGCACATAGCCACGCGGATCGAATTTGCCTGCGGCACATCCGGCCCAGAAATCCCCCCAGCGCGCTTCGAAGCCGGTGCAGTCGGCGAACTTGATGCCGCAGCGGTCGTCCCAATAGGGCACCGAGGACACCGGCGCGAACTGGACGCGATGTGGATAGTAGTCGGGATCCCGCCAGGGGCCGCCGGGATCCCAGGCGAACACCGGCACGCCGCAGGACAGGGCCTGCTGATAGGCAATGCCCTGGCTCTCGTTCTGGCACAGGAAGATCATCGCGTGCGAACGCGCCAGCGCCACCTGATAGTCTTCCTCCTTGTAGCTGCCGTAGCGCAGCTCGGTGAACGAGCGGCCCTCCTCGATGAGCCGTGCGCGGATTGGCTCGATCAGCTCCGGCACATAGCGATCGCGATCCCAACTGACCTTGTCGTAGATGAGGACGTCGACGGTCTTTTGCGACGGACGCGACGGCGCCCAGAGATCGGTATCGATGCCGGTCGGCCAGACCTCGGTGTCGGGCCAATACGGCCGGTACATGTCGGCGTACCACGGGCCCGGCACCACGACCTTCTTCACCGGAAGCCGCTTGAACAGGTCGGGATCGTCGAGCGGATGATTATGGGCGGCGACCCCGAGCAGGATCGGGTTCTTCCATGCGAACTTGTCGAGCAGGAAGATGCGGCCGATGATGCAGGCGACTTCCTCGGGATGCCGCGCGATGTAGCTGTAGTCGTTGACGCGGTAGCGAATGCCGAGCCGGTCGAGCCCTGCACAGAGATTGAGGAACACGCGAAGTTGTCCGCTCATGCGCGGCTCGCCGAACAGCATGCGTCGCGCCATGCGCCGCAGATGCCGGTCGCCGGGAAACCAGCGATCGTCCTTGTCCTCGTAGAAGAGGTTCAGAACCATGGCGTCGGGATCGTAGTCGAATGTCTTTGCGGGCACTGGGTCCATCCGCGGCAATCAGGTCTACATTCTCGCATGAGACCGGCTGTCGCACCTCTTCAAAGCTGCGACAGACTTAACGTCACAGGCTTAACGCTAATCTACGAAACCGCGGTCGCTCCGGCCTTCGCAGCAACGATTTGACGGTTATGCGGGTATCATCCGCGTCAGCCAGGACTGCGGATTGCCGGCTTCGACAAGCAGCCTGGTTAACAGATCATTAAAGACGAGCCACCGTTTGACCGTAGCCGATGCCATGCTCGAAGCACCGACCGCCGCGCTCACGGCGACGGACGCGCGCGCGACGCCGCCTGTGGTTTCCGTCGTCATCCCGGCCAAGAATGCGGCGGCCTATATCGGCGAAGCCATCGACAGCGCGCTGACGCAGAATGGCGTCGACGAAATTATCGTCGTGGACGACGGCTCGAGCGACGACACCATCGCACTCGTGCAGGCCATCCGCGATCCGCGGCTGCGCCTGATGATGAATGATGCCGCTGGCGTCTCGGCCGCACGAAACCTCGGCGCACGAAGCGCGCGCGGCGACTGGCTGATCTTCCTCGATGCCGACGACCGCCTGCGGCCGGACGCAGTGACGACGCTGCTGGCGGCAGCCGAGGCCGCGCCGCACGCGATCCTCGTCTATGGTGACTACAACACGATCGACAGTGCGGGCCGGCCGATCGGCCGGCGCGGTCTCCTGAAGGGACGCCGCAAGCCGTCAGGCAACGTGCTCGAGCGGCTCGCCAGCGGCAACTTCATCGTCAATGGCGGCATCATGCTGGTGCGCACTGATGCGTTCCGGGCAACCGGCGGCTTCGACGTCTCGCTTCAATATTGCGAGGACTGGCATTGCTGGTGCCGCCTCGCCGCGCTCGGCGAGTTCGCATTCGTGCCGAAACTTCTGCTCGACTATCGCCTGCACACGGCCAACACCATGAATGCAGCGGTGCGGACGCCGCAGGATTTCTTCCCGGCGGTCACGCGCATCTTCAGCGATGACTTGATCCTGACCAAGCTGCCCGCCGACGCCGTGCCCCGGCTGCGGCAGGCGGCCGAAATTCATCTCGTGACCTATTCGGCGACACAGGCGGTCCGCTTCGGCAGGTATCGCGACGCCCTCGCCTATCTCGGCATGGTCGCGCGGCGATCGCTCAAAGCGACACCGCGGTCCGCGATCAAGATCGCCCTGTCCTATTTCGGAATCTAGCCGCCCGACGTTAGCGCGTCAGGAGACGATCTTCGAGGCTTCATAGGGCTTTGGCTCGACGCCGAATGCCGCGAACGCAGCACCAAGCGCGACCATCATGGGATGCATCGCGATAACGGCTTTCGACGATGTCAGCAGGCGAGCCGAACGAACCAGCGACAGCGGCAGCCGTCCGATCATCTGGGCAAACACCCGCGCCCGCGCCGCCGCACTTTGCGCGGCCTTGGACTGCACGCGATAATTGATCGCACCGATGCGCAGGCCACGCTTTGCGATCCAACTGAAGCTGGTGCGGTTTTGCGGCACGGTCTCGGTGATGACGGCCTCCGCCGTCCAGTGGAATGTCATGCCGGCATTGCGGCAGCGCGTGAAGAAGTCGCAGTCGCCGCCGCCGAGGAAATTGAAGCGGAGATCGAAGGCGGGCTTGCCCAGCCGATCGAATGCAGCGCGCGTGATCAGACAGTTGCCGCAGCCATAGATCTGCGGCACCGCGCCGGTGTAGTCGTAGGCCGGACAGAAGGCAGGATGACGCGAAAGCCAGGGCTGGCTGCCATCGTCGAACACCGGCAGCACCGGTCCACCGACCACGTCGGCACCAGTTGCCTCCGCGGTGCGAACCATCAGCTCCAGCCAGTCGGGCGAGGCGATCTCGTCGTCATCGATCATCAGGAAGCGGGTCGCGGCGGGAAACAGCGCCTGCGCCGTCTCGAACGCGGCGTTGATTGCGTGGCAATTGCCCTGCTGCTTCTCGACCAGGCAGACGCCCTGGAGCTTGCCGGTGACGAGAAACTCCGCTGCAACTGGTGCGCTCTCACGCCCGGCTGCGTCGTTTTCGACCATGACCACCGCGAAGGAGCGCGGGGTGCGCTGGCTGGCGAGCGAGTCCAACGTCAGCCGCAGATGCTGCGGGCGGCGGAAGCAGGGAATGCAGACGACGATGCCGACCGACAGGTCGATGACGCGCGAGCTCGCGGCGATCTCACGGTTGGGATCGCACACGGCATCCGAGATCCGGCTGGCGGTGAGGTCTGTCGGGATCAGCGTCATGACGATCTAGATGCCTGAGATATGTTGAAAAGGCCTTTCGCCGAAAAAGGCTTTGCGCCGGTTGCATGGATCGGCGCCGTCTCGCAACGGCACAGTGCTGCGACGCAAATGTCCCGAAATGGGCGGCCGGCTTCGGCGGCAAAGCCGCGCCATGCGCCAGTGTTCCGACAATGCAGACGTCCCATCATGCGCTTAACCGCTTTTGCGTGTTTTCCCGTCGAATTTCTTCACGTGTGATACTGCAATTCGTGGTCCAACGCGCCAGCGACGGCACGATGTAGCGATGCTTTAGTTAACGCATGGACGCATTAACCCAGCCGTAAGCACCGTGACCGGTGACACCCAGCGGCATCAGATTTGCTCCTCGGAGATGCGGGATTATTCCTGTAAATTTGAGTCGAACATGTGCGGTCGAAAAACATGAGCAAGCCAGCCACGATCGATTTCGCGACAGCCCGGACTCAGGCTCCGGTACAGACCCAGGCGCTGCGTGACCTGGTCGCCGGCGAAGCCCGTGACAGCCTGCTTGCCATCCACGAGGCCTTGCGCCGCGAGCTGCCGCAAGGTCCCCTCGCGATCTACGAGGCCGGCGGCGGCTCGTCGAGCTTCCTGCCCATGGACGTGCTCGGCCGCAGCCATGTCACTGTCGTCGACATCGACGAAGACCAGATCCGCAACAACGCTTACGCGCAGGAAGCGATCCTCGGCGACGTGCAGACCTATCGCTTCGGCCCGGACACCTTCGACATCGTGATCTGCTACAACGTGATCGAGCATCTGCCCGACGTCGCGGTGGCGCTTCTGAACTTCCGCGATGCGCTCAAGCGCGGCGGGATGATCCTGATCGGTGCCCCCAATCCGCGCTCACTGTCCGGCGTCGTCACCAAATACTCGCCGCACTGGTTCCATGTCTGGTTCTACCGGAACATCCGCGGCATCAAGACCGCCGGCCTGCCCGGAGAGGCGCCGTTCCCGACCGTCTTCCATCCGTTGGTGACACTGTCGAAACTCGAGGCGTTTGCCGCCGCCAACGGCCTGGAAACGATCTATCGCCGCGAGGTCGAGAGCCCGCGCTATCCCGAGATGCGCCAGCGCAAGCGGTTGGTCGCCGCCCTCGTCGACACCGGCGCCGCGGTGCTGAACGCCGTGCTCCCGCGCGGCACCGACGTCCGCCGCGGCGACTATCACGTCATCCTGCGGAAGCGCTAATGGCCCTGCGCGTGCAGCCCGGCCGTCACGCTACGAGGCCGGACGCGCGCATGCCGGGCGGCATGCACGGTAACGATTCGTTAATCATCGAGGGATCGGCGCATCGAAAGCGTCACAACGACGCGGCCAACCGCAGCGTGCACTTAAACGCTTTGTTTGCCATTTCGGTGAATAGTCCCTCAGTGAGTATGGTTAATTTTCCCTGTTGCGTTGATTGGGCACCTATATCCCGGGTGCGTGGCGTAGAGCGAAGAGTAGCCCCTCAGCCCGCGGTAGTTGGAATGGAAGCTGGGGATCATGCTTGACTATAGCCAGCCGATAGACCGGAGCAGGTCGGAGGCCCCGCAGCAGCGGAGGTCCGAGGCCAGCTTCAACGTGCTGGAGCTCGTCAGCCTGCTGTGGCGGCGCAAGATCGCGATTGCCGCCGCGGCCCTGATCGGCGCGTGCCTTGCCGTCACCATCGGCAAGAGCCTGACGCCCCGCTACACCGCGACCGCCCAGCTCTATGTCGATCCGCGCGAGCTCCAGCTCGTCGATCGCGAGCTCACGCCGCGCGCGCAGGACCTCTCCGGCATGTCCATGATGGTGGAGAGCCAGGCACGCCTGATCACCTCCAACAGCGTGCTGCTGCGGGTCATCGAGCAGGCCAATCTCGACAAGGATCCCGAATTCGGCGGCGGTGACGGCAAGAGCGCGATGTCCTCGCTGCTCGGCCTGATCGGCCTCCAACCCCGCGCGCCCTCCGCCGCGGACGTCAAGGACGTGCAGCTTGCGGCGCTCGACGCGCTGAACAGGCACATCACCATCCGCAAGACCGAGAAGAGCTTTATCGTCGACATCGAGGTCTGGTCGACCGATCCGGCAAGAGCGGCGATGCTCGCCAACACGCTGACCAACGCCTACCTCACCGAGTCCCGCAACTCGCAGGCTCTGGCCGCCCGGCGCGCCACCAGCGAATTGTCCGGCCGGCTGAAGGAGCTGCGCGAACGGCTGCGCAACGCCGAGACCGTGCTTGCCACCTATAAGGCCCAGAACAATTTCGTCGGCACCCAGGACGCGCTGATCAGCGACCAGCAGCTCTCCTCCAGTAACCAGCGGCTTTCCGCGGCCCGCGCGGCGACGATGGATGCGCAGGCGCGGCTCGACCAGATCGAGGCGAGCCGGCGCACGGCGGCGGATGCCGGTGCGAATGCCGAGGTTCTGCAATCACCGACGATTGCAAACCTGCGCGCGCAATATGCCGATGCCCGCAAGAAATATGCGGAGCAGACCGCCGAGCTTGGGCCGCGGCACCCGGCGCTGCGTCAGACCGAGAAGCAGGTCGAGGATATCAAACGCGTCATCAGCGAGGAGGTCGATCGCTTCGCCCAGTCGGCCAAGAACGACCTGACGCGCGCCCGCGACTTTGAAGCCTCGCTCAACCGGGCGCTGGAGGCGCAGAAGCGGCAAAGCGTCCAGCTCAGCCAGGCCGCCGTGCGCCTGCGCGAGCTCGAGCGCGAGGTCGATGCCAGCCGCGACGTCTACCAGTCCTTCTTCAAGCGCTCGCGCGAGACCGAGGAGCAGGAGACGCTCAACACCTCGGCGACCCGCGTCATCGGCGAAGCCACCGTGCCGCAGCGGCGCTCGTTCCCGCCGGCGATGAGCTTGTTCGCCATGATCGGCTTCGTCTTCGGTGGGCTCGCGGCCGCCTGCTGGTTTGTCGCGGCCGAGCATCTGTTCGTCGGCGCGACCGCCCCCGAACCGAGCCGCCGCGAGCGCACGCCGGAGCCGGAAGTATCGAGGACGCGACCGGAAACCGCCGCACCTCCTCCGCCGCTTTCTCTGGTCGAAAAGCCGCTGATCGCCCGCCTCCAGGAGGCCGACGTCATCCGCACGCTCGGCGCCATTCTCGCCACCGGCGGCGGTGTCGACCTCACCCGACTGGGCTGGCCGACACTGCGCCCCGGATTTCCGCTGACGACGCTGCTCAACGCCTTGCGCGACATGCGCGCCGCGGTGGCACGGCGCGCCGGCGGCAAGGCGATGCCGGTGATCGCCTTGGTCGGCGCCGGCGAGACCGTCGGGCGCAGCGTGACCGCGCTGAACTTTGCGCTTGCGGCGGCGCGCGACGGCAGCCGCGTGCTGATGATCGACGCCGACCATCAGGCGCACACGATCTCGAACAAGGTCAATCGCCCCGGCAAGAGCGAGCCGGGCAAGCTCGGCTGGCTCTCGATCGGCAGCAACGCCGCGCGCGAGATCAAGACCGTCAACGGCATCTCCGTGCTGCCGGCGGCCGAGAGCGATGCGGGCAAGGCAACGGACGCCATCCGCAAGGCAATCGCACAGGCGCGCTCTGCCGGCGGCTATGATCTCGTCATTCTCGACGGCCCGGCGATGCCGTTCTCGGCCGCCGGCCGCAAGCTGCTCGACAGTGCCGATGCGCTGGTGGCGGTGCTGCCGACCAGCCTCGACATCAACGACAGCATGGAAGAAATCTTGACCGCGCTGGGCGGCGCCGAGCGCAAGCTCGTCGGCGTGATGCTCGACGAGCTCACTCCCGCAGCCCAAATGCGCCAGCGAGGCAAACAATATGCTTGAGCGCCGCGTCAATCCTGAAGGGCGGGCCGCAACCGCCGAGGTGCCACGGATCACCGTCGGCGGCCTTCGCATGGCCGCGCTCGACCTGGAAGCCACTGCCGATTTCATGATCGAGGCCACCGACCCGCGTCATCGCATCGGCCGCCCGCTGTACCTGACCTCGGCCAACGGCGAGGTGCTGGCACGCTGCTCGACCGAGCCGCAGACCGAGCGCCTGTTCCGCGCCGCCGATTTGATCAACGCCGACGGCCAGCCGCTTGTGGCGGCCTCAAAACTGCAATCCTGGTTTCCGCTGCCGGAACGCGTCGCGACCACGGACCTGTTCCATATCGTCGCGCGCAAGGCGGAAGCTGCCGGCCGCTCCTTCTACATGCTCGGCGCCAGCGAGGAGGAGAACGCCACGGCTGTCAAGAAAGTCCAGAACCTGTATCCGAAGCTCAAGATCGTCGGATACAGCCATGGCTATCTCCGTGGCGACGCGTTGCGCGCCAAGGTCGAGGAGATCAATGCGTTGGCGCCTGACTATCTCTGGGTTGCACTCGGCGTTCCCTCCGAGCAGGCCTTCGTCGAGGAATACACGCCGCTGCTGACCAATGTTGGCGTCATCAAGACGTCCGGCGGCCTGTTCAATTTTTTATCGGGAAGCCGCTCTCGCGCGCCGCAATGGATGCAGAAGCTCGGGCTGGAATGGGCCTGGCGCACCTGGCTGGAGCCGCGGCGCTTGTTCTGGCGCTATTTGACCACTAACCCCCGCGCGATCTATCTTCTCTTCAGCCGCAACCGGCCCTTCAATCGCTGAGAAGAGTAGAACACGACATGACTGACCGACCGACTGTCCTCGTCACAGGGGGTGCAGGCTATATTGGATCGCACGCCTGCCGCGCCCTGGCCGCAGCCGGTTACCAGCCCGTCGTTTATGACAATCTCTCGACAGGCCATCGCAGCTTCGTTGCCGGGGAGATGGTGACCGGCGACCTGCTCGACGGCGCGACGCTGGCGCGCGCCTTTGCCGACCACAAGGTTACGGCGGTGATGCACTTCGCGGCCGCGAGCCTCGTCGGCGAGTCCATGACCGATCCGCAGAAATACTACATCAACAACGTGCAGGGCACGTTGTCGCTGTTGCAGGCGATGCGCAACGCAGGCTGCCGGCGCATCGTGTTCTCCTCGACCGGCGCGGTCTACGGCAACGCCGATTCCAAAGAACTGCCGGAGGATTTTCCCTGCGCGCCGATCAATCCCTATGGTGCGTCGAAATGGATGATCGAGCGTATGCTCACCGATTACCGCGCGGCCTATGGTTTCGGCGCGTTCTGCCTGCGCTATTTCAATGCCAGCGGCGCCGATCCGGCCGGCGGCATCGGCGAGCTGCGTGACAACGAGACGCATCTCATTCCCCGCGCGATGATGGCGTTGCAGGGCCATGTCGACTTCGCCGTGTTCGGCGACGATTACGACACCCCCGACGGCACCGCGATCCGCGACTACATCCATGTCACCGATCTCGCCGCGGCGCATGTCGCGGCACTGAAGCTGCTGGAACAGGGACACGCCGGCGGCAGCTTCAATCTCGGCACCGGCTCCGGCTTTTCGGTGCGCGAGATCCTGACCGCGATCAGGCAGGAGACCGGGCGTGAGGTGCCGCACACCATCAAGCCGCGCCGCGCCGGCGATCCCACTTATCTCGTCGCCGACGCCTCCGCCGCGCGAAAAGTACTGAACTTCGTGCCGCGCCATTCCGACCTGCCGACCGTGATCCGCACCGCCTGGGCCTGGCACCAGAAGGCGCATCCGCTGAGGTCGCGCTAGGCACCCGTATTACGACTTGCCGGTCAGGCCCCTGAGGGGCTAAAGAGGTTGTCACAGTCGGCGCCGGCGAATGTCCCGAGCGCCGCATGTTGCTCTTACGGCCGCCGATGGAAGCGGCACGTGTAGCTCAGCCAATAGCGCGAGCCGATTCTTCACAGCGAAGGCCACGATCTAATCCGCGCGCGGCCTGCTTTCAGGCGCGGCCCAAGGAGCACGGAGCGAATGCATCAGGCCGCAAGCCTGCAATTCGAGCGCGTGATGGACGAGCTCGTCCTCTGGCATGCCGTGCCCGAGGACGAACGCTCGCCGGCGCCGGCCTGGTGGTGGGGACCCGCGATGGCCGTGTGCGACGCGCAAGAGCCGATGCGACACGCATGGTGTTGTGAGCTGGGCCTGGGCGACGGCTCGAGCTTTGCCGAAGGTACGCATGCCCTTCTCACGCTATTCGCCGAGCAAACCTCGCCGACCTGGCCGGATGATTTTCCGCGCAAGGCGGAGATCAAGGAAGACGACGTTCGTGAGTTGCTCCCGCAACCGTCAGACGACAGCGCGTTTCAGCCGTAGCGCCACGGCTTCGTTGACGGCCGGATCCGTCTCCGGCTGGAGCGGCGGAGCGACCGGCAGCACCATCGGCCGCAGCAGCTCGGCCATCTGCCGCGCCGGCACCGGCTTGGAGATCAGGAAGCCCTGCATCTCGTCGCAGCCATGGGTGCGCAGGAACGCCTCCTGCTCGGCGTTCTCGACGCCCTCGGCGACCACGGTCATGCCGAGCGCCTTGCCCATGCTGATGATCGCCTGCGCGATCGCCTGATCCTCCGAATCCTGCGGCAGGTCGCGCACGAAGGAGCGGTCGATCTTGATCGTGTCGATCGGGAAATGCTTCATCAGCGACATCGACGAATAGCCGGTGCCGAAATCGTCGATGGCCAAGCGAATGCCGCGGCTCTGAATGGCGTCGAGTACCTTGAGCGCACGTCCGACATTGCGCATCATCATGCTCTCGGTGACTTCGAGCTGGAGCAGCACCGGCGACATGCCGGAGGCCGCCAGCGCCTCGTCGACGTCTTGCAACAAATGCTCGTCGACAAACTGCCGCGGCGACAGGTTGACCGCCATCGACACCGGCAACAGGCCACGTCGCTGCCAGGCCATGGCCTGCGCGCAGGCCTCCTTCACCACCCAGCGGCCGATCGGCACAATCAGGCCGGTTTCCTCGGCGAGCGGGATGAACTGCGCCGGCGAGATGCTGCCGAGATCGGGATGCGTCCAGCGCAATAGCGCTTCCACGCCGGTGATCTGGCCGGTCGCCATGTCCACCTTGGGCTGATAGTTCAGCGAGAACTGCTCGCGCTCGAGCGCCCGGCGCAGTGCGCTCTCGAGCGACAGCCGCTCGATCGACTGCGTCGTCACTTCCTTGGAGAAGAAACGATAGCCGTTCTTGCCATCTTCCTTGGCGAGATACATCGCCATGTCGGCGTTCTTGGTCAGCGTCTGCGCGTCGGCGCCGTTGGCGGGATACATCGCGATGCCGATCGAAGCCGTACTGTGGCACTCGTGGCCGGCCAGTTCCATGGGCTTGCCGAGCGCCGCGAGCAGTTCGGTCGAGATGCGCTGGACGTCGTCGATCTCGCCGCACTGGTCGAGGATCACCACGAACTCGTCACCGCCCAGCCGCGCCACCACATCGCTCGCCCGCAGCGCGCTACGCAACCTGTTCGCCACTTCGAGCAGGAGCAGATCGCCGGCCTCATGGCCGAGCGAATCGTTGATGACCTTGAAGCGGTCGAGATCGATGAACAGCACCGCAAAGCGGTGGTCATGGCGCTCTGCGATGTCGATCGCCTCGCGCAAGAGACTGCTGAAGGTCTCGCGGTTCGGCAAATTGGTCAGGCTGTCGTGCGAGGCGAGATATTCGATGCGCTCGTCGGCCTTTTTCTTCTCGTCGGCCCGATCGAAATTCTCCATCGCGAAGGAGACGTTGCCGGCAAGACGCTGCAACAGCTCGACGAACTCGTCCGTAAAAGTGTCCTGCTCGGTCGACATGTAGATCATCACGCCGACGGACTCATCATGTGTGACCAGCGGGAACGCCGCACCGGAGCGCGCGCCGTCGCTTTGAAGGACGGAATGGAAGGCGCTGACGCGGCGGTCGTTGACATAATCGTTGCTGATGCAGGGCTGGCGGGTGCGGAAGGCCGTGCCGCTCATGCCGCGGCCCTCGGGCCGATCAGCGTCAATGGAGAGACGCACGTTCCTTGTGGTCTCGGCGGACGGCCCGGCCGCCGCGACGATCTCGAGCTGATCGCTATCATCCCTGGCGAGCGCAATGGTCGTCGAAGTGAACTTGCCGCCGGTGGACGCGGCCTGGCACACGAGGTCGAACAATTCGGTGCGCGACTTGGCCCGGACGATCGCTTCGTTGGTAGCGCTGAGCGCCGCGAACATGCGCGTCAGGCGTTCCTTCTGCGCTTCGGTGCGGGCCTTTTCCTCGGCCCGCTCGAAGTTGTCGAGCGCAAACGACACGTTTTCCGCGAGGCGTCCGAGCAGCTCCACGAGATCAGGCGTGAATGTGTGCTCCTCGGGAGCCAGGAACAACAGGACGCCGCGGGGCTCGCCGTGGGAGCGCATGAGCGGAAAGCTCGCAGCCGCATGCGTACCGTCTTCCGTCGCCTTGGTGCGCCAATGCTCGGATCTCGGGTCGCTGAGATAGTCGTTCATGACGCAGGGCTGCCGGGAACGCAGCGACGTTCCGATGATTCCCTGCCCTTCGGGATGGTCGGCGGAAATGACGCAGGTCCGTCCGACCATGCGATCATGCATGCGCCCCTTTGCCGCGACGACGCGGACGATCTCGCCGTCCGGGTCCATAATTGCGATGGTCGCCGAGGCGAACATGTCGCCCAGCACGGAGGCCTCGCATGCGGCCTCGAACAGCTCATCCCGCGTCTTGGCACGCATGATGGCTTCATTGGTCGCGCTCAGCGCCTCGAACATGCCGCTCAGCCGGCTTCGCTGCTTGTCGGCTCTGGCCTTCTCCACCGCGCGGTCGAAATTCGCCAGCGCAAAGGCCACGTTCGCCTGCAATCGCTGCAGGAGCTCGACGAATTCGGGGGTGAAAGTATCGCGCTGGAACGAGTGGAACAGGAAGGCGCCCTCGATCCGGTCGCCGTTGAAGAGCGGCAAGGCCGCCGCCGATGCGATGCCGTCCCGACGCGCGCCTTCGCGCCACGGCTTCATGCGCTTGTCGGCCCACAAATCGTTGCTGACGCAGGGCTGCCGCGTGCGGAATGCGGTGCCGGTCAATCCCCGTCCTTCCGGAACCTTGTCGGTCGTCGCAAGCTTGAAGCGAAGCACCTGCTCCTTGTTCGGACCATAGCAGGCAACCACGTGGAGCAGCTCGGCATCGTGATCGACCAGCGCAATCGACGTCGATGCGAACTTGGCGCCCTCGACCGTCGCCTCGCACACCAAGTCGAACAGTTCGCTGCGCGAGCGCGCCCGCAGGATGGCTTCGTTGGTGGCGCTGAGCGCCGCATACATGCGCGCGAGGCGATCCTCCTCCTCGGCGATCCTGGCCTTTTCCGTTTCGCGGTCAAAGTTCTCGAGCGCGAAGGAGACGTTCTCCGTCATGCGAAGCAGCAGCGCGACGACCTCCTCGTCGTTCGCCCATGACTTGCTGACGAATGAGAACAGCACACCGACGCTGGTCCCGCGTTTGACCAGCGGCGCGACCATGCAAGCCACCGCACCGGCATCGACGTTCGCCTGCTCCCACGCCGTTCCCTTGATTCGATTGACGAGGTCGTCCTCGACGATCAGTCTCTGCGTCCGGAAGACCTCGCCGACAATACCTGTGCCGTGGGGATTCTCCGGGTCGATCGAATAGCGCGCTTGTCTGATCAGGTCGAGGTTCTGTCCGGTCGCGGCGACCGGCCTCAGCCAGTGCGAGTCCGGTTCGAGCAGCAGAACGAAAGTGGCAAGCGACTTGGCGCAGTAGACCGCGGCATCGCAGACGCGCTGGCACAATTCCAGTTCGGTCTTGGCGTGCAGAATGGCCTCGTTGGTCGCGCTGATGGCGCCGAACATGCGGTTCAGCCGCCGCGTCGCGCGTTCACCGACCTGGCGCGCCGTTTCGCGCGTGAAATTGTCCAGCGCGTAGGAGATGTTCGCCGACATACGCTCGAACAGCGACACCATCTGCTCGTTCAACGAGCCGGCCTCACTGCGGGTCACGAACAGCACGCCGACGCTCTCGCCATTGCAGAGCAGCGGCAGCGCCGCCGCCGCGCCGATATGAGCCTTCGCCGCGCCCTCGCGCCACGCCAGCGAGCGCAGGTCGTTCAAATAGTCATTGCTGATGCAAAGCGTCTGGCTGCGAAACGCCTCGCCGCCGACGCCCGCGCCTTCCGGCGTGCCGGCTTCAACGGTGATCTCGATCGCGCTCAGCCGCGCCACGTCCTCGCCGCAACCGGCGGCAAAGCGCAGCCGACGGCCGTCCGGCTCCACCAGGAACACGGCAACCGCCATGAAGTCCCCGCTCGCAAACCCGGCGTCGCAGACCTTTTGGTACAGCTCGTCCGGCGATTTCGCGTAGAGGATCGCTTCGTTGATGGCACTCAACGCTGCAAAGGTGCGCGCGAGGGTCGTCTGCACGATCTCAACTCCCGGGCATTTCTGCCGTTTTATCCCGGGTCGCGTTATGAACGGTGATCGCCTAAGTGGTCGTTATTGCGTGGTGGAAACCGCCGATCACAGTGAACGAGCTGCGAACGACAGACCAAAAACTGTCGGGAATCCCGCCGCGCGGCATGCCAGGACGCATGGTCGTCCGACGAAAGGCGCGTTCTGTTTACGAATTTGCAGCCCTGTATTGGTTTACGGGAGATTGATATCGGCGCGGGGCTTTGAGACGATGGCTCCCAACAACGTCCATCAAGGGCGATGACCTGAGGGAACGCCATGCCGATCGTCAAGGCCGACCGCCTCACGCGCGTCAGCGCTGCACTGCTCCGCGCAGCCGGAGCTTCCGAGGAAGAAGCCGACGCGGTCGCCGTCGGTTGCGTCAACGCCAATCTCGCAGGCCACGACTCCCACGGCGTGATCGCGGTTTCCACCTATATCGACCGTATCAAGGCCGGACACATCGTTCCCGGCGCCAAATGGTCCATCGTCCAGGAATCGCCGACCACGACCGTCATCGACGGCCATTGGGGGTTCGGCTTCCATGTCAACGCCAAGGCGATGGCGCTGACGATCGAGAAGGCGAAGACGGCGAACGTCGCCGCCTGCACCGTGTTCCGGCAAAGCCATGTGGGCCGCCTCGCCGCCTATCCACTGATGGCGATGCGCGAAGGCATGATCGGGATCGCGACGGCGGACTCCGGCCGTTCGCCGAAGCACGTGGCGCCGTTCGGCGGCAAGGAGGCCCGGCTCGGCACCAACCCGATCTCGATCGCGGTGCCGTCCGATCTCGAATCGCCGTTCTATCTGGACATGGCGACATCGGCGGTTGCGGCCGGCAAGATCCAGCTCGCGGTCGCCCGCGGCGAGGAGATTCCCACCGGATGGATCATCGATGCCGAGGGACGGCACACCACCGACCCGACCCAATACCGCAAGGGCGGCGCGCTGCTGCCGCTTGGCGGCACCGAAGGCTACAAGGGCAGCGGCCTGGCCGCGATGGTCGAGGTGCTCTGCGGCCTGCTCACCGGGCTCGGCTTCGGGGTCGAGCCGACCGGCCGGCACAATGACGGCTGCTTCATGGCGGTGTTCAACGTCGCGGCGTTCTGCCCGCTGAAGGAATTCAAGCGCGAGGTCACCGAATTCGCGCATTATCTGAAATCAACGCCGCCGTCCGAGGGCAGCAAGGGCGTCTACTATCCCGGCGAGATCGAGGGCGTGCGCGAGCAGCAACGTCTGCGCGACGGCATCGAGATCGAGGATGCGACCTGGGAGAAGTTGCGCTCGCTGGCGCGTGAGTACAGGCTCGAAACAATCCTCGATCTGGCCTGATGGAATTTGGAGAACAGCATGACGCGGCAGATGGTACTGGTCGGCTTCCTTCAGGCGCAAAACTGCACCAATCTGCCGAGCTCCTGGCGGCATCCTGACTCGCGCGACGATTCGATGTCGGCGGACTATTATCAGGAGATCGCGAAAATCCTCGAAGCCGGCAAGTTTCACATGGCCTTCTTCGACGACCGCCTGGCGATGCCCGACCGCTACGGCAACGACCACGCCCACACCGTCGAATACGGCATCCGCTGCGTGAAGATGGATCCGCTGATCGTGCTCACCACGATGGGCCTGGTTACCGACAAGCTCGGGTTAGGGGCAACCTGCTCGACCACCTATTACGAGCCGTTCGACGTCGCCCGCCGCTTTGCCACGCTCGATCTGATGTCGGGCGGGCGCGCAGGCTGGAACGTCGTCACCTCGCTGAACGACGGCGAAGCGCTGAACATGGGACGGGATTCGCATCCCGAACATGATTCCCGCTACGACAAGGCCGACGAATTCATGGAGGTCGTGCTCGGCCATTGGGACACCTGGGAAGATGGCGCGCTCATCATGGACAAAAAGAGCGGCCGCTTTGCCGATCCGGCCAAGGTGAAGCGGCTCGATCACAAGGGCCCGGCCTTCAAGTCGCGTGGACCCTTCACCGTGCCCCGCTCTGATCAGGGCCATCCCGTGATCATCCAGGCCGGCGCGTCGGGCCGCGGCCAGCGCTTCGCCGGGCGCTGGGGCGAAGTGATTTTTACCGCCGCGCGCAACCTCGCGGCGGCGAAAGAAGGCTATTCCGCCGTGCGCAACGAGGCCGCCAAAGCCGGCCGCGATCCCGATCAAATGCGCCTTTGCAATTTGACGACGCCGGTCTGCGGCGCGACCAAGGCGGAAGCCGAGGATAAGATGGCGCTGATCAACAAGCTGCCGCTCCAGATTGACGCGCTGTCGCTGCTCGCCGAAGCGCTCAACTATGATTTTGCCTCCAAGGACCTCGACGAGCCGCTGACGACGGAAGAACTTAAGAGCATGCAGGGCATTTTGGGCATCCGCGACGGCGTACTGAAGAATTCAGGCAAGAGCAATCCGAGCGCGCGCGACTTCGTCACCTTCTCCGGCCGCGGCCAGGTGCAGGACGCGATGGTCGGCGGCCCCAAGGAGATCGCGGACAAGCTCGAAGAGATGTTCGTCGAGCGCGGCTGCGACGGTTTTGTCATCGCCGCGACCTATGTGCCCGGCTCCTACGCCGACTTCGTGCAACACGTCGTGCCGGAATTGCAGCGCCGCGGCTTGTTCCAGAAGGACTATCGCGGCAAGACGCTGCGCGAAAATATTGGCCTGAAACGGCCGAGCGCAGGCGCGTGGAAAGTGCAGCCGCGTGATGCCGCGGAATAACGACGAGGACACGACATGCGCTGGCTGAAATTCACCACTTCGAGCAAGACCTCCTGGGGCATCGTCGAGGGCGACCAGGTGATCGCGGTCGACGGCGACCCATTTGGCGAATGGCGACGCAGCTCGCGCACACATCCGCTGTCACAGGTGAAGATCGAGCTACCGTTGATCCCGCGCACCTTCTACTGCGTCGGCTTGAACTACCTGAAGCACCTGAAGGAGGCCGCCGACAAGCGCGGCGAAGTGCCGGCCGTGCCCGACAGGCCCGAGATCGGCTATCGCGCCCAGAACGCGCTGATCGCGCATGACGAGGACGTCGTGATCCCGTCCTTCGCGACCGAGAAGGTCCACTATGAGGGCGAGCTTGCCGTCGTCGTCGGCAAGAAGGTGAAGCATCTCACAGAAGCCAACGCGATGGATTGCGTGTTCGGCTACACCATCGGCAACGATGTCAGCGAGCGCAGCTGGCAGAAGGCCGATCGCAGCCTGTGGCGCTCGAAGAATGCCGACACGTTCAAGCCGATGGGACCATGGATCGAGACCGAGGCTGATCTTGCGAAGATGGAGACCGTCGTCCGGGTCAACGGCAAGGAAACCAACCGCTTCCACACCAACGACATGATCTTTGGGGTGGTACCGTTCCTGGTCGAGCTGACCAAGTATTTCACGCTATGGCCGGGCGACGTGATCTGGATGGGCACCGACGGCGCCTCGCCGGACATCAGTCATGGCGATGTCGTGGAGATTGACATCACAGGTGTCGGCACGCTGCGGAACAGGTTTGTGCGGGAGAGGCAGTAGTTGTCGCTGCCGTAGGGTGGGCAAAGCGAAGCGTGCCCACCGCTTTCGCAAATCGAGGCAAGATGATGGGCACGGCGCTACGCGCCTTTGCCCACCCTACAGCACTTCCCGTGTCTTAAAACGGCAGCGCCACACTGGTCTTGATCTCCTTCAGCACCACGTTGCTGCGGACATAGCGGATGCCGGGAATGCGGAACATGAACTCGTCCAAAAACCTGTTGTAGGCCGCCATGTCCTGCACGACGACGCGCAAGTGATAATCCGCATCACCTGTCGTCGCAAAACACTCCAGCACCTCGCGGCGTTTGGTGACCCGGGACACAAACTCGTCGACGAATTTGGCGTCATGCCGCTCCAGCGAGACATGGAGGATAGCCGACATCGTAAAGCCCGCCTGCTCGCGCGCAACCACCGCGGCATAGCCCCGGATGACGCCAGTCTCCTCGAGCGCGCGCACCCGGCGCCAACAGGCGGAGGTGGACATGCCGACCTCGTCGGCAAGCTGCTGGTTGGTGGCGCGGCCGTCCTTCTGGAGATAAGCGAGAATCCGCGCGTCCTGGTCTTCAATCATGAAATCCCCTCAATCCGATAGAATGTACCGCATAACGAACATATACGCAAAATTCTACCGAAATTTCGCTTATGTCGGGATGAATAGGTAAGACCTACCAGCGCCCGCGGCCTAACCTTCGCCTATTCGGCAGGATGCCGCGCGAGGTCCGCATGGACGCCATTCCGTCACTCGACACCTACGAGCTCTCCGACCGCTACGACCGCGCGGAAGGCCGCGTCTTCCTCACCGGCACCCAAGCCATCGTCCGCATCGCGCTCGACCAGGCGCGGCGCGACCGGGCTGCGGGCCTCAACACCGCAGGCTTCATCTCCGGCTATCGCGGCTCGCCGCTCGGCGGCGTCGATCTCGAACTGTGGCGCATCCAGGAACGACTGAAGCGCGACGCAATCGAGTTCCTGCCGGCCGTGAACGAAGACCTCGCCGCGACCGCGGTGCTCGGTTCACAGCAAGTCGAGACCCAAGCCGATCGCGAGGTCGATGGCGTGTTCGGGCTCTGGTACGGCAAGGGGCCGGGCGTCGACCGTTCCGGCGATGCGCTGAAGCACGGCAACGCCTATGGCTCCTCGCCGCATGGCGGCGTGCTGGTGGTCGCCGGCGACGACCATGGCTGCGTCTCGTCCTCGATGCCGCACCAGTCCGACGTCGCCTTCATGAGCTGGTTCATGCCGACGCTGCATCCCGCAAGCGTCGACGAATATCTGGCATTCGGCGAATATGGCTACGCGCTGAGCCGCTTCTCCGGCATGTGGATCGGCTTCAAGGCGATCTCGGAGATCGTGGAATCGGGTGCCTCCGTCACGTTGCGCCCGCCACGCGTCTTCGAGACGCCCGACTTCACGCCGCCGCCGGGCGGCCTGCACTATCGCTGGCCGGATCTGCCGGGGCCGCAGATCGAGGAGCGGCTGGAGGCGAAGAAGCACGCGGTTTACGCCTTCGCAAAAGCCAATCCGATCGATCGCCACATCTACGACATTCGGGGCGCGACCTACGGCATCGTCACGACAGGCAAGGCGCATCTCGACCTGATGGAAGCGCTGCGGCTGATGGGCCTCGATGAAGCCGCCTGCCGCGCCATCGGCATCGACATCTACAAAGTCGGCATGGTCTGGCCGCTGGCGCTGCACGACGCCATGGACTTTGTGAAGGGCAAGCGCGAAATTCTGGTGGTCGAGGAGAAGCGCGGCATCATCGAGAGCCAGTTCAAGGAATATTTCTACGACTATCCGGGCGCGAAGCCCGAGCGCATGGTCGGCAAGCACGACGAGACCGGCGCGCGCCTGATCTCATGGATCGGTGAACTGTCGCCGCGCGCGCTGGCCTCGGTGCTGGCGCGCCGGCTCGATCCGATGTTTCCGGGCCTCAATCTTGCCGCGCGGGCGGCCGCCCTGTTGCCGGAAGCCGAGCGCACGATCAACGTCGCTGGCGCGACGCGCACGCCCTATTTCTGCTCGGGCTGCCCGCACAACACATCGACGAAAGTGCCGGAAGGCTCCAAGGCCCTTGCCGGCATCGGCTGCCATTTCATGGCAAGCTGGATGGACCGCGACACCTCATCGCTGATCCAGATGGGCGGCGAAGGCGTGAACTGGGCGGCATCGTCGAGATTTACCGGCCACAAGCACATCTTCCAGAATCTGGGCGAAGGCACCTACTATCATTCCGGCTCGATGGCGATCCGCCAGGCGATCGCCGCCAATGCCAATATCACCTACAAGATCCTGTTCAATGACGCCGTGGCGATGACCGGCGGCCAGCCGGTCGACGGCCCCGTGAGCGTGCATGCGATCGCGCACAGCGTCCGCGCCGAAGGCGTGGCGCGCATCGCCCTGGTGTCGGACAATCCCGCGCAATTTTCGCCGGCTGATTTGCCCGCCGGCGTTAGCATTCATCCCCGTGAGGAGATGGATGCGGTACAGCGCGAGCTGCGTGACGTCTCCGGCGTCTCGGTCCTGATCTATCAGCAGACCTGCGCCACCGAAAAGCGGCGGCGGCGCAAGCGCGGGCAGATGGCCGATCCCAAGCGCTTTGCCTATATCAACGATCTCGTCTGCGAAGGCTGCGGCGACTGTTCGGTCGAATCCAATTGCCTCAGCGTCGAGCCGAAGGAGACGCCGTTCGGCCGCAAGCGCCAGATCAACCTCTCGTCCTGCAACAAGGACTTTTCCTGTCTCAACGGCTTTTGCCCGAGCTTTGTCACCGTCGAAGGTGCGACACGCCGGAAAAAGACCGCAAGCGAGATGGACGCCGTCGGTCGCGCCGCCACGCTTCCCCTGCCCGCCCCTGCCACGCTCGACCGTCCCTACGACCTGCTCGTGACCGGCGTCGGCGGCACCGGCGTGATCACGGTTGGCGCGCTGATTGGTATGGCCGCGCATCTGGAACGCCGCGGCGTTTCGGTGCTGGATTTTACCGGCTTTGCGCAGAAGTTTGGGCCCGTGCTGAGCTACCTCCGCCTGGCGTCAAGTCCCGAGGCGCTGCATCAGGTGCGCATCGACCAGGGCGCGGCCGATGCGCTGATCGGCTGCGATCTCGTGGTGAGCTCCTCGCCAAAGGCGTCCGGTACCTATCATCGCGGCACGCGCGCGGCGATCAACACGGCGGAAATGCCGACCGGCGACGTCGTCCGCTTCCGCGACGCCGATCTCGCCTCGCCCGCGCGCCTGCGCGCGATCCGGCAGGTCATTGGCAATGACAATCTCGACACCATCAACGCGAATGCGCTGGCTGAGCGCCTGCTCGGCGATGCCGTCTATGCCAACATCATCATGCTCGGCCTTGCCTGGCAGCGCGGACTGGTGCCGATCTCGCTATCGGCGCTGCTGCGCGCGATCGAGCTCAACGGCGTTGCTGTCGAGCGCAACAAGCACGCCTTGGCCTGGGGCCGGATCGCCGCCGCCGATCCGGACTTTCTTCCGAAGACGGACGAAGCGCCCAAAGCCGGGACACTCGACCAGCTCATCGATCGCCGCGCGGAATTCCTCACCGCCTATCAGGACACCGCCTATGCGGCACGCTACCGGGCGACCGTCGCAAAAATCCGCGACGCCGAATCCGCGCTCAACAGCGAGGCCTTGACCGAAGCGGTTGCGCGCGCCCTGTTCAAGCTGATGGCCTACAAGGACGAATACGAGGTGGCACGCCTGCACATGCAAAGCGGCTTCCTCGACGAGCTGAAGCGCGAATTCGAGGGCGACTTCAGCGTCCAGTACCACCTCGCACCACCGTTCCTGCCATCCGAGCGCGACGCGCGCGGCCGTCCGCGCAAGCGCGCTTTTGGTCAGTGGATTCAGATGCCGCTCGCCATGCTGGCACGGTTGAGGGGATTGCGCGGGACGCCGTTCGATCCGTTCGGCTACACGGCCGAGCGGCGCGCGGAGCGGGAGTTGATCACCTGGTATGAGGGGGTGATCGCACAGATACTCGACCGGCTCGACGCCGTGCATCTGCCCGGTCTCGTCGCCATCGCCAAAGCTCCGATGGAGATCCGCGGTTATGGGCCGGTGAAGGACATCGCGATTGCGAAGGTGAAGCCCGAGGTCGACCGAATGCTCGCCGATCTCGTGGCCTCGTCGCCGGCAAAGATGTGCGCTTACGGTTGACGCCGCGCCCGCGAGGCTTCAGCCTCCCGGATTGAAAAGAGGGCTTCCTCATGGAGCCCGGCAATCGGGTGATGCATCATGGATTTCGATCAGCTGACCTTGACCCAGGCAGCGGCCGAGCTTGCCGCCGGAAAAATCACGAGCCATGCGCTCACCTCCGAGGCGCTCGCCCGCGCCAAGGCCAATGCCGACCTGA
The DNA here is from genome assembly GCF_000938255.1 of Bradyrhizobium sp. LTSP849. GTDB lineage: Bacteria > Pseudomonadota > Alphaproteobacteria > Rhizobiales > Xanthobacteraceae > Bradyrhizobium. The sequence continues at coordinate 265,375 of NZ_JYMR01000018.1, read as the reverse complement.
ACGCCTTCGTCACCCTGGATGAAGAGGGCGCCCTGAAGGCCGCCGTCGCATTCGATACGCAGGGTGCAGGCACCGCGGGCAGGCCGCTCGGCGGCGTTCCCATCGTGATCAAGGATAATATCGAAGTCGCAGGGCTGCCCTGTAGTGCCGGTACACCCGCGCTGAAGGATTACGTTCCGAGGGCCGACGCGCCTGTCGTGGCAAAGCTGCGGGCCGCCGGCGCGGTCATCATCGGCAAGACCAGCATGCACGAGCTCGCCTTCGGCATCTCTGGCTACAACACCGCATTCAAGACCGGCGCAGAGTTCGGCGTACGCAATGCCTATGACCGCGCCCTGATCGCTGGCGGCTCCTCGTCCGGAACGGGTGCCGCGATCGGCGCGCGGATCGTCGCGGGCGGGCTCGGCACCGACACGGGCGGATCGGTCCGGGTGCCGGCTGCGCTGAACGGATGCGCCTCGCTGCGTCCGACCGCCGGTCGCTATCCGCAAGCGGGCATCGCGCCGATCTCGCATACCCGCGACACCGCAGGTCCGATGGCCGCGACCATGACCGATGTCGCGTTGCTCGACCGCGTCATCGCGGGTGGAGACGAGATTGCGCCGGCTGACCTGAAGCAGGTCCGCATCGGCATTGCGAAGACGATGCTGACCAATCTCGATGCCGACACCGAAGCCGCTTTCCACGCGGCGATCGCAAAAGTGAATGCGCAGGGCGTCACGGTTGTCGAGATCGAGATGCCGCAGCTGGCCGAGCTCAACGGCCAGGTCGGCTTTCCCATTGCGCTCTATGAAGCCTATGACGACATGGTCACGTATCTCAAGCACACCGGCACCGGCCTCACCATCGAGGCGATGGCAAAGGAAATCGCGAGCCCCGACGTGCAGGGCACCTATGAGGGCCTGGTGATCCCACGCAAATTGCCCGCCCCCGACAACACGCTGGTCGATGCCAAGCCGATTTATGACGCCGCAATCAAGACCGCGCGGCCGGCGCTTCAGGCGCTCTACAGCAACACTTTTGCGGACAACAGGCTCGACGCCATCGCCTTTCCGACCACGCCGCGCGTCGCCATCGCCTCCAATCCAGACTCCAGCAGCCTCGAAAATTTTGGACTCTTCATCCAGAACACGGATCCCGGCAGCAATGCCGGCATTCCCGGCATCCAGATTCCGATCGCGCTCGGCGCCACCAGCCGATTGCCGATTGGACTTGAGCTGGATGGCCCAGCGGGCAGCGATCGCCGGCTGCTCGCAATTGGCATCGCGCTTGACGCGGTGTTCGGGCGGCTGCCGCCGCCACGTTGACGAAATCGTAGGGTGGACAAAGCGAAGCGTGCCCACCTCTTCTAGATTCGGGGAGAGATGGTGGGCACGGCGCAAAAGCGCCTTTGCCCACCCTACGGTCTAACGTGCCGGCTTTACGAATACGGGTTGATCAGCTTCTGTTGCTCGGCGCTGTGCGCCACCAGCATGTCGATGAAGGTCCGCACCTTCGCGGACAGATGATGGCGATGTGGATAGACCGCGTTCATCGACATCTCGACCGGACGATATTCGGGCAAGAGGCGCACCAGCCGGCCGGCTTCAAGGTCGTCCTGCACCAGGAAGCCAGCCATCAGGCAGATGCCGGCGCCGTCCAGCACCATGCTCCGCAACGCTTCTCCGCTGTTGGTGACGAGATTGCCGGAGATGCGCACCGATGCCGGTGCACCCTTGCGATCGAGAAAGCGCCACTCGTCGCCAAAGGGGTAGTTCAGGTGGCGGCCGCAATTGTGCTGGGTGAGTTCATCGAGCCGCTGCACGCGATCGTGTTTTTCGAGATAATCATGCGAGCAGCACAGCACATGCCGCCACGTGGCGAGGCGGCGGACGATCAAGCTCGAATCCGGCGGCGCAATCATGCGCAAGGCAATGTCGTATCCCTCCTCGATCAGATCGACATCGGCCTCGCCCATGCGCAGGTCAACCTTGACCTCGGGATATGTGGACAGGAGTTTGGCCACGACAGAGGCGACCATCGGCACCATGTGGGTGGCGGCGTGGATCCGCAGCGTGCCCCGAGGCGCCGACTGCAACTCGCCCGCGATGTCATCGGCCTGCTCGATATCGGCAAGGATCTGGATACAGCGGTCGTAATAGGCCTTGCCTATCTCAGTCAGGTTGACCTTGCGCGTGGTGCGCTGAAGCAGCCTTACCCCGAGCCGCTCTTCGAGCGCCTGAACATGGTTGCTCACCATGGTGGTCGACATGTTGAGCTTGCGGGCCGCTGCGGAGAAGCCGCCGGTCTCGACCACCCGGCTGAACACTTCGAGGCTGGTCAATCGATCCATGGCTGCCTGATTATCCGCTGTTGATCGATAATTGCAGAGAATTCATCCTGATTATCTATCAGATCATACATGTGGTCTCATCCCGCTAGCAGCTTCGTGTGGGACGCATGCGTTAGCAGCAATCGCTCGACAGACCCGGCAATCGCTCTGGGGCAGTCACAGGCCTGATTCGGTAGACCCTCTCAAGCCAAGGCAATGCCTTCGACTATCCACCTCTGATGGATAATCCTTCCCGAATTTCGTCAATTATCACTCGCCCCAGAAAGAACGATAGTCTCAGCCAGCCGATAGGAGACTGCGATGTCCGAGATGCCCCGCACCGAGCAATTCCAGCAAGCCACTGAAATTACTCATGATTACCAAAAAGAGCCGTCGCGCGTCCCCGCGCGGAATATGGCCCGGCGCGCGGCATTGGTGCTCGCGCTCCTCGCAGGCACGGCAACGGCTGCCTATTACGGCCACGACTATTGGACCAACGGCCGCTACCTCGAGACCACCGATGACGCCTATGTGAAGGCCGATTCCACGATCATTGCGCCGAAGGTTTCGGGCTACATCGCCCAGGTGCTGGTCGGCGATAATGAAAAGGTCAGGGCCGGCCACGTGCTGGCCAGGATCGACGACCGCGACTTCAAGGCGGCGCTCGGTCAGGCCCGCGCCGACGTCGCCGCGGCCGAAGCCTCGGTCCGCAACCTCGATGCCCAGCTCGAACTGCAACAGCCGATCATCGAGCAAAGCACGGCCGACGTCACCGCAGCGGATGCCAATCTGCAATTCGCGCAGGAGGAGCGCGCACGCTACGACGACCTCATGAAGTCGGGCTCCGGCACGATCCAGCGCGCGCAGCAGACTGACGCGGCACTTCGCGCCAGCAACGCGCAATTGCAGCACGCCAAATCGGGCCTGGTGGCCGCACAGCGCAAGGTCGACGTGCTCACCACCCAGCGCGCCCAGGCGACAGCCCAGCTCGAGCACGCTCGCGCAGTCGCAGACCAGGCGGAGCTGAACCTGTCCTATACCGAGATCACCGCGCCGGTCGATGGCACGGTCGGCGCCCGCTCGCTCCGCGTCGGCCAATACGTGCAGGCCGGCACGCAATTGATGGCGGTGGTTCCGCTCGATGCGGTCTACGTAGTCGCGAATTTCAAGGAAACCCAGCTCACCCATGTGCGCGCCGGCCAGCCGGTCGAGTTGCGCGTCGACAGTTTCCGCGAGCACAATCTGCACGGCCATGTCGACAGCCTGTCGCCGGCGAGCGGGCTCGAATTCGCGCTGCTGCCGCCGGACAACGCCACCGGCAATTTCACCAAGATCGTGCAGCGCGTGCCGGTGAAGATCGTGCTCGACGACCACAGCCTGACCGGCCTGTTGCGGCCCGGCATGTCGGCGGTGCCGACCGTCGACACCAAGACGACCGTGGTCGCCGAGCGCGAGACCGCCAAGCGCGTTGCCGACAACGCCACGCGACCGAACGGCAGCTGATGCCGAAAGGATTCCGGCAGGATTATCAAGTTCTGCCGGATGATCCTTCCCAGACTTCCTCGATTATCGAAACCATCCGCCTAATGCATCCTGTCTCCGTAACCGAGACGAGGCTTCCATGACCACGCTCCAACCGACCCTCAACGCCGCTTTCGCCGCCAGCACTCCCGCTCCGGTCGCGGCCCCGACCGTCTCGGCCAAAACCTGGATCGCCGTGATCGGCGCCACGCTCGGCGCGTTCATGGCGGTGCTGAACATCCAGATCGTCAACGCCTCGCTCGCCGACGTCCAGGGCGCGATCGGTGCCGGCATTGATGATGGCGGCTGGATCTCGACCTCCTATCTGATCGCCGAGATCGTGGTGATCCCGCTGTCCGGCTGGCTCGCGCAGGTGTTCTCGATCCGGATCTATCTGCTCACCAACGCGATCCTGTTCCTGTTGCTCTCCGCAGCCTGCGCGCTGGCACAGGACCTTCCGCAGATGATCGTGCTGCGCGCCGTGCAGGGCTTCACCGGCGGCGTTCTGATCCCGATGGCCTTCACGCTGATCATCACGCTGCTGCCGCGTGCAAAACAGCCGGTCGGCCTAGCGCTGTTCGCGCTGTCGGCAACGTTTGCGCCCGCGATCGGCCCGACCATCGGCGGCTATCTCACCGAGAATTTTGGCTGGCAGTACATCTTCTACGTCAACGTCGTGCCCGGCGCGATCATGGTCGGCATGCTCTGGTACGCGCTCGACGCCAAGCCGATGAAGCTGTCGCTGCTGCGCGAAGGTGACTGGGCCGGCATCATCACGATGGCGATCGGACTGTCCGCGCTTCAGACCGTGCTGGAAGAAGGCAACAAGGACGACTGGTTCGGCTCGCCCTTCATCGTCAAGCTGTCCGTCATCGCGGCCGTCGCGCTGGTCGCCTTCCTGATCATCGAGCTCACGGTCAAGAAGCCGCTGTTGAACCTTCGCCTGCTCGTGCGCCGCAATTTCGGCTTCGGCATGCTCGCGAACTTCCTGCTCGGCGTCGCACTGTACGGCTCGGTGTTCATCCTGCCGCAATATCTGTCGCGCATTCAGGGCTACAACTCCGAGCAAATCGGCATGGTGCTGGCCTGGACCGGACTGCCGCAGCTGCTGTTGATCCCGCTGGTTCCGCGCCTGATGCAGAAGTTCGATGCACGGATCATCATCGGCGCCGGCTTTGTTCTGTTCGCAGGGTCCAACTTCATGAACATCTACATGACCAACGACTATGGGTCCGACCAGTTGCTCTGGCCCAACATCGTCCGTGCGATCGGGCAAGCACTGGTGCTGGCGCCGCTGTCGGCGGTCGCAACCGCCGGCATCGAGCCGGAGAATGCGGGCTCGGCCTCCGGCCTGTTCAACATGATGCGCAATCTCGGCGGCGCCGTCGGCATCGCGTTGCTTCAGACCGTGCTGACCAAGCGCGAGCAGTATCACTCCAACGTGCTGATGCAGTCGGTCTCGGTGTTCGAACAGGCCACCCGCACGCGGCTCGAGCAACTTACGCAGTATTTCATCAATCACGGCGTCCTCGACCGGGTCGACGCCGCGCATCGTGCCTATGTCGCGATCGGCCATGTCGTGCAGAAGCAGGCCTATATCCTCGCCTTCAGCGACACTTTCTACCTGCTCGGCATGGCGCTGATCGTAGCCCTGATCGCCGTCCTGTTCCTGAAGAAGGCCGGCCAAGCCTCGGCCGGCGGAGCCCACTGACCTCAACCCCAAGAATCAACTTAAGGCATCAACTCAAGCAAGGAGAACGACCATGAAAACCCGCATGAATTTCTACCAGGCCGCACCCGACACGATAAAGGCGTTGACCGCGCTCGAGACCCACATCCAGTCAACGGGCCTCGAGAAATCGCTGATCGAGCTCGTCAAGATCCGGGCGTCGCAGATCAACGGCTGCGCCTTCTGCATCAACATGCACACCGAGGACGCTCGCAAGCGCGGCGAGACCGAGCAGCGCATTTATCTGCTCAACGCCTGGCGCGAATCGCCGCTCTACACCGACCGCGAGCGCGCCGCGCTGGCCTGGACCGAATCGGTAACGCTGATCTCCGAGACGCACGCGCCCGATGACGTCTACGCGCAGGTGCGCGCGCAATTCTCGGAAGAAGAGACGGTGAATCTGACCGTGCTGATCGGGACAATCAACGCCTGGAACAGGCTCGCGATCGCGTTCCGCGCGGTGCATCCGGTGAAGGTGAAGGCATCGGTGGCTTGAGGGGTAGCGCGTCCCTTGCAGCCAAGTCTCGTAGGGTGGGCAAAGCGAAGCGTGCCCACCACTTCTTCAGCAAACGCGAGAGAAGACGTGGGCACGGCGCAAGCGCGCCTTTGCCCACCCTACGATAGCTGAGAGTATGGCTCAGACCGCCGTCGCCTTGGCGAACTCCACATAGATCTCGCGCAGCCGCGTCGCCATCGGGCCCGGCTTGCCGTCGCCGATGGTCTTGCCATCGAGCGCGACCACCGGCTGCACGAACGAAGACGCCGAAGTGATGAAAGCTTCCTTCGCGGCCAACGCCTCGGCGACCGTGAAGGACCGCTCCTCAACGCGGAGCTGGCGCTCTTCGGCGAGCGCGATCACCGCCTTGCGGGTGCAGCCCGGCAGAATCGCATTGGAGTTTTTCCGCGTCACGATGACGTCGTCCTTGGTCAGGATGAACGCCGACGACGAGCCACCCTCGGTGACGTAACCGTCTTCCAGCATCCAGGCCTCGCTCGCACCGGCTTCGGCAGCAGCCTGCTTCGCCAGCACCTGCGCCAGCAGCGCCACGCTCTTGATGTCGCGCCGTTCCCAGCGGATGTCAGGCACCGTGATGACGTTGATGCCGGTCTTGGCCGAGGCGGCATTGATGATGTCCTTCTCGGACGTGAACATCACCAGACTCGACTTGACGTCGCCCTTGGGGAAGGGGAAGTCGCGGCCCTTGTCGGCACCGCGCGTCACCTGGAGATAGACCAGGCCGCTCTCGACCTTGTTGCGCGCGATCAGCTCCTTTTGGATCTCGGTGATGCGCTCGACCGTCTCCGGCAGCCTCAAGCTGATCTCGCCGACCGAACGCTCCAGCCGCGCCAGATGCGAGGCATTATCGACCAGCTTGCCGTCGAGCACGGCCGAAACCTCGTAGATACCGTCGGCGAACAGGAAGCCGCGATCGAGAACCGAGATTTTAGCGTCCGAGAGCGGGACGAATGAGCCGTTGACGTAGGCGATCGAATCCAAGGCAGGTCTCCTGGCGGGAATGGGGAATTGCCTGTCCGTATACGGGATTTGTTTGGCTCACGAAACCCTCAACCCGTCATTCCGGGGCGGCGCGAAGCGACGAGCCCGGAATCCATTTCACCTCGCGTCCTGCCGCCCGATGGATCCCGGGCTCGCGCTATCGCGCGCCCCGGGATGACGGCGGTGGCTAATGCGACAGAATCTTCGACAAGAACTTCTGCGCGCGGTCGCTGCGCGGCTTGCCGAAGAAGTCCTCCTTCGGCGCGTCCTCGACGATCTCGCCGCGGTCCATGAAGATCACGCGGTTGGCGACCTTGCGGGCAAAGCCCATCTCGTGGGTGACGACCATCATGGTCATGCCCTCGTGGGCGAGGTCGACCATGACGTCGAGCACCTCGCTCACCATCTCGGGGTCGAGCGCCGAGGTCGGCTCGTCGAACAGCATGACGATCGGGTCCATGGCGAGCGCGCGCGCGATCGCCACGCGCTGCTGCTGGCCACCGGAGAGCTGCGCGGGAAACTTCTGCGCCTGCTCCTTCAGGCCGACGCGATCCAGGAGTTGCATGGCCTTCGCCACCGCCTTGTCAGACGACCGGCCCAGCACCTTCTGCTGGGCGAGGCAGAGATTGTCGATGATCTTGAGATGCGGAAACAGCTCGAAGTGCTGAAACACCATGCCGACGCGCGAGCGCAGTTTCGGCAGATTGGTTTTGGGGTCGTTGACCTTGGTGCCGTCGACGCTGATGTCGCCTTTCTGGAACGGCTCCAGCGCGTTGACGCATTTGATCAGCGTCGACTTGCCCGAGCCTGAGGGTCCGCAGACCACGACGACCTCGCCCTTGGTGACGCTGGTGGTGCAGTCGGTCAGCACCTGGAATGTCGGGCTGTACCATTTGTCGACGTGGCTGATTTCGATCATGACCGATTTGCTCTAGCGGATGATGGCGATGCGCGCCTGGAGACGGCGGACGCCAAAGGACGCGATACAGGAGATGGTGAAGTAGACGATGGCAGCAAACAGATACATCTCGACCAGACGGCCATCACGCTGCGCGATCTTGCTGGCCGCACCGAGAAAATCCGTGATCGACAGTACGTAGACCAGCGAAGTATCCTGGAACAGCACGATGGTTTGCGTGATCAGCACCGGCAGCATGTTGCGGAACGCCTGCGGCAGTACGACGTAGCGCATGGTCTGGGCGTAGGTCAGGCCGAGTGCGTTGGCCGCGGCCGGCTGGCCGCGCGAGATCGACTGGATGCCGGCGCGCATGATCTCGGAGAAATACGCCGCCTCGAACATGATGAAGGTGATGAGCGAGGATGCGAACGCCCCGACGCTGATCGGCCGCGACGCGCCGGTCACCCATTGCCCGATATAGGGCACCAGGAAATAGAACCAGAAGATCACCAGCACCAGCGGCAACGAGCGCATGAAGTCGACATAGAAGCCGGCAATGCGTCCGAGCACCTTGTAGCCGGAAAGCCGCATCAGCGCGATCGCCGTGCCGAAGATGAGGCCGCCGAGTGCGGCAAGCCCCGTCAGCATCAGCGTAAAGCTCATGCCCTCGTAGAACAGATAGGGCAACGCACGGATGATAACCCCGAAATCGAAATTGCTGAACATGGCGCTATCTCCCCGTGATGTAGCCGGGGATCGCGACATAGCGCTCGAGGAAGCGCATTGAGGTCACGACGACGGCGTTGACGAGGAGATAAATGAGGGTCGCAGCCGAGAAGGCCTCGAACACCTGGAACGAGAATTCCTGCATTGAGCGCGCCTGTCCGGTCAGTTCGAGCAGGCCGATGGTGATAGCGACCGCCGTGTTCTTGATGGTGTTGAGGAACTCGGAGGTCAGCGGCGGCAGGATGATACGGAACGCCATCGGCAGCAGCACGTAGCGATAGCCCTGCACGGTGGTCAGCCCGAGCGCGGTCGCGGCCATCTTCTGCCCACGCGGCAGCGAGCCGATGCCGGCCTGCAATTGCACCGCGACACGCGCGGACATGAAAAAGCCAATGCCGATCGCAGCCGTCCAGTACGGCGCGTTCGGCAGTTGCTTCAGCCAGGTGCCGGCCGATTTCGGCAGCAATTCCGGCAGCACGAAGAACCACAGGAACAGCTGCACCAGCAGCGGCATGTTGCGAAAGAACTCGACCCAGCAGAAGCCGAACCAGTAGGCGCCCCTGGAGGGCAGCGTGCGCATGACGCCGATAAGCGAGCCGAAGATCAGCGCGATAATCCAGGCGAGCACTGCCGTCTTCAGGGTCAGCGCCAGTCCCGACAACAGCATGTCGAGATAGGTGCCGGTCCCCATTGGGTTCGGCTCGAAGAAAATTCCCCAGTTCCAGTGGTAGTTCACGTGTCCCCCGCGCGAACGCGCCAATCACAGATGCCTCGAAAGAGGTCTTGGGCGCCTATGCAAATGTCCGGCCACTCTCCCTCCAGAATGGCCGGAATGTGCCGCCTCTCCCCGCAAGCGGGGAGAGGCGATCAACTCGGCTTACTTATAGTCGTCCGGATTCGGCGAGTCCGAGGGCTTTGCGAACTCGTTCTTCAGCTCGGCCGAAATCGGCGTGTTGAGGTTGAGGCCCTTCGGCGGGATCTTGGCGGTGAACCACTTGTCGTAGATCTTCTGGGCCTCGCCGGAGGTGTAGACCGCAGCGGTCGCCGCATCGACCACCTTCTTGAACGGCGCGTCGTCCCTGCGCAGCATGATGCCGTAGGGCTCGGGCTTGGAGAACGCATCCTTGGAGATGACGTAGTCATCCGGCGACTTCGAGCCGGCGACGAGGCTGGCCAGCAAAACGTCATCCATCACGAAGGCCACCGCGCGGTCGGTCTCGACCATCAGGAAGGCTTCGGCGTGGTCCTTGGCCGGGATGATGTTGGCGCCGAGGCTTTTCGCGACGTTGGCTTCGGTGAGCTGCTTGATGTTGGTGGTGCCGGCGGTGGAGACCACCGTCTTGCCCTTGAGGTCGTCGATCGACTTGATGCCGCTCGACTTCTTGAAGACGTAGCGGCTCGCGGTCAGGTAGTGGGTGTTGGTGAAGGCGACCTGCTTCTGACGCTCGACATTGTTGGTGGTCGAGCCGCATTCGAGGTCGATCGTGCCGTTCGCCATCAGCGGGATGCGGGTCGCCGAGGTCACCGGGTTGAGCTTCACCTCGAGCTTGTCGAGCTTGAGCTCCTTCTTCACGGCGTCGACGATCTTGTAGCAGATGTCCATCGCGAACCCGACCGGCTTCTGATTGTCGTCGAGATAGGAGAACGGGATGGAGGAATCGCGGAAGCCCAGCGTGATGGCACCGGTGTCCTTGATGTTCTTCAGCGTGCCGGTGAGCTCTTCGGCCCCAGCCTGGCTCACGGCAAAGGTCGCGACGAGCGCGAGGCCGATGTGACGGAAATGTTTCACGTTTTCTCCCCTTTCAGGATGATGCGGCCGGATGCAAGCACAAATCAGACCGGATTAGAATGTGACTTTTGGCTGGATCGCGTCTCAGGTTGATGGGCTCAGGCCAGCGGTCTTTTCAGCGGTCCTGGCAATTCGCCGAGATCCCAGAACAGGCCGGCCATCACCGTCAAGGCCTCTTCTGTCAAAGGCAGCAGGATGTGCTCATTGGGCGCATGCTGGGAGCAACCGGGATAGGAGTGCGGGACCCAGATCGTCGGCAGGCCCAGGATCTCGGAAAACACGTCATTGGGCAGTGAGCCGCCGAAGTTCGGAAGCACGGCCGGCGCCTTGCCCGTGGTTTCCTGCACCGAACCCGCCGCCCATTTGATCCAGGGGCTGTCGAAATCGGTACGCGAGGCGGCAAAGCTCTGCGCCGCCCGCACCTCGACCATCGGAAATCCCTTTTGCACCAGATGCGCGCGGACGGCTTCGATCAGGCCCTCGACCTTGGTGCCGACCACGAAACGCAATTGCAGCACGGCATTGGCGTGGCCGGGAATGGCGTTGGCCGGCTTCTCGATATTGCCTGACGACATCGCCAGCACTTCCAGCGTGTTCCAGGCATAGAGCCGCTCGGCAGCCGACAGACCGTCCTCGCCCCAGTTCTCCGCGAGCGCGGGCTCGTCCTCAGTCGGCACCACCTGCACATCGGCGAGATAGCTCTTGATCTGATTGGTGAGCCGCGGCGGCTTCAGCGCGTCGAGCCGGAGGCGACCGTGGCCATCGACCAACGTAGAGATGGCGTTGACCAGAATGGTCGCGGGATTGGCGAGCACGCCGCCCCAATTGCCGGAATGGTGCCCGCCGTCGCGCAAATTCACATCGAGATGGATGCGGATGCCGCCACGGCAGCCGAGGAACAGCGTGGGACGATCCGCGGACAGACGCGGTCCATCAGAGGCCATGAACAGATCGGCCTTGAGCGCGTCGCGATTGAGATCGCAGACCTTGCCGAGATCTGGCGAACCGATCTCCTCGCCCATCTCGACGATGAATTTGGCGTTGAAGCCGAGCTTACCGCCACGGGCCTCGCGCACCGCGCGAAGCGCCGCCATGTTGATGCTGTGCTGGCCCTTGTTGTCGGCGGTGCCGCGGCCGTAGAGGCGATTGCCTGACGCCGTCGTGCGCCAGGGATCGCGGCCGTCGCGCCATTCGCCTTCCATGCCATCGACGACGTCGCCATGACCGTAGATCAGCACGGTCGGCGCCGTCTCACTTTCGTGATGCTCGGCGAACAGGAACGGCGCCTTGCCACTCGGGGATTCGACCAGGCGGCTGGCAAAATCGAGCGCGGCGAAGGCCGGCACCATCTCCTGTTCCAGATACCCTCGCAGCTCGGCGCCGCGCGACGGATTCTGGCTCTCGGTCCGGTAGGCGACGCGGCGGTCGAGTTCAGCGAGGAACGCACCGGATTTGAAGTCGTCCCGGGCGCGGGCGATGGCGTCGGCTCTGGTCATTGTTTTCGTTTTCAAGGTCTCGAGGCGGGGAGCGTAGCGGGCTACACTGGCCATCGAAAGTGGCGGGGACTTGGATGGTTCTTTAGATCGTTCTTGGGATTTCGTTCTTGCTCTCTTGAGATTGGCTTGCCAAGGGCCAGAGCCCACTGATTTTGGCCTTGCCAATGTCGCGCTATATGCAAGAACTTCGCCAAGTTCGGGCGCACATCTATCATTCGAAGAGCGCTCAGTACAGGGCGCCGGGGGACCAGCATGGCTAAGCAGATCAGGCTCAACGCGTTTGCGATGAATTGCGTCGCGCACCAGTCACCGGGGCTGTGGACCCATCCGCGCGACCGCACCGCCGAATATAACCGCCTGCCCTACTGGATCGATCTCGCCAAGACGCTGGAGCGCGGCCGTTTCGACGGGCTGTTCCTCGCCGACGTGCTTGGGGTCTACGACGTCTATGGCAACAGCCCTGACGCAGCCTTGCGCAATGCAGCACAGACGCCGTCGAACGAGCCGCTGCTGCTGCTCTCCGCCATGGCGGCGGTGACGCAAAATCTCGGCTTCGGCGTCACCAGCAATCTCTCGTTCGAGCCGCCCTATCCGTTCGCGCGGCGGATGTCGACGCTGGATCATCTCACCGAGGGCCGGATCGGCTGGAACGTCGTCACCGGCTATCTCGACAGTGCCGCACGCGGCGCCGGCAAGGAGAAGCAGACCGGGCATGACGACCGCTACGACGTCGCGGACGAATATATGGAGGTGGTCTACAAGCTCTGGGAAGGGAGCTGGGAGGACGGCGCGGTGGTGCGTGACCGCAAGAGCGGCATCTTCACCGATCCCACAAAAGTTCATCGCGTCAATCATGAGGGCGCGAACTACCGCATCAACAACACCATTCATTTGAGCGAGCCGTCGCCGCAGCGGACACCCGTGCTGTATCAGGCCGGCACCTCCCCGCGCGGACGGCAGTTCGCGGCCAAGCATGCCGAATGCGTGTTCATGTCGGGACCGTCGGCCAAGGTGATCGCGCCGCGCGTCTCCGCGATCCGCCAGGAGGCCGCTGCGCTCGGCCGCAACCCCGCCGAAATTCTGATGTTCTCGATGATGACGATCATCCTCGGACGAACGGAAGCCGAGGCGAAAGAGAAATACGCCGACTATCGCCGCCACATCAGTCCCGAGGGCGCGCTGGCACTGATGTCGGGATGGACCGGCGTCGACTTCTCCGGCTACGACCTCGACCAGCAGGTGCGTCACGTCCAGAACGACGCCGGACGCAGTGCCATGGACAACGTCACCCGCGCCGATCCCGACCGCGTCTGGACCGTGCGCGACGTCATCGAGCATGTCGGCGTCGGCGGCGCAGGGCCGGTCGTGGTCGGCACGCCGGAAAGCGTCGCTGACAAGATCGAGGACTGGTTCGAGGCAACCGATGTCGACGGCCTCAATATCGCGTTTGCGATCTCGCCCGGCGATTTCGAGGACATCGCCGACATGCTGGTGCCGGAGCTGACGCGGCGTGGCCGGTACAAGCCGGAATATGCCAAAGGCACCCTGCGGGAGAAGTTGTTCGGCGCAGGCCGGGCAAGGCTCGATGGGCCGCATCCGGCGGCGGGGTATCGGGTGGGGGCGAAGGGGTAGAGCGGCCTTAATTTTTGCGGGAGGTCGCACCCCACCTTCGGTGTCGTCCCGGCGAAGGCCGGGACCCATAACCCCAGGGAGTAATTTGGCGAAGACTGGTCGTTCGGGACTAGCACCACCCACGATCGATAGATCACGCGGTATGGGTCCCGGCCTTCGCCGGGACGACGATGGGGAAGCTTTGTGGCTACACCTTCCCGTCCACCATTACCTCGATCAGCTTGGTCCCCGGCCGGTTGAACGCCGACGACAGCGTCGCCTTCAGCTCGCGGGGATCGCTGACCTTGATCGCCTCACACCCCAGCGCCTTCGCGACTCCCGCAAAGTCCACCGGCGGATCGACAAAATCCATGCCGACATAATTGTCGTCACCATGGAAGGCGAGCAGGCGCTGCTTGATGATGCGGTAGCCGCCGTTGTTGGCGATGACGACATTGAGCGGCAGCTTGTGATGCGCCGCCGTCCACAGCGACTGGATCGAATACATCGCGCTGCCGTCGCCGGAGAAGCACACGACGGGGCGATCCGGATTGGCGATGCTGGCGCCGACGGAGGCCGGCAGGCCCCAGCCGATGCCGCCGGACGCAAGGCCGTGATAGCCGTAGCGGTCGCGATGGGCGCGCAGTGCGGTGATCTGGCGGCTGGAGGTGAGGCCTTCATCGACGAGGATGGCGTTGTCGGGCATGGCCTCGACCATTTGCAGCACGAGGAAGTCCGGATCGATCGGCGAGCGACCGGCGCTCTTGCCGATCTGCTCGACCAGCGCGGCGCGCCGCGCGGTCCAGTTCTTCGGCGCGAGTTCGGCGAGACGTTGTTTGGCGCGTTGCGCCAATGCAGCACCGCCCATTTCCTTCAGCACCGGGATCAGCGCGCGCAGCGTCTCCTTCACATCCGCCTTCAGCGCGATCTCAGCACCATAATTCTTCGCGATCTCCCAATCGACCAGGCCGACCTGCACGATGCCGAGGCCATCTGGCAGCGCATCGACCTCACTATAAACCGACATCCGCAGCGGATCGCCGCCGAGCGCGATCAGGAGATCGTAGGGTGCGAGCGTATCGCGCGCGATCTTCTGCACCCGCGCCAGCGAGCCGACGAAGCTCGGGCTCTCCGAGAGGAAGTGCGAGCCATAAGGGGTGGAGGACTGATAGGCGGCTGCGCCCAGCAGCTCCGCAAGCTCAGCCGCCTCCTTCAACGCGTCGCTCTTGACCACCTCGTCCATGGTGACGATCACAGGACGCTCGGCCTTCAGCAGCCGCGCGGCAAATGCCTTCAGTGCCTCGTCGGATGGTTTCGTGCGCGCATCGATCCGGGTAGAGCGGCCGAGATCGATGCCGGCCTCGCTGTTGAGGATATCGCCGGGCAGCGAAATGAACACCGGCCCGGTCGGCGGCGTCATCGCGACCTTGGCGGCGCGACGCACGATGCGCGGCAGGTCCTCCAGCCGCGTCACCTCGACCGCCCATTTCACCAACGGCTCGGCCATGCGCACCAGCGGGCCATAGAGCACCGGCTCCATCAGACCGTGGCCCTGCTCCTGCTGGCCTGCGGTCAAAATCATCGGCGTGCCCGTGAACTGAGCGTTGTAGAGCGAGCCCATCGCGTTGCCGAGGCCAGGCGCGACATGGACGTTGCAGGCGACGAGCTTTCCGGAAGCGCGGCTGTAGCCATCGGCGATCGCGACCACCAGGCTCTCCTGCATCGCCATCACATAGGTGAGGTCGGGATGGTCCTTCAGCGCATGCATGATCGGCAGTTCGGTGGTGCCGGGATTGCCGAACAGATGCGTGATGCCCTCGTCCTTGAGCAGCGCAAGAAAAGCGGAGCGGCCGGTGATCTTGTTCTTCATATTTCCTCCAGGCCTCGCGGGCGTTGCCGCGAGGTGAGCCGCATGATGGCCGAAGTCGGAGGATGCGCGCAAGGAAGCGCGCTCATGGCTGCGTTGCGTGGGCGCGCGTCACATCTCCTCGCGGCCCAACTCGAACAAATCCTCGCCGCTCGCGCGCTTCTTCTTTTTCGAGCGCTGCCAGACCACGCCGGGAAAGCCCTTCAGCGGCACCAGCGGCTCGCCGGTATAGGCCCATTCCTGGAGCTCTTCGATCGCGATGTGATAGAGCGGCTGGCGGCCGGTGCGCTCCTTGAAAAGAGCGCGGGGGATGTTGACCATGTGCGGACCGCGGGGCCGCTCATAGGCGATCGGCGTGCCGCAATGCGCGCAGAAGCTGCGCGCGGTCTTGGTCGCCTTGTCCTCGTAGCGGGTGAGCGCGGTCTTGCCTGAAATGATGCGGAAGCGCTTCTTCCAGCTTCCGACATAGGTCGCATAGGCCGCGCCGTGCGCGCGGCGGCTACTGGCCGAGTGATCGTGCCAGGCCCAGCGCGCAGGAATGTCGATCTCGAAGGTCACCTTGCCGCAGAGGCATTGGCCAGTGGCAGTTCCTGCGGCGGCTGCGGCTTTGGCCATGGTACGTCTCTCTCCGTCGGAGGGACATAATAGCCCCGTAGCCCGGATAGAGCGAAGCGCAATCCGGGCTACGGAAGTGGTTTACGCCGTCGCGAGCTCGTCGTGCCCCGGGTAATCCGTATACCCCTTCTCCTCACCGCCATAGAACGTCGCGCGGTTGTACGGCGTGATCGGATAGTCGTGCTCCAGGCGCCGTGGCAAATCCGGATTGGAGATGAAGATGCGGCCGAACGCGATGATGTCGGCATGCCCGTCCGCGATCGCCGCATTCGCGGTCTCGCCGACAAAACCGCCGGCGGTGATCAGCACGCCGCTCCAGACGGGGCGGAACAGCACCATCGCGGAGGGCACGTTCTGCCAGTTGACGTCGGCACGGCCCGCGCCGCTGGAACGCGGCTCGATGAAATGCAAATACGCAAGCCCGAGCCTGTCGAGCGCCTTCACCACATGCGTATAGAGCGGCATCGGATCGGCCTCGCCGGAATCATTGGCAATGCCGTGCGGCGACAGCCGCACGCCAACGCGATTGGCGCCCCAGACGTCGATCGCGGCCTGCGTGACCTCCAGCAACAGCCGCGCGCGGTTCTCGATCGAGCCGCCATATTGATCGGTGCGCTGGTTGCTGCGCGACTGCAAGAACTGTTCGAGCAGATAGCCGTTGGCGCCGTGGATTTCGACGCCGTCGAAGCCGGCGGCGAGCGCGTTCTTGGCACCCTGCCGGAAGGCTTCGACGATGCCCTTGACCTCCTCGGTCTCGAGCGCACGCGGCGTCTCATAGTCGCCGATCTTGCCGTCGGCGGTCATCGCCTTCATGCCTTCGGCCTTGATCGCAATCGCCGAGGCCGACACCGGCAGTTCACCAGCATGGAAGGAGGAATGCGAGACGCGACCGACATGCCAGAGCTGGAGGAAGATGATGCCACCCTTGGCGTGCACGGCATCGACGACCTTGCGCCAGCCGGAAACTTGCGCCTCTGAATAGATGCCGGGCGTTGCCGGATTGCCGCGACCATGGGAGAGCACCGGCGAGGCTTCCGCGATGATCAGGCCGCCCGGCGTCGCGCGCTGGCCGTAATATTCGGCATTGAGCGGACGCGGGGAAAAGCTCTCACGCTCGGCCCGCATCCGGGTGAGCGGCGCCATCGCCACGCGATGCGCGAGCTTGTACGGACCGACCTGCAAGGGTTGAAACAACGCCGGGAATTTCATGCTCGCCCCAATTGGCTATGGAAGGATGCAGATCATATAGCGAGGGGCGGCCACCGGAAAAGGCGCCGCCCCTGCAAAAGTAGATATTCCCTCCGCGGAACGCGGGAGAGAATAGGTGTTACGCCGTCTTGATCCAGACAGCCTTCACGTTGAGATACTCCTCGACGTGCTGCTTGCCGGACTCGCGGCCATAGCCGCTCATCTTGTAGCCGCCGAACGGCATGGCCGGGTCCATGGCTTGGTAGCAGTTCACCCACACCGAGCCGGCGCGCAAGCTTTTCGCGACCGCATGCGCCTTGCTGACGTCGCGCGTCCACAGGCCGGAGCCGAGGCCGAAGGTCGTGGCATTGGCGCGCTTGATCAGTTCGTCCATGTCCTTGAAGGCAATCGCAGAGATGACCGGACCAAAGATCTCCTCCTGCGCGATCCGCATATTATCCTGGACGCCCGCGAACACGGTCGGCGAGACGAAGAAGCCCTTCGACAGCGCGCCTTCAGTGACACGGCCGCCGCCGGCGAGCGCCGTGGCGCCTTCCTTCTGGCCGATATCGAGATAGCTGGTGACGCGCTCGAGCTGCTGCGCGGAGACCAGCGGGCCGATCTGGGTGTTGGGATCGAGGCCGTTGCCGACTTGCAGCTTCTTGCCGAACTCGGCGACGCGGCCGACGAACTCCTCGTAGATCGACTGCTCGACGAACAGCCGCGTGCCGGCGCTACAGATCTGCCCCGAATTGGCAAACACCGCCATCGCCGCACCTGGGACGGCGGCATCGAGATCGGCATCGGCAAACACGATGTCCGGCGACTTGCCGCCGAGCTCGAGCGAGACGCGCTTGAGGTTACCGGCCGATGCACGGATGATCGACTGGCCCGTGATATGCGAGCCGGTGAAGGCGACCTTGTCGACATCGTGATGCGAGGCGAGCGCCGCGCCTGCGGTCTCGCCATAACCGGGCACGACGTTGACGACGCCGGCCGGAATGCCCGCCTCCATCGCCAGCTCGGCAATGCGCAGCGAGGTCAGCGGCGCCTCTTCGGCGGGCTTCAGCACCACGGTGCAGCCGGTCGCGATCGCGGGACCGATCTTCCAAAGCGTCGCGGTCAGCGGCCCGTTCCAGGGAATGATGGCGCCGACGACGCCAACCGGCTCCTTCAGCGTGTAGGAGAAAATCTCGCCGGGCAGCGAGTTCTCGACGGTCTCGCCGTGGATCGCAGTGGTCTGGCCGGCATAGTAGCGCAGCATGCCGATCGCGCGCAGGCGGTAGGCCCGGGTGCGGCTGAGCGGCGCACCCATGTCGAGGGTATCGAGCTGCGACAATTCGTCGAAATTCTTCTCGACGAGGTCGGCGAGCTTGAGCAGCAGGTTCTGGCGCTCGAACGGCTTGACCTTGCTCCAGGGCCCTTCGAAGGCGCGACGGGCGGCCGCGACAGCGCGGTCGATGTCTTCCTTGTCGCCCTCAGCGACGGTCGCGAGCAGTTCGCCGGTCGCTGGATTGTGGGTCTCGAAGCGCTTGCCGGACGCGGCGTCGACCCACTTCCCGTCGATCAGCATCTGCTTGTAGGACCCGTTGGCGAACGGATGGCGCGTGATCGGAATAGCCTGCGACACAGCCATGGCTGCACTCCCTAGGTAGGATGATTGATTGGTTCGATCTGGGCGGGATCGTTAGGTGAAACAGAATACAGCGATGGAGGAAGGGCGTAAAGTCGGCGCGGAACGAAGACCTCCCATGCCGACTTGTGCAGGGTCGCGCGAGCGCCATGTTATAGCTCGATCGAACACCTGTCCCGGAGAATAGCCATGCCGCATCCTGTCATCGCCAAAGGCAATGTCGCCGTGATCACCGGGGGCGCGTCCGGCATCGGCCTCGCCGCCGCCATGGCCCTTGCGCGCGCCGGGATGAAGGTGTGCATCGTCGATGTCGACGAGGCCCGGCTGGCGGAGGCCGCAACAAAACTGTCATCCGTTACGGCTGCCACAGATGTGATGACATCAGTGGTCGATGTCAGCCGAGCCGAGAGCGTGACGGAACTCGAACGTGCCGTCGGCGCGCGTTTCGGCGGCACCGACATTCTCATGAACAACGCCGGCATCCAGCCCGGCAGCACGCTATTCGCTGAGCCCGACAATTGGCAGCGCATCATCGGCGTCAACATGTGGGGCATCATCAACGGCTCGCGCGTCTTCGCACCCGGCATGATTGCGCGCGGCAAGGCCGGCCTGATCATCAACACCGGCTCGAAGCAGGGCATCACCACGCCGCCGGGCGACCCCGCCTACAACGTCTCCAAGGCCGGCGTGAAAGCGTTCACCGAGGCGCTCCAGCACGAGCTGCGCAATACCAAAGACTGCCACATCACCGCGCATCTGCTCATCCCCGGCTTCGTCTTCACCGGGTTGACCGCGAAGGGCCGCACCGAGAAACCAGCCGGCGCCTGGACGGCGGAGCAGACCGTCGACTTCATGCTCGCGCGGCTGGAGGCCGGCGATTTCTACATCCTGTGCCCGGACAATGACGTGCCGCGCGCGCTCGACGAGAAGCGCATGCTGTGGGCCGCCGGCGATATCGTGGAAAACCGCCCGCCGCTGTCGCGCTGGCATCCCAACTATGCGGAGCCGTTCGCGAAGTTCGTGAAGGGGGGCTAGACGCCGCGGCCTATAGCGTCTCTTGCTGGTGCCCGCACTGCTTGCAGGCGAACTTGACGCGGCTTTGGCCTTTTTCCGCCTGGACCCGGTTCGGCGCGCCGCACTTGCCGCAGACTGCCTCGATGCGGGTCGAGCCCTGCTTCACGACGATGGCCTTCTTTTCCATCGATTCGCGGATCAGGCGCTCGGCCTCCTCACGCAGGGATTGTTTCGACAAAGCTCGTCTCCGCCATGAATGCGGGCGAGGCTTATCGCACCTGCGACGAAATCACAATCCGAAACGGCTGCTCAGACCTCGACAATCACATAACTGTCTTCGACATGCACCGGAAAGGTCTCGGCGACATACGGCCCTTTCTGCAGTTCCTCGCCGCGTTCCACCGCGACTGGATAGGACCGGATCTTGACCCGGTTCGGGTCGAACCACGACTGGCCATTGCGCATGTCAAATTCCCAACCGTGCCAGGGGCAGCGGAGCATTTCGCCGACACGCGAGCGCTCGTAAATGCCGGGCTCGGGCGAGGTCAGCCGCGCTACGCAGGCCGCTTTTTCAAGCGGGGCGCCTTCGTGTGGGCAGCGGTTCAACAGCGCGAAGAACTCGCCGTTGACATGGAATACGACAATGTCGCGGCCCGCGATATCGACAACCTTGTTGCCGCCGGGCGGGATCTCGGTGGTGCGGGCAACGATGTGACGGGCCATAATCCCTTCAGGACCTTCTCAGAACTTGTAGACCGCGCGGGCATTGGTGCTGAAGATCTTCTTCCGCTCGGCCTCGGTCAGCGGCGTCTTGAAGGCGAAGCGCGGATCGTCGAAATCCCAGTGCGGATAATCCGACGAGAACAGCAGTCGGTCGATGCCGACCCATTCGATCAGCGACCGCAGATGCCGCGCCTCATCAGGCTCGTCGATCGGCTGCGTCGTGAACCAGAAGTGCTCGCGGACATATTCCGACGGCTTTCGCTTGAGATGCGGCACCTCGCTGCGGAAGCGCTCGAAGTGCTGGTCCATCCGCCACACGGCCGACGGGACCCACCCGAAGCCGCCCTCGATGAAAACGATCTTCAGTTTTGGAAACCGCTCGAGCACGCCCTCGATGACGAGGCTAGCAAGCTGCGCCGCGATGGTGTGCGCATTCGACTGGTGCTCCTCGACATAATAGGACGGCCAGCCGCCGCCGGTCGGCGCATGACCGCCATAGCCACCGACGTGAATGCCGAGCGGCAGGTCGAGTGCCTCGGCCCGCTCGTAGATCGGCCAATAGCGGCGTCTGCCGAGCGGCTCGTTGGCGCGCGGCGAGACGTTGATCTGGATGTACTCGCCGATCTTGGCGCAGCGCTCGATTTCGGCAATCGCCAGGTCCGTTCCGTCCTGCCCAACCAGGATCGAGGCCCTCAGGCGGGGATCGCGATGCGACCAGAACGCCAACTGCCAGTCGTTGATGGCGCGCTGGATCGCGGCGCCGAATTCGAGATTCTGCTGCGAGAAGATGAAGAGATCGAGGACCTGGAGAATCCCGAACTCGACGTCGAGCGGATCGAGATGCTGCTTCTGCATGAAGGCGAGATCGGAGCCGGGCGGCCCGCCGGTCGGCGGCCAGGCATCGCGCCGCGCGATCAGCGGCGAGGAGCGCGGATAGGGCGTGGTGAAGAGATAGGGCGTGCGGAGGTGGCTGCCATATTCCTTCAGATGCTGCTGCCAGCGCTTCGGCAGGAACTCGTTGAGATCGTCGAACGAGTGCAGACTTGGATGCACGTCGCAATCGACGATGCGCAGCCGGCTTGTGGCGGGCTTCTCGTCTTCGCGCAGCGGACGGTCGATGACTTCACTCATGCGAACCTCCAAAATTAGTTGACCGACAGCCGCGGAAACGTCTCCAGCGGATTGTCGGCGCACATCTTTGAGATAATGCTCTTCGGCAGGTTCGGCGGGATCGGATCGTCGCCGTCGAACTGCCAGTGCGGATAGTCGGACGCAAACAGGAACATCTTGTCGGAGCCGATCTGGTCGATGATCTCCTCAACGCTTTTGGCATCGCCCGGCGCATCGAACGGCTGCATGGTGACACGAAAATTGTCGCGGATGATCGCGGCCGGCTCGCGCTCGACCCAGGGCACCTCGACACGTACTCCGCGCCAGGTCTTGTTGGCGCGCCACATGAAGGCCGGCAGCCAGCTCACGCCGGATTCCATCAGCACGACCTTGAGATCGGGATATTTGCCGAACACGCCCTCGTAGATCAGGCTCAGAATCTGCGCCTGAAACGCCTGCGCCTCGACGAAGTAATATTCGTAGCGGTGCGACGGCCAGCCCGCCGAGCTCGGTGCCTGCCGATATTGCGTGCCGGCGTGGATCGCGAGCGGCAGCTTGTATTTTTCTGCGAGCTGATAGACCGGCCAGAAATGCCGCCGGCCCAGCAGCGTCTCGCCCTGCGCCAGCACCAGGATGGAGACGAAGCGGTTGTCGCCAGCGCGGCGCTCGATCTCCTCGATCGCGAGATCAGGCGCCTGCATCGGCACCACAATCGACGCACGCAGGCGCGGGTCGCGCGAAAGCCATTCCGCGGCGATCCAGTCGTTGATGGCCTTGCAGAAGTCGGCCGCCATATAGGCGTCGAACACGGCCTGTGCGCCATAGAGCACGTTGAGGATGGCGTGGCTGGCACCCAACTGCTCGAAGGCGCCCTTCTGCACCATCGCGAGATCCGAGCCGGGCTTGGCGCCGTTGGACGGCCGCCAGTCGGCGCGGCCCGAAAGCGGCATGCTCGGCGGATAGGAGGTGAGGTCGAGCCCGTCGATGGCGCGGCTCACGACCTGCTCTTTCCAGTGATCGCTGAGATAGGGCAACAGCGTCGTGCGCGTGCCACCAACCGCCGGGTGGATGTCGCAGTCGATCCGCGTCACCGCCATGGATGCTTCCTCGCCAAGATCTTGTACGTACGTCCTTATTGGCGGCGTTCTCCGCGCCGCATCGCTAGAGTGCTCCGGCAAGGCATGATGCGCAAGGGCGCGAGGCAGCCCGAGAAGACATGCCTCGGGTGCGTCTTCGCACATGCAACACGTATTCCGTCGCCAATCGGCGCGCTCAAGCACGCTCCAGAGAATGACTAAAATTTCGCCTGTTGTACGCCGACTGGCCCGCTTAGCTTCAACGCAGCACTCACTTCCACTGGAGTTCCCATGTCCCTCCTCATCCGCGGCGGCACCGTCGTCAATCATGATCATTCGCGCCGCGCGGACGTGCTGATCGACGGCGACACCATCGTCGCGGTCGGCACATCGATCGCGGCGCCGACGGGTGCCGAGATCGTCGACGCCGGCGGCGCCTACATCATCCCGGGCGGAATCGATCCGCATACCCATCTCGAAATGCCGTTCATGGGCACCGTCACCGCCGACGATTTCGAATCGGGCACGAAGGCGGCGCTGACCGGCGGCACCACCATGGTGGTGGATTTCTGCCTGCCCGATCCCGGCCAGTCGATGCTCGCGGCCTATCAGGAATGGCGGCACAAATCCGAGAAGGCGGCGACCGACTACGGCTTCCACATGGCGGTGACGTCATGGTCGAAGCAGATCTATGACGAGATGGAAACCGTGGTCAAAACCTACGGCATCAACACCTTCAAGCACTTCATGGCCTACAAGGGCGCGCTGATGGTGAACGACGACGAACTCTACAACTCGTTCGCGCGCTGCGCCCATCTCGGCGCCATGCCGGTGGTGCATGCGGAGAACGGCGACGTCGTCGCCTTGATGCAGGAGGCGCTGATCGCGCGCGGCGTCACCGGCCCCGAGGGCCATGCTTATTCACGGCCGCCGGAGGTCGAGGGCGAAGCCACCAACCGCGCCATCATGATCGCGGACATGACGAGCACGCCGGTCTATATCGTGCACACGAGTTGCCGGGAGGCGCACGAGGCGATTGCCCGGGCACGGGCTGCGGGAAAACGCGTCTATGGCGAACCATTGATCCAGCACTTGCTACTCGATGAGAGTGAGTATCAGAACAAGAACTGGGATCATTCCGCACAGCGCGTGATGTCGCCGCCGTTCCGCGACAGATCGCACCAGGACAGCCTGTGGGCGGGGCTGCAATCCGGCTCGCTCCAGGTGGTCGCGACCGACCACTGCGCCTTCACGACGGAGCAGAAGCGGTTCGGGCTCGGCGACTTCCGGAAGATCCCGAACGGCACCGGCGGCCTCGAAGATCGCCTGGCGCTGCTGTGGACCGCGGGCGTCGCCACGGGACGACTGACGAAGGAAGAGTTCGTCGCGGTGACCTCGGCGAATATCGCCCGCATCCTCAACATCTATCCGCGCAAGGGCGCCGTCGCCGTGGGCTCGGATGCCGATATCGTGGTGTGGGATCCGAAGGCGAGCAAAACCATCAGCGCCAAGCGGCAGATGAGCCGGATCGATTACAACGTGTTCGAGGGCTTTTCCTGCACCGGCGGACCGGCCGCGACGCTGTCGCGCGGCCGCATCGTCTGGAAGGATGGCGATCTGCGTGCCGAAGCCGGCGATGGCCACTACGTCGAGCGTCCCGCCTTCTCGCCGGTGCATGTCGCCAACTCGACCTGGAAAGAGCTGACCGCCCCGCGGGCCGTAAGCCGCGGAGCGGTGACGCCTTAGGGCTCAGGCCGCCTTGCCCGCCCGCAACCGGTCAAGTACCGGCAAGAGCTCAGACGGATCCGGACGGTGCGTGTAGTCCGGGTTCACTTCCGCATAGGCGATGATGCCGTCGCGGCCGATGACGTAGCGCGCGGGCATCGGAAGCACCCAGGATGGATCGTCGTTGAACGTCGGCAAATCGTTCTTGAATGACTTGTAGAGTGCGACGAGATCATCCGGCAGCGCGAAGCGGATACCGAAGGCGTCGGCAACTTCGCTCTTGACGTCGCTCAGGATCGGGAAGGCCAGCTTGTTGTCGCGCTGCGACTTGCGGCTGTTCGGCGCTGTCTGCGGCGAGATCGCAACCAGGCTGGCGCCGCGCGCGGCGATCTCCGGCAAAGTCTCCTGAAGCGCTTGAAGCTCGAGGTTACAGTACGGGCACCAGACGCCGCGATAGAACGACACGACTAGCGGCCCCTTCGCGAGCAGGTCGCGTGAGGACATCGGCTTGCCGTCTGGATCATTCAGGATGAACTCCGGCGCGACGTCGCCGGCCTTCTTCGCGCGCTGCGCCTGGCCGCTCGCGATCAGTTCGGCGGTGGCGCGATGCATGGTGTCGAGCGCCTCCTTGGTGGGCTTGAGCGGAAAGCGTCCGCCTTCGAAGTCGGCTTTGAGGGCATCAAGTTTGTCTTGAAGTCTGTCTTGCAGGGCCATGGGAAGCTCCATCGGTTGCTGTTGGCCCGCTCTATCTGGATCATTTGGAAATGAAGGGGTATATGGCGATTACGGAGAACATTTATCTGGACTTCAAATGAGTGACCGATTGCAGGAATTGGCTGTCTTCGCCCGGGCGGCGGAGAGCGGCAGCTTTTCGAAGGCCGCGCGCGAACTCGGCCTGTCGCAGCCCTCGGTGTCGCGCATCATCGGCGAATTGGAGGCGCGGCTCGGCGTCAAGCTGCTGCTCCGGACCACGCGACGCATCACCGTGACGGATGCCGGCGCGCTGTTCCTCACCCGTGCGCGCGAAGTCCTCGCCGACATCGAGGATGCCGAGGACGCCGCGCGCGGCGTCGACTCCTTGCGCGGGACGTTGCGCGTCACGATGCCTATCGTCTACGGCACGCGAAATATCATCCCGCGCCTGCCAAAGTTCCTTGCCGCACATCCCCTGCTGCGCGTTGAGCTATCCGTGGTCGACGAGCGGCAGGATCTCGTTGCCGAGGGGACCGACGTCGCCATTCGCCTCGGCCCGCTCAACGACTCCGGCTTTGGTGCACGAAAACTGGCAACGCTCCCGCGGCTGCTCGTGGCGGCGCCGTCCTATCTTGCCGGGCGCGGCACGCCGAAGACGCCGGCGGATCTCGCGTCGCATGATTGTATCTTCGGCCCCGGCCTATTCGGCCGCACCACATGGTCGTTCAGCCGCAACGGCACGGAGATGTCCGTCGATGTCCGCGGTCGCATCTGTGCCGATTCGGGTCCCGGTGTGTTTGCATGCGTGCTGGCGGGGCTCGGCATCGCCGTGACATCGCCCATCATGGCTGGGCCCGAGATCAAGGTCGGCGCGCTGGTGCCGCTGCTGAAGAGCTACAAGCTCTCGCCCGTCGACGTGCATGCTGTCTTCCCAGGCGGCCGGCGTCCCTCGACCAAGGTGCGGGCGCTGGTCGACTTTCTGGCGGAGGAGCTCCGATAACCCAGACAAGTGCGACACCTTGAAGCGCACTGGTGGCATACGCCTTGCCTCTCGATCCCGGACAACTCTCGCACAGAGGCAGCCATGAGCGATTCGTCTTTTCATATAGGCCGTCGTAACGTCGTCCTCGGTGGCCTCGGCATCGCCGGAATGACGGCCGTCGCGCCGCGCTTCGCCTGGGCGCAGGGGCGCGCGGAAACGCTGCTGGTGGTGCAGGAGCTCGGGCCGAACTCGCTCGACATGCAGGGCGTCGGCTCCAATCAGACCGTGAACGGCCTGTCCTGGAACTGCTACGATCGCCTGCTGACCTATGCGTCGAAGACGCTTCCGGACGGCACACTGTCCTATGATCGCGCGACGCTCGCCCCTGAGCTCGCGGAGAGCTGGGAGGTTGCTGCCGACGGCATGTCCTGCACCTTCAAGCTCCGGCAGAACGCGAAATTCCACGACGGCACGCCGGTCACGGCCAAGGACGTCAAATGGTCGTTCGACCGCGCGGTGAAAGTCGGCGGCTTTCCGACCTTTCAGATGTCGGCGGGATCGCTGGAGAAGCCCGAGCAGTTCGTGGTCGTCGACGACCACACCTTCCGCATCGACTATGTGCGCAAGGACAAGATGCTGCTCTTCAACGTCGCGGTGGTCGTGCCCTTCATCATCAACTCCGAACTCGCGAAGAAGAACGCAACACTCGAAGACCCCTGGGCGCTGGTGTGGCTCAAGAACAACGAGGCCGGCGGCGGCGCCTACAAGATCGACAGCTGGAAGCCTGGCAGCGAAACTGTGCTGTCGCGCTTCGACGACTGGACCAGCGGGCCGCTGCCGAAAATCAGGCGCGTGATCGCGCGCGACGTTCCTTCCGCCGGCACGCGCCGCGCGATGCTGGAGCGGGGCGATGCCGACCTCTCCAGCGGTTTTGCACCGCGCGATTTCGAGCAAATCATCAAGGAGGGCAAGGTCAAGGTTTCGGGCGTGCCGATCCCCAACGCGCTCTGGTACGTGGCGTTGAATGCGGCGAAGCCGCCGTTCGACAATGTAAAGCTTCGGCAGGCCATCGCCTGGGCGATGCCGTATGAGCAGATCCACAGCAGCGCCTTCTTCGGGCGCGCCGTTCCAATGTATGGCGGGGCAGCGGAGGTTTCAAAGCCGGTGTGGCCGCAACCATCTCCCTATGTCACCGATCTCGACAAGGCCAAGGCGCTGATGAAGGAGGCGGGCTTCGAGTCCGGCCTGGAAACAACCTTGTCGCTCGACACGGGGACTGCGACCGTCGGCGAGCCCACGGCCATCTTGATCCAGGAGAGCCTCGCTAAGATCGGGATCAAGGCGTCGATCGAGAAGATACCGGGCGCGAACTGGCGCACGACGCTGAACAAGAAGGAGCTGCCGCTCGCGCTGAATCGTTTCAGCGGCTGGCTCGATTATCCCGAGTATTATTTCTACTGGAATTTCCACGGCAACAACTCGATCTTCAACATCTCCTCGTACCAGAACAAGGCGATGGACACGCTGATCGACAAGGCGCGGTTCACTACCGACGTGACCGAGTACGACAAGGCCGTGAAGGATTTTATCACACTCTGCATGAGCGATGTTCCCGTCATCCCGCTCAACCAGCCGATCCACGACGTCGCCATGCAGAAAGGCGTATCCGGCTACGAGTTCTGGTTTCACCGCGAGCCGGACTACCGTCAGTTCGCGAAAGGCTAACGGGCGAGGCCGACGACGCCTGAGGCGGCTCGCGCCTGATCTTTCGGAGAGCCTCTTTCCAGTCGTGCTGCGCTCGCGCGCAACATTACTGTATCGAGCTTGCCTTGCCGTGATCCGTCCAGGGCGCAAGCAAAGATCCGGTAGAATTGCGCGCCGTCATAGGCGACCAGCAAGAGGTCGACGCCCGCGTTGATGGCTTCGACCACGGCCTTGCAGACATCGTGCTGGTAGATCGCACCCATCACGAGATCGTCGGTCATCACCACGCCCTGGTACTTCCACTTGTCGCGGATGATCCCCTCGACGACGGCCTTCGAATGCGATGCTGCGCGATCGGGATCGACCGCGGTGAGCGTGACATGGCCGACCATGAGCGCGCTGTGCGATTGAGACAGCACCTCGCGGAACGGGAGCCAATCGGTCGCCTCCAACTCCCTGACCGGTGTATCGAGATTGGCACTGAAATGGTGCGTGTCGGTGCGGACGCGGCCGATGCCCGGGAAGTGCTTGAGCGTGGCGCCGACGCCGGAGGCCTCCAGCCCCCGCACATAGGCGCTCGCGATCGCGCCGACGACGACAGGGTCGGTCGCGATCGCGCGCTGGCCGATCAGGGTATGGAAATCGAGGCGGTTGCGCCGGACCGGCGGCTTGAGGTCGAGCACCGGCGCGAGATTGAGGTTGATGCCGAGCCCGGCAAGCTCGCGCCCATGGATGCGGCCGAACTCCTCCGCTTTGACCTGCTGATCGTCAGGGGCAAGCCCCGCGAGCGTCGCCAGCGCCGGCACTTTTGTCAGCGGCGGCGAGAGATGCCCGACAATGCCGCCCTCCTGATCCGCGGCGACGATCAGCGGCGGCAGGCTAGCTGCGCGCCGCTTGTCCTGGAGCGCGGCGATCTCGGCACGTAGCGCGTCGGCCGTCCGGCCCCGGATATTGTGGCGGGTGACGTAGACACCGCCGATCAATCCCTGTTCGGCAAGGCGCGCCACCTTGGGAAATGACGAATAGCCGACCATGAAGTGAGGCCCGAGCTGCCGCGCCTCGGCAGTGCCGGCGGCAAGAACCTCGTGCTTGCGCAGCTCGAACTTGAGATGCGCCGCCGACATCAGGAGCGGCGGCAAGCACCAGAGGATGATGAGGAGCTTGCCGGCCATGCTTCGCCACCGCCCTCTGCGGATCAGGACGATGACGATCATGATGCTTATGACGACGAGCGCGATGTTTCCGACGCTACGCAGCACGAGCAGATAGGGATCGTTCTTGTTGGCAGCCCCGAAGGCAACAACGGGCGCGGCCAGCCAGAGCAGGATGAGACCGATTCGACGGAGGAATTGCATGGGATGCAACATGTGCGAGGTGGCGAATGCTTCGCACCTATCAAAGCGATTCACGCCGTGCGAGAGGCAAAAGCGCGACTGCACGAAATCTGCAAAAGACTCCTGAACTTGTGCAGACGATGATCCCGGCTTCTGCACAAGGCGCGTCCAGACTTCGTGGCGTCACCCTCCACGAAAGGTCTTTTGAACATGACGAGCCTGGCTTCGACGATCGCAGCGGACATTCAGCCGATCAGGCACTCCTCGGTTCCGGCCAAGGTCGGCCTCGCACTGGCGCTGGCCGCGCTTGCCGACTGGCTGTTCTATGGCGAGCGGATCGGGCTGTCGCTCACGCTCTTTGCAATCGCGATCGCCTGCGTGTCGGTGCTCTTCAATCATGCGGCACTGGATTTTCGGCGCGCGGCGATCGGCGGCGCGATCGTCCCCCTCGGTCTCGTGCCGGCGGTCGAGGAGCTCAATACGCTGTCATTTCTGATCCTCGTCGCTGCGCTGGTCATTGCGCTGCTGCTCGCGACCAATCCGGAGACGAAAGGGTTCGCCGACCGCGCCCGCGCGCTGCGCAATTTCGTCCTGTTCGGTCCCTTCAGATTCTTCCCCGAGGCGCTCCAAATCTTCAACATGTCGGCGTTCACCCGCGGCCTCGCCCTTTGGCTGTTGCCGATCGTGCTGGGCACCGTCTTTGTCGCGCTGTTCGCCGCGGCCAATCCCCTGATCGAGCAGTGGGTGTCGCTGCTCAATCCAAAGCTCATCCTCGACTATGTCAGCATCCCGCGCGTGCTGTTCTGGACGGCGATGCTGGCGCTGGTCTGGCCATTCATCCATATCCGCTGGCGGCGCAGGAAAGTGGTTACCGAGGCCATCGCCGATACCGCCGAGCCGGAGCCTCTCGCACCCATCATCCCGGCCGAGTTCCTGGGACCGTCCGCCATCCTGCGCTCGCTGATCCTGTTCAATCTGCTGTTCGCGGCGCAGTCGCTCCTCGACGGCATCTATCTCTGGGGCCATCTGGCGCTGCCTGCCAGCATGACCTACGCGGCCTACGCCCATCGCGGCGCCTATCCGCTGATCGCGACCGCGCTGCTCGCCGCCGCCTTCGTGCTGGTGGCGATGCGTCCGGGTGGACCGGCCGCGAAATCGACGGTGATCCGGCCGCTGGTCTATCTCTGGGTCGGGCAGAATGTCCTGCTGGTCGCCTCCTCCATCCTGCGCCTCGACCTCTACGTAGACATCTACATGCTGACCTACTGGCGCATCGCGGCCTTCATCTGGATGGGGCTGGTGGCGCTCGGGCTCGTCCTGATCGTGGCCCGCATCGCGCTCGATCGGTCCAACCGGTGGCTTGTCAGTGCCAATCTGATCGCGTTAACGATCGTGCTCTACGGTGCCTCGCTGGTGAACTTCGATGCGTTCATTGCCGACTATAATCTGAAGCACAGCAGCGAAATGTGGGGCCAGGGCGTGAAGATCGATGCCGACTACCTCCTCACATTGGGCCCGCAGGCGCTGCCTGCAATTGACAAAGTCATCTCGCTTCGCGGGGGCGACTACTGTCTTGCGAGACGCCGAGATCGGCTTGTAGAAAGTCAACGGCAGGACCTGGCCTGGCGGGCCTGGGGCTTTCGAAGCTGGCGGCTACAGCGCAGGCTTGACGCCCAAGCCAAGAGCCAGTCCAACAGTCAGCTGGCGGGTTGAGCGGAGATAGTCTTGGCGCATCGCATTCTCATCGTCGACGACGAGGGCCACATCCGCGAGGTCATCCGCGTCGCCTTGAAGAAAGCCGGCATGGACGTGATCGAGGCGCGCGACGGCAAGGAGGCGCTGAGCCGCTTTGCCGCCGACATGCCTGACCTGATCGTGCTCGACGTCGGCATGCCGGAGTTCGACGGCCTCGACGTCTGCCGTGAGGTGCGCAAAAACTCCGACGTGCCGATCCTGTTCCTGTCGGCACGTGACGAGGAGATCGACCGCATCCTTGGCCTCGAGATCGGCGGCGACGATTATGTGACCAAGCCGTTCAGCCCGCGCGAATTGGTGGCGCGGGTCAACGTCATCCTGCGCCGCCTCAGCCCCCGCAATGGCGACGCCAAGGCCGGCCCTGGCGCGCTGTCGCAAGGCGGCCTCAAGATCGATCCCGAGCAGCATGTCGCGTCCTTCGCCGGAATCCCGCTGAAGCTCACCGCCATCGAGTTCGGCATCCTGCGCGCGTTCCTGACCCGGCCGACGTCCGTGTTCAATCGTGAGCAGCTGATGCGGGCGGCCTACCAGCTCAACATCCAGGTCTCGGATCGCACCATCGACAGCCACATCCGCAACATCCGCGCCAAGCTCGCGGCGCAGGACTGCGAGAATGTGATCGAAACAATCCACGGCGTCGGCTTCAAGCTCGGCCGCTGCGAGAAAGAGGCATGAGTGCTGCGCCCGACAAATGGCGGCCGTCGCTCGGGCTCGTGATCTTCGCGGTGCTGGCGACCGTCGCCGTGCTGCCGCTGGTGGGCCTGTTCTTCTTCCGCCTCTACGACAATCAGCTGATTCGCCAGACCCAGGCCGAGCTGATCGCGCAGAGCCGCGTGCTCGCGACGATCTATGCGCAGGAGGTCACGGCGCGGCTCGACAGCAGCCTGACGCTCGGCGCCGAGGTCGCGCCGAACGTGCTGCCCGACCCCGGCGACCAGTTCACGCCGATCCGTGCCGCGCTCGATCTCACCGCCAACGACCTGTTGCGACGGCGGCCGGATGCGCAGGCCGCGCCCCGGCCAGCGCAGCCAGCTTATGTCGAGATCGGCGCAAAACTGACGCCGATCATCCGCGAGACCCAGAAGGTGACGCTGGCGGGATTTCGGATCCTCGACCCGCAGGGCGTGGTGATCGCCGGGCGGCAGGAGGTCGGGCAATCGCTCGCCCATATCGAGGAGGTCGCGGACGCGCTGCACGGGCAATACCGCGCCACCTTGCGCAACCGCGTGCCGGACAAGCCGCCGCCGCCAATCTATTCCTTCAGCCGCGGCCTCGGCGTCCACGTGTTCTCGGCGATGCCGGTCATCGTCAACAACCGCGTTGCGGGGGTGATCTACACCACGCGGACGCCGAGCAACATCTTCGACCATCTCTACCAGGAGCGGGCCAAGTTCGTGCTGGCAGGGCTCGCCGTGATCCTCGGCACCATCGCGATCGGGCTGGTGTTCTCCCGAACCATCACCCGGCCGATGCGCGAGCTGATCGATCGCGCGGCGCGGATCGGCCGCGGCGACCGCGAAGCCTTCCAGCCGCTCAGCCATTACGGCACGCGCGAGTTCGCGCAGCTTTCGCACAGCTTCCTCGGCATGGCCGAGCAGCTGGCGCGGCGCTCGGACTACATCGCGACGTTCTCGGCCCATCTCACCCACGAGCTGAAATCGCCGCTGACCTCGATCAAGGGCGCGGCCGAGCTGTTGCAGGATTCGTATCACGGCAGGCCCGAGGGCCTGACGCCGGCCGAGCAGAAGACGTTCATCGCCAACATCCTCTCCGACACCAAGCGGCTGGAGGCGATGGCGCAGCGGCTGCGCGAGCTCGCCCGCGCCGAAAGCCTGCCGCAGAACGAGCGCACCGAACTCGCGCCCGTCATCGCCGATCTCAAGAGCCGGTTTCCGGAAAGCGCGATTCTCGCCAGCGGCAGCCTCGACCGGGCGATCAGCATGTCCGGCGAGAAGGCGCTGATCGTGCTGTCGCATCTCGCCGACAACGCGATGCGGCACAAGGCAAGGTCAATCAGGCTGGAGGCGGTCGACGAGCGTACGACCTTGCTGCTGACGGTCAGCAACGACGGCGAGCCGATCTCAGCGCCGAACCGCGACAGGATCTTTGACGCTTTCTTCACGACCCGCCGCGACCAGGGCGGCACCGGGATGGGGCTCGCGATTGCACGCGCGGTGATGGCGAGCCATGGCGGCTCGATCAGGCTCAAGCCGACCGACGAGGGCGCGGCCTTCGAGCTTCAGTTTCCTATCGCCTAGATCGCAAACACCCAGGCTGCGACGATGGTGCCGATGGTGACCAGGCCGGCGATGGTCCAGCCCGCGGCATATTCCAGTTCAGGGTGACCGGTCGCCCGCATGATCTCGGCCGGATCGGCGGTATGCTTCCACTGCTCTGACATGACAGCCTCGCACGTTTCTCCCCGCGTATAGGTAAGTCGCATCAGCCGGCATAAGGTTCCATCACGGACACGCGAATGGCAAAAAAGTCGAAAACAACCCCATGCACAGTAGACGGGACCCTTCCCGCATGGGGCATCTGACGCGCGACAACCATTTGACACGGCGCGGCAAAACAGCGGCGCCGCGCAAACCGCTGCGCGGCTCGCACCTTGCCTTCCAAATCCGATTGCATGCTAGACTGGATGCACGCATTTGCGGCAGGAGGGAAGCATGGCTGACGACAAGGCAAAGCGGGGCGGCGCCGATCGCGCGCTGATCGCGCTCACCGAGAGATACGAAGTCGCCTACTGGTCGAAGAAATTCAAGGTGACCCCGGCCAAGCTGAAATACGCCGTCAAGAAGGTCGGCCATTCCGCACGGAAGGTAGAGGAATACATCAAGCTCCAGAAACACCGCGCCGCCGACAAGAGCCGGATCGCGCTGAGCGAGGCCTATGAAGTCCGCTACTGGTCGAAGAAATTCAAGATCACGCCGGCCAAGCTGAAGGCCGCCGTCGCCGCCGCCGGCCATTCCGCAAAGAAGGTCGAGGCGTATCTGACCGGCCAGAAGGCGGCGAAGAGGAAGGCGGCCAAGAAGACCGTCAAGAAGAAGACGAAGAAAGCCGCCAAGCGGAAGAAGGCCAGCTGAAGCGTCGAACATCTGTCCTGCCGTCGCGCCACGCCCGGTCGCGCTTCAGGCTGCCAAAGCCGGTGGTTCTGTCGTAGGTTGACACCGCTTGCGACATCGAAGCCCTGATCGGCCAGGAGACATGAAAATGAAGTTCATCGTGACGGCTTGCACCGCCGCTGCGCTCGCTGTCGCCGCCGCCTCCAATGTCGCGGGCGCGTCTGGCGGCACGCCGGCAAAGGTCTCAGGCTCGGTTGCGCTGGCGCTCGCCGGCGTGATCGCGCCGCTGTCGCCGCTCCTGTCGGGCGCGGAGAAGAAGGCGATGGCGATGCTGTTCGCCGCCAACAGCGACATTCCCTACAAGAAGGCAATCGTGGTGACTGCGGACAGGATCGTCTGCCGCACCGGCAATGTCGACATCACGGTACGCAACTGCGAGGTCACCTTCGGCAAGAAGGTGAAGACCGTGGCCGGCTCCACCGCCAACGAGATCTTTGCCATCGAGGCGCTGGCCGGTGTTCCGCCGGATGGTGCGGCGGGATCGAATTTCGAGAGCCTGAGCAAACTGAGCTGCACGATCGACCCCAACGCCATCCGGCAAAAGGACGGCAGCGGGGCGGATTGCACGTTCCAGCCGGGAAATTGAGATGAGCCTGAAGGCCGAACCTAGGGTGCCGTGAAATCGCCGCAAGTTGAACCAACAAGACGAACTAATAAGGCGAATTGAAAAGACAGGCCAAACCCGCGCGTCCATATCAAGCGCACAAGGCCGGCACCCACATGATGAAGAATTATCTCACTTTTTTCCTTGTTCTGACCGTGACAACCGCCTCCGCGCACGGCCCGTTGCCCGTGCGGCTGACAGCGTCGTCCGATCTCGTGCGCGTCGGCCTGACCGACTCCGACACGACGGCCGGCGGCACCGCGCGGCTGTGCGAGCAGGTCACCTTCTCGCGCGGCCTGCGCTATGGCGACAGCGAGGCCAATGTGCTCGATGTCGCCACCAGCTCGACCAAGGCGGATACGCCGCGGCCGGTGCTGCTGTTCGTGGCCGGCGACACCTTCACCGGCGACCGCGCGGCGCCCGACCTGTCCCGCGAAATCCAGGACCAGGCGATGTGCTTTGCCGCGCGCAACGACATGATCGGGGTGCGCGTGAGCTATCGGCTGGCGCCCGCAGCGACCTGGCCGATGGGTGCGACCGATGTCGCCGCCGCGCTGTCCTGGATCCATGGCAATATCGACCTGTTCAACGGCGATGCCCGCGAGATCGTCGCGGTCGGCTATGGCGCCGGCGCCTTCCATGTCGCCACCCTGCTGGCGCATCCCGAGCTCCAGGCCGACCGCGCCGATGTCGCTGCCGTGGTGCTGGTGTCCGGCATCTATCGCGCCGGCAAGGACGCCGGCGACAGCGAGAAGGCCTATCTCGGCCTGGATGCCGCCCAATATGACAAGCGGTCGGTCTTCCCCGGCATTCTCAATTTCGACGAGCCCATCGTGCTGGCCTGGGCCGCGGACGATCCCGCGAGAATCGTGACACAGGGCGAGACCCTGAAGAAGACGCTGTGCGGCGCCGGCCACTGCCCGCGCCTCACACTCCTGCGCAGCCGCGACGGCATCGCCGCCGCGTTCGGCCTCGACGGCTCCGGCGACAGCCTCGCCGAACCGACGCTGCTGCTGGTGCATCAGCTCGAGGCGCGCGGGCTGCCGTAAGGGGCGACACGACAACTATTCGCACCATTTTCCGAGCCACCCCTCTCCCCCGCCCTCCCCCGCAAGGGGGGAGGGAGCGCAGTGTGCCGTGCGGCGAGAGCTGAGTTCAAAAGCTCAGAGCGAAGACTCAACGCGAATTGTTAGCCACTTAGCCAGCCGCACCCCAGGTGCGTTCCCTCCCCCCTTGCGGGGGAGGATTAGGGAGAGGGGTGCCACACGGGGACTTTCTCAATCAGAAGTGCGGCGCGTCAGCACGCCTGCCGCTTCGTCGGGCCGGTTACTCAGCCACAGGATTGCCAAACGCTTGACGTAGATCAACTCGCCCTGGTGCAGATCGAGCCGACCTCTGTGAGGGGCCAACGACAAGGTGTCGAGCATGCGCGTCACCGGCAGACTGCTGTTCGTTTTGATCGCCGCTCTGGCCTCGCTCGGGGCGATGTCGCAACAGCAGCCAGAGCAATCCACCGCCGACAATGAAATCCGCATCGGCAATATCGTGCCCTATTCGGGACCGCTCTCGGAATTCGGCGCGATCGGCAAGGCGGAAGCCGCCTATTTCAACATGGTCAACGATCGCGGTGGCATCAACGGCCGCAAGGTCCGCTTCATCACGCGCGACGACAATTCCGATCCCATGGCCGCGCTGGAGCTCACGCGCAGTCTGGTCGAGAAGGACGACGTGCAGCTGATGTTCGGGTCGTTCGGCACGCCCGGCAATCTCGCCACGCGCTGGTATCTGAACGAGAAGAAGGTCCCGCAGCTTTTCGTCGCCTCCGGCGACGAGGAGCTGAGCCAGGCCAAGGCGTTTCCCTGGACCATGGGCTGGCAGCCGGCGTTCCGGTCGGAGGGGCGCATCTACGCCAACTACATCCAGGCCTATTATCCGCATCGCAAGATCGTGGTGCTCTGGCAGAACGACCAGTTCGGACGCGCGCTCCTTAGGGGTATCGAGGAAGGTCTTGGCGATCTGAACCGTCTTGTCCTCGTCGACATCGCCTTCGACATTGCCGATGAGCATCTCGAAGGCCACGTCTCGATCCTCAAGCGCGCGGGCGCCGACATCTTCGTCTTTCTCGGCGTGCCGTCGACGGCGGCCCAGGTGATCAAGCTGGCGGCGTCGCTCAATTGGCACCCGGTCTTCATCGTGAACGACGCCTCCGCCTCAATCGCCAATGCGATGGCGCCCGCAGGATTGGAGAATTCGGCCGGCGTGATCTCGGCGGCCTTTCTGAAGGATCCGAGCGATCCCGCATGGAAAGACGATCCCGCCATGAAGGACTGGTTCGCCTTCATGGACAAATACCATCAAGTCGAAAGCACGAACAACAGTGCCGCGCTCTATGGCTACGCCGCGGCCGAGGCGCTGACGCAGGTGCTGAAGCAATGCGGCGACGACCTGTCGCGCGAGAACATCATGCGCCAGGCAGCTTCGCTCAGAGACTATCACCCCACCGTTGCGCTACCCAACATCAGGATGAATACCTCGCCAGACAGCTATCTGCCGATCAAGCAGATGCGGCTTGTCCAGTTCGACGGTCGGTCCTGGCAACCCTTCGGCGCGGTGATCGAGACCGCATTCACGGAAGGCGCGGCGCGGTGAGCCACGCAACGCCAGGCTATGGTGGTTGCAGCAGACGCCTTTTCGTTTCATGACGAATGTCTAAGATCGGCGCCGACCTGCATCCGCTCCGCCGGGAGATCCCATGACCGAGACCATCCGCATCAAACGCTTCGTCGCGCGCCCCGTGATCGTGCCGATGAATTTGCCGCTCAAAACCTCCACCGGCACGGTTGCGAAGGCACCGCTGGTGCTGATCGACTGCGAGACCGATCAGGGCGCCGTGGGGCACGCCTATCTGTTCTCGATCACGCCTTCGGCCCTGAAACCGCTGACGGCGATGGTCGCGGAGATGTCAGAGCTGCTTGCGGGCGACGAGCTGCTGCCGTTCGAGATCGAGCGCAAGCTGACCCAGCGCTTCACATTGCTCGGGCTCGCCGGCCTGCAACGGCTGGCGCAATCCGGCATCGACATGGCGGCGTGGGATGCATTGGCGCGCAGCAAAGGCCTGCCGCTGGCCCGCCTGCTCGGCGGCGCACCGAAGCCGGTCAAGGCCTACAATTCGAAGGGGCTCGGCATCATGCCGGCGGGTGCCGCGGTGGACGAAGCGCACAAGCTGCTGGCCGAGGGCTTTCAGGCCGCCAAGATCCGCGTCGGCCGGCCCGATGCGCGGGAGGATCTCGCCGTGGTGCGCGCCGTGCGCAAAGCCGTCGGCGATCAGGTGACGCTGATGTGCGACTACAATCAGGCGCTGACGGTGACCGAAGCCATACGCCGCGGCGAGATGCTCGACGACGAGGGGCTGACCTGGATCGAGGAACCGATCCGCCACGACGATTATGACGGCTGCGCCCGCATTGCGGATGCGCTGGGCACGCCGGTCCAGATCGGCGAGAACTTTGACAGCGCTTTTGCGATGCAATCGGCATTGGCCGCCGAGGCCTGCGACTTCGTGATGCCGGACGTGCAGCGCATCGGCGGCGTCACCGGCTGGATGCGCGCGGCGTCACTGGCGCATGCCGCCGGCATCGAGATGTCGACGCATCTGTTCTCGGAGGTGAGCGCGCATCTGCTCTGCGTGACGCCGACCGCGCATTGGCTGGAATATGTCGACTGGGCCGACGCGGTGCTGGCGAGCCGCCTCACCATCAAGGACGGTTTTGCGCTGCCGGGCGAGGAGCCCGGCAACGGTATTGAATGGGATGAGGCGGCGGTGAAGACATATCTGGTCGGGTGATCCAAGATGGCCTCAGCCCCGTCATCCCCGCGCAACAGCTAAGCGGTTGCGCGGGGGTGACGGTGATTGAGATGCCTACCACACCTCCGCGCCGGGGATTTTCTTGCGCACCGCCAGACGCTGGATCCAGATACAGCGACGCACGGATCTGTTGGAGCGGCCGACGGAGGATATCCCCTCGCCGGCCTGGAGCAACGGCGCGATGTTCTCGCGCAGCGTACGGCAGCGCTGCAGCTCGGCCTGCCAGTCGATGATCGCAGCGTCTGCGCGCGACGCGATCAGCAACAACGCCATCACGGCAAGACAGCTCGCTCGCATGTCCGTATTCCCTTCACTGTGATTCCCCTTTATTGCGCCGGTAGCGGAAGTCGCAATGATTGGCGCCTTGCATGATGGTCTGCGTGCGCGTGAGCTTGATGTCGGGGCCGAACCCTTCCGCAGTTGCAAAATCGGCGGTGCAGACCAGGAGAAAGCCGAGCTCCGGCTCGCCCAGCGCCTGGTAGAATTCGGCGTAGGCGCATCGCTTCACGTCGAACGCGAAGGCATCCTCAGTCTGCTCGATCACGTCGTAAGCGAGCGCGTCGTCGCGGGCGTAGGTCTTGAAGGCGGAGGCGACAGCCTGGCCGAGACTGGCCTCCTTCTTCGCTTTCCAGAACTCCTCGCCGAAGCGGCGATAGAGATCGCCGAGCGTGTTGCGCACCAGCGCATTCGCGCGGGCCTCGCCGAGCTCGGCCTGGAGCGCTTTGACCAGCGGCACCAGGACCTGCGCCTGGATCCTGGCCTGTTCGATGACGGATATGCTCATGGGCGGCCTTCTCGTCCCCGGATGCTGCGCTTTCAGTGTGCCCTGTGAAATGGAACACATTTGGAGCATCGCTAAGGTTGTATCATATTCAAGATGTAACCAGGAGAACGGGGCAGACGACCCCGCACCAATTTTTCGATCATTCATTGTCGAACACAGAGTTGGATTAGGCAATGCGTCCTCTCGCTCGGGGTGAGGCGGACGACGACCTGAGAGATCGCGATTAGCTTCGAAAAATTCCGTCCGACGTCTCGCTGACCCCAGCGACGCGAACGCCGCCTCGCGCGTGCGCGCCGGCATCGACAGTCGAGCCTGCAGCCATCGAAAGGACCGCCCCATGGACGAACCCAAGCCGCTCACCAGCGCATTCTCCAAGACTGCGAATTTCTCGATCCACCAGGTCGACACCGTGTTCAGGGCTGCCGCGCAGGCCGCCGCTCCCGCCGCGGTGCCTTTCACCCTGCCGCCCACGCTCGGGCCGTTGTCCGCCTTCGCGGGCACGTTCACGGGACAGGGATTCAACACGATCTTCCGGCCCGACAGCACGACGACGCCGACACAGATGCCGGGTCCGATCAACACCACCGACCCCGCCGACAACGTGCTGGAGCTGAACCTCACCGACGAGACACTATCGTTCTCGAACAATCTCGGCTCGATCCCCAATCGCGGCTCCGGGCCGCAAGCCGACGCCTTCCTGAACGGCGTGCCGTATCTCCAGACCATCAACGACGTGACGACGGGAACGCCGGTCGGCATTCATTTCGAGCCCGGCATCTGGCTCGCGGTGCCCGCCAGCACCAACCCGCACGAGCCGTTCACCGTCGCGCGCATGGCCTCGATCCCGCACGGCACGACGATCACCGCGCAAGGCACCGCGCTGCCGCCCGTCGCCGGCAAGCCGACGATCGCGGCGGTCGACATCACGCCATTCTTCGGCGGCAACCCGAACAACAAGTTCACGTTCCAGAATCAAACCGCCGCCAACAAGACCACGCGCAGGCTGCCCCAGGATCTCACGGCGCTGATCGCCTCCGGCAAGCTCACCCAGGCCATGATCACCGACCCGAACACCGTGCTGCGCAACCAGATCGCGCATCAGACCATCAGCCATACCATCATCATCGAGACCTCGACCAAGCCCGGCTCGCCGCTGTCCGGCGGCCCGTTGCCGGCCGTGCCTTCACCGGGACCGCATCCACAGGCGCCGAACTTCGCCGGTGGCACCTCGAACATCGCGTTCCTCCAGGGCGTGCCCGCTCCGCCGCCGGGCGGCAACGGCGCCAACGCCAACGCCTTCCAGATGGATGCCGTGTTCTGGATCGAGACGGTGATCTACGACATCGACGTGCCGCGCATCCCGTCCGGGGAGCCGCCGATCATTCTCCAGCCATTGCAGAAGGGCACGGTGCCGCTGGTTCCGAGCTTCGTCGCCACGCTTCCGTTCGTGCCCAACAAGGGGTTTGCCGGCGGCCGCGTCCGGGTGGCGACGACGCAGATCCAGTATTCGCAGAAGGTGATGCTGGATTTCAACGGCCTGACCTGGCCGCACGTCTCGGTCGCCTCGCTCGTGCCGGCCGCGCCCGTGCAGATCCCGGAGCATCTGCTGCCGCTAACGTAGCGGCAGGGACGCGCGCGTTTCCGACAGAATCTCTCGCGACAATTCCTCGTCGTCGACGATGCGGGCGAGCACCATCGCGCCGACCATCGACGCCCATGCGGCGATCGCTGCGCGTCGTTTGGTGTGAGGCGTGTCGCCATCGGCGTCCACCGTCAGGTGATCGATCCTGTAGCGAATGGCCTGCGTCATCCGGTGTCGAAGATCGGCTGAGCCCCGCGCCGCCTCGGTTCCGAGACTCGAGAACAGGCAGGCTGTGGCGCGGTTGTTGCGATGCCGGACGCTGAGATAGCCGTCGGCGAAATCCGCCGCCGATCGGCGCGGGTCCGGACTGTTGGCGGCCGACGGCAACACGTGCCCGACCGCTTCCGCGATCAGGGCTTCCTTCGACGGGAAGTGCCCATAAAAGGCGCCGTGGGTCAGACCGGCTTCCTTCATCACGTCGGCGACCGTGACGTCGTCGAAGCCGTGTTGCCGGAACAGGCGCGCGGCCGCGACCATGATCCGCGTGCGATGCTCCGCCACCTGTTCTTTGCTCACTTTCATTTGTGCACCTCGTGATGAGCCGTCATTTTACATGATATCTATCATGAATATAATGATGATGATCATAATGATTAAGTGGCGCACCGGGCAGACCTGGTGCCGAAACAACGAGGTGAGCATGATCTATTCGATGACGTCGGCAGCCCTGGTCAAACCACGGCCATTGGCACGGCTCCGCAGTCTTTCGGCCATTGCAATGCTGTTCGTCCTGGTCGCGACGATCGGCGCGGGCGGACCGGCGCAGGCCGCCGCAAATGACGCTGAGGCCAAAACCATCTTTGAAAAATTCATCGCCGCGCAGAATGCCCACGACGCCGATGCGGTGAAGGCCATGCTGCTGGATTCACCCAGCACGCTGCTGTTCGCGAGAAACGTCGATACGCGAGGCCGTGATGCGGTCGCTGCCCGGTTCAAGGAATATTACGAAGGTATTTGGCACCTCGAACCCGACATGTCGAAATTCCGGGTCGCCGTGATCTCGAACGATGTCATGCAGGTTCTCGTGCCGATCGTTTTCACGCGCGGCCTTCCGGGCAAGCCGCCGCAGCAAAATACGTTCCTGATCAGCCAGACCTACGTTCAGGACGCCAACGGCTGGCACGTCGCGTCCATCATGCCGGTCGCGAACACGGAGCTGAAATAGCAGCGGTGCAGACGGCCCGCATCTCGCCAGAAGATGCGGGTCGGCGCCTTAGCCGACGCCCTGCAATTGCAGGGCGGGATAATCGGTGTAGCCCTCGGGCCCGGGCGCATAGAATGTCGCCGGTTGCGGGGCATTGAGCGGGGCACCGCTGCGCAACCGATCGGGAAGATCGGGATTGGCGATAAAGGCCTTGCCGAACGCGACGGCATCGGCCCATCCGGCATCAAGGGCGTCCTGCGCCGTCGTTGCGGTAAAACCTTCATTGGCGATGTAGATGCCGCCGAACTCCGCCTTGAGCTGGGGACCGAGGCTGTCGGCCGCGACATGCTCGCGGACGCAGAGAAATGCGATCCTGCGCCGCCCGAGCTCGCGCGCGACGTAGCCGAAGGTGCTCGCCCGGTCGGAATCGCCCATCGAGTGCACGTCCGCCCTTGGCGCCAGATGCATGGCGACGCGAGATGGTCCCCAGACATCAATCGCCGCATCGACGGATTCGAGCATGAGACGCGCCCTGTTCTCGATGGCGCCGCCATGCTGATCCGTGCGCTGGTTCGATCCATCCTGGAGAAACTGATCAAGCAGGTAACCATTGGCACCGTGGAGTTCGACGCCGTCGAACCCGGCCGCTTCGGCAAACTGCGCGGCCCGGCGGAAATCTCCGACCACGGCCGCGACGTCCGCCGTTGGCAGTGGCCTCGGCACGACAAAGGGACGCTCGGGACGCAGCAGGCTGACATTGCCCTTGGCCGCCAGCGGGCTCGGCGCGACCGGCGCCTGTCCATTGTGAAACTCCGGATCGGAAATCCTGCCCACGTGCCAGATCTGCATGAAGATCCGCCCCCCGGCAGCCTTCACGGCCCTGGTCACGCTTCGCCAACCGTTCACGTGCTCGTCCGCCCAGATTCCGGCGACGCCACGATAGCCGACGCCCTGCTGCGAAACCGGGACGCCCTCGGAGATGATCAGCCCAGCGGACGCGCGCTGCGCGTAATAGTCGGCCATGATCGCGGTCGGTACCTTGTTTTCATCGGCGCGCAGCCGCGTCAGTGGCGCCATGATCACGCGGTTCGGAAGCGTCAGGTCACCAATGGAAAGCGGGTCGAAGAGAGACGGCATGAACTAGTTCTCCGGTGATGGGATCGCGATGATGATGTTGTTCCAGATTTCTATACTATGCGGTATAGAAATTGATTTCGAAACGCAGGGCGTATGGGAATTTTCGATCTCCGATCAGGCCCGGTTCGGCATAAAGATCACCTTGCCTTTGAAGCTTGCTGCCTGGGCGATCGCCTCGGAGAATTGCTCCAGACCATAGGCCGCAACGACCGGAGCCGTGAGCGCGCCCGACGTCACCAACGCGGTCAAATGATCGTACATTTCACCCATGGTCTCGTCCTTGGCGGTCTTGTGCCAATGCACGAGCCAGAAGCCGCGCACGGACACTTCGGCAAAAATCGCGCTGAGGCTCGATCCGGCGAAGGGCTGTCCGCTCATTGCGCTGTAGAGAACAACCACACCCTTCGGAGCAACGCAGTTCATCAGGTTCAGGGTCGAATTGCCGCCGACCATATCGAGCGCCAGATGGATCGGCGCTCCACCCGTCTCCTTGGCCACGCGCTTTTGCAGGTCGGGACCATCGACGAGCACCACATCCGCTCCGAGCGCGTGCAGTT
The DNA here is from genome assembly GCF_000938255.1 of Bradyrhizobium sp. LTSP849. Lineage (GTDB taxonomy): Bacteria > Pseudomonadota > Alphaproteobacteria > Rhizobiales > Xanthobacteraceae > Bradyrhizobium. The sequence goes on along the minus strand of NZ_JYMR01000018.1, from coordinate 221,516 downwards.
CCGGCACGACGTCCTCGCGACGAACGACATTGACCAGCTTGATTCCCAGTGATTTCGCAACGGCGATGACCGCGCGCCCCGTTGCCGAATTGGCGCCATTCTGGATCACCCAGCCGCCGCTCGGGATCTTCACGATATCGGTCAACAACAGATACGCCGTCGCCGGATTGACCCCAACCATCGCGAGTTGCTGGATATCCGCTTGCGGCGACAAGGGGCGCTGCCACGTCGCGGTGAACTTCACCCGCTCGGTCCAGGTCGGATTCAGGATCGGTATCAGGGTTCGATCGCCTTCCTTCAGGGTCTTCACGTTGGCACCGGTCGCGACCACGCGGCCGACACCCTCGATCCCGAGCGTGCCCGGCAGCGGCGGCAGAAATCCGTATCGTCCCGCCATGATCATGAGGTCGGTGGCATTGATCGGGGCGGCCTCGACAGCGACCACGACTTCATCCGGGCCCGGCGCGCTGACGTCGGGCACGTCGTTCAGCTTCACTGCATCAGCAGGCTTTCCAAACGCCACGACTTGAACCGCCTTCATCCGCCGTCTCCCTTGTTTCATTCTGTACTGGATAGTATTAAATGAAACGACCGTCAACAAAGACGGCATATTGGTCCGGTCACGTCTCCTTGAGGGCTTAACATCCGCGGCGAGAGTGCATAAACAGGTCGCATGGCAAGACCACGCAGTTTCGATCCCGACGACGTGCTCGAAGTCGCGCGCGAAGTGTTTTGGCGCAAGGGCTACCAGGCCGCATCGCTCGACGAGATCACGGCGGCGAGCGGCATCGCCAAGCCGAGCCTCTATGCGGCGTTCGGCGACAAGAGCACGCTGTTCCTGCGCGTGCTCGATCGCTATCACGACGGCATCCTCGGCTGGGCGGAGCGCGTGCTGGCCCAGCCCGGTCCGGCCCGCGAGGTCATCCGGCAATGGCTCACGGGCTTCGTGCCGTATTGCTCGGGCGCGAAAGGATTGCGGGGCTGCCTGTCGATCAACTCCGCGACCGACGGCTCACTCGACCAGACCAAGGTCCGCAACAACATCGAGCGCTATAACAGGCGCCTCGAGGAGCTGCTGCGCGCGCGTCTGCGTGCCGACCGGGCTCAGTTCAAGAAGGGCTTTGATCCCGATCTCACCGCGCACACGATCATGGTGGTGCACACGGGATTGATGACGCTCGCGCACCAGGGTTCCGATGCGAAGCAGGTTCAAGCCGTCATCGACCAGGTGATGACCCTGCTCGCCTAGCGATGGGCTGGTGGCACACGCTTCGTGTTGACCGATTGCTGGGGATGGCCTGCCTGGCCGAAGTTCGCGGCGGCAACCCGCCTGCGCCCTTTGGGCTTCGGCGTGGCATCCTTCTCTCGGCTATCGCGAGCGAAGGTCGTGGCTTGCCTAGCCGTAGCTCGCGGCGAAAAGCCCGCCTGCGCCCTTTGGGCTTCGGCGCGGCATCCTTCTCTCGGCTATCGCGAGCGAAGGATGGTGGGCGCGACAGGGATCGAACCTGTGACCCCTACCATGTCAAGGTAGTGCTCTCCCGCTGAGCTACGCGCCCTAGATGTCGTCTAGATCGGGTCGGGTCCCTATAACGGCTCAAGGGAGCCGGTGCAAGGACGGAAGGGGGCCGATTCAGGCCGCCAGCATCTTGTTCACTTCGCTGACCAATTCGCGCAAATGCACGGGTTTGGACAGCACCTTGGCGTTCTTGGGGGCGTCCGAATCCGAGTTCAGGGCGACCGCGGCGAAGCCGGTGATGAACATGATCTTGATGTCGGGATCGAGTTCCGAGGCCCGGCGGGCGAGCTCGATGCCGTCCATCTCCGGCATCACGATGTCGGTGAGCAGCATCTCGAACGGCTCTTCCCGGAGCCGCTGATAGGCGGCCATGCCGTTGTCGTGGGACGAGACCTGAAAACCGGCGTTTTCCAGTGCCTTGACCAGGAAACGGCGCATGTCGTTGTCGTCTTCGGCGAGCAGGATTTTTGGCATGACAGGAACGTTGAATCCCCAAGACAATTACAAGGCGGCATCAGCAGCAGAGGTCACTAAGCCCGACAGAGGGTAAATTTCGGGTGAAAATCTTTACCCTGGCTCGACCGGCGCGACCCTTGTGAACCCGAATGCAGCACGAATCAATCGACCAGCGCCGGCCCGTCCCCGCCTCGATGCCCACACGGTTAAGACATGTTCCAGCGCCGATCACGCTTTTTCGCTTGGCAGAATGGTTGCGATTCCGGACAATGACGACACATAAGAGCCGCTCGACCGGCCGAATCACCTCGATCCGGGACCTTGCCGGATCGTGCGGCACGAAGGGACGAAGCCTGAGAAGATGACCCGGTTTGACGGCGACAAGTCGCCAGCGTTCGAGATCGTGGAGCCCGCCGAATGGCGCGCGCCGATCATCTTCAACTCGCCCCATTCCGGCTCGACCTATCCGGACGAATTCCTGAGCGCGTCGCGGATCGACGTGCCGACGCTGCGGCGCTCCGAAGATTCCTTCATGGACGAGCTGATCGGCCATCTCAGCGAGCGCGGCTTTCCGACCGTGCGGGTCAACTTTCCCCGCTCCTATGTCGACGTCAATCGCGAACCCTATGAGCTCGACCCCCGGATGTTCACCGGCCGCCTGCCGAGCTTTGCCAACACCCGCTCGATGCGGGTCGCCGGCGGCCTCGGCACCATTCCGCGCGTGGTCGGCGACGGCCAGGAGATCTATCGCGAGCGCATCCTGGTCGACGACGCGTTGGCGCGGATCGAGACGCTGTACAAGCCCTATCATCGCGCGCTGCGCCGGCTGATCAACAAGGTGCACCAGATGTTCGGCACCGTGGTGCTGGTCGACTGCCACTCGATGCCGTCGGTCGGCGTGTCCCGCGACGAGCCGCGCCGGCCCGAACTCGTGATCGGCGACCGCTACGGCACGAGTTGCACACCGCTCTTGCCCGACCGGATCGAGGAGACCATGACCGGGCTCGGCTATTCGATCGGCCGCAACAAGCCCTATGCCGGCGGCTTCATCACCGAGCATTACGGCAATCCGGCGAGCGGCCTGCACGCGGTGCAGCTCGAGCTCAACCGCGCGATCTACATGGACGAGCGGCGGCGCGAGCGCGGCCCGCGCTTCGGCCAGATCGCTTCCGACTTCGCGGTGCTCGCTGACGTGCTGGCCACAACGATCCCGTTCAGCGATCTCGGCCCGTTCCAGGCCGCCGCGGAATAAGCGCGCCGTCAGCGTGATCGCATCAGGGATCAACGAAACGATTAAGACACAGCTGCGAGCGCAAGCGTATCGAGCGCCGAATCTTCGCTTCGCGTTTTCACGCGCTTGAAGTGAAGACGGAGGCTGAAAGAAAAGCTCGAAGAAAAAAGGGCCGCTTCTGATGAAGAAGCGGCCCAAGTCTAGGGAGGAAACGCCCAAGGAGGGCAGCGGTAACGCAGAGCGCTACCGCACCGCAACAATATGCGGCCGCGACGCACAAAGTGCAAGGGCTTTTGAGCGGTTTCCCATGCAAAAACACATAGCTCAATTGCTTACAAAGAAACCCGGATTCAGTTTCTTTGATAAGGAAATTCAATGGGTTGATAGTCGTTTGCATACGAACGAGGCATGTTCGGAACTAAGTATTCAACTCAATGATCGATATTTGGCCAGCATATGGCTCAGATGAGGCAACCGGCATCCGCATTCAAAATACCGGGGTGCAAGCCAACACAGCGCTGCCCGTCTCAGACGATTTGAGCTAGGCAGAAGCGAGCTTCACCCGACTTTCGTTTTGAGGATGCACCGTGACGGTGATCGACTTCTCAGCCTTCATCGGACGGCTCGCCACTGCCTCCGGCGAAACCATTCTGCCGTTCTTCCGCACCTCGCTGTCGATCGACGACAAGAGCAAGACCAAGGATTTCGATCCGGTCACGGAAGCCGACCGCGCCGCAGAGGCGGTGATGCGACGGCTGATCAAGGCCAACTTCCCCCAGCACGGCATCGTCGGCGAGGAATTCGGCAATGAGCGTGAGGGCTCGGACTATGTCTGGGTGCTCGACCCCATCGACGGCACAAAATCCTTCATCGGCGGCTTTCCGATCTGGGGCACGCTGATCGCGCTGTTGCACAAGGGCGCGCCGGTGTACGGCATGATGCACCAGCCCTTCATCGGCGAGCGCTTCTCCGGCGACAACGGCTCGGCCACTTATAAAGGCCCGTCCGGCGAGCGCCGGCTCCAGGTTCGCCGCTGCGCCTCGCTGGCGGAGGCAACGACCTACACCACCAGCCCGCTGCTGATGAACGAGCGCGACCGCGCCATTTTCGGCCGTATCGAGAAGGGCGCGCGGCTGTCGCGCTATGGCGGTGACTGCTACTCCTATTGCATGCTGGCGGCCGGCCACGTCGATCTCGTGGTCGAAACCGAGCTGAAGCCTTACGACATCGCAGCGCTGATCCCGATCGTGACCGGCGCCGGCGGCGTCGTCACCACCTGGGAAGGCAAGCCGGCCCAGGGCGGCGGCCGCATCATCGCCGCCGGCGACGCCAGGGTTCACGAAGAAGCACTGAAACTGCTCAACGGCTAGGCGGCCTGGGAGTTTGCATGAAAAACCGGCGTAAGCTCCTCCTCGCAATCCTGCTGCTGTTTCCCACCCTCGCCTCCGCCCAGAATTTTCCGGCCAAGCCGATCAAGCTGATCGTGCCGTTCCCGGCCGGAGGGCCCAACGACATCATCGCGCGCGTGATCGGCCAGCGCATGTCGGAACTGTCGGGCCAGCCGGTGCTGATCGACAATCGCGGCGGCCAGGGCGGCGTGCTCGGCACCGATGCGGTCGCCAAGAGCGCGCCCGACGGCTACACCATCGCGATCTCCTCTGCCGGCGCGCTCGCGATCAGCCCGAGCATGGAGAAGGTCGCCTACGATACGCTCGCCGACCTGACACCGGTGACGCTGGTCGCGACCGTGCCGGAAATGCTGGTGGTGGCGACCAATTTGCCGGCCAAGGACATCGGCGAATTGATTGCGCTGGCCAAGGCGCAGCCCGGCAAGCTGAACTTCGCCTCCTCCGGCCCCGGCAGCCTGCCGCATCTCGCCGGCGAATTGTTCAAGCTGACGGCCAAGATCGACATCGTGCATGTGCCCTATCGCGGCGCCGCGCCCGCGGTGAACGATCTGCTGGGCCAGCAGGTGCAGATGACGTTCCTCGATCTCCCCGTGCTGTTGCCACAGGTCAAGGCAGGCAGCCTGCGGCCGATCGCAGTCGGCTCACCCGAGCGCGCCCCGACTGCGCCGGATGTGCCGACCATGACGGAGGCGGGCTTTCCGGATCTCCGCATCGAGAACTGGTACGGCATGGTGGCGCCGAAGGGCACGCCGAAGGAGATCGTCGCGGCGCTGCATGATCTGGCGACGAAGGCGATGGCGTATCCGGCGGTCAAGGAAAAGCTCGCCGCGCAAGGCGCAACGCTGATCGGCGATGAGCCGGAGCATTTTCGCAGCTTCATCGCGGATGAGACCGCGAAATGGGCGAAGGTGATCAAGGACGCCGGCGTCGAGACGGCGAAGTAATCAACCGTTTGAGCTCAGCGCCGCCACGAGGCAGGTGCGTTCCCTCCCCCCTTGCGGGGGAGGGCTAGGGAGAGGGGTCCACACGGGGACTCCATCGATCTCTCTTCTTCGCAACAGACACACCTTTTGCTGGGTACCCCTCTCCCCCACCCTCCCCCGCAAGGGCCCGCAAGGGGGGAGGGAGCGCAGCTGTGCTCGCGGCCGCAGCATCAGCTCACATTGGCGCGCGCCCCCCTCACATCGCCGCCGCGCGCAAATGCTCCACCAGCATCTTCGCCGGCCTGGGCAACGCCTTGAAACTGCGCGCGCAGATCACGAGCTTGCGGTTGGCCCAGCTGTCGCGCAGGCGGACCATGGCGAGCGGCATCAGTTTTGCGCAGCGGCGGGCGGCGGCTTCGGGCACCAAGGCAACGCCGACATCGGCGGCGACCATCTGGCAGATCGCGTCGAAGTCGCGCAGCCGCGCGCGAAAATGCGGGCGCATGCCGAGCCGCGCGGCGTGCTTCGAAATATGGACCTGAAGCGCGGTGGCGCTGGTCAACCCGACGAACTCGCAAGCCCCGCCTCCTGGAAATCGATCTGGCGGCGGCCGGCGAACGGGCCGCGGCGCGACGTCACCAGCGTCAAGCGATCCTCGCTGAAGACGAAGCGTTCGATATGGTCCGGCAGCGCGTGCTCGGCGGCGAAACCGAGATCGGCAGCACCGGCGGTAATTGCAGCCGCAATGTCGGTGCTCTCGCGCTCCTCGATGTCGATGGCGACGTCGCGATGCTCGCGTAGGAAGCCGGCGAGCGCCTTCGGCAGATGCTCGGACAGGCCCGAGGTGTTGGCGAGGAAATGCACGCTCGCCCGCACGCCGCTGGCAAAGCCCGCAAGATCGCCGCGCATGGCGTCGACCTGGTGGATCACGACCCGCGCGTGGTCGAGCAGGCTCTCGCCGGCCGCGGTCAGCTCGACGCCGCGGCGGCCGCGCTTCAAGAGCGCGACGCCGAAGGCGTCCTCGAGCCCCTTGATCCGCGCGCTGGCGGACGCCAGTGCCAGATGCGACCGCTCCGCGCCGCGGGTGATGCTGCGCTGGTCGGCGACCGCAATGAAAAGCTGGAGATCGACGAGGTCGAAACGCATGGCAGATCTCCTTGGCAGGTCTCCTCAGCCTTCGGCTAGCACGAAGGCTGTCTCCGTAACCTCCAGATTGTGCCGACGCGCGGCTTCGGTCAATGTGCAGGGATGATCGACCCGCTTCTCATTCTTATCGCCGCCGTCTTCCTGATCGCCGGATTCGTCAAGGGCGTGGTCGGGCTCGGCCTGCCGACCGTCTCCATGGGCCTGCTCGCAGTGAACATGGCCCCCAGCCGCGCGATCGCCATCGTGATCGTGCCCGCCATCGTCACCAACATCTGGCAGACCTTTGTCGGCCCTCATTTGCGCGACATCCTGAAGCGGCTATGGCCGCTGATGATCGGCACCGTGATCGGATGCTGGCTCAATGCCGGCGCGCTGACGGGTCCCTATGCGCGCTATGGCACGGTCGTGCTGGGTGTGCTGCTCGTCATCTATGCCGTGATCGGGCTGAACAAGTTCCAGTTCCACGTCGCGCCGAACAACGAGAAATGGGTCGGTGGTGTGGTCGGTGTCATCACCGGCGTGATCTCGGCCTCGACCGGCGTGCAGGTGATCCCCTCGATGCCGTTCATGCAGGCGATCGGCATGGAGAAGGACGAACTGGTGCAGGCACTCGGCGTGTTCTTCACGACGGCGACGCTGGCGCTCGCCTTCAACTTGACCGCGGGTGGCCTGCTGACGCCAGCCAATGCCGTGCCTGGCGCGGTCGCCATGGCCACGGCCTTTGCCGGCATGTTCATCGGCCAGTCGGTGCGGGTGCGGATGCCGGCGGAAGCGTTTCGCCGCTGGTTCCTGATCGCGATGGTCCTGCTCGGCGTCTATCTGGCCGGCAGCGCGCTGCTGAAGGAATTCGCGTAAGGAAAAGTTACCGCGTCTCCAGCATGGCGACGCGGATGCCAAGATAGATGAAGAGGCAGCCCAAGGTCCGGTTGACCCAGGCGATCACGCCCTCGGACTGCCGCAACCGGTTGGCGGCTTTCGCGGCGAACGCCGCCAGCACCAGGCACCACAGCGTTCCCGTGCAGATGAAGATCAGGCCGAGCGTCAGGAAGGCGAGCGGCTTGTGGGGCGCATCGGCCGCGACGAATTGCGGCAGGAAGGCCAGGAAGAACAGCGCGACCTTGGGATTGAGCGCGTTGGTGAAGACGCCCTGGAGGAAAACCCGCCGCAGCGAGTTCCGCTCCGCCTCGTCCTTGACCGCCACAAGCGCCGGCCGCGACCACAGCATCTGAAGGCCGGTGAGGACCAGATAGGCCGCGCCGACCAGCTTCAGGATCGAGAACGCGGTGGATGAGGCCATCAGGAGGGCCGAAAGACCGATGGCCGCTCCCGCGACGTGGAAAAAGCAGCCGCAACTGATGCCGAATGCTGCTGCAGCCCCGCCGCGCCAGCCCATCTGCATGCTGCGGCCGATGACATAGACCGTATCAGGTCCCGGCGTGATGTTGAGCAGCACGCCCGACAGGATGAACAGCCAGATCTCGTGAATGCCCAGCATGTGAATGCCCCCGCCGCCCCGGCCGGGCGGTCTGAAGGGATTCGGCTTAATCGGTTCGCACCCAATCGTCCACCGCCGGAATTGCGTAGGATTTGCATCGAATTTGCAATGCGGTTCATACTTTCGCTCGGCCTCATCTGCTCTATAAAGGCCGGGTTCTTGAAATGCGGGATTCGCGGGCCGCTGCCACGCGGTGGCAGGTCTCCGCTCCTTTGGAGCTCCGAGGATATGGAAAGACGTCTGGCCGCCATCGTCTGCGCCGATGTCGCCGGGTATTCGCGGATGATGGGCAGTGACGAGGCCGGCACCCATGCCGCCTTCAAGGCCCATCGCAGCGCGATCCACCCCATCATCCTCAATCATGGCGGCCGCGTCGTGAAGAACACCGGCGACGGCTTCCTGCTGGAATTCCCCTCTATCGTCGGCGCCACTGAAGCCGCGATCGCGATGCAGACGCTGATGGCGGAGCGCAACGACCACCTGCCCGCCGACCGCGCCATGCAGTTCCGGCTCGGCATCCATATGGGTGACGTCATCGCCGACGAGGACGAGGTGTTCGGCGACGACGTCAACATTGCCGTCCGCCTCGAATCCGTGGCGAGCCCGGGCGGGTTCGCGATTTCGGCCAAGGCTTACAAGGAAGCGAGCAAGCATCTCACTGTGCCGCTGGTCGATGGCGGCAATCACCGCTTCAAGAACATCAAGGATCCGGTCGGGATATGGACCTGGACGCCCGAGGGCGCGACTACGCGCGTGCCCGAGGCGAAGGAGGCCCTGTCGCGGACCGCGATCGTCGGCGTGCTGCCCTTTGCCAATCTCAGCGACGCCCAGGACGAATATTTCTCCGACGGACTGACCGAGGATTTGATCCACGCGCTGTCGCTGCAATCCTTCTACCGTGTGCTGAGCCGCAACTCGACCTTCGCATTCAAGGGCAAGAACGCGAGCACCCGCCTGATCGCGCGCGAGATCGACGCCACCTATTTGATCCAGGGTTCGGTGCGGCGTGCCGGAGCCAAGATCCGCGTCACCGCCGAGCTGATCGCGCCGGAGACGGGCGAGCAACTCTGGACCGGCCGCTATGACCGCGACATCGGCGACTTCTTCGCGATGCAGGACGAGATCACGACCAGCCTGTCCGCCGCCATCGCCACCGAGATTGTCCGCGCCGAAGCCTCCGCGCCCGCGCGCCTCACCACCGACGTGACAGCCTGGGACCGCTTCCTCAAGGGGCTTTCGCATTACTATCGGCAGACCAAGGAGGATCTGGACGCCGCCATTGACCTGTTCAAGGAGGCGATCGCACTCGATCCGAAACTGTCGATTGCGCACGCCTACCTCGCCACGATCCAGATCCAGAGCATCCAGTTCGGCTGGATCAAGGGAACGCGCGAATTGTGGGCCGAGGCGATGAACCTCGCCGAAAACAGCGTCCGGCTCGACCCGCGCTCGTCCTTCGCGTTCTCAGTTCTGTCCTGGGCCCACGCCATGGAGGGGCATTACGAGGCGGCGATGGACGCCGCCAAGCGCGCGGTCGCGCTCAACCCCTACGACATGGGCGCGCGCGGCGTGCTCGGCATCTGCCACTTCGTCATCGGCGAGCACCGGCAGGCGATCGAGCTGTTCTCGATGGCCGCGCAACGCGACAACAGCGACCCGCGCTATCAATGGGCGGCGCTGAACGCCTTCAGCCATTATCTCGTCGGCCAATATGACGCCACCCTGTCGTGGGCGCGCGAGCAGCTCTACGTCAATCCGAACCACTTGCAGGCCTTGGCGATCCGCGCCGCAGCGCTGGCGCAATCGGGACGGACCGGCGAGGCAATCGAGGCGACCTCCGTGCTGATGGGCAATTACCCGACCCTGAACGTCGACCGGCATCTGCGGAATTTTCACTGGAAGAGGCCCGAGGACCTCGCGCATTATCGCGAAGGGCTGCTGAAGGCGGGCGTGCCGGTCAGCAAGCTCACTTTGGTTCAGAGCGACGTCAAACGCGCTGCCGAATCCTGAGGGCAAGTTCTGAGGACAAGCCGCGCGCTCACGTCCACCTTTATTGACACCACAGTGAATTCAGCCACACTTCGTCACACGCTGAAGTAGTATTGTCTTTCGGCGTCGGCGCTGTCTGTTTGTTAAACTTTCCGCGCTTGATCGGCGTGACCGCTTTTCGCGATTCGTTTCTTTCAGGATTTTGACCGATGGATGACTCCCGCAAGAAACCCTTCGACCCCTCAATCCAGGTCTCGCCGAACAATCCCTGCCCGTTCCTGCGCGGCCTCGTCGGCGAAGGTTTTGTCGACGGCGGCACCGTCCCGCTCCGGACGGTGTCGCAGACCATCGCAAATGCAAGCGGCGAGACTGGAGCGAAAAAGACGCTCGCCCGCATCCAGGTCCGCGGCGTTGCGCTCATCGCCAATGGCGCCTGTCACATCCTGCAAAGCATTTTCTGGGGCACGCAGCTCGATAGGCTGCGCGGCGGCCCGCTCGACAAGCTCGGTGCCGGCTCGCGCATCCTCGGCGTCGACGGGCGCGTCAACGAGGACGAGATCGCGCGGCTCACCGGTTTCGGCAGCACCTATGCCGATCCCGATGGCGGCACCGAGACCGGGCTCAACGCCTCGCAAATCCAGACCTTCATGGACGACAATCTCAAGCGCGCCGGCAATCAAGCTCGCTGGTACTACCCAATCCTGATGAAGTTCGAATGGCCGGTCCTGCTCAAGATCATGGGCAAGGGCCAGGGTGATGACCGCTATCTCAGCGTGGCCGAGGTGAGGACATTGTTCAACGAACGCAAATTCCCTGACAGGATCACCCAGCGGATGGTCAGCCAGCCGGTCAAACCGCCCTCGCTCATATTGCGCGCCGCCGGCGGATTGGTCGCCGCGCTCCTCGTCTTTGGCATCGTGGCGCTGCGCTTTCCCGATCAATTCCAGCCGATGCTGCCCAGCGTCATCGGCCAGTTCGTCGCCCCGCCATTGCCGAAACTTGTCGAACCCCGGGCCGCGTACTGGCTTGAGCAAAACTGGGCGCTGGAGGACCGGCACTGGTTTCATCATGCCAGCCAGGGCACCGCGACCTTCCCGGTGCCCTATAGCTGGTTCATGGCGCTCGAGCAGCCGCGGCTTCACTTCTTTGCAAAGCCCGGGATGCTGCATGACAGCGACCATCTGCAGCGCTTCGGCTTCATCCCCAGCCCGCAGACGATCAACACCGACGACGCCACGCTGCGTCGGTTCGGCTATGCCAACGTCTACGACAAGACGAAGCCGGTGCCGGCTCGGCTTTGGGATCCGCCGGTCAACTGGGGCACCCAGGCTGAAAACGTCGGCGGCCTGCCCGTCGGCTTTGCGCGCATGACCGGCGTGCCCGATCCTGCGACCGGCCAGCTCGGCGAGGACCGGATCGGCCTGACCTGCGCCGCCTGCCATACCGGCCAGATCCACTACAAAGGCATCGACATTCGCTTCGACGGCGGCCCGGCGATGACCGACCTCAGGAAGCTCGAGGTCACGACCGGTCTGTCGATCGCCTACACGCTCCTTGTGCCGGGTCGCTTCACGCGCTTCGCCGACCGTGTGCTCGGCCCCTCCGCCAGCGATGCGGATCGCGATGCGCTGAAGCAGAAGCTGCAAACGATCGGCACGTTCCTGAAAGACTGGGAGGAAACCTACGCGAAAACCATCGACGGCAAGACGAGGTTCAACGAGAAGACGAAGCGGGACGAGCCGCAGGAGGACACGGAAGAAGGATACGGCCGTCTCGACGCGCTCAACCGCATCGGCAATCAGGTCTTCGCCCAGGACATGACGCTCAGCGGCCTCAGCGGCTTCGAAAAGAATCTGCATGCCAAGGACGCGCCGGTCAGCTTCCCGCCGATCTGGACCGTGCCCTGGCTCAAATTCGCGCAATATGACGCGTCCATCGAACAACCGCTGATCCGCAATGCCGGCGAAGCGCTGGGCGTGACCGCGCTGCTCAATTTGTCCGACAATACCCCCAAGGACACGCTGTTCCGCTCGTCGATGGACATCAAGAATCTGAACTGGATCGAGGAGTTGCTGGCAGGGTCCCCGCCCCATCCGAAAAAGCAGCTCAGTGGACTGACGTCGCCGAAATGGCCATCGGACATCTTCGGCGATGGTGCCTGGAAAATCGACGGCGACCGCGTCAAGAACGGCCGCAAGCTCTATGCGGAGATCTGCGTCGAATGCCATCTCGGGCCGGTCAACGATCCCGTGTTCGACACGGAATTTCCGGACAAGAGCATCTGGTCCTCGTCGCGCTGGGAACCCATCGGCGACAAGAAATTTCTGAACGAGGTCCAGAAAAGCGTCAAAGGCATGGGGACCGATCCCGCTCAGGCCAATGTGCTGGCGAAACGGACGGTTCAGGTGCCGGGCTTTCTCAAGCTCGATCCCACGCAGAACCTCAATGCCTGGTGGAGCTGCAATCTGCCGGAGATCTCTTCGACCGACATGCCGTACTCGCTCGGCCTGATGGTGCTCGTCGACATCGTCAGCCGCAAAGCGATGGACGATGCGAAGATCGATCCGAAGGTTCAGAAGATCTGGTGGGGTGAGCGCCAGAACTGCCCCAATCCCGGTCCTCAGCCGCCCGAGCCCGAGAAAGAGCCGCGGCCCTGGTATCGCGCTCGCCCGCTCAACGGCGTCTGGGCCACCGCGCCTTACCTGCACAACGGATCGGTGCCCTCGCTGTACTGGATGCTGAGCCCCGCGGCCGAGCGCCCCAAATCGTTCTGCATGGGCGGTGGTCGCGACTACGATCCGAAGCAGGTCGGCTTCACGGTCGTCGACGGCGAGAGCTGCAAGACCGGGCAGTCGCGCTTCTCGACGCGAGCGTCGGACGGCACCGAGATGTTCGGCAACAGCAATGCCGGCCACTCGTTCGATGGCACGCCGGGCCCCGGCAAGGACGGCACCATCGGCCGCGTGCTCAAAGAGCAAGAGCGCTACGACCTGATCGAATATCTGAAGACGTTGTAGCGCGCCTTCTTCCCTTGCCCCTCAATCGGGGTGAGGGAGCGCACCGTCGCGCCTCACCCGAACAGCGGCGTGCCCGGCACGAACGCGTCGAAGGCGGCCCAGAATTGCGAGCGGTAGCGGTCCTGCTCCTGGAGGATCTCGTGCTTCGAGCCGGCGATGACGAGGTGGGAGCCGGCCCGCAGATGATAAGCGAACTCCTCGATTGCCGCGGTCGAGACTACGGTGTCGTTGGACGCCGCCAGCATCAGGATCGGCTGGCGGATTTCGGACGGATAGCTCATGCCCTTGAAGGTCTTCATCGCCCTGAACGCCGTATCGGCCCAGGCGACCGTCGGTGACGCCAGCCCGAGCGTCGGATCCTCCTCCAGGATCGCGGCATTGCGCGCGTAGCGCACGGGGTCGCTGGTGAGGTGATTGTTGATGAAGGGATCGAGCCCGGTGAGGCGATCGCTGCCGCCGGGGACGTAGCTGCCGCCCTGCCCCGTCAGGCGCATCGTCTTGAGCAGCGCCCGTACCGGAAACGAGGTGGCGCGGCCGGGCAGATCGATCATCGGCGCCGACAGCACCATGCGATCGAACCAGCGCTTGCCCGCATGCGCCACCCGCAGCATCACCGCGCCGCCCATGGAATGGGCGAGCGCGAAGAAGGGCGGCGGGCAATCTGGCAGCACCACCTGCTGCACGAAGGTCTCGACGTCGATCTCGAAGTCGGCGAAGTCGCGCACATAGCCCTTGCGCGGATCGCGCAGCCGCCGCGAGGAATGCCCCTGCCCACGCCAGTCGATCATCGCCACCGCAAAACCGCGGTCGCGCAGGTCGCGCACGGTCTCGAAATATTTCTCGATCGATTCGCTGCGTCCGGTAAAGACGCAGACCGTCCCCTTGCGGCCCGCCGGCGGCGCCCAGCGCGCAAAGCGAAGCTCGGCGCCATCAGGCGTCTTGATGGTGCCGCTGACGACGTCTTCGGGAACGGGATTGGACGGAATCGAGACCAGCGTCATGGGTGGGAAATGCTAAAATCAAGGGGCGGGGGAGCGCCGAAAAGGCGCCAATACGGCCCTCTTGAACGCAGTTTCCCAAAACCCATATCACCTTGGTGCAGGCCGCTACCAGTGTTTCGGAACCGGAACATCAGGCTGCACACAGACGAAAGCCCGGCCCGATTGGCGGGCGGGTTATCCAACAGTCGCTCAATGGAGGACTTGACCATGCGTACCTACGATCTGACGCCCTTCTATCGTTCCACCGTCGGCTTCGACCGTCTCTTCAACCTGCTCGACCAGACGAGCTCGGACGGCAGCCCCGGTTATCCCCCCTACAACATCGAGCGTACCGGCGAGAACGCCTACCGCATCACGGTTGCGGTCTCCGGCTTCGCCAAAGATGAGCTCTCCATCGTCGCGAAGGAAAACACGCTGACGATCAAGGGCGAGAAAGTCGCCAACGAGAACAGCAAAGCCGAAGTGCTCTACCGCGGCATCGCCGCGCGTGCCTTCGAGCGCGCCTTCCAGCTTGCCGATTTCGTGCTGGTAAAGAACGCCTCGCTCGAGAACGGCCTGCTTCACGTCGATCTCGTGCGCGAGATTCCCGAAGCCAAGAAGCCGCGCCAGATCGCGATCAACACCGGCGCGCAAGGCGCGCAGGTGATCGAGAACTCGGCCGCCGCCTAAACCGCGCACGCCACTTCCAGGTTGCGAAAACGCCCCGGTGCCCCGGGGCGTTTTTTCTTTTGCACCGCATCACAGAGAGGTGAAGTGGCGTAACGACGCCGCCCCACGTTCCGTCCTTTAGGTATCGAACCCAAAACAAGACGGAGAACGATCATGAAACTTTGGCGCAGCCTTTTCGTCGCCGCGAGCCTGCTGGCGGCTCCCATCAGCCTCGCTCACGCCCAGACCCCGCAGACCGTGAAGGCCAAGAACGTCGTGCTGGTGCACGGCGCCTGGGCTGACGGCTCGAGCTGGTCGGAAGTCATCCTGATCCTCCAGGCCGCCGGATTGCACGTCACCGCCGTGCAGAACCCGCTGTCGTCGCTTGCGGAGTCCGTCGAGGCGACCAAGCGCGCGCTGGCCGAGCAGGACGGCCCGACCGTGCTGGTCGCGCATTCCTGGGGCGGTACCGTGATCAGCCAGGTCGGCACCGATCCGAAGGTCTCCGGGCTCGTCTACATCGCCGCCCGCGCCCCCGATGCGAACGAGGATTTTGTCGCGCTGTCGAAGCAATTCCCGACCGGCCCGGTGCGCGCCGGCATCGTCGAGCGCGACGGTTACACCAAGCTCTCGGAAGACGCGTTCCTGAAGTATTTCGCCAATGGTGTGAAGCCCGAGCAGGCCAAGGAGCTCTATGCCGTGCAATGGCCGACCGCAGCGTCGATCTTCGCCGGCCGCACCACTGAGGCCGCCTGGCATTCGAAGCCGAGCTGGTACGCAGTGTCGAAGAACGACGGCACGATCAACCCGGACTTCGAGCGCTTCCTCGCCAAGCGTATGAACGCCACCACGATCGAGCTCGATGCCGGCCACCTCTCGCTGGTCTCGCATCCGAAGGAAGTCGCGAATTTGATCCTGGAGGCGGCGGGGTACGGGCACAGCTAAGTAGCGATTGCCTTGACGCAAAAGGCGCCCGGAATTTTCGGGCGCCTTTTGTTTTGTTGTTTTGCCCGGCTCTCTCCCGAACGTCGTCCCGGCGAAGGCCGGGACCCATATCCCCAGGGAGGAGTTTGGCGAAGACCCGTCGTTCGGTACTCCCACCGCCCACTATCGATACACCTCGCGGTATGGGTCCCGGCCTTCGCCGGGACGACACCGTGATTGCAGTACGCAGCTTGCGATCGAACAGACACCGCGCGTAAGCGCGCGCCTAATCCAACCCCTGCGCGGCCGGCATGTCCTGCGTGGGCAGGATCGTCGCCGCGGGCTTGGCCTGGCCTATCGTCGATGCTGGAGCTTGTGGCACCGCCTCGGCGGGCTTGGGCTGCGCGGCGGCAGTCTGCTGCACGGGTTGAGCCTGCGGCGCCGTCTCGGGCGCTGCCGGCTTGATGGCCACCACCGGCGCCTCGCCGCGCGGCGGGGCGGCCTTGGGCAGTGGCGCAGCGCGGCTGGCGACATGCGGGATCGAGGCGGGCGGGCGCGGCGGCCCGCCGCGGATGGCGGTCGGCGGCGGCAGCGCGCTTTGCGGGCCGTAAGGCGCAACGGCGCGCTCCTCATAGGCCGGCGCCATGCCATAGGCATCAGCGGTCGGCATGAACCGCAAAATCCGTCCGTCGCGGGCGTCGATCACCAGCCGCCCGTCATCGCCGCGGCGGTCGATCACCGCGATGGTGTAGACGGCGCCGCGCAAGCGCGGGATGCCAAGCGGAGAGAAGCCGTTGTCGCGCAACACGGCGTAGACCTCGGTTGCCGGCAGCAGCGCCGGTCCCGGGCCGCGCTCATCATAGCCATAGCCATAACGCGGCGATGGTGGCGGGGCGGCTTCGGACGGCCCGTATGGCCCATCGAAATCCGAGACCGCGACATAGGGCCCTTGGGCCCCTCGCGCCGCTCCGTTCGCCAGCACTTGCGCCTCAGCAGCATTTGCCACCAGCGCCAGCGCGGCGGCGGCCACACATCCTGTGAAAAACTTCATGGTCGAAACGCTCCTGTCAGGCCCCGAATTGCTTGCGCTCTTTCGCTTCTTGCGGCGTGGCGCTCCTTTCGAAGGGCTGAGGTGAAGCTTCATTGGGGATTCCGGCGTCGGCGGGGCCGGATCAGGGCGCGTTTGCTTCAAAACCGCGGCCGCTCGCCATGCGGAAAGCGCTGATTGACTCGTTGGGAATCGGGACTTGCGCGCGCTTGTGTGATAGACAAAAATTTGGCAAGGTGATTGTTAGGACAGGAAGACTGTCTCAATTTTGCTTGCGGTTCCGGCATAGGGATTGCAACGAAGTCGGTGCTTTCGAGCGCCAAGAAGGCAACAGGTAGAGCCGTTCTCGGGGACGTAGAGCGCCTTGGCCTGAATTTAAGAAAATGCGGCTCGCAGCGGACGAGCGGTGGCCCAAAAGCGGGTGCCGCGGAACGCCCAAGGTGCGCCGAAGATAGCGGTGAGGCAGCTTGCCGCATGGAGAGGACGAGGACATGAACGGGTCGCAATTCGAGCGCGCAAACATCGTGGCAGAAGAGCTGTCGGCGACGGTCGCCTCGAAAACGACCGATCCGATTCAGGAACACAATTCGCGCCCGCCCGCCGTTGGCCTCTACGATCCGAGCCTGGAAAAGGATTCCTGCGGCGTCGGCTTCATCGCCAACATCAAGGGCAAGAAGTCGCACGAGATCGTCTCGGACGCGCTCAGCATCCTCTGCAACCTCGAGCATCGCGGCGCTGTCGGCGCCGACCCGCGCGCCGGCGACGGCGCCGGCATCCTGGTGCAGATCCCGCACGCCTTCTTCAGCCGCAAGGCCAAGGAGCTTGGCTTCGCGCTGCCCCAGCCCGGCGAATATGCAATCGGCGCGCTGTTCATGCCGCGCGACACCGCCTGGCGTAACGTCATCAAGAGCATCATCGCCGACCAGATCAAGGAAGAGGGTCTGACCCTGCTCGGCTGGCGCGACGTGCCGACCGACAATTCCTCGCTCGGCGTCACCGTGAAGCCGACCGAGCCCGCCTGCATGCAGGTGTTCATCGGCCGCAACGGCACCGCCAAGACCGAGGACGATTTCGAGCGCCGGCTCTACATCCTGCGCAAGTCGATCTCGCAGGCGATATACCAGCGCCGCGACCGCGGGCTTGCGGGCTATTATCCCTGCTCGATGTCCTGCCGCACCGTGATCTACAAGGGCATGTTCCTCGCCGACCAGCTCGGCAAGTACTATCCCGATTTGCACGAGAAGGACTTCGAGAGCGCGCTGGCGCTGGTGCATCAGCGCTTCTCGACCAACACCTTCCCGGCGTGGTCGCTGGCGCATCCCTACCGGATGATCGCGCATAACGGCGAGATCAACACGCTGCGCGGCAACACCAACTGGATGGCGGCACGCCAGGCCTCGGTCAGCTCCGAGCTCTACGGTAAGGACATCAACCGGCTCTGGCCGATCTCGTACGAAGGCCAGTCGGACACCGCCTGCTTCGACAACGCGCTCGAATTCCTGGTGCAGGGCGGATATTCGCTGCCGCACGCCGTCATGATGATGATTCCGGAGGCGTGGGCCGGCAATCCCTTGATGGATGAGACGCGCCGCGCCTTCTACGAATATCACGCCGCGCTGATGGAGCCGTGGGACGGCCCCGCCGCGATCGCGTTCACCGACGGTCGCAAGATCGGCGCCACGCTCGACCGCAACGGCCTGCGGCCCGCGCGCTATCTCGTGACCAAGGACGACCGCATCGTGATGGCGTCCGAGATGGGCGTGCTGACGATCCCCGAGGACCAGATCATCACCAAGTGGCGGCTCCAGCCCGGCAAGATGCTGCTGGTCGACCTCGAACAGGGCCGCCTGATCCCCGACGACGAGATCAAGGCTGACCTCGCCAAGAGCCATCCCTACAAGGAGTGGCTGGAGCGGACCCAGATCGTGCTGGAAGAGCTGCCGAAGGTTCCGACCACCGGCGTGCGCTCCAATTTGTCGCTGCTCGATCGCCAGCAGGCGTTCGGCTACAGCCAGGAAGACATCGCGATCCTGATGACGCCGATGGCCGCCATCGGCGAGGAGGCAGCCGGCTCGATGGGCAACGACACGCCGATCTCGGCGCTGTCGGACAAGGCCAAGCCGCTGTTCACCTACTTCAAGCAGAACTTTGCGCAGGTCACCAACCCGCCGATCGACCCGATCCGCGAGGAGCTGGTGATGAGCCTGGTCTCGATCATCGGACCGCGGCCGAACCTGTTCGACCTGCAAGGCCTCGCCACCACCAAGCGCCTCGAAGCGCGTCAGCCGATCCTGACCGATGCGGACCTCGAAAAGATCCGCTCGATCTCGGAAGTGGCCGAGTCGCACTTCAAGTCGCGCACGCTGGACACAACCTTCCACGCCGGCCTCGGCGCGGCTGGCATGGACCAGGTGCTCGACGAGCTCTGCGCGCGCGCTGAGAGCGCCGTGCGCGAAGGCGTCAATATCATCATCCTGTCCGACCGCATGGTCGGCACCGATCGCGTGCCGATCCCGTCGCTGCTCGCCTGCGCCGCCGTGCATCATCATCTGATCCGCACGGGTCTTCGCACCTCGGTCGGCCTCGTTGTCGAATCCGGCGAGCCGCGCGAAGTTCATCACTTCGCCTGCCTCGCGGGCTACGGCGCCGAAGCGATCAATCCCTATCTCGCGTTCGAGACCATCATCGCGATGAAGGACCGCCTGCCCGGCTCGCTCGACGATTACGAGATCGTCAAGCGCTACATCAAGTCGATCGGCAAGGGCCTGCTCAAGGTGATGTCCAAGATGGGCATCTCGACCTACCAATCCTATTGCGGCGCGCAGATCTTTGACGCCATCGGCCTCAAGGCGGAATTCGTCGGAAAGTTCTTTGCCGGCACGCATACCCGCGTCGAGGGCGTGGGCCTGGCCGAGATCGCGGAAGAGGCGGTGCGCCGCCATGCCGACGCGTTCGGCGAGGCGCTGGTCTACAAGACCTCGCTCGATGTCGGCGGCGAATATGCCTATCGCAGCCGCGGCGAGGATCATGCCTGGACCGCGGAGTCGGTGGGCCTGCTTCAGCACGCCGCGCGCGGCAATTCGCTCGAGCGCTACCGCGCCTTCGCAAAGATCCTCAACGAGCAGTCGGAGCGGCTCTTGACGCTGCGCGGCCTGTTCCGGGTCAAGACCGCGGAGGAAGACAAGCGCAAGCCGGTGCCGCTCGACCAGGTCGAGCCGGCCAAGGACATCGTCAAGCGTTTCGCCACCGGCGCCATGAGCTTCGGCTCGATCTCGCGCGAGGCGCACACCACGCTCGCGATCGCGATGAACCGGATCGGCGGCAAGTCGAACACCGGTGAAGGCGGCGAGGAATCCGACCGCTTCAAGCCGCTGCCGAACGGCGACAGCATGCGCTCGGCGATCAAGCAGGTCGCCTCGGGCCGCTTCGGCGTCACCACGGAGTATCTCGTCAACTCCGACATGATGCAGATCAAGATGGCGCAGGGCGCCAAGCCCGGCGAAGGCGGCCAGTTGCCCGGCCACAAGGTCGACGCGATCATCGCCAAGGTCCGGCACTCGACGCCGGGCGTCGGCCTGATCTCGCCGCCGCCGCACCACGACATCTACTCGATCGAGGATCTGGCGCAGCTCATCTACGACCTCAAGAACGTCAACCCGGCGGGCGACGTCTCGGTCAAGCTCGTCTCCGAAATCGGCGTCGGCACGGTGGCCGCGGGCGTTGCCAAGGCGCGCGCCGACCACGTTACGATCGCGGGCTTCGAGGGCGGCACCGGCGCTTCGCCGCTGACCTCGATCAAGCATGCCGGCAGCCCTTGGGAGATCGGCCTCGCCGAAACCCACCAGACGCTGGTGCGCGAGCGGCTGCGCAGCCGCATCGTGGTCCAGGTCGACGGCGGCTTCCGCACCGGACGTGACGTCGTGATCGGCGCGCTGCTCGGGGCCGACGAATTCGGCTTCGCCACCGCGCCGCTGATCGCGGCCGGGTGCATCATGATGCGCAAGTGCCATCTCAACACCTGCCCGGTCGGCGTCGCGACGCAGGATCCGGTCCTGCGCAAGCGCTTCACCGGCCAGCCCGAGCACGTGATCAACTACTTCTTCTTCGTCGCCGAAGAAGTGCGCGAGATCATGGCTTCGCTCGGCTACCGCACCTTCAACGAGATGATTGGCCAGGTCCAACTGCTCGACCAGACCAGGCTGGTCGCGCATTGGAAGGCCAAGGGGCTCGACTTCTCAAAACTGTTCGTCAAGCAGAAGGAAGAGAAGGGCCAGAAGATCTATCACTCGGAGCGCCAGAATCATCATCTGGAAGCCGTGCTCGATCGCACCCTGATCGAGAAGGCAACGCCCGCGCTCGACCGCGGCGCGCCGGTGAAGATCGAGGCCGGAATCAACAGCACCAACCGTTCCGCCGGCGCGATGCTGTCGGGCGCAATCGCCAAGATCTACGGCAATGCCGGCCTGCCGCATGACACCATCCAGGTCAGCCTCAAGGGCACCGCCGGCCAGGCTTTCGGCGCATGGCTCGCACATGGCGTCACCTTCGAGCTCGAAGGCGAAGCCAACGACTATGTCGGCAAGGGCCTCTCGGGCGGCAAGATCATCGTCAAGCCGCCCAGGAACAGCGCCATCGTGCCGGAAGAGAGCATCATCGTCGGCAACACCGTGATGTACGGCGCGACCGATGGCGAGTGCTACTTCCGCGGTGTCGCCGGCGAACGCTTTGCCGTGCGCAACTCCGGCGCGGTCGCCGTGGTCGAGGGCGCGGGCGATCATTGCTGCGAATACATGACCGGCGGCATCGTGGTCGTGCTCGGCAAGACCGGGCGCAACTTCGCGGCCGGCATGTCCGGCGGCATCGCCTATGTGCTCGACGAGAGCGGCGACTTCGACAAGCTCTGCAACATGGCGATGGTCGATCTCGAGCCGGTGCTGTCGGAAGAGCTCATCAACGCCGGCACCTATCATCACAGCGGTGACCTCGAGGCGCACGGCCGGGTCGACGTGTTCAAGAACCTGCTCGATTCCGACGTCGAGCGCTTGCACGTCCTGATCTCGCGCCATGCCAAGGCGACCGGCTCCAAGCGCGCCGCCGACATCCTTGCCAACTGGAAGGACTGGCTGCCCAAATTCCGCAAGGTGATGCCGGTCGAATACCGGCACGCGCTGCGCGAAATGGCAGCCAACGCGGACGCCGAGCCGAAAATCGCGATCGGGGCGTAGACATCACACCCCGTCATTGCGAGCGAAGCGAAGCAATCCAGACTTTCTCCTCGGATACACTGGATTGCTTCGAAGCTCACGCTCCTCGCAATGACGACAAGGAAGAAACAGAACGGATTTAAGCGGCAGGGACTTCGGGTTTAATGGGCAAGATCACGGGTTTTCTCGAAATCGAACGGCACGACCGCAAGTACACCCCGGTCGCCGAGCGCGTGAAGCATTACAACGAGTTCGTCGTTCCCTTGACCGAGAAGGAAACGCGCGACCAGGCCGCGCGCTGCATGAACTGCGGCATTCCCTATTGCCACGGCACCGGCTCGGTCGCGCCCGGCACGCCCGGCTGCCCGGTCAACAACCAGATCCCCGATTTCAACGACCTCGTCTATCAGGGCAATTGGGAAGAGGCGTCGCGCAATCTGCACTCGACCAACAATTTCCCGGAGTTCACCGGGCGCATTTGTCCGGCGCCGTGCGAGGCCTCCTGCACGCTCAACATCGACGACAACCCGGTCACCATCAAGACCATCGAATGCGCGATCGTCGACCGCGCCTGGGACAATGGCTGGCTCAAGCCTGAAGTCGCTTCCGTCAAGACTGGCAAGAAGGTCGCGGTGATCGGCGCAGGGCCAGCCGGCATGGCCTGTGCGCAGCAGCTCGCGCGCGCTGGCCACGATGTGCATCTGTTCGAGAAGTACGCCAAGGCCGGCGGCCTGCTGCGTTACGGTATTCCCGACTTCAAGATGGAAAAGGGCGTCATCGACCGCCGCATCACACAGATGGAAGGCGAAGGCGTCACCTTCCACTACAACAGCCATGTCGGCGCTGACGGCAATGTCGACCCGCGCGAGCTGCTCAACGAATACGATTCCGTGGCGCTGACCGGCGGCGCGGAAGCCCCGCGCGACCTGCCGATCCCCGGCCGCGACCTCGACGGCATCCACTATGCGATGGACTTCCTGCCGCAGCAGAACCGCCGCGTCTCAGAGGAGCCGCTGAACGGCGTCACCGAGATTCTGGCCGGCGGCAAGCATGTCGTCGTCATCGGCGGCGGCGACACTGGAAGCGACTGCATCGGCACCTCGCTGCGCCAGGGCGCGCTGTCGGTGACCCAGCTCGAGATCATGCCCGCTCCGCCCGAGCACGAGAACAAGGGCCTGACCTGGCCGAACTGGCCGCTGAAGATGCGCACCTCGTCGAGCCAGGCCGAAGGCGCGGTCCGCGAATACGCGGTGCTGACGCAGAAGTTTTCCGGCGAGAACGGCAAGGTCAAGAAGCTGCACTGCGTCCGCGTCGACGACAAGTTCAAGCCCATTGCCGGCACCGAGTTCGAGCTCGATGCCGAGCTGATCCTGCTCGCGATGGGTTTTGTGCACCCCGTGCACGAGGGCATGTTGAAGCTGCTCTCGGTCGACCTCGACCCGCGCGGCAACGTCAAGGCCAACCTGCTCGACTACCAGACCTCGCGCCCGAACGTGTTTGCGGCCGGCGACATGCGGCGGGGACAATCGCTGGTGGTGTGGGCGATCCGCGAGGGGCGGCTGTGCGCGCGGTCGATTGATACGTTCTTGATGGGGAAGACGGATCTGCCGCGGTAGTCGCTCGCGCTGCCGCCAGATTTACGGAAACTGTCATCGCCCGCGAAGGCGGGCGATCCAGTATTCCAGAGACGTCAAACGTATACGGATAGGCCGCGGCGTACTGGATGCCCCGCCTTCGCGGGGCATGACAGCGGAATTAATTCTGCAACCTCACCCCGACCATCACCACCGTCCCCTGCGAGCTTGAGCCCGGCTGGTTCGAATCCAGGATGTCGTGGCGCAGCGTGCCCTTGATCCAGACGTTGCGGTTGAGCTTGTAGATCAGGTTGCCTTCAATCGAGTAGGTCTTGTCGTTGCGGTTCTGGTCTTGATAGTCGTAGGTGCCGTAGGTGAACTTGCCGATGGCGGTGAGCCAGCGGCGGAAGTCGTGATCGACCTCGGCGGCGTAGGTGTGCACCAGCACGCCGGAGGAGCCGGGGATCGTGGTCTCGGCGATCTGCGTGTCGGTGGAGAATTTTACCGTGGTGAGACCGCTGGCATTCCAGATCAGCGAGCCCGAGGTGAGGAAGCCCGCGAGCTGGCTCAGCCGCGGGTCGACATAATTGCGCGCGGAATAGCCGACCGAGATTTCGCCGGTGAGGATGCGCGAGAATTCAAAGGACGTACCGACCTTGGCGTAGCCGCCGGATGAATCGCGCAGATAGCCGTTGCGGTCGGCGGCCTGGTCGTGGACGCGGTTGTCGCCCTCGATCTCGACGAACGGCTTCAGGCCCGGCTTGAGCTCGTAGGAGAAGCGCCCGACGCCGCCATACTGGTTGAAGTCGCGATCGTCATTGCTGAAGGTCGAGCCGTCGGTGAGCTTGGAGTCCGTATAGGCCGTGCGATCGATGGTGGCGCCGGCCGCGACCTGGAAGCGATTAAAAGTCTGGTCGAAACCGAAGGTGCCGCCATAGGTGGCGTAGATCGGATATTTTTGCAGACCCGCCTGCACGTTCGGGCTGCCGGGATTGTCGGTCGCGAGCCGCAGCCGGAACTGGGAGGTCAATTTGAGATCGCGATCGACGTCGAAGCGGCCGTCGACATGGCCGGTGAAATCGGGGCGGTCGATCTCGACCGGCGATGGCGAAGCAAAGCCGTCGATCGTCGCCGGCATGTTGTTGGTGTAGCCCGAGAACGAGCCGCGCAGATCGGCGACCAACGCGTGGCGTTCCCAGTCGGACACCACGAGAAGGTCGGGTGCGACCACGTAGACGGGCGAGCCGATCGGCTTCTGGAGACGCGCCGGATTGGTGTCGTAGCCAGTGGAGAGCTCGAGCCCGCCCTTGATCAGGAAGCTGCCGGCATAGTCGCCGACCGCGCCGAACGCATCGTCGTCGGCCTTGAGGCGGCGTCGCAAGGGCTGGCCGGGCACGGTGCCGGCCATCGCCGGCGGCACCGGTGTCTTGTGCGCGGTCTCCGACGGCGGCGGCGCGATGCGTGGCGGGCCGAGGCTCGTGTCCGGCGTCGCAGCCGGCACCGGTGAACCGGGCCCGACGGGTCGCTTCGGCTTTGCCTGGCCGGGATAGAGCTTTGGCTGCTGGCGCTTGCGATTGAGCGAGTCGTAACCGGAGCTGCTCGCGCCGTTCGCAGCAGGCAGGCCGTAGGTCGGGACCTGGCCGATGCGCGACGGCGCCGGCGTCTCGCGGCTCTTGCGCGGATCGACGTTGGGATCCGGCGGCGTCGGGATCGCATCCGACGGCGCCTGTGGCACGCCGGCCGTGCGGCGCGTCGGCAGCGTGTCCGGCGCGGCAAAGCCGCCGCGGTTGGGATTGAACAGGTCGGGCGTGAGGCTCTGGGCGGCCGCTGGGCCACTTTCCAGGGCCATCAGCAGCAGGCATGGCAAAGCGGCGCGAAAGGCGTACGCGCGACTGCTCCGGCCCCTGCCTGGAGGCGACCCCACGATGGAACAACTCCAACGAAATCAGACACTTCGTCGATGAGCTCCCGCGAACAGGCGGGAACCATCGTTAATGGAGTTAAAACAATTATGGTTAATGACCCGTTGAGGGTTCTGGGGCCCGCGTCGCCTCATCGGCCTCGGCGTGCTAAGGAGGCCTAATCGGGCGATTGCCCACCTCCCTGGATAGATGCATGCCGAGTTCGAAACCGCTGATGACCCAATCATCCGGCCCCACCCCTACCAGCGTCGAATCCGCGCTCCGCACGCTGGAGACGGAGAGCGGTGGCATCAATGCGCTCGCAGCCGCCTTGCGCGGTCCGCTGGGCGAGGCGTTTGCCAAGGCGGTCGACCTGATCCGGCAAGCCAAGGGCCGCGTCATTGTCACCGGACTCGGCAAGTCCGGCCACATGGCGCGCAAGATCGCGGCGACCTTGGCCTCGACCGGCACGCCGGCCTTCTTCGTTCACACCGCTGAAGCCGCCCATGGCGATCTCGGCATGATCACGACCGACGACGTCATCATGGCGCTGTCCTGGTCCGGCGAGCAGCCGGAGATGAAGACCCTGGTGAACTATTCGGCGCGGTTCGCGATCCCGATGATCGCGGTCACATCGAACGCGGCGTCCTCGCTCGGGCAAGCCGCCGACATCGTGATCGAGCTGCCCAAGGCGCGCGAAGCCTGCCCGCACAATCTGGCGCCGACCACCTCGACCCTGATGCAGGCGGCGATCGGCGACGCCATCGCGATTGCGCTTCTGGAAGGCCGCGGCTTCACGGCGCTGGAATTCGCGCATTTCCACCCCGGCGGCAAGCTCGGCGCCATGCTGAAATTCGTGCGCGACTACATGCGCACCGGCGCGGAGATTCCGGTCAAGCCGCTCGGCACCAAGATGTCGGACGCGGTGATGGAGATGTCGGCCAAGGGGCTTGGCTGCGTCTGCATCGTCAACGAGGCGAACGAGGCCGTCGGCATCATCACCGACGGCGATCTGCGCCGCCACATGCGGCCTGATCTTCTGACGGCGTCGGTTGATGACATCATGACCAAGCAGCCGAAGACGGTGCCGCCCTCGATGCTCGCGACCGAGATGATCGAGGTGCTGAACACTCGGAAAATCACGACGCTGGTCGTGACCGAGGCGGACAAGGTCGTCGGTATCGTGCATCTGCACGATTTGCTGCGGGCGGGCGTAGCGTAAGGCACGCCCCACGTCATTGCGGAAACCGCGCCGCCTTTTCCTCGAGCGGCAATCTCAGCCCATTCGCCAGATACGACACCGTGCGATAGAACCCGCACAGCAGCATGATCTCCAACATCTGCGCCTCGTCATAATGTGCCGCGAGCGCTGAAAACTCCGCGTCGGTGAACGTCGCGCGGTGATGCAACGCGTCGACGGCTGCGATCAGCGCCTGCTCGGCCGGCGACCAACACTGTGACATCGCTTCGCCTAGCACGGTCGCCCGAACCTCCTCCTCTGTGAGTTTCGCCGGCCCGCCAAAAATCGCGACATGCACGCCCCATTCATACTCGCATTTGTTCAGCGCGCAGGTGCGATCGATGACGAGCTCGCGCGCGCGCAACGACAGCGGCCCGGGATCGAGCAGGCCCCCGGCGCGGAATTTCTCCCAGGCGCGGGTGTGACCCGCCATCACCCGGAACAGCACCAGCGGCGGCGCGCCGCGCATGATGCGGTCGAACTGCGCCTGGATCTCCGGGGGATAAGGCGGCTTGAGCGGCGCGATGCGCGACGCGGGCTGGGACACGGGCTGCCTCCGTTGCTACAATTATCGTAGCTATATGCTACATTTTCTGTAGCAACGTGCAAGAGGTTTCGATGGCAAAACGGGCCGGCTCCAAAAACCGCAGCGTCCGCGGCTCGCGCACGGGACGGCCGATCATGGCGTTGCTCGACCTGCTCGGCCAACGCTGGACTCTGCGCATCCTGTGGGAGTTACGCGACACGCCCCTCACTTCCCGCGCGCTACGCACGGCCTGCGACGAGGCCTCACCGACGGTGCTGCAAGCGCGGCTGACGGAGTTGCGCGAGGCGGGGTTTGTGGAGCTGGGTGAAGGTGGAGGCTACGGGCTGACGCCGTTGGGGCGAGAGCTGTGCGAAACGTTCATGCCGCTGCACCGGTTTGCGGAGAGGTGGAAGAAGTAAGCGGCCCCTCTTACCCTCCCCCTCCAGGGAGGGTGAAGGAAAAGACTACGCCGCAGCCACCGTCAGATTCGCGCCGTCCACTTGCACCACCTTCACCCGCGTCCCCGCCGGCGTATCCGGCCCCGCGACGCGCCACACGGTGTCGCCGATGCGCACGGTGCCGTTGCCGTCGATGATCGGTTTCTCCAGCGTGAACTCGCGGCCGAGCAGAGCCTCGGTGCGTTTGTTGAGAAACGGGCTCGTGCTTGAGTCCGTCCGGCCCCGCGCCAGCCGGCGCCACACCGGGACGGCTGCCGCGGCGAACACCGCGAACATCACGAGCTGGATCTGCCACGATATGACAATAGCGAACGAGATCAGGCCGACCAGCAGGGCTGCCAGCCCGAGCCAGAACAGGAACACGCCCGGCGCCAGCACCTCCAGCGCCATCAGGATGAAGCCGAAGATCAGCCAGTTCCAGGTGCCGAGCGATACGAACATGTCGGTCATGACACGACCTCTTTGAAGAACCTCACTGCGGCGGCACCGACGGTGGCGCGCCGCCGACCGGCGGCACCGAGCCGCGGCGCGCCGCGGCAACCGCGGACGCAGCACTTTCACCGAACGTCGCCTTGGCGATCTCGCCGATGCCGGCGAGCGAGCCCAGCAAGCTCACGGCCTCGATCGGCAGCATGATGATCTTCTGGTTCGGCGAGTCCGCGAACTGGCCGAACGCCTTGATGTATTTGTCGGCGATGAAGTAGTTCAGCGCGGCCACATCGCCCTTGGCGATGGCCTCGCTGACCATCTGGGTTGCCTTGGCCTCGGCCTCCGCGGAACGTTCGCGGGCCTCGGCGTCGCGGAAGGCAGCTTCCTTGCGGCCTTCGGCCTGAAGGATCTGGCCCTGCTTGGCGCCCTCGGCACGCAGGATTTCCGACTGGCGCTGGCCTTCGGCCTGGAGAATGTCGGCGCGCTTGACGCGCTCCGCCTTCATCTGCCGACCCATCGCCTCGACCAGGTCGGCGGGCGGCACGATGTCCTTGATCTCGATGCGGTTGACCTTCAAGCCCCAGGGCGAGACCGCGGCATCGACCACGCGCAGCAGGCGCTCGTTGATCTCGTCGCGATGCGACAGCACCTGGTCGAGGTCCATGGAGCCCATCACCGAACGGATGTTGGTCATGGTCAGCACGATGATCGCCTGGGTGAGATTGGAGACCTCGTAGCTCGCCTTGGCGGCGTCGAACACCTGAAAGAAGGCGACGCCGTCGACTGTCACGGTCGCGTTGTCCTTGGTGATCACCTCCTGCTCGGGAATGTTGATCACCTGCTCCATCATGTTCATCTTGCGCCCGACCCGATCGAAATAGGGAACGATCAGGTTCAGTCCTGGCGCCAGCGTGCGGGTGTATTTTCCGAACCGCTCGATGGTCCAGTCAAACCCCTGCGGCACCGTCTTCACGCCGGCGAACAGCGTGATGATGACGAGCAGCACCAGCACAATCGCGAAAATATCGAAACCGCTCATATGTCCTCCAAGGCGGGAAAAGACCCTTCCCGCGCTGTCATTGGTCGGGATCGCGACCCTACCGGTTCAGCGGTCGCGCGTAACGTCGGCATTTGCTCGATTCCGCACAAGAGCTACGGCAAGGAACGGTCACGATTATGTATTTGCGAACGGCTCTTGAAAGCATGCCGGCGCAAACCTACCGGCAAAAATTAACACATCCAGTCATGCCGCCCGATACGGACGGCCCTATTCGATGACGTCGTTCGCGGTTGCGAGCAGGCTTGCGGGAATCGTGACGCCAATCGCTTTGGCCGTCTTCAGGTTGATCGCGAGCTCGAACTTGGTCGGGTTCTGGACCGGGAGGTCGGCTGCCTGCGCGCCCCTCAGGATGCGATCGATATAGGACGCGGCGCGGCGCAGCTGCTCGGCGGTGTCGGTGCTGTAGGACATCAGGCCGCCCTCGTCGACGAAGGTGCGGCTCCAGAACATCGCCGGCAGGCGCGCCTCATGGATGACCGCCAGCAGATGCGCGCGATTGGCCATGGTGAAAAAGTCTGGCAGCACCAGCAGGCTGCCATCTTTTCGCGAGGCCAGCGCCGCGATCGAGGCGGCATCGTGCACCGGCGCGGGCTCGACCGTCACGCCAAGCGTCCGCGCGGCGTCCTCGATCGTGCGCAGCATGAGGGGGGCGAACGGCGCGGTGGCAGGATTGTAGACGACGAAGACGCGGCGGACGGGCGGCGTGATCTGCGTCAGCATCTCCAGCCATTTGCCGGCGAGCGGGCCGTCATAATCAGTGAAGCCGGTGATGTTGCCGCCGGGATGCGCAAGGTTTTTGACAAAACCCTGGCTGACGGGATCGGTGATGACGGCGAACACGATCGGAATCGTCGCGGTGCGCTGGCACAATTCGTCGACCGACGGCGTGCCGATCGCGAGCAAAATGTCTGGCTTGAGCGCGATCAGCTCGTCGGCAAGCCGGGCGAGGGGCGCGCGGTCGCCGGCGCTGCTGCGCCAGTCGACCTTCAGATTGTCTCGCTCTTTCCAGCCATGGGCGGCGAGCGCCTCGGCCAGGCGGGTCTGCGAGATCACCTCATCGGCGGTGACCGAGAGCACGCCGAGCCGGCGCGTCGCGTTCGACTGCTGCGCGAGGGCCGAGTGCGGCAGCGCCGTGATCGTCCCAAGAAGCGCCAGGAGTTCGCGGCGATTCATCGGGCACCCATCAGATCCAGCCCTGAAGCTCGCGCAGCACCAGGGTGCGGATCACGTCCATGCCCGGCTCGCTGTCATTAAGGCAGGGGATCGCGGAAAACTGCTCTCCGCCATTATGCTTGAAGATCTCGGCGTTCTCCTGCGCGATCTCCTCCAGCGTCTCCAGGCAATCGGCGGAAAAGCCCGGCGTCACCACCGCGATGCGGCGCACGCCTTCCTTGGCCAGGCGCTCCATCGTCTTGTCGGTGTAGGGCTGGAGCCACTCGTCATTGCCGAAGCGCGACTGGAACGTCAGCAACAGCTTTGTCGCATCCATTCCGAGCCGACGGCGCAGCGCCTCGGTGGTGGCGACACAGTGGCCCTGATAAGGATCGCCCTGGTCGACATAGGATTTCGGCATGCCGTGGAAGGAGGCGACGATCAGCTCCGGTGTGAACGGCAGCGTCGCGAGATGCGTCTCGATCGAGACGGCGAGCGCCTCGATATAGGCCTCGTCCTCATAATAAGGCGGCGTCACCCGCAACGTCGGCTGGTTGCGCAGGCGGGCGAGCACGCGAAACACTTCGTCACAGACGGTGGCCGAAGTCGGAGCGGAATATTGCGGATAAAGCGGCACGGCGAGGATGCGTTCGCATCCCCCGGCGATCAGCGCGTCGATGCCCGACTTGATCGAAGGATTGCCGTAGCGCATCGCCCAATCCACCACCACATGGTCGCGGTCCGACAGCGCGGCGGCGAGCTTTGCGGCTTGCGACCGCGTGATGGTTTTCAGCGGCGACTCGTTCTTCTCGGTGTTCCAGATCTTTTGATAGTCGAGCGCCTTGGTGCGGGGACGGCTGCGCAGGATGATGCCGTTCAGCACCAGCTGCCAGATCAGGCCCTGGTCCTCGATGACGCGGGGGTCCGACAGGAATTCCTTCAGGTAAACCCGCACGCCCGGGGCGTCGGCGGTATCGGGCGTGCCGAGATTGACCAGCAGTACGCCGACGCGCGGCTGGCCGGATTGGGCGGCCGGTTTCGCGGTCTGGATGGGGACAGTCGTCGTCATGGCTCGTTGCGTCGCGCGTTGCTCCGAACTTGTCAAGATTGGGCCGGTTTCGCTAGGGTCGGCGCGGAGGGGGAGGAACCATGACGCTGGCGGAATGGTGCGTATTCGGGGCGCTGCTGCTCTATCTCTTGACGATTGCCTCGATCAAATGGATCAGGTTTCGTGGCTTCGACAATTCCCGGCCGCGCGACCCCGCCTTCTATGAGGAAGCCATCGCGCAGCGCGCGCTCGGCGCGCACCAGAACGGCATCGAGACCTTTCCGTTCTTCGCCTTCGCGGTGCTGCTTGCCGAATTCAGGGATTCACCGCAGCGGCTGATCGACGAGCTCGCCGTGCTGTTCCTGATCGTGCGGATCGCCTATGTGCTGACCTATCTCGGCAATCGCCCGACGCTGCGCTCCATCCTCTGGAGCATCGGCTTTGCGCTCAATCTCGGGATTTTCTTCATGCCGCTGTTGAAGCGGTTTCTGCCGGTGTGAGGCTCGGTGAGTTGTAGCCCGGATGGAGCGAAGCGTAATCCGGGGACCGTCTCATCCGCGGACGCAGCGGCCCCGGATTACGCTGCGCTCCATCCGGGCTACTAGGGCTCACCTCAAAAACACGTCGTCCGCTCGGCCGCGATATAGCCGAGCAGCAGGCCCGCGCCGAACAGCAGCACCAGGCCAGCGGCGCCGAATTCGATGCCGCGCATGAACAGCGCGCCGCCGCCGTCGCGAGCTCCGCTCAGGCGGCCAGCGATGTCCTTGGCGGAGACTGCGATGACGGCGATGGCCGCAACCGTAATCGCGGTGCCGAGCCCCATCAGGAAGGTCGCGGCAACGCCGGCCCAGAACAGGCCCTGCGCGAGCGCGAACACCAGCACCAGGATCGCGCCCGAACAGGGGCGGATGCCAACGGTGAGGATCGCGGCAAATCCGCGCCGCCAGCCGCCGGGGCCGGCAAGCTCGCTCGGCATGGGCCCGTGGGAATGGCCGCAATGCTCATCATGGACGTGGTCATGCGCGTGGTGGGCGTGGGCGTGACTGTGATCATGGCCGTGATCGTGGTCATGATGATCATGCGCATCATGATGATGGTGATGGCCATGATCGTGATGGTCGTGCGGCACGCCCGCGATCGCCGGCATCGGCTGGGCGGCCTGGAGCGCGCGGATGAAGGCGCCGCCCTTGACCCAGACCAGCCGCAGGCCAAACAGCGCGATCAGGCCATAGCTCGCGATCTCGATCGCGCCTTCCGCCTTGCACATGGTCTTCGCGGTCGCGTTCAGCACCCAGGCCGAGATGCCGACGATGAGGATCGCGACCAGCGACTGCATCAGCGCCGAGGCAAACGACAGCGCGATGCCGCGCCGTGCGGTCTCGCGGTTGGCGACGAGATAGGAGGCAATCACCGCCTTGCCGTGGCCGGGGCCGGCGGCATGGAAGATACCGTAGGCAAAGGAAATGAAGAGCAGCGTCCACACCGCCGAGCCGTCGGTCTTCGCCGCGCGGATGGTCGCGGACATCTGGCGATAGAATTCCGACTGCTTCGCCAAGAGCCAGCCGATGATGCCGCTGGCCTCGGGCTCGGCAGCCTGCGCCGGCCGCGGCGCGCCGAACGGATTTTGCGCCAGGAGATCGTGAAACGCGGCATCGGCCACGCCCACGACGAGAACAACGGCAGCGCAGGCGAACAACCCGCGCGCGAATGGGGAGAGTTGCGGCTTCAAGGGCAATCCACCGTGATCTTGTTGGCGAACATCATGCCGAAATTGGCGTTCGGGCCATCCATGAAGGTCTGCTCGTTGAGCTTCTGCGCCGTCGCGGTGCCGTCGTTCGGGCGCTCCAGCTTCATCTGGCAGCCGGCGGGCGCGCCGACCAGCTTGACCGGATTGTCCTTGGCCATCTGGAAGTCGATGAAGAAGGAGCGGTCGAATACTTCCAGCATCAGTTGCTTCGGCTTGAGCGGGGTCTTCAGCGGCAAGGTGAAGTGCAGGGTCAGCACCGCATCCTTGTAGTCGAGATAATAGTCGACCGGCTCGTTAAAGCGCTCCTTCTTGCCGTCGGCTCGCGCAAAGGTGAAGTAGGCATATTCCTTCAGCGACTCGACATTGGTCTGCGCCAGCGGCCCCAGCTCCTCGCGCGTATAGGCCCCCTTCTTCTTGGCCTCGAGCCCCTGCACGGCATAGGCCGAGAACATGTCGTCGAAGGTCCAGGCGTGGCGGACGCCGGTGATCGAGCCGTCCGCGTCGTAAAGCAACTCGCTGGTCGCGGTGATCCAGACATGCGGATGCGCGCTCGCCGCACCGGCTGCGAGCATCAGCACGGCGGCCAACAGCAGCCCGAAAAGGGCACGCATGCTCATCAGGCCGCCTTGGCGGCGTCGAGCAGGCCGCGGCGGCGGAGCAGCGCGTCGGGCTCCGGCGGTCGGCCGCGGAACGCCTCGTAGGCGGCTTCCGGATCGACCGATCCGCCGCTGGAATAGATGTCGTCGTGCAGGCGCTTGGCGACCGCCGGATCGAAGATGTTGCCGGCCTCCTCGAACGCGCCGAAGGCGTCGGCGTCCATCACCTCCGACCACATGTAGCTGTAATAGCCGGCGGCATAATGGTCGCCGGAGAAGATGTGGCCAAATTGCGTGGGCCGGTGGCGCAGCGCGATCTCCTCGGGCATGCCGATCTTCTCCAGCTCCCTCTTCTCGAAGGCGCGCACATCCCGCGCGCTTGATGCCGGCTGGGTGTGGAATTCGAGGTCGATCAGCGCCGAGGAAACGAACTCGACGGTGGCAAAACCCTGGTTGAATTTTCGCGCGGCGAGGAAGCGTTGCAAGAGGTCATCGGGCAAGGGCTCGCCGGTCTGGTAATGGCGGGCGAACTGCTGGAGCACCTCGGGCCGCTCCTGCCAATGCTCGAAGAGCTGGGAGGGCAGCTCGACGAAGTCGGTGAACACGGAGGTGCCCGACAGCGACGGATAGGTCACGTTGGAGAGCATGCCATGCAGGCCGTGGCCGAATTCGTGGAACAACGTGCGGGCATCGTCGGGTGACAGCAGCGAGGGCTCACCGTCGGCGCCCTTGGCGAAGTTGCAGACATTGATGATCAAGGGCGCGACCTCGCCGTCGAGCTTCTGCTGGTCGCGCAGCGAGGTCATCCAGGCGCCGGAGCGCTTTGACGACCGGGCATAGTAGTCGCCGTAGAACAGCGCCTTGTGCTTGCCGTCCGGACCTTTCACTTCCCAAACACGGACGTCGGGGTGCCAGGCCGGAACATCCTTGCGCTCCGCGAAGGTGATGCCGAACAGCCGCGTGGCGCAGTCGAAGGCGGCGGCGATCATGTGGTCGAGCGTCAAGTACGGCTTGATCGCGGAATCGTCGAAATTGGCGCGCTGAAGCCGGAGCTTTTCGGCGTAGAAGCGCCAGTCCCAGGGTGCCAGCTTGAAATTGCCGCCCTCCGCCGTGATCAGCATCTGCATCTCGTCGCGATCGGACAGCGCCCGGGCGCGGGCCGGCTTCCAGACCCGCTCCAAGAGGCCGCGCACGGCATCCGGGGTCTTGGCCATGGAATCCTCGAGCCGGTAGGCGGCGAAGGTCGGATAGCCCAGCAGCTGGGCGCTCTCCTCCCGCAGCTTCAGGATCTCGACGATGGTCGCGTTGTTGTCGTTGCCATTGCCGTTGTCGCCGCGCGCCGTAAAAGCCTTGTAGACCTTCTCGCGCAGGTCGCGCCGCGCCGAGCTCTTCAGGAACGGCTCGGTCGAGGAGCGCGACAGCGTCACGATGGCCTTGCCGGCCATGCCGCGCTCTTCTGCCGCGGCCTTGGCGGCAGCGACGAAACTCTCGGGCAGGCCCTGACGGTCGGCCTCGCCGAGCTCCATGAACCAGTCCTGCTCGTCGCCGAGCAGATGATGGCTGAAGCCGGTGCCGAGCTGGGCGAGCTTCTCGTTGATCTCGGCCATGCGCGCCTTGGCCTGTTCGGACAGGCCGGCGCCGGAGCGGTGGAAGCGGGTGTAGGTGCGCTCCAGCAGGCGGAGCTGCTCGGGGTCGAGGCCGAGATTGGCGCGATTCTCGTGCAGCTGGGCGATGCGGCCAAACAGCACGGCGTTCATCGTGATCGGATTCCAGTGCCGCGCCATCCGCAAGGAAACGTCCTTGTCGATCTCCAGGATGGCCGGGTTGGAATGCGCCGAGACTAGGTCGTAGAAGACAGACGCGACCTTGTTCAGCAGCTTGCCGGAGCGCTCGAGCGCCGTGATGGTGTTGGCGAAGTCGGGCGCGGCCGGATCATTGGTGATGGCCGCGATCTCACCGGAATGGTCGGCGAAGGCCTGCTCGAAGGCCGGCAGGAAGTGCTCCGGCATGATCTCGTCGAAGGGCGGGGTCGCAAACGGCGTCACCCAGGCCTTCAGCAGCGGGTTGGCCTCGGAGTCCGTAGTTTGGCGGGGTTCTGACATCACAAGTCCCGATTTTTGAGCTGGTTTGTTGCAGCCAGCTATAGCACGTGATGGGGCTTTTTTGGGCCATTTGGCCTTGCTCCCGCCCGCCTTTTCGGGGAGATTGCGGCCCTCGAAGCCACGGACCCCTTAAGCCCATGAACGCGCCCTCCTCGTCTTCCCGTCAGATCGTCTGGCCGAGCGTCATCACCGTCATCAGCGCCGCTATTCTGATCGGCGCCGAGGTGTTCGGCGCAGCATTTGCCGGCGGCTGGGCGCTCGCGATTCTGTTCGGGCTTGGTGACCAGGGCGCGCACATCCTCCAGGCCGTGCTGTTCGCACTCGGCGTGCTGGTGATGACCGCCTTCATCCGCGCGGCTCAGCGCGTCGAGCCCTTCACGAAGCGCGGTTGACGCGTCCTCGCGCGCGAGAGACGCGCGCACGACCCAGAAAACTTAACGCGCGTTCATCTTCCGCGTCGCTCGCGCAACACTGCGCAAGCAGATGTTAGGCAATTCTGTTCTCAGCCTAAAAAAAATCTTGCGAAGCGGAGTCAAAAGCCTTATGTGCGCTCTTGCCCAATTTCGCACGTGCCTGTGGTCGTGTGTCAGTCGGTAGGTATCCGGACAAGAGGCCGGACAGCCGCCAAGGGGTGAAGAAGCCGAGGGGCTCTTCGGAAGTGCGGAAGTCGCAAGACCTAAGCAAACCCGGAGCGTCCAGCATCTCTCTCAAGAGATGCCTTGTCGAAGGTGACTTCACTCTTTGCAACCGTGACTGGCAGCCGGAGGCGAACCGGCGCACCCCGCTCTCAACGGGGGACGCGACTTAAAGCAACGACGGATCGGGCTTTTTTGGTCTCTACCGGCAGTCCAACGCCGGCGCGGGCTACTGAAAAGGCTTGTCCTTCATTGCCAGGTGTGCGGGCGGGAAATTCCCAACCAATCCACGGCAGCACAGTCTGATGTGAGTCTTTGGCTCGTCGCGCCTCCATCGCGCGATCTGGCCGGAGCGCTCTTATCCGACGTCATTTTTTGAACGGATCCCCGTCGCTGGGCCGTTTGGGAGAGTGCTATGACCGAACGTATTCAGGAATTCCTGCGCAACCGCCGCAGCGAGGGCCTCGACACCGAGCCGTGCCTCGTCGTCGACCTCGAGGTCGTGCGCGACAATTACCAGACCTTTGCCAAGGCGCTGCCCGACAGCCGCGTGTTCTATGCCGTCAAGGCGAACCCGGCGCCGGAAGTGCTGGCGCTGCTGGCGTCCATGGGCTCCTGCTTCGACACCGCAACCGTCGCCGAGATCGAGATGGCGCTGGCCGCGGGTGCGACGCCCGACCGCATCTCCTTCGGCAACACGATCAAGAAGGAGCGCGACATCGCGCGCGCCTTCGCGCTCGGCATTCGGCTGTTCGCGGTCGATTGCGCCGCCGAGGTCGAGAAGGTCGCCCGTGCCGCTCCCGGCGCGAAGGTGTTCTGCCGCATCCTCTATGACTGCGCCGGCGCCGAGTGGCCGCTGTCGCGCAAGTTCGGCTGCGACCCGGAAATGGCCGTCGAGGTGCTCGACGTCGCCAAGCGCCTGGGCCTGGAGCCGTGCGGCATCTCCTTCCATGTCGGCTCGCAGCAGCGCAAGGTGAAGGCGTGGGA
The DNA here is from genome assembly GCF_000938255.1 of Bradyrhizobium sp. LTSP849. GTDB lineage: Bacteria > Pseudomonadota > Alphaproteobacteria > Rhizobiales > Xanthobacteraceae > Bradyrhizobium. The sequence goes on along the minus strand of NZ_JYMR01000018.1, from coordinate 184,054 downwards.
CCGTGCGCTGGCGATGGCCTCGCAGGTGTTCCGCGACTGCGCCGAGCGCGGCATCAACCTGACCATGGTCAACATGGGCGGCGGCTTCCCGACCAAGTACCTCAAGGACGTGCCGCCGGTCGTCACCTACGGCCGTTCGATCTTCCGCGCACTGCGCAAGCACTTCGGCAACCAGATTCCGGAGACCATCATCGAGCCGGGTCGCGGCATGGTGGGCAACGCCGGCATCATCGAATCCGAAGTCGTGCTCATCTCGAAGAAGAGCGACGAGGACGAGGTGCGCTGGGTCTATCTGGACATCGGCAAGTTCGGCGGTCTCGCCGAGACCATGGACGAGTCGATCCGTTACGCCATCCGTACCCCGCATGACGGGGCGGACATGACGCCGTGCGTGCTCGCTGGGCCCACCTGCGATAGCGCCGACGTGCTGTACGAGAAGAACCCGTATCCGCTTCCGGTGACACTCGAGATCGGCGACAAGCTGCTGATTGAAGGCACCGGGGCCTATACGTCGACCTACTCGGCGGTGGCGTTCAACGGCATCCCACCGCTGAAGACGTACCACATCTAAACAGCCTCTCTTCGGAGGCCTGACGAACCCGGGAGCCGGCTTGCCGGCTCCTCCCTGACATTTCGATTTCTGACGACGCCTTGGACCGGCGTGCTTCGCGCACGCAGGTCTCAAGCGGGGACTGACGCGCCATGACTACTCTTCGGAAGACACAAGTCGCCCTCAACTCGAATGCCGCTCCGTTCGCGATCCGCGCGGAACGTGCTGTCGACGTCGCCGACCGTGAAGCGCTGCTGGATGCAAGCTTTGGCGAGAACCGCCACGACCGCACCTGCCAGCGCCTGCGCGACGGACGTGCACCTGCCGCAGGCCTTGCTCTGTCGGCAGTGCGCGAGGGGACACTCGTGGGAACCGTGCGGCTGTGGCACGTCAGTGCCGGAGGCAGGCCCGCTTTGGTCCTCGGACCGCTGGCGGTGGACCCTGCCTGCCGCGAGCTCGGGATCGGCGCCGCGCTGATGCAACAAGCGCTGGCCGCCGCCCGGGCGCGCGGGCATGCCGCCGTGATCCTGCTCGGCGACGCCCCCTACTACGCCCGCTTCGGCTTCTCGGCCGAGAAAACCGGCGAACTCTTGCTGCCCGGCCCGTTCGAGAGCGACCGTCTGCTGGCGGTCGAGTTTCAGGCCGGTGCGCTGGATGGCGCCGAGGGGATGATCGTCCCGACCGGTGCGGCCCTGTCCAAACGGAGGGTAGTTCGCACCCTCCAAGCGCACGCGGCCTAAGGGATAGCCATGATGGCGACGACCGAAGCCGCGTTCCGCGGCGATGCTCGCGCGTGCCCGTTCCTTTAGGGTTGCGCGGGCCTGAGAAACGCCCTTTAACCCGCCAAACACCCCCTTCAGTGGAGGCCCTCGACCATGTCCCGTCGCCTGATTTCCACCGGCTCCCCGTTCGAGAAGACCGCCGGCTACAGCCGCGCGGTGATCGATGGCGAGTTCGCCTTCGTCGCGGGAACCACCGGCTATGACTACACCACGATGACGATGCCGACCGATGTCACCAGCCAGTCACGCAACTGCTTCAAGACCATCGAAGCCGCCCTGAAGGAGGGCGGATTCGAGATGGCCGACATCGTGCGCGTGACCTACTACCTCACCGACATCAAGGATGCAGACGCGCACTTCGCCGTTTGCGGCGAGGTCCTCGGCAAGATCCGCCCTGCCTCAACGCTTCTCGTCGTCTCAGCGCTCTACAAGCCCGAGATGAAGGTCGAGATCGAAGCGACCGCCAAGCGCCGCAGCGCCTGATCCACCCCTCACCCTTTGTCCGCCAGCACGTTCCGGAGAATCCATCCCATGAGCCCCGCCTCGCAGATCTACGCGAAGATCACCGGTCCCGTCGTCATGGTCGGCTTCGGCTCTATCGGCAAAGGCACGTTGCCGATGATCGAGCGGCATCTCGACTACGACAAGTCGCGCGTCACCGTGATCGATCCCAAGGACGAGGGCCGCAAGGCGCATTGCGAGAAGCACAATGTACGCTTCATCCAGAAGGGCGTGACCAAGGACAATTACCGCGAATTGCTGACCCCGCTGCTCACTGAAGGCGGCGGCCAGGGTTTTTGCGTCAATCTCTCGGTCGATACCGGCTCCACCGACATCATGGAGCTCTGTAACGAACTCGGCGCTCTCTATATCGACACCGTCAACGAGCCCTGGCTCGGCTTCTATTTCGATTCGTCGAAGGGCCCGGAAGCGCGCTCCAACTACGCTCTTCGCGAAGTGACGCTGGCCGCCAAAAAGGCGCGCCCCGCGGGCTCGACCACGGCCGTTTCCTGCTGTGGCGCCAATCCCGGCATGGTCTCGTTTTTCGTCAAGCAGGCGCTGCTCAATGTCGCCGCCGATCTGAAGCTCAATGCTCCCAAGCCGAAGACCAAGGCCGAATGGGCGGATCTCATGCGGCAAGCCGGCATCAAGGGCATCCACATCGCCGAGCGCGACACCCAGCGCTCCAAGTCGCCGAAAGAGCCGGACGTCTTCGTCAACACCTGGTCGGTGGAAGGCTTCCTGTCGGAAGGCGTGCAGCCGTCCGAACTCGGTTGGGGCACCCATGAAAAATGGATGCCTGAGAATGCGCATACCCACGAAGCCGGCTGCGGCGCCGCCATCTATCTGATGCAACCCGGCGCCAATACGCGCGTGCGCACCTGGTGCCCGACCCGCGGTGCGCAGTACGGCTTCCTCGTCACCCACAACGAGTCGATCTCGATCGCCGACTATTTCACGGTGCATGACGCATCGGGCAAGGCGGTCTATCGGCCGACCTGCCACTATGCCTATCATCCGGCCGACGATGCCGTGCTGTCGCTGCATGAAATGTTCGGCCGCGCCGCGAAGATGCAGGAAAAGCACCACATCCTCGATGAGAACGAAATCGTCGACGGCATCGACGAACTCGGCGTGCTGCTGTTCGGCCATGACAACAATGCCTATTGGTACGGCTCGCAGCTCTCGATCGAAGAGACCCGCAAACTCGCGCCCTATCAGAACGCCACCGGCCTGCAAGTGACCTCCGCCGTGCTCGGCGGCATGGTGTGGGCGCTGGAAAACCCGAAGGAAGGCATCGTCGAAGCCGACGAGATGGATTTCGATCGTCTGCTGGAAATCCAGCTGCCGTATCTCGGCCCGGTGAAGGGTTTCTACACCGACTGGACGCCACTGACGGATCGTCCGGGACTGTTTCCGGAAGATATCGATACGAGCGATCCCTGGCAGTTCCGGAATGTTCTGGTGCGGTGAGGGGGAGTCCGGCTCTCTCCGCCCGTCATCCCGGGGCGGCGCGCCTCATCCCACACACCACCGTCATGCCCCGCGAAGGCGGGGCATCCAGTACGCCCGGCGGTCGTGATTGAACTGAGGCGCTGGTGGATACTGGATCGTCCGCTTACGCGGACGATGACATCGAGGGTGTGGCCGCGAGCATGGGCCTACCTTGCTACTTCTCCCTGATCGCCGGCGCGATCTTCTCGGCCGGCGCCGCCGGGAGTGCCGGCTTGGTCGCCGCGCCTTGCGTCTGCGGATCGGGGCGCGCCGGCTCGGGGGCCGGCGTGGTTGGCCGGTCGCCGCCGGGCTTGGCTTCCGCCGGCACCTTGTCCTGATCATTGGACGGCGTGCCCTGGAGCGGCTGTGTCGCCTGCGCCAGCTCCGTCCGGCTTTCGGCCCGGATTTGTGCGAGCGACATGACTGACACCGCGATGCCTGCTGCGAACAGCGAGCCCGCGATCGTCAGATCGAGCTTCAGTCTGCGCTTGTCATTTTGGCCGGGCATATCGATCACCGCCTTTGTCCAAGGGATTAACGAAGTTCCCCGACTGCGGTTCCATGCCCGGCAAGCCGGGAACTGGTGTCAGCGTGCCAAACGGCACGTTCAGTCAGTGGTGCTGACTTCCCAGGTGGCGTGGCGCACGCCCGGCAGGTGCTGAAGATCGGTCGCCACGGCGTTGAGCTCGTTCGGGTCGACCGCTGTTGCAACCAGCTTTGCGACGATCTCCAGAACGTCCTCGCCGATCTCGACGACGTCGACATCGGCCACCTGATATTTCGCGACCTCGAGCTTGTCGATGAGGCGGTCACGCATGTCGGGCAAGGCGTCGGTCGCGACCGCGAGCTTGACGTAGTAGGTCGCCTCCGAGGTCTTCTCATTCAGCGGGATGCGGTTGATGGCGTTGACCAGCGGGCGCAGCATCGTATTGCCGGCGATGACGAACACGGTGAGCGCCGCTGCCTGCGCGACCATGTCGGCGCCGGCGCAGGAGCCGACGGCGGCTGAGGCCCACAGCGTCGCTGCGGTGTTGAGCCCGCGCACATCCATGCCCTGCTTCATGATGACGCCGGCGCCGAGGAAGCCGATGCCGGAGACGACATAGGAGATCACCCGGACTGCCCCATCGGCGCCCGTCAGGTGCATGGCGAGATCGACGAAGGCGGCGGCGCCGACCGCAACCAGCACATTGGTGCGCAGGCCGGCGGTGCGCTGGCGGTATTGCCGCTCGGCGCCGATCAGCGTGCCCAGCACGAAGGCCGTGAACAGGCTGACCAGCGTGTCGGCGAAATCAGCGAGCTGGAAGGTCGTCAGAAACCGCATGGTCCCACGCTACGGTTTGAACGCTATTCAGAGGTCGAGAAGCCCTGCCTCGCCCGTTTCATCGGCAAAAGCAAGCGTGGTCCCCTTGGCATTCCAGGCGAGCGCGGCCACCGGCGCAGTGCCGTTGCGGCGGACCAGAATCTCCGCGCCGTCTTCCATCCGCACCATCAGCACGGTGCCGTCGCTGTAGCCGGCGGCGAAGATGTCGTTCTTCGGATGGCAAGCGACCACCGACACGCGCGCCTGGAGCGGCGCGAGCATCGCGGGCTCCTTGCCCATCGGGCCGTCCTTGCTGGCAAACGGCCACAGGATCACGGTGTCGGCGCCGGAGGTCGCCAGCGCCTTGCCGCCGGCGCTCCAGGACATCGAGCGGACGCGGCCGGGATAGCCGGTCATGCGCATGTGCCGGTTGTCGGCGAGCCGCCAGCCGTGCAGCGCCGCCTCGTGCATGGTGGTGACCAGGAATTTGTTGTCCGGGCTGAAGGTGACGCCGAGATGCGAACCGGCCCAGGGCAGGAATTCGGCTGATCCTTCCATGTTGGGAAACCATAGCGTCGCGCCGTTGTAATGCGCGATCGCGACCCGCAGCCCCTTCGGGGCGAACGCGAGCCCGCCGACGGTCGAGGGCACCTCGAGCGATTTCTCCTCGGTCTTGCCGCTCTTGACGGTTGCCGTCTTGCCTGCCGACCAGGCGAAGGCGCCGTCGGGATGCAGCGCGACCGCATCGATCCAGCGCCGCTTCGGATCGGTCGCGAGCAGCGTCACCTCGCCCTTGGCGTCGAGCGAGACGACCTTGCCGTCGTCGCCGCCCATGACGAGACGCTTGCCGTCGGAGGCCGTCGAGAGAATGCCGCCGCTGTGCACGGCGACCGTGGTGATCTCACCCTTGGCATCGACGAATGCGACGTTCTCCTCGGCGCCGATGAAGGCGGCACGGGGCCCAAGGAAATGCACCGAGGTCACGCCCATGCCGAGCGCAACCGGCTTGACGCGGTCGGTGACGGAGACGATCGAGGCGGAATCGGGGGCCGGCGTAAACTCTTTCATCACGAGACGATGCAGCTCTCGAAGCCCGTGCGAATGAGCTCTTCGGGCAATTCGCGGCCGATGAAGACGAGGCGGCTCTGGCGCGGCTCGCCGTCCTTCCATTTCCGCTGATGGTCGCCTTCCAGCATCATGTGAACGCCCTGGAAGACATAGCGGTCGTCATCGTCCTGGAAGGCAAGGATGCCCTTGGAGCGCAGGATCTTGCCGCCCTCCACCTGCACCAGATTCTGGAGCCAGGGCATGAACACGTTCGGGTCGAGCGGCTTGTCGGTCTTGAGCGACAGCGACTGCATGTCCTCGTCGTGATAATGCTTCAGGCCGTGGCCGTGATCATGGTGGTGATGATGGTCGTGGCCGTGATGATCGTGATCGTGGTCATGATCGTCGACCTCCAGAAAATCCGGCTCGATATCGAGGATGCGGTCGAGATCGAAGGCGCCGCGATCAAGCACATCGGCCAAGGCTACCGAGCAGCGCTCAGTGCGATGGAGTTTCGCATAGGGGTTGATGGCGCGGATGCGCGCTTCGACCTCGGCAAGCTCCGCCTTGGTGACGAGATCGGTCTTGTTCAGCACGATGACGTCGGCAAAGGCGATCTGGTTCTTGGCTTCGGGCGCGTCCTTGAGCCGGTCGGACAGCCATTTGGCGTCGGCGACCGTCACGACGGCATCGAGCCGGGCATTCTTCTGCACGTCCTCGTCGACGAAGAAGGTCTGGGCGACCGGCGCCGGATCGGCAAGGCCGGTGGTCTCGACGATGATGGCGTCGAACTTGCCCTTGCGCTTCATCAAGCCTTCCATGATGCGCACGAGGTCGCCGCGCACCGTGCAGCAAATGCAGCCGTTGTTCATCTCGAACACTTCCTCATCGGCGCCGATGATGAGGTCGTTGTCGATGCCGATCTCGCCGAACTCATTGACGATGACGGCGTATTTTTTGCCGTGGTTTTCCGACAGGATTCGGTTCAACAGCGTGGTCTTGCCGGCGCCGAGATAGCCGGTCAGGACGGTCACGGGAATTTTCTGGGACGCTTCAGACATAACAACTCCGACATCGGGCTTTTCCGCGCGACGCGAGGCGGGGTGGCCCCCTGCCCTAGTGGTCAAGCGCGCTGGTCAGGGCCTTTATATTGTGCCTGACCATATCAATGTAAGTGGGGGCAAGCCCCTTTTCGCCGGTCAAACCGTCGGAAATCAGCGTCCCGCCGACTTTTGCCCCGGTCTCGGCCGCGATCCGCCGGATCAGGCGGTCGTCGCTGATATTCTCCAGGAAGACGGCCGGGATCTTCTGGGCCTTGATCTGGCCGATGATCCCGGCGATGTCCCGCGCGCTGGGCTCGGTTTCGGTGGAGACGCCCAAGGGGGCGATGAACTGGACGCCATATTCAGCGGCGAAATAGCCGAAGGCATCGTGGGTCGAGATGACCTTGCGCCGCTCCGGCGGGATTTTTGCGACGGCTTCACGCACCTCGCGGTCGAGGGTTTCGAGCTTTTCCAGATAGGCCCTAGCCTGGGCGCGGAAGAACTCCGCATCGTCGGGATCGGCCACGGCCAGCGCGTTGGCGATGTCGGTCACATAGACTCTGGCGTTGGGGACGGACTGCCAGGCATGCGGATCAGCGGCCGAGCCGAGTTTCAGCGGTACGATGCCAGCGCTCGCGGTGATCACCTGCGCTTTGCTGCCGGAGGACTGCACGAGCCGCGGCAGCCAGCCCTCGAGGCCGAGCCCGTTGACCACGACGAGTTTCGCATCGGCAATCCGCTTCGCGTCGCTTGGCGCGGGCGTGTAGACATGGACGTCGCTGTCGGCGCCGACCAGTGTCGTCACATCGACCCGGTCGCCGCCAATGGTGCGGACGAAATCGCCGAGGATCGAGAAGCTCGCGACCACATTGAGCCGCTCCGCGGCGTGCAGCGGCGAGGCGATCAGCAGGAGCGCACAGAGCAGGATACGCCGCATCGTCACGCTTCCAGATGCCGGCCGGGAAACAGCTGCCGGACGATGCCGCCGACCCGGCCGAACAGGACGGAGACGATGTAGAGCACGCTCGCCACGAGGATGATCGCAGGCCCCGACGGCACGCGGGTCTGGAACGACAACACGAGGCCGGCATATCCGGAGACGGCGGCGGCGACCACGGCGATGCAGATCATCACGGTGAGGTCGCGCGACCAGAACCGCGCAATACCAGCTGGCAGGATCATCAGGCCCACCGCCAGCAAGGTACCAAGCGCCTGAAAGCCGTTGACGAGATTGATGACGACCAGCGCGAGGAAGGCGAGATGCGCGGGCCCTCCGGCGCGGCTAACGGTTCGTAGAAACAATGGATCGACGCTCTCGATCACCAGCGGGCGGTAGATCACAGCGAGCACCAGCAGCGTCACCGTGGCGTTGAAGGCGACCACCAGCAGCGTCTGGTCGTCCATCGCGAGGATGTTGCCGAACAGCACGTGCAGCAGGTCGATATTGGTGCCTTTGATCGAGACGATGGTGACGCCGAGCGCCAGCGAGGCCAGATAGAAGGTCGCAAGCGAGGCATCCTCCTTCAGCCCGGTCGAGCGTGCGACCACGCCGGCGAGGATCGCGACCGCAAAGCCGGCGATCAGGCCGCCGGCGGTCATCGCGAACAGATTGAGGCCGGAGAGCAGGAAGCCGACGGCCGCGCCGGGCAGGATCGCGTGTGCCATGGCATCGCCGACGAGGCTCATCCGCCGCAGCATCAGGAAGACGCCGATCGGCGCACCGGCGAGCGCCAGCGCGATCACGGCGGCAAGCGCACGCCGCATGAACTCGAATTCGGTGAACGGACCGATCAGCGCATCATAAATCATTGGATGTCACGCCGCCCGCGAGCGGGCATCATCGGCCGCGCAGGCGGCTGCGCTATCGTCGAACGCCTCGCACATCCGCATCGCGACCAGCAGGTTTTCCGGCGTGAGCACCTCCGCCGTTGGCCCCCAGGCCACGGGGCCACGCGCCAGGACCAAGGTCTCGGCAAAGTGATTGCGCACCATCTCCATGTCATGCAGCGCGGCCAGCACGGTGCGGCCCTCACCGTGCCAGTGTTTCACTAGCGCAAGTAGATCGGCCGTGGTCTTGCTGTCGATGGCATTGAAGGGCTCGTCCAGCACGATGAGCCTCGCGTCCTGGAGCAGCACACGCGCGAACAGCACGCGCTGCATCTGGCCGCCCGAGAGCGTGCCGATCGGACGGTTCTCGAAGCCGTTGAGGCCCACGGCCGCGATCGTATGCAGGATTTTTTCGCGCGCCGGCTTACCAATGCCGCCGAACAGGCCGGTGGCGCGCCACAGCCCGGTCGCGACGAAATCGAACACCGAGATCGGGAAGCTGCGGTCGATCTCGGCGCTCTGCGGCAGATAGGCGATGTCGCGAGAGTCGAGCCCGCCGAGATGGATGCTGCCGTCGAGCGGCTTGAGGATGCCGACGATGCCGCGCAGCAGCGTCGACTTGCCGGCGCCGTTCGGGCCGATCACGGCGACCAGCGCACCGGAGGCGACCTCGCCGTTGAGATGGTGCACGGCCGGGTGGCGGTCGTAGCCGAGTGTGACGTTGTGGAAGTGCACGGCCGCCATGATCACCTCATCGCCAGCCACACCACCGCCCAGAGCACGGCACAGACGGCCACAGCGGCCGAGAGGCGCGAGGCCACGGTCATGCGCAGGATCGACCAGGGCGCCGCCTGGGCCGGATGCGGCGACCTCGCATCATGGACATGGGCGTGGCTGTGGTCATGCCCATGCGAATGCCCGTGGGCATGAACATGGGATTGGTCATGGTCGTGATGATGAGCTTGGGACGCGGCGGGAACCATCTCGGAATGTTATATTATAACATTACGCCTGTCCACGACCCGCTCAGGGCTTGCCGATCACCATTGCGATGGCGGCGGCCACGAACGGGAACGGCACTGAGACGGCGCAGCGGAACCAGACGAAACGGGCCGGCATGAACGGGATTTCCCACAAGATCACCCGCTGGAAGGCAAACAGGGCCCAGGCGACGACATAGGCGACCACCTGCGGCACGCCCCCGCCCGACTTCAGCGCCACCGTGCCGATGGAAAAGCCGATCACGGGCCCGCCAGGCGTTGCGGCGCCGGCGACCACCGCTGTCGCCACCCCAAGCCAGCCGCTGTCCGGGCCGAGCCAGCCGGTGATCACCTCCTGCGGGATGATGGCGGCGATATAGCCGGAGCCGATCACGCCGAGCGCAATCCGCGGCACGATGTTGATGAAGTCCATCGAGCCCTCGCGCAGCGAGGCCTTGAACACCGGAGGGCCGCGGCGGAAGGCGATCAGGCCGACGCCGAACACCGAGCCCCACAGCAAAATGTCGATGAGAAGCGCGGCGCTCAATTCTCGTCGTCCTTCGTGGCCGGCTTCGGATAGATCCGGACATAGACGAAGCGGCCGAGCGCGCCGGCCAGCACCGGCTGCGGCAGCGAGATCACGATCCGCCATAGCGTGAAGTCGGTGCCCATGATCGGGAGTTCCCAGGCCACCGCCCGGCCATAGCCGATCAGGGTCCAGCTCACGACCATGGCGATGGTGGCGCCGAAATCGGCGCCGACTGCGAGCAGCGCGCTCGCTACCGGATAGGCGGTGAAGGGACCGCCCGGCAGGATCGCCCCGAAGGCCGTGCCGATCAAAAGGCCCTTCAGCCCGGATTTCGGCCCGAGCGAGCGCGAGACCCTTTCGTGCGGCAGGATTTCCGAAATGAAGGCGCCGAGCAGGCAGCCGGCGAGCACGCGCGGCAGGATGCCGCCGAACAGCGAGAGGTCGTGGGTGAGAATGTCGAGAACGCCGCCGGTGCCGTCACGCCGCCAGACCAGCGCTGCGCTCACCGCCACCAGCACCGCGATCATGATGGTCGACCAACCGATCGGCTTGCGCACACGCCCCGGCCGCGGCTCGGACTCCGCGTCCTCGGCAGGCGCCGGATTTTTCGGGGAAAGTTCTGACAATGGGTGTGGATCGACCGGGTGGGATGCCCATCCTGATTAAGGGCGCCGCCCAGGCGATGCAAACGGAACGATCACAGGCCGGTGCGCGCACGGCGCAGGGCTGGTTCGCACAGCAAAAAGGCGGCCGCGAATGCGACCGCCCTTGTCTGTCATTCCGGGGCAGCTCGAAGACCGAACCCGGAATGACGAGGTAATCAGACCTTGTCGAACAGGGACTCGACGTATTCCCAGTTCACGAGGTTCTCGACGAACGCCTTCAGATAGTCGGGGCGGCGGTTGCGATAGTCGATGTAGTAGGAGTGCTCCCAGACGTCCACGCCGAGGATCGGAGTGGCGCCGTGCACCAGCGGATTCTCGCCGTTCGGGGTCTTGGCGATCTCGAGCTTGCCGTTCTTGACCTGGAGCCAGGCCCAGCCGGCGCCGAACTGACCGACGCCAGCCGCCTGGAAATCGGTCTTGAACTTCTCGAAGCCGCCGAGGTCTTCGTTGATCTTCTTCTCGAGCTTGCCCGGCAGCTTGGTGCCGCCGCCATTGGGCTTCATCCAGCTCCAGAAGTGGATGTGGTTGTAATGCTGGCCGGCATTGTTGAACACCGCGGGGTTCTTGCCGAACGAGCCCGTGACGATCTCCTCAAGGGATTTACCTTCCCATTCGGTCCCCTTGAGCGCGTTGTTGCCGTTGGTGACATAGGCCTGATGGTGCTTGTCGTGGTGGAATTCCAGCGTTTCCTTCGACATGAATTGCCCGAGGGCGTCATAGGCGTAAGGAAGTGGGGGCAGCGTGAATGTCATGGGTTGTTGTCCGCAACTGATGGGGAACGTTCTAACGGTCACCCCTTATAGAAGGTTCCGTCGCCGTTAAATACCGCCAATTTGCGAAAAGGCCTGATGCGGCGGCATGCCTGATTGCACAACTTTCAAGTCCTCGAAAAATATCATTGCCTTTGAAGCGCTTATGGCAGAACGAATGCGTTACGGAGCAGAGCTGCGAAAGCCATGAGCATCGAAATCGACATTTTGAACGGCGACGCCTCGTGGCCGATCGCCGCGCCGCTGCATCAGGCGGTCTGGGGACCGCAGATCGTCGAGAAGCTGCCCTGGGGGCACGTCAAATGGGCCAATGCCGATCTCCGCGTGCTGATCGAGACGCCCGAGGACGGCCTGGTCTGCCACGTCGGCATCTACTTCCGCACCATCACCTGGAATGGACAGAAGGTCCATGCCGGCGGCATCGGCGGCGTTTGCACGCGCGAGGATCGCCGCAATCGCGGCTATGCGACCATGGCGATCGACGCGGCGGTGCATACGATGCGCGCCAACGAGGCGGTTCGCTTTGCGCTCCTGTTCTGCGAGCCGCACAATGTCGCGTTCTACGAGGCCCGCAAATGGCGCGCCTTCACCGGCGAGGTCTATTGCGAGCAGCCGGAGGGCCGCGTGCACTTCACCCATATGGCGCCCTACGTGTTCGACATCGTCCGCGCGCCGACGCTCGGCACCATCGACCTATGCGGCCTGCCCTGGTGAGGCCCATCATTTCCGCTGAGGCAAATGAGCGCAGGAATGTGATTCCATCAGGCGTTGAACTATCCTGATTTGCTGCTATGGAGGCGCCTCCATTCCAAGGCTCTTCCCATGACATTCAGACTTGCCACTCTCACCGTGCTCCTGGCTGCGCTGCTTGGCGCGACTGCCGCGCATGCGCAAAGCGCCGATGCAAGTGGGACATGGCTGACCCAGGCGGGCGATGCGCGCGTCAAGATCAGCAAATGCGGCGGCGGCATCTGCGGCGTCATCGTCTGGCTGCGGGAGCCCTACGACACCGCGACCGGCCAGCCCGCAACCGACAGCAAGAATCCCAATCCCGCGCTCGCCAAGCGCGCGATGATCGGCTTGCCGCTGTTCAGCGGCATGCAGCCCGCAGCACCCAACAAATGGTCGGGCCAGATCTACAATGCGGATGACGGCAGCAATTATGCGAGCAGCGTCACGGTCACCGGCGCGGAAACGTTGCGGGTCGAAGGCTGCGTCGGCGCGCTCTGCGGCGGCGAGACCTGGACGCGGGCCGGACGCTAATTCGCGTCAGCCGGCATCGCCTTCAGCGCCGTCGCCGCCGAGGCATAGCCGCCCCGCGCACCGTCGATGAAGTGCACGTGATCGCTGCGCAGCGCCGAAGGCGTGAAGCAGGTCATCATCGCCGCATCCTGCTGGTAGAGGCCGTAGCGCACGATGCCGTCGCGTGCGGCAGCCGCCAGACGATCGCTCAGGTCACGCGCGAGCTCCGGCGTACAGTCGAGGATCATCCGCAGGCCGTCGTCATATTTGCGGAAGTCGGAATTCTCCACCACCTGCCGCTTGTAGACCTTCGGCACGAAGCCTCCGACCTTGATGTCGAAGCGCATGAGGAGATAAGCAAAAAACGTGTAGGCGAGCACGCCGGCGCGACGCTTGAACAATGATCCTCCGCGCGTTGCCCGCGCCTCGTAATCCAGTCCCTGCGGCGGCCATTTCAGCGGCGGCCCCTGCGGCGGCACCGGGCGGCCGCCGTCCGGGCTGCGCTCGACCAGTTGGATAATGTCCTCGATCACCTTTCGGAACGCCGGCGGATCAGTGCCGCGCGCCGGCATCACCAACACCGACAGGATCAGTCCGCGCGAGGCCGGGATCACCTCGAACCGGCAGGACAGGCCCGAGAGATCCGGCTGCGTGCCGGCGGGCGCTTCAGTGATGGCGAACTCGCCGCGCTTCATCGCGGCGTCGGCCCAGTTCAGCCCACCGCCGGAGAACATCGCATAGGACAGGTTCGCCGACGGACCGAAGCGCGCAACGCGTACGTCAAAACCCTGCGCGCGGATGGCGCTCACCGGCACCAGCGCGACGCGCATCCTCAGATCGAGATCCTCGCGCACCCAGGTCGCGGTCGCAGCCAACGCTTCGCGGGCGCGTTCGAGATCATCAGGCGCGACCGCAAAACTCGCGCCGTCACCGCCGAACACGAAGGGGAATTCCCGCCCGTCCAGCGCATTGGTGACCGCCGCGATCACGGCCGCACCCGCCATGTTGACCGCCTTGTAGCGCTGCGCCGCGATCGCCTTGGTGGAATCGACGATGTCGGCGACACCGATGCTCCAGTCGTCCGGCAGCGGCGAGTAAAGCGCGGGCTCCATCAGGCTGGTAAAGCCGCGGAAGACGGGGATGGCGCCATAAAAGGATGCGGCTGTCATCGCAGGATCCGGTCAGCTCTTGCACGAGATCAGATACGGGGCGGGATCGATCTGGGTTCGCCTGCCGGCTCACCCGAACAACGGCGTATCATTGGCCGAAATGGGGGATGACAACAAGATGCCGGCGAGGGCCAGCCGACCCAGCATTTTTCGCCAGCAATGTCCGGGAGCGTGCGCTAGTGCAGCTTCTCGTCCTCGCGCTTGCGCGATGTGTCCGCGGGCACGTTGTGACAGCCCACCAGTCGCACAAATTGCTGCGGATACATTTCGTGGCCGTGGTCGCCGGAATTCTGATGCGACATCGGCGGACAGCGGACGTCGGCCGGCTTCGCGCGGGATTGCTCGGTAGATGCCCGGCCTTGGCTCGAAGCGGTCATGTTCGACGCGGCCATGGACTGCTCCCTCTCTATTAGGGCAGATCGATTGACGTAACACAATCGATTGCGGCGTATCTTACGACCAAATCGGGCGCGATGTCATTGAGCCGGATCAACTCAATTGTGGCGGAGGGGTTCCGCCTTACGCCGTGTTGCCCGCGTCGATCGTGAACACCGTGCCGGTCACATTGCGCCCGCCCTCGCCGAGCAGATATTCCACCATGCGCGCGACGTCGTCGGTCTCCGGCAGTCGGCGCAACGCGCTGCGGCCGGCGATGCGCTTGCGAGCCTCGTCGGACAGATTGTGCGTGAGCTCGGTGTCGATGAAACCAGGCGCGATCGCATTCACGGTGATGCCGAGCTTGCCGACCTCGCGCGCGAGCGAGCGCGTGAAGCCGGTGGCGGCGGCCTTGGTCGCGCCGTAGACGGACAGGCCGTTATAGCCCGTCGTCGCGATGATCGAGGAGATGTTGATGATGCGACCGGCACCATCCGCCATCATCTGACGCGCGACATATTTGGTGAGAATGATCGGCGACAGCACGTTGAGCTGCACCAGCGCCTCGATCTCGGAATTGTGCATGGTGGCGAGCAGGCCTTCGGTGCCGAGGCCGGCATTATTAACGAGGCCGTAGATCGCACCGAATTCGTCGCGCACGAGTTTTGCGTAGGCTGGGATCGCGTCGATCACGGCGAGGTCGCAGGCGCGGAAATGCAGGCGGCCTTCGGACTCACCGATCGCAGCGCGGAGCTCTTCGCTCTCGCGGCGCGCGGCGGCGATCACGTTGTAGCCGGCGCCAACCAGGCGCTTGCCGATCGCGAGCCCAATGCCGCGGCTGCCGCCGGTGACGAGAACATTATGCATCGGTGCGCGCCAGTTTTCCGGCCGGGGTGACGTCGAGCGCCTCGACGAAGCGGATCACCGCCGGCACCTTGTGGGAGGCGAGCTGCGCGCGGCACTGATCCAGGATCTGATCGCGGATCTCCTTGGCTCGCGCTGGGTCGGTACCGTCGGCGAGGATCACGTCGGCGACGACGATGCCACCGGTGATCGGGCTCTTCCGCGATTTGGCCCGCGACATCCGCACGTCGGGATGACGGTTGATCGCGGCCTCGATCTCCTCGGGATGAACCTTCAGCCCGCCGATATTGATGATGCCGCCGCGGCGGCCGACGAAATGATAGCGGTCGCCGCGCAGCTCGACCATGTCGCCGCTGTCGACGAAGCCGTCACCGTCGGTGAGCGCAGTCGCGTCGCGGCCGATATAGGCATGCGCGGTACGGTTGGAGCGGATGCGGAGCGAACCGTCGACGACCTTCATCTCCACGCCGTTGCGATTGCCGAGATAGTTTTCCGGAAAGCCTTCCAGCCCGTCATTGACGGCGAATCCGACGCCCGCCTCGGTCGAGGCATAGGCATGACCGACGGAGGCGTTCGGAAACGCAGCCTTCAGACCATCGAGCACGGCCTGGTCAGCGATCTCGCCGGAGAGACGGACGTAACCCGGCGCGAATTTCGCCGCCGAACCGCTCATCAGGAGCTTGCGCCAGTGCGAGGGCGTGCCGGAGATGTGCGAGACACCGCGCGCGTTCAGCCGTGCGACATGATCGGCGAGCACTTCATGCGGGTCCGACAGCACCATCGAACCGCCCGAGAGAATGGCACGGAGGAATATCTGGAGGCCGCCATAGCGGCGGATGTCATAGAACGTCGCCCATACCGGCGCGGGCCCGCGCGCGGGGCCTTCGGCGACGATCGCGCCGGTCAGCGCTTCCAGCGTATGGCCGGCAATTTTCGGCACGCCCGAGGTGCCCGAGGTCAGCATCAGCCATTCGGTGGCACGCTCGGTCTGCACGGGAGCGGTTGAGACCAGTGGCAATTGTGCGGTGACGACCAGCGACACGCCGGTCTCGGCCCAGCGATCGGGCTCGTCGGTGACGACAGCATCGATCCCGGCGTCCGCGATCAGCGCGTCCAGATGCGCGGGATTGAGATCCGGCGGACATAGCAGCATGCGGCGGGCAATACCGTCGAGCTCGATCATGGCAAGGCCCGACCGGAGCTGGTCCGACAGCTTCAGCAATACGGCGCGGCCGGACAGCTCGCGCAGGCGGCCACCCAGGACCGTCTGCGCCAGGATGTCGGTCAGCGACATGACATCGTGCGCATCCGACAGGGTGCGGCCCGTCAGCTCCGCGCCGAGATGGTCACGAAGCGCAAAGATTTCACGCGGGGACATTTTCGTAGGCCCGCACGAAATCGCCCACGGTGGCGGGGAACGCTGCGTCCTCGGAAATGGTGAAGGGGTCGACGCCGGTCTCGTCCTCGAGGCGCGCAACCAGGATCGCGAAGGCGAGCGAGTCGAAGCCCGTCTCGTGCAGCGACAGATCGTCCGAGAGTGCGGGAAGCGTGACGTGCTGCTCTTTGGCGATCTGCTGGATCGCTTCAATAACCTTAGACCTTACCGACATGGCTGGCTCGCTTCTGTTATCGATCGTTCGTGTTACGGCGGCTCTTGATGACCGCCTCCCATGGCCGCTTGTTTACCGGACAGAAGTAAATGGCTTCTTGGACAATTCAGATAAAATTGGACCTATCTCCGGATTTTGCCGCGGTTACAGCCGGATCGTGCCGTCAATAATCTCCAGATACGCCTCTGAATCGAGCGCAACATAGGCGCCGGACTTCGGCTCAGCCATGAACAGCGGATCGCTTGTCGCGGCCGGATCAAACCCCTCGCGCGCGAGTTCCCCCTTCTTCTGCTTGAAGGTCTCGGTGGCATCGAGCTCGCGGGAGATACGGATGAAGACCGGGCGAGCATAGGCCGGCAGGCGCTGTGCCAGATGCGCGGGCAGTGCTGCGATATCAAAACCCTCGTTCACCACGATCGCGCTCATGCCGGCGCGGCCGTCGGTGCCGGGGATGCTGACGCCGTAGTTGGTGGCGTCGATCACGCCGGTGAAGTCGCGCACAGCATCGTTGACCTCGGAGGTCGCGACATTCTCGCCCTTCCAGCGAAAAGTATCACCGATGCGATCGACGAAATGGAAAAAGCCCTTGTCGTCGAGCCGCATCAGATCGCCGGTGCGGAACCAGGCATCGCCCTTGGCGAAGACGTCGCGCAGGACTTTCTTCTCGGTTTCACCGGCATCGGTGTAGCCCTCGAAACGGCCACCGCCCTGGTCGGCGGTGCCGATACGGCCGATGGCTTCGCCCGCCTCGCCACGCGCACAGGCGATGCAAAAGCCTTCCGCATTGCGCAGCGGCGCACCGCTGTCGGGATCGAGGCTCACGAGACTTGCAGGGAAGCGATGCGCGAGCAGCGGCGGAATGCGGCCGATCGCACCCGGCTGGCCCTCGACATTGAACAGCGAGAAATTGCCTTCGGTCGCGGCATAGAATTCGAGGATGCGGGGAATGGCAAAGCGCCCCTGGAAATCTTCCCAGATGTCGCCGCGCAGGCCGTTGCCGCAGGCGAGCCGCAGGCGGTGGCGGTTCTCGTATTCCGACGGCGGTGCCTTCAATAAATAGCGGCAGAGCTCGCCGATATACTGGAACAGGGTGCAGTCGTGCCGCACGATGTCAGACCAGAAATTCGAGGTCGAGAATTTTTCGGCGATCACCACCGAACCACCGGCCGCGAGCATGCTGCATGGCGCGACGATGCCGCCAACCGAATGGAACAGCGGCAGGCAGTCATAGAGCCGGTCCTGCGGCGAAGCGCCGGTGAGGCCGGCGAACCAAAAACCCCAATTGAGGATGCGGCGGTGGCTGATGCTGGCGGCCTTCGGCAGGCCTGTGGTGCCGGACGTATAGATCAGCAGCGCGCGGTCATCGATCGTGACATCGCCATGCTCGTCCGGCGAGAGCGGACCATCGTCGAGCGCGGCGAGTGCGACATCAATCGCGCGCTCGCTGCGGGCATCGCCGTGGGTCCAGACCTTTGCTTCCGTCGCGAGATGCGGCGTTGCGCTCTCGAGCATCTCCGTCAGCTCATGCGCGACAATGATATGCGAAGGCTTTGCGACATCGATACAATGGGCGAGCGATTGCCCCACGAGTTTCGTATTGATCAGCGCGACCACGCCGCCGACGCGGCTGATGCCGAGCCATGCCGCGACATAATCGATGCCGTTCGGCATGACCAGGCCGACGGTGTCGCCCTTGGCAACGCCGACCGAGCGCGCCCAGCGCGCATAGCGGTTGATGCGCTTCGACAGACCGTCATAGTCGAGACTTGCGTCGTCCATGACCAGCGCGACGCGGTCGGGCTGGCGCCGCGCCCAATCGTCGACGACGTCGGCAAACAACCGGCCCGGCAGCGTCTCGATCCGCGCCGTGAGCTCGATCGCCTTCAGCCAAATCTTTGAAGCCGATGGCGCGCGCGCGGCTCTGGGTTGCTCGATGACGCCGGTGGTCATGCCGTTCATTCTTTCGGGCGGTATCTGCTGGTTCCCGCAAGCTTAGCCCCCGCGCCCTGCCCAGATGTTAAGAGACAAGGTAAAACTCGGTTAGCTCTCGATTAACTGCGATCATCCTTTACCAAGCCGACGGGAACAGCATGCGGCTTGGCGCGATTCTTGCGATAGCAAATCCAGTCATTCGGGCGCGCTTCACGTGTCCCTCTCCCCGCGAGAGATGAACTGGAGGCCACAATGATCACCAAGCGACGTTTCCTTCAGACCACAGCCTGCGCCGCAGCCGCGCTCGGCGCGCCGCGTGCCTTTGCGGTGAGCAACCCGTCCTATCCGTCGCGCAGCGTGAAGTGGGTGGTGCCCTATGCGCCGGGCGGCGCCACCGACGTGCTGTCGCGACTGATCTGCCAGCGCCTGTCCGACCGGCTCGGCCAGACCTTCATTGTCGAGAACAAGCCGGGCGCCGGCAGCAATATCGGCACGCAGGCTGTGATCACATCGGCACCCGACGGCTACACGCTGCTGCTGACATCGACCGCGAATGCCATCAATGCCTCGTTCGATCCGGCGCTGCCTTATGATTTCGCCAAGGGCATCGCACCGGTCGCCGGCGTCGCGCGCATCCCGTTGGTGCTGGTCGTCAACAACGACCTACCGGTGAAGAGCGTCGCCGATTTCATCGCCTACGCCAAGGCCAATCCCGGCAAGATGTCGATCGCCTCCTCGGGCATCGGCACCTCGCTGCATCTCTCCGGCGAGCTGTTCAAGTCGATGGCCGGCGTGCAGTTCACCCACGTACCCTATCGCGGCTCGGCGCCGGGATTGACCGATGTGATGAGCGGCCAGATCCAGGGCATGTTCGACAACGTCACCTCGTCCTTCGAGCTGGTACGCGCCGGCAAGCTGCGCGCGCTCGGCGTCACCACGCGCGAGCGGTCGGAGATCTTGCCTGACGTACCGCCGATCGCAGAGACGCTCACCGGCTACGAGACTTCATCATTCTACGGCGTCGGCGCCCCGCGCGACACACCGCGCGAGATCGTCGACCTGCTCAATCGCGAGATCGACACGGGGCTCTCCGACACCGAGATCAGGGCCCGCATCGCGGAGCTCGGCGCGATCCCGCTGCACGGCAATGCCAACGAATTCGGCGGCATGCTGACTGCGGAAACAGATCGCTGGCGCAAGGTGGTGGAGCTGTCGGGGATCAAGAAGGAGTAGCGGCGGGCATCGCCATGGCAGCTGCTATTCGGCAATCTCCCTGATAACCCCGCGGTCCAGATTGCGGTTAAGACGCCGCAAGAGATCGCACAGCGTCGCGATTTCCGCTTCGCTGAAACCCTCGACCAGTTCGGCACGGCCGGCATGCAGCGCCTCGCGCAACGCCGGCGCCTTCGTCAGCGCTTTCTTTGTCAGCGAGATCAGGCTGCTGCGGCCGTCCTTGGGATCAGGCACGCGGCGGATCAGGCCATCGCGCTCCATGCGCGCAAGCGTCTGCGCCATCGAGGGCTGCTCGATCCGCGCCAGCCGGGCCAGGTCCCGCTGCGACATCGCACCGCCGTCGCGCAGCAAATAGAAGACCGGAAGCTGGCCGGCGCTGGCACCGAATGGCTTCAGGCGGCGCTCGGCGAGGCGCATCAGTCCACGCGACGCCATGTTGATGAGCGGCGCCGGCGTGTTGAACAATTCCCATTCATGGTCAGGTACGGCGCCCGGCTCGTCAGCCGCCACTGCGGCCGCGGCCCCCTTCTTCAAATCCACCATTGCATAGGCACCTATATTTAATATATAGGGACCTATGTAATTGATTCTGAGGAGTCCGTCCATGGTCCCGCGTCCCCGTATCGCCATCATCGGCGCAGGTCCCGGCGGCCTGACGCTCGCCCGCATCCTCCATTGCGCCGGCATTGCCGCCTCCGTCTTCGAAAAGGAGGCGCATGCGCTGGAGCGGCCGCAGGGCGGTACGCTCGACCTGCACGCTGAAGATGGCCAGCTCGCGCTGAAGCGCGCCGGTCTCGAGGCGGAATTTCGCCGCATCGCCCGCTACGAGGATCAAGGCAGCCGGCTCTATGACAAGCATGGCACGCTGCTGTTCGCCGACGACGACGCGACCGATTCCGACCGGCCCGAGGTCGATCGCACCGCGCTCAGGGAGATTTTGCTCGCATCCCTGCCGGGCGGTGCTGTCCGCTGGGGTCACGCTCTGCGCGAGGTACGTCCTGCAAGCGACGGCACGTTCACACTCCAGTTCGAGACCACGACTGAGGGGCCATTCGACCTCGTGGTCGGAGCCGATGGCACCTGGTCGCGCGTGCGTTCGCTGGTGTCGGCTTACGAACCGCAATACACGGGCATCACTTTCATCGAATTTGGCATCGATGATGCGGACACGAACCACCCCGCGCTCGCCGCGCTGGTCGGGCGCGGCAAGCTCGGAGCGGAGGGCGACGGGCGCGGCATGATCGTGCAGCGGAATGCCAACGCCCATCTCCGCGGCTACGCCATATTCCGCGTCCCAGCAGACTGGGCTGCGAGAACATTCGATTTCACGTCACCATATGCGGTCCGCACGCGGCTCATCGCCGAGTTTGAGGGATGGGCGCCGGACCTGCTCGACATCATTCGCGCCAGCAACGACTCGCTGGCCGCGCGCTCGATCCATGCGCTGCCGGTCGGCCATCATTGGCCAAATCGGACCGGGCTGACGCTGCTCGGCGACGCCGCGCATGTCATGTCGCCCTTCGGTGGTGACGGCGTCAACATGGCGATGCTCGATGGCGCAGAGCTCGGCCGGCTTCTCATCGAGCACGACGACTGGCGCGTGGGGGTCAGCAGCTACGAGCGCGACATGTTCGTGCGCGTGACGGGTCCTGCCACCCACGCCGCCGAGGCGGTCGCGACTGAGCTCTCACATCTCGGGCCGGAGCTGTCCTTGCAACATATGCAGGGCTACCTCGCCGCGCGCGCTGCTGGCGCCGCGGCCACAAATGGCCTTGGCTAACCGCTTCTCTTGTGATGCCAGCGCGGCGGCGGTGCATTCACGGGATAATAGGGATTGAGATCGCAGCTCGCGGCGCGGCCTGCGGCCGTGGCGTGACACTGCGGCAGCGATGTGAAGGAGCAGTCATACCACTCGCCACCGCCGCCGCTCGCGCCGGAATAGACGTGCATGCAGACGGGATAACGGGGATCGAAAGTCTGCGCATGTGACGGCGCCGCCGCGAGCAATGCACCGACGGTCACGATCAGGCCGAATGAGTGGCGCATGAAAATATCCCTGCGCGCGACATCACGGATCGCTAGTGCACCTTCTTGTGGTGCCGGCGCGGCGGCGGCGGTTCGTTGAAGGCGTAGTAGGGATTAACGTCGCAGCTTGCAGAGCGGCCCGATGCCGAGGCCTGGCACTGCGGCAGCGAGGTGAAGGAGCAATCGAAATAGTCGCCGCCACCGCCGAAGCCGCCGGGCCCGAAGATATGCATGCACACCGGATAGCGCGGATCATAGGTTTGGGCACCGGCCGGCGCGGCAACGAATAGCGTGGCAATCGCGGTGAGGGTCAGGATCGGCAAACGCATGGAGACATCCTCGAATCGGTGGCGCCGGCGGCTCTGATGCCGACGGCTTCCTTTGGCATAACACCAGGGCGGAGGCGACTGTTCCTGGAGACGGATGACGGCAAGGTGAGTGCATTGCACCGCGGCGCTAGCCGCCGAGCCCCGCCAGCACCAGCCGGTTCAGCCTTGACGCAAAGGCAGCCGGATCTTCCGGCAACTCGCCATCCAGAATCTGCGCCTGTTCGAGCAGGAGCAGGCTGAGGTCGTCGACCGTCTTCGAGCCGGCCTGCGCCTTGGTGATCGCGGTGACCAGCGGGTGGCGCAAATTGATCTCCAAGATCGGCTTGGTGCGCATGCCGCGGTTCTGCTGCGCCAGGATGCGCTCGAGCTCGCGGCTCGGGCCCTGGCTGTCGGCGACGAGGCAGGAAGCGGAGCTGGTGAGGCGGGTCGACGCCTTGACGTCGCTGACGCGCTCGCCGAGCGCGGCCTTGATCACGGCAATCGTCGCGGCCTCGTCCGCCTCCGGCTCGTCCTTCTTCGCGCCGTCGGTCTCGTCGACGCGCGGGATCAGGTCGAGATTGAGATCGCCCTGGCTCAGCGACTTCAGCGGCTTGCCTTCGAAATCCGTCGGCATCGAGGTCCAGAACGCGTCGACGGGATCGGACAGCAGCAGCACTTCGATGCCGCGCGCAGTGGCGGCCTCCAGCCGCGGACTGGACTTCAGCCGCTCGATGCTGTCGCCGACGAGATAATAGATCTCGGTCTGGTTCGGCTTGAAATCGGCGATGACGTCCTTGAGTGACCGCTTCTCGCCCGTCGTGGTGGTGAAGCGCGACAAAGCGAGCAGCTTTTCGCGGCGCTCGAAATCCTCGTAGATACCTTCCTTCAGCACTGCGCCGAAGGCATCCCAGATCTTGGCAAAATTCTCCGCGTCCTTCTCGGCGAGGCTTTCGAGCTCGTTGACGACGCGGGTTGCCACGGCTTTGCGGATCTGCGCGAGCTGCGGATTGTTCTGGAGCATCTCGCGCGAGATGTTGAGCGGGAGATCCTCGCTGTCGACCACGCCGCGGATGAAGCGCAGATAGCCCGGCAACAGATCGGCATCATCGGTGATGAAGACGCGCCGGACATAGAGCTTGACGCGGCCCTTGCGCGAGGGCTCGAACAGGTCGAACGGTTTTGTCGACGGCGCGAACAGCAGCACGGCGTAGGAGTAGCGGCCCTCGGCACGGTAGTGCAGCGTCATCGCGGGATCGTCGAAGGCGGACGCAATCTGCTGATAGGCCTTCTTGTAGTCCTCCGCCGTGAGGTCGGATTTCGAGCGCTGCCACAGCGCACTCGCCGAATTGATCTGGCGCGGCTCGCCCTCTTCCGGCACGAGCTCGATGGGAAAGAGGATGTTGTCGGAATAGGCGCCGACGACGCGCTCGATCTCGTAGGTCTCCAGATATTTCTTGGCGTCGTCCTTCAGGTGCAGGACAATCTCGGTGCCGCGGGCCACGCGCGCCGCTTCCTCATCGCTCGCGCGCGCGATCTCGAAGCCGGAGCCGCCTTGGGAGCTCCAGGTCCAGACGTCGCTCTCGCCAGCGCGACGGCTGACCACGACGATCTTCTCGGCGACCATGAAGGCGGAATAGAAGCCGACGCCGAACTGGCCGATCAGGCCGAGGCCGTCCTTGGCCTCCTTCAGCTTCGACACAAACGCCTTGGTGCCGGAGCGGGCGATGGTGCCGAGATGGTCGATCAGCTCCTGCCGCTCCATGCCGATGCCGTTGTCGGCGATCGTGAGCGTCGTGGCCGTCTTGTTCGGGATGATGCGGATCTTGAGCGCGTCGCCCTCGCCCAGCAGGGCCGGATTGGCGATCGCCTCGTAGCGCAATTTGTCGCAGGCGTCCGAGGCGTTGGAGATAAGCTCGCGCAGGAAGATGTCGGTCTCCGAATAGACGGAGTGCACCATCAGGTGCAGCAGTTCGGAAACTTCGGCCTGGAAGGGCTGCGTATGGGCAGCCGTATCTGACGTCGTCATGCGTTTACCCGGTCAAAACGAAAGGGAGGAACCCGGGATATAACGCGATGGGATGGGGGATCAAGAGGATGTGAAGCACCGTCTGCTCCCCGCTTGCGGGAGAAGCGGTCTCACTTGGCTCCGACTTGGCTCCGAAATGCGGATCAGGTCACGCAACGGCCGGGCTGGAGCAGCTTTGCGACCTCGGTCAGGGAGCTGACCATCGGCTCGCAGGCAATCGTCGGCTTGTTGCGACCCTGCTTCTGCTGGTTCTGAAGGGCGATCGGGGGCTTGGCGTTGCCAGTTTCGATGACCGCGGGGACCCGCAGCAGCACTGACGTCGCGGCGAGATCGTTCAGCCGCATCGACACGGTCCGGGTCGGAACCGCCGCCTGCTTGAAGTCGGCGAGCCGATCGGCCTTGCCGGAACGATTGACGACATGGCCAGGCTTGTCGGGAACCGCCTGCCAGCGGTCGGAAAGATCATGGCCAAAGGCCAGCTGCACTGCGCCAAGCGTTGCGGCAACCGCGACGGCACCCAAAAATGCTTTGTGAATCTGTGACATGACTGTCGACCCCTCGCCCCATTGGCGATTGCGGGAACAACGCATGCAGAGGACCGGGAGTTCTCAAGAGTTAAGATCACTTAACCGTGTGCGAAAAAGATCGCATGCCCCGCAAAAAATTTGCAACCACCGGGAACGACTCCCGCGTCCAGGAGTCATTCCGACAGCCGGCTATTCCCCCCTGCCCCATAAGCCGGCGACGTAGGGCGCGACTGTGGTGATGCCAGTCGCGCCTTACTTTTGTCTGGGGTTCACTTCGCCAGCCACTCCCGCCCCTCGCCATAGAGCTTCTCGACCTCAGGCCCGGTCAGGCCCGGCATGTCGCGCTTGACCTTGTAGCCGATCAATTCCTGGATGTAGGCGAGGTGCCGGTAGCCCTCGGGCAACGCGGCCAGCGCTTTCTGATCGAGGCGGAGTGTCGCGGCGGGATCGACGGGATCGATCCGGTCCTTCTCGTAGATCGGCTGGCGGCGGACGATGCCCCACGCGCCTAGCCGCTTCTCCAGAAAATCGTAGAAGCGTCCGGTGCAGACGACGTCGCAGAGCACGTCCTGCACAGGCGCGCGCTGCGAGATGGTCATCTTGGTCTGGGCGATGGCGCGATCGCCGGAAAGATCGATGCTGGTGCCACCGAGGAAATGCAGGATGCGCACGCCCTTGGCAAAGCCCTCCTGGCTGACGCGGATGAAATCCCGCGCCGGCCCCTGAAACCAGGTGGCAGACATCCAGCCTTCCTCGTGCCAGACGGTCGCAAACCGCTCCCAGTCGCCGGCATCGCGCCAGACCACCCAGTTCTCGACGAGGTCGCGGATGGCGAGACGGTCGAGGAGTTGCTGGTCCATGGGCATGTCTCCAATTGAGGCGATGCACGAGGTATGAGCGGCGAATTCGATGGCCGTCAAGCTTGGCAATGGCCAAGAAAAATCCGGCGTGCCTTGCAGCACGCCGGATCAAATCACCATCAGTCAAATGCTACGCCGCGGGTGCTTTGGGGGTGCGGTTGCGCGAGTTACGCTGGAAGAACAGCGCCTGGCTCGCCACCGCCGACACCATTGCGGGCTGGAACGGCTTTGAGATCAGGAAGGCCGGCTCCGGGCGTTCGCCGGTGAGGAAGCGCTCCGGATAGGCGGTGATGAACACCACCGGCACCTCGAAGGTGCGCAGCAGCTCGTTGACGGCGTCCAGGCCCGACGAGCCGTCGGCGAGCTGGATGTCGGCGAGGATCAGGCCGGGCCGCCTGTTCTTGGCGAGCGCCACCGCATCGGCGTGGGTGCGCGCGACGCCGACGACGTTGTGGCCGAGATTCTTCACCAGGCTTTCGAGGTCCATGGCGATGAAGGTCTCGTCCTCGATGATCAACACGTCGGTGGCGATCTCGGCCGCCATCTCGCGGCCGGCCGTGTCTGCAAACCGACGCGTCTCGGCGACGTCGGTGCCGAGGATGTAGCCGACTTCCTCTTCCGAAAATCCCTCGAGCGAAAGCAGCAGGAACGCCTGCCGCGGCAGCGGCGTGATGTTCGACAACCGCCGCTCGGGCGGCATCGGCAAGGTCGCCACTTCGGCATCGTCGTTGACGGAGACCGAATTCCAGATCTGGGTGAACAATCGAAACAGGCCGGCCCGCGGTCCATGGCTCTCATCGAGCACGGAGGGATCTCCAAGCATCGCTTCCAACATGGCTGCGACATAGGCGTCACCGGAGGCCTGGTTGCCCGTCAGGGCGCGCGCATACCGGCGCAACAACGGCAAGTGCTCAGCAACAAGCTGCGAACGGGACATCCCCACTCCATTCATTTCGGGCCAAACTTTAAAAATCAGGAACTGCGAGGGGAGGCCCGGGTTCCCCTACTGGAGCTGAATACGCGTCAGGATAAGAAAAGTTCCCCCGACCCGGGAACTTTTTGTCGAACCTGGAATTGAACTCATCCAGGGAACGGCTCCCGGTTGAGAAAACTTCTCGATTTTGCAGTCACTTAACTCGGGAAAACGTGGAACAGGTCATGAAAGATCTCAAGTCTCAAGCCAGCAAAAGCACGACCCCCGGCAAGGGAGGGCTAACTCCGGAGATCCAATCCCGGATCGGCCATCAGCTCCGCGCCATGTACGACGATGTCGTGCGGCAGGGGGTTCCAGACCGGTTCGCGGAACTTATCAAGAAGCTGGATGCGCCGGGAGGCGGATCTCAGAGCGAGAATGGGGCTGGGGGCTCCAACGACAACAATGGGAGGGATTAATGCCTCTCACGAACTCCTTGCGTGACGACATCCTGGCGTCCGTGCCGAGTCTGCGCGCGTTCGCCATCTCACTGAGCGGCAATGCCGACCGTGCCGACGATCTGGTGCAGGAGACGCTGCTGCGCGCGCTCGCCAACATCGACTCGTTCCAGCCCGGCTCCAACCTGCCGGCGTGGCTGTTCACGATCCTGCGCAACCTGTTCCGCTCCGACTATCGCAAGCGGCGGCGCGAGGTCGAGGATGCCGAGGGCAACTACGCCAAGACGCTGAAGACGCAGCCCTCGCAGAACGCCCATCTCGAGTTCGAAGAGTTTCGCGTCGCGCTCGAGAAGCTTCCGCAGGACCAGCGCGAAGCCTTGATCCTGGTTGGCGCCTCCGGCTTCTCCTATGAGGACGCGGCCTCGATCTGCGGCTGTGCGGTCGGCACCATCAAGAGCCGCGTCAATCGCGCCCGCTCCAAGCTCGCCGCGCTGCTCTATGTCGACGGCGCCGAGGATTTCGGGCCCGACGAGACCGTGCGCGCCGTGATCGGCGGCAGCGGCGGATAGCGACAGGCCGTCATCGGACCCAGACGACAGCTGTGAAGGCGGCCGTTTACGCGGCCGTCTTCGCACGTTTTGCCGACCTCACTCCTCGACGAACGTCACCGTGTCGGCGACGCTCGCGCGCGAGGTGCGGTAGCTGTTGACCTTGTGGGCGTTGTCGGCATAGCCGAACGAGATGCCGCAGACGACGCGGCGATCGTCGGGCAGATTGAAGTGGCGGCGGATCAGGCCGGAGTGACGCGCGAGTGCTGCCTGCGGAATGGTGCCGAGCCCGAGCGCCTGCGCGGCCAGCATGAAATTCGAGACATAGGCGCCGCAATCGATCGCACCGTAGATGCCGAGCGGCTCGTTGGTGTGAATGATCGCCACGTGCGGGGCGCCGAAGAAATTGTAGTTCTCCAGCGCCTGTTTTGCGTAGGCGCTTCTGTCGCCGCGAGCGATGCCGAGCGTGTTGTAGAGCTGAAAGCCGCTCTCGCGACGGCGCTCGAGATAGGCGCCGAGATATTCGCGCGGCGGGGTGAAATCATAATCGTCGCCGAGCCCGCTAGAGGCCTCCTTGTAGATCAGCTTGCGGAAGCGCTCCTTGGCCTCGCCGCTGGCGATGACGATTTGCCAGGGCTGGCTGTTGCACCATGACGCTGTGCGCTGCGCGGTGGTCAGTACATGCTCGATGGTCGCGCGATCGACCTGCTGCGGCAGGAAGGCGCGTACGGAGTAGCGCTCGTTGAGGAGTTCTTCGAGCACGCCGATGCGGTTATTCTGACTCACTGATGCGTCCATGAACTAGCTCGCTCTTCGTAGGGTGGGCAAAGGCGCATAGCGCCGTGCCCACCAATAAACGTGCCCCGGAGCATCTGCATGTGGTGGGCACGCTTCGCTTTGCCCACCCTACAAGCTGCAGCGAGGCGCGGCATCACCGCCCCTTCGTCGGAATCTTGTTATACGGCACATCCTTGTCGACACGAATATCGCCGGGCAGACCCAGCACGCGTTCGGCGATGATGTTGCGCAAGATCTCATCGGTGCCGCCGGCGATGCGCATCGAGGGCGAGGACAACAGCATCTGCTGGAACTGGCCCTGCGCCGTCTCCTCGTCCGTGCCGGTGAGAACACCGGCCGCGCCCTGGAGGTCCATGGCGTAGGTCGCGATGTCCTGGAGCATCATGCCCGACACCAGCTTGCCGATCGAGTTTTCCGGACCCGGCCGCTCGCCCTTGGATAGCGACGAGATCGCGCGGTAGCTGGTGTATTTCAGCCCGCTCGACTTCACCGCCCAGCTCGCAAGCTTCGAGCGCACGGCCGGATCGTCGATCGCGAGCCCGTCCTCCAGCATCAAATTGGAGCAGAACTCGAACATTTCAGGGACACCGGTCGCGAGCCGCGAGCCGATCGACATGCGCTCGTTCATCAGCGTCGTCAGCGAGACGCTCCAGCCCTCGCCGACGGCGCCGAGACGCTGGCTGTCGGGGATCACGACGTCGGTGAAATAGACCTCGTTGAACTCCTGCATGCCGTTGGCCTGTTTGATCGGCCGCACCTCGACGCCCGGACTCTTCATGTCCAGGAAGAACATGGTGAGGCCCTTGTGCTTGGGCACATTCGGATCGGTGCGCGCGATCAGGAGGCCGAAGTCGGAATAATGCGCGCCCGAGGTCCAGATCTTCTGGCCGTTGACGACCCAGCTGTCGCCCTTCTTCTCCGCGCGCGTTCGGAGCCCTGCGACGTCAGAGCCGGCGGACGGTTCGGAGAAGAGCTGGCACCAGATCTCTTCACCCGAAGCAAGCTTCGGCAAATGACGACGCTTGGCGTCTTCGCTGCCCCAGGCCATCACGGTCGGGCCGCACATGCCCTCGCCGATCTGGAACGGCTGCGTCAGCTTGCCGTAGACGCCCTCCTCCTGCTGCCAGATCACGCGCTCGATTGGCGTGGCGCCACGGCCGCCATATTCCTTCGGCCAGTGCAGGCAGGCCCAGCCGCCTTCCGCCTTCTTCTTCTGCCAGGCCTTGCCGACGTCGACGATGTCGTGCTTGGCGAGCCGGATCCGACCCAGCGAAGATTTTGACAGCTCTTGCTCGAATTCCTTCGGCGCGTTGGAGGCAACCCATTTGCGCGCGGTCTCGCGGAATGCGGCTTCCTGCGGCGTATCGTCGAAATTCATGGCGGACCTCTACCCTCTTCCCTTCGTCGGGATCTTGTTGAACGGCACGTCCTTGTCGACACGGATATCGCCGGGCAGGCCCAAGACTCGCTCGGCAATGATGTTGCGCATGATCTCGTCGGTGCCGCCCTCGACGCGGGTGCCCGGCGCACGCAGCAGCATCGCCTGGAAACGGCCGGCGAGCTCGGCATCCTCGCCGCTAATCACGCCGGCGGCGCCCTGCAAATCCAGCGCGTAGGTCGCGACGTCCTGGATCATCGAGCCCGCGACAAGCTTGCCGATGGAGTTTTCCGGACCCGGCCGCTCGCCCTTCGACAGTGACGAGATCGCGCGCATGCTGGTGTATTTGAGCCCGCTCGCCTTCACCGCCCAGTTTGCCAGCTTCGAGCGGACTGCACGGTCTTCGATCGCCGGGCCATCATCGAGCATCAGGCTCGAGCAATACTCGAACAGCTCAGGGAAGCCGGTCGAGACGGCAGCGCCGATCGCGCTGCGCTCGTTCATCAGCGTGGTCAGCGAGACGTTCCAGCCGTCACCGACCTCGCCGAGACGCTGGTGGTCGGGGATGCGAACATTGGTGAAATAGACCTCGTTGAAGTCGGAGGCGCCGCTCGCCTGCTTGATCGGCCGCACCTCGACGCCCGAGCTCTTCATGTCCAGGAAGAACATGGTGAGGCCCTTGTGCTTGGGCACGGTGGGATCGGTGCGGGTCAGAAGGATGCCATAGTCGGAATAATGCGCACCCGACGTCCAGATCTTCTGGCCGTTGATCACCCAGTCGTCGCCGTCCTTTTCCGCGCGCGTGCGCAGGCCCGCAACGTCGGAGCCGCCGGCCGGCTCGGAGAACAGCTGGCACCAGACCTTTTCGCCTGATGCGAGCGGCGGCAGGTAGGTCCGCTTATGCTCTTCGCGCGCGAACGCCATCATGGTCGGCCCGCACATGCCGTGGCCGATGATGAACATGCGCGACAGTTGGCCGAACGGCCCCTCTTCCTGCTGCCAGATCACACGCTCGATCGGCGATGAGCCGCGGCCGCCGTAATCCTTGGGCCAATGCAGGCAGGCCCACCCGGCGTCAGCCTTCTTCTTCTGCCAGGCCTTTGCCACGTCGAGGATATTGGCGTTCTTGAGCTGGGTGCGGCCGAGCGAGGATTTGCGCAGCTCCTCCTCATATTGTTTCGGCGCGTTCGCCGCAATCCAGGCGCGGGCGACGCTGCGGAATTCGGCTTCCTGCGGGGTGTCGTCAAAGTTCATGACGTGATCCTTCGCTTACGCCGCGTTCTTCTTGCGCATGCGGTCGATCAACTGGTCTTCCCAATAGGACAGGCTGCCGAGCCCGAGCGCCATGGCGTTGGCGCGGCGATAGTACATGTGGCAGTCGAACTCCCAGGTGAAACCCATGCCGCCGTGAACCTGGATGTTGTTCTTGGCGCAGTGCTGGAACGCCTGCGTCGCGCTGATGCGCGCGGCGGCTGCCGCTTCCGGCAACTCGGACGCGTTGGTCGAGAGCGCCCAGGCGCCGTAATAGCTGTTGGAGCGCGCCAGCGTCGCCGACACGTACATGTCCGCGAGCATGTGCTTCACCGCCTGGAACGAGCCGATCTGGCGGCCGAAGGCGATGCGATCGAGCGCGTAGTCGCGGCCTATCTCCAGGGCGCGATCGGAGCCGCCGACCTGCTCGAAGGCGCACAGCACCGCGGCGCGGTCGAGCACTTGAGTCAGGATGCTCCAGCCTTCACCGGCAGCACCCAGTGGCTCCGCCTTGCAATCCTTGAACGTGATCTCGGCCTGGCCACGGGTCGGATCGAGATTGGTGAGGTTTTTGACCTCTACCCCACCAGCCCTGAGATCGACCAGGAACAGCGAGATGTCGCTGTCACGGCCGCCCGATCCAGTGCGCGCGGCAACGACCGCGAAATTGGCAATCGCGCCATCCGCGACCGGCTTCTTGACGCCGTTAAGTACACCGCCAGCCGCCGCAAGCTTGACGTTCTTCGGCGATGGATTGCCCTTGCCCTCGAACAGCGCCAGCGTGCCGATCGCCTCACCCGACGCAATCGCCGGCAGCCATTTCTTCTTCTGCGCGTCGCTGCCGGCGAGCAGCAGTGCTTCGGCGGCAAGATAGACGGTCGAGGAGAACGGCACCGGCGCGTTCGCCCGGCCCATCTCCTCCGCGATCACGCAAAGCTCGAGATGACCGGCGCCAGCGCCGCCGAACTCCTCGGGGATCGCGACGCCGAGAAAACCCATCTCAGCGAGGCCCTTCCACAACTCCTTGTCATAGAGCGCCTTGCCGTCGAGGACGACGCGCACCGCCTTGGGCGAACATTTTTCGGTGAGGAATTTGCGCGCCTGGTCACGGAGCTGTTTCTGGTCGTCGGAGAAATCGAAGTTCATGGCGCGTGTCCGTTTTGATGATGTCGATTAATTGAGAATGATGACGTCCTGGTCCGGCTTATCGGCATAGAGCCGCTCCACCAGCGCGGCGCGGCGTTCGAGGCCGGCGCGCTGATTGATGTAGCCCTTGTCGGTGAGCTCGTTGCCGTCGATCGAGGGCGGCTCGGCCATCAGCATGGCGCGCACAATGATGCGGCTGCTGGCGCCTTCGCATGCTTTGTTATGAGCTTCCAGCCCGCGTTTGAAACACACGATCACCTCGGGGTGCTTCACCGCATCCTCAAAACTCAGATCGGGATTACCGACGAGCTGGCGGCAGGCATGCAGGTTCGGCCAAGCAAGCAGACCGATAAAGGGAAGATCCTGTCCCGCGACCAGCGCATCATGCACGACGGGTGTCGCAGCCGCGATCGCGTCGGTGCGCAGCGAGCCGACATGCACGAAGGTGCCGGTGGTGAGCTTGAAATCCTCGACGACACGCCCCGCAAAGATGATGCCCTTCACCGGATCGGCATCGTCGACGAAAATGCCGGCATCGCCGATGCAGTAATAACCTTCCTCGTCGAACATCTTCTTGGTCAGGTCAGGCTGGCCGAAATAGCCGGGCGTGACGTTGACGCCGCGCAGGCGCAGCTCGTATTTCGAACCGCACGGTACCATCTTCAACTCGACGCCGGGGAACGGCAGACCGATCAGGCCGACACG
This sequence comes from Bradyrhizobium sp. LTSP849, assembly GCF_000938255.1. Lineage (GTDB taxonomy): Bacteria > Pseudomonadota > Alphaproteobacteria > Rhizobiales > Xanthobacteraceae > Bradyrhizobium. The sequence continues at coordinate 151,195 of NZ_JYMR01000018.1, read as the reverse complement.
CTCGGTGTCCCAATAGGTGCCTGTCGAGGTCGGCGCGGTCTCGGTCGAACCCCAGCCGGTGTAGAACACGATGCGTTCACCGGTGGTCTTGACGGCCAGCGCCTGCATGCGGTCGTAGAGATCGTCCGGCAGCCGTGCGCCGCCATAGGCCATGATCGAGAGGTTCTTGAAGAAGGAGCGGCACAGCGCATCGTCCTTCTCCATCGCCGCCGCAAGCGCGGCATAGCCGGCCGGCACATTGGCGTAATAGGTCGGCGAGATCTCGCGAAGGTTCTTGATGGTCTCTTCGAGCTGGCCCGGCATCGGCCGGCCGTCGTCGATATAGAGCGTGCCGCCATCGACCAGCACCGGATGGAACGCGGCATTGCCGCCCATGGTGTGATTCCACGGCATCCAGTCGAGCACGGTGGCCAGCGGTCCGCCCGCGGTGCGCGGCCGCACCTGCATCATCTGCGCCGCGTTGGCGCACATCATCTCCTGCGTGTTGATGACAGCCTTGGGCATGCCGGTCGAACCGGAGGTAAAGAGCAGCTTGCCGACGGTATCGGGGGTGATCTTCGCGATCGAGGCTTCGACATCGGCGGTCACCGGCGTTGCCGCGAGCTCGCCGAAGCTGACGCTCGTGATGCCGTCGCAGGGGCGCACGACGTGAGCGACGGTGACGCCGGTGAGATCGAGGGCCTTCAATGCTTTCTCGAAGGTCGGGCCGTCCTGCACCATCAATACGGCCGGCTTGATCAGGTCGAACAGGTACCTCAGCTTGACGTGGTCGTGGCTCATCAAGGAGTAGGCCGGCGACACGGGGGCGGCCGGCGAACGCGCCTGCATCGCCGCCTGCGTCATCAGCGCATGCTCGATGGAGTTGCCGGAGAGGATCGCGACCGGGCGGCCGTCGAGCTTGAGATTCAGCAGCGCCTGCGTCAGTGCATCGACGGTGCGCTTGGCGTCGCCGTAGGAGACCTTGCGCCATTCGCGGTTCGGACCGCCGCGCTGCGCGAGCCAGATGCGCTCGGGTGCCTCCTTCGCCCATTTCGCCAGCGAAGCCGGAAGATGCTTCTCGTAAGCCTGCAAGGGAATGCGCGACTTCAGCACCACCGTGCCGTCGGCGCGGCGCTCGACGTCGATGTCGCGCGCCAACCACTCGACCTTGCGAAAGGCGGGCTTTGTCATCACCGCCGCCGCGTTCCCACTCATTTTGCGTCTCCCGGAATTTCTTGTCCTTTGCGGATCTTCGTCGTTCAGCGCTTGATATAGACAGGCTTTCGCTTCTCAAGGAAGGCCCTGATGCCTTCTGAGAATTCCTCAGAGCGGCTGCACAGGACCTGATTGCGGTCTTCCATCGCGATGACAGCCTCCAGCGATCCGGCATCGACGCTCATGTTGAGACATTCTTTTGACAGACGCAGGCCCACGGGTGACGCCGTGATCATCGCATCGACATAGGGCTCGGCGGCCGCATCGAGCTTGTCCTCATCGACGACTTCCGAGACGAGACCGACAGCGAGCGCGCGCTCGGCGCCGATGAAACGTCCCGTCAAGATCAGCTCGGAGGCCACCGACACTCCGACGAGCCGTGGCAGAAAATAGCTGGTGCCGATGTCGCAGCCGCCAAGCCCAAGCTTGATGAAGGCGCAGTTCATCCGCGCCGACTTCGTTGCGATGCGGATGTCGGAGGCCAGCGCCAGCGCAAAGCCGCCACCGGCCGCAGCACCCTGCACCAGCGCCAGGATCGGCTGCGGACAGCGCCGCATCAGCATCACGATGTCGGCGATGCGCCGCTGCGAGTCCAGGGACTCGGTGACACCGGGCGGCTCCTGCTGCCCGGCGCGCCGCGCCATCGCGGCTTTGAGATCGAGCCCTGCGCAGAAATTCTTGCCGGCGCCCTTCAGCACGACGACACGCGTGTCGCGGTTGCGCTGGAGGCCCTGGAAGTAAACGTTCAGCGCATCGATCAGCGCCGGATCAAGCGCGTTGAGGCTCTCGGGGCGATTGAGCGTCACGGTGTCGACGCCGTCGTGGTGCTCGATCAGCAGCGGTTGGGACATGGGAGCCTCGTGCTAGCCGCGGTCGCGGCGCCGATTGCTGCGCCCTCTCCCCTTGTGGGAGAGGGCATGTACATCGCTAGCTACATACCCGCTTGGGTGAGGGGTCTGTCTCCGCGGATGCAAACCCCTCATCCGGCGCGCTTTGCGCGCCACCTTCTCCCACAGGGGGAGAAGGAAGAGCCTACCGCGGCGCCATACGGATCGCGCCGTCGAGACGGATGGTCTCGCCATTCAGCATCGCATTCTCGACGATGTGCACCGCGAGCGAACCATATTCATTGGCGTCGCCGAGGCGCGCCGGATGCGGCACCTGGGCACCGAGGCTCTTGCGGGCCTCTTCGTTCAAGCCCATCAGCAGCGGCGTCAGGAACAGGCCCGGCGCGATGGTGTTGACGCGGATTTTCTGGCTGGAGAGATCGCGCGCGGCCGGCAGCGTGAGGCCGACGACACCGCCCTTCGACGCCGCATAGGCGATCTGGCCGATCTGGCCTTCATAGGCAGCGACCGACGCCGTGTTGATGATGACACCGCGCTCTTCACCGATCGGCTCGATCGTGACGAGACGCTCCGCGAACAGCCGCAGGCAATTGAAGGTGCCGATCAGATTGACATTGATGATGCGCGCGAACTTGGCCAGCGGATAGACACCGTCCTTGCCGACGATGCGCTGCGAGCCGCCGATGCCGGCGCAGTTCATCAGCACACGTGCGACGCCGTGCGCGGCTTCCGCTTTCGCAATCGCAGCCTTGATGCCGTCCTCATCGGTGACGTCGGCATGGAGGGCAACGCCCTTCACTTCGGCCGCGACTTTCTCGGCGTTTTCCTTGCTCTGGTCGATCACGCCGATCTTGGCGCCCTTGGCGGCCATGGCGCGGGCGGTCGCGGCACCGAGGCCCGAGCCACCGCCGGTGATGAGAACGGCAACGTCTTTCAACTGCATCGTAAGCTACCTTTCCTTGGGCGTTTCTTCTCTAGACTTGAGAGCGTCGGCCGGATTATCCGGCCGCGGCGGCTTCCTCGACTTGCGTGAGGATGCCGCCGCAGATGAGCGTTTCCATATGCTTGATATATTGCCGGCAGACTTCGTCGGTGACCGGGCCGACGCCGGTCGCGCGAGACATCGCGTGCCGGCCGAAGAAGAGGTGATCGCAAGCGCCGATCAGGCTGGTGTAGAACAGCACCGGATCTGTCGCGCGAAACTCGCCGCGGCTGACGCCTTCGGCGAGCAGGCGGCGGTGGAAATCCAAGAGCGGCGCCACGAAGAATTTCGAGACTTCGTCGGCAGAGCCAGCAACGCTTTCGTGCAGGAGATAATGGATCAGCCGGTTCATGTAGGGAAACCGGTGATAGGCGCGGATGATGCCGCCGATATGCAGCTTCAGCTTCGCGGTCGGTGTGATCGGCTGCGCCAGCAGATATTCGAGATTGGACAGCTCCGTCCCCGCGTCGCGCTCGAGCAGCGCCAACAGCAGGCCGTCCTTGTTGCCGAAATGATATTTGACCAGCGCGGCGTTGGCGCCGGATTTTTGCGCGATATCGCTCAGCGAGATCTCGATCGAGGAGCGTTCGATCATCAGCTCACTCGCGGCCACGAGCAATTTCTCTGCCGTGGAATTCTTTCCGCTGGGGAGCCTGTTCGGTACGCTGGTAGTCACGGAGATCCCTGATGTGCGCCTCAAGAGGCGCGCAGATAAGCCCAAGCAGTGCCTCCCCACAAGAGTTAATTGATCGATTGACTAAACGATCGGCCACCTCTTAAATCCGTGCCGACAACCCAATTCGATACAGAACAATCCAGGGAGAGACCGAAATGGCCGAGGCTTACATCGTCGCCGCTGCGCGTACCGCCGGCGGGCGCAAGGGGGGCCGCCTCGCCGGCTGGCATCCGGCCGATCTCGCCGCAAAAGTGCTGGACGAGCTGGTCGACCGCACCAAGGTCGATCCTGCCCTGGTCGAGGACGTGATCATGGGCTGCGTCATGCAGGTCGGCGAGCAGTCCAACAACGTCGCGCGCAACGCGATCATGGCCTCGAAACTGCCGGAGAGCGTGCCGGGCACGTCGATCGATCGTCAGTGCGGCTCCTCGCAGCAGGCGCTGCACTTCGCAGCTCAAGCCGTGATGTCGGGCGCGATGGACGTGGTGATTGCCGCCGGCGTGGAATCGATGACGCGCGTGCCGATGGGCCTGTCATCGCAGCTCCCAGCCAAGAACGGCTTTGGCAATTACAAGAGCGCGGGCATCGAGCACCGCTATCCGAACATCGTGTTCAGCCAGTTCACCGGCGCGGAGATGATGGCCGAGAAGTACGGCCTCTCCAAGAACGAGCTCGACGTATACTCCTACAACAGCCACCAGCGCGCGATCGCGGCGACGCAAGCCGGTCACTTCAAGAAGGAGATCGTGCCGCTCGGAATCACCCGCGCTGACGGCTCCAAGGACACCCACCACATCGACGAAGGCATCCGCTTCGACGCCACGCTCGACGGCATCAAGGGTGTCAAGCTGATCGCGGAGAACGGCAAGCTCTCCGCGGCCAGCGCCAGCCAGATCTGCGACGGCGCCTCCGGCGTCATGGTGGTGAACGAGCGCGGGTTGAAGCAGCTCGGCGTGAAGCCCTTGGCGCGCATTCATCACATGACCATGATGGGCGGCGATCCCGTGATCATGCTCGACGCACCGCTGCACGCCACCAAGCGCGCACTGGAGAAGGCCGGCATGACGATCGACGATATCGACCTGTTCGAGGTCAACGAAGCCTTCGCCTCGGTGCCGACCGCGTGGCTCAAGACCACCGGTGCCGATCCAGAGCGCCTCAATGTCAACGGCGGCGCCATCGCGCTCGGCCATCCCCTTGGCGGCTCCGGCACCAAGCTGATGACGACGCTGGTGCACGCACTCCAGCAGCGCGGCAAGCGCTATGGCCTTCAGACCATGTGCGAAGGCGGCGGCATGGCGAACGTGACGATCGTCGAGCGGCTGTAAGCTGTTGCCTCGTTAAAGGTGTCGTCCCGGCGAAGGCCGGGACCCATACCGCGAGGTCCATCGATTGTGGTCGGTCGCAGTACCGAACCGCGATCTCCCGCCAAACGACGGCCTGTGGTTATGGATCCCGGCCTTCGCCGGGATGACACCTGTTCTGTTACGAGAGCTCCGCCATGACTCACCCCTCCGTCTACGCAAAAACCACGCCCGACAAGATCGCCTACCAGATGGCCTCCACCGGCAAGGCCATCACCTATCGCGAACTCGACGAGCTCTCGAACCAGGGCGCAAACCTGTTCCGCTCGCTCGGCCTGAAGGCCGGCGACCACATCGCGCTGTTGATGGAGAACCGCCTCGCTTTCATGGAAATCTGCTGGGCCGCGCAGCGCAGCGGGCTCTATTATACTGCGATCAGCCGCTACCTGAAGCAGGACGAGATCGACTACATCATCGCCGATTGCGGCGCCAAGGTCGTGATCACCACGCCGAAATGCGCCGACCAGATCAAGGGCCTGATCAAAGGCACGCCGAACGAACCGATCTTCTACATGGTCGACGATCCTCTGCCCGGCTTCCGCTCCTACGACAAGGAAGCAGCGGCGCAACCGACCACACCGGTCGCGGACGAGGTCGCCGGCTATGACATGCTGTATTCGTCGGGCACCACCGGGCGCCCGAAAGGAATCAAGAAGGCGTTCGAGGGCAACAAGATCGACGTGCCAAACGCCTTCCTCCGCGTGCTCTGCGCCGACATGTGCGGCATGAATTCGGAGAGCACATATCTCTCGCCCGCGCCGCTCTATCACGCGGCTCCCTTGCGCTTCAATATGATGGCGATCGTGCTCGGCGGCACCTCCATCATCATGGAGCATTTTGACGCCGAGGAGTTCTTGAAGCTGGTCGAGACGTATAAGATCACGCAGTCGCAGCTGGTACCGACGATGTTCGTGCGCATACTGAAGCTGCCGGACGAGGTCCGCACGAAGTACAACGTCTCGACGCTGAAAGGCGCGATCCACGCCGCCGCGCCCTGCCCGGTCGACGTCAAGGCAAAGATGATCGAATGGTGGGGACCGATCCTGATCGAGTATTACGCGGGCTCAGAGGGTAACGGCGTCACCGTCTGCAACTCACAGCAATGGCTGGAGCACCGCGGCAGCGTCGGCCGGGCCGTGGTCGGCAAGATCAAGATTCTGGACGAGAGCGACGAGGAACAGCCGCTAGGTGAAATCGGCACGGTGTACTTCGCCGACGCGCCGGCGTTCACCTATCACAACGATCCCGAGAAGACGAAGAAGGCATACAACGCAAAGGGATGGTCGACGCTCGGCGACGTCGGCTATCTCGACAAGGATGGCTTCCTCTTCCTCACCGACCGCAAGTCCTACATGATCATCTCGGGCGGGGTGAACATCTACCCGCAGGAGACCGAGGACGTTCTCATCACCCATCCAGAAGTGGCCGACGTCGCCGTGTTCGGCGTGCCGAACGAGGAAATGGGCGAAGAGGTGAAGGCGGTGGTCCAGCCGCACGACCCGAAGCGCGCCGGCAAGGCGCTCGAAGCCGATTTGATCGCCTTCTGCAAGAGCCGCCTCTCCGGCATCAAGTGCCCGCGTTCGGTCGATTTCGAAGCCGAGTTGCCGCGCACGCCGACCGGCAAGCTGGTGAAGCGGCATCTGCGCGACAAATATTGGCCGAAGACGGCGGCGAAGATTTAGCGCTCAAGACTCAATCAAACAAACTTGGCGTGTGGTTCACCAACGCGCCCTCGATCTCGAGCATCTTCAGCTTCGTCACCACGCCGCCATTCGCCGAGAACCCGCCGGGCTTGTTGCCCGCCGCCAGCACGCGGTGGCAGGGCACCACGATCGGGCACGGGTTGTGCCCGAGCGCCTGGCCGACATCGCGCGACAGCTGGACACCGCCGAGGCGTTTGGCGATGTCGCCATAGGTCATGGTCTTGCCGGGCGGGATGGTACGGGCGATCTCGTAGACGCCGCGGTTGAAGTCGGGCACTCCATCGAGATCGAGCGGGATGTCGATGAGGTCATCCGGCTCGCCCGCAAGCATCTTCACGATGCGGTTGATCGCCTCTCGCACCTCGGCCGTGGGCTCCGCCTCGCTGGCCTCGGCATGGCGCTGGGTGATGCGGGTGCGGATCTTCTGCTCGCCACCCATCGGCAGCTGCACGCCGTTGATGCCGCGCGGGCCCCAGGCGATGGCGCATAGGCCGATCTTGGTCTCGAACAGGGTAAAATGCTGGTCGGTCATGGCTCGGTTCCTGGCTTTGCGTCCCCGTCGCATGCCCCCAATGTGATCTCGGGCCAAATGTAGACTTGGAAATAGTTGCGATCCACCCGGTTTCCGGGAATCTTGCACAGGAGTTCCGCCTCCCCTTCTCGCGAGCCCAGAATGCAAAGCCTCCACGTCAACGGTTACGACATGCCCTATCTCGACGTGGGCGAGGACAAGGGCGGCCCGCCGCTGGTCTGTGTGCACGGCTCGCTCAACGACTTCCGCGTCTGGGGCTGCGTGCTCGGACCGCTGACACAGCGGCATCGGATCATCAGCGTCAGCCTGCGCCACTTCTTCCCGGAGCGCTGGGACGGCATCGGGGACACCTATTCGATTGCGCAGCACGTCGACGACGTCATCGCCTTCATCGAGACACTCGACCTCGGCCCGGTCGATTTGATGGGCCATTCCCGCGGTGGGCATATCTGCTTCCGTGTGGCGCAGCGGCGGCCGGAACTGTTGCGGCGGCTGGTCCTGGCCGAGCCCGGCGGCGAGCTCGATGCGAGCCTCGATCCCGACTATGCTGGCGGCCCCTCGCCGCTGCTGGCGCGCTTCACGGCGTCCGCCGAGAAGATCGCAGCCGGCGATGTCGATGGCGGCCTCGCTGTCTTCGTCGACACACTGGAGGGACCCGGCACCTGGCCGCGGCTGCCGGCGATGGTGAAGCAGAATTTGCGCGACAACGCCTTCACGCTGATCGGGCAGGTCCGCGACAATCGCCTGCCCTTCTCCAAGGCGGATGCGGAATCGATTCTGATGCCGACGCTGTTCATCCTGGGCGCGCGGACCAAGGGTCTGCTGCCGAAAGTGTTGCACGCGCTCGCTGCGCACGTGCCCTATTCCAAGACGGCGATCATCCCGAACGCGACGCATCCGATGTTCGAGCAGGCGCCGCAAAAATACTCTGAAGTGGTCCTGGATTTTCTGGCGGGCTGAGCATGCAGACATTTCGCGTCAATGGTTACGATATGGCCTATCTCGAAGTCGGAGACGGGCCGCCGCTGGTCTGCGTGCACGGCACGCTCGGCGATTTCCGCACCTGGTACTCCGTGCTCGGCCCGCTGTCGAAGGCGCATCGGGTGATCTCGGTCAGCCTGCGACACTTCTTTCCCGAGCAATGGGACGCCGTCGGCGACGATTACAAGATGGCGCAACACGTCGCTGACGTGATCGCCTTCATCGAACAGGTCAGGCCCGGGCCGGTCGACCTGATGGGGCATTCGCGCGGCGGACACATCGCGTTTCGCGTGGCCCAAGCGCGGCCGGATCTGTTGCGCAAGCTGGTGCTGGCCGAACCCGGCGGCGATCTCGATGCCAGCCTGCCGATCCCCGCAGGCACACCCGCGCATCCACCCTTGGCCGCGCGCACCGCGCGCTCGGTCGAGATGATCCGCGCCGGCGACATCGAGGGCGCGCTGCAAAATTTCTACGAAGGCATTGAGGGCGATGGCTCGTGGCGGCGCGTGCCGGCCGCCGCAAAGCAGCAGTTGCGCGACAACGCCATCACCTTCCTCGGCCAGATCAACGAGCAGCGAAAGCCCTACACGCTCGCTGACGCGCAGGCGATCAGGACGCCGACGCTGCTGATCGGCGGCGGCGCAACCACCGGCAGCCTGTCGGTGATGTGGCGCGTGCTGGCCGAGCACGTTGTCGGCGCCAAGACGGCGGTGATTACGAATGCCGGGCACTGGATATTCGAACAGGCGCCGCTGGAATATGGCGAGGCGGTGAGCGCGTTTCTGGCGGACTAGGCGAGACGCATTTTCTCGAAAACAACCCCATGCACAGTAGACGGCCCAAGTAATATCAATAGCTTAGCCGATCCTCAAACGGCAACATGCACGGTATTCAGGTAGTTCTTGACGCTCCTACTCTCACGCCGTAGCTTCGAATACGGAATTCCGTATTCCCTTTCCGAGGTCTGTTGGAGCTGCCGGCGTGATCCCTCTCGACCCGCTCCCGAACCTGATCGACCAGGTCTATGCACGGATCCTGGAGGCGATCACCGATCGCACGTTGCAGCCCGGCCAGCGCATCCGGCAGAACGAGCTCGCCGACAAGCTCGGCGTGTCGCGCCAGCCGGTGTCGCATGCGCTGCATCTGCTGCACCGGCAGGGACTCGTGGCCGAGAGCGGCCGGCGCGGTTTCGAAGTCACCCAGCTCGATCCTTCCCGCATTCGTCAGCTCTACGAGGTGCGCGGCGCGATCGATGCGCTGGCCGCACGGCTCGCAGCGATGCGTGCCGCAAGCGATGCAGCGGGACGCGCGCGGCTCGAGGCGGCGCTCAGTGCCGGCCGCCGCATCGACCGCAAGACGACGCTCACCGAACTCATCACGCTCGACGTCGATTTCCACCGCGCGATCTATCAGCTCGCCGGCAATCCCGTGATCGAGGAAACCATCACGCCGCAATGGCCGCATATGCGCCGCTCGATGGCGACCGTGCTGTCGGAGCTGGACTATCGCGGCAGCGCCTGGGCCGAACACGCTGATATTGCCGGACACATTCTCGCGGGCGATGCGAAGGCCGCAGAACGCGCGGCGCTCGCGCATGCGCAGACGGCGGGACAGATGACTGAGGAGAGATTGAGGGCGACGGACGAGGTGGCGGCGTAACCACAGGCGCCGCCCCGGAATGACAAAAACAAAACAACAGGAGGACGACCATGAAACTGTCCGAGGCACAATTGGAGTTCTTCCACCGCGAGGGCTGGCTGTTTTTGCCCGAGCTGTTCAGCCCCGAAGAGGTCGCTTTCCTCGCGCGCGAGGCGGTCGGCATCTATGACGCCAATCGGCCGGAAGTCTGGCGCGAGAAGAGCGGCGCGCCGCGCACGGCGTTTGCCGCGCATCTCTACAACGAGGCGTTCGGCATTCTGGGCGCGCATCCGCGCATGATCGATCCGGTCGAGCAGCTGTTCGGCGAACAGGTCTACATGCACCAGTTCAAGATCAATGCGAAATCGGCCTTCACCGGCGACGTCTGGCAGTGGCACCAGGATTACGGCACCTGGAAACGCGACGACGGCATGCCGGAGCCGCGCGCGATGAACATTGCGATCTTCCTCGACGAGGTGATGCCGATCAACGGCCCCCTGATGCTGGTACCGCAGAGCCAGAACGCCGGCGACCTCAAAGCCTCGCATGATCTGGCCACCACGTCCTATCCGCTGTGGACGCTGGACGAGGAGACGGTGACGCGCCTCGTCAAGCAGGGCGGCATCGTGGCGCCGACCGGCAAGCCCGGCGGCATGCTGATGTTCCACGGCAATCTCGTGCACGGCTCCAGCGGCAACATCACGCCCTACCCGCGCAAGATCGTGTACCTGACGCTGAACGCGGTCTCGAACTACATCCGCACACCGACGCGGCCGGAGTACATCGCGCATCGTGATTTTGCGCCGATCAAGACGGTGGACGACGACGCGTTGGTGCGGCTCGCACGCGCGCCGCGGCAGGCGGCGGAGTAAAATGCTCTCGTGCCCCGGACGCAGCGCAGCGTCGCTTCGACGGTGCGCTGCTGAGCCGGGGCCCACGCCACACGGATAGTTTTTCTTTCTGGGTCCCGGCTCTGCGGAGCAACGTTGCACGCCGCACCGCGTCCGGGACACGATCATCACCGGACACATCCCCATGAACCTCTTCCGCCTCCTCCAAACCCGGGCCGCCACCGGAAAAACCGTCCGCGTCGCGCTGATCGGCGCCGGCAAATTCGGCTCGATGTTTCTGGCGCAAGTGCCGCACACGCCGGGGCTGGAGGTACCCATCATCGTCGACATCGACCGCGACCGCGCGCGCGAAGCCTGCCGCACGGTCGGCTGGAGCGCCGAACGGATCGCGGCGACCGTCTTCACCGACGACGGCGCGCGCGCCATTGCCGGCGGCGCGATGGATGTGGTGGTGGAGGCGACCGGCAATCCGGCCGTCGGCATCAGGCATGCGCGTGCCGCGATCGCGGCGGGCAAGCACATCGTGATGGTCAATGTCGAGGCCGACGTGCTGGCCGGCCCCCTGCTCGCCGAAGAAGCGCGCAAGGCTGGCGTCGTCTACTCGCTCGCCTATGGCGACCAGCCGGCGTTGACAGCGGAGATGGTCGACTGGGCCCGCGCCACCGGCTTTCGCGTCGTCGCTGCCGGCAAGGGCACAAAATATCTGCCGGCCTATCACGACGTGACGCCGGATGGCGTCTGGCAACATTACGGCCTCACCGCCGGCGAAGCGCAGTCGGCCGGCATGAACCCGCAGATGTTCAACTCCTTCCTCGACGGCACCAAATCGGCGATCGAGATGGCTGCGATTGCGAACGCCTGCGGCCTCGACGTGCCCGCAGGCGGATTGTTGTTTCCACCCTGCGGCGTCGACGATCTGCCGCACATCATGCGTCCCAGCGACAAGGGCGGCGTGCTGGAGCGATCGGGCGTCGTGGAAGTCGTATCCTCCCTCGAGCGCGACGGAAGGCCGGTGTTTCGCGATCTGCGCTGGGGCGTCTATGTCGTGCTGGAGGCGCCGAACGACTACGCCGCCGACTGCTTCCGGCAATACGGGCTGAAGACTGACGCGAGCGGACGCTTCGCTGCGATGTACAAGCCCTATCATCTGATTGGGCTCGAGCTGAACATCTCAGTGCTGTCAGCGGCGCTGCGCGGCGAGCCGACCGGGCAACCCTACGGCTTCCGCGGCGACGTCGCCGCCGTGGCAAAGCGCAATCTGCGCGCCGGCGAAATGCTCGACGGCGAAGGCGGCTACACTGTGTGGGGCAAGCTGGTGCCGGCAGCTGCAAGCCTCAAGGCCCACGCGCTGCCGATCGGGCTGGCGCATCGGCTCAAGTTGAAGCACGACGTCGCCCATGGCGAGATCGTGCGCTGGAGCGACGTCGAATTCGACGCCAACAACGAGACGATCAGGACAAGAAAAGCGATGGAGGCGGCGTTCGCGAAGGAAAGCTAGGCCGCATGCGCGCAAGTCGAGATTCATTTGCGCGGCTTGAGCGATGTCCGCTATCCGATGCGTTGCCGACTTAAGCCGGACATCGCCTCAGGTCAGCTAAGGGCCAAAACGGACTTCGCGGTACCAAGCTTAACAATGGCTCAAGCGACGCATGTCTGCAGTCCTGAATTTACGCTTTGGATGGACTGACATAACTCTGTTACGTTGACCCTGTTACGAAGACGGGGCGAGGTAAAATGGGCACACGAGCCGGAGCATGTCTTCGTTTAGCAGTATTGATTACGTGCGTTTGCACCAACGCCGTCACCATGGCACAAGAGTTGGTCAGGTTCGACAGTGCTCCAGTCCGCCTTGGCCAGCTCCAACAGCGCTTGGCGCGCGAGCGTGGCGAAGCCCCGAAGGCGGCGGATACGATCGAGGGCTACCTCGCGAAACCTGAGGGCGACGGCCCATTCGCAGCCATTGTGTCTCTCCATGGATGCGATGGACTTTCGAAAGATGACCGAAAGTCCATCGCTCAATCCGTGACCGGTTTGGGGTATGTGTCACTTGCAGTCGATAGCTTTGCGACCCGTGGCATCAAGGACGCCTGCACCAAACCGATGCCTGCCCTGATGCTTGCCCGCCAAGGTGATGCCTTAGGCGCTCTATCCTATCTTTCCAAACTTCCTTTTGTCGATCCTCAACGTATCGCTGTCCTTGGAGGATCGATGGGTGCAACGGTTGCGCTGCAATTAGCGTCGACCCACCACGTGGAAACATTCGACGCTCCTCGGGATCTGAAGTTCAAGGCCGCGGTGGCCTATTTTCCGGGGTGCGGCGTTGCTTCCGAGGAACTCATCGTTCCCACATTAATCCTGATCGGCGAACTCGACGACTGGTTGCCTGCGAAGGACTGCGAACTTTGGATGAAGAGGCGGGCCGACAGGGGCGCACCTGTTAAGCTGGTCGTCTATCCCGGTGCCTATCACGCCTTTAGCGTTCCGGCTTTCGCCGACGGCAGGGAAATGTACGGGCACTGGCTCAAGTACGATGCGGAAGCGGCCAGGAAGGCAGTCGAGGAGACGCAGAGTTTCCTCTCTGCTCAATTTTCCCGTTGAGTGACAGCGAAGCGAATGCCCCCATACGCGGCTTGGAGCAGCTTCCGCTTTGGGGGCACAAGCTGACCTAGCCAACGGTCCCGGACATGCCCGACCTGGGTCTGCCTTAGGGAAGCAGCCGCTCTGCCTTGGCCTGCCTGAACCACTTCCGGAACATGTCCTCGGTGTCCATCATCTCGGTGAAGCCAGCGCGGTTGATCTTCACCGTGGAAACGATCGAGGGCGGACCGGAATCGGTCTGGCCGTAGCGCATGCTGTAATCGGCGTATTGGAACGACAGCCCGACGAATTCGGCCAAGCCCGGCGACACGAGTCCATGCTTACGGCGCAACGCATCCCAGGGACCGACCCAGTTGGGAAACTCCGTGGCAAGCGACAGCGGCACCGGCTTGCCGGGCTTCATCTCGAGCGCGTCCGCCACCGCGGGCCAGATGTTCTCCCAGGTGAAGACGTCGCCATTGGTGACGTTGAACGCCTCGTTCTGTGCCGTCCTGGCCTCGCCGGACCACGCGATCGCGCGAGCCAGCAGGTCGACATCGACGGCCTGCGATACCCGCGCGGCGCCACCGGGAAAGTCGAGCGGCCTGCCCTGCTCGCGCAGCATCGCGGCGTAGACGCCGAGCGGCGGGATCAAATCCATGGCGCCGCCCATGGCGAGACCTACGATCAGCACGGGCCGCAGGATGCTCCAATGCCAGCCCTTGCCTCTCTGCAGCTCGCGCAGGAAGTTCTCCTGCGCCCAATAGAAGTTGGGCTGCTCGTACATTTCCGAGCGCCCCTCGCGTGCCGGCACCGTCAAGGGGCGAACGTGAACGCCATAAGCCTTGGTGCCCTGCAGCAGCGCCACATGCTTGAGGTCGGGCGCCATGGGCTCGAGCGCGCCCATCAGGTTGCGCAGCATCAGATCGTTGGTCCTGATCTGCTGCGGGTCGCGCCAGCCATCGACCAACTGCGGCGCTTCGTAAAGCGCGGCGTAGACCAGATGCGTTGCGTCCCGCAGCTCCGCCGCGGCGCGGCGGCAATCCGCTTCATTCGTCAGGTCGATCGGAACGTAGCGGGCGCCATAGAGATCGCGCGGCTTCCGCCGCGACAGGGCGATAACATCGCAACCGCCCACTGCGCCGAAGTGTCGCAAGGCGGCATTGCCGACGAGACCTGTTGCGCCGGCGACCACGATTTTCCTGGCGGCCATTTGTTGCCTCCCTTGTTGTTGCCCAATCGAATAGCAAATCGCGGGTTGTCCGACTTGCGTCTGTCCAGCGTTCGCACCTGCGAGGACGGCAGCAGGCTTGATTATCGCACAACGCCCGGTCATCCTCGCTCTCGGAACCGCAATGATCGGAATTCCAACAACAAGAGCCCATCAGGGCCTTTTCGGAAACGCTCACAAGTCTCAGACAACAACGTCGATCATCGACGACGAAAGACGACACCAAGATCGTTCCCTGGTCGAGACATCGGCATCACGGAGGGTACGCATGAAACGTCGTGATTTCCTGAAAGTGACAGGCGGCAGCCTGGCTGCAAGCACCGCCGTCGCAGCGCCTGCGATCGCGCAGTCGGCGCCCGAGGTCAGATGGCGGTACGCCACGAGCTGGCCCAAGGCGCTCGATACGCTCTACGGCGGCTGCGAATATTTCTGCAAGAAGGTCGCCGATATCACCGACAACAAATTCCAGATCCAGCCCTTCGCAGCGGGCGAGATCGTTCCTGGCCTTCAGGTTCTCGACGCCGTGTCGAACGGCACCGTCGAGATCGGCAACACCGCGCTTTATTACTATTGGGGCAAGAACCCCGCCTTTACGTTCGCGACCGCGCTGCCATTCGGACTGAACACGCGCCAGCAGATTTCATGGCTGCTGTGGGGCGGCGGCCAGGATCTCGTCAACGACCTGTTGAAGGAGCACAACGTCTACGGCATCCCGACCGGATCGACCGGCGCACAGATGGGCGGCTGGTTCAGGAAGGAGATCAAGTCCGTCGATGATCTCAAGGGCCTGAAAATGCGCATCGGCGGTTTTGCCGGCACGATCCTCGCCAAGCTCGGTTGTGTCCCGCAGCAACTGGCCGGGGGCGACATCTATCCGGCGCTGGAAAAAGGCACCATCGATGCGGCCGAGTGGGTCGGCCCCTATGACGACGAGAAGCTCGGCTTCGCCAAGGTCGCGAAGTACTATTACTATCCCGGCTGGTGGGAAGGCACGAGCCAGGGCCATAACATCATCAACATCGAGAAGTGGAACGCGCTGCCCAAGCATTATCAGGCGGCGGTCGATGCGGCGTCACGTGACACCTTCACCTGGATCACCGGAAAATACGATGCGGTGAACGCTCCGGCACTCAAGCGGTTGATCGTCAACGGTGCGATTCTCAGGGGCTTTCCGCAGGAAGTGCTGGAAGCCTGCTACGCCACGGCCAACGAGATCTACGCCGATCTCTCCAAGACCAACCCGCATTTCGGCAAGATGCATGCGAGCATGATGGCGTATCGCAATGACTCGCTGCCCTGGACCCAGGTGGCCGAGCTGAGCTTCGACGGCTTCATGGCGCGGATGCGGACCAAGACGTGAGGCGGTGAACGGCTCGCAAGACGGGAGACGACGAAAGCCCCGGAGGTGTCTCCGGGGATTTTTGTTTGTGATGCGGATACGAAAGGCAAGCGCGGCTATCGTAGGGTGGGCAGAGGCGCGAGAAGCGCCGTGCCCACCATCTCGTTGGCTGGGACAGAAGTGGTGGGCACGCTTCCGCCTTCGCTCTTCGAGCTACGGCGGATAAGTCGCTTTGCCCACCCTACGGGACTCTCGCCACGGCGGCCGCGGCTTGCTGGA
>NZ_JYMR01000018.1:0-130000 GCF_000938255.1 Bradyrhizobium sp. LTSP849 | reverse complement strand
GGGAAGACTTGAACTTCCGACCTCACGCTTATCAAGCGCGCGCTCTAACCAACTGAGCTACAAGCCCCTAACGCATATCCCGTCAAGGACTAGGGATCCTGCGATACGCAGGCCCAGCGCGTGTTCGTCCGCGAAGAAAGAGAAACGTAGACGGCGAAATCCCGCCAATGCAGCTCAACGATCCTGACGACCGTTGGCCACTGATGTTTCTAAAACGGTTCGATAGAAGCAAGCTTCTGAAGAACCATCCTTAGAAAGGAGGTGATCCAGCCGCAGGTTCCCCTACGGCTACCTTGTTACGACTTCACCCCAGTCGCTGACCCTACCGTGGTTAGCTGCCTCCCTTGCGGGTTAGCGCACTACCTTCAGGTAAAACCAACTCCCATGGTGTGACGGGCGGTGTGTACAAGGCCCGGGAACGTATTCACCGTGGCGTGCTGATCCACGATTACTAGCGATTCCAACTTCATGGGCTCGAGTTGCAGAGCCCAATCCGAACTGAGACGGCTTTTTGAGATTTGCGAAGGGTTGCCCCTTAGCGTCCCATTGTCACCGCCATTGTAGCACGTGTGTAGCCCAGCCCGTAAGGGCCATGAGGACTTGACGTCATCCCCACCTTCCTCGCGGCTTATCACCGGCAGTCTCCTTAGAGTGCTCAACTAAATGGTAGCAACTAAGGACGGGGGTTGCGCTCGTTGCGGGACTTAACCCAACATCTCACGACACGAGCTGACGACAGCCATGCAGCACCTGTGCTCCAGGCTCCGAAGAGAAGGTCACATCTCTGCGACCGGTCCTGGACATGTCAAGGGCTGGTAAGGTTCTGCGCGTTGCGTCGAATTAAACCACATGCTCCACCGCTTGTGCGGGCCCCCGTCAATTCCTTTGAGTTTTAATCTTGCGACCGTACTCCCCAGGCGGAATGCTTAAAGCGTTAGCTGCGCCACTAGTGAGTAAACCCACTAACGGCTGGCATTCATCGTTTACGGCGTGGACTACCAGGGTATCTAATCCTGTTTGCTCCCCACGCTTTCGTGCCTCAGCGTCAGTACCGGGCCAGTGAGCCGCCTTCGCCACTGGTGTTCTTGCGAATATCTACGAATTTCACCTCTACACTCGCAGTTCCACTCACCTCTCCCGGACTCAAGATCTTCAGTATCAAAGGCAGTTCTGGAGTTGAGCTCCAGGATTTCACCCCTGACTTAAAAACCCGCCTACGCACCCTTTACGCCCAGTGATTCCGAGCAACGCTAGCCCCCTTCGTATTACCGCGGCTGCTGGCACGAAGTTAGCCGGGGCTTATTCTTGCGGTACCGTCATTATCTTCCCGCACAAAAGAGCTTTACAACCCTAGGGCCTTCATCACTCACGCGGCATGGCTGGATCAGGGTTGCCCCCATTGTCCAATATTCCCCACTGCTGCCTCCCGTAGGAGTTTGGGCCGTGTCTCAGTCCCAATGTGGCTGATCATCCTCTCAGACCAGCTACTGATCGTCGCCTTGGTAGGCCGTTACCCTACCAACTAGCTAATCAGACGCGGGCCAATCTTTCGGCGATAAATCTTTCCCCGTAAGGGCTTATCCGGTATTAGCACAAGTTTCCCTGTGTTGTTCCGAACCAAAAGGTATGTTCCCACGCGTTACTCACCCGTCTGCCGCTGACGCATTGCTGCGCCCGCTCGACTTGCATGTGTTAAGCCTGCCGCCAGCGTTCGCTCTGAGCCAGGATCAAACTCTCAAGTTGGACTTGAACTTTGAACCGGCTGATCACAACGTTTTGACGAGGTCCCACCATTTTCCGCCGACCGAAGTCGACGAGCTGCCCGCGATTCACATCGCTGGCAACGATGGTGTAACCTTAAAACGTGTACCGCCGAAGTCTTTCGTCCGGCCCCGATCCGAAAAGCCGAAGCTCTTCAAATGCGAGACCCGCAAGGACTCCGCCGTCCACGTTTCTCTTTCTTCATCTTCACTTGTCAAACAGCCCGGGACCAGATGGTCCCAACCTTCCTCAGAGGAAGGGTTCCGACACCCTTACCGGCGATGAATGGACCCCAATCGACTTACGTCGACTGTTGTGTCACTCAACAAGGTGAGGAGCATCAGTGGCGCGTTCGCTCGCCTTGGTCAGTGACCCGGCGGCGCCGCGCTCAGTGGTCGGGTTATAGGCCCCCCCGCTCGGGATTGTCAACGGCCATTGTCAACAAATCGTCGCACGGTGGATTGTTCGAAAAAATAACGCGTTTACAGACGGTTAGAGAGGTCGTGAGCGCGCGGACCGAACGCGACCGATGAAAAAATCCAAAAAAGTTTGGGTCCCTGGGGGCTCCGGAAGCGGCTTCTGGCGCCCCCCTCCGGGGAAGCCCCAGGCGCCAGCCCGTTCAGGAAACTTTTTCCATATGAGGCGCCGTACTAGAGCCACAATCCCGCGGCGTTCTGATAAGAGACAAGCTTGAATCGCGGGATGCCAGTGGGGGCTGCCTGCGATTTTTACGGGGTCAGAGGAAGGCGATCTTACGATGACGCGGCCTTCCTTGGACATTCGAGAGACATCGAGAGACCTTTACCCGCTTAGCTGTTCGTAATTTCGGCCGGGCCCTCAATCAGGGCCTTCTGAGCGCGAACGCCTATGCGGCACGGCTTTTCCCGCGATCCCCCTTGAAGAGGGCGACCAGGGAGGAGCGCGAGACGAGGCATTTCGGGTCGTTATTGGGGGACTTGGGTTGAACCACAGGACGTCACGCGGCGCTTACGGGCGTGAGACCGGGATCATCGATCTCGGCCACGAGCCGCCGCTGTCCGTCGATGGTTCGGAAGCCGCCGTCATCGATCGCCGTCGCGTTTCGGTACAATGGTTCAGCGGGACAATTTTGACCGGACTCTGCGGCGCAGCCCTGATCGGCGGCGCCGTTTTCGCATCGCTCGATGGTGAGATGACCTTCGCCAAGGTGCCGGAGCGGGTCGAGGGCGCGCTGCGCGGTGCGTTTGGTGCGGCTGATCGCGCCGCCACGCTGCACAAGAGCGACCGCCTGCCGCCGCCGAATGAATCCACGGCCTCGCGCAACATCGTGCGCGTCTCCACCGTCGCCCGCGTCGGCAACCGCGATGTGATGCGCGTGCGGCCCTTCGTCCGGATCGCCGGCAATCTGTCGATGACGACGAGCGACCTGTCGGCGAAGATTCCGCCGTTCAACGCCCAGCGTCTGCTCACCGATGTCGGCTCCGACCCGAAGGCCGCCGCTGACGATCCGAACAATCCCGAGGCTGTCGAGCCCGACGCAGAAGTCTCCTTCGTCACCAAGGACCTGTCGCCGGTGCTGCCGAAGGCCAAGATTTCCGCGGTGGTGGCGCTCGACGACATCCTGATGCGGGTGCGCGACGCCGCCAATTGGCGCGGCAATGGCGGGGTGCGCTACGCCTCGCTCGCGAACGCCGCAGCCGACGTCTCCGGCGCGACCGGCTCGTCCGACATGAAGATGGCCTACGCCACCGAAGTGTCGCCGTCCGATCCCTATGCCGGCTTCGAGACGCGCGTGGTGCCGGAAAACGTCACGCTGCTGCCGAAGACCAAGGAACAGATCACCGGCGGCAATCCCAACGGCGAGCGCGTTCATGTCGTCAAGAAGGGCGACTCGGTCTCCTCCGTGCTGCGCGATCTCGGCGCCACGCCGGACGAAATCAAATCGATTTCAGCGACGCTCGGGCCCCGCGGTCGCGACGGCGGCCTGAAGGAAGGCGAAAAACTCCGCATCCTGATGGCGCCCTCAAGCCCCGGCGCCCGGCTCCAGCCCTATCGCGTCGTCGTCGCCAACGACACCATGGTCGAGGCGATCGCTGCGCTGTCCGACCTCGGCAAATACGTCGCGGTCGACGTTTCCAGCATGAACACCGTCGCCGACGCTGCGACCAACGCCAACAGCGACGATGATGAGGATGACGACGGCACCGGCGTGCGGCTCTACCAGAGCATTTACGAGACCGCGATGCGCAACAAGGTGCCGATGCCGGTCATCGACGACATGATCAAAATCTACTCTTACGACGTCGATTTCCAGCGCAAGGTGGCGCCCGGCGACTCGTTCGACGTCTTCTACGCCGGCGAAGACGAGGGCGTGACGGCGACCGACAAGAGCGAGGTGCTGTTCGCTTCGCTCACGGTCGGCGGCGAGACCAAGAAATACTACCGTTTCCAGAGCCCCGATGACGGCGTCGTCGACTACTATGACGAGACCGGCAAGAGCGCGAAGAAGTTCCTGGTCAGGAAGCCCGTCAACAGCGCCATCATGCGCTCCGGCTTCGGCGGCCGCCGCCATCCGATCCTCGGCTATGTGAAGATGCACACCGGCGTCGACTGGGCCACCGCCTACGGCACGCCGATCTTCGCCGCCGGCAACGGCGTGATCGAGAAGGCCCAGCTCGAAGGCGGCTACGGCAAGTATGTCCGCATCAAGCACAACAACGGCTACGAGACTGCCTACGGCCATATGTCGGCCTTCGCCAAGGGCATGGAGCCAGGCAAGAAGGTGCGCCAGGGCCAGGTGATCGGCTTCGTCGGCTCGACCGGCCAGTCGACCGGCCCGCACGTCCACTACGAAATCCTGGTCAACGGCCGCTTCGTCGACCCGATGCGCGTGAAACTGCCGCGCGGCCGCTCGCTGGAAGGCCCGATGCTCACCGGTTTCGAGAAAGAGCGTGACCGGCTCGACGGCATGATGAGCGGCCGGGGCGGCGCGATCGCCCGCATGTCGGACGCCACCGGCGGGCCGCTCCAAGTGACTAATCGGTAATTTTTTTCAGATCATACGACGTCGAAAAACGCCCCGGAGAGGCATGGCCTTCCGGGGCGTTTCTCGTTTTGCGGTGTGTGCCTACGCTCAGTTCAACTTCCGCTTCGACACCGGTGCGTCGAACTGGGTGATCTCCGCGGTCTGCGGCGCCTTGCCGTTGAAGGTCAGCACGTTGCCTTCGGACGAGATCGCAACGCTGTCACCGTCCCTGACATCGCCGGCCAGGATCATCTCGGCGAGCGGATCCTGGACGTAACGCTGGATCACCCGCTTCAGCGGCCTTGCGCCGTAGGCGGGATCCCAGCCCTTTTCCGCGAGCCAGTCGCGCGCCTTGCCATCCAGCGTCAGCACGATCTTGCGATCGGTCAGGAGCCTTTCGAGGCGGCCGAACTGAATCTGAACGATCCGGCCCATCTCGCTCTTCTGGAGACGATGGAACAGGATGATCTCGTCGACACGGTTCAAAAACTCCGGCCTGAAATGTCCGCGCACCGTTGCCATCACGTGCTCGCGCACGACTGACGTGTCTTCGCCTTCCGGTTGATTCACCAAATACTCCGAACCGAGGTTCGAGGTCATGATGATCAGCGTGTTGCGGAAATCGACGGTACGTCCCTGGCCATCGGTCAGGCGGCCATCGTCGAGCACCTGCAACAGGACGTTGAACACGTCCGGATGCGCCTTCTCGATCTCGTCGAACAGCACCACCTGGTAAGGCCGACGCCGCACCGCCTCGGTGAGCGCACCACCCTCATCATAACCGACATAGCCCGGAGGCGCGCCGATCAGCCGCGAGACCGAGTGCTTCTCCATGTATTCGGACATGTCGAGGCGAACCATCGCGGTCTCGTCGTTGAAGAGATACTCCGCGAGCGCCTTGGTCAGCTCGGTCTTGCCGACGCCGGTGGGGCCCAAGAACATGAACGAGCCCATCGGCCGGTTGGGGTCCTGGAGGCCCGCGCGCGAACGGCGCACCGCGGTCGCAACCGCATGTACGGCCTCGCTCTGGCCGACGACGCGCTGTCCGAGCTGCTCCTCCATCCTGAGGAGCTTCTCTTTCTCGCCTTCCAGCATCTTGTCGACGGGCACGCCGGTCCAGCGCGAGACCACCTGCGCGATGTGATTGGCGGTGACCGCCTCCTCCATCATCTCGCCGGAGTTCTCTTTGGCCTCGATATCGGCAAGCTGCTTCTCGAGCTCGGGGATCCGGCCATAGGCCAGCTCGCCGGCCTTCTGGAATTCGCCGCGCCGCTGGGCATTCGCAAGATCGACGCGCAAACCATCAAGCTCCGCCTTCAGCTTCTGGGCGTCAGAGAGCTTGTTCTTCTCCGCGCTCCAGCGCGACGTCAGCGCCGCCGACTTCTCCTCGAGCTCGGCAAGCTCCTTCTCCAGCGTCTGGAGACGGGACTTGGAGCCGGCATCGCTTTCCTTCTTCAGCGCTTCCTGTTCGATCTTCAGCCGGATGATTTCCCGATCCATCGAATCGAGTTCCTCCGGCTTGGAATCGACCTGCATTTTCAGCCGCGCGGCGGCCTCATCCATGAGGTCGATCGCCTTGTCCGGCAGGAAGCGATCGGTGATGTAGCGGTTGGACAGCGTGGTGGCGGCCACGAGCGCGGAATCAGTGATCCGCACGCCGTGGTGCTGTTCGTACTTGTCCTTCAGCCCGCGCAGAATGGAGATCGTGTCCTCGACCGTGGGCTCACTGACGAAGATCGGCTGGAAGCGCCGCGCCAGCGCCGCGTCCTTCTCGACATGCTTCCGGTACTCGTCGAGCGTGGTCGCGCCGATGCAATGCAGCTCGCCGCGCGCAAGCGCCGGCTTGAGCAGGTTGGACGCGTCCATCGCGCCGTCGCCCTTGCCGGCGCCGATCAGCGTGTGCATTTCGTCGATGAACAGGATGATACCGCCTTCAGCAGAAGTTACCTCCTGCAATACGGCCTTCAGCCGCTCCTCGAATTCGCCGCGGTACTTCGCGCCGGCAATCAGCGCCCCGAGATCGAGCGAGAGCAGCTTCTTGTCCTTGAGGCTTTCCGGCACGTCGCCATTGACGATGCGCAGCGCCAGGCCCTCGGCGATGGCGGTCTTGCCGACGCCGGGCTCGCCGATCAGGACGGGATTGTTCTTGGTCCGGCGCGACAGCACCTGGATGGTGCGGCGGATCTCCTCGTCGCGACCGATGACCGGATCGAGCTTGCCGTCGCGCGCCGCCTGGGTCAGGTCGCGAGCGTATTTCTTCAGCGCGTCATAGGCGTTCTCGGCGGTCGCCGAGTCAGCCGTGCGGCCCTTGCGCAGCGCCTCGATTGCCGCATTGAGGTTTTGCGGGGTCACCCCGCCCTTGCTGAGGATCGCGCCGGCCTCGCTGTTCTTTTCCAGTGCGAGCCCGAGCAGCAGCCGCTCGACGGTGACAAAGCTGTCGCCAGCCTTCTCGCCGGCCTTTTCAGCGGCATCGAAGGTGCGGGCGAGTTCCGGCGCCAGATAGATCTGCCCGGCGCCACCGCCAGAGACCTTCGGCACCTTGCTCAGGGCGTCCTCGGTCGTTTTCAGAATTGCGCGCGAATTACCTCCGGCGCGGTCGATCAGACCGCCGGCCAGCCCCTCGCTGTCGTCCAGCAGGACTTTCAGGAGGTGCAGGGTCGAAAACTGCTGGTGCCCCTCGCGCACTGCAAGCGACTGCGCGGACTGGATGAAGCCCCTGGAGCGTTCGGTATACTTCTCGATGTTCATATGTCTTTTCTTTCCCTCGGCCTGCCCCTGGAGCCCCTAAGGCACTCCAAACGGCATCTTCATTGGGTTTCCGTTTGCCGCGTTGACATTCCTCAACCGGCAGCGGTCGTTATCAGTCGGCGCTGGCGCCGGCCTGACCCAGATGTGGGAAGCGTGCCTTCGGACTGGAAGAGGCGAGTTCACAATTTCGTGCGCGGGTTAGCCTGCTTGGCGCGGACCGGTCGAATCCCTTAATTTGCGCTATGACATCCAGCCATACCGCCGAGATTACCGGCCTCTACCGCTACCCGATCAAGGGCCTGACGCCGGAACCCCTGCCCCGTGTTCCCTTGAGGCGAGGGGAGACCCTGCCCGCCGATCGCCGCTACGCCATCGAGAACGGCCCAAGCGGGTTCGACCCGGAGGCGCCGGCATGGAAGCCGAAAATCCAGTTTCTGATGCTGGCGCGCAATGAGCGGCTGGCTTCGCTCGATAGCCGGTTCGAGGAGGCGACCAACCGCCTGACCATTCGCAAGGACGGCCAAATCGTCGCCAGCGGCGATCTCGAGACCGTCGCCGGCCGCTCGGCCATCGAGAACTATTTCACGGAGAATTTTCAGCCGGAGCTGAAGGGTCCACCCAAGGTCCTGTCCGGCCGCGACCACAGCTTTTCCGACGTCGCCCGCAAGGTCGTGTCGATCATCAATCTCGCCAGCGTCCGCGCCATCGAGACCATGCTTGGCGGGGCCGCCGTGCATCCCCTGCGCTTCCGCGCCAACCTTTACGTCAAGGGCTGGCCGGCCTGGTCCGAGCTCGACCTGGTCGGAGAGACGCTCGCGATCGGGCAGGCCCGGCTGAAGGTGGTCAAGCGCATCGTCCGCTGCCCGGCCGTCAACGTCGACCCAGAGACCGCCAAGCGCGATCTCGAAATCCCGCCCACGCTGTCGCGCAACCTCGGCCATATGGATTGCGGCATCTATGCCGAGGTGATCGCTGATGGTGAGATTGGTGTGGGGGATGCGATTGCGGTGGAAGAGCCGACGCTGGTGTGAGCTTCGTAGGGTGGGCAAAGCGAAGCGTGCCCACCATTCTGGTCCTCGGACGTTGATAGGCCGTTGGTGGGCACGGCGCTTGCGCGCCTTTGCCCACCCTACGGCAGCGTCACTCCGTCAATTCGGCATCACATACGCATAGATCCGGCCGCGCGAGATCGGCGCTTCGCGGACGCGATTGCCGTTGTTGCCGGAGATCATGATCGGATTGCCCTGCGCATCGACGCCGGTGATGATGCCGACATGGCCGCCCCGGCCGCCCCGCGACATGACCGCGATGGCTCCGACCTGCGGACCCGAGACACGCGTGCCGTAATGCGCAAACGAATTCGCCATGTCCGATCCGGTGCCATGGTGGCCGGTCTTCTCAAGCACCATGTTCATGAAGCGTGCGCACCACAGGCTGCCGCGCCCGGTCGGATTGCCGCCGACATAGCGGCGCGCCTCGGACACGAGGCCCGATCCACCGCCGAAGCCGCTGCTCATGGCCATGTTGCCCGCGCTCCCAACGTCGCCAGCGCTGCTCTTGTTAACAGCGTAGCTCATGTTACGAGCGCGGCTCATATTGCCAGCGCGACTGGTGTTTCCGCCGATGACCATGTCACCACCGCCCGCGTAGTGCATGCTACCCATGCTGCCGCTATTGGCATTCGGATCGTAGCTGGCCTGCGTATTCATGAACCCGCTCGCCTGCAATTGCGCGGCGCTGCGCTCGAAGCGCGAGCCGCGCGCATGGTGCCGGTAGTGATGATATCGCTGGGCTGAGTACGCGGCGTGATGCACGTAGGCGTGCCGCTGAGCGCTATGACGATGAGATCGTGCTGACGCTGGAGAGGTGACCACGGCCACCGCCGCAAAGAAGAGCGCCAGCGCGATAACACAACGCGACAGGCGAGACGCAAACAACTCGAACATTCTTCATCCTTCGTTGACACCCCCAGTTCCCGTCGGCCCGTGCGGTGACCGACATCCGTGAGGCCGTAAAGCGTCCGGATGTGGCGAGAACAAGACGCCGCGCGGCGGCGCTAATTAACGCTTCGGGGAATTGTTGCGATGATTTTGTGTCGATGCTGGTCTGACGCTGCCGCATTGCGGACAACAGCATTAACTGCGATCCTCTATGTACGGCTTCAAGAGAGGGAAACAGTTAATGCCCCACGCCACGACCAGGGACGATGTCCGCATCTATTTCGAAGAGGCGGGTCAGGGAACGCCGATAATTTTTCTGCACGAATTCGCGGCCGACTACACCAATTGGGAGCCGCAGATGCGTTATTTTTCCCGCGGCCACCGCTGCATCACCTATTCGGCGCGCGGCTACACGCCGTCAGATGTGCCTGATGGCGAGGTCTACAGCTACACGCATTTCTACACCGATGCGCTTGCCGTGCTCGATCATCTCAAGATCGATCGCGCGCATCTCGTCGGTCTCTCAATGGGCGCCTATTCATCGCTTCAGATCGGATTGAACGCGCCGCAGCGCGCGCTGTCGATGACGCTCGCTGGTGTCGGCTCCGGCTCGGAGCTCGAAACTCTCGACGCCTGGCGCAAGCAGTGCCGCGCCAATGCCGAACAGTTCGAGACGCTCGGCTCCGCTGAAGTGGCAAAAGTCACGCGCGAGGCGCCGAGCCGGATTCCCTTCCTGGTGAAAGACCCGCGCGGCCACGCCGATTTCTACGCCGCGCTGGCGCGGCACGATGCCAAGGGATCGGCCAACACGATGTGCGGCTTCCAGGGCGGCCGCCCCTCGATCTACAATTTGACCGATGCGATCAGACGCGCCTCCACGCCCGCGCTGATCATCTGCGGCGACGAAGATGATCCGTGTGTCGGGGCGAGCCTGTTCCTGAAGAAGCATCTGCCGGCGGCGGGGCTCGCGATGTTCCCGAAGTCGGGCCATGTGCTCAATCTGGAAGAGCCCGCGCTGTTCAACGAGACGGTGGCGCGGTTCGTCACGCTGGTGGAAGCTGGGCGATGGCCAGTGCGCGATCCGAGGTCGCTGGCGGCGCATTAGCGCGACGGCGTTGCCTCACACTCCATCGCGTAGCCCGGATGGAGCGAAAGCGTAATCTGGGTTTCTTGAACGCGGCCTGACCTGCCCCGGATTGCGCTGCGCTCCATCCGGGCTACGGCCGCTTACACTCGCAATAACGAGAAGCTACTTTCCCTGCCCGCGTGTGAGCAAAAACACGCCCTGCTCGCCGAACAGATTCCACACCCACCACGGCATCCGCAGCCGCAGCGGGCGGCCGTAGAGGTCGAGCGCTTCGGCGCGCTCCATCTTGACGCCGATGGCGTCGCAGAGCTCGACGAAATCCTTGATGGTGCAGAAGTGGATGTTGGCGGTGTCGTACCAGCTGGCCGGCAGATTCTCCGTGCGCGGCATGTGACCGCCGATCAGGAGTTGAAGGCGCATCTTCCAGAAACCGAAATTCGGGAACGACACGATGGCGCGGCGGCCGATGCGCAGCAGATTCTCCAGCACGACCTTGGGCTGGCGCGTCGCCTGAAGCGTCTGCGACAGGATTACATAGTCGAAGGCATCGTCGGGATAGTTGATCAGGTCGGTGTCGGCATCGCCCTGCACCACCGCAAGGCCCTTGGCGACGCAGCGGTTGACGCCCTCGCGCGACAGCTCGATGCCGCGCCCGTCGATGCCGCGGGTCTCCAGGATCTGAAGCAGATCGCCGTCGCCGCAGCCGACGTCGAGCACTTTCGAGCCGGCCTTGACCATCCCGGCGACCAGCAAATGGTCGGCGCGAAACTGCCCCGACTGTTCAGTCGAGAGGCCGCCCAGCGGCAGCACTTCCTGTACAGACATCGCTAGCCGTCCTTGTTAGCCATTCTTGCCAGTGAGCCCGCGCGCCTTGCCTGCCGATTGCAGGAAGGCGCGGGAGATATCGAGGAATTCGGGCACGTCGAGCAGGAAGGCATCGTGGCCGCGATCGGTCTCGATCTCGGCAAACGACACCCGCGCGCTCGACGCATTCAGCGCATGCACCAGCGCGCGCGATTCCGAGGTCGGGAACAGCCAGTCGCTGGTGAAGGAGACCACGCAGAAGCGGGTCTGGATGCCCGCGAACGCCTTTGCCAGCACGCCGCCATGATCGCCGGCGATGTCAAAATAATCCATCGCGCGGGTCAGATAGAGATAGGAATTGGCATCGAAGCGCTCGACGAAAGACGAGCCCTGGTAGCGCAGATAGCTCTCGACCTGGAAGTCGGCGTCGAACGAGAAGGTCGGCAGCTCGCGATCCTGCATGCGCCGTCCGAACTTGCGATGCAGCGCCGCGTCCGAAAGATAGGTGATGTGCGCGGCCATGCGCGCCACGGCGAGGCCGCGATGCGGATGGAGGCCATGGTCGGCGTAACCGCCATTGTGCCAGTCGGGATCGGCCATCACGGCCTGGCGACCCAACTCGTGGAATGCGATGTTCTGCGCCGAGTGCCGCGTCGAGCAGGCAATCGCGAGCGCGGAGAACACGCGCTGCGGATAGGCCGCGGTCCATTGCAGCACCTGCATGCCGCCCATCGAGCCGCCGACGACTGCAAACAGCGTGTCGATGCCGAGCCGGTCGATCAGCATCGCCTGCGCGCGGACCATGTCGGGGATGGTGATGACTGGGAAATCGAGGCCCCACACCTTGCCGGTCGCCGGATTGATCGAGGCAGGTCCGGTCGAGCCCATGCAGCCGCCAATGACGTTGGCGCAGATCACGAAGTACTGGCTCGGATCGAGCGGTCGGCCCGCGCCGACCAAAGTTTCCCACCAGCCGGGCTTGCCGGTGACGGGGTGCACATTGGCGACGTGCTGGTCGCCGGTCAGCGCATGACAGATCAGGATCGCGTTCGAGCGATCGGCATTGAGTTCGCCGTAGGTCTGGTAGGCGATCTGGAACGGCGAGAGATCGATGCCGCAATCGAGCCGCAGCGGCTGATCGGCGCCGAAATGCGCGACGAGCGAGCTCGGATGATCTACCTCATGCGACCGTTCATCGGCACTGATCGCGGGACTGGGAATCGACTTGACGCCAACCATCTCTGACCATCGTCCTCGTTTGCGATCGGACTTCAGATCGCCACTGACATCAGGCCATAAAAAACCCGGCCTGAACGATAGGTTCGGCCGGGATCGAAAGCGTCCCCGGCCTGTTTAGCGATTTTTTTAACGTGGCTGCAAGCCGGCCGGCTCAAATGACCACGGAACGGGCAAAATCTACTGGCTCGGACGGTTTTCGTCAAGTCACGGTCCGGATGAGCCAAATTCACCCCTCCGCCGTCGGCGAAAAAGGCCCTCATTTCTCTTTGCTTTCGCGGCCCATCCTGCCTAATCAGAGCCTCAACCGCAGCGGATCCGGCGCTTGCTGATCCGCATTGGACCACCTCTCAACAGCGCCTCACAGATATGTCCCAACGTCCGCCCGCGCCACCATCGTTGCAGGAACTGCGCAAGGAGATCGACGCGATCGACGAGGGCATGCATCGCCTGCTGATGCAACGCGGCGACATCATCGACCGCCTGATCCAGGTGAAGCAGACCCAGGAGATCGGCTCCGCGTTCCGTCCGGCGCGCGAGGCCGACATGATGCGCCATATCGTCCAGCGCCATCGCGGCATCCTGCCGCTCGACACGGTCGAGAGCATCTGGCGCGTCATCATCGCGACCTTCACCTACGTCCAGGCGCCATTCTCGGTGCATGCCGACATCGCGGTGAGCGAGCCTGCAATGCGCGATTCCGTCCGCTTCCATTTCGGCTTCACCGTGCCCTACGTCGCGCATTTCAGCGCGCAGGCCGCGGTCGAGGCGGTGGCGAAATCCAAGGGCGATCTGGCGCTGGTCTCGGCGACCTCCAGCCACACGCCGTGGTGGCTGGAGCTGGAGGAGGAAGGCGCGCCAAAAATCATCGCGCGGCTGCCTTTCGTCGAGCGCGCCGACCATCCGGCCGCACTGCCTGTGTTCGCGATCTCGCGCGTCGCCGACAGCGCCCTGGTGACGGAGGTCGAGACCTTCAGCGTGCGCGTCTCGGGGTGGAACGCCGAGGTCGCGCGGGCGCTGTCGCCGCTCGCCGAGATCGTGGCGGTGCCCGATACCGCCTTCGATGGCGCGGCGCTGCTGGTCTCGGTCACAGCCGCGAGCAGCATCGACAAGATCAAGGCTGCCCTGATCGAAGCGGGGGCCTCGGTGCGCTCCACGGCCCTCGTCGGCAGCCACGCAACGCGCTATACGGTGCCCCCGACCGGGTCGAAATCGTAAATCGCGAACCGCTTAAGCCCATCCGGAGTTGAAGATGTCCCGCCCCGTGCCGAATCCCGGCATTCTCGATATTGCGCCCTACACGCCCGGCAAGAGCCCGGTCGCTGAGCCGGGCCGCAAGGTGTTCAAGCTCTCGGCCAACGAGACCCCGTTCGGCCCCTCGCCGAAGGCGATCGAGGCGTTCAAGAACGTGGCGACGCATCTGGAAGACTATCCGGAAGGCACCTCGCGCGTGCTGCGCGAAGCGATCGGCCGCAGCTTCGGGCTCGATCCCAACCGCATCATCTGCGGCGCCGGCTCGGACGAGATCCTCAATCTGCTCGCCCACACCTATCTCAGCTACGGCGACGAGGCGATCTCCACCACCCACGGCTTCCTGGTCTATCCGATCGCAACCATGGCGGTCGGTGCCAAGAACGTGGTCGCGCAGGAGACGAACCTCACCTGCGACGTCGACGCCATCCTGAAAGCGGTGACGCCGAAGACAAAACTGGTCTGGCTCGCCAACCCCAACAATCCGACCGGCACCTATATCCCGTTCGACGAGGTCAAGCGCCTGCGCGCCGGCCTGCCGTCGCACGTGCTGCTGGTGCTCGATGCCGCCTATTGCGACTACGTTTCTCGCAACGACTATGAGATGGGGATCGAGCTGGTCGCCACCACCGAGAACACGGTGGTGACGCACACCTTCTCCAAGATCCACGGCCTCGCGGCACTGCGCATCGGCTGGATGTTCGGTCCCGAACACGTCATCGACGCGGTCAACCGCATCCGTGGCCCCTTCAACGTGTCGACGCCGGCGATGTATGCCGCGGTTGCCGCGATCGAGGACACCGCGCACCAGGCGATGTCGAAGCAGTTCACCGAGACCTGGCGCAATTGGCTCTCCGAGGAAATCACCAAGCTCGGGCTCAAGGTGACGCCGGGCGTCGCCAATTTTGTCCTGATCCACTTCCCGACCGACAAGGGCAAGACCTCGGATGACGCCGACGCTTACCTCACCAAGCGCGGCCTGGTGCTGCGCGGGCTGAAGAATTACGGCCTGCATCATGCGCTGCGCATGACCATCGGCACCGAGGAGGCCAACCGCCTCGTGGTCGAGGCCTTGCGTGACTTCGTGGCCGGCAAATGAGCGTCACACCGCATTTCCAGCGCGTCGCGTTGATCGGCTTCGGCCTGATCGGCGGCTCGATTGCGCGCGCAGCGAAGCTCCAGGGCCTGGCCGGCGAGATCGTCACCACCGCGCGTTCGGAAAAGACGCGTGCGCGGGTGCTCGAGCTCGGCATCGTCGACCATGTCGTCGCGACCAACGCGGAAGCGGTGAAGGATGCCGATCTCGTCATCCTCTGCATTCCCGTCGGCGCCTGCGGGCCGGTGGCGCAGGAGATTGCGGCACATCTCAAGCCCGGCGCGATCATCTCCGACGTCGGCTCGGTCAAGGGCGCTGTTGTCAGGGACATGGCGCCGCATCTGCCGCAGGGCATTCATTTTGTTCCCGCACACCCCGTTGCGGGCACCGAGCATTCGGGCCCGGATTCCGGTTTCGCTGAGCTCTTCATCAACCGCTGGTGCATCCTCACCCCGCCCGAAGGCGTTGAGGCGGCTGCCACCGATCGCCTGCGCGCGTTCTGGGCCGCGATGGGCGCCAAGGTCGAGGTGATGACGCCGGATCATCATGATCTCGTGCTCGCGATCACCAGCCATTTGCCGCATCTGATCGCCTACACCATCGTCGGCACCGCCGACGAGTTGCAGCAGGTGACGGAGTCCGAAGTCATCAAGTTCTCCGCCGGCGGCTTCCGCGACTTCACCCGCATCGCAGCCTCCGATCCGACGATGTGGCGCGACGTCTTCCTCGCCAACAAGGAGGCCGTGCTGGAGATGCTCGGCACCTTCACTGAGGATCTCGCAAAACTCACCCGCGCCATCCGCCGCGGCGACGGCGAGGCGCTGTTCGACCATTTCACCCGCACCCGCGCGATCCGTCGCGGCATCGTCGAGATCGGCCAGGATTCGGCTGCGCCCGATTTCGGCCGGCCGCATGCGCAGCTCGGCAAGAAGCCGGACTAGCGGCGATCTTCCATCTTGGCGATGCGGAGGCGGCCAACGAGGCCGGCGCCGATCTGTAGGCACACGCCGAGTGCCCAGGTGATGCCGAACAAGAGATTTCCGCTGGGATCAGAGGTTTCGTCGAACACGAACGCATAGAGTGCGAGCAGGCCGGCTCCGGCCGCGAGGAACGTGCCGGTCGCGCTGGCAAGACCGATCGCGGCGGATTGGTGCGCGGGCTTCGCCCGAAGCTGGGGCCAACGCGGGATATCGATCCCGAGATAGGCGCCGGTCATTCCGAGCACGATCAGCAGGGCGGTGAATTCGACCGTGTCGAACCAGGGGAGTTCGACCCGCATCAACAATGCGGCGACGAAGGTGGCGCCGACCGCGCCCGTCATCGCCAGGCCAAGCCGGGCGACGACGTGCGCGAGCCGAAGGATCAGAAGGCCGTCAGACAACTGTCCCTCTCGGAAGACTAGAACGGGTAGTAGCGGATCTGCGTCATGACGATGTTGTCGTCGGTCCTGGGCGCGCCGCCGACACCGTCGAAGGCGATACGCTGCGTGTAGGAGTACTGCACGCCGGCTTTGAGCGTGCCGTAATTGCCCTGGTAGATGGTGTCGTAGACGCCGGCGGTGATCTGCCGGACTTCTTTCGTGTTGCCGTTGCAGCTCGCGGCCGGCGTGTTCTCGGTGAAGCAGCCGGTGTTGTTGTAGAGCGGGTTGCCGTAGCCGAACGGAACGGTCCCGGCATTGGCGAAGTTGGCTTTGGCTTTTTCCAGCCCCGCATAGCTGTAAACATCGAGGCTCGGCGTGGCGTGCCAGATCAGGCCGACCGCGGCCGCCGTGATGGTCAGCGGAAGCATCGTGCCGTCCTGCGCCACCGCCGCATCGGGGAACGGCGTCGCCGTGAAGCGTCCGAGCACACCGTGCGCGCCGTAGAGCTGAAGATCGAGCGTCTTCGGGATCAGCTCGGCAAAGACGTGGCCGCCGAAACTGCCGGTGTCGTAGCTGTGGTTGGCGCCGTTGAAGCGATCGAACAGCTGGCGATAGAGCGCCCAGGCTTCGACATGCAGCTTGTAGGGTCCGAGCCGCGGATCCCATGCCGCCTTGACGGTGACGTCAGGCACCTGGTTCAAGCTGACATTGTTGAGGTTGTTGAAGAAGCTGCCGCCCGGCCCGGTCAGATTGACCTGAAGGTTCGGGTTGAGCACGCCCTGCGGACCCACCGCAGGCGTGCCGACCGTCGGCACGTTGCCGCCGAAGAAGGCGGTCTGCGGATTTTCGACCGACGCGGCCAGCTTGAACTCGGGTCCGATGTCCTGCCAGACGCGAATGCCGGGTTGCCGTGCTGCGAGGAATCCCGGAACGGATTCGAAGTCGATCACGCCGGGCGCATCGACGCCGCGGGGATCGATGCCCGATTTGGTCGGCGCGTTCAGCGACCAGGATTGTCCGGCGAGAAAGTGCAGACCAAGATCGGTGCGGTCGAGCTCGAGACTGAGCTGCCGCATCCGCGGGTTGAAGGAGTTGGTCGCAACCGAGCTCGCCGTCTGCGCCGCGCCTTCGAAGTCGATTTCGCCGTAGCCGGCCAGATGCGTATCAGGATCGACATTGCCTTCGGCAAGCACCGAGAACCTGCTCTGGCGCGCGGAGAAGCGCGTCTCCGGGACATAGAAATTGTGGGCCTGCTGATAGGGGATGGCATTGAACACCGAGCCGGTGTCGGAGGCGATGTTGCGCGAACGGTAGATGCCAGTGAGATCGACCCAGCCGCCGAATGTCAGCGTGATACCCTTGTAGCAGACCTTGCCGCCCGCACATGCCTCGACGGGCAGCGCCTTGTAGGTCCCCGGCATCGGCATGACTTTGGCCTGCACCGCTTCGACCTGGCGCGTCTTACGCGCCTCCGAATCCACCTTTTGCTGAAGCTCCTTCAGCTTGGCCTTCAGCGCCTGGATTTCGGTTGAGACATTGTCGTCGGCACGCGCCTGTCCCGAACAGGCAGCGAGTAGTCCCAGCATCAGTCCGTAATTGATGATCCGCACGTAAGCCTCCCTCCACTGGGAAAGCAGGTGCTGATAGTTGCGCCCCCGGCGCGTGCACGCTTCCCTGGTGTGGAATGACTTGAATGAGGCTGCTGTTATTCTCGGCCGCGCGCATCTTCTGCATCACGTTTTCCTGACGATCCTGTTCGGAATATTTTCGCTGGCTGGCCGATCCGCACGCGCGCGATTGTCCCGCATGCCTTCGGCAGCGCGCATTGGGCCCGGCCGGGACATGACCGGGCCCAACTCCGCGATGCGCAACGTCTCAAGGGGGCGGCTTCTATTTGCCCTTGGTCGTGCGGATCACCGTGGGACGCGGTGATTTCGCGGAGGGCACGAACGCCATCGTATCGCGCGTTGCGGGGCTCGCGAGGTTGCGGTCGCCGTTCGGATACTGGGCTTCGAACGCAGCCGGCTCCTGCGACTGCCACTGCGCGAGCGCGGGGGTCGCGAGTGCGGTCGAGATGGCGATGGCGGCAACGAACAGCTTGGACTTCGTCATGGGGCTCTCTCCTGCCTGGGCGGGCCGCCTCATCGTGCGGCCGTACATGGAGAGAGAGCGGACTTTGCGGCTCCGCATTCCCGATGCGCAATCACGATCCGGCGAAGAGTCCGCGAGTCAGCTCGTAGCCCGGATGGAGCGCAGCGCAATCCGGGCTACGGGAGCTGCTAATACAGCGGCGGAATCTGACCGACATTGACGGGGCCGAGCATCACGGCGCCGTCGACGAACTTGAGCGGAAAGCTGCGCGCCTTCTTGCCCTCGAGCGTGCTCTCGGTGCCGATCGAATTGATGCCGGCGGCGACGCCGGCATTGGCGTTCTGCTTGATCACCTTGCCGAGACCGGGAACGGCGCGGTCGAGCGCGCCGAAGAGATTGTTGAGGTCCTCTGACTTCACGCCCGGCGCGACTCGATCGAGCGTTGCCTGCGGCACGCCTTCTTCCAGCATCTTCTCGATGCCGAGCGCCGGGATCACGCGCTCGAGGCCGGTCACCGTCATCTGCAATTCGCCATCGAGTCGGCCATTGGCCGAAAGGCCGAGCGTGCCGGCCGCGACCGCGATCATCTCGCCCTGCTGGATCCGCGACTGCACGATCTCGATATGGCCACCGGCCGCCTGGATCTCGCGGAAGCGCTGCGGCCACGGCTTCGGCGTGAGATCGGAGAGCCCGGTGATCTTGGCGCGCGTGTCGGCCTCGAACGGCTCGGCGAGCAGCGGATGCACGCCCTGGATACTGCCCTGCGCGATCTGGAGCACGGTCTCGATGATGGGATGATCGGACGGCGATCCATCCGCGAGGCGCCCATGCAGCTCGACCTGTTTTGCGCGCGCGAGCGGCACCTGCACGCCACCATCGAGTCGGTTGATGGTGGGATCTTCGAACACGATGGAGGCGCGGTCCGGGATCGCCGGCAGGCCGACCACACTGCTGCGGCCCTTGCTCCAGTTCACCACGAAGGTGTTTTGCGTGACACCGTCGGTGAGCGTTGCCGGTGCCGAGAATTCGGCGATGACATGCTTGGGATCATAGACCTGGGCGACGACCAGGATGTTGTCGAGCTTGGCCGTGAACGGCGTCTTGCTCGCATTCTGCGAGACCAGGGCGACGCTGGCGCCGGAACACTGGACCTCGAAGCGGAACGGGAAGCCCGCGATCGAGCGCTTGGCGCAGTCATAGATGCGACCGGATTTGGCCTCCTGCGCGCGCCAGGCGTCAGCCGCCACTTCGGCCTGCGAGGCGGCATAGAACCAGAAGCCGCTCCAGGCGACGGCGAGGATCAGGAGGAGGACGGGAGCGATGAACAGCCCCCAACGGGAGCGCCGGCCTGCGGCAACGGTCATATCGGACATGCGGCGACCCTTTGACCCCAGATGATGGCAAATGTAAGCGAGGCTGGCCTCGGACGATAGGCGGAGAATTCGCTTCGCTTGGGGGCGCTGTTCTGGTAGCCGTGCCCGAAATGTCGGAAATCACCCTCCCCTCCGTCACGTCAGCCAAGGGCGACCTCTGGGTGTTCGGCTACGGCTCGCTTATCTGGCGGCCGGGCTTCGCATTCGAGGAACGCGTGCAGGCGCGGCTGGTCGGCGAGCACCGCGCGCTCTGCGTCTATTCCTTCGTGCACCGCGGCACACCGGAGCAGCCGGGCCTGGTGCTCGGGCTCGACCGCGGCGGCGCCTGCCGCGGCATTGCCTTCCGCGTCGCCGAGAAGAACCGCGCCGACGTCGTCGCCTATTTGCGGGCGCGCGAGCAGGTCACCTCGGTCTATCGCGAGGTGATGCGCTCGGTGTGGCTGGAGAACGATGCGCGTGAGCGCGTCTCCGCGCTCGCCTATGTCGTCGACCGCGGCCATGTGCAATATGCCGGGCGGCTGTCGCTCACCGAGCAGCACCGCCACGTGCTCCAGGGCCACGGCCAATCCGGTGCCAACCGCGACTATGTGACGGCGACCGTGAAGGCGATCGAGGCCGAAGGTTTTCGCGACGCGCAATTGCATCAGCTCGCGACGATGCTGCATGGCGATGCGCATTCCCTGCGCGCGCCGGCGCCGACTGACGAGAATCGCTAGCCGCCAGAGCGTGCGTAGCTCGGCGCGGAGCCGATCAAACGCTCCTGCTCCTTCCGCCCTGCTTCGACGATGCGGCCGGTCGCGCCCTCGATCTCAGCGCGCACGCGCGTGATGTAGGCGTCCTTCGGAAGGCCCGGCGGCAGCGGATCGAGGAATTCCACCACCAGCGTTCCCGGATAGCGCATGAAGGTGCGGCGCGGCCAGAACAGACCGGAGTTGAGCGCGACCGGCAGGCATTGTACGCCGCAAGCCGAATAGATCTGGGCAAAGCCTGTCTTGTAGTCCGGCGCCGCACCGGCCGGGCGGCGCGTGCCTTCCGGGAAGATCACGAGCTGGCGGCCGCTGCGCACTGCCGCGCGCGCCCGCCGTGTCATGTCCAGCAACGCCTTCACGCCGGCGCCGCGGTCGATCGAGATCATGCCGATCTTGACCAGGAACTGGCCGAAGACGGGAATGTGCATGAGCTGGCGCTTGAGGATGAAGATCGGGTGATCGAAAAACGGCATCAGCGCGAAGGTTTCCCAGAACGACTGGTGCTTCGCGACCACCACCAGAGGACCCGACGGAATCTTCTCGACGCCGCGGAATTCCACCTTGATGTTGCAGATCACGCGCATCAGGAACACGCTGGCCTTCGCCCACCATCCCGCGACCGCCAGCAAGGCGCGCGGCGGCATGGCGAAAGTCGGCAGCGCCACGATCGCGAGGCACACCAGCACGGCGTAGAACAGCACGTTGAAGACCAGCGAGCGCAGGAAAATCAGAAACATCGACGATCCGATCAATTTGCCGATCAATTGGCCTGTGCGGTGGTGGGCCGCTTCGATTGCAGGCCCGCAGGCTGCTCCGATACTTCGGGCGAAAGGTCAATCCCGAAATCCTCCAGCCGCACCCTGAGCTCGGCGGCGATGTACTTGACATATTCCGACAGCAACAGCCGCAGCGTGGAGGCCGAGGTCCACCACGGCTCATCGCGCCATTTGTCGCCGACCACCGCGAACGGGACCAGCACCGTCTCCGGCATCGCGTGCGAGAACTCCACCAGCGCGCGCGGCATGTGATAGTTCGAGGTCACCACGATCAGCGATTTGAAGCCGCGCCCCTCGGCCCAGCGCCGCGCCTCAGCCGCGTTGCCGCGGGTCGAGAGCGCGGTGCGGTCGAGATCGACGCAGCAGGTCATGAAGGACTGGTTCTCCGGCAAGGTCCGGGAGATGTCGCTTGCCGTCGAGGTCGGATGCACGCCCGAGATCAGCAGCCGCTTGCCGTAGCCGGCCGCCAACAGCTCCATCGCGTCCGACACCCGCGAGGAGCCGCCGGTCAGGACCACGATGCCGTCCGCCTTGCGCTCCGGCGCGATCTCGGCGCCGCGCAATTGCGCCAGGAACGCGACGAAGCCCGCCGCCGCGCCGACGAAAACGAACGCGACCGTCGACACGACAGTCGCGCGCAGCCAGCCGCGCGGCAGGTTCGGCGATTGATCGTCGGTCGGCGAGGTCATGCGATGTCGGTGATCCCTTCCCCGGGTGATTTTAAGACGTTTTGAGGCGAAGTGGAGTCCGGTTTATCGGGCTTCTTCCCCTCTCCCCTTGTGGGAGAGGGTGGCTCGCTGCGACAGCAGCGAGACGGGCGAGGGGTATGTCTCCGCGAATTCGCCTCGACGTTCGTATGCGCGGAGAAAACCCCTCATCCGGCGCTTCGCGCCACCTTCTCCCACAAGGGGAGAAGGAAGAAACCATCTCAATCAACATCATTCAGCGTCGCGAACAACGTCTGGCGCGAGGCGACTGCGGTGATCGCGCCGATCAGCACGGCCTGCACCGCGAGCACGACGTATCCCGACGGCCGCAGCGAGAAGGTGCCGAGCAGGGCCGCGAACTGGTCGCCGACCGGGGTGCCCGAAAACCAGCCGGCGATCGACTCGGAGAAGCCGAACAGCAGCATGGCGACGCCGCCGCCAATCACGCCGCCTTCGAGGCCGAGCCTGAGGAAATGCCGCAGGAAGCGGTTGGCGATGTAGCGGTCGCCGGCGCCGACGAAATGCAGGACCTCGACGATCGGCCGGTTCGCCGCCATGGCGCCGCGGGTTGCGAACGAGACCGAGATGATGGTCGCGACAATGACGAGCGCGAGGATGCCGATGCCGGCGAGCACGGTGGCATTGGTCATCGAGCGCATGCGTTCGATCCAGGCACGGTGATCGTCGACGCTGGCGCTTGGCGCAACCTGCGTCACACGGGCGCGCAAGGCGCCGAGATCGAGCGCCGTGCCAGGCTGCACGCGGGCGATGATCATGCGCGGCACCGGCAAATCGTCCATCGAGAGCCCGGTGCCGAGCCAGGGCTCGAGCAGCTTGCCGCTCTCGTCCTTGGTGAAGGGCTTGACCTCGACGATGCCCGCTTGCGCGCGCATCGCTTCGGTGACGGCGACGGTGTCGCGCTCGATGTCGCGCCCGGATTGCGGGCGGACCTGGATGGTGATTTCGCTCGCGACGTCCGACTGCCATTCCGCGGCGGAGGCGCTGACCAGCAGCACCGTGCCCGTCGTCATCGAGGCGAGGAAGGTCATGATGGCGACGACGGCGACCAGCGCGCGGCCGTGGATCGAGGCGCGCGGCACGATCGGCGACATGTTGCGCGCCCTGGCCGGAAGCTGCGGACGCTCCTGTCCGAGATCGACCAGCACGCCGCGCTCGTCGGGCCTACTCATAGACGTGCAATCGTCCCTGGTGCAGCACGAAGCGGCGCGCCTCGTACTGGTCCATCAGCGCGATGTCGTGGGTCGCGATGATGACGGCAGTGCCGGACTTGTTGAGCTCGATGAAGAGCCGCAGCAATCTTCGCCCGAGCGTGGGATCGACGCTGCCGGTCGGCTCGTCCGCGAGCAGCAGTTGCGGCCGCGAGATCACCGCGCGCGCGATCGCCGCGCGCTGCTTCTCGCCGCCGGACAGGATCGGCGGCAGCGCATCCATGCGCTCGCCGAGGCCGACCCAGCGCAGGAGGTCGATGACCTCCTTGCGATAGCTCGACTCGCTGCGGCCCATGACCCGGAACGGCAGCGCCACGTTCTCATAGGTCGTCATGTGGTCGAGCAGGCGGAAATCCTGGAGCACGATGCCGATGCGCTTGCGCAAGTCCGCGATCTCATCCTTGCCGAGCTGCGAGATGTCGTGACCGAACAGATTGACGAGGCCGCGCGTCGGCCGGTGCGACAGGAACAACAGGCGCAGCAATGACGTCTTGCCGGCGCCGGAGGGGCCGGTGAGGAACTGGAAGGAATGCGGCGGGATCTGGAAACTGAGGTCGCGCAGGATCTCCGGCCCCAGGCCGTAACGCAATCCAACATTTTCGAACCGAACCAAGCTCAGCTCCGTTCGAGGGGGGACGCGGCGCGCGGCCAGCGAGGGTTTCGCCGCATGCGATCAAGGGGTTGTGCGACCGTTATGGTTTCCGGTTCGTTAACGGTCGCCTTGTAGCATCCAGGCCGCCCGGTTCTGCGCGATTGGGTCATCGCCAAGATTCTCCATGCATCAAGGCTCGTCCATGCATATCGTCTGCCCCCATTGTACGACATCCTACGCCATCAAGCTTGCGAGCCTTGGGGCTAACGGGCGGACCGTCCGCTGCTCCCGCTGCAAGGAGACCTGGATGGCGCATCCCGAGGATGCCATCGAGGAGGCGGCCGTGCCGGCCATGGCCTCGGCCAGCCAGGCCGACGACCAGGCCGATCTCGCCGAGCAGTGGAACTCCTACGCCAAGGACGACAGCACGGCGGAGACCCCCGAGGTCGAGAGCCCCTCGATCGCCAGCGACTGGCCCACCGAGGATGCCCAGCAGACCGAAGACGCGACCGAGGATGATTGGTCGGCGGCGGCCCGTTCTGCCGAGGACGACAGCATAGGCGTGCCGCACCAATCCTGGTTCCGTGGCCTATTCCCCCGTCGCGGCGCACGGGTCAGCCGTCCGGCGGCCACCACGGCGCGGCGAAAATCCCATGTCGGCCTGCCGACCGCCTGCGCCGCCATGGGTGCGCTGGTGCTGGCTCTGGTGATCTGGCGCAGCGACATGGTGCGACTGCTGCCGCAGACGGCAGCCTTCTACAAGATGGTCGGGTTTGATGTGAACCTGCGCGGCCTGGCCTTCAAGGACGTCAAACTCTCGAGCGAGACCGTGGACGGTAAGCAGGTGCTGGTGATCGAGGGTGTGATCGTCGGCCAGGGCAAGAAGCCGCTCGATATCCCGCGGCTGCGTTTTGCGGTGCGCGACGCGCAAGGCGCGGAGATCTACGCCTGGAATTCGGTGCTGGAGCAGACCGTGCTGCAACCCGGTGAGCGCGCCTTCTTCAGGTCGCGCCTGGCGTCGCCGCCGCCGGAAGGCCGCAATATCGACGTTCGCTTCTTCAACCGACGCGACATTGCCGGCGGCAGCGTATAATCGACCCCGCCGGGTCCCGCGCGGGAGATTGGTCCCAAGGTTCGTCTCATGCCAAAAATCTTGATCGCCGATGACGAGGATTCGATGCGCCAATTGGTGGCGCGCGCCATCGCCATGGACGGCCACGAGACCGTCACCGCGCAGGACGGCGCCGAGGCGCTGGAGATCCTGACCCGCGAGGACGGCGCGTTCGATCTGTTGCTCACCGACATCCAGATGCCGGTGATGGACGGCATCGCGCTGGCGCTCTCCGTCGCGCGCGATTTTCCCGACCTGACCATTTTGCTGATGACCGGTTATGCCGACCAGCGCGAGCGCGCGTCGAATTTAAACGCGCTGGTGCATGACGTCGTGACAAAGCCGTTCTCGGTGGCGGATATCCGCACGGCGGTTGCGGATGCGCTGGCGGCGAAGAAGGGGTAGCGGCGGAGAGAGCTCTCTCAGCAGTCTGCTGGAGCAGTACGAGCCGGCCCCACAAAAACGGTGTCGTCCCGGCGAAGGCCGGGACCCATACCGCGTGATCTATCTATTAGCGATCGGTAGCAGTACCGGATGACGAGTCTTCGCCAAACATCTCCCTGGGGTTATGGGTCCCGGCCTGCGCCGGGACGACGTTGGGGAGACAGCCTGGCCTCTCAAAAATCCTTCAGCAGCCGCTCGATATAGTCGAGCTCGATCTGCGGGCGCGAGGGGTCGCCGAGGCGGCGGCGGAGCTCTTCGAGGATGCGGCGAACGCGCTGGACGTCGATCTCGCCGGGGATCTTGACCGTGTAATCGTCGCCGAATTCGCGACCGTGCAGCGGACGGCCGAGCGGGTCGGTCTGGTTGCCGCCGCTCTGCTGGCGGCCAGCGCGGTTGCCGGGACCATCGCCCTGGCCGTCGCCGTCGCCCTGCTGCATCGCCTCGGCCATCTTCTGCGCGCCCTTGCGCATCGCATCCAGCGCCTTGCCCTGGGAGTCCACGGCGCCATCGGCATTGCCTTCGCCGAGCTTGCCGCCGGCATCGCCCATGGCGCCGTCGGCGGCGTCGAGCCCGCCATCATCGTCGCCCTGGTCGGCGTCCTGATCGCCGTTCTGGCCGGGCTGTCCCTGGTCGCCTTGCTGACCCTGCTGGCCCTTCTGTCCTTGCTGACCTTTCTGGCCCTTCTGCGCGAGACCGCGCTTGGCCATCTCATCCTGGAGCTTCTTCAAGCGGTCGCGCAACGACTGCTGATCCTGCTGGAGATCGGACATCGACTGGTCGCCCTGCTGCTTGCCGCGTTGGCGGTCGCGCCGGGAGTCCTGGCCCTGCTTGTAGGTCTTGTCGCGCAATTGCTGCTGCTTGCGGATCATGTCGCCGAGCTCGTTGAGCGCCTGCTCCATGTCGCTCTCGCCGGACTGGCCCGGCTGCGCCATCTGAAGGCCCTCCAGCATCTGCTGGAGCTGGTCGAGCAGCTGCTTGGCCGCATCCTTGTCGCCGGAGCGTGACAGGCGCTCCATGCGATCGATCATGTTCTGGAGGTCCTGCTGGCGCAGGATCTTGGTGTTGGGATCAAGCGGACGGGCGAGCTGCTGGCCATCCTTGTTGTTGCGGAACTGCTCGGCGAGCTGGCGCATGAAATTGTCCAGCGCCGCCCGCAGATCCTGCGTGAGCTTCTTGATCTCCTCGTCGCTGGCGCCGCGCTCCAGCGCCTGCTTCAGCGCGTCCTGGGCCGCCCGCAGCGCCTTCTCGACGTCGGAGATGTTGCCGTCCTCGATCGTCACCGCAAGCGCCCACAGGCTCGCCACGACCTCGCGCATGGCGTCGTCGGTGCGCGCCGCCTCGAGCTGCCGCGCGACGTTGTAGAGGCCGAGATACTGGCCGGTCTCCTGTGTGAACAGCTCAGGCGCGA
Source organism: Bradyrhizobium sp. LTSP849 (assembly GCF_000938255.1). Lineage (GTDB taxonomy): Bacteria > Pseudomonadota > Alphaproteobacteria > Rhizobiales > Xanthobacteraceae > Bradyrhizobium. The sequence continues at coordinate 103,233 of NZ_JYMR01000018.1, read as the reverse complement.
TCATCAGTGCGTCGAGCGCGGTGTAGACGTCGGAATTCTTGTTGGCGTCGAGCGCGAGGATGCGGCGCTGCTCGATCAGGGCGCGCGCCAACGGCTTGGTGAAGAGCCGCTCGGGCAGCCGCATGTTGAACGGCTCGCTCTTGGCCTCGTTACCGGCCTCGTCCTTGGCGGTGAGCGTCAGTGTAATATCGGCGCCGGCATAGGGATCCTCGCTGAGATCCTTCACCGTCTGGCCGACGCCGTTGCGGGTGCGCGCGTTCGGCAGCACCAGTGGAAACTGCGGCGGCTGGAACAGCGGTCGCGCGGCGGTCTTCACGTCGGAGGTCTTGGTGTCGGAGGTCTTGGTGTCGCCGTCCTTGCTGGCGTCTTTTGCGTCGCCGGAACGCGGAGCAATTTGCGCCTCGGCGCCGGTGACGCCGTAATCGTCCTCGATCTTGTAGACGAGCTGGAGCGCGCCGCGCGCCTGGCGCTCCGGATCCTTGGCGAGCGCAATCGTCGGCGGACGGTCCGGCGTCGCCGCGAACGCCCATTGCGGCTGGCCTGAGGGCGCGCGGACATGGGCGGTGCCGTCGCCGGTGATGGTGAAATGCTTCTCGTTGGTACCCTTGGGCGTGGCTTCCGCGGGCGCGACTTCCTTGAGGCCGCCGGAGACGGCGACATCGAGGCTGCCACCGGAGGATCGCACGATCAGGGTCGAGCCGGCGGGAACGGCGAGCGGGCCGGCGGCCGGCAACGCTGTGGCTTCCTTGTTGGCGGCAGACAGGATGACCGGCGGCTTTCCGGTGTAGAGCGGCGGCGTGACCCAGGCATCGACGCGAACGTTCGTGGGCGCCAGCACGCCGTTCCAGTCGAAGGCGGCGCCCAGCCGCATCGCGCGCTCGTCGCCGGCGGCGAAGAAGGTCGCGACCAGCATCACCATGACCAGCGCGCGCAACGCCCAGGGGTCATGCAAGGCGAGCCGCGGCTGCGGCAGTCCGGCGCGGATGCGCTTGAGCGAGGCCAGCGTGCGTTCGCGCTGGGCCTGCCACAGCGCTTTCGCCACCGGGTCCTGTGAGGTCAGCGTATCCGTGAGCGTGGTGGCCGGACGATGACGGATGCCCGAGCCGCGGTCGAGCCGGGCGAGCGCCTCCTCGCGGGCAGGCCAGCGAAAGCGAATCAGCGGGAAAAGGGCGGCCGCAGCGATGCCAGCGAAAACGACGAGACCGATGGCGCGGACGATTGAGGGGAGTGCCAGCCAGAGACCGGCCCAGGACACCACCAGAAACAGGCCGACGACGGTCAGAACACGCGCCAGATTCGGCCAGGCACGCTCCCATGCGATGGCATAGATGGCCCGGTCTAGGGCCTGCGCCAGCTTCAGCCGCGACAGAGCGTCGCCATCGCGGATCGGGTCTGACGGGTCGGGGGTGCCGCCGTTCAATCAACTCTCCAGGTTACCCGGGCGAGCAAACCGTATCACAACGGCAGCACTGAGGCATCCGTTCCTGTACGGGACATCCCCCTTTTCCCGCATAACACGAGGACGTGACTGCTCCGGCTCAACCCCGTAGTTTCCGCGGCGTCATTCCCAAGGGAAATGCAAGGGAAGTAGAGGAAACGCCATGGACAAGAAGATGCACGACAAGGGCCTGGAAGTCCGCAAAGCGGTGCTGGGCGAAGCCTATGTCAACAACGCGCTGAAGAACGTCGACGATTTCAACCGTCCGTTCCAGGAGATGCTCAACGAATATTGCTGGGGCACGGTGTGGGGCCGCGAGGAACTGCCGCGCAAGACCCGCAGCATGCTCAACATCGCGATGATCGCGATTCTCAACCGGCAGCACGAGTTTCGCGCGCATCTGAAGGGCGCGCTGACCAATGGCGTCACCCGCGACGAAATCCGCGAGATCCTGATGCAGGTCGCGATCTATGGCGGCATGCCGGCGGCAGTCGACAGTTTTCGGATAGCGCGCGAGGTTTTTGCGGAGCTCGATGGGAAGGCGTGAGAGCGCAAGCCCTCTCCACGTCGTCCCGGCGAAGGCCGGGACCCATAACCACCGTCGGATGTGGCTATGGGGACTCGGAGTTACCGCCCTCACACAACGACTCCCCCCCTGGGGTTATGGGTCCCGGCCTTCGCCGGGACGACAGTGGGGGTGGTGCGTAGCTCAACTCCAAACAACGAATAAACAAAACAAGGAAACACCATGGACATCGGATTCATCGGCCTCGGAAACATGGGTTTCCCGATGGCGCGGCGGCTGGTCGAGGCGGGGCATAAGCTTGTCGTGTTCGATACGCGCAAGGAGGTCGTCGACAAGCTTGTCGCGCGCGGCGCTAGTGCGGCGACGTCACCGAAGCACGTTGCCGATCAGGTCGAGACCGTGATGGCGAGCCTGCCGTCGCTTCAGGCCTCGCTCGCGGTCGCGACGGGGCCGAACGGCGTGATCGAAGGGAGCCGGGCAAAACGCTTCATCGATCTCTCCACCGTCGGCTCGGCGATGGCGGCGAAGATTCACGGCCTGCTGGCCAGGCGCAACATCGTGCAGATCGACTGCCCCGTCTCCGGCGGCGTCGGCGGCGCCGAGAAGGGCACGCTGGCGGTGATGGTGTCGGGGCCGAAGGCGGAGTTCGAGCTGCTGAAGCCTGCGCTCGACGTGATCGGAAAAGTGTTCTTCATCGGCGAAAAGCCGGGCGCGGCGCAGACCATGAAGCTCGCCAACAATTTCCTGTCGGCCACCGCGATGGTGGCAACGTCGGAAGCCGTGGTGATGGGCGTCAAGGCCGGGCTCGATCCCGCCGTGATGATCGATGTCATCAATTCCGGCTCCGGCATGAACACCGCGAGCCGCGACAAGTTTCCGCGCTCGGTGCTGCCGCGGACGTTCGACTTCGGCTTCGCGACGGGACTGATGGTGAAGGATGTGCGGCTGGCGCTGGAGGAGATGAAGCAGCTCGGCCTGTCGATGGAGGTCGCCGATGCAGTCGGGCGGCTGTGGGAGACCGTGATCAGTGCGGAAGGCGCCGAGTCCGATTTCACTGCTGCGATCAAGCCGATCGAGAAGAAGGCGGGAGTCATTGTCGGCGGCACGCCAGGTGGACTTGCCGGGAAGTAGCATCAGCGCTCAGCCTCCCCTCACAACCGCGGCGTGAATTTCGTCGATCGCTCGCAAAAGCGCCGGATCGCAACGCAACATCCTTGAGTTGTGATCGCACTCGGCTATCCTGTCCGCTCTACAAGCCTGCAAAAAAATCAGGGAGGACAGAATGAAGCGTCATCGACACTTACTTGTCGGTGCGACCATGGCCCTGTTTGCCTGTGTCGCGATCAGCAGCTCGCCCGCCATGGCGACGGCGTGCACCAATCTTCGATCCTTGCAACTCCAGCACACGGTGATCAATTCGGCGGACGACAACACCACCGGCACCTTTGTCCCACCTGGCGCGAGCCCGATCATCGGCCTTCCCGCCTTCTGCCGCGTCACCGCAACCCTGATCCCCAGCTCGGATTCCAGCATCAAGATCGAAGTCTGGCTGCCGGAGAGCACGTGGAACGGCAGGTTCCTTGGCACCGGCGGCGGCGGCTTCCAGGGCACGATCACCTACAATGAGCTCGCCAGCGGCATCCAGGCCGGCTTCGCCGCGACCAACAGCGATCTCGGCACGGGGTCATCGGGATGCAACCCGTTGTTCTGCGGCTCGGCCGGCAACATGGGCAATCCGCTCGCCATCGAGTTCGGCGATCCAACGGCGCCGTCGACGGGCCTGTTCGGGCATCCCGAGCGGATCAAGGATTTCGGCTATCGGGCGATCCATCTGATGACCGAGCGGGGCAAGGAGATCGTCAACGCGTATTACGGGCATCGATCGCAACGGGCCTATTTCGCCGGCTGCTCCACCGGCGGCCAGAACGCCCTGATGGAGGCGCAGCGCTTCCCCAACGACTATGACGGCATCCTTGCGGGCGCAGCCGCCTTCAACCGGACTCACCTGCACATGGCAGGGCTCTACGGCTGGCAGAACACGCATGCGAGTCCGGGCCGGTTCATCCAGGCCGGCCAGATGACGCTGATCAACCAGGCCGTGCTCAAGCAATGCGTCGGCCAGGACGGCGGCGCCAGCACCGATCAGTTCCTGACCGATCCGCGCGATTGTCATTTCGATCCGAAGGTCCTGCTCTGCAAAGGCAGTAACGCGCCGCCCGCCTGCCTGACAGCCGATCAGGTCACGACCATGCAGAGGTACTACGCCGGCACGATCGACCCGGTGAACGGACAGCTCATCAATCCGGGCTCCGAACGCGGCAATGAGACCGACGATATCCTCGCGCTCGGCCTCGCCCTCCAGGAGCGATTTCCCGAACCGGCCTTCGACGGCCTGTTCTACTGGGTGTTCGGCCCGAGTTTCGGCTACCCCGCAAGCGCAACCAATTTTGCCAATTTCGATTTCCACCGCGACGTTGACAAGGTGGATGATCAGCTTGCGGCGGTGCTCAACGCGACCAGCACCGATCTCAGCGAGTTCAGGGGACACGGCGGCAAGCTGCTGATGTACCACGGCTGGGCCGACCCGCTGATCCCGTCACAGAGCAGCATCAACTACTTCCTTGCGCTGGCAGGGAATGAAGGCCCAGGATTCCAGCAAGGGTTCCAACCGGTCGGCTTCTTCGATCATGGCAACGGCAGCCCGGCGCTGCGACGGACCCAGAGCTATGCTCGGCTGTTCATGGTGCCCGGAATGTATCACTGCTCGGGCGGGCCCGGTCCCAACACGTTCGATGCGCTCACACCGCTCGTCAAATGGGTCGAGGCCGGGGTCGCGCCGGACACGATCCTCGCCACGAAGTTCGTGGCCGATACGCCGCCTGCGGTTCAGATGACCCGGCCGCTCTGCGTCTTCCCCAAGGTCGCAAAGTACAACGGCGGCGGCAGCACCAGCATTGCGACGAACTTCACCTGCGTCACCGACGAGAACGATTTTAATCAGAAGCCCGCTCCGAAATACGGGCCGTGACAGGCACGCACGTCGGCGAGCTTAGGCTCGCCGACGCCGTCAAAGCCACGGTGCCGGCGTATCCATCGCAATGAGCTGCTCGACCTCGATGCGCGGGCGCACGACCGCGTACTGGTCGCCCTTCACCAGCACCTCGGGCACCAGCGGCCGCGTGTTGTAGGTGCCGGCCTGCACGGCGCCGTACGCACCTGCGGTCATGATGGCGATGAGATCGCCCACCTTTGGGGTCGGCAAAGTGCGGTCGAGCGCGATGTAGTCGCCGGTCTCGCAGACCGGGCCAACGACGTCAGCCGTGATCGTGGCCGCGCCCTTGGCCGGCTGCGTCACCGGCAGGATGTCGTGATGGGCCTCGTACAGCGTCGGGCGGATCAAATCGTTCATCGCGGCGTCGATGATCACGAAATTCTTGCCATCGCCGTGCTTCACATAGATCACCTTGGCGACCAGGATGCCGGCATTGCCGACGATCATGCGGCCCGGCTCGAACATCAGCGTGCAGCCGAGATTGTGGCTGACGCGCTTGACCATCGCGGCATAGGCATCGGGCGCCGGCGGCGCCTCGCGATCCATGTAGTAGGGAATGCCCAAGCCGCCGCCGAAATCGACATGCGAGATGTTGTGGCCGTCGGCGCGCAGCGTCTGCACGAATTCGGAGAGGATGCGGAACGCGGTCTCCATCTTGGAGAGATCAGTGATCTGGCTGCCGATATGCACGTCGGTACCGGTCACCTCGATGCCGGGCAGCTTCGCGGCGCGCGCATAGACCTCGCGGGCATGCACGATCGGAATGCCGAACTTGTTCTCCGACTTGCCGGTGGAGATCTTTGCGTGCGTGCCGGCATCGACGTCCGGATTGACGCGGATCGAGATGCGCGCGGTCTTGCCCATCTCGGTCGCAAGCCGCGACAGCAGCTCAAGCTCAGGCTCGGATTCGACGTTGAGGCAGAGGATGTCGGCCGCAAGTGCGGCGCGCAGCTCGTCCTCCGTCTTGCCGACACCGGAGAACAGGATTTTGCTTGCCGGAAAGCCGGCGGCCAGCGCGCGCTTCAATTCGCCGCCGGAGACCACATCGGCGCCGGCGCCCAGCTTGGCCAGCGTGCGCAGCACCGACTGGTTGGAGTTCGCCTTCATGGCGTAGCAGACCAGCACCTTCTCACTGGCAAAGGCATCGGTGAAGACGCGATAGTGCCGCTCCAGCGTCGCGGTCGAATAGCAATAGAACGGCGTGCCGACGGTTGCGGCCAGCTCGGACAGGTTCACCGCCTCGGCGTGCAGCACGCCGTTGCGGTAGTCAAAATGGTTCATGGCGTTGGCTCAGTTGCCCCAGCTCACTTGCTGGGTTTGTCGTCCAGGAGCGGGTCGAGGATAAACGGTTTCTTCTTGCCCTTGGTCGCCGCCGGCGGGGCATCCGCGCCATAGGTGGGATTGAACACGCTCGGCGTCTTCTGGGCTTCGGACTCGGTGTCGGTCGGCGCCGCGATATTGGCCGTGGACGCGTTGGAGGCGGTTGGCGGCAGATCGAGCGGGCCCTTGCGGCCACAGCCGGCGAGCGCAAGCGCGCTCAGGCTCAAGACAATGATGGCCCACCCCGAGCCGGCCGGGCGAAACTTTGACGTCACGACGAAATCCCCACTACGCGGCCGCACCATACAGAGATTGGCGCACTCTGGCGAGAGCCGGATGACCATGAAACATAAGTGAAATTTTGCCCTCAGCCCAATTTTCGCTCTTTTTCCAGCCGCTTCGCCCAGGCCTTGGCCTGGCTCGCCACGTTCTTCGGCGCGGTGCCGCCAAAGCTGGTGCGGCTCTTCACCGACGATTCGACCGAGAGCACGCCGAGCACGTCCTTGGTGATCTTCGGCTCGATTGCCTGCATCTCCTTGAGCGGCAACTCGTGCAGCGCCACGCCGCCCTCGGCGGCCTTGGCGACGATGCGGCCGGTGACGTGATGGGCGTCGCGGAACGGCATCTTCAGCGTCCGCACCAGCCAGTCGGCAAGATCGGTCGCGGTGGCGTAGCCCTCACCCGCGGCGGCCTTCATCTTGGCCTCATCCGGTTCGAGGTCGCGGACCATGCCGGTCATGGCGCGGATCGCCAGCGACAGCGCGGCAAAGCCCTCCATCGCGCCCTGCTTGTCCTCCTGCATGTCCTTTTGATAGGCGAGCGGCAGGCCCTTCATCACGATCAGGAGACCGTTGAGCGCGCCGATGACGCGGCCGGTCTTGGCGCGCACCAGCTCGGCGGCATCCGGGTTGCGCTTCTGCGGCATGATCGAGGAGCCCGTGGTGAACTTGTCGCTCAGCCGGATCATGCCGACCAGCGGCGAGGTCCAGATCACGATCTCCTCGGCAAAGCGCGACATGTGCACGGCGCAGATCGAGGCCGCCGACAACGTCTCCAGCACGAAATCGCGGTCGGAGACGGCATCGAGCGAATTCGCCATCGGACGATCAAAGCCCAACGCTTTTGCTGTGGCGTGACGATCGATCGGGAACGAGGTGCCGGCGAGCGCGGCGGCGCCGAGCGGAGATTCGTTCAGCCGCTTGCGCGCGTCCTGGAAACGGCCACGGTCGCGCGCGGCCATCTCGACATAGGCGAGCAGATGATGGCCGAAGGTCACGGGCTGCGCGGTCTGGAGATGCGTGAAGCCGGGCATCACGGTCGCTGCATGTTCGAGCGCGCGATTGACCAGCGCCGCCTGGAACGCGGCGAGCGCGGCGTCGGTCTCATCGAGAACGTCGCGGACATAGAGACGGAAATCGGTCGCGACCTGGTCGTTGCGCGAGCGCGCGGTGTGCAGGCGGCCGGCGGCGGGGCCGATCAGCTCCGACAGGCGGCTCTCGACGTTCATATGGATATCTTCGAGCGCGCGCTTGAACGTGAAGCTGCCGTTGCCGATCTCTGACAAAATCGTGTCTAGACCCTTGCCGATATTTTTCGCATCAGAGGCCGTGATGATGCCCTGCGTGGCCAGCATCGCGGCGTGGGCCTTGGATGCGGCAATGTCCTGGGCAAAGAGGTGACGATCGACGTCGATGGAGACGTTGATCTCTTCCATGATCTCATCGGGACGTTCCGAGAACCGGCCGCCCCACATCTTGTTGCTCATGATCCCCTGCTCGCGCCTTGCCTTGCCGCACGTTTGCTGGCCGCAGCCAGCCGTATTAAGAGGCCCCTGATAGCCATATCTGCGACCGGATGACAAACGATATGCTCGACCCCAAGCCCTCCGCCACGCGCCGGATCCCCCTCGTCATCGCCACCGTGGCGATCGGAGGGCTGGCCGGCTTCGCCGCGCTGTACGGGCTGGGCCTGAGCCGGGCCCCTGCCGGCGATCCGGCCTGCCGCGCGGCGGTTGCGACCGCCTCGAGGATCGCCCCCCTCGCCCGTGGCGAGGTGGCGGCGCTGACCATGGCGAGCGCCCCCTTGAAGCTACCCGACCTCGCCTTCGAGGACGCCGACGGCAAGCCGAAGAAGCTGTCCGATTTCCGCGGCAAGACGCTGCTGGTGAACCTCTGGGCCACCTGGTGCGTGCCCTGTCGAAAAGAGATGCCGGCGCTGGACGAGCTTCAGGGGAAGCTTTCGGGCCCGAATTTCGAGGTGGTGGCGATCAATATCGACACCCGCGACCCCGAGAAGCCGAAAAACTTCCTGAAAGAGGCGAGCCTGACCCGGCTCGGCTATTTCAATGACCAGAAAGCCAAGGTTTTTCAGGATCTTAAGGCGATAGGCCGAGCACTGGGGATGCCGACCTCGGTGCTGGTCGATCCGCAAGGCTGTGAGATCGCGACGATCGCGGGACCGGCAGAGTGGGCGAGCGACGATGCGCTCAAGCTGATCCGGGCGACGCTGGGCCCGGCTGCGGCGTCATTTTAAGTTAGGCGGCGATATTGAGATTGCCGCCGACGCCCGCGCCGACATTGGCGAGCGAGGGCTGACCGGCGCCCAGCAGCGTCAGGACGGCGGATTTCTCCGCGTCCGCGTTCTGCTTCATCAGCATCGCCGCGACATTCGACTGTAGCGCGCCTTGCTGAGAGGCCAGCATGGAGCTGACCATCGCCATCGTGTCCATTACGCAAACCCTCGTACCGGAGGCAGCCTAGGCGGAGTGGGTTAACGCGACATGAATTGTCACAGTGCCGTAGGGTGGGCAAAGCGAAGCGTGCCCACCAATTCCCTCGCATGAATGGAGAGGTGGTGGGCACGGCGCTTTGCGCCTTTGCCCACCCTACGGCACCGAGATCGCCTTACCTTGTCGGAACCGGCTTGGCGCCGCGGTAGTCGTAGAAGCCGCGCTGGGTCTTGCGGCCGAGCCAGCCGGCTTCGACATATTTCACCAACAGCGGGCACGGGCGATATTTGGAGTCGGCCAAACCCTCATGCAGCACCTGCATGATCGACAGGCAGGTATCGAGGCCGATGAAATCGGCGAGCTCCAGCGGGCCCATCGGGTGGTGCGCGCCGAGCTTCATCGCCGCGTCGATCGCCTCGACGTTGCCGACGCCTTCATACAGCGTGTAGATCGCCTCGTTGATCATCGGCAGCAGGATGCGGTTGACGATGAAGGCCGGGAAATCCTCGGAGACCGCGACCTGCTTGCCGAGCTTGGCGACGAATTCCTTGGACGCCTCGAAGGTCGAATCGTCGGTGGCGATGCCGCGGATCAGCTCGACCAGCTCCATTAGCGGCACCGGATTCATGAAATGAATGCCGATGAAGCGCTCGGGCCGGTCGGTCGCCGCGGCAAGCCGCGTGATCGAGATCGAGGACGTATCGGAGGCGACGATCGCCTCCGGCTTCAACACCGCGCAGAGCTCGTGAAAGATCTTGCGCTTGACTTCTTCCTTCTCGACCGCGGTCTCGATCACGAGATCGCAGTCCGCGAGGTCGTCGAGCTTTTCGGCGAGCTTGATGCGCCCGATCGCCTTGGCCTTTTCATCCTCGCCGACGGCCTTCTTCGAGACCTGGCGCGCCAGATTGCCGTTGATGGTGGCCATGCCCGACTTGAGGCGATCGCCCGAGATATCGTTGAGCACCACGTCGAAGCCGGCCAGCGCCGCGACATGCGCGATGCCACTGCCCATCTGCCCCGCGCCGATCACGCCGACCTTCTTGATCACTGCCGCCATAATGTCATCCACCGGAACGGCGCGCATCTCGCGCCTGCCTAATCCCCTGAGCCGGGAGGTCTGATTTAATCAGAAGTCTGATTTAATCAGAATCCTGGCTCGAAACCTAGATTGGATCGCTTCCCCGGCGTGCCCCACGCCAAAGAAAACGCCTCGAAAAAGAAACACCGGCCGGAGTGTAGCACTCCGGCCGGTGTTTTTACGCGTTTTTACTTGCCAAGCTTGGCGAGTGCGTCGGTCAGCTCAGGAACCGCCTGGTAGAGGTCGGCGACCAGGCCGTAATCGGCGACCTGGAAGATCGGCGCGTCCTCGTCCTTGTTGATCGCGACGATCACCTTGGAGTCCTTCATGCCGGCCAGATGCTGGATCGCGCCGGAAATGCCGATCGCGACATAGAGCTCGGGGGCCACCACCTTGCCGGTCTGGCCGACCTGCCAGTCGTTTGGCGCATAGCCGGCGTCGACCGCCGCACGCGAGGCACCGACACCGGCGCCGAGCTTGTCGGCGAGCGGCTCGATGTATTTGGCAAAGTTCTCGCGGCTCTGCATGGCGCGGCCACCGGAGACGATGATCTTCGCCGAGGTCAGCTCGGGACGGTCGCTCTTGGCGACTTCCTCGCCGACGAAGGACGACAGGCCCGGATCGGCCGCAGCCGCCACGCTCTCGACCGGCGCGCTGCCGCCGTCGGCGGCCGCCGCGAAGGTCGAGGTGCGGACCGTGATGACCTTCTTGGCGTCCTTCGACTTCACCGTCTGGATGGCGTTGCCGGCATAGATCGGACGCTCATAGGTGTCGGGGGCGACGACCTTGATGATCTCCGAGACCTGCATGACGTCGAGCAGAGCTGCGACGCGCGGCATCACGTTCTTGAAGCGGGAGGTCGCGGGCGCGACGATCGCATCGTAGGACGGGGCCAGCGAAACGATCAGCGCGGCCAGCGGCTCGGCGAGATCGTGCGCGTAAGCCTCGCCCTCGGCGACCAGCACCTTGGCGACGCCAGCAAGCTTTGAGGCCGCATCGGCCGCAGCCTTGGTGCCCTGCCCGCCACCGGCGACCAGCACGTGAACGTCGCCGCCGAGCTGGGACGCTGCGGTGAGCGCCTTGTTGGTGGAGTCCTTGAGGACTTCGTGCTCGTGTTCTGCAATCAAAAGCGTCGTCATCAGAGCACTCCGGCTTCGTTCTTGAGCTTCGACACCAGCTCGGCGACGTCCTTGACCTTGACGCCAGCCTTGCGGCCCGCGGGCTCCGTCGTCTTCAGAACTTCGAGGCGCGCGGTGACGTCGACGCCATAGTCGGCGACGGTCTTGTCCGCGATCGGCTTCTTCTTGGCCTTCATGATGTTGGGCAGCGACGCATAGCGCGGCTCGTTGAGACGCAGATCGGTGGTGACGATCGCCGGTCCCTTCAGCTTCACGGTCTGCAAGCCGCCGTCGACTTCGCGGGTGACCTTGAAGTCAGACCCATCGACCTCGAGCTTGGAAGCAAACGTCGCCTGCGACCAGCCGAGCAACGCAGCCAGCATCTGGCCGGTCTGATTGCTGTCGTCGTCGATCGCCTGCTTGCCGAGAATGATCAGGCCGGGCTGCTCTTCTTCAGCGATCTTCTTCAGGATCTTGGCGACAGCGAGCGGCTCGACGATGCCGTCGGCCTTCACCAGGATGCCGCGGTCGGCGCCCATGGCGAGACCGGTGCGGATCGTCTCCGACGCCTGCGCCGGTCCGATGGAGACCACCACGACCTCGGTGGCCTTGCCGGCTTCCTTCAGGCGCAGCGCTTCCTCGACCGCGATTTCGTCGAACGGGTTCATGGACATTTTGACGTTGGCGAGTTCAACCCCCGATCCATCGCTCTTGACGCGGACCTTGACGTTGTAATCGACCACCCGCTTTACCGGTACCAAGACCTTCATCGATCCTCTTTCACTCAATTTAGGAGGGGGGTTATCAACTGGCGCGGAACCTAAAGGCCTGATCCGGCCCGGTCAACGCGAGAAGGGGCCTAATTTTAGCCCCCTGAAATGCTGATCTCAATGGGTCAGCGATTCTGGCCCGGAACCCAGAGCACGTCGCCCGCGCCATTATGGTTAGCCGCGCGGCTTGCCACGAACAGGAAGTCTGACAGGCGGTTCATATACTGGATACCAGCCGCGCCGACGGGCTCGCCGGGCTGGGCCGCCAGTTCCACCATCACCCGTTCCGCCCTGCGGCAAATTGTACGCGCGACATGGAGGTGGGCCGCCGCCGACGTACCGCCCGGCAGCACGAAGGAGGTTAGCGGCGCGAGCTCGTCGTTGAGCGCGTCGATGTCGCGCTCGAGCCGCTCGACCTGGCTTGCGACCACCCGCAGCCGTTCCGCTTTGCCCTCACGCTCGGGCACCGCGAGATCGGCGCCGAGATCGAACAAATCGTTCTGGATGCGGCCGAGCATCGCATCGAGCTCTGGCGCCTCCTTGGTGTGGAGGCGCACCACGCCGATCGCGGCATTGGTCTCGTCGACCGTGCCATAGGCCTCGATGCGCAGATCATATTTCGGACGGCGTTCGCCGGAGCCGAGCGCCGTCGTGCCATCGTCACCGGTTTTCGTATAGATGCGGTTGAGCACGACCATATTCGCCTCGTTAATCTTTGGGCATGATCTTATCGGAAAACCGCTTCGCACTTTTCCGGATCATGCCCTAACGCCCCATCGCCCAGACCGCGAGCATCGCGATCACGATCGCCACGAACTGAAGCAGCACACGCCAGCGCATCAGCTTCTGCGATGTGTTGGGCGAACCGCCGCGCATCATGTTGACGAGACCGAGCACCAGCACGATCGCCACGGCGCCGGCTGCCACCGGCAGGATGAAGGTACTCAAAAGGGATGCCATGGGCGGTAGATAACACCGTGTGCGCCGGTCCGCCATCGCGTTCGCGATCTGGCTTTCAGGCCAATAATATCAGAAGCTAGCTTGATGATTTCTGATTTGCATCAGTTGCCGGCCTTCTTCGCCTCTCCCCGCAGGCGGGGAGAGGGAGCATGAGCAGCGGTCTAGGTCGCGCTGTGAAAGTAATCCGCACCATCTACATCGTCGTGATGGACGCCTTCTACACGTTCCTGGCCGACGACGGCTGGGCGATCGCGAGCCATATCGCATTGTCGACGCTGATGGCGCTGTTCCCGTTCCTGATCGTGCTGACCTCGCTCGCCGGCTTCTTCGGTTCCAAGGAGCTCGCCGATCAGGCGGCAAGCCTCATGCTCGAGGTTTGGCCGAGACAGGTCGCCGATTCGCTCTCCGGCGAAATCCACGACGTGCTCACCACCACCCGCACCGGCGTGCTGACCATCGGCGCGGTGCTGTCAGTCTACTTCGCCTCCAATGGCGTCGAGGCGCTGCGGGTGGCGCTCAACCGCGCCTATGCGGTGGTGGAGATGCGGCGCTGGTACTGGCTGCGGCTGGAATCGATCGGCTACACCCTGGTCGCCGCCTTCACCGCGCTCGCCATGGCGTTCCTGATCGTGCTAGGACCTCTGATCATCGCGGCGACACGCCGTCATATTCCGCTGGTCGTCGAGTCCAACGAAAGCATCCTCACCTGGCTGCGCTACGGCATCACCATCGGCGCGCTGGTGGTGGCGCTGATCATCCTGCACACTTGGCTGCCGGCGGGACGCCGCGGTTTCCTCCAGATCCTGCCCGGCATCGTCTTCACCATCGTAGCGTCGCTGATCTCCGGCATCGTATTTGGCCAGTACCTGGCGCGCTTCGCCAACAATTACGTGACGATGTATGCGGGACTGGCCTCGGTGATCATCGCGCTGGTATTTTTGTATTTCATCGCCGCGATCTTCGTTTACGGGGGCGAGCTCAACGCCGCGATCATCAAGTCGCGGCTTCCTCACGGCGTCTCGCTTCAAGCAGCGCAGTCGCTAAAGCCCGCGGAGACACAGGCTTGACCAGGAAGGCGTCGGCACCGGCTTCGCGCGACGCCGCTTCGTCCTCTCCGCGGCCAGACACCCCGATGATGGGGATTTGAGCGAGCGGCGTCTGCATATTGCGGATTTGCCTGATCGCCTCGACGCCGTCGATGCCCGGCAAGACCATGTCCATCAGCACCGCGTCGAACGCGCCTTTCGCGAGCCGGTTCACCGCGTCCTCGCCGCGCCCGATGAATTCGGCATGATGGCCGAGCTCGGTCAAAATGGTGTTGAGCACGACGCGACCGAACGGATTGTCCTCGACGCTGAGCACGCGTAGCGCCGCCAGCGCATCCGTCTCGCTGCCGCCCGATTTGCGGGACTTCGCCGGTCCCGCGGCATCGAGAGAGACCGTCAGCGTGAACGTGGCGCCGCCGCCCCGCCGCGGCGCGACCGAGATGTCGCCACCCATCGCGCGCGCGAGTTGCTTCACCGAGGACAGCCCCAAGCCGGCGCCGCCGAAACGCGAGGCAATGGTGACATTGGCCTGGGTGAAGGGACGGAACAGCCGCTTGATCTCGGCCATGGTCAGGCCGATGCCGCTGTCGGATATCGCGAAGGCAACGCCGACTTTGCGCTTGTCCTTCGCCTTGTCCTTTACTGTGGCCTTGGCCTTGCCGCTTCCCTTGCCTTTGGCGGGGTGCCAGGGCGCGGCCGAGATCGCCACGCCGCCCTGGTCGGTGAATTTCACGGCATTGTCGATCAGGTTCTCGAGCGCAGCGCGCAGGCGGACGGGATCGCCGACCACGAGGCCGGCGAGCTTTTCGGAGATCTCGACCTCGGCCTGGAGGCCCTTGGCCGCGGCGCGCCCGGCGAGGGAATCGCCGGTGCTGCGGGCGAGCGCCCGCAAGTCGAACAGATCTTGCCGCAGCGAGCTTCCGCCCTTCCCGGCACCCCTGCCGGTTTTGGCGGCGTCGACGAACAGGGTGGCAAGGTTCGCCAGATGTTCGGCGCCAGCTTTGATGGTGTCAGCCCAGCGCCGTTCCCGCTCACCGAGATCGGAGGTCGAGAGCAGGTCGCTGATCGCGAGAATTCCAGTCAGGGGGGTGCGAACCTCATGGGCAAAGGCGGCGAGCGCCGCCTGGACCACGTCCGGCGCGACCGCCTTGGTGCTGCGCTTGCGCACCTTGCCGGCCGCCCCGGACCGCTTCCGAGGCGGTCGCCTGGACGTCCGCGTAGTGCGCGCTTTCGCCGCCATAAATCCCCTTCGAAGTCTTCCCTTCGAACCCCGGGCCGTCAGGCAAGCATGGCACGGAGGAACACCTGGAGTCACGGCGGTGTTTGGCTAACCCCCAGAGAAACTTAACCTAATCCCACCAACCCACGGATACCGGCGGGCGAGGCGCCGGCCGCGCGCAACTCCCGCAGGCCTGTCGAGCCGGTTGATTTCGACAGCTTCCGCCCCTCGCCGTCGCGAATCAGGGCGTGGTGGCGATAGGCAGGCGCGGGCAGACCGAGCAGGACTTGCAGCAGGCGGTGGACCGAAGTGGCATGAAACAGGTCCTGACCCCGCACCACCTCGCTGACCTCCTGGAGCGCGTCGTCGACCACCACGGAGAGATGGTAGCTCGTTGGCGTCTCCTTCCGGGCCAGGATCACGTCGCCCCATGCCTCAGGCCGCGCCTGAACAAGGCCGCGCTCGCCCTCGGGACCCTCGCCGAGCTCGTTCCAGGTCAGGCGAGAAACACGCTGGCAGGCGGCCGCCATGTCGAACCGGAGCGCGTAAGGCACGCCGGACTCGATCAGCCGCGCGCGCTCGTCAGCGGACAGCGATTTCGCAATCCCGGGATAGAGCGGCGCACCATCGGGATCGCGCGGCCAAAGGCCATCGGCCTCGCGCACAGCCACAAGCTTTGCAATCTCGGCGCGGCTCTCGAAAGCGGGATAGACGAGACCCAGCGCGGAGAGTTTTTCGAGCGCAGCGCGATAGTCGGCGAGATGCTCCGACTGCCGCCGCACCGGCGTCTCCCAGGCAATCCCGAGCCAGCCGAGATCCTCATAGATCGCGGCCTCGAACTCCGGCCGGCAGCGCGTGGCGTCGATGTCCTCAATGCGCAGCAATAGCCGGCCGCCGGTTTCGCGCGCGCGGTCAAAGTTGAGCAGCGCGGAATAGGCGTGGCCGAGATGCAAGTAGCCGTTCGGGCTCGGGGCAAATCGGAAAACGGGTGGCGGCATATGACAAGATCTCGTTATGGCCGGGCATAGCCGTCCGAAGGGACGGCGTCGCTTCCGCTCGCCTATGTCCCGGCCATCCACGTTCTTCAGTGTCACACGCCGACCGTGTCAAGGCCGTGGACAGATACGAACACTGTCACCCATGCTAAACATCCCGCGCAGTTGGATGGCCGGGACAAGCTCGGCCATAACGCCCGAACGAGTTTGCCGAATTGCAATGACCATCCACCTCGAGACCCAGTCCGACCTCGAAGAGGCCGTCCACACGCTGATCAAGCGCGATCCGCGGCTCAAACCCGTGCTCGAGACCGCGGGCATGCCGGCGTTGCGACGGCGCGAGCCGGGCTTTACGGGGCTCGCCCATATCGTCTGCGGGCAACAGCTTTCGACCGCGAGCGCCGCCGCGATCTGGGGACGGCTGTCCACCGCCTTCGATCCGTTCGATCATGAGGCGGTGCGGCGCGCCCGCACCGACCGGCTGGGGCGGCTCGGGCTTTCCGCGGCCAAGATCAAGACGTTGAAACATCTCGCGCGCGAAATCATCGCGGAGCGCGTAAACCTCGACGTGCTGGCGGAGGAAGATGCCGATGCCGCCCACCACACGTTGATCGCGCTGCCCGGCATCGGGCCGTGGACGGCCGACGTCTATTTGCTGTTCTGCCTCGGTCATGGCGACGCATGGCCGGCCGGCGACCTCGCCGTGCAGGAGGGCATCAAGATTGGCCTGGGCCTTCAGGCGCGACCGACGGAAAAGCAGATGGCGCCGCTCGCCGAGCCGTGGCGGCCGCTGCGCGGTGCGGCCGCGCATCTGTGGTGGAGCTATTACCGCGCGGTGAAGAAGCGCGAGGGTGTTCTCACGACGTGAGAGCTGGCGAACAACGTTTAAAACTATGTTGCTGTTGCAAACGACGCGCGCGTGACGGATGAGATGCCGGCGCGGGCAGGAGCCGGGATCGAACCATGACAGCCACCGACTTCATCGTCGCGCGAGACGATTTCGAAACCTGCAAGACGATCGCGACCACGCTTCCTGATAGCGACGCGCTGCCGCAGGATGCGCTGCTGGTGAAGGTCGACCGCTTCGCGCTGACCGCCAATAACATCACCTATGCCGTGCTCGGCGACGAGCTGAAATACTGGCAGCTGTTTCCAGCGCCACACGGGTTTGGCAATATTCCGGTATGGGGCTTTGGCGAGGTGATCGCCTCAAAACATCCGAACGTGGCCGTGGGCGAACGGCTGTTCGGCTATTTCCCAATGGCGACGCATCTCGTGATCGAGGCGACCGACGTCAGCAAGCGCGGCTTGCGCGACGGTGCTGCGCATCGGCAAGGCGTGGCGCCGGTCTACAACGCCTATGCACGTGTCAGCGGCGATCCGGCCTATGCCGGACGGCAGGGCGACTATCAGGCGCTGCTGCGGCCGCTGTTCATGCTGTCGTTCCTGGTCGATGATTTCCTGGCCGAGAACGACGATTTTGGCGCGCGCACCGTGCTGCTATCGAGCGCGTCGAGCAAGACCGCGTTCGGGCTCGCCCATCTCCTGCATGCGCGCGGGCGCAAGGTGATCGGGCTGACATCGGCAGGTAATACCGGCTTCGTCACCTCGCTTGGCTGCTATGACGAGGTCGTCACGTATGACCGCGCGCGGTCGCTGCCGCCAGATGCGGCGGTTGCGTTTGTCGATATGGCCGGCAACAGCGCACTGCGCGCCGATCTGCACCGGCATTTTGGCGACCAGATGAAATGCTCGGTGCGCGTCGGATTGACACATCGCGCCACCGATGCCGACGAAGGCGAATTGCCCGGCGCCAAACCGCGCTGGTTCTTCGCCCCGGACCAGATCCGCAAGCGCGCCAAGGAATGGGGCCCGGGCGGCATCGAGCAGCGCTTTGGCGCGGCATGGTCGGGCTTTGCACCGCGGCTGGAGCGATGCCTCACCGTGGTCGAGAGCCGCGGACCGGAGGCGGTGCGGCAGGTCTATCTCGACACACTGAAGGGGCGCATTCCGCCTGAGCAGGGCCACATGCTCTCGCTGCTCGGGTAAAGCGCTTTTGGCGCGCGACGAACCGGTATAGCGTTTGACCTCAGAGGAAACGCCGCGAAGACGGCCATGAGGTCGCGCATGCTCGACAAGACCACGGATATTTCCCTATCCGCGCAAAACTGGCTCGACGCGTTCGAGCGCGCTCTGGGCGGGCCCGATCGCGATGCGCTGAATGGGTTGTTCCTCGCCGATAGCTTCTGGCGCGATGTGCTGGCACTAAGCTGGAACCTGCAAACGATCGCCGGCCGCGATGCAGTCGCGCGGGATCTCATCGCGCTCGTACCCAAGGCTGCGCCGGCTAATTTCAAGATCGCACCGAACCGCGCACCGCCGCGCTGGGTGACCCGCGCCGGCACCAACAATATCGAGGCGATCTTCACTTTCGAGACCGCACTCGGCCGCGGCAGCGGCATCCTGCGGCTCGTACCCGATACCGCCGATGGCGATCGGCTGAAGGCGTGGACGCTGCTCACCGCGCTCGACGAGTTGAAGGGCTTTGAGGAGCAGCTCGGCACGTCGCGACCACGCGGCCAGGCTTATTCGCGCGACTTTCGCGGGCCGAACTGGCTCGACCTGCGCAACGCATCGCGCGACTATTCCGATCACGACCCCACGGTGCTGGTGGTCGGCGGCGGTCAGGCGGGCCTCGCCATCGCGGCGCGGCTGAAGCAGTTGAAGGTCGATACGCTGATCGTCGATCGCGAGACGCGGATCGGCGACAATTGGCGCAAGCGCTATCATGCGCTGACCCTACATAACCAGGTGCAGGTCAATCATTTGCCCTACATGCCGTTCCCGCCGAACTGGCCGACCTATATTCCCAAGGACAAGCTCGCCAACTGGTTCGAGGCCTATGTCGATGCGATGGAGCTGAATTTCTGGACCGGCACCGAGTTCGAGGACGGCGTCTACGACGACGCGAAGGGCCGCTGGACTGTCACGCTGCGACGCGCCGACGGCAGCAAGCGCACCATGCATCCGCGCCATGTGGTGATGGCGACCGGCGTCAGCGGCATCGCGAACGTGCCTGATATTCCGACCCTCGACAAGTTCAAGGGCACGCTGCTGCATTCGAGCCGCTACGAGGACGGCGAGAATTGGCAAGGCAAGCGCGCCATCGTCATCGGCACCGGCAATAGCGGCCACGACATCGCGCAGGATCTCTGTTCCAGCGGCGCCGAGGTGACGCTGGTGCAGCGCTCACCGACGCTGGTCACCAATATCGAGCCGTCGGCGCAACTGGCCTATGCGACCTATAATGAAGGCACGCTCGAGGACAACGATCTGATTGCGACCTCGATGCCGACGCCGCTCGCGAAGAAGACGCATGTGATGCTGACCGAGCAGTCGAAGGAGCTCGACAAGGAGCTACTCGAAGGTCTGCGCCGCGTCGGCTTCAAGCTCGACTTCGGCGAGGCCGGCACCGGCTGGCAGTTCAAATACCTCACCCGCGGCGGCGGCTATTATTTCAACGTCGGCTGCTCCAACCTCATCGTCGAGGGCGCAATCAAGCTGAAGCAATTTTCCGACATCGAAAGCTTCGTCGCCGACGGCGCGCGGATGAAGGACGGCGCGACCATCGCCGCCGACCTCATCGTGCTCTCGACCGGCTACAAGCCGCAGGAATATCTGGTGCGAAAGCTGTTTGGCGACGGCATCGCCGACCGCGTCGGTCCGGTCTGGGGCTTTGGCGACGGCCTTGAGCTGCGCAACATGTATGCGCGTACCGGGCAGCCGGGCCTCTGGTTCATCGCCGGCAGCCTCGCGCAGTGCCGGATCAACTCGAAATATCTTGCGCTCCAGATCAAGGCGATCGAGGAAGGGATTTTGGAGCGCGCCCCGAAATAACGAGAGGAAAGAACCAATGCCAGCCATTCTCGGCACCGGCGAGCACCGCTATCGCGTCGTCGAAAACTTCGCAAAGCTGCCAGACGGCTGGCAGCTCACCGACGTTGCCTCCGTCGCCGTCGACAGCAAGGACCGTGTCTACGTCTTCAACCGCGGCGCCCATCCGATGGTGGTGCTGGACCGCGAGGGCAATTTTTTGCGCAGCTGGGGCGAGGGTCTCTTCAGCCGCGCGCACGGGCTGCACATCGATGCCGATGACAATCTCTATTGCACCGATGACGGCGACCACACCGTGCGCAAATGCACCATCGACGGCAAGGTGCTGCTGACGATCGGCATCCCCGAGAAGCCCACACCTTTCATGAGCGGCGATCCCTTTCATCGCTGCACCCATACCGCGCTGTCGCCGAAGGGCGAGATCTACGTCTCCGACGGCTATGGCAATGCGCGCGTGCACAAGTTCACGCCGGGCGGCAAGCTGATGCAGAGCTGGGGCGAGCCCGGCACCGATCCAGGCCAGTTCAACATCGTGCACAATATCGCCACCGATGCCGACGGCTTCGTCTACGTCGCCGACCGCGAGAACCATCGCGTGCAGGTGTTTGACGGTAACGGCAAATACGAGACGCAGTGGAACAACCTGCACCGCCCCTGCGCGCTGTGCTGCTGTGGCGGCGGCAAGAGCCCGACCTTCGTCATCGGCGAGCTTGGTCCCGGCCTCGACATCAACCGCAAGGTGCCCAATCTCGGCCCGCGGCTGTCGATCGTTGATGCGCAAGGCAAGCGCATCGCGCGGCTCGGCGGCGAAGACGGACCGGGCGTTGCGAGCGGCAAATTCCTGGCGCCGCACGGCGTCGCACTGGATTCGAAGGGCGACATCTATGTCGGCGAGGTCGGCGTCACCAACTGGAAGGCCAGCTTCGGGGACGAGGAGATGCCGGCCGTGGTGCGCGCCACGCGGTGCTTGCAGAAGCTGGAGCGGGTGCGGGAGTAGTCGCTTCTGTCACTCGACCTTGATCCCCGATGCCTTGATGATCGGCCACCAGCGCTCCGTTTCCTCCTTCTGGTACGCGCGCAGCGCTTCCGGCGATTGCTGATGAAGCGGCGAGACCTGGATGCCGAGCTCGGCAAAACGCTGCTTCACCTGCGGGCTGGCCAGGATCTGCACCATCGCGGCATTGAGCTGTGCGATGATGTCCTTCGAGGTCCCCTTTGGCACCCAGAGGCCGTACCACAGCGATGCCGAGTAGCCCGGCAGCCCTGCCTCGTCGGCCGTCGGAACGTTCGGCCAGGATGGCGACCGTGCCTTGCTCGTCACCGCGAAAGTCTTGATGCTCCCGGCCCCGACCAACGCCCTGAAGTTCGAGGCGGGCTCGATCATCGCGTCGATCTGGCCGGCCACGAGGTCCTGCATCGCCGGCCCATTGCCGCGATAGGGCACGAACTGGAATTGCGTGCCGGTCTCCTTCTGAAGCGCGACGCCGGCGAGATGGCCGGTGGCGCCGACGCCGGCGATGCCGACTGATGCCTTGTCCGGATTGGCCTTCAACCACGCGATCAATTGTCTGAGATCATCGGCCGGCAGATCCTTGCGACCGACAATCAAAAGCGGCTCGCTGCCGATCAGGATCACCGGGTCAAGATCGTGCAACAGATCGAACGGCAACGCATAGAGTCCACCGGTCAGCATGTGCGTGGTCGATGTTCCGATCGACAGCGTGTAGCCATCGGCTGCCGCGCGCACCGCGCGGCCGACGCCGAGCGAGCCAGCGGCACCGCCCACATTCTCGATCACGACGGGCTGCTTCAGCGCCGCATTCAGGCGTTCGCCGAGGAACCGCGCCAGCGTGTCGGTCGCGCCACCCGCCGGGAACGGCACGATCATGGTGATCGGGCGGGTGGGATAATCGTCGGCGGCAGCAGGGCCAACAAACGCCGCCGCGAGCACGGCCACGAGCAGCACGGCGAGCCAACCTCGCATGGATCCCCCAGATCGCGGCGTTTTTGAGCGCTCTGCCACCCCGCCGCCGCATTGCCTGCGCCTGAATAAGTCGCTCAACGGGCTTCACAATCCCGTCACGCTGCATGTAGTATGTCAATACATGCTGCTTCGCAGCGTACATGGAGGCCGGGAGCGTTACTTGAACGCACATGTCTCGCAAGGCAGTTGGCCGGTGTTGGTGCTGAATGCGGACTTCCGGCCGCTGAGTTACTACCCGCTGTCTCTCTGGTCGTGGCAGGACGCGATCAAGGCGGTGTTCCTCGATCGCGTCAACATCGTCGCGCATTACGATCAGGCGGTGCGAAGTCCCACGCTGGAGATGCAGCTGCCGAGCGTGGTCTCGCTCAAATCCTTCGTCAAGCCGACCACCCATCCCGCCTTCACCCGATTCAACGTCTTCCTGCGCGATCGTTTCAATTGCCAATATTGCGGCTCGCCCGAAGACCTCACCTTCGATCACATCATCCCGCGCAGCAAAGGCGGCCAGACCACCTGGGAGAACGTGGTCGCGGCGTGCTCGCCCTGTAACTTGCGCAAAGGCAATCTGACGCCGGTGCAGGCCAAGATGTTTCCGCGCCAGCACGCCTTCGCGCCGACCGTGCACCAGCTCCACCGCAACGGCCGCCTGTTCCCGCCGAACTATCTGCACGACAGCTGGCTGGACTATCTCTATTGGGATACGGAGCTGGATCCGTAGGATCCGGACTTAGCGCTCGCTCACACCCCAATCGCATTCCTCGCGATCACGTCACGATAGAACGCCGCGCTGAGTTTCGGCACCCTCGCCTGCGTCTCGAAGTCGACCCGGTAAAGCCCGAAACGTTTCCCATAACCAAAAATCCATTCGAAATTATCCATCAGGCTCCACAGGAAATAGCCGCGGATCGGCACGCCATCGGCGATCGCGCGCTGCATCTGGGTCAGGTAGTTGCGCAGGAACATGATGCGGTCGAGGTCGTAGACCTGGCCGTCGGCGGCGAGCTTGTCTTCCGACGAGGTGCCGTTCTCGCTGATATAGATGTTCTCGATGTTCCAGATTTTTGCGGCGATGCGCGGCGCCCAGTAGATCACCTCGGGGCCGACCCGCAGCCATTCCGAATTCATGTGCGGGAACGAGGTCGGGAACGGCAGCACGTTGAAGCCCGGCGCTCGATCGGAGGCGGTGACGTAGAATTGCGGCGCGTAGATGTTCAGCCCGACGAAGTCGTTTGGCGCGCCGATGATCTTCAGCTCCTCCGCGGTGAACTTCGGGGCGTCCGCGCCGGCATAAGCGAGGAAGCCGTCGGTGTATTTGCCCTCCAGCACGACGCCGAGGAAGCCGGCATTGAGCTCGCGCGTCGCGATCTCGGCGGCGCGGATGTTCTCCGGCGTCGCAATCGCCGGCACGCAGGCCGCGATGTTCTCGGCCGCGCCGACCCGCGTGCCGGCGCGGCCGGAGGCGCGGATCGCCTGCACGGCGAGGCCGTGCGCGAGCGCAACGTGATGACGGGCCTGGTTCAGCTGCGCCGTCGGCAGCTTGAGGCCGGGCGCGTCGATGCCCCAGCCATAGCCGAAATTCAGGAACCGCCCGACCTCGTTCACGGTGAAGACATTTTTGACGCGATCGGTCAGGCGTTGGGCAACATAGCCGGCGTAATCGGCAAAGGCTTTTGAGGTGTCGCTCGATTGCCAGCCGCCGACGCGATCCTGGAGTACCTGCGGCAGGTCCCAATGATAGAGCGTGGCATAAGGCTCGATTCCGTTCGCGAGCAACTCGTCGACGAGACGGTTGTAGAAATCGAGCCCCTTCGGATTGGGCTGCCCTGTGCCTTCCGGAAACACCCGCGGCCATGCGATCGAGAAGCGGTAGGCCTTGACGCCGAGATCCTTGATGAGCCGGACGTCGTCCTTGTAGCGATGGTAATGCTCGTTGGCGCGGTCGCCATTGGTGCCGTCCTCGATCTTGCCTGGCGTGTGGCTGAAAGTGTCCCAGATCGACTTGCCGCGACCGTCCTCATCGACGGCACCCTCGATCTGGTAGGACGACGTCGCCGTGCCCCACAGAAAATCCTTCGGGAAGGGCGCGGCCGCAGGCGTCTCGGTCCCGGCGGCGCCGACGCGCGTCGTCAGGCCGAGCGCCGCAAGGCCTGCGAGCTTCGCAAGGGAGCGGCGCGAGAAGGAAGCCAACATCGTCACCTCTGCGCTTGTTCCATATCGATCTGATAGGCGGAAATCCGGTCGATCTCGAACGCGACGGTCGGCGGCGACTCCGCATCGACGGGACCGACGCCAAGAAAGAATTTCGAGCCGATCGCAAGATTGACGATCATGTACATGGGATCGTCGAAGCCGATCGGCACCTTGATGTCGGAGACCGGCCTGCGGTCGATGAAATAGACCAGGCGATCCGCCTCCCACAGCACACCGTAATTGTGGAATGTGCCCGACGCATCGTTGACCGCAAAATCGAAGCCGCACGACTGGATCTTCTGGGTCGATGGAATCCGCCAATGCGTCGTCATCACCATGTCACCCGGCCGCTCGCCGCGGCCTTCCAGCACGTCGACCTCCGGCGGCCAGCCACCGTCATCCGCCAGCATCCAGAACGCAGGCCACACCGCATGGCCGACCGGGATCTTGGCGCGGATCTCGAAATAACCGTGCTTTTGCGAAAAAGTGCCCTGCGTGGTCAGGATGCCCGAGATGTATTCGTTGTTGAACAGCACGGGCTTCAGGTCCGGCGGCGTGCGGCTCGCGACGATCGACAGCACGCCGTCCTTTACCCTGAACGGATCGAGCCCGAGCGGCGTCGTGGCGCGGCCGGCATAACGCGGATCGACATAGATCTGCTGCTCACCATTGGAACCGGTCTTGCGCTTGAAGTCCGAGCCATCACCGCCCCAATAGCGCGCTTCCGGCCATGCGGCACCGCCCGCGTAATGCGGCACCCAGCGTCCGCTCGCCAGCGGATGCTCGTCGAAATCCTCGTTAAAAGTCCGGCGCAGCGGCAGGAAGATCAGCGAGGCGGGATTGACCGTCTCGAGCCTGCGGCATTCGATCGTGGACGGATCGGTGGTCACTTGCAGGGAAATACTGGCAGGCGCGGCATCGAGATTGTCTTGGAGATCGTCCTGCGCGACGCCCGGCGCCGTCGCTACGAGCAACCCGATCGCGACCAAAGCGCTCCTCGTCCAACGGTCGATCATCGCCGCACATCGTACATGCCAGGAAACGAGGCGAGGATAACTCGCCCCTCTTCGACCGGGCAAGAGCGATGCGACGCGGTTACGGCACGATGATGTCCAGCCTGTCCCGCGGCGGAATAGTCGCCTTGAATGCCTCGAGCGCTGAAGTCACCTCCGCCGCGTCGGCCAATGGCGTGCGATAGAAGGCTACGTCTCGTTGCGACAGGGTCACGGTCGTCGTTCGCAGCACGGCGACCTTGGTCCAGCTTGACGGCACACCTTTCGGAAACCAGACGTCGTAGATCATCGCCAGGCCGACGCCGTGATCGCTGGCAAGAGCTGCCATTTCCGCCGGTCCATACCGCCCCGCGGTCCTTGCCTTCCGCACCTGCTCCGAACCAAGACCCCAGAGATCCAGTGCGTAATTGTTATTGCCATAGGCGACCAGCCCGAGATCGTTGACCGCGACCGCGCGCCTGTAGAACGATTGGGCGAAACGAGCCATCTGGTATTGCTGCTCGTAGATATCGCTCGCACCGATCGGCGTGACCAGCGCGGTCGTCGCGTAAGGCATTGCAGCAACGCCGAGCCCAAGGACCAGTGCGACTTTCGTGAGGGACCATTGCAACGCAGACAGGCGCGGTCTGACCTGCGCGACGCCCCAAAGCAACGCGGCCGCCGCGAGCGCCATGATGTAGACCTCGTACCGGTTGAACCAGCCATATTGACCGAACACCAGATGCGCGCCGATGGCTGCGAGAACGGTCAGACAGACGACCAGCGCCTTGCGGTCGGCGCGCAACCACGAGGCGCAGCCGGCAAGCGCAAGGCCGAGCAGAATGAGCCGCAGGCCATAGGAACTCGTTATGCTCCGCATCATGTTTTGGACAATTGCGGGCAAATTGCTCGCGGACTCATCGAGATTCGCGAGATAGCCTTTCAGCAGCACAGAACTCGGCAGCAGCGGAAGGCCGCGCGACGCCATCAGCGCAAAATAGCGAGACAGGCCAATGATGATGACGAGCGCGGCGCTGGCGGCAAACCGCCGCTGGCCGAGCAGCGCGAAGCCCGCAATCGCCGCACAGGCAAATGCGGCCCCTTCGAACCGGATCAGGGGAAGCAGCACCAGAGCGATAAAGTGCACCGGCGTTGGCGTGCGTCCGCGAGCTGCCGCGACGAGGCCGACAAAGGTTACGATGGACGCCCACACGTGAACGCTGTGTTCCATGCCGGTCATGGGCAGCGCCACGGCGCTGACGTTGAATATGAGGATCAGTGCGATCAGATAGCCGAACGGACGGTCGCTTGCGTCATCGAACAGCCCGGTCTCTTCCAGGGCCCGCAGGAGAGCAAATACCGTCGCACATGCAGCAGTGCCGTTGATCAGCAACGGGCCGAATGCGCCAAGATGCAGCGCTTCGGTCAGCGCGAGAAAATACGGCCAGATGATCGAGGAGCTTGGCGATGAATATTCGCCAGCGTTGACACCATATCCGCCGGCGAGAATTTGGTCGGCAACCGCGAGATGGATATACGCATCGTCCAGCGTGAAGATCAGCCTGAAGTCGCACTGCGCCAGGATCGCGACGAACGCCGCCGCAAACAGCACCAACCAGAGCAGCACGGCTACCGTCGAGGGACGGGTCCACACGCGAACGCCGGAGCCCGCGGACGACAACCCGCCTGTCTGGTTCAGGCGATCGCAATGATTCACGGCAACCGTCACGGAACTCTCCCGGGACTCAGAGCCGAACCCATGACTGCCGGCCCTCGTCCACCTCACCCGATACAATCAAGAGTTTAATCGCGGATTTCCGCCAAGGCATACCCGATCATTTGCGTCAGCATTTCGTTAACGACGATAAGCCCTAAGATGAACACTTAGGCTCACTGGTCCGGGGCACCACGTTTCCAGGATGCATGAAGGCCCCGTTACCGTCCGTTAAGCCTCAGGCGGGCAAGCTCGGCCCCAGGCGCGACGGCGCTTTCCGTTCTTCGATCCTCTGTCAAGTTAGGCCAGGTCGTTTCATTCTCATGCTCACCGCAACGCTGGAGCAGATTCAAACCTCGCCGCGGAAGCGAACGATCTATGTCTGCGTCATTCTCACCCTGCTGGTGGCCATGCTCGTCTTCAAGGCCTTCCGGTTCTTCGAAGGGGGACTTTGGTACGGCAGCCAGACCGCCGATTTTGCTGCCTTCCATATTGTCGCGCAACGGATCTGGCTTGGCGATCTCGACCTGACCTACCAGTTCTCGTTGTTCCTGAAGATGCAGATCGCGGCGGCCGGCGGCCCGACCGGTGTCATGCCCTGGACCTACCCACCGCAATTCGGCCTGCTTCTCGCGCCCTTCGCATTCCTACCCGGCTGGGCCGCCTATTTTCTCTTCACGACGGTCACGCTCGCGGCCTATCTGGCGACGCTTCGCACTATTGCGGGAAACAATTTTGCGCAAGTGCTCGTCGTCTTCTTCCCGGCCATCGCGATCACGATAGCCGGCGGCCAGAACGGCTTGCTGACGGGCGCGCTGATTGGGCTGGTCTGCATCAACGCGGAACGGCGTCCAGCGCTTGCCGGCATCGCGCTCGGTATGATGGTCATCAAACCTCATTTGGCCATTGCGGCGGGCATCTACATGCTGTTGACGCGTCGCTGGCCGGCGGTCCTGACGGCCGCGGCAGTGGTGGTCGGGAGCTCGCTTGTCTGCACGCTCGTCTTTGGCCCGCAGATCTGGATCGCGTGGCTCGGCAGCATCCGGGAAGCCGCAGGCTATCTGGAAGAGGGCCGGTATCAGCTGTTTCGGATGATCTCGGCATATGCAGCACTGTACAACGCCGGCGTCCCCGCGGCCGGGGCGTTCTGGGGGCAGATGGCAATGGCAGGTCTCGCGTTGGTCGCTGTCGCACTCGCCGTCGCGCGCGGACCGTCGCCCCGCTTCGCGCTCGGCGTCGTCGCGGTCGCCTCCGTGATGATCAGCCCCTACGCCTATGACTATGACCTGCCGATCGTGGGGATCGGCCTCGCGCTGCTGCTTCCCGACCTTGCCACCCTGGCGAGCCCGCGCGAACGCGGCGCGATCTATGGGCTCATCCTGCTGGCCAACGCCTACGGGCTGCTGCAATCGGCGCGGCTGGCTGCGGAGAACGCCGACGCCAGCGGCCTGGAGCGCTATGCGATGCCGGCCGTCGGCGGATTTGCGCTCATGGCCGTGCTCGCGATGCTGTTATGGCTCCTGCTGCGCGACGCCAAGCCTGCGGCGGTCCGCCTGCACGGCGAGCCCGCGTAAGTTCGCGCGCGTCCGGCACCTGCGCTGGAGTGATTACGTGGCTGGCGCAGGCGGGCCACGGCAGATGACGGAACCGGAAAGGCTGGCGCTCGTTCAGTTGGGAGGCCACGCGGCGGCGTGCGCCGCAGCGCAACCGATGGAGCCCACCATGCCCACAGCCGAGAAGGATCATGTCTACAAGATCCTGGAACTGGTCGGATCGTCCGAGAATTCGATCGAGGATGCGATCAAGAATGCGGTCAGCCGCGCCGCCAAGTCCGTTCGCGAGATGAAATGGTTCGAGGTGGTGCAGACGCGCGGCCACATCGACAACGGCACCGTGCGCCACTACCAGGTGACGCTCCGCGTCGGCTTCACGCTGGAAGGGTGAGGCCGATCACCCAGGCATGGCAGCCACCGGCCCTGCCCAGGTTTGTCGCCCGCGTTGCGGCAGGATATGAAACCGGGTTGTGGCCGGATGTCTCGGCCGGGCCAAGGTGTTGCCGTGACCGACCAGATCAAGCTTGTGCTTTTCGACATGGACAACGTCCTCTGCGACTACGACAGGGAAAAGCGTGTCGCATGCCTGGCGGAGCTTGCAGGGACCACCAGCGATGCCGTCCACAAGGCGATCTGGGAGGCCGGGTTCGAGTTTCTCGGTGATTCCGGCGCGCTCGATGCCTCGGACTATTTGCGGGGCTTTGGCGAACGCATCAGCTATCCGCTGTCGCTCGATGAATGGGTGGAGGCGCGGCGCCGTTCAATGAAGGCCGATCGCGCCATGCTGGAGATTGCCGGGCATCTGCGCGAAACCGTCGATGTTGCCGTCCTGACCAACAACACCACGCTGGTCGCCGATCATATCGACGCGCTGCTGCCGGAATTGCGTCCGTTGTTCGGCTCCCGAATTTATACGTCGGCGCAGTTCAAGGCGGCGAAACCGGACCCGCGCTGCTATCGCCTTTGCCTGTCGGAACTACGGACTGCGCCGCAGACGGTCCTGTTCGTCGACGACCTTCCGGAAAATGTCGCCGGCGCGCGGCAGGCGGGCCTGTTCGCGCATCACCACACGTCAGTGCAGGCTTTCAGACAGGCTCTTTCGGAGCACGGCCTGCTCTCCGACGGATAAAAGTGCGTTCGGCCTCAGGCCAGATGACACGCGACAAAGTGTCCGCCCGCCCCCTCCCTCAGCTCCGGTGCGACTTCCGCGCAGCGCGGCTGAGCGATCGGGCAGCGGGTGTGGAAGTGGCAGCCTGATGGCGGCTTCATCGGGCTCGGCACGTCGCCTTTGAGACGAACGCGGTTGCGCTTGAGTTTGGGATCTGGCACCGGCACAGCGGAGAGCAGCGCCTTGGTGTAGGGATGCTGCGGATTGCGATAGAGATCGTTCGCCTTCGCAAGCTCGACGATCCGGCCCAGATACATCACCGCGACGCGGTCGGAGATATGCTCGACCACCGAGAGGTCGTGCGCGACGAAGAGATAGGTGAGATTCAGCTCGGCCTGGAGATCTTCCAGCAGGTTGATGACCTGCGCCTGGATCGAGACGTCGAGCGCGGACACCGGCTCGTCGCAGACGATCAGTTTCGGCTCGACCGCGAGAGCGCGCGCGATCACGATGCGCTGGCGCTGGCCGCCGGAGAATTCATGCGGATAGCGGCGCATGTGCTCGGCCTTGAGGCCGACCTTGACCAGCAAGCTCGCGACCCGTTCCTCACGCTCTTTGGCCGACGCGCCAAGCTTGTGGATGACGAGCGCTTCCCCGAGGATCGCCCCGACCGTCATGCGCGGATTGAGCGAGGCGAAGGGGTCCTGGAACACGAGCTGCATGTTCCGCCGCATCGCGCGCAGATCGTTGCCGCTGAGCTGGCGCACATCCTGGCCGTCGAATTCGACTTCGCCGTCGGTCGGCTCGATCAGACGGAGCACACAACGTCCCGTCGTCGACTTGCCGCAGCCGGATTCGCCGACAAGGCCAAGCGTCTCGCCGCGATTGACCGAGAACGACACGCCATCGACCGCATAGACGGTGCCGACCTGGCGCGACAGCAATCCGCCGAGCACCGGGAAATGTTTCTTCAGGTTGGAGACGCGCAGCAAGGGTTCGCTCATGACGCGGCTCCCACATGCACGTCTCCGAGATGACAGGCCATGCGGTGACCGGGCGCGATCTCGCGCAACAGCGGCTCCTTCTCGATGCAGATGTTCATGGCGTGGCGGCAGCGCGCCGCAAAGCGGCAACCGACCGGCGGATTGATCAGGATCGGCACCGAACCGCCGATCGTCTCGAGCCGCGTCTTGTGCTCGCTGTCGAGATCGATGCGCGGGATCGAGCGGATCAGGCCCTGAGTATAGGGATGACCGGGCGAGGCGAAGAGATCGTCGACATCAGCCTCCTCCACCACCTTGCCGGCATACATGACGACGACGCGCTGCGCGGTTTCGGCCACGACACCCATGGCATGGGTGATCAGCATCACCGCCATGCCGAAACGCTCCTTCATGTCCTGGAGCAGGTCGAGGATCTGGGCCTGGATGGTGACGTCGAGCGCGGTGGTGGGCTCGTCGGCGATGATCAGCTTAGGTTTGCAGGCGAGCGCCATCGCGATCATCACGCGCTGGCGCATGCCGCCGGAGAATTGGTGCGGATAGTTGTGCACGCGACCTTCGGCATTGGGGATCTGCACCAGCTTCAGCATCTCGATGGTGCGATCGAGCGCCTGCTTTCTGGTGACGTTCTCATGGCGGCGCAGGCTCTCGGCGATCTGCTCGCCGATCGTGAGCACCGGATTGAGCGAGGTCATCGGCTCCTGGAAGATGAAGCCGATTTCCTTGGCCCTGATCTCGTCGAGCTGGTTGCTCGTCAGTGGCACCAGGTCGCGGCCCTCGAAGATGATCTCGCCGGCCGCGATGCGGCCCGGCGGCATCGCGATCAGCTTCAGGATCGACATCGCGGTGACGGTCTTGCCGCAGCCGGATTCGCCGACCACGCAGAGCGTCTCACCCCGGTTAATGGAGATGTCGACGCCGTCGACGGCCTGCAAAATGCCGTCGTCGGTGGAGAAGTGGGTTTTCAGGCCCTTGATCTGGAGCAAGGGCACCATCAGATCACCTTTCGCGCATCGAGCGCGTCGCGCAGGCCGTCGCCGATGAAATTGATCGCGACCACCGCGATGAAGATGGCGGCGCCGGGGAACAGCGCCCAGTGCGGGCCGATGTCGAGGAAATCCTTGGCGTCATAAAGGATGCGCCCCCAGGTCGGGGTATCCGGCGGAAAGCCGAGGCCGAGAAACGACAGCGTCGACTCCGCAATGATGGCGGCGGCGACGTCGATGGTGCCCGCGATGATCACGGGACCGACCGCATTCGGCAGGATATGCCGCACCACCTGCCGCACCTGGCTCGCGCCGAGCGCACGCGCGGCTTCGACGAACTCCTTTTCGCGGATCGACAGGAACTGCGCGCGCACCAGCCGCGCCACCGGCATCCAGCGCAACCCGCCGATCACGAGCACGATCAGGATGAAGATGCCGCCTTCGGGACCGAACGCGGCCTTGAGACCGTCACGGAAGAGATAGATCAGCAGCAACAGCAGCGGCAGCTGCGGCAGCGACAGGAACAGGTCGGTCACCCACATCAGGACGTGGCCAAGTGCGCCACGCGACATGCCCGCGACCGCGCCGATCAGCGTGCCGACCAGCACCGAGACCAGCATCGCCGCCAAGCCGACGGCGAGCGAGATGCGGCCGCCATAGATCATGCGGGCAAGGATATCCTGACCGAGATCGTCGGTGCCGAACGGGTGGGCGAGCGAGGGACCCTGCATGCCCGCCACGACGTCAATGTCGTTGATGGAAACACGCCAGACGAAGGGACCGAGCAACACGGCAGCAATAAGGATCAGCAGCAGGAACGCGCTGACCACGGCCGGCCGATGCCGGCGGTAGCGCCGCCAGGTCTCCCGCCAAGGCGAGTAGGTCCGCCGCTCAGCGGAAGGAGATGCGAGGGTCAAGCCAGCCATAAAGGACATCTGCGATCAGGTTGAACAACACCACGAGACACGCGAACACGAAGGTCACGGACATGATGACCGGCGTGTCGTTGGCGAGGATTGAGGAAATCAGCAGCGATCCGATGCCGGGAATGCGGAAGATCTGCTCGGTGACGATGGCGCCGCCGAACACCGCCGGCATCTGCAGCGCGACGAGCGTCACCACCGGGATCATGGCATTGCGCATCACGTGCTTGATGATGACGATACGCTGGCCAAGCCCCTTGGCGCGCGCCGTGGTGACATAGTCGAGGCGGATCACGTCGAGCATCGCCGAGCGCACGAAGCGGGTCATCGAGGCCGCCTGGAACAGGCCGAGCACCATCACCGGCATGATGGCCTGGCGCACCTGCTCGATTACCCAATGAATGCCGGTCGCCTTGATGTCGGTGGTGTAGACGAAGGGCAGCCAGTCCAGCTTCACCGAGAAGATCAGGATGAACAGGATGCCGGTGAAGAAGGTCGGCAGCGAGAAGCCGATGAAGGCGAAGGTGTTGGCGACCTGGTCGAAGATCGAATAGGGCCTCGTGGCTGCATAGACACCGACCGGGATGGCGATCAACAGGGCCAGCAACTGCGACGAGCCAACCACATAGAGCGTGGCCGGCAGGCGCTGGAGGATCAGCGTGTCGACGTTCATCCGGCTGACGAAGGAAAAGCCCCAATCGCCACGCGCCATGGCGGAGAGCCAGCTCAGGTAGCGAAGGTAGATCGGATCGTCGAGACCGAACTTGGCCCGAAGCGCCTGTTGCACTTCGGGCGGCACGTTCGGATTGGTCGCGAGCTCGCTGAACGGGTCGCCAGGCGCGAGCGCCAGGACGACGAACAGGACGAGCGAAATCCCGAGCAGGCTCGGAATCGCGATCATCAGACGGCGCAGGATGTATTGACTCATGAGAACAATCCGCTTGAACGACCGTCCTCAGGCCTCCCGGTACCAGTCCTGGAGATTATCCAGGTCGTTGGCCCAGCCGCTGACCACCGGATGCAGCGTGTTGGACGCGGCGCCCACCTTGATGCGATGCATCACTGGAATCATCACGTTGTCCTGCCACATCCAATCGTTGCATTTGATGTAGAGGTCGGCGCGCTTGAGCGGATCGATCTCGTTCTCGGCGGCATCGATCGCGGCATCATAATCCTTGTTCATCCAGCGCGGAAAATTCTGGCCCTGCCACTTGTTCTCCTTGGTGGCGACATAGCGCGAGTGATAGCGGCGCATGGCCAAGGCCGGATCGGGCTGCGCCATCGGGATCTGGAACATCTCGATGTCGGCATAAAAGTGGGCGTAAGTGTCGGGGTTGGCGACATCGGAGGAGAAGAACACGGAGGCGACGACCGATTTCAGCTCCATGTCGATGCCGGCCTTCTGGCAGGCCTGCTTGACGATCGCCTGGGTCTTCTGCCGCGGCCCGTTGATCGAGGTCTGGAACAAGAGCTTCAGCTTCTTGCCATCCTTCTCGCGGATGCCGTCAGCGCCGACTTTCCAGCCCACCTCGTCCAGCAGCGCGCCCGCCTTCTCGACGCTGAACTCCCATTTGGTGTTCTTGGACACGAACTCCTCGGGGCCGTTGAGGTAGTTCGCGGTGGTGCGGCCCGCGCGACCGTAGATCGCCTTCTTGACGGAATCACGGTCAACCAGCATCGCGAGCGCCTGGCGCACCTTCGGCTCCGACAGGATCGGATGCTTGGTCTTCAGCGACGAGCGCTCGCCGTCGACCTCGGTGTTGGGATCGGTGAAGTTGACGGCAATGAACTCGATATCGCCACCGATCGCATAGATGGTCTTGCCCTTGCCGCCCTTCTCGAGACGCAGCAGCACTTCGTCCTCGACCTGCATATTCCAGGCATAGTCATATTCGCCGGTCTGGATGATGGCGCGGGCCGCCGAGACGGCATCACCGCCGCCCTTGAGCTCGATCGAATCGAAATAGGGCCGGTTGGCCATGTGATAATCGGGGTTGATCTCGCCGCGGATCAGGTCGCCCGGCTTGAACTCGACGAATTTGTAGGGACCGGTGCCGACCGGCTTGAGATTGTTCGGCGCCTCGCGCGACTTGCCGCCCTTGTACTCCGCAAACAGATGTTTCGGGATGATGCAGCCATAGGCGCCGACGAATGCATTGGCCCAGAACGGAGTCGGATTCTTGAACAGGATACGGATGGTGAGGTCATCGACCTTTTCCACCGTGATGTCGGCGTAAGAGCCGACGCTCACAGCCGCGGTCGCGGGATCGGTGGCATATTCCCAGTTGAAGACGAGGTCGTCGGCAGTCACCGGCTTGCCGTCATGCCATTTGACGCCGGGCTTGAGCTTCCATACGACCGATTTCGCGTCGGCGGCGAGGCCGCCGTTCTTGAGCGAGGGGATTTCGGCGGCGAGGATCGGGTTGAGATGGCCTTCCTCGTCCCAGCTCGCGAGGGGTTCGTAGAAGATGCGCGAGCCGTCCTGGTCCTTGGTGCCGGTGGCGAAATGCGGATTGAGCAACGTGGGGCCCTGCCACCACAACAGCTTCAGCGGGCCGCCGCCGCCACGCTTGGTCGGTTTGTAGACGTTGGGGCTTTGCGCCATCGCCACCCCGCCGATGGCGAGGATCTGGTTCGCAAGGGGAGCGGTGAGGCCGACGGCAGCCAGGCGCTGGATGAAGGCTCGGCGATCCATCCGCCCGTCCTTCACGTCGCCGATCATCGAACGCAGTTCTTTATCCAGCATGGTTGTCCCCGTCCTGGTTTCGTATGGATGCAGGCGGCCGCGCGGCGGCCGCCGGGTTTTGGCTGGCGGTAGATGGCACACTGAATAGGGCAGACGTCAACTGCGACCGTGTGTATGCAAACGGTCTTCTGGCTGTCCGTTGGGCAAAATTGCGTACCGCAGCCCAAGCGTTCGGCATTCCGGCGTCAAAACGCGCCGGAATCCGCGTTGCACTGCGCAAAATTTGTTCGCCAGATCAGACGAAGTATCGAGACGGAATTCTACACCACGGACATATCGAGCGGCGGCGCGACATGGTCCGGCAGCGGGCAGACATAGGGCGTCTTGGTCGTCCGCTTCGTCAGGTCCGCTTTCGCGGCCTCGATCAGCTTCGGTTCCGTCAACGCCTTGATGCCGAGGCCGGCCATGGCCTTGGCCGCCTGCACCATGGCCTTGTGAGCATGCGGGCTCTTGCCCTGCGCCACTACCTGCCAGGTATGGAAAGGCGTGCCGATTGCAACCGTCGGTGCATGGACCTGAACGGTCGGCACCACCCAGCTCACATCGCCCACATCCGTGGAGCCGACCAGCGGGTTGCGCTTGGCATCCAACGGCACCAGGAAGTCGGCCAGCGGCCGATCGGTCGGCTCCATGCCGATGGCGTAATAGATGGACGCAATGTCCTTGTCGGTCAGCGTCGCGCGGATCTGGCTCGCGAAGCTCTTGTCGGCGTCGTCGAAATGCGGCGGTCCGAGCTCTTCCATGACCCGATGCAGCGCCTGCTCGAGCGGCGTATTCGGCAGGATGTTCGAGACCGCGGAGATGATCTTCATCTCCATCTTGGTCTCGGTCATCAGGGCGGCGCCCTGCGCAATCTTGTTCACGCGCCCCACCAGCTCGTTCATGCCGGGCAGATCACGGGCGCGGATGGAGTAGCGCACCCGCGCATGGGCCTGCACCACGTTGGGGGCGATGCCGCCGGTATCGAGCACCGCGTAATGCACGCGCGCGTCGCTCGGCATGTGCTCGCGCATATAGTTCACGCCGACATTCATCAGCTCCACCGCGTCGAGCGCGGAGCGGCCGAGATGGGGCGAAGCCGCCGCATGCGAGGTACGGCCGGTGAAGATGAAGTCAGCACGAGTGTTGGCGAGCGACGGCGTCACCGCAACTTCCCAAAAACTGTGCGGATGCCAGGTGATGGCGATGTCAGCGTCCTCGAACGCACCGGAGCGCACCATGAACGCCTTGGCCGCGCCACCCTCTTCCGCGGGACAGCCGTAATAGCGCACGCGGCCCGGCACCTTGTTCTCGGCGAGCCAGTCCTTCACCGCGGTCGCGGCAAGCAGCGCCGCGGAGCCGAGCAGATTGTGACCGCAGCCATGGCCGTGGCCGCCGGTCTCGACCGGACGGTGCTCGGCGACGCCGGCCTCCTGGCTGAGGCCCGGCAGCGCGTCATATTCGCCCATGAAGGCGATGACCGGTCCGCCCTCGCCCCACTCGCCCATCACCGCGGTCGGAATGCCGGCGACGTTCTCGGTGATGCGGAAACCCTGGTGGCGCAGCTCAGTGAGATGCTCGGCGGCGGACCGCGCCTCGGTGTAGCACACTTCGGGCATGCCCCAGACCTTGTCGCTGAGGTCGATGAAACGTCCCTTGATGGTGTCGATGCCACGCCAGATGTCGCTGCGATTGTCCATGCTTCGATCCGTGATCCCTTGGTCAAACGAAGCGGCAATGGTTAGCAGCTTCACCCGCGAACGACCAGCGGCTCGCCGGACATCAGCCATGCGGCCGGCGCGACCAAGCCCGGACCAGCGAGCGGCCGCCGAGCATCGGCAGTTCCTGTCACTATCGGTGAATTGGGCCGACAGCGTCTGGAATAGTTGGAGGTCAAGTCTTTCAAGACGGCGGCCCTCGGCCTAAATTACCCGTGCTTCGCGCGTCCACTTTTCGCGGCGAAGGGACCGCGTTCGCAGACCAGGAGACCTCCATGCCCGCTCTGACCGAATGGAGAGTGCCGCCGGCCAATCAGCCGCGCGCGAGCGACTACGGCTTCGACCTCGACCGTGCGCTTGCTTCCGTCGTCGGCCTGCATGCCATCATTCCACCGGACGCCTTCAGCGCCGAGACGCTGGGCACCGAGCGCGCCGGCAACGGCGTCGTGATCGACGACGGGCTGGTGCTGACCATCGGCTATCTCATCACCGAAGCAGAGTCGGTATGGCTGCATCTCGGCGACGGGCGCGTGGTGGAAGGACATGTGCTCGGCTTCGACGCCGTCACCGGCTTCGGCCTGGTGCAGGCGCTCGGCCGGCTCGACATCGAGCCCTTGCCGCTTGGCTCGTCGGCGGAGACCCGGCTCGGCGACCGCGTCGTGGTCGGCGGCGCGGGCGGGCGGACGCGATCGGTCGCGAGCCAGATCGTGGCCAAGCAGGAGTTCGCCGGCTACTGGGAGTATCTGCTCGACGAGGCCTTGTTCACCCATCCCGCCCATCCGAATTGGGGCGGCACCGGACTGATCAATGCGCGCGGCGAGCTGATCGGCATCGGCTCGCTCCAGCTCGAGCGTGAGCGCGATGGCAAGGCCGAGCACGTCAACATGATCGTGCCGATCGACCTGTTGAAGCCGATCCTCGACGATATGCGCAAGTTCGGTCGCGTCAACAAGCCGGCACGGCCC
Source organism: Bradyrhizobium sp. LTSP849 (assembly GCF_000938255.1). Classification (GTDB taxonomy): domain Bacteria; phylum Pseudomonadota; class Alphaproteobacteria; order Rhizobiales; family Xanthobacteraceae; genus Bradyrhizobium. The sequence goes on along the minus strand of NZ_JYMR01000018.1, from coordinate 65,230 downwards.
TGGCTCGGGCTCTATTCGACCGAAATCGACAACCGCGTCGTGGTGATCGGAATCTCCGCCAACGGCCCCGCCGCCCGCGCCGAGCTGAAGACCGGCGACGTCATTCTCGCTGTGGACGGCGAGAAGATCACGAGCCAGACGGCCTTCTACCAGAAAATGTGGGGGCTCGGCGCCGCCGGCGTCGATGTGCCGCTCACCGTGCATCACGAGGGCGTCACCTTCGATGTCACGGTGACGTCGACCGATCGCTTCAAGCTGTTGAAGGCGCCGAAGCTGCACTGACTCCAAGCAGAGGAAGCGGCGATGACCGAGGCTGTCGTCGACGACATCGTGGCCGTGTTGCCGCCGTTGCTCAACGCGCTGGAAGCGCTCGGCTTCTTTGGACGGCATCTGCATCCACCGGCCTTCGCTTCCGTGATGAACGCGATCGCCGCGCCGGACGAGGCGCTGCAAGCGGCGCGCGGCGCGATCGGCGAGTGGCCGGAGCAATTTGCCGGTTTGCGCAACCGGCTCGATAGCGCCTGCAACGAAACACTCGCCGCCTTCGCCGGCCTGCGCGAGGTCGAACGCGGCAACGGCGATCTGGTCGCGGTCTTCCGTGCGCTACGCCATGTGCCCCGCGCGCAGGAAGCACTGTATCCGCTGTCGACCCAGTTTCCGCCGGTGAGCAACTTCTTTCTCAACACCGCGACGCGCGACGATGCGATCTTGCTGGCGCAGCTGGCGAAGGGCGCGAACGAGCACACCGGCATCTTCCACGATCACAACGAACCCGGCAGCCGTGGCGGCTTCTCGGTCTATGTGCCCGAATATTATACGCCCGATCGCGCCATGCCGCTGGTGATGGCACTACATGGTGGCAGCGGCAACGGCCGCGGCTTTCTGTGGAGCTGGCTGCGCGACGCCCGCAGTTCTGGCGCGATCCTGGTGGCACCGACCGCGACCGGCCAGACCTGGGCACTGATGGGCGACGACACCGACACGCCCAATCTCATGCGCATCCTCGAAGCCGTGCGCAGCCGCTGGACCATCGATGCTTCGCGCATGCTGCTGACCGGCATGAGCGACGGCGGAACCTTCAGCTACGTCAGCGGGCTCGACGGCGCTTCGCCCTTCACCCATCTTGCGCCGGTGTCGGCGACCTTCCATCCGCTGATGGCGGAAATGGCAGATGCTGCGCGGTTACAGGGCCTGCCGATCTTCATGACCCACGGCAAGCTCGACTGGATGTTTCCGGTGCAGACGGCGCGCCAGACGCAAGCAGCGCTTTCGGCCGCCGGCGCCGACGTTACCTATCGCGAGATCGACGACCTCAGCCACACCTATCCGCGCGAGATCAACGCGGAGCTGGTGCAATGGCTGAATAGAGCGTGAACAACCCGTCCTTAACCGCGCCGCACTGTCGCGGAACCATCACTCCGGGCCGACGTTATCCGCCCGTCACCGGAGGTTCGCCATGCAGACTTTTTTCGGAATGATTTTAGGCGCGCTGCTGCTCGGCTGCGGCGTGTATGTCTATGACTCCATGCAAACGTCGTCGGTCGCCAATGGCGAGGTCGCGACCGCCAATCGCACCATCGTGAACTGGGATGTCGCCAAGGCCGACTGGAACGCGCTGCAAGATCGCGCGCACAAGGACTGGGTCCGGATTTCGTCGAAGTAATCTGCCCGGCAATGAACAAGGCGCCGTCGCGATCCGCGGCGGCGCCTTTGTGCTGGCTGCGATCAGCGCTTCGCCTGCGTCAGTTCATCTTGGCCTTGCGGGCGTCGGCGATGACCTGCTCGAATTCGGCCATGGTGAGCACGCCGGGCACGCGATATTTGCCGACGATGAAGGATGGGGTGCCGCGGAAGCCGAAGGCCTCGGCCTGGTCGTTGTTGCGCTTGAGGACGGCATCGATGTCCTTGGCGCGGTCAGTGAGATCATGCTTCAGACGATCCATATCGACACCGGCGGCCGCGAGCAGCTCGTTGATGCGCGGCTCGGTCAGGCGCGAGCTGACGCCCATCATGGCGTCGTGGGCCTGATGGTACTTGTCTTGATATTTGGCCGCGAGCGCGATCCGTGCGGCCGTGACCGAGACCGGACCGAGGATCGGCCAGTCCTTCATCACCAACCGCACCTTGCCGTCATCCTGAATGACCTGGCGCAGCTCGGGCTCGAGCTTGCGGCAATAGGGGCAGTTGTAATCGGACCATTCGATAATGCTGATGTTGCCGTCGGGATTGCCGGCGACGGGCACGTCGGGATCGCGCAGCACCTTGGCTTCGGTCAGCACCTCGTCATCGTCGGCAGCAGCGCGCGCGAAAGTGGCTCCACCGGCAGCCAACGCGCCGGCCCCGATCAGCGTCAGTGCCGCACGCCGGGTCGGCCCCAAACCCTTGTTCCTGAATCCAGTCATATCTCGTCCCGTTTCGGTCCCATCGCCACAAATACGGCTCGGGACCGGGAATTGTTACCGATCATATAGAGGGTCGTGGCCGCGATGTCATCGCACCAGCAGCGTCACCGCAATCGGCACCAGGAACGAGGTGACCAAGGCGTTCAGGCTCATGGCGATGCCGGAGAATACGCCGGCGATTTCGTCGACCTGGAAAGCGCGGGCCGTACCGATGCCGTGGGCGGCAAGGCCGGCGGCAAAACCGCGAGCCCGGAAATCGGTAACGCCGGTGCGGTTCATCAGCGGCGTCACGATGATCGCGCCCATGATGCCGGTAAGAATGACCGCGACCGCGGCCAGCGAGGGATCGGCATGCAGGGATTCGGCGATGCCCATGGCGACGCCGGCCGTGACCGATTTCGGCGCCAGCGACAGCACCACGTCGCGCGGCAGACCGGCGAACTCGGCCAGCAGCACGACTGACACCACCGCAGTAACCGAGCCCGCGACCAGCGCCACCAGCATCGGCACGATGGAGGCGACGACGCGCTTGCGGTTCTCATAGAGCGGCACGGCGAGCGCGACGGTGGCAGGCCCGAGCAGGAAATGAACGAACTGCGCGCCGGCGAAATAGGTGGTGTAGGACGTGCCGGTCGCGAGCAGGAACGCGCCGATGATCCACATCGCATGCAGCACCGGGTTGGCGAGCGGGTGGCGCCGCGTCGCCAGCGACACCGCGTCCGTGGTCGCATAGACCAACAGCGTCACCGTCAGCCACAGCAGCGGCGATTGCGAGAGATAGACCCAGAGCGAGAACGGATTGTCCGTCATCGCACGTCCTGCTGCCGCAGCAGACGGCTGACCAGACGAAAAGTCAGGACGGTTGCAAGCAGCGTGACGACCACCGAGAGCGCGAGCACCAGGATGATCGCGACGCCGTGGGATGCGAGCAGATCGAGCTTCTGCACCACACCGACACCGGCCGGCACGAACAGCAGCGACAGATGGGCCAGCAGCCCCTTGCTCGTGCTCTCCACGCCGTCGTTTCGCAGCGGCCCGCGCGCGAGCAGCACAAAACGGTCGCGGGCGAGCAGCAGGATCATAAGCAGGAGCAAGCCGAGCACGGGTCCCGGCAACGGCAGGCCGAGGCCGCGAACCACGGCCTCGCCGATCAATTGGCAGAGCAGGATGAGACCGAGACTCGCAAGCATGACGCATCAAGGGATGCACCGGCAGGCTTGTCAATTGCCGCGCTATGCGTGGACTGCCGTCGCGGCCGTTGGAGCCGCAACGCGAGGCAACATCGCCATCAGCGTGCCGGTCATGGTGGCGATCAGCGTGGTCTTGCCGTCGTGCTCGGCAAACGCCTTGGCCTCGCAGAAGGTCAGCGTGCGGCCAGGCTTGATCACGTCGGCCTTGAACACAAAACGCTCGCCGCGGGCGGGCGCCAATAGCGTGGTCTTGAACTCGACGGTGAGGATGTCGGCCTCGTGCGGCATCAGGGTGAAGGCAGCAACGCCGCAGGCATTGTCGAGCCCTGCGGTGATGATGCCGGCATGGACAAAACCGTTCTGTTGCGTGAAAGCCTGCGAATGCAGCATTGCCAGCTCGACCTCGCCCGGTCCAAGGCGGACGATCACGATGCCGAGCGTGCGCATCGCCGGCTGACCGTCGAACATCGCGACGGCCGCCGCGCGGTAGCCAGGGTTTTTCGGCTCGAACGCAGCCATCGCAATTCCCCCTTTATATTTTGATACGGTAGCGTATCAACGCCGGGGCGCGTTAGCAATACGGCACCGTATCAAGAACTGGTGAGGCTTCCTTCATGAGCGACGGCAAGGGCGATGTCTGGGTCGAGGCCGGGTTTACCGAACTGGCTCGCGCAGGCGTCGAGGGGGTGCGGGTCGAGGTGCTCGCCAAGAACCTGGGCGTCACCAAGGGTGGTTTCTACCGCCGTTTCGCCGACCGCTCTGCGCTGCTTGACGTCATGCTGGCGCGCTGGAGCGAGGGTCGCACGGCGGCCATCGCGCAGCAGACCAGCCTCGACGGGCAGGAGCCTCGCGAGCGGCTAAAGGCCATGATCCAGCTCTATTCGGAGCGGCTCAATCCGGAGGGCATGGCGATCGAGCTCGCGATCCGGCAATGGGCGCGTTCCGACGAGAGGGCCGCGGCAGCCGTGACGAGTGTGGATGCGGCGCGGCTCAAGCACGTCGCCGAACTTTATCGGGCGACCGGGCTGGCAGCGGAGGAGGCCGAGGCGCAGGCCTTCCTGTTCTACTGCTTCATCTTCGGCCAGAGCCTCTTGTTCGTCGAGCGCGGCCCGCGCAAGCGGTCACAGCTCGTGGCGAAATCGGCCGAGAAGTTATTAGACTAAAGCGCTATGCGATTAGAATTAATCGCCAACGCGCTTTAGATCATTGTTTGAGCATGATCTTTTCGGAAAACCGCTGCGCACTTTTCCGGATCATGCTCTGGGCGAAATGGCCGGAGCCTTGCTCCGGCCACCGCAACACGTCGAAGCCTCAGGCGGCGCCCTTCAGCTTCTTGTTGCATTCGCTGTAGTAGCCGCCGCCCTTTTCGATCCACTTCAGGCCGGCATTGCCGTTGGTGGTCTTGTTGGCATTGTACTGGTCGACACAGGTGTGCAGGCGAGCCTTGCCAGCGCTCTCCTTGGCGTATTTCGCATCAACCGCGTTCGGGAAGACCGCGTTGCCCATCGGCATCGTCGGCGCCGGGGCGGCTGCGGGAGCCGCTTCCTTCTTCGCAGCCGTCTTCGGCTCGGCAGGAGGCGGGGGTGCAGCCGGGGCCGCCGCCGTCGGTGCCGCGGCCGGCGTTGCGTCGGCACCGCACTGAGCCTTGCGGAAGTCATTCCACTTCGTGGTGCCGAGCGAGCCGTCCTTCTTGGCCGCTTGATATTTCGCGCTGCACTCCTGCGAGGTCAGGGCTTGCGCCGGCGCGGCCACCACCAGCGCCGCAAAGCCCGACGCCGCAACCGCACACAATAATTTCGTTTGTATCGTCATCCTTGGTCTCCCTCAGGGAAGCAAAACGAGGACTGCTATCCTAGCGTGCCGGGGGCTTCCGACAAGGAAGTGATGGCGTTCGGGCCAAAAATATAGTGATCGTGCCGTTCAGCTTTATTCATGTCGCGTTCAGCAACGCGGGCCGAGGTTCTCGCCCCTCCGCAATTCTCGCAAGAAGAGCAACATCATGACCCTCGCCTCCCGCCTCGCCGTCGTCGCGATTGCCTCCCTGTTCGCCACCGGCACCGCCTTCGCGCAGACCGCCGCGCCGGCCGCCAAGACCGATGCTGCCGCGACCACCGACAAGAAGGCGCCGAAGGAGCACTCGGCCGAATCGCTCGAATGCTCCAAGCAGGCCGACGCCAAGGGCTTGCACGGCAAGGAGCGCAAGAAATTCCGCTCCGACTGCATCAAGACCGCCAAGGCCGGCACGGCTGCGCCCGCGGCTGCCGACAAGAAGTAAATCCGTCACAAATCTCCCCGGCCTTTCGGCGGGAGGCGTGCGCATTGCGGCATGACGCAGCCGCAATTGTGCGCCTCTCGCCGATTTGCAATAAGGTGGTGTGAAGCAAATCACCGCCTCCTTGTCGTTCGAATGGCCAAGCCGCGCCAAGCTCTTGAGCACGGCGGAGACGCTTGTCATCGGCGCAGCCGGCGGCCTGGCGTTTCTGGCCGCCGGCCTCCCGGGCGGCTTGATCTCGGGATCGATGATCGCGGTCGGCATAGCTGCGATCGCCGGGCGCCAACTCTCGGTGCCGCCGCTCCTGACCCAGACCGTGCTGGTGCTGCTCGGCATTTCGCTGGGCTCCGTCGTTTCGCGCCATCTGATCCAGCAGGTCAGCGCCTATCCGCTGACCATCGGCCTATTGGCTCTGGCGACATTCTGCTCGACCTTCGGCTCAAGCTACTACCTCCAGCGCGTCCATGGCTGGGACCGCACTTCGGCCTTCCTCGCCGGCAGCCCCGGCGCGCTGTCGCAGATCACGATTCTGGCGGTCGAGCGCGGCGCCGACCTGCCGGGCATCGCGGTGGTGCAGACCATGCGTGTGATCATCCTCACCGCGGCGCTGCCGATGGTGCTGGCGGTCGCGGGGGTGGCGCCGTCCGTCGCGCCGTCGCTGACGACGGCGATCGCCTCGCCGCTCGATCTTCTGGAGCTGGTCGCCGCCTCGCTGGCGGCATCGCTGCTCTTGCGGCTGATCAAATTTCCGGCGAGCTGGATGTTCGGCGCGATGATCGGCTCCAGCGTGCTGCACGGCGCGGGCTGGGTCGAGGGCGGCCTGCCGAACTGGGTGCGCGGCGTGGCGCTGGTCGGTATCGGCGCCTTGATCGGCAGCCGCTTCGCCCGGATGCGGATCAAGACGCTCGCCGGCCACATCAACGCGGCGCTGGGCTCATTCGTCGTGGCCATCGCCGTCTCCGCCGTCTTCGTCGGCATCGTGGCGCTCACCACACAGGTGAAATTCTCCGACGTCGTCGTTGCCTTTGCGCCGGGCGCGATGGACGCCATGCTGGCGCTGGCACTGACGCTGCACATCGACCCGATCTTCGTCGGCGCCCACCACCTCTCGCGCTTCGTGTTCGTGACGATCGCAACGCCAGGCATCGTGCACCTGTTTGGTCGCACGCAGGACGATGTCGACGACTAGCTCTCTTCTCCCGTCGCCTGCCCCTTCAGCGCCGCAACCTGCGCTTCCAGCTCCGCGATGCGCTGATCCCGTGCCGCCAGCGCGGCCGCGACATCCGCGGCGTCGAACTTTTGCGGAATGTGCTGTGGGCAGTTGGTGTCCCAGGCGGCGATCTTGAACACGATCACCTGCTCGGGCCGCGCCCGGTAACCTTTCGGCATCAGGGACTCCGTCAGAGCGTCGTCGTCCTCGATCACGCGCGCCTCGCCCCAGATCTTCACCCGGCGGCGATGGGCGTAGTCCATGATGAAAATGTAGGCCTTGGGATTCTCCGTGAGATTCCCTTGGGAGAGAAATTGCTGGTTGCCGGCGTAGTCGGCAAAGGCGAGCGTCTGCTTGTCCAGCACCTTGAGAAAGCCCTTCGGGCCGCCGCGATGCTGGATGTAGGGCTGCCCGTCCGCCGAGGCGGTAGCGAAATAGAAGCTGTTCGCATCTGCCAGGAACCCAGCCAGTTTCTCGTCGACCTCGGTGCGCCAGCCGTGCTGCTCGGCACGGGCATAGGCCTCGCGCGAGCCTTTGCGGGTCTGGATCGACTTTACGGCCGGCGTAAAGGCCACATCGCTGGCATAAATACGCGCTGCTGCTGTCATCGGACATCTCCTGAAAATTCCGGCGCATCTCTGCGTCTTTCGCTGGCTAAAATGGACCTTTCGACCGCTAAAACAATCAGCCCGCTTGACACTTCATCATTGCAATATATGCAATAATGCTATGGACCGCCTCGAAGCCATGCATGTCTTCGTCACCGTCGCCGACCTACGCGGCTTTGCGCCGGCGGCGCGCAAGCTGCGGCTGTCGCCCTCGGCGGTGACCCGGCTGATCGCGGCGCTGGAAGAACATCTCGGCGCACGGCTGTTGCAGCGGACCACGCGGCAGGTGACGCTGACCGACGTCGGTACGCGCTATCTCGAGCGCGCCCGGCAGATCCTCGCCGATGTCGAAGAGGCCGACGGCTCCGCGCGGGAGGAGCGCAACCGGCCGAGCGGGCGCCTGGTGGTGTCGGCCCCGGTCGGCTTCGGCCGATTGCATGTCGGACCGTTGATGACGGCCTATCTCAAGCGTTATCCCGAGGTCGCCTGCGAATTGCGGCTCTCGGACAACCTCGTCAATCTCGTGGAAGATGCCGTCGACGCCGCGGTGCGGATCGGCCATCTCGCCGATTCCTCGCTGGTCGCGCGCCAGGTCGGCGAGATGCGGCGGATCGTCGTCGCCGCGCCCGGCTACCTGAAGCGCCATGGCGAGCCGAAGACTCCGTAGGCATTGCTGGAGCACCAGACCATCCTGTTCGGCCCCTCGATCGCGTGGCGCTTCCTGCGCGACGGCCACGACTTCGAGGTGACGCCGTCTCCCCGCTTCATCAGCAACAGCGCCGACGCCGCCCTGCAATATGCCGAAGCTGGCGGCGGTGTGACGCGCGTGCTGGCCTATCAGGCCGCCGAGGGCTTGAAGCGCGGGCGGCTGAAAATCGTGCTGGCAAAATACGAGCAGCCGGTGCTGCCGATCCACATCGTCTACCCGACCTCGCGCCTGCTCTCGGCCAAGGTGCGTGCGTTCATCGATCTCGTGGTGGAGACTGCGGAGTGGAAGTTTGGGTGACGAGCGTCACCCCTTCTTCGGCACGACGCGAAACGTACCGCTGGCGCGCGCAATCACGGTGCCGTCGGCCTTGATCAGGCTCTGCGCGAAACAAATCGTGCTGCCGGTCTTGATCGCCTCACCTTCGACCGCAAGCCATTGGCCGATTTCGCCCGCGCCGATATAGTCGACCGACAGCGAGATCGTGACGAACGACGTCGTCCACCCCGTCGCCTGCGCGCAGCTATAGCCCATGGCGGCATCGGCCAGCGCCGCGATTAATCCACCATGGATCAGGCCGCGCGAGTTGGTGTGGGGCGTCGCCAGCCGCAATCCCACAGTGACGCCCTTTTCGGTCTTCCTGGAATAGAGCGGCTCCCAGGGATCTGTGAGCGGTGATTTCCGGAAATGCGGCTCGAAGCCGGCGGGGATGTCCGTGCTAGTCATGGCTGTCTCGCGTCGTTGGCTGAGATCATTGAACGCGATGTGGATGACAGTTTCACCGCCTACAAAGTTTAAAACGGAATTTGCGCGGGTGTTTGAAATGATGCTCGGCGCTGCGAGCGCAGAATCCGTAGGGTGGGCAAAGGCGCATCGCGCCGTGCCCACCAATTCGCTGCGAAGCCAAAAGTGGTGGGCACGCTTCGCTTTGCCCATCCTACGGCACGGTCCTAAAACGGCAACCCGACATAATTCTCCGACAGCGACGTCATCGCGGCCTGGGACTGCGTGACGTAGTCGAGCTCGGCGAGCTGGATGCGCGCGCCGATGGTGCCGGTGTCGGGGAATTTGTGCAGCATCGAGGTCATCCACCAGGAGAAGCGCACCGCCTTCCAGACCCGCGCCAGCGCCTTCGCCGAATAGGCTTCGATGCCGGCGTTCGATTTCTCGTCGTAGAATTCGCGAAAAGCGCTTGCGAGATAATGCGCATCGCTTGCGGCCAGGTTCAGCCCCTTGGCGCCGGTCGGCGGTACGATGTGGGCGGCATCGCCGCACAGGAACATCTTGCCGAAGCGCATCGGCTCGGCGACGAAACTGCGCAAGGGTGCGATGCTCTTCTCGATCGACGGCCCGGTGACGAGGCTGTCGGCCGCCTCCTGGTCGAGCCGGCGCTTCAATTCGTCCCAGAAGCGATCATCCGGCCACTGGTCCACATGGTCGTCGAGCGCGCATTGCACGTAGTGGCGGCTGCGCTTCGCCGAGCGCATGGTGCAGAGTGCAAATCCGCGGGCGTGGTTGGAGTAGATCAGCTCGTGGCTGACCGGGGGCGTATCGGACAGAATGCCGAGCCAGCCGAACGGATAGACCCGCTCGAACTCCTCGATCGCCGACGCCGGGACGCTGGCGCGGCTGACGCCATGAAAACCGTCGCAGCCGGCGATGAAGTCGCAATCGAGCGTGTGGGTGACGCCATCTTTGAAGTAAGTTACGCGCGGGTGACTGCCGTCGAAATCATGCGGCTGTACATCCTTGGCCTCATAGACCGTGGGCAGGCCCGCCGCCTTGCGCGCGTTCATCAGGTCGAGCGTGACCTCGGTCTGGCCGTAGATCATGACCGCCTTGCCGGTCGAGGCCTTCATGTCGATGCGATGACGACGGCCGGAAAAGGCAAGCTCGATGCCCTCATGCAGCAGGCCTTCGGCATGCGCCCGTGCACCGGCGCCGACCTGGTCGAGCAGCGCGACGGTTCCTTCCTCGAGCAGGCCGGCGCGAATGCGGCCGAGCACATAATCCGGGCTTTGGCGCTCCAGAATGACATTGTCGATGCCGTATGTGTGCAGCAGTTGCCCAAGCAACAATCCTGCCGGCCCGGCCCCGATGATTGCGACTTTTGTCCGCAATACTTGCTCCTCCCGATCTTGTAGGGTGCGGCGCGGTCGCGCTTGTCGCTGCTGACCACGCAGGATAATTATAACATATAACGGTTGGGCAAAAGGGGAATGCTCGTCGCCGCAGCGCGACAAATCCATGCAACATGGCTGACATAGATGACGCGGCGGCACGGCCGCGCCAGTTTCCGGCTTGAACACGCCGGCCAATTAGATAACATGTTAACTAAAGAGGCCGGGCCATCGAAGCCCGCCGTCGAAAAGAGGGAGAGACGCGTGATGAGAAAAGCCTGTCTGGCTTTGCTGCTGGCAGCAAGCGTGACGCCTGCGTTCGCACAGGACAAGACCTTCGATCTCAAGATCTCGCACTGGGTGCCGGCCTCGCATCCGCTGCAAAAATCGCTGGAAGACTGGGCGGCCGCCGTGGAGAGGGACTCCGGCGGCACCATCAAGGGCAAGGTGTTTCCGGCCCAGCAGCTCGGCAAGGCCTTCGACCATTACGACATGGCGCGCGACGGCATCGCCGACGTCACCTATGTCAATCCCGGCTACCAGCCCGGCCGCTTCCCGATTATCGGCGCCGGCGAATTGCCGTTCCTGATCTCCGACGCCAAGGGCGGCTCGATGGGGCTCGACGCCTGGTATCGCAAATATGCCGAGAAGGAGATGAAGGACGTCAAATACTGCCTCGCCTTCGTCCACTCGCCCTCTTCCTTCCACTCCCGCACCAAGAAGATCGTGATGCCGGAGGACGTGAAGGGCCTGAAGATCCGTCCTGCCCACGCCACCATGGCGAACTTCGTCACCTCGCTCGGCGGCACCAATGTGCAGTCCTCTGCGCCTGAAGTGCGCGACATCATCGAGCGCGGCGTCGCCGACGGCGTCACCTTCCCCTGGGGCTCGCTGGTGCTGTTCGGCATCGACAAGGTCACGAAGTACCACATGGAGGCGCCGCTCTACACCACGACCTTCGTGTTCGTGATCAACAAGGACAAATACAATTCGATGTCCGACAAGCAGAAGGCCGCGATCGACAAGAACTGCACGACCGAGATGGCCGGCGTGGTCGGCGAGTACTGGGGCAAGTTCGAGGACGCCGGTGTCGACAAGGTCAAGGCGGAAGAGGGCCACGAGGTCTACAAGCTGACGCCGGACCAGACCGCCGCCTGGAAGAAGGCCGCCGATCCGCTGGTCAAGACCTGGGGTGACGGTGCCAAGAAGGCCGGCGCCGACCCGGACGCAGCACTGGCCGATTTGAAGGCGTCGCTGAAGAAGTACAACGCGCTGGCGGAGTAGTTTTCACCGAAACAGAAACGGCGGCGGGAATCGTCCCGCCGCCGTTTTCCTGCCACCTTGAGGACCTTCCACCCATGAAGCGCGCCTGGATGGATCGCTTTATCGATGCGATCGAATGGATCGCGGCCGGCTTCGTCGGCATCGTCGCGCTCGACATCTTCCTGTCGGTGCTGCTGCGCAACACGCTGAATTATGCGATCCCCGACTCTTTCGACATCGGCCGCATGCTGCTCGGCATCCTCATCTTCTGGGGCATCGCGGCGACCTCCTATCGCGGCACCCACATCACGGTCGACCTGATCTGGGCCAATTCGAGCCCGCGCTATCAGCGCTGGATCGACGTGTTCGCAACGTTGGTGCTGCTGTTCGTCGTGACCGTGCAGACATGGACCTTGTTTGACAAAGTCCGCGGCACCTACAACGACAACGTCCAGACCTTCGACATGCACATGCCGACCTGGCCGTTCTTCGCGATCGCCTGGATCGGTGACGTCTCGGCCGTGCTGCTGATCGCAATCCGCACCTACCGGCTGATCTTCCATCCCGAAGAAATGCACGACCCCAAGCTGAAGGCGACGGAGTAATCATGAGCACTGACGCCGTCGCCGTTCTCGGCTTCGTTTCCCTGTTCGCGTTGATGCTGCTGCGCGTGCCCGTCGGCATGGCCATGGGCCTCGTCGGCGTCTCCGGCTTCACCTATCTGGTCGGCGCAACGCCGGCGCTGAAGCTGGTCGGCCAGACCTCAATGCGCACGGTCACCGACTACACCTTCGGCGTCATCCCGATGTTTTTGCTGATGGGCTCCTTCGTCAGCAATTCCGGCATGAGCCGCGAGCTGTTCCGCGCCGCCAACGGCTTTGTCGGGCATTTGCGCGGCGGCCTCGGCATCGCCACCGTCGGCGCCTGCGGCGGCTTCGCCGCAATCTGCGGCTCGTCGGTGGCGACTGCCGCAACCTTCTCCGCGGTCGCTTACCCTGAGATGCGCCGCTTCGGCTATCCGCAATCGTTCGCCACGGGCGTGATCGCAGCGGGAGGCACGCTGGGTGCGATGCTTCCGCCCTCCACCGTGCTTGCGGTCTACGGCATCATCACCGAGCAGGACATCGGAAAACTCTTCATCGCCGGCATCATCCCTGGCCTGCTCGCGATGACGATGTACATGATCACGATCTTCCTGATCGGCTATTTCCGGCCAGACTTTTTGCCCAAGGGCAAGGTGCTGCCATGGCGCGAGCGCTTTGCCGGATTGAAGGACATCTGGGCACCCGTGCTGCTGTTCGTCTTCGTCATCGGTGGCCTCTACGGCCTGCCCTTCCTGCCGCGCTTTACGCCGACGGAAGCCGGCGGTGTCGGTGCCACCGGCGCCTTCATCATCGGCGTGGTCACAGGGCGGCTCGACCGCGAGAAGATCTTTGCGTCGCTGTTGCAAGCAACGCGCACCGCGGCGGCCGTCTTCACCGTGCTGATCGGCGCGTTGATCTTCGGCTATTTCCTCACGGTGACGCAGACCCCGCAGAAGGTGACGGAAATTTTGACCGGCCTCGGCCTCGGCCCCTACGGCGTGCTGGCGCTGATCATGGTGATGTACCTCGTGCTCGGCTGCCTGATGGACGCCATGGCGATGATCATCCTCACGGTACCGATCATCTTTCCCGTCATCATGCATCTCGGCTTCGATCCGATCTGGTTCGGCGTCATCATCGTGATGACCGTCGAGCTCGGCCTGATCCATCCGCCGGTCGGCATGAACGTCTTTGTCATCAAGAGCGTGGTGAAGGACGTATCCTTCTCCACCATCTTCAAGGGCGTGATCCCGTTCGTGGCGACCGACCTGGTGCGGCTGGTGATTTTGATCGCGTTCCCGCTGCTGGCGACGTGGCTGCCGACGCGCATGATGGCGCATTGAGAGGCGAAGCGATGACCCGACCAACGCTTGAGACAAAGTACGTCTTCACCATCACCGCAGAGATCGGCGACGTCGTCACCGCCGGCGAGACCGGCATCGGCGTCCGCCGCATCATTCCGATCATCGGCGGCGAGGTGAAGGGTGCGATCACTGGAAGGGTGCTGCCGTTCGGCGCCGACTTCCAGACCATCCGTCCCAACGAGCTGATCGATCTCGAAGCAAAGTACGCCTTCGAGACCGACGACGGCGCCACCGTCTATGTCGAGAACAAGGGCATGCGCTTCGGCCCGGTCGAGCTGTTGCAGAAGCTCAAGCGCGGCGAGCCGGTCGATCCAAAGCTGATTTATTTCCGCACCGTGCCGAGATTCGAGACCGGGCACGAAAAATATCGCTGGTTGATGGAGCACATTTTTGTGGGCTCAGCCGCGCGGCATGCCGACCGCGTCGTGATCGACGTGCATCAGGTGGTGTGACGCTCTCATTGACAAATGTCGCAAATGTGTATAAATACACACCATGAATAGCCGGGAGATTATCTCGGCCCTTCAGAGGGATGGCTGGGTCCAAGTGGCTCAAAAAGGCAGCCACGTGCAATTCAAGCACCCGACGAAGCAGGACCGCGTCACGGTCCCTCATCCGAAGCGGGACATCCCGCTCGGGACCCTGAAGAGTATTGAACGGCAATCCGGCCTGAAGCTGAGGTGAGCGCCATGCGTCACTACATTGGTCTTATCCATAAGGATGCCGACAGCGATTTCGGTGTGTCGTTTCCCGATTTGCCGGGCCTCGTGACCGCAGGGATCACGCTCGACGAAGCGCGCGACATGGCCGAGGAAGCGCTGGCGTTTCACCTGGAGGGCATGGCGGAAGACGGAGAAGCGATCCCGGAGCCTTCGTCGCTCGAAGACATCATGTCAGATCCCGAGAACCGCTCGGGCGTCGCCATTCTGGTGTCGGTGAAGAACAACCAGCCAAAGATCGTGCGCGTCAATGTCACTTTGCCCGGCGATGTCCTGGAGCAAATCGACAAATATGCTGAGGCCCACGGATACACACGATCGGGCCTGCTTGCTCAGGCTGCGAAGAAGCTGATGACCGAAGCCGCCTGAGGCGCTCTCCCACATTACGGCCGATTGCCTGACATCCTCCACCTTTGACGGAACCCGCTTCGGCGGAGCTGTGCGGCTCCCCCTTATTGACTCCCCCAGAATTCGTTATACAACATAACTATTCTGACAAGGACGCAAATGACACAGGGAAACGCCGAGACCGCTGACGCGGGTGCCGCAGGGCTGCTCAGGATTGAGCGGGTGGACCGGGTTTTGACCGTGGGTCTGAACCGCCCCGCCAAGCGCAATGCGCTCAACGACGGCATCATTCTGAACATCGGCGAGTGCTTTGCGTCCCTGCCCGAGGATATCGGCGCAGTCGTCATTCATGGCATCGGTGATCATTTCTCCTCCGGCCTCGACCTCTCCGAACTCCAGGACCACGACGCCACCGGCGGCCTTTTGCATTCTCAAATGTGGCACCGGGTGTTCGACCGCATCCAGTACAGCCGCGTGCCCGTGATCGCCGCGCTGAAGGGCGCCGTGATCGGCGGCGGGCTGGAGCTCGCCTGCTCCGCCCATATCCGCGTCGCCGAGCCTTCGACCTATTTTGCGCTGCCCGAGGGACAACGCGGCATTTTCGTCGGTGGCGGCGGCTCGGTGCGGCTGCCACGGCTGATCGGCGTCGCGCGAATGATGGACATGATGCTGACGGGCCGGGTCTATTCCGCGACCGAGGGCGCGTCCTATGGCTTTGCGCAATATGTGACGGAGGCCGGCAACGGCCTCAGCAAGGCGCTGGAGCTTGCGACCAAGATCGCCACCAACGCGCCGCTGACGAATTTCGCCGTGCTCCAGGCGCTGCCGATGATTGCGGAGGCCAATCCGCAGACCGGCCTGCTGATGGAATCGCTGATGGCGACGGTGGCGCAGAGCGACAAGGAAGCAAAGCGCAGGATCCGCGAATTCCTCGAGCACAAGACCGCCAAGGTAAAGCCGAAATCATGAGCGCGCAGCCGTCCTCTTCCAGCACAGAGCGCGGTGCGAGCACTTCTCCGCTGCGGCCGATCTCGTTCGGCGATCCCGTCATCAACATCGAGCGGCGCGACGACGGCACGATTTACCTGCGGCCAAAGCAGCCGCTCGGCAATTATCCCGTTCGCATCACCGATCGCCTGCACCATTGGGCAACAACCACGCCAGACCGCGTCTTCATGGCTGAGCGCGAAGGCGGCCGCTTCTGGCGCAAGATCACCTATGCCGAGCTGCTCACCGCGAGCCGGCACATTGCATCGAGCCTGATCCAGCGCGGCTTGTCGGCGGAGCGGCCGCTCGTGATCCTCTCCGGCAATTCGATCGACCACGCGCTCATAGCTTTCGGCGCGTTCTATGCCGGCATCCCGTTCTGCCCGGTGTCGCCGGCCTATTCGCTGGTGTCGAAGGATTACGGCAAGCTGTCCTACCTGATGAAGCTGCTGACGCCCGGCCTCGTGTTCGCCGAGGACGCCGACAGGTTCGCCGGCGCACTTGCGGCCAACGTCCCGCTCGGCACCGAGATCGCGGCGTCCTACGGCAACGTGCCGGGCCGCGATGTCACTCTGCTCGCCGACCTCATGGCAACGCCGGTTCGCGATGATCTCGACGCGGTACACGGCAAGATCGGCCCCGACACGATCGCGAAATTTTTGCTGACGTCGGGCTCGACCGGCAATCCCAAGGCCGTCATCAACACCCAGCGCATGATCTGCGCCAACCAGGTGATGCTGCGCGAGACGCTCGCCTTCCTCAAGGACGAGCCGCCGGTCATCATCGACTGGCTGCCCTGGAATCATACCTTTGGCGGCAACCACAATATCGGGCTGACGCTCTACAATGGCGGCTCGATGTATCTCGATGCCGGCAAGCCGATGCCCGGCGGCATCGAGGAGACGGTGCGCAATCTCCAGGAGATTTCGCCAACGGTCTATTTCAACGTGCCCAAGGGCTACGAATCGCTGCTGCCTTATCTGCGCGACGACCAGGGCCTGCGCGCAAAATTCTTCGACCGGCTGCACGCGATGTTTTTCTCCGGCGCGGCGCTCTCGCCCTTCGTCTGGAACAGCCTCGACGAGCTCGCGGTGAAGGAGAAGGGCTATCGCGTACCGATGCTGACCGGCTTGGGGGCCACCGAGACCGCGCCGTTCTTCATGTCGGTCAATCCGCGCACCAGCCGCTCCGGCCATGTCGGGCTGCCTGTGTCAGGCAATGACGCAAAGCTGGTGCCAAACAACGGCAAGCTGGAAGTGCGCTGCAAGGGGCCGAACGTGATGCCGGGCTACTGGCGCCAGCCCGACATCACCGCAAAATCCTTCGACGAAGAGGGCTTTTACAAGCTCGGCGATGCGCTCAAGCCGTCCGACCCCAGTGATTTCAACGCCGGTTTCGACTTCGACGGCCGCATCGGTGAGGATTTCAAGCTCGGCAGCGGCACTTGGGTCAGCGTTGGCCCGCTGCGCGCACGTTTTGTCGCGGCCTGCGCGCCGCTGGTGCGCGACGTCGTCATCGCCGGCATCAACCGCGACGAGATCTCCGCGCTGGTGCTGCTTGATCTCGACGGCTGCCGGCTGATCAACCCGACGCTGCCGGCGGACAACCTCACCGTCACCGCGCGCGACCGGCTGGTGCGCGAAGCCTTCCGCGAGCGTCTGACGCAGTTCCTGGCCTCGGCCACCGGCTCCTCGACGCGGATCACGCGCGCGATCCTCGTGGATACGCCGCTGTCGATCGACAAGGGCGAGGTTACCGACAAGGGCTCGATCAACCAGCGCAAGGTGCTGGAGCATCGCGCAGCGTTGATCGACGAGCTCTACGCTGCCAATCCATCGGACCGTGTGATATCGGTCGGCTAAGAAACCATCGCTACAGGAGAACGCCATGTTGTTGAAGGATCAGGCAGTCATCGTCACCGGCGGCGCATCGGGACTGGGCGCGGCCACCGCGCGAAAATTGGCGGCGCAGGGCGCCAAGGTCGCAGTCTTCGATCTCAATGCCAAGCTCGCGGAAACCGTCGCCGCCGAGATCAAGGGCGTGGCCGTGACCTGCGACGTCTCCGACGCCGCCTCCGCTGAAGCTGCGATCGCGCAGGCCACGAAAGCTCATGGGCCTGCCCGCGTGCTGGTCAACTGCGCCGGCATTGGCGTTGCAAAGCGAGTCGTCGGTCGCGACGGGCCGATGGCGCTCGCCGATTTCGACAAGGTGATCAAGGTCAATCTGATCGGCACCTTCAACATGCTGCGCCTCGCCGCGACCGAGATGTCCAAGCTCGAGCCGCAGGCAACCGGCGAGCGCGGCGTCATCATCAACACCGCCTCCGTCGCCGCCTATGACGGCCAGATCGGGCAATCGGCCTATTCGGCCTCGAAGGGCGGCATCGTCGGCATGACGCTGCCGATCGCGCGTGAGCTCGCGCAGTTCGGCGTCCGCGTGCTGACGATTGCGCCCGGCCTGTTCCTCACCCCACTGCTCGCCAACCTGCCGCAGGAAGCCCAGGATTCGCTCGCCGCAGCGATCCCCTTCCCGCGCCGGCTTGGCCACGCGGACGAGTTCGCCGCGCTCGCACTGCACATGGTCGAGAATTCGTACCTGAACGGCGAAGTGGTGCGCCTCGACGGCTCGCTGCGCATGGCACCGAAGTAGGGCGCAACGAAAAGCAAGGCCACCGCATGTTCGTGAACCGGCGCGACGTCCAGATCCAGTGGGGTGATTGCGACCCCGCCAACATCGTCTACTACCCGCGCTATTTCGCGATGTTCGACGATTCGACGTCGACCCTGTTCGAGGTCGCCGGGTTCTCCAAGCAGGACCTGGTCCGCAAATACGGCCTGGTCGGCATCCCCATGGTCGACACGCGGGCCAAGTTCTACATCCCCTCGACCTACGGCGACTGGATCACCGTTGAGACGAAGATCGAGAGCATCAAGCGCTCGAGCTTTGAGGTGAAGCACAACGTCTACAAGGGCGAGGCACTGGCGATCGAGGGTTTTGAGACCCGCGTCCTGGTCGGCCGCGATCCCGTTAACCCCGACAAGCTGAAGTCGGCACCGTTTCCGGCGGAAATGGTAGCGAAATTCACAGGGAGTTAGAAACTGAGGCTAAATCGCCGCATCGCCAAAAGACGGGGCTGAATTACCCCGCGATTTCTGCTTTCAAAGAAACACGTCAAGGGAGGAATAGAATAAATGAACCGCTTTTACCTGACCGCCGCCGTCGCGGCGGCTGCGCTCGCGCTGCCGGCCCTGCCCGCGCTGGCCCAGACCGCTGAAATCACCATCGGCATCACCACCACCACGACCGGCCCGGGCGCAGCCCTCGGCATACCCGAGCGCAATGCGCTGGAATTCGTGCCGAAGGAGATTGGCGGCGTGCCGCTGAAGATCATCGTGCTCGACGACGGCGGCGATCCTACCACCGCGACCACTAACGCCCGCCGCTTCGTCACCGAATCCAAGGCCGACATCATCATGGGCTCGGCGATCACGCCGCCGACGATCGCGGTCTCTAACGTCGCCAACGAAGCCGGCATTCCGCATTTCGGCCTCTCCCCCTTCCCGATCACGCCAGAACGGGCCAAGTGGTCGGTAGCAATGCCGCAGCCGATTCCGATCATGGGCAAGGTGCTCTACGAGCACATGAAGGCGCACAACGTGAAAACGGTCGGCTATATCGGCTATTCCGACTCTTATGGCGACCTCTGGTTCAACGACTTCAAGGCCCAGGGTGTACCGATGGGCATGACATTGGCAGACGAGGAGCGCTTCGCGCGTCCGGACACTTCCGTGACGGGCCAGGTGCTGAAGCTCGTCGCCGCCAATCCCGACGCGATCCTGGTCGGCGCCTCCGGCACCGCGGCCGCCCTGCCACAGACCGAGCTGCGCGAGCGCGGCTATCAGGGCCTGATCTACCAGACCCATGGCGCCGCCAGCATGGATTTCATCCGCATCGCCGGCAAGGCGGCGGAAGGCGTGCTGATGGCGTCGGGCCCGGTGATGGACCCCGAGGACCAGCCGGACGAAGCCGCGACCAAGAAGCCGGGCCTCGCGCTCAACACGGCCTATGAAGGCAAGTACGGCCCGAACAGCCGCAGCCAGTTCGCCGGCCATTCCTACGACGCCTTCGAGATCCTCAAGCGCGTGATCCCGACCGCGCTGAAGACGGCCAAGCCCGGCACGCCGGAATTCCGCGAAGCGATCCGCCAGGCGTTGTTGTCGGAGCGAGAAATCGCCGCGAGCCAGGGCGTCTACAATTTCACCGAAAAAGACCGCTACGGTCTCGACGACCGCTCGCGCATCCTGCTCACGGTGAAGGACGGCAAGTATACGCTCGCGAAGTAAGCGCACGGGCAGTTTTGAGACGACGAGAGCCGGCCCGATGGGCCGGCTCTTTCCTTTTGAGATGCTTGAGCCGTCTCAGGCCGCCTGCCGCAACGGCGTCCAGGCGAACTCGGGATAGTATGTGTCCATCATGCGATCGACATAGGCGGTGAGGTTCGGAAATCCTTCGGCGCGCTCGCGCAGGCGGGACTCGAAGAACGGCGTCAGAATTCCGGCGAGCGCGCCGAAGGCGGTCGCATCGACGCCGCAGGGCTTGTTGCCCATCAGATAAGACTTGTCGCCGAGTTGCACCGAGAGCGCGAACAGCGAGCGCACGGCGAGATCGACATCGTCATCGGGCCCGTGGCGGCCAAGGCCGGAGAGCAGATAGTTCTCGGCGACACGGAATTGCGCATCCTCGCGCAGCTTTTCGCGATTGTGCTCCGGCGCGCCGTCGAAGAAATGCGCGGGCCCCTTGGCAAAATTGGCGGCGTCGACCCAGCGAGCGCCGACCAGCGACCAATAGACGTGATGCTCGATCATGCGCTCGAACGCCCAGGCCTGCGCGCGCTCGGCAAGCGACAGGCCGGCGTCGAAATCGAAGCCGTAGCGGCGTTCGATATGGGCGCGGATGAAGGTGGAATCGGCCACCGCCTCGCCGCCGTCGTCGATGAAGGGCAACTGTCCCTTGGGCGAGGCCGGCGGCATCGCCCGCTCCTTCCGGTAGGGCAGTCCCGCCATCTTGAGCTGCACCTCCGTCTTGGTGACGAAGGGACTGATTTCCGGCAGGCCGAAGCCCGTACCAAAGCCGTAAAGCGTGATCATGTGAGCTCTCCTGAACCACCGAACGAGTTGACGGGAACCTACCTGCCGGCTGCTGCCACCATGGTGGCAGCAGCCGTGATATCTTCTGCAAAACGGGCCCCTCGCCAGGCGCGGCCCATGACGTGGCGGACCAGTGCGTCCGCGGCCTGGACCAGCGAGCGAGCCACAACGGTCGCAAGCGCAAGGCGGAGGTCGACGGCCATGAGATCGAGGGACACGACGCGGTTGAACGCCCAGGCTTGCCAAGCCTTCCCCTGGAAAGCCTTGGCTTGGAAAGCCTGTGG
Organism: Bradyrhizobium sp. LTSP849; assembly: GCF_000938255.1. GTDB lineage: Bacteria > Pseudomonadota > Alphaproteobacteria > Rhizobiales > Xanthobacteraceae > Bradyrhizobium. The sequence goes on along the minus strand of NZ_JYMR01000018.1, from coordinate 44,026 downwards.
CCGCCACAACGGACCGGCCGGACCGAAATGGGTTGGAATGATCATGGACAAATCCTCTTCAGTCGATGTGTTGTCCCGGTATAGAACTCCCCTGCTGCCAACATCCTGTCAGCATCAGCGCGCCGTCTTTTGAATCGATCACCGATAAGAGAACTGACATGAGACGCGCGGACCGGCTGTTTCAGATCATCCAGGTGCTGAGGCGCACCCGTAAACCGCTGACCGCGGATGCGATCGCGGCCGAGCTCGAGACCTCGAAGCGCACCATCTATCGCGACATCGCGACATTGATGGGCCAGCGCGTGCCGATCCGCGGCGAAGCCGGCATGGGCTACATCCTGGAAAAGGGTTTTGACCTGCCGCCCCTCATGCTGACACCCGATGAGATCGAGGCGGCGGTGCTGGGCGCACAATGGGTCGCGGGGCATGCCGATTCCGCGCTGGCACGCGCGGCTGAAGATTTGATGGCCAAGATCGCCGACACTGTGCCGGAGCGCCTGCGTCCCTTCGTGCTGGAGCCGGCGAGCCGCGCGCGGCCGAGCTGGAACAGGGAGCCGGACCGCCTGGATATGGCGCGCACGCGCACCCATATCCACGAAGGCAAGAAGATCATGCTGCGTTATCGTGACGAGCAGGGCCGCGCCAGCGAGCGCATGATCTGGCCAATTTCGGTCGGCTATCTCGAAGCTGTGCGCCTGCTCGCAGCCTGGTGCGAGCTGCGCAGCGATTTCCGCAGCTTCCGCACTGACCGCGTGGTGGAGGCGACATATCTCGACGAAAGATATCCGGAGCGGCGCGACGTGCTGCGCGCGAAATGGCGGCAGAGCCTGGTCTGGGGCCCGCCCAAGGATACCTGACAAGGACACATGACGACGATGGATGAGACGTCCGCGATCGACCTGTCGAGCCTCTGCCAGAGTTGCGGCGCCTGCTGCGGCTATTCGCAGAACTGGCCGCGTTTCTCTATCGAGAGCGATGAGGAGCTTGCGCTGATCCCGGAGGCGCTCGTCAACGAACGCCAATCGGGCATTCGCTGCGAGGGCGATCGCTGTTCGGCGTTGCGTGGAGGGATCGGGAAAGAGACCGCCTGCGGCATCTATGAAGTGCGGCCGGAGGTGTGTCGCACCTGTATGCCGGGCGATGCCGAATGCACGATGGCGCGGCGGAAGTTCGGGCTGCCGGTGATCGAGATAGCTAGCGCATGATCCGGAAAAGTGCGCAGCGGTTTTCCGACAAGATCATGCGTCAACTAGAAAGTTAAAGCGCGATCAATCGCGCTTTAAGCCAGAACGGCTTCGCCGATCTCGTCGTCGAGCTCGTCATCGATCGGTGCAAGCACCGAGAGCGGTTTTGTCGACAGCGTGATTGGCTTGCGGCCACCCGTCTGTGACGGTGATGCTTTGGCCGAGCCCTCACGCGACAGCGCGTAGAGCGTCGAGCCGACACGGCCGCCGCTCTCGATCAGGTCGCGCTCGTTACAGCTCGCTGCGATCGCGACCGCCAGCGAATGTAGATGGCTGCGGCGATAGCAGAACAGCGCCAGCATGGCGCGGACGTCCGGGGAAACAGTCTCAACCAACCTCGGCAGGCCGCTTTCATTGGCGCGATACATCTCGCCAAGGAGCTCGTCGCGGACCGGGCAGAAATCGCTTTCATAGGCGTCGCGGCTTGAAAACATTTAAGTTCTCCCTCGACGCCGAAGATGCAGCGCAATTCTCTAATGAAAGGTTAACCACCCGGGGCGGTAGTCACCCGGGGTCCTTGCGCCTAGGCCGCGAATCAGCCGGCCTCCGGCGGGGGCATCGGCCTCAGTTCGCCGCCATGAAGATGGAGAGGCCGAAGCCGGTGAGATGATGCAGCGCCTGGTCGACGCCGATCAGGGTCCAGAACCAGGGATGCTCCTGGTTGACGCCGAAATTGGCCGAGACCAGCCCCTTGGCCCGGTCGATCGTGATGTGGATCGCGAAATCGATCAGCGCGACGAACCAGAATCTGGGCGCGACGATCAGGATCAGAGGCAGCGCAACCGCAAGGTGAATCAGGCAGTGCACCAGAAGCGGCAGAGCCCAGCCGTGCTTCTGGTCCTTGCCTTGCGCCATCCAGGCGGTTTGCAGAACGAAATCGGCGATGATGTGCTTGAAGGTGAGCAGCAACATCCAGCCAATGAGCGCTTCAACCGGAATCGCCGATGACATGGGTGGAAACGACAAAGCTGACGCCCTCGTTGACTTCAAAAGGAAAAATGGAGCGTTCAGCGCAACTTCTTCTTGGACCCCGTCAGATTATCGAGGACCGGTGATTTATGACATCTCCCGCGGCGGAATGCAGCCGGGGGGAACTGGAAAATCACCAACTGTGGCTAAACGGTGATAGGACGACCAATCGCCGCGGACGAGTTGAGTAAGGTTACCTTCGGCGCGGAATTTGCTTTCTGTTGCCACAGCGCTATCATCCCCAGGTAGAGAAATAGCTTTCTTTTTTCAGACGCTTACGAATTTTCAAGCGCGTGCGTCCGGCGATCCCGCGCCGCCCGCCATCCCAGGAATAAGGCCAGGGTGCTGCCATGAGTGCTGAAGGCCCCACCTCGTCGACCGAGCTCCCGCCGCCCCGGCGTCCCAAGGTCATCAAGACCAATCAGCAGCAGGTCCTACTGTACGTCGTGCTGACCCTGCTGCTGTCGCTTGCCACCGTCTGGGCCGGCCGCGCGCTGGTGCACAATTCGGAGACGCTGACCTTTGCCGTCGGCGCCCCCAACAGCGACGAGGCGCTGTTCGCGACCAAGCTCGCCACCGTGCTGAAGAACAACGCCTCGCGCTTCCGGATCAAGGTCGTCAACAACCCCGACAACACCAAAGCGATCGCGCAATTCGACCGCAAGCAGGCCGACCTCGCTGTCCTGCGCACTGATGCCAAGGTGCCGCCGCGGGCACGGGCCCTCGCAATCCTCGAGCACGATCTCGTGCTCCTGCTCGGTCCCGGCAACAAGAAGATCAAATCGCTCGCCGAGCTGAAAAAGAAGAAGGTCGCAGTCGTCGCCGAGAGCGAGTCCTCGCTCGCCTTCGTCCGCAGCATTCTCGACATTCCCGACGGTCCAGACGCAGCGAAGATCCAGATGGCGCCGCAGGGCGCCACCCTCGACAAGCTATTTGCGCCGTCGAGCGGTTTTGGCGCGGTGATCGCCATCGTCCATACCTCCAAGGCGGTACGGGACAAGGCCTATGAGCAGGTCGCCAAGCGCGGCGGCTTCACGCTCAACGCGATCGACGAGGCAAAGGCGCTGGCGCGCAAATTCCCCGGGATTTCCGACGAGACTCTGACGGCAGGCACGCTATCCGCCTCGCCCGAGATCCCTGACGATGATCTTGATACGATCGGGCTCGAATGGCTGCTGGTCGCGCAATCGAAGATGTCGGCGACCACCGCCGGCGACCTCGCGCGTACTGTCTACGAGAACAAGTCCGCGCTCGGGCTCGACAGCGGCTTCGCGACCCACATCGAACCAGCCTCCGTCGAGAAGGATGCCTTCGTGATGGCGCATCAGGGAGCGGCCGACTACATCAACGACGACACCAAGTCGTTCATGGATAAGTACAGCGATCTGATGTATCTGGGCGCCGGCGCGCTCAGCGTGATCGGCTCGATCTTCGCCGGGATCTACGCCAAGATCACCCGGATCGCGCCGGAGAAGGCCAGCGAGCTCTCCACTGCCATCCTCGATATCGGCGAACGCATCGAGCATGCCCATTCGCTGGACCAGATCGAATGTCTCCAGGACGAGCTCGAGGGCATTTTGCGCGGTGCGGTCATAGGCTTGCGCGACGGCACGATCAGTACCGACGGGCTCGACACCTTCAAGCTCGGCTATGAATTCGTCCGCGACGAGATCGGCATGCGCCGCGACTACCTCAAGCGCCACGCCAACGAGATCGAGAAAGCCGCCCGCGAGGCCACCCCTCTCCCGGATGACGACACCAATGTCGTGGTGGTGAAGACAGCTCAGAGTGCCTGACCTATCCATTCGTGCCTCAGGGTCCGGCTCGCTCGCGCTTTAGGCTGGTCGCAGCCCGCCCCCCTGGAACCGTTTCCCCTACGCAACCGTTGGCTCCCGGCTCAACCGGAGAACGCACCATGCGTATGCTCCTTCTCATCATCCTGCTGGGAATGCTGGTTGCGGTAGGTTACTTCGCCTATTCGGCCATGTCGGTCGAGGGCGACCCGATCCCGACGGAAGGTTACGTGGCACTGGCGCTGGGAGCGGGCTTCTCCGTGATCGTTGGCATCGGCTTGATGTTGCTGCTGTTTTTGAGCAGCCGCCGCGGCTATGATGAGCCGCCACACTTCAAGTAACGATCCGGCCCGCCGCCGCGTCAGCTGCAGCGCCGGGCAGCCGCCCCGTCGTTGACGGCCTCGGTACGGGCGGGCACTTTGGTGCCGACGTCCCAGCCGGGACCGCAAAATCAAGACCGAGCCGCCCTCCCGCATGTCCAAGCCGATGATTCCCGCTCTGGCCCAGTTCGTGGCCGCCACGGCCGGCCGCAACATGACCAAGGCGGCCTATGTGGCGGTGACCGTCGGCGTGCTGAGCATGGTGCTGCTGACGGTCGATCCGGCCTATGAGACAGCGCACCGTTGGGTCGATCTGCTGCTCTGGGCTTCCCTCGTCTATTTTGTGTTCGAATGGCTGGTCCGGTTGCGTCACATGGCGCGGCAGCAGCGGCTGGCGCTCTATATGTCCTCTTCCGCCGGGTTGGTCGACGCAATGGGGGCGCTGGCCGTGCCGGTCGCGCTGATACTCGGCGCCGAGCCCAGGACGGCCTGGCTGCTCAGCGTGCTCTGGGTCTTGAAGGTGGTGCCGGGCATTCCCGGCTTGCGCCAGCTCCGCCGGGTGCTGGTGCTGGAATCGGGGCCGCTGTTCAGCGTGCTCGTGATCTTCCTGATGGTGGTCTTCCTCGCCTCCGTCGCCGAATATTTTCTGGAGCGGGACGTGCAGCCGCAGACGTTTGGCAGCGTCCCCGCCGCGCTGTGGTGGGCCGTCGTGACACTGACCACGACTGGCTATGGCGATGCCGTGCCGGTGACGCCAGCGGGTCGCATGGTGGCAGCGCTGGTGATGATCTCCGGCCTCGGCGTGTTCGGCCTGTGGACCGGTATTCTGGCAACCGGGTTTGCGGCCGAGACTCGGCGCGACAATTTCCTCAAGACCTGGGAATCCGTCAGCAAGGTGCCGTTCTTCGCGGCGCTTGGGCCGGCTGCGATCGCCGACGTCACCCACATGCTGCGCACCATGGAGCTGCCGGCGCGCACCACGATCATCCGCAAGGGTACCCAGGGCGACTGCATGTATTTCATCGCCGCCGGCGAGGTCGAGGTCGACCTCCCCGGCAAGAAGGTGCAGCTCGGCGACGGCGCCTTCTTCGGCGAGATGGCGCTGCTCGGCAACAACATGCGCGGCGCCAACGTCTCGACCACGAAAGTGTCGCGGCTGCTGGTGCTCGACCTCGTCGATTTCCGCGTGCTGATGGCACGGCACCCCGATCTCGCCGAGACCATCGACACTGAAGCGAAACGGCGCACGCTCGAAAACAAGTAATCGGAGACAAGAATGTCTGATACCGCCGACGCGGCCTCTGGCCCCGTGCTCGAAATTGACGGCGCACGTGCCACCATCCGCCTCAACCGTCCCAAGCATCTCAACCGGCTGCAAGCCGAAGACCTTGGCGAGCTTGTCAAGCTGTTCGACAGGATCGAGGCCGATCCGGCGATCCGCGTGCTGGTGCTGACCGGCACAGGACGCGCCTTTTCCGCGGGCTATGATCTCAACTCTGTCGCCGAGCGCGCCGCGAGCGCCAACGAGCAGCAGAGCGCGGGCTCGGCGTTCGAGGTGGTCGTCAACCGGCTCGAGGATCTCGGCGTGCCGACGATCTGCCGGCTCAACGGCGGCGTCTATGGCGGCTCGACCGACCTCGCGCTCGCCTGCGATTTCCGCATCGGTGTCGATACCGCCGAGATGTTCATGCCGGCGGCGCGGCTCGGGCTGCACTACTACAGGAGCGGCATCAAACGCTACGTGACGCGGCTCGGCGTCGACAACGCGAAAAAGCTGTTCCTCACCGCGCAGAAGATCAGCGCACCGGAGATGCTGCGCATCGGCTATCTCACCGCCATGGTCGCGGTGGAATTTCTGGACGAGGAAGTCGACAAGCTCGCCAACATCCTCGCCGGCAACGCACCGAACGCGATGCGCGGCATGAAGCGCGCGATCAATGAATTCGCCCGCGGCGAGCTGGATGAGCAAGCCGCCGACCAACGCCACCGCGACAGCATGCGCGGCGACGAGATCAAGGAAGGCATCAAGGCGTTCGCGGAGAAGCGAGCGCCGAGGTTTTGAGTTAGAAAAGCAAGTGTCTCACATCATCGGTGTCGTCCCGGCGAAGGCCGGGACCCATACTCCCAGGGAGTGGTTTTAAGGCGGACTGGTAACTCCGCGTTTTCGCAAAGCTTAATTCGGTGGTTATGGGTCCCGGCCTTCGCCGGGACGACACTGAATGTGGGGCACGCGCCGTCTATCCCTCAGCGGCCGCGGCATGCTGCGCTGCCATCTCATCGTCGGCCGCATTGATCCGCCGAAACGCAGGACGCGACGTAATCCGCTCGGAATAACGAACAAACACATCCTTCTTTGGCACGATGCCGAACATCATCGTCCAGCTGAAGGCGACACCCCACAAGATATCCGCGGCCGTCATGCGATCTCCGAGCAAATATGGCCCCTTCGACAATTGCGCCTCGAGTGCGCCCAGCATGGCGTCGTAATCGGCATAGGGCGATTGCGTGATCGGCGCAGGCTCGCGCTGCATGAACTTGTCGATCAGGGCCGGTTCGAACGAGGAGCCGTAATAGGCGATCCAGCGCAAATAAGGACCGCGCAGCGGATCGCTCAGCGTGGGCGTGAGCCCCGCCTGCGGAAACAGATCGGCAAGGTAGATGGTGATTGCGACCTGCTCGGTCACGAGCGCCTCGCCTTGGCGGATCGCCGGCACCTTGCCGAGTGGGTTGATGGCGAGATAGGCGGGCTGGCGCTGCTCGCCCGCCTTCATATTGAGGACATGCAGATCGTAGGGCGCGCCCAACTCCTCCAGCAGCACCCGCGTGCCGGTGGCGCGGCTCTGCGGCGAATAATACAGCGTGATGCGGTTCGGATCGGTCATGGCGGGTCTCCCATCTGGCCGGCTGGCGATGGCGCGCTTGTAGCCGACCATACCTGACATCCTGTGTCAGGTATGGTTTAAGGGATCATGCGCGCGACCCGAATGATGTCGATCCTCACCACCCTTCAGGCGCGGGGACAAGTCACCGCGCCTGAACTGGCGGTGGCCTGCGAGGTGTCGGTGCGCACGATCTATCGCGACATCGACGCGCTCGCGGCGTCCGGCGTTCCCGTCTACGCCGACCGCGGCGCCGAGGGCGGTTATCGCCTGCTCGACGGCTACCGGGTGCGGTTGAACGGATTGTCGCAGCGCGAGGCGGAGGCGCTGTTCCTTACGGGATTGCCGGGCCCTGCCGCCGCACTCGGTCTGGATGCGGCGATGATCGCCGCGCAGAACAAGCTGATGGCGGCGCTGCCCGCTCACCTGCGCCAGGATGCCGGCCGGATGCAGGAGCGCTTTTACCTCGACGCGCCCGGCTGGTTCGGCGAGGCGGACGAGCCAAAACATCTACGCGCCATTGCCGGCGCGGCTTTACGTGGGACACTGATCAAGATCCGCTACCAGAGCTGGCGCGCCGAGAAGCAGCGCCGCGTTGCCCCGCTCGGCCTCGTGCTGAAGGGCGGCAGTTGGTATCTCGCAGGGCAGGTCGACGGCAGCGTGCGCACCTATCGCGTCGCGCGCGTGCTCGATTGCACTGCGCTTGACGACCGTTTCGATCGCCCCGCCGATTTCGATCTCGCCGCCTATTGGCAGGCTGCAACGCTCCGTCTCGAGGCCGAGATGCATCCGAATGTCGCGATCGTTCGGCTGTCGCCATTGGGCGTAAAGCTGCTCGACGCGCTGAGCCAGCCTTATGTCAAGGCGCGCACGCAGATTGACGAGACCGCCAATGCGGACGGCTGGCGCATTGCGAGAGTGCCAACCGGCAAGACCTCGTGGCATGCCGCCGCCGAATTGTTGCGGCTTGGGCCCGAGGCCGACGTGCTGGAGCCCGCCGATCTCCGCGAGAAGATGACAGAGCTGACGCAAGCGATGGCCGCGCGCTATCGCGCGGCGCGGAAAGCCGGACGACGGCGCATTCTGCCGCAGCCCACGAAACAATCCTGAAACACGATTCTCGGCCCGCCGCATGAACGCGTTCCCGCCTCGGCCCGACCGAGATGCAGGGACACAACAACGGCCTCGCGCCACACTGGAGAATGAAAGATGTTTCGTAAGCTTGCTCTTGGTCTGATCGCTGCCGGTTCGCTCGGCGTTGCCGCTCTCGCGCCCACCGCCGCGTCGGCCCACGGCTTCCACCACTGGGGTCCCGGTTGGGGCTTTGGCGGCCTCTACGTCAACACCGCCGTCAACAACTGCTACCAGGAGCGCGTCGTTCCGACCCGCCATGGGCCGCGCGTGCGCGTCGTGAACGTCTGCGCGTATGGGGTCTATTGATATCAGGAGACCACGACAAAGCCCCGATCGCATCGCGATCGGGGCTTTGCGCGTTTGAATTCTCGTCTGGCTAGCCGGCCTGCCTTTGCCGGCGAAACCAAGCCCAGGTCTCGCGCGTCGTTCTGATATAGCCACGGCCACGATAGACGATCTCGCCGTCGACGATCTCGTTCAGCTTCGGCAGCGCGTGAAACGGGATCGAGGGATAGGCGTGGTGCTCGACGTGATAGGGCATGTTCCACGCGAACCATTTGACGATCGCGCTGGTATAGGTCGTGCGGGTATTCTCGAAGGCGCTGCGGGTTCGGTCGCAGCCGATGTGCTCGGCATAGAGATAGGGCCGCAGAAAGAATTGCCCGATGATCAGTGGCACGATCCAGACCCAGAGCAGCAGCGCAGAAGAAGACCACAGCGAGAGCGCGAGCAAAAGGACATAAAGTCCAGCATAGACGCGGGCTTCGGTCACGATGATGGCGCGCTTGTTCTCGGGAATCCAGGGCACGGTAACCTTGCCGGTGACGGCATGGCGGAACATCAGCCAGAGGCGGCCGGCGACCTGGAGCAGGCCGCTATAGGCGAGCACGAGCTGCGTGTCGGATTTCGGCTTCACGCCGACGATCAGCTCCGGGTCCTTGTCCGGATCCTGAGTGTAGCGGTGATGGTCCCAGTGAAACAGGCAGTAATATTCGTAAGGTTGTCCGATGATGAAGCCCGAGGGATAGCCGACCGCAAGGTTGAGGCCACGGCTCCTGAACGCGGTCTTGTGCGCGGTCTCGTGCAGCGCCATGAACAGGAAGGCGACGAAATAGCCCTGCACCGCCATCAGCGGCAGCGCCCATAACACACCCCAGGCCGAAGAGACCTTCCAGACCAGCGCGCCGACCAGCACGACCAGGCCGTAATGGCTGAGGCTTTTCGCGGCCCCCCTGAGATCGGAGCGCACCGACAATTCGCGCAGCATTGCTGGCGTCAGCGGCTTCAGGCGATGGCCGGACTCTGAAACGGTCGCGTCGCTCATGATCGGTTGCCTGCCCTACTTGCTGAGAAGCTCTGCGATCTCGGCCTTGAGGAAGGCATGATCGCGCGGATTGTTGACGGGATTGCCGGCGCGATGGCCGTGCACCGACGGGATTGGGCGCAGCGCCGCGGATTTTGCGTTGACCAACCGGCCGAGTTCGTCCTCGTTGTCGCGAACGTCGAAATAGCGATCGGTCGCGCCCGGCACCAGCAGCATATGCGCCGTGACCGCCGCAAGCGCGCGATCAAAATCACCGCTGAACGCAGCGCAGCGGCTGATGTCACCGTTCTGCCAGATGCCGATCTGCGCCAGCAGATCGTTGGCATCGCGCCGAGCGAACGTCGCATCCCATGCACGGACAAGATAATCCTCGAGCGAGGTGAAGCCCGCCTCGCGCCAGACCTCGTCACGATAGAAAGCATGCGACATCGCCCAGCCGGCATAGGCCCGCCCCATCGCACGGAAGCCGACGACAGGCTTTTCGACGAAGCGACCGTTGCGGAAGTTGGGATCGGCCGTCAGCGCCGCCTTCACGCCTTCGAGAAAGACATGATTGTACGGCGCGCAGCGCGCGCTGCCGCACACGACGGCGGCACGCTCGACCATGTCGGGATGACAGGCTGCCCAGTGATAGGCCTGCATGCCGCCCATCGACCAGCCATAGACCAGCGCAAGCTTTGAGATACCGAAGCGCTCGGTGAGCAGCCGGTGCTGGATCGCGACGGCGTCGTGATAGCTGAGCTGCGGAAACGGCACGGCCGAATTCGACGGCGAAGACGACAGACCATTGCCGAACAGGTTCGGGATAACGATGAAGTAACGCTCGGGATCGAGCACGCCACCGGGCTGGATCAGCCACTCGGTGTCGTAGTGCTGCGCGCTGAACGAGGTCGGATAGAGGATGACGTTGTCCTTGCCCGGGTTAAGTCGGCCAAAGGTTTTGTAGGCGAGCTTCAGCCCGGGGAAGACAGCACCGGATTGAAGCGTAACGTCGCCCGCTTCGAAGATCTCGTAATCGCGCTCCGCCATCCACCCGGCTCCCGGTGACGCGGCCACAGAACGCGCCGCCGGTTCGAGGATGCATCGATCATGCCGAACCAGCAAACGCATCGTTGCGTCCGCGATCAATAACTGTACTAATAGTACATGTATTTTTTGAGGGCAAGGACAATCGGCTCGGCTCAGGCAATCGCCGCGATATACCGCTCCACGGATGCCGCGAACGCCGCCTTGGCTCCGGCGGCGATGTTACGGCCCCACCAGGCGCCGTAGATCCGGTCGAAGGCGAGCGGCTCCACGGCAGCTGCGATCCTTCTCACCGTGGCTGCATTGAGCGGCATGTAGTTCGGATAGGAATGCATGAAGCTGACGAAGCGGCGGTCCATCGTCACCTGCGCGATGTCGCCGGTGAGCAGCGCGCCCTTGCCGTCCGCTCCGTGCGCAGAGTGAAGCATGGTGGCACCGGCGAAATGACCGCCGGTGCGCAGCAGCAGCACATCATCGGAGAGGCGATGGCTGTCTCCGGTCCAGTGCACCATCGAGGCATGCGGACGCGTCACCCATTGGCGGTCATCCGCATGCAGATAGACAGGCACCCCGCCAAATGCCTCGCTCCAGTCGGCGAGCGCGCCATAGTAGTGCGGATGCGAGATTGCGATCGCCTTCAATCCGCCGAGCGAGCGCACATGTGCGGTCGCCTCGGGCGTTGCCAACGGAATGCAGTCCCACATCATGCAGCCATCGCCCAGCGGCACCAGCAACGCACGCTGGCCGATGGCAAAGCTCGGATCGAGGGCGATCCCGGTCAGGCCGAGATCATCACGCCAGGCCAGGCGATGGCTTTCCGCGAGCGCCTCGCGGGTCAGGAAGGTCTGTCCTTTCCAGTTCACGAACTGCCGCTCGTCCTCGCAGATCGAACACGAATCTGGCGGATGTCCGCTGTCCGGGAATTGCGCGCCGCAGGTTTCGCAGGTCCAGAGAGGCATGGTCGTGATCCCTCACGTCGCAAAATTCTTCTGGATCGCCTTGTCGAGCGTCTCACCGCCGACGAAGCGCTGGCGCAGCTCGCGCTTGAGCAGCTTGCCGCTCGGGTTCTTCGGCAGGCTGTCGACGAAGATGACGCGCTTGGGCACCTTGAAATGCGCCATCTGGCCGGCGCAATGCTTGATCACGGACTCTTCGTCCAGCGTCTCGCCGGTCTTGACCACGACGATCGCAGTGACCGCCTCGATCCAGCGCGGATCGGGCAGACCGACGACGGCCACTTCAGACACCGCGGGGATGCGATAGACCATCTCCTCGACCTCGCGGCTCGCGACATTCTCGCCGCCGGTCTTGATCATGTCCTTGACGCGGTCGACCACGGTGATGTGGCCCTCGGCATCGACGGTGGCGAGATCGCCGGAGTGAAACCAGCCACCGGAAAACGCCGCCGCGGTCTTGACGGGATCGTTGTAATAGCCGGACAACAGATGCGGCGAACGGTGCACGATCTCGCCGACTTCGCCGACCTTGACGTCCTCCATCGCGATATTGACCACACGCGTCTCGACGTTGAGCACGGGCTTGCCGGCCGAGCCGGCCTTGCGGAGCTGGTCCTCGGGCCGCAGCACGGTTGCAAGCGGCGCGATCTCGGTCTGGCCGTAGAAGTTCCAGAATTTGACATTGGGCAGGCGGCGCTGGAGCTCGAGCAGCACCTCCACTGGCATGATCGAGGCGCCGTAATAACCCTTCTGCAAGGTCGACAGATCGGTCTTGTCAAAATTCGGCGAACGCAGCATCGCGATCCAGATCGTCGGCGGCGCGAAGAACGAGGTGGTCTTGTGCGACTGGATCAGCGCCAGGATGTTGTCGGCGGTCGGCTTGCCCGTGATCACCCCGGAGGCGCCGAGATAGATCTGCGGCCCCAGGAAGACGTCAAGCTGGGCACAATGATAGAGCGGCAGCGCGTGGAGGAATTTGTCGTCCACGCTCATGCCGCCATCGATGATGCAGCTGACATACTGCCACATCACGGCCTCATGCGTCAGCATCGCGCCCTTGGGCAGGGATTCCGTGCCGCTGGTGTAGACGATCTGCGCGAGATCGCGGCTATCGACGGACGCCTCCAGGAATGAGCCGTCGGGGCTGAGGAGATCGTCGAAAGTGGTGAGACCAGCCGGCGCTGTGGCGGGATCCTCGCCCGGCAGCCAGATCAGCTTTTCGACCGCACTATCCTTGGCGCTTGCCGCGCGCGCGGGCTCGACGAAATCAGGCCCGGCCGCCAGCAGCTTCGCGCCGGAGCTCTTGAGGATGAAATTGATCTCGTCCGGATTGAGCATGAAGTTGATCGGCACCAGCACCGCGCCGATCCGTGCCACCGCAAAGCGCAGTGCGGCAAAGGCGTGCGAGTTGCGCGAGAGCACGGCGAGGCGATCGCCCTTCTTGACGCCGAGGCCGAGCAGGCCGCGGCCGAGCCGGTTACAGATCGCGTCCATCTCGGCAAAGCTCCAGCTCACGCTGCCGCAGCTCACCGCAAGCTTGTTCGGCTCGCGGCCGGCCGAACGGCGCAGCAGATCGCCGATGGAATGCTCGCGCGCTTTCGAGATGGTCGCTGCGACGTCGCTCGACATGTTCGTTCCCCCGGCAGTCCGTCATCCGTGTACGCCAGCCTTGATCGCCGTCAGGCTCTTGCGTTTACGCGCTTTTCGAGTTTGCAAGAAGGGTATTCGGGGCAACTGGCCGCGTCAAATCAGGCAAGGTGCATTGCATGGCGCGGAAAAAGCGAGCGAGCGCTCTCTCAGAAAATCTGCTCCAACCCCTTTCCTGACAGGCACGCTCTGCGCTAGGAATAACGGCAAGGGCGCAAAGCCCACGCCTGGATCAATAACAACGCCAAAAGGTCCAGGGGGAAATTTGGGGAGGCAGCGTGAATCTCGCGCGCCGACGACCTTGGACCAACGCGTTCTCGACAGAAGCGCTGTGCACGCGCATTCTGGAACGTCATCGCGCCTCCATCCGCGTCCAGAAGCCGCGGCTCGCGGTCGCAAATCTCGCACGCATCATCGGCGCCACCCTTACGCTCTCCAACAAGCAGGGCTTTCACGCCACCACGCTGCGCCAGCTCGCGGAGGCCTCGGGCCTCAGCATGGGCGGCCTTTATACGTATATCGACAGCAAGCCCAGGCTGCTGTCCATGATCCTCGGCGAGGTCGCGGCAACGGCGACCGAGGTGCTGACGGCGCCCCCTGACGACGTCAAGCATGATGCCCACAAGCACCTCGACTGGATCATCGCCACCCACATCCGCATGAGCGAAGCGATGCAGCCCTGGTTCGTCTTCGCCTTCATGGAGGCGAAGTCCTTTCCGCCGGCGGAACGCCAGCGCGCGATCGACATGGAAGCGACGACCGAGAAGATCATCGCCGACGTGCTCAAGCAGGGCGTCGCCAGCGGCGCCTTCACGATCGACCATGTCAGGCTCACGGCGTCACTCATCAAGCCCCTGCTCCAGGACTGGTACGTGAAGCGCGCCAAATATCGCAAACGCGGCACGTCGATCGACGGATACATCGACGGCGTCGGCAACTTCGTGGGCGCCGCATTGTCGAGCGGCAGCCGCATCAACGCGCGCACGGCCGTCAGGAGCCGCTCGAAGCCAAAGCAGATGGCGCACTCATAGAACGCAGGAAAGACCAGGCGATGAAACGATTCCGGTTCAATCAACAAGAGATCGTCTTCGCTGTTTTCGCGCTGCTGTTCCTCGTGTTTTCGATCTTTCTGCGCGGCTTTCTGACGGCGGACAATATGCTGACGCTGCTCCAGAACGTGGCGGTGCTCGGCATCCTCGGCCTTGCCATGGCGATCGTCGTGATCGGCCGCGGCATCGACATCTCCTTGATCGCGGCGCTCGCGGTGCCTCCCGGGCTCGTGCTGCAGATGGTGCAGAACGGTCACTCGCTGCCGGCTTCGCTTTTGACCGCCATGCTGCTCACGATTGCCTTCGGCCTCGTCAATGGCTGGCTGATCGCCTATGCCGAAGTCCCCTCGCTGTTTGCGACGCTCGCAACCGGCCTGCTGCTGGCCGGACTTGGGCAAGCCGCATTGTTCCAGCTCGACGTGGTGCAGTGGAGCCCGGGCATGAACGGCTTCGAGCGGCTTGGGCAGGGCACCATTCTCGGCATTCCGACGTCGATCGTGATGTTCGCGATCGCCTGCGTGGTGGTCGCCGTCCTGCTGCGCCAAACGCGCTGGGGCGCCTATATCTACGCCATCGGCGACAACCCTTACGCCGCGCGCGTCACCGGCATCCCTTCGCGTCCGATCATCGTCCTGCAATACGTCGTCGCCGCCCTGATCGGCTGCTTCGCCGGCCTCGTGATGGCCGCATCCGTCAATTCGATGCCGACCCGCGTCTTCAACTCGACGCTGATCTACGACGTCATCCTGGTCGTCGTGCTGGGCGGCATCGGTCTGTCCGGCGGGCGCGGCGGCGTGTTGAACGTCGTCATCGGCACGCTGCTGATCGGCACCATGCTCAATGGCATGACCATCATGGACATCTCCTACGCCGGGCAAAATCTCATCAAGGGCGTGGTGCTGCTGCTCGCCGTCATCACGGACTCATTCCTGAATCCGCGCAACGAAGAAACGGCACAGCAGGGCGACATCTGAACCACCGACAAGAACGACAACCACAACCAAGGAGGAAGCAATGAAGACTTTTGGCAGCCCGACAAAGGCGACCCTGGCCGCACTGGCTCTCGCGGCGATGACCGCACCGGCTCTCGCCCAGCAGGGCCTCGACGAACCGTTCCAGAAGCCGTTCAAGGACGCGCTGGCCGGCAAGACCGTGGCCTATGTTCCGGTCGCGATGAATTTCGACCTCACCGAGGGCTGGTATGCCGGACTGAAGAAGGAGCTTGAGCCGTTTGGCGTCAAGTTCGTGATCCGCGATGCCAACTGGAACACCAACGCCGGCGCGCAGGCCGTCACCTCGCTGATCTCAGAGAAACCGGCGGTGATAGTGGTTCATAATCCAGACGTGCAGACCTACGCCAAGCTGCTCCAGCGCGCCGAGAACGAAGGCATCTACGTCATCCAGATCAACATGGGCTCTGCCTATCGAAGCTCCGCCTTCGTCGGCGCCAACTGGGTCGAGATTGGCGAACGCCAGACCGAAGCCGTGGTCAAGGCCTGCGAGGGCAAGTCGAACAAGATCGCGATCATCCAGGGTGCGCTATCGGCGGCGGCAAGCGCTTATACGCTCAAAGGCGTCGAAAACGTTCTCGCCAAGCATCCCGAGATCAAGGTGGTGTCGAGCCAGGCCGCCGATTGGGACGCTGCCAAGGCCAAGGCGATCACGCAGACGGTGCTGAAGCAAAATCCCGATCTCTGCGGCATCGTCGGCTTCTGGGACGGCATGGATATCGGCACCGCTGCCGCGGTCAAGGAAGCTGGTCTCACCGGCAAGGTGTTCCTCACCACCTCCGGCGGCGGCGAACGCAAGGGCGCCTGCGAGCTGGTGAAGTCCGGCGCGTTCGATCTCAACATGAGCTACGACGTGCCGACCCAGGCGGCGCAGATGGCGGGCACGATCAAATTTCTGCTGTCCTCGGGCGCCAAGCCCGGCTCGATCAAGGGCTCGGAATACACCACGCTGATTCCGATCACCAAAGAGAACGCCGACAGCCAGACGGCCTGCTGGAATCTCAGCGACCTGAAGAAATAGGTCTTCCAACGCACGACCCAAACGTCCCGGGCAGCTTCATGTCCGGGACGTTGTCCCGAACTTTGCAAGGTCCTGGAATGCCGATGCGCGACACCCTGACAAGCCTGCGTTACCGCTACTGGCCCGATCATCTGCTCGGCGAGATCCTGTCCAAGCGATGGACCGAGACGGCCATTCCAGTGATACTTCTCCTGATCATTGGCCTCGCGCTCAGCCGATCCATCGATAACTTCCTGTCGCCGGCGAGCCTCGCCGACACCGCGCGCCAAGCCGGAGAGATCGGCTTCATCGCGCTCGGGCTGGCGCTGGTGGTCATCGTCGGCGGCATCGATCTGTCCGTCGGTTCGATCTTCGCACTGACCGATTTCTGCGCGCTTTATCTTCTCGACGTGTTGGGCTGGCCGGTCCCGGCGGTGGTCGTCGCCACGCTGCTCTGCGGCGCATTGCTCGGCGCAGTCAACGGCATTCTGGTCGGATATTTGCGACTACGTGCCTTCATCACAACGCTGATTACCCTGATCGTCTATCGCTCGGCCTACGATCTCCTGATCCAGCGCTACTCCAACGCGATCGCGTCGGCCTTCCCCGACATCCCGTCCTGGGATTTCATCGGCGGCGGCAGCGTCTTCGGCATCCCGACCGTGGCACTGGTCTATGTCGTCATCGCCATCTTCGGTCATATCTTTCTGACCCGGTTACGGCCAGGCTGGCACATCACCGCGATCGGCGGCTCGCGCCGTTCGGCGTACAATTCAGGCATTCCCGTCCGTCGTACGATTGCGCTCTGCTATGTCGCGAGCGGCGTGCTCACCAGCATCGGCGCGCTGTTCTTCGCATCGCGGCTGGGAACCGTCGGCGGCGACATCGGCGTTGGCCTCGAGGTCATCGTGCTGACCGCGACCGTGCTCGGCGGCATCACGCTTGGCGGCGGCAAGGGCTCGGTCGCCAAATCGGCGGTCGGGGTATTGATCGTGCTCCTGATCACCAATGGTCTCACGACCATGAACGCGCGCGGCGGCGTCAACCGGATGGCGCTGGCCGGCATCCTGCTGGTCGCCGCGATGGTCGATATCCGCTGGCAGAAGAACCGCACGCGCATCATCAGCAAGGTCTATGTCGCGCCGACCTACCACGCCTTGCCGCCTCCACCGCCCACCGAGATCGGGCAAGGCGGCCCGTTCGAGCAGAACGACAAGCTGCGTAACGTCGAATCGATCGGCCTTGGCCGGATCGAGGCACCGGAGGACGTCATCCTCGACCGCCATGACAATCTCTATGCCGGCTCGCGCCACGGCGACATCATGCGCTTTCTCGCGCCCGACTATCAGACGATGGAAGTGTTCGCCCATATCGGCGGCCAGCCGCTCGGCATGGCCTTCGACCGGCAGGACAATCTCTACGTCTGCATCGGCGGCATGGGGCTCTATCGCATCAAACCTGATGGCACGGTGGAAAAGGCAACGGATGAGACCAACCGCAGCATGCGTTCGGTCAACGACGACAGCCGCCTGAGGCTCGCCGACGATCTCGACATCACCGATGACGGCCTCATCTTCTTCTCCGAAGCGACCGTGCGCTACGAGATGGACGAATGGCCGATCGACGGCCTCGAGGCGCGTGGCAACGGCCGCATCATCTCCTACGACACCAAGACCGGCGCGACCCGTACCGAGTTGCGCGGCCTCAAATTCCCCAACGGCATCTGCGTGGCCAGTGACGGCCAGTCGATCCTGTTCGCCGAGACCTTCGGCTGCTCGATCAAGCGCTATTGGTTCGCGGGACCGAAGAAAGGTGCGGTCGAAGTGGTGATGGATAATCTGCCGGGCTACCCCGACAACATCAACCTCGCCTCGGACGGCAATTACTGGCTGGCGCTGGTCGGCATGCGCAGCCCCTCGCTCGACCTCGCCTGGAAGATGCCCGGCTTCCGGCGCCGCATGGCCAAGCGCGTGCCGGTCGACGAATGGCTATTCCCGAACATCAACACCGGCTGCGTGGTCAAGTTCAACGAGCAGGGCAAGATCGTCGAATCGTTCTGGGATCTGCACGG
The DNA here is from genome assembly GCF_000938255.1 of Bradyrhizobium sp. LTSP849. Classification (GTDB taxonomy): domain Bacteria; phylum Pseudomonadota; class Alphaproteobacteria; order Rhizobiales; family Xanthobacteraceae; genus Bradyrhizobium. The sequence continues at coordinate 25,604 of NZ_JYMR01000018.1, read as the reverse complement.
TGAAAACCATCCGATGATCACCTCGATGCGCGAGCATCGCGGCTATCTCTATCTGGGCGGCATCCTCAACAACCGGATCGGCCGCTACAAGCTCGACAATGCCGATCCGAACTTCGTCCAATATGACAAGCGGTGGGGGAAGCTGTCGTGATCGCCGCCGTCAGAGAGTTCGCCAACCGCTTTCTCGGGCGCGGCGACGCCACCATCACCGTGCCGTCCTTTGACGGCGCACTGAAGCCCAACCAGAAGCTGGAATCGGCCGAGACCCTGCTGACGTGCAAGGAACCGGAAGACCTCGCCACCGATGGAAGCAACCTCTTCATCGCTGATGGCCAGCGGCTGATGTCCCTGAGCGGCGGCACGGCAACGCAGGTGCGCAGCTTCGAACGACCGATATCGGCGCTTTGCGCCCTTCCCGACGGCAGCCTCGCCGTCGCGCTCGGCGGGCGCGAGGTGAGTCTCTACGCAAGTCCTTCGGCCGAGCAGCCGAGCGTGACGTTCGCCGATCCGGCGTTCAACGCGATCAACGCGCTCGCACTGGCGGACGACAGCACGCTTATTGCGACGGACGGCTCGGCGACCTGCGGCGTCGATGACTGGGCGCGCGATCTGCTGGAGCTCAACCGGAGCGGCCGCGTGTATCGGCTTGATCCCGCCAACAAGACCGTCACACGATTGACCCAGGGACTCGGCTACGCCTTCGGCGCCTGCGCCCACGGCAACGCCATGCTGGTCAGCGAGAGCTGGCGCCACCGCCTCGTTCTCGTGACGCCCGGCGCATCGCCCCGGGTCGTGCTTGCCCACCTTCCCGTCTATCCGTCGCGACTGACAAAAGCCTCGGGCGGCGGATACTGGCTCACCGCTTTCACCGCACGAACTCAGCTCGTCGAGTTCGTCTTGCGCGAGCCTGGCTACCGGCGCCGCATGATGGCCGAGATCGATCCGGCCTACTGGGTTGCGCCTCGCTTACGCTCCGGCATGTCGTTCAAGGAGCCGATGCAGGGCGCGCACATCAAGACCATGGGCGTCATCAAGCCATGGGCGCCACCGCGCTCCTATGGCCTCGTCATCCGCCTCGATGCGGACGGCCAGCCGCTCTATTCGCTGCACAGCCGGGTCGACGGCGTCAATCACGGCATCGTCGCGGCCATCGAGATGGGCGACGACCTCGTCCTGATCGCCAAGGGGCCCGGTCGTGTCCTGAAACTGCCCCTGACCGGACTCGCCGAGGAGTTTCGCCCATGAGCGACATCATGCTCTCGCTGCGCAAGGCCACAAAACTCTACGCCGGCGTGCCCGCGATCGACGGGGTCGACTTCGAGCTCCGTCGCGGCGAGATTCACGCGCTGGTCGGCGAGAACGGCGCGGGCAAGTCGACCCTGACCAAGGTGATGGCGGGCGTCGTGACGCTGACCTCGGGCGCCATGACGGTCGACGGTGCGGACGTCGCTCCGAAGACGCCGCTGGAGGCGCGCCATCTCGGCATCGCCATGGTGTTCCAGGAGAACAGCCTGGTGCCGACCATGACCGTGGCGCAGAATCTGTTTCTCGGACAGGAGAAGTTCTACAATCGCCTGCGCGGCATCTACATCGCCGCGCAGCAGTTCTTGCAGTCGCTCAATTTCGATGTGACGCCGACTGCGACTGTGGGCGGCCTTGGTGCCGCCAAGAAGCAGATGGTGGAGATCGCGCGTGCGGTCCTGCACCGCGCCAAGGTCATCATCTTCGACGAGCCGACGGCATCGCTGACGCCGGAAGAGAAGAAATACTTCTTCGACCTCGTCCGCGACCTCAAGAAGCGTGGCGTCTCGATCGTCTTCATCTCGCACGCCCTGGAAGAGGCCTTGCTGCTCGCCGACCGCATCACGGTGCTGCGCGACGGCAAGCACGTCGTAACCGATGACGCCGCCAAATTCGATCGCGCCGCGATCATCCAGGCCATGGTCGGACGTGACCTCTCCAACACCCTCTACGGCTCGAGGAAGAGCAGCGTTCGACCGGCCGGTGCGCGCGTGCTGACGGTGCAGAACCTGAAGATGGCGCCGATGGTGAAGAACAATTCGCTGTCGGTGTTCGCGGGGCAGATCACCGGCGTGTTTGGTCTTGTCGGTGCCGGCCGCACCGAAACCTTCAAGATCGTCGCCGGCGTCCTGAAGCGCGACTTCTTCCACGGCGGTGAGATCCTGCTGCACGACAAGCCGGTGCGTTACCGGGTGCCGGCGCCGGCGGTCAAGGCCGGCATCGCCTATGTCACCGAGGACCGCAAGGTCGAGGGCTTCTTCGAGACCTCCTCGATCGCGCGCAACATCTATCTCGGCCTGCTGTCGAAGTTTCCCAAGGGCCGTATGATGCTGTCGCGGCGGGAAAACGATGCGGTCGGCAAGACCTGGATCGAGCGGCTCAAGGTTCGCACCATTGGCGAGAACGGCAAGGTGGTCGAGCTCTCCGGCGGCAATCAGCAGAAGGTCGTGATCGCCAAATCGCTGGTGCAGGAGCCGGACCTGATCATCTTCGATGAACCGACCCGCGGCGTCGACGTCGGCGCCATCGTCGAGATCCACGAGCTGATCAACCGGCTCGCCGACGAGGGCAAGGCAGTCGTGGTCATTTCGTCCTACCTGCCCGAGATCATGGCGCTGTCCGACCGCATCCTGGTCTCGCGGCAGGGCAAGGTCGTGGAGGAGTTCTCCGCGCTGGAGGCGACGGAGGAGCGGATCATGTACGCGGCCATTCATTAAAGGAGGCGCCTACGGCTTTTGCCCCTTCTGGCGCAGCGCCTCGATCAGGCGCAGCTTCAGCTCGTCGGCCGCTTTCTGGCTGACGTCCTGGCCGATCTGCGCGCTCGCCTGCGCCAGCGCATCTGATTTCTCCAGATACTTCTTTCCGGCGGGTCCGCTGTAGAACGCCTCAATCTGGCGGAGCTCGTCGACGGTGAAGCTCGCGGCGTAGAGCGCGGCGATCTGATCGGCCATCGACGCGAAGAACGGGGCGTAGATCTCGGCGCCCGGCGCCGTCATCGCATCATAATCGTGCTCGATCTCCGGCCTGTCCTGCGCGACCACGGGCCTGAGCTTGAGCATGAGCTGCGGGAGAGCCGTGCGATACTGATCCGCTATCTTCAGCGTGGTGACGAGTTTTCGCGCAGCATCCATCGCCTCGGGCGACGGCGCCTGCGCCTGCGCCGACGCGTTGCAGAGGAGAAGCAGAAGGGCGCCGGCAATCGTCAACAAGAGTCTCGACATGGATCTCTCCCGAAAAATCGTCCGCGCGGCGCGATGGGCCCTCAGCGGCCAGACGGAGTTGCGGCGATGACCTTGACCGGTGCGCCTTCGGCGGCGGGCTCCGACTCGTCGTCGACGTCGGTCACCTTGACGAAGAGGCTGGGCACTCGCTCGGCGCGGTCGAGCAGCCACGCCGCCCCGATCATGATGACGAAGCCGGCGAAGGAGACGGCGAGCTGCTCCCAGACGCCCCTGGTGTATTGCATCAGGATCCAATGCGCCGAGAACGACAGGAACACGCTGAGGCAAAAGATCGGCAGCGAGTGCTGGCCGCACAGGATGACCGGGCGCAACCATTTCGAATGCAGCGCCTTCCAATGGCGCGGGACGAAATAGACCACCCAGATTCCCAGCGCCAGGAAGTGCGTGAAGCGCAGCATGTCGAGGTCGGTCTTATCGATCGGGTAGATCGCCTTGATCATCCATTTCGGGATCAGCGCCTCGAGCGCGTGAACGTGCCATGTCATCACGATCAGGAGGGCGAACGCAATCCATGCCGCCGCCAGGCCCATCACCGGCTTCGACCAGACCCATTTGGCGATCTTTTCGATCTGGCCGACGCCGCACCAGGCGGCGAATACGAACATCAGCTGCCAGCAGAACGGGTTGAAGTACCAGGTCGTGCCAGGCGGATAGGACGCGATATTCCAGTCGAACCAGCGCGACAGGACATAGAGCACCACGGAGGCGGCGAGCGTCAGGTTCGGCCGGCGCACCAGACACCACACGATGAAGGGCGCTGCGAGCACCAGCGTGATGTAGAGCGGCAGCACGTCGAGATTGACCGGCTTGTAGCGCAGCGAGAGCGCCTGCCCGATCAGAATGTCCGGATGGTCGAGAAAACTGTGAACGTTGAACTCGTCCGCATACAACGGGTTGTCGAATCTCCTGATCGTGCGCGCGATTTGCGCCGTGAACAGCAGGAACAGCATGATGTGGGCGACGTACATCTCGGCCGCCCGCCGCCACAGCCGCTTGAGCGCGGCGAGGAACCAGCCGCCCGCGACGATCGGCCCGTAGATCCAGCCGACCAGATAGCCGGAGATGAAGACGAAGAACTCGGCGGCATCGCTGAAGCCGTAATTGCGCAGCGTCAGCCAGGCCACGACGTCATGCGGGATGTGATCGAGAAAGATCATCCACAGGCCGATGCCGCGGAACAGATCGAGCCGCAAATCGCGCTCGACCGGCGCCAGGAGAGCTTGCTGGTCCCGTGTGGTCATGGCCCCCGCCTCTTCCGGTAGGCGTCGCGCCGTCGCGGCGCCGGCAAAATCGGATGCTAAAAAATGTGAATCAAAAGGTCACCTAACCCCGCGGCTAGCCTGCCAACGGTAGCCGACCGTGGCCCCCGCGCAAGGGGCTTTGTCATCGCAATGGCAGGCAGGGACCACCGCGGGAGCTCTTTCCTTCAAAAAATGTCGAAAACAACCCCATGCACAGTAGAAGCAATGCGCCAAGCCATTGTATCAACTTCGAAATCAAGTTGGTCCGTCGGGCAAAAAAATCGGCGCGACGGTACGATCGCACGCCCATGAGCGACAAGGGTCAGGTGAGCTGATCGCCGCGGGCGAGCATCTCGTTCAGCATCGCCTCGGCCTTGTGCTGGAGCGGCAGCGCGCCACTCGCGGAGGCAATGGCGATCGTGCCGCGCAGGGCGACAAGGATCGCGGCCTTGTTCTCCGCGCTGGAGGCCGGCGTCACGACGGCTTCGCCGAACAGGGCCTCGGCCTCGAGGCCGGAAAACCCCTGCTGCCGGGCGGTGTTGCGCGCCTCGCGCAGCATGTTCTGCGCGGCCTGGACATCGCCAAGCTGGCTGGTGGCCAGCGCCAGGTAGATCGAGCTGCGCAGCACCGCCGAGGTATAGCCGATCGCCTTCGCCTCCTCGCGCGCCTCGCCAAGCATGCCGCGCGCCCGGTCGAATAGCCCTTGCTCAAGATACGCCATGCCGAGATGGCAGGCGAGCACCGGTACGAACAGCCGGATGCCGTGCTTCTGCGCCAGCACGAAACCCTCTTCGAGAACGGCCGCGGCCGCCGCCGGATCGTTGCGGCCGAGCTTCAGCCAGCCGCCGCTATAGGCGGTGGCGACGCGGTCATAGGGACGGTTGGCCTCCTCCGCGATCGCGACGGCCTGCTGCTGGAGCTGTTCTGCAACATCGAGCTCACCCATGACGGTGTGGGTGAAGCTCTTCATCATGCAGCAGAGGAGGAGAGTGTATTTTGGGGGAGCGCCGAAGGGCGCACTTGCCTCCGGCCCCATCAGATGGGCCCGGGCTCTCGCGAATGTCTGCTCTGCCTCTCGATAACGACCGGCAAGGAAATAGGCCTGCCCGAGATTGTATTGTGCAAGGTTACGCCAACCTGGGTTGCCCGACTCCTCGGCAAGGCCAACGACTTCCTCGCCGAGAGCAACTGCTTCAATCGGCGTCCCGTAGAAGTTCTGCCCACCCGCCATGACGGTCATGGCGGCGACCTTTCTTCCGATATCGTCAATATCATTGGCCCGGCGTTCGGCCTCCTTTCCGAGATCGACCCACTCGGCAACCCGACCGGACCAGATGAACGCCATGCGGGCCTCCATCCGAAGGTCAATGGCATCCGACTCCCGCGAACGCGTCATCGGGGTTTTGTCGAGTGAACTCATCCCGATCTCGAAATAGTCGACCGCATCGGCGTATGCCGAGCGCACGAGACATTTCTGGGCGGCGCTCCTCCCGTAGCTGAACGCCTTCAGCCAATCCTTCGCCCGCATGGCGTGGTAGCAGAGCGTGTCAGGACCATCGCTCCATGTCTCATCGCTCTCGAAGGCCGCAAGAATCCGCGCGTGTATATTTTCGCGCACTTTTTCCACCATCGACTCGTAGGTCACTTGGCGGACCATCTCGTGTCGAAACTCGATCGAGTCCTCAAGTTCGCTATCGATCCTGACAAGCAGCTCGGCCCGATCGAGCGCTTCGAGACAATCCTGAAAGACGTCTTGAGGCAGGACCGCGACATTCCGCAGCATGGCTATGCTTGAACGTGGGCCGAGCGCCGCCGCGATTTGAAGAACCGAGCGTTCCTGCCTCGATACGCGATCGAGCCGCGCGGCAATCACTCCTTGGATGCTGGTGGGGATTCCGAGCTCATCGATGGGACGAACGAGGGCGAGGTCACCCCACTGACCGCGAAGCGTGCCACTGTCCTTCAGCCCGCGGCAGACCTCCTCGAGAAACAGGGGAACGTTGGCGGTATGAGAGATGATCCGATTCTTCAAATCGAAGTTCGTCATGGATGGGCCGAGCATATCTGCCAACATGGCCAATCCCGAATCGTCGTCCAGGGGACGCATTGCTATCACTTCCGCACGGCACCGTGCGACCCACTCAGGCATCCCGTTCGGCCGGCTCGTAAGAAAAACCAGCAGGTTCGAGACTTGTAGCGACGCGATTGCAGCAACGACCGTGTCGCTGGCTCGATCGATCCAGTGCAAGTCCTCGACGAGAAGAACCGTGCGTTGCTGAAGGGCTAAGCTCTGAACGATGGCGCAACTTGCATCGGAAATGGCGCGAGCACGCGCGTAGGGCTCCAGGTCGCTCCAGCTAGGATCCGTGACCGGAATATCCAATATTGAGTCGATCGCGAGTTGATGGATCGCCGACAACTCCTTTCGGATGTCAGCCAGACGATCCGAATCTCTGGCGGCAACCTCCAAGATCGAGAGTATAGTACGCTTGAGCGCGCTGAACGGCGCGCCTTGAAGATTCGGACTGCATTCGGCGTCAACGAGTCGCCAACCGCCGGCCCTGAGGTCCTGGGCAAACTCGTGCGCGAGCCGGGATTTTCCAATGCCAGCGTCGCCGATCAGCAGGACGGTTTGTCGCCCCGCGCTGGCCCGTTCCGCGGCGCGTCCCAACAGCGCCCGCTCCGTGGTGCGATCGACAAACCGCGAAACGCTCCGTGCCCGTCGCACCCGCCAGCTCGAAAGATCGCTCGCGCCCACGACACGGTAGACTGGCAGCGGCTCATTGAAGCCGCGTAGCCCCTTGCGGCCCAAGGATTCGAACCGGACATGCCCATCAGCGAGCTTCTGGCAGGCTTCCGACGCGTAGATCTGATTCGCCTCGGCCGCCGCCTCCAGCCGGGCGGCCAGATGCTGGGCGGCGCCTCCGATCTCGTAGACCTTGGAAAACTCGCTGGCGACCATGTAGGCGACGACGTGACCTGAGTGGAGACCAACCCGGACCTGAAGTCCGGGATCGCCCAGGCTCCCAACGCGCCGGACCAGTTCGATGGCCGCATGACAGGCCAGGGGAGCGTGGTTGTCGTCGGCAATCGGCGCGCCAAAGACCGCAGCCAGCCCGTCCCCCAGCTCCTTGCTGACGATTCCGCCAAACTGGCGTACCGCACCCCTCATGGCCGCCAGTGCAGGCTCCAGGCGCGATACCGCCTCCTCCGGCTCCAGTTCGGCAACAAGCCCCGTGGAGTCGATGACGTCGGCTCGGAGAATCGTCACAAATCGCCGTTCGCTATCGGGATCGCCGCGCTGACGTACCGCCGCCCCGCATTTGGAGCACCAGCTATCGTCCGGATCAATCGCCGACTGGCACGCGAAGCAATGCATTCCTGCGCCTTCAAAGATCGCGGCATTGCTGTCGACCAGCACCCGCGAGCAACCCCTGGTAAGAATACCTATCGAGAACCGCTTAGCAATCAGGCTCGCCCATCGCCGCGGGGCACGGTGTGGGTGGCGATCTGGACGAAACACAGTCCTGAGTGGTAGCGTATGCAAATCCCAGCAAAAATGGGGCATATATTCTGGCGACGCTAGGTTGGCCGAACTGACCAGCGTCGTGCAGCCGTATGTATTTCCGCAAAGCCAAGGACATATTGAAGGAAAAGACGATGGGCTCGAGAACTTACACCGGGGCTTCATTCAAAGATTTGATGAACGACAATTATTTCCCGTTGGAAAACATGCAGAGGAGCGTGGACATCCTCAAGGCGTCCGAGGACATCCACCTGCCGACCCTGGAGTATGGCCAGTATCACCTGATCCTGACGCCGGCGGACAGATGGCCGGACGGAAGCGCAGCGCACTGGCACAAGGAGAAGGGCCGGGCTCGCGTCGACCTCAGCACCCAGCCGAATACGATTCCGCTGTCCAAGGACGAGCCCGGCGTGATCCCCCTGACGCGGTGTACGCTGCTCGATGCCTGCGTCCGGAAATGCTTCAATTCCGAGCCGCCGATCCCGATGAAGACGAAGATCATCACCCACGCGGCAAGCGATGCCTTTGCCCATCGGCACGAGATCAGGCTGGAGTGGGAGTATGATAATGGCGAGGACCATGCGCCGACGCTGCTCAATCTGACGATGGTCTGCCCGCACAGATCCTGATTGCGCGAGAGACCAAACGCGGAAGCTTTTGTATCGACTGAAGATGGTCCGTCGTCGTCGCGGCCCGCGCTACACGACGGATCGATCCTTCCCTCGCCACTCAGCCCACGATAATGCGCCGCCCCACGAGAGACCGGCCGTCAACGCCGCGCAAAGCGCGTGCTGAAGCCTGCGCCGCACGGGTGTCAGGAAATGACAACCGCGCTGAGAGGGCGACGCCCGCTTGCCGGCGCCGGACCATCCGCGTAGCCAACCCGGAAGCCGAAGATCGGCTCCCAGCCGTTCCAGACGCCGCCGAGATTCATTCGAGCGGCGATCGAAGAATTGCCGCCGCCTTGCGTCTCGAAGTCGATGACTTCGATGGAATGGTTCATCGGCTGCAAGGCCAACCCGCGCTGCACCCCTTCGAGGTGAATGCGTTGCCACAAGCGACCAGCCTCGATGTGCAGGCGATGATCCGCCCTCGATCCGCGAACCATGATCAATCCAAATGACGGTGCGGTGGCGCAGGTAACGGCCTGGGTCAATTCGAGCCAGCTCTTGTCGATTTTCTGAAACGCGGCCTCGTCGATGTTGGTGCCGCTCGCCGACGCCCGGATGCCGGCATGACGGCCCTCGCGCAGCGATTCGACATCGAGAATCCGCCGCGTCCCCTCGAGGGTCAAATCGCTGAAAGCCTTGCCTGCATCGTCACGGGCGTTGATCAGCAGGAGTTTGACGTCAGGCGACGTGGCCTGACGGTTGAACGCATTGAGGATACTCGTCTCAATTTGCCGGTCTCGCTGGTAAGGCCCACGGTGCGTATGCCGCCGCGCAATCGCGTCCTGATGGGGATGGGCTGACGCGGGCGTCAGCTCGAATGCCAGCGTTGCGGCAACGCCGTCCGCCGCCCCATCGGGCAGCAGCGAGACCTTGGCGTTGAAACCCTGGGAGGGCGCTGCCACGCAGGCGTTCTCGATGGCGCAGCCGAGCCCCATATAGAATTCGCGGCGAAAGAGATCCAGGCCGCCAAGATTTCGCTTTTCATCCGCGATGACCTGGATCTCGTTGGACCCGAGCCGAAACAGCCAAGGCTGCGTATTATAAGGGCTGGCTGCCAGGATGGCGCCGGAAGCTACTCGAAGCGCTCCGGCTCCCGCATTCGACTGCCAATAATCCCAGGGGGCAACTCCGCCTTCGCTCGGCAAAGCCGCGATGGATCCGGCCCCGATCTCCGCCGCAGCGTCGCGGCTGAACCGCACACCGGCGGCCATCGCGACACCACCGGCGACGACCATTCGCCTCGAAATCAAATGATTTGTCATGGCTATTTCCTCAACGATGATGGAATCAATTCCGCTTTGCTTCCAGATGAATGGTCAGGCTCACTGTTTTCCCGACCATGTCGGAGGCGGTCCACATCCCCTGGCCGATGCCGAATGTGGTGCGATCCAAATCCAGCTTCGCATCCATCCGCGCGATCTCGCCGTTAATATCGAGCGTGAAAGGCAAGGCAACCGGCTGCTTGACGTCGCGGAGCGACAGCGTGCCGCGGGCCATGAAGCCCTTTTCGGTCCGCTCGAAAGTCTCGGCTTCAAATACGGCTCGCGGAAATCGCGCGATGTCGAACCAGTCGGACTTGGGGAGTTCGCGGTCCCGGTCTTCCGCGCCGGTCGAAACGCTGGCGGCATCCACTTCGACCCGCACTTTCGATGAGGGGAGGTCGTTGGGGTCGAACGCGATGTCGGAGCTGAACCGCCGGAACTCTCCCTTGACCGTTGCCCCTGCTTGACTCACCTCGAATTCGATCCGGCTTGCGGCCGTGACCGGTATCCATCGGGTGGCAGCCTGTCCGGCGCCGACGCCGACGAGCAGATTTCCAACGACCGCGACGGCAACATGACGCAATACGCTCATCACCGTCTCCGCAACGTCGGAACGCTCGGCAGCATTCGCTGCAATATCGAATCGCGCATGATCACCCGGTGGTAGAGCGCCGCGCCGACGTGGAGAGAAACGAGTCCGACGACTCCCCATCCCAGCAGCCAATGAGCGGACCGCCAAAGCTCTCTCATATCCGTGCCGCCACCGAGGAGCGGGGGTACGTCGATCAGGCCGAAGAACGAGAGCGGAAATCCAACGCTCGAATTATAGGCCCATCCACTCAGCGGGAGACCGAACATCAGAAGATAGAGACCGAAATGAGTGGCATTGGCGGCGCGACGCTGCCACTCCGGTGTCCCCGTCGGCTTGGGTGGTGGCGGCCGCAGCCTCTGCCAGACGATACGGACGATGGCGAGCACCAAGATCAAGAGGCCGAGAGATTTGTGGAGGGCGTACGCTTCCATTTTGCCTGGACTGAGCGGCATCCTGACCATCTGCCAGCCGATCACGAACAGGGCGGCAATGATCGCGGCGCTTCCCCAGTGAAATAGAATGGCCGGGCCGCTGTAGCGCGTAACCGCCGTCTGATTCATGACGCACCGAACTCGACATCAACGGTGATCGTGACGTCATCACCAACCATCGGAAGAAAACCCATGATCTTGAAGTCGCTGCGTTTGATAACGCCGCTCGCCGCGAACCCGATCCGCTGCGCGCCTGTGATCGGATGCTTGCCCTTCTTCTGGAGCGTCGCGTTCAACGTGACCGGGTGAGTCACACCGTGCAATGTCAGATCGCCGGTGATTTTGGCGGTCGATTCGCCGGACCGTTCCACCTTGGTGGAAACAAACTTCATTTCCGGAAAGCGGTCCGTTTCGAGAAAATTGCCGCCGCGTACCGCGTTCGACCTGCCGGCGTCGAATGCATCGATACTCGCCGCGTTGATGCGAACCTCAAGTCGGGCCTCCTCAGGCGCCTTTTCGTCGATCGAAAGCTGTCCCTGAACCTCTCTGAACACCCCTCGACTGATCGAGAAGCCCAGATGATCCAGCGAATACATGACCGAGGTATGGGTGCTATCGAGGCTGAAGTTTTCGGCGTAGGCCGGAAGCAGACCAAGCAGCAAACCCAAAGCGGTGAAACGAGCCAGTTTGAACACAATGCCTCCAGGATCAGATCGACATATCTGCTATAATCCCATTATTTGGGATTTAAAACTTTCTTATTTGTAATGAATCTCGTATACTGAATATGTTGAGGTAAAGGCCGTGGCAGGAACTGGATCAGTCCAACACCTTTCAGCGCTCCTGGATCTATTCACCGACCGGCAATGGATCGTGACCATTGACGAGGTGATGGCCAAACTGGAGCTTCCCCGCAGCACGGCCTATCGGACGGTGGGCGCATTGAGCCGCGCAGGATTCCTCGACCGCGTATCCGACGAGGGCTATTCGCTCGGGCCGAGAATCCTTCAGCTTTATCGATTGCTGCAAGTCGGTGATCCCCTGCTCCAGGTCGCACGCCCCGTTTGCATGGCCTTGGCGGCGACTGCCCCGCGCGGAAGTGCTGTTCTGCTTTGCCGGTCGTATTTCGATGGCGTGATGTGCGTCCATCAAGAGATGGCGCCGGGACCGCAGGAGGCGGTGAGCTATCAGGTCGGGCGCCCGATGCCGCTATATCGCGGCTCCTCGTCAAAGACCGTTCTCGCCGCGCTGGATCGCCCGCGGCTGACAAAACTGTACGATCGGCAGTCGGATGATATCAGGCGAGCGGGCTTCGGCGAGAGCCGCGAGGCGTTTTTGGCAAACGTCAAAGCGATCCAGCGCGCAGGCTATTGCGTCGCGCGCGGCGAGGTCGACAAGGGACGCATTGGCATCTCTTCCCCGTTCGCGGACAAGGGTATCGGATTGACCGGCTGCATCAGCCTGGTTCTGTCCGAGGCATCATCGACCGAAGAGGACATCAGCAGGGCGATTGTTCAGGTCGCTGCGGCCGCGCACGACACCATGCAACGCCTCGCGGTCTGGAAGCCTGCAACGCGTTCCTCGGACATCGACTCTCCGGCACGGCCGGACGCAACCAACCGAGCGACCGCGTCCGGATCGCCGAGTCGAAGAGCTCGGTCTACGTCGTAGCATCGGTGGTGCCGTTCGGCTCTTCGCCGGGCGGAGCCGGCAAACAACCGGCAAACAAGAAGCCCGCCAAACGGCGGGCTTCTTCACATCGGAGAACTTTGAACCCAGGCGCGTGATGGTGTCATGTCTCCCGTCGCCGGGTTCGAATTCGGCCTAGCCGGTGACAGTTGCCCCGGCGTAGGACGCCGTGCTCTTGGCGCGGTTGTCGATGCTGAGCGCGCCGGCGCCGAAGGCCGCGATCTGGAGCAGTCCACCGGCCATCATCACGTTCTTGAGGAAGTGAATCATCTGGTTCTGGTCGGCGAAGTTGCTGTGAAATGCAACAGCGGTCGCGATCGAGAACACGGCGAGCGCAAGCCCGACGGCGCGGGCCTGGTAGCCGGCGATCAGCAGCAGGCCACCGCCCAGTTCGACGACGACGGCCACGGCATAAGCAAGCGGCGGTAGCGGCAGCCCCGCCGAACTGATGAGGGCCGTGGTCGCCGCGTAGGCGCCCAGCTTGCCGAGGCCGCTCATGGCAAACGGGAGGCCGATCAGAAGACGGCCGGCGAAGGGAAGATAACGGGTGAAGCTCATGATCGTGGTCCTTGCTTGCGATGATTGAATTTCGGCGAGCCAAGCCTTGATTTCGCAGGCCTTGGCCTCGCCGGTCGCGAACCCTGTCGGCGTCCGCTTCCCCCCTGTTATCGGTCTGAACCGGTCTGGCGATTAGTCGGTCAATTTCAGACGGATCGTTCCATCTGGTGAACGATCGCCGGCCAGCAGCAGCCTTGCGCGACGTCGTTCAGCCAATGGAACGGTCCGTCCGACCCACGCCGGCTAATGCGGCGGATCAACCGTCTCTATAACCGGTCCATCGAAGGAGACGGATCATGTTCGACATGTTGAAAATCAAGCTGATCGCAACGCTGCGAAGCTTCCAGCACGCCTGTCTGACACCGGTCATGCGGGACGATGACGGAGACGACGGTGACATCGCGACGCCGAAGAGCTGCGGGGACGATGATCTCTGAAGCGAGACTGATTTCTGAAGCGAGATTTGGGGCCCGTCGACCCGCTTTCCGGTCGACAGCAGCGATTCGGCGTTGAAAGCCGGGAGAATTTATGATGCGGATGAATGCCCTGATCCCGCCGAACGCGGGAGGAATTGACCCGGCGGCGCCCTTCATGCGGGACTTCAACGATCTCTACTTCTTCGCGGCCGTGGTCAAGCACGAGGGATTTTCGGCAGCGGCCCGCGCACTCGGCTTGCCTAAGTCCAGGATCAGCCGCCATGTCGCGCTGCTGGAGGAGCAGCTGGGCGTTCGCCTGATCGAGCGATCGACGCGCCGTCTGAGCATCACGGCCGTCGGCCGGGACGTTTATCGGTACGCGCAAACCGTGGTCGACGCCGCAGACGCCGTGGATGAAGTCGCCCTGCGGATGAAATCCGAACCTCAGGGCCTCGTCCGCATCGGCTGCCCCGTCGGCGTCCAGAGGACGCTTGCGCCGAAACTGCCCGAGCTTTTCGCGAAATATCCGCGCCTCAGGACCCAGTTCCTCATCACCAACCGGCCCATCAACCTGATCGAGGAGCAGGTCGACGTCGCCATTCGCATCCGGGAAAATCTCGACACCGACGCCGAGATGCAAATGCGCAAGATCGGGATCAGCCGGAGGATTCTGGTCGCGAACACAGCCCTCCTCAGGGAGCATGGAGCGCCCAAGGAGGCGAGCGACCTTTCGCGGCTGCCGCTGCTCGATGCAACGGAAACGCCGGGTCCGCGCACATGGGAGCTTTCAGGCCCCCGGGGGCAAAAGGCCTCGATCGCGGTCGAGCCGAAGGTCTCGGCCGGTGACTTTGCCATTCTCATCGAGGCGGCCCAAGCCGGGATCGGCGTAGCCCTGCTGCCCGAAATTCAATGTCAGGACGCCCTGCGCGATGGACTGCTGGTCCGCATTCTGCCGGACTGGAGCGCCAAGGACGGCATCATCCATCTCGTGTTTCCGTCCCGGCGCGGCATGCTGCCCGGCGTTCGCGCCACGATTGATTTTCTCGCCACCGCGCTGAAGGCGCAGGTCTGAAGGCGCAGGTCTGAAGGCTAAAGTCTCGCTCGCTGTCATGAATCAGCCGTGGGCCTCGCGTCTTCGAGCTGCAAGATATGCGACTCCACGAGCGTCACGGAGCCGCCAAGAAGGCAGCCGACAGGCCGGCTGCCGGCGAAGCCGAGGCGAACGTGGATCTCGGACAAGGCATCCATGGCCCGCCCCTGCATGACAGTGATCCGCTCGCTGTTGCGTTCGACAAGGCCGTTCCTAAGCAGTCCGAACGCGAGTGCCGCGGCGGCGATGCCGGTGGCAGCATCTTCCGGGTAGCCTGATGATTTCGGAAACTGTCGCGCCTCGAAACGCCGTTCGCCCTGATGTTCGATGGCGTAGGGGTAAAGTCCAGTGGACCCGATCCGCCCACAGCACGCCTCGATCTGCGCCGGGTCCGGTACCAGCTCATTGAGCTCGCGGCCGCCCTTGATCGGGACGAGGGTCTTCACGCGCGACGTGACGGCGTTCTGCACCGGAAGATCAAGCAGATCGCCACGCGATATCTTGAGCGCAGACAGAACCTCATCCTCCTCGGCGCGCGTCAAATCGACGACCTTGCCGACCGGCTGGCTGATCTCGACAGATGGCTCACCCGAGCTTCCACGATCGACATAGCCTGTCACCGGTCCACTGAGCGTTTGGATGCGAACCTGTTCGCCCGGCAAACGGCCCTTGATCGCAAGGGCCCAGAGCGCACCAATCGTCGCGTGACCACACATCTCCATCTCATGCCGCGGAACCCAGAACCGGAAAGTATAGTCGGAGTCGAGGCCTGGGGCCGGCAGCACGAAACCCGATTCGTGCCCGAAATGCCGGGCCACCGACTGCATTCCCGCGCTCGGAAGGTTCGATGCATCGACGACGATTGGACAAGGGTTGCCACCGCGCCCCAGGTGCGTGAACACACTGACAAGTTCGATCTCGGTCATCGGACGGCTCACTTCATGGACGGCGCGACGGCATCGACGATCGCGTTGGTGTAGGATTCTGCGACCGGAACGGTGACAGGCCTCCGTTCGGCCTCTTGCAGGAAACCGTAGTTCTGCAACATACCTGCCTCGTCGATTTTCGGATTGTCGCCGAATGACGGAAGGCTCAACGCCCAGGCCATGTCGAACTCGCCCTTTGGCACCTGCGTAAAAAAGGGACGCACCGCCTCCCGAGCTTCATCCGGATTTGTCTTTGCAAATCGAAGCCCCTTCCAGAGGGCTCGGACCACCTTCTGCGCCATCTCGGGCTTTCCGGCAATCCAGTCATTCCGCGCGATCAAGGTATAGAAGAGAAAGTTGGCAAACGGCGGATACTCGCCCTTGGCAAAATTGAACAGCATGGCACCGCCAAAACGCTCGATGCCCGTCGTCGAGGTCGGCGCGGACAATGCATATCCATCGATGCGCTTCTGACCGAAGGCGGCGAGCATGCTGCCGCCTCCCCCGATCGGCGTGATGGTCATGTCGCGATCCGGATTCAATCCGCCGAACTGCGCAATGTGCCGGACCATCAGGTCGGTCAGGCTGCCGGGCCCGGCCACGGCAATGGTGAGCCCTTTCAAGGCCGCCGCCTTCGCCTTGGGATCCGACAGATTGGCCAGGTCGATCCTCTTGGCGACGTCGGCCGACAGAACCAGGTCGGAGCCGAACTGGGTCTGCACCGCGGCAAACGACTTCAACAACTGCCCCTTCTCCTGTGCCCTCAATTGGACGGTCGGGCTGCCGACATAGATGTCGGATTGACCACCCAGCACGGCGGCCAGCGCTTCGGCGCCTCCCTTGGAGAAGGTGATCACCTCGGCATCCAGGCTCTCCTGCTCGAAGAACCCCTTGGTTCGCGCCACGTAGATCGGAATGTAGATGAAGCCCTCGCTGGGCTGACCAAGGACGACCTTCTGCTTCGACTGCGCAATGACGGGGGCTCCGAGAATGCCGGCGACACCTGCGCTGGTGATTGCGATTGCCTTACGGCGTGTGACTGGCATGTTGATCTCCGCGGGACGAAAGGGCGAGTGGGTGCGAACGACGCGCTACACGGTGGTTTCGCGGTGTTCTTCGGCCTGTTTCCAGGGCATGAGCATTCGCTCAGCCGTCTTGACCGCAAGATTCAGCAGCATCGTGAGAGCGACAATCGCGATCAGGGCCGCGAACACGCCGGGCGTATCGAATTTGGCAGCGGCGTTGGAAACGAGGTAGCCGAGGCCTCTGTTGGAGGCGATGATCTCGCCGACGATCGCGCCAATCAGCGCATACGGCACCGACAGCCGCAGGCCGGCAAAGACCCAATTGATCGCGGAAGGCAGCACCAGCTTCGTCATCAATTGGCGTTCGGACGCTCCCATCAGGCGGATGACGGTCAACTGCTCTCTGCTCACACTGCGAACACCGGTGTAGGTATTGAGGAAGACGAGGAAGAAAACGGTGGCGGCAGCCAGCACGATCTTCATTTCAATGCCGATGCCGAGCCACAGCACGAACAGTGGCGCCAAAGCGACCTTGGGAAGGCTGTACAAAGCGGTCAGGAATGGATCCAGAATATCGGCAAGAAGACGCGAACTGCCGAGAAGCAAACCCACGACGATGCCGGCGCCCCCGCCAATCAAGAAGCCGAGCAAGGCCTCGACGGTCGTGATCGAGGCGTGGAACAACAACTCCCCGCTTCTCAACGCCGACCAGAAACTCGCGGCAATGATGGATGGCGTCGAAACATAGAACTCGCTCCCCGACCAGGTCGACCCGACTTGCCAACCCAACAGCAGGAACATCAGGAGCCCGAGGCGGGCGAGCAGGATCGTCGATGTCGACGGAGCTTTCTCCATGACGTGCCTCCTCAGGCTGTTGCCGCAAGTGGAGTCGGCGAGGACGAATTCAGGTCCGGCGTCAGCAGCGTCCACAGCTCGTTGGTGAAGGCGTGGTGGCGCGCGTCGAATCGCAAGCGCATCAGGTCGCGATCCCTGGGCAGCGGATTGTCGACAATTTTCGCGACCGTGCCCGGGCGGCCCTGGAACACCGCGCATTTGTCCCCCAACGCGGCAGCCTCCTCGATGTCGTGCGTCACGAACATCACGGTGAGATTGACGCTCCGGCAGATTCGCAGGAGTTCGGCCTGGAGGGTCATCCTGAGTTGCGCATCCAATGCACCGAATGGCTCGTCGAGCAGAAGCGTTTCGCGGTCGGCGGCGAGCAGTCTCGCCAGCGCGCAGCGCTTCCGCATGCCGCCGGAGATCTGGCTCGGATATGATCTGGCGAAGTCCTCAAGTCCGACCAGCGCCAGGAGCTCTGCTATCCGCGCCTCACGTTGACTGCGAGGAAGTCTGGCGATTTCCAGTGGGACCGAGATGTTCTCTACAACCGTCCGCCATGACAGCAGATGGTCCTGCTGCGTCATGTAGGCGACCTTCGGATTCAATCCGACGACAGGCGCGCCGTCATAGGCGACCTGCCCCGCGCTCGGCCCGATCAGCCCGGCAACCAGATTGAGCAGCGTGGACTTTCCGCAGCCGGACGGCCCCAGCAGCATCGCGACTTCACCACGCTTGATCGACATCGTGACACCACGAATCGCGGTGTGGCTCTCGGCGCCGATCTGGAAAGTCTTCATCACATCCGTGAAGGTGATGAAGTCGTCCCGCTGGACATTTTCCATTGTGATCTGCTCACCCTCGCCATGTCGAACTCCGGCAAGGATTGAGGGTAAGGGCGAATGCCGCCCTGTGCGCGACCGGACGGGCCCTATGTCCCGTCAGATCGGGCCATACCCTTACGTATGTCCGTGGGCGTAAGGCCGACCACGCGCCGCATGGTCCGGGCGAGGGACGAGCCGGATTCAAATCCAACCCGCCAGGCGACTTCTCCGACAGGCAAATTCGTCTCCAGCAGGAGTTCGCGCGCCCGCATCACCCGCTCCCGCTCGTGACATTCCAGCAGCGACATGCCGGTCTTCTCACGAAACAAACGCGTGACATGCCGCCTGGAGAGACCGAAGAAATCAGCGATCACATCCAGCGGCAGGTCGTTGGCGACATTTTGCCTGATGAAGCTCTTGATCTCGGACACGAGCGCGTCGCCATGACCTTCGGCACGGGCCGCCGAAAGTTGCTCGCTGCGTTCGATCTGAGACAGGCAATTGATCAGAAGCGCCGCCGCGACATGGCCTCGCGCGGTGCGGTTTGCCACATCGTCGGGATCTGCCGCTGCCTGGCACAGGCTCTGGAGCGATCGTATCTCCGGGGTCATCGAAAAGAAGGCGGGCAGATCAAGCCTGGCCCGGACCCGGCTCAGCGATCCCAGGCGCGCCTCGATCCTGGCGAACTGCTCGTCGGTCGTGTAGATCGCCAGATGACGATGTCCGCTGCGGGCCGCGGCAGTCTGGTGCGCCAGGCCCCCTCGTACCGCAACGAAACGGTCCTCGCTCAGCCAGGCCCCCGACTTTCTCGTCTCATCGCGAAAATCGACGGCGCCGGTGCGAGGCAGGAAAATCATCAGGCCGTCATGCCAGTGCCACGGCATGAAGTAGTCACCGCCTCCACCCATCAGCGTAAGCTGATCGTCGTCGGCGACGAGCATGGTTGCGGCCGCCGTATCCCGAAGCTGCTGAATGGACCGGAACATGCCGCCAAGCTAGCAGATGTCCGGCGGTTGGAAAGATCAAGATCACGCCACGCCAGGCCCGAACTGCCCAGATCGCCGAGCGATATCGAGCTCAGGCGAGCGCCTGAACCTTTCTATTGCTCGATCTTGGAAAGAGCCCCGAAGATATCGGCGCGCAGATCCTCGTAGTCCTCCAGGCCGACCGACAAGCGGATGAGCCCATCGGTGAATCCGTGCCTGGTACGCTCCTCAGGCGCGTATGTCGCGTGCGTCATGCTGGCGGGATGCTGAACCAGGGTCTCGGCGTCGCCGAGGCTGACCGCACGGGTCACCAAGGCTGTCGCATCCATGAATGCCTTGCCGGCGGCGAGCCCGCCCTTGAGTTCCATCGCGATCATGCCGCCATAGGCCTTCATTTGCCGGGTCGCGAGCGCATGCTGAGGATGACTGGAAAGGCCAGGAAAGAAAACGCGCGCGACCGCGGGATGGCCCTCGAGGTCGTGGGCCAATCGTTCGGCGGTCGCGCAATGGCGATCCATTCGCAGCGACAGGGTCTTGAGGCCGCGGAGAACAAGGAATGCATCCAGCGCGGAAATGCATGCGCCGTTCATTTCCTTGATACCGATGAAACGAAACTGGTCGACGAGTTCCTTGCGCGAGACGACGACGCCCGCCAGCAGATCGCCGTGGCCGCCGAGATATTTCGTCGCCGAATGAACGACGATATCGGCACCGAGTGTCAAAGGTCGCTGTAGATAGGGTGTGCAGTAGGTGTTGTCGACGACGAACAACGCGCCATGCCGGGAGGTGATTTCGGAAATGGCGGCGATGTCGACGACGCGCATGTTCGGATTGGACGGCGTTTCCGTGATGACCAGTCGCGTCTTCGGGCCGATCGCAGCCGCAACATTGGCCGCGTCAGTCATGTCTACAAAGCGCGTGGTGATTCCAAATCGCTCGAGATGATGGTGAAGCAGGGCGAAGGTGCAGCCATAAAGCGTCTTGTCGGCGATGATCTCGTCCCCGGCTTTGGCGAGCGTCCAGATGACCGCTGTCAGCGCCCCCATGCCCGATGACGTCGCAAGGCCGGCTTCACCCTCTTCCAACGCGGCGAGACGGGTTTCCAGAACAGTGGCCGTCGGGTTGCCGACGCGACCGTAGATATATCCCTGTGCTTCGCCTGCAAAACGCGCGCTACCAGACTCCGTTGTGTCGAAGGCGTATGTCGATGTCAGGAAGACCGGCGGATTCAAAGCGCCGTGGTAGTCGAGAGGGTCGTATCCGAAATGGATCGCTCTGGTGGCGAACCCTTGCTGTTCGTTACGTCGTGACATCACAATCCTTCCCGGCTCAGAGCGCACAACGTGGCCAGTAGCCGCCCCGGCGAGCTGTCCGCTCGCCGAGCGCGTCGTCCGTCAAATCAGCGGCGATCGGCCCCACCAGCCATAATTAATCTGCAAAATTCGACATTATACTGATATTACATCGGCATGGATAAAGATCGACCGAATGAATCACGGGATATCACTCAGACTCCCGACCTTGACCGAATTGACGTCGGCATTTTGCGGCTTTTGCAGAATAACGCCCGGCTCTCGGTCAAAGAGATCGCCGCCGAGATCGGCCTTGCACCCTCCACCACGCATGAGCGGATCAGAAGGATGCGTGAGACCGGCATCCTGCTGGGAACTCATGTCGAGGTGAATCCCAAGGCGCTCGGCATCGGGCTCGAAGCATTGCTGATGATCGAGCTCTCGAAACACAACCGCGGCATCGTCGATCAGTTCTTGGACGAGATTGTCAGCGTGCCCGAAGTGAGGTCAGCCTTCCTCGTTTCCGGGCGCTACGATCTGGTCGTTCATGTCGTGGTCCACGACACCCAGCACCTCAAGGATCTTGCGCTCGATCAGTTCACGATCCGGCCAGGCGTCACGCGCATTGAGACGTCGATCATTTTCGACGCCAGACGGCGGTACGAGCTACCGGTCTTCCGCCCGCTGAGATGAGACCTGAATGACTCGCGCTGATGTCGGGATCCGTCCCCCGCAAAACAAAAATGGCCCGCTTGATGCGGGCCATTTTCTCATCGGAACCGGATGTCCGAACTTGGTTGCGGAGATACACCACCACCGACCATGCCGGGACGACGGCCTTCAGCACCGTCGGCCGGCCAAAGTTCGTGCCTTGTCAGCGCAGCCCGCCGGTGACGTGAAGTGTCTCGCCCGTGATGTAGGATGCATCGTCCGACGCGAAGAAGGCCACCGCGGCGGCGATCTCCTCAACCTTGCCGATGCGGCCGAGCGGGGTGGCGGATTCGATCCAGTTGCGCATGTCGCCCTCGTGCAGGCCGGCGGAGACGACGCCTTCTGTGGCGATCATACCCGGATTGACGGCGTTGACGCGGATCTTGCGCGGCGCCAGCTCCTTGGCCAGCACGGCGGAGATTGCATCCACCGATGCTTTCGTCGCGGTGTAGACGGCGGTGTTCGCCGGCGCGATGGTCGATACGCCGGAGCTGATGTTGATGATGCTTCCGCCATTGGGGTTGAAGTGCTTCGACGCTTCACCCGAGACCAACAGCAGGCCAAGCACGTTGAGGTCGAAATGCTTGTGGAAATGCTCAGGCGTGATGGCCTCGAGCGGGGCGAATTCGTAAACGCCCGCGTTGTTGACCAAGATGTCGATCGCACCGAACGCCTTCACGGTCTCTGCGACCACGCTCTTCACGTCCTTGGAGTCGGCCAGGTTGCCGTGGACCGCGACGGCCTTGCCACCCTTGGCGACGATGGCCGCGACCACGCGGTCGGCGGCCTGCTTGCTGGTGCTGTAGTTGACAGCGACCGCCGCACCCTCAGCCGCAAGCCGGGTAGCGATTTCGGCACCGATGCCTTTGGATGCGCCGGTCACGAGCGCAACTTTTCCTTCGAGTCTCTTGGTCATCGCAGTTCTCCATGATCCGGCTGTACGCGATATTCAATAGTTCAATACTAGTGAACTATTGAATAAGTTCAAGGGAGGCGCTATATTTTAGTCATGGTGCAGTTCGTTCACCCATCGCGGGACGAGATTACGCTGGCCGGGGTGCTTGCAGCTCTCGCGGATCCGATGCGGCTGCGCATTGTCAAAAGCCTGGCCGCGCAAAACGATTGTATGTCGTGCACCGAAGCGGCGCCTTGCCCTGAGATGGCGAAATCAACCCTGTCGAACCATTTCCGCATCCTGCGCGAAGCCGGCCTGATCCGGACGTCAAAGCAGGGCGTCCAGCACCGCAACGTTTTGCGCGAGGGGGACATCAATGCGCGGTTTCCGAAACTGTTGAAGATGATCCTGAGCTTTCCTGATTGAGGGCAGTCGCGCGCGACAGCAGATTTGCGGGAGGGTGTCGCTGACGTTTCCACCCGGAGCGGTGGTCAAACAAGAATAGCCCGCGTGATACGGGCCATTTTCGGAGATTGCAGTCCGGTGCACTCAACTCTGACGGCGCGTTGAGTGCACCGTAACTCCCCCGCCATGTGCCAAATATGTGCCATGTAGCTTTTGGAAATCCCTGACAACGCGTGGTTTTCCAAGATGCGGCAGACTTACCCGTCGCTGGGGGTCGAGGCGGGAGGAATCCAGTCCGCCGGGCGATGAAACACCGTTTTTCGGTCGCCAGCTTTGAGCAGCCGGTAGTGCGCCCAAGTCATGTCGCTGACCAATTCATCGCCCGCATCCGTGACCATGTGCCTTACATGGGGGAAGTGTCCAAACTGGCAGGCGAAGTGCCGATTCATAGTAAGCATCCGGCGAAGACCGCGCGCGGGTCATTTTCGGCTCAGGCGGCTTGATCAACGTTCCGGATGGCAGAGCGCCAATTCCATGGCAGCAGTTCGTCGAGCCTTTGGACGGGATGCTCGGCGATGCGCGCCAGAACGTCGGCGAGCCAGGCTTGCGGATCGACGTCGTTCATCTTGGCGGTGACGATCAGGCTGTACATCACCGCCGCCCGCTCGCCGCCGCGATCCGAGCCGCAGAACAACCACGACTTCCGACCTAAAGCGATGCCGCGCACGCCACGCTCCGCCGCATTGTTGGACAGGCAGATGCGGCCGTCATCGAGGAAGCGGGTAAATGCGCTCCAGCGCTTGAGCATGTAGTCCATGGCCTTGGCGACATCGTTGCTGCGCGAGAGCTTGGCGCGTTGTGTGCGCATCCAGGCTTCCAGATCGGCCACGAGCGGCGCGCTGAGTTCCCGGCGAACTGCCTGGCGCCTTTCGGCGCTCTGACCGTTGATGGTCCGCTCGATCTCGAACAGGGCGTCGATCCGGCGGACTGTTTCCAGCGCCAGCGGCGAGATCACTGCCGGCCTCTTGCCCTGAGCCTTGCGACGCGCATTCTCGGCCAGATCAGCCATCACGAAGAACGGCCGCCGGGCATGGACCCAGCACGCGGCTTCCAGGATCGGACCTGCGTTGCGGCCCGGTTCGTAAAGCCTGCCATAGCCGCCATAGGCATCGGCCTGGAAGATTCCGCTGTAGTTGGCCAAGTGAGCCTGGGGATGCTCGCCGGCCCGATCGCGCGAGTAATAGAACACCGCGCCCGGCGGGGCCTGCCCTCCAAAAGGCTTGTCGTCGCGCACATAGACCCAGATCCGGCCGGTGTCGGTCTTGCCTTTGGCCAGGACCGGAACCGTGGTGTCGTCCCCGTGCAATCGCTCGGCGCTCAGTACGTAGGCCTCGAGGCGCTTGAACAAAGGTGCCAGCGCCGCGGTGCAGCCGCCGACCTGGTCGGCCAGGGTCGACAGACTGATCGGCACGCCCTCCTTGGCATAGCGCTCCGCTTGCCGGTTCAGCGGCTGATGTTGACCAAACTTCTCGAACAGCACCATCGCCAGCAGGCTTGGCCCCGCCCAGCCGCGGGCAAGCACATGGAACGGCGCCGGAGCCTGGCTGATCTTCTCGCAATCACGGCAAGTAAACTTCTCGCGGACGTGCTGGATCACTTTCCAGGATTTCGGGATCACCTCCAGCGTCTCGGTGATGTCCTCGCCGAGCTTGGACAGCCGCGCGCCGCCACAGCAGGCGCACGCCACAGGTCCCGGCACGATCACCCGCTCGCGAGGTAGATGCTCCGGGAACGGCTGGCGTGACGGCCGCTTGCGCGTGAACGACGCCACCTTCGTGGTTTTGGCCGCGGCCATTTCGGCGGCGAGTTCGTCCTCCGTCGCCGAACTCTCCAGCTCCTCCAGCGTCAGTTCAAGCTGATCCAATAGCCGCGCGGTACGCTCCGAGCGCGGACCATGGCGGTCGCGGTTGAGTTTCTCGATCTGCAGCTTCAGATGGGCGATCAACGCCTGGTCGTCGGACTGCCGGGCACGGGCGGCCGCAGCCTCCGCCCGAGCAACGATCAATGCCGCTTGCAGCGTTTCGATGTCGTCTGGCAGCGATTCAAGGCCGTCACCCATGGCCCCGATGGAATCACAAAAGAGGCGATTTGAGGCGTCTTTTCTTCCGCACCTCAGAACTTTTTTGAGCCTATCCTGCGCTCTGTGGCCGCCACGTGTGCTGCGGATTGCGCCAGTCGATCGCCTCCAGCAGATAACTCATCTGCGCCGCGCTCAGCCCCACCACACCGCCCACCGTCGCCGGCCAGACAAAACGGCCACGGTCCAACCGCTTCGCGTAGAGCGACAATCCAATTCCATCGTGCCACAAGGCCTTGATCAGCGAACCGCCGCGTCCGCGGAACACGAAGACATCTCCGGCGAACGGATCGCGACCAAGGCTTTCCTGCACCAATAATGACAAACCCTGCATGCCCTTGCGCATGTCAGTGTAGCCGGTCGCAATCCAGATGCGTGCGCTCGAAGAGACTGGGATCATCGACGCTCCAGAACCTGCAGCACCCGCGCCAGGGCGGCCGCATCGACGCCCGCATCGACAATCACCCGACGATCCCGGCCAACGACGATCACCATCTGCCCGCTCGTCGCTGTGGCAGCAACCGCCGGCTCGACCTCAGCGGCAAGGACGACCCGCGCAAAGCCGGATTGCTCGCTTTGAGGGCTGATCGGCTCGGGACCGAACGAGCGCCGCCATGTCATCAGCAACGAACGTGATATGCCATGGCGTCTTGCTGTCGACGATATCGCGCGCGGCGCTTGAAAGCTTTCGGTCACGATCCGCAGCTTTTCGTCATCCGACCAGCGTCGCCGGCGACCAGTCTCGACCACCTCAAGCCGTTCAAGCTGAGTACTGCGCTTATGGCTGTCCATAAGGACTGTTACGCACCAATTGGACTAATCCAACA
>NZ_JYMR01000017.1 GCF_000938255.1 Bradyrhizobium sp. LTSP849 | reverse complement strand
CCTGAGAGCTTGTGACGCTTTTACTTGTTCGGAACGGAGTGGAGTTTCTTGTCGCGGTAAATGGCGGGTCTGAGTTCGTCGATGAGCTCTCGTTTATGCGCTGCGGAGGCGGTTGCCTTGCAGGATGTTGTTGGTGAGGGCGTACCAGAGCACGACGGCGCGGACCTTTTCGATCCCGCGCACGGTCAATTGCCGTAGGTTCCAGTTGCGCCAGCGGGCATGGATGCACTCGCATATCGAACGGGGCTTGTACCGGGCCTTGCCCTCTTTGCTCGCCATCCGCGCACGCCAAGCCAGTACCCCCGCGCCGTCGCCGCGTCGCGGCAGGTAGGGGTCGGTGCCGTGCTTGGATTGAGTGGGCGGGCAAAAAACCTCTATGCCCTCGGCATGCGCCCACTCGATGTCTTCCGCACTGCCAAAGCCGCCATCGACGAGATGGTCTTTGGGCAGGCCGCCAGGGCGCGTGCGCTGCCGCTCCAGCATGGGCCGCATCAGCCCGCGGTCGGACCCCGTGTTGCATACCTTAACGTCAGTGACGAACTGCTCGCCGGCCGCACTCGTCACCTGCACGTTGTAGGCTGGGCGGAAGCCGCCATCCGCCATCTTCATGACCCGTGCATCGGCGTCCGTCGTCGACGCGCGCGGCTCCTTCGGCGTCTTGCCATTGCCTTGCTTGCTCTCGCGTTCCTTGCGCTGCTGCTTGATCTCGGCAAGCGCCGCCTGCGCCGCTTTCACGCGCGCGCTGCGTTCCTCCGCGGCTCGCTCCTTGGCTGCCCGGGCGCGCTGATTGCTGGCGTCAGAGCGCACGTCGACTTCGCGCTTGAGGTCTTCCACCACCGTCTCAGCCAGGGCCAGATGCCGCTCGAGTGTCGCCTCGCGCCGGAACGAGGCGGCTCCCGCGCTGGCCCGGACCCGCACCCCGTCCTGCGCCAGTGTCGCCAGATTGACGAGACCAGCCTTCGCCAGCGCCGCCAGATGCTCGCTGAGCAGCCGGTCCAGCAGGTCGGCGCAACCGACCCGGAAGTCCGCCAGCATGTGATAGTTCACCGACACCCCGCCGCACAGCCAACGATAGGCATCGTGGCTCTCGCACAGTCGCTCCAATGCTCGCGCGCTGCCGACGCCCTCGCTGGTGGCTGAGAGCCACAGCGCCAGCAAAAGCCGCGGCGAGGTCGCGGGGTGACCGGGGCGGTCGCCCCTGGCCTTGATCCGGTTCTCCAGCTCACTCAGATCAAGCTCTTCGACATAAGACCAGATCAGGCGCACCGGATGGTCTTCCCCGATCAGGCTCTCGATATCCACCGCTCGCAACGCGATCTGGTCGCGCTGTGGCTCACGCAGCCGTGGCGCGCCGAGCGGCGCCGCGTCGGCTTCAGGCTTCGATTGCGCCGGCAGATCACCGAACAATTCATCGGCAGCCATCTTCGCCTCCCGCCAATCCATCATCGCCAGAGAATCACATGCCACCGGCATTCGGACAGATTTACCTGGCACGCTGCCAAAAAATCACACGCTCTGAGGTGGCCGCCCCTTCGGCGGCCCTCGAAGGGCGACGGCCCGACTCTCGCAGCGTGGCCGTTTCATCCTTCGAGGCTCCCCCTGGGGCGCTTTGCGCGCCCAACGGCTCGCGCCTCAGGATGACGGAGTAGGGGCGTCCCAGCCCCCAGCCGAGCCGCCCAACCCACGTAACCCAACGGAGAAATTAACCGTCCATTAACCATGTCGGTCGCATCGTTAACCATTCAATAACAGGGAACGAGTCGGCCGCCATGGAGGCCCTAGCAAAACCTCAACGCCAAATGGTGCGCCTGCGCGGGCGCTCCTACGTGGCCTTTGTGTTCGTGCCGACGGTTCCGATCCAGGACTGGCTCCAGGAGATCGACGCCACCATCGCGCGCTCGCCGGGCTTCTTCGCCGGCCGTCCCGTGGTGGTCGACCTCGCCTCGGTCGATCTCAGCCAGTCCGGTATCAATCATCTGCTTATCAGCCTTCAGGACCGCAACATCCGCGTGCTCGGTATCGAGGGCGTGGAGGAGGCGCGACTGACGCCGTCGATGCCGCCGCTGCTCTCGGGCGGGCGGAGTTGCGTGATCGAGCCGAGCGCACCGAAGAAGGTTGAGACGAAAGTCGAGACCAAGCCGACCTCATTGCTGCTCGAAAGCCCGGTTCGCTCAGGCCAGACCATCATCTTCCCGGAAGGCGACGTCACCATTCTCGGCTCGGTCGGCTCCGGCGCCGAGGTCGTCGCCGGTGGCTCGATTCACATCTACGGCGCGCTGCGCGGCCGCGCCATGGCGGGCGTGAACGGTCACGCGAGCGCACGTATCTATTGTCAGAAGATCGAGGCCGAACTGCTTGCAATCGATGGGTTTTATCAGACCGCCGACGATATCGACGACGCCTTGCGCGGCCGGCCTGCCCAGGCCTGGCTCGAAGGCAGCACCATGCGAATTACAGCGCTGAACTGACCAGTTAAGGAGGATATTTTCAATGGCCAAGGTTCTGGTCGTCACATCAGGCAAGGGCGGCGTCGGCAAGACCACGACGACCGCCGCGCTGGGAGCAGCACTCGCGCAACGCGGCGACAAGGTCGTCGTCGTCGATTTCGACGTAGGCTTGCGCAACCTCGACCTCGTGATGGGTGCCGAGCGCCGCGTCGTGTTCGACCTCATCAACGTGGTGCAGGGCGTCGCAAAGCTGCCGCAGGCGCTGATCCGCGACAAGCGGCTGGAGAACCTGTGGCTGTTGCCGGCCTCGCAAACCCGCGACAAGGACGCACTGACCGAGGAGGGCGTGGGCAAGGTCATCGACGACCTGCGCAGCCGCTTCGACTGGGTGATCTGCGACAGTCCGGCCGGCATCGAGCGCGGCGCGTCGATGGCGATGCGTTTTGCCGATGAAGCCGTGATCGTCACCAATCCGGAAGTCTCATCGGTGCGCGATTCCGACCGCATCATCGGCATGCTCGATTCCAAGACGGTGCGGGCCGAGAAGGGCGAGCGCGTCGAGAAGCACATTCTCATCACCCGCTACGATCCCTCGCGTGCCGCGCGCGGCGAGATGCTGACCATCGAGGACATCCTCGAAATCCTCGCGACACCCTTGCTCGGCATCATCCCCGAAAGCCAGGACGTGCTGCGCGCCTCGAACGTCGGCACGCCGGTGACGCTGTCGAACGCGGATGGCGCGCCCGCACGGGCCTATATCGACGCGGCGCGGCGGCTGTGCGGCGAGACCGTCGCCATGCAGGTGCCGACTGAGCGCAAGGGATTCATGGATCGTCTGCTGCGACGGAGGGCTGCATGAGCATGGGTCTGCTCCGGCTTCTCCGCGGCAACAAGGCCTCTGCTCCGGTCGCTCGCGAACGGCTGCAGATCCTGCTTGCCCATGAACGCGGACTGCGCGGCCAGCCCGATCTGCTCGGTGTGCTGCGTGAGGAAATTCTCGCCGTCGTGTCCAGGCACGTCACGC
Organism: Bradyrhizobium sp. LTSP849; assembly: GCF_000938255.1. GTDB lineage: Bacteria > Pseudomonadota > Alphaproteobacteria > Rhizobiales > Xanthobacteraceae > Bradyrhizobium. Next base: position 197,796 of record NZ_JYMR01000017.1, on the reverse strand, counting down.
TGGACCCGACCAAGGTCATCGTGCGGCTCGAGCGCGGTGACGAGGTGTCGACCCTCGAGGTCGACATCGAAGTTCCCAACGATTTCGAGCGCAAACGCGCGGCGGTCGGGTAGGGGTCCCGGCCGAAGACTCCCATTTGGGGTGGGTGAAAAAAGGCGGTCCGCTGGGCATAGCGGGCCGCCTTTGTCGTATGCGCATGTGATCGGAACGAGACGCGCGCCTCAATCGTTGTCGGAAACCCGCGGGACGCGAGCGCTGCACCGCGGCTTGGTCAAACGGGAGAGCGCCTATGATGTCCGAGGTCCAGGTTCACACCGTCGCGCGGCAGATGCTCGAGAAGCACGGCTTTGCTGCGATCGCGAAGGCCGCCGAACAGGCCCAGGCCTGCGAAAGCCGCGGCGAGGCGGAGGACGCGAATGAGTGGCGCCACATCGCCGACGCCATGAAGATCATCCGCGGCCCGCACCAGAGCTGATTGCAGGAAACGGAGGCGCTCAGCGCTCCTCGTGATCGGTTCCCTGAGCGGGCGTGCGATGCTGCGTCTGCGGCTGTTCGCGCTCGCCGGTTTCCTTGCAAGGGAGTTGCTCCCACGATCCGTCCGGCGTCTGCTGGTAGGCGCTACAGGATGACGCCGTCGATTTGTCCTCGCCCTTCTGGGCGTCGGAATTTTTTGCGAGCGCCGGCAGAGCCAGCATCGTGCCGGCTGCGAGCGCGGCGGCGAAAACGGCATGAACTATCCGCATGGGGTTCTCCGGTTTGAAGACACCCGCATGCTGGCGAGAAATGTGACAATTATTGGCCGGAGCGGAAGTTCTGTTGCGGCGTGCCTAATGCCGCACCGGCTAGCCCTTGTTCCGGATCAGGCCGGCAAGCTTCGACTTCTGCGCTTCGCACCAGCCGGGCATACCGAGACGGCGCTGATCGAGATCGGTCGCTTGCGTCGCCACCGCGACCTCGGCCATCAGGTCGTCGTCCTGCTTCTCGCCCATCTTGCCGCCGGTATGCATATAGGCGATCGCCTTGCGGACCTTCTCGGTGGTGTCGTCGGGCAACTGCATCTGCTGCGCCTTCTGCACCAGATCCTGATAGGCCACGTCCGTGTTCGGGCATTCGACCTTGGCGGCAAAAGCCTGCAAGACCAATGTCACATAGGTCGACCTTGGATGGTCGGCGGCTTGAGTTGGCGCGGCGATCAGCAACAATCCGGCAATCACGAAACCGTAGCGCATTCCTTGGACCTCCCAAATTTTCGGGAAGGCTAGCGCCCGGAGCGTGACTGCGCAATGGGGACGACCGACGGCCTAGCCGGATCGTTGCCAGGCCGGCACGGGATCGAGCGGCGTGCGATAGAGCTCGTTGTGATCGCGATCGGTGACGCGTACCGCGCAACCCTTCTGATGAAGCTCCGGCTTCACCTGCGACAGCTCGTTCGCCAATTGATCGGCGCGATCGGAGGCGACCTCGATGTCCTCGAGGATAATGCCGCCCTGGTTCTTGAACTCTTCACCAACCACAAGATCGAAATAGTAGTAAGGCATCCGAATTCCCCGGTGTGACGACCCAAGTCTTCAGCGCAAGTCTCGAATAGAAGTCTTCAGCACATGTCGGATGATATCACTGAGTCGATTATTACTGAATGAAGTGGCCGCGCAAACTCTGTGCTTAAGGCGCAAAAATCGTGTGCAGCACAAGAGTGCATTAAGATTTTATTAAATATGTAAGCGTGATCATTAGGCATGGAATTGCAACAGAACCGGGCTCCGGGAACCGGCAGTTGCAAGAGAAGGCCGGCGGCATAGATCCCGACGGCCTTTGTCTCTTTGCGCGCAGCAACGCATCACCGTAGTCGCACGGACTCAACGCATCACACCGACTCAGGACAGCCTGCGCCGCGAGTGCGATGGTGCTGTTGCGATCGCTAGTGCACCGGCATCGGCGGACGCACGACAGGTCCGTCATCATCGGCAACGGTTTGTGTGGCGGCTGCCGGCGACGGCGGGACAGCGACAGCCTGTGACGGCAGTGGCGGTGGTGCGATCTGTGTGGGCGCATATGTCTGCGTATACGCCGGCGTGGTGATCGGCTTCGGCTTGCGCACAGGCGCAACCGGTGGCCGCGGCGGTAGCGCGGCGACTCGCGCGCGTGGATCGATCGGCTTCGCATCAGCCACCGGTTTCGGCGTGGGTGTCTTCACCATCTCGCGCGCCATCTGCTCCTGCGCGGTCTTCAATTCGGCGATGTTGGCCTTGAGCTGGGCGATCTGCTGCGCCATCGCAGCGACATCGCGCGTCATCGATTGCAGCGATGGCGTTGCATCGGATTGTGTTGCAGCGGGCGCGGCTGCGGCATCCTGCACCACGGCCGGTGTTGCGGGTTGGTCGGTGGTCTGATCTGTCGTCGCTTCCGGCGCGGCTTGCGCGGTGGCGACGGGCGCTGTCGGCGACATCGATGGCACCAGCGACATCAACGATGGTGTCCATTCGGCGAGCATTTGCCTTGCCGTATCGCCGTGGCTCTCCCAGGCGATGGTTGCCGCGGCACTTCCTCCGGCAAACAGCATTGTGATGAACGCGCCACGAAACCATTTGCCGACCGCAGATCGTTTTTCCCGGCCGGGCATATCGTTGGCGGCGACGCGGATCGCCGTGTCAACGGACGGCGCCGTCGTCGCCGGAGCTTCGGGAGCGCGATCGATCCTCGGCTCCGGGCGGTTCATGATCTCCGGCGCCAAGGTCGGCGCATCGTTGTGGGTGCGCGAGACCCGCACCACGTCGGGCGAAATCTGGACGGCATCGTGCGGATCGTTGTCTTTCATCGTGTCCTTCACGATCTCATCGACGATTTGCCTGCTGTTCAGCGTCGCGAGCATCGCAGCTCCTTGTAAGGCCATGATCGTCCGCATTGGCGCGAGCCGATTGGTTGAGGAGAGCCCATCCCGAGCCCCAGGGCTCACGAGTCCAGCCGGGTTTGACCAAAGCAAGGCAAGGGGGTGAAGACATCGCGACGCTCTTTCGCCGTTTGTGGTGACGGAACCCGGGCAGCCGAACACGGCCACGTGTTCCGGGCTGCCATGTTTTCAGCACGATTTGGGCAGCATCTGGCGGAGCTGGGGGCGCTATCCGCTATCGGGGGCCGGCGGTGCCAAAACTCTCAATCGCTATTTTCGCTATTGCCTTGCTTCCGCTCGGCGGATGCATGCAGGCGACGCTTTCGCCGTCGACCGACGCGAGCATGACGCCGCGCGACCGGCAATTGCTGGCGCATACGCCTTACGCCCAGGCGAACGTGCCCGAGCAATATCTCCGCCACGTCGTCGACTATCCGCGCAAGGAGCAGCCGGGCACGATCCTGGTCGATACCGATGCGCGCTATCTCTATTACGTGCTGCCGGAGGGCAAGGCGATCCGCTACGGCGTCGCAGTCGGCGAGGAAGCCATGGCGTTTTCCGGCGTGGCGCGCGTCGGCCGTTTGGCGGAATGGCCCGACTGGGTTCCGACAGCAGAAATCCAGGCGCGGCTCGGACCGTATCCAGCGCGCGTCGCCGGTGGCCCTGCCAATCCGCTGGGCGCGCGCGGCATCTATCTCTACACCGGCAACAAGGACACGCTCTATCGCATCCACGGCACCAACCAGCCGGAATATATCGGGCAGGCGATCTCGTCGGGCTGCATCCGGATGCGCAACGAGGACGTGATCGATCTGTTTGATCGGGTGAAGCTCAACGCGACGGTCGTGGTGCTTCCGCCCGGGCAGAGCGCGCAGGTCGAGACGGGGACGGGCTGGCGCGGGTAGGGGGAGAGCGCCGGCGGAATCGGCCAGCCGATTTTGGAACCGCGAAAGGTGAAGTGCTTCACACGCGTTTTGCTGCAGATGCGCTATGCCTCAATGGCTCGTTGCCATTGGAGGCACCATGCAGAAATTTCTTTATCAATTGAACGAGACGGACCGCCGGATTGTACGGAAATGGCGGTTGGTGACCCTCGGCTTCTATGGGTCGATTCTGGCCGGAATGGTCGTGTACATGGCGCTGAACTGGAACGCGGAGGTGAATTACGCCTCGGTCGATTCCACGGCCCACGCGAAGCTCGTAGGCACTGACGGACGCGCGCCGTTCCGGCCTTAATCTTCAGGCCGAGCGACGCGCCATTGCAGTGTGGTGGCGATGCCGTTGGCTTCGCCCGGCGCCTTGTCGGCCACTGACGTGTAGAGCGGGCGATAGCGGAAGGCCCACATCTTGCTGCCGTCCTTGCGCGTAATCGGCGTGAAATCGCCGATCGCCTGGGCATCCGCGGGAGCAGCCAGCGGAATCCAGGCCTCCGCGCATTTGCCGTCACAGCTCGATGTCTTGCCGCTGGTGTCGCGCTCGTAGAAATAGAGCGTCATGCCCTTGAGGTCGACCAGCTTGGAACCCTGTTTGGTCAGAACGGCACGTGCCGGCGAAGTCATGGCGTCGGGCTTCGGCGCAGGAGCGGCTTCGCCGCCGCCGTGCCCGTTCGCAAGCGCAGGAACGGTCGAGAGCGCAACCGCTGCGGCAACAATAACGAACCTGAACATCCGAAACTCCAAACCGGCAAAGTTAATCGCGCGTTAAGCGCCGAATTGGGTCGAAGGTAGCAGCCGAAGGTTAGCTCCAGGTTTCATCGCACTGCGACAATTGCGGACCCGAATACCACCTAAGCCTGCATATCGCGCAACGGCGCGCGGCTGAGCTCATTGCCGGCGGCGATAGTCTTGTGCAGCAGCCGCATCAGCTCCTCGCCTTCCTTCGCGCTGAGCCCACGCAGCATGATGCGTTGCGCGGAGTCGACAGCTGGCGTGATCTTGCGCAACGTGCGTTTGCCTTCGTCGGTGATCTCGAGCTCGCGAGCGCGGCGGTCGCGGCTGGAGGCGCGGCGCTCCGCAAGGCCCTTCTGCACCAGGCGATCGATTACGCCGGTGATGGTGGTGCGGTCATAGGCAATCAGTCCGGCCAGCGTCACCTGGTCGAGTCCAGGATTGGCTTTGATGGTCGCAAGCGCCGCATATTGTACCGGCGTGAGGTCGAAGCCGGCATCGCCGACCTCGGCCAGAAACACCGCGACCGCGATCTGCTGGAACCGGCGCGCCAGGTGCCCGGGCATGTCGTTGTTGTCTCTCACCAGATTCTCCTCAGCCAGCGGGGCCGCGTCCGATCATTGACAAGTATACTGATAGTCAGCATACTGAGCAATATCCAAATAGAACATCGGCGGGAGAGGTGCTCATGCAATTCCATCTGAATGGATTCCTGCCGGGCGACCCTGAAATCGCCGATCCCGCCGAGCGCATTCTGGCCTCGGGTGCGTCAGGACCAGTGCCTGACGAGGTCGATGTTCTCATCGTCGGCTGCGGGCCCGCGGGCCTGACGCTCGCCGCCCAGCTGGCGCAATTCCCTGACATCAAGACCTGCATCGTGGAGCAGAAGCCGGGCCGGCTCTCGGTCGGCCAGGCCGACGGCGTCGCCTGCCGCACCATGGAGATGTTCCACGCCTACGGCTTTAGCGAGCGCGTGCTGAAGGAAGCCTATTGGGTCAACGAGACGACGTTCTGGAAGCCGGACGAGCGGTCACCGGAGAAGATCGTCCGTAGCGGAAGGGTGCAGGACGTCGAGGACGGACTGTCGGAATTCCCGCACGTCATCCTCAACCAGGCGCGTATCCATGACGGCTTTCTCGATGTCATGCGGAAGTCGCCCGCCAAGCTCGAGCCCCATTACAGCCGGCGTCTGCTCGACCTCGAGGTCGATCGAATGGCTGGTCCCGCCGATCACGCAGTGACCGTGCGTCTCGAACGCGTCGATGCCGCAAACGAGGGCAAGGTCGAGACCATCAAGGCGCGCTATGTCGTCGGTTGCGACGGCGCGCGCAGCACGGTGCGCAAATCGATCGGTCGCGAGCTGCACGGCGATTCCGCCAACCATGCCTGGGGCGTGATGGACGTGCTGGCGGTGACCGATTTTCCGGACATCCGCTTCAAGGCGCTGATCCAGTCGGCGAAGGACGGCAGCCTGCTCATCATCCCGCGCGAGGGCGGCTACATGGTCCGCCTCTATGTCGAGCTCGCTAAGCTCGATGTCGGCGAACGCGTCGCCAATCGCAACATCACCGCCGATGACGTGATCGCGAAGGCGCAGCGGATCCTTGCTCCCCACAAGCTCGAGGTGAAGGAGATCGCCTGGTGGTCGGTCTATGAGATCGGCCAGCGCCTGACCGACAAGTTCGACGACGTGCCGGACGCCGAGATAGATGCGCGCCTGCCGCGCATCTTCATCGCCGGTGATGCCTGCCATACCCACAGCCCGAAGGCGGGGCAGGGCATGAACGTCTCGATGCAGGACGCGTTCAATCTCGGCTGGAAGCTCGCCAAGGTCATCCGCAAGCAATGCGCACCTCACCTGCTGCATTCCTATTCGGCAGAGCGCCAGGCGGTCGCGAGTGAGCTGATCGACTTCGATCGCGAATGGGCCGGAATTCTGGCCTCCGCGGCCAAGGCGGGCGGTGCCGATGCGGCGAGGACGCAGGATTATTTTGTGAGGCACGGCCGCTACACCGCGGGCACGGCGACGCATTACCGCCCATCGATGCTGACTGGTGCGACATCCCATCAGCATCTCGCGCAAGGTCTCACCATCGGTACGCGCTTTCACTCTGCGCCGGTGATCCGGCTTGCGGACGCAAAGCCCGTCCACCTCGGCCACGCCGCGCAGGCGGACGGCCGTTTCCGCATCTACGCGTTTTCTCCCGCTGAGAATCCCGCAGCGTCGAACTCGGCCATTCGTGCTTTGTGCAATTTCCTCACCGAAGCGCGGGAATCCCCGGTGCGGAGATATACGCCTGTTGGAGCCGACATCGACAGCGTAATCGATCTGCGCGCGGTGTTCCAGCAGGATCATCGCGAGCTTGCGCTCGAGGCGATGCCCGCGCTGCTGCTGCCGCGCAAGGGGCGTTACGGCCTGATCGATTACGAGAAGATCTACTGCCCTGATCTCAAGAGCGGCCGCGACGTCTTCGCCATGCGCGGCATCGATCGGAAGGCCGGCTGCATGGTCGTGGTGCGGCCGGATCAGTATGTCGCGCAGGTGCTGCCGCTTAATGATTTCGCTGCGCTCGCAGCGTATTTCGACGCCTTCATGTTGCAGGTGAACTGAGGCGTGCTCCTCTGATGAATGGCGGATGAATATCGAACTCCGCGCGCGGCGTGCCTCTCAATCTTTTGGCTGATGCGACATTTGCGCGCGGAACGCTTTATTCCGTTCGCGCGTTCCGCCTCTCAGAGGAGGACTTCGCCATGAGACTCAGAACCGCTTTGGTTGCCGCATTGCTGCTCGCTCCGACGGCCGCGCTGGCCGCGCCGGGCATCGTCACCGTCTCGACCGGCCTGCGCGCCGGTCCGGGATCGGGCTTTCCCCTGGTCGATCGCGTCCCCGAAGGGGCCCGCGTCAACATCCATGGTTGCCTGCGCGGCAATGCCTGGTGCGACGTGAGCTTCTCCGACGATCGCGGCTGGGTGTCGTCGCAATATCTCGAATATCTCTACCGCAATCACTACGTCTATCTCCCAGACTATGTCGACGAGGTCGACGTGCCCGTCGTTCCTTTCGTGCTGAGTTCATACTGGTCGAGCTACTACGAGGCGCGGCCCTGGTATCGCCGTCACGCCTACTGGAACAACTACTGGAGCTCGCATGAGCGTATCGCGACGCGAATGACGCTCGATCCGCACGCCGCCCGCATCGGCCGCGCGGCGACACGTGACGCGACCGTCGCGTTGGGCCGCAACGATGCCAAGAGCGATGCCAAGCGCAACACCGCGATCTCCGGACGTGACGCTGCGACGGCACGGCATGACGCCACCATCGCCAAGGGCGACGCCGCGATTGCGGCCGACCGCACGCGTGGCGGACGAAGCGACCGCTTCGTGAATGAGCGGTCCAATGTGCAGACCCGTAGCCCGCACGATGCGCAGGCGCGGATGATGCATGATCATGCGGCGAGCCACGCAGCGGTGCGTGCCCAGCCGATGGTGCGGCCGCATGAAGCGCCGCGCGTATCGGCCGCGCCAGCGGCTCGGCCCGCGATGCCGCATATGGCTCAGCCGAACGTCAGCCATGGATCACCGATGAACGCCCATGCGCAGATGCCGGCGCCGCGCGCCGCTGCACCTGTCATGCCGCATGCTGGCGGCGGTGCGCCACACGTGAATGCGGCCCCGCATGGCGGCGCGCCCGCTGGCGGCCCCGGTGGCCACCAGAAGCACTAGCGATCCCGAAAAGCCCGGCCTTTGTGCCGGGCTTTTTGTTGAGCCGGGCGCAAGGCGCCGACAATTTGAACCAGTTTTTCGCGGGCAGATTTCATCGATCGTAATATGTCTATCGAAAGCTGTAAGCATCCACTCGGGGCAGGCGGGGCACGGGAGGATAATGATGAGACAAGGTCAGGCGGAGACGCGCCGCCAAAATGTCGCGAAGAAGTCGATGACCAAAGAGGCCAAGCAACTGTCCGGCTTGATCGCCGGCCTGCGCAAATCGCTCGATAGCATCCACAAGGAGCGGGCGAGTACCAAGCTCTCAGGCGCCGAGATGGGCCTGCTCGACGAGCGCCGCAACAATCTGTTGCTGACCATTGCCGCCCTGGACGACCGTCTGTCGGCCGTGCAGGGGCTGATCGATCTCGGCCGTCCACACGTCATCCGCGTCCACTGAGCGGATCGCAGGGCGCTATCGGTTCCGTCGCGGCGGCGATGGGCCCAAGCCCGGCTGGCGGTTCTGCACCACATAGGGATTGGCATAGCACTGGGCGGCTTGCCCGGAGGCGGTTGCCGTGCACTGAGCCATCGACGTGAAGCTGCAATCGATCGTGTTGCCGTCGATGGTGTAGACCTCGATGCAGACCGGATAGCGCGGATCGTAGGTCTGCGCGGCCGCAGGCACAGCGGAGAACAAGCCCGCCGCAAGCAAAATCGCGTTCATGTTGGTGCGCATGATCAACCTCCGCCGCTCGGCTGGAACCGGTGTCGGCACAATGCTGCCGCGGACGGCACCAAATTGCCACGCTCCCGGCGAATTGCCGCCAAAGCCCGCTGCCACGACGAGAGCCGGTGCAGGGTAACGCATGGGGATGCGCATTGGCCTATAAAATGGTCGCAGAACGCGACAATGAGAAATACAGTTTTGCCCGTGAGAGCCGGTTGCTCATCGTGGCGAAAGCAAAGGTTTGGGCGAGCGAGGGGTGGCGGGTCGTCATCACCGATCAGGACGGCAAGGCCTACGCGCCGCCCGAATTCGATCAGTTGCTGGCGGCGTGATCGCAAGACGGGGCTAGGGGACGACTTTGATATCGCTATTTCGACCGGGGCGCGAAGTCATCGCGCCTCTGACGATTCTTGTGGCCGCCGCCGCGCTGACGGCGACGGTCGCCTCCGCGCAAAATCTCGACGCCGGCAAATCAGCCGAAAAGCTGTTCGCCGACGGTTGCACGACCTGCCATCGCAGTCCGCGCGGACTTGCGAAGGGGCGTTTCAGCCTCACGCTCTCCTGGTTCCTGCAGGACCATTACGCGTCCGGTTCCGACACCGCGAAGGCGCTTGCCGCCTATCTGGAAACGGTTGATGTGCCGCCCCCACGGGCCGCCGCGAAGCCGGGGGCAAAGCCATCCCGATCCGCGCCGCGTCCGCCCAAGCCGGCGCAGGCACAGTAACTGCCATTCCGGGTTGGGCTACCCGCGCCGATGGGTCTGCGCGATCAGCCGGTCGTGCACGGCGCGGAGGTCGGCGCTCATGCGGGTCTGTCCTGTCGTGATGTAGGACAGCCATGCGCCATCGGCGGCGAGGCGCACGATCTGGAGCTCTGGCGCCCCATCGGTCGTGCGATGGCGCTTCAGGCGCGCTTTCATCCAGTCGTTCCAGAGTTGGCGCAGCGACGGGTCGGTGACGACGACCATGCTCAGCGCCGCCCAAGGCGTGGCGAAGCCAAAGGCCTTGCCCGTGAACACGGCGTTCACATAGGCGCGCGTAAAACTGCCGCGCGGCTTCTGATCCGCCTCGATGGCGGCGTCTATCTCGGCATCGACGCGGGCGAGCAGATCGGCGAACAGGCCCTCGATCAATGCCTGCTTGCTTCCAAAATGATGAAACAGCCCGCCCTTGGTGACGCCGGCGGCAGCCGCCACCGCCTGCACCGTGACGCCGGACACGCCATGGTCCATGGCGATCGCCGCGGCGCGGTCGAGCAGGGCGCGGCGGACCTGTTCGGGCTGCTTGGTGCGGGTGTAGGCGTTTGCCGGCATCAGTGCACCGTGGTCCCCGAGAACAGGTTGATGACCACGACCCCCGATACGATCAGCGCGATGCCGACGAAGGCTGCGGCGTCCAGCATCTGGCGGAACAGCACGAAGGAGACGGTCGCGGTCAGGATGATGCCGACCCCGCCCCAGATCGCGTACGCAATGCTCAACGGGATGACCCGGATCGCCACCGACAGCGCGTAGAACGAGGCGACGTAGAACAGCACCATCGCCAGCGTCGGCCAGGGCCGCGTGAACTGCGCGGACTGCTGAAGAAAGGCGGACGCCGTGACCTCTAGGACGATGGCAAGGGCGAGCGCTGCATAGGCATTGAATGCGGTGGTCATGGCAAACTCGAATGTAGGCGCGGGAAAGATACCGCGCGGTAGGTATGTTTAACAGGCAGATCGTGGCTTTTCGGTGGGCTGGCCATGCCTAGGGAGCATACTACTCAGACGTGACGAACCCGCGACGAATCGTTAGCCTCTCCGCGTCCTCTCTTCCAGAGATCGAGTGCCACGCCATGCATGTCCTTCGGCCCCAGTTTCGCATCGAGGAGCAGCGCGCGCTGGAGTTTGCGGGCCGGCGCGGCTTCGGCATGATCGTCGCGGCGGATGCGACGGGCCCGCGCGCCTCGCATGTGCCGTTCGTATTGGCCGAGCGCGACGGACGAACGATCGTGCAGATCCATTTCACCGCCAGGAACCCGCTGGTCGAGCTTGCCGACGGCACGCGCCGATTCCTGCTGATCGTCGCCGGCGACGATGCCTACATCTCCAACGACTGGTATTCCTCGCCCGACAACGTCTCGACCTGGCTCTACGAGGCCGTGAACCTGTCGGGCGTGGCGCATCTGCGGGGGCAGGCCGAGAACCGCGGCCATGGTGATGCGCTGCTTGCGGTCGCGGAGGCGCGGCTGCCGAAGCAACCCTGGGATCTCCAGCAGATGGAGGCAGCCAAGCGCGAGAGCATGCTGGCGGCCATACGTGTGATCGATCTCGTGGTCGATCAGGTCGAGGGGCAGGCCAAGCTCAACCAGCACAAGAGCGATGCGGACCATGTCGCGATCGCCGACCGACTGGCGCGGTCGGAGGAGACCGGGCACCGGCGGCTGGCGCGGACGATGCGGGCTCTGCGGCCGGGGCTTGATTATGATTTGCCATAGGCCCGTAGCCCGGATGGAGCGAAGCGTAATCCGGGAATCATGCCGTGGGCGCGAGTCCCGGATTACGCTGCGCTCCATCCGGGCTACGATTGCGATGCTTGCGTCGCGCTACGATTGACCTTACGGACCTCTGCATGCTCGTCATCTCCATTCAAAGCCAGGTGGTCCACGGCCATGTCGGCAACAGCGCGGCCGTCCATGCCATGCAGGCGGAGGGCGTGAACGTTGCGGCGGTGCCGACGACGCTGCTGTCGAACCATCCGCGCTATCCGACCTTGCGCGGGCGCGTGCTCGAGGCCGAGCTGGTCGCCGATCTCCTTAAAGGCGTCGAGGAGCGCGATCTCGTCGATGACGCCGCCGTGCTCGTCACCGGCTATCTCGGCTCGCCCGATAACGCGGCCGTCGTCGCCGATTTCGTTGAGAGGGCGCTGACGCGGAATTCGAAGCTGATTTATCTTTGTGATCCCGTGATCGGCGACGACGGCCGCGTCTATGTCGCCGACGGCATTTTGGACGTGGTGCGGCACCGGCTGTTGCCGGCCGCAAATCTGATCACGCCGAACCAGTTCGAGTTGGAGCTGCTCTCCGGCGTCACGATCGCGGATACCGAGGCTCTGCGCGCCGCAGCCGCTGCGATTGCAGGCCAGCGGCGTATCGACATCGTCGCCACGGGCTGCGTGCTCACAGATACGCCCGAGGGGCAGGTGGAGACGATTTTGTGCGCGGACGGGCAATTGTCGCGCTTTGCGACGCCGCTTCTGCCGATCCGTCCCTATGGCACCGGGGATCTCCTGACCGGGTTGGTCGCGGCGCATCTGGCCAAGGGCACAGCGATCGAGGCAGCCGTGCGGCTTGCGGTCGAGACCGTCTTTGCCGTGCTGGTTCGCACGCAGGAGGCAGGATCGGTCGAGATGCGTCTCGTGCCACTGCCGGCGTCAGGCACATAAGACCTGGATTAGGTCGCCCGCTTCGCGGTGGTTTGCGCCGACTTCTGCGGCCTTGCTGGGCTCTTCTGCTCGCGTGCCGCCTGTGCCTTTGGCGGCTTTACGCTTGCCACAGCGCGCACCTTCTTCGGCTTCGCGTTGGTAGCTTCCTTGCGGTCGGTCGCAACGCCACGCTTCGAAATATATTCCAGTCCGTCGATCGGTCCGACATGCGGCGGATCGCGGCCGAGATAGGGCCTGCCAATGCCGAGCCCCTTGCCGTTGGCGTCGACCCATTTCCACAGCACTTCCGTCGAGACCCAGCGCTGCGCGCGATTGTCGCCCTTGGTGCTGACGATATCGGCCGCCATGCCGTGACCGTAGCCGCCGCGAAGACTGCCGCCATGATAGGAGCGGTTGGAGGCCGCCTTCAGGCCGCTCGCAATCTCCTGGCGATAGTCATCACGGAACGCGCTGGTGATTCCCGGCGAGAGGCCGGCGGCTTCGGCAGCGAGCAGCGTGCGAAACAGCTTCTGTTTGAAGCTCTTGTCCATGCCGCCGATGACATAGTCCATCAACGCCATTTTGGTGTGCTCGGCCGCCTTCGGATCCTTCCAGCCAAAATCCTCGTCGACGAGCTTTGTGAAGCTGCGCATCACCGTGACCATCTTGCCCTTACGCTTGATGGTAACGGCGCGGCGGTCCTCGACCTTGATCGAGTCTTCCTTGGGCGTGCGCTGATAGAGCGCCCAGAGATAGCGGTCGATGCAGGCATCCATGACAAAGCATTCGTCGAGCACGGCGACGGTGTCGGCGGACGGCGAGGCCTTGCTCTCGGCCACAGGCCCGCTCGCGATCGCCGCAGGCGACAGCGTCTCTTGTGGCACGACATCGCCTGGATCGGCGGATGCGAGCTTGATGGCGGGCTCCTGGTCCGGCGCGGCTTCGTTGGCGACGGGAGCGGGTTCGGGTGGCATCTGAGGCGCCGGCGAGACCACCGGCAGCATGTCGGTCGGATCGGCCGAGGCGAGCTTGATGACAGGGGCGGGCGTCTCAGTCGTCGCCACCTCGGCGGGCGCGACACTCGGTGTCGCCGCCGCGGCGGCTGCAATATCGGCAGTCAGCGCGATGCCATCGTCGATGGTCGCAGCGCGCGGGATATCGGCGAGCTCGAGGCGGGTGAGATCTTTCGCGCGCGAGACGGCGGCTGCATTGGCGCCGCTGTTCTCGATCAGGGCCGGGGCATAGGCGGAGAGGGACAGTGCCAGCCAGCCGATCATCACGGCCGAGGGGCACGATACTGCTACGATAAGAGACCGCCGATCATTCATGATCCCGCCTCCAAAAGGTTCTGACCCGAACCAGTTTGCACAGCCAAGTACGCGGCGCGTCAAGTGTTCGGGGGAGGATGTGGCGGTGCAATGGCGCAAATCGGCGAAAAAGGGCTTTTCAAGCAAGTGTTGCCCCGGCGCAACGCTGGTTCCCACACGGTTCCCGCGATCGCGAGAGGGAAAAACAGTCAAAAACGGTTCCAGATTACCATCAAATTGAGCGATCAGGATTTACTCAATCTTGGATTGTGGTGGTGCATTGCTGGCCCGCCGGCAACGTCCGGTAGATTTGGGAAGGACGCGATAGTGAAATTGAAATGCATGTTGGCCGCCTTCGTGGCCGATGAATCCGGCGCCACCGCCATCGAATACGGCCTGATCGCAGCGGGCATCGCGCTCGCGATTATCGAAGTGATTTATGCGCTGGGCACCAATCTCGTCGCGAAACTGCAAGCGCTGGCGACTGCGTTGAAATAGAGCGGCGCCGCTGCCACACACTCCTCGCAATGAGGACGGTGATAGCGGTGCACAGCGCAAGCCCTTGTGCACATTAAACATATCGCCATGCGCGCGACGCGATGTCGCAATGCAGCAGCGCATGTCGCAATGCAGCAAATCACGCTTAGATGTGCTCCGAATCCTCACCCAGGAGCATCACCGTGAAGAAATTGACGTTTTCGATCGCAGCCGCCGCCCTCGCCATCGCAGGCTCGACTGCAACCTTCGCCGCCGAGCTGCCGGCCTATGAAGCCAACGGCTTTCCGGTCTCGCCCTTGCAGGTCCGCGTGCTCGGTGCCGCGCACGTCCAGCAAGACGTGACGCCGCCCGCTACGACCGCCACGGTCCACCAGGCAAGCGTTCTGACGCCGCGCAAGCTGAAGACCGCGACGGTGACCACGGGCAGCGCCCGCTAAATTGATATCGGCGTGAGTGCAGTGGGCTCGCGAGACGAGACCCACTGCCTCATCCGACAGGCATGCGCGCGAGGCGTTGCATGCTCATCACGCGAGGGTGATTGATAGCATTCTCTCGCTAGATGCACTGGCTGAGAAGCTTGCGGCCCAAAAAGAGCGCCGTAACGCTCCGATCATGTACAGCCGTTCAAACCGAGTGTGATCTCTTTAATAGTTGCTTTGCAGATCGCGGTGCTTGATGCGCCTGCCGCATTTTGAGCGGCCAATAATTGATTTCATAACGGAGGCCGTCGTGCCTGTTGCCCAGAAAGCCGTCATTGCGACCACGTCTTCGCGCGCATTCATTCTCAGGCATGTCGCGCTGTTTGCAGCGGCTGCGTTGTTCGTGTTCGTGCTGAGTCTTACGTATGGGTTGGATCTGAGCCCAGGGTTTTTCTGATAGCCACAATTTCTAGTCCGGATGAGCGAAGCGACTTACGTTCTCCGCTCACGCACTGCGCGCAGGCGAGACGGCGAACGGCCGTAGAGTTCGGTGAACGCGGCATTGAAACGGCGCAGGCTGCCGAAGCCGGCCTGGAACGCGATATCCGTCATGGTGTGATCGCCGCTGTCGAGCAGGCGCTTGGCGCGCTGGACGCGAAGCGTCTTGGCAAGCTGCTGTGGCGTCGCGCCGACATGCCGCTCGAACAGCCGCGCCAGATGGCGCGATGAGATGCCGAGCCGCTCGGCAAGTGTCACCACTGAGTCCTCGTCCAGCGCGCCCTCATTGATGAGCTTCACTGCGCGTGCGACCGTCGAGCGCGTGCCGTTCCACGCCGGGCAGAATGGGGCGGTCTCGGGACGGCAGCGCAGGCAGGGCCGAAATCCGGCGGCCTCGGCCGCGGCCGCCGTCGGATAATAGGCGACGTTGCGGGTCAGCGGGTGCTTGGCCGGGCAGACCGGGCGGCAATAGATGCCCGTGGTCTTCACCGCCGTGAAGAAGCGGCCGTCATAGCGGGGATCGCGGCGCAGGCGCGCGGCATTGCAGTCTTCGAAGCTCAGCATGGCCTGATGATAGCGCATGCGCGTGCGCGGGGAAGGGCCGCGGGATGACCGAGTCCGATTGTGGCGAGCCGCGCTGAGCATGCCGGCCTAGAAGGCAAGCCTCATGTGAATGCAAACCGGGGAGCCGTCGTGACCAGCCCGAAGGACATCGTACTGAACGCCTGGAAAACCTTTTCATCGCGCGACGCCGACCGTATCGCGGCGCTGTTCACCGAGGATGCCGAATGGATCGCGCCGAAAGGCAACGCAACCGCGGTCGCGCTCGATCACACCGACCATATGGTCGGAGCACAGCAGATTGCGCACTTCATCGCGCAGGAGATGCACCGGATGTTCTCGGGTGTCGACATCGCCTTTCGCGGTGTCTATGCCGATGGCGATGTGGTGATCGTGGAGGAGCGGATGCGCGCCACGCTTGCCGGCGGCAAACCCTACGACAACGACTATTGCTTCGTGTTTACAGTGGCCGGGAAGCGGATCCGCGAGGTGCGGGAATACATGGATACACGCAAGGGATGGCGGATGGTGTTCGGTGAGGAAGCGTGATGTGCAGGCCTGTCGCGTCGACCTTCGCGTGCCAGCCCTGCAACCGCGTGGGTTGAGCCTCCCAGCCCACTGACATAACGGTTACGCCATGGATCAGCGGACGAGCGGCGCTGACGCTCTCATTCAAAAGAACGATGCGGCGCCGGCACTCATCGGCGTCCTCTCGGGCCTGTCGGCTGCGCTGTTCTGGGCGCTGGGCTTTGCCGGAACACGCCACGGGCTGAAGGTCGGATTCACGCCGGTCGATCTTCTGGTGCATCGCTATATCTGGTCCGGCATCGCGTTCCTGCCGCTGGTGCTGCGTGCGGGTGTCTCGGATCTCTGCGGCATCGGCTGGGGCAGGGGCCTTGCGCTGATGGTGCTCGGCGGCCCCGTGATGTCGCTGATCTCCTACACCGGCTTCCTGTTCGTGCCGCTCGGCCATGGCAGCGTGATCCAGCCGTCTTGCGCGACGCTCGGAGGGCTGCTGCTTGCCGCCGTTTTTCTGAAGGAGCGAATCTCTGCCTCGCGCTTCATCGGCGCGCTCGTCATCGTCGGCGGCCTCGGCGTGATCGGTGCGGAATCGATCGGCCACATCGGCGTTGACGGTGTGCAGGGCGATCTGATCTTCGTCCTCACTGGATTGATGTTCGCCGGCTTTGGCGCGCTGCTGCGTCACTGGCGCGTCTCCGCCGTGTCCGCGGCGCTCGTCATCAACGTGCTGTCGCTCTTGCTGCTACCGATCTACTTCACAACCGGCGGGCTCGCGCGCATTGCGGCGATTGGCGTGAGCGAGAATGCGATTCAGGCGCTGGCGCAGGGCGTGCTCGCAGGCCCCGCCGCGCTCTATCTGTTCGCCGTCTCGGTTCAGCGCCTCGGCGTCGCGCGTGCCGCGGTGTTCCCCGCCTGCGTGCCGGCGCTGACGCTGCTCACCGGCTGGCTGCTGCTCGGCGAGCCGCCAACGGCATTGCAGGCCGCAGGCCTCGTGACGGTGCTGTGCGGATTTTACCTGGCGCAAAGGCAAAGGTGATCGCGGTGCGATCACTCAGTCTCCGACTTCGGCCAACCTGGCTCCTCTGCCCGGAGATTTCGGCAGCTTGCCGAGTTTGGCCTTTGCCTTTTTGACGGTGGCTTTCGCGAGCGCCGGACTTTTTTCGAGCCTGCGAAGGATGTGCTTCACGAGGTCCTCCCGGTCGGATTTCTTCTCCAGGGCATAATGCTTGATGGTGATCTCGAGGCGATCCTTCTTCGCGTGATAGTCGTGATCGACTGACGGCTTTTTCGACATGGATGGCCCCTGATGGTGCGGCTGCCTGCGTGACCTTGCGGCATCATAGCCGGGCGTCCGACAAAAATATCGAAAACAACCCCATGCAAAGTAGAAATCGTTGGCGAATTTCGATTTCGGCGATGCCGAATAAAGTTTGCCCCGTCGGACAAAACAGGGGCATTATGCCACGGTGGGACGCATGCGACGGCCAGGCGCCTGACGCATCGTACCTCGCCGCCATCGGGGCCGATTGCTAGGCGTGTAGGCGGATGAGCGCAAGGTCATCCACCCGACGCATCTACGCCTTCTTCACGAACTCCGACTTCAAATTCATCGCGCCGATGCCGTCGATCTTGCAGGCGATGTTGTGGCCGTCGGTGGCGTCCTGGAGGCGGATGTTGCGCACCTTGGTGCCGCCCTTGACGACCGATGAGGAGCCCTTGACCTTGAGGTCCTTCATCACGATGACGCTGTCGCCATCGGTGAGCACATTGCCATGGGCATCGCGTACACCAGCTTCCACCGGCGTATCCGCGGCTGCGGTGGCCGTGGCGCTCCATTCATGGCCGCATTCCGGGCACATCCAGAGATCGCGATCCTGATAGGCATGCTCCGACTGGCAGTTCGGGCATTTGGTGGCGTCGGTCATGATGAGTCTCGTCTCCGGCTGGCGTGCGCGGCGCACCGTAGGGTCGAAGCAGGCGAATGCAAGGGAAACAAGGGATAAGGAGGGCGCTTCCTCGCGCGCGTCCACGGGATCACGCATCGTCCATGAAGCGCGCCGTCCCCGAGACCCGGATCGAGCCGCCCGCGATCTCACCAATCTCCGCGCGGATCAGCGACCGCGCTCCCATGTCTTCGCCCTGCACGATGTCGATGGCGCCGCCGTGCGGCCAGCCGATGTCGCGCAAATAGCCTGCGAACGCGGCGGCGGCCGCACCGGTCGCGGGATCCTCGACGACGCCGCCGGCGGCAAACGCATTGCGCACATGGAACAGCCGCGCCGTCTCCACCGTCACGAGCGCGATGGTGACCAGACCCGCTTTGTCCATCAGCGCGCGGCCCCGTTCGAACTGATACGTCATGCGCGCGAGTGCGTCGCGCGATCGCAAAGCAAGGACAGCATGATCGGCCCCGCCGTGAATTTTCGCAGGGAGAAGTTTTGGGTCGAGATCGGAGGCCGTGTAGCCGAACAAATCCAGCAACTCATCCCGCAGCGACGCATCGAGCGGCGCGCTGCGCGTCGGCGGCGATTGCAGCGCCGCTGCAATGGTGCTGCCGTCGCGCTGCCCCGACACGGAAATGACGGCATCGTTCAGATGCAGCCCAAAACTTCGATCGCCGTAGCGGTGCGCGAGCGCCGCGCCGAGCGCGATGGTGGCGTGTCCGCAGAACGGCACCTCCATCAACGGCGAAAAGTAGCGGACGCGCCAGGCCTCACCCTCGGGCGCGGCAAAGGCGGTTTCCGAGAAGCCGACCTCGGCCGCGATCGCCTGCATCGTCGATGCATCAGGCAGGACGTCGCCGATCCAGACACCGGCGGGATTGCCCCCTCGGCTGCCGTCCGAGAAGGCCGCGATACGCAAGACTGTGGTCATGAGGTGATCCTGTTCATGATGGCGCCGGTGTGAGGGCTGCAAGCGGATGTCGGGGCAAGCTTCGCATAAGCGCGCGGTGGGATAGTGGAATCTACTCTGGGTCTGAGGAGATTCTACCATGCCGATCGCGGGGCAAAAGCTGGCCTTTGTCTTGGCTGCGTCCAACCACGGAACGATGATCGTCAATCGCTTCGACTATCGCATGGTCGGGCCTGACCGCGGCTACGGCGTGGGGTTTCAGATCCTCGAAACGGCCGCTTTCGATCCCACGGAAGTCAAGGTCGCTCTCGAATTGCTGGCACTGCGACGGAAGCACCACGGTGACGGCGTGATCGCCATCGACTGCGGCGCCAATATCGGCGTGCACACGGTCGAATGGGCCTCGTCGATGACGGGCTGGGGTTCGGTGATTGCGATCGAAGCCCAGGAACGGATCTACTATGCGCTGGCGGGCAACATTGCCATCAACAATTGCTTCAATGCGTTGGCGGTGCATGCGGCCGTGTCCTCCGAATCCGGCACGATGGAAATTCCAAATCCGAACTATTTTGCGCCGTCCAGCTTCGGCAGCCTGGAATTGCGGCAGCGCCCGAACAACGAATTCATCGGTCAGCCGATCGACTACAAGGACAACACCGTCTTCATCCGGAAAATGACGTTGGACGATCTCGATCTGCCGCGAACGGATTTCATCAAGATCGATATCGAGGGCATGGAGATGGAGGCCCTTGAGGGGGCTCGGGAGACCATCAAGAGGTATCGCCCGATCCTGTTGATCGAAAAGATCAAGACCGATATCCGGCAACTCGAGCAATGGCTGAAGGACAACGGCTACCAGTTGATGGCTCTCGGCATCAACATTCTCGCAGTCCATCAAAGCGATGAGAGCCTGAAGGATATCAACCCGCCTCAAAGCGCCGTCCCGCCTGCGCAAACACGCGGCCTTGCGACAATGAATGCCTAGATGAGCTGGTAGGATGGGTGGCTGCGTAGGGTGGGCAAAGCGAAGCGTGCCCACCATGAGTGGCGCAGTTGTTGAGAGATGGTGGGCACGGCGCAAGTGCGCCTTTGCCCACCCTACGGGCTTCGCGCCAGGAGTCCGCCATGAGCCGAGAGCGAATTTCGCTTGCCTTGCTTTGAGTCCTTTTGCACTCTGTTCGCAAGGAGGCCAACGCATGAAAATCATGACTGTCGCGTGCGCGCTCGGAACTGCCGTGGTGCTGTGCAATCTCGGGACGTCTGGTGCTGAAGCCCGGACGCGGAAAGCTCACATCGTTCGTGAGCCGCAGGAGAGGCTTATCGTCACGGCGCCTGTGATCAGGCCAACGCCGTGGGATTACAATGTGGTTCCACGCTATCGTTATCGCCCTGAAGACGATCGCGTCGATCCCTACGGCCCGCCGCTGGAATCGTCGTGGGTCCGCTATGAGGGTTGGCGGTGGCCGTATTGGTGGTGAAGGCCACTCGGACGCGGAATTGAACAGTGCCCGTAGCCCGGATGGAGCGAAGAGACTGGGCAAGAATTTATTTTGTCTGATTACCTAGCGTAGTCGAATGCCGGGCGGATTTGTAGCCTAGTGACGATGGCTGTGACGACGTTAAGCAAAAGCGCCCAGTTTGGATGGCGGTTGGCCAAATAGGCCATAAGGCTGTCGAGGCCGAGGATGCTGAGCACCCGGGAGAAGTTGTAGCAGAGCGCCATCAGGCTCCATTCGCCGCGCACCTTGTCGAAGCCGCGGACGAGGAAGTGGCGGTAACCTGCCCGACATTTGAGGGTGCCGAAAGGGTGTTCGGCGAGCTCGGCCCGGCGGCGCATCTGGGCGTCGGCGTCCTGCATCCGTGCACGATGCCGGTCCAGCACCGCCTCATGCTCCCAGCGGTAAACGGTGCGCGTCGGCGTCTTGGCAGAGAGGCAGCGTGAGCGTAGCGCGCAGGCGTCGCAGTCGGACTTGCGGCTGACATACCTGATCTCGATCCGGTTGCCGTTGGTCTTGCGGCCGTCCGTCGGGCTCAGGAGCCTGCCGGCGGGACAGCGATAGACATTGGCTTCGGTGTCGTAGGCGAACTCTTCATGGCTGATGCGATCTTGCGCTTCGAGCCGCGCGGTCCGCTTGGCTTGCGGAACGTAGGCCACGATCCCATTCTCCTCGCAGTCCTTCAGCGTGTGGCCGTTGTAATAGCCGGTATCGGCGAGCGCCGTGAGCGTCTCGACGCCAAGCTCCTCCTTCGCGGCTTTGGCCATATCGTAAAGCTGACCGGTGTCGTTGCCGTCGTTGACGACCTCGCTCGCCGTGATCAGCTTGTGTTTGTCGTCGACAGCGATCTGAACGTTGTAGCCCGCCACCACCTGGCCGTTCTTCGTCAACAAGCGGGCATCCGCATCGGTTCGCGACAACTGCGTCTGGCCACTCTCTTCCAGCTGCGCCAGATCCGCCTTCAGGGCTGTGCGCTTGGCCATCAAGGTCGCCACCTTTTGCGCGACGTCCCCGCCGCCTTCGCGTCCGCCACCGTCTGGCCCCGCCGGCGGACGTTCCGCCTCCGCGCTATCGTTGGCCTCCAGCGCGGCACCATAGGCTTCAATCTCCTGTTCGATCTCCGCCAGCCGCTTGGCAAGTCGGCGCTGCGTCTTGATGCTCGCCTTGCTGGCGTTGCCATCAAAAAACGCCCCGTCGATCGCCACCACCTCACCACCCAAAAGGTCGAGTTCACGCATCAGCAGCACGAACTCCCGGTTCGCCGCCTTGAGCGCCTTCCAGTTGTCCCGGCGGAAATTGGCAATGGTGCGATAGCCGGGCACCAATTGCTTCATCAGCCAGATCAGTTCGAGGTTGCGCCCGGCCTCGCGCTCAAGAGCGCGCGAGGAGCGGATCCGGTTGATGTAGCCATAAAGATAGAGCTTCAGCAGATCGGCAGGATCGTAAGGCGGTTGTCCCGCCCCGCCGCCTGACCCGGCATGGCCGAAGCCAAGCCGCCCAATATCCAGCACCGCGACAAATGCCTCGATCGCGCGAACGGGATTGTTGCCATCCACGTAATCTTCAACACGCGGCGGAAGAAAGCTCGCCTGATCCCGGCTTACCCCGGTCTTGAAGGTACGATTCGTCATACCGAATCGTACACTCCTTTGCCCAATCGGATAGAATTCTTGCCCAGTCTCGAAGCGCCATCCGGGGTGTTGCCACAAGGAACGCTGGTCCCGGATTACGCTTCGCTCCATCCGGGCTACGCTCCTCAATTGCTGTCATCCGCCGATAGCCGCAAAAACTGCCGCTTCATCGCATTGACCCTCGCGACATAGCTCGCAACCAGGTGATCGCCGCAGCGCTCGTCGGCGATCATCTGAAACTTGCGGCGCGCGTAGGCTGTGGCGGGGCCGGCGCCGCAGAGATGGATGAAGGCGGCCAGATCCTGCCTCTGCTCGCGGCTCGCCTTCACATCGCCGGCGCGGGCGAGAACGTCAGCCACCTGGCGGTCGAGATACACCGATGCGAGCTCGATGGCGTGGCTCGGGATCGCGCGGATATACAGGCTGGTGAACCCGCAGCCGGTCTCCGTGACCGCGTTGCCACGGATACAGAACCGTGCGGCGTCGGCGAAAGTCGGGTCGGTCATCTGGAAGAGGCCGACGGCGCTGGAAGCGGGCCGGTAGATCGCAAGCGGATTGAGGCTCAATCGCCAGCGCCAGTAGGTGCGCGCCACCGGATTGCCTGAACTCTCGATCTGCGCAAGTGCTGCCAGCAATTCGGGCGTGATCGTCGCGGTGGAATGCTTGCGAAACAGCGGCCCGTATTGCCGCCAGTTCTCGGCCGGCTCCTTGTCGAGCGCATTGCCGACAAGGACGAACAGCTCGGTCGGCTTGCGGATGATTTGATAGACGATGTTCACCAGCACCACGGCCGCAAGCAGCATCGCCACGCCGCCCGCGATCCGAACCATCCGCGGTGCACGCGCGAAATTCTTTCGCGCCCACCGCGCGCCCCGCCGGATGTTGCGAAGGCGAGGGAGGAGGCTCGTGCTTTTCCTTGGCATGGGTTTTGTGGGTGCGGGTAAGGCGAGGTGAGCCCTTGCGGAACTCGGACCTGACGGAGTTTGGGGGGACCGGTTCCGCCTTCGCTCCTCGAGCTACGGCGGACAGGTCGCTCCAGCCAGCTTAAGGCCGTGTGGGGATATCACAGCGACGGCTGGTTCCAGAGTTAACCCTCACCGTAATTTTCCGCACTCCCAGGGACGTTCGAGTCCTTGCTGAAGACAACCCGTGGCTGTAGGTTGCGCTGCAGAATAGTTAATTTTGCGTAAATGGAATGACTGAAATGACCGCAGTGCAGGGCGTGGTGTCGGACGACGGTGCTGACCAGACGACGCTACCAAAAATGCCACCCGGCGTGCTTGTTGAAGGCCCGGTGGTCGACGCCAAGTTTTTCGATTCCTATATCGCGTTCGGCCTTATGGTCGGAGGTTCGTTCGCGGCGCTGATCTGGGCATTCTGGCAAGGCATCGGCTGGGTGGAGATTTCGGTCTTCGTCGGCATGTTTCTGCTGACCACGGTCGGGATCGGCTTCATGCATCGCTACTTCGTGCACCGCAGTTTCCGCTGCGGTCCGGTCATGCGGACGATCTTGGCCGCGATCGCCACGCTGGCGGTGCAGGGCTCGATCCTGAAGTGGGTGAGCAACCATCGCCGGCACCACCTTCACTCCGACAAGCCCGGCGATGTCCACAGCCCTTACTATGACGGCGCCGGCAACCGCTTTGCCAGCTTCGCCAAGGGGATGGCGCATGCGCAAGGCGGCTGGGTGTGGGACCGGGAGACCTCTGATGGCGAATACTACGCCAAGGATATTCTGGCCGACCCGATCGCCATGTTCTTCACCAGGACGCGCTGGTATTGGTACGCGCTGTCGGCGGTGATCATTCCGGGCGCCATCGGCTACGCGTTCGGCGGCGTGCACACGATGATCGGCTGCGTGCTGTTCTCGGGCCTGTTCCGCAGCTACATCATGACCATGGCCACCTCGCTGGTGAACTCGGTCTGCCATAGCGACGGTAACTACGGTTATCGTCGCTTCGAGACCAATGACGGCACGACCAACGAGTTGGTGACCACGATCCTTACCTTCGGCGAAGGACTGCACAACAACCATCATCGGTTTCCGCGCGACGCCTACCTGTCGCACGCCTGGTACGAGATCGACGTCAACGGCCTGATCATTCTCGGACTCGGGAAACTCGGGCTCGTGCACGACATCTTCGCAGCCGGCAAGCGCCAGGGGTCCCGAGCGGCAGATTCGCAGCAGGGCAGCCTTGGGGCCGTCGTCACCCAGAACCCGTTCGACAGCGTCGCCGAAGACCTTCGCTCGTCCGGAAGGTAGACTTGCCCGCCATCCCGGAAGCCGCGCCGTCGGCTGACTCGCCGCTGCGGGCTCACCAGCACGATGGGTTGGGCCCTGGCGAAACCATCATCTCGGTCCGAGCGATCGAGGGTATCGCTTCCGCCTTCGCTCTTCGAGCTACGGCGGACAAGTCGATCCACCCATCCGAGTTGTCCTCTTGATGCAATTTATGATTGAACTGCATCGACGTGTGCGCCAAAGATCGGGATCTTCAATGAGAGGTCGCCGGAGAGAAGCGTATCGTCATGTCCCTGCCGCCTGTCCGCGCACTACTGGGAAGCATCGACGACCTACCGAATGACCTCGACTTCGAAGAGGAGGATGGCTGCATCTATCTTCGGGCCCCGATCGGCCTGAGCGAAGATGATCGGTGGCTCACCCTGATCGACGTCGGCTTCACGCCGCGACGCGATTTGACGCCGCTACCGGATCTGAGATCATTCGACTACCACGAATTCGGGTATGAAATTACCATCCTGGATCAGCTGGGGAAGGTCCCGATCCGATCAACGATGAACAGGGACATTGCAAAGGTCTGGTTGCCGCCGAACTGCTCCGGGCTCGTCCTTGATGTCGTAAGTCATTGTTGTCGCCGGCTTTTGCAGGAGCTTACGCCGGGCTATATCTACCGTGTGACCTCTGCGAGGCAGGTTGGGGGACCTGCGCTGCACAAGCACACTTTGGTGACGAATGTGATGCAGAATGAGGGTTACTCGATCCTTATGGACGGAACGGACGATTGGAAGCGGACGTTCTGGCTGATGGGCCGGGAAGGGTTTGACCTGTCCTACCTGAGGTAGGGAGTTCGCGAAGGTTCTGTGATGAACTGGCAAACGTTGATCTCCATCGCACTTAAAGCAATCGGTCTCCGCAAGGAGAGCGAGCAGCGGTCGCATGTCTACGAAGGCATCCGCGAGCGTCGGGGAGAGGAAGCGCAGCGCTATGTCGAACAGGCAAACCGTTCGCTGGCCAAGGTTCGGAAGAAGCGGGACGAGCGGGCCCACGAGTGCGCGTAGCGCACTGGACAGATTGGGTCAGTTGAGCCTGAGAGTTTAGTGCACTGGCACCGCAATTCCAGCGAGCGGCACTCCGCGTCGTCGGCTGATCCGCCGCTGCGGGTTCACCAATCCGGATAGCCGTAAGGGTCGTCCATATAGGGCGGGGGCATCATCCAGGGGCCTCGCGGCGGCGGCCTGGGCCGCCGAGGTGGTGCCGCTTGCAGGCGCGGCCGTGCAGGCGCAGCCGTCTCGTTGTTCATCACGCTCCGCACGACGGGTTTCGCGGGTGCAGGTGCGGATGAAGCCGCCGGTTGCGTTTGCAGCGCCTGGACCTGTGCGGCGAGGCGCGCATTGTCCGCCGCATCCTTCTCCTGCGCCGCCTTGAGCTGTTGAATGGTGTCGGCCTGCTCGCGCAGCGTCTGCTCATTGCGGCTTTTCAGTTGCTCGAGCTTTCCGTTGATGCTCGCAAGCTCGTTGGTGATGGTCTTGAGCGATTGCGCGAGATCAGACGATGATGGGTCGGGCGCTGTGGCGCCAGGTCTTGCAGCGTCGGTTCTTGGAGCGTTTTCCGTTTCCTTGCCGACCGGCGGCGCGGGCACCGGACTGGGCCCATCCGCAGCAGCCAGTTGCATCGCCCGCGGCTGCGCCGGACTTTCAACCGCGGACGCTTGCGGGGGCTCGCTCGCGCCCGGCGGAGCCCATCGCGCCAGGATCGACTTGGTGATTGTCTTGGCTTCATCACGATAGTGCGAAGCGAAGGCGGCACCGAGAATGCCGATCGCCAACACGAGGCCGACCAAAACGCGCAGCATGGGCCGATCTCCCTTCAGGCCTTGATCGTGAACCTTGCTAGCCGGTGCCGGCGCCTTGTCCTCGGGAGTCTTGTTTTCGGAAGTCTTCTTCTCAGGAGTCTTGGCTGCCTCCGCACCGGCGCCTGCTTGCGAGGCCCGCGGGCCTTCGCTGCCGCGTTCCATTCCGGAAACCAGCCGATCCAGCCGCGCAAGATCTTCCTCTGCGCTCTTGATCTGGCCGTAGGCCCGCGCCAGCCCGCCATCGGTGCGCACCTCGTCCTGCTTGGGCGCATCAGGCTTTTGGGTCTCAGGCTTCTGATCACCAGGTTTGGGGTCGTTCGCTTCAGGCACCGATGCGCTCTCCACCCAGTCGGGCGTCAATGGGAGTGCGGCAGTCCGATCGTTGGAAGGACAGGTTTCGCCGCCGTCCAACACAACGCGCGTGCGAAGGAGAAATTATGGCGGGTTCGGGGGCGGGGCGGATCGAGGTGCCACACCGAACGGTCGTTCGTAGCCCGGATGAGCGTAGCGACATCCGGGACTTCGAGCGGTTGGATCCCGGATATCGCTACGCTCATCCGGGCTACGCTTGCTCAAGACCTGCAGCCGGCCATCAATAGCGGCCGCCGCTGCCCTTTTGCTGCGTGATCCAGTCCGACAATGTTCTCCGTGTCGATCCCGCATTGCCCGGTGCCTTCGGATTGTCGCGAACGCCTTTCGTCGGACGGGTGCGCGGCGCTTCCGTTCCGTTGACGCCCTTCAAGGCAGAAGTCGATGCCTCTGCGGCCTCCTTCTCGAGGCGCAGCTGTTTCAATCGCGCCATCTTGATGCGTTCTGCCTCGACTGCGGGTCCTTCGGACAACAGCGGCTTGTGTTGAGCAAGCTCCGCCGGGACGATGACACCGAGAATGGTCGTCTCGCCGAGCGCCTTGCAGGCTTCGAGCCGATGCAGTCCCTCGACCAGAACGAGGCGGTCTCCGTCGAGCCGAACGGAAATGGGGGCCTGTTGCCCGATGTCCAGGATGCTTTCCGCGATCTCCGCGACGCTCTCGGGCTTGACGGCTTTCTTCTGCTTTGTGGGAACGAAGATCTTCTCGATCGGGAAGCTTTCCGGTTGGGGCATGATCTGACTCCGCTTCTACCAGGCCCGTCGGAACCCATGCCGGTGGGGTTGGGAGTTTAGGAGGGAAGGGCTCGACCGCAAAGGCAATTTCGGCGGAAGGGATCGATGAAGCGAAGGCACAACGATGCATTACCGCTCGATCTGTGCGACGCGCTGAGTCGACAGGTGAAAATAGCCGTTTCCGGTGCTTATGCGTTCAGTTTTTCCTTCAACCCTGTAGTTGCGATTGTCCTTTATGAATTTGTAGACCCACGGAAGTTCGTCGCGGAAGAAGACGGTATTTTCCGCGCAACGGACTAGTAGTCTATTTAGCGCCACAACCTCTGAGCGGGCCGGACGACATGTCCTAGTGCGCAGCTTTGCGAAGGAAAAATCGCGCGGCGCACCGGAGAGAGAAGCGTCCGGAAGGATTCGCACCGCCACTGCCGGAGTGAGAGGTACCACCTTGTTGACTGTGCGAGGGTCCTGTCCCTGTTCGAATCCAATCGGAAAATCGCTTGTAAAAAATGGTGCATCAGCATGCTCGTTGAGCAAGATATCCCAACGCGAGTTACCGAAGATCGAGAGCCAGCTTAAGATGGATTGAACGGCGAGCGCCTGTGGAAACATCGGATCAATATCGATCGTCACGGCGCCTTTTGCCATCATCTCCGAAAAGCTTTTGTATCCAAGAGACGATGGTGGAGTATCGATCTCACCTTGTGATTCTAAGATGTCCGCGGTGGTCTGAACGGATGCCCTGAGTGGATCGGACGAGAATCGCATTGAGGCGGGCGAGCAGGCCAAGACGTAAGCGGCGAATCCTGCGATCGCGACTATCGCCATCTGATCGCAAGCGTTTTTGCGCACCAACTCAACCGCCCGATTGTAGTTCGGCTCGACGCTTTTCAAGAAAAGTTCGATTGCCCGACTCTCACTCAAGTATGGGTTAGTGTTTCCCTCGTCGATCCGGCAGACATCTTGCGATCTTGGCTCGAACGTCTTCAGATCCGACTTGCGCATAGCGTAGAGCCGGTCAATTTTCGGAGAATAGAAGTTTCTTAGATGAACTTGCGAGATGTAGTGATCGAGGGCCATCCTAATCGATCCTCTAGCGCCTCAAACAGACCACAGAAGGTTAGTAGCGCAGCAAGTGGGGTGCTGAAGTCCCCGGCGACGTTCTCAGACGAGAATCGAGTTCAGCATGCCTCTCAGACCTTTGTTTTGGGTGATCTCATTTGCCGCAAACGATGAAGAATAAAGATCATCGCGAGAGAAATTGCGACAACCGCCACAACGATTTGACCGATAAAATATAAACGCTCTCTCTGGCGAGCTTTTCGCTGTGCCTCCTCGATCACAGAGAGGAACATGTCCGGCGTCGGTTGGAGACGATCGGTGACGGCTGGCAAGATCTTCCTGACTACATCGACCGTCCCAATAGTATCATCTTGATCACCATAGCGAAGGCGAACGGTGAAGCGCAATTCGAGACCGGGCGTCAAGCTATCCGATTTGCCATCGGTCGCTCCGGCCAAGACTCCGCTAAGTTTCGCGGTGCCCTTCGGAACAACTGTGCCCATCGATTGGAGATCAAGCGTAGATTATAGTTTCTCCAGACTTTGTTGACTGCTGGAGAGATACAGTTTGCCTGCCTCAAGAGAGTGCTCGACCCTCATGCTCAGCGGCACGATGTTTGTTTCGGATCGGTTGATTATCGAAAGTGCGAACGTCGCAGCAGAAGCGTTGCGTGGGTTAATCTGCAGATCGACGGCAGGCTGTTTCTCTTGGATTTCGCGCATCTCTTTTGCGACACTGAAATCGTAGGAGAGCTTCGCGACATAGAGGCTTCCCAACGAAACGACAAATGCGACCGTCGACACTGCGGCACCGTAGGAGGCTAGCGAAATTCTTTTCAAGGGTGATCAACCCAATCTTTAGTTCCGCGGAAATTCATATCGAGCGCCATTCTTCACCTCGTCCACTCGCGCGGTATCTCCAGCGCGATCCTGCTGTCTTCAAGCGACGTCTTGGCTCCATCAGGGCTTCGACGGCGGCTTGACGCCGCTGCCGGTAGTCGGCACGGCTGGCGCCGATCCGCCAGCGGGCTGGTGACCGCTTTGAGGATTGAGAGGTTGATGGACGGAGGATGGTTGGTATCCCTTAGTCGCTACATTGGGGGTCGGTGCGGGCTTATAGCCGTCGTTCGTTTTAGACATTTCATGTTCCTTTAGGATTCCAGATTTGAACGTGCTTGATCTCTTTCGCCGGGATGAGGATGGCCTGCTGCTCGTTTCGCTTCTGCCAAGAGCCACCGTCCACGTCGTAAATTTCCTGGAGGAACAAGTCGCGCTCGGTCGGGTCTGACGATGCGAACGAGCGACCACCATAGATGCCGCCGACGGTGGACCCGTCTGAAAGGGTCACCATCACGAAATGGTCGCCTCGCAACCGAGCGAATGCGTAGTCCCAAGCTGCTGGCGTGGCGTGAACTGGATTGATCCGACAGAACTGGAGGAGCCGTCGGAATATGTCGTTCTGACCCAGAATGCCGAGTGCGAGGCCAACTGCGGCAGGTAGGAGGACGATCAGGCCGACCCAGGCAAAAACCTTTTGTCGGCCCGGGTCTCGGAACGAAAGTACGTATTCCACTACAGGGGCCGCCAGTCCGTAATAGAGAACAGTGACCGCCAAATATGCAACGATGCTTTCGGAAAGAGAGCGCATTCGGCCGGTGAAAAACTGGGCACGGACGAACGTGATGATCATCCCCGGAACCACAAAGGCCAGCACCAAATAGACCGATTCGACGCTCTTCAGGTCGGGCATTTGTCCATCCACCTTCGATGCGAGATGCACGGTTCGTTCGTCTTGGTACTTTCGCGGCGAAGCCAAAGCTCGCCGCGAAATCTCTCGTCTTTGTCGAATCCCAGAGGCTTTAGGGATATTTCTTCGGCGCCAATCCGGGCAGGGTACCTCCGAACTGTTAGCTACACCCCGTCGTGCTTCCACAAGTATCGCACTTCATGCACGTGCCATTCCGCACCAGCGTGAAGTTGCCGCACTCGCCGCACATCTCGCCTTCGTAGCCCTTGGCCTTGGCTTCCGCGCGGCGTTCGGCCTTGGAGGGCACCATGGTCTGCGCGGTGCCGGACTTGCTCCACTGGAGGGCTTCGAGCTTCTCCGTTGGCGAGAGGTCGTGGGCCACTTCCTGCTTCAGCGCGACTGCGCCTTCCAGGACGTCGCCGGCACGTCCTGCGCCGTGGGAGGCGAGTGACGTGACCTTGGAGCCGCCGCTCGGTGCGCTGTCATTTCCTTGCGCAACTGCAGCCGAGCCGCCGCGCATCACGACGAGGTTGTCGGTGCGGGAGCGGGTGAGGCCGCGCGACACCAGCTTGGACGCGCGGTGGCCGTGATCGTCCGGCTCCTTGCCTTCCTCGACGCCCTTGCCGAGCACGTCGAACCCGGTCTCGCTGGGATCGACGTGGGCGAGGTCGAAGCGGCTGAGATAGCTCACAGCCAGTTCGCGGAAGACGTAGTCGAGGATCGAGGTCGCGTACTTGATGCTGTCGTTGCCCTGCACGGGTCCCGCCGGCTCGAAGCGGGTGAAGGTGAAGGCGTCGACATATTCGTCGAGCGGCACGCCGTACTGGAGACCCAGCGAGACGGCGATGGCAAAATTGTTGATGAAGGAGCGCAGTGCCGCGCCTTCCTTGTGCATGTCGATGAAGATCTCGCCGATGCGGCCATCGTCATACTCGCCGGTGCGCAAGTAAACCTTGTGGCCGCCGACGACTGCCTTCTGGGTGTAGCCCTTGCGGCGATCCGGCATCTTCTCGCGCTCGCGCATCACGATGATGCGCTCGACCAGCTTTTCGACGATCTTTTCCGAGACCTGGGCGGTGCGCGCCGCCATCGGCTTCTCGTAGAGATTCTCGACCGCATCGTCCTCGTCCTCATCATCGCTGATGAGCTGCGAGTTGAGCGGCTGGGAGAGTTTTGAGCCGTCGCGATAGAGCGCGTTGGCCTTCAGCGCCAGTTTCCACGACAGCATGTAGGCGGACTTGCAGTCCTCCACCGTGGCGTCGTTCGGCATGTTGATGGTCTTGGAGATCGCGCCCGAGATGAACGGCTGCGCCGCCGCCATCATGCGGATGTGGCTCTCGACCGACAGATAGCGCTTGCCGATCTTGCCGCAGGGATTGGCGCAGTCGAACACCGGATAGTGCTCGGCCTTGAGGTGCGGAGCACCTTCCACCGTCATCGCGCCACAGATGTGGACGTTGGCCGCCTCGATCTCACGCTTGGTGAAGCCGACGGCCTGGAGCAGGTCGAAGCCGGGGGCCGCGATCGCCTCGGCACCGATGCCGAGCTGGTCGCGAATGAAATCCTCGCCAAAGGTCCATTTGTTGAAGGCGAACTTGATGTCGAAGGCGGTCGGCAGGGCCTTCTCGACCTTGGCGATGGCTTCATCCGTAAAGCCCTTGGCACGCAGCGTCGAGGCGTTGATGCCGGGGGCGTTGGAGAGCGAGCCGTGGCCGACGGCATAGGCCTCGATCTCCGCGATATCGCTCTCGCGATAGCCGAGCACGCGAAGCGCTGCCGGCACCGCCCGGTTGATGATCTTCCAGTAGCCGCCACCGGCCAGCTTCTTGAACTTCACCAGCGCAAAATCAGGCTCGATGCCGGTGGTGTCGCAATCCATCACCAGGCCGATCGTGCCCGTGGGCGCGATCACCGTGGTCTGGGCGTTGCGATAGCCGTGCTTCTCGCCGAGCTCGAGCGCCGCATCCCAGGCCGCCTGCGCATGCTTGACCATATCGGCCTGCGGGCAGGCGATCAGATCCATCGGCACCGGGTTGACCGAGAGCGCCTCGTAACCGTTGGACTGGCCGTGGGCGGCGCGGCGGTGGTTGCGGATCACGCGCAGCATGTGCGCGGCGTTCTTCTTGTAGCCGGGGAAGGTGCCGAGCTCGGAAGCCATCTCCGCCGAGGTCTTGTAGGTGATGCCGGTCATGATCGCGGTCAGCGCGCCGGCGATGGCACGGCCTTCCTTCGAGTCATAGGGCAGGCCCATGGTCATCAGCAGGCCGCCGATATTGGCATAGCCCAAGCCGAGCGTGCGGAACTCGTAGGAGAGCTCGGCGATCGCCTTCGACGGGAACTGCGCCATCATCACGGAGATTTCGAGCACGAGCGTCCAGAGCCGGCAGAGGTGCTCATAACCCTCGACGTCGAAACGCTTGGTCGGGATGTCGTAGAACGTCAGCAGGTTGGCGGAGGCGAGGTTGCACGCCGTGTCGTCCAGGAACATGTATTCCGAGCACGGATTGGAGGCGCGGATGTCGCCGGACGCCTTGCAGGTGTGCCAGTCGTTCATGGTGGTGTTGAAGTGCAGGCCGGGGTCGGCCGACGCCCAGGCGGCGTAGCCAATTTTTTCCCAGAGGTCGCGCGCCTTCAGCGTCTTGGTGATCTTCTTCGTCGTGCGTCCCACGAGATTCCAGTCGCCATCGGTTTCCACCGCGCGGAGGAAATCGTCCTTCAGCGAGACCGAGTTGTTGGAGTTCTGGCCGGACACCGTGAGATAGGCTTCCGAATCCCAGTCGGTATCATAGACGTCGAACTGGATGTCCTTGTAGCCCTGTTTTGCAAATTGGATGACCCGCTTGATGTAGTTGTCAGGCACGAGGCTGCGGCGCGCGAGCTTGATTTCCCGGCGCAGGGCAGGGTTCTTCTCCGGATCAAAACAATCGTCGCCCGAGCCTTCGCAGTTGACGCAGGCCTTCAGCACCGCCTTGAGGTGCTTCTGGTTGATCTTGGATCCGGTGACGAGAGCGGCAACCTTCTGCTCCTCCTTCACCTTCCAGTCGATATAGGTCTCGATATCAGGATGATCGGCGTCGACCACGACCATCTTGGCGGCGCGGCGGGTGGTGCCGCCCGACTTGATCGCGCCCGCAGCGCGGTCGCCGATCTTGAGGAAGCTCATCAGGCCCGACGAGCGGCCGCCGCCGGAGAGCTTTTCGCCTTCGCCGCGCAGGCGCGAGAAGTTGGAGCCGGTGCCGGAGCCATATTTGAACAGGCGCGCTTCGCGGACCCAGAGGTCCATGATGCCGCCCTCGTTGACGAGGTCGTCACCGACGCCCTGGATGAAGCAGGCGTGCGGCTGCGGATGCTCGTAGGCCGACTTCGACTTGGTCAGCTTGCCGGTGAAGGGGTCGACGTAATAATGGCCCTGGCCGGGACCGTCGATGCCATAGGCCCAGTGCAGACCGGTGTTGAACCATTGCGGCGAGTTCGGCGCGACCATCTGCTTGGTCAGCATGTAGCGGAGCTCGTCGTAGAAGGTCTGCGCGTCTTCGTCGGAGGTGAAATATTTGCCCTTCCAGCCCCAATAGGTCCAGCAGCCGGCCAGACGGTCGAACACCTGCTTTGACGAGAGCTCGCTGACATAGCGCTCCTTCTCGGGCAGGGCGGCCAAGGCTTCGGTGTCGGGCACGGAGCGCCACAGGAAAGAGGGGACGGATTCCTCCTCGACCTTCTTCAGGCGCGCGGCGACGCCGGCTTTGCGGAAGTATTTCTGGGCAAGAACGTCGGAGGCGACCTGCGACCATTCGGTCGGCACCTCGACGTTGTCCATTTTGAACACGACCGAGCCGTCGGGATTCCGGATCTCCGACGTGGTCAGCCGGAAATCGATCCCGGCGTAAGGTGACTGTCCCTGGGTGGTGTGGCGCCGCTCAATCCGCATGGTCTTGCCCCGTCCTTTATTTCGCCAGACCGCCTCCGCAAGGCGCCTGGGTCGCTATTTCGTTTCGCGAATCCTTCCGGGCCGTTTGGCCTTAAAGATTCGCAGTTCAAGCCGGTGGATCCGGCCCTGTTTCTCCCGGCGCGATGGCTTGGTGCGAGCACCTCACCTCTGCCGGCATGTCCACACCCATCCGCCCCAACGGGATGTGCGCGACATGCGTTCAACGCCTCAACGCTACATATTCAACCTTGCCGTCCGAGCCTGTTGCCGGCCCGTTCTGGCGCCCAGAAGATCCGCTGTTCGAGGGCAGACAAGCCCTCATCCCGCTGCCTTTGTCTGGCCTGGCGGAGTGATGTTTTGCGGACCCTTTGGGGGAGTGCCGGCGGGACGCAAACACACTCGCGCCGAACGGACCGAAAGCTAGGACTCTCCGTTGCGCCCGTCAAGAACTAGTGCGAGTTCCTGAATCAAATACTAAATATGGTGGATTGTGGGGGATAACAGGGGGCAAGCCCGCGCCTGTTGTGGGGGCAAGTATCGGTGAGTCCTGAAGGATTCGAAACCAAAAAAATTTGTCTCCCGTGACCATACGGAGGCTTCACCCCGCTGTTCACAGGGCAGGTATTTTTTTGGGCTACGGGGTTGCCTCGGCGGGACTCACGTAGGGGTACGGAAGGTGAGGGCAGGCATGCCCGCTCAGGTGGTGGTGCGGGGGGCGAATCCGCGCCAAGCTGACCGCGATTTTGCCGGACTACCCCACATGCTTGATTCGACTCAGCCGGTGCTGCGGCCGCGCATCGCACCGGCCGGCCTGATGTTCCTTGCCATCACCTCGGTGGGCTGGGGCTTCAACTGGCCGGTGACAAAGTTCCTGCTCGGCGAGCTGCCGCCGCTGACGCTGCGCGGGGTGACCGGCGTGCTCGGGGCGGTGCTGCTGGCGGCGCTCGCTCTGGTCCGCCGCGACAGCCTGAAGGTCCCGGCCGAGATCTGGCCGCGGCTCCTGGTCGCAGGCCTCCTCAACGTCACCGGCTGGATGGTGCTGATGGGGCTGGCGCTGCTCTGGCTGCCGGCGAGCGAGGCGGCGCTGATCGCCTACACCATGCCGGTCTGGGCCTCGCTGATCGCCTGGCCCGTGCTCGGCGAGCGGCCGACCGTGCTGCGGACCGTCGCGCTGGTGATGGCCTTTGCGGGATTGGCCTCGATCATGGGCGGCAACGGCTTTGCGGCCAGCCAAGCGAAGCTCCCCGGCATCATCATGGCGCTGGTCGGCGCGGCCGGCTTTGCGCTCGGCACGGTGCTCTTGAAGAAATACCCGATCCGCCTGCCGCCGATCACGGCGGCGGCCTGGCAGATCGGGCTCGGCTGCCTGCCGGTCGCGATCGTCGGCCTTGCCATCGAGACCTCGCATCTCGACCTGGTGACGCCGATCGGCTGGGGGCTGGTGGCCTATTCAACGGTGGTGCAGTTCTGCATCGCCTATGTCAGCTGGTTCGCCGCGCTATCGCGCCTGCCGGCCTCGGTGGCCGCGATCGGCACCATGGCGGTGCCGGTGATCGGCGTGGGGGCCTCGGCGATCGCCCTGCACGAGCCGCTGGGGCCGGGGCAGATCGCCGCGCTGATCTTCACGCTCGCTGGCGTGGTGCTGGCGACGCGTTAGCCCGTCATCCCGCCGCCGTTCAACGCCTTGCGGATCATCTCGGCGAGCTGGTTGCGACGGTAGGGTTTTGTCAAAAGCATCACGCCGTCGTCGAGCTTGCCGTGGTGGACGATGGCGTTGTCGGTGTAGCCGGAGGTGTAGAGCACCTTCACGCCTGGCCGGCGCTTCGCGATTTCCTCGGCGAGTTCGCGCCCGCTCATGCCGCCGGGGATGACGACGTCGGTGAAGAGGAGATCGAAGGCCTGGCCGGCCTCGATCAATTGCAGCGCAGCCTTGCTGTCGGCGGCGGCCACCGTCTGGTAGCCGAGGCTCTGGAGCTGCGCGGTGACGAAGTTGCGCACCAGCGTGTCGTCCTCGACGACGAAGATGGTCTCGACGCCGCCTGCGGCTTGCGGCGCGGCGGGGCTTGTGATCTCGGCCATGCCTTGGCCCGGCGGCAGATAGAGCTTGATCGTGGTGCCGTGGCCCTGCTCGCTGTAGATCTTGATGTGGCCGCCGGACTGCTTGACGAAGCCGTAGACCATGGAGAGGCCAAGGCCCGATCCCTTGCCGACCTCCTTGGTGGTGAAGAACGGCTCGAACGCCTTTTCCTGGACGTCCGGCGGCATGCCGGTGCCGGTGTCGCTGACGGCGAGCATCACGTAGGGGCCGGGCCGCACGTCAGGGTTCGCCTGCGCATACGCCTCGTCCAGCACGGCCCTGTGCGTCTCGAGCAGCAGCTTTCCGCCGTTCGGCATCGCGTCGCGGGCGTTGATCGCCATGTTGAGCACGGCGTTGGTCAGCCTGGACGGATCGATATGCGCCGTCATCGGCCCCTGTTCGAGGATGGTTTCGATCTGGATCTGCTCACCGAGAGTGGGACGCAGCAGTTTTGCGATGTCTGATATCGCGGCGTTGATCTCGACGTTGCGCGGCTGCAACGGTTGCCTGCGGGCAAAGGAGAGCAGGTGCTGGATCAGCTCGGCGCAGCGCTCGGCGGCATCGTCGATCAGGCGCGCCACGCGCTGGAGCTCGGGCTGCTGCTTCAGGCTCGCCACCAGCGTCTCGGTATTGCCGGAGATCACCGTCAGCATGTTGTTGAAGTCGTGCGCGACACCACCGGTCAGCTTGCCGATCGAGTCGAGCTTTTGCGACTGGTACAATTGCCGCTCGGTCTCGCGCGAGGCCGTCGCATCGTGATAGACCAGCACCGCGCCGGAGATCGCGCCTTGCGCGTCAAGCATCGGCCGGCCACTGATCATGAGATGTCGGGCCAGACCGCCGTCATGCGGGCGGACGATCATCTCGAGATCCTCGAACCTCTCGCCGCGCAGCACGCGCGCGGAAGGCAGTTCGGCCGGCTTGAGCGGCATGACGCCGTCGCCGTGAAAGACGTCGGATAGGGCGCGCAGATTGCGCAGGTTCATTCCTGCTCGATGCAGCAACATCCGTTCCGCAGCCGGATTGGACAACAGGACGTTGCCCTCGCTGTCGATCACCAGCACCGCCTCCGCCATGCTGCGGAACGTGCTCTGGAGCACGTTGACCGACAGGCGCAGCTCGTCATGCGCGGTGACGAGGTGTTCGGTGCGCTCGGCGACGGCCGCCTCGAGCACTTCCTTGGCGGCCTGCGTCTCGTGCAGCGAGCTCTGGAGCTGCACGGTGGTGCGCTGGCTCTCGCGCAAGAGCATGGCGACCAGCAGCAGGATCACCAGCGCGCCAATGACGTCGATGCCGAGCAGTACGATGCCGGTCCGGCGCGAGGCCGCTTCGCGGGCGGCGCGCAGCTTCTCTTCGCCCGCGGCCAGCCGATCCAGATTTCCCGTGAGCGTCTCCATCAGGCCGCGTCCCTCGCCGCGGTCTCTCAGCGCGTTGGAGCCCTCATTATCGCCATTCGTGCGCAGCCGAAGCGATTCGGCTGCGACCTCGATGCGCCGAAGGATGAGAGGCTCGGTCGCCTCCATCAGCGTCACCTGGTCGGGGTTGTCACGGATGGCAAGCCTGAGGTCGCCGAGCGCCGGTGCGATCTGGCCGCGGGCAGCCTGGAATTCGTCGATGAAGCCTGCCGTGCGGTAGATCTCGTAGCCGCGTAGCGCGCTCTCGGCGCGGCGGACCAGCAGGTGCACGTCCGAGATCTTCTTCAGCACCTCGACGGTGTGGTTGACCCAGGCCGCATCCGACCGCGACTTGACGTCGAGGCCGATCGAGGCGGCGGTGATGATCAGGAGGATGGCAAGTCCAGCACCGAGAATGACACGCTGCGAGGGGATCAAGGGGCTTCTTTCGTGTCCTTCGGCTGTGCACTCTCGCTGGGACCGGCGATGCATTCCCGGATCGTGGTCAATAGCGTTTCAGGCGTGAACGGCTTGCGCAGGCAGCGCGCCGCGCCGAGCTCCAGCGCCATGCGGAGAAAATCCGGGGAGGGCGAGGCGGACGAGGCGAAGGCGTAGCCGGACATGGCGATCAGCGGTATAGCCGGCGCGCGCTCGTGGAATATCCGGATGGATTCGAAGCCGCGCATATGCGGCATGAAGATGTCGACCAGCATCACGTCGAACGTCTGCGCTTCCAGCGCAGCCAGCCCCGTTTCGCCGCCATCGGTCAACGTGACGTCGAAGCCCTGACGTTGGAGGAGGACCTCGATGGTCGCGCCGACCATCGGATCGTCGTCTACCACGAGGATACGCGGCATGACATTTCCCAGCAAATCGAAGTCCCCACAGCCATCGGTGATATAGGTGAATCGTGCACCGGGTCAATTTTGGATTGGATCAAGGTGGATATGCACTGCGCAATGCATAGCCGGGTTGCGGGTTCCAAGCCTCACGGCCGGCGCCGGGGGCATCATAACCGCCTTGGCCGTCTGCGGGGGCATACGGCAGGGTGAATTTCGTCGGATTTCAATGACAAGTTGAGACAAATCCGCACGACCAGCGAAAGCAGCTCCGAGCATCGGAGTTACACGCGTGCCTCACCCAACGGGATGATGACGCGCAATCCGGGGCGACATATTGCAGAACCGTGTGTGGGAGGTTCCGCGATGACCAGACTCTCGCTTCATGGACTGCGCTCGTGGAAGGACGTGCAAGACCTGAACGAGGAAGATCGCTCGACATATCGGCGATGGGCGCGCCGTTCCTGCGCGGTCTATGCAATCGTTCTCGCCGTCTTGTTCGCCGGCTTCTGGATACATGACCGGAGCATGACGAGGGTTGCCGACCAAAACCACCCGGTCGGCATCAACGCGGCGCGCGATTTGCCGACGTCTCGAACGCTGGCCGTCACCCGATAGGGTGAGGCGTCCCATCGCCGGTCGCCATAAGATCACCTCACCTCCTTGGATCGCGCATGCAGCCGCGGGCTGGTGTCGAGTTCGGGCAGGGGGAGTGCGGTGACATTGTCCAGCGACCGGATCGAGAAGGTCCTCGACCTGATCTATGACGCGGCGGCCGAGAACGATCTATGGCCGCACGCGCTCACCGCGATCGCCGATCTGACACGCAGCGAGGGCGGCATCCTGTTCGGCCAGTCTTACACTGCCCAACGCATCTATTTCGATTTCAACGGACGCCTGAACGAAGAGTGCAACCGCGCCTACCAGGAGCGGCACATGCAGAATCCGTGGTCGCTGCACATGGAGCATCAGCCGACCGGGCGGCTGGTGATGTCCGATGAAGCGGTCTCGCTGGCGGAGCTTCAGGCATCCGCTTTCTACGACGAGGTGCTGCGGCCACAGGAGGTCGGGCACAACGGGATGATGGCGCTCGCG
Source organism: Bradyrhizobium sp. LTSP849 (assembly GCF_000938255.1). Lineage (GTDB taxonomy): Bacteria > Pseudomonadota > Alphaproteobacteria > Rhizobiales > Xanthobacteraceae > Bradyrhizobium. The sequence continues at coordinate 158,291 of NZ_JYMR01000017.1, read as the reverse complement.
GCGCGCCAGGACTTTCGTGCCGCCTTCAACATGTGTCGCAGCGTGCGGCGGGGTCCGTTCGATCCCGACGAGCAGCGGCTTCTGGAATGGTTGTCTCCACATCTGTGCCGGTCGGTGACGCTCGGATTTCGGATCGACGGCTATCTGGCCATGCAGCAAGCAGCATTCAATATCCTCGACCGGCTGGCCGATGGTGTCATCGTGCTCGATCGCAAGGCGCACGTGCTGTTCGCCAATGTAACGTCACGCCGGATGGCGGAGGAGGGATCGTTGCGGCTGCATCAATCGATCGCGACCCATTCGCCAGCGCATTCGCAGCGGCTCAACGAATTGATCCGCGCGGCACTCCAGGGAGCCGCCGGTGGCACCATGAGCCTGCCGCGCAATCCCGATGGCCGGCTCCTGACAATTCTCGTCTCCTCGATCCGGAGCAAGGATCTCGGGCGGCTGTCGGACGCCGGCGTAAAGGATGCGGCGGTATTGTTGTTCGTCATCGATCCCGCCAACCGGCGATCGATCCCGCTCGAGCGGATCAGGGATGCGTATGGCCTTACGCACGCCGAGGCGCGGGTCGCGCTTGCAGCATCCTCCGGCAACACGATCCGCGAAACCGCGCAATCCCTCAGTCTCTCCCCGAACACCATCAAGACCCATCTGCGCCGCGTCTTCGCCAAGACTGCGACCGGGCGGCAAGCAGAGCTCGCCGGGCTGATCGCGGCGATCGGCAGCATGCGAGTCGGGGAAACGGATTCGGAGCGGTGATGTCGAGGCCATCGCGTGAGACCAATCGTCTCACATGCGTAGACACAGGCCGTTGCTCGTCCGACGCCGGATGAGCTTGCCGAGTTTGAACGGCTTGGTGCCACGGCGCCGCTCGACCAGGCGGGACAGCCGGCGTGGTCGTTCGAAGGAGAGCCGCTGACGGCCCGAGAGCGGCGGTGGCTCGAGTTGTACCGCAAGCTGGAGAACGGCAAGGACGCAGCCAAATCGAATGGGCGGCGCCGATAGTCACCGGCGCCGCCCAAGGATGACGTCATAGTTTACGTGCTTCGAGCCGGCTTACGGGCAGGGATGCCGCAGGCCGTCGTTGCCGAGATAGGTCCCGGATGCCGGGTCGTAAGACCGGAAGCGCTGGACGCAATATCCGGTGGCATCGCCACCGGAGTCGGGCACCACCGCCACTGACGGTTCGTCATAGTAGCTGTCGTCGGCGTAGTAGGAGGGATCGTTGTAATAACCGCCGCCGTAATAGGCGTAGGAGCCGAGCCCGCCGATCGCAGCACCCGCCGCGACGCCGGGCCAGAAGCCGCCACCGCCGTGGCGACGCCAGCCGCCGCCGCCATGCCAATTGTTGCCGGCTGCGAAGTTGCGGCCACCGCCGTTAAAGGCGGCTCCGCCACTCGGGCGCACTGCGGCGCCAGCTGCGAAATTACCGCCGCCACCACCCATCCGGGCACCACCGCCAAAGCCGCCGCCGCCCATCCGGGCGCCGCCACCTCCGAAGTGAGCTCCACCGCCACCGCCGAAGTGGCCGCCGCCACCGCCGTGACCGCCATGGCCCTGTGCGAAGCTCGGGGTCGCCATCGGCAGAACCAGCGCCAACGCTGCGGCGGCGCTCAATAATCTCAGACTGTTCATTTGCAACTCCTTTTCCTGGAAGCAAACCCTTTGAAAGGGCCAAATGTTCCTAGGATCACGCCGGTGTGCGTGTGAAAGGCAGATTTCCATGCGGCCGCTGTACCCGGCATGAACGGATCGCGTCGGTTTTGCAGCAGCCTCCGCGCCGGCGTCGCGGCGTTTGGCTTGTGTGGGGCGCGGCTGCGCCGGCCGAACTGGACATTTGACTGCCCGGGTGGCATCAGGACCCTACGAAGCAGGGCCCTTGGCGCATGAAACAGTTCTTCCTCAAAGTCTTCACCTGGTGGAATGGCCAGACCTTTGGCACCCAACTCTGGACCCGGCGGTACGGAGAGCTGGTCGGAGAGGACGAGCAGGGCAACCGCTACTACCGCACCCGCGGCGGCGCGATCGATCCGGCGCTCGGCTTCGAGCGGCGCTGGGTGATCTATAACGGCTATGCGGAAGCGAGCCGCATTCCGACAGGTTGGCACGGCTGGATGCATCACGTCGTCGATGTGCCGCCGACCGAGGAGAACTACCAGCCGCGCGAATGGCAGAAGCCGCATCAGCCGAACCCCACCGGGACGCCGAACGCCTATCGTCCCGAGGGCTCGACGCTCGCCAGCGGCAAGCGCCCCAAGGCGACCGGCGACTACCAGCCCTGGACGCCCGGAAGCTAGGGCGCGCACTCATAAACCCGCGCTGCACTTCGTATGAGGGCCGCTCTGCCTCTGATAGCGGCGCGTTGACGCACCTCACCCCAGGTCCTGGCGAGACGGGCAGCTTCTGGGCGAGCAGAAGGCGGAAGCTGAATGTCCGCTCTTTAAAGAAGCGATCGTTCGCTACTCAACGGAGCGCCTCGGCGTATCGTAGCAGCATCGCAGCGACGGCCTGGGGATCAAAAGGCGCCGAAGCGTTTCGTAGACGTTCTTCTGCATCGGCCACGATCCCGGTGGCCGCTTCCAATGCTCCACGACCTCTCGCCGTCAGCTCGGTCATTTGAACTCGTCCGTGTTCGGGATGGGGTGTCCGCGCGATGAGGCCTGCGCGTTCGAGTGCCACCAGGATTGCCTGCATCGTCTGCGGGGTCACAAAGGCACGGCGGGCGAGCGCGGCGTTCGAAGCACCCGCGTCGACCTCCAGAAAAGCGAGCACTGCATACTGGGGCGTGGTTAGCCCAATCTCCCGCAGTCCAGCGTCCAAGCGGGTGCGCAGTGCTTGTTGAGCCTGCTTCAATGCAAAGCCGATCGTTGCGTAGGGATCGCCCATCCGCGACCGACCCTCATGCCTTGACATATAAGGTTACCTTACATTATATCAGTCTACCTGATATTAAAGGCTTGCGAGGCACGAGGAAAGACCAGCCATGCCCCATCTGATCGGACCCGATTTTATCGGCATTCAAACTGAAGATCTCGACGCCGCCCGGACGTTCTATACCGAAGTCGTGGGGCTGAAGGTCGCCGCTGGCAGCCCACCAGGCGCCGTGGTGTTCGAAACCAAGCCGGTCCCGTTCGCCGTTCGCAAGCCCTTGGTCGACCTAAAGGAGACGGACAGGCTCGGCTTGGGCGTCGCTATCTGGTTCGGCTGCGATGACGCCGACGCGCTGCATGACCATCTTGTCGAGCACGGGACGCCAATCGTCTTCGCGCCGAAAGACGGGCCGTTTGGCCGTTACTTCGCGTTTCGCGACCCTTTTGGCTACACGATTACACCCCACACGGTCGCGCATCCTCAACATCCGGCGCACGTCAGCGGTGCGATATGAAACAAAGGCCCCTTCATCACTTTGATGGTGCCCTGTTCCCACTTTCTATGCATTCGCATCCGCATCCGCCGCTGTGGACAACGGGAACAGCGGGGATGGTGCATGCGCGGGCGTTGCGCTCGTGCGGGCAGTACGGCTCAATGATCCCATCTTACGGAGATGGGAGACCATCGCGTTCGGTTCGGGCCACAGTTCGCGACTGTCCCGAAATGCAGCGGCCGCCGACCAGGACTCGATCGGGAGATAGGCCCCCGGTCTGGAAGTTCCGAAATCGCCCGATGAGAATGTGCGCCGTCGTAAGACAGGAAAGGCCGCTTGGGAAACCGAGCGGCCTTTTTCTGTTCTAGGGCTGTGTGAATTACTCTCGTGTCCCGGCTCAGCGGCGCAGCGTTGCACGCTGCACCGCGTCCGGGACACGGACGTAGCGCTATGACCCGCGAAGCTACATCACCCGCGCTGCCGCGCGCTTGACCGCATCGAGACGGCGGACCTGGTTTGGCGCGATGCGCTCCTTCACCAGGGCCAGCACCTCGGCCGGTGCGGTGTCGGGCGAGCCTGCATTGAACGGCGGTGCGGGATTGTACTCGATACCGAGCTGGATCGCTTCCGCCGTGGTGCGGTCGACCAATATCGACACCAGCGTCAGCGCGAAATCAATCCCTGCGGTGACGCCGCCGCCGGTGACGCGGTTGCGGTCGATGCAGACGCGCGTCTTGGTCGGCGTCGCGCCGAACTGGCTCAGCATCTCCATCGCGCTCCAATGGGTGGCGGCGCGGTAGCCTTTCAACAGGCCGGCGGCACCGAGCGCCAGCGATCCCGTGCAGACCGAGGTGACGTATTTGGCGCCCTCGGCCTGCTTGCGCAGGAAACCGAGCACCTCCTCGTCATTGAGCAGGTCGTCGGTGCCGCGGCCGCCGGGCACGCAGATCACGTCGAGTTGCGGGCAATCCGCGAACGTCATGGTCGGTGTCAGCGTCAGCACGGAATCGCTCGGCACCGGCTCGATGCGTTTCCAGATCAGGTGCAGTTGCGCGCCGGGGAGGGACGAAAACACCTGCAAGGGGCCGGTGAAGTCGAGCTGGGTGACGCGCGGGAACATCAAAAGTCCGATCTGGAGCGGTTGCGACATGAGAGCCTCCAACTATGAGCTTGACGCCGGCAAACTGGCATGATGCCCTTGCGTCCAAAATGGCATAATTCCCTCATTTACGGACATGACCATGATTGGCGTCCTGATCTTCCCGGACTTCCAGCTGCTCGATGCGGCCGGCCCGATCTCGGTGTTCGAGATCGCGGCACGCGCCAGCGGCAGAACGACGCCCGGAATCCGGGTGCTGGCGCTGAAGGCGGGGCCGGTGCGCAGCTCGTCCGGCGTCGAGATGGTGGCGCGCGATTTCAAGTCGGCCAATGTGATCACGACGCTGGTCGTGGCGGGCGGTGCGGGCGTGACGGACGCGGCGCGCTGTCCGGCTACGCTCGCCTTCGTGCAGCGGCTGGCCAAGCGCGGCGTGCGGGTCGCCAGCGTCTGCTCGGGCGCCTACGTGCTGGCCGAAGCCGGTCTGCTCGACGGCCGCCGCGCCACCACGCATTGGGGCCGCACGCGCGATTTCGTCGCGCGCTATCCGAAGGTGAAGTTCGAGCCGGACCAGATTTTTACCCGCGACGGCAATGTGTGGACGTCGGCCGGCATTAGCGCCGGCATCGACCTCGCGCTCGCAATGGTCACCGAGGATCATGGCGAGGAGATCGCGCAACAGACCGCGCGCCAGCTCGTGCTCTACCATCGCCGCAGTGGAGGCCAGTCGCAATTCTCCTCGCTGCTGGAGTTGAAGACGCCGAATGGCCGCTTCGGTGCGCTGTTGTCCTGGGCGCGGGAAAATCTCGACGCGCCGCTGACGGTGGAGGATCTTGCCGATCGCGCCGGCATGAGCGCACGGCATTTCGCGCGCGCCTTTGCCGCCGAGACCGGCACGACGCCGTCGAAGGCGATCGAGCGCTTGCGGATCGAGGTCGCGCGCGAGCGCGTGCAGTCCTCGCGCGAGGCGATCGAGCTCGTGGCAGAGGCGACCGGCTTCCGCGATCCCGAGCGCATGCGCCGCGCCTTCATCCGCGCCTTCGGTCAGCCGCCGCAGGCGCTGCGGCGCGCAGCGCGGGCGGGGTAGGGTGGGCATCAAGCGGGGACGGCCCGCTCCCGGCGGGCAAAGCAGGCGCGCACATGTAGGCCCGGTGTTTCGCCTTTTGACCCGGAACGGACTTGTTCGATTTGTCCGATTCGAATGAAGCTCTTAATATTGCCGAAGGGCGCAGGCCATAGTGATGATGACAAGAGCATCGGAACCCAACGCAAGATTGCCATGATACGTGTCGCTCCAGCCGCGACGGCAGCACTTTTCTCGTGCGCGACAGCCTTAGCTGCTCCGCCGACATTTTCTTTGTCAGATAGTCCATCGCCAGACGGCCGATGCATCGGCGATAAGGGCGTTGGTGATCTGGATCGGTCCGAACAGGCGTGTCTGGAACAGGTCGGCGACCTGGCGCACCGCGTCGGACCCGGGCTGCAATTGAAATTCCGCAACGGGCTGACGCGGGTCTACGTCAACGAAGAGGCCAAATGTCAGAGTGACGCGGTCGAAGGTTGCATCACATACAAATTGACCGGATATTTCCCGAAGCACGATTTGACTCTGATCGAGGTCGGATATTGGGAAGGTGTGAGTTGGCTTCTAGTGCGCGCCGACACCGGGGCAGCATCGGAAATCGTTGCACCTCCGCACTATTCGCCGAGCACCGGCTGGCTGGTCTCCGTCGCTTCGAGCGTCGGACCATCGGGACCTCCTAATGGAGTCGATATTGTCTCATCCGCGTCCGATCCCTCTCTCAAAGAGTGGCACTACCGCGTTCCGGATGATGAATGGCTCTATGAATTTGCCGGCTGGGACGGCGACGATCGTGTGAAACTGTTTGCGACATCAACTGGGGCGCCCGCAAAACATCTAACCGCCTCTGTCGAGCGGCGGAGCGGCGAATGGCATCTTGTAGGACCAAAATAGAAGCCCCGCCACCTGTTGGTGCGTGGAGGAAGAATGAAGTCATGACCGATAGCGAACAAAAGCTCTTGGTGGCGCTTGTCCTGATGACGTGAGTGTGGTCACCCCGACGATGTCGTGCCGCCGGCCGCTGCGGTGCCCGAGGTTTGCACACGCGCCGTCAAGCGCCGTGCAATCGGAGTCAGAATGTACGGCGCAAGGTGGATCGGAAACTGCGTCAGCGCGAAGTAGAGCCACGTGGTCGGCGGCAGCGCGCCGGCGGTCGCGGCCAGCATCAAGCCCAAATTGCGCTGTGACACCATCAGCCCAAGCGCCAGCGCGCGCTCATGGCCGATGCGGCGGAAGAGCAGCGTCGTCACCGCAAGCAGTGTGAAATAGATCGCGAAGGCGAGAGCCGCGATGCCAATTGTGAACAGGGGATCGGCGACGAAGTCGTGCGCCACGTCGCCCATGATCGCGGACGCGAAGATCAAGAGGATGATGATGTTGAAGCCGTCGATCGGCCGCTTGTGGCGTTCGATCGCCTCAGCGCCGAAGATCCAGCGGATCATGGTCGCCGCGAACAGCGATATCGCGAGGATCCCGAGCAGTTTTGCGCCGAGCACAAGCGGTGAGATGCTGAGCATGCCGCCGAGAAACAGGCTCGCGAACAGCGACGCGGTGAACGGGACGACTGCTGTCCCGGTCACCAGCGTGACCAGGACGAGGGTGGCATCGAGCCCCATCAGCGCCGCGAGCGCTGGTGCTGCCATCATCGGCGAGGCCATGCTCTGGAGCATCAGTGCGAGGAAGAGCCCGGGGGCGCTTCTGTCGAGCCCGGTCGCGTGCGCAATCAGCCCGACGATCAGCGGCACGCCGATCGTGGTCCAGACCGTGGCGGTCGCAACCAGCGCCGGCCGGCGCAGATGGCCGTAGAGCGCCGCCAGATCGACCCGCATGAAGGAGATGCAGAGCAGGCCGAGGATCGCCTCGGTGACGTAGGGACGCAGCAGCGCGCCGAGCGGCGGCACTGCAACGGCGATGAACGCGACCGCCGCCACCGCGCGCGTGCCCTGGCCGCCGAGCCAGGTCAGGCCGCGGAGGGGAATGACGAAGAGATTTTCAAGAACGCGGAGCATCTCGGTCAGGGCATCGTCGGCGTGTAGCCCGGATGAGCGAAGCGATATCCGGGACAGGTATTTCGGAGGTGATGGTGGTCCCGCATGTCGCTTCGCTCATGCGGGCTACGGCATTAGCGTTAGTCTAATCCCTTCAGCCACGCGCCGATGTCGCTCACGGCGACGTTGGCCTCTCGCAACAGCTTGCCCATGGTGAAAAAGCCGTGGAACTGGCCGGGGAAGTGCTTGGTGGTGACGGGCACGCCAGCCTGCTTCAGGCGCGCGGCATACTCATCGCCCTCGTCGCGCAGCGGATCGGCGCCGGCGGTCAGCACATAGGCGGGCGGCAGGCCGACCAGCGTTGTCGCGCGCGCCGGCGAAGCGCGCCAGTCGTGGATGTCGGCGGTGCCGTTGAGATAGTGGTCGCGGAACCAGAGGATCACCGAATGCGTGAGCAGCACGCTGGTCTCGGGCTCACTGTGGGAGCCGTGTGTCATGGCGAAATCGACGGCGGGATAGATCAGCACCTGGCCCGCAATCTTGGGGCCGTTGCCGTCGCGTGCGGCAAGCGCTGTGACCGCGGCCAGATTGCCGCCGGCGCTGTCGCCGCCGATCGAGAGACGCGATGCGTCGATGCCGAGCTCGCGCGCATTCGCGGCGACCCATTTGGTCGCGGCGATCGCATCGTCGGTTGCCGCGGGAAATTTGTGCTCGGGTGCGAGCCGATAATCGACGGAGATGACGATCAATGCGCCGGCATCGGCAAGCTGGCGGCATACGACGTCATGGGAGTCGAGATCGCCGATCACCCAGCCGCCGCCGTGGAAGAACACCAGCGCGGGCGCCAAGCCGTTCTTGAGGCGCGGCTCCTTCGGCACATAAATCCGCGCGGGAATCACCCCGTGCGATGCCGGGATCGACAGCGGTGCGACGCGCGCAAGTTCCAGCGGCTCGGGGTTGGTGGCAAAGCGCGCCTGCGAATAATAGTCGCGCGCTTCCGGTGCGGTCAGGGTCTCGTAGGCGGGCCGACCGGCCTCCTGGAACGCCTTGTAAACGGCGGCGGCATCGGGATCGAGCACGACGGGCATGGCGGAGAGGTCCCTGCGGTTTCTGGTTCTGGTTGGACGTCGTTTCCGGACGGCGATGCCCGCCTCGGCCCCGGGGAGGAGCCTTCGGACTATCCCATCCGGCCGCTGGCCTGTCACGCCGGCGGCGGGCAGGGCTTGGATGCCGCCCTTTCCCCGCCGTATTCGCCGTGTTAACCGGAGGGCCTGCGAGCGGCGGTATCCCCTGTAGAATGTCCAACGAACCCGATTCGCTGTTGAAGCCGCGCGAGATTATGTTTCGAACCATTACCCTGACAGGTCTTGCGGCGCTTTTGGCCGCCACCGCGCTGACGGCTGCGACGCCTGTGCAGGCGCAGATCGGCACGATTTTCTCCGATCCGCCGCCGCTGCGGCCGCCGGGGAGCATCCCTCGTGGCGGGCAGCCGCAACCGCAGCCAACTCCCGACGACGACGAAGAGGTGCCGGAACTGCCGCCGCAGGGCCGCGTGCTGCCGTCGCGTCCCATCCCGCCGCCGAGCCGGCAGGGCAATGTGATGCCGGGTCCGGTCGAGACCCAGCCGCTGGCCCCGCCGCCGGGCTCAACCGTCGCCCCGCCGAACCAGCCGCCGTCGGTGGCGGTTGCGCCGCCCAATCCGCAAAACGCGCCGCAGCCGGGAGCCGCTCCCGGAGCCCCTGGCCAGCGCCAGCCCCAGCAGAAGGGCGGGACGCAGCAGGGCGCCATACCGCAGGCGCCGGCCAGCCTCCAGCCCGGCGACGAGGTCGTCACCGAGCCGCCGGCCCAGAAGATCGTGAACAAGAAGGCGACCTTCTCGGGCCTGGACAAGATCACCGGGCGCATCATCAATTTCGACGAGGAAATCGGCGAGACCGTGCAGTTCGGCGCGCTGCGCGTGAAGACCGATGCCTGCTACACGCGGCCGGCCACGGAAGCCACCAACACCGATGCCTTTGTCGAGGTCGACGAGATCACCTTGCAGGGCGAGGTGAAGCGGATCTTCTCAGGCTGGATGTATGCCGCGAGCCCCGGCCTGCACGGCGTCGAGCACCCGATCTACGACATCTGGCTGACCGACTGCAAAGAGCCGCAGCAGACCATTGCGACCGCCGCCCCCGATCCCGCGACCAAGCCCGCGCCGCCACCGCCGCCTCCGGCGCAGAAGAAGGCCGCGCCCAAGCAAGCCGTGCAGCAGCAGCGTCCGCCGCAGCCGTTGCCGCCGCCGCAGCAGCAACCGGACCCGCCGCCTCCGCCACCACGGCAGCAGCCGGGCCTGTTCGGCTTCCCGGGGTTCGGCCGATAATCCCTCTGATTATTGCCGCGAGGCGATGATTTCGAGCGCGCGTGCGCCGGGGATCGCATCGCCGGCGGACAGTCTGAGGAAATCGCCGGGCTCGCCGGCGAGCGCCTTGTCGAGCAGGCCGGTGTAGCGCCGCCGCGAAATCTCCGCCGCACCAAAGCTCTTCAGATGCTCGGTGACATATTGCGTGTCGAGCAGCTCGAAACCGCCATGGATGAGCCGTGCGACAAGATGCACCAGCGCGACCTTGGACGCGTCGCGCGCGGTGTGGAACATGCTCTCGCCGAAGAAGGCACGCCCCAGGCTGACGCCATAGAGGCCGCCGACGAGATCGTCACCCTGCCAAGCCTCGACGCTGTGGCAATGGCCGAGCTCGTGCAGGCCGCCATAGAGGTCGCGGATGCGCTTGTTGATCCAGGTGTCTTCGCGTCCGGCCTGCGGCGCGGCGCAGCCGGCGATGGTCGCCTTGAACGCGGTGTTGACGGTGACGCGAAGCGCATCCGAACGCACGGTGCGGGCAAGCCGCGAGGCCACGCGAAAACCTTCCAGCGGGATCACGCCGCGCATTTCCGGCTCGACCCAGAACAGGGTCGGATCATCGGCGCTCTCGGCCATCGGAAAGATGCCGCAGGCATAGGCGCGCAGCAGCACGGCCGGCGTGATTTCAGACGAGGCAGAGTCGCGTGAAGTCATGGTGAACGACAATAGCAGGATCGCGATGCGCGTGCGATGGGGGCGATTGCTGGGCGAGGATCAACCCGCCGCGGCGCTGTTCGCCTTGCCGGGCGCAGCGGGCACGCCGCGGAACCTCAGAGTGATGCGTGTTCCGGAATGTGCGGGATCGCGCTCGACGGAGGCATCGAGCTTGGAGGCCATGGCCGCGACGATGCGCTGGCCCATGCCGGTCGAGCGCGGATCGGCCTTGACGTTGTCACCGACCCCGTCGTCCGTGATCGACAGCAGGAGATCATCGCCCTGCGAGGTCAACTCGACATGGATCGGGCCGGCACCGTCTGGATAGGCGTATTTCACCGCATTCATCACCAGTTCGTTGACGATGATGCCGACGGCGACCGCACGGTCCGGGTCAATCTCGACCGCTTCGGCCTTCACCGTCAGGCGCGACATTCGGTTGCCTTCGGCCGAGCGGCGCAGATCCTCCAGCAACGCGTCCAGATACTGGTTGAGCATCACGCTCTTCAGATCCTGCGAGGTATAGAGGCGGCGGTGCACCTGGGCGACCGCGGCGACGCGGCCCATCGCATTGGTCAGCGCGGCCTTGACCTCTTCCTGCCCGGCCGAGCTTGCCTGCAAGTGCAGGAGCGAGGCGATGATCTGGAGCGAGTTGCCGACGCGGTGGTTGACCTCGCGCAGCAGGAGTTCGCGCTCGGCGGCCAGCGCCGCGTAGCGGTCGCGCGAGGCGTGAACCTCGGCTTCGGCTTCGTCGCGCGCCTTCTGCAATGCGGCCTGGCGCAGCGCGCCTTCGGCCGCGACGTGCAGCAGCGGAATGAAGTCGCCCTTGACGTCCTTGACCAGATAGTCGGCCGCACCCGCCTTCAGCGCGGTGACGGCGATGCTGGAATCCTGCGACGCCGTGACGAAGACCACCGGCGGGGCATCCGGGATCGCCATGATCTGTTCGAGCGTCTCGAGCCCGTCGAGGCCGGGCATGTACTGATCGAGCGCTACGACATCGATGCAGCCGTCCGTCTCCGCGCGGCGGATACGATCGAGGCCTTCCTCGCCGCTCGCGGCATGGATGACCTTGTAGCCGCGCCGCGTCAGGCCGCGGTCGACCAGGCGCGCAAGCGCGCCGTCGTCGTCGATATAGAGCAATGTCGGTGTGCGCTGGTTCATGTGGCGGCGGGCGGGACCTGAATGACCGAGAAGAACAGGCCAAGCTGCCGGATGGCGTTGGCGAAATTCTCGTAGTTGACGGGTTTTGTGATGTAGACGTTGCAGCCTAGCTCGTAGCAGCGCTTGATCTCCTGGGAGTCGTCGGTCGTGGTCAGCACCACCACGGGCGACGCCTTGAGATATTTGTTTTCCTTGATCTGCTTCAGGATATCGATCCCGCTCATATCGGGCAGGTTGAGGTCGAGCAGGATCAGGAGGGCATTGCCCTTTTGAACAAGCCCGCTGCCGTCGGCGCCGAACAGGTGCTTCATCGCATCGGTGCCGTTGGTGAACGAGATGATCTCGTTGTTCACGCCAGAACGACGGATGTTGCGCTCGATCAGCCGGGCGTGTCCCTCGTCGTCCTCGATCATGATGATGCTGACAGGCTGGGTCATCGATCTGCGTTCCGGTTGCTGGTGTTCCAGGTGATCGGCAGCGTGATCGTGAAGGTGCTGCCTGTATTCAGTTCCGACGATACCGACATGGTGCCGCCGAGACGACGCACAAGTGCACGGACATGTGCAAGACCTATCCCCTGGCCGGGCTTGTCCTGGGTTCCCGCACGGCGAAACAGGTCGAAAATCCGCTGATGATCCTTCGGATCGATGCCGCGGCCGTTATCGCTGATTTCGAAGATAGCGTAGCCGAGCTTGGTGCGCCCGCGAATTCTGACGTCGCCGGGCACTCCGATCTTGAGATACTTAATCGCATTGTCGATCAGATTGGAGAATACCTGCTCGAGCGCAAGGCGGTCGCTGATGATATTCGGCAGGGGGGCGATGTGGATCTCGGCCTGGGCTTCGGCCGCCTGGTGCGCCAGCGTTGACACGATGGTCTCGATCAACTCGCGCGTGTCGATCTTGACGGGTTCGAATTCGCGCCGGCCCTCGCGCGTGAGGTTGAGGATCGCCGAGATCAGTCGGTCCATCTTGGCGATCGACGACTTGATGAAACCGAGAGCTTCGGAAAAATCACCCGAAAGCTGCCTGTCGGGGTCTTCGAGCCTGACCTCACCAGAGGGCAGCGGCGGCCCATCAGCCGGGACATGGGTGAGGCCGCCGATGCGACGGAAAATGTCGCCGCCGAGCTCTTCGAGCTCGCTGGTGAAGCCCATGATGTTGATCAGTGGCGAGCGCAGGTCATGGCTGACGATATAGGCGAAGCGCTGGATCTCGTCGTTGGCCTCGCGCAGGTCTGCGGTGCGCTCGTCGACGGTCGCCTCCAGATTGAGATTGGCATCCCGCAAGCGTAGCTCGGCGTCGTCGCGGGCGCGTGCGGAGCGCCGCACCAGCCAGATCGAGATCAACGTCAGCAGCACGACAAGGCCGGAGCCGATGCCGGTCATCGACGCGGCGAGCGTCTGGCTGCGGTCGGCGTTCGTCGAGCGCAGCCGAAACAGTCCCTCTTCTTCCTGGATCATTGCGCCTGCGACACTGCCAATTGCGGAGGTGGTATTGGCAGCGGCGGCCTCGCGGACCATCGCGATGGCCTTGTCCGGCTGGCTCTGCCGGACGAAGTCCATTTCCTGGGCGAATTGGCCAAGCCGGGTCTCGATCGCCGCGCTCAGTTTCTCGATGTTGTCGCGTTGCGCCGGATTGTCGCCGGTCAGACGCGTGATCCTGTCGAGGACGGGTATGATGGCCGCCACGGCCTTGTCATGGTCAGTCTTGAAATCCGCACTGTGCGTCAGGAGAAACCCGCGCGCGCCGCTTTCGGCGCGCCGGATTTCGAGCAGCAGCGCATTGATCTGGTTCTCCACCTCGAGGGTGTGAACCACCCATTTGCTGTCGTCGCGGGCCTTGTTGACGAGATAGACGGAGCCGGCGCTGATCACGGTCAGCACCAGAAGTCCTGCCGCGAACAGTAGGATCTGCCAAAATGTGCGCCGCCGCTGTTCCCCAGCCGTCACGACGGTCTCGCCTTGTTAGGTGTCGCGGAGTTCAAAACGTCCCCTTGGAACAGTCCCCAAACGTCCATAATGCGATTGGAGACAAAGGGTTCCATAGGGTGAGGTGAGAATTATTTGGCGGTCGGTTCCGTCTGGCCGGCCAGATACTGTTCGAGCCAATGGATATGGTAGTCGCCGTCGATGATGGCGGGCTGGCGCACCAGGTCGCGGAACAGCGGCAGTGTGGTCTCGATGCCCTCCACCACCATCTCGTCCAGCGCCCGGCGCAGCCGCATCAGGCACTCGGCGCGGGTCTTGCCGTGGACGATCAGCTTGCCAACCAGCGAGTCGTAATAGGGCGGGATGGTGTAGCCCTGATAGACCGCGGAATCGATGCGCACACCGAGCCCGCCCGGCGGGTGATATTGCGTGATCCGACCCGGTGAGGGACGGAAGGTCTGCGGGTTCTCGGCATTGATGCGGCATTCGATCGCATGGCCGATGATCTGGATCTCGCTCTGCTTGGCCGGCAGCTCGCCGCCGGCGGCGATGCGGATCTGCTCCAGCACGAGATCGATGTCGGTGATGCTCTCGGTGACGGGATGCTCGACCTGGATGCGGGTGTTCATCTCGATGAAGTAGAACTCGCCGTCCTCGAACAGGAATTCAATGGTGCCGACGCCGAGATATTTCATCTCGCGCATCGCTTTCGCGCAGGTCTCGCCGATCTTGGCCCGCGCGGCTGCTGCGAGCACCGGCGAGGGGCCTTCCTCCCAGACCTTCTGGTGACGGCGCTGGAGCGAACAGTCGCGCTCGCCGAGATGGATCGCGCCGCCACGGCCGTCGCCGAGAATCTGGATTTCGATATGGCGTGGCTTCTGGAGGTATTTTTCCAGATAGACCGAGGCGTCGCCGAAGGCGGATTTCGCCTCATTGGCCGCCGTCGACAGCGCCACCTGAAGGTCCGCCTCGCTCTGCGCGACCTTCATGCCGCGGCCGCCGCCGCCGGCTGCAGCCTTCACCAGCACGGGAAAACCGATCTTCCTGGCGATCGCCATCGCGTCGTCACTGGGGCCGACCCCGCCGTCGGAGCCGGGCACCACGGGGATGCCGAGCTTCTTGGCGGTCTTCTTGGCCTCGATCTTGTCGCCCATCAGGCGGATATGCTCGGCCTTGGGACCGATGAAATGCAGATTGTGCTCGCCAAGGATTTCGGCGAAGCGGGCGTTCTCCGAAAGAAAGCCGTAGCCGGGATGCACCGCGTCCGCGCCGGTGATCTCGCAGGCCGCGAGAAGCGCGGGCACGTTGAGATAGCTGTCCTTCGACGGCGGCGGCCCGATGCACACGCTCTCATCCGACAGACGCACATGCATGGCGTCGGCGTCGGCGGTGGAGTGCACGGCGACGGTCGCGATCCCGAGCTCCTTGCAGGCCCGCAGGATGCGAAGGGCGATCTCGCCGCGATTGGCTATGAGGATCTTGTCGAACATGGTGTCCTTAAGGGACGAATGGCGCGCGGAAAGCGGCGAGGGCGGCTGCGCCGCCCCAAGCCTTTACTGAATGCCGTTACTCAATGATCACCAAGGGCTCGCCATACTCGACGGGCTGGCCGTCCTCGACCAGGATCTGGGTCACCGTGCCGGCGCGCGGCGAGGGGATCTGGTTCATGGTCTTCATGGCTTCGATGATGAGCAGGTTCTGGCCGACCGAGACCTTCGAGCCGACCTCGATGAACGGTTTTGCACCCGGCTCCGGCGCCCAATAGGCGGTGCCCACCATCGGCGAGGTCACTGCGCCCGGATGCTTTGACATGTCTGCCGCAGCAGCCGCAGGTGCGGCGGCCGTCGCAGTGACCGGCACGGGGGCCGCATACGCCATCGGCGCGGGCATGGTCGCGGCAACGCTGATGTTGCGGGCGACGCGCAGGCGCAGGCCCGCACGTTCGATCTCGATCTCGGTGAGGCTGGTTTCATCGAGCAGAAGTGCGAGTTCGCGGACGAGCGCGGAATCCTCGCTGGAAAACTTTGCGGCTGCTTTGTCGTCTGGCTGGCGCGCCATGTTCTTTGATCCGAATGTTCTGTGTGATTGAGGGAGCGTCAGGCTTTGGGCTTGATGCCGAGCTTGGCGGCAAGGCCCTGGATGGCGAGGCGATAGCCCTCGATGCCGAAGCCGCAGAGCGAGGCGAAGGCCGCGCGCGCGGTGTAGGAGTGGTGACGGAAGCTCTCGCGGGCGTGGATGTTGGTCACGTGCACCTCGACGGTCGGAATCTGCACCGCGAGCAGCGCGTCGTGCAGCGCGATCGAGGTGTGGGAATAGCCGCCGGCATTGACGATGATGCCCTTCATCTTGCGGGCATGCGCCTCGTGGATGAAGTCGATCAGCTCGCCCTCGCGGTTGGACTGCCGGCAGTCGGCCTTGAGACCGAATTGCGCCGTCGTCGCCCGGCACAGCGCCTCGACGTCGGCCAGCGTGGCATGGCCGTACTTCTCCGGCTCGCGCGTCCCCAACATGTTGAGGTTCGGCCCGTTCAGGACGAGGATCGTGTCGGTTGCTGGTTCAGCCATTCCTAACCCGGCAGGTGCTTCGGCGTGGCGGGGGTTATAGGTAACAAAATGTCCTAGGGGAAGCCTTGAAGGGCCTCCCAGGTGGCTTCAGGCAGCTCATCCGGGGTGCAAAAATCTGTGCGGAAGCTACGGAAATTGCTTGTTAACCAGTCTGAAGCGTGGCTGTCGGAAAGGGAGGGCGGAGTGCCGAAAGCCCCCGCCGATCTCCCGGCAGGGGCCTCGTTTGGCAAACAGCTCAAGTTGAGCGGCTTAACCCTCGATGATGTAGACGATCTCGTGCGTCTGAGGACGGACGATAATGTACTGGCCGCGCACGAAGATCACGTCATAGCCGCGCCACTCCGGATAGATTTCGACGATCTGGGGCGGAAGCGGGTGGAAACGGACGGTCGACGGGACAGCCGAGCCGACCGAGATGTTGAAGTTGACGTTCGTGGTCTCTTCGATCTTGGTCGACTTGATCGCCGTTGAGATTTGGCTCCGCTTCTCGGCAGGCGGTGCAGCAGCGGTCGCGGAGGCGTTGCCGGTCGTGGTCTGCGACTTGCTGTCCGCGCCCTTGGTTTCCGCGCCCTTGGTCTGAGCGTTCATGTTGCCGCTCTTGGTGTCAGTCTCCGTGCTCTTGGACTTGTCCATCTGGGACTTGTCCATCTGACCCTGCGCGCGTTCGTCGGTGCGCTGGCCCTTGGGGGCGCCGGCCTTGTCCTCAGCCGCGTTCTTGTTCATCGCGCCGCCGGAGTGCTCGTCCTTCATCGCGCCGGGGGACTTTTCCTCCGCAGCCGCACCGGGCTTCATGGTGCTGGCGCCGCCAGTCTGACCCACGGTGCCCTTCTCGGGAGCGGCTTCCTTGCCCATCGCGCCACCGCGCTCGGCGGCACCGCCGGCTGGTTGCGAATGCTGCGTCGGCTGCGCGCCGGCGCCGCCGTTGTCGTTCTTCATCGTACCTTGTGCGTTCGCCAGACCGGTGCCGGCGAACAGTGCAAGCGCGGCGACCGAGATCATAAAGCGGTTCGACATTGAATTTCTCCTCACGTGTTTATTTTGCGTCATTGCCCGCGCCAACAACGAAAGGAGGTATCAGGAGTTCCGGAACATCTGCGGTTCCGGGGGATTTGTTTGTTGAACGCCAGATGAATGCGCGCGCCGGGTTTGCGACACGATCGCGGACAGCAACACCACAAACGAAAAGGCCGGCTTTTCAGCCGGCCTCGTCGCATGAATGATGTTGTGAAAAGCGCGGTCAGCAAGTCGCCTTGTTAGCAGGTCGCTTTGCCGCAGCGGGCGACGCCGATCTTTTCCTTGAGGCCGTCGAGGCCGACGGCGCCGACGACGATCTGCTTGCCGATCACGTAGCTCGGCGTGCCGTTCATGCCCATCGCTTCGGCGAGCTTGAAGTTCTCCTCGATGGTGGTGCGCACCTCGGGACTGGCGATGTCCTTCTCGATCTTCGCGGTGTCGAGGCCGGCTTCCTTGGCCGCTTGAAGCGCGCGCGCCTTGTCGGCCGGGCCGCGGCCGCCGAGCAGCTTCTGGTGGAAGTCGAGATATTTCTTGCCGGAGGGATCCTGCATGCGGACGGCGACGGCGACCTGTGCTGCTTCGACCGAGCCCTGGCTCAGGACCGGAAATTCCTTCAGCACGACCTTGAGCTTGGGATCGGCCTTCATGAGGTCGAGCATGTCGCTCATCGCGCGTTTGCAGTAGCCGCAATTGTAGTCGAAGAACTCGACGAAGGTGACGTCGCCGTCCTTGTTGCCGAGCACGACCTGGCGCGGTGAATTGAAGATCGCGTCGGAATTCTGCGCGATGCTGGCTTCGTGCTTCTCGGATTCCGCGGTGGCCTGGCGCTTGCTGAGCTCTGCCATCGCCTCCTCGAGCACCTCGGGATGGGTGACGAGGTAGTTTTTGACGATCGCCTCGATGTCGGTGCGCTGGGCGCCGGAGAAGCTGTCGGCCGAAGCCGGTCCCGTTGCGCCGAAGATGGCGAGCGCAAACAGCGCGGAAGCAAGCAGGCGCAGCGAAGGCATTGGCAAATCCTCTTATCCAGAGCAGGTCTCGAAAAAACGTCCCGGCGGACTTAAGCGTAGCGTCGTGACGTCATGGTGGCAGATGTGGCGATCAGGCATCGTCTAGTTGCGCGGCGGTTTCGACGCCACGATATCGTCGGCCTTGACCCATCCGGGCGTGCCGACGGCGAAACGGGTTTTCGCGCGCGTGGCAAGCTCGCGGGCGGTCTTGTTGTCGCCGCGCAAGAAGGCGGCTTGGGCCGACGCGAGATCCGCCTCGGCATAGTCTCCCTTCCGGCCATAGGCCATCGCGAGCTGCATGTAGCCGAGCGGGGCTTCGGGCTCGCGCACCACAGCGGCACGGAGAATCCGGATGGCGTCGTCCGTGTACGTCTTATTATCGGTTCCAACCAGAGCCTGCCCAAGTAACATCTCGATGAGCGGCGCATTGTTTGATAATGCGACAGCCTTTCGCAGGGGAGCGATGGCATCGGCCGGTTTGCCGCTCTCCAGAAGCGCCTGGCCGCGGACCTCGTAGAAATACGGGTTGTTCGGCTGGGCCTGGATCAGCAGATCGATCTGGGCGAGCGCGCTGCGTAAATCGCCGTGCAGATAGGTGCTGATGGCGCGGGCATAGCGCGCCGGCATGCCGTCGTTGGTCAGGGGATAGCGGCGGTACACCAGCTCTGGCCGCTCCATGAAGGCTGAGATCTTGGCGCGCACCATGTCATGGCGGAGTTGGAGCGCGGGATCGTCCTTTTTGTCCCAATAAGGGCTGGTGCTGGCGAATTCCTGGAGCGCCGCGACGCGCTCGGCGGGCATCGGGTGCGACTGGAGATAGGGATCGGCGCCGCGGGCCGCGAACAGGCTCTCGCTGGTGAAGCGCTTGAAGGTCTCGTACATGCCCTTCGGCGATTGCTGGGTCGCGGTCAGGAATTTCACGCCGGCGCGGTCGGCGTTCTCTTCCTGCTGGCGCTGGTAGGACAGCAGCGAGCGGCGGATCATCTCCTGCGGTCCGGCGATCGCGGCCGCGCCCGCATTGGCGAGCCCGTTGTTGCCCGCGCTGCTCGAGCCGCGGCTGGCGCCTGCGACCAGGGCGCCTGCGCCGAGCAGCATGGCGATGATCATCTGCGTCTGGGCGTTGGAGAGCTGCTCGCGCAGCTTGGACAGATGGCCGCCCGCCAGATGCCCGGTCTCGTGCGCGAGCACGCCGATGATCTGGTTCGGCGTCTCCGACTGGAGTATCGCGCCGTAATTGACGAAGATGCGGTGGCCATCGGCGACGAACGCGTTGAACGAGTTGTCGTTGATGATCACCATCTGGATGTTCTGCTTCTCCAGACCGGCAACCCGCAGGATCGGACGCGTGTATTCACGCAGCAACTGCTCGGTCTCGGTGTCGCGCAGGACCGGCGGTCCGCGGCCTTCCTGCGCCTGCGTCGCCGGGACCGGCAGCAGCGCGATCGCAGCCGCCGTGACGAGGGCGGTGAGGGCGGAGGCCTTCTTGCGCAATGCGATCTGGAGCAACATCAAACGGTCTGGGTCAAACGGCTTCAAAAGCAGCTGGTTTTTGGTGATTGGCGGCGGACCGGATACGCGATATGCCCTTATGAGCCGTACAATGCGGCCAGTCTGGGGCGCAAGAGCCCTGTTTCACGGACCGAACGGGCCGGTCCGCCAGCGAAATAGCAGAAATCGATGCACGATGCGACATTGAGGAACCGGGTGGGGCAGTGGCTCGAGCCGTCCCGCCGCAGTGATGTTCCCCCGTTCATGGTGATGGACGTGATGGCCGCGGCGGCCCGGATCGAGGCGGCCGGCGGACATGTCATCCACATGGAAGTCGGCCAGCCCGCGGCTGGTGCGCCGAAGACCGCGATTGCGGCTGCTCATGCAACGCTCGAAGCCGGACGGATCGACTATACCTCCGCGCTCGGCATCCCCAGTCTGCGCGAGCGCATCGCGCGGCATTATCGCGATGCCTATGGCTGCACCGTCAGCCCCGATCGGATCGTGGTCACCACGGGCTCTTCCGGCGGCTTCATCCTGGCCTTCCTGTCGATGTTCGAGCCCGGCGATCGCGTCGCGGTGACGGTGCCGGGCTATCCGCCGTACCGCCACATCCTCACCGCGCTCGGTTGCGAACCGGTGCTGATCGAGACCACGAACGAAACGCGCCACGCGCTGACCGGCGAGGCCTTGCTAGCCGCCCATCGCAAGGCGCCGCTCAAGGGCGTGCTGGTCGGCAGCCCCGCCAACCCGACCGGGACGATGATGTCCAAAGAAGCGCTCGCTGGCCTGATAGCGGCTGCCGAAGACGCCGGCATCCGTTTCATCTCGGACGAAATCTATCACGGGCTCGACTATGCGTTTCCGGCGGTGACGGCGGCAGAGCTGTCGGAGCACGCACTCGTGATCAATTCGTTCTCGAAGTATTTTTGCATGACGGGCTGGCGCGTCGGCTGGATGGTCGTGCCCGACGTCCTGGTGCGCCCCATCGAACGGCTTCAGCAGAACCTCTCGATCTCGGTGCCGTCGCTGTCGCAGATCGCGGCTGAAGCTGCCTTCGACGGCGCGGCCGAGATGGAGGAAATCAAGCACGGCTATCAGGAAAACCGCCGCATTTTGATCGAGGGATTGCCCAAGGCCGGCCTGACCCGGTTCCTGCCTGCTGACGGCGCATTCTATCTCTATGCCGACGTCTCGGACTTCACCTCCGACAGTTTCGACTTCGCCAAGACCATGCTGGAACAGGCCCACGTTGCGGCCACCCCGGGCGTCGATTTCGATCCCATCCATGGCCGCTCGTTCATACGATTCTCCTATGCACGCTCGGCTGCGGAGATGCGCGAGGCTGTTGACCGGATCGCTCACTGGCTTAAATAGCCGCCAGTTTCGAACAGCCTTCCGGAGTGCATCTTGTCTGACCGAACCGCCCAGTCCGCCGCCACGCCGCATTTTCCTCTCGCCGCCTTATTGTGGCCGACCCGCCCGGGCCAAACCGTCGGCAGCTTGCGCGCCGTCGTGCTGGTTGCACTCGGCACCGCGCTGATGGCGCTGTCGGCCAAGGTGAACCTGCCGCTGCCCTACGTGCCCATGACGTTGCAGAGCCTGGTCGTGCTGATGATCGGCGCGGCCTATGGCTGGCGCCTTGGCAGCGCAACCATGATCGCCTATCTCGCCGAGGGCGCGATGGGACTGCCGGTCTTCGCCGGCCCTGTCGGCGGACTTGCGCCGCTGGTTGGCCCGACGGCCGGCTATCTGTTCGGCTTTGTTGCCGCTGCCTTCGTCACCGGCTGGCTGGCCGAGAGGGGCTGGGATCGCAGCGTGGTCCTGCTGTTCGCGGCGATGGCCGTGGGCCACATCGTCATTTTCGCCGCAGGCTTCGGCTGGCTGGCCTTAGGCCTTGGTGCCGCCAAGGCCTGGCAGGTCGGCGTCGCGCCGTTCATCGCGGCCTCTCTGGTCAAGAACGCGCTGGGTGCGACATTGATGCCGGCGGCGCGCCGCATCATCGATCGTCGCGGGTAAAGCGTCCGAATCCGATCAGTTCCAATTGACAGGGCCGGCCAAGTTGATCTTGGCTGGCCGTGGAGTTTGAGGGGGAGTGAAACAATGACGACGACAACGATCGTTGGGGCGCCGGTCGCACCCAGCGCCGCCAAGCCGTGGTATAAAATTCTCTACGTCCAGGTGCTGATCGCCATCGTGCTCGGCGCCATCGTTGGCTGGCTCTGGCCGCAAATTGCCACCAACGACTGGATCAAGGCGCTTGGCGACGGCTTCATCAAGCTGATCAAGATGGTGATCGCGCCGATCATCTTCTGCACAGTGGTCTCGGGCATCGCCCATATCCAGGACGCCAAGAAGGTCGGCCGTATCGGCGTCAAGGCGCTCATCTATTTCGAGATCGTTTCGACCTTTGCGCTGGTGATCGGCCTCGTTATCGGCAACCTCGTCAAGCCGGGCGCAGGCTTCGGCAGTGCGGCGGCCAACGCGCAGGCCGTTGCCAACTACGCCAAGCAGGCCGAAGGTCAGAGGTCGGTCGACTTCATCCTGCACATCATTCCCGACACCGTGGTCGGCGCCTTCGCACAAGGCGAGATCCTGCAGGTGCTGCTGTTCTCGGTGTTGTTCGGCTTCGCCATCATGGGGCTCGGCGAGCGCGGCCATGTGATCCGCAGCTTCATCGACGATGCCGCGCATGCGGTGTTCGGCGTCATCTCGATCGTGATGCGCGCGGCGCCGCTCGGCGCCTTCGGCGCAATGGCCTACACCATCGGCAAGTTCGGCACCGGCGCGATCCTCAATTTGATGGGCCTGATCGCGACGTTCTATTTGACCGCCGCGCTGTTCGTGCTCGTGGTGCTCGGCACCATCGCGCGGATCGCAGGGTTCTCGATCTTCAAGTTCCTGGCCTACATCAAGGACGAGCTCCTGATCGTGCTCGGCACCTCGTCGTCGGAAAGCGCGCTGCCGTCCTTGATGGAGAAGCTGGAACGGCTCGGCTGCTCCAAATCGGTGGTCGGCCTCGTGGTGCCCACGGGCTATTCGTTCAATCTGGACGGCACCAACATCTACATGACGCTGGCGACGCTGTTCATCGCGCAGGCGCTGGGCTTCGATCTCACCTTCGGCCAGCAGCTTACGATCCTGGTCGTGGCGATGCTGACCTCGAAGGGGGCTTCCGGCATTACCGGTGCGGGCTTCATCACGCTGGCAGCAACGCTCGCCGTGGTCGATCCGCGGCTCGTGCCGGGCATGGCGATCGTGCTCGGCATCGACAAGTTCATGAGCGAATGCCGCGCGCTGACCAATCTCTGCGGCAACGGCGTGGCCTGCGTGATCGTCGCCTGGTGGGAAGGCGAGCTTGATCGCGACAAGCTCAACGCGCGGCTGAACCAGCAGATCGATCCGACCGACATGGAAACCGCTGTCACGACGGACTGATCTGCAAGCAGCCGTCAGACTTTGAAATAGTAGGGCTGGTCGAGATCCTCGATCAGCCCTATCTCTTTCGGCACCCAGCCGAGCAAGGCGCGGGTCTTCGCACTCGACGTCGGCACGTCGACGCCTGCGAATTGCGCGAACCATCCGAAATGCTCGGCCGCCTCGTCCTGCGATTTCGAGACCACGGGCACGCCAAGCCTTTTGCCGATCACCTCCGCGATCGCCTTGAACGGGATGCCTTCCTCGGCAATCGCGTGATAGCGCGGTGCAGGTGCGCCTTGCTCGAGCGCAAGCCGATAGACGCGCGCGGCATCGAAGCGGTGGCCGGCCGGCCAGCGGTTCATCCCGTCGCCGATATAGGCCGCCACGCCCTTTTGGCGAGCCAGGTTGATCAGGATCGGGACAAAACCATGGTCGCCTTCGCCATGGGTCGTCGGCGGAAGCCGGACCACAGCGGCGCGGACGCCGGAAAGCGACAGTGCCGTCGATTCCGATACGCGCGGAAAGCGGTGCGCGGACTCATCGTCCTCGGTCGCAAGACGGCCGGGAGCCAGGAGCGCAACGCCGGATGTGACGATGAGAGGGCGCTCGGAGCCCTTGAGCTCTTCACCGAGGGCGAGGATGGCACGGCGGTCGAGCTCGCAATTGTCTTGGAATTTCGAGAAGTCATGGTTGAAGCCAAGGTGGAGCACGCCGTCCGATGCGGCCGCGCCGCTGCGCAAGGAGGCATGATCCTCCAGCGAGCCGCGATGGACTTCGGCCCCCATCGCGATCAGCGCTGCGGCACTCGCATCAGAGCGGGCGAGGCCGAGCACGCGATGGCCGGCTGCGATCAGGTCCGAAACGACGGCCGAGCCGACAAAGCCGGTGGCGCCAGTGACAAATGCACGCATGGGCAATCTCCAAGGATCGATCGAGGGTTGGTGGAGACGACCATCTGCGCTAGAATTATCCGGGTAAAGTAGTGATATTATCAGGGTATAATAGCTAACAGGATGAGCGAGACCACCAGCGAGAACCTGCTCGGAGCCTATCTCAGGGATCGCCGCATCCGGCTGGATGCGGCGGCGTTCGGCTTTGGCGGCAGCCGAAGGCGCACCCCCGGGCTCCGGCGCGAGGAGGTGGCGCAGCGCGCCAATATCAGCCCGACCTGGTACACGTGGCTGGAGCAGGGCCGCGGCGGCGCGCCATCGGCGGACGTGCTCGACCGCATTGCCCGCGCGCTGATGCTGACCGATGTCGAGCGCGAGCATCTGTTTCTGATCGGGCTCGGCCGCCCGCCGGCGGTTCGTTACCAGGCATCCGAAAGCGTCTCGCCGCGGCTCCAGCGCGTGCTTGACGCACTGGAAACCAGCCCGGCGATCATCCGGACGACGATCTGGGACGTCGTCGCCTGGAATCGCGCGGCGACGGTTGTGCTGACCGATTACGCAAAGCTCGCGCCGGAACGGCGCAACATCCTGCGCTTGATCTTCTGCGAGCCGCGCGTTCGCGCCGCGCAATATGATTGGGAGAGCGTGGCCCGCTTCGTGGTCGCGGCCTTCCGGGCGGATGCGGCGCGCGCCGGCGCGGTCTCGCATGTCGCCGAGTTCGTCGACGAACTCTGCGGTCTCAGCCCGGACTTCGCGAGGCTTTGGCGCGACAACGATGTCCGCAGCTATGGCGAGGGCGTCAAGCATCTGCGCCATCCCGTGCTCGGCCCGATTGCGTTCGAATATTCGGCCTTTGCCGTCGACGGTCGGCCCGATCTCGGCATGGTCGTCTACAATCCGGCGACGCCTGCGGATGCCGAACGCATCAAGGCCGTGTTGGCTGAGCGCGCCGACTGACGGAATTTGCGACCTTGCCCGTTTAACCCGCATCTCTGACGTCGAAGGGGCGGGCGGTATCGTGGGCAATACGGCTGTGAATCGGATTGTGCTGGAGGCGGCGGAGCATTTTTCGGCGGGTCGGCCGGATCAGGCGGATGCGCTCTGCGCGGAGGTTTTGAAGGCAGAGCCGGATCATGTGCCGGCGCTGCATCTGGCCGCCGTGGCAGCCTTCGTCACCGACCGTGCCGCCGACGGCGCCGCGCTGCTCAATCGCGTCTTCGACATCGATCCCGACCACGCGCCGGCGCTGGTCACACTGGGGGACGCACTCGCCGTGAAAGGAGAACACGCGGGCGCGGTGGCGGCGTTCCAGCGCGCGCTTCGCCGGCAGGGGAACGATGCCGGTCTGCACAACAAGCTCGGCGTGGCGCTCGGCGAGCTGTCGCGCTTCGATGAGGCCGAGGCCGCCTATCGCCGCGCGATCGCGCTCGATGCCCATCTGACGCGGGCCTGCTTCAACCTCGCCGTCGCGCTTGCGGAGCAGGGGCGGCTGGCCGAGGCGGAGGACGCCTATCGCGCCGTGATCGCGCGGGAGCCGGCCTATCACGGCGTCTGGCTCAATCTCGGCAACGTCCTTGCTGACCAGAACAGGCTCGGCGAGGCCGTGGCCGCCTATCGTCGCGGCTTGGAAGTCGATCCGGATGATGTCGGACTGCTCTGCAATCTCGGCGCCGCGCTCTATCGGCATGGGTTGCTCGAGGACGCCATCGTCCAATACCGGCGCGCTATCTTGCTGGTGCCGGACAATATCGCGGCGCTGCGCCTGCTTGGCCTCGTCCTGCACGAAGCCCGTCATCTGCACGAGGCTGCCGAGATCTACCGGCAAACATTCGCGCTCGATCCTGCCGATCACATGATCGCCACCAATCTCGGTGCCTGCCTCTCCGACCTCGGCGCGCTCGACGATGCCGTTGCGGCCTGTGAGCAGGCATTGCTGCTCAAGCTCGATCACGCACCGGCCTATACCAATCTCGGCATCATCTTCGAGAAGCAGGAGCGCGTCGCTGACGCCGTTGCTGCACATCGCTGCGCTGTTGCAGCCGATCCCGCCTATGCAAAGGGCTACGCCAATCTTGCGGTCGCGCTGCGCAATGCCGGCGAGCTCGACGAGGCGCTCACGGTCTCGGCCCGCGCAGTTGCGCTCGCTCCGGAGCAGCCGCTCGCGCAATACAACCACGCGCATTTCCTGCTGATGAACGGTCATTTTGCCGAGGGGTTCGAAGCGTATCGGTGGCGCCGCAAATGCAAGACGCTGTCGGACGGCGATCCGACCTTCAACGAGCCGGAATGGCAGGGTGAGCCGCTCGAAGGTCGCACATTGCTGGTGTTGGCTGAATACGGCCTCGGCGATGCCCTGCATTTCGTGCGCTATCTGCCGATGGTGACGGGGAAGGGCGGCAAGATCATTTTGCAGGTGCAGCCCGCGCTCGCCTCGCTGCTGCGGCAGCTGCCCGATGTCACCGTGATCCCGCGCGGCGAAGTGCTGCCGCCGTTCGATCTGCAACTGCCGCTGATGAGTCTGCCGCGCATTTTTGGCACCACGCTCGATAATCTGCCCGCGGACATTCCGTATCTTCATCCGGATTGCGAAAAATTGTTGCGCTGGCGTGCCGCGCTTGGTCGCGTGGCAGGGCTCAAGGTCGGCGTGGCCTGGGCCGGCAATCCCAGGCACAAGGGCGACCGGCAGCGATCGCTGTCGGCCGAGGCCGTGCTGCCGCGCCTCGTCATGCCGGGCGTGCAGCTCTACAGCCTGCAAAAGGAGCCGCGCCCCGAGGATGGCGAGGTGCTGGCGGCGCTTCGTAACGACGTCATCGATCTCGCGCCCATGCTCGGCGATTTCGCCGATACGGCGGCAGCCGTCGCGGCGCTCGATCTCGTCATCGCCGTCGACACGTCAGTCGCGCACCTCGCCGGCGCGCTCGGCCGTCCGGTGTGGATGCTCACGCCTTACGCGCTCGACTGGCGCTGGCTGCGCGATCGCGAGGATAGCCCCTGGTATCCGACCATGCGGCTGTTCCGCCAGCGCAGGCCACGCGAATGGGACGATCCCCTGATGCGTCTGTCGGCTGCGCTCGCAGTCCTCGCCGCGACAGCCGAGGGCTAGAACCGCTCCGGCCGGTACGGCGTCGGATCGATCGACGGTGTCTCGCCGCTCATCATCTCCGCGAGCAGGCGTCCGGTCGCGGGCCCCAGCGTAAAGCCCTGGTGACCGTGGCCAAAATTCATCCAGAGGCCGCGGTGGCGTGGGGCGGGGCCGAGCACCGGCACCATGTCGGGCGTGCAGGGGCGGGTGCCGAACCACGGCTCCGGCTCGGCGCGCTTGCCGAGGTCGAGCAGCTCGCGCGCCGAGGCCTCGGCGCTTGCGAGTTGCACCGGCGTTGCCAGCGCATCCGGTCCCGTCAGCTCGGCACCGGTGGTGATGCGGATGCCCTTGGCCATCGGGCCCATGGCGTAGCCGCGGCCCTTGTCGACCAGAGGCAGATCGAGCGACGCGCCGCCGCTGTAGTGCATGTGATAGCCGCGCTTGCGCACCAGGGGGATGCGATAGCCGAATTTGTGCAACAGATCGGGCGACCACGGCCCGAGCGTCACGACGGCCGCCGCAGCATCGATGCGTCCCTGGTCCGTAGCGACAGACCAGCCGGTCGCAGTCTGTTGCAGCGACTGAGCATCGCCGAGCACGATTGTGCCGCCGAGGCGCAGGAAGAGGTCAGCGTAGGCCGTGACCAGCGCGCCGGGATCGGACACGGTCCAGGTGTCGAGCCAGTGGATGGCGCCGGGCAGATCGTCGCGCAGGATCGGCTCGGCCTTGTTGAGCTCGCTGCCTGACAGCACGCGAAAATTCACGCCGAATTCGCGGCGGTCTTGTTCGGCGTCCTTGATCGAGTGGTCCAACGCAGCCGGATCGCGAAAGAGCGCGCGATAACCGGCGCGGCGGATCAGATTGTCTGCATGGGCCTCGCGGATCAGGATGTCATGCTCGGGCGTCGCATAGGCGATCAGGCGCGCCCAGGCCTCGATAGCTTCGCGATGCCGCTTCGGCGCCGAATGCCACCAATACCGGAGCAGGGGCTCGACGTGGCGATGAAGCGACGAGAAGCTGTAGCGCACGTCGTTGGTGCGGCCGGTCGCGATCTTCAGGAGCGTGGCGAGGTCGCGCGGCATCGGATAGGGCCGCACCGCCTCCGCCTGGATCATCCCGGCATTGCCGTAGCTGGTCTCGCGGCCCGGCTCCCTGCGGTCGACGAGCGTGACCGACCAGCCGCGCTGCTTCAGATGCAACGCCGCACCCACGCCTACCATGCCACCGCCGAGAACGATTGCGCTTTGCATCGGCAAAACTCCTGTCAGGCCGGTTGCTGCGCAAGCCTGGGCTGCGCCGTGTTGATGGTTGTGGCGACGACGACGGACAGCGCCGTCATCGCCACCAGGAAGCCGAAGGCTGCATCGAACGATCCGGTTCCGGTTACGATGAAGCCTATCGCCGCCGGTGCGACGAAGCCGGCGCTCTGGCCGCCGAGATTGACCATGCCGACGCCCGATCCGATCTGGTCGTCGCGGAGCAGTTTTGTCGGAAGCGCAACCACAGCGGCCAGCACGAAGGATTTGAAGAAATAGACCAGTGACTGGTAGGCGATCAGCACCGTGATCGTCTCCGCCTTGTACATGGCGTAGAGGAAGATGCCGGTCAACGCGGAGCTGCCGATCAGGAGATATTTTTCGCGCTCGTCAAAGAACGTCGTCATCACCCAGCCGCCGATCGCGGTCGCGATCGTTGCCATCACGAACGGGATCGGCGCCACGATGCCGACGGTCTTGAGATCGAGCCCGCGCTGCTGGAGCAGATAGAGCGGCATCCAGGAATCCAGGCCCTTGTTGACGCAGCTGAGACCAAACCACACCACCATCAGCTGCCACAGCAGCGGATTCTTCATGAGCTCGCGCATCGGCGCGCGGCTTTCGGGCTTCGCCGCCGCGCCCGCTTTGGTCTGGCCCGAGCGGCCGAGATACGGGACGAAGACGAAATAGATCACCGCGAAGACGATGCCTGCAATGCCGATCGTGTTGAAGGCATGACGCCAGCCGAGCCAGAGGATCAGCGGCGCCATGATCAGCGGTGCGACCATGCTGCCGGCATAGTTCGACGACAACAGCAGCGCCGCCATTTTTGGCCGGCTGTCCTTCTTGAACACCTCCGCGATGGCGCGAATGCTCGCCGGCGGAAAGGCACCCTCGGCGATGCCGAAGATGAAGCGGATCGCGATCAGCGAGGTCAGGGACCAGGCGAGGCTGGTGAAGGCCGTAAACAGCGACCACATCACGATGGTGACGATCACCACATATTTCGAGCCGAAGCGGTCGGAGAGCCATCCGCCCGGCACCTGCATCGCGGCATAACCTAAGAAAAACGCGCTGATGACGATGCCGAGATCGGCGGCCTGGAGATTGAAGTCCTTGCCGATCTGCGCCAGCGCCAGCGAGATCGCCGCGCGGTCGATGTAGGAGATGCAATAGGCGATATAGAGCAGGACGAACGCGATGATGCTGGTCTTGCGGCTCGACAAGTCGGTCATGCT
This sequence comes from Bradyrhizobium sp. LTSP849, assembly GCF_000938255.1. GTDB lineage: Bacteria > Pseudomonadota > Alphaproteobacteria > Rhizobiales > Xanthobacteraceae > Bradyrhizobium. The sequence continues at coordinate 128,651 of NZ_JYMR01000017.1, read as the reverse complement.
CAACTCCGATCTGCTGGCGCCCCGGCGGTCCTGGCCTGCTTATGGATCTATTCCCAGGTGAGGAAGCCCGGCGCGGCCGACAGCGGTGGCGCCACGGCGAGTTGCGCCAGGTCGGGCACCGGCCGGCACAATTGCGCATCGCCGGCGAGCGCAGCCTCGATGCTCGCGGCAACGGCAAGCACGATGGCGTCGCCACCGCGCGGGCCGACGATCTGGAGACCGAAGGGCAGGCCGGCTTCATCGCGGCCGAGCGGAATGCTGATCGCGGGGTGGCCGGGAAGCGTGACGGCATAGGCGAGCGCGAGCCAGTGGAAGTAGGATTTTGTCGGCACGCCGTCGATCTCGGCCGGATAGAGCTCCGACCAGGGCCGCGGGCTCAGCGTGATGGTCGGGCTGATCAGCACGTCGCAGCTTGCGAAGAAGGTCTGGTAGGCGCGATAGATTCGCGTCTGCGTCGTCGCGGCGCGCCCGTGGTCTTCGAGTGTGTAGCTCAGGCCTTCCTCGACATTGGCGCGGACATTCGGACCGAGCATCTCCGGCCGCTCTTTATAGTTCTTGCCGTGCATCGCCAGGAACAGGCCCGCGCGCAGCACGGCGAAGGCATCGTCGGCGCCTGAGCAGTCCGGCGTGGCCTCGCGGCATTCGGCGAACAACGGCGCAAGCTTTTTCACGCGATCGCGGAAGACGCGGCGGATGGCCTGCTCGGTCGGTGCGAAGCCGAAATCCTCAGTGAAGGCGAGACGTAGCTTGCCGAGGTCTGCGGGACGCGGCGCGGTCCAGCGCTCAGCGCGTCCGCGCAAGGGCTCGCCCGGCAGCGTGTAGGCGAGCGGATCGCGGACATCGTCGCTCGCCAACACCGACAGCATCAGCGCGGTGTCGGCGACATTGCGCGCCATCGGGCCGTCGGTCGACAAATTGGACCAGCCGAAGGCACGCTTTTCGCTGGCCACGAGGCCGTAGGAGGGGCGCATGCCGACGATGCCGGAGAAGCCTGCCGGATTGCGCAATGACCCGCCGGTGTCGGAGCCCGAGGCGAGCGGGGCCATGCCGCAGGCGAGTGCCACCGCCGAGCCGCCGGAGGAGCCGGCCGCCGAGCGCATGGGATCGAAGGGATTGCCGGTCGCGCCGAAAACAGGGTTGCGGGTGTTGCCGCCCGCCGCCCATTCCGGCGTGTTGGTCTTGCCGAAGATGATGGCACCGGCTGCGCGCAGCCGCGCGACCGAGCCCTGGTCGGCGGCGGGTATATTGTCGCGCAACAGCGGGCTGCCATAGGTGGAGCGCATCCCGGCGGTGTCCTGGGTATCCTTGATGAGGACAGGGAGCCCGTGCAGCGCGCCACCTTCCTCCCCGCGCTGGATGGCGGCTTCAGCCACCTTGGCCGCGGCACGCGCGCCCGGTTCGTCGAGCGTCACGACCGCATTGACGGCGGCATTGGTCGTGGCGATGCGCGACAGGCAGGCGTCGAGCAGCTCGACGGGCGAGATCGTCCGCGCGGCCAGCAGACGGCGCAGCTCAACGGCGCTCGTGTCGCAAAGTCCTGACAAACGCCAGCTCCTTTCAGATTGTGAAAATGATTTAGCATATCGGAAAGTGCGTTCCAGCACCAATTTTCGCCAAATCCGGCCATTTCATGCGCAAATCCTGGCTCGGATGCTCAGACTGTCGCCGCAGGAGGTATCTGGATGTGCGTTACGCCGAAAAGATTAGATGGATCGGCCAATAGTTTTTCCGAGCGACGTGATAGGATTGCTGCATGAGCGAGATCACGACGCCCGAAGGGGCCAATTCCCAGCTCGGCCAATGCCTCAAGGCCGCCCGCCAGGCGCGCGGCCTGACGCTCAAGCAGGTGGCGGAGCGGACGGGCATGGCGCTGTCGACCTTGTCCAAGGTCGAGAACGGCCTGATGTCGCTGACCTACGATAAGCTGCTTCAGCTCACCTCGGGCCTGAAGATGGAGATCGCGGAGCTGTTCAATCCTGCGGTTGCGGCCCCTGCACAGGGCCGGCCGGTCACCGCGCGGCGGAGCATCAGCCGCGGCGGGCAGGGGCAGATCATCACCACGAAATTCTACACCTACACCTATCAATGCACCGACCTGATCGGCAAACGCATGGTGCCGATTGTGGCCGAAGTCCGCGCGCGCTCGCTGGACGAGTTCGGGCCGCTGCTGCGGCATGGCGGCGAGGAGTATTTTCTGGTGACGAGCGGACGCGTGGCCGTCCACACCGAGTTCTACGCGCCGGAGATCCTCGACGAGGGCGACGGCATCTACATCGACAGCACCATGGGCCACGCCTACCTCAACGCCGGGGAGGCACCGTCCGCCAAGGGGGTTTGTCTGTGCACCAGCGAGGCGCCCGATCTCTACGACCAGCTCCGCCAGATCGCATCGCGCGACGTGGCGCCGCTTGGCGATGACGAACTGCCGTCCTAAAGCGCTATGCGATTAGGATGAATCGCCATCGCGCTTTAGATCATTGTTTGAGCATGATCTTTTCGGAAAACCGCTGCGCACTTTTCCGGATCATGTTTTAGCGTTTTGGCGAGCCGTGAAACGAAAAACGCCCGGCCAGGCCGGGCGTTTTTTTATTGCGTGTTCGTTCTATTCGCCGCCGCCGAAACGGCGTGACCACCAACCGGCGCGACGCGGCGCGGTCGATGTTTCGGCCGCAGCTTCCGGTGCAGGCTCAGGCGTTGGCGTAGCAGCCGGCTCCGGCGCTGATGCAACCGGTGCTGCGGGCTCGCGCTGGCTGCTCGACAGGAAGCTCACCTTCTCCCGGACCGTGGAGCGGCGCCGCGCGGCCTTGTCGTCGGCGGGTTCTTCCTCTGCAACCGCAGGCTCAGGCTGGGCCGCCGCTGTGGCTTGCGATTCGGTGCGTGGCTCAGGCTGAGCGACCAGCGGCTCGACGATGTTGATGTCTTCGGAATGCGCAATCGAGGGCGCAGTCTCGCCGCCCGACCCGTCGAAATCGGCGACCGCATCGGTCGCTTCCGGCGGCGCATTGGCGCTGAGCTCGTCGCCAATGGAGCCGGCGAGACCTTCCTCGCCACCACCGCGCCGACGGCGTCCGCCACGGCGACCACGCCGGCGGCGGCGATCACTCGCGCCTTCCTGCTCGCCACGGGCCTGACCCGCCTGATCCTCGCCCTCCGGCTCGGACTCGGCATCCTCGTCTGTCTCGCCGGTTGCAACGGCCCCTTCGGCCAATGCGGGCGCGCCATCCTCGCGAGGCTCGCCCTCGCGCGGGCCGCCGCGACCGCGACGACGCCGGCGCCGCTTGCGGCGCTGACCGTCCTGATCGGGCGCTGCTTCGCCGGCAGCTTGCTCCTCGGCAAGACCTTCGGTTTCCTCGGTCTCGACCTCGGATTCAAGCTCCGGATCGAACTCCTCGTCGTCATAGGCTTCTTCGACCAACGGCGGCGGGCTTGCGGCAGCCTGCGCCGCGAGCAGCGCCTTGGCAGCTTCGAGCGTATGCACCTGTTCGCCACGGTCGATGAGGTAAGCTTGCGGTCCGCTGACGCTTGGGTCGGCGATGACCGCCAGGGTGACCTTGAAGCCGTTTTCGAGGTCGCGCAGATGACCGCGCTTGTGGTTCAGCACATAGAGCGCGACGTCAGTGCGGGTGCGGACCACGAGATTGTGGGTCGCGCCCTTCATCAGGATTTCTTCGAGGCCGCGTAGGAGCTGGAGCGCAACCGAGGACACCGAGCGGACGTGGCCGGTGCCGCCGCAATGCGGGCAGGGATCGGTCGAGGATTCCAGCACGCTGGCGCGGATGCGCTGGCGCGACATCTCCAAGAGGCCGAAATGCGAGATACGGCCGACCTGGATGCGCGCGCGATCCTGCCTCAGGCAATCGGACAGCTTGCGCTCGACCGCGCGGTTGTTGCGCTTCTCGTCCATGTCGATGAAGTCGATGACGATCAGGCCGGCGAGGTCGCGCAGGCGAAGCTGGCGGGCGACCTCTTCGGACGCTTCCAGATTGGTCTTGAGCGCGGTGTCCTCGATATGGTGCTCGCGGGTCGAGCGGCCGGAGTTGACGTCGATCGAGACGAGTGCCTCGGTCTGGTTGATGACGATGTAGCCGCCGGAGCGCAGTTGCACGGTCGGCGAGAACATCGCATCCAGCTGGCTTTCGACGCCCATCCGCGAGAACAGCGGCTGGCCGTCGCGATACTGCTTCACTGCGCTGACATTGGCGGGCATCAGCATCTTCATGAAGTCGCGCGCTTCGCGGTAGCCGGAGTCACCGGCAACCGAGATTTCGTCGATTTCCTTGTTGTAGAGGTCGCGCAGCGAGCGCTTGATCAGCGAGCCTTCCTCATAGACCAGCGTCGGGGCCTGTGATTGCAGCGTCAGGTCGCGCACCGTCTCCCACATCCGGATCAGGTACTCGAAGTCACGCTTGATCTCGGGCTTGGTACGTGCGGCGCCGGCGGTGCGCAGGATGATGCCCATGCCCTCGGGCACGTCGAGATCCTGCACGACCTCCTTAAGACGAGAGCGATCCTGTGCGCTGGTGATCTTGCGGCTGATGCCGCCGCCGCGGGCGGTGTTCGGCATCAGGACGGCATAGCGGCCGGCGAGCGAGAGGTAGGTCGTCAGCGCGGCGCCCTTGTTGCCGCGCTCTTCCTTGACCACCTGCACCAGCATCACCTGGCGACGCTTGATGACCTCCTGGATCTTGTACTGGCGGCGCGGACGGAAGGTGCGCTCCGGCACCTCCTCGAGCACGTCGTCACCACCGACGGATTCGACGACTTCCTCTTCGGCGTCGTCTTCGTCATCCTCATCGTCGTCCTCGACCGTCGCTTCGGAGTCGTGATGCGGAGCCTCGACGCTCTCGCCGGCGGCGTACACGGCATCGGCCGGTTCAGCGGCGGAGGTCACGGCTTCGGACAGAGCCTCGGCGTGCGTATCGAAAGTGGCGGCCTCGTACGGCTCGGCAACGGCCGCGACAGGCGCGGGCGTCTCGTCGGCGTGATCATGGTCGTGATGATCATGGTCGCCGTCATGATGATGGTCATCATGATCGTGAGTGTGCTGGTGATCGTCATCATGGGCATGATGATGATCGTCGTGCCCATGATCGTCGTGATCGTGCTCGTGACGATGGGCTTCGTGCTCGCCGTGATGCTCCGCGTCGGCGTGCAGATGTTCGCCCTCGTGCGGAGCGCCGTCGGCGTGCTCCGGCCGCGCCTCGCCCTCGATCGGCTGGGCCGCGTTAGCGTCGGCGCCCTCGACGACGTCGCTGCGGACGCGCTCGCCCTGACCGCGGCGGCGGGCGTTGCGGTGGCGCGAGCGGCGGCGGCCGTGGGAGCGGTTCTCGGTCTCTTCCTCGGCTTCGCGATGGGCCTGCTCTTCGGCCTCGATCAGCGCCTGCCGGTCGGCGACCGGGATCTGGTAGTAGTCGGGATGGATTTCGCTGAAGGCGAGGAAGCCGTGGCGGTTGCCGCCATATTCGACGAACGCGGCTTGAAGCGAGGGTTCGACCCGGGTGACCTTGGCGAGGTAGATGTTCCCGCGTAATTGCTTGCGTTGCGCGGTCTCGAAATCAAACTCTTCGACGCGATTGCCGCGGACCACGACAACCCGGGTCTCTTCCGGGTGGGTGGCATCGATCAACATCTTGTTGGGCATGTCTTAACTCTTGGCGGCGGCGGGCGCGATTCACCGTGGGCGCGAGTTGCGCTGCCCGGTGACGCGACGGTCCACCTGATTCGGGGGTGAGGGGAAGGCCGAAACACCGTCTCTCGCGCCTCGCCGAATCGGAAGCCGGAGGACCAATGCGGCGCGCGGGAGTTTCGCTCCGCAGCGTCGCGAATGGTCCTTCAGAATTCGTCGGCACAGTCTGGCGCATCAAGCGTCGGCCCGTATGAAACATTGGGCGGCGGGGCCGCCCCTTAATCAGTTGCTGTTGGCCAGGCATGGCGCGAGTGCGCTCGCCCTGGGATCACGAACCGCTCCCTTGGGATTAAGGGATCGGGTAAAGAGCTACGTCGCTGTCAAAACTGTCCCGGATACGCGAGTGGTAACCAGAGACCGTCTGCCGCCGGGGCTTGCCCCGCTCCACCTCGCTGCCGCGCACCGCGCTGGACTTAGAGGAGAGCGGAAAAACGCTGGAATTCCCAAACCTTGAGAGTTCCGGCGCTGCACCGGGAGGCTGAATGCGACACAACCGGAAATTATTGGCCGTCAGCACTTGGTACATACGAGGAATGGGCCACCGGTGCAAGGGAGCGTCGCACGCCGGTCACAGTCAGCGAGTTTCGCGTCTCTGTCATTAAGGACTGATTAACCCTGTGGTTCTATTGCGTTAAAGAGGCTGCTCGGAGGCACGGAATCGGTGGCGAGCCGCACAAATCAACGGGTTTTGCTGGGATGCGCGCTTCTTTGCGCCGCAGCACTGCCATATGCCGATTCCTCGCGCCTGAGCGCGGCGGAAAGCCAGCCGCAACCCTCTGTTGCGGTAGCGAATTATCCGATCGCCTCGGCCGCCCGGCTGGCCGGTGACGGCAAGCAGACCCGCTTCATTCTCGACCTCGACCAGACCGTCAGCTTCCGCGCCACCACGCTCGCAGACCCGTACCGGGTGGTGGTCGACGTTCCCCAAGTCAATTTTCAACTCGCTCCGGGCACCGGGGCCGGGGGGCGGGGGCTGGTCAAGGCCTTCCGCTACGGGCTCGTGATGCCTGGCGGCTCCCGAATCGTGTTCGACCTGACGGGTCCTGCCAAGATCGCCAATTCCTACGTGCTGGAGGCGACCAACGGCCAGCCCGCCCGGCTTGTGCTCGAGCTCGAGGAGGTCGATCGGGCCGCCTTCCTGCAATCGCCGGCCCCGGAAAACCGTCCCGAACTGCGGCCGACGATCGCCGCCGCGCCGCCGGCAACTGTTCCCGCCGCAGCGCCGGAGCCGGCGCAGAAGCTGGGGGCGCCGGCTGACGGCCGCCCGGTCGTCGTGATCGATCCCGGTCATGGCGGCATCGACAACGGCACGCAGTCGAGCGGCGAGAGCGAAAAGAACCTGGTGCTGGCCTTTGGACTGGCGCTGCGCGAGCGGCTGGAAAAGACCGGCAAATACCGCGTGGTGATGACGCGGGATGACGACACCTTCATTCCGCTCAATGACCGGACCAAAATCGCCCGGAACCTCAAGGCCGCGCTGTTCGTCTCGATCCATGCCGATGCGCTGCCGCGCGCGGAAGGCGATGCGCAGGGCGCCACGATCTACACCTTGTCCGACAAGGCATCCGACGCCGAGGCCCAGCGTCTGGCGGACGCGGAAAACCGCGCGGACGCGATCGCCGGCTTCAATCTTGCGGAGGAGCCGACCGACGTCGCCGACATCCTGATCGACCTCACCCAACGGGAAACCCGCACATTTTCAAACCGTTTTGCGCATTTGCTGATGGGCGAAATGAAGTCGACCGTGCGGATGCACAAGCATCCGCTGAAATCGGCCGGGTTCCGGGTGCTGAAGGCGCCCGACGTGCCATCGGTCCTGGTGGAAATCGGCTATGTCTCCAACAAGGGCGACCTTGAGCACCTCGTTTCCGAGGGCTGGCGGTCGCGTGCGGTGGCCTCGATGGGCCAGGCGATCGATGCGTTCCTGGCCAAGCGGATGGCGACGGCGGGGCAAGGCAATTGAAAACGGCCAATTAAGAAGGGAATGTTGGGTCCTGCTGTTAAGCCCTAGTTTGGCCACAGCGGGCGCTTTATAAAAACGACGCAGGGGGTTCCGGAATCGACGAGAATCCCGTTCCGCAAGCGTCTTTCGGTCCGGCATTGATGTAATTGAGTAGGCCGGTGAATTCGCGACATGAGGATGGCGCTCATTTTCGGCGCCTTTGGATTATCTTGGGCTGGTCCAAGGTTTGAACGGATAAACAGATAATGCGCTTGCTGGTGCGGTTCATGGGTTTCCTGTTCGCCGCGGGAACGGTGCTGTTCCTTGTCGGTGTCGGTGCCGTAGCGGGCCTGATCTGGCATTTCTCCAAGGACTTGCCGGATTACTCTCAGCTTCAGGATTACGAGCCGCCGGTGATGACCCGCGTGCACGCGACTGACGGTTCACTGCTCGGCGAATACGCCAAGGAGCGGCGGCTGTATCTGCCGATCCAGGCGGTGCCGAAACTCGTGATCAATGCGTTCCTCGCCGCCGAGGACAAGAATTTCTACGAGCATGGCGGCATCGACTACACCGGCATGGCCCGCGCCGGCCTGGTCTATCTCCAGAACTACGGCTCCAACCGTCGTCCGCAGGGTGCTTCCACCATCACCCAGCAGGTCGCCAAGAACTTCCTGCTGACCAATGAGGTCTCGTTCGCCCGCAAGATCAAGGAAGCCTTGCTCGCGATGCGGATCGAGAAGACCTATTCGAAGGACAAGATCCTCGAGCTCTATCTCAACGAAATCTATCTCGGCCTCGGTGCCTACGGCATCGCAGCCGCTTCGCTCGTTTACTTCGACAAGTCGGTGAACGAGCTCACCGTGGCCGAAGCCGCTTATCTCGCGGCGCTACCGAAGATGCCGGCGACCCTGCATCCGGTGCGTAACCGCGACCGCGCCATCGAGCGCCGCAACTACGTGATCGATCGTCTCCAGGAGAACGGCTGGATCAAGCAGGCCGACGCCGAGAAGGCGCGCAAGGAGCCGCTCGCCGTCACCAGCCGTTCCAACGCTGCCCACACCTTCGCCGGCGAATATTTTGCCGAGGAAGTCCGTCGCGACATCTTCGAGCGTTATGGCGAGAAGAAACTCTATGAGGGCGGTCTCTCGGTCCGCACCACGCTCGATCCGAAGATCCAGGTCATGGCGCGCAAGACCATGGTCGCAGGCCTCGTCAATTATGACGAGCAGCAGGGCTATCGCGGTGCGATGAGCAAGCTCGATATTTCGGGCGACTGGGGCGTGAAGCTCGCCGAGATGAAGTCGCTCTCCGACATCTCGCCATGGCGCATGGCGGTAGTACTGGAGACCAGCGACCAGTCGGCGCGAATCGGCTTCCAGCCGAACCGCGAACTCGGCGGCGCCGTCAGCAAGCAGCGCGAGACCGGCCTGATCACGCTCGACGGCGTCAAATGGGCGAAGGCGGCTTCCGGAGCCGCGAAGGGCAGGGCTGCCACGGGTGTGGCGCAGGTGCTCCAGCCCGGCGACGTGATCTATGCCGATCCGCTCTACAAGGATGGCACTCCGGTCGAAGGCCAGTATCGTTTGCGGCAGATCCCCGAAGTGTCGGGCGCGATGGTGGTGATGGATCCCTGGACCGGCCGCGTGCTCGCCATGGTCGGCGGCTTCTCGTTCGACCAGAGCCAGTTCAACCGCGCAACGCAGGCCTATCGGCAGCCGGGTTCGTCGTTCAAGCCGATCGTCTATTCGGCGGCGCTCGACAACGGCTATACGCCCTCGACCGTCGTGCTCGATGCGCCGATCGAAATCGACCAGGGCCAGGGTGCTGGCGTGTGGCGACCGGAGAACTTCTCCACCAATAAGTATCAGGGACCGGTGACGCTGCGGAACGCGCTGCGGCAGTCGCTCAACACGGTGACGGTGCGCCTCGCACAGGACATCGGCATGCCCCTGATCGGCGAATATGCGCGCCGCTTCGGCGTCTATGACGAGCTGCCGAATTATCTCTCGTACGCACTCGGCGCCGGCGAAACCACGGCGATGCGCATGGTCACGGCTTACTCGATGCTCGCCAATGGCGGCCGTCGCGTGAAGCCGACCTTGATCGACCGCATCCAGGATCGCTACGGTCACACCATCTTCAAGCACGACCAGCGCGAATGCCGCGGCTGCGACGCGGCTGGTGGTTGGAAGAACCAGCCCGAGCCGCAGCTGATCGACCGCCGCGAGCAGGTGCTGGACTCCATGACCGCCTATCAGATCACCGAGCTGATGGAAGGCGTTGTCCAGGCCGGCACCGCAACCGTCGTGAGGGAAGTGGGCAAGCCGATCGCCGGCAAGACCGGCACCACCAACGAGGCCAAGGACGCCTGGTTCGTCGGGTTCTCGCCGGACGTCGCGGTCGCCATCTATATGGGCTACGACAAGCCGCGTCCGCTGGGTAAGGGCAACGCCGCGACTGGCGGCCATCTGGCTGCCCCCATCGCGCGCGATTTCCTCAAGCTCGCGCTCGCCGACAAGCCCGCGGTTCCCTTCAAGGTGCCGGCCGGCATCAAGCTGATCCGCGTCGTCGCCAAGACCGGCATGCGCGCAGGTCCCGGCGAGACCGGTGGCACCATTTTGGAGGCCTTCAAGCCGGGCACGGCGCCGCCGGATAATTACTCGGTTATTGGCGTTGCTGACGCTGACGGCCGCGGTGGCGTGCCGGCGTCGCAACAGCAGCAGCCGGATTCCGGCTTCTTCATGCGGCCGGGCACCGGCGGGCTGTACTGAGGCTTAGGACAAGACGGACGATCTTGCGCTCGGCGGTTGCGCTTTGCAGCCGCCGCCGCTACATCCCCATTTCAATTGCACGCGGGATTCCGCGAGACCAGAGAACGACATGCGCGCCGAAATCGAACGGTTGGTAGAAGAGATCAAGCAGTCTGTCGGGCTGCTGAGGAGGCATCTTTGACGTCGAGAAATCGACGGCGCGCCTCGCTGAGCTGAACAAGCTCGCAGAAGATCCCAACCTCTGGAACGATCCCCAGAAGGCCCAGAAGCTGATGCAGGAGCGTACCTCGCTGGAGGATTCGCTCTCAGGCATCGGCAAGGTCGAGCAGCAGCTCGAAGACGACATCGGCATGATCGAGCTCGGCGAGGCCGAGGGCGATACGGGTGTCGTGACTGAGGCCGAAGCTGCGCTGAAAGCGCTTAAGAAGGAAGTTGCGCGGCGCGAGCTCGAAGCGCTGTTGTCGGGCGAAGCCGACGGTTTCGATTCCTATCTCGAAGTCCATGCCGGCGCCGGTGGTACCGAGAGCCAGGACTGGGCCCAGATGCTGCTCCGCATGTACACGCGCTGGGCCGAGACTCACGACTTCAAGGTCGAAATTGTCGAAGAGTCCGAGGGCGAAGAGGCCGGCATCAAGTCCGCGACTATCCAGGTCTCCGGCCACAACGCTTACGGCTGGCTCAAGACCGAGGCCGGCGTGCACCGCCTGGTGCGCATCTCGCCGTACGATTCCAACGCGCGGCGGCACACCTCGTTCTCGTCGGTCGCGGTGTTTCCGGTGATCGACGACAGCATCAAGATCGACATCAAGGAATCCGACGTCCGCGTCGACACCATGCGTTCGGGCGGCGCCGGCGGGCAGCACGTCAACAAGACTGAATCCGCGGTGCGGCTGACGCACATTCCGAGCGGCGTTGCAGTGGTCTGCCAGGCCGGCCGCTCCCAGCACAAGAACAAGGCGCAGGCCTGGGACATGCTGCGTGCGCGGCTCTATCAGATCGAGCTGAAGAAGCGCGAAGAGAAAGCCGCCGCCGACCAGGCCGCCAAGACCGATATCGGCTGGGGCCACCAGATCCGCTCCTACGTGCTCCAGCCCTACCAGATGGTGAAGGATTTGCGCACGGGCGTGCAGACCTCCGATACCTCGGGCGTGCTCAACGGCGAGCTCGACGACTTCATGGCCGCGACGCTGGCGCAACGCGCCTTCGGCACCACCGGCGCTGACATCGAGGACGTCGACTGATGCCCCGCGTCGCCTTCATCGGGCTTGGACGGATGGGGCATGGCATGGCCGGCCGCTATCTCGACGCCGGCTTCACCGTGACGCTGTGGAATCGCAGCAAGGCCAAGGCTGAAGACCTGATCGCGCGCGGCGCGCATTGGGCGACCTCGCCTGAGGATGCCGCGATCGATGCCGACGCCGTCGTGACCATGGTCGCCGACGACGGAGCTTCGCGCACGGTCTGGCTGGGGCCTGAGGGCGCGGCCAAGACGGCGAAGGCCGGCACCATCGCGATCGAATGCTCCACCGTCTCCTATGACCACGCGCGCGAGATGGGCCGCGAGCTCAACGCGCGCGGGCTGATCTATATCGACTGCCCCGTGACGGGATTGCCGGATGCGGCAGCTAGCGGAAAGCTCACGCTGCTGGTCGGTGCTGACGCGGTCGACCTCGAACGTGCGCAGCCGTTCCTCGAACCGATCGGCTCGACCATCCGGCATTTCGGCGCGGTCGGCTCCGGCACGGTCTACAAGCTCATCAACAATCTCATGGGCGCGATCCAGATCGCTGGTCTTGCCGAGGGCCTTGCGATCGCCGAGCAGGCCGGGCTCGATATGAAGCTGGTGCTGGAATCGATCCAGGCCGGCGTCGCCGCCAGCCCGCAGGTGCAGCGCCACTCCAAGCGCATGGTCGCCCGCGACTTCAGCGGCGCGACGTTTACGTCGGCGCTGCGGCACAAGGATGCCGCCTATGCCGTGAGGCTCGCCGAGGGCCTGCTTGCCGACAAGCCGCTGGTCTCGCGCGCCGCGGTCGAGTCCTATGCGCGAGCGACGGCTGCGATGCCGGACGATGACGAAGGCAAGATGATCGAGCTCGTGTCGCGGCCGAAGCAGCCCTCCTAACCGAGGTGCATTGACATGGGCCAGCGTCGTTCGGACCGTGGTCTCGGCATTGCCCTTGTCATCGCCGCCGCGATTGCCTGGAGCACGGCGCCGTTCTTCACGCGGCTGCTGCCGTTCGATCCCTGGACCATCCTGTTCTGGCGCGGCCTGTTCGGCGGCAGCTTGATCACGGTATTTCTCGTTCTGATGCAGGGCCGCGGTGCGCTGCGGCAATTGGTGGTCCCAGGACGCGGCGGCTTGCTCGTCGCCTCATTGTCAACGCTCGGCATGGTCTCCTTCATCCCCGCACTTCAGATGACCAAGGTGATGAACGTGGCTGTGCTGATCGCCACGCAACCGTTTGTGGCGGCGGCCTTGGCGTGGCTGTGGCTCGGCGAGGCCGCGACGTGGCGCACACTCCTCGCGAGCCTCGTCGCCTTTGCCGGCGTGGGCATCACGGTCGGCGGCATCGAGGCCGGCGCCGACGTCACCGGCGTCGCGCTGAGCTGCCTGATGGTGCTCGCCATCTCGGCCATGACGGTTGTCATTCGGCGCCACAGGGATACGTCGATGGTGGCAGCAGCAGCTCTGTCGAATTTCCTCGGCAGCCTCGTCAGCCTACCATTTGCCCACGACATCGCTCAGGTCAGCGGCAACAGCCTTGCGATCCTCGCGATGTTTGGCTGCCTTCAGGTCGCGCTCGGGTTGACATTCTACATGCTCGGCTCGCGCCTGCTGCCGTCGAGCCAGGCATCCCTGATCGCGACGTTGGAGACGCCTCTGATGCCGTTCTGGATCTGGGTGGCCTTTCGGGAGATCCCTGCTGTTCATGCACTGATCGGCGGTGCTCTGGTGATCGGCGCGGTGGTCGCGGACATTGCGTGGGATACGCGGAAGCGAGAGCCGTCTTAAATTACGTCCTTCCCGGAAATCGGGTGGCAAAGTGCGTCGCGCTGTACTAGGCGGAGGCCAACCGCCGATGTGAGACGCCATGTCCCCGAATGACAACCGGATCGACGCGCGAGACTGGTCGCTGCTCGCTGTGCTCTCGATCCTCTGGGGTGGCTCGTTCTTCTTCAATGGCGCGGCGCTGCGGGAATTGCCGCCGCTCACCCTGGTGTTCCTGCGCGTGGCGCTGGGCGCCGCGATGCTGCTGCCGCTGCTCCGTATGCAGGGCATCAGTCTTCCCAGGGGCGTGACGGGCTGGAAACCGTTCGTCGCGATCGGGCTGCTCAACAACGTCATTCCGTTTTCGCTGATCGTGATCGGCCAGACTTTCATTCCAAGCGGGCTCGCGTCGATCCTGAATGCCACCACGCCGCTGTTCACGGTGCTGGTGATGGCTGCGGCGCGGGACGAGGCGTTGCAGATGCGGCGCATGGTCGGGGTCGCGCTGGGGCTCGCCGGTGTGATCATCCTGAGAGGGTGGGGCGTCGAGACGCGAGCCGGGCAGGGGTTCGGCATTCTGCTCTGCCTCGGTGGCGCATTCAGCTATGGCCTCGCGGCGCTGGCGGCGCGGCGGTTGTTGAAGGACTCGCCGCCGCTTGGGACCGCCACCTTTCAACTGATGGCGTCCACGGTGATGATGGCGATCGTCGCCGGCGCGTTGGAGCAACCGTGGCGTTTGCCGATGCCGGGTATCGCGACCTGGCTTGCCGTGCTTGGCTCGGCCAGCCTTTCGACGGCGCTCGCCTATATCGTCTTCTTTCAGATCCTGCGGCGTTCGGGCGCAACCAATGTCATGCTTGTGACGCTGCTCATACCCGTGACCGCTATCCTTCTGGGATGGCTGGTGCTGGGTGAGCCGATCACCGCGCGCGAGATCGCAGGCGCGATCGTCATCGGCAGCGCGTTGCTTGTGATCGACGGGCGGGCGCTGAGGATGTTCAAAGCGTAAGCAGAAGACCTAAGGCCGCATTATTGTTCGAACGTGCGAACGCCTGTGGTCCCGGAATCGGTGCGGATCATACGGCCCTTCTTGCCGTCGCTCGTTACATAGAGGTCCCAATGTGCCGTGCCGCCAGGTTGACCTTCGAGGGTCATTGTTCCCGTGCAATCGGCTTCCAGTACATACGTGCCGTTCAGGGATTCCCGCTGAACCGATGTTTTGTAACGCAGTGAGGTCTGCCGGCCATCGACTTTTCCGGCGCCGTCAAAGTCGAATGCGCCATAATGCAGGTTGGAGCCTTGGCCTGAAAAAACGTAGCGGCCTTGGAGCTTTTCGACCGAACATGACGGCTGTGCTCCGTGAGCGAGCGGAGCGATCAGTGACGACGTTCCGAGGATTAAGCCTGTACCAACGGCGCAGATTGCAAGCGAGCTATTCTGCTCAATTTCACGGATAGCCCTCCATCTGGTGCCGGCTCCGGAAAAGACGACAAGATTGCAGCAGGAAAAAGAGTGCGCGCAAATGATCGCGCCGGCGCAATTGGCCGCCGGCAACAACGCCGATCGCACTGTTTGGTGACGTCATCACCGGCGAAGTCGGCCACGAGCGCGGCCAGTAGTCAGGGCTGGCCGCCGGCTTTGGTCTTCAGTGCCATGCCGCCGGCAATTCCGACGCCGAGCACATAGATCCAGCCCTCGTGGAAATCGAACAGATGCGAGTTCAGAACTGAGCTCACAATGTTCTGTGCAACGACGACGAGTCCGATCCAGGCCGCAAGACCTTCGCCCGCGAAAAGGCGTAGATGAGCGATCCACATCGCGTAGAGCAAGACGATGCCCAGCAGGCCCCATTGCACGGCCACGTTGAGGGTCTGGTTGTGCGGGTTGCTGACGATCTCGGCGTCGAGGCCGCTTTCGCCTCTGGCGGCACGTTCGAATTGCCGCTTGATCGAGCCGGTGCCGTGGCCGAGCAGCGGCGCCTCCACAAAGGCTGAGAACGATTTGCGCCAATAGGTCAGGCGCTGCGCGGTCGAGGCACGGCTGATGTCTTCACGGCCGTGCTGATACTCGACGGCGATATCGGTGATGCGCTGGCGCAGATAGGGCGACGCCGTCCAGGCCAGCGCGCTTGCGGCCAGGGCGCCTGCAAGCAGGAGCAGCGCGGCGCACCGGCTGAGATGCTGCCAGGCGAACAGTGCCAGCAGCACCGCAATGCAGAGCAGCGCTGTGCGGGCCGAGGCAACGAACACCATGTTGGTGACGAACAGCAGGATCAGCGAGAGGCAAGCGGCTGTCGCGATCACGCTTCCGCCGCGCCAAAAGGTCAGCGCGGGTAGCGCGAGCGCGAAGGCGCACAGCGTGAACTCCTGGCTCTGGTCGATGTAGTTTTTGACGGGAACGCCGGCCGAGGCGGTCGCGGTCAGTTTCCAGGTGGGATCGAGCAGCACGATCCAGGAGTACACCGCGAGCAGCGCACAGGAGACGAGAAAGGCGAGACAGACCTGGAAGCCGCGCTCCGACCGGCTGAAATGATAGAGCAGCGGCGGAATTAGCACGAGTTTTACGACCGGCTTGATCGCATGCAGTCTGTCCGCCCACGCACCGTCCGACCACAGCGTGCCGACGAGCGCGAGCAGCAGGAGGACGAAGGGCAAGGCGAATGCGGACCGCGTAAGGCTGCGCGCATAATCGCGCCAGTCGATGGTCGGCGTCACCGCGAGCAGCCACAGCCCGACGAAGATCGAAGGCGCAGTGGTCGACCAGGGCAGCGACGCCGCGATCAGGGCTGCAAGTACGTCGGCGGCCTGGAACAGCGTGGCCGAGCTTCGCCAAGGCCGTGCATCGGCGGGACCAGCCCACGCTGCGGGTTGGATAGTCACGGAGACGCGCCTATCGGGCCGCGACTAGGCGTTCCGGGGGCGCTTCGTGCCCGAGGAAGTCGCGGGCCTGGGTCTGGTAGCCGAACCGCTCGGCAAGCTCGTGCCGTCGGGCCCGGATCCTGCCGCGGTACTCCTCCTGCCGCGCCAACACGCGGGTGACGGAGGCAACGATCGACTCGGTCGCGAACGGATCGAAATAGTCGGCGAGCTCGCCTGCGACCTCGCGGAACACGGCGATGTCAGAGCACAGCACCGGTGTGTTCGCAGCCAGTGCCTCGATGATCGGCACGCCAAAGCCTTCGGCGAAGCTCGGCATGATCAGGCCGTGCGCCTCCGCGATCAGCGCTGCCTTCTCATGCTCGTCGACATAGCCGGCGAAACGGACGTTTTGCGGAAGATTGCGCATCCGGTTGGTCTGGCCAGCAAGGCCGATCACCACGAGATCGGCCTGAGGGATGTTGCGGAAGGCACGAATGACGGTGGTGACGTTCTTGCGTGGCTCGTTCGACACGATGACGACAAAGCTCGGCCGCCCCGGACGCCCCGCAGGGGCTGGGAGGTGCAGGACATCCGGGGCGTCGAACCGGGTGCGGGGATACACGACCCGCGCCGGTAGGTGCGCAAATTGCGGCAACAGTTCCCTGAACCGCATCATGCTATAGTTTGAAACGAAGGCGAGCTCGTCGGCCTGACGCAGGCTGGTGAGGAGCCGCGACAGGAACAATCGCGTCGCGACGTCGCTGAGCTTGAGATCTGTGAGTGGCAACAGATCGTGCACGACGCAGATCACCTTGGCGTTCGGCCCGCGCTTGATTGCCACCCGGGTCGGCGTGTCCACAACAATGATGTCATAGTCGCGCGCGTCGATCCGTGGCGGCGGCAGCAGGAAGAAAGCGGAGGAGTCCTGATAGCTGTAGAATCCGGGCTCGAGCTGGAAGTCGCGGAACAATTCGAGGTGGCGCAGATCCGGCGGGATGTATTCGAGTGCCCCTGTGCTGTTCTCGATCAGTCGCGCGTGCAGGCTGCGCAGGCCGATCGCGCGCAGAAAGCAGGCGACATAATCCCATGACACCGACATGGTGGCCTTGTGGCGGAGCCAGTCGAGCGTGCGCCGTAAGCCGTTACGCGCCAGCGGCTCGCTCATGTTGATTTCGTCGAGGAACCGATAGAGCGCCAGCAACTCGATGTTGCGCGACTGCGCCGGGAACAGTTTTGTACGCTGCTCACGTCGGCGCAGCTTGCGGTAACGCCGCGTGGTCTCGACCAGCAGCGTGAGCTCGTGGCCGTCGGCAGCGAGCGAACGCATCAATTCGCGCGTGAAATGGAAGATGCCGCGTTTGTGGTTGGGCTCGCCCAACGCTTCGGACACGACAAGGATGTTCTGCTTCATGCGCGTCTCTCGCGGAGCTCGAAGGGGAGTGTCGACGGCGGCTCGACCATGACGGTCGAGGCAACGCGGCCATGATCGAGATTGATGATGCTGGTGCAGGTGCGACGCAGCAGCGGTTGGTCGTGCGAGGCGATGATCACGATCGCGGCCTGCGAGACCAGGTTTTGCAGGCGCTCCTCGGCCTTCTCCGCAAAGTGTTCGTCGACCACGCTCAGCCATTCGTCGAGCAGGAGGATATCGGCCGGAAACGCAGTGGCGGTCGCGAACAGAACGCGCATCAGCATGCCCGAGGAGAACATCCGTAGCGGCAGCCGCTGCATGCGCGTCTCTAGCTCGGTGAAGGCCCAGATCTCGTCGATCACGGCGCGCGTCGGCTTGCGCCCGCTGATCCGCAGCAGAAGGGCGATATTGTCCTCCGCAACGAAGTCGAGGTTCACGCCGGCGTTCAGGCCGAGCAGGGGAACGACATTGCCGCTGATCGCTACGCTGCCGCTGCTCGGCGGATAGACGCCGGCGATCAGACGTAGCAGCGTCGATTTGCCGGAGCCGTTGGGGCCGGCCAGGCCAATGCGCGCGCCGGCCTCGGCCTCGATCGTGACATTGTCGACGGCGCGGATGATCCGCATCTCGCCCTGTTCGCGGATGAGATGGCCGAGCAGTCGCCGCTTCAGCGAGAAGTCATAGGCGCCGTAGAGGGGATAATCGAGGCAGACGTTGCGCAGGCTGATCGTGGCCATCGGTCAGATCCAGAACGCGGCTTTGCGCAGGTGAACAAGCGTCAGCACGCTCGCGCAGAGCAACAGTGCCAGCGTCACCAGGACATAGACGATGCTGGTCGCATCGACATGCCCGCCGGCGAGCGGCTCGCGCCACACCGCAAACAGATGTGTCAGCGGATTGAGCCGCATCACGGTGGAGCGATGATTGATCATTTCGGCGGACCAGATCACGGGCGAGGCCAGGAAGGCGAGCATCAGCGTGGATTCGATGATCGGCTTGAGATCGCGATAGCGCGTCGCCAGCGCGCCGAGGACGAGGCTCAGCGCGAAGGTGCAGGTCACGAACAGCAGGAGGCCGGGCAGGGCTGCGAGCGCGCGGGAGAGATCGTGCGGCGAGAGCAGCAGCCACAGGATCAGCGGCACGCAGGCATTGTGCAGCGCGAACAGCCCCTGGCGGAACGTACATTGCAGGAGGAAGATGACCGGCGGCAGTGCGCGATCGCGGATCAGGCTTGCAGAGTTCTGAAGCGCCGTGGTCGAATCAAGCACAACGCTGTTGAGGAAGGTCCAGGCCGTCATCGAAAGCGCCAGCATGGGAAGGTGCGACATCATATCGGCGTTGGACATCTGGCCGATCACCGAACCCAGCACCGCGACCACGATCGCCATCTGGAGCGACATCCAGAACGGACCCAGCAACGAGCGCACATAGCGGTGACGCATGTCGGACCAGGCCAGGGCCGCGGCAATCCGCAAGCTGTCCAGCCAGCCCGTTGCCTGCAGCGCCTCGGCGGCAGGTGCCACCTCATCGCTAGGCGCGGTGACGGCCGCACGGTAGACGGTCTCCATGCCTTCCTTGAAGGTTGTCGCCGAATAGCGGGTCACCGCGCGCGTCCGGGCCGAAAGCCCCATGCGGCGGCGGCGCTCGGGATCGCCGATCAGGGTGTCGATGGCCTCACCGAGCTTCTCGGCGTCGCCCGGTGGCACGGTGATCGCCTCCATGCCGTGGCGGGCCACGCGCGGCACCGCGGTATCGAGCGCCGTGTTCACGACGGGGCGGCCGGCCGCCATGGCCTCGAGCTGAACGAGGCCAAAGGTCTCGGCATTGGTGACGGACGGCATCACAAAGACGTCTGCGAGGCACATCAGCTTGACGCGCTCGCAATCGTTGACGGATCCGAGCAGGCGGACGCGTTCACTGAGGCCGAGCTCGCGGATCAATTGCTCCAGCCTGGGCCGCTCGGCCCCTTCGCCGATGATCCAGACCTCGAACTGGCGGTTGACCGCGGCGCGGATCAGCACGTCGAAACCCTTGTAGGGCACGAGCCGGCCGCAGGCGAGCACGAGCCGGCCGCGATCATTGACGTGGTGCGGCTCGATCTTCGGCCAGTCATAGACCGTGGTGTCGATGCCGAACGGCACGACATGGCATTTGTCTTCGAATTCCCGCAGCAACGGCGCCTCGTCGATCAGCACGCGGTCGGAGACGATGATCGCCTTGGCGCGGCGCAGCGTCCGCCGCATCAGCGGCTCGACGAACCGGCGCAGGCCGGCATGGGTGACGATGTCGGCGTGCCAGTGCACGACCAGCGGCCGCTTGCGGCCGAACCCCAAGGCGAAAACGAGGTCGGCGAGCGGGAAGGGTGCGTGGAGCGCGAGCAGATCGTGCTTGGCGATCCTCCGCCACAGCCGCCAGGGATAAGCGGGGGCGGCCGGCAGCGACAGCACATTGCCGAACGAGCGCACGCGCTCGACCTCGACGCCATTGATGATCTCGCGGCTTTCGCCCTTGTCAGAGCAGACCAGCACGGCGGAGACGAAGGTCTCCTTCAGGCTCGCGCAGATGTCGCGGATCACCGTGAGCGTGCCACCGAACAGGTCGGGGTAGTAGATCTTGAAGATGTGCAGCACCGAAGGACGGCGCGGAGATTCGCTGGAATTGTTCATGATGGCGATCAGCCTGCGAGGAGTGCTGCAACGAACGGTGCGGCCAGCACCGAGATGAAGATCACGCCCCGCACCAGGGCTGGCAGAATCGGCTCGATCGCGCCGTGACGGCCCAGATCGCGGCCAAAGTCGAGCATTGGAACAGCACGCGGTGCACTGGAAATGCGGGCCAAGCGGTCGGCCATGATCAATGTCCCTTCAAGTCGCGCCCTCAGTGGCTCCCGTATATGTGGGAAAATTTACCACGTCAATCGTCAAATGGGAAAAAGTGGGATTGTGTCCCACGCGAAGTCCCGTTAAAATCCGGACATGAATGCCAAGTCCGGGCCCAAAGCGGCGGCGCCAGAGCCGAACGCCGCCGCAAAGCTGCACGCGCCGCTGGCGCGGCTGCTGCGCCCGTTGGTGCGGCTGTGCATTCGCAGCGGCATGACGTTCCCGGCGCTGGCGCAGTTGCTCCGCGAGCTCTTCGTCAATGTCGCCGAGCATGATTTCGCGCTCGAAGGGAAGGACCAGACCGACAGCCGCGTCAGCCTGCTCACCGGCATCCACCGCAAGGAGGTGGCGCGGCTGCGCGGCGCCGGTGCGCCCGTGCACGAGACGCCGGCGGCGTTGTCGCTGACGAGCGCTGTGATCGCGCGCTGGCTCGCCGCGCCCGAGTTCACCGATGCGAGAGGCGAGCCGCTGCCGTTGCCGCGGACCGCCGAGGGCGATGCACCGTCGTTCGAGCAACTGGTCGCGTCCGTCACCAAGGATGTGCGCCCGCGCGCGGTGCTCGACGAATGGGTCGATCGCAAGCTCGTCACCATCAACGAAGCTGACGAGATCGAACTGGTCGAGGCGGCCTTTGTCCCGAGCGGTGCGGACGACAGCAAGTGGCATTACCTCGGCCGTAATCTGCACGACCATATCGCAGCCGCCGCCGAGAACGTGTCGGGGCCGGCACCGCGCTTCCTCGAACGCGCTGTCCACTACAACAACATCTCGCCGAAGCTTGCCAAGCGGCTCGAGGCGCGCTCGCGCGAGCTCGCGATGGATGCGCTGAAGACCGCCAATCGCGAGGCGAATCGCGCGCTCGCCAAGGACAAGGGCGGCGACGCCCGCTGGAATTTCGGCATCTACATCTACAGCGAGGATGCCGATGAGGAGAGCAACGGCAAGGGCAGTGGCAAGGAAGGCAGCTCGTCATGAGCCGGCCGCCGCTCATCTCCCGCCGTCTGCTGCTGACGGGATTCTGGCTTGCCGGAACGGCCATGGCGCGCGCGCAGGTCAAGCGCGGCACGGACCAGGGCATCGGCGGCACCGGAATCACGCGCGGCGATGATCATGGCATCGGCGGCACCGGCATTGTCGGCGTGATCCAGCGCTTTGGCAGCATCTACGTTAATGGCGAGCGCGTCACCTATGCGAGCGACGTGCCGGTCCGAATCGACGGCGAGGCGGCGAGCCCGAAGGCTCTGCGCATCGGCCAGCTTGCGCGCGTGGTCGCGACGCGGCAGGCCGATGGCACGCTCGTCACCCGCAACATCGCGATCGCGAGCGAGGTCTCGGGCCCGGTCGAATCAGTGAAGGGCAACGAGCTGACGGTGCTCGGCCAGAAGATCGTTGTGAGCGGCAAGGAGAGCAAGCTCCGCACCGGCACGCAGGTGGCGGTCTATGGCTTGCGCCGCACCGACGGCGTGATTGTCGCAAGCCTGGTCGAACAGCGCCACGACGCAGCCGAGCGCGTCACGGGTCTCGTCGAGCGCGGGCCGGACGGCTTGCATATCGGCGGGCTCAAGGTGAGCGGCGTCGATCCCTTGCTGGTCGGCCAGCGCGTCCAGATCGAGGGCAGCACGAGCCAGGGCGCGATGCAGGCCGCGCGCACGCGCATCGACGATTTCTCGGATCTCGTCGGTGCAAGCCGGCTCTCGATCGAGGCCTATGTGCAGCGTGCGGGCTCCAGCCTCCAGCTCGGCTCCGGGCTCGTCGCTCGTGACAGCTCGCGCTTCGGGCCGGCGGCGGGCGAAGCGCGCATGGTCGTCAGCGGCGTGTTCGATCGCTCGCGCGGCCTTCAGGTCGACTCCGCGCAGGCCGTTGGCCAATTCCCGGGCTCGCCGACACAGGCGCCGGGTGGCGCCGGCAATCCCAATCGATCGCCCGGCGGCTCGATCATGCATCCCGACCACGGCACCACCAATCCGAGCGGCAGCCAGCCCGGCCCGGCAGGCGCGCCGGCACCTGGATCGAGCCCCGGTGCAAATCCCGGCTCCGCGCCGACCGGACCAAGTGGCCCGTCAGGTCCCGGCGGTCTCGGCTCGCCCGGCGGCGGGCCGACGGGGCCTGGTGGTGGACTGGGTGGTGGTGGCCTCGGCGGTCCCGGAGGCGGGATGGGCGGCGGCCGGCGCTAGAGGCCCCGGTCGTGCGCCTTGCGGGGTGATCGTCACTGGGCTGCATGCGGCTCACCGTTCGTTCCGAGGCCGACCGAATCGAGTTTCACGGTGTCATCGCTTGTCGCAGCTGCGGAATGGTCAGCCGCGAGCAAGATGTAGAACGCCGGCACCACGAACAGGGTGAACAGCGTTCCAATCGAAAGTCCGGAGGCGATCACCAGCCCCATGTTGAAGCGTGAGGCCGCGCCAGCACCGGACGCGGTGATCAGCGGCATCACGCCGATCACCATGGCCGCTGTCGTCACCAGGATCGGGCGCAGCCGAATCGCGGTCGCTTCGATGACTGCATCGCGCTTGGAGCGGCCGGCATGTTGCAGCTCGTTGGCGAATTCGACGATGAGAATGCCGTGCTTGCTGATCAGGCCCATCAGCGTCACAAGGCCGACCTCGGTATAGATATTGAGGCTGGCGCCCTTGATGCCCAGCATGATGAAGATCAGTGCCCCTGCAATCGACATCGGCACCGAGACCAGAATGATCAGGGGATCGCGGAAACTTTCGAACTGCGCCGACAGCGCCAGGAAGATGATGATCAGGGCGAAGCCGAAGGTCGCAGCAAAACCCGAAGATTCCTGGATGAACTGCCGCGACTGCCCGCCATAGTCGATGGTGTAGCCTTTGGGCAGGGTCCGGTCCGCGATCTCCTTCAGCGTCGCGAGTGCTTCCCCGGTGATCACACCGGGCATGGCCACGCCGGAAACGGTGGCGGCATTGATCTGCTGGAAATGATTCAACGATTGCGGAACCGTGGTCGTTTTCAGCGACGCCACCGTCGACAGCGGAACAGACGTACCGTCCGAGGTCTTGATGTAGTAATCGAGCACCTGATCGGCGTTGAGCCGCTGGCGCTGTTCGACCTGAGGAATGACCTTGTAGGAGCGGCCGTCCAGGCCGAAATAGTTGACGTAGCCGCCACCCAGCATGCTGCCCAGCGCACCGCCGACATCGCTGAGCTTCAGCCCAAGCTGCGCGGTCTTTTCGCGATCGATCACCACCGAGGTTTGCGGCTGGTCGACCTTCAGGTCATTGTCGAGGAAGATGAACTTGCCGCTTTTCAGGGCCTCGGCGGTGAACGCCTTCGCGATGCCGTCGAGCCGGTCGAACGGATCCGTGGTCTGGATCACGAACTGGATCGGAAGGCCGCTAGCTCCCGGTAGCGGCGGCAATTGGAACGCCACGATCTTGGCACCGGCAACCCCCGCCATCTCCTGCTGAAGCACCGGTTGTAGCTGTGCCGCAGTCTTGTCGCGCTTGTCCCAGGACTTTAGCACCCAGCCCGCGATCGAGCTGCCGGTGAGATCGAGCTGAAACACGCCCGCGGTTTCAGGATAGGCGGAGATGCGCCGGTAGACCTCGGCGGAATACAGCAGTTTCTGCTGTAAGGTTGCGTTCGGCGCGAGCGTCGACTGCATCAGGATCGCACCCTGATCCTCCTCCGGCGCAAGCTCGTTCTTGGAGTTCGTATAGAGCCAGTAGATGCTGCTCAAGACGAGGCCGGCGAACACGACCGTGACCGGAATTGTTGTCAGGCTGCCAGCGAGCAAGCGCCGATATCGATGTTGCAACGTCTCCATCCGCGCATCGATGAATCCAACGATACGGTCATCAAGCGTCAGTTTGCCGGTGTTCGGCGGCTTGAGGATGAAGGCGCAGCACATCGGCGTCAGCGTCAATGCGATGACGGCCGACACCGCAACGGCACCGGCAAGTGTGAAGGCGAATTCAGTGAAGAGCGCTCCGGTCAGGCCCCCCTGGAAGCCGATCGGCACGTAGACTGCGATCAGCACGACGGTCATCGCCACGATAGGACCCGCAAGCTCGCGCGCGGCGAGGATCGCGGCCTGCAACGGCTTGGTGCCCTCGGCCAAATGCCGATTGACGTTCTCGACCACGATAATGGCGTCGTCGACGACGAGACCAATCGCCAGCACGAGCGCCAGCAGCGTCAGGAGGTTGATCGAGAAGCCGAGCGCCAGCAGCAGGCTGAAGGTGCCAACCAGCGAGAGCGGGATGGCGATCACGGGAATCAGCACCGAACGCCATGAGCCGAGGAACAGGAATACCACCACGGTGACGATCAGAAGCGCTTCGAGCAAGGTATGGATCACCTCGTTGATCGAGCTGTTCACGAATTCGGTGGAGTCGTAGATGATCTCGGAATTCAGCCCCTCCGGCTGCTGCGCCTTGATGTCGGGATAGACGGCGCGGACGCCTTTGATGACGTCGAGAAGGTTGGCGTTTGGCGCCACCTGGATGCCGATATAGACCGCACGCTTGCCGTTGAATCCGACTGACGATTCGTAATCCTCGGAGCCGAGGGTGACGTTCGCCACATCGGAGAGCTTGACGTTGGACGCGCCCGCCTGCTTGACGACGAGATCGCGAAACTCCTGTAGTGATTTCAGGTTGGTCGCTGCCGTCAGGTTGACCTGCACCATCTGGCCTTTGGTGGTGCCAAGCCCGGCAATGTAGTCGTTGCTGGACAGCGCGGTCGATACATCGGAGGCGGTCAGCCCGTACGCCGCAAGCTTGATCGGATCAAGCCAGGCGCGTAGCGCGAAGGTCTTGTTGCCGAGCAGTTCGGCGGTCTGCACGCCGGCCACCGCCTGCAGTTTGGGCTGCACCACGCGGATCAGATAATCGGTGATCTGGTTCGGTGCTAGCACGTCGCTGCTGAAGCCGAGATACATGGCGTCGATGGTCTGACCGACCTTGACCGTAAGCACCGGCTGCTGGACGCCGCTCGGAAGCTGGTTGAGCACCGAGTTCACCTTGGTATTGATCTCGGTCAGCGCCTTGCCGGAATCGAAATTCAGCCGCAGGTTGACGGTGATGGTCGAGGTACTGGGCTGGCTTGTCGACGTCATGTAGTCGATGCCATTGGCCTGGGCGATGGCATTTTCGAGCGGCGTGGTGATGAATCCCGCGACGATCGCCGGATCCGCGCCGTAGTACGTCGTCGTCACGGTGACGATCGCATTCTGCGTTCGCGGATATTGCAGGATCGGCAGCGAAGTCACCGACTTCAGACCCAGCACCAGGATCATCAGGCTGACGACGATCGCAAGCACCGGCCGACGAATGAAGATGTCGGTAAAGGACACGTTCTTCCTCCTCAGTGATCGGCGGGTGCCGGATTTGGATCGTTCGCCACGGGAATGGAGTTGTCGATCTTCAGCAGGGTGCCGTTGCGCAGCTTGATCTGGCCCGCGGTGACGACGGTTGCGTCCCGATCGAGACCCGAGATCACGGCCACCTGATCACCGCGGGTGGCGCCGGTCTTGATGAAGGTCTGGCGGGCCACCAAACCCTGCTTGTCCGGCGCCTCGCTCTTGACCGCGAGGAACACCGACTCTCCATAAGTGTTGTAGACGATGGCGGTTTGCGGCAGCGTGAGATAGCTCGTGCTTTGGCCGACGCGGACATCGATCCGTGCGAACATGCCGGGCAGAAGCTTGCGATCCGCATTGTCGAAAATCGCGCGGACCTGAACGTTGCGGCTGGCTTGATCGACCTTGGAATTGAACCCCTGTACCGTGCCCTTGAAGCTGCGGTCCGGAAAGGCGTCGACGCGCGCCACGACCTCTTGCCCGACGGTGACCTGATCGATTGCCTGCTGCGGCAGCGTAAAGTCGAGGAAGAGATGGTCGAGAGCCTGCAGCGTGACAATGGTGGTGCCTGCGGTCAGATACTGGCCAACGTCGACCTGACGCACACCGAGACGGCCGGCAAACGGCGCACGTAGCGTCTTTTGATCGACTAGCGCCCGCTGCTGGGCGAGCAGGGCGAGAGCGTTGCGCTCGTTGACGGCATCGCTGTCGACCGTCGCTTGGCTGACTGCATTGATCTTCAACTGGCCCAGATCGCGCCGCAACGTGATGCCGTAGCCGTCGGCGGTGGCCTGCAACGACTGTAGCTTGGCGACGTCGTCCTCTTTGCGCAGATCGAGAAGCGTATCGCCTGCGGCGACATCCTTGCCGGATTCGAAATGAAGGCTGTCCACGATGCCGGGCTGTTGCAGCGAGAGATCTGCGCCGTTTACGGCACGAAACGTGCCGATCGCAGTCAAGGTCGATTGCCAGTCGCTGACCTGCGCAGCGGTCGTCGATACCGTTTGCGGCGGATCGGCGAGCGAGGCCATGACTTGACTGATCATGCCGGCGCGAAAATTGACGAACCAGGCGAGGGCGGCAAACACCGCCCCGATGACACACAGCATGATGATCATGCGCTTCAACATGGCGTCGGGCTTTCGCGTTAGTTGGATTGCGGAGCCGGCCGCGGCGGCAGGGCCCCGGCGGGAACGAAGATCGCGGCAATGCCCGCGGGCTTTGCCTCGGCGGCGGGGGATTCATCGACGCGATTCCACCAGCCGCCACCAAGCGCCTGATACAGCGCCACGGTGTCGGCGTAGCGCGAAGCCTGCGCCTTCACGCGATTGATCCGCGCCGTCAGCAGCGTCTGTTCGGCGTTGATGACGGAGATGAAGGTGGTGGAGCCTGCCTTGAACTGAGCCTGCGACATCTTGAGGCTTTCGGCGGCGGTTTTTTCCGCCTCGACCTGGGCCTTCAGGAGGTCGGCATCCGATTGGATCGCGCGCAGCGCGTCGGCAACGTTCTGAAATGCCGTGATCACGGTTGAACGGTATTTCGCGCCGGATTGCTCCAACGCAGCGACTTTGGATTCCTTGGTGTGGAACAAGTTTCCGGCGTCGAAAATCGGCCCGGTGACGCTGGCGGCCACGCTCCAGGCCGCAGATTGCGGCCCATAAAGTCCCGAAAGTGCCAGTGCCGAGCTGCCGCCCGACGCCGACAACGTGACGTTTGGAAGCATGTTGGCAATGGCAACACCGACATTTGCGCTGGCCTGCTGCACCTGGCTTTCCGCGGCCTGAATGTCCGGCCGCTGCCGCACCAGCAACGAGGGCACCGTGACCGGAAGGTCGCGGGGCAGGCGCAAGTTCGCCAGAGGGACCGCTTCGCCCCTGTCCTGACTCGGCAGCCGGCCGAGATAGGCCATCAGTTGATTGCGGTTCTGCGCGCGCGACTTTTGTAACGGTGGCAGGGTTGCGAGCGTTTGCGCAAGCTGGGCCTTCTGCGTCAGGACGTCGGCGTTGGAGACGGCGCCGAGCGCGAATTGCTGTTCGAGCAACGCCACCAGCTGGCGCTGGCCCTCGATCTGTTCCTCGGTGACACGAATCTGATCCGCGTAGGAGGCGTCACTGATCGCGGTCGTCACCACATTCGCCGTCAAGGTCAGGTAGGTCGCTTCGAGTTGGAAACGCTGGTAGTTTGCATTGGCCAGATCAGCCTCGATCCCGCGCGCCTTGCCGCCGAAGATATCGGGCGTGAACGAAATCGGGACTGACGTTTTGTACAGGGTGTACAACGACGACGGTCCGGTCTGGCCGGCTTCTGCCAGGGGTGTCTGACTGCGGGTTACGCTGTCGCTTCCGGTAATGGACGGCAGCAGCGCGCTCATGTCGGCTGCAGCGACCTCGCGCGCTTGGCGCAGCGCCGCCTGGGCTGCGGTGATGTCGGGATGGTTGTCGATCGCTTCCCGGACGAAGGCTTCAATCCGTCGCGAGCGAAACACCTTCCACCAGATCCCCGGCACGTCCGCGCCGCTGACGAATCTCTGTGCCGTTCCGCCGGGCCCGTCTGCCCCAACTGCCACGGACAATCGGCCCGCGGTGTACCCGGTGACCCCCGGCGCGTCCGCCGGAATGAAGTCCGGACCGACCGCGCAGCCGCCAAGAGAGATGGCGGCTTGAAGAAGAGGTATCAAGGCACCTTTTTGGAGGAATGTTCGGTAAGACATCGCCACTCGCAAGAACTGAACCGTTTAGTACTTGACCGGCTAGGCGAATATTGTCAACGGTACTGAACGGTTTAGTTTTATTGCTGATTGTGAAAAACTAGGCTACGCGCGCGTTGGTCAAGTGCGCCTGTTTGTTCTTTCAAGTTGTTGACGCTCGGTCATTGTGCGCGCTGCGGACGACGACAACGAGTCGCGAACTGACGGAGAGCCATCCTTGATCGAAACGATTGCCCATCCTGCTCACGAGAAGGACAGCGCACCAGCGGGCCGCAAGATGGACATCGTCATCCGTGCGGCGTCGCAGTTGTTTCTCGATCAGGGTTTCTCCGCGACCAGCATGGATGCGATCGCAAAAGCCGCCGGCGTGTCGAAGGCCACGCTCTACGCGTATTTCCCGAGCAAGGAGGCCCTGTTCGCCTCATTGATCGTGGCGGAGTGCGAGAGCCTGCAACGCGACCTGCCGCTGCCCAAACTGTCGGCCGGACTGTCCGAAGCGCTGCGGGAGTTCGCCAAGCAATACCTCCACAGCTTCATTCACCGGAAGGATGTCGCCTTCGTCCGCATCATCGCCAACGAGAGCGGCCGGTTTCCCGTGCTCGCGCGGCTCTTCTATGAAAGCGGCCCCGAGGCGACGATCCGGCGGCTCTCTCAATTCCTTGAAGAAGCGAGGGCCGCGAAGCTCCTGGAATTTGACGACGCGATGGAAGCCGCCAAACAATTCCTGAGCCTGATCCGCGGCGAACTACCGCTGCTGATCGTGCTGGGCCTCAGCGATCTCACGGAACGGGCGATCGAACAGGAGATCGAGGCAGGACTCAAATTCTTCCTGAAAGCATGTCAGCCTCGTGTCTGAAGCGCCACGCATGTTTGGTGAAGGCAGGGGCCAGGCCTAGCCCGCGCTGAGGCGCACACCGGCGCGCAAGAATTTCTGCGGATCGACCGCCTCGCCGTCGATGCGGGTTTCGTAGTGCAGATGCGGGCCAGTCGAACGTCCGGTCGAGCCGACGAGCCCCACTACCTGGCCGATCTTCACGATCTCGCCGACCTTCACATTGATCTCGGAGAGATGGCCGTAGCGGGTCGCAAGTCCGTTGCCGTGGTCGACCTCGATCATGCGGCCGTAACCGCCGGACCAGCCGGCCGAGACGACCTTGCCGTTGGCGGTGACGCGTACGGGATCGCCGGTCGAGGCACGGAAGTCGAGGCCGGTATGCATCGCAGGCCGGCCGAGGAAGGGATCGCTGCGCACGCCGAAGCCGGAGGTGAACTCGACTTCGCCGACGACGGGCTTGCGATAGGGCACCAGCGCCAGCGTACGGTTGAGCCGGTCCATGTCGGCGCGGGTGAGGTTGATGCGATAGAGCTGCTTCTCGAACGGCCCGGCGTTGGCAGTCAGTTTGACGGGGACAAAAGGCCCGCCCATGGCGGTGCGCGGCACGGCGGCCTCGAGGTTGGCCATGTTCAGGCCGAGATCACTGACCACGCCGCGCATCCGACGCATGCGCGAATCCATGCCTTCCTCGACGGCGCTGAGCGCCGCGATCTGGCGGCGCTCGACCTGGTCAAGCGAGGTTGTGAGTCGGACCAGGACATTGTCGAAGCCCTGGTTCTTGGCGAATTGATTGACCGGCGGGGCCACCACGGTCGGAGCCCGCGATTCGAGCCGCGCCTCGCGATCGGGCGGGGCCACGAAGATCACGGTGTCGCTGATCGGGGACGGCTTTGGTGTGCCCTGCGGCGTCGTCTGGGCCGCATCGCCGCGCTGCGGGGTCGAGCGGGGAATCGATCCGGTGACGTCAGGCATGGCGCCAAGCGCCGTGGCCCGGGACTCCAGCGCCGTCTGACGCTTCATGATCTGATCTAGCTTCTGGTCGAACTGCTCCTGGTCGAGCAGCTGCCGGCTGGTGGTGCGGTCAACCTTCGCACGCAGCTCGGCGATGCGATCCTCATAGGCGTATTGCATCTCGGCCTGGCGGGCGATCAGCCGGGTCAGGACGTCGTCACGGAAGGCGAAATAGGTGGCGGTCGCCGCCGACCACAGGCCGAGCAGCACGATCGTGCCGACCACGATCCAGAACACCACAGGCCCCAAGCGAACCTGCTTGCCGTGATGCACGATGGTGTAGGCGTCGTCTGTGTCGGGAAGGGGAATCGCCGTTGCCACCGCAGCGGTGGCAGGACGGCGATGGAAGGACCGTCCGTGGTCGTGAGCCTGATGCTGGGGGTACTGCGAATATTGGGCAGAACTATTCGACATCGGCACTCCCGCGCCGGTCGGAACGGTTCCTGACGGCTCAATTGCCGCTGCAATCTGGGCCGGTCATGGTTAATTTTTCGGAAACGAGGGTGCTCGAATTTAACGGGCTGGTTAAAGACTTCTTGCCGCTGCCAACACCTCGTCGGCATGGCCGTCGACGCGGACATTGCGCCAGACCTTCGTCACCTTGCCGTCGGCCCCGACCAGCACCGTGGTGCGAAGAATCCCGAGGAAGCTCTTGCCATACATGGATTTTTCGCCCCAGGCGCCATACGCCTCCAGCATCTCATGCGTCTCATCCGAGATCAGGGGAATGCCGAGACTATGCTTGTCGCGGAACTTCTCCTGGGCCTTTAACGGATCGGCGGAGATGCCGAGGACGGCGGTACCGGCCGCGGCAAAGGCGTCCTTGAGCCGCGTGAAGTCGATGGCCTCGCGGGTGCAGCCGGGCGTGTCGGCGCGGGGGTAGAAGAACAGGACGAGCTTCTGGCCGGCGTAATCGGCCGGCGTCACCACGCTACCGCCGTCGCGGGGCAGGCGGAAGCCGGGGGCCTTCTGGCCCTCGGCCAGAACGGGCGCGGAAGCGGCTTTGGGCTGAGGGGCCTTTTCAGAAGATTTTAACCGTTTGGATGCGGCCTTATGCGATGCTGCTTTTGCGTTTGTCTTGGTTGATTTGCCTGCTGATGCCCGCTGTGTTTTCGCCGGGCCTGTGTGAGTCGATGCCCGTGTTTTCGGGGTCTTCTTTTTAGCCGTCAGACTGCCGGAGGGCGTTTTGGACGATTTCTTTCGGGATTTCTTGGACATACGCCTTCCTTTCGTCGCTTTCGGCGGGTCAACCAAAGCGGTATTGCAGCTCTCGTCCGGCGTGCCGGATTCGCGCCCTCGGCTGGGCAAGTTTGACGACGCCGGAGTATGGTTACAAGGAATTCCACGCACCACCCCACTGCTCGTTGAACGCGCTCCCGGGGCGACATGACGAACAGCAGGAATATTCGAGGCATGGCGGCAATGCCGGGGCGGGGAGCTTCGATCCCCGTCGATGGCTGCGGTCCCGGCGGCGCTCAATCCTTCGATGGGCACCTGTATCGAGAGGCAATGGCAAGGAATACGTCGCCCCAGGATCACAATCGCGATTTCGATCGGCGCGGCGGCGGACAGGAGCCGCCGGAATGGGACGAGGCCGATTGGGATCCGAATCAGGAGGAGGAGGCGGGCCATCGCGCACGCCGCCTGTTGTCGCGTTCCAGTTCGCGCTTCAGCGTCGGTGATAGCTTCTCGTGGTTTCGGCGCGTGCTGCCGAGCGGACGCTGGCTTCGCCGGATCGCCGTCGTCCTCGGCGCACTGATCGTCATCTTTGTCGGCTGTTTCGGGGCGCTGTGGTGGCGGCTCGGCGCCGGTCCCATCAATCTCGACATGGCGACGCCCTGGCTTGCCGCCGCCATCGAGGACAATATCGGCCACGGCAACACCGTCGAGGTCGGCGGCACCCAGATCGAGCGGGCCGGGCGGATCCGCATCGCGGTGCGCATCCGCGACATCATCGTCCGCGATCATGACCATGCCATCGTCGCCAGCGCGCCGAAGGCCGAGGTGAGGCTGTCGGGGGCGGGACTCCTGATGGGGCACCTGCGCGCCGAAAGCCTCAATCTCGTCGATGCCGAGCTTGCGATCCGGATCGCGCCGGACGGGACCGTTACAGTGTCCGCTGGCGACACGGCGAAGCCGCTCGCGACCGGCGTCGCGTCCAAGAAGGAAGCGGGCCTGCCGCCGACATTCCCGCGTAACGGGGTCTCGCCGCCGCCTTTCGGGATGGCGCCCGCAAGCCCGGACGCGTCTCAGATCGCGCCTCAACCCACTGCGCAGAGCGGAATTCTTCAGGGCCTCGACTGGCTCGACAGCCTGAGCTTGACCGGCCTCGACGGCCAGAACCTCAACGAGATCGGTCTCAAGAACGGCAATCTGATCGTCGACGATCAGCAGCGCGGCGGCAAATGGACGTTTGAGAACATCACGCTCAGCCTGCGCCGGCCGAGCCATGGCGGTGTCGCGCTCAGCTTCGGCGAAGAAGGCGCGCGCCCGTGGTCGCTGCGCGCCACGATCGGGCCGAGCGAGAACGGCGTGCGCTCGATCGACATCCGTGCCGACAAAGTTTCGACCTCCAACATCCTGCTGGCGCTGCGGGTGAAGGACCTGACCTACACCGCCGACCTGCCGCTAACCGGCGAGCTCAAGGGCGAACTCGGCCGCGATGGCGTGCCGACTTTCTTCCGCGGCAAGATCACGGTCGGTGCGGGCAACATCATCGACACCGACACGCCCGACTATCCGATGGCGATCGACTCGGCCGAGATCAATGTGGAATGGGATGCGAGCCGGCGGGTGCTGGTTGCGCCGTTCAAGATCCTCTCCGGCGCCAACCGCCTGACGCTGCTGGCCCATGTCGAGCCGCCGAACGGCACCATCAACGACTGGCAGCTCGGTTTCAGCGGCGGGTCGATTCTGTTGGGCGGAATCGACAACGAGCCGCCCCTCGTCTTCAACCGCATCGCGATCGGCTTCCGCTTCGACACCGACCACAAGCGCATGCTGTTGACGCAGGCCGATATCTCCAATGGCGAGATCGGCGTCGCCGGCACCGGGGCGATCGACTATTCCGGCGAGCCGCGCCTGACGCTCGGCTTTGCCGGCACGCCGATGTCGGCCTCTGCGCTGAAGCGGATGTGGCCGACTCTGGTCGTGCCCGAGTTGCGCCAATGGGTGATCGAGCGGATCGAGCGCGGCACGCTTCAGCGCATCGAGGTCGGGATCAACTCGCCGACGCGCAACCTTCCGCGCAAGGGACCGCCAATTCCCGATGACGGCCTCTCGGTCAACATCGTGGCGAGCGGCGTCGCGGTCCGCCCCGTGGACGGCATGCCGGTGGTGCACGATGCCGATCTGAAGGCGCACGTGACCGGACGCACCGCGACCGTGACTATCGGGCAGGGCATTGCCGATACGCCCGCGGGCCGCAAGGTCACGATCTCCGACTTCACCTTCGAGGTGCCGGACATGGCGCCGAAACCATCGCCGTCGCGGACCAGATTCCGCGTCGATGGTCCGGTGCCTGCCGCGGCCGAAATGCTGTCCAATGATCGCCTGAGCGATCTGTCATCGACCGTCATCGATCCGAACACCAGCAAGGGCACGTTCACGGCCAACATCCAGTTGGGCCTGCCGGTCAAGGGCGAGCTGACCAAGACAGACACTGTCTACGCCGTCACCGCCGATCTCAATGGCTTTGCCGCCGACAAGCTGGTGATGAACCAGAAGCTGGAGGCCAATAACCTCAAGATCGTTGCCAACAACCAGGGCTACCAGGTCAAGGGCGACGTCAAGATCAATGGGCAGGCGGCCTCGCTCGACTACCGCAAGGCGACGGATGGCGATGCGGACGTCAAATTGCAGACGACGCTGGATGATTCCAGCCGTGCGCGCCTGGGCTTCGACCTGAGCCCGGCCGTCAGCGGCTCGGTGCCGATCAAGCTGTCGGGCAAGATTGCCGGCGGTCCCGACCAGACGACGAAGCTCGGCATCGAGGCCGACCTGACCTCGGTCAAGCTCGACAACATCCTTCCCGGCTGGGTCAAGCTGCCGGGGAAGGCGAGCAAGGCAACGTTCAAGGTGGTGCCGACAGCACAATCGACGCGGCTCGAGGACATCGTCATCGAAGGCGGCGGCGCTTCGATCAAGGGCTCGCTCGAGGTCGACCCGAATGGCGACCTCATGAATGCGAACTTCCCGGTCTACTCGCCGTCCGACGGCGACAAGACGTCGTTGAAGGTGGAGCGCGGTCAGGACGGTGTGGTGAGGGGCACCATGCGCGGCGACGTGTTCGACGGCCGCGGCTTCCTGAAATCGGCGATCTCGGGCAATTCCAAGGACGACGCCAAGAGCAAGCTCAAGAACGTCGATTTCGACATCGATGTGAAGCTCGGCGCGGTCGCAGGCTTCAATGGCGAGGCGATGCGCAGCGTCGAGGCCAAGATGTCGAAGCGCAGCGGCGCCGTCAAAGCGTTCACCCTGAACGGCAAGATCGGCCGCGACACGCCGGTGGCGGCCGATCTGCGCGGCGGGCGTGCGCAGGGCAGCCGGGAGGTGATCTATCTCCAGACCGACGACGCCGGCGCATTGCTGCGCTTCACCGACACCACCAACAAGGTCTTCGGCGGCCAGATTGTGGTGGCGATGGAGCCGCCGACGTCAGAGCCTGCGACCAGGGAAGGCCTGATCAATGTGCGCGACTTCACGGTGAAGGGAATGGATCAGCTCGATCGCGTCGCGGCGGGCGGCCCCAACGGCGCGCAGAGCGGCGTGGCTTTCACGGCACTGCGTGCCGAGTTCACCCGGCAGAACGGTGCACTCACGGTCCGCAACGGTGTGGTGAAAGGACCGATGATCGGCGGTACCATCGAGGGCTCGATCGACTATCCCGGCAGCCAGGTGTGCATGAGTGGCACCTTCGTGCCGATGTATGGCGTGAACAATATCTTTGGCCAGATCCCGTTGTTCGGCATCTTCCTCGGCGGCGGCAACAATGAAGGCCTGATCGGCGTCACCTATGAGGTCGTCGGCACGCCGGCAGCGCCTGTGATGCGCGTCAACCCGATCTCGGCGATGGCACCGGGCCTGTTCCGCAAGATCTTCGAGTTCAACACCGGCAAGCAGAACACGCCGATCGACGAGTTGCCGTCGGCGCAGTCGGGCGACAGCCCGACGGGATCGGCACGGCCGCTGTCTAGCGGTTGCAGCCTCGCGCGGCGATAGCCGCGAATGACTGCGCCCATTCTCTGAAACGTAGATGCCCGGGACATCTAGCGCGAAGACGCGCTTCGCGCTTCTGCCCGGGCATGACGATCTCTTTTGACGATCTCTTGGGAGCGCTTCGTGCGTCTTACGCCGCGCGCACGCCGGCCAGGAACGCCCCGACTTCGCCCGAGAGCTGCTCGGCCTGCTTGGACAGGTTCGATGCGGCGGTGAGCACCATGTCGGCCGCGTTGCCGGTCTCGTTCGCCGCCGTGCTGACGCCACCGATATTGGTGGTGACCTCCTTGGTCGCTTCCGCCGTCTGCGAGACGCTGCGGGCGATCTCGGCTGTGGCAGCACCTTGCTCCTCGATCGCAGCACCGATCGAGGTCGCGATCCGGCTGACTTCCTCGATGGTGGCAGTGATGCCGCCGATCGCATCCACGGCTTCCTTGGTCGCGCCCTGGATCTGGGCGATCTTGTCGCCGATCTCGCGGGTGGCTTCCGCCGTCTGGCTGGCGAGTGACTTTACTTCAGATGCGACGACGGCGAAGCCGCGGCCGGCCTCACCGGCGCGTGCGGCCTCGATGGTGGCGTTGAGCGCGAGCAGATTGGTCTGCGCCGCGATGCTCGAGATCAGCTCGGCGACATGCTCGATCTGCTGGGCGCCGTCGGACAGCGCGCGCACGATGGTGTCGGTGCGGCGTGCGCTGTCGACCGCGCGACCGGTGACTTTGGCCGACTGCGCGACCTGACGGCTGATCTCGGTGATGGAGGAGGAGAGCTCCTCGGCTGCCGCCGCGACCGTCTGGACCCGCTGGCTGGCTTCGGTGGCCGCTGAGCCGACCACCGCGGCGCGTCGGTTGGTGCCTTCGGCTGTCGACGACATCGACTTGGCGGTGGTCTCGAGCTCACCGGAGCCCGAGGCCATCATGCCGACCAGCTGGCCGACGGAGGCATCGAAGCGGTCGGCGAGCGAGATCAAAGCATCGCGCTTCTCCTGCTCGCTGCGGGACTTGGCCGCGATCTGTTCGGCCTCCAGTGCGCGCGCCGTGAGTGCGGTCTTGCGCAGCACTTCGAGCGTCTCGGCCATGCGGCCGATTTCGTCGCCGCGGTCGGTCTCTTCGACCGGCTTGTCGAGGTTGCCGTCGGCAATGTCCTGCATGCGGTTCTTCTGACGGTCGAGCGCGCTGAGCACGTCACGAGCAATCAGCCAGGATAGGATCGCCATCAGCAGCATCAGGCCGACGCCGACCGCGGCGAGCTCGAGCGTCAATGCGCGAACGTCGGCGTCGATGTCGTCGACATAGAGGCCGTAGCTGATCGTGGCGTTCCAGGGCGCGAACAGGCGCACGAACACGGTCTTGCGGACGGGCTCGGTCTGGCCGGGGCGCGGGTAGAGATAGGACGTGACGCCGCCCTGGGGCGCCTGCTTGGCGGCATTCAGCTGGGCACCGGCAATCACGACGCCGTTGGAATCCGTGGCGCCAGTGATCTTGCCTTCGAGCTGCGGATTGGCTCCATTGACCAGAATCGATGTGTCGGCGTTGTAGACGACGGGATAGCCTTGGCCGCCGCCGAATTTCATGTTGCGGGCACGCTGGCGGAACTGGAGCTTGGCATCGTCCGAGCTCATCTTGCCGGCGGCGACGTCATCCTGGAAGTTCTGCGCGAGCCCGTGGAGCAGATCGACCGCAGCCTTCATCTGCTGGACCCGGTCCTCGATCATACGGCTCTTGCTGAGAACGGCGGAGAGCGCAATGATCGCCGCGACCGTGAGGGCCGCAAGGCAGACCATACCGGCGAGCTTGGTGCGGATCTTCAGATGACTGAGCAGTTTCATCGCGGCCTCGACGGAATGGTTGTCATTGTCATCGTCCGTAACATGAACTTCTTACCAATCATGAATACGGGCGTGCGGCGACCGGCCGCGCAGGCCTCCCCTCGCAGCCCTATGCGCAACCGTGCAGGCAGAAGGCCCTGCGCTGGCGCGCGGGGCTGCACATGTTCTGGTAAATCGATGTTGGACTTTGGCGGTGAGGGAGCCTGACGGGACCGGCAATGAACCGATTCGTTCACCGCATCATCATGTCCGTGCTGCTTGTCGCCGCACTGGCCGTCATCTGGAACGTGCTCGGGGCACGCTGAGATGGCACCGGCAATCCGCCGGTGCCATCTTGCTTGCGCGTCGAGTGTGAGCGCGTCAGCGCCGCGCGAATGCGCCGCTCGCCGCGTCGCTCTCCTTGCCCACCAGCGCATCGACGCTGACCGAGCCGCCGCCCGCTGCCGAGAGGTAGAGGCAGGCGAAGCAGAACAGGATCGCCGCGGTGCCGCCGTTGAGCAGCGGCAGGAGCACGGGCGTGCCGGTCTTCATGACGTGGCCCATGAAGTAAGCGAAGGCCATTTCGCCTGCCAGGATGAAGGCTGTGAGCCGGGTGAACAGGCCGAGCATCAGGGTTGCGCCGAGGATCAGCTCGATCGTGCCGGCCGCGTAGATCAGCGGCGGGATATCGGCGAAGTAGGGAAGCACCGGAAACTTGAACAGTTTGGCCACGCCATACTGGAACAGCAGCAGTCCGGTGATGAAACGAAACAGGCTCAAGAGAACCGGTTGAAAGCGAGTGAGATAGGGAAAGTTCATTGGTTTGTGCCCTCCATCCAATGCTGCGACTTGGACCGCATTCAGTTCCAGCCCGCAAGCCGCGCCGGGTCAATTCGCGCTGACATTTTTGTCATGTTGGACAAAACACCGCAGGTCGGGGTTTCAGCCGCATGTGATCCGCATTTTTCGCGCGTGTTTGCGTCGCGCCCATCCGTAATTCCCCGGTGACACGAATGAGCTCAGGTTACCTCCGAGACACCTACCGCCGCAAGGCGGGCACGATCAGGAACGGGATCATTCCGAGGATCACGCTCGCAAGTGCGAAGACGAGCAGCGCGTTGTAGCCATGGGTGGCGTCATGGATCAGGCCGCCGCTCCAGGAGCCGAAGGCCGAGCCAAGCCCGCTGCCGATCGAGATCGTGCCGTAGATGGTGCCGACCCGCTTGCCCCTGAAAATCTTCATCGCGGTGGCCGTGATCAGCGGCCCACGCGAGCCCATCATGCTGCCGAAGCAGATCACGAAGCCGGTGAGCAGAATGAGGTTCGGGGAGTACTGCAACAGCCACAGCAGGAAGATGCCGAGGATCGAGATCGCGTAGCTGAGGAGCACCGACGGCCGGCGCCCGATCAGGCCGTCGAGCGCGGAGACCCCTAACATGCCGAACACCAGCACCACGCCCGAAAAACCCCAGGCGGTCGCGGCCTGGAGCGGCGGAAAGCCTGCATCGATCAGATAGGCCACGATCTGCGCGGCAATCGCGTACATCCCGACCGCGGTGAAGAAGAAGGTCGAGAACAGCGCCCAGAAGGCGTGGTGGCGCATGGCGGCGAGAAGCGTCCAGCCGTGATCGACGAAATCGGGATCGGTCTTCTTGCTGACATGCGGCGAGCCTGACGCGAACAACCGCCAGGGCAGCAGCATCAGCGGCACCAGCAGGCCCAATGCAGCGAAGCCGAACAGCTGGTAGGTCTCGCGCCAGCCGAGATGATCGATCAGCAGCTGCGAGGCCGGCAGCAGCGCCAGCACGCCGCCGCCCATCGCCGAATAGACCACCGCCATCGCGGTCGGCAGCCGCGGCCCGAACCAGCGGCCGAGCAGGATCGAGTTCGGCACGTTGCCGATGAAGGCGACGCCGATGCCGACGCAGAGTCCGATCGAGAGCTGGAATTGCCAGAGCGATTGCGCATGTGCGGCAATCAGAAACGCGGAACCGAGCAGCAGCAGCCCGAGCGCATAGACGATGCGCGGGCCGGAATGATCGAACAGGCGTCCGACCAGCGGCGCCGTCAGTCCGCTCACGAGCCAGGTCAGCGAATAGATCGAAACGACCTGCGCGCGGTCCCAACCGAAATTCTCGGAGATCGGCTTCAGGAAGACGGTGAAGCTTTCGCTCAAGCCACGGCCGAGAACGGCAAGCGTGAAGCACAGCGCGAGCACGACAAGTGCCGTGCGCACCGCGCCTTGCTGCGTAGCGGCGAGATGTTCCTCGGCCACGTCCCTGGGCGTGTTCTGATCCATGGCCGGTCAGGGAGCGCGCTTCGGTGCGCCCTGACAAGCATCAAAAGCTCATACGCCTATGCAGGCTTGAGCAGGATGTGCTTCTTCTTGCCGAACGACAGTTTGATCACGCCCTCCGGCTTGAGGCTTGCCTGCGTCAGCGTCATCTTCTCGTCGGTGACGGATTCGTCGTTGACGCGCAGACCGCCGCCCTTGATCTGGCGCCGCGCCTCGCCATTGGAGGCGACGAGGCCTGCCTTGACGAAGGCGTTGAGCACGCCGATTCCGGCATCCAGCTCACCGCGCGGAATTTCCACCGTCGGCAGGCTCTCGGCTAGTGCGCCTTCCTCGAAGGTGCGACGCGCGGTTTCAGCCGCTTCGTTTGCTGCGTCGCGCCCGTGCAGCAGCGCGGTCGCTTCCGTTGCGAGCACCTTCTTGGCCTCGTTGATCTCCGAGCCCGCGAGCGCCTCGAGCTTTTTGATCTCGTTCATCGGCATCGTCGTGAACAGTTTCAGGAATTTACCGACGTCGGCATCCTCGGTGTTGCGCCAGTACTGCCAGAAATCATAGGGCGAGAACTGGTCGGCGTTGAGCCAGACCGCGCCCTGCGCGGTTTTGCCCATCTTGGCGCCCGACGCGGTCGTCAGCAGCGGCGTCGTCAGCGCGTAAAGCTGATGCGTGCCCATGCGGCGGCCGAGATCGACGCCCATGATGATGTTGCCCCACTGGTCCGAGCCGCCCATCTGCAAATGGCAGCCGGTGCGCCTGGCCAGCTCAACGAAGTCGTAGGCCTGGCAGACCATGTAGTTGAACTCGATGAAGCTCATCTCATGCTCGCGCTCGAGGCGCAGGCGCACGGAGTCCATGGTCAGCATGCGGTTGACCGAAAAGTGCCGACCGACGTCGCGCAGCATCTCGATCCAGTTGAGCTTGGTCAGCCACTCCGCATTGTCGAGCATGATGGCGTCGCTCTTGCCCTCGCCATAGCGCAGCACTTTCGCGAACACGCCGCGGATCGAAGCCTTGTTGGCCTCGATCTCGGCGACGGTGCGGATCGCGCGCGTCTCGTCCTTGCCGGAGGGGTCGCCGACCATGGTGGTGCCGCCGCCCATCAGCGTAATCGGCTTGTTGCCGGACTGCTGGAACCAGTGCAGCAGCATCATAGTCAGATAATTGCCGATGTGTAGAGAGGGGGCGGTGCAGTCGTAGCCGACATAGGCGATCGCCTCGCCCTTGGCGGCGAGCGCATCCAGCCCCTCGAAATCGGAGCACTGGTGGATGAATCCACGCTCTTGCAGCGTATTGAGGAAATCCGATTTAAATGCAGTCATCTGTCGGCAAGCCTGATCATTCTTATTTTACGGTCATTGCGGCAAGCTGCGGAACCCGCGCCAGCCGGGCTGCCGCAAAAAAGCGCGTTGTGGCATTATAAGATGTGCTTGTTTGATACAAGTCAGGCGTCGGGGCAGGGGGCGTCGGGGCCAGCTTGAGATGATGTTGACGGCACTCGGTTTGATGAGCGGCACCTCGCTGGACGGGGTGGACGTCGCGCTGATCGAAACCGACGGGAAGCAGGTGAAAGCGTTCGGACCGTCCGGCTATAGGCCCTACAGCCCCGCCGAGCGCAATCTGCTGCGCCAGGCGCTCTCGGAGGCGGTGCACCTGCCGCAGCGCGATGCCCGGCCGGGGATTCTGGCCGAGGCCGAACGTGCGGTGACGCTGGCGCATGCCGAGGCGGTCGCCGCCTTCATCGCCCAGAACCGGATGAAGCCGGAGGAGATCGACATCGTCGGCTTCCACGGCCAGACCGTGCTGCATCGCCCCGAGCGACGGTTGACGGTGCAGATCGGTGATGCGCTGGCGCTCGCCAAGGCGATCCATATCCCCGTGATGCATGATTTCCGCGCCGCCGACGTTGAGGCCGGTGGCCAGGGCGCGCCGTTCGTGCCGGTCTACCACCGGGCGCTGGCGCAATCGCTGGAGCGCGAAGGGCCGATCGCTGTGGTCAATATCGGCGGCGTCTCCAACATCACCTATATCGACGGCAACGACACGCTGATTGCCTGCGACACCGGGCCCGGCAACGCGCTGCTCGACGATTTCATGTACCGCACCATGAACCAGGCGTTCGACACGGAAGGCAAGTTCGCGGCGCTCGGCAAGGCGGACGAGACCTGGATCGCGCGGGGGCTGGAGCTGCCGTTCTTCGCAGCTCCGCCGCCGAAATCGCTCGACCGCAACGATTTTGCCGCGCTCAAGCTCGGCGATGTACCGCCGGCCGACGGCGCCGCGACGCTCACCGCCTTCACCGCGGCCGCGATCGCCCGCATCATTTCGCTGCTGCCGCGGCGGCCCCGAAGCTGGATCGTCTGCGGCGGCGGCGCCCGTAACCTGACCATGCTGCGTATGCTGCGGGAGCGGGTTGGATCGGAGACCGTCGAAGCCGCGGAGACGCTCGGCTGGGCCTCCGATGCGATCGAGGCGCAGGCCTTTGGCTTCCTCGCCGCGCGCGGCCTCAAAGGCCTGCCGTTGTCCTATCCGGCCACCACCGGCGTGCCGATGCCGATGACGGGTGGGGTGATGGCGCGGCCCTAAGACACGGACGGTTGATGCAAATGCATGGATCTTGACTGGTTCATGCAATTGCATCTATCTTCGGCGCAGTTGCACCAACCGCCGGGATCACCGCCATGACCGATTCGCTCAAACTGATCAGCCACAAGCTTTGCCCCTATGTTCAGCGCGCCGTGATCGCGCTCAACGAGAAGGGTGTGCCGTTCGAACGGATCGACATCGATCTCGCCAACAAGCCGGACTGGTTTCTGAAACTGTCGCCGCTCGGCAAGGTGCCGGTGCTGGTTGTGGCGACGGACAAGGGCGAGGTCGCGCTGTTCGAGAGTAACGTGATCTGCGAATACATTGAGGAGACGCAGGCAGGCGGGAAGCTGCATCCGGCCGATGCGCTTGAGCGTGCCGAGCACCGCGCCTGGATGGAGTTCGGCTCGGCGATCCTGGGCGATCTCTGGGGTCTGGAGACCACGACCGATCCAGCGACGTTCGAAAGCAAACGCCAGGCGCCTGCGGCGAAATTCGCGCGCGTCGAGGCCGCGCTCAGCGCAGGCCCGTTCTTCGCCGGCGATGCGTTCGGCCTGGTCGACGCCGTGTTCGCACCCGTCTTCCGTTATTTCGACCTGTTCGATGAACTGACCGAGCTCGGCATCTTCAAGGACGTGCCGAAGGTGCGGGCGTGGCGGTCAGCGCTTGCGCAGCGACCGAGCGTGCACACCGCGGTCGGCGCGGACTATCCGCAATTGCTGCGCGCCTTCCTCGTGCGCCACGACGCGCATCTGCTCAAGCTCGCTGCCTGAGCCACGCGCCTTAGTTTCGTAGCCCGGATGGAGCGAAGCGCAATCCGGGTCTTGTGTCCGCGGATGGAGTTTCCCGGATTTCGCTACCGCTACATCCGGGCTACAAGGCCCTCAGCGCACGTTGGCCAGACGCATGTCGAGATAGGCGGTGATGGTTTCCATCAACGGCTCGAGCTTGGCGTCGAAGAAGTGGTTGGCGCCGGGGATGACCTGTTGGTCGATCACGATGCCCTTCTGCGTCTTCAGCTTCTCAACCAGCGTGTTGACGTCCTTCGGCGGCACCACCGCGTCCTTCTCGCCATGCACGATGAGCCCGGAGGACGGGCAGGGCGCAAGGAACGAGAAGTCGTAGAGATTGGCGGGCGGTGCGATCGAGATAAAGCCTTCGACCTCGGGGCGACGCATCAAGAGCTGCATGCCGATCCAGGCGCCGAACGAGAAGCCGGCGACCCAGCAGGCGCGCGCTTCGGGATTGATGGTCTGCGCCCAGTCGAGCGCGGCTGCGGCATCCGACAATTCGCCGGTGCCATGATCGAACGAACCCTGGCTGCGCCCGACGCCACGGAAGTTGAAGCGCAGCACCGAGAAGCCGCGATGCGCGAACGCGTAGTAGCACTGGTAGATGATCTGATGATTCATCGTGCCGTGGAACTGCGGATGCGGATGCAGGACCATCGCGATCGGCGCGTTCTTCTGCTTGGCCGGGTGATAGCGGCCTTCGAGGCGGCCAGCAGGGCCGGTGAAAATAACTTCAGGCATGGATGATCTCTTGATCCCTTGAAGACGGTGGTCCTCAACAACCAACCGATTGTGCGGATTTCATCGGCAGCGACGCCGACCAAACCGCGAATGGAAGGGTGGAGCGGCGCCCTCGGATGATGCGCGAGCGGCGCGCGGTGAACTGACGCGCGCGTTCTAACATGAGGCGTGGGTCAAAAAGCAAGCATCTTGAACATCCCACAACCGGCTCAAGGTGTTAGCGTGTCACCGCCGCGTCATGGCCAAAGGTCGATTTGGAATCGCGGTTGCCAAGCGCCCGACAGGGGCCCATGTCGGGGACGGAGGCGGGCGGACCAGAGCCCGCGCACAGGGTAATATATTACTTTCATGCCGAGCCGCGTCTATCTCGACTGGAATGCGACCACGCCGCTGCGCGCCGAGGCACGGGCGGCGATGCTGGCCGCCTACGAGCTGATCGGCAATCCATCCTCGGTCCATGCCGAGGGGCGGGAAGCGCGACGGCTGGTCGAGGACGCCCGTGCGGCATTGGCGGTGGCCGTGGGCGCGCTGCCGCGGAACGTCGTCTTCACCTCGGCCGGGACCGAGGCCAATGCGCTGGCGCTGTCACCCGGCCTGCGCGGCCCATCTGGCAGACCCGTGCAGCGGCTTCTGGTTTCGGCGATCGAGCATGCCTCGGTGATGGCCGGTGGCCGGTTCCCGGCGGCTGCGGTTGGCCAGATCCGGGTTGCACGCTCCGGCGTGGTTGATCTCGATCATCTGAAGGCGCTCCTCAGCGAGGGCCCCCCGGCGCTGGTCTCCATCATGGCGGCCAACAACGAGACAGGCGCGATCCAGCCGGTCGCCGAGGCCGCACGGATCGTTCATGAGGCCGGGGGCCTGCTGCACGTCGATGCGATCCAGGCGCTT
Organism: Bradyrhizobium sp. LTSP849; assembly: GCF_000938255.1. Lineage (GTDB taxonomy): Bacteria > Pseudomonadota > Alphaproteobacteria > Rhizobiales > Xanthobacteraceae > Bradyrhizobium. The sequence goes on along the minus strand of NZ_JYMR01000017.1, from coordinate 83,919 downwards.
GGCAGAATTATGTTCAATATTAACGCGATAGGCGCAGACCTTGCGACTTTTTCTGCACACAAGATCGGCGGCCCCAAGGGGATTGGCGCGCTGGTCGTGGCGGAGGGGATTTCTGGCTTGGAACCGGTTCTGCGCGGCGGCGGGCAGGAGCTTGGCCGGAGGGCGGGAACCGAAAATGTCGCGGGTATCGCCGGCTTCGGCGCGGCCGTGAAAGCCGCCCTTCAGGCTCTGCCGAAGGATGCGGAGCGGATGACAACTCTCAGGAATCACTTGGAAAAAGGTCTGTGTGCCGCAGCCGGCGCGACCGTCTTCTCCGAGGACGTACAGCGGTTGCCAAATACCGTTCTATTCACCGCCCCCGGGATGAAGGCCGAGACCGCTGTGATCGGCTTCGATCTCGAAGGCATCGCCGTGTCCTCGGGTTCGGCCTGTTCCTCGGGAAAGGTCCAGCCGTCTCACGTCCTGTCGGCCATGGGGTTCGATCCCGCAATGGCTCAGGGAGCGGTGCGCCTCAGTCTGGGCTGGTCCACGGAACCGGAGGACATCAATAGGGCGTTAGAGGCTTGGCGAAAGCTCGGTAATACCCTACTTAGAGAAGAGCGACGAAACACGGCTTGAACGGTTCTAAGCGCGTGCTTTCGGCAAAAAAACATCGTAGTACTCGTCCGAGTTTGATCCACCGCGGTCCTTGAAACCGCGAGCGGAGGATAGAATGCCAGCCGTCCAAGAGACGGTCGAGCGCGTCAAGCGCATCGACGTCGACCAGTATCGTTATGGGTTTGAGACCCTGATCGAGTCCGACAAGGCCCCCAAGGGGCTGTCGGAAGACACCGTCAAGTTCATCTCCGAGAAGAAGAACGAACCCGCCTGGATGCTCCAGTGGCGGCTCGAAGCCTATCGGCGCTGGCTGACCATGACCGAGCCGACCTGGGCCCGCGTCGATTATCCCAAGATCGACTTCCAGGACCTCTATTACTATTCGGCGCCGAAGCCGAAGAAGACGATCTCCTCGCTCGACGAGATCGATCCGGAGATCCTGAAGACCTACGAGAAGCTCGGCATTCCCCTGCGTGAAGTCGCCATGCTCGAGGGCGTCGAGCCCAAGCCCGGCGATCAGGATCCGGCCCGGCGCAAGATCGCGGTCGACGCGGTCTTCGACTCGGTGTCGGTTGCGACCACGTTCCAGGCTGAGCTGAAGAAGGCCGGCGTGATCTTCATGCCGATCTCGGAGGCGATCCGCGAGCATCCCGAGCTGGTGCAGAAATATCTCGGCTCCGTGGTGCCGACCTCGGACAATTTCTATGCGACGCTGAACTCGGCGGTGTTCTCCGACGGCTCGTTCGTCTACGTGCCGCCGGGCGTGCGCTGCCCGATGGAGCTGTCGACCTATTTCCGCATCAACGAGCGCAACACCGGCCAGTTCGAGCGCACGCTGATCATCGCCGACAAGGGCTCCTACGTCTCCTATCTTGAAGGCTGCACCGCGCCGCAGCGCGACGAGAACCAGCTGCACGCCGCCGTGGTCGAGCTCGTTACGCACGACGATGCCGAGATCAAATATTCGACGGTGCAGAACTGGTATCCCGGCAATTCGGAAGGCAAGGGCGGCATCTACAATTTCGTCACCAAGCGTGGCGACTGCCGCGGCGACCGCTCCAAGATTTCCTGGACCCAGGTCGAGACCGGCTCTGCCATTACCTGGAAATATCCGAGCTGCATTCTGCGCGGTGACAATTCCAGCGGCGAATTCTACTCGATCGCGATCTCCAACGGTTATCAGCAGGTCGACTCCGGCACCAAGATGATCCACCTCGGCAAGAACACGTCGAGCCGAATCATCTCCAAGGGCATCGCCGCCGGCAAGTCGCAGAACACCTATCGTGGGCTCGTCACGGCGCATCGCAAGGCGACCGGCGCGCGCAACTTCACGGCCTGCGATTCCCTGCTGATCGGCGACAAATGCGGCGCGCACACCGTGCCGTACATCGAAGCCAAGAACTCGTCGGCGACGTTCGAGCACGAGGCGACGACCTCAAAAATCTCCGAGGACGTGCTGTTCTACTGCGTTCAGCGTGGCCTTTCGCAGGAAGAAGCGGTTGGCCTGGTCGTCAACGGCTTCGTGAAGGATGTGCTCCAGCAACTGCCGATGGAGTTCGCGGTGGAAGCGCAGAAGCTGATCTCGATCTCGCTGGAAGGATCGGTCGGCTAGCTCCGACCTCATCCTGAGGAGGCCGCGGAACGCGGCCGTCTCGCAGGATGAATGTTAGAACGATTGTTGGCCTCATCCTTCGAGACGCGCCTTCGGCGCTCCTTAGGATGAAGGGATGGATGGAAAAAGATAATGACTGCTTTGCTTGAAGTGAAAGACCTCCAGGTTCGTGTCGAGGAGCGTGAGATTCTCCACGGGCTGACGTTGACGGTAAACGAGGGCCAGGTGCACGCGATCATGGGGCCGAACGGCTCCGGCAAATCGACGCTCTCCCACGTCATTGCCGGCAAGCCCGGCTATGAGGTCACGGGCGGCCAGATCCTGTTCAAGGGCGAAGACCTGCTGGAGATGAAACCGGAAGAACGCGCCGCCAAAGGCGTGTTCCTGGCGTTCCAGTATCCGGTCGAGATTCCCGGCGTTGCCACCATGAATTTCCTGCGCACCGCGCTGAACGCGCAGCGCAAGGCGCGCGGCGAGAGCGAATATTCGACGCCTGATTTCCTGAAGAAGGTCCGCGAGGTCTCGAAGTCGCTGAACATCCCGCAGGACATGCTCAAGCGCGGCGTCAATGTCGGCTTTTCCGGCGGCGAGAAGAAGCGCAACGAGGTGCTGCAGATGGCGCTGTTCGAGCCGAGCCTGTGCATCCTCGATGAGATGGATTCCGGCCTCGACATCGACGCGCTGCGGATTGCGGCCGACGGCGTCAACGCGCTGCGTTCGCCGAAGCGCGCGATGGTCGTGATCACCCATTATCAGCGGCTGCTGAACTACATCGTGCCTGACGTGGTGCACGTGATGTCGAAGGGCCGTGTCGTGAAGAGCGGCGGCAAGGAACTGGCGCTGGAGCTGGAAGCGTCCGGCTACGCCCAGTTCGAGGACGCCGCGTAAGGAATTTTGTGATGAACGTTGCTGTGGCAAAGACCGGAAAGGGCCGCGCGGTGAGCGATCTCTTCACCAGCGCTGAAGGCCGGCTGCCGGGTTCGCCCGCGGTGATCGCGGCACGCCGCGAGGCGTTCGAGACCTATGAGCGTCTCGGCCTGCCGCACCGCCGGATCGAGGAATGGAAATACACCGACCTGCGCGCGCTGGTCGGCGAGGTGCTGCCCTTGGCTGCCAACCCCGATGCGGCTGCTCTGAAGCGCGCCGCGGATGCGGTGAAGGCGCATGCGATCGCCGGCGCCCGCAAGCTGGTGCTGGTCGATGGCGCGTTTGTGGCCGATCTCTCCGACGTGAAAGCGCTCGCCTCCGAGGTTGGCTTCAAGACACTGGGGGATACGCTTGCGAAGGATGCCGGTCTCCTGAAGACGGCGTCCAGCGATGCCGTGATTGCACTGAATGCGGCGATGGCGACCGACGGCGTCGTGCTGTCGATTGCCGATGGCACGCAGCTGTCCGCGCCGATCCAGATCATCCACATCGCGACTGCCACCTCGGCATCGGCCTTCACCCGATCGCAGGTCGTGATCGGGAAGGGTGCGCGCGCCACGATCATCGAGAGCTTCGTCTCCGCTGGCGCGACAGCCTACCAGATCAACGACGCTGTCATTGTCTCCGTCGGTGATAACGCCGACGTGGCACACATCCGCCTGATGGACGATGCGCCTGACGCGGTGAACATCACCTCGCAATTCGTCACGGTTGGCGCCAATACCAAGGTCAATTTCTTCAACATGACCACCGGCGCCGCCGTCAGCCGCCTCCAGGGCTTCATTACGCTTGCAGGCGAGGGCAGCGAGCTCTCCGCCAACGGCGTCAATCTGTTGCAGAAGACCGAGCATGGCGACACCACGCTGGTGGTCGACCATGCCGTGCCGAACTGCGTCAGCCGCGAGATCTTCCGCGCCGTGCTCGACGATCGCGCCCATTCGGTGTTCCAAGGCCGCATCATCGTTCGTCCCGACGCGCAGAAGACCGACGGCAAGATGATGATTCGGGCGCTGCTGCTCTCGGATGAAGCTGAGGCCTACAACAAGCCTGAGCTGGAAATCTTCGCCGACGACGTCTCCTGCGGCCACGGCGCCACCGCCGGCGCGCTCGACGACAGCCTGTTGTTCTATCTGAAGGCACGCGGCCTGCCCGAGAAGCAAGCCCAGGCGTTGCTGATCCAGGCCTTCGTGGGCGAAGCGATCGAGCAGATCGCCGATGATGACTTGCGCGAGCATGTGATCGGCATTGCCGAGCGTTGGCTGGAGCGGCGCCAATGAGCACGCATCCCGCAGTCAAGAACGGCGCCTATGACGTCGCGCGCGTGCGCCAGGATTTTCCGGCGCTCGCCATGCAGATCTACGGCAAGCCGCTGGTCTATCTCGACAACGCCGCTTCCGCGCAGAAGCCGGGCGCCGTGCTCGACCGCATGACGCAGGCCTATACGTCCGAATACGCCAACGTGCATCGCGGCCTGCATTATCTCGCCAATGCCGCGACCGAAGCCTATGAGGGCGGTCGCACCAAGGTCGCGCAGTTCATCAACGCTGGCCGCACTGAGGAAGTGATCTTCACCCGCAACGCGACGGAAGCGATCAATTTGGTTGCCTCGTCCTGGGGCCAGCCGAACATCAAGGATGGCGACGAGATTGTCATCTCGATCATGGAGCACCACTCGAACATCGTGCCCTGGCATTTCCTCAGGGAGCGCCAGGGTGCTGTGATCAAATGGGCGCCGGTCGACGACGAAGGCAATTTCCTCATCGACGAATTCGAGAAGCTGCTGACGTCCAAGACCAAGCTGGTCGCGATCACGCAAATGTCGAATGCGCTCGGCACCATCGTGCCGATCAAGGACGTGGTGAAGATCGCCCATGCCCGCGGCATTCCCGTGCTGGTTGATGGCAGCCAGGGCGCGGTGCATCTGCCGGTCGACGTCCAGGACCTCGGCTGCGACTTCTACGTCTTCACCGGCCACAAGGTCTATGGTCCCACCGGCATCGGCGTGCTCTGGGCCAAGTACGACCACCTCGTCGCGATGCGCCCGTACAACGGCGGCGGTGAGATGATCCGCGAGGTCTCGCGCGACATCGTCACCTATGGCGATCCCCCGCACAAGTTCGAGGCGGGCACGCCCGCGATCGTCGAGGCTGTGGGTCTGGGTGCAGCCATCGACTACGTCAATTCGATCGGCAAGGAACGCATCGCCGCCCACGAGCACGATCTCGTCACCTACGCCCAGGACAAGCTGCGCGAGATCAACTCGCTGCGGCTGATCGGCACGGCGCGGGGCAAGGGCCCGGTGATCTCCTTCGAGCTCAAGGGCGCGCACGCCCACGACGTCGCCACCGTGATCGACCGCCAGGGCATCGCGGTGCGCGCCGGCACCCATTGCGTCATGCCGCTTTTAGAGCGGTTCAACGTCACAGCCACATGCCGGGCCTCGTTCGGCATGTATAATACGCGGGAAGAAGTCGATCATCTGGCACAGGCGCTCTTGAAGGCGCGGGATTTGTTCGCATGAGTGACACGGCCGAAATCAAAGCCAATCCGATGGAAACTCAGTCGGCGCTGCCGCCGGAGGAGACCGAGCGTCTCACCACCGAGATCATCGCCGGGCTCAAGACCGTGTTCGACCCGGAAATCCCGGCCGACATCTACGAGCTCGGCCTGATCTACAAAGTCGAGATCAAGGACGACCGTTCCGTCGACGTGCAGATGACGCTGACGACGCCGAACTGCCCGGCGGCCGGCGAGCTGCCGACCATGGTCGAAAACGCGGTCGCCAGCGTCCCCGGCGTCGGCGTGGTCGACGTCAAGGTGATCTGGGAGCCGGCCTGGACGCCGGAACGCATGAGCGACGAGGCCCGCCTCGTGCTCAACATGTGGTGACGCGTACATACTGGCTTTGCACAACTGGCATTGAATTCGCTCGGCAACGGACCACATCACTGACATGACCCAAATATCGTCAGGCTCGACACCAGCTTCCACCCCCAAGCCGCGGCGCCCACGTCCTCAGGTCATGCGCCTGACCGATGCCGCAGCCCAGCGCATCAGCGAGCTGACCCAGCGCGCCGATTCCGAGATCGTCGGCCTGCGTGTCGGCGTGAAGAACGGCGGCTGCGCCGGCCAGTCCTACACGGTCGAATACGCCCATGATGTCCGCCCGACCGACGAGGTCATCGAGGACAAGGGCGTCAAGATCCTGATCGATCCCAAGGCCGTACTGTTCCTGCTCGGCACCGAGATGGACTACAAGGCCGACAAGATGCAGGCCCAGTTCGTCTTCAACAATCCCAACCAGATCTCCGCCTGCGGTTGCGGGGAATCGGTCGAGCTGCGGCCGGCGCAGATCGACGGGTAAGCCCGGCTATCGCTTCTCACTCCGCCGTCGTCCCGGCGAAGGCCGGGACCCATACCGCGTGATCTCGCGGTGATGGAGGGTGTCAGTACCAACGGCTGGCACGACTAGCAGTCATCGCTAAACTACCTCCTGTGGTTATGGGTCCCGGCCTTCGCCGGGACGACCATGGGGAGGCATGTGGCCATGGACCGCGAATTCCTGATCGACCTGTTCGCCGATTTCGGCCCCGTCACCATCCGCAAGATGTTTTCCGGTTACGGCATCTCCGCCGACGGCATCAACTTCGCGCTCGCCCTGCGTGCCGGCCTGTTCTTCCGCGCCGATGAGCACACCATCCCGGACTATGAAGCGGAAGGCTCAAAGCCGTTTCAGTACTCGACCCGCGCCAAGACGGTGACGGTGAACTCCTATTGGCAATTGCCCGCGCGCCTGTTCGACGATTCCGAGGAGCTTCCGCAATGGGCGAGGGCGGCACTCGCCGCCGCTCAGCGCGCCAAGGTGAAGAAGCGGCCCAGGACGAAGAAGGTGGCGAGCAATCCCGCGACGAAGAGAGTGGCCAAGAAGTCGGTTCGTAGGGTGGGCAAAGCGAAGCGTGCCCACCGTTAGGATTGTCGTGATGTGAGATGGTGGGCACGGCGCAGTGCGCCTTTGCCCACCCTACGAGATGTCATATCGCGGACGCAACTTCAGTCCACGGCCTTCGTCAGACCAACCCTCATATCTTTGGCCGTGTAAACGCAGGTGCCGTCGGCCAGCACGCGGCCGTCGGCGAATCCGAGAACCAGTTTGCCGCGCCTCACTTGCCGCATGGCGACCTCATAGCGCACGCGTCGCGTTTGCGGTGTGACCGATCCCGTGAACGCCACCTCGCCGACGCCGATGGCGCGGCCCTTGCCCGGTGAGCCCGACCATCCGAGCCAATAGCCGATCATTTGCCACATGGCGTCGAGGCCCAGGGACGCCGGCATCATGGCGTCACCGCGAAAATGGCAATCGAAGAACCAGTGGCCCGGCACAATGTCGAGCTCACCTACGATATGGCCTTTGCCAAACTCGCCGCCATCCAGGCTGATCTCGCTGATGCGGTCCATCATGAGCATCGGCGGTGCCGGCAATTGCGCATTGCCTGGGCCGAAATAGCCACCTTCGCTCGATCTCAGCAGTTCGTCCCTGGTGTAGGACGGTTGCGGGGAATGAAAATCATGGGGATTGGGCAAGACGACAAGTCCTCTGGGTGCTCGCGGTCAGGTGCCGTAAGGCGGCGAGGAAGATGTCGTTCGTCAAATAGGAATGTCAAGCGCGGGCGGCTGTTCGGCGTGCTGCTTCCGCCTCACGCCACCCGGTTGTGCGTCTCGACCGCGTATTCCGGATCGACTTCGCAGATCACGCGGTTGCGGCCGTTGCGCTTGGCGGCATAGAGGCAGGAATCCGCGCGCTCGATCAGCGCATCGGTGTCGTCGCCCTGCTTCAGCATGGAGACGCCGACGGAGATGGTGACGCGACCGAGGATCTCGCCGGTCGATTTCTTCTTCAATTCCTTCGCCATCACGGCGCGACGGATATGGTCGGCGACCGTGAGGGCCTGGCGCAGCGCGGTGTTGGGCAGCACGACTGCGAACTCCTCGCCGCCATAACGTGCGGTGATGTCCTGGCCCTTGATGGTCTGCTTCAAGGACAGGCCGACCAGCCGCAGCACCTGATCGCCGGTGAGATGGCCATAGGAATCGTTGAAGGACTTGAAGTGATCGATATCGAACAGCAGCAGCGACAGCGGTTCGCCTGAGGCAAGTGCGTTCTGCACGGCCATGCCGATCATGCGATCGAAATATTTGCGGTTGCCCAATCCCGTCAACGGATCGGTCAGGCTTTCGGCGCGGATCGCCTCGAGGCTCTGCTGGAGATTGCTGATCTCGTTCTTCGACAGGGTCAGCCGATCTTCCAGCGCCTTGTTGGTCTCGCGCATCTCGCCGGTCGAGCGCAGCAGCGTCTCGACGATCGCCTTGATCTGCTCGCGGCTCTTGGCCGATGACAGTTGTTCAGTCGCGCCCAACAGGCTGGCGTCGTAGGCGCCGGTCATGCCGAGCGCGTCGCCGAGGACATTCATCACGTCGTCGATCTCGCCGATGACGCGCGCGCCGACCTTGTCGATGCGGTCGGTGGTTTTGATATGGGAGAGATAGGTATCGTAGATCTGTTCGAGATCGGCTTCGGTCAGCTTGCCGCTGCGCGCCAGCGTCTCGTTGATGATCTTGTTGAGCGGCGCGTTGTAGCCGGTGGCGTAGACGTACCAGATCTCGTAATTGCGGGGGATTGCGGTTTGCTTGAGCGACCGGATCTGACCGAGCGCTACCTCGGCGAACGCCATCGTGCGTTCGTGTTCGTCGAGCACCTTGACCACAGAACATACCCCACAGCGGTCGGTGCGCCGCCGGCCGCAGCAATGCCTAAATTATGTTCGTAGGCTAACGGACGATTGTGAACGGCCGGTAAACGGCCGTTACTGGAGCGTCATCCGGAAATGTTCAAACGCAATCCGTGGGTGGATCGTGCTTTAGACGCGCACCGGCCGCAGCAGAAACGCCGGAAGGTGCGAATGGTCGCCGGGCTCCGTATCGGCCTCGCGCTGGCGGCGCGGTTCGGGCCGGCCGATCGAGGGCACATGCGATGGATTGGCCTGCTGGCGCGCGCCACCACGCGGCTCTGATGATTGCTTCGCTTCGCGCGGAGGCCTTGCCTCGCGTGCAGGCCTCGGCTCACGCGCAGGCCGCGCCTCGCGTTCAGGTCTTGGCTCACGTGCAGGTCTTGCCTCGGGAGCGGGCTGTGCTTCGGCCGCAGGCCTTGCATCAGCACGTGGTTCGTGGGGCTCGTGGCTGCGCTCACGGTCGCGGCCGCGTTGCGGCTTGCCGCGTCCGCCGCGGGAGCGGTCACGGTCCCGTCCGCGCTGCTCACGCGGGCGCTCACTCTGCTCGCCGGTGCTGGCCTGTACTTCGTAGTCGCCTTCGGCGCGCGGTATGCTCTGGCCGATCAGTTTTTCGATCGCAACCATCGACTTCTGGTCGAGTGGCGTGACGAGCGAGATCGCCATGCCGGACCGGCCTGCGCGGCCGGTGCGGCCGACGCGATGGACATAGTCGTCGGGATGGTGGGGGACGTCGAAATTGAAGACGTGGCTCACCTCGGGAATGTCTAGGCCGCGGGCGGCAACGTCGGAGGCGACCAGCAGCGGCAGCTCGCCCTTTCGGAATTGTTCGAGCGCCGCCGTGCGGGCCGACTGGTCCATGTCGCCATGCAGCGCGCCGACGCTAAAGCCGTGCTTCTGGAGCGATTTGTGAACGACCGCGACGTCGCGCTTGCGATTGCAGAAGATGATCGCGTTCTGAAGATCCTTGGCCTCGCGCAGCAGGCGTCGCAGCAATTCGCGCTTTTCATGCGCCTCGCGCCCGGCCGGGACCTGACACTGCGTAACGGTGACGGCGGTGGTCGCCGGCTTGGAGACTTCGACCTTCTGCGGATTGTGCAGGAAGGTTTCGGTGATGCGCCGGATTTCCGGCGGCATGGTCGCGGTGAAGAACAGGGTCTGCCGCGTGAAGGGAACGAGCTTGCAGATGCGCTCGATGTCCGGGATGAAGCCCATGTCCAGCATGCGGTCGGCTTCGTCGATGACAAGCAGCTCGACGCCGGTGAGCAGGAGGCCGCCGCGCTCGGTGTGGTCGAGCAGGCGGCCCGGCGTTGCGATCAGGACGTCGACGCCACGCGTCAGCTTGGCATCCTGGTCGCCGAACGAGACGCCGCCGATCAGCAGCGCGACGTTGAGCTTCTGGCCGGCGCCGTAGCGGTCGAAGTTCTCTTTGACCTGCGCCGCGAGCTCGCGGGTCGGCTCCAGGATCAGGGTGCGTGGCATGCGCGCCCGGGCGCGACCCTTTTCGAGGATGGTGAGCATCGGCAGCACGAAGGCCGCGGTCTTGCCGGTGCCGGTCTGGGCGATGCCGAGCACGTCCTTGCGTGCGAGGACGTGGGGGATCGCCTGTTCCTGGATGGGGGTGGGGGTGGTGTAACCGGTGGCCGCCACTGCGGCGAGGACTTTTTCGGATAGTCCGAGATTGGAAAAGGACATTGAGCCTCTGGTCGAAACCGCCGTTCGGAATCGAGGGTAATAAGGCTGTCGCGTTCCACCCCAAAACGGCGCGCTTTTAAAGAAGCTGGGGGTGCTGACTCACGCGAACAAAGCGCCAAGCTCAGGAATCGCTCTTCGATACCGAGCCGCGTCGACCCGGAACATAGGCGGGAATCGGCCAAAGTCAATGGAGCAGCCGCGGGAAGGCCCTAAAAACCTTAAGGTTTTGCCCAAATAGCGGGCGCGGCTGAGTTTTTCAGCCTTCCACCCGGCCCGGCCATGAGGCGGTCAGCGCGCCTCCGAGGCCTGGGCCCGGAAATCGCCGGGCGCCATGCCGTAGGCGGCATTGAAGACCCGGTAATAGGTCGCCAGGCTTTCGAAGCCACAGGAGGTCGCGATATCCGCGATCAGCCGCTCCGGCGCCTCGCGCATCAGGCGGCGGCTCTGGTTCAGCCGCTCTTCCGTCACCGTCTGCGAGAAGCTGCGGTCGGCGGCCTCGAACAGCATGTGTAGGTGGCGCACGGAGACGCCGAGCAGGTCGGCCACCTGCGCCGGCGCGAGATCCGGGTCTTTCAGGTGGCGCGCGATCAGGTGGCGCGCCAGCGACAGGCGGGCGGTCCGGAGCGCGGCCTGTCCGCGCCGGCTGCCGGGCCTGACGATGCCGCGCTCGATCAGCGCCAGATGGCCCAGCGCCTGCACGAGGGGCGTGGCCGCAGACGAACCATTGTTGGCAGCGACCTCGCCGAGATCGGCAAAGCAGGCATCGAGCAGGGGCGCCAAGGCGGGATCACTAAAAATCTTGGGCGCAAGCTCGCCCATGCGCTTGTCCTGCGTCGCGAGGCCGCTCACGGGGATCTTCAGGATCCGCAGGTGAAATCCGGCAGCGCCCAGCGGCGTGGTGCGGTAGGGCAGGTCGGTATGGCTGGTCGCGAAGCTGCCATTGGCGATCGCGAAATCGCTGCCGCGCATGCCGCCGAACCAGCCACCGTCGCCCAGCTGCTGGTAGACGCAGATGCTGTCGCCGGGCGCGTAGGCGATGTCGGCCTGGCTCCGTTCCACAGTGTAGGATGAGGCCTTCAGCTCGACCAGGCCGCCATTGCCGACCTGGCTCAGCGAGAATTCGCCGAAAAAGTCAGCCCGCCGTTCGCGCTCAAGCTCCGCCGTGACCCCGAACAGTCCCTTGGCGCGCACCTCGCGCCAATAGTCGAAGCGTTCATGCGGCTCGACCTCGTCCGTACACCAGCGATACACGACAGCCCCCGTCTCGAACGGAATCGTGCCTAAGAAAAAGCAGATTCCACTGGAATCTGCCATAGGCCAAATGGTGGATCGGCGACCCAGGCCGGTTGAACCGCCGCTCAGGCTGGACCGACTATCACATCAGCGGCGCAAGGTTCCCGATGAGCTCGTCGAGGGAGCCGTGGGGAGCCGTCCTGCAACGGGAATGTCACGATGACGCGTCGGCTTTTCAGAATTCTGGCAGCGCTTGGCCTGGCGGCGAGCCTCAGCGGCTTCGCAAGCGCCGCATACGCCGAAAAGCGCGTTGCGCTCGTTGTCGGCAACAACGATTACAAGAACGTTCCGAAACTTTTGAAGGCCGTCAACGACGCCCGCACCATGGGCGACACGCTCAAGCAGCTCGGCTTCTCGGTGATGGTGGCCGAAAATCAGAACCGGCAGCAATTCTCCGAGACGCTGCTCGCCTTCGACAGGACGATCGAGCCCGGTGACACCGCGTTCTTCTTCTACGCCGGCCACGGCTTCGAGATCGCGGGCCAGAACTATCTGCTGCCGACCGACGTGCCGGCGGCGAGCGAAGGCCAGGAAGAGCTGGTGCGCGACGCTTCCATTCTCGCCGACCGCATCGTCGAGCGTCTCCAGAACAAGAAGGCGCGAACCTCGATCCTGGTGTTCGATGCCTGCCGCAACAATCCGTTCGAGCGTAGCGGCACCCGCGCAGTCGCCGGCAGCGGCGGGCTCGCGCCGATGACGCAATTGCCCGAGGGCGTGTTCTCGGTGTTCTCCGCAGGTCCGCGCCAGACCGCGCTCGATCGTCTGTCCAACGACGACGCCAATCCCAATTCGGTGTTCACACGCACCTTCGCGAGAGAGCTGCTCCAGCCCGGCGAGAATCTCGTGCAGGTGGCGCAGCGCACGCGACGTCTGGTCAGCGAAATGGCCGACACCGTCAAGCACAAGCAGGTGCCGGTCTATTTCGACCAGATGGTCGACGACGTCTTCCTCAGCGGTATCGCCAAGGATGCAGCCGCAGCGGCCGCGGCGCGGCCGGCCGATCCGCCGCCACAGAAGGTTGCGGCACTGCCGCCGGTGTCGGTGCCGCGCGTACCGAAGGAGGAAACCACCAACGCGCCGATCGCGAGCTTCTCGCGCCATAATGGCGGCTGGTCGGTGGTGTTTTCCTTTGCTGATCCCACGATCGGAATTTCGTGGCGCATGGCCGGCAATGGCGATTTCCGCGAGACGGGCTTCATCGATACGCTCGATCCGCGCACGCGCAAGCGAGTGCCGAACCCGTCGATCGAGCTGCCGCCGGACGCTGCGGCCGGCACCATCGAGGTCCGCTATGTCGATCAATCCGGCGACATGCAGGGGCCGTTCCCGATCAAGTTCGATCCCGAGGCCGCGCTGATCCGCGACCAGCGCAAGATCCTCGACATGACCGCCACGAGCTGGCTGTCATTCCGCGAGTTCAACGGGCTGCTCGTCTACTACACGCACCTCGTCTCCTACCGTTGCGCCATCCGCGAGGTGCGCATCGGCATCGACAGCGCCGTGCCCAACCAGGTGCTGAAGATGCCGCCCTGCGATCTCAGGGATCCCTCCGCTATCTCGGCCGGCATGCTGCTCTATCAGAAGCTTCCGCCAGCGACGCAGTTCATGTCGGTCGAATTGACCTATCGCGACGGCAGCGTGTCGGAGATCAAGAGCTTTCGGACGGCTAACCGCAGCAACAATTGAGCGGCGTCGTCGATCCAGCGCGTACACTCCCAACCCGTCATCCTGAGGTGTGAGGCTTGCGGTGCAACGCACAGCAAGCCGAGCCTCGAAGGATGTGCGGCCCGGCTGCATCTCGGCCGTCCATCCTTCGAGGCTCGCTCCGCGGTGCGCTTGCACCGCGAATCTCGCACCTCAGGATGACGGATCGATCTTCTGCGCGCGGTCCCGAACACATCTTGGACGTTGTCAGGGGGCCTATCCGTGACGCAGGCTGGCGCTACAATCCGTATTGCAGATCGAAGTGCCAGCGGAGCAGGATTATGGACACAGCCACATCGGATCACCCCGCATCGCGCTCCCTAAAAGCCCGGTGCTGCATCGTCGGCGGCGGGCCGGCGGGCATGATGCTCGGCTATCTCCTGGGACGCGCCGGCATCGATGTCGTGGTGCTGGAGAAGCATGCCGATTTCTTCCGTGACTTTCGCGGCGACACCGTGCATCCCTCGACGCTTCAGGTGATGGACGAGCTCGGCCTGATCGACGGATTTTTGAAGCTGCCGCATCAGCGCTTGCAGAAGATGGACGGCCTGTTCGGCGGCACGCCGGTGCGGATCGCCGATCTTGGCCGGCTCAACACGAAATACCCTTTCATCGCCTTCATGCCGCAATGGGATTTTCTGAACTTCCTGCGCGAGGCGGGCCAGCGCTTCGCCGCGCTCAAGGTGATGATGAGCACGGAGGCGGTCGACCTGATCCGCCGCGGCGAGACCATCGCCGGCGTGCGTGCGAGGACGCCGGATGGCATCGTTGACATCGAGGCCGACCTCACCATCGCCTGCGACGGCCGGCATTCCACGGTGCGCGAGCGCGCGGGCCTCGAGGTCGAGGAGATCGGCGCGCCGATGGACGTCCTGTGGTTCCGCGCCGGGCGGACTCCCGACGAGACCGAGAATGTGTTCGCGCGCGTCGAGCCCGGCAAGATGATGATCACCTTCGACCGCGGCGACTATTGGCAATGCGCCTATGTCATCGCCAAGGGTCAATACGATGCGGTGAAGGCGAGGGGATTGCAGGCGCTGCTCGACGATGTCGTGCGCATGGCGCCGGTCCTCAAGCGCGGAATTGCCGACGTGAAGAGCTTTGACGACGTCAAGCTTCTCACCGTCGCGATCAACCGCCTGCCACGCTGGACGCGGCCGGGCCTGCTCTGCATCGGCGATGCCGCGCATGCGATGTCACCAGTCGGAGGCGTCGGGGTCAACCTCGCCGTGCAGGATGCGGTCGCGACCGCGAACCTGCTTGCGGACAAGCTGACGCGCGGCTGTCCATCCGAGGGTGAACTCGATGCCGTGCGCCGCCGCCGCGAGTTTCCGGTGAAGATGACGCAGGCGATGCAGGTGGTCGTGCAGAACAACATCATCAGCGGCGCCTTGAAGCCGGGCAACCAGCCGATGAAGGTGCCGCTGATCATTCGCCTCATCACCGCGCTGCCATGGCTCCAGGGTATTCCGGCGCGCTTCCTTGCGCTCGGCGTCCGGCCAGAGCATGTGCAATCGAAAGCCGCACCTGCGCCATAGCGCAGCAATTCGGTAGGGATAATTTCGCGTTAAATTGCGCGCCGCGCGTTGCGCGCGTGCAACAGCGCCAACGGATTCAAGGACCGCCATTGGCGAATCCGGCGCCTTAACTTTCTTGATTCAAATTTGAGTAAGAACTGCGTGTGAGCGTGCGCCATCAAAGGACACGGGGTGTACCATGCGTAACAAGTTGATTGCTGCCTTCGCCTGCACGACCGCTCTAGTTTCGACTGGCGCCGCTTCCGCTGCCGATCTCGGCGCGCGCTACACGAAGGCGCCCGCTTATGCGGAGCCGCTGTTCAACTGGACCGGCTTCTATGTCGGCGGCCATATCGGTGGCGCCTGGACCAATGAGCAGTTCATCAACAATGGCGTCGGTGCGCCGTTCGGCGATCTGACGCCTGGCCAGGGCTATCGTCAGCGTAGTGCCGGCATCATGGGTGGCGCCCAGATCGGCTACAACTGGCAGGCCAACAACTACGTGTTCGGCATGGAAGGCACGATCTCCGGCCTCAACAACAAGGGCACCGTCGTCAACACCGCGTTCGGCGCTGGCGACGACGTCTTCAGCTGGCGTGCGAACGTTCTCGCGACCGTTGTCGGCCGCGCCGGCTTTGCCGTGCAGAACAACCTCTTCTACATCAAGGGCGGCTATGCCGGCGTGAACAACCGTATCAACGTCTCCGACACGGTCGGCCCGTTCACGGGTTCGGGTGGTCAAACCCACTGGGCCAACGGCTGGACCGTCGGCGCCGGTTGGGAATACGGCATCACCCGCAACTGGATCGTCGGCCTCGAGTACAATTACGCGGCCTTCGCCAGCCAGACCTATCAGCTTGGCGGCACCTCGGGCAATTACAGCTTCGATGCCAAGCCGCGTGACATCCAGTGGGCCGTTGTCCGCGCGAGCTACAAGTTCGACGCGCCGGTCATCGCGCGCTACTGAGCACGTCAACGAACGATCAGCAAAAAAGAGCACGACCAACAATTAAGGCCCCGGCTTCGACCGGGGCTTCTTTTTGGGTGAGACAGCGAAGCTCCAGGGCGATTCCCCCGGCACTCCTTCGTTTTGCGGGTCGCGCAGCAAGGGGTTCCGGCTTCATTTCTGGAGCTGGAATATGGACTTCTATGTGCATATAAGTGCAATGCGTCAGTAGTATTTGCCTATTTTTGTGGCGTCCGCGCAACGCACGTACGGAAAGTGAACCTGCATCCATCGCCAACAGCGGTTGCGCGTGGTCAGGGGCCCATCGCCAGAGCAAAGCCCCGGCATATGCCGGGGCTTTTTTTTCGTAGGCCGGACACACGTCTTAGGCCATCACCGAGAATCCGCCATCGACGGGGATCGCCGTGCCCGTGACGAAAGCGGACGCGGGTGAGGCCAGGAACACCGCGATGCCCGCGAAGTCGTCGATGTCGCCCCAGCGTCCCGCAGGCGTGCGCGCCAGCACACGCTCGTGCAGTCCCGACACTTGCTGCCGTGCGCCGCGCGTCAAGTCAGTATCGATCCAGCCTGGCAGGATGGCATTGACCTGGATGTTGTCGGGCGCCCAGGCGTTGGCGCAGGCGCGGGTGTACTGCACGATGCCGCCCTTGCTCGCCGCATAGGCCGTCGCGAAGCTTGCGCCGAAGATCGACATCATCGAGCCGATATTGATCACCTTGCCGTTGCCCGACGCCTTGAGCGCGGGGTAGGCGGCCTTCGAGCACAGAAAGGCGCTGGTGAGGTTGGTCGAGATGACCTTGTTCCATTCATCGAGCTCGAGCTCGTGGGGCGGCTTGCGGATGCTCATGCCGGCGTTGTTGATGAGGATGTCGATACGGCCGAGCTCCTTTGTCACGCGCTCGATCATCGAGGTGATCGCCGCCTTGTCCGTCACGTCGGTTGTGACCGCGATCGCTTTGACGCCGCGCTGCTTGAGATCTGCGACCGCCGCGGCGGACTTCGTTTCGTTACGTCCGACCACCGCGATATCGGCCCCGGCATCGGCTAGTCCGTGCGCCAGGCCGAGCCCGATGCCGCCATTGCCTCCTGTGACGATCGCGACTTTGCCGCGGAGATCGAACCGGCTGGATGTCATGCTTTTATTCCCTGGTTTCTTCTATTGGTTGCTCTGCCAGATCAGCACCAGCCCGAAACCGGCCATGGCTGCGCCATAGCCGGCCCATTGCAGCTGGTTGACCATGAAGCTCGATCGCGGCCAGGCGACGGTGCCCGTGCCTTGCCCGATCCAGAGCAGCCCGACGGTGAGAGCAAACAGGCCTGCGATCAGCAGAAATCTGCGCATGCATTCCTCCCCATGGGTCCGCTTCTGCCGCGGCTCGCGGCATGAACGATCGCCGCAGGTCGCGAAAACTTGCGGCCAGATTAGCCGTAGCTTCGGTACGGATACAATGGCTGCGAGCGCAGGCCGCGGGGAGGACGCATGTCCGCGCGGAAGATCATCTTGGGCGTCGCGGATGGTGCAAGGCGATCGCCGATACCCATTCGTCAGCGATCGAAGAATCGCTCGACCGCTCATATCGAGCCTTGAAGGCGAGTATCGGTCGCTCAAGCCTTCCAAAACGAAAAAGCCCCGGACGATGCCGGGGCTTTGACGTTTGAACTTGCGTTCAGATCAGTACTTCGCGACGACCGGACCGGTCCAGTTGAAGCGGTAGACCAGCGAGGTCGAAATCGTCTGGTTCCAGCTGTTGGCGCGGATGCTGTTGACGCCGGTCGGCAGGTTGGTGGCGTCGGAGAGCTCGTCCCGGGTCTTCGCATTGTAGAAGGCCGAGCGATATTCGGTCTTCATGAACCAGCCGGGCGAAGAGATACCGAACATGTTCAGGCTGTTCTCGACACCGCCGCCGACGAAGAAGCCGTTGCGGTTGTAGCCGTTGAGGTGGATGCCGCTCGGACCGCCAGCCAAGGTGGTGAAGCCCGTGCTGCCGAAGTGAGCGCCCGAGTAACCGCCGTTGACGTAGGAGAGAACATTCGGAGCAACCAGCCAGCCGAGGCGCACACCAGCGGCCCAGGAATCTTCCAGCTTCTGGTTGCCGGTGAGGCCGAGGAGCGGATCCTGCACGGTCGAGCGGAGGCTGCCGAACTGACCGTCAGCGAACACGCCGGCGACCCAGGTGCCGCTGAACTGCCAATCGTAGCCGAGACCAACGGTGCCGAACCAGCCCGAGCCACCCTGACGCTGAGTGATGGTCAGCGGAACCGCGCCGACGGTCGACTGGATGGACTGGTCGGAGTTCGAAAGACCGCCGCCGCCACCGCCGAAGATGTAGAAGCCGGTCCAATTGGCGACAGGCGCCATCATCGGGGCCTTCACGTAAGGACGGGCAGCAAGGTCGGCCGCCGAGGCCGAACCGGTCATCGCCGCAACCGCGGTCAGAGCCAGCAAAATCTTCTTCATGATAAAATCCCCAACTTGGTCTGTAGCAGGCGCGAGCGCACTGAAGTTCGTGTCATCTGATGCCCGGACTATAGACGCTTCTCGCCGAAATGCTGTTGCAGGGCAGGCACAGTCGCCGGAAAACGCCGGCCGGCACGGATTTGTGGGCGCATCACAGATTCAATAAAAATGATGTAGATTCAAATACTTAGTAGAATGTTCGGATTTTGGTTTCGGGTAACTTCTCGTTAGCAATTCGGCTTTGTCCGAAACGGAGGCAGTCTTGCCTCAGCCTTTGGCGCTGGTGAGTCGTTGGCCGAGTCGCGAATTCGCGTGCCGATCGCTCGGCAGGAATCATCGGGAAAGCGCTGTGCAGCCGCCAAAAATGAAAAAGCCCCGGCCTTGAGCCGGGGCTTTTGATGGAAAATCGCGACTTCAGACGTCGAGCAGATCCTCGTTGGCGAACTCGGCCTTGTCGGAGATGAACGCAAAGCGCGCTTCCGCCTTGGTGCCCATCAGGCGCTCCACCGAATCCGCCGTGGTGTCGCGGTCGTCGGCGAGCAGGACCACCTTCAGCATGGTCCGCCTGGCCGGATCCATGGTGGTCTCCTTGAGCTGCGCCGGCATCATCTCGCCGAGGCCTTTGAAGCGATTCACCTCGACCTTTGCATTGGCGTTGAACTCGCTCTTGATCAGCGCCTCCTTGTGCGCGTCGTCGCGGGCGTAGATCGACTTGGTGCCGTGAGTCAGCTTGTAGAGCGGCGGCACCGCGAGGAAGAGGTGGCCCTGGTCGATCAGCGGCCGCATCTGCCGGTAGAAGAAGGTGATCAGCAGCGAAGCGATGTGGGCACCGTCGACGTCGGCGTCGGTCATGATGATGATGCGCTGATAGCGCAAATCCTCTTCGCGATACTGCGCGAGCATGCCGCAACCGATCGCCTGCACGAGGTCGGAGAGCTGGGCGTTCGCAGTCAGCTTGTCCTTGCCGGCGGAGGCGACGTTGAGGATCTTGCCGCGCAACGGCAGCACGGCCTGGGTCTTGCGGTCGCGCGCCTGCTTGGCGCTGCCGCCTGCCGAGTCACCCTCGACGATGAAGAGCTCGGAGCCTTCAGTGCCGGCGTCGCTACAGTCGGCGAGCTTGCCCGGGAGGCGCAGCTTCTTGCCCGCGGTTTTCCGCGCGGTCTCTTTCTCTTGCCGCCGGCGCAGCCGCTCCTCGGCGCGATCGACCACGAAATCGAGCAGCCTGTTGGCCATGTTGGGATTGCCCGACAGCCAATGGTCGAACGGATCCTTCATCGCCTGTTCGACGATGCGCTGCGCTTCGGCAGTGGCGAGACGATCCTTGGTCTGGCCCTGGAATTCAGGCTCGCGCACGAACACGGAGAGCATTACGGCCGCACCGACCATCACGTCTTCCGAGGTGATGGAGGCGGCGCGCTTGCCCTGACCAACGCGCTCGGCGTGGTCCTTCAGGCCGCGTAGCAGCGCGCTGCGCAGGCCGGACTCATGCGTACCGCCGTCGGGCGTCGGCACGGTGTTGGTGTAGGACGACAGGAAGCCGTCGGCGTCCGCAGTCCAGGCCACCGCCCATTCGCAGGCGCCATGCGCGCCGTTGCGGCCCGACTTGCCGGAGAAGATGTCGGGGTGCACCAGCGTGTCGGCGTGGATGGCGGCTGCGAGATAATCCTTCAGGCCGCCGGGGAAGTGGAAGGTCGCTTCCGCCGGGACGTCCTCGACGCCCTTCAACAGCTCAGGCGCGCAATTCCAGCGGATCTCGACGCCGCCGAACAGATAGGCCTTCGAGCGCGTCATCTTGAACAGGCGCTGCGGCTTGAACGCGGCCTTGGCGCCAAAAATGTCGGTATCCGGCTTGAAGCGCACGCGCGTGCCGCGGCGGTTGTTGATCTTGCCGAGATCCTCGAGCTTGCCCTTGGGATGGCCGCGCTCGAATGTCATGCGGTAGAGTTTCTGGCTGCGCGCGACCTCGACCTCGAGCAGGGAGGAGAGGGCGTTCACCACGGAGATGCCGACGCCGTGCAGGCCGCCCGAGGTCTCGTAGACCTTGGAGTCGAACTTGCCGCCCGAATGCAGCGTGCACATGATGACTTCGAGCGCCGACTTCTTCGGAAATTTTGGATGCGGATCAACCGGGATGCCACGGCCGTTGTCGGTGACGGTCAGGAACCCGTCCGCGCTGAGCTCGACCCCGATGAAGGTCGCGTGTCCCGCCAACGCCTCGTCCATCGAGTTGTCGATGACTTCGGCGAAGAGGTGATGCAGCGCCTTCTCGTCGGTGCCGCCGATGTACATGCCGGGCCGGCGCCGGACCGGTTCCAGGCCTTCCAACACCTCAATGTCGGCCGCCGTGTAGTCGGCTTCGGCACCGCCTGCCCGCGGGGCCGCCTTGGCGGGCGCCCGGGTCTTCGGCTCGTTGGCGCCGAACAAGTCGTCTTTTGCTTTGGTTTTCAATTGCTTGGACATATATTTTGATGCACTTTGAGGGCCGCAGAAGCGGCGAATCGGTTGGCGTGACTATGCCACTTCTGGCTTGGAAAGGTCACCGCAAGGCGGGACGGGCGCTGTGGTTGGGAGCCAATCCCGGCGATTTTACGCCGCAGGCCCGCCAATTCCCGTCAATTTGACGTCCCGGTCCGGTCAGAGCCGGGATTTGTGACTTGATGTCACACAAGTCCCTGGCTTACCAGTGCTTTTCATCGAGCAGGACCCTGAGGTGGGCGGGAAGGCTATCTGGAATGGAGCAGTTTGCGCACGCGCTGGCCGACTTCGTGCGCGCTCACCAGGCCTGGGCCGCTCCGATCGTGTTCCTGCTGGCCTTCGGTGAATCGCTGGCGTTCATCTCGTTGCTGATCCCGGCCTGGGGTGCGCTGGTGGCGATCGGCGCGCTGATCGGGGTGAGCGGCATCAGCTTCTATCCGCTCTGGATTGCCGGCGGCATCGGGGCAGCGCTCGGCGACTGGGTCTCCTACTGGTTCGGCTACCGCTACAAGGAGCAGGTCGCGCAGATGTGGCCGCTCTCGCGGTATCCGGATCTGCTCCCGAGGGGTGAGGCCTTCGTGCGGAGCTGGGGCGTGCCCAGCATCTTCATCGGCCGCTTCTTCGGCCCCTTGCGCGCCTCGGTGCCGCTCGCCGCCGGCATTTTCGAGATGCCCTATTGGAGTTTCCAGGTCGCCAATTTCGTTTCGGCCCTGATCTGGTCGGCGGCGCTGCTGCTGTTCGGCGACGTGATCGCCAAGGTCATGGAATGGCTCTGGCGGGTAATCTGACGCCTTGAACCTTGACGGAAACCTCATCTGGCATTATAGCCGCGCGCCATGATCAACGCCGCGACCATCCTGTTCGCCCGTCGCCGCCGCCGCTCTTTAGCGGTTTGGGCGGTCGATCGCGTTTGAGATCATCGTCTTTGCCGCTGGACCCGATCCGCGGCATTCTCTCTCCTGTCAGCGCGATCTGGTCCGGCGGCTCCCCACGGAGGCCCAGCAGGAGACCACGATGTACACGCCACCATTTTTCAAGCAGGACCGCGCCGCGAGCCTGAAATTCGCCGACGCGCGCGGCTTCGGCACCATGTGCGCCTTCGACGGGGAAAAGCCGATCGCATCAGCGCTGCCGTTCTATCTGACCTACGCCGATGACGGCACGCCGCATGTCGCCTTTCATGTCGCCCGTCACAATCCGCTGCTAAAGCTTGCGGACGGCGCGGCCTCCTGGCTGCTCGCGGTCAACGGCCCCGATGCCTATGTCTCGCCTGACTGGTACGTCTCGCCGGATCAGGTGCCGACCTGGCTCTACCAGTCCGTCCATTTGAGCGGGCCGGTGCGGCTGTTGTCGGATGACGAGCTGTCGGTGCAGATCGACACGCTCAGTGACAAGTTCGAGAACTGGCTGCTGCCGAAGAAGCCGTGGACGTCGGGCAAGATGACGGCGGGCCGGTTCGAAGCGATGAAGAAGGCGATCGTGGGTCTGGTGATGACGGTTGAAGAGGTCGAAGGCAGCTTCAAGCTCAACCAGCACAAGTCCGACGCCGATTATACGGCGATCGCCAATGCGCTCGGCGCGCAACCCGCTGCCGACGCCAGGGAGATCGCGCAACTGATGCAGGACGTGAGGCCGGAAGCCTTCGCGGACGAAACCAACAAGCTCGAAAGGAGCGTGCCATGACTCTCGTTGACGCCAAGCAAGCACCGACCACGGGCGTCGCAAAAAAGTCCGCGACCGTCTTCGTCGACGGCGGCTCCGGCACCACCGGGCTCGGCATCAACGAGCGCCTGAAGCTCCAGAGTGACGTCGTGGTGAAGACCATTGCCGACGACAAGCGCAAGGATCCTGCGGCCAAGAAGGCGCTGATGGAGGAGGTGGATCTCGTCATCCTCTGCCTGCCGGACGATGCCGCCAAGGAAACCGTCGCGCTCATCGACAGCATGGGCGCCTCGGGGCCGAAGGTGCTGGACGCCTCCACCGCGTACCGGGTCGCACCCGACTGGGCCTACGGCTTTCCGGAGCTCGCACCGGACCAGGCCGGCAAGATCAAGGCCGCGAAAAAGGTCTCTAATCCCGGCTGCTATCCGACCGGCGCGATCGCGCTGCTGCGGCCGATCGTCGATGCCGGCCTGTTGCCGCCCGACTATCCCGTCACCGTCAACGCGGTGAGCGGCTATTCCGGCGGCGGCAAGTCGATGATCGCGAGCTTTGAAGACGGCAGCGCGCCGTCATTCGAGCTCTATGGCCTCGGCTTCGAGCACAAGCATCTGCCGGAGATGCAGCTCTACTCGAACCTGACGCGGCGGCCGATCTTCATCCCCTCGGTCGGCAACTACCGGCAGGGCATGCTGGTCTCGGTGCCGCTCCAGCTCGACACGCTGCCGGGCAAGCCGAGCGGCGCCGATCTCCAGGCCGCGCTGGCCAAGCGCTACGCCGGCTCGAAATACGTCTCGGTGATGCCGCTTCAGAACGAGACGACCAAGGGCGGCAAGCTCGAGCCGGAGGCGCTCAACGAGACCAACATGCTCGAGCTCTATGTCTTCGCCAGCAACAAGTACCACCAGGCGGTGCTGGTTGCCCGGCTCGACAATCTCGGCAAGGGCGCGTCGGGCGCGGCCGTGCAGAACATGCGGCTGATGCTGGGATTGCCGGAGGAGTAGGGCTTTGTGCCCCGGACGCAGCGCAGCGCGAAGCGGTGCGCTGCTGAGCCGGGGCCCATTCTTGCTTTGATTGCAGCTTCTGGGTCCCGGCTCGCGCTTCGCGCGTCCGGGACACGAACCCTTAGTACTTCGCGATGACCGGGCCGCCGAAGCGGTAGTTGATGCGGGCGGTGATCAGGTCAACGTCCTGGCCGATGCGGTCGGTGCGCGAGAACGTGCCGACAGGTGCCAGCACGCCGTTGGCCGTGAGGGTGACGTCACGCCGGCCCATGAACATGTGGTCGTATTCGAGGCCAACCGACCAGTTCGGGGTAAAGCCGTATTCGAAGCCGACGCCGACCGCACCGCCCCATCGGGTCTCGTTGGCACCATCGAACTCGGCCCCGGCCAGACCACCCGTGCCGATGCCGCGGTAACGATCGCTGGTAACGGCGGCGCCGCCCTTCACATAGAGCAGCGCATTGTTCCAGGCGTAGCCGACCTGGCCGGTGAACAGGCCGAAGGCGTCGACGCGGGTGCGGTTCGCGACGCCGAGCACCGTGCTCGCATTCCGGCCCGAGAGGTCGGCCCAGTCACCCTGAGCCTCGAGGCCGAACACGAAGGCGCTGCTCTGCCAGCGATAGCCGATCTGCCCGCCGGCGACGGCGCCCGTCGCATCATGGCAGCCTTCGGCGACGCCAGGCGCGAAGCCCACGGTCTGATCCCAGCACTTGTGCGACGAGCCATAGCCGCCGTTGGCGCCGATGTAGAAGCCGCTCCAGTTATAGACGGCGGCGATCATCGGCGGCGCCTTGGTGTAAGGACGAGCGGCGAGGTCGGCTGCGTTGGCCTGGGTCGCGGCGGTTGCCAGCGAAAGCGCGCCGAGCGCGGATACAATCTTCCAATTCATGTCTGTTCCGAATCAATCAATTGCGATGCGCAAATATACCTGTGGAGGCGTGACAACCTGTACTGGCAAGCTGTCGCACCGGTCTGTTTTTGCCGCAGTGTTATCTGTCGGCAACAGTTGCGGCTGATGATGGGTAGCCGGCAGAGCAGGGCTGCGCTCCGGAGCGAGTGACACCATGGACGAGACCACGCTGCAATTCTATCGGAGCAACGCCCAGTCCTATGCGGACTGGGCGAAGGCGCCCTCGACGCGGCTGCGGAGTTTTCTGGCCCTGCTGCCGCCCGGTGGCGCGATCCTGGAGCTCGGCTGCGGCGCCGGCAATCATTCGGCAGTGATGCTGGCCGAAGGTTTTTCGGTGCGTGCGACCGACGGCTCGCCGGAAATGGCCGAGATCGCCGCGGGACGGCTCGGTCACCCCGTCGAGGCGATGCGGTTCGACGAACTGGATGCGCAACAGGCCTATGACGGCGTCTGGGCAAGCGCCTGTCTGCTGCACGTGCCGCGCGACGAGCTCGCCGGCATCCTTGCTCGGATTCATCGCGCCCTCAAACCGTCAGGCGTGTTTTACGCCAGCTACAAGATGGGCGAGAGCGATGGGCGGGACAGCTTGGGGCGGTACTACAACTATGCATCGCCCGAGTGGCTGGAAGCGACCTACGCCAGTGCGGGCCCCTGGATCACGCTGACGTCGGAGACCTCCGTCATCCAGAGTTTCGACCAGACGCCAGCCGACATGCTGAATCTGGTCGTTCGCAAGCCGGCCTGATGCCGGCATCGCCCAATCCTAGACGATCTTGAAGATCGCCAGCGCCAGCACGGCCTGGGCGAGGAAGCCGACGGTGAAGGCCAGTGTGCGGAACACCGGGACCCCGAGCGCATAGACGATCAGATGCGCGACGCGTGACCAGAAATAGACCGCGCAGGCGAGCACCGTCCATTTCGAGGAATAATCGATCGCGTTCAGGATCAGCACCAGCGGCGCGAACAGCACGAGGTTCTCGACCGCGTTGTCATGCGCGAACATCAGCCGGTTCGCCCACTCCGATTGCGGCTTGTCGCCGCGCGAGGGGTTGGCCATCGCGCCACCGAGCCCCCGAATCTGACAGCGATTGATGGTGTAGGGAACCCAGAGGATTCCGGTCAGGATCACCGTACACGTCAGCCAGAACAATTCGCGCGTCATAGTCCGGTCCCCTCCAAAATCGATGTCGTGAGCTTATACGAAAGCGCGCGCCGTTGCGCTATGCGCGAACCCTGACATAGCTGCCGGGCGCGTCCTCGATCGGGGGCAGCGCCTCGCTGCCGACGGCGCGCGCCGGGACCTCCTCGGGATCGAGCCCGCCCAGCCATTCGCGCCAGTCCGGCCACCACGAGCCCTTGTGCTCGACCGCGCCCTTCATCCAGTCTGCGACGCTGACGTCCTTGATGTTGTCGTTGGTCCAGTACTGGTACTTGTTCGAGGCGGGCGGATTGACAACGCCTGCGATGTGGCCGGAGCCGGACAGCACATATTTCACCGGGCCGCCGAAGAACTGCGAGCCGTACAGCACCGATTCCGCCGGCGCGATGTGATCTTCGCGGGTGGCGAGATTGTAGACAGGCACCATGACCTTGGAGAGATCGAGCAGGGTGTTGTCGAGCACCATCGTGCCCGTCGACAACCGGTTCTCCAGATAGCAATTGCGCAGATAATAGGAATGGTTCGACGCGGTCATGCGGGTTGCGTCCGAATTCCAGTGCAACAGGTCGAATGCGCTCGGCTGCTTGCCTTTCAGATAGTTGCTGACGACGTAGGACCAGATCAAATCGTTGGAGCGCAGCATGTTGAAGGCCATCGCCATCTTCGAGCCTTCGAGCACGCCGGACGCCTTCATGTCCTTCTCTAGGGCTGCGACCTGCTCCTCGTCGACGAAGACCAGGAGGTCGCCAGCATGGGTGAAGTCCACTTGAGCCGCAAAGAACGTCGCCGAGCTGACGCGCTGGCGGCGCTTCTCGGCGAGCCAGGCCAGCGTGGTCGCGAGCATCGTGCCGCCGACGCAATAGCCGGCCGTGTGCACCTTCATCTCGCCGGTGATCCGCTCGATCACGTCCATCGCCGCGAGTGGGCCTTCCTTCATGTAGTCTTCCCAGCTCTTGGTGCCGAGCCGCTTGTCGGGATTGACCCATGAGATCACGAACACGGTGATGCCCTGGTCGACGCACCACTTGACGTAGGATTTTTCCGGCTTGAGATCGAGGATGTAGAACTTGTTGATCCAGGGCGGGATGATCAACAGCGGCGTGCGCAGCACGTTCTCCGTCGCCGGCGAATACTGGATCAGCTGCATCATCTCGTTCTGGTAGATCACCTTGCCCGGCGTCGTCGCCATGTTGACGCCGACGACGAGGTTGTCCGGATTGGACTGGCGGATCTTCAGCATGCCCTTGCCGGCCGCGATGTCCTCGGCCAGCATCGTCAGGCCGCGCGCGAGATTCTCGCCGCTGCTTGCGACCGTCTCGCGCAGCACCTCCGGATTGGTCAGCACGAAATTCGACGGCGAGATCGCGTTGGTGACCTGTAGCATGTAGAATTCGGCCTTGCGGCGGGTCTGCGGATCGAGCTCGGCGTCGTGCACCAGCTCCTGTGCCCATTTGGCTGTGAGCAGATAGAGCTGCATCATGAAATCGAAGAACTGGTTCGACTTCCATTCCGGATCGGCAAAGCGCTTGTCGCGCGGCGAGGGCGCGATCGCGGGAGCAGCGTCCTGGCCGGCCATCCGCCGCGCCGCCGAACCCCAGAGGTCGAGATAATCCTTAGCGAGCTTGGTCTGGAGGTCGGACGAGCGCGACGTATCGGACAGCCAGTATTCGGCGACCGACGTGAAGGTCTTGACGACTTCGGTGAGCTCGGCTGGCGGACGATCCTGTACCTCGCCGCTTTCGCGCGGCTTCAGATAGGCGGCGAGCGCCTTGCCGCCGCTCTCCATGGCCCGCGCGACATTCATCGCGAAGGCTTCCGCATCGAACTTCGTCTCGGGTTTGGGCGTGTCGGTGGTGGCGGTACTCATGAGCAGAACAGTAACGATTCATTCTGTATTCGTCACCGCGAAGCTCGCATGTTTGGCGCTAAACACGCGCGAAGATGTGCTGCACTGCGACAAAGCTTCTTGGTTTTGTCACAATCGGGGTGCACCCCTTGGGCGTGGGCCTTATGTTTTCTCGCTCGTACCATTTGTGGGCAGCAATGGTTTGAGCTTGGGCAGGGTGTTGGGTTAAGCTCCAGCAGCCGTGCATGGGACGAGTAGGGGATTTCCCAAGTGTTGGCGTTATGGGACCTGCAAAAGTCGCTGCCGATCTGCGGCGCGCTGCTGATCGCGGCGCTCGCGTTGGGCGGCTGCTCGAGTCAGCTCGCGGACATGACACCCACCGATGCGCAAGCGCATCCCAAGGACCCCAACGCCTATTTGCCGGTGCACGACCTGCCGCCGGATCGTGATCAAGCGATCATTCCGCCCGACCAGCGCGCCAAGATCGAGGCAGAGCTGGCCGCCGCCCGCGACCGTCAGGCCGTGGCCGCCAAGGATGCCAAGGATGCCAAGTAAGGATGCCAAGTAAAGGCGCCGCAAGGTAATCGCTGGCGCCCCCGCCACTCCGTGCTAAAAAGACCTCAATTCAGCCGAGAGTCAGAGCGAAGGACTTCAGTCCCTGTCGCCGAAAATCACTCCAACTATTTGATTTTGAGTGATTTTTACGAAAGGGCCGAGGCCTCTCCGAAGGTCCGTCGCGGCCTTTCGATTCTGCCCTGACCGGTTGCCCGGAGCCGCAAGAACCGATGTCTGGACCCATGGAAGATTTTTACCGCATCCGCCGCCTTCCGCCTTACGTATTCGAGCAGGTCAACCGGGCCAAGGCGGCCGCGCGGAATGCCGGCGCCGACATCATCGACCTCGGCATGGGCAACCCGGACCTGCCGGCGCCGCCGCATGTGCTGGAGAAGCTCAAGGAGACGCTGGGCAAGCCGCGCACCGACCGCTACTCGGCCTCCCGGGGCATCCCCGGCCTGCGCCGGGCTCAGGCCGCCTATTATGAGCGCCGCTTCGGTGTGAAGCTCAACCCCGACACTCAGGTCGTTGCGACGCTCGGCTCCAAGGAGGGCTTTGCCAACGTGGCGCAGGCGATCACCGCGCCTGGCGACGTCGTGCTCTGTCCGAACCCGAGCTACCCGATTCATGCCTTCGGCTTTTTGATGGCAGGCGGCGTGATCCGCTCGGTGCCCTCGGAGCCGACGCCGCAATTCTTCGAGGCGGTGGAGCGGGCGATCGTGCATTCGATCCCGAAGCCGCTTGCGCTGGTCGTCTGCTATCCCTCGAACCCGACCGCCTATGTCGCGAGCCTCGACTTCTACAAGGACCTTGTCGCGTTCGCGAAGAAGCACGAGATCCTGATCCTGTCCGATCTCGCTTATGCCGAGGTCTATTTCGACGAGAGCAACCCGCCGCCCTCGGTGCTCCAGGTGCCCGGCGCGATCGACGTCACCGTCGAATTCACCTCGATGTCGAAGACCTATTCGATGGCCGGCTGGCGCATGGGTTTTGCAGTCGGCAATGAGCGCGTGATCGCAGCGCTCGCCCGCGTCAAATCCTATCTCGACTACGGCGCCTTCACGCCGGTGCAGGTCGCCGCGACCGCTGCGTTGAACGGTCCTGACGATTGCATCAAGGAGATGCGCGACACCTATCGCAAGCGCCGCGAGGCGCTGGTGGAGTCCTTTGGCCGGGCCGGCTGGGAGATCCCGCCGCCGGATGCCTCGATGTTCGCCTGGGCGCCGCTGCCGGAGGCGTTCCGCAGCGTCGGCAGCATGCAGTTCGCAACCTTGATGGTGGAGAAATCCGGCGTCGTGGTCTCGCCCGGCGTCGGCTTCGGCGAGCATGGTGAAGGATATGTCCGCATCGCCATGGTGGAAAACGAGCAACGGATCAGGCAGGCCGCGCGCGGCGTGCGCCGCTTCCTTGAAAGCGGCATCGAAACGTTGCACAACGTCGTTCCGCTCGCCAACCGGCGTTAATTCTCTTCGACAGGTTTTCGCAAAGCATCATGGTCGCACCCCTGAAAGTGGGCATAGCGGGGCTCGGCACCGTGGGCGCCGAAGTTGTCCGATTGATTGAAACGCAAGCCCGCGTGCTCGCGGGCCGCAGCGGCCGGGGCATTCGCGTCGTCGCCGTCACCGCGCGCTCGAAGGCGAAGAAACGCGGCATCGACCTGCGCGGCGTCGAATGGGTCAAGGATCCGATCGCACTGGCGACCCATCCCGGCATCGACTGCTTCGTCGAGCTGATGGGCGGCGCCGGCGATCCCGCGCTGTCGGCGGTCGAGGCTGCGCTGAATGCCGGAAAGTCCGTCGTCACCGCCAACAAGGCGCTCCTGGCGAAGCACGGTCTCAAGCTCGCCAAGGCCGCCGAAAAGCACGGCGGCGCGCTGAATTTCGAGGCAGCGGTCGGCGCTGCGATCCCCGTCATCAAGACGTTACGCGAGGGTCTTGCTGGAACCGGCATCAACCGCGTCTACGGCATCCTCAACGGCACCTGTAATTACATCCTGACGCGGATGGAGCAGGAGGGCCTGTCCTTCGCGGAATGCCTGAAGGACGCGCAGCGGCTCGGCTATGCCGAGGCCAATCCGTCCTTCGACGTCGACGGCCACGATACCGCGCAAAAACTTGCCATTCTCGCCAGCCTCGCTTTCGGCACGAAAGTTGCTCAAAGTGCGGTGTATGTCGAAGGTATCTCCTCCATCGCGCCGGAAGATCTGCGCGCCGCTGACGATCTCGGTTACCGGCTCAAGCTGCTTGGCGTTGCGGTTCGCACTGCAAAGGGCATCGAGCAGCGCGTGCACCCGACCATGGTTCCAAAATCCTCCTCGATCGCGCAGGTGATGGGTGTCACCAATGCGGTCACGATCGATGGCGAGGGCATTCCGCCGATCACGCTGGTGGGCCCGGGGGCAGGCGGAGCTGCGACCGCATCTGCCGTCGTCGCCGATATCGCCGACGTCGCGCGCGGCATCCGCGCCAATCCGTTCGGCCGGCCGATCTCGCATCTGCGCGACACCAAGAAGGCGCCAATGGAGCGCCACGAGGGCGGCTACTATATCCGCCTTTTGGCGCGCGATTTCCCCGGCACGGCGGCCGCGATCGCGACCCGGCTTGCGGAACAGAAGATTTCGATCGAGTCGATCGTGCAGCGTCATCCCAATGGCGGCGCTGCGCCGGCAGATGGCAAGGCGGTGCCCGTGCCCGTCATCCTGATCACCTATGCGACGCATGAGGACGCGGTGCGCCGCGCACTCGCAGCCGTGCAGCGCGACAAGGTGATCAGCGGACGACCGCAGGTGATCCGGATCGAGAAGAACTGAAGTCAAGCGGTTCGAACGAACCGCAAGTGTTGCGAGTTAATGCGGGCAGAGATTTCTGTCCCGAACCGTTTTGAAGGAGTGAGCCGATGTCGACCCATATTTCAGTCCCGCCGCAAGCGTTGCTCGAGCGCATTCTCACGCTGGAGATCGTGCGCGTGACGGAGCGGGCGGCGGTGTCTTCGGCGCGGTTGCGCGGGCACGGCAATGAGAAGGCGGCCGACCAGGCCGCGGTGGACGCGATGCGGCGCGAGCTGAATAAGCTGCCGATCGAGGGCACAATCGTGATCGGCGAGGGCGAGCGCGACGAGGCGCCGATGCTCTTCATCGGCGAGAAGGTCGGGATGAACGCCGGCCCGAAGGTCGACATCGCGGTCGACCCGCTCGAAGGCACCACGCTGTGCGCCAAGAACATGCCGGGCTCGATTGCCACCATGGCGATGGCCGACGGCGGCACGCTGCTGCACGCGCCCGACGTCTACATGCAGAAGCTTGCGGTCGGTCCCGGTTACGCCAAGGGCGTCGTCGAGCTCGACGCCACGCCGGCGGAAAACGTCCGCCGCCTCGCCAAGGCCAAGGGCGTCACGGCGGAGGGGATCACCGTGCTGGTGCTCGATCGTCCGCGCCATGCCAGCATCATCGAGAGCGTGCGCTCGACCGGCGCTGCCGTGCGCCTCATCACCGACGGCGACGTCGCCGGCGTGATCCACTGCGCTGACCCCGATAACACCGGCGTCGACATGTATCTCGGCACCGGCGGCGCGCCGGAAGGCGTGCTCGCGGCCGTGGCGCTGCGCTGCATCGGCGGCCAGATGCAGTGCCGGCTGATCCTCGACTCCGACGAGAAGCGCGAGCGCGCTGCCAAGATGGGCGTCAACGATCCCAAGATGATCTACGGCATCGAGGACATGGCGCGCGGCGATTGCCTGTTCGCCGCCACCGGCGTCACCACGGGCTCGCTGCTGTCAGGCGTGAAATTCCGCAAGGACGGCGTGATCGAGACCGAGACGGTCGTGATGCGCTCCGTCACCGGCACCGTGCGCTACATCAAGGCCGAGCACCGCGAACTCGCGAAGTTCCATTTGGACTAAACAAGGCAATAACAACTGCCGTCATTCCGGGGCGACGCGAAGCGTCGAGCCCGGAATCCATAACCACCAGCCGGGATTATGGATTCCGGGCCTGCGCCTAACGGCGCATCCCGGAATGACGAGCGTGGAGGGAAGCTCCCATGTCCGATCTCTCAGCCGTTAAAGCCCTCGTGTTCGACGTGTTCGGCACCGTCGTGGACTGGCGTACCAGCCTGATTGCCGATTTGATGTGGTGGGGCAAGGGCCGCGGCATCACCGCTGACTGGACCGCTTTGGTCGACGGCTGGCGCGGCATGTACATGGCCGCCATGGATGACGTGCGCAAGCACCCCGAGCGCGGCTATGTCATCCTCGACGTCCTGCACCGCCGCTCGCTGGACAGGCTGGTCGAGAAGTTTGCGATCGAGGGGCTGACCGAGGCTGACCTCGACTACATCACCAAGGGCTGGCATCGCCTGCATCCCTGGCCCGACAGCGTCGCCGGCCTGACGCGGCTGAAGACGAAATTCGTGATCTCGCCGCTGTCGAACGGCAATGTCGCGCTGCTCACCAACATGGCGAAGTTTGCGGGTCTCCCCTGGGACCTCGTCATGTCGGCCGAGCTGTTCGAGCACTACAAGCCCGATCCCGAAACCTATCTCGGCGCCGCCCGGCTGCTCGGCCTCAAGCCCGAAGAGGTCATGATGGTCGCGGCGCACAATTACGATCTCAAGGCGGCGCAGAGCCATGGCCTGAAGACCGCCTTCGTCGCGCGCCCGACCGAGTACGGCCCACTGCAAAAGATCGATTTTGAAGCCACCGGCAACTGGGACATCGTCGCCAGGGATTTTGGCGGCGTCGCCGACAAGCTCGGGTGCTGACAGCGCGACAAACGGTCGGCTGCGATCAGGGATGCAGGTAAGAACAAGAGGTGCTTGTTGGCCTCCCCATCGCCGGTCCTGCAAGTCCTGGTCGCGGCGGCGGTGACCGCTGGCACGATCGCTCTCATCGCGTGGGGACTTCGGCGAGCGAAGCCGAATGTGCTCAGCGATACCGCAGGAGCAATCGAGCCGGAGAGAATGACCGCCTGGCTCACCGTTATCGGCGGTTGCGCCCTGTCGCTGGCCGGTTTCTACGGCGTCCTGTTTCATGAAGCCGGCTGGGGAGGGCTGGTGACGGTATTGCTGGGGCTTGGTGTTGCCGGCTTCATGTCGCCATCGCTCACATCCGTCCACAAGGTGACGTGGGACGATGAGTCGATTGAAGGTCCCTCGAACCTGTTTGGTCCCACGCTGGGGTTGCGAAGAACGAGAATGCTTTGGGGCGATATTGCGAGAACGGGAACGACGATGACCGGTTACTGGTTCGTCGAAAGCCGCGACGGCCGACGGGTTTATTGGAGTTTTCTCTACAAGGGCCACGGCGCTCTCGCCGCAGTTCTTCACGGGAAGCGGCCCGATCTGGAGCTTTCTGCTTTTCAATGATGACCGCCTGCTGCATCCACGATGCGCTGCCTCCTGAGCTTGTGGGATAGAGGGCAACCGAATGAACCGATCCACGTCCATCACCGCAGCCGTTGCGATCAGCACCTATATCCTGGCAAAGGATAGCAACCGTCCTCAATTGATGAAGCACGCCTTCGCGGAGGACTGCGAGCTGGAAATGGTCGTCAAGACTGACGCCATCTCGTTTCCGAGCTCGGCAAAGGGGCTGGCGCAAATCACAGAGGTGCTGGTCACCGGCTTCGGCGACCAGTACGAGAATGTGCGCACGTTTTGCCTGTCCCGTCCCAATGCAGGCTACCGGCCGCAGTTCCGTTGTGACTGGCTGGTCGGGATGTCGGCGCGGCAGGGCGGTGCCGTTCGCGTCGGATGCGGACACTATGACTGGGGTTTTGCGTCCGCCGATGATGGGCGCGTGACGAAGCTCGTGATCGACATCGAGGTGATGTGCGTGCTTCCGGTCGCGGACTCGGAGCCGATCATGCAGTGGCTGGCGGCGTTGCCCTATCCATGGTGCTCGGACGTGCAGGCCCGCGAGCGCATTCCGGATATCGACGCGTTGCGCCCGATTGAGCGCTTCCTTGGCGGACGGACATGATAAGCGGCCATCCCTGCGGATGACGAGCGCCTGACGCCGCGCTGCCTGCGCGGGGTCGTGGTCGTCAGATGCGTGCACAGCAGCAAGACCGTGACCTCGCTCAGCTCCACCGGACCGCCACGCCTCGCGGTGGGCGGGCTGCTGCCCGACGTGAGGGGAACATGCCCCAAGCCCCCGATCCCGAACGCAGGTCAATATTGAACCGAGTACAATGTTCTTATTGTACCGAATAAAAGCTCGGATCATATTCTGGGGCAAGGAGCAAATTGCACCGGGCGAACTCGGTGGCAATGGAGCGACGACGATGCACCTGAGTTATTTCGATCTGTTTCTGGCGTTCCTTGGATTGACCTTCGGGCTGCCCTCGGCGCTGCCCGGCCTGTTTTTCCAGAGCAAGGACGGTCGGCACCCGAGGTCGTAGGCGGACTGATGGCGCCATCCGAACGAGCGTGACGGACTTCTACGTGACGGACTTGTACGTGAGGGACTTGGAGACGCGCAGATGGAGTTGACGGTCACCACAGTCCTGATCGCCTTTGCGGGCGTGTTCCTGATCTGCTTCATGAAGGGCGCGTTCGGCGGCGGCTTCTCGATCGTCGGCATTCCGCTGCTGTCGTTCGTGATGGACCCGGTGACTGCCGGCGGCCTGCTGGCGCCGCTGTTCATCGCGATGGACTTGTTCGCGCTGCGCTACTGGAAGCCCTCGACCTGGTCGAAACCGGACCTCGTGCTGCTGCTGCCCGGGCTCGTGATCGGCATCGCGCTTGGCTATCTCCTGTTCCGCGTGCTCGACCATCGCGCCGTCGCGATCGTGATGGCGGTCGTCACCTTGATCTTTGTCGGCCTGTGGTTCGTGAGCGATCCGAAGGTGACCATTCGTCCGCGTTCGACGCCGAAGGCGGTCGCAGCCGGTCTCGCCTCGGGCGTCACCACCATGGTGGCGCATTCCGGAGGACCGCCGCTGGCGATGTATCTGCTGCCGCTCGGCCTCAGCAAGGAGGTCTACGCGGGAACGACGAGCCTGTTCTTCACCGTCGGCAATGCGACCAAGGCGGTGCCGTGGCTGCTGCTGGTGCGGCCGGCCGGCAACGTCTGGATCGTGATGGCAGTGTGCCTGCTCGCCATTCCAAGCGGCGTCTGGCTCGGCTGGCGGCTGCACGGAAGGCTCGACCAGCAGCAGATCTACCGGGCCTGCTATGGCTTGCTGGTCGTGACGGCATTGAAGCTCCTGTGGGACGGTGTGTCCGGCTATCTCGCGTGACGCACGCTTGCGCCGACGCTCAAATCCCGCCGAATGCGACCGTCGCCTTGTCGTAGGCGCCATCGCCCATCGTGCCGGCTTCGAAGATGCCGTGCTTCTCGATCCAGTCGAACGACTGTTCGTAGACCTCGCGGGAATAGGGTTCGAACACGATCCGCTCGCCGGGCCCCCAGCGCCGCGTATCCATCGTCGCGTGAAAACGCTCCGGAAACTCGTTCTTGTAGTAGTGGGTGTAGAGCTCCGGCCGCATATCGATGTCGCGCTGGGCTTTCTTCAGCGCGCGGAAATAGCGCTTGATGTCCTCGGGCGCCGGATCGCCATTGATCATGGACGCGACCATGAAGGTCGTGTCGATGATCTTGCGATAGCCGAGCTGCTCGGCGAAATAATAGGGGCCGTTGAACAGCGCAGCGGCCTCGCTCTTGCCCTCGAACAGCAGCTCCATCCTGCGAAACAGCATGCCGTCCTCGAAGGTCAGGTTGATCTGCCCGGGCGCCAGATAGGGCTCGAGTGCCTGGATGGTCGAATAGTGGCTGCCTGACTGGAAGCCGACCGAAATCGGGATGCCGGCGAGGTCCGAAGGCGTGCGGATATTCGAATCCGCCGGAACGAAGATGCCCGACGGCGCGACCGAGTAGACGTCTGCGTAAAGCTTGGCGTGGCCGTTCGAGGCGGCGACGTTGACGGTCCAGTGGCAGGCGCAACTGACGTCGGCCTTGCGTCCCTTCTCGATGCTCTGGAAGGCGCCTTCATTGACCTTGTTGTGGTGCTGGCCTTCGGTCGAGCGGATCAGCTCGCGAAATTCGTAGTCGAGCCCTTCGTCGCGGAAGTAGCCCTTTTCCTCGGCCCCCCATTCCTGAAGGCGAAAATGCGATTCGATGACGAATTTGGTCATTGGCGTTCCTCCGTGTTCGCGTGGCCGTTCGGCCGTTCAATTGACTGGAGGATAGCAAACAGCCAAGCTCAATCCATGGCTGAAAGGGAATGTTTCATATGTCAAAAATGGAATCTTCCGGCATCGACTTCCG
This sequence comes from Bradyrhizobium sp. LTSP849, assembly GCF_000938255.1. Taxonomy (GTDB): domain Bacteria; phylum Pseudomonadota; class Alphaproteobacteria; order Rhizobiales; family Xanthobacteraceae; genus Bradyrhizobium. The sequence continues at coordinate 47,493 of NZ_JYMR01000017.1, read as the reverse complement.
CGACCTGAGGGTGCTCGACGCGCTGATCCGCGAAGGCAGCATCACGCGTGCTGCCGCAAGTCTCGAAACCACGCAGCCGGCCGTCAGCAAATTGCTGGCCCGATTGCGCCTGCGCTTCGACGATCCCCTGTTCGTTCGCCGCGGCAGCGGGGTGCAGCCGACGGCGCGGGCTGTCGAGATGGCCTCGCAAATCCGCGCCTTGCTCGAGATGGCCGACACGCTGTGGCAGGAGCGGCTGCCGTTCGACCCGCGCAAATCGGAGAAGATCTTCAGCCTGCTTCTGACCGACGTCGGCATGGTGCGGTTCCTGCCGCCCCTGGTCGCCCGTCTTGCGGAGCTCGCGCCGCGCATTCAGGTGCGCGCGATCCCGCTCGATTCCCGACACTTTGCGCTCAAGCTTGAATCGGGGGAGGCGGACCTTGCGCTCGGCGCCTTGCCGCGGGCGGCGGGGCATCTTCGCTCCCAGCGGCTCTATTCCGACGGCTATGCCAGTGTGGTGCGGCGAGGGCACCCGAGACCGGCGCAAGCACGTACGCGCCGGGGATTTCTCGACGAGCAGCATATTCTGATCACGGCGTCCGAGACCGGGCATGCCGCCCATCTCGAGACGCAGCGCGTGCTGACACGCGCGATCGCCCGCGCCAACATCCTGTTGCAGGTGCCGAGCTTCATCGCGGGCGCGCTCGTGGCCTCGCAAACCGATGGCGTCGCAACCTTGCCCGCCAATCTGGCCGCCATCGTCGCCGAGCCGCTCGGGATGACCGTGTTCAGGACGCCGGTCGCGCTACCGCGGATCGAGATCGCGCAATATTGGCATGAGCGTTATCATCGCGATCCCGCTCACCGCTGGCTGCGCTCGATCACGCTCGCCTTGTTCGGAAATCGCGCCTAGCTGAAGCTCTTGTGGCATGGCGTGTCCGGCTATCTCGCCTGAGATATCCGCTGCACGGACGCACTGCTGGCATTCGACTTGGCGACTTTGCGGCTGCATTCGATGAAGCGCTCCGCAAGCGGCGTCAGCGTCCGGTTTTTGACCGTGACGAAGCCGATCGGCGAGGGGGGCGACGACATCTCGATCGGCAAGGCCTTGATATGCAGTCGCATCCGCTTGCCGCCGAAGCGCACGACAGACGCCGGAACGAGACCCAGCCAGCGGCCGCTTTCGATCAGGCGCAGGTGAAGATGCAGTGACATCGTCAGGACGTGTGCGGATGGCACCTCAAGACCGTTGCTGCGGAAGACCTCTTCGTGCAGTGACCTTGCCAGACTGCCAGGTTGTGCCAGCACCCATGGCTCTCCGATCAGATCGGCAAGCTTGAGCTTGCGCCGCTTGGCCCAGCGGCTCTCGGCTCCCGCGACGATGATATTGGGCTCGTCGAGCAACGGCTCAGCTACCAGGTCCGGCTCGGTCATCGTGGCGGGAAGCCGCCCGAACACCAGCTCCGCTTCGCGGTTGCGCAGATTGTGGTACTGCTGAACGGCGATATTTTCGTGCAGCACGTGAAGCACCGCGCGCGGAAAATCCTGCGTGAACTGCTCGATGATCGCCGGAAGCAGGCCCGCGTCCGTCACGATTGATGACCCGATACGCAGCTCGCCTGCGTCCGGTTGCTTGATGAATTCGATCTGCTGCAACCCCTTGCGGATCTCGTCGAACACGGCGACGCCGGACTCGAGCAGTGCGCGACCGTAATGCGTCGGCTCGACACCGGCGACGCTGCGGTCGAACAGTTTTACGCCCAGCGTCTGTTCCAGCTCCGAGACCGTCTTGGATACGACCGGATAGGACACGGCCAGCTCTTCCGCCGCCCGGGTCATGCTGCCGGCCTCCGCGACGGCGAGCACGATGTGGAAGTCGCGCAGCTTGACGCGGCGGCCGATCCGATCCGTCCACTTCATCAGGCACCTAGCTAAATGGTTAGGGGTATCCGCATAAAACGGAACTAATCAGCTATAGCGAAATCGGGCAAGAAGAACCCGCGAAATTCAAGCGCTCCGGCGCAACAACCCGAAGGCAAACTGTCATGGCTGAGACCTCAACACCCACAATCGTCCTCGTTCACGGCGGCTTCGTCGACGGCGCAGGCTGGGAAGGCGTCTACAACATTCTCAGGAAGGACGGCCTCGACGTCAGCATCGTGCAAAATCCGACCACATCGCTCGCGGACGACGTCGCCGCGACCCGCCAGATCATTGCGCAGGCCAAGGGGCCGGTCGTGCTGGTCGGTCACTCCTACGGTGGTGTGGTGATCACGGAAGCCGGCAACGACCCGAAGGTGTCCAAGCTCGTCTACATCGCGGCCTTCGCGGCGGACAAGGGCGAGTCTGTGGCTTCCCTGATCAAGGACCCGCCGCCCGGCGCTGCCGTGCCGCCGATCCTGCCGCCCCAGGACGGCTACCTGTTCCTCGACAGGGCAAAGTTCGCGGCCTCGTTTGCGGCCGACGTCGAGCCGGCAAAGGCGGCGTTCATGGCGGACTCGCAGGTGCCGTGGGGCCTGAAGGCGTTGGAAGGAGCCGTCACCGAAGCTGCCTGGCGGACAAAGCCGAGCTGGTACCTGGTTGCGACCGACGACCACATGATCCCTCCGCCGGCTCAGCAGTTCATGGCCAAGCGCGCCGGCGCCACCGTGGTCGAAAGCAAGGGAAGTCACGCGGTCTATGTGTCGCGTCCGGAAGCGGTCGCCGCGATCATCAAGAGCGCCGCACTCGCCTGATGCAGTGACGACACCTGCCGCCGGCCGAGCCGGCGGCAGAGCCAAGGCAGCAGGACGGCTCACGCGATCCGCAGCGTGAGCTCGCTTCCTTCCGTCTCGGCAAACCCCGCCTGCAACACCTCTTCACGCTTGTGCCGCAGATGCGCACGCAGGATGTGCGAGAGGCCGAGGCCATCGCGGCGCTGGAGCGCGTTCAGGATCGCTTCGTGCTCGCTGACGGCGAACGCCCAGCGCTGCGGCGTCATCGGCGTCACATAGCGCGCGCGGCGGATGCGCGCGGTCACGGAGGCGTAGAGCCCGGTCAGCGCCGGATTTCCGGCTGCGGTGACGATGGCCTCGTGAATGGCGCGGTTGCCGCGATAATACTGGATCAGGTCGCGCTCGCGATAATGTTGCACCATCTCCGCATGCGTGGCGGCGATCTCAGCGATCCCGGCGTCAGTGATGCGCTCGCAGGCGAGCTCGCCGGCCAGCGCCTCGAGGCCCTGGCAGACCTCGAACAAATCGCGCATGTCCTTGTCGGTCAGCTTGGCCGCGCGCGAGCCGCGATGCGGCAAGAGCTGCACGAGGCCCTCGGCAGCAAGCACCTTGAGGGCTTCGCGTAGCGGCGTGCGCGAGATCTGGAGCCGGTCGCACAGCTCGCGCTCGGGGATCCGCGCGCCCGGCGGGATTTCGCCGTCGAGCAGAATGTCGCGGATGCGGCCGACGACCTCTTCATGAAGCATGGGATCGGGTCCAGTTTGAATTCAAAATAGAATTTAATCGCGCTTCAATGCAAGTTCCAGCTTGATAATATCATGTTTTGCATTCAAAAATGAAAAAAACAGAAGAGGTAGGGACATGGATCAGGAAGCCGCAGGGGCAGAGGACCTCGTTTTCGAGGTTGAGGACGGCATCGGGCGGATCACTTTCAACCGCCCGCAGGCGCGCAATGCCTTCACCTTCGCCATGTACGAGCGGCTCGCCGAGATCTGCGAAGAGGCCAATGGCGATCACGCGATCAAGGTGCTCGTGCTGCGCGGCGCGGGCGACAAGGCCTTCGCGTCTGGCACCGACATCAACCAGTTCCGCGAATTCAAGACACCGCAGGACGCGATCGACTACGAGAACCGGATCGATCGGGTGCTGACCACGCTCGAGCAATGCCGGGTGCCGACGATCGCGGCGATCAACGGCTTCTGCACCGGCGGAGGGGCGGGCATTGCCGCCGCCTGCGACCTGCGCATCGGCACGAAAAGCGCCAAAATCGGATTTCCCATCGCGCGAACGCTCGGCAATTGCCTGTCGATGTCCAATGTCAGCCGTCTCACCGCGCTGATCGGCGCCGCGCGCGTCAAGGATTTGATCTTCACCGCGCGTCTCGTCGAGGCCGCGGAGGCCGCACATGTCGGGTTGCTCGGCGAGGTCGTCGAGGATGGCGCGGCGCTCGACCGCCGTGCCGAGGATGTCGCCCGGCTCTTGGCCAGCCACGCGCCGCTGACGCTGAATGCGACCAAGCAGGCGGTGGCCCGCCTGCAAAAGCGGCTGACGCGAGATGAGGGCGAAGACCTCATCCTGATGTGCTACACGAGCCAGGATTTTCGCGAAGGGCTCGAAGCTTTCCTCAACAAGCGCGCTCCGCAGTGGCGCGGCCGATAGGACAGGCCGATGCAAAGCGATCGATCGCAAAAAACCTCCCGCCGTTCAGGACCGCTCGCCGGCCTCAAGGTCATCGATCTCACCCATGTCATGGCGGGGCCGACCTGCACCCTGATGCTCGCCGACATGGGCGCCGACGTCATCAAGATCGAGAAATCGCCGAACGGCGATGACACCCGCCATTCGGTGCCGCCGAAGATCGGCGACGAGGCGGCCTCGTTCCTGATGATGAACCGCAACAAGCGCGGCATCGTGCTCGATCTGAAGACCGAGGGCGGCAAGCAGGTGCTGCGGCGGCTGATCGCGGATGCCGACGTGCTGGTCGAGAATTTCGCGCCCGGCGCCATGGAGCGCCTCGGCTTCGGCTACGAGGTGCTGCACGAAAAATTCCCGGCGCTGATCTATTGCTCGCTGTCCGGCTTCGGCCGCACCGGTCCCTACAAGCACCGCCGTGGTTTCGATCTGGTCGCGCAAGCCATGAGCGGCATCATGAGTTTTACCGGCGAACGTCCCGACGGCCCGCCCGTGAAGTGCGGCCCGCCACTGTCCGACATCACCGCCGGCGTGCTCGCGAGCATGGGAATTCTGGCGGCCTACACCCATCGCCTCAAGACCGGGGAAGGGCAGTGGGTCGAGACGTCGCTCTACGAGGCGGCGCTGGTGCAGACCTACTGGCAGTCGACGATTGCGCTTGCGGCCGGCACCGCGCCGCGCGCGATGGGCTCGGCGCATCCGCTCAACGCACCGTATCAGGCTTTTGAAGCCTCCGACGGCTGGCTCGTGGTCGGCGGTGCCAACAAGAAGCATTGGCTGCTAATGCTGGACGCGCTCGGCGCGAGCGAACTTGCGGAGGATCCGCGCTTCGTCACCGGCGCCGACCGCATGGCGCATCTGAAGGAGCTCGAAGCCGTCCTGAGCGAGCGCTTCCGCACCCAATCGCGGGCGCATTGGCTTGCCGCGCTCGATGAGAAAGGCGTGCCGTGCGGGCCCGTGCACGACATGTTGGAAGCTCTGAGCGATCCGCAGACGCTGGCGCGCGAGATGGTCGTCGAGGTCGAGCATTCCACGCTCGGCCCGGTGAAGACGATCGGACTGCCCGTCAAATTCTCCGAGACGCCCGGCAAGGTTCTCTCCGGCGCGCCCGTCTATGGCGAGCATACGCGCGAAGTGCTGGCCGAGCACGGCTTCAACGACCAGGAAATCGAGGCCTTCGAGAAGCAGGGCGCAATCGTTTCGGCCTCAGGGAGGCGCGAGGAACGCGTCGCCTGACAAGAAACCGTCACGACAGACACAAGACCAACAAAACAAGCAAAAAATCAGCCGGAGGGAATCATGGGTCGCACGTCAAGTTTTCTGCTGTTCGCACTCGCGCTCACCGGCGCCGCGCCTGCGCTCGCGGCCTGGCAACCGCAGAAGCCGATCGAGTTCGTCGCGACCGCAGGTCCAGGCGGCGGCACCGACAACATCGCCCGTGCCGTGCAGAACATCATCACCAAGTACAAGCTGACCGATCAGCCGATCGTCGTCGTCAACAAGGCCGGCGGCAGCGGCGCCGAAGGCTATGTCTACGGCAAGGCCTCCGCCGGCGATCCCTACAAGGTGATCTTCGGCACCTCGAACGCCTGGCAGCAGCCGCTCGTCTCCAAGGTCGCCTTCAACTACACCGATCTCACGCCGATCGCGGCCATGGCGCAGGACGAGTTCCTGCTCTGGGTCAAGCAGGACTCGCCGTACAAGACCGCGGCCGATTATCTGAAGGCCGCCGTCACGGGTGACTTCAAGATGGGCGGGGCGCAGTCCAAGGACACGGACGAGGTCCTCACTCGCATGATCGAAAAAGCCGGTCACGTGAAGCTGACCTACATCCCCTTCAAGAGCGGCGCCGAAGCCGCCGTGCAGCTCGCCGGCGGGCACATCGATTCCCACGTCAACAATCCCAGCGAAAGCCTCGGGCAATGGCGCGGCGGCACGCAGCGTCCGCTCTGCGCCTTCAGCCCGAAGCGGCTGCCGCAGGGCGCCAAGATCACCGCGACCGAAGGCTGGAGCGACGTGCCGACCTGCGTCGAGCAGGGCCTCGACATCGCGCAATACGAGCAGCCGCGCACGGTGTGGCTGCCCGGCAAGGTCACGCCGGAGCAGGCCGCGTTCTACGTCGACCTCATGAAGAAGGTGCAGGCCACGCCGGAATGGAAGGACTATATCGAAAAATCCTCGCAGATCGACACGTTCCTGACCGGCGCCGAGTTCGACAAGTTCATCAAGGAGGATATCGAGCACCTCAGGCAAGTCGCGAGCGAGCAGGGCTGGCTCATCAAGTAGGATGGCGGAGCAGCACACCATGATGTCTCGTTGTCCCGCGCCCGGCTGGGGGCCCTGATGATATCGCGCCGCGCCCTCGAACTCGCGACTGCCGTGCTCACCGGCAGCTTCGGCGTCGCGGTGGTGGTCCAGAGCCTCGACAATGGCATCGGCTGGTCGAGTGCGGGCGTGGATTCCGGCACATTCCCTTTCGTGATCGGTCTCGTGATCGTTCTCGGAAGCCTCTACAATCTGGTGCGGGGCGTGCTGCCGGCCACGTCGCTCGCCAGCGTTCCCATCGCCATTACGCAGATCGAGCTGCGCCGGCTCGCCGGCCTGTTCGTGCCGGCCGCGATTTTCGTGGCCGCGATCCCGCTGCTCGGGATGTATCTCGCCTCGGCCCTCTATATCTTCGCCGTGCTTGCGGTCCCCAGGCATCAATCGCTGCTTCGGTCGCTCGCGATGGCGGCGGCCACTGCGCTCGCGCTCTATGTCGTGTTCGAGCGTATGTTCCAGGTGTCGCTCCCGCACGGCGCGCTCGCCGCCGCGTTTGGCTTCTGAGGAGAGGCCGATGGACAATCTCGGAGAACTCCTGCACGGCTTCACCATCGCGGTCACGGTGCCGCATCTGGCGCTGATGGTGGTCGGCGTGCTGCTCGGCATCCTCGTCGGCGTGCTGCCCGGGCTGGGCGCGCCGAACGGGGTGTCGCTGCTGTTGCCGCTCACCTTCGGCATGCAGCCGGTCTCGGCGATCATCCTGCTTTCCAGCATGTATTGGGGCGCGCTGTTCGGCGGCTCTGTCACCTCGATCCTGTTCAACATTCCGGGCGAGCCGTCCTCGGTCGCGACCACCTTCGACGGCTATCCGATGGCGCGTGACGGGCGGCCGACCACCGCGCTCGCCACCGCCTTCGGCTCGGCGGCGTTCGGCGCGCTGGTCGGCGTCATCCTGATCACTTTCCTGGCCTCATGGGTGGCGCAGGTCGCGCTCGCCTTCGGGCCGGCGGAATATTTTGCGGTCTACTTCCTCGCCTTCGCGAGTTTCGTCGGCATGGGCGGCGCGGCGCCAATCAAGACCGTGGTGGCACTCGCGATCGGCTTTGCAATCGCCGCCATCGGCATCGACACTGTTTCCGGCAGCGTGCGCCTCACCATGGGCATCGACGAGCTGGTCAAGGGCGTGAACTTCGTCGTCGCGGTGATGGGCCTGTTCGGCATCGGCGAGCTCCTGGTCGCGGTCGAAGAGGAGTTTCATGCCCGCGCCGTCTCCTCGAAGATCGAGTGGCGCGAGGTGTTTCGCGCGATCGGCCGGCTGCCGCGGCATAGCGTTGCGTTGCTGCGGAGCGCTGCGATCGGCTGCTGGATGGGGATCACGCCGGGCGGCCCGACGGCGGCATCCTTCATGAGCTACGGCATTGCCCGCCGCTTCTCGCGGCGCGGTCGTTATTTTGGCACGGGCGAGGTCGAAGGCATCATCTCGCCGGAGACCGCCGACCACGCGGCCGGCACCAGCGCGCTGCTGCCGATGCTCTCGCTCGGTATTCCCGGCTCGGCCACCGCGGCCGTGATGATGGGCGGACTGATGATCTGGGGGCTCAATCCCGGGCCGATGCTGTTCGTCGACCAGAAGGACTTTGTGTGGGGCCTGATTGCCTCGATGTATGTCGGCAATATTGTCGCCGTTGTGCTGGTGCTGCTGACGGTTCCGGTGTTTGCCGCATTGATGCGGATTCCCTTCGTGATCATCGCGCCGCTGATCGTGATCATCTGCGTCGTCGGCGCCTATTCGGTGTCGAATTCCTATCTCGACGTGGTCATGATGCTCGGCTTCGGCATCGTCGGCTATCTCTTCAAGAAGCTGTTCTATCCCCTGGCGCCGCTGGTGCTCGCGATCGTCATCGGCGACAAGGCCGAGGATGCGTTCCGGCAATCGATGCTGATGTCCAAGGGCTCGCTCGGGATTTTCTTTGCAAACAAGCTGGTGACGAGCCTGGTGGTGGGTGGCATCGCGCTGTTGCTGCTTCCGCTCGTGTTGCAGCTCGCACGGCTCTTTCGCAAGCCCGAGCCGCCCACCACTGAGACGACCAGTCAGGAAAAGGTGATCATATGACCGCAAAGCCGCTCATCGCGCTCGCGATGGGAGATCCCGCAGGCATCAGCCCGGAGCTGACCGCAAAGCTCGTGGCGCTGGACGAGATCCGCGCCCGTGCTCGCCTCGTCGTGATCGGCGACCGCCGCATCTTCGACGAGGGCGCGCGCGTCGCCGGCGTCACGCCGGAGCTGACGAGGGTGGAGCAGGGCGCAGACTTTCGCGCAGCGAAGGGCGAAGCGCTGTTCGTCGATCTCGGCCATCTCGATCCCAAGGAGGTCGAGCCGAAAACCGCGACGCTCGCCGGCGGGAAATTCGCCCTGACGAATTACCGGCTCGCGCTTGAGCTTGCCCGCGACGGTCGCGTCGATGCGGTCTGCTTCACGCCCTTCAACAAGCAGGCGATGCGATATGCCCGCGCCGACTATGACGATGAGATCGCGTTCTCTGCCGAGATCGCCGGTCTCAAGACCCCCGCAAGTGAATTCAACGTGCTGGGCGAGCTCTGGAACGCGCGCGTCACCTCGCACATTCCGCTCAAGGATGTGGCAGCAAAGCTCTCAAGCGAACGCATCCAGCGCGCGCTCAAGCTGACCGATGCCTGCATGCGCAACGCCGGCTATGCGCGGCCGCGCATCGCGGTGGCAGGCCTCAACCCGCACGCCGGTGACGGCGGCAATTTCGGCCGCGAGGAGATCGACATCATCGCACCAGTCGTTGCGGCTGGCCAGCGCGACGGCATCGCCGTCGAGGGACCGTTCCCGGCCGACACGGTATTCCTGCGCGCCAAGGCAGGCGCCTTCGATGCGGTGCTGACGATGTACCACGACCAGGGCCAGATCGCGATGAAGCTGATGGGGTTCGATCGCGGCGTCACCTTGCTCGGCGGCTTCCCATTTCCGATCTGCACGCCCGCGCACGGCACCGCCTATGACATCGCAGGGCAGGGGATCGCTTCCACCGGCGCGACCCGCGCCGCGGTGCTGCTCGCAGTCGAGATGGCTGGTCGGCGCGGCGCTTGATTGTACGAATGGAGAGGAGGCGCATGCCTGATGGCTGCGCCGCCATCTTACGCTATTTCGGAAGCGGCATCGTCAGCTCCTTGTCGGCGGTATCGACCACGAAGACGGCAAGCAGCTTCGCAGGCTCGGTATCGCTGGCATTGGCACTTACGCCATGGCGGTCACCGGGCTTTTCGGAAAAGTTCTCTCCCTTGTGAAAGACCTTGGCCGGCCCGTCATTGACCTGACTTCGGATCGCGCCTTCCAGGACGGTGGCATAGATGAAGGCAGAGGGCGCGTGAATGTGGGCTGGTGAGGAGCCTCCGGGACCATACTCGACCAGCACGCCTTTCATGCTCTTGCCGGGGACATTTGGCAGGGCTTGGTCAAACACGACAGTCACCTTGGCCAATGGTGCTGCTGGTTGTGTCTCGGCGGCATGTGCCGTCAGGACAGATGAGGCGCAAACCGCCGTTGCGATCAACAATCTGAGCATGGAAGTTCCTTCATTGCCGTGGCTGTCGTGACTACGATGGTCGATGCTCAGGCCCTTGCGAGCCATGTTGCGAGCGCCGTTTTCCCGAGCCGCGCCTCGCCGAGCGGGATCAGCGAGGTGTCATCGATTGGAGAGCCATAATACTGCGCCTGTCGGTCTCCCACGACCGGGCGGCTGTCGCCGGACGCCTTGAGCCGTCGCGCGACGAATTCATTGAAGGGGGCTTTCTCGGGGCCTGCGATATCGATCGTACCGTTCAGCGGCCGGCCCGTTGCGACCTCCGCGAGGCGATCAGCCACGTCGTCTGACGCGATCGGCTGAAACGACGCCGATGGAACGACGACCTTGCCCCCGGTCACACCCGCTTCGCCAATGGCGTCAAGGAATTCAAAAAACTGGGTGGCGCGGACGATCGAGTAAGGGACCGAAGAGGCCTTGACGATGGTCTCCTGCGCGAGCTTGGCACGAAAATAGCCAATGTCGGGCGATCGGTCGGTCCCCACGATCGACAGCGCGACATGGTGCTTGACGCCTGCTGCGGCCTCGGTCGCGACGAGATTCCGGCTGGAACGCTCGAAGAATTCGAGCACGTCCGCGGGCTCCCAGGACGGCGCGTTGGCCACATCGACCACGACATCCGCGCCAGCCAGCGCCGCAGCGAGGCCTTCCCCAGTCACGGCGTTGACGCCCGACTTCGGCGAGGCGGCCACGGCCTCGTGCCCCTGCTGCTTGAGCTTTGCGACGAGCTTGGATCCGATTAACCCGGTTCCACCGATCACGACGATCTTCATGGCGTGTCTCCTCAGCATATTCGGAGCGTGAGTGACCAAAGCCAGCGGATGCTCACGCTCTCACGACGATGAATGTGATGCGAGGCACATCTTACCTGAGCAATGAGGCAGGCTCTTGCCTGTAACGGGCCTGCATTGCCGGAAAATGCTTCGGAGAGTCCTGCGTTCCGAGAAAAAATCGGTAAGGGACTGTTCCCTTTGGCTCGAGCGAACGAGAACGTTTGGCTATCGGCGCCCGTTCAGCCGGTCGTGGATGAAGTCGACGAAGACCCGCACCTTTGCAGCGGGAAACTGGCGGGACGCGGTGAGCGCGTAGAGAGGAAAACTGTCGCCATGCCAGTCCGGCAAAAGCACGACGAGCGTGCCTTGGTCCAGGAGGTGTTGCACGCCGATCGCCTTCACGCGCGCGACGCCGACGCCGCCTGCGCAGGCGCCGAGCATGGTGCCGAACTCCGCCACCATGAGGCTGCCGGAGATCGCGATCTTCTCCCGCTTGTTGCCTTGTCTGAACACCCATTCGTCGATCGGCTGGCCGGTCAAGGAGTCCCGGACCTGGATGCAGGCGTGCTGCGCGAGATCGCGGGGATGCTCCGGTTTGCCGTAACGCTTCAGATAACCGGGAGAGGCAACGGTAATCGTGCGTGTCTCCAGGATCTTCCTGGCGACAAGGGATGAATCGGGCGGCGCGCCAAACCGCATTGCGACATCGAAGCCGTCGCCGATAAGGTCTCCAAGCTGATCTCTGGCGATGATGTCGAGCTTCAGGTCCCGGTGGCGCATCAGGAACTCGTTGAGGTGCGGCGCGAGCAGGAGGCTGGAAAAGAAAGCGTCGACATTGACCCGCAACCGGCCGCGCACCGACACGGCGGATTTCGAGGCTGCCGACACGACTTCATCAATTCCGGTCAGAAGCGGCGCCACGCCCGTATAGAAACGCCGGCCTTCGTCGGTCAGGGACACGACGCGCGTGGTTCGATCGAGCAATTGCACGCCCACGCGTGCCTCCAGGCGCGAAACCGCGCGGCTGACGCCTGAGCGAGACAGGCCAAGCGCGTCCGCCGCGCGGGCGAAGCTTCCGCCCTCGACGATCGCCGCGAGCACGCCGACATTGGAAATGATACGGCCGTCAAAGGTCATGGGATCACCGTTGCGTATAGATCACCAATCTTATGACATAATGGCACTCACAGCAATCTTCGGTTCGGAGCTATCGACTGCACGCGGGCACCCCCGCGCAGACCAGCCGAAACGAATGAGAGCACCATCATGTACGCAATTACTGGCATCACCGGAAAAGTCGGCGGCGAACTCGCCAAGTCCCTTCTCGCGCTGGGACGCCCGGTGAGAGCGGTGGTCCGGGACGCGAAGAAGGGCGAGGCGTGGGCCAAACTCGGCTGCGAAATTGCTCTTGCCGAGATGGAGGATGCGACAGCTCTCGCAAAGGCCTTCACCGGCGCCACCGCCGCTTTCATTTTGCCTCCGTCAGACTTCGACCCCGAGCCCGGTTATCCGGAGGCCCGGCGTGTCATCGACAGTGTCGTGCGTGCATTGAAAACTGCCGCGCCGTCTCGTGTGCTGTGCCTGTCGACGATCGGCGCCGATGCCACACAGGATAATCTGCTCTCGCAGCGCACGATGATGGAGGAGGCGCTCAAGCCGCTCGGGATGGCTCTGACAATCCTGCGGCCGGGTTGGTTCATCGAAAACGCGCTCTGGGATGTGCCAACGGCCCGGGACTCCGGCTTGATCTACAGCTTCCTCCAACCGGTGGAGAAAGAGTTTCCTATGGTTGCCACGCGGGACGTGGGGCGCGTCGCTGCTGAGCTCATTCAGGAAAGTCATAGCGGCATCCGGATTGTCGAGCTGGAGGGACCTCGCCGCGTTTCGCCGAACGATCTCGCGGATTCATTCGGCCGTGCGCTCGGCAAGCCTGTCCGGGTCGAAATTGTAACGCGCGACGGCTGGGAGACGCTGTTTCGTTCCCAGGGCATGAAAAATCCGCTGCCGCGCATCCGCATGCTGGATGGCTTCAACGAAGGTTGGATTGAGTTTGGGGATCGCGGAGCGACGTCGATCAAGGGACGCATCGACGTCGATGCGGTGGTGGCCGGGCTCATCTAGGACGCAGGAGCGAATGCTTCCTGCAAGTGCCAACGGGGGGAGCCGGGCGGTGCGTGCGCGCCGCCCGGCTTGATCCTGCGAACTACAACGTCATCTGCATCGGTTCGGCAAAGAAGCGGAAGCCGTCGCCGGCCTTGGCGACATGGCCGTAGCCTGGCCAGGCGAAGTGATAGGACATCACCGGGGTCTTGTTGGCCGCCAGCATGGTGAGGAGCTTGACCCGCGACTCCGCCGCCTGCTTGGGATCGGTGTCGTAGGAGAATTCCATCCGGGGACGTTCGAGCAGCAGCACCGGATGGTGCGAGAGGTCGCCGAGGAAGGCGAACGACTTGCCGGCGGAACTGATCATGAAGATGGTGTGGCCGACAGTATGGCCGGGCGCCGCGATCGCCTGCACGCCGGGCAGGAATTCCTGTCCGTCCTTGTAGAACACGATCCGGTCGCGGACGGGCATCAGGTTCTTGCGGGCGTGAACGACGAAGTCCTTGACCGCACTCCCGAGCTTGCCTTCGTCGGTCCAGAAGTCGAAATCGCTCTGGGCGATATAGATCTGGGCGTTCGGAAACAGCGGCTTGTCGTTGGCGTCCACGATGCCGCCGATGTGGTCGATATGGGCATGCGAGCAAACCACCGCGTCGATGTCCTCCGGCTTGACGCCTGCCTCCGCCATGCTCTTCTGCTGCCGGCCGGTGGTGGCGCCGAACATCTTGGAGGCGCCCATGCCGGTATCGAACAGGATGAGCTTGTCGCCGGTGTTCACGATCGGCGAGTTCTGCTCGAGCACGACATTGTCCGGCGACAGGAAATTGTCCGCCAGCATCTTCTTCACCTCTTCCTTCGAAACGCCGGTGAAAGTCCCGGTGGGATCGCCGAGCGGCAGCGGTCCGTCGGAGACAATTGTCACTTCGGCATCGCCGACAATGAAGCGGTGCCAGTAGGGAGTCTGGGTGCCAAGTTTGGGAGCGCGCGCAAGCGCGCTGCTGCCGAGCATCGTGCTGGCGCCAAGGCCTACACCAAGGCCTGCACCAAGCGCGAGCAGGGATCGACGTGAGACATCGAGTGTCATTCGCTTCCTCCACTTTTTGAATTTTGATCCGCGCGATTGTTCGCGCGTGATGTTCCGGCCTGGGGCCGGCAACAGAATGCTGCGCCGGTTCAGCCAAGCTAGCAAGTGGAACCAAAACAACTAATGATTGTGTCGCGATTGTGTCTGCTGGGCGCGCGATGCGGAGTCTGAAAGTGGTGCCCGGACATTGTGGCGTCGCCAGGCGTCGCGAGTCATGCAGCTTCGCTCGCGAACGACGCCATGATCGCAGAATGCCAGTGTTTTGCCCGACGCGTCAAAGAGTTCAATCGGCGGGCGCAAAAACCGTCATGAGAACAACCCTCAGGCTACTGTGCATGGGGTTGTTTTCACGGTTTTAATTGGAGAGAGGGTCGGGCCGGCTCATCCGCCGCAGACGATCACGCCGTACCAGCCCAACCCGCGATAGGTCTCGTAACCGGGCGTGGCGTGGAAGGCGACCAGCGTGCCGGTGCGGTCCTGATAGAAGCCGGAGGGCTGGCCGTTGAGGGACAGCGCGATGCGCTCGCTCAGGATGCCCTGGCCGTCGGAGGCTGCGATGACGCGGAAATTCGAGTCGACCAGCAGAACGCGCGCCTTGTCCTGGTCGCCGACGCGGATGCCTTGCACGATGGCGCGGGCCTGCGGCTCCCAGTCGAAATGGATGGCGAGCACGCCGATCGGCGCGCCATTGGCCTGGCCGCCGGCGCGCACGCTGGCGCAATAGGTCGCGACCTGCGCGTTGCCGAGCAGCGGCTGGTTCTCGACGTCTCCGGCGACATAGTCGTCGCCGGAGCGCAGGCCCTTGGCCTCGCGAAACCATTTGGTGTGGGCGACGTTCTGGCCGACCACGCGAAATCGGTCGGCGCGGCCGTTGGCGATGACGTTGCCGTCGAGGTCGCAGAGCCAGAGGTCGAGATAGACGGTGTAGGCGCCGAGGATGACGCCGAGCCGCTCCGAGGCATAGGTCACCGCGGCCGGAGCAGGCGAGGCGGCGCAATCGACCACAGCGGAATCGGTCGCCCACCAGCGCACGTCGCAAGTCCGCTCATAGAGGTTGCGGTCAATCAGCTCGATGGCATTGAGGGACAGGTCCATCATGCGCTCGCCGCGCGAACGCTGGCTCATGCGCTCGATCGAGGAGACGAGATCGCCGGTACGTTTGGTGAGCTGCGTTTCGAGCTCGCGCGCGATGGTCTCGACCTGCTGGCCGACACCGCGCACCTCCTGCGCCACCACCGCAAAACCCGCGCCTTGGGCGCCGGCGCGCGAGCTTTCGATCAGCGCGTTCAGCGCCAGCATCTTCATCTGGTTGGTGATCTGCTGGATCGACTTGGTCTTGTCGACGGCGATCTGGTTGACCTCCGCGGTGAGGCGGTTGATCAGCGCGGTGATATCGGAATCATCGTCGGCGAGTTCGGTGGTTCCGTTCGCGATCGGCTTGGCTTTGAGACCCAGCGCAGCAGACATCGGGTAACTTCCCTTGGCAATGAGGCCTGATCTGCAACGAACCCGGAACAACCAATCACAGATCGAATACGACTCTTTTTCGAGGATTCCACCTAACGCCTGCTTAATTTGCTGTTCGGCGGAATGCCCAAATGATAGTCACTCCAGCCAGGACGGCGGCCATCCACTGCTTTGTACGGCCTGGCCGTTGCAAATGTCCGTGGTTTCCCGGCCAATCATCCGCCGGCCGACCGGGCGCATCGCTTGCAGTCGGGTTCCGGGTTCCTCAAGCCGCCCTTGAATCATGACGCCGCCCGCCACCGCCTTGCCCGTCGAAGCGCCCCAGGCCTTCCTGGGTGTGGCGCGTTCGCTCACCGACAAGCTCTGGCGCGACCGGCTCGACGCGCGCGGCGCGGCCAAGGCGCTCGCCATCGTGCAGCGGCACCAACTGCCGGAGCTGTTGGCGCGGGTGCTGGCGGGCCGCGGCGTCGATATCGATGCTGTCGCCGACTTCCTCGATCCGACCATCCGCAAGCTCATGCCGGACCCGTACACGGTGACGGAGATGGAGGCTGCCGCAAAGCGGATCGCCGATGCCGCTGTGAAAGGCGAGACAGTCGCGATCTTCGGCGACTACGATGTCGACGGCGCGACCTCCGCCGCGCTGCTGGCCTGGCATTTGCGCCATTGCGGCCTCGATCCGCTGATCCACATTCCCGACCGGATTTTTGAGGGCTACGGACCGAACGTCGAGGCGGTGCGCGCGCTGGCGGCGAAGGGCGCCACGCTGCTCGTCACGGTCGATTGCGGTACCACCAGCATCGAGCCGCTGGCCGAGGCGAAGCGGCTCGGCCAGTCCGTGGTTGTGATCGACCATCATCAGGCCGGCACGGATCTTCCGGAGGTCGATGCGCTGGTCAATCCGAACCGGCTCGACGATCTCTCCGGCCTCGGCCATCTCGCCGCCGTTGGTCTCGTGCTGGTGACACTGGTCGCGGTCAATCGCGAGCTGCGCCAGCGCGGCTTCTGGACCTCCGAGATGCCCGAGCCCGATCTGCTCGGCATGCTGCATCACGTCGCGCTCGGCACGGTTGCCGATGTGGCGCCGCTGATCGGTCTCAACCGCGCCTTCGTCGCCAAGGGGCTGATCGCGATGCGCCGGCGCGACCATGTCGGCCACACCGCGCTGATGGACGTGGCGCGGCTCAACGGCCCGCCGGAGGCCTGGCATCTCGGCTTCATGCTGGGGCCGCGCATCAATGCCGGGGGCCGCATCGGCCGCGCCGATCTCGGCGTGCGGCTGCTCCTGGAAGGCGATAGCACCGAGGCCGCACGGATCGCCGCCGAGCTCGACCGCCTCAACAGCGAGCGCCGCGTCATTGAGCAGGCCGCCGAAGCGCAGGCCGAAGCCGAGGCGCTTGCCTCGATCGGGCTCGAAGACAAGATCGGTGTCATCGTCACGGCCTCCGAAGGCTGGCATCCCGGCGTGGTCGGCCTCGTCGCCTCGCGGCTGAAGGAGAAGTTTTCGCGGCCCGCTTTCGCGATTGCACTCGAGCCCGGCGGCATCGGCACCGGCTCGGGCCGCTCGATCGCAGGCGTCGATCTCGGCAAGGCGGTACGGCAGGCGGTGGCGGACGGCATCCTGTTGAAGGGCGGCGGGCACGCGATGGCTGCGGGTGTCACGCTGCGCAAGGAAAAGCTCGCCGAATTCCGCGCCTATCTCGAAAATGCGCTCGCGCGCGATGTCGCGGAGGCTCGCCATGTCAACGAGCTCTATATCGATGGCGCGGTGTCCGCGCGGGCGGTCACGACGGAGCTTGCCACCACGCTCAACCGTGCCGGTCCCTTCGGCAGCGGCAATCCGGAAGCCGTGCTGGCGCTGCCGGCGCATCAGCTCGTCTATGCCGACGAGGTCGGACAGGCGCACTTGCGGCTGCGGTTCAAGTCGGGCGACGGCGCGATCGTCAACGGCATCGCGTTTCGCTCGGTTGGCCAAAAACTCGGCAACGCATTGGTGGCCAATCGCGGCCAGCAGCTGCATGTCGCCGGATCATTGTCGGTCGATCGCTACCAGGGTGCCGAGCGCGTGCAGTTTCGCGTCATCGACGTCGCGCTACCGGACCAGGGGCCATCCGTGATTAGATAACTGCCGCAAACAACAAACCTCAAACAACAAAAAAGGGAGTGAACATGGCAGGGCAGGTTGAGGGTAAAGTCGCGCTGGTCACAGGCGGCGCGTCGGGCATTGGCGAAGCCATCGTCGAGCTGTTTGCGCGCGAGGGCGCGACCGTCATCGCCACCGACATCGACGAGCTACGCGGCCCCGAACTCGCCAAGCGCGTCACCAAGGCCGGCGGCAAGGCGATCTTTTTGGAGCAGGATGTCACTAGTGAGGAGCGCTGGATCGAGATCGTCGCTGAAGTTGCAAAGCGCTATGGTCGGCTCGACACCATGGTCTCCAATGCTGGTATCGGCATTGCCGTGCCCTCGATCGTCGACATGACGCTGGGCGATTGGCGCAAGCAGAACGCGATCAATCTCGACGGCGTGTTTCTCTCGGTGAAGCATTGCCTGCCCTTGATGCGCAAGACTGGCGGCGGCTCGATCGTCATGATGTCCTCGCTGGCAGGCCTGCGCGGCGCACCGGGGCTGTCGGCATATTCGGCGACCAAGGGCGGCGTGCGGCTGTTCGCGAAATCGATCGCGATGGAGTGTGCAGCGGCCTCCGACGGCATCCGTGTCAATTCCGTGCATCCCGGCATCATCGACACGCCGATCTGGGGAAAGATCCCGACGGGTGCGACCGGCAACCAGGGCAATGCGCCGATCGATCCCGAGGAGCGGGCCAAGGTGGCAACGCCGCTCGGTCGCGCGGGCCAGGCCGTGGAGATCGCGTCGGGTGTGCTGTATCTGGCGTCAGATGCCTCGCGCTACGTCACCGGCACCGAGCTCGTCATCGACGGCGGCATGAACGCCGGCGGCGCGCCGCGGCGGGCATGAACTAGCCCGCAAGACGCGAAGGGCAGGGTGGCGCCCGCAGGGGCTGACGCGCAGGCGTCGTCCCTGTAAAAGCGCGGGCAACTCCCTACCGACAGAGGTTTTCTTCGCTATGGCGCACGGCCTTCACGCTTCCTCATCCGCTGCCGAGCCGGTCCGCTCGAATCGGCCGGACCTCGCAACCGATGCAATCCGCAGCGCGCGCGAGGATCTCGCCGCCTGCTTCCGCATGGCAGCGCGCAACGGTTTTGAGGAGGGCATCTGCAACCATTTCTCGGCCGTGGTGCCCGGCCATGACGATCTCTTCTTGGTCAATCCCTATGGCTACGCTTTTCGCGAGTTGACCGCGTCAAAACTCCTGATCTGCGATTTCCACGGCCATGTGCTCGACGGCGAGGGCGAGCCCGAGGCGACTGCGTTCTACATCCACGCCGAGGTGCACAAGCGTTTGCCGCGCGCGAAGGTCGCCTTCCACACCCACATGCCCTACGCCACCGCGCTGTCGATGACCGAAGGCGATCCCCTGATCTGGGCCGGGCAGACCGCGCTGAAGTTTTATGGCCGCACGGCGGTCGATCGCGACTATAACGGTCTCGCGCTCGACAACCGCGAAGGCGCGCGCATTGCTTCCGCCGTGGGCGATGCCGACATCGTCTTCATGAAGCATCACGGCGTGATGGTGCTGGCCCCGACCATCGCGGAGGCCTGGGACGATCTCTACTATCTCGAGCGCGCCGCCGAGGTGCAGGTGTTGGCGATGTCGACGGGACGGAAAGTGCTGCCGGTCGATCCCGCCATTGCGGCCGAAACCTACAGGCAGATGCGCGAGGGCGATTCCGAATCCGCGCGGCTGCATCTCGCTGCGATCCGACGGCAGCTCGATGCGGAGGAGCCGCAGTACCGGCACTGAGGCCGTCTACGATCCCTGCCGCAATTTTGCCAGCACCTTCAGCCCGCCATAGCCATCGGTGGGCGTGATTCCGGCGCGTTGCTGAAAATCCTTGATCGCCTTCATGGTGTCGTTACCGACGCGGCCGTCGGTGCCACCGGTGTCGAAGCCGGCTTTGGTCAGCCGTGTCTGCATCTCCTGCACCTCGGCGAGCGTGAGCACGCGTTCGGAGCCGGGGAAGGGCTGGATGAAGGGCGGTGCGCCCAGGCAGCGATCGCCGAGATGGCAGATCGCCAGCGCATAGTTCATCGAGGGATTGTAGCTCTTCACCGCGTTGAAGTTCGGTCCGAGCAGGAAGGTTGGCCCGCCCGCAACCGGTGTCCACATCTGCGCAGACGCGTTCGGCTGCGGAAACGGCTGGCCATCGGCGCGGGTGACGCCAGCCGATTGCCAAGCGGCATAGGCGCGGCTGCCGCTCATATCGCCGGACGCGCGCACCTCGTAGCCCCAATGCTCGCCACGGCGCCACTTGCCGCGATTGACGAGATATTTTGCCGTTGAGCCCAGCGCATCGTCGGGCTTGCCGAACGGTGATACTTTGCCGTCGCCGTCATAGTCGATACCGACATTGAGCCAGACCTCAGGCATCCATTGCGAATGCCCCATTGCGCCGGCCCAGGAGCCCTGCATCTCTTCCGGTGTGCTCCAGCCCTTGTCGACGATGCGCAGCGCGTTGATCAGCTCGGTCTCCCAATAGGCTTTTCGCCGCGGCTCGTTCCAGGCGAGTGCGGCCAGCGAGGGAAACACTGGCGTCATGTGGTTCTGCTGCACCAGCGGATCGCCGTAAGCCGATTCCACGCCCCACAGCGCCAGCAGCGTGCCGCGCTCGACGCCGAAATCGCGTTCGATGCGTGCGAGCAACGCCTCGTTGTTCTTCAGCGCGATCTTGCCGTTGATGATGCGCCAATCGGAGACGCGGCGGTTGATGTATTGCCAGACCTGCTCGTGGAATTCAGGCTGGTTGCGCATTTGCTTGAACACGCTCATGTCCGGTTCGACCCGCGCCATCGCGCGCTGCCAGGTCGCGGCTGAAATGCCTTTGGCCATCGCGCGGGCGCGAAAACTCTCGCGCCATTCGTCGAAGCCGGGCGGCGAAGCCAGAACGTGCGTTGGGAGTGTCAGCAGGGCGGCTGCGCCCAGCGTCGATTGGAGCAGGGCGCGGCGCGTGCGGTTGGCCAAGGAATCAGCTTGTTTCATCGGCGCATTGTAGCGGGAAACATGGCTCCTGTGAGTCGGTTCCTGGAACAGGAGGAACAGGCTTTAGACGTTACGCTCCCAGGAACAAAGTGTCGCACTCCGCATTCCCTCAGCACCACATTGGAGGAGGATGAGATGAGGAAATATCTGTTTGCCGCTGCCATGGTCACGGCCATCGCGGCCCCTGCGTTCGCAGATGAAGTCGGCGTTCACGTCGGTCCGGTCGGCGCAGGCGTCACGGTCGGCCAGGCCCCTGAATACCGCGATCGCGATCGTGACCGCACCACGGTCATCAAGGAGCGCGCGCCCGCCGATCGCACCACGGTGATCAAGAAGGAAGATGAATACGGCAATCGCAGCAAGACCGTGATTCATCACGACAACGACTAACGGAGCAGCGCCCCGGCCGAGCGCCGGGGCCCGCTTTCTTCAGCGAGATTTCGGGGCGGAATGAAGATACGCGTGCATGCGGAAAGCCACGTCGTCGAGCTTGACGACGGATCGCGCTGGCAGATCTTCGCTGGCGATCTTGCAACGACGCTGAGCTGGAAGCCTGAGACGGATTTGCACCTGGAGCCGAGCGGCGATCAGGTGAGTTCGCATGTGCTGTTGAATGCTACAGATCAAAGCCGTGTGCGAGTGATCGCGGCAGGTGAGACCTGGCCCGCTGGCGAAGTTAATAAAGTGTTGAAGAGCGGATAGGGCGCACTCGGGCGTCAACATCTCAAATTTCGAGGGTGCCGCTTTACGGTCGGTTTGTTCCTGTCTGTGCAGAATGCGCGCATGCGGGAGCTGTTCGACATCATTCGCGCCAATCCCTGGCCGTTCGGCGCAGGGCTGTTTGTCGTGATCATGATGATCATCGCGGAAAATTTCGGCCGTGGCATTCAGGGTGGCGGCGACAGCGGCTTCGGCGACTTCTCGGATGCCGACGGCGGTGATGGTGGCGGCGGTGACGGAGGAGGCGACTAGGCCTCGTCCGTCCATGGTTCGCCTCAAGCCGCGCCCATCGTGAGCACCGTGCGGCAAGCATTATCGTCCGCGAGCCAGGCCTCTGCGACGTTCGACAGCGGCACAGCTTGGGTTGCGATCTTGAATCCAGCCATTGGCGTTGCGCGCAACAGGTCGCCCACAGCATGGACGAGGCGGTCGAGCGGGATGCTGCCGATGCCGCTACCCATCAGCTCGATGGCCGATGAGCGGAGCACGGCGCTCGGCAGCGTAATGTCGGCGCCGCTGATCGAACCGATCTGAACGTACCTGATTGGCACCGCCTCGGGGCCCGCTTTGGCTGCGGCGATCAGCACGCGCTCTGCACTTTTGCCCCAGAGATAGTCGACGACGACGTCCACGCCTTCGGCGAATTGGTCCCTCAGCCTGCGCTCGAGTGCTGCGTCATCGTCGGTGAGGGCGATCGTCACATCGGCACCAAGATCCGCCAGTTCGCGCAGCGCCTCCGCATTTCGACCCTTCGCGATCACCTTTCGCGCGCCCATGTGCTTGGCGATCTGCACGGCAAGGCGGCCCGAGGTGCCGGTGGCGCCATTGATGAGCACCGTCTCGCCGGCCTTGAGCCGCGCGCGCTCGGTGTAGGCTGCCCAGGACGACATGCCGGGATTTGCGATCGCGGCTGCGGTGACGTCGTCGATGCCGTCGGGCAGGGCGATGCAATGCAGGGCCGGCACCACAGCCTGCTCGGCCATGCTGCCATAGGGCGCGCGCGGCAGTACGAAATAGACGCGAGCCCCGTCATCGCGACGGCCCACACCGTCGACGCCGGCGATGAAGGGAAACCGGCCGCTTGAGCTGTAATGCGCGCCCGCGGCGCGGCTCTTGGTGACCTGGCTGATCGCGGCGGCCGTGACGTGGATACGGCTCTCACCCGTGATGAGCTCGGGTTCAGTGAAATCTCCATAGACAGGGCATTGGCCTGCGGCGTGGACGACGGCGGCTTTCATGATCAGGTTCCTTGTCGGTGCTCTAGATGCGTGTATTATGCACATATCTAGTTTGGAGCCGCCGATGCCGTCAAGAAAGAATGTGCAAAATACACATATTAGTGACCGTCTGCGAGTGCTGCACGGGGCGCTCCTCGATATCGTCGGCGCGATGAACCGGCCGCAGCGCGACGAAATGCTGATCAAGGAGGCGGGCATCCGGCTCGACCGGGCGCTGTTTCCGCTGCTGGTCGGCATTGAGCGGTTCGGACCGATCGGTATCGTCGATCTCGCCGACCGCGTTGGGCGCGACTACACCACCGTCAGTCGGCAGGTCGCCAAGCTCGAAAGCCTCGGCCTCGCGGAGCGCCGCGAGCACCCCACGGATCGCCGCGTGCGCGAGGCCGTCATCACGGCGAAGGGCAAGGCAATGACTGATCTCGTCGATGCCGCGCGCGAACGGATCGGCCGCGCCATCTTCGCGACATGGGATGCCGCCGAGATCGACGATCTCGTCCGACTGACGCGCAAGTTCGCCGATGCGATGAAAGACTGAGCGCGGCCCCGCGTCTATTCCTGGTCCTGCAACTCGATCGCGACGTCGGCCAGCCAGCGGCGGATGGTGGCCTCGGCCTTGGCATCAAGTCCGCCGGCGAGACGCTTCTCCAGCGCGATGACACGCTCCCGGCACGCCTTCAGCAACGTCGCGCCGCGCTGCGTCAGCGTCCATTGCTGGATGCGGCCGTGGACGGGATGGGGCGTCATCTCAATTGCACCATCGCGTTCGAGGTTGCGAATGATGACCCCGACGGTCTGCGGCGTCAGGAAGGTGAGGCGGGCGACGTCGGCGCCGGACAGGCCCGGGTAGGCGTTCAGCATGGTCAGCACGGCGAATTGCGGCGACGTCACGCCGAGATCGGCGAGCGTTCGTTCCATCTTCAACCTGACCGCCGCGTGGGCCTGGCGCAGGAGGTAGCCGAGATAGCCTTGCTCGCCGCGCTTGCCCTCGCCGGCGGCGGGCACGTGGGCCGCAGCGTCCGCCCTCGGCGCCTTCTGCCCCGGTTGCGATTTCGTGATGCCAGTCGACTTGCGCGCCATATAAGAGCTCTTATAGTATATAAGTGCTCTTATAATAGCACGAGGTGAACGGCAATGTCACACGCCCGCAGCGAATACGAGGATTTCAAGAAGATTGCGCCCGATGCGTATGACCTGGTGCTCGCGCTGGGCCAGGTTGCGGCCAAGGCCGGCCTCGACAAGCAGCTCCTGGAGCTCGTCAAGCTGCGCGCTTCGCAGATCAACGGCTGCGCCTTCTGCGTGCAGCATCACATCCTGTTCTCGGAGCGCATCGGCGTGCCCGTAGACAAGCTCAATCTGGTCGCGGTCTGGCGCGAGGCGCCGATCTTCTCTGTGCGCGAGCGGGCGGCGCTGGCCTGGACGGAGGCGCTGACCTTCCTGCCCGACGGCGTCAGCGACGAGGTCCATGCGGAGGCTGCCCGTGAGTTCTCCGAGACCGAGCTGATGTACCTGACATCCGCAATTGCCTCGATCAACGTCTGGAACCGCTTTGGTGCGGCGTATCGCTGGACGCCGGCGAAGCGGCCGGTCGCAGCAGCGAATGCTGCGGCATCCTGATTGCAACAAGGGGAGGTTGTTATGACTGTTATGGGTTTGGCCACCATGCAGCGCCCGGCGCCATCGCGTTCGGTGGCGTTGGCTGTTGTCGGCGGGCTCGCCTGCGCGCTTGCGATCGGCAAGGTACTGCCAATCACAATGGACACCGTATCTGGCGCATTCGCACCGCTCTGCGCCGCTGCTGCGGAGAGCTCGCCACTCGACAAAGTGGAACCGATCGGTTCCTACGCGCTGCCCAACGTGCCGGGCAAGCGCGTCACCATCGTGCGCGTGTTTTATGGCCCCGGAGGGTTTTCAAGGCCGCATCGCCACGCGGGCTCGGTGACGGCCTACGTCACCAAGGGCGAGATCCGCTCCCAGCTCGGCGGCGGCCCGATCGAGACGTTTGGGGTTGGCCAATCCTTCTTCGAACCGCCGGGCGCGACGCATCTGGTCTCGGCCAATGCGAGCACGACTGAGCCGGCCGAATTGATTGCGGTGTTCGTGGCGGACGAGGGCGCACAGCTCACGACGTATCTGGAGTAACCTGTAGCCCGGATGGAGCGAAGCGCAATCCGGGACCGCCGCGAGTGCGCGCGAAGACCCCGGATTGCGCTTCGTTCCATCCGGGCTACTATTCCATTAGCCTCCGTAAGACGCTGGATCAGGATTGTCGGACGGGTGCTCGAAGGACTTTTTCAGCGAGGCCGGCAGCGGGACGTGGAAGTTCAGGCCGCGCGGCGGCACCGGCTCCATGAACCATTTGTTGTAGATCTGCTCGATCTCCGCGCTCTTGTAGAGCTTTGCGGTCGCCCGATCGACCACCGTCTTGAACGGTACATCGTCCTTGCGCAGCATGATGCCGTAAGGCTCCGGATCGGAAAAAGCGCCGGTGCTGATGGCGTAGAGCGACGGATCCTTCGAGGAGGCGACCATGGCCGCAAGCTGGATGTCGTCCATGACGAAGGCCACAGCGCGGTCGGTCTCGACCATCAAGAATGCCTCGGGAACGTCCTTGGCGTTCATGACGGTGATGCCGAGCGAGCGTGCAGCGTTGGCCTTGTTGAGCTGGGTGATGTTGGTGGTGCCCGAGACCGAGACGACGGCCTTGCCCTTGAGGTCATCGACCTGGTCGAGCTTTAGCGCCTTCTTGGACACGAAGCGGCTCGCCGTGAGGAAGTGGGTGTTGGTGAACCACACCTGCTTCTGGCGGTCGGCATTGTTGGTCGTCGAGCCGCATTCGAGGTCGATGGTCCCGTTCGCCATCAGCGGAATACGGGTGGACGAAGTGACGATGTTTTGACTGACCTCGAGCTTGTCCAGCTTGAGCTCGGTTTTGATCTCGTCGACGATCTTCATGCAGATGTCGACGGCGTAGCCCACGATCTTCTGCTTTTCGTCGATATAGCTGAAGGGCACGGCACTGTCGCGTATCCCCAGCGTGATCGCGCCGGTCTCCTTGATCTTCTTCAGCGTGCCGCTCAATTCCTGTGCATGTGCCGGCACGGCGAAAGCGACGGCCAGAACGGCCGCCGTGGTGAGAAAACGCATGTGCTTCCCTTCGTTTTGCTTCGATGCAACGCTTACGAAGGCAAGGATGGACGCTGGGTTTCGCCTTGCCTGCCCGGAACCAAGCAATTCTGAGGCCAGAGAGGGCACGGAGAATGCCGAGCTTGCCAACCAATTGGCTTGGATTTCAGTTCTCTTCGCTGCTCGACCCCTCACGCTGGTCGGGTTTGACCACATCCTCGGGCAGCGCATGTGCGACGGGCTGCGCGGTGCCGGCGATCTCCGGGCCGATCTCGCGGCCGCGGGCGCGGATCAGGCGTTCGTAGGCCGATACCAGCGTCACGTAAGGACTGACCCAGATCCAGCCGTCGCGGGTGAACACCTGGACGTCGAAATGCAGGTGCATGGAGGTGCCGGCGGGATGGTCGAGATAGTTCGAGACCACGCCGATCTTCTCGCCCTCAGCCACGATGCGGCCGTTGAGCAGGCCGTCGGCGTTCATGGTCTGCGGGTTCATGTGCATGTAGCGGAAGCGGACGTGCTCGGTGCGGCTGTTGATCTCGAGCGTTGCGGCCTGGTCCTTGGAGGCGCGGATCACGATGGCGTCGCGCACGGCGACCACGCCGCGCTGCTTGGGATCGCAGGGGTCGCGGCCGTCGCTTTGCGGCGGACAGTCGGCCGCGCGGATGTCCTCGCCCTGATGGCCGTAGCCGCCGCCGCATTGCCAGACTTCAAAACTGCGGGACTCGCAGAAATTGTCGCGCCAGGGATAGGCGGTCGGGCCCTCGTTCTTGTCGCGCTTGGCGTAGGATTGCGAATGCACAAAGGCCGGCGCCTTCTCAAGCGGAAAGCGGATCTGCGCATAGGCCATCACGTCGGGATGGCCGCCCTGCTTGCGATAGCCGGTGTTGGGGATGATGTCGCCGCTCGGCCGGTAACTGAAATCCACCGATCGCTCCATGGGGCGATCGGTGATGTCGGAGGCAACATCCATCAGCGGCCGCATGCGCTGGCCGCCGGCAACGTGCAGGGCCTTCAGGAAGCGCTCGGCGACGGGGTAGGCTTCCTTGCAGGCCAGCCGCCGCGGTTTTGCGACGCTGTCCAGGCACTGGATGGACACGACATAGGCGACGCCGAAGCGTGAGAAGGCGTAACGCACATAGCCTTCGCGAATGAACCTGCGCAGATCCGGATAGATTGCCGCGAGCGGCTTGACCGGCTCGCCCTTGCCGCCGGCGGGATCGGCGATGTCGTAGACGAGCGCCGATCCCGTGATCTGTACCTCGACCGGCTTCGCAAAAGTTCGCGACGGCATGCCGTCGCCGGCACCGGGCTCGAAAGAGAAAGCCGCGCTGTAACCGGCGGGGCCGGCGTCGAACATGTCGACGGGGTTGAAATCGGCCTGGTAGCGCGACAGCGACACGCTCGATGGCGTGCCGTTGCGTTGGGCTTCCAGATACGCGGCAGCGTCGAACGGCAGCAGCACGGGGACAGCGCTGCGCGCGATGCCGGTGAAGAATTGCGAGGAGACCGCGTTGAGCTGCACCAGTGCCGGCATCGCGCGCGGATCGTAGCGCGGCACCGAACGGCGGGGCACGAAGATGAAATCGCCCGCGACCTGGGGGCGGCCGTTGATCTCGGTGCGGAGCTGGTCGAGTGCTGCGCGCCAATCGACGCGCAGGGCCGTGAGCGAGGGGCTGCGGAATTCATCCGCAGCCAACGGGCTGGCGAGGAGAAGCGAAAGCGACGCCAGGGCTTGCGAGACGAAGCGGAAACTTGTCCTACCCACTGTCTCGCCCCCCGGCGGCCACCTGTGCTGATTCCTCGCTTAGTCCTTGGCGCGCTCGGAGTAGGAGCCGTCTTCGGTCATCACCACGATGCGGGTGCCGACCGCGATGTGCGGCGGAACGGTGGTGCGCAAGCCGTTGGAGAGAATCGCGGGCTTGTAGGAGGAGGAGGCGGTCTGGCCCTTGGTCACGGGCTCGGTCTCGACCACTTCCAGCGTCACGCGCTGTGGCAACGCGATCGATACCACGTTGACGTCGTGCGTCGACAGCTTGACCGTCATACTCTCCTGGAGATAGGCGGCCGAGTCGCCGATGACGTCCTTGGACACCTGGACCTGATCATAGGTTTCCGGGTTCATGAAGTGGTAGCCGTCACCATCTTCATACAGGAAGGTGAAGTTGCGCTCTTCGATCGTGGCCTTCTCGACCTGGTCGGTGGTCTTGTAGCGCTCGGAGATCTTTACCCCGTCGGAGATTCGGCGCATTTCGATCTGGCTGACCGGGGTGCCCTTGCCGGGATGGATGTTTTCAGCGGTCACGACGACATATAGCTTGCCGTCTTGCTCGATCACGTTGCCCTTGCGAATAGAACTGGCGATGACTCTCAAAGCGAAATTTCCTGCTTGCTTGGCCCGGCACCGGCCAGGACGTGGTCGAATTGATGGGGGACCTGGGGCCTCAAATCAGACCTCGGCGCCCGTTTCGGGCCGCAACATACGCATTTTGTCGTTTAATGCCAGCATTTTGCTGGCCTGCGGGGCGGTTGCCTGATGGCTGGGGACAAGCTGATTTCGCCATTCTGGTCCCCCTCGCGGCACCTCGACCGGCGACCGTTCCTCCAGGTAAGAGGGGCCATCACCAGGGCTCTACGGGTTTTTTTCGCCGAACAGGGCTTCGCCGAGGTCGAAACCTCCGTTCTCCAGGTCTCCCCGGGCAACGAGACCCATCTGCATGCCCCGCGTACCCTGATCATGCGGCCCGACGGCAGCCGTGCCAGGCGTTACCTGCGGACCTCCCCGGAATTCGCCTGCAAGAAGCTGCTGGCGGCCGGCGAGCCCCGAATCTTCGAGTTCGCCCGGGTGTTCCGCGACCGCGAGCGGGGCGACCTGCATCTGCCCGAATTCACCATGCTGGAATGGTACCGGGCCAGCGCGCCCTACGACGCCATCATGGCCGATTGCGTCGTCGTGATCGCCCGGGCGGCCCAAGTGACCGGGATCGGAACCTTTTCCTTCCGCGGCCGGACCGCTGATCCCTTTGCCGAGCCGGAGCTGCTCACCGTCGCCGGCGCCTTCGAGCGGTACGCCGGAATCGACCTGCTTTCCACCATTTCGGGCAGCGAGGGCGACCGTGCGGCGCTCGCCCGGGCCGCCGCCGGCAAGGTCCGCGTGGCCGAGGACGACAATTGGTCGGACATCTTCAGCAAGGTTCTGGTCGAGCATGTCGAGCCGCATCTGGGGCAGGGCCGTTTGACCATTCTGTTCGAATACCCATCTCCAGAGGCGGCGCTGGCGCGTGCAAAGGCGGACGATCCGCGAGTCGCGGAGCGTTTCGAGGTCTATGCCTGCGGCGTCGAGCTTGCTAACGGCTTTGGCGAATTGACCGACGCCGAAGAGCAACGGCGGCGCTTCATGGAGTCGATGGCGGAGAAGCAGCGCCGCTACGGTGAGGCCTATCCGCTGGACGAGGATTTCCTGGCCGCGGTCGCCGCAATGCCGGAGGCGAGCGGCGTCGCGCTCGGCTTCGACCGGCTGGTCATGCTGGCGAGCGGCGCAACACGAATTGATCAGGTGGTGTGGACGCCGCCTGTAGATGAAACGTTAAGCGAGACATGACGAAGACCAACCTTGCACGCACATTGCGCGAGCCGGCCGAGCTCGTGGCCGAGCATCTTGCACCCATCGAAGCGCTGCCGGCGCTGGAACGCGTTGCCGCGCGCTATGCGGTCGCGATCACGCCGGCGTTGGTCGAGCTGATCGACACATCCGATCCCGATGATCCCATCGCCCGCCAATTTGTTCCGACCGCCGCGGAGCTGGAGGTGCGGCCGGGTGAGAACGCCGATCCGATCGGCGATCACCCGCACTCGCCGGTGCCCGGCATCGTGCATCGCTATCCCGATCGCGTGTTGTTCAAGCTCGTTCACGTCTGCGCGGTCTATTGCCGCTTCTGCTTCCGTCGCGAGATGGTCGGCCCGGGCAAGGAGAACGCGCTGTCGGACAGCGCGTATCGCGCGGCGATCGACTATATCCGCACGCATAGCGAGATTTGGGAAGTGATCCTGACCGGCGGCGATCCGCTGATGCTGTCGCCGCGGCGCATGAGCGAGATCATGGCTGATCTCGCAGCCATCGATCACGTCAAGATCATCCGCCTTCACACCCGCGTGCCCGTGGCGGACCCTGCTCGTATCAGCGACGAGATGGTCGCGGCGCTGAAGGTCGAGGGCGCGACCACCTGGGTCGCGCTGCATGCCAACCATGCCCGCGAGCTGACGGACGCGGCTCGCGCCGCCTGCGCGCGGCTGGTCGATGCCGGAATTCCTATGGTGAGCCAGTCCGTGCTTTTGCGCGGCGTCAATGACGACGTCACGGCTCTGTCGGATTTGATGCGAGCTTTCGTCGAATGCCGGATCAAGCCCTACTATTTGCATCACGGCGATCTCGCGCCGGGCACGGCGCATTTGCGCACCACGCTCGCGGCGGGGCAGGAGTTGATGCGGCAGTTGCGCGGACGGGTGTCAGGACTATGTCAGCCTGACTATGTCATCGATATTCCCGGCGGCGCCGGCAAGTCGCCGGTCGGACCGAATTATGTGTTGGCGGTGCAAAATACCGCAGCAGATGCGGGTGATGCGGACTCGGAAACGCGCTATCGTATCGTGGATTATTGCGGCGACGTTCATCTCTATCCGCCCGAGACCTGAGCGGTGACGAAGAGGACGGCGGTTTGAGGAGTGGAGGAAGGACATGAAGAAGATCGTCGTGGCTGTGTCGCTCGTGGTCTTGCTCGGCGGCGCGGCGGTCGCGCAGACCGGCACCAAGGGATCGACATCCGGCGGAGCCTCGTCCGGCTCATTGCCGCCGGCGCCGGTCGGCCATCGCCAGCCGCGGGCCGGTGACGTGCCGAGCGAGAAGAATTTGAGCGACCCGAACAATCCCGTGAACAAGGAAGACGCGGCGCTCGACAAGAAGATCAAGAGCATTTGCCGCGGCTGCTAAGCCGCGACGACGGCGGGCAGGGCGCGAACAGCATCGCCCCGCCCGCTTTTGGCTCAGCTTACGCGGAGCGCTCGCGCAGCCCGGCGCGCTTGGTGTTGCGCCGGATCTCGACGGCGTCAGCGAGCTGTTCGAGTACCGTTGCCGTGGTCGCCCAGTCGATGCAGCCGTCGGTGATGCTCTGGCCGTAGGTCAACGGCTTGCCCGGCACCACGTCTTGCCTGCCGGCGACGAGATTGCTCTCGATCATCACGCCCATGATGCGGTCCTCGCCGCCTGAAATCTGGCTGGCGATGTCGGCCGTGACCAGCGGCTGGTTCTCCGGCTTCTTGCTCGAATTGGCGTGGCTTGCATCCACCATCACAAGCGGCGCGACGCCGGATTTCGCCAGCTCGTTGCAGGCCGCCGCGACGCTTGCCGCGTCGTAGTTCGGCCTGCTGCCGCCACGCAGGATGATGTGGCAGTCCTCATTGCCCGCGGTCGAGGCGATCGCCGAGCGGCCGCGCTTGGTCACTGCCATGAAATGGTGCGGATGCGAGGCGGACTTCACGGCGTCCGCTGCAATGCGCACATTGCCATCGGTGCCGTTCTTGAAGCCGACCGGGCAGGACAGCCCGGAGGCCAGCTCGCGATGGATCTGGCTCTCGGTCGTGCGCGCACCGATCGCCGCCCAGGACACGAGGTCGGCGATGTATTGCGGCGTCGTCATGTCGAGAAATTCTGCCCCGGCGGGCAGGCCGAGATTGTTGATGGCCGACAGCACGTTGCGCGCGAGGCGCAGGCCCTTGTTGATGTCGAAGCTGCCGTCGAGATCGGGATCGTTGATCAGGCCCTTCCAGCCGACGGTGGTGCGCGGCTTCTCGAAATAGACCCGCATCACGATCTCAAGCTGGTCAGCGAGGTCTTCGCGCAAGCCGGCGAGGCGCTCGGCATACTCAAGCGCGGCCTTGGGGTCATGTACCGAGCACGGGCCGACCACGACCAGAAGCCGGTCGTCCTGGCCATTGAGGATGGCATGGATGGCGTTGCGCGACGCCATCACCACACGCGTTGCGGTGAGCGTGCGCGGGACCTCCCGCATCACCTCTTCAGGTGTGCTCAGCTCTTTCAGTTCGCGGATACGAAGATCGTCTGTCGTGCTCAGCACGGCGGGCTCCTGTTTGTTGAGAACCTGCCGGCCAATAAAAAAGCCGCCAGGTCTGGCGGCTGTTCGGACGTTTGCTTCAATGTTTTAGATTGAGCGCGATCCTCCTGCCGCCAGCGAGCTGTCGTAGCTAAAGTACCAATAGCTGGTGGCGACGGTGATCATACAGCGTCATATAGCGTCCCATTGGCGGGTTGTCACCCCCCAAAACAGCACTGGGCGCGACGAGGCGCCTCAACTGTTGCTGTTGCGTGCCGCCAAGGCCATCCCGATCAGTGTGGCGCCGCCGAACAAAAGGTTGATGCCGACGAGGACTCCGATGGCCCATTCCCCCGTGCTCGGCAGTCCGGTGATCACCATGAACGAGATCGCGATGTCGACAAGGCCCGAGATCAGCAGCCACGACCAGCGGCCGCTGAGCTCGCGGCGGTGCTCCAGCGCATACATGATGGTGGCGACGCCCTCGGCGAGGAAATAGGCACCGAGCACGATGGTCAGCGTCAGCACGGCTTGCATCGGCCGCGCCAGCAGCAGCATGCCGGCAAATACGGCCAACGCAGCCGAAATCAGCGACCACCAGAAGCCCGGCGTGCTGCGGGCCCAGTAGGTCACGATCAGTCCGCCGATGCCGCTGATCAGAAACATCCAGCCGAGGAAGATCGTGATCGCAAGGCTCGCGAGCGGCGGCAGGATCAGCGCGGCAATGCCGAGAACGGCGAGCAGAATGCCTTCGAACAGAAAGGCCTTCCAATGCGCCTTCACCGTCTGGCTCATGGCGGATTGCAGCCGTGAAAAATCCTCGGGCGATGTCATGGTGGCCTCTCACGTCGCGGGAAGCGGATGCGGCTCAATCTAGTATGCGCGTACCGCGCTTACCATCCCGCGGCTCAACCGCCACCGTGCGCTGACGAAAAACCTTCCCCGCTGGTGCGGATGCGGTTGCGACCGAGAACGTAGATCGCGGTTGTGACGATCAGAAGCGCGATGCCGAGCAGGATCGAGGTGAGGCCGATCGGGATCAGCGCCAGCGTCAAATTGCGCTCGGGATTGATGAGCCAGTGGTGGATCGAGGTCAGCACGAAGGCAAGGCCGAGAAAGCCTACGCCGCCGCCGGCCAGCAGCAGCGCCCACATCCGGCGCAACTGGCTGAGCCGCTCCCGCGCGACGTCGGTCCGCGGCGCATGATGGCGCGCGACGCGCCGCACCAGCCGGATGGCGAAGGCGATCGAGCTGAAGCCGATCAGGAGGCTGGCGGCGCCCAGCCACATCCGCAAGCTGGGATCGAGATCCGGCATGCGCTGAAGCGTGAGCAGCGGGAAGTCGAAGGCCGAATGCAGGGCGAGCGGGCCCGCCAACATCAGCAGCCGGCTGGAGAGACGGGCCCAGTCGCGGTGATGGCGGTTGGCACCCAGCGCCGTGCCGGCACGTGCGATCGTGAGATAAGCGCCGGCGATGATGCCGAGTGCGCCGTGGAACGGCACGGTGAGCACGCTGCGCAGGGCCGCGAGCGACCGCCACATCTCTGCATGCTGCACCAGGTAAGCGAGGTTCTCGTAGGCCGCGAAGCCAAGGCCGACAGCGGCGCCATAGACCACCGTGTCCATCGGATTGGCGAAGGTCCGTCGCTTGGTCGAGGAGACCAGGACGATAGCGATCACCTTCACGGCTTCCTCGGGCAGCGCGACCCCGAAGATCGAATGCATGGCGAGCTCCGCCCAGGGATTGTCGGGCGCGGCAACCATCCTGGCGAAAGGAGCGCGGGCGAGACCCAGCAGCGAAATGCTGGCCGCGCCGAGCAGGAACGCGGTCCAGACCTGGGTCGGCGGGCCCGGGCGTTCCTCGGCGGCGATGACAAGCCATAGCATCAGCAGCGCCGGGGCGATGGCGGCCGTTCCGATGACGGTGGGTAACGCTTCAATCAGGTACATCGGCGTCGAAAATAGGTTTCCTTGGCCAGCTTATCCACTTCAACCAATGCGACCATGTGTCATGCGCTTGCTGTCGCGTCGCTTAACAACCGCGACAGATTCCGTTCATCCGCGCGGTGACCAGCGCATCCTCGGCACTCTGCGATCCCACGGACTTCTCGGGGTCGGTCTGCGACTTCGCCGTAGCGGCCCGTTTCGGTGCCGTTGCGGCGGCAAGGGGCGGGGTCGCCTTGTCATAGCAGGCGAGCCGCGTCGCGGGCTCGGCAATCGTTCGGCATTCCGGGGTCTGGGCCAACGCGGCTCCGCTCATCGCCGAGGTCAGAAGTATGAGCGTAATCAACCGCATGAATGAACCTGTTCGATATCAACGGCAACAACCGCGTGCCCATAGCAGGTCGCGATTAGTGAGTTAGATCAAAGGAATATGAAGGTTTCTTCGATTCACGATGCACGTGTCCTGGCCGCAAGTCCAGAGGCGGAGTTGCCGATGCCTCGACAACGCGCGGGCTAGCGCATTGGCCTAGTCACGCATCGTTGTCCGCCGGCGGGGCGACGGGGCGCGACGTCGGGCGCGGGCCTGTTCCAGCTCCCAGAAGGCGCGGATCAGGCATGAGCCCAGGCAGAAGGCGATCACCAGCAACAGGAAGGTTTGGTCGGCAGCGGCGAGATGGGTCATGCCGCTGATCAAGCAACCGGCGTGCCACGCGTTCCCGCGCTGTTCTGCGCTTGGCGCAACAGCTTCTTACGCGAAACGCCGGTTGCGGCGGCTCGAATCGGCCCGGCCGCGGGCCCGCGGGATATAGCTCTCAATGGGTCGTGAAGGGCGGCCGGGCATCGGGCGCGACGTCGAAGGCGCCGAGATGGAATTCCTCGCCTGCGGCCGCGTCATTCGGCACAGCATGCTGTCCGAGTAACGTGAACGCCGCCTGCGGGTATTGCTGCCAGATCGCGAGGTCGCCGGCGGTGATGGTGAGCCAGCCGAACGTGTACATGTAGCGTCCGGGCTCGGTGACCCGGCCGACCCTGTCCCAGGTGATCTTATCGACTCTGATCTTGTCGACTGCCATTCGGTCCCCCGATCGCAAGTCTGCAAATGAAGTCTGGCACAAGGCGCAGACCTTAAAAAGCTGATCCCGCAATGGGGCCGCGATAGGGCAGCGATGCGGAGGCAAGGCGGCCTCAGGCCGGTTGCGGCACCGCCGAGCGCACGATCAGGCGGACGAGGTCGTCCCGCTGCAGCTTTTCGGCAAATTTGACCGCAAAGCCGTTGGCAAATTTCCGGATGACGCGCCCGACGCAGGCGCCGACCGCGAGCGGCGTTCCGATCGGAGGGTCGTATTCGCAGGATATCGCGACCCCGGCCGTGGAGACGTCGATGATGAAGCAGGGGTGGCTGCCGCCGTCGGCGAGCGTTAGGAACGTATGCGAGGCCTGCGGCACGAACCGCGCGTCGCGGCGGAGATCTTCGATGCTGGCGTCCTTCTGCTTTTTCTCGAGCCAGGTCAGCTTTTCCGACATCCAGGCGCGGCGCGCACGGGTCATGTCGAGCTCCATCAGGAAGCCCGATTTCAGCGTCGCGCTGATCGTGCACTCGAATTCGCCAAAGTCCTGAAAATAGGAGGTCACGCGCTCGCCGACCTTGCCGACGACCGGCACGTCCACGATCATGCGGAACGGCGAGACGCGCTTGGTCCGGCAGGCGAAGGTGCGGAGCTTGCCCTCGCAATCGTACCAGCGATGCAGCGAGTAGCTGCCGCTCACCGTGACGTCCACTGCACGCTGCCTGAGGAATTCGGAGACGGACATGAGCGCCGATCGTGTTTTGGATTGTTTCCGTAATTCCACGGTAGCGATCAAATTCTAAGCAAATGACACCCGCATTCAGGAGCAGGGGTAAATTTTCGGTAAATGCGATGATCGATAGTAACCTGAGGCAGGTGCCTTCGCGAGATGCACGCTCTCTGGTCGCATCACTGCAAGCGACGGCTCGTCGCTTAGCCGTCCCTGCAATTGTCGATGACGCCGTCAGCGCGGCGGATGTCGTCGAGCGTCCAGTTGCCGAGCAGCGTGATGACCGCTTCGCGGCGGTACTGATGGCGTTCACGCCTGGAGGTCTGGCCGTAGTCGATGCCGTCCTGTCGTGCCAGCGCGCGCGACACGATCGCAATCTGTCGCAACTGCTGCGGCTCCAAACGGCTCATTTGTCACCGCGCATGCCAGCACCCTGCGCTTTTCGGCCAGGCCGGTCTTTCGAGAATCGGTTCGTTCGAGGCTAGCGGTAGCGGCTTACGGAGACCTGACAGCGCGTTGGTTGGGTGCGCTGAACGATCGCTCAAAGACCCGCGAGCCATCGCGTGATGGTGGACGTCGAATAGTCGAAGAGGATCAGGGGAGCGAGGAGGCCAAGGCCGACGAGGAGCTGGATCGGTGTCCATACCAGGCTGTCCGGCCTGATCCTCAGCCCGAACCACGGCAGAACGCGCCGCATGATCACGGACGCGATGGCTTCGACGCTGGCGAGCATGAGGGCGGTAGCGCCGATGAAGGACCACGACCCGTTCGGGGGCATCCATGGCATCAGCCAGACCGGCGCGGAGGCTTTCCAGGACGCGAGCAGCGTTCCCCATCCGAACCAGGATACGAAGCATCTGACGAGATCGGGGCCGATCGCGTCGGGCTCGAACCGGATGCCCGCCTTGCGCAGCACCCATTCGACGAACGCGCCGTCGGTGAGGAAGAAAAAGGCGCCGAGATAGAGCGGGAAGCGCGATTGGAAGACGAGCCCGATGAGTCCGAACAGGATCATGCGGGCGATGAAGTGGGCCACATATTCCTTGGCGCCTTTGTCTGACGGTTCCGCGGCGACCGACGATGTCGCGGCCTGGGGCTGCGGCGCGGATCGGGCGCGTGCCATGTGATCCAGCATCCTGGCGCGTCGTTCCGGCGGATGGTGTGTCGTGTGGCGCAGCCAGGGCGGCGCCACCGGCATGGTCGGTGGGGCGCCGGACTGGCCGTCCGAGGTGGATTCCCGCTGCTCCATGGGGCTGTCGTCTTTCAACATCCGTGACGCCGTCGCGCCAGCCACGGCCTCTAGGTCCCGCGCGTCGCGGTTCCCCTTCGGACGTTTGTCGGAGGCGAGGGGGAGGGAGGTTCATGCCGGGGCGGTGGATTTTGCGGGGAGACCCGGCCTCCCTCCGCATCCCGCTTCGCGAGGATGCAGAATTTACTTGCGGGCCCAAAGCCTCTATCCAATTTTTGGAGATCAGGACGACCGTGGTTCAGAAACTCGAATTCCTGCCGAAACTTGAGTCATTGCGTGGCCTCGCCGCGGTCTCTGTGGTCGGCTATCACGCATTCGGGCAGTTCACGGACACATACGTCACGGGCATGGCGCCGGTGGTGCTCTTCTTCGTGTTGAGCGGCTTCGTGCTGGCGCGGTCGCTGGACCGGAACGACAACATCGTCGCATTCCTGCGCCACCGGCTTTTCCGGCTGTTTCCAGCAGCGATTGCGACTGTGTTGCTGTTGACCGTGCTCCATGAGGGGTTCGGCTTTCATCTCGGCTTCGAGCCGGATTTTTCGCCCCTCAACGTCGCATTGAACGCCCTGATGATCAAACATGACATCAACGGGCCGATGTGGTCGATGACTGTGGAGTGTTTCGCGACGCCGGTCATCATTCTGAGCTTTCTGGCCGGCCGGCAATTTGGCCCGCGCTCGCTGATCCCGTTGATCGTTATTCTGTTCGGACTTTCGTTTGTCGGTCCATATGCGCATTTGCTTGGAGGCTACGCCAACCTTGCGCCACTTCATGCCTTCGTGCTTGGCGTGGCGCTTCACTTCTCGGGACGCGGCCTCGTGGAAGCCATCGGCCGCCGGCAGATAATGGTGGCCGCCGTAGCCTGCGCGGTGTTCCTCTATTGCGGTCTGCAAAAGCAAACCGCTCCGATCATCTTGCTCGAAGCGTGTTCATCCGGCCTGCTCGTCGCGCTGATTGCGTTTGGGGCGCCGCAGCGCGGCTTCCGTTTCCTGGATCAGCCGGTGATCAGCTTCTACGGCCGGATATCCTACAGCTTCTATCTCCTCCACATGATCGGTTTGAGCATTGCGGTCCGCATCTGCACCATCGACGGCTGGCCCATGCTGTCGATCATGCTGAGCATTGTTCTCGGCGTGCTGTTGACCACGCCGATGGCGTGGATGTCCTGGCGGTTCATCGAAAGGCCGTTCATCGCGATGGGCAAAAAATGGCGCGATCGGCGACGTGAGGTTTTGACGACGACCTGAAGAATTCGGCCGCGCCGTCTTGGGGCTCTAGCGCCAGCCGCGCTCGACCAGCAGCACGCAGATGATCAGCACGAGCGTGACCGCGGCCGTCGCAAGCCGCGCCGTCCAGCTCAGGCCGCGTCCGACCCACCACAGCAGGGCGCAATACATCAGCACGGGGACGACGAGATCGAGCCGCAGCAGATCCGGCGACATGAGGCGCTAGCGCCGGACCGCGGCGTCGACGCTGATTGAGCCGCCGATCTTCACGCAGGTCCCGGTGGCCTCGACCCAGGTGAAGCCACGGCCATAGGAGGCGCAGGAGCCGGCCTTCGCGGACCCGGAGGTGCCCTTCAGCGGCAGGGTCTTGCCGGCCTGCGGCGGCTCGGCGGGAGGCAGGCGCAAGGTCTCGGCCGTTGCCGCGGTTGTCGCTGCGATGGAGACGAGAAGGAGGACGGTGGCGCGCATCCTCGCGTTGTAGCCCGGACCCGCGTCAGGCGCCATCCGGGGCCGCCTCAGAGGAACTTGATGCCGGCCGATTTACCGCGGCGCCAGATCACCTGGCAGCTCCGCCCGGTCCGCGCATCCCGCGAGAAGGCCATCCGGATCACGCCGGGAAGCTGGGTCGCATCCTCGTCCGTCGTGATCTTCGCGCCCGTGCTCGAGATGTCCTGGACCAGGCAATGCCGCGCCGCGAATCCACCCTCGAGGGTGATCCAGGCATGCCGCGACAGCAGTTTGCGGGCTGCGCGCTTCTTGGGCTGTGGCATCGGCTTAAAATCTCCCGCTCCAGCGCTATCTCAGGGAACCCTAAGAAACGGTTGAAATCGGCTCCCGAATGATCCCGGGGCGGCTGTCCACCGGGGGACGAAAAGACCGTTCCGAACGGCTTGCCGACCGGCCCAAAGGCCACTATACGTTCGCCCGCCGTGGCCGCCCGGCACGACTCGTGCGGCCGGCGGTCGTGCCGCGAAAAGCGGCGGGGCCTTGTGTTAGCTCCCTTCGTCTATCGGTTAGGACGCCACCCTTTCACGGTGGAGAGAGCGGTTCGATTCCGCTAGGGAGCGCCACGTTATCAGTAGCTGCCGCAACAATGCTTGAATTTCTGCCCTGACCCGCAGGGACAGGGATCGTTGCGGCCGACCTTGCTCTGCCCGAAAGCCAGCCGGTTGAGGATCTTCTTGTTCTGCTCGAGGATCATCTTGCGGCTCGTCTCCTGCACGCCGATCACGGCTGCGTTGTCGCCGGAATCCCAGAACGCCTGCGGCTTCAGATGCGCGAGCTTCCCGCTGACGTAAACCGGGTAAAACCAGCCGAGCGTTCCGTCGCGCAGGCGCTGGATCGTCGTCAGGTCGTAGAGAAAGAAACCGGCCTCGACCAACGTCGCGTTGATGTCCTGGAAGTCGTCAATGTCGGCCTCGCACACCACCACATTGCAATTGTCGAGCACGTGGCGCGCGCCCGTCAGCGCGGCCTTTTCCGCGCCCTGCACGTCGAGCTTGAGCAGGAACGGCGGCTGGAGCGACAATTCCTCGACCAGCGTATCAAGCTTCGTCGCCGGCACCTTGACCTTGCTCTTGGTCAGGTCGTTGACCCGCGACCAGTAGATGTCGCCCGCAGGTCGGACCGATGACCAGTAGGGATGCACCGACTCGGTGATCTCGATCTCGCCTTCATGGTCGGTGACGGCGCAGATGCGATAGTGGCCGCCAAGCGCTTCCTTGATCGCCTTGAGGGAGTCCTCATAGATCCGGTTGGCGT
This sequence comes from Bradyrhizobium sp. LTSP849, assembly GCF_000938255.1. GTDB lineage: Bacteria > Pseudomonadota > Alphaproteobacteria > Rhizobiales > Xanthobacteraceae > Bradyrhizobium. The sequence continues at coordinate 7,526 of NZ_JYMR01000017.1, read as the reverse complement.
CGACGTTCAGCGGCACTGCACCGCTGAGGCAGGCGAGATGGTTGAGCACGAAATGCCCATCGGCGCAGCCGAGGTCGATGACGGACCCGTAGCGCACACCCTTCTCGAACAAATTCTGCAGCGTCGCGCTGAAATCGCCTGCCTGCATGACATCAATCCGAACAATGCGGAATTGATCAGTAACATGCGATCGGCGAGACGATCAACGCGACGTTGTGGTGCCGGCCTCAGGACAATAAAAAAAGTCGAAAACAACCCCATGCACAGTAGCCGTCAAGTGCGGGCGCGACCCGTGATGCTTGCGCGGTTGAAGCTAATCATCCCGATCCCAGCGCAGCTTAAGCCGCGCCACCGCTCACGACATCGGCGGTGCGACAAACTGTGCAAATCCGGGCCGCTTGCCGAGTTCGGCGAGCCAGCGCGTCAGGTGCGGCTGCGCCGGCCGGGTGATGCCCTCGACGCCGAGCCAGCGCCGCGCATAGGCGCCGATCGCGATATCGGCGAGGGTGAACTGGTCGCCCTCCATGTAGCGGCGCGAGCTCAGCAGCCGATCGGCGATCGCCCAGACCTCGGCGGCCGCATCGGCATCCTTCTGCACCTGGATCATATCGCGCTCGGCGGGTGCCGTGCGCACGATGCCCCAAAACACCGGGCGGTCGACCGGCTGCACCATCGATAGCGTCCAGTCGAGCCAGCGGTCGACGCCGGCGCGCAGCCTCACTGCCTCCGGATAGATCGGCGTGCCGCGCCCATGCGCGAGGCAGAGATAGCGCATGATGGAGTTGGACTCCCACAGCACGAAGTCGCCCTCGACCAGGGTGGGGATCCGCGCATTGGGGTTCATCGCGAGATAGTCGGCCTCGCGGGTCTTGCCGTAACTCATGCCGGCGTCGATGCGCTCATAGGGCAGGCCAAGCTCGGTGAGGCACCACAGCACCTTCTGCACGTTGACCGAGTTGGCGCGGCCCCAGATCGTCAGCTGTGTGTCCGGCATAAAATCCTCCCGCGCGTTTTTCGGTGTCGTAGCCCGGATGGAGCGAAGCGCAATCCGGGGTGCTTCGGCTGCGGCGGCCGGTCCCGGATTACGCTTCGCTCCATCCGGGCGACAAGGCCACCGTGCGCGGGTGATAGCGGAATTTTGCGAGAGCGGCGACCGCGATTGCCGCCAGCCTCTCATGCAAAAAGCTCCGCCTGCATGCAAAAAGCTCCGCCTGAGGCGGAGCTTTCATTGCAAGCGCAGGTCAGGCGATCAGTGGCCGAAGAACAGCCACAGCAGAATGATCACCGGGATCGGCACGCCGACCATCCACAACAAAAGACCTCGTCCCATTTGCGTCCTCCTCTAGTCGCATTGTCGAGGAGTGAACGCGCGCGGCGAGGGCTTTGTTCCTACGGAAAAGCCCTTACCAATGGCCGGTATTCGGCATCGACGACCACGGCTCGGCCGGCGCCTTCGGCTCGCCCTTCTGGAGCAGCTCGATCGAGTGCAGATCGGGCGAGCGGACGAAGGCCATGCTGCCGTCGCGCGGCGGCCGGTTGATGGTGACGCCCGCCTTCATCAGCTGCGCGCAGGTGGCGTAGATGTCGTCGACCTCATAGGCGAGATGGCCGAAGAAGCGGTCCTCGCCATACTTCTCCTCGTCCCAATTGTAGGTGAGCTCGACCAGCGGCGCGCCGCGCGTCTGCGGCTGCTTCTTCAGCGCGTCGAGATCGTCGGCCGAGCACAGGAAGACGAGCGTGAAGCGCCCCTTGTCGTTCTCGATCCGCCGCACCTCCTTCAGTCCCAGCGCATCCTGGTAAAACTTCAGCGCAGCATCGAGATTGCGCACGCGCAGCATGGTGTGGAGGTATCGCATGGTTGTTGCTCCCTTGAATGGTCGGAGGGTTTTTGGTTTCGGGCGGGGGCGATGAATAGCAGCAAAATGCGACAAGGGGCAGGGGGCGCGCGCATGCGCGTGAGGACGAAATGGGCAGTGAAGCAAACCAGCTGAAGACGCGTAGCGAGTAGCCTGTGGAGGAATGGACGTCGTCGCTCTCGCCTTGCGGCTGTTCGCGGCTTATTCTACAGGTTTACGTAGAACATTTTTCAATTGGACGCATTGCACAATGACTGCCAAAGATTTCCCTCCTTCCGCATCCCAAGCTGTATCGAGCTCGCCTGGGCAGCCCGAGCGTCCGATCGAACGGGCTAGTGAGGATGCCCTCGGAAGGATAGATTTTGTTCGCCGCCTTGCCGACGCGCTAATCGACAAGAATACCGCGAAATCCCGCGGCATTGCGATCGGTATCACCGGCGCGTGGGGTAGCGGAAAATCATCGGTTCTGAACCTGCTGCGCCAGCGTATAAAGGAGACTTATTCGCGGGCGCTGGTGGTGAGTTTCGATCCTTGGCTCGTGTCAGGACGCAATGATCTGATATCCGAATTCATCAGCGAACTGATCCGCACAATAAATGCCGATCCGAAAGCCAGTGAGCACCTTAAGAAGGTTGGCGCGACGATCGCAAAGTACGGAGAGCTTATCGCGCCCGCCGCTGCTACATGGATTCCTTTACTTGGCCCCATCATCATCAGAGGCGGAAGTGGCATTATCAAGGAGGCCGTAAAGAGCAACGAAAGTCTCACCGGACTCAAATCCCGGCTTATGAAAGAGCTGGCGGCGATTGATGTTCCAATTGTCGTGCTGATCGATGAGCTTGACCGCGTTGAAGATGAGGAAATCCGGACGGTCGCTCAACTTGTCCGATCCATCGCCGATTTTCCCGGCATCTCTTACGTGCTTGCTTACGATTCTAAGCGTGTCATACAAGCGCTGGGTCGCGGAGCTAATGGCGCAGAGGCAGAGGATCGCGGTCGGGCCTATCTCGAAAAAATTGTCCAGCTTCAGATTCCGCTTCCGGTCATCTTCAGCAATGAACTCGCACGCCTACTAGCGGGCGAGTTGTTCGCTCTCCAGGCCCAGCTCCGCCTACCAGAAAATTTCCGGAGCATCGAGCGCTACCAAAAATTGGAAAAGTTACTTACCGAAGATGTCATCGACACGATCCGCGATATCTCCCGGCTGACCGGCACGTTCCATGCTGTCGCAGGCATGCTGCGCGATGAGGTCGATTGGATCGACTTGCTGGGATATTGCGCGCTACTGACGAAAGCGCCCCAAACGGTAGAGGTCATTCGGGCGCGACCGGACGAGTTTACTGACGAGATTTTCTCGGAAGCGGGCGTGATCCGCGCCATGGCTGGTGAGAAACAGTCGGTTGACGAACGACTCAACAATCTTGTTCCGCTCACGGAGAACCGCGAGAGCGTCAAAAAGTTGCTCGCGTTTCTATTTCCGATTCTTTCGGATACTTCGCGGAGTCGCGACAATACGCGCTTCGACGCGCTGTTTCGCCGTAGGCCTCTGCTGACAACGCTACGCTTGGGACTGGTGCCAGGTGAATATTCTCGCGATGAAATTCATGCGTTGTTCACAAAGAGGCCGGACGCGATCGCTACCGCTCTTCGTCAGGCCTATGACAACGACACGATTGCGACGTTGATCGATCGGTTCGACGACATCTACTCGGAATTGCCGAGCATCGATCACGTCAATCTCTGGCAAGGTATTGCAGCTTTCGCCATAAAGCCGGATTGCGAGTGGATCAGATCGTACAGCCCAATGCATGAAGTCGTGCAAAATCTCGCGGAAGTCCTCGAACGTTGCGTTCTGCGCAATCCGTCGTTCCAGACCACGGCCATCACCATCTTCACCAACCTGCGCAATCAGGACGAAGAAGCACTGACACCGCTCTGGCTCAGGCGTCAGATATTCTTGCATGGCCTATTTGGCAGGGATCGCCATCCCGACAATGCGCTGATATTGACGCACGACCAAGCTAAAGCCGTCGCCGAAGAGATGTCTCACAATTGGCGTACATTGCACCTGTCCGGTCGGCTTATCCCGTGCCGATGGGACGTCTCACCCCTCTATACGATGCTTGATATCGGGATCTGGGACGACCCTTGCCGGGAGGCTTTGGATCGAGAGTTGGCGGACGATCGTGCGGTTGATGCTTTCACACTGATGCTGTTCGGCGGTTCCTACACGAACGGGCGCGAAACCGTCGAGAAAATGTGTTCTTATGATCCGTATATTACGCGCGTCGAGGCTCGGCTCGCATCCAGCGACCTTCACGAAACCGTTCGCGTTGCGATGGAGAAGGCAAAGCGTGGTGGTTGGTAGCCTGCTTCGCTAGAATTACGGTGCACTCAACCCCCAAGGGCAGCAAAAGTGAGTTGAATGCACTGTTAGGCCACTGTCACCATAAGGCCTTCCCTTCGCGCGGTTCTTTGGACTAAAATAACAAGCATGTTACGAATGGCATGTGTTCGTCTTTCCGCGGCGCTGACTGCGTGTTTGCTCCTCGCCAACGGCGCGCCTGCCGAGGAGTTGCTGACTGAGCATCAGCTTCCGTTTTCATTGGCGCTCGACGGCGCTCGTGCCGCGCTCGATGGCTGCCTGTCCCAAAATTACAGAATCGCAGTGACCGTGGTGGATCGCTCGGGGCAGGTACGCGCCACGCTGCGTGCCGACGGGGCGAATCCGCATCTGCTCGAAGGCGCTTTGCGCAAGGCCTATACGGCATCAATGCTGCGGATCAGCACCGTGCAGATAGGGACGATCGTTGAACGCAGCCCGGGTGCCAACGGTTTGATGGTGTTTGAGCACATGACTGCGCTCGGTGGTGGCTTGCCGATCCGCATCGGAGATGATGTCGTCGGCGGCATCGGTGTTGCCGGCGTTCCGGTGGGCGGAGCGGGCGGCGAAGGCTGTGCACGCATTGGATTGGACCGGATTGTGTCCAGGTTGATACCGTAACCAGTCGTCGGTGAAGAAGATGGGCCTCAGGCTGGAACAATCTGAATGGCGGCAGTGTGAGCCGAGAGGATTTGGTGCCGCAATAGGCTGGTCATTACGCTGACAGTGCTGGACTGCACCCCTTAAGGGAGACACGGGAATTGCGGTGAACTGTAAGCATCCGGCGAAGACCGCGCGCGGGTCATTTTCGGCTCAGGCGGCTTGATCAACGTTCCGGATGGCAGAGCGCCAATTCCATGGCAGCAGTTCGTCGAGCCTTTGGACGGGATGCTCGGCGATGCGCGCCAGAACGTCGGCGAGCCAGGCTTGCGGATCGACGTCGTTCATCTTGGCGGTGACGATCAGGCTGTACATCACCGCCGCCCGCTCGCCGCCGCGATCCGAGCCGCAGAACAACCACGACTTCCGACCTAAAGCGATGCCGCGCACGCCACGCTCCGCCGCATTGTTGGACAGGCAGATGCGGCCGTCATCGAGGAAGCGGGTAAATGCGCTCCAGCGCTTGAGCATGTAGTCCATGGCCTTGGCGACATCGTTGCTGCGCGAGAGCTTGGCGCGTTGTGTGCGCATCCAGGCTTCCAGATCGGCCACGAGCGGCGCGCTGAGTTCCCGGCGAACTGCCTGGCGCCTTTCGGCGCTCTGACCGTTGATGGTCCGCTCGATCTCGAACAGGGCGTCGATCCGGCGGACTGTTTCCAGCGCCAGCGGCGAGATCACTGCCGGCCTCTTGCCCTGAGCCTTGCGACGCGCATTCTCGGCCAGATCAGCCATCACGAAGAACGGCCGCCGGGCATGGACCCAGCACGCGGCTTCCAGGATCGGACCTGCGTTGCGGCCCGGTTCGTAAAGCCTGCCATAGCCGCCATAGGCATCGGCCTGGAAGATTCCGCTGTAGTTGGCCAAGTGAGCCTGGGGATGCTCGCCGGCCCGATCGCGCGAGTAATAGAACACCGCGCCCGGCGGGGCCTGCCCTCCAAAAGGCTTGTCGTCGCGCACATAGACCCAGATCCGGCCGGTGTCGGTCTTGCCTTTGGCCAGGACCGGAACCGTGGTGTCGTCCCCGTGCAATCGCTCGGCGCTCAGTACGTAGGCCTCGAGGCGCTTGAACAAAGGTGCCAGCGCCGCGGTGCAGCCGCCGACCTGGTCGGCCAGGGTCGACAGACTGATCGGCACGCCCTCCTTGGCATAGCGCTCCGCTTGCCGGTTCAGCGGCTGATGTTGACCAAACTTCTCGAACAGCACCATCGCCAGCAGGCTTGGCCCCGCCCAGCCGCGGGCAAGCACATGGAACGGCGCCGGAGCCTGGCTGATCTTCTCGCAATCACGGCAAGTAAACTTCTCGCGGACGTGCTGGATCACTTTCCAGGATTTCGGGATCACCTCCAGCGTCTCGGTGATGTCCTCGCCGAGCTTGGACAGCCGCGCGCCGCCACAGCAGGCGCACGCCACAGGTCCCGGCACGATCACCCGCTCGCGAGGTAGATGCTCCGGGAACGGCTGGCGTGACGGCCGCTTGCGCGTGAACGACGCCACCTTCGTGGTTTTGGCCGCGGCCATTTCGGCGGCGAGTTCGTCCTCCGTCGCCGAACTCTCCAGCTCCTCCAGCGTCAGTTCAAGCTGATCCAATAGCCGCGCGGTACGCTCCGAGCGCGGACCATGGCGGTCGCGGTTGAGTTTCTCGATCTGCAGCTTCAGATGGGCGATCAACGCCTGGTCGTCGGACTGCCGGGCACGGGCGGCCGCAGCCTCCGCCCGAGCAACGATCAATGCCGCTTGCAGCGTTTCGATGTCGTCTGGCAGCGATTCAAGGCCGTCACCCATGGCCCCGATGGAATCACAAAAGAGGCGATTTGAGGCGTCTTTTCTTCCGCACCTCAGAACTTTTTTGAGCCTATCCTGCGCTCTGTGGCCGCCACGTGTGCTGCGGATTGCGCCAGTCGATCGCCTCCAGCAGATAACTCATCTGCGCCGCGCTCAGCCCCACCACACCGCCCACCGTCGCCGGCCAGACAAAACGGCCACGGTCCAACCGCTTCGCGTAGAGCGACAATCCAATTCCATCGTGCCACAAGGCCTTGATCAGCGAACCGCCGCGTCCGCGGAACACGAAGACATCTCCGGCGAACGGATCGCGACCAAGGCTTTCCTGCACCAATAATGACAAACCCTGCATGCCCTTGCGCATGTCAGTGTAGCCGGTCGCAATCCAGATGCGTGCGCTCGAAGAGACTGGGATCATCGACGCTCCAGAACCTGCAGCACCCGCGCCAGGGCGGCCGCATCGACGCCCGCATCGACAATCACCCGACGATCCCGGCCAACGACGATCACCATCTGCCCGCTCGTCGCTGTGGCAGCAACCGCCGGCTCGACCTCAGCGGCAAGGACGACCCGCGCAAAGCCGGATTGCTCGCTTTGAGGGCTGATCGGCTCGGGACCGAACGAGCGCCGCCATGTCATCAGCAACGAACGTGATATGCCATGGCGTCTTGCTGTCGACGATATCGCGCGCGGCGCTTGAAAGCTTTCGGTCACGATCCGCAGCTTTTCGTCATCCGACCAGCGTCGCCGGCGACCAGTCTCGACCACCTCAAGCCGTTCAAGCTGAGTACTGCGCTTATGGCTGTCCATAAGGACTGTTACGCACCAATTGGACTAATCCAACA
>NZ_JYMR01000016.1 GCF_000938255.1 Bradyrhizobium sp. LTSP849 | reverse complement strand
TGGCATCAAGGACCGCCTGATGCATCGGCCCAACAAGCATCATCCCGAACTGCCGCCGCGGCAGAAGCTGCGCAACAAACTAATCGCCAAGGTGCGCGCCGCCGTCGAGCGTCCGTACGCCGTGTTCAAGGAGCATTATGGTCTCCGGCGGATGCGCTTCTTCAACTTCGAGCGCAATCAGGTGCACATCGTGCTGGCCTGCTGCGCCTACAACCTACGGCGTGCGGCCGGCGCATTGGCCGCACAACGCCAGGAGTCCGTCTCCGCATGAAAAAACAGAGGACAACAGGGGATGAAATGAGCAAAATGCCGCTCACTGTAGCGGGCTGACATCAAAAAAGCCCGCGACGCACCTCAAGCGCCCGCTCGCCCCTCTGTGCAAAGCCCTCCTTGCGGGAGAGGGTGGCGCGAAGCGCCGGATGAGGGGTTTCTCTCCGCGAATTCAGATGTGAGAGGTTCGCTCGCGGAGACGACCCCTCACCCGTCTCGCCGCTACGCGGCGAGCCACCCTCTCCCACAAGGGGAGAGGGGAAGAGACCACCCGTGCGGCCTTCTCACACCCCGTAAGTCGAACCCTTCGGCAGCGGAAATACCGGGTCCTGTGTCCTGATGTTCGTCGGCCACACCACCGAGATGTGCTCGCCGGCGTTCTGCATCACCACCGGCGTCGAGCGTTCGTTCTGGCCGGAGAGCGGCGTGCCCGGCGGGAAGAATTTGACGCCATAGCCCTGGATGGTACCGCCGGCGGGGATGTCGACGTCGAGCGCTGCTTTGCGGATCGCCTCGGGCTCGAAGCTGCCGTATTTCTCCTTGGCGACCGGTAGCACGTTGTTGAGCAGCAACCAGGTCTGGTTGAAACCCATCGAGCAGTGCGGCGGCACGTCAGTGGCGCCGGTCTTGGCCTGGTAGCGCGTGACCATGGTTTTGGTCAGATCGCCGATGCCCGGCGCAAGCTTCGCCGGATCGAGCAATTGCGCGGGCACGGGATCGATGTTGCAGAAATTGTCGATGTCGGGTCCGAAGGTCGCGCGCAGCTTGTCGAGTTGGCTGTAGCCGGCGCCGGCTCCGAACAGCATCTTGAAGCGCAGGCCGCTCTCGCGCGCCTGGCGCAGGAAAAGCGTGATGTCGGGATTGTAGCCGGCATGCGAGATCACATCGACCTTGGCGCGCTTGAGCTTGGTGACGAGCACCGAGAGATCAGGCGCGGAGGCCGAATAGCCCTCGCGCAGGGCGATCTGGATGCCGGCTTGCTTGGCATAGGCCTCGTCGGCAGCCGCAACGCCAACGCCATAGGGGCCGTCCTCGTGGATCAGCGCGACCTTCACCTCGCCCGGCTCCATGCCGAGTTTTGTCTTCGCATGCTCGGCGATGAAGCCGGCGAAGGCCTGGCCATACTGGTCGGAGTGGATCTGCGCGCGAAACACATATTGCAGGTTCTTGTCCTTGAACACGGCGGTCGAGACCGCGGTCGTGATCCAGAGGATCTTCTTCTGCTGCTCGACTTTCGCGGCCATCGGCACCGCATGCGCGCTGGAGAACACACCTTCGATGATGTCGACCTTCTCCTGGCTGATCAGGCGCTCGGCCTCGTTGATCGCGACGTCGGCCTTGCTCTGGGAGTCGGCGGCGACGGGCGCCACCTTGTATTTGCCACCGATGCCGCCCTTCTCGTTGACGAGATCCATCGCGATCTGCGTTCCGACGGATGAGGCGACCGAGCCGCCGGCGGCAAACGGGCCTGTGAGATCGTAGATCACGCCGATACGCATCGTCTCGGCTTGGGCCTGTGCCCGGGTCCAATCAAGGCTGAGTGCAGCGGCGGCAGCCGCCGAGCTCTTCAGCAGCTGCCTGCGTGAAGTGGGCATCCTATCCTCCCTCAAAACCGTCTTATGATTGGTTGTTATTTTTTTACGAAGTATGGGGAGCGGGAAGGCGGAAAGTCAACATCGCCCAAGGTCGATACGCGCCGGCCGCGGGTCACAACGCATCTGCGAAAGACAACGAAAAGCCCACCGCTCCGCAAGGAGAGCGATGGGCTTGATGTCGGCGTAAGCTGATTACTGCGACAGCTTCACGAAGTTCGGAAACTTCAGCTTGCCTTCCGCGATCTTCTCGGGCCAGACCACGACCTGCTTGGAGTCCTGCCACTGGAAGACCAGGCCGGTCACGGTGCCGGGGCCGGACTTGATGCCGTGGGTGAACTCGTCATCCTTGCCGTAGAACTGGATCTGGCCGATCGTGCCTTCGAAGTTGGTCTTCTCCATCTCGGCGACCATCTTGTCGGGATCGGTCGAGCCGGCGCGCTTGATGGCGTCGGTGATGATGTAGACCTCGTCATAGGCGGTGTAGCCGGTATAGGCAGGCGGCATGCCGAACTTGGCTGCGAAGGCCGCCGCGAACGGCTTCGTCTTCGAGGTCACGGCGACGTCAGGCGTTGCTACTGCCAGCGAGGGCACGCCGTCGGCGGCGCCATTGGTGTCCTTCCAGAAGGTCGGGCTCAGCGCCTGCGCGCTGATGCCGAACATGGGGATCGGTACCTGCTGGTTCTTCCACTGCACCGTCGGCTGCACGCCGACATGCGAGATGCCGGTGACGATCACGTCGGGCTTCTTAGCCTCCATGTTGTTGAAGATCGGCGTGAAGTCGGTGGTATCAGGCGAGAAGCGCACATGCTCGACGACCTTCAGGCCGGCTTTGGGCAGGCAGGCCTCGTAGCCGATGTCGAGCGGCTTGGTCCAGGCGGCGTCCTCGCTCATGATCGCGACGGTCTTCATGTGCATCTTGTCGACAAGCAGATCCTTGGCCGCGTCGCAGACGATCTGGGCTTGGGCGGCCGAGGTCAGATAGCCGTGGAACGTGTACTTGTTCTTCTCGTAGTCGTTGTGGATTGCCTTGGTGATCTCGTTCGAGGCGGCACCTGGTGTGATCAGTGGCATCTTGAGACGCGCGGCCCAAGGCTCGAGCGCCAGTACGACCTCGCTGATATAGCTCGCGATCACGGCAGAGACTTTGTCCTCACTCACCGCGCGCTGGAACGCGCGCACCGAGTCCGCCGATGAGCTCTTGTTGTCATAGGTGACGATCTCGACCTTGCGGCCGAGGATGCCGCCCTTGGCATTGATCTCGTCGGCAGCGATCTGCGCGCCACCCGGCGTCGCCGCACCCGCGATCGACTGCACCTCGGCGATGATTCCGATCTTGATCGGATCGTTCGACTGCGCGTAGGCGGGAGCTGCGAGGCACAGCGCCAGCGCGGAGGTGAGGAAGCTGCTGCTCAAAATCGTTTGTGGTCGCATGGTCGTTTCCTTTTCCTTGTTTTGTTATTGATACGCGCGAACTAGAGAAAATCGGCGCCGGCCTCGGCGGCGAAGCGTCCGGGATCGCCCTCCCAGACGATCCGGGCATGTTCGAGCACATAGACGCGGTCGGCATGCGGCAGCGCGAAGGTGACGTTCTGCTCGCCGAGCAGCACCGTGATCGACGTGGTCTGCCGCAGCCTCGTGAGCGCCTTGGACAGGAGCTCGAGGATGACGGGGGCAAGCCCCAGCGTCGGCTCGTCCAGGATCAGGATCTGCGGCTGCATCATCAGCGCGCGGCCGATTGCGAGCATCTGCTGCTCGCCGCCGGAGAGCGTCTGTGCCATTTGGCCCTGCCGCTCTTTCAGGATCGGAAACAGCTCGAACAGCCAGGCGAGCTGCGCTGCGCGCTTATCGTCGGTCAAATGTTGTCCGCCGAGATCGAGATTTTCTCGCACGCTCATCTCGCCGAACAGCTCGCGCGATTCCGGGCACTGCACGATGCCGCTGCGAGCGATCTTCGCTGGACTCGTGCCGCGCAGCTTTTCGCCGCCGCGCGAGATCTCGCCGCTATAGGGCAGGAAGCCGGAGATGGTGTTGAACAGCGTGGTCTTACCGGCGCCGTTGAGCCCGACGATCGAGACGAACTCGCCCTCGTGGATGTGGATCGACACGTTCTCCAGCGCCTGCGCCTTGCCGTAATGAACGCTGACATTCTCCACTTGCAGCAGAGGCACCTTGTCCTTGAAGCTGTTCTCGGGCCGCGCATGAGTCTCGATCGCGCCGCCGAGATAGACCCTGCGCACCGTCTCGTTCTTCATGACGTCTTCGGCCTTGCCGGTGACGATCTCCTCGCCGAGATACATTGCGAGCACACGATCGACCAGCGCTGCGACGCTCTTGACGTTGTGGTCGACCAGCATCACCGCGCGGCCGTCATCGCGAAAGCTGCGGATCAGGTCGGAGAAGACGTCGACCTCGGCGCGCGTCAGGCCGGCGAAGGGCTCGTCCACCAGCACCACTTTTGGATCACGCGCGATAGCCTTGGCTAGTTCGAGCCGGCGCAGATCGGCAAACGGCAGCGTCGGTGGACGGCGGTTCATCACGGAGCCCAAGCCCACGCGGTCGGCGATCCATTTGGCACGCTCGAGCAGCGCCTTGTCCGGGAACAGCATGAACAGGCTGTCCGGCAGCAGCGCCACCATGATGTTCTCCAGCACCGTCTGCCGGTTCAGCGGCCGCGAGTGCTGGAACACCATGCCAAAGCCTTTGCGCGCGATCTTGTGCGCGGGCAGGCCGGCGACGTTCTCGCCCTCGAAGATCACCTCGCCGGCGGTCGGGCGCTCGATGCCCATCACGCTCTTCATCGCGGTCGACTTGCCTGAGCCGTTCGGCCCGATCAGGCCAAAGATCTCGCCGCTGTTGACCTCGAAGCCGAGGTTCTTCACCGCCGTCAATCCGCCGAAGCGTTTTGTCAGGCCGCGGACTTCGAGTACGGGTCGGTTTGTAAGCCTCTGATCCATTACGAGCGAGCCTCGCGCGAGAGGGCCGCTCCGAGGAAGCCGCCGGGGAAGAACAGCACGACGAGCAGCGCGACCGCCGAGACGATGAAGGTCGCGAGCTCGCCGGTCGGCCGCAAGAACTCGCCGGCGACGATCAGGAAGATCGCCCCTAACGCAGCCCCAAGCACGGTGCGCCGGCCGCCGAGCACGGCCGAGACGATGACGTTCACGCCAACCGCGACGTCGACGACGGTGCCGACCGAGGCGGTGCCGAAGTAGAACACCAGCAGCGCGCCGGACAGGCCTGAGAAGAACGCGCTGACGATGAAGGCGGCAAGCTTGTGCTTGACGATGTTGAAGCCGAGCGCGCCGGCCTGCACCGGGTCCTGGCCGCTTGCTTGCAGCACGAGGCCAACCGGGGATTGCGACAGGCCGTAGAGGATCGCCGCCGAGATCGTCATGAAGCCGAGCGCGATCCAGTAATTGACGCCGGCGTCAATCGAGATGACGTCGGGGATGGTCAGTCCGATCTCGCCGCCGGTAAGGTCTGCGAACACCACGATGAAGTTTTGCAGCATCAAGACCGCGACCAGCGTGGTCAGGCCGAAATACGGCCCGCGCACCCGCAGCGCCGGCAGCGCGAGCACGAGGCCTGCGACGACGGAGGCGAGCGCGCCGAGCACGATGCAGAGATAGACCGACCAGCCGAACTGGGCATTGAGGATGCCGGCGGTGTAGGCGCCGACACCGATCAGGAAGGTCGGGCCGAAATTGACCTCGCCGGCGAAGCCGAACAGCAGGTCCCAGGCCATCGCGAACACGCCGAAATAGAACGCGACCGTCAACAGGCCCAGCACGTAGCCAGAGACATAGAGCGGCAAGGTCGACGCGATCACGACCAGCGCAAGAGAGATGAAGAACAGGCGCGTCGTAAAGAAGCTCGCCATCTCAGCGCCTCCCCAGAAGGCCCTGGGGCCGGATGTACATCACGAACACGAGCAGCAGCAGCGCCGGAATGGTGCGGTAGGCCGGCGAGACCAGGTAGGCCGTCAGCGTCTCGAGATAGCCGACCACGAAGGCCGCGATCAGCGAGCCGGAGACGCTGCCGAGGCCGCCTAGCACCACGATCGAGAACGCGCTCGCGGTCAGAGGTCCGACGCTGTAGGAGCTGACGCCCAGAAACATGCCGAGCAGCACACCGGCAATGCCGGCGAGGATGCCGTAGATCGCCCACACCACGATGTAGATGTTGGTCAGCTCGAGGCCGAGCAGCGTCACACCGCGCGGGTTCATCGAGGCCGCCAGCACCGCCTTGCCGGTGCGGGTGCGATTCACCAGCAGCCACAGCAGCGCGATGACGAGGCAGCACACGATCGCGGTGAAGATCTCGTTCTTCGGCGTGCGGACGCCGAGCACGTCGACCACGCCCTCGACGATCGGCAGCACGGTCTTGGCGTTGTTGGTGAAGAAATAGGCGATCAGCTCCTGGATCATGATGCCCCACAAGAGCGTGCCGGTGAGGACGAAGATCTCCTTCTCCTCATTGGGGATGCGCCGGGAGTCCTGGATCGGCTTCACCACCGCGAAGTAGGTGGCAAAGGCGGCGAGGAGCGCGACCGCGACCCCGATCAGCGCGCCGGCATAGGTGCCGACATTGAAGATGCTGGCGGCGGCCCAGGCCGCCACCGCTGCCGCCACCATGATGGCACCGTGGGAGAGGTTGAGGACGCCGGAGACACCGAAGATCAACGTAAAGCCGGTGGCACCGAGGGCGTAGAGGGCGCTGATGGCGAAGCCATCAATCAGAATCTGGAAAGCTCGCATCTCAGATTGGCCAGAAAGTCTCGCTGGAGGAAGGTTCTGCGTACGACGCATGTGGAAGCTCCCGGGAGGTGGTCCCGGGAGCGTGTCCTGCTAGTTCGAGAGCTTGATGAAGCTCGGGAACTTGATGTCGACCTTGGCGACATCCTTGGGCCAGACCGCGCTCTGCTTGCCGTCCTGCCATTGCAGCATCAGCCCGGTGATCAGGCCCTTGCCGTATTTGATCGAGTGGGTGAAGGGATCGTCCTTGCCGTAGAACTGGACGCGGCCGATCGTGCCTTCCCAGTCGGTCTTCTCCAACGCATCGACCAGCTTGTCGGCGTCGGTCGAGCCGGCGCGTTTCACCGCGTCGGCGATGTAATAGACCTCGTCATAGGCGGTGTAGCCGGCATAGGACGGATAATTGCCGAACTTCTTCTTGAAGTTTTCGGCGAACGGCACCGACTTCGGTGTCACCGCGACGCCGGGGCCGGAGACGCCCTGGTAGAGCACGCCCTCGGCCGCCTGATTGGTGTCCTTGCCGAAGGTTTCGTTGGTGGCCTGCGAGGAGATGCCGAACATCGGAATCGGCACCTGCTGGTTCTTCCACTGCACCGTCGGCTGCACGCCGACATGGGAGATGCCGGTGATGATCACGTCGGGCTTCGATCCCTCGATCTTGTTGAAGATCGGCGTGAAGTCGGTGGTGTCAGGCGAGAAGCGGATGTGGTCGAGCACCTTCAGCCCGATCTTGGGCAGGCATTCCTCGTAACCGACATCGAGCGGCTTGGTCCAGGCGGCGTCCTCGCTCATGATGACGGCCGTCTTCATGTGCATCCTGTCGACGAGCAGATCTTTGGCGCCGTCACAGACCGAGAGCGCAAGTGCTGCCGAGGTCAGGTAGCCATGGAAGGTGTACTTGTTCTTCTCATAATCGGCGTGGACGCTCTTGCTGATCTCGTTGGAGGCCGCACCGGGCGTGACGAACGGCGTCTTCAGCCGCGAGGCCCAGGGCTCGAGCGCCAGCACCACTTCGCTGATATAGCTGGCGATGACCGCGTTAACCTTGTCCTCGTTCACCGCGCGCTGGAACGCGCGCACCGAGTCTGCCGAGGAGGAGTGGTTGTCGTAGCCGATGATCTCGATCTTGCGGCCGTCGACGCCGCCATTGGCATTGATCTCGTCGGCGGCGAGCTGCGCCGCCTGCGGGATCGATGCGCCGGCGATCGCCTGCGCTTCCGCGATCACGCCGATCCTGATCGGATCCGCCGCAAATGCCGCGCCCGATGCCATCATCAGTACGCCGGCCGCGGCCGTTCCCAGTGCTATTCGCAATGCACCAGAGAGTGCTTTATTCATGTTGTTCTCTCTCCCTTTAATAAGCCTCTTATGAGCTATTGGGCGCGACTATAACGGCGATGGCATTCTCGGCAAGTGAAACCGCATTCAGGATTGTGAGAGGGGACTAAAGTCTAGCGCTGCGTAAATTGCAGGCAGCGTTGGGTATTCCGGAAAATCAGGCATGCAGATTTCGTCGGCGGGCATGCGGGCGCATCGCAGGCACACAGCCAGCGGCTATTGATGACAGCGACGCCGATTCAACGCGCTCGCAGCAACGATCAGTCGCTCTGTCCTCGATCCGGAGATCGCCTAGCTTGAATAGCCCCGTTCCAGGGCTTGGCGCTGCCGGTGCCGATCCAGCGCCATGTTGACGAGGCGCGTCAGCAGCTCTCCATACGGCACGCCGGAGGCCTCCATCATCTTCGGATACATGCTGATCGACGTGAAGCCGGGCAGGGTGTTGACCTCGTTGAAATAGAACTGGCCGGTTTGCCGGTCGAGGAAAAAGTCGACGCGCGCGAGGCCACTGCATTCGAGCGCCGCAAACACCTGGGCCGCCAGTGACCGCACGCGCTCCATCTGCGCGGCGTCGAGCCTGGCCGGGAGATCAACCCGGGCGCCATCGGGATCGAGATATTTTGCCTCGTAGGAATAGAACTCGTGTTGGGAGTTGGGGTTCAGCTCGCTGGCGAGACTCACGAAGGGCGTCTCGCCCTCGAGCACCGCGACCTCGATTTCGCGCGCGTCGATGCCCTGTTCGATCAGCACCTTCACATCGTAGCGAAACGCATCGTCAAGCGCCGGTCCCAGCGCATCCCACGCCTTCACCTTGTGAATGCCGACGCTGGAGCCCATGTTGCACGGCTTGACGAAGACCGGGAGCGTCAAGCCCTCGATCGCTTTGGCGAGAGATGAGCTGCGATCCCCAATGAAGGCCTTGCGGGTGAGCACGCGATAGGGCGCGACCGGAATGCCGGCAAATTCGGCGAGCCGCTTCGCGATATCCTTGTCCATGCCGACGGCGGAGGCGAGGACGCCTGATCCGACATAGGCGACGTCGGTCAATTCCAGCAGGCCCTGCACGGCGCCGTCCTCGCAAAGGGGCCCATGCATGACCGGAAAGACGACATCGATCTCGATCGGATCGGCCACTCCTGCGGAAATTGGCGTGAGGACGCCGCGTCCGCTCGCGCCCCTCGCGAGCCGCATCTCGGGTGCATCAGCCAGGATCGGCAAGGACGTCGCGTGCGCCTGATCGATCGAACGAAGATCGTTCCACTGCCAGCGTCCGGCCTTGTCGATCGAGACCGGGATCACCTCGAAGCGCTCGCGGTCGAGATGATGGAGCACGGAGGCAGCCGATTTCAGCGAGACCTCATGCTCACCGGACCTGCCGCCATAGAGAACAACAACGCGAATTTTGTCAGTCAGCCATAGCTCAATTATCACGCGCCCGGTCCGCGAGTCACCTCTGTTGCGCCCAGCTCACGCATCGAGCAGACCATTAAAACAATCCGGCGCCGGCGAGGCACGCCGGCGCCGTGTCGTGGTCCGGCTTGCGCGCGTCAGCCCGGCCCCGCACCTTGCGTCGCCGTGTACACGGCGTAGAGCGACTGGCTCGCGGCCATGAACAGGCGGTTGCGCTTGGGGCCGCCGAAGCAGATGTTGCCGCACACTTCCGGCAGGCGAATACGGCCGAGCAGCTTGCCATCCGGCGACCATGTCGTCACGCCGTTGTAGCCGACCGCGCGGCCGGCATTGCTGGAGGCCCAGACATTGCCGTTGACGTCGCAGCGCACGCCGTCAGGCCCGCACTTCACGCCGTCGATCACGCAGTCGCTGAACTTCTTGGGGTTGGAGAGCTTGTTGTCGCTGCCAACGTCGAACACAAAGATCTCGCCATTGCCGCCGCGGCCAGTGTCGCCGGGGCCTTTGCCGGTAGAGACGACATAGAGCTTCTTGAAATCGGGCGAGAAGCACAGGCCGTTCGGATCGGGCACCTGATCCTCGGTGACGACGAGGTCGACGCGGCCAGAGGGGTCGATGCGATAGCAGTTGGTCGGCAGCTCGCGCTTGCCCGGTGTGAAGCCTGCCGGCTGTCCGATCCGCGGATTGAGCTTGCCGCCCGCATTGCTCGGTCCGCCCGCAGCGTCGGGCTCGCCTTCATAGAGCTGCCCGCCATAGGGCGGATCGGTGAACCAGTAGCTGCCGTCGGGATGCGCGACGACGTCGTTCGGCGAGTTCAGGCGCTTGCCGTTGTAATTGTCGCACAGCACGATGGCAGTGCCGTCATGCTCGTAGCGCGTCACCCGCCGGGTCAGATGTTCGCAGGAGAGCTGGCGGCCCTGGAAGTCGAACGAATTGCCGTTGGAGTTGTTGGAGGGCGCACGAAACACGCTGACGCGGCCGTCATCCTCGCTCCAGCGCATCTGCCGGTTATTGGGAATGTCGCTCCACAACAGATATCTTCCTTGCGCGCTCCACGCCGGACCTTCGGCCCAGAGCACGCCGGTGTAGAGCCGCTTGATCGCGGTGTTGGGCTGCGCCAGATCGTTGAAGGACGGATCGACCGCGAGGATGTCAGGGTCCCAGAAATAGGTGGTCGGCGCGCCGTTGGGGCCGAAGTCGCGCGGCGGGGTGGTGATCGTGGTCGGCGGCGCGGCAGGTCCCGTTTGGGCCAGCGCGGCGCCAGTTCCGGCCATGGTGGCCGCGGCCCCGAGCGCAAGCCCCTGGACTAGTGTTCGTCGTGAAAGCGCAGCATCCTGGTCACGCTGCTCGTGGTCACGAGCCTCCTGGCGTGTCATTCGCGTCCTCCCGGTCATGTTGGCTAGCCGGTTGATCCGGCCGAGCGGTGCGAAGGTTAGTCCGGTCCGCGATGGGTTGCGAGGGTTGGATTCGCATCCTTTGCGCGCGATGCCGGTGGAATATCGTAAATTCGTCGCAGGAATGTCCAAAACGGCGAGCGGTTTCCTGCTGGAAACTTGTGTATGTCGGTTCCACAGGTGTGAACGACTATTTGCTCGTCACAAAAAGATCTCACCAACTCGGCTTGCGGGCATTTTCAAGCCTTGATTTCGCACGCTTTGCTGCGCAGAAAACCGTTTGGGCCAAGGTCGGAGTTGAGTGTGGGCGTCGTCATCTTGATTGTGTTGCTTGGGATCGCGTTCGCGGCCGGCTATTTTATGCGCGATCTGATCTCCCGCAAACGACATGCGGAAGCCCGCCGCTGGCGTGGCTACGCGCAGCCGGATTGGGTCGCCGCCCCGCCCGCCAATACCAACGAGGTGACGGCCATCAACAAGATGCCGCCCCCGGTTCCGGCCACTGGCGAACTTGGCCTGATGCTGGATCGCTGGGAGAGCCGTGCCCGCTCCCGCCGCACGGGGTAGTCTGATAGACACCACAACTCGACCGTCATCCTGAGGTGCGCGCACTTGCGCGCCTCGAAGGATGCGCCGCAAGCTCCTGTCGCGCATCCTTCGAGGCTTCACCTTGCGATGCTGTTGCATCGCAAGGCTCGCACCTCCAGCGACAACCGCTTGGTTCCGCGGGGATGACGGCGGTGGGTGTGGCATGCGCGGGCTACAAGCGTTTGCGCTGCCATCGGGCAAAACACGCGACCGCTGGGTCAATCGACGCACGTCAAATATTCCACTTTACCGAAATTCTGATTTTCGTATGTACCGCCTGCCATGAGGTGCGCGCCCTGCGGCGCAGCCGCAGAGCAAGCCTCGAAGGGCGGCGGCCCGGCTGAAGCAGCTCGGCGGTTCATCCTTCGAGGCTCCTCGCGCGCTGCTTCGCATCGCACGCCTCGCACCTCAGGATGACGGGGCTGATATGCCGCGTGCCGCGCTGCTGGAGGCGCCACCCGCAACCAAGTCAGCCCCTCTGACCATCTTTTGGCGTTGCAGTTGCGCCCATTTCTCGTCTAGAAACGGTCCATCGAGCCTCTCGGCAACCAACCGTCAACGGTTTTGACCGAGGATTTGAGGGCTCAAAAGGGTCTGGCAATGCTGATTCGCGGCCAAATCGATGGGATTTCGGGGGAGGTGGCTCTGGCCGCCGCCACGATCCCGGCCGCGTTCCTGCCCACCCTCCTTATTGGCGAGCTCCTTCTTAGCTGCCCCTGAGGGCCGGCTGGGCGCACGCGCCTGGGCGCTCAGGGGTTGGTCGAGATCACCGCACACCTCAAGCGCCCAGCAAATAAACGGCGCAAAAGCTCAAAAGGAATTCGACAATGGCCCCCGTGAACAAGTCCGATAAGGACCGCGTCATCATTTTCGACACCACGCTGCGCGACGGCGAGCAGTGCCCCGGCGCCACCATGACCTTCGAGGAAAAGCTCGAGGTCGCCGAGATGCTGGACGATATGGGCGTCGACGTCATCGAAGCCGGCTTCCCGATCACCTCCGAAGGCGACTTCCAGGCGGTCAGCGAAATCGCCCGCCGCTCCAAGAACGCCGTCATCGCCGGCCTGTCCCGCGCGCACCCGGCCGATATCGACCGCTGCGCCGAGGCGGTGAAATTCGCAAAACGCGGCCGCGTCCACACCGTGATCGCGACCTCGCCGCTGCATATGCGGGTGAAGTTGAACAAGACCCCGGAGCAGGTGCTCGAGACCTCGGTTGCCATGGTCGCGCGCGCCCGCAACCAGATCGACGACGTCGAATGGTCGGCCGAGGACGGCACCCGCAGCGAGATGGATTATCTCTGCCGCATCGTCGAGGCCGTGATCAAGGCCGGTGCCACCACGGTTAACATTCCGGACACCGTCGGCTACACCACGCCCGACGAATACACCCACTTCATGAAGACGCTGATCGAGCGCGTGCCGAACTCGGACAAGGCCGTGTTCTCCGTGCATTGCCATAACGACCTCGGCATGGCGGTAGCGAATTCGCTGGCCGGCATCATCGGCGGCGCGCGCCAGGTCGAATGCACCATCAACGGCATCGGCGAGCGCGCCGGCAACGCCGCGCTCGAAGAGATCGTGATGGCGATCAACGTGCGCAACGATAAATTCCCCTTCTGGAACAAGATCGACACCACGCAGCTCACCCGCGCCTCGAAGGTGGTGTCGGCGGCGACCTCGTTCCCGGTGCAGTACAACAAGGCGATCGTCGGCCGGAACGCGTTCGCGCATGAGAGCGGCATCCATCAGGACGGCGTGCTGAAGGACGCCTCGACCTACGAGATCATGCGGCCCGAAATGGTCGGCCTGAAGCAGTCGTCGCTGGTGCTGGGAAAACATTCCGGCCGCCATGCCTTCGTGCACAAGCTCGAGGAGATGGGCTACAAGCTCGGCCCCAACCAGCTGGAAGATGCGTTCACGCGGATGAAGGCGCTCGCCGACCGCAAGAAGGACATCTACGATGAGGACATCGAGGCGCTGGTCGACGAGGAGATGGCCGCGTCGCACGACCGCATCAAGCTGACCTCGCTGACCGTGATCGCCGGCACCCATGGCCCGCAGCGCGCGACCATGAAGCTGGACGTCGACGGCCAGATCAAGATCGAGGAAGCCGAGGGCAACGGTCCGGTGGATGCCGTGTTCAACTGCATCAAGGCGCTGGTGCCGCATGAGGCCAAGCTCGACCTGTATCAGGTCCACGCCGTGACCCAGGGCACCGACGCGCAGGCCGAAGTCTCGGTCCGGCTCTCGCATGAGGGACGTGCGATGACGGCGCGCGCGGCGGATCCCGATACACTGGTGGCCTCGGCAAAGGCCTATCTCGGCGCGCTCAACAAGATCGTCATGAAGCGCCAGCGCGATACGGTGACGACGGCGGCGGCAAGCTGACGCTCAAAGCCCGTCATTCCGGGTTCGATTCCCCGGAATGACGGCGCCGAGAATAGCTGCCCTGCTAACGGCCAATAGCACGCGTGCGCGCCGGCCTGTATGGATGTGCCCGGCATGAGGACAGGCCGCCCGCGCGCCGGGCAGCCCAAAAACAACAGGGAGAGATTATGCGCACCTTCGCGATCGCGGCGTCCGTCGCTGCACTGGCACTCGGCCTTGCCGGCCCCGCCAACGCCGACCCGATCATCATCAAGTTCAGCCATGTGGTCGCCACCGACACGCCGAAGGGCAAGGCGTCGGAGAAGTTCAAGGAGCTCGCCGAGAAATACACCGGCGGCAAGGTCAAGATCGAGGTCTATCCGAACTCGTCGCTCTACAAGGACAAGGAAGAGCTCGAGGCGCTTCAGCTCGGCAGCGTGCAGATGCTGGCGCCGTCCAACTCGAAATTCGGCCCGCTCGGCATCCGTGAATTCGAGGTGTTCGATCTGCCCTACATCCTTCCCGACCTGAAGACACTGCGGAAGGTGACGGAAGGCCCGCTGGGCTTGCGGCTGCTCAAGCTGCTGGACTCCAAGGGCATCACCGGCCTTGCCTATTGGGACAACGGCTTCAAGCAGATGAGCGCGAACAAGAAGCTGGTCACGCCCGCGGATTATCAGGGCGTCAAGTTCCGCATCCAGTCCTCGCGTGTGCTCCAGGCGCAGTTCAAGGCGCTAGGCTCGCTACCGCAGGTGATGGCCTTCGGCGAAGTCTACCAGGCGCTCCAGACCGGCGTGGTCGACGGCCAGGAGAACACCTGGTCGAACATCTATACGCAGAAGATGCACGAGGTGCAGAAGTACATCACCGAGACCAATCACGGCTACATCGGCTACGTCGTGATCGTGAACAAGAAGTTCTGGGACGAACTGCCGGCCGACATCCGCGACCAGCTGTCGAAGGCGATGAAGGAAGCGACCGACTTCAATAACGCGCAGTCGCAGAAGGAGAACGACGACGCCTTCGCCGAGATCAAGAAGAGCGGCAAGAGCGAGATCATCAAGCTCACGCCGGAGCAGGACGAGGCGATGCGCAAGGCGATGGAGCCGGTCTACAAGGACGCCGCAAGCCGTGTCGGCCAGCCGCTGATCGACGAGTTCCTGAAGGAATCCAAGAGCACGACCAACTAATAAACAAACGATGAATAACGAGCTTCCGTGCGATCCGCACGGAAGCTCTTTTTGTTACGAATGATGTCAGACTGCGGCTGAACGGACGTTCAAGTGCGTTACATCTGCGAAAGAACGCCTTCCCTGTCCAAGTTGTAAGTTGCATGAGAGGCGAACGACCCTCATCTTCATGATATCCTTCCAGAGGAGGTTCTTATGAGGAAGTTCACCGTCGCCGCCATCGCCGCGCTCAGCATCGCCGGCTCGGGCGCGGTCTATGCCCAATATCATCGCCCGTGGATGGAGCACTTCCGCCACATCCGCATGAACCCTGAAGACCGCGCCGCCTTCGTCGACGCGCGGATCGCCGCGGTCCATGCCGGGCTGAAGCTCACCGCCGACCAGGAGAAGCTGTGGCCGCCGGTCGAGACCGCCGTGCGCGACTTCGCCAAGCTCCGCATCGACCGCGCCAATGCGCGGATGAATGCCGGCCCCGGCGATGCCGCCAAGGACGGCAACAAGGATGCCGACAAGCCGGAGGATCCGGTCGCCCGGCTGCGCCAGCGCGCCGAGGACATGGGTGCGACGTCGGCGGCCCTGAAGAAGATCGCCGATGCCGCCGATCCCCTCTACAAGACCCTGGACGAGGGCCAGAAGCGGCGCCTCGCCCTCCTGACCCGCCACCGCGGCCCGTTCGGCGGCGGCGAAGACGGCCCGCCCCGCCACTTCATGGAGCGTGGGATGGATCGCATGATGGAACGTGGCATGGACCGCTTCAACGGCGGCGACCGTTTCGACCGCGATAGCGGCCCGGACCGGGAAGGCCGGCTCTGAGCGATCCGGGATTCCCCGGGATTAACCCTCGCGAAGCCGCTGGAATCCAGCGGCTTTTCGCATTTTTGGGCCTGTGGAATAACCCTTGGAAAACCTGCGCCGCATCGCTTGCCATACCCGGATCGCTTTGCTAAACGACCGGCCTCGCAAGGCATTGACCGCCTTTCGGGCGCATAGCTCAGTTGGTAGAGCAGCTGACTCTTAATCAGCGGGTCCCAGGTTCGAGCCCTGGTGCGCCCACCAAGCTTTTCAATGGCTTGGCGACCTCGCAAGAGAGCCATTCCGACAAGCGGTCAGCGGCTATTCCGACAAACCGGCTGTCTTTGTTCGCTCCTCGCGACGCTTCTTCGTGCCCGAAATGAGCTGTTTGCGCGTGCGCTTCGCGTATGTCGGGAGCTGTCTCGCGGACCGGTGCCGTCCGGCCGCGCGCAATTCAGCATCCGTGAGATCGCTGTCGGCTCCCTCAGTGAAGCCGCCGTGGCGGAAGGATGTGAACGAGAGTTCTTCTCGAAGCCCGGCGGAACGGATGATCTCCTTCACCACATCCCGGAGATAGCGAAGATCCTTCTTATCGGTGATCCAAGGTAGCGGCGTGCGAGATCTACGGTGGGCGTGATCCCGCCGGAAAACGAGTCCTGAGACTGTCGTCTTCTTGATTTCGTCGAGTTCGGCCATCAGCTCCGGGAAAAGGGCTTCGCCAGCCTCGTCGAACAGCGGCCACCACGCTTCCTCACCGTTCTTGGGATGCACGATCTTGACGCTGTTCGGGCGCTCCTTGGGTCGATAGTGAGCGATCTCGAAGGCTCCGAAGACGTGCTCTTCCCGCTGCAGCCATTCCCAGGTCACAAGCGAGGCCGTCGCCACCGACCGATATCCAAGGTCCTTTGCGGCGGCTCGGAATGCAACGAGATCTTCCCACGTCGCGGTCGGCGTCTCGCGCACGGCCTGACCGGGAGCGCGTGCCTTCAACCCCATGCGCGAGAACGGATTGATGGCTGGAACCCTCTTCTCGTCTGCGCGCTGGCCGACGAACCACGCCCGCCGGCAGGCGACCATCGCGGCATTCGCGAAGCGGCGGCGTTCTCGCCTTACGACGTTGCCATCTGCGTCCTTATCCTCGACGACGAGCAACTTCGCATACACCGCGTCCACGAATCCTTTCGTGAAATCTGAGATCTGCTTTGAGCCGGTTCGGGTGCCATCCTTCAGCCTGTGGTTGGCGAATAGCGACAAGCCTTGCTCGTAAAGACGCTGTGTCTTGTGATCGATCTCCTTCCACTTCTGGTGCGCCTTGAATACGCCCGCTAGCCAGTCAAACGATCCTGGCGTCACGGCTGCCGGCACCATGTCCGTCAGCCCGCGAGAACGCCAGCTATCGAAGGCCGGCAAGAGGACGTTCTCCGCACGATCGACGGCGGCCACGTAATCCTGCCCCAATGCTTCAGCTTCAATTTGGCAACCCTGTGCGCGGGCCCACGTCGGCGGTTCAAAAAAGTATGCCCATCGGCCATTCTTCAACGGCTTTCGCCGGCAATAGCGCGGAAGCTTCAATGCTGTGCGAGGCGGTTTCATGCGAGTGACGCCAAGTCTTGTTTTGCGGGACTATCCGAATCTGGCTCGAGGAAATTGTCAATGGCGGCCTTAGACCAGATTGGTTCTCTGGCGCGTCCAATTCCGTGATAGCCGATCGGTAGGGGCGCCTCACCCCGGCTCACCCCACGCGCCAGCTCACCTGTATCACGATAATCAAGATATGCGGCTGCCATATCGGCACGCATAACCGTGGGCCATGCGCCGGTCGAAGGATAGCGGGCGGGGAGGGGAGAGCGTGGCGACATCGCGCTTTCCTCGAGTCCGTTACTTGCAAATCGAACCCGAGTTGCACAATTCCGCTTTTGGCGGCTTCCGTCCACAACGCCCGGTCACTTTTCGCCTCCGCGCTCCGTCGACTGATCAGGGACAGACAACAGCGACCATGAAAAGCCACGTCGGCGAGCGTGCGGGCATTCGGCTAGCCTTGAGTGCGAATAGGACGGCGGCCCGAGCAGTGGCGTGTCATCGCTTTTACGGTTGACTACCCGAACCCTGAGCGATGCGTCTGGCGCGGAAAATGGTGCAGCTTGATCATTCTTGCCTCGGTGACTGCGGTCATCGAACCCGCAAACGGACCGTTATGAGCGGCAGGATAAAGGATGCGATCGTTGATTTTGCTGCATTTTCGTTAGCGTTCGACCGCGTTCATTGTGCATTGGTGAGGTCCTTTTGCGGCAGTTGTGGCGAACGGAGGCCTGTCGCTCATTGTGCGGACCTTCTGCCTCATAACCTGAAGGTCATAGGTTCAAATCCTATCCCCGCAACCAAGATTTGATAGCAGTATCAATGAATTAGCCCGCCTCTGGCGGCCTTTTTCATTCCTTACAAACCCTTTTCAAGCCGTACGAAAAGAAACCGTTGTTTACCAATCGGTTAGCGGCATTCCGACCGGGATTCCCAGCCGCTTCCAAAAACTCCACGGCACAAAAATGGCACAAAATGGCACAAAAATTTTGATCGAAAAGGGTCGAATGAGGGGGCTCATTTTGCGGCTTTACGCTGGTCTAGAGGACGAAGTCGACAATCATTGGGACGCTCTCTTCAAGGCGGCGCTCCTGTCTACGTTACTAGCAGTCGGCAGCGAAGTGGGAGCCGGCTCCGACACCGGCAACAGCGGTGACATCATCCAAGCTCTTCGCCGCGGATCGAGCGATAGCATAAATCAGACCGGCCAGAAGATCGTTCAACGCAACCTCAACATCCAGCCAACGCTAACGATAAGGCCGGGATTTCCGGTTCGCGTGATCGTGAATCGCGACCTCGTGCTAGAGCCTTACAGAGGGTGAGGAAAGAAGATGGCCAAGCTTAAGATTAGAGCGCTTGCTGACGACAAGCCTGTCAAAGTCACCGCTGAATTACCGGCTGCTGTGCATCGCGATCTCGTCGCCTATGCGGGGGCCCTCGCACGTGAAACCGGCCAGCCGGTCAATGATCCGTCAAAGCTCATCGCGCCCATGCTGATGCGATTCATGGCGACAGATCGGGGATTTGCGAAATGGCGTCGTGCAGTTCATTCGCGAGAAACTGGAGAGGGGTAACGTCCGGCTAGCAGTTTTAGAAAGCCGTGAAGGGCTGGGTTCTCGTTGTCGCCTCGCCAATGTGCTGAAAAGCTCAGGTAACTCGGCCGCGTCCCGTCGTGCAATTCGCGATAAATCAAACCGGCAAAGCGCACCGACATGGATCCGGCGGTGGCGCTGGTCGCCGAGCTAGTGCGCGCGGTCGCGCCACGACTGCGCAGTCAGGAAGCTAGATAGTCCGACTAACTAAGAGCAACTCGCCCTGGTCCCCTCCAGCCGTGGTGCTCGCGAGCGCCATCGCCTTCTGGTTTTGAACGAATCTGAGCCCTTGTCCCGTTTGCGGAACGCGGTACAGAAGCGATTTCGTATCGGCAATCACATGCCGCACAACTTCGTTCATGGTCGAGCGTAGTGCGTATCAATCCGCCGCCCTAGTGGCCGCTAACGGCAAGAATATCGTATCTACGATTTCGACAATCAGCTCTTTTGAAATAGGCTTGCGCGTCATAATCACTTCGTGACGGAGAAGGTCGAGCGGCAGCGACGCTACGCGCGACGTCAATCTACTCTGATCAAGTTCGCCTCTCGCGACACCGCGCCGTAACACCTGTTCGAATTTGTTCTCGCCGACCAGACGCCCCCGAAGATCGGCTATGCTGGAATTGGTCTCCGCAAAATAGTCGTTCATGGTCAGAACGACATTTATCACGGTGCTGGCGCCTCGTTCCGAGAGCTTTTGCAGAACAAAAATCAATTCGGCCCGCACGTTTCCGAGGTCGGGCATTTCGACGGGATTAGCCCTATTGTAATGCGCCAGCGCGGCGACGGCCAGATCGGCACGGCTTGGCCAACGGCGAGCCAAAACAGGGCGGCTCGTTCCCGCCCGCTTCGCCACCGCTTCCACCGTGAAGCTGGAATATCCAACCTCCAGCAGTTCGGCCCAAGCGGCGCCAAGGATTGCTGTCTCAAGCGCGTCCCCGCGTCGTCGACCCTTCTTCGTCTCCACACCGCCCCCTTTAGATGCACGAGTGATTCTAATTGACGCCCCGCTTTCGGAACAATAAGAAACATTAATGCATCTTATTAGGTTTGCGCGCAACGTGCCAGCCCAAGCCCGTTCGTTGATTGACTAGGAGGCCGAATGACGAAGGTGGCGATACTCGATGACTATGCCGGGGTCGCGCTTGACCTCGCCGATTGGTCACCGGTGCGGAGCCGGGCGCAGGTGGCCGTCTTCGACCATCACCTCTCCGAGAATGAGGCCGTCGAGGCGCTGCAGCCGTTCGACGTCATCTGTACCGGGAAGGAATGCGGTCGTTTATGCGACCGACGAAAACAGTCTGGCGTACGCATTCCTGGTCTTCAAATATCCGACCTCGCCGTTTCGCAAGAGCCTTACCGACGCGGACAAGCGCAGTCTGTCCGCCCGTATGTTCAAAGGGGTCGACGGGTGGATCGTGCCCCAAATGGTGGAGGCGATGTGCAAGGCCGAGGACCTGTTCTTTGACTCGGTCAGCCAGATTCACATGCCGGTCTGGTCGAAGGGGCGCGTCGTGCTTGCCGGTGATGCGGCGCACGCAACCTCCTTCATGTCGGGCCAAGGGTCGAGCATGGCGCTGGTCGGCGCCTATGTCCTGGCCGGCGAGATCGCGACCAATGCCGACTACAGCTCTGCCTTCGAGGCTTATGAAAAGCTGGTGCGGCCCTTCGTCGAGATGAACCAGGCTCTGGTAGATGAAGGCAAGCGGATCATGATCCCGGACACCCAGGAGGAAATCGACGTCCGCAACGAGATGCTCCGGAAGATGGCGGCCGAGGGAAGCAAGGTTCTTGAGAAGGACAGCTCCCGTCAGATTCACAGCGCACTTACTTTGCCCGACTATGCCTGATGCCAGACGCGCCGGGCGTATTGCCGGACGGCATCGTCGAAGCGGGTCACCAGCCCAGGTTATTCTCGTCCTGTCTGGTGCCGGCCTCGACGCCGACGCTGAGCAGCCCTCGACAGCACGGCGGCCTTAAACAGCATGCCCAATGATTGTCGACCTCGTCTCCGAGTCCGGCATAGCTACCTGTGTCGGCGTTCGGCTGGCGCTCCAACACGATAGCCGTCCCGTCTGGCAGGATGGTGTGCGATCGCTATGACGGCGCACCTCCTATTGCGAGAGCAGTTTCCTGTTCCACGACACGGATTCACAAGAAGAACGAGGGTTGGTTCAAGAAACACCCGAAGGTGCATTTCCATTTCACCGCGACCCGCTCGTCGTGGCTCGATCAGATCGAGACATGGTTCTCGATCCTTCAGGGTTGTCCACGGACCGCGGATTTGCAAAGGCGCAACCAGTCAATCATTCCCCGAGAACCGGCGGGGGCGAGGGATAGCGTTCTGTTAACAGGCTGAGGAAGCGCTTCAGAGCCGGATTTTCATTGTCATCACGCCAATGCGCATAGAAGTCCAACCGGCTTGGTCCCGTTCCGTCCTGCAGCTCTCGATATACCAAGCCAGCAAAGCTCGCTCCAATATCCGATTCCATCACGAGGCTGAGCCCCATGCCCATACTTATCAGGCTCTTGATGATGCCTCGGCCAACGTCGTGACGTTCGATCTTGGGGCGGTCCTCAGGTAGTACGAGCTTCGAGATCAAGAGAGTCTCAAGCTCTCTTCCAGGATCATACTGACTTAAAAGGATCGTTTCGTTACGCAGATCGGTCCAATAGACGATCTCACGTGGTGCTAAGCTGTGATCCTGAGGCAGCGAGATCAGGATGCGTTCGCTCCAGAGCGGCAATGCAATGGTGTCCTTCGAAAGCAGGCGTCCAGGGCTGACGACTACATCGACGGTCCCGCTACGAAGGGCAGTCATTAGACGAAGGCGAGAGCGTTCCACCGTTGCCAATTCGATCTGCGGGAGCCGCTTCTTGAATTCCCCCAAAGTAGCTCGCAGATTCCCGGCCGAAATGGATGTGCAGAAACCCATCGCCAGGCGACCAATTTCACCGCGACCACTAGATTGGCCCGCGTCGACAAGGGTATCGACTTGTTCCAAAATCAACCGTGCAATTCGCAGAACCGCTCGGCCAGCGAAAGTAGGCTTGACTCCTCCGCTTGAGCGCTCAAACAGCGAAGTCCCGACCACATGCTCGAGCTGACCGATAGAACGGCTGAGGGCGGTGTGCTTGATTGAAAGCATTTCTGCGGCTCGACGAAAGCTTCCGTAGTCACAAGCGACAACGGCTAATCGAAGCTGTTGCAGCTCAATAGCTCTTGTTGCGTTCCGTCGATTGTTCCTAATCTCAGTTTCCGTCATTTTCGTAGCTCGGGAGCAAACCGCAAGACACGGTGTCCCCGCTCTAGGCGGGGACGTTTCGTTGGTTGGCATGGATCGTTCTAGGCGGCAGCAAAGATTACTGGCGTCCAAAGAGCCGGCGCCGAAAGACCGCCAGCCCTACGAAGGTTGGAGAGAATCTCACGCGAAATGACAAGGTAACCCGCCACGGCAGAGGTACTGCCAATTGTAGAAGGATTGCTAATGCGCCGCAGGGGCCAACCGGCGCGCCGAAGGATTCTTTCCATTCGGACATCTGTGACGGTTACGATATCAGTGAGCTGCCGCGAAAGCCCGAACTCGACCATTCCCGCAAACAGCTCGTAAGCGGCACGAGTGATGCCGTGATCTCCTTTCGGGGCGTTGGTAGCAACATCGATTGCGAATCTACTACTTTCCCAGACGTGAGGAGTTGACGGCGCGGGTTGGCCATTAAGAAGCGCGGGAAAGGTGTCGCGAAGCATGGTCGAACCAAGTGTGGGGAGTAGGCGTACCGAACCTTGCACTTGGCCGTTGTCGGATAGCTGCGTTAGGTAGGCGGGATGCAGCGCATCGAAATCGTCGATCTCCATATCGCCGCTGGTTTGAACGTCCCATTCCATGCGGAGCTTGAAAACACGATGTCGCAGCCGATACATCTCAACGAGAGTGTTGGAAAATTCCCCGTAAGAAGATTGCGTGATGAGCTGAATCATAGATCTCTCCAAAGGTCGACATCACCTCCTTTAGAGCGGACCATTGGTCAGATTCATTACCTGCAGTTGTAGGGGATGTGCGTCCTATTTTCGCTTATCTTTTTTTGCAGCGGCTAGGTGCGTCGCCGCTTGAACAATGGTCCGGACCCCTAGCTTTTTCTTCGCGCTTTCTAGGTAGTATGCTACGGTGTTGCGCGAGATGCCGAGGATGCGTCCGATCTCCCAGGCGCTCTTACCTTGAGCCGCCCACTCCAGGCATTCGAACTCGCGGCGAGATAATCTAATTCCGCCTACGGCCTGATCGTTCGCGAGAGTGCGACGAACGTGAGTATGAAAAAACAGTGCCATTAGCTGAAGAACGCGTGCTTGCGACTGGACGCGATCCTCGAAGACTGAACTGCGTCCGCGGGCCGCGAATGTCAGAGCAGCCACCGGGCCGCGACCATCGTGGATTGGCACTGTAAATCCCATGCCAATTCCAAACTGAGCCGCTTCGTCGAGCAACTGCTTCTGGGCCGGCGAGCTTTGGCTGGAGGCAACTCCCCGTCCCCATTGAAACGGCTCGGCCGTCCGAAGGGCTCGGATGATGACAGGGTCTATGAGCTCATACCGGCTTTGAATATACCGAAACGTCCACTCCTTTGGATATGTTGAGATCAGACGAGGTTTTCGATCTCTGGTGTCTGGGAGTGCAAGATAGGCGAAGCATGACAGTTCGAGAGCACTGGCGACTGCCGCCATAGTCTGTGAAAACTCAGCGGCGTCGCGCGCTTCCGCCAACGAATCAATGAATTGTTGAAAGATGCGATGCATTGGGTCGCGCTTTACGCCGCTCCTGCCGGAAACGTCGATCATCGCCAACGCTGGCAACATGGAGCCGGTTGTCATCGATCTCGCCAGATCGATTCATTTAAAGAGCTCGCGTAGCGTTCTTCAATCGAATAAAAAACCACGCGTTGCGAAAACGTTTCGGAGGATACACTGCTCGAATCGGAGCGATCTGCTAGGACTCGATCACCCGGCAATCTGATAACGGCCAAATGGTTGGTCTGGTGACTCGCGCGGTGGTCAACCAATGAACCCTTTAGAGTTCATTTAACAGTAGACGCAAGCATATCACTTCCGTCTTTCAGCAGTCGCACGAATGTTCCACTCATGTGAAGCTGAAGCCATCCTTTCTCGACGGCATATCTGATACCGGCGCCGAACTCAGGCCCGCTGGCCTTCAGGGAGTAAAGGAACGGCGCGTTCAACTTCTCTATGTGAATGCGACCGTCTTGGACCGGTACGATGCTCGCAGCGAGCTCGACGAGCTTGCGAGCTGCTGCCTCTGGATCGGCATAAAGATGAAGCTCAAGGCGTTTCATGTGGCAACTTGATCTGCATTCAGAGCGTCGATCTTCGATTCGCTAGACGGTCAACGCCTGAAAGCGCGCCCTGTGGGTTGTTCGTGCTGGCTACGCTCGAGCCATCGCCTCTGCTTAACGAGTTCAACTTGAAGTTCGATTCGACCGGCCCAAACTTCATTGTGCATTGACGAAAAAAGTAGATGCCAGGCTAAGGAGGTTGATGGTGCGCGTCGGCACTTCGCCGATAATTCACGATAGTTCTTAGAGGAAGAGAGGATGTCTGACATCCCCATTGCGCCGTAACAGCGAGCAAGCTCTTCTATCGCTCGCGAAAGGAGGTTCAATCGAATAAATCGAAACGGTATGTGAGTTTGAGTCGGCGCCAAGTGCATGCCCTCGCTCGGAACTCGAACATCGTCTCGCATCAACATGCTCTCGAGCGAGCCCCTTGGTCGGCCCCGATGGCCGCGACCGCGTTGATCGGCGGTTACACGGAAAAATGCCGGATACTAAGGGCGAAGTGCGGCCGAGCCTTTCAGAATATTTGAAGGGACGGGCAGCAGTATTTCGGCCCGCGGAGCCACCTATCCCGGCAAAAAAATTCACATGTCGTTGCGTTCTATTCGATTGTAAGCGACCGGAATTTTTCGAAATTGATGACAAGATGAAATCGGGACCGATCATCGGCGGGGCAGAAATTGTCGGCCACCAACATCTGTTCAGAGAACGTTAAGGCGGTCTCCCGTTGTGGAGTATCGCGATCTTGGTCGGCGACAAGGACGCTTTGGCAACAAGTCGTCCCATACTCAAAAGGATCGGAATGACTTCGCAATTTGATGAGCCTCCGGCGAAACTGTTTGCTCTTGAGATCGACGGGGAAGTCAAGATCGAATTTCGTACCAAGGCCGGTGCCGAACGCGCGGCCGTGGAATTGAAGCGCCGGTTTCAAACCCTTCAGATCTGCGTGTATGAGCAAGAGCAGGACTTGGAATGAATTCAGGATGTAATGCGCCGACAATTTCCTGGTGCCGTTGAAGGACCGATTGGTCGAGATCAGGCATTGTAAATGACATCGATTTAAATCGTTTTGATCGCGAGTGAGCACCGCAGGAGGCGGCAACTGCTCCACGATGTGGCTGGTTGCGGTGATGCTGTGAGCGCCGAGGCGCGTCATTACCAATGCGGGCCGGTCGGGCATCAAGCGAACAAAAGGGCGCGAGCTGTGAGAAAATGTCGAGACGCTATATTTGGGGCCAATTTGCCTCCGCGAGGGGCCGAGCATTTCGAAGCTGCAAGCCGTTTGCTGACCGACGTAAAGTCGTTAATATAGCGAAAATACGTGAGCTCTGGTATCAGGAAGGCCGCAGTGACCAAAGAACGAGAGTTGCCTCTCATCGCGCTTCGAGCGTTCGCCGTCGCCGCACGAGCTCACAGTCTAAGTTCTGCCGCGAAAGAACTGGGTGTGACTCACGGAGCGGTTAGCAAGCAAATTCGAGCGCTGGAGAGTTGGCTTGGCCAACACGTGTTCACTCGTGAGGGGAGGGGTCTTACCCTTACTCCCTATGGCAAAATCCTCGCGGAACAATTGGGGCAATCCTTCAAGGATATCGGGTCCGCTTGCGAGTATGTGAGACGCCAGCGTAGTAAGACTGTCCTTGCCATAGAAGCCCCGTCCACATTCGCAATGTACTTTCTAATGCCCCGACTGAAGCGTTTCGAGGCGCGCTACGACAACGTCTCCGTCTGGATCTCAACACGTATGACCGGAGAGACCCCCGACATATCGGCTAATGACCTTGTGATAACGAGGGGTATAGCTGAACGAATTGGATCGTACCTCAAGAATACCACGACGCTTTTTGCCGAGAACCTGACGCCCATCAGCGCAGAAGTCCTTCTGCAACGCCGCCCCCTTAAGAAGCCGGCCGACATACTGAGGCATTCTCTGATAACGTCGGCAACGCGGCCGGGACACTGGGAAGCATGGCTGCAAGAAGCCGGGGTGCGAGACTATCTGCTCGAAGGCGGCCATCGGTTTGACCACATGTTCGTGGCGATTCACGCGGTGCGCGAAGGGTTGGGGTCAATTGTTGCACCCAAAGAGTTCTTCGTTGGCCCGAGCAGATGGAAGCTGCGCTGCCCGTTTCCTGACATTGTGGTAAAAGGAGAGCAGTATTTCGCGCATTCTACTTCGAGAGCTGATCCCCGACATGTCAACCGCTTCGTTGATTGGATGAAAGAAGAGATCGGCAAGTAGGGAACGAGAGCTGCATCTGCCGGACGCGATATGCATGCTGTCCCGGTCGGCCTGTGTGTACGCTCGTGCGATGAAGGCGCGGATAACTTTCCTGGCGCCAGTCGATCCCTGGTCCGTGTTCCCCGAATTATACTCGGAGCCTCTCCCGCCGAGCGAGCACGCGGTTGGTCCCCTATTGTGCAGTTGAGACTAGAATTCACATATCGGTGCATTTTATTCGATTGAAACTCACCGCCTCAATCGAGAATGTGCCGCCATGCTCAAGACTCACGCCCTACGGGCGATCATCTTTGATCTGGACGGCACGCTCGTCGACAGCGCGGAAGATATTCGCGCCGCGGTCAACTCGCTCTTTGCCGAAATCGGCCTGAGACCAATCACGGCGGTCGAAATCAGGGTCATGATTGGCGATGGCGTGCCCAAACTAATCGAGCGAGCATTGGCGGCGGCACATGCGATGCCCATGGACAATCTGGATCTCGTCCGCCGGTTCCTCGAGATCTATCAGCCCAATCCCGCCAGATTTACGCGCCCCTATCCTGGGGTTGTCGAGACCCTGACCGAGCTGAAACGTCGTGGCGTCCAGCTCGCGCTTGTGACGAACAAGCCGGTGATCGCCACCAAGAAGATTCTCGGCGCTTTGTCGATGTCGGGCTTCTTTCCGGTGGTGGTGGGCGGCGATAGCGTCCCGTTCCGCAAGCCCCATCCGGCTCCGATTCTCGAAGCGGTCAAACGATTGGGCGTCCAGGTCGACCGATGCATGATGGTGGGGGACAATTTTCATGATGTCGAAGCAGCCCATGCTGCCGGCATGCGGTGTACGGCCGTGACCTATGGCTATCATCACCGGTCTCCGACCGAGTTTGGCGCGGAACACCTGGTAGATCGCTTCGATCAGCTGCTGGGGCTCGTCCAGACGATCCTCCCTCACAATGAAACGATCAACAATGCTGTGCCAACAGGCGCAGCTTCATCCACCTCATCCAAGCAGGAGTCCTACCCATGAACCAACGCCTTTCCCCTTCACAAATTCCCGGAACGGGAGTTGAAGTGAACGGACGATATTACGCGGCGCCCAAGCGTCCGACCGTCGTGATCTGCGTCGACGGCTTCGATCCAGCTTATCTTGAGCATGGCATTGCGAACGGCACGTTGCCGACGATGAAATCCTTCAAGAAACATGGATTCGCTGCGGTCGCAGATTGCTCGATGCCGAGCACAACCAACACGAATAACACCTCTATCGTCACCGGTGTTCCGCCGGTCGTGCACGGGATCAACGGAAACTATTATCTCGACGCCGAAACCGGCGAGGAGATCATGGTGACCGATGCCAAGCGCCTCAGGTGCGGCACGATCCTAGGCGCGCTGAGCCGTGCCGGCACCAAGACGGCCGTTGTGACCGCCAAGGATAAATTGTTGAAGGTGCTCGCCTACGAGATGAAGGGGATCAACTTCTCCTCGGAGTACGCCGGCAAAGCCAATCTGGCGGAAAATGGCATCGAGAACGTCGAAAAGCTGGTTGGCCGCGCTACGCCGGACCAATACTCGGCAGATCTCTCACACTTCGTCTTCGACGCCGGCGTGAAGATCTTGTCCACCGAGCAGCCGCAACTGATGTATCTGTCGACTTCTGATTACGTCCAACACAAGCACGCGCCGGGTGAGCCCGAGGCTGATGCGTACCATCAGGCCGTCGACAAAGCGGTCGCATCCCTCATCGCGCTCGGGGCAACGGTTGCGATCACCGCCGACCACGGCATGAACGACAAGTCCGCCAAGGATGGCACACCGAACGTGGTGTACCTAGAGGATGAACTCAATTCTCGGTTTGGCAATGGCTCGGTGCGCGTCATTTGTCCGATTGCCGACCCCTTCGTTCGTCATCACGGAGCTCTCGGATCCTTTGTTCGGGTGCACCTGCAAAAGGCCGGCGATGTTCAGGCGATGATCGCTTTCACCAAGACATTGCCGGGGATCGAGCTGGTCTTGGACAAGCAGCAGGTGTGCAAGCAGTTCGAGTTACCCATCGACCGTGAGGGAGATTTCGCGGTCTTCAGCGATCGGCATACCGTGGTCGGTGCGCGGCGCGAAGATCATAATCTCAGCCAATTGGCCGGCCATCGGCTGCGTTCTCACGGTGGCCTCGGCGAGCAGAAGGTGCCATTCCTGATCTCTCGTCCAATCAGCGAAGAGTACAAAAAGAAGGCGGATGCCGGACCGCTGCACAACTACGACATTTTTGATTTTGCGTTGAACGGGGTCGCGGACTAAGCGCGTGAGTTCCTATCGAAAGCGACGGTCCGCGATCCGCGGACCGTCCATTCGCTCACCGTTCGCGGTGGTCGTGCATGAAACCGCTGGCAGACCGGTCGTCTGCCTCCTCCCGATAGACTTGGCCGCCGCCCCAGAGGGCAGCGGCCACTTTTCTAAGTACCGTCCCAATCGGTGCTAGGTCGTACTTTGGAGTATTTCCGACTGTGAGACATGGTCCGACAGGTAAGGCGGCGCGATACCATTATTCTCTTTCCAGAAGACAAATCATGCGGTCCCAAATGACGAGCCAAGTCTTGCGCGTGGCGGCCGATTCGATCCTTGTGAGCCGGATCATCATCCCCAGGCTGCAGACTTTCAGGAGCAAATTCCCTTTTCTATCGATCCAAGTGAGCACAGAGGAACGGTGCCGAGGTCTGGGTGAAGCAGACGTCGCGGTTTGCCTGGGCAGCCCCTCAAACAGCGAAATGTCGGCAAGATCGATGGGCAGCTGGCCCCTGACGATGGCTGGGGCCCCCAACTATTTGCAGACATATGGTGTACCGAGAGTGCCGACGGATTTGTCTTCACATCATTTCGTCGGGGGGGACATTCCGAAAGATGTGCGCCTCACTCTAACGAAACGCGGAAGAAATCTCTCGGTTCGGCTTGCTGGACCGCTCACGGTCACGGATACTGAATCAGCGCTGGCTGCCGGCATCGGTGGCATGGGTCTGGTAATTTCCGCTCAACCGATCCTTCGTCATGACATTAAAGAAGGGCGTCTCATTTCGGTGCTGGCAAGCTGGGACATTGGGGTGATAGAGGCCCACGTGCTTGTCCAAGAAGCCCTCTCCCCGGAGGCTGAGGCGTTTGTCGAATTCCTTGTCGATACCATGACGGAACACTGAGGGCAGCCATCAGGTATCTTTTAGATCAGAAGCGAAGCTGCGACCAGATCCTCGATCGCGCTACCTACGGATTTGAAGAGCGTAATCTCGTCAAGGCTAAGACGTCCCGCGGAGGTCCCGGCGGCGAGTTGATGAAGATCGGCGCAAACGTCGTCGGCGCTCCAGCGGCCAGCGGCGATTGGTTGAAGAAGATCGCCGGCTTCGGTCAACGCTCC
Source organism: Bradyrhizobium sp. LTSP849 (assembly GCF_000938255.1). Taxonomy (GTDB): domain Bacteria; phylum Pseudomonadota; class Alphaproteobacteria; order Rhizobiales; family Xanthobacteraceae; genus Bradyrhizobium. The sequence goes on along the minus strand of NZ_JYMR01000016.1, from coordinate 104,844 downwards.
TGCGATAGTATCGACGAACACCCGGCTGCGGCATACTGCGTCATCGTCGCTCTCTCTCATATCTGGTGTAAAAGCGCCTACCAGATCGAGATGCGTCCCTGGCCGCAGATGTCGTCCTGTCACAATCGGTTCGCGGGAGGTCGTTGCGCAACTAACGATATCCGCCTCATTCAGAGAAGTTATGAGATCGTCTGTCGCTCGGGCGTCAAAACCCATCTTGATCAACTCATTTGCAAGCGTGATCGCGCGCTGCCTGCTCCTGCCCCATACGATGATCTTGCTGATTGACCTCACGGCTCGATGAGCCTCGGGCAAGCATGAAGCCAGGCGACCTGTCCCGACGAGCAGCAAGGTCGAGCTGTCCGAACGCGACAAGTAGCGTGAGGCCAGCGCGGAAGTTGCGGCCGTTCTCCGGTTCGTCAGCGCCTCGCCATCTATGATTGCGCGTGGCTGGCCCGTGACGGCGTTCAACAAAACATACACGGACGAAACTGCCCCGAGACCGAATGCGGCGTTTTCGGGGAATACGGTTACAAGCTTCACTCCTAAGGAGTGGCCTCTTTCCCAAGCCGGCATCGTCAAAAGATGACCGGGACTTCTCGTCGTCCCGACATCATAGCGTTGACGGACGGGCATGCGTTCGCTCAGGGAACGAAAGGCCTCATCAAGAGCATCGATGAGCCGGGGATAATCCAGCCCCGCGTTGATCTCCGGAGCAGTTAAATAGGGTAGCACGCGGGCTCCAATAATTTTGATACAAGATCAAGTCGCGTCCCGGACATCGATCACCTTTTTAGCGCCGCTTAGGTTCGGCATCGGCGAGCTATCGGCCGGTCAAAGCCTCGCTTCGGCGCGCATGAGCATTCCGAAGAGGTCGCGGGGGTCGTCGGGATCTGCCAAAAGATCCAACGGCTCGTAATCTGTTGTGTCGCGCAAGAGATGACGGACGTAGCGCAAGGCCGAGAAATCCTCGATCGCAAAGCCGACCGAATCGAACAATGTGATCTCGTTGCCTGAAGTGCGGCCAAGGTATTCTCCAGAGATGACGCGATGGAGCTCAACGACCGCGTGGTCTGAGGGAAGTTGCTGGATCTCTCCCTCAATCCTGGTTTGCGGCTCGAACTCCACGAAAATACCGGATCGGCGCAGGATATCGGGATGCAGCTCCGTCTTGCCGGGACAGTCGCCACCCACGGCATTGATGTGTGTACCGGGCCCGACCATGTTGTCGATCAAGATAGTGGCCATCTGCTTGTCTGCCGTGACCGTGGTAATGATCTGGGCATGCTCGATAGCCTCTTCCGGACTGCGCAAGATCTTCGGCGAGAGGCCCGCCTTCGCCAAGTTGCGAGCGCACTTTTCGCTGGCGGAAGCATCGATATCGAACAATCTGAACTGGTCGACACCAAGAAGGGTCTTGAACGCGAGTGCCTGAAATTCGGCTTGCGCACCGTTTCCGATGATCGCCATCGTCCTGGCGCCCTGCGGCGCAAGATATTTGGCCGCCATGGCTGACGTCGCCGCGGTCCGTAACGCGGTCAAAAGGGTCATCTCTGAAATCATCACTGGATAGCCAGTCCAAACTTCGGATAGGACACCGAATGCCGCGACCGTCTGGCGTCCGCTTCGCCCGTTATAGGGGTGACCGTTCACGTACTTGACGGCGTATAGCTCTCCGTCGCTCGTCGGCATCAGCTCAATAACGCCGTCTCGGCTGTGAGCCGCAAGACGAGAATGCTTCTCAAAGGAGTTCCAGCGGCGAAAGTCGTTTTCAATAGTCTCCGCGAGCTCGGCCAGAAATCGCTCGATGCCGGTCTGCAAAACGAGTCGCATCATCCGCTCGACGCTGACGAAAGGTACGACGTTGAGCGGCGGCGTGGGCAGCGGGACGGCAAGTTGAATGGCAGGCATTACGGAGCCTCAAATTCGCGCGATTTGCTAGGACGATTTAGACGCACAAGGAATCACCAAGCTGCGTGATAAAGTCTCCACACCGCTGCAATTCGCTGAGCCGAATGTATTCGTCGGGGCGATGGGCCTGCTCGACGGAGCCTGGCCCGCAGACGACTGCGGCAATACCTGCACGCTGGAAATGCCCAGCCTCGGTTGCGTACGGTACGGTGCAGGGTTGATCTCGTTTGGCCAGTCTTAGGGTAGTGGAGACGGCGGCGTGCTTTGCGTCCGTCGAAAGAGCGGGGAGCATGCAGGTAGTTGTCGTCGATATATCCACGGTCGGCTGCAATGCGGTCAAGGTGGCCGCAGCCCAGGCATCGAGCTTTTCATTTACCAGTCCGTCGTCGACCCCCGGGACGCTTCGGACCTCCCATTCGAACGTGCAATCGCTGGGAACGACATTGGCGGCCGTCCCACCGTTGATCCAACCGACATGCACAGTTGTGAAGCTAGGGTCGAAACGCGCATCTTTGAGGCGATCTGCCTGCAGCTCGGTTGCGGCACATCTGAGGAAGGTCATTGCCTCGTTGGCGATATCGATGGCATTGACGCCGTCGGCGGGCCGCGAAGCATGGGCAGCGATCCCACTCACCTTTGTTTGGTAGCTCACGAGGCCTTTGTGAGCGATAGCGACCTGCATTTCGGTCGGTTCGCCGATGATTGCGTGAGAGGGGCGAGGTAGGTCACGGCCAAAACTCTCGATGAATGAGAGTGAGCCGATACCGCTGGTTTCTTCGTCGTAGGATAGAAGAAGATGAAGAGGCCTCTTGAGGGGACGCTCTCGAAGTCTGGGAAGTGCGGCCAGGGCAGCGGCACAAAAGCCCTTCATGTCGACGGCGCCGCGGCCTACGAAACGATCGCCGTCACGACGCAGCAAGAACGGGTCCGAAGTCCAAGACTGGCCCGTAACCGGCACCACATCAGTGTGGCCCGAGAGCACGACGCCGTCATTGATCATCGGCCCGACAGTCGCGAGTATCGCGACTTTTTCTCCGGTCGGATCTTCCGATATTTCGAAGGGTATATCGTACGCGGTCAGATAGTCGCGGACATACGCCGAAAGGTCCTTGTTTGACCTCTCGCTGATCGTGTTGAAGGCGATCAAGCGCTCAAGAATGTCTCCCATTCGCGACAAGCTCTCGCTCAGTGCGCGGTCTCCCGGTTGTTTCATGGGTTCGCCTTTCCGCGCCGGTTTCGCTTGCGGCTGGGCTGTTTGCTTCCGCCAGCGCGCCCGACTTCAACAACATCCAAGACTGGCGACGCAGCCGCGAAAGAAAGTTGTCCGAATATCGTGCAGTGCAGCACAAAATTTCACCTTGACGTGAGGATGGGTGGCTTTGTATTTGAGCTGTATAGATACGTCAACAGGTCTAGCTACCTAGAAACTAGGATAGGCCTCTTGGGAAAAGGGCTCCGGCAATGCTGCAGATCCAAGGTCTTACCAAAACCTACGGTGCTCTCAGCGCGGTTGATGGTGTCTCGTTGTCGGTGGGCAAAGGCCAGATGGTCGGGATCATTGGCAGGTCTGGAGCGGGAAAATCCACGCTCCTGCGCCTCATCAATCGCCTCATCGATCCAAGTTCGGGATCGCTAACCTGGGACGGCCGCAACATTGCTCGTCTTTCAGGAGCGCATCTGCGGGCCTGGCGCGCGCAATGCGCGATGATCTTTCAGCAGTTCAATCTGATTCAACGTGTGGACGTCATCACTAATGTGATGATCGGCGGCGTCTCTCGTCGGTCGTCTTGGCGAAATCTGCTCGGTGTGTTCTCCGACGATGAGCGCCGACAGGCGTACCGCCTCTTGGATGAGCTCGACATGTCAGCTCGAGCGCTTCACCGGGCCGACGGGATCTCGGGTGGTCAGGCGCAGCGCGTAGCCATCGCGCGCGCACTCATGCAGAACCCCCAAATCATTCTGGCAGATGAACCTGTCGCTTCACTGGACCCAAGGAACGCCAAGGTGGTGATGGACGCTTTGCGAAAAATCAACAGGGAGCGCGGGCTGACGGTTATCTGCAACCTGCATAATTTGCATACCGCTCGTAACTACTGCGATCGCATCATTGGCATGGTCGATGGACGGATCGCGTTTGAGTGCTCCCCGACCGAACTTAGCCCGGCCAGGGTGAGCCAAGTCTATGGCGTCGCCTCCGAGAGCGAGCTCGACGCTTCATTGGCTAACGTCGATTAGCCGCCGGACACCCCCGAAAGTTTCAGGAGTAGGGATCGATGCAAACTCGGCGAGATGTTCTCCGGCTGTCTGCTGCTGCTGCGCTAGGCCTGCAACTACCCAATGCAAAGGCCGCGGATGATTGGCGCACTCAATTTCCAGAGATACGATTTTCCGTTCGCCCCAACGAGAATGCAGAGGGGATGAGCCGGTGGGGCGAAATGGCCGAATATTTGGCTTCCGCCCTTCGTACGAAAGTCGTGGTTCGACAAACAACGGACTATGCAGGCACGATCGAGGCGTTGCGGTCCAAACGGCTTGAATTGGCCTATCTCGGCGCCGCCGGCTATGCCCAGGCGTGGTTGGTGACACAGGCAAATGTGGAGCCAATTGCGGCCGTGGTCGCCGCTGGCGGTGACACCGGCTATTATTCGATGATCATCGTCAAGAGCGATAGCAACTATCGCACCGTTGATGACCTGCAAGGCAAGACGCTGGCCTATACGGATCCGAACTCGACCAGCGGATTTGAAGTGCCATCGTTCTTCCTACGCAAGGAGGGGAAGGATCCTTCAAAATTCTTCGCGAAGACGGGTTTTGCTGGAACACACGAGAACGCTGTGATGGCGGTCTATAACGGTACCTACGATGCCGCCGCAACCTGGTACACGGCGGAGACGAGAACCAACGTCACACGGATGGAAAGCAAAGGGCTTATTCCGCCCAACGCCGTCCGCCTCGTCTGGAAGTCTCCCAAGATTGAGGGGGATGTGTTCACCGCACGCTCCGACCTGCCAAGCTCGATGCGCTTAGACATTCAGAAAGCGTTGCTTGATCTTCCGAAAGCTGACCCCGCGCTTCTGAAGCGCCTTGGGGACGGCACATACGAAGGAATCGTTACCATCACCCACGATGACTACGTTCCGATCGTCACGATGATCAGAGAAAACCTCGCTGCGAAGCGGAAGCAGTGACCAACTGAGTATCCTTATGTCCTGGTCATCCCTGATAGAATTCGAAGAAGTTACGAGATCAAAGCGTGCCCGCGAGCTGATCTCGGCGACTGGCGCAGTCGCTGTATTTATCGTTCTGTTGGCATTGTCGGCCCGCATCGGCGAAGTGAGCCCGCAGGCACTCTTGGACGGCGCTTCCGCGGCGGCAGACTACATCGGAAGGATGGTGCCGTCGCTCCACTTCAATACCGTCGGACCGGATCTGAAGAGTTGGTATTGGTCTGCCGGCACTTGGCTCAATGCGTTATCGGACACGATTCTCATCGCATTCTTGAGCACAGTCATTGGATTCGTCATCGGAGCCCCGCTTAGCTTCGTCGCCTCACGAAACTTGACGAGCGGCTGGGCCTACTTCGTCGTTCGTCGCTTGCTTGAGCTGATTAGAACGGTTCCCAGTCTGGTGTACGCAATGGCCTTTGTGCTCGCCTTCGGACTCGGGGCGACGGCGGGTATTTTAGCGGTGGCTCTGCACTCCGCTAGCTCGCTCGGCAAGTTGTTTTCGGAAGTCAACGAGACTGCGGATGGCAAAACATTCGAGGCCGTTCAGAGCGCCGGAGGTGGATGGTTTTCTGTCGTTCGCTTTGCTCTGTTGCCGCAAGTTGCGCCAGCTTACGTCAGTTATACACTGCTCCGATTTGAGAAGAACATCCGATCGGCAACCATCATTGGCTTGGTCGGCGCTGGTGGAATAGGGCAGGAATTATTCGTCGCAATTCGCTCTTTTCAGTATCAAGACGTCAGCGCAATCGTGCTCATGATCATCTGCACCGTCATGGTTGTGGATATGACCTGTGACCGCGCGCGTCGGCTATTCACATGAACGCTGAATCAAAGCGGGACGATCGCATGCCAAATAGTGCAGTGGCCATAATTGCCGTCGAACCCGGCGATAACGCATCTGCTGGGCAGACTCAGCCCAGCAACCTCGCACTCTCTGAGATTCTTATCGCTCACCGGCGTACCCGACAAAGGCGCGTTGCACTGCTGCTTCTCGGGCTCGCTGTCTTCATCGGTGCCGCATATAAAGTTGGCTTGAATCCCCTGTCGATGGCGCGTGGGCTCGAGAAGCTTGGTGGCTTTTTGAGGTCGATGGTACCGCCCACGGCGGGAGGGCACTTTTCCGAACTCCTGTACGCCTTGGGGCAGACCGTCGCGATGGCCTTCGTCGGGACGGTGCTTGCCGCTGTGATTGCGATTCCGCTCAGCTTCTTGGGCGCTAGTAACGTTGTGGGGGTCTGGCCTCTTCGTTTCGTCGTTCGACGCCTTTTCGACTTCGTTCGGGGCGTTGATGTGCTCATCTGGGCGTTGATTTTCGTCAGCGCTGTTGGCCTAACGCCTTTCGCCGGCATTATGGCAATCGCCATTGCCGACGGTGCAGTCCTCGCGAAAGTCTTCTCTGAGATCATCGAGCAGATCGACAACAAGCAAATCGAGGGCGTGCAGTCCTGTGGTGCAGATCGCCTGACTTTGCTGCGCTGGGCGTATGTTCCTCAGATCCTCCCGCTCTTTCTATCCAACATACTCTACTATTTCGAAAGCAACGCACGCTCGGCGACGATCCTTGGCGTCGTCGGCGCCGGTGGATTGGGCTATGAGCTCTCGGAGCGGATGCAACTGCTGCTTTGGGATCAAGTCTTTATGGTCGTGCTGATGATTCTGGCGGTTGTCACCTTGATTGACTTCGCGTCACGAGTTGTTCGTCGCCAGATCGCGTGATCTGCGTCGAACTCAACACCTCTAATGTCGGGTACTAAAAGGAGACTATAATGACAAAGCCATGCGACCTCAGCGCTGTTGAGGCGCGGCGACTCATCGGATCCCGCAAACTCTCTCCGGTGGAGCTTCTGGAGTCATGCATCGAGCAGATTGAGTGGGTGAATCCTGCAGTCAATGCTATCGTTACGAAATCCTACGAGCGTGCGCGGCAGGAGGCGAAGCGCGCGGAAGTCGCCGTGATGAAGGGGGAAAAGCTTGGACTCCTTCACGGTCTACCCGCCGCCATCAAGGATCTCAACGAAACGGCGGACATTCGAACGACTTTTGCGTCGCCACTTTTCAAGGATCACGTGCCGAAGGAAGACGAAGCCGTCGTCGCTCGGATGCGAGCGCAAGGTGCCATTATCCTTGGCAAGACAAACTCGCCGGAATTCGGAATCGGATCGAACACGGTAAACCGCGTTTTCGGACAGACGGGAAACCCCTTCGACACGACAAGGACCTGCGGAGGCTCATCGGGGGGAGCCGGCGTCGCCCTTGCCACCAATATGGTTCCGATCGCGAACGGCTCAGACTCCGGCGCAAGCATTCGCAACCCCGCGGCGTTTTGCGGCGTCTTCGGATTGCGGCCTTCGCCAGGACTTGTACCCTCCGAGCGGCGAACAGTGGGGCTAACCACGAACGGTGTCCAAGGCCCGATGGGGCGGGACGTACGTGATACGGCTCTCCTGCTCGGAGCCATGGCGGCGTACGATCCCAGAGACATGCTTTCGACGCCGGTAGATCCTGTCTCCTTCATGAATCTTCAGCCCGTAGATATTTCCGGCTTGAGAGTCGCAATTTCGGAGGATCTAGGCTTCGCACCTGTTGACGAAGACGTTCGGGAAACGTTTCGGAAAAAGATGCGACACCTTGACGGCACGTTTGCGCGCCTGGAGCCGTACGCCGTATCGATGGAGAATGCAGAACGCGCCTACTGGGGCGTTCGAGGGCTCTATCTCCTTGCCGGTATGAAGGACCGTTTTGAGAAGTACGGCGATGAGCTGGACCCCAACATTGTCTCCAACATGAATGAGGCGTTGGCAATGTCGGGAGCCGACATCGCCTGGTCGATGGCCGAGCAGACCCGAATTTACCGCGAATTTCAAAAGATTTTCACCAGCTATGATGTGTTGATCGTGCCCTCCGTGAATGTCTCTCCCTACAAGCACGCGATTGGCTTTCCAAAGGTTCTGCAAGGCCGTCCGGCGCAACACTATGCAGAATGGTACAGCATCACGTACGGCATCACGCTTGTCGGGCATCCGGCTGCTTCGATTCCGGCCGGTCTCGACTCACAAGGGACGCCCTTCGGCCTTCAGGTCGTTGGGCCGCGCAATGGCGATCGACGGGTACTGGAGATCTGCCTCGCGCTCGAGAGCCATTTTGCACAAAGCACCGAACTGCGGCGGCCGTTGCCTGATGTGCGGAAATTGGCGGCCGGTCCAAAGCTCGGAGCCTCTGTCGCGGCATGAGCACACGACCTCAAGACCGGGCTGATGCCGCAAACTCGGTCATAACGCGGCAACAACATCGATTGGTCTCGCCTCCGCGGAAGGCGCAAGCATTGCTTGCGCCTTCCGACCTGCCGCCGCCTGTCTTGGCAGAATTGTTGCGCGACGGCCTCGCAATCAAGCGCGGTACGGTCGATGTTTCACGCGCGTTGGCCAATCAGCGCATTGCACTGCTCTTTCAAAAGACGTCGACCCGGACACGCTGTTCCTTCGAAGTCGGCATATGGGACATGGGGGGCTGCGCATCCGTCATCGACTGGAACACGAGCAACTTTATCTTGTCCGATCTTGAAGACGAAATTCGAGTGATTGCGAGATATTATGATGCGATCGTTGCCCGCGTGCGCAACCATTCAGACTTGGTGACGATGCGCGACGCCGTCGATGTTCCGATCATAAACGGACTGAGCGATCTCCATCATCCCTGCCAAGCGCTCTCCGACTACATGACTATGGCGGAAGTCTTCGGAGATCTGCGCGGGTTGAAGGTTGCGTACGTTGGGGATGGCAATAACGTGTGTGCATCGTTGCTTGAGGTAGCATCCGCCTATGGCGTCTATTTGACGATCGCCACGCCACCAGGATACGAGCCATCTCCGGACTCTCTCGCCAAGGCCGGCAAGTTCGCAAAACTATCAGCTAGCTCGGTACACGCCGTTACCGATGCCGACGTCATATACACCGATACTTGGGTATCGATGGGTATGGAAGCAGAGCGCGATCGAAGGCTCAACGCCTTCTCCGGTTATCAAGTCAATAAAGAGCTTGTTGCACGCGCCCCTAGCCACGCGCTTGTCATGCATTGCCTCCCGGCGCATCCGGGTGAGGAGATCAGCAGTGACGTTCTGCGCGGCGCGCGGTCGATCGTTCTCGACCAGGCGGAGAACCGAAAATACATGCAGATGGCATTGTTACGCTCGCTCGTCGGTTAGTTCGGGGGAACCAGCCATTTCTGCATGACCGTTCGAGGAACAGTTTCATACGCCAGCCTGTCGTAGAATTTGACGACCGCTGTATTGGTTTCGCGGACGAGCAACATGACCTTGCGAACGCCTCGCCGGGCGAGCCAGCTTTCGGCCGCCGTAACCACGGCAACGCCGAGCCCCCGCTTTTGATGATCGGGATCGACGGATACGTACCAAAGCCAACCACGGTGACCATCGTGTCCCACGAGCACAGATGCGATGATCGCTCCGTGCTCGCGTACAACAAGGACGTCCGAATTGGACTTTGCAACGGCGAAGTCGAAGTCATCGCCGGGATCATTGTAGCTTGCGACGAGGCCAGCTCGCTCCCAAAGGCGAACGATCGCCTCTCGATCGGCATGGGACGCTCCCTCGATGGGCGGGAGGCCAGTCGTTCCATCAGGTGTTGAATCCATCGCGCTGCCTTGCTACCTGTAGAGGAACATAGATAGGTATCCGGATTCGCATGTCAACACAATCGCTTCCCGTCCACGAACGCCGAAAGGGCACTGCCGTTTGGAAGCAGGTCGAGCAGGTACTCATCGGCGAAATATGGAGTGGGCAGTTCGTCCCCGGTGACAAGCTTCCAAGCGAAGCGGCCCTTGCTGAGCGGTTTGGCGTGAACCGTCACACGATCCGCCGCACCCTTGCGGAACTCGTCAGCAACAAGATTGTCCGCGTGGAGAATGGACGAGGTGCGTTCGTTCGTCAGGATGTGCTCAACTACCAACTAGCCTCGTCGACGCGCTTTTGGGAGGCCGTGGCTCTTGGTGGCCAATCATCCAGTGTGGAGCTCATCTCGTCCGGTGTAGCTCCAGCGTCAGGCGCAGTTGCGCATGTGTTGCAAATTGACGACGGAATACCAACCGTATTTCTCGATTCCATCGGCCGCGCAAATGGGGAACCGGTTCTCATTGCGCGTCATAGCTTCCCGATGGACCGTTTTCCGGATCTCATCGAGCGTTACCAAACCGAAGGATCAATTCGCGCTGCTCTTTTGTCCTACGGAGTGCACTCGAAGCGCCAGAGGGTCCGAGTAATGGCGCGGATGCCAGATCAGGAGGAAACGGAAGTGTTCGGATTGCCGCATCCAATACTCGTCGTTGAAAGTACTTATGTGGATCAGGCAGGTGCTCCTGTCGACTTCGGTGCATCGCGTTATGCCTCGGGCCGAGTTCAACTTGATATCGAACTCGATGAAAGCGTGCGCAATATCGGCGCGGAAGTCGTTAATCCGAAGCGATGATGGCGATGCTTTCTATAGGCGTGTGATGGATGATGACTACGTCGCCGATCGCGGCCTGCCCAGAGCTCAATTCGTGGAACGAACCGCAATGGAACGCGCTGGATCCGTCCCCGACTGTCGCCATCGGTGACAGATTTCTGGAGGCACGACTCCAGGACACGCATGCCTATGACGAATGGGAATGCTTACGAGAACACCACAAGCCGCACTAGCTGACCGCGAAGCTGTTAATGGTCTGAATTCACTTCCGCTTTTGGCGGCATAGAGGACATGGCCAGAGTTGCCGCTGGGCCGGCCATGTAGCGAATCAACCAATGCAGACATTTGGCTCAAGGCAGTCTGCATGTTTCCCATTGAACTCGAGATAGTGCCTCCGAATCTGGCTCGTGACTCAAGTTGAAAACGCACGTGTATTTTAGATTGTGGGACCGAGCTTCCTCACCAAAGTGGCATGGCATTTGTGATACCATCCGGATAGACGCAGCGAGTGCCTTATGTGCGAAGTCATGCAAACCGGTCGAGCATCTCGCCCGGATTTACGCAGAACTGTCGGGTCATCGCACGTCTGAGCGGAGTCTCGGAGCCTAGCCCCGTGCGATCGGCAATCTGCCCAAGACTCATATCTGTTGTGTGAAGAAGCGACCGTGCGAGATCGCACCGGATCTTCTCGACCGCCTTGGCAGGAGACTGGCCCGTAGCCGCTTCAAACCGGCGATGAAACGTTCGCAGCGACTGGCCGGCCGTCTCGGCCATTTTCTCCACGGTCCACTGCAGACGAGGATCGCCTGCAATCTGGCAACTCAAGGCATCGAAGGGTGCCCCGCTCGCCGCCTGTAACGCCAAAGGCTCACTATACTGCTTCTGACCGCCGGCTCGCCGCATATAGTCGACGAGGCGGCGGGCGACGCGCGCGGAAAGTGCCGCACCGTGGTCCTGTTGCACCAAGCTTAGGGTGAGGTCGATACCAGCGGTGACGCCAGCCGTCGTCCACACGGGTCCGTCGTTCAGGAATATTGGATCGGGATCAACTTTCACATTTGGAAACTCTCTGGCTAAGCGATCGGTGGAGCGCCAGTGCGTAACCGCCCGGCGACCGTCCAAAATGCCTGCCTCGGCCAGAAGGAAGGAGCCCGTACAAACAGAGCAAACCCGAGCGGCGCGTTGGCTCAAGTCATTCAGTGCAATGTTCACTAACGGATTCTTTCGGAGGATATGAACGCCAGGCCCTCCGGGTACCACGAGCGTGTCCACCGCGCCCTCTTTTGGAATCTCCCCAGCCAATATAGCGAAGCCGGATTCGCTCTCGATCAAACCGGCTTTAAGCGCAACGATTCGGACATCGTAGTGTGGGTCCGCACCTTCTTCGTTAGCTGTGCTTAAAACTTGGGCTGGCTCGGCGATGTCAATAATCTGGACACCGTCAAACGCCAATATCAAAACCAGTCTTGATGGCAGTTTCTGTCGCTTGTTTGACATATACACGCCGCTGATCATGAACGACACAGACATACATGTTTGCGAGGCAAACGGTTCTGTCAAGTTCCTGAGCGGAGATACAGATGAAACTGACGCGGCGTGATGCCTTGGCTTTCGCAATTTCCGCTTCGGCGATCATTCACAGTAGCAATGTTGTCCAGGCGGCGGAAGACAATCCGGATGAACCATCAATGAAACAGCCGACGCATTGCAATATCGTGACCGTACCCGACATGGTGCAGCTCGACATTACCGGTCCATTCGAAGTGCTTTCTCGCACGCCGGGATGGACCGTCGATCTTGTTGCGGCAACAATGGATCCCGTGCGAACAGACCGTGGACTTCGTTTAGTCCCGAATGTCACACGCGAGACCGCCAAAAAGAGCGATATTATTGTTATCCCTGGAGGCACGGGAATCGATACGGCGATGCTTGATCCCGGGTGGGTCGCATACGTCAAACGGGAAGCGGCCCACTCCCAATACATCTTTGGCGTTTGCACCGGCTCCTTGCTGCTTGGGGCGGCTGGTCTTCTGGTTGGCCGGCGATCTGGCGGGCATTGGCAGGCCCGCGACCTCCTTACAAATTTTAGCGCGACGGTCTCCAACGATCGAATGACCGTAGATGGCAATATCTACACGTCGGGTGGGGTAACGTCAGGCATCGATATGGCGCTCCGCGTAGTGGCCGACCTCGCTGGCGAAAAGATTGCTCGCAAGATCCAGCTTGCCATGGAGTACGATCCAGCGCCTCCGTTCACGGGAGGCACGCCTTATACTTCGCCACCGGAGATCGTGGCCGCCGTGTTGGCCGACTCAACCAAACGGCGCGCACTGCGCGAGACTCAAGTCGCGGAAGCAGCTGCGAACATGCGACATTCAAACTAACGCCTGCGCCGTATACGCTGACCAGCGCTAGATCGCTTACCGAACGCTCACTGTACATCGCGACGAGTAGGCGGCTCTTTCAACTCTATCGAGGCTATGCCGACCGCGACCTCCGCACCATCCGGCCCAATGTTTGGAATGCCACTCGGCTGAAAACGCGACGTCTGCTTTTGGTGATCTGCCCCCTTGAAGTCGTCCCCCTGAAGCATGTTTGGGCCATGGTTGGAGCTGCCCCGTTTTGTGGTCCAGATGCTAGGCAATTTCTCGGGTTGTTCGAGTTTGTCGTGCGAACTCGTTCGGCGTCAAGTTGCCGAGGGGGGCGTGAGGTCTGTCGTTGTTGTGGTGGCACTCCCATGCCCGACCTTTGACTTCAAGGGATTGACGACGAGAGAGCCGCCGCCGGCGGCAGCGCGATCTCAAAATGGCCGCACGTTTGCACCTTGGCTTATCTTCCCGACGAAGCCTCAACTAGGCCTTGTGATCACACAGGGCGCGAAGGCGCTCCGGCAAATTGAGGTAGATCCCCATATTAACGCAGGCGATGAGACCTTAAGATGCCCGCCTACCTGCCAATTTTCAAATCATAGACGTCGATGGAATCGCAATAAGAAAGTAGGAGCTTGATGCCGCCTTCCGGAGAAATTACGGGTGATATTGGTGCTCGAGCCCCATGGCTCAAGCTAACCCTGACCGTGATGCCGGCGGCATTTCTGATGAATATCGACAAACAGGTCATCGTCATTCTAGCCCCGATGATCCAGAAGGAGTTCGAACTCGATCTCGTCACGATCACCCAGATACTAGCCGTGGGTGCCTGGTCTTACGCGATGTTCCAAATCCCGGGAGCCTGGCTTGCCGCCCGCCTCGGACCATTGCTCACAATAGGGCTATGCGTCTCCGGCTGGTCGTTCGCCGTCCTAATAACGCCGTTCGCGATCGGTCCAATGAGTCTCATGTTTTTGAGGGCATCGATGGGCGTGCTGCAGGCACCGGACTGGTTGTCCAGCGTGATGATCCTCGAACGGGAAGTGCCGCTCCGGCTGCGCTCGCGCGGTAGCGCGGCGCTGCTGGGTGCCGCCTATTTCGGGGCCATCGTAAGCGGGCCTTTGACTGCTGTGATAGCCAGCGAATGGGGCTGGCGTGCATGCTTCCGGGTCTTCGGAATATGCGGAGTTTTCTTCGGCATTAGCCTGCTTGTATTTGCGGTCACCAACCTCCGGCGGCCTCAGGCCACACTGACGAGTCGCGATTGGAGCGGACTGCGACTGATCGAGACGATGAAGCAACCGCGCATCCATGCGCTCGCCACCGCCTACCTGCTATTCTCGGGCGTCCAGAGCTTTGTCTACGTCATGCTGCCGATCTACCTCGCACATGACCGCCACATCTCGCTTATCGAGACCGGCTGGCTCTCGTCCGCACCCTTCGTCGCGCTTTATCTCGCGGTTCTGACGGGCGGCATCCTCTCGGATGCGATTTTGAAGAGGACCAAGTCACTCTTTGTTGCGCGCGTTCCCGTGGGAGGCATCGCCATGATCGGCAGCGGGACCTGCTTCGCGATCGGCATGTCCATGAACGGTCTCATCACAATGATGTTGTTCACATGTGCCGGTATGGCATTCGTTGGGATCGGACAAGTCGTGTTGTGGTCGGCAGTTCAGGATGCAACATCTGGCGCAGGCGGATTCCCGACTGCGTGGGTGCAGGTCCTCGGCGGAGTCGGCCTCGGACTTGCTCCCCTAATCGCCGCCATCATGGTCGCAACATCCGGAGACTGGGGGATGGTTCGGTTCCTCCTGTTGGCATCGGGCATCGGGGCGGCTGCGTGCCTATGGGCGGTGCAGCCGCACCGACCGTTCATGACGGTCAGGCCGTGTCTGCAGACTGACCGCGCGGAAGTTAGCGAATCCAGCTAGGTTCTGTACTCAAACTCCTTGTTTACGGTGAGGTGGAGTGCTTCTCTTAACCACTTCCATCCAGCCAGCCGGCTTGGTCTCGATCAGGTTCGCCAACGCGTCGAGTCGGGGCAGCAGCCGGTCGTCAACCATCCGTACGGTCGCGACGTGCATCGCAGCCGGGAAGTCGCACGGTATCGGAATTGCGGGATGCGGTTCCTGGGTCGCGCCGACCCATCATGAGACCGCCGGCGGCTGGTACAGACGCGGAAACCCGCGGTAACCGACCTCCGGCACCGTTGCCACGGGATGCGAGCGATGGTGGTCGCGCAATACTCAGGGATGAACGAAAGCGATGCGAGTTAATCCGAGTGTCGATGTTGCATTTGCGTTCGGGCCGTTCAGGCTCATTCCAAGCCAACAGGTCTTGGTGCGGGAAAACCGTCCTCTGAAGCTCGGTGGCAGGGCGCTGGACATTTTGCACCTGCTGCTGATGCGGGCCGGAGAGGAGGTCAGCAAGAACGAGCTGATTGAGTTCGCCTGGCCTAACGTCTTCGTCGACGAATCTAATCTGAAGGTCCACATCAGTAGCTTGCGCCGGGCGCTCGAAGATACTCTTCCTCAAGCAACCTACATCGCGACAGTCGCAGGACACGGATACCAGTTTGTGGGGCGCCTCCAGACGGAACCCATCGAAATTGAGGGTTTCTCAGTTGACGATCCGCCGATTGTCTCCAGTCTGCCCGCGCCTTCCACACTCGTTGGCCGGCAGCGCGATGTAGAGGGTGTGGCCAGAGCACTAGACTTTACAAGCCTTGTGACTCTTGTCGGACCCGGCGGCGTGGGGAAGACCAGCCTCGCCATCGCGGTCGCCCACACAAGACATGACGAATTTCCTGACGGCGTTCACTTCGTGGATCTGTCCGCGACCAACGACTCCGCGCTCGTTCCAAATCTCTTGGCTACGGCTCTAGGCGTTCGCGGCCATCCGGCAGACTTGGTCTCGGCCGTAGTGCAACACCTGCAACACAGGCGCATATTGATTGTCTTGGACAATTGCGAACACGTACTGCACGCTGCCGCGACGATTGCGGCACGGCTCGTCGAGGCGAAGATCAGCAGCCGCTTACTCGCTACCAGCCGCGAGCCGCTTGGAGTCTCTAGCGAGAATCTACAGCACGTCGAGCCTCTTGCGTTCCCCGACCGGGCAAATGTGCAAAGCGCAACGGAAGCACTGGCCTATCCCTCGGTCAAACTCTTCGCGTTGCGCGCGTTTGAAACGGCTGACTACAAGTTGGTGGACCGCGACGCCCACACCGTTGCAAGCCTCTGCGAAGCGCTGGACGGCCTTCCGCTCGCGATCGAGATCGCGGCTGCGAAGCTCGATCGATTCTCTCCTGCAGCCCTCCTCGATTCCGTTGGCCGTCATCTCAGCGAACTCCGGAACGACGACCAAGCCACGCATTCACGACATCGGACGCTTTGGGCGATGTTGGACTGGAGCTACCAGCTACTCTCCGCCCAGGAGTCGACGATATTTCGACTGCTGTCAGTCTTCGCTGGTTCTTTCGAGTGGACCGACGTCGCCGGGATGGCTCGATTGGTGCAGTATGACCCTTATCAGACCACCGTGGCACTAGGCGGCCTCGTCGCCAAGTCCATGCTGTCGGCGGAGATCGATGGGGAGCAGCTACGTTACCGGTTACTGGAAAGCGCCCGTTGCTACGCGGCGGAGCGCTTGCTCCAGGATCCCTTTGCTCAAGACGCGCAGCGCCAACACGGGCAACTCGTGCTGGCCGCGTTCGAAAACTCCGAGGCCGAATGGGCCTGGGTCGACAATCGCATCTGGCGCGCGCGATACTGGGCGCGGACCGGTGACCTACGCAAGGCTCTTGACTGGTGCTTCAGCGACGAAGGCGATGTATCCCTTGGTGTCAACCTTGCGATCTCTGCGATCCGGCTTTGGAACGAGCAATCGTCCATCTACGAGCAACTATGTCAGGTCGACAGGGCGTTGAACCGCTGCGCGTCAACGGCGGTTGCGCCTTGGCAAAAAGCGACGCTCGCGATGTCTCGGGCATGGAGCATGACTCTTGCCCGGCAGCTCCACGCCGAAACGGACGAAGCTTGGAACTCCGCACTCAACTTCGCCGGACTCAGCGGCGACGTCGGTCGATACCTGTCCGCAATGTTCGGCCAGGCGGTCTTCTTCATCTACACGGGCCGGAACGAGCGGGCGGTCAGCCTCTTGGAAGATTTTGTCCTGATCGCCGCGAAAGTCGGTGACCAGGCATCGCTGCTCGACGCGGAGAGGTTGGGTGCTCTGGCAGAAATGCATCTCGGTAAATTGGCGGACGTGTGCGCCAAACTAGCGCGGCTCGCCGAGGACCTTGCCCACGGCATGCCCCCATCGAGGATCACGCGCTATCAGGAGGAGAGGTATGTCAGTATCCACAGCACGCTCGCATTTTCGACATGGCTGACCGGTCGACCCGCGCGTGCCCTTACAATGGCCGAGGAGATGGTGCTGAAGACGGGGCAGATCGGCCAGTTGATGGGCCAGTCGAACATCCTCGCGCTCGTCGCCATGCCGCTCGCGCTCTGGAGCGGCCAGATCGACGCCTTGGAGAGGTATTCTACCATCCTTCGGGGCAACCTCGACCGCGAGAATATTGCGCTCTGGGAGCCGGTGCACCGGTTCTACGCCTCCGTCGGTCGACACGCGCGGGGTGGCTTGAACGCAGTCGACGACATGCGGGCGGCGGTTGATGATCTTGTTCGCGACGGATTCCTGGTGCGCACTCCGATGTATCTCGGCGTGTTGGCCGAGGCCCTGCTAGGAATGGGCAGATCCGCCGACGCCGACGAAGCGGTAGAGCTCGCGTTCACGCTACAGCGCGAGTCAAAGGAGAACTGGTGCCTGCCGGAACTACTTCGGGTGAAGGCACAGACGATGGCGGCGCTTGGTGAGCGTGACCATGCCCGCGGCATGTTTGGTAGAGCGCGAGAAACCGCCCTGGCCATCGGCGCGCGATCCCTCGAGTTGCGGATCGTGAATGACATGGCGGAGATGGCAATCGACGAAGGGAATAAGGAGGCGGTCGAGATCCTCGTGTCTGTGTATGAGAGCTTCGAAGAAAGAGCTGCGACCGAGGACCTGAAGCGATCCGCTCGCCTGCTCACCGCCGCGGGCGCGAACCGTTTCTGATGCTGCTGCGAATGCACAGTTTACCGTCCGAAGGCGGCCGATAGGAGTCCACGAAGGCTGGTGCATAGCTCAACACCAGAGGCAACCCTTCCACGTAATGCCGCCGTCTTTGACCTCCGGAAATACCGCGTGATTGCGCACGTCAGAACGGTCGCTCCCGCCCAGACGTAAGCACCGCGGCACCCCCGCTACTCCCAAATTAAGCTGAACAGACGAAGCGTCCCCGCGCTGCAATTTCTCGCTCACGAAGAAATGGAGATACCTAAAAGTTTCGAGCAGGAAGCCGAGTTCGGACGGCATTGGCTAAACATTTCTGACAGGGCGCAGGAGCGTGCCGAGATTCCTGCCGATTGCTGTCGTTCAGCTGTTGCGAAGACGAACCAGTGGAACACGATCAGGCACGGATGGTGAGCAAAAAGGAACACTGCCTTTACCTCAATTTACCGAGGCCGCCCACATTAGTCTGATCTAAATGCAAGGATCGGAGTTGGTGAGATGGGAAGGCGCCATTTCACTAAGACCGCTGGCACAATCCCCCGTCGGTGACTGAGCCCTTTTGCACAGGCACGGTCGTTCCCTTCAAATGAGGAGATCACTATGCCGTTTGCACGTGTCGATCTAGTTAAAGGAAAAAGCGCCGAATATCGCGCCGCTGTGGCCAATGTCGTAGCGGACGGGATCGTCGGAGTTTTGAAGGCGCCGAAAGGCGACCGTTTCATCGTCGTCAGCGAGCATGAGCCCGATAATTTGATCTACGACCGCCACTTCCTCGGCAGTGAGCGATCATCTGACTTCGTCCTGATCCAGGTGACCAGCACGGTCGGGAATGACAAGGAATCCAAGCTTGCCTTCTTCCGGTACATCGCTGACGAACTTAAGAGCAGGCTCTCTATTCGCCCTGATGACGTCATGATCAACCTCGTATTCGTCGAGCGTTCGGACTGGTCATTTGGCAAAGGCGATCCTTGGACTTGATTGGCCATCGGTTCGAGAAAAGTCAGTTAGGCGGACTATCATCGGCGGTCTCATGGTTTTGCCTAGGTCGGCTGTGTTGGCCGAATAAACTCGGTCGGCGTAGACGCGTCGAGATGCAGAGCGCGCCGGTGCGGACGGTCGCCTTGTGATGCCGAGGCGATCGACTGAACTGTCCCGGAGGTGAGTAAGGGTGATTACAACGACGAGCTAAGCTCCACGGTCACTCAATGATTTCTCAACATACGGCTGGATTCTCCGGGAACTCTCTCTTCGAGCCGGTCATAGACGCACAGAGGTGATATCGATGAACGTTTTCATAATAGGCATCACTGGAGGGACAGGGTCTCGCGTTGCCGGGCTCCTTGCGAAACAAGGAGACTTGGTTTCCGGACTGTACCGCCGACCGGAACAGATTGCCGCCTTACACGCGGTTGGAGCTGACGGAACGCTCGGGGATGTGTCGACTATCTCTGAGCAGGAGCTGGCGTCTGCGGCTTCTGGATCAGACGTCATGGTGTTTGCCGCAGGTGCCGGAGCACATGACCAAGACAAGATGATCGATGCAGTTGACGGTGATGGAGTTCGCAAAGCGACCGCCGCTGCTCGCTCGGCGGGTATATCCCGGCTCCTCCTTGTTTCAGTATTTCCCGAAGCATGGCGAGAAAGAGATATGCCGAAAAGCTTCGAACACTACATGGCAGCTAAAAAGAGGGCAGACGTGGATCTTGTCCGTAGCGAACTCGACTGGGTAATTCTAAGGCCTTCTGCACTCACGAACGATCCCGGGACCGGAAGCGTTAGTCTGGGACTCGCTGAGATTCATGTGGATATTTCCCGAGACGACGTGGCTGCGACGATTGCAGCCCTCCTCCACTCGGTTGTGCGGAGGCGAATTCTTGAAGTGACCGCAGGCAGCACCCCGATTGGTAGCGCGGTCACGGCGTTACTGAACTAGGACGGGCTCGCCGAACATCGCGAGATCCAAACTCGCGTGACCGAGTTTGCAATCGCACAAGCGTCAAGTTTCAGGGAGAGCACATGAATTCGTCCAGCTTTTCGACCGTGAATCCCGCCACAGGAGAGCAGATTGAGACATTCTCCGTTTTTTCTCCCCTGGAAACAGAAGCCGTGCTCGCGCGCGCCGATAAAAGTTTCCAATCCTTTCGACGGGTGTCCGTTCATCAGCGTGCACAGTTCCTCTCCGACCTCGCAGCGACATTGAGGAAGCAGAAGGCCCAACTCGCGAAAGTGATTACAGCCGAGATGGGGAAAGTTTCGGCCGAAGCCGGAGCAGAGATTGAGAAGTGCGCCATGGAAGCGGATTGGTATGCCGAGCACGGACCGCAAATGTTTGCGGATGCACCCGCTCCAACGGGAAAGGTTGAAGCATACGTTTCGTATCTGCCGCTCGGCCCGATACTTGCGATCATGCCATGGAATCTTCCGATTTGGCAGTTGACCCGCATGGCCCTGCCGACGCTCCTGGCAGGAAACGTCGTCTTGATAAAGCACTCCACCAACACGCAGAGAAGTTCGCTCGAATTTGAGCGCGTGATGCGTGAAGCCGGCTTTCCCGAAGGGGTGTTTCAGAACCTAATTCTGAAGACGGAGGATATCGTCAACGTCATCAATGATCCGCGTGTTCAGGGAGCTTCCGTTACCGGGAGCGTGCGAGCCGGTTCTGCAGTCGCATCACAGGCCGGAAAAGTGATCAAGAAGACCATCATGGAGTTGGGTGGCTCTGATGCTTTTATCGTCTGTAAAGATGCCGACATACCCAAGGCCGTTGCGGCGGGCATCACGAGCCGCTTCAGCAATGCGGGTCAGGTCTGCCTTGCGGCAAAACGGTTCATCTTGGTCGAAGAAATAGCAGATGACTTTGAAAAGTTGTTTGTGGAAGCAGCAAAGGCGATCCGGGTTGGCGACCCGACAGATCCAGCAACCCAGATGGGACCAATGGCACGGATTGATCTCCGGGACTCTCTGCATAAACAGGTGGAAGGCAGCATTGCAAAGGGCGCACGGGCGTTGTGCGGGGGCAAACCTGCGGAAGGCAAAGGAGCCTTCTACACGCCCACGGTACTCAGCGGAGTGACGCAAGGTATGCCCGCCTTCGACGAAGAGACTTTCGGTCCCGTTGCCGCGATCACCCGCGTCCCGGACATCAACGCTGCCGTCGACGCGGCGAATGCAAGCGAGTTCGGTCTCAGCGGCAATATATGGACCAGGGACGTGGATGCGGCTCGCAAGATCGCGCGTGAGCTCTACACCGGTGGCGTGTTCATCAATGGCTTCACGGCGTCCAATCCCCGTGTCCCGGTCGGCGGGGTCAAGAATAGCGGGTATGGCCGGGAGCTCTCTCGTTTCGGAGCCCATGCTTTTGTCAATCCGCAACGTCCGCTCGTCGACGGTAAGCGCGTCACCGGCTTCACGAACAGCGAGGAGGAAGGAGTGGGCCTCACCAATATCGTGCCGTTCCTCGTCGAGGACGAACTCAAGGCCAAAGGTGGCAAGTTCGAAAGTAGCGAGGACTGGGGCGTTTTCATTGTGACCGATGGCTTGCTCACCACCGGTCAAAACCCCGCGTCATCTTATGCGGCCGCAGAGAGGCTGCTCGAGAAGGTGCAGCAGAAGACCGTGCCGAACCGCAAGTAGGCTCGGTGGGCGGCTCCGGACGAAATAAAGGCCTAGGTTCCGACCTACCAAGTGACAGGTAGAGTTTCCGCAATAACCAACAGGTAGGAGAACAGCTATGACCAAAGAGATCCTTTTTTCCGACGCGACCAAGCTGGCCGAGCTGATCCGCACCAAGGAGGTCTCGCCGGTCGAGGTCATGCAGGCGCACCTGGATCGCATCGCGGCGGTGAACCCAAAGATCAACGCAATCGTCACGCTCGCGGACGGGGCCCTCAAAGCCGCAAAGGCGGCGGAGGCAGCGGTATTGGCGGGCGACGCACTCGGCCCGCTGCACGGTGTCCCCTTTACGGTAAAGGACTCGATCGACACCGCTGATGTGGCGACCCAGCGCGGCTCGCCGATCTTCAAGGGGCGCGTTCCCGATGTCGACGCGACGAGCGTCGCGCGAATGAAGAAGGCAGGCGGCATCCTGCTGGCGAAGACCAACCTTCCCGAATTTTCCTACTGGATCGAGAGCGATAACCTGCTCACGGGCCGGTCGAACAACCCTTGGGACGTGACCCGCACTCCGGGCGGTTCGAGCGGCGGTGAATCGGCGGCGATCGCGGCGGGCATGTCGCCAATCGGTATCGGCACCGATCTCGCAATCTCCGTGCGCGGACCGGCCGCGCAAACCGGCATTACCTCAATGAAGGCGACCCATGGCCGCGTGCCCATGACCGGCATCTGGCCGCGCGTGCCGCGCCGCTTCTGGCATGTCGGGCCGATGGCGCGCTCGGTTCGCGACATCGCGCTCGCTTTCTCGCAACTGGTCGGGCCTGACGGCCAGGACGGATTTGCCACGAGCACCGTCGAGTTCGATGCCGGCATCGGCCGCTCACCCTACCGCCAGCTCCGGGTGGGCTGGATGGTCGGACCCGGCTTGGGGCCAGTCGATCCCGAGGTGGCGGCGATCGTCAAGGTCGCGGCCGAGGCGCTGAAGGACATCGGCGTATTTGTCGAGCAGGTGAGCATCCCGGCGCTGGAGCGCGATTTTCCCCTCGACGTGTTCAACCGCCTCCATGTGATGGAGATGAAGCCCGCGTTTGCCGAGGCAACGGCCGGCCATGAGGACGAAATGTACAAGATGGCCAAGACCATGCTCTCGCTGCCCGACACGTCGATGAAGGACTATATCGACGCCGAGCAGGCGGCCGAGCGGCTGCGCGACGGCTATGCCGACTACTTCTCGCGCTACGACGCGCTGATTACCCACGTGCTGCCGATCCCGGCCCACAAGCATGGCGTCGAGAAGTTCACCATCGACGGCCAGACCGTGGATGCCACCTACCTGCAGGGTGCGACTGTGCCGCTCAACGTCACCGGCTTGCCCGGCCTGGCGATGCGGTTCGGTACGAGCAAGGAAGGGCTGCCGATTAATGTGCAGGTCATCGCCAAGTGGCAGGCCGAGTCCACGATCCTGCACCTGGCTTCGCTGCTCGAAAGCGTCAGCACCGTGCGGAACCTGCATCCGAACCTCTGACGAAAATGAGGCCCCGACATCGTGCGACGCGTGGCGATGCCGGCGCTCCGCTCCGCCTAAGCGCGCCAGCGACACCGATCAATCATCAACCGGGCGAAATTCGGAGTTCCGAGATGGGTTCTAAAATCATCTATCCAGACGCCACCAAGCTGGCCGAACCGATCCGGAGCAACGAGGTCTCCGTCCAGGTCGTGCAAGCGCATCTGGCCCGCATCAGCGCCGTGGATTCGAAGATCAATGCGATTGTGTCGCTGGCAGCCGACGCGCTCGACGACGCAAAGGCGCCCGAGGCGGCGGTGCTGCGGAGTAATGGTCTAGGGCCGCGACACGTTGTCTCTTTTACGGTGAAGGACTCAATCGACACCGCGTGCGTGCCGACCCAGCGCGGCTCGCCGCGGTTGGCGGAGTCGACAATCTTGCACCTGGCTTCGTTACTGGAAGGGATGAGCCCGGGCCGAAATCCCTATCCGGACCTGTCCAGGCCCGATCGTCACGCTGCTGGGGGTTCCAACAGGAGCGTACGTTTATGATTCCCTATCTCTGCGTCGCCGCCGGCGGAGCCATCGGCAGTGTCGGCCGCTATTGGGTCGGGCTGGTCACCGACCGCGCGTTGGGCGAGCCGTTCCCCTGGGGCACGATCCTAATCAACATCGTCGGCAGCTTCATCATCGGATTCTTCTCGACACTCACGTTACCCAGTGGCCCGCTGCCGGGGAGCGCCGACCTACGTACCTTCATCATGGTCGGCTTGTGCGGGGGCTTCACCACATTTCTTCGTTCAGCCTGCAGACGCTGGCGTTGATGCGCGCCGGGGACTGGGTGGGTGCCATGGGCAACGTGCTGATCACCGTCGTGCTGTGCATCGTCGCGGTGGCGCTGGGCCATGTGCTCGCCACGCGCATCGGCCCAGAAGCGCGCACCGGCCTCGTCCTCGACCCGCAAATAGTCGCGCACGACCTCGAACTCGGGCGCGCGTTTCCACCATTCGCCGAAGTCGCGCTCGGGGCTGTCGGCGCGCTTCACCCGCCGGCGCCCCCCACGCGGAGCCGCGCGGCCCACTTCGGAAAGGCAAGCTCATCTCGACCGTCGTCCCGATCCACGCTGACGACAGCGATGGAGACGGAGGCAGGCGACCACCCGTTGCGAACGCCGGCCCGGTCCGCCGGCTTCCCTAACCAGCAACCCAACGATCTGGAGGACAACATGACACACGCAATTCGATTGAAGCAATCCGGAGGACCTCAGGTCCTCGAGCTAGAACAAATTGAACAGTCCGCCCCCGGTCCCGGCCAGGCCTGGATCGAACAGCACGCCATCGGCGTCAACTATCTCGATGTGACGCAACGCAACGGGGCCATCCCGATTCCTCTGCCGAACGGACTTGGACTGGAGGCGGCGGGGATCGTCGCCGCGGTTGGCCCCGACGTCGAGAATGTCGTGGCCGGTGATCGGGTCGCATATGCCCTTGGTCCCTTGGGCAGCTACGCGACGGGGCGGCTGTATCCCGCAAATCGCCTGGTGAAGCTTCCCGACACCATCAGTTTCGAGGCTGCGGCTGCCGTGGTGTTCAAGGGCATCACCGCTCAATACCTCATCAAGAGCACCTTTCCGGTCGGGCCGGGGACGGTCGTGTTGCTGTACGGAGCCGCAGGAGCGCTGGGACAGTTGCTCGTCCCCTGGGCGAAGCATCTCGGCGCATCAGTTGTCGGCGTGGTGTCGAAGGAAGCGAGCGTCGCGCGTGCGAAGGAGGCGGGATGTGAACACGTTCTGATCTGGAGCGACAACCTGCCGGCGGATGTGGCCCGGGTAACCAATGGTCACAAGGCCGACGTGATCTATGACGGCATCGGGCGCAAGACATTCGCGGCGTCTCTCGATAGCCTGCATCAGCGTGGCACGCTGGTCTCCATCGGGGCATCGTCGGGATCCCCTCCGCCGGTGGAAGTCGGCACGCTCAATGCGAAAGGTTCGCTGTTTCTGACGCGTCCGGGCCTTCCGGCACACGCGACCGATGTAGAGGAATATCGAAAGCGTGTCCTCGATGTATTCGACGCGGTCGAACGCGGCGTGATCCATCCTGCGATCTGGAAGACCTACGCCCTGTCTGATGTCGCCCAGGCGCATGAGGCACTTGAATCCGGAAAATCGGCCGGTGCGATCGTGCTGAAGCCGTAAATGAACCTTGCAATCGATGTTTTGCTCCACGCCGGCCGCAGCTCAAGCCGCTGCTCCGAATAGCAATTTGAGATGGGTGCATGTCTCCGCAACCAGAAAAAAGCAAGAACCCGCGCGTTGGCGCGCGTAATAGGGCCTTGGCTCGCCATCAAGCAATCTGCACTCGGCGGCGATTTTCTTCCAGATTGCTTACTCGCTCAAATGAGACAGAGCTAAGAGTTTCGGTTAAGGCGCGCATACCGCACTGTAAACTAAAGAAAACTGGCGCACCCGACACGATTCGAACGTGTGACCTTTGCCTTCGGAGGGCAACGCTAAGCGAACGCCTGAAAAAGCAATTTGAGATATGAAAACCCAGCAATCTCAATGGATTGCTGGGTTTTGTTTTTGAGATCGAACGCCCGCTCCAGCAAAATCAATGACTTGGTGTCGTAGGTTCAAATCACCCGCAACCAGTTGCGGAATGCGTGCGCGCATCGGGCGAACGGCGACGATCGCGCATTCCTTCGTGTCGAGGCGGAGTGTTTCGAAGATGTTTGGCCTCACGCATCGTTGTGCGCGCATTGCGCACGCCTCGGTGGAGAACCGGCCGTCAGTCGGATCCATGGCGGCCGTCGTCGTCCCCGGCCATGCGTCTGCTCTTGCAGAAGCTCGGATCGACAGCACTTGCCTGATAGTCGAGCGGTCCATCGACCTCATCCTTGTACTTCACGAGGACGTCAGGGCAGACGGCTTCTCTGGTCTCGAGATTGCCACCGCAACTCCAGCTGGCGGCGTCGTTGACGTTGCCGGTCCCCTTGTACTTCGCAGTCTGCGGATAGGGACACAGCGGCCGTGAGAGAGCCGGTGACAGGCTTTGACCAATCACCTGGTTCGGCGCGGCGCCTTTTTCGACCCAATTTACGAGGGCCGCGAAGTCGGCGCCGTTCTGCGGCCAGGGTCCGGTGGTGCCCAGACTGAAGATAGGCGCGCCGCAGTGACCGACGCCGGGCGCGTGGAACAGGCGGTAGAAGCTCTGCACGCCCTCGAAACCGGTGCGATCGCCCCGCCGCTGATAGCGCTCCGCCATCTGCCGGTAGTAGTTGATCACGCCACGTGGGTAGATGAACTGATCGTTCGCCCCGACGAAAGTAAGCATCTTTCCACCGCGCGCCCTGAAGGCGTCGAGTGGACCGAAGGTGTCGGTGACGTCCGCGATATTGCGCGAGCCGGCTTGCGCCACGTCAGGATAGGAAAGATCCTTGCCGCCGAGGTTAACCGTTGTCCACTTGGTCGACGGCGGAGCAAAGCTCGGATCGATCAGATTCCATTCGAACTGGGTGACGCCGAGCGCGAACGGGGTCGGCCCATCCAGGATGCTGAAGTCGCTGCCGCGATCCAACCCAAACCAGATGCGGTCGTGGTGCTTATTGCGCGGTCCGTCCCAGATATCGTCGACCGCGGTTGCCTCCTCCGGCGTCAGACAGGCCGGAGCCGCCGGCGCGCCGGGCTGTCCGCACACATTGGCTTTGGCGCTGAAATGGCAGGTTCGGGGATCGTCTATGATGCCGTCGGTCGCGCCATCATTCGCATCGCAGGCGGCGATCGCCGATTTCTGCACTGCAACGAGCTTGGCCGGAGGAATCGGGCCACTCGGGGATTCGCCGGCAAGATTGAACATGGCGAGCTGTCCCCACATCTGCGCGGTCTGGAAACGGGTCCAGTACATCGCGGGCGCGCTTGCGAGAACGCCGTCGAGCTGACTACCGAGTTCCTGGGCCAGGAGATATCCTTGGCGGCCACCCGTGGAGCAGCCGTTCCAGTAACTATAGCTCGGCGGCTTGCTGTAGTAGGATGTCGCGATGCGTTTCGACCAGAGGATCTGCTGCTTGATGCCGACGCGGAAGAAGTCCTGAATGAATTCGAGATTGAAGGTGTGATTTGTGTTCACGCCTGGCGTGCAATCGCCGCCGCTGTGGCCACCATCTGTGCCCGATCCGACGTAGCCCGCGTTCACAGCTGCATCAACATTGAGATTTCCCGAGCAGCCTCCGCCACCGAGCCCCTCGGTTCGGCCGTTCCATGCGCCTTCGATGCCGCCCGCCCCGCCGTCAGCCGTGCTTAGTGGCAAGCCGACGGCGATCGTGATGTTCTGGTTCGGATTGGTGCCATAGACCAGCGTCACGTTGCAGTACTGCTTGTTGGCTGGCGCCGCGGTGGTCTTGATGGTGCTGGTCACCGACTTGATCGCGGGATTGCCCTTCAGTTCAAACCGCGGGTCGGTGGAAAGACTTGCGCATGACGGCGCAGCGTTGGCCTCTGCATGATCCGGCAGTGAGCTGGCTCCTGCGGCGGGCGTGATGATCGGTATGCATAGACACAGCGTAGCTGCTAGACGCTTCATGAAGGTCCTCCCCGATTTGCTCGTGATTTTCTACAACTGGTAGCATCACGGCGCGGAGGGCCTTAGAACAAGAGCGTCGCCGGATGGAACAAAACCATTCGACGACCGCAATTTTTTCGTTGGAAGCGTGCTGCGGACCCTTGGGTGCGATCAGGGCGCCCGCGCGTGGGGACCGCTAGGCCTTGCGGCGGCCGATCGACGCGGAGAGCTACCTTGCGGACCCGGCTCGTGCCAGGCGGGCCGTTTCTGAAGGGGCCGTGCCGTAAGCTGCACGATATCTGGCAGCAAAATGCCCCATGTGGGTGAACCCCCACTTCAGCGCCACGTCCTTGATCGATAGCGCATTCAGCGGCGACGACAATTCCGCCTGCACCGCCTCGATCCGTATTTCTCGCAAATAGGCGAGCGGCGTTACACTTCGATATCGGCGGAATCCATATTGCAGCGATCGGATGCTTATACCGACAGCGCCCGCTATCTCGCTCAAAGTCAGCGGCTGGTGCATGTTGGCGTGCATGAAATCGATCGCGTCCATGATCTGGTGCGGTGCGGCGTTCGTCGTGTCGCGAAGCAGGCGATCGCCGAGGCAATGGGGAAAGCCCAGCAGAACCAATCGCAAAATGGATTCGCCGAGCAATGCCATGGATTTGTCGGATCGTAACAAGGTGTCGCGCATCCCAGATCCGACCGCTTCGCTGAGCATCCTCAGCATCCGCCCTGCCGGACCGGCGAGTCCGAGTTGCGGACTCAGCTCGATGTTTCGCAGTGCCACGCCTTCGAAGCTGGCGGACAGTGTCTTCTGCACGAGAGCCATGTCGAATTCGAGCGTGACGTGTCCATGGCCACCCCGGCCGGCATAGGAGATCGAGCTCACGTCCGGCACGCTCAGCGCGAGCGCGGAGTCGCGGTCGATCACGATCGTCCGGTTTCGAATTTTGGCATGCACGGTGCCAGCGCTCGGTAGGACGAGGCCGAGTCTCTCCTTTTGCTGCGGGAATCGGCACGTCCAGTCGATCTCTGACCCGACCTCCCACCAAGAGAAGCCGCTTGTTGCAGCAAAGGTGCCGCTCCAGCGAAATGCGCTCTGGCCGCTGTCGAGGTCGATCCGCGCGTGCGGTGCGAGCTGGTTGAACGTGCTCAGAAACTTCTCGAAGCTCTCGTTACGGCTGCTGAGGTCGGTAAACATGAGGTCACGTCGGTTCAGGAAGGAGTCATGCCAGTTTAAATCAATCCCAAACGCGCAATCCTGTCCAGTCGGCGCAAACATTCGACAGTATATATTCCGGCCCCAATCGCGTGGGTCTAGGATCGTCGGTCAGTCGCTCGTGCCAGGGGAGCCGTTCGATGGACCTGCCGCTATTTCACCTCTACGGCGACCCGCCTGATCCACGCGCGTTCAACTTCGTCCACGCCGAGACGATCGCATCGCGTTGTTCGCTTCACGATTGGAGGATCGGCGTGCATCGCCACGCCAACTTGCTGCAGATCCTGGTGATCGAGGGGGGCAGCGGCGAGATACAATACGAAACGTCGAGCGCGATCTTTTCTGCTCCCGCCATCATCGTGGTTCCGCCAACTGCGGCTCACGGATTTCGGTTTCAGGAGTCGACGACCGGGTGGGTGGTGACTTTCACCGAGGATATCGCCAGAGCGTTCGGCGACCCGTTGGGCGAGACGATTGCTCCTCTCAAGCGTTTGACGACCGGGCCCGTGGTTTCGGTCGGGGACGCCAGGGAAATTGTACGTCTATCCGAATTGTGCGGTTACCTGAGCGAAGAGCGCTTTCTATCTCGTGAGGGCTTCCGACTTGCGATGATTAGCTATCTTGCTCTGATCGCAGTCGAGGTCAGGCGCCTGATCGTGAATCGCGACCTAACGACGGCGTGCCACGACGATGCGGTAATCGACGAGCTGTTCAAACTGATCGAGACCAACTTTCGTAGCCACCGGCTGCTAACCTTCTACGCCGGGAAGCTTGCGATGTCATCCGATCGTCTCAACAAGCACGTCAAGCGATTGAGGGGCGTGACGGCCGGCCAGTTGATCAGGCAGCGGGTGTTGACCGAAGCCAAGCGAAGGCTTGCATTCTCAGATCAACCGATCGGCGAGATCGCATATGATCTCGCATATGCCGATCCGTCCCATTTCGTACGCTGTTTCCGCAGGGATACGGGAGTGACTCCGCGAGCTTTTCGCGAGAAAGCCGATCGGATGATCTAGTCTCGCAGAGGCAAGTGGGGCGAGGCCCACGATGCGTTCGGCCTCGCTCGTTTGAGATCGGCGTGGGTTCGATCGTTACTGTCGTGCTTCGACGCTTTTCATGACGAAGCCTCGTTCTCATCAACCTCGGCCTGGATATCCACAGCCAGGCGCCCCTCGCCATCGAAGGCTCGTAACGTCCATTTCCCGCCTTGCCGATCGGCTCCGAGCAGGATCGGCCGGCCACAATACAGGGGCGCCACATGCTTCGATGTCATCTCACGGAGGCGCCCGCCTAGCTCGGTTCTGAGCAATTCCGTCATGAGAAGCGTGACGAGTCCGCCATTGACGACGAGGTCGGGAAAGCCCTCTCGTTCGCGAGCAAACTCCCGATCAAGATGTATGCGGTGGGAATTGAAGCCTAGCGCCGAGTAGTGAAATAGCAATGTCTCGTCGGGAATCACGCGCTTGAGCGTTGCGGGCAGCTCCGCTGGGGCAGATACTACTTCGTTCTTGGTCGCGCGTCCGGCGCTCATAAGGATGTAGGTTTGCGCCTCCGTCAGCACTGGGTGCGGCGCAGCCGCGTCGTAAAGTGAGTGGGCGAGCGTCACGATGGCTATCGGACCATTCGCCGTTTCCCTATGCGACAATTTGTGGACAAAGCTCTCCCGACGAAAGGTGCTGCCTATCCGGATGTCTCCGTTGTAGCGCACGCTTCGGCCACCTAGCATGAGCCTGGGCAGGCCCAGATCCGGCAGGGGGACGCCAAGGCCCGGAAAACCGTCGTCGCGAAGCGCCGAGCGCCTCGTATCGGCACCAAGCAGGATGAATTGCCAACCGCGAGGCAATACGTCGCGCTCGGTCCATTTGTCCGGGTCGAGATCAAGCATGGCGGCAACGCGCCGAACGGTGGCGAGGCTGCATGCCTCCTGCCGCACGACTCGATGCTCGTTTCCATCGGCTCGGTCCATCTCTTCATCCCCTGCCGAACAGCGTTATGGTTTGTACGCAATGACTACGCCGGTTCACCCGGTGGCGTCGGTCAACTGCTATTCGCTGCGGTCGAGCTCGAAGTTGCGGGTTTCGGGGCTGGCCAGCAAGGCAATCAGGGACATTACGATGAGTGCGAGGCACATCACGGTAAGAACCCAGACCTGTCCTCCAGATGATTGCATCAACCAAGCGGCGACGAACGGAGCCGGACCGGAAAATGCTAAGTTGGCAGTTGTGTAAGCCAAGGCAGAGCCGGTATAGCGCACGGACGTGGGAAATGGCTCGGCAAAGAAGGCTGGCAATATGCCGCTCTGCGCCTGGATGCTTCCGATGAAGATAGACATCGCGAGGAAGATCAGAAACACGTTGCCGGTCCCGAGTAGCGGGAAATAAATCAGTGCGATCACGAGCATAATGATCGAGGCAACGATGGACGGTGGTTTACGACCGAAGTGATCGCTCGCCGCGCCTCCGATAGCGGTGGTGATGACAGCAACGAGATTGGCCCCCATGAGGCACAGGAACGCCGTTTGGTTTGACACGCCGACCGTCTTCGTCACGTAGCCGAGCGAAAAGACTGTGACGACGTAGAAGCAGGCAGATGGCGCTGCCCAAAAGAGCGTCAAGCGAAGGACCGTGCCTCCGTGAGTCCGGAGTACGGCGAGCGGTGAAGTCTGTCGCGGGCCGTCGTTCTCATGTGCCTTCATGTGTTCGAATGCCGGTGTCTCCTCGACCTTAAGGCGGATATAGACTCCCAGCATGACGAGCAGCAGGCTCATCAGAAATGGAATGCGCCAGCCGAAACTCATGAATTGCTCGGGCGTTATCGTTGCCGCGATCAGGAACAGCAGCAAGTTGGCCAAGACCTGGCTCACCGGCGCGCCCATGTTGATGAAGGAGCCGAACAGACCGCGTTGATTGGCAGGGGCGTGCTCCATGGTCAAGAGCTGGGCGCCGGTCGCCTCTCCACCCAATGCGAAACCCTGCATAAACCGTAGCGCGACCAGCAATGCGGGTGCCCACAAGCCGATACTGGCATAGGTCGGAAGGCAACCTATCAGAAATGAAGCGAGGCCCATCAGGATCAAGGTGAACAGGAGGACGCTCTTGCGTCCCAGCCGATCCCCAAGGACGCCGAGCACTAGGCCGCCCGCCGGACGGGCGAAGAAGCCGACGCCGAAAGTGGCGAAGGAGGCCAAGATGGCGGTGCCCGGATCCATCGTTGGAAAGAACTGCGCGGGAAGCACGGTCGCCGCGACCGCACCATATGCGGTGAAGTCCAGCCATTCGAGAGCAGAACCCAGCGCACTGCTGATTGCCGCTCTCCTGGCCACCGCTGAGAACCCTGATGATTTCGCGGTTTTCACGTCCGCAAAACCATGCTCGAGCGCCGACATTGCTTGATTCCTCTCTGATTTTTTTCGGGGGACGCGCAACCGACGATCGAGCGCGCGGTCGTGGCCGGTTACGACTTGGCCGTTCCGACCTGATGTACTTCGACGATGTTGCCTTCGGGGTCGTGGAAGAAAATCTGGTTCCATCCTTCGATAGCCCATGCCCCAAAGTCCGCATAAGGCACGCCGTGCTCGGTCAGACGGCGCTTGATGCCCTCGATGTCATCCGTCCGAAATGCGATGTGACCTCGCTCGAGCGGGTTGATTGCCTGCTTGGTCCGGAACGCCACGTTCAAGTCGAGCGTGGACAGATGCATTTCGCTCGTGCCATCGGTCAGGAAGGCGACCCGTCCGCCGTATCCTTGATTTTTGATCTGCTTCTGATTGCCGGTGTAGGCGTTGCTTTCTGACAGCTCGAGCACATCCTTGTAGAAATTCTCGAGATCGGTTGGGTCTTTGGCGCAGAAGTTGATGTGGTGAAAGTGCGTCGCCATGGGGGTTCTCCGTTGATGGGGACTTCGAGGGTTAGTGAATGTGGCTGCCGCCGTTCACGTCCAACGTTGCGCCGGTGATGTAGGATGAAAGGTCGGAAGTCAGAAACATGCAGGCTGCGGCGACCTCGTCGGGCCGACCGGGGCGGCCAAGCGGTATCCCAGCCGTGAGTTCGTGTATGCGATCCTTGGAGACAGCATTGCTCACGAAATCGGTCTCGATCAGCGAAGGACAAACCGCATTGATGCGAACGCCTGCCGGTCCAAGCTCGCGGGCGAGAGATTTAGTGAGGCTGAGCACGCCGCCCTTCGACGCCGCATAGTGCGCGCCGCCTACAAGTCCGCCACCTCGCTGTGCTGCCACCGAGGCGACGCTGACAATAGAGCCGCTGCGCTGCGCGGCCATCGGAGCGGAGAAGGAGCGGATCACGTTGAAGGCGCCCGTCAGATTGACGGCGATGACTTCATCAAAGTCCTTGCTGCTGATTTCGTCATGTCTGCCGGAGCGAATGATGCCCGCGCAGTGAACCAGAGCATCGATCCTATTGAAGGCCTGCATGACCTTTGCCGCGGCCGCATCGCAGTCCGCGGGGGACGCGATATTGCAATGCAGTCCCAGGGCCGACGACTGCGAGTAGATACCTGCAAGTTCGCGAGCGGCATCGTTCACCCGCTCGCTGATATCGAGCATCGCGACTTGAGCTCCGTTTGCGGCGAGCATGTTGGCGGTGGCCCAGCCAATCCCGTGTGGGGACGCTGCACCTGTGACCACGCAGACCTTGCCCTTCATCAACATGAGAGCCTCCTCCTTCGTTAATTGAGGTTGCCTTTACGATGTTTCATATATGAAGTCAAATATTCATTGATGAAAATAGAGATGGACCCAGAGTCGGATATTTCATATGTGAATTTGATAAATCATGTGCCGAATGATCGGGCATGCGGCGCAACGGACCGATTTCTCGTCGATTCCAAATAAGCGCAACCAGGGAGGCAGAGCCGGTGACACATCAGCCACTTACGGGTATTCGCGTTTTGGACCTGACAAGCGTCGTGGTGGGACCGACCTGTACATGGCGTCTCGGGCAGTACGGCGCTGAGATCATCAAGGTCGAAGCTCCCGAAGGCGATCTCATGCGCGGCTTGGGAGGGCTGTCACCGACCAGTCAGCACTCGGGCACTTACCTTCATCTCAACCGAGGAAAGCGCAACGTCTGCCTCGACCTCAAGAAGCCCGGCGCAAAGATTGTCGTTGACCGTCTCATAGAGTCGTCGGACATCATCATCGCAAACATGCGCCCGCGTGCGCTTGAGCGCCTCGGTCTCGACGCGGCGACGATCCGCGCCAAACATCCGCAGAAGATCTATTGCTTGATCACGGGCTATGGAACGGACGGGCCCTACTCCGGCCGGCCGACCTATGACAGCGTGGTGCAGGGAGCTTCGGGAATCGCCGGCCTCTTCCTCGCCCGGGACGGCGCGCCGGCGTATGTGCCTCTTGTAATCTGCGACCATGTCGTTGGAGAGATTGCGGCCGGTGCGATCCTGGCAGCGGTGGTCAAGCGGAACGCGGGCCGTGGTGGCAGCAGCCTCGAAATTCCCATGTTCGAAACCATGGCCGCCTTTGTCTTGCAGGAGCACCTGGCCCAACAGAGCTTCGATCCCGCGGTCGGACCGGTGGGCGATCAGCGGCTGCTCAATCCACAAAACAAGCCGCTACGCACCGCCGACGGATGGATTTCGGTGACTATCAACACCGATCCGCAAGTTCGGGCCTTTCTGAAGGCCGTAGGCCGGGACCAATTGCTGGGTGATCCGCGCTTCGCGACCGTGAATGCGCGGGCGATTCATGTGAAGGAATGGTTCGAGATCAGGGGAGCTGCTCTGTCGGGCAAGACCACGGCGGAGTGGCTATCGGTGTTTCAGGCAGCCGATATTGCCGCGATGCCATGTCACACACTTGAGTCCTTGTCGGACGATCCGCACCTGCAAGCCGTTGGATTGATGAAGCATGAGGATCACCCGTCCGAAGGCCGCATCGCGGCCATTCGGTCGACGATCCGCTGCGACGGAGCATATCCGTCGCTCCGGGAATGTGCGCAACCGCGAGGGTGGGAGACAAGAACGGTCCTTGAGGAATTGGGATTGGACGCTGCCGATATCGACAGGTTGTTCGCGGCGGGTGCCGCGATAGCGAGTCATAGTTGATCGGTGGCGCTCTTGAGAGACACCTAAATCGTAAAGAATTCCAATCAACAGGGATAAGCGTATGTCAGGTCACCGACTGAAGGGAAAAGCCACGATCATTACCGGTGGTGGAGGTGGAATTGGAACCGCGGCTGGCCGGATTTTCTGCGGGGAGGGAGCAAAGGTTGCTCTGGTCGATCGCGACTCATCCATCGTAAATGAAGCCGCGAACGAGATCCGCAGCAGCGTAAAGGACGCGCACGTGGAAGCAATCGTTGCGGATCTCGAGGATGAGAGCGCCGCAAAGAGTGTAGTCGATCACGTCGTCGCTACGTTCGGCAAACTCGATGTGCTCGTGAACAACGTAGGAATTAGACGCTACGAGCCGCTCGCGGATGCAACTTGGGACACCTGGGATGCAATCGTGCGGGTCAATCTGCTAAGTTTCGTATCAATGGCCCGAGCATCGCTACCGGCTTTACGTCTCAGTGGAAAGGGCAGCATCATCAACGTGTCGTCCACCTATGCTCTTTACGGCCGCAAGGGCATGGGTGCCTATGATGCCACGAAGTCCGCTGTTCTGTCGCTGACGCGGACGCTGGCTTTCGAGGAGGCCGAATATCGCGTCCGTGTGAACGCGATCTGTCCCGGCTTCACCCGAACACCGTTCCATGTCAAACGGCTCGGGGCCAAAGCAGTTGATGAACTGGTTCCGCCGTGTGTGATGCGTCGGTGGGCCGACCCATCCGAACTGGCCTACCCCATGCTGTGGTTGGCGTCCGACGAGGCGTCGTACGTCACGGCGGCGACGTTCATGGTGGACGGTGGCCTGCCCGCCTGAAGTGCCGGGTGAGCGGTCATCCGGCAGAGCTGGATGACCGTTGCCTATCGACGGTTCACTCGTCGAGCCGGCGTTTGTCCACTGACCGTGGCGGCTTCGCCCACCTCATTTCGCATTCCCGGCGTTTCTCCATGGCGCCAGCCCATTCGCTCGGAAAGGGCCCGAGCCGCTTTTCCGAGTACGGCTTCGACATCGGACACCGTCTTCTTGTTGCTCTGGTCGAGCCGCTCAGCATAAGGCACCGTCAAGGCCGCAATCGCCCGATTTTGAGTGTCCAGGATCGGATAACCAACCGCGTGCAGGCCCTTTATCTGCAGGCTGACAATCGATTCGAAACCGCGTTTCCGGATTTTGTCGAGAATTGGCGTGATGTCCAGGCTGGCATGTTCCGGGCGACGCTGAACAGATTCCTTGACGCGCAACGCGATGGTTTCCGGATCTTGGAATGCGAGGAGCGCGCGCCCTGAGGCGGAGACCAACACGTCGAGTTCGGCTCCGACGCGCAGACTGAACCCCATGCCAGCGGGGTTGTCCACTTTCGCGATCACGATCTGGCGGCCCTGATTATAGACCGTCAGGTGACAAGCTTGCTGAAGGCTGGATGATAGCTCCTGCATGAGCGGTCCGGCCTCGGCCAACAGCCGGTTTGTGGGTGGATTGCTGTGGGCCAATTCAAAGACCTTTGTCGTGATCGCGTAGGTATCGGCAATATTGACGATGTAGTTGCGATCCACCAAGCACGTCAGCATCCGATAAATTTCGCTTACGCTTCGACCGAGGCTTTCGGCGATCTCGGACTGCGACAGCGGGATGTTGCTGCGACACAGCATCTCCAGAATATCGAGCCCTTTCTCAAGAGCCGGAGCCGAATACGTCGGACCTGACGGTACCTTCTTCGCCTTACTCGCCGAGCTGGGTGTTCTTGCGGGCCGCTTCATCCAAAAACCTGATCCAACTTGTTTGCCTGCCTGCCGAAGCTACCGGCGCGACACGCAAGAGCCGCCCGTCGGCATTAGCCAATGCATAGCCGAAAATCCCTGCCTGTCCATGGAGAGTAATCCCTCATCCAGTGGCGAGCTGGCCTACTTGCATCGCTCCGACGCAGGACCATGCTTCGGAAAGTTAATGGTTTCATATATGAACTATTGACTTGATATATGAAATATGATTTTTGACGCGAGCCTTGAGCGAGATCGAGCGATTTCTCGTCGAAGGCCAAAAAAAATAACGTCCAAAGGGATGCCCGGACTCGCGAAGCAGATGCGTCGCGAACTTAAAAGAAGCGCCCACCAAGGAGCGCCGACGTCAAATTATGGAGGAGATTTGAGTGATGCGCTCGATTATCAGCGCTCTTGCGTTGTTGGCCCTTATCAGCGGCGCGTCCGCGCAGACGACCGGACCAATCAAAATCGGCATTTTGAACGACCAGAGCGGCATTTACTCGGATCTTGCTGGACCCGGGTCCGTCATCGCAGCGCGCTTGGCTGTGGAAGACGCGGGCGGCAACGTCCTCGGCAGGCCCGTCGAGGTCGTCATCGGCGACCATCAGGGGAAACCGGACATCGGTGCTGCGCTCGCCCGCCGCTGGTACGACGTCGAGGGTGTCTCGGCCATCTTTGACGTGCCTGTATCGTCTATCGCTCTCGCCGTTCAGGAAATCGCACGCCAGAAGAACCAGATCGCAATCTTCTCGAGCGCCAGCGCGTCCGACATCCTCGGCAAGTCGTGTTATCCCACGACCTTCCAATGGACCTTCAACACATTATCGGCTGCGCGCAGCACCGCATCTGCCGTTATCGAGCAGGGCGCCGGCTCCTGGTATTTCGTCGCGGCCGACTACGCGTTCGGACGCGCAATGGTGCGCGACGCGACCGACGTGATCAATCAGAAGGGCGGGAAAGTATTAGGTGCCGTCTGGCACCCACTCGGGACCAGCGATTTCGCCTCGTACATCCTCCAGGCACAAAGCTCGGGTGCGAACGTTATTGCGTTCGTCAGTGGCGGTTCCGATTTCGTCAATGCGCTGAAGCAAGCGAACGAGTTCGGCGTCGCATCCGGCGGACAAAAGATCGTCTCGATGCAGACCTTCATTTCCGACATCCATGCGATCGGCCTGTCGATTGCACAGAATCTCACGCTCACAGCGGCCTTCTATCATGATCTCGACGACCAGACGCGGGTCTGGTCGAACCGCTTCGCCAGCTTGAGTGGTGGAAAGATGCCGACCATGGCGCAGGCCGGCGTCTATAGTGGCGTTCTCCACTACCTGAAGGGGGTCGCCAAAGCAGGCACGACCGATGGTCCCGCGGTAGCCGCCGCAATGCGTTCGCTTCCGGTCGACGACATGATGACGCACGGCGCTCGCATACGCGACGACGGTTGGGTTATGCGCGACCTCTATCTGTTTCGGGTCAAGACTCCCAGCCAGTCGAAAGCGCCTTGGGACTATTACCAACTACTCGGAAAGATTGACGCCGAACAGGCGGCGCCACCACGGCTTCCGGATTGCAAGTGACTGGCTGGGCAACCGAAGAGGTGGGGCCAACGAATATCTTCCCATTCACTTTGAAAAGGCAGGCGGCACTCCTCGCCTCAAGAGCCCACTGAGGTGGCCCCCAACTAGTTCCGCGAGCACCGAACTCGCGACGCGAGTTCGGTGCCGGGACACTGGCCTTGACCTGGCGGGGATCCGCCGAAGATCGGAAGGATAAAGATATGCCCGTCGTACGCGTTAGCTGGTTCAGCGGCAAGGATATCAAGGCAAAAGCAGCTGTGGCCGCCGAAATTACCGAGAGCATCGTGAAGAACACCGGGACGGACGCAAAATACATCTACGTCATTTTCGAGGACGTTGAGCCCGCAAACTGGGCCGGTGCAGGAAAGTTGTTCGGCGAATAAGTTTAAGAAGCTGATGCCGTCGCCGTCCGGGATCGGCGATGCTGCGTACGGGGTGCGCGCGTTCTACAGCGCGATGAGGGGACGAAAAGGCAAGATCCGAAGATCGAAAGCCACGCAGGTAGCTGCTGCGATCGTTGGCAATGCGTTCGAGTTTTTGCAGACTTCATCATTCGTCTGCTTCAGCCCGTGATAGGCATCCAATTGTAGCGTTCGTACCGACGTTCGCGGTTAGCCTCTGCTAGATTAGCTCTCTTGCAAGCTCAATTGCGGAGACCCAGGATGAGCAGGGGTCTCCAGAAAGCGGAGACACTGCGCTTCGAGAACAGCATCATCATGTCGATTGGTGGGCGTTCGTCGCCTGTGTCATCGGCTCACTTGCCGCGTATGGGCTTAGCCGCTTTTCCT
Source organism: Bradyrhizobium sp. LTSP849 (assembly GCF_000938255.1). Lineage (GTDB taxonomy): Bacteria > Pseudomonadota > Alphaproteobacteria > Rhizobiales > Xanthobacteraceae > Bradyrhizobium. The sequence continues at coordinate 65,660 of NZ_JYMR01000016.1, read as the reverse complement.
ACCAGTTCCTGGTTTGGCGCAACAAGGAGATCTGCAATCCGATTTCGCCGGCTTCAAGGGTGATCCGGCGCCGGCGCCCGGAGCTTCCGTGATCGTCGTCGCCGGCGACACGCGGCAGGGTCTCGCCGCCGCCCTGCGGGAATTGCGCGCGGCCTGTCCGCCGCCGCTCGAAGTCGTGGTCGTGGCCGGCAACCACGAGTTCTGGGCGCGCCCGGCATTGCCCGCGGCGATCGACGAAGGCCGTCGCGTCGCTGCCGACCTCGGGCTGCACTACCTGGAGAACGAGGTCGCGGTCATTGGCGGCGCGACGGGCGTCCGCTTCGCCGGCTGCAAGCTGTGGTCCGACTACGGGTTATTCGGCGAGGCCTCACGCGCGGCGGCGATGCGCGCGGCCCTCGAAAGCATGCGCGACCACAAGCGCATCAAGTGGAGCTCGAATCCTTGGGCGCGTTTTCGCCCACAGGAGGCACGCGCATTGCACCTGACGTCTCTGGCATTTCTCAAGGGCGTCCTTGCGACGCACCACCCCGGCCGCGCGTCGTTCAACCTTTCACTTTGTTCTTAGCAGCGCGAACAGTGGGCGGACGACACCGGTAAGGAGCTCACGTTCCGAACTCGTCCGTGCCAACACCCGGATGCCTAGCGTTGCGCTGAGGAAGAGGCGGGCTAGGTCGGCAGCCGGCAGTTTGGTTCGAATTGTCCCGTCGGACTGGCCGTTGGCGATGCAATCGCGCAGGTACTTCTCGATTCGGTCGAAGACGTTCGTAACCAGATCACGGAAGTCAGCGTCATGCGGGGCGACCTCAAGCGCGGTGTTGACGACGAAGCATCCTTTCTGCAGGGCGTCGGCCCGCGTCTCCTCTATGAGAGCGTCGAAGTATCGCTCCAGTGCGCGTAAGGGCGGGTCATCGTCCCCGAAAATCGCCGAGCAGGATTCGAGCGCCCGACGAACATACCGATCGAGCACGAGACGGTAGATGGCCCTCTTATCACCGAACGCATTGTAAAGGCTCGGCGTCGTCATTCCGGTGTGGTCGGCGAGGTCACGCATCGATGTCGCCTCATAGCCGTTCGTCCAGAAGCGCTGCGTTGCGGCTTCAAGCACCGTGTCTTCATCGAATTCCCTGGGCCTGGCCATGTAGATCCGTCGGTCTATGAGCAGAGCGAACAACCTAACCCTGTTTTATTACGATCGTCAAAAAATCTATTGCATGTTTTATGACGATCGATATAAAACAAATTGAGCCGATGCCCGCGCCCGACCTCGACCACCGATAGTCGGACGATCCCGGCCTCGGCACGGAACTTTGCCCGTACATGCCGACCGTGATCCGCACAGGAGGAATTCGCATGATCAAGCACCTCAACCCCTCTCGCCGCGACTTTCTGAGCACGACCGCTATCGGCCTGGGCGCGGTGGCCCAGTTCACACTAACGGGTGCGGCACGCGCCCAAACCAGGAGCGAACAGATGAGCGAGCATGTCCAAGTAGATGGGATTTATCCCTTCCCGGCTGTGATGCAGACGCGGACGATCGAAACCAACGGTACATCTATCCACGTGCGGGTCGGCGGTCATGGCCCGGCAGTGGTCCTGCTGCACGGCTTCGGAACATCGGGCGACATGTGGGGTCATCTGGCGAGTGCACTGATCGAAGACCGCACGATTATCGTGCCCGACCTGCGTGGGTCGGGCCTCTCGTCGAAGCCTGACGGGGGCTATGACAAGAAGAATCTGGCGGCGGACGTGGTGGGCGTCGTGGACGCTCTGGGCGTGCGTACGTTCGAATTGGTAACGCACGACATCGGCATTATGGTGGGCTACGCAGTCGCGGCCACCCACCCTGAGCGCGTGAGCCGATGGGTGGCGATCGATGCGCCGCTGCCCGGCATCGGACCCTGGGAAAAGATCCTGCAGGAGCCGGCCATGTGGCACTTTGGCTTCGGTGGTCATGACATGGAGCGCCTGGTCGCCGGCCGCGAGCGCATCTATCTCGACCGCTTCTGGAACGAACTTTCCCGGCATCCGGAGCGATTTGATGAAGCGAAGCGCCAGCATTATGCGGCGCTCTACGCGCAACCCGGCGCAATGCGAGCGGGCTTTGCCCAGTTCCTGTCGTTCAGCCAGGATGCGACCGACAACAAGGCGTTTCTCGCGAAAGGCAAACTCAAGATGCCGGTCTTGGCCCTGGGTGGCGAAGCTACGTTCGGGCCGATGATCGGCGCGGTGGTGCGGTGTGTCGCCGATAACGTCGAAGACGTGATCATCCCGGATTGCGGACACTGGATCACGGAAGAGCAGCCGGCCGCGACGACAAACCTTGTCGTCGACTTCCTACGCCGCCGTTCGTAAGTTAGCTGCGTTACGCGGTGCGGCGCCGCTCGGCTGGGTCCAACCGGCGCCGCAGCCCCTCCACAAGCAAGGGGATTTGTCGTGACTTCTGGCCGCTCGAGACGGATCCAGGTCACCGGTCAGGAGCAGGATATGAACGCGCTGCCAAACATCGGTCACGTCACCGCACATTCTGACAGCGATGTTCTGCACTGGCTGACAAACGACACGCGCGACGAGCGCTTCCTTGACACTATTTTCGCTGAGCTATGTCTCCGGCTCCAGCGAGCGGGCATTCCGGTCAAGCGAGCGACGCTTCATGTCATGATCCTCCATCCGCAATGGCTCGGCTCCCGGATCATGTGGGCCGACGGGACGCGCGAAGCCGAGCTTAGGAGAGTAGATTACGACGTCAGGGAGCGTCCTGACTACATCGACAGTCCCGCCAACGAACTCCATGATGGGGCCAGCGAGGTGCGCGAGAATCTGGAGCGCGACACCGCGTTGAGCCGCAAGCATGCCTTCTATGACAGGATGCGGGCGAAAGGCCTCACTGACTATGTGGCGTGGCCGCTGTACCATACACTCGGCAAGCGGCATATTGTGACCTTTGCAACCGACCAGCTCGGAGGTTTCGACGACGCGCATATCGCCGGCCTGTTAAGGCTGTTGCCGGTTCTGGCGTTGGTCAGCGAAATCCGGATGAAGAACCGGCTGGCACGAACGCTGCTTGAAACCTATGTCGGGTCGCATGCCAGCGAACTCGTTCTGGCTGGCGCCACGAGGCGCGGAAGCGGAACGACGGTACGCGCCGCCATCATGATCTGTGATCTTCGTGATTTCACCCGGATCTCCGACAATTGGCCGCGTGATGACGTGATTGATCTTCTGAACGGCTATTTCGACGCGATGTCGGAGCCGATTGCGCGACATGGCGGGGAAATACTGAAATTCATAGGAGACGGTCTGCTTGCCATCTTTCCGCTCAGCAACCCGTCGGCCTGTGCAAATCTGCTGTATGCCGTGACTGAGGCCCGCCAGGCCATGATTGCCTTGAACGAAAAGAACGGCGAAACCGGCCGTGAGCCGCTCAAGTACGGCATCGGCATCCATGTCGGCGACGTCATGTACGGCAATATCGGGTCACAGACCCGGCTCGACTTCACGGTGATCGGTCCGGCGGTCAACATGGCTTCGCGTCTCGAAACCCTCACCAAACAACTGGGGCGAACGGTGCTGCTGTCCCGCGCGTTCACGGACTTCGTCAACAGCGATTTCGACCTCGAACGCGTCGGCGAATATCCGGTGCGCGGCTTCAGTGATCCAATCGAGCTGTTTGCGTATCACGGCTGAATGCCGGTCCATTGGTCAACGCCCGAGCGCCCCGAGCGGGGTTAATCGGCCTAGGGAGCCCGCGGATGCTGATCGGCGGGCGAGAGGCCGCTTCGGGCCGCGCAAGATCCTCCGCCACTCACAAGCGTCTGCCGGATATAGCTTCCAAATAGCGCTCGCCGTCGAGCGCGCCACACAAAGTTCTTACTTGCACTGTACCAACTAGTATGTATGTTTTCATCAGGTTTGGAAGATGCCGAAGTGATCTCTTTTTATCTGGAGCTGACTGCGCGCGTATTCGCGTTCAACGCCATGAACAACAAGCGAGGCTCAGGTGCACCGACCTACAATCGTTGTGCCCCGCACTGACCACCAACGACGAAGCAACTATGGAAACTCGGATGATCCGTCAGATTGAGACAACGACCCGCCGTGACTTGTTGCGGATGACCGGCGCGGCCGCTGCAGCAGGGGGAGCCGCGCAGGTGTTTGGCACGGACGCACTGGCGCAGACGGTGGTGGGTAAGATCAAGGCGATCGGATTCGATGCGTTCACGATATTCAACCCGCTCTCGGTTGACGGGGTAATTGATGAAATCTTTCCCGGCAAAGGTACTCAGTTGGCCAGTGCTTGGCGCACGCGCATCTTCGAGTATTGCTGGCTCAGGACACTCAACCAGACTTATGTAGATTTTTGGCACATCCTGGACGATGCGTTGGTGTTCGCGTTCAAGGCTGCGAAGATCGAGCTCAAGCCGGACGCGCGCGATAAATTCATGGATGCCTTCCTTCGCGTGAAACCTTGGCCGGAGGCGGTCGAGGCGCTTAAATCGATGCGACAAGCAGGGATCCGACTGGCTTACGTCTCGAATCTGACCCCGAAGATGCTGACGGAAATGAGCCAGAGCGCCGGCATCCTCGATCTATTCGAGCACATTTTGAGCACTGATCGCGTGAAGGCCTACAAGCCGGATCCGCGCGCCTATCAGATGGCCGAGGTTGTGTTCAATTTGCCGCGCGAAAATATCGTGTTTGCGGCGTTCGGGGGGTGGGACGCAGCAGGTGCCAAATCGTTCGGCCTCAAGACCTTCTGGGTGAATCATGTGAACGCGCCCGTTGAGGAGTTGGGTGTAAGGCCCGACGCCATTGGGACGACACTCACCGAATTGGCAAGATACGTCACTGCATAATTTCCCCTTGCTGAAGGCGAACGCATGCCGGCTCAGGTTTCCGGATTGTCTAGATACCCGATCAAGGGGCTCTCATCTGAGCCCCTCAACTCGGTGACATTGCAAGCTGGTCGAGGCGTGTCGGGCGACAGGGCATTTGCGTTGGCGCTGCCGTCGACCGTGTTTGACGAAACAAATCCTCGGCCGCTGAGCAAATTCGAGTTCATGGTGCTGGCACGCCAGGAAGCTTTGGCGCGGTTGACAACGTCTTACGACGGCAGCACCGGATTGTTGTCAGTGATCGACGGTACTGAAAGATTGTCGGCGAACGTCCAATGTGCCGAGGGTTGCGCCGCTATCGCAGCGTTCTTCGCACGCTTTCTTCCCGAAGGTCAGAAATCATCGAAGCCGCGACTCGTCACTGCGGCCAATCATTGCTTCACCGACGTCGGGGTGCACTCGTCCGAGCTCATGCACGCTATATCGGTGCTTAACCTGGCCTCGGTGAGGGACCTCGAAGCGCGTATCGGCGAGCGGCTCGATCCGCGCAGGTTCCGGGCAAATATTCTCGTCGAGGGACTCGATCCGTGGGTAGAGAACGAGTGGCTCAACCAGGAGCTAATGCTGGGTTCTGTTCGGTGTAGGGGCATGCGGCTGACCCGCCGTTGTCCGGCCACCGAGGTCAATCCCGATAGCGCAATCCGGGATATCAACGTTCCTCGTGAACTGATGCGTATTTTCGGTCACATTCATCTCGGCATTTATCTCACCGTGACCAAGGGAGGAGCGTTGCGCATCGGCGACACGGTCACTGCGGCCGGCTAAGCGACCAGCACGACACGGTGATCCGGTCTCGTGCGCGTCGCGGGTTAGTTATCGTCGTGGGGCTGAACAGTAGGCCAGTCGTCCACGAGCCATTGGTGAAATAAGCCGTACAGGCAAAGCGATCATAGCCGCGCAGCGAGTAGGGCCCCTCGCAAGTCTCTCGAGCGAGCTTGGGTCGCTTTGTTCAATCTAACCCTAAAACGAGGATTTCGTCGTGACTGAGACCCGCCCCCCATTTCCACCTTTCACTCGTGAGACTGCTACGCAAAAGGTGCGAGGCGCCGAAGACGGTTGGAATTCCTGCGATCCTGAACGGGTCACGCTCGTCTATACTCCGGACAGTTCCTGGCGAAATCGATCGGAGTTTATCCGAGGTCGCTCCGAGATAGTCGCGTTCCTTAGGCGCAAATGGACGAAGGAGCTGGATTACCGCCTGATTAAGGAACTCTGGGCATTCACGGAGAATCGGATCGCTGTGCGGTTTGCCTACGAATGGCATGACGATAGCGAAAACTGGTTTCGTTCGTACGGGAATGAAAATTGGGAGTTTGCCGCCAATGGATTGATGGAGAAGCGCTTTGCCTGCATCAACGATCTTCCGATCGGGGAATCTGAGCGCAAATTCCATTGGGATCGTTCACGACCGCGTCCCGTGGACCATCCAGGGCTCTCAGAACTCGGGCTTTGAAGCTCACGCACAGGGCGTGCATGTGTGCTCTCATTGTTGCTGCTGATAGGTCGCTCCGAGGAGCTAGTTTGCCCCGTTTGAGATGGCCTGCGGAGCAACGCCGGCGAATGTCGCTTCTTGTGGCAAGAAGCTCCGAAGGTCGATATGCCGCGATGCAGCTCGCGCTCGATAATGCTCAGGATACCGCGCCTAGCGCAAATGCGGTTGTCTTTTGACTGAACGGCTCATACGAAAGCAAAGCGGACATTGGTCGAAAACTTGACGTCAACCGTCCACTGGTCGACGATCCGTCCCGCCAGGCGCCGCGATCGAACTGACCCGAAAGGCGCGTCCATGGGAGGCATCGGAGCCTGTGCACCGTGCCAAGCGGAATCCGGGAATGGGTATTGCGGCGAAATGCCATCGACGACGCTGACCTTGCTGCGAGCTTCCTCCTCCTTTGCAGAACTGCAGGTCGGGCGACATACGATTTCGGGTGTCCGAGCAAGTTCGTCTCGGGAATCCAAGAGATGCTGCGCCGAAACGGCCACCGATTGGGAATCGATGGCCGCCTCCCTCCACGTCGTGCTTGGCTATGCAACAGGCACGAAAGTATAACCCGCGCCGTCCGTCACAATCTTACCAACGGCCGGGAACGGGAAATGGTAGCCGGTAACGAGCGCATTGTCGGCCACGACACGATCGAACAGCTTGCGCCGCGTCGTTTCCGCAAGCACCGGGTTAGCATCGATTGCGCCGTGCCAGTTCGGGTGCTTCGCGAACAGGGCGGGCATGTTCGTCGTGTCACTCAGCACCATCAGCTGCTCGCTACCTGATGCGACATGGAATGCGGTGTGGCCCGGCGTGTGGCCTGGTGCCGCGATCGAGCGGATGCCCGGAATAACCTCCGTATCCCACTCGTATTGCTTCAACTTGTCCTTCAGGAGTGGGAACATCGCCTGAAGTCTTTTGGGCAGGCCATGCTGCTTCTCAGGAAGCTTGGTGAAGATGCTTTCATCCATCCAGAACTTATACTCGTTGCTTGGCACGTAAACCGCGGCGTTCGGGAAAGTCGGCGTGTTATCTGGAGCTTTGCTCATAAGCCCGAAAACGTGGTCTGGATGGAAATGCGAAACGATCACCTTCGTGATCTGTTCCGGCTTGATACCGGCTGCCGCCATATTGGCGATCATCGCTCCGGCTGTGGGCTGAAACTGACCGCCCGTGCCGGCATCGAACAGAACCGTTTCGTTGCTGAACTTGACCAAGGTGACATTGAATGGAATAGGCACGACTTCATTCGCGATCCCAGCGGCTGCCAGCGCGGCTTTGGTTTCGTCAACGGACACATCCTTGATAAACGAGGGATCGTGAGGTTTTTCCCAAACGCCATCGTTCAAGATGAACCCCTGGACCTTACCGAAATTGAACGGGCGAAAGCCCTTGCCGGCTTCCGGTCCCTTCTGGGCGAGCGCAGCCTCGATGAACGAGACCGGTTTGGGCAGGCCGAACGCTGCTCCTGCAACTGCTGCCGTCAACAGAGCGCTCCGGCGGGTTAGATTTAGCATCGCTGTCTCCTTACGTTTTCTGCGAAGACGGCCATTCGCGGTCCGCCGGCGGAAGCCGGCATCTCGTGTCAAGCGATCGCAAACTTCCTATTGGGGAATTTTGGTATCCTAACCCTCCGTCCCCAGATGCGGCGAGTAGCTGACAAAGTCGAACAAATGCGGAAATGCATGCTCGCGGTTCAAGACGCATTGGATGTCGAGAAAGATGAGCCTCTCAATCCCAGCGGACCGCATCGTCTCCGAAACGTCCCAGCAGATCCTGGCTCTACCGATGATGTGCAGCATCCGGCCGCTCTGGAAGTCGATGAACAGAAGCCCGGCGCGCGCGTCCGTTTCCAGATTGCCGAGCGTGTTGAAGAGCAAGTTGCCGCTATAATCCGGGAAGCTAAGTTCGTTTGCCGAAATCACCCGCACGAAGCCGGGACGTCCGCCGCGGTGGGAGACATCGAGACCTTGCGAGGATTCTTGCGGGGCGAGTTGCGGCGACCGAGATGCAATAAAGAAAGTGTCGGCCTCGGTAATGAAGCTGACCTCGTCATCGCCCAGATGGGAAGCCGTTCGAGTTTCGGGCGCGAGCCTGGAGCAGATCCGCGACCGTTCGCTACGTGCCTGAATGTATTTCGGGCAATTTCCAAAGCTCTGTTGAACCCTGATCGAGAAACCTTCGCCGATAACGCAATTTTCGATGCGGCCGTTGACCCGGTTTCGGCGACGCGTCGAAAGCTCGATTCCGAGGCCCCCGACCGGAGCACCATCGCGAATGCACGAATGCAAGGGGTCACCCAGATCGGGCCATGACTCGATGGTAAGCAGATTCGCGTCCGAAGAAGTCACGAACCCTGGGGGGCCAGACAAAGTTGTGGCCCAGGGGTGTCCGTTCTGGTCCGCCATTCCCACGAGCATAAACGGGATCGCAGTGAAGAACGCTCGATGCTGCTCCGGCATGTAGTCTCGGATGACTGCGCGCCCTTTGAGTTCCATGCGATCACGCACGCCGGCAAGGCTTTGGATCGTTTGCTCGCCGGCGTGAAAGGGAGACGTGGCCTTCATCATAATAGTACCATCATGGCCGCACGCCTTGAGAAAACATGGCTGATCCCCGTTATCGGCAGTTGTCTTTACATACTAGTAGTTACATAACACAATCACGTTCGGTTGATTCGACGCGATCATGAGGATGTCATGAAGGCGAAGGGCGAGCTTGTTAAGGCGGCCAAGAAGCTGATGTGGGAGCGCGGCTACGAGGGCGTAAGTCCGCGCGACTTGCTAGACGAAAGTGGTGCAGGGCAAGGCAGTCTCTATCACCACTTCAAGGGAAAACTGGACCTCGCGTCGGTGGCTCTGGATGAGGTGTCCGATGAAATGTGTGAGTTCGCGCGCGAGACCGTCGGAACAGATGGTTCTGGGTTGGATCGCGTCTTCCGCTTTCTCGACGTTGCTCGCGACGGGCTTAAGGGTTGCAGGATGGGTAGATTTGCTTGCGAGTCGTCCATCGCTGAGGCTTCGTTGAGGAAACCGGTCGAACGTTATTTCCGCGAACTGCAACAGCTCCTTGCAGCAGCTCTTCGTGAAGCTCAAGCCAACGGAGAAATCGCGAAACGCCTCGATGCCAACGAGCTTGCGCTGATGCTCATAACTGTCGTGCAGGGCGGCTTCGTCGTTTCGAGGGTTTACCGCGATCGAAACGCCATCAATCAGGCTACTGAGATGGCCAAGTCCCTGCTCAAACCGCTCCCTCGCCGTTGAGCAGGAGGAGACAGTCTTCGGGTTGAAATAGACGCCGGGATATCGGAGGAGATTCCGGCAAGTCTCGGAAAAGCGCCTGAGGGAGGCGCCCCCTGGTCGACAGTTACGCAGACCAATCCGCCGTCGCCAATTTAAGATCTCACAATCCCAAGTGTATATCGCGACCAAGTAGTCATCGCCACCAAGTTGGGTTGCCTTCGCGGCAACGTCGGGATGTAACTCGTGTTGTCCAGGGTAAAGTCCACAAGGGGCTCTTCCAGGCCCTCAACGCCGTGATCGGACGTCGCGGTTGAGTTGGGCGTGCCTCGACGAACGCTTCATGGGGCGGGAATTCATGATACTGAACGGTTTCTCTTGTTCTCATCACCTTACGTAGGCGCCTCCATGACCGAGACACTCGACTTGCATCTTCGGCGTATGCCTCGCGTCGCTCTACTTGATCTGGCGACACCGATCCAACGGCTTCGACGAATTGAAGCTGCGCTAGGGGAGCAGTTGAACGGAATTCGTCTCTTTGTGAAGCGGGATGATGTGATGGGCCTTGGTGGAGGCGGCAACAAGTTGCGGAAGCTCGAATTCCTGTTGGGCGATGCTATTGCACAAGGCGCGGATACCGTCATCACCGTTGGCGGACGACAGTCCAACCACGCGCGGCTGACGGCTGCTGCTGCCGCTCGCTACGGACTGCGTTGTGAATTGGTTCTCGGGCGCGTGGTAGCGCGTGACGACGAAGACTATATGGAGAGTGGCAACATCATTCTCGATGACTTGTTCGGCGCGACAATTCACGATGTTGCTGGTAACGTGAGCACGCTTGCCGTCGCCGAGGAGCGCGCAGAAATTCTCCGGGCGAGCGGCCGTAAGGTCTACGTAGCTCCGACTGGAGGGTCGTCCTCAGTAGGGTGTCTTGGCTACGCAGCATGCGCGAGTGAAATTGCGGCACAATCGGCTGCGCAGGACATCCATTTTGGGCACATAGTCGTGCCAAATGGCAGTGGCGGGATGCACGCTGGCCTGTCGGCGGGCTTCGCCGCCCTTGGCGTAGGTGCAGCTAAAGTCAAGTCGTTTGCGGTGCTGGCAAGAGTTGAGGAGGCTCGCCGCGGTACACTTGAAAAAATCAACGCGACGTTGGGGCTGCTTGAATCTCCCGGTGTTTCTCCGGACGAAGTCAATATTAGCGGCGCACAGCTTGGCGAGGGTTACGGCATTCCGACCGAGGCCATGAAAAAGGCGGTTCGGCTCATGGCTCGCCATGAAGGCCTTCTCCTTGATCCGGTCTATTCGGGCAAGGCCTTCGCGGGCCTGTTGGACGACATTGCCAATGGAGTCCTCAAGCCTGGACAAAATGTGCTGTTTATCATGTCTGGCGGAACTCCAGCGCTATTCGCCTATCGAAAGGAATTTCGGCCTGACGAGTAAAAAGTACCGTTTGAGATCAAGAGAGGAAATCATAACCGAGGCCGGGCGATACGTCGCAACCATGAGGAGGTCGGTGCGGTCTTATTCGAGCGCACGGAGTTGTCGCCGTTCGCGGATGATGTGCGGCGAAACAGGCGTGCCAGTTTTTGTTGCAGTTACGTTGGTAAACCTGATTCATAATTCGGTTGCCTTCGCGGCAACGTCGGTATGTGGCTCGTTTTGTCTAAGGTAAAGTCCACAAGGGGCTCTTCCAGGCCCTCAACGCTTCAAGGAATACGTGTAGCCTTGAAGGCAAGAAATTCCTTGTAGGGTAGACGGCGTGCACTTCGAGTTGCCTCGAAGCCCAGTCGGGCAGCAACCTTACGAGTTCACCTTTTTCGATCTTGTCGTTGCAATAGGTAGAGGGCAAAAGACCGATACCGTGCCCTCGATAAACAAACGTGCTGACGGATTGGAAGTCCCGGCTTGAAATAGGGCCCGCAACCCGGATTTCCGCGCGTTTTCGTCCATTCAGCAATTCCCACTCTGCTTCGTTATTCTTGCCGTTGAGCAAGACACACTGATGCAGCCCGAGGTCGGCGGGCTTGGTGGGAGGCTTGCGATCCTTCAAATATTCGGGGGAGGCGACGACATAACGGACCTGGCTGCCAAGCTTCTTGGCAATCAAGGTCGAGTCCTTCAGCTCACCAAAGCGAATGCCGACATCGACATTTTCTGCGATCAGATCCAGGAACAGGTTGGTGATGAAAAGGTCGATCTTGATCCTCGGATAGAGTTTCAGGAAATCAGAGATAAATTCGAGAAAAGGATCTTGCCCCAAGACCACGGGCACGGAGATCTTGAGTGTACCCTCCGGCTTCCTCTGGGTCTGTGTCAAAACCCGCTCAGCGTCGAACAGGAGGTTCAGCGGTTCACTGCATTCGTGGAAATAATCCTGGCCTTGCGAAGTGAGCGCGAGCTTGCGCGTGGTCCTTTGCAACAGCGTGACACCCAGTTCCGCTTCGAGTGCCGAGACCTTCCGGCTCACGGTGGAAACCGGCATGCCAAGAGCGTGTGAAGCACGGCTGAAGCTTCCGAGCTGCGCAACCTTCACAAATACAGCAATGTCATTCAGATCAGCCATTTTTGCGATTTTTCCATAAATGGAAATGTAATTCCAGATATTTCCGCCTAATCAATCAAGCCAGCAGCTCCCATTCTCCTCCCACCAGCGAACACACCGCATGAAGAGGAGAAAGCGATGCCAACCAATGTTTTATACAGAACCAATGCCACAGCGACGGGAGGTCGTGTCGGCCATGCTGCCACCCCAGACGGAAACCTGAAGGTCAGCCTGACCCGGCCCAAGGAGCTGGGTGGCGACGGTGCCCCGGGCACCAACCCCGAGCAGCTCTTCGCTGCTGGCTATGCCGCTTGTTTTCTTAGCTCCATGCAGTTCGTCGCCACGCAGGGTGGCCCGAAGGTGCCGGGTGATACCACCGTCAAGGCTACCGTGGGAATTGGTCCGCGCGCCGAGGGCGGTTTCGGCCTTGAGGTCGGCCTCGCGGTTTATCTGCCCGGGTTGGCAAAGGCTGATGCTGAGACGCTGGTGCAGAAGGCCCATCAGATCTGTCCCTACTCGAACGCGACGCGGAACAGCCTCGACGTGCGCGTAGACATCGTCGCAGCGCAGTGAAGTTTCGAGCGGAAGATTCAGGCGAGTGCCCTTCCGACGATCAACCCAAAAACAACGGAGAATATCATGAGCAAGACAGTTATCGTAACAGGTGCTTCCCAGGGCATCGGTGCCGGCGCCGTGAAGGCGTTCCTCGACAAGGGCTACAACGTCGTCGCGACATCGCGCAGCGTGAGCAAGTCGAAGGAACTGCCAACGTCCCCCAAGCTCGCGCTGGTTGACGGCGATATCGGGGATGCATCGGTGGCCGCGAAGGTTGCCCAGACCGCAATCAGCAAGTTCGGTTCGATCGACGCGCTGGTCAACAATGCCGGCATCTTCTTCCCTAAGGCATTTACCGATTACACCGGTGAAGATCTGAAGAAGCTGTCGTCAACCAACCTGGAAGGCTATCTTTACATCACGCAGCATGCCGTGAAGCAGATGCTGGCCCAGAAGTCGGGCGGCAGTGTCGTCGGCATCACCTCGTCGCTGGTCGAAAACCCGATCGCAGGCCTGACCGTTTCGGTGCCGATGATCACCAAAGGCGGCCTGGAGGCCATGACCCGCAACCTGGCAGTCGAATATGCGAAGCAGGGCATCCGCTTTAACACGGTCGCGCCCGGCATGGTGGACACCCCCCTGCACAAAGACGATCCGCACGAGTTCCTGAAGACACTCGCCCCGTTGGGCACGGTCTCCAGCGTCAAGGACATCGTTGATGCGATCGTCTATCTGACCGAAGCGCAGAATGTTACCGGGGAATCGCTGCACGTTGATGGCGGCGCGCATTCCGGAAGATGGTAAGCGCGGAAGTCAGCCTGCGGGAGTTGGGTATCCAACTCCCGCAGGCACCCAAGCCTTTCGGCGCGTACGTCGAGGCAGTGCAGACCGGCAATCTGCTGTTCCTCACCGGCATGCTACCTGTCGTAAACCAGAAGCCGAAGTTTGTTGGACGTGTCGGCAAGGAACTGGACGGCGCGGCGGGCCGGGAGGCGGCGGGGCTGGCGGCTCTCAATGCCCTCGCCGTTGCCAAAGAGCGCCTGGGATCGCTCGACAAGGTGAGCCGCGTTGTCAGACTCGGTGTCTATATCGCAACTTCAGGAGATCTTATTGATCAGCCAGGGATAGCGGACGGCGCCTCTGAACTGTTCAACCAGGTATTTGGCCCAAAGAAGGTATCGGCCCGGCTTGTGATGGGCGTTGCGAGGTTGCCGATGGACATGCCGATCGAGTTAGAGGTTATACTGGAAACGAAGCCGTAACCCGTGGACCGGCTGGTATGTCATTCAATCAGCGCCAACGAGTATCAGCCATCGATCTATCGCGATCTGAACACGATCGATAGAGCGACAGCGACGGCAAAATCTCAGCTCAGATCGTTGCCGCGGACATAAAAAGCGCCGGGACCTCCAAGGAGATCCCGGCGAGTCTGGGAGAGGGCACCGGGAGCCTCTTTGCCGGTCAAGACAGACGGGCTTCGCCGACGGGAGGCGTGTGACAAGCCTGAGCAATTGCACGACGGCTAACGGGCATGCCGATGCCCTAGAACTCTGGTCACCGAGGATGCTTTGTGCTGGTCATGCTCGGCCGCAAGGCAAATTGCTCCTGCCAGGCAGTCAGCCGCGGCCGCTGCGATCGCCAGGGGCGGTCACCGAAGCGAAAGTCTAGATATTCGAGGGCGCAACCGACGGTGATGGAGCCGAGGTCAGGATCGAGTGCTGGTGCATTGGCGTCAAGGACGTCGAGCACCTTGCCGATCCGATCAAACTGAGCATCGACCCATCCGCTCCAGCGGTAGCCTTCAGGCCGTAGGGTTTCTTGGCGGCAGACCACAGCGCGGTCCATGATATCCAGGCCAAACAGTTCGAGCTTGAGCACTTGCCGTCGGGCTAGTCCAAGCATCGGCAGCAGTCCACCGTCTGAGAACTCATCCAGGTACTCACAGATTAAGCTGCTATCGAAAAGAACCTCACCGGTATTCAATTGAAGCGTCGGTATGCGGGTCACCGGATTGAGCGTCGAAAGCTCCGGGTTCTCTTTGGTCGGCATTGCAGATGTCTCAATGAGTTTAACACGATCGTCGATCTGCAACTCCTTGGTAACCACCACAACCTTTCGGGCGTAAGGGGAGTTCGGCGACCAATAGAGCTTCATGAGAAATCTCCCGGGTGAGCCTGTGGTTGATGCTGTCAAACACGGGGTATCCTTTCGGTGGACACGCCGATCGTCCTTCGGCCGGTTATGAGCGTATTCACTGCTCGCCGTCGCCAGATGTCTCCCGGTTAGGCTTGCCAAATGAGCCTATGAACTTGGTGTATCCGGGCGAAGCGATTTGAACTGAACGCGGTATCTCTCGCGCCGATAAGACGAGGACCAGCGCTTGCGACCGGTCGATCGGTGGCGCTGAATCGCTCTGGCGGAGCGAAGCAAAGCAATCGATAGACCCTGCAAATGCGAGATGAGCCGTCCGGCAATCTCAAGAGAAGATATGGCTATCTCGAAAAAACGTTTGATGGTTGCGCCAGCGGTTGCCTAGCGTTGAACCAACATGATCGCAGAACATGCGACGCACACGCAATCCCATGCAGGGAGAGGAATTTGCACAGAACCGATGAGGTGCATCCGTCGCGCGTCACCGCGAACAGGCCAGACACGCTCCGTGTCCGGTTGATGCTCGCGATGATCCTTTCATACCTGGCGATGATGGCCTTCGTCCTCTACTGCGCACGGCACCCGGTGCCCGCCGCCATTGCCTCAATGACCTTTAGTCCAGCGATGATCGCGTTGGCCAGCTGCATGGCTTTGAGCGTCATCTTGACCGGCTTATTCGTGTTCATGCGGCACGGAGATTGAATGATGCGTATGTCACGGAATGGCATGAGCCTCTTGTTTGCGATTGCATATACCTTCGGGGTTAGTGGATCGGCGTACTCGGCGCAGCCCGAGTCTCAAGTGCGCCAGGCGGACGTTTCGACCATCTTTTTCTTCGTGGTCTTCGCGGTGCTTACGCTGCTCATCAGCTTCTGGACGGCGCGCCACGCAACCAGTTCATCGGAATATCTTACGGCTGGAAGCTCGATCTCGTCAGGGCAAAATGGCCTTGCCATAGCGGGCGACTACATGTCCGCCGGCGCCTTCCTCGGTCTGTCGGGCGCGATCTATGCCTCAGGCTTGGATGGAATGTTCCTCGCCGCCAGCTATTTGGCCAGCTGGCCTATTGTACTGTTTCTCGTCGCGGAGCCACTGCGCCGCCTTGGGAAGTATTCTTTCGCAGACGTGCTGACTCATAAATTGAAAGAGCGGCCGGTTCGCATCCTGGCGGGTTCTTCCACCCTCGTAATCGTGAGCTTCTACCTCGTGGCGCAAATGGTCGGCGCAGGGGAGCTAATTTCCTTGCTGTTCGGAATCGGCTACGCGCCGGCGGTCATCATGGTTGGAATGCTCATGATTGTGTTTTCGACTCTCGGCGGCATGCGGGCCGCCACGTGGGTTCAGATCATCAAGGCCGTTCTGATGATCGGCGGAAGCTGCATAATCGCGGTGCTGGTCTTGGTCAGGTTCGGATTCAGTATGTCGGATCTCTTCAAGACGGCGGTGAGCAATCATCCAATCGGCGACAGGATCATGGATATTCGTGGTTTCGCACAGGACGGAGTCGCGACGCTGTCGATTGGCGTCGGAGTCCTGTTCGGCACGGCTGGGTTGCCTCATATCCTCATGCGCTTCTTCACGGTTAGCGACGAGCGGGCAGCGCGTCTGTCAGTGTTTTACGCGACCTGCCTGATCTGCTTGTTCTTTGTGATGCTGTTTTTTATCGGATATGGCAGTATCGCGCTCCTCCGTGGGGATGCCGCCTACGCCAGTGCCAGTGGCGTACTCTTTGGCGGGAACAATCTGGCTCCCATCCATCTGGCGAGGGCCGTGGGCGGAAGCATCTTGGCTGGTTTCATCTCTGCGGTTGCGTTTGCGACGATCCTGGCGGTTGTCTCTGGATTGCTCATAGCGGGCGCCTCGTCGGCTGCCAACGATCTCGTCGTAGGTTTGTCCGGACGGCAACTCACTGAGCGGACGCGGCTCCAGATATCGCGGATCTCCTCGGTTGCATTGGGAGTGCTCGGCATATTGCTCGGACTGGCATGCGAGGGCCAGAATGTGGCTTACCTCCTCGCGCTTGCCACGGCGATTGCAGCCAGCGCCAACTTCCCCTTGCTGATCCTGGCAATCTACTGGGACGGCCTGACGACCCGTGGTGCAGTCATCGGTGGCACCTTCGGGCTTATCTCATCGGTTGTACTGACGGCTATGGGCCCGACGATATGGTCAAAGGTGTTGGGTCTTGGTCCCGCAATCTTTCCGTACGACTCTCCGGCGCTCTTCACCTTGCCGCTGACGCTGCTTGTTTGCTGGCTGGTATCGATCACCAAGGCAGAACCTGAGGGGGATTGGCGCCTAACGGGGCCATCCGTTGCCCGATACGTGGAATAGATTCGATGTCCGAGCCTGGAATTCAATAGCTAACTGCTTCAACTGCCCGATGCCCGCGCAGCAACGCCCGCATTTCTTCGCGTCGAAACGCTGCCGAGGCTGATCGACACCCCAGCGAAGCGATTTGAATCGAACGCGGTATCTGTCGCGCCGATAAGGTTGCGACGAAGATCTAGGGTCGATCGACCAGCGGCGATGAATAGCCTTGACGGGCCATGCGAAGTCATCGGTAGCACCCGGGAATCGTAGACACGCCGTCTGCCAATCTCCAGAAAAGATAAGGCTATCTCGAAAATGCGTTTGATGGTGGCGCCAACTGCTGCCTAGCCTCAATCAACATCGTCGTACGATCGGCGACGCATAATCTAGTGCAGGAAACAGTTCGCGATCTGCCCGGGACTTGTCGGGCTGCGCATATGTTGTTCGCACATTGAGGCGTTGACTGACATCAAGTGTCAAGTGGTGGGTAAGTGGACCGTATCGACGCCATGAAGATCTTCGTCGCCACCCTCGATGAGGGAGGCTTAAGGAAAGCGGGACGCAAGCTGGGACGATCACCTGCTGCGATAAGCCGGGCGCTTGCGTCTCTTGAGGCGCATGTAGGTGTTACACTTCTTCACCGCACGACGAGGTCATTCAAGCTAAGCGACGCGGGGGAACGTTATGCGCTTGTGTGTCGCCGCGTCATTGCAGATCTTGAGGAGGCTGATCTCGTCGCGGCAAGTGAACGATCGACCCCGAGTGGCACGTTGACCATAACAGCTCCAGTCGCGGCGGGCGAAGATATCTTGCGCCCGGTATTGGACGAGTTCATGGACGCCTATCCAACCGTCTCTGTCAGGCTGTTTTTGCTCGATAGACCGGTGAAACTTATCGATGAAGGCATGGATATCGCCTTGCGAATTGGCAATTTGACAGATTCCACGCTCGTCGCGATCCGGTTGGGAGCGGTGTGGCGTGTCGTAGCGGCATCGCCCCGCTATTTGTCGGCGCATCCGAAAATCGAAGAGGTCGCTGATCTTGCAAAGCACAAGATCATCGCAATGACTCACTTCGGAATTGATTCGTGGACCTTTCCACCGGCGAAAGGATCGTCGATACCGCGATCGGTTCATTTCACGCCACGCTTCGTAGTGAATAGTGTTCGTGGCGCTATTGCCCCGGCCGTCGAGGGGCGAGGCATCACCCGGCTCTTCTCCTATCACATTGCGGAGCAACTCTCGCAAAACAGGCTACAAGTCCTGCTCAGGCAGGACGATGCTTCCGCGATCCCTCTGCATCTGATTTCCCCACAGGGACGGCTTGCCGTTCCCAAAGTACGGGCTTTCGTCGATTTTGCGGTGCCTCGTCTCAAAGCTCAATTCTCCCGCCTCTCGACCGATGCCGTGGTTCAAAAAGCCGGCATTCGTACGTGCCGCGAAAGAGTGTTTTCCGACCAGTGAGTATTGGCGGCGCTGGGTGTCTACGAAATAATGGAGCGACGTTGGAATGTCGGGCGGTTAGTCAAGTGCCGAACGTTCGAAAGAGGAAGTGCTTGTCACTGTTACGGGGCATCGCGGTGCACAAGAAGTCACACGGCAGAGAACGCCGGAGCTTAGTGGCATAACAGTGGAAAGGGTAGGACGATGATCAGGACGCGGTTGACGAAGCTCTTTAATATTGAGCACCCAATCATCCTTGCGCCGATGACGCCTGCCGCGGGCGCAGACCTGTCCACTGCGGTTGCCGTCGCCGGCGGGCTCGGCCTGCTTGGCGGCGGATATGGCGACCGTGCCTGGTTCGAGACGGAGTCGGCGAAGATCACGCGCAAAGATGTGGGATGCGGCTTCATCACTTGGTCGGTCGCAAAACAGCCGGAATTGCTCGACTTCGCAATAGAGCGTCATCCGCGCGCGATCATGTTATCCTTTGCTGATCCGGCACCATTTGCAAAGCGCATCAAACAAGCCCAGGTGCCCCTCATTTGCCAAGTCCATACGGTCGACCAAGCGCGGCGAGCCGCCGATGTCGGAGCCGACGTCGTCGTAGCGCAAGGCACGGAAGCGGGCGGCCACGGCCAAACAGCCCGATCGACATTGCCGTTCGTCCCGACGGTGGTAGACGCTCTGAGCAAATACGCACCTGACGTGGTCGTTGTTGCCGCGGGCGGAATCGCCGACGGGCGAGGTCTTGCTGCGGCTCTGATGCTCGGCGCCGAAGGCGCTCTCATGGGCAGCCGCTTTTGGGCAACAAAGGAGGCCCTTATCCATCCGAGTGCCAAAGCCAAGGTGGTGGCAGCTTCGGGCGATGAGACGATACGAACCAGCGTGTACGATATTGTAAGGCGGAGAGCTTGGCCGGAAGGATACACCGGGCGGCTGCTGAAGAATGGGTTCATCGAAAAGTGGCATGGCCACGAAGAGAAGCTAAGGGCACTACAGGCCGACGAATTGGAAAAGGTGGAGGCGGCGTCGCGCGTCGGCGACTTCGATGTGGCGAATGTGACGGTCGGGGAGTCAATCGGCATGATTCATGACCTGCCCGAGGCAGGTGACGTCGTGCGCCGTGTCGTTGTCGAGGCCAAAGAGAGGCTCGCCAAGTATGCCCGCGCTTCGTTGGAGTGACGGAACGGGGTGGGCTGACGCGTCCCCTCCGACACAGCGAAGCCGTTAGGATCCCTTCGCGGTGCACTCGTTTGTTGCGCGGCCAGCATCGTTTCGATCTGCGCCCAACCGCTTCCAATTTGATGGACGACGAATCCTTAGAAGAGGGCCTCGACGGGTTATCGTTTCGATATCTGTGTTTGAGATATCGGTATTACTTTTAGTGATAGCTCGCTGCAATCGGTCCTTGTGTTCGAAAACAGGCATAAGCCGTTCGGATTCGGCCTTGTAAAACGGGTGGCTTGGATCAAGATAATCACTCGACCAAGCGTGTTGATGCCGAACCGTTCGCTTCAGAAGATAGGGCTTGTTATGGACGCAACCGATCTAAGGGTCTTTGAGGCAGTTGCTCGGCACGGCAGTATGAACCGAGCTGCGGCTGAGCTGAACACTGTCCAATCCAATGTCACCGCGCGCGTAAGAGCGTTGGAGCTTGAGCTTGGTATTCAGCTATTCCAGCGGCATGCACGCGGCGTGAAGGTCACGCCGGCCGGGCGCCGGATGCTCCCCTTTTCGGCACGAATAACCAAGCTCCTCAGCGACGCCAAGGCGGCCGCAAGGGATGACGGCACCCCCGGTGGCGTCCTTGAACTCGGCACCCTTGAAACGACTGCGGCAATTCGGCTTCCGTCTGTGCTTGCGAGCTTCACCAAAGCTTACCCAAAGGTTCGTCCAGTGGTGACGACCGGGACGACCTGCAGTCTCATCGAGGACGTTGTCGAGTGCAGGCTGGAGGGTGCGTTTGTTGCGGGGCCGGTGGATCATCCAGATTTGCAACAGGAGTGCCTGTTTCGGGAAGAACTCGTCTTGGTAACGCCTCGCTCAATTCGAAGCATCGAAGAGCTTTCCTCGATCAACGAACTGAAAACAATTGTCTTCCGTGTCGGTTGCTCCTATCGGATAAGGCTTGAGAATCTGCTGAACAGGGCGGGAATACTTGTGGCGCAGCCTTTGGAATTCGGTTCGATCGACGCAATCCTCGGCTGTGTGGCGGCGGGCGTTGGAGTTACACTGCTGCCCAAGGGAGTAGTTGTTGCGGCATGGCGGGACGGCCAAGTCGCAGTGCATGAATTGGAGTCCGAGTTTTCTGAAGTGCAGACCGTGTTCATTCGGCGCACAGACGCCTACGTCTCCAGTGCACTCTCTGCCTTTCTTCAGATTGTACGGCCGGGCCCCGAGTTGCATGTGGCGGCTGCCGAGTAGTCCGGCTCGTTGCGAGAGCGCCGAGTTCCGAAAGGAAGTCGTCCAGGCGTTTTTCATTCTGGTCGTTTCTGCCTGGGACCGAGACGACGGCCAGCCTTGCGCTGACGAAGTAGGGTCGATCTTCTCTCAAACTTCGAAGCCTGCCTAAGGCCCCGAATCCGCGAGCCACATTTAGTCGGCAAAGATGGCATTTCATCGCGGCAGGTGTAAGCGACGTGCCTCGGTCGTCGCCGATTATCTCGGTACGCAGATCTGATGCGTTCGTGCCTGAGCAGCAACGATAAGAGATTGCTCGATCGCCGGAATTGATGGCGTTGTCTCCTGGGCGGTACCACCCTGCTCAATTCCGTTGCCTGATGCCGACCCCTTTATCCAACGAGCTCTGCACCTGGCCGAGTAATCTGCGGTGCAGATTGCCTTCTCGAATCTATTCGTTTGCTGATCTCAAATGATAAAGGCACGTTCCATCGAAACTATACCAGTTCAATCGTATGGGACGCGGCCAAGGACGTTTACATGCTGATGAAAAATGCGACTTCCGTATCCACGGTAAACGCGATCGCCGACTTTGCCGACCGGGCTGCTGCGACGTCTCTAAAGCCTGACGCGCGCAAGCTCTACAAGCGAAATATTCTGGATAGCTTGGGATGCGCGATCTCCGCGCTTCCGGGAGCGCCGTTCGCGGCGCTGCGCGAGCAGTTTGCGGAGTACCGGTCCGGGGGATCGTGCACGCTGATCGGCGGCGGTAAGACCGCTCCGGACCAGGCCGCCTTATATAACTCTGGGTTGGTGCGATATGTCGACCTGCTTGACAGCTACATGTCGCCGGGCGGACTCTGTCATCCCAGCGACAATTTCGGCGCGATCCTGGCTGCTGCCGAGCACGCCAAGGCATCCGGCGAAGACTTCATGCTCGCCCTTGCGGTGGCCTACGAAATCCAATGCCGGTTTACCGCCGTTGTCCCCGTCATGGCGAAGGGGTTCAATCATGCAATTCAGCTCGCAATATCCGCTGCCGCTGGAGCAGGAAAGCTGTTCGGGCTGAACGCTGAGCAGATCGCGCATGCGATCTCGATCGCGACTGTTGACAACATTTCCCTCACTTGCGTTCACGTCGAACCGGTATCGCAGTGGAAGGGTTTTTCTCCCGGAATGACCGGGATGCGCGCCGTCTATTCCGCATCGCTCGCCAAGCGCGGCTTCACCGGTCCATCTGGGCTGTTTGAGGGACCGAACGGCTTGCTGCGGATGTTTGATCAAAAGATCGACGTTGATTGGTCGGATGACTCGCTCGAGATCATCAAGCTTACGATCATGAAGAAATTCTGTTCGCTCATTCACGGTCAGCCGGTACTTGAAGCCGTGCTCAAGTTGAAGCGCGACAATAAGTTGGCGGCCGGCGATATCGAGGCCGTCCGGTGCGACATCTTCCAGTCAGGTTTCGACATCGCAGGCGGCGGCGCATTTGGCTCAAAAGACAGACCGCAGACCAAGGAGCAAGCGGATTACAACCTGAAGTACCTGATTGCGGCGGCGCTCTTGGACGATGAGGTCGGGCCTGCGCAGCTCGAGCAGGCGCGTGTCCAGGCCGATGACGCGCAAGCCCTGTTGAGCAAGGTAACGATAGCTCCCGACGATGCCTTCACCGCCAGATACCCGCACGAGCTGAACACCCGGATCGCTATCAAGGCCAAAGACGGTCGTACCTTCGATCGCGAGCAGCTTGGATACGAAGGCGGGCTCGGCAACCCAATGTCATGGGAACGCACGGTCGAGAAGTTCAATTGGCTGAGCGAGCCATTTGCAGATGAAGCACTACGGAACAGTATCATCAAGGCGGTCGAGAAGATCGACGAGCGACCGATCTCTGATTTGATGGATATCCTTGGGAAAGTGAACCCCAAGGCGGTCCACCCTGCGCTTCACCCCGGAATTCAATAGTCATTCGCGTCAACGAAGGAGTATCCCGATGTCAATGATTTCTTGCGACATGCGGTACGGCCGCTCGGATGAGCAAAAGCGAGCGCTTTCGGCCGGCCTGCTGCGTGTCGTCAGCGAAGCTACCGGTGAACCGGCCAACAACATCTTCTTTGTCATCAGAGAGGGGCGAGGCATTAACTTCGTTGAGCATGGGCAACACCTGCCCGAGTTTGTCGAAGGCAATGCCAACGACAAAGAGCTCATTGCTCGCCTGAAATAGGAAAGGGAGGCAACTATGCCCTACATTGAATGTCATATCGCAGCGGGTCTCACCAAGACCCGTAAGACGCAGTTGATCCGTGACATCGTCAAGGTTACCCACGAATCGATCGGCTCCGATCCGAAGATCATCAATGTTCTCCTGTTTGAGCATCCCGCCGGCAACATGAGCATTTCCGGAAGGATTCACGGCGAGGAATAGCTTGGCTCGCAGAAAGCTGTTTCGAGCGGCATGGCCAGTACAGAAAAGCCCAGGCTAGGCGCAGCAGCCCCGGGCAAGATAGTTGCGGGCCTCCGAGTAGAAGGGGCGCTTCGCTTGTCGGTCCGATATCCCGAAACGTAGTGAAAGATCAAAATGACGAACGGCGTGAGTACGGCAGGGCAACGAATTCGCTCGGTAACGACCCGCGGAGTGATGGTCCCGCTGAAATTTACGCTGGGAACGAGCGCGGCTGTTGTGAGGGCTGTGCCGCTGTTACTTGTCGATTTGCTGAACGAAGATGGCGTAACGGGCAAGGCATACACGTTTTGCTATCGGCCCTCGGGCGCGACTGCCATATCCTCACATCTGTACGAGGCGGTCGAACTCCTCAAGGGCAAGAACGCCACACCTTTTGAGGCATCGCAGACCCTCGCGCGCCAGTTTGCACTACTCGGCGTGACCGGCGCCGTGCGGATGGCTCTTTCACTGCTCGATATGGCCTTGTGGGACGCGACTGCGCAGATGCATCGTGTTCCGCTGTCCGCCCTACTCGGGTCAGGGCCTAAATCGCTACGTGCGTACGACAGCCGCGGGCTTGGGCTGATGGAGCCGGATAGCCTTGCCCGAGAGGTGAGGGCGCTTCTGGAGAGCGGTTTAGGAGCAGTTAAGGTCCGGCTCGGATACCCCACGCTTTTTGAGGACCTGGCCGCGTTGCGGGCTGTCCGCAAGAGCGTTTCCGGTGCAGATATTGCGATCATGGTGGACTACAATCAGGCCCTGACACCCGCGGAAGCAGTTCTTCGTGGACGAGAGCTGGAAAAGGAGGGGATCTACTGGCTCGAAGAGCCGATAGCCCACGATGACTATGTGGCGAGCGCCGCACTGGCGCGTGAACTGAAGGTTCCGGTCCAGATCGGCGAAAACCTCAACGGCCCGGATGCCCTGTTGCGTGCCGTCACGACTGGCGCGAGCGACTACGTCATGGTCGACGTCGCGCGGATTGGCGGTGTAACCGGCTGGCTGCATGCGGCCGGCATCGCTGCAGCCCAGGGTATCGAAATGTCGTCGCATCTGATGCCGGAAGTCAGCACGCATCTTCTTTGCGCCACGCCCACCGCCCATTGGCTTGAGTATGTTGATTGGGCAGATGCGATCGTCGAAGAACCGTTGAAAATCCGCGACGGAATGGTTCTCACGCCGGAGAGTGTCGGCAGCGGGATTTCATGGGACGAGGCCAAGCTAAAGCGCCTTGCGGCAATCTGAGCCCGGCCAAAGAAGACCCCTAACGCCATGGCTCCCGAAACGCACGAGTTGTTGCGGAGCTGTATCCGTCAGGAGAGCTCTAAGCAGCGAGGTTCGAGCGATCGTTTCGGCTGATATCGGCTCTCTGAAAGACTCGTCGGCTACAACAAAACGTGGTTTGGCCACCAAGAGATATAGGTGCCAGTTTGCCGCGCGTTCCGCTCCTACATTCGACGGCGGGAAATGTGATGATCAGATCGGGGAAATGTTATGGATCGAAGGAATCTCTTGAAGACGGTTACGTTGGCGGGATCGGCACTTGCCTTGCCGGCACTTGTCGCGCCGGCCATGGCGGACAAGAAGAGCGCAGCCGCACCGTTGATTGAAAAGTTTGCGGCGACTTTGAGCGCGCACGACCTCACGGCATTCGCGGCGCTGTTCTCTGATAATTACGTCAACCACCAGCTCAGCGCGGCCGCACCGCCGCCGCCGCAGGGCAAGTCGCCGAAGCAGGGGACGGTGGCAGTTTTTACTGCGCGGCTGGCGGGAATACCGGACCTCAAGGTGGAGATCGAGGCCACGGTCGCGTCGGGCGATCGTGCGGCCGCAAGCTTCGTCTATAGCGGCACCCATAACGGCCCGCTTTCGGGAGTTGCGCCAACCGGCCGTGCGCTCCGATTCACCTCCTGCGATATCTTCAGGGTTCAAAGCGGCCTGATAATCGAGCATTGGGGCATGGGCGATATCGCCGGAGTCCTGGCGCAGTTGAAGGCCTGACCGGCAACTGTTCAAGCCTTCGCCTCAGTGTTTGCGAGAGTCACATCCCCTCGGGTGACGCGCGGCTAAAACGGGCTGTTTCAACCGGCGGGATTGTGATTCTAAATCCAGCACCGCTGGGGACTTCAAGGACCCAGTATTCAGCGCCGTCGGGACACTCGATTTCGTGCCCGACGGCGTGATTATTTTTGATGATCGGCAGACAGGTGCCCCGAGCGGCGTCATCCGGCCGCTGGCAAGCAAAAAAACTAATCCGGAGTTCCTTTAGGTCCAACCGTTGGACTTCGACAGGCTAGAGCTCACCCGTGAGGAACTGGGCACGTCCGAGCCCAAATGACCAATCCTCATCGGTGTTCGTTACAAACGTCACGACAACGTCGCTCGGCGAAATGCCGCATTGATCGGCAAGCCGTTCCACCAACGAACTATAGAATGTTTGCTTCATCACGCGGCTGCGAGGGCGAGTCGTGACTTGAAGGACAAGCATGTTGGGTGTGCGCTTGATACCAAGGCCCGTGTCCTCGATGATCATTCTGGAAGGCGGGTGCTCCCTGACGATCTGATAGCGGTCGCGATGGGGTACGTTGAATGAGTCGACCAACACCTCATGGGTGACGTCTAGTATCTTTTTGAGCTGCCGTTCCGAACGTCCCTCAACAAGATCGAAGCACAAAAGGGGCATCATCCATTCTCCGTGTCGCTATGCGTTGTCGCTTCGTCTTCGAGAGCGCGATCGCGGCTGCAGATCGAGTTTTGAAACCGACAGGCTTTCGCCGCCGTTTTCCTGGTCGGCCCGCTGCTGGGTGAGCAGCGGGCCGGTTGTTGCGATCAGGACATTGTGGGCATCACGAACTCGGCGCCGGCGCGAATCCCGGTTGGCCAGCGGCTCGTGATTGTCTTCATCCGGGTATAGAAGCGGACGCCTTCCGGGCCATGCATATGGTGGTCGCCGAAGATCGACGCCTTCCACCCACCGAAGGAGTGGAATGCCATCGGTACCGGGATCGGGACGTTGATGCCGACCATGCCGATCTTGATCTTGTGCGCAAACTCCCGAGCCGCGTCGCCGTCACGCGTGAAGATCGAGGTGCCGTTGCCGAATTCGTGCTCGTTGATCATGCGCGCGGCGGTGTCGTAGTCGGGCGCACGGGCAACAGACAGGACGGGACCGAAGATCTCTTCCTTGTAGATCTTCATGTTCGGCGTGACGTGATCGAACAACGACCCGCCGATGAAGTAACCGTCTTCGTAGCCCTGCATGTTGAAGCCACGGCCGTCGACCAGCAGTTTGGCACCCTCCGCGACGCCGGCGTCGATATAGCCGCGGACCTTGTCCAGATGCTGCTTGGTGACCAGCGGACCCATTTCCGCTTCTGGATCCGTGCCGGGCCCGATCTTGAGGCTGCGGATCTTCGGCTCCAGCGCCGAGATCAGCCGGTTCGCGGTTGTCTCGCCAACTGGCACCGCGACGGAGATCGCCATGCAACGCTCACCGGCCGAGCCGAAGGCAGCGCCCATCAAGGCATCGACCGCCTGGTCCATGTCGGCGTCCGGCATGATGATCATGTGGTTCTTGGCACCGCCTAGCGCCTGGCAGCGCTTTCCGGCGCTGGCAGATGTCTCGTAGATGTACTTTGCAATCGGCGTGGATCCCACAAAGCTGATCGCCGAGATGTCGGGATGATGGAGCAGCGCGTCGACGGTCTCCTTGTCGCCATGGACGACCCCGAATACGCCGTCGGGCAGGCCCGCTTCCTTGAGCCACTCCGCGAGGATGACGGATGCCGACGGATCGCGCTCGGAGGGCTTCAGGATGAAGGTGTTGCCGCAGGCAAGGGCAACGGGAAACATCCACATCGGCACCATGGCGGGGAAATTGAACGGGGTAATGCCGGCGACCACGCCGAGAGGCTGGCGCATCGAGTAGCTATCGACGCGCGTCCCGACATTCTCAGTGATCTCGCCCTTCAACAGCTGCGGGGCGGCCGTCGCGAACTCGACGACCTCCATACCACGCTGAATCTCACCGACCGCGTCGGAGTGAACCTTGCCATGCTCGGCGACGATGACGTCTGCCAGCTGGCTGGTGCGTTCCTCGAGGATCCTGAGGAACCGGTTGAGAATCCTGCCCCGCCGCAGCGGCGTCGTCGCCGCCCATCCCGGCGCAGCCTTCACTGCCGCCGCGACGGCATCCGCCACATCCGCGGCGTTCGCGATCGGCACGGATGCCGCTTGCTCGCCGGTCGCAGGATTGAAGACGAACGATGACCGCCCGTTACGGCCAGAAACGCGCTGGCCATTGATATAATGCTGAACTTGCGTAACCACGATGAGCCTCCTTGTTTTCCGCACGCGCCATATGAAACGTCCAAGTCTGCACAACAACGAGAACTATCGCGCATTCGTTGTGCGGAAATTCAAGTTAGAGACCGGAATCAGCAATGACGCGTCATTTGCGTGAATCGTCGCCAGCCAAGGCGTGTTGATCGCGCTGATGACGTCCATTCGTTGGGTGGAATTTTCGCCTCTCTCGACAGAGATCGAGCGGATCATCACAGGCCATTGGGCAGCGTGGGCTTCCGTAACACCGGCCAAGAGTGATGCGACCTCAGAGGTTGCGGCGGATTTCGCGCACGCCGCGGCCGAGCTTCCGGCGCAGCAGCGCGCGCAACGTCACGCCTTCGGCGTAGCCGACCTCGGCAGCAATCTGATCGACGCTGGCATGGCCGGTTGTAAGCAGGTGCACTGCCCGCTGGATCCGCAAATCCTGGAGGTATTCGAGGGGAGATTTGCCAAGCACGCTCTGCATCCGGCGAGCCAGCGTACGCTTGCTGGTGGCGAGTTCCGCGGCAGCCTGATCCAGCGAGAACCCCTCGGCCAGGCGTTGCCGTGCCCATCGTTCGAACTTGTGTACCAGCGGATCGCCATGGACTACGTGCCCAGGTATCGCGTAGGCGGCCTGCGAGTTGCGGACGTCGGCCATCAGATACTTGCCCGTAAGGTCGGCCAGCGCAGGGTCCGCGCGTCGGATCAAGGTCAGCGCCAGATCCAGATGGCTGAGCGCCGCGCCAGCGGTGACGACCGCGTTGGACTGAACGATGATTTGCGACTCGTCGAGCCGCACATGCGGATATCGCTCCCGGAACAGAGGCGCCAGCCACCAGGTGGTGGTTGCTTCTTCGCCATCGAGCAAAGCCGCTTCCGCCAACACGAAGGTGCCAACACAGGCGGCCGCAGCCAGCGCACCGCGCTCCGACCATTTGCGCAACACCGCACCGGCCTCGCGCACTTCGCCACTGGCCAACATCTGCACCAGCGGCTTCGGCATGATCCGGTTGATGGCGGGCATCACCACCACATCGGGCTTCTGCGCGCGCACTGCCGAGGTGACCGGAACATTCAGGCCCTGCGCTGTTGTGACGGTCTCACGCAAACCGACCACTTTCGTCTTGAAGCGCACGGAGGAGATGCCGTGCATTTCCGCCAGCGCATTGGCGAAGGCAAAGGCGTCGAGCACCGCGGCGAGACCAGTGTCGAGCACGTCGTTCAGAGCAAGGACATGGATGCGCATGGCAAAAACGATATCAGAATTAGGCATTTTGCCAAGGCTTAGACTACGGATCCAGCTCGAATTTGTAATCAAGGATGCCCGTAAATCGGCGTAATCTGGAAGGTAGGTGGCCTAATTGGTATCAAAATTGGCAATCCTGCCAATACTAGCTGAGCCGCTTATCTCATAGAGATACGTCCACCTTGGAGTTTTTGGCGATCAACGAATGGAGATAAGCAATGACGCTCAAGTGTGGATTATTCGTCCGGCTGGAAGCCAAGCCCGGCAAGGAACGGGCGGTGAAAGATTTTCTCGTCAGCGGCCTTGATCTGACAAATCAAGAGGCGGGCACGCCAGTCTGGTTTGCCCTGCAGCTCTCGCCGACGACGTTCGGCGTGTTCGACGCCTTTACCAGCGAAGAAGATCGCCAGGCACATCTCGCCGGCAACATGGCGAAGGCTTTGATGTCGCGGGTCGAGGAAATGCTGGCAAAGCCGCCGTCAGTCGAGCCGGTCGACGTTCTGGCCGTGAAGAATCAGCCGGCCTGATCTTGGCCTCTGCCAAGCCGGACGCGAACTCGGCCTCTATCAACCCTGATTAGCCATCACCGGACACCGCCCGGCGCCGAGATGGTCCTGCGAGACGGGCAAGCTGAAACATACTAGGAGACTCCCATGTCCTTACTACGAAAGACTTCCGCGATCGCCCTCGTGCTTGCCATGACTGGTGCGGTCGCCCACGCCGAGACGAAGCCGGCTGCGAAGGACGTCGTCATCGTCCATGGCGCATTGGCGGATGGCTCAGGCTGGCGCGCCGTCTATGATATCCTGACCAAGGATGGCTTCCATGTGACGATCGTGCAGGAGCCGCTCACCGGCCTCGCCGAGGACGTCGATGCCACCAAGCGCGTCATCGATCAGCAGACCGGTCCCGTCGTGCTGGTCGGTCACAGCTATGGCGGCTCGGTGATCACGGAAGCTGGCGCCGATCCCAAGGTCAGCGCGCTCGTCTATGTGGCCGCCTTGCAGCCCGACAAGGGAGAGGCCAGCGGTGCGCTGATGTCGAAGTTCGCTGCGCCGAACGATGCCATGCGGGTCTCCGTCAACAAGGCTACGCCGGACAACAAGTATTTCTTCATCCCGGCGGCGAAGTTCCGGGAAACCTATGCCCAGGACGTCCCGGCGGAGCAAGCTCAGTTCATGGCCGACTCGGAGCAGCAGCTTGCCCAGAAGGCTATGGGTGCACCGCTCTCGGTGGCGGCCTGGCACAACAAGCCCAGCTACGCCATTCTGACCACTGAGGACCACGTGATCAGCCCTGAGCTTCAGCGCTGGATGTACAAGCGTTCGGGCGCCAAGGTCACCGAAGTGCCCGCAAGCCACGCTGTTTTCGTCTCGCAGCCCGCCGCGATCGCCCGCGTGATCGAGGACGCCGCGAAGTAAATGAAGAACTGGCGATCACGCCGCTGATCGCCTCATTCCGCTCAGAGTGCACATACTTTGCGGTCCACCGACACGTGAAGTATGTGCGCTTGGCAGGTAGCGCGTCCGAAGCGCCGGAGCATGATATGGCCACCGTTCCCAGCACTGATCGGCCTGTCGCCGAGCGCTGGTACCTCCGCCATGCCGCGCTGGTGCGTGTCACGCATTGGATCAACGCGGTCTGCTTCACACTGCTCCTGATGAGCGGACTGCAGATCTTTAATGCCCACCCGGCGCTCTATTTAGGCGAGCGATCGGACTTTGACCATCCAGCTATGTCGATCCAAGCGCGCCTGTCCGAGGACGGCCTCGTTGGAGAGACAATGATCGCTGGCCATTCCTTCGATACGTCAGGCGTACTCGGCATCTCGAGCGAGGACGGCCAAATCTCACGGCGTGCCTTTCCAAGCTGGATCACGATCCCGAGCAACCAGGATCTGGCGACTGGCCGGCGTTGGCATTTTTTCTTTGCCTGGCTGCTGGTTCTGAATGGTCTCGTCTATTTTGCCTGGGGCACCGTAAGGCGGCACTTTGACCGAGATCTTTTCCCCAGCCGCCGCGAACTCAGCCATGTCGGGAGGGAGGTCCTTGAGCATCTGCGCCTGCGCTTCCCACGCGGTGCAGCGGCGAGGCGGTACAATGTGCTGCAGCAGCTGACCTATCTGTCGGTCGTCTTCGTCCTGTTCCCGTTGATGATCCTCACGGGCCTTACGATGTCGCCCGGGATTGACAGCGCCGTGCCGCAGCTGCTCACGCTGTTCGGCGGGCGCCAATCGGCGCGGCTGATCCACTTCTTCGTCGCATCGAGCCTCACGTTTTTCGTTATTGTACATCTCATGATGGTGCTGGCCTCGGGTGTCTGGAACAATCTGCGCTCAATGATCACCGGCTGGTACGATCTCGGCAATCCGAGGACGCCAGATGTCGCTTGAACATCCACGGCGTCGCGATTTGTTGTGGGCATTTGCGGCAACTAGTGGCCTCGCTTTGTCGGGCTGTGACCGCGTCGCCGTCGCACCGCGCGTCCGTTCTGTCCTCAATGCCGCAAGCAGCCTCACTTATAAAATGCAGCGCTTCCTCATTGGGGCTCATCGGCTCGCGCCCGAATATAGTGAGGCCGACATCTCCCCGGCGTTTCGTCCCAATGGTTCAATTGATCCGCAGGACGAGGACTACCTCAAGCTCGTCGGCAATCATTTCACCGATTGGCGCCTGAAGGTTCATGGCCTCGTTGAGCACGAACTGTCGCTGTCGCTTGAGCAATTGCGTGCCATGCCCACCCGGACCCAGATCACCCGGCATGATTGTGTCGAAGGCTGGAGCTGCATAGCCAAATGGTCCGGCGTGCCGCTCTCGGAACTCCTGTTGCGCGCTGGCGTGAGACCAGAGACACGCTTTGCCGTATTCCATTGCGCCGACACCTTGGACGATGGCGGCGAATCTGCCTATCCCGAGAAGATCCGCTACTATGAGAGCATCGATCTGATCGATGCTGCGCATCCGCAGACGATCCTCGCTTATGACATGAACGGCACACCGCTGACCGTCCGCCACGGTGCACCGCTGCGATTGCGCGTCGAGCGGCAGCTCGGTTACAAGATGGCCAAATACATCATGCGTATCGAACTAGTGCAAAGCCTCTCTGGTCTGCATGGCGGCCAAGGCGGCTATTGGGAAGATCGCGGCTATGAGTGGTATGCCGGGATCTGAGCGACTCCGTATTTATCATAAGCCGCCGGTATCCAAGCCTCCTTCCGCGGGTAAGGCCGCGAGGTAGGCACCGGACGTCGCAGTGACCAATACTGCAAGCTCCCGACTGTCATCTTTCGCTTTGGCGACGCAGGCGTAGCCTGCTTGCTTCCATAGATTCGATATGGAATGTTGAAATCTCCACATCATTGAAAAAATTCGTAGTGTGCTTGCGGGAATTGAACTCGATGGATTGGGACCGCATCCGCATATTCCTAGAGGTCGCCCGCACGGGTCAAATTCTCGGTGCCGCTCGGCGCTTGGGTGTAAACCACGCGACCGTTGCACGGCAACTCACCGCGCTTGAGCAGGAACTGAAAACCCGGTTGGTCGAACGGCGTACAACGGGCTGTGTCCTGACAAGCGCAGGCGAGGCCCTCGTCGCTGCGGCGGAGCGTGCCGAATCCGAATTCCTTCAGGTCGGCACCCAACTTGGCCGATCATCGGACGCCATCTCTGGCACGGTCCGCGTCGGCGCTCCTGATGGATTGGGGAACTACTTTCTAGCCAACCACCTCGGTGCGCTTGCCGCGCAGCACCCCGACCTGCTCATTCAACTTGTCCCGCTGCCGCGAACATTCTCGCTATCGAGGCGGGAGGCCGACATTGCGATCACCTTGGACCGTCCGAAGCAAGGGCGCCTGATTGTCAAGAAGCTTACGGACTACACGCTCAGTGTTTACGGTGCAGAGAGCTATCTGAAGCGCTTAGGACCAATCCGAAAGCAAGCCGATCTCGCCGGCCATCTTTTCGTGACGCATGTTGAGGATTTCGTCTACAGCCGAGCGCTCGACTACGCGTCCTCACTCGGAAAAGTCATGACGAGGCACTACGAGTGCGGGAGCGTTGTGGCGCAGATGGAGGCGGTGAGGGGCGGTCACGGCGTGGGCATACTTCACGACTACGCCGCGCGACGGTTTCCGGAGCTCAAGCGGTTGTTGCCTGAGGTTCGCTTTGTGCGAAACTATTGGCTGATTTCGCATCCCGACACGCACCATACACGCAGGGTTTCGGAGGTGCATGCGCACATCGTGGCGAGTGTGCGCGCGGCACGCCGGGAGTTCACGGGTTAAACGGTTTGCCTTTTTCACGTCGTTCGGCACGGTTTCGCGTTTCCGAACAGAAGCTTCCGCCCACCGTCCGTTCGAACATAATCGCGGGGCGGTAGATTTAGTGTGCCGGACACCAAGTCAACGATATCAGGAGGTTGTCTGAATGCTGGATGATGCCCCTTTGACGATCGGCATCGATCACGTTGGACTTGCCGTGAGAGACGTCGCGCTCTCGCGGGGCGTCTTTTGCGAGTGCATCGGCTGCCCCTGTCCACGCTTGTCAAACGTGACAACGCGCGCAAATTTTGAAAGACACTGCAAGAACGCCGTGTATCCGGGCATCTCATGCAATGGACGGCATGGAGAACGATGTCGGCCCTCCACTTATCTCCAATAGAGATATATCTATCTCAAAAATGCGCTTGATGGTGACGCCGGTGACTGCCTAGCTCTGAACAGGCCTGATCGAAAATTTTGCGGGAACGCGAAGGCTGCCGTCAAGACGGCGGGATCTAATAGCAACCCGATGGGAGTTCGAACGCGCCGGAAAATTCCGCACCCAGCATCCTCAGCCCGCCTACCTATCGCGGCTGAATGCTGTTCAGAACCTCAAGCGCCAACCCGACCAGCGGACGTGACCAGGCCCGCAGCTTCCTATGGAAGATTGATGAACATAATAACGATCGCGGAGGAGTTCGCTCGGACGAGGATATTGCCGAGAGCCCCTGTTTGGGAGAAGTCGCGCGCGATGGCCACGGCCGAAATCCGTGAAGCGATCAATGCGGGAATTGGATCAATTAGAATCGGTGCTGAGTTTGGCGGCCTGGGTCTCGATTATTCGTCCACAGGAGCCGTCCTGCGAATCCTAGCCTCCGCGGACTTCGCGTTCGCGTTCAGCTTGGCGGTGCACAGCGCGGTTGCTGGATCGATATCGGAGCAAGGATCGCCGGCTCAGATCGCGCGATACCTTCGCTCTGTACTATCCGGAGAGCTGATACTGTCCGTATGCATAGCCGAGCCCTCAGCAGGCTCTGATGCGGCCGCCATGCGGACGACAGCGACGCCTGACAAAGGGGGCTGGCGCATAAGCGGATCCAAGGCATGGATTACCAATGCCACGTCCGCAGATCTCTTTCTCGTATACGCCCAGACCGACTCTGGAACGGGGCCGGCAGGCATTGCCGCCTTTCTCATCGAGAGGGAATGTCCAGGCCTCTCCATCACGGCTCCGTATGACCTCGTCGGGTGCCATTCCATGGGTCTTGCCGGCGTCGAACTCGCCGACTGCTTCGTGCCCCATGAAGCGCTTTTTGCTCATCCCGGTGAAGGGTTCAAACGGGCGATGAGCGGGATTGATGTCGCGCGCACGCTGGTTAGCGCTATGTGTTGCGGAATGATGGAAGCAAGCCTCGCATTCGCAATAGAGGCAACGGCCGAGCGTTCGGCGTTTGGTTCAAGGACGATCGACTTTCAAGGGGTGCAATGGATGCTGGCCGACGTCGCCACAGATCTTTCGGCCTCAGAGCTGCTCTTCAAGGCTGCTGCATCGAAGCTTGATCGAGGGGAGCGGGCGACAATTGATGCTGCGCACGCCAAGAAATTTTCTACAAAAGTAGCGTTGAGCGCGGTCGCTCAATGCATGCAGCTCAGTGGTGCGCGTGGACTCTTGGCCGAGACACCTATCTCGCGCCATCTCGCTGGCGCTAAAGCTGCCCAGTACCTGGATGGAACAACTGAGATACAGAATGTTGTCATCGCAAGGTCTCTTCGGCCGCGCGTAAATCAAGCTTTGTAGGTTTCAATGGAGCTTCCGCGCCGAATAGCGCAAAGGCCGGTCGCGGGGAGGTAGTGCGTGGCTCATTCGCTTAGTATCGATGACATCATCGCGGAGTTGCCGCGTCGTCTTCACTTGGCGGTAGATAACCAAGCGGCCATTGCGCCGAAGCAACCCGCCGTCATCGACCATGCGAATGCACTGACATTTGAGGAGCTAAGGCGATCCTCGATGGATACGGCTACGCGATTGGGCGAACTGGGGGTACGCGCCGGCGATCGCGCGATGATTGTCAGCGAGAACTGCGCCGCGGCCGCCGTCCTTTTACTGGCCATGAGCCGGCTCGATGCATGGGCAATAATTGTCAACCCGCGGCTTTCGCAACGGGAGCTGGAGCAAATCCGAGAGCACAGCGGCGCGCGCTTGGTTCTGTTCGCCTCCGGCGTGTCTCCTGAGGCTGCAACGCACGCGGTGTCTTACAACGCAAAGTCCGCCGGTATCGTCGGTTTTGCCGAGATCGCTGCGTCCGAAATCAACGTGGCCGCGCGTCCGGAGCGCGTCGAGGAAGACGGGCATAAGCAAGTTGCTATTCTTGTTTACACATCGGGCACCACGGGAACTCCAAAAGGAGTTATGCTCACGCATCAGAACCTTCTCTTTAGCGCGCGAACAAACGCTTTGTATGAGGCCCGAGGGATCGGCCACCAGCTCTATATTGTTCTTCCAATCTCACACATCGCCGGGTTCACGTTTCTGCTGATGTCCATGATGATGGGCGCAACCGGCCGCCTAGTCCGTAGATTCGAGCCGGCGCTTGTTTCAAAAGCAATATCGAGTGGGGAGGTATCAATACTCGGCGGAGTCCCCGCGACGTTTCAAAGATTGCTGGAATACGAAGATGCCTTCGGCGCTATGCGCGATGATTGCGGCGTCCTCAAGCACTTAATGGTTGCCGGCGCGCCGCTGGATCTCACACTGAAATCGCGTATCGAAGAGAGATACCGAGTCCCACTGTTGAACTGCTACGGGACAACGGAGTGCTCGCCGACCATCTCAAGCGTTCGTCCTGATGAGCCGAAAAGTGATCAGACCGTGGGCTCGTTCGTTGCGGGCGTGGAAGGGCGTATCGTCAGATTGGATGGCTCGATTGCAGCTGCGGGCGAGGTCGGCGAGCTGCACGTCCGCGGACCGAACGTCATGCTGGGTTATTATCACGCACCCGAGCTGACCGCCGCGGCCATCGACGGTGGGGGATGGTTCAATACGGGGGACCTTGGCCGTATCGACGATGCTTGCCTGTATATCGTGGGGCGGGCAAAGGAAATGATCATTCGGTCAGGCTTCAATGTATACCCAGCCGAAGTAGAGGCGGTTCTAAACTCCCACCCAGCGGTCATTCAGTCCGCGGTTGTGGGAAAGCCGGTCCCGGGCAATGAGGAAGTCATAGCGTTCGTACAGCTGCAATCGGACGCGGAAACGACCGTTGACGACTTGGCGGAGTATATAAATCCTCTTCTGACGTCCTATAAGCGGCCGTCGCAGATCATCAGGCTCGAAAGCCTACCGGCAACAGCCACGGGAAAGATCCTGAAAAGCAAGTTGGCTGCTTCGGTTCGTCAGGCCAAGCAGTAAACGTCGAATGAAGCTATCTCGGTCACCCGCGTCGGTTGGCGACATCGGTCATAGATGACTTACGATGTCGATGTGCATGAGCGGCGCGTTAGAACGGCGGTTAAGTCAAATGGTGCGCCCGTTCATTGCTCTCGATCTGAGGCTCTGGTATGCCAGATTTATGGACCAAACTGTAGATCTGAGCGCGCAAGCGGAGAAGACGATCCGCGAAGGTATCATCCGTGGAACATTCGGATTCGGCGAGAAGCTGTCCGATCGCGTGCTCGCGTCGTCTCTAGGGATCAGCCGAACGCCGGTGCGAGAGGCTCTTGCCAGCCTCGCGCGAGAAGGACTGGTGGTGATCCGCCCCCAGAGTGGGACGTTCGTTATGGTCTTGGACGAGGAGTCCGTGCGTGCCTTGTGTGAGATGCGCACGATCCTCGAGCTAGGCGCCCTTCGCATTCTTACGGATTATCCCGAGCGGCTCGCCAGTGCGGTTTCGAAACAGATTGCTGGCGGTGCGTTGGCAGTTGAGGCGAAGGACGTCGAAGAGGCCGAGAGAATGGACTCGGCATTCCACCAGGCGTTTGTGCACGCAGCGGAAAACCCTCTCCTGACCCAAGCATATCAAATCATCACGCATAAGCTCGATGCCATTCGCCATCGGTTGCCTCCCGACCTTGAGCGGATGCGCAGAGCGGTGGAGCAGCATCGGCGGATCGTCGATTTGACGATAACGGGCCGCATCGCTGAGGCGAATGAAGAGCTCACCTCGCATTTGAAGATCGTCCAGCAACTTGCCATGCGCATCGTCGGCCCGCTGAAGTGATGGCAAACCGAGGCCCTCGTAATCGAGGCGTTGCGTAGACCAATCTGGAATACCAGTTGACGTGAAATATTACATTTGCCATAAACTGGAATTCCAGTTTGTGAGGTATTCGCGTGGCCAGATTCGAGACGAAGGTCCTGATCATCGGTGCGGGGCCTGCCGGCTATACGGCCGCGATTTACGCGGCTCGGGCAAATCTCAATCCGGTGCTGGTCACAGGGATACAGCCAGGCGGACAGCTCACCACGACCACGGGCGTCGAAAATTTTCCCGGGTTTGCCGAGGCAGTCCAAGGGCCGGAGCTCATGGATCAAATGCGGCGGCAGGCCGAGCATGTGGGCACCGGCATCATCTACGACACCATCACTTCGGTCGACCTTTCGCAGGATCCAATCGTCGCCCAAGGCGACTCCGGCGATGTTTATCTGGCGGACACTCTGATCATCGCGACGGGCGCGCAGGCAAAATGGCTCGGTCGTCCCGGCGAAGCCGACTATTCGGGCTACGGCATCTCGGCTTGTGCCGTTTGCGATGGATTCTTCTATCGCGGCAAAGAGGTCGTCGTCATAGGAGGCGGCAATACGGCCGTCGAAGAAGCTCTCTATCTGACCAATCACGCTTCCAAGGTAACGCTGGTTCATCGGCGCGACAGCCTGCGCGCCGAGCCGATCATGCAGGATCGTCTCTTCGGCCACTCGAAGATTGACGTGATGTGGAATACCGAGATCGTCGCTTTCCTCGGAAAAGATGAGCCATCACCCCGCCTGGCCGGACTCCGGCTGCACGACAGAACAACGGGAACTGAATCTGTGATCGCGGTCGACGGCGCGTTCGTGGCCATCGGTCATGACCCCGCGACGTCGCTCTTTCGAGACCAGTTGGACATGACTGATGACGGCTACATCAAGATTGCTCCGTGGTCGACGGCGACGTCGCGCAAGAACGTCTGGTCGGCGGGTGATGTGAGCGACGACCGTTACAAGCAGGCCGTCGTCGCAGCTGGCATGGGCTGCATGGCGGCGCTCGAAGCAGAAAAATATCTAGCCGATCGCGCGTCACACGCCGCGAACCGACCGCCCGTTGGAATCCCCCAGCCGGTGGCCTAGCCAGGAGACGCTTTCCTTCATCGTTAATCCGGCATTCCGTGCAAGCACCCCCCAAAGAGAAAGCTCAGATGACGACATTGCTCGGAAGGCTCTCGAAGAATCTCACCGTGCAGGTCTTGCTGGCACTCTTGTTGGGCGCGACCCTGGGTGTGCTTTGGCCCGCTGTCGGGGTCTCGATGCAGATCTTGAGCGACATCTTCATCAAGTTGATCAAGATGGTCATTCCGCCAATCGCGTTTCTCACGATCGTTATCGGCGTTGCGGAAGTGCGTGACTTGCGTCGGTTGGGGCGCGTGGGCGGACAAGCGCTGATCTACTTTGAGGTAGTCTCGACGATTGCTCTGGTCGTCGGCATGATCGTTATGAACGTCCTGAAGCCGGGCGCCGGCTTCGACAAGGCTGCCGTCGGTAGCCAGGCCGTCGACATATCTAAATATAAAGCGGCTCCCGTCGGGTCTTATTTTTTCGACTTCCTGTCTGGCATCGTTCCTGACAACGCGGTGGCGGCTTTTGCGAAGGGCGATCTGCTCCAAATCGTCTTCTTCGGAGTATTGTTCGGCTGTGCGGCCGTTTTGGTCGGTGATCGAGCGAGGCCCTTTGTTTTGGTGGCCCAGTCCGCGAACGATATTCTGTTCAAGATCGTCGGGATGATCATGCGGCTCGCGCCAATCGGCGCATTCGGCGCCATGGCGTTTACCGTTGGCCGCTACGGCCTCGGATCAATCCTTGTCCTGGGCCATATGCTGGTTGCCGTCTACGCGACCTGCATCATCTTCATGTTCGTCGTGCTCGGCGCGGTTGCCCGATTGAATGGCTTCAGCTTCGTTCGCTTTCTGCGCTACATGGCCGACGAGGCCCTCATCGTCCTCGGGACCTGCTCCTCAGAAAGCGTGCTGCCGCGGCTGATGGACAAGCTTTCACAGTTGGGATGTTCACGATCGAGCGTCGGACTCGTCCTTCCGATCGGTTACTCGTTCAATGCCGATGGCACTGCGATCTACCTTTCGATGGCTGCTCTTTTTATTGCGCAGGCTTATGGGATCGAAATGACCGTATTGCAACAGATCGGACTTCTGCTGTTGCTTCTCATCACCTCCAAGGGGTCCGGCTCGGTCGCAGGATCGGGGTTTGTGGTTCTCGCAGCGACACTCTCTGCCACGCATGTGTTGCCCGTGGAGGGGCTCGCGTTGCTGATTGGCATCGATCGCTTCATGTCGGAAGCCAGATCCGTGACGAACATCATCGGAAATGGCGTCGCGACCGTCGTTGTTTCAAAAATGAGCGCAGAATTCGATCCGGTGCAGGCCGATTCTGCTTATGCGCAGCGGTTTGGTGCGGGGGTGAAATTTAACCTCAAACCCTTTGTGACTTCTGCCGACCAAGAGGTGGTCCCGGCGGCGTCGATGATATCGCCGCAGCCGGACTAAAAATAGCGTCGACTTTGTAATTGACCAAGGGCGGTGATCTTGCGGCAATCGCGAGTGGACACCCCGATCTAAGAGTAGGGAGACCATGACCGTGGATATCAGCGAGCGACAGCAGGATGGTGTTGTGATCTTCGCCAAACGCGAATGCGAGACCTGCCAAATGGTCGAACCGGTATTTGGGCAGATTGCCGACAACCTACCGATCGTCATCTATACGCAGGACGATCCGACCTTTCCGTCGTGCGTCGCAGCAATTGACGATACGTCGCTCGAATCATCTTTCTCGTTCGATATCGAAGCCGTTCCGACACTCGTCCGCATGAAAGATGGTAAGGAGATCGCGCGAACCTACGGTTGGAATCGTCATGATTGGGAGACGATTACGGGTCTCAAAGCTCTCGGAGAGGGCTTGCCGGACATGCGGCCCGGGTGCGGCTCGAAATCACGGGAGCCGGGCGTTCACGACGCCTTGCGCGCTAAGTACGGCAAGCTTGACTACAAGTCGCGGCAGATCCGGCTCGGCGAGTGGGATGACGACATCGAAGTTTGCTTCGATCGCGGTTTCAGCGACGGGCTGCCGGTAGTTCCACCGACCGACCTTCGCATTTTGCGCATGCTTGAAGGGACGACACGCAAGCCCGACGAGATCATCGGCGACGTTCCCCCCAATCTCTCACCCATCACCGTCGAGAAGGTCGCGATCAACGCGGTGATGGCCGGCTGCCGGCCCGAATATATGCCGGTCGTTCTGAGCGCACTCGAGGCAGCGTTGGATCCGCTCTTCACGATGCACGGTCTGTTGTGCACGACATGCTTTTCGGGCCCTATTGTCGTTGTAAATGGACCGATCGCTCGCGAGATCGGCATGAACTCCGGCATCAATTGTCTTGGCCAGGGTAACCGCGCCAACGCAACGATCGGCCGGGCGCTTCAACTGATCATTCGCAATGTCGGGGGCGGCCGCCCGGGAGAGCTCGACCGTGCAGTGCTGGGAGGTCCCGGTAAATATACATTCTGCTTCGCGGAGGATGAGTCCGATCCAACATGGATGCCGCTCTCAGTCGCGCGTGGGATCGGGCGTGACAAGAATGCGGTTACGCTTTTCCAAGGTGACGGAATTCAAGGGTTCCTAGACCAGCGATCCCGAACTCCCGAAGAACTCACGAAATCGCTGGCCATGTCCTTGCTCGCGGTCGGACATCCCAAGCTGTGCGAATTCACAAACGCCATGCTGGTTCTGGTGCCCGAGCACTATGCGATCTTCCGCGAAGCCGGATGGGACCGCGGACGTATCACCGAGGAGCTTCACAGGGCAATGGTACGTCCCGGAAAGGATGTGATCCAAGGCGCACATGGTGTCGGCGAAGGTATCGACCGAAAGCGGGTCGACGAAATGGTCAACAAGTTCTGGCCCGAAGGCCTCCTGATCGTTCAGGCTGGCGGACAGGCGGGCTTGTTCTCAGCGATCTGCGCCGGCTGGACCGGTGGCCGTTTCCGGAATGAATCAAAGCCAGTCACCAGGGAGATTACCATATGAGATACGGAGTGAGTTTCCGCGACCCCACGGCCGAGTCGGCCTCGGCGTTGCGGGATCGTGTAGCCCCGCTCGAGACCGTCGGCGGTAAGACAATCGCGCTCATGGATATCGGGAAGATGCGTGGCGACGAGTTCATCGACCGTCTCGAACAGCTTTGCGCCGGACGCGGCATCAAGACCCTCAGATACAAGAAGCCCACAAATACCCGGGTCGCCCCTCGTGAAATGATCAAGGACATTGCCGAAAATTGTGATGCAGTCATCATTGCGCTGTCGGACTGCGGATCGTGCACGTCATGCTCCACGCATGATTTGAATGATCTCGATAAGAAAGGCCTTGCCGGCGTTAGTGTCCTGACGACTGAATTTCGGCAGGCGTTCGAGTCCCAGAAAGCATCGATCGGTCTGGATGGTGCCGCGGTGTACGTGGCGCATCCGCTTCAGAATAGAACCACGGCAGAGCTCCATCGGTGGGCCGAAGCCGCGGTAGATGAGATTCTGCAGATGATCGCACGTGATCAGTCCAAGCCGAAAATGCGCGAAACGGCCTAAGGGGTCGCGTGAATTGAAGGACTGCGATTGCCGAACTCGGCTCCTGGCTGAGTTCGGCGGGCGGCCACCTGCTCCTTGAACGAAAAACGGCGGCCTCGGCGGCTTCTAGTGTGGCTACCCATTGTTCCAGTTTCTGGAACAGAACCTGCCGGATGACGGCCATTCGGCGCGTGCCCAACTCGCACTAGGTTTGTGGGATCAGACGTGGACCGTCTGGCGGGTGGTAATGACGTCGTCCGCTGATGAATGAGGCAGGCATGGGTACAGAGCAGAAGGTCGTCGTCATCACCGGCGCATCGCAGGGCTTCGGCGCCGGGCTCGTGAAGGCGTATAGCGACCACAATTACCGTGTGATTGCCAACTCACGCTCCATCAAGCCCAGCACGGATCCGGACATCTTGACGATCGCGGGCGACGTCGCGGATCCCAAGACGGCTGATCGCATCGTCGAGGAAGGCTTGGCACGTTTCGGACGTATCGACACCCTCATCAACAATGCGGGGATATTCATCGCCAAGCCGCTGATCAACTATACCGAGGAAGATTATGCTTCGATCGTTGCGGTCAATCTTGGAGG
Organism: Bradyrhizobium sp. LTSP849; assembly: GCF_000938255.1. GTDB lineage: Bacteria > Pseudomonadota > Alphaproteobacteria > Rhizobiales > Xanthobacteraceae > Bradyrhizobium. The sequence continues at coordinate 22,952 of NZ_JYMR01000016.1, read as the reverse complement.
CTTCTTCCGGATCACCAAACGAGTCGCGGCCGAAATGTTGAAGCAAGGCTCCGGCCATATCGTGCAGATTACGACCAGCCTCGTCGATCACGCCAACAGCAATGTTCCCTCGGTCCTCGCCTCGCTAACCAAGGGTGGGCTAAACGCGGCCACGAAGTCGCTCGCGATCGAGTATGCAAAAAAGGGAGTCCGGGTTAACGCCGTCGCTCCTGGTGTCATGAAGACGCCAATGCATGCTCCCGAAAAGTATGAGTTCCTTGCCAAGCAGCATCCCGTCGGGCGGATGGGAGAAATCAAGGATATCGTCGACGCGATCCTCTTTCTCGAAAACGCTCCCTTCGTCACCGGCGAGATTTTGCACGTCGACGGCGGCCAGAGCGCCGGTCGCTGACCTCTATGGAGTGGCGGCCGGTACTAGTTCTCCGGTCCGCTTCTACGAGCTGGACCCCGGAGGGGTATTGGCGGACTCAGGCCTTTCGACTGGACCGGTACTTCACCGGGCAAGCGTCCCGATTTGATAATCTCGGTTCGCCGCTTTGAGCTGGGATGCCATCAGTTCGGCGTTGGCGACCCCGGGCCGGAAGGGCGGAAAACGAGCCGACGCGGACTCCAACGGACCGAAATTCTCAGTGTTTGTTCGCGACGAGAGCACGCCGGCCAGCGTCTTGGGAGGAGGTACTATGCAGGGCACACCTATTCAGGCTTCAAAAAAGGGGCCTCTCGAAGGCATTACAGTTCTTGATTTCTCGCGGGTCTTGGCCGGACCGTATTGCACCATGGTCCTGGCCGATCTCGGTGCGCGCGTTATCAAGATCGAGAAGTTCGGCACCGGTGACGATACGCGCGCGTTCGGTCCGTTCGTCGACGGCGAGTCGGCCTACTTCATGTGCTTCAATCGCGGCAAAGAGAGCATCGTTCTCGATATCAAGTCGCCGCGCGACAGGGAATTGCTTGAGCGGCTGCTGGACAAGGCCGATGTGGTCGTCGAGAACTTTCGTCCCGGCGTCATGGACCGGCTTGGTTATGGCGCCGAACGGCTCGCCAAAACTCACCCGCACATCGTCTATGCGTCGATTTCGGGATTTGGCCATACGGGGCCCTTCAGTGATCTGCCCGGTTACGACATGGTCGTGCAAGCGATGGGCGGTGTGATGAGCTTAACAGGATGGCCTGACGGGCCGCCCTCGCGCGTTGGGACCAGTTTTGGCGATCTCGGTGCCGCTCTGTTCGCGACTGTCGGCATCCTCTCCGCGCTCTTCAAACGCGTGCAAAATGCCCAGGGAGCGCGTGTGGATATCGGCATGCTTGACTGCCAGGCGGCGCTGATGGAGACGGCACTCGCACGCTATGACGTGGAAGGTAAGATACCTGGCCGCACCGGCGACAGTCACCCTTCATTGGCTCCGTTCGAAAGCTTCGCCGCAAAGGACGGACGCGTCATCATAGCCGCGGGCAACGACACGCTTTTCATGCTGATAGCAGACGCGCTTGGATCGCCCGCGTTGGCACTAGATCCACGTTTCATAAGCAATGATCTGCGATGCAGCAATCGTCCCGCCATGATCGCGGCGATCGAGGCGGTCACCACGCGCGAGCCTGTTGAGCACTGGGTTGCAAAGCTTAATGAGGCCGGCGTCCCCTGCTCTCCGATCAACACGATCGACAAGCTGTTCGATCACCCGCAGCTCAAGGCCCGGAACATGATCGTGAAGGTCAGAGGTGTGGGTACCCGTCATATCCGTACCGCCGGCAACCCGATCCGACTGACCGGATACGCCGAGAACGATGTCGAAACGCCCGCCCGCTCGCCGGGCCTCAATCAGCACCGCGAAGCAATTCTGAACGAGCTCATGGCTACACATGGCGCCTACGCGAACGCGGCGGCCGGTGACGTCATCCCCGACGAAATCGATGCGTCCGGCTCGCTGCCGCGAGCGGCCGAATGACACGGGCATCCCCCAAACGTAGGAAACAGGCCATGAGCAATACTGTCGCCCCCATCCGCAAAGACAGCCCATCCCCTTCAGAACCGCCGGCCGCAACACCCGAGACGAGTTCGCCGCAGACGATTATCGTGGAGCGCCGCGATCGTGTGGGCCTCATTACCTTGAATCGGCCAAAGAGTTTGAACGCCCTGAACGGGCAACTGGCGATCGAGACATTGGCGGCATTGAAAGCCTTCGATGTCGACGATCGGGTCGGAGCGGTCGTGATCACCGGCAGCGCGCGCGCCTTTGCGGCCGGAGCGGACATTGCGGAAATGGCCGAGAAGCCCTTCACCGATTTCTACATGAAAGACTTTCTCGGACCGTGGGATGACGTCAAATCCATTTCCAAGCCGATCATAGCGGCGGTCGGCGGGTTTGCGCTTGGTGGCGGTTGCGAGCTGGCGCTGCTTTGCGACTTCATCATTGCGTCGGAAGACGCACAATTCGGACAACCGGAGATCAAGCTCGGTATCTTGCCCGGTATTGGAGGGTCACAGCGGCTAACACGTGCGGTCGGCAAATCGCTTGCCATGGATCTTGTTCTGACCGGCCGCACCATCGGGGCCGCCGAGGCGAAGGCTGTCGGTCTCGTTGCGCGTGTCGTGCCGAGCAGCGATCTCATGCAAGTTGCGCTGGAGGCCGCGCATACGATCGCCGGCTACAACGCGCCGGCCGTCAAAATGGCCAAGGAAGCCGTTAATCGGGCGTTCGAAGGGCCCCTTTCGGAAGGGTTGCGGCATGAGCGTCTTCTGTTTCAAGCAGCGTTTGCGACCGAAGGGCAGAAGGAAGGCATGAACGCCTTCGTCAACAAGCGGGCGCCGGTCTTCCGCCACCGCTGACTGCTCACTGTTCCGGGTGCTTCGGTCTGTGATCCGGACGTGCAAGGGCTCGCGCGCGGGGTACCGCAACCCCTCAACAATTGGAGAAGACGGTGGTTTCCAGCAGTGAACTGGATGGCGACTATGACTACATTGTCGTGGGAGCCGGGTCTGCCGGCTGCGTTGTCGCCAATCGATTGTCGACCGATAAAGGGAAGCGGGTTCTTGTCCTGGAAGCCGGTGGCAAGGACAACTGGATCTGGTTTCACATTCCGGTTGGTTATCTGTTTGCGATCGGCAATCCACGTTCGGACTGGATGTTCGAGACAGAAACCGAAGCGGGGCTGAACGGGCGGTCCCTTAAATATCCCCGCGGCAAGGTGATCGGCGGCTCGTCCGCGATCAATGCCATGATTTCGATGCGCGGTCAGGCGTCAGACTATGATCACTGGCGCCAACTCGGTCTCACCGGCTGGGGTTGGGACGATGTCCGTCCGGTGTTCAAACGCCTTGATGATCATTTCCTGGGTGAAACTGAACATCATGGAGTTGGCGGCGAGTGGCGTGTGGAACGCCCCGGCGTGCGGTGGGATATCCTCGACAATGTTGCGAAAGCGGCCGTCGAGATGGGCATCCCGGCAACGACCGATTTTAACACCGGAGACAATACCGGTGTGGGCTACTTCCACGTCAATCAGAAGCGCGGCTTTCGCTGGTCGTCGGCGCGCGGGTTCCTGAAGCCGGTACTTCATCGTGCCAACCTGCGTCTCGAAACAGGCGTTTTGGTCGAGAAGGTGCTTTTCGACGGCAAGCGTGCTGTGGGTGTCCGATTCCAGCAGCATGGACGGACGACCGATGTTCGTGCGAAAGGCGAGGTGATCCTATGTGCCGGCTCGGTCGGTTCGCCCCAGATCCTTCAACTATCCGGCGTCGGGCCGGCGGAATGGCTCGGCGAACTTGGCATTACGACTGTCGCCGACAGATCTGGTGTTGGCCGCAATCTGCAAGACCACCTGCAGCAGAGAGCGATCTACCGGGTCCATGGCGTCAAGACACTCAACGAGACCTATCACTCGCCGATTGGGCGAGCGCTCATGGGCCTCGAATACGCATTGTTTCGCCGTGGTCCGCTTACCATGGCGCCGTCGCAGCTCGGGATCTTTACAACCTCATCGCGTATCTTCGATCGAGCAAACATCGAATTCCACGTGCAGCCCCTCTCACTCAATAAGTTTGGGGAACCGTTGCACCGCTTTCCTGCGATCACGGTTGCGGCCTGCAATCTTCGGCCGACTTCTCGCGGCACCATCCGCTTGCGCTCGACGGATCCGTCGGCGAAGCCTGTCATTGCCCCGAACTATCTTTCGACCGACGAAGATCGCCGCGTGGCGGCCGACGCCATTCGCGTTACGCGCCGCTTGATGAAGCAGCAGGCGCTTCTCCGCTTTCGCCCGGAGGAGTATATCCCAGGTCCGTCGGTCGATGACAGCGAAGCTGCTCTTGCCAAGGCAGCCGGCGACATCGGAACGACCATCTTCCATCCAGTTGGCACCGCAAAAATGGGCCTAGAGCACGATCCGCTGGCCGTTGTGGATCGGCACCTGCGCGTGATCGGTCTGGATGGGTTGCGCGTTATCGATGCATCGGTGATGCCGACGATAACTTCGGGCAACACGAATACGCCGACAATCATGATTGCCGACAAAGGCGCGAACTTTGTTCTGTGGGATGCCTAAGTCGGCGCTGACGGTCCTTAAAAAGAACCCGGCGGGAAGCCGGGTTCAGGTGCTCCTCGGAAAAGGTCATATTCCGCGGGAGAGGAGCTGCAAATGAACCCTGCAAGAGCCGCCGATCCACGAGATCGACATCGTGGAGGCCTCTTGGGCAGGTCATAAATCAGCTGTGAAGGTGGAAGACCTTGTTCATGATTTGCCACTTCCCATCTGTCTTCAGCAGCGTGAACATGTCGGTGAAGCGCGATCCCTTCCAGTTGTCGATCTCCAGGCGCACGTTCGCGATCGTGCCGACGATGTCGATTTCCGAAATGCGAGATTGGATTCCGGTGGCGGCGCCGTTCTTGTCGTTCCAGTCGAACAATCCCTGAATAGGGCCTGCAAACAAGTCGGATCCGACATACCCGAAGATCGTAGCGTCCTTGTGAAAGGCGGGTTTCATATCGCTTCCCTTGCCCGACTTGGCGCCGTCCAGATAGTGTTGAACGACCTTCGTGATGGCTTCATAGTCGCTCAAATTCGTAGCCGTGCCACTCATCTTTTGCTCCCTTGTGATATCTAGCAGCAGCGCCATGGCCGTAGTGGAAAACGCCCGCCGGCGCCCCTAACTGCCGGCGCCGTCGCAGTAGGAGCTCGCCCGCAATTTCCAACCACAAACTAGTGAGACACGAGTGCTCCTCACAGCGCCGGTGCGAGCAAAGCGGATGGTACCGGTTCACGGCCAATGTTGAGCAGGTTGGCGCTCTTCCAGCGCGGTGCGTAAGCGCGCAATTTGCTTCGCGCAAGCGCAGGAGCCAGACATCATGGCCGGCTTCATTTCTTGGAGAGCGTCAAAGCACCTTGGCGAGCCTCGAAATTCCCTCTTCGATGGCCGGCTCCGAAAGTGCCGCAAACCCCAGCAGAAGATATCTGTCGCAATTCTCAAGGTAATCCGCGTCGCCGATATTCTGGTCGCGCAACGTGTAAACGCCGATCTGCTGCTTCAGCATGAGCGTCTGCAATTCGACGGCACTCGGCAAATCCGGCGGCAACTCCCATACCAAGTGCGTGCCGCAATGTACCGGATTTGTCTGGACGGATCCGATATGCTTTTGAAGCGCCAAAATCAAGCAGTCGCGCCGCGCCATATATGTTTTGCGGATTTTTCTCAGATGCTTTTCAAAGGCACCGGTTTCGATAAAATCGTTCAGCACCGCCTGCTCGAGCCAAGGAACGCCGGTGCACGGAAAGCCGTGATCAAGCAATGAAGCGGCGTGAACGGCTGGATTAACCAGATGCGGCGGTAGGACCATGTAGCCCACTCTCAGCCCTGGGCCGATGGAAGCTGCAAAAGAGCCAACATAGACGACCCGCCCGTAGGTATCGAGACTCTTCAGAGGTGGCGGCGGTGAGCCCTGATACCTGATCTCGGTGTCGAAATCGACTTCGACAATGTGAGAGTCCGTTTGATCGGCCCAGCTCAGCAGAATGTCGCGTCGGGAAGCCGACAGCATGACGCCCATCGGATACTGACGCGCTGAAGTGACAAAGGCGAGGCCGTTCCGGGACTGCGGCAAGTGTCTGACAACGATCCCGCTTTGATCGACAGGAACAGGCGCTATATGTGCGCCATAGGCCCGAAAAAGGTCCGCTGTTGTCCGGCAGCCTGGTGCCTCCATCGCCACTGTCGTACCCGCGCGGACGAACAGGTGGGCGGCGACATTCAACGCCTGCTGAACGCCGGTGACGATGACGATCTGATCCGGGTTGCATGAAATGCCGCGCGAAGCGCCAAGATACACGGCAAGCGTTTCACGCAAATCCCGAAGTCCCTTGGGCGTACCGGAATACGTCAAGTTGAATTTTGACGATTGCATGCGCCAATTCGTTAGGCGGCGCCATACGCTGCGCGGAAAGCAGGCCGGATCAGTGCTCTCGAGTGCAAAGTCGCAGACGATTTCACTGGCGGCCACGGATCGCTTTGCATCGTCGGCAACCGGAACGAACAAGTGAACCGGCTTATGGTAGGTGGCATCGTGGTTCGAAGCACTCGCAACCGAGAGAGAGTTGTCGGGAAGCGTCGTCGACACGTATGTTCCGGCGCCCTCCCGGGACTCCAGATAGCCTTCGGATGTCAACGTTTCATAGGCGAGTATGATTGTATTGCGCGAGACCCCGAGCTGCTCACTGAGGGCACGGGTACCGGGAAGGCGTGCACCGGGTTTGAGTCGGCCAGACACGATCAAACCGTGGATTTGCTTGAAAACCTGATTTTGCAATGACGCAGCGGATAGGTCAATTTCAAGAGCCAACTGCATCTGCTGCTCCATCGTTTGACAGCCGGTACTTAGCGAAGAGGCCTGTCGGTAAGTGCGTCTGTCAAACTGCTTGTTGCGATCAAAGCTCGTAGACAATTTGGGATTTCGGCACTCCCGGGTGGTAGCCCTCGGTCGTACCGGAGAGTAAGCCTACGGCCGGCCGGTGCTTGCTGCAAGCATTTCGGGAATTCTCGTGAATTTCTCCCGCGGCTTGCCGAAGGGCGTGCCGCGGGCCTTCTCTGCTTGATCGATCATTTCCCACCCCTGAAACGATACCGATCGCGTCGCCCGCTGCGCCAAGAGGAAAGCGAATGCCTCCCGGCCCGGCTTCTGCTGAGACCCAAAGGTCGGCAAATCGGCAAGAAGGGTCGCAACAGTTGCCAAGCTATCGGCCCGGTTGGTGCCGATGATGCCGGTTGGTCCACGTTTGATCCACCCGGCGACATAAACAGGGCATTTGCCGGCTAGTGTCATTTCGGCGCGGCCATTCTGGTTGGGAATCGTGCCGCGCGCATCATCGAAGGGAATGCCCTCTAAAGCACGACCGCTGTAGCCAACACTGCGGATCATGAGCCCGGCTTTTATGGACAGCGTCTGCCCGGTCCCGACCGCCTCCTGGCGGCCAGCGGCGCCAACGAGCCGCGTTCGCTCAAGAACGAGTTCTTCGAGTTTATGCTCTCCCCGCGCTTCTCTTGGGCTCAGAAAGAAGTGGATTCGGCAGCATTTCGGCTTCTCCTGCTGCCGCGAGGCGAAGCTCCGGAATGCATCGAAATTTCGTGCGCGGGTGGGCTCACGGACATCGGCCAGTTCAGATTTACAAGCGTCGCTCAGGAGCAGGTCATTGGGGTCTACAGACGGATCACATTCAGACAGTTGACCGAGTTCGCGCAACTCTTTGCTGGTGAAGCGCGACTGAACCGGTCCTCTGCGACCAATCAGATGGATTTCACGAATGCGGCTTTCAGCCAAAGCATCCAGCGCATGTGCTGCGATATCTGTCTTTCGCAGTTCATCCGGCGATTTGGCCAAGATGCGGCAGACGTCGATTGCGACGTTACCTTGACCAATGATAATGGCGGAGCCCCCCGAGAGATCGAACACAAGATCGCGGTAATCGGGATGTCCGTTGTACCATCCGACAAAGGACGTTGCGGCGTGACTTCCCTGAATATCCTCGCCGGGAATACCAAGCTTTCTGTCGGTCGCTGCTCCCGTCGCAAGGATCACTGCGTGGTAGCAATCTGCCAGCTCGCGCAGGGTGAAATCTTTGCCAAATGTGACGTTGCCGACAAACGAGAGACGGGGATCCCGAGCGATCTCCGCATAGGTGTTGGCGACGTCCTTCAAGCGCGCATGATCAGGTGCGACACCATAACGAACCAAACCATAAGGGACCGGGAGCCGTTCGAGAATATCGACCTCGGTTGTGTGCTCGGACTGCAGCAGCGCTTCGGCCGCGTAGAAACCGCTTGGCCCGCTGCCAATGACTGCTACCCGTAAGGGGTTGTCTGCTGATCCAATTGCGTTCACGGCGACCGGCTCAATGTGTCTAGCTGGGACCGTAGCCGAGGGCGGCGCGCCGCTCCTCGGCGCCCGCTAAGGGCGTTTGCTTACTCCGGATCACAGGTGTGTTGCCGGATTTGTAAGCGTTGATTTGAACCCACATCTGCTGGTCCTGCGAAAGGTCCGCGCTTTCGCTGATCGCGTGAACCGGGCAGGCCGGAACGCAGGCCGCACAATCAACGCATGCGATGGGATCGATATACATGCGATGATCATCCCCGTGGAAGCACGCTACCGGGCAGACCAGAACGCAATCCGTGAACCGACAGTCGCTACAGTTCCCAGTAACCACATGGGGCATGGTCGCTCCTCATTCGAACGTCGTTTTCGCAGTGCATCAGCCGCCCGTCGCGGCCATGATTCGTGAAATCTTCTCAGGCTTCTCATTGAACTCGTGGCGCTCCGGCTTTAGGCTCATGGCCGAGCGAAGTGCCCCCACTATCTCGTCGTCGCTGACGCCGCGACGCAAGAGTGGGCCGAATGCCAGCTGCTCACGCTGACCCAGACAGAGATACATTGTCCCGTCGACTGCCAGCCGCACGCGATTGCAGGTGGCGCAGAAATGTTCAGATAGCGGGGTGATAAAGCCGATGCTCAATCGTGCATCTGGCGTTTTCATGTACCGGGCCGGTCCGCCGCCGGGCACGTCGGCTGCGACGAGACCGCGCTCTTGCTGCAGGCGGCGCCGGACAGGTTGGAGGTCGAGGTATTGGGCATTCCGGCCTGTTGCGCCCATCGGCATCGCTTCGATCAGACGAAGAACAAATCCCTGCTCGATGCAGAAATCGACCATCTCATCGATTTCATCATCGTTCACGCCCCGCATCGCGACCATATTGATCTTGATCGGCGCGAAGCCGGCTTGTTTCGCCGCCTCGAGACCGGCCAAGATATCGGCGAGGACATCGCGGCCGCAGATTGCGGCGACGCGCTCGGCACGCAGAGAATCCAAGCTGACGTTGATGCGCTGTACTCCGGCCTCTCGCAGAGGTGCGGCGAGAACCTGCAAGCGGGTCGCATTGGTGCTCAAAGATAGGTCGTCGATGCCCGGTATTGCCGCAAGTCTTGCCGCCAGATTCGGCAGGTCCCGCCGAACGAGCGGCTCTCCACCCGTGAGGCGGATACGCTTCAGTCCACGAGGAGCCATGATCGAGATCAGGCGCTCGATCTCATCGAACCGTAACCAGGACGCTGGTTCCTGAAATCCGCGGAATCCGCTTGGGATGCAGTAGGTGCAGCGCAAGTCGCATCGGTCGGTGACCGAAAGCCGCAAATACTCAATTCGGCGCCCGAATGTGTCTACCAGGAGTGGGGCTTGCGATTTCATATGATGCCGCCGCGATTTCATGTCGACACGCAATGCGCACAACCAGGGATTCACCGATGATCGGTCCCTGGGCCTGGCCTGGTGAAGTACCGGTGCAAATGAAAGGTCTGAGTCCGGAGCGAATGGCAAAGGCGAGCCGGCACCAAGAGATTCGGGGCAACCGGTACTCAATTCGATTGAGTCGTTGGATTTAACTACAAAAGGCCGCTCTTGGTGACCGTAAGTCCCAAGCGCAGATTTCCCTTAACCGGACGGTAGAAGGAATATGCCGATGTCTGCCAGCATCCAAACCAAAGAGGCGAGCACGAAGGAATTCTTTGGCGGTTGCCCCCACGACTGTCCTGACACCTGCGCAATGATTTATACGGTGGAAGGTAACAAACTGGTCAACGTCCGCGGTAATCCCAAGCACCCGATCACGCGCGGCGGCTTGTGCGTCAAGCTCAACGACTACGCGGATCGCCATTACAATGCCGATCGCGTGCTGTATCCCCTGAAGCGCAACGGGCCGAAGGGCAGCCGGGCCTTCGTGCGGATCAGCTGGGAACAAGCGCTCGCGGAAATTAAAGATCGCTGGACGAAGATCATTTCAAGCAATGGTGCAGAGGCCATCCTCCCAGTCAGCTATCTCGGCAATGAGGGCCTCGTGCAGGGGCTGACGGTCGGCGATGCCTTCTTCAACAGACTCGGCGCTACCGTTTGCGAGAAGACCTATTGTGCATCGGGTTCTTCCACCGCTTGGCTCCTCACGGTCGGGCCCACGAATGCGTTGGATCCGGAAAGCTTCGCCTATTCGAAATACATCATTATCTGGGGCTGCAATTCCCTTAGCACCAACCTGCATCATTGGCCCTTCGTCACCGAGGCGCGTCAAAAGGGTGCAAAGGTCGTTGTTATCGATCCGTACCGGTCGCGCACAGCCAAGCAGGCCGATTGGCATATCGCGCCGAAGCCCGGCACCGACGGCGCTCTCGCTATGGCGATGATCCAAACGTTGATCGCCGAAGACCTGGTCGATCACGATTATGTCGACAAGTATGTTCTTGGTTATCCGGAGCTCAAGGGGCACGCGGCAACCTGCACGCCGGAGTGGGCTGAGAAGATCACCGGCATCCGTGCCGATGACATACGCAAACTGACGCGCGAATACGCGAAGTCGCGCAACGCCTCGATCCGCATCGGTGTGGCGCTTGAGCGTACCGCAGGCGGCACCCAGGCCATCCGTGCTGTCATCGCGATTCCCGCCTTGACCGGTGCCTGGAAGGACGTCGCCGGCGGCATCTATCAAGCACCGCTATGGGAATTCCCCGTAAACTTCGGAGCGATTTGTCGCCCCGATTGGATCAAACCCGGCACGCGGGTGGTAAATCTGCTCAAGCTAGGCGAAGCGCTGCTTGGCGAGACCAAGCTTGATCCGCCGATCAATTCGATCATGGTCTACAATACAAATCCCGTGACCCAGGCGATGGACGTCGACAAGATCGTCCGAGGGCTTCAGCGCGACGATCTATTCACTGTCGTCGCCGATCATTTCATAAGCGACACCGCGGCTTACGCAGATATCATCTTGCCGGCGACGATGGCCGCCGAACACGATGACATGATGTTCTCCTGGGGACACTACTACCTCACGCTCAATCAGAAGGCCATTGAGCCGCCCGGTGAGGCCTGCTCGAATGCAGAAATCTTCCGCAGGCTTGCGAAGACGATGGGATTGACCGACCCCGAGTTCCTGAAATCGGATCTCGAGTTGGCCGAAAGCACGATCGACTGGACCGCGCCGCAGGTAGCGGGTGTCGATATGGATCTTCTGCGGAAGCAAGGCTTTGCCAAGTTGAACTTGGGTCCGGCCGATACGCGAACGCCTCACGCAGAGGGAAATTTCAAGACGCCGTCGGGCAAGTGTGAGATCCTGCTGACCGGTGCCACAAATTTCGTGGCACCGCCGTTTCGCCAGCTTTACAACGAAATGCAAAGCGGCGAGCCGATCGAACCGCTTCCCGGCTATACCAGGCCCTATGAGAGTGCGGCTGACGAACCTGAACTTGCCAAGCTTTATCCTCTGAGCATCATAGCCCCGAAAAGCCACGCATTTCTCAATACCAACTACGCCAATGAACCCAAGAAGCGGAGACTGCAGGGAGATCAGTTCGTTCTCCTTAGCCCGCAGGACGCCGCTGAGCGTATGATCGAGCACGGCGACAAGGTGAAGGTGTACAACAAGACGGGCGGCTTCCACGGCGTCGCCCATATCACCGATGACGTTCAGGCCGGACTGGTTGTCGCTACTGTCGGCTATTGGCGGACGCATAACGAAGAAGGTACCGTCAATAGCGTATCCGCAGCTCGGTTCGGTGGGATGGGCAACTGTCCTACGTTCTCGGACAATCTCGTTCAGGTGGAGCGGATCGTGGGCAGGAATGCCGCACGGAGCATGTATGAGCCTGAGCCGGTCGCGTTGGTGAGAGCCTAGCCGTCTGACAACATGCGCTTGTGGGTCCGCAGCTTGATAGTTGCGGGCCTGCTGGCGGGAATAATCAGCATGACGCCGCACCTAACACGGCGTTAGAGGAAATACCGATTGCCCAAGGCTCGCAAAATTGTCCGATCTCCGACCGCTTGGCTTGGGATCGACGAACCAGCCAATGTTCCGTTAGAAGCAACAGTGTCTTTCCAGTAACGGCTCTTCAAGTCAGTGACGACTCGCATTAGCCTGACGGCTTAGATCTGCGTATCGTGGCTGCTCGCGCCGCAGGTTCGTGTGAGCGTCTGGAGAGCTGCAATGCAGGAGAATGTGCCGCTAACGATCGGTGTCGATCACGTAGGCCTTACCGTAAAGGATCTTGCACTGACGCGGAAGTTCTTTTGCGATTGCCTTGGTTGGCGGGTTGTTGGAGAGGATCCAAGCTATCCAGCAGCCTTCGTATCGGACGGAAATGCCATTGTGACACTCTGGCAAGTCGAGGATCCGGAGACCTGCGTGCCGTTCGAGCGCCGCCGTAATCTCGGTCTGCATCACCTTGCGTTGAAGGTTGTGGATCACAAGGCGCTTGACGCATTGCACGCGTGTGTCGCGGCGTGGCCTGGTAATGAGATTGAGTTTGCGCCGGAAAGGTCGGGCAAGGGTCCGAAATTCCATTTTATGATACGAGAGCCAGGCGGCATCCGGATTGAGTTTGCCTGCGTGTCTCCCGCCACCGGTTAGCCGAGCTCCGGTTGGTGAACGCCGCTCCGGCGATCGATCAAGTTCCTCTCTAGTGATGCCCCGTTCCGTCGTGCCAAGCCCGGCGTGTCAAAAGGAAGACCTTCGTGAGAAGTCCTAAGATTCTGGTTCTTGGTGCCGGGGGCATTGGCGGCTACTTTGGCGGCCGTCTGGCCGAAAGTGGTGCCGATGTCACGTTCCTCGTCCGGGAAGGACGGCGCAAAATCCTCTCCGAGCAAGGGTTACGGCTCGAGAGCCCATTCGGGGATGCGCAGTTGGCTGTGAAGACAGTGGTCGCGTCCGAAGTGGCACCGATTTTCGACGGAGTAATTCTGACCTGCAAGGCATACGACCTCGATGCGGCCATAGCGACGATCGCGCCGGCCGTGGCACCGAGCGGCTACGTCTTGCCATTCCTGAATGGTATTGCCCATATCGACCTCCTGAACCAAAGATTCGGTCAGCGCCGCGTGCTCGGTGGTACTGCCAAGATTCAAGCAACCCTCACGCCGAGCGGCGCGATCCGCCAATTCAACGATTGGCGGACGCTCACTTTTGGCGAGCAATCTGGCCAGATGACGGAACGCGTGACAACGCTGGCGGCTCTATTTGCTGCTGCGAAAGGCGTCGAAGCCTTCGCGGTAACCGACATCGTGCAACGGATGTGGGAGAAGATCGTCCACCTCTCGACGGCTGCTGCGATGACCTGCCTGATGCGCGCGAATGTCGGCGAGATTGTTCGCACTCCCTATGGCCGTGAGCTTTTCCTTGAACAGCTTCGGTGCGGTGCCGCGGTGGCAGCCGCCAACGGCCACGCGCCTAGCGATAGCTTTATGAAACTGTGGGAAGAGACGTTCTCGCAGCGGGAGTCGCAATACGCGACGTCGATGCTGCGCGACGTCGAACGCGGTGGGTCGACAGAGGTCGATCACATCCTGGGCTTCATGCTCAACAAGGCGATCGACGCCGACATTGAGCATCGCACATTGATGCTTGCCTATACGCACATCAAGGCCCTCGAGCAGAGACACGCGGCAGCCCGTCTGCCCCGATCGCACGCTATCACGCTACAATAGCGCACGTGAACTGCACTGCGAGTGCCGCAGATGGTACACGTCAGACCCTCGCATTGATTGAATTGATCCGTGAAGCGACAAAAGACCAATCGCTTTCGGCGATAAGAGGATCGTGTTTATTCGTTTGACCTTCGCGAACACGGGTGATGAAGTTTATAAAGAGGGTGTCTGTCACTACCGACATCAGTTGAGCAGCATTTTGAACCTAACGCCGGTTATCACATGCAGATTTACTTGGATAACACGCCGTTGGGTCTGTATTGCGGCTGGCTCGCTCGCATGTTGCCAGAGGTGCCCGACGGCGGCTTCATTGGAGGTTACGTCTTATGCCCATGACGATGGCCGGAGAGGTCCAACTTGCCGCGAACCGGGAAACTGTGTGGGAGAAACTGAATGATCCGGATGTTCTAAAGGTGTGCATTCCGGGCTGCGAAGAGCTCGTGAGGTCGGCGGACAATCAGTTTAGTGCAATTGCAAAGATGAAGGTCGGCCCAGTCTCGGCGAGATTCAAGGGGCGAGTCACTCTGAGCGATCTCGTTCCCCCGAGGAGCTACCGGATTTCGGGCGAAGGTGAGGGTGGGATCGCAGGATTCGCTAAGGGCGTCGCCACGGTCGCGTTAGTCGCGAACGAGGAAGGTACGTTGCTATCCTATGGCGTAGAGGCGCAGATAGGTGGCAAGCTGGCGCAGTTGGGTCAGCGCTTGATCAGCGGGTCGGCGAAGAAGATCGCCGACGAGTTCTTTTCGCGCTTCGCAGATGTAGTCAAAGGTCAAACCCGCTAACTCTTTAGTGTATCTGCGCTCCGTCGTTCCTGGTGGGCCTGCGGCGATCGTAGGGGCCGCGCCGGTCAGACGACCTCGGACACGGCCTTGCGGATGGCTTTCTCGAACGCCTCCGGCGGCTGGGCTCCGGTGATTAGGTAGCGATCGTTGACCACCACGGCGGGAACGCTGCTTATCCCTGCTCGATGCCATTTTTCTTCCGCGTCGCGCACCTCGTCAGTGTAGCGCCCTGAGGTGAGCACATCGCGCGCAGCCGCGCCTTCAAGGCCAACAGATTCAGCAGCGGCGACGAGCACGCTGTGGTCACCGGGATTTTGCATGTTGGTATGGTAGGCGGCGAGCAGCGCGCGCTTCAGCTCTTCCTGCCGCCCTTCGATCCGAGCCCAGTGCAGCAGGCGGTGCGCGTCAAATGTGTTGTAGAAGCGGCTTTCGTCGGTAGTCACCATGTCGAAGCCAACTTGCGCGGCGAGAGCGTGCTGGCGCTCACGGTTCGCGATCGCCTGCTCGCGCCCGACGTTGTATTTGCGTGCCACGTTGTCGAAACGGCTCTCACCCTCCGGCGGGATCCCTGGATTGAGTTCGAAGGGCTGGAAACGGATGTCAGCCGTCAATTGCCCTTCAAATCGCCTCAGGGCAACATCCAGGTTTCCTAGCCCAATTACGCACCAGGGGCATGACACATCAGATATGAAGTCGATCTTGACCGTCTTAGTCATGGAAATGTCGCTCGCTATTCGCTTGGTCACGTTTCGGGGATGCCACGCGCCCCCGAGCTCATTAGCTAGATAGGGTGACTTAACCATCGGATGAACCGTTGCGGACAGAAACACACTCTTCCGTAGATCGTTACACTCATGTGCTTTTCGGCCGGACACATAAGCGGGTTCGGACACCGGCCGGAAGCAACGGCCACCCAAAGCCAGACGTACTAAATTACGCTGAGGGACATAACCATTCATTCTGGGGGCGGCAAACGCGGTTCGATCAAAGAACAAGCAGTTCTCCAGGATCGCTTGTCGATCACGTCGATAATAGGTAGGGCACGGCACTGCTGCTGCGTCCTCCCCGTCCGTAAGCGAGCAGTCGGCAAGGAGATTACGGTTGGTTGACGCCTGGGTATGATGGCCTCTCGTATCGTCGCCTATGATCTTGCCAAAAAGCGAGATAAAGGGGCTCGCTGCAGAACGGAGATCCAGGCGCCGCGTAGATTGACATGGTCTCATTGGCTGACGAGCGAAACACTCGAAGAAGCGGGAAAGGCCCCGATGTCATTCTACTGGTTGATGCCGCGCAACTGATTGCGTCGCCTGAGGCGTCTATCAAATTGGCGCGCCGTATCGAGGAGTTCGAAATCGGTTGGTACGAAGAGCCCGTCATGGGCAGCAATCCGCATTCAGAAGCCAAGGTTGCCGCGGCTATCAATATCCCCGTCGCCACTGGCGAGTACACGTATAACCACCAGGGCATCTTTGAACTGCTGCAGCTCAAGGCTGCAGATATTCTGATGCCTGATCTGCAAAGGATGGGCGGGCCGACGGAGTTCCTAAAAGCCGCGGCCATTTGCGAGGCATTCGATATCCCTGTGTCTTCCCATGTCTTTCCGCAAATGAGCCTCGCGCTCATGGCGTGCGTGCCCAACGCGAGCTATCATGAATATATTAATTGGTTCGACGCGCTCTACCAGGAGCCGCTGGTGAGGGACGAAAGAGGCGCAAGCATCGTGCCTAACAGGCCGGGTTGGGGCTTCGCCATCGACCCGTCCGTATTGGCGGACTGATGCTCCCGGCGCTGATCTTTCACGCGCTGGCTGCAAACAAATCCCATCGACCGGGGAGGCCTTTGAGTTCATATGCTCCCCGCTCGTCAAATTTCAGTGCGGCTCCCGCTACGAGATCCGAGACGACGCGGGATACGAGGACCTCCTCGGGCTCCGAATTTGCCATGACACGGGCCGCCGCGTGAACTGCGATACCACCGATATCGCGGCCCCTGACCTCGATTTCTCCCGTATGCAGACCCGAACGCAGGGGCAAGCCAATCTGCTTGGCTGCGGCCGAGAATGCCAGCGCGCAACGTACAGCACGACCTGGTCCGTCGAAGGTTGCGAGAATGCCGTCACCGGTGCTCTTGATCAGGCTGCCACGGTGTCTTTCAACCATCTGGCGTGCCAGCTGATCGTGACTGTCCAGCAATCTACGCCAATTCTGGTCGCCCATTTCGGCAGCGCGACGAGTTGAATCGACGATGTCGGTGAACAGCACGGTCGCCAGGATGCGCTCCAGATCGGCCGATGCGGTCTCGCGATGCCCGGTGATGAACTCTTCAATATCACCGAGCAACGCCTCTACGTCGCCTGTCCAGAATGCATGATCCCCGCCGGGATATTCGATATATTTGGCGTCGGGAATTCGCGCAGCGAAGTCGTGTCCCAAACGGACGGGGACCAGTGCGTCGGCTGTCCGGTGCAGCACTAATGTCGGGACCCGCACAGCCGGAAGGATATGACCGACGTCGATCTGGAAGTTTAACAATTGGGTGGCCTTCATTGCGCCGGGGCTCGCCGACAGGCGCTCAAACTTGGCAAACTTCGCGACAGCGTCAGGGTCGGACGCCCTGCTGGATATCACACCTTTCATCAGGGCACCGGTCCCCCAATTCTTCATCTGCTCCTGAGCGATCACCTCTGGATCAGCGTCCGTAAAAAGATCCCGGTAGCGGACAAACGCTCCGAACAAAGCGAGGTGCGAAACGCGCTCGGGGTAGGACGCAGCGAACATTGCGCTCATTGCGCAACCCTCGGAAAATCCGAGCAGAGCCGCGCGCTGTGCGCCGACGGAGTCCAGAACAGCTCGCACGTCGTCCATGCGCTCTTCGAGCGTAGGGGCGCCTGAGATCCTGTCCGACAGTCCTTGGCCGCGCTTATCAAAGGTGATGACGCGCGCGAATTTTGAAAGACGTTGCAAGAACGCCGTATACCCGGACATCTCGTGCAAGAACTCGACATGCGAAATGGCACCGGGGATGGCGATGATATTGATGGGGCCATCCCCCATGGTTTGATAAGCGACACTTATGTCGCCGCTCATCGCGTACCGTGTCAACGGTAGTTCTGAATAGCTCATTTGATGGCCATCCCCAGTGGTCGTAGCTCTGTCGGCTGCATGATAACACCGCCCAAATTGCTGCGCGAGGCTTGTTCGGGTCATTCGCGTCGTTGTGAGGACGTCGAGTGTCGGCGCGAAGTAGACATTCGGTGTAACACGGTGCCCGAAAGCGCTATTGGACCAAACCGTTCGCGCGACCTCGAGAATGCCGAGTAATCTGAATGAGAGATATGGCTATCTCGGAAAAGCGTTTGATAGCGATACCGGTCGGTGCCTAGCGTGAATTCGCTCGAGCGCAAACCTACGACGCAGATAAGCTAGTGCAGTGGAACGAGGGCGTACAAAATCGCCGAAGCTGTTCCGTTGTTGGGACCGTCAGAGGGACGGCGTGCGCGTCATCTTAACTGACGAGCTGGCGACATGCCCAAATGCAAAAAGCTGGAGCGATGTCCAAGCAAGAGGGAACAGAATGACTGGAATCGTCCTCTATGGTTTCGACGGCAGTACGTATGTCCGGACAGTCCGGATGCTGCTCGCCGAGAAAGGTGCGCGATACGAACAGGTGCCAGTGAATGTACTCAAGGGTGAACCGCGCCAGTCCGAGCACATGGCGCGCCATCCTTTCGGTAAAGTGCCGGTGCTGGACCACGATGGCTTCCGCATCATCGAAACCGGCGCTATCGCGCCATATCTGGACGAGGTGCTGCCGGGCCCGTCGTTCACGCCGGATAGTTCGAAGGACCGAGCGCGAATGCGCATGGCGATGGGCATCATTGATTCCTATGGTTATGGCGCGCTGATCGCTGCTGCTGGATATCACTTGTTTCCCGACCTGATCGGCGGGCGGAATGAAGAAGCGAGAAAGCAAGCGATTGTTAGCAGCCGTCGGGTACTGCAGGAGCTTATGAAAATTCGTGGCGGTAGTGCCTTTATCGCGGGCGAGCGTCCCTCACTCGGTGATTTCTACGTCGCTCCGATCTGTTGCCTCGTTTCACTGACCCCGGATGCTAACGAAGTCTTCGCGGTAGACGGTTTCGCCCGATGGTGGGAGCAGATACAAACAACGCCGAGCTATCAGGCGACAGCGCCCCGGTTCGGCTGGGATTTGTTGTTTGCTGCCGCAGCGGCGGGTAGGGGTGCGAGCTGAGGCGGGCAAGCCGACCTCAGAGGTTGCGGCGGATTTCACGGACGCCGCAACCGAGCCTCCGGCGCAGCAGCGGGCGCAGAGTCACGCCTTCAGCTTAGCCAACTTCAGCGGCGATCTGGTCGACGCTGGCGTGGCTGGTCTTGAGCAGATGCACGGGGCGTTGATGCGACAAAATCTATGACCATTTCCTATCATTAGTCGCTGCCGGACGATTTCGATATCTCTCTCTGAACACAAAATCCTGGAGCATATCGCAAGGCACGCTCGGCGTGCAGCCCGCCGCGCTGCGAAGATGATTGATCTTCGTTCGCGCTCAAGCGGCGAAAATCGACCTGCGACTGCGCTTGACTTGCTAAAGCGCGGTGCCACTAGTTGTGCCTTCAAGAGTTGCAGAATGGTGCCGCCGGCGCGTGCCCGCTTCAAGCGGCTACCTTCCGGCCGTCAATTTGTCCTGCGTTTTCGTCTCAAAATCGCTGGCGTCATGTCGCTCATGCAGTTGACTTGAGGCGTCGCCAGTGACGCGGTTGACCATTCGCCCGCGTTGGACGGCCGGCCGCTCGGCGATCGCGTCTACCCAGCGCGCAATATTCCTGTACTCCTGTGCTTGAAGGAACTCAGCCGCTCCGTAAAGCCAACCCCTCGTCAGGCCAGCGTACCAGGGCCAGGCGGCGATATCGGCGATTGTGTAGTGGCTGCCAGCGACAAATTCGTTCGTTTCGAGCCGCCGGTCGAGCACGTCGAGTTGGCGTTTCGTTTCCATGGAGAATCGATCTATGGCATATTCGATCTTGGTCGGCGCGTACGCGTAAAAGTGGCCGAAGCCTCCGCCCACGTATGGCGCGCTTCCGGCCTGCCAGAACAGCCATGATATGCATTCGGCTCGTGCACCGGGTTCGGTCGGCAGGAAGGCGTCGAATTTCTCGGCCAAGTATATCAAGATGGCTCCGGAGTCGAAGACCCGGATCGGCGATGGTCCGCTTTGGTCCACCATGGCCGGGATCTTGGAGTTCGGGTTCAGCGCAACGAAGCCGCTTCCGAATTGATCGCCGCGGTCGATTCTGATGAGCCAGGCGTCGTATTCTGCGCCGCTGTTGCCGAGCGCCAACAGCTCCTCAAGCAGGATGGCGACCTTCACGCCGTTTGGCGTTCCCTGGGAATAGAGTTGGATGGGGTGGCGGCCGAGTGGGAGTTCCTTGTCGTGCGTCGGGCCGGCGACCGGTCGGTTGATGTTTGCGAACCGTCCGCCGTTCGGCTTGTCCCAACTCCAAACCTTCGGCGGCGCATATTCGAACGAGGAAGTCATTCTCAAAACTCCAGGTCTTTCCTCACCGCAAGTCTAATCGCCAGTGCGAGACAAATCGCATCGATCACTTTAGCGTCTCCCTCCGGCGAGGGCCGCCTTGTTGGATTAGTCCAATTGGTGCGTAACAGTCCTTATGGACAGCCATAAGCGCAGTACTCAGCTTGAACGGCTTGAGGTGGTCGAGACTGGTCGCCGGCGACGCTGGTCGGATGACGAAAAGCTGCGGATCGTGACCGAAAGCTTTCAAGCGCCGCGCGCGATATCGTCGACAGCAAGACGCCATGGCATATCACGTTCGTTGCTGATGACATGGCGGCGCTCGTTCGGTCCCGAGCCGATCAGCCCTCAAAGCGAGCAATCCGGCTTTGCGCGGGTCGTCCTTGCCGCTGAGGTCGAGCCGGCGGTTGCTGCCACAGCGACGAGCGGGCAGATGGTGATCGTCGTTGGCCGGGATCGTCGGGTGATTGTCGATGCGGGCGTCGATGCGGCCGCCCTGGCGCGGGTGCTGCAGGTTCTGGAGCGTCGATGATCCCAGTCTCTTCGAGCGCACGCATCTGGATTGCGACCGGCTACACTGACATGCGCAAGGGCATGCAGGGTTTGTCATTATTGGTGCAGGAAAGCCTTGGTCGCGATCCGTTCGCCGGAGATGTCTTCGTGTTCCGCGGACGCGGCGGTTCGCTGATCAAGGCCTTGTGGCACGATGGAATTGGATTGTCGCTCTACGCGAAGCGGTTGGACCGTGGCCGTTTTGTCTGGCCGGCGACGGTGGGCGGTGTGGTGGGGCTGAGCGCGGCGCAGATGAGTTATCTGCTGGAGGCGATCGACTGGCGCAATCCGCAGCACACGTGGCGGCCACAGAGCGCAGGATAGGCTCAAAAAAGTTCTGAGGTGCGGAAGAAAAGACGCCTCAAATCGCCTCTTTTGTGATTCCATCGGGGCCATGGGTGACGGCCTTGAATCGCTGCCAGACGACATCGAAACGCTGCAAGCGGCATTGATCGTTGCTCGGGCGGAGGCTGCGGCCGCCCGTGCCCGGCAGTCCGACGACCAGGCGTTGATCGCCCATCTGAAGCTGCAGATCGAGAAACTCAACCGCGACCGCCATGGTCCGCGCTCGGAGCGTACCGCGCGGCTATTGGATCAGCTTGAACTGACGCTGGAGGAGCTGGAGAGTTCGGCGACGGAGGACGAACTCGCCGCCGAAATGGCCGCGGCCAAAACCACGAAGGTGGCGTCGTTCACGCGCAAGCGGCCGTCACGCCAGCCGTTCCCGGAGCATCTACCTCGCGAGCGGGTGATCGTGCCGGGACCTGTGGCGTGCGCCTGCTGTGGCGGCGCGCGGCTGTCCAAGCTCGGCGAGGACATCACCGAGACGCTGGAGGTGATCCCGAAATCCTGGAAAGTGATCCAGCACGTCCGCGAGAAGTTTACTTGCCGTGATTGCGAGAAGATCAGCCAGGCTCCGGCGCCGTTCCATGTGCTTGCCCGCGGCTGGGCGGGGCCAAGCCTGCTGGCGATGGTGCTGTTCGAGAAGTTTGGTCAACATCAGCCGCTGAACCGGCAAGCGGAGCGCTATGCCAAGGAGGGCGTGCCGATCAGTCTGTCGACCCTGGCCGACCAGGTCGGCGGCTGCACCGCGGCGCTGGCACCTTTGTTCAAGCGCCTCGAGGCCTACGTACTGAGCGCCGAGCGATTGCACGGGGACGACACCACGGTTCCGGTCCTGGCCAAAGGCAAGACCGACACCGGCCGGATCTGGGTCTATGTGCGCGACGACAAGCCTTTTGGAGGGCAGGCCCCGCCGGGCGCGGTGTTCTATTACTCGCGCGATCGGGCCGGCGAGCATCCCCAGGCTCACTTGGCCAACTACAGCGGAATCTTCCAGGCCGATGCCTATGGCGGCTATGGCAGGCTTTACGAACCGGGCCGCAACGCAGGTCCGATCCTGGAAGCCGCGTGCTGGGTCCATGCCCGGCGGCCGTTCTTCGTGATGGCTGATCTGGCCGAGAATGCGCGTCGCAAGGCTCAGGGCAAGAGGCCGGCAGTGATCTCGCCGCTGGCGCTGGAAACAGTCCGCCGGATCGACGCCCTGTTCGAGATCGAGCGGACCATCAACGGTCAGAGCGCCGAAAGGCGCCAGGCAGTTCGCCGGGAACTCAGCGCGCCGCTCGTGGCCGATCTGGAAGCCTGGATGCGCACACAACGCGCCAAGCTCTCGCGCAGCAACGATGTCGCCAAGGCCATGGACTACATGCTCAAGCGCTGGAGCGCATTTACCCGCTTCCTCGATGACGGCCGCATCTGCCTGTCCAACAATGCGGCGGAGCGTGGCGTGCGCGGCATCGCTTTAGGTCGGAAGTCGTGGTTGTTCTGCGGCTCGGATCGCGGCGGCGAGCGGGCGGCGGTGATGTACAGCCTGATCGTCACCGCCAAGATGAACGACGTCGATCCGCAAGCCTGGCTCGCCGACGTTCTGGCGCGCATCGCCGAGCATCCCGTCCAAAGGCTCGACGAACTGCTGCCATGGAATTGGCGCTCTGCCATCCGGAACGTTGATCAAGCCGCCTGAGCCGAAAATGACCCGCGCGCGGTCTTCGCCGGATGCTTAC
>NZ_JYMR01000015.1 GCF_000938255.1 Bradyrhizobium sp. LTSP849 | reverse complement strand
GCGAGGGCTTTGCTTAATTGGCCGTGCGGGAGTGAGGCTCGATGTGGGGCATTTTTTTGTGTGGCCTCGGATGGCGAGCGAACGCAGACGGCCTTGTTTTCGTGGCCGATCGATGGCGTTGGGCTACGGCAGTCACGCCACACCTCCCGCGGGACACAGCACCGCCCATCGTTTGAGGTTCATGGCCAAGCAGAGAAGACGCAGATGGGTATGGTTGCGTGCCAAGCCCAGATAGCGAGCGCGCGCCCAGCCGTAAACGCCCTTGAGGCGCGCAAAGACCTGCTCGACCGGCGCGCGGCGGCGTCCCACGGCGTCGTTGAAGCGCTTCTTCCGCTCGGTCAGGGGATGATGCTTGTTGGGCCGGAACATCAGCCGCGGCTTGATGCCCCGGGCAGCCAGCCCGGCGCGGCGCTCGTGCTTGTCATAGGCCTGGTCGGCGTAGACCGCCTTCTCGTCGCCGCTGATCAATTCATCGGCCGGCACCGTATCGTTGACCGCAGCGTCGGTCAGCTTACTGCGACGGATGATCGCCGAGCACTGGTCGACACCGACATGCGCCTTGTAGCCGAAGTATCGCTTGCCACCCTTCTTGGTCCATCGCGCATCCGCATCGCGCTCGCTGTTGACCAGCTTGCTCGGCGCGCGCCCGTCTGGGCCGGGCGGCAGCGGGTCCTTTGGCGGCTTCGGCGGCTTCACCGCCGCCGGGATCAGGCTGGCGTCGATCAATGTGCCTCGACGCAGCACCAGCCCGCGCGCGTCGATCTGGCGCAGCATCTCGGCAAACAGCGTCTCGTCCAGACCGGCCTGCTGCAAAGCTTCGCGGAAGCGCCAGATCGTCGTATGGTCGGGCGTCTCGTCGCCCAGCGCAAAGCCGCAGAAGTCGCGGAAAGAGGCCCGGTCATCGAGCGCTTCTTCCAGTTCCGGATCGGACAGCCCGTACCATTGCTGCAACAGCACAGCCTTGAACATCACCAGCCGAGGATAGGCCGGCGCGCCACGCTCAGGTTCCGGAAGGCCGCACAGCACGCGCTCCACAGCCCCCCAATCGACCAGTTCGCAAATCCGCCTCAGCACCGCACCGCCTTTCCCACGCCGCGACGCCAGCGCATCTGCGAAGCTCGGTTGCCCAACCTGCCGATATGCCATCCCAAGACCCTCTTCAGATCTCTCCTAGTGAATCGCAGATTCGCGATTTGTGCAAAGCCCTCGCTTGCGGGAGAGGGTTGGGGAGAGGGTGTCTCCACAGAGGGATTCCCCAAGAGGAGAGAACCCTCACCCGGCGCTTCGCGCCGACCTCTCCCGCAAGCGGGAGAGGTGGAGCCCGCGGCGCCGTCCATTCCGCCCAAATCGATCCCGCCGCAGCCGCCTCAGATCGCATCCGCGCGGAGCAGCGTGTCCACCGTGATGGTGCCGCGGGCGCGGGAGACGCAGGCGCAGATCTTCTGGTTGCTTTGCTTCTGATGGTCGCTGAAGAAGACGTCGCGATGATCGATCTCGCCGTCGACCGCGACCACGTCGATGGCGCAGAGGCCGCATTCGCCGCGCTTGCAGTCGTACATCACATCGTGGCCGGCGGCGTTGAGCACATCCAGCATCGAGCGTTCGCGCGGGATCTCGAGCTCGGTATTGGTGCCCTTCAGCCGCACGCGAAACGTCTCAGTCGGCAGCGTACCGCTGGAACCAAAGGTCTCGTAGCGGAGATCGGGAAGCGGATGTCCGGCTCCGATCCAGGCGTGGCGCGCGGCATCGAGCATCCGCATCGGGCCGCAGAACAGTGCGAGCGCATTTTGCGGAAGTGAGGCGAACACCGCGTCGAGATCGAGCCGCCTGCCTTCGTCGCTGGCATGAACCACCAGGCGATCGCCGAGCAGCTTTGCAAGATCGTCGAGATAAGCCGCATCACCGCGCCCGCGCACGGCATAGTGCAGCGTGACGTCCACCCCGCGGCGCGCCAGCGCCTGCGCGGCGCCGAGGATCGGGGTGATGCCGATGCCGCCGGCGATCAGGCAATAGGTTTCGCGCGCCCAGTCGACCGCGAGCAGTGACGACGGCCGCGTGATGTCGAGCCGGGCACCCGGCGCGAGCTGCCACATGTAGCGCGAGCCGCCGCGGGAATCCTCCGCGCGGCGCACCGCGATCCTTAAACCCCGCGACGAGGCCTCGCCGACCAGCGAATAGGACCGCGTCTCCGGCAGGCCGTCGATGGTCACGCTGACATTGATGTGGCTGCCGACGGGATAGGCGGCGCCGTCAAACTGATCCGGCAGGATCAGGAATTCACGGATGCCGGGCGCGAGATCACGCGTCGACATGAGCGTGGCCGGGGTCCAGGTTTCGATGAAGCGCATGGCACTCCCCCTAGTTGGTTGCGGTCTTGATCAGCGCAAGCGCCGGCAGGAGGTCGAGATGGGTGCGGTTGCGCAGGGCGAGGCGCAAATTGCGCACGGCGAGCCGGGCGTGCTCGCGCATGATGGCTTCGGCGCGGGCGCCTTCACGGTTCTCGATCGCGTCGATCACGACACGATGGTGCTCCTGCCCGATGATCAAAATCTGCTGCGCCTCTGGCAGCGCAGACTGCGCCATCACGAAGCCGCTTGGGGAGGCGAACGGCAGCGCCGAAGCGCGGTCGATCTGCCGGATCAAGGGCGGGCTGCGCGATAGTTCCGTGAGCAGCGCATGGAAGCGCGCGTTCAGCGTGACATAGGACGAGAAGGCATCGACCGAGTTCGGCACCTGCCGCAGCAGATCATCGATCGCGGCGAGACATTCCTTCAGCGGCTCGAGCTCGCGCGCGGACACGCCGCGCTCGGCGGCAAAACGCGCGGCGAGGCCTTCCAGCGTACCGCGCAGCTCGATGGAATCGGAAATGTCGCGCTCGGAAAACGCCTTGACCATGAAGCCGCCGGAAGGGATCGCCTCCAGCAGTCCCTCCTCCTCCAGCCGTACCAGTGCCATGCGCACCGGGGTGCGCGAGGCGCCGGTCGTCTCCACCGCCTGAAGCTCGGAGATGCGTTCGCCCGGACGCAACGCGCCCGACAGGATCTGGTCGCGCAGGGCGAGTTGCGCCTTCACCGTCTGCGAGACGGAGCGGTCGACCTCGCGCTCGGCCATGTCCTTACTCCGCGGCCTGGAGATGCTGCGGCGGGTTTTCCTTCGCGACCATCCTGTCGATCAGCTTGCGCGTCCACATCGCGCCGGCGTCGATGTTGAGGTTGTAGAAGATGCGATCCGGATTCTCGTCCATCGCGCGCTGCTGCGCTTCCAGGATCAGCTCGTCCTCGTGGAAGATGCCGGAGACGCCGTCGCGGATCTCGGTGGTGATGCGCTGCTCGCCGATCTGGTAGTTGCGGACGAAGGCCCAGAAATAATGGCAGGTCTTGTCGGTCTCGGGCGTGATGGTGTTGAGCACAAAGCCGTTGACGCCCTGCGAGCGGTCGCCTTCCGGCGCGCCAGTACCGGTCGGCGCCACGCCGACGTCGATGGCGATGGTGCAGGGAGCCTCAAAGCGAATGATCTGCCAGCGGTCGACGAGGCCGGACTTGCCGAGTTGCTTGGCCCAGAACGGCGGCGCCTCGATACCGCGCATCCAGCGCGTCACCGTCACCGTCTTCTCGCCATGGGTGACGTCGAACGGCGCCTCCGCCACAGCTTCGTTGCCGATGGATGAGCCGTGCACAAAGGTCTCGTGGGTGAGGTCCATGAGGTTGTCGAGCACGAGGCGATAGTCGCAATTGACGCGGATGGTCTTGCCGTCGCCGGCCCAGGCCGGATCGTGGTTCCAGTGCATGTCGGGCACCAGCGCGGGATCGGCCAGAGCGGGATCGCCCATCCAGAGCCAGATGTAGCGGTGCCGCTCGACCACAGGGTAGGCGCGGACGCAGGCCGACGGATTGATGGTCTCCTGCGAGGGCATGAAGGTGCAGCGCCCCTGCGCGTTGTATTTCAGGCCGTGATAGCCGCAGACCACGGTGTCGCCTTCGAGCCGGCCCTTCGACAGCGGCACCAGGCGGTGCCAGCAGGCGTCCTCCAGCGCGGTCACGGAGCCATCGGCCTTGCGGTACATCACGACGTGCTTGCCGCAGATCGTCCGCGGCAGCAGCGCCGGCTTCACGTCGGCGTCCCAGGCAGCGGCATACCAAGCGTTCATGGGGAAGGGTTTGGTCATCGGTCTCACTCCCACGGCTTATGAATACGTTATGTATACAATAGTTGAGGGATAGAATCATTCAAGACCGAAATTGGCGTACTATAGTACCTAAATATGATATTATGTATACAGCTATACCCCCGCTGTCATTCCCCGCGAAAGCGGGGAATCCAGTACGCCGCGGCGGTCATTGGTTCAGACAATTTCCGCTGCGGCGTACTGGATCGCCCGCCTGCGCGGGCGATGACACCGTTTGGTACGGCGAGGCCTTCCACTGGCCGGGAAGGCGGCACGGCGTTTCGGCTTGGCGCCTTACGCCCCGAACACCTTCTTCAGCCCCGCCTGGGCTTCCAGCTGAATCCGCTTCAGGTGTTCGGTGCTGCGGAAACTCTCCGCGTAGATCTTGTAAACGTCCTCCGTGCCGGAAGGCCGCGCGGCGAACCAGCCGAAATCGGTCTCGACCTTGATGCCGCCGAAGGGCTGGCCGTTGCCGGGCGCCTTGCTCAGGGTGGCACGAACGGGATCGCCGGCGAGGTCCTTCAGGCCGAGCTGCTCGGGCGTCACGGACTTCAGGATGTTCTTCTGCGGCACGGTGGCAGCAACGTCGATGCGCGCGTAATGGGGCACGCCGAGCTCGGCGGTCAGATCGCCAAAGAGCTGGCTCGGATCGCGGCCAGTCTTGGCCATGATCTCGGCTGCCAGCAGGCCGAGGATGACGCCGTCCTTGTCGGTGGTCCAGACCCCGCCGTCGCGGCGCAGGAACGAGGCCCCTGCACTCTCCTCGCCGCCGAAGCCGAAGCCGCCCGTGAGGAGACCGTCGACGAACCATTTGAAGCCGACCGGTGTCTCGACCAGCTTGCGGCCGAGCTTCTTGGCGACACGGTCGATGATCGAGCTCGATACCACGGTCTTGCCGATCGCGGCGTCCTTGCCCCAGTTCGGGCGGTGCGCGAACAGATAGGAAATCGCGGTCGCGAGATAATGGTTCGGGTTCATCAATCCGTTGGTGCGCGTCACGATGCCATGGCGGTCGGCGTCGGTGTCGTTGGCGAAGGCAACGTCGAAACGATCGCGCATCGCGATCAGGCTCGCCATGGCGTAGGGCGAGGAGCAGTCCATGCGTATCTTGCCGTCCCAGTCCACCGTCATGAAGCGGAAGGTCGGATCAATCGCCTCGTTCACCACCGTGGCCTTCAGGCCATAGCGCTCGATGATCGGATGCCAGTAATGCACGGCAGCGCCGCCAAGCGGATCGATGCCGATATTGATGCCGGCGGATTTGACCAGGTCGAGATCGACGACATTGCCGAGATCGGCAACGTAGGGCGTGATGAAGTCGTAGGCGTGGACGTTCGCGGATTTCTTCGCCTTCGCATAGTCCATGCGCGCGACGCCCTTGAGGCCGTCGGCGAGATAGGCGTTGGCACGCTTCTCGACCACGCCGGTGACATCGGTGTCGGCCGGGCCGCCATGCGGCGGATTGTATTTGTAGCCGCCATCCTCCGGCGGATTGTGCGAGGGCGTGACGACGACACCATCAGCGAGCCCGCTGGTGCGGCCTTTGTTATAAGTCAGGATCGCGTGCGAGATCACCGGCGTCGGCGTGTAGCCGCCGTCCTTGTCGATCATGAGTTCGACGCCGTTGGCCGCGAACACCTCGACGGCGCTGGCGAGCGCGGGCTCGGCCAGCGCATGGGTGTCGATGCCGATGAAGAGCGGGCCGGTCAGCCCCTTTTCTTTTCTGTAATCACAAATGGCCTGCGTGGTCGCGAGGATGTGACCTTCGTTGAAAGAGTTCTTCAGCGAGGTGCCGCGATGGCCGGAGGTGCCGAACGCCACCCGCTGCGCCGGGTCCGTCGCATCCGGCTTGTTGGCGAAATAGGCCGTCACGAGCCGCGGAATGTTGGCGAGCACGTCCGGCGAGGCCACTTTGCCCGCCGCGGGATTGACATCAGCCACTGGAAATACCCTCGTCCTGTCGTACAGAGTTTGCGGGACACCATAGCATCGGCCCGGCCCCCGCCAAGGGCACAACACGCGCGGTGGGCGGCCGTTCCGGAGATCGTGCTATGGTGTTTTTTTGATCAGGTCATTTCGAGTCGGGTCATGGCGCTGTTTCACAGGCTTCTGTTTGTTCTGATCGCCTGGCTGGCAATGGCCTTGGCCGCGCCCCATGCGCGCGCCGCCGAATTCTACACCGAGGATCTCCGCATCCCGATGGCGGAGGCCGGGCCGCAGGGGCTGGAGGCGTTCCTGGTTCGCCCGGCCGGGACGAAACGCTATCCGCTCGCGCTGCTCAGCCACGGCTCGCCGCGCGACTACGATGATCGCGCGACCATGTCAGCGCACAAATATTACGGCATCGCGCTCGAATATGCCCGGCGCGGCTTTGCCGCGCTGATCGTGATGCGGCGCGGCTACGGCACCTCGCCCGGCGGCCGCGTCGACAGCGTCGGCGGCTGCGCCAATGCCGCCTATTTGCCGGCAGCCGCGGTCGCTGTCGCCGACTTGCGCGCCGCGATCGACGCGATGGCACGCAGGGCCGACGTCACGACGACAGGCATGATCGCGGCCGGGCATTCCGCCGGGGGCCTCGCCACCGTCGCGCTGACGGCGCAGGCGCCACCCGGTCTCGTTGCCGCGATCAGCTTTGCCGGCGGCCGCGGCTCGCGCGACGATGACGACGTCTGCAATCCGGATGGGCTGGTGCAGGCCTTCGCCTCCTTCGGCAAGACCTCGCGGGTGCCGATGCTGTGGGTCTATGCCACCAACGATCTGTTCTTCAGCCCCGATCTGGCGCGCCGGCTCTATGACGGATTTCGCACCAGTGGCGGCAACGCGAAATTCATCGCGGCGCCGCCTTATGGCGACGACGGCCACTATCTCTATTCGGTGGAGGGCCGTCCGCAATGGACGCCGTTCGTCGACGCGTTCCTGCGTGAGCGCGGGCTCGGCCACGACATCCTGAGCCCGCCCGATCCGCTGCCGCCGCCCAGCGGGTTCAACGACGCCGCGCGCGCCGAGTTCTCCCGCTATCTCGCCAGCACCATGCCGCACAAGGCCTTTGCAGTGTCGCCCAACGGCGGTTACGGCTGGCGTTCGGGGCGCACCACGACGGATGACGCGCAACGCGATTCGCTCGCGGCCTGCATGAAATGGTCGCCCACCTGCACGCTCTATGCGGTCGATGACCGGCTCGCCGGGGCTGCGCAGAAGACGTCCACGGACCAGAGCTCGCGCGCACGATAGCGATGCCGTCATCGCCCATGGCAAATCGGTTGTTAACTCGGACGATATAAGACGTTCCCTATGCTGCGGAACCCGGCACATCCACATCACCACGCGACGTGGCGACACGTGGCGATGGCTGTGCTTTTGATGGCCTCGACATGCGCCTATGCGCAAGACGACGCGGTGAATGACGCGGACACCAATTCGGCCATTGGCCGCGACGGCGCAGACCTCGGCGCCGGTGAGACGCCGACCTCCCGGGCCTCGATCCGAAAGATCATCGAACGCGAAACCGCCAAGACCAACCTGCCTGCCGACATCGCTGAGGCCGTCGTCTTCGTCGAGAGCGGATACAATTCGGCCGTCGTCGGCAGCGTCGGCGAAGTCGGCCTGATGCAGGTGCGGCCCGAAACCGCGGCGATGCTCGGATTCCGCGGCAACAAGGCAGAGCTCGCAGAGCCCGACATCAACATCCATTATGGGGTGATCTATCTCAGCCGCGCCTGGCGTCTCGCCGGCGGAGATCTCTGTCGCGCGCTGATGAAATACCGGGCGGGTCACGGCGAGGAGACGATGACCCCGCGTTCACAGGTCTATTGCAATCGCGCCCGCAACCGCCTTCTCGCCATGAACTCGCCAGCGCTGGGAACCCAGGCTGCGGCCGTCCCGGATGTGGCGCCGGCGCCAACGACGGTCGCACCGGCGCCAAGAGTGGCGGCGGCGATGCCAAAATCAGCGCGCGATTCAAAGGTGCTGGCACAGCCGAAGGACGTCTATGCGCGCTACCGTCAAGGCACGACCGCAGCAAGCCGGGCGTATTGGGCAGCCCAGGAAGCCCGCGTCGGCCTGATCAAGGCGCGCATCGAAGCCAAATGGAAGCGCGTCGCCTCGCGCTGAACCCTTGACGAGCCTGGCACTGTTGATGGACAAATGCGGACGCTCGTTTTCCGGGCAACCGTGCCGATTGGACGATCAGTTTTTTGCGTAAACCCGAATAGAGACCATGCACAACAGTTTGAGAGTTTTGTTCGCGATCTTCGCAACCGCGGCCGTGGCGACGTCCACCTTCATCGCCATCCGCCTCGTCGTCGGCTTCAGCGGCTGACCCCTAGAGCCGCTCGCTGAGCGCGAGCTTGTAGCCGACACCGGTGACGGTGGCGATCACGGGCGTGCCGCTGCCGACGAGCTTGCGGCGCAGCCGCGCCACCAACGCATCGACCGTGCGGATGTCGACCTCGGCCTGGCGATTGCTGACGACCTCGATCAGATAGTCGCGGCTGAGCGGCCGTCCGTCAGCGCCGACGAGGGCGGCAAGCAGGTCGAATTCTGCGCGCGTCAGCGCCACGGGCTTGCCGTCGCTGCCGAGCAGCTCGCGCCGCGTCAGGTCGATGATCCAGTCGCCGAAGGCGATCGAATTGTGGTTACGCGCCGCCTTGCGATCGATCGAGCGCCGCCGCAACACGCTGCGCGCACGCGCGAGCAGGTCGCGCAGGTTGATCGGCTTGGTGACGTAGTGGTCGCCGGCGATCTCGAGCCCGAGGATGCGATCGACGTCAGTGTCACGGCGGGTCACGAAGATGATGCCCGCGTTGCTGGTGGCCTGGATCTCCTTGGCGAGCTCAAAACCGTCGCCGTCGGGCAACTGCACATCGAGGAAGACGAGATCGGCGCGCCCGCGCAGCGCCTGGCGACACTCCGCGCAGGAGCCGGCACCGACCACGTCGAAATTGTTCTCGCTGAAGTAACCGACCAGCATCGTCCGCGTCACCGGATCGTCCTCGACGACGACCAGCCGCTCGCGGCCGACCGGACGCAATTCCTGAAGTGCGGAATCAGCCACGATGTTGGATGTCCTGTGTGCGTTTGAGCCGACCTGAAAATCCAGGTCGCCGCGCGATGCGCTGTCCTGTGAACGTACATTCACGGCTTATTCGAGCCCCCCGAAACTGCCTGCTGGAATACTAGGCTTGTTATGCTGCCCAAACAATATTCGTCATGGTATTGAAGTATTAAGTATGAATTGCCCCACACTTCTCACTGCGCGCATCGTTGCGCAGGACCTTGCTGGCACGAACAGCCTGATCCGCCCCGACGCCAACAATCCCGCTCATTCGGTTCCGGATTCAACCGCCGGTTAAGGTAAAGAAAGGCTTCCGCTTCGGTTTGACCGGCCGCGCCTCTATGCTTCGCCATCGCAAGCGCGAGAGAAACGCGAGACCACGGAGCAGGCGTGATGCAGGGGCAGGCCCGGTTGGCTGCCGGTCGGACCGATCAGGGCGCAACGCCGCTCAGTCGTTCGCACACGCTCGATTTCCTGCGCGGCCTCGCCATCGCCGGCGTGATGGCGATCCATGTCTCGCAGTCGTTTCCGTCGAACATCCACGCCGTCGATTTCACGTTCGTCTGCGGCTGGGTCGGCGTCAATGTGTTCTACTTCGTCAGCGCCATGACGATGTGCCTGATGTGGACGCAGCGCACGTCGGAAACCAACCCCACCCGCAAATTCTACATCCGCCGTTTCCTGCGCATCGCGCCGCTGTTCTGGCTCGCGATCCCGCTCTACCTCGTCATCAACGGCACGGGACCCAGCACCAACGCGCCTGATGGCGTCGGGCCGCTCCAGGTGATCTTGACTGCGACGTTCCTGCACGGCTTCTGGCCGGACAGCGTCAACAGCGTGGTGCCGGGCGACTGGTCGATCGCAGCGGAAATGACTTTCTATCTCGTCTTCCCGTTCGTGATCACGGCATTCGGATCGCGCCGCCATCTCTATCTCGCGCTGGCGATCGTGCTGCATCTCGTCAATGTCTGCCTGTTCAAGCCGTGGGCCTTCGCGCTGTTCTCGGCCTATTTCGGGCCCGGCCACGAAGCCTTCGTCTGGAACGCGCTGCACATCAGCTTCCTGAACCAGCTGCCGATCTTCCTGGTCGGCTGCGCGCTGTTCTTCGCGCTGCGCGACGGCTTTGCGAAATCGGACGCCGCGATCTACTTAGGCTTCATGGCGCTGTCCTTTGTCGCCGACCGCGCGACCGGCTCGCATGAGTTCAACTATCTCGTGATCAACCTCGTGCTCGGCGCACTCGTATTCTGGTGCATCCGCCTTGCGATGCGCTTGCAGCCGATCGAGGCGCTCGGCCGCAGCTCCTATTCGATGTATTTGTCGCACTTCGCGGTGATCTTTGGCCTGCGCCAGGTCTGGCCGCTGGCGGACGGACTGGTGTCGCTGCTGCTCGCCTATGTCGTCACCACGGCGCTGAGCTATCTCGTCGCGCGCGCGACCTGGCATCTGGTCGAACGGCGCGCGCAGGATCTGGCGCACCGCCTGACGTCGTCGGCGTCCAAGGGCATGCGCGCGGAGCCGGTCACCGCAGCAGGCGTGATGCTGAACGGCCGCAGCGCAGGCGCGTGAACCGTCTCAGGACGATCCGACCTCGATCCGATACGACAACACTTCGTCCGCGCCGGCTGCGATATGCATCAGGCCCGGCTTGTCAGTGAATTCGCCGTCGAAGTCTTTGGGGCTGGCATAGCCACGCCAGGGCTCGATGCAGAGGAACGGCGCGCCCGTCGGTTTTGACCAGACGCCGAGCTCGCGAAAGCCACGCCATGACATTTTTAGCCAGGGCCCGGCGCCCTGCCCGGCCGCATAGCGGACCGCGTGGCTGTTGACGGGATCGATAATGACAGCGTCGTTGGTGAACAGGGATTCCGACAGGGGGAGCACGGCGCCTCGGACGGGGCTCGGATCCGTTGCCGCGAGCAGCAGTCCCCCCTCGACACGGCGAACCGGAGATGGCTCTTCGTTCGTGAATGTCAGCGCGTAATCCTCTTTGGACATTCCGGGCTGAAGTGGCCAGTTGAAGCCGGGATGGCCACCGAGCGACACCGGCAATGTCTCCTCGCCGGGGTTGACGATTTTCAGCGTCACATCGAGGCCGGCCGCGTCGAGCGTGTAGGTCACGGCCAGCCGGAACGCGAACGGGTAGAGCGCGCGCGTCGCTTCGCTGTCCTCGAGCACCAACGTGCAGCTGCTGTCGCCACGCTGCGCCCATGCAAAGCGGCTGTCCCGCGCAAAGCCGTGCTGGGTCATCCGGTAGGTTTTGCCCCGGTGCCGCATTTCGTCATTGACGAGGCGCCCGACGATCGGAAACAGCA
Organism: Bradyrhizobium sp. LTSP849; assembly: GCF_000938255.1. Taxonomy (GTDB): domain Bacteria; phylum Pseudomonadota; class Alphaproteobacteria; order Rhizobiales; family Xanthobacteraceae; genus Bradyrhizobium. The sequence goes on along the minus strand of NZ_JYMR01000015.1, from coordinate 27,333 downwards.
GCGGCGCATGGCGCGCCCAGGCGGGACCGGCCTGCCAGACGAAGTCAGTGCCGGCGTGCTTGAGCGAGCACATCTCGGCGCCGTGCGCTTTGATGGTGGCGGTGAGGTTTCCGCTACAGAGGGAGTGGATGTCATCACTCATACCGGACATCTACACCGCGGCTCCAGGGGCAGCAAGGCAACGCAGATTTGCGGAGACGCCCGACTTTGGCCTCGCGCGAAGAGCGCCAAGTGTCTGTATTTAGCGATTGCTCGAAGCGACCTGTCCGCGCAGCAGCAAGCCTGCAGGTGGTCGCCTCGGCTTGCGCATTAGCGAAGGACTGGGCTGCACAGGTCACGAGCGCAAGTCCCCCGCTGCGAAGTTCGCGGGGGAAAAATTAACGATATTTTCATTATTCGATGGCGCAAGGCCACAATTTGTTCTATATTTGTCCTGCCTGCGCAATAACGGCAAAGGCGGCCACCGCCGATGGATCAGATCGGACGGCGGCCTAACCACAGCAGACTGAATAGGAGTCTACCAATGGCTATCCGCCAGTATATGGCCGATTCGTCGGCGCTTTTCGCTTTTGATCTTCCTGTCTCCCAAGTGGCTGTCCGGTCGCGCCTCCCGCGCCCGCAGCTCACGGGCTCGTCGGGCCAGCTGACGCGCACGGCCGGCGACCATTCGCTGTCGTCGATCGCGATCCACTAGCCCTCGGCTCCATCGAGTTCTCCGAACGGCACACCCTCGGCACGCAGATGCCGGGCGGGCTGTCGTTCGGATCCCAACGGACAATCGATTGAACAGGAGATTTCAACATGTCGTACTTCAAGGACAAGCCGCTCATCAGCACGCGGACCACGAGCCATGTGTACCGCGCCTACGGCGGCGTCGCCGACGTTCGCGAGATCATCGACCGCGCCGCCCACGTCCGGGTGCTGGTGTTTCCGATGAGCCTGGCCTCCAGGCTCGTGGCGAGCGAGCTCGCCTGCCCGGCGTTCTACGCCATGACCGGCGACGCCACGGACGGCAGCGCTCCGATCTATCGCGGCGAGACGAACTGCTTCAGCCGGCGGCTCGGCGAACACCTCGCTGATCCGCAGAAGGCGTGGGCCCGCTTGATGGTCGTGGTGCGTGGAACCTCGAAGGAAGTGCGCTTCACGAAGGAGACCGCGGCCTACCTGCAGTTCTGGCTGACGCATGCGGCCGATCGCTGCGGCGTCATGAAGGTGGCTGCCGGCAGCCCGCCGCGGATGCCCGAGATCGATCCGCTGGAGATGCCGCTGCACGAGCGCATTCTCGAAGACGCGAAGCGAATGTTGTTCGATGCCGGGGTGACCGCGTTCGAACCGATGCCGGGCGGCTTGCCGCAGGTGGACGCGCCGGCGTTGTCGCCGGAGACGGCCGACGACGCCGAGAGCGGCCCGATGGAGATCGACGTGCACCTGCCGCCGGGCGGCGCGGAGTTCGAGTTGCGCTACGATGAGACGATCTGGGCGCGCGGCTATCCCGCCAACGACCGTTTCGTCGTGGCGGCCGGCTCGGATTTCCGCATCGCCACGAACCCGAGCGCGAGTCCGGTGACGCGAGCTCGTCGCGCCGCCCTGTTCGAGGCCGGCGTGTTGACACCAATCCCGGGTGCGGTCGATCGCATGCGTATCACCGTCGACATCGCCTTCCCCTCGATGGCGACCGCCGCCAAAGCGGTGTGCGGGGCGCATGTCGATAGCTCGAAGTGGCGGCCGGTCGATCCGCGACCGGTGATGCAGCTCTAGACCAACCGCGACTCGACGCCGCAGGAAGTTTCCTGCGGCGTCCATGTTCGTCCATCGCGTTCGACCGGGCCTTGCCCTCGTCCGCGATGGCAAGAGCGATCCGCGATTTTCACAATAGGACCGGCCGTCGCCGCGCTTTCCGGCGTCGACGGGAGCCGAGCAACCTCATGATAGATGATCTGGATGACCCGCCACTGAGCGACTTCGATGAGGATCTCATCGAAGGCGCGGCCGAAGATTCCGCATCCGGCGAGCAAGCCCCCGCCGACTTGCCGCGCGTATTGCGCTACGCGGTCCTGGCCTCGCGCGCCGACCATTCCATCTACCAGCGCCTCGCCGCCGAGATCGAGACGGTCTGCCCCGGCATCGCCTTGACGGTGAGCTGGATTGACACGCCCGATGCCGCAAATGGATGCGCGCTTGCCGTCGAGCTCGACCAACGGGCGGTCTGCGAGGACAAGTCGGAGTGCCGGAGCCTTGCCGATTGCGTCCGGCTGATCTCGCTCGCGCTACCTCGCGACAGGGCGCACGGTGAGGAACAACGCCGTGTCGCAGGCGCGCTTGTCGCCGCCCTTCGCAAGCTTCCGCAGTCCATCCCCGTCGCGCTCGCCGCCGAGGTCGAGGCCGTGGTCTATGGCTGGGCGGCGCTGCCCGTCTGCGCACACGAGGTGGTGGGAGCATTCCAGACGCCGGCGATCCGAGTAGCTGCGATGCTCGGCGCCCGCATGGCCCGCCGCAGGATCGATGAGGCCGAGGAGAAAGCGTTCGCCCGCTCCCGGGAGCGTCTGCGCAAAGCCGACGTGCGGAAGGCAGCGCGCCGCGACGTGGATATGGCGGGGCCGCTCCTGGCCGTTCCCGATGGCCATGTCGTCGTGGTGCGGACGGATCCGGTCACCATGGCCGGCCACAAATTCAATGAGATCATCAGGCCGCTGAAAGGCCTGATCGATGTGCCCTTGCCGCTGATCAAGACGCCGCCGCTTGCGGAGCTGCGCCGCCAGTTGATGGCCGAATTCGGCTATGCGGCCCGTGTCGTCGATTTCGTGCTGTCCGATCTGGTCGGCCGTCCTACCGTCGCCTTCCGCCCGCTGCTGTTGGTGGGGCCGCCTGGGGGCGGCAAGACGCGGTTCGCGCAACGGCTGCAGCAGCTTCTCGGCATCGGCATGTGGCGCACCGATTCCAGCGGCGCCGATGGCGCGGCCTTCTCCGGGACAGACCGCAGATGGGCGACTGCGCAGCCATGCCATCCGCTTCTGGCGATCGCCCGCGCCGGGCATGCCAACGTACTTATCCTGCTCGATGAGCTCGACAAGGCCGCGATCGGGAGAGACCATGGCCGCCTGTTTGACTGCCTTCTTGGGTTCCTCGACATCGACTCGGCGCGACAATATCCGGACCCCGCGCTGCAGACCACTGTGGACTTGCGACACGTTTGTTACGTCGCGACGGCGAATTTCATCGACAATCTGCCCTCTCCTTTGCTCGATCGCTTCCGTCATATTGTCTTCCCCAAGCCGTCAGAGGCGGACCTTCAAGCCCTGCTCCCCGTGGTGGTCACCGACCTCCTGCGCGACCAGGGGATGGACCAGCGCTGGATCGATGGCCTGACACTGACCGAAACAGCCGCCATCGCGCACCATTGGCGCGGCGGATCGGTGCGACGGCTCCGCCGCCTCGTCGAGATCGTGTTGCGCCAGCGCGACGGCCACGCAAGCAGCCATTGAACGATCTTTCTCGATCGCCCGGCCTGACCAGCGGGCGGAGGCCTCAGGCATTGTCATCGAACGTCCCCATCTGGCATCCTGGCCGAGCGCCTTGAAGCCGGTTTCGAAAGTTCTTCAGCGAGACGAAGCTCCGCCTCTAAGGGCTCCAGCCCGGAACAAGCGCCTGTTCGATTTCCTCGCGCTGTGTAATCTCAATGTCCGAGCGATTTGGCGCGATGTTCTCCGCCGCGGAGCTGACGATCCTCTCGGCGGCCTGCATCAGTTCGAGCTCCGATCTGGTCATCCACCCCGCATTCTGCCACAGCAGCGAAATCGCTTCTTCCAGAATGGACTCAGCCCGGGCAAGACGACGGATGCGGGTGCCGATCTCGTCCTGGGACCTCTGCTCGCGCGAACCTGCGTGGCGCGATTGGTAGATCAGGGATAGCCGTTCCGTCTTCAAACCGGCCAACTGCCCCTCGATCGCATCGATCCTCTTCTGCAGATCGAGACGGGCGCGCCGCTCGGCATCCGACGGCTTCAGCAGTTCTGCCCAAGCGTTTGATGGAGCAACATTGTGTGCGATGCTTTCATCGGCGTCGAGCAGCCGGGGGATCCGGCGCTGTGCCTCTTGATGGACGATCAAGGCGTCCTGCCTGAGAATGCGGTGCAGCGATCCGACGAACAGCTTTTCATGGTGGAACGCGATAACGTTCCCCGCATTCCCGCGTCTCACCACCACACCGTTTCGATAAAAGAACCAGGCCATTTCCGCCTCCGTCGCTGAGTTCTTCCATAGACGTTCGAGCTCCGACTGAAACCCGGCCAGCGGAAAGCCGGCCGCCTGAGCCGAACGGCGCATGGAATCGGTCATGCGCGGCGCATTGATGACCGGCACGGCCCCAAGTTCGTCGATCAGCCAGTCGGCAACGTGATCGTTGCCGTCGGCACGAAGCGCCTCGATAATCGACTTTTGCCAACGGCTTGGGACGGCCTTGCCCTCGATCAGATAGGCCGCGAGCGCCATGACTTTGTGAAGTCTCGGCGCATGGTGACGCATGTCCAGCGCCCGAAAAGTTATCGGGGAGACGTGCCCCATCAGCAGGTGCAGATGATTCGCACCCCCGCCCGCCCGCGGCTTATCGTTGTGAGCGAACACCATCAACGGGTGGTCGCGCACCTTGAATTCCGTGACGACAAGGTCGACCACCCTCGCCACCTCGGCTGCCGTCAGAGTCTTCCGGGGCGAAACATAGAGATGCCAGAGCGCAATCTCGGCACGGGACGCCGCCGTCAGGGCCGCCATGACTTGCATGCCATCGATGGTCTGACGGACGCACAGATTGCGCATCTCAACCAGTTCCGGACGCTGATCCTTTTCCTTCCAGAGGTGTGCATCGAGACGACGGGCGTCCGTCAGCGACCCCCGATATGAAAAGGCGCGCCCGATCATCACCGCGGCCCGATCGAGCGAGCAAGCAGCAGCAAGGCGGACACTGCATCCTGCAGCAAGGTGATCATCTGCGCGTGGTGTTCGGTATCCGCGACCCGAGTGCGGCTCTGCTTGACCTCGTTCGCGCAGCCAATGATGGCTGCGTGGATTTCAGCGAGTTTTTGTCTTATTCCGTCGTATTTGGCGCGCCTCCTGCGCGGACGCGTTCCGGACAGATCGGCTTCGATCAGATCCCTGATGTATTGACTGAGATCGGTCTCCATCGAGGCCGCTCGCGCGGTGGCTGCGTCCTTGAGGGCTTTCGGCAAGCGCACGGAAGATGGGGCGTTGGTCGCGTTTGGCGTATTACAGCCAATCTCTGGATGCTTCGCCAATGGCTCTTCCCGGCCGTGCTTGGAGCCGCCCCCATTCACCTGATTTCGCTCCAGACGGCATCCATCCAGCGGCCGAGCCGCCGCAGCATGTGCTCGCACGGGCCGATCCGGGTCCGCTGGATACGGGCCCGCAGTCTGAGGACCTGCTCGCGTTCGGCCCGTGTCAACAACTGAAACTCCCATGGAAGGTCGCGGATCAAGGTTAGATGGCTGGTCGATCGGGCGAGGCGCCGGATCAGCATGCGAGCGGCCTTGTTCCCGCGCTGCTCGGCTCGTGCGAAGATCGCGACGAGCCTAATCGGCCTGGGGAAACCTGAGGCCGCGCGAGGCCTCCTCCATCATCTTTGCGATCCAGCTCGCGATGCGCCGCTGCACAGCTGCCGCCGACAGCCGATCGAGCGGCCGGCCCGCGGCATCAACCCACAACGCGGCGAGTTTTGCCGGATCGGCGGTTACGAAATCGATGAGATTCAGTCCCGTACGGTCCACGGGCTGCCAGAGACGATCATCCAGGCGTGGCAGTACGATCTCCGACACGCCCGCACGCATCTTGGCGAAGTGGTCCGCCTCCAGGTCGAGGAGGCCAGGGTCGAAATCCGCCGGGAACACGGTGCCGACCCGTTCATTGAGCACCCACACCGGCCGGGCGAGCGGCAGCGCCGCGCGCACTAAGTCGCTGGTCGTCGCCAATGCCCGCATGGCGTCACGATTCGAAGTGGTCACAAGCGCGACGATCATCTGCCCGCCGCTATCGGCAATCACCTTGTCGAGGCCCATGTCGCACAGGAAACGCACGACCGGCTTGTCCCATGTGGCCGCCGTGTCCAGCACGATGCTGCCGCCGCTCTCCGCCGCCTGGTCGATGGCGAGAGACAAGGGCGAAAATGCCCGCAACAGGGCAAGGGGATCGTCGGGTGAGTCGAACAGATCGATGTCGATCGCGTGGACGCTGCCGAGCTTGGCAGCCAACCGCTGCTGAACGTCAGCGGAAAAGACCTGAATATCGCATCCGAGCGAGCGCAAGATCAGCGCCACGAGCTCGGAAAACAGGCTCTTTCCCTGGCCGCCGATGGCGGACAGAACGACGATGAAGTACCACCCCGGCATCAGTTGCGTCTCCTCCATTGATGAGCGACTGAATAGGGCATGGCCTGACGAACATGGCTCCCACGAACCTTGCGTGCAAATTGTCGTAGAATGTCGTTACCTGTCGGAGAAGCGATGTCTATCGTCTGAGGACGTCGGGCTCGGCTTGCGGGCGGAGCTTGGACGCGCAGGCTTTTGCAAGCCTGCGGAGAAATCGAAAAGTCGTCCCGGCGGTGGCTGCGGCGGCAAGATCGAGGGTCGGCACCGGCAATCCCGTCGCGCGGCCTTTCGGCGTGTTGCTAAGGACGCCGGCGAGCGAGGCTGACGGATCGCCGCCAAGCTGCGCGACATGGTGATGGTCGCCCATGCACGCGCGGCGCCAAAGTTCGGCGGCCGAGTCACGCACGGCGCTATGGCAGGCGATCCAAAAGCCGCGTCGACGCCGGCGTCGCGGCGTCTCCGCCTGCCCCGGCGCTCCATCCAGCATTCCCGAAAGACGTCTTGCCACGATGTGGTGCTGGCAGCTCGCGACCCAGATCGTCAACATCGCCGAAATGACGTCGGGACGGATGCCGTCTGCGGCGATCGCCCCCGCCAGCAGATCGACGATCCGAACGATGACGTCCTGAACCGGCGCCGTCGGCCGCTCCGTCGCCGGCTGCAGGACCGCCTCGAGCACGTCCCATACCAGGCGGGCTTCAGGCGACGGCTCGGCCCAATTGTAGAGCGTTCGCCGTCCCCGGTTTTGCTGATCCGGATCCCGTGTCGCAAGACACACGCGATCGCGTACATGTTCAAGAAAGCCCGGCGCGACATCCGTCATTCGAACAATGAAATCTCCGAGCCGCCTTCGCAGATCGTTCAGTGCGGGCTCGGTCAGACCTTCGAAGAAGTAAGTTTTTGCCGCGTCGAATGGGAAAGGTGTCGATCGGACAGCCACCAGATGCGGCTCGCTCGGCAATTGGCGCAGCGCCGCGTACACGACATGGGGCGCGACGGGCGCAGCGATGACGGCCGTCCTGAAGGAACCTATGCGACTGCCCGCGCTCTGCAGCGCTTCGGCCGTCACCGGCGCCATGTCCACGTTTGAGAACGGATAGCGCCCGACCAGCGCGTCGAACGTTTCGGGCAATATCTCGGACGGGATGGAGGCCGACCCGGTGCGAGCCGCCTGACGTGCCGCGTCCAGGAGCGCGGACAATTGCAAGATGACCACCCTGATACGAGCCGAAGCTCTCCGCCGCGCACTCCGCTGTCGAAACGATGACGCAGCCTGCTCGAGAGCTTCGAGCTGAACCGCGAGGTCGATGGCGGGATGGCAAGCTCGGAGCAAAAGCCTCTCGACCTCGGCACGGTCCTCCTCGGCAAGCATGCCCGCTACCGTAACTTTTCGCGGCGGAACAGAATCTCGTCCATTGCGGCGTGGGTCCGGGCCTGGTTGATGCGTTGCCTGAACTGCTCGAGTTCGGGCGAGATCGGCGAGTTCTGCGCCCCGCTCGGCTGCGGCGGCGAGCCGAAGTCGGTTGGTCGAGCAGACGATCGCCTCGTTGCCGATGCCGACAAGCGATCCTTCCTTTCCCTGGCCCGGCTAATGACGTTGTAGAGCGATTGCTCGGTGAATTCCGCCCCCGTCCGCCCCCGAGCTCCCCGGTGGTTCAGACCCTCGGCAATCTGCTTGTAGGTTAAGCCACGCGCCAACATCGCCTCGAACGCCTCGAGATGTCGGTCAATGACCGCTTGTGTTTTTGGAGCGCCCAGCTCGGTCACAGCCAGCGCGTCAACAATCGGGTGCAGCAATTCGTCGAGGATCATCGCCGGCCCTTGCCCCTCAGATGACGAACGAAAAACATACCGTCCGGCCCCTTCGACTGCCGGACGTCACGACGTTGGAATGCCCGATCAGGAGGCCGGCAGACTGAGGATCACGGGCGTCACCCGTGCGGAGCGGCTCCTGCGAATCTTCGCGGCGGCACGGTCGGCAAGATCCGCCATGAACTGGCGAGCCGACGGCCGCTCCTCGAAAAAAGCCTGCAAAAGCCGGCAATGGCGGACGTCTAACATCTCCGTAATCATCGCCGCGATCTCGATCGACTGAGCCTGGTCGGTCTCCATTTTGGCGGAGCCCCCCTTGTCGCGGCGTATCGTCTGCTTGACCCATTCGACCGTCACCCGCTCGCCGCGCCGTACACGCGCGAGCACCTCGTGCACCGTATCTTCGCTTACCGACGGAGCACCCAGATCCTGCGCGGCGGACAGCGGCAGCCGGCACACGTCCTCGCCGTGGCGCTGGAACAGATGCGCGATATTCATATAGAGTTGCGCCTTCCGCGGCTCGAATCCTGCGACCAGACGGCACCACCGCAAGAACATGCCGTGCGCGAAATATTGCTTGGCCTCTACCAGCGCTGCGCCGATCACCACCCCGGTGCAGGTCAGCCGCTTCTCGCCCTCCAGGATGACACCCTCGAGCTCATCCAGCCTGTCCCGCACCTCGGGTGACAACTGGCCATAGTCGAACTGCTCGCCGCCCGTCATGGTCGCGCGCTCCAACGCTCTCTTATTCGAGTGTGTTCTCGACCAAGATACACGAAGGGAGGAAAACGTCAATCTTTTCAGAATGATGGCAACTCGGCACGGTCTTGTAAGCTAACCAATTGCGAAAAGTTTTCGCTTTTGGATGCCCCAACGACGTCGGCTCGTCGAACGGAGCGTGCCCCAACTTGCGACACTGTGCGGCCGTCGAGCCGGAGAAAGTCATCAGCGAATGAGGGGCAGCTTCGATCTAAGACTGCGAGGCCATGAATAGCGCAAACGGGGAAGCGAGCACCGGTGGCGCTCGAGGCGAAGTGCTTCCCAACGCAACCCGCATTTAGGGTCTGTACTCAATAGGGATTCCCTCTGAAATTGGTTTGTGATTCATGCTTCTCAGCGGAAGGGAGGCTTGAATGGCAAAGCAGGTCTACTGGCTCAGCGATGCGGAATGGCGGCGGATTGAGCCGCTGTTGCCGCGAGGGCGCAAGGGAGCGCATCGGGTCGATGATAGACGCGTGATCAGCGGCATTATGCACATGCTGAAATCTGGTTCGCGCTGGCGCGATTGCCCGGAAGTCTACGGTCCCTACACGACGGTCTACAACCGCTTTAACCGCTGGAGCCGACAGGGGATTTGGACGGACATTTTTTACGCGCTGACCGGATCGACCGGCATGTACGGATCGATGTCGGTGGATTCCAGCTACATCAAAGCCCATCGCTCCGCAGCCGGCGCAAAAGGGGGGCCTTCAATAATGCAATCGGTCGCTCGCGCGGCGGCCAGACCACCAAAATCCGCGCGCTGACCGACGACATCGGCCGTCCGCTTGCCTTCCTGATTACCCCGGGCAACACCCATGACTTGGTTGGCGCACGCGGTTTGATCGGCATGGTCCGCAACCCGCGCCGTCTGCTGGCCGATCGAGCCTATGACGCCAGGAGCTTGCGCGACGAACTGGCCGCACGCCGTATCAAGGCCGTGATCCCGCCAAATCCAACCCGCAAGCATCCGCATCGCTACGATAAGATCGCCTACAAGGGCCGCAATGTCATCGAGCGGATGTTCTGCCGTCTCAAGGACTTCCGCCGCATCGCAACCAGATACGACAAGCGCGCAGACATCTTCCTGTCCGCAATCCTTCTCGCCGCTGCAATCACTTGGTGGATCAATTGAGTCCGGACCCTAGTGCATCGCGCGAAGGGGTTGGTCGACTGGTTGGACAAGCGCCCCGTCGGACGTCGAAGTTGGATTAACGCTTGCGGTCGCGTGTCACACGACGCCTTTGTCCGCGCCGACCAAGTCGCGCCCGAGCACGCGCAGCTGGTCCATCTGCCAATCCGAGTTCAACGCAATTTTGTTGTCGGCGAGCGAAAACGCGATCTTCTGCTCGGGCGTCAGATGATCGACCCGGAGAACCGGCACGCTTCAGATCGCGCCAGTCGTGCGCGCTCTCAAGGGCATCCGGTAGGCTTTGCCTGGTGCCGCATCTCGTCATGGCGAGGCGCCCGACAATCGGGAACAGCAGCGGCGCATGGCGCGACCAGACTGGCCCCGCCTGCCAGGCGAATTCAACGCCGGCATCATCCTGGAGCAAGCGCAGCTCGGCGCCTTGATGCTCGCCGTGAGGCTGCCGAAGCGGATGGTGTGAATGTTCCCGCTCATACTGCAAACTCGTAATCTCGCCGCACATCCGCGCTCGGCGCAATATGCGACCAAAAGCCTCTCATTGTCAGCAACGTCCTTATACCGCGTGGCCGACGACGGTTCTCTCTCAGGGCTTCGAGGTGTTGCCAGGCCTCGCTCTCGTATCCCACGGCCGCTTGCCATCACCGTCGCGATCCCAGGCTCGCGCGGTAGGACCGCTTTTCGTCTCTTCGGCTTCCTTGGCGCGGGCAGCCTTGATCTGATCGTGGGATGAGAGTTCAGGCGCGGCTGGCGCCGGACCTGCGAATTGCGCAGCCGAGGCGGGCGCTAAGAGCATGACCGCGATGATCGCGAGATATGTTTTCATACCGGTCAGTAGCACGTCCAAGGCGGAACGTCCGATTTTGTTCATTCCTCGTGTCGCAGGTAGCCAGCATTTCGTCGTCCGCATCACCAACCGGCGCTTTGGCCCGATATCGGTCCTGTTGAACCATAGATTGCGACTGAAGGGTGATCCGCCCTGGCAACGGCTGTCCTGTGCAAAGCCATGCTACGTCATGCGATAATTATTGCCCCGGTGCCGCAATTCGTCATCCTGGAGCGAGGACAGCTCGGCGCCTTGCGCCTTGCTGGTCGCGGTGAGGCTAGTGCTGCGGAAGGGGTGGATGTTGGCGGTCATGATCGGAGATCTCCAGACTTTCCGAACCCTTCACACCAGCACGTAGCCAACGACTGAATTAGACAACGCACCCATTAGCCGATCGTCTCACAGGTTCGATCAAATTGGGTTCGTTTTACCAAAATTGCGCTTGCTCCCTCAACTCCATCATCCATCGCTTCCGTGCCGCGAAGCCGGCCTATCGCTCGCCGACGTCGCCTGTGGGCTCGACATTCATAGCGTTCGATTGCCACGAGGCGCCGTACCTGTTCAAGGGACGGAGACTCCAAGTCCAGCTCCGCCAGTAGGGCCCTTCGGACGGCCGCAACCCGCAGCAACTGGGTTTGGGCCTGCGCCATTTCCACCGCCGCCACCTTCTGGGATGGGCTCGCGCCCTCCGGCGTCATCACCTCTACCAATTTGTAGGCTTGTGTCACGGTGGGAGGATCTGCGGCCAACGGAATAGAAAGACCATGGCTCTTGGCGTTGCGGCTCGATTTCAGTCGTCCTGCCAAGCTCTTCGGCCCCGTACTCCGTTTTGCATTCTCGCGATTTGCTTTGATCTGCTTCTCACTGGCCATGACGAGTACGCCTTTACTCCCCCTTTCGATTCGCATCCTGCTCGCGGCGGAGACGCCAATCTTCCTTGCGGAGCTTCTGGCGGCCTCGTTGGCGTGATCCGATCATCCTTCCCACATCAACAGTGCTTCGCTGTTGTTCTGTGCCGATCTTGCATAAAGCTCTGCCTCGGTGACGCCGAATTTCGCGAGGAGCGAGTGAATTTCGTTTCGCTCTTTTTCGTTCTCGCTGAAATACTTGTTTCCGCGGCGAGCGGCATTGTCTTGGATTCTTTTTAGATTGCTCTCACCAGGAATAATCTCATCCAAAATTTGCTGCACGGCGGCAAGTTTACCACAGCGGATGAGTGCGTTGGAGGCCCTTCGGAAGAGACGCTCCTCCCACAATTTGGTGCTCAAGTCATGGAGTGCAATCCAGTCCGACATGGTCCTGGGCTTGCGCTCTTCGATCAAAGCGCAGACCATTTTCCAATAGAGGCCCGAATCCTCTCCCTCAAGCAAGACTGGTTCGCAGAAAATTCCCCTCACGTAATCCGGAATGTCGACATCTTGTACTTTTACACTTTCGGTTTCCACTACCTCTTGCCTCGTCGTACGCAAATCAGCCCCGGCCCCGCGATAGTAAAATGAGTCAGCCAAATCGGTGGCATCAAATGACTGAATATTTTCGCCGCGATGTAAACTCGCTGGTAAGATTCGAGGTCCCTCGTCATCGTTTCGCGAATCGCAACGCCGTGACGCTGCAGCAAGGGTACTGTGGCATGCAGCGAAGTATCGAGGCCGCGCGGTCACGAGACGGGAAATGTGAATTCGGGCCGGCGGTCCTGCTTGTAGCTCCCGGTGGACCCAAAATGCATTGACCGCTCCATGGTTTTGACCCTTTGCGCAACTTTTGGTTTTCACCGCGAGGGCGCACCGAAGGCCCACTGCCAAGCTGTTTTTGATCAGCCTTTTTATGCGCAGCCAATGAGCTAAGCGCTCTGCACGAGGCAGGGTTCGCGGTCGCGCGGGATCGCCGTCGGAGAATTGGGCTGACGTCGGGGACCCGAGCTTCCGCGAGATTCCGAGCCAGGTGGACGGCAGGGTCTTCACCCAATTGGTCTTGAAGGACAACTTCAGGGTGGAATTACCTACGCCGAACCGGGGGCCGAGGACCAGGAAGGGAAGCCAGTCCCAATGCCAGCGTTGGGTGGGGCCGCATTCCCGATGCGCATTCTCGATTACCTAATCTACGAGCCCATCCGCGCCGTACTCGCAACCGCGCGCCAGCAGCCTGAGCGAAACCATCAGGCGTGCAACCTAGAAACTAGCGCGAGGGCTTGCGTAGCCGGCGCCCCTCCGCCGCCACCATTCTCGTCGATAAATTCAACGCCAGCGTCTTCCAGCGCTCTACGGATAGCGCGGTCATTGGCAGTTGTTAATGAAGTCGCTCCCTCACCGGCGTACGTTCATTGGCGGATCCGACGCTAGAGTCCCACCCGCGTCGCAATTCGTCGGCAAGGCCCCAACAGCGGACCCTCTATCAGCTGGTCACGGTCCACGGATCGATGATCGTCAGACCGGCAGCATTGAACGCACTCGTGTCGCGCGATGCTACGGCGAACCCATGCGCGGCGGCGATTGCGGCAATGTAGCCATCGGGCGTGGGAAAGCCTTTTCCGGCCGCGCGCGCCTTGACGGCGAGATCGGCATAGCGCCGCGCCGCGGCGGTATCGAAGGGCAGGATGCGGGCCGAGAATAGGTCCAGCACACCGTCGAGCGCAGCTGCCAACCTGTCCTTGCGCCTGCCGCGTGGCAGCGCGCCGATGCCGAACAACAGCTCGGCGATGCTGACGCTGGAGAGAAACACCGTCTCGGCAGCTTGGGCGTCGAGCCAGTTACGGACCGATGGATTTGGTGCGGGCTTCATTGCCTCGGAGACCACATTGGTATCGAGCAGGATCATTCGAAGCGCATCGGCTCAGCGGCACGCGCGTCGCGGCCATGTTCAAGTGCCTCGACATCGGCATTGGTGAGGCCGATCTTCCGGCTCATCTCCGAAAGGGCGGTGCCGAGCCGCAGCCGGCCCTCGGGACGGACGGCGGCCTCCAGAATGGCGCGCATTTCCGCTTCCGCGCTGCGATTATGCCGCGCCGCACGGACTTTCAGGGCGCGATGCGCCTCCGCGGAGAGGTTTCGGATGGTGACGGCGGCCATGATAGCATTATCCAGATTCTGACTACATTGCTATCAAATTATAATATTTGATATCGTTTTTCAAGAGTGATTGCGGCGGCTTGCGCGCTGGCGCACGGCCATGCAGATATCTCCCCTGCCGGTCGCGAACAAGTTATGGCGGCAAGTCCTGTTCACGCTGTAGCCAATCTCGCCATACCGGATCGACGTCCCCGCTCGAGTCCAGGAGGCCCGATCGCCATGACAGGCCCTCAAACCAACCAAGATCGGATGGGCAAGCTCGAAGGAAAAGCGGGATGCGACATGGCACACCGAATTTTCAATGGGCATACGCGCCCACCCTCATAAACAACACACCATCTCGCGCAGGTCTCAATGGCGAAAGCACAACTGCTTGCCACGGATGAGAAGCCCGCCGCTCGGCCCGTTATAACGGCAGACCAGGCGCTCACTCGCGACCACAGGACCGGCCGCGGCCTGAGCGAAAGCTCCAAGCGTTGCAGCGTAGAAATTAGCGCGAGGACTTGCGCAGCCGGACCCCCGCGCCGCCACCATTCTCGTCGATGAACAGCACTCCCGCTGCTTCGAAGGCCAATCTCACTACCTGAAGGGTCGAACGCCGCGGCTCATGAGTGCCTGCCTCAAGCTGTCTAACGGTTACAATTCCAACTTTGGCACGATCTGCGAGATCCTGCTGACTCCAATCTAGGAGACCACGCGCGGCACGACACTGCATTGGAGAAATCATTTCGACCACCTCCGCAGAAATATGTCGAAAAACGATCGATTCGTCCAAATATCCATTATAGTCGTATCTGTCGTTTTTAGATGGATTGGATTAATGGCCAGTCGCACTGAGCAATGGAAGTCGCGAATTGGGTTCCTTGGAGGATCCGACGCCAGGATCATCATGGGCGATGATCAGGACAAGCTCGTCAGGCTCTGGCGCGAGAAGCGAGGCGAGATCGCGCCTCAAGACCTCAGCCAAGAACTGATTGTCCAACTCGGCAGCATTACCGAGGACCTCAATCGCACCTGGTACGAACGCAACAGCGGCCACACCGTTAAGGACGTCCAACGGAAGGTCCGGCACCCCATCCACAAATGGATGGGCGCGACGCTCGATGGGCGCGTAGAGCGGACCGGGGCGGTGTTCGAGGCCAAGTTCATGCTGCCCTGGAATTTCTCCGAGGAAGCAGCCGCCGACAAACATATGGCCCAGCTTCAACACAATACGTGGGTGGTCGCGGCGCGCTCGGCGGTACTCTCCATCATTACCGGTGGTGGCAAGTGGGTCGAAATAACCGTTCACGCCGATCCGCTCTATCAACACCTTCTTTTGACGGCCGAGAAGAAATTCTGGCGCTGCGTCCAGACCGGCGAGCCACCGGCGTTGTTCAATATCGAAACGCCTCGCCCGCGGCTTGAAGCGATCAAGATTGTCGATATGGCCGCATCCAATTCCTGGGCCGAGCTTGCGGCAACCTATCTCCGGACTCGCGAAGCTCACGGAGATCATGAACTAGCCAAGACCGAATTGAAGAAGCTGGTCCCTGAGGACGCTAAGGAGGCCGTTGGCCATGGCATCAAGGCCAAGCGTTCGAAGTCAAATGCCATCAGCTTTGAAGCTCTACCGATAGAGGTCGCCCAGGCGTTGTCAGGTGCACACATTGGTGCGATCGCAGCGCCATAGTGTCTGCTCCTGTAAACGAACCCAGCCCTCAAGCATTTTTCATCACCATATCCGCAAAACCTAACATCACAAGCGCACCAATGAACGACGAGACCAAACCGCAGAAAAATCGGCGCACGCTCTCACAACTGGCGCCCAATCCACCGAAGGTGCGCCTGCGGCCGACGACAGGATCCTCGAACCCAAATGAGAGCCGGTTGAAAAGCGCTCCGCCTCCAAACTCGATTCGAGACTATCGTCGGCGTGCCGGCGTCTCGCTGGCACACCTTGGAAGGCTCTTGGGCGTTACCGGCGAAACCATCCGCCGGCTTGAAGAGCGCGATACCTGGCTGGATGCAGACCGGGCGGCAGAGATCGGCAAAGCGCTCGGTGTGCCGAAGGAAGCGTTGGGTTTCAGTGATACGCCCGACGCCTATGCGTGGGCTGCCAAGGCAATTCCTGTCATCGGATCGGTGATCGCAGATGACCAGGTTCAATACTGCAAAACCGGACGTCGCGTGGCGGGCGGCTCCCATTTGCCTTCCGATGCGGTGGCTCTCGATATCATAAACGGAAAGCTACGGGGCTGGATGCTCTTCTATAGAGAAGGCCTTCGCGAGCCGATGAACAAGGAGGTACTGGAGCGCCAGGGCCTAGCTGAAAAGTTTATCGTGAAGCTCAGTGACGACACGACATGGTGGCGAAACATCAAACTAGCCTCAGAGCGGCATATATTCCATCTCAACTCGCCTTATCTGCAATCCGTCAATGACGTCGAAATCTCGTGGGTCTCCGAGATTCTAGCGTTGCAAGTTCCGCTGTTCGATCTTCCGAACGACGTCAGTGGGAAACAATAAATGTGGTGCTCAATCAGATTTCTACGAAGCCAGTCCGAGTTAATAAAATCGCTGTCGGAGGGAGCTAGTGAAGCAAACACTCACGGGCCTGGGGCTAAGGGCCCGGGATCGCGTGCCATCATCTCCGAGACATTGATGTTGGAGGGGCGGCCAATGCATCAATCCAGTGAGCGTATCGGAACTATCGCAGCGGCCCTTGCTCGCGCTCAAGCCGATCTGATCAACCCGGAGAAGACCCTGACCGCCGTTATTCGCTCGCCCTTCCCGCGGGAGGACGACCGAACCTTTCGTTATGCTTCCCTCGCAAGCGGCTTGGACATCGTCCGCAAGGCGTTAGGCCAGCAGGAGATCGCAACGATCCAGACCACCCGGGTCGAGCGGCCTGGCGAGCAAATCCACCTCACCACCCTGCTCGCCCATGCCTCCGGGGAATGGATTTCCTCAGATCTGCCTGTCTGCGCCTCAAAGGACGTCGAAGCGCCGCACCGGATGGGCGCGGCGCTGACCTATGCCCGCCGCTACGCCCTGTTTGCCCTGGTCGGAATCGCAGGTGAGGACGATCTGGACGCACCTGATGCGATCGCTGGGCCGGCCACCAGCGAACCACAGACCGCCTCAAAACCAAAGGGGAAGCCATCCAAGAGCATCCTCAACCGCCCTCCGGTCCTGCCGCCCGAACACTCTACCAATCTATTAGACCTGCTTCTTGGCCAGCTAGACTCCCAAGCCGACGATGGCCTCCTCGCGTGGGCCAAAGCCAGCCTCCCTCTCAAGAACACTCTCCTGGAAGCTGATGCCCGCATCCTGGAAACCGCCTACCAGAAGAGATTTGAGGGAATTGCCTATTCCGGCGCCGATCAGCTTGTGAAGCCACACAGATCCAATGATCCGCTCACACCGGCGGATGGCGGAGCGCAGGGCGTCGGCAACGGCCCACTTCTGGATCAACCGATCGGTTTGGCCTTTCCCAAAGAGGCCACCCGGAAGCGGAGCAAGGCGCACCTAGCCTTCGTCCGCGCGCAGCCTTGTCTTATCTGCAAGCAGACACCCTCCGATGCCCACCACGTCAAGTTCGCCAGCCGAGAGCTCTCGGCCGGAAAGTCAGCGATGAGTTCACGGTGCCTTTGTGCCGTCCGCACCACCAACAGCTGCACCACCATGGAAAGGCCTGGTGGGGGGACTTGCAGATATCGCCTCTGCCCACCGCGAGACAGTTATGGGCCACAAGCCCAATCCACCCGACAGCCGCGGCCCTAGTCGAGAAGTCCTCTCAACCGACCGACACTGGCATGCAGTGAGAGGGCAGTGGCGTACTGCACACCATAATCGCTTTCATACCTCGTCGGCAGAAGTGCCTCTCAAGGCTTTGAGCTGCTGCTCGGCTTCGCTGGTGTTTCCCACGGCCGCTTGCCGTCGCCGTCGCGATCCCAGGCTCGTGCGGTAGGACCGCTTTTCGTCTCTTCGGCTTCCTTGGCGCGGGCAGCCTTGATCTGATCGTGGGATGAGAGTTCAGGCGTGGCTGGTGCCGGAGCTGCAAACTGCGCAGCTGAGGCGGGCGTTAAGAGCATGACTGCGATGATCGCGAGACATGTTTTCATACTGGTCAGTAGCACATCCAAGGCTGGACGTCCGAAATAACAGGGGGTTCGGCGAATACTCTAGGCTTAAAGCAGGCTTTGGCTCAATTTATAGACGCAGGTCGAGCAGATTTGCGACATGTTTCCTGTAGCTTACGCGCGGTCAGACGTCGCTTTCGGCAGTTTCCTGTTAATGCCGATAACAGGCCGAAAACAGGCGATTATCCGGACAACATCTCAAATCGGCCGTGACCAAGAACCAGTTGCAAACGATCGAAGCCGATCACCTGTATTGATGCAAGTCGGAGTGAGGGCGAGGGCGTTGGCAGTCGCCTCAGGTCCAAACCCGGCGCGATCGCGCGCAGAACTGTCGTAAGGCCTTAAGGGTATCCTGCCTGAACTCTGCGGTGCCACATGCACTACTTTTAGAAATGGGGAGCTGAAGTATCGCGGCAGAAATCATCTGACGCTCGCGGGCGCTCACTCCATTGCCGAACGACACCTGCTTGATAGCTTCTTGCAAAGGAGTCGCGACGCTTTTCAAGAGCGTGAGCGAAAGTAACCGAAATCCCAAGGGAGCGAACTAACCCGTCAACGGATCGCTACAGTAAGGCGCGAGTGCCCCGCGCAATGTGTTGATCTCCCATGAGCCCGGATTTGTCACCATTGCCTCGGTAATTGCACCATCGACGGCAGCCACAATATTGGAATTCGTCAGGTCGCCATTCGGGTGGAAGGCAATAATTAGAACTCCCTTCGCTGCTCGAACACGGTCCATCAGAATTTGCAGTTGGCTCAGCGTGTTCGCGCCGCCACGTTCCGAATTCAGATTGAAGGCGATAATTTGCTTGGGGTCTCCAAATGGGAAAACCTCATCATATGAGGCCGGAGGATTTTGACCAGCGTTCCAGTTTTTAAACGCCATTATGGTTCGGCCGTTTCGGCTAAAACTCGGCCACGCAATCATATGGTTGGGACCAACGCTCGAAAAATAAGTCATGTCGTTACTGTCTCGACGATGCCCGAAGGTGGCAGCCAAGGCTCGCACGCCCTGAAACTCCGCATCTTTCTGAGCCTCGGTAAAATTATCGAACTTGGTCTTGTCCTCGGTCGTCAGGCTCTGCGACATGAACTGCCAACCCGCGTTGAGCATTGCCTGCACTTGCGCGGTGGTGACGTGAAACCCGCCATTGATAGTGTGCAAGGCATCCCCGATGGCTAAGACCCCAGGTCGATTGACTGCTTGGAGTTTTGGAAACAGCACCCTGTAGGTAAGATCGCCTCCGTCATCAGCACGGAATACCATCAAAGCCTTGGAGCGCGGATTAGGTACAAAATCGATATTGCCGAAATCCATGATCGCGCCGCTGCTTCCACGCGCAAAAATGCGAGCGCCCTTGATCTGCGTAAGGTCGGCTCCAGCGCCGACAGCAGTAAACGCGCTAGAGGAAATGGCCACGCTTTGGAAACGTCCCGCCTCTGTTGACGATGGACTCGTTAGCAAGTTTTTGAACCAAGTTGCACCACCCCCAATGTGATAATCTGCCGAAGGCGCTGCGGGAGTGCCCGCCGAGTATAGACGTATCTCGAAACTTGTCGGCGAAAAGCCACCAAAGATGTTGAACTTCGGCTTAAACGTAAACCGGATGCTCCCGCCAGTTACGTTAACCGGTGACGCTAAGACCAGCTTAGGATTTATGGTGGATGTCCCTCCGTTGAAAGTGACCTGTAGAGCGGTTGAGCCATACGGGCTGTCGGGCTCCACGACATCCGCAGGCGTTCCGATCGGGCAAGATGTCAAGTCCGCCGTCGATTGCATCCGCGCGATCGTCGTGTAGGGGAACGTCGGATACGGGAAGTCAATTTTCGTTCCCTCAATGCTCCCCTGCGCCCTAACGACAGAGGCCGAAGGTAGAGCGAGCGGTAAAGTGAGGCCCAAGCTAAGCATGCCTGTCCCCAGCACTTGTCGACGTGTGGGCATGAAATCAGGTATAGCACGTTTCCACTCCCCCTGAAGGAGTGGACGACAAGCAGACCGCGCTCCATAATTAACTGCCCCGACGTGAGCAACTCGCCACCGAGACATTAGCGACGGAAGGAAGTCCGAAATGGCCGACGATGCCGTACTTGGCACGTTGGCCGCCGAACTGCGATTTGACATGCAGAGCGAGTTGACCCGGCAAAACGGTGGTTACCCAATTGCCGATGCCACCCACATGTCAGCGGCCTGGCTGGCGTATAAGCAGTCAATTTCGAGCGACTACGATGTGCTCATCCAACGATCCGCGCGCACATTTCAAATCAAGCCGCCTATCTATCATTGCTTCGTAGCTAGCGCAGAAGTCAATGCTGGGGCCCATCATGACCCCGTTGCCGAGGACTATCGGCTCTCGTTCGAACGTGCAGCTCGTCGAGACGGCCGTTTCGGAGCTGTTTGGCGTCGACCCGGATGCGGCTAGGCAAATTAGAAGCGCTTGTTCGCATTTCTCAAAGAACATCTCCGCATGCTTTTGTCGCGGTGGGCGTTGCTTCGTCCCCAACTCGAGCCGTTCGTGCTGGGAGGTAGACTTGCTGCAGCGCAACTTCCGCCTGAATGAGCTGTGCTGTTAAAGGCGTGACAACCGCTGCAAGCGCCCTAATTCCCCTGAGGAGTCGCTGGGGACTGGACCGGTACCCGAAGCCCCTTGCAACGACGTTGATCCGATTAACCTTTCAGGACCGCGAAGGCGCGTTCATGATTAGTATTCTAACAATTTTCGGAATTGGGTTTGTTACCGGCTACGCTGTTAGAGCCGTCATCTCTCGCCGCAAACGACAGCGACTGAAGAATTCCTCTCTGCCTTAACGACGTGGACGAGCCGCGGAAGTTAACGGATCGAGGCCTGCACGCGGGAGTTCTAAAGGCCGCCCGACCGTCAAGGTTACCGCCTCCCCTCGATTGCGGCGCTGTACCATGCTAGGTTGATGAGCCATTTTTGTCGATAAACCATTTTTTCTCCAAACCCTCGTTGGGTATATGAAAAAAGAGCATTTCCTCACGCTCGACGGCCTACGCGGCCTTGCCGCTTTCGGTGTGCTCCTGTTTCACCGCCGATGGCTCGTTCCAGGCGGCCACTTCCTTGACCACGCATATCTCGCCGTTGATTTCTTTTTCGGATTAAGCGGTTTTGTGATCGCTTACGCCTATGGCGCTCGGCTGCGTGACAGATCGATTTCATTCCTGGGCTTTTTGGCCGTTCGGGTAATTAGGCTCTATCCGTTACTCATCCTAGCTGGAGCCCTAGCGGCCACCGCTTCGGCGCTCGACGGGCATACGGGTGTCAGTGTGTTGATCGCCGACATCTGCGCGATGTTGGCTCTGCCTACCCTGATCCCTGTCGACATCGGCGGGTCGTTCACGTGATCTGATGTTTCCGATTAACGGACCGACCTGGTCGTTATTCTTCGAGGTCGCGATAGATCTCTTTTACGCTGCTCTGGCCCGCGTGTTGACGTTAACATCGCTCGCGGGGATCATTGCTGTCAGCCTTGCCTGGCTGGTCTACGCGACAATCTCAGCATCAACGATCGGCTCTCTCGGTGTCTACTATGAATGGGCATGGAGCGGCATACCGCGCACGTCCTTCTCATTCGTCGTCGGCGTTGCCCTTTACCGCCTTTACGAAGTTGGCCGCCTACCAACTATCAAAATGCACCCGCTTATATTGGCAGCGTCACTCCTTGCCGTTTTCCTCCCCAGCTTCAATAACGGCACAGGCAATATCGTTTTTGAGCTCGCATGCGTTACCATCATTTTCCCGCTCATCATAGCCGCAGGATCGCAGAGCAGACCGGAGGGTTGGTTGGTCGGCGTTGCCACGCTCAGTGGTGCACTTTCCTATCCGATTTATGTCCTGCACATGCCCTTCCTGCTTTGGTACGAACACCTTTCGCTATTGCCGGGGCGAACCACGATAATCGCGGCTGCCCTCATTGTGCCGCCAATCAGCTATCTCGTGCTGAAGTACTTTGACGAGCCGCTTCGCAGACTACTGTCCCGAGCCCTCCGCCGTGCCGTCGAACCCAATGTCGCTCAGCCGAGTTCGAACGAGCCTGCCGTCACTTGACGGGAGTGTTATGTTCTCAAGGCGATGGAAGCTCTAAAGCAGACGCGAGACGAAGGCCAATGGTGCGAAGCCGGCGGGAACAGCATCAAAAGCCAGATAAAAATACGCCGGTTTTCTGGCAACAATAGAGGGGTTACCGCAGCCCCGGACACCTCGCTTAATCCGGCAAATATCGCGATCAGCGTCAGAACGTGATGCGTGGCATCTTTTCCAGCATGATCATCTCTCCTATCTGAGGGGAGTATTGCCTGTGACCGGCCACCTATCAACCCACCAACGTGTCGCCGTTGTACGGCGCTAGAAGCCTACGGATCGTCGTGAACTCCATCGTGCTCGGGAATTGATTGTTCACGTAGTCGATGACGCTGTTGAGGGCCGACACGTAGTTACCGGACAGAGCGTGCATCTCGGTGTGGAATGCGATAACAAGTACGCCCTTGGCCGCCCGAGTTTGATCGAGCGCAGTTACCAGATGGCTAGCGCGCCGCGTCCGAGACTAACTTGAATCTGCCGAATTGAAGTTAGATCAGCGCCTATGCCGCCAAGAGTGGCGTTCAAGGCCGCAGTGTCAAACGCGACCGCTTGCCGACGGCCGGAAGCAGCACCATTGCCGGTGCACTGGCCCTTGATCAAACTAGGCAGCCCGAATTGATGGTAGTTCGACCCCGGCGACGCGGGATCTGTTCTCGAAAAAAGCCGAAATTTAAACGTCGCTAGATTGAGAGAGACGCGTTCGTGATCGGTTTGAAATTGATCCGGATAGATCCGTTTTGGACGTTGACACCAGACGTCATTGTAAGCGCCGTCTGGTCTAGACTCCAAGTGCTCGTCGCCGTAATCTGGGGTGCCGTGCTTTGACCATAGGGATTGTCGGAGGATGCAACGTCAGTAACCGTTGCATTCACATTAGGGGCCAAATCAGACGCGGCCCGAATGCGGGCAATAGTCGTGAACGGGAACGTCGGATATGGGAAGTCTCCGCTCCCCCCGCTCTCCCAAGGTTACCGCGACCATGGACAGTCACGGTGTCCGGTCCCCCTGGGCCACCAACAGAGACCCTTAAAGAAGTGAACCATCACCTGAAGGTAGTGGCTTTCCAAAGCTTGACTAATGAGAATTTGGAGACAGCGCTGCAGCCAAACGTTCGACTCAATCAAGTCTTAAGTTTCATTGCTTGCTTCAATGCGAGCAAATGGCATGCGAAAGCTTATCTTACGAGCAATTCTGCCGATATTCTTTGTGCAGCCCTGCATCCCCCGGGTGCACGCAGAGTTCACTCTGCCGCCGTTTCAATACACGGCCTTCTGCGTCAAATACCCCACAGATTGCAAATCGCAACCTCCCAGCGGCACGGGCCTAGAACTGCGCAAGATCCAACTCGTAAACACGGCCGTGAACGCCCAAATTGCGCCGAGCGAACGAACGCGGAATACATGGGAACTCTATCCTCATGAGGGGGACTGCGGCGACTATGCAGTCTCGAAGCGACACCTGCTTTTATCGTTAGGCGGCAAATCCTCGCAGCTACTTCTTGCTGAGGTGCTCAATCGAAAGAGTGGTGAGCACCACCTCATCCTGATTGTCCTTTACGAAGGAGGCGCCTTGGCCTTGGACAATCTCTACGAATACCTGCTGCCCCTCGACGAAGCAGTTAGACAGTACCAGTTGCTCAGGGTAGCCTCGCCCGACAATCCGAACATTTGGCGCACATCCCTACCCCTACCCCTACCCTAGATATGGCAACATCAAATTATACATCATCTGACAGAATGAACCGCGACATCAAAGAGATGTTGGTGGGGTCGACCGCCGTCCTCCTGTTCGGCGCAGCAATTATTCATTGGCCGTCATTCGGCCTGTTCGTCGACCGATATGTCTTTTCTAATCTCAGGGTCGCCTGGCATTTCGTGCTGAGTTTCTTCTAGCCGGTAAGACCATTCCCCGTCAGAAAACTGATTCGACGGATAGCGCACCCAGGTGCTAAAATGAAATCCTTTGCAGTGCACAAAGGATTTCATCGATGCGTACCTTATTGATCTCCGCCGCCATCTGCTTCGCGTTTTCATCCACCTGCGCACGAGCAGGCGAAAACTGCATGCTCGCGACATCTGACGAAGCTATGCGGGAATGCTTCGATCGGACGTTCTCTACGACGCAGAAGCAAGAGCCGGCGGCCACGACGCAGAAGGCTAAGACCGCGCCGAAACTCGCATCGCCGCCGAAGACGCAGAGTCTATCGGACGGATCAACAAGATAGCGCTCGGGCCAGGCGTTGGTGACCTCAGGGGGTGGAAGCCCGCTGCAGCGCCGCCCCTGAAGGGATGAACTTCGTGCTGATTAACGATGCACGGAACCATTGAAACTTCTCGCTCGATTCGCGCTTCAACCAGCGATGCGCCGTTGGACTGATGAAGAGATTGCAAGATTGAGGAAGCTCGCACAACGGCGGCGAGCAACGCAGATTGCGATTGAGTTGGGACGTTCGACTGGCGAGGTTCACCGCAAGGCCAGGTCGCTAGGCATTTCGCTCCGCATCTTGACCTCGCGATCTGGTTGTCAGCGGCAGGCGCCCCGAGGAGATCTCGCTCGCTTTCGATCGGTCGGCCAAGGCCATCCGCAACGTCTCCCTCCGGCGAGGGCCGCCGTGTTGGATTAGTCCAATTGGTGCGTAACAGTCCTTATGGACAGCCATAAGCGCAGTACTCAGCTTGAACGGCTTGAGGTGGTCGAGACTGGTCGCCGGCGACGCTGGTCGGATGACGAAAAGCTGCGGATCGTGACCGAAAGCTTTCAAGCGCCGCGCGCGATATCGTCGACAGCAAGACGCCATGGCATATCACGTTCGTTGCTGATGACATGGCGGCGCTCGTTCGGTCCCGAGCCGATCAGCCCTCAAAGCGAGCAATCCGGCTTTGCGCGGGTCGTCCTTGCCGCTGAGGTCGAGCCGGCGGTTGCTGCCACAGCGACGAGCGGGCAGATGGTGATCGTCGTTGGCCGGGATCGTCGGGTGATTGTCGATGCGGGCGTCGATGCGGCCGCCCTGGCGCGGGTGCTGCAGGTTCTGGAGCGTCGATGATCCCAGTCTCTTCGAGCGCACGCATCTGGATTGCGACCGGCTACACTGACATGCGCAAGGGCATGCAGGGTTTGTCATTATTGGTGCAGGAAAGCCTTGGTCGCGATCCGTTCGCCGGAGATGTCTTCGTGTTCCGCGGACGCGGCGGTTCGCTGATCAAGGCCTTGTGGCACGATGGAATTGGATTGTCGCTCTACGCGAAGCGGTTGGACCGTGGCCGTTTTGTCTGGCCGGCGACGGTGGGCGGTGTGGTGGGGCTGAGCGCGGCGCAGATGAGTTATCTGCTGGAGGCGATCGACTGGCGCAATCCGCAGCACACGTGGCGGCCACAGAGCGCAGGATAGGCTCAAAAAAGTTCTGAGGTGCGGAAGAAAAGACGCCTCAAATCGCCTCTTTTGTGATTCCATCGGGGCCATGGGTGACGGCCTTGAATCGCTGCCAGACGACATCGAAACGCTGCAAGCGGCATTGATCGTTGCTCGGGCGGAGGCTGCGGCCGCCCGTGCCCGGCAGTCCGACGACCAGGCGTTGATCGCCCATCTGAAGCTGCAGATCGAGAAACTCAACCGCGACCGCCATGGTCCGCGCTCGGAGCGTACCGCGCGGCTATTGGATCAGCTTGAACTGACGCTGGAGGAGCTGGAGAGTTCGGCGACGGAGGACGAACTCGCCGCCGAAATGGCCGCGGCCAAAACCACGAAGGTGGCGTCGTTCACGCGCAAGCGGCCGTCACGCCAGCCGTTCCCGGAGCATCTACCTCGCGAGCGGGTGATCGTGCCGGGACCTGTGGCGTGCGCCTGCTGTGGCGGCGCGCGGCTGTCCAAGCTCGGCGAGGACATCACCGAGACGCTGGAGGTGATCCCGAAATCCTGGAAAGTGATCCAGCACGTCCGCGAGAAGTTTACTTGCCGTGATTGCGAGAAGATCAGCCAGGCTCCGGCGCCGTTCCATGTGCTTGCCCGCGGCTGGGCGGGGCCAAGCCTGCTGGCGATGGTGCTGTTCGAGAAGTTTGGTCAACATCAGCCGCTGAACCGGCAAGCGGAGCGCTATGCCAAGGAGGGCGTGCCGATCAGTCTGTCGACCCTGGCCGACCAGGTCGGCGGCTGCACCGCGGCGCTGGCACCTTTGTTCAAGCGCCTCGAGGCCTACGTACTGAGCGCCGAGCGATTGCACGGGGACGACACCACGGTTCCGGTCCTGGCCAAAGGCAAGACCGACACCGGCCGGATCTGGGTCTATGTGCGCGACGACAAGCCTTTTGGAGGGCAGGCCCCGCCGGGCGCGGTGTTCTATTACTCGCGCGATCGGGCCGGCGAGCATCCCCAGGCTCACTTGGCCAACTACAGCGGAATCTTCCAGGCCGATGCCTATGGCGGCTATGGCAGGCTTTACGAACCGGGCCGCAACGCAGGTCCGATCCTGGAAGCCGCGTGCTGGGTCCATGCCCGGCGGCCGTTCTTCGTGATGGCTGATCTGGCCGAGAATGCGCGTCGCAAGGCTCAGGGCAAGAGGCCGGCAGTGATCTCGCCGCTGGCGCTGGAAACAGTCCGCCGGATCGACGCCCTGTTCGAGATCGAGCGGACCATCAACGGTCAGAGCGCCGAAAGGCGCCAGGCAGTTCGCCGGGAACTCAGCGCGCCGCTCGTGGCCGATCTGGAAGCCTGGATGCGCACACAACGCGCCAAGCTCTCGCGCAGCAACGATGTCGCCAAGGCCATGGACTACATGCTCAAGCGCTGGAGCGCATTTACCCGCTTCCTCGATGACGGCCGCATCTGCCTGTCCAACAATGCGGCGGAGCGTGGCGTGCGCGGCATCGCTTTAGGTCGGAAGTCGTGGTTGTTCTGCGGCTCGGATCGCGGCGGCGAGCGGGCGGCGGTGATGTACAGCCTGATCGTCACCGCCAAGATGAACGACGTCGATCCGCAAGCCTGGCTCGCCGACGTTCTGGCGCGCATCGCCGAGCATCCCGTCCAAAGGCTCGACGAACTGCTGCCATGGAATTGGCGCTCTGCCATCCGGAACGTTGATCAAGCCGCCTGAGCCGAAAATGACCCGCGCGCGGTCTTCGCCGGATGCTTAC
>NZ_JYMR01000014.1 GCF_000938255.1 Bradyrhizobium sp. LTSP849 | reverse complement strand
GTAAGCGCTGTTTTCAGGCCACAGCTCTGAGGTCGTGACGGCAATAGGCCCACGGAAGCAACTGATCGATCTCGCTATTCGGATGACCATTGACGATCCTGGTGAGGACGTCGGTCAGGTAGGCAAGCGGATCGAGGTCGTTCAGCTTACAGGTTTCGACCAGGGAGGCGATGGTGGCCCAGTGCTCGGCACCGCCGTCGGAGCCTGCGAACAGCGCATTTTTACGGTTCAACGTGATCGGACGGATCGAGCGCTCGACGGCGTTATTGTCGAGCTCGATACGGCCATCATCGATGAAGCGCGTCAGGCCATCCCAGCGTGAGAGCGCATAACGGATGGCGTCTGCCAGCTTGCCCTTTTGGCTGATCAACGCGAGCTTTGCGCGGAGCCACAGCTCGAAGGCTTCCGCCAGCGGCCGGCTTTTCTGTTGTCGAACGAGACGACGTTCCTCGGCGCTGCGGCCGCGGATGTCCTTCTCGATGGCATAGAACTCGGCGATATGCTTGAGCGCCTCGCTCGCAATAGGCGCAGGACCGGGGGTGGCAAGTTCGTAGAAGTTACGCCGCATGTGCGACCAGCAGAATGCAAGCTGAACGTTGCCACGCTCGGCGAGCCTGCCATAGCCGGCATAGCCGTCGACCTGCAGGATCCCCTTGAAGCCTGCCAGATGAGCGATCGGTCGGTCGGCCTTGCGGTCGGGCGCATAGACATAGGCGACGCCCGGCGGATCGGCACCGCCCCATGGCCGGTCGTCCGCCGCATAGGCCCAGAGCTGACCGGTCTTGGTGCGCCCGCGGCCGGGATCGAGCACCGGCATCGTCGTCTCGTCGGCGAACAGCTTTGGCCGCTGCCTGAGCTTGCCAAGGAGCCGCTCATGCAACGGGCGCAGATGGAAGGCTGCCTGTCCCACCCAGTCCGCCAGCGTCGAACGATCAAGCTCAATGCCCTGGCGGGCGTAAATCTGCGCCTGCCGGTAGAGTGGCAGGTGATCGGCATATTTGGAGACCAGGACCTGGGCGACGGTGGCCTCGGTCGGCAGACCACCCTCGATCAGCCGGGCCGGGGCCGGCGCCTGCATGACACCGTCCTCGCAAGCCCGGCAGGCGTATTTGGGACGCCGGGTGACGAGGATCCGGAACTGCGCCGGGACCAGGTCCAGCCGCTCACTTCTATCCTCGCCGATCCGGTGCAACTCGCCCTGGCAACAGGAGCAGATCTTATTGTCGATATCGACGACGACCTCGATCCGCCGCAAGTGCGCTGGCAAGGCGCCACGGTTGATCCGGCGCTTGCGAGCCCGAGCCTCACGGCTTTCAGGTGCGCTGACGTCCTGCGCCGTCTCGCTGTACGCTGCGACCTGCTCGACATCTTCCAGGCCCAGCAGCATCTGATCTTCAGGCAAGGTCTCTGCCCGCCGGCCGAACCGATGCCGCTGCAATTCCTTGATGATCTGACGCAGCCGTTCGCTCTCGCACCGCTCGGCAAGCAGCATCGCTTTCAGCGTCTCGGGATCGTCAGGCAGGGCGTCGCTCACACGCAATTCAGAGCATATTCGCCGCCATCTGGCGACGCGCTCGATGCCCCTGATTCACTTCGCCGCAGCGCTGCCAACAACTATCCGGCTTGCGTTGGCGCTGGCGTCTCCCGTACCTCGTGGACACGCCGCCAGTCGAGCCCTTCCAACAGCGCCGACAATTGCGCCGCCGACAGACGCATCACGCCGTCCTCGATCTTCGGCCAGCGGAAGATCCCATCCTCAAGCCGTTTGGCGAACAGGCACAGACCCGTTCCGTCCCAGAACACCAGCTTGATCCGATCCGCCCGCTTGGCACGGAACACATAGACAGCTCCCGAGAATGGGTCAGCCCCCATGCTCTCGCGCACCAGGGTCGCAAGCCCTTCCATCCCCTTGCGGAAGTCCACCGGTTTGGTCGCCACCATCACCCGGACCGCACCCGACGGACCGATCACCGGCTCGCCTTCAGCGCCTGGACGATCGACGCAATCATTGCCGTGTCCGCACCACGACCGGCCCGGATCGTGATGCCGTCGACTTCGATCTCGATGATCCCGGCATCGCAACGGCAAGTTCGGACATCCGGTTTGGGTTTGCAGCGCGCCACTTTGCGCTCCCGGCCAAGAGCAGGCGCCGGCACTGCGACATCCACCACCGCCGGCACAAACTGCACTTCTTCTATTTCGGAATGACCGCCTGCTGCCTCTCGCAACTGACGTCGCCAGCCAAACAACTGCTGCGGTGACAATCCATGCCGTCGGGCTACCGAACAGACCGAGTCGCCGCTCGCCACAATCTCCGCGACGATCCGCGCCTTGTCCTCGTCGCTCCACTTCCGCCGACGGCCGGCGCCGGTGAAGACCTCAAGCCGCCGTACCGGCTCCGTGATAGCAGTATGCACTGTGTCCATTCTAAGCCTAACGGTCCAAATCGAACCGCAGACTCGCAGATCACCCCATCATCCGGTAGGTGGCCGCTGAACAGCGCTTACGATCCAGCCTTCGTTAAGGTAGGTAATCAAAACCAACCGATTGTCGAGATTGGTGACCGGATGGTGGGTAAAATCGATATGGACGCTAAAATGGCCGCGGTTCGGGATCTCATGCAACCCGCCATTGTATAGTTCAGTATCGCAGACCAGACCGTCGATCCGGGTAATCTGTTTTAGGATATCGATGAACCGCCCGGAAGCAATCGCCTGGAAGTAGATCTGCGCCGCCGGGCCGAACTTCGCGTTGGGCAGCGAACCGCGCTTGATCTCTACCGCCGTCGCCGCGACGCGCAAGTCGTTCCACTTCATATCGTCAAATTCGGCGTACATCAGCTCAAGCAATTGAGGCGAGAACAAACGATCGATCACGAGGTGGGGAAATGGCGTGTTGGTTTGGAATTGCTGGCGCATCGCCTTGATACCCGCCGACGTCAGCATGTCTTCGTTGATGATTTCGCTGAAATCTATCCGAATGCCATGGCAAACAACGTCTCCCTCCGGCGAGGGCCGCCGTGTTGGATTAGTCCAATTGGTGCGTAACAGTCCTTATGGACAGCCATAAGCGCAGTACTCAGCTTGAACGGCTTGAGGTGGTCGAGACTGGTCGCCGGCGACGCTGGTCGGATGACGAAAAGCTGCGGATCGTGACCGAAAGCTTTCAAGCGCCGCGCGCGATATCGTCGACAGCAAGACGCCATGGCATATCACGTTCGTTGCTGATGACATGGCGGCGCTCGTTCGGTCCCGAGCCGATCAGCCCTCAAAGCGAGCAATCCGGCTTTGCGCGGGTCGTCCTTGCCGCTGAGGTCGAGCCGGCGGTTGCTGCCACAGCGACGAGCGGGCAGATGGTGATCGTCGTTGGCCGGGATCGTCGGGTGATTGTCGATGCGGGCGTCGATGCGGCCGCCCTGGCGCGGGTGCTGCAGGTTCTGGAGCGTCGATGATCCCAGTCTCTTCGAGCGCACGCATCTGGATTGCGACCGGCTACACTGACATGCGCAAGGGCATGCAGGGTTTGTCATTATTGGTGCAGGAAAGCCTTGGTCGCGATCCGTTCGCCGGAGATGTCTTCGTGTTCCGCGGACGCGGCGGTTCGCTGATCAAGGCCTTGTGGCACGATGGAATTGGATTGTCGCTCTACGCGAAGCGGTTGGACCGTGGCCGTTTTGTCTGGCCGGCGACGGTGGGCGGTGTGGTGGGGCTGAGCGCGGCGCAGATGAGTTATCTGCTGGAGGCGATCGACTGGCGCAATCCGCAGCACACGTGGCGGCCACAGAGCGCAGGATAGGCTCAAAAAAGTTCTGAGGTGCGGAAGAAAAGACGCCTCAAATCGCCTCTTTTGTGATTCCATCGGGGCCATGGGTGACGGCCTTGAATCGCTGCCAGACGACATCGAAACGCTGCAAGCGGCATTGATCGTTGCTCGGGCGGAGGCTGCGGCCGCCCGTGCCCGGCAGTCCGACGACCAGGCGTTGATCGCCCATCTGAAGCTGCAGATCGAGAAACTCAACCGCGACCGCCATGGTCCGCGCTCGGAGCGTACCGCGCGGCTATTGGATCAGCTTGAACTGACGCTGGAGGAGCTGGAGAGTTCGGCGACGGAGGACGAACTCGCCGCCGAAATGGCCGCGGCCAAAACCACGAAGGTGGCGTCGTTCACGCGCAAGCGGCCGTCACGCCAGCCGTTCCCGGAGCATCTACCTCGCGAGCGGGTGATCGTGCCGGGACCTGTGGCGTGCGCCTGCTGTGGCGGCGCGCGGCTGTCCAAGCTCGGCGAGGACATCACCGAGACGCTGGAGGTGATCCCGAAATCCTGGAAAGTGATCCAGCACGTCCGCGAGAAGTTTACTTGCCGTGATTGCGAGAAGATCAGCCAGGCTCCGGCGCCGTTCCATGTGCTTGCCCGCGGCTGGGCGGGGCCAAGCCTGCTGGCGATGGTGCTGTTCGAGAAGTTTGGTCAACATCAGCCGCTGAACCGGCAAGCGGAGCGCTATGCCAAGGAGGGCGTGCCGATCAGTCTGTCGACCCTGGCCGACCAGGTCGGCGGCTGCACCGCGGCGCTGGCACCTTTGTTCAAGCGCCTCGAGGCCTACGTACTGAGCGCCGAGCGATTGCACGGGGACGACACCACGGTTCCGGTCCTGGCCAAAGGCAAGACCGACACCGGCCGGATCTGGGTCTATGTGCGCGACGACAAGCCTTTTGGAGGGCAGGCCCCGCCGGGCGCGGTGTTCTATTACTCGCGCGATCGGGCCGGCGAGCATCCCCAGGCTCACTTGGCCAACTACAGCGGAATCTTCCAGGCCGATGCCTATGGCGGCTATGGCAGGCTTTACGAACCGGGCCGCAACGCAGGTCCGATCCTGGAAGCCGCGTGCTGGGTCCATGCCCGGCGGCCGTTCTTCGTGATGGCTGATCTGGCCGAGAATGCGCGTCGCAAGGCTCAGGGCAAGAGGCCGGCAGTGATCTCGCCGCTGGCGCTGGAAACAGTCCGCCGGATCGACGCCCTGTTCGAGATCGAGCGGACCATCAACGGTCAGAGCGCCGAAAGGCGCCAGGCAGTTCGCCGGGAACTCAGCGCGCCGCTCGTGGCCGATCTGGAAGCCTGGATGCGCACACAACGCGCCAAGCTCTCGCGCAGCAACGATGTCGCCAAGGCCATGGACTACATGCTCAAGCGCTGGAGCGCATTTACCCGCTTCCTCGATGACGGCCGCATCTGCCTGTCCAACAATGCGGCGGAGCGTGGCGTGCGCGGCATCGCTTTAGGTCGGAAGTCGTGGTTGTTCTGCGGCTCGGATCGCGGCGGCGAGCGGGCGGCGGTGATGTACAGCCTGATCGTCACCGCCAAGATGAACGACGTCGATCCGCAAGCCTGGCTCGCCGACGTTCTGGCGCGCATCGCCGAGCATCCCGTCCAAAGGCTCGACGAACTGCTGCCATGGAATTGGCGCTCTGCCATCCGGAACGTTGATCAAGCCGCCTGAGCCGAAAATGACCCGCGCGCGGTCTTCGCCGGATGCTTAC
>NZ_JYMR01000013.1 GCF_000938255.1 Bradyrhizobium sp. LTSP849 | reverse complement strand
CCTGAGA
Organism: Bradyrhizobium sp. LTSP849; assembly: GCF_000938255.1. Classification (GTDB taxonomy): domain Bacteria; phylum Pseudomonadota; class Alphaproteobacteria; order Rhizobiales; family Xanthobacteraceae; genus Bradyrhizobium. Next base: position 131,899 of record NZ_JYMR01000013.1, on the reverse strand, counting down.
GCTTGTGACGCTTTTACTTGTTCGGAACGGAGTGGAGTTTCTTGTCGCGGTAAATGGCGGGTCTGAGTTCGTCGATGAGCTCTCGTTTATGCGCTGCGGAGGCGGTTGCCTTGCAGGATGTTGTTGGTGAGGGCGTACCAGAGCACGACGGCGCGGACCTTTTCGATCCCGCGCACGGTCAATTGCCGTAGGTTCCAGTTGCGCCAGCGGGCATGGATGCACTCGCATATCGAACGGGGCTTGTACCGGGCCTTGCCCTCTTTGCTCGCCATCCGCGCACGCCAAGCCAGTACCCCCGCGCCGTCGCCGCGTCGCGGCAGGTAGGGGTCGGTGCCGTGCTTGGATTGAGTGGGCGGGCAAAAAACCTCTATGCCCTCGGCATGCGCCCACTCGATGTCTTCCGCACTGCCAAAGCCGCCATCGACGAGATGGTCTTTGGGCAGGCCGCCAGGGCGCGTGCGCTGCCGCTCCAGCATGGGCCGCATCAGCCCGCGGTCGGACCCCGTGTTGCATACCTTAACGTCAGTGACGAACTGCTCGCCGGCCGCACTCGTCACCTGCACGTTGTAGGCTGGGCGGAAGCCGCCATCCGCCATCTTCATGACCCGTGCATCGGCGTCCGTCGTCGACGCGCGCGGCTCCTTCGGCGTCTTGCCATTGCCTTGCTTGCTCTCGCGTTCCTTGCGCTGCTGCTTGATCTCGGCAAGCGCCGCCTGCGCCGCTTTCACGCGCGCGCTGCGTTCCTCCGCGGCTCGCTCCTTGGCTGCCCGGGCGCGCTGATTGCTGGCGTCAGAGCGCACGTCGACTTCGCGCTTGAGGTCTTCCACCACCGTCTCAGCCAGGGCCAGATGCCGCTCGAGTGTCGCCTCGCGCCGGAACGAGGCGGCTCCCGCGCTGGCCCGGACCCGCACCCCGTCCTGCGCCAGTGTCGCCAGATTGACGAGACCAGCCTTCGCCAGCGCCGCCAGATGCTCGCTGAGCAGCCGGTCCAGCAGGTCGGCGCAACCGACCCGGAAGTCCGCCAGCATGTGATAGTTCACCGACACCCCGCCGCACAGCCAACGATAGGCATCGTGGCTCTCGCACAGTCGCTCCAATGCTCGCGCGCTGCCGACGCCCTCGCTGGTGGCTGAGAGCCACAGCGCCAGCAAAAGCCGCGGCGAGGTCGCGGGGTGACCGGGGCGGTCGCCCCTGGCCTTGATCCGGTTCTCCAGCTCACTCAGATCAAGCTCTTCGACATAAGACCAGATCAGGCGCACCGGATGGTCTTCCCCGATCAGGCTCTCGATATCCACCGCTCGCAACGCGATCTGGTCGCGCTGTGGCTCACGCAGCCGTGGCGCGCCGAGCGGCGCCGCGTCGGCTTCAGGCTTCGATTGCGCCGGCAGATCACCGAACAATTCATCGGCAGCCATCTTCGCCTCCCGCCAATCCATCATCGCCAGAGAATCACATGCCACCGGCATTCGGACAGATTTACCTGGCACGCTGCCAAAAAATCACACGCTCTGAGGTGGCCGCTTCTTTAGCAGCCCTCGAAGGGCGACGGCCCGGCTGGCAGCTCGGCCGTTCATCCTTCGAGGCTCACCTTGCGATGCTTCGCATCGCAAGCCTCGCGCCTCAGGATGACGGGACCAGCGTTCGGATTACTGTAGCCACCTCTACGGCAGCTTGTCGTACCCCTCGCCAAGCCCGTTCAGGCTGAGCGGGAAGCCGATGCCTTCTTCGGGGGTCTCGAAGATGATGAAGGTCGCGGTCTTGGCGCTGCGGAGCTGGCCGAGCAGCTTGTCGTCCATGACCACCTCGGCAACGCAGCCATTGGGCAGGCAGCGGACGAAGCCGGCGCGGCCGACGTCCTGGTTGTCGAGCTTCAGCCCGAGGCCGGAGGGCAAGAGCACGCCGAGGGGGGCCACCACGCGCATCAGGCGGCTCTTCTGGTCGGCGGTCTTCAGCACGATCACGGTGAGGCCGGCATTGGAGCGGTCCTCCGCCACCACGCTCTGGATCAGGGCGCATTGCTCGGCCTGAGCGCCGGGCGGGGTGTCGCAGCGGATCTGCCAGTCGCCATGGACGGAGCGCACCGCGCCCTGCGCATGGGCGGGGCTCGGCAAGGCAAGGACTGGCAAGGCAAGCAGAAGGGCGGCGGCCAGGGGGCCGATCAGCGCCTTGAGGCCGTTAGCCAGCGTTGCCATGCATTTCGAAAGCCCCATCGGGGTCGGTCCCTCTGCTCGCTTGGGTCGCTCGCGCTGGTGGACTGATACGGCAATGACGGCGTCTTGAAGGCGATTCCCAAGCAAATCCCGCGCCGCCTCGGTCCGCCATCGCCGGCACGAATCAGGTTCCTGCGTAACTGCCCGCCAGTGCCTACCGCGAGCAATTCAGCTGTCAAGCCGCGGCATCCCGGGAAACGGTATTTTTGTCTGATGTTGCTGGGAATTATCTTGCGGGTGATGGCAGGTAGACCAAGCCCAAGACTGCATTGCGATAGATCAAGAATTATGGTTTGAGAGGCTTGATTTCGGCGTTTGAGCGATCTGGCCCCAATTCCTCTTAGAGGTATTCTTGAGTGGCAGTTTGACGGACGGGCGGGTCGAATAAGCATTTCCCGGAAATAGGGCAATGCACTTGGGGTGATTTCGTTAGGGGAGCGCGAACGGCATGAGGATGTCGATAGGTCGGGTGGGCCGGCAGTTGCTGGGAATGGCCACCATCGCCTTGGCGGCGGCTGGCATTACGCTGGCGACGGGCGGCGTGGCATTCGCCGAGCTCGGGCAGCCGGAGCCGTGGGAATGGCACCTTCAGGCCTCTGGGTCTCCGGTGATGGACAATATCGTCTGGTTCCACGATTTCTTGTCCGTGCTCATTATCGTGATCACGCTCTTCGTGCTGGCGCTGCTCGTGGTCGTGGTCGTGAAGTTCAATTCGAAGGCCAATCCGGTGCCGTCGCGGACCACCCACAACACGCTGATCGAGGTGGCCTGGACGCTGGTTCCGGTGCTGATCCTGGTCGGCATCTCGGTGCCGTCGTTCCGCCTGCTGTTCCTCGAGCTCGACGTGCCGAAGGCGGATATGACGATCAAGGCCACCGGCAAGCAGTGGTATTGGTCCTACGCCTATCCGGACAACGGCAAGTTCGAATTCGATTCGCTGATGGCGGCGGACAAGCAGCCGCGGCTGCTCGGCGTCGACAATGAGATGGTGGTGCCGGTCAACAAGGTGGTCCGGGTTCAGGTCACCGGGGCTGACGTCATCCACGCCTTCGCGCTGCCGGCTTTCGGCGTCAAGATCGACGCCATTCCGGGCCGGCTGAACGAGACCTGGTTCAAGGCCACCAAGACCGGCATGTTCTACGGCCAGTGCTCGGAGCTTTGCGGCAAGGACCACGCCTTCATGCCGATCGCCGTGCGCGTGGTGAGCGACCAGGAGTTCGCCTCCTGGGTCGAAACGGCGAAGAAGAAATATGCGAGCGGCGGCACCAGCACTTTCGCCTCCGCAGCCGGCCCGGCGCAGTAAGCGTCGGGTGAAGGCTCAAGGGACTGAAAGCGACATAAAGGGCGGGACCTCCGAAGGTCCGAATGGGACGCAAGGCAGGATTTGACAATGGCAACGAGCGCAGCGGCACACGGCGATCACGCGCAAGACCACGGACATGACGAGCACGCCCATCCGACCGGATGGCGCCGCTACGTCTATTCGACCAATCACAAGGACATCGGCACGATGTACCTGATCTTCGCGGTCATCGCCGGCATCATCGGTGCTGCGATGTCGGTCGCGATCCGTGCCGAGTTGATGTATCCGGGCGTGCAGATATTCCACGAGACGCACACCTATAACGTCTTCGTGACCTCTCACGGCCTGATCATGATCTTCTTCATGGTCATGCCGGCGATGATCGGCGGCTTCGGCAACTGGTTCGTTCCACTGATGATCGGCGCGCCGGACATGGCGTTCCCGCGCATGAACAACATCTCGTTCTGGCTGCTGCCGGCCTCCTTCGCGCTGCTGCTGATCTCGACCTTCGTCGAGGGTGAGCCGGGCGCCAACGGTGTCGGCGCCGGCTGGACCATGTATGCGCCGCTGTCGAGCTCCGGCCATCCGGGCCCGGCCGTCGACTTCGCGATCCTGTCGCTTCATCTGGCGGGCGCGTCGTCGATCCTCGGCGCCATCAACTTCATCACCACGATCTTCAACATGCGCGCGCCGGGCATGACCCTGCACAAGATGCCGCTGTTCGTGTGGTCGATCCTGGTGACGGTGTTCCTGCTGCTGCTGTCGCTGCCGGTGCTCGCCGGTGCGATCACCATGCTGCTCACCGACCGCAATTTCGGCACCAGCTTCTTCTCACCTGACGGCGGCGGCGATCCCGTGCTGTTCCAGCATCTGTTCTGGTTCTTCGGTCATCCCGAGGTGTACATCCTGATCCTGCCCGGCTTCGGCATGATCAGCCAGATCGTCTCGACCTTCTCGCGCAAGCCCGTGTTCGGCTATCTCGGCATGGCCTACGCCATGGTCGCGATCGGCGGCATCGGCTTCGTGGTCTGGGCGCACCACATGTATACGGTCGGCATGTCCTCGGCGACGCAGGCCTATTTCGTCGCCGCTACCATGGTGATCGCGGTTCCGACCGGCGTGAAGATCTTCTCCTGGATCGCCACGATGTGGGGCGGCTCGATCGAATTCCGCGCCCCGATGATCTGGGCGGTGGGCTTCATCTTCCTGTTCACGGTCGGCGGCGTCACCGGCGTCGTGCTGGCGAATGCGGGTGTCGACCGCGTGCTCCAGGAGACCTACTACGTCGTCGCGCACTTCCACTACGTGCTGTCGCTCGGCGCCGTGTTCGCGATCTTCGCCGGCTGGTACTACTGGTTCCCGAAGATGACGGGCTACATGTACAACGAGACGATCGCGAAGGCGCACTTCTGGGTCACCTTCATCGGCGTCAATCTGGTGTTCTTCCCGCAGCACTTCCTTGGCCTGTCGGGCATGCCGCGCCGCTACGTCGACTATCCCGACGCGTTCGCGGGCTGGAACCTGATCTCGTCGCTCGGCTCCTACATCTCCGGCTTCGGCGTGCTGATCTTCCTCTACTGCGTGCTCGACGCCTTCATGAAGAAGGTCCCGGCGGGCGACAATCCCTGGGGTGCTGGCGCCACCACGCTGGAGTGGACGCTGCCCTCGCCGCCGCCTTTCCACCAGTTCGAAGTGCTGCCCCGCGTGCAGTAAGCCATCTTCCGCGGCGCCCGTGACGGGCGCCGCGGCTCTATAACGAAGCAAGCAGGTCTAAGTGTCCGTCCTCGATCAGAACGCCGTCGACATCAATCCCCGGATCTCCGAAGCGGAGGTCGGCGACTACATCGCGCTGTTGAAGCCGCGGGTGATGTCGCTCGTGATCTTCACCGCGCTGGTCGGGATGGCGATGGCGCCCGGGCATTTCCACCCCGTGCTTGCGATCACCGCGCTGCTCTGCATCGCCGTCGGCGCCGGCGCCTCCGGTGCGCTCAACATGGCGCTCGAGGGCGATATCGACGCCAAGATGTCGCGCACGGCGAACCGGCCGATCCCGCGCGGCCGCATCACCCGGCCCGAGGCGATGACGTTCGGCATGACGCTCGCCTTCTTCTCGGTGATGACGCTCGGCATTCTCGTCAACTGGATCGCTGGCGCGCTGCTCGCTTTCACCATCTTCTTCTACGTCGTGATCTACACGATGGGCCTGAAGCGCTGGACTGCGCAGAACATCGTGATCGGCGGCGCTGCAGGCGCGCTGCCGCCGGTGGTGGCCTGGGCTGCGGTGACCGGCACGGTCGACGTTGAGCCGCTGCTGCTGTTCGCCATCATCTTCTTCTGGACGCCGCCGCACTTCTGGGCGCTGGCGCTGTTCCGCTCCGACGACTACGCCCGCGCCGGCATTCCGATGCTGCCCAATGTCGCCGGCCCCGATGCGACGCGGCTCCAGATCCTGCTCTACACCATCGTGTTGATCGCGGTGGCCGCAGCCCCGTGGGCGCTCAGCTATTTCGACGCCATTTACGGCGTTACCTCGCTGGTGCTCGGCGCCGGCATGCTGGTGCTCGCCATCAACGTCTATATCCGCCGTGAGCGCAGCCAATCGCTGCGCGCGACCCGCAAGTTGTTTGCTTTCTCCATCTTTTATCTGTTTGCGCTGTTTGCGACCCTGCTTGGCGAGGTCGTGTACCGGGCGCTTGCTCCGATGGTTGGGGGCGCATGAGAACGGGATGGCTGACAAAACCGAGCCAGATGGAATCGTCCTCACCGAGGCGCAAAAGAAGAGCCGTCGTCAGCGCTCGATTGCGATCGCGCTCGCGCTCGGCGTGCTCGTCGTACTGTTCTTCGCCGTCACCATGGTCAAGGGACCAGCGGTGCTAGTTCGCCCAATGTGAGAGAGATGGATCGAGAGCCCACTATATCGCAGGACGTGACCCCCAAGGCAGCGGTAGCGGTGCGCCGTGGTTTGGGCCGTGACGCGCTGGTCGCCTCGCTCTGCGGCGGCTTGGTCGCGTTGATGGTCGGTGCGTCCTACGCGGCGGTGCCGTTCTACAATTGGTTCTGCCGCGCCACCGGCTTCAACGGCACGACCCAGGTCGCGACCTCTGCACCCGCGACCGGCCCGATCGCGCGAAAAATTGCGGTGCGCTTCGATGCCAACGTCGCGCCCGGCCTGCCCTGGAAGTTCGAGCCGGAGCAGACCGAAGTCGAGGTCAATATCGGCCAGGTCACCACCATCTATTACACCGTCACCAATCAGGCCGCGCGCACCACCTCAGGCCAGGCCGCCTACAATGTCGCGCCGCTGACGGTCGGCTCCTATTTCCAGAAGATCAACTGCTTCTGCTTCACCGAGCAGACCATGGCGCCCGGCGAGAAGCGGGAGATGCCCGTCGTGTTCTACGTCGATCCGTCGATCGTCAACGACCACGACAATGACGGGCTCGGCACCATCACGCTGTCCTACACGTTCTATCCGGTGCGCGATCCGGTGGTGAAGCCGCTCGCAGCCAGCGAGGACGACAAACGCAAGGGAAATCTCTGACCGCCGGGTTCACGCTGCAGGGGTCGGAAAAGGGGATAAGTGCCGAACAGGCACGGGATTGAGGAGAGAGACCGAAATGGCCACCGCGCAAGGCAAGCATCACGACTATCACCTGGTCGATCCCTCTCCATGGCCGGCGGTCGGCTCCGTCTCGGCCTTCATCATGGCGGTCGGCGCGATCACCTGGATGCACCACATGATCTCGGCCGCGCCGATCATCTTCGGTGTCGGCACCATCGGCGTGCTCTACACCATGGCGAGCTGGTGGGGCGACGTGATCAAGGAAGCCCAGTACAAGGGCGACCACACCCGGGTCGTACAGATCAGCCATCGCTACGGCATGATCCTGTTCATCGCCTCCGAGGTGATGTTCTTCGTCGCCTGGTTCTGGGCCTATTTCAACGCGGCGCTGTTCCCCGGTGATCCCGTTCACGCCACCCGCGAAGCGCTGTTCGGCGGCGTCTGGCCGCCGCATGGCATCGAGACTTTCGATCCCTGGCACCTGCCGCTCCTGAACACGCTGATCCTGCTCACCTCCGGCACCACGGTTACCTGGGCGCACCATGCGCTGCTGGAGAACGATCGCCAGGGTCTGAAGTACGGCCTGATCCTCACCATCCTGTTGGGGGCGACCTTCACCTGCGTGCAGGCCTTCGAGTACAGCCATGCGGCGTTCTCGTTCGCCGGCAATGTCTACGGCGGTACCTTCTTCATGGCGACCGGCTTCCACGGCTTCCACGTGCTGGTCGGCACGATCTTCCTGATCGTGTGCCTGGCGCGCACCTATGCCGGTCACTTCACGCCGACGCAGCACCTCGGCTTCGAGTTCGCCGCCTGGTACTGGCACTTCGTCGACGTGGTCTGGCTGTTCCTGTTCCTCTGCATCTATGTCTGGGGACACGGCGCCGAGACCATGGCCCACGGCGCGCACTGAGCCGCGATAGATCAATCGGAAAGGGCGGCCGCAGGGCCGCCCTTTTGCTTTCCAGCGGCCGAGGCTTCGGCGGAAACTGTGATAGACTTACGCGTCATGAACGAAACGCCCGGCCCCTCCGAGTCTGAGACCACCGTCCTGCAAAGCGCGCTGCGCGGGCTTGCCTGCAAATGCCCGCGTTGTGGCAAGGGTAAGCTCTACGCGGGCTTCCTGACGCTCGCGCCGGCCTGCGACCGCTGCGGCCTCGACTATGCCTTCATCGATACCGGCGATGGCCCCGCGATCTTCATCATCATGCTGGCCGGTGCGATCGTGGTCGGCTGTGCGCTCGTCGTCGAGGTCAAGTACCAGCCGCCGTACTGGCTGCATGCGGTGCTGTGGCTGCCGCTGATCCTCGCCACCACGCTGCTGCCGCTGCGCGCCATGAAGTCGCTGTTGATCTCGTTGCAATTCCACCACAAGGCGGCGCCGGGCCGGTTGGTCGACCGCGCGAAATGAACGAGACCGCGCGCAAGCCTCGCGTGGCCGGCTTCGCGCTGTTCACGCTGTTCCTGACGGCGGCCTTCGTCGCGCTTGGCGTCTGGCAATTGCAGCGCCGCACCGCCAAGCACGAGTTGATCGCCGCGCTCACCGAGCGCCTCGCGGAGGCGCCGATCGCGCTGCCGCCGCCGGCGCAATGGGCCGGCCTGAACGCCGCACGCGACGAGTTCCGCCGCGTCAATTTCACCGCGACCTACGCGGCCTCGCCGGATGCGATGGTTTATTCGCCCGGCTCGGCCGTGCGCAAGGATGCCTCCGGCCCCGGCACCTGGGCCTTCCTGCCGGCGCGGCTGCCGGGCGGGGAGATCGTCGTGATCGATGCGGGCTTCGTCGAGAACACGATGCAGGATCGCGGCGTCGAAGATCGCGCGGTGAAGAAGCTCGTCACCGGGGCGCCCCTCGCGCTCACCGGCTATCTGCGCTTCCCGGAAGCACCGGGCTGGCTCACGCCGGCCGAGAACCACGACAAGCGTCTCTGGTTCGTGCGCGATCATCAGGCGATCGCAAGCGCGCTCGGCTGGGGCGCGGTCGCGCCGTTCTACATCGATCTGGAGCAGCCGGCGCCCGAGAACGGTATCCCGCGTCCGGGTTCGCTCGACGTGCATCTGAAGGACGACCATCTGCAATACGCCATCACCTGGTTCACGCTTGCAGGCGCCCTGTTGATCGCCTTCGCGGTCTGGGTGAGGGGACGGCGGCAGAGCGAAGCGAGCCCGTAGGTTCCCGGACGGAACCCGGAATCGCCCGGGCTTTATTATTCAGCGCATATTCACGAGTGTGATCCTAAGCCGCCTCCAGATTTTTCGCGGCAGACAGGATTTTCGGCGTGCGCGATTTTGATCAGATGGGACTTGTCGTCGATTGGGTGGATGCTTGCCGGAAAGGCGACCTCGCGACGCTGCTCGACCTCTATGCCGATGACGCCGAGCTCGAATGCACGTGCAACGGCACGCATTTCCTCTATCGCGGCCGGCGTGAGCTCGAGACCTATTGGGGGCCGAGGCTCAGCGCCTTCTCGTCAGCGGGCTTCGGTCTCGAAGAGATCAATCCGGTGCCGCACGGCATCGATCTCGAATATTCCGTTGCGGGCGCATTGCGCATCCACGCCTCGTTTCGCTTCAGCCCGGAAGGCAAGATCCACAGCACGCTTTGCGTGCCCGCGCGGCAGGGCTCGCACGATTGCGGTGCGTGCTAGAGCGTTTTCCAGCGAAGTGGATACCGGTTCGCGTGAAGAAAACGCGTCAAAACAAAAATCTAGAGCTTCCGTTCCGATTCTATCGGAACGGAAAAAGCTCTAGCCGGATACAGGTGCGCCGCGGATCTCCCCGACCGGCAAACGGCAGCGCACATAGGTTCGTTCGTCCACGCGCAGGAGTGACAGCGATCCGCTGAGCGCGCGCACGCGTTCGTGCATGCCGGTCAGACCGCGGCCGAAGACATTGTCGGCGGGAAAGCCGCCGCCGTCATCGGAGACTTCGACCGCGAGCGTATCGCCGGCAATGGCTGCCTCCACATGGGCGTTGCTCGCTCTCGCGTGGCGCAACACGTTGGTCAGCGCTTCCTGGATCACGCGGTAGACGGTCTGGGCCAGCGGCCCCTCGATCCCGTTGAGATCAGGATCGATCGTCGCGGTCAGGCCGATATGCGGCGCCTGCCTGCGAAAATTCCGGACCAGCGTCTGCACGCTGGTCTCGAGCCCCAATTCCTCGATGTAGAGCGGCCGCAGCCGGTCGAGGATGCGGCGGTTGGTCTGCTGGAGTGCCTCGACCGATCGCAGCACGTCTTGTGCCGAACTGCCGAGATGTCCCGACGGCGGCATGGCCTCGATCAATGCGACCGTGCCGGCGCGGATGCCGAACAACAGGGGACCGAGCTCGTCGTGCATCTCGCGGGCGAGATCACGCCGTTCGTCGTCCTGGAGCGACACCAGCCGGTGCAACAGCTCGCGATTGTCCTGGCTCAATTGCGCGAGCGTTGCGGCGAGCGCATTGGCCTCCTCGCAGCTCTGCCGGATCTCCGGCGGTCCGCCGACCGGGATCGGCTTTGCATAGTCCCCGCGGCGCATCCGCGTCAGCCCTTCGCCGAGATTTTGCAGGGGACGCAGCGCCGATCCCGCGAAGACATAGGCGATGATTCCGGTGAACCCCGTCAGCACGGCGACGAGGCCGGTCAACGCCAGGAAGCCGACCCATTTCTCGAACAGGTCGGCCGACAGGTCGGGCCGGAACACGATGTCGCCGACGCGCTTGTCGTTGATCATCACCGGTGATGCGGCATTCACGTCCGGGATGGTGAGGAGGTCGACAAACCATCGTGGCACGCCATGCGGGTTGCGCAGGGCGTCATCCGCGGGAGAGGCGGGAGCCGCCTCCAAAGAACGGAATTGGATATCCGAGGCAGCGTCCATGGAGTGGACAAAGGCCTCGAGTGTCTGCCGCGGATTGTTGGAGGCCCGCAGGGTGTTGTTGAGGGCGGCCGCGACCATCCTGGTCGAGCGCTGCCCCGGCTCGCTCTCGTCGGCCAACTGGCCGGTCGCGAAGGTCTGGAGCAGCACGCCGCCCATGATCAGCGCGGCGGCGAAGCTGACGCCCAGCGGAAGAAGCAGTTGCGTTCTGAACGGGAGTCGTTGCCACATTAGGTCAATTCTAACGCGCATCTGCGGGATTCTCTCTTTCCATTTGTTCCCGCCGGTCTATGAGTCCAGAGAACAAGTGAGCGCGCGATGCAAGATACTGCCAAGCCGGCGACCAGGGTCCTGATCGTCGACGACCATCCCGTGGTGCTTTCAGGTTGTCGTACCCTGTTTGCGTCCGATCATTCGATCCGCATCGACGAGGCAAGCGACGCCAAATCCGGGCACCGGGCCTATATCAGCAAGCGCCCCGACGTCACCGTCATCGACATCAGCCTGCCCGATGTCTCCGGTTTCGAGCTGATGCGCCGGATCCGCAAGGACGACCCGGACGCCAAGATCATCATGTTCAGCATGAATGACGATCCGGCTTTCGTGGTGCGCGCGGTCGAGTTGGGTGCGCAGGGCTATGTCTCCAAGGGCGACGATCCCCGGATCCTGCTCAAGGCGGTGCGCAAGGTGGTCGCAGGCGACAATTTCATCTCGCCGCAGCTCGCGGAGGCCGTGACGTTCTCGGGCGCCGCGATCAAGGCCAATCCGGCCTCGCAGATGACGCCGCGGGAGCTCGAGATTCTCCGCCTGCTCGGGCGTGGCAACAAGATCGTTGAGGTCGCCGAGGCGCTCGGCATCTCCTACAAGACGGTCGCCAACACCACGTCCCTGCTCAAGCAGAAGCTGGGCGCCAAGAACCATTCCGACCTGATCCGGATCGCGGTGGAAATCGGGATGAACTGACCCGTCAGGGGCCGAACCGGCTGCTCCAGGATGCAGCCGGTTCGGCCGACGGATCGGCATGGCCGGGCGTCCGGGCAATGCGTGGACGACGGCTGACACCATCCGCCGACACAATGGGCCGACGAGGTGTTCGTTCCTCGTCCTGTGCGATCAATCGGGAAAAAGCGGCAAGGTGGTCGGGCGCGGGGCTGTCGGATGGTCAGCACAGCCGACGTGTATCGGGAAAAACAGGAACATTCGGCGGCGCGCGCCGTTTTTGTCCTTGACGATCCCATGACAGGCGACGATAGCTCGAACGAACCATTTCTGGGGGCGGCAACCCCGACGACGAAAACCGGGTCTGCACACATCAACGACAGACCTTCCAAGAGGGGCTGCGGCATCGCCGCAGCCCTTTTTCGTTGGCGGGGAAGCGGTTTCCCGATGCCGCAAAACACTCTATGGTGCCGGGAAGCCTCTGGCTAGAAACTAGGAACATCGTGAAATCAAAGGCTTAAGGCCCCGGATTCAGGCTGGGCCGGCCTTTGGAGGGCAGTTTGACTCGTTACATTTCGACCCGGGGCGAAGCCCCCGAGCTTGGCTTCTGCGACGTGATGCTGACCGGGCTTGCCCGCGACGGCGGCCTCTATGTGCCGGCCACCTGGCCGCAGCTTTCGGCTGAGACGATCGCGGGCTTCTTCGGCCGCCCCTATTGGGAGGTCGCGGTCGACGTGATCCGTCCCTTTGTCGGGGGCGAGATTTCCGACGCCGAGCTCGGCCGCATGGCGAACGAGGCTTATGCGACCTTCCGCCATCCGGCAGTGGTGCCGCTGCGCCAGATGTCGCCGCATCAATTCGTGCTGGAGCTGTTTCACGGGCCGACGCTCGCCTTCAAGGACGTCGCGATGCAGCTGATCTCGCGGCTGATGGATCATGTGCTTGCCAAGCGCGGCCAGCGCACCACCATCGTGGTCGCGACCTCCGGCGACACCGGCGGCGCCGCTGTTGATGCGTTCGCGGGGCTGGAGAATGTCGACCTCATCGTGCTGTTCCCACACGGCCGCATCTCCGAGGTGCAGCAGCGCATGATGACGACGACGGGCGCAGCCAATGTCCACGCGCTCGCCATCGAAGGCAATTTCGACGACTGCCAGGCGCACGTGAAGGGGATGTTCAACAATCATCGCTTCCGCGATGCGACGTCGCTGTCCGGTGTTAATTCCATCAACTGGGCGCGCATCGTCGCACAGGTGGTCTACTACTTCACGTCGGCGGTCGCCGTCGGCGCGCCCGCGCGCGCGGTGGATTTCATCGTGCCGACCGGCAATTTCGGCGACATCTTTGCGGGCTATGTCGCCAAGCGCATGGGTCTTCCCATACGGACACTTCGCATCGCCGCCAACGTCAACGATATCCTCGCGCGCACGCTCAAGACCGGGATCTACGAGGTGCGCGAGGTGCACGCGACCGCGTCGCCGTCGATGGACATCCAGATCTCCTCGAATTTCGAGCGGCTGCTGTTCGAAGCAGGCAAGCGCGATGCGGCCGGCGTGCGTCGGCTGATGGACTCGCTCAAGCAGTCCGGGCGCTTCGTGCTGCCCGACGCGACGCTGGCTGCGATCCGCGGAGAGTTCGATGCCGGCCGCGCCGACGAGACCGAGACCGCGGCCGCGATCCGCGCCGCCTGGCGCGAGTCGGGCGAGCTCGTCGATCCCCACACGGCCGTCGCGCTCGCGGTCGCCGACCGTGACACCACCGATACGACCGTGCCCAGCATTGTGCTCTCCACCGCCCATCCGGCCAAATTCCCGGACGCCGTGGAGGCCGCCTGCGGCCAGCGGCCGCTACTGCCGGCATGGCTCGACGGTCTCATGACCAAATCCGAACACATGAAGGTGGTGAAGAACGATCAGGCCGAGGTCGAGCGGTTCGTGCTGTCGGTCAGCCGCGCCGCGAAACAGGGAGTTGCCGGATGAGCGTCGAGATCTCCAAGCTTACCTCCGGCCTGACCGTCGTCACCGACAACATGCCCCACCTCGAGACCGCCGCGCTCGGCGTCTGGGCCGGCGTTGGCGGTCGCGACGAGAAGCCGAACGAGCACGGCATCTCGCATCTCCTGGAACACATGGCCTTCAAGGGCACGACAGGGCGCTCCTCGCGGGAGATCGTCGAGGAGATCGAGGCCGTTGGCGGCGACCTCAATGCCGGCACCTCGACCGAGACGACGTCCTATTACGCGCGAGTGATGAAGGCGGACGTGCCGCTGGCGCTCGACGTGCTCGCCGACATCCTGGCCAATCCCGCCTTCGAGCCTGAAGAGCTCGAGCGCGAGAAGAACGTCATCGTGCAGGAGATCGGTGCTGCGCAGGACACACCCGACGACGTCGTGTTCGAGCATCTCAACGAGCTCTGCTATCCCGACCAGCCGATGGGCCGCTCGCTGCTCGGCACCGCCAAGACGCTGAAAGGCTTCAACCGCGACATGCTGCGCGGCTATCTCTCGACGCATTATCGCGGGCCCGACATGGTGGTGGCGGCTGCCGGCGCCGTCGATCACAAGCAAGTCGTCGCCGAGGTCGAAAAGCGCTTTGCAAGTTTCGAGGGGACGCCGGGGCCGAAGCCCCAGGCTGCCATGTTCGGCAAGGGTGGCACCAAGGTGGTGCATCGCGAGCTCGAGCAGGCGCATCTGACGCTGGCGCTGGAAGGCGTGCCGCAGAACGATCTGTCGCTGTTCTCGCTGCAAGTCTTCACCAACATCCTCGGCGGCGGGATGTCGTCGCGGCTGTTCCAGGAGGTGCGCGAGAAGCGCGGCCTCTGCTACTCGATCTATTCGTTCCACGCGCCCTACACCGACACCGGCTTCTTCGGCCTCTATACCGGCACCGATCCCGCCGACGCGCCGGAGATGATGGAGGTCGTCATCGACGTCATGAATGATTCGGTCGAGACGCTGACCGAGGCCGAGATCGCCCGCGCCAAGGCGCAGATGAAGGCGGGCCTCTTGATGGCGCTGGAGAGCTGCTCGTCGCGCGCCGAGCAGCTTGCCCGGCATGTCCTGGCCTATGGGCGGCCACAGACGGTGCAGGAGCTGGTGGCCCGGATCGACGCCGTCAGCGTCGAATCGACCCGCGATGCAGCGCGTGCACTGCTTTCGCGTAGCCGCCCTGCGGTGGTTGCATTGGGCAGTGGCAGGGGTCTGGACACGGCGGTGTCTTTTGCGGAAGGATTGACCAAGGCGCGTGCCAAGGCGCGGCTGCATTAGGAGCCGCGCACGGGAGCCCCGCCCCGGGAAGCATCACCATGGCCCTCTTTCGCCTGCCATCCAGTGGACCTGCCGCCCTCGCCCCGCGCGGCAACGGGCTCTTGCTGCGCGCGCCGCAGATGTCCGACTTTCTGCAATGGGCGCATCTGCGCGAGACCAGCCGCGACTATCTCACGCCCTGGGAGCCGATCTGGCCGTCGGACGATCTCACCCGGTCCGGCTTCCGCCGTCGCCTGCGCCGCTATTCCGAGGATATCGCCGCGGACCGCTCCTACCCCTTTCTGATCTTCCGCGAGCTCGACGGCGCCATGGTCGGCGGCATCACGCTTGCCAATGTCCGTCGCGGCATCGTGCAAGCGGGGACCATCGGTTACTGGGTCGGGCAGTCCCACGCCCATCGCGGCTACATGACGGCGGCGCTGCGGGTGCTGCTGCCGACGCTGTTCGGCGAGCTCAATCTGCACCGGGTCGAGGCCGCCTGCATCCCCACCAATGCGCCTTCGATCCGGGTGCTGGAAAAGTGCGGCTTTTCTCGCGAGGGCCTGGCGCGCCGCTATCTCTGCATCAACGGGATCTGGCAGGACCATTTGCTGTTCGGCCTGCTGCATGAGGATTTCCGCGGCTGAGCCGGGCCTCCCCCGCGGTCAAAGTCTGTCTTTTCCTGCCTCGGTTTTACTGCCTTGGGATCGCCGATTTTGACGATATAACGCGCATCGAGCCGGTGACGTGCCGGAATGGTGTCATGGAGTACAGGCGTTCATGAAAGAGCTTCGGTCATTGCGGAATGCGCTGCGGCGAGGTCCGGTGATCGCGCTGGCGCTGTCGGTCTCACTGGCAGCCGTCTCGCCGGTCGCGGCACAGTCGCTGACCGACCGCTTCAAGGGCCTGTTCGGCGGCAAGTCGGACGAGCCGACCAAGCCGGCGCCCGCGCCGGGCCAGCCGGCGGCCGATGACGACGTCGATTGTCCTCAGGTCACGGTACGCGCTGGAGCGTCCACCTACGGGGTCGGGGCGACGGGCAAGCCGGCCGTCGGCAATGATGTGCGATTCCAGGCCACCATCACCAAGATGGCGCGCGAATGCACGCGCAATGGAGCCGATATCACGGTGCGCGTCGGCATCCAGGGCCGCGTCATCGCAGGCCCCGCCGGCGCGCCTGCCACGGTCGAGGTCCCCTTGCGCGTCGCCGTGGTGCAGGGCGGCGTCGGCGAGAAGGTGATCGCCTCGAAGGCCTACCGGACCACGGTCGAGATGTCGGAGGGCGGCAGCGTGCCCTTCACCTTCGTCGCCGAAGACCTGTCCTATCCGGTGCCGTCGGCTGCGACCGCCGATTCCTACGTCTTCTATGTCGGCTTCGACCCGCAGGCGCTGGCGCCCGAGCCGAAGGCGCGGGGGAAGAAGAAGTAAGGCAAGCCACACTCTCTGCCGTCATGCCCCGGCTTGACCGGGGCATCCCAGTACGCCGCGGCCTATCGATCCATCACAACCGTCTCGGAGTACTGGATCGCCCGATCAAGTCGGGCGATGACAGCTCATTCGCGGATGCCCCACCGGACAAACAAAAAAGCCGGCGCTCATCGCGCCGGCTTTTTGATTGGTGAGACGTTCGCCCTCAGTTCAGCTTCTGCCGAACCTCGGTGATCCCTTTGGCGAGCAAATCGTCGGCGACCTGGCCTTTGACCGACTGCGACAGGATCGTGGAGGCGGCCTGGACGGCGGCTTCCGCGGCTGCGGCGCGAACGTCGGCAAGCGCCTGGGCCTCGGCGAGCGCGATCTTGCCCTCCGCGGTCTTGGTGCGGCGGGCGACGAAGTCTTCCATCTTCGCCTTGGCCTCAGTCGCGATGCGCTCGGCTTCGCTCCTGGCGTTGGCGATGATGTCGGCAGCCTCGCGCTCGGCCGAAGCGGTGCGGGCCTTGTAGTCGGCGAGCACCTTGGCGGCTTCCTGCTTGAGGCGCGTCGCGTCGTCGAGCTCGGCCTTGATGCGGTCGGCGCGATGGTCGAGCGCAGTCATCGCCTTCTTGAAGACCCCGAGATAGCCGAACAAGACCATCAGGATCACGAAAGCGATAGCGACCCAGGTTTCAGGATCGAAGAACATATCGATT
The DNA here is from genome assembly GCF_000938255.1 of Bradyrhizobium sp. LTSP849. GTDB lineage: Bacteria > Pseudomonadota > Alphaproteobacteria > Rhizobiales > Xanthobacteraceae > Bradyrhizobium. The sequence continues at coordinate 114,658 of NZ_JYMR01000013.1, read as the reverse complement.
AACCCTTCAAGGACGCATCAACGGCGGCATTGACCGACGCTGCATCCGGAACGACGCCCGTAAGCTGTTGCACGATCGAGCCTGCCGCATCGGCTGCGATGCCGCGGACGTTGCTCATGGCAGTCGTGCGGGTCGAGGCGATGGTCTTCTCCGCCTCGGCGAGCTTGGCCGCCAGCTGCTCTTCCAGAATCTTGCGCTCGGCTTCCGTCTGCGCATTCGCCTTGTCGCGGGACTCGTTGCCGATGGCCTGCGCCCGCGAGCGCGCCGAAGCGAGCTCGCCTTCATAGGCCTTCAGCGCTGCGTCGGACTGGTCCCTCAGCTTCTGCGCTTCGGCGAGGTCACCCTCGATCTTGTTCTGACGCGCCTCGATCGCACCGCCGACGCGTGGCAGGGCGAGCTTGGACACGATCACGTAGAGCGCGACGAAGAAGATCGCGAGCCACACCAGCTGTGAAGCATAGGTGCTGCTCTCGAACGGCGGAAAACCGCCACCGTGACCGCCTTCGGCCTCGGTGTGGGCGCGCGCCGCCGGACTTTTCGCCCCGCCATGACTCTCAGCCATGGAGTACTCCTGTTGCTGTCATGCGCGCCGCTTCGGTCGAAGCGGCGCGAAGAACGTCGTTCTCAGAGCGGAACGAACAGCAGCAGCAGCGCGATCAGCAGCGAGAAAATGCCGAGCGCTTCGGTCACGGCGAAGCCGAAGATCAGGTTGCCGAACTGGCCCTGAGCGGCCGACGGGTTGCGAACGGCCGCGGCGAGGTAGTTGCCGAAGATCACGCCCACGCCGACGCCCGCACCGCCCATGCCGATGCACGCGATGCCCGCGCCGATAAGTTTTGCTGCTGCCGGATCCATTTTAGACTCCTTGGAAGAAAGATTGGGTTTTGGGTGGAAATTCCCCGGACCGCTCAGTGTCCCGGATGAATGGCGTCGTTGAGGTAGATGCAGGTCAGGATCGCGAACACGTAGGCCTGCAGGAACGCGACCAGAATCTCGAGAGCGTACAGCGCGACCGTGAGCGCCAGCGGCAGCACGCCGCCGAACCAGCCCAGCGCGCCGAGCGAGAAGCCCAGCATGGCAACGAAGCCCGCGAACACCTTCAGCGCGATGTGGCCGGCCAGCATGTTGGCGAACAGACGGACGCTGTGGGAGACCGGCCGCAGGAAGAACGACAGGATCTCGATGAACATCACCAGCGGCAGGATGTAGCCGGGGACACCGTGGGGCACGAAGATCGAGAAGAATTTCAGGCCGTTCTTGGCAACGCCGTAGATCAGGACGGTGAAGAAGACCAGCAGCGCCAGGGCTGCAGTCACGATCAGGTGGCTCGAGATCGTGAAGGTATAGGGGATGATGCCGACGAGATTCGAGACGCAGATGAACATGAACAGCGAGAAGATGAGCGGGAAGAACTTCATGCCTTCCGCGCCGGCGGTCGAACGGATGGTCGAGGCGACGAACTCGTAGGAAATCTCGGCGACCGACTGGAAGCGCCCGGGAACCAGCTGCGTGCCGCTGGCGAGCATCAGGATCGAGATGATCGCCACCGCCACCAGCATGTAGAGCGATGAATTGGTGAAGGCGATCGTTTGATTGCCGATATGGCCGATCGTGAAGAGAGGCTCGATGTTGAACTGGTGGATCGGATCGATTTTCATCGGCGCGGCATCTCTTGGTCTGCCGGGCTAGCCGGCTGGTCTCGGTCTGCCGGCCGGGCCGGCCCGCACCGGCGAAGCCGATGCGATCATTCCTCTCCTGTGCGGATCGCTTAAGAACCACCGCGCCTGTTTTGACCCGCGCCCGCCGTTCTCACCACATTCACCACGCCGGCCACGAAGCCCAGCAGCAGGAACACGATAAATCCGAAAGGCGACGTCGACAGCAAGCGGTCGAAACCCCAGCCAATCCCCGCCCCGACAACGACCCCGGCGACCAACTCGGAGGATAACCGGAAACCAAGCGCCATCGCCGAGGCTCTGGCCGCTTTGTCTTCACCGTCACCTGCGGGTTGCTCGGTCTTGATGTGGCGGCCGCGAAATTCGGACAACCGCTGATCAAGATTTCCGAGCCGTTCGGAAAGCGCAGCTTCCTCGGGCGATCTATCGCGATCTCCATTCTCGCCGCGTCCCGTGTCTTGAGCCATGCCACGAAGACCCGAAACGCTGCGGTTGAATGGAAGTTACGCCCGCCACCCTCAAAAGCCGCGCGGACCATACTGATCGCTCATAATCAAGTCAAGCCAAGTCACGATCGCGTCGTGTTCGATTATGTAGTTGATTTGATTGGTGATATTGCCTTGCACGCCAACGCTGCACACAGCGTGACGCCGCACCGCAGCAGCTCTCCGCGCGATCCGCCGATATAGCCGACATTTCGCCGCGCTGCCGGGATCAAAGGGCGTGCTGCGATCGTTGATTTCGCAGATGCGTTTTTGGTGGCGGATTCGGCAGGCCAAGCGATGCGTCATCGCCCGCCGAGGTGTAGAATTTGGTGATGTGCCACCTGCGCATCGTGGCGGAGAGCGCGATGAGACCAGCGACATCATCCACAACATCATGGCTTGCGACGGCGGCGATTGCCGCGGTGATGGCCACCAGCGGCGGCCTGGTGGCCGCGCAATCGGCGCCCGACAGCGAAAACGGCCGCTACACCATGACGCCGATCCCGGAAGGCGTGCTGCGGCTCGACACCCGCACCGGCACGGTCTCGACCTGCACCAGGAACGGCGCCGGCTGGGCTTGCTACGCCGTGCCCGACGAACGTTCCGCGCTCGATGCCGAGATCGGCCGGCTCCAGGCCGAGGTCGAGAAGCTGAAGGGACAGCTTGCGGCCGGGCCGACCGTGTCGGGCAAAGTCGACGAGGCGCTGCCGAAATCGGATTCGCTGAAGAAGGCGGAGCCGAAGGTCGCCGAGGGCGACCGCAGGATCGAGATCCCGCTGCCCAGCGACCAGGACCTCGACCGCGCGATGTCGTTCCTCGAAAAGGCCTGGCGGCGGCTGATCGACATGGCCAACCGCGTGCAGAAGGACGTTTCGGGGAGGATTTAGCGCGCGGCGGGACGCCGTAGGGTGGGCAAAGGCGCCAAGCGCCGTGCCCACCAACTCGACCTCTTTGCGTGAATTCGGTGGGCACGCTTCGCTTTGCCCACCCTACGGCGGCCTCTGGAATTGAGAGAGATTTGATGACATCAGCCAGATCGCTGACACGTTCAGCACCATCGACGGTGCAAGCCACCATCATCTCATCGTCACTGCTCACCGTGCAGACTCCGGGCCGCGGCTTCACCGATCTCACCGCGGAAGTCGCAAAATTCATCAGGGATGTTCACGGACGTGACGGCGCGCTGACGCTGTTCATCCGCCACACCTCGGCCTCGCTGACGATCCAGGAGAATGCCGATCCTTCCGTGCTCGTTGATCTCACGACGGCCCTATCGCGCCTGGCGCCCGAGAATGCGCCCTGGACTCATGATACCGAAGGGCCGGACGACATGCCGGCGCACGTCAAGACGATGCTGACGCAGACCTCGCTGCACGTGCCGGTGCTCGACGGCGTACTCGCGCTCGGCACCTGGCAGGCGATCTACCTCATCGAGCACCGCGCGCGTCCGCATCGGCGCGAAGTCGTTCTGCAATTCATCGGCAACAATCAATAAGGCCCAAAAGAAAACCGGCCGCGGATCGCTCCGCGGCCGGCTGACGAGACGCGTTGCGACGCGATCAGGTCTTGGTGATGTCGACGTCCTTGGTCTCGGGGACGAAGATCAGGCCGACGATGAAGGTCATCGACGCGATCGCAATCGGGTACCAGAGACCTGCGTAGATATTGCCTGTTGCTGCGACCAGCGCGACCGCAATCGGCGGCAGCAAACCTCCGAACCAGCCGTTGCCGATATGATAGGGCAGCGACATGGAGGTGTAGCGGATCCGCGTCGGGAACAGCTCGACGAGAGCCGCAGCGATCGGGCCGTACACCATGGTCACGAGGATCGCGAGGTAGGTCAGGACGACGATCAGCATCGGCATGTTGATCGCGGCCGGATCGGCGCCCTTGATCGGGTAGCCTGCTTCGCCGACCGCAGCGGTCACCGCGGTCGTGAACGCCGTGCGGGCGGTGGCGAACGCCTTGGGATCAGCGCCAGCGCCGTTCACCGAGTCGAACGACTTGTTGCCGACCACGACCTTGGCAAGGCTGCCGGGCGCGCCCGGCTCCAGCTTGAAGTTCACCGACGACGCGATCAGCGCGTTGCGGGCGACGTCGCAGGAACTGGTGAATACCCGGCCGCCGACCGGGTCGAACAGCACGTTGCAGTCCTTCGGATCGGCGACGACGGACACCGGTGCATTGGCCAGCGCCTTCTCGAGCGCCGGGTTGGCGGCGGACGTCAGCAGGCTGAAGGCGAAATGATAGGTCAATGCGCCGAGCAAACAGCCCGCCAGGATGATCGGCTTGCGGCCGATCTTGTCCGAAAGCCAGCCGAAGAACAGGAAGCCCGCGGTCGCAATCGCCAGCGCGATAATGAGCGCGATGTCAGCCGAGTTCGCCGGGACCTTGAGCGTATTGACGAGGAAGACGCGGGCGTAGAACTGCCCACCGTACCAGATCACCGCTTGGCCCGCGGTGAGGCCGAACAGGGCGATCAGCGCGACCTTTCCATTCTGCCAATTGCCGAAGGCTTCCGACAGTGGCGCCTTGGAGCCCTTGCCTTCGTCCTTCATCTTCTGGAACAGCGGCGATTCGGACAGCTGCATGCGGATCCAGATCGAGATGCCGAGCAGCAGGATCGAGAGCAGATAGGGGATGCGCCAGCCACCCGAAAGCCCCGAGTCGCTGAATGCATCGGCACTCATGCTGTTACGGACGATGTAGACGACGAGCAACGACATGAACAGACCGATCGTGGCGGTGGTCTGAATCCAGGCCGTGTAAAATCCACGACGGCCCTGTGGCGCATGCTCGGCCACGTATGTCGCGGCGCCGCCATACTCTCCACCGAGCGCGAGGCCCTGCAGCAGACGCAAACCGATCAGGATCGTCGGAGCCAGCCAGCCGAGCGTCTGGTAGCCGGGCGTCAGGCCGACCAGGAAGGTCGACATGCCCATGATGGTGATCGTGACGAGGAAGGTATATTTGCGGCCGACCAGGTCACCGACGCGGCCGAACACCAGCGCGCCGAGAGGGCGAACCAGGAAGCCCGCCGAAAAGGTCAGGAGTGCGAAGATGAATTGCGTGTTGGCGTCGAACGCCGAGTAGAACGCCTTGCCGATCTGCGCTGCGGTCCAGCCGTACAGATAGAAATCGTACCATTCGAACACGGTACCGAGTGAAGATGCGAAGATGACCTTCTTCTCTTCGCCGGTCATTCCCCGCGCCCCGACGCCGCCGGCGGCCGCTGCCATTGTCATAGTTAGACTCCCCGAATTTCGTTTCCTCGCGTCCCGGCTGTCCGGCCATGCCGGATCAACCTGGGTCCTACCCCCAAGGTAACATCGGCGTGAAACCGGTCCCAATACGACTTTCGGCCTTGCGCACTGACACGCAACTGACGGTGCGGACCGGTAGTGCGGCGCCGTTGCACATGACTTGCGGATTAACCCCTTTCCCGTAAAGGAATAATGTGCCCTTGCATGCCACGGCCGGTCGGGGAAGAATTGACCATTGCGCCGGTCCGGACTACTGGCCCGGTTGCGAACGACAGCAAGAGATCGATGAGCGCTCCCTCCACCCATCTCGTCATCGCCGATGACCATCCGCTGTTCCGCGATGCGCTGCGGCAGGCGGTGGCTAGCGTCCTGAGCACGGCGAAGATCGACGAGGCCGGGTCGTTCGAGGATCTGACGAAACTGCTGGAGCAGACCTCCGACGTCGACCTGATTCTGCTCGACCTCTCGATGCCCGGCATCTCCGGCTTTTCCGGCCTGATCTATTTGCGCGCGCAATATCCGGCGATCCCGGTGGTGATCGTCTCGGCCTCCGACGACAGCGCCACGATCCGCCGTTCGCTCGATTTCGGCGCCTCCGGCTTCATCCCGAAGCGGTTCGGCGTTGAGACGCTGCGCGACGCCATTCTCAAGATCATGGACGGTGAGGTCTGGGTTCCCGCGGACACCGACCTGTCAGCCGCCGCCGACCCCGACATGACGCGGCTGCGCGACCGCCTGGTGACGCTGACGCCGCAGCAGGTGCGGGTGTTGATGATGCTGTCCGAGGGATTGCTGAACAAGCAGATCGCCTATGAGCTCGGCGTCTCCGAGGCGACCATCAAGGCGCATGTCTCCGCGATCCTGCAAAAGCTCGGCGTCGAGAGCCGGACCCAGGCGGTGATCGCCGCGGCCAGGATCTCCGGCGGTCAGTGGAAGTCGGGCACGCCGACGGGGTGATCCTTAATCCGTCATCCTGAGGCGCCGGAGCGTAGCGGAGGCCTCGAAGGATGAACGGCCCTGCTGTCTCCTCGGCCGTTCATCCTTCGAGGCTCGCCATCCGGTGCGTCGCACCGAATGGCTCGCGCCTCAGGATGACGGGTCATGCAAGGCCGAATTGCGGATTTCGTTCAAGCCTCACTCCGCCGCCACCATCTGCTGCGTCCGCCATTGCCCGAGCAAAGCGCGCAGCGAAGCTGGCTTCACCGGCTTGTTCAGCACCGCGATCTTTTCCTCGCGCGCAGCCATCTGCACGGCGGGGCTGCGGTCGGCGGTGATCAGGATCGCGGGGATAGAGTCGCCGAAGCGGCGGCGGATGTCGCGGATGGCGGCGATGCCGTTGCCGCGGTCGAGGTGATAGTCGACGAGCAGGCCGGTGACGCGTTTGCCGGCGGCCTCGATCGCGGCGATTGCGCCCTCGGGATCGGTGACCGCGATCACCTCGGCATCCCAGGCCTTCAAGAGCGTTCGCATGCCGTCGAGGATCGCGGCGTCGTTCTCGATGCAGACGATCAGCGCGCCGGAGATCGACATGCGCGCCAACGGGGTCGCGCTGGTCACCGCCGCGGTCAGCGTCACGGCCTTCGCCGTCGGGACGGTCACGGAGAACGACGAGCCGCGGCTCCTATTGGCGTCGATGGCGATGCCGTGGTTGAGCACGCGCGCCAACCGTTCGACGATCGAGAGTCCCAGCCCCAGCCCGCGCGCGATCCGCGCGCCCTGCTCGAGGCGGTGAAATTCCTTGAAGATCTCGCCGCGCTTGGCCAGCGGTATGCCGACGCCGGTGTCGTAGACGCAGATCTTGAGCGAGGGGCCTTGGCGGCGGCAACCGACCAGCACGCGCCCGCGCGGGGTGTATTTGATCGCATTGGAGATCAAGTTCTGGAGCAGGCGTCGCAGCAGCAGGCGATCCGACTCGACCGGCAGCGAGCTGGGCACGAAGGCGAGCTCGAGGTTCTTGGCGCGCGCGATCGGCGCGAACTCGATCTCCAGCGAGCGCATCAAATCGGCCATCTTGAAGCTCGAGATCGAGGTCGCCATCGCGCCGGCATCCAGCCGCGAGATATCGAGCAGCGCGCCGAGGATCTCTTCGATCGCCTGGAGCGATTCGTCGATGTTCTCGACCAGCCGCGTCTCCTCGCCGCTGTGCTGGCGCTCGACCAGGCTCGTGACGTAGAGCCGTGCCGCGTTGAGCGGCTGGAGAATGTCGTGGCTGGCGGCCGCGAGGAAGCGCGTCTTGGAGATGCTGGCGTCTTCAGCCGAGCTCTTCGCCTGCGCCAGCTCCGAGTTCAGCCGGGTCAGCTCCTCGGTGCGGTCACGCACGCGCTTTTCGAGCGTCGCATTGGCGCGCTCCAGCGCTTCGGCCGCTTCGAACGTGGGCGTGACGTCGGTGAAGGTGATGACGAAGCCGCCGCCGGGCATGCGGTTGGTCAGGATCTCGATCACCATGTGGCGTTCCAGCAGACGCTCCAGATAGGGCTCGCCGTCGGTGGTGTAGGCGGCAAGCCGCCGCTCCAGCATGGCTTCGCGCTCGATCGGATCGTCGGGATTGCTCACGCCCATGAATTCCAGGATTTCGCGCAACGGCGTGCCGAACTGGATGAAGTGCGGCGGCACGTTGAGGAGTTCGCCGAACTGCCGGTTGGAGCAGATCAGTTGCAAATCGGCGTCGAACACCGCAATGCCCTGGCGCACATGGTTGAGCGCGGTCTGAAGGATCTCGCGGTTGAAATGCAGCGCCGCATGGGAATCGTCGAGCAGTTTTAGTGCGGCTTTCGCCGAGACCGTTCGTTTGCGCAGCAGGAGCGACATCACGAGGCGCGAGGACGCCGCCCCGATCGAGGAGGCGATCAGATGCTCGGCGTGCTGCAACAGCTCGAAATCGGCGGGTGCGGCGAGCTCCAGCCGCATATTGCGCCGCGCCGAGAACGCCTCGAAGGAATGCCGGGCGCGATCGGGGCCGAGATATTGCGCGACCGTGGTCTGGATGTCCTGCACCGTGATGGTGGTGCGCCAGCGGCGGAAGTTCGGAGCGATCGGGGCGAGCGTGTTGGGAACGAACAGATCGGCCTGCACGAGCTCGATGGAAGAGGGCCGCCGCGCCAGCGACAGCAGCACATAGGTGAGGATGTTGAGCGAGAGCGACCAGACCACGCCATGCATCAGCGGCGGCAAATCGGCGCCGAACAGCGCCTGCGGCCGCAGCGCCTCGATCCCGAACGGTCCGTGCTGGAGCAGCAGGATGCCGGCCGTCGAGGAATCCATGAAGCTCGGAATGAACAGCGTGTAGAGCCACACCGCGAAACCGACCAGCATGCTGCCGATCGCGCCGCGCGCGGTGGCCCGGCGCCACAACAATCCGCCGAAGAAGCTCGGTGCGAGCTGCGCGATGGCGGCGAAGGAGAGCAGGCCGATCGCCGCGAGCTGGGTGTTGCCGAGCGCGCGATAGTAGAAATAGGCCATCACCATGATGGCGAAGATCGCGAGCCGCCGCGACCGCAGCAGGAAGTCGCCGAAATCCGCGCCGCCGGTGCGGCCCTCCGGCCGCCGTTGCAGCACCAGCGGCACCACGAGGTCGTTCGAGACCATGATGGAGAGTGCGACGCATTCGACGATCACCATCGCGGTCGCTGCCGACAGGCCACCGACGAAGACGGCGACGCTAAGCAGATCCGCGCCGCCCTCCATCGGCAGCGCCAGCACGTACATGTCGGGATCGGCGGCGCCGAATGGGAAGCTGACGAGGCCGGCGAGCGCGATCGGGATCACGAACAGATTGATGACGACGAGGTAGAGCGGAAACAGCCAGCGCGCGCGGCCGACCTCGGCATCCGAGGAGTTTTCGACCACGCTGACGTGGAACTGGCGCGGCAGCAGCATGATCGCACAGAGCGACAGCAGCGTCATGGTCAGGAAGTTGCCGATTGACGGCGAATAGTTGATGGCGCGCACCGCCTCCGGCGTCTTCATGGCGCGCTCGATCAGCTCGTGCGGCGAGAACATCCAGAAGGTGACGAAGATGCCGGCGGTGAGGAAGGCGACCAGCTTGATAATGGATTCGGTCGCCACCGCCAGCATCAGGCCGTGCTGGTGCTCGGTGGCGTCCGTGTGCCGCGTACCGAACAGCACGGCGAAGGCCGCCATCGCCAGCGTCACCATCAGCGCCATGTCGCCGAGGATCGGGATGTGGGAGAACGCCTGGTCCTCGCTCAGGATAACTTCGAGCGAGGAGGCGACCGCCTTGAGCTGGAGCGCGATATAGGGCACCGAGCCGATGATCGCGATCAGCGCCACGGTCGCCGCCACCGCCTGGCTCTTGCCGTAACGCGCGCCGATGAAGTCGGCGATCGAGGTGATGTTGTGGGCCTTCGCAAGCTGGATCACGCGGCGCAGCACGCCGGCGCCGAGCCCGATCATCAGGATCGGGCCGACATAGATCGCGAGGAAGTCGGTCGAGGTGCGGGTGGCGAAGCCGACCGAGCCGAAGAAGGTCCAGGAGGTGCAGTAGATCGCCAGCGACAGCGGATAGATCAGCCCGGACGCGCGACCGCGCCCGGCCGGCGAGCGGCGGTCGCCGTGGCTCGCCACCAGAAACAGGAAGCCGATATAGCCGAATGCGGCGGCAATCACGCCCCAATCGTGCAGCATGGTGAGCGCGCTCTCCCTGGACGCGGCAGCCCCGCGCCAGATCTCATTTTCCAAGCAAATTTCTAAGTAAATCTAGCGCGTTGGCCGGGCGCAAGCGATAGCGAAATGCCTTGTGGATGCAGGAATTGGCATTGTCGTTAAGCTGCTAACCCGAATGTCGTCCTGGCGAAGGCCAGGACCCATAACCACAGGACAGGCGTATGGGCACGCGGGTGGCTCCAGCGATCTGCAACAATTCACAGTCGGGGTAATGGGTCCTGGCTTTCGCCAGGACGACGATTACTCCGCCGCCAGCGACTTTTCGCGCAACGGCAGACCCAAGCGGTCCCAGACTTGCAGCAGGGCTTCGGCGAGCTGATCGATCAGGCCGTCATCGTGATAGGGCGACGGCGTGATGCGCAGGCGCTCGGTGCCCTTGGCGACCGTCGGATAGTTGATCGGCTGGATGTAGATGCCGTGATTTTCGAGCAGCAGGTCGGAGGCCTGCTTGCACTTCTCGGCATCGCCGATGAACAGCGGCACGATGTGGGTGTCGCTCGACATCACCGGCAGGCCGGCGGCATTGAGGATCGCCTTGACGCGGGCGGCGCGGTCCTGGTGGCGCTCGCGCTCCCAGTTCGAGGTCTTCAGATGCTTGATCGCGGCGGTCGCAGCCGAGCAGATTGCCGGCGGCAGCGCGGTGGTGAAGATGAAGCCCGGCGCGTAGGAGCGCACGGCGTCGATGATCTGGCCGTTGGCGGCAATGTAGCCGCCGAGGCAGCCGAACGCTTTTGCCAACGTACCTTCCAGAATGTCGATGCGATGCATCACGCCGTCACGCTCGGCAATGCCGCCGCCGCGCGGGCCGTACATGCCGACCGCATGGACTTCGTCGACATAAGTCATCGCGCCATACTTCTCGGCGAGATCGCAGATCTTGGCGAGCGGGGCGATGTCGCCGTCCATCGAGTAGAGGCTCTCGCAGGCGATCAGCTTCGGCCGGGCAGGGCCTGCGGCCTTCAAGAGGTCTTCGAGGTCGGCGAGGTCGTTGTGGCGGAACACGACCCGCTCGCAGCCGGATTGGCGGATGCCTTCGATCATCGAATTGTGGTTGAGCTCGTCCGACAGGATCAGGCAGTTCGGAATGAGTTTTGCGATGGTCGCGATACCGGTCTGGTTCGAGACATAGCCCGAGGTGAACAGCAGCGAGGCTTCCTTGCCGTGGAGATCGGCGAGCTCGGCCTCAAGCTGCACCAGCGGATGGTGCGTGCCGGCGATGTTGCGCGTGCCGCCCGCGCCGGTGCCGACCCGGGTCGCGGTCTCGACCATGGCGCCGACCACCTTCGGGTGCTGGCCCATGCCGAGATAATCGTTCGAGCACCAGATCACGACGTCGCGCTTGCCCTTGGGCGAGTGCCAGAGCGCATGCGGGAACCGGCCGGCGATGCGCTCGAGGTCGGCGAACACGCGGTAGCGCCGCTCGGTGTGGAGACGGTCGAGGGCGGAATTGAAGAACTGGCTGTAATCCATCGGCAAAAACCTGCAACGGAACCAAGGGGTCGCACTTTTTAGAGCTTTTCCAGCTCTAATGTCTATGCGCTATCCCACATTTGGGCAGGCGCGGCATTTGGGCAAAATGCCCTATCGGGCCCCGACATGGCTTGAACCGGATTGACGCGTTCACAGTGGTTTGTGCTTCTGCGGAGCGGTGTCCGTACACCGGCCTGATCGGCCTTTGCCTTTCTTGCGGGGGATCGCTCATGTTGCTGTGCGGTAGCAGCGGGCGCGAGTCCCCGCCGTGCTCTGCGGTTAAATATTGAAAGGACCTTCCATGAAACGCGTGATGATCCTCAACGGTCCCAATTTGAACCTGCTCGGCGTGCGTGAGCCGCACATCTATGGCATGACGACGTTGGCAGAGGTCAATGCGAGCTGCGAGGAGGCGGCCGTCAAGCTCGGGCTCGAGGTCGCCTGCCACCAGTCCAACCATGAGGGCGTTCTCATCGACCTGATCCAGGCGGCGCGGCAAGATGCCGATGCCATCATCATCAATCCGGCCGGCTTCTCCTTCACCTCGGTCTCGATCATGGACGCCATCAAGGCGTTCGAGGGCCCGGTGCTGGAGGTCCACATCTCCAACATCCATGCCCGCGACGAATATCACCGGCACTCGAAGATCTCGTTCGTGGCGACGGGCGTGATCTGCGGGCTGGGGCCGTATGGCTACATCGCGGCCATGCACGCGATTGCGCAGATGAAGTGAAGGTCTGCTCCCTCTCCCCGCAAGCGGGGCGAGGTGAAGTGAGCTCTCACGTCGTCCTGAACTGGAGCACGCCGTCCTTCGTCTCCGCGGTCAGGCGGCCCTCGACCAGCATGTAGTTGACATGGGCGACCAGTTCGCCGGCGGCAAAACCCATCTGGTGTTCGTCCAGCACATGCTTGTTGAACACCACCGGCACCAATACGCGCGAGGTCTGCGGCACTTCGCGGCAGGCTTCCGCGATCAGGCGGCAGCGCTCCTCATGGTGGTCGGCGAGCTGCTTGATGCGGGTCTTGAGTCCATAGAACGGCACGCCGTGGCCGGGCAGCACCAGCAAATCATAGGGCAGCGTAGTGGTGAGGCTTGCGAGCGAGGCCAGATATTCGCCGAGCGAGTTCTGGTCGGGCTCGACCGCCCAGACGCTGACGTTCGGCGAGATCTTGCTCAGCACCTGGTCGGCGGAGAGGAACAGCTTGTCGTCGGCGCAATACAGCATCACTTGGTCGAGCGCATGCCCGCCGCCGGTGATCACCTTGAAGCGCCGCGTGCCGATCACGACCTCGTCGCCATGCGAGATGCGACGGTAGGACGGCGGCAGTACCGACACCTGCTTCAGATAATCCTGGCCGCGGCCGAGCAGCTTTTCGGTGAGCGACTCGTCCATGCCGTGGCGGCGGAAGAACAGCCGCTGCGCGTTGCGCCGCTCCTCGGTGCCGCGGTTCTGGTGATAGACCGATTGCAGATATTCGACCTGCGACATCACCAGCGGGCAGTTGAACCGCTCGACGATCCAGCCCGCGAGCCCGACATGGTCGGGATGCGAATGCGTCACGATCAGCCGCGTGATGTGGACGCCCTTCAGCGGGCCGTCGAACAATTTCGTCCAGGCCTCGACCGTCTCTTCGTTGCCGAAGCCGGCATCGACCATGGCATAACCGTCGCCGTCGGCGAGCAGGTAGATGTTCACGTGGTTGAGGCGGAACGGCAGCTTCAGCCGCACCCACAGCACGCCGGGCCGTATCTCCACGACCTCTTCGGGGCTGGGATGCTGTTCCCAGGGGTAGCGCAGGGCCTCTGCGGAGGACTGCGCGGTGTCGCTCTTTGAATTCATGCTTCCGGCTTAAACCCAGAGGCCGCGCCGCGCCAGCCGAAAAAGGACGCGCGCGTGGCCTGCATAGCGGTCATTCCGGGTTACGGAACGGCGCTTTACGCCGCCCGCATATTGTTGAGGAACGCGTCGATCTCTCCGCGCAGCATGTCGGCTTCGCGGCGGAGTGCATCCGAAGCGCCAAGCACTTCGCTGGCCGCAGCACCCGCCTCGGCGGACGCCGTGGAGACGCCGACGATGTTGCTGGAGACCTCGCTGGTGCCCCCGGCCGCATGCTGGATATTGCGGGCAATCTCGCGGGTGGCCGCGCCCTGTTCCTCAACCGCAGCTGCGATTGTCGTGGTCACGTTGTCGATCTCGCCGATGATCCGGCCGATGCCCTGGATGGCGCCGACGGCAGAGGTCGTGACCTGCTGCATGCTGGCGATCTGGGTACGGATCTCCTCCGTCGCCTTCGCGGTCTGGCTCGCGAGGCTCTTCACCTCGGAGGCGACCACCGCAAAGCCGCGGCCGGCTTCGCCCGCGCGCGCTGCCTCGATGGTGGCGTTGAGCGCGAGCAGATTGGTCTGCGATGCGATGGTCTGGATCAGGTCGACCACGACGCTGATGCGGCTGGCGCTGTCGGCAAGGCTCTGCACCGTGGCGTCGGTGGCACCTGCTTCTTCGACCGCCTTCTTGGCGATCGCCGCCGAGGTGACGACCTGCTTGCTGATCTCCTCGATCGAGGACGAGAGCTGCTCGGTGCCGGCCGACACGGTCTGCACGTTGACCGAGGTCTCTTCGGCCGCAGAAGCGACCGCATTGACCAGCGCGTTGGACTGGTCGGCGGTGTTCGACATGCTCTGCGCGGTCGACTGCATCGAGTTGGCCGATTGCGCGAGATTGTCGAGCGCGGAACGCACCGCGCCTTCGAATTCGGCGATCTTCGCCTCCATCTGCGCGGCACGCTCGGCCTTGACGACACGATCCTTGTCCTGCTCGCTCGCAAGCGCCCGGGCCTCGATCATGCTGTCGCGGAACACCGTCAGCGTCTCCTTCATCGCGCCGATCTCGTCATTCTGCCGGGAGCGGACGATCTCGGTGTCGAGATCGCCGGCCGAGAGCAGCTGCATCGCGTGCTGAAGTTCGCGGATTCGGCGCAGGATGTTGCGCCCGACATAGAGCCAGACGAACAGCGCCGAGCCGATCAGCGTCAGCGCACCCAGCGCCAGCGTCGTCGTGGTGGCGAGCGAAATCTCCCGGCGGGCCTGGAAGGTCGACGCATCAGTCTCCTTCTGCACGCCGTCGACCAGCTGCTGCACGCTGATGCCGAGACCGACATTCAGTTTGCGGGTCTCATCCAGGATGGTCTGGCCGTAATCGATCGAGTCGAGCTCTTTCTCGCGGATCTTGAATACGCCGGTCTTGCCCTCGCCAAAGGCGAACAGCTTTTGCACGGCGTCGCGCACCGCCTGCATCGAGGGAATGTTCGGGAGATCCTCGAGGTTCGACTTGACGCGGTCGCGCGTCGTCTTGAACTCCTTCTCGATCGCCTCCAGCGTGTCGCTGCTGTTGGCCGAGAGCGCGGCCATCATGTCGGCGGCCATCAGATTGCCGTTGGCGGAGACGGTCGAGATCTGCGCGACGGTGCGGGCGGCTTCGGTGGCATCGTCCGCGGAGAGGTCGGCGGCGCCGAGGATCGCGTTCAGGCGGGTCTGCGCATCCAGCATCGCGGGACCGGCCGCGCCGGTGAAGGCGAGCTGGGATTTGCGCAGCGCCTCATACTGCTTGTCGTGCAGCGCGCCGGTGTCGAGCCGTTCGCGCGCGGCCGAGACCAGGCTCTGCGTTGCTTCGTCGATGCTCTTGGCGGTGTCGCGCAGCGCGGTTGCGGTCTGCTTGTCGGCGCCGAGCTCGATGATCTCGCCGAGCTTGGCCATGGCGAGTTGCTGGATTTCCTGCACCTTCTTGGTGCGCTCCTTCAGTGCCTCGTCGGACGGCGATGCCAGCAGACCCGGCCCCTGCGCCGCGAGCGTCGCGCTTTGCGAGGCGAGCTGAAGGCTTGCGGAGAGGCGCGGGATGTCGCGGCCGCTCAGATCCATCACGGTCGAGCCCAGATGGTTGAACACGAAGCCGGCGCCGGCTGCGATCACCAGGCCCATGCCTGCGATCACCGCGAAGGCTGCAAACAGGCTGCCGCGCAGGCCCATTTTCGGCATTTTGAAACGCGGCTTGAGACGACCAAGGAAACGGCCAACACTCAGACGGATCGCCATCGAAATTTCCCCACACCCGTGATCTCTTATATTTTCGGTGCAGAGTATCCGTGGGGCGGGTTAAAAAATCGCAAGTTGCACAATTGGTTGGCTTGTTCCGCAGAGCGAAAAAAGAAAGAGCCGGCAAAGCTGCCGGCCCTTGATAGCGAAGAGATTTTGACGCGCGATCAGTAGCGCGCGACGACCGGGCTCGCCCAGTTGAAGCGGTAGTTGACGCCCGCCTTGAAGGTATGGTCGTCGGTGGTGAAGTTGCCGGTGCCCGCCAGAGGGCCGCCAGTGAAGTGTGCGTCGCCGAAATTGTAGTACTGGTACTCGGCCTTGGCCGACCAGCTCGGAGCGAACATGTATTCGAGGCCGGCGCCGACGGTGTAGCCGTTGCGGTGATCGCCAGCGATGACGAAGGCCGCCGGCACGCCGCCGACCGTTACCTTCTCGTTGTTGTCCGAATAGGCGTAGCCACCCTTTACGTAGAGGAGGCCCGGACCCCAGGTGTAGCCGACGCGACCAGTGATCGAGCCGAGGCCGCGCTGGTCGTTGGTGTAGGCCACGCCGCCCGGGAACACCGCGCCGACATTGCCGGAGAGCCAGGAATACTGGGCTTCGGCGCCGATCACGAAGTTCGGGTTGACCTGCCAATCCGCACCGGCCTGCAAGCCGCCGAGGAAACGGCCGTTGCCGTTGTTGCCGGTGGAGAGGCCGCTGAAATTGTTGTCGCTGGAGAACGCGCCGCCGACATGTGCACCGATATAGAATCCGGTCCAGTTGTAGATCGGCGCGGCATAGGCCGGCGCAGCCTTGTTGTAATAGGGGCGGGCGCCGAGATCGGCACCGACGGCCGGCGCGGCCGCGCCCACCACGAGCAGCGCCACGGTTGCAAACAGAATCTTCTTCATAGTCCAAACTCCAACACTCAGGTCCCCGGCAGGCGCGCTTTCCGCGCCGTCGTTGGTTTTGCAGATAGCTTGCTTTTGACGAAAATGCTGTCACATGCATGGCACAGCGACGCCCAACCTAACTTATTGGGCTGCAAATGATTTTCGTACTTAATGTCGGCTTAAGAAGTGCTGAAGGAAGGCTTAATCTTGGAGTCTTCGGGTAACTTGCGCGCGCCTTTCATTAACCAAGACGCCGCCGCGCCTCGTCGCGCATCTGCGCGCGGAATGCCGCGCGCTTTGCGGGCCGGTCTTCCTCGCGCACGTCGTGGCGGTCGAAGATGTCGAACTTCTCCAGGATCGGATAGCGCTCGCTTGCCATCGCGAGCACGCGCAGCACCTTGGTTGCCTCCACGGTCGGACCGCTCACCTCCCAGCGCCTGATCGTGACGGCGCCGGTTGGCGCCGGCAGGCCGCACAGTTTTGCCATGTCGGCAACCGTGAGCTCCCGGCCGAGCACCTCGGACAGGTCGGCGCGCAATTGCTTCAGTTCAGGGCCGGTCATGTCACCTCGATACGCGAAGTCGTTGAGGTGAATGCACTAGCGCTGATTCGGGTCCATCCGAAGGCAGGCATGATCGTGGTAGTGTTTCCGCGCCGGTCGAGCGTCAGCGAGGGGAAATCGTATGCCCGTGTTCAAGCTGCCCCTGTCGGGGGATGTCGTCCAGTCGATCTATCCGTCATTCTTCAGTCCGACCGGTGGCCAGTTCGGTCTCGTCAACATCACCGTCGGGCAATCCTCGGCGCCTGATGTCGAGAAGGACGTGCTCTCCGACGTCGCCGGCTACGGCAAGCAGATCGGCCAGATCGCGGATGCTCTCCTCGCCGTGATCGAGCATCTGGAAACACATCCCGAAAACGTGCTCGCCGAGGACAAGGCGATCGCAGCCTTCAAGGAGCTGATGCATTCAGTCGCGACCGTGAAGGAGCGCCATGGCCGCAAGGCGTGCCGGCCGAAGCGGCGGTGATCCTTTGCAGCGTTGCTTCGGCACATTTGCGCATACACGGAGTTATGAACGGAGACCTCTGGAACTCCTCCGCTGAGTGAACAGATGGCGCAATGGGCCCGCAGTGAATGAAGGAATCAGCCATGACAAGCATCAAACTAGCGATTGCCACACTCATCACTGCCGGACTCCTTACCGCACCTTTTGCGGCTGAAGCGAAGAAGCACAGACCCAGCAGGCACTACACTACGAGCGTGATGGCCCCAACCTATGGAGGCTCCGGCGTGGCCGCGACGCAGCCTCGAGCGTACGGGGCGTCCGGACAGACGGTCGGGACCGTCACCGCGCCTTCGATCGGAACGTATAATTGGCCGTCGGTCGGCGTGACCAATTCAGTCCCGACCTGGAGCAACACCAACCCGAAGTAAAGAGGGCGCCTCTCTGCGCGAGAGACGACGACTTGCGGCGCCAGCAAATGCCGCCAATTCAGATGCTTCAGGATTTGGTGCGAGAAGCCGCACGATGCAAGGCCGGCTCAGACGCAGAGGTGATCGATACCTCCTGCGGCGAACGCTGCGCGATCCACCGCCGATATTGTCGCGTCCGGAATGCGGTGGCGACTTGTTGCAGGATCAATGCCCGTAGCGGCGACACTTTTGGATCAGGGCTTCCGCCTCGGCTCAATCGCCGCAATTGGAATTTGACGACGGCCATGTTCGCGAGTGAAGCCATGGTCTTGTTCTTCCAAATGATCGGCGGAAGCTGGTGTGCACTGTCTTGGCCGAGACGCCACTCGCGCGGCAAATGCGGGTCGATCGCCAGCGCCGTGCCGATGCCGACCATGTCGACGCCACTGTCGAGCACCTGATCGGCAATCGCGCGACGGCGGATGCCTCCGGTGATCATCAGCGGCATGCTGGCAACCGTTCTGATGTCGCGGGCAAAATCCAGAAAGTATGCCTCGCGGGCAAGCGTTCGGCCGTCGCGCGACTGGCCTTGCATCGCCGGCGCCTCGTAGCTCCCGCCCGAGAGCTCCACGAGGTCCACGTCGAGATGGTTGAGCATCTCCACCACCTGCCGGGCGTCATCGCTGCTGAATCCGCCGCGCTGGAAGTCGGCGGAGTTGAGCTTGACGGCGACCGCGAACCCCACTGATACCCGACCGCGAACGGCCCTCACGATCTCCAGCAGCAGGCGAGCCCGGTTCTCGAGCGAGCCGCCCCACGCATCCGTTCTTCGGTTGGTGAGCGGCGAAAGGAATTGGCTGAGCAAATAGCCATGAGCGGCGTGGATCTCCACTCCGGTAAATCCGGCCTGCTCTCCCAGTTGAGCCGTCCGCGCGAAACGCGTGATGACATCAGCGATGAGATCCTCGGTCATCGCCTCCGGCATGGCGAAGCGACTGGACATCTTGCCGAGGTCCATCGCCACGGCTGAGGGCGCCCATGTTTTCTGGCCAAGATTGGCCTGCATCTGGCGACCCGGATGGTTGATCTGAAGCCATACCTGCGCGCCGCTGGATCGGCCGATCTCGGCCCAGCGCCTGAACCTGTCCAAATGCCTGTCGTCCTCCAGCACGACGCCGCCCGGGCCCGTCATCGCGCGCCCGTCGACCATCACGTTGCCGGTGAGGATCAAGCCGGCCTCGCCATCTGCCCAGGACGCGTAGAGACGCATCAAGTCCTGCGACGGCGCCTGGTCCGCGTCGGCCATGTTCTCCTCCATCGCGGCCTTGGCGATGCGGTTGGGAATGACCGACCCATTGGGGAGCGTCAGCTTCTCGAACAGTTTCATGGAGCTCGTTTCATCGAAGAGTTGGCTTGATCGTGGCCCGACCCTACCCTTAAAGTTAACTTTAAGGTCAACCCCCGTTGAGGTCCGGTATGAGGATTGGAGAACTGGCGGCCCGCAGCGGCCTGACCGCGTCCCGCATTCGCTTTTACGAAGCGAGCGGCCTGATCAGTGCCGTCGAGCGCGGCGCGAACAATTATCGCGAGTACACGCCGGACGCGGTGCTGCTGCTGGAGATCATCACCAGCGCGCAGAATGCCGGATTCTCGCTTCAGGAGATTCGCCGCCTGATGCCGCCAAGGTTCGATGCAAAGTTCGATGCCTCGCACCATGACGAACTCGTGGGCGCGCTCAAGCGGAAGGTTGCCGAAATCGAGGCGCTGCGCGAGCGGCTGGCCGAGAGCCTGGAGCGTCTGCACGGCATCATCGACACCATCGAGAACAGGCCGGAAGGGTTGAGCTGCGGCGACAATGCGAAGCGGGTGATGACACGCTTTCGCAAACAGGGCGCGTCGGCGCCGAAGACGCGGAGAGCGCCCCGCGCGAGGTCGTCCTAGCGCGCGTCCGCGGAGCAATGCAACATCAGCCCTCCGCGCTGCCCGCCGCAATTCCGAACACGAGGCACGTCGTCGTCGCGTGCGCGAGCAGGCGGCCTTTTGCATCGGTGATGCGCGCTTCGGCGGTGGCGACGCGGCGGCCGGCGTTGAGCACGCGGCCTTCGGTGCGGATCACGCCGCTCGCTTCGCTCATGCCGCGCACGAACGAGATCTTGAATTCCAGTGTGGTGTAGCCGGTGCCCGCGGGCAGCGTGCTCTGCACTGCCAGACCCATTGCGGAATCCAGCAGGATCGCGGCATAGCCGCCATGCACCGAGCCGATCGGGTTGTAGTGGCGCATGCCCGGCACGCTGTGGATCACGACGATGCCGGGGTCGGCCGTGCAGTCGAACGGCTCGACCGTCTGCATGATTGGCGGCTCGGGCAATTGCCGCGCGAAGATCGCGCGGACGAAATCAAGGCCCGACATCGATGCCATCACCTCGATAGGTACGACGCCGTATTGAATTACCTGCTTGCTGGATTTGTCGTCCACCATCGCTCGCCCCCATGTCGCCATCCGCGGACTCGATGCGGGCATCATTCTTCAGAAGAATGGAGTTCCGGGTCAAGACCGGCAACGAGAACGCAACCCGCGAGCGGCCCTAAGCTCCCCGGCCTTCCTGTTTGCCAATCACGCAGCGCCATGCTGCCAGTCGTTCGGCCGGATGCTGGCGCATCCATTCGGCGAGCTGCGGCGCGCCCATCAGACAGGACTGCATCGAGACGTCGGCGAAGTCCGAGGTGGTGACGATCTGCTCGTGGCAATTGGCTGGAGAGGACAGGCTACAGAGCACGGCGATGATTTTGATCACGAGAGATTGCTCACGCCGTCACCGCCGATCGCCGCCTTGTCGTGCCGCACATTGACCGGATCAGCCGGCGGGAAGATGCTGTCATAGATCGCGCGTGCTTCCTGGATGAGGCGAACGCGTTCGCGCTCGGATTTTGAGACAAACTGAATAACCTGGCCCATGTCGGCCTCCAAATAGGTTGGTAGATTCATCATAAGATGACGAATATCATTCAATAGAGACATAGGGAGGGGGCTGCAGGTTTGCAGCTGCGCGGGTGGTCACGAGGGATAAAAAACCCGTGACTGCTTTGTTGTGGGGGCGGAACGGGATACCGGAACGATGCGCCGCCTCGCAGCGGCAGCGCGCACTCCTTCCGTCGCTGCATCGTGATGGAGTGTTGACCCCGCAGTATGACCGTGTCGTGGCACATTTTCGCGCGCGTGGAGTTGTAAGGTTGCCCAGTGCAGGAGCGGTTCGACGAACGGACGGCTGACGCGACTGAGGCTCCGCGCCGGAAAGGATCAGCCATGACAAGAACGAGACACTTCGTTGCCGCACTTATCGCCGTCGGATTTGCCGCATCGCCGTTTGCTGCAAGCGCGCAGACATCTGCGACGGGCGCACAAAGCAGCACGCACAGCACCCCCGGAGCGCCGGTGCAGCAAGGCACGATTGGAAATTCCGGGCAGACTGTCGGGACGGTGACGGCGCCGTCGGTCGGAACGTCTACTCAGCCCTCTGTCGGCGTGACCAACTCGGTCCCCACCTGGAATAGCACCAATCCCCGAGCCAAGTAGCAACCGCGATCGGCGGCCCTCACGCCGCCGGCGCGCGCACCTTCTGCCCCGGCACCGCCGCAAGCAGTTCGCGGGTGTAGGGATGCTCCGGCGCGGCGAAGAGCTGCCCCGTCGGCTTCAGCTCGACGATGGCGCCGCGCTGCATCACTGCGATGCGGTCGCAGATTTGCGCGGCGACGCGGAGGTCGTGGGTGATGAACAGCATCGAGAGTCCGAGGCGCGCCTTGAGGTCTTCGAGCAGCCTCAACACCTGCGCCTGCACGGAGACGTCCAGCGCGGAGACGGCTTCGTCGGCGACGATGATCTCCGGCTCGAGCGCGAGCGCACGCGCGATGCCGACGCGTTGGCGCTGGCCGCCGGAGAATTCGTGCGGGTAGCGATCGAGCGCGCCGGCGTCGAGGCCGACCATTTTGAGCAGATCGCGGGCGCGCTCGAATGCCACCTTCGGATCGGTACCGGCCGCGATCGGGCCGTCGGCGATGATGTGCCCGATCTTGCGGCGCGGATTGAGCGAGGCGAACGGATCCTGGAAGATCATCTGGATGCGATGGCGCTCGGCGCGTAGCGCCTTGCCGGAAAGTGATGTGAGGTCGGTCTCGCCGATCCGCACCGTGCCGCGATCGGCCTCGATCAGCCGCATCACCAGCCGGGCCACGGATGATTTACCCGACCCGGACTCGCCGACGAGGCCGAGCGTCTCACCCTTGAGGATCGTGAAGTTGACTTCGCGCGCAGCATCGACGCGGCGGTCTTCGCGAAACCAGCCGCCCGAGGTGACGTAGGTCTTGTCCAGTCCGATCACTTCGACGGCCTTGGCCTGGTCATCGAGCGGCTCGCGCGCCGGCGGGTCCATCGTCGGCACGGCGGCGAGCAGTGCCTTGGTGTAATCGTGCTGCGGATTGTTGAAGACGGTCGCGGCCGGGCCTTCCTCCACGACCTTGCCATGCCTGAGCACCACCACCTGGTCGGCGATATCTGCAACCACGCCGAAATCATGGGTGATGAACATCACCGCCATGTTGCGATTGCGCTGGAGGTTGCGGATCAGCTTGAGGATCTGCGCCTGCGTGGTGACGTCGAGCGCGGTGGTGGGCTCGTCTGCCACCAATACGGCCGGTTCGAGCGCGAGCGCCATCGCGATCATGGCGCGCTGGCGCTGGCCGCCGGAGAGCTGGTGCGGATAGGCGCGCACGATGCGCTCGGGGTCGGGCAGGCCGACCTCGCGGGCAAGCGACAAAGCCTTGGCGCGCCGGTCCCTCGGCGTGAGCAGGCCGTGGGCCTCGAACATCTCCGCCATCTGATCGCCGATCCGCATCAAAGGATTGAGTGCGGTCATCGGCTCCTGAAAAATCATCGCGAGCCGGCGGCCGCGCAGATCGCGCCAGCCATCGTCGTCGAGCTTGAGCAGGTCGCGGCCTTCGAACATGATCTCGCCGGAGGTGACCTCGACCGTATCAGGCAGCAGACCCATCAGCGCATGCGCGCACATCGATTTGCCGGAGCCGGATTCGCCGACCACGCAGACGATCTTGCCAGCCTTCAGGTCCAGCGAGATGCCGTCGACCGCGAACTGCCGCTCAGCGCTCTTGGGCAGCGCGATCCGCAAGTTCTTGATGGAGACGGTGGCGGGTGCGGTCATGGTCAACGCCCCTCGCGCGACAGCCGCGGATTGAGCGCATCGTTGAGGCCTTCACCGATCAGGTTCAGCCCGAGCACCGAGATCAGGATGGCGACGCCGGGAAACACGGTGATCCACCAGGCCTGCCGGATCACGGTGCGGCCAGCGCCGACCATGTAGCCCCAGGAGATCAGATTGGGATCGCCGAGGCCGAGGAATGACAGCGAGGATTCCAGCAGGATCGCAGTCGCGACCATCAGCGAGGCCAGCACGATCACCGGCGACAGCGCGTTGGGCAAAATCTCGCGGAGGATGATCCAGGTGTTGCTCTGGCCGGTGACGACGGCCGCCTGAACATATTCCCGCGTGCGCAGCGACAGCACCTCGCCGCGCACGAGGCGGGCGACCGGTGGCCAGCTCACCACCGCGATCGAGGTCACGATCGAATAGATCGAGGGTTGCAGGATCGCGACCAGCACGATCGCTAGCGCGAAGCTCGGAATGGTCTGGAAGAATTCGGTGAAGCGCATCAGGGCGTCGTCGACCTTGCCGCCGAAATAGCCGGCCATGGCGCCGATCGGCACGCCGACGATCAGTGCGACCAGCGTCGAGACGAGGCCGACCAGCAGTGACACCCGTGCGCCAAAGATCATGCCGGCAAAGACATCGCGGCCGAGCGCGTCGGTGCCGAGCGGCACGGTCGAGAGCGTGAAGGGCGGCAGGAACGGCCGCTGCACCATGCGCCAGGGCGAGTTCGGAAACAGCAGCGGTCCGAACACCGCAATCGCAATGGCGAGCAGCAGGATGACGAGCCCGATGACACCGCTCGGGCTCTTCAGCATCGATTTCCAGAACTGTTTCATGTGGCGTATTCGATGCGCGGATCGACCAGGCGATAGACCAGGTCAGTGATGAGGTTGAAGATCAAGACCATGACCGAGCAGGTCACGAAGACGCCGAGCAACAGATTGTAGTCGCGCTGGAGCAGCGCGTCGTACATCAGCCGCCCGATGCCGGGCCAGGCGAACACGGTCTCGGTGATGACGGCGCCGCCGATCAGCGTGCCGGCATGCACGCCGGCGAGCGTCACCACCGGCAACAGCGCGTTGCGCAACACGTGGCGGCGCTGAATCACGGCGTCCGAGAGGCCCTTGGCGCGTGCGGTCTTGACGAAGTCGAGCCGCTTCACCTCCAGCATGGAGGCGCGCGTCATGCGGGTGTAGGTCGCCATGAAGAACAGGCCGAGGGTCATCGCCGGCATGATCAGATGCGCGCCGACGTCGAGCACATGGGCAAGCCCGGTATAGTTGGCGCCGACCGTCTCGTAGCCGAAGCTCGGCAGCCAATCGACCGTGACCGAGAACAGCAGGATTCCCATCAGAGCCACCCAGAAGATCGGCATGGCGTAGAAGATCAGCGCGAAGACGGTGATGGCGGTGTCGAGAAAGGTTCCGGCAAAGCGCGCGGCGAAGGTGCCGAACAGCACGCCGAGCACGAGCGAGATCGTGAACGCCGTCAGCGTCAAAAGCAGTGTTGCCGGCAACCGCTCGAGGATCAGCTTCGATACCGGCGCCTGCTGCCGGAACGAGAAGCCGAGATCGAACGTGGCGATGCCCTTGACGTAGATGAAGAGTTGCTCGGGCAGCGGCTTGTCGAGGCCGAACTTTTCCCGTAGCTGCTGGACGAAGACCTGATCGCTGGCCCCGGCCTCGCCCGCCATCACGGCAGCGGGGTCGCCGGGTGCGAGCCGGATCAGGAAGAAATTGAGGACGACGATCGCGAGCAGGACGATCACGCCCTTCACGACACGCTGAGCGACGAAGGAGAGCATAGTTAGAACGACGCTTGTTTGACTTGAGTGCCACCGTGGTGACGGTGTGCTTCCTCTCCCGCTTGCGGGGGAGGGTTGGGGTGGGCGTGCTTCCGCAGAGGGGGTCTTCGAGTGGAGAGAGCCCCCACCCGCCGCGCTTGGGTCGATGCTTCGCATCGCCCGGCGCGCGTCGACCTCCCCCGCAAGCGGGAGAGGTGCACCTTTTCCGTGGCCGGAGCGGCAATCATTCGGCGAAAGCTATAGCAAGAAAGATCAGACGCGAAGCGCGCCATCACTTGTCGAGCCATGCGTCCTTGAAGCCGTCATTGACCCCGATTCCCGTGGTGATCAGGTTCTTGACCTTGCAACGCGTGATGGTCGGGAATTGCAGCTCGAGCATCCAGGCCACCGGCACGTCCTCGACCAGGATCTTCTGCGCCTTCTCGTAAATCTCCTTGCGCTTGGAATCCGGGGTTGCGACCGCGCCGTCGGCAAACAGCTTGTCGATCTCCGGATTGGAGTAGCCCTCGACATTGTTGAAGACCTGGCCCTTGGCGATCGCGCTGGAGACGTAATTGCGGCCGACGCCGAGCGCGGGATCGCCGTACTGGTAGAGATAGGTGAAGGCGATGTCGTAATCCCAGTCGCCGATCTTCTGGTTGCCACCGGCGACGTCGGTCGAGATCGTCTCGATGTTCATGCCGACGTCCATGAGGTTCTGCTTAACGGCTTCACCCCAGCGCTGCCAGGTCTCGCCATAGGCGAGCGGCAGGATGCGGATCTTCTCGCCCTTGTAGCCAGCTTCCTTCAGGAGCGCCTTGGCCTTGGCCGGATCGTACGGATATTTCGGCACGTCGTCGGTGTAGAACTTGATGGACGAGGCGGAGGGACCGGTGGCGACCTTGCCGAGCCCGTTCCAGATCACGTCCTTGGCGAAATCGCGGTCGATCGCATACATGACCGCCTGCCGCACCCGCTTGTCGGCGAGCGGACCCTGGCGGTTGTTCAGCCACAGCCAGGCCAGCGGCGAGAAGAACTCCCAGCCGGCGCCGGTGACGCAGGTGTCCTTCAGCTTGGACAGCCGCGGCACGTCAAAATTCTCGACCGAGCCGCCGGGCAGCACGTCCACCTTGCCGGTCTCATACGCCACCGAGCGCGCGGCGGCGTCGGGGATGATCTGCCAGTAGACCTCATCGAGATAGGGCTTGCCCTTCTCGTGGTAGTTCGGGTTCTTGACCATGCGAATGAACGAGCCCTTCTGCCATTCCTTGAACATGAAGGGGCCGGTACCGACCGGTGCGTTGTTGTAGGGATTGGTCTTCCAGTCGGTGCCTTCATAAAGATGTTTCGGCACCATCGGCATTGAGCCGACCTCGAAGATGCCGAGGAACGGGCCGAACGGCTGCTTCAGCGTGAACACCACGGTATAGTCGTCGGGCGCCTCGACCTTGTCGACCTGCACCAGGTTGGCGCGGGCGCGCGCATGCGTCTGCTTCAGCATCTCGATCGAGAACAGCACGTCGGCGGCGGTGAACGGCTTGCCGTCATGCCAGGTCACGCCCTTCTTGAGCTTGAACGTGTAGGTCTTGGCGTCCTCGCTGACGGTCCAGCTCTCGGCGAGCTCCGGCTGCGGCTCGAGCTTGGGGCTATAGCGCAGCAGGCCCTCGAAAATGTTGCCCGAAACCATCTGGGTCGGGCCGTTCTGGATCATCGCGAGCATCAGGCTGGGCGGCTCGGGCTGGATCACGGCATTGATCACGCCGCCCATTTTCGGCTCTTGCGCCAGCGCCGAGGCCGAGAGGCCGCAAGCCAGGAGGACACCAAGCAACACTCGTTTCGACATGTCGTATCTTTCTCAAGCGAGACCAGCCGTAAACGCTTCGCAACGTCCTCGCGCGCGAAACGACGGCCGGCCCATCCCAGTCCCCATCCACCATCCACCATCGAGGCTCACATAGTCTCATTCGGCGCCGCAAGATGAAAGTCTCAACAGTGTTCGCACAAAAAATGTACAGCGCGTCCTGTTTTCACTTGATTCATGGTCCTGTCACGGAGACAAGTCGGCCATGGACAATGCCACACGCTCCGAACGATCCCGCAATGCCGCGCTCGAAGCGGCCATCGCGATCATCGCGCGTGACGGGCCCGGCCGGTTGACGCTCGATGCGATTGCGCGCGAGAGCGGGCTGAGCAAGGGCGGTGTGATGCACCAGTTCCGTACCAAGGAGGCGGTGCTGAAGGCGCTGCTCGAGCGTCAGATGGCGCATTTCGAGGAGTTTTCGAGCCGCTATCAGGCGAAGGTGAGCGCCACCTCTGCGAATCCCGAGCTCGCCACCCAGCTCGCGACGGTGCGCGAAGCGGCGACTGCGCCGAATTCGGCGGCGCTGGCGTTGGTCGCGGCCATGGTCGAGAATCCAGGCCTGATGTCGCTGCCGCGCGACAGCGAAATGAAGCGGGTCGCGGCCATCAAGGCCGAAGCCGCTGATCCGGATCTGGCGCTGTTGCGCTGGGCGGCGGCGCGGGGGCTGCTGTTGAGTGGCCTGTTCGGCATGTCTCCGCTCAGCAAGGCGGAGCACGATCGCCTGTTCGCGCGCCTGCTCGACGACGCGCAGTGGACAAGCCTCGAACAGCCGGCCAGGGCAGAGCTTACCAAGGCGCGCGCCGCCAAATCCGGTGCGCTGCCGCCGGCAAAGGCTGCAACCTCGCGCAAGCGCCCCTGATTCATCGTTAACAAATTCCAACCGGCCGCTGCCCAAAGCCGCGCCTGCGGCCAAATGCGCCAGGCCGTCGTTTTCGCACTTTACAAACCAACTAGTCGGTTTTATATGTAGGAACACTGAAGCGGCCCAGGGCGTCTGACATGGCCCCGGACGATGCCTTGGGTTGGCAATAGTGAAGGCCGCAACCGCGTCTGGTCCCACACGTGGTTGCGGCCGCCATCGCATTTCGAAAAGCCAGAGGAGTTTTGGAATGGATCGCTCGATCGCCCTGCGCGGTCTGGGAACGCTGGTGCTTGGCGCGGCCGTCGCCGGCTGCGCCTCGGTTGCGCCCGTGCCCTATTCGGAGATGGCATCCTCGGCCTACATGGCGCCGGACAAGTCGGACGCCTCCGGCCGCGTGCCCTACCGCTACTCCACGCCCGTCGAATGGCGCACATATAATAAAGTGATCCTCGAACCCGTCGTGGTCTACCGCGGCAAAGATCACCAGTTCGGCGACATGTCCGACAAGGACAAGGCGGCGCTCGCCGCCTACATGCAGACTCGCTTCGCCGAGCGACTGCGCGGCCGCTTCATGCTGGTGCGGGAGCGCGCGCCGAACACGCTGCGGATCCGGCTGACGCTCACCGGCGCCGTCACCAACACGCCGGTGCTCGGCACGCTCTCGCGTTTCGACATGGCCGGCGCGGCCTACAACGGCGTGCAGGCCGCGCGGGACGGCGAGGGGATGATGACAGGCTCGGTCATCTACGGCGTCGAGATCTTCGACGCCGCGACCTCGCGCCTGATCAGCGCCTACGTCACCAAGCAATACCCCGGCGCCTACGACATCAAGGCCAGCGTCGGTGCGCTCGCGGCTGCCAATGCCGGCGTCGACAAGGGCGCCGACGCGCTGATGGCGCAACTGAACTGACACCCCCAAAGCCCTGCCAACGAAAGGCGCCGCTGATGAACATTGTCCTTCGCTTCGTGCTGCGCGTCGCCATCACCATCGTGATGATGGTCCTCGGCGGTCGCGCCGGCGCCGTTACGCCCAATGATCCCAGTGGCACCTGGCTCGTCGAAGACGGCCGCGCCCGTGTCCGTCTCGAGCGCTGCGGACCGTCGCGCGACCGCATCTGCGGCTTCATCGTCTGGATGAAGGAGCCGGCCGACAAGCGCGGCCAGCCTTATCGCGACAAGGAAAATCCAGACCCCGACAGACGCGCCCGCGCGCTGCTCGGCCACCAGCTCATCATGGGCTTGCAGGCGACGCCGGAGGGCCGGTTTGCCGGCGACATCTACAATGCCGAAGACGGTAAATTCTATTCGGTCTCGCTGTGGCGCGAATCCGGCGACCGCCTCAAGCTCAAGGGCTGCCTGATCAAGCTGTTGTGCCAGACCCAGACCTGGCAGCAGACCCTCGACGCCCCGCCCGGCCAGCTCGTCGGTCTCACCGGCGATCTCAACGGTCCCCGCGCCGACAAGGAATGGGCGGCCGTGCCGGCGCCGAAGCCGATGCAAGCCAAGACGGAAGTGAAGACGAAGTAGAAGATTGCTTCTCTGTGCGCCCGAATGACGACGTGGAGGCAATCGCGCACTAACCATGCCGATTTCCTTGATGGGTGGCGCCGTCTTGCGCGGCGTGGCAGATTGGTTCGTGATCTCTGTCGAGAACCAGATCGGTACGCCTCATGAGTGACCAGCCGTTTCCGGGCCCGGATCTGCGCCCGCTCAATTTGCAGATCGGCGCGCAGACCATTGCGGGCTTTGAGAGCGCGGGCGCGGGACGCCCGATCCTGCTGATCCACGGCAACTCATCCTCGTCCCACATCTGGCAGAAGCAGTTGCAGGGGCCGCTCGGCGCCAAATACCGCGTGATCGCGATCGATCTGCCCGGCCACGGAGCCTCCTCGCCGCCGCCCCATCCGGAAAGTGATTATTCCGGCCGTGGCTATGCCGCGGCGATTTCGGCCGTGGCGCGCGAACTCGATCTCCGGAGCACCATCGTCGTCGGCTGGAGCCTGGGTGGCCATTCCGTACTCAATGCTGCCGGCTCGCTGCCGATGGCGGCCGGCCTGATGATCTTCGGGACGCCGCCGATCGGCCGCGGGCCCGAGGGCTTCGCCGGCTTCAAGGGACTGTCAAAAACGGTGTTCACGGCTTCGCCGAGCGAAGCCGAGATTCAGGAATGGGCGCGGTCGGCGTTCGCGCCCGGCTACAAGCCGATTCCCGATTTCCTCATCGAGGATTTTCGCAGGACCGACGGCAACGCCCGCGCCTGCCTCGGCGCCAGCGCGCAAAGTGGCGGTCTCGTCGACGAGGTCGCGATCGTGGGCGACATGAAGATCCCGCTCGCGATCGTGCAAGGCCGCGAGGAGCAGATCGTCGATCTCGGCTATCTCCAGCGCCTGCCCGCGCCGACCCTGTGGCGCGGCACTGTCCAGGTCATCGATGGCGCCGGCCATTCCCCGCACTGGGAGCAGGCGGATGCGTTCAACGAGATGCTCGACGCATTTGCTGCAAGCGTGTGATTTTCTTCAGCGGAGCCCCGCCCGCCGAAATCCTTCCAGATAATGCTCGCGATCCGCATCATTGGCCCACGGCAGTTGCGTCGATATCCAATGCAGCGAGATGCCGGGCTGGGTGCGGCGGAGCTCTTGCAACGCCATCTCCGCAAGCGCGCTGTTGCCGGTCATGCCGGCGGAGACGGCGAGCACGCGATAGGCGCCGGTGAGGTCGCCGCGATGGCGGATCGCCTCGCGCGCAAGCGTGATCGCCTCGTCATAGTGCCGTTCGGTGAAGCGTGCATAGCCGGCGATGCCGTAATAAATCGCCAGCGACGGATCGCGCGGTGAGAGTCTGATCGCCTTTTGCGCCGCCTCGAACGAGTCGTTCGGTCGCCCGGCATAGGACAGCGCCAGCGCGTAATAGCCCTGCGCCAGCGAGAAGTTCGGATTGAGTGCGAGCGCCTGCTCGAACTCGGACAGCGCGTCCGCGAGCCGTCGCGTCGAGAAGCAGACGCTGCCAAGCGCGGCATGGGCCCAGGCATCCTCATGGTCGCAGCGCACCGCGGCGAGCGCGGCGGTTTCCGCGATCGGTGCCGTCGTGGCGAGCTCGGCCCAGCCGAGATGCACGCCGAACATGTGGCTCGCCGCCAGCACCGACAGCGCCTGGCCGTAATCCGGGTCGATCGCGATCGCGCGTTCGAGCAGCGCCTGCGCCGCGATGTGGTCTTGCGGCGTCACCCGCCAGTAATGCGACAGCGCCCGCATCAGCAGGTCCCAGGCATCCAGGCTCGCTGGCGGCTTGCGATGGGCGCGAAAATTCTCCGCGGCATGGATCTGCGGCTCGATCGCCGCGACGATCCGCTCGGTGATCTCGTCCTGCACGGCGAAGACGTCGACCAGCTCGCGGTCGTAGCGCTCGGCCCAGAGATGGCCTCCGGTGGTGGCGTCGTTGAGCTGCGCGGTGATGCGCACGCGGTTGTCGACTTTGCGTACGCTGCCCTCGACGATATAGCGGACGCCGAGCTCTTCGGCGACCTGCTTGATGTGGACGGCGCGTCCCTTGTAGGTGAAGGACGAGTTGCGGGCGATCACCATGAACCAGCGTTGCTTCGACAGCGCGGTGAGGATGTCCTCGCTGATGCCGTCGCCGAAATATTCCTGGGCGGGATCGCCGCTCATGTTCTCGAAGGCGAGCACGGCGATTCCCGGCCGGTCCGTCACGACACGCGCGGAGGCGGGCGCGGCCTCGGCCGGCGCAGGCGAGGCTGCCACCTCTTGTCGGACTTCGCCGACGAAGCGAAAGCCCTTGCGCGGGATCGTCTTGATCAGCCGCTGCGTCGCGCCATCGTCACCAAGGGCCTTTCGCGCGGCGTTGATCCGGCTGTTCAGCGCGGAGTCCGAGACGATGCGGTCGCTCCAGATCTGGCTGATCAGGTCATCCTTGCTGACCACACGGGTGCGCTGCGCGACGAGATAAAGCAGCAGATCGAACACCTGCGGCTGCAACGGAACAGCCGTGCCGTCGCACGTCAGCTCGCGCAGGTCGCCGTCGAGCACATTGTTTTCAAAGAGAAATCGCACGTTTCTGTCGTCTCAAGCAAAAATCAAAGTCGTCTCAGGCGAAAATCAACCGTCTGCGAAAGTCAGGGGACGTCCGATGCGGCATGGTGCAGCGACCAATGAAGTGCCGACGTTTTGGCACAACGGAGCTGTTTATGACCCAAATTGATCATCATGTTGATTCCTTGGGGCCCGAAGTCTCGGGCTCGAAAGTTTTCAAGTTCATCGCCTTTCTGTACGGAATTGCGGCATATCTCGTGTTTTTCGTTACCATTCTCTACGCCATCGGCTTCGTCATGGGGCTCGTGGTGCCGAAGACCATCGACACTGGAACCGACACGCCGACGGCTGAGGCCGTCATCATCAATCTCCTCCTGATGGCGCTGTTCGCGGTTCAACACAGCGTGATGGCGCGCCAACGCTTCAAGGCGTGGTGGACGCAATTCGTCCCCAAGCCGGTCGAGCGCTCGACCTATGTGCTGTTCGCGAGCCTGTCATTGCTGCTCCTGTTCTGGCAGTGGCGTCCGTTGCCGTCAGTTATATGGGACGTCGCGAATCCAGATCTCGCCGTGACGCTGGTCACGCTGTCCTTGGCAGGCTGGGTGCTGGTGTTCACTTCGACCTATATGATCAACCATTTCGAATTGTTCGGATTGCATCAGGTCACCAATCATCTGGTCGGCAAGGAAGCGGCACCGGTGCGCTTCAAGACGCCGCTGCTCTACAAATTCGTCCGGCATCCGATCTATCTCGGCTTCATCATCGCGTTCTGGGCCGCACCGACCATGACCGCAGGCCATCTGCTGTTCGCGGCCGTGACCACGATCTATATCCTGCTCGGCATCGCGCTGGAGGAGCGCGACCTCGTCGATCTCTTTGGCGACGAATACCGGCAGTACAAACAACGTGTGTCGATGCTTATTCCCTGGCGCAGGTCAGTATAGGCGTCGCCTCTCCCGGCGCGCGTCCGCCGAACGGAGGATGCGCTCCCGAACTTCATTTCCATTCAGGAGAAACCCAAATGAAACATGTCGGAAATTGCTTCTGTGGCGCGGTCACGATCGAGGTCACGGGCGAACCCGCGGCGATGGGCTATTGCCATTGCCGCTCCTGCCGCTCGTGGTCCGGTGGGCCGGTGAATGCCTTCAGCCTGTGGAAGCCGGAAGCCGTGCGCATCACCGAAGGCGCCCAGCACGTCGAGACCTTTGCCAAGACGCCGCTGAGCCAGCGCAAATATTGCGGGAAGTGCGGCGGTCATCTCATGACCAATCATCCGCCGCTCGATCTGATCGACGTTTTCACCGCCACCATCCCGACCATCGCCTTCACGCCCGGGGTCCATGTCAACTATGCCGAGACCGTGCTGCCGATGCGCGACGGCCTGCCCAAGCTGAAGGATTTTCCCGCCGAGTTCGGCGGTAGTGGCGAAATGATGCAGGAGTAGATGATACAGGAGTAGGAGTTCTTCCTCTCCCCGCAAGCGGGGAGAGGAAGCTTTCATTTCATTCCCGCGCGCCTAAATCCTTCCAGATAATGCCCGCGATCCTCGTCCCGCAGCATCGGCAGCTCGCGCATGATCCAGGCGAGTGAGACGCCGGGCTGGGCGCGGCGCAAGCCTTCCAGCGCGGAAGCGGCAAGTGCGCGATCACCCAGCATGCCGGCGGCCGCCGTCAGCACGCGATGTGCGCCGACGAAATCGCCGCGCTGACGCATCGATTCGCGCGCCATCTGCATGGCTTCCTCGTAATTGTGACCGATGAACTGGGCATAGCCGGCGACGCCACAGTAGATCGCCGCGAGCGGATCGCGCGGGCTGAGCCACAGCGCGCGGCGCGCCGCGGCATCGCCATCCTGCCATCGTCCCGCATAACACAGCGTCACGCCGAGAA
This sequence comes from Bradyrhizobium sp. LTSP849, assembly GCF_000938255.1. Lineage (GTDB taxonomy): Bacteria > Pseudomonadota > Alphaproteobacteria > Rhizobiales > Xanthobacteraceae > Bradyrhizobium. Next base: position 81,045 of record NZ_JYMR01000013.1, on the reverse strand, counting down.
AGGCGTGCGCCATCGCGAAATTCGGATTGAGCTCCAGCGCCAGTTCGAATTCCGCCAGCGCGTCGTCGAAGCGGCGGCGAAACAGGTAAGTATAGCCGAGGCCGCAATGGGCCCAGGCATCCTCGCGATCGGCTTCCACCGCCGCGAGCGCCGCGCGTTCGGCAACCGGGACGGTCGCGACCATGTCGGCCCAGCCCATATGTGCGCCGAAGATATGGCTGGTGGCGAGCAGGCCCAGCGCCTTGCCATAGGCGGGATCGATCGCGATCGCCTTTTCCAGCAGCGCTTGTGCCACTGCGTTGTCCTCGCGCGTGATGCGCCAGTAATGCGACAGCGCGCGCATCAGGAGGCCCCAGGCGTCCAGACTGCCCGGCGGTTTCTGCTGCGCGCGAAAATTCTCGGCAGCGTAGAGCTGCGGCTCGATCGCGGCGACGATTGCCTCGGTGATCTCGTCCTGCACGGCAAAAATGTCGGCGAGATCGCGGTCGTAGCGCTCTGCCCAGAGATGGCTGCCGGTCGAGACGTCGTTGAGCTGCGCGGAGATGCGCACGCGATCGCCGCTCCGCCGTACGCTGCCTTCGACCACGTAGCACACGCCGAGTTCGCGCGCGATCTCGTGGATGTGCACGGCGCGGCCCTTGTAGACGAAGGAGGAGTTGCGCGCGACGACGAAGAACCAGCGCAGCTTGGACAGCGCGGTGATGATGTCCTCGCTGATCCCGTCGGAGAAATAGTCCTGCTCGCGGTCGCCGCTCATATTGGTGAAGGGCAGCACGGCAATCGCGGGCCGGTCGGGCAGCGCGAGCGTGACCTGCGGCGCAGTGACGCTGCGGCTCGGTTCCGCCGCCGCACCGAGCTTGGTCTCGACGTTGCCGACGAAGCGAAAACCCTTGCGCGCGATGGTGCGGATCACTGCCTGGTTCGCGCCATTATCGCCGACCGCCTTGCGCGCCGCGTTGATCCGGCTGGTCAGGGTGGATTCGGAAACGCTGCGGCCGTGCCAGATCTTGTCGATCAGCTCGTCCTTGCTGACCACCCGGTCGCGATTTTCCATGAGGTGCACGACCAGGTCGAAAACCTGCGGTTCCACGGACACAGGAACCTGCTCGCGGCTCAGCTCGCGCCGGTCGGTATCGAGAAGGTGATCCCGGAACAAAAACTGCACGTCGAAAACTCAGACCTCACTACGACATCAGGCAATCATGAAATCAAAATGGATTTCGAACCGAGTCTGTGAGTCCGCCGGGAAGTCGGTCCGGTTCATCGCAACAGCAGGATGGCTGCTATGCCATTTGCGGGGAGGAATACAACCTGAATTAGAATGTGGCGCGTGTCGGTCAAATTGTCGCGGCATCCGGGCGTGACCCGGATGCCGTGACAGTCATCATGGGCAGGGATGGCGCCGACCATCGTTGCCGAGATACATGCCGGTGTTCGGATTGTACGACTTGTAGCGCTGCATGCAGTACTGCACGTCGCCCTCCGGCGGCGGTCCATAGGCGACGGGCGGGGGCGGATAGCCCGGCCCGTAATAATAAGGTGAGCCGTAATAGTAGGGCGCAGCGACCGCGCCGCCGATGATCGCGCCGGCTGCGAGGCCGCCGACGAACGCGCCGCCGCCCCAGCCACGATGCCCGTACCAGCGCACTTGTTCGATCTGATTGGGCGCAGACTGCGTCATTGCGAGCGGCTGACCGATCGGCGCCGCCGATGCTTCAGTCAGTGTTGCTGCCGACAGGCCCGCAAGCAGACAAGCTCCAGCAACGAAGCGAAACGATTTCAACATTGTGGTCTCCTCGTCATGCGGCGGCTCTGCGCGCCGCAGTCCAAGTGATAGTGCAACTCGAGAAGTGCGCTGAATTAAAATTTGGACAGAAAGGAGACTCGCGCCGCTGTCATTGCGAAGCGCAGCGAAGCAATCCGGAATTTTTCCGCGGAGACAGTCTGGATTGCTTCGCCGCAAGAGCTCCTCGCAATGACGGCGTTGAGGCAGTAGCACGCAATCTCCTCCTACGTCGTCCTGGCGAAAGCCAGGACCCATACCGCGGAATCTATCGATTGAGGGACGGTAGCAGTACCGAGCATCGAGTCTTCGCCAAACTTCTACCTGAGATAATGGGTCCTGGCTTTCGCCAGGACGACACTGAATGTGTGACGAACTGTGAATGTCCATTGCCGAACACCGCGGCCTGCGTAAGCTGGCTCCACACGAAACGCCAGCCATAAAGAAACGCCCATGACCGCCTTTCCCGCTTCGACCACCGTGCTCGATTCCATCCTCTTCCGCGACGCCTTCGGCACGCCGCAGATGCGGGAGGTGTTCTCCGACGTCGCGCTGGTGGCACGTTATGCTGAGGTCGAGGTGGCGCTGGCCAAGGCGGAAGCACGATGCGGCGTGATCCCGCAGGAGGCCGCCGACGCGATCGCGGCGCGGACGAATGTCGCCGCGCTCGATTTCGAGCTGTTGCGGCAGGAGACTGACATCGTCGGCTATCCGATCCTGCCGCTGGTGCATCAGATGGTGAAGCAATGCGGTGAGGCGGGCCGCTACGTGCATTGGGGCGCAACGACGCAGGACATCATGGACACCGCCGTGGTCCTGCAACTGCGCGCCGCCTTCGAGATCATCGAACGCGACATCGCCGAGCTGCGTAAAATCCTTGCTGACCTCTCCGAGCGCCATCGCGACACGCCAATGGCCGGCCGCACCCATCTCCAGCAGGCGCTGCCGGTGACGTTCGGCTACAAGACCGCGATCTGGCTTGCGATGTTCGATCGCCACGCCGAGCGTCTCGCGCAATTGAAGCCGCGCGTGCTGGTCGGCCAGTTCGCCGGCGCCGCCGGCACGCTGGCCTCCCTCGGCAACAAAGGTTTTGAGGTGCAGGAAGCGCTCTGCGCCGAGCTGAAGCTCGGTGTTCCCGCCTCGACCTGGCACGTCGCGCGCGACGGCTTTGCCGAAGCCGTGAACTTCCTCGCGCTCGTCACGGGCTCGCTCGGCAAGATCGCGCTCGACATCATGATCATGGCCTCGACCGAATTCGCCGAGGTCTACGAGCCCTTCGTCAAGGGCCGCGGCGCCTCCTCGACCATGCCGCAGAAGCGCAACCCGATCTCCTCGGAGCTGATGCTCGCGGCCTCCAAGGCGGTGCGCCAGCACGCGGGGCTGATGCTGGATGCGATGGTGCAGGATTTCGAGCGTGCCACCGGTCCGTGGCACGCCGAATGGATCGCGATCCCCGAGAGTTTCGTGCTGACCGCAGGCTCCCTGCACCAGGCCAAGTTCGCGCTTGGGGGCCTCATCGTGGACGAGACCAAGATGAACGACAATCTCGCCCTTAGTCGCGGTCTGATTGTGGCCGAAGCGGTCATGATGGGGCTCGCGCCACAGATCGGGCGCCAGGAGGCGCATGACGTCGTCTATGACGCCTGCCGGCTCGCCAACGAGAAGGGTTTGACGCTGGCGGATGCGCTGTCGGCCGATCCGCGCGTCACGGCCCAAATCGACCGCGCAAGCATCGAGGCGCTGACTTCACCGAAAAATTACCTTGGCCTTGCGCCCGCCATGGTCGACCGGGTGCTGAAATCGGCAACGCGTTGAAAACCAAGATGCGTGAAACTGCGTATCTTTCGCTGGCCCCAAGACGCTCGCGCACTTGTGTCTCGTGATGCTAGACTTAGATTGAATCACAGACGTTCGGCAGAGGACCCCGCATGACTGATCACCGCAATTCCGCCACGCCCATCGATCCCGTGAAACTCGACCGGCTGGCCGAGGTGGCGGTGAAGGTGGGATTGGGCTTGCGGCCGGGACAGGACCTTCTTTTGACGGCGCCGGCGATCGCGCTGCCGCTGGTGCGGCGAATCGCCGTGCATGCCTACAAGGCGGGTGCGGGCATCGTGACGCCGATTCTCTCCGACGAGGAGATGACGCTGGCGCGCTATCGCCACGGCCACGACAACAGTTTTGATCGCGCCGCCAACTGGCTCTACGAGGGCATGGCCAAAGCGTTCTCGAACAACACCGCGCGTCTCGCCATCGTCGGCGACAATCCGATGCTGCTGTCGGGTGAAGATGCTTCCAAGGTCGCGCGCGCCAGCAAGGCCAATTCCATGGCCTATCAGCCGGCGCTGGAAAAGATCGTCAATTTCGACACCAACTGGAACATCATTGCCTATCCGAGCGCGGCCTGGGCCAAGTTGGTGTTTCCTGACGATCCCGAAGACGTTGCGATCGGCAAGCTCGCGGACGCGATCTTTGCGGCGTCCCGCGTCGATCGCGAGGACGCGCCGGCCAATTGGGCCAGCCACAATGCGGTGCTGCGCGAGCGAACCAATTGGCTGAACGGCAAGCGCTTCCGCGCCCTGCATTACACCGGCCCGGGCACCAATCTCACCATCGGGCTCGCTGACGGCCATGAATGGGAGGGCGGCGCCTCGTTGTCCAAGAACGGCATCAGCTGCAACGCCAATATCCCGACCGAAGAGGTCTTCACCACGCCGCATTGCCGGCGCGTCGAAGGCCATGTCGTGAGCTCGAAGCCGCTGTCCTACCAGGGCACGCTGATCGACAACATCGCGGTGCGCTTCGAGGATGGCCGGATCGTCGACGCCAAGGCCTCCCGCGGCGAAGAGGTGCTGAACAAGGTGCTCGACACCGACGAAGGGTCGCGCCGGCTCGGCGAAGTGGCGCTGGTGCCGCATTCCTCGCCGATCTCGCAGAGCGGGCTGTTGTTCTACAACACGCTGTTCGACGAGAACGCGGCGTCTCACATCGCGCTCGGCCAGTGCTATTCGAAATGCTTCGTCAACGGCGCGCAGCTCACCCCGCAGCAGATCGCGGCGCAAGGCGGCAACCAGAGCCTGATCCATATCGACTGGATGATCGGCTCGGCCGAGACCGATATCGACGGCATCCTGGCCGACGGCAGCAAGGAGCCGGTGTTCCGCAAGGGCGAGTGGGCGAAGTAACGCGCATGATCCCGAAAAGTGGGAACCGGTTTTCGGACTAGATCATGCGCAAATTTAAGACTTCCCCTCACGCCGCCGCGTTGCGCAGCATCGGATTGCTGTCGATGCTGAAGCGGTTGAATAGCGTCGTGAACGGACTGCCGTCGGTGGTCCGTACGATGGCGTCGGAAGCCGCGACCGCCTCGTAAAGCGCACCAACCGGATCATCCGGTTGCGGCAGGTCGAGCGCTCGGCGCATGTCCGCGCGGGCCTCGTTGACCTCATCCTTATCATCGAGCGTGGTCTCCAGCGCGTGGGCCGCGCGCCGCATCTCCGCGAGGTCGCCGCCGGCGGAGAATTTGAGGATGTCCAGCCAATAGGGGCGGGCGACGACGAGCTGGACGAACGCCTCGAAACTGTCGGCGATGATCCCGGCGCGGCCTTCGGATGAGACGTAGAGCACTTCCTGGGACGGCAGCAGCACGAAGGCGCCGCCGGAGCCGTCGCTGCCGATCTGCCGGGGACTTTCGATGCCGTCGATGGTGAACCAGGGCTCTTCGTCCGGCTCGAAGGCGACATCGAAGGTCCCAAGCCGTGTGACGACCTCGCTGTTGGCGCTCAGGCTCTCCGGGCTGAGGGGCATCGGCGTGGCTCCTTCCTGGTGGTGTCGCGCATTTTGTCGCACCCAGGAAAAGATGGGTTCATATGCGCGAATTTGCAGGCAAATCGCGGCGTTAGGCCCTTCGCGCATGCAACTTGCGGCTGATTGTCGGGGCCTGCGTAAGAAAGAATTAAAAGCCGGCTACTAGCGTTCCCAACACCTTTTGAAACAATCCGGGTCCGCCCCGGGCATACTTATTCTATCCCCTGGGGAAACAGATGTCGCGCGCGTTGATTGAAATCGGTAGTTGCAATGTGGATCTGGAACTGCGGCCAATTGAGCCGGCCTGGATCATCGAGGGTAACCCGGTGTCGCGTTCGCACATCCTGTCGACCAGCGCCGACGGCACCTCCTCGACCATCATCTGGTCCTGCACCGAAGGCCGCTTCAATTGGTACTACGATTTCGACGAGACCATCATGATCCTGGAAGGATCGATCGTGCTCGAGAGCGACGACATGCCGCCGAAGCGCTACGGCGTCGGCGACGTGATCTTCTTCCGCGACGGCGCGCACGCCAAATGGCATGTCGAGGGCCACGTCAAGAAGATCGCCTTCTGCCGCAAGACCAACCCGGCGCTGATCGGCTTCATGGTCCGCGTCGTCAACAAGCTCAAGCGGATGTTCCTCTCGCCCGGCGAGCGCCGCCCCGCGACGCTGATGGGTGCCAACTAGCCTTTTCAAGGACGCTTCCCAGCGGCCACGACGGAGGAGGGGACGGGACCAACATCCCGGCCCCTCTTTCGCGTCATGACGGCAGTTCAAGCCGGTAGACATCCGTCGCTGTCTGCGAGAACAGCGCGGTCTTCTCAGGCTCGCTCAAGGGCGCTGCAATGCGCTTGAAGGCGTTGAAGATCACCTGATAGCTGCACTGGCCCTTGTCCGGCGGAAAATTGCTCTCGAACATCGCGCGCTTTGGCCCGAACGCCTCGATGCAGGTCTCGATATAGGGTCGCCAGGCGGCGGCAAGCTCCTCGGATGATGGCGGCCTCGCGCGCAGATGGAAGTCATAGCCGAGCAGGCACATCGCGAGCCCGCCGAGCTTGACCACCACATTCTCGCATGTCGCGATCTCGCGGATCGAGGCGCGCCATTGCGGAAACACCTCCTCGCGCCGCCCCGCGAACCGGCCAACGCCAGCCGGTCCGCCGCAATGGTCGAGCACGATTTTGGTGTCGGGGAAGGCACGCGCAAGTTCGGTCAGCTCGCCGATCTGCGGATGAAACAGCCAGGCATCGAAGCTCAGGCCAAGCGGCGCGAGGCAGGCAAAGCCCTTGCGGAAAGTCGGATCCTGCAAAAGCCCCTTCGGCCTGTTCGCATACATGCCGGCGACGGCGGGATCTTCATCCCAGGCCGAGGAATGCCTTATGCCGCGGAAGCGGCCGTTGCCGGCGGCGATCTCCGCCTCCAGCACCGGCTTGGCCGCATCGCCGAGCAAGAGGTTCACATGGCTGACGATGCCGGCGCAGATCGCGGCCGTGCCGTAAGCACCGCTCGCGCTCATCGCAGCGACGCCGTTGGCGAACTCGACCTCGCCCACCGGCCGGAACGCCTCGGGCCCATGTGCGCGGTACATCGAGCGGCAGTCGACATAGACGGTGGCGATGATGTTGTGGCCGGAGGCGATATCGGCCGCCATCTCCTCGATCAGATAGCGATGGCCGCGATTCCAGAGATGGTGATGGGGATCGACGATCGGCCGCAAGGGATCGATGATCTCCTCCTGATGCAGCGCGAGCCAGTCCTCGCGCGGGTCGACGAAAAGCCCGCTCGTGTTGGCGGGTAGACCACTTGCAGCCATTGGCGTTCGCTCCCCTCATGTTTTGTGGAGGAAGCCTAGCACCTTGTCTGCGTACGCAGCAGCGCGTGCCGCGCAACCGCGCCCATCGGTGCGAGCACAGCGGGCGCGGTTGCCAGTTCCTGGGCGTCAGACTCCGTCGAGGATGATCACAGTCGGCGTCGACGGCAACGTATCCCGCGAGATCCGCAAGGAACGCTCGGTACGGCGGTCGATCTCGAACTGCTGACCGATCAGGCGCATGAACTCGTCGAGCGGGGTGGCGAAGCGGTGCATCGGCAGCACCACCGAGGCGCGCAGCCGCTTGGTGATCTCCGAGACGCCGTCGAGCGACATGGTGTAGGTGCCGTCGATCGGCACCATCACGATGTCGAGCCGCCCGATCTGCGCGAAATGGCTGTCGTCGAGCTTGTGGTGGAGATGGCCGAGATGGCCGATGCAGAGGCCCGCGACCTCGAAGATGAAGATCGAGTTGCCGTCGCGGATCATGTCGGTGCCGGAATCATCGCCGAAATAGCGGCGTATGTCGGTCGTGACGTTGCGGATCAAGGTGTCGCCGATGCGTTCCGAGACCACCGCCGGCTTGCCGTCCTCGCCCCAGCCATGCAGCACATGAGGAATGCGCTTGTCGGGATTTAGCGAGTAGTGGGTGCTGTGGGCCCGGTTCATGGTGACGACGTCGGGCAGTCGGCCGATCTGATAGGCGCCGCTATAATCGGTCGCGATGCGCACCCCGCCCGGCGTGTCGATGAAATAGGTGGAATGACCGGCATAGGTGATCTCGACCTCGGCCGAGGTTGCCGCCTGCCGGAAGGCGACCGGCATCGCGCGGGGCGCGGCGTTCGCCATCGCCAGGCATTCGCTGCGCTGAGGCTGCTGGGCGAGGGCAGGGGAGAGAGTTGCGCCGAACAGCGCCAGAACCGCCGAAACAAGTCGCCACATAGATCCGTCCCCGATGACGCTCGGGAAAGTCTAACGTGCAATGCAGCACATCGCCAACAGATCAGGATCAACAGCGCGTCAGTGCCGCAGGTCTACCGCTCGCCCGCCCATCCCGCAGCTATAATTTCATTGATCTCCTCGATCGAGAGAGGAGGGCCCTGCCTCTGCGTGTGCAAGAAGCCAAAAGCGTCTGAAATCTTGCCCCTTGGGGCTGCTCTCAATTCGACGCTTCCATTCGGAAGTTCACTTGCAACGAGCCTATCGCCCGGCTGCACACCAAGGTGCTCAAGCAACTCGGCGGTCAGCGTCACTTGTCCGTCAGCGGCCACCTTGAATGTTTGCATTGCCCATCAATAAGGCAGAATGCACTCGCCTTAAAGGGGTAAATAAACGTCGCCCCTCACTCCCTGCGCGGGCTGAATTTCCATGTAATCGCAACCAGGCCCGCAGTGATCAAGCCGCTGATGAGGCCGGCGATCGGGAGTGCGAGGAGCAGCGCGGCAGTGGCGGCCCAGCCGATCGAGGAGAAGGCCTCGGCGAAGGTCGCAAGCCGCGAGGAGGTCTGGCGGCGGCGGAATTGGCTGCGGCGGGCCTGAACGCGGAACCAGAGCTGGATCGCGGTGGCGGAGGCCGCGCTGATGATGACCGCGGCCGCGGTGATCGCGGCCTGGGCCGGCGAGGCGAATGCCAGCACCGCGACCAGCGGGCAGAAGATGACGGCGATCGCGATGAGCACCACCTCGATCTTGGCGCGGATGATACCGGAGGGCGTCAGCGGTGCGGTCGCGACCAGGTCGGGCGCGTCCTCGCCCGAGATGGTCAGCCAGGCGAGTCCGCCCGCAAGCTGTCCCGCGGCCATGACGATGACCGGCGTGATCAGAGTCAGCGCCGCGGAGCTGTCGGCAAAGCTGCGCCAGAGCAGCAGCGCCGGTGGCACCAGATAGAGCAGCTGCATCAGGGTCTGCGAGATCAGCCAGGGATCGCGCCACAGCAGCGTAAATTCCTTGCGCCGTAGCGCCTGCTGCCGTGATCCGCCGCGGAACGGGCGCTCCTTCGTGATCCGGCGCCCTGACTTGCCGTAGGCGGCTGCTTCGATCGCAGTGTCGGCGAAGCGGCCTGAGAAGATCGCCATCACGCTTCCGAGCAGCACCAGCCCGAGCGCCAGCAGAAGCAGCAGCGCCTCGCTGTCACCCATCGTCGCCCGCGCGGGCCACCACCAGATGCTGTCGACATCGGGGGCGTGTTCGGCAAAGGCACCGGAGGTCAGGATGGTGAAGCGCGACAGCGTACCATAGGAGATGATCGCCGCGACCTGGAGTGCGATCACGAAGCCGGCGCCGATGATCGCGGCCAAGATCTGGGCCACGAAGCGCGTCCGTGCCGGACCGATCAGGCGAAACAACAGGATGGTGACGGCAATCGCGATCGCCGCTGCCGACAGGCCCATCGCGACGACCACGCCGAAGGCTGCCAGCCAGCGCGGCCCGCCGCCGATCACAAGCACGTCGATGAAGGGCGTTGAGAACAGCAGCGCCATCGTTGTGACCGTCAGCGCGATTGCTGCGATGCGCACCGAGAACAGATTGGCCAGTGGCGCCGGCGACGACATGATGAGGTCGAGATCGGCGCGGGCGTAAAACACCCGCGTCACCGACTCGATCGCCTGCGACAGCATCAGCGTCCAGGCGAGGAAGATCGTCGCCGAGATCACGATCAATGAGGATTTGTCGAGCGGTAGCTGCAGATCGGCAAAGCGGCCGATCACCGCCCAGGCCGGCACGTGCAGGAGTGCCGCGAACAGCAGCAGGCCGATGACCGCGACACGCGTCCGCCGTCGCCGGCCGCCGGTCATCATCGCCAACCATTCGCGCCAGGCGAGCCGGAGTTCGTGGCGGGCAAACCACGAAAGCGCCGTCGCCGAGCTCATGCGGCTTCCTGGAGCGTCACCAGCGCGATGAAGAGATCTTCCAGGCTGGTGTCGGCATGGCCGTTCTGCTGGCGCAGCTCGGTCAGCGTGCCTTCGGCGACAAGACGTCCCGACGCGATCACGCCGATGCGGTCGGCCATGCGTTCGGCCACCTCCAGAATATGTGTGGTCATGATAACGGTACAGCCGGCACGGACCCGCTCGCTCAGGAGGCCCTTCACATGGCGGGCGGAAACGGCGTCTAACCCGGTCAGCGGCTCGTCGAGGATGATGAGGCGGGGATCGTGCACCAGCGCGCCGGCCAGCGCCACTTTCTGACGCATACCCTTGGAGAAACCTTCGCAGCGTTCGCGCCGGTGCGGTTCGAGGCCGAGCGAGCTCAACAGTTCCTGAGCGACCGGTTCGGAGACCGATGGCGCGATGCCCCAGAGGCCGGCGACGAATTCGAGATATTCGAGCGGCGTCAGCTTGTCATAGATCATGGGCTCGTCGGAGACCCACGCCATCACCTGCTTGGCGGCGACGGGATTTTCGAGCGCATCGATGCCGAAGATCGAAACGCCCCCGGCATCGGGCCTGAGCAGGCCGGCAACCATGCGCAGGGTGGTGGTCTTGCCGGCGCCGTTGGGGCCGACGAGGGCATAGAATTCACCGGCGTGAATGGTGAGATCGAGGCTATCGACCGCCAAACGGTCAAAACGCTTCGTTAACCCCAAAACTTCGAGCGCCGAGCTGTCGGGCTTCATGACGGCCACACCATCCGGTTTTGCATTGCTCGCGACCATGACCCGAAGATGTTTCGGCACGGTGAATCGCGCTGCCACAAATTCCGGCATCCGCCTTGGACTAAAGGCAAGTCACCGTTTGTTGACAGCGCTTGGCGGTTCAGGCTGAATTGACGCCGGGACAAATGGCGCTCACGCGGCGAAACGACTGCGTAGCGGCTGGACACAAGATGCGGCAAGGCGGTCAAAAAGAACCGCTGGTTGCATCGGGAGGAAGCGCGGCGATGCTGGATTTCGTTCAGCAGCTGGTCAGCGGTGTTGCGCTCGGCTGCGTCTACGGCCTGATCGCGCTCGGATTCGTGCTTGTCTACAAGGCCACCGAGGTCGTCAATTTCGCCCAGGGCGATCTGATGATGCTGGGCGGCTTCTTCGCCTTCACCTTTATCGGCATGATGGGCCTGAACTACTGGGTCGGCTTTGCCGGCGCGGTGGCTGCGATGGCGCTGTTCGGCATGCTGGCCGAGCGGATCGTGGTGCGGCCGATCCTCGGCTATCCGCAATTCTCCATCATCATGGCCACGATCGGCCTCGGCTATTTCCTGCGCTCGGTCGCCGGCATGATCTGGGGCACCGACGATTTCAAGATCGACACGCCGTTCAGCCAGGGCGTGCTGCGCATCGGTTCGCTGGTGCTCGCCCATGACAAGCTCTCGGTGATCGCGGCGACAATCATCCTGTGCGCGCTGCTCTATCTCTTCTTCAACAAGACCATGCTCGGTACCGCGATGCGCGCCAGTTCCGAGAACATGCTGGCGGCCTACTACATGGGCATTCCGGTCAAGCGCGTGGTGTCGATCGTCTGGGCGATCAGCGCGGCGGTCGCGACCTGCGCCGGCGTGCTGCTCGCGCCGATCACCTTCATCCACTCCAATGTCGGCCTCGTGCTCGGGCTGAAGGCGTTTCCCGCCGCCGTGCTCGGCGGCTTCGGCTCGATCCCCGGTGCGGTCGTCGGCGGCGTGCTGATCGGCGTGATCGAGAGCATGGCCGGCTTCTATCTGCCGGAGGGCTGGAAGGACGTCGCGCCTTATATCGTGCTGCTCGCGGTGCTCTTGCTCAAGCCCGAAGGCCTGTTCGGTCTTCACGTCCGCAAGAAGGTCTGAACGCCATGCGCTTCCTGTTCAAGACCGACTATGAGGACGACATCAGGCTGTTTCCGCATTCGGGCTATTTGGTCTCATACGGTCTGCTGCTCGCCGTGCTGCTGGTCGCGCCTTACGTGCTCTCCAGCTATCTGATGAGCCAGCTCGTCTTCGTCTGCATCTATGCGACCGTCGGCGTGGCGCTGTTGATCCTGACCGGCTTTACCGGGCAAGCCTCGCTCGGGCACGCGGCGTTCCTTGCGATCGGCGCCTACACCGCCGCCTATTTGCAGAAATACAACGTCCCCTTTCCAATCTACTTCCTCGCTGCCGGCGCGCTGACCGGCCTGATCGGCGCGTTGGTCGGCTTTCCCGCGCTACGGCTCCAGGGCATCTATCTCGTCATCGCGACCATCTCGTTTGCCTTCATCGTCGAGGAGATCCTGGCGCGCTGGGAGAGCGTCACCAACGGCAATGAGGGCATGCGGATCAAGGCGCCGTCGCTGCTCGGCGTGACGGTGCCACGCGACAGCCCGACCTTCTATTTCCTTTGCCTTGCCGTGCTGGTGCTGACCATCGTCGGCACGCTCAATCTGCTGCGTTCGCCGACAGGCCGCGCCTTCGTCGCGATCCGCGATAGCGAGACGGCGGCACGCAGCATGGGCATCAACGTTGCGCTGTACAAGGTGAAGTCCTTTGCGATCTCGGCGGCGATCACCGGCTTTGCCGGGGTGCTGTTCGCGCACAAGCTCTCCTTCATCTCGCCGGAGATGTTCACGCTGCAGCTCTCGATCGAATTCATCATCGTGATCCTGATCGGCGGCACCTTCAGCCTGCACGGCGCCGTGCTGGGCGCGATCTTCATCGTGATGATCGACCCGTTCCTGACTTATTTGAAGGACGACATGCCCGGCATCATCGCCGGCATTGCCGCGACGTTCGGGGCCGGCACGCAAGGCGCGGCGAACGTCCAGTCCAAGGTCGCCGCGTTCGCCTCGCTGAACGGGCTGAAGGGGGCGATCTACGGCATCATCATCGTGCTGTTCGTGCTGTTTGAGCCGCTCGGGCTCTATGGGCGCTGGCTCAAGATAAAACTCTTCTTCCAGCTGTTCCCGCTCTACAAGCGCGCCACCTTCAAGCGGCAGAAGATCTATGTGAAGTCGGAGCGCAACCGATGAGCTATTTCCGCGCCGAGAATTTGTCGCTGCATTTCGGCGGGCTCAAGGCCGTCGATGCGGTGTCGTTCGCGGTCGAGAAGGGCGAGATCCTCTCGATCATCGGGCCGAACGGCGCCGGCAAGAGCTCGATCTTCAATTTGATCTCGCGGATCTACCGGCCGACCTCGGGCCGTATCTTCTTCGAGGACCAGGACATCACGGAGCAGCCGCCCTACGATATCGCAAGGCTTGGCATCGCCCGCACCTTCCAGAATATCGAGTTGTTCGAGAATGCGACCGTGCTGTCGAACCTGCTGGTCGGGCGTCACCGCCATTCCACCACGCAGCTCTGGCAGGAGCTCCTGTTCCTGCCGAGCGTGCGCGCCAACGAGAAGCTGCATCGCCGTCGGGTCGAGCAGGTCATCGAGTTCCTGGATCTCGAGCCCTATCGCGACAAGCTGATCTCGGGCCTGCCCTACGGCGTGCGCAAGGTGATCGAGCTGGCACGCGCGCTGTGCTCGGAGCCAAAGCTGATCCTGCTCGATGAGCCCTCCTCAGGTCTCAATGTCGAGGAGACCGACGACATGTCGTTCTGGATCCGCGACATGAAGAGCGAGCTCGGCGTCACCGTGCTGATGGTCGAGCACGACATGTCGCTGGTCAACCGCGTCTCCGATCGCGTCATCGCGCTGAACTATGGCCGCGTGCTGGCGATGGGCTCGCCCACTGATGTGCAGCAGCACCCCGACGTCGTCGCCGCGTATCTGGGAGCCTGACGCAATGGATGCCGCGGTGACATCGGACATCATCCTGAGGCTTTCCAATATCGAGAGCTATTACGGGCCGATCATGGCGATCCGCGGCATTTCGCTGGAAGTGCCGCGCGGCCGCATTGTTACGCTGCTGGGCGCCAACGGCGCGGGCAAGACGACCGTGCTGAAGACCATCTCGGGTATTCTCGATCCGCAGAAGGGCTCGATCGAATTCATGGGCAAGCCGATCCAGCGCATGGAGGCCGACAAGATCGTGCGTCTCGGCTTGAGTCATGTGCCGGAGGGGCGCGAAGTATTCCCGTTCCTCTCGGTGCGCGAGAACCTGATGATGGGCGCCTATCCGCGCCGGGATCGCGACGGCGTCGCAGAGGACATCGAGCGCGTGTACGGCTACTTCCCGCGGTTGAAGGAGCGCCTCAACCAGCCGGCAGGCCAGCTCTCCGGCGGCGAGCAGCAGATGCTCGCGATCGGACGCGCGCTGATGAACCGGCCGACGCTGCTGCTGCTCGACGAGCCCTCGCTCGGCCTGTCGCCGATCCTGGTGAAGGAGATTTTCACCATCATCCGCCGCGTCAACGAGGAGCAGGGCATGTCGATCCTGCTGGTCGAGCAGAACGCCAGGGTGGCGCTGGAGACGGCGCACTACGGCTACGTGCTGGAAATCGGCCGTGTCGTGATGAACGACAGCTGCGACCGCTTGATGCATTCCCAGGACATCCAGGAATTCTACCTTGGTGCCAAGGAACAGGGCGCGCGAGGCGAGCGGCGCTGGAAAAAGAAGAAGACTTGGCGTTAGGAGAAGATTTGGCGTTAGATGAACCTGCTCATCCGCAATAGACCGCCGGCAAGGCAGGCAGCGGAGGGAAAGCGACAAGGAGGAAACGCGCATGGCCCGACCGGCGGTGCTGACGGTCGCCGATACGATCGCGAGGAGTTTTCTACGCGCAGCGGAGGTGCGTGGGGACAGGCCTGCGATCCGCGAGAAGAAATTCGGCATCTGGCAACCGACGAACTGGCGCGAATGGCTGCAAATCTCAAGGGAGATCGCCTACGCCCTCCATGCGATCGGATTCAGGCCCGGCGATGTCGCCTCGATCGTCGCCAACGCCGTGCCCGAATGGGTCTATGCCGACATGGGCATCCTGTGCGCCGGCGGCGTCTCTTCCGGCATCTATCCGACCGATGCCGCGGCGCAGGTCGAATATCTCCTCAATGATTCCGCGACGCAGGTGATCTTCGCCGAGGACGAGGAGCAGCTCGACAAGCTCCTGGCCTGCCGCGCGCGCTGCCCCAGCCTGCAAAGGATCATCGTGTTCGACATGGAGGGCCTCAGCGACTTCTCCGACGACATGGTGATGTCGCTCGACGAGTTTCGCGCGCTAGGTCGCAACCACATGGTCGGGCGCGAGACGCTGTGGCAGGAGATGATCGACAGCCGCAGCGCCGGCGATCTCGCCGTGCTCGTCTACACCTCCGGCACCACCGGGCCGCCCAAGGGGGCCATGCATGCCAACCGCAGCGTCACGCACCAGATGCGGCACGCCAACGATTTCATTTCGGCGCGAGAGGACGAGGACCGGTTGATCTTCCTGCCACTCTGCCACGTCGCCGAGCGGGTCGCCGGCTACTACATCTCGGTCGCGCTGGGCTCGGTGATGAATTTCGCCGAGAGCCCGGAAACCGTGCCGGATAATCTACGCGAGGTGCAGCCGACCGTCTTCTTCGCGGTGCCGCGCATCTGGGAAAAATTCTATTCCGCCATCACCATCGCGCTGAAGGACGCGACGCCGTTGCAGCAATGGGTCTACCGCCATGCGATTGGCATCGGTTACCGCATGGTCGATTGCCGGATCGAAGGCAAGACGCCGCCGCTGTCGCTGCGCATCGCCAGCCGCATCGCTTATCGGCTCGCATTCCGCAACATCCGCCGCATGATCGGGCTCGACCGCTGCCGCATCGCCTTCACGGGCGCAGCGCCGATCGCGCCGGATTTGATCCGCTGGTATCTCGCGCTCGGCATCGACATCCATGAGGTCTACGGTCAGACCGAGAATTGCGGCGTCGCCACCATGATGCCTGCGGAGCGCATCAAGCTCGGTTCGGTCGGCACGGCCGTGCCCTGGGGCGAGGTCGCGCTCTCGCCCGACGGCGAGATCCTGATCAAGGGCGACTTCCTGTTCATGGGCTATCTGAACCAGCCGGAGAAGACGGCGGAGACCATCGACCCGCGCGGCTGGCTGCGCACCGGCGATGTCGGCACCATCGACAACGAGGGCTTCGTCAAGATCACCGATCGGATGAAGGACATCATCATCACCTCCGGCGGCAAGAACATCACGCCGTCGGAGATCGAGAACCAGCTCAAATTCTCGCCCTACATTTCGGACGCCGTGGTGATCGGCGACAAGCGGCCCTATCTCACCTGTCTCGTGATGATCGACCAGGAGAACGTCGAGAAGTTCGCCCAGGACCACGACATCCCCTTCACCAATTACGCCAGCCTGTGCCGGGCCATGGAGATCCAGGATCTGATCTGGCGCGAGATCGAAACGGTCAACGGCAATTTCGCCCGCGTCGAGACCATCAAGAAGTTTTACCTGATCGAGCGCCAGCTCACGCCGGAGGATGAGGAGCTGACACCGACCATGAAGCTGAAGCGCAATTTCGTGAACAAGCGTTATGCCGCGGAAATCGATGCGATGTATCACGCGCGGGCGGTTGCCTGAATCTCGTTTGAAAAAACAGCGAAGGAGCGATGGCCCTCGCCCTTTGTACAACACGGGCCCAAGGAGGAGACGTCAATGTCGAGATCGTTGAGAGCGTTCGGCCTTGCGATGGGCGCGGTGGCGCTCACCTGTCTGCCGGCCGCGGCGCAAACCAAGGTCACCAATGAAGGCATCTCGGCGGGCGAGATCGTCATCGGCACCCATCAGGATCTGTCGGGTCCGATCAAGGTCTGGGGCGTGCCGGTCTCCAACGGCATGAAGATGGCGGTCGAGGAGATCAACGCCGCCGGCGGCATCCAGGGGCGCAAGATCAGGATGATCCTGGAAGACAACGGCTACGATCCGAAGAAGGGCGTGCTGGCCTCGCAGAAGATGGTCGAGCGCGACAAGATCTTTGTGATGATCGGCTCGATGGGATCGGCGCCGACGCTTGCCGCGCAGGACATCCTGTTCGAAGCCGGTGTGCTCCAGCTGTTTCCGCTCACGGCCGCCGAGTTCACCTTCAAGTTCGATCCGGCCAAGCCGCAGGAGCGGCTGAAGTTCAACAACCTGCTGCCCTACGTCGAGAGCACGCGCGCAGCGCTGAAATACATGATCGAGTGGAAGGGCTTCCAGAAGCCCTGCATCATGCATCAGGACGACGAGTACGGAAAGAACGTGCTGGACGGCTTCAATCAGCAATTGGTTGCGATGAAGGTGCAGCCGGCCTCGGTGACGAGCTACAAGCGCGGCGCCTCCGATTTCAGTGCGCAGGTCGCCAAGATGAAGTCCGACGGCTGCGACCTCGTCGTGCTCGGCACCGTGATCCGCGAGACCATTGGCGCGATGACGGAAGCGAAGAAGCTCGGCTGGGACGTCACCTTCCTCGGCGCCACCCCGACCAACGTCCTGGAAGTGCCGACGCTGGGCAAGGAGGCGGTCGAAGGGCTCTATGCGGCGTCGGGCTTCGAGATTCCCTATGAGGACACCGCCAAGGGCAAGGTCCACGACTGGCTCATCAACTACAAGAAGATGTTCGGCACCGACGCCAATACGCAGGCCATCATCGGCTACAACGCGGTGACGACATTCGCGTTCTATGCGGACAAGGCGGGCAAGGATTTGACCGGACAGAAGATGCTGGATTCGTTGGAGTCGGGCGAAAAATTCCTCGACATCTTCAACTCGCCGCCGACGAAGTTCTCCAAGACCGACCACCTCGCCAACACCATCACCCAGGTGCAGCAGGTCAAAGGCGGCCGCTGGGTGCTGGTGAAGGACAATCTGATGTTTTGATCTCTCGCCGCACGAGCAGTGCACCCTCGCCCCTTGTGGGAGAGGGTGGCTCGTCGCGCAGCGACGAGACGGGTGAGGGGTCTCTATCCTCACGAACGGTCTTACGAGTGGAGAGCACCCCTCATCCGGCGCTTCGCGCCACCTTCTCCCGCAAGGGGAGAAGGAAGAAAGAGGCTACGATCCCCCGCCCGACGTGCCCGAGCTCACCGGCGCGAGCTCGTCCTCCCGGCATCGCCAGCCGTCATTGGCTTTGACGAAGGCGAAGGTCCGCTCGATCCTGAGCCGGCGCGTGACGTTGAAGGCGTCACCGGATCGCTCTCTGCCGCCGGTTGCCGGCTGCGGACGACCCGTCCTGAGATCCCAGCAGGTGCCGGTGCAGGTGGAGGCGACCTTGCTACAGGCGGTGAAGGGCGCCAGCACGACCATCTCGATCTCGCCGGTGACCTGCGCCTCCTGCTCACTGACCTGGCTGCCGAGCGCGTAGACGCGGTTGATGCGGACGAAATTGCCGCAGGAATTGGCCGCATGAATCCGCGCGGCGCAGAAGTCGACCGCGTCGGTGTCGGGCAATTTGGCCGCGACCTGGCGGCCGAACACTTTCTTCGGATCGCCCTTGGCGGTGGCGATCTCGTCGGTCCGGCGCTTCAGATAGTCGGCGAGACAGCCTTCCGCGGACTCAAGCTCGGCAAGCGGCACATTCTCCTTGCCGACCAGATTGCATTTGCGATCGCGCTCCCGGGTCCATCGTCCGTATTCGGCGTAGGCAAAGCGTGCCGCGGTCGGGTCCAGCTTGCCGATCAGGCCGAGCACCAGGCTGTTCAGCTCGGTCTCGGCAAGCGCCAGCGACGGGTCTGCGCAGATCAGCGCGCCGGCCGCGGTGTTGGCTGCGAGGCAGTCGAAATCGGCATCGCGCAGGATCGCGGCGCGCTCCTCGGTCACCTTGAGCAGGCAGGCCTTGATCTGGTCGACGTCGTCATAGCGGATCGCGGCCTGGCCGATGATTCCGCAGCCGAGGCTGCGCTGCCGGATCCAGATCGCATTCTCCTCGATCGCGGGCAGGCGATCGGGCAGGCGGGCAAGCCGCGCCTCGATCGCCGCGCTCAGCTTCTCGGCGGCAGTGCCAAGCTCGGCATCGCTGCAGAACATTTGGTTGGCGGGGTCGCGGTTCTGCTGGCAATTGTTCTTGGCAAACAGCGGCAGCTTGTCGGCGATGGAGCGGTCGGGCGTGGCGGATTGGGCGGAAGCCAGTGCCGCAGGCCAAGCCAGCAGCGCAAGCACAGACAGCACGATCAACCGCATTCCAGTCGTCCCCAGCATGGTTGGAGCCATGCTAGCAGTTTCAGACGGCATGAAGGAATGGACTTGTGGCGGTGCGGTTTATGTGAGGGCCGTAGCCCGGATGGAGCGGAGCGCAATCCGGGACTCGTGCAAGACGCGAGAGACCCCGGATTTCGCTGCGCTCCATCCGGGCTACAAGGCTAGAAGATAATTCAGCGCATCTCCGCCGTGACCAGCGACAGGCGCGGGCTGTCCAGCCCGGAGAACTGCACGGGCTCCCCGACATATTTCAGCACGGCGGACTGGTAGAGCACGAACAACGGCTGGTAGCCGCGCGCGTTCTCATCCTCGACCATCGCCATGCGGCGGTTGTCAAGCATCAGCCAGTGGCCGTCGAGCTTTGCTGCGACGACCGCATGCTCTTCGCCGGTGGGAGCGTCGCGAACCACCACGAGGCGGAGGTCGTCGGTCGCGACGCCTGCGAGCCGCAGCGCGGCCAGCTTGGCGATGGCGTAATCCTCGCAGTCACCGGCGCCGCGCTGGAAGGTCGCAAGCGGCGAGCTCCAGACGTCGTCGGCACCGTCATTGGCGGCGCGGATGGCGAGATTGATGGCGCGGTTGGTCTCGCCCAGCCGTGCGCGGCCGTCGCGGGTGCGGGCCTGGTCGACAATGGCGAGCAGCTTGATCGCCGCCGGCGACGCGCAATTGTCGCGGTCGCCGTCGCACAGCGCGAGCTGCACCATGTCGTCGTCGAGCTTGTCCTTCAGCGCGAACCATTTCTGCCGCAGGCTGCCGGTCGAAATGGCGAAGGCGAACACGCCGAACGGCTCGGCGGATTTGCGCACGAGGATGCCGGGTCCCGGCGACAGCAGCGTGCCGGCACGAAGATCGGCGGCCGATCCGAACAGGATCAATCCGCACAGAACAACGATTGCGCGCCAGGCGCGCCTGTGAGTAGCGGTCTCCATCTGACATCCCCTTCCGGCTTCGCCAGGTCCCCCTCGACCTGTACGTGCCGGGCTTTGTTGCTTTCGCGGAGATAGTGCGAGACGGGCCGTTTTGTTCTGCTTAACGCGCCCGGCAGGGGTCCCAAAACCGCGGAGCAGGCTGAAGCGGCGGTCCTCAAGTTTCGTAAAATTTTACGAATTAGGGACTAGGAGTGCCCCGGCCGCCGCGAAATGGAACCAATTGCAGGCAGAAGTTGTGGGAACGCCGATTCTACGGCTTATGGCTAATGACCCGCTATTTCGCGGGTTCTGTTAGTTGGGTCACAGATTTAGCTCCGTATTTGCCGCAGTATGTTGCGGGGCACTACGAAGAAAAGATGACACAAGTATCCGCCGTCGGATTTTTACATCCGAATACAAGGGGTGGCAGGAAATGCGCTCAAATAAGCGAAGCTCTACTTGCAAAAATTTTAAGAATTACTTTGGTGTCGCTTCAGGCATAGTGGTCGGCACGCATGCCCATGGCCTAGTGATGCGAAATCACACAAGCAATAGATGGTTTCACTAAGGACTTGGTAATGATATGCAAGCTTAGGCGCTCGATACTTATTTAAATATTAACCCTTTTACGGTGCCCGGTTGAATTACGCTGGCAAATTTGACGCCGCGCTCTCTTTGGACGGCCAGGGCTTCCGCTCGCCTGGCCATGACCATGTCGATTCCTTTACCGCCAAGGGGCACGGACACGTGCCTGACGGCGCGGTCGTTGTTCCCGACCCCAACCTGATCTTCAACGGCGAGTTCAAACGCACAGGCAGCGACCTCGTGCTGTCTCATGACGGTCATGAGTTCGTCGTTCACGATTATTTCAGGGGCGACAAGCGTGCGGCGATCGCTTCGCCCGATGGCGCCCACCTGACCGGCGACATCGTCAACGCGCTTACGGGGCACGTTGAATATGCGCAGGCCGGGCCCGGCGCGTCCGCGGCACAGGTCATCGGCCACGTCACCAAGCTTGCCGGCAGTGCGACCGCGGTCCGCAACGGCGTCTCGATCATTTTGAACAATGGCGACAATGTCGAGAAGGGCGACGTGGTCTCGA
Source organism: Bradyrhizobium sp. LTSP849 (assembly GCF_000938255.1). GTDB lineage: Bacteria > Pseudomonadota > Alphaproteobacteria > Rhizobiales > Xanthobacteraceae > Bradyrhizobium. Next base: position 59,649 of record NZ_JYMR01000013.1, on the reverse strand, counting down.
CCGGCGGCGACTCGACGCTCGGCATCACCTTCATCGACGGCACCGTGTTCGGCCTGTCCTCCAACGCGCGGATGGTGCTGAACGATATGGTCTACGACCCCAACGGGTCGAACAATTCCTCGCTGCTCAGCCTGGTCGCGGGCACCATCACCTTCGTCGCCGGCGAGACCGCCAAGCACGGCGACATGAAGGTCGACACGCCGGTCGCCACCATGGGCATCCGCGGCACGGCGGTGCTGAGCCAGATCAATTTCGTTGTGCCCGCCGGCGGCGGCGATCCGCAGCCGCAGGCGAGCTTCCAGGTGCTGGTCGAGCCGAACGGCACCACCGGCTCCTACATCCTGTTCGACAAGACGACCCTGCTGCCGATCGCGACGGTCAACCAGGCCGGCCAGATGATCCAGATCAGCGGCGGCAACGTCTCGATCTCAAATGCGCTGATGTCGCCGGACGTCCAGAAGCTGATCACGGATGTGTTCACGCTGAAGTTCACGGACAACGGCACCAACACCAAGCTGACCCAGAACTTCACCGACACGATCACGCAGAACGGCAACATCGTCTTCATCAAGACGGACACCGGCGCCACCGCGACCGCGACCTTTACCAACCAAAATCAGCCGGGAACGCAGGGGCCCGGCACTCCCCTGCAGTCCAGCGACCGCATTCCCGGCAAGCCGTTGGTGGAGAGCCTCGATCAAAGCGGCAGTGTCAAGACGGCGTTCGCGCTGACTGAGCGTGCGGACCAGACCGGCGACACTGTGGATTCCGACACGATCTCCGGCCAGATCACCTTCCTCGATCAAAATCTTGGCGACCGGCCGACGGCGCAGATCACTTTCACGTCCTTCACCTACCAGAGCGCCGGCCAGCAGGATGTCACCGCGGGATTGTCGGGCCTTCAGAAGGCCGATATCGCGGCGACCGAGATCGTCATCAATGTCGCTCCGGATTCCGGCAACACCAATCACGGCGTGGTGCACTGGACCTACAGCATTCCAGACCACGCCTTCGATTTTCTCGCGGCCGGCGAAACGTTGACGCTGACCTACACGATCCGTGTCGACAACAACTTCTCCGTCAACAATGAATTCGCCACCGAAACCTTCACCATCACCATCACCGGCACCAACGACAAGCCGGTGATCACCTCGAGCGTGCCGAATATTACCTTCTCGGGCGGCACCAGCGTGCCCGGCGGCCCGCTCACCAGCGATGTCCCGACCTCGGGCACGCTGACCTTCAAGGATGTCGACCTCACCGACACGCACGCGGTTTCGGTGAAGTTGACCAGCGCGACCTTGCCGGACGGCACGGTGCCCCCGGGCCCGCTCGCTGTGTTTGAAAGCGCGATGTCGGTCGCGATCGCGAATGGCGCCGACTCGACCGGCAGCGGCACCGGCACCATCAACTGGTCGCTGGCCGATCTGCCGGTCTACCTCGCCGACTTCATCCCTAGGGGCGAAGTGCTGACGCTGGTCTACACCGTGACGGTCAAGGACGAGCACGGTGCGACCTCGGACCAGACCATCACCGTCACGATCACGGGCACCGACGCGGCCGCGGTGGTGTGGATCGCGACGAACAAGGATGGTGCTCCGGCCGGCGGTTTCTGGAAGGACGCGGCGAACTGGGAAACTGGTACGGTCCCGACCATCACCGACGACGTCATCGTCATCACCGATCAGTTGCACGGCCTGACGCCGTCCTATCCGGTGACGATCGACGCGGCGGCCTACGCCAACTCGATCACGATGAATGATTTCGGCGGCCCGCCGCCGGAAGTGATCAACAAGAGTTCGCTGACGATCGCCGGCGCGCTCAACATGAGCGCGGACTCGATCTTCAACAACACCGCGACTGGTACGATGTCCGTCGGTGGCAAGGCCGAGATCCTGGACACGGCCGTGTTCACCAATGCCGGCTATCTGACGCTCGCGGGCGGCGGCGATTTCGCCAGCGGGACCTCGATCACCAATTCCGGTACTATCGAATTGTTTGGCGGCACGCTGAAAACGCTGGCCGAGATCCATAATGCCGGCGGTACGCTCAAGGCCGACGCCGGCACGACGCTGATTGTCGACACCGCGACGGTCGACGGCGGCACTGTCACCATTCTCGGTACGCTGAAGCTCGACGGCATCAGCCTGATCGAGAACGGCGCGCTGAACAATTCGGGCGTGGTCAACGTCGAGGGTGCGGTAGAGTTCGCGCACGAGACCGTCTCCAACACGTCCAGCGGCACGATCAAGGTGCTGGCAAATGGCTGGCTGACCGTCGACAAGGGCTCCAGCGTCGACAACAGAGGTGCGGTCACCGTCGATGCCAGCGGCAAGCTGACCGTCAATGGCGCAACGATCGATGGCGGAGCGATCACCATCCTCCCCGGAGCGCCGGTGTTCGATGGTGTTGCGGGCGACACCACCGACGGCACGATCATTGTGACGACCGGGCCAACTATCGGTACGGTTACGAACAACGGCGAGATCGATTTCACCGGCAATGCGGTGCTCAGTAGCGGCATCCTGAAGAACAACGGCGTCCTCAATGTCAGCGGCACCGGCAACGCGCTGGACAGCGAGACCGTCACCAATAGCTTGACCGGCACGATCGAGGTGCTGGCGAATGGCGCGCTGACGATTGACCTGGGATCGGTCGTCACCAACACCGGCAACCTCACGGTCGATGCGACCGGCAAGCTCACCGTCAACGGCGCCACCATCACCGGCGCCGGCACGGTCACCGACAACGGCGAGATCGACCTGACCGGCAACGCCGTGCTGAGCGGCGGCACGTTGAAGAACAACGCGACCTTCAAGGTTAGCGGCACCGGCAATGCGCTGGACAATGAGACGGTCACCAACGCCTCGACCGGCACGATCGAAGTACTGGCGAACGGCGCTCTGACGATCGACCAGGGGTCGACCGTCACCAATACCGGCAACGTCACGGTCGATGCGGCCGGCAAGCTGACCGTCAACGGCGCGACCATCAGCGGCGCGGGCACGGTCACCGACAACGGCGAGATCGACCTGACCGGCAATGCCGTGCTGAGCGGCGGCGCGCTGAAGAACAATGCTGTCTTCAAGGTCAGCGGCGCCGGCAACGCATTGGACAACGAAGCTGTTACCAATGCGAGCACTGGCACGATCGAAGTGCTGGCGAACGGCGCGCTGACGATTGATCAGGGTTCGGTCGTCACCAACACCGGCAATGTCACGGTCGATGCGACCGGCAAGCTGACGGTCAATGGCGCCACCGTCAGCGGCGCCGGAACGGTCACGGATAACGGCGAGATCGACCTGACCGGCACCGCGGTGCTGAGCGGCGGCACGCTGAAGAACAACGCTACCTTCAAGGTCAGCAGCACCGGCAACGCGCTGGACAATGAGACGGTCACCAACAGTTCGACCGGCACGATCGAAGTACTGGCGAACGGCGCTCTCACGATCGATCAAGGCTCGGTCGTCACCAATACGGGCAACGTCACGGTCGATGCCACTGGCAAGTTGACGGTCAACGGTTCCACGATCAGCGGCGCCGGCACGGTCACCGACAACGGCGAGATCGATTTGACCGGCAATGCCGTGCTGAGTGGCGGCACGCTGAAGAACAATGCTATCTTCAAGGTCAGCAGCACCGGTAACGCGCTGGACACCGAGACGGTCACCAACAGTTCGACCGGCACGATCGAAGTGCTGGCGAATGGCGCGCTGACGATCGACCAGGGCTCGGCCGTCACCAACACCGGCAACGTCACGGTCGATGCGACCGGCAAGCTGACCGTCAACGGCGCCACGATTAGCGGGGCCGGCACGGTCACCGATAATGGCGAGATTGACCTGACCGGCAACGCCGTGCTGAGCGGCGGGATCCTGAAGAATAACGCGGCCTTCAAGGTCAGCGGCAGCGGCAACGCGCTGGACGGCGAGACGATCACGAATGCGAGCACCGGCACGATCGAAGTGCTGGCGAACGGCGCGCTGACCATCGACCAGGGTTCGGTCGTCACCAATACGGGCAACGTCACGGTCGATGCCACTGGCAAGCTGACCGTCAACGGTGCGACCGTCACCGGCGCCGGCACGGTCACGGACAACGGCGAGATCGATTTGACCGGCAACGGCGTGCTGAGCGGCGGCACGCTGAAGAACAATGCGACCTTCAAGGTCAGCGGCACTGGCAATGCGCTCGACGGCGAGACCATCACCAATGCCGGCACCATCGAAGTGCTTGCCAATGGCGCGCTGGCCATCGATCAGGGCTCGACGGTCGATAATGCCAGCGGCAACGTCATTGTCGATGCCAACGCCGCGTTGACCCTGAACGGAGCCACGATCAGCGGCGGAGCCGTCAAGGGTGGCGGCAGCATCGATGTCGCCGGCGCCAGCAAGATCGATAGCGGCGCCACACTCAGTGTCGCTACAGTCACGGCCGACGCCAAGCTGACGCTGGACGGCGTCACCGTGTCCGGCACGGTCATCACGGACAATTCCAGCATCGAGCTCGACAATACCGTCAAGCTCCAGGGCGGCGCCAAGATCCAGGGCGCCTCCGCGGACGCCAAGGGTGCGATCACCAATACCGGCACGCTGGAGATCGCGGGCGCCGCGACACTGCTCAACGATGTCATCGCCAACACTGGTCACATCATCCAGGTCGACGACGGCAAAACGCTGACGTTGTCCGGCACCGAGATTACCGGCGGCACCATCAACAATTACAGCGGCGTGCTGGGCGGCACGATCGATGTCACCGGTGACAGCCAAATCGACGGCAATGCGACGCTGAACCAAGGCGCGATCACGGTCGAAAGCGACGTCACGCTGACGCTCGATGACGCGACGGTGTCGGCCAGCACCATCACCAATGGCGGCACCGTCCAGGTCGACGCCAGCAAGAAGCTGACGCTGGCCGGCTCGAAGCTGACCGGCGGCACGCTCTCCGTCTCCGGCACGCTGGACTCGTCCGGCACGACCACGATCACCGACGCCAACATCTCGAACACCTACCTGATCGAGGCGACCCTCGGCGGTCTGCTGGCGCTGGTGGCGACGACCTCGGCGACGGCGATCACGAATGACGGCGGCACGATCCAGGCCAACAACGCCGAGCTCGACATCAACGGCGAGGCTGTCACCAACACCGGTACGCTGGCTGCGATCAACGACGGTACGCTCAAGCTGATCTCGATGACGGTGGCCAACACCGACGGCGCGGTGTCAATCGAGTCCGGCTCGACGCTCGATCTCACCGGCGCGACCATCGACGGCGGCACGGTGACGATCTCGGGCACGCTGGAATCGACCGGCACGAGCGCCATCTCCGAAGCCGACATCACCAACACCGGCACGATCACGGTCACCAGCGGCACACTGACGATCGATCCCGCCGCGCTCCACACCATCACCAATCATAAGCTGATCCAGGCGAGCGGCGGCGAGCTCGACATTTCCAGCGAGCTGATCGTCAATACCGCGGATATCAAGGCGATCAACGGCGGCATCCTGAAGCTCACGACCCTCTCCGTCACCAACGACGGCGGAACGGTCACGGTCGACGGCACCTCGAAACTCTATCTGACCGCAGCCTCGATCAACGGCGGCAGCCTGAGCAATTCCGGCAATCTTTACGGGGTCTCCGGCTCCAACACGATCTCGGCCGCCGTCACCAACACCGGCACCATCGAGGCGCAGGCCGGCACGCTGAACCTCTCCGGCGGCCTGACCGGCGCCGGCTCGCTGATCATCGATGACAGCGCGACGCTGGAACTGGCCGGCGCGACGGCGCAGACCGTTACGTTTGCCGGCGGTGCTGACACGCTTCAGCTCGACAAGCTTGCTGGCCAGAGCTTTACGGGCACCATCACCGGCCAATCCTCGAAGGGCGGAACGTTCACCATCACGGGCGCAGCTGATGTCACGACATCAGGCGGCGACGCGCTCGACTTCACGGCGACCGGCGGCACGCTCGCCAAGGCCGCCGACGTCGTTCTCACGCCCACCGGCGCGCTGAAGGGCGCGGCCAATGGCATCGTCGTCACCCAGAACGGCACCGGCGACATCTCGCTGACGGCGACAAAGGACATCACGGGCCTTGCCGGCAACGGCATCACGCTGCGTGACAGTGCGACCGGCGCCGGCGATATCACGGTCTATGATCTCACCGGCAAGGCGACTGGCACCGGTGCGAATTCGGAAGGCATCCTCGTCGAGAATCTGAATGCCGCCAATGCCGGCGACATCTCGATCACCCAGCACGGCGGCGCCGTCGGCGGCGCATTTGGCATCGATGCGACCACCCAGGGCGACGGCAACGTCACCATCGACGCGGGCGGCACGATCACGGGGAGCTCGACCTACGGCATCCGCGCGCGCAGCTATGGCGCCGGCAATGAGACCGTCACCACCGAGGCCGGTAGCGTCCTCAATGCGGGCAGCTCCGGCATCGTCGCCGTCAATCGGGCGATCTCGCTCGACGCGACGAGTGACAGCACCATCACCGTCAACGCGCACGGGACCATCAATTCAGGCAGCAGCCTGAACCAGAGCGGCAATGCGCCTGCCGGCATCCAGGCCGGCTACACGGGCGCCACGAGCGGCACCAGCGCCAATACCGACGTCAACGGCACGGTTGTCGTCAACAACTACGCTGACATCACCGCCGCGGCGGGCTCCGGCATCGACGCCTACAATTACGGAAATGGCGACGTCACGGTGAACAGCTTCGCCGGTACGACGATTTCCGTCGCCGGCACCCAGAGCTACGGCATCGAGGCCTCCGCGCTGAGCGGCGGCACCGGCGACATCGCGGTCACGCTGGGCACGAATGTCACGATCTCGGGTGCAACGGCCTACGGCATCAAGGCCTACAGCATCGATGCTGGCGACATCAGCGTCACCGTGGTCAAGGGCGACAGCATCACGTCCGGCAGCTCCGGTATCGTGGCCGTCAATTACGCGACCGGGATCGGAAGCGGCCTGGACAGCACGATCTCCGTCAAGGTCAACGGCACGATTCATTCCGGTTCGACCGCCAACAACGACGGCACGACGCCGGGCGGGATCATCGCCGGCTACAAGCCGGGCGGCAACGCCACCTTCTCGAGCGCGGTCCATGGCGACGTCGAAGTCGACAGCGATGCCACGATCACCGCGGATGCGGGCTACGGCATCGAGGCGTTCACCTGGGGTGCCGGCGACGTTACGGTCACGACCGGTGAGACATCGTCGATCACCGCCGCGGGCACCGCGATCGGCGTCTTCGATCATGGCGGCGGCGATGTCAGTGTCACCAATGAAGGCTCCGCCACCGGCGCTGTTGGATTGTCCGCGCTTGCCACCGGCGCGGGCAACGTCACCATCGTCAACGACGGCGATCTCACCGGAACGAGCGCAACCGGAATCACCGTCACGCAAAACTCTGCGGGCGCGACCGGCTCGACGCACATCACCAACACCGGCACGGTCGTCGGCGCCGACGGCCACGCGGCGATCTACGTTCAAGAGAACGCGGTCGGCACCGCGCTGATCGACAATTCCGGCACGATCGGGCCGGACGCCGCGCATGTGACCTCGACGACCTACGCGATCTTCGAGACCGGCGGCGCCATCACCATCAACAACAGCGGCGACATCGACGGCAACATCTCGGTCGCCACCGCGACGTTCAACAATAAAGCTGACGGCACCTGGACGGTCTCCGGCACCAGCGTTTTCGGCAGCCTGTCCACCATCACAAACGACGGCGTCATCGATCTGCATGACGCCTCGATTTCCGGGGCCGGGCTGAGCATCGCCAATCACAGCGACATCGACAGCTGGGGTACGGCGTCGATCTCGGGCACCATCACCAATACCGGCGCCATCGAGGTCAATAGCGGGACCCTGACGCTGTTCGGTTCGCTGTCGGGCTCAGGTTCAGTCACGATCGATGCCGGCGCGACGCTCGATGTCAACGGCACGGTGGCGCAGACGATCACCTTCAATGGTGGCGGTGGCGAACTCGAGATCGACACCACGAGCTTCGGCGGGTCGGTTGCAGGCTTCGCCGCGACCGACAAGCTGGATCTGTCGACCATCAAGTTCGACGGCGGCACCTCGGCGACCTACGACTCTGAGACCGGCGATCTCGTCGTGAGCGATGCCTACGGTCACAGCATCTCGGTGAAGCTCACCGGCGAGGATTACACCAATGCGCATTTCGCCGGCAGCAGCGACGGTCACGGCGGTACGCTGATCACACTCAACGCCCATGACGATGCGCCTGCGTTCACCGCCGCCGAGACCTCGCAAAGCGCCGTCGTGGCGGAGCAGCCGGACCTTACCGGCGCCACGGCGACGATGGACCAGTCGACGCCTGCGAGCGGCACGATCCATTTCACCGACATCGACCTGACCGACCGGCCGACGGCGACGATCACCGACCACACCGTGACCGGGTTTGCTGCCGATGGCACCACGCCGCTGACGCTGACGCCGGACGAGATCACCACGCTGGAAAACGCGCTGTCGCTTCAGCAGACCGGCAACAACAACGGCACGGTCGGCTGGAGCTATTCGATCGCCGACAGTGCGCTGGATTTCCTGGGCGAGAACCAGACCGTGACGGTGGTGTCCACCATCACGATCTGCGACGATCACCACAAGACCGACACGGCCGAGGTCACCGTCACGATCACGGGCAAGAACGACGCGCCGGCGATCACGACCGGGACGAGCGACACCGCCAGCGCGAACCTGACCGAGACCAACGCAGGGCTGAGCAAGACCGGCACGCTGACCGTGTCCGATGCCGACGCCACCGATCACGTGACGGTGGCGCTCGATCACGTCTCCATCTCTCTCGACGGCGTCTTGCAGACCGACGGGATCGATGGCTTGTCGAATGCGGACCTGTTGAACTATCTGACCGTGCAGTCCGGCGACATCCTCAACGGCACCGCCACCCACGGCCAGTTCTCGTGGGACTTCAATTCGGGCGAGCAGCCCTTCGACTTCCTCGCCGCCGGCCACACGCTGTCGCTGCAATACACCATCGCGCCCAACGACGGTCACACGACCGGCACAGGCGAGACCGTCACCATCAATATCGCCGGCAGCAACGACGCGCCGACGCTCGACAACGCGACGCTGGGCTCCGTCGCCGGCAACGACAGCAATCCGGCCGGCGACACCGTCAGCCATCTCTTCGCCGACAAGTTCCACGACGTCGACGATGGCGCGAGCTTCCATGCCATCGCGGTGGCTTCGGACGCTGCCACGGCCACCGAAGGTGTCTGGCAATACGAAGTTGCCGGCACCCATCAGTGGGTCGATATCGGATCGGTCAGCGACACGAATGCGCTGGTGCTGGACACCGACACGCAAATCCGCTTCGTGCCGGCCGACGGCTTTACGGGTACGCCGGATCCGCTCGGCGTCCATGCCCTCGACAACACCTATACCGGCGCCGTCACGGCTTCCGGATCGCCGGCGACGATCGACATCACGGCCATGAGCCCCGATGGGACGGCCCCGGTGTCGGCCAACGCCGCCACGATCAGCACCAGCGTTTCGGCTCCCGCCGCGCCCGCCGGCGGGCCCGTGATCGACACCACCCATTTCTACGTCTCGCATGATCGTGAGCTCGGCACCGACACCATCACCAATCTCTCGGTCACCGATACCGACTCCGGCGCGTCGACGGATGAATTTACCGTCACGGCGTCGACCGCGCATGCGCCGGGCAGCAGCGTCGATCTGTCACCGACATCCGGCTCGCTCGACGACATCAACACGGCCTTCGAGAACGGCGTCACCTACAGTTCCGGCGAAACGCCGCCGGACACCGACCAGATCACTCTGACGGTGACGGACAAGACCACCGGCGCTTACGATACCGTCAACTTCATCTTCAACGAGAATGGCAATACCGAGAACGGCATCACCCTGACCGGCACCAGCGGCAAGGACGTCATTTTCTCGGCCAGTACGAATGACACGCTGACCGGCGGCGGCGGCCTGGATCAATTCGTGTTTTCGCCGGACGGGAGCGGGACTAACGCCGCCCACACCGTCAGCGATTTCGCAACGGGCGACAAAATCGACCTGCGGCAGTTCTCGGATGTCAGCTCCATCAACAATCTCACCATCACCCAGCAGTCCGGCGATACGCTGGTCACGTGGCAGCAGCAGGTCGGCGTCGGCGAGGGCTCGGTGACCGAGCATGAGCAGTTGTTGCTGAAGAGCGTGACCGCCACGCTCAAGGCCAGCGATTTCATCTTCCACATCACCTGATGCCGCGTGGCGCTGGCGAGCGGCTGGCCTCCCGGCGATCGGCGGGCATCTTGACCGTGGCAAAAAATCGGTAATCCTTCGCCTGAGGAATAGCCATTCGCGCGCCGGCGCTCCATGATCGGTCCCGAGGACGTGATGCGCGGCAGGAAGCTCGACTGACATGAAACGTCTCAGGATCTGGCGGCGATGGTTCGCGCGAAAGTTCGGCTTTGCGCGGATGCTGTGCCTTGGGCTGCTGATCGTCTTTGCAGGCCTGCGCGTCTGGGATCCGCCGCCGGTCCAGGAGCTGCGGCTGCGCACCTTCGACATGTTCCAGCTGATCGATCCGCGCGACAAGAAGGGGGTGCGGCCGGTCACCATCGTCGACATCGACGACAAGAGCCTCGCCAAGTTTGGCCAATGGCCGTGGTCGCGGATGCGGATCGCGGACATGATCATCAACCTCACCAACAACGGCGCGGTGGCGATCGGCTTCGACGTCGTGTTCTCCGAGGCCGATCGGCTCAACCCGGATCTGGTCGCCAACCAGATGCGCTATCTGGACGACGCCACGCGGACGAAGCTGCGCGAGCTGCCGAGCAACGACCAGATTCTCTCGGAAGCGATCAAGCGCTCACGCGTCGTCCTCGGCGAAACCGGACTGCCGGAGGTCGGATCCGAGCTCGACAAGACGCTTCCCTTCACCGGCGTCGCGACTGTCGGCGAAGAGAATGCCGAAAAATTCCTGTTCGAATTCCCCGGCCTGCTGCGCAACGTGCCCGTCATCGAGAAGGTTGCCGCCGGTCGTGGCCTGTTCTCCATCAAGACCGAGCGCGACGGCTTTATCCGCCGCGTGCCGATGATCATGCGCGCCCAGGGCAACATCATGCCCTCGCTCAGCCTCGAGATTCTGCGCGTGATCACCGGCACACCGACCCTGCTGGTCAGGACGGACAAGACCGGAGTTCGGGCCATCCGCATCAAGGGCGTCGAGATCCCGACCGACAAGAACGGCCAGCTCTGGGTGCACTACGCCCGCCGCGATCCCTCGATCTATGTGTCGGCAGCCGACGTGCTGGACAACACGGTGCCGCCGGCCAAACTTGCCGGCAAGCTGGTGCTGATCGGCACCTCCGCGGCCGGGCTGAACGACCTCAAGACCACGCCGGTGTCCTCGACCATGCCCGGCGTCGAGATCCACGCCCAGGTGCTCGAAAGCGTGCTGAGCGGCGCGGTTATCTCCCAGCCGAACTATGCGCTCGGCGTCGAGCTGCTCGCCGCGCTGATCATCGGCATTCTCGTCATCATCTTCACGCCGAATCTCGGGCCGGTGCGGCTGGTGATCGCGGGCGCGATGTTTGCCGCTGTCCTGATCGGCACGTCCTGGTTCTTCTATTGGAAGTACCGCTACCTCATCGACTTCACCTATCCGCTGTTGTCGACCACCGCGATCTATTTGACGTTCATCTTCTCGAGCTTCGTGCGCGAGCAGCGGCAGCGGAAGGAGATCCGCGGCATCTTCGCGCAATATATGTCGCCCGTTCTGGTCGAGCAGATGGCGCAGTCGCCGGAAAAGGTGGTGCTCGGCGGCGAAGAGCGCGAGATGACGATCATGTTCTCGGACGTGCGCGGCTTCACCACGATCTCGGAGAGTTACAAGCATGATCCGCAGGGCCTGATCGCGCTGATGAACCGCTTCCTGACGCCGCTCACCGACGTGATCATCGAAGAGAAGGGCTACGTCGACAAGTACATGGGCGACGCCATCATGGCGTTCTGGAACGCGCCGCTCGACGACAAGGCACACGAGGTCAACGCCTGCGAGGCCGCGATCCAGATGCTCGAGAAGATCGATGTGGTCAACAAGGACCGCGAGCAGGAGGCCGCCGATGGCGGTCACGTCTACATCCCGCTCAATGTCGGCATCGGTCTCAACACCGGCATCGGCGTGGTCGGCAACATGGGCTCCGATCTGAAGAAGAACTATTCGGTGCTCGGCGACAGCGTCAACCTGGCCTCACGCCTGGAAGGCCAGACCAAGGAATACGGTTTTCCGATCATCGTCGGCTCCAGGACCGCGCTCGCCGCCAAGGACAAGTTCGCGATCCTCGAGCTCGACTTCATCATGGTCAAGGGCAAGACCGAGCCGGAGGTGATCTACGCCATCGCCGGCCGCGAGGACGTGATGCATTCGGCCGCGTTCCAGCGCCTGCGCAACATCACCATCGAGATGCTCGGCTGCTACCGCAGCCGCGACTGGCAGGGCGCGCTGGACGCCATCGAGCGCGGCCGCCGGAGCGAGGACGCCGACACGCTGGAAAAGCTGTTCGGGCTCTACGAAGCCCGCATCAAGGATTTCCAGGTCGATCCGCCGCCGGAGGGTTGGAACGGGGCGTTTGCGCTACTGACGAAGTAGGGGGGCGCGCTTGGGGCCCGCTGGCGCCTCAATAAAGGTGTCGTCCCGGCGCAGGCCGGGACCATACCCCCAGGGAGAAGTCGTTGCGCGAGATCGGAGTGGGCAATCTTCGCCAAACCCAATCCTTCGCCCGGACGACGGCGGAGTGTTTGGCGCCAGTGCGGCCGCATCAATAGCTCTCGTAGGGTGGGCAAAGGCGCCCGAGCGCCGTGCCCACGATCTCTCCTCGCGTGAGGCTTAAAGTGGTGGGCACGCTTCGCTTTGCCCACCCTACGATTGCTGCGTTTGAAGCCCCCTCACTCCACCCCGATCGTCGTCAAATCCTGGAACCAGTGCTGCGCCTGGACGAACTGCTTGATCTTCGGCGACAGCGCGTGCGGGTTGGTGTCGTGGACGACCCAGACCAGCACGGCATCGTCGACGATCAGCGCGTGCGCCTGCGCGATCAGATCGTCCTGCTTGGCGGTGTCGAAGGTCTGCTTGGCCTCGTTGATCAGCGCGTCGACCTTCGGGTTCTTGTAGCCGCCCCAGTTGACGCCGACCGGCGCGATCTGGTCGGAGGCGAAGAAGCGGACGATGGCGTAGAGCGGGTCTGACGTCACATAGGCGATGTTGTTGGCGGTGATGCCGGCGTTCATCTCGTCGGCCGCGCCCTTGCGCCAATGCGTGTAGAGCGTCTCGAGCTCGACCACCTTGAAGTCGATGTCGATGCCGATCTCCTTGAAGCTCTGCTGCAGGAACTCGTTCATCGGCAGCGACAGCATCTGGCCGGTGCCGCCCTGCGCGATGATGAAGGTGGCCTTCAGCGGTTTTGCCTTGGAGTAGCCGGCTTCCTCGACCAGCTTCTTCGCGGCGGCGAGATCATACTTGATGTCGAATGTCGGCTTGCCGAACCACGGGCTCGACGGGTCGACTTGTCCCTTCGCGGGTTTTGCCAGCCCGTTCATCAGCCCGACGACTTCGTCGCGGTTGATGGCGAGATTGAGTGCCTTGCGCAGGCGGATGTCGGTCCAGGGCGAGCCCGGCAGCACGCTCAGATGATAATTCCAGACATGCGGCGTGACGTTGTCGACGATCTTCATGCCGGCCGCTTTCAACTGCGGCACGGCGTCCGGCGCCGGTGTTTCGATCAGGTCGACTTGGCCCGCAAGCAGCGCATTGGTGCGCGTCAGCGCTTCCGGCATCGGCACCAGCACGATCTTGTCGACCTTCGGAATGCGCTTGGTGTTCCAATAGTCCGGGTTCTTCGTGAGCTCGGCGAGCTCGCGCGGCACCAGCTTTGTCAGCTTGAACGGGCCGGTGCCGGAGGGCTGGCTTGCGAACTTGTCCCAGTCCTTGCCGAGCTTGTCATATTGCGCGGGGCTGGAGACCAGGAACCACAGCATCTGATAGGGGAAGAAGGAATCGACCGTCTTGGTGGTGATCTCCACCGTGGAATCGTCGATCTTGGCGTAGCTCGCGACCGACGGAAGCCGCGTCTTCACCTGCGCGCTCTGCCGCTTGTCGAATTGCGGCGCCTTGTCGTTGAGCACCTTGTCGAGATTCCAGATCACCGCATCGGCGTTGAACTCGCTGCCGTCATGAAACTTCACGCCTTTGCGCAGCGTGAAGCGCCATTTGGTCTTGTCGGTATCGTCGACCTTCCATTCGGTGGAGAGGCCCGGCACCAGCTTGCCGGGCCGGTCAGCGACGTCCATCTCCCAGGCCACCAGCGGATCGTAGATCGTATAGGCCGTGAACTGATAGGCGCCGGCGCCGCGATCGGGCTGGCCGGTCGTCAGCGGAATGTCCGCCATCGAGATGCCGTAGCGCACCACCGTTTCGGCGCGCGCTGAGATTGCGGACAACGCCAGCGCAAGCACGGCGAGACAGGTCGATAATCGGATACGCATGGCCTAAAGCTCCCAGGGAGAAATCGGAGCAAAACCTGCAATCTTGATGCCAGAATAGGCAGCGAAGTGCCCATGCGACCATTTGATCACAAGGACTTGTCGTCGCAGGGGCAATTCGCAGAATAAGTTTCCCCATTGGCATAGGCATTGCATACGTTTGCATCAAAATTAGTCATCGAAAGCCGTAAAAGGACGAAAGTAATGTTTATCAAGACGACTACCCGCGCGGCGCTGATTGCTGCGCTGGCCCTGACGACTGCGGCCGCATGGCCGCGCATGGCCAGTGCCGAAACGGTGCTGCGCATCGGCATGACCGCTGCCGACATTCCGCGCACGCTTGGCCAGCCTGATCAGGGTTTTGAAGGCAACCGCTTCACCGGCGTCACCATGTATGACGCACTTACTGGCTGGGACCTGTCCTCCGCCGACAAGGCCAGCGTGGTGATCCCCGGCCTCGCCACCGAGTGGAAGGTCGATGATGCCGACAAGACCAAATGGACCTTCAAGCTGCGCCCCGGCGTCACCTTCCATGACGGCTCGCCGTTCAACGCCGATGCCGTGGTGTGGAACGTCGAGAAGGTGCTGAAGCAGGACGCGCCGCAATTCGATCCGAGCCAGGTCGGCGTCACCGCCTCGCGCATGCCGACGCTGGCGTCTGCGAAGAAGATCGACGACATGACGGTCGAGCTCACCACCAAGGAGCCCGACAGCTTCCTGCCGATCAACCTCACCAACCTCTTCATGGCGAGCCCGGCCAAGTGGCAGCATTTCTATGACAAGGCGGACGGCGCCGACGCCAAGGCGAAGTCGCAGGCCGCCTGGACTGCGTTCGCCAAGGATGCCGCAGGCACCGGCCCGTGGAAGATGGCGAGCTTCACCCCGCGCGAGCGGCTCGAGCTGGTCAAGAACGCGAGCTATTGGGACAAGGCGCGCGTGCCGAAGATCGACAAGATGGTGCTCTTGCCGATGCCGGAAGCGAATGCGCGCACGGCAGCGTTGCTCTCCGGACAGGTCGATTGGGTCGAGGCACCCGCGCCGGATGCGCTGCCCGAGATCAAGCAGCGCGGCTTCAAGCTCTACGCCAACGAGCAGCCGCATGTCTGGCCGTGGCAGTTCTCGCGCGTCGAGGGCTCGCCCTGGAACGACATCCGCGTGCGCAAGGCCGCCAACCTTTGTGTCGATCGCGAAGGCCTCAAGGACGGCCTGCTCGCCGGCCTGATGGTGCCGGCGACCGGCACTTTTGAGCCCGGCCATCCCTGGCGCGGCAAGCCGACCTTCGAGATCAAGTACGACAAGCCGGCGGCGCAAAAGCTGATGCAGGAGGCAGGCTTCGGTCCGAACAAGAAGCTGACGGTGAAGATCCAGACCTCGGCCTCGGGCTCGGGCCAGATGCAGCCGCTGCCGATGAACGAATATCTCCAGCAGGCGCTCGCCGAATGCTATTTCGACGTGCAGCTCGACGT
This sequence comes from Bradyrhizobium sp. LTSP849, assembly GCF_000938255.1. GTDB lineage: Bacteria > Pseudomonadota > Alphaproteobacteria > Rhizobiales > Xanthobacteraceae > Bradyrhizobium. Next base: position 43,622 of record NZ_JYMR01000013.1, on the reverse strand, counting down.
CATCGAGTGGAATACGCTGTTCACCAATTGGCGCCGCGGCGCCAAGGACCCCTCGGCCAACGGCTCGAACGCGACCAACGTCACCTACGCGGCGATGGACCCGTTCTTCGCGCTGGTGCGCTTCCTGCAATCGAGCATGGCGCCGCCGGTCTCGAACAATTGGGGTTTTATCAACAATCCCAAGTTCGACGAGCTGGTGAAGAAGGCGCGGCAGACCTTTGATCCCGCCGCGCGCGATGCCGCGCTCGCCGAACTGCACGCGGCCTCCGTCGACGACGCAGCCTTCCTCTACGTCGCCCACGACGTCGGCCCGCGCGCCATAAGCCCGAAGGTGACCGGCGTCATCCAGCCGAAGAGCTGGTTCATCGACTTCTCGCTGGTGTCGATGCAGTAGTAAGCTCGCGCAACACGCTCAGTGCACCCTCTCCCCTTGCGGGAGAGGGTGGCTTCGCGCAAGCGAAGCCGGGTGAGGGGTCTCTCTCCGCGGATGCGGACCTCTCAATAGAAGCAATTTCATCCGCGGATAGAACCCCTCATCCGGCGCTTCGCGCCACCTTCTCCCACAAGGGGAGAAGGGAAGAAAGAATCCGACGTGCTCGCCTATATCGCCAGACGCATCGTCTATGTCATCCCGATCGTCATCAGCGTCGCGCTGGTGTGCTTTCTGCTCGTGCACATCACGCCGGGCGATCCGCTCGTCGCGGTGCTGCCGGCCGATGCCTCGCAGGAGCTCGCGGCGCAGTTGCGCACAGCCTACGGTTTCGACCGCCCGTTGCCGGTGCAGTTCGGCCTGTGGCTGCTGCGCGCGCTGCATGGCGATCTCGGCAACTCCATCGCGACGGGACGCCCCGTGCTCGCCGAAGTCATGCGCGCGGTCGGCAACACCGTCACGCTTGCAATTGCGGCGGCTATCATCGGCTTCACGATGGGCATCCTGCTCGGCCTGATCGCCGGCTACTTTCGCGAGACCTGGATCGACAAGGTCGCGACGTCCTTTGCCATCGCCGGCGTCTCGGTGCCGCATTACTGGCTCGGCATGGTTCTCGTCATCATCTTCTCGGTCGAGCTGAACTGGCTGCCCGCGGTCGGCGCCGGATCCGGCGGCTCCACAGCCTGGGCCTGGGATTGGGAGCATCTGAAATATCTCGTGCTGCCGGCGATTACGACCTCGGTGATCCCGATGGGCATCGTCACCCGCACCGTGCGCGCGCTGACTGGTGACATCCTCTCGCAGGATTTTGTCGAAGCCTTGCGTGCAAAGGGTCTGCACGAACGGGGGGTGTTTCGCCACATCATCAAGAACGCCGCGCCCACCGCGCTTGCGGTGATGGGCCTCCAGCTCGGTTACATGCTCGGCGGCTCGATTCTGATCGAGACCGTGTTCTCCTGGCCGGGCTCCGGCTTCCTGCTCAATTCGGCGATCTTCCAGCGCGATTTGCCGCTGTTGCAGGGCACGATCCTGGTGCTGGCGCTGTTCTTCGTCTTCCTCAATCTGCTGGTCGACATCGCGCAAGCCGCGATCGATCCGCGCATCAAGCGGGGCTAGCGGGATGAGGTGCCACACATTCAGTGTCGTCCCGGCGAAGGCCGGGACCCATAACCCCAGTAAGCGGTTGTGGGACGAGATAGCAACCACGAGTCCTCGCCAAATGACCTTTCGTGGTTATGGGTCCCGGCCTTCGCCGGGACGACGTTGGAAATTGCGGCAATGAGCGAGCTTCCGTTGTCAGCCACCACCGACGCCGCACTCCAGGCCGCGCCTGCGACCAAGGCGCGCGGCTATTGGGCGACCGTCGGCCGCCGTATTCGTCGCGACAAGGTCAGCATGGCCTGCGCGCTGGTGCTGCTGCTGATCTTCCTCTCCGCGATCCTCGCGCCCTGGCTCGGTCTCGAAGACCCCTACAAGGGCTCGATGATCCGCCGCCTGCGCCACATCGGCACAGTGGGCTATCCGCTCGGCACCGACGAACTCGGCCGTGACATGCTGGCGCGGTTGATCTATGGCGGGCGGCTGTCGCTCGTTATCGGCATTCTGCCCGTGGTCCTGGCTTTCGGCATCGGCACCTCGCTCGGTCTCGTCGCGGGCTATGTCGGCGGCAAGCTCAACACAGCGATCATGCGCACGATCGACGTGTTCTACGCCTTTCCCTCCGTGCTGCTTGCGATTGCGATCTCTGGCGCGCTGGGCGCCGGCATCCTCAACTCCATCGTGTCGCTGACCGTCGTGTTCGTGCCGCAGATCACCCGCGTCGCCGAAAGCGTCACCACCGGCGTTCGCAACATGGATTTCGTCGAGGCCGCGCGCGCTTCGGGCGCGGGGCCCTTCACCATCATGCGCGTGCATATCCTCGGCAATGTGCTGGGCTCGATCTTCGTTTATGCCACCAGCCTGATCTCGGTCTCGATGATTTTGGCGGCAGGCCTCTCCTTCCTCGGCCTCGGCACCAAGCCGCCAGAGCCGGAATGGGGGCTGATGCTGAACACCTTGCGCACCGCGATCTACGTTAATCCCTGGGTCGCAGCTCTCCCCGGCGCGATGATCTTCGCGGTCTCGATCTGCTTCAATCTTCTCTCGGACGGCCTGCGCAGCGCCATGGACATCAGGAACTAGGCCATGAGCGAGAGCAATACTTCCATCGCCATGCTGGAGCCGGTCGAAGACGTCGGCGGCGTCGCGCAGCCGCTGCTCCAGGTCAACGGACTCACCAAGCATTTCCCCGTGCGTGGCGGGCTGTTCGCCGCCAAACGCACCGTGCGCGCCGTCGACAATGTCTCCTTCTCCATCGCCAAGGGCGAGACCGTCGGCATCGTCGGCGAATCCGGCTGCGGCAAGTCGACCACTGCGCGGCTGCTGATGCATCTGATGCCGCGCGATACCGGCGACATCATCTATGACGGCATGGCCGTCGGGCAGTCGTTGTCGCTGCGAGAGCTGCGCCGCGGCATGCAGATGGTGTTTCAGGACTCTTACGCCTCGCTTAATCCGCGCCTGACCATCGAGGAATCGATCGCGTTCGGCCCAAAAGTCCATGGCATGGCTGATGGTACGGCGCGCGCACTGGCGCGCGAGCTGCTCGGCAAGGTGGGCTTGGTCCCTGCAAACTTCGCCAACCGCTATCCGCACGAGATCTCCGGCGGCCAGCGCCAACGCGTCAACATCGCACGCGCGCTGGCGCTGTCGCCGCGGCTGGTGATCCTCGATGAAGCCGTCTCCGCGCTCGACAAATCGGTCGAGGCGCAGGTGCTCAATCTGCTTGCCGATCTCAAGCGCGAGTTCGGCTTGACCTATCTCTTCATCAGCCACGACCTCAACGTCGTCCGCTACATCAGCGATCGTGTGCTGGTGATGTATCTCGGCGAGGTCGTCGAGCTCGGCCCGGTCGACCAGGTCTGGGACAAGCCGGCGCATCCCTATACGCGCGCGCTTCTTGCGGCCATGCCGTCCTCCGATCCGGACCGCCGCACCGAAAAGCCGCCGATCACCGGCGATCCGCCCAATCCGATTGATCCGCCCCCGGGCTGTCGCTTCCACACCCGTTGCGCGTTTGCGGAGCCGCTCTGCGCAAATGCTGCACCAAAGCTCACCGCCGTCGATAGAATGGGCCACGAGGCCGCGTGCTACATGGCAATCCCTGGTTCAGGCCATAGCCGTGCGCCCCGAGAGGAAATCGCATGACGAGACCCACGACCAAAGAGATCAAGGCGACAGCGCAAGTCGCCGGCATTCCCGTCGACGATGAGATTGCGACGCGCATCTCCAATTCCATCGGACCCGCCTTCGAAGGCTTTGCGGCCATCGCCGGCACGTTGCCGTTCGATCTCGAACCGGCGCTCTACGTGCTCGCGCAGACTACCAAGGTGTCGAAATGAGCACCGAGCCTGCCTTGATGACGCTCACCGAGGTCGCGCTTGCGATCGCGATGAAGCAAGTGTCCTCGCATGAGGCGACGCGCGCGCTGCTGCACCGCATTGCGCAGTGGCAGCCGCATCTCAACGCCTTCATGTCGATCGAATCGGAGGCTGCGCTGAAGGCGGCTGACGCCGCCGACGCCGAGCTTGCCAAGGGCGATCTGCGCGGTCCGCTGCATGGCGTGCCGCTCGCGCACAAGGACATGTATTACGATGCGGGCAAGGTCGCGACGTGCGGCTCGCTGATCCGCCGCGATTTCGTGCCGACCACCACCTCCACCGCCTTGCAGCGGCTGAAGGATGCCGGCCAAGTTCGCCTCGGCACGCTGCATCTTGCCGAATTCGCCTATGGCCCGACCGGCCACAACGCCCATTACGGTCCGGTGCGCAATCCCTGGAACGTCGCGCATATCACCGGCGGCTCGTCGTCGGGGTCGGGCTCGTCGGTCGCCGCGCGCCTGACCTATGCCGCGCTCGGCTCCGACACCGGCGGCTCGATCCGGATGCCCGCGCATTTCTGCGGCGTCACGGGGCTCAAGACCACCTGGGGCCGCGTCAGCCGTGCCGGCGCGATGCCGCTGTCGCAATCGCTCGACACCGTCGGCCCGCTCGCCCGCACCGCCGAGGATTGCGCGCTGCTTCTGGCGTTGATGGCCGGTCCCGATCCCGAAGATTCGACCGCGAGCCACGAGCCGCTGTCGGACTATGTCGCCGCGACCAAGGGCTCGCTCAAGGGCTTGAAGATTGGCGTGCCTGCGTCCTTCTATGTCGACGATCTCGACAGCGAAGTCGCGCGCGTGCTCGACGAGACCATCGCCGTGCTCAAGCGCGAAGGCGCCGATATTGTCACGGTCGAGCTGCCCGATCAGCGGCAATTGTCCTCCGCGAGCCAACTTGTGCTCGCGGCCGAAGCGGCCGCATTCCACAAGCGCTGGATGATCGAGCGTCCGCAGGATTATGGCTCGCAGGTGTTGATGCGGCTTCAGAACGGGCTCGCCGTTCCCGCCATCACCTATCTGGAGGCGATGCGCTGGCGCGGGCCCGCGCTCGCCGCGCACAATGCGGCCACCGCCGGCGTCGATGCGGTGATCGCACCGGCATCTCCGGTGCCGGCGCCCACGATTGAGGAAAGCGATGTCGGCGGCGGGCCGAACGCGCCGGCGCTGTTGCAGCGGCTGACGCTGTTCACCCGCCCTGTGAACTTCCTGGGCCTGCCGTCGCTGACCGTGCCGTCCGGCTTCACCAAAAGCGGCCTGCCGATCGGCATGCAGCTGATCGGCCGCTCCTTCGATGAAGCGACCTTGCTCACCATCGGCGCCGCCTTCCAGCGCGTCACCGATTACCACGACCGGGTACCCAAGCTGCCGTCATGACAAAGCTCGTCGACATCTCCGGCCTCAACATCCGCTTTACCGGCGAGCGCACGGTCTATGCCGTGAACGATCTCAGTCTCACGCTCGGCGATGGCGAGGTGCTGGGTCTGCTCGGCGAGTCCGGTTCGGGCAAGAGCGTGACCTTGCGTGCGCTGATGCGGCTGTTGCCGAAGAAGCGCACGCAGATCGCAGGCACGGTCAACGTCATGGGGCGCGATGTGCTGGCCATGAACGACGAGGAGCTGTCGTCGTTCCGCGGCCAGACCGTCTCGATGATTTTTCAGGAGCCCGCGCTGGCGCTCGATCCGGTCTACACCATCGGCGCGCAGATCGCCGAGAGCGTGGTGCGCCACGAAGGCAAGTCTTATGCGGAAGGCCGCGCGAGAGCCTTGGAGATGCTCGAGGTCGTGCGCATCCCGTCCGCAAAGCGCCGGTTGGATGCCTATCCGCACGAAATGTCCGGCGGCATGCGCCAGCGCGCCATGATCGCGCTGGCGCTCGCCTGCCGTCCCAAGATCCTACTGGCGGACGAGCCGACCACGGCGCTCGATGCCACTGTGCAGATCCAGATATTGTTGCTCTTGCGCGAGCTACAGCGCGAGTTCGGCATGTCCGTCATCTTCGTCACCCACGACATCGGCGTCGCCATCGAGATCTGCGACCGCGTCGCGGTGATGTATGCCGGCCAGATCGTGGAGCAGGGGACGCTTCGCGACATCGTCCGTTCGCCGGTGCATCCCTACGCCAAGGGCCTGCTCGCCTCCACCATCCACGGCGCCAAGCGGGGGGCAAGGCTCGAGACCATCCCCGGCACGCCGCCGTCGCTGGCCGAGAGGCCGCACAACTGCTCCTTCGCTCCGCGTTGTTCGGTGGCGCAGCGCCGCTGCCTGGAGCAACTGCCGCCGAATGTGGAGGTGGGGCCGGGCCGGGCGGCAAGGTGTGTGCTGGCGGACGCCGTGGTCGCGTCGTAGGCCGGCCGCGCCTGATCTCGAAAATCCCCTGCGCCAGCACCGAGTTGTCACGATTCACCGGGCGTACTCGGCGAAGAGGTGTTCTACTGTGCATGGGGTTGTTTTCGACGTTTTTGCCGGCGCGGTCCGGGAGAGCGGGGAACAGCATTCAGACCCCATTCATCCCGATTCCGGTTCCATGCGGCCGTTCACGGAGAGGGATCTGACTTATGTACATTTCGAATGAAGGCCTGCTCGTCATCCTGTTCGTCGGCCTCGTGGCCGGCTGGCTGGCCGGCAAGATCGTGCGGGGCGCAGGCTTCGGCATCATCGGCGACATCGTGATCGGCATTGCCGGTGCGTTTGTCGCGACGTTCCTGTTCCCCAAGCTCGGCATTCATATCGGTACCGGGCTGGTATCGGAGATCATTTATTCCGCCATCGGCGCGGTCATCCTGCTGCTGGTGGTGCGGCTGGTCCGCGGCGGCGGCCGGTTCTAGGCTTCTCCGTTCAGCGAAGCGGAACTTTGCGCCTCTCCCCAGGCTGGGGAGGGGCGTATTTGTCTGCTATAAAAAGCCGCGAAGACTGTGAAATACCGGACTTGCGCATCAGGCCATCCGCGGTAGATGTGACGTAATCAAGGTCCTGGATTAATTCGATTGCGCCGCACGCGGGAGAGAACGCGATATTAATCCGGGGCAAGTACCCCTCAATGTACCTTTGAAATCAGGGGTTTCTGCCCCTCGCCCGAAAGAGATCAGACTGATGGCAGCCGTTCCCGGCCTCCGCCGTTCAGAGCTCGGTGACGCGCTGCGTGCCTGCCGCACGGCGTTGATCGGCCTTGGCTTCATGAGCTGCATGATCAACCTGCTCTATCTGACCGGGTCGATCTTCATGCTGGAAGTCTACGACCGGGTGCTGCCGAGCCGCAGCATCCCGACCCTCGTCGGTCTGATCGTCCTCGCCGGCGGCCTCTATATGGCGCAGGGCGTGCTCGACATGATCCGCAGCCGCATCCTGGGACGGATCGGCACCGCGCTCGACGAAGCCCTGAACAAGCGCGTGTTCGACACCATCGTGCGCCTGCCGCTGCTGGTCGGCAGTCGCAACGAGGGGCTTCAGCCGCTGCGCGACCTCGACAATGTCCGCTCCTTTCTCGGCGGCATGGGACCGAGTGCGTTCTTCGACCTGCCCTGGCTGCCGCTCTATCTCGCCATCTGCTTCGCCTTCCATGTCATGATCGGCCTCACCGCACTGGTCGGCGCCATCATCCTGGTCGGGCTGACGCTGGTCACCGAGTTCCTCTCCCGCCAGCCGGCGAAAGAGGCGATGGGCCTTGCCGCCCAGCGCAACGATCTCGCCCAGTCCAGCCGCCGCAATGCGGAAGTGCTGGTGTCGATGGGCATGGCCGGCCGGTTGAACCAGCGCTGGAGCGAGGCCAACGAAAAATATCTCGCCGGCAATCAGCGTGCGAGCGACGTCGCCGGCGGTCTCGGCGCGGTCGCCAAAGTGTTGCGCATGATGCTGCAATCGGCGGTGCTCGCGGTCGGCGCCTATCTCGTCATCCACCAGGAGGCGACCGCCGGCATCATCATCGCAGGCTCGATACTCTCCGCCCGCGCGCTGGCGCCGGTCGATCTCGCGATCGCGCATTGGAAATCCTTCGTCACCGCACGCCAGAGCTGGCACCGCCTCAGCCGTCTTCTGGAACAGATGCCGGCGCAAACGATGCCGACCCAGTTGCAGGCGCCCACCAGCCGGCTCTCGGTCGAAGGCGTCGCGATGGTGCCGCCCGGCGACCAGCGGCTCATCGTGCAGGACATCACCTTTGCGCTCGAAGCCGGCAACGGCCTCGGCGTGATCGGGCCGAGCGGCTCCGGCAAATCGTCGCTGATCCGGGCGCTGGTCGGCGTCTGGCAACCGGTGCGCGGCAAGGTGCGGCTCGACGGCGCAGCGCTCGACCAGTGGGCGTCCGACATGCTCGGCCGCCATATCGGCTATCTGCCGCAGGACGTCGAACTGTTCGGCGGCACCATCGCGCAGAACATCAGCCGCTTCGATCCCGAGGCCACGTCTGACGGCATCATCGGCGCGGCGAAAGAAGCCGGCGTGCACGAGATGATCATCAAGATGCGCGAGGGCTACAACACGCAAGTGGGCGAGCAGGGCACTTCGCTCTCCGCAGGCCAGGCGCAGCGTGTGGCGCTGGCGCGCGCGCTTTACGGCAATCCGTTCCTGATCGTGCTCGACGAGCCCAATTCCAATCTCGACACCGAAGGCGACGAAGCGCTGACCCGCGCCATCCGTGCCGCGCGCGAGCGCGGTGCCATCGTCATCGTGGTGGCGCACCGGCCGATCGGCGTCGAGGCGGTCGACCAGATCCTGGTGCTGCGCGACGGCCGTATGCAGGCCTTCGGGCCGAAGGAGCAGGTGCTCGCCCAGGTGCTCCAGTCCCGCGTCGCGCCGCCGGCGCCGATCAAGATCGTCAGTGAAGGCGGAGTGGCCAAAGCATGAGCACGATGACGATTGGCGGCGCAAAGCCCGGCGCGAAGAGAACCGTGCGGGAGTCGATCCGGTTTCACCTGATCCTTGGGGTCTCGATCGTGCTGGTTCTGGCCGTCGGCCTCGGCGGTTGGGCGTCGATGGTGCAGATCTCCGGCGCGCTGATCGCGCCCGGCCAGATCGTGGTCGAATCCAACGTCAAGAAGGTGCAGCATCCGACCGGCGGCGTGGTCGGCGAGGTGCGTGCCCATGACGGCGACCTGGTCAAGGCCGGCGACATCGTGGTGCGGCTCGACGACACCGTCACCAAGGCCAATCTCGCCATCGTCACCAAGAATCTCGACGCGGGGCAGGCGCGAGCGGCGCGGCTTCAGGCCGAGCAGCGCGGGCTCGACAAGCTCGAGTTTCCGCAGGCGCTGCTCGATCGTGGCAACGATCCCGACGTCAAGGTGCTGCTCTCCGCCGAAACAAAGCTGTTCGACGTTCGCGTCAATGGCCGTGCGGGGCAGAAGGCGCAGCTCCGCGAGCGCATCCAGCAGCTCAACGAGGAGATCGAGGGTCTCTCCGCGCAGGAGAAGGCCAAGGACAAGGAGATCTCGCTGGTGCAGCAGGAGCTCATCGGCGTCCGCGATCTCTACGACAAGCACCTGGTGCAGATCTCACGTCTGACCACGCTCGAGCGCGACAGCGCGCGCCTCAACGGCGAGCGTGCGCAGTACATCGCCTCGCGGGCGCAGGCCAAGGGCAAGATCACCGAGACCGAGCTCCAGATCATCCAGGTCGACAAGGACATGGTGAGCGAGGTCTCGAAGGATTTGCGCGAGACCAATGACAAGATCGGCGAGTCGATCGAGCGCAAGGTCGCGGCCGAGGATCAGCTTCGCCGTGTCGACATCCGCGCGCCGCAGGACGGCATGGTGCTGCAATCGACCGTGCACACGGTGGGCGGCGTCGTCACCGCCGGCGACGCCTTGATGCTGATCGTGCCGCAGGCCGACGACCTCCAGGTCGAGGCCAAGGTCAATCCGGTCGATATCGACAAGCTCCAGATCGGCCAGAAGACGCTGTTGCGCCTCTCCGCCTTCAACCAGCGAACCACGCCCGAGCTCAACGGCGTCGTCACCCGCGTCTCGCCCGACGTCACCACCGATCAGCGCACCGGGCAGAGCTACTACACCATCCGAGTGTCGATGTCCGCGGAGGAGGTCGCCAAGCTCGGCGACTCCAGGCTGATCCCCGGCATGCCGGCGGAAGCCTTCGTCCAGACCGGCGACCGCACGATGTTCTCCTACTTGATGAAGCCGCTGCACGACCAGTTCATGCGGGCCTTCCGGGAGAAGTGACGCGCGAAGGCGCAGCATCCCGGAGCGCGCTTGGCGCGCATCCGGGATCTCGAGCGGCAGACTCGATCTCGTAGGGTGGGCAAAGGCGCAAAGCGCCGTGCCCACCATTTTTCGTTCGGCAATGAAGATGGTGGGCACGCTTCGCTTTGCCCACCCTACGCTTTCTCGTTCTTGCTATAGTTCGACTCAGGCCCCAGCAACCCGGCGTCGAACAATGCAGACCCCACCCTCCATCGCCACCGAAGCCTTCATCGACCCGGCCGCGGCCGTCGCCCGCCTCGAAGAGATCTATGAGCGCAACACAAAATTCCTGCGCGACCGGTTCGAGGCCTATGTCAACGGCGAGGCCGTCACGACGCGCGCGAGAGCCTATTATCCCTTCGTCCGGGTCACGACTGCGACGCATGCGCGGCTCGACTCGCGTCTTGCCTATGGCTTCGTCGCCCGGCCCGGCGTGCACGAAACCAGCGTGACCAGGCCGGATTTGTTCCGCGCCTATCTCACCGAGCAGATCGGATTGCTGATCCAGAATCACGGCGTGCCGGTCGAAATTGGTGAATCCAGTGAGCCGATCCCCGTTCACTTCGCCTATCGCCGCGATATCAACATTGAAGCCGCCATCACCACCAGCGAGAATTCGCCCGTGACGCGGTCGCTGCGCGATGCGTTCGACGTGCCCGATCTCGCCACCATGGACGATGCGATCGCCGACGGCACGTTCGAGCTTCAGCCGGGCACGCCCGAGCCGCTGTCGCTGTTTCGCGCCGCCCGCGTCGATTACTCGCTGCGCCGGCTCTATCACTACACCGGCACCGACCCCGAGCATTTCCAGAACTTTGTCATTTTCACCAACTACCAGTTCTATGTCGATGCATTCGCCCAGCTTTGCGAGCAGCGCCTTCAGTCCGGCGAGGCGGGCCTCGACGCCTTTGTCGCGCCCGGAAACGTCATCATGCGCAATGGCGGCGCAACGACGGGTACAGCACCCGTGCGCGCGCCGCAGATGCCGGCCTTTCATCTGGTCGCGCCCGGCTATCGCGGCATTACCCTGATCAACATCGGCACCGGCCCGTCCAACGCGCGCAACGTCACCGATCACGTCGCGGTGCTGCGGCCGCACGCCTGGCTGATGCTCGGGCATTGCGCCGGCTTGCGCAACACGCAGCGGCTCGGCGACTACGTGCTCGCCCATGGCTATGTGCGCGAGGACCACGTGCTCGATCGCGAGCTGCCGCTATGGGTGCCGATCCCGGCGCTGGCCGAGATGCAGGTCGCGCTCGAAGAGGCGGTCGAAGACGTCACGGGCCTGGAAGGTTTTGAGCTCAAGCGCCTGATGCGCACGGGCACCGTTGCCAGCGTCGACAACCGCAATTGGGAGATCAGCGGTCCCGAGGTCATTCGTCGCCTGTCGCAATCGCGTGCGGTGGCGCTCGACATGGAATCGGCTGCGATCGCCGCCAACGGCTACCGCTTCCGCGTCCCCTACGGCACGCTGCTGTGCGTCTCCGACAAGCCGCTGCATGGCGAGATCAAGCTGGCGGGCATGGCCAGCGAATTCTACCGCCGCCGCGTCGGCCAGCATCTCGAGATCGGCCTGAAGGCGCTGGAGCGGCTCAAGCAGCAGGAATCGGAGCGGTTGCATTCGCGAAAGCTTCGCAGCTTCGCCGAAGTCGCGTTTCAGTAGGGCGAAGTCTCTGTTTGCTGCTGACAGGCGGAAAGATTTTTAGCATTGTCTCGTTCGGGGGCTCGACCGGGACGACTTGATGCCGCTGACGCGCGACAGGATCATCGGCCATGACCTTGAACGGCTGGCCTTTCGCTTCACCATGATGAACGACGGCGAGGTCGTGGACTGCCAGATCAGCGACGCGGCGCTGGACGAGCTTGCGGGCATGCAGGGCACCGAAAGCAGCGCCCGCCAGGCGCAGTTCGTGTCGCTGCGCGAGACCGTCGAACGGATCGCGTCGGATGTCTTCGACGAGGCGCCGCGCTTCAAGGGCTACGTGGTGCGGATTTTCATGCGGCATTTGGGGCGGTAGTGTCGCTCCGTTCTCCGCTGTCCTTGCCCGGCTTGGCCGGGCGATCCAGTACTCCGAGACAGTCGTGATTGAATCGATAGGCTGCGGCGTACTGGATGCCCCGCCTTCGCGTGGCATGACAGCGGTGTTTGTGGCGATACTGCCCTCACTCACAGCACAGCAGCTCACCCCTCCAACTTCCTCAGCAGCAACTTCAGCGCCGTCGCCGCAAACACTTGCATGTTCGCAAACCGGTCATTGCTCCCGGTCTCCAGCGTGATCACCTCCGCCGCGGGGCCAGCCACCGCCATGCAGCTGTGGCCGGCCGCGTCGCCGTAGCGGTTGCCGGTGGGGCCGGTGGCGCCTGTTTCCGAAAGCCCCCAGTCGCTATTGAAGCGGCCGCGCATCTGCTCGGCCAGGAGTTGCGCATAAGGCTCCGAGGACGAACGAAAGCCCTTCATGCCGTCATCCGAAATATCCATCAGCACGCGCCGGGCGTCGCGGGTGTAGACCACGGCGCCGCCGAGGAAATAGGCCGACGCACCGGGCACTGCGAGCAGGCTGGCCGAGATCAGGCCGCCGGTCGAGGATTCCGCGACCGCGATGGTCTGTTTGCGCGCGGTCAGTTTCGCCGCGACCTGTTCCGCAATGCCGACAAGCTCTTTCATGTCCTGTACCTCACTCCATCGCAACCGAGCTGCGCCTTCCTAGCATATGACAGCGGCTTTGGCCGAGTTGCAGGCGGCGGGCAGGCCTGCTTGAATGGCAGGACGCAAGACGGCGCGGCGAAGCGCTGCGCAAAAGTAACGTCAAGAGGAAACGCAAAAGGGAGACGTCATGGCGTCCCTGATCGCCGGCGGGGTGGATTGCGACGTGCATCCGGCCGTGCCGCATCTGACCAGCCTGCTGCCGTATCTCAACGACTACTGGCGCGACCAGGTGACGACGCGCGGCATGGTCGACCTCGTCTCGCAATCCTATCCGAAGAACTCGCCGATCGTGGCGCGGCCGGACTGGCGTCCAGAAACGGGCAAACCCGGCGAAAGCCTCGACGACATGCAGCGCCATGTGCTCGAACCCTTTCGGCTCACGTATGCCATCTGCAATCCGCTTTACGGCGTGCAGATGGTGTTTTCCGAGGATCTGCAAGCCGCGTTCTGCCGCGCGCTGAATGAATGGCTGGCGAAGGAATGGCTCGATCGCGATCCGCGGCTGCGCGGCTCGATCGTGATCCCGACGCAAAGCGTCGAGAAGGCCGTTGTCGAGATCGAGCGCTGCGCGCAGGACCGGCGCTTCGTGCAGGTGCTGATGCTGGTGATGGGCGACACGCCACTGGGCAAGCGCGCGCTGTGGCCGATCTACGAGGCGGCGGAACGGCTGGAACTGCCGATCGGCATCCACGCCGGTTCCGCTTATCACAATCCGCCGACCGCGGTGGGCTGGGGTTCCTACCACATCGAGGATTATGTCGGTCAGGCCCAGGCGTTCCAGACCCAGCTCACCAGCCTGATCGTCGAGGGCGTGTTCGCCAAATATCCGCGGCTGAAGATGGTGATGCTGGAATCCGGCATCTCCTGGATCTCCCCCTATCTCTGGCGTCTGCACAAATTCTGGCGCGGGGTGCGGATGGAGACGCCCTGGGTCGATCGCGCGCCGCTTGAAATTGTGCGAAGCAACATCCGCTTCTCGTTACAGCCATTTGACGCGCCGCCGGACGAAGCGACATTAATTCGCCTGTTTGATCATATGCAGTCGGATGAATTGGTCCTATTCTCCACGGACTACCCGCACTGGCAGTTCGACGGCCAGGACGCGCTGCCCGCAGGTCTCACCCCCGATCTCGTGCGCAAGATCATGATCGACAATCCGCTCGCCACCTATCCCCGCCTGACTTAGCCCGCTGCCAAAGGAGGCAAGGCGATGAATATCCAGTTCCGCGAAGGCACCGAAGCCGCTTCCCCCCTGACCGTCAAAACCGCGATCGCGGACTGCGACATCCATCCGGCGCGCGCCAGCCGCACCGAGCTCTATCCTTATCTGGCCAAACGCTGGCAGCATCATCTCGAGATCTACGGCGTCCATGCCTATCAGGGCATGATGGAAGGTCCGCCCTATCCGAAGGCCCAGCCCAATGCCTCGCGCCGCGACGCCTATCCGCCGGAAGGCGGCCCGCAGGGGTCCTCGCTGTCCTTCATGCAGAAGCAGCTGCTCGATCCCAACAACGTACAGCTCGGCGTGCTCAATCCGCTCAACTCCGGGCAGGGCATCCGCAATCACGAGCTCTCGGCCGCGCTGTGCTCGGCGATCAACGACTGGCAGATCGACAAATGGACCAGCAAGGACAAGCGGCTGAAGGCGTCGATCGTCGTCGGCAATGAAGACGGGTTGTCGGCCGCCGCCGAAATCCGCGAGCGCGCCGGCGACAAGAATTTCGTTCAGGTGCTGCTGCTCAGCCGCAATGTCGAGCCGCTCGGCCAACGCCGCTACTGGCCGATCTATCAGGCTGCGGAAGAGGCGGGCCTGCCGGTCGGCGTCCACGCCTTCGGCTTCGGCGGCAACCCGATCACGCCGTCGGGCTGGCCGAGCTATTACATCGAGGAGATGGTGGGACATTCGCAGTGCCAGCAATCGGCACTGGCCAGTATTGTTCTGGAAGGCGTGTTCGAGCGCTTTCCGAAATTGAAGATGGTGATGATCGAGGCGGGCTTCGGCTGGGCGCCGTCGCTGGCCTGGCGGCTCGACAAGGTCTGGCAGCGCCTGCGCAGCGAGGTGCCGCATGTGAAGCGTCCGCCGTCGGAATATATCCGCGAGCAGGTATGGTGGACGACGCAGCCGATGGAGGATCCGGAGCGGCGCGAGGATCTGTTCGACGTCATCAAATGGATCGGCTGGGATCGGCTGTTGTTCGCGACCGACTATCCGCATTGGGACTATGACGAGCCGTCGCGCGTGCTGCCGGCCGGCGTCAGCGAGGCCAATCGCGAGGCGTTCTATCTCGGCAATGCCAAGAAGCTTTACGGGATGAGTTGATGGCGCGGCATGTGATTGCGGCGGTCGATGAGCTGCCGCCGGGCACGCGAAAATTTCTGGAGATCGAGGGACGGCCGATCGCGGTCTTCAACATCAAGGGCGAGTATTTCGGTCTGATGAACCGCTGCCCGCATCAGGGCGCGGCGCTGTGCGAGGGCCCGCTGATCGGGCTTGCGCAATCGAGCGACCCCGGCGAGATCGAATACACCAAGTTGGGGGAGATTATCCGCTGTCCATGGCACGGCTGGGAATTCGACATCCGCACCGGCCAATCCTATTGCGACCCCCGCCGCTTCCGCGTGAAGGCATATGCGGCCCATGTCGAGCCGGGCGCGAGCGTGGTCAAGGGGCCCTATGTCGCGGAGACTATCCCGGTGCGGGTCGAGAGCGATTATGTGGTGGTTGAGCTGTAAGTCCCCACCGTCATTCCGGGGCGATGCAAAGCATCGAGCCCGGAATCCATTGTGCGACAGGAATGCTGGGAGAAATGGATTCCGGGCTCGCCCTTCGGGCGTCCCGGAATGACCATCAGTGGCTTGCCGCCGGTTCGCCAACCGCATCATACGTCGTCACCGCCTGGCGGCCGCCGCGATAGACGATCGACGTCGCGATGATGCCGAGGAAGGCTGCGAGCATCAGCCACAAACCGGGCGAGGCCTTGTCGCCGGTGTGCTCGATCAGCAAGGTCGAGGCGAACGGCGTGAAGGTGCCGAACAGCGCAGCAGCGAGCGCAAAGGCGAGCGAGAAGCAGGTGGTGCGGACATGCGCCGGCACGATCTCGACGAGTGCACCGAGCATGGTGCCGCTGTACATGCCGAAATAGAACGAGAACATCATCTCGACCGCGAGCAGCTTGCCGAAGGTCGGCGCCGCCACCAGCCAGGACAATGCCGGATAGGCGGTGACGAACGCCAGGCCGGCGATGGCGAGCAGCACCGGTTTGCGGCCGATGCGGTCGGACAGCGCGCCACCGACCGGATTCCAGATGAAATTGCTGACCGCGACCAGCAGCGTGACAAGCAGGGCGTCCTGCGTCGACAGCTTCAGCACGGTCTTGCCGAAGGTCGGCGTGTAGACGGTGACGAAGTAGAACGTCGTCGTGGTCAGGATCGCGATCATCATGCCGAGGATGACGATGCGCCAGTTGGCGAGCGCGGAGGCGAACACCTCGTTCGCGGTCGGATGCTTCTTCATCGCGAGGAAGGCCGGTGTCTCTTCGAGCGTCCGCCGCAGCATGAAGATCAAGGGGATGATCAAGCAGCCCACGAAGAACGGAATGCGCCAGCCCCAGGCGGCCACGGTGTCGGCCGGCATCACCTCGGACAGGAGGAAGCCGAGGATCGACGCCACGAAGATCGCAACCTGCTGGCTCGACGACTGGAACGAGGTGTAGAAGCCGCGATTGCCGGGCGTGGAGATTTCCGCGAGATAGACCGAGACACCGCCGAGCTCGACTCCGGCGGAGAAGCCTTGCAGCAGCCGGCCGAGCAGCACGATGATCGGTGCTGCAATGCCGATGCTCGCGTAGGTCGGGCAGAATGCGATGACGACAGTGCCGGCGGCCATGATGGCCAGCGTGACGATCAGGCCCTTTCGGCGGCCGATGCGGTCGATGTAGGCGCCGAGCACGATGGCGCCGACAGGGCGCATCAGCGCGCCGAGCCAGAAGACGCCGAAGGTGTTGAGCAGCGATGCGGTTTCATTGGTCGAGGGGAAGAACGCCTTGCCGATGGCGGCGGCATAGAAGCCGAACAGGAAGAAGTCGAACTGCTCGAGGAAATTGCCGCTGGTCGCGCGCAGGATCGCGCCGATGCGCGACTTGATCTCGGGCGGATTGGTGGATGCTGCTGGCCCAGCCATGACGTTTCTCCCCTTTTTTGACGCGGCCGGACCGGAACTCATCTTCACGGCAAGGCGACAGATTGTTGCTGTGACAATCTGACTACCCCTCTCGCGCGAGGCGTTGCGAGTCAACTTATTTTGCGACGGAAGCTGATGATTTTTCAGGCTTTATTCTGCGTTGCAGCGATCATCCACTCGCGGAAGGCGGCGAGCTTCGGCGCCTCGCGGCGCCCCTCCGGCGAGACCAGGTAGAAGCCCGCATCGGCCGGCAGCGCGATCTTGAAGGGAACCACGAGCCGGCCCTTGGCGATGTCGTCCTGGACGTAGGACGTCCGTCCCATCGCCACGCCGATGCCGTCGATCGCGGCCTGGATGGTCATGAAGATCATGTCGAAGGTGATGCCGGGCTGCTTGGCAATGTCGGCGGGCAGGCCTGCCGCCGTCAGCCACAGCCGCCAATCGTCGCTGTTGGCGTTGGACGTGTGCAGCAGTGGATAGCCCCTCAGATCCTCCGGCTGGCGTAGAGGCCTGTCGCCGCGCAGCAGCGAAGGGCTGCACACCGGAAACAGCTCGTCCGCCATCAGCCAGTCGGCGCGCAGGCCCGGCCACTGGCCACGGCCGTAGCGGATCGCCGCATCGACATTGTCGCGCTGGAAGTCGACGAGGCTGGTCGAGGTGGTGATGCGGACATCGATGCCGGGATGCGCCTCCTGGAAATCGGTCAGTCGCGGCAGCAGCCACTTTGCGGCGAGCGAGGCCAGCGTCGAGATGGTCAGCACCTTGTCGTCGTCCTTGCGCAGCAGCCGGTCGGTCGCAAGGCGGAGGTCGTTGAAGGCGGCGCGGACGCCCGGCAGGTAGTCGCGCGCCTCAGGCGTCAGCGCCAGCGCGCGGTTCTGCCGGATGAACAGGCGGATGCCGAGCTCCTCCTCGAGCCTGCGGATCTGATGGCTGATCGCGGTCTGCGTCACGTTCAGCTCGGCCGCGGCTAGCGTGAAGCTGAGATGGCGCGCGGCGGCCTCGAACGCCCGCAATCCGTTCAGGGAAGGCAATCTGGCAGTCATTTGGCAGCAGAATGCATGAGCTTATTTCATGCGAAGAGGTACAAATTGTCGTTTGTCGAAACGCGCGCGCGGGCAGATATTGGCACCCAAGTTAGCTCGAGGAGCTTAAAATGTCTACTTGTACCGATAATTCGATGACAAATCATCATGCACCCGGCCTGATCTACCAGATCGGCGAAACGATCCATGTCTGGCACGAGCGCTACCGGACCCGTCGCGAGCTGAGCCACTGGACCGCCCGCGATCTCCACGACGTTGGCCTGTCCTGGACCGATGTGGCCTTTGAGGCCGACAAACCCTTCTGGCGGGCCTGATTGGCCGCCAGGCCGGCGCCGCCTGATCACAGGGGCGCCGGCGGTCCCTTTTCCGCAAGGGAAATTTCTGAAGGCACGTGTCATGAGCATTCTTCGCCTGGAAGATCTGAAGCAATATTCGGACACGCTGCGCACCCGGCAAGGTGAGGCGCTCGACGTCCGCTTCGTCGAGCCGCGCGACACCGACGAGCTGCAGCATTATTTCCGTTCGCTCACGACCCGCTCCCGTTACAACCGCTTCTTCGGCGCCATCAGCGAATTGCCGAAGGGGCTGCTGCACGACTTCCTCCAGGTCGGCGAGCGCGAACGTTTCACGGTCGTCGCGACCATGACGGTCGACGGTTTTGACACGATCGTTGCTGAGGCCCGTTATGCCTTTCATGCCGAAACTTCGGCACTTGAGTTCGGTCTCTCGGTCGACGACCGCTGGCAGGGCCACGGCATCGCCACCGCCCTGCTGAAGAATTTGGAATGCCGCGCAGCCGCGCTTCGAGCCGAGCACATGTTCGGCGACACGCTGCGCTCCAACCAGACCATGATCTCGCTCGCGCGCAAATCCGGCTTCGCCTTCGTCAACCATCCGGACGACTGGAAGCTGGTGCGCTTCGACAAGGAGATCAATGTCGCGCCGAAGGACATTCCCTGCGCCAGCTGGCGCCTCGCCGCTCTTTCCCGTCAGGCCGTAAGCCCCTCAGCCTCGGCCTGACACCACTCCAAGCCCGGCTCTGTTGATTCAGAGCCGGGCATTTTTTTGCGCCTCATTCGAACTTGGCCGGCACCGAGGCCGGCCGGGTCGCATCCAACAAAAACATCACCAGTTGGTCCAGGTCCGTCGTCCCGTCGCTGAAGACTTCCATGGCCATGTCCGGGCCGTGGCCGACCATCGACTTGCCAGCTTCGGTGCGGCTGACGCCGTGCGGTGTGCGTTGGCCGACCTGTCCGGCGAGCACATAGAACGACTCCGAGCCGGGATGGGAATGCACCGGCGTCCTGGAGCCGGGCGGACCGCCGGCGTGATTGATTTGCAGCAGATATTCGGGCGCCGCGAAGACCGGTACCGGCCCGATCTCGGCGGCTGTCGTGCCGCCAGGCGTCATGCCGCCTTTCGGGCCGAGCGTGAACAGCCAGACCTTGCCCGAGACCTCAGCGGCCAATGAATTCGGGCTCGCGCTCGCAGCGTTTTGCGCCAGATCGAGTGTGGGGAAATTCTCGACGCGCCAATAGAGCTCTCCCGGTGGGAGGCCACTCAATTTTTTCTGCGCGACTTGAGTGACAACGAATTTTCCCGGCTCGGCTGCTGCCGCCGGCAACACGGCCAACGCAATCAGCGAGACCACCCCGGCGATGAGATAGTAAGCGCCTGATCTTCGAGGGCTCATGGTGTCACTCCTCGATTGCTCTTGCGGTCAGCGGCTGTGTGACCCTATTTCCCCGCGAACACCGCCTTGCGCTTCTCGATGAAGGCCTGCACGGCCTCCTTGTGATCGGCGGTCGTGGTCAGGCGGACCAGACGTTCGGCCTCGTGGTCGCGGGCGGTCTCGAAGTCGAATTGCAGGGCCTCGTCGAGATTGTCTTTCATGTAGCGCAGCGCGAGGCGCGGGCCTTCGGCGAGCGACTTGGCCAGCGCGAAGGCCTCAGTCTGCAATTTGTCGTCGGGCACCACGCGGTTGACGAGGCCGATGGCCTCGCAGCGCGCCGCGTCGACCTTGTCGCCGGTGAACATCAGCTCGCGCGCCCGTGCGGTGCCGACGAGCCGGGTCAGCAGCCAGGCGATACCGTAATCGCCGCTCAGCGCGATACGAGCATAGCCGGTGGCGACGAAGGCTGATTGCGCGGCAATGCGGATGTCGCAGGCCATGGCGATGGCAAGCCCGGCGCCGGCCGCGGCGCCGGGCAGGGCGGCAATCGTCGGCTTGCGGACGGACACCAGCGCGCCGGTGAGCAGCCGCTGCCGCTCCTGGAGATCGGCGACCTTATCCTCGAGCGACATTTCCAGCTTCTTCGGGTCGCGATGCGCGCCCATGCCCTTGACGTTGCCGCCGGCGCAGAACGCTTCGCCGGCGCCGGTGATCAGCAGCGCGCCGACATTGGGGTCCTCGCCGCAGGTCCGGATCATCGTGCGCAGCGCCGGCGTCAGCGTGTCCGACAGCGAGTTGCGTGCCTCCGGACGGTTCAGTGTGATCACCGCGACGCGGTCGCGGATGACGCAGAGCAGTTCATTGGTGCCGGTGTCGACGGTGGTTTCCATGGTCATGTCGCTCCCTCTGCTCTTGTAGGGTGGGCAAAGCGAAGCGTGCCCACCATTTGCGTCCTCGTCGTCACTGGTGGGCACGGCGCGATGCGCCTTTGCCCACCCTACGGCAGTCGTGCTTCAAAATTTCTCCACCCAGGGCCGCAGCTCCAGCTCCCAGCTCCAGGCGCTGCGCGGCTGCTGCAACACGTTCCAATAGCTCTCCGCGATCGCATCGGGATCGAGCATCGAGTCAGGCTTGTCCGTTGGCTCGGTGCGCGCTGTGCTCTTGATGCCGCCGTCGATCACGAAATGCGCGACATGGATGCCTTGCGGCGACAGCTCGCGCGCCATGCTTTGTGCGAGCCCGCGCAGCGCGAATTTGCCCATCGCGAACGGAGCGGATTGCGCATAGCCCTTGACGCTTGCCGAGGCGCCCGTGAACAGGATCGCGCCGTGCTTGTTCGGCAGCATGCGCTTTGCGGCCTGCTGTGCCACCAGGAAACCGCCATAGCCGCTGACCGCGATGGCTTGAGCAACGTCGGCCGGGACCAGATCGACGAACGGCCCGCGCGCGCGGCCGCTGGCGTTGTAGACGACGAGGTCGGGGGTGCCGATCTCGCGCTCGACCAGGCCGAACAGGCGCTCGACCTCCTCCGGCTCCGTGGCGTTGCAGGCATAGGCCTTGGCGCCGGTCTCGCTACAGAGTGCGCCGAGCTTCTCGATCTTTCGCGCGGCGAGTGCGACGCGAATCCCCTGGGCGGATAGCAGCCGCGCCAGCGAGGCGCTGAGGCCTTCGCCAGCGCCGACAATGAGCGCGATCTTGTACTTTGGGTGTTCCATGGCGTGATCTCTCGAAGACTGGGAGCCGTTGATCTATGCATCCGCCGCGCGGACAACCAGCCGGCTTGATCACAATTCCGCAGAGCGAATTGCTCCCTCGCGGCGATCATGCCTCCCTGACAATTTGCGGCTTTATCCAATCTGTCGGCTGGAGCATGATCGACATCATCCCAAGCGGCAAGCGTTAAAGCAGCGCAAAATGACCGCAGGGCGCGGAAACGAAGAGGACGATCATGCGACATCCGGGCACAGCACAGGAGAAAAATGTCGCGGCCGCGCCATCCGGCCTGCTGGCGCCCGATACCACTGGCATGAACTTTTACCGTGCGGATCAGGCGCTGACGGATCTCCTGCGTATCCATCTGCCGGACACGCTGTTCCGCCACATCGAGCCGCATCTCGATCGCCTGGGTGAATTGGCCGGCGGCCCGCTCGACGATTATGCGCGGCTGGCCGACCGGCACACGCCAGTACTGCACCAGCGCGACAAGTTCGGCCGCGACGTGCAGTGGATCGAATACCACCCGGCCTATCGCGAGCTGGAGAAGGCCGCGTTCGGCGAGTTCGGCATCCATGCGCTCTCGCTCCGCAAGGGGATCATGGGCTGGCCCGACAAATATCCTGTCGTGGCCAAGCATGCCTTCACTTTTCTGTTCAACCAGACCGAATTCGGCATGGGTTGCCCGATCAACGTCACCGACGGTTGCGCCAAGCTCTTGGCGAATTTTGGCAGCGACGCGCTGAAGGCCAAATATCTCGACGGCCTGACCCAGACCGACATGAGCAAGCTGACGCAAGGCGGCCAGTTCATGACCGAGAAGGAAGGCGGCTCCGACGTCGGCACGCTGACCACGCGCGCGGTGCAGGAGGGCGACCATTGGCGCCTCACCGGCGAGAAATGGTTCTGCTCGAACGCGGACGCCAAGGTGGTGATGCTGCTGGCGCGTCCCGAAGGCGCCGGGCCCGGCACGCGCGGCGTCGGCCTGTTCCTGATGCCGCGTTTCCTCGACGATGGCTCACAGAATCACTACCGGATCGTGCGTCTCAAGGACAAGCTCGGCACCCGCTCGATGGCCTCGGGCGAGATCAAGCTCGAAGGCGCAATCGCGTACGCCGTCGGTAAGCTCGATCGCGGCTTTGTGCAGATGGCCGAGATGGTGAACTCGTCGCGGCTCTCGAACGGCGTCAAGTCGACTGCGCTGATGCGCCGCGCCTATCATGATGCGATGACGGTCGCCAAGAACCGCGTCGTGTTCGGCAACCGCATCATTGACCTGCCGCTCGGCCGGCGCCAGATGCTGAAGATCATGCTGCCGGTCGAGCAGGCGCTGTCGATGAGCTTTCTGACCGCCGATGCGCTCGACCGTGCCGAGGCCGGCAGCCAGGATGCGGCGGCGCTGCTGCGCATCCTGACGCCAACGTTGAAATTCCGCGCCACGCGCGACGCGCGAAAAGTCTGCGGCGATGCGCTCGAGATGCGCGGCGGCATCGGCTATATCGAGGAATTCGCCACTCCGCGGCTGCTTCGCGATGCGCATCTCGGCTCAGTCTGGGAAGGCACCGGCAACATCGTCGCCATCGATGCGCTGAGGCGCGCCGTCGGCCGCCACGGCGCCGAAGCCGCGCTTGCCGCCGACCTGCACGCCCGGCTCGACGACAGCGCGTCCGTGCCGCAGGCCTGGCGCGACCGTCTGCGCGGCCTTACCGATCGCGCGGTTGGCTTTGCGCGCGAGGTTGCGGGCAAATCCGAGAACGAAGCAGATGCGCGGCGCGCGACGAGCCTGCTCTATCATGTCGCTAGCGCCGTCGCGCTCGCCTGGGAAGCGCACCGTATCTACGACATGCGCGGCGATGCCCGCAGGCTGCTGCTGTCGCGTCTCGTGATCGATCACCGGGTGTCGTCGAGCGATCCGTTCCGGCTGACGGAAAATGCCACGCAGCAGAAGATCGCCGCACTGCTGCTCGGCGATCGCGACGCTGGCATGAGCGAGGTTGGCGAACTGGTTCTGGCAGCGTAGGCTGCGCCCGCGTCCAAAGCAAAAAAGCGATAGGGAGTGCTCGATGAAGGCCGCTGTCCTCTATGAAGTCAACAAGCCTCTGGTCATCGAGGATGTCAGCTTGCCGAAGCCGGGCCCGCGCGAGGTCCTGATCCGCACGTCGGTCGCCGGACTCTGCCATTCCGATTTGCACTTCATGGAAGGCCTCTATCCACATCCGCTGCCCGCGGTGCTCGGGCACGAGTCCGCCGGCGTGGTCGAGCAGGTCGGCTCCGACGTCACCTATGTGAAGCCCGGAGATCACGTTGTCACCTGCTTGTCCGTGTTCTGTGGCACCTGCGACAATTGCACTACCGGCCGCACCGTGCTCTGCACCGACACCACGGTGAAGTTGCTGCCGGGCGTCTCCGACCGAATGCAGTGGTCGAAGCCGGAGAAGCTGCACCAGTTTCTCAATCTCTCGTCCTTTGCCGAGCAGATGCTGGTGCACGAAAATGCCATCGTCAAAATCCGCAAGGAAATGCCGCTCGATCTTGCCGCGCTGATCGGCTGCGGCGTCATCACCGGCTACGGCGCGGTCGTGAACACCGCGAAGGTGACGGCCGGCGAAACCGTCGCGGTGATCGGCTGCGGTGGCGTCGGCATGGCCGCGATCAACGGCGCGCAGATCGCGGGCGCCGGCCGCATCATCGCCATCGACACCAATCCGGCAAAGCTCCAGCTCGCGACCAAGCTGGGGGCCACCGACATCATCAATCCCGCCGACGGCGACGTGGTGAAGCAGGTGCGCGATCTCACCAATGGCGGCGTGCATCATTCCTTCGAGGTGCTCGGTCGCAAGGAAACCGCGGAGCAGGCGTTCGGCATGCTTGCCGCCGGCGGCACCGCCACCATCGTCGGCATGATCCCGTTCGGCCAGAAGATCGAGCTGCACGGCTTCGACTTCCTGCGCGAGCGCAGGATCCAGGGCTCCTCGATGGGCTCGAACCATTTTCGCGTCGACATGCCGCGGCTGGTCGATTTCTACCTGCGCGGACGGCTGCATCTGGAAGACTGGATCTCGGCCAAGCTGAAGCTGTCGGAGATCAACGAAGGCTTTGCCAACATGAAAGCCGGCAAGACGCTGCGCAGCGTGATCATGTTCGATAGCTGAGCCACACTGACCGTGTCATCGCCCGGCTTGACCGGGCGATCCAGTACGCCGCAGCGGGAGTTGTGTGTACCAATTGTCGCCGCGGCGTACTGGATGCCCCGCCTTCGCGTGGCATGACGGCGGAGAGTGGGTTACGCCTTGCTCCACGCCATTTTGCTCCGTCATCGCGAGGAGCCATTGCGACGAAGCAATCCAGACTGTTTCCGCGGATAGATCTCTGGATTGCTTCGCTTCGCTCGCAATGACGAGGCGGCACTAATCGTCAAACATCTTCGGTGGCACAAATCCGCCGAACTCGCGCTCGATCAGCTCGGCGAGCTTGAGCGGTGTGCGGTCCTCCAGCCATGGGCCGACGATCTGGACGCCGACCGGCAGCCCATCCGGCGCAAAGCCGGTCGGGATCGCGGTGGAGGGCAGGCCGGGCAGCGTGGCGATGCCAGGCCAGGCGAGTTGGTCGGGATAGGCGTACTTCTTGCCGTCGATGGTGATGCGGCGGGTTTCCTGGTCTTCCGAATGGTCGTGCGGATAGGCCGGCGTCGGCATGACCGGACAGATCACTGCGTCATATGTCTTGAAAAGCTCCCGCCATTGCGCGCGCAGCCGCGTGCGTCCTGCGTTCGCCACCACCCAGTCGCGGTGGCTCAGCGCGATGCCGCGCAGCCGCTCTGCGGCGAGGCTGTTATCGCCTTCGGGGAGCGCCGCCGCAGCGGCCTTGGCGCCAGCATAAATGTCGGGTGCAAAACTTGCGGCGAGGAATGACATCAGCATCCGCATGTAGAGCCGCGAAGAGGCCGCGAAGTCCGGCAGCAGCGGGCTCTTGCGTTCGATCTTCACGCCAGCCTTGGCGAGATGGTCAGCGAGCTTGTTGAGGGTGCCGCGCACGGCGGTATCAGTCGGCAGCACCGGGTCGGTGTCGATCAGCAGCACGCGGAAATCCCTGAGCGCGCTGTGGCGCGCCGCCGGCAATTCGAGACGATAGGCCAGGCCCGCGTCGATTGGATCGGGGCCGGCCATGACATCGAGCAGGAGGGAAAGGTCGGCGGCGCTGCGCGCCATCGGACCGATCACCGAGAGGTCGCGCTCGAATGGCAAAGGCGGCGCCGGTGGCGCGACATGCCCGCGCATGGCCACGAGATTGAAGGTCGGCTTGTGTGCATAGACACCGCAATGGAACGCCGGCACGCGCAGCGAGCCACCGATGTCCGAGCCGATCGAGAGCGGCCCATAGCCCGCGGCCAGCGCGGCCGACGAGCCACCGGACGAGCCGCCCGGTGTGCGGCCGAGATCGTAGGGGTTGTTGGTGGTGCCGTAGATGTCGTTGTAGCTCTGCCAGTCGGCGAGCGCGAGCGGCACGTTGGTCTTGCCGAGAACGATGGTGCCGGCGTCCTTCACCCGCGTGATCGGCAGCGCGTCTTCCTTGGCGATGTAATCCTTCTGCGCGGGAATACCCCAGGTCGTGGGCAAGCCGGCGACGTTGTAGGACTCCTTCACCGTCATCGGCAGGCCAAGCAGCGGCTTTCTTTCGCCGCGCGCGAGTGCTGCGTCAGCTGTGCGTGCAGCGTCGAGCGCACGGTCGAAATCCCGGACGCAGATCGCGTTGACCTTGCCGTCATGCCGCTCGATGCGATCGATCGCATCCTGTGTGAGCTCGACCGACGAAACTTTCTTGGCAGTCAATGCGGCCGACAGCTCGACCGCGCTCTTGTAGCTCCATTCCGACTTGGCCACGACATGCTCCTGCGTTTCACTGGCGAGATGATGCGCAGTTTGGCCAAATGGCGCAACCGCCGTTTGATGGCGATTGATATGCCGGCTAGCTGTCATCGCCCGGCTTGACCGGGCGATCCAGTATTCCGAGACGGCTGTGATTAAACTGATCGGCCGCGGCGTACTGGATCGCCCGCTTTCGCGGGCGATGACACCGACAGTGAGGCTGCTACGCCGCCCCGATCAAGATCCCCACCGCGAGCACGATCGCGCCGCCGAGCACGATCTGGAACACGGCCTGCAGGAACGGAGTATCCATGTAGCGCGAGCGGATGAAGGCGATCGCCCACAATTCGAAGAATACGACCACGCCGGCCATCGCAGTGGCGATCCAGAACGCATTTGGCCAACTATCAGGGACCAAGAAGGGCAGGGAGTGACCGAGCCCGCCGAGCGCAGTCATGATGCCGCTGGCGGCACCGCGCAGCCAGGGCGAGCCGCGGCCGGTCAGCGAGCCGTCATCGGACAGCGCTTCCGCAAAACCCATGCTGATGCCGGCGCCGATCGAGGCGGCCAGGCCGACCAGAAACGTTTGCCAATTCTGATGCGTGGCGAAGGCGGCCGCGAACAGTGGCGCCAGGGTCGAGACCGATCCGTCCATCAGCCCGGCGAGGCCCGGCTGCACATATTGCAGCACGAACATCCGCCGTCGCGTGCGGTCTTCCTCGGCGCGCACGTCGGGCTTCAGGATCTCGTCGGTCAGCGTGACCGCGCGGTTCTCGTGGTGCTTCTCTTCCTCGGCGAGATCGCCGAGCAGGCGGCGCACGCCGACATCCTCGGCCTGCTCGGCGGCCCTCGCGTAGAAACGCTCGGCCTCGAGCTCCATGGTCTCGACTTCCTTCCGGATCGTGTCGAGCGGCAGGTTCTTGGTCAGCCAGATCGGACGCCGCCGCAAAAAGCCTTTGACGTTCTCGCGGCGGATCGGCGGCAGATGCGGGCCAAAGCGCTCTTCGTAGAGTTTGAGCAGGCGATGCCGGTGGCCGCGTTCCTCCTCGGCCATCTCCTCAAAAATCTTGGCCGTGTCCGGGTATCGCTCTCTCAGATCCTCGGCGAAGCTCATGTAGATGCGGCTGTCCTCCTCCTCGGAGGAGATCGCGACCGCAAGCACCTCGCGCTCGGTCAGATCGGAAAAATTCTTCACGACGGCCCTGTCTTGCTAGTTTAGAATTATTCTAAACTATAGGGCGCCGAGGTTCCTGGGTCAAATCAGGCGGAACGGGCCTTTGCCAGGAAGTCGAGCAGCAATCGGCTGACCTCGGCCGGCTGCTCCTGCTGCACCCAATGGCCGGCGCCGTCGACGAGATGGCAGCCGAGCATCCTGGTGCAGCCGCGCCCCTGCATCGCCTCGAACACGCCGGGCCGTTGATAAGTGCCCCAATCCTGCTTGCCAGAGATGAAGCAGGAGGGCACGTCGATGCTGCGGCCCGCAAACAGCTGCATCTCGCTGTTGAGCATGCCCGTGGTGCCGTAGCGATACCATTGCAGACCGCCCTGGAATCCGGTGCGGGCATATTCGGCGCTGTAATAGGCGAGATCGCTGTCCGGCAGCCATCGATTGGCAGCGATCGCGGCCGGCGATGGCATCTCCTTTGCGACCGTCTCCGCCATGGTCTCGTTGAGGTCCATCACGTAATAGGTCGGCAGCTTTGCGAGTTCTCCCGCGGACCATGATTTGAGCGGATACGGCTTGTTGTCGATCCAGTCCGCGCTCTTGTGATGATAATAGGCGCGCAGAAAATCATGCACGCCTTGCGGCGCGTGCTGCATGTTGGCGTTCGCGGCGCGCGTCGCATAGTACCATTGATAGTGGATGCGCGGGCGCGGCAGCGCGGCGAGTTCGCGATGCACGGGATCTTCGACCGCAGGCTTAGCCGGACTATCGACCGTGTTGAAGGGCAATTGCGGCGTTCCGCCGAACGGCGCGCTCATCAACGTCACCGAACGAAACACGTCGGGCCGGATCAGCGCGCACCACGCCGCGACCGGGCTTCCGAAATCATGTCCGGCGAGATCGACCTGCTTGTAGCCGAACGCCGACACCAGGGCGAGCGCATCGCGCACGAGGTTGAGAAGAGAGAACGGCGTGAGATCGCCGTCGTAATCCGCGGTCCAGCCGATGGTGCGGCCATAGCCGCGCTGATCGGGTGCGAGCACGTGATAGCCGGCGGCTGCGAGCGCCGGCATCACCTTGCGCCAGGAGAAGGCGAGCTCCGGAAAGCCGTGCAGCAGCAGGATACAGGGACGGCCCTTGGTCTCGAAGCCGGCCTCCAGCACATGCATGCGCAAGCCGTTGATGCCCTCGACATAGCGCGAGCGGATTCCGGCGGGCAGGGGGATGTCGGGGAGCGCTGTCATCGTTTCCTCCGCTCGGGTGGAATCGTAGGGTGGGCAAAGGCGCGCGCTTCGCGCGTCGTCCCCACCATTCTCTAACGCGTTTGGAAGGGTGGGCACGCTTCGCTTTGCCCACCCTACGGCATCTCGCTAAACCGCCGCGCAGACGAACCCGCTGCCCTTGCGCCTGATCTTCCCCACCGACGGCGAAGGGAAATGCGCGGTGCAGCACAGCGTGTCGGTGTCGCAATAGCGCTCCAGGAAGCTTCGGCGCGTCGTTGCCGCCGCTGCCGGATCGACGTCGAACTTCACCGACATCTCCGGATAGAGCGTCTGGATCGGCGAATGCATGAGATCGCCGCTGAAGACAGCGTCGTCCTTGCCGCGGCCGAAGGTAAAGGCGACGTGGCCGGGTGTGTGGCCCGGGGTCGGCAGGATGCGGACGTGATCGCCGATCTGGTGATCGTTGCCGACCACCTCGTGCCGTTTGGCCTCGACCACCGGCAGCACGCTATCCACGAAGGGCGGCACTGGCGCCTTCGCATTCTGCTCGGACCAGTAGTCGAACTCCTGCTTGGCAAACACGTAGCGCGCCTTCGGGAAGGTCGGCACCCAGCGGCCGTTCTCCAGCCGCGTATTCCAGCCGACGTGGTCGACATGCAGATGCGTGCACATCACGAAGTCGATGTCGTCGACGGAGACGCCCGCGGCCGCGAGCCCGCGCGCGTAGTTGTCGTCGGTCTTCATGTTCCAGTTCGGCCGCTGCGGCCGCGGCTTGTCGTTGCCGATGCAGCTGTCGACCAGAATGGTGTGGTGCGGCGTCTTGATCACATAGGACTGGAAGCAGAGGATCAGCACATCCTGATCGTCCAGCGCCTTCGCCTGCTTCATCCACGCGCGGTTCTCGGCCAGCACGTCTGGCGTCAGTCCCGGCAACAGCTCCAGTGCGGGGAAGAACGTGGTTTCCTGCTCGATGATTCGATGGATGGTGAGATCGCCGACGGTGAATTTCAAGCTCATGAGAACTCCCGAGATTTACGCCGCCGGCGGCACCGAGATTTTGACAGAGGGCCGCTCCAGCATCTTCTGGTGAAACGCATCGAGCTTCGGATAGGCCTTGCGCCAGCCGCAATCGGCGAAGCGGAAGTCGGCATAGCCGAGCACGCAAACGAGGCCGATCTGCGAGATGTCGAACGGTCCGTTCAGGACGTCCGGCATTTTCTCGAAGCGCGCCATGCCGGTCCAGGCCCGGTTCCAATGGTCGTCAGACCACGCCTGCCATTGCAGGCCCTGCGGCCGTACCATCCTCTCGTAGCGGCACAGCAGCAAGGAATCGAGCATGCCGTTGATCAAGGAGTGATTGGTCTTGGTCTTCCAGCGCTGCGGGCCGTAGTCCGGGATCAGACTGCCGCCGGCCATCTCGTTGAGATATTCGACGATGACGTAGGAATCCAAAATGACGTCGCCGTCATTGGTGATCAGCACCGGCAGCTTTTTCAGCGGCGTGATGCGCGAATAATCCTCGTTGGCCTGGCCCGGCGCGACGGTGGCCGGCGTGAATTCGATCTTGTCGATCAGCCCGAGCTCGATTGCGGCAATGCGCACCTTGCGGGCGAAGGGCGAGGCGGCGGAGAAGGAGAGTTTCATCGATGTGTCCTACGGGATGGCCAGCAGTTGATTTTCGTCATTGCGAGGAGCGAAGCGACGAAGCAATCCAGACTGTTTCCGCGGAGGGATTCTGGATTGCTTCGCTTCGCTCGCAATGACGGGGAGAGGTCGCAGCCTACGCCGCCACGATCTCCTGGCGCTGCTCGCCGAGGCCCTCGATGCCGAGCGTGATGACGTCCCCGACATTGAGGAACGTCGGCGGCTTCATGCCGAGGCCGACGCCGGGCGGGGTGCCGGTGGTGATGATGTCGCCGGGCAGCAGCGTCATGAACTGCGAGACATAGGAGATGCACTTGGCCATCGAGAAGATCATGGTCTGGGTCGAGCCGGTCTGGCGGCGCTGACCGTTGACGTCGAGCCACATCGACAGGTTCTGCACGTCCTTGATCTCATCCTTGGTGGCGAGCCACGGGCCGACCGGGCCGAATGTGTCGTGCGACTTGCCCTTGGTCCACTGGCCCAGGCGCTCGGTCTGGAAGTTGCGCTCGGAGACGTCGTTGCAGACGCAATAGCCGGCGACGTAGTTCAGGGCGTCAGCCTCAGAGATGTATTTGGCGCGGGTACCGATGATGGCGGCGATCTCGACCTCCCAGTCGAGTTTGGTCGAGCCGCGCGGCTTCTCGACCACATCGTTCGGGCCGGACAGCGACGTGTTGGCCTTCATGAAGATGATCGGTTCGGTCGGGATCGCAGCGCCGGTTTCCTTGGCGTGGTCGCTGTAGTTGAGGCCGATGGCGACGAATTTCGAGATGCCGGTGACGGGCGCGCCGAACCGCGGCTTGCCGGAGACGGCGGGCAGCGACGCCGGGTCGATGGCGGCGAGCTTCTTCAGCGAGTCCGGCGAATAGGCCTCGCCGGTCAGGTCCTTCACATGCGCCGACAGGTCGCGCAACTGGCCGGATTTGTCGATCAGGCCGGGCTTTTCCGCACCCTTTTCGCCATAACGAACAAGCTTCATTCTCGTTTCTCCCTCAGATGGACCGATCGGTTAAATAGCTTCATGGAACAGCGCGGCGGGAAATTCAACCGCTCAAAAGGGGGCGCATTGCAGCCCCTCTTTGTAGGGTGGGCAAAGGCGCGGAGCGCCGTGCCCACCAATTCTTTTGATGGCCCGGCATGGTGGGCACGCTTCCGCCTTCGCTCTTCGAGCTACGGCGGACAAGTCGCTTTGCCCACCCTACGATTGCAGCGCCTCAAATCTGAACGCGTCTCCCTCTCGCCGGATATGCCCGGCCGAAAAATGCCCGCCGATCACCAGCGTCGGTGTGTCGGCAAATCGCCCGAACAATTCGCGCCGCGTCGCGGTTGATTGTGTCTGGTCGAAATCCGGCGTCGAAGACCAGTCGAGATGGGCCATCTGGCAGGGGTGATGGGCGACGTCGCCGGCGAGCAGCCCCTGTTCTCCCTCGGACCGGATCAGGACGCTCATGTGGCCGGCACTGTGGCCCGGGGTCGCGATCATGCTGATCTCCTCGCAGAGCCGATGATCGCTCGGGATCAGGTCGGCCCTGTCGGCATCGATGATCGGCTTCACGGAATCGTTGAACACCGCCTGCTTGTCCGGCGCGGTCGAATGGTCGCGCCAGTGCTCGTATTCGGTCCGGCCGAACACGTAGCGCGCCTTCGGGAAGGTCGGCACCCATTTGCCGTCGACGAGCTTCGTATTCCAGCCGACATGGTCGACATGAAGATGCGTGCACAGCACGGTGTCGATGCTGTCGGGCGGAAACCCCGCGGCACTCATGATCTCCAGGAACGGCGTGGTGCGGTTATTCCAGATCGGAACGCTGCGGCCTTGCTTGTCATTTCCGAGGCCGGTGTCGACCACGATCCGCTGCGAGGGCGTCTCCACCACCAGCGAGTGAATCGACATTTTCAGGCGGCCCTCTTCAGTCGCGAAATCCGGGATCAGCCAGGGCAGTTTCTGGATTTCGTCGTTGCTCGCCAAGGGCAGGACGAAACGGGTCGAGCCGACCGTCTCCAATTCCACCATCTTGGTGATTTTGACCCGGCCTACCTTCCACTGCATGCGGTGTGTCCCCATGTTCTCGTTTGGCGCCGAAACATGCGGGTTTCCGCCCGCAAGCGCAATGGATCATCTGTCGTGATCGTGCGTTATCGAAGGAACCCGTCAGGATCCAAAAGGGGGAGCCATGCCAGAGCTTTCAATTTCCGCCGAGAAGGTGACCTTCATCATTGAGAAGGCCCGCGAATTCGACGTCAAGGAAGCGGCGTCCGATACGGATTCGGGCTCCAACGCTACCGACGATGACGAGATCGACGTTCTCGAGGACACCAATTCCGATCCGGTCGCGAGCGAATTGACCGGCTTCATCGGGGCGATGAACGAGGACGAGCAGCTCGATCTGGTCACGCTGATGTGGCTCGGTCGCGGCGACGGCACGGTGGAGGAGTGGGACGATTTGCGCGCCCGCGCGATCGAGGCGCGCGCCGAGTACAAGAAGCCCAGGCATGAGACGGTGCAGTATCTGCTGGGCGAGCCGATGCTGGGCGATTTGCTGGCCGACGGCCTCGACGAACTCGGCATCGACTGGACCGACGAGCGGACCACGCCCGTCGTGTAGGCAGCTAGCGCGCGCAGTCGACGATCACGGTGCCGAGCTTGTCGCCCTTCTCGACGGCGAGGTGCGCCTGCGCCGTGTCCGACAGCGCAAACTGCGCCGCGACATTATGGATACGCGGCCCGGCCGCCAGCCATTTCGAGATGTCGGCCTGCGCCGCTGCAAGCAGCGCGGGCGGCAGCGCGAACAGCACCAGCGCGCGAAGCGCGATGCACTTCTCCATCAGCTCGCGCATCGGCAAATTCGGCGTGCGATTGCCGTTGGTGGCATAAACCGCGATGGTGGAGTTCATCGCCATCAGCTTCAGCGTGGTCGCGATGTTGCCGCCGAAATCGACGTCGACCACGCGGTCGACGCCGCGACCGCCAGTGAACGCCATCGCCTTCGCAACGACGTCCTCGTCTTTATAGTTGACCACGAGATCGGCGCCCGCACGTCGGGCCTGTTCGCCCTTCATCGCCGAACTCACGGTCGCAATCACCTGCGCGCCGCCCCATTTCGCGAGCTGCACGGCATAGTGCCCGACTGCGCCGGCGCCGCCGGTGACAAGCACGGTCTTGCCGACGATCGGCCCGTCTGCAAACAGGCCGCACCACGCCGTCATCGCGGGGATGCCGAGCGTCGCGCCTTCCGCGAAGGACAGATTGTCCGGCAGCGGCGTCACGAGCGCCTCTGCGAGCGCGATATATTCCGCCGCCGTGCCGAACGCGCGGCCGTTGCGCTGGCCGTTGAACAGCCAGACCCGGTCGCCGTTCTTGAACCGCGTCACGCCGTCGCCGATCTGGTCGACGAAGCCCGCGCCATCGCTGTTCGGGATGACGCGCTCGTAGTCCATCGCCCGGTAGCTGCCGCCGCGCCGGCCGACATCGGCCGGGTTGACACCGGAGGCTTCCAGGCGAATGCGAACTTCGCCTGGACCTGCGACCGGCGTCGGCATCTCACCATAGGTGAGGACGTCGACCGCCGGTCCCGTCTGTTCGTACCAGATCGCTCTCACAGCGTTCCGGGGAAGGCGCCGCCGTCGAGCAAAATGTTCTGCCCGGTGATGAAGCCGGCCTTGGCGCCGCACAGGAAGGCGCAGGCATAGCCGAACTCGTCGGGCTGGCCGAAGCGGCCGGCGGGGTTGAGTTTGGCGCGCTCGGTCAGGATCTGCTCCGCCGTGACGCCGCGCTTGTCGGCTTCGGCCTTCGCGGTGCCGGTCAGGCGATCGGTCTCGAACGGGCCCGGCAACAGGCCGTTGATGGTGACGTTGTTGATCACGGTCTTGCGCGACAGGCCGGCGATGAAACCGGTCAGGCCGGCACGCGCGCCGTTGGAGAGGCCGAGGATGTCGATCGGCGCCTTCACCGCCGCCGAGGTGATGTTGACGATGCGGCCGAACTTGCGCGCCATCATGCCGTCGACGGTCGACTTGATCAGCTCGATCGGGGTCAGCATGTTGGCGTCGATCGCCTTGATCCAGTCGTCGCGGGTCCAGTTGCGGAAATCGCCGGGCGGCGGGCCGCCGGCATTGTTGATCAGGATATCCGGCTCGGGGCAGGCCTTCAGCACGGCCTCGCGTCCCGCGGGCGTCGTGATGTCGCCGACGATCTCGGTGACCGTCACGGTCGGATAGGCCTTGCGGATGTCGTCGGCCGTCTTCTTCAACGCTTCGGCGCCGCGCGCGGTCAGCGTGACGTGAACGCCGGCTTCGGCCAGCGAGATGGCGCAGGCGCGCCCGAGGCCCTTGCTGGATGCGCAGACGATGGCGCGGCGACCTTTGATCCCAAGATCCACTGTTTCACTCCCGTAATGTCAGGCAGGTTTTAGAGGGCGGCACTCTAGCCAAGAGTGGCGCCGCTGATAAGGGACCGGCTCGCATCAAAATGCATGCACGCCCGCGCGGCGATGCAAATGTGCGGGCATGATCCGGACCCGAAGGGCGCGTTAGCGAAAAGTGTGCAGCGGTTTTCCGAAAAGATCATGCCCGGACAATGAGCTAGATGCGCCGTTCCTGCTTGAGGCGGTCGATCGCGGCGGCGGCCTCCGGCGGCAGCGATTTGAAGCCCATCTGGCCGACCGCCGAGAACAGCGGCCGCAGGCGCGAACCGGCGAGGAAGGGCGGCTGGTGGTTGGCCGGCACGATCTGGTCGAACACCAGCACCAGCGTGGTGGCGACAAGACCGACCCTGATCGCGCCGAGCGCGGCGCCGCCGAGGCGGTCACCGATGCCGGCGTGGCGGATGGTGTCATCCAGCACGAAGCGGCCGATATATCCGAGCAGCATGCCGACCACCAGGAAGATGCCGAAGAACCAGATCCAGTTCTGCAGCAGCGGTGCATTCGGATTGCCGGTAATTTGCGGCGCGATCATCGGCATCAGCGAAACCGCGATGGGGGCGGCGAGAAGATAGGCCAGAATGGTCATGGCGCTGCGCAACAGCCCGATCCTGAAACCGAAGATGACCGCAATCGCGAGTGCCGCATAGACCGCGAGATCGAAACTGTTCATGAGCGAGAGCCTGCCATGGAACGAATGAACGCCGAACCGATCGTTCCGGTTTCAGATCGCTAAAATCGTCTGTATTTTTTGGCTCCAGGGCGCGGGGATTGCGTCGACATCAGATCTATTCGACGCCGGTAAAGGAACTATCCTCAGTCGTCGTCCCGGCGAAGGCCGGGACCCATACCGCGTGATCTGTCGATGAATCGCAGGTGGCGGTACCGCGTAACGACTAGTCTTCGCCAAACTACTTCTTGTGGGTATGGGTCCCGGCCTTCGCCGGGACGACGACGTAGAGCGCCGCTTAGTTCGCCCGCACCTCCGCCCGGATCA
Source organism: Bradyrhizobium sp. LTSP849 (assembly GCF_000938255.1). Lineage (GTDB taxonomy): Bacteria > Pseudomonadota > Alphaproteobacteria > Rhizobiales > Xanthobacteraceae > Bradyrhizobium. The sequence goes on along the minus strand of NZ_JYMR01000013.1, from coordinate 7,894 downwards.
TGTCTGCGGCCTTCTCCCCGATCATGATGGTCGGCGCATTGGTGTTGCCGCCGATCAGTGTCGGCATGATCGAGGCGTCGACCACGCGCAAGCCGTCCATGCCGTGCACCTTCAGCGCCGGATCGACCACGGCCATCGCATCCGTTCCCATCTTGCAGGTGCCGACGGGGTGATAGACGGTGTCGACGCGCGCGCGCAGGATGGCGCGGATGTCGTCGTCCGTTCTCACATCGGACGTGAACATGTCCTTCTTCTGCAAGGCGCGCAGCGCAGGTGTCTCCATCAGCCGCCGTGTGGTCTTGAAGCCCGCGACCATCGTCTCGAGATCCTCCGCCTCGCCCAAAAAATTCGGATCGATCATAGGTGCAGCGAGCGGATCGGCGCTTTTCAGCCATATGCTGCCGCGGCTCTTCGGTCTGAGCAGGCAGACATGGCATGAGAAGCCTGCCTCCTTGTGCTTCTTGCGGCCGTGGTCGTCGAGCATCGCGATGACGAAGTGCAACTGAATATCGGATATTTCGAGATCGGGGCGGGTCTTCAGGAAGCCGCCGCACTCGGCAAAATTGGTGGTCATCAGGCCGCGTCGCTCCCTGCGGTAGCGCTGGATGGCGCGAAGCAGGGATGGCAATCGACCGATCGATGAGTGAACGAAGTGCGGATAGTCTGAGGCGTAGACGAACACGAAATCCGGATGGTCCTGCAGATTGCGCCCGACGCCCGGCAAATGATGCACGACGCCGATGCCATGCGCGCCAAGTGCGTCGCCATCGCCGATGCCCGACAGCATCAGCAATTGCGGTGACTGGAAGGCGCCGGAGGTGAGGATCACCTCGCGGCGGGCGCGCAGCTGCTTTGTCTGCTTGCCCTGTACATATTCGATGCCGACCGCGCGCCCGCCTTCGAACAGGATTTTCGTGGCCTGCGCACCCGTCTCGACGCGCAGATTCGCGCGCTTGTCCATGTGGGGTTGCAGATAGGCGCGTGCCGCGCTCCAGCGCTCGCCCTTGTGCTGCGTCACCTGGTAGCTGCCGAGCCCTTCGTGGTCCTCTTCATTGAAGTCCTCGCGGGTGCGGAACTGCGCCTCACGCGCGGCCTGATGGAAGACGTCATGGATCGGATTGTCCGAGCGCAGCCTGTTGACATGCAGCGGGCCGCCCTTGCCGTGATAGGCGCCGTCGAAATCGGTGTTGTTCTCCGAGCGCTTGAAATATGGCAGCACGTCGGCGTACGACCAGCCGGCATTGCCGAGCGAGGCCCAATGGTCGTAGTCCCATTTGTGGCCGCGGATGTAGACCATGGCGTTGATCGCCGAGGAACCGCCGAGGCCCTTGCCGCGCGGTTGATAGCCGATACGGCCGTTCAATCCCTTCTGCGGCACAGTGTCGAAGGCCCAGTTGGCCGCGCGATATGGCAGAGCGAGCCCGAACGGCGTGGTGATCCGCCAATTGTCGTTCCGTCCGCCGGCATCGAGCAGTGCCACGGACGTCGCCGCACCCTCCGACAGCCGTCCCGCCACCGCGCAGCCGCCCGAGCCCGCGCCCACGACGACGAAATCGAATGTGTCAGTCACTGATATTTCCCCCCCCAATTTTCTTTTCGTTGAAACCTACGACATGAACCGCATCATCTTCTCCAGCCGCGCGATCTTGCCGCCATAGGGCGGATAGAGGTCGGCGAGGCGATTGAACTTCGAGCGGTAGAACACCGGCTTCAGCTTGCTGAACGTGCGAAAACCCCATTCGCCGTGATAGGCACCGGTGCCGGATGCGCCGACGCCGCCCATCGGCTGGTTGGTCTGCGCGAAGTGGAACAGGCAGTCGTTGATCGTGACGCCGCCGGAGACGGTGCGCGCCAGCACCTCGTCGCGCGCGCTGCCGTCCTTGCCGAACCAGTAGAGCGCCAGCGGCCGGTCGCGCGCGTTGATGAAGGCGATCGCATCAGCCGGCTCGCGATAGCCCAGCACCGGGAGCACCGGCCCAAAGATCTCCTCCTGCATCACCGCCATGTCTTCGGTCGCGCCTACGATCAGCGTCGGCGGGAATTTGCGATGCGCCTTCCAGTTGGGATCGTCGGCCTTCGCCGGTTGCAGGATCTTTGCGCCGCGCTGTGCCGCATCCGCGACGAGATTTTCCAACCGCGCATAATGCCGGTCGGAGATCACAGAGGTGTAGTCCTTGTTGGCGGGATCGGTGCCGAACATTCGGCGCATCTGCGCGCGCACTTTTTCGGCGAAGGCCTGCAACGAGCGCTCCGGCACCAGCACATAGTCCGGCGCGATGCAGGTCTGCCCGGCATTGAGCAATTTGCCATAGGCGATGCGCTCGGCCGCCTCCTCGAGATCGGCGGAGGCGTCGATGATCGCCGGCGACTTGCCGCCGAGCTCGAGCGTCACCGGCGTGAGATTACGCCCCGCGGCCTCCGCGACCAGCCGTCCGACCCGGGTCGAGCCGGTGAACACGAGGTGATCGAACGGCAGTGACGCAAAGGCCTTTGCGATCTCGTCCTCGATGCCGCTGACGAGCAGCTCCGCGGCGTCGAACCTCTCGGCGACCGTCTCCTTCAGCAGCGCGGAAAAATGCGGCACCAGCTCGCTCGGCTTGATGATGACACGGTTGCCGGCGGCGATCGCCCCGATCGCAGGCGCAAGCGTGAGCTGGAGCGGATAATTCCAGGGCGCGATGATGCCGACGACGCCGAGCGGCTGCGGCATCAGCCGGTTGCGCGCGGGCAAGAATTGCAGCGCGGTCGCGACGCGCTGCGGCGCCATCCAGGTCTTCAGGTGCTTGGTCGCATGCCGGATCTCGGAGAACACCAGCATCATCTCGGCAATGGTGGTCTCGACCGCCGAGCGATGGCCGAAATCGACCGAGATCGCCTGCCGGAAGCGCTCTTCATTGTCGGCGACGACGGCGCGCAGGCGCGCCAGCCGATCGAGGCGCTCGGTCAGCGCCGCGGCCGGCTCAGCCCGCGACCGCGCGACCATGGCATGGAAGGCGCCCTCAAGTGACCGCAGCGGGGCGCTCGTCAGGGATTGGTCCAAGATCTTGTCCATGGCCTTCCTCCCCAAGATGGCGTTTCGCCCTGAGTTTTGTTGCCGCAAGCTGGCCCTTTGTGGAACTTCTGGCAAGTGCGTGCCAAACCGGCCGAAATTCGGTCCATCGGCCTGTCATAAAGTCGAAAAAAACGTCCCCGCAGCCCTTTCCAAAGGCAGCCCGGGTTGGTACATACCGCCCGCACCCAACGGGCTTTGCCCCGGGGTTGCCTTCCAAGGAAGCCTTTGGGACGGGAGAAGCAAGCCACGCGAACAGCGTCGGCCCCGATCCATCGTCCCCGGCATTTAAGCGAAGGCAAAGCAACGGTTTAACGCGGGGTGGAGCAGCCCGGTAGCTCGTCAGGCTCATAACCTGAAGGTCATAGGTTCAAATCCTATCCCCGCAACCAAATTTGGAATGATCGGTTCCGATACGAAAATGGCCCGCTTGACGCGGGCCATTTTTGTTTTGGCGGAAGCGGGCAGGCCGACTGTCTTCCGCCAAGCGAGCCTTCTGTTAATGCGGCCGTCCCGGACAGGTAAGTCAGGCGCACGCGGCGGCGCAGAAGACACCGCACCCGGAGAACAATTCAACGAAGGTTGGGCTTAGAGACGTCAGGCCTGGCTATCGGAAGGTGGATCGAGCTTGGCGACGGCGGTCTCCAGTGTCTTGGTGCAGCGGATCAGGTCGGTGAGAAGTTTCTCGTCGATCTCCAGGCGGCCTTGGTATTCGGCGAGGTTTCGTTCGTTATGAGCTTTGAGAAGTATTTGCACGTCGGCCGCGTTCGTGCCGAGCGTATGAACAAGCGTCTGAAAAACGGTGATCCGGTTTTCCGACCGATAACCCTCGCGCCGCAAGGCGGCCAAGGCCAGCCGGTGTGCTGCGCCATAAGCCAGATCAAAGCGGCTGTCGGAATCGAGGTCTTCGTTTTGCGCGTCTTTCAAGCGACTGCGTGCGGCGGTGAGCATCCCCTGATATTCGCTTTGGGTAGGCGGCTCGGCCTTGAGCCGCTCGATCTTCACGAGATTGTCGAGTGCAGCTTTGCTCATGTGTACAGATTGTCCTTAGAGCCAAAAAGGAACATCATCGGACGAGCACCAAGCTTTTGAATGAACGAGCCGTCCGTTGATGATCGGCGCTGCCACTCGTCTGTCGACAGGAAAGTAGGATTGATCTTTCGTAGCAGGCGATCCTCGGCATGTTGGAAGGCCGTGTAGAGGTCGGAGTAATTCAGGTCGTCTCCGATCACCATGACGTCGATATCGCTTTGCGCGGTATCCGTGCCATTGGCAACGGAGCCATAGACAAACGCAGTCTTGATCTTGTCTGCGTAGGGCTCAAGAGCATTTCTCAGAGGCTCACGTAGGGCCACTGTCTTTAGCACGAGACCCTGCAACTCTTCGAAGATCGGTGAATGCCGATTGGCGCGGTAGTGCTTTTGGTTTCCGATGTGCTCGACTGAAACAAGCCCGCTACGTTGGAGGCGAGAGAGTTCGCGTTCGACGGCACCGCTGCCGGATTCAACCGTTCGGATGATCTCCGAGGTGTAGAAGCTACGATCAGGATGCGCGAAAATGAGACCCAGCACGCGTTGCTGGACCTTTGAAAACAGCGCACTCGATAGATTGATGGCTTCCATAGTCGTACCCATATCGGGGAATATACTACCCAAATTGGGGAAAAACAATTAACTCGACCGATAGTTGAGTAAATTCAGTATATTAGGCCCCCATGAATTACCCTCGCGACCATCACTATGTTCCGCAATTCTATCTGCGGAACTTCGCTTGTGACCCGGAAAGGAGAAAGATCAGGACACTCGCGAAGAATGGTGAGTACGCAATTTGGGCGGAGCGCTCGATCGGTCCGACAAGCCGATCCTTTATGCCTTGGTGCGACATCTTGAGGCGCGGACACCCCATTACTTGGAGACACAGTTGGAGCTTGCCCAGCTTGCCGCTCAGCCCGACAGCGAGATTCCGTTTACGGACGAGGAGAGGGAACACTACGCCGAGATGCGGGCGAACCCGGCGCTCGGCAAGGAAGTTTTCAACTATATGTCGGCTTCAGTGGAATGGTCCGAGGCAGCCTATCGCGGTGCTGGCGTAAGCATAGTTCGGACCGCCAAGCCCGTGCGGACTTCGACCACCCCCGTTAAGACAATCCGGTCTCCCGCGCGGTACGGTTACCGCTGCCGGGCACGGTGCCGTTTACGTACAACCTCGCCGTCAATCCAACGACCATCGTGAATCTTGTCCTGGGCGACTTTGACGACGCATTTCTCAATGTCCTGCAAGGTGAGGATTTTCGGCTCGGTATGAATCGTCTCCCTCCGGCGAGGGCCGCCTTGTTGGATTAGTCCAATTGGTGCGTAACAGTCCTTATGGACAGCCATAAGCGCAGTACTCAGCTTGAACGGCTTGAGGTGGTCGAGACTGGTCGCCGGCGACGCTGGTCGGATGACGAAAAGCTGCGGATCGTGACCGAAAGCTTTCAAGCGCCGCGCGCGATATCGTCGACAGCAAGACGCCATGGCATATCACGTTCGTTGCTGATGACATGGCGGCGCTCGTTCGGTCCCGAGCCGATCAGCCCTCAAAGCGAGCAATCCGGCTTTGCGCGGGTCGTCCTTGCCGCTGAGGTCGAGCCGGCGGTTGCTGCCACAGCGACGAGCGGGCAGATGGTGATCGTCGTTGGCCGGGATCGTCGGGTGATTGTCGATGCGGGCGTCGATGCGGCCGCCCTGGCGCGGGTGCTGCAGGTTCTGGAGCGTCGATGATCCCAGTCTCTTCGAGCGCACGCATCTGGATTGCGACCGGCTACACTGACATGCGCAAGGGCATGCAGGGTTTGTCATTATTGGTGCAGGAAAGCCTTGGTCGCGATCCGTTCGCCGGAGATGTCTTCGTGTTCCGCGGACGCGGCGGTTCGCTGATCAAGGCCTTGTGGCACGATGGAATTGGATTGTCGCTCTACGCGAAGCGGTTGGACCGTGGCCGTTTTGTCTGGCCGGCGACGGTGGGCGGTGTGGTGGGGCTGAGCGCGGCGCAGATGAGTTATCTGCTGGAGGCGATCGACTGGCGCAATCCGCAGCACACGTGGCGGCCACAGAGCGCAGGATAGGCTCAAAAAAGTTCTGAGGTGCGGAAGAAAAGACGCCTCAAATCGCCTCTTTTGTGATTCCATCGGGGCCATGGGTGACGGCCTTGAATCGCTGCCAGACGACATCGAAACGCTGCAAGCGGCATTGATCGTTGCTCGGGCGGAGGCTGCGGCCGCCCGTGCCCGGCAGTCCGACGACCAGGCGTTGATCGCCCATCTGAAGCTGCAGATCGAGAAACTCAACCGCGACCGCCATGGTCCGCGCTCGGAGCGTACCGCGCGGCTATTGGATCAGCTTGAACTGACGCTGGAGGAGCTGGAGAGTTCGGCGACGGAGGACGAACTCGCCGCCGAAATGGCCGCGGCCAAAACCACGAAGGTGGCGTCGTTCACGCGCAAGCGGCCGTCACGCCAGCCGTTCCCGGAGCATCTACCTCGCGAGCGGGTGATCGTGCCGGGACCTGTGGCGTGCGCCTGCTGTGGCGGCGCGCGGCTGTCCAAGCTCGGCGAGGACATCACCGAGACGCTGGAGGTGATCCCGAAATCCTGGAAAGTGATCCAGCACGTCCGCGAGAAGTTTACTTGCCGTGATTGCGAGAAGATCAGCCAGGCTCCGGCGCCGTTCCATGTGCTTGCCCGCGGCTGGGCGGGGCCAAGCCTGCTGGCGATGGTGCTGTTCGAGAAGTTTGGTCAACATCAGCCGCTGAACCGGCAAGCGGAGCGCTATGCCAAGGAGGGCGTGCCGATCAGTCTGTCGACCCTGGCCGACCAGGTCGGCGGCTGCACCGCGGCGCTGGCACCTTTGTTCAAGCGCCTCGAGGCCTACGTACTGAGCGCCGAGCGATTGCACGGGGACGACACCACGGTTCCGGTCCTGGCCAAAGGCAAGACCGACACCGGCCGGATCTGGGTCTATGTGCGCGACGACAAGCCTTTTGGAGGGCAGGCCCCGCCGGGCGCGGTGTTCTATTACTCGCGCGATCGGGCCGGCGAGCATCCCCAGGCTCACTTGGCCAACTACAGCGGAATCTTCCAGGCCGATGCCTATGGCGGCTATGGCAGGCTTTACGAACCGGGCCGCAACGCAGGTCCGATCCTGGAAGCCGCGTGCTGGGTCCATGCCCGGCGGCCGTTCTTCGTGATGGCTGATCTGGCCGAGAATGCGCGTCGCAAGGCTCAGGGCAAGAGGCCGGCAGTGATCTCGCCGCTGGCGCTGGAAACAGTCCGCCGGATCGACGCCCTGTTCGAGATCGAGCGGACCATCAACGGTCAGAGCGCCGAAAGGCGCCAGGCAGTTCGCCGGGAACTCAGCGCGCCGCTCGTGGCCGATCTGGAAGCCTGGATGCGCACACAACGCGCCAAGCTCTCGCGCAGCAACGATGTCGCCAAGGCCATGGACTACATGCTCAAGCGCTGGAGCGCATTTACCCGCTTCCTCGATGACGGCCGCATCTGCCTGTCCAACAATGCGGCGGAGCGTGGCGTGCGCGGCATCGCTTTAGGTCGGAAGTCGTGGTTGTTCTGCGGCTCGGATCGCGGCGGCGAGCGGGCGGCGGTGATGTACAGCCTGATCGTCACCGCCAAGATGAACGACGTCGATCCGCAAGCCTGGCTCGCCGACGTTCTGGCGCGCATCGCCGAGCATCCCGTCCAAAGGCTCGACGAACTGCTGCCATGGAATTGGCGCTCTGCCATCCGGAACGTTGATCAAGCCGCCTGAGCCGAAAATGACCCGCGCGCGGTCTTCGCCGGATGCTTAC
>NZ_JYMR01000012.1 GCF_000938255.1 Bradyrhizobium sp. LTSP849 | reverse complement strand
TCGTCGAGCGCGCGGGCTTCGACCCATTGCTCGACGATGCCGTAGACGCGGCGGCTGACCACGATCTGGTCGGCCTTGGCCTCGCCGCAGAGGCGGGAGGCGAGGTTGGTGACGCTGCCGATCGCGGCATATTCCAGCCGCTGCTCGAAGCCGACCTGGCCGAGCGTGGCATAGCCGAGCGCGATGCCGATGCCGAAGCCGAGGCTATGGCCGCGGTTGCGCCAGCGCTCGGTCAGCGGGCCGATGGTGTCGCGCATCTCCACCGCCATCTTCACGGCACGCCGTGTGTGGTCCTCGAACTGGATCGGCGCGTTGAACAGGATCATGACGCCGTCGCCGGCATATTTGTCGAGCGTGCCCTCATATTTGAAGATCAGCGTGCCGAGGGCGGCGTGATATTCCCGCAGCACGTTCATCGCCTCCTCCGGCTCGGTCGCTTCCGTGAACGCGGTGAAGCCGCGCAAATCGCAGAACACCACGGTCACCTCGCGGCGCTGGCTGGTGAGCAGCCCCTCGGGACTGTCGGAGGAGGCGATCAGCTGCGCCACCTGCGGCGCCAGGAAACGCTCGAGCTTGCGGATCCGCTCGATCTCACTGAGCTGGGTCTCGACGCGCTCTTCGAGCGACTTGTTCCAGTCCTTGAGCTGCTCGGTCTGCTCGCGCAGCTTGTCGGCCTGGTCGCGCACGGTCTCGTGCGCGGTCTCCAGCGCGTGGCTCTTGTGGTCAACTTCGGTGAACAGCCGCGCATTGCGCATCGCCAGCACCGCCTGGTTGGCGAAGGTCCGCATCAGGCCGATGAGGCTGCCTTCGAACGCGCCGCGGGCGCGGCGCAGCACCACCAGCGAGCCGAGCGTGCCCTGCAGGTCGACCAGCGGTACCACCAGCACCGAATGGAAGCCGGCATCGACCGCGGCGTCGCGCAGCGGCTGCTCGGGCGCGTGGTCGAGATCGGCAAGCGCGATCGGCTCGCCGCTCCTGGCGGCATCGCTCAAAATATTCTCGCCTTCCTCGATCGTGATGTGGGCGCCGTCAGCCGATTTGTCGATGCCGTTGGCCTCGACCAGGTCGAAGCGGCGCGCGTCCGCATCATAGCCGTAGATCAGCACCGCATCGGCGTGGCTGATCTCGAGCGCGCGGGCGGCGATGGTCGGCAGCACGGCGTTGAGGTCGAGCGAGGCGGCGACCGCGCGGCCGACCTCTTCCAGCACCTTCAGCTCGTTGATCGACTGCGCGAGATCGCGGGTGCGCTCTTCGACTTTGGTCTCGAGGTCCGTATAGGTCTCCTGGAGCTGACCGGCCATGCGGTTGAACTGGCCGGCGAGCTCTTCCAGCTCGTCGGAGGTGTGCACGTCGATGCGGTGGCTGAAGTCGCCCTCGCCGAGCTTGTGCGCGCCGTTGCGCAGCGCCGTGATCGGGATGATCATGCGGCGCGCCAGCAGCGTGCCGGCGAGGATCGCGACCAACAGCCCCATGCCGATCAGCAACGCAATGCGCACGAGCTGGTCGCGGATCGGCGTCAGCGCCTGCGCGGTCGGCTGCTCGAACAGCACGTTCCAGCCGAGCTTCGGCACGGTGCTCGCCGCGGTCAGCACCGAATGGCCATTGAAGTCGGTGCCGAACGTATCGCCGTCGCGGCCGGGGGCGATGGCGGCTGCGACCTGCGGCAGCTTCGACAGATCCTTGCCGACATCGGGGCCCTTCGACGAGGTCGCCAGCACGCGGCCGCGTGCATCGACCACATAGGCGAAGGCGGCCTTGCCGAGCTGGGCATCGGCGAGGTAGTCGGAGAGGAAAGAGAGATCGATCTCGGCCACGGTGACGCCGGCATTGAAGCCGGAATGTGCCACCGAGATCGATATCACCGGCTTCTGATCGACGAAAGAGGCCGGCGAATAGCTCACGCCGCGCGCGACCGTGTCGGTGAAGCGCATGTCGCGGGAGAGGTCGGCATTACTGCCGGTCGTGGTCGACTGGCGCGAGACGCGCAGCACCTCACGGCCGTCGCCGTTGAGCTGGAACAGCTGGGAGACGACCGAGACCTGGTGCAGCAGCTGGGCGTAGTCGGCGCGGCGCTTCTCGAGCGTGTCCTGGCTTGCCCGTGTCACCCAGCTGATCTGGCGTTCGAGCTCGGAGACCGACTGCTCCATGCGCCTTGCGGCGGCCTGCGCCTTGTCCCCGAGGGCGTCGGTCAGCGACGTCGTGGTGGCGCGGTAGGAGATCCAGGTCTCCATCGCGCCGTTGACGGCAAGCACGAACACGACGAGGCCGACGAGGGAGACGACGTATTTGGCGAACAGGCCCTCGCGCAGAAACCGAATCTTGCCTTTCGCTCCTGCCATCCGGATCCTCTCGCGCCGCGACGGACGCCGGCGCTATGGGCCGCACGGGCCCTTACGATCTTCTATCACAATTTGGGCCAAGGAACCGGCAAGGGCGGGCAAGGAGCCGACAAGGGACGGGCGGGGATGGCCGGCGGCGGCCCAAATGCCGCAGCCGTCCTTCTCATCCGTTCGGATGAAGAAGTGGACGGGGTGCGGGTGTAAGGACCGCCTCGGAGTCTGGAAGTGTTGGTCCAAAAACTACCGATTAAAGAGTTGCCGCATCACGTCGTTCATCGGCTGGCTGTCCTGCTGGGCGACCGGCGGGTCTTGAGTCGGCTGGGCTTGGGTCGACGGGGCTTGGGTCGGCGGCGCGGGCGAGGCCTGCTGCGGTGCCGGCGTGGTCGGTGTTCCCGGCAGGCCGCGGCTGCGGATGCCGGTTCCAGGGGTGTTGGACAGAGGGCTGTTGGACAATCCTTGCTGGATCATATTGCCGATGGCCTGGCCGAGTGGGCTGTCCGGCCCCGGCAGCTTCATCTGCGGGTTGGCGCTGCCTGCTGCGTTGCCGCCGCCCGGCGCGGCGCCGCCGAGCCCGAAATTACCACCAAGATTGCTCAACATGTTGCCGAGCCCGGCGCCGTCAGGCCCGAACAGACCCTTGCCCATCTCGCGCAGCTTGGCATAGGCGGCATCCGGATTGTCCATCATGCCGCTCATGTCGGGATAGATCTGCGGCTGCGACCAGGAGCCCGAGATCATCACGGGAATGCCGAAGCCGACCGGTTCGGAGGTGCGGCCCTGGCCTTCGGTGGTCATGACGAGCTTCGGCTCGACGCGAAAGCCCAGCATCTTGGTGTCGAGTGCGATGGTGCCGGCGCCGGTGATGCGCACCAGCGGGCCGACCAGGTTGAAATCGGTCGTCACCGCCTGGCCCTTGTCGATGCGGAAGGAGGCGGAGAGTTGCGACAAATCGGTGCTCTGCTCGGTGCTCCCTGCCTCACTGTCCTGCCAGCCGGACAGCTTGCTGGTCGTCAGCGAGCGGATCATCTGTGCGACATTGATGCCGCGGATGGCGCCGTCCTGGAAAGTGACGAAGGCGGTGCCCTGCATGTTCGCCATCAGCGCGCGCTGGCTGGGGCCGGCGCTGCGCAGTGCGAGCTTGGCTTGCATCTTGCCGTCGACCCGGTCGAACTCGGCAAGGCCCTGGAGCAGCGGCAGCGCCCGCACGCCGACGATGTCGGAATGCATGGCAAAGCTCGGTGCGCCGCTGGTCGCATCGAGGATCATCTCGCCCGAGACCTGGCCGCCATAGGCGCCGAGATTGGCGGTGCCTGTCTTCAAGATGCCGCCGGCGAGTTTTGCATCGAGCGCCAGCGGCGCAAGGCGCGCCTGGCCGATGATGGCTTCGTTGGCCGAGATCCTGATTTGCGCATCGACATAATTGAGCCCGGACACATCGATCGGCGCATCGCTCCAGGGCTGCGCGGTCGCGCCTTCGGGCGATTTTGCCAGCGGAATCGTCAGCCGCTGGAAGTCGAGATCGACCTTCACCAAAGGCTTGCTCGCAATATCGACCGAGGCCCAGCCGTTGAAGGCGCCATCGCCGAGCGTGCCGTTGACGCCGTTGATCATCACCATCGGCCCGTTGAGGCGCAGCTCGGCATGGCCTGCAAGCTGCGACGACAGCACGTCCGGCATGTCGATGGCAAAATCCACCGGCGTGGTCTGCCGCTCGACCGGCGGCGCCGGCGTGGTCGCCTTGATGTCGAACCTGGTCGGGTGCTCGCTGATGCGCGCCGTGCCGATGACCTTGATCGTGCGGTCGCGGCCCATGATGGCGTCGGCGTTGATGGCCGTGATGCGGCTGTCGACGCGATCGCGCACGCGCGAGAATGCGACTTCGCCGTTGCTGATCTTGAAACGGTCGATGGTCGCACCATCCATGTCGGGCGCAAGCGCCGCTGGCGATGCATCGGCATTCGGCAGGCGATCGCGCAGCATGGGCAAATAGAGCACGGGATGGGTGACGACGATCTCGCTGATCTTCGGATGGCCCGACCATGCGCTGGACAACGACATGTCGACCTGCACGCGGTCGATGGTCAGGCGCGTGATGCCGCTGCGATCCTTGGGGTTCTGGAGCGTGAGGTCGCTCAAGGCGACGTTCAGCGTCGGCCACAGGCTGATCTTCGTCGTGCCGTCGATCGACAGGCGATAGCCGCTCGCCTGCTCGACGCGCGAGGCAATCGTCGAGGTCAGGAAGCCCGAGGGGATCCCGACCACCAGCAGGAGCGCGATCACGATGATGACGGCGACCACCGCCGCGCCGGCGAATTTAACTGCTCTCATGTCGACGTTCCAACGACGGACAAGCGGCGTCGAAACCCGCCCGGTCACCCGTCCCTCGCGCCTGAGCTTATCCCGGGATGGGAAGCCGCTCCAAGCAGACAAAAATAGTCAGGGGGAGCTGTAAAGTTATGTGACTTATGACACACTTCCGCATGCAATCAGGAAGGCGAGAGCGAAATCAATAGGCCGCACCAAGCGGCGGTTCGCTCAGCGAGGATATCAAGACAGCATGAACCTGGTCGAACTCAGAGCCGATCACTCAAAACGATAAAAACAAGGATCGAGGCACGATTGGTTCGGTCACTCAAAAAAAGAGCCCGCCCAGACACCTGAACGAGCTGCTCATCGAATCCTTCACAGGTCAAACGACGACCGTTGTGTGCGGTGCTCGCACACAACGGTCGGCAATTATCTCAATCAATATCGTCAGGGTGCACCCGGCGACGCCTGCGCAGCGGTTCGGTTCGACGAGACTCGACATTTCGCCCCTCGCGAAGCAAGTCGCCCAGCTTGCGAAGGGGTGTATCGACCATCCGGTTCGTAAAGCCGGCCATCATGCGGTCGGCGAAGCGCCGACCTTCGTCAAGATCGATGTCAAAAAGATCAATGTCCAACAAATCATCACGGTACTGGCGCTTGCGGCGTTGCCGCTCGGCATCAGCCCATGCCTGCTTTTCTTCTTCGTTCGGGCCTTCAAGCCATGCTTGCCGGCGCTTCTTCTCGCGCTCGGCCCAAGCTGCAATATCAGTCTCAGGAACCGACCACGGTTCGTGTTCGCTAAAGGTATCGGAAGCGCTGTCGGAACGCCGGGACTCCGTCGAAGCCTTGCTCATGAAACAATCTCCAATATGGATCAACAAAGGATAGCATGTCTTAAAGACTTGTCCATCCGCCCCCAGTCGAGCAGGCACGGATCGAAATTCGTGTTCGCACGTTGCTTGGGGCGTTTGTGTGGCTTTGGTCACATTCCCCGGAGTGCCCTGATCCGGCATGGAACGCTCTGTTTCTCGTGACAACGACCGCCTCATGGTTGTGGTGACTTCAGGAGAGCGCAATTCAAGCATCGACCGGAGGCTTGAGTGTGCTGACTGAAGAAACCTACCGCACTCGCCCAAGGCTGCGCCGGCTCACCTCTTGCCCGATCACGCTAGATTGCTCGATAGCAGCAAGCTTGCGTCCCTGACGGAGAGCCAACAGCATAAAAATAAAAGCGCAGAAAAGTAGCGTTCCCGGAATGAAATATTGCCCGACCCCGAGTGCAGCATTCAGGCTCGCGAAAGCATCCTCTCGGAATCCGAGAGATGCGATTGTGCCGATCAAGGCTGTCCAAATGCCATACTGCAAGAGGCGAGTCTGCAACATTCGGAGCGATACTTCGATCGAGCGGCCGGATGTCAGCAGCTTACTTAGATTAGCTACGATCTCCTTCGCTTCTCCCCAAGTCTCGGTAACGCTTCCAATCAGTTCTCGTTGCCTGAATACCTCGCCAACGTCGATGCGAGCGGCGCGTACCATAAATTGCGCTTCGTCCGCCAATGGATCGCAGTTGGGCGAGAGCTCAAATACGATTGCGTCCCGCGTCAGCAAAGTCCGCAAGTACAGTGAAACCGTAGCGGGAATAGATAAGCCGTGCTGTCGTATGACAGACATCATCCGAACCACGATATTTCTGGCGGCCAGCCAAGTTACACTTCCGACGGGACTACGAAAACCGTCCAGATAGTCTTCAAATACGACGGACATATCCCGGCGAAATCCGGCGAGATCCCTGTTCTGTGTGCCTTCGATCCACCGCAACAGCTCATCCATTGCGTCGTCAAATTGTTCACGAAGCACGTACTGCATGAAGAACCGAAATGAATCCTGATGCTCCTCGGTGAATCGTCCAACGACGGCAAAGTCGACATAGGCTATTCGATTGTCCGGCAGGACCAGGATGCCGGCAGGACTCAAATCGGAATGGAAAAGCCCGTCCCGATAGATCTGGTTGAGCGTACTCCAGTAAATACGTCGGGCGATGAGACGCAGATCATAGTGCTGATCTTTGAGCTTTTCGAGGTATTGCCGGTCGTTCTGTTGGATTGCGTTCAAGATTTGTCGCACGGGTATCCCGTCGACGAACTCCCAGGTCAAGATACGCTTAGCGGTGTATTCTTTTCTAACCGTGAAGCTGAGCTCGGCTTCATCGTCCTTGGATAACTCCGACATGACGGTCGCGTTGCGCGCAGCCTCCGCGAGATCGAGTTCCGAAAATAGAGCGCGCGCAAATTCATCGACATAGGCAGCAACTGAATTGGCCCCAAAAGCTCCTGCCCAATCCAGCGGCGCGGCAAGCCACTGCATCAAGCGAATATCCGTGATGTATTTTCTTCGTGTGACCGGATTCTGTATTTTCACCGCGAGCCGCACGCCACTGCGAGAAGTCGCCTGGTGAATCTGTCCGCTCGATGTGACGGCAAAGGGGATGCGCTCAAACGCGCTAAAAATCTCGTCGGGAGAACGACCGAGATCTTCAATGATGATTTGATGAATTGCCGAATAATCTTCCGCCGCCACTTCGTTGGTGACTTGCAAGAGTTCCAGGCAATAGTCCGCCGGCAACAGGTCAAAACGAAGAGCCAGAGCCTGACCGAGCTTCACGAAGGTGAAATCCAGTTTTTCAAACACTGCGCGCAGGGCGCGCGCCGATTTCCGTGGGCTCGACCGAAAGGTCAATGTCGCAGGCAATTGATACCGCGCCAGCAAAAGCATCAGTTGGAACAGGCGCGCTATCGTTCTGAAGAAATCGGGCATCTGCTCCACCGCGTGTTATCCGCGCTAGCGACCGTTGCGCCACTTGGAGGCGGATCATCGCCGCCGCAATCCTAGGTTCCGCTGCATGTGCGTGCAAGGTGATTGTGGGCGGCTCGCGTGAGACGTCCTCGGCTGAGCTGTGATGCTCGCTGTCCCGATCGTCACTCAACTCGCTGCCCAGATTGCCTGTCGAGGCAAAGCCCAAGACTGTACAAATCCGGTCGCATCGTGCTAAAGATTGGCATTGGCATATATTGTTTGTCGTGATCTGACTCGTGATGAGTGATTAGCAATTGATCGATAGAATTGGCCACGTGTTTTTGGGCGCGCGCCGTCTTTGCCAAATCGTCTCGGCTGCCTTCCGTTTCTATATCCGCCCCAAATTTTGGCCAGGAAAAGTAGTAGTTCCGCCCGAAGTGCGCCTGCGCCTTCTCTTGGAGGACTTAGGTGGCGCCTGGATAAAGATCGGGCAGGCACTCGCGTTGCGGTTCGATTTGCTGCCGAATGAATATTGCACCGAACTGTTGAAGCTTCTCAACCGGACCCCGACCGTTCCATACGAAGCGATCCGCCAGGTGATCTTGCGCGAGCTTGGTTCGTTTCCTGAGCAGATATTTGCGTCGTTCGATCCCGTGCCGCACGCGACCGCTTCGATCGCCCAGGTCCACATCGCGATCGCGCACGATGGCGAAAAGCTCGCAATCAAGGTGCAAAGGCCTCGCGTCGAGCAACAATTTGAAGCCGACTTTCGCATCCTCCGGATGATATCTTACCTGGTCGGCCTCATGGATTCATTAGGAGGAACCGCGCTTCGTTCCTTCTCGGAAGAATTCGAGAAGTGGAGCCGAGAGGAATTGGATTTTACGACTGAGGCGAGAAATTCCTTTCGAATACAGGCCCGATCTGAGCACGATCCAATCCAGGTCTGTGCTGAGGTTCGTTTTGAGTTTTGCTCACGGCGCGTTCTGGCTACCAAGCTGCTGAAGGGCATCTCGTTGTTGGAGGTTAGCAACGCGGCGCGATCGAAGAATCCTGAAGCTTTGCGTGATCTGAATTTGGAGCCCGACGACCTCAAGAGGATCGCGCGAAATTACTTCTGGTCGATCTACAACCAAATCTTCCGTGATGGCATCTTTCACGCAGATCCCCATCCGGCCAATGTTTTCGTGCTCCGGGGAAATAGGATCGGATTTGTAGATTTCGGTGCGACCGGTCGACTGTCCAAGGAGTTCCGATCCGCACTCTCCAAGGTCTTTATTAATCTGTATCGAAGGAATATCGAGCAGGCCGTAGTAGAAAACTTCAAACTGCTCGTTCCATCGGAGGATACCGATCTGCGTCAAGCGCGGGAAGAGTTTTTCATCGCGTACCAAATGTATCGACTTGCACTGGATATTGCGGGGGCGGATGTGCGGCAGCTGACCACCGAATTGTTGACGGGCACCATGACGATTGCGCGGCGTCACAGGATCCTCATGCCGCAGGAGCTGAGCATCTACTACAAGACCATCATGACCGTCGACGCGGTCGTCTCTGATCTGGCGCCCGATTACGATTGGCTTTCCGATTTGCCGGAATTCTTTACGCAAGGTCTTGTTTCCGATGTAAGGGAAGGGATCTATCGCTGGCCAGAAATCGTGCTGGCGTCCAAGTATCGTACGGGCCGCATGTTGACGGATGCCGCCAGCCTCACGGCATCGTTTCGGTTCTTCAATCCCGCTTTGAAGAGCATGCAAACGAGGGCTGTGCTTTACGGGATCTGGGCCATTGCCTTTTGTGTGGCGGCTTATCTGGCTGCGAAGGGTGACATGTCGCTCTTGAACGACATCGTGGGCGTGAGCAGTCGCTGGATCGTTTTCGGCTTCATGGCGGCTGCAATCGTTTCTATGCTTTTGATGCAGCGGCAAATCCGGGACATTCGGAAAGTCAAAACGTGATCTGACGCACGGAACTTTCAGTCCGCGCTGTGTTCGAGTGAGGTCCATGGTGAAGAGCATGAATACTCAAGTTCTGAACACTCCCGATCTGGACATCGACGGCAGCGCGGATGTCGCTATCCCGCGTCTTTACAACTTCGCTGAAGATGTCCTTGCGCGAAACCTGAACGCGGGGCGGGGCGGCA
Organism: Bradyrhizobium sp. LTSP849; assembly: GCF_000938255.1. Taxonomy (GTDB): domain Bacteria; phylum Pseudomonadota; class Alphaproteobacteria; order Rhizobiales; family Xanthobacteraceae; genus Bradyrhizobium. The sequence continues at coordinate 329,567 of NZ_JYMR01000012.1, read as the reverse complement.
AGACCGCCTATATCGACCAGCGTGGGACCTGGAGCTATGGCCAGCTTGCTGAGCGGGTCGCCCGATTTGGCAATCTGCTGCGCGGTCTTGGCATTCAGCGCGAGCAGCGCATTTTGATTTGCCTCCCCGACACGATCGACTGGCCGACGTCTTTTCTTGGCGCCGTCAAGGCGGGTGTCGTTGTGATTCCAGTCAACACGCTGCTGGGTGAGGCTGAATACCGTACGATACTGGCGGATAGTCGCGCCCGCCTGCTGATCGTGTCAGAGGAGCTATACCCGCTGTTTGCGAATCTGATCGACGCGGCTCCGGACCTCGAGCACATTCTCGTGTCGGGCAGCCAGGGTTTTGGGCACGCACTCTTCGAGGATGCCCTGCAGGCGGCCGTTGCGACCGATTATACTGCGCCGACCATCAACGACGAGGTGTGCTTCTGGCTTTACACGTCGGGCTCGACCGGAACGCCGAAGGCTGCGGTGCATGTGCATGCCACCCTGGGATATACCGCCTCTTGCTACGGCGCTCACGTACTCCGCCTGACTGCGGACGACGTCGTTTATTCGGTGTCGAAACTGTCCTTCGCCTATGGTCTTGGCAATTCGATGGTTCATCCGCTTTCGGTCGGTGCGACGACGGTGTTGGCATCGGAGCGCCCGACTCCCAACTCGGTCGCGGACCTGATGCGAATGCAGGGCATTACCGTGTTCTTTGCGGTGCCGACTTTCTATACGGCGTTTCTCGCGGCGGATCCGGTGGAGCGCGAAGCACTGAGACTTCGATGTTGTCTTTCCGCCGGCGAGGCGCTTCCGGTCAGTATCGGGCAGACCTGGAGCGAACGCTTTGACGTCGATATACTTGACGGCCTTGGGTCTACCGAAATGATCAGCACATTCCTGTGCAACCGCATGGGAGAGGTGCGTTACGGCACCAGCGGCAAGCCCGTGCCGGGTTTTGAGATCCGTCTCGTTGACGAGGCTGGCGCCGTTGTCGCGCAAGGCGAGATGGGCGAGCTGCAGGTTCGGGGGCCGACCACCGCGATCATGTATTGGAACGATCGTGAGCGATCCCGCTCGACGTTTTTAGGCGAATGGCTTCGTTCGGGCGACAAATACGTCCAGGACAAGGACGGCTACTATTCGCATTGCGGGCGTCGTGACGACATGATGAAGGTCGGCGGAATTTATGTGTCGCCAATCGAGGTCGAAGGTGCGCTGCTAAGTCATCCTGACGTGCTCGAAGCGGCCGTCGCAGGGTGGCCCGATGAGGATGGCCTGATCAGGCCCAAGGCATTCGTAATTCTGAAGCCGTCCGGCAAGCCGAACGAAGCAATGGCGCTTGCGCTCCGTGAGCATTGCCGCAAGCAGCTCGCGACTTTCAAATACCCCCGCTGGATCGAGTTCCGCACAGAACTGCCGAAGACTGCGACAGGTAAGACCCGGCGCTTCAAATTGCGTGCGGAGGCGGCTCAAGACGACCGCACGGGCTCGGGCGCGGCGGAATAGAAGCAACGCTCTCGATCGTCTCTAAGCGACAAAGGCGGCGCTTCTTAAGCCAGGCTGGCGATGCGAACAGGATATGCGTGAAGCGTCGTCTGGCACAGGTCCGTTATTCCAGAGCTTTCAAGATCGTCGCACGCACGCGGTCGACTGCGTTATTGATGAAGAAGTGATTTCCTGCGACAGTTTCGGTAGCAAACGACCCACTCGTTTCTTTTTCCCAGCCAGCCATTGCAGATGGCGTGCATACAGGGTCGTGGTCTCCGGCCATTGCGTAAATGGGACAAGCAAGTGCCGGTGCAGGCAAGTACTGGTACGTTTCGTACATTTTCATGTCGGCCTTGAGTATGGGCAACAGCATCTCCATCAGGTCTGTTTCAGCAAGAACAGCCGGAGAGATACCGCCGGGATACCGACCGATTTGCTTCTTGATAAATTCGGCATCAGGAAGGGTGTGCAAGTGCGGGCGGCCCGGCTTCTCCGCCGGTGCTTCAGTTGCTGCTACTATCAAGGCTCGCGGTTGCTGCAGCCTTGGATCTTGCGCCAGGATACGCGCCGTTTCGAAAGCAATAAGCCCTCCAAGGCTATAACCGAACAGGACGTAAGGCATCGGCGACAGGCGTGTTATTTCGTCGGCCAAATTCCGGGATGCTTCACTAACCCTGGTCAACAGGGGTTCCCGTCTACGATCCCAGCGTCCCGGTAACTGGACCGCGCCAACCTCGATGTTTTCGGGCATACTGCGTGCCAGCATGTGGTAAACTTGTGCACTCCCTCCGGCATAGGGGACACATAAAACACGCGCCTGCGCGTCGTGGCGTTTCGAACGAAATTCTATCCAGGGACTAAGCATTGCAATATTGAGAGAGGAGATATGAGCCTACAATTTAGACCCCTCAGACGCACATTGGTCAACCGCAACCTGCGGGACGAGGGCCGCTTATAGTGACAGCAGATTCTTGAGCTGATGGTTACGTCGGCGAATGGCAGGATTAGTTCCCGGCATGGCTCTAAGGCCGCCGCCGAACAGTCGTAGGACAAATTTATCGCCTCGGAGAGACGCACATGGATTCTCATTCAACGGACGAAGAAGTTCGCACACTTCGGCGGCTGCTCGCAATGCGTGAGGCCCAACTTGCTGAAGCAATGAATGAAATTGAGCAGCTTAAGAGCCGCTTCGTCTCTAAAGCGAATGAACAGAATGCGTCAACCTGCTCTGGCTAGCTCCGCACCGCTTCGCGTGGTGTGATCTCGGTCGGCAAGCCACCTCGGGAACGCTGTCGGTGCTGAGTTCATTCGGGGGCGCGGTAGGACTGACGCTGGTTCCCGAACGGAGTTCTCGCTGGGGTACAAATTTCGGCTTGCGACGGCGTTTGGCTGATCGTGAGATTGCGCGCTTCGCGGGCGACGTCGATTGTGGGAAAATCATCGGCTGCTTTGAAAGAGCGGTGGGGGCCGCTATGGCCCCAACCTAGTCTGGGAGAAACGGATAACGTTCAGTTCTTCGCCGCTGCGACCGCTTTGATCTCGATGATTAGGCCCGGACGGGCCAGGCCCGCGATGCCCAGAATGGTCCATGTCGGGAACGGCGCCGGCACATACTTCTCCTTGACCTTCATGAAATCGGCCAGATGGTTATTGGTATTCAAGCCGACATGATAGGAAACGAGCTCGACCAGGTCGCTCATCTGGCCACCGGCTTCTTCGAGAACCAGCTTGAGACGTTCGAACGCGTTGACGAACTGCTGCTCGGGCTTTTCGGGCATCGAGCCGTCGGCATTGAGTCCGATTTGACCAGCGACAAAGATGAGGCCTGCGGCTTTCACCGCAGAGGAATACTGAAACTTGTCGAAAATAGTCCCACCGGCTGCAGCGGTGAAGATCGGGTTCTTGGAGGCATAGGTCGTTTTTGTCATGCGAGATCCCTTGGTTACGAATGTTAGAGCCGGGTTCCGGGAGTTAGTTCGAGGCCGAGCAGTAGACGGCCATAGGCTTCGGCGATGGGCTCGGGCTGCAGCAGAAAATGTGAGCTCATCGCGTGGATATCCCTGAAAAGACGCTCGATCCGAGTACCCTCCGGCAGCAGTGAGCCGCCCAGCGCGGTGAACAACCGTTGCGCCGAGCTCAGCGCCTGGCGGGAAGCGATCGCGACCTTTGCGCGGCTCAGTCCACGCTCCTCGTGAGTGAGGGGGCCGCCTTGAAGTATCCGGTTTTCGATCGCGGCCGTTTCAGAAATCAGGAAATCGCGGAGAAGGCTCATGGTCGCTGCGCTGCTGCCGGCGTCCACCTGCGCGATCTTGTCGTTGATCTGGGCTTGCTGATTGCCGGAACTGACGCGGCCTCGAATGATCTTGATGCATTCATCGCTGCATGCGTTGGCAACGCCAAGCGTCGGAGCAAGAACCGACATCGCGTTGGCTGTGTTCAAGGGAAACTCGTAAACCGGCTCAGTGTTTGGGCAGGTCGGATGCTTGTTGCCTGCCTGCAGTTCTGCCCAACTCAGGAAGCGATGTGACGGGATAAACGCCTTGCTGAGGGCGATGTTCTTGCTGCCGGTGCCCCGCATGCCCATCACGCGCCAGCTGGTGTGGTCGATCGCGAATTCGGATTGGGGAACGAGGACTACATGAGGGGCCGGTACCTCGCCGGAACCCGGAATGTTGACCAGGAGGCCAAGCCAATCCGAAATGTCCACACCAGACGCATAACGCCACCGGCCACCCAGGACGATGCCGCCCTCGACCGGTTCGATCTCGATGTCCTGGCCGACGCCGCCCGTCAGCATGGGGACGATCGGCGATACGCCGGGAGCGAAGATCTCCCGTTGGGCGTCGGCAGAGAACTTGCCGAGCATGATGATGTTGGCGCTTGTCAGTCCCGCGAGCCAGGCGGACGATGAGCAACCGAATGCGACGTTGAAAGTCGCTTCCCAGGCAAAGCGGGGAGAGACACCAAAGCCGCCGAAGCGCGTAGGGCGCATCAGCTTGAAAAGCCCGGTCTCGAAAAGGCGTTCCGCCACATCGTCCGGTATCCGCCGCGCCTCTTCGACCCGCGCGGCCTGCTCGCTCAGCCACGGTACGAGTTCGGCCGTTCGTTCGAGCACTTTTTCGGCCCCGGCTTCCATCGAAGTGGGGACTGTGGTCCGCTGAGCCAAGCCCATTGCGATTGCCTCCTCTCGCGCTATCATTCGAACGGAGTATCGCGGGGGCGGCATCTTTGCTGTATCGCCGGATACGTGTTGGTCGTTCCTTTCGAGGAATCAGCGGAGGGGCACGAATGGCGAAGAAGCCCGCCGCGACTTGGCGCATGACGGATGCGCTCGCGGCCAAACTGCAATCGTTCGAAGGGAAAGTGCGGCTGCGTCGATTTGCCGAAGGTGAGCAACTGTATCGGCAGGATGAGGTCAACAGGTGCTTCTACTTCGTGAAATCGGGCCTGGTTCAAGTATCGATCTTCAGACGGGATGGCACCGAATTAGTGCTGGAAAACATGGGGCCGAACGCCCTGTGCGGGGAGGGCGCTGCCTTCGACGGATTGCCCAGGTTCTCGTCGGCAGTCGCCGTCGAGGCGACCGAAGCTCTCGAATTCGATACCGCGCGCCTCGAGGGGCTGATGCGGGAAGATCCTGAATTCGCGCTGGCCTTGCTGAGGTTGACCAGTCTCAAGCAACGGATTCTTGCGCTGCGGCTGGAGCACCTCGTCTCCAACGATCCCGAAGAGCGTATACTCGAACTGCTCAGCCGGTTGAGCAGGATGTTCGCTGTCGATCACGAACGGGGCCGGAAGATTTTGACGCATCTCACTCACGAACAGATCGCGTCGATGACCGGGACCTCACGCGTGACTGTCACACGGACGCTCGGTCGGCTGCGCGACAAGGGGATGCTGTCCGTCGAGGATGGTTACACGATCCTGGCCAAGGATCTCGACGCCTGAAACGATATCAGCCGGTCCACCAGAATTCGTCGATGCGCTCGTATGGATCGATTTCGTTGTAGGGCAGGCGTGCGTACTTGCCGCCGTGGTAGAGCAGCGGCGTCGTCGCGGTAGCGGGGCCAAACATCTCGTCGATGCCGCCTACGAGGATGCGGTGATCGCCTCCGGGATGTTCCGCGAGGAGCCGGCAGCGAAACGTCGCGTTCGCTCCCTCGATCCACGGTATGCATTCGCTTTCCCGCCAGCGCCATGTCGGCTCCGGCAGAGGTCGACCGGCGTGATGCATGGAGACGTCCTGTTGGTCCGCCGATAGTACATTGACGGAGAACGCCCCGACTGCGGCGATCCTCTTTGCCGTCGCGCTGGTCAGCGATGCACAAAACAGCAGCAGTGGCGGATCGAGGCTCACCGGAGTGAGCGAGTTCACAGTCATGCCAATGGGTCCCGCTTCTCCCGCGACCGCGATCAAAGTCACACCGGTGGTCAGTCTGCGGAATAATGTCCGAAAATCCTGAGCAGTGCATCCATTCATGCCGCGGCTCTCCCTCTATTGGTCTGTTCAGTAGATCGGGATCTACCGCTCCGAAGCCGGCGCCGGCTGTATCCAGCAGCACAAAATCGCGGATGTATCCGCAGATACAGCACCCGCGGCGCGGCGGTGCCACGATCTCGTCGGCAATGGCAACAGTGAGGGATACATGAGAACGACCATGAAGCGCGGGTTCATCGCACCCGGCGTGTCGGCGTTACTGGCCGCTGTATCCATATCGAGCGCGGCGATGGCGCAGGACAAGCCCGAACTGCGCATCGCCGCGATCATCGCCGTGACGGGGCCCGCGTCGGCGCTCGGTGCACCGGAGCGCAACGCGGTCGAGCTGTTCGACAAGACCTGGTCGAGCCGGACCGATCTGCCTTTCAAGATCAAGGTCATTTCATACGACGACGGTTCCGATCCCACCAAGTCGGTCAGCCTCACGCGCAAGGCGATCGAAGAGGACAAGGCGCACGTCGTCGTCTGCTGCACGACCACGCCGGGCTCCATGGCCATCATCGACACGGTAAGCGCCGCCAAGGTCACGATGATCTCGATGGCTTCGTCGCTGTCTATCGTCGAGCCGGCGAGCGCGCGGCCGTTCACCTTTAAGACGCCGACGTCGGACAAGCTGATGCTCCAGCGCACGCTGGACTACATGAAGCGTCAAGGCATCAAGAAGATCGGATTCTTCGGTCTGGAGGATGCCTACGGCGAGGGCGGACTGAAGGAGCTTCAGAACGTTGCCAAGGATACCGGCGTCGAGCTGGTCGCGACCGAGCGCTTTGCACGTCAAGACACCAACTTCACACCCCAGGCGCTGCGCCTGAAACAGGCCGGGCTGGACGCGGCATATATCCACGCCATTCCGCCGTCGGCCGACCTCGCCCATGAAGCGTTGAAGCGGGTCGGTTACACCGGGCCGATCTATCATGGGGGCGGTTCGTCGATCAACGCGTTCGTCGACATCGGCAAGGCCAACGTCGAGGGTGCGATCGTCGGCGTCGGCGCGCTGAACGTCTACGATCAGATCAAGAAAGACAATCCACTTCGCCGGGTGCTCGCGAAGTTCGCCGAGCTGTACGACGGCGCTTACGGGAAGGGGAAGGTGGACCTCTTCGCCGGCCAGTCCTGGGACGCGATGATGCTGGCCGTCGACGCCTATCAGCGCGCGACCGCTTCCGGAGCGAAGGTCGACGATCTCGCCGCGACGCGCGTCGCGATCAAGGACGCCATGGAGCACACCAAGGAATGGCCTGGCGTGAACGGTATCTTCAACATCACGCCGACTGATCATCTGGGTCTCGACAAGCGCTCGACCTTCCTTTCGCAAATCAAGGGCGGCAAGTTCGTCCTGATCGAGGAATGACCGTTGCTTGACACGCTGCTCTTTCTGGTCGCAGACGGCATCACGAACGGCGCCGTCTACGGGCTCCTCGCACTCAGCCTCATCGTGATCTACACGGTGACGCGCGTGGTCAACATTGCGCAAGGCGAGTACGTGACGCTGGGAGCGCTCTCTTTCGCGAGTGCGCTGTCGGGTACGTTCAGCGTGCTGAGCGCACTCGTGGCCGCCGGCCTGGCCGCGTTCGCGCTGAGGGACGTCGCTGAGCAGCGTCTGACGGGCACAATGAGGATGCGCATCGTCCTTTCGCGGGCGCTGTGGATCCTCATCGTGCTCGCGACAGCGTGGCTCGCCAATCTCCTGCCGGGATCCTATTGGCTCGCAGTTCTCGCATCGCTTGTGGCGACCGCTTCGCTTGGCACGCTGATTTATCGTCTGACGGTGGAGCCGGTTTCCGACGCCTCGCCGATCGTGCTGCTGATCGTCAGCGTCGGCGTTTACATGGTGCTTCACGGGACGGCGGTGGTGATCTGGGGCGCGGAACCGAGGTCCGTTCCTCCGGCGGTCGACGGGGGCGTTGGACTCGGTCCCGTCTTCGTCACCTATCAGAGCCTATGGATTTGCGCGTCGTCGTTGGTCGCGATGATCGCGCTCTATCTCTTCTCCGAGAGGACGTTGACCGGCCAGGCCCTGCAGGCCACGGCCGTCAACCGGACCGGTGCGCAGCTTTGCGGCATCCCGGTCAGCATCGCTGGCCAGTTGAGTTTCGCCATCGGCGCCGGTTTCAGCGCGCTGTCGGGCCTCCTGTTGGCGCCACTCATCACGGCGAACTACGACATGGGTCTTCCGATCGGCCTGAAGGGCTTCGTTGCCGCGGCCCTTGGCGGAATCGTTGAATATCCGACCGCGCTGGTCGGCGTGCTGCTGGTGGGACTGACCGAGTCCTTTTCCGCGTACCAGGTCAGCGCGTACCGTGACGTCGTCGTCTACCTGATGGTGATACCGATCCTGCTCTGGCGGAACGCGGTGCGCCCTCCCGAAACGCATGGGCATTGAGCATGTCGTTCCCGTCCAAGGCGCGAGGTTCATGGCGTACGCCGAACGTCGCTTCGATCGCGGTCGCTGTCGGGTTGATCGTCATGGCCTCCGCCATCGCCATTTTCGCTCCTCAGTACAACGTCACTCTTCTGGTGACGGTGGGGCTCTCGGCCGTTGCCGCGATGGGCCTGACTCTGCTGCTGATCTCGGGACAGGTCTCGCTGGGCCAGGCGGCGTTCATGGCCGTCGGCGCCTACGTTTCCGCGATACTCGCCCGTGATCACGGCTTTCCCGCGATTTTCGCGCTGCTCGTCGGCGTTGCCGCGTCTGCAGTCTGCGGAGTGATCGTGGGTGGGATCACCTTGAGATTGAAGGGACACTTCTTGCCGCTCGCGACGCTCGCGATGGGCATGGCGTGCAGCGCCGCGATCGTGGCCGCCGGTCCCATGACGGGCGGCGCCTCTGGACTCGGGCAGATCCCCCCGTTGTCGATTGGTCGTTTCGAACTGGTGGACGATCGCGCGTTTGCGATCGTGGTCTGGTCGATCGTGGCGGTTGCCGCCGGGGGATTCTCGCGGCTGCTCAACACCCGGACCGGCCGTGCCATCGCGGCGTTGAAGACTGACATCGAGATGGCGGAAGTGTTCGGCGTGAACGCCACGCGCCTGCGGCTTCTGGTGTTCGTCGTGGCGGCCACCTTGGCGGGTTTGTCCGGAGGGCTTTACGCCTTCTACTTCAAGTTCATCAGCCCGGCGCCCTTTGGCCTGACCTCGAGCATCAATCTTCTGATCGCATGCATCTTCGGCGGGATGTCGCACCCATTCGGCGCCGTGCTCGGCGCGTCCGCCGTCGCCGGACTCGAAATGTTCCTGCAGAACACTGTCGCACGCATGCTTGGACTTTCCGGGAACGTCGAGATGATCGTGTTCGGCGTCGTGCTGATCGGAGTCCTGCTGAGATGGCCGGGCGGCATCTGGTCCGCGCTGCATCGTCTCTGGCCGGTGTTCTCGACGTCCAGACCCGCTCGCAACATCGAACTCACGCCGTCCAAGCGAGGGGCGGACGGCAACGATCTCCTGTCAATCAACGGAATAGGGAAGAAGTTCGGCGGCCTGACGGCGTTGCGCGACGTGTCGTTTTCTGTCGGCGCCGATCAGATCGTCGGTCTCATCGGCCCTAACGGTGCGGGCAAATCCACGACGTTCAACATCGCGACGGGTCTGACCGCACCGTCCGAGGGAACCGTGCTTCTCATGGGAGCGCCGCCGCCGTCACGGGTTTCCGATCTCGTCCACCGCGGCGTGTCCCGCACCTTCCAGCACGTGCGTATCGTTCCGGAACGGACGGTTCTCGAGAACGTCGCGTTCGGCGCCTATGCGCAGGGGCGGTCCGGCATGATCGCCGGCATGTTCGGCCTGGACCAGGCCGAGGAGGCTGCGACCTTCGCGAAGGCTTGGCGCGCGCTCGAGATCGTCGAACTGGACGGACTTGCCCATGAACCCGCTGCGCGGCTGGCGATGGGGCAGGCCAGGCTGGTGGAAGTCGCACGCGCGCTGATCAGCCGGCCGCGACTGCTTCTGCTGGACGAGCCCGCCGCCGGCTTGCGTACGGGCGAAAAGCTCAAGCTCGTTACCTTGCTCCATCGTCTCAAGCGGGCAGGCATGTCGGTCCTGCTCGTCGAACACGACATGGACCTGGTCATGAATTGCGTCGATAAGGTCGTCGTTCTTGACCGTGGGCAGGGTCTGATGACCGGTCATCCGGAAGAAGTCCGCCGGGACCAGCGCGTCATCGCTGCCTATCTGGGGGCGTGATCATGCCGGACCTGCGCATCAGCGGATTGAACGTGGGATATGGTCGAGCGACCGTGATCGAATCTCTCGATCTCGACGTGAAGCCCGGTGAGTTGGTGACGGTCCTCGGCGCCAATGGTGCCGGCAAGTCGACCCTTCTCAACGGCATTATGGGCCTCTGCCCGCCGCGGGCGGGATCGGTTAAGCTCGACGGCGTGGACCTTGCCGGCCTTCGTCCGGAGCAACTGGTTGCCCGCGGTGTGGTCCTCGTTCCGGAGCGGCGCGAGCTTTTCGGCAATCTCCCCGTGGAGGTCAATCTTCGGCTCGGCGGCTATCGGACCGGTGCGCCGGCGCAGTCGCTGGACAGGATTTACGGGCTGTTTCCGATCCTGGCCGAGCGCCGTCGCCAGAAAGCCGCGACGCTGTCGGGAGGCGAGCAGCAAATGCTCGCGGTCGGCAGGGCCTTGATGGCTGAGCCCCGCCTGCTGATGCTCGACGAGCCGTCGATCGGTCTGGCCCCGTTGATCGTTCAGGAAATATTGCGCGTCATCGGGCAACTCAAGTCCGAAGGGCTGACAATCATCCTGGTCGAACAGAACGCGCGCCTCGCGCTCTCGGTGGCGGACCGCGGCTACGTTCTCGAGGTTGGCCGCATCGTGCTCGAAGGCTCGAGTGCCGAGCTTTCGGCGGACCCACGCCTGAGTCAGGCTTATCTCGGAGGCGCGGGGGATTACGCTGCCGCTCGAGATCAAGTCTACGTCGATTGAGAGAGCAGTCACCCAGACCGCGTTCAATGAACTACGACTGGTATCGCGGGATACTTATTTACATAACCCAGACCTCTATTGTTTGCCCAACGTTTTTGGCTGTGCGGCATGGGGTCGAGCTATGACGACGTACGATGGAATAATCATTGGGGCCGGTCACAACGGCTTGATCACGCAAGCCTACCTGGCGAGGGCTGGTCTCAAGGTGATCTCGCTCGATGCCGGTCCGGTTGCGGGGGGCGGCCTGTCGACCGTCGAAGACGAAAAGCATCCCGGCTTCTTTCATAACCTGCATTCCTACTTTCACCGTGGCATTACCAGCATGCCATGGTTCTCCGACCTCGAGCTTGTGCGCTACGGCGTAGAGTATCTCGAAAACGATCTGTACGTATCGGTCCTACAGCGGGACGGGAATGTGCTGCAGTGGTGGAACGATTTCGAGCAGACTTATCGATCGTTTGCCGCGATCGATCGGGGCGATGCCGACCGCCTGCGCTACTGGCGCGATCGGTTCATCCCGATTACCCGCGATATCATTCGTCCCGAGGCGGCGGCACCGCCAGAACCGGCGGCGGTGCGTCGCGATCGGTTGCAGAAGTCCGAAGATGGGCGTCTTTTGTTGCAAGTCAGCGAGCTCAGTCCGTACGAATTCGTCTCGCAGGAATTCAATCACCCGGCAATCAAGGGAGCGCTGCTTTTCATTAACGGGATGCGTGAGGTTGACCTGCGTGCCAAGGGCTTCGGGCACCACCTGCCGTCGTTGTTTGCGTCATCGGCACAGGTCCAGACTTGTCGAGGTGGCGCTGCGTCGCTGGCGCGCGCCTTGGTAAGTTCGATCGAGGCTGCGGGTGGAACCGTGCGCACCAACGCGCCGGTCAGGCGCATCCTTTCCGCAGAAGGACGCGCAACCGGCGTCGAGCTTCAGAACGGCGAAGTGCTGAAAGCAAGCCAGTTCGTCGTGTCGAGTGTCAATCCGCACATCACCTTTCTCGATCTGATGGAGCGGTCGGAACTACCTGCGGGATGGGCACGGAAAGCCGAGGGCTTCGAATACAATACGCTGGGGCCGCTGTTTACGCTCCACCTCAATCTCAACGAAGCGCCGATCTACAAGGCTGCGGATCGCTATCCCGAAGTCCAGAAGTCGCTGATGGTGATCATGGGCATCGATAAAATCGACACCTTCCTCGAACTCGTTCGCAGTCACGACGAAAAGACAATCGGACCGCCGGTGCTATGGGGCGGAACGCCCACTGCGATCGATCCGTCTCAGGCGCCTGCCGGCTATCACACCGCGTTCATGTGGGAAAAGACTCCTTACGCGCTGCGAGGAAACTCCCGGAACTGGATCGACGAGAAGCCGAAGCATGCTCAGCGCATGCTCGACCTCTGGTGCGAGTACGCTCCCAATCTGCGCTCGGCGACGATCGATAGTTTCGCTCAGAGTCCTCACGAAACGGCCATTCGACATCCCAACATGCGCGAGGCGGATTTGCTGATCGGCGCATTCAGGAATGGGCAAGTCGGAGCCGGCCGACCTTTCGCCGGTGCGGAGGACTATCGGACTTTCCTGGGCGGTCTCTATCTGTGCGGATCGTCTTCGCATCCAGGCGGCAACATCACCGGCTTGCCCGGATACAATGCAGCGAAGGTCATCATGGGCGACCAGTTGGCGCGGCAAGGCAGTGAGACGAACCACGCTATGATCGGTGTGAGGTGAGATGAATCGTCTTGTTGCATTCCGCGACCGCCAGGTCGAGCCCGCCATCAACACGCCGTTCTTTGCCGAGTTGTTGTCGGGCAACCCGACGACAAGAGCGTGGAGGATCGTGACTGCTGATGATGGTCAGGTTTCTTCGGGTTTCTGGTCGGCTACCCCCGCCAAGTGGCGAATGGACTACAAGGTTTGGGAGTTCTGCCAGATCCTGGACGGGACCTGCGTGATCACGCCGGATGGCGACGCCCCCCAAGAGTTCGGCCCAGGCGACACGTTCGTATGCGAGCCTGGACTTTGTGGAACATGGGAAGTGACCTCGCCTCTGAGGAAAGCCTTCGTAATAAGAAGAATCTAGCTGCTCGCAGCACAGGGAATGCGGCGATGACGCTGCATGGGATCAAGTCTATGTCGATTGACGGAGAAGCTTTACGGCTTCACGAGCGTTATAAGCGGGGTGACGTTTCGCCGGTGGACGTCGTGCGGGCGCAGCTCGATGCGATTGGCCGTTTGAATCCCGGCGTGAACGCCTTCGTTTTGGTCGACGATTCCGTCGCTTTGGAAATGGCGCGAGCGTCGGAAGCGCGATATCGCAAAGGCGAGGCGCTCGGTCCGCTGGATGGCATCCCGATCACCATCAAGGATACGCTCAACGTCGCCGGCTGGCCGACGCGGAGGGGATCGCGTACGACGTCGAATGCGGCCGCGCCGAGGGACGCCGTTGCCATCGCGCGCCTCCGCGCTGGTGGCGCCGTCTTCATGGGCAAGACCACGACGCCCGAATTTGCCTGGAAGGGGCTGACCGAAAGTCCGCTCAACGGCGTGACCTTGAATCCGCTGGATCAAACTCGTCACGCGGGCGGCAGCAGCGGCGGTGCCGCGGCCGCGACGGCCCTGGGGCTCGGCGTCGTGGGAATCGGCACCGACGCTGCGGGATCGGTTCGTATTCCCGCGGCGTTCTGCGGCGTGGTCGGATACAAGCCGACTTTCGGCACGATACCATTGGATCCCTATCCAGCTGCGTTCTGGCAGCTTCCGCATATAGGGCCGATCACGCGGAGCGTGGCAGACGCCGCGCTCGCCGCCTCCGTGATGAGCGGCGCGGCCGGCGCAGATTGGACGTCGCTCACTCGGGCTTCGCTCAACGAACGTCTGTCAGAGCAACAGCGGCCGTCGAAGATCCAGATCGGGGTGCCGGCTGGACTGGCGGGCCACCTCGATCCCGTCGTGAAAACGGCCTGGGAGGATGCGCTTTCTGTCATCGCCGAGGTGTCATCGATCACGACGGTGGAAGTTCCGATCGAGGAGTCCAGAGACATTGTCGGCGCGCTTTATCGTCTCGGTTGCAGCCATGCGGTATCGCAAGTTCCCGCAGAGAAACGTGCCGGCCTCCACGATGCTCTGCTTGAGTTCATTGAACCGGTGCAGGGCCTGGCGGCGGCCGAATTGCTCAGACTGCAACGTTGTCGCGAGGAGATCGCGAGCCGGACGGCCGCGCTGCTGACCAGCGACATCGACGTCTTGCTGACGCCGACCACGCCGTGCCTGCCGCCACACACGGACGCGCCGTCGGCCGCAGCGGTCGACTGGCTTGAGTGGTGCCCGTTCACGCCGCTGTTCAATCTTTCGCATGGTCCCGCCATTTCGGTGCCTTGGCACGGCGAAATGGGCGCGCTCCCCATCGGGCTGCAGGTCGGGGCCGCCCCCGGACGGGATGGCGTGGCCATCGCGGTGGCAACGATGATCGAGACGCTCAACGATCGCAGGCATCCGGCGCGATCAAGGGCTTTCGTTCATGCCGGTTGATCGAGCGACGCGACATGTGCTGGACGTCGGTTGTCTGGTCGCGGGCAGATCGGCCGATGTCTCGTTCCTGAGGGCAGGACGAGGAGAGCCAGTTCTCCTGCTGCACGGCTTCGCTTCTGACGCGAACGATGATTGGCTCGAGACCGGGTGGTTCGATGCCCTCGTTGCCGCTGGATTCGATGTGGTCGCTCCTGATTTGCGAGGACACGGCCAGAGCGTGAAATCACGCGATCCCGCGGACTACCGGCTGGAGGCGTTCGCCGGCGACATTGCCGCGTTGCGCGACCACTGCTGGGGAGATCGTCGGTTCAGCCTGATCGGCTATTCGATGGGAGCGCACGTCGCGATGTCCGTGACGCTTGCGTCTGGCGATCGCGTTGCGAGCCTGGTCCTGGGCGGCATGGGCGACCGGATTGCCGCGACCGTCGGGCTCGCACCGGAATTCGCCGACGCTCTCGACGAGCAGAAGAGTTGGTCGGGGGATCGACGAGAGCTTCCGTCCTACGCGGTTCGCTTCAGACAGCATGCGGCATCACGGCCGTTCAACGACCTCACAGTTCTCGCCGCGTGCTTGCGCGGGCAGTCCGGCGTTTTCGATCTTGGACGTCTGTCGGCTGTGACTGCGCCCACATTGGTCATCGTGGGCGAGCAGGACAGATTGGCCGGTGCCCCGTATCCCGTGGCGGCGCTTTTTCCCGGAGGAGTCGGGCAGACCGTGCCAGGCGTCAATCACGCCTCTGCGCTTGCCGACCAAAACTTTCGCGAGCGAGCGGTGGCGCATCTCGCACGCGACGCTGCGGCGATCATCACATAGAGAGTTGAAATGACGGCCACGGAATCGCAGATTTACGACGCCCTGCGCAAAGTATCGCTCGCCGACAAGTTCGACCTCGCGAGCGGTACGATCTTCATCACCGGAAAGCAGGCCTTGTCGAGGGTGCCACTTCTGCAACGGGAGCTCGACATCAGGCGTGGCTTGCGCACAGCGGGCTACATCTCGGGCTATAGAGGCTCTCCACTCGGTACCATCGACAACGAGCTCCTCAAGATCGCCGACCGGTTGAAGGCTGCCGACATCGTCTTCGAGCCGGGGCTGAACGAAGATTTGGCGATGACCGCCGTGTGGGGCAGCCAGCAGCTCGACTTCGTGCCCGGGCGTCGTGTCGATGGCGTGTTCGGCATGTGGTACGGCAAGGGCCCCGGTGTCGATCGATCCGGTGATGCGATCAAGCACGCCAATATGTCGGGTACCCACCCCAACGGGGGCGTACTGCTGGTGTTCGGCGACGACCATGCCGGCAAGTCGTCGTCTCTGGCGCACCAGAGCGATCTCGCGCTTGCCGCTCACGAAGTTCCGATCCTCTACCCGTCAGATGTGCACGACATCTTCAGGTTCGGCCTTGCGGGCTTTGCGATGTCGCGGGAATGCGGACTTCTCGCAGGGCTGAAGCTCGTCAACGAGACGGCCGACTGCACCCAGGCCGTGGAGTTTTCACTCGACGAACTGGCGCCCGCTCTCGAAGAGAAGCCGGTGGCCCGCAACGACGTCAGCATTCGTGTGGAGATGTTGGCGGTGACCGCGCAGGACCAGAGGATGGTCCGGAACAAGCTCCCGCGCGTGCACACGTTCACGCGACGGAACGGGATCGATCGTGTCGCTTTCGGAGCGGAGCGGCCTTCTTATCTGGGCATCGTGACGGCCGGCAAGGCGTTTCAGGACGTCATCGATGGACTGCGGCTTGCCGGTATCGATGACGTCGTCGCGCGACGGCTGGGGATCGGGGTTCTGAAAGTGGGGCTGATCTATCCGCTTGATCCGGAGCCTTTGAATGCGTTCGCGCGGGACGCTGCGGAACTTCTCTTTGTAGAGGAGAAGCGCCCGCACATGGAGCTCCAGGCGGCCGCGCTCATGTACCATTGGACCCGGCGGCCGAATATTTCGGGGAAGCGGACCCCGGATGGCGAGGCGCTGCTCCCGGCGGACGAACCATTGGATGCTGCCACCGTCGCGTTGGCCATCGGCCGTCGTGTCCTTGCCGTCGTTCGCGCCGATCTCGTGGAAGCTGCTGTGCTGCGCGCGGCGATCGAGAGGCTTTCCGGACGCGTTGCCTCATTTAAACAGATCGACGTCGGGCCGCTTGCGCGCCGTCCTGTCTTCTGTTCGGGCTGCCCGCACAATCGGTCGACAAAGTTGCCGGACGGTTCGTTTGGCGTCGCCGGGATCGGCTGCCACGGCCTGGTGCAGTTCATGGACCGCAATCCGTTGCCTTGCACCCACATGGGGGCGGAAGGGGTGAACTGGATCGGGCTGTCGCATTTCACAGATACGAAGCACGTATTCGTGAATCTCGGTGACGGCACGTTCTCGCATTCAGGGTCGCTGGCGATCCGCGCGGCAGCCGCTTCCAACGCCAACGCGACCTTCAAGATACTTGTCAACGACGTGGTTGCGATGACAGGCGGTCAGGCCGTCGAGAGCGGTCTGTCGGTCGAAGCCATCGTGCGACAGGTCCTCCTGGAGGGAGTAAAGCGCGTCGTGGTCGTGGCCGAAGACCCGGATGCAGTGCGATCCGGGCGATCGATGCCGGCCGGGGTTGCGGTCCTTCACCGCGCGCTCATGGAGAACGTGCAGCGCGAACTGCGCGAAATTCCCGGAACGACCGTGATCGTCTATGTGCAGATCTGCGCGACCGAGAAGCGCAAGAGGCGTAAGCGAGGCGCGGTCCCCGCCGCTTCGAAGCGCGTCGTCATCAATCCTGCGGTCTGTGAGGGATGCGGTGATTGCTCCCGGGCCTCGAACTGCATGTCGGTACAGCCGCTGGAAACGGAATTCGGCCGCAAGCGTCGCATCGACCAGGCGAGCTGCAACAGCGACATGTCCTGCATCGAAGGATTCTGTCCGTCGTTCGTGACCATCGAAGGCGGCAGCCTCACGAAGCCTGAGCCCCTCGATCTCGACGCGATAGTCGCAGGTCTGCCGAGGCCGGAAGCTGTCGACCTCGGCGATGGTGCATTCGGCATGCTGCTGGCCGGCATCGGCGGGACTGGCGTGGTGACGGCCTCCGCGATCGTCGGCATGGCGGCGCATCTGGAGGGCCGGGGCGTCGGCATCTACGATATGACCGGCCTCGCTCAGAAGGGCGGGGCGGTCTACAGCCATCTACGGATTCTGCCCACGCCGCAGAGCGTGGCGCCGCTTCGCCTCGGGCTGGAGGATGCCGGCCTCCTGATCGCATCCGACGTCGTCGCGGCTACCCAACTCGAAGCGTTGAAGACGGTCGGACCTTCGACCGCGGTCCTCGTCGACGATCAGGTGACGGCGACGCAGACGTTCCATGAGAACGGCAATATCGATCTCGACGCCGAACGTCTCGTCCGTCGCCTCCAGCGGCGAGCCGGGCGGCAGCCGGCTCGGGTACCGGCGAACGAACTGGCCCGGCGCGCGTTCGGTGATCCCGTCTCTGCCAACATGATCATGCTGGGATACGCGTTGCAGATGGGTGCGCTGCCGCTGTCGCCGGAGGCGATGGAGCAGGCGATCCGGTTGAACGGCGCGGATGTCGCCGGCACGCTGCGGGCCTTCCGCCTTGGAAGATTTTACTTCGCGGATCCCGACGCGGCGGAGAGCCTGCTGGCTCCCGACGAGCCGGTGACGACAATGGCGCCCAAGCCGGTCGACACGCTGCAGCAGCGCATCGTCGTACGCGTCGACGCATTACGAGCTTACCAGGACGCCGCTTATGCCGAACGTTTTCGGCGCCTGGTCGAACGCGTGCGGAATGCGGAAGACAAGGTGGCCGCGGGCTCGACCGGGCTAACCGAGGCGGTGGCCAGGAACGCCTTCAGGCTGATGGCTTACAAGGACGAGTACGAAGTCGCGCGGCTACTGACTGATTCATCATTCTGGGACGGCGTGCGGCGCCGGTTCGACGGCGGCGCGCTCAAGCTGCACCTGGCCCCGCCGATCCTCTTTGGCCGTGATCCGGCCAACGGACGGCCGCGCAAGAGGGCGTTTTCGGCGAGGTATCTGTTGCCGATGTTGCGTTTGCTGGCGCGAGGAAGAATCCTGCGCGGCTCTGTGCTGGATCCATTCGGCTGGATGCGCGAACGCCGCGTGGAGCGGGTGTTGCGCGATCGGTACTTCGCCTTGGTAGACGAAATCGTGGACCGTCTCGACGGCGCGAACCTCGAAGCGGCCGTGGCTCTGGCTTCTTATCCGGACGAGATTCGAGGCTACGGCCCCGTGAAAGATGAATCGGTGAAACGAACGGAGGCCAGCGTCGAGACGTTGCGCGCGCAGTTCATTAAGGGCTCGTCCGATGGCCTGACCAACGCTGCCTAGAGGTAACGGCGCGTCATCGACCAGGCAACGGGTGCAACGATCGAAATCATAGCAATAGGAATGCTGGCATGCATGGTGATCTGAAGAATTCGCGGTTTCTTGTGATCGGAGGTAGCTCCGGCATTGGCCTCGCTGTGGCAATGGCCGCCACCAACGCCGGCGCCGCTGTCACCATCGCTTCTCGCTCGCGGGCCAAGCTCGACTCGGCCCTTGCAGACTCGCGGCTGACCGCGAGAGGACGGCAGCTCGATATAATCGATCACCCGGCGGTCGAATCCTTCTTCGCCGACGAAGCGGCATGGGATCACGTCGTCGTATCCGCTGCGCAGACAACGAGCGGTCCAGTGCGGAAGCTGGGCCTATCGGAGGCGCGCGACACGATGGATAGCAAGTTCTGGGGCGCCTACCATGTGGCCCGGTCAGCTAAATTTCGGGAACACGGGTCACTTTGCCTGATCTCCGGCTTCCGCGGTGTTCGTCCCTCGGCGAATACCGTCCTGCAAGGCGCCGTCAACGCCGCACTCGAGGCGCTGGCGCGGGGCCTGGCTCTTGAACTCGCTCCGATCAGAGTGAACGTGGTCTCGCCTGGATTGATCGCGACTCCATTGTGGGCCGGCATGGCAGAAACCGAACGTGAGGGAATGTTTACCAGCGCCGCTGAACGATTGCCGCTCCGGCGCATCGGACAATCCTCCGATGTTGCTAATGCAGTGTTGTTCTTGGCATCCTCCCCGTTCTCGACAGGCTCGACGGTAGTGGTGGATGGCGGCGGCATTATCGCGGCATAAGGCGGTCTTCGAGGATTCGGCGCGCGGCGTGTCGGCGAAGGCGCGGGTTCAATCAATTAAAACCGTGTGGCGATCTCCCCCAGTCGTCGATACGCCGTCTCGCGTGCGGCAAGGATCGTGTCCACCGGGCCGGTGGTCGGCCCGATCGGCACGAAGCGCACGTCGCTGACGCCGATGAAGCGGAGCGCCTCGCGCAAATAGGGCGTTGCCATGTCGATGCGGCCACGGTTCATGCCGGTGGTGAAGTCGCTGCCGGAGGCGAGGATCACGACGGTCGGGCGGTTCTTCAGCAGCGGAAGATATCCCTGCACCGGATCGAAGCGGAACGTCAGCCCGGGCTGGATGACGATGTCGAACCATTGCTTCAGCTTGTAGGGGATGCCGAAATTCCACATCGGCGTCGAGATCAGCACGCGATCAGCCAGCGAGAAGCGCAACGCCATCCGTTCGGCCTCGGCGAAGCTGTCGCGCTGCGCGTCGTTGAAAGCCTGCGCCTTCATCCGCGCATATTTGGCCTCGACGATTGGACCTGCGAAATCCGGCATGCGCTCGCGCCAGAGATCGACAACGTCGATGTCCCAATCCGGTCGCGCCTGACGAAAGCCGTCAAGGAAGACGCGCGCGCCGGCGCTTGACTCGGAGTCGGGGCGGGGCGAGCAAGACAGATGCAGGAGCTTCGCCACTGCTCATCCCAACGCTTTGATGACGGTATCCGACCGCGTGACGACGGCGACGTTCTGCATGGCAAAATTGATCGAGGCCGTGTGCCAATCGACATTCATGGTCGAGCAGCAATCCTCAGGGACGATCATGAAATAGCCCTTATCGGCGCCGGTCCGCGCAGTGTGCTCGACCGACATGTTTGTCCAGGCGCCGGTGTTGATGATCATGTTGCGCCCGGTGGCCTTGAGAATCGTCTCGAGCCGGGTACCTTCCCAGGCGCTCATCCGCATCTTCTCGACGACGAAATCGCCGGGCCGCGGCTCGAGGCCCGAAACCGGTGCCGCGCCCCAGCTGCCGCGCACCATCGCCTTGCTGTCGACAAGACCCTCGAACAGCGGCGCATTCAGCGTCACGCCGGGCGCGCCGGGCTCGACCACGAACCAGACATGGATGATGGCCACGCCGCGCGCACGCGCAGCTTCCGCCAGGCGACGGACGTTCTCGACGACATGCTGCTGCTTCGCGTGCTCCGGCGCTCCTGACTCGGCGAACGCTCCGCCATCCATGATAACATCGTTCTGAAGATCCTGGATGATCATGGCGCAGCGGCTCGGATCGAGCCGCATCTCGCCGTCGGCGAGGATGGGGGCTGCGGCCGCGGGGCCGGCGCTCGTGGCGCCGCCGCCGCTGCGCCTGCCACTCATATAGGGCTCATGGCGTGGCCCGACCCTGGTCGGGATGGCGTAGACCGAATGCGTCGAGGTCAGGTACAGCGTGCGGAAATCCGGCCCGCCCCAGGCGAGGTTGGCGACGAGTTCAGGCACGCGAACTTTTCCGAGCAACTCGGCGCGGGCGGAATAGACCCAGACTCCGCCAGGCGCGGTGACCCAGACATTGCCATGCTGGTCGCACTTCATGCCGTCCGGTACGCCCGGCTCGAGCTCGGAGCGGATGCCGCTTGCAAATACGCGCGCGTTCGACAGCGAGCCGTCGGCATTGAAGTCGAACACGCGGATCAGCGCTTGCACGGTGTCGTTGACATAGAGCAGTTTTTCGTCAGGCGAGAAGCACAGCCCGTTCGGCTGCTCGAACAGGCTGTGGTCGACCATGAGCTTCGGCTCGCTGCCGGGCACGACGCGGTAGACGCCCTGGAAGCCGAGCTGGCGCGGGCGTTCGTCGCCGTAGACGGGCATGCGGCCATACCAGGGATCCGAGAAATAGATCGCACCTGACGAGTGCACGCAGACGTCGTTCGGGCTGTTGAGCTCCTGTCCGGCGAAGTGCGAGGCCAGCACCTCGCGTCGCCCGTCGGGCCGCTCGCGGATCAGCGACGAGGTCGCATGTTCGCAGACGATCAGATTGAGCTCGGCGTCGTAGGTCATGCCGTTGCATTTGTTCGACGGGCGCTTGACCTCGGCGACGCCGCGCCTCGCGTCCCAGCGCCGGCGCACATCGCCCGGCATGTCCGAGAACAGCAGGTAGTGATCGACCGGATGCCAGATCGGTCCCTCCGTGAAATCAAAACCTGTGCCGACCTGCGCGACCGGCGCATAGGGGTCGATCAGGGTCTCGAATTCGGAGCGCAAGGTGACATGCGTCATCGGTTGGTCCTTGAGGAAACGTCAGGCCGGGAACCAGTTGCGTTCGGGCAGAGACTGCACGATCGGTCCGGGGACCTGATCGTGCAGGCGTCCGACGACCATGCCGCCCTCGATTTTGGCCGGCCTGTCGTGCACCGGCAGCAGATAACGCGAATTGCTGAGCAGCTTCTTGATGGAAGCCTTCTCCGCGCGCTTGGAGGTGCCGTGGTTGCCGGTGGTGCGCGGCTCCCAGTCGTGGATCTCGTTGAAGGGCGTGACGATCTGGTCGTTGAAATCGTAGATCACGTCGCCGCAGATGGTGGCGATGCCGTCCGCGGTCTCGACGATGACATTCATCGAGCCCTCGGTGTGGGCATTGGCGGCATCGCAATAGACGCCGGGCATCAGCTCGATCGGGCCTGTGATTTCGAGATCGAGGAATCTCAGTGCACTCTTGGTGTGCAGCCGGTCGATCAGATGCTTGATATCGGGCGCCGGATATTGCGGATGCATCAGGCCGGAGACGGAATATTCGAGCTCCTTGCGGTTGACGACGACAGTCGTGTTCATCGGGAATAGATCGTCCTTGCCGGCGTGGTCGATGTGCAGATGGGTGTGACAGACGAAGCGGACGTCGCCCATGCGCACACCGTGGCGCGCCAGCTGGTTTTCGATCATGTGTTCGTGGTACTGCAACCCGCGCATGCCCAGCGTCTCCATGATCTGGTTGGAGCGATAGCCGGTGTCGATGACGACCGGATATTTGCCGCCGAGGATCAAAAAGCCGAGCGTGAGGACGCGGCGGGTGCGGCCGCAGTCGCGGCCGAGGACCAGAAAGCTCGATTCCAGCTCAATATCGCCGTAGTCCAGGATCTTGATCTCCAGCGCCATTCGCTTCCCTCCCTATTCTGTTTCTTGTCTGTTAAAGTCGGTAGACGCGCGTTGCTGTGTCCTTGAAGATCGCATCTCGTTGCGCCGCGCTCAGCGTCGCTGTCGCCGCGTGAAACGCGTCGACGAGCTCTCGATAGCTGGTCCACAACTTCTCGATTGGGAAATTGGAGCCGAACAAGCAGCGCTCGGCGCCGAAGATCGCAACCGTGTCTGCAACCACTGCCGCGATATGCGCGGGATCGTTGCGATGGACGAAGGTGCCGAGGCCCGAGAGCTTTGAGACCACGTTCGGGCAGGCCGCGAGCCGGGCCATCCCGGCGCGCCAGGCCGCGCGTCCCGCTGGCCGGGGATCCTCGAGCATGCCGGCATGCTGGAGGATGAAGGTCACCTTGGGGCAGGATTCGACGAGCTGCGCTGCATCCGGCATCTGTGGCGTGAAGACCTGGAGATCGAAGCTCCAGCCGTAGTCGGCGAGACGGGCGACGTTGCGACGGACCATGGGATCGATGCAGAGATCGGGCGTTGCCGCGAAGCGATAGAGCGGGTTCTCGTGCCAGTGCAGTTGCATTCGTACCCCGCGCACCAGGGAATAGCGCTTCAGCCGGTCGAGTTGCGGGCGTACGTCGTCCACGGCGAAATTGGCATAACCGACGATCGCGTGCGGCCAGCCGTGTTCGTCGGCGGTCTGCTGCACCCAAGCTGCTTCGTCCTCAAAACGGTCGTTGGCCCAGTTGGTCTGGACATAGACGGAGCGGGTGACGCCGCTGCCTTTGAGGTCGTCGAGATATTCCTGGATCGGATAGTCGCGCCGGATCGGTTCGTACGGCCCAAAGATGCGTGGCTGCATCGGGCCGGTCAGCCAGGGCAAGTCGACCTGCCGCCAGATATGATGATGCCCGTCCACAATCTCGGTCACGCAACTCTCCTCCGTCCCAGTGCCAGTACATGCGCGACGATCGACGCGCTCGATCCGCCGTCGACGAGATCGTCGACGAAGCGCTCGATAGCGATGAGCGCTTCAGTCTGAGGGCGAAAGCCCGGGCCCGTCGCGAGCGGCGTCAGCCAGCTCACGCGCCAGGCGCGCCGCGACAATTTAGCGACCGCGTCGCGCAGCGCGTCGGGCTCACCGCGCTCCAGCCCGTCCGAGACGACGATCACGACCGCCCCGCGCGCATAACCACCGAAGCGGGGGACCGCGAGGAAGGCCTGCAGCGCATCTCCGATGCGGGTGCCGCCGTCCCAATCGCTCACGAGATGGGCAGCCGCATTAAGCGCCTGCTCGCGCCGCTTCAGCCGCAGCGCCCGGGTGACGCGGGTCAGCCGCGTACCGAAGGTGAAGACCTCGACATTGGGCGCGGCCTGCACCAGCGCGTGTGCGAGCTTCATGTTCTCGTCGGTGCGGCTCTTCATCGAGCCGGAGACGTCGATCAGCAGCAGGAATTTTCGCGGGCGCTGGCGCCGCTTCATGTGACCGAGGCGAAGAATCTCGCCGTCGCTGCGGACGCTGTCGCGCAAGGTGCGGCGGAAATCGGCGAAGGGACCGCGGCGGGCGCGCATCCGGCGATGGCCGCGCCGTCGCGGCAGGCGCCGCGGGGCCTCGCGCGCCAGCCGACGGAGCGCTTCGGTCGTGGAGAGCTGCGCAAAGCGGCGCTCGACCAACGCCTCGGTGCGGGTCGCCGTAAGCCCCGATTCATTCGCCTCGTCGGAAAGCAAAGGCTCGTCGTCGCCGCGGCCTTCCTCCTGAAGCCGGACGGTCTCGTCGCCTTCGCCGTCGTCGGCATGCTCGATGGCCTCGCTGCCGCGGAAATGAAGATCGAACAGTCGGTCGAAGGTCGCGCGGCGCTCAGGCGGTGGGGCGAGGGTGGCCAGCCCCGCCTGCCTGATATCCCGGAGGTCACGCGGGCCGAGCAGCTCGATCGCAGTGAGGAATGAGGTCGTCTGCTCCGGAGCGACGGCAAAGCTGTTGGCGCGCAGCAATGCGACGAAGGAGACGAAGATGCGGGCGGCCGGTGGCAGTTGGAGGTCGGCGCTCATGCGGTCGCCTCCGCGAGCAGGGCGTCGAGCCGGGGCGAGATGAAGTGTAAATCTTCCTCGTCTTTCAGCGCCAAGCCAATCGAGCGCTTGAAAGCGTCGGGCCAACGCGCGCCGCCCTTATTCAGCAGCGTTGCGGCCTCGGCCCAGTCGACAGCCTCGGCGACGCCAGGCGCCTTGCTGAGCGGTTCACGCCGGAGCTTGCCGACGGCGGCGACGACGGCGCGGGCGGTGGCTTCGGCGACGCTGGAGGCGCGCAGCATAACGATCCGAGCCTCGCGCTCTTCCGTGGGATAATCGATCCAGTGATAGACGCAGCGGCGGCGCAGGGCCTCGTGCAAGTCGCGCGTGCGGTTTGAAGTGAGTACGACGACGGGGCGCTCGGCGGCGCGTACGGTTCCCCGCTCGGGGATCGAGATCTGGAAGTCGGAGAGGAATTCGAGCAGGAAGGCCTCGAATTCCTGGTCGGCGCGGTCGATTTCGTCGATCAGGAGCACGGTCGAGTCCGGGGCGCGGAGGGCGGCGAGCATCGGCCGCTCGATTAAAAAGGTCTCGCCGTAGATGTCGATGCTTTCGTCGCCGGCCTGGCGGATCGCGAGCATCTGACGAGGATAGTTCCATTCGTAGAGCGCCGCAGAAGCGTCGATACCCTCGTAGCATTGCAGGCGGATCAGGCGGCGGCCGAGCACGGCGGCGATGGCTTTTGCGGCCTCCGTCTTGCCGACACCCGGCGCGCCCTCCAGCAGCAACGGCTTGCCGAGCGCGAGGCCGAGATAGGCGGCAGTCGCAAGGCCCTCGTCGGCGAGGTAATAGGCCGCGCGTAGCGCCTTCTCCAGCGCCTCCGGGCTGTCGATACCGACGATGTTACTGCGGACCGCCATGGACGAAACCTCTAGCGCCGCGCCTGCGGCCGTGCGCCGCCCTGGGCCTTGATCGCGCGCAGCACTTTTTCAGGCGTAATCGGCAGATCGTCGATGCGTACGCCGACCGCGTTGAAGATCGCATTGGCGACGGCCGGCAGTACCGGGTTGGCGCACATCTCGCCGGGGCCTTTGGCGCCGAAAGGACCGTCGGGGGCAGGACGCTCCAACACGGCAATATCATGCGGGCAGATGTCACCGGGGCCGGGCATCAGATATTCGACGAAGTCGCGCGGGCCGTGCACGGTCTCGGGATAGTGAGGCTCGGTCGTCTCGTAGAGTGCGTGGCTGACGCCCATCCAGGCGCCGCCGACGAGTTGCTGCTCGACGAGGCGCGGATTGAGCGCGCGGCCGAGTTCATACGCGGAATCCATCCGCACCATCGCGACCTCGCCGGTCTCGTCATCGACATCGACCTCGGCGACGAGGCAGGCGTGGGCGTAGCAGGTTGCGGGCGACATCTCGCCGGTTTCAGGATCGACGGCGGAGAGCGGCACCAGGAAGATGCCGCGGCCGGAGATCGTCTTGCCCTGCTTGAACTGTGCGGCGATCGCGACGTCCTTGGTCGAGATCGAGCGGTGCGGCGCGCCCTTGACGTGGATATTGCCGCGCCCGTCGGTTTCCAGATCGGCGGCGTTGACCTCCAGCTCCTCGGCAGCAGCCTCCATCATCACGCCGCGTGCCTCCCGGGCCGCCGCCATCACGGCATTGCCGACGCGGTGGGTGCCGCGCGAGGCGAACGAGCCCATGCAATGCGGGCCGGTGTCGGAATCGGCCGTGTCGACGTAGACGTCCTCGACCGGCACGCCCAATGTCTCGGCGCAGATCTGCCGCGTCACCGACTTCATGCCCTGGCCGAGATCGATGGACGACAGCGCCACCGTGAACTTGCCGCTCGGGTTGGAATGCACCAGTGCCTGGCTGGGGTCTCCGCCGAGATTCATGCCGATGGGATAGTTGATCGACGCGATGCCGCGTCCGCGATGCCGGGTCATCTAGCGCCTCCTGGTGCCGAAGACGGAGGAGAAACGGGTTGCGCCATGCGAGGGCGCGGCCGGCGGCGGCGGAGCAGGCGGTGGCGGCTCGCGCGGCGGTTCGCGGGTGACGGTGGGCGGGAGCCGGTCATAGCTGGTGCGCTGCTGCACTGGAGCCATGGGCCGGCTGCGCGAATCCGCCGGTGTCGGCGGGATCACGGCGCGGCTGCCGCCGCCGTCCTTGCGCGAGGAGGCCCGCTTGAATTCCTCGCGGATCGGCCACTTTGCTTTTTCGGCCGCGACCTGCACGCATTCGATCAGGGCGGTGTTCTTGGCCTCGCGCCGGTGCGCCTTCATGTCGCCGTCGCGATAGGCGTTCAGAATCCGGAATTCCATTGGATCCATGTTGACGAGGTGCGCCAGCTTGTCCATCTGGCATTCGATCGCAAAGTCCATCGCGGTGACGCCAAAGCCGCGCATGGCGGTGGCTGGTGTCCGGTTGGTGAAGACGCAATAGACGTCGCCATAGACGTTCGGGATAGTGTAGGGGCCAGGCAGATGCGCGGCGCATTTCACGGCGGCGTAGCTGGACAGGCGCGTATAGGCGCCGCTGTCGAAATAGCATCGGATCTTTCGCGCGACGACGCGGCCGTCGCGCATCACGCCGTCCTTGATGTAGATGCGTTCGGCGCCGCGTGGCGGCCCGTATTGCATCTCCTCCTCGCGCCCGAATACGTAGCGTACGGGTCGCCCGGTCAGCATCGCGCCGAGAATTGCGAGGGGCTCGGTCAGCGTATCGACCTTGCCGCCAAAACCGCCGCCGACGGTGCCGCCGATGAAGTGGAAGGTGTTGGAGGGCACGTCCAGGATCTTTGCGCAGGTGTCGACCGAGAAGAACAGCGCCTGCGTCGAGGTGTAGACGACGTAGCGGCCGTTGGTGTCGGGCGCCGCGATCGCGCCGTTGGTCTCGGTCGGCGCGTGCTCGATCGGCGACATCTGGTAGCGCTGCTCCAGCACGTGATCGGCGGTTGCGAGGGCAGCGTCGGCATCGCCAAAGCGCAGCTTCTGGTGATCGTAGACCTCGTGATAGGTAAAAGTGTTCTTCGGATAGGTCTCGTTGACGACGGGCGCGCCGGGCTTGAGCGCTTCCTCGACGTCGAACACCGCCGGCAGCGGTTCATAGTCGACCTTGACCTTTGCGATCGCCTCGAACGCCTCGCGCTCGCTGTCGGCGACGATGGCGACGATCGGCTCGCCCTTGTAGCGGACCTTGTCGACTGCCAGCGACGGCTCGTCGTCCTTGCCGAAATTGATCAGGCTGAGAAGCGTGTTGAGATTGACCGGCACGTCGGTGCCGCGAATGATCCGGCGCACCCCGGCCGAGCGTTCGGCTTCGGTGATGTCGATGCGGCGAATCCTGGCATGCGCTTGCGTCGAGCGGACGACCTTCAGATGCAGCATGCCCTGCAGCTTGTGGTCGTTGAAATAGCTCGACGTGCCCGTGACATGCCCGAGCATGTCCTGACGCTGGGTGCCCTTGCCGATTTCCTTTAAATTATCGTCGCGCTCGTCGGCGAAGATGTCCTTGCGCAGTTCCAGCATGGTGACGTCCTTCAGGCGCTGGCCCGGCCGCCGGCGACGGCCAGAATGGCGTTGATGATCGGTTCGTAGCCGGTGCAACGGCAGATATTGCCGGAAATCGCTTCAATGACCTCGTCGCGGTTGGGCGAGGGGTTGCGGTCGAGCAGAGCCTTTGCGGCCATCAGCATGCCCGGCGTGCAATAGCCGCACTGAGCGGCAAAATGGTCGGCGAAGGCGCGCTGCAGCGGATGCAGGTTCGGACCCTGCTTCATGCCGTCGAGTGTCTCGACCGAGCGACCTCCCACCGTTTCCGCCAGTGTCAAACACGAGAGATGAAGCTCACCGTCGATCAGCACGCTGCAGGTGCCGCAACCACCCTGGCCACAGCCGAATTTGGGCGTCATGTCGCCGATCAGCTCGCGCAGCGCGACCAGGAGATTGGTGCCGCCGTCGACGAAGATGGCGACGTCGCGGCCATTGTGCCGGAATTGCAGAGGTATCTTGGACATGGGGCTCTATTCCTGTCCCGACAGCAGGCGACGCAGGTGGACGCCGACGATCTCACGGCGATACCAGGCGCTGCCGAGCGCATTGTCGGATGGCGATGTTCCTTCAGTCGCGGCGGATGCAGCGGCAGCGATGGTTGCGGCATCCAGCGAGCGGCCCTCCAGTGCACGTTCGGCGGCGCGGGCCCGGATCTGCGTCGGTGCCATCGAGCCCAGCGCGATCCGGGCGCCCGCGATCCGGCCGCCGCTGATCGGCAGATGCGCGGCCAGCGTGATGACCGAGCCGCCCTTGGGCTTAATGCGGGCGATCTTGCGATAGCGGAACGCCTCGGTGCTGGCGGGTCGGGTGCAGGACACCGACAGCACCAGCGTCCCGGCCTGCCGGTCGCGCGCCTGCAGGAATTCTTCAATCGGGATATCCCGGGAGCCAAAGCCACCCTGCACGGCCACGGTAGCATCCAGCGCCAGCAGCGCGACGGTAAAGTCGCCGTACGGGGTCGGCGCAAAGAGATTGCCGCCGACTGTCCCCATATTGCGTACGGCGGGGCCGCCGATCGAGCGCGCCGGGGCATGCAGGAAGGCGAGATCGCGCTCGGCGAGGACGCGCGCGAAGGTGACGCCGGCGCCCAGCGTGATGCGCGGGCCTGAGGCATCGATCCGGGTCAGTGCCTGATCCTGCGCGCGGACGACGGTCGAGATCGAGACGTCGCCTTCATTCAGCGCCCGCATCACCAGCGTGCCGCCGCAGAGATAGCGCGCGCTACGGTCGGTGGAGAGTGCCCCGGCCGCCTCACTGGCGCTGGTGAAAGTCTTCACTGTCACGCCCATCTATGCGGCCTCCTTCAGATGGCGGCGGATTGCCTCAAACCCGGCCTGATAAATGTCTTCGGCGACCATGTGGGTGATGCGGTCGCGGTCTTCCGGTTTAGTCGTGAAACGAGATTCCCAGTGCCAGAACGTGCGGTCGCCGTCGGTGACCGGCAGCAGGCGGACATGGGCGACGTAGTTGAACATCGGGATCGGGGTATCGAGCAGGCAATAGCTGAAGCTCTGTTCGAGATCGGACAGCGCCAGCAATTGCTCGCGCAGTTCCGCGCCGTCCTTGAGCTTGAACCGCCTGACGCAGCCGATCTTGTCCGAGGCGTGCGCACGCTCGATCGAGGACGTCGCGACCGCCGGATGCCAGCGGTCGTGCCCGTTGAAATCGCGGAGCACCGACCACGCCGCATCGGTCGGCGCGTCCAGGATCGTGCTTTTGACGATATGCGGCACCGCCATCACCCTCCGAACACGCGCTTGAGGGCATCGAAGCCGCCCTGGAATACGCCGCCGCCGATGTTGCCGACGAGCTCGGTCTCTCGCTCCGGCGTGCAGTCGAACTCGGCGGTCCATTCCATAAAGGTCTGGTCGCCGTCGGTGACGGGCGTCAGGCGCAGCGTCGCGACATAGTTTTCGACGCCCATTGGAGATTCGAGGATCGAGTAGGTGCAGAACATGTCGTAGTCCGACAGGCCGAGCAGCTTCTCGCGGATGCGGTCGCCGTTGCGCAGGCGAAAATCTCGCACACAACCGATCTTGTCTGAAGGCTCGCCGCCCTCGATGCGGCTTTCCGCGATCGCGGGATGCCAGTTCGGTAGGCCGTTGAAGTCGCGCACGCGGGCCCAGACGCGGTCGTTGCGCGCATTGACGACGGTGGAGACGTAGACGCGGGGCATGATTGACCTCAGCTCTTCTTCCGCGGACCGCGCTCGGCCGGCGGTTCGCCGCCTTCCCCTGATGGCGCCAGCGAAGCGGCCGGCTTGTCGCCGCCACCGCCGCCCTTGCGCGCGGAATCCTTGATACCCTGCATGTCGCGGGCCTCGCGGATCAGGCCGGGCATCTTGGCGAGGCTGCCTCCCTCGACGCCGATATCCGCCAGCAGCGAATCGATCAGCGGCGCCTGCACGCGATAGCGCAGCGCGGAATCGATCACCTCGTCGGTGGCGCTGCGACCGCCATTGCCGCCGTGACCATTGCCGTTCAGGCCGTCGACCTGGAGGATGCGAATGCCCTCGATCTTCTCCATCGGCTTGACGCTCTCGCGCACGATGCCTTCGATCTTGTCGAGCAGCTTTCGGCGGAACAGCGAGTAGCGCGCCTGGTCCGTGAGCACGTTTTCGGCTTCGTTGAGCATCCGCTGGGCCTCAGCCTCGACGGCCGCGCGCACACGCTCGGCCTCAGCAGCGATACGCGTCTCCTCAGCCTGCTTTTCGGCGATCATTACCTCGACTGTCTTGCGGCGCTTTGCAATCTCGCTCTCACGTGCAGTGATGACACGTTCGGTCGCCTCAGTAGCCCGCATCCGCGCTTCCTCCGCCATCGCCTTGGCGGCTGACTCTTCCAGCGACTTCTGATGGATGGCGATCGCCTTCTCCATCAAGACTGTTTCAACGTCCTTCTCGCGATTGATTTCGAGCTTGCGCAGTTCGCGTTCGCGGCCGATGCGGGCCTCGTCGAGGCCGCGGTCGGAGGCGATGCGCGCGCGCTCGACTTCCTCGCGGGAGGCGATCTCGGCTTCCTGGAGCGACTGGACGCGGGCCACTTCGAGCTGCTCGATCGCGCGCCGGCGTTCCAGCCGAGCAGCTTCGAGGGCTTGCTCGCGCGAAACATCCGTGGTCTCGACCTCCCTGCGGGCGACGATTTCGGCCTGCCGCACTTGGCGGTCAGCGTCGATCCGCTCGGATTTCTTAGCGGAAAGAGCAATGACGCGATCCTCGTCGGCGATCTCGATGGCCTTCTTCTGCTCGATATTGAGGACTTCGCGTTTCTTGGACGAGTTGATCCGTTCGGCTTCGAGCGCGAGATCGACACCGATGCGTTGGCGCTCGATGGCGTCGCGCCGCTTCAACTCGGCAGCCTCCAGCGCACCGGTGCGCTCGATTTCGAGCGAGCGCGTGTCGCGCTCGGCCTGGATGCGCTCGGCTGCGACCGCCTTTTCCTGGGCGATGCGGGCCGCCTCGATCGCCTCGCGGGAGGCGATGTCGGCCTCCTCGACGGCCCGGTTGCGGGCGATCTCCAGCGAACGCACGCGCTCTTCCTGGGCGATGCGCGAGGCTTCGGTGGTCTCGCGCGCAGCGATGCCGGCAACCTCGAGCATCTGGTTACGCTCGATCTCAAGCTGCCGCGTGTTCTGCTCGGCGGCGATTCGATCGGCCGCGAGTGTCCGTTCGCGGGCGATGCGGGCGGCTTCGACCGCGCGCTGCGCCTCGATCTCCGCCTCCTGGATGGTGCGGACCTGCTGGATTTCCAGCGCGCGGGTGCGCTCGTCCGACGAGATGCGCTCGACGTTGACGATCAACGTCTGGGCAATGCGGGCCTTCTCGGTGGCTTCGCGGGCAGCGATCTCGGCCTCGTCGACTGCGCGGGTGCGCTCGATCTCACGGCGGCGCGTTTCCTCTTCGTTGGCGATGCGGGCGTCGGTGACGACGCGGTCCTGCTGGATCCGGGCCTTTTCGACCGCCTCGCGGGCGGCGATCTCGGCTTCCTCGACGGTCCGCATCCGCTCGATCTCAAGCTGGCGCACCTCGCGTTCAGAGGCAATCCGCGTCGTGTCGATCGAGCGTTGATTGGCGATCCGCGTCTTCTCGACCTCCTCGCGCGCCAGCAGCTCCTTCTCTTCGATGGTGCGGGTACGCTCGATCTCCCTCTGGCGGGTCTCTCGCTCGGAAGCGATGCGTGCCTCCGCAATGGCCTGTTCATTGGCGATTCGCGACCGCTCGATCGCCTCGCGCGCGGAAATCTGCGCCTGCTCGGCCTCCGTCTCGCGCAGCGCGCGTTCGCGGGCGACTTCGGTGCGCTGGAGCGCACGGCGCATCTCGATGTCGCGTTCCTGCTCCAATCTCGCGGTCTCGCTCTCGCGCTCGATGTCGAGGGCCTGCCGCTCGGCCTCGAGATTGCGGGTGCGGATCCTGATCATCGAGTCCTGCTCGATGTCGTTGCGCAGCTTACGCTTGGCCTCGATGTCCTCCATCAGCTTGGTCAAGCCTTCGGCGTCAAAGCGGTTCGAGGGGTTGAAGAATTCGAGGTCGGTCTGGTCGAGATCCGTGATGGCGACGGATTCGAGCTCAAGGCCGTTCTGCGCGAGAGCTTCGGCCGCATTGGTCTTGACGCGCACGACATAGTCGCCGCGCCGTTCGTGCATCTCCTCGAGGGTCATTTCGGAAGCGACGGAGCGGATCGCAGAAATAAACTTGCCGGCCAGCAGCGCGTGGAGCTGCTCCGGCTCCATGGTGCGGCGGCCGAGCGTCGCAGCCGCAATCGACACCGCTTCGCGGGTCGCCTGGACGCGGACATAGAAGTCGGCCTCGATATCGACACGCATGCGGTCGCGGGTGATGACCGCATCCTGTTTGGAACGCACGATGCCCATCGGCAGCACGTTCATGTTGACCGGCGTGTAGTCGTGAATGAACGGCAGCACGAAGGCCCCGCCGTTGATCACCACGCGCTCGCCGAGAAAACCGGTTCGGACGAACGACACCTCCTTGGAGGAGCGGTGGTAGAGCCAGTTGACGATGTAGACGCCAACCACGATCACGATGATCGCGACGATCAGCCAGAGGATTAACTCGCCGACCAGGATCCCTGACATACTTTCCTCCCTCAATCGTTCCGGCGATTATCGCGCGCCGATCGCCTTGAATTTGCGGACTTGGTCCGTCAAGGCCCGCTCCACCGGCAGCCGCTCCATCGAGGAGGCGCCATAGAAGCCGTGGCAGTGACGGGTGTTCTTCATGATGAAATCGGCATCTGCGGGATCCGCGATCGGACCGCCATGGGCGAGCACGAGGATGTCCGGATTGACGCTGAGCGCAGCGGAGGCCCAGGTGTCGATGCGTGCCGGGCAGTCCTTCAGCTTGGGCGCTGTCTGGGCGCCGATCGTGCCGCCGGTGGTAAGCCCGAGATGGCAGACGATGATGTCGGCCCCCGCTATCGCCATCGCGGCGGCTTCCTTTTCGCTGAAGACGTAGGGCGTCGTCAGGAGATCCTTCTCGCGTGCTTTCGCGATCATGTCGATCTCCAGGGCATAGGACATGCCGGTCTCTTCGAGATTGGCGCGGAAGACGCCGTCGATCAGGCCGACAGTCGGAAAGTTCTGGACGCCGGCAAAACCGAGCGCTTTGAGCTGGTCGAGGAACACGTCCATGTCCCGGAATGGGTCGGTGCCGTTGACGCCGGCGAGCACCGGCGTCTGGTGGACGACGGGCAGGACCTCGCTGGCCATTTCGAGCACGATGGCGTTGGCGTCGCCATAGGGCATGAGCCCCGCGAGCGAACCGCGGCCTGCCATGCGGTAGCGGCCGGAATTGTAGATCACGATGAGATCGACGCCGCCGGCTTCCTCGCATTTGGCAGATAGGCCTGTGCCGGCGCCGCCGCCGACGATGGGCTCGCCGCGCTTCGCCATCTCGCGGAACCGCCTCAAAAGTGTTGCACGCTCAAACCGGACCATCGGTCACCTCACCATTCTCCGGCGCGCCCCGACGCGTCCGAACAGCGTTCGGAACGCGGCTGTAATGGTCGTGGCGAACTCGGGATCGTTGATGTTCTGCTTGACGCGGATCAGTTGCCGGTTGCCGGTCGTGCGCACCGTGCGCTCCAGCGCGCGGAATAGGGCGGCGTCGGCCTCGGGATCCCAGAACGGCTGGCCGCGCACATCGAGCGTGGAGACGCCGCCCTCGGGCAGGAAGAAGCGCACCGGTCCGTCCATCCGGTTGAGCCGCTCGCCGATCCAGCGACCCATGCGCTCGTTTTCCTCCGCCGTGGTACGCATCAGCGTCACCTGCGGGTTGTGGACGTGGAATTTCCGCGTGCGGTAGCGTTCGGGGATGGTGTCGGGCGCGCCGAAATTGACCATGTCGAGTGCGCCGACCGAGCCGATATAGGGCACGCGGGTGCGGATCGTTGCGCCGAACCGGTCCTCGGTCGCTGGAAACACGCCGCCCATCAGGAAATCGCAGATTTCGGTGGTTGTGAGATCGATGACGCCGGCGAGCTGGCCGGAGTCGACGAGCTTTTCCATCGAGCGGCCGCCGACGCCGGTGGCGTGGAAGACGAGGCACTCGAAATCGTCGCGAAGATCGGCTGCGATCTTCTGTACCGCCGGCGTCGTGACGCCGAACATCGTGATGCCGACCGACGGCAGCGCGGCGCTGGCAGTTCGTTCCCGGGTCTCGCGCTGGTCCAGCCGCGCCCTGACCATGCCGGCGATGGCGTTGGCGCCGTTCGACAGCACCGCGCGCGAGATCGAGTTGAGGCCCTGCACATCGGTGACCGAATGCATCATGGTGATGTCGGCCGGACCGACATAGGGGCCGACGTCACCTGAGGCGACCGAGGAGATGATCAGTTTCGGCACACCGACGGGGAGGGCGCGCATG
Source organism: Bradyrhizobium sp. LTSP849 (assembly GCF_000938255.1). Lineage (GTDB taxonomy): Bacteria > Pseudomonadota > Alphaproteobacteria > Rhizobiales > Xanthobacteraceae > Bradyrhizobium. The sequence continues at coordinate 294,445 of NZ_JYMR01000012.1, read as the reverse complement.
GCAGGCGCGACCAGCGATGCCGCTCCCGAGCCGCCCGCCGAGATCACACCGGCGATATTGCCCTGGCGCTTGATCCAATTGGCAAAGGCCTCCGCCATCGCCGTCACCGCGACGCCGCGGTCCGGGCCGAACACGGCCGAGCCACCACGGCCATGGTTCAGAGCGATCTCCTGCGCGGAGACGTCGCACGCTGCCTGCCTCCCGCTGGTGGAGACATCGACCAGTCGTACGCGAAGGCCGTTTGCCGCGATGATGTCGCGGATAAAGCGGAGCTCTGTCCCTTTGGTGTCGAGCGTGCCGGCGACCAGTACCACCGGCAGCCCCGACGCCTGCGCCGTGCCCGGCTCGCGCTTGCGTCTCACGGTATCTTCAAGGCGTGCGACGTGCGTCGAGAGCGTGCGCGCGACCGCCTCGATGCGCGCGATCGGGACCGGCTGGGACCAGCGGGTGGGTGGGGTCGGGTTGGAGACGTAGATACGGATCGGACCATTGGCGCGTATGGGCTGCGGCGTCAACTTCGCTTCACCGCCGGCCACAGGCGCGTCAATGTCAGGCGTGAGCTCGGCGTGCAATCCAACGCCGAGCAGGCGCTGTTGCAAGTCGCGGTCGGCTGCAAGCCGCGCTGAATCGATGATGCGGTTGATACGGCCGTTGACCATGATTGCGACATTGCGCGAGATCGCAGTGGCGACGCCGATGTTCTGCTCGATCAAGAGCACGGCCATGTCGCCGTCTTCGCCGAGCCTCAGCAGCATCTCTTCGACCTGGGAGACGATGACGGGTGCGAGTCCTTCGGTGGGCTCGTCCATGATCAGGAGCTGCGGATTGGTGACCAGCGCTCGCGAGATCGCGAGCATTTGCTGCTCGCCGCCGGAGAGTTGGCCGCCGCCATGGTCCTTGCGTTCGGCGAGGCGGGGAAAGGTGTCGTAGATGCGTTCGACAGTCCAGGCACCGGACCGCATGCCGCCAGCAAGCCGCAAATGCTCGTCGACGCTGAGCGAACGCCAGAGCCGTCGCCCTTGCGGCACATAACCGACACCGCGGCGCGCGATATGGGCCGGAGGCCGTCGCGTGATGTCCTCGCCGCGAACCCGGATCGAGCCGCCGCTCACCGGCACCAGGCCCATGATGGCCTTGCACAGCGTGGTCTTGCCCATGCCGTTACGGCCGACGACGGAGAAGATGCCGGCATCCAGCGAGAGGTCGACGCCCTGCAGTGCGTGCGAATGACCGTAATAGACGTCGAGGCCCCGGACCTCGAGGGCTGCGGCGGAGCGGCGGTCTTCATTCATGGCCCCCTCCGAGATAAAGCTCCTGCACCTCGGGATCGGACTGGATCTCCTGCGGCAGGCCTTCCTTGAAGATGCGGCCGTTGTGCATCATCGTGACGCTCTCGACGACGCGCAGCGCCACGTCCATATCGTGCTCGATGATGATGTAGCCGATATGCGCGGGCAGCGAGGTCAGGATCTCGACCAACTCGGCCCGCTCGGTTGGCGAGAGGCCGGCGGCAGGCTCGTCGAACAGCACGAAGCGCGGCGCGCCGGCGAGCGCCAGTGCGATCTCGAGCTGGCGCTGCTGTCCGTGCGCGAGCTCGGCGACGCGCTGGTTTTTGACCCCCGTCAAATGCACAGCCTGGACGAGATTGTCGGCGGCGTGCATCAGCGCATCATTCTGCCCGGGACGCAAAAACGAAAACCGGCCGCGCGAGACGCCGCGGCAGGCGAGGTAGACGTTGTCCTGTACCGTAAGCCCGGGAAACAGCGCGGAGATCTGATAGGTACGCCGCAGCCCACGGCGAATACGTTCATAGGGCGGGAAATGGGTCACATCCTCGCCGAAGAAGCGGATGGTGCCGGAGGAGGGCGGGAAGTCTCCCGTGATGCAATTGAATAGCGTGGTCTTGCCGGCGCCATTGGAGCCGAGCACGGCGCGCCGTTCTCCGGCGCGCACGGTGATGGTGACGTCGATCAAAGCCGCGAGCGCGCCGAACAGCCGGGTTACGCCGCGCAGCTCGAGTGCTGCACCGGCGCCGACGGCGGAGAGGCGCTGCGCAACGCTATCCATGGCTGCGCCCTCCGCCGGGGCGGTCGGCTGGCCGGCGCTGGCTCTGGCGCCAGCGCTGCCACAGGCCGATCACCCCGTCAGACGACCAGAACACGATGGCGAGGAAGCCGAGCCCGATCAGCAGGCGGAAACGATTGCCATCGAGCCCGATCTTGACCAGGAAATCGAGCGCAAAAGTACGCAACAGGACGAAGATCAGCGCGCCGATATACGGCCCGATGGGCCGTGTGATGCCGCCGACGATGGCGATGATCAGGATGTCAATACAGGCGTTGACGCTGACCGAGCCCGGGGAAATTTGGCGGTAATTCCAGACCTGAAGCACGCCGGCGAGTGCTGCGATGAAGGAGGCGACCGCATAGGCTGCGATGCGGTGAGCGTTGACGTTGAAGCCGAGCGCGGCCATGCGGCGCGGATTGTCGCGCACACCCTGGAGTGCCAGCCCGAACGGCGCACGCGAAATGTAGTCGACCGCGAAATAGCAGAGCGCACCGACGGCAAGCACGATGTAGTAGAAGGGAATATCGGCGCGCCAGTCGACGCCCCAAAAATGCGGCGTGCCGACGGTGTTGATGCCGGTGTGGCCGTTGAAGATCGCCCAGTTCTGGTTGGTGAAGTAATAGAAGGCGGCGCCGATCGCCAGGGTGATCATGATGGTGTAGATGCCCTCGGTGCGGACTGCGAGTGCGCCACCGAGCGTGCCGAAGATCGTGGCAAGCGCGAGCGCCATTGGGACGGCGAGCCACCACGGCCAACCCAGACTGATATTGGCATTGCCGCTGATGCCGAACACCGCGACCATATAGGCCGAGAAGCCGGCGATGGTGAGCTGCATCAGGCTGACCATGCCGCCATAGCCGGCAAGCAGCATCAGGCTGAGCGCGATAGTACCGAGGATCAGGGTCGTCGCGAAAATCTCGATCAGGAAGAAGCCGTTGGCGATCAGCGGCATGATCAGGAGGATGACCGCCACGATCCAGGCTGCGGGGTTGTTGACCTCCGGCCATGTCTGCGCGGGGCGCTGTGCCTCGGCAGCGGGACGAACGGCAACTCGGGCATCGTGGGCGAGCGACATCTCAGCGCCTCGCCAACAGGCCTTGCGGCCGGATCGCCAGCACCAGCACCATGATCAGGAAAGTCACGACGATGGCGTAGGTCGGGATGTAGACCGAGCCGAGCTGCTCGGCGAGGCCGATGATCAGTGCGCCGAGCGCGGCGCCGGGGATCGAGCCCATGCCGCCGACGATCACGACCACGAGCGAGGCGAGCAGGAAGCGGATGTCCTCGCCGGGAGAGAGCGACTGGAAGGTGCCGCCGACCACCCCCGCGATGCCGGCGAGCCCCGCACCGAACGCGAACACCAGCACGAAAACGAGCTGGATGCGCACGCCGGTCGCGGCGAGGATATCGCGGTCGTCGACGCCGGCGCGGATGATCATGCCGATCCGGGTGCGGTTGAGCGCGAGCCACATCGCGACGCCGATCACGACAGACGCTGCGAAGATCACGAGCCGCACCGCCGGATACCGGAGGTAGACCGGCTCGCCCGAGGACTTCACCGCGGTGATCAGCGGCAGCTCGATCGGACCGATCAGCCAGTTCGGGGTCTGGATCTGGTAGAAGTCACCGCCGCAGGCCCACAACATCAGATCGGCAAACACGATGGAGAGCCCGATCGTGACCATGGTCTGACGTAGATCCTGGCCTTCCATGCGGCGGAAGACCAGAACTTGAAGCAGGACGCCGACCAGCGCCGTCAGGATGAAGGCGATGATGAACGAGAGGATCCAGGATCCGGTCGACGCGCTGATGGCGTAGCCGACATAGCCGCCGAACAGATAGAGCGAGCCGTGCGCGAGATTGACGTTGCGCATCAGGCCGAAGATCAGCGTAAAGCCGCTGGCGACGAGAAAATAGAGACCGCCAAGCGTAATGCCGTTGAAGAGCGCGTTGAGGAAGACCCGCTTGCGGCCGATTGCTTCTTCAAGCCCTGGCGGCCACACCGCGAAGATCAGCCAAAGCGCCACCGCGATCGCGATGATGATAATCAGCGCCCAGGCTGGATGGCGCTCGACAAAGCGCGTCATGACCGCCACTCCGTCTTCACGTCACCCCAACTCACTTCCCCCAAAGGGGGCGAGGGGGCACGCAGACCGTTGCCGGCCGCAAGCCCTGCCATGAACGTGCGCTCCCTATCGACCGCGATCCTCTTCTCGGGACCGCGTTCCGTACATCCTAATGCGACTGCAGGGGAGACGCTTGATCGACAGTATCTTTTCGCGCACCTGTCAGGCGCGCAAAACCTTGGCCGCGCGGCGATAATCGGTCGGCGCCATGCCGACATTGGCGGCGAAGAAACGGGTGAAACCGCTCTGCGATGAGAAGCCAAGGTCGAAGCCGATATCCGCGATCGGTGCCTCGCTCGCCACGAGCGCCTCCAGCGCCTGTTCCATCATCAGCGTGTTGAGATAGAGATGCGGGGTGACGCCGGTCTGAGTGCGGAACAGTCGGTAAAAATGCGGCCGCGACAGGCCGGATTCGCGCGCGATAGTGTCGAGCTCGATCTCGGCGCCGGGGCTCTCCGACATCATCTTGATGCACTTGCGAACACGAAAATCGGTGACTGAGCCACTCGCGCGCGGATCGGGTGAGGTCTCCGCCTGCTGCCAGCTTTCATCGTAGCAGATGTCGATCAGACTTCTCAGTTCGCCATCGAGGCTATTCAGCGAGGGTGCACCGCATACAAGGGCAGCCGCGTGCCGAATATGCTTATCCAGTGCGGTCGACCGCGCGAACTGGGTGCGGCCGAAGCGCAGGCGGTCGGCGCCGGGCGCATCGGGCGCGAACCACTCCGCATTGACGTAGAGCACGAAGAAGACGGCGCCTCCGTCGAGATCAGACGGAAGGAAATTATGCGGCTCCCATGGATTGACTGCGACCACGGAACCTTCGGTGAGCTCGTAACGTCCATCGTTGACATCGATGCATGCAGGACGCCCGCCGACATGGAAGATCAAATGACCTTCGCGATGCGCGTGGATGTTGAAGGGGCGGTTCAACTGATAGACCGTCGCCCGGCCGAAACGACCGTGAAAGACGGCGAGCGCCCGGCTCATGCCTTCCCTCCCAGAAGCTCTTGTTTTTTTAGCGTTCAACAACCGGGGAGAGAATGCAAGGGCGCACGATGTCCACGCTTTGCAAATCTCTCCCCGATCATCACTTTGCGAACGAGACTACGTCAGTATTTCTTACATTCAGGAACTGTGCGGCTTGGCAAACCGATCTTGGCGAACACCGCGGGGTCATAGCCCAGCGTCTGGTTCACGTTTGGGATCACCTTCACGACCTTGCTGAACAGCGCCCCCTTGCCGTCGTCGACGACCTCGGTGACGAAGTTTGTACCGATCGCCTGGCGGTTGGCGTCAAGCTTGATCTTGCCGTTGGGCGCATCGAGCTCGATCTTGGCCAGCGCGGCCTTGTATTTGGACTGGTTGTCGCTGAGATCGCCATTGACCTGACGTAGCGCCAGGATCAGCGCCATGGTCGAGCCGTAATAGTTGGTGGCGAGCAGCGACGGGCTGGGGAAGCGCTTGTTGGGCGGGAAAGCATCCTGATAGTCCTTCACGAATTTCTGCCAGCCCGGATCCTCCCAGGTGTCGGCTTGGCCGCTCGCGGCCAGCGTGCCGACCAGCGCGTTCTTGGCATTACCCTTGGACGACAGGATGGTCTGATCGATCATGATCGAGCCGCCCATCAGATGTGCCTTGCCCCCGGCCTGCTGGTACTGGTTGAGGAAGTTGACGGCGTCGGCGCCGCCGAGGCCGAGATAGATCGCATCGACGTCATCCGGAAGCGCAGCGATGACTGAAGCAAAGTCCTTGGTGCCGAGCGGAACCCATTGCCGGTTGGTGACCTGTCCCCCTGCGCCGCAGAATTCGAGCACGAGGCCAAATACCTGCGTGTAGATGAAGGAATAGTCCTCGCCGACGGTCGCGATCTTGCGATACTTCTTCTCGTCGTAGGCATATTTACCGAGGCCCACCTGCCACTGCGCACCATCCATATTGTAGCGGAAGAAGTTCGGGGCGGGGTCGACATAGGTCGTTTCCTGGGCTCCGGAGGCGGCGTTGATGAAGGTCAACTCCGGATGGGTCTTTGCAAAATTCTTGACGGCAATGCCTTCGTCACCGGACAGCGGCGACAGCAGGATCTGCACCTTGTCCTGCTCGATCAGCTTGCGCACGGCGCGCACGGCGGAGTCCGGCGTTGCGTCAGTCGAGGCGATAACGAATTCGAGCTCTTTATCGCCGACCTTCTTACCCAGCACGTTGAGCGCCGTCTGGAAGCCGCGGATGCCGTCCTCACCGAGAACGGTGTAAGTGCCTTCGAGCGTTGCGGTGACGCCGACCTTGATCTTCTCCTGCGCGAAGGCGGTGCCAGAGAACAAAAGGCTGCTTAACGCAATCAATCCCACACTACCTCTCAGCATTGGTCTCCTCCCTAGTGTTTTGCCGACGTCGTATTGTTTGATGTAGCGAGCGCGAACGTCCGGTTGTTGCACGGAAGGCTAGCCGATACCGGGCGCGGCGCGGATGTTGCAACCCTCGTGTAGTTTGACGCGCAGTCTCATTTTGATTGTTGCGTCGCAATGAGTCTGGTGGCGCAATGTCGCGAAAGTAGTGGCTGTACCATCATTGCGAGGAGCTTGCGGCGAGCATGTCGGCGCTGGCCCAGTCTAGTGCGCAATTGCGGGAGGGGCCGAGACGCTTTCGCCGATACGCACCCTCGCGGACAGCAGGAGTTTAGTCTCGCTGGCAAACGTCGGCGCGACCCGAGCCCTTCGGACGGGCGTTCAAACCTGCAACCCGTGGAGTTGAGATTCGCTACTCGGCTCCTGCAAGGGTTTCGAACTACGACATTCCCATCAGGGATGAGTCTCGCGTGTTGGACGTTGCTTGATCCAACTAGCTTGAGCTTCCCCATGATGGATTGGAGCGAGAGTTCAAATTACTTCAAAGGATTAGAAGGCAGGGTGTGCACCACGTGTGCACTGGGAGGTTATCCGCGTGTAGATATTGGTCTCGCGCCCTTGGCGTTCCGATTGCGAGAGCCACTCTTGCATTAAAAACAGACAGCAGTTTCGGCCATAACCTTTGAGTCCGCTACCGATCTGCTGGTTTTTTTGCGGCAATCCGCGCCCGTTGGCCGGGCGATGCAACTAAAATAGCGCTTAATGACTATAATTTATAGCTGTACTTTATTGCAATATATCATAGCGTAGTGCGAGCTTGCTTCGAGGTGGTCGTGCAGAGCCCATTTATCCAGTCCGAAACGCCCGATGCGGCGAGAACAGTTCAGCCCAGTACTTGTTGGGAGTGCGGGACGATTTGCGGCTCGCTTTTGACGACCGAAAACGGCGTCGTCACGAAGATCAGCCCGAATCCGAGCCATCCAGCATCGAAGGGAGCCTTTTGCGTCAAAGGCATCCGCGGCGCGAAGGAATGGACATATCAGGATGGACGGCTCCGCACGCCACTTCGTCGCACTGGCACGCGCGGCGAGGGGCGTTTCGAGCCGATCGGCTGGGACGAGGCCATCGGAGAGATCGCGGATCGGTTCGCGGAAGTCCGGCACCGATACGGCCCGATGGCGATCGCCGGCGCGACAAATGGCGCGTTCTTCGGCCGTGGGCTGATGATGGCGCTACTGATGCGATCGATCGGTTCGCCCAACTGGATGATCAATCAGGATCTGTGCGGCGGCTGCCGCGCCGTCGCGGACAAGATGACTGGTCTGAACGTCGGCGGCGGCGAGGACATCGACGAAACGTCCTGTGCGCTGATCGTCGGCCGCAATCCGTCGGTGGCCGACCCGATCCAGTGGATGGCGTTGAAAAGAGCAAAGGCCAAGGGTGCTTCAATCGTCGTGATTGATCCGTTCCGGACGCCGGCGGCCGAAATCGCAGATCTGTGGCTTCGTCCGCGGCCGGGAACGGACGCTGCCATCGCGCTCGCGATGGCGCATGTCATGATCGCCGAGAAGCTTTACGACAAGCCGTTCGTCGAGAGCTGGTGTTACGGGTTCGACCGTTTCACGCAACACGTGCGCGAACTCACACCGTCCTGGGCCGAAGCCCAGAGCGGCGTGCCGGCGCACGACATCGCAGCCGCTGCCCGACATTATGCGCGAGGTCCGGCTTGCTTCATTTCCGGGCACGGGATCGACGGATCTAGCGCAGGGGTTCAGACCTTCCGCGCCTTCTTCACGCTGGTGGCCATCACCGGCAATGTCGATCGCGTCGGAGGCAACCGGCGCGGCAAGAAGCCGGAAGGCTTCCAAACGACATTCGACGTCCTGTTTGACCCGAACTACCGGCTGCCGCCGGAGATCGAGGCGCTGCGGATCGGTGCCAAGGACTTTCCGCTCTGGTCAGGTCCGCAGGGCTACCAGATGGCGTGCCATAACCCGTCAGTACTCACGGCGATGCTGACCGGTGAGCCTTATCCCGTGCGCGCACTCTATGCGAGCGGCGCCAACATCCTTCTCACCTATCCGGACTTGGAGCGCACCGTCGCGGCGCTGAATTCGCTCGACTTTGTGGCCGTCGGCTCGCAATACATGACTCCGACCGCGGCGTGGGCCGACATCATCCTGCCGAAGACCACCACGCTTGAAGAGGAAGAAGTCAGCCTCCATCAAGGAGGCCCTTGCGTGACCTACACCGCTGCGGCCTCGGTTCGACAGGGCGAGCAGAAATGCGATCAGGAGATTGCGGTCCTCCTGATCGAGGAGCTCGCCAAGCGCCAAGCGATATACCGCGACTATCTGCCCTGGAAAACCCAGAGCGAATTTGCCGAATATTGTGTTGCGAAATCGGCGATCGACCTCGCCGAACTGCGGCGTGTCGGCTATGCGACGTTTCCGTTCGAACAGGGAGACCTGTCCAGGCAGGTCATTGCGACGCCATCGGGGAAGTTCGAGCTGTATTCGCAGGTGATGGAGCAGGCCGGCGTCGAGGCGCTGCCGACCTTTCTATTGCCGTCGAACCAGCGCGAACAGAAAGCCGTCTCCGAAGACTTCCCGCTCGTCCTGCAAACCGGCTTTCGCGAGAAGAGTTATCATCATTCTCGCTTCCGCGAGCAAGCCTGGGCCCGCAAGGTTTCGCCGCATCCGCTCGTCTATGTCCATCCCCAGACCGCCGAACAGCACGGGGTTCATGAAGGCGACTGGATCAAACTGACGACACCGCGAGCCTCCGGCACCTGCAGCCTAAAGGCGAGGATCACGGATGATACTTTGCCCGGTGTGCTTACCACCGGGATGGGCTGGTGGCTTCCGGAAGCGCCCGCGCCGGAGTTCGGCGTGCGTACCGTCAATATCAATGCGGCGATGTCCTATTCCGGCCCCTGGGACTCATCGACCGGCTCGGCCGACACCGGCGGCATCGCGTGCCGCATTCTCTCCGTCTCTCCTGAATCCGAGGTCGCGTGATGGATTTCTCCTATGCGCTGATCTTCCAGACCTTCAACGGCGTCGTGTGGGGACTGATCTTTGCGCTGATCGCGCTGGGGCTGAGCTTGACGTTCGGGCTGATGAACCTGATGAACGTCGCCCACGCCTCGTTCTACATGCTGGGGGCGGTGCTGACCGCCCAATTCGTCACGCGGCTCGGCCTCGGGTTCTGGAGCGGCGCGGCGTTGGCGACAATATCCGTCGGCGGCCTCGGCATGGTCGTCAATCGATTGGTGCTGGCGAGAGTCGTCGATTCCCCGCCGGTCATCGGCCTCCTGGCTACAGCCGGCCTTCTCCTTGTCATCGAGAGTAGCACACTCGCTACCTTCGGTGCGGTTCCGGTTTCGGTTGACCCTCCGGTCGACGCGACGTTTTCGATCTTCGGTGTGGACTATCCCGGCTACCGTCTCGTTGTCGCCGGCCTTGCCGTCGCGATCCTGATCGTCACCTTCCTGCTGCTGCGGTTCACACGCTTCGGTTTGTGGATGCGAGCCGCGCCCCAGCAGCGCGAATTGGCGCTGATTTCCGGCGTCTCCTCTGGCCGCATCAACACCGCGACCGTCATCATCGGCAGCCTGCTTGCCGGTGTTGCGGGCGCACTGGTCGCGCCGATTGCGGGGGCACATTTCCAGATGGGGTCCAGCGTGCTCGCTGTCGCTTTCACGGTGATCGTGGTCGGCGGTGCCGGCAATCTATGGGGCGCGGTGGTGATCGCCATCCTGCTTGGCGTGGTGCGTGGCGTCGCGGCGGCATTCATGACGCCAAGCGAGGCCGAAATCCTGTCCCTGGTTCTCCTGCTGCCGGTTCTCCTGCTTCGGCCCGACGGGATCCTGGCCAAGGCCCGGTCCTGAAGAAAGGTTGGATATGTCTGTTCGCACTGCGTTGGGTGTAGTGGCGCTTCTGGTTCTCGCCGTGATGCCGTTCGTCACTGGACCCTACGCCGTGTTCGTCTGCGCCCAAATGATCACGCTCATCTACATCGCCGCTTCGTTGCAGATGAGCTTTGCCTATGCGCGCATCCTGAGCTTCATGCAGGGAACGTTCTTCGGATTGGGATCCTATGTCGCCTGCGTGACCCACGGCTCGGGCTTTACCCTGCCGGTCATGCTTCTGGCCGCGGTCGCCGCAAGCGGTGTGCTTGGCGTCGTGGTCGGTCTTGTCGTCACCCGCATGAAAGCGGCACACACTGCGGTGATCTGCACGCTACTCGTCGCGACCATCGTGCTGATGTGCGCCAATTCCTTCGTTGGGATTACCGGCGGGGAGGATGGCCTGTCGCTTCGCGGCGGATCGTACATGTTCGGTTTGGCCGTGGCGTTCGGCGCCAACCGTATCACCTACTGTTTCGCCTTCCTGCCGCTTGCGGCTTACTTCATCTTCGTCATGCTGGCTGAACGAACCACCTTCGGCGTCGTCATGAAAGCCGTCGGCAGCAACGAGGTACGGGCCGCTCAACTCGGTTACCAGGTTTGGCTGCGACATCTCGCGGTTTTTGCCGCGGCAGGCGGTATGGCCGGCTATGGCGGCGCGATGAACGCCGTCGTTCTCGAACATGTTTCCTCCGCGCTGTTCGATCCAAACCTGTCGCTGACTGCCGTCCTATGGACCGCGGTTGGCGGCTTGGCTCACCCGTTCGGGGCACTCTTTGGCGGGCTGCTGGTATTTCCCCTGACCGAGCTTGCAGCGCGTGCCTTCAAATATGTCGATATCGTAGTTGGCGCGCTCCTGATTGCAGCGGCGCTGCTGTTCCCACAGGGCATCGCGGGTCTCGTCGGAGAGCGACGGCTCGGACACTTCAACCGTCGAAGTTCGAAGGAAATGCTGGCGGAGGGCCCGGAAGGCCGCAGCCAGACAGCATGAGGAGATTGCGATGTCACGACGTTTGATGATCAACCGACGGAAAGCCTTGCAGGGGCTCGCCGCTGTTGCGACGGCCGGTTCGGTGCGTGTGGCTGCGGCTGCGAGTAGCGAACCGATCGTGATCGGGCTTCAGACCGAGCTCACCGGCGCGCTGGCTCACGACGGCGGTTGGGGCAAAAAGGCCGCGGAGGCGGCGGTCGCCTGGCAGAATGAGCGCGGCGGATTCGCCGGTCGCCCGTTGAAGCTCGTCGTGGTCGACACGGAAACCAAGGTCGATGTCGGCATCCGTCGCCTGCAGCAATTGCTGCAACAAGAGAATTGCGATTTCATTATCGGTTCCGGCCATGGCGGCATCGGCATGGCGAGCGTGCCGTTATGTCGGGATGCCAAGGTGACCTACCTGCCGCTCGCCCGCACCGACGGCATTACAACCGAACTCGGCAATCCCTACTCCGTCCGCATCGTCGCCAACAGCACCATGGGTGCGTCCGCCGCCTCGAAATGGATGGTGGACAGCCTGGGCAAGCGCTGGGGGATGGTGCTGGCCGACTATGCCTTCGGTTACTCGCAGCGTGAGGCCTTCACGGCCTCGCTCGCGAAGGCGGGCGGTGAGCTGGCGCAGGCCATCGCGCTGCCCGTCAACACCAACGATCCTCTTCCGTACCTTCTGAAGCTGGACCGATCGCTCTCGGGTATCGTCATGGCGATCCTTGGTCCTGACAGCGTCCGCGTCTATCCCGCGCTGCGCTCCCTCGGCTTCGGCAAGACCCCGAAGATCACAGTATCCTGCACGCAGAACCTCTTTGATATCGTCAGGCTCGGTTCTGCCGTCGAAGGCGTCTACGCGCTGGACGAGGTCCCTTGGGAGCTCGACGATTATCCCAACCCCGCATTTTCGAAGACGGCTTTCGATCGCATCGGTATCGGCAGCAATGGCCGGGCCAAAGATGGCGACGACTACGTCATGCTCCCGAACGCCATCATGGCCTGGGAATGTACGGAGTTGCTGCGCATGGCGGTCGAAGGTGCACGGTGGAAGACGAAGGCCGACAATCTTTCCCTGTCCAATTGGCTCGTGTCCAATCCTGACTTCGCGCTGAGCGAAGGTTTTCCTCAGGGAGGTTTTTCCGTCAGGGCCGCCGACCAGCAGGCCTTCATCGACCAGTATATCCTGCAAATCCAGGGCGGGCGTATGAAGCGCGTCTCCAAGGTCGCCGGCGCCACCACGGTTTATCCGAGCAAGGATCTCGTGCAGCGATGAGTGTCGCTTCCCCCCAACCGATCGCGCTCGAGACCAGGGACCTCTGCAAGCACTTTTCCGGGCTCGAGGTTCTCAAGGGCGTTTCAACCGCAATTCGGGCGGGAGAGGTGAGGGCCGTCATCGGGCCGAACGGCGCGGGCAAGACGACTTTTATCAACGTGCTGACCGGCATCCATCCCGCCTCCTCGGGACGGGTCTTTCTCGGCGACGCCGACGTCACCGGTTTGCCGGCCTATCGGATTGCGCGAAAGGGTCTGTCCAGAACATTCCAGATATCCAACCTCTTCGCCGACTTGACGGTTCTGGAGAACGCTATGGTGGCGGTTCACGCCGGCCGTTGCTTCCGGCAAAGCCGTGAGACGGTCGATGAGAGCCTCTCGCTGGTCGGACTTTCTGCGCTGGCAGACCGGCTCGTATCCGAGATATCCCACGGCGACCAGAAGCTTCTGGAGGTCGCGATCGCAACCGCATGCGGTCCGGATGTGCTGCTTCTCGACGAGCCGACAGCCGGCATGAGCCCGTCAGAGACCAACAGATTCATCGATCTTCTCAATGAGCGTCTGCGCAGCCGTTACACCATCGTCATCGTCGAGCACGACATGAACGTCGTGATGAACACGGCAGACGTGATCTCGGTTCTTACGCTGGGCCGTATACTCGCCGAGGGAAAACCGGACGAGATCAGGACGAATCCAGGCGTGCAGGAGGCTTATCTTGGCAGCGCTTACGCTTGAGGCAATCAATGCCTATTACGGCAAGGCTCACATCGTACGGAACGTGAGCTTCTCGCTCGGCAGTGGCGAGATCGTGGGAATCGTGGGCCGCAACGGCGTCGGCAAGACCACGCTGCTCCGCTCGGTGATGAAGCTCGTGCCTACCGTGCTCGGTAAGGTGACGCTGAAAGGCCGGGATATTTCCACTGAGGCCACAGACCGGCGCGTGCGCGGCGGCCTCGGCTACATGCCGCAGGGCATGCGAGTGTTCGGCGACCTGTCGGTCGAGGAAAACTATCGTGTAAGTGCCTATGCCGTGCGCATGCCAATGGCACTGGAAGAAATCCTCTCGCTGGTGCCTGAGCTCAGGGATCTGCTGAAACGGCCGGCGGGACGGCTGAGTGGCGGCCAGCAACAACTCGTTTCATTGATGCGGTGCCTCGCGTCGAATTGCTCCGTGCTGCTGATGGACGAGCCGACCGAGGGATTGATGCCGAAGATGGTCGAGCGCATCGCTGACGTCGCAAATTCGCTGCGTGGGCGTGGCATGTCGATCATTCTCGTCGAGCAGAACCTCGCGCTTGCCGAAGCCGTGTGCGACCGCGGCTACATCATGGAGAAAGGCGCAGTCGAGGCGGAAGGCGACTTCAAATCGCTTCGCGAGAGCGGAGAATTCGAGAGGCTTCTGGGCCTCGGCCACAACGCAAAAGAGAAGGAGATCAGATGACCAGAACCGTGATCACACCGCCCGAATTCGCAGGATGGTTGAACCAGGCCAAAGTGCCGCTGTCGCTCGTCGTCAAGCATGGCAATACTGTCTACGTCTCAGGCATTCCTCCGGTTATCCCGAACAGCAATGAGCTGCGGACCGATTCCATTGCCGGGCAAGTTACCCAGGTGCTGGACAATATCGCACTCTGCCTGGAGGCCGCCGGCTCCGACCTATCAAAAGTGCTGAAGTGCACGATATTCGCGGTGAACGCGGCCCATTTTGCCGCTATCAATGAGGTCTACCGGACCTATTTTCCGACGGACCCGCCGGCACGGACGTTCTGCACGGTTGCTTCCTGGCCGGCGCCGTTCGATGTCGAGATCGAATGTATCGCCGCCTGCTGAACATGGTGATTGACGCGAGGCCGCGGTCCGCAATACGGATCGTGTCCGCGAGCCGCACGATCTGACTCGCGCAAAGCTCGTCCAAGCGGCGGAAGCCGCCCGCCATGACCGATATTGGGCCTAAGAATGCCGTCTGCACACGCGCGCAAGCGATCGACCGCTCCGAAAGCTTCGGCTGATCCTCTCGACGGATTGTATACGGTCAGCCGGCCGGAACTCATGGTAAAGGGCAACGACGTGGCGTTTCGCCACTTCGTGTCGAACCTGTTCGCGGCGGCCGATATCGTCTGGCGCGCCCGCGGCAGGCTCAGCCAGAAATTCGGCATGACGGCCAATCAATTCGCAATCCTCCTTGCGGTGCGCCACTTCGGCACTGGCGCCAGCGTCCGCCAGTTGGCCGATCACCTCAAGATGGTGGCTGCAAACGTTACAAAAGAAGTGAACATCCTGGCGGCAGAACAACTGCTCGCGAAGGCGACCGATCCCAAAGACAGCCGCGCACTTTCCATCACGTTGACGCCGAAGGCGTTTCGGCTTCTTCGGGCGCTGCTGCCGATTTCGAGGGAAATCAACGATATTCAGTATCAAGGCATGACCGCAGCCGACATGTCCACGATATCGAGTGCCTGCGCACGGATCGTCGAGTCTGAAGATCAAATCCTGCGGTTGATCGCAAAGGTCGATGTGTGGAAATAGCGCGGCTCCGATCCAGCTAAATTGGTTCTCTGCGCGGAAAAATGACGGCCGGCGCGATTAATCAGTGCCCCCATCTAGGTGGGGCTCGCAACCGCCGGCAACTGGCTTGCAAAGGACGGGCATGGGCTTGGAGCGATCGAACCGCCCAGCCCCTACAAAATAGGGGTCTGCCGGAATCACCGTGTTTCCGGCTGGCTGGACAGCCTGGCATTGTCGGCTGCGAAAAAGAAGCAAAACGCGGGCAATCGCTTAGCCTCTGGTACAGATTGGGATAGCGCTGTACAGAAATTCTGTGCCGCTAGATTTTGCCGCCGCCGACCTTAAGTAATTTCAGTGGCTTAGCGGGCAGTTCCACTGTCGGAATCTATGGATGTATCCCGTAAGCGATTGTAATTACTGGAATTTTTCCGTGGCACCCATGATGGATTGGACGGACCGGCATTGCCGGGTGTTCCACCGTCACCTGACCCGGCGGGCGCTGCTCCATACGGAGATGCTGACCACCGGCGCCATCATTCATGGCGATCGGGAGCGGCTGCTCGGGTTCGATGCGATCGAGCATCCGGTGGCGCTTCAGTTGGGTGGCTCCGATCCGCGCGATCTCGCGCTGGCGGCGCGGATCGGCGAGGACTTTGGCTATGACGAGATCAATCTCAATGTCGGCTGCCCGTCCGATCGCGTGAAGGACGGCCGCTTCGGCGCCTGCCTGATGGCGGAGCCTGAGCTCGTGGCGAGATGCGTCGATGCGATGAAGGCCGCGGTCACCGTGCCCGTCACGGTGAAGTGCCGTATCGGCATTGACGACCAGGATCCGGAAGTGGCGCTCGATAAATTGGCGCGTGCCGTGGTCTCCGCGGGCAGCGATGCGCTGATCGTGCATGCCCGAAAGGCCTGGCTCAACGGATTGTCGCCGAAAGAGAACCGCGACATCCCGCCGCTCGACTATGATCGCGTCTATCGGCTCAAGCGCGTGCTGCCGGACGTGCCTGTCATCATCAATGGCGGCATCCCAGGCATTGACGAGGCGAAAGCGCATCTCGCGCATGTCGACGGCGTGATGCTCGGCCGCGCGGCCTATCAGGAGCCGTGGCGGCTGCTGTCGGTCGATGCGGACATCTTCGGCGAGGCCGCGCCGCATGCGACCATGCAGGACGCGCTTGAGGCGATGATGCCCTATATCGAGCAGCAACTCGCGCGCGGAACGCGGCTGCACGCCATCACGCGCCACTTCGTCGGTGCATTCCACGCCGTGCCCGGCGCGCGCGCCTTTCGTCGCCATCTTGCCGAGCAGGGTACGAAGCAGGGGGTTGGTCTTGAGGTGCTGCGCGACGCGATCGCCCGTGTCAGTGCGCGCGCGCCGGCAGAGGTCGCTGCCTAGAAGCAGCCGTCAAGAAGAGCCGGATCGTGCAATCCGGCTCTTCTTCGATCAGGCTCAGCGGAACAGGTCGAAACGATAGTTCATGCCGACGCGGACGCTGTGGAATTTTGCTGCGTTCCAGTCCGGCAGATTGTCGTGCTTGAACTCAGTGTAGAGATATTCGGCCTTGGCCGACCATTTCGGCAGGAACGCCCATTCGACGCCGCCGCCCGCGGTCCAGCCCATCTTCATCTTGTTGAGGCCGCCGTCCTTCAATTCGCCGGTGGCAAGACCCGCGGTTCCGAAGAACAACAGGCGTGAATCCATCGTCGCGATGCCGGCGCGGGCGCGACCGGTCATGTACCAGGGAAGGCTGACCGCGGCGCTGTTCACGGCGTCGTGGTTCTTCAGGTCGCCGCCCTCGAAATCGTTCTCGATGCCGACCACGAACATCGGCGAGAGCTGGTAGTTGTAGCCGATCTGCACGCCGCCAACCGCGCCCTTGATCTTGCCGCCGCTGGTGCCGACGAGGTTGTTGAAGGCGTCATCGGAGCTCGTGGCGTAGCCCGCGTTAAGGCCGGCATAGAGGCCTGTCCAGGAGTAGACCGGCTGTGGTGCCGTATAGGCCGGCGCAGCATAACGCGGCGACAGGTCCGCAGCGCTCGCGCTGCCCGCGGCGAGCGCTGTCGCAAACGGCAGGGCGCACATGGCGCGGTGTAAGGCGGCTCTCGCAGTCATGACTCTCGATCTCCCACTTGGCCGCCTCCGTCTGGGGGCAGCGCTTTGTCCAACCCCGATCCGGGAATGCCTGATTTATAAACCGACTAGACGGTTTGTAAATAGCGGAAATGCCACACCGGCATCCGTTCGGAGCGGGCTGCTTCCAATTGTGAGGTGTTAGCGACTGCGTTCGTCAGGGGGCTGTCTGTGGCATGGCCAGGCGATGCCCGCCATGATGGAGCAGATGGCTGGGCCCTGCATATCTCTCCCGATCTACGGCTGACGTCGGGGAAATATCCGGCCGACTGGTTCAGGATATTGCGGAAGGAGCTCGATGCGGGGCAGATAGCGCCCCTCGTCGATCTCGTGCCGTACATGCGCCGCTATCTCCTCCATGGGCGCAAACCAGACATCGCCCTGCGCGACTATCCGCTCAAGGAATCCGGCGAACACATGCCAGCGTGCGAGCCGCCCCGTCGCGAAGGGGTGCAGCGTGGGGATCCACAACCCACCATAGGTGTAGGCCGCCTGGAATTCCTCCAGGAAAGCCGCAAAGCCGTTGCTGGGGCTGCGTATGGGCATGAAGTAGTTGAGGTCGAAAGACTGGACATATTGTGGCCAGTCGTCGAGCCCCCAGTGAGTCGGCAGCTCGATCAGCTCGCCGCTGTTCGCCCTGCTCTTGATGACATAGGGCACATCATCACCCATCAGCGACGCATCATAGGTGAAGCCTCTCGCCAGCAGCAGGTCGAGCGAGCGATGTGAGAAATTGTAGAGGGGCGCCCGCCATCCACGTGGCGCCTTTCCCGTCGCCTTGCGGATGATGTCGATGCCGAGATCGAGCCAATAGGCCTCTTCTTCCTGTGTCTGGTCGAGCGGGTTCTCGTGGATATAGCTGTGATGCCCGATCTCATGGCCGCCAGCGAGCATCGCCTCGATGGCGGAGGGATATTGCTCGATACACCAGGCCGGGATGAAGAAGGTCTGCCTGATTCCAAGCCGCCGATAGGTCTCGACGATGCGCGGGACCGCGACGGTCGGCCCATAGCGCAGCATGGAGATGCCCGAGACGCGGCTGTTGCCGTCACCGGGGTGCTCGACATGGATCAGGCTGTCGGCGTCCATATCGAATGTCAGGCAGCAGGCGCACTTCGCTCCGTTGGGCCAGCGGACGGGGTTGGCGATCATTGTTGTCGTCTCCGAACTCTATGTTCCGTCCGTTCAAGCCGAGCCTCCTCCGAAGCCGACACCGGTTTTCGGGCTCATGCATTGGGCGTGCCACTACTTTCGATCGCGCGGATAGTTGAGGCCGATCGACGCGGGCAGAATTGCCATATCAATTGGAATGGAATCTGCATCCGCTTGTATCGACACTGTTGATGGATGGCTCTTCCAGGAATGGCCTTCCATCCCGCGCCAACAACTTGCTGACGGGACTAATGATGGCACATGAGTACGAGAGCGGCAGACTGGATCTGCCATTTGTGGGGCATTGCACTTTCGGCAAGCGGCCCGTCTGCCTCGAATGGGACAAGCTCGACGCCGATGTCGCCGTGCTGGGCGTGCCCTTCGACATGGGCACGCAATACCGCCCGGGCGCGAGGTTCGGGCCGCGCGCCATCCGTGAAGCCTCGACCCTTTTCTCGTTCGGCCATGGCGGCGCCTATGATCATGAGGACGACGTCACCTATCTGCCGCTCGACAAGGTGCGCATCGTCGATGTCGGGGACGTCGACATCATCCACACCGATACGTCCAGGAGCCATACCAATGCAGAAGCAGCCGTCCGAAAGATCCTCGAACGGGGCGCGCTGCCCGTGGTCCTTGGTGGCGACCATGCCGTCAACATTCCCTGCGTCAGGGCCTTCAGCGAGCATGGCCCGGTCCATGTCGTCCAGATCGATGCCCATCTCGATTTCGTGGACGTGAGGCATGGCGTGCGCGAGGGACATGGCAATCCAATGCGCCGCGCGGCCGAGCAGACTCATGTCACGGGCTTGACCCAGATCGGCATCCGCAACGTGTCTTCGACCGCCCGCGAAGGCTATGAGGATGCTCGCGCGCGCGGCTCCACCATTCTCTCGGTCCGCCAGGCGCGCAAGCTCGGCGCCGAGGGCGTCCTGGACAAAATTCCGCGCGGCGTCCGCTACTATGTGACGATCGACATCGACGGCTTCGATCCCTCGATCGCGCCGGGCACCGGAACGCCGAGCCATGGTGGCTTTCAATACTACGAGGTGATGGAGATCCTCCAGGGCCTCGCGAAGCGAGGCGATGTCGTCGGAATCGATCTCGTCGAGGTCGCCCCCGCCTACGATCCTGCGGGCGTGACGAGCATTCTCGCGGCACAGGTGTTGATGAACTTCCTTGGCTATATTTTCGAAGAGCGTTCGCAGCGATAGTGCACAAGAAGCGGCCGCGCCGCGTCAGACCGCGGCGGGGAGCATGGCGAGGAGAACGGCCGTCCCGCCGCGACGCGCCCTAATCAACCGCCATACGCGAGCGACGGTGGCTGCCTTGCAGCTCCGGGTAGCCCGTGAGCATCAGCTTGTCGGAGCGCACGCCCCAGCTTTCCAGGCGATCGAGGAAGCTCATGCCGAGCAGATTGGTCTTCATCTGTCCGCGCTGCACGACGAGGGCCGGCACCGACTTCTCGACGAGATGGCCGACGGCGAGACGGTCAATCGTCAGCCGCGCCGCCTTGGTGTGGCCGCCGGCAGTTTCGAGGTCGACGTCATATTCGAGCATCTCGAGCGGCAGCCCGATCGCCTTCGCGGTTTCCCAGGTCAGCACCACGGAAGTCGCGCCGGTGTCGATCACCATCGGCGCGGCGACACCGTTGATCTTGGCGCGCAGCGCGAATTCGCCGCCCTGGCCGCGTTGAATCTGCACGGCGGGGACGGGAGACGCGGTCTGCCCGCGGAACATGTGCGTGACCGTGTGGCTGGCGCGCGCGATCTGGTCGGGATCGCCATAGGCGACGACGGCACCCGCGGTGCCGGCGAGTGTGATGAGAACGAGCAGGAGCCTGATCATCGCGCGCCTCCACAAGCGCGCACGCTGGTCAGGTGCGCTTGGGCGATCCGGCGATCGGCCGCAACCCGGCCTCCGTCATGCGTGCCGGCAGCAGCGCCATCAGCGTGAGCCGTTCCGCGCTCTCCATCGCGTGCCAGCGCGCGATCTCTGGCAGCGTGCGGCCACAGCCGAAGCAGAGTTTGGTCTTGGGATCGATCATACAGACGGCGACGCACGGCGTTTCTTTGCTCATCTTGGCATATTGAGGGATTGGCGGTCATGTCTGCAAGCATGTGTTTAGGAGCCCGTACCTGCGCTCATGATCGGCCTGTGGCGCGGCCGGCGCTTTTCGTCGGGCACGGCGGAACTGTCTGGCTGGAGCGGCGGCGCATCCTCCGACAGCGGCGCCAGCGCGCTCATCACGCGCTCGGGCGGGAAGGTGACGATCACTTCGGTGCCGATGCGCAACTTCGATTTCAGCGTGAAGGTGCCGCCATGCAGGTCGATCAGGTTTTTCGCGATGGGCAGGCCCAGCCCCGCGCCCTGTTCGGCCGACTTGATCGAGTTGGAGCCCTGGCCGAACGAGGCAAGCACGACCGGGATCTCGTCCTCGGGGATTCCAGAGCCAGTATCTTTCACCGAGAGATATTGTCCGCCCGAGGCAGTCCAGCCGGCCTTGAGCCAGATCTCGCCGCCCTGCGGGGTGAACTTGATCGAGTTGGAGAGCAGATTGAGCACGACCTGGCGGATCGCGCGCTCGTCGGCCCAGAGCCGCGGCATGGCCTGCTCGAACACCTCGTGGATGGTGATGCCGCGACTTGAGGCCCGCAGCTTCATCAGATGATGACAGTCGGCGACGATGCCGACCAGCGACACTGCTTCCTCGTTCAGCTCGTAGCGGCCGGCCTCGATCCGCGACAGGTCGAGAATCTCGTTGATGAGGTTGAGCAGGTGCACGCCGGAATTATGGATGTCGCCGGAATATTCCTTGTAGACCGGCACCGCATGCGCGCCAAAAATCTCGCTCTTCATCACCTCGGAGAAGCCGAGGATGGCGTTCAGCGGCGTGCGCAGCTCGTGGCTCATCTGCGCCAGGAAGCGCGATTTGGCGACGTTGGCGGATTCGGCGCGGTGGCGCGCCTCGTCCGAGATCGCCTTGGCCTGTTCGAGCTCGCCGATCAGCGCGTCCTTCTCCGCGCGCGCTTCGAGCGTTGCGAAGGTCGAGGAGTGCAGCTGATGTGCCAGCAGGATGAAATAGCCTTCGGCCGCGAGCGCCAGCGCGGCCAGGATATAATTGTCGAGCGAGCCGGTCATCGCAAAGCTCAACGCCATCGCGACTGCAACTGGCGCGGTGGCGGCAAGGGCTGCGATCGGCAAATTGGCAGCGAGCATGCTCGATACTGCGATCACCAGCAGCATCAGGAACATCATCAGCGTTTCCGTGACCGTGTCGAGCACGGGATGGATCAGGATTGCCATCCAGCACAGGCCATAGAGCAGGTCGAGCACGACGAAGCGCGTGCGCCAGGCGCGTGTCGCTGTGGGCGAGGCGGGCTCGGTCAGGAAGCGCTGGCAGCTGCGGATCATCGCGCCGTGGATGCAGAGCATGCCGGCGGTCCAGGCTGCGGCCGGGATCGGCTGCATCCACAGCCCGAACAGCACGCCGGTCACGACCACCAGCAGCATCACGACATAGGAGGCTGACAGTCTTGTCTGGGCATATTGGCGCAGCAGCTCTGCGTCGAAGGCGGGCCGGGTTCCGCTGGTCGACGTTAACTTATCGCGCGCCTCGCGCACCCGCTGCGCCGCAGCCCTTCGGCTGCTCGCCGATGGAGCGCTGACGGGCTCGGCCGGAAGCTGCACAACTTCAGGCTTTTCAGCGGGGTTACTCATCAAGCAACAACAATTCCTGCCCACGTTGGACGCGGGCCTTCTGCATTGTCTATCTCTGGCAAGAAATCCTTAAGAGGTGACTTAAGGAGCTAAAGAATTACGTTAACCCGGCGTTAATTTTGTGCGCGTGCGAGCGCTCAATGCAGCGCCGCATGTTGCGCGACGTAGACCACCGCGCCAGCCAGATACCCCGCCAGCGCCGGAACCGCGATGCGGCGGGCGTACCAGAGGAACTCGATCCGCTCGAGCCCCATGGCGGCGACGCCGGCGGCCGAGCCGATGATCAGGATCGATCCGCCGGTACCGGCGCAATAGGCGATGAATTCCCAGAGGAAGCTGTCGGTCGGGTAATGCGCGAGGTCGTACATGCCCATGGTCGCGGCGACCAGCGGCACGTTGTCGATGATGGCGCTGAGCAGGCCGAGCACGACGACGATGATGTCCTGACGGCCGAGCGTGGCATCCAGCCATTTGGCCAGCATCGCGAGCAAGCCGGCATGTTCGAGGCTGGCGACCGCCAGCAAAATGCCGACGAAGAACACGATCGAGCCCATGTCGATGCGCGTCAGCGCATGTGCCAGCGAGAGCGGACGGCGCACATGCTCGTCCTTGTCACGGTGGACGATCTCGCCGACCAGCCAAACGATGCCGAGCCCGAGCAGCACGCCCATGAAGGGCGGTAAATGGGTGACCGTCTTGAACGCCGGCACCGCGATCAGCACGCCGAGCCCGAGATAGAACATCAGGTTTCGCTCGAACCGATCGACGGCGAGCAATCCGGTGTCTTTCTGCGGTGCCGCGATGGTCTTGCCCTTCAGCGAAAGGCTGATGAAGGTGAGCGGCACCAGCAAATTGACGAGTGCGGGCAGGAACACCGCGCGCATGATGTTCAATGGCGAGATCTGGCCGCCGATCCATAGCATCGTCGTGGTGACGTCGCCGATCACGGTCCACGCGCCGCCGGCATTCGCGGCGATGACGATGAGCGAGGCGAACAGCAGCCGGTCGTCGCGCCGGGCGATCAGCCGCTGGATCAGCGAGACCATGACGATGGTGGTCGTCAGATTGTCCAGGATCGCGCTGAGGAAGAACGCCACGAAGCCAACCAGCCACATCAGCTTGACCTGGCTGGTCGTGCCGATGCGGGAGGTGATAACCTCAAAACCGTCGTGAGCGTCGATCACCTCGACGATGGTCATCGCGCCGATCAGGAAAAACACGATCTGGGCGGTCGAGACGATGGACTCGTCGAGTTGACGGCCGACCAGCGTGTGGTCGCCCGTCGTAGTCGCGTAGATCGTCCAGAGCAGGCCCGCACCGAGCAGCGCGGACGCGCTCTTGTTGACCCCGATCGGATGCTCGAGCGCGATCGCCGCATAAGCGACAACGAATATGGCGGCGAGCGCGATCAGCAAAGCGGGGGCAGTTCGTCAGGTGTCAGCGATTGAGGCGTGCGAGCAGGCTCGACGTATCCCAGCGCTTGCCGCCCATCTTCTCGACCTCGGCGTAGAACTGGTCGACCAGCGCGGTCACCGGCAAATTGGCGCCGTTGCGGCGGGCTTCGGCCAGCGAGATCGAGAGGTCCTTGCGCATCCATTCGACCGCGAAGCCGAAATCATACTTGTCGTCGTTCATGGTCTTGTAGCGGTTCTCCATCTGCCACGACTGCGCCGCCCCCTTGGAGATGGTTTCGATCACGGCGGCGACGTCGAGACCACTCTTCTTGGCGAAGTGGATACCCTCGGAGAGGCCCTGCACCAACCCGGCGATGCAGATCTGGTTGACCATCTTGGTCAGCTGGCCGGAGCCGGCGGGCCCGAGCAGTTTGCACATCCGTGCATAGGCGCCTGTGATGATCGGCTCAGCGCCGGCATAGGCGCCCTCGGCGCCGCCGCACATCACCGTCAGCACGCCGTTCTCGGCGCCGGCCTGGCCGCCGGAGACCGGCGCGTCGATGAATTTGAAGCCGGCCTTGGTCGCGGCCGCATCGAGCTCGCGGGCGACTTCGGCAGAGGCGGTGGTGTGGTCGACGAAGGTCGCGCCCTTCTTCATGCCGGCAAAGGCGCCGTCGGCGCCGATCGTGACTGCGCGCAGATCGTTGTCGTTGCCGACGCAGCACATCACGAAATCGTGGCCCTCGGCTGCGGCCTTCGGGGTCGCTGCGGTATTGCCGCCGAACTTGTCCGCCCACTCCTTCGCCTTGGCCGCGGTGCGGTTGTAGACGGTGACCTCATGGCCCCCTTTTTTCACGAGGTGTCCGGCCATGGGGAAGCCCATCACGCCGAGACCGAGGAAAGCGACTTTAGCCATGTGTGGTACCTTGTCCGTAGTTTGGGTTTTACGGTTTTTTCCCGGGCGAGGGGCGCCAGGTTCCGCTGAACGGCGCGGATCGGGCCGCACCATAAACCCTTGAGGCGGGAGGGCAACGGCTTCGTTTAGCGGCCTCCTGTGCTAGGATGGTGGACCTCAAGGACTTCAAAAAAAGGGAGCGAAAAGCATGGGCGGCGTAAGCGTTGGCGTCCTCGATCATTTCAACATCCGGACCCGGAATCTGGCCGAGACGGTCCGCTTCTACGAGGACGTGCTGGGCCTTGAAAAAGGCGCCCGGCCCAATTTCGCCTTCCCGGGGGCCTGGATGTACAGCGAGGGCAAGCCGGTGGTGCACCTCGTCGATATTTCCCCGACCTCGGAGCCGCAAAAGCCGGATTCCGGCGTGGTCCACCACGTCGCCTTCATCAGCAGCGGCTTTGATGGCATGAAGCGGCGGCTGGCCTCCAAGGGCATGACATTCGACTCACGCCAGGTGCCCGGCGGTGACCTCTGGCAGATCTTCGTCCATGACCCCAATGGCGTCATGATCGAGCTCAATTACGAGGCGGCGAAGGAGCAGGGGGCGGCGCCCGCCGAGATGGCTGGCGATATCGGCAGGCAGTAGCCTTTTTCGCGTTTCCGCTCTAATGGGGCATCCTGAACTCTAGGAGATGCGCTTTGAGCGTGACGCAGCAACAGGTTCTCGACAGCCTCGGCCGGATCAAGTCGCCGCGCGGGGTCGCGCTCACCAATGCCAATGTGCTGAGCGCGATCAGCGCCTCCGACGGCAAGGTGTTCTTCTCGATCAATGTCGATGCCGCCGAGGCGCGGGCCTGGGAATCCGTCCGCTCCGAAGCTGAGGCCGCCGTGCGCGCCATTCCCGGCGTCACCACGGTGATGGTAGCGCTGACCGCCGAGCGTAAAGGCGGCGCGGCACCACCACCTCCGCCAACGCCGAGCCGCGGCACGCCGGGCGTGCAGCCGGTCCACGCCCACAAGCCGCCGCCGCAGGGCGGCGCCCAATCGCCGATGGCGCGGCAGTCCGAGATTCCGGGCGTCGCTGCCGTGATCGCGGTGGCCTCCGGCAAGGGCGGTGTCGGCAAATCGACCACCGCACTCAATCTGGCGCTCGGCCTGCGCGACCTCGGCCTCAAGGTCGGGCTGCTCGATGCCGACATCTACGGCCCCTCGGTGCCGCGGCTGACGGGCCTGCATGAGAAGCCGGAGCTCGACGGCGAGCGCAAGATGATCCCGCTCAAACGCTTTGGTCTTGCCATCATGTCGATCGGCTTCCTCGTGGAAGAAGAGACCGCGATGATCTGGCGCGGTCCGATGGTGATGTCGGCGGTGACGCAGATGCTGCGCGACGTCGCATGGGGTGCGCTCGACGTGCTCGTCGTCGACATGCCGCCGGGCACCGGCGATGCCCAACTCACGCTGGCGCAGAACGTGCCGCTGAAGGGCGCCGTCATCATCTCGACCCCGCAGGACCTGTCCCTGATCGACGCACGACGTGGGCTTGCCATGTTCAAAAAGGTCAACGTGCGCGTGCTCGGCATCGTCGAGAACATGAGCTACTTCCAGTGCCCGCATTGCGGCACGAAATCCGACATCTTTGGCCATGGCGGTGCACGCCATGAGGCTGAGAAGCTCGGCGTGCCGTTCCTGGGCGAGATCCCGCTGCACATGGCGATTCGCGCCTCATCGGATGCCGGTCGCCCCGTGGTCGACAGTGAGCCGGAGGGCCCCCATGCGGCGATCTACCGCGCCATTGCGGGACAGGTCCGGGACCAGCTCAAGGGCGTCATCGCTGCGGCCTGAGCCGGTCTTCTGGGGACATGCGACTTTCGTAGAGTCCTGTCATGCCATTGTCGCGTTCCGCGCGCGGGGCTTCCGTGTTAAAGGCCCACGGCAGTCAAGCCCCACCGGTTCGACGCGACTTAAAACGCGTCGCCGAAATGAGCGGCAGCAAATGAGGAAGTTGAGGGGAAACACCCCAACAAGGAGAGAGTAGAAGATGAAGCGTCGTGATTTCCTGAAAGTGTCGGCAGCAGGTGCGGCGGCGACCGCCGCGGTGGCCTCGCCGGCGATCGCGCAGTCCTCGCCCGAGATCAAGTGGCGCATGACTTCGAGCTTCCCGAAGTCGCTCGATACCATTTATGGCGGCGGTGAGCAGGTGGCGAAGTACGTCGCCGAGATGACCGACAACAAGTTCCAGATCCAGGTGTTCGCCGCCGGCGAAATCGTCCCCGGCCTGCAGGCGCTCGATGCGACCTCGAACGGGACCGTCGAGATGTGCCACACCGTGTCGTACTACTATGTCGGCAAGGACCCGACCTGGGCGATCTACGCCTCGGTGCCGTTCGGCCTCAATGCACGCCAGCAGAACTCCTGGTGGTATCAGGGCGGCGGCGAGCAGCTCGGCAACGAGTTCTTCAAGAAGTCGAACGTGATCGGCTTCCCCTGCGGCAACACCGGCACCCAGATGGGCGGCTGGTTCCGCAAGGAGATCAAGACCGTTGCCGATCTCTCCGGCCTCAAGATGCGCATCGGCGGCATCGCCGGCCAGGTGCTCCAGAAGGTCGGCGTGGTGCCGCAGCAGCTCGCCGGCGGCGATATCTATCCGGCGCTGGAAAAGGGCACCATCGACGCGGCCGAATGGGTCGGCCCCTACGATGACGAGAAGCTCGGCTTCGCCAAGGTCGCGAAGTACTATTACTATCCGGGCTTCTGGGAAGGCGGTCCGACCGTCCACGCCTTCACCAATCTGGACAAGTGGAATTCGCTGCCGAAGAACTACCAGGCGATCCTCACCAACGCGATGGCGAACGCCAACACCTGGATGGCCGCGCGCTACGACATGCAGAACCCGGGCGCGCTGAAGCGTCTGGTCGCCGGCGGCACCCAGCTTCGTCCCTTCACCAACGAGGTGCTCGAGGCCTGCCTCAAGGCGACCAACGAGCTGTGGGGCGAGATCTCGGCCAAGAACGCCGACTTCAAGAAGTCGATCGACGCCATGCAGGCCTACCGCTCCGACGAATATCTGTGGTGGCAGGTCGCCGAATACACCTACGACAGCTTCATGATCCGCTCGCGCACCCGCGGCTGATCGTTCGAGCATGTCGCAAGACGACAGCGCCCGGCCTCCTTCGCGAGGCCGGGCTTTTTCTTTGGCGCAGTGCGATCGGGGCCGAACAAAATATGGAAAACAACCCCATGCACAGTAGACGCGCGGTGAAGGCACGTTGCCCTGTGAATGCGGCCAACAGTTTGAGGTGGCGGAGAAAATCGACGGAAAGAGGCAATCGCTGCGCGGTTGGCGCTGGCGGGACGCTTCGCTTGATGACGAGCGGATAGAGTTGGACTCGCATCGACGAGCAAGGGCATTTTGACTCGTCGGGCAAAACAGTGTCACAAAGCGACAATCGTATAATCCGAAATTAACCTCGGTGTTGATCCCTGGAGGGACGATGAGCTTCGATCCCGATGACGTTCAAAGCGCGCTGCGCCAGGCATGGTCGTTGTCGACGGCCAGCCAATGGACCCCGGCCAATCCGGCGGCTGGGCAATGCAACGTCACGTCGCTGCTGATTCATGAACTGTTCGGCGGCGAGTTGCTGAAGACGCCTCTGCCGGTCGGCGATCATTTCTACAATCGGATCGGAGGCCGGAGGTATGACTTCACGGCGAGCCAGTTCGATCAGCCGATCGCTTATATGGACCTTCCTGCCACTCGGACCGAAGCGGAGCCGGGAGCAACACACGACGAACTGGCCGAACTCAGAGCCGCTTTTCAGGAGCACCGTACCAGGTCAGGTTAGTCAGCCGACATTTTCCAGTCGCCATGGCTAGTCGCCCTGCCGGAGAGCCTCCACAGGATCAAGTCGCGCAGCGCGCCATGATGGGTAAAGCGTTGCAGTGAACGACAGGGTCAGCGCCATGAGTCGAAAAACTGCGCCTCGGGATCGGCATGAAAAGCCGAAAGTCACGTTTCCGATCACCTCAACGCTTGATCCAGATCAAGCAGTCCGTCGCCATTGTGCAGCATGCGGTAGATAACGTCGTAGAACTGGCCCAGGGGAGCGTTTCGGGGGTACGGGAGCGACCGGCATGCCGCTGTTGGCATATCTCTGGAAGGTCGGAGCGGCGTTGCTCTTATTGCTCTTTGTCGCGGACTATTGCCTTCCGAGGGCGCCAATCTCTGAACAGGCGCCGTCCGATCGCCCAACGATACGCATTCACTCCGATCGCAAATGGCCGGAGCGAATTGTCTTCGATACCCGGTCGTCGGCAATCGTTGCCGTCGCACCCGCGGTCAAGATCCCCGATGTCGCGATGTCGTCAGACGTCACCGAACTGCCTGTTAACCGGATGGATAACCCGACAGTCGCAAATGCGCTCGCAATGCTGCCGCGTCCGGACGCACGTCCGCCTGAATCCATCGATCGCAAGCGACAACCGAAGATATCAAGCGTCGCCGCCCGGCCGAGACGACACGTCAAGCCGCAGATGCTTCTAGCGGCGCGACAAGGGCAATTCACCTGGCTCGGCTTCAGATCCTGGTGATCGGCGTCCAGACACGATCCGAACGCCGACGTCTTAGAATCGATTTTTTCGAAGGTGCGGCAGATGTGCTGTCATTCTGATGTGTATTCTGTGTCGTGAGTTGCTGCGGCAGCGACTCACGCGACCCCAAACATCCTTGATGTGGATAAAGCAGCATTTGGCGCCGGCGGGATGCTGGATGCATCGCTATCGGCTGCGCAGGAATGACCTCGCATGCCGAAGACCGGGAGCTGGAAGCCAACAGGGGCACCGTATCACGTTCCTTGGCTTGTCGGCCGCGGATGCGTTCAAAGGCATCGAGTTCGTGGATGACCGATCGCTTGCAAGCAAGGTTTTCTATTTGAGCTTCGCCACGCTGACGACGACCGGGTACGGCGACATCGTGCCCGTCCATCCATGGGCGAGGAGCCTCTGCAACATCGAAGCGGTTATCGGGCAATTGTATCCGGCGACGCCATTGGCGCGACTGGTCACGCTCGAGCTCGGGGGGCAAATTGAACACGCCCACCAGCAATCACCGTAGCGACGGTTTTGGGCTGCAGACTGATGGCAGATTTCTGCATTAATGCGGAGGCCCCGGTCTCGGGGCCTCCATTATGAGCGGAAGCACGGTTCAGTAGCGAGCGGTGACCGGCGCACCATAGCCGCCGAAACGATAGTTCACCCGAAGTGTGATCATGTCCACATCCTGGCTGACCCCGTTGCCGAGAAGGGTGACTCCCCCTGGCGTGACCACGCCTGCGAAGGACGTGTTGTCACGCCCCATCCAGAGATGGTCGTACTCGATACCGAACGACCAGTTGGGGGTGAAGCCATATTCCCAGCCGACTCCCAGGGCACCGCCCCAGCGCGTGTGACCTGCCGAGGCGAGTCCGACACCGGTGACATTGTTGAATATGTCAAAGCGATTGCGCGTTACCGCAGCGCCACCCTTCACGTAGAACAGCGACGCGTTCCATGCCCAGCCGAGTTGAGCCGTGAACAGCCCGATGCCATCTATCTTGCCTGTGGTGGAGATCAATGGATCGATCAGGCTGACGCGGGTGTTCTTGATTTCGGCCCAGTCGCCCTGCGCCTCCAATCCAAGGACAAACTGATTGGTCTGCCAGCGGTATCCGATCTGCCCGCCAACAAGGCCGCCGGAGCGATCAGCGCAACCGCCTGCGAGTGTCCCTGCGGGCGTCAGGAAATCCACGCAACCATGGCTCTGCCCCCAGCCTCCATTGCCGCCAATGTAGAATCCGCTCCAGTTGTAGATCGCCACTACCGGTGGAGGCGGCGCTGCCTTGACAGCCATATCGGCGGCCATGGCCGGAGCCGTCATGTTCAGCGCTGCGAAGCTGATCGCAGCCATCGAAAGCCTTTTCATCATCATGTCCCCTCGCTCCGATCTCTTTCTTGTTTAGAAACGCGAATGCAGGCTTGCGTGCATAAGCACGGCGAACATCCATACGTTACGTTCGATGAGACCCTACGCCCGTAACAAAATGGCAACACTCAAGAGCCGTGTATGTGCACGAAGGCGTGCTTATTCCGTGCCGGGACCGGTATGTCGTTCAGTGTCCGATAGTTCGTCGGCAAGCCAGGCCTGGATGCGGGTTGACGGAATAAGCTGCCTGGGGACGCTCGGATTGATCGTGCCTGCAAATACAGCGAGGCCTTCGTCGAGCTTTGCACGAGCGAACGCCTTGGCCTCTGCTTCCGTAGCGAAGGTCCTTGTCTCCCGAGGACTCCGCTGCTTCGGCAGCGTGCCGCGTTTACGCACTTCGAAGGTGACGTACCAAGTCGGCGTCATCGCGCACCTACCCGCGAATTGGCCCAGCCCGCTCATCCCCCCTGTTGTGGTGCGCCTGTCACATAGCCGGTTGATCTGAATCAAGACCGCGCCTGATGCTGCCAGACAACAGCGAAGCGACGGGCACCTAAACCCATATGCGGTTCTGCGGAGCTACCGCTCGGCCCAATCACACTTGATCTACGTCAATGTCGCTCAATCTTTCCCGGACACGCTATCTACAGCCGCAGGAAGGCGACTTGTGCCACCCCTGATTTCGCAAGTGCAAAGAGGAGGACCATCATGAAGGCGAAGACCCAACTCTCGATGAGATGCGCGACGA
Source organism: Bradyrhizobium sp. LTSP849 (assembly GCF_000938255.1). GTDB lineage: Bacteria > Pseudomonadota > Alphaproteobacteria > Rhizobiales > Xanthobacteraceae > Bradyrhizobium. The sequence goes on along the minus strand of NZ_JYMR01000012.1, from coordinate 263,242 downwards.
TTGCAGGGATAGCTGCCAGCGCCCTTCTGGTGCTTGCAGGCGTCACGCTTAATCCATCACCGGCCCACGCAATCGTATATTGCCAGTACGTCGGCTATCCGGGGGGGTGCGTTGCCCGGGCCGGCGTCGTTCTGAGGCCGCGCCCCGTTGCGCGTGCAGCGGTCCGCCACAACGCTGGTGGCAATGCGAATGGCGGCGTCAATCGCGTTGGCGTGCGGCGGTAAGGGGATTCGCTCGCGGATCGCGAGCCAGGACAGCGAGCCAGGACAGCGAGCCAGGCTCGCGACCGCATATTTCTGTCGAAGGGGTAAGATGAAATCATCGACGAGCCGGAGCGAAGACCATGTCGCTACCGATGTCTCGGCGTGACATCGCCGAATATCTCGGCATAACTCTCGAAACCGTTTCGCGAGCAGTATCGTGACTTCAGCGCGAGGGTGCTCGCGCTACCGCGGCTGATGAAGAATTAGGCTCTACGTCTTAAGTCGCAAGATCGCAAAGCCCGGCCCGCTCTGGAGGCCGGGCTTTTTCTTTGCCGCAGTGCGATCACGATGGAATTCGGCCCGGCCTTACGCCATGCTGTCCCCCAAGCCTCGGCAAGAAGGCCCACAATCTTAAATCCATCAGGGCAGGAAATCATGAAGAGACGAGACTTCATCAAGGTCACCGGACTTGGTGCGGCCGGTGCCGCGACGCTTGCTGCGCCCGCGATTGCGCAGTCGATGCCGGAAATCAAATGGCGCATGCCGACGAGCTGGCCGAAATCGCTCGACACGCTGTTTGGCGGCGCCGAGATGATGTGCAAGATGGTTGCAGAGGCGACCGACAACAAATTCCAGATCCAGATCTTTGCGGCCGGCGAGATCGTGCCGGGCCTCCAGGTGCTCGATGCCGTGCAGAACGCCACCTGCGAGATCGGCCACACCGCGTCCTATTATTATTTCGGCAAGGACCCGACCTTCACCTTCGGCTCGTCAGTGCCGTTCGGTCCGAACATGCGGATCAATCAGGCTTGGTACATGCTGGGCGGGGGCAAGGAAGTCCTCAACGACTTCTACAAGAGCTACAACGTCATCTCGCTGCTTGCCGGCAACACCGGCTGCCAGATGGGCGGCTGGTTCAGGAAAGAGGTTAACACGCCCGATGATCTCAAGGGCATGAAATTCCGCATCGGCGGCTTTGCCGGCCGCGTGCTTCAGAAGCTCGGCACGGTGCCGCAGCAGCTTGCCGGCGGCGACATCTATCCGGCGCTGGAGAAGGGCACCATCGACGCGGCCGAATGGGTCGGTCCCTATGACGACGAGAAGCTCGGCTTCTACAAGATCGCGCCGCACTACTATTATCCCGGCTGGTGGGAGGGCGGGCCGATGCTGCTCGCCTTCGTCAACCTCGACAAATGGAATGCACTGCCGAAATATTACCAGAGCGTGCTCACACAGGCCGGCCATTACGCCAACAACTACATGATGGCGCGTTACGACCAGGCCAATCCGCTGGCGCTGAGGAAGCTGCTCGCCAACGGCACCAAGCTGCACGCCTTCTCGCCGCCGATCATGGACGCCTGCTACAAGGCGGCGAAGGAGCTGCACGACGAGGTCTCGGCGACCAACCCCAACTTCAAGAAGGTGTATGAGTCCCTGACCAAATTCTCCAACGACAGCTACGCCTGGTTCCAGGTCGGCGAAGTCGGCTACGACATCTTCATGTCGCGGCGGTCGCAGGGCTGATCGCGGCGGACGTCGCGGCGCGATCTTCCAATAAACGAAAGCCCGGTCTCGCAAAGCGCGAGGCCGGGCTTTTTGCGTGGCTGATGTCTTCGGATTTTACAAAGTCGCTTGACACGTCGGGCAAAACGGAGGCAAGAGGCGATCATCGCGCAATCCGGGAGAGGCGAGGCAGGGCGCCTGGGATGCATGACGCCTTCGCTCCGGCCTCCGTGGAGACTTGCCCAATCATGCAGATTATGTTCCGCCGAGCTCAATTGGCCGATCTTCCGGCCATCGTTGCTCTCCTGGCAGACGATACCCTGGGACAGCAACGGGAGGATGCGAGCTCGCCGACAAACCCGAAATATGGCGATGCGTTTCAGGCCATTCTTGCCGATGCCAACCAGCTGCAACTGGTCGCGACCGTGAACGACGAGGTGATTGGCACCCTTCAACTTTCCTTCATTCCCGGACTGGCACGGAAGGGCGCCTGGCGCGGACAGATCGAGGCGGTGAGAATCGCCGCGTCCCAGCGGGGATCCGGTGTTGGGCAGCAGATGTTTGAATGGGCGATAGGCCAATGCCGAGCCAGAGGTTGCGATCTCGTCCAGCTCACGACCGACAAGACGCGCTCCGATGCTCACCGCTTCTACGAGAGGCTGGGATTCGTTGGCAGTCACTTGGGCTACAAGCTGATGCTTTAGCGTTGAACCGCTTGACACGTCGGGCAAATCGGGGGTCGGCTGCGGTCGTCGACTGTAGGCAAGGTCACGATGACCTATTTGGCCTCGCTCACCTGCACGGAAGGCATGAGCCGGTGTTGGAAGACGCAACGGCGCCTGTCTTGCGTCATCCTGGCCGCTCAGGCTGCCCATTTCATCTGGGCTAAGCTCTGTCGATAGGCAGACAGCACGAAGCCCTGATGGCACCTGACGCCAGCCTCGATCCGGAAGCCGAGTTGTTCGAGCCTTCTGCGGATCTTGAGCGCGAAGCCGGCCTCGCTCGACTTGATCAGGACCGCAATCGCCGCGGTCGCGCCCAGAGACGGAGCGACCTGGGACAGCGCCGTCTCGAACTCGCCGAACACGTCCTGCACGGTGATGAGGCCGACGGAAAAAGTCGGGGTGCGCAGACGGAAGCGCGAGGGCAGCCCGATGCGGGTGAAGCCGCGGCGGCGCAGCGCCAAATACAGTTCGGTGCAGTCGCCGCCAGCGACGATCGCACGGTCGAGTTTCGACAAATGGGTGAGCGAGATCATGGTCTCGACCACCTGATCGCGGTCGCTGGTGGAGGGAGGCGTATGGAGCACGAAGATACTCCTTGTGAACCCTTGTTGTGAACTCTTGGGTACGCTGGCGTGACTGTTCGTCCCGACTGATGGCTCAAATATCTCTTGCAGCGCATATGATTTCGAGGCGATGCGGAAGCCTATCTCATAGGGATGCCATAGGCATGCCTTCAAACGAGGCGTCAATCAACGTTCATTGCGCATGTACGCGCTTCGCGCCGTCACTGATTTGAGGTCGGGTACGGCGCTGGTCGCGCCGCGGTAATCCGATAGACGGTCTACGCCGGCTTCGATCTGGTGATCCACCGCGAGAAGAATCGCATGCGCAACGGCAGCCGTCGCTACGACGAGGAGCCAAAGGCGTAGACCCATGAGACTTCTCCATCCTTGGATGGCGTACACAGATCGGACAATTGGAACGCTTGTTCAGACCGAAACTTGTTCAAAAAAAGGGCCCCGGACGAACCGGGGCTCAAGTTGGTTGGAGGTTTGGAGAGAGACGTCAGTAGATGGCGATAGACGTCAGTATTTGGCGACGACGGGGCCGTCCCAATGGAATTTGTAGTTCACGCCGACCAGCGCGGTCGAGGCCCGCTGCTGGACGCCGATGACTTCGCCGGAGCCGCCCCCGGGCAGCGTGAACGCACGCGCGTTGTCGTCCAGGAACCACATGTAGTTATACTCGGCGAAGACCGACCAGTTTGGTGCGAACATCCATTCGGCGCCGATGCCGATGGTCATGCCGGGCTGATAGAAGCTTGCGGATTCGAACACCGCACCGCCTGGCGCGAACACCTGGTTGCGATTCTTGATCCAAGCCGCGCCGCCCTTGAGATAGCCGAGGAGTTGCGGCGTCCAGAGATAGCCGATGCGGCCGGTCGCAGTGTAGATCTCCTTCAAATTATTCGCTTCGGAGAAGGTGGGAAAGTCGGTCAGGGCATGGCTGCCCTTGACGCTGCCGAAATCGAAGCTGCCGCCGACGCCGAACACGAGATTGCCGGTCTGGAAGTCGCAGCCGACCTGGCCGCCGCCGATGAAGCCGCTGTCCTTCTCGCGACCGTAAATTGCCGGCGACGCGGCGCCGAAGAAGTCAGAGACGCGCGCGGTATCCAGTCGCGTCCACCCGCCGCCGACATTGCCGCCGAGATAGCAGCCGGTCCAGTTGTAGAGCGGAGCAGCAGGCATCGGCCTCGCCTTCACCGGCAGATCGGCCGCGGTCGCGACGCTCGTCGCGCCGAGCCCGATCAGCACGCTCGCGACGACAAGAGATTTCAATCGTCCGTACATTCAAGCCCCCTGCATGGCCACGCGGCCAATTCAATTTCGGAGCTGATCTTAAGGACAGCGTGCGGATTCCGCGATGCCGAAAGGACCGCGAGAGGGTGCAGAACCTGTTTTTTGCCCGCGCGTTGCACGCTCGCGACATCGCAAGGCGTCGAAAATCATTGAGAAAAGATAGCTTTCGGTCTCACGATGCGGATTTTGGAAATGGAGATACGGCGAGGGCTGCGCGACCTATTGCATCCGGATGAGATTGCATCGCAGCGTTTTTTATCGATGTTTCCCGCGTGTGATGTGCCTAATTCCGGTCGCGGGTCCGCCAGACGAAGATGATGAAGATTGCGACAAAGGCTGCACCCGCAAGCATCCAGTACTGGGCATCGAAACCAAAAATGCTAAATTCTTGAATGAGGAAGTCCACGCGCGCGCCCCTTTGTTGGGCAAATTACGCGGTTCGCGATGAAGAATATATTATTTTTATACGATGGACGCTCTGCGCGTCATGCGCGGGCGGGCTGGCATTCCGTTGTCGTCATGGAGGCGTGCGGAGACCTTGATCAGAGCGCTGATCGCGAGGCGCGCTCGATGACGAGCCCGTTGAGGAAATCCTCGAGCGCGAGGCGTCCGGCCTCGTGTGCGGCCCGGTGCGAGCGAAACCCGACTTCACGGAGCCTGATGCCCATCGGTCTGCGCTTGCGCCGGATTTCCCACGACCATTCCTGGCCGGCATCGCCGGACCAGGACACGACGACGTAAAAGGATCGTCGGGGCGAAGGGCGCAGCATCAGCTCACCCGGGCCGTGAGCGGCTCCGCGTCCAGCCGATTCTGAAGGCGATAGCCGACGCCGGACTCGGTGACCAGGAGCCGCGGCTGGTTGGGGTCGGCCTCGATCTTCTGGCGAAGCTTGCGCACGAGGATCCGAAGATACTGGATGTTGTCGCGCTGGTTGCCGCTCCAGATCTCCTTCAGGAGCTGATCGTGGGTGACGACGAGGCCGACATGCATGGCGAGAACGTGCAGCAGCCGGTATTCCTTGCGCGTCAGGCGCACCGGGCTGCTGTGCAGCGACACCGATCGGGTCACGAGGTCGACCGACAACGGGCCTGCGGCCACGACCGGATTCTCCGTCGCCGACTTGAAATAGCGCCGCAGCGCCGCCTCGCTTCGCGCCAGCAACTCGGCCATGCCGAACGGCTTGACGACGTAGTCGTCGGCGCCGGCTTGCAGCAGGCGCACCTTCTCGTCCTCGCCAGCCACGACCGAGAGGATGATGATCGGCACGTTCGACCAGGCGCGAATCCGCTCCAGCACATCCGCGCCGTGAAGGTCGGGCAGCGACAGATCGAGAATGATGAGGTCCGGCGAACTGAAGGTTGCGATCTTCAATGCCTCGGTGGCGTTTTCGGCCTCGAGCACGGCGAAGCCGTTAAGCTCGAAGCCCGCGCGGAGAAAGCGCCTGATCTTTGGCTCGTCGTCGATCAGCAGGACGACATTTGCAGGCTTACTCATTTGCAAACGCCGTCAATTCAGAGGTGGATGTCTCGGACGCCGGCAGGGAGATCGACACTGTCGTTCCCTGTCCCGGACCACGGCTGTGGACAGCGATGGTGCCGCCGTTGGCCTGGATGAAGGTCGATGCGATCCAGAAGCCGAGGCCGGTGCCCGGGATCGAGCTCTGATGCCGCGCGCTCCGAAAGGATCGGTGCCCGAGCTGTTGCCGTTCGTCCGCCGTGATGCCGACGCCCTGATCGGACACGACGACGATCACACGGTGAGGCTCGTAACGCACATCGGCCGTGATCGTCGAACCGGACGGCGAGTATTTTGCGGCGTTCTCCAGGATCTGCCCGCAGGCCTCCTCCACCAGTCCCGAATCGACGTGGAGCAGGGGAAGATCGTCGGCGAAATGGGTCTCTATCCGATGTGCCGAAAGTCGTCGCGCACGCCGCTTGATTGCACCGTTCACGATGTCCCTCGGATCCGCCCATTCGAGGCGCGGGTTCAGTCCGCCGGCAGTGACGCGGGTCGCGCTGAGCAAATTGCTGATGTAGCCGTCGAGATGTGCCGTCTCCTCGGAGATCGCCTCGACCAGCGCGTGTATCCTCACATCTGCACGGATCGCCGGAATGGTCTCGAGCACGCTCGCCGAACCCTGGATCGCTGCGAGCGGCGTGCAAAGTTCGTGGGATAGCGTGCCGTGGAAGGCATCCCGCAGCATCTGTGCCTGCAGACGCAACCGCGCGCTCTCCATGGCCTTGCCGATGTCGAGGCGTTGCAGGGTCAGCGCGGTCTCATCGAGGATGGCCTCGATTCGGCGCGATCGCCGCTCGATCGTCAGCTCCGAGCCAAGACCGATATTGACTGCGATCACGCCGTGAATCGACGTCTCCGACGAGATCGCCCTGAGCAGCCAGAGTTCGCGGCGGCGTTCGTCGATGATCGTCCGCGACAGCGGTCCCTCGCCGGAATTCATCGCAGCCGCACTTGCCTTGACGGAAGGCGGTGCGAATTGCGGCTCGGGTGGCTCGAAATGCCCGTTGGTGGTGGTCACGAAGAAGGTCGCGGCGTGCCCGAACGCGCGCTCGAAGTGCTGCCTGATCGCGGCGATCAGGTCGGCGACCGCAAAGCAGGAAGCGAGGCTGCGCGAGAAATCATAGAGCGCGTGCATCTCGCTCTCGCGCTGACGCAGGGTCTCGGTCTCCTTCCGCAGCCGTGAGGCAAGATTGCTGCTGACCAGCGATACGATCAGGAACAGCAGGAGATCGACCGCCTCCTGCGGATCGTCGACACGAAAGCTATAAAGGGGAGCGAAGAAGAAGAAGTCCGCGGCCACCATGCCCGTGATCGAGGCGGCCATCGCCGGCCAGACTCCCCATCGGGTGGCGGCAAACATCACCGGAACCAGATAGGCGATCGGCACCAGGCTGGTTGCGAGCGTCTGGTTGAGCGCCAGCAATGCGGCGGTGACGAGCCCGATGCTGGAGATCGACAGCAGCGGAGGGACTGCTTTCTGCCACAGAACGCGCCACGGCGAGATCTCATCCAGGGCGGCGGCCCCGGACGGTCGCGATGCGAGCTTGGTCGGCCGCGCGCTCGTCATTGTAAACATGCGGTCCAGAGGCAGATGAAGAATCAACTTGTGTACTTGCCCTTGTCGACGACGACACCGAATGGCCCGCGACGGGTTCTCTCGTCAGACGAGACTCGATCGGACAATGTTCGGAAATTTGATCGCAATCGGCTTCCGCCGATCTGCGGCGCGCGCCGGAGCCCGTTCAATGTCGTGATGCAAAGTCTTCAATGTCGTGAACCACCCGGCAGACCAACGATGGTCCAGATCAGCGTAGAAAATCTATGCTGTTGGCGGCACGCAGAAATAAAAAAGAAATAGCCGAAAGGGTCAGTACTTCTACGGAAACGAGACGCAATACATTTCGAGAGGTGTATCCCTGATCTCACTCTCTCATAAGCTGTCTTGATTTACGCCCGCGCCGTGGTTCGAGCCCGCGAAGGGTCTCAGCCGCGTAGCAGGCTTGCATATTGCAACGCGCGCTTCTCGCCCTGGAGCTCCGGCTTTGAGGCGCGATAGAGCCCGGCTTCGTCGGTCGAGCGGCTGTGGGGTGGTGCAAGGGCTGCGACCGCGGCGGCGCTGATCTGCTTCGGCGGATAGAGATAGAAGTCCATCAGCGGCATATGCGGCCCATGCGCGCTCCGTTGCAGCAGGTCGCGGGCGGTCTCGCCGGCGACCGGATAGATCGCGCTCCATCCGGCAAAGCTGCTTGCGAGAATCTCGAGCGAGAGAATCGTGGTCGCGATCCGCACGAAGCCCTCATTGGCCTTCTTGGCGCTGCGGGTCGTCGAGGCGCGGCGCAGCAGCTGGCGAAGCTCGGCATGCCGCTCGATCAGCGGGCCCATGCGAAACTGCCAAAGCATGTTCGGCAGCGAGGCGAAGCCATGAACCTCGTGATACGATTCGATCAGGCTGCGGCATTGCCGCGTCAGAATCTCCGGCAGGAAGGCGAGATCGCATTGAACGCCGTCGCTGGTCGCCTTGCGGCGGCCGCGCGCTGCATGAGTCACGGCTTCCATGGTCGAACCTCGCGAAGCAGATGTGCCTATGCGAGGAGCTTAGCGAGTCCCGACATATATCTTCGATCGACAATCGGGTGCGCATGCATAGCAAAATAATAGCTGTTTGGTTCGGCCGACGCGTTGTTGCGCGCAAGTCGGGCAGGGCGCGTTGCGACCTATGACAGAAATGACACAGCTCGCAGGAAAGGTTGCGCTGCGACATCGTTTGACCGTCAAAAGCGCATTTTTTCGCTGACGATTTGAGCAAACAGGCTGGGCAGTTGATGCTTGTGAATGCAAACGACGATCGAACGCGTCGTTACGCTATTTTATTTTAACGAATGCGCGAGGGAAACCGTATCGCTTTTTATTGGCCTCATCACGAAACATTGCACCTGAAGCTTAACCAAACCGAAAGAGCGCCTGGAAGGCGTCGGTCCAACAGCTTGGGGCACTATGATGAGAAAGTATCTTTTGGCGGGCGTATCGTTGGTGGCGATGGGAGCGGGCAGCGCTGCCGTCGCGGCTGACACGCTTCCGCCGGTGGGGAAGACGTTCTGTGATCCCTACAAGAACTATGCGTGCATGGACTCCTATCTGGGTCAGGATTTCTTGACCCGCTTCATCAACTACTATCGGCTCGAGTGGGGGCATGAATCGGCGCCCTCCGATCCCAAAGCGCCGCCGTCACGCCGCGACGGCTGGCCGACGACGCCTCAGAGCACACCGCCGATGCCGTTCACCGAATGGCCGTATGGTGGTTCGACCAGCATCGGCGTGACGCGGCCAGGCTCGATCGACAGCCCGTTGATGAACGCACTCGGCAACACCAAGCTCGGCGAGGCGATGAGCGACTCGCACATCCAGGTCTATGGCTGGGTCAATGCCGGCGGCAACCTCAGCAGCAGCACGGTGCGCGGCGGCAATGCGCCGGCGGCCTATGATTACAACCCGAATACTGTGCAGCTCGATCAGGCTGTTCTCTATATCGAACGCCTGCCCGACACGGTGCAGAAGGACCACATTGATTGGGGCTTCCGGATCGCGCCGATCTACGGCGAGAACTACCGTTACACCACTGCATACGGCCTCTGGAGCAACCAGCTCCTGAACCAGAACAGGAACTACGGCTACGATGTGCCGATGGCCTATGGCGAGGTGTTCATTCCCTGGCTCGCCGATGGTCTTCTCGTCCGCTTCGGTCGCTTCATTTCGATCCCCGACATCGAAGCGCAGCTTGCGCCGAACAACTACATGTATACGCATTCGATGACGTATACATTCGACAACTACACCAACACCGGTATCCAGACCACGCTGGCGGTCAACAAGAACTGGATGGTGCAGGTGGGTCTTTCGGTCGGCAGCGACACCATGCCGTGGAATTCGGGCGCGAAAATCGCCAATCCGTCTCCGAACCCGCTCTTCCCCAACAGCACCATGCTGAAGGATCCTGGCGCGATCCCGAGTGTTACGGCAGGCGTGCGGTGGACCAGTGATTCCGGCAACGACAGCGTTTACGTCGTGGCCGATGCCATCAACGGTGGAACGTGGGGCTACAACAACCTGCAATGGTACGGCCTGACCGCCTATCACAAGTTCAACGACCAGTGGCACATCTCGTTCGAGACTTACAACCTGCACCAGAACAATGTGCTGAACGCGAATAATCCGGCTGCGATGGCCGCGTTTCTTGCGGGCGGCACGCCGTTCTCTCCGCAATACGTGCCGTTCAACGCACCCGGGCTGGCCCAGTGCAACAGTGCGGCCGTGTTCGCCTGTACGGCTTCGGTGCAAACCTATCTCGCCTATCTGAACTACAAGGCGTCGCCGCTCGACAACATTTCCTACCGGATCGAGTTCTACGACGACAAGCAGGGTCAGCGCACCGGCACCAAGACGCGCTATGTCGAAACCGGCATCGGCTGGCAGCACTGGTTCTCGCCGCAGATCGAGATCCGGCCCGAGGTCTCCTACTACAGGTCGCTGGATGCCAACGCGTTCAACGGCAATGGGAATCTCGGCATCGCTCCGAACAAGAACTTCGCCCTGATCGGCTCGGCCGACATCATCATTCACTTCTGATGCTGGGCCACCTGGCGGCTTCCGAGCCGCCGGGGTCTTTGGAACAAATTCGACAGGGGGTTACAATGAAACGGATTCTTCTCGCCACGGCCTCGCTTTGCGCGCTCGGTCTCATATCACCGGTGCTCGCGGCCGATCTTCCGATCTACGGCAAGGCACCGGCTATTGCGACGCCGCTCTATGACTGGTCGGGCTTTTACATCGGTGCGTTCGGCGGCGGCGGCTACGGCAACCACAACCTGAACAACGCAACGGGCCCGGCAGGCTTCGCCAATTTCACCGCCAACTACTCCTCCAAGGGTGGTCTCGGCGGTGGCGAGATTGGTTACAACTGGCAGAGCGGCAACATCGTCGTCGGCGTCGAGGCCGACGGCTTCGGGGCGGACATCAAAGGCAACGACAATTTCGCCCTCGGTTGGGACGACGCCACCAAATTCGGCTGGGGTGGCACGCTGCGGGCGCGTGGCGGCATCGCCGTCGATCGCCTGATGCTGTTCTTCACCGGCGGCTGGGCCTATGGCGAGCTCACTCACACCAACACCAATCCGGGCGTCGGCGTCGACACGTTCAAGGCGACCCGCAGCGGCCTGGCCGCTGGCGGCGGCATCGCCTATGCGATCACCGACAACCTGATTGGCAAGATCGAATATCGCTACCTGGATTTCGGCACGTTCCACCGCGATGCGCCCACCAACGGTGTACTCGCCTACAACGTGGCGAACACGTACTCGGTCGTGACGATCGGACTCGACTTCAAGTTCGGCGGCAACGCAGTCGTCGCGAAATACTGACGCCCTTGGAGGAGGGGGACAGCATGACCGGCAGGCAGCTAAGTCGGAAGGTTGCAATGATGATCGCTCTCGCAGGGCTCGGCGCTTGCCTTGCCGGATGCGTGAGCGATCTCGACGCCGCGACCGGCGACACGTCGACGCCGCATCAGATGCGCTATTACGGCGGACCGAAAAATCCGATGTGGCCGAGCCAATGAGCACGATCGCCAGAACGGGCTGCGCGACAGGAGCTGTCATGCGAGTCGCAGTCGGTCTGATCGTCGGCCTGACGCTGATAGCGGGCGCTGTCAGTCCTGTGCAAGCAAGACATGCTAACCACCGGCATGTCCATCACACCAAGGCGGCACCGACGCAGTTCGTCGATGCCTCGTCATCCAATCTCGGGCCGATGCGCTACTACGGGGGACCGAAATCGCCGATGTGGCGCGGTCCGGCTGAGAACTGAGCCCAGGCGGGCAAGGCCAAGTCCTCTCGGGAGGCACGGGAGTGCATGAGCCAATGCGCGTGTTTGTGTCATGACATTCGGTTCGATCTTTAGCCGTCGACGGCTCGCCATGCTGGCGGTTGTGTCGATCGTCGTCGTCGTGGGCGCCATTGGTGGCCCGCGGATGCTGGCGTCGCACGGCAAGTCGACAGAGACATCGAGCCAGGCCAGGGCAAAGCCGCCGCGTTATGTTCCCAGCGCGACGGAGCTGGCGAGCCTGTCGATCGAGCCGGTCACGGAGCGGGTGTTTCGCGCCGAGCACGTGACGGAAGGCAAGATCGCAGTCAACGAGGATTCCTCGACCCCGATCTTCTCGCCCTATGCGGGCCGCGTGGTCAAACTGCTGGTCAAGCCGAGCGACACGGTCGAGCGCGGGCAGCCGCTGTTCGTGGTCGAGGCCACCGACACGGTGCAGGGCCTGAACGATTTCGTGACGGCGCTCGGCGCGCTCAATACCGCTCGCTCCAAGCTCAACCTCGCGCAGATCGTCGAGAAGCGTGCCAACGATCTCTATGCCGGCAAGGCGGTGCCGCTCAAGGACTGGCAGCAGGCGCAATCCGATCTCATCACCGCGCAGAACGACGTGCGCTCGGCGGAGACCGCGCTCGAGGCGGCGCATAATCGGCTGCGTATCCTCGGTCGTTCCGAGGAGCAGATCACTAAATTCCAGGAGACGCGCCAGATCAGCGCCGAGACGCCGATCTCTTCGCCGATCGCCGGCACGGTCGTGCAGCGCAAGATCGGCCCCGGCCAGTTCATCAGCAGCGGCGCCAGCGATCCCGTCTTCGTGATCGGGGACCTGTCGACGGTCTGGCTCACGGCCTTCGTGCGCGAGAGCGAGGCGGCGGATATCGCCATCGGGCAGGACATCGCCTTTACGGTGTTGGCGCTTCCCGGTCGGGACTTCAAGGCACGCGTCGACTATGTCGCCGCCGCCATCGACCCGTCGACGCGGCGCCTGATGGTCCGCGCCACCGTCGACAACAAGGACGGAGCGCTCAAGCCGGAAATGTTCGCCAACGTCACCGTCTATGCCGGCGCGAACCGACCCTCGGTCGGTGTACCGAAGCAGGCGCTGATCTACGAGGGTGAACACGTGCGGGTCTGGGTTTCCCGCGACGACGGTTCCGTTGAGCTGCGCGAGATCCAGGTCGGCCTGATCAATGGCGACCTCGTCGAAGCGCGTGGCAATCTGAAGGCCGGTGAGAAGATCGTCACCCGCGGAAGCCTGTTCATCGACCGCGCCGCGTCCGGCAGCTAACGCAGGATCGCCGGATCACATGGAACGTCTTGTCGCTTTCGCAGTCAACCGCCGCTTCCTGATGGTCGGGCTGTTCGCCGCCATGATGATCGGCGGCCTGATCGCGTTCCAGCAGCTCAACATCGAAGCCTATCCCGATCCGACGCCGCCGATGGTCGACATCGTGACCCAAAGTCCGGGTCTGTCGGCCGAGGAGATCGAGCGCTACATCACGATCCCGCTCGAGACCCAGGTCGCCGGCATCAAGAACATGAAGGTGATCCGGACCATCTCGCTTTATGGTCTGTCGGACGTCAAGCTCCAGTTCTCGTTCGACTACACCTACGAGCAGGCGCTCCAGCAGGTTTTGAACCGGCTGTCGCAACTGCCGCCGCTGCCCAACAACGCACAGCCGCAGATCTCGCCGCTGAGCCCGATCGGCGAAATCTACCGCTACAGGCTGGTTGGCCCGCCCAACTATTCGGTGCTCGACCTCAAGACGTTGCAGGACTGGGTCCTGCAACGGCGTTTCCGTACCGTGCCCGGTGTCATCGACGTCACCGGTTGGGGAGGGCGGACCAAGACCTACGAGGTGCAGGTCGATTTCAACAAGCTGGTCGCGAACGGCCTGACGCTGCCGCAACTGCTCCAGACCATCAGCAATGCCAATGTCAATGTCGGCGGCAACACGGTCGATATCGGGCCGCAATCCGCCGTGGTGCGCGGCGTCGGATTGATCCGCTCGATTCATGCGCTCGAGAATACCATGGTCGTCTCGAACGGCGGGACGCCGGTGCTGGTGCGCGACGTCGCCACCGTGGCGGTTGGCGAACAGCCGCGGCTCGGCATCGCCGGCCAGGATCAGGACGACGACATCGTCCAGGGTATCGTGCTCATGCGTCGCGGTGAGCAGAGCTCGCCGACGATTTCCCGCGTCGAGGAACTCGTCTCTTCCATCAATAATTCGACGATCCTGCCGCCGGGCGTGCGAATCGAGCGCATCTACGATCGCAAGGACCTGATCCAGACCACGACCCATACCGTGCTGGAGAACATGGTGGTCGGCATCGGCCTGATCGTGCTGCTGCAGTGGATTTTCCTCGGCGATCTGCGCAGCGCCATGATCGTGGGCGCCACCATTCCCTTCGCGCTGTTCTTTGCCGTGATCATCCTGGTTCTGCGCGGTGAATCCGCCAATCTGCTGTCGGTCGGTGCGATCGATTTCGGCCTGATTGTCGATGCCACCGTGATCATGGTGGAGGCGATCTTCCGCCGCCTGTCACATACCGAACGGCTGACGGCCGGTGAACAGGCGTCGATCTCGGCCTACACCATCATGGGCATCAAGCATCATGCCATCCTGACGGCTGCCTCCGACGTCTCGCGGTCGATCTTCTTTGCCGCCGCCATCATCATCGCCGCCTTCCTGCCGCTGTTCACGCTATCGGGCGTCGAGGGCAACATCTTCGGCCCGATGGCGCGCACCTATGCTTACGCGCTCGCGGGAGGCCTGCTTGCGACCTTCACGGTGACGCCGGCGCTCAGCGCCATCATTCTGCCGGCGCATGTCGCGGAAACCGAGACGTTCCTGATGCGGTGGTTGCATCGGCTCTACATGCCGGTGCTGGGCCGCTCGCTCGCGCATGGACGGGTCGTGCTGGCCGGCGGCGCTGTGCTGATCCTGATCACGGTCGTCGCGGTGCGGCTGCTCGGCCTGGAATTTCTGCCCAAGCTGGAGGAGGGCAATCTCTGGATCCGCGCAACCCTGCCGCCGACCATCTCGCTCCAGGAGGGCAACTCCTACGTCAACCAGATGCGCAAGGTGATCGCCGCCCGACCCGAGGTCGAGTCGGTGGTCTCGCAGCATGGTCGGCCAGACGACGGTACCGACGCGGCCGGCTTCTTCAATGCGGAATTCTTCGCACCGCTCAAGCCTGCCAAGGAGTGGCCTGAGGGCGAGGACAAGGACGCGCTGACCGCGACGCTGCTGGCGCAGCTCCAGGAAAAGTTTCCGGGCGTCGAGTTCAACTTCTCGCAATATCTCCAGGACAACGTCTCGGAGGCCGTGTCGGGCGTGAAGGGCGAGAATTCGATCAAGCTGTATGGCAGTGACCTCCAGGCGTTGACCGACACCGCGAACAAGATCAAGGCGCAGCTTGCCACCGTGCAGGGGATCACCGACCTCGCGGTGTTTACGTCGCTTGGCCAACCGACCATCCAGATCGACGTCGACCGTGCCCGCGCCGCGCGTTACGGGCTGTCGCCCGGCGACATCAACACGACGATCAAGACCGCGATCGGTGGCGACAGCGCCGGTGATCTCTACGAGCCGGGAAGCGACCGCCATTTCCCGATCATCGTGCGGCTCGCGCCGCAGTACCGGCGCAGCGCTGAAGCGATCCAGAATTTACGGATCGGCGCGCAGGGGCCGAACGGCGTCACCCAGGTGCCGCTGAGCGAGGTCGCGACGGTCAAGGTCCTCTCCGGCGCCGCCTACATCTATCGCGAGCAGCAGGAACGCTATCTGCCGATCAAATTCTCGGTGCGCGAGCGTGATCTCGGCAGCGCGATCCGGGAGGCACAGGAGAAGGTCGCGGCCAACGTGCAATTGCCGCCGGGCTCGCATCTCGAATGGGTCGGCGAGTTCGGCAATCTCCAGGATGCGATCAAGCGGCTGTCGATCGTGGTGCCGATCAGTCTCGCGCTGATCGCGATGCTGATCTGGTTCAATTTCGGTTCGGTGGTCGACACCATCCTCACCATGAGCGTGATCCCGATGGCCGTGCTCGGTGGAATTCTCGGCCTGCTCTTGACAGGCATTCCCTTCAGCGTCTCGGCGGCGATCGGCTTCATCGCGCTGTTCGGCATCTCGGTGATGGACGGCATCATCATCCTGTCCCAGTACAATGCGCTGATCGACGAGGGCATGGAGCGTGGCGCCGCAATCCTGCGCACCGGCGAGCTCCAGCTTCGTCCGGTGCTGATGACCTGCGTCGTCGCAGGCATTGGGCTTCTGCCCGCGGCGTTGTCGAGCGGTATCGGCTCGCAGGTGCAGAAGCCGCTCGCGATCGTCGTTGTGGCGGGCATGATGCTGGCGCCGATCGTCATTCTGGTCACGCTGCCGGCGCTGATTGCGATGTTTTCGCGACGGACGCGGCCGGGACTTGCGGCACAGCCTCAGTTGGCGCCGGCGGAATGAGGTGCGGTGTGCGTGGGAGCGTTACAAGGCGTGTGATGGAGTCCGGGCTGACACTGACGCTCGCCGTGGTCGGCGCGATGCTCCTGGCTTGCGGACCGTTGCGTGCGGAAACTTTGTCCGAGGCGATGGTCAAGGCCTATCAATCGAGCCCGCAGCTCAACGCCGATCGGGCCCGCCAGCGCGGCACGGACGAGAACGTGCCGCAGGCGCTCGCCGGCTATCGGCCGCAGTTGGTCGCAAGCCTCAGCGCCGGCTTGCAGGCAGTCAGGAACACGCTGCCTGACAATACGATTCAGGGGGCGACGCTGCGCCCGTGGACGATCGGTGTGACCGTCAGCCAGGTTCTATTCAACGGCTTCAGGACCGCCAACAGCGTGCGCGTCGCCGAGTATCAGGTTCTGTCGGGGCGTGAAGCGCTGCGCAATACCGGGCAGGGCGTGTTGCTCGATGCGGTCACGGCCTACATGAACGTCTTGGCCAACCAGGCATTGGTCGAGGCCCAGCGCACCAACGTCGCCGTGCTGCGCGAGATCCAGGCGACGACACGGAAACGCCTCGATGCCGGCGACGTGACGCCGACGGATACGGCGCAGGCCGAAGCGCGGCTCAGTCGTGGCCTTGCCGATCTCAACGCCGCCGAGGTGGCGTTCGCCATCAGCAGGGCGACCTATGCCCAGGTGATCGGCGAGCCGCCCGGCCAGTTGGCGGCGGCAACGCCGGTTGACCGCTTTTCGCCGCAGACGATGCCGGCATCGATCGAGACCGCAGGTCATGAGCATCCGGCGGTGCTTGGTGCGGGCTACGACGTGGATGTGGCGCAAACCACGATCAAGGTGGCGGAAGGCAGCCTGCTCCCGACGGTTGCCGCGCAGGCCAGTGCCAGCCGTTCGAAGGATTCGGATTCAACGCTGAGCACGTTTGCAACCGATCAGGCATCGATCCTCGGCCAGATCAATGTGCCGATCTATGATGGCGGCACTGCGGCTTCTCAGACGCGCCAAGCCAAGGAGCTCGCCTCGCAAAGCCGCTTGGTGCTCGAGCAGGTAAGAAACCAGTCGCGGACGGCCGTCGTCGGCGCGTGGGTGTCCAATGAAGGCTCCAAGGTCGCACTGACAGCGGCCGAGTCGGAGGTGAAGGCGGCAGATGTCGCACTCCAGGGCGTTCGCCGCGAGGCGGCCGGCGGCCAGCGCACCACCATCGACGTGCTCAATGCGCAGCAGGATCTGACCAGCGCGCGGACGCGCCAGATCCAGGCGCAGCATGACCGGGTGATCGCATCCTACACGCTGCTCAGCGCCGTCGGTCGGCTGGACATCCGCACGCTCAATCTCAATACGCCGGACTATCTGCCGGAAGCCCACTATCACCAGGTGCGTGACGCCTGGCACGGCGTTCGGACGCCGTCCGGACAATAAGCGCTCGCGAGAGGAGGTCCATGCATGATCCGCAGACGACGCGCACTGTGCATTCTGGTCTCTGCCGCTGCCGCGATGTCGGCGTCTGCTTTCGCAGCCAATGCCCAGGGCTTGGGCCGCGGCAAGGGCAACTCGGGTCCGCCTCCGGTCGAAAACCGCCCGAAGATCGACGAGAAGGCGTATAAGGCAGCTCTCGACAGGATTCCGGTGCCTGACGAGAAGTACGATCCCTGGGGCGGCGCCCGCGCCAGCGATCCGGCAAAGCCGGCAAAAAAGAAGAACTAAAGCGCTGCGAGCCGAGTGGCATTCGCCAGCAATTGCGAGGAGCGTCATGGCCGAGCAAATCACCGTCACCGACGAAGGCGCCACCCGCATCATCACCATGCGCCGGCCAGAAAAGAAGAACACGCTCACGCAGGGGATGTACCTGGCGATGAGCGACGCCATCGAGTCCGCACAGTCCAACCCTGCAATCCGCTGCCTGATCCTGACGGGCCGCTCGGGCGTCTTCACCGCCGGCAACGACATCAGCGATTTCCTGAAAGCGGCGACCGAGGCCGATGACGGCGCGCGTCCCCGGAATTCGGTGGTCTTCCTCCAGTCGCTGGTCAACAACACCAAGCCGATCATCGCCGCCGTTGACGGCATCGCGATCGGCATCGGAATGACGATGGTGGTGCATTGCGACTACGTGATCGCAAGCACGACGACGACGTTCTCTTCGCCCTATATCCAGTATGGCCTCGTGCCTGACGGCGCCACCAGCCTGCTCGTTCCGCATATGGTCGGCCACCAGCGCGCGTTTTCCATGCTGGTCATGGGCCGAGAGATGAGCGTGGAGCAGGCCAGGGAAGCCGGCCTCGTCAATCAGATCGTACCGCCCGGGCATGCTGTGGTTGAGGCCCAGAAGGTCGCGCGAGAGATTTGCGCACTGCCTGCCGATGCGGTCGCGATGTCGCGTAAGCTTCTGAAGCTCCCGACCGAGGAGATCGAGCGCCGGATCGGCTTTGAGAACCGCTGCTTCGCAGAGCGCATGCGCTCGCCCGAAGCGCTCGCCGCATTCCAGAAGTTCTTTACACGCAAATCGAAGTGAGGCGCTCGCGCCATAAAGCCGGAGCATTTGCGTCGGATCGCGATGGCTACGTTATTGCTACGGATATGACGGACAACCGATATGGATTTCCTATGCCCGACCGGGCAATTGATCCGCGATGCCAGCCAAACGAAGCAACAGGAACGGAAATTTGTCGCGCGGAAAACCTGTCCTCATGATCTGCTTGACTGTCGGCTGGTTTGCAACAGCCGGACCTCTCGCTCTCGCCCAAACCACCCCACCGCCGGCGCAGGATGGCCTGCTCAGAAGCGGGCCGCCGACATGGGACGCCAATCGCGACGGCATTTTCACCTGCGACGAATGGAAGGGCTTTGCCGACCGGATATTCACCTTGGCGGACCGCAATCGAGACGGGAAACTCGACAAGACTGAATTTGTGACGGTGCAAAAAGCCGATGCGGCGTTGGCCGATGCCGATTTCGGATATTTCGACGAGAACCAGGATGGCAAGATCGCGCGCAAGGAGTTCGTCGACAAGCCGAGCGCATTCATCATGCGGTTCGACCGGAACGGCGATTGTCGCGTCACGGCCGACGAGATAAGGGCGACGACTGCCCCCAAAGGTCCGCAGGGGCCGGCGGAGCGGCCGCGGGACAGATTTCATTGAAAACAGGGGTCTGAATCGGTGGCCCCGGCCCGGGGGCAGTCCAGTCAACGCGCAAAGCTGACACGAAGCTGACGAAGGACAAAAAGCCGGGCGGCGCTCGCCTTTTTGCTGGCCGAACCCTGCCGAATGGTGGAAGAGAGCAAAGATACGGCGCGAGCCGTGTGGTTGCACCGGGGTATCCGGCGGGAATGCGATGCGTCTTTTGATCGTCGAGGACAATGCCGAATTGTCGCGGCTCGTCGCCGCCGGACTGACGGCGGCCGGCTATGAGAGCGATATCGTCGGCAGCGCCGACGAGGCACGCGAGGCGGTGCGCAATGTCAGCTATGCCGCGATGATCCTCGACCTTGGCCTGCCCGATGGCGACGGCCTGTCGGTGCTGCGCGAGCTGCGCCGCCAGATGGAACCGCTGCCGGTGATGGTGCTGACTGCGCGCGGCGGCTTGCAGGACCGCGTGACGGGCTTGCGCAGCGGGGCCGACGACTATCTCGCAAAGCCGTTTGCGATGGAGGAACTGGTGGCGCGGCTGGAGGCGATCCTGCGCCGTCCGGGCCAGCTGCTCGGCCGCTCGCTGCGTCTGGCCAATCTCGTCTACGACACCGAGAGCCGCCAGATCTTCGTCGATGACCAGCCGCGGATCATCTCGTCGCGCGAGACCTCGGTGCTGGAGATATTGCTGCGCCGACAGGGGCGGGTGGTGCCGAAGAAGAACGTCGAGGACCACATCTTCGGGCTCGAGGGCGAGGTCGCCTCCAATGCGGTCGAGGTCTACGTCTCGCGGCTGCGCAAGCAGCTTGCGGAGCACGGCGCCAAGGTCGTGATCCACACCATCCGCGGCGTCGGCTATCTGATGTCCGAGGAGAAATAGCGTGTCCGCCGCCGGCTCCTTTGGCAGGTCGCCGTCGTTCAAATCGCTGATCTCGCGCATTGTGTTCATGCACATCGTCGCGGTCGCGGTGGCCGCGATCTTCCTGCCGCTGGTGCTGTTCTGGCTGCTGAACTCGGAAGTCGACCAGCTCCATCGCGACGCCATGCGGGCCCAGGCCGAAGTGCTCGCGGAGCGCATCGTCCCGCAGGCGGACGGCACGCTGGCGTTCAATCTGCCCGACAGCCTACGCGGGCTCTATTCGGACGCTTACGGCCGTTACCAGTACGACATTCGCGATGGCGAGGGCCGGTTGCTGTTTTCCTCGCACCGGAAGACCGGCGCTGCGGTAGCTGCGCCGCGCCTGTCCGAGACCATTTCCGGTGCCGGTGTCACCCGGATTATCGAGGGCCAGCCCGTGCGCATCCAGGTCGCCGAGGATCTGGCGCATCGTGACGTCATCATCGATGACATCATCTCGAACTTCTTCCTGCGCGTGGGGTGGATCACCATCCCGATCCTCTTGATCCTGCTCGCCACCGACATCTTCATCTTCCGCCGCGCCGTCGCGCCGTTGTGGAAGGCGTCGGAAGAGGCGAGCAATATCGGCCCGTCGCGCACCGATATCCGCCTGCCGACGGAGCAGATCCCGCGCGAGATCATGCCGCTCGTCACCGCCGTCAACCAGGCGCTCGATCGCCTCGAGGATGGTTTTCGCGTGCAGCGGCAGTTTACCGCCGATGCCGCTCATCAATTGCGCACGCCGCTCGCGATCCTGCGCACGCGGATCGAGACGCTTGGCGACGGCACAGCAAAGCAGGCGTTGCATGCCGACATCGAGGGCATGAGCCGCATCGTCGCGCAACTGCTGGAGATCGCCGAGCTCGACACCCTCGTGCTCGATCCCGGCGAGACCGCTGACTTACGCGCCGTCTGCGCCGAGGTGGTCGGCGCGATCGCACCATTCGCGATCGCCCAGCACAAGGACATCGCACTCAAGGGCAGCGGCGCGCCCGTGATGATCCACGGTAATTCCGAGATGCTCCAGCGCGCAATCTTCAACCTCGCCGAGAACGCCATCAAGTTCACCGCGAAGGATAGTTCGGTTGATGTCGAAGTCGGTGACGATGGTGTGGTGCGGGTGCGCGATTGCGGTCCCGGCATTGCCGAAGCCGAGCGCGAGCTGATCTTCCAGCGCTTCTGGCGCCGCGACCGCCAGCGCAGCGACGGCGCAGGCCTGGGGCTCTCGATCGTGCGCGGCGTTGCCGACGATCACGCTGCGACAGTGGCGGTGGAAAATCTCCCCGGCGGCGGCGCGGAGTTTACGTTGCGGTTCAGGCTGGCGCAGGCAGCTATTTGAAGCGGCGAGGGGCCGCTACTTCAGCTTGCCGGTGGACAAATCCATGATCATGCGCGTGGTCAGGTAAAGCCGCGGCACGATGGTGTCGAGCTTCACGTACTCTGCATCGTTGGAGTGTGCGCCGAAGCCCGACAGGCCCATGCCTTCCACCACGGCTCCTTTGGTCTTGAGCGCGGCAAACGCGGCGTCGGTGCCACCGCCGGTGGCCTTCTCGTCGACCCTGAGGGGCAGTCCGATCTCCTGATAGATCGTCTTGCCGTAGGCCGCGACGCCGCGCGAGGCGTCGTTGGCCTCCAACGGCGGGCGACGCACCTCGAATTTCACCTCGACCTTGGAATTGGGCAGCAAACGATTTTTGATCTTGTCCTGGAGCGCCTTCTCCAGCTCGTCGAAATCTGCCACCTTGAGCGCACGCGCATCGGCCTGCGCCGTGGCCTCTGCGGGGATCACGTTGCGGTTGGTGCCGGCCTGGGAGACCGTCCAGTTCAGCTTCAGGCCTTGCTCGGGTTTGGACAGGTCCTTCATCTGAAGCACCTGGTGCGAGAGCTCGTACAGCGCGTTGATGCCGCCCTCGGGCCGTGCGCCTGCGTGCGAAGACTTGCCCTGCACCGTGAGATAGGCCGAGCCGATGCCGCTGGTGGCGAGGCGCAGCGTGCCGTCGGTGCCGCCGCCCTCGAACGAGAACACCACGTCCTGATCCCCGGCGAACTTGGTGATGGTGCTGCGCCAGCCGGGCGAGGAGATTTCCTCGTCGCCATTGGTGAGCACCGTGAGCGTGCCGTAATCGTGGAAGTTCAGCTTCTGAAGCAACGCCACGGTATGGAGAATGAGCGCAACGCCCTGCTTGTCGTCGGCAATGCCGAGGCCGTAGGCCTTGTCGCCGTCGATGCGGAACGGCTGGTCCTTCAGCATGCCCTTCAGGTACACCGTATCCATGTGGGCGATCAGCATGATCTTCTTGCTGCCGGTGCCCTTGAACACGGCGTGTACGGCCGGGCCGATCTTCTCGGGCGTGTCGTCGAGGCGATAGATGTCGGTGGTTTGCAGGATCTCCACCGTGCCGCCGAGCTGCTTGAGCTGGCCGGCGACGCGCTCGGCGATCTGGTTCAGGCCTTCGATGTCCTTGCTGCCGGATTCGATGCTGACGAGATCGCGCAGCGTATCAAGCAGCGGCTGCTGCTCCTTTTGCGCCAGCGCATGGACATCGGCCATTGGCTCGGCCTGCGCGACAGCTGTGGCACATGCCAGCCAGAGCGCCGCGATCAACGGACGAGCGAGCGACGGAGCAGATTGCGATCGGGACATAAGCGGCGGTCCATAGATTGGAGGATAGCCCGATATGCCTGTGTTTTCCTCGCTTGTCACGCGGCCGGCGCGCCCGTCATGCACCGCCGAGGCGGAACATGACGGCGAGGGGCATGGCCGCTACTTCGTCGGCGGGCCGAGATCCAGCGGCGGAAGGTCGATCTGCGGAACCTCGATCCTGACCTTGTCGAGGTCGACATTGACCGGCTTGTCGAGCAGGCCCGTCACCGTGATCGGGAAGGCGATCACGATCAGCACCATGATCAGCTGAAGGCCGATCCAGGGCATGGCGCCCCAATAGATGTCGGAGCTCTTCACTTCCTTCGGTGCGACGCCGCGCAGATAGAACAGCGCGAAGCCGAACGGCGGATGCAGGAACGAGGTCTGCATGTTGACGCAGAGCATGACGCCGAACCAGATCAGCGCCGGTCCGTCACCGACGACGGGTCCCAGAATCTTCTGCGCGATCGGCGCGATCATCGGCAGGATGATGAAGGCGATCTCGAAGAAGTCGAGGAAGAACGCCAGAAAGAAGATGAAGAGGTTAATGAAGATCAGGAAGCCCCAGACGCCGCCGGGCAGCGAGGTCAGGAGATGCTCGAGCCAGACGCCGCCGGAGACGCCGAGGAACACCACCGAGAAACAGGTCGAGCCGATCAGGATGAAGGTGACCATGCAGGTGAGGCGCATGGTGGATTCGTAACCCTGCTTGATGAGGTCGCGCAGGTCGGGGATGCGCGCGGCCTGGATGCAAATCCAGGCCACCGCCAGATACGTCACCGCGAATGCGAGCTTGAAGATCAGGTTCTGGGTGAACAGCATCGCGACGATGGTGCCGATACCGGCCGCGATCACGCCGATGATCAGCACCTTGCGGTCGGTCGAGGTGAAATCCTTGTGATGGATCGCGGCGAGCACGATGGCGCCGACCGCGCCCATCGCGCCGGCTTCGGTCGGGGTCGCAAGACCCATCATCATGGTGCCGAGCACGACGAAGATCAGCACGGCGGACGGGATGATGCCCATCAGGCACTTCTTCCACAGCGGCCAGCCGGTCAGCGTGCGCGCTTCCAGCGGCACAGGCGGCACGTGGTCCGGCTTGATCAGGCCGAGGATGAAGGTGTAGCCGGCGAACAGCATGATCTGGAACACCGACGGGCCCCAGGCGCCGAGATACATGTCGCCGACCGATTTGCCGAGCTGGTCGGCGAGCACGATCAGCACCAGCGAGGGCGGCACCAGCTGCGTGATGGTGCCGGAGGCAGCCAACACGCCGGTGATGTAGCGCATGTTGTAGCCGTAGCGGATCATCACCGGCATCGAGATCAGCGCCATGGCGATGACCTGTGCCGCCACCGTGCCGGTGATGGCGCCGAGGATGAAGCCGACGATGATCACGGAATAGCCGAGGCCGCCGCGGATCGGGCCGAACAGCTGGCCCATCGAATCCAGCATGTCCTCGGCGAGCCCGCATCTCTCCAATATCGCGCCCATGAAGGTGAAGAACGGGATCGCAAGCAGCAGCTCGTTGGAGAGCACGCTGCCGAACACGCGACCGGGGATCGCCTGGAGGAAGTTGAGGTCGAAGAAACCGAGATGGATGGCGAGGAAGCCGAAGGAGAGGCCGACTGCCGCCAGCGTAAACGCGACGGGGAAGCCGAGCAGCATCACCAGGACCAGGCCGCCGAACATCAACGGCGGCATCATCTCCAGCGTGATCATTGAGTCGGCCTCTCGTACTTGGCGTCGATCGTCACATAGCCCTGGAGAGCCGCGATACGCTTGATGACTTCGGAAACTCCCTGCAATGCCAGCAACACGAAGCCGGCGGGGATCACGAACTTGATGGGCCAGCGGATCAGGCCGCCGGCATTGCCCGACATCTCACCGACGCTGTAGGCCTGCATGAAGAACGGCCAGGACAGATAGGCGAGCAGGAGGCAGGAGGGAATCAGGAAGAACAGCGTGCCGATCATGTCGAGCCAGAGCTGGCCACGCTCGGACAGCATCAAATACATGATCTCGACGCGGACGTGCTCGTTGCGCTTGAAAGTGTAGGATGCGCCGAACATCACCAGGATCGCGAACATGTACCATTGCAGCTCCAGCCAGCCGTTGGAGGAGTTGCTGAAGGCATAGCGGATCATGGCATTGGCCGCGCTCACCAGACATGCAAGCAGCACGAGCAGGTTGCAGACGTACCCGATCTTCTCGTTGAGGAGGTCGATGGCGTTGCTCACCGCCAGCAATGGACGCATCTTACTTTCTCTCCGTCGCGGTCTAGACTTCACGGGAGGCATCAGCGCGCATCACTCGGCCCGCGTGCAATATGCATGCGACCACACGGCTCGTTGTCCGGAGCGATTGCGGCGTCAGTCCTCCCCTCGCGCCTTGCCGTCTTGACCGCGACCGCCGAAGGGGCGGGCCGGCTTATTGCTGCCGGGCAAGCAAAGGCGGGGGCACCAAACCAGCGGGTTCGCGCGCCGTCAATCGGAAAATGGACAAATTGACGGCCGCTCAAAAGCTTAGGTTAGCGGCGGCCGGCCTGGAAGGCCTTCATCCGGCCGATCAAGAACCTGAGCAGTTGGCTGGCTGCGTTCGGCAGTTCACGGCCCAATCGGGTGATGATGTGGGCTTCTGCCGAGGAGAGCAGAACGTTGTCGACCGGAATGGCAACGAGCGATCCGTCCTCGAGATCGGCCGCGACCGAAAAGGCCGGAAGCAAGGTCACGCCAAGATCGGAACGAACGAAATGTCGCAAGATACTTATCGAGGTTGTGGTCAGCTTGGGCGAGAGGCCGACCTTCTCGGATGTCTCAGCCATCGCGAGCAATTGGCGTGTGCCATAGCCCGCATGCATGGTCCCGAGCGCGTGTTTGGCGATCTCGCGTAGCTTGACCGGGCGGCGGAGCTTCGCAAGCGGATGGTCAGGGCGTGCGATCAGGCAAATCGGCTGGCGGATTGCGGCGCAGGAGCGGATCCGTGGATCCTGGGGTGGATGATAGACGAGCCCGATGTGGCAGCGATCGTCCGCTATTGCGCGTATGACCTCGCTCGTGCCCGCGAGTTCCAGCGAAATGGTCAGCTGCGGATGCCGGCGCCAGAACTCGCCGAGCGCGCCGCCCATGAGATCGGCGACAAAGCCTTCGCCCAGCACGAGGTCGATGTGACCGCGATGCAATCCCTGGAGTTCCCGCAACCTTGCCAGGGTGTCGTCCCGGTCCACCGCATGGCGGCGATAGTGCTCGATCAGGAGCTCGCCGGCTTCGGTGGGTCGCACCCCACGGCTGTGCCGGTCGAGCAGGGCTGCGTCGAGCGCTTGCTCGAGCAGGGCGATCTGGCGGCTCACCACAGACGGGCTCACGCCGAGCGCGTCGGCGGCCGCGCGCACGGCGCCGTAGCGCGCGGCCTCGAACAGATAGCGAAGCCGGTTCTCATCGATTGCATTGATCATGCCCAAGTGTTGCTCATGAGGCAACATTAGGCAACCGCGCCGCTGATGCCCAGGCCGGCCCTGGATCCCTATGGTCTTCCCGGCATTCGCAGGTGAGGGACAGAGACATGGCGGTCGTCGGCGTCGTTGGGCTCGGGAATATGGGGCGCGGCATGGCGCTCTCGCTGACGCGGGCTGGCCATGAAGTGCTTGGGACCGACGCCTCGGAAAAGGCCCGCAGCGCGCTCGCATCGGAAGGCATAGCGGTTTTCGAAGGCGTTGCGCCGCTCTGCGCCCGCGCGGATCTGCTCGTCCTGTCGCTGCCGACCGCCGAGATCGTGGACGCCGTCGTGGCCGGCAAGGACGGCATCATTGCCCATGCGCGGCCAGGCCTGCGCGTGGTCGACACCTCGACATCCAATCCCGAGACGACCCGCCGGCTCGCCGCGGCTCTTGCCGCGCAGGGTATGGCGATGATCGATGCGCCCGTCAGCGGCGGTCCGAAGGGCGCCATCACGGCCACCATGACCATGGTGATCGGCGGCGCGGATGACGATGTGGCCGCGGTCGAACCGATCCTGGCCGACATGAGCGCCAAGCGGGTCCATGTCGGATCGGTCGGCGCCGGGCATGTCTGCAAGATCATCAACAATCTGCTCTGCGCCGCACATCTGCTGACCGCCGCAGAGGCGATGCGCATCGCGCGCGACGCCGAGGTCGATCCGGCCCGGCTGCTCGAAGGTCTCAATGCCGGCTCCGGCCGGTCCGGCGTCACGCAGGTCAATCTACCGACATGGGTCCTGAACGGCGCCTTTGATTCCGGATTCACGATGGCGCTGATGCGCAAGGATGTCCGCCTTGCCGCTCAGCTCATCGCCCGGCTGGCACTCGACCTGCCGATCGCCCGGGAGACCGCGCGGATCTGGTCCGAGAGCGCCGCCTCGATCGGCGACGCCGAAGACTTCAACAGGATCGTCGAGCTCCAGCTCGGCAGGATGTGAGCGACACCATGGCCCCCTTCATCGACACGCGGCTGCGCGATTCGCTCGCACCGTTCTGGCCCGACTGCACGGCGATCGGTTCTCACGTCGCGAGCCGCATCGCTCCCGGCACGGGCGAACTCATCACGATCGATGATCCCGCAACCGGCGCGCCGCTCTACGCCTACCATGATGCCGGTGAGGCCGTGGTCGCCGAGGCGGCAGCGGCAGCTGTCGCGGCGCAAGCCAGCTGGACACGGCTGACTGGCGCGGCCCGCGGCCGCGTCATGCAGGCGATCGCGCGCGCAATTCAAGGCAAGGCGGAAGAACTGGCGCGCCTTGAGTCGTTGTCGGCCGGCAAGCCGATCCGCGACACGCGCGTCGAGGTCGCCAAGGTTGCCGAGATGTTCGAGTACTATGCCGGCTGGACCGACAAGTTCCACGGCGATGTGATCCCGGTGCCGTCGAGCCATCTCAACTATACGCGGCGCGAGCCTGTCGGTGTCGTGCTCCAGATCACGCCCTGGAATGCGCCGATCTTCACCTGCGGTTGGCAGGTCGCGCCCGCCATCGCCATGGGCAACGGCGTGCTGCTAAAACCTTCGGAGCTGACGCCGCTCACCTCCATGGTATTGGCACATCTCGCCGAGCAAGCCGGATTGCCGGTCGGTCTTGTCAACGTGCTCGCAGGCTACGGCCACACGACGGGGCAGGCAGCGCTTGGCCAGCGCGCAGTGAAGAAAGTGGTTTTCGTCGGGTCGGTGCCGACAGGCAGGCTGATCGCGGAGGCCGCGGCCAAGCGGCTGTTGCCCTGCGTTCTCGAACTCGGTGGAAAGTCTGCCAACATCGTGTTCGCCGACGCCGATCTTGCGCGCGCGGCGATCGGTGCGCAGTCGGCGATCTTCGCAGGCGCCGGACAGAGCTGCGTCGCTGGCTCGCGGTTGCTGGTCGAACGCTCCGTCTACGATCGTTTCGTCAGTATGGTCGCGGATGGCGCAGCGAGGCTGAAGGTCGGTGCACCCAGTGCGGCGGATACCGAAATTGGGCCGATCAACAACGCGCGGCAGTACGATCGCGTGCTCGCAATGGTGAAGCAGGGCCTCGCGGAGGGCGCGACGCTTGCGACCGGCACCGACGGCAGCACCGAGCAACGCGGATTCTTCATCGCGCCGACCGTCCTGCGCGACGTCAGCAACAGCATGGCGGTTGCCCGCGACGAGATATTCGGACCCGTCGTCGCCGCGATCCCGTTCGATTCCGAGGAAGAAGCGGTCGCGATCGCCAATGACAGCGATTTCGGTCTTGCGGGTGCGGTCTGGACCCGCGACGTCGGGCGCGCGCATAGGGTCGCTGCGCAAGTCAGGGCAGGGACGTTCTGGATCAATTCCTACAAGACGATCAGCGTCGCATCGCCCTTCGGTGGCTTCGGCATGAGCGGCTACGGCCGTTCGAGCGGGGTCGAGGTTCTCTCTGAATACACAGCGGTCAAGAGTGTCTGGGTTGAAACCGCGGCCGAACCGGCTGTGGGCTTCGGCTATGCACCGGGCGTCCGGGAGTGATGTCTTCTGTTATTGTTTGAACACGATCTGCCCGGAAACGCGCTGCGCGCCTAGCGCTGGGGTATTGATCATAAATCCGGGATTGTCTGCTTTCAGGGGGCAGCAAACATGACCTGATCGGCGGGAAAGGTCCGCAAATGACCCATTGCCGACCTAACGCTGCTGATTCATGATAAGGTGTGACAACGACGAAGGCCAGACAAGCTTGCCGTTTCGCGGCACATATCTGGGCGTGAGAGGGTCAGATGAGCACGCTTCCGGACAACGAAGTTATTACTATTGCAAAGACCGTCGCGACATCGAACGGCGTGAGTTTTCGCGATGTTCGGACGGCCCCTGTATTTGATTCTACAGGAGCGCCTGCAATGGAGATCAAGTTCGTTCTTACGCCCGGCTCCTCGGCGCACATTATGGGACAGCGCTCTGCAAACACCATTATTCAGATCATGCAAAAGCTTGCGGATGCTGGCGAGGATCGCTTCCCAATCGTTCAGTATGAGGAATAGGATTTTTGTCACCCGATCCTAGCCAATTGTTGCGACGGGCAGACGAAACGGCGGCAAATCCGGGCGCCACGGAAACGGATCTGAGGAGAGCCGTATCGGACACCTACTACGCTGTGTTCCACTTCACCTTGCAGGCGGCCGCGGACAAGGTCGTCGGCGCAACATCTCGCTCCGCC
This sequence comes from Bradyrhizobium sp. LTSP849, assembly GCF_000938255.1. GTDB lineage: Bacteria > Pseudomonadota > Alphaproteobacteria > Rhizobiales > Xanthobacteraceae > Bradyrhizobium. The sequence goes on along the minus strand of NZ_JYMR01000012.1, from coordinate 233,776 downwards.
CCCATCTACGAGCTTGTATACCGAAGCGTGGACCACAGAGCCTTCGTCGCCCTGTGCAAGACCATCACGACCCAGCCAAACAAAGTAACCGGCGTGCCTACTAGCGGGCTCGGTGATATTGCCAGCTATTCCGGCATTGTCGCCAGTCTTTACGAACAGAGAATCCTCGCGGATTACAGCACTGCGTGCCCCTACACATCCACCCAAGTACAGTTGCACATCTCAAACGCACGTCAGGCGATCAGCTGGTTTCAGGCGGCGTATCCTGAACAGCGAGATTGCTTTCTCGTCAACTTGCTGTTCAAGGCTCGGTGAGAGCGCTTGATAAGCCTGCCCATCAGCTATCCACCAGGGGGTCGACATCGCTGGCTTCATCGAAGCGCGCCAGCGAGGCTCTGGCGCGAACTGGCGGGCATCTGAACCTGCATCGAGGTTCCAATATATCGGGACGGTGACGATGTCGGCTGTGGCCCATCTGAGATCCCAGAGAATGTCCGCTCTTCGGCCGCTGTCGGGAGATGACCGGACGTCAGTCTGCTAGACGCATAATGAGTAAATGAGCTAGCGCGGCCCTCCGGATCCGGATCCTGTTCAGCCGCCGGTGACGCTCATGTGCCTGGAGACGCTGGGGCGGTCGTGGCGGCGGTCGATGATGAAGTCGTGGCCCTTGGGCTTGAGCCCGATGGCGCGGTCGATCGCAGCCGCCAGCAGCGTATTGTCGTCAGATGCACGCAGAGGCTTGCGCAGGTCGGAGGCATCCTCGTGGCCGAGGCAGGTGTGCAGCGTGCCCGTGCAGGTGATGCGCACCCTGTTGCAGGATTCACAGAAATTATGGGTCATCGGCGTGATGAAGCCGAGCTTGCCGCCGGTCTCGGCGACGCTGACATAGCGCGCCGGCCCGCCGGTGGTCTCAGTCAGATCCGTCAGTGTGAACTGTTGGGCGAGCCGCGCGCGCAGCAGCGACAGCGGCAGATATTGATCGATACGGCCTGAGCCGATCTCGCCCATCGGCATCACCTCGATCAGCGTCAGTCCCATGCCCTGGCCATGGGCCCAGCGCATCAGATCGGGGAGCTCGTCCTCGTTGAGATTCTTCAGCGCCACCGCGTTGATCTTCACGGCGAGGCCCGCGGCACGCGCCGCCTCGATGCCTTCCAGCACCTTGTCGATCTCGCCCCAGCGGGTGATCTCGCGAAATTTCTTGGGGTCGAGCGTGTCGAGCGAGACGTTGATGCGGCGGACGCCGCAATCGGCAAGCTCCTGCGCATGCTTTGCGAGTTGCGTGCCGTTGGTGGTCAGCGTCAGCTCGCCCAGGGCGCCGCTCGTCAGATGGCGCGACAGCGAGCGCACCAGCGACATCACGTTGCGGCGAACGAGAGGCTCGCCGCCGGTGAGGCGCAGCTTCTTGACGCCCTTGGCGATAAAGGCCGAGCAAAGCCGGTCAAGCTCCTCGAGCGTCAAGAGGTCGGCCTTGGGCAGGAACGTCATGTCTTCCGACATGCAATAGAAGCAGCGCAGGTCGCACCGGTCGGTGACGGAGACGCGCAAATACGAGATGGTCCGCCCGAACGGATCGGTCATAGCGCTCGACAGCGTGGCGAGAGGGCTCGCCGGGGCGAGAGGGCTCGCGGTGGATCCGTTCATTCGAGAGGCCTTGTCACTTACGGCGACGGGCGCACCTTTGCTTCAGTGGTGCTCTGGAAGCAATCTAAGCATCAGAAGCGGCAAGGACAATCGTGCGCTGTGCGGAAGTCAGCGCTTGCCCGCATTCGGATCGGGGAACGGCGTGCCCGCGGCGGGTGCAGCATCGGCCGGCGCTGCGGCGGGAGCGGCTGCAGCCGGTTTCGGCTTCTTTGGCTTCGGCCGGTGCGGCTTCCTTACCGGCTTGGGCGGAACTGCCGCCTGGAGCTCGGCAAAGACCGGGTTCGGATCGGTGGTCACCGAAGCGGGCGTTGTGAAATCGCCGGGATTCTTGATCACGTTCACGGGCACGCTGACCGGCTGGTACTTGTTCAGAGCGTAGTTGACCGTGAAGGGGGCGTTGGGGGCGGGAACCGACACTGAGCAGGGGGTCTTGCAGCCCGGCCCGAGCGAGGTATTTGCGTCGGCGCCCGGGGGATTGGATTCGAGCCGGACCTGGACGGTCGGCGGAGCCGATTTGAACATGTCCCAAGACACTGAGGAGCAGCCACCAAGGCTCGCTCCCGCTAACGCAATCGCGATGACACGACGCATGACCATCCACTTCTACTGCGACGAACCGCCACATTCCCCGCGGCGACCTTAGGAGGGTCGTTTTCCGCAGGCAACCGGCGGGCTGCGCATAGTTAATAGATGGTTAACGCAGGGTTCCTACGAATTATAGAGTAATTTCAGTGCCTTGTAGGGAGGCTAAGCCGTCATCAGGCTGTGGGCCGCGGCCGGCAGGTCGCGCATGTGATGGATCAGCCGGTCCGGCTTCAGCTCGGCGATCGGCACGTCGGTATAGCCAAAACTGACCCCGATCACGGGCACCCCGGCGCGCCGGGCGACCCCGACGTCGGTTCCGGCGTCCCCGACCATGATGCTGGCCTTCACGTCCCCGCCGGCCCGCGCCACGGTCTCCCGGAAAATGGTCGGATCGGGCTTCTGGACCCCAAACGTATCGGCGCCGCAGATCGCCGCGAACCGGCCGCTGAGGCCGAGCTGGTCGAGCAGCCGCTTCGACAGCCATTCCAGCTTGTTGGTGCAGACTGCCAGCCGATGGCCCTGTGCCGCAAAAAGGTCGAGGGCGTCCTCGAGCCCCTCGAAGGGCCGCGATTCGACGGCGATATGGTCGGCGTAATAGGCGATGAAATCCGACGTCAGGCGATCCATGTCTGCCACGCTGACGGTGCGCCCCTCGGCCTCCAGCCCCCGTTCGATCAGCTTGCGGGCGCCGGCACCGATCATGTTGCGGGCCGAGGCCATCGGCACCGGCGGCAGCCCTTCGCGATCGAGCACGTAATTCAGCGCGGTGATCAGGTCGGGCGCCGTATCCACAAGCGTGCCGTCGAGATCGAAGACGAGGGTGTAGGGACAGGTCTTGTCTGGGGTGGTCATGCCGAGAGCGCTATCGGTCCGGCCGGCCCGGCGCAAGGGGAGCGGCCATAAGATCAGCTTATAGGCCTGTTCCCCAGACCCTGTTCTCCGAGGGAAAACGAGGCTACATAGGCCGCCGCAAGCGGCCGATATTGGCGGCAACCCCTTAACCCAGAGGCAGGCGCAATTTGGACATGGACCAGTTGAAGCGGCAGGCCGCGGCGCGCGCCCTCGAGGAGGTGCGTGACGGCATGCAGCTCGGGCTTGGCACCGGGTCGACCGCAAAACACTTCGTCGAGCTGCTCGGCGAGCGCGTGCGCGCCGGGCTCAAGGTGATCGGCGTGCCGACCTCGGAGACGACGCGCGCCGACGCGATGCGCTGCGGTGTGCCGCTAACCACGCTCGATGAGATCGATCATCTCGACATCACCATCGACGGCGCGGACGAGATCGATCCCGCGCTCAATCTGATCAAGGGCGGCGGCGGCGCGCTGCTGCGCGAGAAGATCGTGGCAGCCGCCTCGGATCGCATGATCGTGATCGCCGATGACACCAAATGGGTGCCTGCGCTCGGCCGCTTTCCGCTGCCGGTCGAGGTGATCCCGTTCGGATTAGGGGCGACACGCCGCGCGATCGAGAAGGCATTTGCGGAATGCGGCGTTTCTGGGCAAATGGCGGTCCGCAAGGGCAAGGATGGCCACGTTTTCGTCACCGATGGCGGCCACTGGATCGTCGATGCCCGGCTCGGACGAATTGAGGATCCCGCTCATCTCGCCACGGCGTTGAGCGCAATCCCCGGCGTGGTCGAACATGGACTGTTTATCGGCTTGGCCAGCTCGGCTGTTTTGGCGGGTGGCGAGGGAATCCGCGTGGTTGAACGGCGAAAGCCGAAAGGAGACTAGGAATGAAGAGCCTGTTGAAATTCTTGCCGGCCGCGACCCTCGCTGTGGGACTGGCCCTCTCGGCCGTTCCGGCCATGGCGCAGTCGACCCCGCCGAAGGCTTCGCCTGCGGCGATTGCAGCGGCCAAGGAGATCCTGACGATCAAGAACGCCGCTGCGATGTACGCCGGCGCCGTGCCCGGCCTGGTCGAGAAGACCAAGATCGCGCTGACCCAGCAGAACCTGAACTATCAGAAGGACCTCAACGAGGTCGCGCCGATCGTCGCCCAGCAGCTCGCTGGCCGTCAGAACGAGATCGGCGATGGCATGGCGCAGATCTATGCCAGCGAGTTCACCGAGCAGGAGCTGAAGGACCTCGTGACCTTCTACAAGTCGCCGCTCGGACAGAAGCTGATCAGCGCTGAACCCCGCGCCATTGGTCTCAGCATGGCCTTCATGAACTCCTGGGCCCAGAACTTCTCCGAGACCGTGATGGGCAACTTCCGCGCCGAGATGCGCAAGCGTGGCAAGGAAATCTGACAGTACCTATCTGATCTGAAAATCCTGAAAGAGGTCGGAGTGGACAATGGCTGAATTCGACGTCGACCTCTTTGTCATCGGTGGCGGTTCGGGCGGCGTGCGTGCCGCCCGCATCGCAGCCGGCCACGGCGCCCGCGTCATGATCGCGGAAGAGTACCGCATGGGCGGCACCTGCGTGATCCGCGGCTGCGTGCCCAAGAAGCTGTTTGTGATCGGCTCGCATGTCCGTCACGAGATCGAAGACGCCGCAGGCTTCGGCTGGACCATTCCGACCGCGACCTTCGACTGGCCGACGCTGATCGCCAACAAGGACAAGGAGATCGCGCGGCTGGAGGCGGCCTATACGACGAACGTCGAGAAGTCCGGTGCGCAAATCATCAAGAGCCGCGCGGTGATCGAGGACAAGCACACCGTCCGCCTGCTCGAGAACGACAGGAAGATCACGGCAAAATACATCCTGATCGCCACCGGTGGCGCGCCCAACCACGGCGCCTCCATCCCCGGCGTCGAGCACGTGATCTCCTCCAACGAGGCATTTCACCTGAAGACGCAGCCCAAGCGCATCGTGATCCAGGGCGGCGGCTACATCGCGCTGGAATTCGCCGGCATCTTTGCTGGCTACGGCTCCGGCGTCACCGTGATCTATCGCGGCGACAACATTCTTCGCGGTTTCGACGAGGACGTCCGCGCCCATGTGCGGGCCGAGATGGAGAAGCAGGGCATCACCATCCTTACGGGCTGCACCGTGACGAAGGTCGATCGCCACGGCGACGAGTTCACCACTCATCTGTCGAACGGATCGAGCGTCGCCTCCGACCAGGTGATGTTCGCGATCGGCCGCCATCCTGCGGTGGCCAATCTCGGCCTGGAGAAGGCCGGCGTCGCCATCAATCCGAAAAATGGCGGCATCGCGGTCGACGGTTTCTCGAAGAGCTCGGTCGACAGCATCTACGCGATCGGCGACGTCACCCATCGCCACAACCTGACGCCGGTCGCGATCCGCGAGGGCCATGCCTTCGCCGACACCGTGTTCGGCAAGCGCGAGGTGAAGGTGGATCATGCCACCATCCCGACCGCCGTGTTCTCGCAGCCGGAGGTCGGCACCGTCGGTCTCACCGAGACCGAGGCGCGCGCGCAATACGATCATGTCGACATCTACAAGACGACGTTCCGCCCGATCAAGGCGACGATGTCCGGCCGCGACACCCGCGTGCTGATGAAGCTCGTTGTCGATGGCGCCTCCGATCGTGTGCTCGGCTGCCACATCGTCGGTGAGGCCGCCGCCGAGATCACGCAAGCCGTCGCGATCGCAGTGAAGATGAAGGCGACCAAGGCCGACTTCGACGCCACCATCGCGCTGCATCCGACCGCGGCGGAAGAGCTCGTCACCATGCGCACGCCGACCGCGCGCCACGTGCGGCAGGCGGCGGAGTAGGGTGGCGCTCAGCGGATTGTTTTCTTGTCGCCGGCTGGTTGATCATGCGGCGCCAAAGGCGCCTTGTGCATCGACACGAACGTTCGTCCCATCGTGACGTTCTTCTGGGCGCGGATTTGCGAATTGTCGTAGGTCCAGCATTCCCCGGAATCGTCGAGAAAAACGACCCAAAGCAGATTAAACTCCGCCCCATAGTCGATAAGGATGTGTGCGTAGCCGTCGCCCTTCGGCGTGACGACTGGAATGGCCGGGTTCAGCTGCAAAATAGACAAGTATGCTCCGGGGTCTGAAGTGCAGGACCAACGTGGCGTAAGGAGCTCTGTTCCTGTTGTCCGGCGCGCACCGTTTGAAGGTTGCATGCATGCAGGCCGCTGCTAGTCCTTCCTATTTTTGGAACGTGTGCCTGAACCGTCGCTTGGCATTGACGGGAGTGCGAAGCGATGTCGCGATATTATTTCGATCTACTGGACGATCACATTCTTGCAGTAGACGAGGAGGGTCTGGAGCTTCCGAGTTTGCAAGCTGCGCAAGCGGAAGCCGCCAAATCTTTAGCCGATATGGCGCGGGACGCAGTCCATGGTTCCTCAGCGGTCGCCGGCAAACGCGACATGGCGATTGAGGTCCGGGACGCCGCCGGCCCTGTCATGCAGGTGAAGTTCACCTTCGAGATCGAGAGATCAAAGCACTGAGATCCCGTCACGCGATCTCTAAGATTTATGCGCTCTCTGAAATCTTGCCCTTGCCCTGGCAGGACACGCATCTGACTGGATAGATTTTGCGGCCTGGGCGGGTCGGCTCCACGGACTTGGGAAAGCCGGTTCCTTTGCACAGCGGGCACATATGTTCTTTGATCTTCGGGGGCATGCTAGATCCTTTCCGCCGTGACGGCGCGGCGGCCCCCGCGGGGCCGCCTTCGACTTATGGTCCATATTTCGACGCTGATCTACCCTCCGGCGGGCTCATCTTCGGCAAGGGTCTGCTCGATCGCGGCGGGCATTTTCGCAACCGACATCAATGAGCGCGCGACCTGATTGAGCAGCTGGTCCGCGTTCTCCTCCTCCGCCAGATTCTTGGACAGCAGCGCGACGACGGCGCTGTGACGCAACTGCTGCGCCAGGTTGCGGGCCGTCGTGTAGCCGGCAATCTCGTAGTGCTCGACCCGCTGTGCCGCACCGATCAACGCGAGATCCGCGGCGGCGTCGTCCTTCTTGACGCCCTCCGTGATCACTTCGTCGCCTTCTTCGATGATCCCCTGCATGCCCTTGCAGGCCTTGGCGCGAGGCTTCTTGCCGAGCAGCTCGAAGCATTCGTCGAGACGCTCGATCTGCGCTTCGGTTTCGGCGAGATGGACGGTGAAGAGTTCGCGGAGCTGGTCGTAGCGTGCGGCCTCGATCATCTGAGGCAGTGCCTTTGTCAACTGCTTCTCCGCATGCAGGAGATCCCGCAGCTGATCGATCAGCAGGGCGTCGAGGCCAACGAAAGGTTCCGCCGGCGAGCTCTCGGCAACGATCGAAGGTGCCGCGCCGGGATCACCGCCCTGGAGTGCCGGCGATTCCATGAATACCCAGTCGTCGCCCTCGTTCCAGGGGCCTCTTGTGTCGATTTCACCGTTGTCGCCGGACCCAGTCGAATCGTTGAAGAACTGGTCGACGAGGCCGGGCGTCGGAGCGATGCGGCCGATGCTGAACGCAGGCTTCTTCATGCTTTCTAGCGCGCGCGAGAACGCCTTCATATGGGTGATTTCGCGTGTCATCAGGAACTGCAAAGCGTCCTTGGTGCCGGCGTCGTCACAGAAATTGATCAGCCGTTCGTAGACGATCTTGGCGCGCGCTTCCGCAGCGATGTTGCTGCGCAGATCGACGTCCAGTTCGCCGGTGATCTTGAGATAGTCGGCCGTCCAGGCATTGCCCTGCGAGTTGAACAGGCTGACGCCCCCGCCGCCGGCGATCGCGATCAAAGGATCGGCTTCCGCCGCGTCGCGATCGAACTTCATGGGCTTCAAATGTAGCCGCGCGAGCGAGCCGACGACTTCGAGATGGCTCAATTCCTCGGTTCCGATATCCATCAGAAGATCCTTGCGGTCCGGATCTTCGCAATTGAGACCCTGAATGGAATATTGCATGGCGGCCGCAAGCTCGCCGTTGGCGCCGCCGAACTGCTCCAGCAGCATATTGCCGAACCGCGGATCGGGCTCGTCGACCCGGACGGTGAACATGAGCTTCTTGACGTGATGATACATGGAAAGACCTTTGATGGCAGGAGATACCAGGGCCAACCGGCCGCTGTGTTGGACGTTCCTAATTGGATCGCGCCGCGATCAGATTCCTCTCGACGTGATTGGGGCTCTCAATGCAGCGTTTCCGCCGCGGCCTCGTTAACCGCGGTCATCAGGTCGGCCGTATCCGACTGCTGGATCATATGACCCGCATTGGGGACGCGGCGCATCTTGCTGTGCTTGATCTCGTCATGAAGCCGGCCGGACTGCTGGTCGATGTCGATGAGGCGATCGTCCTCGCCGGCCAGGATGGTGACCGGCATGGCCAGTTCGCCGTAGGTTTTCGCAGACATCATCGCAGCAGGAACCATTAACGCTGCCTCGGCGGCGCCGGCACGAAGCTGCGACGGACGCACGGCCAACGACTTTGGAAAACCGTCGAATTTTTGCGGAACGGATTTCGGCCCGAACAGCTGTCGCAGCATCGCCGGCCACATCAGGCGGCTGAGGATCGGGGAGATCGTGTAACTGAGGATATCGCCAAATCCCGGGATGGCCGGTCCGGCCATCGCCATCATCGCGTCGGTGCGTGCGGTCGGGAAATAATAGCCCGAAGCCAGCACCAGGGCTTCGACCATTGCGGGGTGCCTGCTTGCCAGGGCGACCGCAACCGACGCTCCCCAGGAATGGCCGAGCACGATCGCTTTTTCGACGCCGAGGTGCGCAAGCGCATCCTTGAACAGGTCCGCTTGGGCTGCAGGCGTCCACACCACATTGCGGGGCCTCAGGCTGTGGCCAAATCCGGGACGGTCGAACACGATCACGCGATAGTCCTTGGCGGCGAGATCGATCAGGCCGCTCGACTCGAAATCCTGGATCATGCTGCCATTGCCATGGAGCAACACCAGGGGACGACCGGCTCCCCGCTCCACATAGTGCAGGCGCACGCCGTCGATGTCGATGAACCGGCCTTGTGGCGGGTTATCGCGCTGTGCCTTGTCGGCAAGTCGCCGATTGACGATTGCAGCCGTTGCCATCAGGCCGGCTGCGGCCACAGCGGCAGAGACCACAGGATATTCCGCGAGAGCGTGAAGGGTCATGGCCGCCAAAGATGGCGAACGTTTTTTCAAAATGCGCATGTGACACTTTCGCTGGCCGAGGCTAGCTGTTGGAGAGGAGCGGCGGGCGATCCCGGATTAACGTCCTGGTCTCATCACGACCTTGATGACTCCGGCTTCTTTGTCGCGGAACTTCTGGTACATCTCGGGCGCGTCTTCGAGACTGGCCGGATGTGTCACCACAAAGCTGGGATCAATTTCGCCCTCGATGATCTTCGCGAGCAGTGGCTTTGTGTAGGCCTGCACGTGGGTCTGACCGGTTTTGATGGTCAGTCCCTTGTTCATGGCGGCGCCGAGCGGGATCTTGTCACCCATTCCGACATAGACACCTGGTATCGAGATAGTGCCCGCCTTGCGACAGGCCATGATGGCCTGACGCAGGACGTGAACGCGATCAGTCGCCAGGAAGGTTGCGGCCTTGACCTTGTCGAGCACCGCGTCGGCCGAGCCGTGGCCGGATGCTTCACAGCCCACCGCGTCGATGCAACTGTCTGGGCCGCGCTTGTTGGTTCGCCGCATCAACTCATCATGAACGTCGGCCTTCGAGAAATCGATGATTTCCGCACCACCGGCTTCCGCCATGTCGAGACGCTCGGGCACTTCGTCGATTGCGATGACGCGCCCAGCTCCGAGCATGAGCGCGGAGCGAATGGCGAACTGACCGACTGGACCGCATCCCCAGATCGCGACCGTGTCGCCTGGTTCGATCTGCGCATTGACGGCAGCCATGTAGCCGGTCGGAAAGATGTCGGACAGGAATAGCGCCTGCTCATCCGTGATGCTGTCGGGAATCTTGATTGGCCCGATATCGGCCATCGGCACGCGCAGGTACTCGGCCTGACCACCTGAATAGCCACCCAGCATGTGGCTGAAGCCAAAGAGCCCGGCGGGCGACTGGCCCATGGCCTTGGCCGCGATCTCCGCGTTCGGATTGGTGCGGTCGCAGCAGGAAAACAAGCCTTGCTTGCAGAACCAGCAATCCCCGCAGCTGATCGTGAAGGGAACCACGACGCGATCACCGATCGCGAGATTTTTGACCTCCGATCCCAGTTCGATCACCTCGCCCATATTCTCATGGCCAAGGATGTCGCCGCTCTCCATGGTTGGTTGATAGCCGTCGAAGAGATGCAGATCCGAACCGCAGATGGCACAGGCGGTGATTTTAATGATGGCGTCCCGCGGATGCTGGATCTTGGGATCCGGAACCGTGTCGACTCGAACGTCGCCTTTGCCGTGCCAACAGAGCGCACGCATGGTCAGATCTCCATTTTTGGGGACGGCATGCGCATTCGCGGGTCATGTCGTGCAGACGCAACAGGAGGGGCAGAGATATGTTCCTAATCGCGCGGATGCGCCTCAGTGCCGAGGTGCGGTCCAAACGGCAGCCGTGAAAAGGCCGCTACAACCAAATGGCAGCCAATCTCACTCGCGTTTGAGCTCTGCTGGGCGGTCGGTTTCCGACATGGCGGACGCGCAGGTGCAGTCCCGATCTTTACGTCGTTGGCAGGCGTATAGGAACGAACCGTGCAGGGTCCGATTGAGATTCATGGACGATGTGGCATGAACAACGGAGACGACCATGCGCAAGCTTCTCATCTTGATGGCTTTGACTGCCGGACCGAGCATGTTCGCCGGCGCGGCACCTGCGGATGCCCAGGAATATCACTGGTGTCTTCAGGGACGGCAGACCGGCTATCCCGGCGACTGCAACTATCAAACGCGGGCCCAATGCATGGCATCGGCATCAGGTCGTAATGCCGGATGCGGCATCAATCCGCGCGCGGCGTTCGCGCAGCAACGCCGGCTTCGCTAGCGCAAGCAGACGGCCAAGCTGATCCCACCGAATGCGGGACCAATGTTATGGACAAAGACAAGAGCGGGCGCGTCGCTGAGACCGCAGTCGAAGCGCGCCAAGCCGAACTCGGTCCCAGCGTGTTGATGCTACTGGGTGTGAGCCTGGGACTCTCTGTTCTCATCATGGCGGTCACCTGGATGATATTTTTCAGGCCCTGATCGCGATGGCGATGTCATTGGCAGAGAGATAGGAACGAACGCTTCGATGAGGGCTTGGCTCACTCCTCACACTCTGGAGACAAGCATGAACCGACCGTCACTCTTCGTTTGCATTTCTCTGTTTACGGCTGCCGCCGCATTGGGGGCAACACCGGCGTCAGCGCAAAATCCGCCGGCGCAATCGGGACCGAACAACAACGCGGTTAATAGCGCTGGTCAAAACAACTCCGACGCACCTGTCGCCGGTCGCAACAGTTTCACCGAAGGCCAGGCCAAATCGAAGATCGAAGATGCTGGCTACGCCAACGTCACCGAGCTGAAGAAGGACGACAAGGGCGTTTGGCGCGGCCAGGCCAGCAAGGGTGGATCGGCCTCGGCGGTCAGTGTCGACTTTCAAGGCAACGTCAATTCGACCAAGTAAGAAAGATTCAAAATGACCGTTACAATTTCTCGTCTTTACGACAACTACACCAGCGCGCAGCAGGCGGTTCAGCGGCTTGAAGCTGCTGGGGTGCCGCATTCGGATATCAGCATCGTCGCCAACAATTCGGACAGCTGGTTCAGCACCGACAAGAAGGTCGATCGTGACCGCGATGGTGTTGACGATCGCGCAGAGGGTGCAGGCAAAGGCGCCGGCATCGGTGCAGGCGTCGGCGGCACCGCCGGTCTTCTGGCAGGCCTCGGCTTGCTGGCGATCCCCGGCCTCGGACCCGTCGTCGCAGCTGGTTGGCTCGCCGCGACTGCGGTGGGTGCGGCTGCAGGCGCCGCGACCGGCGGCGTCGTCGGTGCGCTCACGGAGGCTGGCATCTCGCGGGAGGATGCGGATTCTTATGCCGAGGGCGTCCGTCGCGGCGGCACGCTGGTGTCGGCCCGAGTGGCGGATACGGACCGATCCCGCTTCGACACGCTCTTGAACGAGTCCTCTGTCAATCTGCGTGACCGCAGTGCTGCCTGGCAGAAGACCGGATGGAAATCGTTCGATCCCGCCAGCAAGCCTTACGGCGCAGACGAAGTTCGCAAGGAGCGGCAGCTCTACGGCTGATCATTGCGGCAAATGAGATCTTGGCGGCCCGCTTCGGCGGGCCGTCTCTTTTGTGTCGCTACGCGTACAAATACCCGACTGGCTCGCCCTCGGTCCGCAGGGGACGGATGTCCTTCCCAGTAATGATCTGACCGGCCAGGCCGTCGATCTCGTCGCGCTGCGTCGGCGTCCAGGTGCGAAGGTCATTCATGCCTTTGAGCAGGCCCAGCCGGAGCACCTGGGTGTTCTCGCCGAGGCCAACGAGACTGATCGAATCCTTGCCCGCCGTCACCACATCGCCGGCCGCGAGCTCAAAAGTCTCGCCAGCCTTCTTCTTGAACTCAGCCGTGCCGCGAATGACACGATAGATCACGACCTCGCCCTTGGCGAAACAGGTGGCGTCCGCGGCGATGGACGTACTCTTCGGCAGGAGCGAGTGGCCGCGCGGGTCGGTCGCGATGATGTGGCCGGCGACGAGATGACCGCTGGGAATCTCGATCCCGATATCGCGCACGTAAACCGGCATGGCCGATTTCACGAGGCTGTCGACGAGCGGCTTGAACAGCGCATCCAGCGCCAAGGGATCCTGAAGCCAGAAGCCTGCATCGGCCGGCCGGTCGTGCAGCGGGTGGCTCCAGGCCACCCGCGGCGTCTCGTCTTCGTTGATCTGATCCGGACCGACAATGGTCGGGTTCGGAAAGGTCGTCGGATCGGTGATGAAGGCTTCGAGGAATTTGCCGGAGTAGCCCATGGAAATCGGATCCGGCGCGACTGTCTGCGGCGTCTTCAAATTCTCTTCGGTCGATAGACCCGACCAGGTGTAGAATAGCTGGCGGTGCACGATCGCGCTTTGCAGCATCACCGCGCCGGGGCCGACATTATAGAAGCGCCCATCGTAATCGAAGGTGAACGCGCCCGAGGTGACCAGCACGAGCTGAAAGCCGCCCGGCGGAAGATGAAGATGGAAATCGGTCGGGCCGGTGTCGGGGAGGTAGATCGGAAGATTGGTCGCGACTTCGTGCAGCAGGAAGGTCTCGTTGTTGGCGTGGAAGCCTTCGTTGGCGCGGTTGTAGAGCGCCTGCGGACGGTACGTCGCCTCGTACTTCGCATTCCGGTCGCGATCGATCGCCACGAAATCCTGAGTGTTGAGGCAGAGCGGCGCGCCATTCGGGTGGGTGAGGCCAGTGATTTTGAGATCGCCCGCAGCATGCACGTTCATGACATTCTCCGGTCTGAGCCATGGCTCGCTTGAGAACTCATTGCGAATTTTGGGCCAGTTCGGTTGCGGGGCAGCAAAGGGGCCCGGCGCCTCGATGCGGCGAGCCTGGTCAGGAAGAAATCCGGTGGTTGCACCGGAGGTTAGATCGCCCGTTCGCTTCGACAGTCCGACGCTCCTCCAGACCCTCGCGATTGCGGGGCAGCGACGTAATTTGTCTAATTTGTCGGCAAGCCTCGCCAGCGGGCGTGCAATTGCGCGGGTGGCAGATCAGCGTGGCGCCGTCAGGCCGATTGACAGAATGTTCATGATTTGTTCTTATGCTCTCATCGAGATGGAGGCAGCCATGGACAACCGTATCAACGAAATCCGCAGAACCATTCGGGCGCTCCGCGTCAGCATGCTCGAGGCGGAGGCGATCATGCATGAGCAGATCAATCGGGATGAGGACTGCAGCTTCGTGGCGCAGGAAATCCTCAAGATGCGCGCGGTCATGAGCGGGCTGGTGAAGGAGCGAACCGCGCTTGGCGATGACGAGCCGATCCTTGTGAACCACTTCTTCATTCCGCGACGCCGGCCGACACGAAAACCGGTGGCTACTCTCTCCCTCAGCTTCGGTTCTGCGCCCCGCCAAAACCTGGCGGCGAGGGTTTGACGCGGAGATCCGCTCATTTAAAGGACTGGCGCGCGGCCATATCCGGTTTGCCCACCGGGCTGTCCGCCCACTTCGCCATCTCCATCGTTCGCGCGTCGATGCCTTCGCACCAGAGGCAATTGAGCTCTGCGCGGCCCTTCTCGGACAGGATGGGGACGAGGCCATGGCCGCAGCCGGCGCAACAGGTGATGTGAGTCATACGTCCTCCACGACAAAGCAAGTTGGGGAACGATGTTTTCGTTCCCCAAGCTTGCGCGGGCGCTATGACGATGCCCGGACGTTACGTCCGACGGCGGCGCTCGCTTCGGAGATCGTCGACATTACGATCCATTTGCGACACGGCTGCGATCTTGCTGCACACCGCAACAGGGAACCGATGCGGCGGCTGGTCGCACTGCTGTCGGCTTGATTCCGGCAGAGCCGGCTTTATCTGTGAGGAGAACAAGAATCCGGGCCCCTCTGGCGAGGACGCCGACAATGTCGGTTAGACCTCGCGATGTCGGATGACCTGTCCCGCGCGAATGCGATGGATCGGCCGATCGTCGGGCCTTCTCTGTTCCCTCCGACTCAATCGTCCCCATCGCAGTTCCGCGCGGCCATTTCGCTAAGTTGAGGAGCAACGATGTCTGACGCCAAATACTCAAACCCGATCGAACTCGAGATCACCGAGCCGCGCAGCTTCAACGAGCAAGCTGCGGTGGCGCTGGTGATTGTCGGTGCGCTCGTCGCGGTGGCCGATCGACGGGTTTCGCCGGTCGAGCGCGACGAGGTGATCCGCTTCATCAGAGAGCGCGGACTGGCGCCGCACATCACCGACGAACGCCTGTTCGCGATGTTCGACGAGCTCGCCGTACGGCTCGAAGAGCCGGACTTCGCCAATGTGGTGATCGATACGCTGCGGCCGGTCGCGGACCTGCCGCTCTCGTCCCATCTCATCGAGCTGTCGGAGCGCGTCGCGGCCGCGGACGAGGACGTGCACCCCCACGAGGTGCAGGCAATCAAGCTGTTGCGCCTGCTGACGCTGGTGCTGCCGCGCGCAAAGCCGGTCGGGCCGAGCGCGGTCAGCACCACCCCTAAGGAGTGAGCATGAGCGCAGCTTCGGACGAGCGGGCGAGGGGAGCGAAGGACACCACCGGTCAGATGGCCGGCGGCGACCCGCGCCTCGACAAGCTCGTCCGTCGCTTGCCGCAGCGCATGGGCGACACCGTTTCCTATCTGCTCAAGCCGTCCAGCCGCTGGGTCCGGATTCCCGCGGGCGCGCTGCTCGTCGTCGGCGGCGTGCTGTCCATCCTGCCGGTGCTCGGCATCTGGATGCTGCCGCTTGGGCTAGCGTTGCTCGCCGAGGACGTCCCCGCGCTGCGCTCTTCCCGGTCAAAGGTGTTCGACTGGATCGAGCGCCGCAAGCCGCACTGGCTGGATCCATCCGCACCCAAAAATGATCAATCATGATTGAATTCATCACTGCCGACGCGCTGACCGCGCTGCTTCAGGTCGTCCTGATCGACCTCGTGCTCGCCGGCGACAACGCCGTCGTCATCGGCCTTGCTGCGGCGGGCCTTCCGGCCGAGCAGCGCCGGCGCGCCATCGTCGTCGGCATCGTCGCCGCCACCGCGCTTCGCATCGTCTTTGCCGGCGTTGCGACCCAGCTCCTCCAGGTGATCGGCCTCTTGCTCGCCGGTGGCGTGCTGCTGTTATGGGTGTGCTGGAAGATGTGGCGCGAGCTGCGCGAGCAAGCCGCGCAGTCGAGCGAGCTTGCGTTCAGCCATGGCGGCGGCACGGCCACATCGCCGCCGCGCAAGACGTTTGGGCAGGCTGCGGCGCAGATCGTAGCCGCCGACGTCTCCATGTCGCTGGACAACGTGCTCGCGGTCGCAGGTGCCGCGCGCGAGCATCCCTACATTCTCGCGTTCGGGCTGCTGCTGTCAGTCGCGATGATGGGCGTCGCCGCCGACCTGCTCGGCCGTGTGCTGCAGAAGCAGCGCTGGATCGCCTATGTCGGTCTCGCCATCATCGTTTACGTCGCCTTCGAGATGATCTATCGCGGTTCGCTCGAGCTCGCGCCTGTCATCGCAAGCCTCTAAGGCGACGCCCCTTGCCCGCACTCCGGAGTGATCCATGACGTCTGAACCCAAAGCACCTTCGGTGGCGCCTGTGCCGCCTCCGCCGATCGGCCTGTTTGCCCAGGTCATCTTTGGCTCGCGCTGGCTGCAGGTGCCGCTCTATGTCGGACTCATCATCGCGCAAGCCGTCTACGTGCTGCTGTTCCTGAAAGAGCTCTGGCATCTGGTCGTCCACTCGTTCGACGCCAGCGAGCAGCAGATCATGCTGGTCGTGCTCGGGCTGATCGATGTCGTGATGATCTCAAACCTTCTGATCATGGTGATCGTCGGCGGCTACGAGACCTTCGTCTCGCGCCTGAACCTGAGCGGCCATCCGGACGAGCCTGAGTGGCTCAGTCACGTCAATGCCAGCGTGCTCAAGATCAAGCTGGCGATGGCGATCATCGGCATCTCCTCGATCTCGCTGCTCAGGACCTTCATCGAGGCCGGCAATCTCGGCACCACGCGCAGCAATTTCACCGAGACCGGCGTGATGTGGCAGGTGCTGATCCACCTGACCTTCATCATCTCGGCGATCGGCATCGCCTGGGTCGACCGCCTCAGCGAGAGCGGGCACCGCAAGGTGACCGGTCACGGCTGAGCGCGCGATCTAGCCTGCGAGATTCATGTCGGCGAGAGGAGGCGAGGCCGTCTCCGCCGAGCGCAGCGATGTGGCCGCCACCGCACGGTTCCGGCCGGTGTCCTTGGCCTGGTAGAGCGCGATGTCGGCCTCTCGTAACAGTGCAATGTCGTTGGTGCAGGCCTCGTGCTTGTCGGCCACGCCGATGCTGATGGTCACATAGCCGCGCGGCGCCGCGGGATGGCGGATGTCAAGCTTTCGGATCGACTGGCGCAACTGCTCGGCGACCTCCATCGCACGTGCCTCGGTCATGCCGGGAAGCACGATGGCGAATTCCTCGCCGCCATATCTTGCAGCCTGGCCGCCAGTATTGGCAGTGACGCTCTCGATCACGCCGGCGATCTGGCGCAGGCAGGCATCGCCGGCCTGGTGGCCGAGCGTGTCGTTGAATCCCTTGAAGTGGTCGATGTCGATCATCAGCACAGAGAGGAGCTGATTGTGCGCATACGCGTCGCGCAGGAAACCGTCGAAGCTCCGGCGGTTGGCGAGCCGCGTCAGGCCGTCGGTGGTGGCAAGCTGTGCGAGGCGCCGGTTCGCCGTCGAGAGCTCCTCTTCGAGCAGCCTGCGTTGCGTCACGTCGCGCAGCACTGAGACGGTCGAGAGCCCGCCCGTGCCGAACCCCTCGGCAGGCCGGAAGTTGGATTCCAGCCACACCACCGCGCCGTCAGGCCTGTTGACGCGGAAGGTGATTGAGCGCGGACGGCCGCTGTCATCCAAGAGCTCGCCGCTGCGAGCCACCATCTCGCGGTCGTCGGGGTGGACGAGATCGAGGCAGGAGCGACCGACGACCATGTCCTCGGTCATGCCGAGCGCTGTGTGGACCGACTGCGAAACGTAGCGGCACACACCCTTCGCGTCGAGCACGAGGACGATGTCGGCGATGTTGTCGGCGAGCAGGCGATAGCGCTCCTCGCGTTCGTACAACGACTGTTCAAGGCGCGTGCGATAGTGGAATTGCCGCGCCAGCAGCGTGGCAATGCCGGCGATGGCGAGCAGGAGGAAGAACGCAACGAAAGCGTCCCGGTGCAGCGCCTGCTGCCAGCCGGCGAGAATCTGCGCCTCGGACCGCGCGACGGTGACGAGAAGAGGGTAGTGCGGGCTCTGCTCGTAGCCGAAATATTTGGCGATCCCGTCGAAGGGCGACGTGGTTCTGTAATAGCCGTCCGGGCTCTGCTTCAGGCGGCTCTGAAACAGCGGCGTGCCGGAGAGGTCGCGGCCGCTGGAGCCGGATGGCCAGCGGGCCAGCATCGTGCCTTCGCCGGTGATCAGGCTGATGGCGCCATGCTCGCCGATCCACAACGAGCGATAGAAGTCGCTGAAATAGTCGCAAGGAATCGAGGCCATGACGACGCCGGCGAACGCGCCGGTTGCGGCATCGCTGATGCGCTTCGACAGCGCGATGGTCGGCCGGCCGGTGGTGCGCGAGTCGTGCGGACCGCTGATGCGCAGGCCGCTGTCGGGGTTGTCCCGATGGAAGTTGAAATAATCCCGGTCGGCGTTGTTGTGGGACGGCAGCAGATCGGAGCTCGAATAGAGGGTGTCGCCGTTGCGGTCGAGCACCTTGATCTCGCGGAGCTGGGGCAGGGACCGCACCGTGTTCGCCAGATGGGCGTTGAAACGCTCAGCGCTGTCCGGCTGGCGGTATTTGAGCAGGTCGACGATGCCGCTCATCGCGACGCCTGGCGCCTGGAACGAATGCACGGCGTGCTGGGTGAGCGAGTGGACGAGGTTCCGAATGTCTTCCTCGTTGCGCGTCAGTGCCGTCTCGCGACCGAGCGCGGCCTTCCACGCCACCAGTCCGAGCACGCATGCGCTCATCAGCACGACGAAGGCCCAAACGGCCATGGTCGAGTGGTGTTGCATCTTGGCGTGAAGACGTGCTGACGGCATCGGGCCTGACCAATGTTGAACCCGGCGATGATCGCCATCCGTCATTTCCGACTGGCTAATTTCCGTCCCCGCGCATGCGGAGAATTCGCCGCGTTATTAACGAGGCGTGGAGGCGATTGTCGGAAAGGGGCAAGTGTCCGTATTTGACCGGGGGCTCGCTCAGGAACGAGGGGCATCATCCGTAAAATAACGGCCCCGCGTCAGCGTCTCGGAAGGTGTTTCGCCGAACGCCAATCTGTAGCCGCGCGAGAAGTCGCCGAGGTGCCAGAAGCCGTTGCCGAGTGCTGCGGCCTTGACGCTCAAGCCGGTGCGTCCGGTCATGAGCTGGACGCGGGTGGCCCACAGCCGCTTGAGACGCAGATAGTGGTGCAGGCTCACGCCGTGCACGGCATGCGTTGCGGTCTGGAGCGTGCGCACGGAGACGCCGAGCGTGGCGGCAAGGTCTTCGCTGTAGAGCGGCCGACTGCCGAACGTGGCCACAACGTCATCGAGGCGCGCGATCAGCTTGCGGTGCTTGTCGAACGATCCGCGTCGCGCGGCCAGCCCGTCGGCCGGCACCAGGGTGTCGTCGAGGCAGGCGAGCAGCGTCTCCTGGATCGGCCGGTTGAGCGCTTCGAACTGTCTGGGGTCGTTCAATTCCGAAGCCAGGCAAAACATGTTCTGGATCGTCGCACGCAGGCGCGCCATGGCTGCGTCATGCGAGCGGAAGAATCCGAGTCCGCTGTCGTAATCCGCCCAGCCGCGATGGCGCATGTCCGAGTTGAACCGCATCATCAAATAGGTGTTGGCGCGCTGCTCGACCGATTTGATCGGAACCCTGCCGCGGACGACGTTTACCGTCGAACTGTCGATCTCGCGGCCGTTGGTGATGGAGTGAAACGAGAACGGGATCGTGAGGCCGACGCCACGGTCGGTGCCGATATCGACCTCGAGGCAGCGGGCAAAGGCGCGCTGGAGCACGAAGAGCCCGTCCTGGAGCGGCAGGATGGCGCGGGACAGTGAGAAATCTCGCGGGCGAAGCGGTGTGCTGGTGCCGAGACCGAGCACTTCGTTGGCGCGAAATTCGTCGAAGTCCGAGAAGCGCTCGATACCAAGGACTCGCGAAGGTTTTAGCCGACCTAGCGGCATTGCGGGATCCTCAGGGGGTGAGCGGGCTTAATCCGCAGAAGGTATCAGATGGCCGACCCTTGGCCCTATTCCGGTAAACTACTGCGGTGCTTCATCACGCGACTTGCGGGTACGCCGCGTTCTCCCGCCGCTCGCGCTCGCCGAGTTCACGCACCAGCTCTTGAAGAAATGACTCCGTGTAGGCGGGCAGGGTGCGTTCGGCGCGGACATAGATGCCGAGATCAGACCACACCGGGCTCCCCGCATTGTCGAGCGGCAGGAACACGAGCTGGCTGTCGCGCGACAAGCGGCCGACGCCGAGCTGGGTCTGGAAGGCGACGCCGACGCCGCGCGCGGCGAGCTCGCGCATCAGGTCGATCGAGTTGGCCTGGATCGCGGGTTCCGGCGTCTCGGGCAGCTGTGCGATCAGCGGTTGGAGCAGATGATAGATCGACAGCTCCGGCAACGCGTTGATGACGGGGAAGGCGAGGCATTGCGCCAGCGTGACTGTCTTGCGGCGCGCCAACGGATGCTCGCGGGCGACGAGTGCGCCAAGGCGAAACCGTTTCAGCGCGACCTGCCGCAGGTCTGGCGGATGCCTGAGCGCGATGGCAATTCCGATATCGGCCTCGCCGCGGCTCAGGGCTTCGAGCACGCCCGACGATCCCATCACCTCGGTGGTGAAGCTGACGCGCCGGGCGCGGCCGCGGTGCGAGGCGATCAGGTCGGGCAACACCGACTCGGTGAGCGACTCGATGCAGGCGATGCTGACCGTGCCGTGCCAGGTACCGGACAGGGACGCTACGTCGGAGCGGAAGCGGTCGAGGTCCTGGAGCACGTTCATGACGTGGCGGGCCAGCATCTCGCCGACCGTTGTCAGCGTCAGGCCGCGCGCATTCCGCTCGAACAAGGGTGATCCAACCTCTTGTTCCAGCTTGAGAATCTGTCGGCTTACGGCGGACGAGGCGACATTCAGGCCGCGCGCCGCAGCCCGGATCGAGCCGGTGCGGCGGACGGCGTGGAAGTACTGGATGGCCGGTGAGTGAAATCGCATGGGACCCCCAGGCCAGACTATAGCTGTTGCCGAAACGGCAGCAACATGTACGAAATTCTCTGCCTTTTGAGAGCGCTGACTTCACCCTAGTGTCCTGTGCGGACGGGCCTGTCGGGCCCGCGCGATGGCGCGCCCGCACCGATGCGGCAGGGGATTTTTGGGGTGAACGAGAATATCGCTTGCGAGCTGGAGCACGGGCGAGATGCCCGTCTGGTCGACCGCCGCCGCGCGGCCGCCTATGTCGGCGTGACCGCCGGCCGCTTCGAGCAATTGGTGCGCGACAACGTCGTGCCGCCGCCGGTCATGGTCGACAACAAGCGGCGCTGGCCGATCGCGTTGCTCGACGTCGCCAAGGAAGCGGTCGGCAGCTGCATGCCGTCCCTGCCGGCGGCCATCGTCGATGCCGTTGCCGAGACGCGTCCCTGCGAGCGGGACGCCGCGCCATCGTCGCGCGAATTGCCTGACCTGGCCTGGTTTGAGCAACGCGCGAGCTTCGTTCAGCGCGTCCGCCGCTCGCTGCTCTCGGGCAACGAAATTCGTCTGCTGCGCGAGTTCAAGGTGCTCAAGCAGAACCAGATCAGCATGTTCGGCTACTATGGAAGTTTCGAAGCCCTGATGGTGCGCGGCTACATCGTCGAACTCGATCGCAAGCCGCCGTCGAGCCGACCGCTGGTGACCTATCGTCTGACCGCGCAGGGCGAGCAGGTGATCTCCGCACTGAAGGACGAGCCGCTCTTTTGACCGGGCGCGCGGATTATTTGAGAATCTCGCAGACCGTCTGATGCGCTCCGGTGGCGGGCTGCGGCTCGCCGGCGGAGATGCGTTGCCACCAAATGTCCAGCGCGTCGCGGTCACAACGAAGCTTGACGCTCATGCCGCCGGCGAACTTGATCCAGTCGGCGAAGTGCTCCTTGCCGACGGCGATCACTACGGGAATGTCGGCGTCGAGCGCGCGCTCGATCAGATAGGACAGGCCCTTGCCGTCGCGCTCGCGCTTGCCGAAGCGGTTGATGATGACGAGATCGGCGCCTTGCGACAGCGCATCCGCGATCCGCGCGCCGGCATTTTGCAAGCGTGCGAGATCGAGCCGGCAGCCCTGCGCGGCCGGATCGAAATCCTGTGCCAGCAAAAGCTTCTCGCCGCTGTGAAGTAGCACCGCGCAGAGGCTGGAGTCCACGCATTGTCCGGCCTGCACCATGCCCACCACACGAAAGCCGCGCGCATTCAAATCCGCGGCGAAGCTGCGCAGGACGGCGTCGGGGTCTTGATGCGCCTCGTAGACCAGGCGGCGAGGTCGCATTGCGCATCGAACATGGTCCGCCTCCGTTTCGCCGGGAGTAGATCGGGGCCGCGGCATGTCCGCCGCGACCCCGGATGTCGGGATCAGGCCGCTGGCGGCCCGTTGATGATCTGGAGCTGGGTGAATTCGGCGAGGCCTTCCTCGGCGAATTCAGTGCCGATGCCCGACTGCTTGGCGCCGCCGAACGGGATGTGCGGGGCCATGTCGAGATGCTTGTTGATCCAGACCGTGCCGGACTCGAGCTGGGTCGCCACCTCGTGGGCCCGCTTGATGTCGGACGACCAGACCGACGCGCCGAGACCGTAGGTGGTGGCATTGGCGCGGCGGATCGCGTCATCCTTGTCGGAATACTTGATCAGCGGCAACACGGGGCCGAACTGCTCTTCGTCGACCAGCTTCGAGCCTTCCTTGATGTCGCGCACGATGGTCGGCTCGATGAAGTAGCCGGGCCGGTCCATCGCCGAACCGCCGGCGACCACCTTGCCGTTCTTGCGCGCGTCTTCGAGGAACGTCTTCACCTTCTCGTACTGCATCTTGTTCTGAAGCGGTCCGAGCTTGGTGCCCTGCTTGGCGCCGTCGTCGACCACCGTGCTCTTGGCGATCGCGACCAGCTCGTCGCAGAGCTCGTCATAGACGGATTCGTGCACATAGAGCCGCTTGATGGCGAGGCAGACCTGGCCGGAGTTTTGGAAGGCGCCCTCGAAGATGCCGGGCGCGACCTTCTTCGGATCGACGTCGTCGAGCACGATGCCGGCATCGTTGCCGCCGAGCTCCAGCGTGATGCGCTTGAGCGTCTGCGCCGCGCTCGCCATCACCTTCTGGCCGGTCGCAGAGGAGCCGGTGAAGGAGATCTTGCGGATGTCGGGATGCTTGGTCATCTCGCCGCCGAGGTCGTTGGCGTCGGTGATGAAATTGAGCACGCCCTTCGGCAGGATATCCTTGATCAGCTCGGCGAAGCGCAAAGTCGCAAGCGGCGTGGTCGGTGCCGGCTTCACCACCAGCGTGTTGCCGGCAAGCAGCGCCGACGGCAGCTTGAAGCTGAGGATCAGCAGCGGATAGTTCCAGGGAATGATGGCGCCGACGACGCCGAGCGGGCGGCGATAGGATTCCACCTTGCGGTCGCCGGAGTCCTCGATCACCTTCATCGGCAGGTCGAGCGAGCTGAGGTAGCGGAAGAACGCGGCCATGCCCAGCACTTCGCCCGTGGCATCGCCAAGCGGCTTGCCTTGCTCACTGGTGAGGATGTGGGCGAGCTCGCCCGAATTGGCCTCGATCACGTCGGCCATCTTGTTCACGAGCTTGCGGCGTTCCTCGATCGGGGTCGCGGCCCAGGCCGGGAAGGCGGCCTTCGCCGCGGCGACGGCCGCATCGAGCTGCGCCTTGGAGGCACGCGGACACTGCGCCAGCACCTCTTCGGTCGCGGGATTGAGAACCGGCATGGTCTGGTCGCCGGGCACCATCTTGCCGTCGATGAGAAGATTGTAGTCGCTCATTGGCTTTGCGCTCCCTTGAAGAAACGGGCCGTTCGGGCCTCGTTATATCGCACCATATATCACGTTTCCGCCGGGCCGACCATGACATCCGAGGTATTCCAGAGAGGCGGGCTAGACGCTGGTGGGCATATCGATATATCTTTCCGAATATAGCGGAATTGAGTTCCGGAGTCTGGAATGGAAATCAAGGTGAGGTCGCTCACGAACTGCGAGGTGGCACCCGATGGCGGCGCGATCTCGCTGGGCTTCGAGGATTCGGCGGGCAATTCCGCCGCCGTCAGCGTCTCGCTCAATCAGGTCGGCGCCCTGATCATGACGCTTCCGGGGCTGCTCGAGGCCGCGCTGAAGGCCCGTTACGGCGACCAGAGCCTGCGCTACGCCTATCCGCTGGCGTCCTGGGTGCTGGAACAATCGACCGACACGACTCAGCGCATCATCACGTTAGAGACCGAGGATGGCTTCAAGGTCCGCTTCTCGATCCCGAAGGCCGAGCAGAGCCTGCTGGGCGAGGCCCTGACCCGGCCGATGCCCGAAGTGTCGGTGCGGCCGAATTGACACGAGGTCAGTCGGCGGTCTCCGCCCTGGGCGGTAGCCGCCGGACCTGGAAGCCGGTCTTGCTCTGCTCGAAGCCGGCTGACGTGTAGAAGGCCAGGGTCGATGGCTTTTTCGAACCAGTCATCAGCATGACTTTATAACAGTTGGCCTGCCACGCGGCGTCGACGGCTGCCTGCAGCACCTGCTTGCCGTAGCCGCGCCCCCTAAACGCAGCATGCGTGACGACATTCTCGATCAATCCGTAAGCCAGGCCACCGCGCGTCAGGTTGGGGATCACGACCAGTGTAGAGGACGCGACGACGGAACTGCCGGTGGTCCCGATCAAGACCGCGCTTCCGCGATAAGTCTGCAATTCGTCGAGGCGCTGCGCGGCGAGGTCGAGCGGCGGACTTTCGTCCGACGGATCGAGATGCCGGTAGAGTGCGAGAACTTGTGGAAGGTCGGCAAGCAGAGCAGGCCGAATGATCAGGGGCTCGTCCATGCGCGCCCGTCCATTCACGATTTGCGCGAGCGGCGGATGTCGGTCTGGAGCGCCTCGAGCTCCTTGCGGACGGCGCGTGCCGCGTCGCGCTCGATCTTGCGATAGCGCGTTACCAATCCCTCGCCGAACGGCGTGAGCATCGCGCCGCCGCCGTTCTTGCCGCCGGCTTGCGGCTCGACCGCCACCTGTCCGCAGATGCGGTTGATCTCGTCGACGAGATCCCAGGCGCGTTTGTAGGACATGTCCATGGCCCGTCCGGCCGCCGAGATCGAGCCGTGCTCCCGGATCTGCTCCAAAAGCTCGATCTTGCCGGGTCCGATCCGATCCTCGCTGTCGAGGTCGATCCGAACGCTGAGTTGGGGAAGCGATTTGGCGCTGGCGCGCGACATGATGGGTCTCTTCGACGAATGGCGAGAGAGATTGCCACTCTTGCCCGCCGCGGACAAGGTGAACGCGGCGCAACGCATCACCTCACCGCGTGCATCTCCAGGAACGCCTTCACGCCGGTCACATCGCCCGTGTTCGACGGGACGTAGCCGGGCAGGCTCGCGACGGCGGCGCGAAAATCGGCGCTGCGCATGATCTCGAGAATGCGCTGCATCGGTTCGGTGTCGAGGAACGCGCGCTTGCAGACGAAGAAATAATCCTCGGTGAGGATACGGATGAAGTCGAGGCCGAATTGCCGGGCGGCGGCCTCGACGCCAAAACTCGCATCCGCCATGCCGCTCGCGACATAGGCGGCGACCGCCGCGTGGGTGAACTCGATCTGCTGCGCGCCATTGATGCGGCTCTCGTCGATGTCGTGCGCCGCAAGCAACTGGTCGAACAGCAATCGCGTGCCGGAATCGTGGTCGCGATTGACGAAGCGCACTTTTGGCGTGGTGAGATCCTCGATTGATCGGATGCCGAGCGGATTGCCGCGCGCGACCATCAGCCCCATCTCGCGCGTCACGAAACTGATGACGCGGTCCTCGCGCGGATCGAGCCATTCGCGCGCGGTGTTGATGCCTTGCGCGCGCAACGCGCCGTGCGGCAGATGCAGGCCGGAGAGATCGCAGGCGCCTTGCGCCAGCGAGACCAGCGAATTCTGGTTGCTGACATAGCGCAAATCGACGCCGATGCCGGGCTCGCGGTCGAGGAATTCGCGCAGTTTGGCGACTGCAAAGCCGTGGCTCGCATGGACGCGGATCACTGACGGACGCTGCTCGAGGAACGGCTTGATCTCGCTCGCAAGCTCCTGAGCGAGGTTCTCGAGTTGCGGCCCGAGCCTCGCCTGCATGCGCTCTCCCGCCCACACCAGCCGTTCGCCGAATGCTGTGAGCTTGGTGCCCTTGCCGCGACGGGTCTCGACCAGCGGCGTGCCGAAAAACTCCGACCATTGCTCGATCAGATTCCAGACATGCCGGTAGGAGAGGTGGGCGTCGGTGGCTGCGCTGGAGATTTTTCCGGTCTTCCGGATTTCGTTGAGAATGCCAAGCATGACCACCGCCGTGCGCGGGCTGCCCTCCCGGCGAAACCGCCAAACTGCCTCGATCTCGATCTGGAGCATGAAACGACCTTATGAAGTTGAGTTCATATGGTGAGTGGGTCATAGGCACACCATATCATATTTACTGCGGCAAAAGCCGGCCTAATCTGGTATACCAGAAACGGAGGAAATATGATGTCAGTTGCATATGACTTTGCGCGGTCTCCCGCCGCCGAGTTCATGGCCCGGCCCCAGAACCTGCTGATCGATGGCCGCCGCGTACCGGCGAGCTCCGGCCGCACCTTCAAATCTCTCAACCCCGCCACCGGCCAGGTCATCGCCACCGTCGCGGAAGGCAACGAGGTCGATGTCGATCACGCCGTTGCCGCCGCCCGCCGCGCCTTCGAAGGCCCTTGGCGCACGATGCGCGCCTCGGAGCGTGGCCTGATCCTGATACGCTGGGCGGAGCTGCTGAAAGCTCACGCCGACGAGATCATCGAGATCGAATCGATCGACGCGGGCAAGCCGATCTCGGCGACGCTGCGCCAGGATTTTCCGGCTGCCGTCGACACCCTGATCTATTACGCCGGCTGGGCCGACAAGATCAGCGGCGACGTCGTGCCCGTGCGCGACGATGCCTTGACCTACACCGTGCGCGAACCGGTCGGCGTGGTCGCGGCGATCGTGCCCTGGAATTTCCCGCTGATGATCGGCATGTGGAAACTGGCGCCGGCACTGGCTTGCGGCTGCACCATCGTGATGAAGCCGGCGGAGCTGACCTCGCTGTCGGCGCTGCGCATCGCAGAGCTTGCGCTCGAAGCAGACCTGCCGGCGGGCGTCTTCAACGTCGTCACCGGCCCCGGCCGCGTGGTCGGCGACGCGCTGGTCAATCATCCCGATGTCGACAAGGTCACCTTCACCGGCTCGCCCGGCGTGGGTCGTGGAATCATGAAGGGCGCTGCCAGCAATTTCAAACGCGTCTCGCTCGAACTCGGCGGCAAATCGGCCAACGTCATTTTCGACGATGCCGATCTCGAAGCCGCGTCCAAGGCTGCTGCCTCCGGCATCTTCTTCAATGCCGGCCAGGTCTGCTCGGCCGGCTCCCGCGTGCTGGTGCAGGAGAAGGCGTATGACGAAGTCGTCGAGCGGCTGGCTGCGCGCGCCAAGTCGCTCAGAATCGGCGATCCCCTTGATCGCAAGACGGTGCTCGGCCCCGTCATCTCCGAGAAACAGATGAAGTCGATCCTCGACTATGTCGACATCGGCCAGAAGGAGGGCGCGACCCTCGTTACCGGCGGCGAGAAGGTCGGCGAACGTGGCTATTTCATCAGCCCTGCGGTGTTTGCGAATGTCGCGCATGAGATGCGAATCTCGCAGGAAGAGATCTTTGGCCCCGTCGTCAGCGTCATCAGGTTCAAGGACGAGGCCGATGCTTTACGGATCGCCAACGGCACGGCCTACAGCCTTGCCGCCGGCGTCTGGAGCCGGGACATCGGCAAGCTTCAGCGCTTCGCCAAGCGGGCCCGCGCCGGCACGGTGTGGATGAACACCTATGGCTACACCGACGTGCGCCTGCCCTGGGGCGGCGAGCGCGACTCCGGCCTTGGCCGCGAGCACGGCACCGCGGCGATCGACAATTTCACCGAGCCCAAGGCGGTGTGGATGAATTTGGCCGTCTGATACCTCCCGAGCGGCCAATCCTGGAGCCCGCCTGATCCGCCCGGTCAGGTGGGCTCTCTTTTTCGAGATCGGTAAAATTGTCTGCAATCCGCTCAGCGGCGGCAAACCCTGCGGATAAGAACCGGAGCTGTTTAAACCTCCGCTTTGGAACCGACATGCATCCTGCCTGCAAAGGGTGGGGCATCAGCATGTCTATTCTCAAGGAGATCGTTGCTGCGGGCGCGGGAGTCTACGCGCTTCTGTGCGCCTGCGACGCAGTGTTCGGCGTCGGCGAGGCGCGTTTCGACGACGCCTATTACAGCGCCAGCTTCTATGCGCCGCGACCGAAGGAATTTCGCTTTGCCGGCGACACGCCGCCGGCCGTGCGCGTCAGCGACGCTTTTGCACAGTTCTCGCGGGCTGAAGCCAAGCCCAACAAGCGTTACTCGTCCCTGACGACGATCATTCGCTAAGCGGATCACGCCGCTCGCGCCGGCGGTCCTACGGCTTCGAGCGCGGCCACTTCCTCGTCAGTGAAAACGCGGCTACGGGTGAGAAACCTCACGCCTTCGGGCGCCTCGGCCGAAAAGCCCGAGCCACGCCCAGGCACGACGTCGATGATGAGCTGGGTGTGCTGCCAATATTCGAACTGGGCGGCGCCGATGTAGAAGTCGCAATCGGCGATCTTCCCGAGAAACACGTCCTGCGGGCCGACGCGGAAATCGCCGACTGGATAGCACATCGGCGCCGAGCCGTCGCAGCAGCCGCCGGACTGGTGGAACATCAGCGCGCCGTGCTGGGTCTTGAGGCGCGCGATGACCTCGGCTGCCTTCGGTGTGATCTCGACCCGATTGACCATGATAGGTATCCTGCAAACAAAAAGCGGCGCAGGCGCGGACAAAGCCACGCCTGCGCCAGGCGGCGAACGATCAGAAGAAGCCGAGCGCCTTGGTCGAGTAGCTGACCAGGACGTTCTTGGTCTGCTGGTAGTGGTCCAGCATCATCTTGTGGTTCTCACGGCCGATGCCGGACGCCTTGTAGCCGCCGAACGCCGCATGCGCGGGATAGGCGTGGTAGCAATTGGTCCAGACCCGGCCGGCCTGGATGGCGCGGCCGAACCGGTAGGCGCGGTTGCCGTTGCGGGTCCAGACGCCGGCGCCGAGGCCGTAGAGCGTGTCGTTGGCGATTGCGAGCGCGTCTTCCTCGTTCTTGAACTTCGTGACCGATACGACCGGTCCAAAGATCTCCTCCTGGAAGATGCGCATCTTGTTGTGGCCTTCAAAGATGGTCGGCTCGACATAGTAGCCCTCGGCGAGCTCGCCCTCCATTTTCGCGCGCTTGCCGCCGGTCAGAACCTTGGCGCCTTCCTGCTTGCCGATGTCCAGATAAGACAGGATCTTCTCGAGCTGGTCGTTGGAGGCCTGCGCGCCGATCATGGTCGAGGCATCGAGCGGGTGGCCCTGCTTGATCTTCTTGGTGCGTGCGACCGCCTTCTCCATGAACTTGTCGTAGATGGATTCCTGCACCAGCACGCGGCTCGGGCAGGTGCAGACCTCGCCCTGGTTGAGCGCGAACATCGAAAAGCCTTCGAGCGCCTTGTCGAGGAAGTCATCGTCGGCATCCGCCACGTCGGCGAAGAAGATGTTCGGCGATTTGCCGCCGAGTTCCAGCGTCACCGGGATCAGATTGTCGGAAGCGTATTGCATGATCATGCGGCCGGTCGTGGTCTCGCCGGTGAAGGCGATTTTTGCGATCCGCTTGTTCTGCGCCAGCGGCTTGCCAGCCTCGATGCCGAAGCCGTTGACGACGTTGATGACGCCAGGCGGCAGGATGTCCGCGATCAGCTCCATCACTGCGAGGATGCCGAGCGGCGTCTGCTCCGCGGGCTTGAGCACCACGCAATTGCCGGCGGCAAGCGCCGGCGCGAGCTTCCAGGTCGCCATCAGGATCGGAAAATTCCAGGGGATGATCTGGCCGACGACGCCGAGCGGCTCGTGATAGTGATAGGCGACGGTGTCGTGGTCGATCTCGGAAATACCGCCTTCCTGCGCGCGCACCACGCTCGCGAAATAACGCCAGTGGTCGACCACCAGCGGCATGTCGGCGTGCGTGGTCTCGCGGATCGGCTTGCCGTTGTCGAAGGTCTCGATCAGCGCGAGCAAATCGAGATTGGATTCGATCTTGTCGGCGATCTTGTTCAGGATGCGCGAGCGCTCCTGCACCGACGTCTTGCCCCAGGCATCCTTGGCCTTGTGCGCGGCATCGAGCGCCAGTTCGATATCGGCCGCGGTGGAGCGGGGAACCGAGCAGAGCTTCTTGCCGGTGATAGGGCTCGGATTGTCAAAATACTTGCCTTCGACGGGAGCGACCCATTTGCCGCCGATGAAATTGTCATAGCGTTCGCGGATAAGAAGCGTTTTCGAGACCTGGTCGAGCGCCTGTTGGAACATGATATTTCCTCCGTGGATTGATCGGCGTTCTCTGCGCCTTGAATCATGCGGTCTCGCGCATCGTTAAACGGGCGCTCCGATTGCGGCGGAGCACCACGGCGCAAAGTGAACCGGGCCGAAGCGTTTGCCGCTCCGGCAACGAGGGGAGATTTTGGATCATCCCGGCGAAACCGCGCGAACTCTGCGCCGGGCTGAATGGTTCGTCAACGCTGTATTCGATCAAATATGGCGCGCTGTCGCCGCGGTAAGAACGCGCAGCGCGATTGCTGCGCTGCGCGTCCGGTAACGTGCTACTTCGGCAGTGCGATCGGCTTGAGCGTGAACGGGCCCGGGTCCTTGCTCTTGTTCTCGCCGATGACGTAGGACAGCTTGCCTTCCGCAACCCAGCCGGTGTCGCCGACCTGGGCGACGGAAACCGGTTCGGTGAGACCGTCCTTGATCACCTCGATGCGCGCCTCGTCGCCGCTCACGGTGATCCTGTCGAGACGGCCGGCTCCCTCGATCAGCAGAAAGCCGTTGCCGAACGCGCGGAGTGCATCGGCGTGGTCCAACGCGCTTGACGGCTTCAGCTCGGTGATTGCACCGGACTTGCCGTCCTTGACGGCGATCCGGAACAGTTTTGCCGGGATGAAGGTCGTCACATAGAGGTTGCCGTCGGAACCGACGGCGATGCCGTCGAGGCCGACGCCATCCTTGGCCGGTGCCAGCGCCGGGTCCGTCGCCCAGACCTCGAGCGCGGTCGCACCGGGCTTGAGGCTGTAGACATAGGGGGCGAAGGAGTCGCTCACGTAAGCGGTTCCGTCGCCACTCACCGCGATGTCGTTGCAAAACGACTTCTCGTCCTTGAGCGCGAAGCTGGCCTTGGGTGCACCCGTTCGAAGGTCGAACGTCTTCAGAAACGCGCCTTTGCCGCTGCCGGGACTTGGAACGCCCATGCCTGACAGATCGTTCGAGCAGGCGTAAAGCGTTCCGCTCTTCTCATCCGCCAGCACCCCAAGCGTGGAGCGGCTGCCATTGGCGCCGGGTGAGATGAAGGCATCGACCTTGCCGGTCGGCGTAATCCGCGTCACGCCGCCGTGATTGAAGCTGCCGACATAGAGCGCGCCGTCACTGGTTGCCGTCACGCTCTCGGGAAAGCTCTTGTCGGGCACGCTGACCGGAGCAGGGGTCTGGGCTTGAGCGACCCCTGTCGTGAGTGCGCAGGAGGCGAGGATAGCAGCGACCGCACCAAGGGCGCGACCGGTCGTGAGCGTTTCTCCCTGCCTGCGCGAGCGCGAGGCATTGTCGTATTTTTTCATGATTGCGATTCCTGACGAATAAGAAGGGACTATTCTTCAGAGGCGAGCTTTGTCGGCCGTTTGTCGCTGTGGCTGGCGGATCCCTTTGCTCCTCCCCGGTCCGCCTTGCCGCCTACGATATATACCAATAAATATAGCGACACGAAGGCCGATGGCCGGAATCAAAGAGGATCCCACGATGTCCCGTCACGTTGCACCTGTGCGCGAAGAGAGCGGCAGCGTGGAAGCGCCGCGCAGGTGCTTGAGTTGTAACGGGATCATCGCCGGCCTTGCCGACCAGGATCTCGGCATCGGCCTCAACATCAAGCTCGGCCTGGTCTCAGACGAATGCGCGCTGATCTGCAACGCGTGCACCGCAAAATTGATCCGGCAGCAGGTCGTGGTTTGAGGTTGAATGAAGCTGTTCATGTTCTACGTCGGCGGCGATTGCGGCAATTCCAATGTGGAGCTGCATGACGTCAGGTTCTCGATCGGGCAGACGCCGGAGGATTGTTTCGCGGATCTGCGCAAGCAATGGTGGGGTGAGCCGAAGAGCCTGCATCTGGATTGCTGGGGCGCGGTGGAGCAGGCCGATGGGTACGACCTCGAGCTGTCATCCACGCCGCCGGTTGGCGAGCAGGGCAAGCTGTTCTTCGTCAACCTGGGCGGCTACGATCCCGCGCTGTTCAGCGAGCTGCACAAGAACATCCTGATCGTCGCCACTGATGCCGGCGCCGCCAAGGACCGGGCCAAGGCGCAGATCAACCATTGGCAGAAGCCGCACAAGGACAAGCTGTTCGAGGTCGAGAAGACCGTCGACATCAGTGCGCTGATGCGGGACCACGGCTATCATCTCGTCCTGCGGCAGGCCGTGCAGGGGAAGCCGTTTCAGTTCCAGTGCGACTACCTTCCGATCGGCGAATAGCCGGACAATCATGGAATAGGGTCAGTTTATGAGAGCCTCACTCTCCATCATCTCCGCATTTTGTCTTGCGATCAGCGCCACGGCCGCGCGCGCGAGCCGGCCCGCGTCTTTGCCGCGGGCAGCCTGACCGTGCCGTTGAAGCAAGCGATCAAGGCCGCAGGGCTCGATGCATCGCAGGTCGCCGATCCCGTCTTCGGCCCGGCGGGCGGCTTGCGCGAGCGCGTCGAGAAGGGCGAGGTCGCCGACCTCTATCTGTCGGCCAACACCGAGCATCCGCGTACGCTGGCGGCGCAGCGGCCGCAGACGCTGGTGATCCCGTTCGCACGCAACAATCTCTGCCTGTTCAGCCGCGACACGGTTGGTCTCACCGAGGCCAATGCGCTCCAGACGATGCTCGATCCCAAGATCCGGCTGGCGACGTCAACGCCGATCGTCGATCCCGGCGGCGACTACGCCTTTGCCGTGTTCAAGCGCGCTGACAAAGTCCGCGCCGGGGCCGATGCCGTGCTCAGCGGGAAAGCCCTGAAGCTGATCGGCGGCCCGGCCGCCATCACACCGCTTGAGGGCCACTCGCCGGCTGCCAGCATCTTCCTCGCCGACAAGGCGGATGTGCTGCTGGTCTATTGCAGCGGCCAGCAGCAGACCTTGCGCGAGGTCTCCGGCTTGAAGGTGTCGCGCCTGCCGCCGGAGATCGACGTGGTCGCGACCTACGGGCTGGCGTTGCTCACGGACAATCCGGCCGCCGCGCGGCTTGCGCTGTTCCTGCTGTCGGACAAGGGGCAGGACATCCTCGCCGAAAACGGTCTTGTGAAGATCAGCCCAGTCGAGCGGTGATAAGAGCTGGCCGAACACCCGCGTCAACATCTCCCAAAGAAAGAGCAAGAAGATGGACTACGTCAAATTCGGCAAGACCGGTCTTGGTGTCTCCCGCCTGTGCATCGGCTGCATGACCTATGGCATCCCCGACCGCGGCTCGCATCCCTGGACGCTCGAGGAGGAGAAGAGCCGTCCGCTGATCCGCAAGGCGCTCGATCTCGGCATCAACTTCTTCGACACGGCCAATGTCTATTCCGACGGCACCTCGGAGGAGATCGTCGGCCGCGCGCTGAAGGAGTTCGTCAAGCGCGACGACATCGTGCTCGCCACCAAGGTCAACGGCCGGATGCGGCCGGGTGCGAACGGAGCAGGGCTGTCGCGCAAGGCGATTTTTGCCGAGATCGACAACAGCCTGAAGCGTCTCGGCACCGATTTCGTCGATCTCTATCAGATCCATCGCGGCGACCCGACGGTGCCGATCGAGGAGACGATGGAAGCGCTGCATGATGTCGTGAAGGCCGGCAAGGCGCGCTATATCGGCGCATCCAACATGTATGCATGGCAGTTCGCGAAAGCGATCTACACCTCGCGCATGAACGGCTGGACCGAGTTCGTCAGCATGCAGGACCACATCAACCTCATCAACCGGGAGGAGGAGCGGGAGATGCTGCCGTTCTGCCTCGACCAGGGCATCGCCGTGATGCCGTGGAGCCCGCTGGCGCGCGGACGGCTGACGCGGGCGTGGGCCGAGAGCAGCGCGCGGCTCGAGACCGACGAGTTCGGCAAGACGCTCTACAACGATTTTCCGGACTCCGATCGCGAGGTGTCCGAGGCCGTCGGCAAGATTGCGGCGGCGCGCGGCGTTCCGCGGGCGCAGGTCGCGATGGCCTGGCTGCTCCAGAAGAAAGGCGTGACCTCGTCGATCATCGGCGCGTCCAAGCCGGAGCATCTGACGGATGCGGTCGCCGCGCTGTCGCTCAAGCTCAGCGCTGAGGAGATCAAGGCGCTGGAAGCGCCTTACGTGCCGCATCGCGTCGCCGGCTTCTCCTGACAAGAGCGGGCTCATGATTCTCTATCTGCTGGCCTATCTCGGTGGCGTCCTGACCATCGTGAGCCCGTGCATCCTGCCGGTTATTCCGTTCGTGCTGGCGCGCGCCGATCGTCCGTTCTTGCGAAACGGGCTGCCGATGCTGATCGGCATGTCGCTGGCTTTTGCCGTCGTCGCGACGCTTGCGTCCGTCGCGGGTGGCTGGGTTGTTTCCGCCAACCAATATGGACGCGGTGCCGCGCTGATCCTGCTCGCATTGTTCGGCCTGACACTGGTGTTTCGGAGTTGGCCGATCGCCTGATGCGGCCGCTGGTGGCGGTCGGCGCGCGCATCTCGCAGTCGGCGGACCAGCCGGGCGAGGACAGTCTTGTCGCGCCGCTCGTGCTCGGAATTGCCACCGGCTTTCTCTGGGCGCCTTGCGCGGGGCCGGTGCTTGGCCTGATCCTGACGGGCGCCGCGCTTCAGGGCGCCAATGCCGGGACAGCGCTGCTGCTTCTGGTTTACGCCGCCGGTGCCGCAACGTCGCTGGCGTTGGCTCTGCTGGTTGGCGGCCGCGTCTTCGCCGCGATGAAGCGCTCGATCGGCGCCGGCGAGTGGATCAGGCGCGGCGTCGGCGTCGCCGTGCTCGCGGCCGTCGTCGCCATTTCGCTTGGCCTGGACACCGGCTTCCTCACCAATCTCTCGGTCGGCAGCACGACGTCGCTGGAGCAGGCACTGCTCGACAAGCTGCACCCGAATGCGAAGACCGCGATGACCGGTCCGTCGATGCAGGCCAAGCCGAGCGGCGATAATGCATCCGACCTGCTGGTCGAGGATCTCGATCCTTCGCTCGACGGCGCGCAAGCTTGGCTGAACTCGCCGCCGCTGACGCTGGAGCAGTTGAAAGGCAAGGTCGTCCTGGTCGATTTCTGGACCTATTCCTGCATCAACTGCCTGCGTTCGATTCCCTATGTGCGCGCCTGGGCGGAGAAATATCGCGACCGCGGTCTCGTCGTGATCGGCGTGCACGCCCCTGAATTTGCGTTCGAGCGTAACGTGGACAACATCAAGAACGCCATTGCGACGCTCAAGATCGGCTATCCCGTCGCGGTCGACAACGACTACAAGATCTGGCGGTCCTTTGAGAACCAGTACTGGCCTGCGCATTACTTCATCGATGCCAACGGCAAGGTCCGTCACCATCATTTTGGCGAAGGCGAGTATGCGGAATCCGAGCGCGTCATCCAGACGCTTCTCGCAGAAGCCGGCAGCAAGAATGTCCCGTCCGACATTGTCGCCGTCAAGGCGTCGGGCGCTGAGGCGGCGGCCTCCGACGGCGCCGACGTCAAATCGTCCGAGACCTATGTCGGCTACGATCGCAGCGAGAATTTCGTCTCGCCCGGTGGCGTGGTGAAGGACGAGAGCCACGTCTATGCCGCCGGCGAACCGCAGCTCAACGATTGGTCGCTCACCGGCAACTGGACGGTCGGGTCCGAGCGTGCGCAGCTGAACCAGCCTGACGGCAGCATCGTCTACCGCTTCCATGCCCGCGACCTGCATCTCGTGCTCGGCCCCGCAACCGAAGGCGCCAACATCCGCTTCCGTATCACCATCGACGGCAAGGCACCCGGCGCCGCGCACGGCATGGATACGGACGCCGACGGCAACGGCGTGGTGACGACGCAGCGCCTCTATCAGCTGATACGCACGCCGGACGCTGTCGCCGACCACACCTTCGAGATCCGCTTCCTCGATCCCGGCGTCCAAGCTTTCGCCTTCACGTTCGGCTAAGCGCGCTGCCCTCTCACTCCCCCTGGATCCATTCCGCCACGCCACGCCAGAGCGTGTCGCGGTGTTCGGGGCGGAAGAAACCGAAATGGCCGATCGCCTTGGCCTCAACGTCGGATGGTTTCACCGTCAGCACCTCCGGTTTGATCGCGGTGAATCCGCCAGTGAGCAGCTCGACCGCGGGCCGCGTCGCCCAGGGATCGTCGGAGAAGCACAGCGCGCGCAGCTCGCCCTTGAACTTGGCGAAATTCTCCAGCGCCGGCAGTTTTGAATCGAAGAGATAGCGCGGGCTCGAGACCCATTCGGCCCATTGCAGGAACACGCCCTTGGGCAAATCCTCGCCGATGCCGGCCCAGCCCGGCGCGTAGCCGAGCGCGTGGACCAGCGGCACGCCGACAAAATTCATGAAAGCGTAGACGCGGTATTTTTCCGGCGAGGTCATCAGCCGCCAGGTCGCGGCCTGCGAGGCCAGCAATATGGCGCGCGAAATTTCCGTGTTGTTTTCGATCAGCCCGAGCGCCTGGCCGCCGAAGGAATGGCCGACATAGGCGAAGGGCAGGGTGGTGTAGCGCTCGCGCATCCAGCGCACCGCGGCGGTGACGTCGAGCGCGGCCCAATCCGACATCGAGGCCTTGAACCCGACCAGCGATTTCGGCTGGTTGTAGCCGACCATCGCGGGCTGCCGGGAATCGCCGATGCCGCGATAGTCGTAGGTCATGACCGCGCAGCCGCGGTGGGCGAGGTAGGAGGCAAAGCCGCGATAGATTTTTCGCGGGACGGCGGTCGCTGAGTTGATCAGGACGGCATGGCGTTTGGTGCCGCGCGGCAGGAACAGGGTGCCGGTCAGCGCATACCCGTCGGTCGCCGGGAAGCTGATCTCGTCGATGAAAACGTCGTCGCGCGCCGCGTCCATGGGCAGCCGGTATCCTAGGCGAGTTTCCTCAATTCCCCAGCAAATGCGAATTCTGCTTTCCCCGCAAGGGTTTGCAGTACGAAATGGATTTACAACTGGCGGTGTCGTGCCAGCCTGTGTATAAGGCGGCCCTCGCAACCCACAGATCAGGTTGCACTTTTTGCTTCACGGAGAGATTGCGATGTCCGAGCGGTGGACGCCCGAGTCCTGGCGCAGCAAGCCGGTGCTACAGGTGCCCGACTATCCCGATGCCAAGGCCCTGGCCGACGTCGAGGCGCAGCTTGCGACCTTTCCGCCGCTGGTGTTTGCGGGCGAGGCGCGCAACCTGAAGAAGGCACTGGCGCGGGTCGCGGCTGGCGAGGCCTTCCTGCTCCAGGGCGGCGACTGCGCCGAGAGCTTTGCCGAGCACGGTGCCAACAACATCCGTGACTTCTTCCGCGTCCTGCTCCAGATGGCGGTGGTGCTGACCTATGCCGGCGCCGTCCCCGTCGTGAAGGTCGGTCGCGTCGCCGGCCAGTTTGCAAAGCCGCGGTCATCGCCGACCGAGAAGATCAACGGCGTCGAGCTGCCGAGCTATCGCGGCGATATCGTCAACGACATCGCTTTCACCAGGGAAGCGCGCGTGCCGGATCCGCAGCGCCAGCTGATGGCCTATCGCCAGTCGGCCGCGACGCTGAACCTGCTCCGTGCGTTTGCCACCGGCGGCTACGCCAATCTCGGCAGCGTGCATCAATGGATGCTTGGCTTCCTGAAGGACTCGCCGCAGTCCCGCCGCTACAAGGAATTGGCCGATCGCATCTCGGACGCGCTGAATTTCATGCGCGCCTGCGGCCTTGATCTCGAAGCCCATCCCGAGTTGCGCGCCACCGATTTCTACACCAGCCATGAGGCGTTGCTGCTCGGCTACGAGCAGGCCATGACCCGCGTCGATTCCACCACCGGCGACTGGTACGCGACCTCGGGCCACATGATCTGGATCGGCGACCGCACCCGCCAGCTCGATCACGGCCATGTCGAATATTTCCGCGGCATCAAGAACCCGATCGGCCTGAAGTGTGGCCCGTCGCTCAAGCCCGACGAGCTGTTGAAGCTGATCGACGTGCTCAATCCCGACAACGAGCCGGGTCGGCTGACCCTGATCAACCGCTTCGGCTCCGACAAGGTCGCCGACCACCTGCCGGGACTGATCCGCGCCGTGAAGCGCGAGGGCAAAGTGGTGGTCTGGTCGTGCGATCCCATGCACGGCAACACCATCACCTCCACGTCCGGCTACAAGACACGGCCGTTCGACCGCGTCCTGTCGGAGGTGAAGTCGTTCTTCACCATCCACGCCGCGGAAGGCACCCACGCCGGCGGCGTGCATCTGGAGATGACCGGTCAGGACGTCACCGAATGTATCGGTGGCGCTCGTGCGATCACCGACGAGGATCTCAACGACCGCTACCACACGGTCTGCGATCCTCGCCTCAATGCCGAGCAATCCATCGACATGGCTTTCCTGGTCGCGGAGCTGCTCAAGCAGGAACGCGCCGGCAAGGTCAGGCCGATGCCGGCCGCAGCGGGGCTCTAGGACCTTGCTGCGGATCTGGAAGGCCACGATCAACTCCCGCAACGGCCTGGCTTTTGCGTTCCGTTCGGAGCAGGCCGTCCGCGAAGAGATTTTCGCGCTCGTTTTGTCGCTGCCGCTTGCCTGGTTCGTCGGCTCGACTGCCACGCGCGCAGTTGAGCTGGTTTGCGCGGTCGCCTTCGTGTTGGTGGTCGAACTGCTCAACACCGCGATCGAAAAGCTCGCCGACCGCCTGACCCTGGATCACGACAAGCAGATCGGGCGGGTCAAGGATATGGGGTCGGCCGCGGTTGGTGTCGCGCTCTTGATGGCCGGGGCATTCTGGATTCTTGCCATTGTCGAGCGGTTGGGTTTCGTTTAGCCATAGAATCGGACCAGGCCGGCCATGACCGAACGTCTCAACGCATTCGCGGTCACGCTCGCCCAGCTCAATCCGACCATGGGCGACATCGAGGGCAACGCTGCGAAGGCGCGCGCGGCGCGCGCGCGGGCCGCCTCCGATCGCGCCGATCTCGTGCTGTTTCCGGAATTGTTCATCGCCGGCTATCCGCCGGAAGACCTTGTGCAGAAGCCGGCCTTCCAGGCGGCTTGTCGCGCGGCGATCGACGGCCTCGCCCGCGAGACTGCCGATGGTGGCCCGGCCATGCTGGTCGGCACGCCCTGGGTCGAGGACGGCAAGCTCTATAATGCCTGCGCGCTGCTCGATGGCGGCCGCATCGCTGGCTTGCGCTTCAAATGCAACCTGCCGAATTACGGCGTGTTCGATGAGAAGCGGCTGTTTTCGCGCGGACCCGCTTCAGGCCCTGTCACCGTGCGTGGCGTGCGGATCGGTGTTCCCATCTGCGAGGACATCTGGCTGGAGGAGTCCGAGGACTATGAGAACGTGGTCGAGACGCTGGCCGAGACCGGCGCCGAGATCATTCTGGTCCCGAACGGTTCGCCCTATGCCCGCGACAAGAACGATGTGCGCCTGTCGGTGACGGTGGCGCGGGTGACCGAGAGCGGCCTGCCGCTCGTCTACCTCAACCAGGTCTGCGGCCAGGATGAGCTCGTGTTCGACGGCGCCTCGTTCGCGCTCAACGGCGATCTCTCGCTGGCCGCCCAGCTGCCGGCGTTCGAGGAGAGCATCACGACGCTTCGTTTCACCAGGACAGGGGACGACTGGCGTTGTACGGGACCGATCGCCAAGCAGCCCGAAGGCGACCACGCCGATTACGCCGCCTGCGTGCTCGGCCTGCGCGACTACGTCACCAAGAACGGCTTTCCCGGCGTGCTGCTCGGCATCTCCGGTGGCATCGATTCCGCGCTGTGTGCGGCGATCGCCGTCGATGCGCTCGGCGCCGATCAGGTCCACGGTGTGATGCTGCCTTATCGTTACACTGCGGCGAGCTCGATTGCGGACGCCGGCGAGCTCGCCGGGCATTTGGGGATCCGCTACGAGGTGCTGCCGATCGCGGAAGCCGTGAACGGGTTCGAGACCATCCTCGGAGGCATCTTCAAGAATCTGCCGCCTGACATCACCGAGGAAAACCTCCAGGCGCGTACCCGCGGCACGCTGTTGATGGCGATCTCCAACAAGACTGGCCTGATGGTGGTGACCACCGGCAACAAGTCGGAAATGTCGGTCGGCTACGCCACGCTCTATGGCGACATGAACGGCGGCTTCAATCCGATCAAGGACATCTACAAGACGCAGGCGTTTCGGCTGGCAGCGCTGCGCAATGTCTGGAAGCCCGATGGCGCGCTGGGGCCTGTGGGTGAGGTGATTCCGCCCGATATCATCACGCGTCCGCCGACGGCGGAATTGCGTGAGAACCAGACCGATCAGGATTCGCTGCCGCCCTATGACGTGCTCGATGCCATCCTCGAGCGGCTGGTCGAACGCGAAGAGCCGCTCGATCAGATCATCGCCGCCGGCTTCGATCGCGAGACGGTCACCCGCATCGAGCATCTGCTCAACGTCGCCGAGTACAAGCGGCGCCAGGCCGCGCCCGGAGTAAAGGTCACGCGCAGGAATTTTGGCCGCGACCGCCGCTATCCCATCACCAACCGCTTTCGCGACAATGGCGAGCCGTTGCCCGCCCCGGACGAGACGCTAGTCTCGCGCGGCAACCGCGCCTCGATCGACGCGTTCGAGGGGTAGGCCGCCCATTCCGCTGTCATCATCCGCGAAGGCGGATGATCCAGTACTCCGTGGCGGAAATCGTGAAAACCAACTGCTGCCGCGGCGGATGCCCCGCCTTCGCGAGGCATGACAGAGAGCGGCGCCTTACTTCTGCTGCTGCGGCAGGAAGCTCGGCCCGACCGAACGGATCGGCTTGTTCTCGGAAGACGTCGTTGCGGCGCTGGCGTCCGCGGGCGGCGTCGCGGCCGGTGCAGTGGCCGTCGCCGGCGCAGGCGTCGCGCCCTTCTTGGCAGTGGTCGCGGGCGTGCCCTTGGTGAGCTGCCGCTGCTGCATCTTCTTGGCGCTCTCCTCGGTGACGATGATGTCACCCTGCTGCTCGACGGCGGCCTTGTCGTCGGCGGATTTCAGCGCATCGGCCCAGCTCTGGCCAGCGGCCTTGCAGGAGCAGGACGGGTTGAACTCGCTGCGGAATTTGAATGCGGTCGGCAGCGCCGTGTAGGGCTGGCCGCTGATCGAGACCGCGGAGCTCATGTCTTCGCCGGGATTGCGATGGGCGTAGAGCACGGCTTCGGCTGCCGGGCACAGTGCCTTGCAGGTCTTCTCGTCGTCGGGGAAGCGTGCCGGCACGGTTGCGAACGAGATCGGGAAATAGGCACCATCGCAGGTGCGCACACACACCGTGCGGAAGGTGCCGGATTGCGGGCCGAGATCGGACGGCGGCGCGCCCGGCGGGTTGTTGGCGTTGTTGCCGCCGAACAGATTGCTCAGGAAGTTGCCGCCCTGCGACTGCGCGGCATTGGCGTATTGCGGGCCGCAATTGTTTTGCGCGAGCGCAATCAGCACGGAGCGGCGCTGGCTGTCGCGCTCGGGGCTGGAGCCGCCGGGACCGCCGCCGCGCAAGCGCTCGAGATTGCCGGTGATCTGGTCCAGATTGGCGCGCATCTGCTGGATCTGGGTGTTGACCGGGCCGCATTGCGCCGACTGGCCGTTGAACAGTGAGAAGAAGCCGGAGGAATCGCAGCCCATGCGCTTGGCCTGCATGGTGACGCGGTCGAGCTCGGCCTGCTGGCGCGTCTGGGACTCCTGGTAGCGGCGGATCTGGTCGTCGCGGGCGGGGTCGCCGCTCGCCCCACCGTTGAGCGCGGCGAGCTGTCCTTCCAAACGCGAGCACATCGGATTTGGCCCGAGGCCGCCTTGTGCGGGCGGAGCCGGCGGCGGGCCGGCCTGCGCGAGAGCATCGCTCGCGAGCACGACGGTGCTCAGGAGCACGGCCAAGAATGTGCTGGCGGCAAGGAGGGAGCGGTGTCGGGACAGAGACAAAAATTCAGGCATATCCGCCATTCTAGCGAGGTCGCGGCCCAATGTGACTTGAGGGGCCGAAGCGCGCCCTCCAATAGCCGCTTCCTGCGGCAGCGTCACGTCGTTTCAGGGGCCGAAGATTGGTCCTAAGGTCCGCCAGTTCCGAGCGAATTCAGCGCTGGCAGGTGATTGCGACATATTCGTCGCAATGGCCATGGGAGCAGTTTGCGCCGGATTTGGGGACAGAGCCGGTAATTTCGTCGGGATCGACCCGGCGGAAAGCCGAGGCCTGCGCAAAATCCCGCGACTGGCAGTAGGTGCGCGCGACCTGCGCGCCGCATGTCTCGCCCTTGGCCAGGCACTGGTCGACGCCGTAGCCGTCGGCCTGGTTGGCGATGATGAAGACGCGGGTCTCGGCGGACGCGCTGGATGCCGCAATGATGGACGCGCAGGAAATAAGGGCGAGAAAGAATCGCATAAAAACACCGGGTGGCAAATGAGGAACCGCCAGTTCCAGAATGAGCCCAAATGGTTAAGGATCATGAACCAATGATAACGAGCTGGGCCCTTTGTGGAGATAAAGCGGCATTTTCGCGGCTCTCTTGACGCCAAGGCCCTTCGTGGCCCATATGTCGCGCATGAACGGTCTCCTCGCCATTTGTGGCATTTGCCGCGAGATTACGAGCTAGCGATTCGCTGGCTGGAGCCGTCTTTTCTCAAAAAACATTGAGAGCACTGGACGCCCGGCCAACAGCCGATGGGTATCCATATGGAATTGCGTCTTTACGATACGCTGAGCCGGGACAAGCGCACCTTCGTGCCGCTCGATGCGAATAATGTCCGCATGTATGTCTGCGGACCGACCGTCTATGACTTCGCCCATATCGGCAATGCGCGCCCGGTGATCGTGTTCGACGTGCTGTTTCGGCTGCTGCGCCATCTCTATGGCGAAGCGCACGTCAAATATGTCCGCAACATCACCGACGTCGACGACAAGATCAACGATCGCGCCGCGCGGGATTTTCCCGGCCTGCCGCTGAACGAGGCGATCCGCAAGGTCACCGAGCAGACCGGCAAGCAATTTCACGCCGACGTCGATGCGCTTGGCGCACTGCGGCCGAGCGTCGAGCCGCGCGCCACCGAGCACATCGCCGAGATGCGGGAGATCATCGAAAGGCTCGTCAAAGGCCACTTTGCCTATGTCGCCGAAGACCACGTGCTGTTCTCGCCACAGGCGATGAACGCGGCCAACTCCTCGCTGCCGCAATATGGCGCGCTGTCCAATCGCTCGCTGGATGAGATGATCGCCGGCGCCCGCGTCGATGTCGCGCCCTACAAGCGCGATGCCACCGATTTCGTGCTGTGGAAACCGTCCAAGCCTGGCGAACCTTCATGGCCGTCGCCGGCCGGCATCGCCGCGCCAGGACGCCCGGGCTGGCACATCGAGTGCTCGGCGATGGCCTGGAAGCATCTCGGCGAGCATTTCGACATCCATGGTGGCGGCATCGATCTCGTGTTTCCGCATCACGAGAACGAAGTCGCACAGACCTGCTGCGCCTTCCATCAAGAGCGCATGGCGAACTACTGGATGCACAATGGCTTCCTCCAGGTCGAGAGCGAGAAGATGTCGAAGTCGCTCGGCAACTTCGTGACCATCCATGAATTGCTCGCGGACTGGCCGGGCGAGGTGCTGCGCCTGAACATGCTGAAGACGCACTACCGCTCGCCGATCGACTGGACCATGAAGTCGCTGGAGGAGAGTTCGAAGACGCTCGACGATTGGTATCGTGTCGCAGCCGACGTCGCGCCCACCAAACCGGCCGCGTCCGTGGTCGAGCCGCTGCTCGACGACCTCAACACGTCGCTGGCGATCGCGGCGCTGCACGGTCTGCGCAACAGCGATGTCAACGCCTTGGCGGGTTCGCTGCGGCTGCTCGGCTTCCTCTCCGAAAGCGCTTCGCAGTGGGAAGCTCGCAAGCAGCAGGCGAGCGGCGTGGACGC
Organism: Bradyrhizobium sp. LTSP849; assembly: GCF_000938255.1. Taxonomy (GTDB): domain Bacteria; phylum Pseudomonadota; class Alphaproteobacteria; order Rhizobiales; family Xanthobacteraceae; genus Bradyrhizobium. The sequence continues at coordinate 189,689 of NZ_JYMR01000012.1, read as the reverse complement.
AGGCGAGATTGACCGCCTGATCGCGGAACGCGCGGCTGCGCGGGCGCGAAAAGACTTCAAGGAGTCCGATCGCATCCGTGACGATCTCGTCGCCAAGGGCGTCGTGCTGAAGGACGGCAAGGATGCCGATGGCAAGCCGGTGACGACCTGGGAGCTCGCGTGATGGCGCAGGCGCTCCCAAAACCTGCACTGCGGCCGTTTCTGCCGGCCGACGTGCCCTTGCTTGCCGCGATCTTTACCGCTGCGATCGAGGAGCTGACGGGCGAGGATTACGGCCCGTCGCAGCAGCAGGCCTGGATGGCGGTGGCGGAAGACGAGGAGTTCGGCAAGCGGCTCGCGGCCGACCTGACGTTGATCGCGACGCTGGAAGGCTCGCCCGTGGGCTTTGCGTCGCTGCGCGGCACCGACCACATCCGCATGCTCTATGTGCACCCGGCTGTGGCCGGGCAGGGCATTGCGACCATGCTGATCGATGCGCTGGAAAGGCTCGCCGGCGGCCGTGGTGCCGAAAAGCTGACGGTTGACGCCAGCGATAATGCGCAGGGCTTTTTCGCCAAGCGCGGCTATGTCGCCATGCAGCGCAACAGCATCACCATCAACGATGAGTGGCTCGCCAACACCACCATGCAGAAGACGCTCGGAACCAATCCCGCGTCGGGAGCGCTGCAATGAGCAAGGAGCGTCTTTATCTCTTCGACACCACGCTGCGCGACGGCGCGCAGACCAATGGCGTCGATTTCACGCTGACCGACAAGCAAATCATTGCCGCGATGCTTGATGAGCTCGGCATCGACTATGTCGAGGGCGGCTATCCCGGCGCCAATCCGACCGACACCGAGTTCTTCGGCACCAAGCCGAAGTTCACCCATGCGCGCTTCACTGCCTTCGGCATGACGCGGCGGGCCGGGCGCTCGGTCTCCAACGATCCCGGCGTTGCCGGTCTTCTCGAGGCAAAAGCCGACGCGATCTGCTTCGTGGCAAAGTCCTCGGCCTACCAGGTCCGCGTGGCGCTGGAGACGACGAAGGAGGAAAATCTCGCCTCGATCCGTGACAGCGTTGCGGCTGCGAAAGCCGCTGGCCGCGAAGTCATGCTCGACTGCGAGCACTTCTTCGACGGCTACAAGGAAGACGCCAGCTTCGCACTCGCCTGCGCCAAGGCTGCCTATGAGGCTGGCGCGCGCTGGGTGGTGCTGTGTGACACCAACGGCGGCACCATGCCGAACGAGATCGAGGCCATCGTCACCGAGGTGACAAAGCACATCCCCGGCGATCATCTCGGCATCCACGCCCATAACGACACCGAGCAGGCGGTAGCCAATTCACTGGCCGCGGTGCGCGCCGGCGCACGGCAGGTCCAGGGCACGCTGAATGGCCTTGGCGAGCGTTGCGGCAACGCCAATCTCTGCTCGCTGATCCCGACCCTGAAACTGAAGCAGGAATTTGCCGACGCCTTCGAAATCAGCGTTACGCCGGAGAATCTCGCGACCCTTGTCAAAGTCTCGCGCACCCTCGACGACATGCTCAACCGCGTGCCGAACCGGCACGCCGCCTATGTCGGCGAGAGCGCCTTCGTCACCAAGACCGGCATTCACGCCTCCGCCGTGATGAAAGATCCGCACACCTATGAGCACGTGTTGCCGGAGTTGGTCGGCAATCACCGCAAGGTGCTGGTGTCCGACCAGGCCGGCCGCTCCAACGTCATCGCCGAGCTCGATCGCGCCGGCATCGCTTATGAAAAGAGCGATCCGAAGCTGACGCGGCTGGTCGAGGAGCTAAAGGAGCGCGAGGCGGCGGGCTATGCGTATGAATCGGCGAACGCGTCATTTGATCTGCTGGCGCGCCGCACGCTCGGCAAGGTGCCGCATTATTTCGAGGTCGAACAGTTCGACGTCAATGTCGAGCAGCGCTACAACGCGCTCGGCGAACGCGTCACCGTGGCACTGGCCGTGGTGAAGGTCGACGTCGCCGGCGAGCACCTGATCTCGGCGGCCGAAGGCAACGGCCCCGTCAACGCGCTCGACGTCGCCTTGCGCAAGGACCTCGGCAAGTATCAGAAATACATCGAGGGCCTGAAGCTGATCGACTACCGCGTCCGTATCCTCAACGGCGGCACCGGCGCGGTCACGCGCGTGCTGATCGAGAGTGAGGACGAGAACGGCGATGTCTGGACCACGGTCGGCGTGTCCCCCAACATCATCGACGCCTCGTTCCAGGCGCTGATGGATTCGGTAATCTACAAGCTCGTGAAGTCGGGCGCGCCGGCGTAGGATCCACGACGACTGTCATACCCCGCGAAGGCGGGGTATCCAGTACGCCGCGGCCTCTCAGTAGGTCTCGGACCTCTCGGAATACTGGATCGCCCGGTTTAGCCGGGCGATGACAGTTGGGGTGAGGGAAGGCAGGGCATGATCGACCACATCTCCGTCGGGGTCAGCAACCTCGATCGCTCCGCCGCATTCTACGAAGCAACCCTTGCCACCCTCGGCCTCACACGCCTCATAACACGGCCGCGCACGATCGGTTTCGGCAAGTCCTATCCGGAATTCTGGATCAATCTGCGCGAGGCCATGCCGCCCGTAGCCCCGGAGAGCGGCGTGCACATCTGCCTGCGGGCGAAGACGACGGCTGAGGTTGATGCGTTTCATGCGGCAGCGCTTGCGAGTGGCGGTGCCTCCGACGGTGCGCCTGGCATCCGCCCGCACGACCGCGTGCGCTACTACGCGGCCTTCATCGTCGATCCCGACGGCAACCGGATCGAAGCGGTGACGTTTCCGAGCGAGTAGTCAGAGCTTGCGCGCGACTTCGGGCGCGAGGTTCTTTTCCGCGTCGGCGATCTGTGCCGAGGCGGCCTTCAGCTTCGGCAGGATGTCCTCGATGCGATCGGCCTTGAGGATGTCGACCGAAAGGCCGGCGCGGATGAACTCGGTCTGGCGCATATGCGACAGCAGCGAGAACAGCGGCTCCCAGAAATTGTCGATATTGGCGAGCAGCACCGGCTTGGCGTGACGACCGAGCTGCTTCCAGGTCAATTGCTCGACCAGTTCCTCCAGCGTGCCAACGCCGCCCGGCAGCGCCACGAAGGCGTCGGAGCGTTCGAACATCAGCCGCTTGCGCTCGTGCATATCGGGGGTGACGATCATCTCCTGCACGCGGGTCAGCGCATTCTCGCGCTTCCGGAGGAATTCGGGGATGATGCCGGTGACGGTGCCGCCGTGATCGAGCACGGAGGTCGCGACCGAGCCCATCAGGCCGAGCGAGCCGCCGCCATAGACCAGGCGAATGTTGTTCTCGGCGAGCGCCTTGCCGAACGCCTTGGCGCCTTCGGTGAAGTGGGGATTGGTTCCGGGACCGGAGCCGCAATAGACACAGACGGTTTTGATCGTGCTCATTGGTGCCATGATGCATTGCAGCGAAGGGGCGTCAAGCCCAATCGGTGATTCGGACTACCCGGAAATCTACCGGTAAATGGCGGCAAACAATCGAATATTCGCCATCTGGCGGGGTGCGCTCGCCCCCGGAAGCTTCTATATGACGAGCGAAAACAGTTAATCGCAACGCGGCCCGCATCCGGCGGGCCCTCAGGCTTCTTGATGGACCAACCTCATTCGCCTCACGGCGCCGACGTGCCCGAGCCCGCCGGCGGACCGCTGGAGCGGGCCACCCTGATGGGCACACTCGCGCATCTGTGGCCTTATATCTGGCCGGGCGACCGTTTCGACCTGAAGATGCGCGTGGTCTGGTCGATGGTGCTGCTGCTCGCCGCCAAGCTGATCACGTTGACGGTTCCGTTCAGCTTCAAATGGGCGACGGATGCGCTGACCGGGGCCAACACCGCGCCGGTGCAGCCTGACAACTGGCATCTCTGGGTGATCGCATCGCCGCTGCTGTTGACGGCGAGCTACGGCGTGATGCGCATCGTGATGGCGGTGCTGACGCAATGGCGCGACGGCATCTTTGCGCGCGTCGCCATGCACGCGGTGCGCAAGCTCGCCACCATCACCTTCATCCATATGCACGAACTCTCGCTGCGCTTTCACCTCGAGCGCAAGACCGGCGGCCTGACGCGCGTGCTCGAGCGTGGCCGCGAGGGCATCGAGGTCATCGTGCGCATGGTGATCCTCCAGCTGATCCCGACCATCGTCGAGGTCTCGCTGCTGATGGCCGTGCTGCTGTGGCAATTCGACTGGCGCTACGTGCTTGCGACGCTCATCACCGTCGCGGTCTACATGTATTACACCTACATCGCGACCGAGTGGCGGATCGGCATCCGCCGCAAGATGAACGATTCCGACACCGAGGCGAACACCAAGGCGATCGACTCGCTGCTCAACTACGAGACTGTCAAATATTTCAGCGCCGAGGCGCGCGAGGCGCAGCGCTACGACCGTTCGGTCGCGCGCTACGAGGAGTCAAGCGTCCACGCCTATACGTCGCTCGCCGTGCTCAACACCGGACAAGCCGTGATCTTCACGCTGGGGCTGACCGCGACCATGCTGATGTGTGCGATCGGCGTGCGCAACGGCACCAACACGGTCGGCGATTTCGTGCTGGTAAACGCCATGATGATCCAGCTCTACCAGCCCTTGAATTTCATGGGCATGGTCTATCGCGAGATCAAGCAGGCGATCATCGACATCGAGAAGATGTTCAGCGTGCTGGGACGCGAGGCGGAGATCAAGGACGCACCGGATGCAAAGCCGCTGGTCGTTTCCGCAGGCGCCGTGCGCTTCGAGGATGTGCGCTTTGCCTATGAGCCGGCGCGCCCGATCCTCAAGGGCATCAGCTTCGAGGTGCCGGCCGGCAAAACGGTCGCGATCGTCGGCCCGTCGGGGGCCGGCAAATCCACCATCTCACGCCTTCTGTTCCGGCTCTACGACATCTCCGGCGGCAGAATCCTGATCGACGGACAGGACATCCGCGAGGTCACGCAGGCCAGCTTGCGCGCCTCGATCGGCATGGTGCCGCAGGACACCGTGCTGTTCAACGACACCATCCGCTACAACATCCGCTACGGTCGCTGGGACGCTGATGATGCCGAGGTCGAGGAGGCGGCGCGGCTGGCGCAGATCGACCATTTCATCCGCATGTCGCCGATGGGCTACGAGACCCAGGTCGGCGAGCGCGGTCTGAAACTGTCGGGCGGCGAGAAGCAGCGAGTCGCGATCGCGCGCACGGTGTTGAAGGCGCCGCCGATCCTGGTGCTGGACGAGGCGACCTCGGCGCTCGACACCCACACCGAGCACGAGATCCAGGGCGCGCTCGAACGCGTCGCCAAGAATCGTACCTCGCTGGTGATCGCGCACCGGCTCTCGACCATCGTCGGGGCCGATGAGATCATCGTGCTGGACCAGGGCCGCATCGCCGAGCGCGGCACCCACGCCAAGCTGCTCGCGCACGGCGGTCTCTATGCCAGCATGTGGAACAGGCAGCGCGAGGCCGAGGCCGCGCGCGAGAAACTGGCCAAGATGGCCGATAGCAGCGAGGCGCCCAACCGGGAGCCGCCGCCGGTCGAGGACGCCCTCACGGCGCAAGCGGCCGCGGAGTGACCTTGTCTCCGGTCCCAACTCTGGCTTAAACAACCCCGTGCGCGAGACGACCCGCGCCATCACCCCTTTTGCGGCAGATACCGATGTCCATTCTCGATTCGATCCAGCGTCAGATCCCGCCGATCCACAAGGAGGGCTATCCCTTCATCGGCGGCTTTGCGCTGGCAAGCCTCGTCCTGTTCTGGCTGTGGTCGCCGCTGGGTTGGATCGGCACCATTCTCACGGTGTGGTGCGCGCTGTTCTTCCGTGACCCCGTGCGGGTCACGCCGGTGCGCGATGGCCTCGTGGTGTCGCCGGCCGATGGCCGCGTCTCGATGATCACCATGGCGCTGCCGCCGGCCGAACTCGGGCTCGGCGACCGTCCGCTGCCGCGCATCTCGGTGTTCATGAGCGTGTTCAACTGCCATGTGAACCGCAGCCCGGTGGCGGGCAGGGTGGAGCGCATTGCCTACCGGCCGGGCCTGTTCATCAATGCCGAGCTCGACAAGGCGAGCGAGGACAACGAGCGCAATTCGCTGGTCATCTCGACACCGCAGGGCCGCATCGGCGTGATCCAGATCGCAGGCCTCATCGCCAAGCGCATCGTCTGCTTCGTGAAGGAAGGGCAGGCGGTCGGCGCCGGTGAGCGGTTCGGCCTGATCCGCTTCGGCTCGCGGCTCGACGTCTATCTGCCGGTCGGCACCAAGGCGCTGGTCTCGGAAGGCCAGACCGCGATTGCCGGCGAGACCATCCTGGCCGACCTGACCGGGGACGACCCGGCACGCACCTACCGAGCCAATTAACCATTGGGCCGATTTCAAGGCCTTCCGCCGCAATGGCGGAGGGGCACGCGGCTTGCTATATCTCGCCTTAAGGTGAGGACGAGCCAATGACGCCCTACGACTTCAAAGATCCAGACATACGCCGCCGGCGGTTCCGGCCGATCCCGGTGCGGATGCTGGTGCCCAACGTCATCACGCTCTTGGCGATCTGCGCCGGCCTGACGGCGATCCGGCTCTCGATCGAGGGGCGGATGACGCTCGCCGTCTACGCCATCGTGTTCGCAGCCGCGCTCGATGGCATCGACGGCCGCGTCGCCCGCATGATCAAGGGCCAGTCCAAATTCGGCGCCGAGCTCGACAGCCTCGCCGACTTCGTCAATTTCGGCGTCGCGCCCGGCCTGATGCTATATTTCTGGCAGTTGCACGAGCTCGGCAATGCCGGCTGGATCGCGGCCATGGTATTTGCGATCTCCATGTGCCTGCGGCTCGCGCGCTTCAATGCCACGCTGGACGATCCGAACAAGCCGGCCTTCGCCGCCAATTTCTTCACGGGCATGCCGGCGCCGGCAGGCGCGATCACCGTGATGTTGCCGATCTATGCAGCGTTCCTGGAGCTGGGGCGCTGGCCCGCGGCCCTGACGGCCGGCTACACGCTGCTGATTGCCTTCCTGATGGTGTCGCGCCTGCCGGTGTTCTCCGGCAAGAGCATGCGCATGCGGGTGCCCCCGGAGCTGGTGTTGCCGGCGTTCGTCGCGGTGATCTTCTTCATCGCGCTTGTGATCGCCTATCCCTGGTACGTGCTCTCGATCGGGACGGTGCTCTATCTGCTCTGCCTGCCGCTCGGCTACAAATCCTATCGCGACCAGGCGCGCGCGATGGAAGCCACCGCACCATCAGGAGGTGAGGTCTCGTCGCCGCCTTCGGCGCCGACACTGGCGAACCTGTCGGAGCCGCCGCACGACGATCGCCGGCTGCACTGAGCGGCATCTGGCGGATATCTGCCATGAGAGCTTCCTGAGTTGGGTTGAGGCCCGATCTCGGCTATATCGCGCTGAGCCGGCGGCATCGCGTCAATCAGCCGCCAATCTGGGAGAGAATGCCGTGACTGATACCGCGACCGGGCCGCTGCCCGCTTCCGTCCTTGAAGCGCTGGGCCGCTATGACACGCCGACGATCTGCAATGCCATGGAGATCGTGGCGCCCGAGCGCCGGCTGATCGGCTACACCACCAAGCAGCTGGTTTGCCCGTTCCCCGATCTGCCACCGATCGTCGGCTACGCCCGCACGGTTGCAATCCGATCGGTGCTGAAATCCTCGCTGCCCCCTGAAGAGCAATCCAGGCGCCGCATCGACTATTACGAATATGTCGGCACCGGTCACGGCCCGCGCATCTCGGTGATCCAGGACATCGACGGTCCCGACGTCGGCTACGGCGCATTCTGGGGCGAGGTGCAGAGCAACGTGCACAAGGCGCTCGGCTGCCTCGGCGTCATCACCGACGGCTCGATCCGCGACATCCCGCAATGGGCCCCAGGCTTCCAGGCGCTCGCCGGCTCGATCGGCCCGTCACATGCATGGGTGCATGCGGAGAGCTTTGGCGGCGAGGTGCGCGTTGCCGGAATGACCGTGAAGTCGGACGATCTGATCCATGCCGACCAGCACGGCGCCATCATCATCCCGCTCGACGTCGCGGCAAAGCTGCCCGAGGCCGCCGAGCTCTGCGGCCGCCGCGAGACGCCGATCCTCGAGATCGCCCGCAGCCCCGACTTCTCGCTGGAGAAGCTGAAGGCCGCGTTGAAGCGCTCGGCGGAGATCCACTGAGATCAGAGTAATCCCATGGACATGCGCGGCAAGACGGTGCTGATCACGGGCTCGACCGATGGCGTCGGGCGTTACGTCGCAGGCCGCCTTGCCGCCAAGGGCGCGCGTGTCCTGATCCATGGCCGCGACGCGGCGCGGGCGAAAACGCTGATCGACGGGATCGTGAAAGCGGGCCACGCCGCCCCGACGTTTTATCAAGCTGATCTGTCGTCGATGGCAGGTACGCGCGAGCTCGCTGCGGCCGTGAAGCGGGATCACCAGCATCTCGACGTCTTCGTCAGCAATGCCGGCATCGGCTCGCAGAACGATGGGCCGCAGCGGCAGGAGAGCCGCGACGGTCACGAGCTGCGCTTTGCCGTCAACTATCTCTCGGGCTTCCTGCTCGCCCATCTGCTGCTGCCGTTGCTGAAGGCCGCGGCGCCGTCGCGCATCGTCAATGTCGCTTCACTCGGCCAGCATCCGATCGATTTTGACGACGTCATGATCACGAAGGGCTACAGCGGCTCGCGCGCCTATGCGCAGAGCAAGCTCGCGCAGATCATGCTCACTGTCGATCTTGCAGCAGAGCTCAAGGACGCCGGCATCACGGTGAACTCGCTGCATCCGGCGACTTATATGAACACGACGATGGTGCGGGCCGGCGGCATCACGCCGATGTCGACCGTGGAACAAGGTGGTGCTGCGATCCTGCATCTGGTTGAAGGCGACGACGTCGCAGGTCGAAGCGGCCTGTTCTTCAACGGCATGAATGAGGCCCGCGCCAATCCGCAGGCCTACGATGCCGATGCACGCAAGCGCCTGCGCGCACTCAGCCTGGAGTTGACCGGGCTCTAGTCACCGCTGGTTTTCAGCAGACCAAGCAATTGTCGCATTGCGGCCGGGATCGGAGCAATGATCGGCTGATCGAACAAGGGCTGAATGGCTGTCGCCACCTGACCAAGCGGTCCTCCGCCGATGATGACGGCTTCGGCGCCATCCTGTTCAAGGCACGCCCGCACAGCGACGATCAGTTCCTGTTCCAGCCGCGCGGGGTCGCGCACCAATTCAAGCGGATCACCCGGCGTCAGTCGGATCCCGGAATAGAGGTGATGCAGATCCAGCTCGCGCGCACGATCCTCAATTGAGCCCGCCAATTCGGGCGTGACGGTCGCGACACCAAACCGGCGTCCACCCGCGGCCGCCACGATCATGGACGCCTCGCAAATCCCGACAACCGGTAGCATCACTTTGTCCCGCAAGGCCCCCAAACCAGGATCGCCGTAAGCGCTGACGATGATCCCTGCGTAATTCTTGTGATCGGCGACGCCGATTTCGACCACTTCGGCGGCGGAGGCCGCAAGCGCTGCGACCGTCGTGATCATCTGAGGACTCCGCTGCGCCGTCGCGCCAACGACACGCACGCCGCCAGCGGCGCATGACGCGGCAATACTGACCATCATCTCCGTCGTGGCGACGGAGCTGTTGGGATTGATGAGCAGGATTTGCCGCATGACCCTTCATGCACCTTCAGGCAGCGCCGCGATATTCAGGTCTTCCATGGACTTTCCAAACGTCTCGGGGCCGAACTGGATGCAGGCAGCGAAGATGCCGTACATGACGGCAATCATCGCAAATACGCCGACCAGTCCATAGCTGTCCAGCACCCGGCCAGAGATAAGGGGCATCACGGCGCCGGCCGCCGTTCCGCTGGCCAGAATGAACGCGACGCCGAACGCCCGTGACCTCGTGGGATAAAGCTCGGGTGCGTAAATCCAGATGGTGGTGTTGAGCACGAGAACGAAGAACTGGAACACCGCGCCAAAAAACAACAACAGATAGATATTCACGCCGAGAAAGCCGAAACACAGCGAAGCAACGCAGGCGCAAATCGAACCCACCGTAAGTACGAGCTTGCGCGGGAACATGTATCCGAAGGCCGAGGCCGAGACCGTTCCCAGAAAACTGCCTGTCTGAATGATCATTGTGAACAGCAGGCTGGTTGACAGCGTGTAGCCCTGCGCGACCAGCATCATGGGTAGCAAGGTCAGAACGGACAATTGCGCACCGTAGCTCATCAGGATGGCAATCGTGACCGGGATCGTTCGCGACGCATAGGGTGGCTTGAAGATCTCGCTCCAGGCTGCGTTGCCGGTCTTGAAGGGTTCGCCACCATCGCTGAGGTAGGACGTGACAGTCAGGCCCTTGGGATTGAGCTTGCCGGAGGCGAGGATCGAAAGCACCTTGTTGGCTTCGGCGATCTTGTTTTTCGACAGCAGATAGCGTGGCGTCTCCGGAATGTAGCGCCGATAAAACACGATCAAGAGCGACGGCAAGGCCAGGCTGAGGAACAGCCAGCGCCAGCCGCTCGGCCCGGGAAACAGCGTGAAGATCAGAAGACCAAAAGCGGGCGCGAGAAAATTACCGAGACCCCCCGCGCCGACGTTCACCAGGCCAACTGCGGTGCCTCGAAATTTCGTCGATGACACTTCGGCAAGCATGGTGACGGCTGTCGATATCTCGCCTCCGAGCCCGAAGCCGACGACGGCGCGCCCGACGCAGAGCAAGCCAAACGAGGGGGCGGACGCACAGATCAACGAGCCGATCGTGAACAGCAGCAGATTGATCCCGAGCATGATCCGTCGGCCGTATTTGTCGGAAATGACGCCCGACAGCAATCGGCCGGCCGCTGCCGTGCCGAAGGTGATCGTATTGAGCAAGCCAATGTCGCCGCCGGTCAGTCCCCATTGCTCGCGCAGCATCGGTCCGGTGATACCTACCGTGTTCTGCTCAAAGCTGTCGAACAGACAGCCGATCAGGATGAGAAACACGATCTTCTTGTGAGCGGCCGTCGTGCCAATCTTGTTGAGTGCCCCCTCAAGCTCTCGAATCTTCGGCGTATCACTCGAAGACGTCGCAACCGGCCCCATCGCCATTGAAAGCCCCCCGTTACGAGTCTCGTATCTCGTGCGGTTCAATCGTAAATGGAATCTGCGTTGCAGGTTTTGTGCCGTATCCGCGCACCGCCCGGATCGCTCAGAGGCCCCACCGTCTGCCGCGATTCTAATCAGGAATTGGTGTTGTCGCTCGGAAATAGCACACCGGTCACGCCGAATAAGTGCCGTAGTCCGGGCAGCGAAAATTGTCCGGCAGTTACTGATGCGTCGTGCCCGGACCGATGCCGTTGGCCGCCACGCGGTCGAAAACGCGGCGTCGCCGAGCCAGATCTCCTGGTCGATCCAGTCGAACTCCTCCCAGGCGGTGGTAGTGTCGGATGTGGGCGGCGCAATCATAGTTAGCGAAGTGTTGAGATTGCTGTCGCTGGACGGCAATCGCTGCGCGATCAGCGGCGGCGTGCCGCACAGCCTCGACTTAACCTTTACGCGTCTTTAATCGCGGCTCACTAGGGTTTCCGATGCGGTTCGGGGTTGGGCCGCGCCATCGGCCAGGACGGCCGTTGTTGCGTTCGCGTTGGAGTCTCCCATGGATATCATGACGGGCGCCGGCCTCGTGGCGGGCATGATCGTCGTCGCGACGATGGTGTTCCTGGGCGGCGATCTGCACATGTTCATCAGCGAGCATGCGATGATCATCATCTTCGGCGGATCGGGCGCAGCGACCATGATCCGCTTCCCGCTCGCAGCGCTGATGCACGGCCTGCCGCTCGGCCTCAAATTCGCCTTCACGATGAGCCGGCTGTCGGCGCACGATCTGGTCGACGAACTCGCCCGCATCGCCGAGATCGCCCGCAAGCAGGGCCCGGTGGGGTTAGAAAAGGTCGAGACCGACGAGCCGTTCCTCGCCAAGGGCATCCGCTACGTCGCCGACGGCTACGACCTCGATTTTATCAGGGACAATCTGGAACGCGATCGCGACAATTTCCTGTTGCATCTCAACGAAGGCAGCAAGATTTACCGCGCCGTCGGCGACTGCGCGCCTGCGTTCGGCATGATCGGAACCCTGATCGGCATGGTGCAGATGTTTTCGAACATGTCGGATCCCTCGAAGCTCGGCCCGTTCATGGCGACCGCCCTGCTGGCAACTCTCTACGGTGCGCTGGTCGCGAACCTGCTCTGCCTGCCGATCGCCGACAAGCTGCATGGCAAGCTGATCGACGAGGAAACCAATCGCACGCTGATCATCGACGGCATCCTGATGATCCGCGACTCCAAGAGCCCGACTTTGGTGCGCGAAATGCTGCTGGCCTATTTGCCTGAGAAGCACCGCCACGCCGAAGGCGAGCCGGTTCCGGCGTAACGCCGGACGCCGGGATCTGACCCATGGCAAAGAAAAAACGCGAAGAAGCACACGGCGGCCATGGCTGGTTCGTGACGTTTGCCGATCTGATGGCCTTGCTGCTGGCGTTTTTCGTGATGCTGGTCGCATTCTCCACCCAGGACGCCAACAAGCTGAAGATCGTCGCAGGCTCCATGCGCGAGGCCTTCGGTGTCCAGAGCGAAGCGCGCTACGCCGGCATCATCGAATCCGACGGCCTGCCGACCCGCGCGCGGCTGAAGAACGTCGACCACATCCAGCCTGAGGAGTCCTCCAACACGCCGACGCCGGATCAGGAGGATCGCGACAAGACGTCCGGCGCCAAGATCAAGGTCGACCGTAATTTTGCGCTGGCGGCCGCCTCGCTGCGGCAGGCGTTGCAGGACATGCCGGAACTGACCGAGATGTCCAAGCACATCATGTTCGAGGAGACCAAGCAGGGCCTCAACCTCGAGATCGTCGACCAGGACGGCCGCTCGATGTTTGCCGACGGCTCCAAGGTGCCCTACGACCGCACCCGACGGCTGATCGAGAAGCTCGCGATCCCGCTGAAGGCGACCCCCTTGCGCGTCTCCATCGCCGGCCACACTGCGGCCGGCTTCGTGCCGACCCGCAGCGACTACGGCGCCTTCGATCTATCGGCCGACCGCGCCAACGCGGTGCGCCAGATCCTCGAACGCGAGGGTCTGCCGGCGGCGCACATCTTCGCCGTCTCCGGCAAGGCGGACACCCAGCCGTTGTTCCCGGACGATCCTTCGCTCGCCGCCAACCGCCGCGTGACCATCACCTTGATGCGTGAAGATCCGCCGTTGCCGCCGAACTTGAAGCCATAAATCCCTTGCGCTACCATTTTACCTGAGGCCTATCGTCGCTATGGCGACGAACGTGGCCGCGCCGTCACAGCATCTGCCGCGGCGCCTGCTATGGTGGTGTGCCGATTGACAGGCGCACCGGAAGCGTCAAAAGGCGCCGGATCAATTCCAGGGACGAAGCGTTTTCCCCTTTCATGACGGCGAGCATCACATCGACCGAGACCCAGGAAGGGCCGGTCACCTCCGGTTTTTGGGCTCTTACGCTCGGGAGCATCGGCGTCGTTTTCGGCGATATCGGCACCTCGCCGCTCTACGCATTTCACGAGGCGGTTAGGGGCGCCGCCCATGGCGAGCCGGTCACGCGGATCATGGTGCTCGGCGTGCTCTCGCTGATCCTGTGGGCGCTGCTGATCGTCGTCACCGCCAAATACGTCCTGCTGCTCTTGCGCGCCGACAATAACGGGGAGGGCGGCACGCTTTCCCTGATGGCGCTCGGCCAGCGTGCGCTCGGGCGGCGCAGCTGGTTCCTGCTCGCGCTCGGCGTGGTTGGCGCCTCCATGTTCATCGGCGATTCCATGATCACGCCGGCGATCTCGGTGTTGTCGGCAGTCGAAGGCCTGAAGCTCGCGACGCCGGCCTTTGAACACTATGTCGTGCCGCTCACCGTCATCATCCTGGCGCTGCTGTTCGCGGTGCAGAGCAAGGGGACGGCGCTGGTGGCGTCCGCCTTCGGCCCGGTGATGGTGGTCTGGTTCACGGTGCTGGCGGTGCTGGGCGTCGTCCACATCGCCGACGATCCGTCGGTGCTGGCTGCGATCAATCCCTATTACGCACTGCAATTCCTGCTGTCGCACGGCACGATCGGCCTCGTGACGCTGGGCGCCGTGTTCCTGGCGGTGACCGGCGGCGAGGCGCTCTATGCCGATCTCGGCCATTTCGGCCGCAAGCCGATCCAGTCGGCCTGGATGTTCTTCGTGCTTCCCTCGCTGCTGATCAACTATTTCGGACAGGGTGCGCTGGTGCTGTCCGATCCCAGCGCGATCGAACACTCCTTCTATCGCATGGTGCCCGAGCATTGGGTGTTGCCGCTGGTCGGACTTGCGACCGCGGCGACCGTGATCGCGAGCCAGGCGGTGATCACCGGCGCGTATTCGCTAGTCTATCAGGCGGTGCAGCTCGGCCTGCTGCCGCGCTTCGAGGTGCGCTACACCTCCGAAAGCCATGCCGGCCAGATCTATCTGCCGCGTGTGAACCGGCTGCTCCTGATCGGCGTGATGCTGCTGGTGCTGTTGTTCCACACCCCCGGCAATCTGGCGTCGGCTTACGGCATCGCGGTCTCCACCACCATGGTCGCCGACGGCATCATGGGCTTCATCGTGATCTGGAAATTGTGGAACTGGCGCGCCGCGACGGCGGCGGCCGTGATCCTGCCCTTCGTCGTGGTCGACATGACCTTCTTCAGCGCCAATCTGCTCAAGCTGCTCGAGGGCGCCTGGGTGCCGCTGCTGTTTGGAGCTGCGATGGCGGGGACGATCTGGACCTGGCGGCGCGGCTCGGGAATCCTGATCCAGAAGACGCGTCGGATCGAGGTGCCGCTGGACGATCTGATCCGCAGCCTGGAGAAACGGCCGCCGCACATCGTCAAGGGCACGGCGGTGTTCCTGACCAGCGATCCCGCCTTCGTGCCGACCGCGCTGCTGCACAATCTCAAGCACAACAAGGTGCTGCACGAGCACAATGTGGTCCTGACCATCGAGACCGCGCACACGCCGCGGGTCGACCTGTCGGAGCGCTTCCGCATGGAGAAGGTCAGCGACAAGTTCTCAAAGGTCCGCCTGCGCTTCGGCTTCATGGAGCAGCCGAATGTCCCCAAGGCGCTGGCGATCGCGCGCAAGCAGGGCTGGCAGTTCGACATCATGTCGACGTCGTTCTTCGTGTCGCGGCGCTCGCTGAAGGCGTCGGCGCAGTCGGGCATGCCGCTCTGGCAGGATCATCTGTTCATCGCGCTCAGCCGGTCGGCCAACGACGCCACCGACTATTTCCAGATTCCGACTGGGCGGGTGGTTGAAGTCGGGACCCAAGTCACTATTTGAACGCAATCGGCGGACCCATGCAAATTTGCATGCCTAGGGCCCAGAATCGGGCTAGGCTATGCCACCAGCGCAGGACTATAAGCCGCGCGCTCCTCCGCCGTTGTGCAGTGAAGCATTTTTAGAGGCCACCAGGCTCTCCCATGACAAGTGACGTAGCAATTCCCGCCCCGGAAACGGCGGCGGCCAATGGGCATGGCGAGGCCCACACCACCGCCGGTTTCGGCGCGCTGACGCTTGGCAGCATCGGCGTCGTCTATGGCGATATCGGCACCAGCCCGCTCTACGCGTTCCGCGAGGCGGTGATGGCGGCCTCGGGCGTTGAGGGCACGCCTACGCCGGCGGCTGTCCTCGGTGTGGTGTCCCTGATCCTGTGGGCGCTGATCGTCGTGGTGACGCTCAAATACGTCGTGATCCTGCTGCGCGCCGACAACAATGGCGAGGGCGGCACACTCGCGTTGATGGCGCTGGCTCAGCGCGCCGTCGGCACCGGCGGGTCGACCATCGTCCTGCTCGGCATTATCTCCGGCGCGCTGTTCTACGGCGACGCCGTGATCACGCCGGCAGTCTCGGTGCTGTCGGCCCTCGAAGGCATGAAGGACATCACGCTGCGGTTCGAGCCCTACATCGTGCCGCTGACCGTGCTGATCCTGCTGTTCCTGTTCGCCGTGCAATCGCGCGGCACCGCCCGCGTCGCGGCGTTCTTCGGACCCGTGATGTGCGTCTGGTTCGCGGTCATCGCGGTGGCGGCGATCCATCCGATCATCGCGCAACCGCAGGTGCTGTTCGCGCTGAACCCGTTCTATGCTGTGTCCTTCATGCTCCATCACGGCATCATCGGCTTCGTGACGCTCGGCGCCGTGTTCCTGGCGGTCACCGGCGCTGAGGCGCTCTATGCCGATCTCGGCCATTTCGGCAAGCGGCCGATCCAGACCGCCTGGCTGTTCATCGTGCTGCCGTCGCTGGCGCTGAACTATCTGGGGCAGGGGGCGCTTGTTCTCGGCGATCCGCAGGCGATCGAGAGTCCGTTCTTCCAATTGTTCCCGCAAGGCTGGGCCCGCGGCGGCATGGTCGTGCTGGCGACCGCCGCCACCGTCATCGCGAGCCAGGCCGTCATCACCGGCGCCTATTCGCTGACGCGCCAGGCGATCCAGCTCGGGCTGCTGCCGCGCTTTGAAATTCGCCATACGTCAGAAGCCCATTCCGGCCAGATCTTCATCCCGCGCATCAACCAGCTGCTGCTGGTTGCCGTGATCATGATGGTGCTGCTGTTCCGTTCCTCCAGTGCGCTGGCCTCGGCCTATGGCATCTCCGTCACTGGTACGATGGTCGTCACCGGCATGATGGGCTTCATCGTGATCTGGAAGGCCTGGAAGTGGTCGCCGCTGTGGGCTGCAGCTCTGATTGCGCCGTTCCTGTTCCTCGACCTGACCTTCCTGGCCGCCAACCTGCTCAAGGTGTTCGAGGGTGGCTGGGTGCCACTCGCGCTCGGCTCTTTCATGATCCTTCTGATGTACACGTGGCGGCGCGGCAGCCGGCTGCTGTTCGAAAAGTCGCGCAAGCTCGAATTCCCGCTCGCCGACCTCGTGGCGATGCTGGAGAAGCGTCCGCCGCAGCGCGTGCCCGGCACAGCCGTGTTCCTGACCAGCGATCCCCTGAGCGCGCCGACTGCGCTGATGCATAGTCTGAAACACTACAAAGTGCTTCACGAGAAGAATGTCATTCTCACCATCGAGACCGCGCAGACTCCGCGTATCGATCCGGCCGAGCGGGTGAAGCTGGAGCAGATCAGCCCGACCTTCTCCAAGGTGACGCTGAAGTTCGGCTTCATGGAATCGCCTAACGTGCCGAAGGCCCTGGCGATCGCCCGCAAGCTCGGCTGGCAGTTCGACATCATGTCGACCTCGTTTTTCCTGTCGCGGAGGGCGCTCAAGCCGGCCGCCCATTCCGGCATGCCACGCTGGCAGGACCGGCTGTTCATCTCGCTCAGCCGCTCCGCCAACGACGCCACCGACTATTTCCAGATCCCGAGCGGCCGCGTCGTCGAGGTCGGGACGCAGGTCACGATCTAGGCTGCTCCCAAAGCTGCACTTCAAGTCGCTGCGATTTAGCTTTAACTTGCGCCGTAGCGCTCAAGCCTTTGTAGCGCTTGATTTTCGCCTGCCGAGAGGCGAGGTTGCCGCCGGCCGGGGCGCCCCGGCTGGCGCCCGGACGTTGGAGGATGATTTGACAAACCAGGTACAGGATCTGACCCCGGACGAGGTCGCCAAGGGTGTCACCGAAGGGCGCTATCTGCTCGTCGACGTCCGTGAGCCGAACGAGGTCGAGGCCGAGGCCTATCCCTACGGCGTCGTCGTGCCGCTCTCGACCTTCGATGCCAAGGCGATCCCCGATCCGCAAGGCAAAGAGGTCGTGTTCGCCTGCCGCTCGGGCAAGCGTTCGGTGACGGCATCGCTTGCCGCGCAGGCGGCGGGCCTGCCTTACGACAAGCATCTCGCCGGCGGCATGCTGGGCTGGAAGGCGGCGGGCCTTCCCAGCAAGGTCGGCGGCTGATCGGGCCCAATGTCTAACAGGATGTCCAAAAGCTCTTCCCTGAACAAGGTCTTCGCTGACCTTCCCGTCACCATCTTCGAGGCGATGTCGCAGGCTGCGCGCGACAACAACGCCATCAATCTCGGCCAGGGCTTCCCCGACGATCCCGGTCCGGAGGACATTCGCCGCGCCGCGGCTGATGCCTCGCTCAACGGCTACAACCAGTATCCGTCGATGATGGGGATCCCGGAGCTGCGCCAGGCGATCGCGACCCATTACGGCCACTGGCACGGGCTCAAGCTCGATCCGATGAGCGAGGTGATGGTCACCTCCGGCGGGACCGAAGCCTTGACCTCGGCCATCCTGTCGGTGGTTCAGCCCGGCGACGAAGTGGTCTGCTTCCAGCCGGTCTATGATTCCTACCTGCCGATCATCCGCCAGGCTGGCGGCATTCCGCGCCTGGTCCGGCTCGAACCACCGGGCTGGCGGCTGAATGAGGACATGCTGAAAAGCGTCTTCAATTCAAAGACCAAGGCGGTGCTCTTCAACAATCCCCTGAATCCCTCCGCGGTGGTCTATCCGCGCGAGGACCTCGAGCTGCTCGCCCGGTACTGCCAGAAGTTCGATGTCATCGCGATCACCGACGAGGTCTGGGAGCACGTCACCTTCGACGAGCACAAGCACATCCCGCTGATCACGATCCCCGGCATGCGGGAGCGGACCATCAAGGTCGGCTCGGCCGGCAAGATCTTCTCGCTGACGGGCTGGAAGATCGGCTTCGTCTGCGCCGCACCGCCGCTGCTGCGCGTCGCGGCCAAGGTGCACCAGTTCCTGACCTTTACGACTGCGCCGAACCTCCAGGCTGCCGTCGCCTACGGCCTCGGCAAGCCCGACGAGTATTTCCTGTCGATGCGCAAGGATCTGACGCGGAGCAGGGACCGTCTGACCAAGGGGCTGGAGAGCCTCGGCTTCCCCGTGCTGAAGTCGCAGGGCACTTACTTCCTCACCGTCGACCTGTCGCCGCTCGGCCTCAACGAGAGCGACGCCGAGTTCTGCTGGCGGATCGTGAAGGACTACAAGGTAGCGGCGATTCCGGTCTCGGCGTTCTACGAGCATGACCCGGTGACATCGGTGGTGCGCTTCTGCTTTGCCAAGAAGGACGAGACGCTCGACACCGCACTGGAGCGGCTGTCGGACGCGGTGCGCGGACGCAAGAGGTAGGACGAAGATGACGAACGCCAGCCGCGCTGGTTTTGGCCTTGGTCTCGCGATCGCCGCAGCGCTGATGTTCATCACGGAAGGAGCGGCCGCCGAGGAGCGCGTCGTCAACTTCTACAACTGGTCCAACTATATGGCGCCGGATGTGCTCGAGGCCTTCACCAAGGAGACCGGCATCAAGGTGGTCTACGACACTTTTGATGCCAACGAGACGCTGGAGACGCGCCTGATGGCCGGCAGATCCGGCTATGACGTCGTGGTGCCCACTGCCTATTTCCTCCAGCGCCAGATCAAGGCGAATATCTTCCAGAAACTCGACAAGTCGAAGCTGCCAAATCTCTCCAATGCCTGGTCCGTAGTGACCGATCGCCTCGGCATCTACGATCCCGGCAATGTCTATGCCGCCAACTACATGTGGGGCACGACGGGCATCGGCTACAACGTCGCCAAGGTGAAGCAGATCCTGGGACCCGACGCCAAGATCGACAGCTGGGACATCGTCTTCAAGCCGGAGAATCTGGCCAAGTTCAAAGATTGCGGCGTACACATGCTCGACTCCGCCGACGATATCTTTCCGGCGGCGCTGAGCTATCTCGGGCTCGATCCGAACTCGACCAAGCAGGCCGATCTCGAAAAGGCCGCCGACATCGTCGCCAAGGTCCGCCCGTCCGTGCGAAAATTTCACTCGTCCGAATATCTGAGCGCGCTGGCGACCGGCGAGATCTGCTTCGTGGTCGGCTGGTCCGGCGACATCATGCAGGCCCGCGCCCGGGCAGCCGAAGCCAAAGGTGGTATCGAAATCGGCTACACAATCCCGAAGGAGGGCGCGCAGATGTTCTTCGACAATCTCGCGATCCCCGCGGACGCGAAGAACCTCAAGGAAGCCTACGAGCTGATCAACTATCTCTACCGTCCGGATGTCGCCGCGAAGAACTCGGACTTTTTATCCTACGCCAACGGCAACCTCGCCAGTCAGAAGCTGGTCGATCCGAAGATTTTGAACGACAAGAACATCTATCCGGACGAGGCGACGCTCTCAAAGCTGTTCGTCATCACGGCGCGCGATCCGGCGACGCAGCGGATCATCAACCGGCTCTGGACCAAGGTGAAGACGGGGCGGTAGAGGGGCGCACCCGTCATTGCGAGCGAAGCGAAGCAATCCAGAGTCTCTCGACAGAGACGCTCTGGATTGCTTAGTCGCTTCGCTCCTCGCAATGACAGCGCTTACCGCCACCTTCGATGCAGCCACAACCACTGCTCCGGATGCTCGCGCACCCAGCTCTCCACCACGTTGGTGATCGCCTGCGTCGTGCCCTGGATGTCGATCTTGCCGTCGGCGTCACGCACCGGCGGGACCTCTTCCGTCAGCTCTGCTTCGAAGCGGCCGCCGGGCTTGCGGATGATGCGCACGCCGTGGATCGGGCATTCGACCTGGCGCAAGAGGCGCGCCAGCATCGGATTGGCGCGGGTCTTGCGGCCGAAGAAGGTGACCTCGACACCGCCGGTCAGATATTGGTCGACGAGCATGGCGACATGCTTGCCGTCTTTCAGCGCCTGCGCGAGCCGCAGCGGGGCGTCGCGGCCCGCCGGGATCAGCGTGCCCATGTTGACCTGGCGCATCTCCTGGATGATGCGGTCGGCTGAGGCGATGTTCGGCCGGCGATAGAGGATCGCGGTGTCGAGCCCATGTGCGACGGCGGCGAGCGCCGGCAGTTCCCAATTGGAAAGGTGCGCAGCGAAGATCAGCGCCGGCTTGCCGTCGTCCCGGATGTGGTCGAACAGCTCGATGCTGCGCGCTGACAATGTGATCCGGCTATTCTCCGGATGGTCGCGGTCATAATCCCAGACATGGTCCATATGGGCGAATTCGCCGCCGACGCGGCCGAGATTGTCCCACACGCCCATCAGGATCTGCTCGATCTCCTCCGGCGACTTTTCCGGAAATGCAGCCGTGAGATTGGCGCGGCCGATGCGGTGCTCGCGCAGGCGCGGGCCGATCAGCTTGGTGACGCGGGCGAAGAAATCCGCGGTCTTGACCGGATCGAAGTAGCGCGTGGTGCGCAGCATGCCGACGGTCGTGGCCCCGATCAGGCCACCACTGAGCGATTTGGCGGCCTCCCGCGCGCGGGCCTTGATGCTCGCAGGAAGCAGCGCCATGGGTCCGGTCAGGCCGGTTCGCGGGTCAGGATCAGCGAGGCGTTCTGGCCGCCGAAGCCGAACGAATTCGACATCACAGCGGTGACGCGGGCGTCACGCGCCTTGTTGCCGACGACGTCGAACAGGATCGTGGGATCCGGATTGTCGTAGTTGATCGTCGGCGGAATGCGCTGATGCTCGAGTGTGAGCAGGGAGAAGATCGCCTCCACCGCGCCGGCGGCCGAGATGGTGTGGCCGACCATCGACTTGTTGGAGGTGACCGGAATCTTCTGCGCGAGATCGCCGAACACGGCCGATGTCGTGTTGTACTCCATCTTGTCGTTTTCGGGCGTCGCGGTGCCGTGCGCGTTGATGTGGTCGATCTGGTCCGGCGTCATGCCGGCATCGGCCAGAGTCTTGTTCATGCAACCGATGATCGGCTTGCCATCGGGCGAAGAGCGGGTGCGGTGGAAGGAATCGGTGAGCTCGCCGCAGCCGGCGATGACGCCGAGAATCTTTGCGCCGCGTGCGGTCGCGGCTTCATAGCTCTCCAGCACGAGGGCGCCGGCGCCTTCGGCCATGACAAACCCATCGCGGTTCTTGGAGAAGGGGCGGGAGGCGGCCTGCGGCGGATCGTTCTGGGTCGACAGCGCCGACAGCAGCGAGAAGCGCACCAACGCTTCCGGATTCACCGTGCCGTCGGTCGCCACGCACAGCGCGGCATCGGTCTCGCCGCGGCGGATCGCCTCGACGCCGAGCTGGATCGAGGTTGCGCCCGAGGCGCAGGCCGTCGACAGCGAGATCGGCGAGCCCTTGGTGCCGAAGGTTTCAGCGAGGTAGGCCGCGACCGAGCCGAACATGAAGCGGTGATGATAGGCGCTGTATTTGCCGCCGCCGGAGATGCGTAGCAAATCGTCGTAGGTGAAGTCGGGCGAGCCGACGGCGCGGCCGAGCTCGCGGCGCTGCGGCCATTCGACCTCGACCGGTGCAACCGCAAGGAAGAGGGGACCGGGGAAGTCGCCCTTGGCGCCGATGCCGGCCTGGTCCAGCGCTTCCTCCGTTACCAGCTCTGCCATTCGCTCGGACAGTCCGGTCGAGGAGAACGGATCAACGCTGACGAAATCGACGGTGCCAGCCATCGTTGTCCTCAGACCGTCGACCGGAAAGCGCGTGATGGTGCGGATGCCGGATTCGCCGGCGACCAGCTTCGCCCAATTGTCGGCCTTGCCGGCGCCGAGCGAGGTCATGATGCCCATGCCGGTGACGACGACGACGGGACGTCCGAGTTTGTCGCGTGGTGCAGTCATGGATCCCCCAAACGAATTAGAACATGATCCGGAAAAGTGTGACGCGGTTTTCCGACAAGATCATGCTCAAACGACAACCTGCTAAAGCGCAACACGCTTTAGCTAAACCGCCTCGACCAGCGCCATGCCTTCGCCGCGCCAGTGTCCGGCTCCCACCACTACGATCTGGGTAGGCGCTCCCTGCATTTCAATCTCGGTGCCGGTCGAATCGTTCGGCGGGAACAGCGCGCCGCGCGAGATCGAGAGCGCCGCGAGCGCCATCCCGAGCGGGAATTGCGTCTCCATGGCGTGGCCGAACATGGTACCGGTCGATCGCACCGGGAAGTCGGCATGGCTCTTCAGGAAGCCGCGCTCCTCGGAGGTCGCGGGCTCGGCGCCGGTCGCGCCCGTGATGATCGCGCCCTTACCCTCGCGCTTGGGCAGCTTCGCCCACAGCTTCTCCAGCGTTGCGGCCATGTCGCCCGGCTGCTTGCGCCTGGCGAGATCGGCGACGACGCTCGAAAGCTTTGCGAACGGCTTTGCGCCGCGCGCTTCGGCGTGCGCCCGCGATTCCAGCACCAGGAACGCGCCGGCCGAGCCGAGCGCGAAGCCGGCGTGGTCCTTGCGCGCCCAGACGGGGGCGAACTTGTCCTTCAGATTGAAGTCGCCGAATTCGTAGAGGACCATAAGGTCCTTGCGCTCGCCATTATGCGAGCCGCCGATCAGCGCAATGTCGCTCTCGCCCGAGGCGATGCGCGACAGCGCGATGCGAGCTGCGTCGGCGCCCGCGACTTCCTCGCCCATGAAGGTGCGCGAGGTGCCGCCAAGGCCGTGCACGATGGCGATGTTGCCGGCGAGGAGATTGGAGAGCTGGGCCAAAAACAGCGTCGGCCGCAGATCGCTCATCAGCCGCTCATTGAGGAAGCCGGGCGCGTTCGCCCCCTTGGCCTCGGCCGTGAGCACGCCGGTGTCGACGTTGAGATCGCGCTCGCCGCCGCCGGCGGCGACCACCATGTCGATCTTCGACAGAATGTCCTTGTTGCCCTTGATCCCGGCGGAGTCGAGCGCAAGGCCCGCGGCATAGGTGCCGATACGCTGCCAGGCTTCCATCTGGCGCTGGTCGCCCTTCTTCGGGATCTGGCTGTCGAAGGAGACCGGCATCAGGGGATGCACGATGTAGGGCGCAAAGCCCTTCTCGTCCACATTGATGCGCTTCTCCTGGAGCGCGGCCCAGTTGGCGTCCAGCCCCTCGCCGAGCGAGGTGGCAAGGCCAATGCCGGTGATCCAGACTTCCGTCTGGCCGGGTTTCGAAGCAGTGTCAGTCATGGCGATACGGCCTGTTGCGGAAAGCCGACGCGCTTGGCGATCGCGTCCATGTATCCGCGAATATCCGAATTGGGGAAGGGGATCAGCGTGAAGGTGAGCGCCGAGTTCGCGCGCAGCTTGCCGCCGACCCTGATCTTGGCCTCGGTCATGGCGTAGCCCGAGCCCTCGTGGACGACGCTCGCCTCGAGGCTCATGAGATCGCCGGGGAACACCGAGCCGCGCACCTTGGCTTCCTTCACCGCGGCGAGAATCGGCATGCGCTCGAACTTCAGGACGCCGAGCAGGAGGAAGCCCGAGGCCTGCGCCATCGATTCGATCAGGAGCACGCCGGGCATCAGCGGATAGCCCGGGAAGTGCCCCTCGAAGACGGTGCTCTCCATCGGGACCTGCGCCTCGACGACGATCTTCTTCTCGTCGACGTTGAGGTCGACGATGCGATCGATCATGTGGAAGTATTCGAGTTGCATGGCCGCGCGCTTAGGCGCTCGCGCCTTTCGCCGCAACCAGTTCGTCGATGCGGGCGCACAGATTCTTCAGCACGAAATACTGCTCGGTGGTCGCCTTGCCGTCGTTGACCTCCTGGGTCCACTTTTCCAGCGGCAGCTTGATGCCGAACTGCTTGTCGATCGCGAACGCGATGTCCAGGAAATCGAGGCTGTCGATGCCGAGATCATCGATGGCATGGCTATCCGGCGTGATCGTGTCGCGCGGGATGTCGCAGGTTTCAGCGATGATCGTAGCGACCTGATCGAATGTGGAGGACATCACTAAGCCTTTGATATATTGCAGATATTTGTCATATTTTCCAGAGTGGCAGGGTGGGTGGGCATCGCGCCCCGAATGACGCCCTCAAACCCCCCTCTGGCCGGGTCGGAAGCCCGTATATCGGAGCGCCGCCCTGAGTTCAATGGAGCCGGACAGGCCTAGGGATGCCGGTCGCGGGGCCTTGCGGCCCCGGGGGCGGCCTAGATATGCGGCGTCGTGATCTTGACGCAGTCCCGACGGCCCATCATCACGCAATCCTGGGTCCGGCGCAGGTCGGCAATACTGACCGCGAGCCAGATCCCTATCGCCGTCAGCGCGATGGTGAAGGCCAGCGCCGCGATATTGGCGAGCATGCGGTGGCGGAAATCGTCGGGGTCCTCGCGGGGCTGCTCATAGCGCGACAGGTCGAGCGGCTCGGGGGCTGCGTGCAGCGGTTGCACGATGCCGCTGCCCCGGTGGACCACCGGGGACGGCGTGGTGCGCGGCCTGAACTGGAGCACCCGGTGCTCCTCGTCCGAGGTTATGGGCCGCTGGGATTTCATGGCGCGGGGATCACTCCGAAGCAGCAATTTTTAAATAGCATACGTGACAGAGGGGTTGCAGGAAATCTTCTCAACGCGCACGTGCATTGCGCGTTCGCATGATCTTTCATCAGCGCAACGAACGACCAGCGGAACTGGTTGTCATCCCGGTGTCAGGGACGCGCGGGTTGCGCTGCAACAACGATCGAGGTGATCGCGCGAACGCATTTTGCCGCCACAACGCCCATGGCATAATAGGGGAACCTTGGACAACCAGATGAGGGCACTTCGATCATGACCACCAACGCGCGCGAGCCGAGAGTGCATCCGGTGCCGATCCTGTCGCTCCGGCCGACGCAGATGACGGTCGGCATGCGCGAGGTCAAGGAGAAGCGCAAGCGCTGGCGCGAGCATGGTAAGAAGAAGCAGTCCGACCTGCTCGGTACCCACATGATCCCTGTCGTTCACGGGCCGGACGAGCGCTACTACGTGATCGACCATCATCACCTCGGCCGCGCGTTGCACGACGAAGGCATCAAGGAGGTTCTGGTGACCGTCGTCGGCGACCTCAGGATGGTCGAGCGCGAAGCGTTCTGGGGCGTGATGGACAACAAGCGCTGGGTCTACCCTTACGACGCCAAGGGCGAGCGGCGGCCGTTTCGCGATCTGCCGAAATCGGTCGTCGATCTCAAGGACGATCCGTTCCGCAGCCTCGCCGGCGAGCTCCGCCGGATGGGCGGCTTTGCCAAGGACACCACGCCGTTCTCCGAATTCCTGTGGGCCGACTTTCTGCGCCGAAAATTGTCGCGCAAGGCGATCGAGGCCAATTTCGACAAGGCACTGGAGAAAGCCTTGGCAGCGGCCAAGAGCAAGGACGCGATCTATCTGCCGGGCTGGTGCGGGCCGGCGTCGGACGATTAAGCCGAACTGGGCGTGAGGACGGCCCCAGCCTTGGAAGGGTGATGGGCTGGGGCCGCCGCGCTTTGCGTCCGGAAACGGAGGCGAATCCAAACCGGAGCATCGGCCTTCAGCGGGCGTCTCGTTCCCGATGAAGAGCGTGGGTGAGCCTAGGCCGAGCGCTCGGGCGCTTGATGTGCACTTTTGAACTTTGGGCGCCCGATCCCTCGCGACATGCTTTGCACCGGGTAAAGGAAGCCTCGTCCGGCCGTTACGGCGCGATCATTTCGGACTTTGCAGATCATGCGAGGACAGCCAGCGTTCCATCTCGGAGGCGGCTTCGCCGTCGCGGGCCTTTTGCAACAGCATGTGGCGTTCTGTGCCGGCCGGCAGCTTCTTCGCGGCGGCGCGAGCCTCCTGCGTGAACTTGTTCAAACGTTCCTGCAGCGTCAGGACAGGTCGCGTGCGGTTGCGCTTCTTGATCATGGCTTGGCCTTTCCGGCGCAAACCAACCATGCGGATGCGAGCGGCGTCCTTAACTTTTGTTGGAACCGGAGGTGCGGATCGCGGGTTTTGATTGCAGCGGCGCCACGCCGCCATGGCCTCAATTCATGCAATCGGAGCAATCTCGCGTGCCCAGCGATACGATCCGCGCTGCGCTGGTCAAGCGCTTGCGCATCTCTGCCGGTATCTCGGACGAGGATGTCAGAGAAATCGAAGCCCTTCCGATCGCGGTGCGACAGTACCCGGCGGAAACGCCGGTCGTGCGCGATGGCGAGCGGGCCACCGAATGCTGCCTGATCGTCGAGGGATTTTGCGCACGCTCCAAGACGATCGCGAGCGGCAAGCGGCAGATCCTCTCCTTGCACATTGCTGGCGAAATCCCGGACCTGATGAGCCTGTTCTTGCACGTGATGGACCATGATCTCTCCACGCTGACGCCGTGCACGCTGGGCTTCATCAACCATGAGACGCTGCGAAAATTGCACCATCGCAGGCCCGTTGTGGCTGAGATGTTCTGGCGGGACACGCTGATCGACTCCGCGATGTTCCGCGAATGGATCGTCAATGTCGGCCAGCGTCCCGCGCCGGCACGGCTCGCGCACGTCATGGTCGAGTTGCGCGAACGTCTCAGGCTGATCGGGCGCGTTGACGATACCGGCTTCGACATGCCGCTGACCCAGGAGCAGATCGGCGAAGCGCTGGGGATCACCGCGGTCCATGCCAATCGCGTGATCAGGCAGCTTCGCGAGGAAGGAATCGTTGAGCTGCAGCGCGGCCGGGTCACGGTGCTCGACGAATTCCGATTTCTGGAGCTAGCCGATTTTGACCATCGTTACCTGCATCAGTCGCCAACGCTTTGATCAGTCGCGCTGAAAGATCTTGGCGCCGGGGTAGGCGCGTCGGGCGTAAGTCACGACCAACTCGCGATCCTGGGTCGCGAGGAAAGGAGTCCGGATCTCGCATGAGCCGACGATGAGGTGCCACAGGCCGTTGAGCTTCTGAATGGCGACGGTCATTTGCGTGCTCTTCGTAGAGCCTGCATTCCCGCAAGAGCTGCCTGTCGTGGCTGTCATGCGATTCTCGATCGTGATCGCGCGCGAGAAATTCCCAACACGGCGCGCGCTCGGCGTAAAACGATGGTGACTAATGTTAGTCGCGCTGTTCGCGCGTGACGTTCGCGCTCAGCACGCGTCGCTTTGGACTAGTCCGGGAGCACAAGAGCCGCCAAAACCGTACTGCGGCACGCGGTTTCGCGAACCGGAGCAAATCACAGTCTCTTGAGCGAAATCATTTTCCGGGTGGCATGAAGGCGTCCTGAAACAAAGCCGTCCCATTCTAAGCGACTACCGAGCCTCCAAAGGAGGGAACAATGCGTCGTCTTGCTTTCGCCGCCGCCGTGCTTGCGGTCGTCTCAGTTGGGTTTCATTCGTTCATTTCGGCTTCGCTGGCCGCAGTTCGCGACGCCAGGACAATCACGTTTGCCGAACGCTTTGCCCCGGCGCTCGAGTTGATGGCGAAGCAGAAGCAGTGACGGCGTAGCGCGCTGCCGCGCCCAACGCTTACTTCTTCGGCAGGCGTCCCATCAGATAGAACTCGTCGTTGGGACGCATGCCGGTGAAATTTGCGAGCCGGTTCGACAGCGCGAAGAAGGCCGAGATCGCGGCGATGTCCCAGATGTCGTCGTCGCTGAGGCCATGCGGCGCGAGCGTCGCAAAATCCTCCTCTGAGATCCGCTGCGCGTCCGCGGAGACCTTCATCGCGAAATCGAGCATCGCTTTTTGCCGCGGAGTGATGTCGGCCTTGCGGTAGTTCACCGCGATCTGGTCGGCGATCAGTGGGTTCTTGGCGCGGATGCGCAGGATCGCGCCATGCGCGATCACGCAATACTGGCACTGATTGGCCGCCGAGGTCGCCACCACGATCATCTCGCGCTCGGCCTTGGTGAGCCCGCCGTCCTTTTCCATCAGCGCGTCGTGATAGGCAAAGAACGCGCGAAACTCGTCGGGGCGGTAGGCCAGCGTCAGGAAGACGTTCGGCACGAAGCCGCTCTTTTCCTGCACGGCCAGCAGCCGCGTGCGGATGTCGTCCGGTAATGTGTCGAGGGCGGGGACGGGGAAACGTTGCGTGGCGGGCTTTGTCATGGGCATGGATTCCGGCTTGGGGCGGCAACCATAGTCGATGCGGGCCACCGCCTCAACGTGCCACACGCTCAGTGTCATCGCCCGATTTAATCGGGCGATCCAGTATTCCAGAGACAGCGATGGGATACGGAGAAGCCGCGGCGTACAGGATGCCCGCTTTCGCGGGCATGACGGCGGAGTGTTGGGCGAGCAAGTAGCCCTTACCGCAGCGGCTTCTTCAGCAGCGAGAAGCGATCGGGATCGAGCCCCATCGACGGTTGCAGCATCGGGGCTTCGGCGGGGACGAGCGTCTTGGCGGGTGGTTGCGAGAACACCGGGTCGTTCGGCACGTCGCGCTGCGAAGTGGCGCCGCGCCAGCGCTCGAGTACGGCGCCGACGAAATGCATGTCATGCCCCGATGTCACGGAAGGAACGCTGCTGATGGTGGCTTCGCCACGTGGCAATTGATGCGGCGGCACTTCCTTGAAGCGCAGCCGCGTCGGCAGTGCGACGCCTTCGCCGAACGCCAGCACCTCGCGGGTGCCGAGCGAGGGCACGAAGGACAGCAGGTTCGCGGCCGCATCCGACACCGCGGCGCGCAGCAGCGCCTGGTCGCGCTCGTTGGCGAGACGCATCGTGAACAGCGTGTTGCACTGGGAGATGATGGTGGCGTCGAGCTCTGCGGGGCGCTGGGTGATGAGGCCGAGATAGACGCCGTACTTGCGGCCTTCCTTGGCGATGCGCGACACCGCCTTGCGGGTCGGCCCGAAGCCGACATTGCGGTCGGCCGAGGCGTAACGGTGGGCTTCTTCGCAGACGAACAGCATCGGCGACACGCCGTCGCTCCATAGGCCGAAGTCGAAGGCCATGCGGCACAGCACCGAGACGACGGAGTCGATGACCTCGGCCGGAAAGCCGGCGAGCTGCATCACGGTCATCGGCTTGCCGTTGGCGGGCAGGCGGAACAGATGGCTGATCACCTCGGCCATGGTGTCGCCGCCGACATTGGCGTTGTCGAACATGAAGGCGTAGCGCGGGTCGTTGCGGACCGCCTCGATGCGCGAGATCAGCTTGTGATAGATGATGCGCGAGGAGCGGTTTTCCAGCTTGCCCATGCGCTCGTCGATCAGCGAGATCAAATCGACCAGGCGGTACGGCACCGGCGTATCGACGGTGAAGCCGATCTGCTTGGGATCGATGCGCTTCAGGCCGAGGCGATCGGTGTTCTGATACTGCGTGTAGATGCCCTTGGCGATCGGGATCACCTCGGCGAGGACATCGAGCTCCTCGGGCACGCCGGCGCGGCCGCCGAACAGCACGTCGACGATTTCCTCGAAATTGAACAGCCAGAACGGCAGCTTCAGGTTCCGCGGGTTGAGCACCAGCGCGCGATCGCCGAAGCAGCGGCCGTATTCGTTGTGGACGTCGAGCAGGAAGATGCGCAGGTTCGGGCGCGCTTTCAGGATCTCATTGAGCAGCAGCGACACGCCGGTGGATTTGCCGACGCCAGTCGATCCCAGCACGGCGAAATGCTTGGAGAGCATTTCCTCGATATCGACGTAAGCGATGACGGAGCGGTCCTGCTGGAGGAAGCCGACATTGATCTGGTCCGATCCGGTCGGCGCGTAGATGGTGCGCAGCTCCTGGCTCGTGATCAGGTCGACGGAATCGCCGATGGTGGGATAGTTGGTGACACCGCGCTGAAACTTGGCCTTGTCGGCGGCATTGTGGATTTCGCCGAGCAGGTCGACGGACGCGACGGCAATGTAGTCGGCGCTCGAGAGGTTCTCGCAGGAGACCTCGGTGATCATGGCGACGATGACCGAGCTGGCGCAGCGGATGCTGACGAACCGGCCGACAGTGGCCCGAATCTCTGAAACCGGCAGCTGGCTTTCCGCCAGAAGCCCAACCCGGGCGAGCGACCCGCGTACCGAAATCACGCGTCCAAAGGATGTCACTAGAATGAACCTGGCAAGTCCGAGGAGTTTAACCCTGACTATGCGAGCCGCGGCTGCACAAACTGTTAAGCGGCGGGGGCAGGAGCTTTGTTAAATGTACCGAAATTCGGCAGGGTGGTTTGTACCTAATGCATACTTATGGGCAGAAGCGGCCGGAAAATGCTGCTTTTCTGGGCCAATGAGCCTGAAAACGATTAAGGAAGATTTTACCATCCGCCCAGTCGGCCGATGGGCCCGCGAGCCGGAAGCCGTCGCTGCCGCGGTGGTGCCGAGGCAGGGCAGCACTGGTTTGGTTTGTTGACGGGACCTAGTCATTTGTACATTAGTACAAATGAACCCGCGGCCTCAGCGCCGCCCGGGCGCGCCCATGATCATTGCGTCGCGCGCCCGATTGCGCAATCCGGAGAAGCGGATCGAAAGCCCATGTCTTGCTAGCCAAGTTTTGGAGGACATCATGCAGACCGAACCGATCCTCGATCTCGCCCATCTCGGCCACATGGAACTGCTGACGCCGAAGCCGGACGAGAGCCTGAAATTCTTCGTCGACGTCATGGGCATGACCGTCAGCGGACAGAAGGGCGAGTCGGTGTATCTGCGCGGCTGGGACGACTATGAGCGCTATTCGCTGAAGCTCACGGCGTCGAAAACCTCCGGCATGGAGCACATGGCGCTGCGCGCGCGCAGCCAGCAGGCGCTGGAGCGCCGCGTTGCCGCGCTGAAAGGCTCCGGCTTCGACATCGGCTGGATCGATGGCGACATGGGGCAGGGCCCGACTTTCCGCTGCAGGGATCCCGACGGTCACATCGTCGAGCTCTATTACGAGACCGAATGGTATCAGGCGCCGCCGGAGCTGAAGCCCGCGCTGAAGAACCAGGCGCAGCGCTTTCCCGCGCGCGGCGTCAATGTCCGCCGTCTCGACCATCTCAATTGCCTCGCCGTCGATATCAAGGCCAACCGGGAGTTCTTCGAGAACTATCTCGGCTGCCGCCTGACCGAGCAGATCGTGCTCAATGACGGTCGTGAAGCGGCGATGTGGCTGACGATGTCGAACAAGAGCTACGATTTTGCCTATTCGCTCGACCACTCAGGTACGCCCGGCCGCTTCCACCATGTCACCTACGCGCTCGACAGCCGCGAGGAGATTCTTCGCGCCGCTGACATCTTCCTCGAGAACGGTGTGCACATCGAGACCGGCCCGCACAAGCACGCGATCCAGCAGACCTTCTTCCTCTATGTCTACGAGCCTGGCGGCAACCGCGTCGAAGTCGCCAATGCCGGCGCGCGCCTCATCCTCGCGCCGGACTGGAAGCCGATCGTGTGGACGGAAGAGGAGCGCAAGAAGGGCCAGGCGTGGGGATTGAAGACGATCGAGTCGTTCCACACCCACGGCACGCCGCCGGTGGAAGCGAAGAAGCACGCTTAATGCGTGGATGATCTTACGCGCGCGATTGTCTCGCGCACGCTCGTCCACGCCGGCTTGTCCGGCGCGAACTGTCCGCGCAGGAAGGTGACGAGCTGCTCGACTTGCGCGGCGCTCATGCTGTTCTTGAACGCCGGCATGTAGCCGAGGTCGCTGGAGACAGGCTCGGCAATGCCGTGCAGGATGACCTGCACGAGATTGTCCGGTGACGCGCTGTGCAGATTGCTGTTGAGCGCAAGCGACGGCCGGCTGCCGAACAGCGGCAGGCCGCCGACCTCGTGGCAGACCGCGCAGGCGCCCTGATAGAGCCGCGCGCCACTGGAGGCTGCGACAGTGACTTGCGTTGCAGCTTCGAGCTTCGCGGCGAGGGCATCCTGTGTCGGCGCATCGGCGGCAGCGTCGTTGAACGAGTTGAGATAGATCGCCATCGCGCGGATGTCGTGGTCGGGCAGGGCCGTCAGATCCCTGACGATCGGGGCCATCGGGCCGGCGGCCACGCCGTGATAGCGCGACTGGCCGGTGCGCAAATACGCGAAGAGATCGTCCTCGCTCCAGGGAATCGGCGCGTGCGAGAGCGAGGTCAGGGCCGGCGCCTCCCAGCCCTCGGCAAATCCCCCGGCCAGATAGGCGTCGCGCTGCTCGGCGCCGAGCACATTGCGCGGCGAATGGCAGGCGCTGCAATGACCGAGACTCTCGACCAGATAAGCGCCGCGATTCCACTGCTCGGATTTGGCGGGATCAGGCTTGAACTCGCGCGTCTGGTGAAACAGCGCATTCCATCCCGCGAGCAGCGGACGAAGGTTGAACGGGAAGGCCAGCGTGTTCGCCGGCGCCGTGGCGCGCACCGCGGGCTGGGCCATCAGGTAAGCATAGAGTGCCTGAAGGTCGGCCTCGCTCGTCTTCGAAAAATGCGTGTAGGGGAAAGCGGGATAGAGCTGCCGCCCGTCGCGATGCAGTCCGTCGCGCATCGCACGCTCGAAGGCGGGGTAGGACCAGGCACCGATGCCGGTCTCGACATCGGGCGTGATGTTGGTCGCGAAAATCGTGCCGAACGGCGTCTCCAGTGCGCGCCCGCCGGCATTGATCGCGCCGCCGATCGTGGTGTGGCACTCCGCGCAATTGCCGAGTGCGGCGAGCAGCTCGCCGCGCGCGATCGTCGCGGCGGAATAGACCGACGTGCCGGGCCGTGCGATCGGCGCGATCGCACGTCCGGGCCACAGGGCCGCGCCAACACCGACCGCAGCGGTGCAGACCGCCGCGATCGTTGCAAAAATGCCGGCGCGCTTGGCGAATGGGTTTTGCCAGATGCGAGATGGCGGCGGCGCAGCGGGCGCGGGCAGCGCCTGCGGCGTGGCGGCCGCGTCGCCGTGCAATCCCCTGAGGATACGCTCCGGCGTGAACGGCGGCTCGCGAAAGCGCACACCGGTGGCATCGAAGATCGCGTTCGCAATCGCTGCCGCGCTCGGTACCGAGGCGGACTCGCCGACGCCGAGCGGCGGCTGGTCCGGCCGCGGCAGCAACAACACGTCGATCTTGGGCACGTCGGGGAAGGGGATGATCGGATAGGCGCCCCATTCCCGCGCCGCCACCGCGCCGCGCTCGAACGAGACCTCTTCCATCAGCGCGCGGCTGGTCGACTGGATGACGTTGCCATGGATCTGGTGGCGCACGCCGTCCGGATTGATCATCAATCCGGAGTCTTGCCCCGCGACCACGCGCGTCACGCTGACATCGCCGGTGGTCTTGTTCACGGCGACGTCGGCAACCCAGGCGGACCACGCCGCGCCATAGCCCGGAAACTTGCTATGGACATAGAGCGCATAGGCAAAGCCGCGCCCGTGCACGACATCGCCGTCTTTCTCTTCGCGGATCGGCCGCGGCGTCCAGCCCGCACGCTCGGCGACCGCATTGACGAGATCGACCGCGCGCTGGTCCTTCAGGTAGCGCAGGCGATATTCGATCGGGTCAACGCCGGCCTCGGTCGCGAGCTCGTCGATGTAGGATTCATGCGCAAAGGTGTTCGGGAGCGCCGAGACGCCGCGGAACCAGGAGGCGCGCACGATCGGTGCCATGTCATGCGCTATGACGCGCATATGGTCGTAGTCGTAGGGCGGGATCGCGGTGCGGTCGCCCATCTGGAGCACTGCGCCTTCGCACGAGATTCGTCCCGTCAGCAACAGCGCCAGCGTCGGTGCCGCGTTCGAGGGGTAGCGCGTGGCGAGATCGTAAGCAGCGATGCCGCCGTCGGCATTCAGGCCGCCATTGACGTCGATGAGCTGCGCGGTGCCCTTGGGCTCCCAGGCGTGCTCCTGCTCGCGCGTCAGCTGCACGCGCACGGGCCGGCCGACCGCGCGCGATAGCAGCAGCGCGTCGGCGGCGACGTCGTCGGCGCAGTTGCGGCCGTAGCAGCCGGCGGCCTCTAGCCGGATTACATCGATCTCGCTTTCGGGACGCTCGATCAGCAGTGCGAGGTCGCCGCGCAGCACGTGCGGGTTCTGCGTACCCGACCAGACGCGGATGTTGCCATCGCTGCAATCGGCGACCGCGCAGGATGGGCCGATCGACGCGTGCATCTGGTACGGCCAGACGTAGGTGCGTTGCATATGCGTAGTTGCACCGGCGATCGCTGTATCGACGTCGCCCTTGTCGATCAGCGTGCGCGGTGTTGACGGATTGGCGCGCAGCGCGGTCTCGACATCGGCGAGATCGGGCAGCGTGGGCGTCGGCTTCCAGCTCACCTTGAGCTGCTCCGCCGCGCGAATCGCATTCTCCTCGCGCTCCGCGACAACGCCGACAAAGTCCCCGATGCGCACGACGGCAATGATCCCGGGGATGTCGTTCACCGAGGATTCGTCGACCGCAATCAGGCTGGTGCCGACGAACGGGCCGGCGTCGACGCCAGCATAGGGCGGCCGCACGACGCGGCCATGCAGCATGCCGGGCACGCGGATGTCATGAACGAAGGTAAGTTCGCCCGTGGCCTTGGCCGGCAGATCGACGCGCGGCATCGACTGGCCAACGATGGTGTAATTGCCGACCGCCTTTACCTGCGCGTCGTCGGCAAGCTCCAGGCGAATGGTCTCGCCGCCGATCAACTCGCCATAGCTGACGCTGCGATTGTGTCCGCGGACGAGGCCGTCTTCGATCGTCAGCTCCGCGGCCGGCAACTCGAGTCGGTGGGCTGCGCGGGCAATCAGGAAGTGCCGCGCTTGCGCGGCGGCCTTGCGCAAGGGAACGGCCGTGATCTGGATGGTTTCGCTCGCAATCGTTGCGCCCTGGTTCGGGACGATTGCGGTGTCGCCGAGCACGACGACGACACGGGCAAAGGAAACGTCGAGCTCTTCGGCGACGATCTGGCCGAGCGCCGTGCGGATGCCGGTGCCGAGATCGACATGACCATTATAAGCATTGACCGAGCCATCGGCGGTGATCCGCACGAAGGTCTCGGACGTAACCTCGTCCACGGTGCGGACGACGACAAGCGAGCCGGATGGCCGCTCAGCTCCATTCGAAAGAGGGGAGGCCATCAATTCCCGGCCTCAGCGAGCCGGCCCGACGCGCGCATCACCGCACGCAGGATTTCGACATGCGTGCCGCAGCGGCAGAGATTGTAGCGCAGTGCCTCGAGTGCCTCCTGCTCAGTCGGCTGCGGGTTGATCGCGAGCAGCGCCTTGGTGGTCATGATCATGCCGTTGAGGCAGTAACCGCATTGCGCAGCCTGCTCGTCGATGAAGGCCTGTTGCACAACATCCGGCTTGTCGCGCGTGCCGAGCCCTTCGAGCGTGACGACGTCGCGTCCGGCGCAACCGCCGACGGGGATCACGCAGGAGCGCGCAGCAGTGCCGTCGATCAGGACAGTACAGGTGCCGCATTCGCCGAGACCGCAGCCGTATTTCGGGCCGTTGAGCTGAAGGTCGTTGCGCAGCACATAGAGCAGCGGCGTCTCCGGCGCGGCCGTGACGTCGTGGATCCTGCCGTTTACGGTGAGGCGGATCGGTGTCTGCGTCATCCTCATTTCCAAGCTCTGGTTCGCAAGCTCTGGCGACCGCGCGGTCGTAAAAATTCTACGTCGCGACGATACCGTTTGTACACAAACGTGCAAGCCGCCATGCCGCAGTGCAGCGCAGTTGCCCGCTTTGTGGACAGAACCGGGAGGCAAATGAGCTTTTATTCGGCAGCGGCATCTTTTCGCGCGCGGCACCGCTTGACAGCTATCGGGACCGCGCGCAACATCGTTCGTGTACGAATGATAAACCCCGTCGTGATCCGCTGGCTTTGACATGACTGAAACGACGAGCGCCACCACCGACAAGATCCGCTGCGATGCCTGTCCGGTGATGTGCTACATCAAGCCCGGCGCGGCCGGTGCCTGCGACCGCTATGCCAATGATGATGGCAAGCTCGTTCGCGTCGATCCGCACATCATCCTTGAACGCACGGTGTCGCTCGGCGGCAAGCTGGTGCCGTTCAGCCGGACCGAGGATTGGGACGGCACGATCGTCCACGGGCCCTCGACCTTCGTGACGGCGATCGGAGCGGGCACGACCTATCCCGACTACAAGCCGGCGCCGTTCATCGTCTCGTCCGAGGTCGACGGCGTCGACATGGTCACCGTCGTCACCGAGGGCATCTTCTCCTATTGCGGCATCAAGGTGAAGATCGACACCGACCGCTATCTCGGCCCCGAGACCGCGACCGTGCGCGCCCAGGGCGAAGCGGTCGGCCACGTTACCACCAGTGAATACGGCTCGCAGATGCTATCGCTCGGCGGCGTGCATCATCTCACCGGCGGCTCCAAGAAGGAGGGCCGCGTCACCTGCGACACTCTGATGGACCTTGCCAATTGCAAGGCGGTGGAGCTGACTGTCGACGGCGGCGCGAGCGTGGTGGTGCAGGCCGGCCAGCCGCCGATCGTCAACGGTGCCAAGGAAGAGCGGATGCGCGTCGGCTGCGGCTCGGCGACCATCGGCATGTTCGCAAAGCAGTGGCACGGCAAGGTCGACGAGGTCGTCGTGGTCGACGACCACATCACGGGCGTGCTGAGCGAGCACCAGGCCGGCAAGCTGCTCGATATCGCCGACACTGGCATCAAGATGAAAGGCCGGCGCTCGACGCCCGGCCGGTATTTCCAGGTCGCCGATCCCGGCACGGGCTGGGGCGGCACCAACATCTCCGATCCGCTCGCGATCCTCGGGCCGTTCGACGCCAAGGAAGCCAAGCCTGGCCTCTCTATGCTGATGGTCTCCACCACCGGCGAGCATTCGTCCTATTACGTGCTCGACGAGGCCTTGAAGCCGGTCGAGACCGAGATGCCCGCTGATCTGAAGTTCTCGGTTGAGCGCATCCAGGAGAATTGCGAGCCGGCGCTGTGCACGGTGTTGTTCATGGCCGGTGCCGGTGGCTCGCTGCGCGCGGGCGTCACCGACAATCCGGTGCGGCTGACCCGTTCGGTCAAGGATGCGCTGACGCGCGTCACCAGCGGCGGCGCGGCGGTCTATGTTTGGCCGGGCGGCGGCATTACCTACATGGTCGACGTGACGCAGATGCCCTCGGGCGCATTCGGCTACGTGCCGACGCCGGCGCTGGTCGCGCCGATCGAGTTCACGATGAAGCTGGCCGACTATGCCGCGCTCGGTGGGCACATGGATTACGTGAAGCCGCTGTCCGAGGTGAGGGGCGGTGACGATGTTCGCCAGCTGCCCTGGCAGAACCCGATTCCAGGGCGCCGGGCATGACAAGGCTCCCGCAAATCGCGTTGCTGTCTGATGGCCGGCGGCTGCATTTGCAGGATGGTCCGATCGATCTGATCGTTGAGGCGAGGGGAGAGGCAGGCGAGGTGCGCGCAGCCTATGAGGCGGCAGCGCGCCGGTTCACCGGTCTGCTCGACGAGCTCTGCGCTGACCTGACCGAGCTGCGCAAAGCGGTGGAACCCGGGGTGTGTTCGCTGAACGGAATTGTCGCCCAACGCATGCACGCCGCCGTCGCGCCTTATGCTGCCGATTGCTTCATCACGCCGATGGCCGCGGTTGCCGGCAGCGTGGCGGAGGAGATGCTTGGCGCGATGCTGGCCGTTGCATCGCTTGATCAGGCTTACGTCAACAATGGCGGCGACATTGCGCTGCATCTCGGCGAAGGCGAGCATTTCTCGGTCGGCCTGATGGATCGGCCCGATCGCGACGGCGTGATGCGGACGATGATGGTCGATGCAAACGATCCCGTGCGGGGCATCGCGACCAGTGGCCGCCATGGCCGCAGCTTTTCGCTCGGCATCGCCGATGCCGTGACGGTGCTTGCCGCGACCGCGTCGCAGGCCGATGCGGCCGCCACGGTCATCGCCAACGCTGTCGATCTGCCCGGGCATCCCGCCATCGTCCGAAGGCCTGCGAACGAGCTTCAGCCTGACAGCGATCTCGGCGGGCGTCTTGTGACCTGCGCTGTTGGTGAATTGTCGCGGGCCGAAATCGCGACCGCGCTGGAATCTGGCGCGGAATGTGCACGACAAATGTTCGATCGCGGATTGATCGAAGGTGCCGTGTTGCAGCTTTGTGGTGATATGCTTGTCATCGGAACAAAAGATATTGAGCGGCAACGATCGCGCCCGGCAGTGCTGGAGAACGCGGTTCATGCCTGAACGGGGAAACGAAGCATGAGCGCGATCATCCGCAAGATCGTCACCGTCGTCGAAGAGACGCAGATGGAGATGGGCCGCCAGGTGTCGCCGCCGACCCGGCGTGCGGCTGCGATCGCGGTGATCGAAAATCCCTTTGCCGGAAAATATGTCGAGGATCTCTCGCCGTTGATTGCGATCGGCGAGGAGCTCGGCGATCTCCTGTCCAAGCGCGCGGTGGCAGCACTCGGCATCGATGGTTCCAAGGCTCAGAGCTATGGCAAGGCGGCGGCCGTCGGCGAGAACGGCGAGCTGGAACATGCGGCTGCGATTCTTCACCCGAAGATGGGTGCGCCGGTGCGCAAGGTGCTGAGCAAGGGCGCGGCTCTGATCCCGTCGTCGAAGAAGCGCAGCGGCCCCGGCACGACGCTCGACATTCCGCTCGGACACAAGGATGCAGCCTTCGTGCGCAGCCATTTCGACGGCATGGAAGTGCAGATCAACGACGCGCCGCGCGCCAACGAGATCATGGTCGCCGTCGCCGTCACCGACAGCGGCCGTCCGCTGCCGCGCGTCGGCGGGCTGACAGTTGCCGAGGTCAAGGGCGAAGACGGTTTGAGATAGAAGACGCAAGAGAGTTCAAAACTGGAGGTTGGGATGCGAGTAAGAAACTATTTCGTCGGTGCGGCCTTCGCGCTTCTGGCGGGCGGCATGGCTCATTCGGCCATGGCGCAGGAGATCAAGATCGGCGAGATCAACAGCTACTCGCTGCTGCCGGCCTTCACCGAACCCTATCGCAAGGGATGGCAGCTCGCGGTCGAAGAGATCAACGCGTCCGGCGGTATCAACGGCAAGAAGCTCGTCGTCATCTCCAAGGACGACGGCGGCAAGCCGGCCGATGCGCAGACGGCCGCCAACGAGCTTGTCTCGAGCGAAGGCGTGGCGATGCTCACGGGCACGTTCCTGTCGAACATCGGTCTCGCCGTCAGCGACTTCGCCAACCAGAAGAAGGTGTTTTTTCTCGCAGCCGAGCCGCTGACGGACGCCGTCACCTGGTCGAAGGGCAACAAATATACCTTCCGCCTGCGCCCCTCCAACTACATGCAGGCGGCGATGCTGGTGGAAGCCGCCGCCAAATTGCCCGCTAAACGCTGGGCAACGATTGCGCCGAACTATGAATACGGCCAGTCGGCGGTCGCGGTGTTCAAGAAGCTGATGTCGGAGAAGCGTCCGGACATTCAGTGGGTCGACGAGCAGTGGCCGCCGCAGGGCAAGATCGACGCTGGCCCGGTGGTGCAGGCAGTTGCCGCCGCCAATCCGGAAGCGATCCTCAACGTCACTTTCGGCGCCGACCTCGTGAAGCTCGTGCGCGAAGGCAACACCCGCGGCCTGTTCAAGGGACGCGAGGTTGTCTCGTTCTTGACCGGCGAGCCCGAATATCTCGATCCGCTCAAGGAAGAGACGCCCGAGGGCTGGATCGTCACCGGCTATCCCTGGTACTCGATCAAGACCCCCGAGCACGATGCGTTCCTCAAGGCCTACCAGGCCAAATACAACGACTATCCGCGCCTCGGCTCGATCGTCGGCTACCAGACCATCAAGTCGGCCGCCGCGATCCTCGCGAAGGCCGGCTCGACCGATCCGGAGAAGCTGATTGCCGCGGCCGAAGGGCTGTCGATGCCGTCGCCGCTCGGCGAGATCACCTTCCGCAAGATCGACCACCAGTCGACGCTCGGCGCTTACGTCGGCAAGACCGCGCTGAAGGACGGCAAGGGCGTGATGGTGGATGCCACCTACAAGAAGGGCGCGGACTATCTGCCGAGCGACGCCGAAGTCGAGAAGCTGCGGCCGAAGGATTGATCTGGCTTCACTCTCCGCTGCCGTAGGGTGGGTTAGCGAAGCGTAACCCACCACGCCCGTCCAGCGGCAAGAAGTTGGTGGGTTACGCCTTCGGCTAACCCACCTTACGAAGACCTCTCCCCGCAAGCGGGGAGAGGTGACTTCCAAACACCAACCCGGACCGCCGATGGCCTTTTATGTCGTCCAGTTTCTGACCGGTCTCGCCAGCGCAGCGTCGCTGTTCCTGGTGGCGTCGGGCCTGTCGATCATCTTCGGCGTGACGCGGATCGTGAATTTCGCGCATGGCGCCTTCTACATGATCGGCGCCTACATCGCCTTCACGCTGACGGAACGGCTTTCCGGCGCCTTCGGTTTCTGGGGCGCGATCGTTGTCGCAGCGTTCGCGGTGGCGCTGATCGGCGTGCTGGTCGAGATGGTCCTGCTTCGGCGCATCTATCACGCCCCCGAACTGTTCCAACTGCTCGCGACCTTCGGCCTGACGCTGATGGTCGAGGACCTCGTGGTGCTGATTTGGGGGCCTGACGACCTCGTCGGACGCCGCGCGCCGGGCTTCAAGGGCGCGATTGATTTCTTCGGTCAGAACATCCCGAGCTATGATTTGTTCCTGATCGTGCTCAGCCCAGTCGTGCTAGGCATTCTCTGGCTGCTGTTCCAGCGCACGCGCTGGGGCGTGCTGGTGCGCGCCGCGACGCAGGACCGCGACATGGTCGCAGCGCTCGGCGTCAATCAGAAATGGCTGTTCACGTCAGTGTTTGCAGTCGGTGTCTTCCTCGCGGCGCTCGGCGGCGCGCTCCAGATCCCGCGCGACGCCGTTCATCACGCCATGGACCTGCGCATCATCGTCGACGTCTTTGTCGTGGTCGTGATCGGTGGCCTCGGCAGCATTGTCGGCGCCTTCGTCGCCGCGGTGCTGGTGTCCGAGCTCAACGCCTTCGGCATCCTGATTTTCCCGAAGATTTCCATCATTCTCGTCTTCCTGGTGATGGCGGTGGTGCTGATCGTGCGGCCCTGGGGCCTGTTCGGCAGGCCCGAGGCGCCCGCGCGCAGGACGCCTGGTCTCACCGTCAATCCCTGGCGCCCGCTGACATCGAACGAGCGGCTGGCTGCGCTTGCGGCGCTCGTCGTCGCGGCGTCACTGCCGTTGTTCGCCGGCAATTACGCGCTGACCGTCGGCTCCGAGATCGCGATCTTCGTGATTTTCGCGGTCAGCCTGCATTTCCTGATGTCGGTCGGCGGGCTCGCATCCTTTGGTCACGCGGCCTATTTTGGGCTCGGCGCCTACGGCGTCGCCTTCCTCGCCAAGATGGCGGGGCTGCCGATGATCGTGTGCCTGCTGCTGGGGCCGCTGCTCGGCTGCATGGGGGCCGCCGTGTTCGGCTTCTTTGCCGTGCAGCTCTCCGGCGTTTATTTCGCGATGCTGACGCTCGCCTTCGCGCAGATTGTGTGGTCGATCGCGTTCCAGTGGGTGAGTGTGACCGGCGGCGACAACGGCATTCTGAGTATCTGGCCTGAAAAATGGGCGGCGAGCCCGTCGCATTTTTATTGGCTGGCGCTCGGCGTCGCGGCGCTCGTGACGATCGCGCTGCGGGTCATGGTGTTCTCGCCGTTCGGCTACGCGCTCCGGGCCACGCGCGACTCGCTCCTGCGCAGCGAGGCGATCGGTATCAACGCCAAGCGGATGCAGTGGACCGCCTTTGTCATCGCGGGAACGACGGCCGGCATTGGCGGCGCGCTGTTCGCTTACCTCAAGGGCAGCGTCTTCCCCGACAATCTCGGCATCTCGCTCTCTGTCGATGCACTGGTCATGGTGCTGCTCGGCGGCGTCGAGACGGTGTCGGGCGGGGTGATCGGCGCCATCGTCTACAAGGCGCTCAACATCTGGCTGGTCAGCCAGACCGATCTGTCGAAACTTGTGCTCGGCGGCTTCATCGTCCTGATTGTCGTCGTCTTCCCCAAAGGCATCGTCGGCATGCTGGAAATGCTGGCGCAGCGGCGCAGGAAAACTTCGCCGCCGGGATCACCCTTGCTCGCCAAGCCGATCGAGTCCGCCGAATGAGCGTCGCACCCCCACTTCTCGCAGTCGAAGGCCTGACCAAATCCTACGGCGGCATCCATGCCGTGCGAGGCGTGTCGTTCTCGCTGCGCGCCGGCGAGATTCTGGCGCTGATAGGTCCGAACGGCGCGGGCAAGAGCACCTGCTTCGACATGCTCAACGGCCAGAACCGACCGGATTCGGGCCACGTCCGCTTGCTCGGCGAAGAGACCACCGGCAAGAAACCGCGCGACGTCTGGCGCATGGGCGTGGGACGTACCTTCCAGATCACGGCGACGTTCGCGACCATGACTGTGCGCGAGAACGTGCAGGTCGCGCTGATCTCGCACGGCAAGCAATTGTTCAATCTCTGGGGC
This sequence comes from Bradyrhizobium sp. LTSP849, assembly GCF_000938255.1. Lineage (GTDB taxonomy): Bacteria > Pseudomonadota > Alphaproteobacteria > Rhizobiales > Xanthobacteraceae > Bradyrhizobium. The sequence continues at coordinate 146,849 of NZ_JYMR01000012.1, read as the reverse complement.
TCGGCGCCGAATGTCGATCGCGGTGAGGCCGGGCGCCTGCTCGAACTCGTCGGCATGGGCGGCTATGCGGATCGTCCCTGCGGTGAACTCGCCTATGGCGACCTCAAGCGGCTCGAGCTTGCGGTCGCGCTGGCGAACCAGCCGAAGCTGCTTTTGATGGATGAGCCGACCGCTGGCATGGCGCCGCGCGAGCGCGTCGAGCTGATGCGGCTCACCGCGCAGATCGCACGGGAGAAGTCGATCGGCGTGCTCTTCACCGAGCACGACATGGACGTGGTGTTCGAGCATGCCGACCGCATCATCGTGCTCAACCGCGGCATGCTGATCGCCGAGGGCTCGCCGGCCGAGGTGCGCGGTAATCCGCAGGTCCAGGCGGTCTATCTCGGCGAGGGCCTGCTTTACGATGCCGAGCATCGCGAGGGAGCATCGGCATGAAGCTCACGGTGCAAGACCTCAACAGTCATTATGGCCCGGCCCATATCCTGTTCGACATCGGCTTCGAGGTCGGCGACGGCGAGGTGGTGGCGCTTCTGGGCCGCAACGGCGCCGGCAAGTCGACGACGTTCCGCTCGATCGTAGGCCTCGTCGCGCAGCGTTCGGGCCGGATCATGTTCGAAGGCAAGGATGTCTCGGCACGTCCGACCCATGAGATCGTGCGCGATGGGCTCGGCTATGTGCCGGAGGAACGGCGCATCTTCACGGATCTGACGGTGGAAGAAAATCTCGAAGTCGGCCGTCAGCCGAAGCGTCTGAACGCACCATATTGGACGCGCGAAAAACTGTTCGCGCTGTTTCCAAATCTGGGTGAAATGAAAAATCGCCCGGGGGGGCGCATGAGTGGCGGCGAGCAGCAGATGCTGACGATCGCGCGCACGCTGATGGGGAATCCGTCGCTGATGTTGCTGGACGAACCGTCGGAAGGCCTGTCGCCGAAAATCGTGGAGCAGATGGTCGACGCCATCCTGACCATGAAGAAGGAGGGCGTCAGCATCGTCGTCTCCGAGCAGAATTTGCACTTTGCGCGATTGATTTCCGATCGCGCCTATATCATCGAGCGCGGCCGCATCTGTTTCGGCGGCACCATGGCCGAGCTCGATGCGCGTCCGGATATCCGCGACGCGCATCTGTCGTTGTGAGGGGCGGGGAGCGGATGGCGAGAAGCATCGCGGCGAAGAAGAGCGTGAAGCAGGGAAAGCCGTCTTATGTGCTCGATGAGCAGGTCGGCTTCATCCTGCGCCAGGTCTGGCAGCGCCACAGCTCGATCTTCTCGCGTGACATCGGCACCAATCTCACGCCGACGCAATGGGCGGCGCTGTCAAAACTCGCCGAGACCGGACCGTGCTCGCAGAACCAGCTCGGGCGGCTGACGTCGATGGACGTGGCGACCATCAAGGGCGTGATCGATCGGCTCTCGGTGCGCGGCCTGACCGAGACGAGTCAGGATCCCGAGGACGGCCGGCGCCTGCTGGTGAGCCTGACGCGCGCCGGTCAGCAGCTAGCGGAGAAGCTCGCGCCGAACGCACTCGCAATCACCCGCGAAACGCTGGCGCCGCTCGATGCCAGGGAGCGCGAGACGCTGATGGCGCTGTTGAACAAGCTGCGGTGAACTCGGTCTTGTAGGGTGGGCAAAGGCGCGAAGCGCCGTGCCCACCATCTTTCAGCGCCTTGTAGAGGCGTTGGTGGGCACGCTCCGCTTTGCCCACCCTACGCACTTCCGCCCGATCAATGACCGCCGACGATCTCCGGCACTCTCCCCGCCGGCGGCGTATTCCGGCTGCGCTGGGTCCGCACGATGCCGTCGATGATGGTCATGCCGACGCCGGGGAGGTCGCCGAGCTGCACGCTCTCCAGGATGTTCTTGCCGGCCGAATGCTGCGCCTTGTCCATGATGACGAAATCCGCGGAACGGCCGATTTCGATCAGGCCGCAATCGAGCTCGCGCATCCGCGCGGTGTTGCCGGTGGCGAGACAAAAGGCGAGCTCGGCCGGCAGGTCGCCAAGCGAAGACAGCATCGAAACCATGCGCAGGATGCCGAGCGGCTGCACGCCGGAGCCGGCCGGCGCATCGGTGCCGAGGATGACGCGATGCAGATCGCCCATCTCGCGCGCGATGCGCAGCGTGAACAAGGCTGAACGCTCATTGCCGTTGTGAACGAGCTCGAGGCCGCGCTTGCAGCCCTCGCAGATGCAGCGGATCTGGTCGTCGGGTAGCGCCGTGTGGCCGCCATTGATGTGTCCGACCACGTCGGTATCGGCTTCCAGCACCACGTCCTTGTCGATCAGGCCGGAGCCGGGGATCGAGGGGCCGCCGGTGTGGATCGTGCTCTGGATGCCGTATTTGCGTGCCCAGCCGACCATTTTTCGCGCGGTCGGGCCGTCCTTGACGCCGCCGAGACCGACCTCGCCGAGCAGCTTGACGCCGGCCGCGGCCAATTCCTTGAAATCCTCCTCGACCATCTCGCATTCGATCACCGGCGCGCCGGCATGAACCTTCACGCCGCCGGGCCGCAAATTCCAGAATGCGCGCTGCGCGAAGATCGCCATCGCCTTGAGACCAACGACGTCGCGCGGACGGCCCGGCATATGGACCTCGCCGGCCGAGATCATGGTGGTGACGCCGCCATGCAAATTGCTGTCGATCCAGCCGATCTGGTTCTGCCGCGGCGTCCAGTCGCCCGCGACGGGGTGGACGTGGCTGTCGATCAGGCCGGGCGCGACGGTGGTGCCGTTGGCTTCGACCACGGTGGTCGCGCCTTCGGTATCGAGATCCTTGAAGCGGCCGATTGCGGTGATCTTGCCGTTCTCGGCGACGATGGTGTCGCCGTCCAGGATCGGCTTTTCCAGCGCGCCCGACAGGATCAGGCCGATATTGCGGATCACGAGCTTCGAAGGTCCGGTGGCCTGGGGTGCGTCATGCGCCATGGAATGGGTCCTTGTCCTTAATTGCAACGCTTTCGATCTTGGGCAGCCTTGACCGCGGGATCAAGCCGGATTATTCATTTGTATACGAATGATCGTATACGAACGACGCATAGCTGACCGCCTCGGAACCGCAAGGAAGCGTGAGATGAGCAATTTCAATCAGGAAAGCGTTTTGAGTGTCCACCACTGGACCGACACGCTGTTCTCTTTCAAGACCACGCGCAGCCCGACCTTCCGCTTCCGTAACGGCGAATTCACCATGATCGGGCTCAAGGTCGGCGAGAAGCCGCTGCTGCGGGCCTACAGCGTCGCCAGCGCCAATTACGAGGAGACGCTCGAGTTCTTCTCGATCAAGGTGCCGGACGGTCCGCTGACCTCGCGGCTCCAGCACCTGAAGGAAGGCGACGAGATCATCGTCAGCCGCAAGGCCACCGGCACGCTGGTGATCGACAATCTGGAAGAGGGCCGCAACCTTTACCTGATCGGCACCGGCACCGGCCTTGCGCCGTTCCTGAGCGTGATCAAGGATCCCGAGACCTACGAGCGCTTCGAGAAGGTCGTGCTGCTGCACGGCTGCCGCCACGTCAAGGAGCTCGCCTATGGCGAGATGATCACCGAGCATCTGCCGAAGGACGAGCTCCTCGGCGACTACATCCGCGCTCAGCTGATCTACTATCCGACCGTGACGCGCGATCCCTTCCGCAATCGCGGCCGCATCACGGACCTCATCACTTCTGGCAAGCTGTTCGCCGATATCGGCCTGCCGGGGCTTGAGGCCGCGCATGACCGCGTCATGATCTGCGGCAGCCCGGCGCTGGTCACGGACACCCGCGTGCTGCTGGGTGAGCGCGGCTTCATCGAGGGCAATCACGGCGAGCCGGCCCAGTTCGTGGTCGAAAAGGCCTTCGCCGAGCGGTAAGTCGGGAATTCGCGCGCAATAACACCGCATTTTCGCCGCCGCACGGGCGTTGCGGTGCCGATTCGGCGCACGATACACTGTGGGGGCGAATCAGCGGAGTTCCCACATGGTTGCGGACAGCGACAGCAACATCGCCTGGCACCGGGTCCAGTTGAAGAAGAACCGCGCCGAGTTGAAGGCGCTGGAGACCGCGCGCTTCACGATGGGCGAGATTGCGTCCTCAAAGCGGAACGGCCAGACCCAGAAGGCGATCGCGGAACTCAAGCGCAAGATCGTGCAGTCCGAGCGCTCGATCGCCGATCACGACAAGCGCACGCGCCGTCCGCTCACCACCGACCTCCAGAGCCTCAGCAATGGCAGCTGGAGCCATTGGGACGCCTATACCAGTCAGCGCAAGGCCGGGCCGCGCTCGCCCGGACGCGGATAGGCTCGTTTCGTACATCCCGTTGTCGTGCGGGTCGGGTTCCGGCCCTTGCGCGAGCGCCCGGTCGCACCATCTGGTTGAGACGCCATCAACCACGCCGGTGATTCCATGGCACCGCGTATCGACTTCACGAGCGACGCTTTCTTTCGCGATCCGCCGAAGGGGATCGCAGCGTTGCGGGCCTCCGGTCCCGTGGTCGCGACGCGTTTTCCCCTGATCGGCGATGTCTGGATCACCACGACTCATGATGCGACGGCGGAGGTGCTGAAGGACGGCACGACCTTCACCCTGCGCAAGGAAGATGGCGAAGTCGCCGGCCTGCGCTGGTGGATGCCGAAGCTCGTAGCCACTATTGCCAAGAACATGCTGACCATGGACGAGCCGGATCACACCCGGCTGCGCAGTATCGTGGACGAGGCCTTTCGCCGCCGCGCGATCGTCGCGATGGAGCCGCGCATCCGCGCCATCGCCGACGGACTTGCCGACGAACTGTTCGCCGATGGCAGTCCCGCCGATCTCGTCCAGCGCTACGCCCGCATCCTGCCGCTATCCGTGATCTGTGAACTGCTCGGCCTGCCGCCAGTGGACCGTCCCAGGTTCATTGCCTGGGCGAATGCGATGTCGTCGCTGACGAATGTGGTCAGCTTCGTCCGGCTGATGTTCGCTTTCCGCAAGATGCGCGGCTATCTCGAACAGCAATTGCGACTGGCGCGCGCACAGGGCGGCGAGGGCTTGATCGCGGAGCTGGTCCAGGTCGAGCGGGAAGGCGGCCAGATCACGCCGGACGAAATGGTCTCGATGGTCTTCCTGTTGCTGGCCGCTGGCTCCGAGACCACCACCCATCTCATCAGCGGCTCGGTCTATGAGCTCCTCAGGAATCCGGTTCTGCGCGATTGGCTGGAACAGGACCGAAGCCGCATCGCTCTCGCCGTCGAGGAATTCCTGCGCTTCGTCTCACCTGTGCAGTTCTCGAAGCCGCGCTATGTGCGGCGAGACATCGAGCTTGCGGGAGTGCGCTTGAAGAAGGGCGACCGCGTCATGGTCATGCTCGCCGCGGCGAACGTCGATCCGGCGGTGCAGGAGCAGCCTGAGCGCCTCGACCTCACGCGCAAGCCGAACCGCCATATCTCCTTCGGCACGGGCATCCATTTCTGCCTCGGCCACCAGCTTGCTCGGATCGAGGCCGCTTGCGCGCTGGAAGCGCTGTTTGTGCGCTGGCCCAAGCTCGGACTTGCCGTCGATGCGTCCCAGATTCACTGGCGCAAACGGCCAGGTATCCGCGCCATAGCGAATCTGCCGGTCGTCCCAGCGGACCGTCAGCCGGTCGATTTGTCCGATCCCACAACATCGCGTTCCCAGCCGAACACCGAGCGGCCGTCGAGTTCGGGCGAGGCCGCTCGCTCGCCGGCGATGTAGGCTTCAACGGACGGTCCGCGCGCAGTTCGCTCCAGACGGCGCGCCTGGTCGTCGAGGCGCTTGATCGCCTGCATCTCTTCTTCGCGCCCGAGCTTGGCGCTTTGGATTGCGCCCTTCAGCACGCGAATGGTCTCGTCATAGACCTTGATCGGGACGGGGTAGGGATGCCGGTCCTTGCCGCCATGGGCGAGCGAGAAACGCGCGGGATCCCCAAAGCGATAGGGCGCGCCATGCACGACCTCGGCGACCATCGCCAGCGAGCGCACGGTGCGCGCGCCGACGCCGGGCGTCAGCAATAGCTCCGGAAAGTCGACCGGGCCGCGCTCGGCCGCGGCCGCGAGCGTTCCGTGCAGGCGCCGTGCGAACACGTCCTTCGGCCGCACGTCGTGATGCGCTGGCATGATCAGGTGCGGCAGCATGGCTTGTGCGGGCTCGACGCCGGTCAGCCGTTCGAACTCGGTGACGATGCGATCGGGGCCGAGATCACTCAACAGCTCGAGTTGCGCGGTGCGTGAGATGTCGGCGCGATGGTCGGTGAGGTTGACGATCTCACCCTGCGCGGGGCCGTCGATCGCGCTGTGCGGCGTATCGACAAAACTCTTCAGCGCCTCGGAATGCCAGTGATAGCGGCGGGCCTGCCGCCTGTCGCCATTCATGCCCTGCTGCACCACCGTCCATTTCGCGTCCGCAGTGACGAAGAAGCCGTGCAGATAGAGATCGAACCCATCCTGCACCGCCGCGCTATCGACCTTCGCCACCAGGCGGCTGGCGCGCGTGAGCTTTGCGCCATCGAATCCGACGCGGTCACTGAGGTGCATCAGCTCATCCGGTGTTTTGCGCGAATGCTGGCCGCGGCCGCCGCAGACATAGATGCCGAGCTCATCTTGCAACGGGCCGAGCCCGCGCTTCAGCGCGCCAATCACGGAGGTCGTGATTCCCGAGGAGTGCCAGTCCATCCCCATCACGGCGCCGAACGACTGGAACCAGAACGGGTGCGATAGCCGCTGGAGGAATGCATCGCGCCCGTAATGATGCACGATCGCCTGCGTGACGATCGCGCCGAGGCAGGCCATGCGGCTCGCAAGCCACGGCGGAACCCGTCCGGTATGCAGGGGAAGATCGGCGCTGCCGGTTCGGCGAGTCATGATTGCCTAGGAATAGCGCAGTTCGGCGACGGTTGCACCAGAGGGATGCTGCATTGCACGGAGCGGGGGAGCGAAGCCACCGGGAACGCGTTGAGACGCGTACGCAATTGCGGGGACATGAATGAATCGCCACGCCGTCATGATCGACATCGACAGGATGTTCGGCTGGATACCCTCATGGTTCGTCGGCCTCTGCCTGGTCGCCGGCGCGATGCTGCTTGCTTTGACCCTCTACCGTGTCGCCGTGTGGCTTCTCAATCGCGCCTTCGGAACCCGTTTGTCCCTCCTCGGTGTATTCATCGAGCGGACATCCGGTCCCGCGCAGCTGGCGTTATGCCTTGCTGCTGTCGCCCTGGTCCTGCCGCTTGCGCCGCTCGACGACGCGTTCCGGACGCCGCTGACGAGCTTGTTCGTCGTCGCCTTCATCGCGCTGATCGGCTGGATCTCGATTCGGATCGTCGATATGAGCGCGGCGAGGTACTTGCAGAATTTTCGCGACGTTAGCGAGAATTTTGTCGCGCGCAAGCATGTCACCCAGGTGCGCGTGTTCAAGCGCGTGACCGACACCATCATCGTCGTCATCACGGTGTCGACCGCGCTGATGACGTTCGATTCGGTGAGGCAGTACGGCGTCAGCCTGTTCGCCTCGGCAGGCGCCGCCGGTATCATCGTCGGTCTTGCCGCGCGGCCGCTGCTCAGCAATCTGATCGCCGGCGTGCAGATCGCGATCACGCAGCCGATCCGCATCGAGGATGCCGTGATCATCGAGAACGAGTGGGGCTGGGTCGAGGACATCGCCTCGACCTATGTCGTGATCCGGCTGTGGGACTGGCGCCGCATGGTGGTGCCGCTGTCCTACTTCATCGAAAAGCCGTTCCAGAACTGGACGCGCGATACGGCATCCCTCATTGGTGTGATCCCGCTCCACGTCGACTACCGCGCCGACGTGCCGCGCATCCGGCGCTGGCTGGAGGAGGCCATCAAGGACTCCGCGCTCTGGGACGGCGCCGTGGTCAACCTCCAGGTGATCAACGCGGATTCGCGGACCATCGAGCTTCGCGCCCTGGTCAGTGCGCGGAATGCGCCGCAATCCTGGGATCTGCGCTGCGAGATGAGGGAGAAGCTGATCGCCTTCATCCGCGACGAGATGCCGGAAGCACTGCCACGCGAACGCGCCATCCTGATTCCGTCGGGAGGCGACGACACCGACTTCGTGCGCCGTCCCGCCGCGCCGGAGAAGATGCGGGCGAACGCGCGCAATTGAACGCCTTCGCCTATTCGCGCGTCGCCTTGGTCGCGCCGCGCAAGCCGGCCTGCTGCTGGATCGTGTCCAGCGCGCCGGATGAGTGCTCCTCCGCGACGAAACGGTTGAGCAGAGGGAGCGCGCTCTCGCGTCCCTTCGGGATCGCGATCGCCATATGCTCTGCGCCCCAATTGCCGTCGAGGATCTGCGCGCCTGGCATCTGGTCGGATATCTCGAACAGCGTCGGCTTGTTGGTGGCATAGAGATCGATCTCGCCGCGGCCGAACATCGCGATCGCGACCTTGACGCTTTCGGCGGGAACGATGGTCGCATTCTTGAACTTCGCGGGCAGGGTGCGCTCGGAGGTCGAGCCCTTGGTGACGCCGATCTTCACGCCCGGTCTGTCGATATCCTCGATCTTGGCGATCGGGGAGTTCGCTGGCACAAGATAGCCGAGCTCGATCGCCAGCACGGGCTGGCTGAAGCTGACGTCATTGGCGCGAGCCGGCGTGGCGTTGGTCACGGTGAAATCGATCTGGCCGTCGTGGATCGCGGTGACGATGTCAGCGACGCGCTGAAACCTGACATAGTCCATGGGAACGCCGAGCCGCTTTGCCAGCTCGGCGCCGAGATCGTAGCTGAGGCCGTGCGGCTTGCCGGCCGCATCTGTCACCATCGAGCTCGGGCTGCCCGGATAGATGCCGACGCGCAAGGTCCCGCTCGGCGCCAGGAGTTTCGCTTCGCCATCGGCGCGCGCGGATACACCGAGCGAGCCGATGATTGCGATCGCGAGCAGGGCAGTGCGCGCAAGGCGCACGGGATGAGAGAAGGTCATCATGTGAGAGTCCTTCACTGCGCGTGGATGTCTGCGGCCTTCAGCACCGGCTCCCATTTGGTTGCCTCGGCATGCATGTAGGCGTCAAAGTCCTTGGCGGACGAGCCGACGGGCGCTGCGCCGATCTTGCCGAGCGTCGACAGCACGTTCGGGTCCTGCAACGCCGCCTTCAAATCGGTTTCGAGCTTTGCCACGATCTCAGGCGGCATCTTTGCCGGGCCCAGTACGCCCCACCACACAGAGACGTCATAGCCGGGCACGCCGGCCTCGGCGACCGTCGGGACATCCGGCAGCGCCTTTGAGCGCTCGGCCGAGGTCACCGCGAGCGCGCGCACCGGACCGCCTTCGAGCTGACTGATCGCCTCCGCAAGCGGATTGATGCTGAGCGGGATATCGCCTGCGATCACGGCGGTCAGCGCCGGCGCGCCGCCCTTGTAGGGAATCGCGACGATCTTGGTGCCGGACATGTATTTCAACAGCTCGCCGGCGAGATGCGCCGAAGTGCCGTTGCCGGACATGCCGTAGGACAGCTTGTCCGGCTCCTTCTTTGCGGCGGCGAGGAGATCACTGAGCGTCTTGTATGGGCTGTCCTTCGCCACCACAATCGCAAGCGGCGAGGAGGCGACTTCGCTGATCGCGGTAAAATCCTTGAAGGTGTCATAGGGCACGCTCGCATAGATGAACTGGTTGAGCGGATGGCCGCTCGCGACCAGGATCAGCGTGTAGCCGTCAGGTGCAGCCTGCGCCAGCGCCTGCGAGGCGACGATGCCGCCGGCGCCGGGACGGTTGTCGACCACGGGCTGCTGGCCCCAGGTCTTGGCCAGCGCCTGGCTGAGCGTACGCGCGAGCACATCGACCGCGCCGCCGGCCGCATAGGGCACGAGGATGTGCACCGGCTTGCTCGGATAATTATCGGCCTGCGCGGCGCTCGCTGCCAGCAGCAGACCCGCACCGACCGCGAGCCGGCCGATTGTGTTGTTCAAACCCAGCATTTTCTTAGCACTCCTTGAGGCATTCGGGTTCCTCGGGCGGTCTCTGAGCCGCCCCGGACGTTGCCCATGGTTTTTGTTGACGAGACCTGATCTTTTGTACGATAGTACAAATCACATGGTAAGCAAGCCCACCAGCAAGGAAACGGCCCGTAAGCCGAACATGCGCGAGGCGATCCTCGCTGCGGCCGAGGAGCTGTTCGCCACCAACGGCTTCAACGCCGTCTCGGTGCGCGATATCGCGCAGGCCGCCGGCGCCAATCCCGGCAGCGTCACCTATCATTTCAAGACCAAGGACGGCCTGCTGCTGGAGATCTACCGGCGCCATTGCGGGCCGATGAATCTTCGCCGTTCGGAGCTGCTCGCCGCCGCCAGGCGCGTGCGCGATCTCCAGGACCGGCTGGAGGCCATCGTGCGGGCCTATGTGGTGCCGGCCTTCACCTCGGGCAGCGATCTCGCCGGCGGCGGCGCGCGCTTCACGCGGCTGAGGGCGGTGATGTCGGCCGAGGGCAACGAGGTCGCGCGAAAAATTATCGCGCAGACTTTTGACGATACCAGCCACGCCTTCATCGACTCGATCCACGACAGCCTGCCGCACATTCCGCGCAACGAGATCGTCTGGCGCAGCCACTTCCTGCTCGGCGCACTCTATTATTCGCTGGTGACGCCGGACCGCGTCTCGCGCCTGTCGCGCGGCGAGGCCGATGGCAGCGATGCAGCCATGGCCATCGAGCAATTGGTGCAAGCCACCGTTGCCGCCTTCCAGGCGCCTGCGCTGGATCAGGCCGCGCCGGCACGACGGCGGCCTGTTGCAAGCAAGACTTGAAAGAAACCGCCGAGGGGAGGCGCATCCAGCGTTTCCGCTCGCAAGCGGACCATGTGAGTGAGTGTTGAGGAAATGAACAGGCGAGAGTACTTGCATCTCTTGACCGGACTGGCCGGCGCGGCGCTTGCGGGCGAAGCGCGTGCGCAAGCCGCTGAGCCGAAGGCGATCCCGACGATCGAGCCACCGGATCCAAATCCCAAGGTGCCGTCTTTCAAGCTGCCGCCAAAATCCTGCGACACCCACACCCATATCTTCGGGCCGGCCGCGCGCTATCCCTTTTCACCAAACCGGCCCTACAACACAGCCGATGCGCCGCTGGAAGCATTCCGCAGCGTCCACGAGAAGATCGGCGTCGAGCGCTGCGTGATCGTCAATGCCACCGTGCACGGCACCGACAATCGCGTCGTCACCGACGCGATTGCGCAGAGCGAGGGTGCCTACAAGGGCATCGCCAACGTCAACGACGAGATGTCGGACAAGGAGCTTGCGGCGCTCGACAAGGGCGGCATCTGCGGCTGCCGCTTGGCCTTCCTGAAGCGGCTCGGCGGCGTCGGCGACATGGGCAAGTTCCAGCGCATCGTGCACCGCATCGCCAAGCTCGGCTGGCACATCGACCTTTATCTCGAGCCGGGCACGATCGCCGAATTCGCGCCCATCCTCACCACGCTGCCGACGCCCTATGTGATCGATCACATGGGTACGGTGCAGGCCGCGAAAGGGCTCGACGATCCCGGCTTTACCGCGCTGCTCGATCTCCAGAAAAAAGACGAAAAATGCTGGGTCAAGATCACGGGCCTTGAGCGCGCCTCTGCGGCCGGCAAGCCATTCCATGACGCGGTGCCGTTCGCGAAGGCGCTGATCGACAATGCGCCGGATCGCGTCATCTGGGGCACCGACTGGCCGCACCCCAACGTCAAGTTCATGCCGAACGACGGCGAGCTCGTCGACCTGATCCCCCTCTATGCGCCAGATGCGAAGGTCCAGCACAAGCTGCTGGTCGACAATCCGGCACGCCTGTTCAAGTTCACCTGATAGCCATGATGTACACACCGACCATTCCGCCACCCGATCCGAACACGCGCACGCCGAAATTCAAGCTGCCGAAACTCTCTTGCGATGCGCACTGCCACATCTTCGGCCCCGGGGCGAAATATCCCTACGCGCCGGATCGCTCGTACACGCCGCCCGATGCGCCGCTCGCGGATTTCAAGGTGTTGCACGCCAAGCTCGGCGTGGAACGCGCCGTCATCGTCAATGCCAGCGTGCACGGCATCGACAACACGGTGGCCCTCGACGCGATTGCGCAAAGCAACGGCGCCTATCGCGCGGTGGCCAATATCGACGACACCATTACCGAACGCGGGCTTCGCGTGCTGCATGAGGGCGGTTTCCGCGGCTGCCGCTTCAATTTCGTGCGACACCTTGGCGGCGTTCCCGACAAGCGCGTATTTGACCGCATCATCGCGATGGTCACGCCGCTCGGCTGGCACATCGATCTGCATTTCGATGCGATCGACCTGCCTGAATACGCCGACATGCTGACTGAGCTGCCGTTGAGCTACACCATCGACCATATGGGGCGGGTGAAGGCGTCCGAAGGGCTCGACCAACTGCCGTTCAAGATTCTGATCGATCTGATGCGGCGCGACGAGAAGTGCTGGGTCAAGATCTGCGGCTCCGAACGCGTGTCCTCGGCCGGTCCGCCGTTCACCGATGCGGTGCCGTTCGCGCGAAAAATCGTCGAGACTGCGCCCGACCGCGTCATCTGGGGCACTGACTGGCCGCATCCCAACGTCAAGGCGATGCCGAATGACGGCGACCTCGTCGACCTGATTCCGCTGTTCGCACCGGAGCCGGAGTTCCAGCAAAAGATCCTGGTCAGCAATCCGGCGCGCCTGTTCGAGTTCGACACATGACGGCGCTTGCGATCGACAAGCCGCGCGGCCGCGTCTGGTGGAAGGAGCTTTGGATCCAGGTGCTCATCGCCATGGTGGCCGGCATCGCGCTTGGGATCGTCAATCCCGAGGCAGGTGCGAAGATGCAGCCGCTCGGCGACGCCTTCATCAAGGCGATCCGGATGCTGATCGCACCGATCATCTTCTGTACGGTCGTGCACGGCATCGCTCACATGGCCGACATGGCACGCGTAGGGCGCGTCGCCGTCAAAGCCATCATCTATTTCGAGATCATGACCACGATCGCGCTGATCATCGGTCTTGTCGCGGTCAATCTGCTCAAGCCCGGCGCCGGCATGAACATCGATCCCGCGACCATCAACGCCAGCGCTGTCGAGCCTTATGTCAAGCAGACCGCCGTGATCGGCTTCGTGCCGTTCCTGATGAACATCGTGCCTGCAACCTTCATTGGCGCCTTTGCCGAGGGCAACATTCTTCAGGTGCTCTTCATCGCCGTGCTGTGCGGCTTTGCGCTGGTGCAACTTGGCGAACGCGCCGCGCCGCTGGTCAATTTGATCGACATCGCCGCCAAGATGGTCTTTGCCGTCGTCGGCTTCGTGATGTGGGCGGCGCCGATCGGCGCTTTCGGCGCCATTGCGTTCACGGTCGGCAAGTTCGGCGTCGGCTCGCTGGCCTCGCTCGGCAAGCTCCTGGGCGGTTTCTATCTCACCTGCGTGATCTTCATCGTCGTGGCGCTCGGCCCTGTCGCGCGGCTCTGCGGCTTCTCGCTGCTCAAGCTGATCCGCTACATCTGGGAAGAGCTGCTGATCTGCATCGCCACGACCTCGTCGGAGACCGTGCTGCCGCGGATGCTGACCAAGCTTGAGAAAGCCGGCTGCGAGCGCAGCGTCGTTGGGCTCGTGATCCCAACTGGCTACTCCTTCAATCTCGACGGCACCTGTCTGTACCTCGCGGCTGCTTCGGTGTTCCTGGCCCAGGCGACCAACACGCCGTTCGGGCTTGCCGAGCAGATCGAGCTGCTGCTGATCCTGCTCGTGACCTCCAAGGGCGCGGCGGGGATTGCGGGCGCCGCCTTTGTCGTGCTGGCGGCGACGCTGTCGGCCACCGGCAGCATTCCCGTGACGAGCGTCGCACTGGTGCTCGGTATCCATCGCCTGATGTCGCAGGGGCTGACGCCGACCAATCTGATCGGAAACGCGGTGGCGACCATCGCGATTTCCAAATGGGAAGGCGCGCTCGACGCCGAGCGCTTGAAGCGCGTGCTTGACGGCGAGGAACCCGCGACTGCTGCGGCGTGATGAATTGGCTTCCTGCGCGACGCAGGCAGCTTAAGATGCTTACGAATGAGAGAGGGGAGTTCGTCCCATGAAAACAGGTCTCGTGGTTACGGCACATCCGGGCGATTTCGTCTGGCGTGCTGGCGGCGCCATCGCCCTGCATGCGAAGAAGGGCTATCGCATGAAGATCGTCTGCATGTCCTTCGGCGAGCGCGGCGAGAGCCAGTTCGCCTGGAAGGAAAAGGGCGCGACGCTGGAGTCGGTCAAAGCCGGCCGCAAGGACGAGGCGGAGCGGGCAGCAAAACTGCTCGGTGCCGAGATCGAGTTCTTCGACTGCGGAGACTATCCGCTGAAGCTCACCGAGGCGCATTTCGACCGCATGGTCGATATCTACCGCGAGCTCAATCCGAGCTTCGTGCTGACGCACGCGCTGGAAGATCCCTATAATTTCGACCATCCGAACGCCGCGCATTTCGCGCAGGAGACCCGCGTGGTGGCGCAGGCGATGGGCCACAAGCCCGGCGCGCAGTACCAATATTCGGCGCCGCCTGTGTTCCTGTTCGAGCCGCACCAGCCCGAGCAGTGCAATTACAGGCCGGACCTGCTGCTCAAGATCGACGAGGTCTGGAAGGAGAAGTACGAGGCGTTCCAGATCCTCGCCGCACAAAAGCATCTCTGGGGCTATTACGAGCGCGTCGCGCTCAACCGCGGCATCCAGGGCAGCCGCAACACAGGCATTCCCATGACCTATGGCGAGGCCTATCAGCGGCTGTTCCCGACGGTTGCGGAGGTGCTGGCATGAAGCCGGTCGTCGTTCGCAACATCAAGCGTGCCGATCCCGCCGGCATGGCGGAATACGGCGTCTCCACCGTGCACGAGGCTTATGGCCGCCTTGGCCTGATGAAGCCGTATTTGCGTCCGGTCTGGGCAGGTGCGTCGATTGCGGGCCCCGCGGTCACCGTGCTGGCGCAGCCCGGCGACAACTGGATGATCCATGTCGCGGTCGAGCAGTGCAAGAAGGGCGACATCCTCGTCGTCGGCTGCACCACCGACAATACTGATGGCATGTTCGGCGAATTGCTCGCGACCTCGCTCCAGGCGCGTGGCGTGCAGGGGCTGATCATTGATGCCGGCTGCCGCGATGTCAAAGCGCTGCACGAGATGAAATTTCCGGTGTGGTCGCGCGCGGTCTCGGCCAAGGGCACGGTCAAGGCCACGCTCGGCTCGGTCAACATTCCCGTCGTCTGCGCCGGCGTCAACGTCGATCCCGGCGACATCGTCGTGGCCGATGACGACGGCGTGGTGGTGGTGCCGAAGCGTTACGCCGCCGAAGTCGCCGAAAAGGCGAAGAAGCGCAATGCGGACGAGGGCGGCAAGCGCAAACGTCTCGGTTCGGGCGAATTGGGCCTCGATATGTACAGCATGCGTGAGGCCCTGGCCAAAGCCGGGCTCGTCTATGTCGACAATCCCGAGGACGTCTAGGCGGGACAAGAGAAGCGGAGCGGGCGGATGGATCGTCTCAAACTGAAAGCCGTGCTCGGCAGTCACCCCCATGTCCAGGCGGTGAAGAGCGGCGAGCTCCGCTCCGACCGCTTCGACCTCGACTTCATCGAATACACGCCGACCAACACGGCGTTCAAGCCGATGGTGCGCGAGCAGGCGTTCGACGTCTGCGAGATGGCGATCGTGACCTATCTGATGGCGAAGGCGCATGGCAAGCCGCTGGTGCTGCTGCCGGCAGCCATGCTCGGCCGCTTCCAACATGCTCATGCGCTGTACAATCCCGCGCATGGAACGCTCGGGCCGAGTGATCTCGAAGGCAAGCGCGTCGGCATCCGCTCCTTCACGACGACCACGGGCGCCTGGATCAGGGGCATCCTCGCCAACGACTATGGCGTGAATCTCGATAAGATCCGTTGGGTGACCTTCGAGGATCCGCACGTCGCCGAATATGTCGACACCACCGAGCGCGCGCCGAAGGACAAGAAGATCTTGCAGATGCTGATCGACGGCGAGCTCGACGCCGTTCTCGGCGAGGCCCCGAACGATCCCAAGCTGAGGCCGCTGTTCCCCGATCCGGCTGCTGAAGCCGCCAAATGGTACGTGCGCCGCGGCGTTGTGCCGGTCAATCATTACGTGGTCGTGACTGAACAGCTTGCGAAGGCGCACCCCGATGTGGTCGCGGGCGTCTATGATCTCCTCAAGCGGAACAAGACCCAGGTGGGGGCGGCCAGTTCGCCCGATATGGTTCCGTTCGGAGTTGAGGCGAACAGAAAGCCGTTGGAGCTGATCGTCGACTACGCATTCCAGCAGGCGCTGATCCCGCGCCGCTATGCGGTTGAGGAGCTGTTCGACGCGACGACGCGAGGATTGAACTGATGGCGGATCCGAAACGATGGCACATCGGGCTGGTCGGCTACGGCGAGGTCGGCAGGATTTTGGCCGAGGATTTGCGCCAGCAGGACATCAAGGTCGCAGCCTTCGACATCAAGCTTGGAGGCGAGCAGGGTGCTGCGCTGAAGGAGCATGCGGCGAAATTTGGCGTGGCGCTGGCTGCTTCGCACGCTGAGCTCACCGCGAAGTCAGACTTCATCGTCTCCGCGGTCACAGCCAGCCAGGCGGTGCCGGTCGCAAAAGCCTGTGCGGGTGCACTCAACCAGGGCACCTGGTTCCTTGATTTCAACTCGGCCTCACCGGGTGCCAAGCAGCGCGCCGCGGCGCTGATCGACGGCGCCGGCGGGCGCTATGTCGAGGGCGCGGTGATGACCTCGGTGCCGCCCCATCGCATCAAGGTGCCGCTGCTGCTCGGCGGGCCCGGCGCGAAAGAGCTGGAGCCGCTCCTGAACACGATCGGCTTTGCGGCCAAGGTTGCCAGCGACAAGCTCGGCGTGTCCTCGGCCGTCAAGATGTGCCGCAGCATCATGATCAAGGGCCTCGAGGCCATGGTGATCGAGAGTTTTACCACCGCGCGCGCTTATGGCGTCGAGGATGCCGTGCTGGCATCACTCACGGAGACATTCCCCGCCATTAATTGGGAGAAGCAGGGCGCTTATTTCTTCCAGCGCGTGATCGAGCACGGCCGCCGCCGTGCCGAGGAGGTGCGCGAGGTCGCCGAGACCGTGCGCGAGGCAGGGCTGACGCCGTGGTCGGCGCAGGGCACCGCCGAACGGCAGGCCTGGGTGGCCGATCTCGCCGACGAAGGCCTGTTCGGGGAGAGGGTCACCAAGGAGTTTGCCCGCAGCGCCGATTGGCGCACCGAGGCGGATCGCATTCTGGCGAAGGTCAAGCGTTAGAGCATGATCCGGAAAAGTGTGCAGCGGTTTTCCGAAAAGATCATGCTCAGACAATAACCTGAAGCGCGCGCGTTCAGCTTAAAACCCTGCCGCCGTCGCGATAGTCCGAGATCTCGTCGCGCGCGAGCTCGATCAAGTCGATCAGGCTCTTGGCCTCGCGAACGACGTCCCTGGTCCGCTCGGTACGGAACTCGGTGAGGATCATGCGAATGCACTTGTCGGCGGTATCGAGCGTCCACAGTGCGCGGGCCATCTCGTCCTGCGTGTGAATGGACGAGATATCAAGGCCAGAGAGGACTTCACCGATGCCGTTCAGTCGCTTGACGGCTGTTTCGGCGGGTGTCTTGGCTCGAATGGACTGGTAATCGATGCTGCTGAATGCGCTGAACATATCCAAACTTCCCCATTGAACGCGGAGGGTCAGTGCAAGGTCTTAGTAAGATTACCTGACCCTTCCCGCAACGCGTTGGGCTACGGTCCGGGATTCTACCGGACTCAGCCGGCGCCCGGATCAGCGGTAATATCGGACGGACTTTAGCCTACGGGTTAGCTGCGTTTCCCGACCATCTTACCGTTCGACGCGACAAGCTTGCCCTCCTTGTACACGGAGCGCGCCTGCGGAACCGCGACGACAGCCTCGGGAACATGGGCGGCGTTCAACGTCACAAAATCGGCCTTGGCGCCGTCGCGCAGGCCGTAGCCCTCGAGTCGCAGCGCCTTGGCGCCGGCTTCGGTGACGACATCGAACGCCACGCGCAGTTCTTCATCGATGTTGAAGCCCGAGCGATAGCCGAGCGTCGTCGCCCGGCGCAGCATGTCGCCGTCGCCATAAGGCCACCAGGAATCACGAATGTTGTCATTGCCGCTGAACACGGTCACGCCGGCGTTGCGCAGCGCCAGGATCGGCGGGAAGGGCCGCGCGCCCGGCGCATTGGTCATGATCGCGACGCCGGAACGGGCAAGGATTTCGGCGATCTTCTTGAGATGATCTGCGGAGATGTCGCCAAGTCCGTAGGCGTGGCTGATGGCGACATGGCCTTCCATGCCGAGCGCGCGCGTGCGGGCCGCAATCTGCTCGATCTCGAACGCGCCAAGCGTGCCCATGTCGTGCAGGTGAATGTCGACGTCGACACCATGCTTGCCGGCCACGCCGAACACGACGTCGAGATGTTTCTCGATATCGCGATCAAAACTTGCGGGATCGAGCCCACCGACCAGATCGGCGCCGAGCCCGATGGCTTCATCCAGCAATTGTGGCGTGCCCGGGCTCATCAGGATGCCGCTCTGGGGAAAGGCGACGAGCTGGATGTCGATCAGGCCCCTGTACTCCTCACGCACGCGCAGGATCGTCTCGAGCGATTTCAGGCCGACCGAGCCGTCGACCATGACATGGCTGCGCATCTGCGTGGTGCCATGCCCGATGCAGAGATCGAGCTGGTTGCGGGCGCGCACATCCATCGGTGCGGCCTCGGCGATGTTCTGGGCCTGGAAGGCCACGCGCTCATGCACGTCGAAGCCGTCAGTGCAGGGCTTGTGCGGGCGCCAGGTATCGCCATAGAAGCTGGTGTCGAGATGGATGTGGCCTTCGACGAAGCCGGGAACGACCAGGGCATTGTCGAGGTCAATCGTTTCGGCGCCCGTGGGTGGCTGGTCAGCAGGCGTGATCGCGGCGATACGGCCGTCCTTGACCGCGATGTGATGTCGCGATCCGCCGTCGAAGCGGGCGTTGAGGAATATCTTGTCGTAAGCCATCCGGTTGTTCCGTTGGTTCAGGTCTGCGGCTTGAACAGCGTCGGCTGCGGCCGCTCAAAGGTCTGCCGGCCGCTCTTGAAGCCCATCACGATATCCGGCAGCTCGGCGATGGCAAAGCGGCTGTCCTTTGTGTCGAGCACGACGAGATCGGCGGGCTTTCCGACCGCGATGCCGTAGTCCCTCAGGTTCATCAGCCGCGCCGGTAGCTCGGTGACGAGATCGAGGCAGGTGTCGAAGTCGCCGACGGAGGCGTGCGCGACATTGGCGTAGAAGTTCGCCATCCGCATCAGCGAGGCATCGCCAAATGGCGTGAAGGGATTGAGCACGTTGTTGGTGGCGACCGAGCACACGATGCCGTCGCCCGCGAGCTTGTGCGCGAGCGTCAGCCCGCGCGGCGCATTGTGGGTGGCCTCGCGCCCCATCAGATAGAGATCCGTCGCGGGCAGCACAGTGACGGCGACGCCGGCTTTCGCCAGTTGAGCGGTGGCTGCCTTCAGCCGCTCCGGCGGCAAGGCGGAGAGCTTTGTGGCGTGGCCGATCGCGACGCGACCCTGATAGTTGCGCTGTTCGGTCTGCCGGCAGACTTCGTCCA
The DNA here is from genome assembly GCF_000938255.1 of Bradyrhizobium sp. LTSP849. Classification (GTDB taxonomy): domain Bacteria; phylum Pseudomonadota; class Alphaproteobacteria; order Rhizobiales; family Xanthobacteraceae; genus Bradyrhizobium. The sequence continues at coordinate 127,300 of NZ_JYMR01000012.1, read as the reverse complement.
GATGCCACCAGGACGGATCGAGATCGAAGTCGAGATGAAGATCGACGTCGACGTCGAATTCTTGCGCGAGATCGAAGATGCGCGCGAGATGCGCGTTCGGGTCGGTGTCGGTATAGGGGCAGCCACCGATCGCCTCGCCGCCGTCCCGCAGCGCCTGCACCAGCAGTTCCTCAGCTCCGGGATCGTTGGTCAGGCCTTCCTGCGGGAAGACGCAAAGCGAGAGGTCGAGCGCCCAGGCATAGTCGCGCTTCAGCGCCTTCACCGCTTCGAAGCTGCGCAAGCCGATGCGCGGATCGATCTCGACATGGGTGCGCATGCGGGTCGTGCCGTGCACGATGGCGCGCTCGATCACCTTGGCGCCACGCGCATAGACATCGTCGACGCTGAAGTCGCGCTTCATCGCCGAGACGGCGCGGATGGCATCGCCGAGCGTGCCGTGGATGTGTCCGCAACGCTCGAGCAGGCAGGCCTTGTCGAGATGGATGTGGGTATCGACGAAGCCGGGCAGGGCCAGCCGTCCCCCGACATCGATCTCGATCGCCTCGCAGGCAAGCTTTGGCTCAATCGCAGCGATCCGGCCGCCTTTCACGCCGATATCGACGGGTGCGGCGGATGATCGCAACAGGGCGTTGCGGAAGATCAGGTCGAAGGCGGTCTGGGCGGTCATGCAATGAATCTTCGGAGGCGGGTTATAGCAGTGGGCGAGGCTTCGGGTCGGCGGCAATGTAGCGGGGGATCTGATCAAAATATATGCGTGCTTTCCCCGACCCGGACGGTAGTATTTCGCGAATTTGTCCGGGAGATACCGCCATGTCCGTAGCCGTGAAAAGCGAAAAAGCGCCGTCGTCGGACGCCGAGATCGTGGAAGCCTATCTCACGGCCTCGATGATTCCCGATCCCGATGCCGCGTCAGCCTACATGAAGCCGGGCACGGTGATCACCTTTACCGGCGGCCGCGAGTTCGACCACCCGCGCGGGCCGACCGGCTTCAATGCCAAACGCTATCGCTGGGTCAAGAAGAAGATGGATCGCTTTGACGTCTGTCCGGGCGCGGACGAGACCGTGGTCTACAGCGTCGGCACGCTCTATGGCGAGTGGATGGACGGCACGCCGTTCGAAGGCAACCGCTATGTCGATCGCTTCGTCGTCAGAGGCGGGCAGATCGTCAAGATGGATGTCTGGAACGACAGCGCCGAGCGCATCCTGGTGCAGCGGGGCATCGACGCGTAAGGGCAGACTGGTTCGAGCAGCACGTCTCCGGCCAATAGAGCAGCGCTAAAGATGACGCCCGCCTTCGGACAAGGCGGACGCTGGTAAAAGTTCGAGTTTGAGCGTTGCAAGTGTGAGCGTTGAACGGCGATTACTGGAGCACCTCAAGTTTGGTGTTCTTGCCGTCGACCACCTTGAACACGACGTAACGCGGCTGCATCTGCCCGTTTGGCAAGAACTGAACGTCGCCGAACACGGTGCCCTTGACGGCCTTGCCGCGGATCGCTTCCGCCACGGTCTTGCGGTCGAGCGACTTGGTCGATTCAACGGCCTGTGCCCACACCTGCACGGCCGCGGCGCCCAGTGCTGCGCTCTTGTCGGGATTGATGCCATAGGCCTTGTTGTAGGCGGCCACGAACGAGGTGCTCTCCGGCATGATGGTGAACGGGGGCAGGTCAGGGAAGAAGATGTCGGCCGAGACCACTCCGTTATTGGCGTCGCCGGCCACCCTAAATACCGTGGTCAGCATAATGCCGACAGCTCCGACGAAGGTCGATTTGATGTCGGCTTGGCGGTATTGCTCGACCATCGCCGGCAGGCCCGACGAGTTCGACGAGTTGGTGACGATGATGGCGTCGGCATTGGCGCCTTTCAGGTTCGTGAGCTGCACGCGAAAATCGGTGTCCTTGAATGCGAACTTCTCGGTCATGACGACTTCGCCGGAAAAGTTCAGCTTCTTGAACTCGGCTTCGACCGCGGTCTGGAAGCCGTTGCCGTAGACGTCGTTCTGGGTCAGGAAGGCAACCTTCTTCGCTTTCATCGTCTCGACGACGTATTTGGCGATGATGCCGGCATCAAAGCCATTCGAGCTGTTGATACGCAGCGCGTAAGGGTTGGTTTCGCCGCTGAGGATCAGGTCCGATTTCGAGACCGCCGTGATGTCCAGGACGCCGCCGCGGGCGAGGATCGGCTGCATGGCGAGCGTGACCGGCGAGTTCCAGCCTTCGATGACGACATCCGCCTTCTCGGCGATCATCTCGTTGGCTCGGCTGACGCCGACCGCGGGTGTGCTCTCGTCGTCCTTGGAGATCAGCGTCAGCTTGCGGCCGAGCAATCCGCCCTTGTCGTTGATCTGCTGGACCATGAGCTTGACGGCATTGGTGACGGTCTGGCCATCCGGACCGGCGCCACCGCTGAGCGGAAAGATCGTTCCGACTTTGATGTCCTGTGCCATCGCCGGAACTGATGCGAGACCCAATAGCAGGGCGAGTGCCAGTTTTGTCTTGTTCATGTGCTTTACTCCCAATGTTGTCTTTAAGTCGTTTTCTTGGTGATACGGCGATACAAACCCACCAGCCCTGCGGGCCAGAAGATTAGGACCAGGGCCAGCACCGAGCCCAGCACGATTTTGTTCCAGTCACCGCCAAGCGAAAACAGGTTTTGCTGGACGATCAGAAGAGCGGTGCCGATCAACGGTCCGAGCAGGATGCGGCGGCCCACCAGCACGATGGCGGTGAGCATCATCACCAGGAAATAGGACTCGAACATATCGGGTCCGACATAGGCGCGCTGATAGGCGTATAGCCAGCCCGCAAGGCCGGTGATCGGGGCTGAAATCACGAAGACAGCGAGCCGGATCCGGCGCGGGTCGACACCAAGGCTCGCGGCGAGTGCTGGGTTCATCTGCACCATCAATGCGGTTGTGCCGAGCCGGGAGCGGCGGAAGCGCGCAATGAAGGCAAGAGTCAGCAAGAGTAGTGCGAATGCAATCGGCCACAAATCTTCCTGCAGCGCTCCGGAGAACGTGGTGACGAGCAAGGGCAGTTTCAGCGGAGGAATTCCGACGATTCCGTCGGAGCCGCCGACGGTGTCCCAATTGAAGGCGATCTCGTAGGCGACCACGGCGGCCGCATAAGTCACGAGCGAGAACACAAACTCGCGGGTTCGCAAAGTGACGGCGCCGAGGAACGCCGCGGCGGCAAGGCAGAGCACAAGCGTCGCGGCCGCTGTCGCCCAGCCGTTCAGGCCATATTTGACCGAGAGGTTCGCAGCGGTATAGCCCCCGATCGCCCAGAACACGGTGTGGCCAAGGCTGACCTCGCCGAGATAGGACAGCACGATATCAGCGCCGTAGCACATCACGGCAAAGATCGCGATCGTGGTCAGCGTCGAATAGGCGACAGATGTGCCGCCAAGGAGACGCGGAAGCATGAAGCCGATAACGACGAAGGCGGCGACCGCCGCGATGCGGAGAAGTGGGATCGAGCTCGATTGCCGGGATTCGATCACAGTCATTTGGTCGCGAGCCCCGCAGGACGGATCACCAGCAATGCCAGCAGAAGCGCAAAGGCCGCCGCCGTGGTGTAGGCTTGCGCGACGAACGCGCCGAAGAAGGCTGTGAACAGGCCGAGCCCGAGGCCAGCGACGAGCGCACCTCCGATCGAGCCGATGCCACCGAGCACGACCACGACGAAGGTCATGATGACCTCATTGAAGCCCATGCTGGTCAGGATTGGCGAGCGAGGCGCAACCAGCGCCGCGCCGAGCGCGACCACCGAGCATTCGAACACGAAGACCAGCAGATAGACGATTTTGGCGTTGATCCCGAACAGTTCTGCGAGCTTCGGGTCCTCCGCGACGGCACGAATGACTGAGCCGAAGCGCGTGCGTTGCGTGAACAGCCACACGGCGCCGTAGAGGGCGAGCGTGACGACCAGCACCAGCACGTCCTGCCAGGTAAACCAGAGCGGACCGATATCGACTTTGGCCCTCGCCAGAGTGCCAGGCAATGTCTGTGGATTGCCGCCGAAGACCAGGGCGCTGCCGCCCTGGAGGACGTAGCCGAGGCCCAGGGTCACGATCATCAAGCTGGTCAGGTTCTGCGTCATGACCAGGCGCATCATTGCGATTTGCATCAGCAGGCCGACGGCGCCCAGCACGACGATGGCTGCGATGATCGCCAGCGGATAGGGCAGGCCGACCCTGGTGATGGCGTACCAGGTGACGAATGCGCCGAGCATGTAGAGCTGACCATGTGCAAAATTCACCAGACGGGCAACCCCGAGCAGGATGGTCCAGCCGAGCGCGATGCAGGCATAGCCCGAGCCGAGCACGATCCCGTTGATGATCTGTTGCGCGATGTTCACCTCAGTGCTCCATCCGCGATGGTACCGAGATAGGCCTCGATGATGCGATGGTCTGCTGCCATGACATCGGCCGGGCCTTCGCCGATAATCCGACCGCGTTCAAGCAGGTAGAGATGATCGACCACTTTGAGCGCCGCCTTCACATTTTGCTCGACGAGCAGCACCGGCAGGCCGTGATCGACGAGCAGGCGAATTCGAGACAGGAGATCGGTGATCAGCCGGGGCGCGAGGCCGGCGGAAGGCTCGTCAAGCATCAGCACGCGAGGGCCGGAGAGCAGGGCGCGTCCGACCGCGAGCATCTGGCGTTCGCCGCCAGAGAGGGCTGCGCCCTTGTGCGAGCGACGTTCGGCGAGCCTGGGAAAGAAGTCGAAGACCTCCGGGACTTTGAAGGTATGCCGGCCCGTCGTGTCTGCCGGTGGACGCACCAGCGCCAGGTTCTCATCGACGGTCAATTCCGCGAAGATGTTCTTGCCTTCGGGCACCAGCGTGAGGCCACGAGCGACCCGTTCGTGGGCGGAGAGCTTTTCGATGTTGCGTCCCTCGAGCAGAACGGTGCCGGTGACGATGGCGCGGCCGCGCGACCAGCCTGCGAGCGCATTGACGAGGGTGGTCTTGCCGGCACCGTTGGCGCCGACGAGGCCGACCATTCGGCCAGCGGCGACGCCGATATTGACGCCCGACACCGCAACATTGCCGGCGTAGCGAACCGAGAGATTATTGCTTTGCAGCACGGCGCTCATTCGTCGCGCCCCAGATAGGCTTCGCGCACCCGGACGTCGCGTTGGATGTCTGCCGGCGTTCCCGTTGCCAGCATCGCTCCCTGGTCGATCATGACGATGCGATCGGCAATCGACATGATGAGGTCCATGTGGTGTTCGATGACGACCAAAGCGAGGGTACGCTTGCGCAGGCCGATCAGCACGTCGGCGAGCTTCTTCATGTCGCCGCCGCTCAATCCCGCGGCCGGTTCATCCAGCAGGAGCACCTTTGCACCGGTCCCATAGGCCAGCGCGACCGACAGAAGTCGCTGCACACCGTAGGGAATGTCTCCCGGGAGCTGGTCATGGTACTGCCGGGCGATCCCGAAAAAATCAAGAAGCTGTGCGGCTGCTGTCTCGGCCGCACGGCGAGAGGCGGCCTCGCGCCAGGGGGCGAACAGGGACGTTGCCAGATTGGCAGATAAGTCGCGGAAGATAGCCGAGACTGCGTTCTGCAGGACCGTCAGCTCGCCGAAGAACGAGTTCTGCTGAAAGGTGCGACGCAGGCCGCGGCTGGCCAGATCGAATGTCCTGAGGGCCGAGACATCGTGATTGTCGAGGAAGGTGCGGCCGCGATGGGTAACGGCGTTGGTGACCGCGGCGAAGCAGCTGCTCTTGCCGGCGCCATTCGGGCCAATAATGCCGAGGATCTCGTCGCTATGAACTGACCAGCTCACGTCGCGCAATGCGACGAGAGCGCCATACTGCACGGTCAGTCCTTCGACGCGCAGGACTTCGCTCGCGTCGCGACGCGTTTCCCCGGAACTTGCCACGCGGCCGTTCATCCTTTGTTGTCCCGGTCGCACTTCCAACGATCGGTACTTTTTTGGCGCGGCAGCTCACACGGCAAATGATTTTGGATCAAATCGCAAGAGACAGGCGGCCTCGCGGGTGAAGGTATTGCGCGCGGGATGTGAAAACTTGTGCTGACTGGTTGTCGGCCGGGCGTGTTCATGCCGCGACGCACTCAACCTTGGCTGCGCTGCATGATCTTTCCTCTCGCCGCGGTACATACAAAAGCGCGATAGCTGTTAGACGGAACCTCGTCTGGCGATCGGGTCGGCCGTGGGCTATGAGCTTCCGTGTTGTGCACTGGCGCAGCAGATGACCCCTTGAGGAGCCCTCCAATGCGTTTTCCGATCGTTCTCCTGGCCGTCACATGTCTTGCGGGCACAGCTTCAGCCGAAGATCTGTCGGGCACGCTCCAGAAGGTCAAGGAGACCAAGAAGATCACGCTCGGCTATCAGGAGGCCTCCGTGCCCTTCAGCTATCTGGACGGAAGCCAGAAGCCGGTCGGCTTTGCCATGGATATCTGCCTCAAGATCGTCGACGCCGTGAAGAAGCAGCTCGGCATGCCCGACATCGCCGTCGACTATCTCGCTGTGACTTCGTCGAACCGCATTCCCCTGATGGTCAACGGCACGCTCGACCTGCATTGCTCGGCGACTACCAACAATGCCGACCGCCAGAAACAGGTCGCCTTCACCAACACGCATTTCCTCAGCGCGACGCGATTTGCGGCCAAGAAGGCCGCGAAGATCAACACCATCGACGATCTCAAGGGCAAGGCCGTGACCGCGGTGGCAGGCTCGGTCAACCTGAACCAGCTCGCCAAGGTCAATACCGAGCGCAATCTCGGCATCAAAATAATGCCGGCCGTGGATCAGGCTGAAGCGTTCCTGCTGCTTGAGACCGACCGCGCGCAGGCCTACGCACTCGACGACGTTCAGCTTGCGGTCGTCATTGCGCGCTCGAAGGAGCCGGCCCTGTTCATGATCAGCGAAGAGACGTTTTCGAAGGCCGAGCCTTTCGGAATCATGTTGCGGCGGGAGGACGCGCCGTTCCAGGCGCTGGCCGATCGCGCCACGGCCGAGCTTTACGCAAGCCCGGAGATCGAGGTGCTCTACAGGAAGTGGCTGGAATCACCGACGCCGCCGAACGGGCTCAACTATAATGTCCCGATGTCGCCGGCCTTGCGCAACGCCTTCAAGAAGCCGAGCTCGAGCTTCGACCCTGATGTCTATGTCGTGAACTGAGGCGAGGGCTAGCGCGCTCGCGGCGTATCGAGCAACTGGCCGGCGAGCGCTGCGCCGACCACTGCGATCGCCGCCATCGCTAGCGCCCAGGCCACGAACAGCCGATGGCCGATCAGCGCGCCGCTGATGAGGGGAGCGCTGATGTTCGCGCCCGACATCAGCGATTGGTTGAGGCCCATGATCATGCCCTGGCGGTTGACCGCAGTTGAGCGCGACAATTCCGCCGTCAGCGTGCTGCGGGCAAACATGGTGCCGACGATGATCAGCGTCAGGTAGACCGCGAGCAGGCTGATGTTGTTGCGGGCCGATAGTCCCGCAAATCCCAACCCCATGCAGGCGAATGCCACCATCACGATACTGCGGTCGGAGGCGACGAGGTTCGCGCGCGTGATCAGGAGACCCTGGACCACCATGTTGATGAAGCCGGCATAGGCAAACATCCAGCCGAGCTCGCGCGCGCCGAAGGCGTGCCCATCCCATGAGAACCGCGCCGACAGGAACAGGCCGATCTGCGACAGGAACATCGAGTTGACGAAGAAGAACACGATGAGCAGCCCCAGCAGCCGCCAGGCGTAGCGCAGGCCGAACAGGCTGCGCGTCAGCGTCGGCTCGGGCACGCGGTGCTGGTAGAGCGGCTCGGATGCTGGATGATCCGGCGGGAGCAGGGCGATCGTCGCCAAAATGCTGATCAAGGAGAGGGCGGCCGCGGCCCACACCGGCGCGGTCTGGCCGTAATGCACGAGGAAGCTCGAGAGCGCGGGGCCGAGCAGGAGTCCGGTTCCGATCGCGCCGCTGGTCATGCCGAGTGCCTGCTTGCGCGTCGCAGGCGCGCTGTGCTCGGCGGCGTAGGCATGAGCGACCGAGATGTTGCCTGAGGTCAGGCCATCGATGATGCGCGCCAGGAACACCACTGTCAGATTACCTGCCATCGCGAGCAGGACAAATCCGATCAGGGTTCCGATCTGGCTGACCACCAGAACCTTCCGCCGGCCGTAGCGGTCCGAGAGGATGCCGACCACGGGACCGGCGATGAGCTGGCAGGCGGCATAGACCGAGATCAGCGCGCCGATCAGGAACGGCGTGGCACCGAGTCGCTGCGAATAGAACGGCAGCAGCGGCAGGATGATGCCCATCCCGGTGGCATCCACCGCCACCACGACGAAGGTCGGGACGAGCGTCAGCGCGCTGTCGCCCGCCATCTCCTCCCGTGCTTCGGTTGTGGAACCCTGGCCCATCCTGCGTTGTCCTCGTTCGCTTTTTCGTGATCAATCGAGCTATGCAAGATATATAGTTGCAGGCTAATAGTTCGCATCCTATCTAATTTGCATGGCTCCCTCGCAGGCTCATATCCACGGCGAAATCGGCCGGCTCATTGCGCGGCTCGCCCGCATCTGGCGTCGCGAGGCGGATCAGGCGCTGTCCGATCACGGCCTGTCCTATGCGGCCGCGATTCCTCTCCTGTTGCTGTCGGGCCAGGGTGAGAACGTCCGCCAGGGCGTGCTCGCCGACGAGCTTGGCATCGAAGGGCCGTCGCTGGTGCGGCTGATCGACCTGCTCCAGGTCGAGGGCCTTGCGGAGCGTCGTGAGGACCCGACCGACCGCCGTGCCAAAACGCTACACCTCACGAAAGCAGGCGAAGCCAAGGTCGAGGAGATCAACCGCGTATTGCGGCGCGTACGGGCGAACCTGCTCAAGGATATCGGGTCTGAAGAACTTGCGATAACCTTCGAGACGCTCCAGCGCATCGAGCGGCGGGCAAGTCGCCTGCATGAAGCCAAGACATCGGCCAAGACAGTTCCAGAGGCGCAATAGTCATGCGCGCGGAAGAGCCCTTCCTGGTCCGCCATGCGGACCTCATTTTCGCTTTGAAGACGTTTGCCGCGTCGATGTTGGCACTCGTCATTGCGCTCGCCATGGACCTGCCGCGGCCCTATTGGGCGATGGCAACCGTCTACATCACATCACAGCCGCTCGCTGGCGCCACCAGCTCGAAGGCGTTTTTCCGGGTGATGGGCACGCTGGTCGGTGCCACCATGACGGTGGCGCTGGTGCCGAACCTGATCGATGCACCGGAGCTGCTGTGCCTTGCCATCGCGCTCTGGGTCGGGCTCTGCCTGTATCTCTCGCTGCTCGACGGCACGCCGCGCAGCTACGTCTTCATGCTGGCGGGATACACGGTCGCGCTGATCGGCTTTCCCGCGGTGTCCGAACCGGGCGCGATCTTTGACACCGCAGTCGCGCGCGTCGAGGAGATCTCGCTCGGCATCATCTGCGCCAGCCTGGTCTCGACCATCATCTTTCCCCGCAGCGTCGCGCCCGCCGTGGCCCACCGCGTCGATACCTGGCTGTTGGATGCACGCCGTCTCAGCCAAATCGTGCTCATGCGCGAGGGCACCAACGAGACCCGCCGCGGCAAGCGCCTCAAGCTTGCGACCGACATCGTCGAGATCGACACGCTCTCGACCCATCTCGCCTATGACCGGCTGACCGATCGCAATGCGGTGATCGGCCTTGGTGAAATCCGGCTGCGCATGCTGATGCTGATGCCGGTGATCGCCTCGCTCGAAGACCGGCTGGCGGCGCTCGGCGAGGAGGCGTTGCGGCGGCAGCCCGAGCTGAAGCGACTTCTGGAGGATCTCGCGCAATGGATCGTGAGCGACGTCAGCGCGCGACAGCCGGCCGAGCGGCTCCGCGCCGCGATCGTGGAGCGGCAGGCAATCCTCGATGACAGCGCCTCCTGGGAGCGGATCATCACCACGAGCCTGTTGTCGCGGCTGCGCGAGCTCATCGACCTCTCGCGCGATTGTCGTGCGCTGACCGAGGCGATCGCCGAGAACCGCGACGTCTCGACCCTCGATCTCGCCTTTCATTCTGAGGCCGGCGCCGCGCCCGTGCGTCACCGCGACCGCGGCCTTGCCCTGTGGTCGGCGGCCGGTGCGGCCGTGGCCATCTTGATTTGCTGCGCATTCTGGATCGGGACAGGATGGCCCGACGGCGCGTCGGCGCCGATGATGGCGGCGGTCGCCTGCTCATTCTTTGCCGCGCAGGACGAGCCCGCGCGCTTCATCCGCAGCTTTGGCCTGTGGTCGCTGGTCGCCATCGTGGTCGTTGCGGTCTATCTGTTCGCGCTGGTGCCTGGGATCTCCCATATCGAGGTCTTGATCGTCGCGCTGGCGCCGACTTTCCTGCTCTACGGCTTTTTGATCGCCCGGCCGGCAACGGCGGGGACGGGCATGGCGCTGGCGGCCAATACGGCGACACTGCTTGCGTTGCAATCGACTTACATCGCGGACTTTGCGTCCTACGCCAATTCCGCCGTCGCGTTCTTCGTCGGCGTCGTGATCGCGGAGATCGTGACGCGGATCGCACGCGGGGTCGGCGCGGAGTGGATCGCCAATCGCCTGGTGCTGTCGAGCTGGATCACGATCGCGGTCGCCGCCGAACGGCGCGGCAAGCGCGACCGCGCGGAGTTCGCCGGCCTCATGTTGCACCGGCTTGGGCTCCTCGTGCAGCGCATCGCATTCCTCTCGGAGAGCGATCGCCGCGATGCCGACAGCCTCGTCCAGCTCCGTATCGGGATCAATATCATCGACCTGCGCCGCGCGCGTTATGGGCTCGCAGCATCGACCATTTCCGTCATCGACGACATGCTCGACCAGCTAGCTGCGGCCTGCCGCAGCTATGCCGGCGGCGGAATGCCGGCTGAGTTGCTGCGGAATGTCGATCTGGCTCTGGCCCAGGCGGTGAAGGATCCCAATGACAGTGCGCGCGAAGATGCCTTGATCGGCCTCGTCGGCATCCGGCGCGGCCTGTTTCCGGACGCGCCGGCCTACCGGCCGCGCGCAGGCGAGAGTGTTGCGGCATGAGGTACGTCATCGACATCTACGGCGTGCTCGTGCCTTCGCTGCTCTTGTGGATCATCGTCGCCTATGCGCTCAGCGCGCTGTTGCGCCGGCTCATGCAGCGCTTCGATCTCTACCGGCTGGTCTGGCATCGCGCGCTGTTCGATTTCGCGATTTTCATCTGCCTCCTGGGCGGCGTCGTCTATCTCTCGGAGTATCTCTCATGAAAGGAAATGTCGCCCGGCTTGGCCGCCTCGCGCTGACAATCATCGCCGTCGTTGCGGCGCTTGCCGTCGGCCGTGAGCTGTGGGTTTATTACATGGAGCAGCCCTGGACGCGTGACGGCCGCGTGCGTGCCGACGTGGTCCAGGTCGCGCCTGACGTGTCCGGATTCGTCACGGATGTATTGGTCAAGGACAACCAGAAGGTCCATCGTGGCGACGTGCTGTTCCGGATCGATCGCGAACGCTTTGCGCTGGCGCTGCGGCAGGCCGACGCTTCGGTCGCCGGCCATCAGGCAACCCTCGATCAGGCCAATGCCGATTTGAAGCGCTACAGCGCGCTGACGACCGACGCGGTGTCGCAGCAGAAGCAGGAGCAGGTGCTGGCGACCCAACTCCAGGCCAAGGCGGCCTTCGATGCGGCGGTTGCCGACCGCGCGGTCGCCCAGCTCAATCTCGACCGCAGCGAGGTCCGCGCTTCCGTGAACGGTGTGATCACCAACATGGATTTGCGTCCCGGCGCCTACGTCACGGCCGGCAAGGGCGTCATGGCGCTGGTCGATAGCGACACGCTGCATGTGGAAGGTTATTTCGAAGAGACAAAACTCGCGCGCATCCGTATCGGCGACAAGGTCCAAGTCCGTCTGATGGGCGAGAAGGGCACGCTCACCGGCCATGTCGAGAGCATCGCCGCCGGCATCGAAGACCGCGATCGCGCCGAAGGCGCGAGCCTGCTTGCGAACGTCAATCCCACCTTCAGCTGGGTGCGCCTCGCCCAGCGCGTGCCCGTGCGCATTGCGCTCGATCCGGTGCCTGACAGCACGGCGCTCGTTGCCGGCCGCTCGGCGACGGTGGAGGTGTTGAACTAGCTGACGCGAATAGCGCTGCGCATGATTGCGCCCTCGCCCCTTGCGGGAGAGGGCATCTCCGCCGGTTGACACATACTCACTTGGGTGAGGGGTCTGTCTCCGCGGATGCAGACCCCTCATCCGGCGCTTCGCGCCACCTTCTCCCACAAGGGGAGAAGGGAAGAGTGCGCCGCCGTAGCCGTGCGTTTCAGGCGTTCGAATATTTCTTCAGCTCCAGCCGCGCGATCTGGTTGCGATGGACCTCATCCGGCCCGTCCGCAAGACGCAGCAAACGTGCGGTCGCATAGGCCTGGGTCAAGCCAAAATCGTTCGACGTGCCGCCGCCGCCATGGGCCTGGATCGCCCAGTCGATGATCTGGCAGGCCATGTTGGGCACGGCGACCTTGATCATCGCGATCTCGGCTCTCGCCACCTTGTTGCCGACCGTGTCCATGGCGTAAGCCGCGTTGAGCGTCAGCAGCCGGGCCTGCTCGATCATGATGCGGGATTCCGCAATACGCTCCTGCGTTACCGTCTGCTCCGAGACCGGCTTGCCGAAGGCAACACGGCTGCGCACCCGCCGGCACATCTTTTCCAGCGTGCGTTCGGACAGGCCGATCAGGCGCATGCAGTGGTGGATGCGGCCGGGGCCGAGGCGACCCTGTGCGATCTCGAAGCCGCGGCCTTCGCCGAGCAGCATGTTCTCCTTCGGCACCCGTACATTGGTGAAGATGACTTCCGAGGCGCGATCCGGCACACCGTAGAAACCGAACACGGGGAGGGGACGTTTCACCTCGATACCCGCTGTCTCCATCGGCACCAGGATCATAGATTGTTGCTTGTGGCGATCCGCATTGTCCGGATCGGTCTTGCCCATGAAGATGCAAATTTTGCAGCGCGGGTCGGTCGCGTTGGTCGTGTACCATTTGCGGCCGTTGATGACGTAATGGTCGCCGTCGTGCACGATCGAGCTCTCGATGTTGGTCGCATCGGATGATGCGACCGCGGGCTCGGTCATGGCGAAGCAGGAACGGATCTCGCCGGCCAGCAGCGGCTTCAGCCAGCGCTCCTTGTCCTTCTCCGTGCCGTAGCGCTCCAGCACCTCCATATTGCCGGTGTCGGGCGCCGAACAGTTGAACACCTCGGGCGCCAGATGCGAGCGACCCATCACCTCGCAGAGCGGGGCATATTCGAGATTGGTGAGGCCTGCGCCGTGGCCGGACTCCGGCAGAAACAGGTTCCAGAGGCCTTCCGCGCGGGCGAGCGGCTTCAGTTCCTCGACGACGGGAAAGACCTTCCACGGCCCGAGCTCTTCCGCCTCGCGATAGAAGCGTTCCTCGTTCGGATAGATGTGCCGGTCCATGAAACTCTCGAGCTTGCGCTTGAGCTCGACGACCTTTGGCGACATCGGGTAGAGCATTTCTCGTCTCCTTGATCGATGGACGGCGGCGGCCTGCGTTTTCAGGTCAGTCGATCTCGAGATATTCGGCGTCGGGCAGCTTGGGGAAGGGCGCGGCCGGGAGCGTTTGGTACCAGAACGCCACGGAAGCGATGTCGTCCTGGAGCGGAAGATATTTTGCCTCCTTGAGGCCCGTTCGCCAGCCGAGCGCCTGGATCGTCACGCGCAGATCGTTCTGGAAGCGGATGGGGTCGGGGATGTGCCAGCGATACATGCCGAACCGCTGCTGCGATTTGTAGACGCCATCGGGGCGGATCACCTGCGGCAGGCCGGCATAGGGCGTGGTGAATTCCTGATAGTGGGATTGCTGCACGGCGCCGCGGCCGGAATGCGCGACATAGGGATCGAAATTGTAGGCACCGCAGAAGTAATCCTCGGTGCCGGTGCCGCAGATGGTCGGGAATTCGCCGTCGCCGTCGATGAAGAATTTGATCTCGCCTTCGCCCCACCAGCCATTGTTGTTGACGCCCCAGGCCATGTAGGTGCCGACATACTGGCCGCGCCCGGTGACGCCATCGAGGATGGTGTAGACGTCCTTGTAGGGCAGCGGGTTGGTGCGCCGGAACTGCGCGTGGAAATAGGCGCAGTCCTCGGGCACATCGGTCAGGGTGTAGTTGATCTGGTAATAGACGGTCAGCGCCTCCTCGCTGCGGTTCTCCAGCGTGAAGCGTGCGCGCTTGCGGAACGGCATCTCCCAGTAGCAATTGAACGCGCGCCCGGGATTAACGCAGACGGCAAGCGAGGACACTTGCGCGAACTCCTCCCATCCGCAGGCGAAGAAATCGCCGGCCGGGCACTCGACACTCGGATGCTCCTGGCCGTCCCAGTAGATGCGCAGGATCGAATGGCGCAGCCGTCCGCGCGCCAGCGTCATCCAGATCTGCTGGATTGCGCCCTGGCCCGCGATGTCGGCGAGCGTGAACGTCGCGCCGGGCTCGATGACGACATAGGGCGAGACCTTCCAGCCTTGCCCGAGATCGCGGGCCTGAGCTGCCGCGGGCCCGTCGACGGACATGCCGCCCTTGCCCTTTTCGCCGCTAAAGTTCTCGGGGCTGATCGAGCGCGTCTGCGCATTCGACAGGCGCGACAGATTGCCGAGATGCAGGCCCAATCCGGAAAACGCCATGATGTCCTCGATAAGGGGTTAGCGATGACCCGATATATCGCTCCCGAATCTACCAAATGATGAAGATGATCGCGCACCGAAGGACCGCGTGCGATCGTGCGGCGGCCTACCCAGCGCGATAACCCCTGAATTTCTCGCGCAGTGCCGACTTGAGCACCTTGCCGGTCCCGGTCATGGGGAATTCGTCCAGGAACTCGACGGCGTCCGGCATCCACCAACTCGCGATCTTCGGGTGCATGTGCTCGAGCAGCGTCTTGCCGTCGACCGTCGCGCCCTTCTTGCGGACGACGAGGAGGAGCGGGCGCTCCTGCCATTTATCGTGCACGATGGCGACGACGGCAGCTTGCAGAACGTCGGGATGGGACAGCGCGATGTCCTCGAGCTGGATCGAGGAAATCCATTCGCCGCCGGACTTGATCACGTCCTTGGAGCGGTCGGTGAGCGTGACGTGACCCTGGGCGTCGATCACGGCCATGTCGCCGGTGATCAGCCAGCCGTCGCGGTCGAGGCCTTCCTCTAACTTCATGTAGCCGGAGGCGACCCACGGACCGCGGGCACGCAAATGGCCGACGCTCTTGCCGTCGCGCGGCAGCTCGTTGCCGCCGTCGTCGACGATGCGCAACGACGTGCCGAAGCAGGCGCGGCCCGAGACCTGACGCCGGTCGAATTTCTCGGTGTCGCTGAGATGCTCCGAGCCCGGCCGCAATCCCGGCATCGAGCAGCCCAGCGCCTCCGTCATGCCCCAGGCCTGGATATAGTCGACGTTGTAGTCGCGCTTGAGTTTTTCGACCATCGCGCGCGGGGGCGCCGAGCCCGACGACAGCGTCGCGCGCAGCGTCGAGAATCTGTTGCCGGTACGGCCGAGCCAGTCGAGCAGGATCAGCCAGAAGCTCGGCACGCCCGCCGACAGCGTCACCTTCTCGCCTTCGAGCAGTTCGTAGAGCTTGTCGGGCTCGTAATTGCGGCCCGGCAGCACCAGCTTGGAGCCGGTATAGGGCGCGGTGAACGGCATGTTCCAGCCATTGCCGTGGAACAGCGGCGCCATCGGCATCATCACCTCGCGCACGCCTTCGCGATGTCCGGGGATGAAGTCGAAGCTGCTGCACGTCATGGTCTGTAGGATTGCGGCGCGGTGTGAATAGATCACGCCCTTGGGATTGCCCGTCGTGCCCGAGGTGTAGCAGATGGTGGAGGCGGATTTTTCGTCGAACTGCGGCCAGGCGAAACCTGCCTCGTTCTCCTTTTCCAAAAGCTCGTCGTAGCAGTGCACGTTCGGAAGCTTCGTCTCCGGCATTCGCTCGCGCGATGACATGATCACGTAGGCCTCGATCGTCTTCAGCTGCGGCGCGATCGCCTCGACGATCGGCAGCGTGGCGCGGTCGACGAAGAGGATACGGTCTTCGGCGTGGTTGATGATGTAGACGAGCTGCTCGGGAAACAGCCGCGGATTGACGGTGTGCAGCACATAGCCCATGCCGGGCGCGGCATAGAACATCTCGAAATGACGGTGCGTATTCCAGGCCAGTGTACCGACGCGGTCGCCTCGCTTCATGCCGAGCCGCTGCAAGGCCAGCGCCATGCGTTTGATGCGCGGATGCGCCTCCGCATAGGTGGTGCGATGGATGTCGCCTTCGATCTCGCGCGCGACGATCCCCGCTTCGCCGTGATAGTCGGCGGCATACTGGATCAGGCCGCTGGTCAGGAGCGGCATGTCCATCATCAATCCCTGCATTGTCCCCTCCGGAAATCCATGTCTTTGCAAGTCATGTCGTTAAATGTCATGTCGTTGCATGACGCATTTGGTTGCGTGCAAGGTAGCGGAACGAGCCGAGGCGTTCACGCAAAAAAGGTGGACGCGATTGCGTGCATCACTTTTTCAGGGCTAACTGCCGTGAGCTGTCGGCGAAGCAGCGCCCGCCGTGGAGGAGATCGATGTCAGCGGAAAAACACAAGACCGGTGCAGCCGGCGCGCCTACGATCGACATCGAAGCCTTGCGTGCGCGCTATCGCGACGAGCGCGACCTTCGCCTGCGCACCGAGGGCAAGGCGCAGTATGTCGAGGTGGCCGGCGGCTTTGCCCGCTATCTCGACGATCCCTGGGCCGATCCCGGATTTGCGCGCGCTGCCATCACCGAAGAGACCGAAGTGCTCATCGTCGGCGGCGGCTTCGGCGGGCTGTTGTGCGGCGCGCGTCTGCGCGAAGCTGGTATCGATGATTTCCGTATCGTGGAAAAGGCCGCCGATTTCGGCGGCACCTGGTACTGGAACCGTTATCCGGGCGCCGCCTGCGATACCGAGAGCTACATCTATCTGCCGCTGCTGGAAGAGACCGGCTACATGCCGGTGCGCAAATATGCGCGGGCTCCCGAGATCTACGAACACTCCCGCCGCATCGGCCGTCACTTCGGTCTCTACGAGCGTACGTTGTTTCAGACCATCATCTCGCAAATGACGTGGCAGGAGCGTGAGGGACGCTGGCTGGTCGAGACCGATCGCGGCGATCGCATCCGCGCGCGCTTTGTGATCCTGGCCGGTGGTCCGTTGAGCCGGCCGAAGCTACCGGGCATCCCCGGCATCGAGACGTTTAGGGGATACAGCTTCCACACCAGCCGCTGGGACTACGCTTACACCGGCGGCACAGCCGAGGGCGGTCTCACCGGCCTTGCCGACAAGCGCGTCGGCATCATCGGCACCGGTGCCACCGCCGTGCAATGCGTGCCGCATCTCGGCCGCTCGGCAAAAGAGCTTTACGTCTTCCAGCGCACGCCGTCGGCGATCGGCGTGCGCGACGACCGGCCGACGGATCACGCTTGGGCGGAGAGCCTCAAGTCCGGTTGGCAGCGCGAGCGGATGGATAATTTCACCGCCGTGATTTCGGGCGAGCCGTTCGAACAGGATCTGGTGCAGGACGGCTGGACCGGCTTGCTCGGCGAAATCCTGCTGGCGCCACGCCGTCAGCCGCAGCCGGTGACCTCGATGGAAGAGGCGCTGAAGGTGATCGAGCAGGCCGACTACCGCAAGATGGAGGAGATACGGGCCCGCGTCGACGCGGTGGTGAAGGACGAGGCCGCGGCCGCTGCGTTAAAACCCTGGTACAAGGCGTTCTGCAAGCGGCCGTGCTTTCACGACGAATATCTCGACACCTTCAATCGCCCAAACGTGCATCTCGTCGACACCAGGGGCAGGGGCGTCGAGCATGTCACCGAAAATGCGGTCATCGTCGACGGCAAATCCTACGAGCTCGACTGCCTGATCTATGCCAGCGGCTTTGAGGTCGGCACCGACTACGCGCGCCGCATGGGGTTCGAGGTCTATGGCCGCGGCGGCGAGAGCCTCTCCGAGCGCTGGCGTGACGGCGTCAAGACGCTGCACGGCTTCTACAGCCGCGGCTTTCCGAACTGCTTCCTGATCGTGACGGTGCAGGCTGGCCAGAGCGCCAATTTCCCGCACATCATCGACGAGCAATCGCAGCACATCGCCTATGTGATCGATCAGGTGCGCAAGCGCGGTGCGCAGACGCTGGAGCCGACGCTTGCCGCCGAGAACGCCTGGGTCGACGAAGTCGTCAAGGCCGCGCTCGGCCGCCAGACCTATCTCGCCGAATGCACGCCCGGATACTATAACAACGAAGGCGTGTTCGATCCGATAGCGGCCCGGAACAGTCAATATTGGCGCGGGCCGGTGGCGTTCCTGCGACTGCTCGCCAAGTGGCGCAAGGAGGGCGGGCTGGCCGGATTGGACTTGACGTATGACACCGCTGCGGAGACCGACGGCTCCCCGGTCGCGGCGTGACCTTCGTGATCCCGGCTCCCACTGGCGCAACGCGGCTCTTTGTGATCGTCGGTGATCCCATTGCGCAGGTGCGCTCGCCCGCGGGTGTGACGGCAGCCTTTGCTGCGCGCGGCCATGATGGCATCCTCGTTCCCGCGCAGGTCTCGACGGCCGACCTGCCCGATTTCCTCTCGGTTGCAACCCGGCTGAAGAACCTCGACGGCATCGTCGTGACCATCCCGCACAAATTTGCCTGCTACCAGGCCTGCGCCAGCGCCAACCATCGCGCGCACTTCCTGCGCACCGTGAACCTGATGCGCCGCCGCTCCGACGGCGGATGGCATGGCGACATGGTCGACGGACTAGGCTTCGTTGGTGCAGCGCGCGCCAAGGGCATCGATCCCAGGGGTATGCGCGCGCTGCTGGTCGGGGCGGGCGGCGCTGGCTCGGCCATTGCACTCGAACTGGTCGAGGCCGGCGTCAGCGAGATCGCCATCCACGACGCAGCGACGGAGCGCCGCGACGTGCTGATCGCGCAGTTGAACAGGCTCGGCAAGGGCCGTGCGCTGGCCGGCTCCGCCGATCCCTCGGGTTTCGATTTCGTCGCCAATGCGACTCCCGCCGGAATGAAGGACGGCGACCCGCTTCCGGTCGATGTCACGCGGCTCGCCCCGTCAGCCTATTGCGGCTGCGTGATCACCAAGCCCGAAATTTCGCCGTTCATCGCGGAAGCTCGCAAACGCGGCTGCGTCACTGCGACCGGCATCGACATGTACCAGCAGCACCAGAGCGTCATGGTGGATTTCCTGCTCGGGACCGACGGCGGGGCGATAGACGTTTGATTCATGTCAAGCGCATTGCTTGCATTGATTGCATCGGTCGGGGCTTGAGCGCGCGCGGCTGACGTAGGATCATGCCTGTGCGCGAGCCGGTCGCGCAAATCGAGGGAAGGGAACGCGTAAATGACCAAGGGCAGGACCGTTGCGGCGGTGATCGGCGCGGCCGCGCTGCTGTTGTCCCTGGCCCCCATGGCCGAGGCCGCGCAATGCGGCAACGGGCCCGCGGGGTTCGAAGGCTGGAAGCGCGAGTTCAGCGCGGAGGCGCAGGGCAAGGGCATCGGCCAGACCGCGATCTCGGCGCTGATGCAGACCAATTACGCCAGCGCCACCATTGGGGCCGACCGCAGCCAGCACAGTTTTTCGCTCTCGCTCGACCAGTTTTTGGCCAAGCGCGGCGCCACCACCATTGTCGCGCGCGGCCGGTCGCTGAAGCAGTCGCAGGCCGCGATGTTCGCCTCGATCGAGCAGCGCTACGGCGTTCCGCCGGGGCCGCTGATCGCGATCTGGGGCATGGAGACCGGTTTCGGCAGCCAGCGTGGCAACCAGAACATGCTCTCGTCGATCGCGACGCTTGCCTATGACTGCCGCCGTCCCGAATTCTTTACCGACCAGCTCTATGCGGCGCTGAAGCTGATCGACCGCGGCACGCTGTCGGGAGCAACCCGCGGCTCCATGCATGGAGAGGTCGGCCAGACCCAGTTCATGCCCAAGAACATCCTGGCCTACGGCACCGGCAATCTCGAGGTTTCCGCCAACGCGTTGAGCTCGACCGCGAATTTCCTGAAAGCCCATGGTTGGCGTGCGGGAGCCGGTTACCAGCCGGGCGAGCCGAACTTCGCTGCCATCGAGGCCTGGAACGCGGCGGGCGTCTACCAGAAGGCGATCGCGCTGATGGGTCGGCAGATCGACCAAGGCGGCGGGGCGGCCGCAGCGCGCTGACTGGCTCCGCAAGGCGTGACTGGACTGCAGGTGAGAAAGTTGTTGCTATCAGGAACTGACGGCACGAGGTTTGCTTTGATCAAGTTAAGGGCTGGGCATGAGGAGACTCAACATGGCTACCCAGATCGTGATGGACCAGACCGGCGATACGCGGCACGAGTTTGATCCTGAGAATGCCGAAGCGTTGGCGCGGGCCGAACAACGCTTTCGGGAGCTGACCGGAATAGGCTTCACTGCCGCGCTCCGAACCGGGCCCGGCGAAGTCACCCGGATCAGATCGTTCGACCCGACCGCGCATGAGACGCTGTTCTATCCCCGCCTGGTCGGCGGTTGATCTGAACTGCTCATGATCGCGGCATTCAGGCTCCGCGCGCCGGCGCGAGCGCGCCTGCACGCGCTCCGCGAACTCTACCGGCGCTTCTTTGGCGAGAACACGCCCGACGCTCGCGGCCGCCGGCTTTTGTCCGAATGGCTGTCGCCGGAGCAGCGCGCACAATTCGAGCAGCACCGGCATTTTGACGTCATCGGCTGCGACACCGGCAAGCGATACCGCATTCACTACGGCACAGCCGCCAACGTCCACGAGATCGACGATGCCGGGATGGCGACGATGGGATGGTGCTTCGTCCCCTCAGGCTTCCTCGTGCCGGGCGACGTCATGCTGGCGCAGAAGATCGCGCTCGAGACGGACGAGAAGGGGGCGTTGGCGCTCGCGAACCGGTTTCCGCCGGCAACGCATTCGGAGCATTTTTACCGGCGGCCGTTTTAGCGCTGGGGGCCGGCGAGCCGGCCCGATCAGAGGTGCGTGGTCCGATACGCGTCCAGCGCGTGCGCTGCGAAGACACCGATGCTGCAAAGCGCGAGAACGGCTGAGATCAGTTCGATCATAGCGCGTCCTCCCCAAGCGACTGGGCGACGAGATGCTGGCAGCAGGAGTAATCCCGGATGAGATCGAGGAGGAATTGCATGGTGGCCGTCCCTGTTTAATTTTGACAACAGCATAGCGGCCGCTTTGTTTCAGGCGTGTTTCGTCGATTTGGGAAAGGGGTTTCGCGGGGAACCGGGGCTGGTTTCTGAGCGGTCGACCCGCTACATCCCGCTGTCAGTTTGTCCCTTTGGCCGTGCGCGTCGCGCGGGCGGCGCATCATATTTCGAGGCAAAATAATGGCACAGGTCGAGTGGTTCGACGATCTCACCGTCGGAATGCGCTTCGAATCCCCCGAGGTTGCGGTCACCGAGGCCGACATCAAGCGCTTCGCAGCCGAGTTCGATCCGCAGCCGATGCACCTCGACCAAGAGGCCGCCCAACAGACCCTGTTCAAGGGGCTGGCTGCGTCGGGATGGCACACCGCTTCCATCGCCATGAATCTCGCGGTCCAGACCCGGCCCTTCGGCCCGCACCCGCTGATCGGGGCGGGCGTTGACGGACTGCGCTGGATGCTTCCGGTGCGGCCGAATGACCGGCTGCATCTGGTTGGCGAGGTCATGAGCCTGACGCCGTCGAAATCGAAGCCGCAAGGCATCGCACTGGTGAAATGGACGATGTTCAACCAGAACGGCGAGGAGGTTTACACCTTCACCCCGATCGCTATCGTGCCGCGGCGCGGCTAGGGCGGTTCGCGCCGGTCACCGCCATCAGCCGGCTGATGGCCTTGCGGCCCGCCGGGAGAGGTGGTCAGCTTGGCCCGGGGAAAACGCTGGAGGCTGACATGAGACGATTCCTTTTTGCTGCTGCGCTGCTTACAGGCGCCTTGAGCGCCGGGCCTGCGCTCGCGCAACAATCCAAGGTCGGCGACTGGAGCATCGAGAAGCGCGGCCAGGACACCCACTGCAATGCGAGCCGCGGCTACAAGGACAAGGACGACGAGAACCGCGACTACGTCATCGTCATCACCTATTCCGACAAGGCGATCGTGATCGTGATGATCTATGACGGCTGGGAGTGGGACAAGGTCGGCGAGATACTCAAGGCTGACGTCGGCACCGATGATTCCGACATCATGTCGAAGGCGAAGTGGGAGGTCATGGACAAGACCACCGTGCGCGGCATCTTCGAATACGATCAATCCATCATGGACCGGCTGTCGAAGGCCAAGCGTCTCACGCTCGATTTCGAGGACGATGACGACGACAGCATCGAGATGCAGATTCCGCGCGCCGGCGAAGCACTCGCCGCGCTGAAGTTCTGCGAGGAAAACCGGAAATAAAGTGCTGCCCGCGCAGCGAGCGCGATTGAGCAAGCCGGCAGCGCGCCGGGCGCGTGACCCACAGCACACAGCCCGCGCGCTGTTCGCATTTATCCTAGTCTTTGGCGCATACGTCCAAGCCGCACCCTCCGGTTGACGTTACCCAAGGACGATGTTCGAGATTCCAGCATTTTTCTCTGACGTATTTTCTTCGTCGTGGACGACAGTCGGTCCGTCTGTCTCCTTCGTTAGCCCCCGCAGCGCGAGACCGCGCAGGTATCGCCGGGGCACCACCCAGATCGCGTCGTCCGGCCGATGACGATCCTCGAAGCGCACAGGTTCTCGTCTCTCGTCGGCGACATCTACGATGCGGCGGTTGATCCGGCGCAGCGAAATGCCGCACTGGAACAGGTCGCGGGTTTCGTCGGCGGGTCGGCCGTGACCATTCTCTCGCGGGACGCAGCCAGGCTCTCGATCGAGATCCACCAGCATTTTGGAACGGAGTCCCGCTTTCGCCAGCTCTACCGCGATCGATATGTGGAGCTCGATCCGCTGCTCGATCGGCACCTCGATCTTGCCGGTGAGCAGGCCATCGGTGTGACCGATATCATGCCCTATTCGGATTTCTTGGCGACGAGCTTCTATCGCGAGTGGGTGGAACCACAGGGCGCAGTCGACCTCGCGACCGTCACGCTCGAGCGATCGAATGCGCGTACGACGGTTCTCCAGGTGATGCGCGGTCGGTCGCGAGGAACCGTCGATGACGCGATGCGCGAGCGCATGCGGCTGCTTGCGCCGCACATCCAGCGCTCGCGAGTCATGGGCCGGCAGATCAGGGCGCGCTCCCATACCGTCGAGGACCTTGCTGATGTCCTCGACGGCTTGAGCACGGCGATCTGCCTGCTCGACGCGGAGGGGCGGGTCGTCCATGCCAACGCATCCTGCCGGCAGCTGTTTGTCGACGGCGATCTGCTTGCGATCGTCGGCGATCGCATTGTGGCCCGTAACACCCAGGCAGACAAAATATTCCGCGGCCTGTTCGATGTCATCGCTGATGGCGGAGCCCGTTCGAACGGTCGCCGCCGGATCGATCTCATGACATCAGTCGACGGTCAGCACTATCTGGTCCACGCCTTTCCCCTTGCGCACCAGCGCAGCCTGCAACGAGATAGCGCAGCCACGGTGCTGTTTCTGCAAAAGGCTTCGATGCTGCCTCTGCTCGCACCGGAAGCGATCGCGGCAGCGTTCAGGCTGACACCGTCGGAACTCCGCGTGCTGATGGCGATCGTCGAATTCGGTGGGGTTCCGGACATCGCGGCAAAACTCGGCATCGCCGAGACGACGGTGAAGACGCATCTCGGTCGCCTGTTCGAAAAGACCGGTGCCGGCAGGCAGGCGGATCTCGTGAAGATCGCCGCCGGCTTTGCCGTGCCGTTCGCACAGCGGACCGGCACTGACGATATCGTGTGATCCATTTCACATCGCGCGCCGCGAATTAGCGCAATCTCAATCCATTGTGATGAACAAGGCGGGCGCGTCCTCCGAACGTATGACGCGTATCATTTGATACTTTCGTATGTAGCGTTTCTTGAAATGAGAAGAGCAATACGCGCCACCAAGACAATGCGCGATGGCACCGGATACGAGTGCGAGGAAACAACAGCGCGTGGCCGAACCTGCTCGTCTTGGGAGAGATTGCAGTGAACGGCAATGATGATTTTTCTATTCTCAATGTTTCGACAAACGACGTTCCCGAGGGCGAACGTGTCACGATGCTGCGGGAATTCTACCGCCGCGGAGTGGTGAAGGCGGAGATCAACGCAAAAGAAGGGAAGCCGTTCGAGGCGCGCTTCACCTCACATGCCCTGCCGGAAGCGCAACTGATGATTGGAACGTTGTTTGGAGCCAGGCTCATTCGCACGAAGCAACTGATTGTTGACGGCGACGACAGCCTTGCTCTGGTCGTGAATCGATCGGGAGCGATCGGGATATCTGCGCGAGGACGTGATTTGCTGCTTCAGCCGGGAGACGCGGCGTTGACGAGTGCTGAAGATGTCATGACCCTCGAGCGATTGTCGCCTGGAGATTGTCTCTCCTTGCGCGTACCGAGGCGGGTCCTGGCGCCGATGATCGTGGATGTCGATGATGCGGTGATGCAGCTCACGCCGGAGGGCGCCGCTGGAGCCCGGTTGCTCGTCGACTACGCGGCTGCCCTGGTCAGAGAAGAGGCTCTGGCGATACCTGCGCTCCGTCGGCTTGCCGTAGGACATCTGCATGACCTGCTGGCGCTCGTGCTCGACCCGACCGATGAAGCTCTCGAGATCGCAGGACGGCGAGGTGTCAAGGCGGCCCGGCTACGCAAAGCAAAATTCCTCATCGCCAACAATTGCTGGCGGCAGGACCTGTCGGTTGCGACCGTTGCACAGGAACTGGGCGTCACACCGCGCTATCTCCAGCGCCTGTTCGAGGCCGATGGCAAGACGTTCTCGTCCTTTCTGATCGTGCAGCGTCTCAAGCGCGCCCACCGCATGTTGCGCGACCCGGAATTCGTCGAGCGTCCGGTCTCTTCGATCGCCTACGACGTCGGCTTCGGCGATCTCTCTTATTTCAACCGCTGTTTCCGGCGGGCCTATGGCGCCACGCCAAGCGACGTCAGGAGCGGCACGGTGGAGTGATCGCGCTCCGGCGTTTTGACATGATCCTTGATCGTGAAGTCATGACTCAGTATTGCGTGCGGCGCCGTCCGTCGGAGTGTTGAATGCGCCGTTTCTTCTTCGACCTTTTGGTCGGCAATGTCGTGAAGATCGATCCCGGCGGCATGGTGTTCGAACATACCAAGGCGACATTTGTGGTGGCCGACGAGATGGCGAGGCATCTCTTCGTCTGGCGTGACGATTTGCGCGACCGCGACGCCTGGATCCGCGTGAGGGATGCCGGCGGGCGCGAGATCTATCGCGCCGCGGTGTGGTCGGAGAGCGCGGAGAGGGCAGGCTGGGATACTTGAATGCGACGCGTGCCGGCCGGGCCATCCGCCCGGCCGGCGCCTCATCCGATCGGAGGATGCCGCAGGCTTTGGTTGTGCTATGCTTCCCGGCATTGATCACAGAAGCTATTTGTAGCCATGCACGGACCCCGGAAACTGCCTGAACTGGTCGAGTCCATCTACGATGCCGGGCTCGATCCCTCGCGGTGGAACGACGTCGTCGCCGGCATTCGGGACTTCGTCGGAGGCCAGGCCTGCGGGCTGTTTTCCAAGGACTCGATCAGCAAATTCGGGGTCACGCATTATTATTGCGGGGCCGATCCGCACTACATCCAGCTCTACTCCGAGACCCATTCCAAGTTCGATCCGCTGACGGTGCTGCCGCCACACGGCCAGATTGTAAGCATTCCGGATCTCGTCAATTTCGACGAATATCGGCGCGGGCGCTTCTATCAAGAATGGATGCAGCCGCAGGGTTGCAGCGATGCGGCCAATGTCGTGCTCGAGAAGTCGAGCTCGAGCTGCCCCGTGATGATGACGGTGTTGACCGGGCGGCGCATGGTCGATGCCGGGATGAGGAACCGGCTGTCGCTGATCGTGCCGCACGCCAGCCGCGCGCTCCTGATCAACCGCGCCATCACATCGCAACTGTCGTTGGCAAGCGCACTGGCGGATGTTCTGAACAACCTCGCCGACGGCATCTTCCTGCTGGATGCCTCCTGCCACGTGGTGCACGCCAATGCGGCCGGCCATGCGATGATTGCGGCCGACGAGGTCGTTCGCACTGTTGCCGGCCAATTCGCCACATGCAGCACCGAGGCCAATCAGGTGCTGCGCGATGCCTTTGCGGCGCGCGGTGAAATCGCTCTTTCAACGGCGAGAGGGCAGGCGATTCCACTCCTCTCGCCGAAGGGAGAGCGCTACGTCGCGCATATCCTGCCTTTGGCGTCCGTGATGCGTAACGGCGGCGAACGAGGGCTCGATGCCGTCGGCGCGTTGCTCGTGCGCAAGGTCGGGCTCGGCAATCAATCCTACGGCGAATTGATCGCGCGGGCGTTCGATCTGACGCCGGCTGAGCTGCGCGTCTTGCAGTCGATCGTCGAGGTTGGTGGCGTGCCGGAGACGGCGGCCGCGCTTGGTATTGCCGAGACGACGGTGAAGACGCATCTTCATCGTGTGTTCGCCAAGACCGGCGCGAGCCGGCAGGCCGATCTCGTCAAGCTCGCGGCAGGATTTTCCAACCCGCTTGTCCACTGACGCATCAGTCGTGGCGCGAAGAGCGGCAGAGTAGCGCCCGCAATTTCATCATCAGAAAGTTATCGCGCGTCATTCGTTTGGGTGACGCGATTTGCTGCGTTCTCTTCTAGGACACGACACACGATTTCTTGTTCGTCGCGTTCGATCCTTGTGTGAAGCAACTCACAGCGAGTGGAAGTGAATCTGATCATTCTCTCGCGCAGGTTGAAGGGAAATCGCCATGCGAACGACGTCACGGACCCTGGCTGACACGTTCCACGACGCCGTCGGTCGCATGGTCGCAGCGCTGCACCAGCAGCGCGCGATCGAGGCGCGGCGCGTGTTGTACCGCTGCCGCCATCTGCTGGACGCGCAGTATGAAACATCGCCTTTGAATGAAATCATTTCTGTCTGCAACGGAGAGGATATTTCAGGACATGCCCACCGATCTGATGAGCGCAAGCACGCAGCCCGCTCCCCGACGCTCGAACGCGCGTAACGTCAACATCGTCGCGGTGGCGCTTACGGCGGCGCTCGTCACTCTTCAGCTGGTCGGTTTGGCAATGCTGGACCGGTCGCACGCGCATGCGATGCATGTGTCGTTTCCGCGCGAGCCCGCGATTTGCACGGAAAGCACTGAGCCTCCCGTATCGCCGATTCCCTACGACTGACCGGAGGGCGCATCGTGCCGGATTTGACAACCGACCTGCTGCTCAGCGTTGCCGTGTTCGCCGGAGCCTTCGTCTCGGGGCTTTCGGGCTTCGCATTCTCCGCCGTGGCCGGCGCGATCCTGTTGCGCGTGTTTCAGCCGCTAGAAGCCGTGCCGCTGATGATGGCGTGCAGCATCGGCGTGCAAGCGACCAATCTGTGGGCGCTTCGGCGCAGCATTCGTTGGGAGGGCAGCCTGCTCCTGATTGTCGGCGGATTGATCGGCGTTCCCATTGCGGTGTCGCTGTTGCAGTCGACCGATACGCATCTGCTCAGGCGCGGCTTTGGAATCGTCGTCGCGCTGTACGCCGCCTACATGCTGCTGCGGCCGACGCTGGTGACGGCCGGTGAGGCCGTCGGCCGGCCCTGGGTTGCGCTGATCGGATTCGGCGGAGGGCTGGTCGGCGGACTGACCGCCATGCCCGGTGCGATCCCGACCATCTGGTGCGACATGCGCGGCATGCCCAAGAGCGAGCAGCGCGGCCTGGTGCAGCCGTTCATCGCCGCCATGCAGCTGTTCGCGATCGTCCTGCTGGTCGGACACCAGGATCTGTCGTCAAAGGTCCTGGTCGACCTCGCGATCAGCCTGCCGGCGCTGTTCGCCGGCTCAGCACTCGGCGTGATAGCGTTTCACCGGGTCAACGAGACGGTCTTTCGCAAGACCGTGCTCGTTCTGCTGCTGGTGTCCGGCGCATCGCTGATCTTGACCCACTAGTGACCAAGACCCTGGACCGGGGCTGCACCGGTGTCGCTGGTGTGATGCGTCAGCGGCTTCATGCCGGTGACGGTGCGCAGCAGCACGTAGAACACCGGCGTCAGGAACAGGCCGAACACGGTGACGCCGATCATGCCGGAGAACACCGCGACGCCCATGGCCCGCCGCATCTCAGAGCCGGCGCCGGTCGAGAGCACGAGCGGCAGCACGCCCATGATGAAGGCCATCGACGTCATCAGGATCGGCCGTAGCCGCAGCCGGCTGGCCTCGATCGCCGCCCGGATCGGCGTGCGCCCGGCGAATTCGAGCTCACGTGCGAATTCGACGATCAGGATCGCGTTCTTGGCGGACAGGCCGACGAGTACGATCAAGCCGATCTGGGTGAAGACGTTGTTGTCGCCCTTCGAGAGCCAGACGCCGAACATCGCCGCCAGCAATCCCATCGGCACGATCATGATGATCGAGAGCGGCAGTGTCAGGCTCTCATAGAGCGCGGCCAGCACCAGGAACACCAAGAGGATCGCCAGCGGGAACACCCAGAGGCCGGAATTGCCGGCGATGAACTCCTGATAGGTCAGGTCGGTCCATTCGAAGGCAAAGCCGGGCGGCAACGTCTCCGCCGCGATCCGCGTCGCGACTTCCTGCGCCTGGCCGGATGAGAAGCCGGGCGCGGCGGCCGCGTTGATGTCGGAGGACAGGAAGCCGTTGTAGCGGATCGCTCGCTCAGGCCCCGCGCTCTGGCGGATCGTGAGCAGCGCCGACAGCGGCACCATGTCGCCGGATGACGAGCGCACCTTCAACTGCCTGATGTCGTCGGCGCGCGCGCGGAACGGCGCGTCGGCTTGCACATAGACGGAGTAGGTGCGGCCAAATTTGTTGAAGTCGTTGACGTAGTAGGAGCCCAGATAGATCTGGAGCGTGTTGAACACCTCCGTCACGGGCACCCCGAGCTGCAGCGCCTTGGTGCGGTCGATGTCGGCGAAGAGCTGGGGCACGTTGACCTGGAAGCTCGAGAACACGCCGGCAATCTCCGGCGCCTTCTGCATCGCCGCCGTAAATGCCTTGGTCGCCTCGTTCAGGGCCTCATAGCCGAGACCGGCCCGGTCCTCGATCTGAAGCTTGAAGCCGCCGATGGTGCCGAGGCCGTTGACCGGCGGCGGTGGGAACATGGCGATGAAGGCTTCCTGAATGCCGGCGTACTTCTTGTTGAGATCGGCTGCAATGGCATTGCCGCTCAGGGCCGGTCCCTTGCGTTCGTCGAACGGTTTGAGCGTCGAGAACACGATGCCGGCGTTGGAGGAGTTGGTGAAGCCGGCGATCGACAGGCCCGGAAACGCCACCGAGCTCTCGACACCGGGCTGGGTCAGCGCGATGTCGCTCATCTTGCGGATCACCTCTTCGGTGCGATCGAGTGCTGCGCCGTCGGGCAGCCGCGAGAAGCCGACCAGATATTGCTTGTCCTGGCCCGGCACGAACCCGCTCGGCACCTGCTGGAACAGGAAGGCGGTGAGGCCGACCAGGACCACATAGAGGCCCATCACCGCGGCCTTGCCCGAGATCACCTTGGTGACAGTGCCGCTGTAATTCTCCGATGAGCGTGTGAACGCCTTGTTGAAGCCACGGAAGAACCAGCCGAGGCTCTTTTCAAGGACGATCGTCAGCCGGTCTTTTGGTTCATTATGTCCCTTGAGCAGCAGCGCCGACAACGCCGGCGACAGCGTCAGCGAGTTGACGGCGGAAATCACGGTCGAGATCGCGATCGTCAGCGCGAACTGCTTGTAGAATTGCCCGGTGAGGCCGGAGATGAAGGCGAGCGGCACGAACACCGCGATCAGCACCATCGCAATCGCGATGATCGGACCGGACACCTCGCGCATTGCCTGATAGGTGGCGTCGCGCGGCGACAGTCCGCCCTCGATATTGCGCTCGACGTTCTCGACCACGACGATGGCGTCGTCGACGACGATGCCGATCGCGAGCACCAGCCCGAACAGGCTGAGCGCGTTGATGGAGAAGCCGAACAGGTGCATCACGGCGAAGGTGCCGACGATCGAGACCGGCACCGCCAGCAGCGGAATGATCGAGGCGCGCCAGGTCTGCAGGAACAGGATCACGACCAGCACGACCAGCGCGATCGCCTCCAGCAGCGTATGGATGACAGCCTCGATCGAGGAGCGCACGAACTGGGTGGGATCGTAGACGATCTGGTAGGACACGCCCTCCGGCATGTTCTTCTTGATTTCGGCCATGGTGGCGCGAACGTGGTCGGAAATTTCCAGCGCGTTGGAGCCGGGCGCCTGGAAGATCGGGATCGCGACCGCCTGCTTGTTGTCGAGCAGCGAGCGCAGGCCGTATTCGGACGCGCCGAGCTCGATGCGCGCAACGTCGCGTAAGCGAACCACCTCGCCACGCGTGCCTGTCTTGACCACGATGTCGCCGAACTGCTCTTCGTTGGCGAGCCGGCCTTCGGCGTTGACGGACATTTGCAGGTCGATGCCCTTGACGTTCGGGGAGGAGCCGACCACGCCGGCGGCGGCCTCGACGTTCTGCGCCTGGATCGACTTGACGATGTCGTTCGCGGTCAGCCCGTGCTCGGCGGCCTTCTGCGGATCGACCCAGACCCGCATCGAATAATCGCCGGCGCCGTAGAGCTGGACGTCGCCGACGCCGTCGATCCGGGCCAGCCGATCCTTGACGTTGAGCACCGCGTAGTTGCGCAAATACGTCATGTCGTAGCGGTTGTTCGGCGACAGCAGATGCACGACCATGGTGAGGTCGGGCGAGGACTTCTTGGTGATGATGCCGAGCTGGCGCACCACCGCCGGCAGGCGCGGCTCGGCCTGCTGGACGCGGTTCTGCACCAGCTGCGTCGCCTTGTCAGGATCGGTGCCGAGCCGGAACGTCACCGTCAGCGTCATTGCGCCGTCGGTGGTCGCCTGGCTCGACATATAGAGCATGCCTTCGACGCCGTTGATCTGCTCCTCGATTGGCGTCGCTACCGTCTCCGCGATTACCTTGGGATTGGCGCCGGGATAGGAGGCGCGCACCAGGACCGAGGGCGGCACGACATCGGGGTATTCCGAGATAGGCATTGCGAACAGCGAGATCAGACCGGCGAGAAAGATCAGGACCGACAGCACGCCGGCGAAGATTGGACGGTCGATGAAAAATTTCGAAAGATTCATGGCTTTGCCCCTGCGCGAGAGACAACTTCCCCGTTGATCCGGGACGCGGGCCAAGCCCGCGAACCCGGAATCTGGGAGTGAGGTCCTCGGAGTCTAAATTCGATATTCCGGGGCGCGTTACGCACGCCCCGGAATGACGTAACTAGCGTTGCACCACATCCTGATTGCTGTGGTTCGCTGCCTGCTGAGGTCCACGCGCGCCCATCGCCGCGACCTCGGTCTTGAGGAGGGCGCCGGGACGCACGCGCTGGAGGCCGTTGACGACGATGCGCTCGCCGGGCTTCAAGCCCGCCGTCACGATGCGAAGGCCATCGACGGAGCCGCCGAGCGTGATCGGCCGATAGACCGCGCGGCTGTCGTCAGAGACCGCCATCACGAACTTCTTGTCCTGGTCGGTGCCGATCGCGCGCTCGTCGATCATCACCAGCGCCTGCTGTTTTGGTTGGCCCATGCGCACGCGGGCAAACTGGCCGGGAATGAGACGCCCGTCCTCGTTGTCGAACACCGCGCGGACGCGGATCGTGCCGCTCTGGCCATTGACCTGGTTATCGATGAGCTGGATGTGGCCTTTCGCCGACAGACCGCCGGAGGTCGCCATCGCGACCGGGATCTGGTCGAGATTGCCGCGCTTGCCGGAGACCTCGGAAATCGAGTTCAACGCCCGCAACACGACTTCCTCATCCGCATCGAACGACGCGTAGATCGGATTGACCGAGACCAGCGACGTCAGCACCGGGGAGGCGGTGCCGGCGGCGACGAGATTGCCGACGGTGACCTCGATCTTGCCGACGCGGCCGTCCACTGGCGCACGCACCTCGGTATAGTCGAGATTGAGCTTTGCGGTCTGGAGCGTGGCCTCGGCTGCCTTCACATTAGCGATCGCCTCGCGATTGGCGTTGTCACGCTGGTCGTAATCGCGCCGGGTGACGACGGCGTTGCCAACCAGCTGCGCGCCACGCTCGAGTTCGCTCTGGGTGAACACCACGCGCGCCTTGGCGGCCTCTAACTGGGCGTTGGCCTTGTCGACCTCGGCCGCGTAAGGCGCCGGATCGATCTTGAACAAGAGGTCACCGGCCTTCACCAGCGTGCCTTCGGTGAAGTTGGCGCTGAGGATCGCACCCGCAACGCGCGGGCGGAGCTCGACGCGTTGGATGGCCTCGAGCCGTCCGGAGAAGTCATCCCACAGCACGGTCTGCCGCGGCTCGATCATCGCGACGGTGACGGAGACGGCTTGTTCGGCCGCAGCCGCCGTTGCAGTCGCTTGTGCTGCACGAAAGTAATGGCCGGTTGCAATCGAACCGGCCACGGCGAGGGCGCCCACGATGGCAACGCCGCCAAGTAGACGACGGAAGCGGCGGGGGCGAGAGGTATTTTGGGACGGGGGCATTTGCGCGCTCCAGAATTGTAGTGTTCACTACAGATGTGGAGCTGGATATCGCAGCGCAAGATACTTATGTACCGCTCACTAAGAAAATTGTCACTGCCTACCGCAAGAATTGGAAGGCGGAAGAGAAAATAAAGCTAGAACAAATAGATAGGATCAAGCGTTAGGTTAGGGGATAACGCCGATACCGAGGAGAACAGGCACATGGGCATGGGACGCCCCCGCGAATTCGACGCCGAGACGGCGTTGGACCAGGCGATGGAAGTGTTTTGGCGCCACGGTTATGAGGGCGCCACGATTGCTCAACTCACCGAGGCCATGGGCATCAACCCCCCGAGCCTCTATGCCTGCTTCGGCAACAAGGAAGGTCTGCTGAAGGCCGCGCTCGACCGTTACACCAAGCTGCGCGGCGGCTGGATGGACGAGGTGGTCGCGTCACCCACCGCCCGCGAGGTCGCCGAGCGGATGCTGATGGGCATCGCCGACAAGCAGACCGATCCCGCCAATCCCCCCGGCTGCCTGCTCGTGCAGGGCGGCATCGCCTGCGGCACCGGCTCCGAAAACGTCCCCTTCGAGCTCGCCGCCCGCCGCGCCCAGAACGAAGATCAGCTCCGCGACCGCTTCGTGCGCGCTAAGACGGAGGGCGATCTCAAGCCGACGTCGGATCCCGCTGCGCTCGCGCGCTATGTCTCGGCCGTCTCCGTCGGCATGGGGGTAATGGCGTCCTCCGGTGCCGACCGCGAGGCGCTGCGGCAAGTGGCGAGCGTGGCCGTGCAGGCGATCGAGGCGCAGTCGAAGCAGGAGTAGGGCGCGATCAATCTGCCTGGCAAAAAACGACGCCCCGATGCAGGCATCGGAGCGCCGGGCAGTGCGATCAGCGTTGAGCAAAGACCAGAGATATCCTCACGAAGCTTCACTCAAGACCGGCGAAGCGTTTTCCTCGGCCTTGAGCTCTTCGAGGCTGCGATGCCGGGGCTCGATGCCGAGCGCCCACACCGTGATGATCTGCACCACCAGCAGTCCAATCATCAGCGCCATGACGCCTGCCACGCCGCGCGATTCAAAGAGCGACACGACGAGGAACGGTGTGACGATCGTGGCGCCGCGCCCCAGCGTGTTGACGATGCCGGAGGCGCGCAGGCGCACCTCGGTCGGAAACAGCTCGGGAATGTAGATGCCGAACAGGAGTGCGACCAGGACGTAGATCGGCACGGTCAAGGCGAAGCCCACGGCCGGCAGCAGGATCGGATCGGAGATCATGGGGTAGAGGATACCCAACGCCACCGTGATCAGGGACGCGCCGATGATGGTCGGTTTCCGGCCCCAGCGGTCGGCGGTCAATGCGCCGATGCCCGAGCCGATCGGCGCGCCGAGCGCCATCAGCAGCGAATAGCCGAAGGACGTTGCGATCGAGAGGCCTTGCTTGACGAAGAACACGGGCAGCCAGGTCACAAAGCCATAGAGCAGGGTGTTGATCGTGATCAGGCAGACGGCGCCGACGATCATCCGCGACAGCAGCGGCGCGGTGAACAACGTGCCGAGATCGGGGGATACCGGCACCGGCGCCATCGCGGCAGGCGCAGGCAAGGGCTGACCCTGGGCCGCCTCCTTCTCGATGGCCTGCATGAGAGTTTCCGCCTCAGCGGTGCGTCCCACGGCTTCCAGCCAGCGCGGCGATTCCGGCAACGATTTGCGCATGTACCACACGATCAGCGCGCCGATGCCGCCGAGAATGAACATGGAGCGCCAGCCAAACTGCGGTACGAGCACGGATGCGACCAGCAGCGCCACGGGCAAGCCCGTCACGACGCAAACAGCCATGAGGCCGAGCCATTTGCCGCGCGTGCGCGCGGGCACGAATTCAGTCATGGTCGAATAGCCGACGACGTTCTCGGCACCTAACCCGACGCCCATCACGAAGCGGCAGGCGATGAGGAAGGCCATGTCCGGCGCGAACGCCGCAGCGAGCGAAGCGATGCCGAAAAGGAGCAAATTGAATTGGTAGGTAAAGCGGCGTCCGTAACGATCGCCGAGGAAGCCGGTGCCGAACGATCCCAGCATCATGCCGACGAAGGTCGCGGAGATGAAAGCCGCGTTCTGGGCGAGTGTCGAAAATCCGGTCTTCAGCGTCACGCTGAGCACGGTCCCGGCGATGTAGATGTCGAAACCGTCGAAGAACATGCCGATGCCGATCAGCAGCATGATGCGGCGATGGAATGGTCCGACCGGAAGCCGATCAAGACGGCCGCCTGCGTTCACCGATGTCGACATTGACGCTCTCCCTTGACTGTTATCCCCGTCGATGCGGCCCGCCTTCTCTAGGGGCGATCTGCCGCTTGAAATTTTTTGTCAGTTCAGCCGCTTTTGGCTGGCCGTGTCGCGATACCAGTCGAACGGCTGTTCGTGGGTCGCGACCATCACGCTCTTGGTGTTGAAGTGGTCGTCGAAGCTTTCGGTGCCGCACTCGCGGCCGATGCCGGAATCGTCGACGCCGCCCCAGGGCGATGCCGGGTCGAGCCGGTGGTGGTCGTTGACCCAGACGATGCCGGCCTTCACAGCCGCGGCGACACGATGGGCGCGCGCAACGTCGCGGGTGCGGATGGCCGCGGCGAGGCCGAAGGGCGAATTGTTGGCAAGGCGCAGCGCATCGGCCTCGTCCCTGAACGGCGTCACCGAGGTGAAGGGACCAAACACTTCCTCCTGGAAGATGCGCATGTCGGACGTGACGTCGGAAAAGACCGTCGGTTCGACGAAATAGCCGTTGTCGTGGCCGGGCACCTTCGCAGCAATGCCTCCGGTGATAAGACGCGCGCCGTCTTCGTGACCGTAGCCCGTATAGGTGAGAACGCGGTCGCGCTGCCGGGCCGAGATCACCGGCCCCAGTTGCGTGTTCGGATCGAAGGGATCGCCGATGCGGATCGTGCGGGTCTTGGCCTTCAGCTTCTCGACGAATTCGTCGTAGATCGTGGCCTGAACGATATGGCGCGAGGCGCAGACGCAGGTCTGTCCAGCGCCGATGAAAGCACCGAACGCGGCGTAGTTCACGGCGCGGTCGACGTCGAAATCGTCGAACACCATCACCGGCGTCTTGCCACCAAGCTCCATGGTCTGGTGCGCAAACACTTTTGCGGCCGCGCTGCCGGCGATGCGGCCAGCCTCGGTGCCGCCGGTCAGGACCAGCTTGTTGATATCGCCATGCTCGGCCAGCATCTTGCCGGCGCTCTGGCCTAATCCCAGCACGATATTGAAGACGCCGGGCGGAAGGCCAGCTTCGGTGAAGATCTGCGCGAGCTTCAGTGTTGTCAGCGGGGTGTATTCGGACGGCTTGACCACGATGACGCATCCGGTCGCCAGCACCACGGCGAGCGACTTGCACAGGATCATCAGCGGATGATTGAACGGCGTGCAATTGGCGACGATGCCGATGGGGGTGCGGAGCGTGTAGTTCAGATAGGCGCCTTCGACAGGGATTACGGAGTCGCGGCGCGCCAGCGCAACGCCGGCAAAGTAACGGAAGAAATCGGGTAGGCGGGAGAGCTGCGCGCGGGTCTCGTTGATCGGCCGGCCATTGTTGAGGGTCTCCAGCCGGTAGAGGCTGTCGAGATTAGCCTCGAAGGCATCGGCAAGCTTGTTGACCAGTCTGGCACGTGCGCGCGTGTCCATGCCGCCCCAGGCTTTGCCTTCGAACGCCGCACGCGCACTCTTCATGGCGCGATCGATGTCCTCAGTGGTCGAATTGGGGATGCGGGCGATCACGTCGCCGGTCGCGGGATTGCGGACGTCCAGCATCGTGCCGTTGCCGGCTTCGACTTCACGTCCATCGATGAAGTTGCCATGGATTTCTACGCCGATGGACGCAGGCTTCGACGGAATGTTCATGATGACCTCTCTTCGACGATGACGGCGTTGCGCTTGAGCGCCGGCAGCACGCGTTTCTCGGTGGCCCCGATGTGGGCCTTGATGATGCGCGCCGCGGTTCGCGCCTCGCGGCTCTGCATGGCCTCGATCAACGCAACGTGCTCGGCGACGAGCTTGGCCGGGTCGTGGCCCCTGAGATTGGAGACGCTGACGCGGACCAGCCGGTCGGCCTGGCCGATCAGGTCGCACAACGCCGTCGCCATGCGGCGGTTGCCGGACGCGTTTGCGAGCGCGGTGTGGAAGCCGCGGTTGTAGGTGATGAAGTCCTCATGGCTGCCGGAGAAGCGGCGAAATTGGTCGAGCGATTTCAAAACGCTGTCGGGGGCGCTCTCGATCGCTTCAGCGACACAGGCAGGTTCCAGCGCAAGACGGAAGCGCAGGAGGTCGCGGGCGTCGGAGAGCGAGATCGGCGTGACCCGATAGCCCTGGCGCGGCTGCACCGTGACGAGGTGCTCGCGCTGGAGCCGCAAAAGCGCATCCCGAACCGGTTGCCGGCTCACCTCATAACGCTCGGCCAAGTCCTGCTCGCGCATTTCATCGCCCGGTGCGAAGCGGCAGGCTAAAATATCAGTCCTGAGAAGATCATAGATATTCTCGCGCAAAAGCATGTTTTTTGGTCACTCCATGCCGTTAATATTCCAGTCGTGATATATCACGTCAAGTGCCAAATGCTTGAATTCCCGGCGATTTGATTTATCAATCTAACTGCCAGGGTACGCAGTTGTGCGTGATCCGACCGACGCAGTACGAGAAAGACCGGACATGGACAGGCTTCTTGCCAACGGCACCGTCAACGCAGCGCAATCGGGCGAAGGGCCGCCGCTTTTCCTGTTCCACTCGTTGTTGTCGGATCGTGCGAGTTTCGACGCGATCGTGCCTGAGCTTGAGAAATCGTTTCGGACCATCGTGCCGGAGCTGCCGGGTTTTGGCCGCTCGCACGCAGTGGAAGGCGGACTTGTCGCGGTCGCGGACCGGATGGCAGAGGCCGTGAAGGACGCTGCGGGCGGCGCGTCGGCGATCGTGCTCGGCAATGGCTATGGCGGCTTCGTCGCCTTGCAGATGGCGATCCGTCACCCCGAGATCGCCAGCAAGCTCGTTCTCGCCGATTGCGGCGCGACGTTCTCGGAGCCCGGCCGCGAGGCCTTTCGCACCATGTCGAGAGTGTCTCGGGAGAAAGGACTGGCGGCAATCACGGATGTCGCGATGCGACGTCTATTCGCTCCCGACTTTCAAGAGCAGCATCCCGAACTGATGCAGGGGCGGCGTGAAGCCTTTCTGCGGACCGATCCGACCGTGTTTTGCGCCGCCTGCGACGCGTTGGCTGGACTCGATCTCCGCGCTGAGCTTGTCGGGGTGAAAGTCCCGGTGCTCGTCCTGGTCGGCGAGCACGATGAAGCGACGCCTCCGCCGATGTCGCATGAGCTGGCGGCTGGATTACCGCACGCCGAACTCAAGATCATTCCGGGTTGCGCGCACGTGCCCCAGCTTCAATCGCCAAGACAATTTCTCGATGCGGTGAAGGACTTTCTGCTCTGAGCTCGCAGGCCGTATAAGGCGGATAAGCTCCCCGGCCTCGCAAAAGAGAAGACAATGTTCGCCCTGACATTTCTCGGGACCTCGGCCAGCGTTCCGTCCGCGGAGCGCAACCATCCGGCCCTTCTCGTGGAGGCGGCAGGCAGCCGCATCCTGATTGATTGCGGCGAGGGCACGCAGCGCCAGTTGCTGCGCAGCGGTGCCGGTTTTCGGCGGCTTGATCGCATCCTGCTGACGCACGGCCATTTCGATCACGTGCTCGGCATCCCCGGACTCTTCTCGACGCTGGGGTTGCGGCAGAACTCCGACGTGATGACCATCCACGCCGGGCCTGGCACGCTCGATATCGTGGTCCGAATGCTCGCTGGCCTGTGGGGCGCGGGCAGGGCGCCGATCCCGGTGGAGTTCGCAGCTTTGGCTGAAGGACAGGTCGTCGACGCCGGTGAATTCACCGTCGACTGCTTTCCGGTCCGCCATCGCGATACCGACAGTTTTGGTTTCGCTTTTCAAAGCCCCGCCCGCCGTCATCTTCGGTCCGATCTCCTCGCGGCGCTTGGTGTCCCGGATGGTCCCATGCGCGGAGAATTGGCCGCAGGGCGGCCGGTCGTGATTGAAGACGGCCGAACGATCGATCCGGAGGATGTTCTGGGGCCGCCAAGCGGCGGCAGGAAGCTCGTGGTGATCGGCGACACCGAAACCACCGAGGGGTTGTCAAAATACGTCGCCGACGCCGACATGTTGGTGATCGAAGCGACCTTCCTCGATCGTGACGCATCGACCGCGCGGGACTACGGCCATCTCACCGCGGCAGAGGCGGCGTCCTTTGCGGCCGCCAACAACGTCAAGCAGCTCGTGCTGACCCATCTCTCGGGGCGCTATCAGGATGAAGAAATTCTAGCCGAGGCGGCAAAGATCTTTCCGAACACCAGGATCGCCGCCGACTTCGATCGCGTTATCGTCTAGCCGCGATCTATCGCGACACTCCTGATTGGGATGCCGCCCTGATGAAGGCGACGGATGGCGAAGGCGCGAGTCACATCCTCGAGCTCGGCGGTCCCGGCACCTATGACCGATCGCTGCGATCGGTCGCTTCGGGTGGCAAGATCGTCCAGATCGGTGTTTTGACAGGGTTCGGCCCGAAGCCGGATCTCGCGCGCCTGCAGTGGGAGAACGCCGACATCATTGGGGTCACCGTCGGATTGAGCGAACATTTCTCTGCCATGAATCGTTTCCTGATCGACAACGCGATACACCCGATCGTCGATCGGGTGTACGGCTTCGACGAGGTCCCCGAAGCGTATGCCTATCTCCGGACCGGCTCACATTTCGGCAAGGTCGTTGTGAAGTTGTAGGCCTTACAAGCCGGCCGCCACACCAAGGCGGCCGATGCCTGGGAGCTTTATGGCAGGGCGCCGGAGGTCGAGGCCAAGCACGGCGCCAAAGAAGTTGATCTCAAGACCTTCCACCCAGCCGAACGTCAGCCCGAGATAACCCGAGAGCGAGGCATAGAAGCCGGTTCTCGAGGCGGTCAGCCCGAACCATCGTCCGGAATAGGGATAGTCTTTGCCGATCGCAGTCGGTGGCAGCACCGCGCGAAGTTCGGGCACGGCATCCAACGCGGCTTGAACGAAGGTGTTCGAATTCGGTCCGGGCCAGGCGCTGTAGTCACCATAGGTGCGAAATTTGTAGTTCTCGATGACGTGCCGCATCTTCGGAATAAGGGCTTCGGCACTTGGGCCATCAACGGCCACGATGGTTTCCGGCGTGGCT
The DNA here is from genome assembly GCF_000938255.1 of Bradyrhizobium sp. LTSP849. Taxonomy (GTDB): domain Bacteria; phylum Pseudomonadota; class Alphaproteobacteria; order Rhizobiales; family Xanthobacteraceae; genus Bradyrhizobium. The sequence continues at coordinate 87,488 of NZ_JYMR01000012.1, read as the reverse complement.
CCGAACCACCGGCCGTCGGGCGCAAAGCCGTTGCTCCGGATCGGTTCGCCCCATGCGGTGTAGTCGTAACGGCTGTAGCTGGCGGCATCCTTTTCCTTGACGACGATCCACGTGTGGACAGCAAATATGCTGCGCCATCGCACGGTACGCGCAGCGTAAATTCGGATCAGGGCGTCGGGATTGGACGTGGCCGGTGGCAACAGGCCCGCGCTCGACCGGTCCGCCGTCTGCCAGTTGCTGCGACCGTCTCCGACCCAGTAATACCGCGCCGCCGACACGCCGATCGGCACGAATACGAGCAGAAGGAACGTGAGCACTGCTTTTCTCAAGGGAAGATCGAACTTCGGGAGGCGAACCATGACGATATAGTTCTCAAGAGCTCTCGTGCAATGACGTCTGGGAGCGCGGATCATCCAGCTTCGATCAGGCCCGCCGCCGTCGTGATCACATTTTGGCGAAGACGTACTCAGTTCGACAATCCCGACTTGATTGCAAGCTCCTGCACCTGGCTCGTCACCTGCATCAGCCGCGGCAGCGCCTCGTCGCGAAAGGTGGGCAGGTCCATGCGCATGGCGTCCACGGTGACACTCAATCCCGCGATTACGAGGCCTTGGGCGTCGAGAATTGGCGTCGCGAGCGTGCGCAGGCCATAGGCGTTTTCGCCGTCGGAGACGGCATGGCCTTTCCGCTTCACGAGATCGAGCCGGTCGAGCAGGGCGTCGAGATCGGTCAGCGTTCGTTCTGACAATTTGACGCGGGGCCGCGCGTCCAGCCGCCGGATCTGCTCGTCGCGAGCGAGATGCGCCAGCATGGCATGGCCGAGGGCGGCACTGTAGGCGGGAATCCGCGAGCCCGGCCGGCGATCCATCTTGTGGCGATCGAGGCCCGCGCCGACGCGCGCGAGATAAATCACGTCGCCGCCGTCGAGGATGCCGAGCGACGCCGCATCGCCCACATCAGGCACGAGGTCGCGCAGCAGCGGCTCGACGATGGTCCGCAACGATCCGTGCGACAGCACGGTGTAGCCGAGGTCGAGACAGGCAACACCGAGGCGGAACCGGCGGCTTTGCGGAACGGCCTGGAGATAGCCGAGCTCGATCAGTGTCTGGATCAGCCGGAAAGCCGTGCCACGATCGAGATCGGCCTGTGCGGCAACTTCACTCAAGGTGAGCTCGAAGTGCTCGCTGGTGAAACTCTTGAGCACGGCGAAGGCTTTGCCGACAGAAGCGACATAGTTCTTTGGATTGGTCTTAGGTTCTTTCGGGGGCGTTTCCGCTGCGCGCTTTGGGGCCTTCTTTTCGACCTTGGCCATGCCTGAATGTCCTGCCATGACAGCTGTCACCCTTGACGCGGCGGCAGGCTGATCTTACCAACGTGTCAGATCATAACAAATGTTCGCATTCCGAACAATATCGATTTGACGATCGGAGGAAGTTTGTCGACATCATCGCTGCACCCTCATGGCGTGTTCTCCGCCGCGTTGACGCCGCTCGACGCCGAGCTTGTCCCCGATCATGCGCGTTTCGTCGCGCATTGCCGCTACTTGTTGGACGAAGGCTGTGACGGCATCGCGCTCCTCGGCACCACGGGAGAGGCGAACTCCTTCTCGGCTGCCGAGCGCACCGCACTGCTCGAGGCGGTGGTGGCTGCCGGCATCGCGCCGCAGCGGCTTCTCCCCGGCACCGGTGTCGCTGCGCTCACCGAGACCATCGCGCTTACGCGCCACGCGCTCTCGGTTGGCGTCGACACCGTGGTGATGCTGCCGCCGTTCTACTACAAGGGCGTCACCGATGATGGCGTCTATGCGTCCTACAGCGAAGTCGTGCAGCGCATCGGCAACGCGCGGCTCAAGATCGTGCTCTATCACATTCCGCAAATGTCGGCGCAGCCGATCTCGCACGCGCTGATCGAGCGGTTGCGCGCGGCGTATCCGGCCACCTTCGTCGGCATCAAGGACTCATCCGGCGACTTCGCCAACATGACCGCGATGGTCGAACGCTTCCCGGGCTTTGCCGTGCTGGTCGGCGCAGATCCGCTGCTGTTGCCGCTGCTGCGCAAGGGCGGGGCGGGCTGCATCACCGCGACCTCCAATCTCATCGCGCGCGACCTCGCCTATGTCTACAAGCACTTTCGCGACAGCGATGACGACGCGGCGCTCAAGGCGGCACAGGCGCGCATCGTGAGCGCGCGCGAGCTGGTCTCGCGCTTCGCGCAGATGGCCTCCCTGAAGGCGCTGGTTGCCGAACGCACCGGCCATGCCGGATGGCAGCGCCTGCGGCCGCCGCTGGAGTTCCTGCCGTCAGCTCAGGTGAAAGAACTGCTCGCGAGTGCTGCCGCATTCGCGGCCGCTGTGTAGGCTGGGTGCGGACGACGAGGCGATCAGATGTCCGATTCTTTCGAGGATGCGTTGACCGGGCTCGCCGCTGTTGTCGGCGACAAACACGTCATTGCATCCGGGCCCGATCAGGAACCCTATGTGGTGGATTGGCGCGGTCGCTATCACGGTCGTGCGGTTGCGGTGGTGAAGCCCGGCTCGACTGCCGAGGTTGCGGCGATCGTCGAATATTGCGGAGAGAGGCGGCTCGCGATCGTGCCGCAGGGCGGCAACACCGGCATGTGCGGCGCCGCGACGCCGGACGATCGCGCGGGCAATGTCGTGATCCGGCTCGACCGCATGCGGGCCGTGCGTGACGTCAGCCCGCTTGCGAACACGATCACGGTGGAGGCCGGCTGCATTCTCGCCGAGGTGCAGGATGCGGCGAAGGCCGTGGATCGCTATTTCCCCCTGAGCTTGGGTGCCGAAGGCTCCTGCCAGATCGGCGGCAACATCTCGACCAATGCCGGCGGCACCGCCGTGCTGCGCTATGGGCCGACGCGCGATCTTGTGCTCGGGCTCGAGGTCGTGCTGCCGGACGGCCGCGTCTTCAACGGCCTGCGCGCGCTGCGCAAGGACAGCACCGGCTACGCGCTCAAGCAGCTTTTCATCGGCGCGGAAGGAACGCTCGGCATCGTCACCGCGGCGGTGCTGAAACTATTTGCGCCGCCGCGCAGCTCGGCGCTGGCGCTGCTGAAATTGCAGGGCGTCGAGCAAGCGCTCGAGATCATGCAGCGTCTACGCGGCGCAGTCGGCGACCGGCTCGGCAGCCTCGAGATCATGTCGCGCTCGCAGATCGAGGCGATCGCCGCGACCGTGCCGCACGTGACCGTTCCCTTCGCGCTGACGACGCCGTGGTATCTGATCGTCGAGTTGACCGACACGCTCGCCGGCGTCGACCTCAACGAGCCACTGGCCACGGTGCTTGCGGACGCGATGGAGGCGGGGCTCGCCGAAGATGCGATACTTGCCTCTAACCTTTCGCAAGCGAAAGCGATCTGGGCGGTCCGTCACAGCGTGTCCGAAGGCAACAAGCGCAGCGGTTATGTGGTGTCGCATGACAGCGTTGTTCCGCTGGAGCGCCAGGCGGCCTTCGTCACCAATGTCGAGGCCCGGATCAAGGCGGCCGTGCCGCATGCCAACGTCGCGATGCACGGCCATATCGGCGACGGCAACATCCACGTCGTAGCCCTGATCGACCGGGCGCGTTGCCAGGACCCGGATGCGACCGCCAGGCTGGTGGCCGAGATCAACGAGATCGTCGATGACGAGACCGCAGCGCAGGGCGGGGCGATCAGCGCCGAGCATGGCATCGGGATCACTAATTGCGGCCGGCTCGCCCGCGTCGTCGATCCCCTCGATATCGAGCTGATGCGCGGCATCAAGCGATTGCTCGATCCGAACGGCCTAATGAATCCCGGCAAGATTTTTGGCAAAGGAGCAACATGACGATGACGAGCGTCCGCCTGCTTGCCGACGATCTCACCGGCGCGCTCGACACCGCGGCGGAGTTCGTCGGCCTGTGTGGGCCGTTCGACGTCACCTGGCCGGATGCATCTTCAACGCCGAGCTCCCGGAGCCTGGCGATCGACAGTGGCACACGTGAGCGCTCAAAAGCGGAGAGCGTCGAGATCGTCGGGCGGCTGGCGCCGCTGCTCCGCGGCGGGACGATCGCCTACAAGAAGGTCGATAGTCTCCTGCGTGGTGCGTGGGCCGCCGAGCTCGGCGCCTGCCTGCGCAGCGGCCACTGGGCATCTTGTGTTGTCGCGCCCGCCTTCGACTATCAGGGACGCCGCACCGCGGGTGGCCAGCAATTCGCGCGGACTCAGCGAGGCGAGTGGCATCGCGTCGGCGACAATCTGCTGGACCAATTGAAGCAGGACGGCATCGAGGCGCGACTGGATGGGGCTGACACGCTGTTGCAAGGCGGTGTTCAAGTGTTCGACGCCGAGAGCGACCTCTGTCTTGATCGCGTCGTCGAAATGGGGCGGCGAATGCCTGGGCCCGTATTGTGGTGCGGGAGTGGCGGCCTGGCCGGTGCACTCGCCCGCAATCATCGTGCTGATGCACCGCTGCAATTGAAGCGGCCAGTGCTGGGCCTATTCGGCTCCGACCAGCCCGCCACGGCCTCCCAACTCGCGGCATGTGGCGAAGCCACCGTCGCGCTGGTTGAAGGCGAGGGGGGCGCCAGGGTTCTGCGCAAACTGGCTGACAATGGCGTGGCACTGGTGCAATTCGCACTTCCGGACGGCCTGTCGCGAGCCGAAGCTGCGCGGCGGATTGCAAGCGAAATGACGGCGCTGATCGCGGCGCTCGAACCGCCCGGCACCTTGATCGTCGCTGGCGGCGAGACCCTGAAGGCCGTATGCGTTGCGCTTGGTGCGCATGCGCTCCAGGTGACAGGACGTATCGTGCCGGGATTGCCACGCTCGGTGCTGCAAGGCGGCCGCTGGGCCGGCGTTGACGTCATCTCGAAATCCGGTGCGTTCGGTCCCAGCGAGCTGTGGCGGGACTTGCTCCGGGACAATCATCTGCTCAGAATGGAGCTTCCAATATGACCTCTCGTCACCTTGCTATCACCATGGGCGATCCTGCCGGGATAGGACCGGAGATCATCGTCAAGGCCTGCGTCGGACTGAAGGACCGGATCGCGAGCGGTGATCTGCGCCTGCTGGTCATTGGCAGCGGTGCGGCGTTGGACGGCGCGAAGGCCGCGCTTGGTTCTGCCATTGTGATTCCGGAAGTGAAGGCCGATGATCGCGAATGGCCCAACCTCTGTTACCTGCAAGCCGACACAGAGGGTGACCCGATCAAGCCCGGCGTGCTGAGCGCGGATGGCGGACGCTTTGCCTACAAGGCGATCGAGCAGGGCGTGCGGCTGACGCAGGCAGGCCGGACCTCGGCCATCGTCACGGCGCCGCTCAACAAGGAGGCCCTCAACAAAGCCGGCTATCACTTCCCCGGCCACACCGAGATGCTCGCACATCTCACCGGCGTGCGCGGCTCGGTGATGCTGCTGGCCCATGGCAACATGCGCGTCAGCCATGTTTCGACCCATGTCGCACTGGAAGACGTGCCGAAACGTCTGACCCCGGAGCGGTTGCGCCTTGTGATCGACCTCACCAACGATGCGCTGCTGCGGCTCGGCATCGCCAAGCCCAAGATCGCGATTGCTGCGCTCAATCCGCATGCCGGCGAGGGCGGCCTGTTCGGCCGGCAGGATATCGACGTCTCGGCGCCGACGATCGCCAAAGCGGTCGCCGATGGTCTCGATATCGTCGGTCCGGTGCCCGGCGACACCGTCTTCGTCAAGCTGCGTGCCGGCCAGTTCGATGCCGTGGTCGCGATGTATCACGACCAGGGGCACATTCCCGTCAAACTGCTCGGCTTCCAGGTCGATCCCGCGACCGGCCGGTGGCAGGAGCTCTCCGGCGTCAACATCACGCTGGGCCTGCCGATCATCCGCACCTCCGTCGATCACGGCACCGCCTTCGATATTGCCGGCAAGGGCATTGCCAATGAGCACAGCCTGATCGAGGCCATCGACTATGCCGAACGGCTGGCCGCTGGCGCCGCCGCTTCCAAATCATGAGATCGAACGACCCATGACCAACGCCTTCACGCCCATCGAAATCCAACGTCCCACCACGCTCGAGTTCGGCTGCGGCACGATCTCTGCTGCGGCGCGCTTCGCCGAGCGGATCGGTGCCAAGCGGCCGCTGGTGATTTCCGACTCCTTCAATGCGCGCCGCGTCGACACGCTGGGGCTGCGGGGCGCGGTGAAGGTGTTCGGCGACGTCAAGCCCGAGCCCGACCTGCCCAATCTCGAGAAGGCGGTGGCGATGGCGAAAGAGGTCAAGCCTGATCTCGTCGTCGGCTTTGGCGGCGGCAGCGCGATGGATCTCGCCAAGCTGGTCGCGGTGCTCTGCACCAGCGACGTGGCCTTTGCGGACATCGTCGGGCCAGAGAAGGTCGCCGGCCGCAGCGTGGCGCTGATGCAGATTCCGACCACGTCGGGCACCGGCAGCGAAGCCGGCACCCGCGCGCTGGTCACCGATCCCGTCAGCCAGAACAAGCAGGCAGTGCAGAGCCGCTTCATGCTCGCCGATATCGCGATCGTCGATCCCGATCTCACCATGACCGTGCCGAAGGAGGTGACTGCGGCCACCGGCGTCGATGCATTGGCGCATTGCGTCGAGGCCTATACCAGCCGCAAGGCGCATCCGACGATCGATCTCTATGCGCTCGAAGGCGCGCGGCTGGTCGGGCGCTACCTCAAGCGCGCGGTCGCCGACGGCAGCGATCGTGAGGCGCGCGCCGGTCTTTCCCTGGCCTCGCTCTATGGCGGGTATTGCCTCGGTCCCGTGAACACGACCGCCGGCCATGCCGTGGCCTATCCGCTCGGCACACGCCACCACGTGGCGCATGGGCTCGCCTGCGCCGTGATCTTCCCGCACACACTGGCCTTCAACATGCCGGCGGTCGAAGCGAAGACGGTCGCGGTGCTGGGCGCGCTTGGTCTGTCTGAGCGCAACGATCCGAAACTTGCTTTCGACGCGACGTATGAGTTCTGCAAGAACCTCGGCATCGAGATGCGGCTGTCCGCGCTCGGCGTGCCCAAAGGTGATCTCGGCGTGATGGCCGACGAGGCGCACGCCATTCGCCGTCTGCTCGACAACAACCCGCGCGACCTTGGCCGGGATGCGATCCTCAACATGTACGAGGTCGCGTTCTAGCCAGTTCCGCTGCTTGCGGCAGCCAATCAAAAACACAGTGAAATAGAGGAAGCTTCGATGAGATCGATGTGGCTTGGTCTTGCGTCAGCACTGCTGCTGGCAACGTCGCCGGTGCAGGCGCAGGATGGCTATCCGTCCAAGCAGGTGACAGTGATCGTTCCCTTCGCCGCCGGCGGCACCGCGGATATCTTCGCCCGAATGGTCTCCAACCATTTGCAGATGAAGTTCGGCAAACCGTTCGTGGTCGAGAATGTCGGCGGCGCCGGCTCGATCCTCGGCGTGACGCGGCTGGCGAAGTCGGCACCCGACGGCATCACGCTGGGCCTTGCCAGCACGTCGGCGCTTGCGATCAACCCGACGCTGTACGGCCCGAAGCTCAGCTACCAGCCGGACAGGGATCTCGCGCCGGTCGCCCAGATCAGCGTCGTGCCCAACGTGCTCGTCGTCAACCCCGACAAGATCAAGGCGCGGACCGTGCCCGAGCTGATCGCCTATCTGAAGGCGAACCCGGACAAGGTCTCGTTCGGCTCGGCCGGTGTCGGCACCTCGCAGCATCTCGCCGGCGAGCTGTTCCAGCAGATGACCGGCACCAAGATGGTGCATGTGCCCTACAAGGGCTCGAGCCAGATGCTGACGGATCTGTTGAGCGGCCAGATCGATCTCGCCTTCGACAACGTGCCGCTGCTGCTGCCGCAGGTGAAGACAGGGCAGCTCGCGATCCTCGCGACTGCAACGCCGAAACGCGCCGCGTTCGATCCGGAAGTCCCCGCCGTTGCCGAGTTCCTGCCGGGCTTCGAGGCCGTCGCCTGGCACGGCTTCTTCGTCCCCGCCGCCACGCCGAAGCCGATCGTTGAAAAGCTCTCGGCCGAGATCCGCGCCTTCATGCAGCAGCCGGACACGGTGCAGAAGATGGCCGAGCTCGGCGCCGTCGCCGTCGCGCTCGATTCCGAGCCGTTCGCGGCCTACATCGCCTCCGAGACGGAGCGGTGGAAGAAGGTGATCGAGGCCGCGAATATCAAGATGGAGTAGGGGTGCTGCGGCCGCGCGTTAGTCTTACCCATCAAGGTTTACGTCATATCTTTCTCGGAGAACCGCGCTTTCGGGTTATCCTCAGCGTTCAGAGGTTAACTTCATTTTGAGAGTGCAATGTCCCGTTCCGCCGAATTGATCGTTGAAGGATATGTGAGGCTCGACGATCGCGATGCTCTTCACGACATGTTGGTGCACCGGCAGGATCTGCTGCGGCAGCTGACGTCCGTCACTGGCATCGACCCGAACCAGGCCATTGCGCAGCTCAGCGAGGAAATAGCGATCATTGAAGCCGGGCTCGCGACGCTTGCGCCGGAGTAGACGTGTTCTGAGCCCCGCGAGGCGATCAACAGCGCCGGTGACTGCAGTGCTTGCCAGCCCGGGGGCGAGCGGGTAGAAAGCTGCCACGCCTGAGCCGTGATTTGCGCCAAACGCGCTTCCGGCCGCAGCCGGACAGATCAATAAGATATTGAATTTGTTCGGCTATTCCGTTGGGGAATGGTGTAACGGTAGCCTTTCGGTTTTTCGGCTAAGCCGTTGAAATAGCTAATCAGGTTTTGCAATTCACCTCTAGTTTGGTCCGGGTATTTCCTAGGGATTCTGAACGGTTTGCAAAACCAATCAGGTCTGACTGCTTTAGCAGTCTCACCTCTCTGGTTACGGTGGTTCGCAATTGGGGAAGCCAGATCGTCATCACTATCCTCCGCGCGGGATGCGGCGCGCAGATGCGGCAGCCTATATCGGCGTTGGCGCAAGCAAGTTCGACCAACTGGTCGCCGATGGTCGAATGCCACAGCCCAAGCGGGTGGACGCCTGCGTGATTTGGGACAGGTTCGAACTCGACGCTGCTTTCGATGATCTAGGGAAACCGGTCGAAGCCTCGTCGGACTGGGATGCTGTTCGCTGACGCGATGCGGCGTCGGCACGAACGCGCCGAGCCGAATGTCAGAGTCTTACCGTAGGACCCCGAGCCAACTCGCCATAGTGAGGAGGTAGCTCGCCAAGCCGATCAATTGAGCGGCCTCTACTCGACTGATCGCAACATCGCGATGGCTAGGAGGATTTCGCGCGAGGCCAAACGCTCCCGAGAACAACTCCATCAGCGCCTGTCTTTCGCCATAAGGCGCCAACTTGTCGCGCAGCGGGCCCTTGTCCGGGTGAAATGCTTCCCGCATTAGCTTCTGCCCGACCATGTCCTCCGGCAGTCCGGCCAAATCACGCACGGCGACCTCAACCTGCTTGAAGGCTTGAACCACTGCCACGTCGTAGTCGCCACGCAGGAACATAGGTCGCACCTTCGCGGCGAGCTTCTCATTGAGCAGCCCCTCCGGGAGAAGCTTACCGTGCTGGTAGGCATCCAGGTTAGCCGGTGATTTCAGCCCGGCTCCCTTCCGGGTGAGGCAAAAATAACCGTTCGGCTGATCTGGGTCGGTCATCACCAGACCCTCATTCTCCAGCCATTGCCAAGCCTCGCCGAAGGCCCGGCCGACCGGTTGCCGCTTCTGATGCGGATACTCCGGAATATTGGCGTTCCACAGCGGCATTTCGAAATCGGAAGGAGTGAAGCGCGGGCCGCGGACAGCTTGCACCAGCTCAAGAAGTACCAAACCGAGATCCTCGGCGGTCAGCGTGAGTAGCGCGTCCGCGTTTGGCAGGTAGTCTAGAAGTCCTGGCATTTTCTGTCTCTCCGCCTGGCGCGCTTCGCAATCTTCGCAATCGGCGCCCGACTGCAACCTGTGACACTCTGGATGGCCCCCAGGACGCGCGCGAGGCGAGCGTCGATCTCGGGCACCCGCTTTTAGGCGCCGCGACTGTCCAAAATGCGGATCGTCTCTGCCTCAATATCCACGACGATGCGCTCGAATTTGTCGACCATTCGAGCGAAGACCGCCGTGGCAACGCCGTTCAGCGGAGCGCCTGTTCCGAGGCCGACGTAGAGACCGAACTCCGTATCCGCATTGATGTGACCGCCGGGCCCGGTCCTTGCGAACTCCATCTCGTTTCGAAGGTCGCTCCAGCGTACATAGGTTTCGGCTGGTCCCCTCATTCGAAAGTTGGGGCCTCCCATTCCCATTGAGTTCAGGTCGGTAGTAATTTGAAGGATGCGCTGGTGTTTGATAGGGCCGGCGAGGCTTCCGAATGCGTAGAGTTCGTCGTCGCCTCCCTGATGAGCGTTAAGGCCGCGGATATGAGCGACGAGACTAGCATCGACGCCTTTGCATCTCGCCACAACTTCTCGATCGAGATCAGCCGCCGTTCTGCCAAAAGGGAAGTATACGCCTTTTGTGTCTTTCCTGCCGAGTTCGATCGCCGCATCGCAAACAGCCTGATCCAAGCTGTGTCTCAAGTCGGTGACACAGTGTGTAGCTTCGACCCTCAGTCTGCCTGGCATTCGCGAACCGAATCGAATACTCGCGAACTCTTCTCTGGTCGCAGGGTCTTTTCGGTAGACAATCTCCTTTGGGCACGAGGCCAGGAAGTCCCTGCAATCCTGATCGAATCCAGGAATGCGCTGCCTGACACCGTTGATGAGTAGCTTTGGACTTTCGAACGGTACAAGATCGTCCATACCGGCGCTCACTCGCTGCTGATGACCCGCAGCCGCTGCTGCCCGTCTGCGCCGACCTTCATCTGATCCCTGAAGCGCATGTAGTGCTGGACGTTTTGTCTGGACATGCCGATGTCGTTGGCGATCTGGTCGACGTCATAACCGGCTTCGGCGCGCGCTAGGATGCCGGTGCCGCGCAAACCGTGAATGGTCGGGTGGTCGGCGTCTTCAGGGTCGATATCCCATTCGTATTTCTTCACTTGGCCGGCGACCCATTGCTTCCAGCGCTTGCAAAGCGCTCGACCGTGCTCGGTGTCTTCCAGCCAGCGATTCCAGCGCGCGCGCAGGCCGTCGCCGGTGTATTGCACGCCCTTCGGCGAGTAGAGGTACAGATCCGCACGGAAGCGATCTATCGGCTTCAGCCAGCGCGGGTTGGAAAAGCGCACCGGCGTCTCCGCCCAGCGATCGAGCTCGAGGGCGTCGGTGGTCGCGAGCGGAATGTGGAAGGCGCGTCGGCGCTTGCGAGTCTTCTTCGGCCGACACCAGATGCCGTTGCGCTCGCGGTGCTCCGGGCCCATGCGGATCATGTCGCTGCCGCGCTGGCAGGTCATGATGCCGAGCCGCAGCATGCGCACCAGGTCGGGCGGGGCGTGCGCCTGGACGTGCGCGATCGCGAAAGCCGGCCAGGGCACATGGCCGCGATCGGGGATGTCGAAGTCGCGGACCTTGTCGAACGGGTTCACCTCGGCCAGCGCGAGCGGAATGGCCCAGTCCCAGATCGTGCGTCCGACCGAGAGCATCTGGTTGGCCATGACCGGCGTGTCCTTCATGGCGTCGCGCGCGGTCTGAACCACCAGGGGCACGAGCTCGGGCACGGCGACCAGGCCCCATGTCTCCACGGACTCAAAGCGTCGCATGTGGACGTCGTAATTGTCGCGAGTTCCATCTGCGAGCCGCTTGAATTCGTCGCTGTCGCGGTAGCGAGAAATCAGGGCGCCGACCGATCCGGGCGGCAGCTCGGCAGGCATGGCATCGCGCCGGCGCTTCACCTCGCGCCAGAATGCGTCTGGCTGCGTGTCGGCGCTCGGCAGCTTGATGCGCTCGCCTTCGCGCGTCGTGCCGCGGCCGGGGTTCCAGTAATAGTAGGTGTAGACCTTGCCGTTGGTCTTGCGGACGATGGTCTTTTCGACGCCTTCAGGCAGCGTCACGCCGGCCACCCGGTTTCTTGCCAAAGTTCGCCGCTCCCTTGAGGGCGGCGTCGAGCCCGACGACCGTCCTGCCCGACAGCTTACGGTCAACATCTTCCCAACGCCAGCGGGGCGAGCCGGTTGGAAACGTGTCACAAGGGGCGGGAAGATGTCCGTCCTTGACCCACTGGTCCCAAGTATCGGGCGAAATTTGAAGCTCAGCTGCGCCGGTGTCGCGGCTGACATAGGCCGGTGTACGGTCGCCGCGTAGCAGGTTGTCGGCCTTACGTACGGTCATTCCTCTGACCCCTGCCATGTCCCTGGTCGAGTCACGTGGTTGCTCTCGTGTTGGCGACTGCTGACAGCCGCGGTCAATCTCGGCTTACGAAAGGAACGCGCGATTTCAAAAATGTGTTTGTCGTGGACGTAAGTCGTACGACATTCCTTGGTGCTAACTGCGAGCCGCCCGCCTGCTAAACCAGCGCGAAACTTGCTGCATTGCCCTCAAAAAGTGAGCCGATGCGGATGTATTCGAGGGTGGTCGTGAAGGATTTGTGCCGCAATTGGCGCTGAATCGCGTGGCCAGGGGCGCCGTTCTTGGCAGCCGAGGTTGCCAGTCCGGATCTGAGCGAGTGGCCGGAAAAGCCGTCCGCCAGCGCGCGGGCTTTTTCGGCCGTGAGGCCTTCGGCCAGGGCCGTCTTCCCTATGACCCGCTTCACAACCAAGGCGATTCCAGCGCCGGTGATCGCGTACGCTCCCATTTTGCCATGTCGACTGATGGGGCGGAATATTGGTCCGGCCGTGATGCCTGAGACCGCGAGCCAAGCCCTGTAGGCGCGCACAGGGCAAACGGCCTCATCCCTTCCGAATGGGATCCCGATCGCTTCTTCCTCGCCCGCCTGGTTCGTTTTTGAGCTGGCCAGTTGCACAATGAGGCCGTCGGCAGTTTCCTCGATCCATCCGGGCGCGTCTGGACCCTGCGCTGTCCAAAGGCCAGCGAGCTCAGACCGGCGGAGACCGGCAGCGAAACCTATCAAAAGCAGTGCGCGATCGCGGTGCCCCTGCAAGGTGTTGGCCGTGGCCTGCGTTGCCCTTCGCAAGTCGGGCGACATCAGCGGCGCCTTCTTCGTCTTGCGCACATGATGCTTGTTTCGCAGCCCCTGCCAGAAGATGCGGAACCGCTCGTCGGAGGTGTCGAGTTTCGCTCCGCGGGCTCGATGGATCACCCGGATGGCAGTCAAGCGTCGAAGTAAGGTCGAGACCTTAAGGGTGCCGGCGAAAGCGGTCAGGTAGGGCACGATCGTTTCAAAGAGATCCGCAGGAAAGGACACCCGACCGTGCGCCGAGCACCACGCTTCAAAGTGCTGCCAGTCCGTCTTGTAGGCTCGTTGCGTATTCTTAGAGTGGGCGTTCCTGACGTATTCGCCGGCGCGTTCACGTAGCTCTTCCATCACTGAAGGCAGACTCGTGGTCTGCACGATGAGCTCGGTGTCCATCGCGTTGTCCGTTCTGATAGTTGAGGGTTATCGAAAGTCAGATGAATGCCGCCGCCGCGCGGGCGGCGGCATTAGATTGCTATTCGAAATCGTAGCCAAGAGAGTGCACGTAACCCGCTACATCAGGCGTTGGCTTGCCGGAAAGCCTGGATAGCGCCTTGATGAGATTGCGGCAGTGCAGTGCTCCGACGGAGTCGTCGGTTTCATCGCCTTCCGTGATCATCGACAGCAGGAAGCAAGCCAGAGCGGCGCATCCTTCCATCGTGTTGGGTACCGAGTTCTCGATGCGCATCAGCGTTTCGTGTTCGGCTGCCTGGGCTGTCTCCTGCTGCTCTTTCGCCTGCTCGTAGGAGATCGAAGCCCACACCTTTTGAAAGGTCTCGATTTGTGATCGAAGCTCCTCGTGCAGCTCTTCGCGCGATTGGGCGCCTATCCAGGTCGCTGCTATGCGTTCTGCGAAATCTGGTGTGTCATCAAAAAATGCGTCGATATCCGCAGCGTTGAAGGCGTATTTCTGCGGTGACAGAGACACGCGCGGCCGGTGATGGTGTGGTGCTGGAGCATCTTTGTCGAAGCAATCCATTATAAACGTAGCCCTTCCCAGGGCCATGGTTTGCTCCCGATATAGATCGAACAAGGCAAGGAGAGGATCGGCCGAGCCTGCGCTATTATCTTGGACCGCTTTCGGTCGACGGTGTGGGAATGTTGACGGCCGAGACGGTTGGAGCGCGAGCGACTTCGGCGCGGTTTTGGCGGTTGCTGTTTTACGCATAGAACTTGTCTCCGTTTGTTTGTCCGGCTGGGTTTTGCCGGCGCGTTCATTCGGAGGTGTCTTGCGTGAGCTGGCAACCTTCTTGTCGGAAGGTGCGGTCTCTCCAGACGGAGTCGTGCTATGGTCGGAATCAGCCTTCGGCATGACTTACCTCGTGCGCGTTGGTTAGAGCCGAGGCGGAAGCAGCAACTTCCCCTCGGCTTGCTTTAATGATAACATAGCGGAATGGCAAAATCAAGCTATGATAACACAAGGCCTGTGAGAAAGCGCTCGGCGGTGACGGGGACCCTCGTCGGCGTGCGCTTGCAGGCTGAGCAGATCGCGCGTCTCGATGCGTGGATTGCGAAGCAGGAGGTTCCCATCACCCGCCCTGAAGCGATCAGGAGCATGGTCGATGCGGCATTGGCTACCTCAATGAAAGAGGAAGTTGGCCCTCCGAAACGCACCGGGCGTGGGCGCACAAAATGACAGCTCACCATTAGATTAGCGACTTCTATTCCCGCGGCGTTCTTCAGCGGGTCCGGTCGTCACTCGCGATCGTCTTTATTTCCTGCCGCGAGTTGAAGTGCTTCGCTACTTGCTTGGAACTCTCAGCCTCCTGCCGGTCTTCTTTCCAAGTCCATACAAGAGGCAAGAGACCGTCCACTGGGTTTTGGGTCTCGGTGCTATCGAGAACGACGTACCATCGATCTTTCCGATTGTCGTACTTGTGTTTTGCACCAATCGCCTCGGCCGCGCGCGCAGCATTCGCATCGCGATTTCGCGCGACGGCATAGGTGAGACCGCCCTGCGCAGTCGGGATCGAGAACGCTTTGATGGCTTTGCCAGTCGCCGCGACATCTTCGCGGAGCTGCTTAATTCGATCCGACAGATCTTCCAAAGCTGCGCTCGAGAAATCATAGAGGTCGATGACCACAGAAGCAATTCTCGGGTCGGCGTTCTTTAGTTCCGCCAGCAGATCAGAGACGATCGGTATCTGCAGGCGCTCCAAAATCCCCAGCGGGCGCTGGGCGTCGATGCCTACATCCGCGGCGATCATATAGTCATCTACGACAGTTGCGAAATCGCGATCCAACATCATCCAATCCGCATCGTCAGGCAGCGCGAGCTTGGCCCTGATGTGATAGCCGAGGAAATTGTACTCGCTGTCCGAGAGCACCTTGTCGAAGACATCCGACCGGCACTTCAGGTAGAAGATCATCTCGATTGGCGTCGGCAGAAGGCGTGCGACGCAGTCTAATGCGCCTATGTCCCAGATGACGGGTGCGGTGTTATCGCCACGCTCCAGCATCGTACCAGAGAGAAACGTTGATGCTGGGAACGGATCACTAAGGAGCACAACCGGAAATAGTCGAGGTAGCGTGGGGAGGGCGAGTGCCTTGCCATCCTTAGAGACACATTTCGCTCCCTTCTGAATCATCTCCGCGCATTCCAGCGCCTGCCGGTATGGCGCCTGAATCGCGCCCTCAAAATCCGTCCTTAGCGCCTCTGTATCGCCGGAGCGCGCCTTGAGGGTCACGCGCTTTGATTTTGCCTGAACGACCAGCACGAACTCTCCGTAGGCAATGAGCACGTCGACCTCACCCGCAATGTCCTTCGAGCCATCGCGGATCGTCACGTTTTCGTAGACATTCTTTGCGCCAAAAACGGAGCGGAAGATGTGCGCAGCGGTTTTCTCCAGGAAGCTTCCGCGATGCTCTGCCGCGGTGTCGCGGTAGGACTTATCGCCCATCATCCAGTAGAATGGGCTCTCATAAATCCCTTCGTAAAGCCGGTACTGGTTCGGCACATAGAGGTGCTCGCCCAGGTCGATGATTGGTGCGATCGCTACAACATTGATCGCGAAAGGATCGACGAACCCGATGTTAGCTGCCGTTACCGGCGTTGAAAATTTCGAGAAGAATGCATTTGCCCTTTGTCCGAATTTTTTGCGGACATCTGCTTTGGAGATCAGAAGGCTGTCTGTAAGGTCGCCGTGAGTGAAGCTATGGCCTTCCTTGCGCATGTGACCTACCGCCGTCATCTGGCTATTGATTCGATCGACGATAAATCTGGCGATATCGATCATTGGCCGGATGGATAGGCCGACATTTTGTAGGAGCCAGGTCGCATCATCGCGGTAGCGGAGCCGGCTGAAGCCCGAGAACTGGTGTAGGTAGAAACTATCAGCGCCGAAATAGATCGCCTCGCGGGCTTTGAGGCCGATCGAATCCGGAAGTTCAACAAGGTTGTCGACCTGCTTATCGAATGTAGGTGTGCAATCCTCGAGAATGCGGTCATGAAATTCCCGCAACAGCCGATCGGCGAGCACAGCAAATTTGTCGTCAGTCACCTGAATTGAAAAGGTGCGATCGCTCTGCGACTGAACCGTCAAACCCAGCAGAAGCATTAGCTCGTTCTTGTTGAGCTTAGAAGTGGACCATCTGTGCTCCGGATCGTCAGTTACACGCCCTTCCTCAGTGTCGACCGTCACAACCCAGTCACGATAGATAATTGCCGATATCTCGTGCAGGGCGCCGTCGCTCTGCGCAAGCGCGCGCAGGTCAGCAAAAATTTCAGCGGACAATCGTGGAACGGCTCGTTCAGGTGCGTATTCAGCTTCGCTCATATTTGAACCCCCGCCATCCTAGCTCTGCGAACTCGCTCAACCCACAGGTTCAACCTATGGTTTGACATGATATTTGCACAAGTAATTTGAGGGGCGCCGTGAAATAAGCTTGCCGCCCACACGTGACGCTGAGGGTTCAAAGCCCGGGGCACCATCCCCATTGAAGCAGAATCCTCCTTCCAGACACGAGGGTGCCAGCCGTCGCTGGCTTCCGGTAAGCCCCAATTATCGCGACTATGATGGTTGTCGCCGCTCAACCTGAGAGGGATTGGCGCGGCAATTCCCGCTGTTGATAGAGATGTGGCCTTTCGCACCCGCCTAGGCTATTTTGATTCTATCGATGGCTTTGGCGCTCTTGCTCGGCTTGAGCAGTGATGAAGCTCCAACGGCGGCGGCGTCCGGTCAACGCGTTGATCAGGATGAGGCGGACGCCGGGTGATGGGTGGCGCACCCAGGATGGTGCCGCGCTGGCACTGACGGAGGAGGGCGCAGCCCTCGGATCTGGGATGCTTTTCCCAATCGCGTGCAAGGCGTTTCCAATTGGAAAGAGCGTTAGTGCGAGCCAGGGCTCCAAGCATCAGCCGCGCCTTGGATCATGTTTCATCTGTGCGGGGGCTAGGCCGGCCAGCCGATAAGCCGAGCACCACACTCAGCTGCCCCCGCCGTCACCTTGTGGATTTCGCTAGTGGGAGCGGAAATGCAAACAGGATTTTTGCGGACCAATGGTTCGGCAGCTCAAGCCAAAGCGGTTGACGAGTTTGACCCTTTGGCCCCCGAGCGATGGATCGGTATCGGCTCGGCTCTGAAACAGGTAGGGGTTTTCGTAGGGATTGGCGCTTCTGTCGGCTTCGTTGAGGGATGTTTCCTAGAAGCCATGCGCTCTGGATACGTACGCTCTCGACCACTCCTTGTGTCGAATGGGGCCGTGGGGCGAAATTGCCATCCATCTTTTTGGCAGAATGCCACGCTCGAAGATGATCACGTGGTGCACTGGTTTCCGGGGCAATCAAGCAACGATGCACAAGATGGTCAACTCGAGTGGCGGCCGGCGATCAAGGTCCGAACGATCAACACCAGGATAAGTGCTGACGACCTGACTGCTTGGTTGGGACGACTCCAGCCAATTGCAAACCCACCTGCCGTTTTCGCCGCCGTGACGGCGGCAGATATTGCGGGGCTTGGCACAGGGCAGTATCTGCCGGCGGAAAAAGCTGGGAGAAACGAACAACACGAAGCCACGCTGTTTGGACAGCGCGATCTTGATGCGATCGACGAGCTCGCAGGGCGGCCAGCATCATTGGATGACGAACAACGTCGCGCGATTGCGCTTGCCAAAATGATCCTGCAGGCGGTCCACGGTGTGCGCGTCGAAAAAGGTTATGGCAAGGACGGTGTCATCAAGAAGGTTCTCGAGGATGACGCGACGGGAAAGTTGGGCGGCCAAGTCGCTCTCAGAAACTCGTACGACCGCTTCTTCGGTTCTCCTCCCAAGGGAAAGCCCACGCGGCGGTCCATTGATGAGCGCCTTGAGAGAGCTCGGTCAATTCTCGATCGCTTTGCAGCCTAGCCTGGCTGCGCGGCTGCCGTGCTCTGGGCGTGGTTAAGGACGCTTTTGCACGTAGGCAAGGCGGGCCGATATTGGCGCTTCCAGGCGGAGCCAATAACGCGTCGCCCGACGATCGCGGTTTGAAGGCCGCCGAGACCTTTAATCGTCGCCTTTTTATCGTTCGACTTTTTTGTACGATTTACGCATTTGGGCAATTCGAAAGCTCGCGCGTATTCCGGTCCCCGTGGAGCCGCGGGTTGGCGGTGCCAAGGCAGGGACTGAACAATGCATCTCGTCGACGCCATGGTCGGGGCTCTTGCGTTCGCGAGAAATGAGGGCCTGGTCGGAGTTGAGTGGGCAGAATGAAGCGCAAGGTTTCGTTCCGCCGCATTGCTGACAGCGCACTGGCGAGCGCGGAGATGATCGTGCAGCGCTGGCTGCCCGACGGTCGTCGTGAGGGGCGTGAATGGGTGGCGATCAATCCGACCCGCAGCGACGGCAAGAAGGGCAGCTTTAAAATTAACTTGCAGACCGGCTGCTGGTCTGACTTCGCAACCGGCTCGGCCGGTGGAGACATCGTAAGCCTGGCTGCATACCTCCACAATCTAAAGCAGGGTGAGGCGGCGATCCGCGTGGCGGCGATGCTCGGGATCGATCCGTATGAATGAAGATCCCTTTGCTCCGATCGGAGGAGCGCCGGCCAAGTCTCAGCGGCCGCGGTCGGATTGGCATTCACTGACGCCCGTGCCCGAAGATGCTCCGCGGGCGCCGGCGTCGCATTCGCGATACGGAAAGCCGGTCGCGACCTGGACCTATCGTGACGAAGCTGGCCGGCTGTTAGGCTACGTACGCCGCTTCAATACGCCCGACGGCAAATCCTTCCTGCCCTTGACGTTCGGGAGAACCACTGAGGGTGCGAAGCCCGAGTGGCGATGGAAAAGTTGGTCCGGCAAACGGCCGCTTTACGGGCTCGATCATTTGGCGGGGCGCCTACGGGCGCCTGTAGTGGTAACTGAAGGCGAGAAAGCCGCCGGCGCAGCCGCACAGCTCCTCCCTGATATGGTCGCCATAACCTCGCCGCACGGCTCGAAGAGTGCTGCAAAGGCCGATTGGTCGCCCTTGCGTGGGCGCGCCGTGACGATCTGGCCCGACAGCGATGCGGCGGGGCTTCAATATGCCGAGGACGTCGCTAAGCTTGCGCGCGCCGCAGAAGCGGAATCGATCACCATCATCTCGCCGCCCTCTGGCGTGCACACGGGCTGGGATGCCGACGACGCGCTGACGGGTGGGTGGACAGCTGGGCAGGCTGCCCAGCTCGTGGCCGACGCGCGGCAAGCTCCGAATGGTGGAGCGCCTTCGGAACAGGGAGAGGGCGGCCGGAGGCGGCCGGCGCAGCGCGACGTCGTGATTGATCTGACGGATTGCTGCGAGTTCTGGCACGATGCAAATCGTCAAGCGTACACCTCCTTTCCTGTCAACTCGCACCAGGAGAATTGGCCGCTTCGGTCGCGTGAATTCCGAATGTGGTTGTCGGGCAGGTACTACCAGGCCACGGGGAGAGCGATCGGTGGGCAGTCGCTCGAGGATGCGATCAGGATCTTCGAAGCGCGCGCCGTGCACGACGGCGCACAGCATAAACCGTTCACCCGGGTGGGCGAGCACGCCGGCAAGGTCTATCTCGACTTGTGCGACCCTCGATGGAGAGCGGTCGAGATCACCCGAAATGACTGGAGGACCGTAGCGGCCGCGCCGGTAAAATTCATGCGGCCAGCCTCATTGCGGCCAATGCCGGAGCCGGAAGCGGGCGGGATGATCGAAGAGCTGCGATCGTATCTGAACGTTCCTGAAGAGCAATGGATGCTCATCGTCGGCTGGTTGGTCTCAACCCTGCGTCCGAAGGGACCGTATCCCATCCTGGTGCTCAATGGCGAGCAGGGCTCGGGAAAGTCGATGGCGTCGCGCATGTTACGGGAGCTCGTCGACCCCAGCGCGGCGGCGATCCGCTCGGTGCCGAAGGACGATCACAATCTCATCGTTTCCGCCTCGAACAGTCACATTCTCGGTTTCGACAATCTTTCGACAGTCCCACCATGGTTGGCCGACGCGCTCTGCCGCTTGTCGACGGGTGGCGGCTACGCGACGCGTACGCTGCACACGGATAGAGATGAGACGATCTTCGAGGGGCAGCGGCCGATCATGCTGAACGGAATCCCGCTCCTGACAGACCGGGCCGACCTTGCCGACCGCGCGTTGACTGTGCATCTGCGGGCGATTCCGGAGAACGAACGCCAAGCCGAGGATGAGATCTGGGTGAACTTCGAACGGGCAAGGCCGCGGCTTCTCGGCGCTTTGCTCACCGCCGTGTCGGCCGCGCTGCGCAATCTGCCATCGACGCGGCTCGAACGCTCCGGGCGGATGGCGGACTTCGAGAAGCTGGTGACAGCCGCCGAACCAGGGCTCGGCTGGGAGGCCGGCAGCTTTCAAAAGGTGGTTCGTGCAAACCGGCAAGAGATCGTTGAGTCAGCTTTCGAGGCGGATTCGGTTGCTGTTGCGATCGCGAAGCTCGTGCGCATCGAATATCCGGAAGGTCTGACGGCTACGGCGACAGAGCTGCTCACGAAGCTGAACGCAACTGACTTGGTCTCAGATGGAGTCAGGAAGCAGCGAAGCTGGCCAGGGACCCCTCAGGGCCTCGGCAATAGAATTGATCGCATCTCGCCGCTTCTCAAGGCTCAGGGTTTCAAGGTAGAACGCCGACACTCCGGCGTGCGTATGATCACGATTATGCCGCCGACAACGAAGGTAGGCAGCGAGGAGTTGGGCCATGACGACGCCAGAGAATGATCTCGATGCATTGGGAGCCCTCGACTATCTCAACCACGGTACGGGAGAAGTGAAGCTGGTCCTCGCCAAGGAGTTGAACCGACCAGATCTCGCTGATTTGTCCAACGAGGCCGCCGGGCCGATTCTTGAGCAGATACTTCGAAGCGACCCGCGCGCCTTGGAGATCATGCGAGTCCATTTTTCTCGATCATCGAAATCGCAACATTGAGATGAGCCTTCGCGGGTTACCGGGCTCCAAGGATCTCTTTTTGCTCGCGGTAATTAGGAGTTATCGGCACTTTGGGTTTTCGAGGATGGAAATCGATGCCGTCGGGGTCCGCCTCCACGCCTCGCCAGGGCCTCCGGATTGTTGCGGCGGTCCGGAGCAAGCCGCTCCCCGCTGTACCCGCATGGAACAGGCGGCACGTGAGCGGACAGCGTCTTGGAAATGCCAGCCTCGGCTAGCGTCGGCCTCCGACCCCGTCTCCCGTCTGGTTTAGGCGGTTCCTCTGGGGCACCGCCTAAAACCGGTCGCCCGTTCAGGCACGCACGCTCCGTCTTGTACGGAAACTGCACGGATTCACTCCAGCGATGCTTGCCGGCGCTCATGCGCGCACCCGCCAGCGGGGACTTTGTCTGTGAACCCTCGACCCTGCGGAAGATTCCCTATTGATCGGTTGTCGCCGGATTTGATGCTCAAAGCGCAATTTTGCGCCTTGCTCCCGTGACCCCCTCCGTTGCAGCACCTGCACCGCATCGACGGTTTTTTCGATCTCCCCGCACCCCTTTACATTCGAGGTTCCAACACGCCGTCCAGAGCTGGCCTGCGCGCGCTGCTTCAAGCGCGCTCGTGATTGTGGCCATAGCAGGGATTTTCGGACCCTGTACGACTCCCCCGTCGGAATGACGCAGTCCAATCGCGCCGATGTGCATCCAGCGCATGGGTTGAGATGTCGTCTCGATCCCTAGCGGCTAGCCGCAATCGGGCGAATTGCCGAATCCGATCAGCGAAGAAGTCCGGCGGCAATGTGTTGTGATGATTCCGAATGATCTGTCCTGGCGATGGCCGAATGGTCGGCTTTGGACGACCTCGGACGGCTCGTCGGATCTTCACCATCGTGCGGCCAGCAAAGGGTTTTGGACGGCTTGGACGGCGTGGACGGCTCCATTCTTTTAAAAGAAAGGGGCGTCAGTAACAGCGTGCAGAGTTGGCAGAACGTCCCGTGAAAGCAAGCGCGCTGATCGGCGTGATGGGACGCAGTGCATAGAGGGAGCGAAAAAGCCGTCCAAGCCGTCCATCGGCGCAATCGCTTCGATCTCTCAATCGTTTACGCCCAGCAGCGCCAGTGTCCACGGTCGTCCGAGGTCTGCGCTGCCGTCCAGATCGCCGCAGGGGGAATGTCTCCGGGCTACCCACGCCGAGCTATGCAGCCCGCGCAGCCGGTCGTCTTAGGACGGCGCCCGTCAACCGTGTCGATGAATTGTGGAGGGGCGCGGGTTTGAGGCACCGTCTAACAGAACAGAAAAATCCGCTGACGGACATGCCGGGGTGGTTCAAGGGTGGAGGTGTTTCCGGAAAAACAGGCGCGGCGAGATGCGACGCACGCGGGCATGGCTCGACTCGAACTTACCGCCATGGTGACGGCGTTCTCTGGCTTTTTGTCGTACGAGTTTCCGCACGACATTGAGCAGTTCGATCAGCATGACGTGCAGTCTATCAATTCTTCGGGCCTCACCAAGCGACTGCGATGACGATCGGATCACACCCCCTCGAATACACCTCAGTTCCAACAGTCAATCCGACTGGAGGTACTGACGCGCGCGAGCGCATCTCGACGGATGCGGGGATGTTCGGTGGGGGAGTTGCCCAGGGGCTTGAGACGTTTGGCGCCGGGCTCGAAAAGGCCGCGAACACCGGTCTGCAGATCGCCTCAGAACACCAGGAAAAACAGAACGAGGTTCATGCGGCAGAGGTGGGGACGTGGCTCGCCGACCGCGTCACGGATCGCCACGCAAAATATGCGACCCTCGAAGGCAGGGCCGCGATGGAGGAGTTGCCGCAATACAAGCAGGACCTCGATGACCTGTACAAGCAGGCGATGCAGCAGGCGCCGAGCGAGTCTGAGAGAGCTATGGTCGCCAAGTCGGGGCGATATCTCACATCTCAATTCTATCGCTATGCTGCGGTCCATGCGGCGAGCCAATCGAGGGCATGGGCGGACAAGACTGCTGTCGATCGTGCAGGGAACAATGCCAATCTTGCGTCAATCGCGAACCAAAACAACGACCCGCAAGGTATGGAAGTTGCCTTGCACGGTTCGGATGACGAAGTTCGAAAGCTGTTCGAACAAAAGGGCTATGACGCCGAGGCGATCGAGGCGGAAGTCAGCAAGAACCGCGGCCGCAATCTGCAACGCATCATCAAGGAGACTGCCAGCAATGACTCTGATGCTGCCGTAAAGATGTTCGTGAAATATGCGCCCCAGATGGACGCGCAGAGCAGGGCGGACACGGGCGTATTTCTGAAGCCTATCCGCACCCAACAGATCGGTAAGCAGATTGGTGACCAAGCGCTCGGTCAGTCGCCGCTGGCTCCAACGTTAAACGATGAAGTCGACCGTGCGGCCTCGATCGCCGGCCTCGATCCGTCTGTCCTGCGCGGCGTGATCCGCATCGAAAGTTCGGGCGATCCGACCGCCGTGAAGGGTAGTTACAAAGGCCTTGGCCAGCTCTCCGACGATCAGTTCCAGAAGTACGGGGGCGGCGACATCTTCAATGCGCGCGACAATCTGCGCGCAACCGCTCGCAAGCTTGCGGACGAGGCGGGTGAGTTCGAGCAGAAATATGGCCGCCTGCCGACAGCGGCCGAGATGTACCTGGCTCATCAGCAGGGCGCCGGCGGGTTCGCTGCGCACATGGCAAATCCTGATCGGCCCGCATGGCAGAACATGCTGTCGACGAAGGAGGGGCAGCAGAAGGGAGAGGCGTGGGCCCGAGCGGCGATATGGGGAAATATCCCGGACCGGGACAAAGCGCGGTTTGGCAGCGTGGAGAACGTGACCAGCCGTCAGTTCACTCAGTTGTGGGAACAGAATGTCGATGCTGCAACGGGGAGCGCGCTTCCGGACAAGTCGGAGGCCTTTTCGCGCGCGCGCGACCTTCTTCAATCGGGCAATGCCAGTCCCGCGCTCGAGGCGGCGACGCTCACCTATCTGAGTCGGAGGTATTCCCACGAAGAGGCCGAAACAGCGCTCGAGACGCAGCGCGTGGACGGCCTGGTGAAAAGCGACCTGACATCCATGCTGGTAACGGGGCGCGGCGTCGACGACCTTAATCCGTATCGGGTGCAGCGCGCGCTCGGAGCAGCGGCGGCCCAAAAATGGTCCGAGGACCGGGATGATGCGCTCGCGACGTGGGCGGCCACTCATGACCTTTCGTCGCTGACGAATGGGCAGATTGATGAGCGCCTGAGCTCGATCGCTCCAAAGCCTGGAGATCCAGACTTCAATCGAAAGCAGGCTGTGTACGCCGCGACAAGCGAGGCGGCGACCAAGCTGCGCAAGCAGCGCGACATCGACCCGGCAGAGACCGTTAGGTCCGATCCGCTAGTAAAGGGCGCCGAGACGGCGCCGGCGGGGCCTGGCTCTACGAAAGCCGTCATCGAGGCGCGCTTGGCTGCGCAGACCCGTGCCGGTATCCCGAAGGAAAACCAGTCACCGATCACGCAGGCTGAGGCGGTCACCCTGACGCGGCCGTTGCGGACGATGTTGCCAGGACAAGAGCGCGATGTCCTGACTGCCATGGCGACCAAGTTCCAGGAGCTCTATGGCGACCATGCCGATCAGGCGTTTGCTTATGCCTTGCGTGCGCACAAGGTCGATACCGAAGTCGCCCAACTGGCTGCACGCCTGGTGAAGAAGCTCGGCCTGGGTCAACTGCCGGACGCGGGAGATACCCGTGCTGTTGATGGCGCCGCGGAAATCGACGCTGCCCAACGTGCGGTGGGTGAAATGTCCGGCGGCGAGCGAGCCGCACAAAACGTTCATGGTTATGGAATGGGTCCGAGCAGGCAGGAGATTGACGCCGGCGCCGCAGTTCGACGATTGGGCGTCAATCTTCCAGCACGGGCGATTATCGATCTGAGGCTCAATCCAAAGCTGGCCGTCGACTTTGATAAAAAGTATGGCGCCGGTACCGCTGCTAAGATCCTCGAAAATTATCCGGTGCGGTAATGGCGGACAAAACATCGGAATCCGCCGGTCCCGACGGCCAAACAGAGGGGATGATTGAACCCGGCAACATTAACCTGGCCGAGCGGACGAAAGTCGCCAATCCAGAAGGTGGTGGGGACTCAACCGTCTATTCCATGTCAGCCAATCTCGACGGCCGCGAGGTATTGATGCCGCGGGCCGCGGACGGGAAAATCCTATCTGAACCGGAAGCAATAGAGCGCTACCGCAAGACGGGCGAACATCTCGGTAAGTTTGACAGCCCGGAGCACGCGACTGCGTACGCAAAGCGCCTTCACGAAGCGCAGGAGCGTTACTACGGCGGTGGCTCGGTTGACGCAAACACGTCGGCACAGCCGAACCACTTCGATCAGTTCGATGCCGATGTCGACGCTGGCGAGCCTGGCCTTTACGAGCGCGGGCGCCTGAATGCCACCGAGGCGTTTTATCGAGGGACGCTGCGCGGATCGACCACGCTCGCCGGGATGGCAAAGGTTGCGGCATCGGGCGACGACATCACGCCCGAGGTTCGCCAATCGGCCGCCATGGCGTTGGGCAGCAATATGTCGGCACCAACCACCGCGATGCAGGACATCCCCGCGTTGACGGATGGCGAGGTGCGTAAATGGCGCGACGACCAGCGCACGCAATATGCCCAGATCGTCGCCGACCTAGCGCGTTATGATTCAATCAGACCATGGAGCGCGGCCGGCGGCTGGACCGGCGCGGCTGAGGGTGCCGCCGCGCTTGGCGGCCAGCTCGGCGGCGGGCTCCTGAGCCCCGAAAATCTTCTGGGGGGCACGACGAAGGGTGCAAGCTTGCTTGTGCGCACGGGGAAGGCGGCGCTGCAGCAAGGGCTGATCAGCGGCCTCGTCGATCCGGTGCGGCAATATTTTGATATCGTGGGCGGGGTGCAGAAAGAATACAGCGCCGAACATACCGCGTGGGCGTTCGGCACGGGGGTCATCATCGGCGGCGGCCTTCACGTCGGTGGTGAGTTGATCTCCTCGGCGCGGATCAAGGATATTCATGCCAACTTGGCATCGGAAGATCCGCAGTTTGCCAGCGCGGCGACGGATAGCCAGCCTGCGGCTGTCGACAACAAATCTGGCAACGTGGCGGCCGACGCCGCGCCGGAACAGGCTGCATCGCCCGATGTGACCGGCGAAGCAAGTGCGGGCTCGACCAGTGGCGAGTCCTTGGCTGGCGATAAACCCCCATTATCGGAAGTTTCGGAGGGCTCGTCCCGGCCTGGTGAGCTGCCGAGCGGCGGTGCAGGAACGGGCGCACCAACGGCGACGCATCGGCCGCCGCCGGAAGCGCCCGATCCTCTCGATCTCGCCATGGGCGGGAAATTGTCCGCCGAGCGAGCTCGCCAAGTTGCAGGCGATCTTGAGCAGCAGCAGCGTCATGTTGAGGACGAGATCTTCGGCGATCGGGCTGACGAGTGGCGCAAGCTTCACAGGCAGTCTGATCGCGCATGGGACAACGCCCGAGATGACGAAGCGCGGGGGTTAGACGCCCAGATCGACAAGCTGGAACGCGAGGTCGGTCTCACGGAAGCAGACGAGAATTGGCTGAACGGGCAGGGATGGTCGGAGCATTCGGTCACTGAAAACTGGAAATCTCTTGCGGAATCTCTGCATGAGATCGAGCTCGGCCGTAAGGAAGCAGTCGCAATTGGCGCCGCCGCCGTGCGGCATCTTCCGAAGACGCGCGACTGGGCCAGGATGAATTCTCAAGAGCGAGAAACCGTCCTGACGATGCTGACCGCATTGAATGAGGAGAAGCGCGCCGGACGCGATCCGCAGGAATTCCTTCGTGACGTGTTTAAGGAGCGGATCAAGCGCTACGGAGGCGGCCACGACGCTGACGAGGTTGTCGGCTACCAGATGCAGGAGCTCGCCGACCTCCTGTCTGGTCCGCTCGAACGGTCGGGCGGTCCGGGACCGCAGATCCAGGCGACGCCGACAGGCATAGCGGCGCCGGACAAAAACGCTACTTCAGAAGGTGGTGTAGCGACCTTCACGACGGCGAAGGGATCTACCTATCAGATCCATGAGGACGGCACCACGACTCGCGACAAGGCTGCTCGCTCCGATGTCGGGCATGAAGGCGATTCCGGGCCGAAAGAGCGCAGCGCAAAGACCGTCTACGTTTCGTCTGATCAGATTGGCGCATTTGGAGCGCCACAAGACACGCGATGGCGTGTCGTCGATCATGGCGATGGCACCATGTCGCTGGCGACGTGGAACGAACGTGAGGACCGTTGGGGTATCTCGCCGGGATCGCGCAACATCAAGGTTTCGGACACGCCAACAATCGGTGCGCATCCGATCGAACTCTGGAGGCCGGAGCAGTTAAACGGGGTGACCGCCTATCGCGGTATGCATCCAGGCAACAAGATCAAAGAGATCGGTACCGCGAGTTCATCGGCGGCGGCGGAAGCTCGGGCGGCTAATCTGCCCGGCGACGCCGTCCCCAAGATGGCTGCTCATCGCGTGGCGGTCGCCGACGGGAAATCCATCGATGTAGCGCCCCGCGTCATCGAGGTCTCCGACCTTAAGGCATCGTCCGACGAAGGTTTCGACCAGGCCTTGCAGCCGCGCGATCGGGATAGGGCCGCAAGCCAGGCACAGATCGCCGATATTGCCAACCGCCTTGATCCTGAGCGCTTGGGAATGTCCTCTGAGGCCGATCGCGGCGCGCCCATCGTTGGGCCCGATGCGATGGTGGAAAGCGGCAACGGCCGCGTCATGGCCGTCCGCCGCGCCTACCAGGAGGGCGGCGAGGCCGCGCAGCGGTACCGGGAATGGCTGTCGCAGCAGGGCGTGGACGTCTCGCACTTCCGCGAGCCGGTGCTGGTCCGCGTGCGATTGACCGAGCTGACGCCGCAGGAACGACAGGCGTTCACGGTCGCGGCCAATCAGTCCGCCTCGCTCGGCCTTTCGGCGCCGGAGCGCGCACTGGCCGACGCCAGGCTGCTGCCGACGGAAACGCTGGACCTGATCCGCAACCCCGAGGATCTGGCGGCGCTGGCAAATCGGGATTTCACGCGGGCGTTCGTCGCCAAGCTGCCGCAGACCGAGCAAGGCGCCATGGTCGATGCCGGCGGCGGCCTGTCGGCCGAGGGGCTCACTCGTATTCGCAACGCGGTGCTCGCGCGCGCCTATGGCAACGCGCATGTTCTGACGCGGATTGCGGAGTCGCTGACCGACGACAGCAAGAGCATTTCGAATGCCCTGGTCGCGGCGGCGCCGCACTGGGCCAAGATGCGCGCCGAGATCGAGACCGGCAGGGTCCGGGCCGACATGGACCTCACGCCCGAGCTCCTGGAGGCTGTTCAGCGGACGGCGGATCTGCGCGCCAAGGGCGCGAAGCTGCAGTCGCTCCTTGATCAACAGGATGCTTTCGATCGGCTCCGCGAACCGGTGGAAGCGTTCATGCGGATGTTCTACGATCCGTCCGGCCGACGCGCCGCGGCTGGTCAGCGGATCTCCGATGCGCTGCAGTTCTATGCCGAAGAGGCGCGCAAAGTAACGGCCGATGCCGGGCTCGATCTGGGCCTCGTGCCGGTGACCGCCCGCGACGTTCAAACGCTCGCAGCCGGGAAGGGAGCAGAGGGCTATGTCAAACGAACCGATGAGGGCGGCCTTTTCCTCACCAGCGGCTCTGGTTATGGCGCGCACGGCACGGCGCGTGGCAGACGCATACAACGACAAGACGCTGCGGTCAGCGGCCGAGGCCCTGGAGAACCGCTCTCTGGACGCAATCAAGGAACGCCAGGCCGAGCTGCCGGCGACCTAACCACGCCCGGGGGCGCGGCCAGCGAGGGTGCAGCAGCTCTGCATCTGGCTTCCGATAACAGGCAAATATCGCAAGCATCAGACGCAGGGCTCGCAGCACTTAGCAGTCGCCAAAGCGGTGGTCGGTTGCCAATGGAGAAGGCTCGACCGACCGAGGGAGTTCCTGGCGATATCGATGCGGGTACCGCGGTGGCGACGGTGCCTGAGCCGCCGCCGTCCGCGCAACGGCAACTCGCCGTGCAGAGCCTGCAGCAACAGGCGATGGATCTGGCCAAGCGTCTGGACTTCCCTCTCCGCGAGGGCAGGGTAAGGCCGCGATCGGCGCTGGGCGTCTTCATGCCTGGCACGGGCGTCGTTCGTGTGCGGGAAGTGCCGGATTTTGAGGTGGTGGCACATGAAGCGGGCCACGCCATCGAGTACAAGGTGGGCAAAGACCTGACCGATCTGACGGAGCGGTTCGCCACCGAGCTGCGGCCGATGGTGACGAACCCGGCAGCCTATGATCCGTCCGTCCATGTCAAAGAAGGTTTTGCCGAATTCGTCCGCCGTTACATCGGCAACCCGGCCTGGGCCGAACAGAATGCTCCGCAGTTCACCAATGCCTTCCGCGATTTCATGCGGAAGAGAGCCCCTGATGTTCTGGCCACGATTCATCGGGCCGGCGAAGCGTATCGCGCCTATCTCGATGCGCCTTCGGTCAATGCGATCGGCTCGGTGGTGCGCAGCGTCGACGAAGAGCCCCACGGATTGATCGCCAAAGGCATTGCTGCAGCTCGTGAGGATGGTCTGCCTGCCGTTGTCAAATCGGTGCTGCAGAGCGCGTACCGCGCCATCCTCGACGAACGAGCTCCGGTTGCGACCGCCGTCCGTGACCTGGCGCGCGCGATCCGTGAGCAGACCGGCAAACCTCTCGATCTCAAGGCGGCCGACAATCCCGAGGTTCTGATGCGTCTCGCTGGACGATCGCAGCAGGCGGCGGTCGGCGACATGATGGAAGGCGTGAGGCCCTATCACAGCACGGCGTCGGAAGGACCCTCCCTGTCGGCAGCGCTCGAAACCGCCACGGGCGGCCGCAACTCCGGCGGCTGGGGCAAGTGGGATCCGGTCAAGAAAGAGCAGTTCAGCACGTACATGGTCGCGCGCCGCGCCGAGGTGCTGTGGCGGAAGTTCAAGGATGGTCGCCTCCTGAACCCGCCCGCAGCTTTTTCAGTTGGCGATGCCGCGAGAGCAATGGCCGATCTCGATGCGGCCAATCCTACCTTCCGACAGGCCTCGGATATGGTGCACTCCTACACCCGCGAACTGCTGCGCAAGGCCTATGATGGCGGCCTGATCCCGGCCGAGCTCTACGGAAGGCTAGGGACCGAAGAGTTTTACGTTCCGTTCATGCGAGACATGTCGGACAAACCACTGGCTTCGTCGGGCTTCGAGTCCTCGCCCGAGGGGCCCGGCATGACGCAGGTCGTCAAGCAGATGACCGGCTCCTCGCGCGACATCAAGGACCCGATCGAAAGCATCATGATGCAGACGTTCCTGGTGAACCGGACGCTGCAGCACAACGACGTCATCCGCTCATTTGTGCGTTTGGCCGAGGAGGCCAAACTCGCCGGCGGCAAATACGTTGAACGGTTGCCCGCCCAGGAAGCCCGTCAGTACACGTTCGACCTTGCCGACGCCGTTGAGCGGCTCGCGAAAAAGCACGGCATCGACGGCGACGACACGGCCTTCATAACGGGTGCTTTGACTGACGTCTTCGGGGAGGACCCCATCATCGGCTCTTTCTTCAAGATGGAGCCGACTGGTAAGCGCGGCGAGCCGATCGTGTTCTACAAAGAGGGTGGCGAGCTCCGTGCGGCGCGCTTCATGTCGGAAGCCGAGGGCCTGCCGCTTTACGAGCTGGTGACGGCGTTGCCGGCGAAGATGACAGACCTTTTTTCCGAAGTGATCGCGGCTTCGTCGTCACTGGTGCGCACGGGCATCGTGACGAACCCCACATTTGCCCTGTCCAACTACATCAGGGATCAGTTTGCCACAGCGCTGCTGCGCAGCGATTACGTTCCGATCCTGAGTGGCATGAAGGGCATCCACGGTGAATTCACGCAAAGCGAGGCGGCTCGGCTCTATGGCGTTGGAGGCGGCGTTTCGCCGGGCTCCTCGATCGCGCCGGTCGAGCGCGCGATCGAGGCCGATGTCAACGCGCTGGCCAAGAAGGGCTACCTCGTCAATCGCGTGACGACGTTCAAGGGCGCGATGGAGCTTGCGTCCTTCACGGAGGCCGGCACGCGAAATTCTGTGTTCGGCAAGGTCTTCGAGGCCAAGAAGCTGCAGGGGCTCTCAGATTACGAAGCCATGATCGAGGCTGCTTTCCAAGCGACGGACCTCCTCGACTTTTCCCGGCACGGCGCGCGCACAGAGGCTGTTAGGCGCTACGTGCCCTTCATCAATGCGCACCTGCAGGGCCTGGATAAGGCTTACCGGACGATGGTCCAGCCTATGCTCGATCGCTTGCGCAGCGACCAGGTGCTTGCGACCGATGCGTCAGCGTTCCGCAATGCACTGGCCTCGTGGGGAAAGGTGTTTGGCGCCGGCGGTGTACTCGGTGCCGGGTGGGCCGCCCTCAACGCCAGCAGCGAAGCGTACCGAGATGCCAGCCCTCAGCTGAAGGGAACCCATCTGGTAATCCCAGTTGGCGGCAAGGTCCTGCTCGTGCCGAAACCCTTTGAGCTCAGTCTCGGCTTTACGGCCGGCGAATACGCCTATCAGCGGTTCGCGCAGAATGATCCGCGTGCGGCGGGACAGTTCGTGCAGGCGGCGTGGGACGTTCTGGCGCCCCCGAATCCTCTCACGGACATTCCGATCATCAGGACGCCGATCGAGCTGGCGACGGGCAAGAGCCTGTTTACGGGCCGGGATATCGTCCCGGACACGATCGCGCGCCGGACCGCGGCCGAGCAATATACGGACCGCACCAGTGCGCTCGCCAAGTACATCGGTCGCACCATCGGAGTTTCACCGATCAAGGTCGATTACGCCGTCGGGGCTGCATTCGGCACGTGGGGCCGCGATGCCATGGCCCTGTCGCAGGGCGTCGATCAGGACGCGCCGGCAGCAAACTGGGACGACGCTGTCTTCTTCCGTCGTTTCATCAAGGACCCGACCCGAACGTCGGATGTGACCACAAAGTTCTGGGACGTAATGGGTCAGAGCAACGGCAAATTCAATCAGGACGTTGCCAGCTACGACAACCTGGTGAAGACCTTCCACGACGCTGATGCGCAACAGTTCGTCGCCAAGCTGCCTTCCAGCGAAAAGGCTTTCGTGACCCTGAAATCGGCGGCAGACGAAGACGGCAAGCCCGCTTTCAATGCCGACCAAAAGCGACTGCATCCCCTCGTCCGCGCGTCCGACGCCGTGACGCTGCTGAACGGTTTGCGGAGGGACCTGGTCGGAAACACCTTCAACACGTTCGAAGGGCGCGAACCGCTGAAGATAGACCCGAGCACGCGTCGGGACCTGATCGACAACATCCGCGAGCTCGCCCAGGTCGAGATGCGCAACGCCTTCGTCATCATCAAAGAGCCGGGGTACACAGACCGGCCGCTAATCAGCCCTCAAGCGTCGATGGACAAAATCCGAGCTCTTTCGCCGTTGGTGGCTGACGAGATCGCGGCGCGGTATGCGACCGCTAAAATCTACACGACCGATGCCGTGGCCACGGCCTACCCCAAGCTGCAGCAGTCGTTGATCAGCGAGGGCTCAGCTGCCGACATCGCTGGCCTCGCGTTTGATGCCAAGGCCGATGGCTACGAATTCGGGGGTGAGCGCGTGAAGAAACCCCAAAAGCGACGTCTTCAGGTTGTCCCGACGGCGCAACAGTAGAGGATTTCAGAATGACTGCGCCAGATTTTCGAAAGAACTCCTCCGGCTACGACACCAACTTTGGGGCATCGCGCTTTTATGGCTTTGGCGCCGCGCTGACGCGCGTGACCGGCGATGTTGCCCTCGATCGGAGCTACCGTGGAGGCATCATCCTGTTCGACAGCTCCTCGGGCGGTACGATCACGCTGCCGGCGAACCTTCCGGCCGGCTTCAATGTCTCTGTGATCCAGATCAACGCCGGCCAGGCCACGATTGCCCCCGGTGCCGGCGCAGTGCTGCAGAGCCAGCAGGGCTTCACCAAGACGGCCGGCCAGTGGGCGATGCTCGGCGTCGTCGCCCACGACAGCGGCGTCTTCACTCTCGTCGGGAATGGAGCGTAGTTCGATGCCGCGGCTGCGCAATCATGGCCACGAGCTCTTCGCGCAGGCCCTGGCTGACGGGAAGTCCCGCGCCGACGCCATGGTCGCCGCCGGATATAACTGGCATCGGGGAAATCAGAACCGGCTGGCCCAATCGCCTGACGTCATCGCGCGGGTGGAGGAGTTGAGGAGGGCCAGCAATCACATCGTCGACCTGCGGAAGCTCGATCGGGGACGGATCCTGGTGGAACTGGCGCGCATCGCGTGTGCCGATCCTCCGCTGCGAGCCGCTATCGCAACGAATGGGCCGAATGCTCTTCCGGCCGATCAGCCTGTCCTCCTCGTCGACATCCGGCTCGAGGGCGCGTTGGCCAAGCACATCGAGATGAGGTTGTTGGACGACCGCGGCGCGCTCACTGCGCTGCTCCGTTACGACGGGGAGCCTAACAGCCCTTCAAATTTGGACCTGAGTCAGTCAGTCCCCGCCGATTTCGCGGCACTCGAGCGGGTCTTGCGTGCGGTGCTGCGCAGTCGTGAACGACCCGTCGAATAGGAGAACGAACAAATGCAAAGAGACGCAATCGTCCCAGATTCCCATCGCTCGGCCGAGGGTCTGAGGTCACAAGCCGGTCGTGACATCGCTCGGATCAACGAATTGAGGCCGCGATACGATGCCGCCCGCCTGAGAATCCTGCAGTTGAATCCAGCGGAAATCGTGCCGGAATTTGGTCCGATGCCGGCAGAGAACGACCTTGTGGGTCTGATGCTGCTGGCGGACAGCGAGCCGTTCATTTCAGAGCTCGAGGCCCGCGCCGAGGCCTTGGAGCAAGAGAGCCTCGACAAATTGCCGGAGACCCAAAAGCTGCGTGCAGAGGTGAACGAGCTTAAGGGCCTGATGCGTGCGGCGCTGGCGCGCATTTCGGTGCTGGAGGGGCGCTCCTCGTCCACCCATGCATATGACCAGCCGCGTCAGGCTCAATCGCGGGCGGATGCTCCGCCAATCCTGGCACCCTCAGGCGGCGCGCCTGGTTTGGGCGGTGTTTCCGCCGCGTTCGGCGAACCGTCTTCAGCAAGCGGGGGTGGCGTTCGCAGACTCGGATCAAGGGGGTAGGGGGGAGTTGCACGTGAAACGTCGGCCCCACACAGAAGCCACCAAAGCCCGCATGCGCGCGAAGGCGTTGGCGCACTGGGCGGATCCGTGTGCCCGCGCGGCCCAAGCAGCCAAGATCCGCGATCGAATGAGTGATCCTGCTATTCGAGCCAAGATCAGCCAGCGAACACGTTTGGCAATGGCTGATCCAGGGGTTCGAGCGCGTGCTGCTCATGCAAGCGCAGATCCAGTGTGGCGTCAGCGGATGAGCGAGCGTGTACGGGAAGCGCTTGCAGATCCAGAGGTGAGGAAGCGGATCAGCGAGGGCACCAAGGCCGGTATGGCGGCCCGGGCCGAAAGGCTGGAGGCGGACTTGGATGCGATTTGGGAGAGCTGCTCGAGGACAATCAAGGATCGATTTCTCGATCGCCTCCCAAAGGGCAATAAGGGCTGAGTTTCGGTAAGGCGTGATTATCGAAACTCAGCCGGGGTGTGCTTGTGTCCAGGCGGACCCCAGGGTTCGGCGGATGAAGCGGCGGCCGAGGAGCGGAAGCGCGACCGGCAGCGGCTGATGTCGCACCGCCGGCGGTTGAAGCGTTAGACACGCAAAAGGCCGCAGTGGAATCCCACTGCGGCCCGCGCTTGATGTCAAAACGAACCGGGTAAAAAGATCAACGTGAAATATGCAGCCAGCCCCGGTACGGTCGGTCTACCCCTCGACCTTATCTAAACGCAAATCGATTCTTTTCGCGGCGCGGCGAAACCGTTTCTCGTGCCTAACGTACGCGGCCAACTTGGAACGCAATGGAACCTGGTCCGGTTAACGTTGGCGGCCGCCCCGAGCAATATTGAGCAGCGGCGGCAATCCGGGTGTGCTGCACTTTCAGCCACGCAAAGCAAGGCCGACCCCGCGCTGCGCTCTGCCTCCAAGATGGCCCCAGTCCCGCGAGCCCCGGACTGGGGCCGCTCTGTATCGAACGTGTGAATTTTGGCGCTGGCCTGTTTTAATCCCTAGGGGCCTAAGCTGAATTTCGCAGTGGCCTGATTTGAGGTGAGCAGTTTTGCTCAGACATCAGCCCGTGACTGCGCAATACGCTCTCACATGAGATCGGAAGAGAGACGACCCGACCGGCCCTGCGAGGTTTGCACCCGCCCTATGACCTACTTCAGCACGATGGGAGCTATGGGATCGTACCGTAAGGCTTCGGTCTACCGTTGCGAGCATTGCTGGCGAATAGAGGTCGACAAAGAGTAAGGCTGCCTCAGTTGAAGCGGGAGTGAGCAATTTTGCTCAGACACCACGATACGCGTATGCAATTTGTATCGGCTATCACCGCCCCGCCCTCGGCAGCTATCGGTGACTGAGAGATCTTTGCTCCCGCCAGAACGCGGAGCCGTTTGATGCTCAAGCTCACCACATCGTTGACAGAACGCCTTACCCAAATGGCCACGGTCGCTCGGAGCCGCGCAGAGGCAACGCCTCCCGGGCCCAAACGGGAAGCGTTGTTAAAAGCCGCGCGACTGAGTGAGAACGCCTTGCACATTCAGCAATGGCTAAGCTCCCCCGGCCTCCGCACCCCAACCTGAACCCCACTCGATCAGCAGGCCGCCTCAGTTGGCGGCCTCTCAATCTTTCACATCGGTCTTCCGTTGATCTGTCGGCCAACGATACCGCCCGAGGGTGCGGTCGGCTCTGTGTTGGCTGCTGGTCGCTGGGCCTAGTCGATCACCGATTGGGCGCGGGCTGAGGCGCGGCAACGCCATTGGAGATGCCGGTTCTTGCGTCGGTATTGCCTGTTGTCGGGGTGCTGGTCGCTGGGCCTAGTCGATCACCGATTGGGCGCGGGCTGAGGCGCGGCAACGCCATTGGAGATGCCGGTTCTTGCGTCGGTATTGCCTGTTGTCGGGTTAGTATTTGTGCCTGCCCCCGTGGTCGGGGCACCGGCCGCCCCGGCGCCGGACGAAGATGTTCCCGAACCTGCCGTACCCGCTGATGACGCCGCGCCTGTGCCAGCGCCGGCTCCGCCCGCTCCACCTGCGCCACCTGCCTGCGCGTGCGCGAAACCGATCGACGCACCGGCGAGCAGCGCACAGATGGCTATCGAAAAAATTGTCTTTCGCATGTTCCAACTCCGTTTGACCTTGTGATTATCAAGCGAAGTCGCGTGCGGACGTTCCTAAGGGAGAAGCCGGATATGGCTCCGTCTCCGAGATGGAACCGCCCTGCGGCTTTTCCCATTGCGCCAAGCGGTAGGCTGCTTTCTCCAGCGCTGGTCTGCTTCCGAGCGCGGTGGCCGGCTTTGAAAACCGGAGTGGCCTGTTTTGCTTTTCGGGCGCATAAACGGGGATGCCAGAATCTCATCACCGATCCTGTCAGTGCGGCGCAGTTTACAGCCGCACCGAATCCATGGCTCCGGGCCGACAAATTGCCAGCTTCGAATGCGCGGTTTGTGGAAACACCCTCGAGAGCTGGAACAGTGCTTGGGTCCCAAGCTACCGCTTGATTGCTGGTCCTGTCCGGCTTCCGGCCGAGTGAAGTTCATCATCGAGATTTACGCGACCGCTTCGGACGAGTCGGAAACCCTACTTCATCGAACGACGATCAGCGCCATCAACCCGCTCGCAGCGCGCAAGCAAGCGTCGCTCCTGCTTGCCGGCAGGAAGAAGGCAACGGGCGCGCGCGTGTTGAACGGACAGGGCGAGGTAGTCTATAAAATCGATAAGTAAGGCCGCCTTAGTTCGTCACATTTCCGGTCGACTTCTGCACACAGTGCTTGTCACTCGACAGCCCGCGTCGCAGCAGCTCCCTAACCGCCGCTGCGCGGCTCGGAAACCGCTCCGCGAACCAGAAGTCATCAATGGCCTGCTTGTCTTGCTTCGACAATTCTACATGGAGACGGACAACGCGGTTTTGCTGCATTAGCACGAAACGAAAAGCCGAAATTATAGTTCCAGTCAGGAGCGAGTAGGCCGCCTCAGTGGCGGCCGGTTCATCCCGGCGGGCCTCAATTTAGCAGTGGCCTTGTTTATGAATTTTTGACGAGTGAGCAAAACGATACAGCGGGCGGGGCCTCCGCGGTTCCATCCTTACGAAATCACCGCTCGACCTTTGGCATCCATCGGTGACTGAGAGCACCACGCTCCCGCCTCCTCTAGAGGAGCAGCGCCATGCCTCGACGCGGTTTCAACCAAGCCACTTCTCTTGAAGACCGCCTTGCCGAACAGGTGAGGCGTCTCCGCGAAGAAGCCGAATTACTCCCTCACGGACCGGTGCGCGAGGCCGCTCTCCGCAGGGTAAGGCAAGCCGAAACCGGCTCGAACATAAGCGAATGGCTGAGGTCGCCAGGACTACAGCCCCCAACGTGAATGTTGAAGCGACCGGCGCTCTATACTATCCCGATGGGATGTCAGAGCAGGACGTTGCCAGATTCCGCGCTCAAGCCGATGAGTGCCGCCAACAGGCAGAACGGGCAGTGAGTGCCCTCGATAAAGAGGCTTGGCTGCGGCTGGCGGGCGAGTGGATCAAGCTCGCACAGAACGCCGCAGGTGATCGCGGCAGCGAATAAGACTGCCTCAGTTGGCGGCCTCTTTCATTCATCTTCCGATGCTGTGGTGCTGTGTGTGCAGCCTGGTCCGATCCCCGGTTAGCTGCTCGACATAGTCGTCGATCGCGGCGATCAGCCGCTGTGAGTTCGGCGCATGGAGCGCATCTGCCTTCGATAATCCCCAATTATCGAAAGCTTGGCCGCCCCTTGAGGCGCATGCTCTTCGCGCTTTACGTCTTTTGCACACGAAAAAGGTGCGAGGCTGCTTGCCTCAATGAATCGCTCGTGATTCGATTCTGACGATGACAAGGATGGTCCTTCTCACGTTCGCTGTTTGTGGTCTGGTGCTTGCTGGCGAGCTTGGCCGCATCGTGCTGGCTGCCGCGTGTGCAGGGACGCTCTACCTTTCATTCCGTATTGGCTATTCGACCGGTGCTGAAGAGCGCGAGGCCGCGATCATCGCTCTGACAGCGCCCTTGGAATAAGCCGAGGAGGCTGTCCTCCTACCATTTCCGAAACTCACGGACTGGCTTTGTTCGCGTGGAGCAAAGGGCGATGACGGGCGGCGATCCAGGCTAAAGAGCGGACGATCCAAGGATTTCTCGAGCAAAGCCTTGCGGGGCGGGCGCTGGCTGCCACGCAATGTAAACGGACTGGTGAAGAACCGGCCGCCGATATCATGGAGGGGGCTAGACCGCGAACGCCTGCGCGGCTATATCAGCGCCAGCAAGACGCTGATTTGCAAAACTTTTGCCGCGGCTTGCAAAACTTCCGAAGAAAGTCTTGTAGTATCAAGTGCTTCGGTGGGGAATGGTGTAACGGTAGCACAACAGACTCTGACTCTGTTTGTCTTGGTTCGAATCCAGGTTCCCCAGCCAATTCCTGGCGCTTTCCCGAGCTCACAATGTCCACCGCATCCTGGCTGCAAAGCTCGGCTCGCCATGGTCCGGTTCGCGACGGTTTGCCTCATCTGAAGATCGCCTTCGCGAGTCGGATTGCCGGGCATCGGATCGTCCTTGGAATACGCAACCCAAGGAGATCCGTGATGACCTATGTCGATGGTTTCGTGCTGGCGGTACGCAAGGACAAGATCGAGGCCTACAAGGCGCTGGCGAAAACGGCCTGCGCGGTGTGGATGGAGCATGGTGCGCTCGACTACGTCGAATGTATTGGCGACGACGTGCCCTATGGCGAACTCACCTCGTTTCCGCGCGCGGTGATGGCGACGGAGGACGAGGTCGTGGTGTTTTCCTGGATCATCTACCGCGATCGGGAAACCCGCGATGCCGTCAACAAGAAGGTGATGGCCGACCCGCGGCTCAAGGCCGCCGACATGCCGTTCGACGGCAAGCGCATGATCTATGGCGGCTTCACGACGCTGTTGCAGGCACGTGACGCCGTCGATTGAGTGAGCCGGACCGCGGATAGCCGTAGCCCGGATGGAGCGGAAGCGAAATCCGGGGCGGCTCTTCCCGCATTCCGCTTTGCTCGTGCGGGCTACAATTTCTTGCGACGGCAGCAGTTGTCTCGCTCACGCCGAACGACGCCAGATTGAGCGCCGCTTGCGGCCAGCGCAATCGCTGCTCCCTTATGCAGCATCGTCGCAATCCGTTTCACCTTGCCGGTTCTGGGCTGGCATGCCATCCTCTCATCGCCAAGTATAATCAAACGGAAGCGGGCGCTTAAGCCCATGGCTTCCAAAAAATCTTGGTTGGGGAAACCCTTTGGGAGGTCTGATTTCATGACATTGAAGCACGTCACCGGGCTGCTTTGCGCGGCCGCGATGTCCATTGCGCTCGCCGCCGGCGCGCGAGCGGAGGACAAGGTGGTCAAGATCGGTGTGATCCTGCCGATGTCCGGCGGCACCGCCTCGATCGGCGCGCATGCCAAGGCGGCACTCGAAGTCGCCATGGACATCATCAACAACGCCCATCCCGAGCTCGGCAATCTGCCGTTGGCGAAGAAGGCGGGCCTTGCCGGCCTCGGCGGCGCCAAGATCGAGGCCGTGTTCGCCGACAACCAGGGCAATCCCGCGACGGGCCAGAACCAGGCGCTGCGCCTGATCACGGAAGACAAGGTCGCGGCGGTGTTCGGCGCCTATCAGTCCGGCATCACGCTGACCTCGAGCGCGATCGCGGAGAAATACGGCATTCCTTATCTCAATTCGGAGTCGGTCGCCGCCAATCTCACCGAGCGCGGCTTCAAATGGTTCTTCCGCACCACGCCGATTGCGACAGATTTTGCCAAGGCCTATGTCGACTTCCTCGCCGACATGAAGGCATCCGGCGCCAAGACCGATGCGATCGCGCTGGTCCACGACAATACCGAATACGGCACCTCGGTCGCCAACACCATCAGCGCCGCCTTCAAGGAGAAGGGGCAGCCGGTCGCGCTCGATGTCGCCTATCCCGTCAACGCGACCGACGTGCAGGGCCAGGTGCTCCAGCTCAAGGACAAGAAGCCCGACGTGATCATCATGATCAGCTACACGTCGGACGCGATCCTGTTCGCCAAGACCATGCAGTCGCTCGACTACAAGCCGGCGATCCTGCTCGCGGACGATGCCGGCTATTCCGATCCGTCCTTCATCAAGGCTGTCGGCAAGATCTCGCAAGGCGCGTTCAACCGCTCGTCATGGTCGGTGGGCCCGGCTGGCTCGCCGTCGGCGATCATTGCGGACATGTACAAGAAGAAGAGCGGCGAGGAGATGGACGACACCGTCGGCCGCCAGATGCAGGGCTTCTTCGTGCTCGCCGACGCGATCGACCGCGCCGGCTCGACCGATCCTGCAAAGATCCAGGCGGCGCTGAAGGCGACGGACCTCAAGCCTGAGCAATTGATGATGGGCTACAAGGGCGTAAAGTTCGACGACAAGGGCCAGAACATCCTTGCCTCCGGCCTGATCATCCAGCTTCAGGACGGTGAGAACTACACAGCGGTGTGGCCGAAGGCCAACGCCGAAAAGGCACCGGTGCTGCCCTACAAGGGCTGGTGAGATTTTTGAAGGCGGGGCCGCGCGCCCCGCCTTTCCCAAAATGATTTGATCAGAGCAACGCAGCTCATGTCCTTTGTACTCGTGCAGGTGATCGTCGGCGGGCTTCTGCTTGGCGCCGTCTACGCCCTGTTTTCATCAGGCCTCACGCTGGTGTGGGGCATGATGAACATCGTCAATTTCGCGCATGGCGATTTCGTCATGCTCGGCATGTATGTCGCCTATGTCGTCTACACGCTGATGGGAGGAGGGCCGCTTCTCGGCGCGCCGCTGGCGACGCTGGTGCTCGCGACCGTCGGCGTCGTCGTCTATTTCGCCCTGATCCGCGACATCATGAAGGGGCCGATGCTGGCGCAGATCCTCGGCACCTTCGGGCTCGCACTTTTGCTGCGCTATTCCGTGTTCTGGTGGTTCGGCGCCAACTTCCTGTCGATGCCGCAGAACATCGTCGGCGGCACCTTTGCAGTCGCGGGCTTGCGCATCGAGGCCTCGCGACTGCTCGCGGGTGTCGTCGCGATCCTGGTGACACTCGGCCTGCATCTGTTGCTGACGCGCACATCGCTCGGCTCCAAGATGCTGGCTGTGGCGGAGGATGCGACCGCAGCGCAACTGATGGGCATCCGGCCCGACACCATGCAGGCGATCGCCTGGGGAATCGCGGCCGGGGCCACCGGCCTTGCCGGCGCGCTGATCGCGAACTTCTTCTACATCGTGCCGACGGTCGGCGAGACGCTCGGCATCGTCGCCTTCGTCACGGTGTCGCTCGGCGGTTTTGGTAGCGTGCCGGGTGCGCTGGTCGCAGGGCTTCTGATCGGCGTCATCGAGTCGCTGTCCGGCTATCTGATTGGCGCGGTCTACAAGGACATCGTCGTCTATGTGTTGTTCCTGCTCTTCCTCTGGTTCCGGCCACAGGGCCTGATGGGGAAGATGTGATGCCGCGCCTGATCTGGCTCTCGGTCGTCGCAGCGATTGCGATCGCCTATCCGC
This sequence comes from Bradyrhizobium sp. LTSP849, assembly GCF_000938255.1. GTDB lineage: Bacteria > Pseudomonadota > Alphaproteobacteria > Rhizobiales > Xanthobacteraceae > Bradyrhizobium. The sequence continues at coordinate 45,482 of NZ_JYMR01000012.1, read as the reverse complement.
TGCTGCTGTCCTCACCCTTTCAGCAGCGCCTCGGCGCACTGGTGCTGCTCTATGCGATTGCGGCCTCGGCCTGGAACATTGTCGGCGGCTATGCCGGCCAGGTCTCGGTCGGCCATGTCGTGTTTTTCGGTTGCGGCGCCTACGCCGCGATGGGGTCCTACGCAAAGTTCGGTCTGTCGCCGCTGTTCGGCATCCCCGGCGGCATCGTTGTCGCGGTCGCGCTTGCCGCGATCATCGGCGTGCCGACGCTGCGCTTGTCCGGCCACTATTTCAGCATGGCGACGATCGCAGTCGCCGAGACGATGCGGCTGATCGTCACCAACACCGATTGGCTCGGTGCTGCCGTAGGCCTCTCCGGCCCGACCGTGCCGCGCAACATCTTCGATCTCTCATTCCTGTCGTCGCTGCCCTACTATTATCTGTTCCTGGCCGTCCTCGTTATCACACTGCTGATCACCTGGTGGATGACCAACAGCCGGATGGGATTTTATCTGCGCGCGATCAAGGACTCCGAGCGTGCCGCGCGCTCGCTCGGCGCGCCCGCCAGCCGCACCAAGCTCTATGCCTACATGCTGAGCGCGGCGCTGACGAGCGTCGCCGGCGCGCTCTATGCGATGATGTTCGGCTTCGTCGATCCCGAGTCCGGGCTCGGCATCCTGATCTCGGTGAAAATCCTGATCATGGCTGCGCTTGGTGGCGCCGGGCTGCTGTTCGGCCCACTGGTGGGCGCCGCGATCCTGGTGCCGCTGGAGGAGATCTCCAACAGCTGGCTCGGCGGCAGGGGCGCCGGGCTCACCTTCGTGCTTTACGGTGCGATCATTGTCGTGATTGCGCGCTTCCAGCCGGGCGGCCTGCTCAGCCTGTTCATGCGGCGAGCCAAGCCCAAGACCGACACGGGAGCAGGCCATGCTCCTTGAGGCACGCGGGATCACAAAGGCGTTCGGCAGCTTCAAGGCGGTAGACGACGCCTCCGTGACCTTGGAGCAGGGCGACATCCTCGGCCTGATCGGACCGAATGGCGCCGGCAAATCCACCTTCTTCAATTGCCTCACCGGCGATCTCAAGGCCTCCTCCGGCTGCGTGCTGTTCGAGGGACGCGACATCACCGACTTCACGCCGGAGCTGCGCGCCGGGCTCGGGCTCGCGCGCACCTTCCAGGTGCCGCAGACCTTTGAAGGCATGACGGTGCTCGAAAACGTCATGATCGGCGCCTTCCTGCGCACCTCGCATCGCAAGGAGGCCGAGACCAGGGCACGCGCCGTGCTCGAGCGCGTCGGCATGAGCAGGCTTGCTGATACGCCGGCGCGTTCGCTCGGCACGCCCGGCCGCAAGCGGCTCGAGATTGCGCGGGCGCTGGCGACCGAGCCAAAGGTGCTGCTGCTCGACGAGGCCATGGCCGGCCTTAACGCCCATGAGGTGAGGCTCGCGATCGATCTGGTGCGCGACATCCATCGCTCCGGCATCACGCTCGTCATCGTCGAGCACATCATGGAAGTCATCATGTCGCTCGCAAGCCGCGTGATGGTGTTCCACCAGGGCAAGGAGATCGCCCGTGGCTCTCCGCGCGAAGTTACGTCCAATCCGGCCGTGATCGAGGCCTATCTCGGCAAGCGCGCCGCGAAGGCCGCCGCCGGCCATACGCCGGTCGAGTTGATGGGCGGGCCGGACCTATGAGCGGGGCGTTGCTGCGGATCGAGCACCTCGAGGTGCGCTACGGCGACCTCATCGGCGTCTCCGACGTGTCGCTTGAGGTGCCGGAGGGCAGCGTCGTCGCACTGCTCGGCTCCAATGGCGGCGGCAAGACCACGACACTGAACGCCATCGCCGGCCTCATTCCCGTGCATTCCGGATCGATCAGCTTTCGCGGCGAGGACATCGCCGGCGAGAGGGCGTTTGCAATCGTGCGCAAGGGGCTGGCGCTGTCGCCGGAAGGCTGGCGGCTGTTCGTGCAGCAGAGCGTCGAGAACAACCTCATGCTCGGCGCCACGCCGCTGCACGACAAGTCGCGCAAGGCCGCGCTGCTCGAACGCGTCTACGAGATCTTTCCGCGGTTGAAGGAGCGGCGCAACCAGCGCGCCGGCACCATGTCCGGCGGCGAGCGGCAGATGCTTGCGGTTGGCCGCGCGCTGATGAGCGACCCGAAACTCCTGATGCTGGATGAGCCGTCGCTCGGCCTCGCGCCGGCCGTGGTCGAGTCCATGTACGAAACCTTCGGCCGCCTGCACCGTGAAGGCCTGACCATCCTGCTTGCCGAGCAGTCGATCGAGCTCGCGCTGGAAGTCTCCGATTTCGCCACCGTGCTTCAGGTCGGCAAGAGCGTGCTGTCGGGCACGGCCGCGGCGCTCGCGGAAGATCCCCAGGTGCAGAAGGCTTATCTAGGCGTCGGGTGACCGATCTTCGCCTGAAGCAGCAGCGACAGGCAAGGAGCGAGACGCCGCGCTACTTGATCTTATCGTAGGCCGCCGCAAAATCGTTGAGCGGCATCGGGATCGCGATCGTCTCCTTGGCCATGTTCTGGAAGGAGACCTTCAACTGCTTGCCTGACTTCAGGCTCGCAAGCAGGTCCGGCGCGATCGGCGTCGAGGCGTAGCAGCCGCGATTCTCGCAGGTCTGGATCTGGAGGTCGACCGCCTTGCCCTCATCGACCTGGAGCTTGGCGCCGACGGGAAGGTTGAGGCCGAGCGGCAGCTGAAGCAGCGCCACCGGCGTGCGGGTGTCGGGCGCAATGCGGATGTTGATCAGTACGATGGTCTGGCCCGTCTTGGTCAGCACCGCGTTCTGCTCGATCGCGCATTCGAGCGGGGCGTCGCGGCTGACGCTGGTGCAGCGTGCGATCCAGCCGGGCTGCTGCGCCGGAGCGCCATCAGCTTGCGGCTGTGTCGGGGCAGGCGCGGGCTGTGCTGCTGGGGCCGGCGGAGCCGCGTTCTTCTTGGCGCCCTGCTGGGCATACGCGGCACCGGTCGACAACAGGACAGCGGCGGCGAGGGCGGCAAGTCTGGATTGCATGGGCATGGCGTAACCGCATTGGCGTGAACCGAGGGCCTCGCTGTAGCGTTGCGAAGCGCGTGGTGCAAGCTTACTCGGCGGCTTCCTTGACGGTGCCGTGCTCGGACGCCTCGTGTAATTCGTCCTCGGCCGAATGGCTCTTGAACAGGTTCGAGAACTTGTCGAGATAGAGATAGACGACCGGCGTTGTGAACAGCGTCAGCGCCTGGCTGACGATCAGGCCGCCGACCATGGCGTAGCCGAGCGGCTGGCGGATCTCGGCGCCGGTGCCGTGGCCGAGCATCAGCGGCACGCCGCCGAGCAGCGCTGCCATCGTGGTCATCATGATCGGGCGGAAGCGGAGCAGCGCGGCCTGGCGGATCGATTCCTCCGGCGTCTTCCCGTCGCGTTCGGCAGCGATGGCGAAGTCGACCATCATGATGCCGTTCTTCTTCACGATGCCGATCAGCAGGATGACGCCGATCAAAGCGATGAGGCTGAACTCGAAGCCGGCCGCCATCAGGATCGCGAGCGCGCCGACGCCGGCCGAGGGCAGGGTCGACAGAATCGTGATCGGATGGATGTAGCTCTCGTAGAGAATGCCGAGGATCAGATAGACCACGACAAGCGCGGCGAGGATCAGGAGCGGCACGGTGCCGAGAGACTGCTGGAACGCCTGCGCGGTGCCCTGGAAGCTCGAATTGAGCGTCGGCGGTGCGCCGAGATCGGCCATCGCCTTCTGCACGGACTCCGTGGCCTGTCCGAGCGCGACGCCCTGAGCGAGGTTGAAGCTGATCGTGATCGCCGGGAACTGGCCCTGATGGCTGATCGAGAGCGACCGGACCGGATCAGTGGACCAGGTCGCGAAGGTCGACAGCGGCACCTGGTCGCCGGTCAGCGGCGATTTCAGGTAGAGCTTGTTCAGTGAATCGAGGTTGCCCTGCATCTCCGGCAGGATCTCCAGGATCACGTGATAGCTGTTGAGCTGCGTGAAATACTGCGCGACCTGGCGCTGACCGAAGGCGTCGTAGAGCGTGTCGTCGATCAGCTGCGGCTGGATGCCATAGCGCGAGGCGGTGTCGCGGTTGATGTTGAGCTGGACCGTGGTGCCCTGCGTCTGCTGGTCGGTCGCGACGTCGCGCAGCTCCGGCAGCGTCGCCATCTTGGCGAGAATCTTGGGCGCCCACGAATTGAGCTCGCCGAGATCGGCGTCCTGCAAGGTGAACTCGAACTGCGTGCGCGTCGGACGGCCACCGAGGCGGACGTCCTGGGCTGCCTGCATATAGAGACGGGCGCCGGCGACCTTCTCGAGCTTGGGACGCAGCCGCGCGATGATCTGCTGCGCGGACGCGTCGCGCTCGTTGCGCGGCTTCAGGGTGATGAACATGTTGCCGTTATTGCCGGCGCGGCCGCTGCCGCCGATGTTCATCGCCGACGAGGCGATATCGGGATCTTCCATCACGATCTTGCCGAGCTCGACCTGACGGCGCTGCATCTCGGCAAAGGAGATGTCCTGAGAGGCTTCCGAGGTCGCGGTGATCAGGCCGACGTCCTGCTGCGGGAAGAAGCCCTTCGGGATCAGGATGAAGAGGTAGACCGACAAAGCGAGGGTGGCGAAGAAGACCACGAGCGTGGTGCGGCGCCAGGCCATCGCATGGTCGAGCCCCCATTCGTAGCCGCGCAGCATCGCGTCGAAGCCGCGTTCGCTCCACTGGTAGAACCGGCCGTGGTTCACCTCGCCATGCGAGCGCAGGAAGCGCGAGGCCATCATCGGCGTCAGCGTCAGCGACACGCACATCGAGACGAAGATCGTCATCGCCAGCACGACGGCAAATTCGCGGAACAGGCGTCCGATGATGCCGCCCATCAGCAGCAGCGGGATCAGCACCGCGACCAGCGAGATGCTGATCGACACGATGGTGAAGCCAATTTCCTTGGAGCCTTTGAAGGCTGCGGCAAGCGGCTTTTCGCCTTCCTCGATGTAGCGCGTGATGTTCTCGAGCATCACGATGGCGTCGTCGACGACGAATCCGACCGCGATGGTGAGCGCCATCAGCGACAGATTGTCGAGCGAATAGCCGAACACCCACATCAGCGCGCAGGCGCCCAGAAGCGCCAGCGGAACCGTGATGGTGGGAATGACGGTGGCCCAGAAGCTGCGCAGGAAGACGAAGATGACCATGACCACGAGGGCGATGGTCAGGATCAGCGTGAACTGGACGTCCTCGACCGCGGCGCGGATGGTCGTGGTGCGGTCGCTGATGACCTCGATCTTGATCGCGGGCGGGATCGCCGCGACGAGGCGGGGCAGGGTCGCCTTGATCCGGTCGACGGTCTCGATGACGTTGGCGCCGGGCTGCTTGAACACCACCAGGAACACGCCGCGCTTGCCGTTGGCCCAGGCGGCCTGCTTGGCGTCCTCGGCGCCGGTGACGGCCTGGCCGATGTCGCGAATCCGTAACGGGCCGCCGTTGCGGTAGGCGATGATGACGTCGTTCCAGTCCTTGGACTGCAACAACTGGTCGTTGGCGTAGATCGTATAGGCGCGCTTGTCGCCGTCGATATTGCCCTTGGGGCTGTCGACCGTCGTGATCGCGATCGCGCTGCGCACGTCCTCCAGCGACAGGCCCTTGGCGACGAGCTTGCCCGGATCGACCTGCACGCGAACCGAGGGCTTCTGCTGGCCGCCGATGAACACCTGCGCCACGCCGGAGATCTGGCTGATCTGCTGGGCGAGCTGGGCGTCAATCGAATCGCTGACGGTGGTCAGCGGCAGCGTGTCCGACGTCGCCGACAGCAGCAGGATCGGCGAGTCCGCCGGGTTCACCTTGCGATAGGTCGGCGGCGAGGGCAGGTTCTTCGGCAACTGGCCGCTTGCGGCGTTGATGGCGCCCTGCACGTCGTTCGCGGCGCCGTCGATGCTGCGGTTGAGGTCGAACTGGATGGTGATCGACGCCGTGCCCAGATAGCTCGTCGAGGTCATCTGCGCGATGCCGGGAATCTGGGCGAACTGGCGCTCCAGCGGCTGCGCGACCGAGGAGGCCATCGTCTCCGGGCTGCCGCCCGGCAGGGTCGCGGTGATCTGGATGGTCGGAAAATCCACCTGCGGCAGCGGCGCGACCGGCAGCATGGGATACGCGACGAGACCGACAAAAAGAATGCCGGCCATCAGCAGCGATGTGCCGATGGGATAACGGATGAAAGGTGCCGAAATCCCGCCTTCGGTCATTCCTGCTGAACCTTGCTTTTCTGAACTGGATCCGAACTCGCCACGGCCGTCGAGACCAGACTTCCGGGCTGCACCTTGTATTGACCGCCGGTGATCACCTGCTGACCTGGGGTAAGCCCTTCATCGACGACCGAACGTCCGTCGATGGAGTAGTTGACCTTGATCTTGCGAACCTCGGCTTTGTTATCCTGGCTGACGGTATAAGCGTACAGGCCGCTGGTCGAATGCAGCACCCCGTCATCGGGAATGACGGTCGCATCCTTCAGGGTCCGCACCAGAAGGCGTGTCGAAACCGATTGTCCCGGCCACAGCGTGTGTTCTTTGTTGTCGAACACCGCCTTGAGCCGAATAGTCCCGCTGGTCGTGTCGACCTGATTGTTGATGACCGCAAGCTTGCCCTCGGCAAGCGTCTTCTTGCCGTCGGTCGTGAGCGCGATCACCTTGAGCGCGCCGGTCTTCTGGCCCTCGCTGATATAAGGAAGCTGGTCCTCCGGCGCCGTGAAGATCACGGTGATCGGCTCGACCTGCGCGATAGTAACGACGCCGGTCTGGGTCGAGGCGTTGACGATGTTGCCGATGTCGACCTGGCGCAGGCCGGCGACGCCGGTGATCGGCGACTTGACCTGGGTGTAGTCTAGCTGGGTCTGGGCGTTCGAGATTGCGGCATCGTCGGCGGCGATCTGGGCGGTGAGCTGGGCGACGGTGGAGCGCTGGGTGTCGGTCTGCTGCCGCGTCGCGAATTCGCCGAGCTTGGTGTAGCGCTGGAGGTCGAGATTGGCGTTGGCGATATTGGCCTCGTCCTGCGCCTTCTTGGCCTTGGCCTGATCGAGCGCTGCCTGGAACGGGCGCGGGTCGATCTCGACCAGGAGATCGCCCTGGTTGACCATCTGGCCCTCAGTGAAGGCGACCTTGTCGATCTGGCCGTCCACCCGGGTCCGGACTTGTACGGTGTTGAAGCCCGCCACAGTGCCGAGACCGGTAAGATAGACCGGGAAGTCGGCCTTCTGGACCGGCGCGATGCTCACAGGCACTGCGGGAGCCCGCGGCGGACCTTTCTGCGCGGTCTGGGCTTTCCCGGCCTCAGGCCCCGAGAATCGTTGCCAGCCGTAATAGCCGCCGCCGGCCACGGCTGCGATGATCAGAATCCACAGGATCGGCCGTGACTTTTTCATTTTTTATCGTATCGGCTTGTATGCCCAAAACAACGAATTGTGGGGCAATCAAAAGGGTTCCAGCAGCGCTTGTATAATACACGCCAAGTTCCAGTGTAAACAACACTATGGGTTGAGAATCCTAAACAATTGGAAAGCTTTGCACCCCCTAGGCAATTGTTGGCGCGACTGTGTGCAGTGCTGCATTTTCCCGCTGTGAACGAGGAGCGTGCAAAAGTTAGGCAGCGCTCGCAGGCCGCGTGGGCGGAGCAGCGCAGGGAGCGGGCGGACGCGCTTGCCGGCGGTGGCCGGATTTGCCTTGGCGAGAACGGTTCTAAACCGGCGGGCTGCGTTTCGGTTGTCAGGAAAATCAGCCGCGTTCATATCAGCGCCGCCACAAAAGGAGTGCGGGATGGACGAGTTGAACGGCAAGCTGATCGCGTGTCAGATTCTGATCACGGGGCTGATCGCGCGCGTCGCCAATGAGCAGCGCGACCCCTTGCGCTTTCTCACCGACTTTCGCGACGAGATCAAAGCCGTCGTCAGCGGCGTCAACATCGCCGGCATGGAGAACTCAGATCGCGTGCGCGTGGTGGCGCAGCACACCGTCGATGAATTGTTCTCGCTGATGAAGCCGCCGAGCAGCGACTGACGGCTGCGCAAGATGATGCACGAAGGCAAGCGCCTCTGTGTCTGTCTGCATCAATTTGCCGCGCGACATTTCAGTGATTTCAAATTTGAAATTTTAGAATCGCTTTGAACTGGATGGATTCAAGTGGCCTTGCGGGCCTCCTCGCATTGACCTGATTTTTCGCGGTCGATAGCACCGCCTCATTGTTCGTCGCGCATGTTGCGTATCGACGAATTCGAGATGGGGTGCGTTGGAATGGGGCTGGCGGTGGCTCCGCGATCGTTGCGTTCGATCGCGGGAAGAAATTCAGTTGAAGAGAAGCTCGATGGACATTCCGGCAAGGCGGTTTCGGCCGTTGCCGGCCTGATTGCGGTGGCGTCAGTGTCGAGCGGCGCGCAGGCGCAGCAGTCGAACCTGCCGCCGGTGACGGTGGATGCGCCGGTCGAACGTCCGCGTCCCGCGGCCTCGAAGCCGACGCCCGAACAGGTTCGCGCGCGCAACGCGCTTCGGCGTGCCGCACAGCGCCAGCAGGCTCAACAGCAGGCCGCCGCCGTCACGCCGGGGGCGAGCGGCGCGGTCGATCGCAATCCCTATGCCGATCCGGCCGCGCCCTACAAGGTCGACCACGTCCAGGCCTCCGGCAAGTTTCCCGAGCCGATGCTGAACACGCCCAAGACCATCACGGTGCTCAGCAAGGAAGTGCTCGAGGACAAGAATGCGACGACGCTGAAGGAGATCGGGCGCTCGACCGCCGGCGTCACGCTGGGATCGGGCGAGGGTGGCAACGCCTTCGGCGACCGCTTCTTCATTCGCGGCTTCGACGCGCGCAACGACGTCTTCATCGACGGCATCCGCGATCCCGCCGTCTCGATTCGCGAGAACTTCTTCACCGAACAGATCGAGATTCTGCGCGGGCCGGCATCCTCCTATGCCGGCCGCGGCACCGCTGGCGGCGCCATCAACATCGTCACCAAGCAAGCCGGTGACGTCAACTTCAAGCGGATGGATACCGAGTTCGGTACCGACATGACCAAGCGCGTCACGCTCGACGTCAACCAGGTCATCGATCCGACCTTCTCGGTGCGCACCGGTGGCATGTTCCAGGACGCCAATGTCGCCGGCCGCAACTACGTGACCGACGATCGCTGGGGCACCTTCCTCTCGACCAAGTACACCCCGACCAACGACATCAAGATCACGACGAATTACGTCCATACCGATCTCAGCGGCCTGCCGGATTTCGGCGTGCCCTATTACAAGCAGGGCAATGTGCCGGTGACGTCGGCCGGCATTCCGCGCGGGACCTGGTACGGCTTCCTCAACCGCGACTTCCAGACCGCGCGGCAGGATTTCGGCACCGCCACTGCCGAGTACAAGGTCAACGAGGCCATCACGCTGAGCAGCAAGGTGCGCGGCGAGCATTCGCTGCTGAACTATATCGGCACGCTGCCGCAGAACCCGAATACGACCAACGTCAATCCGCTGCTCTGGACCACGACGGCGAGCGCGCAGAGCCGCTACCAGACCGTGGACGTGTGGGCCAACCAGAACGAGGCAACGTTCAAGCTCGACACCGGCGGGGTCAAGCACACTGCGGTGTTCGGTGTCGAATACACCAACGAGAACATCTCGATCGACCGTTATGCCGGCCTCGCGTCGGAGCTGGCCGGCTCCGGCTTCACGAGCAACGGGGCCATGTCGGGGGTCAATCTCTACTCGCCTCAGTCCACTTATGTTGGTGGCTTCGGCACACCGTCGCTGACGGGCAATCCGACGCGCTACGGCGTCAATACCAACAGCGTCTACATCATGGACACCGCCAACTGGCAGGACACGATCATCCTGAACGGCGGTATCCGCTATGACGGCTACAACATGAGCTCGTCGACCAACTCGGCCTATCTGAAAATGAACTCCGATTTGGTGAACTACAATGTCGGCCTGGTCTACAAGCCGATGTCGATCGGCAGCCTCTATGCGGCCTACGCGACCTCGGCCAATCCCTTCGGGTCGGAGCTTGACGCGACCGGCACCGATTATGGTGGCGTTCCCGCCAACACGACAGTTCTGCTTGGACCCGAGCGCAACAAGGCCGCCGAGCTCGGCACCAAATGGGAACTCGCCGATCGTCATCTGCTGGTCAGCGCCGCGTTGTTCCAGACGACGAAGGACAACGCGCGCGAGACCAACGCCGCGGGCATCCTCACCTCGGGTGCGGCCTACCGGATCCAGGGCGTCGACATCGAGGCCGAGGGCAAGATCACCGATCGCTGGAGCATCTTCGGCGGCCTGGTGCTGATGCAGTCCAAGGTCACGCAGAGCAACATCGCCTCCAACCTCGGCCTCCAGCTTGCCAACGTTGCCCACCAGTCGTTCAGCATGCTGACCAAGTACAAGTTCGACGGCGATTGGGAGGTCGGCGGGCAGGCGGTGTACCGCTCGAAGGTCTATGGCGGTACGTTCGCGGCCAATACCGGCAACGAGCTGCCGAGCTATTGGCGCTTCGACGCGTTCGTCGAAAAGAAGATCGACAAGAACTGGACCATGAAGTTCTACGCGCAGAACCTCACCAACAAGCTCTACTACGACACGCTCTATCGCAGCGCCGTGCCGTTCGTGGCGGTCGCACCGGGACGAGCGTTCTATCTCATCACGACGGCCAAATTCTGATTGCACCGCTTCACATCTGGGATGTCTGCCATGGCAGGCGTCCCACCGCTTCAGCAACCGATCGCGATGCGCGAGATCGGGATCTCGAGGACCAGCATCGGCATCACTTTAGAACGCTTACAAACTCGAGTTTAGAACCGTTTCAAACTTCAGTTTAGAATCGTTTTGATCTGGATCGATTCAAGAATGCCACTGCCGTGATTGCGTTGACCCAGTTTACCCCGCTCGATACGACCAATGTGTCGCATTGTCGCAATGCGACACATTGCAGAAATCAAGTGGGGCGTAGGATGGGTATGGCACGGGCTCCGCGGTCGTTGCGTTCGACCGTGGCACGGGGATCATTGGGCAACAATTTCGACGCGGTAACAGGCAGGACTGTTTCTGCCGTGGCGAGTTTGGTTGCTGTCGCGTCGGTGTCGAGCGGGGCGCAGGCACAGCAGTCGAACCTGCCTCCGGTCACCGTCGATGCGCCGGTCGAGCGTCCGCGTCCCGCAGCCTCGAAACCGACGGCGGAACAGGTCCGCGCGCGCAACGCGCTGCGGCGTGCGGCGCAGCGGCAGCAGGCGGCAACGGCTCCTGTTGTGCCCTCGAACGCGCCGGCTGCCGATCGCAACCCGTATGCCGATCCGGCCGCGCCCTACAAGGTCGATCACGTGCAGGCCGGCGGCAAGTTTCCGGAGAAGCTGGTCGACACGCCGAAGTCGATCACGGTCCTGAGCAAGGAAGTGCTCGAGGACAAGAACGCCACGACGCTAAAGCAGGCAATCCTGAGCACCGCCGGCGTGACGCTCGGCTCGGGCGAGGGCGGCAACGCCTTCGGCGACCGCTTCTTCATCCGCGGCTTCGACGCCCGCAACGACATCTTCATCGATGGCGTGCGCGATCCCGGCGTCAGCGTCCGCGAAAACTTCTTCACCGAGCAGGTCGAGATCTTGCGCGGTCCCGGCTCGTCCTTCGCCGGCCGCGGTACCGCGGGCGGTGCGATCAACATCGTCACCAAGCAGGCAACGACGGAGAAGAGCTTCTACAACATGGACACCTCGTTTGGCACCGACAAGACCAAGCGGGTGACGCTCGACGTCAACCAGGTGATCAATTCGACCTTTGCGGTGCGCGCCGGCGGCCTGTTCCAGGACGCGGGCGTGGCGGGCCGCGACTTCGTCACGGACGACCGCAGCGGGGCGTTCGTCGCGACCACGTGGAAGCCGGTCGATGCGGTCAAGGTGACCGCATCCTACGTCCACACCTACCAGCACGGCATCCCGGATTTCGGCGTGCCGTATTACCGGCCGGGGTCTCCCGCGCCGGGCAACGTGTTCAGCTCGACCGCCGGCGGCCCGTATCCGGACTTCGGCTCCAACCGCAACAATTTCTACGGCTTCGTCAATCGCGACTTCTTCAAGGTCAAGCAGGACATCGGGACCGTCAGCTCCGAAGTCTATGTGACGCCCGATCTCATGCTCAGCGACAAGATCCGCGTGTCGCGTTCCGTCAACGACTACATCGGGACGCTGGCGGAATCGCCAACGGCGCCGATCCCGCTGACGGCTGCGACGGTCACCGCCAATCCGCAAAGCCGCTATCAGGTGACGGACGTCGTCGCCAACCAGAGCGAGGCGACCTACAAGTTCGACACTGGCGGCTTCAGGCACACGGCGCTCGGTGGCGTCGAGATCTCGCGCGAAACGTCTTTCATCGACAAGTACGCCGGGCTGAGCTCGGAAGTGACTACTGGACCGGCGTTCACCTCAGGCGGGTCCACGTCGGGCGTCAGCGTGTTCGCGCCGCAATACACCTTCCTCAACACGTTCGATGCCCCGAGGATGCTGGGCGCGCCGACCAATCTCTCGATTGACACCAAGAGCGTCTACGCGATGGACAGCGCGAATTACCGCGATCTGATCATCCTCAATGGCGGCATTCGCTACGATGACTACACCGTCAAGACTAGCGGCTATGGCACGGTCGGCGGAGTCCAGTCGTTCGGCGCGCAGAGCGCCGAGTTCGGGCTGCCGAACTTCAACCTCGGCGTGACGCTGAAGCCGCTGCCGAACGGCAGCGTCTATGCGGCCTATGCGACGTCATCGAATCCGGTGGGTGCCGAGTTTGACGGCACGAGTTCCGCCTATGGCGGCATTTCACCGGTTCTCGGTGGTGGCAACAGTCAGATCTTTGGACCCGAGAAGAACACGGCCATCGAGCTGGGCACGAAGTGGGAGCTCTTTGACCGTCATCTCCTGCTGACCGCTGCGTTGTTCCAGACCGAAAAGGAAAACGCGCGCGAAGCGCAAAACATCACGGCTGCGACGCCGGCGGCCAATATACCGGCTGGCTGTTCCTATTCGCCGCCAGCCGGAGTCACGAGCGTTTCCTGCATCACGGCCGGCGCCGCCTACCGCATCCGCGGCATCGACCTCGGCGTCGGCGGCAAGATCACGGACAAATGGAGCGTGTTCGGCGGTCTCGTGCTTATGCAGTCGGAGGTGACCAAGTCGCTGGCGCCGTCGCCGCAGCCGTCGCTCTATCCGACCAACGTCGGACTGAAGCTTGCCAACGTCGCCCACCAGTCGTTCAGCATGCTGACGAAATATCAGGTCAACGACGTCTGGGAGCTCGGCGGGCAGGCGGTGTACCGCTCGCAGATCTACGGCGGCACGCTGCTCGCGGCGAACCAGGGAACGTCGATCCCGGGCTACTGGCGCTTCGACGCCTTCGCAGAGGCGAAGGTCGACAAGCATTGGACCGTGAAGCTGTTCCTCAACAACATCTTCGACAAACGCTACTACGACGCGCTGTACCAGAGTGCGACGCCATTCGTCCTGGAAGCACCGGGACGCGCCGCGTACCTGGTTCTTTCGGCGCGCTACTGATGGAGACATAAACGAGGTGCCATGCTGACATGCATAGACGGCGTCCTGAGCAAGGATGATGTGGCGGAGTTCCGCCGCATCATGGACGCCAGTGAATGGGAAGACGGCCGTTCCACCGCGGGCGCGCAGTCAGCCATGGTCAAGCGCAACGAGCAACTGCCGCCCGATAGCGAAGTCGCGCGAAAACTCGGCAACCGCATCATCTCGGCGTTGACGTCGAACCCGCGGTTTCTGGCGGCGGCGATCCCGCTTCATATCTTTCCGCCGCTGTTCAACCGCTATGCGGCGAACAGCGGCCACCATTTCGGCCTGCACGTCGACAATGCCATCCGCGGCGACCGGCTGACCGGCCTTCGCATCCGCACGGACCTGTCGGTCACGCTGTTCCTCAGCGAGCCCGAAGAATACGACGGTGGCGAACTTGTGATCGAGGACACCTACGGTTCGCACGAAGTCAAGTTGCCAGCGGGGGACTGTGTGCTCTATCCCTCGACCAGCCTGCATCTGGTCACCCCGGTGACCCGGGGGGCGCGGGTTGCGTCTTTCTTCTGGCTCCAGAGCATGATACGGGACGATCAAGCCCGTAGCATGATCTTTGACCTCGACACCGCCATTCAGGCGCTGGTGGCACGGCTCGGGCGTGACGATCCCGAAACGGTCAAATTGACGGGTATCTATCACAACCTCATTCGCTACTGGGCCGAAGTATGAAGATCGCATCTCTCCAAGCAAGCCTCGCCGCAGCCTTGCTGCTGACGCTCACCTGGCTCGCAGTCCCTGTTTCTGCCCAGACACAAACTCAGCCGGCGGCACCCGCTGTGGCTCGGCCGGCTGCGGCTCCCGCCGCTCCGCAGCCGAGCGCGGTGACACCGGCAGCACCGTCGGCGGCCGCACTCGTGGCCTCGACGCCCGCGCCCGCCTCGGCCGATGCGCCTGCGGCGGCTCCGACGTCCGACGACGCAGGCGGCCGTGCGCTGAAATCGGCCGCGCCGATGATGAAAGAATTGTCCCCCTGGGTGATGTTCATGTCGGCGGACATCATCGTGAAGGCGGTGATGATCGGGCTCGCCTTCGCCTCGCTCGTGACCTGGACCGTCTTCATCGCGAAATCGATCGAGCTGTCGGTCGCCTCGGCCAAGCTGCGTTCGGCGCTGAAGAAGGCCGCCCAGGCGCGCTCGCTTGCGGAAGCACAGATGGCGCTCGGTGCCAAGGAGGGCGTTTTGCCTTCCTTTCTCGCAGCAGCGCTGAGCGAGGCGCGGATGTCGGCCGGCATCTCCAGCGACACCGGCATCAAGGAGCGTGCCGCCTCGAGCTTCGCCGAGATCGTGCGCGCGGAGCAGCGGCGCATCCGCATCGGCATGGGCGTGCTCGCGACCATCGGCGCCACGTCGCCCTTCGTCGGTCTGTTCGGCACGGTCTGGGGCATCATGAACAGCTTCATCGGCATCTCGAAGTCGCAGACCACGAACCTCGCCGTGGTTGCGCCCGGCATCGCCGAGGCGCTGCTCGCGACCGCAATCGGCCTCGTTGCCGCGATCCCCGCCGTGATCATCTACAATCACTTCGCGCGCAAGACGAAGAGCTATCTCGAGCTCGTCAGCCGCGCGTCCGGCACGGCGGCACGACTGCTGTCGCGCGATCTCGATCGCAGCCACGGCAGCGCGCATTCGCGCGCGGCGGAGTGAACGATGGGTGTCTCGCTCGCAGACAACGATCTCGACGACGACGATTTCGCCGAGACCCATGACATCAACGTCACGCCGTTCATCGACGTCATCCTGGTGCTGCTGATCATCTTCATGGTCGCAGCACCGCTCTCGACGGTCGATCTGCCGATCGACCTGCCGACGTCGACGTCGACGCCGCAGAAGAAGCCGGACAAGCCGACCTACGTCACCATCAAGCCGGATCTTTCGGTGGCGATCGGGGAGACCTTCGTCAAGCGTGTCGACCTGGTCAGTGCGCTCGACGCCACGCCGGATATGGCCAAGGACAAATACATCTTCCTGCGCGCCGATCGCGCGGTGCCCTATGGCGAGCTGATGGAGGTGCTGGAGTTCCTCAACAAGGGCGGCTATTCCAAGGTCAAGCTGGTGACGCTGGAGGGTGTCCCGGGGGCCGCACCGCCGCCGCAGGGCGCGCCGGCGACACCGCCGAAGCCGTGACGAAGGCCTGAGCCGATGTCCGATCTCGAATCGAAGACGCCGAAAACGCTATGGATCATTGCAGGGGTGGTCGCCGTTGGGCTCCATCTCGGCGGCGCGGCGTTGGCGCTGGCCAATTTGCGCGGCGACGAACCCGACGTCATCGCCGATCCGCAAGGCATCGAGGTCGGCCTTGAGGCGATGTCGCCCAATGGCGAGCCCAGCGAGCTGCCGCCGGGGCCGGACTCGAACGAGTCTGTCGCATCGCCCGAATTGACCGAGCAGAAGGCCGAGCTCAAGGAGAGCAGCCTTCCCAAGGACATCCCGATGGAGGCCGAAGACGCCGACCGGGCCGTCACGATGAACGAGACCAAGAAGCCGGTCGAGGAGGAGACCAAGGAATCGGTTGTTCCGACGGCCGCCTCGGTGGCGTCGCCCGCCGCCGAAGCGACGGCCATGCCGACGTCGGACGCCGAGAAGAAGAGCGATCGCTCGGTTCGCATTCGCCAGGGGTGGGAAAAGGATTTGGTCGCCCATCTCGACAGGCACAAGCGCTATCCCAAGGGCCTGCTCAAGGCGGCCGAACTCTCGGTTCGGCTGACGCTCGACCGGCTCGGACATGTGGTCTCGGTTGCCATCGAGAAGGGCTCGGGCGATGCGGCCTTCGACAGCGAAGCGATCGGTATGGTCCAGCGCTCCGATCCCGTGCCAACGCCACCGCCGCTGGTCGCCGACGAGGGGCTGACCTTCGTATTGCCGGTCATTTTCCGGAAGAACGGCAAGGCCGGGAAGGGCTGAGGCCGCAGTCGAGGCGAGCGCCTCAGCGCCAGTAGTACTGGATCGAGACGTAGACCACGACCAGGCAGGCGAAGATCAGCGCGACCGGGAGGGGGCGCTTCTGGGTTCCGCCAACCGCCGTCGCCCCGAAGAAGCCGGCCTTCTTCGGCTTGGGCGCGGGGCGCCGGAAGGCGGTAACATTGTCCGCCGCCGGCTCGGCCGCCCGCGTGCGGACGTCAGGCGGGTTCCCGCCGCCGCCCATCTCCAGATAGTAGGACTTATAGAGTTCGGCGATGGTGGCCTCGGTGGCCTCGGTCTCGTTCGTCTGCTCCAGGAGCTTCTTGTAGCCGGCGAGGAAGCCCTGCGCGTCCTCAGGCAGCGACGATAACCCGTTCAACTTGGCCATCATCTTCCAGGTGGCGAAATCGGCGCGGGCACGGGTGTCCGCGCGGCGCGCGATCAGCATATCGGCAGCTTTGACCAAGTTGGCCTCTAGCCCTTCGGCTTTGTCTTCAAAAGTACGGCGTGCACGGCATCAACTACGCATTGCCGGTCAGCAAGAGAACAGCTTGAATCACATAACCGGTCAACGTTCGCAGTATTGCTGAAATAACATCAAGATTTAGACCGAACTGGGAACCCGCCAAAGGCAGCAGGATCAAGAGCGCGATCAGGATCAGCATGCCGTACGGCTCGAGCCGCGCCAGGGGCAGGGCAAGCGGCCGGGGCAACAGCCCGACCGCGACCCGCCCACCGTCGAGCGGCGGGATCGGCATCATGTTGAAGACCGCCAGCACGGCGTTGATCAACAGCGCGTTCTTGAGGTTGTCGAAGATCCATTGTGCCGAGCCGGCCGGCGCCCAGGGCAGGGCGTGGAGGCCGAGGCCTGCCACGAGCGCCAGCAGGATGTTGGTGATGGGACCGGCCAAGGCGACCCAGACCATGTCGAGTCTGGGATTCTTGAGGTTGCGATAATTCACCGGGACCGGCTTGGCATAGCCGAACAGGAACGGCGAATGCGCAAACAGCAGCATCGCCGGCAGGATCACGGTGCCGAACGGGTCGATGTGCCGGAGCGGATTGAAGCTGACGCGGCCGAGCTGGAAGGCGGTGTTGTCGCCGAGCCGGTGCGCGACGAAGCCATGCGCGGCCTCGTGGAAGGTGATGGCGAGCAGGACCGGCAGGACCCAGACGGAGAGGTCGTAGAGGGAAATGTTCAAGTGGGATGATCCGGTTCGTGCCTGACGAGTTCGCAGTATCACGATTCAGCGCTGCGGCGAACCGTTAGTGCCGCTCGGCAGCTGTTTCCCGTCAGGACGGAATCGTCGTCTGGTGTTGCGGCAAGCCGTCGTCGAGCTTCAGCCAGTGCGGCTTTTCCTGCACCCAGATGTGCTCCGTGGGTGAAAACGCGTTGCGGTCATCGAAGGTTGCGAGCGCGACACCGGCAGCCGTGCCGTTGCGTCGCCACGAGAACAGCCGCGTGCCGCAGCGCTTGCAGAATACGCGATCGACGTTCTCCGATGATGGGTAGCGTCCAGTCTCTCCCTCAACGGCCAGTGCGGTCTGCGGAAACAGCGCGCGGGCGAAGAACGGCGAGCCCATCGCCTTCTGGCAATTGCGGCAATGGCAGATGCGCACGTTGAGCGGCTCGCCCTCGGCCTTGAACCGCACCGCGCCGCACAGGCATCCACCCTCCCGGATCATGGCATCCTCAATAGGTGGCGCGCCCGCCGGAAATATCGAACACCGCACCCGTCGAGAACGCGCAGTCTTCGGATGCAAGCCAGCTCACCATCGCGGCGAGCTCTTCCACCAGCACGAAGCGCGCTTTCGGGATCTTCGACAGCATGAAGTCGATATGCTGCTGCGTCATCTGGTCGAAAATCGCGGTCTTGGCCGCCGCCGGCGTCACCGCATTTACCAGAATGTCATGCGCGGCGAGCTCCTTGCCGAGCGACTTCGTCAGCGCGATCAGGCCGGCCTTCGACGCCGAATAGTGCGACGCGTTCGGATTGCCTTCCTTGCCGGCGATCGAGGCGATGTTCACGATGCGCCCGTATTTCTGCTTGAGCATCGCGGGCACGATTGCCTTGCAGACGATGAAGGGGCCGTCGAGGTTGATGCGCAGCACCTTGCGCCACTCCTCGAGATCTGTCTCCCAGACCGGCTTGTTGACGCCGGCGATGCCGGCATTGTTGACGAGGATGTCGATCTTGCCGAAGGCGGCCAGCGTCGCGTCGCGCGCCTGCTCGACGCCTGCGGTGTCGGTGATGTCGACCTTGAAGACCTTGGTCTCGCCGCCGATTTCCTTCGCCGTCTTTTCCGCCAGCGCGGCGTCGAAGTCCCAGATCGCGACCTTGGCGCCGGAGGCGACAAAGCGCTGGGTAATCGCGCGGCCAAAGCCTTGTGCGCCGCCGGTGACGATGGCGACGCGGCCATTGAGATCGATCTTGTTCATGCTGGAGGCCTTTAGCGTCAGAGCATGTAGCCGCCGTCGACGACGAGGTCGACGCCGGTGGTGAACGCGCTTTCGTCGCTGCCGAGATAGACGGCCATCGACGCGATTTCGTCGGCGGTGCCGAGCCGGCCCATCTTCTGGCGGGAGACGAACATCTCTTTGCCTTGCGGCCCCTGCGCAGCGGCGCGATCGAGCATCGAAGGCGTCTCGACGGTGCCGGGGCAGATGCTGTTGCAACGGATGCCCTTGGTGATGAAGTCGAGCGCAACCGCGCGGGTCAGCAGCGACACGGCAGCCTTGGACGAGCTGTAGACGTAGCGGTTCGCCGGCGGACGCAGCGCCGCGCAGGATGAGATGTTGACGATGCTGCCGCCGCCGCCCGCGAGCATGTCGGGCAGGAACGCCCTGATGGTCCGGTGCATCGACTTGACGTTGAGGTCGAACGAAAAGTCAAAATCCTCTTCCGAGCAATCCAGGATGGTGCCGTGGTGCACGAAGCCGGCCGCATTGAGCAGGATGTCGACCTTGCCGATCCGCTTGGCAAAGGCGTTGACGTCGGCGGTGTTGCGGACGTCGAGTTTTGCGACCTCGGCGATGCCTTCCTTGGTCAGGCCCGCGATGCCGGCCTCGTTGATGTCGGTGGCGATGACGGTCGCGCCTTCACGCGCAAATGCGATGGCGCATGCGCGTCCGATGCCGGCCGCTGCGGCGGTGACGATTGCGCGTTTTCCCTTGAGGCGGTCTGCCATTTTTTTGTTCTCCTCGATCTTGTTCAATGCCGTAGCCCGGATGAGCGCGTGCGCGATATCCGGGAGCGGATATCCCGGGTGTCGCTTCGCTCACCCGGGCTACGTGTGCCTAACTCAGTGATTATCCCGCGCCACGCCAAACGTGCCGGCGACGTTCTGATACCGCGTCGCGAGCTCCATGCAGGCGCCGGTCGATTGCTGGCCGACGGTGTTGCGGTAGAGCTCCTGCCACGGCGTCTGGTTCGGCGGATGCTTGAAGCCGCCATTGGCCTTCAGCTCGGCGTGGCGCTTCTTCACCTCGTCGTCCGAGATCAGGATGTTGGCGCTGCCCTTGTTGAGGTCGATGCGGACCTGGTCGCCGTTCCTGAGGATCGCAAGCCCGCCATTGGCGGCGGCTTCCGGCGAGGCATTGAGGATCGAGGGTGAGCCCGAGGTGCCGGACTGCCGACCGTCGCCGATGCAGGGCAGGGAGTGGATGCCGCGTTTGATCAGGGCCGCCGGGGGCTGCATGTTCACGACCTCGGCGCCGCCGGGATAGCCGATCGGGCCGGTGCCGCGGACGAACAGCACGCAGCGCTCGTCGATGTCCAGCGACGGATCATCGATCCGCTCGTGATAATCTTCCGGTCCCTCGAACACGATGGCGCGGCCCTCGAACGCGTTGAGGTCCTTCGGGTTGTTGAGATAGCGGTCGCGAAATTCCTTGGAGATCACGCTGGTCTTCATGATGGCGGAATCGAACAGATTGCCCTTCAGCACCAGGAAGCCGGCGTCCTTCACCAGCGGCTTGTCGTAAGCCCAGATCACGTCGTTGTCGGGCTTCGGCGCGTTGGCGCAGTTCTCGCCGATGCCGCGGCCGTTGACCGTGACCGCATCCTCATGGATGCGCTTGTGCTTCATCAATTCGCGCACCACGGCCGGCACGCCGCCGGCGCGGTGGAATTCCTCGCCGAGATAGAAGCCGGCCGGCTGCATGTTCACCAACAGCGGCACGTCGTGGCCGAATTTCTGCCAGTCGTCGATCGAGAGCTCCACTCCGATATGGCGCGCCAGCGCGTTGATGTGGATCGGCGCGTTGGTCGAGCCGCCGATCGCCGAATTGATCACGATGCAATTCTCGAACGCCTTGCGGGTCAGGATGTCCGACGGCTTGAGGTCTTCCCAGACCATCTCGACGGCGCGCTTGCCCGTCTCGTAGGCGATCTGGCCGCGCTCGCGATAGGGCGCGGGGATCGCGGCACAGCCCGGCAGCGAGAAGCCGAGCGCTTCGGCGAGCCCGTTCATGGTCGACGCCGTGCCCATGGTGTTGCAATGGCCGACCGACGGCGCCGAGGACGCGACGATCTCCATGAACTCTTCGTAGTCGATCTCGCCGGCGGCGAGCCGCTCGCGCGACTTCCAGACGATGGTGCCCGAGCCGGTGCGCTCGCCATTGTGCCAGCCGTTCAGCATCGGGCCGCCCGACAGCACGATCGCCGGCAGGTTGACGGTCGCCGCCGCCATCATGCAGGCGGGCGTGGTCTTGTCGCAGCCGGTGGTCAGCACCACACCGTCGAGCGGATAGCCGTAGAGGATCTCGACCAGGCCGAGATAGGCGAGGTTGCGGTCGAGCGCCGCGGTCGGGCGCTTGCCGGTCTCCTGGATCGGATGGGTCGGGAATTCCATCGCGATGCCGCCGGCCTCGCGGATGCCTTCGCGCACCCGGTGCGCAAGCTCGATGTGATGGCGGTTGCAGGGGGAGAGGTCATTGCCGGTTTGCGCAATGCCGATGATCGGCTTGCCGGACTGAAGCTCGGCGCGGGTGAGGCCGTAGTTCAAATAGCGCTCCAGATAGAGCGCCGTCATGCCCGGATTGTGCGGGTTGTTGAACCATTCCTGCGAGCGAAGATGGCGGCGGGTGCCGTTACCGGCGGGCGCATGCCCATTGGTTGGCTTTTTTGTCATTGGTTTCTCCTGCAATGCAAACGCGCTGGCGTCCGTCACTGGCGTCGGTCTTGGGGGCGCGGCTTGTGCGATGCCCTAATGGCTTGCGCGACAGTCTGCCTGCCCGCTGGCGGGTCGTTTCCTCACAAGTTCGATACTAATCATGGCTGCTTGGTAACGCTACCATTTTGTTCGCCGGGCCTGTGCCGGAAAGGGCTGGCCTGCTGTCCGAACGCCGCAGCGACGAACTCTGGCGCTCCATCACTTTGAAGCCGAGGTCGAGCACCGGCCGCTCCGGGCGCCGGCCCTCGATCGCATCGATCAGCATGGTGGCGGCGGTCCGGCCCATCTCGTAGCGGTTGGTGCGCACGCTGGTGAGGGTGGGGACGGCCGAGGCCATGAATTCGAGGTCGTTGAATCCGATGATCGCGATCTGCTCGGGGATCGCGATCTCGCGGCGGCGGCATTCGAAGAGCACGCCGAGCGCAAGGTCGTCATTAGCGCAGAACACCGCATCGAGATCCGGCGCCTTGGCCAGGAGATCGGTGAACAGCGCGCCGCCGAGCGTGACCGAGGTCGGTGTCGCCGTTGCGACGATCAGGCGCGGGTCGAACAGGCCCGCATCTTTCATGGCCGCCTGGTAGCCGTCGAGCCGCCGCTGCACCCTTGGGTCCATCCGCGCGCCGACGAATCCGATCTTGCGGTGGCCTTGCCCGAACAGATGGTCAAGCGCGGCACGCGCTGCATCAAAGTGCGAAAAGCCGATCATCATGTCGACCGGGTTGGGCCCGATCTCCATGATCTGCACGATCGGGCAGTCGGCCGCTTCCAGCATCGCACGCGATTCCGTGGTCTGGTCGATCCCGGTCACGATCAGCCCGGCCGGCTTCTGCGCAAGAAAGATGCGCAGCAGCTTCTCCTCCTGGAGAATGCTGTAGCGTGTGTTGGACAATTGGATCGAGTAACGACTGTCTTCGGACGCATGGTAGATGCCGCGCAGCACGTCCGAGAACACATTGTTGGTCAGTGACGGAATCAAGACACCGATCACTTCCGTGCGCTGCGAGGCCAGTGCGCGTGCCGCCAGGTTCGGCACATAGCCGAGCTCCCTGGCCGCGCTGTCGACCCGCGTCCGCTTGGCGACCGACAGCGCCTCCGGATTGCGGAAGAAGCGGGAGGCCGTAATCGGGCTGACGCCAGCGAGTTCGGCGACTTCTGCCAGCCGGATTTTGCCAGACTTAGTGCGCTTTCGACCCATTTGCTGCTCTTAACACAGTCACTCCCGCAAACAAAGGAACGTTGACAGCGCTACCAGCAACGACTAACCAAAGACAAATTGCCAAAACCGCACAAACTGCCGACAATGTCGCCTGCTAAGAGCGGGCTTCGTATCGGCGAAGTTCAGAAAAACAAGACGGTGGCGGCGCCACAGGTGCGTCGCCTGCGTCGGAGGAGGGAGCTAGATGTCGTCTGTGCAAATCCGCGACGTGCGGAAATCGTTCGGCAATTTTGAAGTCCTGCACGGCGTCTCGATTCCGATCGAGGATGGCCAGTTTGTCGTCCTGGTTGGCCCCTCCGGCTGCGGCAAGTCGACGCTTCTGCGCATGCTCGCAGGCCTCGAGAACATCACCTCCGGCACGATCTCGATCGGCGACCGCGTCGTCAACAATGTCCAGCCCAAGGAGCGGGACATTGCGATGGTGTTTCAGAACTACGCGCTCTATCCGCACATGACCGTCGGCGAGAACATGGGTTTCTCGCTGAAGCTGCGGAATGCGGGCTCGGACGAGATCAACAAGCGCGTCAAGCGCGCCGCCGAAATTCTCGCGCTGTCGCCGCTGCTCGATCGCTATCCGCGCCAGCTCTCCGGCGGCCAGCGCCAGCGCGTCGCCATGGGCCGCGCCATCGTGCGCGATCCCCAGGTGTTTCTGTTCGACGAACCCCTGTCGAACCTCGATGCCAAGCTGCGCGTCGCCATGCGCACCGAGATCAAGGAGCTGCACCAGCGGCTGAAGACCACGACCGTCTACGTCACCCACGACCAGATCGAGGCCATGACCATGGCCGACAAGATCGTCGTCATGCATGACGGCATCGTCGAGCAGATGGGCACGCCGCTCGAGCTCTACGACAAGCCGGAAAACCAGTTCGTCGCCGGCTTCATCGGCTCTCCCGCCATGAATTTCCTGAAAGGCCACGTCCGGGTCAACGGCGTTGCCACCTTCGAAGGGCCGAACGGCGTCAAGCTGCCGCTCGCGACTGCGCCGACCGCGTCCGACGGTCGGCCCGCGGTCTATGGCGTCCGTCCCGAGCATTTCACCATCGCTGACGACGGCGCCGAGGCCGAGATCGTCGTGGTCGAGCCGACCGGCTCGGAGACCCAGGTGTTCGCCAAGGTCGGCGGCGAGCAGGTTGTTGCCATCTTCCGCGAACGCCACCAGTTCAATCCTGGCGACAAGATCAGGCTGAAGCCCGACCCGTCGCTGGTGCATCTGTTTGACGAGGCGACAGGTAAACGCATGTAGCGACGTAAGACCAAACCAATACAAATATAAAAAATCAGGGAGAGAACGATGAGCGATTTCAACAGGCGTAGTGTGCTTAAAGCCAGCCTGGGCGGCGCAGCCTTGCTCGCCGGCCCCGGCATCGTTCCAGTCCGCGCGGCGGAGTGGACCAACACGCCGGAGCCGAATGCCTCCATCCGCGTGCTGCGCTGGAAGCAGTTCATTCAGGCCGAGTTCGACAAGTTCGCCGAGCAGACCAAGAAGTTCTCCGAGAAGACCGGCATCAAGGTGAAGTTGGAGGCCGAGAGCTGGGAAGACATCCGGCCGAAGGCCGCGGTCGCCGCCAATGTCGGCGCCGGTCCCGATCTCATCGTCGGCACGCTCGACGATCCCTTCAAATTCCCCGAGAAGCTGATCGACATGACTGACGTCGCCGACTATCTCGGCGCGCAGTATGGCGGCTGGTATCCGGTTGCCGAGCGTTACGGCAAGAAGGGCAACAGCTGGATCGCGATTCCGCAGGGCGCGACCGGCGGCTGCCTGAACTACCGCATCAGCCACGTGAAGGCCGCAGGCTTCGACGAATTCCCGAAGGACACCGACGGCTTCCTCAAGCTCTGCCAGGCGTTGAAGAAGAACAACACGCCGGCCGGCTTCGCGCTCGGCCATGCCACGGGCGACGCCAACGGCTGGTGCCAGTGGGCGCTGTGGGCGTTCGGCGGCAAGGTCGTCAACGACAAGAACGAGGTCGTCATCGACTCGCCGGAGACGATCGCCGCGATCGAATACGTCAAGCAGCTCTATGCGACGTTCATTCCGGGCGTGCTGTCGTGGAACGACTCGAACAACAACAAGGCGTTCCTCAACGGCGAGCTCAGTCTCACCCTGAACGGCATTTCGATCTGGACCGTCGGCAAGAACTCCCCTGATCCCAAGCAGCAGGAGATCGCCAAGGACATGAACCACGCGCCGATGCCGATCGGGCCCGTGGGCGTGTCGACCGAGCAGCAGAACGTGCTGGTCTATTACGGCTACAAGCACTCGAAGTATCCGAAGGCGGTCAAGGAATTCATCAAGTTCATGATGGACAAGGAGAACTACGACGCGTGGGAGGTTGCCTCCAACGGCTACGTCTCGCCGCCGCTCCCGGCCTATAACGACAACCCGGTCTGGACCTCCGATCCAAAGATCACACCGTATCGCGACTGCCTGAAGCGCTGCCGCGACAACGGCTACGCCGGCGATCTCGGCTATGCCTCGGCCGCCGTCATGGGCGACTTCGTCGTGGTCGATATGTTCGCGGAAGCGGCCGCCGGACAGGTCACGCCGAAGGAAGCAGCCGCCCGCGCCGCCGAGCGCGCCAAGCGCTACTATCAGGTCTGATCAGCCACAGACGGCGGCGTCCAGTTCGCTGGGCGCCGCCGTCGTCGTTCTGTGAGGGAAGTCCGACATGGCAGTTATGGCCGAGCCCATCGCCGCGCAGATCAAGCGCAGCAGCCTGTGGTCCAGAGCGTTCGAAAGCCGAAACTTTCTCGGCGCGATGTTCATGGTGCCGGCAATCGCCATCCTCATTCTGTTTCTGGCTTATCCTCTGTTGCTGGGCTTGTGGCTCGGCATGACCGATACCAAGATCGGCGGCGTCGGCCGTTACATCGGCTTCGGAAACTTCGTCTCGCTCGCGAAGGACTCCGTGTTCTGGCTATCGGTGTTCAACACCATCTTCTACACGGTGGCCGCCAGCATCATAAAATTCGCCATCGGACTTTACCTGGCGCTGCTGCTCAATGAGCGGCTGCCGTTCAAGTCGATCGTCAGGGCGATCGTGCTGCTGCCATTCGTGGTGCCGACGGTGCTCTCGGCCATCGCGTTCTGGTGGATCTACGACAGCCAGTTCTCGATCATCTCCTGGGTGCTGATCAAGGCCGGCCTGATCACGCATTACATCGACTTTCTCGGCGATCCCTGGAACGCGCGTTGGTCGGTCGTCGTCGCCAATATCTGGCGCGGCGTGCCCTTCGTCGCGATCACGCTGCTGGCCGGACTCCAGACCATCTCGCCCTCGCTCTATGAGGCCGCCAATCTCGACGGCGCCACCAATCTACAGCGCTTCCGCCACATCACGCTGCCGATGCTGTCGCCGATCATCGCGGTGGTGATGACATTCTCGGTGCTGATGACCTTCACCGACTTCCAGCTCATCTACACCATCACGCGCGGCGGGCCGATCAACTCCACGCATCTGATGGCGACGCTGTCGTTCCAGCGCGCCATCACCGGCGGCAATCTCGGCGAGGGCGCGGCGATCTCGAACGCAATGATCCCGTTTCTGGTCGCGGCGATCCTGTTGAGCTTCTTCGGACTTCAGCGCTCCCGCTGGCAGCAGGGCGGAAGGGACTGACCATGAGCACCGCGGACGACCAAACCGTCGGAATGTCCTACCTGGAAAGTTTTCCGCGGAAGTTTCTTCGCGTCTACCTTCCGCTCGGCCTGATCATGGTCTTCCTGCTGTTTCCGTTCTATTGGATGACGGTCGCGACCTTCAAGCCGGACGCGGAGATGTACGATTACGAGAAGTACAATCCGTTCTGGATCGTACATCCGACGTTCGAGCACATCACGAAGCTGTTCTTCGAGACCGACTATCCGCTGTGGATGTGGAACACCGTGATCGTCTCGGTGTGCTCGACCTTCATCTCGCTGTTTGCCAGCGTCTGCGCGGCCTATGCGATCGAGCGTCTCCGCTACAAGGGGTCACGCTACGTCGGCCTGGCGATTTTCCTCGGCTACCTGGTGCCGCCGTCGATCCTGTTCATTCCGCTGGCCGCGATTGTGTTCCAGCTCGGCCTGTTCGACGGCAATCTGGCGCTGATCCTGACCTATCCGACCTTCTTGATCCCGTTCTGCACCTGGCTCCTGATGGGCTATTTCCGCACCATTCCCTATGAGCTGGAGGAGTGCGCGCTGATCGACGGGGCCACGCGGCTCCAGATCCTCACCAAGATCACGCTGCCGCTGTCGCTTCCGGGGGTGATCTCGGCCGGCATCTTCGCCTTTACGTTGTCGTGGAATGAGTTCATTTACGCGCTGACCTTCATTTCCTCGTCCGAGAACAAGACGATCCCCGTCGGCGCGATCACCGAGCTTGTCAATGGCGACGTCTACCATTGGGGCGCGCTGATGGCGGCGGCCCTGACTGGCTCGGTCCCAGTAGTTATCCTTTATTCCTTCTTCGTGGAGTATTATGTGTCGGCGATGACCGGCGCCGTGAAGGAATGATCGCGGGGCCTGCCTTGAGAGCGCGCCAAAAGAACGCACCAGCAGCGGTGCGTTCCGGCCAATAAAAAGGAGTAGGCTCTTGCACATTCTGGTTCTGGGCGCCGCCGGCATGGTTGGCCGCAAATTGTGTGAACGGCTGTTGCGCGACGGCCGGCTCGGCAAGAGCGAGATCACCAAGCTCACCATGCATGACGTGGTCGAGCCGAAGAAGCCGGAGAAGGCGGGCTTTGCCGTCGAGACCGTGTCGGGCGATTTCGCCGTGCCCGGTGCTGCCGAAAAGCTGGTCG
Organism: Bradyrhizobium sp. LTSP849; assembly: GCF_000938255.1. GTDB lineage: Bacteria > Pseudomonadota > Alphaproteobacteria > Rhizobiales > Xanthobacteraceae > Bradyrhizobium. Next base: position 17,825 of record NZ_JYMR01000012.1, on the reverse strand, counting down.
CCGGCCGCCCCGACGTCATCTTCCATCTCGCCGCGATCGTCTCGGGCGAGGCCGAGCTGGATTTCGACAAGGGCTACCGCATCAATCTCGACGGCACACGGATGCTGCTCGACGCTGTCAGGCTTGCCGGCGGCGGCTACAAGCCGCGCGTGGTCTTCACCTCCTCGATCGCGGTGTTCGGCGCGCCGTTCCCGGAAGCCATCGGCGACGAGTTCTTCCACACGCCGCTTTTGAGCTACGGCACCCAGAAGGCGATCGGCGAGCTGCTGCTCGCAGACTATTCCCGCCGCGGCTTCCTCGACGGCATCGGCATCCGCCTGCCGACCATCTGCATCCGGCCCGGTCTGCCCAACAAAGCGGCATCGGGCTTCTTCTCCAACATCCTGCGCGAGCCGCTGGCCGGCAAGGAGGTCGTGCTGCCGGTCTCCGAGGACGTGCGCCACTGGCACGCCACGCCGCGCTCCGCCGTCGGCTTCCTGCTCCATGCCGGCACCATGGATCTCGCGACCGTCGGCCCGCGCCGCAACCTCACCATGCCGGGCCTGTCAGCCACGGTCGGCGAGCAGATCGCGGCCTTGAAGCGTGTTGCGGGCGACAAGGTCGCCGCGCGCATCAAGCGAGAGCCCGATCCCTTCATCATCGGCATCGTCGGTGGCTGGCCGCGCAATTTCAATGCAAAGCGGTCGCTCGAGCTCGGCTTCACCACCGCCGAGAAGACCTTTGACGATATCATCCGCATTCACGTCGAAGACGAGCTCGGCGGCAACTTCGTCGCCTGATCTGTGACTGAGCGGGTAAAGTGATGGCGAGCGTTGCTTGCATCGGCGAATGCATGGTCGAGCTCCGGCAGGCCCAAGGTGGGCAGTCTTCGGGACAGTCTGCCGGGCAGGGCGGCGGGCTGTACTCGCGCGGCTTCGGCGGTGATACCCTGAACACCGCGGTCTATCTGGCGCGGCTCGAGGTCAAGGTCGATTATCTCACCGCGCTCGGCGACGACGGCTTGAGCGATGAGATGATCGCGGCCTGGACCGCCGAGGGCGTCGGCACCCGGCGCGTGCTGCGTCTGCCGGGCAAGCTGCCCGGCCTTTACATGATCCAGACGGATGCAAAGGGCGAGCGCCAGTTCTTCCACTGGCGCGACAGTGCGGCGGCACGCCGGCTGATGGATCTGCCGGAGACGGACGAGATCCTCAATTCGCTGATGAGCTACGACATCGTCTATCTCTCCGCCATCACGCTCTCGATCTACGAGGCGGCCGGGCGCGAGCGCCTGTTCGCGGCGATCAAGCGCGCGCGCCTGCTTGGTACACGCTTCGTGTTCGACACCAATTTCCGCGCGCGCGGCTGGCCCGACCGCGACGTCGCCCGCGAGGTCTTTGCCTCAGCGTTTGCGGCCGCTGACATCGCCCTGACTTCGACTGAGGATCTGCTCGCGCTCTATCCCGGTGAAAGCCATGAGCAACTGATGGCGCGCATCCCCACGCCCGAGCTCGTATTCCGGCTCGCCGAGCCGGTGAGCCTGCTGCGCTTTTCCGGGGCGACCCGCGAGGTCCGCGCCGAGCCCATGACCAAGCCGGTGGTCGACACCACGGCGGCCGGCGACAGTTTTGCTGCGGCCTATATCGCGGCCCGGCTCGGCGGTTCCGACCCGGTCGAGGCCGCCCAGGCCGGGCATCGCCTCGCCAGCCTCGTGATCTGCTATCCCGGCGCCATCATTCCGGGCTATGCCATGCCGCCGAAGAAGCGGCACCGGCCGGCGAGTTCTCGCCAGGCGACAAAGTAAAGAAGCGACAGAGATGACCACGACTGCCCAACAGAACCACCTCGTCGCGCTGTTCAAGGCCGCGACCGTTATTCCCGTCCTCACCATCGAGCGTATCCAGGATGCTGTGCCGCTGGCGCGTGCGCTGGTTGCAGGCGGCGTCCGCACCCTGGAGGTGACCCTGCGCACCCCTGTTGCGATCGAGGCGGCGAGGGCGATGATGGCCGAAGTCCCCGAGGCGATCGTCGGCATCGGTACGATTCTCAATCCGGCCGACTTCGTCCGTGTCGAGAAGCTCGGCGTCGCGTTCGGCATCAGCCCGGGCCTGACCCCCGATCTCCTGAAGGCCGCGGCCCATAGCTCCCTGCCGTTCGCGCCGGGCATCGCCACTGCGTCCGAGCTGATGATGGCGCTGTCCCACGGCTTCGACGTGGCAAAATTCTTCCCGGCCGAGCAGGCCGGTGGCATCAAGGGCCTGCGCGCGCTTGGCGGTCCGTTCCCGAACGTGCGGTTCTGCCCGACCGGCGGCGTCGGCGAGGCCAATGCGGCGACCTGGCTTGCCGAGCCCAATGTGGTGGCGGTCGGCGGTTCCTGGCTGTGCCCGACGGCGGAGATCAGGGCCGGCAACTGGGCCGGCATAACTGCCATCTGCGAGCGCACGCTGAAGGCCCTGAAAGCCACGTGAAGTCTTGCCATCCTTGGGCTAAGACTTAGGTCAGTAAGAGATCCTAGGGAGAACAACCATGACCGCCAGCATCGTCGGATGGGCGCATACGCCGTTCGGCAAGTTCGACACCGAAACCGTCGAAAGCCTCGTCACCCGCGTCGCCAATGAGGCGATGGCCGATGCCGGCATTTCCGCGTCCGACGTCGACGAAATTGTGCTCGGCCATTTCAACGCCGGCTTCTCGCCGCAGGATTTTACCGCATCGCTGGTGCTTCAGGCCGACCCGAAGCTGCGCTTCAAGCCGACCACCCGTGTCGAGAATGCCTGCGCCACCGGCTCCGCCGCCGTGCATCAGGGGGTGCGTGCGATCGCCGCGGGTGCGGCCAAGATCGTGCTGGTCGTCGGCGTCGAGCAGATGACGCGTACGCCGAGCGCCGAGATCGGCAAGAACCTGTTGAAGGCGTCGTATCTGCCTGAGGACGGCGACACTGTCGGCGGCTTCGCCGGCGTGTTCGGCAAGATCGCCAGCTCCTATTTCCAGAAATACGGCGACCAGTCCGATGCGCTGGCGCTGATCGCGGCCAAGAACCACAAGAACGGCGTCGCCAATCCCTTCGCCCAGATGCGCAAGGATTTCGGCTTCGAGTTCTGCCGCGCCGAGAGCGAGAAGAACCCTTACGTTGCCGGCCCCCTGAAGCGGACCGACTGCTCGCTGGTCTCCGACGGTGCCGCGGCGCTGATTTTGGCTGATGCCGAAACCGCCAAGGGCATGAGCAAGTCGATCGGCTTCCGCGCCACCGCGCACGCGCAGGACTTCTTGCCGATGTCCAAGCGCGACATCCTCGCGTTCGAAGGCTGCACGGTTGCCTGGCAGCGCGCGCTGGAGCAGGCGGGCGTTGCGCTCACCGATCTCTCCTTCGTCGAGACCCATGACTGCTTCACCGTCGCCGAGCTGATCGAATACGAAGCGATGGGCCTGACGCCGAAGGGGCAGGGCGCCCGCGCGATCAAGGAAGGCTGGACGCTCAAGGACGGCAAGCTGCCGGTCAATCCGTCCGGCGGGTTGAAGGCCAAGGGCCATCCGATCGGCGCCACCGGCGTCTCCATGCACGTGATGACCGCGATGCAGCTCGCCGGCCAGGCGCCCGAGGGCATGCAGATCAAAAATGCAAAACTCGGCGGCATTTTTAATATGGGTGGCGCCGCGGTCGCCAACTACGTCTCCGTGCTGGAGCCGCTGAAGTAGGTTCGCGTAGGGTGGGCAAAGGCGCGAAAGCGCCGTGCCCACCTTCTTTCTTGCGCTAGATCATGGTGGGCACGCTTCGCTTTGCCCACCCTACGGCTCCTGATTGATTTGCAGGTGCATCATGAGCAACGACGACTACCTCTCATTGGACCAACTCAACGATCGCATCGCGATCCTCGAGGACAATATCAGGCAGCTGATCGAGCAGGCGGCTGCCGCCTCCGGCGAGCAGAACGAGGCGCGCATCGCCGACCGCATCAACGCGCAGAACGACGAGCTCGACCGGCTCTTGAAGGTCCGCGAATCCCGCCAGAAGAAATAGCGGACGCATGCGGCCATACGCAGGCCGCCCTTGCGCGCTCGGCATCACTGCCGTTAGCTGGACCGAAATCGCGGGCCGATCTCGGCTTGCGCAATCGGGAGTGAACGATGGGGCCGCTGAAGGGCATCAAGGTCATCGACATGACGACTGTGCTGATGGGCCCCTATGCCACCCAGATGCTCGGCGACTACGGCGCCGACATCATCAAGGTGGAATCGCTCGACGGCGACGTCACCCGCCTGATCGGCCCGATGCGTCATGCCGGCATGGGGCCGGTGTTCCTCAACACCAACCGCAGCAAGCGCTCGATCTGCCTCGACCTGAAGAAGCCCGCCGGCCGCGAGGCCGTGCTGCGGCTTTTGAAGGACGCCGATGTGCTGGTCTACAATGTCCGCCCGCAAGCGATGGCGCGGCTTCAGCTCGGCTATGACGTCGTCTCGAAAATCAATCCGCGCCTCGTCTATGCCGGCGTGTTCGGCTTCGGCCAGGACGGTCCCTATGCAGCAAAACCTGCCTATGACGATTTGATCCAGGGCGCAACCGCGCTGCCGGCGCTGATGGCGCAGACCGGCGACGGCGTGCCGCGCTACGTGCCGAACGCCCTGGTCGACCGCATCGTCGGCCTCACTGCCGTCGGCGCGATCTGTGCCAGCCTGGTGCATCGCGATCGCACCGGGCGCGGCCAGCGCGTCGACATCCCGATGTTCGAGACCATGGCCGGTTTCGTCATGGGCGATCATATGGGCGGGCTGACCTATGAGCCGCCGCTCGACAAGGGCGGCTACGCCCGCCACCTCTCGCGCGACCGCAGGCCCTACAAGACGTCGGACGGCTATCTCAGCGTCATCGTGTACAACGACAAGCAGTGGAATAGTTTCTTTGAAGCGACCGGCCGCGACGATCTGCGCGCCGATCCAAAATTCGCGACCTTCGCCGGCCGCGCCGCCAATATCGACGTCGTCTACGCCGAGCTCGCACGCATCTTCGAGACGCGCACCACCGCGGAATGGATCGATCTGCTCACCAAGGCCGACGTGCCGGTGATGCCGATGCATGATTTGCAGGGTTTGCTCCACGACGAGCATCTGGAAGCGACCAATTTCTTTCCGATCGTGAACCATCCGACCGAAGGCCCGATCCGGAGCATGAAGGTCACGGCCACCTGGTCCGAGACCGAGGCCGAACCGGTGCGGCTGGCGCCGCAGCTCAACGAGCACGGCGCGGAGATTTTACACGAGATCGGCTACTCCCAGGACGAGATCGCCGTAATGGTCCGTGATGGCGTCACCCGTTCGCCGCCCCTGAATGACGATGCACAGGTGCGCCCATGAGCTTCATCACCGGCGTCGGCCTCACCCCTTACGGCAAGCACGAAGGCTCATCCTCGCTCGACCTGATGAGCCGCGCCGCGCAAGCCGCGCTCGACGATGCCGGGCTCAAACGTTCGGACATCGACGGCATCCTCTGTGGCTACTCCACGGTGTCGCCGCACATCATGCTGGCGACCGTGTTCGCCGAACATTTCGGCATCCGCCCGTCTTACGCCCACGCCGTGCAGGTCGGCGGCGCCACGGGCCTCGCGATGACGATGCTCGCCCATCATCTCGTCGACGCCGGCGTCGCGCGCAACGTGCTCGTCGTTGCCGGCGAGAATCGCCTCACCGGGCAGAGCCGCGATGCCTCGATCCAGGCGCTCGCACAGGTCGGCCATCCCGATTACGAGGTGCCGCTCGGTCCCACCATCCCCGCCTATTACGGCCTCGTTGCTAACAGGTACATGCATGAATACGGCGTCACCGAAGAAGACCTCGCCGAGTTCGCGGTGCTGATGCGCGCCCACGCCTGCACCCATCCCGGCGCACAATTCCACGAACCCATCACCGTCGCCGACGTCATGGCGTCGAAGCCGGTGGCGATGCCGCTCAAACTGCTCGATTGCTGTCCGGTCTCCGACGGCGGCGCGGCCTTCGTCATCAGCCGCGAGCACACCGGAGAGCTAGGGGTGCGCATCCGCGGCTGCGCCCAGGCGCATACCCATCAGCATGTCACGGCCGCGCCCGGCTTAAGCGAGCTCGGTGCCGAGATCTCGATCGCGCGCGCCAGGGAGGCCACCGGCCTTGCGATCTCGGACGTACGCTACGCCGCGATCTACGACAGCTTTACCATCACGCTCGCGATGCTGCTGGAAGACCTCGGCCTCGCCGGTCGCGGCGAGGCGGCAGCCCGTGTGCGCGCCGGCCATTTCAGCCGCGACGGCGCGATGCCGCTGAATACGCACGGCGGCCTGCTCAGCTACGGCCATTGCGGCGTCGGCGGCGCGATGGCGCATCTGGTCGAGGCGCATTTGCAGATGACGGGACGGGCCGCTCACCGTCAGGTGCGCGACGCCTCGATCGCGTTGCTTCATGGCGACGGCGGCGTGCTGTCGTCACATGTCAGCATGTTCCTGGAGCGGGTGCGATGAGCAGCAGCGAACGAATCGCCGATTGGACCAAGGGCGAAGAGGCCATCACCTATCAGACCTGTGCCGCATGCGGCCATGTGCAGTATTTTCACCGCGCCTTCTGCGCGGCCTGCGGTGCGAGCGATTCGCGCGAGGCTCGTGCCAGCGGCAAGGGTAGGGTGTACGCAACTTCGCTGGTCTGCCGCGCCGCCACGCCCGAGACGCGCGCCCACGTGCCTTACAATATCCTGCTGGTCGATTGCGCCGAGGGATTTCGCGTGATGGCCCATGGCGAGAACGGTCTCGCCATCGGCGACGAGGTCGATGCGAGCTTCACGGCGTTCGCCGGAAAGCTCGTGCCGTTTTTCACGAGAAGGAAATAGGTGGGATTTCGTCATTCGGGGGCGGTCCAAAGGACCGAGCCTGGAACGGGTATTCTGGGCCTGACCTGTGCGAGGGCCACCCCGGAATGACGAAAACTCTTACAACTCTTGTTAACGCCCGTAGAACAATATGCTGGCGATGACGAGCATCGCCGTCACCGCCAGCATATGCGCGAGCGCTCCCGAGGCCGCCCCCTTGGTGGCTTCCTTCATGCCATTTTCTCCCTAGACTTGGGCGTGACTCATCGTGTGCGCGGCTAGCACACCCGACGGCCAATTATTTTACTCGGAACACCCCACTTCGAGTATCCGCTGCAATGTGTCCCCACGCAGCGAATATCGACTGTCCCAAGGTCGATCAGCAATGCGGCGGCATTTTGACTCGATGATGTTGCTCCTGGGGTCGCGCACGAATAGAGTTTTTGGGAACTTTCTGCGGCAACGACAATAAGCATCAAAAGCTCAAGGAAAATCAGAGATCATGGCCCGCATCGGCTACAGCGACCCGTCCAAGGCATCCGACCGCACCCGCGAAATTCTCGACAAGAATCGCAATGCCAACATCTTCCGCATGATGTCGCATTCGCCGAGCTACTTTGAACAGTACTGCCGTCTCGGCGGCGCGATCCGCCACAAGGGTGAGCTCGATCCGATCGTGCGCGAGCTCGCGATCACGCGCACCGGGATTCTGTGCGAGGCGCCGTACGAGATCGTCGCACACAAGCGCATCGGCAAGAACGTCGGCGTCACCGACGCGCAGAACGAGGCGCTCACTGACTGGCAAGCAGCATCCTGTTTCGACGACACGCAACGCGCCGCGCTCGCCTTCACCGACGAGATCGTGAAATTGAACAAGCCGACGGATGCGACTTTCAAGGCGATCGAGTCAAAGCTGACCCCGGCCGCGCTGGTCGAATTGCAGCTCTCGGTCGGCTTCTACATCATGACCTCGAAATTCCTGGAAACTTTCGAGATCGATCTTCAACCGGTCACGGAAGTGGTGGGCTGATCCGATAGCAACGGCGAGGGATGCCGATGACGATCGATGAATACGCGGCCTGGGCCGCAGGCGTTGCGAAAGTCGATGAACATCCGTCCAACGAGCGGCTGTCCTATCTCGGTCTCGGCCTCGCGGGCGAGGCCGGGGAGGTCGCCGAGCACATCAAGAAGCTGCTGCGCGATGACTGGCTCGACAAGGCGGGTCTCATCGAAGAGCTCGGCGATGTCATCTATTACTGGGCCTGCCTGTGTGCTGCGACTGGCCAACAGCCATCCGAATTGCTCGAGGCCAGCGCCGCCAAGATCAAGCGGCGGATCAGCGAGGCGGCAAGCCGCTCGGCGTAGCCTTACGTCGATGTCAAAATATCGACCTTGGCGTTGGCGACGATCAGGCGATCGGCGAGCAACTGCGCTAGGTTGCGCATGATGCGCTCGGAGGCCCGCGGGTGCTGCTCGCGGAAGTTCTCAAATTCCTTGAGGGGTACTTCGAACGCAGTCGCCGCCATATCGGCGTAGACGTCGGCGGAGCGGGTGGCCTCGATCAGCGCCATCTCGCCAAAGGCCATGCCGGCGGTCAGCGTCGCCAGCCTGACGCCGTCGGGCAGCGTCACATGCACGGCGCCGCTGCGCAGGAAGAAGATGGCATCGGCGGGATCGCCGGTGGTGAGGATCTTTGCGCCGGATTGGTATGTCCTGATCGCGCAGGTCGAGGCGAGGTCTTTCAACTCTTGCGCGCCAAGTCCCTCCAGCAGCGGCTGCTCGGCAAGCTCGGTGGTTTCGTGAAAGTCGATCGAGCCGCCATGGCGGTAGACGATCTGGTCTTCGGCCCATTCGATCGCGGTGTCGAGCAGATAGAAGTCGCGAACGTTCTTGAGTTCTGCCGTCCATTCCCGCAGCGTGTTCCACTCCTTGGATGCGCGCCGGACGCCGGACAAAACCACGGTGACATTCAGGGCAGCGAGCTCCTCGAACGCCTCGGCCACGAGCCGCGCGCCGGCGCGCGTGGTGGAGGTGACACGATGAAGATCGAAGATCACGAATTGCGGCCGCGGCCGCCCGGCGAGCCGGCGCGAGACATAGTCGACCGCGGACAGCGACAACGTGCCGACCAGCTCGATGACCCGCACCTCCTGCTCGTGCGCGGCGAGGATATCGCGCTCCTGCTGACGGCGGACACGGCGGGACGGGCTCTTGCCGATGTCGTAGTCGGCGATCACGGCGTTGCGCGCGTCGTCGCTGCGGTTGAGCATGTGCAGATCGTAATGCGAGGACAGCGCTTCGCAGACCTTGATGCCGCGCACGCTGTTGCCGTGCTTGTCGAGCTTTGGCGAATAGCTGCCGAGGCCGAGCCGGGCCGGGAGCGCGGCCAGAATGCCGCCGCCGACGCCGCTCTTGGCGGGGATGCCGATGCGGTAGATCCATTCGCCGGCATAGTCGTACATGCCCGACGACGTCATCACCGAGAGCGTGCGCGAGATCGCGTAAGGCGTCATCACCTGTTCGCCGGTGACCGGATTGACGCCGCGGTTGGCGAGCGTCGCCGCCATCACCGCGATGTCGCGCGCGGTGACCAGCACCGCGCATTGCCGGAAATAGACGTCGAGAACGCCAGCGACATTGTCCGAGATCACCGCATTGGTCTTCAGGAGATAGCCGATGGCGCGGTTGCGATCGCCGGTCTGGCTTTCCGAGGTATAGACGGCCTCATCGACGGCGAGATCGCGCCCGGCGAAACGGCTGAGTGCAAGGCGAATCTGCTCGAAGGCCTCAGCGCCCTTGCTCTCATGGATCAACCCGGTACAGGCGATTGCCCCGGCATTGACCATCGGGTTGAACGGATGGTTGTCGGAGTTGAGCCGGATCGAGTTGAAGGGGTCGCCCGACGGTTCGACGCCGATCGCGCTCTCGACGCGGCCGGCGCCGAGCAGATCCAGTGCCAGCGCGAACACGAACGGTTTTGACATCGACTGGATGGTGAAGGGCACGCGGCTGTTGCCGACCTCGTAGACATGGCCGTCCAGCGTCGCAAGGCTGATGCCGAAATAGGCAGGGTCGGCCTTGCCGAGCTCGGGAATGTAGTCGGCCACGCTGCCTGAGGTCTCTGCCGAGAATTCGTTGAGGCACGTGTCCAGAAACCGCAGCAGCGGCGGCTTCGAGCGGGTCCAGGCGGAGGCGGGCGGCGATTGCGCTATCATCGCCTCCCTTGTGCATCGCAATCAGGGCACGTGCAACCCGTTGGTCACCGAAGGCCATCCGCTGTGACGCCCGAACGCAAGACGCCGGCGCCATCGCAATGTCATGTGTTTCAGATTGTCGCGGGCTGCAACCGCAACGGCGCGAGCTCAGCTCGCAACGATTGCGATCGCTTGTCCTTCGGCAACGACATCGTCGAGCTTGACGAGCAGCGATGTGATCGTGCCGGCCGCAGGCGAGGACACCGGTATCTCCATCTTCATGGCTTCGACCACCACAATTTCATCGCCATCCGCAACGGTTCCTCCAACTTGCACGGGAGTTGCGCAGATGCGTCCCGCGACCTCCGTGACGATCTTAATTTCTGGCATGCCATCGCCTTTTTGTTGTCGTCGCAAAATGCCTGAGGTAGCGTCGTCTGCAAGTGGAATTTAATTCCGCACAGCGGAACAACTGGTAGGGAACATGGGACGACGTTCGGAGCGGTTGAGTAGGCAAGGTTCGCTGGCCGGTGATGCCGGTGAAGGTGATGTCATCCAGGTAGTCTCGCGCGCGTTCGACGTGTTGCGATGCTTCGAGGGCCACGAGGCCCGGCTCGGCAATCTCGAAATTTCAAATCGCTGTGGTCTGCCGCGCTCGACGGTGTCGCGGCTCACGCACACGCTGACGCGCATGGGGCAACTGGTTTACCTGCCGCGTGACCAGAAATATCGCATCGGCCCGAGCGCCGTGGCGATGAGTGCCTCGATGATGAAGGGCGCGCAGCTGCGCAGCATGATCCGGCAGCGGCTTCAGGAAGTTGCCGAGCAATTGCCCGGCACGGTCGGCTTTGTCGTCCCTGATCGCTTCCATCTGGTCTATCTCCAGTTCGCGCGCTCGGCGACCGCACTCGGCCTGCACGAGGGCACCGGCAGCCGCATCTCGATGGCTTCCACCGCTGCGGGTGCGGCCTACACAGCGGCGCTGGCGCCGGAGATCGGCGATGCCTTCATTGCGGAGATGGAGCGGGAAGCCCCGGAGGCGGCAAAAATCCTGCGGCCTCGTATCGAAGCCAACCGGCAGTCGCTGCGCGAGCACGGCTATGTCGTGGCTTGCGGCCTGTGGAGCCCGCACATCAACGGGCTCGCGGTGCCGATCTGGTCGCCGCAGTACCAGACCTTCGTGGTCATCACCATCGGCCTTCTCTCGGCGATGTATGACGAGCAGCGTCTGCATGCCGAAGTCGCGCCGCTGATGCTCGAGCTCGGCCGCTCGCTCGGCAGCCTGCTCGAAGGCGCCGAGGGCGATGTCTTCAACGCCCGTATCTCGCGCAAACCGGTCGCAATGGCCGTGCATAACAACAATAAGCCGATCAATTCGGAGGGAGTGAATGAACTGGAAGCCGGAACTCGACGAGCTCGCCCGGCGCGAAGCCTTCGCGCGGGAGATGGGCGGCGTTGACAAGGTCAAGCGACAGCATGACCAAGGCCGGCTGACTGTTCGGGAGCGCATCGAGAAGCTGATCGACACAGGCAGCTTTCACGAAATCGGTGCCGTCTCCGGCGTCGGTGAGTACGATTCCAGCGGCGAGTTGCAGAAATTGACGCCGGCGAACTGCGTGTTCGGGCGCGCGCGCGTCGATGGCCGCACCGTCGTCGTGGTCGGTGACGACTTCACCGTGCGCGGTGGTTCGGCCGATGCCTCGGTCTCGGCAAAGCCGCTGATGGCGGAGGAGATGGCGCACGATTTTCGTCTGCCCATCGTCCGTATCATCGAAGGCTCCGGCGGTGGCGGCTCGGTCAAGACCATCGAGACCAAGGGCGCCGCGAATCTCCCGGGCGGCATCGGCGGCACCCGCTGGTATCGCTTCACCACGGAAAACCTGTCGCGCGTTCCCGTGGTCGCGCTGGGTCTCGGCTCGGTCGCTGGCCTTGGCGCTGCGCGTCTCGCTGCCAGCCACTATTCGATCATGACCAGGAAGTCCGCGATGTTCGTCGCGGGCCCGCCGGTGGTGAAGGCGCTGGGACAGGACCTATCGAAGGAGGAACTCGGCGGCGCGGATATCCAGACCCGCGCCGGCGCGGTCGATCATGCGGTCGACACCGAGGAGGAAGCCTTCGCCTGCGCGCGGCGTTTCCTGTCTTATCTGCCGTCGTCGGTTTACGAATTGCCGCCGACCGTGCCCTGCACCGACAATCCCGAGCGCAGCGAAGAAGCGCTGATGAACGCGGTGCCGCGTAATCGCAAGCAGGTCTACAAGATGCGGCCGATCGTCGAGTCCGTCGTCGACAAGGGCTCGTTCTTCGAGGTCGCAAGGAATTTCGGCAGGCCGATCATCGTCGGTCTCGCCCGGCTCGAGGGCAGGGCGGTGATGGTGCTCGCCAGCGACAGCTTTCACTATGGCGGCTCCTGGACGGCGGATGCCTGCCAGAAGGTGGTGCGCTGGGTCGACTTCGCAGAGACCTTTCATCTGCCGATCGTCTATCTCATGGACTGCCCGGGCTTCATGATCGGCCTCGACGCCGAAAAGGCGGCCACGATCCGCCACGGCGTCCGCGCCATGGCCGCGGTCAACCAGACCACGGTGCCCTGGTGCACCGTGATCCTGCGCAACGCCTTCGGCGTCGCCGGCGTGGTGCATCAGCCGGCCGACCGCTTCTCGATCCGCTACGCCTGGCCGTCGGCCTATTGGGGCTCGCTGCCGCTCGAAGGTGGCATCGAAGCTGCCTACCGTGCCGACATCGATGCAGCCGAGGACAAGGCGGCGAAGCTCAACGAGATCCAGGAGCGGCTGAACAAGCTGCGCTCGCCGTTCCGCTCGGCTGAAAAATTCTGGGTCGAGGAGATCATCGACCCGCGCAAGACGCGGGGGTTGTTGTGCGAATTCGCGCGGCTGGCCGAGCCGTTGCGCAAGGCAGGACCGCCGGAGAATTTTTCGATCAGGCCGTAATGGGCGCGATCGTCGTTGCGAGCTTAGCCGTCATTGCGAGCGCCTTGTCCGCCGTAGCTCGAAGAGCGAAGGCGGAAGCGAAGCAATCCAGAATGTGTCCGCCGAGATAGCCTGGATTGCTTCGTCGCAAGCGCTCCTCGCAATGACGCCAGCAACGTTCAGCCAACTTCCGCAACATCTCTCAACATCTTCGCCAACATCCTGCGGCTGTCCGAGCCTAAGAGGGCTCAGACATTGCGGATCAGGATTGGCAGAATGCGATTGAACTCTTCGGTGGCACGTATCGGCGTAGGCGCGGCCTGCCTTGCGCTCGTGAGCAGCGGCGGCTTGCACGCGGAGCCGGCGCTCGACAATTTGGCCGGCGCCTGGTCGGGCATCGGCACGATGAAGCCCTCGGATGGCCCGCGTGAGAAGGTTCGCTGCAAAGTGGCGTACAACATCACCAAGCCTGGACGGTCGGTTAGTCTTGACCTGCGCTGCGCGAGCGATGCGTACAAGATGGTCTTGTCGGCAAACATCGATCAGAACGGGACCGAGCTTTCCGGCAACTGGTTCGAGAGCGAATACCGACAGGGCGGCAAGGTTTACGGGACAAATACGGACGGCTTGATCGAGGCGCGGATTGAAGGAAACACCGTGGCCGCGTTGGTGACAATCCAGACCAAGGGCAATCACCAGTCCTTCCTGATGGATGCGCCGGGATCCTGGGTCTCGGAGGTCGCGATCGAATTGAACAGGGAAGCGAAGTAACCTGATCGCCCGTGGGCCACCGGCTACTTTGCACGGGTTGTTTTCGAGAGTTTTATGTTGGCAGCGGCAGCGCGAGCCTAACCGCGAGCTCCCCAATCCCGTCCTGGCCTGGGCCGGGACGGCTCCAGGGCATCCGTCTTCGCCCGACGTGCGACCTAACGGCCTCCGGATACCCCCGTCGCTTCAAACTCAACGACCCCGTTTAAGCGACGTTAATGATGCTTTCCCAATCTGACACATCTCAATCCGTGACACTCCGTGTTTATGGATTGCCCGTAAGCGTTGATTAAGAAGGCCATCTCCAGAGTTCCGCCCGCAATGAGCGAATGGTCGGCGACGAAAGTTTGATAGTCGCCTTCGATCGCACGATTCCAGGGAAGTGTCTCTGCCGCCGCAACGGCAATCAGGATGAGGGTCATGCTCCGCCGCGCAATGCTTCGTTTCGCGAGAGATCGGAAGGCCAACGTCGCCATCATCTTCGCGCTGATGCTGGTTCCCATCGTCTTTCTCCTGGGCATGACGCTCGACTACACGCTGGCCTTGCGCAAGCAGGAGCAATTGAACGCGGCTGCCGACGCGGCCGCAATTGCGGCCGTGAGGCCGGCCATGCTGACGCAGTCCGACGACAGCGTCGTCCAGGCGACCGCGGCAGCCGTCTTTGCAGCGAAGGCGAATCTTCCCGGCCTGTCGTCGACGCCGACACCGACCATCAACGTCGTTGATTCCGGGCTCGCGCGGACCATTACGGTTTCGTATGTCGCGCAGTCCGTCAACAATTTCCCCAGCGTTCTCGGTCGGCAGACCTGGCAGGTCTCGGGGTCGGCGACGGCGCGCGCGTCGAGCGCGCCCAACATGAACTTCTATCTGCTGATGGATGACTCGCCGTCCATGGGGATCGGCGCGACCACGACCGACATCAGCAATCTCATCAAGTACACCGCCTCCAAGTACCAGTCGGCAGCGTCTTCGCAGAATTGCGGCTTCGCCTGCCATGAAACCAATATCGCTCACGATGGCGGGACTCAGGATAACCTTGCGATCGCACGAGCTCGCAATATCACCTTGCGGATCGATCTGGTGACGAGTGCCGTCAATCAGTTGCTCAATTCATGGTCGAACTGCCCGCAGTCGGGCGTTTCGGGGGGCGTCATGCAGTGCATGGCGGCCCTGAACAACACCACCTACAGGGCGGCGCTCTATACGTTCGACGTAGGTTTGAACACACTGGCGACGCTGACCACCCCGACCACCGCCGGAATCCAGGTTTCCAATATCTCGCTGATGCCGGTCTACTACCAGAACTGCGTCTTTTCGGGCTGCTCTTCATCGAGCACGACCAATCCCACGACCGACTTTGGCACAGATATCGCCGGCGCGCTTTCAAGCATCAACAATATCATGCCCGCTCCCGGGCTTGGCAGCAACGCGTCAGGAGATACGCCGCAGGAAGTGGTGTTCCTCGTCACCGACGGCGTCGAAGACAAGATCTCCGCGACTTGCCCCAACGCGAGCTTCGCTTCCCACAGTCGATGTCAGCAGCCGCTCGACACGACGATGTGCACGACCATCAAGAACCGGGGCATCAAGATCGCGGTCCTCTACACCGAGTATCTGCAACTCATCGCGAGCGCCACCACCGGCATCCAGACAACGGATTCCTGGTACATGAGCTGGATCGACACGTACGACGAGCCTACGTCCTCAACCGGTACGATCGCACAGAAGCTCCAAGCGTGCGCCTCGCCTGGCTTCTATGCCAGCGTTCAAACCGGCGGCGACATTTCCGGGGCGCTGACGAACCTCTTCATCAAGGTTGCGTCAAGCACGGCCAGCCTCGTGCAGTAGAGAAGGCGCCATGACCGGATCGGACGTCACAACAAAGAGAGGGAGGCGCAGCAGCCGCTGCGCGGCCTTCGCTGGGGACAACGAAGGCGCCACGGCCGTCGAATTCGCGCTCATCGGCGCGCCGTTCCTCGCCCTTCTCATCGCACTGATCCAGACCTTTCTGGTTTTCTTTGCTCAGGAATTGCTCGAATCCGTCGTGCTTCAATCGGGGCGCCTCGTCATGACCGGACAAGTCCAGTCTCAGCAAATGACGCAGGCCCAATTCAAGCAGCAAGTCTGCAATCAGGTCGTGATTCTGTTCAACTGCAGCGGTTTGATGATCGATATGCAGGTTGCCAGTTCGTGGTCTTCCGCGAACACGGCCATGCCCACCTTGACCTTCAACAGCGATGGGACCGTCTCGAATGTCTGGCAATACAATCCAGGGAATGCCGGCGACCCCGTCGTTCTCCGGGTGATGTACGTATGGCCGGTCATGCTCGGGCCGCTCGGTTTCAACCTGTCGAATATTTCCAACGGCAACCGGCTGATCATGGCGTCGGCTGCGTTCCAGAACGAGCCAGGGAGCTAGCCAATGATTGCCGGCTTGTTGCGTCGCGCACGGCATCTGCGGACTGATGTTCGCGGCGTTGCGGCGACGGAGTTCGCCATCGTGGTCCCGTTCATGCTGGTGCTCTACGTCGGAGGCGTCGAGCTCGGGAACGGGCTGGCGATGAACGTCAAGGTCTCGGCAACTGCACACAGTGTCGCTGACATGATTTCGCAGAACACCCAGCTCACGTCGGCCCGGATGAGCGGGATCCTTTCGGCTGCGAGCGCCATCATGGCTCCCTATGCCGTCACGGATGCCGGCGGCAATTCCCTGATGACGATCACGGTGTCCGAAGTCGCGACCGACAGCAGTGGCAAGGCGACGGTTCAATGGAGCCAGTCAACCAGCACGTCGGGCGCAAGGCCCGTGGGTCAGCAGATGACCTTGTCGTCCTTCACCGCGACCAGCCCGAACAGTTCCAACAATGCCAACATCTCGCTGATCCTGAGCGAGGTGTCCTATGTCTACACGCCGAATCTCGGCTACACGATCGCCGGCAGCGTCACCCTGTCAGACAGCTACTATTTGTTTCCACGCTGCTCGACGAACGGCCCGGCCAATTCAAACTTCCCGTATTATGACGTGAAGTATCCGGCCACGGCGGTGTGCACCTGCATCCAGCATCTGCAACAGAAGTCCTGCTAGAGCGTTTCATTTTTTGATAGAAGCGTATCCGGCATTAGCAAAGTAGTTGGTGCATTCGGCTGGCATAACGCCTCTGACGAGGTGACCGATGTGGTCGCAGGCGTCGTCGATCGTGCGTTTCTGTGCGATGCGCATCCAATGTTTGATTTTGGCAAAGACCTGCTCGATCGGGTTCAGGTCGGGTGAGTACGGCGGCAGGTACCACAGCCTAGCGCCGGCTTTGCGGATCATCTGACGGACTGTCGGCGACTTGTGGCTACCGAGATTATCCATGATGACGATGTCGCCCGGTTTGAGCACTTTGACGAGTTGCTGTTCGACATAGGCGCGGAAGCTTTCGCCGTTGATCGGTCCGTCGAACACGCAAGGCGCAGTGAGCTGGTCACAGCGTAGGGCACCGAGGAAGGTCAGGGTTCGCCAGTGACCGTGCGGCGCAAAGCCGCGCAGCCGCTCGCCCTTGGCTCCCCAGCCGCGTAGCGGTGCCATGTTGGTCTTGATCCAGGTCTCGTCGATGAACACCAGGCGGTTTGGATCGAGGCGATCCTGCAAGCTGCGCCAGCGCTGCCGCCGCCACACGACATCGGCGCGGCCTTGTTCAAGGGCGAACAGAGTTTTTTTTGAAGCTGAGACCTTCGCGTCGCAGAAAGGTCCACACCGCGTGGTGCGAGACTTTTACGCCTCGCGCGGCAAGTTCGTCCTTCAGCCCGTGCAGCGTTAAATGTGGCATCTGACTGATCCGCTCCACGATGAATGCTCGATGCGGCGCCAGAACTGGCTTGCGGTGTCCCCCCATCTTGCCCGGCGCGACCGAACCTGTTGCGCGATAGCGCTGCCTCCACTTCACGACCGACGACACCGCAACATCGAACCGGGCCGCCACGGCATGGCAACTCTCGCCGGATTCCACCGCCTTCACGGCTCGTTCACGAAGATCATTCGAAAGAGGTCGGACCATCCGATGCTGGCCTCCGATCCAGCCAGCATCTTGAATCACAAACCGCCGCCCGACGGAATCCCTTTCGATTCAATTAATCAATGATCCGCTCTAG
>NZ_JYMR01000011.1 GCF_000938255.1 Bradyrhizobium sp. LTSP849 | reverse complement strand
GAGAGATCTGAAGAGGGTCTTGGGATGGCATATCGGCAGGTTGGGCAACCGAGCTTCGCAGATGCGCTGGCGTCGCGGCGTGGGAAAGGCGGTGCGGTGCTGAGGCGGATTTGCGAACTGGTCGATTGGGGGGCTGTGGAGCGCGTGCTGTGCGGCCTTCCGGAACCTGAGCGTGGCGCGCCGGCCTATCCTCGGCTGGTGATGTTCAAGGCTGTGCTGTTGCAGCAATGGTACGGGCTGTCCGATCCGGAACTGGAAGAAGCGCTCGATGACCGGGCCTCTTTCCGCGACTTCTGCGGCTTTGCGCTGGGCGACGAGACGCCCGACCATACGACGATCTGGCGCTTCCGCGAAGCTTTGCAGCAGGCCGGTCTGGACGAGACGCTGTTTGCCGAGATGCTGCGCCAGATCGACGCGCGCGGGCTGGTGCTGCGTCGAGGCACATTGATCGACGCCAGCCTGATCCCGGCGGCGGTGAAGCCGCCGAAGCCGCCAAAGGACCCGCTGCCGCCCGGCCCAGACGGGCGCGCGCCGAGCAAGCTGGTCAACAGCGAGCGCGATGCGGATGCGCGATGGACCAAGAAGGGTGGCAAGCGATACTTCGGCTACAAGGCGCATGTCGGTGTCGACCAGTGCTCGGCGATCATCCGTCGCAGTAAGCTGACCGACGCTGCGGTCAACGATACGGTGCCGGCCGATGAATTGATCAGCGGCGACGAGAAGGCGGTCTACGCCGACCAGGCCTATGACAAGCACGAGCGCCGCGCCGGGCTGGCTGCCCGGGGCATCAAGCCGCGGCTGATGTTCCGGCCCAACAAGCATCATCCCCTGACCGAGCGGAAGAAGCGCTTCAACGACGCCGTGGGACGCCGCCGCGCGCCGGTCGAGCAGGTCTTTGCGCGCCTCAAGGGCGTTTACGGCTGGGCGCGCGCTCGCTATCTGGGCTTGGCACGCAACCATACCCATCTGCGTCTTCTCTGCTTGGCCATGAACCTCAAACGATGGGCGGTGCTGTGTCCCGCGGGAGGTGTGGCGTGACTGCCGTAGCCCAACGCCATCGATCGGCCACGAAAACAAGGCCGTCTGCGTTCGCTCGCCATCCGAGGCCACACAAAAAAATGCCCCACATCGAGCCTCACTCCCGCACGGCCAATTAAGCAAAGCCCTCGCAAGCGGGAGAGGGGGCTCACCTCCCTCGTGGTCGGCACTTGGCTCCGATCTGACGCGACCTACGCCGCGTAGGTCGCCCGAAACTTCTTCGTATCAAGCAGCGCCAGAACCTGCTCGGCCGATACCGGCCGGCTGATCAGATAACCCTGAACCTCATCGCACTGGGTCTCGCGCAGATATTCGAGCTGGTCGGCAGTCTCGACGCCTTCCGCGACCACGCCGATGCGCAGGTCGCGCGCGAGCCCAATCACCGATTTCACGATCGCGGCGCAGTCCGGCTGCACCAGCATGTCGCGGATGAAGGACTGGTCGATCTTGATGCGGCTGAACGGCAGCTTGCGCAAATACGTCAGCGACGAGAAGCCGGTGCCGAAATCGTCGAGCGCCACCGTGGCGCCGAGCTCCAGGAGCGCATTCAGGATCGACGCGGCCGAGCCGTATTTCGACAGCAGCATCGATTCCGTGATCTCGATCTCAAGCCGGTGTGGAGCGACCTTGGCGTCGGCCAGCGCCTGCACGATGGTCTGGAGGATGCCGGCGTTGTGAAATTGTGCCGCGGAGAAATTCACGGCGACGCGGATCTCTTCGGGCCAGTCCGCAAGCGTGGCGCAGGCGCGACGTATGACCCATTCGCCGATCTCGTGGATCAGCCCGGTCTCTTCGGCGATCGGAATGAACTTGCTCGGCGGCACCAGTCCGCGTGAGGGATGCTGCCAACGCAGCAGCGCCTCGAAGCCGGTGATGCGGTTGTCGTCGAGATCGAGGAACGGCTGGAACACCAGAAAAAACTCGTCGCGCGCGATGGCGCCTTCCAGGTCCGCTTGCAGCGCCTTGCGGTCGCGCGAGGCCTTGTCGTCGGCTTCCTCGAAGAAGCAGACCGTGCCGGGGCCGGCCTTCTTGGCGCGATAGAGCGCGGCGTCGGCGTTCTTCATGATGTCGAGTGGCGCGTTGCCGTCGCGCGGCGCCAGCACGATGCCGACGCTGGTGGCGCCAACGATCTCGCAGCCCGCGATCAGGAACGGTTCGGCAAAAGCCGCAGCAAAACGCTCGGCGATCGCCAGCGCATCCTCGGGCCGCGCCAGATTGGCCATCACCAGCGCGAACTCGTCGCCGCCGATGCGCGCGACATGCTCGGCCGCGCGGGTGCAGCGCTGCAGCCGGCTTGCGACCTGGACCAGAAATTCGTCGCCGGCGGGATGGCCGAACTTGTCGTTGACCTCCTTGAAGCGATCGAGGTCGAGCAGTAGCACCGCAAACTCTTCGCCGGAGAGAGCGAGCCGCTTCAGGGCTGCATCGAGCGTCTCGTTGAAGGCGAAGCGGTTGGGCAGTTGGGTCAGCGGGTCTTGCCGCACCGTGCGCTCGGCCTCGATCTGCCGCATCACGCGCCGTGCGAAGGCGAAGGAATTGACGAACACGGCGCGCAACAGCACGCTGCCATAGACAAGCACCAGCACGGCCATCAGCACATAGGCCGGATCGCCGTCCCGGCTGAGGCAGATCGCGATGCCGATGAAGATGGGCGTTGTGAACGCGATGGCCGCGATCGGGATGGTGGCGAAGGCCAGCGCGCCGCCGGCCAGAATGCCGGAGCAGAGGCAGGTGATGACGAGTTGCCCGCCGGTGGCGGCGTTCGCAAAGAAGGCGACCGGCACGATGCCCCAGGCCACACCGAGCACGAAGGCGTTGCGCACCAGCCGGTGCATGGCGCGACGCGAGACGAATTGCGGTTTGGTGACGCGCCGCGAGGCATGCGATTGCAGGCCGAACACGATCGCGGCGCCGGCGACGGTGACTGCCCAGGCCAGCGCAAATTTCCAGTCAGGCGAATGCCACAGCGCGACAGCAAGTACGGCGGCGTTGCAGGCATTGGCCAGCATGATGCCGACGGAATAGCCGAGCACCAGCGACATCTGCTCGGCGCGGATATGGCCGGCAACGGCTTCGTCGGTTGCGGGACCGCCGAACGCCGACAGATCGCCGGCGAACAGCCATGCGCAATAGCTGGTCAGTTGAGTCCGCATTCAAGGGCCTGCAAGCATGGGCCGTTCGTCCGGCTCGGTCCGGAGAATTCGCCGCAAACCTTTGACGAACTATGAATTATCCCAGCAGGCGAGCGGCGCTGTGACCACTTCTGCGTGTCCAAGCCGCCGTATCGATAACAAATCGATACAAATGCGCGTGCCCGCCGTTAGGGCTGTAACGGCAGCGGGATGTTCGCCACCACCTGTCATGCCCCGCGAAGGCGGGGCATCCAGTACGCCGTGGCTTATCGGTTCAATCGCCGGCGCTGGTGGAATACTGGATCGCCCGCTTTCGCGGGCGATGACACCTATGTCCGGGGGAGTCCTCACCGCCCCAATTGCTTCGGGTCGTAATAGAATCGCTCCTCGATCAGCTTATCGCCCCGCCAGGTCTGCCACGCGATCTCATCCAACGTTCGGATAACCCCTTCCGCGTTGGTGAAGCTGAAGCTCCAGCGCGTCGCGACATTGTCGCCCTCGATCATGCTTGGCCCGACGCGGACGGCCTTGACCTCCTTGGAGGCCGCGAGCACGCCGCGCTCCTTGGCGACGAGCTTGTCGCGGCCGACCGTCGGGGCGGCGTTGTTCTCATACGTGGCTGCATCGGGCGTATAGAATTGTTCTATAGCGCCGATGAAATCCCCGTCCTCCAGCCGCTTCGCAAAAGCTTCCACGATGTCACGGCTCGGCATGGCGCACCTCACGATTAAAACCGACTGATAGTCGGTAAATACCGACCGTTGGTCGAAAAGTCAACTGGCCGCCTGCGCCGAATTCGACTAGACGAGACCCATGGCAAAACAGGCGGAGCGGCGGGCTGCGACATCGGAGGCGATCCTGACGGCGGCGCGCCGGCTGTTCGGGACGCAAGGCTTTGCCGCCACCACCATGGACGAGATCGCGGAAGCGGCCGGCGTCGCCAAGGGCGCGGTCTATCATCACTTCAAGACCAAGGAAGCCGTATTCGAGGCCGTGTTCGATTCCGTCTCGCGCGATCTCGTCGCCGAGATCGACAGCACCGCGCGCGCCGAGAAGGACGTGCTCGGTGCCATGGTCGCCGGCACCCAGCATTATTTTGCCGCCACCGCAAAAGGTCCGACCGGCCAGATCATCCTGCGTGACGGCCCGGCCGTGCTCGGCTGGGAGCGCTGGCGCGAGATCGACGCGCAGCATTTTGGCGGCAAGATGCCGCGCGCGATCTCCGCTGCCATGGAAGCCGGCCTGATCGCGCGGCAGCCGGTCGAGCCGCTGGCGCGGCTGCTGCTCGGCGCGGTGACGGAGGCCGCGGTCGCCTGCGCCGGACGCGCGGATATCGCAAGGGCGGGCGCGGAATATGCCCGTGCGTTCAAGTCGCTGGTCGAGGCGCTGCGTCTGCGGGCATGATTGTACAAAAGCGTTTTCGAGCGAAGTGGGTACCGGTTCGCGTAAAGAAAACGCGTCAAAACAAGAATCTAGAGCACCGTTCCGATTTTATCGGAACGGTGCTCTAGTGACGAAACGGAAACGCCACACCAACAAGAAGAACAGAAGCGCATGAACGCAAATTCCTCCCTCGCGCCGTCCGATCCCGCATTCGACTACATTATCGTCGGCGCCGGCTCTGCCGGCTGCGTGCTCGCTAACCGCCTGTCGGCGAACGGCAAGCACAGCGTACTGCTGCTCGAAGCCGGCCCGAAGGATTCCAACATCTGGATCCACGTGCCGCTCGGCTACGGAAAACTGTTCAAGGAGAAGACCGTCAACTGGATGTACCAGACCGAGCCGGAGCCCGAGCTGAAGGGCCGCCAGGTGTTTCAGCCGCGTGGAAAAACGCTGGGCGGATCGAGCTCGATCAACGGCCTGCTCTATGTCCGCGGCCAGCATGAGGATTACGATCGCTGGCGTCAGCACGGCAACACCGGCTGGGGCTACGATGACGTGCTGCCCTATTTCAAGAAGGCCGAGAACCAGTCGCGCGGCGCCGATCAATATCACGGCACGGGCGGCCCGTTGCCGGTCTCCAACATGGTCATGACCGATCCGCTGTCGAAAGCCTTCATCGACGCCGCGGTCGCGAACGGCTTGCCCTACAATCCCGATTTCAACGGCGCCACGCAGGAAGGCGTCGGCCTGTTTCAGACCACCACGCGCAACGGCCGTCGTGCCTCGACGGCGGTGGCCTATCTCGGCCCCGCGAAGACTCGCGTCAATCTCAAGATCGAAACATCAGCGCTCGGCCAGCGCGTGCTGTTCGAGGGCCGCCGCGCCGTCGGGGTCGAATACCGTCAAGGCGCGACGCTGCGCCGCGCACGGGCGCGCAAGGAGATCGTTCTGTCGAGCGGCGCCTACAACTCGCCGCAGCTG
The DNA here is from genome assembly GCF_000938255.1 of Bradyrhizobium sp. LTSP849. GTDB lineage: Bacteria > Pseudomonadota > Alphaproteobacteria > Rhizobiales > Xanthobacteraceae > Bradyrhizobium. Next base: position 137,989 of record NZ_JYMR01000011.1, on the reverse strand, counting down.
CTTCAGCTCTCCGGCGTCGGTCCCGCCGATCTCCTGCGCCGGCACGGCATTGATGTCGTGCTGGATGCGAAAGGCGTCGGCCACGATCTCCAGGATCACATGCAGGTCCGCGTCGTGATGCGCTGCGCGCAGAAGGTCACCCTCAACGACACCGTCAACAATCCGATCCGCCGCACGCTCGCCGGCGCGCGCTATGCGCTGTTCCGGAAGGGTTGGCTGACGATCGCCGCCGGCACGGCGGGGGCGTTCTTCAAGACCAGTCCGCGGCTGGCCTCGCCCGACATCCAGGTGCACTTCCTGCCGTTCTCGACCAACAAGATGGGCGAGAAGCTGCATGATTTCTCCGGCTTCACCGCATCGGTGTGCCAGCTTCGCCCTGAAAGCCGCGGCAGCTTGCGCATCAAGAGCGCGGACCCGACGGTGCCACCGGAGATCCGCATCAACTACATGTCGACCGAGACCGACCGCACCACCAATGTCGAAGGTCTGAAGATCTTGCGCAAGATCCTGAACGCGCCGGCGATGAAGCCGTTCGTGGTCGACGAATACGATCCCGGGGCGAAGGTATCCACGGATGCCGAGCTGCTGGATTACTGCCGCGAACGCGGCAGCACCATCTATCATCCGACCTCGACCTGCCGTATGGGCAATGACGCACTCGCGGTGGTCGACCAGCGGCTGAAGGTGAGGGGGCTCGAAGGCCTTCGGGTGGTCGATGGCTCGATCATGCCGGATCTGGTCTCGGGCAACACCAATGCGCCGATCATCATGATCGCCGAAAAGGCGTCCGATATGATATTGGAGGATGCGGGGTAACCCGCGCATCTCGAGAGGATAAAAGCTTGGCTATTCGACTTCGGATCGGCACACGCAAGAGCGCGATGGCGCTGGCACAGACGGAAGAGATCGCGCGCCGCCTGACCGCCGCCGTGCCCGAGATCGAGGTCGAGATCGTCAAGTTCGACACGTCAGGCGATCTCGACCAGACCAGCAAGCTCCTGCCGCATGGCGGCAAGGGCGGTGCCTTCGTGGCGCAGATCCGCGCCGCCGTGCTGTCCGGCGAGTTGCAGGCGGCGATGCATTCGCTGAAGGACATGCCCGGCAACGAGGACACGCCGGGCCTCGTCATTGGTGCCACACTGTCGCGCGATCCCGCGAGCGATGCACTGGTGCTGCGCGACGGCGTCACGCTGGAGGCGCTGCGGCAGTCGCGCGGCAAGGGTTTTAAAGTTGGCACCAACGCCGTGCGCCGCGCCGCCTATGTGCGGCGGTTGTTTCCGGAGATCGAGGTTATTCACTTTCGCGGCGCCGCCGATACGCGCGTGCGAAAGCTCGACAATGGCGAGAAGCAGCGCCTGCCGGAGGGCGGCGCTGTCGGGCCTGCGGATGCGCTGATCATGGCGCGCTCGGGTCTCGACCGCGTTGGTCTTGCGAACCGCATCGCCTACGAATTCTCCGCGGCGGAGATGCTGCCCGCGGCCGGGCAGGGCATCGTCGCAGTGGAATGCGCCGCGCAGGACTGGCAGACCCGGCAGATCCTCGCGTCGATCGATGATCCCACGGCGCATGCCTGTGCCGATGCCGAGCGCGAGGTGCTGTGGGTGCTCAACGGCCACTGCAACTCGCCGATCGCGGGCCTTTCGACCATCACTGGGGATCAGATGTCGCTCACCGCATCCGTGCTCGACCTCTCCGGCAACACCATCATCGAGGTTTCACACGCCGGCCCTGCGAACCGCCCGCGCGAACTCGGCCGTGCGGTGGGACTCGATCTGCTGACGAAGGGCGCCGCCGAGATCATCGAGCGCAGCCGGCCGCGCTAAGTCAGCAGCACGGCGGGCATCGGTGCGATGATGGCATCATGCGCCTGTTTTGCCCGACGGGTCAAACCTCGTTGCTGCGTGACTTGAAGCCATGCCAGACGAAATCCTTCAATGATTTCTACTGTGCATGGGGTTGTTTTCGCGTTTTTATTTCGCGCCCCTAGGCGAGACAAATCATCTCCGCACGCGCTTCAGCATCTGCTCGACATGGGCGATCGGCGTCTCCGGCTGGATGCCGTGACCGAGATTGAAGATGAAGCGCCCTTGCGCAAAGTTCGTCAGCACATTGTCGACCGCACGGTCGAGTGCTGCGCCACCGGTGATCAGCACGAGCGGATCGAGATTGCCCTGCACGGCGACGCGTGACTGCACGCGCTCGCGGATGAAGGCGGGCTCGGCGGTCCAGTCGATGCTGACGGCGTTGACGCCAGTGCCCTCGACATAGCCCGGCAGCTGCGCGCCGGCGCCGCGCGGGAAGCCAATGATCTTCGCGTCCGGCACCTTGGCGCGCACGCCTTCGACGATGCGGCGCGTCGGCTCGACCGACCAGCGCGCGAATTCGGCCGGCGGCAACACGCCGGCCCAGGTGTCGAAGATCTGCAAGACGTCGGCGCCGGCGGCAAGCTGCATGAGCAGATAATTGATCGAGCTCTCGACCAGCACGTCGATGATCTTTGTAAACGCGTCCGGATGCCGATAGGCCATCATCCGCGCCGGCCCCTGGTCCGGCGTGCCCTGGCCCGCGACCATGTAGGTCGCGACCGTCCACGGCGCGCCGCAGAAGCCGATCAGCGCAATCTTTGGATCGAGCGCGCCGCGCACGATGCGCAACGCCTCGAACACCGGCGCGAGCTTGCCGAAATCGGCGTAGGGGGCGAGCGTCGCGACCTTGCCGGGATCATCGAGCGGCTCGAGCCGAGGGCCCTCGCCGACCTCGAAGCGCACGGAGCGGCCGAGCGCATAGGGGATCACGAGAATGTCCGAGAAGATGATCGCGGCATCGAAGCCGAACCTGCGGATCGGTTGCAGCGTCACTTCGGCGGCAAGCTCCGGATTGAAGCAGAGATCGAGGAAGCCGCCGGCCTTGGCCCGCACCTCGCGATATTCCGGCAGATAGCGGCCGGCCTGCCGCATCATCCACACCGGCGGGATTGCCTGCCGTTGGCCGGAGAGCACTTCGATGAAGGGTTTGGTCGCAGACTGGGGCACGAACTGTCCTGATGTAGATTGAGGTTCCTGATACACTGCCGCAAGCCCGAGCGGAACAGGGGAACCAGCGCAAATGCGAAGCGTTGATCAGCTCACGGAGGAGGAATCCATGGCTGAGACATTCAATCCCGCGCCGCACGACAAGCACGCCGACGATCTGGGCAAGGCGCTCGCCGCCGACCGCCATGCCAAGCTCGACGCCGGGCTGGAGGACAGTTTCCCCGCGTCCGATCCCGTCAGTGCTGCCCAGCCGACGCCCTCGAAGGCCGACGCGGAGGCGGACAGCCCGTCGCTATGGGACAAGGTTAAGGCGATCTTCAGCTAAGGCGCGCTCGCTCGCCGGTTTCCGATAGGATCGATAACGCATTGTTAGCGATCTGCGGACGCTTGCGTCCGTAGGAGTACGGGAAAACCCGGATATGCTTCCGAATGTCAGCAAGCGTTTCAGGGTTCAATAACAGAAGCGGCAGAAGTTCCGACGATCGGAGATTTCTGCCGCATGAACGTCGCCTCACAGAGAGCCGGATGGAGCCGACTGCCGCTGCGTGCGGCGGCGTTTGTCGTGCTCACCTGCGTGGCGATTCTCAGCGTCAGTGGCTGGCGTGAATGGGCGGCACGCGACGCGGTGCTGAAAGGCGCCGAGACGGAGATGGCGAACGTCGCCCGCTCGCTGACGCAGCATGCCGAGGACAGTCTCGATCTGCTGGATTCCGGTGTTGTCGGCGTCGTCAGCCGGCTGGAGATGGACGGCGCCGATCCCGCCACGATTGCGAAGCTGCGCAACCTTCTGGAGGCGCGCAAGAAGGCGATGGATCGCGTCCATAGCCTCGCCATCATCGACGACCAGGGCAACTGGCTGACTTCGCCCGGCACGATCGCCTCGACGCTCAGCGACGACGCGTTCTTCCGTCACCACCAGCTCTCGCCCAAGCGCGAGGCCTATATCGGCCATCCCGTGAAGAGCCTGCTGGACGGCGAATGGGTCGTCACCCTGTCGCGCCGCTTCAACAAGCCGGACGGCAGCTTTGGCGGCGTGGTGCTCGCGGCCATCAGCTCCAGATATCTGTCGCATTTCTACGAGCAGTTCGAGATCGGCCGCAACAGCTCCGTGACGCTGATGTACGCCGACGGCATGATCATCGCGCGCAACCCGAACAACGAGAAGTTCGTCGGCCGCAATGTCGGCGACACCCCGCTGTTCCGTGATGCCAGCCTGCAACGGCCGAATGGCGCCTATCATTTCAAGTCGCCGCTGGACGGCGCCGAGCGCGTCAGCTTCTTCAAGCGCTCTGGCCGTTATCCGCTCGTCCTGCTCGCCACCGTCGACAGGGAGGAGCTGCTCGCGCCGTGGCGTGCCGCTGCGATCTCCCGCATGCTCTACGTGCTCGCGCTGGTGATGCTGATCGCGGTGATCGGCGCGGTGCTGGTGCGGCAGTTGCAGCGTGGCCAGAGCATGGCCGCCGCTCTGGTCGAGAAGGAGGCGCATTTCCGCCTGCTCGCGGAAGGCTCCAGCGATATGGTCACCCGCATCGGGATCGACGAGCGCCTGCGTTACGTCTCGCCGTCGTCGAACCGCGTCATCGGCTGGCGCGCCAATCAGCTGATCGGCACGCTTGCGCTCGCGGGCATCCACCCGGACGATCTGCCGCAGGTCCAGGCCATCATCGACGCCATGAAGCGCGGCGAGAAGGACGAAGCGCGCGTCACCTACCGCAATGTGCACCGGCAGAAATCCGAGGTCTGGCTGGAATCGACCATGCGGGTGACGCGCAAAGACAACGGCCATGTCGACGGCGTGGTCGCGATTTCGCGCGATATCACCGAGCAGAAGCAGCTGGAGAGCAGGCTCGAGACGCTCGCGATCGAGGACAGCCTCACCGGGCTTGCCAACCGGCGCCGCTTCGACGAGCGGCTGAACGAGGAATGGGCGCGCGCCTATCGCGACCGCTCCAGCCTTGGCCTCTTGATGATCGACGTCGACCACTTCAAGTCCTACAACGACGAATACGGCCATCCCGCGGGCGACGCCTGCTTGCGCGTGGTTGCGAGGATCATCGCCGCAGAGATGCAGCGGGTCGGCGATCTCGCCGCCCGCTATGGCGGCGAGGAATTCGCCATGCTGCTGCCGAACACCGATGCCGCCGGTTGCGCTAGGATCGGCGAGCGGATCCGCAGCGCCGTTCACGATGCCGGCCTCGTTCATGCCTCCAATCCGACAGCGGGATGCGTGACTGTCTCGGTCGGCGGCGCGGCCTGCCGGCCGTCGTTCGAGCGCACGGCGGGGGCGGGATCGCTGGTGGAGGCGGCCGACCGCGCGCTCTACGCTGCCAAGGATGCCGGCCGCGACCGCCTGATGATGTCGGGCGAGGTCATGAACCTGCTGGCCAGAGCGTCTGGTCAGTAGTCGCGCTTAATAATGCGGCGGACGCTCGTTGGCAGGCCCCGGCGCGTTCGCCTCGGCCTCCTGCAACCGTTCGCCGAGCTGCGCGAGCTGCCGCGTCAGCGCGTCGATCTGCTTCCATTGCGCGGTGATGGTCTTGTTCAGGGTCTCGATGGTGTCGTCCTGATAGGCCAGGCGCGTCTCCAGCGCGTCGATGCGTTCGCTCAGCGCGTTGATCTCATTCGTCACGGCCGTGTCCCTTGTCCCGTTCTTGCAAACCATGGCCGAGAGCGACGCGCTCGTCGAACACAAAACATTCGCCGCGCCAGCGGCTCTGCGCCTCCGGTACTTCTTCCAGATATCGGAGGATGCCGCCCTTGAGGTGATAGACCTCGGCAAAGCCGCGCGCGAGCAGATGCGCGCTCGCCTTCTCGCAGCGGATCCCACCGGTGCAGAACATCGCGATCTTGCGGTGTTTCGTCGGATCGAGCTGTTGTGCTGCAAAGTCCTTGAATTGGCCAAAGCTCTTGATCTCAGGGTCGACCGCGCCCTCGAACGTGCCCATGGCGACCTCGAAGGCGTTGCGGGTGTCGAGCACCAGCGTGTCGGGCGCCGAGATCAGCGCGTTCCACTCGGCGGCCTCAATGTAAGTACCGACCTGTCGGGTCGGATCGGCGGCCGCATCGCCAAGCGTGACGATCTCCTTCTTCAGCCGCACCTTGAGTCGGCCGAACGGCATCGCCTCGGAGGTCGAGAGCTTCAATTCGAGATTGTTAAGCCTGCCGCTAAACAGGTCGCCGTGCGCGAGTTCATGGGCGAATGCGTCGATCGCGTCGGGCGCGCCCGCGATCGTGCCGTTGATGCCCTCATTCGCCAGCAGCACGCTGCCCTTCAGCGAAAGGCCGGCACAGAACGCGCGCAGCGGCTCGCGCAGCTCGCGGTAATCGGGCAGGGCGGCGAATTGGTAGAAGGCGCAGACCTTGGTGATCATGAGGCCCGTTTAGCAGGCGGCCGCCGCCCAGAAAACCCGCGTGGCGGGGTCTATACGCCCAGCGGATGGCAGCCATTTCCCTGGTATGCCAGCATTGCCCGGGCGGCCCGGAATGTGCCATGAAGGCTCGGTTTTTCCGAGATGGCGCGGCGCGCGCCAACGGCCCCAAGAGAGCAAGAATTCGATGAGAAACTTCCACTTTCCCGGCAGGTCCACGGTCCACGCCACCAACGCGATGGTCGCGACCTCGCATCCGCAGGCATCCCTCGCCGCGATCGAGGTGCTGCGCGAGGGCGGCACGGCGGTGGACGCGGCGGTGGCGGGCTCGGCGGTGCTCGGCGTGATCGAGCCGCAATCGACCGGCATCGGCGGCGACTGTTTTGCGCTGATCCAGCCGCGCGGCGAGGGCAAGATCATCGCCTATAACGGCTCCGGCCGGGCGCCGAAGGCGGCGAACGCGGACTGGTATCTCGAGCGCAAGATGACGTCCGTGCCGCTGACCTCGGCGCACGCGGTTTCGATCCCCGGTGTGATCGACGCCTTTGCGACCGTGCTGCGCGATCATGGCAAGTTCGGCTTCGACCGGCTGCTCCAGCCCGCGATCAAGGCGGCCGAGGAAGGCTATGTCGTCGCGCCCCGCATCGCCTTGGACTGGAAGAACCAGTTCGAGAAGCTGAAGGGTGGCACCAACACCCTGCGGTACCTGCTGCCGGGCGGCAAGCCTCCGGTCGCCGGCGACGTCATCCGCCAGGCCGAGCTCGGCAAGACGCTGCGCGCGATCGCCAAGGACGGCCGCGACGCCTTCTACAAGGGTCCGATCGCGGAAGACATGGTCGAGACCCTGCGCGGAATTGGCGGCCTGCACACACTCGACGATTTCGCCGCGCACACCACCGAGACGACGACGCCGATCGGTACCACGTACAAGGGTTACGACGTCTGGCAGTGCCCGCCGAATGGCCCGGGCGTCACCGCGCTGCTGATGCTCAATATCCTGTCGCGCTTCGATCTGACGAAGTTCGCGCCGCTCAGCGTCGAACGTTTCCATCTCGAGGCCGAGGCCGCGCGCATCGCCTACATGAATCGCGAGATGCATGTCGCCGACCCCGAGCATATGAAGATCAACGTTACCGAGATGCTCGCGAAGGGCTTTGCCGACGAATACATCAGCAAGATCCGCCTGGACGGCATGCTCGACCTTCCGAACGTCGCGCCGCCGATGAATCCTTCGACCATCTACATCACGGTGGTGGACAAGGACCTCAACGTCTGCTCGTTCATCAATTCGATCGCGCATTCGTTTGGTTCAGCGATCGTCTCCAACAAGACCGGCGTGCTGTTGCAGAACCGCGCCGGCGGCTTCCGCATCCAGCCAGGCCATCCCAACTGCATCGCCGGCGGCAAGCGCCCGCTGCACACGATCATGCCGGGCCTGCTCACCAAGGGCGGCCGTTCGGTCATGCCGTTCGCCGTGATGGGCGGCCAGTATCAGCCGGTCGGCCAGACCCATGTGGTCACCAATATCCTCGACTATGGCTGCGACGTGCAGGAGGCGATCGATATGCCGCGCGGCCTGCACTACGAGGGCCAGTATCAGCTCGAGGACAGCGTTCCGGCCGATATCGTCGAGGGTCTCAAGAAGCTTGGCCACAAGACCACCAGCGTGGTCGGCCCGCTCGGCGGCGCCCAGGCGATCTGGATCGACTGGGACAAGGGCACGCTCACCGGCGGTTCCGATCCGCGCAAGGACGGCTGCGCGCTCGGTTATTGATCGAGGGCTGGGGCTGGAAACCATACGTTCGTTGCGCTAGACACCTCCCGCCTCAAACGGAAGGTGTCTAATGCAGCGTTTCCAACGCGCGCTTCTCGCTATCACGTCGGCACTCGCGATCACAATGATCGGCGGCGTATCCGATTTCGTTTCCACCACGGCCTCTGCCCAGACCGCAGGAAAGACCATGACCACAGCTTCAGGCTTGCAAGTAATCGACAGCGTCGCCGGCACCGGTGCCTCGCCAAAGGCGGGCCAGATCTGCGTGATGCACTACACCGGCTGGCTCTATGAGAACGGCCAGAAGGGCAAGAAATTCGACTCGTCGGTCGACCGCAACGAGCCGTTCGAGTTTCCGATCGGCAAGGGCCGCGTCATTGCCGGTTGGGACGAGGGCGTCGCCTCGATGAAGGTCGGCGGCAAGCGCACGCTGATCATCCCGCCGCAGCTCGGCTACGGCGCGCGCGGCGCCGGCGGCGTGATCCCGCCGAATGCGACGCTGATGTTCGACGTCGAATTGCTCGCGGTGAAATAAACGCACAAACAAAAAGACCGGCCTCGCGGCTGGTCTTTTCGCTTTCAGTCTTGCGCGCGTTACTCAGCCGCGCGACGTGCCGCCGCAGCGGCGCGATCGATCGCGTCCTTCGCGGCGTCCTTGGCGTCGCCCATGGCCTTTTGGCCCTTGCCCTTCACTTCCTGGATCGCGCCTTCGCCCTTCAGACGATCGGAACCGGTGGCTTCGCCGATACCCTGCTTGGCCTTGCCGATCGCCTCGTTGGCGTTACCTTTGATCTTGTCGCTGGTGCTACCCATGAAACTCTCCTTCCGGTTTGCTCGCGAGAACAACGCCCGATGGCTATGAGAGTTCCTATTTTGGTATGGCTTGATGGGCCGGCTTTGGTTAGCTTGCCGCGCACGGAACCAACAGAAAGCAAGTCCCATGACCGGCCATGACCACACGCATTCGCACCATGACCATGATCATGACGATCGCTGGAAACATGACGGCGTGCGCGTCATTCCCGGCAACCAGCTCGACACGAACGTGCCGTCGACGGCGGGCATGGACCGCGCGGCCGCGATCAATTTCGCGCGCGTCGGCGCGCAGAAATTGTGGGCGGGCACGGTGAGCATCAAGCCTGATGCCAAGACCGGCGCGCACCACCATGGCCATCTCGAAAGCGTGATCTATGTGGTGAAGGGCAAGGCGCGGATGCGCTGGGGCGAGAGCCTGCAATTCACCGCCGAGGCCGGCCCCGGCGATTTCATTTTCGTCCCGCCTTACGTGCCGCATCAGGAGATCAACGCCAGCCGCGACGAGGTGCTGGAATGCGTGCTGGTCCGCAGCGACGGCGAGGCGGTCGCGATCAATCTCGACATCGAACCGGTCGAGAAGCCGGAGACTGTGCTGTGGATCGATCCGGTGCACCGCGATCCCAACGAGAAGAAGTAGGACCAGCGAGGACCTGCGTGGTTCCCGTGCGGCAGAACCACGCAGGCTCGGTCAAAAAATTCTCGGAAGCCGTGTCGGATGGCCCCCTGTCCATCCGTCCTTGGGCAGAACCCCGCCCAAGGAGCTTTCGATGCCCAGGATGATTTTCCTCAATCTACCGGTGACCGACCTCAAGCGTGCGACCGCGTTTTATGAGGCGATCGGCGCGACCAGGAATCCGCAATTCAGTGACGACACGGCAAGCTGCATGGTCTTTTCCGAGACCATTTACGTGATGCTGACGACCCACGACAAATTCCGTCAGTTCACGCCGAAGCCGATCGCGGATGCAAAGACCTCGAACCAGGCTCTGTTCTGCCTGTCCGCCGATAGCCGCAACGAGGTCGACGATATCGTCGACAGGGCCAAGGCTGCGGGTGGGGCGGCCGATCCCAGCCCGAAGGACGAATACAGCTTCATGTATGGCCGCAGCTTTGAGGATCCGGATGGTCATATGTGGGGTGTGAACTGGCTGGACATGGCCGCGGTCCCCCCGAAGCCCGCTATGGCGAACGCCTGATTGAAACCCGAAGAGGAGCATTCGCAATGTCCAAGCTCGTTCCCTGCATGTGGTTCAACGGCGATGCCGAGGAAGCCGCGAAGTTCTACGTCTCGCTCGTGCCGGACTCCAAGATCACGCACGTCCAGCGCAACGTCTCGGATAACCCGTCCGGCAAGGAGGGCTCCGTGCTCGTTGTCGAGTTCACGGTGGCCGGCCAGCCGCTGGTTGCGCTCAACGGCGGCATGAAGGTGGAATACACCCACGCGCTGTCGCTGATGATCCATTGCGACGATCAGGCCCAGGTCGACAGCGTGTGGCATGCGTTCCTGGAGCATGGCGGCAAGGAACAGCAGTGCGGCTGGATCAGTGACCGTTACGGCGTGTCATGGCAGGTTGTACCGAAGGTGATGTTCGAGTTCCTCTCGAGCCCGGACAAGGCTGCGGCCGCTCGCGCGATGCAGGCCATGATGAAGATGGTGAAGCTGGACGAGGCGCTCTTGCGACGGGCGTTCGAGGGTAAGTCGGCGGCGTGACGTCAACGCAGTCGCCGTAGGGTGGGCAAAGGCGCAGTAGCGCCGTGCCCACCATCCATCCACGATTACGAGAGTTGGTGGGCACGCTTCGCTTTGCCCACCCTACGACCTCCCGCTAATAATTAATCCGCAGCCCCACGCCGCCATGGATGGTGTTGCCGACCGGCTGCGGCCCCAGCGTACCGTTCGCAAAGAGGTCCACGATCCAACCCTTCTGCACGCGGAAGCCGAGGCGGCCGCCATATTCGAACCAGCCCTGGTTGCCCATCGTCGGCACCACCATGCCGTCCCCGGTCACGGTGGCGACGATGCCGCTGTGGCTGGCGAACGACTGCACCCAGCCGCCATTGATGTTGGCCTCGATGTTACTGCCGTAGAGATGGGTCCACTGGCCGCCGATCTTGACCAGGCTGGTGCGGTCGGTGCCGGTGGCAATGGTGGCGTCGAAGGGATTGAAGGCCACCGTATTGTCCGCGTAGCCGGACACGCGCTGCCAGAGTTGCCAGATCTCGATGGAGGCCGCGACCTCGTCGTGCGGTGAAAGCCGGCTCATCCAGCCGGCGCGACCGTAGACCGCGTAGTTCGAGCTGTTCGTCGAACTCGTCACGCTCACCGGGCCGAGGCTGGTGTTGTAGCTGCGGGTGTAGCGCGCCTTCTCCCATGGCGTCAGGATCGTGCCGATGTCGAAGAAGGGGCGAGACGAGCCCCAATCGGTGAAGTCATAGCGCAGCGCGAACGCGCCGATCGGCGCGCTGGTGATGTTGTAGCCGCCCTCGCTGTATTGCGTGTAGGCGATGCCGGCGAGCAGCGACAGATTGTTGGTCAGCTCCTTGCGGCCGTGGATGCCGGCCGAGAACGAGCCGGCCGAGCCGAACGCGCTGATGCAGTCGCTGCAATTGACCTGCTCGTTGACGCCGAGCAGCACCGTGCCGAGCACCCGGTTGGTGATCATCTGGTTGAAGCGCTGGTTGGCGAGGCCGCCGATCGAATTGCCGCTGGAATCGGAGCCGGTCGGCGTTGGGCTTGGCGACGGATATGGGCTCGGCGACGGCGAGGGATATGGGCTCGGCGAAGGGGAGGGCGAGTACGTCGGCGACGGATTGGGGTGCGGCTCGCCGCACTCGGACTCGCAGGTGGTGCTCTGCGCCGCAGCCGGACGGGTGTCGAGCGTAAACAGTGCAAGCGCAGCGGCTGCGCTTAGCGCGCAGGCCAGGACAAGCCGTCTGAAGCCGAGCTTCGCCATCATCAGCGCCCGCACAGCATGCCATCGTCATGGACGGCGGGCGTGATGGTCGGTGAGGCGTCGGCATATTGGTTGACCGAGCACAGCCCGGCACTCGCGGTGCAGTTGGCGGCAAACGTCCAGGGCGGCGTGTTGGTCTTGGTGATGGAGACTTTGCCGCCGGTCGAGGTAATGACCGCGGTGTCGCCGGGCTGGGTGAGCTGCACGCATTGGAAGCTCAACGTGCAGACGCTGGCCGCGCCCTCCTGAAGCACGACGACGGAGCGGCCGCGCTGGGACAGGATGTCGAGCGTGGTGCCGCGCACACCGATGGTCGCGAGTGGCGTTGTGATCTTGTAGGCGGTCTTCTCCGAATGTCCGGTGACGAACCGGAACGCGCCGGTGGTCATGCGGATCGCGACGTCGCGATAGCTATGCTCGTCGTTGAAGACGGTACGGTCGAGCTTCAGCGTTGCGCTCGGGCCGAGCGACAGATTGGTGCTGTCGGCCATGACGAAGCGCGCCGCACTGGCGGCGCCGGTCTGCACAGTCTCGTCGCGCAGCATGCTGTCGCCGACACTGATCGGCGTCGTGGTCGCGGCCACGCGCACCACTTCGTTCTGGACGAGGACGGCTTCGCCGACGCGGGTCTGCGCCTGCGCGCAAGGCGCTGCGCAGAGTGCGGCCGACAGCAGTGTTGGTAAAAGTAGAAAACGTAAATTCATTTCGCAACCGATCGAGGTCCGTGATCGTACCGGATCGCGCACGCTTGTGTTGTGGTAGAATTATCACAAGCGGCGCGGGACGAGCGTTAGCTTAGTGACAGTTGCGGCAGAATGCGTTCAATGCAGACGCTGAGTTATTTTTTTATCCGGGGTGACGCAGATTTGCCACGTAAAATAACCCCACAGAAGCCGCTTGAATTGCCCGCGGTTCCAAAGCTGTCGCGGAGCGCAGTGATCGCTGTCGCGATTTTCCTAGCTGCGCATCTCGCGCTGTTGATCGGGCTGGCGACGCCGGAAAAATTCGTGTTCGACGAGGTGCATTATGTGCCGGCTGCGCGGCAGATGCTTGGCTCTACGATGTCGCAGCCGATGCTCAACCCGATGCATCCGCCGCTCGCGAAGGAGCTGATGGCGGCATCGATTGCGGCGTTCGGCGACAATGCGTTCGGCTGGCGCTATCCGGCGACGCTGTTCGGTGCGCTCGCGATCGTCGCGATCTATCTCTGCGGTCTCGCGCTGTTTGCCGCACAGGGGCCCGCGATCGCGGCCGCGCTGATCGCGGCCTTCAACCAGATGCTCTATGTGCAGGCGCGCATCGCGATGCTCGACATCTTTGCGCTCGGCTTCGGCCTGCTCGCGATTGCCACCTTCATGCACGGTTTTCGAAGAGAGCGTCCGCATGCGTTGTTCGCGCTTGCAGGTGCGTTGTTCGGCCTCGCCGCGGCCTGCAAGTGGAGCGGGCTGTTTCCACTCGGTGTCTGCATCGTCATCGTTGCAATGGTCCGTCTGATGCAGAGCTGGCACACGCTGTTTGCCGATGCGAAGGCAAGCGACTGGTACCGGCCTGATCTTTGGCCCGACTTCAGGGTGCACCATGTCGCGCTCTGCTTCGCGCTGCTGCCGGCGCTGACGTATCTTGCGCCTTTCGTTCCGCTCGACGGGTTATCGCTGTCGGATCTGGTTGAGGCGCAGCGCCGGATCTTTGCCGACAACACCACGACTGCGATCGCTGGCCACACCTATATGAGCTCGTGGCCGTCCTGGCCGTTGCTCGCGCGCCCGGTGTGGTTCCTGTTTGACAAGACCGCGGAAGACAATGTTTCGGCGGTCGTCTTCCTCGGCAATCCGCTGGTGCTGTGGCCGGCGCTGCTCGCGCTCGTATTTGTGCTGCGCGATTTTATCGTCGCGCGTCGCTGGGATGCGTTCCTGATCGCGGCGTTCTATTTCGGCCCCTGGCTCGCCTGGGCGCTGCTGCCGCGCACGCTCGGCTTCATCTATTATTATCTGCCGGCCGCGACCGCGGCATCGCTCGCGCTGGTCTATGTGTTGCGCAGGGATGGCCTGCCGCGCTGGCTGCTGTGGGCCTATGTCGGCGTCGCGGCAGTCGGCTTTGCCGTCATGCTGCCGATCTCGGCCGCGTTCGTCGGGACCTCGATGCAGACCTTCAACCGGCTGATGCTGTTTCAGAGCTGGATCTGACAATCAAAAACCGCCTGCCACTCTTGCGGCAGGCGGTTTGTCGATTGCTGCAACTACTTCTCAGATCACTTCGACGCGGTCTTGGTGTCCATGTTCACGACCTGGACGCGGCGGTTGACCGGGTCGGCGCCGTTGGCGGTGTCCTTCAGCTTGGTCTTGCCATAGCCGACGGTGACGAGGTCGGTGCCGTTGAGGCCGTAATTCTGCACCAAATACTTCTTGATGGTGTCGGCGCGCCGTTCGGAGAGCCCCTGATTGTACTCTTCGGTGCCGACCGCATCGGTGTGGCCGGCGACCACGAAGGTCGAGCCCTTCAGCGTCGGATCGGACAACGCCTTGCCGAGCGCCTGCACCGACGGCACCGAGGTCTTGGCGATGTCGGCCGAGTTGTAGTCGAACTGGATTTCCAGATCGATGTTCGGCTTGGTCGCGGCGAGCTCGGCGATCTGCTCACGCTCGCCCGTCGAGAGCGAACGGGTCTGCCGGTTGCGCACGGTGCTCAGGAAGCTCGATTCCTTGGCCTGCACCGTCGGATCGGTCTGCGGACCGACCGAGAGGCCGCGGGTCACCGGCTTCGGCTTCAGCGCATCCAGGATCTGGCTGGAAGAGACGTTATTGTCGCCGGCGAAAGCCAGGCCCGCCGTCATCGACAGCGCGGCCGTGAGCGCAATCGCCTTAAGTCCAAAAAACTTATTGAAATGGGTCATTGTCGTATCCTCGCTGTGACGCCTGATGGCGATTTGATGCTGCGAGCATAGGCTAGGTTCAAAAGCTCAGATGTGATGCTCGTCACGTTGGAAATTGTGCGTTTCCGGGCCCATCCTAGCGCATTTTCGCGGTGTTTCGGGCGGCGCTTCGCATCCAAGGGAAGAGATCGCGCACAAGCGAACAGCAGTCGTCGCGCCCTGTTCGGCGTGGTTCGAGCTGCATCGACCCTTGCGTGATCTAGATCACATTCAGGCTCCGTGGAAGAGATCACAGTCAGGCCGTCGGTGGTTCTGGATCTGGGGAGAAAGACCATGCGTTTCCTGATCGCGGCAATGTCCCTCGCAGCCTTCATCTTCACTAGCAACGCGGCGCTCGCAGACAAGCGCGTCGCCTTCGTGGTCGGCAATTCAGCCTACAAGAACGTTCCGCAGCTTCCGAACCCGGCGATCGACGCCAGGTCGATGGCGCGGGTGCTGCGCAATGTTGGCTTCGAAGTGGTCGAGGGCTCAAACCTCACCCGCGACGCCATGACGACGAAGCTGCTCGAATTCGGCAAGAAGAGCGAAGGCGCCGACGTGGCGCTGTTCTTCTATGCCGGTCATGGCATCGCGGTGAACGGCACCAACTATCTGCTGCCGATCGATGCCG
The DNA here is from genome assembly GCF_000938255.1 of Bradyrhizobium sp. LTSP849. Lineage (GTDB taxonomy): Bacteria > Pseudomonadota > Alphaproteobacteria > Rhizobiales > Xanthobacteraceae > Bradyrhizobium. The sequence goes on along the minus strand of NZ_JYMR01000011.1, from coordinate 122,506 downwards.
ACCTCAAATCCGAGATGGACGTCAAGCTAGGTGCTGCGATCAACGTCGATCTGACGCTGGAGCAGACCATGGCCGACGCCAAGGTGAAGCTGGTGTTCCTCGATGCCTGCCGCGACAATCCCTTCGCCGCAAAGATCCGCTCCGCCAAGGCGACGCGTTCCGTCAGCGTCGACAGCGGCCTTGCCGAGATGAAGTCCGGCGAAGGCACGCTGATCGCTTTCGCGACTGGTCCCGGCCAGACCGCGCTCGATGGCGAAGCCGGCACCAACAGCCCCTTCACCCGCGCGCTGATTGCCAACATCGCTTCCCCCGGCGTTGAGATCCAGCAGGCGATGACCAAGGTCCGCGCTCAAGTCAACGACGAGACCAACAAGGCGCAGCTGCCCTGGGGCCACACCAATCTGACCGGCACGGTCTATCTCAATCCGACCGCGACGCCGGCTGCTACCGCCGACGCCGCTCCGGCGTCGGTCGCCCAGGCCGGCGAGGTCGAGCTCGAGTTCTGGCGCTCGATCAAGGACACCAACAAGGTCGAGGAGCTCAATGCCTACCTCACCAACTATCCGAACGGCACCTTCAAGTCGCTGGCACTCGCCCGCATCGCCGCGATCCAGGATGGCCCTTCGACCACGACGCGCAACCTGACCGGCGGCGTTGATCCCTCGACCTTCACGGAAACAGCCGACCAGATCTCCGAAGACCAGCTTGGGCTGGACAAGAACCTGCGCCGCGACGTGCAGCGCCGCCTCACCGGTCTGGGCTTCGACATCAAGACCACCGGCAAGTTCGACGACGAGACCCGTTCCGTGATCAAGCGCTGGCAGGCTGCGCGCGGCTATCCCACCACCGGCTATCTCAATAAGCTCCAGCACAAGGCGATGCAGTCCGAAATCGTCTCCACCCGACTCGCCTCGTCCGACGATTCCGATGACGAGCCCGCGCATCGCCGCTACTCCGGCGGTGGCAGCCGTCGCGCTCATGGTGGTGGCGGTGGCGGCGCGGGCGGCGCCGGCGCTCTCTTCGGTCACGTGCTCGGTGGGCTTTTCCACCGCTGATTTGACGAGCCACGCTGCGCGAAGCGGCCCAAGACCGGGCCGCTTTTGCGTTGGAAACCGATGTACATTGATCGTCGCAAAGCGGTCGTCGCATGGCCTGCCTGCGAACAAGAAATCGGCCAGATGCGCGCCTAGCAAAAATCCGTCATCCGACACCGCAGACGAGGGGAGCCGAGTTCCATCCACCGAGGCCAAGTGACTATCAGTTTTATCGCAATGGCCCGCCGGATCGGACCGTGTTCCTGAGCTCCATGCCCATCTATATTGGCGCGGCGATGATTGCGGTGGCGATCCTGCTCTCGACGCTGATCACGGGGTTGACCTCCCGCTATGTCGGCCTCGATGGTCCGACCGACGAGAACATGTGGCTGGTCGACCGCCTCACCGGCAGCGTCTATCGCTGCCAGTCCGAGGGGCGCGGCAAGGCCTCCTGCGAGCCGGACATCGCGACCGGCAGCCTCAGTAACCGGTCCAAAGCGCCGAAGGACGGCCGCTGAGGCGTCTCGCTTCGCATCGCAGCAAGAAAATTTTCTTCTCCGCGAAACATTGTCGGCAGAGAATACGTAATTGCGAAGGCCGGCATGACGCCGGTTTCGTTTTACGGAGGAGACTTTTCGATGAAGACCTTGCTCACCGCCGCAGCCTTTGTCGCGTTCGCTTTTTCTGTTTCACCCGCATCCGCCGCCATGATGGCGTGCACCAGCGATAATCTGATGAAATCGACGGCCACGATGACCGGCCCTGCCGACACGGCCGGCAAGACGGCCGCGAACAAGGAAATGGCCATGGCCAACGCCGACATGAGCATGGGCAAGATGAAGAGCGGCTGCATGCACTACATGAAGGCGCAGAAGGCCATGATGATGAAATAGGCCTCGGCCGTATCATCCGGCCGCGCTGTCAGCAGATGGCAGCGCGGCTTTTTCTTTGGCGCGTGTCTCCACCCCGTTCTTTTTCTTGGCGCGAATCCCGCTACATTGCTCCTCGCAATGTCCCGCGCGCCAAAACCCCTTCCACTCTCGACCACACAGGCCCGGCAGGTCTGGCTGCGTGCCCAGCGCCTGGACACGCGCGCGCCGTTCGGCGAGGGCGCGGCAGCCGTGGCGGAGGCGATCGCCCATCTCGGCTATGTGCAGATCGACACCATCAACGTGATCGAGCGCTGCCATCATCACATCCTGTTCAGCCGCATCCCGTCCTATCGCCGTACCGACCTGCGTCAGGCCCAGAGCGTCGACAGGAGCGTGTTCGAATACTGGACCCATGCACTGTCCTACGTGCCGTCGAGCGACTTTCGCTTCTTCCTGCCAGCGATGCGCGAGCACCGCCGCGAGGGACACAGATGGTATGCGTCGGTAAAGCCGGCCGACACGCGCAAGGTGATGCGGCTGCTTCGCGCCGGTCCGCTGACGATCCGCGACATCGAGGACGACGTGCTCACCGAGAAGGAGCATCTCTGGCAGAGCCGAAAACCCTCGAAGCGCGCGTTGCAGCTCGCCTTCTATACCGGTGTCGCGACCGTCAGCGAACGCCAGGGCATGCTCAAGACCTATGAGCTGATGACGCGGCATTTCGGCTGGGAACAGTTACCGAAGCCGGCATCAGTGAAGGAGATCACGGCCTATCTGCTCGACCGCGCGCTGCGCTCACAGGGCATCGTCAGCCTGGATTCGATCTGCCATCTCGATGCGCCAAGCAAGAAGGCGGTCGCAGCCCTGATCGCCTCGCGCGTTCGCCGCGGCGAACTCGTCCCGGTCGCCCTCGACGGTGCCGGCAAGCAGGAGCATTGGGCGCAGCCGGCCGCGCTGTTGCCGGGCGAAGTCTCGCCGGATCTCGTCCATATCCTCTCGCCGTTCGACCCTCTGATCATCCAGCGCAAGCGCACCAATCTCATCTTCGGCTACAACCATCTGTTCGAGGCTTACGTGCCGAAGGCCAAGCGCAAGCTCGGCTATTTCGCGCTCCCCGTGCTGGTCGGCGACGAGATCGTCGCCGCGCTCGATCTCAAGACCGACCGGCAGGCCAAGAAGCTCTTGATGCAGAAATGGACCTGGCTCGGCACCGGCAAGAAGACGGCGGGTCGCAAGGAGCTCAAGCAGAAGATCGAGGACGAGCTCGATCGCTTCGAGCGGTTTCAATTGGCGGAATGAGCGAGACCGTAGGGTGGGTTAGTAGCCGAAGGCGTAACCCACCATTGTCCGTCTCCGCGGGGGGCGAAAGAGATGGGTTACGCTTCGCTAACCCACCCTACGCATCTCGACGAGCCGGTCGATCCACACGCCGAATAAAATCCCGATCGCGTAGGCGACCAAATTCCACAGCGAAAAAATTCGCCCCAACAGCAGCGCGCCTGCGGTGGTCAGCCGGAACGCATCGAGCCAGGGTGCATGCACCAGTCGAGAGAATTCGACCACGACCGCGATCACCATCGCGATGATCGCGATCTGCGTCCGCGTCAGCCGCGGCAGCAAAACCCCGACCAGCAGGAACACCATGGTCGCCCACAACAGCGAGCCGCCATACTTCACGACGAACGCAGGCAGCCCGAGGGGAAAACCGTACCAGCGCAGGGACAGTCCGCAGGCGATCACGACCAGCGCCAGGGCGGCGCGGATCAGCGATCTCTGTCGCGGCGCAATGGGTTTGACCGGTTGCGTCCCGTGCATTGCTTGCTCCATTGACTCTTCGCCCGCGATGCTGAAAACCGCATTTTAGCCCATAAAAGCAACAACCCCGGGGGGAAGCCATGAGCCAGACCACGACCTATGCCGGTTCTGCCGGCGCAGCCAAGAGTGAAATCGAGACCTCGACCATCCGTGCCATCTCCTGGCGCCTGATTCCGTTCCTGGTGCTGGCTTACTTCTTCTCCTATCTCGACCGCGTCAATCTCGGCTTCGCTGCGCTGACCATGAATGCCGAGCTGAAGTTCACGCCGCTGATCTTCTCCTGGGGCGCCGGCATCTTCTTCATCGGCTATTTCATCTTCGAGGTGCCGAGCAACCTCGCGCTGGAAAAGTTCGGCGCGAGCCGCTGGATCGCCCGCATCATGGTGACCTGGGGCATCATCTCGGCGTTGATGGCGCTGACGAGCGGCGTCACCAGCTTCTACGTGCTGCGCTTCCTGCTCGGCGTCGCCGAGGCCGGCTTCTTCCCGGGCATCATCCTCTATCTCACCTATTGGTACCCGGCCGAATATCGCGGCCGATTCCTCGCCGCCTTCGCCATCGCGGTCCCGGTCTCGACCGTGATCGGCGCGCCGATCTCGGGCCTGTTGCTCGGGCTCGACGGCGCGATGGGGCTGAAGGGCTGGCAATGGCTGTTCATCATCGAGGGCATCCCCTCGGTGCTGCTCGGCATCGTCACCTGGTTCTACCTGACCGACAGGCCGGAGAAGGCGGACTGGTTGTCGGCCGAGCAGAAGGTCTGGCTCAAGGCCAAACTCGATTCCGAGATTGCCGCCAAGCAGGCGGTGAAGCATTTGTCGCTCGGCGAGGCGCTGTCCTCACCCAAGGTGATCATGCTGAGCCTGGTCTATTTCGGCTTCGTCGGCGCGCTCTATGGCATGCAGTTCTGGCTGCCGCAGATCGTCAAGGCGTTCGGTCTCACCAACGCCCAGACCGGCTTCGTCACCGCGATCCCGTATCTGTTCGGCACCATCGCCATGATCCTGTGGGCGCGGCATTCGGATGCGACGCGCGAGCGCGTGATGCATGTCGGCGCGCCGCTGCTGCTCACGGCCATTGCGCTTGCCGCCTCCAGCTACCTCTCCGATCCCACCATGACGATGGTGGTGCTGACGGTCGCCGCGATCGGCGTGTTCTGCTGCTTCGGCGTGTTCTGGACCTTGCCGACCGCCTGGCTCTCGGGCACGGCTGCGGCCGGCGCTATCGCCCTGATCAACTCGGTCGGCAACCTCGCCGGTTTCGGCGGGCCGTATCTGATCGGCTGGGTCAAGGAAGCGACGGGACAGACCTCGACCGGCCTCTTGGTGCTCGCGGTGCTGCCTCTGCTCGCCGGCATCCTCGTCTTCATCGGCGGCCACGAGAGCAAGCACGAGTTCGCCGAACAGGGGCGGTGAGGGGCAACCAACCTCACAATTTGCGAGCTAGCGAACAGGAGGCTGGTCAATGGGCCTTTCGAACATCCCGGACCTGGACGATCCCGACCAGGTGCCGCGCCCCGTCGTCGGACTGACGATCGAGCTTGCATCGATCCGTGAAACCGAGCCTCACTGCCACCGAAAGGCGCAGTTGCTCTATGTGGTCAGCGGCGTCATCACTGTCGAAGCCGCCGGTGGCATCTGGACCGTGCCACCCCATTGCGCCATCTGGATTCCGAGCGGCGTCGCCCACGTGGCCCGCTCGGCCGGTCCGATTTCTGTCGGCAGCCTCTATGTCGATCCCGCGACGGCGAGCTCGCTCCGCGGCGGCTGCGGGATCTTGTTCGTCCAGCCACTGCTTCGCGAGCTGCTGCTGCGGTTCATTGCGGGGCCATCGCTCTATCCGGAAGGTGATACGCGAGAAGCGCGGCTGGTCGCCGTATTGCTGGACGAACTCCAGGCGGCTCCGCTCGAACCCTTGCATTTGCCGATGCCGACGGATCGGCGCCTGCGGCGGCTTGTCGAGACATTGATCGATGATCCATCGCTACGTTTCACGATCGAGGAATGGGGCGCGCGCGTTGGCGCGAGCAACCGCACACTGTCACGGCTGTTTCAACGCGAGACGGGTATGTCGTTCATGCGGTGGCGACAGCAGTTGCACATTGGATTGGCACTCCAGCGTCTAGCCTCTGGAAGCTCCGTTACGAATATCGCGTTCGACCTTGGCTATGAAAGCCCAAGCGCTTTTATCGCCATGTTTAGACGGATGCTTGGGACGACACCGGCTCGGTATTTCACCGAAGCTGCGATGGGCGACCTCGAACGGGAGATTCGGAAGCCGCCCGGCCGTGCCGCCGACGACACTCCGCGTGTCGATATCCGTCCCAACGCGGAGGTCGTCGATTTCGGGGCGGTTGCCCAGCGGCACACCAAGCAGAAATCGTGAAGGCAGGCCCGGCGTCATGCGGCCACACGTTGGAAATCCGCATTTTGGCCGTCTGGAGCTACTTGATGGCCTGATCTGATGCGCGCTCCAGCGGGTGCGTGATCGATAGGATCAGGCCATTGGGAGCGCCTTCACGCGAGAGGCGCTGCACCGCTTTGCAGGAGCCTGCCATGCCGATCGACAGAAGCCAATTTCCGCTGGTTTTTCTCCGCGATACCGACGGTCCCGAAGGGAACGCAGAAGCCGAGCTCGCAGCGCTTCTTGCGGAAGGCGGTACATTCGTTTTGATCGCGCAGCATGACGGCGATGACGATGCGAACGATTCACAGGACGCGAGGAAGTCGCGCGCGTTGTTTCTGAAGCGGAACAAGCAGCGCCTTCGAGAGCTCTGCGCCGCGGCGATCGTGATCGAAGGCCTGGAGGCAACGCCAATGCCGCTCAGATTGGCGGCCCAAGGCTTTGGCAAGGCGTTCGGCGTGCCTTTCCACTTCGTTCGCGATGAGACAGAGGCCACGGCGTTGGGAAAAGACGTGCTGGCAAGGCGAGGCGCCGCGCAATGAAGTTGGCCGGATCGGCGCATTGTCTGGCCCATGCCAGTTACCGATCAGGCAAAGACCTCCGCTAACTCTGGTCAGAGCTGCCGAGCAGGGTCGTCAAAAACGACGTTCGTTCGGGGCCACCGCCACCATTTTGAGGATGATCGACTATGGCCGAAAAGATCTGGTTCGTTACGGGTGCTTCGCGCGGACTGGGGCGCGCCTGGATAGAAGCCGCGCTTGCGCGCGGAGACAAGGTCGCAGCCTGCGTCCGAAACAGGGGAACGCTCGCGGATCTCCTTGAGACCTATGGCTCTGCGCTGTTGCCGATCGAGCTCGACGTGCGCAGCGAGGATGACGCCAGGGAAGCCGTACGCGTTGCGGCGGCGACATTCGGACGCCTCGATGTGGTCGTCAGCAACGCCGGCTATGCCGTGTTCGGGACCATCGAAGAAACCGACCAGGAGAATGCACGCGCGCAGTTCGACACGAACTTCTTCGGCACGCTGTGGGTCGTTCAGGCCGCGCTACCTTTTCTGCGCCAGCAAGGCCGCGGACATATCCTGATCACGTCCAGCATCGCAGGCATCATCACCTTTCCGACCGCGGGCATCTACAATGCCTCCAAATGGGCGGTGGAGGGTCTCGGAGAAACACTTGCCTCGGAGGTCGCAGATTTCGGCATCAAGGTCACGCTGATCGAGCCCGGCGGCTACGACACCGATTGGCGTGGAAGTTCTTCCGTCAGCCTCAAGCCGATGCCGGAATATGGAGAGCTTCGCAATCGGCTCAAGGCCGCGACGGTGTCGCGCAAGCTCGGCAGTCCCGCGGCGACGGCTGAGGCCATTCTGAGCGTCGTCGACGCGCCGTCGCCTCCGCTCCGGCTCTTTCTCGGTGAGGTGCCTCTCGGCGTCGCACGGAAGCAATATGCCGAGCGGCTCGCCACGTGGGAGGCTTGGGCAGACGTCTCGAGGCGAGCACAGGGCTGAGGCGCAAAGTGCGCAGTCTGGGAACGTCGCCCTGGCGAAAGCCAGGGCCCATACCCCGCGGCTTCTCTTGGGGCACGCGGGGAGACGTTCTCTTTTAACAATCGACTTCAGGGGTAATGGGCCCTGGCCTCCGCCAGGGCGACGAGGACAGTTACCACCCTTAACGATCACGCATTCCTGATGACTGACGAATATTGACTTTCATCAGTGATTAGTCGACATTCGTCTCATTGCAGACGCAGGAGTGTCCTCCGATGTTCGTTCGGTCAGTTTTATCGAGCTATTCCAGGCTTTTGGCGGGTGTGTCGCTGGCCCTGATGGCCGCCGCGCTGGCCGGGTGCAATGACACCGTGGCGCAGAAGGCCGAGCCGCCGCGGCCGGTTCTGGTCGCGGCCGCCCATTATGATGCCGAGACCCCCGAGCGCAGCTTCGTCGGCACTGTTCGACCGCGGATCGAGAGCGATCTCGGTTTTCGCGTCGCCGGCAAGGTCGCAAAGCGCCTGGTCGAAGTTGGGCAGACCGTCGAGATCGGCCAGCCGCTCGCCATCCTCGACGAGATCGACCTGAAGCTCCAGGCCGAGCAGGCCGTCGCCGAGCAGACCGCGTCGACAGGCGTGCTGGCCCAGGCCGCCGCCGCTGAGCAGCGCGCCAAGGATCTGAAGGCCAAGGGCTGGACCACCGATGCGGCGATGGATTCGAGCCGCGCCGCTGCCGATGAGGCCCGTGCGCGCCTGAACCGGGCCGAGCGCTCGGTCGAGCTGACGAAGAATTCCCTTTCCTACGCGACGCTCAACGCCGACGCCCGTGGCGTCGTCACCGCAACGCTGATCGAGCCCGGCCAGGTGGTTGCCGCAGGCCAGACCTCGATCCGCGTCGCCCGCTTTGCCGAAAAGGAAGCGGTCGTCGCGATCCCTGAGACGCTGGTCGGACGTGCCAAATCGGGCGCCGCCAGCGTCACTCTTTGGTCGGAGCCGGGCAAGAAATATACGGCGAAGCTGCGCGAGATCGCGCCGACCGCGGATTCCGCTACGCGCACCTATCTCGCAAAATTCTCGCTGCCCGAGGCCGACGACAAGGTTTCGCTCGGCATGACGGCGACGCTGACGTTGTCGGACGCGGCCACCGAGCGCGTCGCGCGGCTGCCGCTGTCGGCGCTGTTCAATGAGGGCGGCAAGCCGTCCTTTTACGTCGTCGACGACAACGGCGCGGTCACGCTGAAGCCGGTCGCTGTGAAGTCCTACGAGAGCAACGACGTCGTCATCACCAGCGGTGTGGACGAGGGCGCCAAGATCGTCGCCCTCGGTGTGCAGAAGCTCGATCCGAGCCAGAAGGTCCGGATCGTGTCGTCACTGTCGTTCTAAGACTTTTTTACGAGTTACGTCGTGTGAGGTGAGTTTCGGCCGTCGCGCAAATGCGAAGGCTGAAGCGGCGAAGCGATCCAGAACCTGCCCAGCCCCCTGGATTGCTTCGCTGCCTCGCGACGACGGTTCGAACAGAGTGGCTGTCGTTTTTGGCAATTGGATCGTCTTTTCGGAGAGAGCGATGAAGCGCTTCAACCTTTCGGCCTGGGCCGTCAGCCATCCGACGCTGGTTCTGTTCCTGATGCTTGTGCTCGGCGTCGCCGGCTTCTTCTCCTATCAGAAGCTCGGACGTGCCGAGGATCCGTTCTTCACGGTGAAGGTGGTCAACGTCTCCGTGCTCTGGCCAGGCGCGACCGCCCAGGAGATGCAGGCGCAGGTCGCCGATCCCATCGAAAAGAAGATCCAGGAGCTGCCTTACTTCGAGAAGGTGCAGACCTATTCCAAGCCCGGCTTCACTGCGCTCCAAGTGACCTTCCGCGATTCCACGCCGCCGAAGGACGTGCCGTATCTCTTCTATCTCCTGCGCAAGAAGCTGGTCGACGTGCAGGGCCAACTGCCCGCAGGGATTCTGGGGCCGGTCGTCAATGACGAGTTCTCCGACGTCGATTCGATCCTCTACATGATGACCGGCGACGGCGCCGATTACGCCCAGCTCAAGAAGGTCGCCGAAGGCTTCCGCCAGCGCCTGCTCAAGGTGCCGGGCGTGACCAAGGTTGACATGTATGGCAACCAGGACGAGCGCATCTTCGTCGAGTTCAGCCACGCCAAGCTCGCCACCCTCGGCATCACGCCGCAGGCGCTGTTCGATTCACTCGCCAAGCAGAATAATGTGACGCCGGCTGGCACGGTCGAGACCTCGTCGCAGCGCGTGCCACTGCGCGTCACCGGCGCGCTCGATGGCGCCAAGGCCGTGGCCGAGACCCCGGTCGAGAGCGACGGTCGCGTGTTCCGCCTGGGCGATATCGCCACCGTCACCCACGGCTATGTCGATCCGCCAAGCTTCATCGTGCGCCAGGAAGGCAAGTCTGCGATCGGCATCGGCGTCGTCACCGCCAAGGGCGCCAACATCCTCGAGCTCGGCAAGGAGGTCGAGAAGGCGACCGCTGAATTCATGAAGGCGGTGCCGCAGGGTGTCGACGTTCGGCTCATCGCCGACCAGCCCAAGGTGGTCGAGCACGCCGTCAGCGAATTCGTGCACTCCTTCATGGAGGCGCTGGTGATCGTGTTGTTCGTGTCGTTCCTCGCGCTCGGCTGGCGCACCGGCATCGTGGTCGCGCTCTCGGTGCCGCTGGTGCTCGGCATCGTCTTCATCGTCATGAACACGATGTCGCTCGACCTGCACCGTATCACGCTCGGCGCGCTGATCATTGCGCTCGGCCTGCTCGTCGACGACGCCATCATCGCGGTCGAGATGATGGTCGTGAAGATGGAGCAGGGCTGGGACCGCATGCGCGCGGCGTCCTTTGCCTGGGAATCAACTGCGTTTCCGATGCTCACGGGAACGCTGGTCACGGCCGCTGGCTTCCTCCCCATCGGCTTTGCCAATTCCGCGGTCGGTGAATATGCCGGCAGCATCTTCTGGATCGTGGCGATCGCGCTGGTCGCCTCCTGGTTCGTGGCGGTGATCTTTACGCCCTATATCGGCGTCATGCTGCTGCCCAACATCAAGGTGCACCACAATCACGATCCGCACGCGGTCTACGAGACCCGCATGTACCGCGGCCTGCGCGCCATCGTGCAGTGGTGCGTCAACCATCGCATCACGGTGGTGGTCGCGACCGTCGGCGTCTTCGTTGCTTCGATCGTCGGCTTTGGCCATGTCCAGCAGCAGTTCTTCCCGCTCTCCGAGCGGCCCGAGCTGTTCCTCCAGCTCCGCCTGCCCGAGGGCACTGCCTTCAATGTCACTGAGAAGGCGGTGAAGAAGGCCGAGACGCTGCTGAAGGACGACCAGGACATCGACACCTATACCGCCTATGTCGGCCAGGGCTCGCCGCGCTTCTGGCTCGGCCTCAATCCGCAGCTTCCGAACGAGGCCTTCGCCGAGATCGTCATCGTCGCCAAGGGCGTCGAGGCGCGTGAGCGCGTCAAGGCCAAGATCGAGGGTGCGGTTGCCGACGGCATGTTGACCGAGGCGCGCGTGCGCGTCGACCGCTTCAACTTCGGTCCGCCGGTCGGCTTCCCCGTCCAGTTCCGCGTGATCGGCCCCGACGCCAACAAGGTGCGCGAGATCGCCTATCAGGTCCGCGACGTCATGCGTGAGAACAAGAACGTCAAGGACGTCCAGCTCGACTGGAACGAGCAGTCGCCTTACCTCAAGCTCGTCGTCGACCAGGATCGCGCCCGCGCCATGGGCCTGACCCCGCAGGACGTGTCGCAGGCGCTGTCGCTGCTGATCTCGGGCACGCAGGTCACGACCGTGCGCGACGGCATCGAGAAGGTCGGCGTGGTGGCCCGTGCGGTCGGCTCCGAGCGCCTCGATCTCGGCGGCGTCGGCGATCTCACCATCACCTCGAAGAACGGCGTCGCCGTACCGCTCCAGCAGATCGCCAGAATCGAATATGCCCATGAGGAGCCGATCCTGTGGCGGCGCAACCGCGACATGGCGATCACCGTGCGCTCCGACGTCGTCGACGGCGTGCAGGCGCCCGACGTCACCGGCCAGATCGCGCCGAAGCTGAAGGCGATTCAGGATAATCTCGAGCCGGCCTATCGCATCGAGCCGGGCGGGGCGTTCGAGGAATCCGCCAAGGGCAATGCCTCGATCTTCATCCTCTTCCCGCTGATGGTCATGGTGATGCTGACGCTGTTGATGATCCAGCTTCAGAGCTTCTCGCGCCTGATCCTGGTGTTCTTGACCGCACCGCTCGGCATCGTCGGCGCCTCGCTCGGGCTCAACGTCGCCAACGCGCCGTTCGGCTTCGTGGCGCTGCTCGGCCTGATCGCGCTCGCCGGCATGATCATGCGCAACGCGGTCATCCTGGTCGATCAGATCGAGACCGACGTCTCCCACGGCTTGACCCGCCGTGAGGCGATCGTGGAGGCAACCGTCCGCCGCGCCCGTCCGGTGGTGCTGACGGCGCTCGCCGCCATCCTCGCCATGATCCCGCTGTCTCGCTCCGCCTTCTGGGGCCCGATGGCGATCACCATCATGGGCGGCTTGTTCGTCGCGACCTTCCTCACGCTGCTGTACCTGCCGGGCCTCTACGCCCTGTGGTTCCGCAAGAGCCTGGATGAGGCGGGGACCCCCGAGCAGCCTGCCGCGCCGCAGCATGGGAGCGATGACCAGGACGCAATTCCGCTTGCTGAAGCGGCTGAATAAATGAGAAGACTGCTGGCTAACGAGTCCTGATTGATGGCCCTGATTTCGGAACATATCGAAGGCGACACCCGGGAGCGTATCCTCGAGGTGGCCGAGCGGCTGTTCCGCCAGATCGGCTACCTGAAGACCACGGTCGGCGACATTGCCAAAGAGCTCCGGATGAGCCCCGCCAATGTCTATCGCTTCTTCGAATCGAAGAAGGCGATCCATCAGGCAGTGGCCCGTTCGCTGATGGGCGAGGTCGAGCTCGAGGCGCAGCGGATCGTGGCCAGGCCCGGTCCGGTGCTGGAGCGCTTCCGGGAGCTGCTCACCACCATCCATCGCATGAACACCGAGCGTTATGTCGGCGACAACAAGCTGCACGAGATGGTCGAGATCGCGATGCAGGAGGACTGGGAGGTCTGCGTCACCCATATGGAGCTGATCACCACGGTGATAGGCCAGATGATCGCGCAAGGTGCCGCCTCCGGCGAGTTCGAGGCGCCGGACCTGCAACTGGCCTCGATGTGCGCCTGCACCGCGATGATGCGCTTCTTCCACCCCCAGATGATCGCCCAGTGCGCCACCAAGCCGGGCCCCTCGATCGACCAGATGATCGATTTCGTCATTGCGGGCCTGTCGCCGCGTCACTGACGGGCGCTCAAGATTTCTCCTATAAGCAAAGCCGACGTAGCCCGGATGGAGCGAAGCGCAATCCGGGATAGTTGAGCATTGCGCTGGCGGACCCGGATTATGCTTCGCTCCATCCGGGCTACCAGGATCAGGGAAGACCTCGCGTGACCGACAAAGACCTTTATTTCTACGAACCCTCCAAGGGCCACGGCCTCAAGCACGATCCTTTCAACGCCATCATTGCACCGCGGCCGATCGGCTGGATCTCCTCGCGCGACACCAAGGGCCACGTCAATCTCGCGCCCTACAGCTTCTTCAACGCCTTCGCTTACGTGCCGCCGATCATCGGCTTCTCCTCCACCAACTGGAAGGACACGGTCGAGAACATCCAGCAGACCGGCGAGTTCGTCTGGAATCTCGCCACCATGGACCTGGCCAAGCACATGAACGCGACCGCCGCGCATGTCGCCCCTGAGGTCGACGAGTTCGAGGTTGCCGGCCTCACCGCCGTGCCCGGCAAGCTCGTCAACGTGCCGCGCGTGGCTGAGAGCCCCGTCGCCTTCGAGTGCAAGGTGTCCGACATCGTCCGCCTCAAGGGCGCCGACGGTAAGGAGGCTGATGCCTGGCTGACGCTGGGCGAGGTCGTCGCCGTCCACATCGACAAGGCCATGATCAAGGACGGCGTCTACCAGACCGCCGCCGCCCGCCCGATCGTCCGTGCCGGCCGTCGCGGCGACTATTTTGAGATCAAGCCGGAAAACATGTTCGAGATGGTTCGGCCGGATTAGGCCCAAGTCTGTCCACATCCTGTAGCCCGGATGGAGCGAAGCGAAATCCGGGATTCTCACCCCCGGATAGACTTTCCCGGATTGCGCTACGCTCCATCCGGGCTACCGCTCCTCGCTCTGTCCATCCCCTCCCGGAACCGCCACCACGCCCTGGCCGTTATGGTCCCTGGGCGGCCGCCCGGCCGCGTCAATTTCGCTTTTTTTGCTCGCGAAGTGTTCACTTCCGCCCGCGACTTTCCGCTAAAATGCCTGACAACCGCGCCGTTGCATGAGGTCCGCCATGAGCTTCCGCCGCGACACCATCACAAAGCCGATCTTCTCCTGGGCGCGCGGCGTGCTGCCGGCGATGTCCGACACCGAGCGCGAGGCGCTGGAGGCCGGTGACGTCTGGTGGGACGGCGATCTCTTCACCGGCAACCCTGACTGGGCGAAGCTGCTGAAGATTCCGCAGGCGGTGCTGACCGATGAGGAGCGGGCTTTCCTCAACGGTCCCGTCGACGAGCTCTGCGCCATGCTCGACGAGTGGAAGATCTTTTGGGAATGGCGCGATCTTCCTCAGGAGGTATGGACCTTCATCAAGCGCGAAAAATTCTTCGGCATGATCATTCCGAAGGAGTTTGGTGGCCTCGGCTTCTCGCCCTACGCGCATTCCGAAGTGGTGCGCAAGATCTCGACCCGCTCGATCGCGGCTGCCGTCACGGTGATGGTGCCGAACTCGCTCGGACCCGGCGAGCTGCTGATGCGCTTCGGCACCAAGGAGCAGCAGGAGCGCTGGCTGCCACGGCTGGCCGACGGCCGCGACATTCCGTGCTTTGGCCTCACCAGCCCGGAAGCCGGCTCGGATGCCGCCTCGATGATCGACACCGGCATCATCTGCAAGGGTATCTTCGAGGGCCAGGAGGTCGTCGGCCTCAGGCTCCACTGGCACAAGCGCTACATCACGCTTGGGCCCGTCGCAACGCTGCTTGGGCTGGCCTTCAAGGCCTATGATCCCGATCATCTCGTCGGCGACGTGGACGAGCTCGGCATCAGCGTGGCGCTGATCCCGACCAATCTTCCAGGCGTCAAGATCGGCCACCGCCATCTGCCCTCGATGCAGGTGTTTCAGAACGGTCCTAACTGGGGCCACGACGTCTTCATTCCGCTCGACTACGTCATCGGCGGTGAGGCACGGCTCGGGCAGGGCTGGAAGATGCTGATGACGGCGCTTGCCGCCGGCCGCGGCATTTCGCTGCCGTCACTCTCGGCCGCCGGTGCCGCCTATGCCGCGCGCACCACGGGCGCCTATGCCCGCATCCGCGAGCAGTTCGGCATCTCCATCTCCAAATTTGAAGGCGTCGAGGAGCCGCTCGCCCGCATCGTCGCGACCGCCTACCAGCTCGATGCGGCGCGGCGGCTAACCTGCGCGGCGCTGAATGCCGGCGTGCATCCCGCCGTCATCTCCGGCATCATGAAGCTGCACGCGACCGAGCGGATGCGGATCGCGATCGACGACGCCATGGACATCCATGGCGGCAAGGCCGTGATCGACGGTCCGCAAAACTATCTCGGCAATCTGCACCGCGCCGTGCCGGTCGGCATCACCGTGGAGGGCGCCAACATCCTGACCCGTAACCTCATCGTGTTCGGGCAGGGTGCTATCCGCGCGCATCCCTATCTGCTCGACGAGATGAACGCGCTTGCCGACACCGACCGCGAGCGCGGGCTGACCGCGTTCGACAAGGCATTCTGGAAGCATGTCGGCCACAGCTTCGAGACGCTATTGCGCGCCTTCGGCCGGAGCTGGACCTTTGGTGCCTTCGCGCCGGCGCCCGATGCGGGCGAAGCGATGCCATTCTATCGCCAGCTCTCGCGCTATTCGGCGGCCTTTGCGCTCTGCGCCGACATGGCGCTGCTCACCCTCGGCGGCGCGCTGAAGCGCAAGGAGATGCTGTCGGCGCGCTTCGGCGACATCCTCTCCGAGCTGTACCTGCTCTCTGCCGCGCTAAAACGCTGGCAGGACGAGGGCCGGCAGAAGGAGGATTTTGCCGCGCTGGAATGGTGCATGGCGAGCGGCTTCAGGACCATCGAGAACCGCCTCGCCGAAATCCTTGCCAACCTGCCGAACCGCTTCGTCGCTGTGATCCTCAAGCTCGTGGTTCAGCCCTTCGGTGCCCGCGTGCTTGGCCCGTCCGACCGCGTCGTGCATCAATGCGCAAGCCTGGTGCTGGAGCCGTCGGCCGCGCGTGACCGCATCACGCCGGATCTCGCGCATGTCGATGACGATTGCGGCTTTGCGCGCCTGGAGCGCGCATTCGCGCTGGTCGTAAACTCAGACGCGATCACCAAGCGCATGCGCGCCGCGCATATAACCGACTGGAAGGACGCGGTGGCCAAGGGTGTCATCACCCAAGCCGAAGGCGAGCAGCTCGCGGCCGCCCACGAAGCTGTCGCAAAAGTGATCGAGGTCGACGATTTTGCGCCGGAGGCGCTGTCGCCGATTTACAAGAAAACCGGAGATGTGCATCAGTTCTTCCAGGAACTCGGTGAACAGAGGGCGGCGAGCTGATGGCACGACCGGTTTTCATCGTCGACGGCAGCCGGACGCCGTTTCTCAAGGCGCGCTCGGGGCCGGGACCGTTCACGCCGGTCGACCTCGCCGTGCAATGCGGCCGGCCGCTGCTGGCCCGCCAGCCGTTTTCGCCCACGGCCTTCGACCAGGTCATCCTCGGCTGCGTCAATGTGATCGCCGACGAGATGAACCCGGCCCGCGTCGCCGCGCTCAGGCTCGGCATGGGCGAGGACATGATCGCCTTCACCGTGCAGATCAATTGCGGCTCCGGCATGCAATCGATCGACACCGCCTACCGCTACATCCGCGAGGGCCATGCCGACATGGTCCTCGCCGGCGGCACCGAGGCCTTGAGCCACGCGCCGCTGGTCTGGCCGAATTCCGGCGTGCGCTGGTTTGCCGGCCTCGCCACGGCGAAGGGCATCGCTGCGAAGCTGGGTGCGGCTTTCAAGCTGCGGCCGCGCTATCTCAAGCCGATCATTGGCCTTGAGCGCGGGCTGACCGATCCCATCACCGACTTGAACATGGGCCAGACCGCCGAGGTCGTCGGCCACCTCTTCGGTATCACGCGCGCACAGTCGGACGCTTACGCGGCCGAGAGCCATCGCCGGCTTGCGAACGCGCAGGCGCAGGGCTTCCTCAAGGGCGAGGTCGAGACTGCCTTCTCCCGCGACGGCAAATTCTTCGATCATGATGATGGCGTGCGGCCGGACTCTTCGTCTGAGACGCTGGCAAAGTTGAAGCCCGTGTTCGAGCGTCCCTGGGGCCAGGTCACCGCCGGCAATTCCTCGCAGATCACCGACGGCGCCTCCTGGGTGATCCTTGCCTCGGACGCGGCGGTCGCAAAGCACAAGCTGACGCCGAAGGCTGTGATCGTCGACAGCAACTGGGCGGCGCTCGATCCGAGCATCATGGGGCTCGGGCCCGTGATGTCGGCAACGCCGATGCTCAAGCGCAACAATCTCACCATCAAGGACGTCGAGACCTGGGAGCTGAACGAGGCCTTCGCCACGCAAGTGCTCGGCTGTCTCGCCGCCTGGAACGACGAGAAGTTCTGCCGCGAGATCCTTGGCCTTGACGGCGCAGCCGGCGAGATCGACCGTGAAAAACTCAACGTCGATGGTGGTGCGATCTCGCTCGGCCATCCCGTCGGCACCTCGGGCAACCGCATCGTGCTGCATCTGGTCAACGCCATGAAGCGGCTCGGCACGCGGCGCGGGGTTGCCACCGAATGCATCGGCGGCGGGCTTGGCGGCGCCATGCTGATCGAGGCGGTGTGACCATGGATTCGAAGATCATGACCGCGCTCGGTGACCGTGTGCTGGAGCTCGGACCCCCACCTGTGGCCGACAATCCGTACAAGAACTTCAAGCTGACGCGCGATGCCGACGGTGTTGCGTGGCTGCTGTTCGACCGCGCTGACGCCAGCGCCAACACGCTATCCGCCGAATTGATGGAAGAGTTCGACGCCGTGCTCGCCGCGATCGAGACCGAGCGCCCCGCCGGTCTCGTGATCCGCTCGGCAAAACCGTCCGGCTTCATTGCGGGCGCCGACGTCAACGAATTCCGCGGCGCCAGCGATCCCGCGATGGTGGAGACCCGCATCCATGCCGCGCATGCGGTGGTCGATCGTCTGGAAGCCTTGAGGTTGCCGACGGTCGCGGTCATCCACGGCTTCTGTCTCGGCGGCGGGCTCGAGGTTGCGCTCGCCTGCCAGTCGCGCATCGCCATCGACGGCGCGCGTTTCGGCTTCCCGGAGGTGATGTTGGGCCTGCATCCCGGCCTCGGCGGCACCGCACGTTTTACCGCGCTGGTCAATCCGACCCAGTCGATGGCGCTGATGCTGACCGGCCGCACCATCGATGCGCGCCGCGCCAAGTCGCTCGGCCTCGTCGACACCGTGACGCAGGAGCGCCATGTCCGCAATGCCGTGAAGGATGCGCTGTTTGGTCGGCTGAAGAAGGCGCGTCCGGGCCTCCTTGCGCGCGCGGCCAATTTCGGTCCGGTCCGCGGACTTCTCGCCAAGCGCATGCGCTCGGAAGCCGCGAAGGCCGCGCCGCGCGAACATTATCCCGCGCCTTACGCGCTGATCGATCTCTGGGAGACCCATGGCGGCAGCAAGGCCGCGATGCTGAGGGCGGAGCAAGCGTCGTTCGCCAAGCTGATGGTGACGCCGACCGCGCAGAATTTGATCCGCGTGTTCTTCCTGCGCGAGCAGATGAAGAAGGCGGCCGGCTCCGGCAACACGATCAAGCATGTCCACGTCATCGGCGCCGGCGCCATGGGCGGCGACATTGCGGCCTGGTGCGCGGGGCATGACATCCGCGTCTCGCTCGCCGACATGAAGGCCGAGCCGATCGCGGGCGCGGTGAAGCGCGCGGCCGAACTTTACGGCAAGATCATTCGAAAACCGACCGAGGTGCGTGACGCGCTCGATCGGCTCATTCCCGATATGGACGGCGAGGGCGTTCGCAACGCCGATCTCATCATCGAGGCGGTGCCGGAAAAGCTCGAGCTCAAGCAGAAGGTCTATGCCGGCCTCGAGCCGAAGATGAAGCCGGGTGCGATTCTTTCGACCAACACCTCCAGCATTCCGCTCCAGGATTTGCGCAACGGCCTGGCGCGGCCGGAGCGGCTGGTCGGCCTGCATTTCTTCAATCCGGTGTCGCGGCTGCAACTTGTCGAGGTCGTCAGCCATGACGGCAACGATGCGCAGGTCTTGAAGGAAGCGCTCGCCTTCGTCGGCGCGATCGACCGCCTGCCGCTCTCCGTGAAGAGCTCGCCTGGCTTTCTGGTCAACCGCGCGCTGACGCCGTACATGCTGGAAGCCATGGTGATGCTGGACGAGAAGACCGACCAGCGCCTGATCGACGCGGCCGCCGAACAGTTCGGCATGCCGATGGGGCCGATCGAGCTGGCCGACCAGGTCGGGCTCGACATCTGTCTTGACGTGGGCGACATGCTGCGCACCAAGTTCGGCGATCTGTTGCCGCCGACGCCGGCCTGGCTGCGCGAGAAAGTCGCCAAGGGCGAACTCGGCCGCAAGACCGGCAAGGGCTTTTACACCTGGAAGGACGGCAAGGCTGAGAAGTCGCCGTTGCCCGAGGCCGGCCCGCGTGTCACCGATCAGATGATCGATCGGCTGGTGCTGCCGATGTCCAACGTCTGCGTGGCGGCGTTGCGCGAGGGCATTGTCGACGATGCCGATATGGTCGACGGTGCCATGATTTTCGGCACCGGCTACGCGCCGTTCCGCGGCGGTCCGTTGAACTACGCACGCACGCGCGGCGTGGATGACGTGGTATCCACCTTGCATGCGCTGGCGGAGAGATTCGGCGGACGCTTCGCGCCCGATTCGGGCTGGGACAATTTCAAGTGAGAGGCATATGACCGAAAAGGCCGACACCGAGCCGAGTGGCGATCTCTGCATCCGCACGCTGGCGATGCCCGCCGACACCAATGCGAATGGCGATATCTTCGGCGGCTGGCTGCTCAGCCAGATGGACGTCGGCGGCGGTGTGTTCGCATCAAAGATCGCGAAGTCGCGCACGGTGACGGTCGCGATCGAGGCGATGAATTTCCGTAAAGCGGTCTATGTCGGCGATCTCGTCTCCGTCCATGCCAACCTCGTGCGTGTCGGTCGCACATCCATGACTGTGCATCTGGAAGCCTGGGCGCTGCGACGCAGGGAGGAGCATCCGTTCCTCGTCACCGACGGCAATTTCACTTACGTCTCGATCGACGATCACGGCCGCCCGCAGCCGATCAGCCGCACCGATACGCCGATTGCGACGTAACCGCGCGCGACATTGCGCCCTCACGAAGACATCCAGCATCGGCCAAACGCGGCGCGACTGAGCCAACGCGTCGCGGCTTTGCCAAGAACAAGTCATAAAATGGATGAGGTCCCGGCGTACTCAATGACGCGTCGATTCGGGGTGGAAACCGGCTGATTTGCCCAAGGAACCTTTGGGCAGAGATCTGGTTATTTGCCCGCACTGAGGAATCAACGGGCCATGCCGGACAGCTACATCATCGAAGTTAATTCGCAGACTGCGGGTATCGTCGTTCGCAGCCAGGGAGGCTACTGCTTCTTCGCCTCATCCCACCGCTTCAACCGCCTCGAAGGCCAGCTCTTCCGCAACGCACGCGAAGCCGAACGCGCCGCACGTAAGCTGGTTAACGGGGATGTGAAGGAAGCGGCGTAAGCCTTTTTCCTTCTCCTTGTGGGAGAAGGTGGCGCGAAGCGCCGGATGAGGGGTTCTATCGGCGCATTCGGAAGCGAGAGAGTTGCTCGCGGAAGCATACCCCTCACCCGTCTCGCCGCGACGCGGCGATCCACCCTCTCCCACAGGGGGAGAGGGAAAGAATCGCAATCACAACTTGGTCGCGGAGCGCGACAACAACTTCCACTCGTCGCCTTGCTTCAGCCAGTTCATCAGGATGTGAAGGCTGTTTGCCACTTTCTTCCCGTCGGCCATCATCTCGGCTGTCCAGTGGAAGCGCACGATCGCGGCGGGACCAATGATCTTGATGGTCGGATCCTTGTACGCGATCGACAGGAATTGCGTTTTGCCGTCGGTGGCGTTGGCGACGAAGGCAGCCTTGTCCTCGAGGAAGCCGCTGGAATGGCTGTAGCTCAAATCGTCCGCGCACAGCGCGCCGAGCGCCTTCGGATCGGCCGCGATCTGGGCGAGGCGAAATGCCTCGACGTTCTTTGCCACCGCCTCGTGGTCCGTCGTGGCAGCATGGTCGCGATTCAGTGTCATCATATCCTCCGTCCTTGATCTTGCGTCTGTTGCAGCCGCACTTGATTGTGTCGAGCGTCAGGTCGCAATCGTCGTCGCAATACGCTGCATTGCGCCAGGCCGCGCGATTTCTGACGCCAAAGCGTGGTCGGAATTTTTTGCAGTCCTTGTTGCTGCTGCACTTTCCTTCTCCCCTTGTGGGAGAAGGTGGCGCGAAGCGCCGGATGAGGGGTTCTGTCCGCGAATTCAGAATTAAATGGGGTTCTCGCGGAGAGATACCCCTCACCCGTCTCGCCGCTGCGCGACGAGCCACCCTCTCCCACAGGGAGAGGGCAAGAACGCATCACAATTTCGTCGCGGCCCTCGACAGCAGCTTCCAGTCGTCGCCCTGCTTCTGCCAGTTCATCAGGATGTGAAGATTGGTCGGCACTTTTTTCCCATCGGCCACCATTTCCTGTTCCGCCACCCAGTGGAAGCGCACGATCGCGGCGGGGCCGATGACCTTGATGGTCGGGTCCTGATACTCGATCGACAGGAATTTTGATTTGCCGTCGGTGGCGTTGGTGACGAAGGTCGCCTTGTCTTCGACCTTGCCGTTGGAATGGCTGTAGCTCAGATCGTCCCAGCACAGCGCACCGAGCGCCTTGGGATCGGAGGCGATCTGGGCGAGGCGGAAGGCCTCGACCTTTTTCGCCACGGCTTCTTCGTCCGCCGAGGTTGCCAGCGCAGGCGTTGTGAGCGCAAGCGCCGAGACGGCAAGAGTCGAGACGGCAAGAGTCGAGAGAGCAAGGTCGCGCCGGTTGATCGTCATGGTTTCCTCCTTTTTGATCTTGGATGGAGTGTTGCAGCCGCGCGCGGCTTTGTCGAGTGTCGCGTGATCATCATGCGCTTGCGTCATTGCGCGATCGAGACGCTATTGATACGTCTTTCGCATCGATGCGTTGTGCATTCGGGAAAGTACGGACATGATCGGGGCGATCGGCAAGGAGATGAGCAGGGCGTTGCTGTTCGACATTGACGGCACGCTCGCCAACACCGACCCGTTGCATCTGAAGGCGTTTAACCAGGTACTCGGTCCTCGCGGCCATGCCTTCGATCACGCGCGCTTCTCGAAGGAGCTGCAGGGCTTCTCCAATGCGTCGATCGGCGAGCGCTTTCTGCCCGATGAAGCGTTGGACCAGCGCGCCGCGATCCTCGGCGAGAAGGAAGAGGTTTTCCGGTCGCTGGTCGTTGGGCAGATCGAGCCGTTGCCGGGCTTGATGGCGCTGCTCGACCGGGCGGACGCCGCTGGCATTCCCATGGTCGCGGTGACAAACGCACCACGCCTGAACGCTGAGCTTCTGTTGTCCGGCCTCGGCATCTCGCATCGCTTCAAGGCGCTCGTGATCGGTGACGAACTGCCGCATGGCAAGCCGCATCCGCTGCCCTATCAGGAGGGGCTGCGCTTCGTCGGTGCGAGCGCGGCAGCCTCGATTGCGTTCGAGGATTCACGCTCCGGCGTGCAATCCGCCGCGGCGGCGGGCATTCCGACCATCGGGATCCGGACCAGCCTCAGCCATGCTGACCTTGTCGGCGCCGGCGCGGTCGCGACGGCAAGCGCCTTCGACGATCCGGAGCTGCTGGCGCGTCTCGCTACCGCCATGACTTGGTAAGAAATGGCGTGGTGAGCTCATCCGTTAACCGTGATCCGCGCACGCATTGACCGAAGGCGCGAACCGCCGCACCATGCATCGTTCTCATTTGAGGCCATTGCCGTGACCGGACTGACCCATCGCCAAGCCGAAATCCTCAACATCGCGCGCGCCTCGGGCCGCGTCATGGTCGAGGAGCTGGCGCGCCGGTTCGAAGTCTCGGCACAGACCATCCGCAAGGATCTCAACGATCTCTGCGAGCGCCGGTCGCTGACCCGCATCCACGGCGGCGCCATCATCGCCTCGGGCGTGGAAAATCTCGCTTATGAAGCGCGGCGCTTCGTTGCGGCCGATGAGAAGAAGGCGATTGGGGCTGCGGCCGCATCGCTGATTCCGAACGGTTGCTCGCTCTTCATCAACATCGGCACGACGACGGAGGAGGTCGCAAGCGCGCTGACCTCGCACGAGGACCTGCTCGTCATCACCAACAATCTCAACGTCGCCATGCTGCTCTACCGCCATCCCCGCATCGAGGTGGTGGTCGCCGGCGGCACGGTGCGGCGCGCCGACGGCGCCGTGGTCGGCTCGACCGCGACGCAGCTGATCGGCCAGTTCAAGGTCGACTATGCCATCATCGGTGCGTCCGCGATCGACGAGGAGGGCGCGCTGCTCGACTTCGACTATCGCGAGGTGCAGGTGGCGCAGGCCATCATCGCCAATGCCCGCACCGTCATGCTGGTCGCCGATTCCACCAAGCTTCGGCGCAGCGCGCCGGTCCGCATCGCCCATATCAGCCAGATCCAGACCTTCGTCACCGACCAGGAGCTGCCCGAGCGCCTCGCCACCATCTGCCACAGCAAGGGCATCGAGGTGGTCGAGGCGATGCCGAAGGGGGCGGAGATCGACGATGCCCAGGCCGATGCGCAGGATACGGCGCCCGAACCGTCGCCCGTGGTGCGGCTGAGATAGGGGCCTATGCGTCGTCCCACGGGTTGAGCAGCGTCACGCCGAACGCGGCAAAATCCTTCACATTGCGCGTGACGAGCGTGAGGTTGTTTGCGAGCGCGGTCGCGGCAAAGAAGCCATCCATGACGGACAGGGCAACGCCGCTGCGGCGGCTCTGCGCCATCAGATCGCCCCAGCGTTCGGCCACCGTGTGGTCGATCGGCAGGATGCGCTCGGCAAAGCGTGTCGGCAAATCATGAGCGAGCCAATCGGCCAGTGCGGCGCGTCGACGGCCGTCCTCCAGCAATGCGATGCCGCGGCGAAGCTCGGCGATCGAGGCAACGCTGATGAACGCACGATCCTCATCGATCGCATCAAGCCACGCCAGGACTTTCGGCGAGGGGGCCGGCCGGCGAACCTCCGACAGTACGTTGGTGTCGAGCAGCAGGTTCACGGCGTCTCGTCGCGTGGCGCGTCGTGCAGGCGTTCAAGCTCAAGGTCGGCGCCGCGCAGCGGCGAAGCCAACAGGAATTCCGCCAGCGTGCCTTTGCGCGCGGTCTTTCGCTCCCATTCCTCGGCGGAAACGACCACGGCATTGGGCTTGCCGTGACGGGTGATGATCTGGGGGCCCGATTGGGCACGCTCGATCACCTCAGACAATCGTGCCTTGGCGTTGGCAAGCGTCCAGGTGTCGTCAGTCGCAAGCGGATCGGTTGCTGTGCTGCGTTCGGTCATGGCAATACGAACCAGTTTGACTATTATGACTATAATTTGTTGGAGCATGACTATTCAAGAGTAATATTGCTGCTCATAGCGCCGTCTGAACTGCCCGCTTCGGCGGCGGATTGCCTGCTAAAAAGTTCCGCTTTCGCTTCCCTTCGCCTCTCTTTCATCTTGCTTTCGTTTTTTGGTGTGATCTAATCAAAAACGAAAGTAACCGCTCGATTGAACGGGCGGTCGCCGGGGGATGCGTCTGTTGGAGCGTATTTTCGACCTCGCCATCATTGGAGGCGGTGTTAACGGCTGCGGCATCGCGCGCGATGCGGTGGGCCGGGGCAACACGGTTTTCCTGTGCGAAATGAACGATCTGGCGAGCGGGACGTCGTCCTGGTCGACCAAGCTGGTCCATGGCGGCCTGCGCTATCTCGAATATTACGAGTTCCGGCTGGTCCGCGAGGCGCTGATCGAGCGCGAGATCCTCTGGGGCATCGCCCCCCACATCATCCGCCCCCTGCGTTTCGTCTTGCCGCATCACGCCGGCCTGCGCCCGGCCTGGCTCTTGCGCCTCGGTCTCTTCCTTTACGACCATATCGGCGGCCGGCATCTGTTGCCGGCAACGCGCTCGGTCGATCTCCGGCGCGACGAGGTCGGCCGTCCGCTGATCCCGAATCGCTACACCCGCGCATTCGAATATTCCGACTGCTTCGTCGATGACGCCCGCCTCGTCGTGCTCAACGCGCGCGACGCCGCCGACAAGGGCGCCGAGATCCGCACCCGCACCCGCGCCACCGAGATCCGTCAGGCCGACGGCATCTGGACCGTGGGCATGGTCGACACGCTGACCGGCGCGCGCTCGCAGATCCAAGCCCGCGCGCTGGTCAATGCCGGCGGCCCCTGGGTCGAGGACGTGCTCGGCCGTGGCGCTGGCGTCAATGCCAAGGCAAAAGTGCGGCTGGTGCAGGGCTCGCACATCGTCGTGAAAAAACTCTACGACCACGACCGCGCCTACATGTTCCAGAACGCCGATGGCCGCATCATCTTCGTCATTCCCTACCAGGACGACTTCACGCTGATCGGCACCACTGACCGCGACTATGACGGCGATCCCTCCAAGGTGAAGGCCACAGTGGAGGAGATCCAATATCTCTGCGCGGCTGCGAGCGAATATCTGGCCAAGCCGGTGACGCCTGAGGACGTGGTCTGGACCTATTCCGGCGTGCGTCCGCTCTATGACGACGGCGCCAGCGAAGCCAAGGCCGCCACCCGCGACTACGTGTTCGAGCTCGACACGCCCGGCGGCTCGCCGCTGCTGTCAATCTATGGCGGCAAGATCACGACCTATCGCCGCCTCGCCGAAGAGGCACTGGAGCGGCTCGCGCCCTATCTTCGCAGTGCGAAAGCGCGCGAGGGCTGGACCGGCAAATGGCCGCTGCCCGGCGGCGACATGGATGTGTCGGCGGTCGACGGCCTGATCGGCGAGCTCCAGCGCGGCTACCCCTTCCTCAGCCATGAGCATGCGCGGCGGCTTGCGCGGGCCTATGGCACCCGCGCCATCAAGCTGCTCGGCGATGCAAAATCGGCCTCCGATCTCGGTCAGGCTTTTGGTGCGACACTGACCGAACGCGAGGTCCGCTATCTCATGACCAACGAATGGGCGGTGACCGCCGAGGACATCGTCTGGCGCCGCTCCAAGCTCGGCCTGCGACTATCTGCCGACGAAATTGCCGCTCTGGACGACTGGATCAGAGCCCACGCTGTGCCGCAAAGTCCGCTGCTGGAAGCAGGAGGACGCTTATGAGCGTGACACTCGATCATGTGACCCGGACCGTCGACGGGGTCCCGCACATCCGTGACGTCTCGCTGACGCTCGAGAGCGGCACGCTCAACGTGCTGCTCGGGCCGACGCTGTCGGGCAAGACCTCGATCATGCGGTTGCTCGCCGGCCTCGACAAGCCGACGACGGGCAAGCTGCTGGTTAACGGCAAGGACGTCACCGGTGTCGACGTGCGCCAGCGCTCGGTCGCGATGGTCTACCAGCAGTTCATCAATTACCCCTCGCTCACGGTCTATGAGAACATCGCCTCGCCGTTGCGCGTGCAGGGCAAACCGCGCGCGGAGATCGAGAAGCGCGTGGCTGAAGCTGCAAGACTGCTGCGGCTCGAGCCCTTCCTGAAGCGCACGCCGCTCCAGCTCTCCGGCGGCCAGCAGCAGCGCACCGCGATGGCGCGCGCGCTGGTGAAAGGCGCCGACCTCGTGCTGCTCGACGAGCCGCTCGCCAATCTCGACTACAAGCTGCGCGAAGAGCTGCGCACCGAGCTGCCGCGCATCTTCGAGGCCTCCGGCGCGATCTTCGTCTATGCCACCACCGAGCCGACCGAGGCGCTGCTGCTCGGCGGCAACACGGTCTGCATGTGGGAGGGCCAGACGCTCCAGATCGGTGAGACGCCGAGCGTTTACCGCCGGCCGCAGACGCTGCGCGTCGCACAGGTGTTCTCCGATCCGCCGCTCAATCTCGTTGGCATCGAGAAGAAGAACGGTTCCGTGCAATATGCAGGAGGCATCGCCGCGCCGGCGTCCGGTCTTTATTCCTCTCTCGCCGACGGCGCCTATCGCGTCGGCTTTCGCGCCCACCAGCTCGCACTCGCCAATGGCGAGACTGACCGCCATGCCTTTCATGCCACGGTGACGGTGACCGAGATCACCGGTTCGGAGAGTTTTGTGCATTTGACCCGCGACGGATCGAACTGGGTTGCGGTGCTGCACGGCGTGCACGAGTTCGAGCCAGGCCAGACCATCGACGCCGTGCTCGATCCCAATGATGTCTTCGTGTTCGACGCGGCTGACCGCTTGGTCGCTGCGCCGGTATCATGAGGGAGGTGCGCCATGGCCTGCATTGACCTCGTCGATCTCGCCCACTCCTACGGCGGCAATGATGCGCCGCAGGAGAGCTTTGCGCTGAAGCCGGTGACCATGACCTGGCGGCAGGGCGGTGCCTATGCGCTGCTCGGACCGTCTGGCTGCGGCAAGACCACGCTGCTCAACGTTATCTCCGGCATCATCACGCCGTCGCGGGGGAAAATCCTGTTCGACGGCCAGGACATCACACCGCTGTCAACCCAGAAGCGCAACATCGCCCAGGTGTTCCAGTTTCCGGTAATCTACGACACCATGACGGTGGGGCAGAACCTGGCGTTTCCGTTGAAGAACCGCGGCGTGCCGAAGGCCGAGATCGACAAGCGCGTCGCCGAGATTGGCCGCCTGCTCGACCTCGAGCCCTATCTGAACCGCAAGGCGACCCGGCTCACGGCCGATGCCAAGCAGAAGATCTCGCTCGGTCGCGGTCTCGTGCGCTCCGACGTCGCAGCGGTGCTATTCGACGAGCCGCTGACGGTGATCGATCCCGAGCTGAAATGGCAGCTCCGCTCCAAGCTGAAGGCGCTGCATCGCGAGCTCGACCTCACGATGATCTACGTCACCCACGACCAGACCGAAGCGCTGACCTTCGCCGACACCGTCGTCGTCATGCATGACGGTCGTGTGGTGCAGAGCGGCACGCCGGCCGAGCTGTTCGACAAGCCGGCGCACACGTTTGTGGGCTATTTCATCGGCTCACCCGGCATGAACATCATTCCGGCCGAGGTGAGGGGCCGCGAGGCGCGGATCGACGGTCACGTCATCGCGCTCAACCGCAGCTATGACAACCTGCCGGCGGGCGCCAAGATCGAGATCGGTGTGCGTCCGGAATTCGTCGATGCCGTCGCGCCGGCACCCGGCCTGCTCACGGCGAAAATCGAACGCGTCGACGATCTCGGCCGCATTCGCTTCGCGCGCACGCGCCTCGGTGACGCAAAACTCGCGGCGCGCGCGCCGGCCGGCTTCACCAGCTCCGACGGCACCGCCGGGCTGAAATTCGATCCGTCGCATGTGCACGTCTACGCCGACAGCCTTCTGGTGGAGGGAGCCGCCTGATGGACAAGACCATCAACCAAAAAGCCTGGTTCCTGGTGCTGCCGGTTTTCCTGGTCGTCGCCTTCTCCGCGGTGCTGCCGCTGATGACGGTGGTCAACTATTCGATGCAGGACACGTTCGGGAACAACCAGTTCTTCTGGAACGGCGTCGGCTGGTTCAAGGAATTGCTCGATCCCTCGACCGATCTCGGCGGCCGCTTCCTCGCCTCGCTCGGGCGCAATCTGTTCTTCTCGCTGGTGATCCTCGCCATCGAAGTCCCGCTCGGCATCGTCGTCGCGCTGTCGATGCCGCGCGACGGCTGGACTGTCGCGGCCTGCCTCGTGATCCTCGCGCTGCCGCTGCTGATTCCGTGGAACGTGGTCGGCACGATCTGGCAGATATTTGGCCGGCCCGACATCGGCCTGCTCGGTTATGTCCTCAACGCCATCGGCATCGAATACAACTACGTCTCCAACGAGATCGACGCCTGGGTCACCGTGATCGTGATGGACGTCTGGCACTGGACCAGCCTCGTTGCGCTCTTGTGCTACGCCGGCCTGAAGTCGATCCCGGAGGCCTATTATCAGGCAGCCCAAATCGACGGCGCCTCGCGCTGGGCCGTGTTCAGGGCGATCCAGCTGCCGAAGATGAACCGCGTGCTGCTGATCGCGGTGCTGCTGCGCTTCATGGACAGTTTCATGATCTATACCGAGCCGTTCGTCGTTACCGGCGGCGGGCCCGGCAATTCGACCACCTTCGTCTCGATCGAACTCGTCAAGATCGCGCTCGGCCAGTTCGACCTCGGCAAGGCCGCCGCACTCTCGCTGGTCTACAATCTGATCATCCTGATCGTCTGCTGGATCTTCTACACCGTCATGACCAATGCCGGTAATGACCGGAAGCCGCAGGAAGGAGCCGCGTGATGCACTCGATCCCCGGCCGCCGCCTGATCATGGCGCTGTTTTTGATATTCCTGCTGTTGCCGATCTACTGGCTCGTCAACATGAGCTTCAAGACCAATGCCGAGATCGTCTCGACGATGACGCTATGGCCGCATGCGCCGACGCTCCAGCACTACAAGCGCATCTTCACCGACGAGAGTTGGTATTCCGGCTACATCAACTCGCTGGAATATGTCGTCCTCAACACCATCATTTCGATCTCGGTGGCGCTGCCCGCGGCCTACGCATTCTCGCGTTACCGCTTCCTTGGCGATAAACATCTGTTCTTCTGGCTGCTGTCGAATCGCATGGCGCCGGCGGCGGTCTATGCACTGCCGTTCTTCAACCTCTACTCGGCGATCGGCCTATTCGATACGCCCTGGGCGGTGGCGCTGGCACACTGCATCTTCAACGTTCCGCTGGCAGTGTGGATCCTCGAAGGTTTTGTCTCCGGGGTGCCGCGCGAGATCGACGAGACCGCCTTCCTCGACGGCTATTCCTTCCCGCGCTTCTTCATCAGGATCCTGGTGCCGCTGATCGCGAGCGGCATTGGCGTCGCCGCCTTCTTCTGCTTCATGTTCTCCTGGGTCGAACTGCTGCTGGCGCGCACGCTGACCTCGGTGCAGACCAAGCCGATCGCGGCGATCATGACGCGCACGGTGTCGGCGGCCGGCATGGATTGGGGCTTGCTGGCGGCTGCCGGCGTACTCACCATCATCCCGGGCGCGCTGGTGATCTGGTTCGTCCGCAACTACATCGCGCGCGGTTTCGCGCTCGGTCGGGTCTAGGGAGGCAACAATGGAATCCATCGCATGGATGGCCTGGACGCTGCCGACGGCGATCTTCTTTGTCGCGCTCGCCTGCACGCTTGCCGTGATGACCGGGCTTGCCGCGGTCTACCCCGAGGCCGAGCGTGTCGGCGTGCTGCGCATCCCGACCACGCGTGGCGACCGGCTTTTCATCTCGCTGATCACGGCGGCCGTCATCCATCTGTTGTGGATCGCCTTCGCCGGCACCGACGCACTCGCGACGTTGCCGATCGGCGAGGAGGGATTTGAGATTTCGAGCCTGTGGCTCGCAAGTGGAATTTCGCTGGCCACGGCCGTGCTCATTTTTCGCACGGTTTGACGCTCGCGAAGGGACGGCCAGATCCGGGACCAACCCGGGCCTGTATAAAGTTTGTCGCTGCAACGGAGGAACAACATGCGACAGTTTAGGAGAAGGAAAGGTCCATTGACCAAGAACAGCTTTCTGACGATGTCCAGCGTCGCCGCGCTCGTTGCGGTGTCGTTCACCGTCTCGGCGCCGGTCCGCGCCGCCGACGATGCCGTCATCCAGAAGTGGATCACGGAATTCCAGCCTTCGACCATTTCGAAGGACGACCAGAAGAAGGAGCTGGAGTGGTTCGCAAAGGCCGCCGAGCCCTTCAAGGGCATGGAGATCAACGTCGTCTCGGAGACCATCGCAACTCACGAATATGAGTCGCAGACGCTCGCCAAGGCGTTCTCCGAGCTGACCGGCATCAAGCTCAAGCATGACATCATCCAGGAAGGTGACGTCGTCGAAAAGCTTCAGACCCAGATGCAGTCCGGCAAGAACGTCTATGACGGCTGGATCAACGATAGCGATCTGATCGGCACGCACTTCCGCTACGGCCAGACCATCGCGCTGTCGGACTACATGACCGGCGAGGGCAAGGACGTCACGGATCCCAAGCTCGACGTCAACGACTTCATCGGAAAGTCGTTCGGCACCGCGCCGGATGGCAAGCTCTACCAGCTGCCCGACCAGCAGTTCGCCAACCTCTATTGGTTCCGCTACGACTGGTTCACCAACGCCGACTACAAGGCCAAGTTCAAGGCCAAGTATGGCTACGAGCTCGGCGTTCCCGTGAACTGGTCCGCCTATGAAGACATCGCCGAGTTCTTCACCAACGACATCAAGGAGATCAACGGCGTCAAGGTCTACGGCCATATGGACTATGGCAAGAAGGACCCCTCGCTCGGCTGGCGTTTCACCGACGCCTGGCTGTCGATGGCGGGTAACGGCGACAAGGGCATTCCGAACGGTCTGCCGGTCGACGAGTGGGGCATCCGCATGGAAGGTTGTCGTCCGGTCGGCTCGTCGATCGAGCGCGGCGGCGACACCAACGGTCCGGCCGCCGTCTACTCGATCACGAAGTACCTGGAGTGGATGAAGAAGTACGCTCCGCCGCAGGCGCAGGGCATGACGTTCTCTGAGTCGGGTCCGGTCCCGGCGCAGGGCAACATCGCTCAGCAGATGTTCTGGTACACCGCCTTCACCGCCGACATGGTGAAGCCGGGCATCGCCGTGATGAACGCGGACGGTACGCCGAAGTGGCGTATGGCTCCGTCGCCGCACGGTTCGTACTGGAAGGAAGGCATGAAGCTCGGCTACCAGGACGCGGGCTCGCTCACGCTTCTGAAGTCGACCCCGGCGGATCGCCGCAAGGCAGCCTGGCTGTATCTCCAGTTCATCGTCTCCAAGACGGTGTCGCTGAAGAAGAGCCATGTCGGTCTCACCTTCATCCGTGAATCCGACATCTGGGACAAGTCGTTCACCGAGCGTGCGCCGAAGCTCGGCGGCCTGATCGAGTTCTACCGCTCGCCCGCGCGCGTGCAGTGGACCCCGACCGGCAACAACGTGCCTGACTATCCGAAGCTCGCGCAGCTCTGGTGGCAGAACATCGGCGATGCGTCGTCCGGTGCGAAGACGCCGCAAGCCGCGATGGATGCTCTTGCCGCCGCGCAAGACTCCGTCATGGAGCGTATCGAGAAGTCGGGCGTGCAGGGTGCCTGCGGTCCGAAGCTGCACAAGAAGGAGTCGGCCGAGTTCTGGTTCGCCAAGGCCCAGAAGGACGGCACCATCGCGCCGCAGCGCAAGCTCGCCAACGAGAAGCCGAAGGGCGAAACGATCGACTACGACACGCTGATCAAGTCGTGGCCGGCAACCCCGCCCAAGCGCGCCTCGCTGCAATAAGGCAGGTCGCATAACGACGAAAGGCCGGGAGCAATCCCGGCCTTTTTGTTTTTGCGTTGGCGCGCTCCCAATTCTTCTCCGCCGTCGTCGTTCGCGAAGCTTGCTCCTCACCCTCGGTGTCATCGCCCGACTTGATCGGGCGATCCAGTATTCCGGAGACAGGAGTGGGATACGGAGAGGCCGCGGCGTACTGGATTCCCCGCTTTCGCGGGGAATGACAGCTGTGGTGTGGAGGCACGTCCCCCGCGAAGCGAGGGCCCCCCGCTTGACTCCCTGTCACGCTGAATTCATGATCAGCATAATGCGATTGAAGTAATCGTATTTCGATTACTTGCGCAGACGCCGTTTGGGCCAACGTCGGCCCGTCCCGGAGGCTGGTGATGGCATTGATCGAGGCGTTCAGGCAGTTGCTGGGCGACACGGCCGTGCTGACTCGCGAGGAGGATCTCGCGGGCCTGACCGAGGATTGGCGCGGCCGTTTTCGGGCGCCGGCGCTCTGTGCGGTGCTGCCTTCCACCACGGAGCAGGTCGCGGCCATCGTCCGCCTTTGCGTCGCGCATGAAACGCCGGTGTTGCCGCAAGGTGGCAACACCAGCCTGTGCGGTGGTGCGACGCCGTCGGGGCAGGGCAAGCCGCCGGTCATCGTCGCACTGACGCGCATGCGCCGGATCCGTTCGCTCGATCCCGTCAACAATACCATGGTGGTGGATGCCGGCTGCGTGCTTGCGACCATTCAGGAGACCGCCGCCGCTGCCGGCCGGCTCTTTCCGGTGAGCCTCGGCGCTGAAGGATCCTGCCAGATCGGCGGCAATATCGGCACCAATGCCGGCGGCACCGGCGTGCTGCGCTACGGCAACACGCGCGACAATGTGCTCGGGCTGGAGGTCGTTCTGCCGGACGGATCGGTCTGGGACGGCCTCTACGCACTGCGCAAGAACAACACCGGCTACGACCTCAAGCATCTCTTCATAGGATCCGAGGGCACGCTGGGCATCATCACTGGCGCAGTGCTGAAGCTGCATCCACTGCCGACGGCGGAGGCCGTCGCCTGGCTTGCGGTCGATGATCCGCAAAAGGCGCTGGACGTGCTCGGCCTGTTCCAGGCCTCTTGCAGCTCACGGCTCTCCGCCTTCGAGCTGATGAATGCGAAGCAGATCCAGCTCGTGCTGGAGCAGGTGCCGGGCCGGCGCTGTCCGGTCGCGGAGATCGACACCTGGCATGTCCTCGTCGAATTGTCCGACACCGGCGATGCCGCGGCGCTCGCGGTGGCGATGCAAACGGTGCTCGAACAGGCGCTCGAGGCAGGGCTGGTCAGCGACGGCGTCGTCGCTGCGAGCGAGGCGCAGCGCAAGGCGATGTGGCTGGTGCGTCACAGCGTCTCGGAAGCCAACAAGAAAGCCGGCGTGGGCCTGACGTCGGACACCGCGGTCCCGGTGTCGACCGTGCCGGCCTTCATCGACCAGGCGATGGCGGCCGTGCGCGCGATCGTGCCGGATCAGCCGTTCGTGATCGTCGGCCACATGGGCGACGGCAACATCCATCTCATTCCCTTCTTTGGCTTTGCCGAGTGGGACGCCGTGCCGGAGCGCGACGCCGTCGCGCAGCGAATTCGCCGCGCCATGAACGATGTCGCAAGCTCGCTGCGCGGCACCTTCAGCGCCGAGCATGGCGTCGGGCGCACGCTGACCGGCGAGATGTCCCGCTACAAGCCGCCGGTCGAGCTCGCGCTGATGCGGGCGGTGAAACAGGCCTTCGATCCGAAGGGTCTCTTCAACCCTGGCCGCGTTCTGCCACCACCATCCATTGCAACATCATAGAGGGGACTGACATGACCAACGCTCCCAAGATCATCACTTCCCGACGCCGCCTGCTGCTCGGTGCAGGAGCCGGCGCCGTCGCGCTCGCTGCGCCTTCGGTCTGGTCGCCGTCCCG
The DNA here is from genome assembly GCF_000938255.1 of Bradyrhizobium sp. LTSP849. Lineage (GTDB taxonomy): Bacteria > Pseudomonadota > Alphaproteobacteria > Rhizobiales > Xanthobacteraceae > Bradyrhizobium. The sequence continues at coordinate 88,382 of NZ_JYMR01000011.1, read as the reverse complement.
CGCCGCCGGAAAACGCATCGTCGTGCGCGACGATGGCGGCATCTACACCAAGGCCTATGGCGCGGTGTTCTACCGTCCGTTCACCGAAGCGACCGGCATCGAGGTGGTCGGGGTGCAGGCTAATGCCGAGCCGGTCGCGCAGATCAAGACCATGGTCGATACCAAGAACTACACCTGGGACATGGCCAAGATCTCCTGGCCCGCGATCCAGATCCTGACCACCGGCGCCAAGCAATATCTCGAGAAGCACGGCCTCGAATCCGAGCCGGTGATCAAGACGCTTCCGGCCGAATACGAATCGCCCTACGGCGTCGCGACCAACGTCTACAGCACGGTGCTCGCCTATCGCACCGACGCCTTCAAGGGCCGCAAGGCGCCGCAATCCTGGGCCGATTTCTGGAACGTGGCGGACTTCCCCGGCCGCCGCTCGGTGCGCAAGCATCCGTTCGACACGATCGAGGAAGCGCTGATGGGAGCGGGCGCGCCGACCGCGCAGGTCTACCCTTGCGATCTCGACAAGGCCTTCGCCTCGCTCGACAAGATCAAATCGTCGGTCGCCGTGTGGTGGACCAGCGGTGCGCAGGTCGAACAGATGCTGACCTCGGGCGAGATCGACATGCTGCCGACCTGGGTGTCGCGTGCGCAGTCGGCGCAGGCGGCCGGTGCGCCTGTCGAGATTATCTGGAACCAGGGGGTCTGGGGCGCCGACAATTGGTCGATCCTCGCCGGCACGCCGAATGCGGATGCCTGCCGCGAGTTCATCAAGTTCGCCTCCGATCCGAAGCGACAGGCAGCCCTCGTGGAATATTTCCCGGCTGGCCTCACCCAGCCGGAGGCCTTCAACTACATCAAGCCGGAGGTCGCCAAGAACTGCCCGACCTATCCCGACAACATCAAGGCCGGGCTGAAGATCGATCCGAAATTCTGGTACGACAACCAGGCCGCCGTCATCGAGCGCTTCAACAGCTGGATCCTGGCTTGACCGGCGTCAAGGGAAGCGCGAAGCGATCGGAGCGCCCCATGGTCTCGTCGAGCTTGCGCATTCACGAGCTGTGCAAGCGCTATGGCGACTTCGTCGCGCTGGCGCCGACCAGCCTCGACGTCGCCAGGGGCGAATTCCTCACTTTGCTCGGCCCGTCGGGATCTGGCAAGACGACGCTGCTCAGCCTGATCGCAGGCCTCGCCCATCCCGACGAGGGGCGGATCCTGATCGACGATGCCGACGTCACGCACAGCCCGGCCTATGACCGCGATATCGGCGTCGTGTTCCAGAACTACGCGCTGTTTCCTCACATGACGATCGAGGACAACATCGCGTTTCCGCTGAAGATGCGGAAGGTGGCCGACACCGAGGCGCGCCGGCGCACGGCAGAGGCGCTGGAGACGGTGCGGCTGCCGCACGTTGCAAAACGCTATCCGCGCGAGCTGTCCGGCGGCCAGCAGCAACGTATCGCGCTGGCGCGCTGCATCGTCTATCGGCCCGCGATCATCCTGATGGACGAGCCGCTCGGCGCGCTCGACAAGAAGCTGCGCGACCAGATGCAGCTCGAGATCAAGCGCATCCATCGCGAGCTCGGCACCACGATCGTCTACGTGACCCACGATCAGGAAGAGGCGATGACTATGTCGGATCGCATCTGCCTGATGAATGCGGGCGCGATCGAGCAGATCGGCACGCCGCAAGATCTTTACTTCCGTCCGCGCTCGGTGTTCGTCGCCGACTTCCTCGGAGAATCCAATCTGCTCAGCGCCACCGTGCGTGGCGTCGATAGTGACGGGCTCGATGTCGTCCTGGCTGCACAGGCCGCGCCGTCGCGCGCGGTCGGCAATGGCAGCATTTTCGCCGCGGGCGAGCCGATCAAGGTCATGGTGCGTCCCCAGAATCTCGTGGTCGGCGACGCCGGCGGCGGAGACCAGCTCGCCGGTCGGCTCTCGGGCCGGCTTTTGGACGTGATGATCAGCGGTAGCCTGACGCGGCTCTACATCGCGCCCGAGACGGCGGGCATGCCGCAACTCGTCGCTGCGCATCCGACCCGCAGCGGCGCGGCGCCCTACGAGATAGGGCAGCTTCTGTCGCTCGGATGGCATGCGACCGACGCCGTCGCGATCAGTGACGGGAAGGGGATCTGAGCTTGGCCGCCCCGCGCGCGATACAGCGGAATCTGGCCTGGACGCGGGCGGCGATGGGCGCGCCGCTGGTCCTGCTGCTCGTGCTGTTCCTGGTCTATCCCGTCGGCCAGTTGCTGCTGCTCAGCGTCTACGGCGAGAGCGGCTTCACGCTGGCGCAATACCGCCAGCTGTTCGCCTCATCGGTCTATCTCGACGTTCTCCTGATCACCCTGAAGATCTCGCTGGTCACCACGCTGATCTGCGTCGTCACAGGTTATCCGATCGCCTATCTGATCTCGGTCGTCGACAAGAAGCGCAAGACGACGCTCCTGTTCTGGGTGCTGCTGTCGTTCTGGACCAGCTTCCTGGTCCGCGCCTTCGCATGGATCGTGCTGCTCGGGCGCAACGGCGTCATCAACAAGCTCCTGATCTCGCTCGGCATCATCTCCAGCCCCGCGAGCCTGCTCTACAATTTCGGCAGCGTTCTCGTCGGCATGGTGAATGCGTTGCTGCCGCTCGCCGTGCTGACGATGCTCGCGGTGATGGAGAACATCGACCGTACCCTGCCGCGCGCGGCCGCCACGCTCGGAGCGCGGCCGGGCATGGCGTTCTGGAAAATCTATTTTCCGCTGTCGCTGCCGGGCGTCGCTGCGGCGGGCATTATGGTGTTCGTCACCGCGATCGGCTTCTTTATCGTGCCGGCCCTGCTCGGCGGGCGCCGCGAGACCATGATCACGCAGCTCATCATCGACCAGGTCCAGCAGACCATGAACTGGGGCTTTGCCGGCGCGATCTCGGTGCTGCTGCTGTTCGTGGTCTTCATCGTCTTTGCGGCCTACGACCGGCTGCTCGGCCTGTCGACCATGACCGGCGCGGCGGCGCCGCGCAACGCGACGCCGTCGCGTCTGTCGGGCCCCCTTCAGAAGGCGGGCGACGCGCTCCTCACGCTGCTCGGTGCGATCTCCGACCGGATTCTCCGGCTCCTGCCGTCACGCCGTCGCGACCGCAATCCCGACCAAGCCGGCATGGGCTTGCAGGCCTTCGTCTGGATCATGCTGCTCATCATCAGCGCGCCGACTATCCTGATGATCCCGCTGTCGTTCGGCACCGGTGGCCTCAACTGGCCGCCGCAGGGCTTTACGCTGCATTGGTATGAGACCGTGCTGAGTTCGCCGCTCTGGACCCAGGCCATGCTGCGCTCGCTCCTGGTCGGGGTCGGCACGGGATTGCTCGCCATGTTGATCGGCACGCCGGCCGCGTTCCTGCTAGTACGCAGCGACATCCGCGGTAAGGCGGCGTGGCTGGCCTTCATCCTGTCGCCGATCGTGGTGCCCCGCATGATCATCGCGGTCGGCCTGTTCTACGTCTTCGCGCGCATGGGCCTGGTCGGCAGCGCCTTCGGCCTCATTCTCGGACACACCGTCGTCGCGGTGCCTTACGTGGTCATGACCATGATGGCCGTGCTGCGCAGTTACGATACGCGGCTCGACCACGCCGCGCAGAGCCTCGGCGCGCGCCCGATCGCGACGCTGCGCTACGTCACCTTCCCGATCCTCGGCGCGGGCATGATGTCGTCGTTCCTGTTCGCCTTCGCGACCTCGTTCGACGAGCTCACCATCGCGCTGTTTGCGACCGGCGGCCTGAACGCGACGCTGCCAAAGCAGTTCTGGGACGAGGTGACGCTTCAGGTCTCGCCCGCGATCGCTGCCGTCTCGACCTGCCTGTTCGTTTTCATGGGGCTGCTGATCTTCGTCGCCGAACGCCTGCGCCGGCGTGCTGCGGCGAGGTAGCCGTCCCGCATTCCAACCAGAGGTTCACATCATGCTCACTGCCAATCGCCTCCGCGGCCTGTTCCCGGCCATCCCGACCCCGGTCAAGGCCGACGACACCATCGATGCCGGCGCGGTCTCGGCCCTGTTTGCCTGGCTCAACAAGCAGGGGATCGACGGCGTGGTGCCGCTCGGCGGTACCGGCGAATATGGCGCGCTGGCACGCGCCGAGCGCATCAAGATGGCCGGCTTGTCGGTGAAGGCGATGGCGGGCAAGGGCCCGGTGATCGCCGGCGTGCTGGACACCGGTTTCCACGATGCCCTCCAGGCCGGCCGTGAATTCGCCGCCGAGGGCGTGGACGGCCTGCTGGTTCTCACGCCATACTATACCAACCCGACTCAGGCTGGCGTCCGCGACTATTTCCTGCGCTATGCCGATGCATCACCCGTGCCCATCCTGATCTACGAGATTCCCTATCGTACCCGGATCGCGATCGAGCCCAAGATCCTGCATGAGCTCTCAGGGCATCCCAACATCATCGGCATGAAGGCCTGCAATCTCGACATGTACCATTTCCTCCAGGTCGTGGCCGGCGTCGACGAGAGCTTTGCGGTGCTGAGCGGCGAGGACAGCCTGTTCCCGCTGCATCTCGCGGCGGGCGCGAAGGGCGGCATCATCGTGACCGCGTGCTTGTTGCCGCGCGCCTGGCGCCAGGTCTTCGAGGCGACCACAGCTGGCAAGACAGCGGAGGCCTTGAGCCTCCATCGCCGCCTGATCCCGCTGATGAACATGGCGTTCGCCGAAACCAATCCGGGACCGATGAAAGCGGTGATGGACCTCGTCGGCGTCGAGGCGCCGCGCATGCTGGCGCCGCTGGTGCAGCCGGCACCGGCGCTGGTCGCGGCGCTCCGCGCCGAGCTCGGCCGGCAACTGGCGATCTCGGAGGGCATCGGGTGAGAGGACGGCAGCATGGCGCGTAGCAGTCGCGACGGCAGCGGCCGCGCAGTGAAGGCGCGGAAGCCCAGGGCCGTCGAGAAGAATGCGGACAATAACGCGGAGCCACGCTCGTCGCTGTTCGTCGGCTCGACCGAGAAGGCGTTCCAGGTCCTGCATGCCTTCGACGGCCCGCAGCGCTACATGACGCTCGCCGACATCGCGCGCGCCGCCGATCTCGACCGCAGCGCCACCCAGCGCCTGGTCTACACGCTCGAAACGCTCGGCTATCTCAAGCGGATCGAGGGCACGCGCAACTATGGCCTCACCTCAAAGGTGCTTCAGTTCTCGCACAGTTATCTCAAGGCCAACGATCTGATCGACCGCGCCTCGCCCTATTTGCTCGAGATCAGCCGCAATCTCGGCGAGACGACCAATTTGCACGAACTGGATGGCCACGAGGTCGTCTTTGTGGCGCGCTTTCCGGGCGCGCATCTCATCAACATCGACATCGTGATCGGCAGCCGGCTGCCGACCTTCTTCACGGCGTCGGGCACCGCGATCCTGTCGGCACTGCCCGAGGAGGAGCGCCTCGACCTTCTCAAGCGAACGCCGCTCGCGCCGCTGACGCCCTTTACGGAGACAGATCCGAAGGCGCTGCTGGAGCGCGTTCGCGTGGCCGCGCGGCGCGGCTATGCCGTCATCATGAACGAGACCGTGATGGGCGACATTTCGGTTGCGGCTCCCATCATCGACGAGCACGGCCGTGCCGTTGCCGCGATCAACATTTCGGTGCCGACGACGCGCTGGACCAAGGAGCGTGCCGAGGCTGAACTGGCGCAGCACGTCCACGTCGCCGCAACCTCGATCTCCAAGTCGAAGTTCAACCGCTACGCAGCCTGAGGCGGCTGCGGGCAGCAAAAAGGCCGGGAGCGATCCCGGCCTTTTTTCCTTTCGCGTGGCGCGCCGTGCCCGCGTTCCTCTCCGCTGTCATCGTCCGCGAAAGCGGACGATCCAGTATTCCAGAGGCGGTCGTGATTGAATCGAGAGGCCGCAGCGTACTGGATGCCCCGCCTTCGCGGGGCATGACAGCCGTCGTGTGGACAGTTCTTACTCCGCCGCTTCCAGCGTCGGGTAATCCGTGTATCCCTTCGCGCCGCCGCCGTAGAACGTGTTCTTGTCCCAATCGTTCAGGGCCGCGCCCTTCTTCAGCCGCTCGACGAGGTCGGGGTTGGAGATGAACGGCTTGCCAAAGGCGATCAAATCGGCCGCGCCGGCGTCGAGCACCTTGGTCGCGAGTTCGAAGTCGTAGCCGTTGTTGGCGATATAGGTGCCACTGAAGCGCTTGCGCAGGCCTGCATAGTCGAACGGCGCGAAGTCGCGCGGGCCGCCGGTGGCGCCTTCGACGACGTGGAGATAGACCAGCTTCAGCGCGCTGAGGCCGTCGACGATGTAATCAAACAAGGCTTGCGGATTGGAATCCGCGATGTCGTTGGCGGGCGTCACCGGCGAGATGCGGATGCCGGTGCGGTCGGCGCCGGCTTCAGCCACGACGGCCTTGGAGACTTCCAGCATCAGGCGCGCGCGATTCTCGATACCGCCGCCATAGGCGTCTGTGCGCTTGTTGGTGCCGTCCTTGGCGAACTGGTCGAGCAGATAGCCGTTGGCGCCGTGGATCTCGACGCCGTCGAAGCCTGCCTCCAGCGCATTCTTCGTGGCGCGCTTGAAGTCGTCGATGATGCCCGGAATTTCGGAAAGCTCGAGCGCGCGGGGCTCGGAGACGTCGGCGAAGGTGCCGTTGACGAAGGTCTTGCCTTTGGCGCGGATCGCGCTCGGCGCGACCGGCGCGGCGCCCTTCGCCTGGAGGTCGACATGCGAGATGCGGCCGACATGCCAGAGCTGGATGAAGATCTTGCCGCCGCGCTCATGCACCTTATCGGTGACCTTGCGCCAGCCGGCGGCCTGGTCCTTGGAATAGATGCCTGGTGTGTCCTGGTAGCCCTGGCCCTGCTGCGAGACCTGGCTCGCTTCGGTGATCAGGAGGCCCGCCGACGCGCGCTGGCCGTAATAGTCGGCGGCGAGCGGGCTCGGCACGAAGGTGCCGGGCGCGGCGCGATTGCGCGTCAGCGGCGCCATCACGAAACGGTTGGCCAGCGTGATCGGGCCGAGCTTGTAGGTCTCAAACAATTTGGTCGGACGGCTCATTGGGAGTGGTTCCAGGCGGTGAGAGGTCCGGAACACTTGTGCATCGCGGCAATCAGCGCAAGGGAGGAGCCATACGGAAAGTGCAGGCGAGCTGCGCGTGGCGCCCCGTCTGGCATAATTCGCCTGCAATTTGGGTCGCGGCAGCGGATTTCCGCTGCCGCGACCCCACGAACTCAGTTCGCGCCGAGGAAATCGCGCTTGCCGATCTCGACACCATTGTGACGCAAAATGCCGTGGGCGGTCGCGGCGTGGAAATAGAAGTTCGGCAGCGAGACCGCACTGAAGAACTGCTGGCCCTTGAGCGTCATGGTCCGGTCCGGGCCCGCCGGGAAGGTCACGTCCTTGGTGTCGGCGCCTTCGAACTGCGCGGGCTTGTACGATTTGACGTAGTCGATCGTCTTGGCGAGCCGCTGCTTCAACTCCTCAAACGTCTTTTCCGTGTCGGGCGTCGAGGGCACCTCGCTATGCGTCAGGCGCGCACAGCCCTTGGAGGCGAAATCGCTGGCGAGCTGGATCTGCTTCGAGAGCGGCAGCATGTCCGGAAACAGCCGAGAACCGAGCAGGACGGCCGGGTCGATCTTTTTGGCCGCGCAATGCGCCTCAGCCTTGTTGAGCAGGCCGATGAGGCTGTTCAGCAGTTGCAGATACGCGGGGACGACGGCGTCGTGGAAGGACATGTGTTGCTCGCTCGAATGAGGGAAATCTCAGGAGAAAACCTGAGCCACTCACATGGGAGCGTCATGGAAAAATACAATCGCCGGAGCGGCCTGTGCAGTGCAAAAATTCTACCGGATCGTCCCCGCGGGCTGCGCCTGCGCCGTGCCGCCGCGCATGCGGGCGAGCAGCTCGGCGGTCGGCCAGGAATCGGCGGGAAGGCCGTATTTGATCTGCATCGCCTTCACGGCGGCGCGGCTCTGCTGGCCGAGCACGCCGTCAACCTTGCCGACATTGAAGCCGGCTTGGACCAGAAGTTGCTGCAATTGCTTGAGCTCGTTGAACGGCAGTTGCACGACCGGCGTCGTCGGCCTTCGCATCGGCGCAGCGCCCGCGATGCGCGAGGCGAGATAGCCCGCGGTGGTCGAATAGATCAGCGAGTTGTTCCACTCAGTGTAGGCCGCGAAATTCGGATACGCCATGAAGGCCGGCCCGGTCCGTCCCATCGGCAGTAGCACGGAGGCCGCGAGATTGTCGTTCGGCAGCGGTCTTCCGTCGGGATAGGTCACACCCAACTGCGCCCATTTGGAGCGCGGCTGCTGCACGGTGAGATCGGTCTGATCCCACGGCAGGTTCTGCGGCACCTTGATCTCCTCCAGCCACGGCTCGCCGCGCCGCCACTTCAATCCGTTGGCGATGTAGTTCGCGGTCGAGCCGATCACGTCGGGCTCGCTGCGCAACAGATCGCGCCGCCCGTCGCCGTCATAGTCGACGGCGTAGTTGACGTAATGCGTCGGCAAGAACTGCGTCTGTCCGAGCTCGCCGGCCCACGAGCCGATCATCTCGTCGGGCGTGAGATCACCGCGATCGATGACCTTCAGCGCCGCGACGGTTTCGTTCACGAACATCTCCGAGCGCCGGCAGTCATAGGCCAGCGACACCAGCGATTTCAGCGTCGGCAGATTGCCCATGTTGGCGCCGAAATCGCTCTCCAGTCCCCAGAACGCGGCGATCACCGCTGGCGGCACGCCGTACTCTTTCTCGGCGCGCGCAAACGCAGCCGCGTGTTGCTTAATGTGCTGCTGGCCGTTCTGCATGCGATAGGGCGCGGCCATGCGGCCGGCGAATTCGGTGAAGAGCTGGCCGAATACGCGCTGGCCGCGGTCGCGGTTGACGATGCCCTGGTCGTAGACGAGGTAGGGCCCGGCTTCCGAAAGCGCGCGTTGCGACACGCCCGCAGCAACCGCCTGCTGTTTCACGTCGGCCAGGAAGCGATCGAAGTTCGCCCCATTGTGGCACGAGGCCGCGCGCGGCGAAGGCGCGGTAGCCTTGGGAGCGGCGGGCTTTGCGGGCGGTGGGGCGAATTGGGCGGAGGCGGAAGCTGAGAGTGCGAGAAGAGCGGCGGCCGCGATCGCAAATCGGGTCTGGAGCATGAGGTTTCCGGAAGGGGGAGACGCTTGGATTCTTGACGAAGTTTAATGGAATGATCGAACTCAAACCAGTGCCGCGGCTCCGGGACGCACCTTGAAACCTTGCACCCGGGCCGGGGTCATTCCTACTTGAAAAGCGCCGGCCTGCAACGCCTCAAGCCGCCACGGCCGGCCCGGGAGACGGCCATGAACTATCTTCGTACCGCAATGCTGCTCGCAGGCCTCACCGCCCTGTTCATGGGGGTGGGCTATCTGATCGGCGGTGCGACTGGCGCCATGATCGCGCTCGTCGTTGCCGCGGCGACCAATCTCTTCATCTACTGGAACTCCGACCGCATGGTGCTGTCGATGTACGGCGCCCATCAGGTCGACCGCGCGAGCGCGCCCGAGCTGGTCGGTCTCGTCGCCGAGCTTGCAGGCCGCGCGGGCCTGCCGATGCCGCGTGTGTTCCTGATGGACGAGCCGCAGCCCAACGCGTTCGCGACCGGCCGCAATCCGGAGAATGCCGCCGTTGCCGTCACCACCGGCCTGATGCGTCAGCTCAGCCGCGAGGAGCTCGCCGGCGTGATTGCGCATGAGCTTGCGCACATCAAGCACCACGACACGCTGCTGATGACGATCACCGCGACCATTGCGGGTGCCATCTCCATGCTGGCGCAGTTCGGCATGTTCTTCAGCGGCAACCGCAACAACAACGGCCCCGGCATCGTCGGCTCGATCCTGATGATGATCCTGGCGCCGCTCGGCGCCATGCTGGTTCAGATGGCGATCAGCCGCACCCGCGAATATGCCGCCGACGATCTCGGCGCCCGCATTGCCGGCCAGCCGATGTGGCTGGCGTCGGCGCTGGTCAAGATCGAGAGTGCTGCGCATCAGGTGCCGAATGTCGAGGCCGAGCGAAACCCGGCGACCGCGCACATGTTCATCATCAATCCGCTGTCGGGCCATGGCGTGGATAGTCTCTTCGCCACTCATCCCTCGACGCAGAACCGCATCGCTGCGCTCCAGCAGTTGGCGGCTGAGCTCGGCGCGAATGCCGCGCCGTCGGTCGGCGCCAATGAAAACTATCCACCGCAAGGTCCGTGGGGGCGCTCATCGTCGCGCGATCCCTCACGTGGTCCTTCACGTGGTCCTTGGGGATGAGCTAGCGAGAGCCACGGCGCGGACGCATTTCTCCGACGTTGCAATTCAAGCGAGAAATCTCTGATTCAACGTCGCATTGCCGGCATCTGCCGCGATCATCGTCAGGGTGCGGATTGCTGCTGCGCACTATCCGAAATGGCCATTGCGCTTTGTCGCACATTGGGCCAGACCTGTGCCTGCTCGCCTTGGCTGGGGGAGCAACAGGTTGGAATGCTTGCCGAGTGGCAGTCTTTGCTCATGCAAATTGCCGGAGGTTCGCATGGTACCGTTGCAGTTGGAGCAGGTGGTCGAACGCGATATTGCACCGCGTGAGGCCTTCTTAGAACGAATGGAAGGCGCACTTCTCCTGATCTCGCTCGCCGTGGTGACGGTCGTCTGGTGCTGTTTGCTCGCCTTGATGGCCTGGAAGGGCTTCTTCTGGATCTTCAATCTGGCCTAGCTCTCCGAAGCGGAGGCGTTCTGAACGCTGCTCCTGCGCAGCCACAACATCGTGCGCCTTTGTGATCTGGCGCACACAGGGCAGGCCCGGCCGGTGTTAACACCTGATCGAGAGTATTCCTTCGAAAGGGGATGCGTGGCCGGCGTCTCGCCGGTCACCGTCGAAGATGACCAAAGCTGCGGTGCCATTGTTGATCGTCCTGGGCGTGCTTATCGGCCTGTCCACGCATACGGTCGTGAATTGCGGTGACGAGGACGAGCCGGATATCTGCTCGGCCGTGATCGGCTTCTCGCCGTTCCGCGGCTCGCTGATCGCCTTTGCCTATGAGGGGCGCGGACGGATCGCGCTGCGTCACGGCGACCACCGGCGGGCAATCGCCGATTTCAACGAGGCCATCCACCTCAATCCCAACCGCGCCTCGTTCTATCGTGATCGCGCGCTGGCCTACCGGCAGAACGGCGAGGTGGAGCTTGCGATTGCCGATTTTGATGACGCGATCGCGCTCGATCCCAAGCTCGCCGCGCCCTATCACGAGCGCGGCCTTGCGCTCGCCGCCAAGGGCGATCTTGACCGCGCCATTTTGAGCTACAGCACCGCCGTCCGTCTCGACCCGTCGGACGCTCAGGCCCGCTTCGACCGCGGCATGGCGTTCCTCGCTCGCGGTCAGGCCGACGATGCCCGCGCCGATTTCGAAGCCGCACTTGCGCTGCCGCCCGGCAAGGATGGCCGGACGCATGACGCCGCACGCACCAAGCTTGCCGAGCTCACCCGCGCCGGGCCGACCCAGGTCTCTACACCGCGGCGATAGGAAGAGTCTTCTCCCTCTCCCCGCAAGTGGGGCGAGATGAAGCGCGCGGTCGCAACTACTTCGCCTTCTTGGCTTTCTTCTTCGATTTCGCGGCCTTCTTCACCGGCTTCTCCTTCGCCGGCTTCTTCTCCGCCTTCACCACGACAGGTGTGCTGGCCGCTACTCGCATCGCGCGGGCGTAGCTGTCGGCGACGTTGTCTGCTGACATCTGGAGGCGACGGGCCGCGGCGGTGGCCTGCTCCATGGTGGCCTTGGCCATCATCTTGAAGCGGTCGCCGGTCTCCTTGCTCTTGGCCTTGGCCGCGAGGCCGTTGAAGCGATCCCGCCGCTCCTTGGCGCGGGTCATCAGGCCCGTATGCTGCTGTCTGGCCAGTTGCCGGATCACGACATCCAGGTCGGCGTCCGCCATGTTCTTCTATCCTCTTCGAAACAGGTATCGATGCGGGCGGGACTATGCAGATCAGGCCCCACCTTGGCAATTCCCGCCCGGGCGTCATCCGCATCTTCCGGTTTACAAAACGAAAAAAGCCGCGCATCTCGCGCGGCTTTTGGCTTGGTTTGGCGCGAGGTGCGCTATCTCTGCCTCACTTCAGCGAGGCGACCGGACCACCCGAGGCAGCCGCCGGATCGGGGTCGAAGCCGAACACGCCGACCAGATATTTGTAATAGTCCGGCATCTTCTCCTTGAGCGCTTCGCGCGTCTTGGGATCGTGGAATTCACTCTTGCCGGCCAGGAAGATACTGGCGGTCACGGCAAAGAATTCCACGTGATTCTTCAGCGCATAGGCTTCCTTGGGCAGGAAATCCTTGGACTTGGCGTAGGCGTAATAGCCGATCACGCCCTTGTTGGCGTAGCCGTCCGGCAAGAGCCGCGCGTGATAGGCGTGCAGCATTTCGTGGAGCAGCACGGCCTCCTTTTCGTAACGCATCATGTCCGGACGGATCATGATGACGCCAAGGCCCGAATCGACCGCGAGGTCGACGGCATTCGGATTGGTCCAGCGCTGCTTGTCGTGGTCCCATACCGTCAGCGTCCGGGGCGTGGTGCGCGGGGTGTCCGGCGTGACCCGGCCGTAGCACGCGGTCGCAGCGCCTTCGTCGAGGCAGGCCAGCTCGCTCGCGACGATCGGAACGGTTCGGAAGAAGCGCAGCACGCGCGGGGAGAACCCGGCGCCTTCGACGACGTCGATCTGCTGCTTCAGATTCTCGGTGAGCTTGTCGACGTCCTTGCGATCGGAATTCTCCGACACGTCGAACATGTAGCCGCGGTAGCTCTGGAAGCCGGGCGGCAGCGACTTCGCGGCATCGGCGGACGCGACGTCGAGCGAGCCGGCATTGGATGGATTGGCGAACAGCGTGCCGACAATGGTCGCGGTCAGCAGCAATGCAACGCGCATGATGAACCCCCTGATGTCACTTCGCCCGACAGGATAGGCCGCCGTTCTTTGCGAAAAGTGAGTGGGGCGAGACTAAGGCGCCGATGTTGAGGCGTGCTTAATCGTTCGTTGCAGATCGCCGAGGCGGATTAGGGCAGGGTTAACCAAGCAGGGTATCCCGGGTCCGCGCTTCGGCGTAGGATCGAAGCGAGGCACCATGCCCCACAGCAATAGCCGGAGGAGGAAGCCATGTATGCCGCCATCCGTCAGGCCAAGGCGAAAAGCGGGAGCGCCGAAGAGCTTGCGCGCCGCATCAAGGACGGCGCCGTTCCAATCATCAGCGACGTCGACGGTTTCAGGGCCTATTACGTGGTCTATGCCGGCGACGACACGGTGACCGCGATCTCGATCTTCGACAAGTTCGAACAGGCGGAGGAGGCGAACCGGCGCGCGATTGCCTGGATCGAAAAGGATCTCGGTTCGCTGCTGGCAGGGCATGCAAGTGCGGCGGCGGGGCCTGTGATCGTGCATACGCTGGCGTGAGTTAAGTGGGAGCTCTCTCCTGTCGTCCCGGCGAAGGCCGGGACCCATACCGCGTGATCCATCCATGATGCGCGGTATTCGTACCGCGAGGGATCAACTGCCAGTCTTCGCTAAACTGCTCCCTGTGGTTATGGGTCCCGGCCTTCGCCGGGACGACACCGAGTGTGTCGGACGTACCTTTCACCAAGCGAGCAGCCACCCCCTCACAACTCCCTTGCATTCGAAAACACAAACGAGCTCACCCGCCGTGTCGTCTCGTCCAAAATCAGCGTGCGCGTGATCGGCGGCTCGGCGCGCTGGGCGCAGTTTTCGCGTTCGCAGAGGCGGCAGTTGACGCCGATCGGCGTTCCCTCCGCCTTCTCCAGATCCATGCCGGCGGCATAGACCAGGCGTGAGGCGTGACGGATCTCGCATCCCAATCCGATGGCGAAGCGCGGCTGCGGCAGCGGATGCGGCGCGACCGGCCGGCGCACCATCTGCGCGATCGAGAAATAGCGCGTGCCGTCGGAGAGCTCGATCACCTGCTTCAGGAGGCGGTCCGGCGTATCGAAGGTCGAATGCACGTTCCACAGCGGACAGGTGCCGCCGAACTTGGAGAACGGAAACGTGCCGGACGAAAAGCGCTTCGACACGTTGCCGGCATTGTCGACGCGCAGCAGGAAGAACGGAATGCCGCGCGCGTTCGGCCGTTGCAGCGTGGTGAGCCGATGGCAGACCTGTTCGAAGCCGGAGTTGAAGCGCTGCGCCAGCAAATGGATGTCGTAGTTGAGCGCTTCGGCAGCGGCGAGGAATGCCGGGTAGGGCATCATCACGGCCGCCGCAAAATAGTTGGCGAGCGTGATGCGAAACAGCCGGCGCGGCGCGTCGTCGAGCGGGCCGGCGCGGCCGATGATGGTCTCCAGATGTTGCGCGCATTCGCCAAGTCCGAGCTGGAAGGCGAGCTGGAACGCGCGGCCCGCCGGATCGACCAGCTCGGAGATCAGCAGCTGGCGGCGGTGGCGGTCGAAACGTCGCAGCGTCTCGCGCATGACGTCGACCGGCATGATGCGGGTCTGGATCGAATGTTTTTCGCGCAACCGCGTGGCAAGGGCCGCATAGAGCCCTTCGGCCGGCACGTTCAGTTCGTCGCGCAAGGTCTCGGCGGCCTGCTCGAGCTCCGGAAAATAGTTGCGGTTGGCCTCGATCAGCTCGCGCACGCGCTCGACCGGATTGGCCTCATAGCGCGTGCCGACATCACGGTCGGCCATTTGCGCTGCCGCCAGCGTCTCGCCCTGGCGCGCCTCGGCATAGGCGGCATAGAGCCGTTGCAGCGCGTGGGTGACGCCCGGGCAGAGCTCGGCGAGGTCGCGCAGCTCCTGCTTGGGGACGTCGATCTGGCGGAACAGGGGATCGGAAAAGATCTCGTTGAGCTCGGCGAAGAAGCGGTCCTCGTCGGCGCTGGCGAGATCGCGCAAATCGAGGTCGTAGGTTTCGGCCAGGCGCAACAGGATCTGCGCGGTGACCGGACGCTGGTTCCGCTCGATCAGGTTGATGTAGCTCGGCGAGATCCCGAGCCCCTCGGCGATCTGGGTCTGCGACAGCCCCAATTGCTGCCGGATCCGCCGGAAACGGGGGCCAACGAACAGCTTTTTCCCGGACTCGGCGGGCATCGTCACGTCTCCAGAGCCACTAAGGGCAGTCTTGTTGACCTATAACTTTACAAAATTACATCTATTACATGTTCTTATGTTACATGACATCACCATTCAAATACAAGGCCTCTATACGAACTTTGCTTTCTCGCGTTTAGCTCAGGTCACGCATTTCGCAATGCACTGTCATAAATGTCGAGAGAGAGCACGCACATGAACTACCAGCCCCGTGGCATCAACGCCCTCCAGAGCCCGGCCTCGTACCAGAGCGAGATCGAGGCGGCCCAGGCTCTCCTCGAAACCAAGCCGACCTGGAACGGTGTCTCGGCCGAGGCCGTCGCGCGCATGCGCCTGCAGAACCGCTTCAAGACCGGCCTGGACATCGCCCGCTACACCGCGGCGCTGATGCGGGCCGACATGGCGGCCTATGACGCCGATCCGACCAAGTACACCCAGTCGCTGGGTTGCTGGCACGGCTTCATCGCCCAGCAGAAGCTGATCTCGATCAAGAAGCACTTCGGCGGCAAGACCGACCGCCGTTACCTCTATCTCTCCGGCTGGATGATCGCAGCACTTCGCTCCGAGTTCGGACCGCTGCCCGACCAGTCGATGCACGAGAAGACCTCGGTGCCGGCGCTGATCGAGGAGCTCTACACCTTCCTGCGTCAGGCGGACTCCCGAGAGATGAACGACATCTTCCGCAACCTCGATAAGGCGCGCAAGGAAGGCGACAAGACCCGGGAGAAGGAGTTGATCGAGAAGATCGACAACTTCCAGACCCATGTCGTGCCCGTCATTGCCGACATCGACGCCGGCTTCGGTAATGCCGAGGCGACCTACCTGCTCGCCAAGAAGATGATCGAAGCGGGTGCCTGCGCGCTCCAGATCGAGAACCAGGTCTCCGACGAGAAGCAGTGCGGTCACCAGGACGGCAAGGTCACCGTGCCGCACGAAGTCTTCCTCGCGAAGATCCGCGCCTGCCGCCACGCCTTCCTCGAGCTCGGCATTGAAGACGGCGTCGTCGTGACCCGCACCGACTCGCTCGGCGCCGGTCTCACGCAGCAGATCGCCGTCAGCCACAAGCCGGGCGACATCGGCGACCAGTACAACAGCTTCCTCGACTGCGAAGAAGTGACGGCGGAGAACGCCCGCAACGGCGACGTCATCATCAACCGTAACGGCAAGATGCTGCGTCCGAAGCGCCTGCCCTCGAACCTCTACCAGTTCCGCGCTGGTACGGGCGAAGATCGCTGCGTGCTGGACAGCATCACGTCGCTTCAGAACGGCGCCGACCTGCTGTGGATCGAGACCGAGAAGCCGCATATCGAGCAGATCGCCAAGATGGTCGACCGCATCCGCAAGGTCGTTCCGAACGCG
The DNA here is from genome assembly GCF_000938255.1 of Bradyrhizobium sp. LTSP849. Lineage (GTDB taxonomy): Bacteria > Pseudomonadota > Alphaproteobacteria > Rhizobiales > Xanthobacteraceae > Bradyrhizobium. The sequence continues at coordinate 71,964 of NZ_JYMR01000011.1, read as the reverse complement.
AAGCTCGCCTACAACAACTCGCCCTCGTTCAACTGGACGCTCAACTTCCGTTGGCAGGTCTACGACGCGATGAAGGAAGCCGGCAAGGATGTCAGCAGGTACAACCGCGCCGAGCTGATGAAGGTGGAATACGACGAGACGCCGCTGGCGATCGAAGCCGACGAGCGTATCCGGACCTTCCAGGCGGATTCGGCCAAGCGTGCCGGCATCTTCCATCACCTGATCACGTTGCCGACCTACCACACGGCGGCGCTGTCGACCGACAACCTCGCCCGCGAGTATTTCGGCGAGCAGGGCATGCTCGGCTACGTCAAGAACGTCCAGCGCGCCGAGATCCGTCAGGGCATCGCCTGCGCCAAGCATCAGAACATGGCCGGCTCCGACATCGGCGACGAGCACAAGGAATATTTCGCCGGCGAGGCTGCCCTGAAGGCGGGTGGCGCGCACAACACGATGAACCAGTTCGGTTAAACCGGGTAACAGGAGACTGACAATGACAAGCAGCAATTTCTGGGTGATCGGCGGCGAGTTCGGTTCGATGAACTTCCACAAGCTCGTGGAAGGCTCGGCCCAGGTGCAGGGTCCGTTCAAGACCCGCAAGGAAGCCGAGGATGCCTGGCGATCGGTTTCGGAAGAGAACCGCCATAAGGCCGGCGTCCGCTTCTCGATCGTGGAAGAGCCGTCGCGGGTTTCGGCCTGACGGCCGCCTCACTGACTTAAGAAGACGTCCAAGGACGGAGGGTCCCATCCGGCGCAAGCCGGGTGGGATCGTCTGTTTTTGGCACAGGTGAGACGCCTGTGGGTGCCGTAAGTATCTGGAATGATGGGCCCTTTGCGGACCGTTTGGTTGCTGATAGGTTAACGGAGGAAAGTCGAGGACGAGGCCGACAATGTCAGAGCCCGAGACCAGCGGGACCCATCCCAGCCAGCCGCGCCCGGTACGGCTGCGCGACGCGCTGTTGCGCGCACGGATCGAAGCCGCCGACCGGACCGGCGTCGTCGTCGACCTCAGGGATGCCGAGGTGGCTCGGCTCGAGATCCTCAACGACGCGCTCGATCCCCTGTTCGCGCAGGTGCCCGACCAGATCGACCTGTTCGATCGCGGCATCAGCCAGGGCGATACGCCGCGCCTGTGGATCGACGTCGTCGCGCACATCCTGATGGGACGCGACAAACGGATGTATCGCTTCGTCCAGGACACAAGGTTCGGTCGCATCGTGCTCGCCGAATCGCACGATACCTCGGTGATCGTCGAAGCCGTCACGGACTATGTCGCGCGCCGCATGATCGAGCGCGAGCATGCGATGGTGGTCCTGCCCGAGCCGAAGCCGGAGGTCGCCGAGCAGCCCCGCCGCTCGCGCATCTGGCCGTTCGTGCTCGGCTTCATCCTCGGCGCCGCCGCGCTGTTCGGCGTCGCCGTTCTTGCGGCGTTGCGGAGCTGGTGATTGCTCTCCGTCGTCCGTGCTCGCGCTGACGCGCGCGCCTCAAACCAGCCGCGCGCGCTTGATCTCGCGGATCTGCAAGGCGCGATCGAGGCTCCGCACGATCTGCTCGCAGCGCCAGCCGGCATTGTCCTTCTCGATCGCGAACAGATTGTATGCGGCCGTCGGATAGCGCCCGTGCGCGAGTGCGGAGGCCGACGGCACGCCGATCGCGGGAATGTTGCCGTTGGGGCCTTCGAACCACATCGTCGAATGAATGTGGTCGTGCCCGTGCAGGATCAGCTCGACGCCATGGCGTTTCAACAGCGCCAGCAGCGCAGCGGAATCCGTCAGCCGCTTCTGCCATGCGCTGGACTTCAGCGGATGGTGCACCAGCAGCACGCGAAAGACGTCGTCGGCTGCGAGCTGTTCAAGCACCCGTTCGAGGGCCGCGAGCTGATCGCGCCCGAGCGTGCCCGTCGCCATCAACGGCAAGGTCGGCACGGCGCTGGAGAGGCTGATCAGCGCCGCCGGCCCGCGCCGGCGTATGGCGGGAAAGCCGATGTTGCCATCGTCGCCCGCAAGATAAGGCGCAAATGTCTCGCCGAAGCGATGGCGCGTGGCGCGGACATAGGCGTCGTGATTGCCGGGAATCGTTGTGACGCGGTCGGGCGGGCCGACGCCGTCGAGCCACGCGCGCGCCGGAGCGAACTCCGCCTCCATCGCCAGATTGACGAGATCGCCGGTCACTGCGATGTGGTCGGGCGCCTGCGCCTGCATATCGGCGACCAGCGCGTCGAGCACCTCGCGGCGTTGATATTTGTGGCGGTTGCGCGTCCAGTTGACGTAACCGAGCGCGCGCTTGCTGGCGAGCTCGATCAGCCGCGGCTTCGGCAACGGCGGCAGATGCGGGTCGGAGAGATGGGCGAGTGTGAAGGGGGCCATGACGCGCGATTGCCTCGCTATTCACGTGCTGTAATGGCAAGGTCGCGAGCGCCGCGCAAGCGAAGCCTGCAAGGGCCTCAAGCGGCGCGCATCACGAGAGGCTGATGGCGAAGCGCCTGGACGAGATCCGACGGAAATGCGAGCCGCTGCTGCGGCGAGTTTTCCACGCCTATTTCCTGCTCGTCCGCGGCATGACGCTCGGCGTCCGTGCCGTGGTGCTCGATGCCGACAACAAGGTGTTCCTGGTCAAGCACACCTACGTCACCGGCTGGTATCTGCCCGGTGGCGGCGTCGACCATGGCGAGACCATGGAGCAGGCGATGCGGCGCGAGCTCAAGGAGGAGGGCGATATCGATCTGACCGGGGAAGCGGAGCTGCACGGCATCTTCCTCAACAGCCACGTCTCTCGCCGTGATCATGTCGCGGTCTACGTGGTCAGGCATTTCCGCCAGGACCGCTTGCCCGAACCGAACCGCGAGATCATCGAATGCGGATTCTTCGATAGCGCCGCGCTGCCCGAGGGGGTGACGCCCGGTACGCGGCTGCGGATCGCGGAAGTGCTCGACGGCAAGCCCCTGATTGCGACGTGGCGCTGAGGGCGGCCTGTGCTAGTAACTCGCTTCGACGGGCGCCACGGAAACCGGATGAAAATCGCAAAATTCGCCTTCGGCCTGATCTGCCTTGCGATCCTCGCCAGCAACATCGTCACGATGTCGCGCTGGAGCGAGGCGCGCGGGGTCTATGATGACATCTGCTATCTTCGGCAGGCGCATCTGTTCCAGCGCTTTGGCGCCGATGGGCTGAACACGGACGCGGTCAGGGACGACGATCGTTATTTCGAAGGCAAGATGAAGGAGATCGCGTTCGCCGAGTGGAAGGATCCGGTCCGCTGGCCCTGCCACAATCCGATGCCGGGCGGCAAGGTGGTGATGCAATATCCGCCGGGCACCGGATTTCTACTGGCGCTGTTTCCGCAAGGCCATCAGGTGGTGCCGCTCTACATTGCCGCGAGCCTGATCGTGTGCGGTCTTGCACTATACGGCATTGCCATGGCGCGGACGCTGCCGTCGATATCAGGTGCGGGCCTGTTCGGCGCGCTGGCCGTCTATCTCATGATCAATCCGGCCAAGGCGAGCTATTCAGTCGCGCCGACCATGGCGGTGTGCGCCGTCGCGGGCTTCCTGACCGCGTTGTGGCTGACCAGGGACAAGCGCAGCGTATTGTTGATTGCGCTGATTGGTCTCCTGCTCGGCGCCTCCGTCAATTTCAGATTACCGAACGCGCTGCTCGCCGCCGGCTACTTCCTGTTCCTTGGCATTCCCTTCGTGTGGTCGCGCAAGCTCGCCACTTTCGTGCAGGGCCTCGGCTTCGGAGTCGGTGTCCTCGTCGGCATGGCCCCGACCCTGATCGCCCAGGCCATCAATGCCGGCAGCCCGCTCGCCACGACCTATGGCAGTGCGGACGTCGTCGCGCCGGGTTTCGATCTAGCCGTGATCGGCCAATATCTGCGCGACATGCAGTTCGTGCTCATCGTGCTCGCGATCGGTTCGACGGCATGGCTGCTGCGGGCGGGCGAGGGCAGCGTGCGGCAGGTTGCGCTTGTTGTCGCCGCCAACCTCCTCGTCAACCTCGTGTTCTTCCTGAGCCATCCGATCTTCACGCCTTATTACATCGTGCCGATCGCGATGCTCTCGCTGTGGAGCGTGTCGTTCGCCTGGCTGATGCAGCCGAAAGAAACGCGACAGGCCATGTCGCTCCGGCATGAGCCGGCCAGTCTGGGAGCGTTACCGCGATGACATCCGCGCAACCTCGCATCGCGGTGCTGGTGCCCTGCTACAATGAGGAGGCGGCGGTCGCGACCGTCGTCGCCGACTTCCGCAAGGCGCTGCCTTCGGCGGAGATCTATGTCTACGACAACAATTCGCGCGACCGCACCGCTGCCGTCGCGCGCGAGGCCGGCGCGATCGTGCGCGGCGAACGCCGGCAGGGCAAGGGCCACGTGGTGCGCCGCATGTTCGCCGACGTCGAGGCCGACATCTATGTGCTGGTCGATGGCGATGCCACCTACGATGCGCCGAGCGCGCCGCGCATGATCGACAAGTTGCTCGACGAGCATCTCGACATGGTGGTCGGGCTTCGCGTTGACCAGGTGCAAGCCGCCTACAGGCTCGGCCACCGAACCGGCAACCGCATGTTGACGGGCTTTCTGTCGTCGACCTTCGGACAGGAGTTCAAGGACATCCTGTCCGGCTACCGCGTTTTCTCCCGCCGTTTCGTCAAATCCTTCCCGGTGCTCTCTGACGGTTTCGAGATCGAGACCGAGCTCGCGGTCTACGCGCTGGAATTGTCGCTGCCGGTCGCCGAGGTCGAGACGCCCTACTATGCGCGCCCCGAGGGCTCGTTCTCGAAGCTCAACACCTGGCGCGACGGTTTTCGCATCCTCGGCACCATCCTGAAGCTTTATCGCTCGGAGCGGCCGTTGCGATTCTTCACGGTGATCGGAATTCTGCTGGCGCTGGCCGCGATCATCCTGGCGATCCCGATTGTCATCACCTTCATCGAAACAGGTCTCGTGCCGCGCTTTCCGACCGCCGTGCTGTCGATGGGCCTGATGATCATGGCGATGCTGTCGGTGTCGTCCGGGCTCGTACTCGATACCGTGACGCGGGGGCGGCGGGAGATGAAGATGCTGGCCTATTTGTCCCAGCCGGCGCCGAAAAGGAACTGACGTCGGGCGCTCCCATGGACGTCCGAACGTCCAGATGCTAATCCGCGAAATAATTATGACCGATCTCTCACTCACCATTCGTCCCGAGGCCGCTGGCGACGCCCAGGCGATCGAGCGGCTGCATGAGCGCACCTTCGGCCCCGGCCGTTTCGTGCTCAGCGCCTATCGCATCCGCGAGCACGTCGACCATCTGCTCGACGTCTCCTTCACCGCCCGCATTGGCACGCTTCTTGTCGGCTCGGTCCGGCAATTGCCGATCCTGATCGGCGAGACACCGGCGCTGCTGCTCGGGCCGCTCACCGTCGAGCCGCCATTCCGCAGCCGCGGCATCGGCCGCGTGTTGATGGAGCGCGCGCTGAAGGACGCCAGGGAAAAGGGCCACCGCCTTGTGCTGCTGGTCGGCGACGAGGCCTATTACAGCCGTGTCGGCTTCAAGCAGGTTGCGAAGGGCCGCGTCACCATGCCGGGCCCGGTCGATGCAGGCCGTGTCCTGGTGTTCGAGCTCGTCGACGGCGCGTTCGAAGGTGTGTCGGGGGCGGTCGCGCCCGACTGGAGCAAGGCGCGGGGATAGTGTTAGGCACGTAGCCCGGATGGAGCGAAGCGCAATCCGGGACGATCTCGGTGCGCGGACAGACCCCGGATTTCGCTTCGCTCCATCCGGGCTACGACGTCCGCCTTACGGAGTATCGCAGATGCAAGTGAGACCCGCGGATGCCGGTGAACTCGATCATCTCGCGCGCTTGTGGCACGACGTATGGCATGAATCGCATGCGGTTTTTGCGCCACCTGAGCTGATCCGCCTCCGCACGCTTGCGAGCTTTCGCGATCGGCTCGAGGCCGCACTCCCCGACGTCTATGTTGCCGGCCCGGTCGACGCGCCTCTCGGCCTATGTGTCCTCAGGGGTGAGGAATTATATCAGCTGTTCGTGGCGCTCGAAGCGCACGGCTCGGGCGTGGCCGCGGCGTTGATTGCCGATGCGGAGGCTCGGCTCGCCGCGCGCGGCGTGGAGACGGCGTGGCTCGCATGCGCGATCGGCAACACGCGCGCTGCGCGGTTCTACGAGAAGAGCGGTTGGCATCTGGCCGGCACCTTCGTCATGCTGTCGGAGACCTCGAACGGTCCCTTCCCCGTGGACCAATGGCGCTACGAGAAGCGGCTCACGCGCTATGCGGGCCGCGAGTCGAGGTAGACATAGAGAGCCGCGATCTTGCCGTCGCGGGCGATGATGAAATCCACGCCGGTGTAGGCGGCCGCTTCACCTTTCGGCCCGGATTCCCACGCCAAGCGCCCCGAATTGTGCAGGACCTGGGGCGCACCGTGCGGCGTGTAGACAAAGTGAGGATGCGTCGCGCGGAGATCGCCGGCGAACTTGTCCAGCGCGTCGTGACCGACGAACGTGCCCGGCGGCGCGTACAGCACGCAGTCCTCGGTGTAGAGGTCCTGAATGGCGCGCCGTCGGCGAGCCGGATCGCCTTCACCGAACACTTCCGGAAGATTGCGGTTGAGCAGTGTCTCGATCCCGCTCACATCGGCGCCCACCGATGGCGGAGCGCTGGTCTTGCTGGCCTGTTGGGTCATCGGAGGCTCCCTGTCTATAGGGAGATGATGTGGTTGCTGGCTCAACGAGCGAAACAGAAATAACTGAAAGTCATCGTTTCAGTTTTTGGGATGTGGGCGATGGCGCCTACAAGCAGCCGAGGCGTGCCGGGGCCCGTAGGCCCCGACTGGAGCAAGGCGTGCGGCTAGAACCGCTGTGAGATTCCGGCATAGAATCCGCGCCGCGGTCCGTATTGCGGCGCGAACACGCCGATGCCGGAGCCGTCGCGGATCTGGTAGATCGTGTCGAACGCATTGACCACGTCGAAGCGCACCGTCGTCGGCTTGTTCGGCGCGACGATGTTGAAGTCGTGCGACAGGCCGAAATTGACCTGCGTGTAGCCCGGCAGATGATCGGTGTTGGCAAAGCCCGAGCGCAGGCCGCTGCCATAGATCATCGACACGCTGTAGCGCGTTCCCTCCCACAGATAGGAGGCACCGGCCGAGCCCGACAGCATCTGCGCGTGGTCGGTATAGACGTAATGGCCCGCGATATAGGCGAGCTCATCTGCGCCGAACAGATATTGGTTCGACACGACGCTGGTCGCGATCTGCTTGGCCCAGGCGAGATTGGCGTAAGCACTGAAATTGCCGTTGTGGTAGGTCGACTTCAGCTCGACGCCGACATTCTCGCCGCGATCGTAGTTGAAGCCGCTCAGCACATAGGCCGCGCCGAACTGGCCGTCGTCGAGCAGGTCGCGCGCCTTCTTGTAGTAGGCGTCGGCGCCGACCTCGAGGCCGGGGATCGGATAGATCTTTTGCACCACGCCGACGTCGAACACGTGCGAGCGTTCCGGCTGCACCGGGCTGTTCTGCCCGACCTCCGGCGTCTGCGTGTTGGCCGGCGCACCCGGCGGCGTCACCAGCGCGAGGTTGACCGGCGCGGCGATCACCTGCGAGGGCGGGGTGAAGTTGCGGGCATAGCCGGCGTGGAACGTCGTGCCGTCGAACGGCTTCCAGGTCAGGCTGACGCGCGGGCTGAGCTGGTTCGCATCGACATACTGGTACATCTGGTCGAAGCGCAGGCCGGCGTTGAGCGTCAAATTGTTGGTGATCTTCCATTCGTCCTGGACGTAGGTCCCGATCAGCCAACCGGTCTTGGCGCTGGAATCGAACACCGAGAACGGGGCGTCGATCGTGCCTGCCGTCGGATCCGCAGGATCGACCAGCGGCAGCACCGTCGTTCCGCTGTTGACCAGCGTCCGCTCCGCGCTCACGGAGAAGCCGAAGCGCAGCGTGTGCGCATAGCCGACGCGCCACGAAGTATCCTGCTGGATGCCGTTGACCACGCTCTGGCGATAGACGTCCGAGGACACGCCGTTGAACACGAGATCGCCGACCGTGTCGGGATAGAAGTGCAGCTGGCTATAGCGGTTGAAGTAGGACGTCTGGGTATCGAACTCGCCGTTCGATGTCTGATAGGCGACGACGTTGAATTGGTTGAACTCGTTCTGGTGCTCGTTGAGCTGCGACGAGTCGAAGTTCGAGACACCGAAGGCCGTGAAATTCGGCGTCTGGCCGGGATTGTTGGGAATCTGGAACGTCGAGTTCGAGACGCCGCTCATGAAGGTGAGGCGGCTGGTCGGATCGATCATCGTCGAGAGATAGAGAAATCCCTTCTCCTGGTTGGTGCGGTCGTGAATCGCATTGACCGACGGGGTTGGGTTCTCGATGCCGAGATTGTTCTGGAGAAAGCGTCCCGACAGGAAATACTGGGTCTGCCCGACCGTTCCGCCATATTCCACATTCGTCGAGATCGTGCCGTTGCTGCCGCCGTAGACGCCGACGACGCCGGTATTGTTGAAGGCGTCGGCCTTGGTCTGGATGTCCAGCACGCCCGCGGTTCGCTGGCCATATTGCGCGGGCAGCGCGCCGGTGAGCAGGCTGAGGCTGCCGACGATGCCGGTGTCGAGAATCTGCCCGAACGCGCCGACGCCGTCAGGAAGCATGACGCCGTTGATGCGGTATTGCAGATTGGCGTGCTCGTTGCGGACATGCAGGTCGCCGCTCGCGGCCGAATCCTGGGTGACGCCGGGGAACTGCAACAGCACCTTGTCCAGCGAGGCATTGGTGCCCTGAGGCAGCGCCTCGATGGCCTGGCGATTGAGCGTGTGCGTCGTGGCGCCCGCGGGCGCGAGGATCGCCTGACGCGCGGTGTCGAACTTCTCGCTCCGGCCGGCGGTGACCTGCGCCTCCGTCTGCGGCTGCACAACCGGCGTTTCGCGTCGCTTGTCGGTGACGACGCGGACCTTGGGCTTGCGCGGTGGTGTTGTTTGTTTGGGGGCGTCGACTTCGATGCCGGGCAGTGTCGTGACGCCGCCGGTCGGTGCGGTCTGTGCCATGGCGCTGCCGCCGAGATAGAAAAGCGTGAGTGCGGCGAGGCTCGAGCCCGCCAATATTGGTTTTGGAGACACCATTGTCCTGATTCCGATTGCGCACCGCCGCGCTCATTCCGAGGCTTTGCGGGCGTCACGCACCGTCGTTACGCGACGGGTCAATTTCGATAGCCTTGCGAGATCGGCGCAACAGCCGATGCCGATGGCAGCTCAATCGATGGGGATCAGGAGACGGGAGGGGCGCGCGGCTGGAACGCCGTGCGGGCCGAGTTCAGATGGACGAATTCGGCATCGGTGGTGCGGTAGAGCAGTTCGACCGCCTGCGGCAGCAGCAGCAAAGGCGGCGTCGCGGACATGACGCTGCCCGCCAACGCGATGACGGCGCAGATCGCGCAATTGTCGTCGCCCGGCTGCTCGCGATCGGGGCCGGCGGGTGATTGCTTCTGGACGACGGCGCGGTCGATCGAGGCGGTCGTCTTGGCGCTGTCGGTCAGATGAGACTGCGCTAGCGGCGCGGCCTGGGCGAACCAGTGGCTGTGGCCGAACGTCAGCGCGAATTGCACCAGCATCGCGAACATCGCGAGCCGGGCGCCGTGCCTGATATTCGACCGGAACCACTTCATCTGGAAACGCCACCCCGCATCGCGAGGCGCCAAACCCCTGGCGTCGCGATGTTATATTATAACATCGCCCGATCAGTCAGCGGATGTCAACGGCGGTCAGGCGATCTCGCGCGAGTGGCCGCGCGATGTGTCGTTCCGGCAACTAGCGTCCCTCGCGGACCCAGGTCGCGGCGAATGCGCCGAGCAGCAGCAATAGGCCGATCAGGCCGGCGAAGATCGGCAGCACGCCGACGCCTTTCACCACGCTGGCGTCGCGCATCCGCACGCCCATCCAGCCGTCGCCATGGAAGATGCTGGCGGAGCGTACCGGCGCGATGCGCGGCAGCTCGACGCTGGAGCCGTCGACCACGCGCACCGCGTCGCCGCCGGTCGCCTGTGTCAGCGGCTTCAAGGTATCGGTCGTGGAGGTGACTTCCGAAAATTCCTTCGGATTGGTCGGGCCGACATTGATCAGCGCCTTCAGCGTGCCGTCGGTCGCCTGCCACAGGCCGAGCTCGCTCGCCGGCAGGCTGGCGCGCCATTCGCCGGGGTCGCCGGGGCTGAGCGTCAGGTCGCGCGACACGCCGGAGGGCGAGGTCACGCTCACCGGCTGGACGCTGTCCGACATGGTCTGGCGCACCACCACGAGGTCCTTGCCCTGCACCTGGAGGCGCAGCGCCTCTTCATCAAGGTCCGGCTGCTTCATCAGCCAGTGCGACATCCGCCGCAGCAGATCGAGATGCGGGCCGCCGCCCTCATAGCCGCGCGCCCACAGCCAGATGTGGTCGGAGAGCAAGAGCGCGACGCGGCCCTCACCGAAGCGCGTCAGGAACAACAGCGGCTTGCCGTCAGCGCCCGTCATCACCGGCGGGTTGACGGAATTGCGGGTGTCGACGGTGCGGAAGAAGCGGCTCCAGTGCGGCGGCTCGGATGCCGAGCCTTCCAGCCCGCGCGTGACCGGATGGCGTTTGCCGACATCCGACAGATGCGCATAGAACGGCTTCTCGGTCACGCCGACGGGTTCAGCCGGCAGCACTGAATCCAGCGGCGTGCGCCAGATGCTGGTGTTGGAGGCATAGTCGGGTCCGGCCGAGACCAGCACGGCGCCGCCCGAGCGCACATAGCGCGCGATGTTGTCGAAATAGGCGATCGGCAGCACGCCTTGGCGGGCATAGCGATCGAAGATGATCAGCTGGAATTCGTTGATCTTCTGCTGGAACAGCTCGCGGGTCGGAAACGCGATCAGCGACAATTCGTTGATCGGCGTGCCGTCCTGCTTCTCCGGCGGACGCAGAATGGTGAAGTGCACGAGGTCGACGCTGGCGTCGGACTTCAACAAATTGCGCCAGGTGCGTTCGCCGGAATGCGGCTCGCCGGAGACCAGCAGCACCCGCAGCTTGTCACGCACGCCGTCGATGGCGACGACGGCGCGGTTGTTCACCGGCGTCAGCTCGCGCTCGAGCGGCGAGGCCTCGATCTCGACGATGTTGGGCCCGGCATGCTTGATCTCGACGTCGACGCTGGCGGTCTGGCCGCTTGAGAGCGTGCGCTCGTTGATGACCTCGCCGTCGCGGCGGACCGTGACCTTGGCGCGCTCGTTGCTGACGCCCTGGTCGTCGAGCCGGTAGGTGATGGTCTGGTTCTGGCCGACGATGCCGAAGCGCGGCGCCGCCGTGACCGCGATGCGGCGATCGCGCTCGTCCTTCTGCCCGGTGATCAGCGCATGCACCGGCGCCTGGAAGCCGAGCGCGGCGGCGTTGGGCGGGATGTCGTGGACGCGGCCGTCGGTGATCAGGAACGCGCCGGCGACGCGATCGACCGGCACATCCGCCAGCGCGGAGGCGAGAGCGCCAAACAATCTTGTGCCGTCGGTCTCGCCATCGGCCTGTCCGGCCTCGACGACGCGAACCTCGAGGCCCTTGATCTTCTTCAGGCTGTCGACCAGCGCCTCCTGCGCCTGCGCGGCTTCACGATTGCGGTTGCCAAAGTTCTGGCTCGGGCTCTTGTCGACGACGACGGCGGCGATCGAGGTGAGGGGATCGCGGTCTTCGCGCGTGAACGAGGGATTGGCGAGCGCCAGCAGGAACAGCGCCAGCGCTGCCACGCGCACGGCCGTGCCGCGCGCCCGTGCAAGCAGCAGCACGCCGGCGATGACCACGATCGCGGCGAGCGCGATCCACAGGACGATCGCGGGAACCAGCGGCGTGAAAGCGATGCCGTAATTCATGTTAGATCCAGCACGTTGGCGTCATCCTGAGGAGCGCGTCGCACTTGCGACGCGCCTCGAAGGATGCTCGGGCGGTGGGTGTGGCCCATCCTTCGAGGCTCGCCCAGCGGTGCGAGCGCACCGCCGGTCTCGCACCTCAGGATGACGACGGTGCTCATTGCCCCAGCCGTTCGATCAGGGCCGGTGCGTGCACCTGGTCGGCTTTGTAGTTGCCGGTCAGCGTGTACATCACGATGTTGACGCCGGCGCGGTAAGCGAATTCGCGCTGGCGCGGCTCGCCTGGCGTGAGCGGCAGCATCGGCTGGCCGTCGGGACGGAGTGCCCAGGCGCCCGCAAGGTCGTTCGAGGTGATGATGATCGGCGAGACGCCGTCACCGCCGCGTGCGGGCTTTTGCGCGCTCTCGTCGTCATCCTCGCGTGGCAGCGCTTCGACCCAGGTCTGGCCCGAGTTGAAGCGGCCGGGGAAGTCGCGCAGCAGATAGAAGGTCTTGGTCAGCACGTGCTCGCGCGGCACCGGCTCGAGCTCGGGCACGTCAAGCGAGGACAGGATCTCGCGCAAGGTCTGCATGCCCGGCGTCTGCGAGGCGCCGTTCTCGCCGGGCGGCGCTTCGACCGCGTCGCGGGTGTCGAAGATCACGGTGCCGCCCTGCTTCATATAGGCGTCGATCTTGTTGATGGCGTCCTGCGGCGGTTTCGGCGCGCCCGGCACGATCGGCCAGTAGATCAGCGGGAAGAAGGCGAGCTCGTCGCGCGCGGGATCGATGCCGACGGGATCGCCGGCCTCGAGCGCGGTGCGCTGCGCCAGGAACAGCGTCAGGCCGGACATGCCGGCCTTGACGATGGAATCGACGTCGGCATTGCCGGTGACGACATAGGCGAGCCGGGTCTGCGACACCGCCTTCATCGCGAACTCGTCCGATGCGCTGTCGGCGCGCGATGGCGTCGGCGCGAACGACAGCAGGCCCGCTAGCACCAGCCCGAGCACGATCATGGCGGGCGCGGCGCGCCGGCGCAGCAGCGCGGCAAGACCGCCGCCGAGCAGCGCAACGATGATGGCGTCGACCAGGAACAGCGCCAGCGATGTCGACAGCAGCCAGCCGCGCAAGTCGCGCGGCTCGGCATTGGTGTAGGTGGCGTGCCGCGCACGCAGGCTCGCGGTGTTGAGGGCTGCGATGCGGTCGGCGCTAGCGAGTGTGTTCACGGCGAGCGGTCCTTCTGCCGGACCGTAAAAGCCGGGCGGATGATCCGGCGTGGCGCGGTCGCGATAATCAGCCGTTAGCGGCTTTGCGGTGGCCGGCGGCGGCCCGAAGGCGCCGAAGCCGTCCATCATGCGCAGCGGCGCCAGCGTCTCGGCATTGGCTTCGCCGGCGACACCGGCACCGGGTTTGGACGTGTAGCCGGACATGTCGACGACCCGCCTCAGCATTTCGACAAAGGTGCCCGACATCGGCAGATCCGACCAGCGCATGTCGGCGCTGACATGGAACAGGCTGACCAGTCCCTTGCCGCGATGCTCGCCGGTGACGAGCGGCGTGCCGTCTTCGAGCGAGGCCCAGCTCTTGGTGGCGAGCACTGCATCGGGCTCGGCCAGAACCTGGCGGCTCACGGTGACGTCCTTGGGAACCACGACGCCGGCAAAAGGACCGTCGGCCGCGAAGGTGGCGAGATGCTGCGGCTTCTCCCAGGTCAGGCTGCCGCCGAGCGTGCGGCCGCCCTTGCGCAGCTTGACCGGAACGAGATCGTCTTCGGCCTGCGCCAGCCGGGGCCCCGCGAACCGCACCAGCACGCCGCCCTGGTCGACCCAGGCATTGAGACGTTCGCGCAGCTCGGGCGCAATGGTGCCGACGTCGGCGAGGATGATCATCGGCAGCTTCTGGTCGAGGAATTGCGTGATGCCCTGCTGCGGCGAGCCCTTGTCGGCCAGCCGCACATCGGCGAACGGCGCCAGCGCGCGGGTGAGATAGAAGGTCGGCGCCAGCAGCGGCTGTGCGGTCTCGCTGCTCGCGCCCGAGACGATGCCGATGGCGCGGCGACGCCAGCGCTTGTCGAGCAGCTGCACCGCGCCGGCCGAACGCTCGCCGGAGATCTCGAGCCGGGCGATGTCGTTGCGCAGCTCGACCGGCAGGTCGAACGCCGCCTCGGTCTCCTTGTCCTGCGGCCCGAAGGTGTAGCGGGCTTCGCCGATCGGCGACGCCTTCTGGTCGAGCGCGCGAACCGTGCCGGCAGCAATACCGCTGTCGGTGCGCAGCACCTTCACCGTCATTTTCGCCGCTGCGTTTTCTGCAGCGACCAGCGCCATCGGGGAGGAGGTGCCGCCTTCGAACACCGTCAAGCTGCGATCCCCTATGGTCTTGCCGAGGGCTTGCACGAATTCTTCGCCGCGGCCGGTGTCGACGCCGTCAGACAGCCAGGCGATCTCGCAGTCGCCGGTGGCTTTCAGGAAGCGGTCGATCGCGGTGAGGGTTTCAACGCGGTCGATCGAATAGGGCTTTGGCGTCAGCTGGCGCAGCGCGACGCGCGCGGCGCCAGCCGGCATCAAGGTGATGTCGCGGTTCGGCTCGGACAACGGCACCAGCGCGATGGCGCGGCGGTCGTTGTCGGCATTGGCGATCAGCTCGTCGGCGGCCCTGATCCGGATGTCCCAGTTCGATGCGGCGCTCCAGCCGTCGTCGAACATGATCATCAGCGGCGCCTTGCTGGCGGCGAGGCCCGTTGGCGGATTCCAGATCGGGCCGGCGGCGGCGAAGATCACGAGCGCCGCAGCCAAGAGGCGCAGCGCGGTCAGCCACCACGGCGTCCGCGAGGGTGTCTCTTCCCGAGGCGCGATGTCGAACAGCAGTCGCGTCGGCGGAAACTCGATGCGGCGCGGCCGCGGCGGCATCACCCGCAACAGCCACCACAGCACCGGCAGGCTGACGAGGCCGATCAGGAGCAGCGGTTCGGTGAAGGCGAGCGGCAATCCCATCATGCGGCCGGCCCCGCCTTGATCGTCGTGGTGCGGGCGCCCGACTTGCTCACCTGCATGCCGGCATGGAGGAACAGCAGCAGCTCGGCGGCCGAGCGGTCGGTCGCATGTGTCGTGAACAGCCAGTCGAGCTTGTTGGTTTCGGCGCGGATCTGGTCGCGATGCAGCGCGAGCCGCGCGGTGTAGTCCTGGGCCCAGCTTTCGGCGCGGCCGGCGGTGATCACGCCAAAGCCTTCGGGCTCGACGAACTCGACGCGGCCGGAATAAGGGAAGCTCTCTTCGGCGGGATCGACGACCTGGACCATCGTGCCGTGCGCGCCCGATCCGGACAGACCTGCGAGCGTGGTTTTGATCTCCGGGATCGGCGACCAGAAATCCGACAAGACGATAATCTCGGCCAGCGCCGAGGGGACGAAGGATGGCGGCAGGCTCAGCCGATCGGCATCGTCATGCAGCATCGCCTGCGCCATCTTGTCGATGACGCTGCGGCTTGCGGTCGGCGCCATCAGGCCGGGAATGCCGACGCGCTCGCCGCCGGAGACCAGCAACTCGGCCAGCGCGAAGGCGACAATCAGCGTGCGCTCGAGCTTGGATTCACGCGCAGTCTTCGAAGCGAAGGCCATCGAAGGCGAACGGTCGGGCCAGATCCAGACCGTGTGCGAGGCTTCCCATTCAAGCTCGCGGACATAGAGATGGTCGTCACGCGCCGAGCGGCGCCAGTCGACGTTCTGCGACGGCTCGCCGGAAACGAAGCGGCGGTATTGCCAGAAGTTTTCGCCGGAGCCGGCGCGGCGGCGACCGTGCAGGCCGTGGATGACGTTGGCGGCGATACGGCGGGCCTCGAGCACCAGGCGCGGGAGCGAAGCGGCGAGCGTACGGCTTTCGCCATCGGCACGTCGGATCGCTACAATCTCCTTCGCTGTGTGCCCGGTATCTGCGGCCATCAACCGATCCGTGTCTTCAATTGCCGGATCACGTCCGGAATCGTACGTCCTTCGGCGCGGGCCTGGAAGGTCAGCGCCATGCGGTGCTTCAGAACAGGTTCGGCGAGGTCGAGCACGTCGTCGATCGACGGCGCGAGACGCCCGTCGATCAGCGCGCGTGCGCGCACCGCGAGCATCAGCGATTGGCTGGCGCGCGGGCCAGGTCCCCAGGCAATGAACTTGCCGGTCTCGCCGCTGTCCGGACCCGGACGGGCCGCGCGCACCAGCGACAGGATGGCTTCAACGACGGAATCGCCAACCGGCAGGCGGCGAACCAGTCGCTGCGCGGTGATGAGCGCATCGGCGGTCATCGAGCCCTTCGCCAGCGTCTCCTCGGCGCCGGTGGTCTCGAACAGGATGCGGCGCTCGGCGTCGCGATCGGGATAATCGACGTCGATCTCCATCAGGAAGCGATCGAGCTGCGCTTCCGGCAGCGGATAGGTGCCTTCCTGCTCCAGCGGGTTTTGCGTCGCGAGCACATGGAACGGCTTCGGCAGATCGTGGCGCGCGCCGGCAACGGTGATGTGCTGCTCTTGCATCGCCTGCAACAGCGCCGACTGCGTGCGCGGGCTGGCGCGGTTGATCTCGTCGGCCATCAATAGCTGCGCGAAGATGGGGCCGGCGATGAAACGGAACGAGCGTTTGCCGGCGTTGCTCTCGTCGAGCACTTCGGCGCCGAGAATGTCCGACGGCATCAAATCGGGTGTGAACTGGACGCGCTTGGCGTCGAGACCGAGCGTGACACCGAGCGTCTCGACCAGCTTGGTCTTGGCAAGGCCGGGCACACCGATCAGCAGCGCGTGGCCGCCGGAGAGGATGGTGACCAGCGTGTTCTCGATCACGCGATCCTGGCCGAAGATGACGGACGCGATCGCGTCCTTCGCTGCGCGAACCTGACTCGACACCTGCTCGGCCGAACGGACGATTCCGTCCTCGAGTTTCTCGACACTTTCCGCCATCCGTTAGCTCCTTAAGCCTGCCACGCGGCTATTCTGCGTCGTCAAATCGCCTGTCGTCACGCGATCTCGTGATCTATTGACTTGATCTCTCGGGCCCCATGCTAGACTTGCAGGAAGGCCATGTATTCGTTGAATTAACCTATCCCCACCTTATCGGCTTAGGGTTATGTAGGGCATCACGAAGTGGCGAACTCCACACCGGACTAATCCGGGGTGGAACCGCGCACCGACACACAACGTAGACTTAGAAATCAGACCTGCACCAATCGTGCCAAACGACATCCGCGACAAATGACAAAGTCAGGGCAAACCATGGCGAACCAAGGGCAGAGCGCCGATCGTGGTCTTGAGGGGCTGACTGCCGCCGCCAAAGTCGCTGCCAATGCCGAAGGCGTCAAAAAAGGACTACCTCCGGTACATCTGTGGAATCCGCCGTTTTGCGGCGATCTCGACATTCGAATCGGCATCGATGGTACATGGTTCTACATGGGCACGCCAATCGGGCGGCTTCCGCTGGTGCGCCTGTTCTCGACGATCCTGAAGCGCGAAGGCGACAAGCATTTCCTCGTCACGCCGGTGGAGAAGGTCGGCATTCGCGTCGACGACGCGCCGTTCATGGCGGTCGAGATGCAGAAGGATGACGAGGACAACCATCGCGTGCTGCGCTTCCGCACCAATGTCGACGACTGGGTGACCTGCGATGGCGCGCACCGGCTCCGTTTCGAGCAGGCGAAGGACGGCGGGTTGACGCCCTATCTGCACGTTCGCGCCGATCTCTGGGCCAAGGTCACCCGCGCGCTCTATTAC
This sequence comes from Bradyrhizobium sp. LTSP849, assembly GCF_000938255.1. Classification (GTDB taxonomy): domain Bacteria; phylum Pseudomonadota; class Alphaproteobacteria; order Rhizobiales; family Xanthobacteraceae; genus Bradyrhizobium. The sequence continues at coordinate 54,394 of NZ_JYMR01000011.1, read as the reverse complement.
GATCTGGTTGACATGGGCGAGGAGCGGATGGTCGATGGCCAGCCGATGTTCGGTGTCGAGTCGGCCGGCGAATTCTTCGCCATGGCCGACGCGGAGCAGGTGAGGGCCGCGCTTTGAACAAGCCTATCCTGAGGAACGAGCCCGTCGCGATCAGTGCGGCGGATTTTTTCGCCCGCTCCAGGGCGCGGCTCGGCTTCGACGTTCCGCCCGGGCTCTACGATCCGAACATCATTCCGGCCTCGGGCGATCCCGGCACCGACAAGATGCTCGAGATCGTCGCGCGCGAGCAGCCGGTGCGCCCGGCTGCAGTCCTGATCGCGGTGGTCGACCATCCCGAGCCGACCATCTTGCTGACGCAACGCTCGGCGCATCTCAACGACCACGCCGGCCAGATCTCCTTTCCCGGCGGCAAGATCGACGCGACCGATTCGTCGCCGCTCGATGCGGCGCTGCGCGAGGCCGAGGAGGAGGTCGGGCTGTCGCGCGATTTCGTCGGGCCGATCGGCTATCTCGATCTCTACGGCACCGGCTTCGGTTTCCGCATCCTGCCCACCGTCGCCAGGGTGCGGCCGGGTTTTCAGCTCACCATCAACCATTCCGAGGTTGATGACGCGTTCGAAGTGCCGCTATCCTTCCTGATGAATCCGGCAAACCACCAGATGCACAGCAAGGAATTCCGCGGCTTGGAGCGGTTTTACTACGCGATGCCGTTCGCGGAGCGCTACATCTGGGGCGCGACAGCCGGCATGCTGCGTGTGCTTTATGAGCGGATCTACGCATCATGATCCGGCCGGTGCTGACCGAGATCGGAATTTTCCTCATCCCCTTTGCCGTCTATGCGCTGTTCCTGGCCGCCACCCGTTCCGGCCTGTTCGTGCAAACGTCCTGGCCGATCACCGTCGTCGCGCGCCTGGCTCTGGCGGCGCTGGTGCTGGTGATCGCGGGGCTGATCGGTTTCGCGCATTTCTCCGGCGCCGTGCCGAATTCGACCTATTTTCCCGCCCATGTCGTGAACGGCAAGCTCGTGCCGGGCACGGAAAAATAAGGGCCGAAGGATGAGCGCAGAGCCCATACTCGCCGATGCGCCCTGGCTGATCTCGGGCGGGACCGCGCGCGTTCTGCAACTGTTGAATGCAGACGGCGAGGAGGCGCGTGTGGTCGGCGGCGCCGTGCGCAATGCGCTTCTTGGTCTGCCGCCGGGCGACATCGACATCGCGACCACGTCGCTGCCCGACGAGGTGATGCGGCGGGCCAGGAGCGCCGGCATCAAGAGCGTGCCGACCGGCATCGACCACGGCACCGTCACGCTCGTCATCGACAGCCAGCCCTATGAAGTCACGACGCTGCGCGAGGACACCGAAACCTTCGGCCGCAAGGCCAAGGTCGCGTTCGGTCGCGACTGGGTGAAGGACGCCGAACGGCGAGACTTCACCATGAACGGGCTGTCGGTTGATGCGAAAGGTGTCGTCTACGACCATGTCGGCGGGATTGCCGATGCGAGAGCGCGGCGCGTGCGCTTCATCGGCGACCCCGACCAGCGCATCGCCGAGGATTATTTGCGCATCCTGCGCTTCTTCCGCATCCATGCCGCCTTCGGCGTCGGTGAGCCCGACCGCGACGGCTATCTCGCCTGCATCCGCGGCCGCGCGGGTCTTGCGACCCTGTCGGCCGAGCGGGTCCGCATGGAAATGCTGAAGCTGCTGGTCGCGGGCGGCGCGGCTGCCGCGGCGATCGCAATGGCCGAGGGCGGATTGCTGCAAGCGCTGATCGGCGGTGTCGTCTATACCGGACCCTTGTCGGCGATGATTGCGATCGAAGGCGAGATCGGCCTGCCGGCGAGCGTCACGCGACGCCTGGCCGCGCTGACGGTGGCCGTCACCGAAGATGCCAAGCGTGTCGCCGCGCGGTTAAGGCTCTCCAATGCGGAAGCCAAGGCGCTGGATTCGATGGGTCATCGCTGGTGGCGCTTCCCGACCAAGGACGAAGCCAATGCGCGGCGGTTGCTGTACCGGCTGGGGGCCGAGCGCTATCACGATCGTGTGTTGCTGGCCTGGGCGCGGGCCGGCGGCGACGTGAATTCGTCGCGCTGGCGCGAGCTCGCCGAGCTGCCGCAGCGCTGGACCGCGCCGAAATTTCCGCTGAAGGCCGCCGATTTCATCGCGCGCGGATTGGCTGAAGGGCCTGCGCTCGGACATGTGTTGACATTGGCCGAGGACGCTTGGCTTGCGGCGGATTTTCCACTAGAGGAAGCCGCACTCGCTTCCATCGCCGATCAAGCTGCGGCACGCATCAGCCGCGATGAGAGAACGTGACCATCGTCTCAGGCTTCGCCGACATCTCGATTTTTCAGCTGCTGCTGGTCGCGTTGATGGCGTTGTTTGCTTCGATCATCGGTGGTCTCGCCGGCTACGGCACCGGCGCCCTGATGCCGCTGGTGCTGGTGCCACTGGTCGGCGCCGAGCCCGTGGTGCCGATCATCGCGATCTCCGCGATCTTCACCAATTCGAGCCGCGCGATTGCCTATCTCCGTTATGCCGACCGCCGCCGCGCACTGATCGTGCTCGCCTGCGCTGCATTGACGACGGCGCTCGGCGCCTACGGCTACACGCGCCTCACCAACGCCGGCGCGGCGCTCGTGATCGGCACCATGCTGATCCTGAGCGTGCCCTTGCGCCGCGTGCTTCGCCGCCGCCAGGTCAAGATCGGTGACACCGGTCTTGCGGCCGGCTCGGTCGGTTACGGCGTGCTGGTCGGCGGCACCTCCGGCTCCGGCGTGATCCTGCTCTCGCTGCTGATGGCGGCAGGCCTCGAAGGCGCCGCCGTGATCGCAACCGATGCAATGATCTCGCTCGGCACCGGCCTCATCAAGATTTCGGTATTCGGCCTCGCCGGCGCCGTGACCGCGCAGGTGCTCGCCTTCGCGCTTCTGATCGGCGGGATTGCGATCCCCGGCGCGTTCCTGGCAAAGGCCTTCGTCGAGCGGATGCCGGTGCACATCCACACCGCGATCCTCGATGTTGCCGTGATCACCGGCGGGCTGGTGATGATTTCGGCTGCGGCGAGGCAGCTGATCGCGTAGATGAGCGCGGGCGACGTGGACTCCCGCCTGGACCGCGAGCAGAACGAGTATGCGCTTGAGCCAAGGTGGACACGTCAAGGTGATGTGTCAAAAGCCGATGGTATCCCATATTGATGCCGATGGTCCCAAAAGCGAAGACACCCAACACCGCCAGGACCACGCCCGTTGCGAACGGTGAGAGCGTCTTTCAGCGACGTGGATGCCGGTTCGCGTGACGAAAACGCGTCAAAACAAAGATCTGGAGCTTCCGTTCCGATTCTGTCGGAACGGAAGCTCTAGGGAGAAACGATGCAATGCCGACGCGCGAGCGAATGATCCGATTCTATGATCGCACGATGCGAGGTTTGAATCCGCAGCGCTTCTACGAGAATAGCGGCTTCTACAATATCGGGTACTGGGGCGGAGGGGCAAAATCGCAACGCGAGGCGAGCGAAGAGCTCGTCGATCAGCTCGTCGCGCGCATTCTCGACAAAGGAGGGCCGATGCTTGATGTCGCGTGTGGACTGGGGGCCTCCACGCAACGGCTGGCGCTGACCTTCGCGCCCGACATGATTACCGGCATCAATATTTCCGACACGCAGATCGCCGATGCGCGCATCAGAGCGCCCGACTGCACCTTCCAGGTGATGAACGCGACCGAACTGGATTTTCCTGACAATCATTTTGACGCGGTGATTTGCGTCGAGTCGGCGTATCATTTCGACACCCGCGACAAATTTCTCGAGGAGGCTCTTCGCGTGCTCAAGCCGGGTGGATCATTGGTCATGTCCGATATCCTGTTCCGGACGCCTTTCAACGCGCTGATCGAGATCGGTCACGTGTCGGCAGCGAATCTGGTGCCGAGAATTGTCGACTACCGTGACCGTCTGGCCGCCGCCGGCCTGGTTGCCATCGACGTGACCGACGCGACCAGCTTCTGCCTCGGCGGATTCCGCAAGAACTTAAGTCGGTGGCCGAGCGCGGAGCGCCGGGCAGGCCGCATGGATTTGCTGCAGAGCCTTGCTGCGGCTCCGATTTGCGGGCTGCTGGCAGCCTGTATCGGTATGGTCTGCAAATCTTACTTGCTGGTCTCGGCACGCAAGCCATCTTGAACAAGGCGAAGGGGCCATCAATCTGCCCGACCAACTATTCACGACCCCTGCGCTGACAACCTCATGGCCCTGCTGTCCGTGCATCTGGCCCGGCAGCGTTGCAAACAAGCGGTCGGCACAATATCGTTGATGGTCCGACGCTCTTTCTGACGACCCATCTTCTCGGGAGCCAACAATATGAATGTGATCTCAGCGCCCGGCGGGATCGATCGCCCTCCGGGGAAGATCGACATCCCATCTGCTTGGCTGGGTGCTGAGATGAAGGTCAATCCTGATCGATGGTTGATATCGCTTGGGGCCCGCGAGATCACCGAGCTTGAGAACGCGGCTGAATCATATCTTGGCAGAAGCAAGAAAATCGCCGCCATCACCAAGGAAGGCTTTCCGCTTCCTCACTTCGGCGCGCATCTGGAAAAGCTCAAGACAAAGCTTCTGCTTGGCTTGGGTTTCGAAGTCATACGCGGCCTGCCGGTGGCAAATTATAGCCAGGAGTTTGCGGCGACGATATTTTGCGGGGTGGGCGCGCATCTCGGATCGGCGCGGTCCCAAAATGCAGCGGGGCACATTCTTGGCCACGTCCGTGACGTCGGCGCCGATGCGAGGGATCCGAACACCCGAATTTATCAAACTTCGGAAAGGCAGACATTCCACACGGATTCGTCCGACGTGGTTGGACTGTTATGCATTCGCGAGGCGATGGAGGGAGGCGAGTCTCTCCTTGTCAGTACGACGACAATCTACAACGAGATGTTTGCCAGACGTCCCGACCTTGCCGCTCTCTTGTTTGATCCCATCGCGACAGACCGGCGAGGCGAGGTGCCGGAGAACGAAAAGCCCTATCTCGAAATCCCGGTGCTGAATTGGCATGCGGGTTTCCTAACCGGGTTCTATCAGCGCCAGTATATCGATAGTGCGCAGCGCTTTCCCGATGCGCCAAGGTTGACGCCAGCTCACGTCGAGGCGCTCGATCTCTTCGATGCGCTCGCAAACGATGCCACTCTGCATTTTGGGATGCGGCTTCAGCCAGGTGACATGCAGTTCGTCTACAATCATGCTTTGTTGCATGATCGGACCGGATTTCGCGATTGGCCCATTGCAGGCCAGAAACGTCATTTGCTGCGCCTTTGGCTCAGCATGGAAGGTGACCGGCCGCTGCCCGATTGCTTCAAGCAGCGCTATGGTTCGATTGAAATTGGCAACCGTGGTGGCATTATTACCAAAGGTACCAGTCTGAACGTGCCGTTGGATTGACGTCTGCGAAATCGAATGATGTCCGCGAGTGCTCCGTTGTGGCGGAGAAGTGGACATCAGGCGCGCTGGAGCCGTGCACCCCGATCGGGATGCAGGTCCAGGCGAGCTTCGCTCGAAAAGGCTCCAGCGCTAGCGCCTTGATCGCTTGAGTTCGGCGACCTTGAACCGGTTGCCGGCCTGCAGGCTGCTGCAAAACCAGTGGGCTCTGTTTCGAAACTCGCCCAGGAACACCTTCGTCTCGACGCAATTCTCGTAGGATGAATGGGTGATGGTGTCCCGGCACGTTGGCGAGAGAGGTCCATAATTCAGGCCGCCGCCCGACTCGCTACATCCAACCCAGGGATCCTTGCCGCTGGGGAAGCTTGATGCACAGCCACCGTTGCAACTGCTGGCGACTTTCTCCAGCCTGGCAATCCGCCCCAAGGGTGAATCTGGCGATGGCGTTCGAGCGGTTGACGGCTGAGCGGTTGCCGATCGCGTGTGATGGGTTGACGATGTCCGGTGAGATGTCTCTGTGCTGACCACCGGCCTCGGCGTTGCCGCCGGCTTCGGCGCATCGACCGTGACGGAGGGTAGTGTGGCGGTGGAGCTGGCTCCGGTTTGCGACGTTGCAGGACCGCACAGCAAGACAGTCGACAAGAAAGCGAAGGCTGAAGGCGCGACAAACTTTGACGACAGTCTCATGACATGTCCTTTCAAGGAGGGACTTTCCGTCCCAATGCGCACACGTGACCGACCACCAGATGCTAACCGAACTTTCCAAACCTGGCTACCGAGGGTAGAAAAGATTTCTGCCGATCATCGCCATGCACGTGGTGGCCACACCGCGAGGCAGAACCGAGGCTGCGAATACCCCGCCTGAGGCGATATGCCTGTCGTGCGATTAGTTGTGATCGTAGATCGCGATTCATGCATTGCGATCCAGCGATGTCCGCTATTGCGCCGTATTTTGGCAGAGAAGCGGACATCGGAGGTGCCGGAGCGGAACACTCCGATCTGACCAGGATGCGGTCTTAGACGCGCTTAAACTCTTTAGGGCGGCAGCCCTCCGGCATCCGGCGGCGTTTCGTTGCGAAGAAGCCACGACAGGCGATGACGATGGGCTGAGCGCAGATGGATTCTGGCAGCTTCTTCCGCCGCAGCCGGATCTCGCGCGCGAAGCGCGGCGAGAAGGCGCAAATGTTCGTCGTGAGATTCCTTTGCCCGGTCGATGTCGCCGAGCATCGTCGGCAAAAGAGTCATGGTGTCCGCGAGGCTCGAGAGACTGCGCAGCAGATAGCGATTATGCGCAGCAAAATACAATAGCCGGTGGATCCGCTGATTGATGCGCGAGAGTTCGGCGCCGTCATCGAGATGCGCGCTCTCGCCCTCGATCAGTTCGGCGAGCGCCGCGATTTCGATACTGGAGGCGTGCTGTGCCGCCAATCCCGCCGCCGTGCCCTCCAGCGCCTCCCGCATCACATAGAGTTCGATGACCATGGAATGATCGGGGCGCGTGACCGTCACCCCTCGCCGGGGCTCGTAACTGAGCAGGCCTTCCGCTTCCAGGCGGTGCATGGCCTCGCGCACGGGTGTTCGCGAGACTCGCAACCGAGCCGCCACGTCGAGTTCCGTCAGCCGTCCCCCGGCCGCGAAGGTGCCATCGCGGATCGCCTCCTTGAGTCTGACATAGGCGTCCTGGCCCAAGTCCAGAGCAGGGATGGACTTCTTGGACATCACTGTATACCCTTGTATCCAAAGTTCTGACAGGAGATACCATGCGCATTCTCGTTTTGCCAGGCGATGGCATCGGCCCCGAAATCACAGCCGCTACCATACAGGTTCTGACGGCTGCCTCGGGCCGTTTCAATCTCGGCCTCGAACTGATCGAGGATGTCGTTGGCCATGACAGCCTGCGCCGCTACGGGACGACGGTTCGCCCCGAGATTCTGGATCAGGCGCGCACGGTGCAGGGGATCATCCTCGGACCCACCGCCACCTTTGATTTCAAGGACGAGGCCAAAGGCGAGATCAACCCGTCCAAATTCTTCCGCAAGAGCCTCGACCTGTTCGCCAACATTCGCCCTTCCAAAACCTACGAAGGCTTTCCCGGGCCGGTCGGCAAATTCGATCTTGTCGTGGTGCGCGAAAATACCGAGGGCTTTTATGCCGATCGCAACATGGAGCTGGGAAACGGCGAGATCCTGGTGACGCCCGACGTCGCGGTTTCGCTCCGGCGCATCACTCGTCAATGCTGCGAGAGAATCGCCCGCGCCGGCTTCGAATTGGCGATGCGGCGGCGCCGGCACGTGACGCTCGTTCACAAGGCCAACGTTCTCAAGATTGCGGACGGCATGCTGTTCCTCGACGAGTGCAGGAAGGTGGCCGCCGAGTTTCCCGAAGTCGTTGTCGACGATGTGCTGGTCGACGCGATGATGGCGCATGTCGTGCGCGCGCCGCAGCGCTTCGACGTCATCGTCACCACCAATATGTTCGGCGATATTCTGTCCGATCTCACCGCTGAACTGTCGGGCAGCCTCGGTCTTGGCGGCTCGCTCAATGCGGGTGCGGACTATGCCATGGCGCAGGCTGCGCACGGCTCCGCGCCGGACATCGCCGGCAAGAATGTCGCCAATCCCTATTCGCTGATCCTGTCGGCTGCGCTGCTTCTTGCCTGGTATGGGCGACGAACCGGCAAGCCTGCCTTCGAAGCGGCGGCCGAAGCGATCGAAGCGGCGGCGGAAGCGGCCGTCGCAGCGCGCGACGTCACCCGCGATATCGGCGGCAATCTCGGTACCGCCGAAGCGGGGCAGGCACTGGCCGAAGCACTCAAGGAGCATGAAGGACCGGATCGGCAGCGCCAGCGCGTCTGACAAACCGGCGGCGGAATCGCCGCCGGCAATTTTAAAACAATAATGATGGGAGGGGAAACCGGACATGACACTCTTGCAGCAGAGCGTCCTACGCCATCGCGACGTTGCCGAGCCGTCTGGTGCAGAGGCCATGCTGCAAAGCGCGACCCGCAAAGTCGCCCTGCGTTTCGTGCCGCTGCTGACGATCGCCTACATCTTCAATTATCTCGATCGCACCAGCCTCGGCTTTGCTGCGCTCACCATGAATCAGCAGATCGGATTGTCGGCCAGCCAGTTCGGCCTCGGCGCCGGCATATTCTTCGTGGGGTACAGCCTGTTCGAAGTGCCGAGCAATCTGTTGCTCTATCGCATCGGCGCCCGGCGCTGGCTTGCCCGTATCATGATCAGCTGGGGCCTGGTCTCGGCGGCGACCGCACTTGTGGTCGGCCCGAACAGTTTTTATGCGGTGCGGCTGTTGCTGGGGATTGCGGAAGCGGGTTTCTTCCCGGGCGTCACGTTTTTTCTCGCCGCCTGGTTTCCGGCACAATACCGCACGCGCATGCTGGCCTGGTTCCTGATCGGCATTCCCGCGTCGTCGCTGATCGGTGGTCCGGTTTGTGGCATGCTGCTGCAAATGGATGGAATCTGGGGACTGACCGGATGGCAATGGCTGTTCCTGCTGGTCAGCTTGCCCTGCATCCCCTTGGGTTTCCTGATGCTGCGCGTTCTCTCCGATCGTCCGGAGACCGCAGCATGGCTGACGTCGGACGAACGCCGTGCCCTGCGTGACGTCCTTGCGTCGGAAGTGCGGGAGCGGCCGCATTCCTCGTTGCTGGCGGCCCTGAAAGACACCCGTGTCCAGATTCTCGCGGCCATCCAGTTCGGCTTCACATTGGGATCTTACGGGATCGGCATCTGGCTGCCCCTGATCCTGAGGGAATATCACTTGTCGACGCTGACGATCGGCTGGATCTCGGCCATTCCCTATCTCTCTGCGTCCGTCGGCATGATCGTGTGGGCGCGCCATGTGGATCGGAAAGGACGACGTGTCGTCAACCTGGCGATCGCCTGTCTGCTCGGCGGGATCGGTCTCGCCGCGCCGATCCTGTCGGGGTCGCTCACCGTCGCCTTGATCGGGTTCAGCCTGGCTTTGATCGGCGTGACCGCGGCAAGGGCGATCTTCTGGACCATCCCGACCCGGTTCCTGACCGGCGTCGCCGCCGCGGGCGGGCTCGCGTTCATCAACAGTATCGGCACGGTCGGCGGATTTGTCGGTCCGTGGATGATGGGCTGGTTGAAGGAGCTTTCCGGATCGTACGTCATCGGTCTTGGCGCGGTCGCCGCGATCATGGTCGCGGCGACACTTGCCTCGGTGTCACTGAAACTCGTCGTATCGAAGGAGTAAAGCCATGTTGATGATGACACGACGCGACGTTGGAAGGATCGCGGTTTCTGCCCTGGGAGCGACGCTGCCGATGGCCCATGCTTCAGCAAAAGACGTCTCCGAGATGCCAGCGGGCGCATGCGACTGCCACGTCCACATCATCGGCCCGGCCGGGCAGTATCCGATGGTGCCGCAACGCGGCTACACCCCGCCAGAGGCTTCGGTCTCCGATCTTCATGAGCTGCGCCGGCGCCTTGGCATCACCCGCAATGTGCTGATTCAGCCATCGTTCTACGGCACCGACAATCGCTGCATGCTGGACGCGCTCGCGCAGCTCGGCGACAGCGCGCGCGGCGTCGCGGTGGTCGCCCCCGACATCGGCGATATCGAACTTGCCGAACTCGACAGACGGGGAATTCGCGGCCTCAGGATCAACCTCGAGAGCGGCGAGAACCGTGATCTGCGCGCCGCCGTTGCGGCTCTCGATGCGATCGCGGGACGTATCGGCCATCTGGGCTGGCATATTCAGATCTATGCGGCTTTACCGGTGATTGCCGCCGCCGCCGACCGGATCGCCGCGCTGCCGGTGGAGGTCGTCATCGATCATTTCGGCATGGCGCAAGCTCGCGACGGCATTCGACAGGACGGCTTTGCCGCGCTGCTGGATCTGGTCAAGGCGCGCAAGGCGTACGTCAAATTGTCCGCTCCCTATCGGATATCACGACAGGCGCCGGGATATGCCGATGCAGCTCCGATCGCGCGCGCCTTGATCGCGGCGGGGCCTGATCGCATGCTCTGGGCCAGCGATTGGCCGCATACCGATCGCGTGCCTGATCGCCCGCCACTCGATATCCACCCGTTTCGCATCATCGACGATCATGCTGTTCTCGGCGGCCTCGCGGAGTGGTGCGGCGACAAGGCGCTGGAACGGACGATTCTGGCCGAGACACCGGCGCAGCTCTATCGTTTTGTCTGACCAGATCGATCCGATCGACCGGGTGCTCGACAAGCGGCGGTCGGTACCGATGAAGACGAAGTGTGGCTTTGGAATCTTGGTTTTCGCCACCCTGAGAAGGTGGCCGGAAACGCAGCCAATGAAAATCAAGGCAGCACGGTCTGCGTCTTGGAGACCATGCCGCCCTCATTTCTTAGGCGTGCTTATTCTTCGTCTTCGTCATCCTCGTCGTCCTCATCATCGTCGTCTTCGACTTCCAGGCGTTCGAGCGTGGCCAGTGGCAGCGTCTCGCGGAACAGATCGCCCTCCGAGCCCATCCAGAGGCAGAGGATATCGTCGCCCTTCACCTCCGCGACAGTCAGCGGCTGGCCGCCGGATTTCAGCATCACGACGTCGCCGGTTTTCAGTTCCATGGATGGTCCTTTCAGGTTGATCGACGAGGCGAAGGCTAGCAAGCCGTCATGACATGCCCATCACGGGCTGCGGGACCCGTGAATGTGCTCCGGCTTGCGTAGGCTGCGCGAAACGTCGATGGCAGAGGTTCGAGTGGGGGATCGCTCGATGGCCCTAGGGCTATTCCGTCCTAGGCGCGGCGATGATGGCATCATGCGCCTGTTTTGCCCGACAAGTCAAAGGATTTCGTAAAATCAGCAATGCATTGCGTTTGGCGGCAAGCTGTTGAAATTGCAGCATCCGGCTACTGTGCATGGGGTTGTTTTCGATATTTTGTTGTTACGCCCGGTCCGGCACGAGTTCGGTCAGCGAACGGATGATGCGGTCGGGCTTGACGGTCGAGCCCTCTGGCAGGCCCTCGCCATGCACGTCGATCCAGATCGCATAGATGCCGAGCCGTTGCGGCGTCACGACTTCCCATTCGAGGTTGTCGCCGATCATCCAGGTGTCTTTTGCGGTGACGCCGAGTGCGTCCATCGCGTGCAGATAGGCGCGCTCCTCGGGCTTGCCGAAACCGTGCTCGCCCTCGATCTGGATGTGGTCGAAGCGATGCGCGAGCTCGAAGCGCTCCACCTTGGCGCGCTGCATGTCGGCGGCGCCGTTGGTGACCAGCGCGAGCTTGACGCCGTGCGCCTTGAAAGCATCGATCGCATCATGCGCGCCCGGGAAGACGAAGATCGCTTCTTCGCGATAGGTGGTGAAGCGGTCGGCCAGGCGATCGGCAAGATCGTCGGAGAGGGCACGATGGCCGTTTGCGGCGAGCTCGGCGAAGCCGCCGCGCACCGTGAGCCGCCGCGCCTCGCCAAGCTTCATCCGCCACGCGGCTTCCGCGGTCGACCAGAATTGCCGCGCATAGGCCAGCACGGCCGCGGCGACCTGTTGCGGCGGCAGCGGTGCGAGCTCGTCGGCAAACTCGTTCGCGATCGTATTCCAGGCGATCTCGGGTCGGCCATAGGCCGACAGGATAGTGTCGTCCATGTCGATCAGCATGGCGCGGGGGAGCGGCTTCGTCTTGGGCGGCGTCATCGTCATCATGGCCATTTCACCTCCGGCGGCAGCGACGACAGGATCGAATCCACATTGCCGCCGGTCTTGAGCCCGAAGATGGTGCCGCGGTCATAGAGCAAGTTGAATTCGACATAGCGTCCACGACGGATCAGTTGCTCCTGGCGGTCTTCCGCGGTCCATGCGGTCGCGAAATTGCGTCGCACGATGTCAGGATAGGTGTTCAGGAAAGTACGGCCGACATCCTGCGTGAAGGCGAGGTCCGCGTCCCAATCGCCGCTGTCGTGCCAGTCGTAGAAGATGCCGCCGATCCCGCGCGCCTCTTTCCGGTGCGGCAGGTAGAAATACTCGTCGCACCATTTCTTATACTTGTCGTAGTCGGCGATGCCGTTCGGCTGCGTGCACGCCTCTTTCATCGCGGCGTGAAAGGCGATCGTGTCGGCATCGTCCTGCGTGCGCCGGCGGTCCAGCACCGGCGTGAGGTCGGCGCCGCCGCCGAACCAGGCCTTGGTGGTGACGACGAAGCGCGTGTTCATGTGCACGGCCGGCACGTGCGGATTGCGCAGATGCGCGATCAGCGAGATGCCGGAGGCCCAGAACCGCGGATCGTCCGCCGCGCCCGGAATCTGCGCGCGAAACTCGGGCGCGAACTCGCCGTGCACGGTCGAGCAGTGCACGCCGACTTTTTCGAACAGGCGGCCTGACATCATCGACATCACGCCGCCACCGCCGGGCGCGCCGCTGTGGTCGGTGCGCTGCCAGGGCGTGCGCGCGAAGCGGCCGGCCTCGCCGGGATAGAGGCTTTGCGGCGCGTCGTCCTCGAGCCGCTCGAAGCTCGCGCAGATGTCGTCGCGCAAGGATTCAAACCAGGCGCGGGCGCGCGTCTTGCGGTCTTCGATTGTCGATGCGTCCATCTGCATTCCTGTAGGGTGGGCAAAGGCGCCCTTGCGCCGTGCCCACCATCCTTCACCGTCGTCTTGAATGGTGGGCACGCTACGCTTTGCCCACCCTACGAAATCCTCGAAGTCTAATCTTGCGGACCGTAATAGGTGCAGCTCTCGTTGCAACTGTCGCGGTGGATGCTGACGCGGGTGAGCTGGCCGATATGCTGTAGCCGCTCCCAGACGAAGCGCGAGAGGTTTTCCAGCGTCGGCATTCCCAGCGCCTCGATCTTGTTGAGGAACTTGTGGTCCAGCGTCAGCCGCACGTCCTCGATCGCGCGCTGGAGCAGGCCGAGATCGACCACCATGCCGGTTGCAGGATCGGGCGTACCGCGCACTGTCACCTCGGCGCGGAAGGAGTGGCCGTGGATCTCTTCGCTGTCCGCACCAAAGGTCGTTCCCGACAGCGAATGCGCCGCCTCGAAGCGGAACGATTTCGTCAATTCCCACATCTGTCCGTCAACCAATCCTATCTGATGCCGAGCGATTTATGCGTCTGCACGCTGAGCCGCCATTGCGGATGGTGCAGGCAGTAATCGATGGCGCGTGCGGTGTTCTGGGCGACCTCGGGCCCGTCCATCGGTTGTAGCGAGAAGCGTTCGAAGGCGAGGCCCTCGAAAGTCTCCGGCGCTGCCAGCGCCTGCGGATAGACCAGCTTCAGCTCATGGCCGCGCTTCAGCACCAGCTCGCTGCCGCCCTTGGGGCTGACGCAGATCCAGTCGAGCCCCGCGGGCGGAGCAATCGTGCCGTTGGTCTCGACCCCGATCTCGAAGCCGCGGGCATGGAGCGCCTCGACCAGGTCGGCGTCCACCTGGAGCAGCGGTTCGCCGCCGGTCAGCACCACGTAGCGGTTGTCGGCCGTCGCACGCCATTGCGCGGCAATGGTGTCGGCAAGCTCCACGGCCGAGGCGTAGCGGCCGCCGAGCGTGCCGTCGGTGCCGACGAAATCCGTGTCGCAGAATTTGCAGGTCGCCTCGAGGCGGTCAGCCTCGCGCCCGCTCCAGAGGTTGCAGCCGGCAAAACGGCAGAACACGGACGCGCGCCCGGCATGGGCGCCTTCGCCTTGCAGGGTCAGGAAGATTTCCTTGACCGCGTAACTCACTCGTCTCTCCTCAACATATCAAACTTGCGGGTTCCGGACCTGCCGCAGCGCTTCGCCTGCGGCCATCGCCGCGGTCATGGCGACATTGAGCGACCGCAGCCCGGGCGTGATCGGGATCACCAGCCGCGCATCCGCGGCCTCGACCACCGCGTCGGTGACACCGGCGCTCTCGCGCCCGAATAGCAGGATGTCCGACGTCTGGTAATGAAAATCGCGGTAATCCGTGGCGGCCTTGGTGGTGAACAGCAGCAGCCGGGTGCCTTGCGCCGCGCGGCATTCCTCGAATTTCGACCAGGAGTCGTGGCGGGTCACACTCACATGGTCGAGATAGTCCATTCCCGCCCGGCGGAAATGTCGGTCGGAAACGGGGAAGCCGGCCGGTTCAATGATATGGGCAGCCATGCCCAGACAGGCGCAGAGCCTGAGAATCGTGCCGGTGTTCTGGGCGATGTCCGGCTGGAAAAGCGCGATCTGCATGTGTCGTGACCGGGTTGGTGCGGGTCGGAAATGTCTCATTAAAACATCGCTAGCCGCGGAATTCGTGCATTGCACCCTTCCGCGCCGTTAGCGGGCTTGCGCTCGCCCGGCAAGGGTGCCAATAGAACGATTCTGGACTGCTGTTTTCGCCTTGTTTTGGCGGGGACTAGCCAAGTTCTGCCGCCGCGGGGGGCCGCGGGCGCCGGCAGCCTGTTCTGGGGACCTTGGGGGCTCCTAGAGCGGTTCCACCGGCAGCATAAGAAGAAAGGGTTGGAATCGTGACGACAGCGTCTTCGGCGGACCATCCGACACGCCGTGATTTCTTATTCGTTGCAACGGGGGCTGCCGCAGCAGTAGGGGGCGCGGCCGCACTTTGGCCCTTCATCTCCCAAATGAATCCGGACGCCTCGACCATCGCCGCCGGTGCGCCGATCGAGGTCGATCTGACCCCGGTCGCCGAGGGGCAGGACATCAAGGTGTTCTGGCGCGGCAAGCCGATCTACATCAGCCATCGCACCAAGAAGCAGATCGACGAGGCGCGCGCCGTTCCTGTGGCGAGCCTGCCCGATCCGCAATCCGACGAGGCCCGGGTCAAAGCCGGCCATGACCAGTGGCTGGTCGTGATCGGCATCTGCACCCATCTCGGCTGCATCCCGATCGCTCATGAAGGCAATTACGACGGGTTCTTCTGCCCCTGCCATGGTTCGCAGTACGATTCGTCCGGCCGCATCCGCCAGGGGCCCGCGCCCGCGAACCTGCCGGTGCCGCCGTACCAGTTCGTTTCCGACACCAAAATCCAGATCGGCTGAGCTTCGGATCCTCCTCCGAAGCCTCGAACCGTCATGTCGTATTATTTCCTCAGGATCGCATCATGAGCGGACCATCCGACTACCAGCCGAGCAATCCGGCCCTGCAATGGATCGAGCGACGTCTGCCGATCCTGGGTCTCGTGCATTCCTCCTTCGTCGTCTATCCCACCCCGCGCAATTTGAACTACTGGTGGACCTTCGGCGCCATCCTCTCCTTCATGCTGGGGATGCAGATCCTGACCGGCGTGATCCTGGCGATGCACTACACGCCGCATGCCGATCTCGCCTTCAAGTCGGTCGAGCTTCTGGTCCGTGACGTCAATTACGGCTGGCTGCTGCGCAACATGCATGCCTGCGGCGCGTCGATGTTCTTCTTCGCGGTCTATGTCCACATGCTGCGCGGTCTCTACTACGGCTCCTACAAGGAGCCGCGCGAGGTGCTGTGGATCCTTGGCGTCATTATCTATCTCCTGATGATGGCGACCGGCTTCATGGGCTACGTGCTGCCGTGGGGCCAGATGAGCTTCTGGGGCGCCACCGTCATCACCAATCTGTTCTCCGCCATTCCTTATGTCGGCGAGAGCATCGTGACGCTGCTGTGGGGCGGCTATTCGGTCGGCAACCCGACGCTGAACCGCTTCTTCTCGCTGCATTACCTGCTGCCGTTCCTGATTGCGGGCGTCGTCGTGCTCCACGTCTGGGCGCTGCATGTCGCCGGCCAGAACAATCCGGACGGCGTCGAGCCGAAGACGGAAAAGGACACGGTGCCGTTCACGCCGCACGCGACCATCAAGGACGGCTTCGGCGTCGCCTGCTTCCTGTTGCTCTACGCCTGGTTCATCTTCTACATGCCGAACTATCTCGGCGACGCCGACAACTTCATTCCGGCGAATCCGGGCGTGACGCCGCCGCACATCGTGCCGGAATGGTATTACCTGCCGTTCTACGCGATCCTGCGCTCGATCCCGAACAAGCTTGCGGGCGTGATCGGGATGTTCTCGGCGATCATCATCCTGTGCTTCCTGCCCTGGCTCGATGCCGCCAAGACCAAATCGTCGAAGTACCGTCCGCTGGCCAAGCAGTTCTTCTGGATCTTCGTCGCGGTCTGCATCCTGCTCGGCTATCTCGGCGCGCAGCCGCCGGAAGGCATCTACGTGATCGCCGGCCGGGTCCTGACGGTCTGCTACTTCGCCTACTTCCTGATCGTGCTGCCGCTGCTCTCGCGTATCGAGACGCCGCGGCCGGTGCCGAACTCGATCTCGGAGGCGATCCTCGCCAAGAGCAGCAAGGCTGTCGCCTCGATCGCGGTCGCGCTCGTCGCCGCCGGCGCACTGTTCGTCGGCACGTTGCAAGATGCCCGCGCCGAGGAAGGCGGCCCCAAGCCGCCGGGCAACAGCTGGTCCTTTGCCGGCCCTTTCGGCAAGTATGACCGCGGTGCGCTCCAGCGCGGTCTGAAGGTCTACAAGGAAGTCTGCTCCAACTGCCACAGCCTGTCCTTCATCGCCTTCCGCAATCTCGGAGACGACGGCGGCCCCGGCTATTCGGTGGCGCAGGTCGCGGCCTTCGCCTCCGACTACAAGATCAAGGACGGTCCGAACGATCAGGGCGACATGTTCGAGCGCCCCGGCCGGGCGGCTGACTACTTCCCCTCGCCATTCCCGAACGAGCAGGCGGCTCGCGCGGCGAACGGCGGCGCGGCGCCGCCCGATTTGTCGCTGATCACCAAGGCGCGTTCCTATGGCCGCGGCTTCCCGCTATTCCTGGTCGACTTCTTCAGCCAATACCAGGAACAGGGCCCGGACTATGTCGCGGCCGTGCTGCAGGGCTTTGAGGACAAGGTGCCGGAAGGCGTGACCATCCCGGAGGGCTCGTACTACAACAAGTTCTTCCCGGGCCACGCCATCAAGATGCCGAAGCCGCTCAGCGACGGCCAGGTGACCTATGACGACGGCTCGCCGGCGACGGTCGCGCAGTATGCCAAGGACGTCACCACGTTCCTGATGTGGACCGCCGAACCGCACATGGAAGCGCGCAAGCGCCTCGGCTTCCAGGTCTTCATCTTCCTGATCATCTTCGCGGGCCTGATGTACTTCACCAAGAAGAAAGTCTGGGCCGACTCGCACTGAGCGGCGCACGCGAGACGAGAATGAAGAAGCCCCCGCGAGGGGGCTTTTTTGTTTGGGACACGAGCGTGTGTTGTTTGACGCGATTGCCTATCGCGCGCGCAACCGCCAAAATAGCTCCAACCGCTCCCCACAACATCGTCGGAGGACACCATGGGAACCGCAATCACCTTCAAGCGCCCGGACGGCAAGGAGGCCTCGGGCTATCTCGCCAACGCTGCGCGCGGAAATGCGCCAGGCGTGGTCGTGATCCAGGAATGGTGGGGGCTGTCGGACCAGATCAAGGGCCTGTGCGACCGCTTTGCGCTGGCCGGCTTCGATGCGCTGGCGCCCGATCTCTACAAGGGCAAGGTGGTGCCGTATCACGACACGGATGCCGCCGGCAAAGAGATGAACTCGCTCGACTTCATGGACGCCACCACGCAGACCGTGCGCGGCGCCACGCAATATCTGTCGCGCAACGGCGCCAAGGTCGGCCTGACCGGCTTCTGCCTCGGCGGCGCGGTGACCATCATCGGCTCGGTGCATGTGCCGGAGCTTGCGGCCGGTGTCGTATTCTACGGCATTCCGCCGGAGCAGGCGGCCAAGCCCGCCGACGTCAAGATCCCGCTCCAGGCCCACTTCGCCAACAAGGACGATTGGTGCACGCCGGAGCTGGTCAACGGCTTCGAGAAGGCCATGAAGGCCGCCGGCAAGTCGCTGGAGCTGTTCCGCTATGATGCCGAGCACGCCTTCGTCAACGAGCAGCGCCAGGCCGTGCACGACCGCGAAGCCGCCGAACTCGCCTGGGGCAGGGCGACGGAGTTTTTCCGGAAGCATTTGGGGTAGGGGCTTGCTGGCGGCGCCACAAATTCCGTGTCGTCCCGGCGAAGGCCGGGATCCATAACCACAGGATTTTGTCGCTAGGGCGAGCTGTCACTCCGAATCTTCGCAAAATTCAATTTTGTGGCTATGGGTCCCGGCCTTCGCCGGGACGACGGCGGAGATCGACGTCGACGGCTATGCGACGAGCAGCCACCCTTGACGCCGTCCCCCGGCCATGGTGAGTATCCCGCCCCATGAGCACCGCCGTCCGCCCAACTCGTCTTTGGTGGCGCACCTCCTAAGAGGTGGCCGGTGCGATTTCTTTTCCATAAATCGTCGAAGGTCGCCCACGCAGTGCGGCGGCCTGATCGTTTGTCCTGTGTGGCGTTCCCTCGGCAAGTTTCGTAAGAGGACCCCATGAACAGGACCGTATTTACCCTTCCGCCCAGAAGCGACTATGTGACCCGCGCAGGTCTCGCGGTCACGCGCGTGGCGGAGCAGTTTACCGGTGGTGCCAACCGGCTCGATGATCTCATCAGCCTGCTCGACCGCCGCCATGGCGTGGTGCTGTCGTCGGGCACGACCGTGCCCGGCCGTTACGAGAGTTTTGACCTCGGCTTCTCCGACCCGCCGCTCAAGCTCGAGACCGTCGGCATCAATTTCAAACTCGAAGCGCTCAACGAACGTGGGCGCGTGCTGATCGCCTTCCTCGCTGACGTGCTGCGCGAACCTTGCGTCGTGATCTCCGAGAAGACGCAATCGCACCTTGCCGGCCACATCATTCGTGGCGCTGCGCCGATCGAGGAGGATCAGCGCACGCGCCGCGCCAGCGTGATGTCGCTGGTGCGCGATCTCGTTGCCGCCTTCTCCGCCAACGACGACGGGCTGCTCGGCCTGTTCGGCGCCTTCGCCTACGACCTCGTGTTCCAGATCGAGGATATCGTGCAGAAGCGGCCGCGCGAAAAAGACCAGCGCGACATCGTGCTCTACATCCCCGATCGCCTGCTCGCCTATGACCGCGCCACCGGCCGCGGCGTGATGCTGACCTACGACTTCGCGTGGAAGGGCAAGTCGACGGAAGGCCTGCCGCGCGAGACGGCCGACAGCCCGTATCAGAAAACGCCGCGCCAGGGTTTTGCCGATCACGCCCCCGGCGAATATCAGGCCACGGTGGAGACCGCGCGCGCCGCCTTTGCGCGTGGCGATCTCTTTGAGGCCGTGCCGGGCCAGCTTTTCGCCGAGCCTTGCGACCGTTCGCCGGCCGAAGTCTTCCAGCGCCTCTGCGTCATCAACCCGTCGCCTTACGGCGCGCTGATGAATCTCGGTGACGGCGAATTTCTCGTCTCGGCTTCGCCCGAGATGTTCGTGCGCTCCGACGGACGCCGCGTCGAGACCTGCCCGATCTCCGGCACGATCGCGCGCGGCACCGATGCGATCGGCGACGCCGAGCAGATCCGCCAGCTCCTGAACTCGGAGAAGGACGAGTTCGAGCTCAACATGTGCACCGATGTCGATCGCAACGACAAGGCGCGCGTCTGCGTCCCCGGCACGATCAAGGTTTTGGCGCGACGCCAGATCGAGACCTACTCCAAGCTGTTCCACACCGTCGATCATGTTGAGGGCATGCTGCGTCCCGGCTTCGACGCGCTCGACGCCTTCCTCACCCATGCCTGGGCCGTCACCGTTACCGGTGCACCAAAGCTGTGGGCGATGCAGTTCGTCGAGGATCATGAGCGCTCGCCGCGGCGCTGGTATGCCGGCGCGATCGGCGCGGTGAATTTCGACGGCAGCATCAACACCGGCCTCACCATCCGTACCATTCGTATGAAGGACGGTCTTGCCGAGGTCCGCGTCGGCGCCACCTGTCTGTTTGACTCCGATCCTGCCGCGGAAGATCGCGAATGCCAGGTGAAAGCGGCGGCGCTGTTCCAGGCGCTGCGCGGCGATCCGCCAAAGCCGCTGTCGGCGTTTGCGCCCGATGCCACCGGTTCGGGCAAGCGGGTGCTGCTGATCGATCATGACGACAGTTTCGTCCACATGCTCGCCGATTATTTCCGCCAGGTCGGCGCCACCGTCACCGTGGTCCGCTATGTGCATGCGCTCGACATGCTCAAGCAGAAGAGGTGGGATTTGCTGGTGCTGTCGCCCGGCCCGGGCCGGCCTGAGGATTTCGGGATCAAGACAACCATCGATGCGGCGCTGGAGAACAAGCTGCCGGTGTTCGGCGTCTGCCTCGGCGTGCAGGCGATCGGCGAATATTTTGGCGGCGAGCTCGGGCAGCTCACCCATCCCGCCCACGGCCGGCCCTCACGGATTCAGGTGCGCGGCGGGCGGTTGATGCGCAATTTGCCGAATGAGATCGTGATCGGCCGCTATCATTCGCTCTTTGTCGAGCGCGACAGCATGCCGGAGGTTTTGTCGGTCACCGCCAGCACTGAAGATGGCGTTGCCATGGCACTCGAGCACAAGACGCTGCCGGTCGCCGGCGTGCAATTCCACCCGGAATCGTTGATGTCGCTCGGCAACGAGGTGGGCTTGAGGATTGTCGAGAATGCGTTCCGGCTGGAAGCGGGGACGAATTGAGGGCAGGATATTTCACACGCGTCATTCCGGGGCGCGGGAAGCGCGAGCCCGGAATGACAACTGAAACGAGACAGCCATGAATTTTGACCACGATCTGAAGGCGAGCGTCCGCACCATCCCCGATTATCCCAAGCCGGGGATCATGTTCCGCGACATCACCACGTTGCTCGCCGACGCGCGCGCCTTCCGCCGCGCGGTCGACGAACTCGTCAATCCCTGGGCCGGCAACAAGATTGACAAGGTCGCCGGCATGGAAGCGCGCGGCTTCATCATCGGCGGTGCGGTGGCGCATCAGGTCTCGGCCGGCTTCGTACCGATCCGCAAGAAGGGCAAGCTGCCGCACACCACCGTGCGCATCGCCTATTCGCTGGAATACGGCATCGACGAGATGGAGATGCATGTCGATGCCATCCAGCCCGGCGAGCGCGTCATCCTGGTCGATGACCTCATCGCAACCGGCGGCACCGCGGAAGGCGCAGTCAAACTGTTGCGGCAGATCGGGGCCAATGTAGTCGCCGCCTGTTTCATCATCGACCTGCCTGAACTCGGCGGCGCTGCCAAGCTCCGCGCCATGGACGTGCCGGTGCGCACGTTGATGACGTTCGAAGGGCACTGAGGATCGTCGTCGCTAGCGACGTTCAGATCGTCTCGGCCTTCAGCTCTGCCAGCCAATGCAGCATGCGCTCTTTGAGGAGCGCGTTGCGGACATAGGCGGTCTCCTCATCTTCCAGCCGCTCGCATTCGCCGAACGTTAGGCCCGCCTCGCCATGCGCGTTCCAGGCGGCCTGGAGAGTGCGGCAGGTGTGGCTGCCCTGGCGCAGCGAAAACCAGACGCGGTGCTGGATTGTCTCCAGGTTCGGAGCCTGGCCGACCCAGGTCTCGCCCGAGGCCGCGCAACGAACGACGTAGATGCCCGCAACGGTCTTGCGCTCCTTGTAGGCGGCGATGGCTGCTTTGCGGTCGATGCTCACGGGATGCGCCCTTGTTGAGGGGATGCTAATGGCTGCCCTCAATAAGCTCGATCCCGCTTGCAGTCAATATTATCCGGGTAAAATTATTGCCTAGGACCGTTGCAGGATCAGGCTGAGCTCGAGCTCCCGGAACGCGAGGTAATTCCGCCGGACCCATTGGTGCAGCTCGGTGGAGGAGTCTTTCTCCTGTCGCAGATAGCCGGTGAAAGAAAAGTTCAGCCGGTCGATATACGTCTTCAGGAACCCGGGCAGCGCCGGCAGGCGGAGCAGCCGGCCCTCGGCCATCGCGGGCGGCAACTCGCCGCGGATGATGAATTCATTGTCCACTGTGATCAGGTTCACCCGCGGGATCTGCTGCCGCAGCATTTCATGGGCACGGGCCGAGACGCGGTCGGTGTCGGCGACGAACAGGATCATCGGCGCGACATGCCGGCGCGCCGCCTCTTTCAGCAGGCCGATCTCGTCGGCCATCTTGAAGAACTCGTCGAAGGCGTGGAAGCCGAGGTCGATCACCTTGGCAAGCCCATCGTCGACGATGACGCGGTCCATCAGTTGCATCTTGCCGAACGTGTCGATCACATCAGCCGTTTCGGTGACCTTCGGCAGATAGTCGAGCAGCGACGGTTCCTTCAGATTGACGTCGAAGGCCGTGACGTTGCCGTTCTTGAGCAACAGGAATTCGCTCAATAGCCGCGCCAGCAGCGTCTTGCCGACCTGCGGGCGGGGCGAGCAGATGATGTAGAGGGGCGTTGCGGGCATCTTGCGCTACTATCTGAGCGAAACTCACCGCCCAATCCAGCCGTATCCGCACGCCGCTCGCAACTATTTTTCGCTGCTGCGGGCCCCGGATTTCGTCGAGCCGACGATGTCGGTCAGCCGGATCCGGTCGAACTCGCTCCAGACGTTCGCGAGCCAGTGCCGGACATAACCGCGCAGCACAAACGAATAGTTCGCGGCTTCGTCGTGAATGCCCTTGTTGGCGACGAATTTCAGGAACGGGACGGAGGACACTTCGACCTGCTCATAGGCCATTTCGTTGAGCTTGGGGATGGTCAGCTCGGTCGCATCCTTGATGCGGTTGAAATACGATTGGTAGGTCGCCTGGTCCCACTGGAAGAACTGGGTATCGTTGATGAAGTTCTTCACCAGGAAATATTTCGCGCCGCCCATGAAGCCCGCGGTCTCGGCGATCTCGTCGAGCGAGGCGATCGAGGGTCCGAGGATATGGAACACCGCGAAGGTGATCTGGCCGGCCTTGGCGGCGTCGAGGAAACCGATATCGCGCAGCGAGGCGAGCGCAGGCGAGAGCAGGCCGGCGCGGACGTCGATCACGGTGACCGACGGGCTTGTCGCGTTGAGCGTATCGAAGATCTTCATCTGATCGGAGGTCGTCGTCATGTCGACGATCTCGGTGATCTCGGGATGGAAGCGCTTCAGCGTTCCGCGTGGCGACTCCGTGTCGAAGGCACGGGTCGGTACGTTGTTGGCGGAAAAATAATCGAGCAGCGTGCGCGACACCGTGGTCTTGCCGACCCCGCCCTTGTCCGCGCCCACCACAACCACTGCCGGCTTTGCCATTGCTGTCCCCTAACGCGCGCCCCCGATTGCGAGGTTCGCAATCGGCCGGGCCCCAAATCGATGTCCCAAGGATGTCCCGAGTCTGCTGTTGGGCGCGAACATGGCAGAAACAAGGGAGAATTCAATTCCTTGGGGTTCGGTCGCGGCAATTTCCGGAGTTTTTCCCGATCGCCGCGAAACCGGCCGCAAGGCGCAGCAGATTGCACGCTCAGTGGCGGCCCCAAGGACCCATGGGATTGCCTTTGGGATTGCCGATGGGATTGCCCAGCGGATTGCCGGCAGAGGTTCCGGAGGGGCTTGGCGCGGGTACGGGCGGCGGACTGGGCCGGCTGCCTGCGTCGTTCCACGGTCCTTGTGGCAGCGGCGGAGGGGCGTCCTGCTGGTCGGCCTGTTGTTCTTCGGGCGCCTCCGCCTCTTCAGCGGGCGGCGGCAGCGGGCCGGGATCATGGCCGCCGGCAAACTTGACCAGCGCATCGACCCGGGACTGCACCGACGGGTGGGTCGCGAACAGATCGGCAAAGCCCTCGCGCGGATTGTCCAGGCACAGCTCCATTACCGCCGAGGTCGCGCCCGGCAGTTCGCCGCGATTCTCGATCTTGCGTAGCGCCGAGATCATGGCATCGGGATTCTTGGTGAGCTCGACTGAGCCTGCATCCGCCAGATATTCGCGCGAACGCGACAGCGCGAGCTTGACCACCTGCGACACCAGCCAGGCCACCACGATCAGCACGACCGCGATGATGATGACCACGATGGCGCCGCCGCCGGAGCTCTTGCTGTCACTCGATGACGAGGACGATCGTGACGACGAGGAGGAGCCCGACGACCACGAGCCGCCGGAACTCCAGCTCAAATTCGTGAACAGGCGGAAGAACAACTCGCCGAAGAAGCCGACCACGCCGGCGATGATGACGGCGACGACCATCAGCTGCACGTCGCCGTTCTTGATGTGGGTCAGCTCGTGGCCCAGCACGGCCTCGATCTCCTGATCGTTCAGTGCTTTCAGGAGGCCCGTCGTGACGGTGACCGCATATTGCCGCGGGTTGAGGCCGGTCGCGAACGCGTTCAGCGCCGGGCTTTCCATGATCTTCAGCTTCGGCATGGTGATGCCGCGCGAGATGCAGAGATTTTCGAGCAGATTGTAGAGCCGCGGCTCTTCCTGACGCGTGACGTCATGGCCGCCGGTCACCGCGTCGATCATCGACTGGTGGAAGAAATAGGCGATGATGATCCAGGCGACCGCCGCGACCGTCGCAAAGGGCGCGGCTTTGAGCAGGTCAGAAAACGCGCGGCTCAGATAATAGGCGACCGTCTCATTGCCGTTGATGACGACTTCGGCGACCAGCGCGCCGGCATAGACCAGCACATAGACCAGCGCAAACAGGCCGGCGAGCAGCAGCATCGAACGAAACTTGTTCGAGGCGATGTGCGTGTAGAGACCATACGCGGCCATGGCGCGCTGTCCTGCCGGCCTATCGGCTCAAATCAGAACTTCACCTGTGGCGCTGCCTCGACCTCGGTGCGGCTCGCGCCGAGATCGAAGAAGTCCTTCTTGGTGAAGCCGAACATGCCGGCGAACAGCGCGGCGGGCATCTGCTGGATGCCGGTGTTGTATTCCTGGACCGCGTTGTTGAAGAAGCGGCGGCTCGCCGCGATCTTGTTCTCGAGGTCGGAAAGCTCGCTCGCGAGCTGCTGGAAATTGGCGTTGGCCTTGAGGTCGGGATAGGCCTCCGACAGCGCGATCAGCCGACCGAGCGCGCCGGAGAGCTGGTTCTCGGCCGCGGACACCTGCGTCGGTCCTTGCGCCGACATCGCCGAATTGCGCGCCTTGATGACGTCGTCGAGCGTGCCGCGCTCATGCGACGCGTAGCCTTTCACCGTCTCGACCAGGTTCGGGACCAGATCGTGACGCTGCTTGAGCTGCACGTCGATATCGGCAAAGGCCTGGCTGACACGCTGGCCCAGCGCCACCAGCCGATTGTAGGCGCTGAAGGCCAAGAACACGAGGACGACGATAACGCCGAGAACGATCCAGCCGGTCGACATGGAGAACTCCTGAAGGGATTAAGGCGGGCAGCGTAACCCAAAACGGGGCCGGGCGAGAGCCCGGCGCGGAGGAAAGGTAAGACTTGGTCGAATGGGGAGCCATCCGAGTTCAAGGCAAAAGCGGGTAACGAGGTTAACTTTCGGCCATGACGGCATCGCCCCAGCGCCAGCGCCGGGCATCCGCATAGGCAGTCTTGTCGCGTCGCAGCACCTTGGTGATGGTGAGGGTTTCCTCGGTGCAGAGCTTTGCGGTGATCTCAGCCTTGCCGATATCCGGCGGCGCCAGCACGCGCGCGGCGCGCGTTGCGGGCGGCGTGCGGGTCAGGGCGATGAAGATGAATCGTTCGTCCTCGAACGGCACCTCGGCGCCCTTGATCTGGCGGTGCGCCTGCGAGCGCGGCAGGCGCTGGGAGAAATGGCACCAGTCGGGTGCCGTGAGCGGGCAGGGCTTTTCGTGCGGGCAGGGCGCCGCGACGAAGGCACCTGCCGCGATCAGTTGCTGGCGCAGCGCGAGGATGCGTGAATAGCCGGCCGGCGTGCCGGGCTCGATCACGACCAGCGCGTGGCGGGCTTTGGACCACATCATTTCCGTGAGCGCGCGCTGATCGTGCTCACCGAGCTCGCCGATCAGGTAGCTTGCGATGACGATATCGGCGGGCGAGATTTCCGCGAGGTTCGCGCCGGCGTCGCCCGGCAGATAGCGGCAATCGCCCAGTCGCGCGCTGTCTTGCGCAAGCTCGAGCGCGAGCCGGCTCAGCGTGCCGTTGGCATCGAGCAGGGTGAAGGATTGCAGCGACGAAAAGGCCTCCGCGGCCGCCCAGCTTGCAGTACCCGGACCTGCGCCGACATCGAGCAGCGTCTCCGGCGCGAAGTCCGGCACGATCTCGGTCAGTGCGTTCAGGCTGGCGGCAACGGCAGCGTAGGTGGCCGGCATGCGCGCGAGCGCATAGGCGAGCGCGTCAGCCTCCGACTTGATCGTTCCGGAGCCGCCGCCCGAGCGATAGGTGTTCGAGATCTTCTGCGATCGCTGTGCGGCGTCGGTTCGCGAAAAGCCCTGGAGCTTGCCGTCGAGGGCGGCCTTTAGTTCGGCAGGGAGGGTGGGAGCGATCATCATCCGCGGTCATGCCCCGCGAAGGCGGGGCATCCAGTATTCCGAGATAGGGCCGTCAGCCGAGAAGCCGCGGCGTACTGGATCATCCGCTCCAGTGCGCAATTTGCGCACAAGGCGGATGATGACGTCAATGGTTGCCGAACGCGCGCGGCCTCACGCCACGTTCTGGTCGAGAATGTCCACGGCCTCTTGCAGGTTCACCGAGACGAGCTGCGAGACGCCGCGCTCGGCCATGGTGACGCCGAACAGCCGGTTCATCCGCGCCATCGTGATCGGGTTGTGCGTGATGATGACGAAGCGCGTGTCGGTCGAGGCGGTCATCTCGTTCAGCAGGTTGCAGTAGCGCTCGACATTGTGGTCGTCGAGCGGCGCGTCGACTTCGTCCAGCACGCAGATCGGCGAGGGATTGGTGAGGAACACCGCGAAGATCAGCGCCATCGCAGTCAGCGCCTGCTCGCCGCCCGAGAGCAGCGACAACGTCTGCGGCTTCTTGCCCGGCGGTTTGGCGATGATCTCGAGACCGGCTTCCAGCGGATCATCGCTCTCGATCAGATGCAGTGCCGCCTCGCCGCCGCCGAACAGCTCGACGAACAGCCGCTTGAAGTGGCTGTTGACCACCTCGAACGAGGTCAGCAGCCGCTCGCGCGCCTCCTTGTTGAGGCTCTGGATGCCCTGGCGCAGCCGTTTGATGGCTTCGACGAGGTCGTCGCGCTCGGTGGTGAGGCTGGTGTGCTGGGTCTCGACCTCGCGCAGCTCTTCCTCGGCGCGCAAATTGACGGCGCCGAGGCGCTCGCGGTCGCGGCGGAGCTTCTCCAGCTCTTCCTCGGTCTCGCCGAGTGGCGGCAATTCCGCGCCGGGCTCGATCTCGGCAAGGCCGGCGACGGCCTGCGGCTCGACCTCGAGCATGTCGCGGATTTCGCGCTCGATGTCGTCGAGGCGGCGCCGCGCGCCTTCCATGCGTTCTTCGGCGCGTGCGGTCGCCTCGCGCGAGCTCGACAACGCTTCGAGCGTCAGCTTGGCGGCACGATCGGTCTCCGCCATGGCGGTTTCGGCGGAAGCGAGCGCGTCGGCAGCGACGCGGCGGTCGTTCTCGGCATATTCGATCTCGGTGATCAGCGCGCTGCGCTTCTCCGCGAACACGGCGGGCGCGTTCTCGAGATCGCTGCGTTCGATCGAGACTTCGGTGATGCGGGCCTGGATGGTGTCGATATGGGAGGCCGCGCTGCCCTTGCGGTTCTGCCACTCGGTGCGCTCAGCGAGGATCGCCTGCACGCGGCGGTCGGCAAGCTCGGCCTCGCGCGCCAGCGCCTGCGCCTCGGCGCGCACTTGGGCGGCCATGCGGCGATGGCCTTCGATGTCGCTGCGGACTGCGGCGAGACGGATCTCGGCGTCTTCGCTGGGCGGCAGCTCGGAGATCGCGGCGGCGGCGTATTCATGCGCGGCCTCGGCCTCGGCGCGGTCGGCGGCGAGGCGGCTGTGGGCCTCGATCAGCGCCGATTTGCGGGCGGCATGACGGTTGATCTCGCGCTCGGCGGTGGCATGGCGCTCGCGCGCGGTGTTGAGCTCGCGCTGTGCGGCGCGCCAGGCTTCGCGCGCAGCACCTTCGGTGCTCGCGGCCATCTGCAATTCGGCTTCGGCGTTCTCCAGCGCCTGGCGCTGGATCTGCGCGTCGATGCGGGCCTGCTCCAGCTCGTTCTCGAGGTCGACGAGGCGGGCGCGCTCGGCCAGCCGCCGTGCGGCGCCGGTCGGGGCGTGAGCGGCGGCGACAAAGCCGTCCCAGCGCCAGACGTCGCCCTCGGGCGACACCAGCCGCTGGCCGGTCTTGAGCTGCGAGACGAGCTCGGCGCCACGCTCGCGCGGCACCACGCCGATCTGCGCCAGGCGGCGCGCCAATTCAGCGGGCGCCTGCACGTGGTCGGCGAGCGGCACGACGCCCTCGGGCAGCGCCGGATCGCCTTCGGTGACGCCTGCATTGGTCCAGCGCATCGGCGCCGACGGATCGACGGGTGCATCGAGGTCGTCGCCGAGGGCTGCGCCGATCGCTTTTTCAAAACCCTTGTCGACGGTGATGCCGTCGATGATCGGCGGCCACAGATTCTTGGTCTCGCCGTTGACGATCTTGGAGATCGTGCGCGCCTCGGTCTCGAGCCGCTGCACGCGCTTGTCGGCCTCGTTCAGCGGTGAGCGCGAGGATTCCAGCGTCTGGCGTGCGGCGACATGGGCGGATTCGCTCGCCTGGGCGGCCGCTTCGGAAGCCGCCAGCGTCTGTTCCGCGTTCTCGACCGTCGCGGTCAGCTCGTCGAGGTCACCGAAACCGCCGGTCTCGTCAGCAAGCTTCTGCTCTTCGGCCGCGACATTGGTGATTTCCTGGTCGAGCCGGGCGAGCTTGTCGCGGTGGGTGCGGACATTGGCCTCGAGCTGATTGCGCTTGGCGGTGAGGTCGGCGAGCGCGGTGGTGAGCTCGGAGAACTGGCCCTCGGCTTCGGTCAGCGTCGCTTCTGCTTCAGAGACGCGCTCGTCGACGCCGGAGCGCTTCTCGACGCGCGACTTGATCTCTTCCTTCAGCTCGGCGTCTTCGGTGTCGAGCCGCTCGAGCGCGACATCGGCATCCATGGTCTGCTGCTGGGCCCGGGCGATGTCGCCTTCGAACTGCGCCAGGCGGCGCTCGAGCTCGGCGACGCGCTCCTTGGCGCGCTCTTCCTCGCGGTCGAGCAGTTCGCGCGCATTGGTGAGGCGCTGAAGGCCTGCTGCGGCGCGCGCTTCCGCGTCGCGCAGCGCCGGCATTTCGGCGGCACGAATCGCCTGGATGCGGGCCGCTTCGGCCTGATGCTGGGTGCGCTCGGCCATCTCGCGGACCGCGAGATCATGGGTCTGGCCGGACTCATTCACGTCGGCGTGGGCGCCGATCCAGCGCAGATGGAACAGGGTGGCTTCCGCCTTGCGGACTTTGGATGCGACCTCGCGATAGCGCACGGCCTGGCGGGCCTGCTTCTTGAGGCCTTCCATCTGGCCCGCGAGCTGGCCGATCACGTCCTCGACGCGGGTAAGGTTGGTTTCGGCCGCCTTGAGCCGCAGCTCGGCCTCGTGGCGGCGGGCGTGAAGACCGGCGACGCCGGCGGCGTCTTCCAGCACGCGGCGGCGCTGCTCGGGCTTGGCCTGGATGATTTCGCCGATCTTGCCCTGGTGGACGAGGGCGGGCGAGCGCGCGCCGGTGGCGGCGTCCGCAAACAGGATCTGCACGTCGCGGGCGCGCACGTCGCGGCCGTTGATGCGATAGACCGAACCGGCCTCGCGCTCGATGCGGCGGGAGATTTCGAGAAGCTGGCTGTCGTTCACCGCCGCAGGCGCAGTGCGATCGGCGTTGTCGATCGTCATCGTCACTTCGGCGTGGTTGCGCGCGGGACGATTGCCGGAGCCTGCGAAGATCACCGCATCCATGTCGGCGGCGCGCAGCGATTTGTACGAGGTCTCGCCCATCGCCCAGCGCAACGCCTCGACGAGATTCGACTTGCCGCAGCCGTTGGGACCGACCACGCCGGTCAGGCCGGGCTCGATGACGAAGTCCGTGGGCTCAACGAAGGACTTGAAGCCGTGTAGGCGCAGGCGGGTGATTTTCATAAGCACGCATCTCTTTTGGCAGGCGCGAATCCCCCTGCCGGGACAATACCATGGAAGGCAGTGTCGCTATCCGGGCGAGTCGCGCGAGGCGCCTCATGCGGTCGGACAATGGCCGCGGTGCGCCGCGAGGGCAACCTGCGAAAGCCGCTTTTCCCAAGGGATTTATGCCGGGAAAGATACGGCTTTTGAGATGCGAATCAGGACCTTGACGAGCGAATCAGCTCTTCAGCAGCGGATTGATCTTCTTGGCGAATTCCTCGAACGAGGTCTCGCCTTTGATTTTCTCGCCGTTGACGAAGAAGGTCGGCGTGGAATCGACCTTCAGAACGTCGCTCGCATATTTCTGGTCGGCGGCGATCTTGTCGAGCAGCGCCTGATCCTTCAGGCAGGCTTCGACCTGCTGCTGGGTGAGGCCGGCCTGCTTGCCGATCCGCGCCAGTGTCTCAGTGGTGTTCTTCATCACCCAGTCGTTCTGCTGGCGGAACAGCATGTCGGTGACCGCAAAATATTTCGGCGCGTCGCCATTGGCGATGCAGCGCGACAGCATCGAGCCGGCGGCGGCTTTGATGTCGAGCGGGAATTCGCGGAAGATGTAACGCACCTTGCCGGTGTCGATGTATTCCGACTTGATCTTGGGGAACACCTGCTCGTTGAAGGCCGCGCAATGCGGGCAGGTCATCGAGGCGAATTCGGTGATGGTGACGGCGGCGTCCTTCGACCCGAGCGCCATGTCGGGCAGCGACACCGGCTTCGCGACGTCAGCGGCGGCCTGGGCCATGGCTTCGGAGATGAACCGCAGCGGCGAGAGCCCGGCGAGCGCGGCAAGCCCGGTCAGCGACAGCATCGTGGTGAAGGCGCGGCGGGTGATGATCAAGGTCGGCTCCCGGGATTGGCGTGGTCTCGCCCGGTTCCCTTCCCGAGCGGCCTGTCGCTAGCTTGAAACGTCGTTTGAGGCAATGGCGCGCCGCAAGGACAGGCCCAGATTGGCGGCAGAATAAGGCTCAATTTCGCTTGATTGCGGCCCCGAGCCGCGCCAGCGCGGTTTTCAATTGTTCATCTTCGATGTCGCCCAGGTCCTCGGCGACCTTGGCGACGGCCTTGGGGTCCGGCGGGCCGGGCCGCACCGGGCGCCGGGCGCGTGACAGGGGGGCTTGGCGGAAGGCGAGCTTGCCGACCGCGCTCCAGCCGAAGAAGCGGTTGACCCGCTCCAGGATGACATCGGCCGAGTGCTGGATCTCCAGCGCCATCGGCCCCTCGACCCGCAGCACCAGCGTCGCCGGCTCCTGCGGCTGGCCCTCGACCGGTCGCGGCCATTGCATCTTCAGCGGCTCGGCATGGGCCGCGATCTCCGGTCCGGCAATCTGCGCCCACCGCGTCACCAGCTCGCGCGCGGCAAAACCCTGCTTGGCATAGGCCTCGGCAAAGACGTCGTTGAGCAGCAGCGACAGCGGCTTTGCGCTGATGGGGCCGGGTTTGTATATGCGGGCCATAGCTATGCTGCCGCGCGGGGCCGGATGGCCTTCAAGTCGCGATCAATCTCGCGGCGCCGCTGCATGAGATCGTAGTCCATCTGGAGGCCCAGGAAAAAGCCTTCCGACAGGCCAAAATAGCGGGCGAGCCGCAGGTCCGTGTCGGCCGTGATATCACGCTTGCCCAGGACGATCTCGTTGATCCGGCGTGGCGGCACGCGAACGGCGCGCGCCAGCGCGTTCTGGCTGAGCTCCATCGGCTTCAAAAATTCCTCCAGCAGGATTTCACCCGGATGGGGATTGCGAAGAAGCCCGCTCCTACCCGTGGTAGTCGACGATTTCGACATCTCTCGGTCCTCCCTCATCCCAGATGAAGCAGATGCGCCATTGATCATTGATCCGGATCGAATGCTGGCCCTGGCGGTCCGCTTGCCTCGAGCCGGTTGCCCGGAGGAATCCTGAGATCGTTCAATACCCGGGCCTGGTTCAGCAAACGCAGCTTTCGCAGGGCGACGTTCTGGATATCAGCTGGCAATTTCCGACTTCGCCGCCGGGACCAGATCAGCTCTGTCTCGGAGTTTGCGAAGCTCTGGATCATGCTGATCTATAACGCAAGGCGTTATAGCGTACAACTGCCTGCCCAACGCTGGTCACCCGCCGAATCCTCCCTTAGAAGGCTTCAATGTCCCCAACGACGGCCATCAAGCGGCAACGACATTCGGCGGCGGTTGACCGTCCGAAGCTGCTGCTCGATTGGTACGACCGTCACCGCCGTCGGTTGCCCTGGCGGGCCCTTCCCGGCGAGACGTCTGATCCCTACCGTGTCTGGCTGTCGGAGATCATGCTCCAGCAGACCACGGTGAAGGCCGTCGGGCCCTATTTCGAGAAATTCGTCGCGCGCTGGCCTGATGTGACTGCGCTGGGCCAAGCCTCGCAGGATGACGTGCTGCGGATGTGGGCCGGGCTCGGCTATTACTCGCGTGCGCGCAATCTCTATGCCTGTGCGGTCGCGGTGACGCGCGAGCATGGCGGCGTGTTTCCCGACACGGAGGAGGGGCTGCGCGCGCTGCCGGGGATCGGGCCCTACACGGCGGCCGCAATTGCCGCGATCGCCTTCGATCGCCGCACCATGCCGGTCGACGGCAATATCGAGCGTGTGGTGTCTCGGCTCTTTGCAGTTGAAGAAGAGCTCCCGCAGGCCAAGCCGCTGATCCAGCAATTGGCGGCGACGATGCTCGCGGATTCGCGCGCCGGCGACAGCGCACAGGCACTGATGGATTTGGGCTCTTCGATCTGCACGCCGAAGAAGCCGGCCTGCTCGCTATGTCCGCTGAACGAGGATTGCACGGCGCGCGCGCAGGGGACGCAGGAGAGTTTTCCGCGCAAGACGCCGAAGAAAAGCGGAACGCTGCGCCGTGGTGCGGCTTTCATCGTCACGCGTGGCGATGAGCTGTTGGTCCGCACCCGTGCCGAGAAAGGCCTGCTCGGCGGCATGACGGAAGTGCCGGGCTCGGATTGGCTTGCCGGTCAGGAGGATACGACCGCGAAGCAGCAGGCGCCGGAGCTGAAGGGACTATCGCGCTGGCAGCGCAAGGTCGGCGTGGTCACCCACGTCTTCACGCATTTCCCGCTGGAGCTCGTGGTCTACACCGCAAAAGCCGAAGCCCGCACGCGCGCACCCAATGGCATGCGCTGGGTGCCGATCGCGACGCTTGCCGACGAGGCGCTGCCCAACGTCATGCGCAAGGTGATTGCGCACGCGCTGGGCCGCTAGCCGACATCCTGCTGACACCAGGCTGTCAGCAGGCCTACGCTATCTGTCGGGGGTCACGGAGGTTGGCATGGTCAAGACCGCGCTCGACAACTTCAAAAGGCCGCCCTGCGCCGAGCTGTTGGGATGGCGCCTGCTCGATGCCCGTCCCGCGGATGGCTGGATCAAGCTTGCCTTCGAGGGGAGACCTGAGTTCTGCAATCCGGCGGGCTTCATCCAGGGCGGCATGCTCTCGGCCATGCTCGATGACACGATGGGGCCCGCGGTGCTCGTGATGAGCGAGGGCCGGCTCTACACCACCACCATCAGCATGACGGTCAATTTTCTGAGCCCCGCCGGGCCCGGCCCGATCATCGCCGAAGCAACGGTGACGCAACTCGGCAAGACCATCGCGTTCGTCGAGGCCAAGCTAATGGCGGAGGACGGCACAGTGCTTGCGACAGCAACGGCCAGCGAGCGGCTGCTCGAAGCCGCGAGGGTGGTGGGTAAATAGTCTAGCCGCGCACGCGGTGCACCTTCTCCCCTTGCGGGAGAAGGTGGCGCGAAGCGCCGGATGAGGGGTTGCTTCAGCGAACACTAACGCGCGCGAGTCACGCGCGGAGACAGACCCCTCACCCGAGTGAGTCTGCGTTTACGGGCGTCGCTGCCCTCTCCCGCAAGGGCGAGGGCACATCAATGCGCATCTCGCTTCGTGCGAAAGCACTATGGATATTGAGCCGAACTCACGCCCCCACGCGCTTCGCATCCCCACTCACGATCGCCGGTTTCGCGTTCAGCGCCTCGACCTGGAAACCCGCAACGCGCTTGTAGTTCGCGGCGATGTCTTCCAGCTCCTTCTGCGAGAGCACGTCGGTGACGACCTCAAAGCCGTCAGGCGCGCGCTCCTCGACGAGCTGCATCACCTGCTCGGGACCGTTCTTGCGGTTGAGCAGCACGAGGTCAGTGGTCGCCGGCCTGCGCTCGGCCTCGTAGGCGAGCAGCGCCGCATTGGTTGGGCCATGCGCAAGAATCTCACGCGTGATAGTCCGGGCATCGAGGATCGCCTGCGAGGCGCCGTTCGAGCCGATCGGGTACATCGGATGCGCGGCGTCGCCCATCAGCGTGACGCGGCCAAACGTCCATTGCGACACCGGATCGCGATCGACCAGCGGATATTCATAGGCGTGCGGGCAGTTCTTGATCAGGCCGGGGACGTCGAGCCAGTCGAACTGCCAGCTCTCGAACCAGGGCAGAAATTCATCCAGCCGCGCGGTGCGGTTGTAGTCCTCGCGGCGCCACTGATAGGTCGGCGGCATGTGGCGCTCGGCGACCCAGTTGATCAGATGGTTGCCGTTTGCATCCGGCGCCTTGCTGATGGGATAGCAGACGAATTTCAGGATCTCGTGCCCGGCCATGATCATGGTGCGCCCGCTGAGGAACGCTTTCGACGGTGTCACGCCGCGCCAGAGGATGCGGCCGTTCCAGATCGGCGGTCCCTCCTGCGGATAGAGCTTTTCTCGCGCGGCGGAATGGATGCCGTCGGCGGCGATCAGGATCGCGCCGTCGTAGGTCCCTGCGGCCTTGCCGGTCGCCTTGTCGATGAAATCGGCGCGGACGCCATCAGCGGTCTCGCTCCATCCGGTCAGATGATGGCTGGTCAGGATATTCTCGCGGCCGAGCCGCTCGATCGCGGTGTTGAGCAGGAGCTGCTGGAGCGTGCCGCGATGGATCGAGAATTGCGGCCATTTGTATCCGGCTTCCAGCCCGCGCGGCTCGCTCCAGATCGGCTTGCCGTGCTTGGAGAAATAGGCGAGCTCGCGCGTGCGTACGCCGCTGGCATCGAGCTTGTCCATCAGCCCGAGCTCGATCAGCTCGCGCACCGCATGCGGCAGCACGTTGATGCCGACGCCGAGCGGCTTCAGTTCCGCGACGCTCTCGAACACTTTTGCGGGAACGCCGATTCCGTGCAGGCTGAGCGCAAGCGTCAACCCGCCGATGCCGCCACCGGCGATGAGTACGGTCATGATAAAACCCCTCCAGGTGCAGGCGTCTTGGCACAGGCGGGCGGATGTGGGCAACTGCGAAGAGAATGTCGTGCTATAGACCTGAGGGACGACAGCCGCTAATTTCCAACTTTCCCATGAGGTCCGACATGCTCAAGCTCTACTACGCCACCGGCACCTGCGCGCTCGCCACCTACATCACCCTGGAAGAGGCCGGCGCCGACTACACGGCCGAGCGGTTGAGCTTCAAGGACAATCAGCAGAACAGTCCGGACTATCTCGCGATCAACCCGAAGGGCCGCGTGCCGGCGCTGGTGACCGACCGCGGTGTCCTGACCGAGACGCCGGCGATGCTGGCTTATCTCGCGCAGACCTTCCCCAAGGCGAAGCTCGCGCCGCTCGACGATCCCTTCGACTTCGCTCAGGTGCAGTCGTTCAACTCCTATCTCTGCTCGACCGCGCACATCAACCATGCGCACAAGATGCGCGGCGCGCGCTGGGCGACGCAGGAGAGCTCGTTCGCCGACATGAAGGCGATGATCCCGAAGACCATGGGCGCCTGCTTCTCCCTGATCGAACAGAAGATGTTCAAAGGACCGTGGGTGATGGGCGATCAGTTCACGATCTGCGATCCCTACCTCCACACGCTTTCGCTCTGGCTCGAAGGCGACAGCGTCGACATCAACGCGACACCGAAGATCGCCGATCATTTCAAGCGGATGTCCGACCGGCCCGCCGTGCGCAAGGTGATGGACGCGCAGAAGGCGTGAGGTTCTCGTAGGGTGGGCAAAGGCGCCCTTGCGCCGTGCCCACCATCTTTCCGCGCTCCGAAAGAAGTGGTGGGCACGCTTCGCTTTGCCCACCCTTGAGAACTGTCCAGCCTTCCGCTTCTCCAACTCGCGCCCCGTCTCCAGCATCAGCCGCCGCAGCCAGATCGATCCCGGGTCCATCTGCGCCCGCGTCGGATGGAACATGAACTGCTCGTCGATGCCGGGGTCGAGCGGCGGCATCACCGTGACGAGGCCGAGTTGCTTCGACAGCGCCGCGATCAGCCGGCGCGGCACAAAGGCGACGAGGTCGGTGCGGGCGGTGACGTGCAGCGCTTCGAGATAGCCCGACACGACCAGTGAAATGTGCCGCTCGATGCCCTTGGTCCGCAGCCAGGTGTCGATCAGATCCTCACTGCCGCCGCGGATGATCACGCCGACATGGCGTGCGGCCAGGAAGGCCTCGCGCCGCTTCAGCTTGGCGCCCACGGGATGGCCGCCCCGCACCGCCAGCGCGTCGACGTCGGTGTAGAGCAACTGGCGGTGAAAGCCTTTGAAAGCGTTGCCGATCGAGATCACCAGATCGATGGTGCGGGCGAACTCGGCGTGGAAGATCGACGACCCCCGCCACGGCACGACGTCGATGCGGACGTTGGGTGCGGCCTGAGTGACCTTCTCCATCAAGGGCGGCATCAACAGCTCGACCGCGAGATCCGGCATCATCAGGCGGAATTGCCGCTCGCTGCGCGCGGCGTCGAAGTCGTCGGGTATGAACAGCCCGCGCACCTGGTCGAGTGCCTGGGCCAGCGGCGCGCGCAGGGCCTGCGCCCGCGGCGTCAGCTCCATCCGTGCGCCGGTGCGCACCAGCAGCGGATCGCCGAAAATATCGCGCAGGCGCTGGAGCGCGTGGCTCGCGGCCGGCTGCGACAGGCCGATCCTTAAAGCCGCGCGGCTGACATTGGCCTCGCGCAGCAGGGCGTCGAGCGCGGTCAGAAGATTGAGGTCAAGCGAATTCAAATTCATGAGGCGAATAGATATCATATTCGCTATCAATTTGAAGAATTCTCATTCCGCAGCGATGATCTCCGCGATGTCACCGCACGGAGATGCCGCCATGAGCACGAGCGCCAACAAGAAACTGATCCAGGATATCTTTGCCGCCTCCGCCAATCCCGATCCGGCCGTGCGCGATCGCGCGCTGTTCGCCGCAAGCCTTGCCGATGACGCCAAATGGGTCGTGACCCGGCCAGTATTCCTGGTCGCGCACTTTCGCGGGAAAGGAGGCGATCATGAATGACTTGCACGGCTATGTGCGCACCCGCCTTCGCGACCGGACGCGCACGGTTGCCGAGCGCTTCATCGCCGACGGCGATATCGTCGCGGTGGAAGCCAAGGGCGACAACGTCACCCCCGAGGGCGTGCGCTACGACAATGACTATTGCCTGGTGTTCCGTCTGGAGGATGGGAAGATCAAGGAGATCAGGGAGTATTGCGACTCGGTCCTGACCGAGAAGGCGCTGGGGCCGTTTCCGCAAACGGCGGTGAGGGCTGCGAGCTGAGCCGCCCAACAAACGTTCATCCGGGCAACGCGTGCAGCGGCCTGCATGCCACTGCGGGCCTCGCGCCAAAACCTTGCGCAACGGGCTTATAAAATCAGCAGATTTCGCGCGCGCCGACACGGGCGCGCGCGAGAAATCGGAAGGTTCAATTAAGAAGTGTCCCCCATTGTGTCGCGGTGCAGCGTGAGTCGCCAAGGTGCAACGCGCGGCTGCCAGGGTGGCCGGTGACGATTGCCGGACGAATTCGGCCGCTCGAATTCACATGCTTCTGGGTGGACAGTGGGAATGCCGAAGTTTCGTTTGCGGATCAGGGGACGCCTGTACGCAGGCTTCATGGCCTTGGTGGCGGTTGGTCTCGTGATGGCGGTGGTCGCCGTCTGGAATTTGCGGGCGGTGCAGGACCAGGTCGCAAAGGCCTCGGCGTTTTCGGACAGCACCGCGCGGGTCCTCGAGATCTCGACCCATCTCCAGGCGATCCAGCGGGCCAATCTGCGCTACATTTACGACGCCAACGAACCTGCGATGCGGGAGGCCTCGGAACGGGAGGCGGCTGCGACCGAGCTGTTGAAGGTCGGCGCCAAGGGGACCCTGTCCGAGGAGCGGCGAAATCTCTATAATGGTCTCGTCGACGACATCTCGAAAATGAAGACCCTGCGCGACAATCTCGGCGACGCCGTCAACGAGGCGAGAACCGGCAAGGCGACGCTGCTGCCGAGCGGCGACGAGCTGACCGTCAAGATGGGCAAGCTGGTCGATGCGGCGCGCGCATCCGCTGATGAAGACACCGCGGCCCTCGTCGCAGACCTCGAATCCAGGCTCCTTCTTGTTCAGATCGCAAACTGGCGTTTCCTGGCCTTGCGCGACACCAAGGGGCCGGCGAATTTCAGGACGAATGCGGACAGGGCCGCGCAACGGCTCACTGCGCTCGAAAAGAGCCCACAGGCGGCGGAATTGCGCGCCACGCTCGCACCGGTGAAGACCCAGCTCGGAATTTACAAATCGGCGTTCGAGACAACGTCGGCCGCGATGCTTCAGGCCGACGAGATCTACCACAAGAACCTCGCGCCTCTCATCGTCGAGAGTATCGGCAAGCTCAAGGTTGCCGAGATCGCCCTGAAGAAGGATTACAAGGAATCACGCGCCAGCGCCGACGCCGTGCTCGACGGCACGACGTCGGTTCAGGAGATCGCAGGCGGCCTCGCCACCCTGTTCGGATTGATCGTCGCTGTCCTGATTGCCCGCAGCATCGTTGGTCCGTTGACCTCGATGACACGCGCGATGGGGGCGTTGGCCGGCGGCAATCTCGAGATCGAGATCCCCGGGCGTGGCAAAGCCGACGAGATCGGCGACATGGCCAAGGCGATCCAGGTGTTCAAGGACAACATGGTCGACACCGAGCGCCTGCGCCACGAGCAGACCGAGCTCGAGGCGCGGCAGGCTGAGAGCCGCAAGGCCGACATGGTCAGGCTCGCCGATCAGTTCGAGCAGGCGGTCGGCGAGATCGTCGACACCGTGTCCTCGGCGTCCAGCGAGCTCGAAGCGTCTGCCGGCACACTGACCACGACCGCCTCGCGTGCGCAGGATCTGTCGACCGAGGTCGCCAGCGCCTCTCAGGAGGCTTCAGCCAACGTGCAGGCGGTGGCGTCGGCCACCGAAGAGCTCTCCTCCTCGGTCAGCGAGATCGCCCGTCAGGTGCAGGAATCTGCCCGCATCGCCATCGAGGCCGTAGGCCAGGCCAGCAAGACCAACGACCGCGTCAGCGACCTTTCCAAGGCCGCCGCCCGCATCGGCGA
This sequence comes from Bradyrhizobium sp. LTSP849, assembly GCF_000938255.1. GTDB lineage: Bacteria > Pseudomonadota > Alphaproteobacteria > Rhizobiales > Xanthobacteraceae > Bradyrhizobium. The sequence goes on along the minus strand of NZ_JYMR01000011.1, from coordinate 14,841 downwards.
CGTGGTCGAGCTGATCAGCACCATCGCGGGCCAGACCAATCTGCTGGCGCTGAACGCCACCATCGAGGCCGCGCGTGCGGGCGAGGCCGGCCGCGGCTTCGCCGTTGTTGCCTCCGAGGTGAAAGCGCTCGCCGAGCAGACCGCGAAGGCCACAGGCGAGATCGCGCAGCAGGTCTCCGGCATCCAGGCCGCAACGGAAGAGTCGGTCGGCTCGATCCGGGAGATCAGCAGCACCATCGGACGGCTGTCGGAGATTTCGTCGACGGTTGCCGCCGCCGTGGAAGAGCAGGGCGCCGCCACGCAGGAAATCTCCCGCAACGTCCAGCAGGCCGCCCACGGCACCCAGCGCGTCTCGACCAATATCGGCGACGTGCAGCGCGGCGCCTCGGAGACCGGCTCGGCATCATCGCAGGTGCTCTCGGCAGCGCGCTCGCTCTCGGCCGACAGCAACCGGCTGAAGCAAGAGGTCGCGAAGTTTCTGAACTCGGTCCACGCCGCCTGAGCGGCTCACCGCGCACGAAGGCGGCGGCGCGCCTCGGCGCGAGCCGTATGCCGGATAGTGTCGACTGCCACATTCTTATTCAGATGATGACAGATTTGGCGGTGCCGGCCGCGCTCACGACATCTATCGCGAAATCCACCGTAGTTGACGCGTGGGAATTGCAGCACTCAATTAACAAGTGTGTAGCATTGTGCCGTTGCGCAGCACGAATCGCCGAGAGGCGATCGCGGCTGCGTGGGCGATCGTTGCGATCTCGGGCGTCGCTCGGCCGCTCCGTCTCAGTTGCTGCACAATGGGGTGGACAGTGAAAATGCCGAGCTTGCGTTTGAGAATCCGGGGCCGTCTCTACCTCGGATTTTCGGTCCTTGTGGCCGTCAGTTTGATCATGGCCGCGGTCGCCGTCTGGAATTTGTGGGCGGTCCAGGGCCAGATGGCGCGACTATCCGCCCTGTCCGACAATACCGCGCGCGTCCAGGAAATTTCGATCCATCTCCAGGCCATCCGCCGCGCCAATCTGCGCTACATCTATGACGCCAACGAGCCGGCCTTCAAGGAGGCCGCGGAAAGGGAGGTTGCGACGACGGAGCTGCTGAAGGCCGCGGCCAAGTCGACGGTCTCCGAGGAGCGACTCAAGATCTACAATGGCCTGATGGGCGACCTCGAAAAGATGAAGCCCCTGCGCGAGCGCATGGGCGCTGCCGTCAACGAGACGACGAAAGGCAAGGCCACTCTGCTCGCCGGCGGAGACGAGCTGACCGCCAATACCGGCAAGCTGGTCGACGCTGCACGCGCGACCGGCGATACCAGCGTGACCGCCCCCGTCGCCGATCTCGAATCCAAGATCCTGCTGGTTCGTGTCGCAAACTGGCGCTTCCTCGCCGTCCGGGACGCAAAGGGGCCGGCGACGTTCAGGACCAATGTCGATCGGGCGCAGCTAGCGCTCAAGTCACTGGAGGGAGCCGGTCTGCCGGACGAGGTCAAGGCCGTGTTCGGGCCGATCAAGAGTTCACTTTCGACCTACAAGGCGGCCTTCGAGACGACCTCCGCCGCAATCCTCGAGGCCGATGAAATCTACCGCAATAGTATCGCGCCCCTGGTCTCTGCGAGCGTCGACAAGCTCAAGGTGGCGGAAACCGGATTGAAGGCCGACTACCAGACGTCGCGTGCGACCGCAGATGGTGTCATTGCCAGCACGACCTGGATTCAGGAAGTCGCAGGCGGCCTTACCGTCCTGTTCGGTGTCCTCGTCGCCTTCCTGATCGGCCGCAGTATTGCCGGGCCATTGGCTACCATGACCCGTGCGATGGGCGCGCTTGCCGGTGGCGATCTCAAGGTCGAGATTCCCGGTCGCGGCAATACCGACGAGATCGGCGACATGGCCAAGGCGATCCAGGTGTTCAAGGAGAGCATGGTCGAGACCGAACGGCTGCGCGACGAGCAGGCGGGGCTCGAGATGCGGCAGGCCGAGAGCCGCAAGGCCGATATGAGAAAGCTGGCCGGCGAATTCGAGCAGGCCGTGGGCGAGATCGTGGACACCGTGTCCTCAGCGTCGACCGAGCTCGAAGCCTCGGCGGGCACCCTGACCACGACGGCCGCGCGCGCCCGCGACCTGTCGACCGAGGTTGCCTCGGCCTCGCAAGAGGCTTCGGCCAACGTGCAAGCAGTTGCATCCGCGACCGAGGAGCTCTCCTCGTCGGTCAGCGAGATCGCGCGTCAGGTGCAGGAATCCGCCCGCATCGCGAGCGAGGCCGTGGTCCAGGCGAGCAGGACCAACGAACGCGTCGGCGAGCTCTCCAAGGCTGCCGCCCGTATCGGCGACGTGGTCGAGCTGATCAGCACCATCGCCGGCCAGACCAATCTGCTGGCGCTGAACGCAACGATCGAAGCGGCGCGCGCGGGCGAGGCCGGCCGCGGCTTTGCCGTCGTCGCCTCCGAGGTCAAGGCGCTCGCCGAGCAGACCGCGAAGGCCACCGGCGAGATCGCGCAGCAGGTCTCCAGCATCCAGGCCGCGACGGAGGAGTCGGTCGGCTCGATCCGGGAGATCAGCGGCACCATCGAGCGGCTGTCGGAGATTTCCTCGACGGTCGCAGCCGCCGTGGAAGAGCAGGGCGCGGCGACGCAGGAAATCTCCCGCAACGTCCAGCAGGCGGCCCAGGGCACGCAGCGGGTGTCGGCAAATATCGGCGACGTGCAGCTCGGTGCATCGGAGACCGGTTCGGCGTCCTCGCAGGTGCTGTCGTCGGCGCGCACGCTGTCGACCGACAGCAACCGCCTGAAGCTCGAGGTCAACAAGTTCCTGAACTCGGTGCGCACGGCCTGATCCGCGCCGGCGTCCTAAACGCAAAGGTCCACGCGCATGCGCGTGGACCTGCAATGACGGCCTGATGAGATCAGGCGACCTTCGTCGTCATGTGCTTGAACATGTTGCCGCGGGCCTCGTCGTCCATCTCGGCCTTGAAGGTGAACTTGTCCTTCAGCGCGATCGCGCGCGCCGCCGCAGGGCGTGCGGTGATCTCGTCGACCAGCCGCTTCACGTTCGGATACTTGCTAGGGGCATCCTCGCCGAGCACGAAGGCGGCCATGCGCGCCCAGCCCCACAGGTCCATGTCGACGATCGAGTAGCTGTCGCCGACCATGTAGCGGTGCTTGGCGAGGTGATCGTCGAGGATCTTGTAGTGGCGGTGGCCCTCGAATTGGTAGCGGTTATGCGCGTACGCCTGGTCCTTGGGCGAGAAGTGCTTGAAGTGCACGGCTTGTCCCGAATAGGGGCCGAGGCCGGTGGCGATAAACATCAGCCATGACAGCGTCTCGCCGCGCACGGCGGCTGCGGGCAGGAATTTGCCGGTCTTCTCGGCGAGATAGAGCAGGATGGCGTTGCTGTCGAAAACAATTGTGCCGCCATCGTCGATCGCCGGCACCTTGGCGTTCGGATTGATCTTGAGAAATTCCGGCGTGAACTGCTCGCCCTTGCGGGTGTCGATCTTCACCGGCTCGAAAGCCAGCCCAGTTTCTTCGAGATACAGCCCGACCTTGGTTGGGTTCGGCGATCCGTTGAAATAGAATTTGAGCATGTTTGTCTCCCCAATTCCGTTTTTAGAGAATGAACGCAGCGTCAGGGCTTCTCTTGCCTGAATATGGTCCGCGGGCGCAACCGGCGAGTTTGCCGTGAGGTACCTGCGCGCCGCGCAGATCAGCCGGCGTAACAAAGGCCGATCGCAGCCGTAATGACCATCGCTGCACCCACGGCCTCCAGCCGCAAGGCCAGTCGCGTCGCCGTGTGCATGTTGGACGCCTGCGTGGCGCGCTCCGACCCCTTCGCATAGCCGTGCACGATGACGTCGTGATTGAAGGCGTCGTGGGCCTCGTTGCTGCTCGCAAGCCCGACGCAGACAATGAGCACGCCGAACAGGGCGAGGCCGAAGAACCCCAACAGTCCGATCAGGAACATCGGAAACATGCCGACCAGGAAGATCGGCAGCAGCGGCACCAGCAGCAATGTCTCGGATTGTCGTCGCATGGGAGCCAACCGGTCAGGACGGGGCTGATCGGGCGAATCTAGTCCTGGCTGTCGCGTCATTCAAGACGCCGTAGGGTGGGCAAAGCGAAGCGTGCCCACCAAATCTGCATCCCCGGGGAGAGATGGTGGGCACGGCGCAAGAGCGCCTTTGCCCACCCTACGAAGCTACGAAGTGAGGAACTGGCTATTCCGCCGCCATGCCGGCACGGATCTCGGCGCGGAGCTCGTCGATCAGCTTGAGGCCCTTCTTGGTCTCGATGTGCCAGAAGGTCCAGCCGTTGCAGGCCTGTGCCCCTTGCGCCACCGCGCCCATGCGGTGGATCGAGCCGACCTTGTCGCCGAACATGATGGCGCCGTCGGCACGGACGAGAGCGCCGAGCTTCTTCTTGGCGTCGAACAGTTTCGCGCCGGGCATGATCATGCCGCGCTCGATCAGCTCGGAAAACGCGACCCGCGGCGCTTCGCGCGCGGTCATGAACGGAGCGAGGCTTGCTTCCGGCAGTGGCTCGACCGCCGCGATGCGAGCTTCTGCCGCCTTGGCATAGGTCTTGTCGCGCTCGAAGCCGATATAGGAGCGACCGAGACGCTTTGCGACCGCGCCGGTGGTGCCGGTGCCGTTGAACGGATCGATCACGAGATCGCCGGGCTTCGACGACGACAGCAGCACGCGCGCGAGCAGGCCTTCCGGCTTCTGCGTCGGATGCACTTTCTTGCCGTCGGCGCCCTTGAGACGTTCCTCACCGGTGCAGAGCGGGATCAGCCAGTCGGAACGTGCCTGCACGTCCTCGTTGGCCGCCTTCAGCGCTTCATAGTTGAACGTGTAGCCCTTGGCCTTCTCGTCGCGCGCGGCCCAGATCATGGTCTCGTGCGCGTTGGTGAAGCGGCGGCCGCGGAAATTCGGCATCGGGTTGGTCTTGCGCCAGACGATGTCATTCAGGAGCCAGAAGCCGAGGTCCTGCATGATCGCGCCGACGCGGAAGATGTTGTGATAGGAGCCGATCACCCAGATCGTCGCCGACGGTTTCATCGCAGCGCGCGCGGCGAGCAGCCAGGCGCGGGTGAAATCGTCATAGGCGGAGAACGATTCGAACTTGTCCCAGTCGTCGTTGACGGCATCGACATGGGATTCGTCGGGGCGCTTGAGATCGCCCTTGAGCTGGAGATTGTAGGGCGGATCGGCGAACACCAGATCGACCGAACCAGCCTGAAGCTTCGACATCTCGGCGACGCAATCACCGAGAATGATGCGATGCGAGGCGGACTCAAAATTTGTGCGGGGCGCCCTTGCAGACGCCCCGCGACGCGACACTACCATGACTCAAGAACTCTGACTCAGGCGACGCTGTCGGCGACGCGGGACCAAACAACCGACTGACCGTTACAATGAAGCGGCAAAGTAAAAATCGACTTAACCCGCTGCTTTTGTAAGCAGGCGTCGCATCGCGCGGTGCACGTGATTTGTCGTGCGCATTCGCTGTGTTTTACGGTGGTTTTCGCATTTCTTCGCGGTGCGGGAGCTGCCAAGGCTCCAAAAGACTCCGAATTTCTCTCGGAAAAAATTGCACGACCCTCGGAAAAAATTGCTGGCGTCGCACGACGTCGCACTAGGCAATTTTTGCCGAGCGGGATATTGATTAACGCAATGGAAATTTTAGGTCTGTGGCACGTTGAGCTTTTAGCGGTTCTGGGTGCCAACGCGACGCAATCGACGACCTGAGGGAAGCCCGCCATGCGATATGATGATTTCCGCCGCAGCGACGACGTCGAAGATCGTCGCGGCGATGATGGCGGCGGCGGCGGTGGTGGCGGGTTCGGCCTTCCCATGGGCGGCGGCGGGCTCGGCATCGGCACCGTCATCGTGCTCGGCCTGATCGGCTATGCCTTCGGCATCGACCCGCGCATCCTGATCGGCGGTGCCGAGATCCTCACCGGCGGCGGCCAGGCACCGAGCTACCAGACCGATCGCCAGTCGTCCCAGACCGCCAAGCGCGGCGCGCCGACCGACGAGATGGGCAGCATGATCGCCGGCGTGCTCGGCGAGATCGACGATCGCTGGAGCGAGATTTTCCAGGCCAGCGGTCAGTCCTACACCGGCCCGAAGATCGTGCTGTTCCGCAACGCCACCAATGGTGGCCGCTGCGGCATGGCGCAGTCGGCGATGGGCCCGTTCTACTGTCCGCCGGACAAGACCATCTTCCTCGACACCGGTTTCTTCCGCGAGGTCGAGACGCGCTTCCGCGGCTGCTCCGGCAATGCCTGCAAGTTCACCGCAGCCTATATCATCGCGCATGAGGCCGGGCATCACATCCAGAATTTGCTCGGCATCATCCCGCGCGTGACGCGGCTCCAGCAGCAGGCCGGCAGCAAGGCCGAGTCGAACGCACTTCAGGTGAAGGTGGAGCTCCAAGCCGACTGCCTGTCGGGCGTCTGGGTCAACCGCGAGGAGAAGAAGCGTCCGGGCTTCCTCGAAGCCGGCGACATCGACGCCGCGCTGACCACGGCAAGCGCGATCGGCGACGACACGCTCCAGCGCCAGGCGACGGGCAGGGTCGTGCCTGATTCCTTCACCCACGGCTCGGCCGCACAGCGCAAGCAGTGGTTCATGACCGGCTATCAGCAGGGCACGGTGCAAGCCTGCAATACGTTTGGCGCCGGGGCGTTGTAGCTATCCGTCATTCCGGGGCGCGCGCAACGCGAACCGGAATCCAGAAGTAGTGGCGTCATCCTAAGGTGCTCGCCTCTTCGGCAAGCCTCGAAGGATGCGAGCCCCCGGCCCATCCTTCGAGGCTCGCCCTGCGGTGCGCTCGCACCGCACGGCGCGCACCTCAGGATGACGGCGGTGGTTGGGGAAGCAGGAGTGAAGCCGTGGCGTCCATCGACGAATCCAAACAGTTCATCCCGCTCAACATCGCGGTGCTCACCGTTTCCGACACGCGCGCGCTCGCCGACGACAAGTCCGGGCAGACGCTTGCCGATCGTCTCCTTGCGGCCGGCCATCATCTCGCCGCGCGCGAGATCGTCACCGACGACGTCGAGGCGATCCGCGCTGTGATCCGGCGCTGGATTGCGGATGCCGGCGTCGACGTCGTCATCACCACCGGCGGCACCGGCTTTACCGGGCGTGACGTCACGCCGGAGGCGATCGAGCCGCTGTTCGAAAAGCGAATGGACGGTTTCTCGATCGCGTTCCACATGCTGAGCCACGCCAAGATCGGGACGTCGACGATCCAGAGCCGCGCCACCGCCGGCGTCGCCGGGGCGACCTACATCTTCTGTCTCCCTGGTTCTCCGGGCGCCTGCCGCGACGGCTGGGACGGCATTCTCGAAGCCCAACTCGACTACCGCACGCGCCCCTGCAACTTTGTCGAGATCATGCCGCGGCTGGACGAGCATTTGCGAAGGGCGAAGGCGCAAGGCGCGACTGTGTGATTGCTTTCCTTCCCCCCCTTGTGGGGGAAGGTGGCGCGAAGCGCCGGATGAGGGGTTTCTATCCGCATACACAGACGCTCGCGGAGACAAACCCCTCACCCAAGTGAGCCTGTGTCTGCCAGCGTCGCTGCCCTCTCCCGCAAGGGGCGAGGGCACAGCAACGCGCATTGCGCCCGCTGCGCCAGTGACAGCATCTACCTCTTCCTTCGCAGCGAGCTCCACACCATCAGCCACATCGTCCGGCACGCCTCCGCGTGCAGCCGTCGTGCGCGGCGCTTATAGAGGTCGACGAGCTCCCCCGTGATGCGGTGCGTGGGCTGGTGCGATCGGCGCATCAGAGATCGCGCTCCCAGGTCTCGCCGGTGAGGTTCTGGCCAAAGCTGCGGTGCGGCTCTGTCGCAGTCAGCTTGAAGCCGGCGTCCTCGTAGATCTTTCGCGCGGCGATCAGATTGCTCTGTGTCCACAACGTCATCCTCCGATAGCCGCAGGCGCGCGCGAAGGAGACGCATTCGGCGACCAGGCGCTGGCCGAGCGCCTGTCCACGTGCCGCCGGATCGAGGATCAGAAGCCGCAGCTTGGCGACGTCGTCGCTCGCCTTCACCAGAAACACCGAGCCGACCGGACGGCCCTCGATATCTGCGATCCAGCAACGCTCGCGCGCGGCATCATACGAGGTCATGTATTTGGCGACGATCTCGGCGACCAGCGCTTCGAAGCCGGAGTCGAAACCGTATTCGCTGGCATAGAGCGCGCCGTGGCTCTGCACCACCCAGCCCATGTCGCCGGGGCGGGGCTCGCGCAAGGTCGCGCGTGGCGACGGCGCGCGCGGCATCGCGAGCAGTCGCTCGATCGTCTCCATCGCGCCGGTCAGCCGCTTACGATCTTCGCCCGGCAGTGGTCGCAGCATCGCGGCGACGTCGTCCTGCGACAAACGCTCGAGCTTGGCGAAAGCCTGGCGGCCCTTCGCGGTCAGGCTCAGCTGATATTGCCGGCGATCGCTGGGGAGCGGCTTGCGCGCAATCAGCCCGCTCTCGTCAAAGCTCTGCACGATGCGGCTGAGATAGCCGGCATCGAGCCCGAGCGCGATGCCGATCTCCTTGGCCGATTGCTCGCCACCATGCGCGAGCTCGTACAGCACGCGCGCCTCGCTCAGCGAGAACGGGCTCTTGAGAAGCTGCTGGTCCAGCACGCCGAGCTTGTGGGTATAGAAGCGGTTGAAGGCGCGGACCGCCTGAACCTGGTTGTCAGCGACCTGTTCGGTCGCAAGGTCTGATGGTGAAAGGCTGGATGGCATGGGGCACCTCAATACTTGCCATTGTCGAACAATTATTTGACCTTGGCAAGTATCAGGTGTGCTTACCCGACCATGACGATCCGGCTGCGCAGCAGCGTCCGGGAGGAGCGGCCGAGCCGCCGCAACAGCCGGGCCTCGGAACGGCGGGCCTGGGGCGGATAGCCGCCGATCCGGTCGTAATGATCACGCGCGATCAAAAGTCCCTGATCGCCCAGGGGGCCGGCGAGTTTGCGGACCACGGAGCGCAGGAAATCGCGGAACCCGGTATCTGCATAAGGCGAACGGGCATAGCGGAACACCGCCGCGCGATCCCGCCCGCTGGACGCGACGGCCTGGATGAACTGGGTGGTCTCCTCGATCCAGCCGGTCTCCAGCACAGCGCCGGCGGGGAGGAACATCAGCCAGGGCGAACGCGCCTGGAGTGCGCCGGCAGCAAGGGCTGCGCCCTGCGACGACCCCTCGTATCCGATGAAACGGCAGCCTGCGACGTCGGCAACGCGCTCGATGACGCCGTTGCGGGTGCCGTCGACCAGAAGGACTTCGCGGATGACGCCGGCCGCGGCACCGGGGACCAGCGCGGCCAGAGTTGCAACCGCCGTCTGCTCCACGCCTTCGGTCGGAATGATGACGCTCAGCATGATCGAGGCTTCGGTGTCTCAATTTCGGGAGAAGCGTAACTTGCCATGATGTTGTCATAAACATGCGGCGTTGCCGAGTGCAACTTTCTGGCGGCACTTCGGCGATCGATGGTAAACCGCCGCCAGCCCATCAGCCAAATGTGTCGCGCGCGGGGTGGCAAGATTGCCAAATGTTTCGGCACCGGTGCAGAGTCCGTAGAAAGCCGGTGGCGCAAAGCAGGATACTCGCGTGAACGCCGATCAACTTCCTGTTGGCACAGCGTCAACATCGCCGAAGCAGGACGCCGCGCCGACCTTGCGGATCCGCGCCGTGATGCTGGGCGAGCGCATCAATCCGTCGGGGCTCGAAATCGGTCCGCCGGTTTCCTCGACGCCCGCCGCCTTTCGCGTCCATGCCGGCCTCGCCGTGATCTTCCGCTACGGCGTCGTGGTGCTGATCGGCCTTCTCCCTTCGGAGGAGAAGGTGCTGATCGACAGCCTGAAGTCCCGCGTGATTGGCGAACTCAGCCCCTATGAGGAGGAGATCGCGCAGGCGCAGCTCTGCAAGGACGAGAGCGCCGAAGCGATTCCGCCGGGCGGCCCGATCTGCCTCGCCAAATTCTCTGACGACAGGCTGCTGCTGATTGCCGACGCGCTCGCCAAGAGCACGTCGCTGGCGCGCGACGAGCGGCGCGTTGCGGCCGTGTTCGACGTCATCGAGCCCTTTGCGCGCCAGCTCGCCGAGCGCGGCCGTACGCCGCCCCGGCGCAAGGGTATTTTGCAACTGATCGGCAATGCGCTTCTGGTCCAGCAGCGCGTGGCCGGTCGCGTTGCCGTTGCCGAGAAACCCGACGTGCTCTGGGAGAAGCCCGAGCTCGACCGGCTCTACGGCCGTCTCGAAGACGAGTACGAGCTGAAGGAACGTCTCGACACGCTCGAGCGCAAGCTCACGGCGGTGTCGGCGACCGCCAACGCCCTGACCGACATCATCGACACCCAGCGCTCGCTGCGTCTCGAAATTGCGGTGGTGGTGCTGATCGTGATCGAGGTCGCGATCGGGTGCATCCAGATCTTTGCCGGGATTCACTGAGCGCGTTGCATCGAGAGGATCGCGTTCGCTGCGCGCGGCGCCCGATTGTTGTTGATTTGTCATGCGCCTGGGGACGTTCACCGGGATCGTCGCCAACTGGCAGTTCTACTGTGCATGGGGTTGTTTTCGAGTTTTTCATTCTTGTTCTTGATTTGTTCTGATCACATGCTATCTTGGCTTCATGAGTCCAGCATCCTCTCATGCTCTCAAGCACCCGCCGGTCACGGCGCCCTCCGAGCCGGCGGGTGCGCCTTCTGATTTCCCTGAGCTGGCGGTCGCCATCGACAAACAGCGCAGGCGAGGTCGGGGCGCGCAATCCAACGCCAGCGGCCGTTACGAGGCCGAGGCGCGCGTCGCCTTCGACGATGGCTGGCAGAGCCTTGAGGAGCTGCCGCCGTTCAAGACCACGGTTGCGGTCGACACCTCGCGCAAGGTGATCACCCGCAACGAGTCCCCCGACATCGGCTTCGACCGCTCGATCAATCCCTATCGTGGCTGTGAGCACGGTTGCGTCTATTGCTTCGCACGGCCGACCCACGCCTATCTCGGCCTGTCGCCTGGGCTCGACTTCGAGTCAAAACTGTTCGTCAAGCCGGACGCGCCGGCGCTGCTCGAGAAGGAGCTCGCAGCTTCAGGCTACGAGCCGCGAATGATCGCGATCGGCACCAATACCGATCCCTATCAGCCGATCGAGCGCGAGCGCAAAATCATGCGCGGCATTCTGGAGGTGCTGGAACGCGCCGGCCATCCCGTCGGCATCGTCACCAAATCGGCGCTGGTGACCCGCGACATCGACATTCTCGCGCGCATGGCCAAGCGCAACCTCGCCAAGGTCGGGATCTCCGTGACCTCGCTCGATCCAAAACTCGCGCGCACCATGGAGCCGCGCGCCTCGACGCCGCCGAAGCGGCTGGAGGCGCTGAAGCAGCTCTCGGACGCCGGCATTCCCACCACCGTGATGGTCGCGCCGGTGATCCCTGCGCTGAACGATTCCGAGATGGAGCGTATTCTCGATGCCGCGGCCCATGCCGGCGTCAAGGAAGCCTCCTACGTGCTGCTGCGGCTGCCGCTGGAGGTGCGCGATCTCTTCCGCGAATGGCTGATGGCGAACTATCCGGACCGCTATCGCCACGTCTTCACGCTGATCCGCGACATGCGCGGCGGCCGCGATTACGACGCGAAATGGGGCGAGCGCATGAAGGGCACAGGCCCGATGGCCTGGACCATCGGCCGCCGCTTCGAGATCGCCTGCGACCGGCTCGGTTTGAACAAGCGGCGCTCCAAGCTGACGACGGATCATTTTGCGAGGCCGAAGCGGGACGGCGATCAGCTCAGCCTGTTCTGAGCTGAATAACGGGAATTGCTGCGGGTTCCCCGTTGCGCCGCGCGGTCTGCTTGCGCACGATCCCGGCCATGATTCGGGATACATCCACAAAGAAGGCCAAGGGGCGGGCCAAGGGTAAGACCGCGCAGGCGCCGAAGGCGGCCAAAGGCGTCATCGCCGTCACCCGGCCGAGCTTCCGCCGCGAGCGGGGGCTGATCAAGCGCGGCATCTGGCCGGTCGCAGGCTGCGACGAGGCCGGACGCGGGCCGCTCGCCGGTCCCGTGGTGGCGGCGGCCGTGATCCTCGATCCCGATCGCATTCCGCGCGGCATCGATGATTCCAAGCGGCTGACGGCGGAGGAACGTGAAAGGCTGTTCGACAAGATCTGCGCGACCGCGCAAGTCTCGGTCGCCGTTGCCTCGCGCGCCCGCATCGACCGCGACAACATCCTGCGCGCCTCGCTCTGGGCGCTGAAGCGTGCCGTGGTGGCACTGCCCGAGTCGCCCAGGCACGTCTTTGTCGATGGCCGCGACCGGCTCGATACGGCGTGCGACTGCGAGGCCGTGATCGGCGGCGATGGCATCGTGCTGTCGATTGCGGCGGCCTCGATCATCGCGAAGGTGACGCGCGACCGGCTGATGTGCGCGCTGGCGCAGGACTGCCCCGGCTACGGTTTCGAGCAGCACAAGGGCTATGGCGTCCCGGACCACCTCGATGCGCTGAACCGCCTCGGCCCCACCGTGCATCACCGCAGCTTCTTCGCCCCCGTCGCCGCCGCCCGTGCCAAGCACATGCCCTGGACGGCGGAGCCGGCGCGGGATCTGTTTACAGGCGAGGTCGAGTTGCAGGTGGATGCGGCCGTTGAAATCGATGCTTCCGCCAGCCTCTAGATCAGACTGTCGTTGCCACGACGCGCAGCGCCCTTTATCAAAATACTCCTGAGTGAATAGGGCCGGCTGGACGGGTTGGCTGCATCTTGCGGGCGTTGCATGCGGTTTACCTCCCTGGTCATCGAGCTCATTCGCGCCCGGCCGCGGCTGATCGTGTGGATCGCCGTGCTGTTGCAGGCCGCGATGTGGCTGTTCGTGGCCCTGCTGTTCTACCGCAGCCCGCCCGGCAGCCTCGCGACCGTGCTGGCCTTCGGCCGCGAATACCAGGTCGGCACCGATCTCGGCCCGCCTTTGCCGGTCTGGCTTGCCGACATCGCCTATCGCGCCGCGGGCGGCCACATCTTCGGCGTCTACGTCCTGGCCGAGCTCTGCGAGATCGCCACCTTCGTCACGCTCTATCATCTCTCCCGCGCCGTGGTCGGCACCCAACAGGCGGTGCTCGCCGTGCTGCTGACCATGACGGTGCTGGCCTTCTCCTCGCCGGCGCTCGATTTCGGCCCCCTGGTGCTGGCACGGCCGCTCTGGACGCTGCTGCTGTTGCATTCCTGGCAGATCATCGGCCAGCGCCGCGGCAATGCCTGGTTCGCCTGGTCGATCGAGGCCGGCCTGCTGCTGTTGACCACGCCCGCGGCGATCTTCCTCCTCGTGCTGCTCGTGATCTTCGCGATCTCGACTGCCGGCGGCCGCCGCACGCTGCGTGCGCTCGATCCGCTGTTCGCGATCATCGTCGTTGCCGTGCTGGCAATGCCCTATGCGGTCTGGCTGATGCGTGCCGAGACGCTGGTCCTGCCTCCCGTGCCGCAGGTCTCCGAGCTGAACGCCCGCGCGCTGCACGCGGCCTGGCTGCTTGGTGGCCTCATGCTCGGCGCGGCGGCGATCCCGGTGCTGACATTCCTCAACACCGGCCTGTTTGCCGGCAAGACCGAGGAGGCGCCGATCATCTATCGGCCGCCGGTCGAGCCGCTCGCGCGCAACTTCGTCTACTTCTTTGCGCTGGCGCCGGCCCTCGGCGCGGTCCTGATCTCCGGCCTGTTCGGGCTCGATGCCGTCGTCGGTGGTGCCGGCGTCGTGCTGGTGATGTCCGGTCTCGCAATGGTCGTGGTGGCCGGCGATCTCATCGCGATGCGCCGTGCCCGGATGCTGCGCACGGTGTGGGCGGCCGCCGTCGTGGCGCCGGCCGCCGGTGTCGTGCTGGCCGTGCTGTTCCTGCCCTGGAGCGGCACCGGCGAGATCGCGACCTCGATGCCGGCGCGCGCGATCTCGGACTTCTTCGACGACAGCTTTGCCCGCCGCACCAATCACCGCCTGCGCGCGGTCGCCGGCGAGACGCAGCTTGCAAGCCTGATCACGCTGCATTCCGGCCGGCCCCACCTGTTCATCGATGCCGAGCCCGCGCGCACGCCGTGGATGACGACGGCGCGGTTCGCCGAGACTGGCGGCGTCGTGGTCTGGCGCGCCTCCGATACTGCCGGCACGCCGCCGCTCGAAATCCTCAGGCGCTTCCCGGACATCGTGCCGGAAGTGCCGCGCGCCTTCGAATGGCTTGTGACCGGCCGCCAGCAATTGCTGCGCATCGGCTGGGCCATCGTGCGGCCGAAGGGGACTTAGTCGGACATCGTAGCAACCATTAAAGCGCGCCCGATTGCCGGCGAGCATGACGCCGTGCTTGCGGCGGTCAAGGCGTGGCCTGGCGGCAGCGGAGATGGGGTTGGGCCGGAGCGACGGCCAGCCTTGACGGCCGCGGCGCGCGGCGTCTTTGTGACGGCAGGTCGGGACGAAGAAACGGTGCTTCGGCCGAACAAAGAAACGCGGTCAGATGGCTGGCGGGCTGGCGACTTCAGGCGATTCTTTTTGCCAGGGTGTGCCGCGGGCTACGACTGTGTTGGCGAAAATCAGCAGCTTTCTGGCGCAAGCGATCCGAGCGCGCTTGTGCTCCTTGCCGGCCCCAGTCAGCTTTTTATAGAACGCGATCAGCTGCGGATTCCAGCGAAAGGACGCCGGTAGCGCCGCATTGAACAGCGCGCGGCGCAGCCGTTCACGCCCGCCCGCAATGTGACGGACGCCGACGTGATTGCCGCTGTCATCGTCATAAGGGGCAAGCCCTGACAGTGCGGCGGCTTGTTCGCGCGTGATCTGACCGATCTCGGGCATCCGCACCAGAATGATAATCGCGGTCTT
>NZ_JYMR01000010.1 GCF_000938255.1 Bradyrhizobium sp. LTSP849 | reverse complement strand
CGGTCACTCGCCAGCTTAGATAGAGCACGCCACCTGGGACAAGGATGGCCAGAAGCCTCGCGACCGCTGGCGCAATGGCTTCGGGCTCGAGATGCATGATGACGGTCTCGCAGAGAACGTTGGTGAAGCTTGCCTCCGGAATCCCATCAAGAGCCGGAAGGACTGCCCGTTTGAACTCGATCTGCGGATGGCGGCTTCGCGCTTCGGCCAGAAGTCCTTCAGACGCATCGAAGCCCACGGTCGGATAGCCTCGAGCTCCGAGCCAGGCGGCGTCACGACCGCTGCCGCAACCGACATCCGCAGTAGGACCGGGGATGAAAAACCGATCCACCACGTTGTGCATATCGATCGGTGCCGGCTGGGCGGCCCAATCGTCGGCGAAAGCCTTGGCATCCCGATTATAGGCGCTCAGTGTCGTGTCGTCCATTTTTGGCGGTCTCCTTCGTCGCCGGCCGTCGAACCTCACCTCGACTCGCCACCGGCGTTTGCCGGCACATCAAGCAACCTTCGCAGTAGATCAGTACACAGCAGCAGGTCCTCCTCGCTCCAGGATTCTACCCTCGTCCGGAACGCAGCGCCCTTGGCCTGCGTCGCGAGTTCCATCCGCCGACGGCCATCGGCGGTCAACGACAGGACGATGCTTCTACGATCGGAGGGGGCGGTCAACGTCGCAACCAACCCCAAGCGCACCAACTCGCGAGTGAGGCGGCTTGCCGCGCTGCGGTCCATGCCCATTGCCTCCGCTACGGCACTCGGCTTGGCGGGGCCGTACGACTTGAGCCAGAGCGCGATATGGAACGCGGCCGGTTGCAGCCCGGCGGAAAATGTTTCCGACGCCTGTGCCGTCAGAGCACGGGACTGGCTTACCAGCGCGTTCAGTACGGCACCCAGCCCCCGAATGCGCGCTTCTCGCCTGCCTCCATCTCGCGGAGCTTTGCTCGAATGCGAAATCATGATTCCACGCCTGCCTATGGGTTCTCTGCCAGATTAGTTGACAAATAGCCACTATCTTATATAGTAGATATATATCCACTAAAATAAGGAACGCCCATGTCGCCGCCTCGTCTCACCGCCGTGCTGACCGGCGGAACCAGCGGCATCGGCCAACGCACCGCGGTTGCGCTTGCGCAGAAAGGTGCAGATCTGGTTCTCACTGCCCGCAGCAAAACCAGGGCCGACTCCACAATAGAGATCATCGAACGCGCCGCCCCCGGAACAAAGGTCGATATACACTACGGTGATTTCCGCGATCTGGCCTCGGTTGCCGCACTCGGACGCGAGATCGCCTCACGCCATCCCCGGATCGACGCCCTGATCAACAATGCCGGGATTCATGCGTTCAAATCCCGCGTCACCAAGGACGGCTATCCGGAGATGGTCGCGGTCAATTATCTGGGGCCCTGGCTTTTCACGAATATCCTGCTTGAGACAGTTGTCAGGTCAGCGCCCTCACGCATCGTGACAGTCGCATCGGAAGCCTCCCGGCAAGGCGCCGGCTTTGACCCACTCGCCGCCCTCGTCGACAAACGCCAGTTCTCCGCTCAAGGCTCCTCGGTGATCTACGGTCAGACCAAGTTGTTGAATATCATGTTCTCGATGGAACTGGCGCACAGGCTGACGGGGACCGGAGTGGCGGTAAACTGCCTCTGTCCCGGATTCAACGTGACGGGTCTCGGGCGCGAACTTTGGTTCGCAGCACCCCTCGAGCGTTTATTGACCTGGCTGAAGGTCGGCAATCCCGAACGCGGCGCGGGCATCATCGTCAGCCTCGCCAGCGATCCCGCCTTCGCCGGTGTGACGGGTGGTTACTTTTCCGTCAGTGACGCGTCACGGCTCGCCCCTGTGGCGCCAGGCGACGATCCCCAGGCGCTGCAAGCACTTTGGCAGGCAACAGCGGAACGAGTTGCAGCGTTCTACCGGACGAGGTCGTCTAGAGACGCTCCCTTCATTCCAATGAATGAGATGCCCGGATAGAGCGCAAATGTCGATTCAACGAACGGCGCGATAGTCGGCACGCTGATGGCGGGTCTCAGCGGCAACACGAAAGGCTAACGGGCAGCAATGCGACCCGCCCTCGTCGATTTTACATCTGCGCAAATCTTCGCAAGCCTTGTGCTCGACCTGTCCTATTTTTAGGCCATCGTCGCCGATTCCCACCCGCGCGTTCAGTACCTCTTACCAAGACGTTCGGTTTTGATGAGCTCGCGCCCCAGTCGGTCCAGAGCAGTGCGGGGAATACGACAGCGTACCAAAAGACACGCGAAGCAGGCGATCGAAAAGCGTGCATCAGAACATGCAACGCAGCCCACTTGTCGGAATGAAATCTGACCCTCTCGCCAAGTCTTTGAAAAAGCTGGAGCGGGTGAAGGGAATCGAACCCTCGTATTCAGCTTGGAAGGCTGCTGCTCTACCATTGAGCTACACCCGCGTTACCGGCTCCCTAACACGGCCGGGCGGCGGTCTCAACTGCCCAGGATGCGGCTTTTGGGCGGCTTTCCGGCCTTGCTAACAGGCCAGGTTCCGACCGGCCGGCCTCCCCTTAACAGCGGCGGCCTTTCCGCCTATATTGAGCTCTTCCGAAACCAACGAAAGGAGGTGATCCAGTGTCTTTTACCAAGCGCTGTCACCTCGCTGGGATCGCCCGCTAAGCTTTGAAAAAGGCTTGGCATCGGGGCGCTCTCAGCCCTGGACCAGCGAGCAAGAAATCGGGCGCGACGGGGCTCTCCCCGCCGCGCCTTTTTCGTTGGCGACCGTCTTTGGCGTCAGGCGGGCGGCTCGCCCGCGAGCATCTCGCGGATCTTCTGCGACAGGTCCGCCTTCCGGTAGGGCTTCCTGAGCAGCGCCACGCCGGGATCGAGATGTCCCTCGTGGACGATGGTGTTGTCGGTGTAGCCGGAGGTGTAGAGCACCCACCCCCGGCCGACGCAACCGGACGGCTTCGGCCAATTCCCGCCCGTTCATGCCGCCGGGCATGATGATGTCGGTGAACAGGAGATCAAAGCTGGCACCCTGGTCGACCAGCGCGAGAGCGGCGGCGCCGTCGCTGGCGGTGAGCGTGCGATAGCCGAGGCTGCCGAGCTGGGCGATGACATAGCCCTGCACCAGCGGATCATCCTCGACCACGAGAATCCTCTCGTGCCCGCGGGCCGCCACGGGCGCCTGCACCGGCGCGGTCCTGGCCAGCGCCTCGCCCGCCGATCGCGGCAGGAACAGCCAAATGGCGACATCCCGCCCCGAGCTGCCGGTCGCAGCCTCGAGCAATGCGGCGGTTGAGATTCTTCCTCAGCACGCGATGCGCGCAGCTACACGAGCGCCATCGCGATCTCGTGCCGAAGGTTGGAGAGGTGATCGAGCAGATGGAGCCGAGCGGCGAGTTGGCAACGCTGCGCGAGGCCCTCGTCAAGCAGGTCTTGAGCGTGCCATAACGCGGCCTGATCAGATCGCGCGAAGCCGCTCGCGCACCGCCACCGCGGCGATCAGCACGCCGACACACCAGGTCATGGCTGCCCGGTGAGGCTCGCTGCCCAGCAGCACGGTGAAGATGCTCGCGAGCAGGCAGGGTGCGATCGCCTTGCTGGTCCGGCTCATCAGCGAGAGCAGGAACGGCAGCGCGGCGATCACTATTTGCAGGACGCTCATGGGCGTGCGCCGTTTCGCTCGGCGAGGCTCAGAAGCCGAAGACGCTGAGCGCAGACGGGCGTTTTCCACGGCAGCTCTCGACGATGCGCTCGCCGCCGTTCTCGACGGAGCTGCCGTAATAGCGGTGATGGCCCGCCTGGTCGTGCAAATCGGCAGGCTCCGACTTCCCGGCCCGCCGTGCGTCGCAGATGATCTTGATGGTCTGACCCGACATTGCCGCCTCCGATTGCCTTTACGTGTTCTTCGTGGCCATCAGTCGCCTCGGCTTTGGGCGCCGTTCACCCTTCGGGGCGGCAATCGGGTTTCAGGATGGTTTCGTCGCAATCTCCACGACGAAATATTTTAGTCTCAGGGATTGTCGGATTCGGCGGCGGTGATACGTCCTTCGGATTGCGAGCTCCAAAACAAACGAGGTGACGATGCTTTACGCCATCCTGGCCTACCACGTGGAAGACGAGATTTTGTCCTGGACGCCGGAGGCTGACGCCGCGGTCGTGGCCAAAGTCATCGAGGTTCAGGCGCCCCTGAGGGCAAGCGGGCACCTCGGGCCAGCCGCCCGCCTGGATGAGACCCGAACGGCCCGCACCTTGCGTGGCCCCGGCGCGGGCATCGTGTTGGACGGCCCGTTTGCCGAGACCAAGGAGCAGCTTCTCGGCTTCCACCTCGTCAACTACGACACTGATGACGAGGCGATCGCAGCAGCGCGGTTGCTGCGCCAGGTCAATCCGAGCGCGGTCTACGAAATCCGCCCGGTGAAGCTTTACGTGCCGGCCGACGGGTTTGGCGCGACAGCTTCGAAGGGATGACGGAGCCTAGCTGTTTGCGATCGGCGCACCGGCGACGCGACGGATCAGGAGCGCCCCAAACGCGAAGAGCCAGAGATACGAAGCGTATTGCGGCGCGATCCCTGCCACGATCGTGCCTGACACGAGGACCAGGATCGGGAACAGCGCGGCGACGAACTCACGCCGCCAGCCTCCCACGACGATCCACCATAGCCAGGCATTGAGACTGGCAATGGCCGTCAAATGCAGTCCGAAGAGCACAGCCACCGCGCTGCTCATCCCGTAATTGGCCTCGAGGCCGTTGGTGACCGGGAGAAGCACAATGGACAGCAGGAAGAACAGGTTCAGCATCACCACGCCGCGGCCGGCCTCGGGTTGACGCGCCAGCCGCTGGTGATGGCTCATCCAGAACACGCCGGCGATGATGAAGCTCAGCACCAGCCCGGTGACCCGGCCGGAATAGAGCTGGGCGAGATCGCTCCAGGTCGGCATCGCCTTGAATTCACCCGCCTTGGGCAGGTCGCTGGCAAGCAGCGTCATGGCCACGCCAAAGATGGTGTTGCTGAGCGACTCCAGCCGTCGCATCTCGAACAAATTGGGATCGGGAGCGGTCATAGCGCTGAACCGTTGGAGCTGGAACTCGGGCCGCCCCTTCCCCTAAATCCAAATAACTGCCTCGTCCAGCCGCATTGCGATTCGCAAGCAAATCGCCGAGTCTCGTCGTTTCATCGGGGCGATTCGTGACAACCTATCTGGACACGCTCAATGCGGAGCAGCGCCGCGCCGTCGAGCATGGCGTGGCCGACGGCGCGACCGTGGGCGGCCCCCTGCTCGTCATTGCCGGTGCAGGCTCCGGCAAGACCAACACGCTGGCCCATCGCGTCGCGCATCTGATCGTTGCCGGCACCGATCCGCGCCGCATCCTGCTGATGACGTTCTCGCGCCGCGCGGCGGCCGAGATGGCTGGCCGCGTGGAGCGGATCGCCCGCAAGGTGCTGGGCGAGAACAACGCTGCGATCATGCGCGATGCGCTGAGCTGGGCCGGCACCTTCCACGGCATCGGCGCGCGGCTGTTGCGCGAATATGCGGAGCGGATCGGCGTCGATCCCGCCTTCACCATCCACGACCGCGAGGATTCCGCCGACCTGATGAATCTGGTGCGGCACGAGCGCGGCCTGTCGAAGACCGAGAGCCGCTTTCCGGCCAAGGGCACGTGTCTGTCGATCTACTCGCGCTGCGTCAATGCCGAGATGGAGATCGAGAAGGTGCTCGGCCAGCATTATCCCTGGTGCGCCGGCTGGGCGGCCGAGCTGAAAGGCCTGTTCGCGGCTTACGTCGAGGCCAAGCAGGCCCAGCACGTGCTCGATTACGACGACCTCCTGCTCTACTGGTCGCAGATGATGAGCGATGCGCTGATCGCCGAAGAAATCGGCGGCCGCTTCGATCACGTTCTGGTCGACGAGTACCAGGACACCAACCGCCTGCAATCCTCCGTCCTGCTGGCGCTGAAGCCGGACGGCCGCGGCCTCACGGTCGTCGGCGACGACGCGCAGTCGATCTATTCGTTCCGCGCCGCCACCGTGCGCAACATCCTCGACTTCCCGCAGAGCTTCTCGCCCCGCGCGGACATAATCACGCTCGACCGCAATTACCGATCGACGCAACCGGTGCTGGCAGCGGCCAACGGCGTCATTGGGCTGGCCCGCGAGCGCTTTACCAAGAATCTCTGGACCGACCGTACCTCCGCGCAAAAACCGCAGCTCGTGACCGTGCATGACGAGGCCAACCAGGCGCGCTACATCGTCGAGCAGGTGCTGGCCAACCGCGAGCAAGGCGCGCTGTTGAAGCATCAGGCTGTGCTGTTCCGGACGTCCTCGCATTCAGGCCCGCTGGAGATCGAGCTGACCCGCCGCAATATCCCCTTCGTGAAATTCGGTGGGCTGAAATTCCTCGACGCGTCTCACGTCAAGGACGTGCTGGCGCTGCTGCGCTTCGCCGAAAACCCGCGCGACCGCGTCGCAGGTTTTCGCATCCTGCATCTCTTGCCCGGCATCGGCCCCGCGACCGCGCAGCGCGTGCTCGACCAGATGGCGGAGAGCACCGATCCCCTGCGCGCGCTCGGCGAGCTTCCGGTGCCGCCGCGCACCGGTGCCGATTGGACCGACTTCGTCCGCACGGTCGAAAATTTGCGCTATTCGGAGTGGCCGGCCGATCTCGAACGCGTGCGGCTCTGGTACGCGCCGCATCTTGATCGCATCCATGAGGATTCCGAGACGCGCCGCGCCGATCTGATGCAGCTCGAGCAGATCGCGAGCAGCTATACCTCGCGTGAGAAATTTTTGACCGAGCTCACGCTAGATCCACCGGATGCGACCAGCGACAAATCCGGGCCTCCCTTGCGCGACGAGGACTATTTGATCCTCTCCACCATCCACTCCGCCAAGGGGCAAGAGTGGAAATCGGTGTTCGTGCTCAACGTCGTAGATGGCTGCATGCCATCGGATCTCGGCGCCGGCACCAGCGCCGAGATCGAGGAGGAGCGCCGCCTGCTCTATGTCGCGATGACGCGCGCCAAGGACGACCTCCATCTCGTCGTGCCGCAGCGCTTCTTCACCCACGGCCAGGCCGCCAAGGGCGACCGTCACGTCTACGCCTCGCGCACCCGCTTCATCCCGGAGCAGCTGGTCTATCTGTTCGAGCGCACGGCATGGCCGAAGGCCGCCGCCGGCGCGGCCCGCACCGGAGCGCAAGGCCCGAAAGTCGATATCGGCGCGCGGATGCGCGGGATGTGGCGGTAGACCGAAAGGCCCGAGCTCAGAAATTGTAGTTCAGCCCGGCCCGAACCAGATCGATCGTGGTACTGGAATGGGCATTGAGAAAGCTCGGCGCGAACGGCGTGCCGGCATTGAGGCTGCCGACCACGGGATAGCTGGTGCTACCGAGATCGACGTGGAGATACTCGACCTTCAAGCTAATGTTCTGCGTAAAGCGTTTTTCACCGCCGATGCCGGCCGCCCAGCCGGTCGCGATACGCGACGAGCTGCCGGCGAAGCACGATGCAAATCCATAGAACGGACCGCACGCGAAGGCGTAGCCGAAATTGCCGATCGAATTCGACACGCCCGGCGGCAGTGACACGCTGGCCGATTCACCCACGCGGCCATACGCGAAGCCGCCGGTGGCGAAGAGCAGGAGATCCGGCGAGGCCAAAAACCCGATGCGTCCGCGAACCGTGCCGAACCAGTCAATGTTTCGGCTGACATCGAATGTCGCGGGCTGCGTCCCGAACAACGTGGTTGGCACCGACGCGCTGGATTTCAGGCTCGCTGCGGCGATATCGGCCTCGACGCCGACCACACCGCGGCCGGCGAACTGCCAGTCATAGCCGACCTGCCCGCCGCCAAGCCCGCCATTCGCATTGAGAGAGGCCGAGACGGGCGAAGCGACTGGCTGCCCGAACAATAGGCTCTGCGTGAGCGCATCGCCGGGAAGTGCGGTAACGCCGCCCCGTGCCCAGCCATAGCCTCCATTGAGCCCGACATGGAATCCCGTCCAGTTGATCTCGCCGGCGTCTGCGGACACGCATCCGCCGAGAACCAATAGCACCGCCGCAAGGGCCTTCTTCATACCGCGTCCTGTCAATGTCGCATCAGCCCGCGAGCAGGCGCGCGCGGCCAATCCGGGGAATCGAGGGCAATCCTAGAAGATGCCGCACGGAGGTCTCGGCGCTCCGTGCAGCCGGCACTGCAATTCCCGCAACAGCGCGGAAATGTTGCCCCTGTTGCGGACGCGTCACACGGACCGGAGCGCCGCGCCTTGTCTGCGCGGCGTCAGTTCGAACCGGGTTCGCGAGGCGCGCGACAAAGCTTCGGATTCCAGCGGGGATGATCCGTTTGACGACCGAACGCGCGACGCGTTTCCTGTTCAGCACCGACGATCTGCCACCCGATGACAGGCTTGCGATCTGGCTCGATGATTTCGGAAGCCACAACATGCGGCTCGAGATCGAATCCCGCGCACATGAATTGCTCAGGGATGGCAACAGCGGTTTGGTGTTCAGTTGGTTCAGGCAATCCGGCTATCGCATTCTTGGCGAAGATGGAGCAACGCCGCCGGACGCAGGCGACGGCATCCTGCTGCTGTACGCCGCAAGGGGCTCGTTCGCGATCGACGGCCGCACCCGGCTCACCAATGTCCGGCTGGATGGCGCGCTGGTTCGCAGCAAGATTCCTGATATCGACGCGCTGCTGCTGCGACAATTGCCTTCGGACGGCGTCGCGCTTCGCCTGCTCCAGGCCTATGTCGATGCACTTCTCGCAACCGGCATTCCAGCCGACCCCCTGCTCGCTCACGGCATCAATCACCATATCGTCGATCTGATCGCGGCCTCCTTGCGGCCGGGCGACGACAATTCCGAGCGCCCCGCGGCAGGCGGGATTTCCGCGGCGCGCCTTGCCGCAGCGAAGGCCGACATCCGCGCCCATCTCGGCGATCCAACATTGTCGGCGAAACACGTCGCGCAACGGCTGGGCTTGTCGGAACGATCGATCTACCTGCTGTTCGAGCGTAACGGCCTGAGCTTCGCCGCCTTTGTCACGGAAGAGCGGCTCCAGCGCGCCGTGACCATGCTTGTGAACCCCGGCGACAGGCAGCTTCGCATCGGCGACATCGCCTTTGCCGCGGGATTCGGCGACCTCTCGACATTCAACCGAAGCTTCCGTCGCCGCTATGGGCGAACGCCGTCCAGTCTGCGACGCCTTCGGTCAGGTCCACACGAGCCGGGTTGAAAACGGAAACCGAGCATTTCCGTGCGTGCCCTTGTGACACAGCAACCATCACTTAAGTCTCCCGCATTCCCACAGAGACCTGATCGATGACCGCACCGCTCGAATTCGGACTGGATACCTTTGGCGACGTCACCAAAGACGCGACCGGCGCGCTGCTCCCGCACGCGCAGGTGATCCGCAACGTCGTCGACGAGGCCGTGTTGGCCGACGAGCTGGGTCTCGACTTCATTGGCCTCGGCGAACACCACCGCGCCGATTTCGCTATCTCATCGCCTGAAACCGTACTGGCCGCGATCGCAGCGCGCACCAAGCGCATCCATCTCGGCTCGGCCGTGACAGTGCTGAGCTCTGACGATCCGATCCGCGTGTTCCAGCGTTTTGCCACGCTCGATGCGCTCTCGAACGGACGCGCCGAGGTGATCCTCGGCCGCGGCTCCTTCACCGAGTCGTTTCCGTTGTTCGGCTTCGATTTGCGGGCTTACGAGGCGCTGTTCGAGGAGAAGCTCGACCTGTTCACCGCACTCTTGTCGCAGAAGCCGGTGACGTGGGAAGGCAAGCTGCGTCCGCCGTTGAAAAACCAGCTCGTCTATCCCCCTGTCGAGAACGGACAGCTCAAGACCTGGATCGGCG
Organism: Bradyrhizobium sp. LTSP849; assembly: GCF_000938255.1. Classification (GTDB taxonomy): domain Bacteria; phylum Pseudomonadota; class Alphaproteobacteria; order Rhizobiales; family Xanthobacteraceae; genus Bradyrhizobium. The sequence goes on along the minus strand of NZ_JYMR01000010.1, from coordinate 134,380 downwards.
TCGGCGGCAGCCCGCAATCGGTGGTGCGCGCTGCGCATTACGATCTGCCCTTGATGCTCGCGATCATCGGCGGCGATCCCACGCGCTTTGCGCCTTACGTCGATCTCTATCACCGCGCCTTCAAGGAATTCGGCCGGCCCGCAAGGCCGATCGGCGTGCACTCGCCCGGCTACGTCGCCGAGACCGACGAACAGGCGCGCGAAGAACTGTGGCCGGACTACAAGGCCATGCGCGACCGCATCGGCAAGGAGCGCGGCTGGCCGCCGATGGGCCGCGACGAATTCGTCAGCGAAGCCGAGCACGGCTCACTCTATGTCGGCTCGCCGGAGACGGTGGCGCGCAAGATCGCCGCGACCGCAAAGGCGCTAGGGATTGCGCGGTTTCAGTTGAAGTATTCGGGGGGACCGTTGCCGCACGAGAAGCTGATGCGCAGCATCGAGCTTTATGGGCGAAAGGTGGTGCCGATGGTGCGGGAGATGATGGGGTAGCCGGTTGAGACAGTCCGCCTACGCCCTGCGGGCTACGGCGCGACAGCCTTCGTTCGCTTCGCGCCACGACCAGCTGTGTCGGCTTGCCGAGCCGTAGCTCGCGAAGCGAGCGAAGGCTGGTGGGGGAGGCAGGACTCGAACCTGCGAAGCCATAAGGCGGCTGATTTACAGTCAGTTTGGGGGTAGGAAGTGGTGTGTACTGGGAAGCATTTTTGTTGCGTTTTCCCGCCCAAAAGCGAAAGGTGGCTGATTATCGGGAACTGGAAGGTAGTGGAAGGCATCCTCGATGCTTCCCATATGCTTCCCAATCCGTGGGGCCATCGTGAAATTCACCGAAGCTACCGTCAGATCATTTAAAGCGCCGGCCGGTAAAAAGGACCACATCGAGTTCGACGAATCCATGCCGGGGTTTGGGCTCCGCGTTCGCGGTAGTGGGCAGAAATACTACGTCGCCCAATACCGGGTTGGAAAGAAATCGGGAAGAACCACGCTGGGCAACGTGACCAAAGTCACCCTGTCCGACGCCAAGGCTCACGGCAAGCGCATCTTCGACATGGTCGCGGCTAAGATCAACCCTGCTACGCAACGCACCAAAGCGGCTGCCAAGGCGTCACAGACGTTCGATCGATACATTGATCCATTCCTAGCCGCGTTCAAAGGCGAATGGGCCACCAAGTACTACAACGACAACAAGCGCGCCTTGGAAGTCCACTTCAAAGGATTACACGGACTGCCTCTGGACGATATCGAGATTGAGAACGTAGCCGGCGAACTGGCCGGTATACGCAAGATCGGCACCACGACCATGAACCGTTCGCGGTCAGCCCTGTCGAAGTTTTTCAACTGGGCTATTGGTGAGGGGCTCTGCAAACACAACCCCGTCGACAAAACCAACAAGGCGCCCGAGGTTCAGCGCGATCGTGAATTGAGCAGCAGTGAACTGCAGCGTCTATGGCAGGCACTTGCCAGCGAGGTGTTTTCCGACGACGAGCGCGACGTAGTTAAGTTGATGATTTTGACCCTGCAGCGGGAGAACCAGATAGGCGATCTAAAGGCGGCCGAAATCAATTTCGCGGAGAGACGAGTTGAGTTTCCGAAGAAGCGCGTCAAGAATAAGAAGGGCGGAAAGCACATAATTCCCCTCGCCCCGCTCGCTCACGACATTCTGTTATCGCGCAAGCTAGATGACCGGAAGATGGTGTTTGGAAGGTGGGACACCGGCTTTGCTAACTACACGCATCTAAAAGAGAAGATTGATGACATTGTGAAGTTCAACGACCCATGGGTTTTCCATGATCTTCGCCGCACCGGCAAGACCACCATGTCGGAAGACCTCGATGTTATGGGCGAGGTTTCCGAGTCGATTCTGAATCACTCCAAGAAGGACATGGATCGGGTCTACAACAACGCAAACTACCTCCGGCAGAAGCTAGCGGCGCTTACGAAGTGGGAAGCGCACGTGTTGAAAATTGTTGGCACGGAGGCAAACGATTCCACCGGTCCTAAGATACAAAGTAATTTATGATTTGGTGCAGCCAATGGATGATAGCACCGGTCGCTTGCTTCGCTCCCTCACCAATCGACGTATCAATGAACCGATCCTGAACCCTTTTAAGAACGCTCAATCCGTGAGTTCTAACGTAGGAAAGAGATATCGTCCCGGCTGTCTTTAGCTTCTGCGATAGCATCCGCAGGTTATCGAGGACAAAGTTTCGTTCCTCGGCGTAGTCGATCGCGTATCCGTTACTCTGTTCGACAGCCGTGATTGTTTCGTCCAGAGCCGTAATCGCGGCCTGCAAAGCTTCATTATCTTTCTCCAATGGGATTGGCGACCACTCACGCTCTGGCTCTTCGAAATCAGACGGCCTCATGCCAAGCTTGATGTACTCACGGTACACTGCATCTAGGGCCTGATACGTCCAACGTCCCGGATCACCGCTGAACGCAGCGTTCTCAAATGGACTTTCGGTGCGGCACAAATCGTTCCACTGGCTGTCGAACGTGTCTCCCTTTATGTAAACGGGGGGCCCAAAAGGGTCCGTGAACGAGCTGATCATGTCGCGACCAACCAACCAAGCAATTGCACTGTTCCAGATCGGGAAGTCATCGACCAAACAATAGGAGCCCTCCGACGGGCCGTCCTCCTCATGAACCATGAACTCATTCATGATCGACTGACGAGTTTGAGCGCTGTCGTGTTTCGAGAATCGCAACGCGATCGCTAGCGCATAGTACTTCGGCGCCAGCTTGATGAACTCTGCTTTATCCATAGTCACCCCCTGCCCAACCCGGCCCGCAGCGCCCGGCATTTTAAGCGCTGCGTCACTGCCGCAATTGCGCGGCGTCACCACCAACCTGAAAAGTATAATGAACAACAAACCTATTTTTGTCTCTACCCTTTCCACGCAGTTCAAAGTCACCGCGAAATGGCGTGACAACAACGCCAAGAGATTTGCGCACGATATCCGCAACGCGGATGCAGCAAAGCGACTCCTAGAATTGGAGTCAGCGATTCGCGTCTCGGATGACGAGTGGACGCGTTTTGCACCCCTAGTTCAGGACGACGCAGCGTGCCTGTCCGCGATAAGCGAGACAAATCGACTCGTCGGATTCAAGGAGAAGCCCTCCGACTTCACGGCGTGGCTTGAGAGCCTACACTGCAGCCTGACCCGCCGTTGATCGGGGTGCAGCGTATGATGCCGTCTCAGATTACTCCCGCTCTCGCGCTCCAACCTGCCGCTGCTCGCCTTCATCAAAACGGTGAAGTGGCCGCGCGAACAATTCTCGGACAATGGAAAGGCCCCGCCCTCGCTGACGCCTGCGTCGCCGCTCTGCAACTTGGCATGCTCAACGCCGGCAATCTGCTGGCCTACCACAGGTGCAGACACTTACTGGAAGTGAATCTGGACCTTCACAAGGTGAATGAAGACCGATGGCCAGAGGTCTTGAGCGTATTCCATCAGGGCCGAGACACTCTCATCACGAGAAGTGAAGTTTGGTCGAGCTACGTTCCAAAACCCGCCAACGACAACGATCGATTCCAAGTCACGTGGTTCGATGATGTGAACAAGTCGCCTGCAAAAGAGGAAATCGTAAAGGGCGTTATCGGTGCTGGCGAGTTCTCGCTATGGGTCGCAAAGCCCGGGACCGCGAAGAGCGTATTGCTGTGTGACATTGGCTGCCACATCGCGGCAGGCAAAGAATGGCATGGCAGAGCGGTAAAACAAGGGCTGGTAGTTTTCTTTGCCGCAGAGCGTAAGGCTCTGACCGAACGGCGCGTTGCGGCGTGGCGGAAGATGCATGGCATGATCAACATCCCGTTTGCCGTTGTGGGTGGCAGGCTGGATTTGACGGCGGGACTTGTTGACGCCAAGGCGCTATCCGCCGCCATCAAACAGTGCGAGGTAAAGAGTGGCCTGCCCTGTAGTCTCGTGATCCTGGACACGGTCACGCGTACGTTCGGCGCTGGCGACCAAAACAGTTCGAAGGACATGCAACGGTTCATTCAATCGGCCGATGAACTAACGCGAGCCACGGGCTCTCACGTTGCCGCTATTCACCATTCCGGTTGGGTTGGTGACCGCGGCAAGGGCGCTGTTGATCTTGATGGCGCTGTCGACGTTTCGTACGGGGTCAGTGTTGTCGGTAAGGGGCTGGCCAAGGTGTTCAAGCTTGAATGCACCGGGGCGAATGACGGCGACGAGGGTGACATAACCTCGTTCCGGCTGGACTCCGTCGAACTTGGCAAGGACGCGGATGGCAACGTGACGAATGCTCCCGTGGTGGTGCAGGTTGATGGCGCGAAGCACGACGGGTCAAACCTCAAGGGCAACACAGGCAAGGCTCTGGATGCGTTGGAGCGGGCCATAGAGAAGGACGGTGAAACCCCGCCAGACGGCGCACCGGGCTTTCCTGACGGCGTTGTAACGGCCAGCCGCGAACAATGGCGGGTGCGGTTCTACGCCGACGTGCGGGCTAAAGAGCCTGATATCAAGGAAGACGCTCTGAAGCGGCGCTTCAGTCGGGCTGTTCTCGACCTTACGACAGCAAAGGAAGTCGAAACGGTGGGGGAATGGTTCTGGCCAGCGGGACAAAATTGATTGTCCCCCGGGACATTTCCAATTGTCCCGGACCCTCCTAGCGGGACAACAGGGACACACACCTTAGTGTGTCCCGGTGTCCCGGTGGTTTTAGAGCAACAAACAGCCACCCAACAAATATGTCACATTCGGCATAATAGGTCTTGACAGACCAAATAAAGTCTGAAACCGACTTGCTTTCTGTACCGTTTTGTGGTTAGTAGCACTATTACTGCGGAGTCGGTATCGACCCGCGTTTGTCGGCCGCATTTTCGGTCACCGGGACAATCAAACCATAGGAGACGTCACTGCCTGCTGTTTGGCGGAGCGGCGATTTATTGCGACTCGACCCGACTAGCCAGAACGGCAGCGGGATATTTTTTGAGCATTGAATTGAAAGTAACATGGCAAGAACAATTTCAGATGTGGTCCGCGATGAGCGGCCGGCAGAGACAATTTTACAGCGCGATCATGACACGGGCGAATTAGTTGCGGCGCCAGCACCAAGGCAGAGGGACCATAACGTTGTCTCGCTGGACGGTAAGCTAACCAGCCCCCGCGTCAACTTTCGCCCTAACAAGCCCCTGCCTGTCGAGACCGTAGCAAATTTCTGCGACAACGGCCGACTTCCGCCTGTTGCAAACGATAATAGGCCGCTGCCGTATCCGCTAAAGGATATGGCGGATCGGCAAGAGCTAGGGGACAACGAGTACGAAAATCGAAGAAATTGGGAGAATGCCGAACTGTTCAGAATCCATCTCGCCCTTGCGCTGGGCGAGCCGCTTTGTCCGTTCACGGAAGACCCAACAGCAAAGACCCCACATGCTCGTTTTATTCATGCCCGTCAGGTAGTCGCCCTCGCGGAGGATTATCTGTGCGATGGGTTCAGAGTGCTGAAGCGCGTCTTGGTGGACTACTGGACCGCACAAATGGTCGGTTCCGAATCAGGCCGCCACAATACCCGTGCACCGGCAAGCGCGTCTGGCCAAGCCATGATCCTAGCGGCGCTGCGTCAACTTACAAGGTTCTACGAGAAGCTAGATAGGATTGAACGAACCGGCGAGTCTCCTCGATTTGTCATGCCCATGGTTGGAACGTTTGCGATCACACGTCCGGCCGTGCCTCATCCACAACGTGGAAAGTCTTACCTAAATCAAGCCCCCGGGCCGGTGAGACTAGCTGAACCTTGGGTGTCGACACCCCACACCGCCTAGCGTGGTACACTGAAAGTATGGATTGGCGTTTCGACGCTTTCCTACTTTCAATTCTCAAAACTACCTTCAGCAGCGCACCGCCTCCCCCTTCTCGGCGGTCGCGCTGCTTTTTTTTGAACTAACGAACTGCGATTTTAGAAAATGGATTTTCCCTCATGACGGGCACCGTTCCCGATCTGGTACGCGCGACGCATGAGCGAAGCAAGCTACCAGCCACCTATACCAACCAGCGAGCCCGCGAGATTCAAAACGCTGGGCTGCTTCCGCTCGCCAAGGGTTCGGCTTACGCCCGCGCTCGCCCCTGCGATTTGGTAAACCTTGTCCTGGCCCTTTCCGCGGACAAAGTCCGGCACGCCCCAGCCACCGTAAATCGATATTCCGGCCTACGAAGGTTGGTCGAAGCCGAACACATCCGGGCCGGCGCCGCGCTTGAAGCATGGGTTACCAAGATTTGGGCCGGTGATCGCGACGAAGCTGACAAGACGCTTCGCATTGTTCAGACGTGGCAAGAAATTGTTTTCGAGGATCGCGACGGTCACACGGAACATTTTTACTCAGCCGATACACTGATGGAGCTGCACGCCGTAATGGACGTGCGGCGTTCAATCGAGATTCCTGGCCGCGTGATTGCACAGATCGGTGCGGACTTGGGAATTCGAGGCTGCCAGTATGCAGTTTAACCCGCTCAAGTGGTTCCAGACAAAGTCAGATACCTACGACCTGAACAACCCGCTGCTAGCCGCACTGTTTGGCGGTGGTCCGACACTGTCCGGTGTCAACGTTGGTCCGGAAACAGCTTTGAAGGTTCCTGCCGTGAACGCCGCGGTTCGCGTGATCGCGGAGTCAGTTGCTGCGCTCCCGCTGCACCTTTACAGCCGCAAGGGCGACACCAAGGAACGCGATACCGCTAATCCGCTCTACTCGTTGATTCACGACCAGCCGAACGCTTGGACTTCGTCATTCGAGTTCCGCAAGCAGGCTCAGGTTGACGTTCTCTTGCACGGCCATGCGTTCGGCTTCGTCAATAAGGTCGGTGGTGAACCCAAGGAAATCCTGCGGCTGGCGCCTTCGTCGACAACGGTGAAGATTGATCCATCAAGCGGCGAGCCGACATACGAGGTAACACAGACAACCGGCGGCAAGCGACCGTACGGCTACGATCAGATCATTCACATTCAGGCTTTGAACGGTGTTGCTCCGATCGTGCACGCCCGCGAGGCGATCGCCCTGGCATCTGCCCTTGAGGCCCACGCTGCGAAGCTGATGGGCAACTCAGCCCGGCCCGGTGGAATCCTGAAGTTCAAGGGCGCCAAGCTAAACGAGGTTCAGCTACAGCGGATTAAAGCGCAATGGCAAGCCAGCCATAACGCGGGCACGTCCGGTGGAACGGCAATCTTCGACAGTGAGACTGACTTTCAGCCTCTCACGTTCAACAGCGTTGACATGCAGTTTTTGGAGCTACGCAAGTTCCAGATTGAAGAAATCAGCCGCGCTTTCCGTGTGCCACCGCATCTGCTTTCGGAGCTGGGCCGCGCGACATGGTCTAACACCGTGGACATGAACCAGTCGTTCTTGGATTACTGTCTGATTGGCTGGTTGGAGCAATGGCAGGGCGCACTAGAACGAGCACTGCTGACGCCGGAGCAACGCTCTACATCGTATATTGAGTTCGATACCGGGGCACTTACCCGGGCCAACCTAACGGCCCGTACCGAGAGCTACAGCAAGGCTGTAGGCGGCCCTTGGATGACGGCAAATGAAGCCCGTGCCCTTGAGAACCGCCCACCGATCGAAGGCGGCAACGTCCTGAACGATCCACCCGGCACGGCTGTACCGGCAAACGACAATGTAAAACCAAAGGATGCTGTAGCAGCATGACCACCACCAAGGAAACAGGCAATTGTTTCGAGTTCGACGTTAAGGCGATTGCCGAAGACGGGACGTTTACCGGCTACGCCAGCCTGTTCGGTGTAACCGATCTTGGCGGTGACTCTGTTCAGCCCGGCGCGTTCACCAAATCGTTGAAAGCGAAGCCGGCCGCCAAAGTGAAAATGCTACGTGGCCACGACAGTTCGGAGCCCATCGGCATTTGGACATCGATTGTCGAAGACTCGCGCGGCCTCAAAGCGACCGGCCATCTGATTTTGGAAACGGTGAAGGGGCGCGAGACTTACGCTCTCCTCAAGGCTGGCGCTCTCGATGGACTATCTATCGGCTACAGGACCAAGAAAGAAAGCTTCGATCAAACGAAGAAGGTTCGCCTGCTGAGCGAACTTGAGCTTCACGAAATCAGCGTCGTCACTTTCCCGATGCTTCCAACTGCCACCATTTCACGCGTCAAGAGTACGGATTTTTCCCGCCTCGTGGCCGCTATCAACCGTGCCACTGCGGCACTTCACTAGGAACTACAATTTTGAATACCAATCTATTGCGACTTGAGACCAAGGCCGAAGACGACAGCAACGATATCGAGGCAGCAATCGCTAAGCTGAACGCCGCCTTCGATACCAAGATGACCGCCTTCACAGGCGAACTTAAGGCGGCAAATGACAACATCGCCGCTGAAAAGAAGCGGGCCGATGCTCTTGAACTGCGTCTGAACCGTCCGGGGGCGGCGGCGAACGATAACAAGGAACCGACCGCGGAGACCAAGGCGTTCGAAAAATTCATTCGGCGCGGCCCGGAAGCGATGGGCGAGGAAGTTAAGTCACTGCGGGTGTCTGACAACACCGCTGGCGGATACCTGGCCCCTGACCAGTTCAACACCGAACTTGATCGCAACGTCGTGCTGTTCTCACCCGTGCGGCAGGTTGCCCGTGTTCTTCCGACCGGCTCTCCCGCCGTTCTTTGGCCCAAGCGTACCGGTGGCATGACCGCATCGTGGGTTGGTGAGACAGGCCCGCGCACTGAGACTACTGTTACGTTCGGCCAGTCCCGCTATCCGGTTTTTGAACTTGCCGCGTACGTCGATGTCAGCAATTCGATGTTGGAAGACTCAAGCTTCGACGTTGCCTCACTTCTTAGTTTCGAATTCGGAGAGGAGTTCGGTTACGAAGAGGGTAAGGCGTTCGTCAATGGAGCCTCGGCCCTGCAGCCGTCCGGCTTCATGCAGGATAGCGGGATTGCGTTCACAGTCTCCGGTACTCCAACTGCGCTCACTGCGGACGGCCTGTTGGACCTCTACCACGCGGTAAAGACGCCTTATCGCGCTAATGCAGTATGGGGCATGAACTCCGCTACGCTCGGATATGTTCGCAAACTGAAAGATGGACAAGGAAATTATCTGCTTTCGCAGAGTGGCATTGCTAATGTGCCGATCACGACGATCCTTGGTCGACCCGTAATCGAAATGCCGGACATGCCTGATATCGGCGTCGCCGGGAATTTCCCAGTCATCTTCGGCGATTTCCAGCAGGGGTACCGCATCTTTGATCGCGTTAGCCTGAGTGTCCTCCGCGACCCGTATTCGCAGGCAACAAACGGTATGACCCGATTTCACGGCCGCCGCCGCGTTGCTGGTGGTGTCGGCAAGGTGGAAGCAATCCGCAAACTGAAGTGCTCCACCTAAGTGCTTCGCCGGGGATTCACTATCCCCGGCACATTTCCAGTTTATTTTTAGGATTTATACATGCGCGATAGCGCCAACAATTTGCATTTCAAGCCGGCGATTGCGCCGGTAGCTGCCCTTACCAACCTCAACACGCCCATCGTGTCGACCATTCTTGATACGTTCGGCTACGGCTCCGCAACACTCGCCCTTGTGACGGGCACTGAAACGGATACGAATGTAACCACCGTTGTGCTTCTGGAAGAGTCGAACGACTCCGGCATGGCCGGTGCGACCGCGGTTGCTGATATCGACCTTATCGGCACCGAACTACTCGCAGCCTTCCAGTTCGATGACGACAACGAGTGTCGTAAGCTGGGCTACGTCGGATCACGCCGGTATATCAGGGCCACTGTCACGCCGTCCGGCAATGACGCGGGCAACATCTTCCTTGCGGGCATGTGGGTGCAGGGCCATCCGGCGTCCGCCCCGACGCCGAACCCGCCGCAGTAATTCAGGGGAAGGGCAAAGGCTTGGATAGCCGGAGTCACCCGCCCCTGACCTGTTTAACCGGGTGGCTTGAATATCCATTGACACTAGCGGGTCTAAAATCCTCGCCTAGGGTCACGGCTAGTGCGTCATCCCCGCACTAGCCACCAATTCGGAAACGGGCTGGCCACGCACGGACGTAATGCGAGCCAGTCCGGTTCTAATACTCTCGCCTGCCGGGAGAGTCGTTAGGTCGTCGTAATCGCCAGTGTCGCCGGCTTCGGTCCCATACGACGGTGTCCCGCGTGATATGCCGGAATGCCGCCAATACCGACTTTTCTATCGCGCGATTGAAGTTGGCATTTCGATAGACATACTCGTCACCGAAATGCTGTTCGATGGCTATCGCTGCATCATGCTGACGAAGGCCATTTGGCTCGCGCCTTTCTAACTCAGCTAGCATCCAGTCAGCCACTTCTGCAGGCGTCGCCATTTGTCATTCCCATCCCGATTAGCGGGTACTCAGTTAGACGAGTTTCATGAAACACGCACGCATCTGCCCCTGCGGCTTTAGGGTGTCAGGTGGCACGCTGTGCGCCTGCCAGAGGCGAAGGCAAGCTGCACGCCCCAGCGCGAGCGCCAGAGGCTACGGCACGGACTGGCAGGCTCTGCGTCGCTCTACGCCGCACACGCCCTGTACGTCCTGCGCTAGCCCGTGGAGGCCCGGCTATCACCTTGACCACAAGGTGGCCCGTAACGCGGGTGGCACCGATGATGCCGCCAACCTGCATTGGCTCTGCCATCGCTGCCACTCAAGGAAGACAGCGAAACAGGATGGTGGCTTCGGTCACCCCCGGGAGTGCCACGTAAACTTTGCTTAACGGGAGCATAGACCGCATGGGTCTCAAGTTCGGTATTTCGCCGAATTGGAGATTTTAGGCTGACCCCGTCAGCGGCTTTCACGATTGCAGCATCTCTTCGACCCACGTCTGAAGTTGATGCAGCCTGTCGGATGTAAGCGCCCTTAGTGCAGAGTAATAAACGAGTGGATGCCCAGTACCGCCGACCCAATCTTCTGCGCTTCGCTCTGCCTCCGCCTCTGCAAAGGCACGCCACGCTTGCTGGACTTGCCGGATCGTTTCGCTCTGTGAGCCCTTCGCAACTTCATTGATCAGTTTCTCAAGCTCTTGATCAACGGCCCTACTTGCTTCCCGAGCCGCTCGATTCATGTCCTGTTGATTGACCGGGTAAAGTCCATGAAGCAGTTGGCTGAATCCCTCGTCTGCGGCGTTGATGAAAGTGTCGACAGCCTCAATCATTTCATCAATCTCGGCGACATCTAACGGCTGCTCCTCGGGGAACTCATGAACTAAGATATGTCTCACCTCGAATAGTCGTGCGATCACTCGTTTCAGTTTTATGATGTCGGTGACGATCCTGTCATCGCCAAGGGGATCGTGATCGAACATCAGTCTAGGCTGCACTTTCGCAAGCCACTGAAAGAAGTCTGTGCCGATCAGAGTCGAAAAAATCGCATTGATTGTTGCGATCTCAGAAAGCGCTACGTTGTGAGACAGCAGAAATCCTACGCTCATCTTCTGGCCTTGAAGGCTGCGTATTAGAGGCAGGTCGTATTTGATGTTAACTTTTAGATCGATCGCGCGCTCATCGTATGGCAGACCGTGGTCAATCAGCTTCTGTATCCAGTACCGACAAAACACTTCAGTCAACGTGACGAGTCGTGCTGGCAGGAGACTTGCGAACAGGTCTCTTGGGTTGACGCACGCCTCCCATGCTTCCCGAAGTTGGCGGACAGAATCTTGGTCTGGAAATCGACCGCCTCTTCGGCCCCTTCGCTGCTTGAGAGCCATCAGATCGTCGATGCTTTGTCGAGCCACGTTTCCCCCAATCAACCACGGCGCTCATCAGAAAGACCAGCAACATGCGAGGCCGTAAGCCTACCATAACCGTCCTGCCCGGCGCACTCGATAAATCTCCACCAGCCCCTACGTGGCTGCCGAAGTTCGCCAAGAAAGAATGGGCACGCGTCGTGCCGGCATTGGTGAAGGCCCGTAGCCTCGCATCACACGAATTATCGACCGTCGAGTCCTATTGCATTGCGGTGGCACGCATCCGCGAATGCGAAGCGGTAATCCAGAAACACGGCCTGACATTCATCAGCCCAACCGGCGAGTCCAAGCGACGACCGGAAACCACAATCCATAAAGAGAATATCGAGGCCGCACGACGGCTCGCGGCCGAATGCGGGATCACGCCTGCCAGCCGGTCAAAGAACAAGGGCGGCGCTACCGACGATGACAACGAAGACGAATTTGGAGTGGATATTTAACGACAGCCCACTGCCCGACCCTCACGGCTACGGCGAGCGCGCCGTGAAGTTTATCAGGGCTCTCCGCCATCCGAAAAGCGATCAGCCTAGGAAGGCTTTCCAGCTTGATCCGTGGCAGGAACGGATTGTACGTCGCATCTACGGCGATACGCTCCCGAACAAACAGCGCCGCATCAAAACAGTTTTCATGCTGATCGGCCGCGGCAATCGGAAGACGACCCTCGCCGCCGCAATCGAGTTGCTACACACCGTTGGGCCGGAGCGCGTTCCGCAAGGGCTTGCCGTCTCCATCGCCAACGACAGAGATCAGGCCCGGCTCACCCTGGACGAAATGGCCGGTATGATTGCCGTCCACCCCCGATTGGTAGAGGCAACCCGGGTTCAGTCGACTAACAACAGGATTACTCACGAGAAGTCCGGTGCCCAGTACCGAGCCATGTCGGCAGATGCTGCGACCGCGCATGGCCGAACTCCAAACTTTGCGTTCGTCGACGAACTACACGAGTTCCGGAAAGGCGATTTGTACTATGCGATTACGTCGGGTCTGAACAAGACCCCCGGCTCGCTTCTGTTCATCGCCACAACTGCAGGCGTTGGGCAGACCACAATAGCTTGGGACTTGTACGAATACGCGAAACGGGTTGCGGATGGTTCTGTAGTCGACGACTCGTTCCTGCCGATTCTGTTTCAGGCCGATGCCGATGCAGATTGGCGGGACGAACAGGTGTGGCGGGATACGAATCCTGGCCTCGCCCATGGCTATCCGGATATCGACGGTCTACGGAAGTTCGTTCGTGAGTCAGAGCACCGGCCCGCACAGCGTGAGGTGTTCAAGCGGCTGCATCTTGGCATGTGGTTGGATGGCGCAGCAGAGCCGGCATTCGATCTTGCCGTTTGGGACGAAGGTAAAGCGCCCTTCAATCTAGTAGACCTTGAAGGATGCAAAGTGTGGATTGGCGTCGACCTGTCAAAAGTGACGGACTTATGCGCGGTATCCGCAACGATCGAAATGCCCGCACCGGCCAATGACAATACCTATGCCCTTCACGTTCGGTCATTCGCGCCAGAAGAAGGCATTCGTAAGCGTTCCGACGTGGATCACGTGCCGTACGTTCTGTGGCGGGATCAGGGATATTTGACTGCTACCCCCGGCGACACGGTAGACCTTGCCATTGTTGAAGCAGCGATACGCGAGATGTGCGAGCTATTCGACGTTCAAGAAATCGCCTTCGATCGATGGTCGGCACGGCAGATGATGGACTCGCTTGCGGAAGACGGCCTGCCGGTGTGTGAATTTCCGCAAAACCTTGCTACGTTTGCGGCGCCTGTGATCGAGTTCGAAAAAGCTCTATTCGAACGACGGCTTGTGCACGGCGGTAATCCCATCTTGCGGTGGGCAGTCGGCAACCTCGTGTTCATGGAAGACGCTAGCGGCAACCGTCGACCTCACAAGGCAAAATCTATCGACCGCATCGATCCGGCTGTGGCTGCGATCATGTCGACCGGCCGCGCGGCAGCAAACGCTAGCGTGTCGAGTTCATACGTAAATGAAGAATGGGCGAACGGATTGGCGTTTGCGTAACAAACGTTGTCTAGGGAGACGCGTCACCTTCGCCCAGTCACGGGGCGCCTGATGAACCTTGCCAAGATCAACCATAGGTCGCTAACCTGACCCTGAATGTTGCCGTTTGGGGAGGACAACGTGTTCAAGAGCATGACCGCTGATGAGTATATTGGGCAAAGAGTTAATCAGTTTGCAGATTGGTACGACAAGAAAGCGGTTTCTGCGAAAAGCGCGTATCTCAGATTGAAGACCGCTTCTGTTGTGGGAGCGCTCATCGTACCGATCAGCGCTAACGTCAGTTTCGCTGCATATGATGCATACCGGACGGGCGTAATCACCGTCCTTAGCCTCCTTGTCAGTATTTCGGTCGCGCTTGATGGAGTGTACCACTTCGGGGACCAGTGGAAGAATTATCGGTCGACTGAACAATTCCTATCGCGTGAAAAGTTCTTATTTCAGACTGGCGAGGGTCCCTATAGGAACATGTCTCCCGAGGACGCATTCTTGTTGTTTGTTGAGCGGTGCGAGGGGCAGATTGCTTCCGAGAACTCCGCTACCTTGAACGTGATAATCAGCGCGAACCAACCTACTTCAAACCCTCCGGAAGGCCGGATTTAACTGCTGTGATAGAATCTGAGACATGACAACATCTGCCGGGCTAGCGATTGGCGTCAGCGGTCACCAAAGTCGACCGGGTATTGATTGGGAGTGGGTTTCCTCTTCGTTGCGAAGTGAAATCGTCAAGTCGGAGCGGATCGTTAAAGCGTATTCTTCGCTTGCCGTGGGAAGCGATCAGATATTTGCAGAGATTGTCCTCAGCCTCGGCATCTCCAACATAGCAGTCCTACCGCTCGCCGGTTACGAGCGGTATTTTGAAGGCCCCGACTTGGCGACGTATCGGCGCCTTCTTGGCAGGTCGCAGCGAGTTCAGCTCAAATGGAGCGGCGACTCGCACCGCGCATTTTTCGAAGCCGGAAAATATGTGGTCGATAACTCGAACGTCCTGTTTGCAATTTGGGACGGCAAGCCAGCCGACGGGCTTGGTGGTACAGCCGACATCGTGCACTACGCTGGAAAAAGACCTTGCAGAATCGTACAGATCAATCCCATCGAAAAGGAAATACGAAGAATGGACTAAAGCAAGCGGGTAGGCCCTGCCAGAAACGCTAAATCCTGCCATCGTTTGCCAGGCGCCAATAGTATCGGCCTGTCGCCGTCAGTCGACAAGCTTTCGATTCCATAGCCGCATTGTACATGTGGATGGCTCCGACCGGCGCAACCAGATGAACTCGATACAGTGCTTGTAGATCGTTGAACCGATCAACGTTGGCGGGTATCGCGATCGGAGACGTGCTTTCGAAGGACGGGTCAAGTGCATGGTCTTCCGCTGGAAGCGGAAAGATGCTTGGCAAATTCTGCAAAATAGTACGCGGGATCGGTGGAGTGCTCCGGCGCAATTCAAGGACGTTCGACAGGTGCGCTTTAAATAGGGGACGTTGATCCCACGCGCCAAGCGCAGCTTCGACAAACGCATAAATTGCTGGAGCACTTACTTGTCCGAGCAAATTCGCGGCGCCCCCTTCTAGGGCATCAATGACAAGAGAGGTAAAAACTCCACCGCCACTGGTTTCCACCGACGGTTGATTGCCTCGGCCTGCTGTTAAGATAGAAATTCCTTCGCGGAGGATAGCTTTAGTGTTGTCCACGATTGGCGGATTACCCAATCTGCCGGAAAAGCAGCAATCTAGTAAAACCACTATCTCTTTAGCTTTTGAGTCGTTCGCCAGCTTCAGCACATCGCTCATTGCAACGCCCTCGTCATACGTTGCAGCATCTTGTGTCACGAGATAGCCATCTAGATTGTTGATAGTACCGTGACCCGAAAAATGAAGCAGCGCGACGTCTGCCGGCTCGTCAAACAACTGATGCAACTGGTCCCGCAGAACTGGTCGTGTAACAACGTTTTTGTCACCAATGGGCGCGACAATCGTTCTGCAGTCGAAGTTGCGACTAGTGTCGGCATGCCTACTCAACAATGTGCTCAAACGCTTCGCATCGTTCACGCACCCACGAAGCGCACCGAACTCATATTCGTCGACACCAACACAAAGGGCGCGACGCACGTTAGCGGTTCCCGGCGATTAGGGATTTTAGGTTATCCCACGTCCATTTATAGATTTTATCGCTGTCTTTGGCGGCTTTGGGCTTCTTACATACAGTGCCAGAATAACCGTTGAGCAGAAAATACGGAATCTTTTCCTCTTGCGCTATTGTGATTTCGGCACTTACGCCAGTGGCAGTATCAGTGTGCTCACCACAGATGACCGCAACCAAATCAACGCCCTTTATGCGGCGCCGAGCTTTGTCCTTCCAATTTCCTGAAAGCGGTTCTTTGATTGACCAATCCGCTAGTTCGAAAGGGGTGTCATCGTTTTTCGATTGGCCCACAAGAAACGTTTTCAATATTTCGTCGTGATCGTAATCGAAGCTGATGAAGACTCGTTTTTTGGGCATTTAGCCCCCCCTTTCTGAAATGTCGGCGATGCGGCGAGGCATTTTGCGGCCGTTGGTTGACTTACGTTACCTTAGGTTGAGCAACGCGTACAAGCTTGATTAGGCATTGAGAGAGGAGTTGTGCCCGGACCTTGGGCCTCCACGGGCACCGACGGCCGTGATGATGATCGCCAGGGGGCCTATCCGAAAGAAAGCTTTTGCCGGCTGCTCATCGCCCAAGGATCGGTGCCTCCGCAAAATTTACGCTGGCGCGTCCGTTCCCGTCGGCGAGTGCACACACAACGTGTGCGTTTCCGCCGAGTAGACCTACCCCTTGTTCCTTCGATGTCACCGTGAACGACCAAACATCCAATCGCGGTCAGTTCGCAGAGCATGCGGAGTTGCAGATAGCAAAATTCGATGGCGCTTCGTTCTGGCAAGTTGGTCCGACCGCTCAAGGCCACGTTGATGCAATCTATTCTGACCTTTGTTTCTTCGAGGATAGACAAGTACAGCCTAATGGCCCCGTTTTGCGCGTCAGTGGGCATGTTAGAAATCGTAGGTCATGATCAGAGGCAGCTCGTCAACCTTGGCGCGGGCTTTTGCTTTCACAAGCGCGCTTTCCCATCGTCCATTGGTTTCAATGGCAAAGACGCTGTCGGCGACTTTGAACTTGCCATGCCGCGAGCAATCAAAGCCCTCCGAGTCCCCAGTCTTGGGAAGTCTCTCGGCTTCAGCACCACAAATCGGACAATTATCCATAAAGCCCTCTCAATCGTACCAATCTTTTCGATCGCGCGGCAGCACACGGCCCCGCGCGTAGCCCGGCGAAGCAAGCTCCTCTAGGCGTCGCTCAAGGAATTCGTTGGCGACAATCAGCGCCTTCACCGCTTCCCGTGCGTCGCCGCCGCATGCCTCAATTGCATGATCGGCCGCCGCTTCGAGGCGGTCCGGAGCGAGGTGGCTTTTGGTGGAAGCTGGCATCGGGCAATTGTGCCACGCTTGCCTAGTGTTCGCAATTTGTTCTTTTGACCGCGTGGCGACAGATGCGGTCGAAAATTTATTTTATGCGCGGAGAAGTTGGACAATTCGGAAGTTTCTTTGAGCGAATTCAACAGTCGCCTTGCTGGCTGATAGGGCAATTCGCCCTATATGTCAATGACTTAGCTGAAAACGGACTTGCTATTTGTCGCCGTTTTGGATAGGTTCCTCCCACGAAGGCTCCGGCGAGTCTTCTGTGAGGGAATCCAGATGAATATGCATGTTGATGCACCGGTTTCCGGTGGCGAGGAGCCGTGTCTCTTTGAGGTTGGCGCTTACGCCCGAACGTCGGACGGGATCGTTTGCGTCATCGGCGGCAGTGAAAAGGGCTACGAGGTCACGCGAACCGAACGCGATGAAGAGTGCTTTTACCGAGCCGATGAACTCTCACCTTGGTCACCACTGCCCGGTGACCGGGTTGTGGAAGCCGGCAACGAAAACTGTGCGGCTGGCGTCGTCATCGACGTTGATAGCGGCACGTCACAGGTGAAATGGCCGCACTTCAACCGGCTGCTCAATTGGGACAACGCGCATTTAGAACCGGCGTGGAGCCAACGTTAGAGGCAAGCTCGATTGCCTACCGCTCGTGCGATTTAGCGCGAGCGGCTTTCATTTTGAGAGGAGACATTTTGAGAATGCCAATTGCCGCGAACGATAATCAGAAACCGATGAAGCTGCTTCGTTATTGCGATCTGCAAGAGATGCGAGGGATTGGATACACCCGACGTCACCTGTACACGCTTGAGGCCGAACGTAAGTTTCCAAAGCGCGTGCCGCTCGGTGAGAACCGAGTCGGCTGGATCGAATGTGAAATAGACGACTGGATTAAAGAGCGAGCTGCTCGCCGTGTTGCCTAAAATCAAAGAGGCCGCCCGGAATGGACGGCCTCTTCTTTATGGTCGTGAAGTTATGCGAGACGACCGAACCGGAACGCGAACAAGAATGCCCAACGTCCGACGCGACCCGCAGCGAGGATGCGCATAGGGTGCTTCCTTTCTGCTCTAGATCAGCTCCGCCTAGAGCGAAAAAATTCGTCAGGGGTTGAGCTTGGTTTGGACCCGGCTCCAATTGTTTCGGTCATGGCAAGCTGGCTCTCTCAGTCCTAGGCGGATAGCGAACCGGGAGACTCGTCCATGAATTCAGTAACGACCAGTATCGCAATACTTGGTCGCTGCCACTTGCGACCGCAAGCGCATCATTTGAGAAAATTAGGAATCGCAAGATCGAAAGGCCGGACTTGTTAAGCTTACGCGTGCAGCCAAAAAAGACCAATGCTTCCCATATGCTTCCCATATCTGGGGCAGCGCAAAGAGCTGGGAAGCAGCCGCTTCTAAGTCATTGAAAAGATTGGTGGGGGAGGCAGGACTCGAACCTGCGAAGCCATGAGGCGGCTGATTTACAGTCAGCTCCCTTTGCCACTCGGGACACTCCCCCGCTCGACGGCAGCACAATCGGGCCGGACCTTGCCGGCGGACCGAAGACGGCCATGGAACGTGAAGGCCGCGACAGCCCGGATGGGGGCGCGACCGGGCGCGGTTATCGGCGAAGCCGTGGGGTAAAGTCAACCGAGGCGAACAGCTAAAATGGCCCTCGAAGGCACCCAAATTGCCATATTCCGGGACCCGTGACACAAGCGAGCCCATGAAGGATCGAAAATTCATCCCCAGGGGACCCCGCGGCGGGGCTAAGCCCTTCAAGAAACCGGGAAAATCGGCGGGCCGGCCGGCCTGGCGCGACCGCGATTCGCAGGTTGACGGGCCCGTCATCCTCTACGGCTGGCACACCGTCACCATGGCGCTCGCCAACCCGCAGCGGCAGATCCGCAAGCTGACGCTGACCGAGAATGCCGCCCGGCGCCTGGCGGACGAAAATATCGAGACCCGTATCGCGCCGGAGATCGTCCGGCCGCAGGAGATCGACCGGCTGCTGTCGCCCGACGCTGTGCACCAGGGCCTGCTCGCGGAAGCCGATCCTCTGCCCTCGCCTGACATCGAGACGTTGGCGCAGGAAGGCATGGTGCTGGTGCTCGATCAGATCACCGATCCGCACAATGTCGGGGCGATCCTGCGCTCGGCCGCGGCGTTTGCGGTGAAGGCGATCGTCACCACCGCCCGCCACAGCCCCGAAGCGACCGGCGTGCTGGCGAAGGCCGCCTCCGGCGCGCTTGAGCTCGTGCCGATGATCACCGTGCAAAACCTCGCACGCGCGCTGAACGAGCTGAACGACAGCGGCTTCCAGACCGTTGGTCTGGACAGTGAAGGGAGCGAGGACCTCAGTGACGTCGTGCTGCGCGAGCCGCTCGCGCTGGTGCTGGGCGCCGAAGGCAAAGGCCTGCGGCAATTGACGCGCGAAACATGCAGCGTCGTGGCGCGGCTCGACATGCCCGGCGAGATCAAGAGCCTCAACGTGTCGAACGCCGCCGTGCTTTCGCTCTATGTCGGCGCGAGTCGTCTCGGGCTGATGAAGCGGTAGAGCGTTTTCGAGCGGAGTCGATATCGTTCCGAGTTCATCGGAGCGGGCTCCAGAAAAACAAAACACCCGTCCGCATCAGGCGGACGGGTGTCTCGTTAGTTCAACCGATCAAGCGATCAGTAATAGCGGCGCAGCACGCGGTGGCCACCATAGTACGGCATGTGGCGGGGAGCGTAGCCATAGCGCGGACCGTAGCCGTAATGCGGGCGCGGCAAATAGCTGTAGCGCGGGCCGTAGCCATAGCGATGCGGACGATAGTACGACCGACGATAGGGATAGGCAGCCGGCTCTTCGACCGCAGCAGCGGCGCGATAGCCGTAACCGTAGCCGCGGCCATAACCGTACTCGGCGGGCGCAACGACCGCGTCCTCACGATAGGTCGGGTGCGGCGCGAAGGCGCCCGGGCCGGTGTAGGTCGGGCCCTGGTTGACGTAATAATACTGCGAGGTCGGCTCGGCGAGGCGCTCATAGCCATAGCCATAGCCAACGCCATAGCCGCCGCAGCCGGTGTTGCAGCCGGAATAGACCGGTGCAACCGGCTGGCACGGGTTGAAGCCGCAGGCCATGGCGGGCGCGGCCCCTGCAATCATCACGGCAGCTGCCGCGACCAGTCCTGAAATCATCTGACGCATTACTCTCTCCTGTTGATTTCCGTTTCGTTGGATTTTGACGTTTTTTAACCGGGTGGCTTGGCGAGCCCCTCGGCACGTGGTCGCCGCCGATGGTGCTGCGGATCGGCATTGATTTGGGGTGCAAGGATCACCGGCGGCGGATTGACGGGAACGTCCATCTGCGGCGGCAACGGCGCGGATCGCGCGCTCCAGCTCTCGTGATAGCTCTCTGCGGGCTTCGGCAGCTTGCGGTTCGCGGGCGGCTCGATCTCGAGGCGGCCGTAACCCGGCTGCAGCCCCGAGCTCGGATAATAGTGCCCGACATCGGAGGGCTGCCGCTCCGCAACGTAGCTCCCGCCATAGATCGTGGGCTGCACCTGAACGTTCTTGCCCAGGCCCCAGACGCCTTCGACGACGGCGTAGGATGCGTCGATATTGTTGATGATGATGGGAACACCGGGGCGGCCGGGAACGACGATATCGAAGCCGCCGCCGGCAAAAGCCGTCGCGGGCAGTCCGATCAGAAAGGCTGCAAGCGCCAAAGCGCGCATGGAAGGATCCCGGTTGTCCAGAACACAACCTATCCGATTGCGACGGACAGAGGGTTAAGGCCTCCTCTCCAAATGCCGGTAAGCCTAACGCACATGGGGCGATAGCAGCTCAAATGCCGCGAGGTGCACTAGCGAAGCGTTAACGAGACGCAAACCCATCGCACGGGCCGCAGCGCACGCGGTTGCGCGGCACAGACTGCACATCCTGAACGGGCTCACGTCGATGTGACCCCGCATGCGAGAAACCGCGGAACGACTGCGAGATGTCGCACTTAGCACAGGTCTCAACAACATGGAGGAAATGCCATGACGAGCCTGAAGCATCTCGGCTTGGCCGCAATCGTTGCGTCCACGCTTGCCACACCTGCCTTCGCGCAAACCATGACCGACAATTCGGGCCGCTGCACGGGACTCTTCCAGGATCCCAATTGCCAGAATCTCGGCGCCGCCAATCCCACCACCGACCGTGGCTATCGCCGCCGGCACATGGCCCATCGGCAAGTGAACCAGGATGATGGAACACAATCCGGATTCT
This sequence comes from Bradyrhizobium sp. LTSP849, assembly GCF_000938255.1. GTDB lineage: Bacteria > Pseudomonadota > Alphaproteobacteria > Rhizobiales > Xanthobacteraceae > Bradyrhizobium. The sequence continues at coordinate 112,946 of NZ_JYMR01000010.1, read as the reverse complement.
GGCCGCTCGACACAGCTGGCGCGGTTGCCGGCGCTGCTGTCGGCACCGCGGCAACGGTCGCAGCCGCACCGTTCCAGGGCTGGGGCAATTCCTACGCGAGCTATGATCGCAGCGGCCCCGGCTGGTACGGCAACTGGGACGCCTATGCCGCCCGCAACGGCATCGTGTGCAGGCCCGGCACCTGGTTCAAGGGCGAAGACGGCCGGCAGCACCTCTGCCAGTAGGCCCGCAGTCAGGTCAAATGGTTCAGGCGGTCCAACGGGCCGCCTGATTCATGCCTGAGAACGGCCTGCCAGGTTCTGGCACTTTCTAAACAAGTCTGGTATTGCGACGCGCGGGCGCAGACAGCTCCGGCGCATGGCCGGCCCTGCCCCTTTCCAGCGTCGCCGGCTTAGCTCAGCGGTAGAGCAGCGGTTTTGTAAACCGAAGGTCGGGGGTTCAATCCCCTCAGCCGGCACCAGCGCTCGACGCGCCGCGCTCAGTCTGAAGTCTTGCGCGCACTACCTTGTTGAAGATGCTCGACGCCAGCACCGTTGATCTCGACCCAGCCATGTTTCGACTGTTCGAAAACCGACTTGATCGGAGCGGGGAAATTCGGGTCCGCGATGGCGCCGACGGCAACGCCGATCATCGCCGGTAGATTGTCGGCTTTCCAGTATACCGTTGAGCCGCAGTCGGGACAAAAATAGAAGCTGACCTTGCCGCCGCTCTCGGCGGCACGAACATATTCCTTCGGCGTGCCTGAGATCGTGACGACCTCCGCCGGGTAGAAGGCACCGACGCCGAACGGCGCGCCGGTTCGTCGCTGGCAGTCGATGCAGTGACAGGCCGCGACGAGGTTGGTCGGCCCCGGAAGCGAAAGCGCAATGGTGCCGCAACTGCATCTGGCATCTGTCATGCGCACACCCTCCGAATTTCGCCGCCGCTACCGCGGTAAGTAGAGAAAGCGCCCGTTCTCTTCAGAAGAAATGGCCCGCGAACCGCCGTGCGTCTCTCGTGCCCCGGACGCAGCGCGGCGCCCCTTCGGCGATGCGCTGCAGAGCCGGAGTCCATCTATCAGCAATCTCCTGTGTCAACATCTGGGTCCCAGCTCTGCACCGCTTCGCTTCTCGCTGCGGCGCGTCCGGACGCGAGAGTTGAGTCGCGCCTCACCCTCACTCCTTCCCCACCTCGAACGCGAGCAACACATTTCCGGCGACGCCGCTCCACTGGCCGTAGCCGGAATTGGTGTAGAGCATGCCGTCGGCGATGACTGGCCCTGGGCCGTCGATCGCGCCGCCATGGGCGGGAACGCCGTTCACGGCCGTATAGTCCTGCGCGGTGTCGAACTCCCACAGCAGCTTGCCGTCGGCGGTCGCGTAGGCGCGCATGTGACCGCTGACGCCACCGGAGAACACGACACCAGGGATCACGCTGACCGCGGCCGAGAGCGCGGGACTGCATTGCGGGCGATCGCTGCAAGGCACCGGCGGCACTTCCATTGCAATTTTTCCGCTGGCGAGATCGAGGCCAAACAGGCCACCGCCTTGCGTGGAGTCGAGACGCCTTGTGCCGTCGCGCAGGAAGCGCACGTCGGAATTCGCGACATAGATGCGGTCCTGATCGGCCGCCGAGCCCCACTCGCTGCCGCCAAGCGCGCCACCCTTCCCGATCCGTGTCTGCCAGAGGATCTTGCCGTCGTCGTCGGGATCGAGCGCGTGCACGACGCCGGATTTCTGCGCGATGACGAGCATGCGCCTGCCGTCGCGCAAGGTGACAAGGATCGGCGACTGGCCGAAATCATGATCAGGCCCGTGGTCGTCGGGACAATTGGTCTTGTCCGCGCCGTAGCATGCCACCACATAGGCATCCTTCGGCGTCGCCTGCTGCTTCCACAACAGTTTTCCTGTCGCCAGATCGAATGCCAGGACCGCATCGCTGGTTGCAGACGGCGGATTCGAATAGGAATTGCTGGTGGCGACATAGATCGCGTTGCGCTTCACGTCGATCGTCGGCGCCGACCAGATCGCCGCACCGGACGGTCCGAACAGCTGCGTGCCTCTGGCATTCATGCTGGTCGGGTGCGGCACTTCGGGGATGGTGTAGGCCTGCCAGACCGGCTTGCCGGTCGCGGCCTCCAGCGCCACCACGCTGCCGCGGAAAGTGCAGCATTCGTAAGTGGCTTGCGAGCCGGCGGCTTCCTCGAGCGAGGAGACCGGGACATAGAGCATGCCGACATGAAGCACCGGCGCGCCGGTGATCCGCGCAGCCGTGTGCTCCTCGACCTTCGTTTTCCAGATCAGTGCACCCGTCAGCGCATTCACGGCATAGGCGTTGGCCCTGAGATCGCCGAAATAGATCGCGAACTGATCGCTGCCTGCGAGCGGCGCGACCGTGATCGCGGCGCGCACTGCGGCATCGGTCGCAAACGTCCACAGCGTGCAGCCGCTTTTGGCGTCGAGTGCATGCACCTTGCGGTCGGTGCCGCCGATGAACAACAAACCGCCCACCACCGTCGGCGGAGCAAAGGACACCGAGGCGCCAGGAAATGCATAGGCCCATTTCAACCGCAAGCGCGGCACTTGCTCCGCGGAGAGGCCCGCCATGTCCGCCGGCTGGAAGCGGCTGTTGTTGAGATCGACGCCCCACCCGTTCCAGCGCGGTCCGTCGATTGCTTGGGGAAAGCCGCTTCCCGGCTGCGTGCAAAGCCCCTGCGCACCAGCCGCAGCGCTCGGCGCGGCCTTGCCGGTGACGAAGGCGGCAATCGCGCGGCGTTCCTCGTCGCTGCGTTCCTTCGCCATCGGCGCCATGCTGCCGGTCGCAAGTGTTCCCAGCACATGCTCGAACGACATCGCCTGCATGGCACCGCGCGCCGGCACACGGCTCTGGGCATCACCGGCGTCGTGACACTGCGCGCAGTGCGTGGCGTAAAGCACCGCTCCGTCCTGCTGCGCTATCGCCGGAGAACAACACCCAAGCAAGATGGCGACGGCGGCGCTCAGCTTCATGGCGGACTCCGGCATTGTAACCGTGACACGAGATCGCTTTATGCAACCCAAAGTATATTGCAAGCGCGATCGCAGAGGCAAGGGACGGCGCGCCTGCGCCTGTTACACCTGCGTTGCACCACCACCGCCAACAGGCAGTTCATCCAGCCCAAGACTCTTGCCGCCCCAGCCGCCACCGCCCTCCTCGCAGTGCTCGTTGACCAGTTCGCGCGGCGCCGCCAGTTGAACGGTGCCTTCGCCATGTTGAGCGAGCCCAGTCGCCGTCCTCGCAATCGAGGTTATCCTCCCACTCCGGAAATGTCGTGACGAGCAGGAATTGCGCACCATTTGCTCAAAAGCGGGCGACCGCCCGGGCGATGTTCAGAAAGCTCAGATGCACGAGGCAGTCCCGGCACAGAATCACATCGGCGCGCGGCAACACATCGCGCGTGATGTCGGCAACCAGGAAGCGGCCGGACAATTCGCCGCGCGCCACACGCTCTCTGTTGACCTCGATCAGCGACGGTACGATGTCGATGCCGGTGTAGTCGACATTCGCTGAAGGGCAGCATCTAGTCGAGCTCGGCAAGTCGGTCGGCGCCGAGACCGAATTCGTACCCTATCCGGGCAAAGCCCACGGCTTTGATTTCTCCGACACCCGCCCGACGACATCAGATGCGATCGATCGCGTCACGAAATTCTTCCAGGCGAAGCTCGCCACCTGACCGCGCCAGCTCATGGGGACGGGGACTGACCACAGATTGGATCGGAGTCCAACATGAGGTAGAGTGTACCTCGCATGGAGCCCCATACCAGCCGCGAGAGCGCGAAGATCATCGCCGGTACCGTCGCAGCCGTTGTCGCGACGGTCTTCCTTTTCGCGGTCGCGATGGCTCTCTTGCTGCCGCAATAGGATCTGCGGCTCCCCGGCGGCGCAAGGCCGCCGGAGCTTGTGCGTCGCCCGGCTCAGGCCGCGCGCACCGTCCGGAGGAATTTTCCGACTTCGTCTTTGAGCCGGTTGCTGTCGGTCGCCAGCATCTTTGCGGTCGAGAGCACCTGCGAGGACGCCGAGCCGGTCTCGGCTGCGCCACGCTGCACGTCGGTGATGTTGGTGGAGACCTGCTGGGTGCCATGGGCCGCCTGCTGCACGTTGCGGGCGATCTCCTGGGTCGCAGCACCCTGCTCCTCGACGGCGGCTGCGATGGTCGAGGATACCTCGGACAACCGCTCGATGGTCGCCGAGATGTCGCGGATCGCGTTGACGGATTCCTGCGTCGCGGTCTGGATGCCGGAAATCTGCTGGCTGATCTCGCCGGTCGCTTTCGCGGTCTGCTCGGCCAGCGTCTTCACTTCAGAAGCGACGACCGCGAAGCCGCGGCCGGCTTCGCCTGCCCGCGCAGCCTCAATGGTCGCGTTCAGCGCCAAAAGATTGGTCTGGCCTGCAATGGTGTTGATCAGCTCGACGACGTCGCCGATCCGCGTCGCCGCGACCGAGAGCTCGCTGACCCGTTCGGTGGTGGTGCGGGCCTGGTTGACGGCTTCGCTCGCCATACGCGCGGATTCCTGCACCTGTCGGCTGATCTCGTTGACCGAGGAAGACAGCTCCTCCGTGGCCGTGGCGACCGACTGGACATTGCCGGTGGCCTCGCCCGAAGCGGTGACGACGACCGAGGTCAGCTCCTGCGCGCGCTGCGCGGTGGTCGCCAGCGTCGAGGACGATGCCTCGAGCTCGGTGGATGCGGATCCGACCGTTTCGATGATCTCGCCCACCGCCCGCTCAAAGCCGTCGGCCAGGTTGACCATGTCGCGGCGCCGCTGCTCGGCGGCCTGCCGCTCGATGTCGGCCTGCGCCGCCTTGAGCCGCTCGACCTCGAGCGCGTTGGTCTTGAAGACTTCGACCGTCTTGGCCATGTCGCCGATCTCGTCGCGGCGGTCCTTTTCGGGCACCTCGGTCTTGAGATCATTGCGGGCGAGGCCTTCCATCGCGAGCTTGAGCCGGGCGATCGGCTGCGACATCGCCTTCAGGCCGATGAACAGCGCGATCGCGATGCCGAGCACGAGGCCACCGGCGCTGACGCTCATCACGGTCCAGGTCGCGGATTTGGCGTCGCTATTGATGGCCTCCTTGCGCTTGGCAACCACCTGCGCCGTCTCGGTCGTGAACTTGGCGATGCGCTCCAGCGCCGCGTCGATCAGCGGATCGCACTCCTTGTGCGCACGATCTGCGGCCTTGGCGTTCTCTTCCGTGCTGTTTGCGGCAGCTCCAGCCTGGAGCACCGGTTCGCAGCCATTAAACACGGCCTTCAACTGGTCACCGATGCTCTTGAGCTCACTTGCACGCGACGGGTCGTCCTGCACGGCCGCATCAAGATACTGGCTAATTTCATTGCGGTTCTGGTTCGCGATCTTCAGACGATTGGCGTTGCCCGCTTCGGTCGTCTCGGTGAACACCGCATAGAGCGCCGCGTGATAGGTCTCGGCGCGACGCTGGGCACGCGTCAGGTTGAGCAATGCCGATTGCGCGGCGGCGAGTTCGCCAAACCCGTCGACGGTCGCGGAGAGTTCACGCGTGCCGAAGGCGGCGACGGCGACCATCGCGCATCCCATCACGGCTACAATCAGCGCAACCTTCAACACGATCTTCAAATTGTTCAAAAAGCTCATCCCTGCCTTCCAATGATTTTCGGCCTACGCGACCGAAGCGGCCCCAGCCGCGCCATTGGAACCGGCGGACGTTAAAATTTAATACTAAATGACAGGGGTAAACTTACTAAAAAATAACTTTCCGGTGCTCGTCCGTAAGCTTCGCGTAAGCTTGGGGTCCGTCTTAAGGGGTATCTGGTGCCGCCCGGCCGGCCCGGAACCATTCGTCACGTCCGGGGAAACCTGCTCAAATGGGGGAAATCTCCTGGCCCTCCTCGGGCCGGGCATGGACGCGCACGAGATCCTCGACGAACGCCAACACCTCCGCCCGTCTGTCGGGCGGCAGTGACAGAAAGGCGCGTACGAGCCGCAAGCCCTGCGCTTCGTCCGACGGGTCGTCCCTGGATTCCATCCGGCCAGTGTCGGGCGCTCGGGAAAAATATGCAATCCCTTGCAGGTCGCCTGCTTGATTCGGCGCTCCCACTTTGGTGGAATAGCTCTAACAAAGGTGGACCATGAAGTGGATCAGGGAACGCGACGCGCTGATTGCGCAGACACTGGCCTTCGTCCAATCGGTAACCGGCAAGACGGATGACCTCCATCCGCCGGCGCCCCCCGCGGCTGCGTTCGCAGTGACCACGGAGATCGTCACCGTGCGGGCCCTCGCGGTCGAAGCCGAGCCGCCACCGGCTCGCCCACCGCCCGCCCCTGTCCCCCCGCCGCGGTCGACGGGCGATTTTCGCAGCGAGATGCAGGCCCGCATCGCGAGCTTCAAGAAGCATCAGGAGCGCTTCGAGCGCGAGCGGGAGGAATATTGTGCGGCGACGCTGACCAGGCTTCGCGCCGCCATCCGCGATCCTTCCACCCGCCCGCCGGCGGACAAGTGAGGGCAGACTTAGCCTCTCACAGCCAGGACCACACCAGCCAGAGATTGGCCGCACAGGCACCCACCAGTGCCAGCGTCAGGGGCAGCAGCATGTGCCCGCAGGAGGTTTTCAGGTCGGTCGTCATGGCCAGAAACATCCGCTGATTCCGGCTGGGGAGTCCCAAGGATTCTTTTTTTGGGGATTCAGGACTCGTTTACGACTCAGGGCCCGCCACCTCGATCACGGCTCCGTGATCTAATCCCCGTATCGGAACCCCTCCCCGCGGCAGGTCGTTAATGCGGTTTCCGGGAGCGGGAAGCATGCCCTACGCCCTGTTCTGCAACGACGCCCAGATCAGCAAGGCCTATCCGAGCGAGGCCGACGTCTGGAAGCTCGCGCAACGGAGCGGCCTGGTCGTGGACGTCGGCACCAACGAAGAGCGGCCGGGGCCGCGCCGGGTGCTCGACAACGACTATGAGATCAAGTCCTGCCGGGCAGCCCAAGGCGAGGACCCCGCCAAGAACAAGGCGGATGCCGAGCGGGAGTCCCGGATGGAGCTTCAGTTGAGTTCGTGAGGCCCGACCGCAGGCCGCATTGCCTTAGGGCGTCGCGGTCGCCAACGAGGCCTGCTCACCGGCAAGGGCCACACAGGCCTTCCGGCGGTGCAGCCCGCGGATCGCACCGGTCACCTTCAGGACCTTGCCGGACGGACAAGACGCGTCCTTGACGAAAGCCACCTCATAAGGTGCCAGCATCAGAGGCTCGGATTTGAGGATTGTTTGGGCAGAGCACGGCAGGGCGACGAAGCACGAGAACACCACCACCGACGCCAAGATACGCATGTTCGTTGTCCCACCAGCCCGGCAATTCGATAATAACGCGTTCCGGAGCACGAGTTCCGTAAGTCGCAAAAATTATTTTTGCTTTACCCGAGCCCCGTGACACGCGTGAGAAGGCGCGCGCCCGAACGTTTGCTTGCAAATGACGCGCCAGATGGTTCACGCAATGCCAACAAGGGGCTGGGCCAACAAGGGGCTGGCAAACGAAAGGCCGGCGGGAAGCCGGCCTTTGTCAGATCTTGGTCGCTGCCCGCGGTCAGTAGCGCGAGGCTGCCGGACCGCCCCAGCCGAAGCGGTAGTTCACACCGACCTTGACGGTATGCTCATCCTCCCGGCCACGGACGCCGACAACGTCGGCCGGACCGGAGGTGATCGTCGTGCTGCCGAAATTGTAATACTGGTATTCGGCCTTGGCCGACCAGTTCGGCGCGAACATGTATTCGAGACCGGCACCGACGGTGTAGCCGTCCTTGCTGTTGCCGGTCGTGGTGAAGGCTTGCGGCACGCCGGCGATGTTGACGCCGAGGCCGCCGTTCCGCCAGGCGTAACCACCCTTGGCGTAGACCAGCGCCGGGCCCCAAGTGTAGCCGATGCGGCCGGTCACCGACCCGAGCTGGTCGGTATTCGACGTCACCTGCGTCCCCAGCGGGAACGTGGCACCGTTATTGTTGGTCGGCAGCCAGGAATACTGGGCCTCGACACCCACCACCCAATTGGGCGCGAACTGGTAGTCGAAGCCGCCCTGCACACCACCCAGGAAGCGGGCGTCGCTCGACTGGAAGCTGCTGTCGCCAGCGAAGGCGCCACCGACATGGCCGCCGATGTAGAAACCGGTCCAGTTGTAGATCAGCTGCGGTGGCGTATAGGCCGGAGCCTTGGTGTAGGTGCGCGGCTGCATGTCGGCTGCTGCCGCCGGTGCGGCGAGCGCAAGCAGAGCGGCTGCGCCCAGCAAAATCGTCTTCATGATCATCCCCGTTCTTTCAAATTCGACACTCTGGAAACAACGTGGCGTGAATTAGGTTGCTTCGCGGCGATGCCGGAACGTTGATCGGTCGCAACTGTGACGGGGTGGCAACAACGGCATTTTGTTCCGTCACTTGCGCTTGCACGACCGATTTTGTCGTCCGCGCAAGGCCAGCCGTAACGATTAGTCGCAAGGTAAAACCACCCCGTTCAAAGCTCGCCAAAATGTGATCCAGCGGCTCCGGCGGCTCTTGTCCTAGCACCGCCCGATGAAGGTGGGCTTTGCGCTATCGCGTCATCTTTTCCAGTTCCGGAAAGGGTGTGTAAACCGCGCCGGCGCAGAACTCGTTGGTGCGCTCAGTGACGCGGTCGCCCCGCCCGTTGACGAAGACAGCGGCACGCTCGCGCATGGTCTTGTAGCTGCCGTCAGGCTCGCGGGGCGTGAAGTGCAGGCAGCTGACATAGAATTGCCGGCCGCCGATCTCGCGCAGCACCGGTTCGGCGATGCTGGCGTCGCGCACGCCGACCGGATTGTTCAGATAGGCGCGCATCAAGGCCAGCGTGTCGCTGCGGAAATTGTCGGGAAACGGCTGCGGGCCTCCGGCCTGGGTCCCCTCCATCAGGGATGGACGGTCACCGTCACTGCCGAAACATGCCGCGAGCGCCAGCGGCAGCACCAGGATCACCGCACGTTTCGCCAATCGCCCCAAGGGTCACGCTCGCCGCTCAATCAGACCCGGAGACGTTTAGCCCCAAGGTTGCGATGATGCATCTCTAGAGATGTTTTGCCCGACGAGTCAAACAGATTCGTAAAATCCGTAGAGCAACCGATCGTCAAACCATTGATATATCTATCACCAGCTACTGTGCATGGGGTTGTTTTCGAGATTCTTGCCTGTGGTCGTGTATCGAAGGGAATTCGCCTGCAGGCACCGGCCCGCCGCCAGCACCTCGAGCTTTCGCACAAGGCATGACGAACGAGCCGGACCTGAACTCCGCGCGAGGCGGCGGGGCAATGCTATGGATGCCGCCTCACGGGATCAGTCGTTAGCTGCGCTTCTCGGTCGTCACCGGCTTGGTGACGTCGGGCTGCGCCTTGAGCGACTTCCTGGCCGACAGATGCTTGTGGTGGTGGCGATGCGTCCGCACGGTCTTGTGCTCGTCGGGCGTGATCGCGGCATTGGCGTTCATGGCCTTTGCCTTGGAATCTGCCTTGACGTCCGCCTTGACGCCGGCGGTCTTCGCGTCGGCCTTGACGGTAGCATCGGGTTTCGCCGCGGTGTTCGACGCCTTGGTCTGGGTCTGGTCCGCCTTGATCACCGGCGCGGTCGTCGTGGTGGTCTTGCCGGCCTCGGCTGCGAAGGCCGGGGCTGCGATCACGGAAGCTGCAAGCAAGGCTGCGGAAATGGTCTTCAACATGGTTGTCTCCTCTTTGAAGGATCTTGAGGCGGCGCCCACTCGCCAACCCTTCGATCGTAGGTGGAAGCCTAGGGGGAGCGCGCTGAACCCAGTCTGAAGCCGATTGCAGGCTTCCGTTCATCTGGATGACAAGTTTGTCATCTCGCAGGCGGACGGCGGCCGGGAATGTTTTTGCATGCGGGGTGTTCCGGTCTTCAGGCAATCGTGTAGGATCGCCACGTTCCATTCGGGAGAACTTGAGATGCGCAAACTTTCCATGCTTCTGGTACCGGGACTAGTCTCGATGGCGCTGGCGGCCGGACCGGTGCTGACGAGCGCCTATGCCGCCGGTAGCGATGATCCGTCGCCGCCGAAGTCGGATACCTCGACCAAGAAAGAGAAGAAGAAGAAGAGCTCTTCCATCAGCGATCCCAAATTCCTCGCGGCCTATCGCACCGCCTACACCACGATCTACGACAGCCACGACTATACGAGCGCGATCGGCCAGTTGAAGTCGCTCAAGCGTGACGACGTCGCCGACGTCGCCAATTTGATCGGCTACTCGTATCGCAAGATCGGCGACTACCAGTCGTCGAAGGTCTATTACGAGCTGGCGCTGAAGGACGATCCGAACCATGTCCGCACCTGGCAGTATTACGGCCTCTGGCAGCTCGAGCAGGGCAACCGCGAACAGGCGCAGTATCATCTGAACAAGATCGCCTCGCTCGCCGGCACCGACAGCTCCGAATATCGCTCGCTCGCCGCAGCGCTCGACAAGCCGACCGGCGCGACGCTCGTCTACTGAGATCCGCGTATTTGAACCGAGCGAACGGGCACAACCTCGGGGTTGTGCCCGTTCCGCTTTCTCGGCTAGCCTCTCGCACCAATCTCTTCTCGCAATTGGTGCGCAATGGACAATTGGCTGCGATCCGCGATCGACTACATCGGCTCCTGGATCGAATTCCAACAGACGACATTCCAACAGCCGGGCGTCCTCGTCGCGTTCGTCCATCGCGGCGAAGTCGTCGCCGAACATGCGTTCGGCCTCGCCAATCTCGACACCGGCGAGAAGCTCACCCCGCGCCATCGCTTCCGCATCGCCTCGCATTCGAAGAGCTTTACCTCCGCCGGCATCATGAAGCTGCGCGAGCAGCGCAAGATCCGGCTCGACGACACGATCGGCCAATATGTCAGTGGCCTGCATCCGCGCGTTGCTGAGACGACGATTGCGCAGGTGCTCTCCCACAGCGCCGGCCTGACGCGTGACGGCGCCGATTCCGGCCAGTTCATCGACAGCCGTCCCTATCTTGACGAGAAGGAGCTGCGCGCCGAGTTGAAGCTGCCGACCGCGATCGAGCCGGGTACGCGCTTCAAATATTCCAATCACGGTTTTGGCCTGATCGGCCTCGTGATCGAGGCGGTGACGAAGGAGCCCTACCCTGTCTGGATCAAGCGCGAGATCATCGAACCAGCGGGCTTGCGTGAGACCGAGCCGAACGCGCCGATTGCCAAGGGAACGCCGTTTGCACGCGGGCATACCCGAAAGCTGCCGCTGGGCGAGCGATGCGTGATCCCCGGCGACAATCCCGCCCACGCGATGGCATCCGCCGCGGGCTTCGTCGCCACCGCGGCCGACACGGCCCGCTTCTTCGCGCAGCTTGCACCCAACGCCAGGAAGAGCGTGCTGTCCGGTGCAAGCCGCCGCGAGATGACGCGGCATCATTGGCGCGTCCCGCAAAGTTTCGAGGCCTATTACGGCCTCGGCGTCAACGCCGGCAAGACCGACGGCTGGGACTGGTTCGGCCATGGCGGCGGCTTCCAGGGCTACATCTCCCGGACCTGCTCGATTCCGGGCTGCGAGCTCGCGATCAGCATCCTCAGCAATTCCATCGACGGCGCGGCACCATTCTGGATGGACGGCGCGATGCAGATTCTGCGTGTTTTCCAGACGCGCGGCGCCGCAGACAGGCGCGTCCGCGACTGGACCGGCCGCTGGTGGACGATCTGGGGCGCGACAGACTTCGTGCCGGTGGGCAATCGCGTGCTGATCGCCAATCCGCAATTCAACAACCCGTTCATGGATGCCGGCGAGATCGAGGTGACCGGCCGCGACACCGGCAATCTCGCATGGGCCGCCGGCTACTCCAGCCATGGCGAGCCGGTGCGCCGCGTCCGCGACAAGCGCGGCAAGGTCAGTGACATCTGGATCGCCGGCGCCAACGTCAAGCCTGCGAGCGTCGTCGCGCGCGAGATTGCGCGCAGATACAAGCCGCGGAAACGGCGGCCTACTCCCGAATGAGCGCCTCGACTTCGCCGCGCAACGCCTGTCGCGAGCCGTCGCGGGAATAGAACATGTGGCCGCCGGGATAGACGACGAATTTGATCCGCTGCGTCGCGAAGGCCGGCAATTGGTCGAGCGCCCGCTTCGATCCGAAATAGGGCGTGGCGAGATCGAACAGGCCGTGCGCGACCAGCACGTTCAGCTTCGCATCGGTTGCGAGGATCTGGCGCAACTCCGACACCGATTGCGGCGGGTTGATGCCGCCTCCGAAATCCCAATTGCGCTCGACGGCGCCGTTCAAAACCTCGTAGGAGCCGTCCGGCCGCCAGTTGAGCTTGTGTGTGAGAACATCGACCGCGGCACTCGTCAGCGGCGCCTGAAGCGCGTCGCCTGAGGGATCGCCGAACCGTGAGCTGCTCGAATCCGGATAGGGATCGAAGCCGCGCACGGAGGCGTCGTAGCGTCCCGTCACCATGCCGTTCTTGCGATCGAATTCACGGCGGAATTCGCCGACATCGAACCGGCCGGCGAGCCTGCGGCTCACCGCTTGATCGAGGCCGGTCAGCTCCGCGACCTTGTCGGCAAGACGATTGGTGGCCTCCTTGTCCGCCTCGCCCTTGACGAGATCGGCCAAAAATTCTCCGCGTGCGTAAGCCTCCACATCGGCGAGAGCGGCGCGCGTGACCGGCCCCTTGGTCGATTCCTTGGCCGATTCCTTGGCTTCGCGCGCCACCGCCACATAGCTTGGCAGCGTCGCGACATATTGCAGGAGGCTCGTGCCCGTGAACTCGCGGAAATCCAGCAGCGGCGACACCAGGATCAATCCCCTGACACCGACGCCATGCTGGAGCTGCAACTGGCGCACCACCTTCGGGCCGCGAATGCCGCCATAGCTCTCGCCCGCGACGTATTTCGGCGAGACCAGCCGGTTGTGCTTCTCGAGCCAGCGACGGATGACGAGCGCAATCGAATTGACGTCGCCCTCGACCGAATAGAACCGCTTTCGCGCGTCGTCTCCACTCGCGATGAAACGGCTGTAGCCGGTGCCGACGGGATCGATAAAGACGAGATCGGTGAAGTCGAGCCAAGTCTCGGCGTTCGGCTTCACCTCGGGCGAGGCCGACGGTGAAAGCCCCTCGCCGTCGAGCGGCAGCCGCCATGGTCCGGCATTGCCGAACTGGAGCCACGCCGAGGATGCGCCGGGTCCGCCATTGAACAGGAAGGTGACCGGACGCGTGGCACGGTCGGCGCCGTCGAGCTCATAGGACGTGGTCGCTATATCGGCCAGCGGTTCGCCCTTGTCGTCGAACACGCGGATCGAACCGGCGGTCGCGGCGAAGTTGAGCGTTCGGCCCGGCAGATCGAGCGTCTGCTTCGTGGTTGAGTCCGGAGGCAAACGATGCTGCTCGGCGGCCGACGGTGAAGTCTGGGTTGCATTTTGCTGCGCGTTGCCGCCGCGCGCGCCTTTCTGTCCCGAAGGCGCCGCGGCCTCATTGCGCGGCGGCACTGGATCATCCGCGCGCGCCAAACCCGCGAGCGCGAATGTAGACACCGCCAGCACTAGCCCCGCGCGGCGCAGCATCGGCAAACCCATGTCCATGACCCAATCTCCCTGCCCTGCCGCGCTCGCACGTCGTCCGGTCGCTGGCGAGCGATCACCGAAATTCTAGCTTCCAATTGCGACGGTTTGGGGGATCGGAGGCCGGAGGCTGGCTTTCCGGCCCGATCGGCCCGGCTTTTGCCCTGAACCGAGACTGGCGACCGTCCGACCGGGCGCCCATTTGCTTTAAGAAGCGGTCATCCTCGACAACGCAGGCCCAGGTCGTATAGACGACCTCGGCGGACCTTTCTCGAGCCAGCAGCACCTGCCTGGAAGCCATGACCAAGCCATTGCGGTACGACCGGATCGCCTTCGTCGCCAGCTCGAGCAGCGAAGCGCAGGCCGCCTTCGGCCAGCTCACCAGGGACTACGGCAATTGCGACCCGAACGAGGCCGACATCGTTGTCGCACTCGGCGGCGACGGGCTCATGCTCCAGACACTGCACCAGCAGATGCACTCGGGAAAGCCGATCTACGGCATGCATCGCGGCACGGTCGGCTTCCTGATGAACGAGTACTCGACGGTCGATCTGCGTGCCCGCCTGGAAGCTGCGCATGAATCCGAGATCAACCCGCTGCTGATGCGCGCGACCGACGTCAACGACCGCGTCTATCTTCACCACGCCATCAACGAGGTCGCGCTGTTCCGGCAGACCTACCAGGCGGCGCGACTTCGGATCCTGATCGACGAGCGCGAGCGCATGCCCGAGCTGATCGCCGACGGCATCATGGTGGCGACGCCGGCCGGATCGACCGCCTACAATCTGTCCGCCCAGGGGCCGATCCTGCCGATCAACGCCGCATTGCTGGCACTGACACCGATCAGCGCCTTCCGCCCCCGCCGCTGGCGCGGCGCGCTGCTGCCCAACACGGCTTACGTCGTGATCGAAGCGCTGGAAGGCGACAAGCGCCCCGTAGCGGCGGTCGCCGACCACGACGAGGTGCGCGATGTCCGCCGCGTCGAAGTGCTCACCGACAAAACCATCTCGATGCGGATGCTGTTCGATCCAGGCCACAGCCTGGAAGAACGCATCCTGCGCGAGCAGTTCGGCTCCTGAGCCGCCTGCCCGGCAGCCTGGCGGACGCCTGATCGCAACGCTTCGTTAACCCTCGGCACGATATGGTTAATGAAAGTTGACCCTTTGGCCTGGGCGTCATGTTCCGCATCGACTTCAACAAACTCCGTTTCCTCATCTGCGACGACAATCCGCATATGCGCCGCATCCTGCGGACGCTGTTGCATTCGTTCGGCGCGCGCGAAGTCTATGAGGCCGAGGACGGCGCCACTGCGCTGGAAATGTACAGCCATTACGTGCCCGACATTGTCATCACCGACTGGGCGATGCCGATCTTCGACGGGCTCGAGCTCGCGCAGATGATCCGGCAGCCGGAATCCAAGGGCAACCCCTACGCGCCGATCATCATGCTGACCGGCCATTCCGAGAAGCGCCGCGTCACAGTCGCGCGCGATGCCGGTGTCACCGAATTCCTGGCCAAACCGATCTCGGCCAAGGGGCTCTATCAGCGCATCCTCAACGTGGTTGCCAGTCCCCGGCCCTTCATCAAGACCAAGGCCTATTTCGGCCCGGACCGTCGCCGCAACACCAATTCCGCCTATATGGGCCCCGAGCGCCGTGTCGGCGAAAAGCACGAGGTGCTCCAGCAGCCCTCGCTGCTCGACAAGGCCCGGTCCTCCATCTAGCGCAACGTCTTCAGCGACGAGGCAGGCATCATGGCGAAGAACAGCGCAAGAGACATAGAGGTCAAGGCCTTCGCTACGCATCAAGTGATCACGCAGCCCAATCCGCTGCGGAAAGTCCTGCGCCGGGTCGAGGAAAAGGACATGGACGATCCGGTCGGCCGCGCCGAGCAGGCGCTGGCCGGCCTCTCCGGCGAGTTCAAGGACTGGATGACGACCGAGATCAACCGGCTGTCGGCCGCCTACGTTGCCATCCGCAACGAGGGCTTCACCAAGGACAGGCGCGACGAGCTGTTCCTCGCAGCGCACGACATCAAGGGCGACGCCGCGACGTTCGGCTTTCCGGCGGCCGCGGGAATCGCCGAGAGCCTGTGCCGTGTCATCGAGCACGCACCCGATCTCGAGAGGGTTCCGGCCGAGCTGTTCACGCACCACATCAACGCCATCCTGGCTATCGTGCATGACAACACACGGCTCGACAGCCTCACTGTCTCCGCCGAGCTCAACCGTCGCCTGCGCAAGGTTGCCGACGAATATCTCGCCCACGTCAACCGCGACCGCCCCGAGCATCTCGAGGCGATCCTGGCGCCGAGCATCGTGCCGGCGGAGTAGCGCGAGCTATTTTCTGAAATCGGGTGGGCAAAGCGAAGCGTGCCCACCAATCAACTCTGATTGTACGGATGCATGGTGGGCACGGCGCAAGAGCGCCTTTGCCCACCCCTGTACCTTCGTTACGCCGCGATCAGATCGTCATAGACCGGCGCGATCGCCTCGTCTGCGACCAGCTCGTCGCAGAACAGCCTCGCCTCTTCGCGCGCGGACTCGGTGGCAAAGCGGCGCAACAGGACCATCAGCGGCTCGGTGGCGCCGCGATCGGTCTCGCAATGGGTGAGCACGCGCTCGACCATGCGCCGGCGCAGCCGGGCCGCACTGTCGTCGGTATCGACAAAACCTTGCTCGTGGCAGGCATCGAGCGCGACCTGGAACGCTGCGAACGTTGCCTCGGGAAGCCCGGCGCGGCGCAGCAGCGCGTGCAGGCTGTTGCCGCCGCGGTCGTGCAGCAGCGCGGAGACGCGCGCCAGCGGCAGATCGGCCAATTCGGCGAGTGCGGCGTCGAACAGTTCGAGATTGCTCGACAGCAGTGCGCGCAGGATCAGGCCCGCGGTGAGCTGGCCCGTGATACGGAGATGCCGCACCAGACCCTGCATGTCATCGCCGCGCGAGCGCGCCGCGATGTTCATGGTGGAGCGGTCGCGCGCCTCGGTCGTCATGCGGTCGGCGCGGTCGGCGCTCAGCCAGTTCCGCGCTACGACGAACTGCGCCAGCGTCTCGGAGAGCTTTGCCACCAGCGCGGCGCGCGTTGCGGCCGGCAGATCCTCCAGCACCAGCATCGCCTCGCGGATCGCGGCGAGATGGCCGTGACGCTCGACAATGCGATCCCAGGAAAACGGTGCGAGCTCGGCGTGGGGATTTTCGATCAGCTCCAGCGCGGCCGCCGCGCAGCCGACCTCGGCAATGGCGGCGCAGACCGATACCGGCAGCGCGACGCGCCGGGCGACGGCGCACTGAACCACGTCATTGCCGGTCGCGACGATATCGACGAGGTCCGCATCGATCAGGAGCGGTGAATGTTCGAGCACGGAAAGAGCCACGGACGGCTGGTCTGCCGACAGCGCTCGCACGATCGCCGCGGGCGCATCGGTGCTGCGTGCAAAAGCCTCTGCCATCGCCTGCCGCACCAGAGGCGACGGATCGTCGAGCAGCATCAGCAGCGCGCCTTCGGCGGCGACGCGGTCGTCATGGGAAAGGTCTGAGATCAGCCAGGCCCGGGCCAATGCCCGTGTTGCCTCGGCCCGCTCACCGGCGGACGCTGTCCTGATCCAATTGATGAACTGCCGAACAATCATGGTGCTTCCGGCTTACGCAACGAAGACGAAGCGGTGACGGCTTGTCACCTGCAACACAAAATAAACCACGACGCTTAACAAAGCGTTCACCATAACTGGCTGGTTTTATTGACGTTTTGTTAAGGGAACAAAGCCGCCTGACTCACATGCCCGGACGCAGCGCAGCAGCGCTGCGCGTCCGGGACACGAGAGTTCGAAATTTAGCTGCTGAACGTGCCGCTGCGATCGCTGAAGAGATCGAGCGGCTGCGGCGGCCGCACATCGGGCGTTGTCGATGCGGCCGAGGTCGCTGACGCGACCGAGGTCAGCGAGGCGTTGCTGCCCCACAATTTCTGCACCGTCGTCGAGACCGGCTGCGTGGCGTCGGCGGGCTGATAGATCGAGCGAAACACCGGCGTGCTCGGTGCATTGTCGGCTACCGTCGTCGACGATGTCGCACTGACCGGCGTCACCGAGCGCGTATCGGGGAAGGTCTGGAGATAGGCGGCGCTATTGATCATGGGCGCGGTGG
This sequence comes from Bradyrhizobium sp. LTSP849, assembly GCF_000938255.1. Lineage (GTDB taxonomy): Bacteria > Pseudomonadota > Alphaproteobacteria > Rhizobiales > Xanthobacteraceae > Bradyrhizobium. Next base: position 95,273 of record NZ_JYMR01000010.1, on the reverse strand, counting down.
GCTGCACGCCGTTTGCGCTCGCGACCTGCGTGGTCGAGGGCGTATCACCGTACATCGCCATCGCGCTGCGCGTCGATTTCGCGTTCGAGGCGCTGGCGTAGCGTGCGTTCAACACCGAATAGACCTCGGAGACGCTGCGCGCGCGGCCGTCCTTGGCGTAGAAGATCGAGCGGTTCGCGGACGCCGCATTCGGAAACAGCCGCGCGCCGACCGCTTGCGGATTGTCCTCGGCATTGGCGATCAGTTTCGCGGCACCACCGACGCCCATGAAATGCGCCATGTAGAGCTCGCTGTCGCTCGGCCTGCGGCCGAGCAGACCGGTGAGCTTGAAGCTGTTGGACTGCGTCAGCGCGGCCGCCATGCTCGAGGCGGCTTCCGGATCGTCACGCAGCTTCATGATCGACCGCTTCATCATGGGATCATCGACGGTGTAGGTGCCGGACGACGTCTTGCTGATGGCGTCGGAATAGCTGCCATAGCCGAGCTGGGTGCCCGCCTCCTTCACCGTGCCGAGCCAGGTCTGGTCGATGAACTGGTAGAGCCCGTGGGCGGACGAGGTGCTGGCACCGGCGGTGGCATCAAAGTCCGATTCCATCTTGGCGGTGGTCAGCATGTATTCGAAGCTGACGCCGGTCCGGCTCGAGGCCTGCTTGATGGCGCCCGCGACGCGCGGCGAGCCGTCGGTCGCGGCAGTCTGCGGGGCACTGGAATTGTCGACCGACATAATGGAGTGCCCGCCCCGCGCGGCGTTAAACGGCGCCGGCAATTCGGACGCCCTGTCGTCCCACCGTGGGACAGGCATGGTTAATGCGGGGTTAATTCGGCTGTCCCGGTCATTCCGGGGCGCGCGAAAACTACTTCCTCTACTTCTTATAGACGTCGCCGGGATCGAACAGCCGCTCGGCATCGACGAAGACGAGCTTGGCGCCGCCGCCCTCGGCCTCGACCTTGCGATAGAAGCAGGAGCGGCGGCCGGTGTGGCAGGCCGCGCCGATCTGCTCGACGCGAAGCCAGACCGCGTCCTGGTCGCAATCGGCGCGGATCTCGACCACGCGCTGGGTCTGACCCGAAGTCTCACCTTTTCGCCACAAGGCATTGCGCGAACGGCTGAAGTACCAGGCTTCGCCGGTCGCAATGGTCTTGCGCAGCGCTTCGTCGTTCATGTGTGCGACCATGAGCACGTCACCGGTGGCGACGTCGGTGGCCACGCAGGTCACGAGGCCGTTCGCGTCGAAGCGCGGCTGGAAGGAAAGACCTTCCTCGATCTCATGGGAGTGAGCGGACACGACGACCTCGCTAGAGCATGATCCGGAAAAGTGTGCAGCGGTTTTCCCTCGCGACAAACGCAAAATGCGTTTGCGCGGAGATCATGCTCAAACAATAGATCTTTGCGAGGTCAGCGAAGACCTCGCACCAGGGACAGGAAGCGGGCCTGCTCCGCCGGATTGTCGCGGAACATGCCGGTGAAGCGGCTGGTGAACGTGGAGGCGCCATGCTTGGCGACACCGCGCACCGACATGCAGGTATGCTCGGCCTCGATCAGGACGGCAACGCCGCGAGGCTTCAGGATCTCGTCGATGGCGGCGGCGATCTGCGCCGTCAAATGCTCCTGGGTCTGGAGCCGGCGGGCGAAGATGTCGGTCAGGCGCGCAAGCTTGGACAGACCGACGACACGCTCCACTGGCGTATAGGCGATGTGCGCCTTGCCGTAGAACGGCATCATGTGATGCTCGCACTGCGAGGTGAACTCGATGTCGCGCACCAGCACGAAATCGTCATAGCCGGCGGTCTCGCCAAAGGTGCGGTCGAGCACCTCGGCCGGGCACTGGTGGTAGCCCTGATAGAGCTCGTCGAAGGCCTCGACCACGCGGCGCGGGGTGTCGAGCAGGCCCTCGCGCTCGGTGTTCTCGCCGATATAGGCGAGCAGCGTCTTCACCGCGGCTTCCGCCTCGGCGCGCGCGGGGCGCGGCTGGTCGGCGCGGACGGCGGCTGCGAGGAATTCGGCAGGATCAAGCTCGGCCGGGCGGCTCTCGGGTTGCCTGTCGGAGGGCTTGCTGGGGCGGATGGATTTGATTGCAGCGTCCATGTCTACTCCGTTCGACGGCCTTGTGGCCGGAGTGTCACCGGCAGACGGGGCGGCATGCCGCCGGACGCCTGAAGAGAACAGTTTTGGCGAAAAGGGTCTTCGGCTAGAACGCCGGCCGCGCGGTTCTGAATCAGCACCGGCAGACCGTCGGACTGTTTTTCCGCCAGTTCCAACCCTATATAAGGCCGTGGACGGCGCCCGCCAAGGCCGATCCAGCCCGGAAGTGTTGGACTCCATCACATGCTGAACGACATCTACAACAAGCGGATCATCGAACTGGCCGGCAATATTCCGCGCCTCGGGCGGCTATCCGACCCGCATGCCAGTGCCACCGCCCACTCCAAATTGTGCGGCTCGACCGTCAAGATCGACCTCAAGATGGATGGCGACACCGTCACCGACTTCGCCCATGACGTGAAGGCCTGCGCGCTGGGACAGGCCTCTTCATCCATTATGGCAAGTCACGTCGTCGGCTCGACTGCGAGCGAACTCCGTGAGTTACGCGAAACCGTTCGCAAGATGCTGAAGGAGAATGGCGCGCCTCCCGACGGCAAATGGGACGAGATAAAATTCCTCGAGCCGGTCCGAGATTACAAGGCGCGCCACGCCTCGACGCTTTTGACCTTCGATGCCGTGGTCGACGCGATCGGGCAGATCGAGGCGAAGGCCAAGCAGCCGGTCACTGCGCAGGGCTGAAGCTTTTACTTCTGCGACGCAGCCGCCGCACCCGTCGGCACCAGGGCTTCGGCCGTCTTGGTCGACTTGGCAGGCTGCGGCTGCTCCGGTTCCTCGCCGAACCTTGCCTGCGTCTTCGGCGCAAACTCCGCCATCGCGGGCGCAGAGACGTCCACATGCGGCAGCACGTCAGCCACGAGATCGGTCGTCACCAGATTGGTGAGCTTCAGCTCGCCAGCGTCCAGCTCGTGCAGATCTTCCCAGGGCGGCACGTTGAGCGCGAGCGACAGGAGATCGCCGGCGCCGCCCATATCAAATGTGTACTTGGCGAGCCGGCCGATGTCGCGTTCTACGATCATCAAGTCCTGGGCGCTGTAGCTCGCGGCCCTCGCATCGTCGGCACGGTCGCCCATCCAGATCTGGTGGACGCGAACATGAGCCGCCTCCGGCACGTAGCGCTTCTTGCCGGCGAGCAGCAGAAACACACACATGGACTCGCAATAGGCTTCCGAGGCGACCGCCGGACGGGCACTCTGCCCATCGCGGTTCTGCTGTGTGATGCCGACGGTGGTCAAAAGGCCGAGATTGCGGAAGCGCCGGCCGAGCGTGATCGCGTCGTTGACGGAACCGCCGCTGGAGTCGAGCACCACCGTGGCGCCGCCAAGCTGGCGCCCTCGGGCGAAGTCGTCGAAATCCTTGGGTGTATCAGCGGTGATGATGCCGACCGCGCTGACCCAGCCGCGACAGTTGGGATCGCAGGCGACCCAGCCAAACTTCATCGACAGCTTGCGCTCTTCGAGGGAGCCGCCGGCACGGGCCGACGACCCGAAGGTCGCCACGGCACCCGCCAACATGACGCCGCAAGCGGCGGTTCCCACCAGCAACCAGCCGCGTAGATTGAGCGACTTCAGAAGTTTCAAACTGGTCCCTTCCCAAGCCCCAAAGCGATTCAGGTAAGCCCCGTTCGGCGTCCGATGAGTCTACACATGGACGTAACAAAAATGGTATCCGGGGGAATACAGATCGTCCATAGGTACTTGCTGCACTGCTCCCAGAAAGCAGGCAAAGTATGGCGTGCGCACAACAGCTCGCTGTTCCCTGCGTTGGAACTGCGCATCAAGGCGCACAGGATGGCAGCACAGCGCACATGAAGCACTCAACCTGCGAGCACTGTTCCGGCGCCGTGACTGAGACGCTGCGGCTGCCGCGCAGATTCGGCCGCGCGCTGATCTGGTTGTACCGACACACGCTGTCGCCGCTGGTTGGCTATAATTGCCGGCACCTGCCGACCTGCTCCGTCTATGGCGACGAGGCGATCGAGCGCTTTGGACTCTGGGCTGGCGGCTGGATGACGCTCGCGCGCGTGTTGCGCTGCAACCCCTTCGGAACGTCCGGCATCGACAATGTGCCCCTCACCACGCCGCCGGCCGCGCGCTGGTATCTGCCGTGGCGCTACGGCCGCTGGCGCGGCGTCAACGCGTCGTAGGCAAATAGCTGCGGTAAGTATGCTGCGGTGCTTTGCGCATCGCTGCTCTGAGCGGAACCGGAACTTTTCCATGTCGTTGTTGTGTGCTCCCCGGGGAGGAAACAACAATGCGCTGGAAAATCAGCCCTCATTTTCACTTCAGGCTTGGTCCGCATCCCAAGTTTAATCCAAGGGATCACGATCCCCGAACCATCGACATGATCGCGATCGTGGCCCTGCTCACGCTCGTCCTCGGCTCTGGCTGGTATCTGGCGACAAGCTTCGCCACGCAGCCGAGTACGACAGCGTTCATTGTGCCGAGCCAGAGCGTGCACTGGTAGTTCAGAGGTCCAGCACCAAGCGCTCCGCGTCTGACCCGGCGACGCAAACCATGAGATAGCGTTCGCGCTCATACGGCGACAGAATGCGGTCGCGGTGGATGGGCTTGCCCTCGATCCATCCGACCTTGCAGGCGCCGCAGATGCCGCCGCAGCATGAGGTCGCGATGTCGACGCCCCCTTCCTGCAATGCGGCAATCATGGTCTGGCCGGCGCGAACCTGGATTTCGGTCCCCGTGCGCGCCAGCGATACCGTGAATGGCTTGGCGTCGGGATCGATGACCGGCGCCGGGGCGACAAAGCGCTCAATGTGAACATGGGCCGCGGGCCACGCTGCGGTCACACGCTCGAAATCGTCGATCATGCTTTCTGGGCCGCAGCAAGCGACCAGTGTTTCCGGTCCGGCGCCGCCGACCAGCTCCGCGAGATCCGGACGCCCAGTCCGGGACGTACGATGCACGACGACGCGGCCCTCATCGATCAGCGACGCGAGCTGCGCGGCCAGCGGCATCTCCGCGCGCACGATCAAATGCAGCGTGAAGTCGGCGCCACCCGTTCTCGCGAGGTGCCGCGCCATCGACAGGAACGGCGTCACGCCGATGCCGCCTGCGACGAACACGTAGCGCGTGATCGAAGTCTCCGACTTCAGCCCACCGCGCGGCAGCGAGACGCCGATGACATCGCCAATCCCGATCTCGTCGTGCAGTGCGCGCGAGCCGCCGCGTCCGTCCGCCTCGCGCTTGACCGCGATGACATAGCGCGTGTTGTCGGCGGGCTCGTTGCACAGCGAATAGGTGCGGACGAGCCCGTTCGGCAGATGCAGATCGATATGCGCGCCGGGTTTGAACGGCGGCAGCTCCCATTGGTCGGGATCGGCCAGCGTGAACAGTTTTATGCCTGCACAGCCCTGCTCGATCCCGGCAACGACCGTCTTGATCGTCGTGATCGGACGCGCCTTCATGCCGCGTTCCGCACGGTGTCGCCGACCCTGACCATACCGCCTTGCAGGATCTTGCAGTTGAGGCCCGAGCGATTGATCAGGGGATCGAAGATCGCCTTGCCGGTAATCTCCTCGATATGCCGACACGGTATCGACAAGCGGGTTGCCTCCAGCAGGGTCTCCCCCAACCAGAAGCGGCGGCCGACCAGATGGTTCAACGGCACGCCCTCAACGGTCACGTTACGGCGATGCTCATCGGGACCGAGCTCGATACCGGCGTCGCGCTTGAGCGCGATCAGTGTCTCGAGCTCGAACAGGGTGACCTGCCGGCCCTCTTCCGGCTTGTGCGAATAAAAACCCTCTTCATTGCCGATCAGGTAGCGATCGCCTTCGATCCCCCTGCCGGCGATGAGGGTGATCGATTCCATCGCGCGCATCGGCAGGAACGCACGCGGGGTGAGATGAAGGAAGCGCACTACGCCGGTCCAGGCGAGGCGTGCTGCGCTCTGCGCCGAACCGGCGCTGATGGTGTCGAGCATGACAGAATCCTTGTGAGACGATCCTTGCGAGAAGCTATGGCGCGCCGCAAGCAGCGGCGCGCCGGGGGATCAGGTCAGTTCCTTGTTCGCCATTTCCGGCGCGAACGTGGTCGCGATCGCCGTGACGGCGGCGCAGGCGATCAGCAGCAGCGACACCGGCCAGGTGGCGCCTCCGCTCCAGGCCATCAGCGAGGCCGCAATCAGCGGCGTCAATCCACCGCTGATGGCCGCACCGACCTGGAATCCGAGCGAAGCCCCGCTATAGCGCAAGCGTGCGGAAAACAGCTCGGAGTACCAGGGTGCACCGATACCGAACATCACCATCTGGCCGAAGGTGATCGCGACCACAATGGTGCAGATGACGATGGTGGGGTCGCGGGTGTTCAGCAGCCAGAACAGCGGGAAGGCAAACAGCGCCGAGAACACGCAACTTGCATAGAACATCCTCTTGCGGCCGACGATGTCGGACAGCCAGCCGAACAAGGGGATGGCGAACAGCGCGACCAGCGATGCCGCGAACGCGCCGTTCAACACCACCGTACGCGACAGTCCGAGATTGGCCGTGGCGTACGACATCACGAACACGCCGCCGATGCTGGCATAGGCGATCTCGGAGATCTTCAGCCCGACCGCGGTGAAGAACGGCTTGCGGTGGTGCTTGAAGATCTCGACGATCGGAAGGCTTGCCACTTCTTTCTTTGCCTGAACCTGACGGAAAGCCGCGGTCTCTTCCATGTTGAGGCGGATGTAGAGGCCAACACCGACCAGGACGATCGAGATCAGGAACGGAATCCGCCAACCATAGGTCATGAAGTCGCTTTCCGGCAGGCTCGCCACCAGCGCAAACATGCCGATCGCCGCGAGATTGCCGATGGGATTGCCGACTTGCACCATGCTGCCGAGCAAGCCGCGGCGGTGCGTCGGACAGTTCTCGACCACCATCAGCACCGCGCCGCCCCATTCACCACCGAGGCCGATGCCCTGGAGAAAGCGTAAGGCGATCAGCAGCACCGGCGCGGCGATGCCGATTTGCTGGTAGGTGGGAAGCAGACCAATCAGGAAGGTGCCAATGCCCATCACCATGATCGTGATCGCAAGCATCGCCTTGCGGCCGACCCGGTCGCCGTAGTGACCGAAGATCGCAGCGCCAAGCGGGCGCGCCAGAAATCCGACCGCGTAAGTGCCGAAGGCCGCGATCGTAGCAAGCGTGGGGTTGCCGGCGGCGAAGAACACCTTGTTGAAGACCAGCGCGGTCGCCGTGCCGTAAATCAGGAAGTCGTACCATTCGACCGCGGTGCCGATCACGCTCGACCACACGATCCGTCGCAAGCTCGCCGCCTCGTCCGGCGCTACGTTCAGGGCTATGTCGTCTGCTACGGTCATCGATCTCTCCAAAAGGTACCGGCGCCAGGGAAAAGCAGTTGGTTCTGGCCGTGGAGCCCATCGGCAGCCACGACGCGAAAAATCGACCATGTTTACTGACAGAAATCAATGACGCGGAAGCCGGCAAATGCTACGCGGATCGGCAAAATGCCTCTATTGCCCTATTTTTTAGCTATATTTCCTGGGATACCAACGAATCTGCTCACAATATCTGCGGGTCTGCTTGAAATTTCCGCGCATAAGTTTTCTGTTGGGATACACTTGGGCGCCGGCTGAGCGACCCCCGCGGAGCGCCGGGCTGGCGGTTGAGGCATATCTATTGCAAAAGGTGGAGCAACAACTCGGTCGTTACCTGGAGACACATGCGTGCTTGACGTCAGCAAGGCGGCAGCCGTCGGGGCCAATATCCGCCAGGCGCGGATCGCCAAGGGCCTGACACTGGATCAGCTCGCCAGGCAGAGCGATCTCACGCGCGGCTACATCTCACTGGTCGAGCGCAATCTGAAGATCCCCTCGCTCGCAGCCCTGCTGCGAATGGCCGCCGCGCTCGAGGTCAATGTCGCGAACTTCTTCGACCCGAACGCCGAGCCCGCACCGCGCTACACGCTGTTCCGCCGCGAGAACGGCAATGTGCCGCTGTTCCAGGACACGTTTGGCCTGGTCCCGCTCGTCACCGGCCGCACCCGCAAGATGATGGAGCCGTTCCTGCTGAGCCCGCCGCACAAGTCGGCGACGCGTGCTTCGCATGCCGGGGAGGAGCTGCTCTTCGTCATCAACGGCAAGATCGCGATCAAGCTCGACGGCGAAGAGCTGGTCCTCGGCAAGGGCGACTGTCTGTATTTTTCAGGCGAGACGCCACACGAGGTCAGGAGCCTCGGCCGGCAAAAGGCGGAGGTTCTTGTCGTCGTTGCGCAGAGCCCGGCGGCCTGACTCTGGCCTCAGCAGTAGGCTAGCGGAACCAGAAGAAACGTCCGGGTGGCGGCGGAACCGGCTCGGGCGGACGCGGCCGCTTCGGGCGTGGCGGCTTCGGCGGCGGCTCGGCGGACGAGGTGGTCTCCGCGGCAGGCGCAGTCTCGCTCCCCGGTGTCTTCACCGACAGCAGCAAATTCGACTCATGCATCCGCCAGCGATAGCCGACGCCAAAATCGATCGGCTGCGCGCGCGTGAACAATTCGGCGTAGCGCTCCTGATAGCGGCCGGGGAATTCACTGATCGGTCCGAGATAGCGGCCGAACGGGAAGAACCGCCATTGCCGCGAATTGTAATTCGCAAGCGGAATGCCGGAATCGTCCTGGATGATGGTGGAGCTGTTGGCGAGCAGCCAGTCGCGAACAACCGTGAAGTTGCCGGCGTGCAGCAGATAAGACGCGCTCTTGATCAGGCTATTGCCGGGCCCGAGTGTCTCGCAGAACTTCAGGAATCCGGCCGCGCGCGCACCGGAATTGGAGAGATCGGTCGAGAAATAATACAGCGTGCGCGCCTCACCGTCGCTGCCGGCAAAGGTGATGCGGACGCCGCGCGTCGCGTTCGGCCCGGGATTGTCGTTGCCGGTATGCACCCCTCCCTTGTCGTCGAGTGCGATCATCTCGACGTTGCGGATGGTCTTGCCGGAGCGCGCCAGGAAGACATAGAGGATCGGCAAGGTGCCGTTGACCTGGTTGGTGTGCAGGTCGACCTTCATCTGCTTGGTGATGAAGAAGGAGAAGCTCAGGATCGAGCCGAGCGAGCGCTCGACATTGTAGAGCGCCCCACCGACCGACCCACGCGGCAGCTTGGACAGGTCAGGGACCGCACCGACCGGCTCGAGCGCGCCGAGCACATAGGTGCTGGCCTTGGAATAGAACGCGTTGGCATAGAGGAAATCCGGACCGCTGAACATGTAGAACATGGTCGGCCGCGGTGCGGCCAGATTGACGTCGGACCAACTCCGGATCTTCGACAATTGCCGCTGCTCGAGCTGGGCGAAGGCGCCGTCGAAGAATTTTGCGTGATGCTGCCAGGACGGGTCCTTGGTGAGCGCCACCAGCGGTGAGTCCGCCGAAGGCTGCATGCCGGCAAGAAAGCGCGCAGTGTCATCGAAGGTGACCTCGGCAGCACGCGCGGGCGAGATGGCCGCAGCCAGCAGGACGAGAGCGACGGCCGCAATTCTCATGGGTCGAAACATGTCTATTCGCGATGTGATGAAGTGGCAGCGGCGACCGGCCGCCTGCGGAAAACAGCATAAATCAACAGGCCAGCGAGCATAACCAGCATCCCAGCGAGCGACTGCACCGGCCGCTCGGTCAAAAGGTAGTACATCATGAAGGCGGTCACGAGCAGGAAAACGAGAGGCGTGAACGGGTATCCCCAGGCGCGATAGGGCCGCGGCAGGTCGGGATCGGTAATGCGCAGCTTGATGACGCCGGCCACGGTGAAGAACGAGCAGAACAGCAGCGCAAACTGGATGAAGTCGAGCACCGCCTCGAAGCTGCGCGTGAACAGCAGCAGGTTCGAGACCGCGAGCTGAAACAGGATGGCATAGGCCGGCGCGCCGCTCGTCGACTTGCGCGAGAACACGCGAAGCGCCGGAATGTCCTCCCCCATCGTCATCATCACGCGCGGACCGATCCACATCATCGCGCTGATCGAGGAGATCAGGCCGACGCAGATCATCGCGCCGACGATCCGCCCGCCGATCCCGCCGAAGATGGCGCTGCCGGCAACGCTCGCGACATCAAGCTGACCGGCGAGCGCGCTGATTGGCGTGGAGTACAAAAACACCGCATTCAGTGCGACGTACAGCACCAGCACGATCAGCGTGCCCCCGAGCAACGCCCGCGGCAGGCTCTGCTGCGGCGTCTTCATCTCGCCGATGATGTAGGTCGCGGCGTTCCACCCCGAGAACGAGTACATCACGAAGACGAGCCCGATCGCGAAGGGCGCGCTGACGATGTGGGCCAGGTCGCTCGCTTGCGGCGCAAAGGAGATCGGTTGCGGCACACCGACAACAAAGCCGGCGACCAGGAAGGCCACGATCAGCACGACCTTCAGGATGGTCGAGATCAGCTGGAAGGTCGAAGAGTGCCTGACGCCGGTCAGCTGCACGAGCGAAACCAACCACACCACGCCGATGGCGAGCGGAATTGGCGGCACACCGGGGACGACGGACTTGGCGTATTCGCCAAATGCCATGGCGGCGAGCGCGACCGGTGCTGCGAAGCCGACCGTCGCCGAGACCCAGCCGGCGAGAAAGCCGAAGGCGGGATGATAGGCGCGGCCGAGGAAATTGTACTCGCCACTCGAGCGCGGAAACATCGCGCCGAGCTCGCTGTAGGAGAACACGCCGCACAGCGCCACGATGCCGCCGATGGTCCACAGCGAGAGGATCGAAAAGCCGGAGGGGATGTCCTTGACTTGGAAGCCGAGGCTGGTGAAGACACCGACGCCGATCATATCGGCAACGACGATGGCGGTTGCGACCAGACCGGAAACCCCGGAGCCGCCTCCGGTCAGCCGGCCGGTCCAGGCCGCCGTTCCCGCATCTGATGCCGTCATCGGGGTCCTTAACCTCAGGCGTCGCGCCTCGTGGGAAGCATCGTGCAGATTGGTCCAGTCAATTCAAGCAGGGTTAACAAGGGCTAAATGAGGCGGCCAAAATAGGTATTTAAACACCTTCTATGCACGCTTTTGGGCGATAACCCCGTAGTCGACTGCCGAAAACCACGCTCCTCCCCCACAATCGCGACACGATTGCGTGGTCTTTTTTGATCGTTCCGGATGTGGGGAAGTTTGTCCGGACACTTAACGTCGCCTAAACGCCAGTCGGCTCAATTGGCTTAAACATAGCCGCTGGACTCGGGGTCATGGGTGGATGGTCGGGGTCGTTCCGAAAGTGAAAGCAGACATTCGTGCTGACTGGACCAAGGCGTCCGGCGCGCGCGGTCGTGCGCTCCGGATCGTCCTGATCTCAGCCTTGGTGCCGCTGTCGCTGACGCTGGTTCAATGCGGCAAGGCGCCCAATCCGGCGGCGCTCGCGGCGAACTCGCAGGCCAATGTCCAAGTCGTCAATCAGACCGTCGCCAAGACCAATCCGCAAGTTGCAAGCAGCGACACATTCGAAGATCGCTTCCCCGCCCCGCAGTTCAGGGAACGCTTCCCCTCGGCGAGCGAGAGTCTCCTGCAACGGCAGATGTCGGACTTCTCGCCCAAGCGCGCCGTACAGCAGCAGCCGGAGCAGGCGCCCTACAGGGTGGCCTCGCTCACGCCGCAGGTCCCCTATCAGCGTCCACCGCGCGAAGACCTGACGACCCTCGTCAGCATGAAATCGTCCGCGTTCCCCTATTTCGGCAACAATCCGGCCTCCGACACGCCCTTCCTCAACATCTCCAAGGGCGACCGCCGCGGCCACCGCAGCTATTCCGGTCGCGTGTTGTGGCAGGACGAGACCTACAACGACAGCCGCGTGCTGGTGCACGTCCCTGAGCATTTCGACGTGCGCAAGCCGGGTGTGATCGTGGTGTTCTTCCACGGCAACGGCGCGACGCTGGAGCGTGACGTGCGCGACCGGCAACTGGTGCCGCAGCAGATCACTGATTCCGGCGCCAACGCCATCCTGCTCGCCCCGCAGATGGCGGTCGACGCTGCCGATTCCAGCGCCGGCAAGTTCTGGCAGCCTGGCGGTCTCAAGCGCTTCATGGAGGAATCGGCCAGCCACCTCGCCCGCATGACCGGCGATCCCAACAGCGCACGCGCCTTCGCCAACATGCCGATCGTGATCGTCGGCTATAGCGGCGGCTTCCTGCCGACGGCATGGAGCCTCGAGGTCGGCGGCATCAGCGACCGCGTCCGTGGCGTTGTCCTGCTTGATGCGGTCTACGGCGAAATGGACAAGTTCGCATCCTGGATCGAGAGCCACCGCTCCGGCTTCTTCGTCAGCTCCTACACCCACTACACCGCACGGCGCGATCGCGAGCTGATGAGCATGCTGCGGCAGAAGGGCATCGGCGTTTCCGAGGACATGGACGGCCCCTTGCGCCCCGGCAGCGTGGTGTTCGTCGAAACCGGCGACGGCATCACCCATCGCGACTACGTCAACCGCGCGTGGACGCAATATCCGCTCAAGGACGTGCTGGTGAAGATGTCGGCGACGCCGGCGCTGGCGCTGACGCGCGTTGCGGCCACCACCGGCTCCTCCGCATCAGGCCGATAGCCGGGATATTGCGCGGGCCGGGATTTGGCCGCGCTTGCCCGCAATTCTTTCAGGCTTTGATCAAAATGTGATGTTGATGGCCGATATCCCCGGGAGCCAACGGATTGCTTCCGCTGGCCACGATCATAATTTGCCGGCCTAGTAGCAGTTGGAATTTTGCGGGAACAGGTAGTGCGTCAGGGACTGTATAAGGTCGACTTCCACACGGTTCATGGAACCGGCTGCGGCGTCGTCTATGTGACGGATGGCAAGATGCGCGGCGGCAATTCGGCCTTCGCCTTCATCGGCTCTTACACGGGCGAAGGCGACAGCATCAAGGTCAAGATCTCGACCGAGCGCTACAATGACGACCCGTCATTCAAGGCGCTGTTCGGGCTCGACCGGATCACGCTGACGCTCAGCGGTCGCGAAGACGGCGACATGGCCGAATTCGAAGGCACCGCGCTGCAAGTGCCAGGCGTTACCTTCAGGGCCGTGCTGAGCCGGCTCAGCGATTAGCCGTCCGGCTCCCAAGCTTCAGCTTTTGATCTTCAGGTTTTGGGCAGCTTCGGAATGCTCTCGGCAAAGCCGTTGAAGCAGGCCAGTCGCTCGTCCTCTTCCTTGAAGAACCGGCAATCGGCGTAGCCCTTGGCCTTCGCCGGCTTCGGCTTCGGCGTTGGCGGGATAATGGCATCGTAGCAGTTGAGCCGGTCCTTGGTGCCATCGTCGGTCTCGAGGCAGGCCTGGAGCCGCGCCGCGATCGATTGCGGCTTGCCCTTCGGCGCCGCGGCCGGCTTGGCCGCTGCCTCTTTGGTCCCCGCCTTAGTCCCCTTGGGCTTGACCTGCACCAACGGCTTGTCCCCCACCATCGGTGGCTTGTCGGTTTGCGCAAACGCGGAGGCTGAATAGAGCACCGCGGCAACCGCCAGAATCATCCTCATCTCAGTCAACTCTCTTTGGTCCCCATAACTGGCCTTCTAGCGCTCTCCCCCGCGGTTTGCCAAGCGCCTTGCGTACGGGAAACGCTGGCTTCAGGCCGGAGCTTCAGCAGCCGGCCGCGGCCGGGTCAGGACCACCAACATCAGCGCCAGGACGACGAAGCCGACCGCCACGAAGCCGATCGTGTGCAGGAGCTCTCCGGCAAACAACATCCCGCCGACCGCGGAGCCGATGGCCTGGCCGATATAGAGGACCGACGTATTGAGTGCGACGGTGGCCGATGCCAGCGGTGGCGCTGCCGCGACCAGCCGCACCTGCTGCATCGAATTGGTCGAGGCAAAGCCCAACCCCCAGATCGCGACCGCAATCGCCATCCATACAATGGTGCCGGCACTCAGCGCCCACCCCGTGATGCCCACAAGCACCAGGCATGTGAACAGCAGTGAGGTCCGATAGGCTCCCCAGGTGTCCACGATGCGGGTCGCGATCGCGACACCAAGAAAGCCGCTGACGCCGTAGAGAGCGAACACCATGCCGATTGCATCCGGGCTCGCTTCGGTCAGCTTCTTGAGCAGCGGGCCCATGAACGTGAAGACCGCGAACTGTCCGGACATTTGCAGCATCGTGATCGCCAGCAGCAACAGGATCGTCTTGCTGCGGCCGACCTCGCGCCAGGTCTTCAGGTCGACCGGCGTCCCCCTCAAGCCGGCCGGCAGGCGCACCAGCAGCAACAGGAAGCTGACGCAGCCGAGCACACCGATCCCGCCATAGGCGGCGCGCCAACCATAGCGGCTGGCGATGAAAGTGATCAGCGGGAGGCCGACGGCGGCGGCGAGCGACCAGCCGAGGAAAATATAAGCGATCGTGCTGCCCCGCCGTTCAGGCGACACGAGCAGCGCTGCGGTGCCGGCAGCTTGCGGCGTATAGAGCGCGCCGACGGCAAGCATCACCAAACGGATGACAAGGAGGCTGGTGTAGTCGGGTGCGAAGGCCGAGGCGAGATTGCCGGCAGCAAGCACTGCGAGTGTGGTCGTAAGCAACGTCCGTCGTTCGATGCGGCTGGTCAGCCAGGCCGTCAGCGGCGAGCCGATGCACAGCGTGATCGCACCAAACGTGATCAGGAGCCCCGCCGCGTGGATGCTGATCCCAAGCCCCGCCGACAATTCCGGCAGCATGCCCGCCGGCGCCAGCACCGAGCTGCCGGTGACGATATTGCCAAGCATCAGGGCGGTTGGCCCGAAACGGCCAGCGCGGAGATTTTCCATGCAAATGCATGTAGACCAGAGCCATGGCCAGTTAAAGGGCCTCCTCGAAATAGTTGATGCAGGCACCACCTTTACGCGCCCATTTTCTTGGAAATGCCGGATTGCACAGGCCGAATCGCCTGATATATCGCTCGTTCCCGCTTACCTGCGCTCGTTCGCAGGAGTGAGCCTCAGGAGAAAAGCAATGACCGATGACCGCAAGTCCGAATCCGGCTTCCAATACAGCCTCAGCAATTTGAGACCCGTGACCCCGCCGGAAAAAATCACCCTCACCTTCCCCGACGGCGCTCGGCGCGAATACGCCAAGAGCACGACCGGCATGGAGATCGCCAAGGGCATCTCGCCGTCGCTGGCCAAGCGCACGGTTGCGATGGCGCTCGACGGCGAGCTCGCCGACCTCAACGATCCGATCGAGGTCGATGCGAAGATCGAGCTCGTCAACCGTGACGATCCCCGCGCGCTCGAGCTGATCCGCCACGACTGCGCCCACGTGCTGGCGGAAGCCGTGCAATCGCTGTGGCCGGGCACCCAAGTCACCATCGGTCCCGTGATCGAGAACGGCTTCTATTACGACTTCTTCCGCAACGAGCCGTTCACCCCGGAAGACTTTGCCGCGATCGAAAAGAAGATGCGCGAGCTCATCGCGCGGGACAAACCCTTTACGAAGGAGGTTTGGGATCGCGAAAAGACCAAGCAGGTGTTCCGCGACAAGGGCGAGGCCTTCAAGGTCGAGCTGGTCGACGCCATTCCCGGCAACGAGCCGATCAAGATCTACTATCAGGGCGACTGGTTCGATCTCTGCCGCGGCCCGCACATGACCTCGACCGGCAAGGTCGGCAACGCCTTCAAATTGATGAAGGTGGCCGGCGCCTATTGGCGCGGCGACTCGAACAACCCGATGTTGACCCGCATCTACGGCACCGCCTTCGCCAAGCAGGAGGACCTCGACGCTTATCTGAAGCAGATCGAGGAAGCCGAGAAGCGCGACCATCGCAAGCTCGGCCGCGAGCTCGACCTCTTCCACTTCCAGGAGGAAGGTCCGGGCGTCGTGTTCTGGCACGCCAAGGGCTGGACGATCTTCCAGCAGCTGATCGCCTATATGCGGCGACGCCTGACCGGTGATTACAGCGAGGTCAACGCACCGCAGATCCTCGACAAGTCGTTGTGGGAGACCTCCGGCCATTGGGGCTGGTACCGCGAGAACATGTTCGCGGCGCAGTCGGCCGGTGACGAGGCCGAGGACAAGCGCTGGTTTGCGCTGAAGCCGATGAACTGCCCGGGCCACGTCCAGATCTTCAAGCACGGCCTGAAGAGCTATCGCGATCTGCCGTTGCGCCTCGCCGAGTTCGGCGTGGTGCATCGCTACGAGCCGTCCGGCGCCATGCACGGCTTGATGCGCGTGCGCGGCTTCACCCAGGACGACGCGCATGTCTTCTGCACCGAGGATCAGCTCGCCGACGAGTGCCTGAAGATCAACGACCTCATCCTGTCGACCTATGCCGATTTCGGCTTCACCGGCGATCTCACCGTCAAGCTCTCGACCCGGCCGGACAAGCGCGTCGGCACCGACGAGATGTGGGATCATGCCGAGCGCGTGATGGCGACGGTGCTGCGCGAGATCCAGTCGCAGAACAATCACATCAAGACCGAGATCAATCCGGGCGAAGGCGCCTTCTACGGGCCGAAGTTCGAGTATGTGCTGCGCGACGCCATCGGCCGCGACTGGCAGTGTGGCACCACGCAGGTCGACTTCAACCTGCCGGAGCGGTTCGGTGCGTTCTACATCGACCATGACGGCGGCAAGAAACCGCCGGTGATGGTGCACCGCGCGATCTGCGGCTCGATGGAGCGCTACATCGGCATCTTGATCGAGCATTATGCCGGCAACTTCCCGCTCTGGCTCTCGCCGGTGCAGGCGGTGGTCACCACCATCACCTCGGAAGGCGACGAATACGCCAAGCAGGTGCTGGAAGCTGCGCGGCGCGCGGGGCTTCGGGTCGAGATCGACCTGCGCAACGAAAAGATCAACTACAAGGTCCGCGAGCACTCGCTGGCCAAGATCCCCGCGTTGCTCGTGGTCGGCAAGAAGGAAGCCGAGAGCCACTCGGTCTCGGTCCGCCGGCTCGGCAGCGACGGCCAGACGGTGATGCCGACGGCCGAGGCGATCGCCGCGCTGGTCGACGAGGCGACCCCGCCGGATGTCCGGCGGATGCGCGACACGGCCTGATCCCTGAAATCGATCTAAACTCGCTTTCGGTTGCGGGCGTGCGTTCCTATCTGGGGACTGCACGCCCGACGACCAGCCGAAGAGGAAACCGCAGTGCCTGACGCCCTTGAACTCTTGAAGACCCGCCGCTCGGTCAAGCCGCGCGAGATGACTGGCCCCGGCCCCTCGCCGGCCGAGCTCGAGACCATCTTGACCATCGGCGCGCGGGTGCCCGACCACGGCAAGCTGGCGCCCTGGCGCTTCATCATTTTCGAGGGCGATGCAAGGACGCGCGCCGGCGAGGTGATCGCAAAGGTCTTTGCCCGGAAGAATCCCGGCGCACCGGCGGCCGATATCGAGACTGAGCGCAAGCGCCTCACCGATGCGCCGCTGGTGATTGGCATCGTCAGCTTCACCAGGCCGCATCCGAAGGTGCCGGCCTTCGAGCAGGAATTGTCGGCGGGCGCCAGCGTCATGAACATCGTCACGGCCGCGACCGCGCTCGGCTACGGCGCCTGCTGGCTGACCGGCTGGTTCTCCTTCGATCGCGACGTGCTGGACGGGCTTGGCCTCAAGGCGGACGAAAAGCTCGCCGGCCTCGTCCACATCGGCACGCCGATCAAGCCGAGCGAAGACCGCCCGCGACCGGTCCTTTCCGACATCGTGACGCGTTTTTAATCGAAGTCTTGTTGACGCCTCGAACATCTTGCGGCTTTGATCCCGTCGAGGGAGGAAGCCCGGATGAAACGCCGTGAATTTCTGGTCGGGGCCGCGATGCTGGCCAGCGGGATGACGCGAAGCCGCGCTGCCGACATCCCCGCCCCTGCACCGGACAAGCTGCAACGCATCACCGCGTTCTTCGAGAACGAGGTCACGGCCGGCAGATTGCCGGGGGTCATCGTCCTGATCCAGCAGCACGGCAAGCCGGTCTATTTCAAGATGTTCGGCGTGCGCGACGTCCGAACCCGGCTCTCCATGACGCCGGACACGATCTTCGCGATCCATTCCATGACTAAGCCGGTCACCAGCGTCGCGGCGATGATGCTGATCGATGAGGGCAAGCTTGCGCTCACCGACCCCGTGTCGAAATACATTCCGTCGTTCGCCGGCACGAAGGTGGGACTGGAGGTCACCAAGCCCGATGGTTCGCTGACGCTCGAGCTGGTGCCGCCGATCCATCCCGTGACTATCAGGGATCTGATGCGGCACACTTCCGGCATCAGCTACGACTATATCGGCGGTAAATGGGTCGAGCTCGCCTACAAGGAAGCCGACATCTTCGCGGGACAGTTCGACAACAAGGTATTCGCCGAGCGCGTCGCCAAGCTGCCGCTGGCGCGCCAGCCGGGGACGCTGTGGCGCTACGGTCATTCCACCGACGTGCTCGGCAGCGTCATCGAGATCATCACCGGACAGACGCTGTACGACGCGCTGAAGCAACGCATTTTCGATCCGCTCGGCATGACCAGCACCAAGTTCGTGCTGACGACATCCGATGAACTCGAGCGGATGGCGCGGCCGCTGCCGAGCGACCAGATCCTGCTCGACGCCGAGCACGACCGCCTCGCCCATCCGGAGTGGCAATCCGGCGGCGGCGGCCTGCTCTCGACCATCACAGACTATCAGCGCTTCGCGCAAATGCTGCTCAACGGTGGCGAGCTCGACGGCAAGCGCTACCTCAGCCCGGCCGCCTTCAAGGACATGACAACCGATCAGATCGGGCCGGGCTCGGGCGTCGCGCGCGACTATTTCTATTTCCCGGGCGACGGGTTCGGCTATGGCTACGGCCTTGCGGTGCGCACCGACCCCGGCAACGCAAAGCCGCCGCCGCCAGGATCGATCGGCGAATTGAAATGGGACTCCGGGAGCGGCACCTATTTCGGCATCGATCCCAAGCTCGACATGGTCTACGTCCTGATGCAGCAGACCCAGAACGAGCGCGGCCGTATCACGCCCGCCTTCAAGGAACTGGTCTACGACACCTTTCCGCCGGAGCTACGCCGCCCGTGAGGCGCGCTGGCCGAAATCGGCGAGCAGTTTTGCGATCTCGGCCGCCGGCCGCGCCGCGCTGAACAGAAAGCCCTGCACCTCGTTGCAGCCCTCGGCGCGCAGCCAGTCGAGCTGGTCCTCGGTCTCGACGCCTTCCGCGGTCGTGGTGATGTTGAGGCTGCGGCCGAGCCCGGAGATCGCGCGCACGATCGCGACGCAATCGGGCCGCTCCGCGAGATCCTTCACGAATGAGCGGTCGATCTTGATCTTGTCGAAGGGAAAGCTGCGCAGATAGCTCAGGCTGGAATAGCCGGTGCCGAAATCATCCATGGAGATGCCGACACCGAGCTCGCGCAACTGATGCAATATTGCGAGATTGGCATCGGTCTCGGCCAGGAAGATCGACTCGGTGATCTCGAGCTCGAGCCGCTTCGGCGACAGGCCGGATTGCGCCAGGGCCGAGATCACGACCTGAACCAGGTTGCGACTGCGGAACTGCACCGGCGACAGATTGACCGCGACCTTGATGTCGGCAGGCCATTTCACCGCTTCAGCGCAGGCTTCGCGCAACACCCACTCGCCGAGCTGGGAGATCAGGCCGATGTCTTCGGCGACCGGAATGAATTCAGCCGGCGAGATCATGCCCTTGTCGGGGTGATGCCAGCGCAACAGCGACTCAAAGCCGGAAATGCGGTCGGACGCGATCGACACCAGCGGCTGGTAGTGCAGCTCGAACTCGCCATTGACAAAGGCACGGCGCAGATCGAGCTCCATGTCGCGGCGCTTCTGCGCCTGGAGGTCCATCTCGCGCTCGAAGAAATGGTGCACGCCGCCGCCATCGGACTTCGCCCGGTACAGCGCCATGTCGGCGTTGCGCATCAACTCTTCGGACGTTACGCCGTCGCCCGGCGACAGCGCGATGCCGATGCTGGCGCCGATCACCATCTCCTGGCCATCGAGTTCATAGGGCGCCTTCAGCATGTCGATCAGCAAGGTCGCGCAGGCGCTGGCCTCGTTCGGCGAAACATCGGCGGCGAGAATCACGGCGAATTCGTCACCGCCGAGACGCGCCGCGAGATTGACACCGCGGACTGCGGTGGTCAGGCGTTCGGCGACTTTCTTGAGCAGGCGGTCGCCCGCCGGATGCCCGAAGGAATCATTGATGTTCTTGAACAGGTCGAGATCGATATAGAGCACGCCGACCCGTTTTCCCGCGCCCTGGTCGAGCGCCTGCTTCAATCGCTCCTGGAAATATTCGCGGTTCGGCAGATCGGTGAGTCCATCATGATGCGCCATGTGGGCGATCCGCGCCTCGGCCTTGCGCCGCTCGGTGATGTCGACCACCGCGACCAGATAGCCGTCGCGATCGTCGAAGGCGACGCGGCGGCCGAAGGTCAGCACCTCGATCTCGCTGCCGTCGGCGCACAGATGACGCCAGTTGCGCGAGGAATGATAGGTGTCGCCGATACGCTCCAGCGCCTCGGCGTGGCTGTCCCACTCGTCCTGCGGCCAGATCTCTGGCAGTGTCATGCGCAGGAAGACGTCGCGGCTATAGCCGTAGTGCTGGACCGCGGCGTCGTTGACGCTGAGGAACTCTTTGGTGTCAGCGTCAAACACCCACATCGGCATCGGGTTGTTGTCGAACAGCAGGCGGAACGAGGCGTCGCGCCGCTTCAGGGCGGTGACGTCCGAGATCGTCAGCGACACCAAATCGGCGAAGGCGGTGGCGCTCAGCCGGAGATAACGGCCATCGTGCTCGATCTCGAGCTGTTCGCCGCGGCCGCCGGAGACGGCTTTGAGCAGAAACTTGATGATGTCGGACGAGGCCAAAAGCGTGCTGCTTTCGCCGATCCGTCGCCACAGCAAGGCTCCGCCCGCGAGCCTCAGCAACAGCCCGGCGCTCTTGTTGTGATGCACGACCTGAAGATCGAACGGTTTTCCGCTCGCGTCGCGCAACGTCGCGAGCGAAATGACCGCGTCATCGGTTGACGAGAAAATCGCGTCGAGCAGATTATATTGCGCGCCGCGCTCGTTGACGTAGGCGCCGACCAGCGTGGCGCCCCAGCGCGAGGCGGTCGGCAACGCGAGCAAATCGTAGGTCCTGACCATGCCGTCGCGCACGCAATGCGCGCTCGCCTGGTGTGGCCGTCCGTTCTTGAGTGCGCTCGCGACCGCCTCCGACAGCGCCGTGGCGCAATCCGGCGACAGCTCCGCGACCGGAATGTCCCAGCGCTCCTCGCCGAGCCATTTCTGCACATAACGTCCGCTGCGCGACAGTTCGAGCGCGCCGTCGCCCTTGAGCAGCGCGATGTGACCGGCGAGACGTCCGAGGCTGCCGAGCATCACGTCCTCGTAACGCGGCAGCCGTTCACCCGGCTTCAACGCGGCACGCCATTTGCGCTGAAGCACCGGGATATCGTCGAACATTTCGGTGGCCGGTTTTCCCGGCATCTTCTTCGCGGCACTCATGGCAGTCCCCAACGCACTTTCCCGCCGCATCCAATGCACCCCCGCTTAATGCCTTGTAAAAAGCGCGCGACTGTTGGGTTCCGATCGGCGATTATGACAGTTTTAAGTCGGGCGTTGGTTAGTGCGCGTTAGAGACTATGACGGTTTTGTTTGCGTGATGCGCGAAGTCGCTGCATGAGCGTAGCGAAGCCCAGTCTCTCTGCACGGCGGCGGTGTCTGTTCCGTCATCCTGAGGCGCGAGCGGCGCAGTGCAACTGCACTGCGCCGCGAGCCTCGAAGGATGGACGGCCCGGATGCAGCCGGGCCGTCGCCCTTCGAGGGCCGCTGAAGAAGCGGCCACCTCAGGGTGACGGTGATAGATTGGTGCTCGCGACAACATTGGCTATTCGATCTCTGAGCAACAGACATACCCTCTCATCCTCGCGGCGCGTTTCGCCCGAGCTTTGCTTCGTCGCCTCACCCCCATGAAAGAGGGCGCAGGGAAGACCGGGAGCCGGCTGGCTCCCATTGACCGCTATGCCATGAGTAGATTGCGCTACACTGCACAGCGGATAACAGGGCAACCGGAGACATCCCGGCCTTCCCTGCGCGATGGTTGGAACGGCTTATGTCGTGCTCTCCCCGGGGAGCGATGCACTATTGCCCCCGTCGCCTTGCGGATGGCTGATGGGAGGGTCCGGTTGGACCACACCCATCACCGCAACACTTGGCGCACAGACCCCGGGCGCCAGGACCACACGATTTGGCCGTACGCAGATCACACCGGTCGTGTGCGCGATGGCTTCGCTCACGGCTCTCCGCCCTGCGAAGTCCATTCGCGCCGATGTAACCTACGTCCACCGCCATCCGGCCCGCGTGTCGTGACGATCGCGATACGCCCCTCTTCCTTGGGCCGGAGTGCGCGCAATATCCGCCAATTCCGAATTTCGGTAAAGTGGAATATTTTCGCGAACGCGGATTGACCTAGCGCTGGGCTGTTTTGCCCGTCGGACAACGCAAGGGATTGTCGGCGGATCACCCCGCCAACCTTTCAATCACGAGATCAAGCAGCGCGCGCAGGCGGGCGAGGCGCCTGAGATCGCGGTGATAGCCGATGAAGGTGTCGCGGCCTGGCGGCGTCACGCCGATATCGAGCGCGACCAGACGGCGGTCGCGGTCGCCGAGCGGACGCGGCAGCACGGCCAATCCGCCGCCGCCGGCGCAGAGTTCGGCCTGCGCCTGCCTGTTGTTGCTGCGTGAGGCGATCTCCGCATTCGGCAGCGTGCGCTTCAGCCAGACGGCGTCGGGCATGTCGGCGAATTCGGCATTCATGGTGACGACGTGGACGCCACCTCCATCGCCGGCGCGGGGCGGCTTGCTGCCCCTCTTGCCGTAGAGCGCGTAGGGAATGTGGAGCAGTTTTCTGGAAATGACTTCCGGCTCGTCGAACGGCTTGATGCGAAACACAAGGTCGGCTTCGCGGCGCGGCAGGCTGTAGAGCCGCGCATCGGTTAGAAGCTCGACGATCACCTTGGGATGGCGCTTGCCGAACGCGGCAATCACCGGCGACAGCATCACCGTCCCGAACCAGTCCGACGACGACAGGCGCAGTAGGCCGTCAAGCTGCGTCTCGGCGCCGGTCACATGCCGCTCCAGCGCGATCGTCTCTTCCTCGATCCGCTCTGCATGCCGCAGCACCGCCGTCCCCTCGTCGGTCAGGACAAAGCCGTCGGCTGTGCGCTGGAACAGCGTCTGCCCGAGCGACTGTTCGAGCGCACGCAGCCGCCGCCCCATGGTCGGCTGGGTCTGGCCGGTTTTTCGCGCGGCAGCACCGAGCGTGCCTTCACGCGCGATCGCCAGAAAGATGCGCAGATCGCTCCAGTCCATCGAAATCTCTTCCATACAAAAATGTATGATGATCGTACATCCTTGTTGCTAGTCATGCAAAAATTTATGGCCATATTGGAGGCCGACAACGGAGCAAGACAATCATGACCAGGCAGTCGACCATGCGCGCGGCGATCCTCGAGACGCACAACGCGCCGCTGCGCATCTCAACGGTCTCCACGCCCGAGATCGGTCCAAATCAGGTGCTGGTGCGGGTGCGCGCGAGCGGGGTCAATCCGCTCGACACCAAGATCCATTCCGGAGCAGCGGCGCATGCGCGCCATTCGCTGCCCGCCATCCTCGGGCTCGATCTCGCCGGCATGGTCGAACGGACCGGGCGCGACGTGACGCGGTTCAAGCCGGGCGACGAAGTCTATGGCATGACCGGCGGCGTCGGCGGCGTGCAGGGATCGCTGGCCGAGTTCGCCGCCGTCGATGCCGACCTCCTGGCGTTGAAGCCCGCCAATCTCAGCCTGCGCGAGGCAGCCGCCCTGCCCCTCATCTTCATCACCGCCTGGGAAGGCCTGATCGACCGCGCGGCGTTAGAGGCTGGCCAGAAGGTACTGATCCATGGCGGCGCGGGCGGCGTCGGCCACGTCGCGATCCAGATTGCGCACGCACGCGGCGCAAACGTGTTCGCCACCGGCTCAATAGCACAGCGCGCGACCATCGAAGGCTTTGGCGCTGTTTTCATCGACCGCGACATCGCCGTTGAGGCCTATGTTGCCGAGCACACGGGCGGCCGGGGTTTCGACGTCGTCTACGACACCGTCGGCGGCAAGGTGCTCGATGCCTCTTTCGCAGCCGTGCGCCGTTTCGGACACGTGGTGAGCGCGCTCGGCTGGGGCACGCACGCGCTGGCGCCGCTGTCGTTCCGTGCCGCCAGCTATTCGGGCGTCTTCACGCTGTTGCCGCTGCTGACCGGCGAAGGCCGCGCGCATCACGGAGAGATCATGACGGAGGCCACGCGCCTTGCCGAGGCCGGCAAGCTCGTGCCGCTGCTCGATCCCAGGCGCTTCACGCTGGAGAGTGTTGGCGAGGCCTATGCGCTGATCCATGATCACGCGGCGAAGGGCAAGCTGGTCGTCGATGTCTGAGGTCGCATGCTCTTGTAGCCCGGATGGAGCGCGGCGTAATCCGGGCTACGGACTCACAGTGCGCCGCTAGTCCTCGCTGGACGCCGCGGAGCGGTTGCGCAAATGGGCCTGCGACAACAGGAAGAATAATGCGCGCTCGCCATAGTATTTGGCCGACGGCCGGGTGCGCTCGAAACCATCGGCAAATACCTTGCCGGACTGGTCGCACACCTGCCATCGCCAGCCAAAGCGCTTACGCCTGGTGAGGATCACTTCGAACATGCCGACGGGCTTGGTCCCCTGCTCCTTGCCGGTCTCGCAGGCCTGCAAGCCCGCGCCGGCATCCCCCATTGGACGGATGCCCGACATATAACGCAGCAGGAGGTAAAGAGAATTAAATTGATTATCGGAAATACGTATCTTGCACAGGCTGTGACCAAGTCGCGACGCTGCTGGAATAAGCCACTGCTGCCGGTGTATCGCGAGACCTCTCGGAGCGGCGTGGTAGCGCTTACATAAGGCGCGAACGTCCGGTAAGCGAACACTCACCAGAAGCTGATGCGCGATGTTAACGGCCGACTCGCGCCTAGAGATGCGCAGGATAGCGGTCGCCCTGCACTGCGACCTTGGCCAGCACCTCTGCAATGGCCGCAAGATCCGCTTTCGATAGCGTCACACTGGCCGCGCCGAGATTCTCCTCGAGCCGGTGCAGCTTGGTGGTGCCGGGAATCGGCACGATCCAAGGCTTTTGCGCGAGCAGCCAGGCCAGCGCGATCTGCGCCGCCTTCACCTTCTTCGCCGTGGCGATCTCGCCGAGCAGATCGACCAGCGCCTGATTGGCTTTTCGTGCACTCGATGAGAAGCGCGGTACGATGTTCCGGAAATCACTGCTGTCGAGCGTCGTGCTCTCGTGGATCGCACCGGTCAGGCGGCCGCGCCATGAAGGTGCGCGTCGACGGCCAGCTCGTGCTCAACACCGGCCTGTTGCGGATGAATGCGGTGCTGGCCGGTCTTGGCCTGGCTTACATCCCGGAGGACCTCGTGAAGCGCGAGATCGCCGACGGCCGGCTGATCCGCGTGCTCGGAAGTGAGGATCAGCGCGCGACGACTTCGACTTCGCCGTCGACGCCGTTGACGACGTTGAAGCCGCGCTCGAAGACCTTGCCCTCGTTCTTGGCGATGGCGCGGTATTCGCCTTCGGCGAGCACGACGCGCGGGAAGGCGCCGATCGATTCCTTGATGACGTCGCCGCCCGGTGTCAGCACCGACCAGGCGGTGTTGGCGAGCGCCTCGCCGCCCTTGTCGCTGACGAGCTTGAGCGTGATCACGGCAGCACGGTGGGTGACGATGACGTCGGTGAGCTTGCCGGCCTGGACACGGATGTCCGAACGCACCACCGAGTTCGCCAGGCTAGCCGGATCGCCATAGTTGGAGATGATGTAGTAGGTGCCTTCCGGCAGCAGCACGACGTCGCCGGCCGCGACGTTGGGCACCAGCGAGGCGCGCTCGCCGGATTCGAACTGGCTGCCCTTGTAGATCGCGAACGAGATCTGGTTCAGCGGAATGCGGCTGGTGCCGACGCGGCCCTCGATGCGCAGGCCGCCCGCCGGCAGCACGAAGGATTCGCGGTCGGTCTCAGCCTTCAGGCTGACGGTGCGCACCGCACTGACGAGGCCGAAGGCGACGTGCACGACGTAATTGCCGGGCGGCAACACGATGTTGGGCGTGGCGTTGCGGTCCTCGCGGATCAGCTTGAAGGTGCCGTTCTCGTCGGGCCGGTCGGCAAACACCCGCCAGACCAGGCCGCTGGTGATCGGAGGGGTGTCCTTGCCGTATTTGGCGGTCAGCGACAGCACGGCCTGTCCGGGCGCGGCCGCGCTGAGCGGCGGGGCCGACGGCACGGTCGAGACCGCGGGCGGAATGATGGGGGACGCCGGCTGGGTCAGGGCCGGCGGCAGGCTCGGAGGGGCTGCGCCCGGGCCGGACGGCGGCGCCAGGCTGACGGCTCCGCCGGGGTCAGGCACCGAGGCCGGCGGCACCGGCGGGGGACGATCGGAGAAAAGCTGGGCCTGGGCGACACCAAGACCGAAAATAGCCTCGCCGAGAACCAGGCACGCAGCAAGGATTGCCGGCAGCAGCAATGCGCTGCGCCGCCATCCGATGATGCCGTCACCCCCGAGAGTCATGCCCTCTGCTTTTCACCGAAAACGCGGCAAATTCAAGCCTCTGAAATCCCATGAAATACGGCGTGATGGAACCCGGATGACGCCTGCGTGATTAGTCCCGCGCCACCCGGCCCTCGCCACACTCCCGCCCCCTGCTTCCCGAACGGTATAAACCATGCTTCGCGCTCGTTCTGGCGAAGCGGACGTGCGGTGCCTAGTCTGGTGATAAGGCTGGCCCCGGGGTAGGAGAGTTTCGGTGCTGGATATGTTGAGAGGTCGGAGCGTGAATGGCTCCAACGGCGAGAAAGTCGGGCTCGGCAGCATTCGCCGGCCGGTGATCGGCCTCGCACTCGGCGGCGGCGCGGCGCGCGGCTTTGCCCATATCGGGATCCTGAGAACCCTGATTGCCAACGGCATCGTGCCCGACGTCGTGGTCGGCACCTCGATCGGGGCCGTGGTCGGCGGCGCCTATGCAGCGGGCCAGCTCGATGCGCTCGAAGAATGGGGGCGCAGCCTGCAAGGGATGCGCAACATCCTCGGTTATCTCGACATCCGCCTCACCGGCTCTGGTCTGCTCGGCGGCGAGAAGCTCGCAACCCGGCTTGAGGAGGCGGTCGGCCAGACCCTGATCGAGGACCTTCCGATCAAGTTCGCCACCGTCGCGACCGAGGTCCGCACCGGCCACGAGATCTGGCTGACGCGCGGCCGCGTGGTCGATGCGATGCGCGCTTCCTATGCGCTGCCCGGGATATTCTCGCCGGTGCTGATCGGCGATCGCTGGCTGGTCGACGGTGCGCTGGTGAACCCCGTGCCGGTCTCGGCCGCGCGAGCGCTCGGCGCCGAAATCGTCATCGCCGCAAATCTTTCCAGCGACATCTTCACCCATTCCACGACGATCTATTCGCACGGCGCGATGCCCGCGCCGGTCGCGGCCGTGCCCGAGGAGACCACAGCCAAGCGGCGCTTTCCGCGCTTGTTCTCGGCGGAGAAGACCATGAAGCGCGAGTTCTTCGGCAGCGCTGGTCGACCTGGCATCTCCTCAGTGATGGTCGATGCCTTCAACATCATGCAGGACCGCATCACCCGTGCCCGCCTCGCCGGCGATCCGCCGGACCTGTTGATCTCGCCGCGGGTCGGCCATTTCGGCTGGTTCGACTTCCACCGCGGCGAGGATCTGATCGCACACGGAGTGCGCGCTGCCGAGCGCGCGCTGGAGTCGATCCAGGAGGCGATCGAGGTGCTCGCGCCGGCGCCCGCAGGCAGCCCGCCCAAAGTGGACGAGTAAAAAGTCCGCTCAGGCCGTCTTGATGTAGTCGCGCAGGGCTT
This sequence comes from Bradyrhizobium sp. LTSP849, assembly GCF_000938255.1. Taxonomy (GTDB): domain Bacteria; phylum Pseudomonadota; class Alphaproteobacteria; order Rhizobiales; family Xanthobacteraceae; genus Bradyrhizobium. Next base: position 67,379 of record NZ_JYMR01000010.1, on the reverse strand, counting down.
CCTGCTCGGACTCGTATTCCTGGACGCGGCGCTTGACGATGTCGCCGATCGAGATCAGGCCGACCACCTTGCCGTTGTCGGTCACAGGCAGATGGCGGAACTTGCCGGTGGTCATCATCTCCATCAGCTCGGCGACCGTGTCGGTCTCCTTGCAGGTCACGACCTTGCGGGTCATGACGCCAGAGACCGGCTCCTCCAGCGCGCCGGCGCCGCGCTCGCCGATCACGCGCACGATGTCGCGCTCGGACAGGATGCCTTCGAGCCGGCTCTGGTTCATCACCAGCACCGCGCCGATCTTCTTCTCACCGAGCAGCTTGACTGCGACCGCCAGCTTCGCGTCGGGCTCGACGCTCATGATCTGGTGGCCCTTGGTATTGAGAATTGAACGTACCGTCATTGTCGCCTCCCTGAATCGGATCCGTCCGCGTTTCGCGGTCCGGACTTGTTCGTGAGTCTTCAACTAACAGTTTCGGCGCCGGTTTCACGCTCAGGCGCTTTGCGAAGCAAAGCCGCTACCGGCTTGTCGCTTCGGAACATTCTTGTTCTTCGCAAGGATGATGAATGAAATCGGGCCGCGCCGCAAGCGCCGCCTCAAATACCGTCTGAAACGTCCTGTGATGACGCATCTGCAGCATCGCTTCGCACACGCGGTACGGGATCGAACAGCGCGAACAGCAACAGCCCTGCGAAGAAGCCGCCGATATGCGCCTCCCAGGCCACGCCCGCGCTTTCGCTGTCGACGCCGATCGCACCGACGCCGAAGATGATGTTCAGCGCGAACCACACCACGAGGAAGCCGACGATCCGCCTGTCACGCAACGCCCGCAGCAGCGGCAGCGCCGGAACCCTGGCGGCGGTATCGGCATCCGAACGGCTGAACGACAGGAAGCTGCCGCGCACGAAGGCAAACCGGATCGCCGCCGCCATCGCGCCCGATACCGACGCCGAGGCGCCGATCATCGGCACCACCGCATGCTCATGGGTGACGAGATGGGCGAGCGCGCCGGCCGCGGCCGTCACCGCCAGGAACAGGAAGAACCGCACCGCACCGAACCGCCGCGCCAGCGCGCTGCCGAACGGCAGCAGCCACAGCACGTTGAAGGCGAGATGGGTGAGATTGGCGTGCAGCAGCGAATAGGTGACGAAGGTCCAGACCTTGGCGCCGGCACCGCCAGGGATCTGCAAATTGGCCAGCGAGGAATCGTAGCGCTTCGGGATGAATCCGAAGACGTCGATGGTCCAGTTCTCCAGTTCCGGCGGCAGCAGCACCCGCAGATGGATCAGCGCGAGCAGTACGACATAGGCCGTCAGCGCCAGCGGTAGCGTCAGGATCGGCTCGCGCGGAGCCGTCTCGATGACGGCCGGTTCGTCCGATGGAGGTTGTGGCGGGGAATCCAAGAGCTTCGCTTTCAGGCGCGATCGGAGCAACAGCTTGGAGATAGTCGCCTTTACCCACCCGGTGCAAGTGCACAAAAGGAAAAGGCAGGGCCCTGGGAAAGCCCTGCCTGTCCATGTCGGCCTTTCCGGCATAACAGAGGAATAAGGAGTATCCCCACCCCTCCCCGCGCCAGTGACCAAACTGTTTGACGCCCGTGTACAGGCCTCGCCGAGAACCTGGATGAAAGCGGCGAGGCTTGCGACCGCGATCACCATAGCAGGCGTCGAGCGAGCGCAAAGCGCATAGTTAATTTAACGTTAACGACGCAAAGGTGCTGGTCCCAGGGGCGAAAACGCCCCCGCGGCATAGACGCTGCAAATCCCCTCCTGCACAACAACACAGGGATCTCAGGTGCACTGAAGTGGGACAGCTCTGTCCCACATGGTGCGGCCCCGGGGTAAGCGTTCAGTCATGAAACATCCGTCGAGCCGCGCGTTCTTCGCGTATTGGGACAAGAAGCGCGGCGCTGCGCGGGCACCTGACAGGTCCGATATCGATCCGGCCGCCGTTCGCGAGCTGCTTGGCGACATCTTCGTCTTGTCCTGTGAGCCCAAGCTCGGCTTTCCGTTCCGCGTCGCCGGCACCCGCGTCTGCGCGCTTGCCGGCTGCGATCTCAAGGACCAAAGCTTCGCGGCACTGTTCGCTGACGCCAGCCGCCGCGAGATCGAGGAAATCGCCACCATCGTCGCCGACGAGACGCTCGGCGCCATCGCCGGCATCACCGCCACGCGCGAGGACGGCAGCAAGGCGCATCTCGAGCTGCTGCTGCTCCCCTTCAACGCCCGCCCGCACACACCTGTCAGCGTCACCGGCGTGCTCGCGCCGTTCGACGATGAATGCGGCGCGCTCGGCCCGTTCACCGTGACCTCCTGGCGCTATCTGCACCAGCCGGAGAAATTGTTGCCACGCGCCATCCGCAAATTGCAGATCGCGCGCGGGCTGATGGTGTATGAGGGACTGCGGTAGTTTTCGTTTCGACGTGAGCGAGCGCCGCGATCTCGATGCAGCCTCTCACGTGGACGAAACAGTCATGCCCGACATCATCAATTTCGGTACGCTTCAGCTCCGCTTCCTGCACAGCAAGGATGACACCGGCGGCAGCGTCGACATCTTCGAAATGACGCTACAGCCGAATGCGCGGATGCCGATCCCGCACTATCACGACCGCTGGGACGAAACGATCTACGGGCTGTCCGGCGTCTCGTCCTGGACGATCGACGGCAAGCAGAGCGATCTTGGCCCCGGACAATCGGCCTTCATCAAGCGCGGCATCGTGCACGGCTTCACCAACCGTTCGACGGGGCCGGCGACACGCCTGTGCATCCTCAGCCCCGGAGTGCTGGGCCCGCAATATTTCACGGAGATGGCCGCGCTCCTGTCGGCCGGCGCGCCACCCGATCCCGCCAAGATGAAAGAGACGATGCTGCGTCACGGACTGGTGCCGGCGCCGGCTGCGTGAACCAAGCTCGCCGCGCCGCCATTATTGTCCCACCAAGAGCCGCGTACCGGCGGCGGTGAGCTCGAGCTCGCCGAGCCGTCTGATCGCGTAGCCGAGATCCACGAGACGCTCCCAGTGCAATTGGGGGATCTCGCTTTGGCGCTCAGTCGAGCCGACCTTGCGCAAGGAGTCGAGTTCGTCGCTGCTGAGCGGGGGATGACTGGCCATTATGCGATCTCGTCGGTCCAGACCTTGAAGCTGACCAGCTCGTTCGGGCCAAAGGTCTGCGTGATCGGAACGTCGCAGGCATCGCGCCCCTGTGCGATCAGGATGCGCCCCTGCCGCGGCTCGTTGTTGCGTGGATCGAAGGTGTGCCAGCGTCCGCCGATAAAGGCCTCGAACCAGCCGGCGAAATCGCCCGCCGCCCACGGCTGAGGCGTGCCGACGTCGCTCAGATACCCGGTGCAATAGCGCGCGGGAATGTTCATGCAGCGGCAAAACGCAATGGCGAGATGGGCATAGTCGCGGCAAACGCCTTTGCCTTCCTGATACGCCTCCCACGCCGTCTTGGTGGCGCGCGCATGCTCGTAGCCGAAGGCGATGTGGCGATGAACGAAATCGCAGATCGCCTGCACCCGCGCCCAACCCAGAGGCGTCTTTTCGAACAGCTTCCAGGCGATCTCCGAAAGTCGGTCGGTCTCGCAGTAGCGGCTGCCGAGCAGATAGACCAACGTATCAGCAGGCAGCTCTTCGATCCTGTGCTGAACGGCTGAGGCAAACACGGGGTCCGGCAGACCGCTGTCGCGAACGACGCCGTCGGCGGCAAGGCGCATCCGACCGGCCGGCGCGACCATGCGGCTGCACCAATTGCCGAACACGTCCCGATAGGGTGTGATCTCGACCGCAGGGGCGGTGGTCAGGAAGTCCGGCACGATGACATCCGAGGCGCGGGTGAAATGCGTCCCCAGCACCATGATCATCGGCGTTGGCTGCGGGAAATCGTAGAGCATTTCGAATCCGACACGGAACTTCATCGAAACGCCTTTCCGGCTGCTGTCCGCTCGAAATGGCTACGAAACCATCGAATACAAGGCAGTCAGCCGGAATTCTCGCGTTCCGCGCATTTATCGCGCCTCGCACGGCCGATCACACGCGCCGTCCTCGCCCTTCAGGCAACGACGAGCCGCGTTCAATCATGGCGTCGCAAGATGCCAGGCGCCGTTGAGAAAACCGTCGCCGGTGACGTCGCCGGGCTTCGTGTCCTTGGCGAAGGTGTAGAGCGGCTTGCCCTTGTAGGCCCATTGCTTCGAGCCGTCGTCGCGCGCGATGATGGTGTAGCCGTCGCCAGCGGCGTCGCTGGCCTCGGCCTTCAGGCCCGGCCAGTTTGTCGCACACGGACCGTTGCAGGCCGACTTGCCGTCCATATCCTTGTCGAAGGTGTAGAGCGACATGCCCTTGGCGTCGGTGAGCACGTTGCCCTTGTCGGTCTTGCCGGTCTTGGTGGGAGGCGCTGCGAACACGGCCGGGATGATCGCGAGCGATGCGGCGAGCGTGAGCGCGAGGCGGATCGAGGATGTCGTCATGGTCTCTCCTGTCATGCAATTGGTTTGCAAAATTGGCCTGCATAGGTAGGACGCCGCACGGCGCGTCGTATTCCTCGAAACGCCGCAAAGAAATTTTTCGCTGCGTGCATCATCGCAACGGAATAAATTGCGGTGATTGATACGGAACAATTCAGATGAGCAAACCGCATTGGCGCCCTGCGCGCGCCTCCGACTTGCCGGCGATCAGTGCGATCGCGGCGCGGATTCATCCCGATCTGCCTGAAGGCCCCGAAGTGTTCGCAGAGAAGATGCGGCTTTACCCGGATGGCTGCCGCGTGCTCGCCGCGGAGAATGAGACCGTCGGCTACGGCCTCTCGCATCCCTGGATGCAGCATCAGATCCCGCCGCTCGACGGCTTCCTTGAAAAATTGCCTCACGATGCGGACTGCCTCTATGTGCACGACGTCGCCGTGCTCCCCGACTTCCGCGGCGGCGTGACGCGCGCTTATGTCGCGGCGATCGAAGGGCTGGCGCGATCATCGGGCATCGCGGCGCTCGCGCTGGTCTCGGTCTACGGCACGCGCGTACTGTGGGAGCGTCTCGGCTTCCGGCCCGTCACACCGGATGCGGCGCTGCGCGCCAAGCTCACGTCCTATGCAAGCGCGACCTACATGCTGCGCGAACTCGCCAAATAGCCACCCTTCCCGTCACGCGGGCGTGAGGCCAAGAGCCTCGAACCAGTTTCGATCAGCCCTCGTCCAAGGACTGTGCGAGCCGTTCCTGTCTCGCCGAATTGAGGCTGGAGAATTTCCATGAAACTCACATTGCCGAAAGTTGCATTGATTGCATTCGTTGCGACGACCGCGTTCACCGCAACCAGTGCCAACGCGGTGCAGTTGCGGGGCTATGGCTGCGACGTCGCGTTCTTTGAGGGCTGCACCGGCTTCGTCGATCTACAACCACCGGGCGGAGCGCGCGTCGTTCGTATCGACCGCGACACTTCGCCGATCTACATGAAGCAGAGCGACCCTCGCTACAACTCCGCCATGCGTGACGCCGGCGGTGGTGGCGGCGGAGGTGGCGGCGGAGGCGGAGGAGGCGGAGGAGGCGGAGGCGGAGGTGGTGGTGGTCGGTAGATTTAGCCGAGTTTACCCGGCATGATGCCGCCGGCAGCGCGATGAATCTGCCCGGCGGCGTTTTGGACGACTAATTCAGGGGCTTGAGATAGTTCTGCAAAACATGCTCCCCGATCTTGCGCCCCATCTCCACGCCGACTTCGCCGGATGCGCGGTAGTGCACACCGTCGTAGATTCGCGCGTTGATGATTTCCGCCGTGTAGTCGGACAGCCGGTCGAACTTGCGTGTCACGCCAGGCGCGGTCGGGCTGGTCATGATGACGGTGATCGGCATCGCATCACCGAAAGCACTCTTCAATACAGCTGCCGCTGATGATTGCGCGATGCAGTGCGCGCATGGATACTCGGGATGCATGGGCGTCGTGATAAATGGCATCCACGCCGCGTCCAGCTCGGTCGCAGCGTTGCCGTCGTTATCGGCGTTGCGAATGGCCGTGAGCGGCCGCCAGAAATTGTAAGTGTACTTGGCGTCAAAGATGGCGATGAACGCATCAGCTGTCGCAAGATAAGCGAGCGCGTACAAACGCGCATTATCCAGGATCCCGAGTTTCTTTGCCGCCGCAATTTGTTCGACCATTTGGTTGAAGGAGCCAGCTCCGGTCTGCTCCCAGAACTTCGCAATGTCGGTTTGTTCGTCCGTGCGCCCGGAGCCAATCTTCGCACCCATCGTCTTGACTTCGTTAAAATCCTTTGCCCATTCGGCACTGGCAAGCGCGTAGGGAGCATCAGGCCGGAACTGATGTCCCGACTTCATCGCGAAAGGCTTCACCAAGCCCCAATTCCAGCTGGCCGTCAGCACAGTCGGCACATACGCCCCGGCTGCTCCGTGAGGACGATAGGTATCGGGGACGGCGCTGCCATCGGCCTTCCGCTCCTCCAGCATGGCGGCCGCAATCTCTTCACCGAGCCGCACGCCCTGCGCCTTGTCCGGCCCCTCCGGCACGAGCGCCATGGACTCTTTCAGCGCCGCGTCGGCGTCCTTTGCTTGTGCAGCGTAGAGGCGCACAACCAAATAGTGCGCAGCGACGGATGCAGCGACCTCGCGGGACGTGGTTTTGGGCACATTCGATTGCATGCGATAGGGCGTGTATCGCGGCTCTATGGAATTCAGCGCATCGAACATCGCAAGATGTACCATGGCGAGGTTTCTTGCCTGCTGCGCAGGTGTCTGTCCCACCGGAGTTTGCCGCGCAGCCGTCCCAGCGTTCAACGCGATTGTATTCCATTCGGTCACGGTGTCTGCATGTGCCGGCGATAACAGGCCCACGACAAGAAGCGTCGCCGGCACACTGATTTTGAAGAACAACATGGCGGAACTCCCATCGAACATCGGAGACGACCGACGCGACAATGCTCCCTCGGTCGAAGGTGGCGTCGCGAGAAGCTTCATTTCCAAGAACGTCTTGCCAAGAACCTAATCGGGATCTTGCAAACGGGCGGGAGCACGCGGCTCTCTCAGCCGGCAAAGCCAAAGGCTACCTATCGCCGATCAAAAATCGTATCACGCGCCGCTTGCAGCACCTAGGTAATTCGCGGCGGCGGCACATGATGCACGAGTTTGTCTGGAGCCGGCGAGCAGCGGCGCAGCCAGCGCAGACAAACCAACCCGTTGGCTCACCCTGGCGTCAGCCTCACCGAGCCGCCGGTCCTCTTGCGGCGCCGATCAGCCGCGATTTTTCTTCTTTGCCTTCTTGCCGGATGAGGCTTTTGCAGACCACTCGGTTGCTTGACCGGGCTTGTCCCGATGCTTGTGGTTCTTTGCGAAAGCCGGCAGGACGCCGAATTTCACGCCGCTCTTGCCGTGAGGCTTGCCGTGCTGCTTCGGTCCTGTCGCGGCGCGCGAATGATCGCTTCGATGCGCACCGTCATCGCTGCGACGGGCGCTATCATCTGTCTCGCGGGCCTCGCGCCGAGGCGCGTGCGGCCGCTTCTCCGAAGCCACCTGCCCCTGCGGTGCATCCGCCATCGGCTCGAGGCGGATATTGTCTTCCTTGTCCGGGCGCTTGATCTTGGCAGCGAAGGATTCCGCGACCCGCTCGGAAATTTCGAACTCGGTCGTGGTGTCCATGATCTTGATGGCGCCGATGTCGCCCTTGTCGATGCCGCCACGACGGCAAATCATCGGCAACAGCCAGCGCGCTTCCGCATTCTTTTTTCGTCCGATGTTGGCCCGGAACCAGACGCTGCCATCCGCCATGCCGTGTTTCGACGACGATTTTCCCGATTTGGGTCGAGGCCTTTCAGAGCGATCATCGCCGCGCGAGGCGCGGGCATCGTCGCGCGGCGCGCGAACATCGTTGCGGCCACGATCGTCACGCGGCCGGCCGCTTCGCTCGCCGGGATCGAGAATGTCTTCAGGCGATGGAAGCCGCGCGCGATAAAGCCGTGCGAGCGCTGCAGCGATATCCTCGGCCGATCGCTCTGCCAGCAATGCCTGCGCCAGAACCAGATCGTCGGCGGTCGTCTCCTCGGAGAACAGCGCATCCTTCAGCATGCGCTCGTGATCGAGCTTGCGGATCTCATCGGCCTGCGGCGCCGTCCCCCAGACGGCATCGATGCCGGACAGATTGAGCAGTACCTCTGCGCGCCGCCGTCGTACCGGCGGCACCAGCAGGACGCTGACGCCCTTCCGGCCCGCGCGGCCGGTGCGGCCCGAGCGATGCTGCATGACTTCCGCGTCATTCGGCAGGTCGGCGTGAATGACGAGATCGAGGCTCGGCAGGTCGATGCCGCGCGCTGCCACGTCGGTCGCCACGCAGACGCGAGACCGCCCGTCCCGGAGCGACTGGAGCGCCTGGGTGCGCTCGTTCTGGGTCAATTCGCCGGAGAGCGCCACCACGGAGAAACCGCGCTCCAGCAACGCGGACTGCAAATGCCTGACGGCATCGCGCGTGTTGCAGAACACCAGCGCGCTCGGCGACTCGAAGAAGCGCAGGACATTGACGACTGCATGCTCGACATCACCGGGAGCGACCCGAATGGCGCGGTACTCGATGTCGGCGTGACCGCCCTCGTCGCCCGCGACCTCGATGCGGAACGCCTGCTGCTGATACTGCTTGGCCAGCGCCACGATGCCACGCGGAAACGTGGCTGAGAACAGCAGGGTGCGGCGCGTGTCCGGCGTGGTCTTGAGGATGAATTCCATGTCCTCGCGAAAGCCGAGATTGAGCATCTCATCGGCCTCATCGAGGACGACGACCTTCAATTCCGAGATATCGAGACGGTTGCGGCGCAAATGATCGCACAATCGGCCGGGCGTTCCGACAACGATGTGAGCGCCCGCGGCAAGCTCGCGCTGCTCGCGGCGCGGGTCCATGCCGCCGACGCAGGAGACGACGCGTCCATTCGCATGCTCATACAACCAGGCGAGTTCGCGATGAACCTGCAAGGCGAGCTCGCGGGTCGGTGCGACGATCAGGGCGAGCGGCGCACCTGCTCTTTCAAATCGCTCCGCGTCGCCGAGCAGATCCTTGGCCATGGCCAGCCCGTAGGCCAGGGTCTTGCCCGAGCCGGTCTGGGCCGAAACCAGGAGGTCGCGGTCAGCGGCTTCGTCCGCGAGCACGGCGAGCTGAACGGGGGTCGGACGGTCGTAGTTGCGCTCGGCCAAAGCTCGGGCGAGCGGCGGACTCATGGTCGGAAAAGACACGGGATAAACCTTGGTTGGTCCAGGCGCGGAACGTCGAGCCGCGCGACCTGAAACTGCATGCGCGGCAAATGGTCCAGCCGCACGCGTGGTGATTTGATTTGGTGCTCTTTACGCCAATAGCGGGCAAATCACCATGCCTATGACGCATGGCTCTGGCGATACCGAGAATAAGCTTACTGGCCGGCCTGACCCACTACATCCAGCGTTTTCGAGCCGTTTTGCTGGATATAGCGAGATTTTGCACCAAAGCAGGTCGGAGGGCCGCGTCGCCGGGCAAGATTGCCCGATTGGCTGGCTACAAGTCTTGTCGCATCCGCAATTTGATCCCAGATCGAGCGTCACGAGAGAGCAAGATATGGGTGAACCATGGCCGACGGGATATCGCTTACCGACAAACTCGCGACCTTTGGTGATTTCTGGTCTCCGCGGACGATCACGACCTTCAACGATTGCGACGTGATGGTGGTGAAGGTGAAAGGAGAGTTCACCTGGCACAGCCACGAGGACACCGACGATTTCTTTCTCGTCCTGAAAGGCAATTTGGACATCGAATTGCGGGATCGCACGGTGACGCTCGGTCCCGGCGAACTCTACGTCGTGCCCAGAGGAGCCGAGCATCGCCCCGTGGCGCGTGAGGAGGTCCATCTTCTGCTCATCGAGCCGACCGGCACGCCGAACACCGGCGACACGGCAACCGCCGCAGCGCGCAAGCTCGCATAGAGGAGAGTTTGCCTAGTCTAATCCCTGGAAGTCACCAGCCTGCTGAAGCCACCGGCGAGTCTTGCTATTGCCCGCGCAACGTAGTCTCTCGCCGCGTGGCTCAGGGCGCGGACGGTGCGCCAGGCTTCGGTTGCTTGGAGCCATGCCCTCACCTCTGTGAACTTCCCGTAGACGCAGACGAACGCCGGAATCCTCATCAGCTTGTCACGCGTGAGATGAAACAGGCGCTCGACGAGTACGAGCTTGAGCAGCTCACCGATGATGAAAGCCGCCGCGCCGCTCAGGACCTGACCGGTTGCGGCGAGGTAGGCTGCCAAGGGCTTGATCGGCTCCAGAATGATCACAGGCACGGAAAACAAAGCGAGCGAGGGATAAGGCGGCAGCGATCTGATCCAGGCCCGCAACCGCTTGAACTCGAGATGCCGTCCAAGCCAGCGCGATATTGGCCTCGCCAAGGCCATGAAGACCGCATCCACCAGGAAGTAGATCGCGGCCAAGATATAAGTGACGGGTTTCAGGATTCGCTTCACGGTAAACTCTCCCGTGAACTGAAAGCCGGAACTGGGGCCTAAGTTTCACCGCAGCGTGAATAAGTCAGGGATTCCCAATGGAACTTTTTGGGCATCTCAGATCTCCGCGTAGACCTCAAGCAGATTGCCGTCCGGATCGCGGAAGAACAGCGTCCGATGCCCGAAGGACTGGTTCGTCGGCGGCGACAGCAGCGCCACGCCCTGGCGCACGAGTTCGTCGGCGCATTGATCCACCTCGGCCGCGGACACCTTGAAGGCCAGTTGCAGCGAAGCGCTGCCGGCAGGCGTCGGCGCATCGGCCGCAGTCCGGCTTGGTCGTGCCAGCGTCAGTGTATTGTTGCCCAAGCCGTATTCGATCCAGTTCGGCGAAAGCTCGCGCAGCAGCGGAAAGCCGAGGACAACTTCATAGAAGCGGCGCATCGCGGCCATGTCGCGGGCGAAAATAACTGTGTAGTCGATCGCGCGAATGGCTCGAAACGGCGAGCCGTCGCGCGAGTTTGGTTTGCGTGTTCGTTCGTCCATTGACTGGTCCTCGCGTTCCGGCCTCTATGGGCAGCGATACCAAGGCTAGGCGCATTAGTATGCAGCCGCGTTCGGATCGATGCGAGATTGACAGTCAGATTATCGGTACCCGACCCGACGGGTTGATCGCCGCAGTCGGCAGCGTGCGCATCGCCGACCTTTATGCCGAGCCATGAGGGCGCTCACCCGGACGGGTGATGACGCGGAGCCCGCGGCGGGTTCAATGGAATCACCGAGGCCTGCCATGTGGTCGGTGGACGTGGTCGGTGGACTTGGCCGGGTATGTCACGGACTTCAGAAGGCGGATCATGAGGAAGCTTGCTGCGGCGCTGGCGATTTTCTGCACGTGTTTCGCCGCGGCTCGCGCGGAAGAACCGACGCCTGCGTGGGCGTATCCGGTCAATCCGCCGGACTTCAAACCATCTCCTGACGATGGTCAGCTCCGGCAGGTTCCGGGCAGCTCTCTCGCTTATCGCACGGCTCAAACGCGCGACTTGTTCTTATCGCCCGACTGGCACCCTGATGACCATTCCGAGATGCCCGAGATCGTGGTGCATGGGAGAAAGCCCGATGTCTTCGCCTGCGGTTTCTGCCACCGCGCGGACGGAGCCGGCGGCCCCGAAAACGCAGGCCTTGCCGGGCTTCCGGCGGCCTACATCATTCAGCAAATGGCTGACTTCAAGAATGGGGCGCGAAAGACGGCCGGTCCTGACCGCGTTCCCATGCGATTGATGGTCAAGGCCGCCATAGCTGCTTCGGACGAAGAGATCCGCGCCGCCGCGGCCTATTTCTCCGCCTTGACGCCGAAATCCTTCATCAGGATCGTCGAAACAGACACCGTGCCGGAAACCCGCGTCACCGCGTGGTTTCTGGCCGATGCAAACTCCGGAAAGAAAGAACCTGTCGGCAACCGGATCATCGAAGTCCCGGAGGACCTGGTGCAGTTCGAGAACCGCGACGCGCGGGCCCGCTTCATCGCCTATGCACCGATCGGCAGCATTAAAAAAGGTGAAGCGCTAGCCACGCAAGGCGTCGGGGCCGCCGCCGCTCCGTGTGCAACTTGCCACGGCGCCGGGCTGAACGGAATGAATGACGTTCCCAGGCTCGCCGGCCGGTCGCCCAGCTACATTGTTCGGCAGCTCCACGATTTCAAGCACGGCGCACGAAGTGGGAGCGGCAGCGAACTGATGAAACCGGTGGCCGAGGCGCTCACACTTGACGACATGATAAATCTTGCCGTCTATGCGGCGTCGCTGCCGGCGGAGGCGGCCTCGCCGAGATAGTATTTCTCGGTCACTCCACCAATTCCGGCCACGGCACGATGGTCGACTTCACCGTCTTCATGGCCACCGCATCCTGCACCGCCTGCGCGACGCCCTCTTCCGTGAAGGGATAGATCGTCTGCATCTTCAGCCACGGATATTTGTCGCGGGTGCGGTAGAGCATGTCGACGCCGAGCGGCAAATCGTTGGCGGTAAAGCCCCAGGAGCCGAGCACATTGAGGTCCTTGGTGCAGATGCGGTGCCATGAGGTCTCGATCGAGCCGGCGTCGGTGAACTGGCCCATCTCGACATAGGTGCCGCCATCACGCAACATCTCGATGCCTTCGGGGCCGGCGGTCGGATGGCCCGAGCAATCCATCACGAGATCAGCACCAAAACCGCCGACGATCTCGCGCACGCGCGCGATGCGATCTTGCGGTGTCTTGAGCTCCTCGATGTTCACCGTCGCCTCGGCGCCGAATTCGCGCGCGAGTCTCAGCCGCGGCTCCTCCGGCGCGCCAACGCAGATCACCCGCCCTGCGCCCATCTCCAGCGCGGCGGCGACCGCGAGAATGCCGATCGGGCCCGAGCCCTGGATCACCACGGTGCCGCCCCAGCTGAAACCGCCGGCGCGGTTCGCGCGGTTGAAGGCGCGGATGCAGGACGTCAGCGGCTCGGATAGTGCGCCGAGCCGCAGCGACATGTCGTCGGGCAATTTGTAGATCTTGGTGCCCGGCAGCATGTCGAGATCGACATAGACATATTCGGCCCAACCGCCCCACATGTGAGGTGGTTTGTCGAAGCCGAGATAGCGGCCGTAATAGACCGGCGTCAGGCACTTGTTGGCGGTCTGCGGATAATGGATGCAGTAATAGCAGCGGCCGCACGGCATCAGCGGCGGGATCATCACCTTTGAACCGACCTTCAACGGCTTGCTCATGAAATCCTCGGTGAATTCCTCGCCGCATTCGACGATGACGCCCCCGAGCTCGTGGCCGAGCGTGAACGGCCAGGGCAGCGGCTTCGGCCAATGTCCCTTCAGGATGTGCAGATCGGTGCCGCAGACCCCGCACGCGCCGATCTTGATCAGCGCCCCCTTCTTGCCGACCTTCGGCCAGGGCACGGAGCGGATGACGGGTTCAGTGCCCGGCCCTGCATGGGTGCAGACGCGGATGGATTCCATGGCTGTTTCCTCGACGCCCGCTTGTTGTGATTGTTTGGTGCGGGCTGAGGCGAAGCGTATGTGAGATGTGTGATTGTGCCAAGCCGTGGTCTCGTAGCCCGCATGAAGCGAAGCGTAATGCGGGGGCGGCGTTCCCGGATTTCGCTGCGCTCCATCCGGGCTACAGCGCCTGCCACAAGCTCAACCGTCATCCTGAGGTGCGCGCCTTGCGATGCATTTGCATCGCAAGGTGAAGCCTCGAAGGATGAGCCACAGGCACTTGGATGCCATCCTTCGAGGCGCGCAAGAGCGCGCACCTCCAGCGACAACCGCTTCGCGGTTGCGCGGGGATGACGGTGCAGTGTGTGACAGCAGCGCATGGCAGATGTCCAAGCGCACCCAAGTGTCTTGAGCCCTCACCGGCGACCGTGTAGGGACGGCTCAAGTCCCACCCAGGTGATCGCTTGAACCCCCTTCCCCAAAATCCCGTGGTCGCGTCCGGCTCGTTCGCGGCCATGAAGTCGGTGCCCTACCGCCTCCAGTTCATCGCCTATGTGCTGGCGATGATGGCCGACAATATCGAGCACGTGATCAGCTATTGGGTGGTGTTCCAGAAATTCCATTCGCCGGCGCTGGCAGGCTTTGCCGTGCTGTCGCACTGGCTGCCGTTCCTCTTGTTCTCCGTCGCCGTCGGCGGGCTCGCCGACCGGTTCGACCCGCGCCGCATCATCCAGTGCGGAATGCTGCTGTTCATCGTGGCCTCCAGCGGCTGGGGCTTCTTCTTCATCACCGACACGATCCAGATGTGGCACGCGATGCTGCTGCTGGTGATCCATGGCTGTGCCGGGGTGCTGTGGCAGACGCCGAACCAGCTGCTGCTCTACGACCTCGTCGGCCCCGCCGATCTTCCGAGCGCGGTACGCCTGAATGCGATGGCGCGCTATCTCGGCATTCTGGTTGGCCCTGCGGTGGGTGGCGTCATCATGCTGACGCTCGGCACTTCGCACGGCATCATCTTCAACACGCTGTTTTATCTGCCGATGCTGCTGTGGTTGTTCTGGGCTCCGGTACGCGACAGAAGCGTCGCTGTGCGGCGCTTCGCAGTCCGCGGCTTTGCCGACATCGTCGACACCATGCGCGCCATCGGCACGCAGCCGGTGCTGACGGCGATGACTTGGCTCGCCGGCCTCACCTCCTTCATGGTCGGCAACGCCTACCACGCGCAGATGCCGGGCTTTGCCGGCGATCTCGGCCACGGCGATCCCGGCGTGTCCTACAGCGTGCTGCTTGCCGCCGACGCGGCCGGCGCGCTGCTTGCGGGCATCGCGCTGGAATCCTGGGGGCGCCTCAAGGGCACGCCGCGCACCGCGATCCTACTGGCGATGCTGTGGAGCGTGGCGCTGCTTGGCTTCGCCGCGGTGCGGATCTATCCGGTTGCAATCGTGCTGCTGTTTTTCGCAGGCTTCTTCGAGCTGTCGTTCAACACCATGGCCCAGGCGCTCGTGCAGTTGAACGCGCCGCCCGACATCCGCGGCCGCGTCGTCGGCCTCTACAACATGGCCGGGCTCGGAATGCGGGCCTTCAGCGGCATCACCGTCGGCCTCTTTGGCGCGGCGATCGGCATTCACTGGTCGCTGGGACTGTCGGCCGCCGTGCTGCTCGCACTGCTGTTTCTCCTCAATCAGCGCGCGGCAAAGAAGGCGTAGCTCCTCGCGAAGCTGCCCGTTGACAGCAACGTCTCGCCACCGCAGGTTTGTCACAACGGCTGGGGAGATGAGGCGTTGCGCAATCGCTGGGGCATTCTTGCGATCCTGTTCTTTGTGCGCCTCACCATTGCGTTCCAGTTCCAGAGCGTGGCCGCGGTCGCGCCGCTGCTCGAGAAGACGTTCGGCGTTGGGCTCGCCGATATCGGCATCCTGATCGGGCTCTATTTCACCCCTGGCGTGGTGCTGGCGCTGCCGGGCGGCGCGATCGGACGAAGGTTTGGCGACAAGCCAACGACGATCGCGGCGCTGCTGTTGATGACAGCGGGCAGCCTCGTGATGGCGTTGGCTGAAGCCTGGGGCTGGCAGATGGCGGGCCGGCTCGCCTCCGGCGCCGGCGGCGTGTTGCTGACGGTGCAGCTCACCAAGATGGGCACCGACTGGTTTGCCGGCAAGGAAATCGCCACCGCCATGGCGATCTTCGTCAATTCCTGGCCGGCCGGCGTCGCGATCTCGCTGCTGATACTGCCGGCCATCGGTATCGCGCATGGTGCCGGTGCCGTCTTCCTGGCGGCCGGCGCGCTGACCGCAGCCGGGATCGTGCTGATCGCGTTCTATCAGCCGCCGCCGACGACAGGCGCGACAGCGGCCACCTCGGCGCGGCTCGATCCGCTGGCGCTGCTGGCGGTGATCGTCGCCGGCGCGATCTGGGGCCTCTTTAATGTCGGCTTCGCCATGATCTTCTCATTCGGCCCCTCGCTGCTGGTCGAGCGAGGCTGGAGCATTGCGGCGGCAGGCTCTGCGATCAGCCTCGTGCTGTGGCTGTCGGTGATCTCGGTCCCGGCCGGCGGTTTTATCGCCGATCGGACCGGGCGGCCGATGACGCTGGCGGTCACGGCGTGTCTCGTGGTTGCTGTGCTGCTGGCCTGGCTGCCCCGGTCCGACGCGGTGATCGCGATCATCGTCCTGATCGGCCTGATCAGCGGCCATCCGGCCGGACCGATCGTGAGCCTGCCCGCCCGGGTGCTCGCGCCCGAGACCAGGGCGATCGGCATGGGCGTGTTCTACACTCTCTTCTATGCCGCGATGATGCTGGGACCGGCGGTGGCAGGAAGGCTCGCCAAATCGGCCGGGACTGCCGGGGTCGCGCTCGACCTCGGCGCGCTGGCCGTGCTCGCCTGCCCGCCGCTGATGTGGCTTTTTGAACGGATTGTGTCTGTCCGTGATCGCCGCGCCAAATCATAACGCGGCATTAACCCTATGCACCTTAGGGTCGTCTCGGACTCCGCCAGGCGGGGGGTCGGGTTGTGAAAATGGCGTTGGCGAACAAAAAATTTCTTCCGGCCGCCGAGGAACGTCGGCGTTTCCAGCGGGTGAAAGTTCACCTGCTCGGCCGCTACATGCTGCCGGACCGCCGTGAATTCCCCTGCCAGGTGATCAACATGTCGCCCGGCGGGCTTGCGCTGCTGGCGCCGGGTATCGGCAATGTCGGCGACCGCGTGGTCGCCTATCTCGACCATATCGGCCGGGTCGAGGGCAAGATCACCCGCATCATCGACAACGGCTTCGCCATGACGGTCGGGGCGACGCCCCGCAAGCGGGACAAGCTCGCGGCACAGCTGACCTGGCTCGCCAACCGCGACATTCTCAACCTGCCGGAGGACCGCCGCCACGACCGTATCGTGCCGCGCAACCCGATCGCGGTGCTGACGTGTGAGGACGGCACCAAGATGACCTGCCGCATCATCGACCTCTCGCTGTCCGGCGCGGCGATTGCCGCAGAGAACCGGCCGCCGCTGAAATCAACGGTTTTGCTCGGCCGGGTCCAGGGTCGCGTGGTCCGAAATCTCGAAGACGGCTTCGCGCTCGAGTTCCTGCACTCGCAGCCGATCGAGACTCTCGAAGAGAGCGTTACCGCGCGGTAAAGCGCGACGACGCCAAAACCCCCGTTTTTTTAGCCTCAAGGCGGCCTCCGCGATGCGGACGCCGCCTTTTTCGTGCGTCGTCACGGGCCTCGCGCGGGTTAACGCGCGGCCTGTTCGCATGCGAAACAGCAGTTCCGCCAGTGTTCCCGCGTTAATCCTTACAATTTGAATCAATTGCAGTCATATCAAATTTTATTCGAATAATATTCAAGTATAGATCGAATTCGCCGCTCGTTTTACTTGTATTCGTCTCGACTTGACTTGACTGACTTAGCGGCAACGCAAAAGCTCCATGCGCAATGTGGTCCCAACAAGAAACGGGGGCCGCAATGTTGGACTTCAGGGGACAGGGGAAGGGTTTGGCGCTTGCCGCCATGCTCTTCGGGATCGGCGCGACAGCGCAGGCCGGCGAAAGCCGACTGCTCTACGCGAGCCTCGGCGACACCACGCGTGCGCCGATCGGCTGGGTCGAGTTCTGTTCGGAGAATACCGCTCAGTGTCAGGGCGGGCCGACGCAGCCGCGCGACATCGTGATGTCGCAGACCGCGTGGCGCGACCTGACCAAGGTCAATCGCTGGGTCAACGAGACCATCAAGCCTTTGACCGACCAGGAGCACTGGGGCGTGATCGAGAAGTGGTCGCTGCCGACCGATGGTTACGGCGACTGTGAAGACTACGTGTTGTTGAAGCGCAAGATGCTGATCGATGCCGGATGGCCGCGCGAGGCCCTGCTCATCACCGTCGTGCGCGACAAGAAGGGCGAAGGACACGCGGTGCTGACGGTGAAGACCGACAAGGGCGAGTACGTTCTCGACAATCAGAACGAGAACGTCATTGCCTGGACGGAAACCGGCTACCGCTTCGTCAAGCGCCAGTCGCAGAGCGATCCCAATGTCTGGGTCTCGCTCGGAGATACCAAGCCGGCGGTCTCCACCGCCAGCGCAAGAGATCAGTAGTTCGATCCGTAGGAACGAGACAACGAGTTACGCGACCCGGTCACATCCCCACCCCTCCCCGTCCCAGACCGGTTCGCGCGCGGCCAGCCATCCCCCAATGGCTGGCCGCAACTTTTTTTGAGACATGATCGACGCCTGCCTTCGTCAGCGCGCTAGGATATTCTTGTAGACCTTGCCGCTCTTCATGATCACCACAAAATTCTTCGCGGGATCTTCGACGAGGGCGATTTTGTCGAGCGGATTGCCGTCGACCAGCAAGAGATCGGCGAGCGCGCCCTCCTCGACCACGCCGAGCTTGCCGGGATAGGGATTGCGCAGGCCCGACAGGCTCAGGAGTTCGGCATTGGTCGACGTCGCCATGGCCAGCGCTTCGGCCGGCGTGTACCAGCGCGTCAGCGCGGCCAGCATTGAGCCTTGCTTCTCCGCCAGCGCCTGCGAGAACAGGACATCGGTGCCGAACGCAGTCTTGAGGTGATACTTCTTGGCCAGCGCATAGACACGATCGGTGCCGGCGACCACCTGCCGCAGCTTGTCCTGCTCCGCCGGCCCGAGCCCGGCACCCATGGACATATCCAGGAACGGCTGCGTGCTCAGCCAGATCCCCTTCTCCGCCATCAGCTTTGCGCTCGCCTCGTCCATGAGATGGCCATGCTCGATACATCTTACGCCGGCGGCGATCGAGCGCTGGATCGCGACCGGCGTATAGGCGTGCGTGGCAACATAAGTGCCCCAATTGTCGGCGGCCTCGACGGCGGCGCGCAGCTCGGGCTCGGTGAAGGTCGAGACGTCCAATGGACTGAACGGCGAGGCCACGCCGCCGCCCGCGGTGAGCTTCACCTGGGAAGCACCCTGCATCAGCTGCTCGCGGGCGCGCACGCGCACCTCGTCGGGACTGTCGGCAACCATGCTGCCGCCGATCCGCTCCATCCGGCTGAGCATGCCGCCGATGGTTCGCGGCAGGTCGGAGAGTTGGCGGAAGTCGCCGTGACCACTGGTGATGGTGATGATGGCGCCGGACGGATAGATGCGCGGACCGACGACGAGGTCCTCGTCGATGGCCTGCTTGAGGCCGAAACTCGGCCCACCCATGTCGCGTATGGTGGTAAAGCCGCGCATCAGCGTCGCGGTCGCTTCGCTGGCGGCGAGCAGATTGTTGTAGCCGATATCGCCTGCCATTGCGGCCATCGGCGTCGGGCGCACCAGCATCGCATGCCAATGCGCGTCGATCAGCCCCGGCATCAGCACGCGGCCGCCGCCGTCGATCACTTGGCCGGCGGCCGCGATATCCGCGGTCGAGATCTTCTCGATCTTCCCATTCCTGACGAGGACATTCGACGCGGCCGAGAGCGCGCCGTTCTTTCCGTCGAAGATTTTGACGTTGCGGAACAGGATGGCAGAGTCCTGTTGGGCCGGCGCAGGCAGCGCGCTGCAGAGAAGCACTGCAAGCAGCACTGCGAGTCCGGCCCGCACCTTCAATCCCAACATATTCAGTCTCCGCGCCAATACGCTGTTACGTGGTTGCGGCCACGGGCCGCCACGCAAACGTCAGCCAGCCGATGCCTTGGGACAACAGGTCGATGCCAAGCAGCATTCCCAACACCCAGAGCCCGGTCGTCGGAAAGCCCGTGAGGATGATGAGACCCGCAAGCACGCCAAACAGGCCGGAGGCCAGCATGATCCCACCGCCCTGCTGCCAGCGGCCGATGCCGATCAGCATGCGGACGACACCGGAGACGAGGAGCGCGAGGCCGAGCACATAGGTGAGCAGCAGCGCGCCGGTCAGCGGCTGGCTGATGAGAATGATGCCGAAGGCGATATAGAGAATGCCGAGCACCACCTGCCAGACGAAGCCGCCCCAGCCCTTGGTCCAGAACGCGTGGAAGATCTCGAAGGCGCCAGCGGCGATCGCCATCCAGCCGATGAACAGCGCGCTGACCACGGTGAAGAACGCAACGTCGCCCAGCACCATCAGTCCCGTGAACACCATGAAGAGACCCAACAGCACACAAACCCAGCGGGGCGGTTGCGGCAGCCCGGTTGCGCCCATCGGCGCGCTATGGTCGTAAGTCGTCATGACATCCTCCCTCGGTTAATGCCAACGCCAGCCGCAATGGCGGCGGCCACCGTGCAAGCGCCGGATGCCGCGAATTTTCTCCATCGCGATTTGATTTGAATCGTCGCTGCGCGTCGTCCGCAAGCGCCTGCACCACTTCGGAGCCTGGCAAATGGCCGGTCAAAACATACGCCGGCTTCCGCTCATCGACGACCGAACGCGACGCCATTGCACCACTCCACAGAACGGCTTCGCCCGGTGTCGGCTCCGTTCCAGAACTCAATGCGCGAGGGTAAGTTGATGCCGACGCCCGACGCGAGTCAATTTGCAACTACAGGGCGCTTCTGCAATTCAGCCATACGACTGAATGAGAGATACATGGGCACGTGTCGGTGGAACGAAATTTCCTGAAAGATGCGTCAGTGCGGCTGTCTCACTTGCATCGAACTCTCATCAAAAGACGGACATCGCGTTCGACCCCCGATCAACGCAAGATTGCCGCTCTCATGGAAAACAGGCCGCGATATCGTGATTCGCTTACGCGCCCAGAACGTCCGCGAGCCGCAGCTCGTCGGCGGCGGGGTCCTTCAAGAACAGCTCGGCCTCGATCTCGCGAAGATGCGACAGCATCTGCGCGCGTGCGACGGCCTTGTCACGCTTGCGGATCGCGGTGACGATCTCGGCGTGATGATCGGTACCGCAGGCCGGCGTGTCATGACGGCGATAGAGCAGGATGATCAGCGAGGAGCGCGCGATCAGCTCTTTCAGGAAGCCGAGATAGATGCTGTGGCCACTCATCTCGGCAATCAGCCGGTGAAATTCGCCGGAGAGCCTGACCGAGGCACGCGCGTCGCCGCGCAGCTCCGCCTCGCGCTCTTCAGCGAGATGCCCCTGGAGGCGATTGATCCAGGCCGGCGAGACCGCTGCACAGGCGTGGTCGACGATGGTGGGCTCGATCAGCCGCCGCGCCTCGAACACTTCGCGGGCGTCCGCAGGTGTGGGACGCGCCACGAAGGCACCGCGGTTCTTCTCGATGTTGACGATACCCTCATGCGCAAGCTGTTGCAGCGCGGTGCGGACCAGGGTGCGGCTGGCGCCATAGATCTCGCCGATCTCGTCTTCGCCAAGTTTCGTGCCCGGCAGCAGGCGATGCTCGAGGATCGCCGCGGTCACGCCTTCCCTGATCCGGCTGACGCGATCGCTCACGTCTGGCGCATCGGACTTTTGGCGGGTTTTGGCGGCCATCAGTTCAAGGGTTGGGTTTGAGGGCTCGATCGGCGAAGTTCGGCCTTGAATGTTAGTCGACGAGCTGTATCCAATTACAGGCGAAACTTTATACAATCTTCGCCCATTTTGTGTGCACATTTCTGCCCGCCCGGCGCGCCGCGTGGTTGCGCCGAATTCGATCTAACGGCCTGACTCCGCTGCACAGTTTTGGAATTCGGCAATCCCGGGGCTGTTGGCACGGACCTCGCAGAGAAAGCCGGAGCATCGCCCTCCTTTCGGACAAGCCATGGCCACTCCCGCCGCCCTCGAACTGGTCGCCGTCACCAAGCGCTACGACACGACGCTCGCCGTCGACAACGTCAACCTGAAGATCCCGGCCGGCACCTATTGCTGCCTGCTCGGCCCATCCGGCTGCGGCAAAACCTCGACTTTGCGCATGGTTGCGGGCCACGAGGCGGTCAGCGAGGGCGACATCATTCTGGGGCCGCAGAACGTCACCGACCTCGAGCCCGCCAAGCGCGGCACGGCAATGATGTTCCAGTCCTACGCGCTGTTTCCGCACCTGACCGTGCTCGACAACGTCGCATTTGCCCTGAAAATGCGCGGCATCGACCGCGCCACGCGGCACAAGCGTGCCAACGAATTGCTTGAGCTGGTGGCCATGACCCCGTACGCGGCTCGGCTCCCGGCGCAGCTCTCCGGCGGCCAGCAGCAGCGCGTCGCGCTCGCCCGTGCGCTGATCACCGAGCCGCAGATCCTGCTGCTCGACGAGCCGCTGTCCGCGCTCGATCCGTTCCTGCGGGTGAGGATGCGGGGCGAACTGAAGCGGCTCCAGCGCGAGCTCGGCATCAGCTTCATCCAGGTCACCCATGGCCAGGAAGAAGCGATGGCGCTCGCCGACCACATCGTGGTGATGAATCACGGCAAGATCGAGCAGCAGGGCTCCGCCCGCGATATCTTCCACCATCCCCGCACCGAATTCGTGGCCCGCTTCATCGGCGGCCACAACGTCCTCAGCGACGCTGGCAAACTCATCGCCGTGCGCGCCGATCAGCTCGGCATCGTGCCGTTCACTGACGGCGTGTTCGGCGCGCCGGCGCTGCTGACCCAGACCGAGTACCAGGGCTCCTATGTCGCCGTCTCGCTCACGCTGGACGACGGCACCGCCCTGTTCTCACACGTTTCCGAGGCCGCCTTCGACGTTCACCCGTTCCGTCCGGGCGATCGCGTGCTGGCCACCTGGGATCCCGCCAAGGCGCAACGCCTGCAATAACGATTTCACTTAGAAAATGCGCAACAGAGGAGTGACTGATATGACCGAGACGACCAAAAAGACAGGTGTCAGCCGCCGCACGCTATTGAAGAGCACCGCAGGTCTCGCCGGCCTCGCCGCTGGCTCCGGCGCCATCACCGGCTTTCCCTATGTGATGTCGGCCGAGCCGAAAGTGCTGCGCTATCTCGGCACCGCCGTGAACGAGGGCGACGACATCTCGAAGCAATGCCTCAAGGACACCGGCATCAAGATCGAATACATCACCGCGACCACCGACGACGTCACCAAGCGCGTGATGACCCAGCCGAATTCCTTCGACGTGCTGGACACCGAATATTTCTCGCTGAAGAAGCTGGTGCCATCGGGCAACATCCTTGCCCTCGACTCCAAGAAGATCAAGGAATTCGACAACATCACGCCGGTCTTCACCAAGGGCGAGACGCCCGGCGGCAAGAAGATCGGCAATCAGGGCACCGCGCCCTGGAAGGTGCTCTATCTCGAAGGCAAGGACTCCAAGACCTTCTCCAAGACGGCGACCGAGTTCGTCACGCTGATCCCGACCGTCTACAACGCCGACACGCTCGGCATCCGTCCCGACATCATCAAGCGCCCGATCAGCTCCTGGGCCGAGTTGCTCAACCCCGAGTTCAAGGGCAAGGCCTCGATCCTCAACATCCCCTCGATCGGCATCATGGACGCCGCGATGGTCGTGGAAGCCACCGGCAAGTACAAATATGCCGACAAGGGCAACATGACCAAGGAAGAGATCGATCTCACCATGAAGGTGATGACCGAAGCGAAGAAGGCCGGCCAATTCCGCGCGTTCTGGAAAGACTTCAACGAGAGCGTCAATCTGATGGCCTCGGGCGAGACCGTCATCCAGTCGATGTGGTCGCCTGCCGTGACGAAGGTCCGCTCGATGGGGATTGCCTGCACCTTCCAGCCGCTGAAGGAAGGCTACCGCTCCTGGGCCTCGGGCTTCTGCGTCTCCAAGGGCGTGTCGGGTGCGAAGCTCGACTGGGCCTACGAGTTCGTCAACTGGTTCCTGTCCGGCTATGCCGGCGCCTATCTCAACCGCCAGGGCTACTACTCGGCTGTGCTCTCGACCGCGAAGGCGAACATGGAGCCCTACGAGTGGGCCTACTGGATGGAAGGCAAGCCGGCCGAGAAGGACATCAAGGCGCCCGACGGCTCGCTGCTGGAGAAGGCCGGCGCGGTGCGTGACGGCGGCTCCTACGAGGACCGCATGGGCGGCGTTGCGTGCTGGAATGCCGTGATGGACGAGAACGACTACATGGTCCGCAAGTGGAACGAGTTCATCGCTGCGTGATGGATACGTCGGAAGACATCCTGCAACAGTCATCCCCGGACCTGGTCCGGGGACCCGACACGACGCGCGCCGCGAAAGCGGCGCGCCTGTCGCCATCCTTCATCTCCTGGCTCCAGGCCGGGCCGATGATGCTGGTGTTTCTCGCCTTCTTCCTGATCCCGCTGGTGTTCGTCGTCATCGTCTCGTTCTGGGACTATAACGAATACCAGTTGCTGCCGGCCTTCTCGGGCCGCGGCTACACCGACACGTTCGAAGGCTGCATCGCGCAGCTGCCTGATCTCTGTACGATCGGGCGAACCTATGTGAAGACGCTGAAGCTCTGCGTGATGGTGTGGGCGATCACGCTTTTCATCGGCTTCTGGGTCGCCTACTTCCTCGCCTTCCACGTCAAGTCCAAGACCTGGCAGATGGGGTTGTCGCTGCTCTGCACGATCCCGTTCTGGACCTCCAACGTGATCCGCATGATCGCCTGGATCCCGCTGCTCGGCCGCAACGGCCTGGTGAACTCCGGCCTGGTCAAGAGCGGGCTGATCAACCAGCCGCTGGAATGGCTGCTGTTCTCCGAATTCTCCGTGGTGCTGGCGCTGGTGCACCTTTTCACCTTCTTCATGGTGGTGCCGATCTTCAATTCGATGGTGCGCATCGACAAGTCGCTGATCGAGGCGGCCTACGACGCCGGCGCAACCGGCTTCCAGACGCTCGTCAACGTCATCATTCCCCTGGCCAAACCCGGCATCGTGATCGGCTCGATTTTCGTCATCACCATCGTGATGGGCGACTTCATCACCATCGGCGTGATGGGTGGCCAGCAGATCGCCTCTGCCGGCAAGATCATCGAGACACGGGTGAACGCGCTGCAATTCCCGGCCGCGGCCGCGAATGCCGTGATCCTGCTTATCATCACCTTCCTGATCATCACCATGATGTCCCGCATCGTCGACATCAAGAAGGAGCTGTAGGCGATGACGGAAGGACGTCCGCGCAGCTTCTATGTTCTCGCGATCTTCTTCGCGGCCTATGTACTGTTTCTCTACGGACCGATGATCGCAATCTACGTGCTGTCGTTCCAGGGACCGCAAGGCGGCCTCACCTTCCCGATGAATGGCGTGTCGACCTTCTGGCTCCAAAAGTTATTCCAGGGCACCGGCATCGTCGATCTCGGCGCGGCCTTCCGCCGCTCGCTGCTGCTTGGCATCATCGTGATGGCTGTCACCGTCGTGCTGTCGGTCGCCGCCGGCATGGCCTTCCGCAGGAAGTTCAAGGCGCAGAGCATTTTGTTCTACTCGGCGATCGCGAGCCTCATCGTGCCCTCGATCATCACCTCGCTCGGGATCTCGCTTGAATTCCGCATCATCGACGATCTGATCAAGGCGCATTGGAACGAGAACTTCGAGACCTCGATGGGTCTGCTCACCTCCGGCCTCGGCGCGCATCTGACCTGGACGCTGCCGTTCGGCCTGCTCATCATGTTCGCGATCTTCAACCGCTTTGATCCGAGGCTCGAGGAAGCCGCGCGCGATCTCGGAGCGACGCCGTGGCAGGCCTTCCGCCATGTCGTGCTGCCGA
This sequence comes from Bradyrhizobium sp. LTSP849, assembly GCF_000938255.1. Taxonomy (GTDB): domain Bacteria; phylum Pseudomonadota; class Alphaproteobacteria; order Rhizobiales; family Xanthobacteraceae; genus Bradyrhizobium. Next base: position 41,948 of record NZ_JYMR01000010.1, on the reverse strand, counting down.
TCATCTTGCCTTCGGTGATCGGTATTGGACTGTTCGGCTTCACGCTGTCCTGGGACGAGCTCGCGCGCTCCAGCCAGGCCATCGGGGCGGTGAATACATTGCCGCTCGATCTCCAGGGCCTCACCACCACGGTGACGAACCCGGACATCTATGCGCTCGGCACCATCATCTCCGCAGTCTCCTTCGCGGTGATCACGCTTGCACTCGGCACCATCCACATGCTCAACAAGCGGCAGGCGGCCAAGGGCTCGGACGCCGGCAAAGGGCTTGTCTGACAAGGGGCCTGTCTGATCGCGATGCGACTTCACGTCGTCAATCCCAACACTACGGCGTCGATGACGGCGAAGATCGCCGCTGCGGCGCGCGCGATCGCGCTGCCCGACACCGTGATCGATGCGCGCCAGCCAACGATGGGCCCGGTCTCGATCGAGGGCTTTTACGACGAGGCCTTCGCCGTCCCCGGCATGCTCGGCTGCATCCGCGACGCCGACCGCGACGGCGCGGACGCCCACATCATCGCCTGCTTCGACGACACCGGCCTCGATGCCGCACGCGCGGCCGCCAAGGCGCCGGTGATCGGCATTGGGGAAGCCGGCTTCCACATCGCGAGCCTGATCGCGGCGCGCTTCGCCGTGGTGACGACGCTCGGTGTCTCGATCGTGCCGATCGAACATAATCTGAAGAAGTACGGCCTCGCCGAGCGCTGCGCCCGCGTCCGCGCTGCCGAGGTCCCCGTGCTTGCGCTCGAGGAGCGCAACGCCGAGGCGCTCGCGAAAATCTCCACCGAGATCACGGCCGCGATCCGTGATGATCGCGCCGAGGCCATCGTGCTCGGCTGCGCCGGCATGGCGGATCTCGCGGCGGAGCTGGCCGACAAGCATGGCCTGCCCGTGGTCGATGGCGTGGCCGCCGCGGTGACGCTGGCTGAGGGGCTGGTCCGACTCGGGCTGACGACGTCGCGGCTCGGCCCATATGCCGCGCCGCGTTCAAAAACCTATTCCGGCCCATTTTCGCCGTTTCAGCCCTGATTCCGTCCCCCGGCTTGGGGCGTTCAGAGGGCCAAAGGCCGGCCGATTACTGTTTTTTCGCCCGCAGCCTCTTTTTTGTCCCAATTGTTGCTGAAGGGTAACACTTTCGGGACGTCCCGGCCGCCTTGTTCTGCGTTCTTGTTCTGCGTTCTTGGGCTGCCGGTCTTCGCCACTCACCAAGTTTCAATTTGGGTTTTGTCAGCGATGATCGATCTCGCCGAGGACGCACCGTCCAATCCCCTCCTTCGTCTTGGCGCTCAGCCGATCGCGCTGACCGCCGCGGCCCTTCTGCTCCTGATAGCTGGCGTGACCTCGATCGCGATCTGGCGCGCCTATACCGGCGCCGCACCAGAGACCGACCGGGTGGTCGCGTCACGGCAACTCCAGGCCCGCACGGCGCAGGCATCCGAGCAACTCGTCGAAAAGACCAAGGGAATAGAGGCGACCCAGCAGGAATCGATCGACCAGCTCCAGGTCGTGCAGGACCAGCTTCAGACGATGAAGCGGCTGCTCGCGTCTCAGCAGGCCGACACCAAGCGCCTGTCGGAGCAGGTCGCGACCCTGAACGAATCCATCGACGGGCTGCGGCAGTCCTTTGCCAGCGTCCGGGCCACCGAGGCCGATGCGCCGTCGGTTACCCGGAGGAAACCGGCGCGCCACCATGCCAGCGTGCGCAAACGCGGCAAATCGCGCGGCTGATCGGCGGCGGCGCCTCCGCCTTTTATTTTCGCCACTTGTGAACTGGATCACACTCGTCCGTATGATTCCGCGCGATGCTCGCCGGTACCGGATGGCGTGAGCCGATTTCAATGTCCGGGGCTGGCAAGGTCGTTGACGGTATATTGCGTCAACGGCCTTGTTTTTTGATGGGTCCAGCTGGGCTTCAAAGCTACTCGCAGACCCCTTTACTCACAGACCTGAGCACGGCGGATGCGCCAGCCCCACTGCGTCATCACGCGCTTCCGCACGAGGTAGCACTGGGCGCCATAGCCGCCATCGTCATAGCCGGCGCCGTAGTAATAGGGGTCGCCATAGTACGGGTAGCCGTAACCATAGGCGCCGTAATAGCCTGCGCCCGCGATGCCGGCGCCGATTGCGATGCCAGGCCAGAAGCCGCCGCCGTGCCAGCCATGGCCCCAACCGCCACCGCCGCCCCAATGGCCGCCGCCCATATGGCCGCCTCCGCCGAAACCGCCCCGCGCCTGCGCCGCCTGGGGCGCTGCGAGACCAACTGCCGCGACGGCCAGTGCCGCCATGATCGTCTTGCGTAACATCACTCGACCCTCCGCGTGGAAACGCTCCACACTTCAATGCGAGGGCAACCTAGTGTCATTCAGGCATTCATGACAGGCGTGCTGGCTCACTTCCGCGCGAGCGTCAGCAGCCGCGGCAGATGCTCTTCATCTTCTTGTCGAGCAGGTGGTTTTCGGCATTGACGGTGGCATCGGCGTCGGGGTTCGTGCCCGAGGCGGCGCCGGTGGTGACACCGGGCGCGGTATTCGCGCCGGACGATTGGGCGGTGCCCAGGCTGTTGGTACCAGGCGCTGGCGCCGGCGCATTGGCAACGCCGCCGGTTGATCCGGTCGAGCCGGTCGAGCCGCCAGTCGTCTGCGCGAATGAAATGGCCGGCGTCGCGGCGAGAGCGAAGACCACGGTCAAGGTCTTGATCGAGGCAGTTGCGGACGATTTGGTCATCGGAAATTCTCCTTGCCCCATCAACGGCTGCGGCAAAGACAGGTTCCGGAACAAATCCCGTCACATCAGCTTGAAACAAGGAGGTAGCCACGATCATGCGCAAACTGATCGCGTTCGACGAGGATACGTTCGATAAGCTGAAGCAACTGGGCGCGACCGGATGGCAACGTTTCAAGAGCTCGCGGATGAAGCCTTCGCCGACCTCCTGAAGAAGCACGGCATTCCCATCGACCTCAGAGACGCCTTGCGCAAGAGCGCGAGAGTCGACGGCGCGGCGAACAAAGCAACAGCGCGCCCCAAAACCCGAAAGGCGAAATCACGATGACCGACCGCGATCCCTTTGCAGAGGGCGAACGCGCCGCGCGCGAAAACATTCCCGCAGAGGGCAATCCGCATCTGGATGGCAGCGCCGAGCACGCGCTGTGGGCGGCCGGTCACGAGAAGGTCGCGGGCACAATCGAAGCGCGCGAGTCCGAGGGGAGCTGAGCTCACCCGATCCGCTTCAGGCCCTTCTTGAAGCGCGGGCCGTTGGCGACATAGAACCTCGCCGCACTCCCCATCTTCTGCACCTGGGCGTCGTCAAGCGCGCGGATCACGCGCGCGGGCGAGCCGATGATCAGGGAGCGTTCGGGAAACTCCTTGCCCTCGGTGATGACGGAACCGGCGCCGACGATGCTGTTACGGCCGATCTTCGCGCCGTTCATCACGATCGAGCCCATGCCGACGAGTGCGCCTTCCTCGATGGTGCAGCCGTGCAGGATGACGTTGTGGCCGACCGTGCAGTTCTTCCCGATCACGAGCGGAAAGCCGAGATCGGTATGGCAGGTCGAGCCGTCCTGGACGTTGGCGCCCTCGCCGATCTCGATCCACTCATTGTCGCCACGCAGCACCGCGCCGAACCAGACGCTGGCGCCCGGCTTCAGGCGCACGCGGCCGATGACTGTGGCTGTCTCCGCGATGAAATAATTACCGTCAGCGGGAAGGTCGGGCGCCTGCCCGTCGAGCTCGTAGATCGCCATGGAGGTCTCCTGTCAGGTGAACCCAGCCATAGCGAAACGGAGCAGAAGAGGCAAAGGGCCGCCTCACCGGGCAGCCCTGCAATGAGCGTCAGGCCAGGACGCCGGCCGCGCGCAGCGTCATCATGAAGAAGGTGCCGCTCATCATGCTCCAGAAGCCGGCGATGACGGTCGCCATCAGCACGAATTCGAAGCGTCGGCTCTCCACCCGCATCCCGCGTAGCGTGTTGCGCATGATGATGAAGGGCGCCGCGAACACCAGGAACGGCACCGCCGCAAATGTCTTCGGGGCCACGCCCTCCTGCAACAGCCCGAAACCGGCAGGCCGTTGCGACATCGCCTGGTATCCATTTGCGAGCGCGCCCGCGAGCGCGAAGCCGATGCAGATCGCGAACAAAGTATTGAGAGCTTCAGGTGTCATCGGAACAGTCCGCCCTTACGCAACGCCGGTACCTTCCTGTGACAAAAAGTGCCGGTTAACGCTACATTATCCTTAAGCGAAGGTTAACGGCGCCACCCGGCCCGCGCAGGGCCCTCTCCCGTTCCCGGTAGCCGGGAACCTTCCGCCAAATCGCCGCCGCATGGCATATTCGCCGTTGATTCGTCGGCCACCGGCCGACCTCCGGCTCATTTGCGCGACGTCATGACAGTGTTTTCGGCAGCCTCCTCCCCTCGCTCCTCCAGGACGCGTACCCGTGCGCATCTGGTCCCGTTCGTGCTCGTCGGCGTGTTCGCGGCAGGCGCAATCGCGCTGGTCGCCTATCTGCTGTGGCCGACCTGGAGCACGGGCGGCGCCAACGCCCCGGACAAGCTGCCGGTGAGCGTCGGCGGCACGCTGTTCAACCTGCCGACATCGGCGATCCGGATGAAGATCCAGCGGCACTCCGGGCCGCAGGAGCGCATCGACGTCGATTTCCTTTATCCCTCGCTGGAGCCGCCGGGCACCCCGAAGCACGTCAGCGCCGACAGCGTCGACGCGGCGATGCAGCCGATCGACCGCATCTTCCTGTCGATCGCGGCGCATCACGATGCGCTCTCGCCCGAACAGCGAACAGCCACGATCTATCCGCGCTATCTCGACCAGGCCGCGACGACGCCGGAAGACGGTCTGACGATGCGGACGTTCCGCACTGACACGCCCTATGGCAACGAGGATCTGTATTCCGGGACGAGCCCCGCGCTCGCCGCGCGGTGCACGCGCGATGCGGCGACGCCCGGCATGTGCCTGTCCGAGCGCCGCGTCGACGGCGCCGACCTCACCTTCCGCTTTCCGCGGAGCTGGCTATCGCAGTGGCGCGACGTCGCGGAAGCGATGGACAAGCTGACGGTGCAGCTGCGCGGGCCAAGGGGCTAAGTGCGGACTCTACGCCCCGTCGCGAGACCAGCTTGCCGGGACGGGCTGAAGCCTCCGAATAAAAAATGTCGAAAACAACCCCATGCACAGTAGCCAAGTATCGGCATCATCGATGCTTTCGTATTTTTCGAAAACCGATTGCCCCGTCGGGCAAAACAGGGGCAAGATGGCATCATTGCAAGATCCCGTCAGCTGCCTCCCCCACCTCATACTCGTCGTGACGTTCAGGCGGCCGCACCTGCGCGGGCCGGCAAAGCGCCGCGCTCGGCAAGTATCCGCGCGAACTGGTCGACATCCTCGGCGATGTTGAAAAGGCCGAAAGAAACGCGGATGCCGTCGCGCTCGGGAGACACGCGCACGTTCCGGCTGGCCAGATAATCGGCCCACTCGTCCGCCGGCAAATCCAGCACGTAGATGTGCGGCGAGCGATCGGCGCGGTCGCGCGGCCCCACGAGACCGATACCGAGATCATCCATGCGCCCGATCAGGTGGTCGCCAAGATCATAGAGGTGAGCTTCGATGGCGGATACACCGACGCTTTCGATGAGCGTCAGCGAAGCATCCAGCGCATGGATATCGGGCAGATTGAGGTTGCCGATCTCAAACCGCCCGGCTTCCGCCTTTGGCGTCATGTTGTCTGCGCGCGCAATGTAGTCGCCGGGCGGATGAGCGAGGCTCGACATAGCGAGATACGCCGGCTGGAGCTCGTCGAGCCCCTGCCGGCAATAGAGGATGCCGAGGCCCTGCGGCACCAGCAGCCCCTTGTGGCAGCCCGCCCCGATCAGACTTGCTCCGCTCGTCGCGGTATCAAGCGGGACGACACCGATCGACTGCATCGCGTCGATGACGAAATAGAGCCCGCTCTGCGCGCAGAACGCACCGATGCCGTCGATGTCGAAACGGTGCCCCGCGTGAAAGGTCACGTGCGAGAGCGAGATTGCACGCGTGCGGGCATCGATGTGGGGCGCGAACATCTCGGCGCGCGCTGTCTCACCCGTCATCGGCACAAAGCGCACCTCGACTCCCTTGCGTCGCAGATTAAGAAAGGCATAGGCGTTGTTGGGATGGTCCCCTTCGACCAGGAGCACATTGTCGCCCGCCGCCAGCGGCAATGCGTTGGCGGCAATGTTCATGCCCTCGGACGTGTTCTTGGTGAAGGCGATCTCGGCCGGCGCGGCATTGAGGAGCTTCGCGACCCGGGCACGAACCTGCTCGACCCGGTCGAGCCAGACCGGCTTCGGGCCCGCCATTTCACTGCCTTCCCGATAAAACCCGAGCAACGCCTCGCGAACGCTGGTGGCGAGCGGCGTCTGGTGAGCGGAATCGAGATAGAGCAAGCGCTCGGTCACGGGAAACTGGCTGCGGACCGCAGCAACGTCGTAGTGGCGACTCATGGTGAACGGCTCCGCGTGCGGGATCAATCGACGAAGGACGGAATGGGGTGGGCGTCGGCCAGATCTTTCAGCCTGCGCAGCCGCGCGCGATCGACGGAGGCGCTTGGGCCGGCTCGTAAGATCTCCGCAACTTCACGACCGAGTGTCCTCGCCTCGGCGATATCGAAGCCGCGGATCGTCAGCGCAACGCTGCCGAACCGGAACGCGGTACGTGGTTCGCCGGCTTGCCCCGGCGCACGCATGGCGTTGCCGATAACACCATACCCACCGAGCCCCGCGACCAATTCCGGCTGCGTCCAACTCTCGCCGGTGTAAGCCATGATCATGTGCGAGTCCGTGCCCCCGGTGTAGAGCTCGATGCCGCCCTCCTCCAGGCCCGCACCGAAAGCCTTTGCATTCGCGACGACGTCACGCATGAGCTGCGCAAAGGCCGGGCGGGTAATCATCTCCATCTGCACGGCCCGCGCCGCGATCATGTTCGAGGCCGCCGGCCCTTGCAGGCCGGGATAGACGGCGGCGTCGATGGCGGCGCCGAAGCGCTCTTTGGCGAAAACAAACGCGCCATTGCGCGGTCCGCACAATGTCTTCTGCGTCGAGGTCGTGGAAACGTCGGAGAACGGAACGGGGTTGGCATGGAGGCCGGCCGCGATCAGCCCTGCAACATGAGCAATGTCGGTGAAGAGAAGCGCGCCGACCTCGTCGGCGATATTCTTCAATCCGGCGAAGTCGATCTCGCGCGGGTACGAAGACGGGCCGGCAAGCAAGACATGCGGTCTCATCTTGCGCGCGAGATCGCGGGCCTGGTCCAGATCGACTGCGCCGGTGCTGGTCACGCCGAATGAAACCACCTCGCGGTTCGCGCCCGTGATATGGCGCATGGCGCCGTGGCTGACATGGCCGCCGGCGAGCTCATCGAAGGTCAGCAGCCGGGCGCCGTCGGGCGGCAGGATCGCGCGCAGGACAGCGACATTGGCGATGGTCGAGGACAGCGCCTGCACGTTGACGTATTCGGCGCCGAAAATCGCCTTCGCCCGATCGATGGCGAGGTTCTCGATCGCGTCGAGTTCTTCGGAATTTGCGACGCTGCGACGGCCAGGCAGACCCATCGGCGCACGGTTGACGAGGTGGGTTCCTTCGATCTGTCGCAGGCCGAGCGGCGCATAGGAAGCCGAAGCGATCATGTTGAGGGACTGCATTTCCCTTTTCCGGTCTTGGTCGATCAGCGCGACGACGTCCGCTCCGAGCTGCCGGGAGTCGGCTTCAAAGAAGTTGTGCCGGCTGTGATGAGTTGAATGGGTCGGAATAGAGCCCGCTGAAAGTGACATCGGTCATCCTCTTCTATGTGGTCGGAAATGCGCTCGTTCCGCGAGCACGAAGGACGGTTTCGTCAGTGCCGAAGCACGCGTGACAGGAAGGTTCGGGTTCGTTCGTGCGTCGGCCGGTCGAAGATCTCCGCCGGCGTGCCGATTTCCAGGATGCGTCCGTGATCGATGTACACGACGCGATCGGCCACCTCGCGGGCGAAACCCATCTCGTGGGTCACGATCATCATGGTCATGCCCTCGCGAGCGAGTCCGCGCATGACGTCAAGCACCTCGCCGACCATTTCGGGGTCGAGGGCCGAGGTCGGCTCGTCGAACAGCATGATATGCGGCGCCATCGCCAGCGACCGAGCAATTGCGACGCGCTGTTGTTGACCGCCAGAAAGCTGATCCGGAAACTTGTGGGCGTGGTCGCGCAGTCCAACCCTCTCGAGCAGGCGCAACGCGTTCGCCTTCGCTTCGTCGGGCGTGTGGCCGCGAACACGGATCGGCGCAATTGCGACGTTGTCGAGCGCGCTCATATGCGGAAAGAGATTGAACTGCTGAAACACCATGCCGACGCCCTTGCGGATCCTGGCCAATTCCCTCTCGCCGCCGATTTCGCGGTCAGCCTCCGTCGGCATGTCGAATCCGTCGACGGTCAGGCGCCCGCTCTGGTACATCTCCAGACCGTTGACACCGCGGATCAAGGTCGACTTCCCCGAGCCGCTGGCTCCGATGATGACGACGACCTCGCCGCGTCCGACGTCGAGATCGATATCTTTCAGGACATGGAACGTACCAAAGGACTTGTTGAGGCGAGCGATGCCGACGATGACATCGCGCGAAATCGTGGCCGCTGGAACCTGAATGGCGTTCATCGCGATCCCCTTGCGAGATGGGTTTCGAGTCGGCGCGAGGCGTAGGTGATCACCCCGCCGATGGCGAGATAGACGGCGAAAAGGAAGACGTAGATCTCGTAGGTCCGGCCGCTGTTCTGCGGATCGGCGAGAATCATCTGGCCGGCGCGCAGGAAGTCGGTCAGGCCGATAATGAAGACCAGCGTCGCGCCGTTAAAGATGTCGAGGATCTGTCCGACCAGCGAAGGAACGACAACCCGCAGCGCCTGCGGCAGGACGATATCGACATTGAGCGTCCAGCTGCTCATGGCGAGCGAACGCGCCGCCTCGATCTGCCCCTTGGGCACGGCCTGAAGTCCGCTGCGGACATATTCCGCGACATAGGCCGCAAAGAAGAGCGCAAAGCCGGCCATGCCGCGCAACAGCCCCGGGACGGACGTATCCGGCGCCAGCAGCGGCACGATGATCCAGATCCAGTAGACGACGAGGATCAACGGCACCGACCGCATCGTCTCGATATAGGCGGTCGAAATCAGGCGCAGGCTGGTGATGCGGCTCTGCCGGCCAAGCGCGAGCAGGATTCCGAAGGACAAGGTCAGGATCGAGACCGCGATCGTCAGGACGACGCTGAGCAGCAGACCGCCCCAGACGTCGAAGCCCGGCGGCGAGAGCACGACGAAGATTGCGACCACGCCCGCGAGAAGTCCGGACAGGGCGAGGCGCTGGTCCAGAGCCGAACGATGGACACCGCACCATGCAGCAACGCCGAGCGCAGCGCTGCCGGCAGCAAGCATGCCCGAATGCGCGTCGATCGCGACCGCGACCATGACACCAGTCAGCGTCACGACCAATGCGACGACCGTTAGCGCGGCTCGCCCCGGGCGAACCGAAAGGCCGAGGCCCGCGCCGAACATTGCGCAGATCGTTGCGACGGAGAACCATGCCCGCCACAACTGATCGGCCGGATATATGCCGGTCATCAGTACCTTGAAGCTGCCGCCAACGACTTGCCAATGCGCCTGGACCAGCACCCAGTACGCAAAGGCATAGACCGCCCAGGCCATCAGCGGGATGACGACAAGCGACAGCGCGGCATCGAACGGCTTGGCGAAGAGATTGCGGTGGACCCACCGCAGCGCGACCGTGGTCATCGCATCCTCCGTCCATTGACGCGCGCGTTGACGCCATTCACGCAGCCGCTGATGATCCAGCTCAGCGCGAGATAGGTCAGCATCACGATCACGACGCCTTCGAGATTCCGCCCGGTCTGGTTTGAGACAGTACCGTAGACGTTGAACAGGTCCGGAAAGCCGATGGCGATCCCGAGCGAGGTATCCTTGGTCAAGCTGATGTAGCGGTTGGCGAGCGACGGCAGGACGATCCGAAATACCTGGGGAAGGATGATGTCGCGCAACGTGTGGGAACGCGACAATCCAAGCGAGGCAGACGCCTCCCATTGTCCCTTCGGCAAGGACTCGATCGCGCCGCGGACGATCTCGGCGACATAGGCGGAGCTGTTGACGACGATCGCAAGGAGGAGCGCCGTCATTTCCGGTGAGATGGCAAAGCCTCCGCGCGCGCCGAACCGAGTCGCGACTGGAAGGTCAAGGCCAAGGGGAAAACCGATGAAGGCGGCTGCAATCAGGGCCGAGATCGCCGCCGCCAGGAGGATCAACCGAAGTCGCAGTCCACGCAGAACCACGTAGGCGGCAACCAGAGCGAAGGCCGCGGCGAGCAATCCCCACGACGCAACGCCTGCGCGTTCGGAAATCGCAAGGCCAGGAAAGAACACACCCGAACGACTGGCGAGAAGGCCGCCGAACCAATTCGAAGCGACGTTGGCCGGAGGAAACCGCAGCACCACCGCGAAGTACCAGAACACGATCTGGATCAGCAGCGGTGTGTTGCGTATCGCTTCGACCAGCCCAAAGCAGAGGTTGCGCACCAGCCAGTTCGTCGAGAGCCGGCCGACGCCGACCAGCGTACCGAACAATGTGCAGAGGACGATCGCCGAGAGGGCGACCTTGAGCGAATTCCAAAGGCCCGCCAGCAGCGCCTGCAGATTGGTGTGCGTGGGAGAGAAAAGCTCCAGAACCAGCCAATTGCCCTCACGTGAAGGCACGAGGCCTTCACTGAGACTGAAATTCGCGACGTTGCCGAGATAGCCGAACGAGAACTGGATGCCCTTGCGGGCGAGCGCCTCACGGACCGCGAGGCCAAGCCAGATAGCGAGCCCAGCCACCACGATGACGATCGCGGCCTGCAATAGCCATTTGGACGCGATCAGCAGGCCGCGACGCGCCGGCGGGATGCTGTGATATTCGACAATCTGCGTGGTCACGACGCCCCCCGAGATCGAGGCGAGCCTGTCGGCTCGCCCATGACCATGTGGCTCAGTTCCACGGAGGCGAGTACTCGGCACCGCCCTTGGTCCACATCGCGTTGGGCGTGCCGGCACGATCGATGAAATAGGGTGTCTTCGGTCCAAGGTTACGGTCGTAGATCTCGCCGTAATTTCCGACCGACTTGATCATGCTGGCGACGAAATCGTCGGCGACGCCGAAATCCTTGCCGAAGCCGTCCTTCACGCCGAGGAATTTCTGCACGAAAGCGGTCTCGTCCTTCTGCCTGTCGGCCAGATTGGCCGTCGTGATGTCCCATTCTTCCGCCTGGAACAGCGCAAACGTCGCCCAGCGCAGGAGATTGCGCCATCTGGAATCGTTGGCGATGACGAAGCCCGCGAACGGCGACTTGTTCAGCGTCTCGGGCAGGATCGTGAAGTCGTCCGGCTTGGGCGAGTTGCCGCGCCAGGCTGCAAGCGCGGATTTGTCCGTCGACATCGCGTTACAACGATCGCCCTGAAGCGCGCCAAACAGCTTCTCGAGATTCTCGAAAGTGAGCACCTTGGTGGTCTTGAAACCGCGCACGCGGACGAAGCTGGCGAGCGTGGCTTCGGTGCCGGAGCCCTGCGTCGTGCAGATCGTCGCGCCGTCCAGCTCCGCAACGGATTTCACGCCGGATGCCGACTTCACCATCATGCCGGTGCCGTCGTAGAAATTGATCGGCAGGAAATCGATGCCGATGGCGGATTCGCGCACGGGCTTGATGGTCGTGTGCGCAAAGACGACATCGGCCTGTCCGGTCTGCAAGGCGTTAAAGCGACTCTTGTCGGTGACGATGACGAAGTTGACCTTGCTGGCATGGCCGAGAACGGCAGCGGCCATCGCGCGGCAGAAATCGGCATCTAATCCTTCGATCTTGCCGGTCTTGGTGTTGAGGTAACCGAAGCCAGGGGCCGTGTTGTCGGTGCCGCAGTTCAGGATGCCGCGCTGCTTGACGTTGTCGAGGACGGAGGCGGATGCACCGCTCGCCCACAGCGATGCTGCGGCGAGCGCAGCGACCAGGAATTTGGAACGAGCCATCTGAGAACCCCTCTTTGCCTGTTGTCGTCCAACGCGTGTCAGCCGGGACTTGGGATGTGCTCCTCTTGTGAACACCCGAACTGCTCTGGGGAATGAGGCTACAGCCGCAAAACAATTCTGGTCTACTTAATTAATTTCGCGATATACATTAGAGAATATGCATGATTGTGTTCTGGGCACTTGTTGGAGCTAACGAATGGATTTCGCCCGACTCCGCACGCTTCGTGAGCTTTCGCTGCGAAAAACAATGGCAGCAGTGGCCGAAGCCTTGCTGATCTCTCCATCAGCCGTTTCGCAGCAGATCGCGCAGCTTGAGGACGAAACGGGGACTGAATTGGTGGAACGCAGGGGCCGCGGTGTACGGCTCACGCCGGCGGGACAGCGACTCGCCGACCACGCGGGGCGGGTCATCGGCATCCTGGAGGAAGCAAAGACCGATCTCGCGGAGCTCAAGAAGACCGTCGCTGGCGAGCTGCGCGTCGCGGCATTTCCTTCTGTCGCCGCATCTCTCATCCCGCCGACGATCCGGGCGATGTCGGCTCGCTTCCCCGATCTGGCGACAATATTCGAGGAGCTGGAGCCTGACGACAGCCTGGCCGCCCTGCGAGCCTGGCAGACGGACGTCGCGATTGTCGACGACCTGACCACTTCGGCCGGCCTCTCGGAGACGCAGGTCGAGATGCTGCACCTTCTCGACGACCACCTCCATGTTCTGCTGCCGCGCGACCATCCGCTGGCCGAGCGGCCTCATCTCACTTTGCCGGAGTTGGCAACAGAGCGATGGGTCCTCGATACGACGTCGGCCACCTATTCCGACGTGATCGTCGGCGCGTGTCGCGATGCCGGATTCGATCCTATCATCAATGCCCGCTGCCACAGTTTTGAGGTGGTCCGGGCGATGGTCGAGGCGGGCTGCTCGGTTTCGATTAACCCCGGCCTACGCGGGCGCGACCATATCGGCACCTTACGTCTCAAGGAGATCCGGCCGATCATCACACGGCGGATATTCGTAGCCTTTCGCACCGGTGAAAGACGCAATCCGGCGATCGCTGAATTCGTCAACGAGCTTCAAGCCGTGGTGACGTCTACGACTGGTCTGCGGTGACGCGCTGACGGTGCATCTGCGCGGGCCGCGAGGGTGACGCGCAGCCCGCTTGCACGGCATTGACCGGCTGATAGGCTCGTCACCGGCATATCAAGCGCGGTGATCGACGTGACCGATGCGGCGGCAAACCTGCCACCTGGCGCCCAACTCCTGGGACGCGAATGGATCGGCTTTGACGAGAGCGGGCATGCCCTGATCCGCTTCCAGGCTCAGCCCGCGTTCACCAACAGGCACGGGACGATCCAGGGCGGATTCCTTGCCGCGATGCTGGACTCCGCCACCGGGATTTGCGCGCTCGCGGACCTCTCGCCTGACCTGACCGTGGTTACAAGGAGCCTCGACACGCGCTTCCTGAAACCTGCGGCGGTTGGAGAAATCCAGGCACGGGCGAGGGTGACCGAACGGACGGAGCGCGACATGGTCGTGCAAGCCGAACTGATCGATGCGGAGGGCATCACGGTCGCCGACGCAACGGCGCGGCTGCGCATTCTTGCAAAGAAATAGAGCGATGGGGTCGCGCCCGCGGCCCCATCGAGCGGCACGATCGCCGAACTACTCCTGATCGACGAGATCGTCTTCGAGGATCGCCATCTGGAACTGGAACGAACGATCATCGTCCTCGTCGTCGACGAAGAGCACGCCGATGAACTCCTCGCCGATATAGACCTCGGCGGAATCATCCTTCTTCGGCCGCGGCACGACGCGGATCTTGGGATTGCCGAATACGCGCTTCAGATACGCGTCGAGCTTCCTTACTTCCTTGACGTCCACGGCAAGTCTCCAATCGAAATCTGGGTTGGCGGGGTTTTAGGACGAGACGCGACGAACCGCCAGCATGAATTGCCAAAGAATTTGGGGACGAAACGGGCCGGAAAATCCAGCCCTCCTCGCAATCTAAAGTCCCATGGCGTTGATCATCTGATCCATGGTGCGCGACGGCTCGGCGCAGCCGGCCTCGCCGACGATCTTGGCGGGCACGCCTGCGACGGTGACGTTATGCGGTACCGGCTTCACCACGACCGAGCCGGCGGCGATGCGCGCGCAATGGCCGATCTCGATGTTGCCGAGGATTTTTGCACCGGCACCGATCAGGACGCCGTGGCGGATCTTGGGATGACGGTCCTCGTTCTCCTTGCCGGTGCCGCCGAGCGTGACGCCATGCAGGATCGAGACGTCGTCCTCGATCACCGCCGTCTCGCCGCAGACGAAGCCGGTGGCGTGGTCGAGGAAGATACCGCGGCCGATCCGCGCGGCGGGATTGATGTCGGTCTGGAACACCGCAGAGGCGCGGCTCTGGAGATAATACGCAAAATCCTTGCGGCCCTTCAGATAGAGCCAGTGCGCGAGCCGATGAGTCTGGATCGCGTGAAAGCCCTTGAAGTAGAGCAAGGGATCGATGAAGCGCGAGGTCGCCGGATCGCGGTCGTAGACGGCGACGAGATCGGCGCGGAAGGCATTGCCGAGATCGGGATCATCGCGCAGCGCCTCGTCAAAGGTCTGGCGTACGAGATCGCCCGATAGCGCGGCATGATCGAGCCGGTCGGCGACACGATGGATCACCGAATCTTCCAGGCGGCTGTGATGCAGCACCGTCGAATAGATGAAGGTCGCAAGCTCCGGCTCGCGATGGACGATGTCCTCCGCTTCGCCCCGGATCCGGTCCCAGATCGGATCGAGCGATGCGAGCTTTCCTCCCGGATTGACCTGATGCACTGCCATGGGATCTGCTCTTTCGAATTGGCTCGTTTGGCTGGCTCTATAACACAGTCTAGGCGACAAAGTCCCGACGGGCTTGCCTGAGAGTGAACAGCGTGTTGCCCCGCGAAAGCACGCCAACGCTTTGAAACACAACAGCTTCTTCTGACGCCCCCAAGCGGCAAGGTCGGCTCAAAATGGTCAGGGTTTTGCCAAATTCAAGCCGGGCGGCGTCAAACTATTGGTGAATTTCGTCTCAACGGTTATTGCGGGCATGGTCGTGAGCGACGACGGAGCAGATTTGAGCATCACCACCGATCAATTGCGCGCGCGCGGCGCGGGCTCGTTCTGGCTGCGGCTCGCCGCGGTGGCCCTCCCCCTCCTGATGATCGCGCCGGCGTTCTGGAACGGCTATCCCCTGCTCCAATGGGATACCGGCGGCTATCTGGCGCGCTGGTACGAGGGCTATCTCGTGCCAAGCCGCTCCACCGTGTTCGGCCTCTATCTGCACTATGGCGAAAGCTACGGCTTTTGGATCAACCTCGCGATCCAGTCACTCGCAACGCTGTGGCTGTTGCAGCTCACTTTGCGCGTGCTCGGGCTGATGCAGACGTTCCGCTTCGTGGCGATCAGTCTCTTGCTGATCCTGTCGACGGCGCTGCCCTGGCTCGCCAGCATGCTGCTCACCGACATCTTTGCGGGACTGTCGGTGCTGTCGCTGTTTCTCCTGGTCGTCGGCGGAAGCCGGATCTCGGCGATCGAAAAGGTCGCGCTGTTCGTCTTCACTGCCTTTGCCGCCGCAACCCACAGTGCCACGCTCGGCGTGCTGCTCGGGCTCTGCGCCGTCGGCTGGATGATGCGGCCGTTTCTCAGGGCCCGCCTGCCAATCGCCGGATTGACGCAGGCAAGCCTGACCATCGTTGTTGGCGGCCTGATGCTGGTATCGGCGAACCATGCGCTGTCGGGCAAATGGGCCTGGACACCCGGCGGCTACGGCGTCGCCTTCGGCCGCATGATGCAGGACGGCATCGTCGCGCGCTACCTTAGCGATCGCTGCCCAAGCGAGAACTTCAAGCTGTGTCCCTATCGCAACCAATTGCCGGCGACCGCCGACGAGTTCCTGTGGGGCACGAGCATGTTCAACACGCTCGGCCGGTTCGATGGGCTCAATGACGAGATGAGCTACATCGTCGTGCATTCGCTCGCGGACTATCCGGCCTGGCAGGCCGGCGCGGCCCTGAGGGCGATGGGGCAGCAATTGCTGCATGTCGCCACCGGCGAAGGCACCAGCGGCTGGATTCCCCACACCTACGGCATCATCGAGCAGTACATCCCGGAGCAGGTGGCGCCGATGCGCGCGGCGCGCCAGCAGCAATGGGGTGTTGATTTCGAGTACGTCAACTTGCTGCACGTTCCCGTCGCGCTCGTCTCGATGCTGGCGCTGGTCGCGCTGCTCGCGCATTCGCTGGCGAGCCGCAGGCTGGACGACCTGATACTGCTGGCGGCGACCGTCACGCTGGCGCTGCTCGGCAACGCCTTCATCTGCGCCGTCATCTCCGGTCCGCACGACCGCTACGGCGCGCGGATGGTGTGGGTTGCGACCTTCGTGGTGCTGATGGCGCTCGCGCGTGCGTTCGGCGACGACGGGTCTGCAGACGAAACCTCAGCCCCGGCGTGACAGGAAATCGAGCACGCCGGTCTTGTAGACCTTGTCGCCGACCGCGCGCATGTGGTCGCGGCCCGGAATATCGAGCACTTCCGAGCCGGGGATGATCGCGCCGAGCGCGCTGGCCGAGCCCGCAACGTCATCGGTGCTGCCGACCGCGATCAGCACGGGCACGTCGATGCGCGCCGCTTCGTCCTTTGTCATCAGCTCGCGCGTGCCGCGCAGGCAGGCGGCGAGCGCCTTGCGATCGGAGCGGGTCTGATCGGCGAACGCACGGAAGGTGCGCCCGACGGGATCGGTGACGTCGTCGAGCGAGGGCGCCTCCAGCGCCTTCGCCACGTTCTCGCCGGGACCGGTGCCCTCGATCAGGCCGCCGATGCCGATGCCGCCGAGGATCGCCGAGCGCAGGCGCTGCGGCTCGTTGAGGCCGAGCCAGGCGGTCATCCGCCCGCCCATCGAATAGCCCATGATGTCCGCCTGCGGGATCGCGAGATGATCCATCAGCGCGAGCACGTCGCCGGCCATGGTGGGAATCGAATATTGCGCGGGCTCATACAGCTTTGCGCTCTCGCCATGGCCGCGATTGTCCAGCGCGATCACGCGGCGGCCGTTCTTGCGCAGCTCCGAGACCCAGGTTGGATAGACCCAGTTCACGTTCTTGCTGGAGGCAAAGCCGTGCACCAGGATGATCGGATCGCCCTCGCCTTCGTCGAGATAGGCAATTTCAACGGCGCCGTTGTGAAAGCTCGGCATCAGATATTCCGCAGTGTTGAGGGGAAAGGTAATCTTAGGCCGGGATGGCTGGGCTTGCCAGAGCGGCTTCAGCGGCGATCTGCGCCCGGCGGAGCCGGCGCGCACGTTTGCGATCGCACCAAGCCTGGGTGAGACGTTCCGTCATCGCCTTGATCGAGGACAGGAGACCGAACAGCGTCAACGCCGCGCCGAACAGCCAGAGCGCGAGATCGAACGCGCCGCCGACGAGCAGCAGCGCACCGCGGCCCAGAAGCTTCATGATCGCACGGGTCTTGCTACCCTGCGCTTCCGCAAGCCGCGCCGCACGCGCGACATCCTTCGGGCCCTCGGCGATGCGCAAGCTGTCCATGGCGCCGCGCGTGCCGGTCTTCTCGGCGACGCGCGTGACGTCCTTGCCGAGACGGACCAGCGCACCGGCCTTCTCGACGCGGAACGCGGCCTTGATCGCGCTGACGGTCTCGCCCGGGCGTAACACAGAGCCCGAGGCAACCGCGTTCTGGAGCATTGGCGTGTCGACCACCTCGCGGGCGGACCTACCGGCCCATGCGGCAAGCCCTTCGCCGAGCCGCCCGACCTTGCGCGCATCCTTCACCAGCGTCAGCCCGGCGCGCACCGGCGCGGCACCGCCAACGGACACATAGGTCGCAGCTGTCACGGCGAGACCCGCGGCCGCAAGCCCCAGCACCAGGCGATCGGTGTCCTCGCCCATGGCGAGATGCTTGCCCTCGCGTACGACGTCCCTGACGTCACCGATCACGAAGAGATCGCCGGCCACCGTCCCCGACAGGCTCGCGACATCATCGGCGTTGCCGGTGACGAGCCCGGTGGCGAAGCGCTTTGCGAAGTGCGAGCTGGAGCCCTCCTCCCTGACCGCATCGCCCACGCGGTTCAGGAGGTCGTCGGGAAGCGCGATGTTGCGGTCGCGCGCGAGCGCAACAAAACTGCCGGCGAGATCGGCGTCGCCTGCGCTAAGCGCTGCCTCGATGTTGTCCTGAACCAGATGGTCGTTCTGCCGCAGCACTGCATCGAGCTTGAGCTCGGAGAGCGCGGCCGGGTCGTCCTGGGCGGCGAAGATCGCGCCGGCCTCGCGAGCCTGCGGCGCTACCTGCGCGAGCATGAAGCTGCATGCCGCAATCCCCGTCAACGCTGTGCTGATTCGTAGCCACTTCATGCCAAGAGCCTGGACGGTCCCAAGATCATTCCTAAGATCAGTTGCGCCTGATAATTCGCCTTTTGCCGCAATTGCACGCGTCCTCAGACATAGTATGCCAAAATTGCGACACAACGTCCCCGACGAAAGAAGGGCTTCTCTCAGGCCGCAAGATTGTGTCGAATTTGCATGAGCAAATGAGCATGGGGCAATTGCGAACCTTTCGGTTCCGCTGGACTAGCAATCATCTGCACCCACCAGTATGGTCCGCGGCGCCTTAAAGATGCCGCGTCAGTATTTGATTGTGTCTGCCGCCATTGCCACTCCAGGATGAGTTACGATGTCCGACCATGTCGTCCCGCACTTCCATAACGATGCCGGTGTTCCCGTCATCGAGATCGGCTCGCAAGAGTTCATGTGCGTGGGCGCCAACCCTCCGTTCGACCATCCGCACGTCTTCCTCGACCTCGGCAACGACAACGAGATCATCTGCCCGTACTGCTCGACGCTGTACCGCTTCGCTGCCGACCTGAAGGCCGGCGAAGCCCGTCCGCCAGAATGCGTGCTGAAGGACAAGGTGGCCTGACCGCCCCTCACGGTCAGGGGTGGCGCTCTCCCGAACGATTGTCATCGCCGGTGCCGGAATCGGAGGACTGGCGGCTGCGCTCGCGCTGGCCGCCCGCGGCTTTCGCATCGTCGTGCTGGAAAAGGCCGAGCGGCTCGAGGACATCGGCGCCGGCCTGCAACTCTCCCCCAATGCCAGCCGCGTGCTGGTCGAGCTCGGCCTGACCGAGCGGCTCAAGCTGCGCGCCGTCGTCCCGGAAGCGGTCTCGATCATGAGCGCGCGCGCCGGCGGCGAATTGCTCCGCATGCCGCTCGGTGAAGCCGCCGCCAACCGCGCCGGCGCCCCCTATTGGGTGGTGCATCGTGCCGACCTGCAAGCCGCGCTCGCCGGCGCGGTCGCCGATCATCCCGATGTCGAGTTGAAACTCGGCGCGACTTTTGAAGATGTCGCGCCCCACGCCAAGGGGCTGACGGTCGTCCATCGCAGCGGCACCATCCGCCGCAGCGATCTGGCGAGTGCGCTGATCGGCGCCGACGGCATCTGGTCGACGGTGCGCCAGCATCTGTTTCCCGAGGTGCAGCCGCGCTTCTCCGGGCTGATCGCCTGGCGCGGCACGCTCGATGCCACGCAACTGCCGAAGGACTACACCGCACGGCGGGTGCAGCTCTGGATGGGCCAAAACGCCCATCTCGTTGCCTACCCGATCGCGGGCGGACGCCAGATCAACGTCGTGGCGGTGCTGCCGGGCACCTGGAACAGACCGGGCTGGAGCACGCCGGGCGATCCCTTCGAGGTGATGGACGCCTTCGCCGCGCCGCGCTGGCCGCCGACGGCGCGGATGATGCTGGCGACCGTGGACTCCTGGCGCAAATGGGCGCTGTTCGGCGTGCCCGAGGGCTGCCCCTGGAGCAAAGGCCCGGTCGCGCTGCTCGGCGACGCCGTGCACGCGATGCTGCCGTTCGCGGCGCAGGGGGCCGGCATGGCGATCGAGGATGCCGCCGTGCTCGCACAGCATTTGAACGTCGAGACCGCCGAGAGCACGACCGACATCACCGCGGCGCTGAAACAATATGGCCGGGCGCGTCAGGCCCGTGTCAGGCGGGTGCAGCGGACCGCGCGGCAGCAGGGCCGCATCTATCATCTCGGCGGCGCGCTCGCGCTCGCGCGCGATCTTGCGATCCGCGCGCTCGGGCCGGAACGCATGCTGGCACGGCAGGACTGGATCTACGGCTGGCGTCCCTGAGGCAGGCCGCTCAGCGAGCGGCGCTACCGGGTTTCGGGGCTGGCTTGATGTCCGGCCGCTGCGGAGCTGAGGCCGCCGGCGCCGCACCAGGCGGCGTGTCCCGGCACTTGTTGCGGCGCCAGGCGTCTTCGGCCAACTGCGCCTGCCCACGCACCGAAACGTAGTCGTTGCGGTAGGCGAGCTCGGACACGACAGCGCCGCCGGTCCCGGTTTCCGCCTTGTCCATCAACTTCTGCAAGTCCGCGGTGCGGGCGGCGATCGCCTTGCGCTCGGCCTCGAGCTGCTTGCAGTCATACAGTTCGTATTTGGCGGGATCGGCAAAGGCCGGAGCGACCGTCTCGCTCATGCCGGCGCAGCCAGACAGGGCGAGGCCGGCCGCGAGCAGCGCGGCGGCCGCGCAACACGCGCGCAGGGAAGAGGAAATCGAAGCAGTCATGCCGGATGAATAGTCCCCGTGGATTGAGAATGCCTAAAGCAGGGCCAGATGTCCGGATTGAGGCTTTGCCTTGTGCGGCCGGCTCGCTTAAGGAAGAACCACCTGTCAGGCCCGCGAACGCGCCAATTCCAAACGGCCGGACAGGACTTAAGTGTTTGATCTCGTTGGATCAAGCGGGCATGGCGGAATTGGTAGACGCAAGGGACTTAAAATCCCTCGGTGCGCAAGCGCTGTGCCGGTTCGACCCCGGCTGCCCGCACCATCAGAGCTGACGGCGAGAACTGTGCACGCAGCATGATCCAGAAGCAGACGAGTGCGACCGCGATCTGGACAAAGCTGCCCTCGATCATCATCCCCGTGAGCGAGACGAGCGTCGGGACGCCGACGCCGATGGTCAACACTGCAGCAAGGGCCGCGGCCGGAAGATCGACGATGAGGACGGCGGCGTAGACTGCCAGTTCGAAGAAGGCATATTCCTTGAGGCGCGGCGAGCAGAGATAAAGTCCGTACATCGCAAGCACCGTGACGCGCATCGCTGCCTGCGGATGGTCGATCAGCCAGCGATCAAGGCGCGCCGGCAACGATCCCGCATTGTTGCGGATCGCGCGCAGCAGCGACCAGCCGAGCGGCGCGAGCACGAGCACGACCGCTGTCAACGCGTAGATCGCGAACACGAGCGGCTTGCTGTCGACGAGTCCAACACGATCCACGATGCTTTGCGCGAGCAGCAGCAGCGACGGATTGGTTTCCTCGATCTGCACAGAATGCTGATCGGGGATCCCTCCCCTGATCGCGAGCAACCAGCTGGAGAACAGATCTGGATAGAAGACGACCGAAACCAGGATCGGAAGCGCGAAGCTGAGGCTCGCCACCATGATCAGGACGAGTTTGCGCCGGCGCGGCAGCGGCAGGAAATAAAGCGCGGCCAGCACCGGGCAGAACACCAGCTTGAACGACATCACAAGACCGAGCAGCGCCGCACCCGCAACACGAGGCACATCATGTCGATCGCGCTGCGCAGGCTCCGCGGGGCGAAGCAGAAGCGCAAGTGCGGCGGCGGTCAGGAAGCCGCCCAGGATCGCAAAATTCCCCGAGGCCAAAACCCATTCGAAGCCGACGAACGCGCCAAGCGCGCAGAGCACTCTGAGCCCGACGTCACGCAAACTGCGTCGCCGGCCAAGACCGGGCAAGAGCAGACCGCAGAGCACGGCGAGGACAAGAAAGACGCCTCTGTGATGACCGACGAGAAAGCCGCCAGCGCACAGAGGACGGAAGCCATCCAGCGTCGCCGGCAGATAGGGATAGGAAAGTTTGGTGCCCTTCAGATTCTTGACGAAGTAGGGATCGAGCCCATCGACATGCGCATCGACTGCCGCGCAATTGACGCGAACATCCCAGCCATAATTCACATCCAGCGCGGAATCGTTGGCGAGATTGGCGAACACCAACAGCGCCACCAGCGCGATCAGGCAGGCAAGCCAGACGTTCCGCCTCCCAGCCATGTCGGCCGACGGCCCCAACCATCGTGCTGTACCGGTGACGTCCGACACTTCTGATACCCTGCCCGCGTCTCAAGTTTCCTCGGCGCCCGACCCGGCGTCCAATCAGGCCACAGTGGACAGGATCAGTTGCGGATTCATCTCCCCGATGGACCGCGCCCGCCGGGCGACGATCTTATGGTGAACAGCTGGTTTCCCGCCCATGCCAGACCCGCCGCGTCAGAGCTCTGCATACGCTGTCTTCCCCCGGCTCGCCTGCCAGCCATCCCAAAACATGGGTTGTGCGATGCAGCATGGGCATTAGATAAAGCTTCTGAATTTCAGAGGTGAGCTTCTTGTCCGACGTCAATGCCGACGATTGGGTGTCCTCGGGACACCGCCCGATGGGTTTTCCCGAATTCGTCATCGTAATCGCATCCATCATGGCCCTGAATCCGCTTGCGATGGACATGATGCTGCCGGCGCTGCCCAATATCGGGGCGGCCTTCAACATTCCGAACGCCAACCATCTCCAGCTCGTGCTGTCGACCTTCCTGATCGGCTTCGGCGCAGGCCAGTTCGTCATGGGTCCGTTGTCAGACCGGTTCGGGCGACGGCCGGTGCTGCTCGGCGGCATGGCGGTCTATGCGGTGGCGAGCGTGCTGGCAGTTGCCGCACCTTCGTTCGAGACGCTGCTGCTTGCGCGCGCGCTTCAGGGACTTGGCACCTCGGCGACGCGCGTGATCGCGACCTCGATCGTGCGCGACTGCTATGCCGGCCGCCGCATGGCGAGCGTGATGTCGCTCGCGATGATGGTGTTCATCGCAGTGCCCGTGATCGCGCCGTCGTTCGGACAGGCTGTACTGTTGGTCACGCAATGGCGCGGCATCTTCGTCGTGCTGATGCTCTACGGCCTGCTCGCGCTGGCATGGAGCGTGTGGCGGTTGCCGGAGACACTGCCTGAGACAGAGCGCAGGTCGCTTGCACCTGCAGACGTGCTCGCAGCCTTCCGCCAGACCGTCACCAATCGCCAGACCATCGGCTACGCAACGGCCGCCGGCAGCGTCATGGGCGCGCTGTTCGCCTACGTGTTCTCTGCGCAGCAGGTCTTCACCGGCATCTATCACCTCGGCCACTATTTCCCGCTCGCCTTTGCCGCGATCGCGGCCGGCACCGCCATTGCCGGCTTCCTCAACGCCAGATTTGTCGGGACCCTCGGCATGCGCGTGATCTCGCACGGCGCGCTGACGCTTTATACAGCTGTGGCAGGCGTGATGCTGCTGACCGAAAGCCTCGGCATACTCCCACTTGCCTTGTTCATGGTGCTATCGGCCCTGATGATGTTCTCGTTCGGCATGATGGTCGCCAATTTCACCGCGCTCGCGATGGAGCCGCAGGGCCACATCGCCGGCACCGCCTCCTCGCTCTACGGCTCGATCACGACGCTGATCGGCATTGCGGTCGGCACGGCCATTGGCCAGAGCTTCGACGGCACACTGATGCCGTTCTCGGTCGGCTTCTTCCTGTCGACGCTTGCAGCGCTCGCGATCGTGCTGGTGGTGGAGAAAGGTCGGCTGTTCAAGCCGCACCATCGCCCTATCGCCTGAGGAACTTCGCGGGCCTTTCGATGTTGTCATGCAGCAATCGAAAGGCCGCCTCAATGGAACCGAAACGCAACGAAACCGATCACGCGTCGGAACTAACTGAGGCGCAGCGATCGGCCACTGCCGTGAAGCAGCCCGCATTTAAGCCTCCCTTCGCAAGCGAAGGACTCGAGGGGCTGCGCGACAGCCACTGCTGAGAGACGCGCGTTATTCCGGACTGCGCTTGCTGGCGCTGAAATCCTGCGCGGCACTTTCGGGCGCGGCATCACCGTTCGCACGTGGCGGCACCATCAGCACGACCACATCCCGCGTCAGGCCGGGCTTGCCCCACAGCGATGCCTGCACGGTGAATTCGCGCCTGACAAAGTTCCCGGCGCGCGAAGACACCTCCTCCATCCAGCGATCACAACCATCCTGGCCACGGAAGCACAGCGCAGCCCAGCCGCGATCGAGCGTCGTCTTGCGGGGTAATCCCCATTCGTATTGATACGCGAGGGGCCGCGCATAATACGGATGATCGGGGCTGTAAAAGGCCGTGGCGAAAGCCAGCGAATCGTCGCCGCTGATCGCGCTGAGCGGCTCGCCGGTCAATTCGCGCCATTGCCGGGTGACCTCGTTCGCGGCTTGCGCGTAAAAATTCCGTCCCTCTTCATAACCGTTGATGTTGCGGTAGACGGCATGGATTGGTGCTGCGACCAGAACGGCCGCGAGCGCGACGCCGGCGACAATGATCGTGGCATTGACGGTGTAGAAGCGCTCGATCGGGTAGCGCGTGCCGCAGACGATGAGAACGACGAACAGGAATAGTCCCTGCAAGGCCCATAGCGACGGCAGATCCGTGCCCATTGCGAGCGATGTCAGGACCGGCAGGGCGATCGTGCCGATGGCGACATAGAAGAGAAGTCGCAGGCCGGGGCTCATCGCGGCGAAGTCGGCCGAAAAACTGTTTTAGTCGCGTCCCTGCGATCAATACCCAGATGACGGCCGACACGCTCATGGCCGCAGCAAGTCCCAGCAGAAAGTTCTTCACTTCCCCGAGCGAGCTGATGGCGTTGCCGTTGGCGTGGTTCAGCGCATAGGTGAAGGTCGACGCGCCCGTGGTGGCGAGCCAGTAGAGATGCGGCGACAGCACCGCAAGCCCGGCGACGATCGAGATCCAGGGCGAAGCGGACGTGAAATAGGCGCGTCGCGCGGGATGCGCCAGCGCAGCAAATGCAAAACTCGCGATCAGAAAGACCGAATAATACTTGCCGACCATTGCGAGCGCCGTGGCGCATCCCGCGGCAGCCGCCCAGAACGCGCTGCGGGCCTCGAACGCGCGCAGGAAGCACCAGGTGGCGAGCGGCCAGATCACGAGCAGCACGGCGTTGGCGTTGAAGCGCTGGGCGTGGAATTGATAGGCCGGCGTCAGCATCAAAAGCAGCAGCACCAGGATGCGCTTGTGCCCGGTCACGAACTGCCGCGCGACCAGGTCGACGAAGAACAGCGCAAGTCCCGCATTCGCCATCGCCATCAATTGCAGCGACCAGTCGCTGAGCGGAAAGACCGAGGTCCAGGCCGCGGCAACCCAGCCCATCAACGGCGGATGCTTGTGATAGCCCCAGGCGAAATGCCGCCCCAGCGTCCAGGACTCGAGCGTATCGGGGTGCAGCCCGCCGCCGGCATAGGCGATGGCGAGATACAGCGTCCAGACCGCGACGAAGCAGACCAGGAGCAGTGGAACGCCCCAGCCCGCCTCGACGCCATCAAGCCAGCGCAGCAACGGCAGGCGCCATCGCGCCGGCGCGCGATCTGACCGCTCGGCCATCGCCTGGAATGCAAAATCGATCAGCACGTGATTCAAATCGAGGGAGGGAAAGTAATGAGCGAAGACAAATCATCTAGTTCAGATCGGAAACAAATAGCAATAATTGGAGACTGGAAGAGTTAAAAGCTCGCTGGCCTTGCGGAACAAGGCTGGCAAAAGACAACGGCGCCGCTGATGACAGCGGCGCCGGGTGATGATTGGACGAAAGGTGCGGGACGCGCCCTCCCTTACTCCGACTTGTCGATATTCCAGAACACCGGGGTCGCCGGGCCATCGAGCACGCCGGTCAGCGACTTCCGCCACGCGCTCGGCGCCTGATACTGGCCGAGCGGGACATAGAGCACCTGGTCGTAGGTCTCCTTCTGGATCTCGGTCGCGATCTTCTTCTGATCATCGAGCGAGGCCGCACGAACGAAGGCGTCCTTGAGCTGCTCGACCTTGGCGTCTTCCGCCCAGCCGAACCAGCCGCCCTTCTTGCCCTGCCCGCCGACGGCGATGTTGGAGATCGGGTTGACCACGTCGGCGCTGACCCAATTTGTGATGAACATGTTCCAGCCGCCCTCCTTCGGAGGCTTCTGGCTGGCGCGACGACTCACCACCGTCTGCCAGTCGGTCGCCTGCAAGTCGACCTTGAAGCCGGCTTCGCGCAGCTGCTGGGCCACCACGATCGGTTGAGCCTTCAGCGTCAGCACGTCGCCCGGCGCCATGAGCACGACCGGTGTCCCGTCGTAACCGGACTCGGCGAGCGCCTTCTTGGCCGCAGCAACGTCGCCGCCCTTCGCGAGGGTCTCACCGCCGACCTCTGTCGCGAACGGCGTGTCGCAGATGAAGACCGCGGCGCAAGTCTTGTAGTATTTGGGATTGCCGATCAGCGCGTCGAGCACGTCCTTCTGGTTGACCGCCATGAGTGCTGCGCGGCGGACCTTGACGTTATCGAATGGCGGATGGAGGAAGTTCATCCGCGCGCCCGTCTGGAATCCGAACTTGTTCAGGGTCTCGAGTTTGAGCTCCTTGTCGGCTTCGATGGTGGGCAACATTTCGAAGGCAGGATTTTCCATGAAATCGATGTCACCCGACTGCAGCGCGTTCAACGCCGTCTGCGCGTCCGGCATCGTAATCCATTCGACGCGATCGACCTTCACCACCTTGCCGCCGGAGGTCCAGCTCGCCGGCTCCTTGCGCGGCACGTAGTCGGTGTTCTTGACGTAGATCGACTTCACCCCGGGCTGGAATTCACTCTGCACGAATTTGAAGGGGCCGGAGCCGATCTGCTCGGGGATCTGCTTGTCCGCCGGCGTCTCGGCGAGACGCTTCGGCATCATGAAAGCGACCCGCGACGACGGCTTGCCGATCGATTCCAGCACGAGCGCGTAGGGCTCCTTCAGCTTCAGCGTGATGGTCTTCGGGTCGGTCGCCTCGATGCTCGCAGTGAACAGCATCATCTGCTGCCCCATGCTATCGACAGCGGCCCAGCGCTTCAGGGAGGCAACGCAATCTTCCGCGGTGACCGGCGTACCGTCATGCCACTTCAGACCATCGCGCAGCGTGAAGGTATAGGTCAGCTTGTCGTCGGAGATCTTCCAGTCGGCCATCTGCGGCTGGATCTTGAAATTCGCATCCGTCGCGATCAGCGTGTCGTAGACCATGTAGCCATGATCACGCGCGATATAGGCGCTGGTGAAGATCGGATCGAGGATGCGCAGATCCGAATGCATCACGGCGGTGATGGTCTTGCCTGCGGCAAGAACCGGCGAGGCCAGTGCCGAAAGCGCCACGAGTGGAATCGCAAGTGAGGAGGCGAAAGCCCGACGCATGAATTGGAACATTGAAGCTCTCCTGGCGAGCGGCGCCGCTGATGACAGCGACGCCGCGTGATGGCCGGAACAGAAGGCGCGCTAACGCGCCTTCCCTTACTTGGACTTGGCCTTACTCGGACTTGTCGATGTTCCAGAACACCGGGGTCGCCGGGCCGTCGAGCACGCCCGACAGCGACTTCCGCCATGCGCTCGGCGCCAGATACTGGCCGAGCGGCACATAGATCACTTGGTCGTAGGCTTCCTTCTGGATCTCGGTCGCGATCTTCTTCTGATCGTCGAGCGAGGCGGCGCGGACGAAGTCGTCCTTGAGCTTCTCGATCTTGGCGTCTTCCGCCCAGCCGAACCAGCCGCCCTTCTTGCCCTGGCCGCCGATCGAGAGATTGGAGATCGGGTTGGAGACGTCGGCGCTCACCCAGTTGGTGAAGAACATGTTCCAACCGCCCTCTTTCGGGGGCTTCTGGCTGGCGCGACGGCTCACCACCGTCTGCCAGTCGGTCGCCTGCGCGTCGACCTTGAAGCCGGCCTCGCGGAGCAGCTGCACCGCGACCGTCGGCTGCGCCTTCAACGTCACGACGTCGCCGGGCACCATGACCACGACGGGCGTACCGTCATAGCCGGACTCGGCGAGCGCCTTCTTGGCTTCCGCCATGCCGTTGCCCTTCACCAGCGTCTCCGAGCCGACGTCGGACGCAAACGGCGTGTCGCAGATGAAGAAGGCACCACAGATCTTGTAGTATTTGGGATTGCCGACGAGCGCGTCGAGCACGTCCTTCTGGTTCATCGCCAGAAACGCAGCGCGGCGGATCTTCGGATTGTCGAAGGGCGGATAGAGGAAGTTCATGCGCCCGAGCGTCTGATAGCCGAACTTGTTGAGCGTCTCGACCTTGAGATCGGCATTGCCTTCAAGCACCGGCAGCAGATCCCACGGCGGCACTTCCATGAAGTCGATGTCGCCCGATTGCAGCGCGTTCACCGCGGTCTGCGCGTCCGGCATGGTGATCCACTCGACGCGGTCGACCTTCACGACCTTGCCGCCGGCGGTCCAGCTCGCCGGCTCCTTGCGCGGCACGTAGTCGGTGTTCTTGACGTAGACCGCCTTCACGCCGGGCTGGAATTCGCCCTGCACGAACTTGAAGGGGCCGGAGCCGATCTGCTCGGGGATCTGCTTGTCCGGCGGCGTTTCGGCCAGGCGCTTCGGCATCATGAAAGCGACGCGCGAAGAGGGTTTGCCGATCGAGTCCAGCACGAGGCCGTAGGGTTCCTTCAGCTTCAGCGTGATGGTCTTGGCGTCGGTCGCCTCGATGCTGGCCGTGAAGGTCATCATCTGCTGGCCCATGCCGTCGACGGCGGCCCAGCGCTTCAGCGAGGCGACGCAGTCTTCGGCCGTCACCGGTGCGCCGTCGTGCCACTTGAGCCCGTCGCGCAGCGTGAAGGTGTAGGTGAGCTTGTCGTCGGAGACCTTCCAGTCGGCCATCTGCGGCTGGATCTTGAAATTCGCGTCCGTCGTGATCAACGTGTCGTAAACCATGTAACCATGGTCACGCGTGATGTAGGCGGTCGTGAAGATCGGATCGATGATGCGAAGATCGGAATGCATCACCGCGGTGATGGTCTTGCCGGCCGCAAGCACTGGCGAGGCCAGCGCGGTCGAAAGCGCGACGACCGACAGCGCAAGTTTGGAGGCGAACGCGCGACGCCCCCGGCGCATCATGTGGAACATATAAAGTTTCTCCTGACGTGAAACTGTTCAAAGGCAGGTTATTGGTTGAGCATTCGGTTCGTTCTTTGGGCGAACTAACCTCATGCAATGCCTTTATCTTTTCGAGACTTGCAGACAGCGTTGAGCCCGTCAATCGGCTTTCGTTGCAGCCCATGGCGGCGTGCACATGGGCTCCACAGCGACCGGTTTGGCTCTACA
This sequence comes from Bradyrhizobium sp. LTSP849, assembly GCF_000938255.1. Classification (GTDB taxonomy): domain Bacteria; phylum Pseudomonadota; class Alphaproteobacteria; order Rhizobiales; family Xanthobacteraceae; genus Bradyrhizobium. The sequence continues at coordinate 12,641 of NZ_JYMR01000010.1, read as the reverse complement.
ACGCTGTTCGCGCTGCTTGCCGATGCAATGCGCGTTCCACCTTCGAAGCTTGAGAGACTTCCCGATGAATCCAGCCAATCTTCCCTTTGATTCCGAGGCCATGCTCCAGGGTCTGCGCAACTGGGTGGAATGCGAAAGCCCGACCTGGGACGCAGGCGCGGTCAACCGCATGCTCGATATCGCAGCGCGGGACATGGCCATCATGGGTGCGACGATCGAGCGCATTGGAGGCCGGCAAGGCTTTGGCGGCGTCATCCGCGCGCGCTTTCCCCATCCGAAGCAGGGCGAGCCGGGCATCCTGATCGCCGGGCATATGGATACCGTCCACCCGGTCGGCACCATCGAGAAGCTGACATGGCGCCGCGAGGGCGGCAAATGCTACGGCCCCGGCATCTACGACATGAAGGGCGGCAACTATCTCTCGCTGGAAGCGATCCGGCAGCTGGCGCGTGCCTCCTTCACCACACCGCTGCCGATCACCGTGCTGTTCACGCCGGACGAGGAAGTCGGCACGCCCTCGACGCGCGACATCATCGAGGCGGAGGCCGCGCGCAACAAATACGTGCTGGTGCCGGAGCCCGGCCGCGCCGACAACGGCGTCACCACCGGACGTTATGCCATCGCGCGCTTCAATCTCGAGGCGACCGGACGTCCGAGCCACGCCGGCGCGACGCTGTCGGCGGGTCGCTCCGCCATCCGCGAGATGGCGCGGCAGATTCTCGCGATCGACGCGATGACCACGGACGACTGCACCTTCTCGGTCGGCGTCGTGCATGGCGGCCAATGGGTCAATTGCGTTGCCACGACCGCCACCGGCGAAGCGCTCTCCATGGCCAAGCGTCAGGCCGATCTCGATCGCGGCGTCGAGCGAATGCTGGCGCTGTCGGGCTCAGCCAATGACGTCTCCTTTAAGGTCACGCGCGGCGTCACCCGTCCCGTGTGGGAGCCGGATGCCGGCACCATGGCGCTCTATGAAAAGGCGCGCGGCATCGCCGAGTCGCTTGGCGCGAAGCTGCCGCATGCGAGCTCCGGCGGTGGTTCCGACGGCAACTTTACGGGCGCGATGGGCATTCCTACGCTCGACGGCCTGGGTGTGCGTGGCGGCAACGGCCACACGCTGGAGGAGTTCATCGAGGTCGACAGCCTGATCGAGCGCGGCCGCCTGATGGCCGGGCTGCTGGCGACCCTGGAATAATTGAATCAATTTCGCACTGCACAATGCGTTGGCAGTCGCGGTCGAAATTTAGCCTTGTCCAAAAATGAGGCGTATCGTACTTGTCGCTGGTCCACGCGACGATGCGGGAGAGATCACAACGAAGGCCTCTAGCTTTCGTTGTGGCGCCGACGGAGCAACCGCCCCGGAAACTCTCAGGCAAAAGGACTGTATCGTCAGGACGATCTGGAGAGAGACGGCGCGGCCAGCGTGGTCGTGACGTCCACCGAAGGGGATAGTCCGCATAGACCTCGTGAGGGTCCGCCCTTGTCAGGTCCGCGCCGGATCAAGCTCTCAGGTAACCGTGACAGATGGGGCGCCGCCAACGGCCTTGTGGCCGGCGGTTAGCCGACTCTAACTCACGGGAGCCCCGAACCTGCCATGACCCATATTGCCATTATCGGCGCCGGTATCACCGGCGTAACGACTGCCTATGCCCTGCTCGAACGCGGCTTTGAGGTGACGGTGCTCGACAAGCACCGCTACGCCGCGATGGAGACCTCCTTCGCCAATGGCGGACAGCTCTCCGCCAGCAATGCCGAAGTCTGGAATAGCACCGCAACGATCCTGAAAGGCCTGCGCTGGATGTTCCGGCGCGACGCACCGCTGTTGATGAACCCGCGGCCGAATTGGCACAAATATTCCTGGATGGGCGAGTTCGTCGCCAATATCGGCAACTACCGCGCCAACACCATCGAGACCACGCGACTCGCGATCGAAGCCCGCAAGCACCTGTTCGAGATTGCGACGCGCGAAGGCATCGACTTCGATCTCGAACGCCGCGGCATCCTCCACATCTATCACGACAAGAAGGGTTTTGAATCCGGCCTGCGTGTCAATGCGCTGTTGCAGGAGGGCGGCCTCGATCGGCGCCCGGTAACGCCGGAGGAGATCCGCACGATCGAGCCGACGCTGCGCAAGCAGTATTACGGCGGCTTCTACACGCCGTCGGATGCGACCGGCGATATCCACAAGTTCACGCGCGGGCTTGCAGACGCCTGCAAGCGCCGCGGCGCAACCTTCATCCACGACGCCAACATCGATTCGATCGCCCGCGCCGGCAACGGCTTTGTCGTCGGCTGGGCTGATCTCGCCGCTGGCGACGCCGTCGCATCCGCACGTGGCACGCTGAAGGTCGACGGCGTCGTAGTCTGCGCCGGCGTTGCCAGTCGCCAATTCGCCGGCCTCCTCGGCGAGCGCGTCAATGTCTATCCGGTGAAGGGCTACTCGATCACCGTGCAGCTCGACACCGCCGAGAGCCGCAACGCGACGCCGACCGTCAGCCTGCTCGACGAGGCCGCGAAGATCGTCACCAGCCGGCTCGGCGAAGATCGTTTTCGTGTCGCCGGCACGGCCGAGTTCAACGACTTCAACCGCGACATCCGCGCCGACCGCGTGCAGCCGTTGGTCGATTGGGTGCGCAGCAACTTCCCCGCCGTCGAAACGTCGCGGATTATTCCGTGGGCCGGGTTGCGCCCGATGATGCCGAACATGATGCCGGTGGTGCGCGCAGGGCGGATGCCCGGCGTGTTCTTCAACACCGGCCATGGCCATCTCGGCTGGACGCTGTCGGCGGCAACCGCGCAGATGATTGCCGGGACCATCGACGGCTGGCGCGGGCTCAACGCGCCGCCGACCGCTCCCTCGCTTCAAGGTGAACTTGCGGTTGAGCACAAGCTGCGTCGTGCATCTTGAGTGGTCGCAAACCAATGCAGGGCGGCCCCTTGCGACCGCCCTGCCCTTGGCACACAATTTGCCCCGAAAAGCCGGCATCTCCGGCCGGCATTTCCAGCCCGAATGACAGGCGCTCATGATAGACACGATAGAAACAACGGGCGTCTCAAGCCCTCACAAGTTCCGCAGCCGGAGATAGGTGCATGCTAGGTTATCTCATTCGCCGCGTTCTGGCCGCGGTGCCCGTGATGGGCGTGGTGGCGCTGTTCGTCTTCCTGCTGCTGCGGTTGACGCCGGGCGACCCCGCCGCGATTCTCGCCGGCGATAACGCCACGCCGGAACGGCTCGAGCGCATCCGCACCTCGCTCGGCCTCAACGAGCCCTTGATCGTGCAGTTCGTCACCTGGGTCGGCAAGCTGCTGCACGGCGATCTCGGAACCTCGCTGATCTCCAATTTGCCGGTCATGAAGATGATCGGCCAGCGCGTCGAGCCGTCGATCTCGATCGCGCTCTCGACCATCATCCTCGCCGTCATCGTCGCCGTTCCCTTGGGCGTGATCGCGGCCTGGAAGCACGGCACCTGGATCGACCGCTTCGTGATGGGGCTCTCGGTGCTCGGCTTCTCGGTGCCGGTGTTCGTGATCGGCTACGTCCTGATCGAGGTCTTTGCGATCGACCTCCGCTGGGTGCCGGTGCAGGGCTTCCGCAGCATCTCGACCGGCTTCGGGCCATTCTTCGAGCGCATCATCCTGCCGACCTGCGCCCTCTCCTTCATCTATGTCGCGCTGATCGCCCGCATGACACGGGCGGCGATGCTCGACGTGCTCGGCGAGGATTATGTCCGCACCGCGCGCGCCAAAGGCATCAACGAGGTCGCGGTGATGATGCGGCATGCGCTGCGCAACGCCGCCGTGCCCGTGATCACCGTGATCGGCACCGGCTTTGCGCTGCTGATCTCCGGCGTCGTCGTCACCGAGAGCGTGTTCAACATCCCCGGCATCGGCCGCCTCACCGTGGACGCGGTGCTGGCGCGCGACTACCCGGTGATCCAGGCAATGATTTTGCTGACGTCGCTGATCTACGTCGTCGTCAATCTTCTCATCGACGTCGCCTACACCCTGCTCGATCCCCGGATCCGGTACTGAGGCAAGGATAAGGACAAAATGTCAGTCGATACCCTTCCCCAGTCGTCCATTCCGATCACGTCGCCGCTGCGGCCGCGCTTCGGATTCCTCACCTCGACGCCGATCATCGCCACGGCAACCGTCTTGCTCGCGCTGATCGTGCTGATCTCGATCCTGGCGCCGCTGATCGCGCCGTATGACCCGATCCAGCTCGCACCGTCGCTGCGGCTGAAACCCTCCTCGACGCAGTTCCTGCTCGGCACCGACGCCTACGGCCGTGACCTCCTCTCGCGCGTCATCTATGGCGGCCGGATCTCGCTTCTGATCGGCATCGGCTGTGCGATCCTGTCGATCGTCATTGGGCTCGCAATCGGCCTCATCTCCGGCTTCTTCAAGCTGGTCGATTCCGTCTTGATGCGCGTCATGGACGGCCTGATGGCAATGCCGAGCATCCTGCTCGCGATCGCCGTGGTGTCGCTCTCCGGCGCCAGCATCTGGACCGTGATGATCGCGATCACAATCCCCGAAATCCCGCGTGTGGCCCGCCTGGTGCGCTCGGTCGTGCTGTCGGCACGTGAGGAGCCCTATGTCGAGGCCGCGATCTCGGTGGGCTCGTCGCTGCCAAAGATCATGTGGCGGCATCTGATGCCGAACACGATCGCACCGCTGATCGTCCAGGGCACCTATGTTTGTGCGTCCGCGATCCTGACCGAGGCCATCCTCTCGTTCCTCGGCGCCGGCATCTCGCCGGAGACCCCGACCTGGGGCAACATCATGGCTGAGGGCCGCCAGTATTTTCAGCTCAAGCCGACGCTGATCTTCTGGCCGGGCCTGCTGCTCTCGATCGCCATCCTCAGCATCAATTTGATCGGTGACGCCGCGCGCGACGCACTCGATCCGCGCATGAAGCAGCGGGAAGGCAAGTGATGACCAACCCAGTCCTCGACATCAACAACCTCGTCGTCTCCATCGGCAAGAAGCCGAAGGGCGCGAGCATCATCGACGGCATCTCGATTCAGGTGCACACAGGCGAGACGCTGTGCCTTGTCGGCGAAAGCGGCTCGGGCAAGTCGGTGACCTCGCTGACCACGATGGGCCTGCTGCCGAAAGGCACGCTGGTTCCGACCGGCGGCAGCGTCAAGCTGGTCGGTGAAGAGATTCTCACCGCAACCGACCGCCGCCTGCGCCAGCTGCGCGCGACGCAGATGGCGATGATCTTCCAGGAGCCGATGACCGCGCTCAATCCGGTGGTGCCGGTCGGCAGCCAGATCGACGAGGTCCTGCGCGCCCATACCAGCCTCGACGCGAAAGCGCGGAAGCAACGCATCCTCGACATGATGGAGCAGGTGCGCCTGCCCCAGGTCGAGCGCATCTTCGCCTCCTACCCGCACCGCCTCTCCGGCGGCCAGCGCCAGCGCATCATGATCGCAATGGCGCTGGTGCTCGAACCGAAGCTGCTGATCGCCGACGAGCCGACCACCGCGCTCGACGTCACCACGCAGAAGCAGATCCTGACACTGATCCGCGATCTCCAGCGCGATCACGGCACCGCCGTGCTGTTCATCACCCACGACATGGGCGTGGTGGCCGAGATCGCCGACCGTGTCGCGGTGATGCGGCAGGGCCGCCTCGTCGAGACCGGCACGCTCGATGCCATCCTGCGCAATCCGACCATGGAGTACACCCGCAATTTGCTCTCTGCGGTGCCGAGCCTGGTGCCGCGCGCTCCGCGCGAGGAGTCCAGGGAGCCGGTGGTGCTGGAAGCCAACGAGCTCAGCAAGGTCTATAAGGAGCGCGCCTTCTTCGGCAAAGGACGCGAGGTCGTTGCCGCCGACAAGGTGACGCTGACGCTGCGCAAGGGCCGCACGCTCGGCATCGTCGGGGAAAGCGGTTCGGGGAAGTCGACGGTGGCGCGCTGCATCGTCCGCCTGATCGATCCGACCTCCGGCGGCGTGCGCCTGGCCGGCCGCGAGATCTCCGACATCTCGCGTCGCCTGCTCCAGCCGCACCGACAAAAGATCCAGATCGTGTTCCAGGATCCCTACCGCTCGCTCAACCCGCGCGTCACTGTCGGCGAGAGCATCGCGGAAGGCCCGATCAATTACGGCACCTCGCACACCGATGCGATGAAGCGGGCGCGCGAATTGCTCGAACTCGTCGGCCTCCCGGCCGACGCCGTGTCACGCTATCCGCACCAGTTCTCCGGCGGCCAGCGCCAGCGCATCGCGATCGCGCGTGCGCTCGCGCTCGACCCCGACGTGCTGGTCGCGGACGAAGCGGTCTCCGCGCTCGACGTCTCCGTGCAGGCGCAGGTGCTGGAACTGCTCGACGAGATCCAGAAGCGGCTCGGCATCGCCATCCTGTTCATCACCCACGATCTGCGTGTCGCCGCCCAGATCTGCGACGAAGTCGTGGTGATGCAGCACGGCCGCGTCGTCGAACAGGGCCCCGCCGCAGAGGTGCTGACGCATCCGAAGGAGGCCTATACAAGGGCCTTGCTCGAGGCAGCGCCCGGCCGCGGCTGGGATTTTGCGAACTTCCGGCCGGTGTCGGAGGGCGTGGCGGCCACTCTGTAGCAACACTCTCCGGTGTCGTCCCGGCGAAGGCCGGGACCCATACCGCGGAATCTATCCCATTGCGTACGGTGCTCGTCCCAAACTTCTAGTCTTCGCCAAACTTCTCCCTGGGGTTATGGGTCCCGGCCTTCGCCGGGACGACATCGAGAGTGGGGTTGGCGGAGTGTCTCACTCGCATCCACCGCATCAGCAGCATTCCCAAAACGGCCTGACGCCATGCGCGGCGCGATGGGTTCGCAAGCTTGCTCTCTCCGCAAGGCCAAGGCTAACGTCGAAGGCTAACGTCGCGCACTTTCGATTGCTGGACTGAATTGATGACACGTATCGCCGTCGGCGGCTTCCTGCACGAGACCAATACCTTCGCTCCGACGAAGGCGACGTTTGCCGACTTCCAGCATGGCGGTGGCTGGCCGGCAATGACTGAAGGCGCCGACGTGTTAAAGGTGATGCGCCGCATCAATGTCGGGCTGGCCGGTTTCGTCGACAGCGCCGAGGCCAATGGCTGGGAACTCATTCCGACGATCGCCTGCGGCGCAAGCCCGTCGGCGCATGTCACCAAGGATGCCTTCGAGCGCATCGTGAAGGTCATGGTCGACGGCATCAAAGCCGCCGGCCCCATCGATGCGATCTATCTCGACTTGCACGGGGCCATGGTGACCGAGCATCTCGACGACGGCGAAGGCGAGATTCTGGCGCGCGTGCGCCGCGTCATCGGCAAGGATGTTCCGCTGGTCACGAGCCTCGACCTCCACGCCAACGTCACGCCCGAAATGATGGAACATGCGGACGCGCTGATTGCGTACCGCACCTATCCCCATGTCGACATGGCCGAGACCGGCCGCGCCTCCGCGCGCCATCTTGCGCTGCTGCTGAAGACCAAGCAGCGTTTCGCAAAAGCGTTCCGGCAGTTGCCGTTCCTGATCCCGATCAGCTGGCAGTGCACCAACGACCAGCCGACCAAGGGCATCTACGAAAAGCTCACCGCACTGGAGAACGATGCGGTTCCGACTCTCTCTTTCGCGCCGGGCTTTCCCGCAGCCGACTTCCGCGATTGCGGCCCGAGCGTGTTCGCCTATGGCAAGACGCAAGGAGATGCCGACCGCGCGGCCGATGCGATCGTCAAGCTGATCGAAAGCCACGAGGACGATTTCGACGGCAAGATCTGGTCGCCCGACGACGGCGTGCGCCACGCGATGGAACTTTCGAAGGGCGCGAGCAAGCCGATCATCATCGCCGACACCCAGGACAATCCCGGCGCCGGCGGCGATTCCGACACCACAGGCATGCTGCGCGCGCTGGTGCGCAACAAGGCGAGCGCTGCGACCGGCGCGATCTACGATCCGGCATCCGCGAAAGCCGCGCATGCGGCCGGCGTCGGCGCCACCGTGACGCTGTCGCTCGGCGGCAAGTCCGGCATTCCCGGCGACGAGCCCTATACCGAGACCTTTATCGTCGAGAAACTTTCCGACGGCCGCTTCATCGCACCCGGTCCTTACTATGGCGGCCGCGAGATGGAGATGGGCCCCTCCGCGGCCTTGCGCATCGGCAACGTCCGCGTCGTCGTCTCCTCACACAAGGCGCAACTCGCCGACCAGGCGATGTACCGCTATGTCGGCATCGAGCCGACCGAGCAAAAGATTTTGGTCAACAAGAGCTCGGTGCACTTCCGCGCCGATTTCGAGCCGATCGCGGAAAAGCTGATGATCTGCGCCGCGCCCGGCGCAATGCCGGCGGACACCGCCACGCTGCCCTGGACGCGCCTGCGGCCGGGCATCCGCCTCAAGCCGAACGGCCCCGTTTTCACGCCCCCATCACGCTAACTGGACAGGACACATGCCCACCATTGACCGCATCGACGGCTATGCCGACGAACTCACCGCCATCCGCCGCGACCTTCACGCCCATCCCGAGATCGGCTTCGAGGAGGTCCGCACCTCCGGCATCGTCGCCGACAAGCTGAAGGGCTGGGGCATCGAGGTACATCGCGGGCTCGGCGGCACCGGCGTGATCGGCGTCATCAAGGGCAGGGGCTCGAGCGGCAAGCGCATCGGTCTGCGCGCCGACATGGACGCGCTGCCGATGGAAGAGAACACCAATCTGAAATGGAGTTCGAAAATTCCCGGCCGCTTCCATGGCTGCGGCCATGACGGCCACACCACCATGCTGCTTGGCACCGCGCGCTACCTCGCCGAGACGAAGAACTTCGACGGCACCGTGCACCTGATCTTCCAGCCGGCCGAGGAAGGCCTCGGCGGCGCCCGCGCCATGATCAAGGACGGCCTGTTCGAGAAGTTCCCCTGCGACGAGCTCTACGGCCTGCACAACGCGCCCGACCTCAATCTCGGCGAGATCGCAATCCTGCCGGGACCGGCAATGGCCAGCGCCGACTTCTTCGACCTCCGCATCATCGGCTATGGCGCGCACGGCGCGATGCCCGAGCGCTCCAAGGACGCGGTCGTGATCGCGACCACGCTGGCGCAAGCGATCCAGACCATCGTCAGCCGCAACGTCGAGCCGCTCCAGGCCGCCGTGGTGTCCATCACCCAGATCCATGCCGGCTCCGCCTACAACGTCATTCCCGGCGAAGCCCATCTTTGCGGCACCATCCGCACCTTCTCGAAAGAAGTCCGCGCCCTGATCAGCGAACGCATCCGCACGATCTGCGCCGGCATCGCCAGCGCCTATCAATGCGTGATCGACGTCGACATCCGCGACACCTTCAACGTGCTGGTCAACCAGGTCGAGCAGTCCAAGGTGGTCGAAGAGGTCGCGCGCACAATCGTCAACCCCGCCAACGTGATCACCCGCACCACGCCGAAGATGGGCAGCGAAGATTTCGCCGACATGCTGGAAACCATTCCCGGCGCCTATTTCTGGGTCGGCCATGACGGCTCGGTGCCCGTGCACAATCCCGGCTATGTGCTCGACGACAAGATCCTGCCGATCGGCGCCAGCATGTTCGCCCGCATCATCGAGACGCGCATGCCGGTGGGTGCCCATGCATAAAAAGAGTGTCGAAGAGGCGGTCACCTCGCTGCACGATCTCTCCGCGGTCGATCTGATCGCGGGCTATCGCGCCAAACAGTTCTCGCCGAGCGAGGTGTTGGAGGACGTGCTCGAGCACGTCGCCGCGTGGGAGCCGCATCTCAAGGCGCTCTATGCGTTCGACCCCGACGGCGCGCGCGAGGCGGCAAAGGCCTCGACCGCGCGCTGGTCCGGCGGCGAGCCGTCCGGCCCGCTCGACGGCGTGCCGGCGACGGTGAAGGACAACATCGCGACCAAGGGCGTGCCGGTGCCGCTGGGCGCGGCCAGCGTCAAGCTGGTGCCGGCCGAGAAAGACGCGCCGCCCGCTGCGCGCCTGCGCGAGGCCGGCGCGATCATCTTCGCAAAAACCACCATGCCCGATTACGGCATGCTGTCCTCAGGACTCTCCAGCTTCCACGCGCTCGCGCGCAATCCCTGGGACCTCTCCAAGAATCCCGGCGGCTCCAGCGCGGGTGCCGGCGCTGCGGCGGCGGCCGGCTACGGTCCGCTGCATCTCGGCACCGATATCGGCGGCTCGGTGCGCCTGCCCGCGGGCTGGTGCGGCCTCGTCGGATTGAAGCCGAGCTTCGGCCGCGTGCCGATCGATCCCGCTTATGTCGGCCGCGTTGCCGGTCCCATGACCCGCACGGTCGACGATTGCGCGCTGATGATGAGCGTGATCGCAAAGCCCGACCGGCGCGACGGCACCAGCCTGCCCACTGACACCATCAACTGGAAGATCCTGGACAAATCGCCGCGCAAGCTGCGCATCGGCCTGATGCTCGATTGCGGCGTCGGCCCACCGCCGGAGAAGCCGGTACGCGAGGTCGCGGTGAAGGCCGCGAAAGCGTTCGAATCCGCCGGCGCCGTCGTCACCGAGGTCGACGGCATTTTGACCCGCGAGATGCTCGATGGCCTCGACAATTTCTGGCGCGCACGGATGTGGGATGATCTGTCGAAGTTGACACCCGCCGAGCAGGCCAAGGTGCTGCCCTATATCTTCAAATGGGGCGCGTCCGGTGCAAAGCTGTCGGGCGTCGACGTCATCAGGGGCTTCAACCAGACCATGGCGATCCGCGCTGCGGCGGCAAAGCTGTTCTGCGAGCTCGATTATGTGATCTCGCCGACCGCACCGAACGTGAACTACCCGGCGGAGTTTGCCTCGCCGCTAAACGATCCGATGAAGCCGTTCGAGCACATCGGCTATACCGTACCGTGGAATATGTCAGAGAACCCCGCGGTCTCCATCAACGGCGGCTTCGATGCCAAGGGTTTCCCGATCGGCGTGCAGATCGTCGGCCGCCGCTTCGACGATATCGGCGTGCTCGGCATGGCCAAGGCCTTCGAGGGCCTGCGCGGTGCGCAGAAGCCCTGGCCCAAGCCGCCGGCCAAGTAGCATTCCGTCATGGCCGGGGCGTAGCCGTCCGAAGGACGGCGTCGCTTCCGCTAGCCTATGCCCGGCCATCCACGTTCTAACTGGCCGCCACATGCCCAGTCCGCGCAAGACGGACGCCGGCGACCATGCATGACGTCTCTTCGAGACAGAATTCAAGACAGGGAAGGAAACCACCATGGCGTATGAGACGATCAAATACGACGTCGCCGAGCAGATCCTCACCATCACGCTGAACCGGCCCGACAAGCTCAACGCCTTCAACGCGCAGATGCAAGGAGAGCTGATCGATGCGTTCGACGCCGCCGACAAGGACGACAACGTCCGCGCCATCATCGTCACCGGCGCCGGCCGCGGCTTTTGTGCGGGCGCGGATCTCTCCTCCGGCGCGGATACGTTCGATCGCGACGCGCGGCGTGGCCCGGTGAAGCGGTTCGCCGACGGCAAGGTCGACTACAGCGATCCGCAGGTGCGCGACGGCGGCGGCCAGGTGACCCTGCGCATCTTCAAATGCCTGAAGCCGGTGATCGCCGCGGTCAACGGCCCGGCGGTCGGCATCGGCGTCACCATGCAGCTCGCGATGGACATCCGCATCGCCTCAGACGCCGCGCGCTTCGGCTTCGTATTCTCCCAGCGCGGTATCGTGCCGGAGGCGGCCTCGAGCTGGTTCCTGCCGCGCATCGTCGGCATCTCGCAGGCGCTGGAATGGTGCTATTCGGGCCGTGTCTTCCCGGCGCAGGAGGCGCTCGCGGGCCGTCTCGTCAGCAAGGTCGTGCCGCCGGATGATCTTTTGCCGACCGCCCGCGCGCTCGCCAAGGAATTTGCCGCCAAGACTGCGCCGGTGTCGGTGGCGCTGATCCGCCAGATGATGTGGCGCATGATGGGCGCGGACGACCCGATGGAAGCCCATAAGGTCGACAGCCGCGGCATCTACGCCCGCGGCCGGTCTGAGGACGTGAAAGAAGGCGTGGTGTCGTTCCTGGAGAAGCGTCCGGCGCAGTTCAAGAACAAGGTGTCGAGCGATATGCCGGACTATTTCCCATGGTGGAGCGAGCGGGAGTATAAGTGAGGCCACCGTAGCAACCATTAAAGCGCGCCCGATTGCCGGCGAGCATGACGCCGTGCTTGCGGCCGTCAAGGCGTGGCCTGGCGGCAGCGGAGATGGGGTTGGGCCGGAGCGACGGCCAGCCTTGACGGCCGCGGCGCGCGGCGTCTTTGTGACGGCAGGTCGGGACGAAGAAACGGTGCTTCGGCCGAACAAAGAAACGCGGTCAGATGGCTGGCGGGCTGGCGACTTCAGGCGATTCTTTTTGCCAGGGTGTGCCGCGGGCTACGACTGTGTTGGCGAAAATCAGCAGCTTTCTGGCGCAAGCGATCCGAGCGCGCTTGTGCTCCTTGCCGGCCCCAGTCAGCTTTTTATAGAACGCGATCAGCTGCGGATTCCAGCGAAAGGACGCCGGTAGCGCCGCATTGAACAGCGCGCGGCGCAGCCGTTCACGCCCGCCCGCAATGTGACGGACGCCGACGTGATTGCCGCTGTCATCGTCATAAGGGGCAAGCCCTGACAGTGCGGCGGCTTGTTCGCGCGTGATCTGACCGATCTCGGGCATCCGCACCAGAATGATAATCGCGGTCTT
>NZ_JYMR01000001.1 GCF_000938255.1 Bradyrhizobium sp. LTSP849 | reverse complement strand
GAGAGATCTGAAGAGGGTCTTGGGATGGCATATCGGCAGGTTGGGCAACCGAGCTTCGCAGATGCGCTGGCGTCGCGGCGTGGGAAAGGCGGTGCGGTGCTGAGGCGGATTTGCGAACTGGTCGATTGGGGGGCTGTGGAGCGCGTGCTGTGCGGCCTTCCGGAACCTGAGCGTGGCGCGCCGGCCTATCCTCGGCTGGTGATGTTCAAGGCTGTGCTGTTGCAGCAATGGTACGGGCTGTCCGATCCGGAACTGGAAGAAGCGCTCGATGACCGGGCCTCTTTCCGCGACTTCTGCGGCTTTGCGCTGGGCGACGAGACGCCCGACCATACGACGATCTGGCGCTTCCGCGAAGCTTTGCAGCAGGCCGGTCTGGACGAGACGCTGTTTGCCGAGATGCTGCGCCAGATCGACGCGCGCGGGCTGGTGCTGCGTCGAGGCACATTGATCGACGCCAGCCTGATCCCGGCGGCGGTGAAGCCGCCGAAGCCGCCAAAGGACCCGCTGCCGCCCGGCCCAGACGGGCGCGCGCCGAGCAAGCTGGTCAACAGCGAGCGCGATGCGGATGCGCGATGGACCAAGAAGGGTGGCAAGCGATACTTCGGCTACAAGGCGCATGTCGGTGTCGACCAGTGCTCGGCGATCATCCGTCGCAGTAAGCTGACCGACGCTGCGGTCAACGATACGGTGCCGGCCGATGAATTGATCAGCGGCGACGAGAAGGCGGTCTACGCCGACCAGGCCTATGACAAGCACGAGCGCCGCGCCGGGCTGGCTGCCCGGGGCATCAAGCCGCGGCTGATGTTCCGGCCCAACAAGCATCATCCCCTGACCGAGCGGAAGAAGCGCTTCAACGACGCCGTGGGACGCCGCCGCGCGCCGGTCGAGCAGGTCTTTGCGCGCCTCAAGGGCGTTTACGGCTGGGCGCGCGCTCGCTATCTGGGCTTGGCACGCAACCATACCCATCTGCGTCTTCTCTGCTTGGCCATGAACCTCAAACGATGGGCGGTGCTGTGTCCCGCGGGAGGTGTGGCGTGACTGCCGTAGCCCAACGCCATCGATCGGCCACGAAAACAAGGCCGTCTGCGTTCGCTCGCCATCCGAGGCCACACAAAAAAATGCCCCACATCGAGCCTCACTCCCGCACGGCCAATTAAGCAAAGCCCTCGCAGGCGGGAGAGGTTGCAGCGAGATCGCGGCTCTTACGTCGCCGACCCTGACGCAATTCGTGCGTTCCAACCCGCAACTCGTGCGAAATCTGCTGTTCCGTGCCCTAGCGATTGCGGCCCGCCCCGCCGGGGGAGACCGTCCCGCCAACGTCCGCGCCGTCAGCGCCAAGGACGATTGTGGGAGGTGATGATGATCCCGGGCTCATTCAGCTATCACCGGCCGGCGAGCGTCGCCGATGCCGTCAAACTCTTGACCGACCTCGGCGAGGATGCGCGGCCACTGGCTGGCGGGCACAGCCTGGTGCCGATGATGAAGCTCCGGCTCGCAACCCCCGCCCATCTGATCGATTTGCACGGCATCGCAAACCTCAAGGGCATCCGCCGCGACGGCACCAATCTCGTCATTGGCGCGATGACCACCCAGCATGATCTGCTGGCGTCCGACGAGATCGCCAGATCCGCGCCGATCCTGCACGAGACGGCGCTTCTCATCGCCGACCCGCAGGTGCGCTACCGCGGCACCATCGGCGGCAATGTCGCCAATGGCGATCCCGGCAACGACATGCCGGCGCTGATGATGACGCTGGGCGCGAGCTATCGCCTCGAAGGGCCGAGCGGCGCCCGCGACGTGCCGGCGGCCGACTTCTACCAGGGTGCCTATTTCACCGCGCTCGAGCCCGGCGAGATCCTTACCTCCGTCTCGTTCCCCGCACCAGTTGCCGGCCACGGTTACGCCTACGAAAAGCTCAAGCGCAAGGTCGGCGACTACGCCACCGCCGCGGCTGCTGTTGTGCTGACTATGGCAGGTGGCAAGGTCGCGAGCTGCGTCATCGGCCTCACCAATGTCCACGAGACGCCGCTGCTCGCGACCGACGCCGCCAACGCCGTGATCGGCACGAGCCTCGATCCGGCGACGCTAAAGAAGGCGGCAGCGGCAGCCTCGGCGATCATGTCGCCGGCCGCCGATGCCCGCGGGCCCGTTGAATACCGCAAGCATGTCGGCGGCATCATGGTGACGCGCGCGCTCCAGCGCGCAGTCGCCATCGCGAAATAGGGGAGAGGATCGATGGCAAAAACACATGTGACCATGAAGGTGAACGGCGCCGAGGTCGAAGGCCTCGTGGAGCCGCGCACGCTGCTGGTGCACTTCATCCGCGAGAATTTGCAGCTGACCGGCACCCATATCGGCTGCGAGACCACCCATTGCGGCGCCTGCACCGTCGATATCGACGGCATGTCGGTGAAATCCTGCACCGTGTTCGCGGTGCAGGCCGACGGCTCCGACATCATCACGATCGAAGGCATGGCCAATGCCGACGGCACGCCGTCGGCGCTCCAGGAAGGCTTTCGCATGATGCACGGCCTGCAATGCGGCTTCTGCACGCCCGGCATGATTGTCCGTGCGCATCGGCTGCTGAAAGAGAATCCGTCGCCGAGCGAGCCGGAAATCCGGATGGGCATCTCCGGCAACATCTGCCGCTGCACCGGCTATCAGAACATCGTCAAGGCAATCCAGTACGCTAGCGCCAAGATCAACGGCGTGGAATTCCAGGAGGCCGCAGAATGAATGACCTCACTCCCACGCGGGAACAACGCACCGCCGCGCTCGAAGGCATGGGCTGCAAGCGCAAGCGCGTCGAGGACATCCGCTTCACGCAAGGCAGGGGCAATTACGTCGACGATATCAAGCTGCCGGGCATGCTGCATGGCGACTTCGTCCGCTCGCCGCATCCGCATGCGCGCGTCACAAAGATCGACGACAGCGAGGCGCTGAAAGTGCCCGGCGTGCTGGCGGTCATCACCGCCGAGACGTTGAAGACGGTCAACCTCGCCTGGATGCCGACCTTGGCCGGCGACGTCCAGATGGTCTTGGCCGACGGCAAGGTGCTGTTCCAGAATCAGGAGGTCGCCTTCGTGGTCGCGACCGACCGTTATGCTGCCGACGACGGCATCAACAAGGTCATCGTCGAATACGAGCCGTTGCCGCCACTGGTCGATCCTTTCAAGGCGATGGATGCCGACGCTCCGGTGTTGCGCGAGGACCTCGTCGGCAAGATGTCCGGGGCGCACGGGCCGCGCAAGCACAACAACCACATTTTTGAGTGGATGGTCGGTGACAAGGATCTGACCGACGCTGCCTTCAGAAAGGCGGAGGTGTCGATCAAGGAGATGATCTCCTATCACCGCACCCATCCGTCGCCGCTGGAGACCTGCCAGTGCGTCTGCTCGTTCGACAAGATCAAGGGCGAGCTGACGATCTATGGCACGTTCCAGGCCCCGCATGTGATCCGCACCGTGGTGGCGCTGATCGCAAAGATTCCGGAGCACAAGATCCACGTGATCGCGCCCGATATCGGCGGCGGCTTCGGCAACAAGGTCGGCGCCTATCCCGGCTACATCTGTGCGGCCGTCGCCTCCATCGTCACCGGCAAGCCGGTGAAATGGGTCGAGGATCGCATCGAGAACCTCACCGCGACCTCGTTCGCGCGCGACTATCACATGACCACCGAGATCGCGGCGACCAAGGACGGCAAGGTCACCGGCCTGCGCGTCCACGTGCTTGCCGATCACGGCGCGTTCGATGCCTGCGCCGACCCGTCGAAATGGCCGGCCGGCTTCTTCAACATCGTCACGGGGTCTTACGACTTCCCGACTGCGCATCTGGCGGTCGACGGCGTCTACACCAACAAGGCGCCGGGCGGTGTCGCCTACCGTTGCTCGTTCCGCGTCACTGAGGCGGCCTATTGCATCGAGCGCGCCATGGATATTCTGGCGCAGAAGCTCAACATGGACCCGGCGGAGCTGAGGCTGAAGAACTTCATCAAGCCGGAGCAGTTCCCGTATCACTCGGCCTTGGGTTGGGAATACGATTCCGGTGACTACCACACCGCCATGCGCAAGATGATGGAGACCACCGGCTACGCCGCGCTCCGCAAGGAGCAGGCGGAGAAGCGCGCCGCCTTCGCGCGTGGCGAGACCCGCGACATCATGGGCCTCGGCGTCTCCTTCTTCACCGAGATCGTTGGCGCCGGCCCGTCGAAGAATTGCGACATCCTCGGCATTGCGATGTTCGACTCCTGCGAGATCCGGATGCACCCGACCGGCGCCGGGATCGCGCGGGTCGGCTCCAAGAGCCAGGGCCAGGGCCACGAGACCACCTGGGCGCAGATCATCGCAACCGAGATCGGCATTCCCGCCGACAACATCATGGTGGAAGAGGGCAACACCGACACTGCGCCTTACGGGCTCGGCACTTATGGCTCACGCTCGACACCGGTGGCGGGTGCCGCGATCGCGATGGCTGCGCGAAAGATCAAGGCCAAGGCGCAGATGATCGCAGCCTACAAGCTCGAAGTCCACGAGGACGATCTCGAATTCGACATCGACGGCTTCCGGGTGAGGGGCCTGCCGGAAAAATTCATGTCGATGAAGGATATCTGCTGGGCGGCATACAACTCAGTGCCGCCGGGCATGGAGCCGGGGCTGGAGGCGGTGAGTTACTACGATCCGCCCAACATGACCTATCCGTTCGGCGCCTATCTCTGCGTGATGGACATCGACGTCGATACCGGCGTGTACAATGTTCGGCGCTTCTACGCGCTCGACGATTGCGGCACCCGCATCAACCCGATGATCATTGAGGGCCAGATTCATGGCGGCCTCACCGAAGCCTTCGCGATCGCAATGGGCCAGGAGATCCGTTACGACGAGGTCGGCAATGTCGTCACCGGCTCGTTCATGGACTTCTTCATGCCAACCGCGGTCGAGACGCCGCATTGGGAGACC
The DNA here is from genome assembly GCF_000938255.1 of Bradyrhizobium sp. LTSP849. Classification (GTDB taxonomy): domain Bacteria; phylum Pseudomonadota; class Alphaproteobacteria; order Rhizobiales; family Xanthobacteraceae; genus Bradyrhizobium. Next base: position 242,610 of record NZ_JYMR01000001.1, on the reverse strand, counting down.
GACTTCACTGTCACCCCGTCGCCGCATCACCCGATCGGCGCCAAGGGCGTCGGCGAAAGCCCGAATGTCGGCGGCGTGCCGGCCTTCTCCAACGCCGTCAACGACGCGTTCTCGTTCTTAGGGTCCAAGCACATCCAGATGCCGCACGATTTCTGGCGCAACTGGAAGGCGGCAAAGGATCTGGGCGCGGTGGCGTAGCGATGAAGGGCCGTGACGAGATCGCGCAAGCTTTGGCCGCATCGGGATACATCGCCGATGCGGATCTCGCGACCGCGATCTCGCTGATGCAATTGCTGCGGCGTCCGCTGCTGCTCGAAGGCGAGGCGGGCGTCGGCAAGACGGAGGTTGCGAAGGCACTGGCAAAAGTGCACGCGACCGAGCTGATCCGGCTGCAATGCTATGAGGGCCTCGACCAGTCTTCCGCGCTCTACGAATGGAACTACCAGCGCCAATTGCTGGCGATCCAGGCGCATCGCGGGGCCGACAGCATCGAGGATCAGGTCTTCTCGGAAAAATACCTGCTCGAGCGTCCCTTGCTCGCGGCGATCCGCCGCGCGAAAGCGCCGGTGCTGCTGATCGACGAGATCGACCGCGCCGACGACGAGTTCGAAGCCTTCCTGCTCGAGCTGCTGTCCGACTTTCAGATATCGATCCCCGAGCTCGGCACCATTTCCGCCGTCACCATCCCGCATGTGGTGCTGACCTCGAACGGCACGCGCGAGCTCTCCGACGCGCTGCGCCGTCGCTGCCTCTATCACTATGTCGATTATCCCGATGTCGACCGCGAGGCCCGCATCATCCTGGCGCGGATCGCCGGTGCGAGCCCGTCGCTCTCGCTCCAGATTGCGCGCATGGTGGAGGGCGTGCGCAAGGAGGAGTTACGAAAAGTCCCGGGCGTCGCGGAGACGCTGGATTGGACGGCAGCTCTCGTCGGTCTCGACGTTCGTGATCTCCACGACGCGCCCGAGACCGTGCACGAGACGATGGTCTGCCTGCTGAAGACCCACGAAGATCGCGCGCGCGTCACGGGCGAGGTGACCCAGCGCCTGCTCGGGAAGGCCGCATGAGCTGCTGTGGCTCCAGCCCCGGATATGAGGACCTCAACGAGGTCTCCCGCCTCGTCTCGGCGAAGCTTGCGGCCTTTCTCCGCACGCTGCGCGATGCAGGCTTTCGCGTCGGGCTTGCCGAAGGGCAGGATGCGGCGACGCTGATGTCGGCTGGCTATGCGGTACGACCTGGCCTGTTGCGCGCGGCGTTCAAGCATCTGTTTTCGGCGCGCAAGTCCGATTGGGACAAGTTCGACGGACTGTTCGACGCATTCTGGCTCGGCAAGCGCGCACGCTCGCGCTCTCGTACCATCGGCGCGGCCCCGGGCGCCAGCAATCCGTCGCTGAAGAGCTTGCAGGACACGAAAGCAGAGCAGGGTGGCGGTCAATCCGCCACCGACCAGCTTCCGTCTTCGGACGATGCGCCGGACGGGCGCGCCGGCGAGGGCCGCATGGAAGGTGCTTCGCGTGCCGACAATCTCGCTGAGGTCGATTTCCGAAAGCTCGGCGATCCCGACCAGGTCGCGCAGGCCCATGAGGCGGCCGCCCAGCTCGCAAGGGTGATGCGCACGCGGCTGACTCGCCGCGATCTGGCGCGCCGGCGCGGCTACCGGCTCGATCTCAGGCGCACCATCCACCGCAACATCAGCCATGGCGGCGTGCCGATCGCTCTCGTGAAACGGCAACGCAAGGACAAGCCGCTGCGGCTCATCGTGCTGCTCGACGCCTCCGGATCGATGAGCATGTACACCTCGGTGTTCCTGCGCTTCATCCATGGCGTGCTCGACGAGTTCCGCGAGGCCGAGGCGTTCTTGTTCCACACGCGCCTTGCCTATGTCTCCGATGCGATGAAGGAAAAGGACGCCGGCCGCGCGCTCGATCGGCTCTCGATCATGGCGCAGGGCGCGGGCGGCGGCACGCGGATCGGCGAGTCCTTACAAACCTTCAACCGCTGGCATGCCGCGCGGGTGATCCATTCGCGCAGTTGCGTGATGATCGTGTCCGACGGCTACGAGACCGGCGATGCGGCGTTGCTCGGGCGGGAAATGGCGGCGCTGGCGCGGCGCTGCCGCCGCATCGTCTGGCTCAATCCGATGATGGCGTGGGAAGGCTATGCGCCTGAGGCGAGGGGCATCAAGGCCGCGCTGCCGCATGTCGATCTCTATGCGCCAGCCAATTCGCTGAACAGCCTGCGCGCGCTCGAACCTTATCTGGCAAAGCTCTAGAGGAGGCACCGATGACCGCTCACGTCGAAGTGCTGGATCTCGTGGCGCAGATGAAAGCCGCCGAGCGTGCCTTTGTGCTCGCGACCGTCGTGCGCACGGTGTCGGTAACGGCGGCGAAAGCCGGTGCGAAGGCGATCATCGCCGCCGACGGCACCATCGTGGCGGGGTGGATCGGCGGCGGCTGCGCCAAGGGCGCGGTGCTCAAGGCGGCGCGCGAGGCGCTCGCCGACGGGGAGCCGCGCATGGTCTCGGTGCAGCCGGAAAATCTGCTGGCCGAGCTCGGCGTCAGCGCGGGCGAGAGCCGCGACGGCATCCGTTTTGTCAGCAACATGTGCCCGAGCAAGGGCACGATGGATATTTTCGTCGAGCCGGTGCTGCCGCATCCCTCGCTCGTCATCCTCGGTGCGAGCCCAGTGGCTCTCTCGCTTGCGGCGCAGGCGCGCACGCTTGGCTACCACGTCACGCTCGCCGCGCCGGCCTCCGATCTCACGGCGCAGCCGGACGCCGATACGATGATCGATGGCTACCAGCTCGGCGATCTCAACGACGCCAAACGCTTCGTCGTGGTGTCCACGCAAGGCAAGGGCGACGAAGCCGCCTTGCGCGCGGCCGTCGCGACCAGGGCCGACTATCACGCTTTCGTCGGAAGCCGCCGCAAGATGGCGTCGCTGCGCGCAAAGCTGATCGCGGAAGGCGCGATAGCTGCTGCGATCGATGATTTCAGGGCGCCCGCCGGGCTCGATCTCGGCGCCATCACCCCGGAGGAGATCGCGATGTCGATCCTCGCCGAGATCACCCAGGAACGGAGACGCGGCCAGCGCGCCGCCAATCAGGCCGCAAGCAGAGAGTGAGAACCGATCATGCAGATGAACGACAGCCAGCGCATCCCGGCATCACGCAATCAGGTGTGGGCCGCGCTGAACGATCCCGATGTGCTGAAGCAGTGCATCCCCGGCTGTCAGTCGCTCGAGGTGACCGGTCCGAACGAGATGACCGCGACCGTGATCTTCAGGGTCGGTCCGGTGAAGGCAACGTTCGGCGGCAAGGTGACGCTGTCTGATCTCGATCCGCCCAACAGTTACCGTATCTCAGGAGAGGGCTCAGGCGGCGTCGCCGGCTTCGCCAAGGGCGGCGCGCTGGTGCGGCTGGAATCCGAGAGTGCCGACGTGACGGTGTTGCATTACGAAGTCGATGCGCAGATCGGCGGCAAGCTCGCGCAGTTGGGAGCGCGGCTGATCAATTCGACCGCGACGAAGCTGGTGGGGGAGTTCTTCAAGTCATTTGCCGACGTGGTGAGCGCGAAGGCCGAGGCGCAATAGGTCTCGTAGGGTGGGCAAGCGGAAGCGTGCCCACCATTCTCTATCGCAAACAAAGACGGTGGCACGGCGCTTCGCGCCTTTGCCCACCCTACGATATCCGTGCAAGCTGACCCAGCTCACCCCAGCGACACGCCCGCCTTGGCCCGGCTGATTCCGAGAGTCAGGATGCGCTGCAGGAGGTCCGGGTATTTGAGCCCGGCATGTTGAGCCGCCGTGGCGAACTCCTGGCTCTTGGCGATCTCGGGGTTGGGGTTGGCTTCGATGAAATACGGCGTGCCGTCGGCGGCAAGACGAAAATCGATGCGCGCGTAGCCGTCGAGTCCAAGTGCCCGGTAGATGCGCTTTGCAGCGCGCTGGATGCGCGCGGTGATTTCGGGCGCGAGGTCCTTCGCCGGCCCGTCGACGATGCCGACCTTCTCCTGATAGTCGGTGTCATGCTTTGCCTTTTCGGTGGCGATGTGCCGCGACCTACGCCCGCCCATGCTGCCGAATTTCAGCTCCCAAACCGGCAAGACGCGCAGCCGGTTGTTGCCGAGCACGCCGACATAAAGCTCTCTCCCCTCGATGAACTGTTCGGCGATGGCGGCGGATTCGACCCGCTCGTGGATGAAGGCGACGCGCTCCGCCAGCTTTTCGTCGGTGTCGACGATCGATGCCTGAGAGATGCCGAACGAGCCATCCATGTTCAGGCTCTTGACGATCAGCGGCAGCGCAAGGCGCGTCGGGCGTTTCACCTTGCGGCGCATCGGGAAGACGGCGAAGGCCGGCGCCGCGATCCTGCGGTGATGCACCAGCGTCTTGGACAAATCCTTGCCGCGCGCCAGGATCAGGCCACGCGGATTGCACCCGGTATAGGGGACCTTCATCAGTTCGAGATAGCTGGCGATGTGCTGGTCGTAGGCGACGTTGTTGTGGAATTCCTCCAGCAACGTGAAAACAATGTGCGGCTTGAACTCCTCGATCGCCTCGCGCACCGGCTTGATCTCCTCCTGCGCGCCGAGCGGGCGGACGTCGTGGCCGGCCGTGCGCAAGGTGCTCACCACGTCGTATTCGGTTTTCCACGTATTGACCTCCTGCGCGGTGTATCCGTCGGAGGAGTCCGGGGGCAGGAAGTCCGGATGCATCAGGACCAGAATACGGAGTCGCCTCATAGCGCGATCCATTTGCGCCGAGACGGGCCAAACAGCGCGTGCATCGTCTTGGCGGTCACAAGGACAGTGAAATCGAGAACGAGCTTCTGTTCGGGGCCGACGGCGCGCAGATCGAGCTCGCGGCAGCGGGAGATCATGTCATCGAGCACGGCATCGAGCGTGAGCTGGTTCTCGCCCGTCCACCGCGCGACCAATTGCCTGATCTGGGCGCGGTGGCGCCTGATCAGGGCCGAGGCCGGCTTTGAGCGGTGATGCCGTGGATCGGCTGAAAACAGCCGGGAGAGGTCGCGGTCGTAGGTCTTCGGCGGCGTGAAGGCGTAGAACGCCTGCTTCTTCTTGTAGTGCTCTTCGAGCGTCTGGCTGAGCCGCCCCAGCGTATCGACACGCTCTCGCGTCGTGATCAGCGGCCGCTTTCCCGCAATCTCGTTCATCAGCTCGTCGACATATTCGAGCTTCTTCAGCGCCGGCCATCCGGCATATCGCGTCCGCCAGTTCGAGCGTGGCCGCAGCCACACCGCAAAGGTCTCGGCGAAATCTTCGTCCGGATGGCTCTGCGCGTACCACAGCCGGAGATGCTGGACGTAACGCCGACTGGCCGGATTTGGCCGGTAGTAGCGCGGATAGTGTTTCGACGACGGGCCGAACAGCTGCTGCCAGCGCCGGCGGCGCTGCAGCTGGTAGCCGTGCTGCATGGCGTGGCCCGCTTCGTGACGGAGGATGGCCATGCATTCGCGCCAGGTTCCGCCCTCGACGTCGAACATCATCTTCTTCTCGAGCTTCATCAGGCGGGGATGAGCGAGATAGAAGGGAATGGCGATGCCGGGCACATCGCCCGGACTGAACCATTCGCTCGAGATCCATGTGTGCGGCCGCAGCCGGATGCCGCGTTCTTCGAGCTCTTCGTGGAGGGTGCTGACACAATCCTCGAGCCAGGTGCCTTCGATCGAAACCCTCAGGCTGCTGAGGCGCTGCTGGAGCAACTGCTCATCCGACAGCTTTTCCCAAGCAAATTTCCGTCGTGGCATCAGGTATCCAGAAGGCAGGGATGACTCGGTATCTGGATGATGTCATGGGCCGCTGCCGGCAACAACCCGCCCCTCGGTCGTGAGAGACTTAAGGGACGAGCTCCCTCGCCCCGCTTGCGGGGTGAGGCGAAGAAGAAACTCAGTCGAACAGGCTGGACACCGATTCTTCTGCCGCGGTGCGTGCGATCGCGTCGGAGATCAGGCTGGCGATCGGCAGCGTGCGGATGTTCGGTGCCTTGGTCACCGCATCCGTCGGCAGGATCGAGTCGGTGATCACGAGCTCTTTCAGCTTCGAGCCGGCGATACGGGCGGCCGCGCCACCGGAGAGCACACCGTGGGTGATGTAGGCGTAGACTTCCTTGGCGCCCTTGGCGATCAGCGCATCGGCCGCGTTCACCAGCGTGCCGCCGGAATCGACGATGTCGTCGATCAGGATGCAGGTGTAGCCGGCGACGTCGCCGATCACGTTCATGACCTCGGATTCGCCGGCCCTCTCGCGGCGCTTGTCGACGATCGCGAGCGGGGTGTTGATGCGCTTGGCGAGGCCGCGTGCGCGCGCCACGCCGCCGACGTCAGGCGAGATCACCATCGTCTTGGAGAGGTCGAACTTGTCCTTGATGTCGCGCACCATGATGGGCGCTGCGTAGAGATTATCGGTCGGGATGTCGAAGAAGCCCTGGATCTGGCCGGCGTGCAGGTCGAGCGTCATGACGCGGTCGACGCCGGCCTGCGTGATCAGATTGGCGACGAGCTTGGCCGAGATCGGCGTGCGCGAACCCGATTTGCGGTCCTGCCGGGCGTAGCCGAAATAGGGCAGCACCGCGGTGATGCGGCGCGCCGACGAGCGGCGCAGCGCGTCGGTGATGATCAGCAATTCCATCAGATGGTCGTTGGCCGGGAACGAGGTCGACTGGATGATGAAGGCATCCGAACCGCGGACGTTTTCCTGGATCTCGACGAAGATCTCCATGTCGGCGAAGCGCCGTACCACGGCCTTGGTCAGCGGCAGGTCGAGGCCCTGCGCGATGGCCTGGGCGAGAGCCGGATTGGAGTTGCCGGCGACAAGCTTGATGGAGCCGTTCTTGGCCGACATGGACGCTTCCTCCCGCGCTTTGCTGGACACGATGTTCAACATCAGAGACTACCCACTGGAAGCACGGTTACGACGGGCGAGGAAATATCAGGCCGAAGGCCGCACTGGCAACCCGGCATGCTACGTTTTCCCTTCGAAATCCCGAGTCGGGCCAACGGTTTGGCCGGTAGTTGGGCCCGTGGTTTAGCGGGGGTTATTGCTCGGCGTAGCCGAGCGCGGAGGCCCGCATGTCCGGTGTCGGCCCCGCTGGGGTCATGCTCGCCACGGCCGGTCCCCGCAGGCCCGGAACAGAGCCCGGCGCATCCGCCGGCGTTCCGTTGATCATGTTGGAAAGTCCGCTGAATCCGGCCTGGGCGATCCGCCGCAGCACGAGATCGTCGGCGGCCTGCCAGGGATCACGGCCGCCCTTCACCGCAGTCGGTTCCTCGCCGGTGAGGCGCAGCGCCCGCTGCTGGTTGGAATCATAGACGTCCCAGACCCAGGCGATCACGGTCTTACCACGCACCACCTGGGCGGAGAGGTAGCTGCGCACGCGGTAGGCAGCCGTCCCCTCACGGGAGACGACGAACAGGCTACGCAGCTTGGATTCGCTGTCGAGCACGCCGACCATGCGGTCGAACACCTGTGGCGGCGGCCCGTCGATCGATTCGAAGGCCACCGTCGCTCCGCTGCCGGCGGCCGGCGCCATCGCGTAGGAATTGCTCGCAGCACCTCCGCCGGCGCAGCCGCCAAGCGCGGTCGCAGCCGCCAGCAGCATGACCGCCAGCACGCGCGAACCTGCGCGGCGCAAGATGGATGACGCGTCCCTCATTATGGAGGGCAGCGATATCGTTAAAACGCATTAACGTCTAGGGCGGGGACGACACAGACCCGGGGCATTGCGGGGGCAATGTTTGTGCATCGCCCCGGAATGACACGGCGTTGCCTGTGTGTTCACCCCTCCAGCGCAATCGCGTGGATGTGCCGGCCGTAATCCGGCTCCTTGCGATGCACCGAGCGTCGATAGCTGAAGAAGCGATCGTCGGCATAGGTGTCCAGACCGAGATCGTCGATCATCAGGATGCCGGCGGCCTCCAGCCGTTTGCGGATGAAGCCGGCAAGGTCGAACATGGCGTGGCCTTCGCGGACCGACGGGATGAAGAACATGGCGTTCTCCGCATCCGCCTCGATGAAGCGCGCGACGAACTCGTTGCCGACCTCATAGCTGGCCTGGCGGATCAAGGGGCCGATCGCAGCGATGATGCCACTGCGTGTAGCGCCGAGTTTCTCCATTGCGAGAATTGTGGATTCCAGCACGCCGGTCAGCGCGCCCTTCCAGCCGGCATGGGCGCCGCCGATCACGCGCGCATTGGGGTCGACGAACAGCACCGGACCGCAATCGGCGGTGGAGACGCCGAGCGCGATGCCCGGCGTTTTGGTGACCAGCGCATCGCCCTTCGGCCGCGGCCCGCTCGGCCATGGAGCCTCTGCGACGAGGACGTCGGGCGAATGGATCTGGTGCAGGCTGAGGAAGCGCTCCGGTGCGACACCGACATGCTCGGCCATGCGGCGGCGGTTTTCCGCGACATGGGCCGGATCGTCATTGGAGCCGAGCCCGCCATTGAGCGCAGCATAGATGCCGCTAGAGACACCGCCTTCACGGGTGAAGAAGGAATGGCGCAAACCGGGCACTGCTGAGAGCAGCGACGAAGCAAGCGTCATGACGCGCCTCTAGCCTGTTCGAGATCGCTGAGGCCCGCGAGGCCGGTCAGCCGTGGCTCGGAGATGCCGAGCACCTTGAACATCGAGCCCATGCCGCTGCGCCCCGTATCGGTCAGGCGCTTCAGCGCCACGGAAATGTCGGTGGCGACGTCCGGCGCCGCCTTCTGCATCAGCGCGGCCGCGCGGGTGTCGATGCCGACGCGCTTGAGGAAATCGCCTTGCGTCACCGGCCCGTGCACGAGGGCGCCGACGTCCTCCGCCGCCCGCGCCAGCGCCTGGAAGTCGACATGGGCAGTGACGTCGGCCTGGCCCGGCGCCTTCAGGGGATCGGTGAAGGTGTGGCGCGCGATCGCCTGGAAGGTGTCGCCGGCATCGCTGCGCAGATGGCCGTAATCGATGATCAGCGCCGCGCCGTCCTGGTCGCGCACGCGCGTTGCGAGCTTCATGATCTCGGAATCGGGCCGCCATTCGAACACGGCGCCGACGGGCGCCGCGCGCACCAAAGGCGGCAGCAGCACGTCGAAGCGCGGCGTCGGTTCGGAGGCCGCGCCGAACTGAAGCTTGCCGTTGGGATCGATTTCGATCACGCGTTCGTGCCAGCCGTTCTCGCGTTTCACCATCTGGTGGATCGGCAGCACGTCGAAATATTCGTTGGCGAGGATGATGCTTGGACCTTCGGGCACGTCGTCGATGCTGTCGTGCCAGGCGATGTTGCGCACGCCCGACAGCGTCGCGCTCTGCCGGTCGCGCAGGATAGGGTTGACCTCGACCAGGTGGATATGAAGCGCCTGGTAGAGCGGCGGCAGCACGCGCAAAGCGCGCAGCGCGTCCGCCATCATGGTGCCGCGGCCCGGGCCGAGCTCGATCAGCCGCAGGAATTGTGGCGAGCCCATCTGCTTCCACACCGACGCGGTCCACAGGCCGAGCAGCTCACCGAACATCTGGCTGACCTCGGGCGCGGTGGTGAAGTCGCCCTCGCGCCCGAGCGGATCGCGCGAGACATAATAGCCATAGCGCGGATGCATCAGGCACAGTTCCATGTACCGCCAGACCGGCATGGGGCCCGAGGATTTGATCAGCGCCTTGATCTCGTTCAACAGCGGCGAGTCGGTCACGGACTGCTTTCTCGAAATGAATTAACGAATGGCCTCGATGGGCTTCGGCGCACCGCGCTTGATAGCCCATACAATAAGTATACCGCCGACAATAAGCATCGGGATGGACAACAGCATGCCCATGGTTAATCCGCCCCAGAGGAAGCCGAGCTGCTCGTCTGGTTCGCGGAAATGCTCGCCGGCGATCCGGGTCAGGCCATAGATCAGGATGAAGGCACCGAGGATCATGCCCGGCCGTTTCAGGGCACCGAAGCGGATCATGATCGCGAGCACGGTGAACAGCAGGATGCCCTCCATGCCGGCTTCATAGAGTTGGCTCGGATGGCGGGGCAGGTGTGTCGGGTCATGGGGGAAGATCATCGCCCAGGGCACGCTCGCATCGGTGGCGCGGCCCCACAATTCGCCGTTGATGAAGTTGGCGATCCGCCCGAGGAACAGCCCGATCGGACCGACCGCAGTGGTGATGTCACCGAGCGACAGGATCGAGATGCGGTTGCGGTAGGCAAACCACATCACCGCAACGACGCATCCGAGAAAGCCACCATGGAACGACATGCCGCCCTCCCACAGCCGGAAGATCGCCGTGGGATGCTCGATGAAGAACGGCAGATTGTAGAACAGCACGTAGCCGGTGCGACCGCCCAGGATGATGCCGAGCGTGACCCAGAGGATGAAATCGTCGATCTGGAGCAGCGAGATCGGCGCGGGCCCGCCCCACAGCCGCTCGTTCTTCAACAGCGAGCGCGCATAGAGCCAGCCGAGCACGATGCCGCCGATATAGGCGAGCGCATACCAGCGAATCGCGAACGGTCCGATCGCGACCGCGATCGGATTGAAGGACGGAAAGTCGATCAGCAGAAAGGGCATCGCACGCTAGACGAGGTTGCGGCGGTAGAGCGCGAGCAGCCGCTCCCAATGCCGCTCGGCCGCGTCGCGGTCATAGACTGGACGCTTGGGGAAGGCGAAGCCGTGATGGGTGCCGGGATAGATCTCGACCTCGGCTTTGGCGCCGCTCATGCCCTGCTTGACCTTCTCGATGATCTCCGTGGGCGCATAGATATCGGTCTCGGCGCAGCCGAAATACAGCTCGGCCTTGGTCTTGCCGGCGGCGAGATGTGGGCTGTCATCCTGATCGGTGGCAAGCTGCGTTCCGTAGATCGAGGCGGCGGCTTTGACGCGATCGGAAAAATGCGTGGCGGCGTTGACGGCGTAGCGGCCGCTCATGCAGTAGCCGACGGTGCCGACGATCTTCGTGTTCGCAGCGGCTTGGCCCTCGGCATAGGTCAGCAGTGCCCTGGTGTCGTCCATGATCATGGGAATCGTGAGCGAGCCCATCAGCGCGAACATGCGCTTGCGCTCCGGCGCGTTCGGATCGGCCGGCAGCGCGCCGAGCTCCATCACGCCGGAGCGGTAATAGAGGTTCGGCAGCATCACGTAATAGCCCGATGTCGCAAGCCGGCGCGCCATGTCGCGCAGCTCCTCGCGGATCGCCGGCGCATCCATGTAGAAGAGAATGACCGGGAAGGGGCCGCCGCGCTCGGGATGAGCGATGAAGGTCGCGGTGTGACCGTCCTTGGTGGGAATTGCGATCTGCTGCTCGATCATGTCTTGCGTTCCGCCTTGTGATTCTTGTTATGCAGGGACGGTGAATACGATTGCAAGGAAACCGGGGCATGACAAGGATAGCTCGGGTCAGCCCTTGAACCGTCTCGTCTGGATTGCCATTGTGCTTTGAGCAGTTCGCGCAAAGTTTATCGGGGACGCCAAGGAGACCGAAATGACCCAGACCACCAACCGGTTTTTCGACGAGATCGGCCGCCTGATGAACGACGCCGCCGGTGCCGCACAGGGCGCCAAGCGCGAGTTCGACACGGTGCTGCGCAACCAGGCCGAAAAATTCCTCCGCGACATGGATCTGGTCAAGCGCGAGGAGTTCGAGGTGGTCAAGGATATGGCCCGCCTGGCGCGTGAGGAGAACGAGGCGCTGAAGGCACGGATCGCGGCGCTGGAGGCCAAGCTCGGCGGGGCATGATGGCCCCGTAGCCCGGATGGAGCGCAGCGCAATCCGGGGAGCTGCGCCCGCGGAACCACCCCGATTTCGCTGCGCTCCATCCGGGCTACAGTTCCCACCCGGTAGCCCATTCTCCTTGTCATTTCCGCGTCTTCCGGCTAAAAGCCCGCCACGTCCGCAGCCCCCGCACCCCTGGAGGCTTGCTGCGGCGTGCACCATGGGCCGCGTTGCGGCCCATTAACTTTTGCAAAAACAAGGACTTAACGTTATGGCGACCGTCAAGGAATTGAAGGCGACCGCACGTCCGAAGAGCGGCAAGGGGGCCGCCCGGGCTGAGCGTCGCGCCGGGAAAGTGCCCGGAGTGATCTATGGCAACAAGCAACCCCCGCTCACGATCTCGGTCGATGATCGCGAACTGCGCCAGCGCATCCTCGCCGGCCGGTTCCTGACCACGCTGGTCGACATCGACCTCGACGGCAAGAAGCACCGCGTGATTCCGCGCGACTTCCACCTCGATCCGGTCAAGGACTTCCCGATCCACGTCGACTTCATGCGCCTCGGCGAAGGCGCCACCATCCGCATCAGCGTGCCTCTGCACGTGGTGAAGGCGGAAGGCTCCCCGGGTGTGAAGCGCGGCGGCGCCGTCAACATCGTCGCGCATGCAATCGAGCTCGAATGCGGCGTCGAGAGCATCCCGCAGTACATCGAGGCCGATGTCGGCTCGCTCGAAATCGGTCACTCCCTGCATCTGGCCGACATCAAGCTGCCGGCCGGCGTCAAGGCGCTGACCCGCGAGGACGCGACCCTCGTCACCATCGTACCGCCGTCCGGTTACGCTGAAGAGCTGAAGGCGGCGGCTGCGGCTGCTGCTGGTGGCGCGGCTCCGGTGGCTGGTGCGGCCGCTCCGGCGGCTGGCGCTGCGGCTCCGGCTGCGGGTGCTGCTGCTCCGGCAGCGGCTGCCAAGGCTCCTGCTGCCAAGGCTCCGGCCGGCGGCGACAAGAAGAAGTAATCTCTCAAAGCCGGCGCGCGGTCCCTGACTGCGCGCCGAGCGAGGGGCGCACCGCGTCATGCGACTCTTTGTTGGGCTCGGCAATCCCGGCGCGAAATACGCACGTAACCGGCATAATATCGGCTTCATGGCCGTCGACGAGATCGCGCGGCGTCATGGTTTCGCACCATGGCGCCGTCGTTTTCAGGGCGAGACCTCGGAAGGTGCGCTCGGGCCTGAGCGCGTCATCCTGCTCAAGCCGACGACCTACATGAACGACTCCGGCCGCAGCGTTCAGGAGGCGGCGAGCTTCTTCAAGATCGCGCCGGGCGACGTCACCGTGTTCCACGATGAGCTCGAATTGCCGCCGGGCAAGGTGCGGGTGAAGATCGGCGGCGGCATCGCCGGGCATAACGGCCTGCGCTCGATCTCCGCCCATATCGGCAACGACTACCGCCGGGTGCGGCTCGGCATCGGTCATCCCGGCGTCAAGGAGATGGTGCACGGCCATGTGCTGTCGGACTTTGCCAAGGCCGACAACGACTGGGTGGCGACGCTTTGCGACGCGGTGGCCGAGCACGCGGCACTGATCGCCAAGGGCACGGACGCGACCTTCGCCAACAGGGTGCATCTCGCGATGCAGGCGAAGGGATTTTTGACCAAGGACGACAACGGCAAGGAATAACGCTGGTGGGATTCAAATGCGGGATTGTCGGGTTGCCCAATGTCGGCAAGTCGACCTTGTTCAACGCGCTGACAGAGACGGCCGCGGCGCAGGCGGCGAACTATCCGTTCTGCACCATCGAGCCGAATGTCGGCGAGGTCGCCGTGCCCGATCCGCGGCTCGACAAGCTCTCGGCCATCGCCAAATCGGCGCAGATCATCCCGACCCGGCTGACCTTCGTCGACATCGCAGGCCTGGTGCGCGGTGCCTCCAAGGGTGAAGGCCTCGGCAACCAGTTTCTGGCCAACATCCGCGAGGTCGATGCCATCGCGCATGTCGTGCGCTGCTTTGAAGATTCCGACATCACCCATGTCGAGGGCAAGATCGCCCCGCTCGCCGACATCGAGACCATCGAGACCGAGCTGATGCTCGCCGACCTCGACAGCCTCGAGAAGCGCGTCGACAATCTGTCCAAGAAAGCCAAGGGCAACGACAAGGACGCCAAGGAGCAGCTCGACCTCGTCAACCGCACGCTGGTGCTGCTCCGCGAGGGCAAGCCCGCGCGCCTCGTCGAGCGCAAGGCCGAGGAAGAGCGCGCCTTCTCGATGCTCGGCCTGCTCTCGTCGAAGCCCGTGCTCTACGTCTGCAACGTCGAGGAAGGCTCGGCCGCGACCGGCAACGGTTTTTCCAAGGCGGTCGAGGAGCAGGCGGCGAAAGAGGGCGCAATTGCCGTTGTCATCTCGGCAAAAATCGAATCCGAGATCGCGACGATCTCGCGTGACGAGCGCACTGATTTCCTGGAGACGCTGGGCCTGGAGGAGGCCGGTCTCGATCGCCTGATCCGCGCCGGCTACACCCTGCTCCAGCTCATCACCTATTTCACGGTGGGGCCGAAGGAGGCCCGCGCCTGGACCATCCATCGCGGCACCAAGGCGCCGGGTGCGGCCGGCGTGATCCACACCGATTTCGAGAAGGGCTTTATCCGCGCCGAGACCATTGCCTATGACGATTACGTCGCGCTCAACGGCGAAGCCGGCGCCCGCGATGCCGGCAAGCTGCGGCTCGAAGGCAAGGAATACGTCGTCGCCGACGGCGACGTGATGCATTTCCGGTTCAATACGTAAGGCGCGGAGAAGGGTGCCTCACCGCACCCCGCCGCCCTGATCCCTGATCGCGCCGAGATGCTCGTTGATGCGGAACACGATCAGGATCAGCTCCGCGGCGATGCGCGAGAACACGACACCGACGACGACGCCCGCGATCGATTCCAGCACCACCAGGAAGCCGGCGAACGGGCTGATCGCCATCGCCGTGAGACCTGCAAAGATTCCGGAGAGTCCAAACAGGCAGATCACGCCGATCACCAGCCAGTAGAAGGTCTTGATGATCGTCGGCGTGATGAAGCGGTCCCATTGAAACAGATCGCTGAATGAAAACATCTCTCTCCCCCGGGCAAATCGCGCCGCCGGCCGCGTCAATCCGATGAGGAGGCTGGTCTGGCCCGACTCGCCGAATGTAGCACGAGCCATGCGGGCCGGCGGGTTGAGATTGCCGCAAAGTGCGGCCACAATCTGTCATTCCCGGAAGCCAATCCAAAGATGACCCTGACCTTCGAAGATTTCCCACCCGGCCGGTTCGGCACGTTCGGCCCGCGCCATGTCACCCGCGACGAGATCCTGGCCTTTGCGGCCGAGTTCGATCCGCAACCGATGCACCTCGACGAGGAGGCTGCCAGCAAGAGCATGCTGCGCGGCCTGTCCGGCTCGGGCTGGCACCTCTGTTCGCTGATGATGCGGATGATGGCCGACGGCTTCATCACTCGCGCCGCATCGCTCGGCTCGCCCGGCGTCGATGAAGTGCGCTGGCTGTCTCCCTTGCGGCCCGGCGACGACCTCACGCTCGACGTCGACGTCGTGGAAGCCCGCACCTCGAAGAGCAGGCCAAGCCTCGGCATCGTCAAGTTCAAATGCACCGTGCGCAACGCCAAGGGCGACGCGCTGTGCGAGATGACCTCGCCGATCCTGATCGAGCGACGCGAGGGAGCGGTCTGATGCCGTTTTTCGAAGAGATCGAGATCGGTCATCGCCGCGAGATCGGCACCTACACCTTCACGGCCGAGTCCATCAAAACGTTCGCCGCAAAGTTCGATCCGCAGCGCTTCCATCTCGACGAGGAGGAAGGCAAGAATTCGCTGTTCGGCGGGCTCGCCGCGTCCGGCTGGCATGTCGGCTCGGCCTGCATGAGCCTGCTCGTCGCAGACGGCCAGCGCCTGGCGCGCGAGGCCGCAGCACGCGGCGAGGAGGTTGCGGTGTGGGGGCCGTCGCCGGGCTTTCGCGATCTGCGCTGGATCAAGCCGGTGCTCGCCGGCGACACCGTCGTTTACGCCAATGTCGTCATCGATAAGCGCGCCTCCGGCTCGCGTCCCGGCTGGGGCATCCTGACGGCCCGCACCACCGGCACCAACCAGCGCGGCGAGGAAGTCTATTCCATCACCGCCTCGGCCTTCGTGCCAATGCGAAAGAGCGGTTAGATCTGTTCCAAGATGAACGGTTGAAAAGAGCGCGCGAGTGTTGCCCGCGCGCTATGGACGCGATTCGGGGCTGCTGCCATAAGCCTTTCCGAGATGGCCGGCCTGCGAAGCAGTTGGCGGAACCATCGAGTTGCTAACCAATTATGAACCTGTCGCTGTCTATTTGAACGAACTGGGCAGAGTACAGGGGACGAGCATCATGGCAGACCGCGGCGCACTCAAGCTGGTCGGATTTATCTTCGCTACCGCCACGCTGGCTGTGATGCTGGTGGCCGGCATGGTGGTGAAGGGTTATGCCGATGGCGGTTACACCCTGGAAGCCTCGACGATCGACGCGAGCCGTTAAGGGTTCGTTAACTTTTCGGGGCCGGCATCCGGCTTCAGTTCAGCGGCTATAGACGAACGCCAATATCGCGATCGCGACCGCCAGCAATCCGACAAAGCGCAGCATGATCGTGCCGAACTGGTTCGGCGCGGGCCGCATCGGTATCGGGTCCGTGTTGTCCGGTCGAATGCTTTCCATCTGAAATGTCCCCAGGCCCGCCGTGATGGCTGCGGGCGCTTGGCATTGGTCGCCGGGGAGGAGCGGAGGGTTCAAAAGCCGGGGGGGCTGTTAGGCCGCGCGGTGCGGACCACACCCTCCGCCGTCATGCCCCGCGAAGGCGGGGCATCCAGTACTCCGCGGCCTCTCGACTCAATCACAACCGTCTCTGGAATACTGGATCGCCCGCCTTCGCGGGCGATGACCGCGAGAATGTGGTGACAGAATCAAAACCACCGCGTCCCTTTCGGAACGCGGCGGCTGGTGATGCGAGACGTGTGCGATCAGCTGTTGCGCAGGCCGTCGGCGGCGCGCTTCCACTGGGTGACGTTGTCGGCGATCATGCGGGTCGACTTCATTGCGGCCTGGCTGAGCTGGGCGTAGCCGGAGATCTCGCGCTGGACGCGCTGGCCTTCGGCATGGAGCAGGTCGCGCAGGCTTTCGAGCTCGGAGATCAGATTCTCGATCTCGGCGAGCGAGGTGCCGGCGACGCGCTGGATCAGCGAGTTGACGTTGGTGACGGTGGCTTCCGCGCTCGCATCGAGCGCCGGCTCGGTGGCCGTCGTCGCCGGACGGCGCAGATAGGCGATGTCGTTGCGGACGAAATCGCGGATGCCGGCTTCGACTTCCGTCACTGCGGCGAGATTGCTGTCGACGGTTTCGGTCTCGGTTGCTTCAACCTTTTCCGGACGAATGGCGTTCATCGGTGTTCCCCTGTTCGCGTTGAGCGCAGCGCGAGTGTCCCCCGCACGACGATGTGTGTCAGGCCGATGCATCAGGGCGTCGGATTTTGACGGCAACTAGGCAGAGATGCGGCAAGGGCGGACCATTCGGGGGCTTTGCCGTGGCGTTTGGTTACAAGTTTCTAAAGAAGATTCACCAGCTCTTCTTGAAGCCCGCGGTCAGGCTCTTGTTGATCGCGCCTTGCGAGGTCTCGCCGACGGAGCCGGAGACGGTGACGTTGTCGAACAGCTTCTGCTCGGCGCCGACCTTGCGCAGCCATTTGTCGTCGGTGGTCGACAGCGTCTGGCCCGCCGTGATGCTGGTGCCGGTGTCGGTGATCTCGACCTTGGCGGACTGCTCGGTCTCGTAGTTGCGGGTGGTGTGGCCGGCGATGCCGGGCAGCGCGGTGGTGCCCTGCTGGTTGACGCTGTAGCCGTTCTGGAGCGTCAGCGACGTGTCGCCCGACAGCGGCACCGATTTGGTCAGCGACGCGCCGATCTTGCTCTGCTCGGAGCCGGGATCGATGCGGCCTTCCACCGCGGTCTTGTCCCACACCGAGCCCGCGCCCGGCGCGGTCGCGGCGGCCCAGGCGCTGCCGGAGGATTGCGGGATATTGCCGCCATTGGCGGCCTTCTGCGCCATCAGCTCCGACATCGTGGTCGGCTCCTTCGCCACCGTCATGTCGGCGCCGATTCGGGCATCCCAAAACGAGGAGACCGACTGCTTGACCTTCACCGCCGAGGAGCCGTTGGCATTGGCGTTGGACGACCAGTCCATCCCGTCCCTGGCTGCGGCCTGCGCCCGCTTTTTGGCGGCGATGATGTCGTTGAGCGTGCCGGCGTCGATGGCGAGCTGGGCCCAGTCGAGCTTGTCGACGTCGATACCTTTGAGCACGTCGGGGTCGTTGACGTCGGGGGCGTCCTCCGCCTCTTCGTCAGGCACGGCCGCCGCGGGGGCAGGGGAGAAGGGCGGAATGATCTGCGCCGAGGCCGTCGGCACCGAGCCGAAAATCAACGCGGCCGCCAGTAACGGCAGCCTGGTCCAGCCCAAACCTGTCGAGAATTCCATCGTCCTGCCCGCGAGCCCAGTTCGCGCAGAGGATGCGGAACTATCATTGCGAAATTGTGGCGTTCGCCTTGCCCAGAATAACGAACCAACGGGCCGCGCGAAAGGCGCGCGCCCGATGACGAGCTTCTCCACGACGGCATCCGGCGGGGCTGGAGGCCAGGACAACGTCGCGGGAGCATCAATCGATCGGTCCCGAATTGCGGGGCCCGTTGGTGTCCCCCTCAGCCGACGCTCGTCACCTTTGGCAGATGAATGGCGCGGCCGAGTGCCTGCTCGACCAGATCGAAAGTGTCGACCAGCACACGCATGTTGATGAGCCGGTCCGCCCTGAACTGGGCGAACTGCGCGACCCGCAAGCTAATCGGCTTGTCGGAATCCAGTGCGGTCAGCGAATAGCGCAGCATCGAGGAGGCGGAATCGACGCCCAGCATGATGCTCTCGCGCTCGAAGCGGCGGACGCGGAAGTTGTCGGCCAGCTGGCGAATGACGTCGAGCACCGCCCGCTTGCCCTGGCGCGCGCCCAGGAACGGAAACATGTCGATCGGGCCGTAGATCGCCCATTCGACGTCCTCGTCGATCAGGGCCTCGATATCCTCGAAATGCCGGTCGTTGATCGCGCGGTGCAACGCGCGCGAGAAACGCCAGAGGCTGTGCTCTGTCATTTTGGGGGCGTCCTGAAGCTGGCTTGCAAAAAAACGAAAAACAACCCCATGCACAGTAGGCGCAGCGGGTTGCTAATTCATTAGTATACGAACAAATAGGTCGTTTCGGCCAAAACGCAATTCACATTTTCGCAATGCACAATTGAGCGCGAAATGTGAGATTTACAATAGAACCCCGTATTTTACCGGTCCCGGCTACGTGCCGGTTCCGCTGCGGGGTTCCGCTCGATCGCGATGGCGTCGTCGCGCATGGCGAGCAGGCCGAACAGAGCCGCGCCGCCGATCCCGCCGATGACAGCGCCGAGCGGCATGAAGGTGAAGAACACCAGCATGCCGCTATGGCCTTCAAAGCTCGTGGTGTGCGCGATTTCGACCCAGGCGAGCCCGGCCCCGATGCCGAGCGCCGCCCCGCCCAGCGCGCCCAGGAACAGCCCCAAGATTACAAGCAACGCGACTTTCATTGGCCCCACTCACCCCCGGCGTGCACGACGCCCCGGAATGGGTCTGGGAAACGGCGAGGGAGGTTCAAACGGGGCTTGTGGAGATGCGCGAGCGCGCGCCACATATTATCGCCGTGTGGAGAGCGCTGGAACCCGAGCCGGTCCGTGCTCGTTGAGACGCCGACACCGCACCCGGAGACATCGATCCATGAAATTCCCGCTCATCGCCATCGCCGCCGCGCTCCTCATCTGTGGTGCGACATCCGCCGCCAACGCCAAGGGCTGTATCAAGGGCGCCGTCGTCGGCGGCGTCGCCGGTCACTATGCGGGCCATCACGGCGTGTTAGGCGCCGCCGCGGGCTGCCTTTACGGTCGCCACCAAGCCAAGGAGCAGGAGAAGCAGCAGCAACAGGAGAGCCAAGTGAACGGCCAAGGAAAGTTGTAGCCAAGCTGTAACGCTGTCGTCGCCTTTCCACGCAGCCCACATCGTGATAGCGAGACGCCGCGGCAACGGGCCGCGTTTCCAACCGATGGAGGGCGTCATGCGCAACTATCGCGATCTCGAAAACCTCCCCTGCTTTCAGCGTCACGCGTAAGCGGCGGAACTCATTCCCCTCGGAAACCCACGTCAAGCGGGGCAGGCGCGTCGTCCATGGTGACGTCGAGCTGACCGAAAAGCTCGGCCGCAACGACCTCTGCCCCTGCGGCTCCGGACGCAGATTTCAAAGCTTGCTGCCTGAAATCCGGCGCCCATGACGGCTCCAACCGCAAATATTACTTTCAGGGAGTGAGAGCCTGACTTACCGCCATATCGGCGGTCCGCTCCCTCGTCCCGCCTTGCGCCGAAGCTTCGGCGAACAAGAGCGGGGCGAGGTGAACAGCAGCCCGTGACCCATCTCACATCCCGGATCTCCCGATGCGGCTAATGTCATCCGCATGTCACCAGGGAGACGTGCCATGGCCGTCACCGCCGCCGCGAGAAAGTCCCGCCTGCACAACGCGCTCGAAGGCTTTGCGCTGACCGCGATCCTCCAGAGTTTCCCGACCTTCGCCGCCGCCGCGCTACTGCTCAAGCTGTTCGGCAATCACGACCTCGTCGGCGACCCCGGCGTCGCCATCTTCGTCGCCTGCGCGTCCCTCGTTCACGCGGTGATCGCGGTGACGCTGGGGTCGGCAATCCCGGCGCTCTCCAGGCTGCTCTACGAGCCGAGCTTCTTCGATCCCAGCCTGTCACTCTCCGAAAAAATCACCGAATGGCGCACCCACCCGGCAGCCTCGATGCAGCTCGTCGCGATCGTGCTGATGTTGTCGGTGATGGCGGTGGTGACGGCGAGCGTGGGGTGAGCGTGTTATGCCCTTCATCACCGCGCCGAAATTCGGCCCGCTCAATTGGCTCGAAGGCTTTGCGCTCACCACAATCCTTCAGGGCTTCCCGATCTTCGCCGCTGCTTCTCTGATGGTGAAGCTTCTGGGAGACTACCGCGGCAGCAGTCCTGTACTCACGATTGCCTTGGCGTCGATGTTCTACAGCATCTTCGTCGTCTCGGTCGGGTCGGCGTTCCCGACGCTCTTCAAGAACGGCTACGAAGCCCAGTTCTTCGACGCGAACCTGTCCCTCTCCGAAAAGATCGCCTGCTGGCGCACCAGGCCCGCGACGTCGGTGCAGCTCATGGCGTCTGTACTGCTGTTGTCGCTGCTGGCGGCGATTGCGGGGTGAGGAGCCTGAATCTCTCCGCGTCATTCCGGGGCGCCGCAAAGTGGCGAGCCCGGAATCCATAGCCACGACAAGCGCGGACGATACTCCGTCGCCTACCTCTTCTTCCACCCACCCCGATGCCCCGGCGCGCCGCCGCTTGACCGTGGCGACGGCCCGAACTCCGGCCCCGACTGCTTTGAATCGGTCGGCTGGATGATCCGGCTCTCGCCGCCGAACGGCTTTGACGGCAGCGCGCGATCCGCCCGATAGGGCAGTGACTCCGGGCCGTGCATTTCGTCGAGATGCGGCTTGTGCACCTTGGAGCCGCCGCCTCCGCCGCTGGCTTTCAACGCAGAGCTCACGGTCTTCTTCTTCATCGCGCTGACCGGGAGGTTGGCCGCCTCGCCGTACTTCTTCGTGCCGGCATAGGCGCCGGCCTTGCCCTGCACGGTGCGCTGCTTGACGGTGGGGTCGTCGACCACGGCGAGCTCGGTGGCGCGCAGGCGCTTGACTTCGTCGCGCAGGCGGGCGGCTTCCTCGAAATTCAGATCGGCTGCGGCCTCGCGCATCCGCGTTTCCAGATCGCCGAGCACGGCTTCAAAATTGTGGCCGATCGAGATGACGTCGTCGGTCATGTCGTGGCCGCCGATTTCGACCAGCACATGATCGCGCTCGTAGACGCTGTTCATGATGTCGCCAATCGACTTCTTGATGCTCTCCGGCGTGATGCCATGCGCGGTGTTGTACTCGACCTGCTTCTCGCGGCGGCGGTCGGTCTCGGCGATGGCGCGCTCCATCGATCCCGTCACCTGGTCGGCATAGAGGATCACCTTGCCGTCGACATTGCGCGCGGCGCGGCCAATGGTCTGGATCAGCGAGGTTTCGCTGCGCAGAAAGCCCTCCTTGTCGGCGTCCAGAATCGCGACCAGCGCGCATTCGGGAATGTCGAGGCCTTCGCGCAAGAGGTTGATGCCGACCAGCGCGTCGAAGGCGCCGAGGCGCAAATCGCGGATGATCTCGATGCGCTCGATGGTGTCGATGTCGCTATGCATGTAGCGGACGCGAATGCCCTGTTCATGCAGATATTCGGTGAGGTCTTCCGCCATGCGCTTGGTCAGCACGGTGACCAGCGAGCGATAGCCGGCCTGCGCGGTGGCGCGCACCTCGCCGACGAGATCGTCGACCTGGGTGCGGGCCGGGCGAATATTAACGGGAGGATCAATAAGCCCGGTGGGGCGGATGACCTGCTCGACGAACACGCCGCCGCTCTCGTTGATCTCCCAGCCGCTCGGCGTCGCCGACACCGCGACCGTCTGCGGGCGCATCATGTCCCACTCCTCGAAGCGGAGCGGGCGGTTGTCCATGCAGGAGGGCAGGCGGAAGCCGTATTCGGCCAGCGTCGCCTTGCGGCGGAAGTCACCTTTGAACATGGCGCCGATCTGCGGCACCGTGACGTGGCTTTCGTCGGCAAACACCAGCGCGTTGTCGGGCACGTATTCGAACAGCGTCGGCGGCGGCTCGCCGGGCAGACGTCCCGTGAGATAGCGCGAATAGTTTTCGATGCCGGCGCAGCTTCCGGTCGCCTCCATCATCTCGAGATCGAACGTGGTGCGCTGCTCCAGGCGCTGCGCTTCCAGCAGGCGGCCCTGGTCGTGCAGCTGGTCGAGCCGCATCTTCAATTCGGATTTGATCGACTTGATCGCCTGCACCAGCGTCGGGCGCGGCGTCACATAGTGCGAATTGGCGTAGATCTTGATGAATTCGAGCTCGTCCTGCTTGTGGCCGGTGAGCGGATCGAATTCCTCGATATTCTCCACGGTGTCGCCGAACAAATTCACGCGCCAGGCCCGGTCTTCATAGTGCGCCGGAAAAATGTCGATCACGTCGCCGCGCACACGGAACGTGCCGCGGGTGAAATCGGCCTGGGTGCGCTTGTACTGGAGGGCAACGAGGTCGGCGATCAGCTGGCGCTGGTCGATGCGCTCGCCCTTCTTCAGCGCAAACGTCATCGCGGTGTAGGTCTCGACCGAGCCGATACCGTAGATGCAGGATACGGACGCAACGATGATGACGTCGTCGCGTTCGAGCAGCGCGCGCGTCGCGGAGTGACGCATGCGATCGATCTGCTCGTTGATCGAGGAGTCCTTTTCTATGTAGGTGTCCGTGCGCGGGACATAGGCCTCCGGCTGGTAGTAATCGTAATACGAGACGAAATATTCGACCGCGTTGTCCGGGAAGAAGCTCTTGAACTCGCCATAGAGCTGGGCGGCCAGCGTCTTGTTCGGCGCCAGAATGATCGCGGGGCGCTGCGTCGCCTCGATCACCTTGGCCATGGTGTAGGTCTTGCCGGAGCCGGTGACGCCGAGCAGCACCTGCGAGCGGTCGTTGCGCTGGATGCCCTCGACCAGCTCGGCGATCGCGGTCGGCTGGTCGCCGCGCGGCTCATATTCCGACTTGATCTCGAAGCGCACACCGCCTTCGGACTTTTCCGGGCGCGGCGGCCGGTGCGGCGTCCATACCCGCAAGCTGCCGTCGTCCTTGCGGAACTCCGGCCGGCCCTCACGGATCAGCGATTCCAGCGCATCCGCGGTCGCCTTGACGCCGAGCGCCTCCATCTTGTTGCGCGGCGGGCGGGCGAGGGCCTCGGCATCGTCCTCCTCTGTGGGCAGCCCGAGCTGCCGCGCCAGTTCCGGATCGAGCGTCGGGATCGTGGCGGCAGTTCCGTAATTGGCCTGCGGTGCTTCGCCAAGACCTTCGGCCTCTCCGCTCCCTCCCCCCTTGCGGGGGAGGGTCGGGGAGAGGAGTAAGCCACGAGTCGCGCTGCCCGATGCGGTATCCTGTGGAAAGTCTTTTGGCGTCGAGGCGCGCGCGCGATGCGCGGCAGCCTCGCCCCCGGAGCGGCGGTCGCGCGAATTGTCCGGCGGCGGCTGGAGACCGGTGCCCGAGCCAAGCCCGGCATCGCCGCGATTGATCGCGGGATTCAGCAGCTCGGCCAGCGCCGGCCCGATCGGCTGCACGTCAGGCCGATGTGCCTTGGAGTTCGGCGCCTTCGAGCTCAGTGCCTTGGATTTGGGGGATTTTGCGGGGGGAGCAGGTTTCTTCGCCATGCCCCGAATATGGGGCGAGTCCGCCCCTCAGAAAAGAGCGAAAGCCCGTCCGTACGCAGGCTGCTGACAGCAGGTTGGCAGCAGGGTCGACGATTACGCCGCCGGCTGCGGCCCCTCGTCGTCCTCGGCCACCAGACGCGGCTCGAGGATGTCGAGATGGATCCCGCCGCAATCGGTGCAGCGCATGGTCCAGTACTCGCACCCGGCGCGGCCGCCGATCACACGGAGCACCGTGAGATCGCCGTCGCATTCCGGGCATCTCGACAGCACATTACGGGCGTAGATCCTCGGCCGTGGTTCGTCTTCGAATTCGATGATTGACATGACCGGTTCCCCAATTGCGCCGCGCTGTCCCAGGTCGGTTTGAAATGTCGGTTTGAAATCCGCTTATTCGTCGTCGCTGTCGTCGGCGCGCCGGCGGAAGCGATCGATGTGGTGCTTGGCATCGGCAATCGCGGCGTCCGGATCGGGCCAGGCGAAGCCGACTTCCATGGCCGGAAACAGCACGCCGTCGATGGCAACCGGGCTGAAATCGGCGCGCCTGATACGGGCGTGCCACAGTCCCTTGCCTGCTTCGAAGGATTCGATGTCAAAACCGTCGTAAAGGGTCGTCATTGGTAGTCCCCGAATGTCCTGTTCTGTTGGAGGGTCAGGGGACCACATTTCCGGATGTGCGGATGTGAAGCGGTTCACAAGCGGCCGGCTTTTTCACCCGATCGGGTGATGGATCAGCCCCGTCCGGCGGCTCGTCCGACCCGCCGCGGCCGGGCTGCGGGTTCCGCGGCCGCGCGCAT
Organism: Bradyrhizobium sp. LTSP849; assembly: GCF_000938255.1. Lineage (GTDB taxonomy): Bacteria > Pseudomonadota > Alphaproteobacteria > Rhizobiales > Xanthobacteraceae > Bradyrhizobium. Next base: position 217,710 of record NZ_JYMR01000001.1, on the reverse strand, counting down.
GATCCAGCGGCGGAACGCGGCAAAGTCGCGCTGCTCGGTTTGGAAGCTGCGGTAGAGCAGGTACCAGCGCATGCCCTTTGGGACCGAGAGATCGAACGGCGCGACCAAGCGTCCGGCGGCGAGATCGTCGTCGATATAGGGCCGGATGCCCATGGCGATGCCGAGCCCGTCGGCGGCGGCTTGCAGCGCCTGGCCGTAGAACTGGAACTCCGGCCCGCGCGCGTTGATCCGGGTGAGGCCGGCGGCCTTGAGCCAGAGCGGCCAGTCCTCGGTTGAATGCGTGACGCGGATCAGGCTCGGGCCCTTGAGATCCGCCGGGCGCTTCAGGCCGGAGGCGAGGCGGGGCACGCAGACCGGCGTGAGGTCGCCGGCAAACAATGGCTCGGCGACCAGCCCCGGCCAGTCGCCGGTGCCGAGCTTGACGCCGCAGCTCCAATCCTCGCCGAACGCGACCTCGGCGCCGCCGGTGGTGAAGCGCACCTCGATGTCGGGCTCCTCGTTGCGAAACTCCGACAGCCGCGGGATCAGCCAGCGCATCGCAAAGGTATGGCCGACGCCGATGGTAAGCACGCGGACGCTGGAGGGCGCCGTCACCTGCGCGGTGAGGCTCGCCAGCGCATCGAAGATCGGCGTCAGCCCGCTCTGGTAGGCGCGCCCGGCTTGCGTCAGCACCAGTCTGTTGGCCTTGCGCTCGAACAGCGCGACGCCGAGCCGTTCCTCCAGCAGATGCACCATGCGGCTGACGGCGGCCGCCGAGACGTTGAGCTCGAGGCCGGCCGCGGCAAAGCTGCCGGTCCGCGCCGCCGCCTCGAATGCCTTGATGCCGTTGAGAAAGAGCAGTCGCCGCAAATGCAAGGACCCTCAGGAAAGCTGATGCCAGGCCAAGATAACTCAGTTTGCCTGCTTCCCACAAGCGAGGCACAAGAATGAGTGTAATTCCAAGCTGATTTGTTGAAGCGGAGGCCGTGCCCTTCGCCTCTCCCCGCCTGCGGGCAGAGGCCGACACGCGAAGCGTGGTGGGTGAGGGGGAGGCTCCGCGAGTCCAATTGCTACCGTCCTTGCGGAGACTCCCCCTCACCCCACCCGCTCCCCGCAAGCGGGGCGAGGGAGTGAAGCAGTCTGCGTCCCTTACTTGCCGTAGCCACCATGAGGAGAATCATCACGTGACGCCGATCATGATCGCTGCCCTTGGATTGCTGATGGTCGGCACCGCGTTCCTGTCGGGGCTGTTCGGCATGGCGGGCGGGCTGATCCTGATCGGCGTGCTGCTGGCCTTGATGCCGCTGCCGACCGCGATGGTGCTGCATGCGATCACGCAGATGGCCTCGAACGGCTGGCGCGCTTTTCTCTGGCGGGCGCATATCCGCTGGCGGCCGGTAGCGAACTATATGGTCGGCGCTGCCGTCGCGCTCGCAGCCTGGTCGCTCACGCGCTATGTGCCGGACAAGCCGATGGCGCTGCTGCTGCTCGGCATCACGCCGTTCATGGCGCGACTGCTGCCCGCCAACATCAAGCCCGATCCCGACCGCCTCTGGCAGGGCACCGTCTATGGCACGATCTGCATGGGCTTGATGCTGATGACCGGCGTCTCCGGCCCGCTGCTCGACACCTTCTTCCTCGGTGGCGATTTTGGCCGGCGCGAGAAGGTGGCGACCAAGGCGATGTGCCAGCTCGTCAGCCATTTCACCAAGCTGATCTATTTCGGCGGCGTCATCGATCAGGCGGCGACGCTCGATCCGGTGCTGGCCGGCGTCGCGATCGCAGCCTCGATGCTCGGCACCACGCTGGCGCGGCGCCTGCTCGAAGCCATGACCGACCAGCAGTTCATCGCCTGGTCGAACAAGCTGATCACCACCATCGCCTGCTACTACGTCGCCTATGGCGGTTGGCTGCTGGTGCGTACACCGGTGCTGGCCGCCTTCACCAAGGCAGGTGTGCAATGAAGGGAGGTTGCAATGAGCGAGACCGCCGATCCGCTGGTGCTGGACTTCGTCGAATGGGTCGCGCGCGAACCGCGCGCTTATGCCGAGGTGATCGCGACCTGGAAAACCTCGTGCCCGCGTCTCACCATCTGGGAGGACGCCGCTGACCGCGGGCTTGTCGCGCGCGAGACGCTGCCCGGAATCGGGCTGATCATCGCGGTGACGGAAAACGGCGAGAAGTTGCTGCGCGCGAACGGCCGCTGACTTCACGCGGCCGTCATTGCGAACACCATTGACTTGAGGCGAGCCCGGCGCGACGTTCATGCAACCGCATCTTCTTGCGCGCATCCTTCCAGCCCGGGACATCCAGCCATGATCGACCTGCACTATTGGTCCACGCCGAACGGCCACAAGATCACGATGTTCCTCGAAGAGACCGGACTGAAATACAAGGTCATCCCGGTCAACATCGGCAAGGGCGAGCAGTTCACGCCGGAGTTTCTGGCCGTGGCGCCCAACAACCGCATTCCCGCGATCGTCGATCACGAACCGAAAGGCGGCACCAAGCCGCTGTCGCTGTTCGAGTCGGGTGCGATCCTGCTCTATCTCGCCGAGAAGACCGGCCAGTTTCTTCCGACCGATTTCTACGCACATTACGACGTCATCCAGTGGACGTTCTGGCAGATGGGCGGCCTCGGCCCGATGGCCGGCCAGAACCACCATTTCCGCAACTACGCGCAGGAGAAGATTCCCTACGCCATCGATCGCTATGTCAACGAGACCAACCGCCTCTACGGCGTGCTCAACAAGCGCCTCGCCGATCGCGAATTCATTGCCGGCGAGTATTCCATTGCCGACATGGCGTCCTATCCCTGGGTGGTCGGTCATGCGAACCAGGGCCAGAACATCGACGACTTCCCGCATCTGAAGCGCTGGCTAGAGGTCATCCGCGTCCGCCCCGCGACCGAGCGTGCTTACGCGCTGGCCAAAGAGGTCAATCCCAACTTCGGCAAGCCCGCCATCCGCACCGACGAGGAACGGAAGATTTTGTTCGGGCAGACCGCGTCGGTGGTGCGGTAGGTACGCTGCGCTCGCAAAGACGGAACACCATCCATGTCACTCAAGCTCTACGAACTTGTCGGCACCGACGCCTCGCGGCCCTTCAGCCCGTATTGCTGGCGCATTCGGATGGCGCTTGCGCATAAGGGGCTGTCGGCGGACTCGCTGCCCTGGCGCTTCACCGAGAAGAGCACGATCGCGCCGCACGGCTCGGAGAGGGTGCCGGTGCTGCTGCATCATGACAAGCCTGTCGTCGATTCCTGGACGATCGCGAACTATCTCGAAGACAAGTTTCCGGACCGGCCCTCGCTGTTCGGCGGCGAGGGCGGACGCGCCATGGCGCGCATGCTCAATGCGTGGGGCGACATCGCCATCGTCGGCGGCATCTCTCTGCTGATCGTCGCCGACATCCCGAAGAATCTTGCCGAAGTCGATGCCGAATATTTCCGCAAGTCGCGCGAGGCGCGTTTCGGCAAGAGCCTGGACGAGGTCCAGGCAAACCGCGACACCGGCGTCGTCGCATTCCGCAAGTCGCTCGAAGTAATGCGGCAGACGTTGAAGAAGCAGCCCTTCATTGGTGGCGACGCGCCGAATTATGCCGACTACATCGTGTTCGGCGGCTTCCAATGGTCGCGCGTGGTCAGCCCGTTCAAGCTGCTGGAGGCAGATGATCCGGTCTATGCGTGGCGCGAAAAGCTGCTCGATGCGTTCGACGGCATGGCGCGGAAGTCGCCGGGGTTTGCGGTGTAGCAGATCGGAAGCCAGGGTCGGCCGAAAGCGCGGCCCACCCTGGCGCGGAGCGCGGCTTGCGTCAGAACTTGTAGGCGATGCCAAGGCGCCCAATGTCGCTGCGCAGCTTGGTCGAGACGTTGAAGGTCGCGGTAGGTGTGTTGCCGGTCGTGACGAGGCCGGAGGTGGAGACGGAGCCGAGATCCACGTGCAGGTATTCGCCGCTCACCACCCAATGTGGCGTGATCGCATAGTCGATGCCGGCGCCAACCGTCCAGCCGACCCGGGTCTGGCTGACCGCGGCCGTCTCGAATTCCAAGCCGAATCCGAGCGGCGAGAAGCCCACATAGGTGTTCGAATATTTGACGTCGCCGATAGCGACACCGCCGGTGGCGTAGAAGAGCGCCTTGTCGACCGCATAACCGATGCGGGGGCGAATGGTCGCGAGCCAGTTGGTCGAGACGGTGGTTGTGAACGCCGCGGTGCCAGCGGGGAACGTCAGGAACGGACTGCCGGCCGTCGCGACCGTCTTGTTGAAGTGGCGCCACGAAATGTCGCCTTCGACGCCGACGACGAAACTGCCCCATTGCTGATTGTAACCGGCCTTGCCGCCAACGATTGCACTGGTGCCCGACAGGTTCGGCGAACCGATGGCGCTCAGTCCGGGAATGTCGGCGGGGAAGTAGAGCGGAACCGGCCCGTTGACAGCGCTGAGACTCGTATCCGCCTTGGTCCAGCTCGCGCCGGCAGTTCCGCCAACGTAAAATCCCGTCCAGCTGAACGGCGCGACCGCAGGGAGGGCCTTGTAGACCGGGGCCTGCATGTCGGCTGCCGCAGCCGCGGAGACGGACGCCATTCCCCCGACGGCCGCGAGGAGCGCGAGTCGTGAGAAGCAAATTCGTGCCATGCAGAGCCCCTAGCCGATAAAACCTGAGGTGGTTCACTAGCAGGGGACCAGCCCATTGGCTGTTCCTGAAATGTCACGCGACGCTCAAGCCGCGGCGCCGAGACCGACATGATCACGCTCGTGACGACATCGGGCAGGAAAATATCGTGGCGCAGAAATCGCCGGGGCGACACTGAAAGTGTTGGGTGCGCGCCCTCACGACTGTTGCCGGCTACCTCGCCGCAGCCTTACGCAAACACTCCCGGCACAGGCAATCCTCGCCCTTCACCGGCATCGGCAGCCGCGCCGTCTCCTCCGCGCACCAGCAGGTGCCCGATAGGTCGCAGCCGAACTCGGTGCCGCAGCGGGAGCAGGCGAGGCGGCGCGGTTGCGGTTCCGGCAACGGAATTTCTTTCGGAATTGTCATGATTTGCGCAAAAGCCTGACCGTCATTTTCATGTCGGGTTCATCTCCCGCTGCGGTATATTAGGCGTCGCGCACAGACCAGGGAAGCGGTTGGCTCCGCGCGGAGGACAAATTGATGGCCCGCGATTCGCAAGCTGCGCTGGTTGCGCTGAATCGATTCGGCTTCGGGGCCCGCGGCGGAGCATCCGGCGATCTCATCAATGCGGCCTCCGATCCCAGAGGTTTCGTCAAGGCGGAGCTGGCCCGCCCCTCAGGCGTGCTGCTGGAGGCGCCGGGCCTGCAATCGACGCCGCAACTCGGCCAGGCCGTGTTCGCCTATCAGGACCAGGTCAAGCAGGCGCGCGAGGCGGCGGCCAAAGCAGTTGCGCCGACGGAGGCCCAGCCTGCGCAGACGCCGGCCGATCAGAAGCCCGGGCTGCGCCGCAATCTCTCGCTGAACACGGTGGCGACCGAGATCGCCGGCCAGATGACCGAGGCCAAACCTACTGACAACAAGCCGGCCGACAATGCGATGAAGCCCGACGCCATGCAGCCGGCGATCGCACCGCCTGCTGCGAAAGCCGCGCCGCAGCCGCTCAACGTGATCCAGAAAACCTTTCGCGCCGAGGCGCTGGCGCGGTTGCAGCGCGCGACGCTGGTCGATTGCGGCTTCACCGAGCGGCTTGTGGTGTTCTGGTCCAACCATTTCTGCATCTCCGCGAGCAAGGGCGAGCTGGCGCGGATGTGGGCCGGCGCGTTCGAACGCGAGGCGATCCGTCCGCATGTGCTCGGGCGCTTCGCCGACATGCTGAAGGCGGTGGAACAGCATCCGGCGATGCTGTTCTTCCTCGACAACCAGCAATCGCTTGGGCCGGATTCGCGCGCGGGCCAGAACCGCAAGCGCGGGCTGAACGAGAATCTCGCGCGCGAGATCATGGAGCTGCATACGCTCGGTGTCGGCGGCGGCTATACCCAGGAAGACGTCACCTCGCTCGCGCGCATCATCACGGGCTGGACCTTTGCCGGCCGGCAGGGCCAGCTCGGGGTGCCCGGCTCGTTCGTGTTCAACACCAATGCGCATCAGCCCGGGCCGCAGATGCTGCTCGGCAAGACCTATGAGGCGACGGGACTATCGCAGGGCGAGGCCGCGCTCGCCGACATCGCGCGTCATCCGGCGACGGCGAATTTCGTCGCCACCAAATTCGTCCGTCACTTCGTGGCCGATGATCCGCCGCAGCCTTTGGTCGCGCGATTGCGCGATGTCTTCGTCAAGACCGATGGCGATCTCAAGGCACTGGCAACGGCGCTGGTCGATTCCGACGAGGCCTGGCAGGCGCCGCTGACCAAGATGCGTTCGCCCTATGATTTTGTGATCGCGAGCGGGCGGCTGCTCGCGCGCGTGCCGGAGGACCCCGGTGGCTATCTCAACAACCTGAACCTGCTCGGCCAGCCCTTGTGGACACCGGCAGGGCCGAATGGTTTCCCCGACACCAGTGCGGCTTGGGCCGCGCCCGAGGGCATGAAGCTCCGGCTCGACATCGCCTCGCAGATGGGCGCGCGACTCGGCAACAACATCGATCCGCTCGATCTGCTGGAATTCGCCGCTGCGGACGCGGCTTCGGTCGAAACGCGGCGGACGATCGAGCGCGCGGAGTCGCGTCAGCAAGCGCTGGCACTGCTGCTGATGTCGCCGGAAATGCAGAGGAGATGATGATGATCGACTGCGTCGAAAACCGGCTCCTCACCTCGCGCCGCGGCCTTCTGCTCGGCGGCGCCTCCTTCGCCGCCTGGGCCTATTTGCCGAAATTCGCGCGTGCGGCTGACGGACGTGACCCACGGCTGGTCGTGGTGATCCTGCGCGGTGCGCTCGACGGGCTCGCAACCGTCGCGCCGATCGGCGATCCCGATTATGCCGGCCTGCACGGCTCGATCGCGCTCACCGCGGATGGCGCGCATCCTGCGATCATGCTGGACTCCTTCTTCGCGCTGCATCCGTCGATGCCCGAATTCGCCCGCATGTATCGCGACCAGCATGCCGCCGTCGTTCATGCGGTGGCGACGCCCTATCGCGACCGCTCGCATTTCGATGGCCAGGACGTGCTCGAAAGCGGCTATGCCGGCCCGGGCCGCGTGCAGTCCGGCTGGCTCAACCGTGCGCTGGAAGCGCTGCCGCGCGGCGAGCGCGTGTCGAGCGGGCTCGCGGTCGGTCCCACCACGCCGCTGGTGCTGCGCGGCAATGCGCCGACCGTCGGCTGGGCGCCGGTCGCGCTGCCGCAGGCCGATGACGACACCGCGATGCGGCTGGTCGAGCTCTATCGCCACCGCGATCCCATGCTGGCGTCTGCGCTGTCGCAGGGGCTTCAGCTTGAGAAGGCGGCGAGCGGTGACGACATGAAGCCAAAACCCGGCAACCAGGTCGCGCAGATGCGGCAGGTCGCGCGCGGCGCCGCAAAACTGATGGCGGCCGATGACGGTCCGCGCATCGCCGCACTCGCCTTCGACGGCTGGGACACGCATGCCAATGAAGGCGGCCCGATCGGACGTCTTGCGTTCCTGCTCAGCGGCCTCGACGGCGCGCTCGCCGAATTCGAGAGCGGCCTTGGCGATCGCTGGCGCGAAACTGTCGTGGTGGTCGCGACCGAGTTCGGCCGCACCGCGCGCATCAACGGCACCGACGGCACCGACCACGGCACCGGCACCGTCGCGCTGCTCGCCGGCGGCGCGGTGAAGGGCGGCCGCGTCATCTCCGACTGGCCCGGCCTCAAGCTCGCCAACCTCTTTGAGGCCCGCGACCTCAAGCCCACCACCGACCTCCGCTCCGTGATCAAGGGCGTGCTGCAAGACCGGTTCGGCCTCTCGGATCGTGTGCTGGCCGAGACGGTGTTCCCGGACAGCGCAAGCGCAAGGCCGATGAAGGGATTGGTTGCTTAACCTCTCCCCGCTCTTCTGCGGGGAGAGGTCGGATCGCGTAGCGATCCGGGTGAGGGGCAAGGCAATGCGTGGCCACGATGAGAAGTCCATCCGACGCGCACGACGACTGCGCGTCGATCAGACGGATGCAGAGACGGTTCTCTGGAATCGCATCCGCAATCGGAGGATCGATGGCAACAAGTTCGTGAGGCAAGAGCCCATCGCCGGCTACATCTGTGATTTCGTCTGCCGGGAGAAGCGGCTCATCATTGAAGTCGACGGTGGACAGCACAATGAGTCCGCAGCAGATGCGATTCGAGACGAACGCCTGAGAGAGAAAGACTACAAGATCCTTCGCTTCTGGAACAACGACGTGCTGGGCAATATCGACGGCGTTCTCATTACAATTCAAACCGAACTCGCGGAGGCAGCCCCTCACCCCACCCTCTCCCCGTAAGAACGGGGCGAGGGTGCGAGAGGGCAGTTCGTCCCTGGCCTCGGACGGCCAATTAGATTGTCCGTGGAGGCGGTTCTCAACCTCTCCCCGCTCTTTTGCGGGGAGAGGTCGGATCGCGCAGCGATCCGGGTGAGGGGCAAGGCCCATCGTTTGCCAAGACGGCGGTCCATCCGACTCGCACAACGACCGTGCGCGCATCACGCGCATCGACTACAATTCAAACCTAGCTCGCGGAGGCAGCCCCTCACCCCACCCTCTCCCCGTAAGAACGGGGCGAGGGAGTGAGAGGGCGGTGCCTCCCTCACTTCAGGAGACCACCCGTATGTACATCGCCATGAACCGATTTCGCGTCACAAAAGGATCGGAGGCCGCCTTCGAGCAGGTCTGGGCGTCGCGCGACACGCATCTGGACAAGGTGCCGGGCTTCGTCGAATTCCATCTGCTGCGGGGACCCGAGCTCGAGGACCATACGCTGTATGCCTCGCACACCGTGTGGGCCAATCACGCGGCGTTCGAGGCCTGGACCAAGTCGGAGGCGTTCCGTGCGGCGCATGCTCGCGCCGGCGACAACAAGCCGCTCTATCTCGGCCATCCCCAGTTCGAAGGTTTTGAGGTGATGCAGACGGCGGGACGCGGCGCCAAGTAGCGCCGCGCCGCAAAATCAGCCCATCGTGATCTTGTCGATCTCGGCGAGATCCTCGGCAGAGAGTTTCCAGGCGATCGCCTTGACGTTCTCCTCGACCTGCTCGACGCGGGTGGCGCCCGCGATCACGCTCGACACCTGCGGGCGCGCGGCGAGCCAGGAGAAGGCAAGCTCGAGCATCGAATGGCCGCGGGCTTTGGCAAAGGCCTGGAGCTTTTCGACGATGTCCTCGTTGCGCGGCGTGACGTAGCGGTCGCGCAGCGCCGGCGCCTTGCCAAAGCGCGTGTCGGCGGGTGCGGCGGCACCGCGCTGGTACTTGCCGGTGAGCAGGCCGCTCGCGAGTGGGAAGAACGGCAACAGGCCGAGCTTGTATTCCTGCGCGGCCGGCAGCAAATCCTTCTCGATGTCGCGCACCACGAGACTGTATTCGTCCTGGGCCGAGACGAAGCGGCTGACATTCATCGCGCGCGCGGTGAACTCGGCTTCGGCGATGCGCCAGGCCGGAAAGTTCGAATTGCCGATGTAGCGGACCTTGCCCTGGCGGATCAGATCGTCGAGCGCGCGCAGCGTCTCTTCCATTGGCGTCAGCGGATCGTAATCGTGCTGCTGGTAGAGATCGATGTAGTCGGTCTTGAGCCGCGTCAGGCTGGCCTCGACCGCGTTCATGATGTAGCGGCGCGAGGCGCCCTGCTTGGTCCCGTCGGCCGCCATCGGCTTGGAATATTTGGTGGCGAGCACGATGTCCTTGCGGCGGTCGCCGAGCACGGTGCCGAGCACCGTCTCCGAGCCGCCCTGGCCCGCATAGATGTCGGCGGTGTCGAACAGCGTGATGCCGAGATCGATCGCGCGGTGGATCACCTTGCGCGAGGCCTCCAGATCGGTGCGCTGGCCGAAATTGTTGCAGCCGAGCCCGACCGCAGAGACGCGCAGGCCGGAGCCGCCGAGATTACGAATTTCCATGGGGAATCCTGTCAGAAGAAAGCAGGGGCCCATTGTGACCGTGGCGCGCTGCACCGGCAAGCCGTCGCCCGCGTTGCTGCCATGCTGAAAGGAACCGCGGACAAAAAAATGCGGCCCCAGTCAGACGCGGCGACTGACGGGGACCGCTTGGGCGCTTGATCGGTGACGGGGGGGCCTGATCAGACGCAGGCGCAACCTAGCCCCGGAGTGTTACGCGCGGGTGACAAGCAAAGTTATCCACAGGGCTCCCGCAGCGGGATCAGAATATCTTGCGATAGACGATGAAGCCGGAGCGTTCCGCGACCTTGTCGTACAGGCTCTGCGCCGTGACATTGGTTTCATGCGTCTGCCAATAGACGCGCGGTGATCCCGCGAGCTTGGCGCGCTCGTACACGCCGTTAATCAGCGCCGAGGCGACGCCCTTGCCACGTGAGGCCTCAAGCGTGAACAGGTCCTGCAAGTAACACGACGGCTCGATCGCGGTGGTGCTGCGATGAAACAGATAGTGCGTCAGCCCGAGCAGGCGGCCCTCGCTCTCGGCGACCAGCGCATGCACCGGCTCATAGGCGTCGAAGAAGCGTTGCCAGGTCACGCGCGTGATCTCGGGCGCAAGCGCAGTCGGGCCCGAGCGGCCGTAGAAGGCGTTGTAGCCGTCCCACAGTGGCAGCCATTGATCGTAGTCCTGCCGTGTGACGGAGCGAATGGTGAGCGACATCTGAAAATTCCACGATCGAAAAGCCGATGAAGCGTCCTTCATACGTGATGATAGGCGCGCGGATCAATCGCGTTGTCGCACTACTCAGCGACCCGCAGATAACGCATCAGCTTGCGGCCCGTGGGATCGCGCAGCGAACGGTAGTAATCGGCGCGTGCGGGCGTATCGGTGTGGCGCACGAGGTCGGTCACCGGCGTGTAGCTCAACATGCGCCCGCCATCGGGCAACGCGGTGCAGACGAAGCGCAACACCTCGCCGTTGGCAAGATTGATATTGATCGGCGTGGCGTCGCCGATCCGCACCATCTCCATGCGCTGCGCGATGAAGGCGCTCAACTCATCCTCCGGCAGTTCGAACGCGCCGGTGTCGCGGCCGTGATACATCAGCGCGATGAACGGCGGCTTGTTGTCGGCCTTTTCGTCCGGCAGCGCAAAATAATCGCGGAACGCACGATTGATGAATTCGGCGCGGGTCTCGGCATCGAGCAGCACGATGCCGATATCGACCTGGTCGAGCGCGGCCGACAGCCGCGCGGCGGTGGCGTGGTTGCGCTGCTCGGCGGCGAATGCGTCGAGCAGGCGCTCGCGCATCAGGCCGGTGATGGCGGCGGTGCCGGCGGTCGTGATCGCGAGCAGGCCGAGCTGCACCAGATCGGCCTCGTCAAAGCCCGGCATGGTGCGATGGCGGAGAGAAAGCAGCGCCGCGCCGATCACGGCGATGGTGGCGCTGCCGAGCGCGGACGCGAAGCCCGAGAGCGAACCGGCAAGCGCAACAATGCAGACGAACAGCGGCGCAAGCGAGAGAACCGGAAGATGGCGGTCGAGCATGATCGCCAGCAGCGCGGTCGCTGCCGTCAGCGCCGGACCGGAGATCGCTCGCCATCCGAACCGCATGGCCTGTCTCGCTCCTCCCTGAACGAGTTAAGACCGCGAGACTGACCGATCGTTGCGCGATCGCCACGCAATTCGCGCGCGGTGCTTAAGGCGTGCTTGCGACCCGGCGCAAAGCTTTCAAATGATTTTAGGCCAAATCGACCGGCGTCACGTGTTGTGGCGGACGACGAGCACCGGCGCGTGCAGCGTCGAGATGCCGACGGCCTTGCGCGTGCCCGTCACGATCAACAGCGATGCCGCGACCAGGATGGCCGCAGTCAGGGCTATTGCAACGAGTGCCGCCGGTGACTTCATGGATGTCCTGCCGCGTGCCTGTCGGCGCCGATTCACAGGGCGCCTTGAAGGCTGATCGAGGACGAAACGGGGATCAGATCGGCAGGCCCATCGCCATGGTCGCCTTGGTGGTCAGCACCGTGAGGGTGACGATCAGACACAGCGACAGCGCCGCGATGGCCAGCGAGGCCGCCACGGCGTGGGTCAACCGGGAGGAGGCGGCAATCGCGGATCGGCCCTGAAAGCCGACCGTGCCGGACGCCCGAATCATGGTCTAAATCCTTCAACGTGCGAGCGAATCACTCGCGACGTCACACAACTTCACAATTCCAACCGGCAATATTGGGGCGGCAATCCTGCTAAAATGGCGAGATTGCGGCAAAGGTTAACGCTATGCCCGCTATTTCTTAACGCCGAACCGGTTTTCAGGCCCCGGCCGCGATACTGGCGGGGTCCTCGACATCGGCCGGGCGCCAGTCCATCGCCACGAAGCCGGGCGTCGCTTCGACGCGCTTCAGCCAGTCCCGGATCGCCGGGAAGGTCGAGAGGTCGAAGTCGCAGCGCTCGGCGACGTGGGTGTAACCGTAGAGCGCGATGTCGGCGACCGTGAGCTGGCGGGCGGCGAAGTAGGCGTTGGTCTTGAGGTGGTTCTCCATCACCTGGAGTGCGCCATAGCCGCGCTCCATCCAGTCCTCCAGCGCGTGGGTTTGGAGGTCGCGGCCGCCCTTCACCAGCGACAGCCAGAAATAGGCGGCGCCGATATTCGGCTCGAGCGCGTGCTGCTCGAAGAACATCCATTGCAGCGCCTCGGCGCGATCGATGCGATTCTCCGGCGCGAGCGGCGTGCCGACGGCGACGTACCACAGGATGGCGTTGGACTCGGCGAGGAAACGGTCGTTGCCGACCTCGAGCAGCGGCACCTGGCCGGATGGGTTCTTCGACAGGAAGTCGGGCGTACGGCTTTCGCCGCGCAGAATGTCCACCTCGATTGCTTGGTAAGGCAAGTTCAGCAGCGCCAGCGCAAGGCGGACCTTGTAGCTGTTGCCGGAGCGTTGCATCGAATAGAGCTTGTACATTCTGGGAGTTCGATTCCGAAGGACAGGATAAGCGCGGGGCTTGTTGCCCCGCAACGCGGCTAAACAATGATGCCGATGCGAATCCGCCGCAAGGGCCGGGCAATAGAAAAACTCGAAAACCCTACCGCACTGCAACGCCGCGGAAGATCATTTTCGTGCGACGCTGCAAATCAGATCACGCTTGCGTCAACATGCGAACGCGTGACCTCACAACGTCAGCTGGTCGTCAGTTTCGCGGCGCTCCGAAGGCGCAAAATTGCTCCGAGGACAAGGCTTCCCGGATATGAGCGATTTCGACAGCAAAGTTGCCAGTTATTGCGGGAAATCGGGCCTGGAAACGCTCAAATCCGTAAACTTTTTCGAGATCGGGCCGAAGTTTCTTGCGGTGCAGCGGCACTCGTTTTAGGGTGGCTCATTCCCACAATCAGAGTCGTGACAACCCATGGGTTCACGACGCTTGTCAGGAGATGACGATGCCCTTCCTTGCCGCTGCGCTCGACCGTGTGAAGCCGTCCGCAACCATCGCGGTCACGGACAAAGCACGCGCGCTGAAAGCGGCGGGCCGCAACGTCATCGGCCTCGGCGCCGGCGAGCCCGACTTCGACACGCCCGCCAACATCAAGCTGGCGGCAATCCACGCCATCGAGTCCGGCAAGACCAAGTACACTGCGGTCGACGGCATCCCCGAGCTGAAGGAAGCCATCATCGCGAAGTTTCAGCGCGAGAACGGCGTCGTCTACAAGCCGAACCAGGTGATCGTCGGCACCGGCGGCAAGCAGGTGCTCTACAACGCGCTGATGGCGACCATCAATCCGGGCGACGAGGTGATCATCCCCGCGCCATACTGGGTCAGCTATCCCGAGATGGTGGCGCTCGCCGGCGGCGAGCCGGTGCCGGTGGTCTGCACCGCTGCGGCCGGCTTCAAGCTCCAGGCCGAGGCGCTCGAGCGCGCGATCACGCCGAAGACCAAATGGGTCATCCTGTGTTCGCCGTCGAACCCGACCGGCGCGGCCTATACGCGCGCTGAGCTGAAGGCGCTCACCGACGTGCTGGTCAGGCATCCCCATGTCTGGGTGATGACCGACGACATGTACGAGCACCTCGTCTATGACGACTTCCAGTTCACCACCGTCGCGCAGGTCGAGCCGAAACTGTACGACCGCACGCTGACCGTGAACGGCGTGTCGAAGGCCTATTGCATGACCGGCTGGCGCATTGGCTATGCCGGCGGCCCGGTTCAGCTCATCAAGGCGATGTCGACGATCCAATCGCAATCGACCTCGAACCCGTCCTCGATCTCGCAGTGGGCGGCGGTCGAGGCGCTGAACGGTCCGCAGGACTTCATCCCCGCCAACAACAAGGTGTTCAAGGAGCGCCGCGACCTCGTGGTCTCCATGCTCAACCAGGCCAGCGGCATCGAGTGTCCGCGCCCCGAAGGCGCGTTCTATGTCTATCCGTCCTGCGCCGGCACGATCGGCAAGAAAGCACCGTCGGGCAATTTGATCAGCAATGACGAGCAGTTCGTCACCGAGCTGTTGGAGACCGAGGGTGTTGCCGTCGTGCAGGGTTCGGCCTTCGGCCTCGGCCCGGCGTTCCGCATCTCCTACGCGACCAAAACGTCGGACCTCGAAGACGCCTGCAATCGCATCCAGCGCTTCTGCGGCAATCTGCGATAAGCCTGCAGTAACGATCTGACATGAAAGGGCCCGCTCGCTGCGGGCCCTTTTTTCTTTAAGCCTGCGTGATCTGGCACCCCCGGAACTATTGTGGCATAGAACTCCCGCGTGGCTTGTCCCGCGCCCTCCAATGCTCGCATCACAATCATAGCCGGAGACGTTTCATGCGCCGCTCACTCCTCCTCGCCGGGCTCACCATTGCGAGCCTCGTTGCCTCCGTCGCGGGCGCCAGTGCGCAGTCGCGGCTGGTGCAGGTGGGCGTGCTCGAATGCCGCGGCGGCGCCAGCATCGGCTTCGTCGTAGGCTCGGTCACCAATCTCGGCTGCGTGCTGCGCGTCGATGGTGTGCCGGACGATCGTTACGTCGCAACGATCCGTAAAGTAGGTCTCGACCTCGGCATCACCCAGGAGACGGCGCTCGCCTGGGGCGTGTTCGCGCCGGTGAACCGGCTCGGCCCCGGCGATCTCTCCGGCAACTATGCCGGCGCGCAGGGCAGCGCCTCGATCGGCGTTGGCCTCGGCGGCAACGTGCTGGTCGGCGGCTCCAACAATTCGATCGCGCTCCAGCCGCTGAGCGTGCAGGGCCAGGTCGGTCTCAACGTCGCGGCCGGCCTCGAAAGCCTGGAACTTCGTCCCGGTCGTTAACGATTTCGCGTGCGTGATCGCGCCGTTCCACCGGCGCGATCACGACGACGCACCGCAGCGACGTTTGACGCTTGCCAAAATGCGGGGACGGGCAGAGCATCTGCGTTTGCCGACCCAATCATGGGCCGAGCTCCACACCAAGGAGGCGGCGAATGGGACAAGACGTCAGAAGTCCCCGAGGTCCACGGTGCATTGCGCTGGTGGGCCCTTTCCAAAGCGGTAAAACCACACTTCTTGAAGCGATACTGGCGCGCACGGGCGCAATCCCGCGCGCCGGCAGCGTCGACGCCGGAACCTCCGTCGGCGACGCCAGTGCCGAGGCCCGTCATCACAAGATGACCGTTGGGCTCACTGCCGCCACCACGAGTTTCATGGGCGACAGCTACACCTTCCTGGATTGTCCCGGTTCCGTCGAGTTCGCCCACGACATGCGCGCAGCACTTCCCGCTGTCGACGCTGCGGTTGTGGTCTGCGAGGCCGACGAGAAGAAGCTGCCGCAGCTCCAGATCATCCTGCGCGAGCTGGAAGAACTGAAGATCCCGCGCTTCCTGTTCCTCAATAAGATCGACCGCGCCAACAAGCGCATCCGCGAGACGCTCGCAACGCTTCAGCCGGCCTCGCGCGTGCCGCTGGTGCTGCGCCAGATTCCGATCTGGAAGGACGATCTGATTGAAGGCTTCGTCGATCTCGCGCTGGAGCGCGCCTTCATCTATCGCGAGCACAAGGCCTCCGAGGTGGTTGCGCTCGAAGGCGGCAATCTCGATCGCGAGAAGGAGGCCCGCTTCTCGATGCTGGAGAAGCTCGCCGACCACGACGATGCGCTGATGGAGCAATTGCTCGAGGACATCCAGCCGCCGCGCGACGCCGTGTTCGACGACCTCGCCCGCGAATTGCGCGAAGGGCAGATCTGCCCGGTGCTGTTAGGTGCGGCCGCGCGCGAGAACGGCGTGCTGCGCCTGATGAAGGCGCTGCGCCACGAGGCGCCGGGCATCGCAGAGACCGTCAAGCGTTTAGGCGCACCCTCCGCGAAGGACGCGCTCGGCTTCGTCTTCAAGACGCTGCACTCGCAGCACGGCGGAAAGCTGTCGCTGACGCGGTTGCTCGCCGGCCATCTCGAGGACGGCGCGACGCTGCAATCCTCCTCCGGCGGAACCAGTCGCATCTCCGGCATCCTCGCCGTCAACGGCGCTTACGACAGCAAGCGTGCCTCGGCTGAACCCGGCGACACCGTGGCGCTCGCCAAGCTCGATCCGGTCAACACCGGCGACACGGTCTCGAGCGGCAAGACCCAGCCGGCCGCGCTGGCCGCTCTCGAGCCGACGCCGCCGGTGCTCGCGACGTCGATTGCGGCCGTCGACCGCAAGGACGACGTCAAGCTCGGCCAGGCGCTGGCACGGCTGCACGAGGAGGATCCCTCACTCGTCGTCGTCCAGAACGCCCAGACCCATGACACCGTGCTGTGGGGGCAGGGCGAGATGCATCTGCGTGTAGCCAATGAGCGGCTACGCGACCGCTTCGGCATCAAGCTCACCTCGCATCCGCCTGCGATCGGCTATCAGGAGACGATCCGCAAGCCGATCACCCAGCGCGGCCGCCACAAGAAGCAGTCCGGTGGCCACGGCCAGTTCGGTGACGTCGTGCTCGACATCAGGCCGATGCCGCGCGGCGACGGCTTCAAGTTCACCGAGAAGGTGGTCGGCGGCGCGGTGCCGCGCAACTACATCGGGGCGGTGGAGGAAGGTGTCGTCGACGGCCTGGTGCGCGGTCCGCTGGGTTTTCCCGTCACCGATTTGCAGGTGACGTTGACCGACGGCTCCTATCACAGCGTCGATTCCTCCGACCTCGCCTTCCGCACGGCGGCGCGGGTCGGACTCAATGAAGGCCTGCCGCAATGCCAGCCGGTGCTGCTGGAGCCGATCCACATGGTCGAGATCGTCTGTCCGACCGATGCCACCGCCAAGATCAACGCGATCCTGTCGGCGCGGCGCGGCCAGATCCTCGGCTTCGACACCCGCGACGGCTGGAGCGGCTGGGACTCTGTCCGCGCCATGATGCCGGAAGCCGAGATCGGCGAGCTCATCGTCGAGCTGCGCTCAGCCACGGCAGGTGCCGGCAGCTTCACCCGTCAGTTCGACCACATGGCCGAGGTGACCGGCCGCGCCGCCGACCAGATCATCGCCGCGCATCGCGTCGCGGCGTGATCGGCCTCGCGCAGTAGGGAGCACATCCCATACTCTCTCTTCCTCTCCCCGTTCTCGCGGGGAGAGGAGCAGGAAGGCCTGCGCCCTCTCCACTCGTCGTTGCGAGCGTAGCGAAGCAATCCAGACTGTCTCTGCGGAGGCGGCCTGGATTGCTTCGTCGCAAGAGCTCCTCGCAATGACGGAGGAGACAGACGGGCGCCACTTGCGTTCGCCCCAAGATGATGTATTTTACATCATTGTACATGCTTCAGATATCACTTATAAGCTCTGACACGTGAGGCCAAGGTGATCACGTCGTTCCAAATGCGGGCAGCCCGCGCGCTGCTTGGCATTGACCAGAGAACCCTGGCCGAGCTCGCCGGCGTTTCGCTGCCGACCATCCAGCGGATGGAGGCCAGCACCGGCAATGTTCGCGGCGTTGTCGAGACCTTGATGAAGGTGGTCGACGCGTTTGACCGGGCCGGCGTGGAGCTGATCGGCGAACATGCACGCAGCGAAAGCGGAGGACGTGGCGTTCGCCTGAGGGAGCCCGGGCCGCCGCGTCGGATCGGAGCGTGATCGCGCAATGATCATGCTCGCAAGCGGGCTGAACTAACGCACCGTCGCGCCCCAGTACGCGGCCGCACGATGCATCGGAGCATTGTGGGCATGAGCATCACGGGCGAACACGCAGGCAAGCTGTACCAGCATCGTCAGCCGACCTTTACCGAACTCTATCTGCCAAAGCTCGTGACTGTGTGGCGCGAGGGCTATGGCTTGTCGGATTTCCGCGCTGACGTGTTCGCCGGCCTCACGGTCGCGATCGTCGCGCTGCCGCTGTCGATGGCGATCGCGATCGCCTCGGGCGTGACGCCCGACCGCGGCCTCTACACCGCCGTCGTCGGCGGCTTCATCGCGTCGCTGCTCGGCGGCAGCCGATTTCAGGTCGGTGGACCGGCCGGCGCCTTCATTGTGCTGGTTGCGGCGACCGCCAACCGTCACGGCGTCGATGGCGTGATTCTTGCCACCCTGATGGCGGGCCTGTTGCTGATCGCCGCGGGATTGCTGCGGATCGGCACCTACATCAAGTTCATTCCCTATCCGGTGACGGTCGGCTTCACCGCCGGCATCGCCGTGATCATCTTCGCAAGCCAGCTGCGCGATCTCGGCGGAATCACGCTTGTCGCGAAGGAGCCGAGCGAATTCGTCGCAAAACTCATCGCATTGGCCGGAGGCCTGCACACCGTCAATCCATCCGCAGTTGCGGTCGCAATCGTCAGCATCGCCATCATTGCCGGCTTGCGGCGCTGGCGGCCGTCCTGGCCTGGCATCCTGATCGCAGTCGTGTTCGCGGCGGTCGCGAGCGCTGCGCTGTCGCTACCGGTCGAGACCATCGGCAGCCGCTTCGGCGGCATTCCGCGCGAATTGCCGTCGCCGGCCTTGCCTGTGTTTTCGCTGGAGAAGGTGAGCGCAGTGCTGCCGGATGCGATCGCGTTCGCGCTGCTCGCCGCAATCGAATCGCTGCTGTCGGCCGTGGTGGCCGACGGCATGACCGGACGCCGTCACCGCTCCAATTGCGAGCTGGTCGCGCAAGGCGTTGCCAATATCGGCTCGGCACTGTTCGGCGGCATCTGCGTCACCGGCCTGATCGCGCGCACCGCCACCAATATCCGCGCCGGCGCGCGCGGGCCGCTGGCGGGCATGCTGCATTCGGTGTTCCTGCTGCTGTTCATGCTGATCGCAGCACCGCTCGCGAGCTACATCCCGCTCGCCGCACTCGCCGCCGTGCTCGTGGTGGTGGCCTGGACCATGGCGGAGAAGCACGAATTTGCCACGCTGCTGCGCTCCTCATGGGGCGATGCCATCGTGCTGCTCGCAACCTTCCTGCTCACGATCTTCCGCGACCTGACCGAAGGCATTCTGGTCGGCTTCGCGCTCGGCGCGGTGCTGTTCATCCACCGCATGGCGGAGATGACCGGCATCGAGGAGCGCTCCCCGCTGGTCGCCGGTGATCGCCCCGACGACGGCAATGGCGAGCGCGTGCGTTACGATTCCGGGCTCGCGGTGGATCGCGACGTGCTGGTCTATCGCATCACCGGCGCGTTCTTCTTCGGTGCCGCGTCCGCGATCGGAGGCGTGCTCGACGGCATCGCCGACAACCGCAAGGGTTTCGTCGTTGATTTTGCCGCGGTGCCATTCCTGGATTCGACGGCGGCGAACGTGCTCGGCCGCGTTGCCGCCAAGGCTCACCGCCAGGGCATCAGGCTGTTCATCACCGGCGCCTCGCCCGCGGTCCGCCGCGCGCTCTTGACCCATGGCGTGACACCGCCGCGTGCACGCTATCGCGCGACGATCGAGCGCGCGGTCGCCGACATCAAGGGCGGCGCGGCTCAGCCCGCGGCCGATGACGTCGCAGCAAACTGACGTCGCATACTTCTCAAGCCGGCCGATTTGATCGACACTGCCGCGACGTCACGGCGGTGGTGCAGGGAATGCTGGATTCGCGTCGCAATATTGCGCTGGCCTGCGCGCTCAGCATGCTTGCAGGCTATGTCGATGGCATCGGCTTTCTGCATCTCGGCGGCCTGTTCGTCTCGTTCATGAGCGGCAACTCCACGCGCCTCGGCGTGAGTCTTGCGGAGGCCCATTGGCAGCAGGCCGCCAGCGCCCTGGGCCTGATCGCACTGTTCGTGGGCGGTGCGGCGGCCGGCAGCCTGATGGTGCTCGGCGGCGGCACCGAGCGGCAACCATGGCTGCTCCTCACCGAGGCCGTGCTGCTCGCGGGGGCCGCGCTGTGCCATGAGTACGGGGTGCCGAACCTCGCGATCGCGGGAATCGTGCTCGCGATGGGCCTGGAGAACGCCGTGTTCCAGATCGACGGCGGCGCGGGCCTCGGCCTTACCTATGTCACCGGCGCGCTGGTCAAGGTCGGCCAGCTCCTCGCCGTTAGCCTGACCGGCGGTCCGCGCTGGGGCTGGGCGCCGAACCTGCTGTTGTGGGCGGCGCTGGTTGCGGGCTCGGCGGCCGGCGCGCTCGGCTATGCGTGGATCAACCTTGCCGCGATCTGGTTTGCCGCCGGCGCGGCGCTCGCCTTGAGCGCGGTCGTGGCCGTCGCGATGCGGCGCCCGCGCGCTTGACAGAGCCGTTCGGACACGAAATGGATCGCCCCAAAGCGACCCGAGGACAGGATGACCGTGACCAAGGCTCCCGCAGCCTGCTTGATCGGATGGCCGGCAGCGCATTCGCGCTCGCCGCTGATCCATCATTATTGGCTGCGCACGCTCGGGATCGCCGGCGGCTATGTCATCGAGGCCGTCCCGCCCGACGATCTCCGCGACTTCGTGCTGCGGCTGTCGCTGCGCGGTTTTGTCGGCGCCAACGTCACCATCCCGCACAAGGAGGGCGTGCTGGCGCTATCCGCGCCCGATGCGCGCGCAAAGGCGGTCGGCGCCGCCAACACGCTGTGGTTCGCCGATGGTGAACTCCGCTCGACCAACACCGACGTCGAGGGCTTCATCAACAATCTCGATGCCAGCGCGCCCGGTTGGGATGGGGCCGATGAGGCACTGGTGCTGGGCGCCGGCGGCTCCTCGCGCGCGGTCGTATTCGGCCTGCTCGAACGCGGCTTTGGCCGCGTCCATCTCGCCAACCGCACCGTCGCGCGGGCCGAGGCGCTGGCAAAGCAGTTCGGGTCGAATGTGCATCCGTTGGCCTGGGACGGCATCAACGACGTGCTGCCGCGGGCAAAATTGCTGGTGAACACGACCTCGCTCGGGATGCACGGCCAGCCTTCACTCGATGTTGATGTGGCGCGCCTGCCGGAAGCGGCCGTCGTCGCCGACCTCGTCTATGTT
Organism: Bradyrhizobium sp. LTSP849; assembly: GCF_000938255.1. Classification (GTDB taxonomy): domain Bacteria; phylum Pseudomonadota; class Alphaproteobacteria; order Rhizobiales; family Xanthobacteraceae; genus Bradyrhizobium. Next base: position 196,428 of record NZ_JYMR01000001.1, on the reverse strand, counting down.
CCCCTGGTGACGCCGCTGCTTGCAGCCGCCAAGGCCCGTGGCCTGAAGACCGCCGACGGGCTCGGCATGCTCTTGCACCAGGCGGTGCGCGGCTTCGAGTTGTGGTTCGGCCAGAGGCCTGAAGTTACCGCAGAGCTCCGCGCGCTGGTCGAGGCCGATCTCACAAAGACTTGAGCGAATAGTGTGCGGTTTCCGGAGTTCTATGTCCGTGGGACAATCCGGAGATCTTCATGTCTGTTCAACGTGCAACTTTCACACGTCCGCTCATCGCCGTCGCGATGGTGGCCGCCTCAACTCTCCATGCCTTCGCGCAGAAGGCGCCGGTGCCAACGCGCGTGCGCGGCACGATCGAAAACGTGCAGGGTGACACGATGGCGGTCAAGTCGCGCAGCGGTGAGGAGGTCAAGCTCCATATTGCCTCGGATGTGCGCGTGGCCGGCATCACCAAGATTTCGCTTGCCGACATCAAGGTCGGCTCCTTTGTCGGCGCCACCACCGTGCCGGGACCGGATGGCGGCGAGAACGCCGTCGAGGTGCATGTGTTTCCCGAGAGCATGCGCGGCACCGGAGAGGGATCCCGGCCCTACGACCTGAAACCCAACTCCAGCATGACCAATGCGACTGTGTCGGAGAGCGTGGTCGGCAATGACGGCCATACGCTGCTCGTCAAATACAAGGACGGCGAGAAGAAGGTGTTCGTCTCCGACATGACACCGGTGGTGACCTTCGTGCCGGGCGAAAAATCCGACCTGAAGGCCGGAGCCAAGATCGTGGCCTTCATGAAGCAGCTGCCGGACGGCTCGTTCGAGACCAACCGTGTCAGCGTCGGTCGTGATGGCCTGACACCGCCGATGTGATCGGGAGCATGATCCGGAAAAGTGTGCAGCGGTTTTCCGACAAGATCATGCTCAAAAAGTTGAGGGAATAGCGGTGGTCGCACGGGGTTGGCCTGTGTGACCGTCACAACGCCCTGAAGGGACAAAACCATGTCAAATCTGAATAACTGGCTGCCACGCGCCGTCGTGGCCGCCTTCGCCACCTGCATTTTCGTTTCATCCGTCTCGGCGCAGCAGGTCCGCATCCGCGGCACCATCGAAAGCGTCGATGGCAATACGCTCGGCATCAAGACCCGCGAGGGCAATGACGTGAAGGTCAACATGACCGACAACGTCGCCGTCTTTGCCGTGGTCAAGACGTCACTGTCGGAAATCAAGGAAGGCTCTTACATCGGCGTCACCGCCATGCCCGAGCCCGACGGCACGCAAAAGGCGATCGCGGTCCACATCTTCCCGGAGAACCAGCGCGGCGCGGCCGAAGGTTTTCGTCCCTGGGACGCGCGCGCCAACTCGACCATGACGAATGCGACCGTCGCGCAGACTGTGAAGGGCACTGACGGCCAGAACATTTTGGTCAAGTACAAGGACGGCGAGAAGAAAGTCGTGGTGCCGCCGGAGACCCCGATCGTCACCTTCGTCGCCAGCGACAAGTCCGAGATCAAGCCGGGCGCAAAGCTGATCATCTTCGGTGCGGCGAAGAAGGAAGACGGCTCGCTGGAGGCCAACCGGGTTAATGTCGGCCGCGACGGCGTGACGCCGCCGATGTGACGGCGTCGTCCCGGAGAAGGCCGGGGGACGCATCCCCGGCCTGCGACACCAGCCCACTGAGATGTTTGTCCGTCTTTGGGCGATCATGCGTGCGCTCGAAGCTCGTGCACTGAAGCGCAGTCTCGTCAAACGTGATCGGGGTTCGATAAAGCCTGCACCTGAACCTCGCGGGCTTGCGCCCCTTACCCTCGTGCGGCTCTTGTTCCGCAAGAAACATGCAATCTCGACAAACGCCGATATTGAAGCACTGATGCGTCGAATCGATGCGGCTCAAGATGTCTCGGAGTGAATTGAGCAACGCGACACGATCTTCGTCGCCAAGCTCGGCCATCGCACTCAGCGCGAGATTGATCGGGTCGTGTTGAGCCAGGTGTCTTTCACCCAGCGGGGTTACCTCGAGCGTGACCGAGCGCTTGTCCTCAAGCGACTGCTTCCGGACCAGCAGCGATTTCTTCACGAGAATCTTCACGATCGGGGATGTCGCTGCCTTGGTGGCGCCAATGGCGGCGGCGAGTGCCGACGGGGTGCGCGAGAACCGGTTCGCCCGTCCAAGAAATCGGAGCGCCAGCCATTCTCGATCCCGCAACCCGTGTCGATTGCCGTCGAAGTGCCAGAATTTCGACAATTGGATCTGCAACTCAACTGCTTCGCGGACCGAATGCATGCCGTACCTCGCTCACGAATATTCGCCCGCGTGACGATTTGGAACTAGAAAGCACTCAACAGGCCTCCCACCTTCTCATAGGCCTCACCCCTGAAGCGCATCAGTTGAAACTGCTTGATGGGGACGTAGTCCGTCGGCGTCGTCGTCATGGTAATGCCTGGAACAAGCAGCGGAGCCGCGAAGCTTGAGAGGTTGGTCGCCTGCCGAAGAACGTTCGCTCTGGTCAGATTGTCGCCGCAGGCGCGAATGACATGCGACGTCGTCGCCGCGATCGTGTAGCCGATCGCATAGAGATCGTCGGCGCGGTCCGCATTCGGTGCGTAGCGATCGAGGAAGGCCATGTAATCCTGCATATCCTTTTGCCCGGCCCACAGGGGGTTGCCCGGATCCTGACGCGTGACCAACGCCTGCACGCCCTGCGCGTTCTCGAATCCTGCCGGCTTCAAGGTTGCGCGGGTCGACGAATTGCCCGAGCCGAGAAATACCTTGGGCTTCCAGTCGAGCGCGGCCATCTTCCGCAGCGCCTGGCTCGCCATCCTGGGGATCGTGATCAGGCTGACGACATCGGCGCCGGATATCTTCATCTGAACGATCTGCGAATCAATTGTGGGATCGCCGATCATGTAGCTCAGCTCGGAGACGATCTGCGATGTCTTGCCAGCAAGGCCATGCTTCAAGCCCGTCAAGGTCGGCTTGCCGGCGTCGTCATTCTGATAGAGCACCGCTATCTTCGAGTCAGGCCAGGTGCTCGCAATGTGGCGACCGATCACCGAGCCCTCGTGTTCATAGGTCGTGCTCCACAGCATCGTCCACGGGGCGTTGACGGAATCGGACAGCTTGCTCGCCGCCGCCGCCAGGAACAGTTGCGGCACCTTGCGCGCATTCATGTATTTTTGAACGGCGATGTTGCCGGGCGTTCCCATCGCGCCGGCGATGAACAGCACCTGATCGCCCTCGACCAGCCGCCGCGCTGCCTCTACCGATTTCGGCGGGCTGTAGGCATCGTCGTAATTGATGAAAGTGATCTTGCGCCCGTTGATCCCGCCCTGCTCATTCACCATGCGGAAATAAGCGTCCATCGCGTTGGCCAGCACGCCGAACGAGGAGACGGGACCGCTCAGGGGACCGAACTGTCCGATGCGGATCTCCTTGTCGCTGGCGCCGGGATCGTAAGATCCTGCCGCGAAGGCCGTTCGTTTGACGAGCCCAGCCGCCAGACCGCTTACTGCGCCACTGAGCACCGTCCGACGATTGATTGTCATAGCCTCCTCGCTCTACGGCCTATTGAACGCAGCTCGCGAATGCCGCCTGGTATCGTTCGACCAGTTCCAATGGCAAGCGGAGGTGTCGCGCTATTTCGGCACGCTCGGACAAATTAGTTGCCTCAGCAACAATATGCGCGGCCGAAGTCAAGCGCCGGCCGCCTTCAACGAAGGCCCTCGTCGCCGGTGTGATCGCGGCCCAATATTCGACAGTGCCCAGTTGCGGCTCGCTCATTTCGCCAGGCTCTGCTCGAGGGTTGAGATGAAATGCGTTCCGAGGCGCGTCAGGTCGATGCGCTCGGGATCGGCCAGCCATTGCGGGATCGCTCCCCGCAGGGTTGCCAGGATCAGCGCGCCCTGCATGTCCGGATCGATGTCGTCGCGCAGCCGTCCAGCAGTGATACCGGCCCTGATGGCAGCCGCGATCTCCGCAACGGTGTTTCGATTGAGCTGAGCGACGGTTGCCGCGACCGCCGGCGTGTTGAGCGCACTGGCAAGCACCGCGTGGAAGGCGCGGACCATGGTCGGGTTCTCTAACGGCATCTGGAAATAGTAGCGGATCGCTTCGATCAGACCTTCGAAGCCGACCACATCGCTCGCACTGGCGCGATACGAATCGACGACGTAGATGCCAAGCGCCGCCAGCAAGTCGCCCTTGGTCCGAAAGTAGTGCGATGGCAGCCCGCGGCTGTAACCCGCCCGCGCACCAGCTTCGGCCAACGTGACCGCCTCAAACCCGCCTTCGGCCGCGATCTCAGCGGCGGCTTCGAGAATACGGCGCTCGGCCTCGTCGCGGCGCTCGGCCTGCGTGCGCGCCTCGCGCACGGATGCCTCGCCCTTTCGTTCGGACACACGCCGCGCTTCCCCGATCATGCTCCGCCGGCTCCCCGTTCGCTTGCCGACGATCTAAAATAATACTTGTTGGTTCGTCAACAAGTTTCTTACTGATTTCAGAGTAATTGAGAGAAGTGCCTGTTCGGCCCGCGGATTGCCGCTGGTCTCCACGCAAGCTTTGGAATCCTGGGGTGTCCGATGTTGAATCGTTTGAGCGTTTCTGCGCTGCTGAAGGCGGTCGTTCTGTCCACCGCACTCGTGATCGTTGCCGGCGTGTCCGTCTTCGCCTGGAGCTCGTGGATCCGGTTGCAGCAAGCCAACCACATGGTTGCGGTTTCGACAGCGTCCGCCGACGCATTCAAGGCGATGTCCAATATCCGGGTCGACCGCTCGAACAGCAGCCAGCAACTGGCCTCCGATATCCAGATGAACAACGATATCGAGAACTATATTCGCGGTGTTCGCAACGAGCAGATGCCCGCGCTTGTACGCTTAATTGAGATCTTGCCCTCGATCGACATCCCGCAGCGGGATATGATCGTTGCCGATATCGACCGGCTGAACAAGGCGCTGATCGCGGCGCAGGCGGAATTCTGGATCGAGGCCGCCAAACCCAGGGCGTCGCGCCGTGCAGCGTTGGCCAAGGACTATACCGACAGCGCGGACGGCTTGATGGCTATCCTCGAAAAGCTGGCGCGCCTGCTTGCAGCCAGTGTCAACCATCAGGATGCGACCATCGATCAGCTCCTCGTGATCAAGCAGATGGCGTGGCTATTGCGCCTGAACGCCGGCCAATATTCGCTTATTGTCGTCAACGCGCTCGACAGCGGCAAAATCACGCCCGAGCTGCAGCTCGCTTATACGAAGTGGAACGGAGGAGCCGATACCGCCTGGAGCGCGATCGAAATCGCCGCCTCCGGCATGCAACTGCCGCCGGCATTGAGCGCAGCCATGGCGGAAACCAAGTCCGCCTATTTCGATCCGCAGTTTTCCGACATACGCGGCGGCATCGTCTCAGCCGTTGCCAAGGGCGAGCAGCCGCCGATGACCAGCGCCGAGTGGAAGCCCTATTTGGTCGGCCGCTTGACGACCGCGGTGAAGTTCGCCGAGGCAGTACTGGCAACCGCCAAGGAACATTCCGCGACGCAGCGCGCTGTGGCGATGCAGTCGCTGACTGTCCTGCTCACGCTGTTGATCGCCGCCATCGTCCTGACCGCTGCCACATTGCTTGCGGTCAGCCGCCGTGTGATTGCGCCGCTGCACCGGATTCGCGACGCCATGCTGAAGGTCGCCGGCGGCGACCTCGCTGTCGACACTGGCTATCTCGACCGTCATGACGAGATCGGCGCACTCGCCGGAGCGCTCGAAACTTTCAAGCAGCACGCGGTGGACAAGCTGAAGATCGAGGCCCACGAACGCGAGCGCAATGCGGAGGCTGCAGCACGCCAGCGCGCGATCGAGAGTTACATCGGCGAGTTCGAGGGTGCGATCAGAAAATCGCTCGACGAGTTGAGCGTTGCCTCGTCCGAGATGCGCAAGACCTCGGGCGATCTCTCCGGCGTGTCGAGTCAGACCAACAATCGCGTCCTGGTTGCCGGCAAGGCCTCGGGCGATGCTTCCGCGAGCGTCGATAGCGTGGCTGTCGCGGCCGAAGAGCTCAGCGCGTCGATCAACGACATCAGCCAGCAGGCGGCACACGCCACAAGTATCGTCAGCCGCGCGGTGACGCAGGCGCGCGACACCGACGTGACGGTGCAGGGACTGGCGAAATCGGCGAACCGGATCGGTGAGGTGGTCGGACTGATCAATACCATCGCCGCGCAGACCAATCTGCTCGCGCTCAACGCCACCATCGAGGCCGCACGTGCCGGCGAGGCCGGCCGCGGTTTTGCGGTTGTCGCCTCCGAGGTCAAATCGCTCGCGACTCAGACCGCGAAGGCGACCGACGAGATATCCGAGCAGATCGCCGGCATCCAGAAGGTTGCCCGCGACGCCATCAATGACATTCAGGCAATCGGCGGCATCATCGGCGAGGTCGACGAGGTCGCAACCGCCATCGCGGCGGCCGTCCAGGAACAGGGCGCGGCCACGCAGGAAATCACGCGCAGCACGCAATATGCGGCCCAAGGCACCAAGCGCGTCTCGGAGAACATCACCGGCGTCAAGACCGATGCGGACGCAGCCGCCGCCGCCGCCGAGAACGTGAAGCAGGCGTCGGAGCTCCTGGAGACGCAGAGCCGCCAGCTCGGATCCGACGTGACAAATTTCCTCGGCAAGATCAGAGCGGCGTAGTCCAGGACCACGGAAGACGACTGAGATCGTGATGGCGGCTTTGGTTAGCCGCTGAGTTCAGAATCGTAGGGTGGGCAAAGGCGCGCTTGCGCCGTGCCCACCTCTTCTCGCATTCCGTAAAACGTGGTGGGCATGCTTCGCCTTGCCTACCCTACGGCACCGCGATGATGTGATCGTCGATCTCGTCGATCCTGTTGACGCCGCACAGGCCCATGGTGGTCAACAGCTCCTTCTGGATGATGTCGATCGCCTTGGCGACGCCGGCCTGGCCGCCGGCACCGAGGCCATAGGCGTAGGCGCGGCCGATCATGCAGGATTTTGCGCCGAGCGCGAGCGCGCGCATCACGTCCTGGCCGGAGCGGATGCCGCCGTCGAACATGACCTCCATCCGCTCACCGACCGCGTCGACGATCTCGGGCAGCACCTCGATCGAGGACGGCGCGCCGTCGAGCTGACGGCCGCCATGGTTGGAGACCACGATCGCCTGCGCGCCGGTTTTCGCGGCGAGCTCGGCGTCCTCGACGTCGAGAATGCCCTTCAGGATCAGCTTGCCCGGCCAGATGCTGCGGATCCAGTCGATGTCCTTCCAGTTCAGCGAGGTGTCGAACTGCGAGTTGATCCAGGTCGACAGCGACGTGATGTCGTCGCTGACCTTCAGATGACCGGCGAGATTGCCGAAGGTGCGGCGCTTGCCCTGGAGCACGCCCGACACCCAGGCCGGCTTGGTGGCGAAATCGATCAGCTTCGACAACGACCATTCCGGCGGCACCGTCATGCCGTTCTTGATGTCCTGGTGGCGCTGGCCGATCACCTGGAGGTCGACGGTCAGCACCAGCGCCGAACATTTCGCCGCCATCGCGCGCTGGATCAGCTCCTTGATGAAGCCGCGGTCCTTCATCACGTAGAGCTGGAACCAGAACGGCTTCTCGACATTGGCGGCGATGTCCTCGATCGAGCAGATCGACATCGTCGATTGCGTGAACGGGATGCCGGCGGCCTGCGCGGCGCGGCAGGCGTAGATCTCGCCGTCGCCATGCTGCATGCCCAGCAGGCCGACAGGCGCGAGCATCAGCGGCATGGTCGAAGGCTCGCCGAGGATTGTGGTCGAGGTGTCGCGGCTGGAGACGTCGATCAGGATGCGCTGGCGGAATTTGATGTCCTGCATGTCATCGCGATTGGCGCGCAGTGTCTCCTCGGCATAGGAACCGCGGTCGCAATAATCGAAGAACGCCTTCGGCACGCGACGCTGATGCAGCGTGCGCAGATCGTCGATACAGGTGATGTGCTTCATGAACGTTTCCCCGGCCCGTCTTGTATCGGAAGTCTTGTATTAGAAGTCTTGCATCGGAAGGTTTAGGGGTCATCTAGCATGGTTGGATGCACAGCCAAATCGTTTGCGAGAGGGGTGCCATGACCAAGCCGCACGCCGGACCGACGCCGGAAGAAATCAAAGAGAAGCAAGACCTCGAAGAAGCGCTGGAAGAGGGCCTCGAAGAGACCTTTCCGGGCTCCGATCCCGTCAACGTCACCCAGCCGGCGCCGAGCCGCGAGGACGGTCATGTGAAGCGGACGGGCTAGCGGGCGGTTCCGTCCCACTCCGGCTTTCCAGCAGGAAATATAATATTAACAATAAGTTACCGGAGCGGTGCCGGCCCGGTTCCGTAATGATTCATCATATTTTTTGAAGCCAAATTAGCTGCGAACGCTTTATAAGACCTCAGCGTAATCAGGGATGGCGGAGCCGTACAAGGCATCCGGGAGTTGTAGTGGGGATCCCTGGTTGTTGCGTGGGGGACGATATGAGCCGCAAATATTTCGGGACGGACGGGATTCGGGGCCGCGCCAACGGACTGATCACGCCGGAGCTCGCGCTCAAGGTCGGCCAGGCCGCAGGCCTTGCGTTTCAGCGCGGTGACCACCGCCACCGGGTCGTGATCGGCAAGGACACCCGCCTGTCCGGCTACATGATCGAATATGCGATGGTCGCGGGCTTCACCTCCGTCGGCATGGACGTGCTGCTGGTCGGCCCGATGCCGACGCCGGCGGTCGCGATGCTGACCAAGTCGATGCGCGCCGATCTCGGCGTGATGATCTCGGCCTCGCATAATCTGTTCGAGGACAACGGCATCAAGCTGTTCGGCCCGCAGGGCTTCAAGCTGTCCGACGACGTCGAGAAGCAGATCGAGCAGCTGCTCGACGAGCCCATCGACAAGCGGCTGGCGCAGAGCGCGAGCCTCGGTCGCGCCCGCCGTATCGACGGCGTGCATGACCGTTACATCGAATTCGCCAAGCGCACGCTGCCGCGCGATTTGTCGCTCGACGGCCTGCGCGTCGTGGTCGATTGCGCCAATGGCGCCGCCTACAAGGTGGTGCCGGAAGCGCTGTGGGAGCTGGGCGCCGACGTGGTGCCGATCGGCGTCGAGCCCGACGGCTTCAACATCAACAAGGATTGCGGCTCGACCTCGCCGGAAGCGCTGTCGAAGAAGGTGCGCGAGATGCGCGCCGACATCGGCATTGCACTCGACGGCGACGCCGACCGCGTCATCCTGGTCGACGAGCGCGGCCATGTCGTCGACGGCGACCAACTGCTCGCGGTGATCGCCCAGAGCTGGAAGGAAGACGGACGGCTGTCGCGGCCCGGCATCGTCGCCACCGTGATGTCCAATCTCGGGCTGGAGCGTTTCCTGAAGGGGCAGGGGCTCGATCTCGTGCGCACGCCGGTCGGTGACCGCTACGTGCTCGAGCAGATGCTGAGCGGCGGCTACAATCTCGGCGGCGAGCAGTCCGGCCACATCATCCTGTCCGACTATGCCACCACTGGTGACGGCTTCGTTGCTGCCTTGCAGGTGCTGGCGGTGGTGCAGAGGCTGCGCCGGCCCGTGTCCGAGGTCTGCCACCGCTTCGATCCGCTGCCGCAGATTCTCAAGAACGTCCGCCACAAGGGCGGCAAGCCGCTCGATGATTCCGACGTCAAGTCGGCGATCTCCGACGGCGAGAAGCGCCTCAACGGCCACGGCCGCCTCTTGATCCGCTCCTCCGGTACCGAGCCGGTGATCCGCGTCATGGCCGAAGGCGAAGACCGCATCCTGGTCGAGGACGTCGTCGACACCATTGTCTCGGCGCTGGGACAAGCCGCGGCGTAAGCAAGTACGATCGTAGCCCGGATGGAGCGCAGCGAAATCCGGGATTCGCGCCCGCGAATACGGATGCCCCGGATTACGCTGCGCTCCATTCGGGCTACGAAATCCTTGGACCTAGCGGAGCGCACGCGCATCCCAGCTATCGACGATTGGCGGTGGTTTGGCCGCCGCTAGCATCGTAGCTAGGCGGATGCGGCGGTTCGCCGCGCCTGCCGGGATTGCTCCATTGAACAAGCCAGTCGTCGTCTCCGAGGAAACGCTGACCGAGCCGGTCGTCGTCGCCGACATCGCGCCCGCTGCCGCGGGGCCGGCCTATGTCGTTCTTGCCGGCATCAGCTTCTCGCACTTCCTCAACGACACCATGCAGTCGCTGATCGCCTCGGTGTATCCAATCCTGAAGGACACCTATGCGCTCGACTTCGCGCAGATCGGCATGATCACGCTGGCCTTCCAGTTCACGGCCTCGCTGCTTCAGCCGGTGGTCGGCCACTACACCGACAAGAAGGCGCAGCCCTATTCGCTGTCGATCGGCATGGCTTCGACCTTCTTCGGCCTGCTGCTGCTCAGCGCCGCGCACCAATATCTCGTCATCCTGATTGCCGCCGCGCTGGTCGGCCTCGGCTCGGCGGTGTTTCATCCCGAGTCCGCGCGCATCGCGCGGCTCGCCTCCGGCGGTCGCCACGGTTTCGCGCAATCGGTGTTCCAGCTCGGTGGCAGCTTTGGTACCTCGATGGGGCCGATATTGGCCGCACTCATCGTAGTGCCGTTCGGGCAGGGCAGTATCGCCTGGTTCTCCTCGATCGCGTTCCTCGCCATCGTCATCCTCTGGCGCATCGGCCGCTGGTATGAACCGCAGATCAAGGCGAAGAAGACGGCGGTGGCTCGCACTCATCCCGACGCGCCGAGCTCGCGCCGCGTCAAGATTGCGCTTCTCGTGCTGGTGGCGTTGCTGTTCTCGAAGCAGCTTTATGTCTCGAGCCTGTCGAGCTACTACATCTTCTATCTGATCGACCGCTTCGGTGTGTCGACGCAGGCGGCCCAGATCTATCTCTTCATCTTCCTGGCGGCGAACGCCGTCGGCGCGTTCTTCGGTGGTCCCTTGGGGGACCGCTTCGGCCGCAAGATCGTGATCTGGATCTCGATCCTCGGCGCGCTGCCGTTCACGCTGGCGCTGCCTTATGCCGGGCTCTATGCAAGCGCGGCGCTCACAGTCGTCATCGGCCTGATCATCTCCTCGACGACGTCGTCGATCATCGTGTTCGCGCAGGAGCTGGTGCCGCACCGCTTCGGCATGATCTCCGGCGTGTTCTTCGGCGTCGCCTTCGGCATCGGCGGCTTAGGCGCCGCCGTGCTCGGCAAGCTCGCCGATCACACCTCGATCGAGTTCGTCTATCAGGTCTGCGCCTATCTGCCGGCGATCGGGCTTCTTGCGGTGTTCCTGCCCAAGCTGCCGCAGCACGCGCGTTAACAAATCCTTTTTCGCCGCAAGGCGGCTTCATCAATCGTTAGCAATTGCGGCGCGCGAGCGCCGCATTTTTGCAACGCTCTTGCCGCATCCGCGCGCTCGTTGCGAAAAAATCAACCTTAAAAATTAGGGTTAAGTGGCGCTTAAACATTTGGTGCGATCGTCCGGCCTGTGAGTTTCCAGAAAGTGAGGCGCCCGTATTGCCTCACCGGCCAAAAGGACGAAGCCAATGCGTAGCGTGAAGTCTCTCCTTGCCGCGGGTGCGGCATCACTGATCTCGTCGATGGCGTTCGCCGCCGATATGCCGATCGCGGCACCGCCCCCCATGTACGCGCCGGTCGCCCCGCCCTCCGATTTCGGCGGCTGGTATCTGCGCGGCGACGTCGGCATGACCAACCAGAGCGCCAAGCGCATCGACAGCGCGACTGCGGCTGCGTTCCCGACCACGACGAACGGGCTCGGCTTCGACTCGTCGCCGCTGTTCGACCTCGGCGTCGGCTATCGCTTCAACAACTGGTTCCGCGCCGACGTGATCGGTCAGTACCGCGGCAAGGCCAATCTGCACGGTTCGGACAGCGTCGTCCTCGGTGCGACCGACGTCGAAGCCAACACCTACACCGGCAGCAAGTCCGAGTGGGTCGTCATGGCCAACGCCTATGTCGATCTCGGCACCTGGTGGTGCATCACGCCGTTCATCGGCGCCGGTGTCGGCGGCTCCTACAACAAGCTGAGCAGCTTCCAGGACAACGGCGTCCGCTACACCGCCGGTGCGCTGTCCAACAGCGTCACCTATTTCGGCGACAACGGTAAGTGGAACCTGGCCTGGGCTGCCCACGCCGGTCTCGCCTACAAGGTCAATCCCGGCTTCACCGTCGAACTGGCCTACAGCTACATGGATCTCGGCGATGCCGCGCCCGGCAACTTCCGCGCGTTCGACGGCAGCATCTCCGGCTCCTCGACGATCAAGGTCAAGGACATCACCTCGCACGACGTCAAGCTCGGCGTGCGCTGGGAGCTCAACAGCCCGCCGGTCTACGCGCCGGCGCCGCTCGTCACCAAGGGCTGATCGACAACTCGATCGGTTAGGATTTCCTAACGGCGCGGGATCATCCCGCGCCGTTTTGCTTTGCGTATTTTTCATGGCGTGACAGCGATGAAAGCGCCCGACGCAACCATTGGTTAAGGTTAACGAGCCATGATCACGAGCGAAAGTTCGAGTTCGATGGAGCGTTGCAATGCGTAGGCTGATGTTGGCGGCGGCGATGTTGGGGACGGTGTCTGCCGCGCACGCGGCCGATATGCCGGATCTGCCGGTGCTGCGCGGCGGCATCACCGACGGCCTGTCGAAGACGGCACACAATTGGGACGGCGTCTATTTCGGCGGCAGCGCCGGCTACACGACCGACGCAACTGATTTCGGCCAAAGCGTTGTCGGCCTGACCAACTACATCTTCCGCGACAGCGTGCTTCAGCAGCCGACGTCGACGTGGTCGCTCCTGCAAAAGGCCAACACCCAAGGCACCAATTTCGGCGGCTTCGTCGGCCGCAATTGGCAGTGGTACGATGCCATTCTCAGTCTCGAAGGCACCTACAGCTATTTCGGCAACCTCTCGTCGGGGTCGACGGGCTCGAACGCGCTCGTGATCGTCAACCCGCCCGGTGAGACGCGGGCCGCCGGCATCACCAACAACTATGCGGTGTCGCTCACCGGGGCCGCCACGGCGCAGGTCAAGGACATGGTCACGCTCCGCGGCCGCGTCGGTTGGGATGGCGGCGACTTCATGCCATACGCCTTCTTCGGCGCAGCCGTCGGACGGATGGATGTGACCCGCACGGTGACGAGCAATGTGCAGCTGCGCGTGGACGTCACCACAACGGACATCTTCGGCAACCAGAACACCACGCTCGGAACATACGCACCCGTCCCAGCGCAGTCGGGGACGCAGGGGCAGCACAGGACCAACACCTTCGCGGTGGGCTGGACCGCCGGCCTCGGCCTCGAATATTGCATTTGGGACGGGCTGTTCGCGCGCGTGGAATACGAGCACGTCCAGTTCTCCCCCGTCATGAACACGAATGTGACGCTGAACAACGCGCGCGTCGGGCTCGGCTACAAGTTCTGACGCTGCTTCGCCGCGCCGCGGTTGACAGGTTCGCTACGTCCTGATGCTCTGTCGCTCCAAGCAGGGTGCGGCGGCGATGCAGATCTACGGCGATACCAATTCCGGCAATTGTCTGAAGGTGAAATGGGTCTGCGACACGCTCGCGCTGCCCTATCGCTGGATCGAGATCGATACGCGCAAGGGCGAGACGCGCACGCCGCAATTCCTCAAGATGAACAGCGCCGGCCAGGTCCCGACGATCGCATTCGACGACGGTCGCACCCTGGCGCAGTCCAATGCCATCATCCGCTATCTCGCCCGCGACAGCGCACTGATTCCGCGCGACGCTTTTGCCGCTGCCAAGATGGACGAATGGCTGTTCTGGGAACAATACAGCCACGAGCCCTATATCGCGGTGTGCCGCTTCCAGCTGGTCTATCTCGGCAAGGACGCATCCGAGCTCGATTCGGAGAAGGTCAAGCGTGGCTATGCGGCGCTCGACCGCATGGAGGCGCATCTCGCCGCCAGCCGCTTCTTCGCCGGGGAAGCGGTTTCGCTCGCCGACGTCTCGCTGCTCGCCTATACCCGCGTCGCGCATGAAGGCGGCTTCGATCTCGGCCGATACGCGGCCATCCGCCGCTGGATCGGAGAAACCGAGACCTATCTCGGTCTTCCATCGGCGCGCTGAGCCCGGAGCCTCTCACATGACTGCCAATTCCGTTTCCATCCGCCCTGCGCGTCGCGAGGACGTCGCCGCGATCGTGGCGATGCTCGCCGACGATCATCTCGGCCGTGCCCGCGAACGGGTCGAGGATCCGCTGCCCGCCGTCTATTACGAGGCGTTCGAGCGGGTCGAGCGCGATCAAAACCTCCAGCTCGTGGTCGCCGAGAGCGAGGGCAGGGTGGTCGGCTGCCTGCAACTCGCGGTGCTGCCGGGCATCAGCTCGCAAGGCGGCCTCCGCGGTCTGCTCGAGGATGTCCGCGTTGCCACTGATTGTCGCAGCCGCGGCATCGGCGAGCAATTGGTGCAGTGGGCGGTTACCGAGGCAAAAGCGCGCGGCTGCAATCTGGTCGAATTGCTGACGCATCAGAGTCGCGTCGATGCGCAGCGCTTCTACAAGCGGCTTGGATTTGCTGCGAGTCATGTAGGCATGACTGTGCGCTTTTGAGGCAGCGCGTCGCAGCCGTTGCGCAAGCTGCGAAATCGGATCGCACGTTCGTTCATGTTAAGAGCTGATAAACTACCCAGCGGTCGTTCACGTTGATCCGGGAACGAAGGGTGCTACGCCAGCGTCAGACACCGGGCTCGGTCGGTTCGGGGATTTCAATGACAAGCTATTCAATGATCAAGGTCGGCAACGACTACGTTGTGCAGGCCAATGACAAGTGCATTTTGAAAGTCGGCAGCCGCCGTCGCGCCGCGCAATTGATCAGCGATGCCACGGGCTTGCTGAACGCGCTGACGCGCGTCGAATCCCCGGAGATCGCGCCGGAGGCGCCATCACTGGCGCGTGAGGTCCCGGAACTTCCTTGACGACTCTTCCTGTTTCCCGTATCAGCCGCGGCGGGACACCTCCCCCCAACGGGAGGCTCACTATCTGGAAGGGTAGATTATGACTGTAGCGAAGCCCGCTTCGCGGCCGAACGTGCCGCATTTCTCGTCCGGCCCCTGCGCCAAGCGCCCCGGATGGAACGCCCAAAATCTCAAGGACGCAGCGCTCGGCCGTTCGCATCGCGCGAAGGTCGGCAAGACCAAGCTCAAGCTCGCGATCGATCTGACGCGCGAAGTGCTTGAAGTGCCCGCCGATTATCGCATCGGTATCGTGCCGGCGTCCGATACCGGCGCGGTCGAGATGGCACTGTGGTCGCTGCTCGGTGCGCGGCCCGTCACCACGCTCGCCTGGGAATCCTTCGGCGAGGGCTGGGTCAGCGACATCGTCAAGGAATTGAAGCTCAAGGACGTCACCAAGCTCAACGCAGCCTATGGCGAAATCCCCGACCTCTCCAAGGTCGATCAGAACAGCGACGTCGTCTTCACCTGGAACGGCACCACCTCCGGCGTGCGCGTGCCCAATGCCGACTGGATCAGCGCGACCCGCGCAGGCCTGACCATTTGCGACGCCACGTCGGCCGCATTTGCGCAAGCCCTCGACTGGGCCAAGCTCGATGTCGTCACCTTCTCCTGGCAGAAGGCGCTCGGCGGCGAAGCCGCGCACGGCATGCTGATCCTCTCGCCGCGCGCGGTGGAGCGGCTCGAGACCTACAAGCCGGCCTGGCCGCTGCCGAAGATCTTCCGCATGACCAAGGGCGGCAAGATCAACGAAGGCATCTTCGTCGGCGAGACCATCAACACGCCCTCGATGCTCTGCGTCGAGGACTATCTCGACGCGTTGACCTGGGCCAAGTCGATCGGCGGCCTCAAGGCGCTGATCGCGCGCGCCGACGCCAACACCAAGGTGCTTGCCGACTGGAAGGCGAAGACGCCCTGGATCGACTTTCTGGCCAAGGATGCGGCGATCCGCTCCAACACCTCGGTGTGCCTGAAGTTCACCGATCCCGCGCTCACCTCGCTTTCGGAGGACGCGCAAGCCGAGTTCTCCAAGAAGCTGGTTGCGCTGGTCGAGAAGGAAGGCGCGGGCTACGACTTCGCCTATTACCGTGACGCACCGGCTGGCCTGCGCATCTGGTGCGGCGCCACCGTCGAGGCGAAGGACGTCGAGCTCCTGACCCAGTGGATCGACTGGGCGTTTGCCGAGACCAAGGCCGCTCTGCCCAAGGCAGCGTAAGGTTCTTTTTCGCCTCTCCCCGTTCTTGCGGGGAGAGGGAGAAGAAATCGCTTCAAGACATCAACCTATTCCGGTCGAAGGCCACCCGTCGTTTCAGGGCAGGTAGAGGATCATCCCCATGACCAAACCCAAAGTTCTCATTTCCGACGCGCTTTCGCCCGCTGCCGTGCAGATCTTCAAGGATCGCGGCGTCGAGGTCGACTTCCAGCCCAACCTCGGCAAGGACAAGGACAAGCTCGCCGAGATCATCGGCAATTACGACGGCCTCGCGATCCGCTCCGCGACCAAGGCGACCGCGAAGATCCTGGAGAAGGCGACCAACCTCAAGGTGATCGGCCGCGCCGGCATCGGCGTCGACAACGTCGAGATCCCGGCCGCGACGGCCAAGGGCATCATCGTGATGAACACGCCGTTCGGCAACTCGATCACGACCGCCGAGCACGCCATCACGCTGATGCTGGCGCTGGCCCGCGAGATCCCGCAGGCCGACGCCTCGACCCAGGCCGGCAAGTGGGAGAAGAACCGCTTCATGGGCGTCGAGATCACCGGCAAGGTGCTCGGCGTGGTCGGCTGCGGCAATATCGGCTCGATCGTCGCCGACCGCGCGCTCGGCCTGCGCATGAAGGTCATCGCGTTCGATCCGTTCCTGTCGCCGGAGCGCGCCAAGGACATCGGCGTCGAGAAGGTCGATCTCGATGATCTCCTGAAGCGCGCCGACTTCATCACGCTGCACACCCCGCTGACCGAGAAGACCAAGAACATCATCGACGCGGCCGCGATCGCGAAGATGAAGAAGGGCGCGCGCCTGATCAACTGTGCCCGTGGCGGTCTGGTCGACGAGCAGGCGGTGGTCGATGCGCTGAATTCCAAGCACATTGCCGGCGCCGCCTTCGACGTCTTCGTCGAGGAGCCCGCGACTGCGAACGTGCTGTTCGGCCATCCCAACGTGATCTGCACGCCGCATCTCGGCGCCTCCACCACCGAAGCGCAGGAGAACGTCGCGCTCCAGGTTGCCGAGCAGATGTCGGACTATCTGCTCACTGGCGCGATCTCGAACGCCGTCAACTTCCCCTCGATCACCGCGGAAGAGGCGCCGAAGCTGAAGCCGTTCATCGCGCTCGCCGAAAAGCTCGGCTCGTTCGCCGGCCAGCTCACGGAGTCCGGCATCCTCAAGGTGGAGATCACCTATGAGGGCCACGTCGCCGAGATGAAGATCAAGGCGATCACGTCAGCCGTGCTGTCGGGCCTGCTGCGGCCGATGCTCGGCGAGGTCAACGTGGTGTCCGCCCCCGTCGTCGCCAAGGAGCGCGGCATGGTGGTCGACGAGATCGTGCGCGCCGCCCAGAGCGATTATGAGAGCCTGATCACCGTGACGGTTACAACGGAGCGCCAGGAGCGGTCCGTCTCCGGCACCGTCTATGCCGACGGCAAGCCGCGCCTCGTCGACATCAAGGGCATCCGCGTCGATGCCGAGTTCGGCAAATCGATGATCTACGTCACCAACGAGGACAAGCCGGGCTTCATCGGCAAGTTCGCGAGCCTGCTCGGCGACGCCAAGATCAACATCGCGACCTTCCATCTCGGCCGCGTCGCGCCCGGCTCCGATGCCATCGCGCTGATCGAGGTCGACGGCGCGGTGCCGGCGGATTTGCTCGCCAAGGTGCAGGCCCTGCCGCAGGTCAAGCAGGTCAAGGCGCTGACGTTCTGAGGCACGCGTCAATCCCCAATGCGCAATTGCGCATTGCGGCCTGCGCGCCACGGAATGACGGGTATCATATATTCCGACCTGCGGAACAAAAACGCCGCCCCGCCTTGCGAGGGCGGCGTTTTTGTTGATGCAGCGCGGCGCTTTATTTCTCCCGCACTTCCCAAACTTTGTGTACCAATGGCACCAGGACACTCCGTACCAATCGTTTGAAAAGGGAGAAAACAATGCGTGAAGCCGTCATCGTTTCCTATGCACGCACGGGCCTGGCGAAGTCCGGCCGCGGCGGGTTCAACATCACGCCGCCGATGTCGCTCGCGGCCCACGCCATCCACCACGCGGTCGACCGCGCCGGCGTTGAGAAGGACTATGTCGAGGATTGCTATCTCGGCAATTGCGCCCATGGCGCACCGAATATCGGCCGTCAGTCGGCGCTGCTCGCAGGGCTGCCGAAATCAACCGGCGGCGTCTCGGTGAACCGCTTCTGCTCCTCGGGCCTCCAGACCATCGCGATGGCCGCGAACTCCATTCGCTCGGACGGTTCTGACTGCATCGTCGCGGGCGGCGTCGAGAGCATCTCGATTCCGGGCGGCGGCTCGCCGAAGGAATGGGTCGATCCCGAGTTGCTCAAGACGGCGCCGGCCATCTTCATGGCGATGATCGACACCGCCGACATCGTCGCCGAGCGCTACAAGCTCAGCCGCGAATATCAGGACGAATATTCGCTGGAGTCGCAGCGCCGCATGGCCGCGGCCCAGCAGGCCAACAAGTTCAAGGACGAGATCGTCCCGATGAAGACCAAGATGAAGGTGGTCGACAAGGCGACCAAGGCCGAGTCCATCGTCGACTACGTCGTCGACCGCGACGAGTGCAACCGTCCCGAGACCACGCTGGAGGGCCTCGCCAAGCTCGAGCCGGTGAAGGGCCCGGGCAAGTACGTCACTGCGGGCAATGCCAGCCAGCTCTCGGACGGCGCAGCTGCCGTGGTGCTGATGGAAGCCAAGGATGCGGAGAAGCGCGGTCTCAATCCGATGGGCCGCTTCGTCGCCTGGGCGGCCGCAGGCTGCGAGCCGGACGAGATGGGCATCGGCCCGATCTTTGCGGTGCCGAAGCTGTTGAAGCGCCATGGCCTGAAGATCGACGATATCGATCTCTGGGAGCTCAACGAGGCCTTCGCCAGCCAGTGCCTCTATTCGCGCGACAAGCTCGGCATCGATCCCGAGAAGTACAACGTCAACGGCGGCTCGATCGCGATCGGCCATCCCTTCGGCATGACCGGCGCGCGCCTCACCGGCCATCTGCTCCAGGAAGGCAAGCGCCGCAAGGCCAAGTGGGGCGTGGTGACCATGTGCATCGGCGGCGGCCAGGGCGGCGCCGGCCTGTTCGAGATCTACAGCTGATCTGAACGCCTGACATGTGAAAGGCACGGCGCCACAAACGCCGTGCCTTTTTTGTTGCGCATCTCTCGCTGCGAAACTATATAGACCCCGTCGGAAAAGGCAGATTTGGTCTGGTAAGCTCAAATCCTTTCGGTAACGAAAGCTCTGGTCTTTGGCCTTGTGCACGAGATCCCCGCGACGAACATCGGGCGCCACGCAGGCGCTCAATTGTTCGTCCGTGTGATTCTCAAGCGCTGGGAACGCTCCGGTCGAACATCGACCACAGGAGCGTCTCATGCAAACTCAGTCCACAAATCTCTACGACGTCGTCATTGCCGGTGCCGGCCCCGTTGGCCTGTTTCTCGCGTGCGAATTGCGGCTCGCCGGGCTCTCGGTCCTGGTGCTGGAGCAAGCGCAAGACCCGCACTCGGCCCTGAAGCAACTTCCGTTCGGCCTGCGCGGCCTTTCGATCGCCACGCTCGAGGCCTTTCACCGGCGTGGCCTGCTGGACGATGTCGCGGCCGCGCAGCGCGCGAGCTCCGGCGCGATCAAGACCGCAGCCCACTGGATGCAGCAGACACGACGGCCCGCGGGGCATTTTGCCGGCATCCAGTTCTATCAGGACGACATCGATGCCGCGAAGTGGCCCTGGCGCCTGCCAACGCCGGCCGATGCCAACGTCGCGGTCGACATGGAAACTCTCGAAACTGTTCTCGCCGCGCGCGCGCACAGCATGGGCGTCGAGATCCGGCGCGGCTTTGGCGTCACCGCCATTGCCGATTCAGATGAAGACGTCGCGGTGCAGGCAGGCGGCGAGACTTTTCGGGGACGCTGGCTCGTCGGTTGTGACGGCGGCCGCAGCACGGTGCGCAAGATCAGCGGATTCGACTTCGTCGGTACCGACCCCGAGTTCACGGGCTATTCCGTCGAGGCCGAGCTCGCCGATCCCACGAAACTCCGCCCGGGCCGCAACTACACGCCCGCGGGCATGTACACCTTCGCTCAGCCCGGGACGATCGCGATGGTCGATTTCGACGGCGGCGCTTTCCACCGGACCGAGCCGATCACAATCGAGCATGTGCAGAGGGTCTTGCGCCATGTGTCCTGCACGGACGTCACCATCACCGCCGTTCGGCTTGCTGCCACCTGGACGGATCGGGCCCATCAGGCAACGACCTATCGCAAGGGACGTGTGCTGCTCGCGGGCGACGCCGCCCACATCCATTCGCCGCTGGGCGGCCAGGGCCTCAATCTCGGTCTCGGTGATGCCTTGAATTTGGGTTGGAAGCTGGCTGCGACGATCCACGGGCATGCACCGGCAAATCTCCTCGATACCTATTCGCGCGAGCGGCATCCCGTGGGCGCGCAGATCCTCGACTGGTCGCGCGCGCAGGTCGCGATCATGCGGCCGACGCCGAGCACCCGCGCGCTCCAGTCCATCATTCGCGATCTGATCGAGACCCGGGACGGCACGACCTATTTCGCCGAGCGCGTGCGCGGCGTTTCGCTCCGCTACGATCTCGGCGGCAACCATCCGCTTGTCGGCCGGAGCGTTTCCGATTTCGAATGGCCTGACGGCACGACGGTCGGAGAACGTCTGAGGCAAGCGAAAGGCTTATTGCTGGATTTCGACGCACTTGCACCGCTCCAGGCGCTCGCAAGCCGCTGGGGCGATCGGATCACCTATGTCGCAGGCGAGCCGAGGGATCGGCTGGGCCTGAGCGCTGTGCTGGTGCGCCCCGATGGCTTCGTCGCCTGGGCCAGCGACGGTGCGTCCGACGATGAGGAGGCCGCTCACGCCGCGGCGCGATGGTTCGGTGAAGCCACGGAGGCGCGTTAAGCGCCGCCGCGGCTTTAAGCCCGCGCCAGCGCCGGTGCGAACACCACTTCGATCAGCGTGCCGGTGTTGGCCGTGCTCCTGATGTTGAACTGGGCGCGGTTGGCTTCGACCAGCGCCTTGGTCAGGGACAGGTTGAGTGCCGAACTGTCCGACGCGTCTCCGGGCGGCGGGGTACGGAACGGCTCCATCGCGGCTGCGACTTCCTTTTCGCTCAGCCCATGGCCGGTGTCGCGGATGCGCAAGCACACGTCGCCGCGGTCGTTGAGCGCGGTCGAGACGATGACCTGGCCGCCGGCACTCGCCAATCGGATCGAGTTGGAGATCAGGTTCATGGTGACCTGCCGCAGCGCGCGCGTATCTGCGGTGACCTGCGGCAGCGCATGCGCGAGCGAGGTGCGGATGATGATGCGCTCGCGGTTGGCCTGCGGCTGCATCACCACGACGCAGGCTTCAACGAGATCGTTGAGGCTGAGATTGGCGAAGTTGAGATCGAGCTTGCCGGTCTCGATTCGCGACAGCTCCAGCAGATCGTCGATGATGGTGATAACGCGCTCGCCGGAGGCGCGGATGTCCTTCATGTATTCGCCGTAGCGCTCGTTGCCGAGCGTGCCGAAGCGTTCGGAGATCATCACCTCGGCAAAGCCGATGATGGCGTTGAGCGGCGTGCGGATCTCGTGGCTGATCCGCGCCAGCATGTCGGCCTTGGCGTTGGCGGCGCCGTCGACGAGGCGGCGCGCCCGCGTCAGCTCGTTCTCGCCCTGCTTGCTCTGCGAGAGGTCGCGGAACACCGCGAAGAAGTTCGGGCCGTCGGGCCTGGTACGGCCCATGATCATGGCGAGCGGAAGCACGCCGCCGTTCTTCTCGCGGCCCAGCACCTCGCGGCCATGGTCGAGCAGGCTCGCGATGTCCTGACTCTTGACGCTTTCGAGATAGTCGATGACGACATGCTGGCTCTCAGGTGCGAACAGCGTCACCAGATTTTGCTGCATCAGCGCTTCGCCGTCATAACCGAACAGCGCCTCGGCGCTGCGGTTGCAGGCGTAGATGTTGCCTTCGGCATCGAACATCACGATGCCTTCGGCCGTGGTGTCGAGGATCGCGGCGAGATCCTCCGCGTCCGCATCGCCGGCCTCGGGCTCAGCAGCGAAGGGGAAGGATTCTGCGACAACAGGATTGGCGACGACAGGCTCGGCGACAACCGGCGGCGCAACGATGGGCGCGGCGATGTCAGCTGTCACTTGCGGCAGCGCGCAGATCAGCGCATGCGCGGATGCGCCGTCCCAGTCGATGGTGTGCAGATGGGCTTCAGTTGTCGCGAGCGGCTGCTCGCCATTGGCGACCGTCGCGCTGATCGTCACCGGCGTGCCGGCCTGCGAGGTGCTGCTGGCCGCGGACACGCCGGGCTCGACATAGAGCGCATCGAGCCCGCCGGCATCTTCCAGTGCGCCGAGATTGGAATAGCCCATGCGCGCGAGGAAGGCGGAGTTGGCGTAGAGCAGGCGGTCGAGGCGATAGATCAAAATGCCCGTCGGCAGCAGGTCGAGCAGCGTGCGGTCGCGCGCGCTGTCGCCGCGCGCCGGCGGCGCAGGCTCAGCCAGCCACTCGACCGCAGCCAGCGGCGCCTCTGGTTCAGGGAGCGCCGGTTCAGCTTCGATCTCGGTCGTGAGCGGCTCGGACGATGTGGCCGTGATCGTTTCCCGCTCGCGTTCGAGCCGCTCGGACAATTGCCGGGCGAGCTCGTTGAACGCGCTGTTCTCGACCGGCGTCAGCGTCGGCGATCTCTGATCACTGGGTGATCTCTGATCACCCTGTGATCTCTGATCGCCGGCCGGTCGGAACGGTACGACGTTGGGAGGCGTTTCCACGGATGTTTCCAGACTGGTTGGCTGTGAATTCGCGTCGCTTAAGGGTTCGGGCAGTTCGGGCTCAGGTGTGGGCGGCGGCGGCTCGGTCGACGGAGGCGGCGCCTCCGGCTCGGGATCAGGCTCGACCACATCGGCCGAGAGGCTCTGCGGTACGAGCGGCTCGGTGAGCAGCTCGTAGCGCCGGAGCGCATCGAGCCGGTTGAGGCCGTCGAGATCGCGGCAGACGCCAAAGCCCTTGAAGCCCGCAAAATTGCGCTCGCGGTCGTAGACCGGCAGGCCCGCAAGCTCGACCGGCAAATGCTCGCCGCCGTCAGTCGGCCAGTTCACGGTGATGCCGGCCCAGGTGTCGTGGCTCGCCAGCGCCTGCGCGACGCGCCCGTCGGGATCGAGCGCAAACTCGTCGGCGATCTCGTGCCAGGGCCGGCCGAAGCCGGACGCAATGTGCGCGCCGATCAGGCGGATGAACTCGCTGGTTGCGAGCACAAAGCGGCCCTCCGCATCCATCTGCCACAGGAAGCGCAGCGGATGCTGATGCGGTGCGGGCGGTTCCGCCTGGGCCGACGACGGCTCGACCATAAGGGGCGTGATCGGCGCGGCTTGCGGCGGCACGATGGCTGAGGGCGGGTTTTCAACCGGAGTTTTGGGCGCGGCTTCGCTCACCGCTTCGAAATTGTCTTGAACGTTGTCTTGAACGTGGTCTTGGACGTTGTCCTGAACGTTTTCTCGGATGTTTTCTTGGACCGGCGCGGGGGCTTGCGCGGGCGTTTCGACCGGCTCGGCGAATGCGTCGAACATCTGTATCGCGGCTTCGGCCTCGTTGTTCGCTGGCGGCGGCTCGGCCGGCGTGGCGACGGCTTGTGGCGTGGGTTGAACCGGCGCTTCAGGCGCGGCGTCCGGCGCGCTCTCAGCCGTGGGCGCGGCAGGTTCGGCCTGCGCGACGATGGGCTCGATCAGCGCGACAAGGCCGACATCGGCACCGAGGCCAACCCGCTGCAGCACCATGGTGCCGATGCCGATCGGCATCTCGACACGGCCTTTGGTGAGCGCATCGCTGCGCGCCTGTTCGAGGCCGGCCTCGCTGAGATCGCGAAAGCCGAGCAGGGGACGCGCCGCCTCGCTTGCGCCGATGAAAAGGCCGTCGGGCGCGAACGCCGCCATCGGCACCGCTGCGCCTTCGACCAGGCGATGCAGGCGCTCGACCAGCGGCATGATGCGCCCCGTTGCACTCATCGCGGTGACGAGCACGGCATGTCCGCCATCGGCAAATTCGAGCCGCGCACAGGCGCAGGTCATCAGCGTGCCGAGCGCGGCGCCGAAGCCGCGCAGCCGCTCCAGCCTGATGGCGCCACCCGCGGGCAGCCGTCGGGCAAGCTGGGCGATCTGGCGGCGATGGCTGTCGGCCGGTCCGAAGATCTTTTGCGCGAGAGCAGCTGCGTTGGACGCGCCGAAGAATTTGGCGCCGACCGGATTGGCCCACAGCACGCGCGCGCCGTCGATCGACCAGAGCCACGCAGGCAGCGGAGAGGTCGCATGCACGGCCAGCCGCGGATCGCCGACGCCTCGCAACTGGAAATCCGAATTCGTCATCCGACCGGCTTGTGTCTCGCTGTCACGCATCAGGGTACGGCGCTGCCGGGAATGGCAGCCTTAAGAAAGGGTTAGTATCGCGCGCGGGCGCGGGCAGGTCCACGGCCCCGGTCTACAGGGCAAGACCTAAAGCCGCGATAACCTTAATCCGGCCGGCCCTGCAAGCCGCACCGCGGCTGCATCCGCAGGATTCAGCGCGGGCGCTGTGGCCCATCCTTCGAGACGCCCGCTTTGGGCGGGCTCCTCAGGATGAGGGCGGCGTGTGCGGCAGCAATATCGGCAGGCACCGATGCCGCTTAGCCTCATCCTGAGGAGACCGCAAAGCGGTTGTCTCGAAGGACGGGGGCGCGCTCAGGCTCGCCTTGTGGTACCGCAACCATGAGTTCCCCCACCCAGGAACCTCATCCTCCCCGGGATTAAATTATGGCAACGCAGTGCGGATCGCGTTGCGCCGCACAATGTTGACATGTTAGGCAGCCATACTACCGGGCGTTGGGCGAGCCATTTCGTTTCGCGTATCCGGTCTTCGTACCCGCTGAATTGAGGCCCAAATTGGGGCCCGGCGGGAGGCGCCAGAAGGCTCACCCCATTTTCCATTATCGTGAGGGACAACCATGACAGGTGCGACTGATCCATTCTCTGCCTCCGTCATTCCGTTCGAGGTTCCGGAGCAGATGCGTGCGTTCGCCGAAAAGGGCGTTTCGCAGGCCCGTGAAAGCTATGCCAAGTTCAAGGACGCCGCCGAAACCCATAACGGCACCGTCGAGGCCGTATTCAGCTCCGCCCACAAGGGCGCGAGCGAGTACACCGCCAAGCTGATGGAGTTCGCGAAGGCCAACACCACGGCCCATCTCGATTTCACCCAGGAGCTGTTCAGCGTGAAGTCGCCGCAGGACGCGTTCGCGCTGTGGACCGACCATTCCAAGAAGCAGCTCGAGACCTTCCAGGCCCAGGCCAAGGAGCTCGCCGAGATCGCCCAGCGGGCTGCCACTGCCGCCGTC
This sequence comes from Bradyrhizobium sp. LTSP849, assembly GCF_000938255.1. Taxonomy (GTDB): domain Bacteria; phylum Pseudomonadota; class Alphaproteobacteria; order Rhizobiales; family Xanthobacteraceae; genus Bradyrhizobium. The sequence continues at coordinate 170,902 of NZ_JYMR01000001.1, read as the reverse complement.
GAGCCGATCAAGGCCTCTGCCGCCAAGCTCTACCCGCCCGCCGCCTGAGCGGACCGGCCGGTTTAAGTTAAGAAACCCGGGCCTAGAGCCCGGGTTTTGCTTTGGAAATAACGTTGTTTGGGGCGCGATTATCGGGTTTTGCGGCCTTGCCAAAAACGGCCGTTGCACCTAGTTTCCGCCCCGTCCAGCCCCCCTCGGTCGGCCCGTTCAGGGCGCCCAGAGGCGCGGCTCGCAAGGATGCAGTTGTAGCTCAGTTGGTTAGAGCGCCTGTCTGTGGAACAGGAGGTCGGTGGTTCGAGCCCACCCAACTGTACCAACGCCGGCGACGTCCCAGCAGACATCACCGAGACTTTGCCAGACCACCGACCTGCCTCGACCCAGGCTCAGGTGAGTCTCAAGACGCCGGTCTTCGGATCATGACCATTATCTGGAACAGGATCGTCCTAGACATCACGGGTTGGGGGGCGCATTCAGTGCTGGCGGGCGCTGCTCGCGCGCCAACATCGTTCGGCCAGTTCGGATCTCCGCGCGAGGACCCGCGCCTCAATCGCGGCGTCCATTCGGCGCTCTCCGTGCCCCTACCAATGATCGTCGCAACTGGAGAAGCGGCGCCGGATCATAAACGCTTGCCCGACTTCGTCGCGCCTTTTGCAACCTAAACGTTTTGGCCTATACATTCGCGTTTTGCTTGCGCGCAAATATCCGACCAGGCCGCTCGCTGAAGGGGAAACGAGTTGAGCAGCATTAATATCAAGCGAGCGGTTGAGAACATTCGCTCGGGCACCACCGTTTACACCCCTGTTATCGAACTCATCGTGAACGCGATCCAGGCCATTCGAGCGGTAAAGCCAACGGGCGGGTTGATCCAGGTTACAATCCTTCGGCACGATCAAGCCGACATGATCGACAAGATCGCCCCAGTGGATGGCTTCATTGTTCGGGACGACGGCATCGGGTTTAACGAAGAGCACCGAAACTCCTTTGACACCTTGTATACGGCCCTCAAGGCCGGCGATGGGGGTAAGGGCTTCGGGCGGTTCACATGCCTCAAATACTTCCGTCGGTTCACCGTCGAGAGCGTATTCGCGGATGGCCTAATGCGGAAGAAGCGTTCTTTCGCGATGGGGCATGGCAACGACATCATAATCGATGAAAAGGTGGCAGATGCGGGAGTTGCCGCGACCGGATCGGCGGTCACCATCTCCGGCGCGCAAGCCGTCAAGTTTCCGGACAAAGGGCTCGATGTCATCGCGAGAGTCTTGGTTGAGAAGCTGCTCCCCTACTTCATCGATCCAAATTCGGAATGCCCCCAAATCGTCATGCGCGATGATCAGGGCGGTAGCCCTATCATACTCAACGACTATCTTGGTCAAACCAATAGACAGATCGTCGAACTGTCTGTGCAGAAGAACGAACTGCATCTCAAATCCCTCGACAAAGATAAAGACGAAGTATTCACCGTCCGCGTGTTCAAGTTCTACGCGCCCCGCGCGAACAAGAGCAAGGTCAGCTTGGTGGCCCATCGGAGAGAAGTCACCGACGTGACGATGCAGACGTACATTCCAGAGTTCGCGGATGAGTTCTATGACAAGACAGACGAAGGAGAAAACGCCAAGGATCGGAATTACATCATAAAAGCGTACGTCTTTGGTGACTATCTCGATCGAAACGTCTCGCTTGAGCGCGGAGCTTTCAGCTTTGGCAAAGACAATGACTTGGTTTTTGGAATTTCGCAGTCTCAAATCGAGGCGCAAGCGGCAACGATTGCTCAAGAGGCAGTCGGTCATGAAATCTTGGCGCGAAGAGAGCGCAAGCAGGCACGCATCAGAGATTACATCAACGATGAAGCGCCGTGGCACCGAGGCTTGAGCCGAGAAACCGACTTCTCGTCACTGTCGATGAAGCCTACTCCACAGGAGATTGAACTCCACCTTCAAGCTGCAAAATTCCAGATGGAGACGCGCGTCCGGGCGGAGGTGAAGCAAATACTCCAGAGCAAGGACACCGAAGACCTGAAAGATAGGGTAACGGAAGTCGTTGGAAAAATTTCTCAGACGAGCAAGAACGACCTTATTCATTACGTGTCGCTGCGCAAATGCGTTCTCGAACTCTTCGATAAGTCGTTGCAAATCGGCGATGACGGAAAATACAAGTCTGAAGGCGATGTGCATGACATCGTAATGCCGCGCAAGAGAGACACTGATCAGATCGACTACGACCAGCACAATCTTTGGATACTCGACGAGCGGCTAAATTTCACCGAGTATGTAGCGTCCGACAAGCCCATGGATGACAAGAATGGTGACCGAACGGATTTGTCAATCTTCGGCAAACGCGTTGCATTTCGCGGAGACAACGAGGCGTCGAATCCGATTACGATCTTCGAGTTCAAAAAGCCTCAGCGTCACGACTTCGTCAATCCCTCATCCGACGAAGATCCGATCGAGCAGATCGTCCGCTACGTGAACGACATAAGGGACGGAAAGTACAAGACGCCCTACGGGCGAGACATCCTCGTCAGCACTAACACACCGTTCTATGGGTACGTGGTGTGCGACTTTCCGCAGAAGGTGAAGATCTGGCTGGAGCGAGAAAAAGATTTCACGGTGATGCCGGATGGCCTCGGCTACTTTCGATGGTACGGCAATATCAAGCTTTACATCGAAGTCTTAAGCTGGACCAAGGTGCAGCGTGATGCCGAAATGCGGAACAAGGTCTTCTTCCACAAGTTGGGCATTTGAGAAATGCATACCTCGCTGCATCGCCGACCTTGTGATACGGCGATCGCAGGTTTAGTCACTCGTTTGCAAGAGCAATTAGCTCGGAAACGATCACACCCAGCTGCTTGTTTTCTTCGTATCCTCCTTTATGCGCTACGGCAACAACTTGAGCTCGATCGTTCACGATCGGGCCTCCGCTGATGCCGCTCAAAAGTAATGCGGATACTTCGAGCATTTTAACCCCGTGCCTAGTAGCGTTTCCAACGACGAGACCCGAGCGCGTACCTAATTCGTCTCCGGCGTTGAAGCTGGGAAATCCTAAGGCCACGATCGGAGCGTTCCTCCGCTCTGGTGATGTTGCGGCGGATAAACTGAGATAATCGGTTGCCGGTACATTGTGCTCCAATATCATCAAGTCGCGATACGGGCATTGGCGCTTAGTCGGCGTTGCCTTGAACTTCTTGCCGGGCAAGCTTGGTCTGTGGAGCACGGCACTACAGCCCGGCGGCAAATCTGCGAGCACGTGGTGCGCAGTCACAAGCCCGATGTTTGCGATAAAGAATGCCGTGCCTTGTGCGCAGGTAGGCTCAGGTTTACCCGCAACATCCTCGCAGAAATCAATCACCCAAATCGCCTGCTCCGCAACTTCATCGTATGTCGGGAGCACAGCAATGGGTGAAGCCGGAAAGATCGCATTGAATCGCTTTGCAAGTGTTCGATACGCTCCGAAGCTCCGGCCTCTAACCTGCGCGATCCACTCTAAGCGGCCACGTAGAACTTGTTGCAAGGACGCTGTCGTTCCATATCGCTTCTGATAATCTTTCTCGGCTGCACTAATCCCCATCGTTTCGGCCTTGTACAAAGAGGAACGCAGATTTCGCACGAAAGTACGCTTGACGTTGGGAAATTCGTTGACGATGAGCCCCGTTACCTCCTTTCGAAAATCTGGACCGGAGTACCAGATTTTTTCCGGGGCAGTTTCAAACCCATTTGTAGAGAAGACGGAGCGAAGACCGGTTGAAAGCTGCTCCTCCGCTACTCGACCTGAGTTAGGTAGACCTGCATTGAAAAGTCCCATTGGGGGCGTATAGCTAGATAGAGAGATATCATCGGCGTACCGCGTGTATCGCAATCGATGGGTCTTAGAGAAATTTATGAGATCGCGATCGAGCCGGTAGGCTATCATGTTCGATAGCATCGGGGATGTTGGAGCGCCTTGCGGAAGCTGATTCCTCGTCGTGCAAATGTCGCAGATTGCCTCCGCAATCTCTTCCTCTAGATGGAAACTTAGCAACATGCCGCGCACTCGGCGGCGGGCAATTACGCCGAAGAAATTCTTTAGATCGATATTGAGAAGGTATGGCCGTTTCTCATGTGCGCTGGCGTTTGTGAGCGCGCCGCGACCAACTACAAATCCGTGCACAGGGTCACGTGGCACGTATAGTTGCGATAGCAACTTAAGCATTTCCCGCTGGAGGAATTTGAGACGGCGTTCTGGCACAAGGAGCTTTCGCTCGCCTTTACGCCGCTTCGGGATTGCTACTTCGGTATATCTGTAGAACGCGTGATGTTCTAGGAATTTTCGCTCTGCGCTTCCAACGCCAAGATGAGCAAAAAGTGCATTCGCCGTCTTTAGTTCTGCAGGCACTGTCGGCATCGTAAAGTGCGCCCCCTCCTTCTCGCCCGAGCCCAAGGCATTCGGGCCGCGATCATATCCAGAACCTTTCGGTCAAATCTCCGCAGTTACGACAGAGCGGCATGCGAGGGGGCGCGGTCGCAGCATATCCAAGGTCCGCTTCTTCGGCAATCGTCCGCGAGCCATAAGGCTCGCGATATAGCCAAAAGCTTAAGCGAATGCCGATTTTGTGCACCGTCACCGCAAATGCCCGATGGGCTAAACTTTCGATGCGGGGAGCGCCCCATCCGCAACGCTGCTCAAAGCCAGTTTTGTGCACGCTCACCGTAGCTCCTCGGTTCGCAATGCGCTATCGGTAGCGAACCAAAGGCGTTCATGGACAAGCAAGCCAGGCGAACAAGATCGTGAGTTTCTTCGAGCGTCTCAAGACAGAAGCGTCCGTTGAGTGGCGGGCCTACACCGAGCATCCCTTCACGAACGGATTGGCAGACGGCTCGCTTCCCGAAGCGGCGTTTCGTCACTACCTCGTTCAAGACTACCTGTTCCTCATCGAGTTTGCTCGCGCCTACGCGCTCGCGGTCTACAAGTCGCCCAGACTTGCCGACATGCGTGAAGCAGCGGCCGGCCTTTCGGCCATCCTTGATGTCGAGATGAACCTGCATGTGAAGCTCTGTGCCGATTGGGGTCTGTCCCCGGCCGACCTTGAACAGGCCCCTCCGGCGGCCGAGATGCTGGCCTATACACGCTACGTGCTCGACGCGGGAATGCGCGGCGACCTGCTGGCTCTCAAGGTGGCGCTTGCCCCCTGCGTGATCGGGTACGCGGAGATCGCAACGCGGCTCGCCTCGCTCCCCCTCGCGGACGCTGCGACGAACGCGTATCGCGTTTGGATCGCCGAGTATGCCGGCGCGCCGTACCAGGAGGTCGCTGCCAAAGCGCGAGCGCACATGGAGCATCTCGCCGATCTCTATGCCACGCCGGCCCGCGAGGCAGAACTGATTGCGATCTTCAAGGAAGCCACCCGACTCGAGGCAGACTTCTGGGAGATGGCCTGGCGCGCGGGCCAGCGTGTTCACTAGCCCTTTCGGCAGTGGAATTGCGGTGACAGTGCACGAAACCCACGAAATCAGGAGGCATCGAGAGCCAGGCTCACATCAAACATTCCCGCTGCGCTGCGAGCGAGCCAATGGCAGGATATTGGAAGACTCGGCGGGCCCTTGATGTGTATGGGCATGTGCCTCATCTCGTTTAACTTCGCGAGCTGCTTGTTGTGCGGTCAACGATACTGGCTGAGATGTCAGGCCCGAAGCGCCGGCAGAGTGTCTGGACATATGATCAAATAAATCCTTCCAGCCTTTCTCCCTTGCGATCGCGGCTCTCCTTCTGCGCTTCTCGCGCTGACGAAGCCGCGTACGCTCTTCCAGCTGCTCGTGAAGCGCGCAAACCATTTTCTTGAGGATATTGCTCGTCATCATCGTATTCCGCGTAGCGCAGGGTGACCCCAAGCTTATCAGAAAGTCGCTCAGTCGCTTGCCTGTGTATCACTCCATAGCGGGTTTGGTGGGTGCGTCTTTTTGCCCTCGGCCAGTGGCGCCGGAGCATCCACTGGCCGCTTTGGAGTGGCTATGGGGATCAACTTTAAAATCGCCTATGTCAGTTCGGCGAAGACCGTAAATTGGCCGGCGCGCCCTTTGTTGATGTTGCGCCAGGCCCTGTGGTGGTATCGGCGCTTTTGTCCGTGGATCGGCTGGCTCGACCGACGATTTTCAGCTTCGAAACAACCTCGCTGTTTTCCTCACGGATCACCGTTTCAAAAGTGTTCTCGATCGATTCGAGTTTTGCGCGCGAAAAATGGCTGCCGTTGGGATCAAGGTCGAAGTCGACTTCGACAACCAGCGTCTTCTTGTGATGATGTCCTTTGATCTCCAACTCGAAATGGGTTCCGACCACTCCCTCGATACGCTCGACGAGTTCTCTGACCATCGCTTTGTCTTGGTTCATGGGATCCTCCATAGACTGAATGCGTCTGATAATCCTTGGGCAGAAACTCGAACACACGACGGGCACGTCCGTTCCATGTTCGGCTGCTTTCCGTGACTGTGGCCGGATTGGTCGTGGCCGATCAGGAGGGCGTGTCGTGGCGGGCTCTTCCGTCAAGGTGGCTGGCTGTGCTCGACTGTACCTGGGCCTCGACCTTATCCAACCCCTGGAGTAGTCTCTTCGAACCCAGCAACATGTCAGCGGAGGTTCTCCGTGGAACATCGCGGCGTAAGCTTCTCGATCGTTGAGATGCGTTATTTATCCGGTTGGCAGTGGACTGTCGGAAAGGGCCGAACCGTGTCGGTCGGCGTCTGCGCGACGAGGGGGGACGCGATCCGCCAGGCTCAGACTTTCATTGACGCGATTATGGACTGGGCTGCCTAAGCAGATCACTCACCGCCGCGCGAGGGCGGAGCTTTCCGCCGTCATCGATGCGGATCGCGAGGCGCGATCTCGTTGAGAGGCGTTGCCTGGGGATCATCGGGCGCGAGCTCCCGCTGCTCTCGCAGAGTGTTCAGTCGAGACAATCCGGCATCGATGAGCTCGATTTCCTCCACGAGCGCGGCGATCATCCGGCTGTTGTCGAGTTCGACAACGGACCTCGCCGCTTCCAGCATCTCAATGCGGTGGGTGCGCAGCTTCTCCAGAGCCGCGCGATCCCGCAGCCGCACATAGCCGTCCACGATCAGGGACATGGCGAGTGGCATGCCGGCTCAATGACCGTGCAGCGCGCGGTACCCCGCGTTTCGCAGCTTCAGGACATGCAGGGTGGCGGATTCGGCAGCTGAGACGCGAGACGTCACGTACGTCTGCGAGGCGATGAAGAGGCAAATCGAAAATGCAATCGTCGTCGTCGCACTCGCGATTTGGTGCCAGGCACTCATCGATCCCTCTCCTCAAGAACAGCTCCGGATTCAGAAGCAGGATGGGGCCCATTCGTTCCTACATCCGGGAAAAAACGGCAATCGGCATGGAGGACCTTTTCTTCGCTCCAGGTGTTTCCAGTTGCAGCAGGGACAAACAACGCTGAGGGAGCTGAGCAATGAACGGAATTATCTATCTGGTCGGTCTCGTCGTCGTGGTTGGCGCAATTCTCTCCTTTCTGGGATTGCATTGATCGGGCACCGGTCACCGGTCCGAAGCGCTTGAATGTCGCCCGCGGCGGCCAAGGCTTCGGATCGGCCAGGCTTCGGATCGGCCAGGCTTCGGACTGATTGCCCCTGCCGATAGGCAGGCCAGCTAGTCGAGGGGCCACGATCACCACCGGCAACGTCGCTGTCCCCAGCGCCACCGCGCCCGACATTGGTTAGGGTTATTCTGGCCGATAGCGCCAATATTGCCGCCGCCCGCTTGCCTTCCCGCCCGCTCCAGCTACTCTCCGCCGATATTCGCTTGGGGTAGCCATGCGCGGGCTCCGTTTTTTTATCCTTTTTGTTTTCTCTGTCTGTCTCGGCTGCGGCACCGCTTTCGCCGAGAAGCGCGTTGCGCTGGTGATCGGGAATTCGGCCTATAAGAGTGTCGCCAAGCTGACCAACCCGGCCAATGACGCCGCGCTGGTCGGCGGCATGTTCACCAAGGCCGGGTTCGACACCGTGGATGTGAAGTTCGACCTCAACGTGGTCGACATGCGCAAGGCGCTGCGCGAGTTCGGCATCAGGACGCGCGATGCCGACGTCGCGGTGATCTATTACGCCGGTCATGGCATCGAGCTCGACGGCAACAATTACCTGATACCGACCGACGCCACGCTCGAGACCGATACCGACGTGTTCGACGAGACCTTTCCGCTCGATCGCGTGCTGTTCGCGATCGAGCCGGCCAGGCAGCTGCGCCTCGTCATTCTCGATGCCTGCCGCGACAATCCTTTCGCCCGGTCGATGCGGCGCACCGTCGCCTCCCGCGCTGTCGGGCGTGGCCTCGCCAAGGTCGAACCGTCCAGCCCGAATACGATGATCGCCTTTGCCGCCAAGGCGGGATCGACCGCGTCGGATGGCGACGCGAAAAACAGTCCGTTCGCGATGGCGCTGGTCGAGCGACTGCCGACGCCCGGGCTGGATCTGCGCAAGGCGCTCGGCTTCGTGCGCGACGACGTGCTCAAGAATACCGGTTACAAGCAGGAGCCCTATGTCTATGGCTCGCTCGGCGGCAATGATGTGCCGCTGGTGCCCGGCCAGCCGGCCGCGACCGGACCGCAGGCCAGTCCGCAGGATGCGGTGCGCCGCGACTACGAGCTGGCGCTGCAGATCGGCACGCGCGAGGTCTGGACCGCCTTCCTGGCGCAATATCCCGACGGATTTTACGCCAGCCTCGCACAAGGACAGCTGAAGCGGATTGCGGCCGAGGACACGCGTGCCGACGCGGCCGAAAGGGCCCGCCAGGCTGAAGACGAGAAGGCGCGTCTCACCGCCGAGCACGCCAAGACCACCGAGCAGCAAAAGGCGGCTGCCGCCGCGAAGGCGGCCGAGGATGCGCGTCTCGCCGCCGAAAAGGCAAAGCAGCTCGAGGAAGCCAGGGCGGCCGCAGCCGAGCAGAAGCGCAAGGATGCCGAAACCGCTGCCGCGAAGGCAGCCGCGGACAAGCAGGCCGCGGACAAGGCGCTCGCCGAGAAGCAGGCGGCTGAGAAACAAGCCGCCGAAAGCAAGCAGACCATCGCCACGCTCGCGCCGCCGCCGAGCCAGCCCACTCTGTCGTCGCAGGAGGTCACGAAGCTGGTGCAGCTTGAGCTGCGCCGCGTTGGTTGCCTCGACACATTGGCGGAAGGTGACTGGAATGCGTCCTCGCAGCGGTCGCTGGCCGCGTTCAACAAAAATGCCGGGACCAGCCTCGATGCCAGGCTCGCGAGCCTTGATGCGCTCGACGCCATCAAGGCCAAGCAGGGCCGCGTCTGCCCGCTGGTCTGCGAGCACGGTTTTAGGACGGACGGCGATCATTGCGTCAAGGTCACCTGCCGGGCCGGCTTCCGCGTCAACGATGACAGTGAATGCGAGAAGATCCCGGACAAGAAGCCTGTCGCTGCGCGCGAGGAACCGAAGCGTGAACCACAGGAACGCGCAAAAACGGAAGCTGCTCCATCGAAGCCACAAACATCGGCACAAGTCGTATGTAACAACGCTGGCTGTCGGCCTGTCCAAAAAGGATGCCGGCTTGAGGCCAGAAAGGAAAGCTGGGGTTCTGCCCTTATGCGCAACATTGAAGTCTGCAACTGAAGTTCGGCTTCAGCCTGGCTGATGTGTCTGATTTCGGCGCGCTCGCGCAAAAGCATGCAAGGGACGGGCTGAACTACTTCGCCACGATCATCACCACCACCGGCAACGTCACCGCCGCCAGCAGCGTCCCCAGCGCCACCGCGCCCGACACCGGGTTCACCAGCCGCTTGTACTGAACCGCGAAAATGTACGCGTTGGCGCCGGTCGGCATCGCCGCGAACAGCACGATCACGCCGGCTGCGGCTGGCGGCAGGTTCAATAGCTTCACCAGCACGAACGCCACCGCCGGCATCGCCAGCAGCTTCAGCGCGCTCATCACGACGACGCTCAGCATCTCGCCCTTCACCTCGAACCGGAACAGATTGATGCCGAGCGCGATCAGCGCCGCCGGCGATCCCGCCTGCGCCAGGAGCTCGATCGTCCGGTCGACGACGGGATTGAGTCCGAGGCCGGTGAAGCGCCAGACCACGCCAAAACCGATTCCCAGCATGAGCGGGTTGCGCGCGAGATCCGCGAGCACGGGCCGGATCACCGACAGGGCCGAGCCGGTGTCTTTGCGGCTGACCCATTCCATTTGCAGGATGCCGCAAAGCCAGAGCAGCGGTGTGTTCACCGACAGGATCAACGCCATCGGTCCCGCCGCCTCGTTGCCCAGCGCCGAGAGCGTCAGCGGAATCCCTAACATGACGATGTTGCCGTAGACCGAGCCGATCGCGAACACGACGCCGTCTTCGCGGTCCTCGCGCCGCGCGCGCAGCAGCGCCGAGATCGCCAGCGCCGCGATCCAGATGATGGCGAGCGCGCCGTAATAGGCGCCCCACATTCGCCAGGGGCTGACATCGGGGAATTCCGACACCACGATGGTGCGGAACAGCAAAGCGGGAATCGCGATGCTGAAGGCGAATTCGGAGATGCCCTTGTGCGCGGTCTCGGAGACGAAGCGAAACAGCACCGCCGCATAGCCGGCCGCGATCAGGGCAAACACCGGCGCGACGATCAACACGGTGGCCATGCGACCCTCATTGAAGGGGATCTGGACTGGCCACCCCACGCGTTTTCGATGATGGCATCATGCCTCTGTTTTGCCCGACGAGTCAAAGCGGCTTCGTAAAATCCGCAAAGGCGGGTGGAAATTCGCGAGGCCGCGCCGTGACCCGGCTACTGTGCATGGGGTTGTTTTCGCGGTTTTTGTCGGACGGGTTGCCGCACCCACCGCCGTCATCCCCCGCGAAAGCGGGGGATCCAGTATTCCAGAGGCAGTAGTGATCGGCCGAGAGGCCGCGGCGTACTGGATGCCCCGCCTGCGCGGGGCATGACGGCCGAGAAGACGGTAGGCTGCCCTGTTGCCGAGACCGCACAGCTCCCGGTTTTCGCCTCTCCGCTCGGTTGCCAACGAACGGCCGTTCACCCACACTCCGCGCTGACTCGACATTTGGGGGGATCGATGCCGGCGTTTCGCTCTTGGAAGTTTTTGATTGCTGCGGTCTCGGGGGTTGCCCTGGCCGTGCTGATCCAGCCGGGTGCCGGCTTTGCCTATACGCCGGAGCAGCAGCAGGCCTGCACGCCGGACGCGATGCGGCTGTGCGGCGAGTTCGTTCCGAACGTCGATGCCATCACCGCCTGCATGATCCAGAAGAAGGCGCAACTGTCACCGCAGTGCCGGCCGTTCTTCCGGCAGGGACCGGAGCCGAGCGAGGCGGTCGCGACCCGTGCCGGCCCGCCGACCAACATCAAGCCCAAGGCTGCCAAGAAGAGCTCCAAGCCGAAGGCGACCAAGAAGAAAAAGACCGAAGACAGCTGAGCGCCGCCTCGCACGAGCCTTCTCCAAACTCCGTCATGCCCGGCAAAAGCGCGAAGCGCGTCTTCCCAATCGATCCTCCCGGGCATTTGCATTTGCTGCCTCAGCCACCGGACTCCTTTTGTTCGCGTGCTGGCGCGGACGCCTGCGACAATTACGAACGCATCGGATGAAAAAAGCCGGGCAAGGCTTTGCCCGGCGAGGTTGCATTCCGCTTTTTCCCGCGCGGCTGCTCAAAAAACGCACGATTGCCCCGGTGAAAGGGGCCTCGTGACGGTTTGTGTCTGCCGTCGCGCGAAGCAGTGTGACTCAAAAGCCAACACGTCTTGTTATTTCGTGGCTGAGACGCAACTCCTGATAAATTTTTCTTTCACGAATCAGCGCGGTGATTCATTTTCGCAGCCTGGGGTCAATCTGGAGGCCAGAGGTATGAACGTTATTGTTTTTGCATCGCGTAAAGGCGGCTCGGGCAAGAGTACCCTGGCTGCACATCTCGCCGCGCAGATCAAGGCGACTAAGCCCATTCTGCTCGTCGATGCGGATCCGCAGGGGTCGCTCACGCTGTGGCACAAGCTGCGTGGCACCAACGAGCCGCCGATCAAGTCTGCGGTGAACTCGGTCAGCGGCATCGTCTCCGCTGCCAAGCGCGACGGATATGAATGGGTGTTGATCGACACGCCGCCGAATCTGTCGGCCGTCGTCGACGACGCGATCAGGAACGCCACCATGGTGGTCATTCCGGCCCGTCCCGGCGTGTTCGACGTCAACGCGGTGCAGGAAACCATCCAGATGTGCCGCGCGGCGCGCAAGCCCTACGCGGTCGTGCTCAATGGTGCGCCGGCACGCCGCGACGAGGCCGAAAGCCCAATCGTCACGATCGCGCGCGAGGCACTGGCGAAATTCCGTGCTCCGGTGTGGGGCGGCCAGATCACCAACCGTTCGGATCTGCTGATGGCGCTGAGCCACGGCGAAGGCGCGCGGGAATATCAGGCCGAGAGCCGTGCGGCTCAGGAAATTGGAAGGCTGTGGGCGGCGATCGAGCGTTCAGTGAAAGCTATTCGCGGCACGGCGTCGGCATCCGGCGCAATGCACAAGCAGGCGGCATAATTTTCATCAATCATTTCCCCGGACGAAAAACGCGCGGATGTCCGCGCGTTTTGCGTTTCAGGGATCATCGCGCTTTACGCGACCATCAGCATGTAGAACACGATCACCGGCGACAGCGTCAGGATCACCGACCAGATGCCGACGGCCCAGAGAATGTCTCCGGTGCTAAAGCCCTGCTGTCCGGCGTCGTAATGCGACGCCATATCGTTCTGACTATTCACAAACGCCCCCGCGATTTCTTCGCCTATGGACGGGAATGATAGGCAAGATGTTTTAAAGTTCCGGGTCGCAACTCCGCTCGCATTTTGAGCGCATTTGTGACGTCCGTTTAACCATCCGCGTGAGAAGTCGTATCAGGCAAGCCAGATACGAAACAGCAGCACCGGCATCAAGCCGAGCATCACGGCCCAGAAGCCGAACGACGACACCACCAGAATTCCCTTTAAAAGATCGGCGGGCGCGAAGATTTCCGCGGCCGTCGGACGGATGCGATTCCCCATGGTCATTCCCCCTGTTTGAAGACTTTGCAGTGGGACGTTAGGCGTCATTGCGTAAACGAGGCGTGGATGCGCCATGCCGCGCCTGCGAACGCCGTTGGTGTGCGGTTAACCATGGGGCACGCTGCCGCACTGCCTCTCCCCGGTCTTGCGGGGAGAGGCGAAGGCCAACCGGCTACACCCATCCGGTATGTTTCCGCCTGATCTCGTCCACGTGGTCCCACACCGATGTCACGACATCTTCCGTCAGCCCGATATCGCGGCGCAGCCAGCCGGGCATCGGATATGTCTCGACTCGTCCATACTCAGGTCTGCATGAAAGGCGTTGCCAGACCGCCGTCAGGGTGCGGAGCCACCCACGATTCCCCATGAGTCGATTTTTCTAACCTCCGTTCGATCTCGCGATCGAGTTGGGCTGCGAGCTCGCTGCTCACTTCCACCATCGGCAGGCGCACCTCGGGGCTGTCGATCAGGCCCGTTCGCCACAGCCAGTACTTTGCCGGCGCCGGGCTTGGTTCAGTGAACAACAGGCGCGTCAGCTCGGCGACCTCCTGCCAGCGTGCCCGTGCCGCGTCGTGGTTGCCGCGCTTCAGTTCAGCGTGGATTGCGGCGAAGGTCGCGGTCTCGATGTGGGCGGAGAGCAGGATGCCGCCGTCGGCGCCGTCGGAGAGCGCCTCGAGATAATTGGCGTCCTCGCCGGTGAGCATGCGAAAGCCCTTCGGCCGGTCGCGCAGCAATGCGATCGACTGCTCGCGGCTCGCGCCGCAATCCTTCAGGCCGACGATGTTGGGGTGCTCGGCAAGCCGCAGCATGGTCTGGTTGGTGATGTTGACCGCGCAGCGATAGGGGATGTTGTAGAGCGCCAGCGGCCAGGCGGCGTGGTCGGCGAGCGCTTCGAAATGCGCCAGCAGTCCGCGCTGCGACGGTCGAACGTAGTAGGGGCTCGCAACGAGATAGAAGTCGATCGGCCAGTCCGCGGTTTCGTCGAGACGATCCTTCAGCCGCGAGGTGTCGGCGCCGGAAAGGCCGAGGCAGATCGGAACGGTGCGGCGGCAGGCCGCCATTTCGTCGCGCACGATGGCGACGAGGCGTTCGAGCTCGGCGTCCCGCAGCGTCATGCCTTCGCCGGAGGTTGCCCCGAGGATGAAGCCGTCGACGGCTTGTGCGCTGTAGTGCCGCGTCAGCCGCCGCAGCGACGTCTCGTCGAGACGGCCGTTCCGAAACGGCGTCACCAGCGGCAGCCAGAGCCCGTGTAGATGCGTTCGTAGGTCGGTCATGTTCCTTCTCCTTCTCAAGGCGACCTGAGACGGAGGGCACATGAAAAAAACCCCGTCCAGGCGGCGGGGTTTTCGGGATTTTGTTGCGATGACGAAGTCGAGTTAGCGCGCGCAAAAATCCGAGGTCCCCGAATGGGGGCCTTTTTTCGAGACGATTGCGCACGACTTCGTGATCATTTGCAAATGATGCGGGGTACGTCTGGAACTGTCAATACACGCGGAAGGTGAATACCGAATTGCGCGAAAAAAAGCCGGGCTCAAGAGAGCCCGGCTTAAGGTATTGGCCACGTGAGGCCGACACAATCACCTTCCAAGAGGGATTACTGAACTCCCGCGCCACTGGAGGAGGGGGACAAATGCGCAACGCGAAGGCTCAGCGTGCAAACAGTATGAGCTTGCCAAGCGTCATGCAGCAACCGTCGAGGTCGCATGTCAGACATGCGGAAATCAGGAAGGCCAGCGCTGCGCCTTGCTCACCACGAAGTCGCGGAACACCTGCACGCGTGCAACCGTCTTCAGCTCTTCCGGATAGACAAAATACGTATCGAGCTGGATCGAATCCGATTCGCCGAACAGCTGCACGAGGCGGCTCTGTTCTTCGATCAGATAGTCCGGCAGCGCGGCGATGCCGAGGCCCTGCTGACAGGCGCGCACCAGGCCGAGGATATTGTTCACCCTGAAATAGGCCTCGCGCGGACCCGAGCCGTTGCGACCGGCTTCGACCAGCCAGTTGCGGTTCTGAAGATGCGGCGCGAAGGTGCCGTCCGAGAGCGTGATGATGCGGTGAGCGTCGAGCTCTTCCAGCGTGCGCGGCGTGCCGAAGCGCTTGATGTAGTCCGGCGAGCAATAGGCGTGGAAGCCCATCGCGAACAGCTTGCGCTGAATGAGATCCGGCTGCGTCGGCTTGCGGGTGCGGATCGCGACGTCGGCCTCGCGCATCGATAGATCCAGCTCCTCGTCGGTGACGATCAGCGAGATCCGGATCTCCGGATAGAGCGCGGTGAATTCGCCGAGGCGCGGGATCAGCCAGTTGATGCCGACGCCGGGCGTGGTGGTGATCTTGAGATCGCCGCTCGGCCGCTCGCGGCTGTCGGTCAGCTTTGCGCGCGCCGCCTGGAGCTGCATGAACACGTCATGCGCGGTGCGGAACAAGAGGTCGCCCTGCTCGGTGAGGATCAGGCCGCGGGCGTGGCGGTGGAACAGCGAGACCGAGAGCTCCTGTTCCAGCGCCGAGACCTGGCGCGAGACCGCCGATTGCGACAGACCAAGCTGCTCGCCGGCATGCGTGAAGCTGCCCGCTTCCGCCGCCGCGTGAAACACCTTCAGCTTGTCCCAATCCATATCCGTAAATCCGTCGCGTGTTCGAGGCATGATTTTTATTCCGCTGCCGCGCGCTCGCTGGCGCGCAGGGCCAAGAAACGTTCGGCTTCGAGAGCGGCCATGCAGCCGAGGCCTGCGGCCGTGACGGCCTGGCGATAGGTTTCGTCGGCGACGTCGCCGGCGGCGAACAGGCCGGGCACCGAGGTCGCGGTCGAGTTCGGGGCGACTTCGACATAGCCCGACGGTTTGAGCTTGACCTGGTCTTTCACGAGCTCCGTCGCCGGTGCGTGGCCGATAGCAACGAAGACGCCGTCGGTCTTCACGTCCGAAAGCGCACCGGTCTTGACGTTCTTCAGCCGCACGTGGGTGACCTTGTTGGGGTTCTCGGTGCCGCAGATCTCGTCGACGGCGGAGTCCCAGACCACCTTGATCTTCGGGTGCTTGAACAGGCGCTCCTGCAGGATGCGTTCGGCGCGGAAGTGATCGCGACGATGCACGATGGTGACCTGCGAGGCATGGTTGGTGAGGTACAGGGCTTCCTCGACCGCGGTATTGCCGCCGCCGACCACCACGACTTCCTTGCCGCGGTAGAAGAAGCCGTCGCAGGTGGCGCAGGCCGAGACGCCGCCGCCCTGGAATTTCCCTTCGGACGGCAGCCCGAGCCAGCGCGCTTGCGCGCCCGTGGCGAGGATCACGGCTTCCGCGAGATAGACGTCGCCGCTGTCGCAGGTGAGGCGGAACGGCCGTTGCCCGGTCTCCAGCTTGGTCACGAGGTCAGTGACGATCTTGGTGCCGACATGGACCGCCTGCTTCTCCATCTGTTCCATCAGCCAGGGGCCCTGGATCACGTCGGCGAAGCCCGGATAGTTCTCGACGTCGGTGGTGATGGTGAGCTGGCCGCCCGGCTGGATGCCCTGGATCAGGATCGGCTCGAGCATCGCCCGCGCGGCGTAGATCGCCGCGGTGTAGCCGGCGGGGCCGGAGCCAATGATGACGACCTTTGCATGGACATGGGCGGACATTTTAGCGGACGCCTTTCACCGGGGGATTGCAGCGCGGGCGCGGACAGTGCCGGGAGGCCTAGCGGAGGCGCTGAAATATCAGAGCTAATCTAAGCCTTCTGGTGAGCCATGCAAGAATTGCATTCCCAATCGGCGGATTTTTCCAACGCGGAACAAAAGTCGATTGCGGTGCACGCGCAATAAAATTGCGCATTCTGCCAAGACTGGGCTATGAGGATTGCGACAGACCCACCCGATACCGCCGTAAGGCTAGGAGTTCCAATCACGTGTCGCGGAACCTAGACGAGATCGACTTCAAAATTCTCGCCGAGATCCAGGCCGACGGGCGAATCACCAATGTCGAGCTGGCCAAGCGCGTCGGGATTTCGCCCCCGCCATGCCTGCGCCGGGTCCGGGCGCTGGAGGAGGAGGGCTATATCCAGGGCTATCGCGGGCTTCTGGACGCGCGGAAACTCGGTTTCGACGTCACGGTGTTTGCCGCCGTGCACCTCTCCAGCCAGGCCGAGGCCGATTTGCGCGCCTTCGAGGAGTTCGTCCGCGCCGAGCCGCTGGTACGGGAATGCTGGATGCTGTCGGGCGAGGTCGACTTCATCCTGAAATGCGTCGCACCCGACATGGCGACGTTCCAGGATTTCGTGACCCACCTGACCGCAGCTCCCCATGTGCGCAACGTGCGGACGTCGCTGGTGCTGCACAATTCGAAATACGAGGCGGCTGTGCCGCTGGATGTGAAGGGGCGAAGGTAGGTCTTCCGCAGGCGTATCAGTCCCGTCATCCCCGCGCGAGCGCGTAGCGCTCGTCGCTGGAGGTGCGAGCCGCGCGGCGCAACGCGCCGTGCGGAGAGCCTCGAAGGATGAACGGCCGAGATGCAGCAGCGCGAGGCAACAGCGGGGCCGTCGCCCTTGAGGGCCGCTGAAGAAGCGGCCACCTCCGGGGGACCGTGATGGAGCTTCGCTCGCAATGACGCGTCGAGAGGGTGCGCACCCACCTCACAGCAACATGCAGAAACAAAAAAGGCCGCACGGATCGCACGGCCTTTTCAAAATCTCATCACGCGCAGCGGCAAATCCCTACCGCCACTCCACCTTCGTGATCTCATACGCCTTGGCGCCGCCGGGCGCCACGACCTCGACGGTTGAACCCTTTTTCTTGCCGATCAGCGCACGCGCCAGCGGCGAGGTGATGGAGATACGGCCCTTCTTGGCGTCGGCCTCGACCTCGCCGACGATCTGCCACACCGCCTTCTTCTCGGTGTCCTCGTCCACCAGCGTCACGGTGGCGCCGAACTTGATGGTATCGCCGGACAATTTCGAGATGTCGATGATGTCGGCGCGCGCGAGCTTGTCCTCGAGCTCGGCGATGCGGCCCTCATTGTGGGACTGCTCTTCCTTCGCGGCATGATATTCCGCGTTCTCCGACAGGTCGCCGTGAGAGCGTGCCTCCGCGATATGCTCGATGATGCGCGGACGGTCCTCGGACTGGCGCTTCTTCAATTCTTCCCCGAGCGAGGCAAACCCGCCCGCAGTCATCGGAACCTTTTCCATCTTCTCTCTCGTCCTTCGTCGTGCGCCCCAATACGCGGATGGGCGCCCGCAACCTTGATTCGTCGGCCTTCCGGGGCCCAAGGCGTGGGCCGCCGGATGTTGACAGATAGGGGCTTGGCAACGGAACAGAACTGCCACGCGACCGGACAGTTCCTCCGGCCATTGTGGCTTCATCACCAATCACTTGGCGGAGGCTATGCCGCCGCTAATGATCAGGTGTCTGAAAAATAGCTCTGCAGGGTACGAACCTCAAGGTCCCCACCCAGATAGGCGCGGATGCCCTGCGCGGCCGCCACGGCCCCGGAAAGAGTGGTGTAATACGGCACTTTATGCAAGAGGGCCGCGCGCCGCAGCGAGCGGCTGTCGGCGAGCGCTTGCGGGCCTTCGGTGGTGTTGAAGACGAGCTGGACGTCGCCATTGGTGATGGCGTCGACGATGTGCGGCCGCCCCTCCAGCACCTTGTTCACCTTCTCGGTCGGGATGCCCTCATCGGTCAGGAAGCGCGCCGTGCCCGATGTCGCCAGCACCTTGAAGCCGAGCGAGTGCAGCTCGCGAACGGCGTCGGCGATGCGCGTCTTGTCGCTCTCGCGCACCGAGACGAACACCGTGCCCTTGCGCGGCACCCGCGTGCCGCCGCCGAGCTGGCTCTTGGCAAAGGCCACCGCGAAGGAGCGGTCGATGCCCATGACCTCGCCGGTCGAGCGCATCTCGGGACCGAGCACCGTGTCGACGCCGGGGAAGCGAGCGAACGGAAACACCGATTCCTTCACGCCGACATGCTTGAAGTTGGCCTTCTTCAGTTTGAAGTCGGCAAGCTTCTCGCCGGCCATGATTCGCGCGGCAATTTTCGCGACCGGCGTGCCGACCACCTTGGCGACGAACGGCACCGTGCGCGAGGCGCGCGGATTGACTTCGAGCACGTAGATGTCGCCGTCCTTGATCGCGTACTGCACGTTCATCAGGCCGACGACGTCGAGGCCGAGCGCCAGCTCACGCGTCTGCCGCTCCAGCTCCTCGATCATCTTGGCATCGAGCGAGTGCGGCGGCAGCGAGCAGGCGCTATCGCCGGAATGGATGCCGGCTTCCTCGATGTGCTCCATGATGCCGACGATGAAGGTGTCCTTGCCGTCGCAGAGGCAGTCGACGTCGATCTCGGTGGCGTCGGAGAGGTAGCGATCGAACAGCAGCGGGTTCTTGCCGAGCACGGTGTTGATCTGCCCGGTCTTGTCGTTCGGGTAGCGCGCCTTGACATCGGCCGGCACCAGCTCCGGCAGGGTGCCGAGCAGGTAATCGCCGAGCTGGTTCTCCTCGCGGATGATCTGCATCGCGCGGCCACCGAGCACATAGGACGGGCGCACCACCAGCGGCAGGCCGAGATCGGTCGCGACCAAGCGGGCCTGCTCGACCGAATAGGCGATGCCGTTCTTGGGCTGCTTGAGACGAAGCTTGTCGAGCACGCGCTTGAAGCGGTCGCGGTCTTCAGCAAGATCGATCGCGTCGGGCGAGGTGCCGAGGATCGGCACTTCAGCGGCTTCCAGCGCACGCGCCAGTTTCAGCGGAGTCTGACCGCCGAACTGCACGATCACGCCGTGCAGCGTGCCGTTGGTGCGCTCCTTCGCGATGATCTCCAGCACGTCCTCGGCGGTGAGCGGCTCGAAATAGAGCCGGTCCGCGGTGTCGTAGTCGGTCGACACCGTTTCCGGGTTGCAATTGACCATGATGGATTCGTAGCCGGCATCATGCAGCGCGAAGCAGGCGTGACAGCAGCAATAGTCGAACTCGATGCCCTGGCCGATGCGGTTCGGCCCGCCGCCGAGGATGATGACCTTCTTCTTGTCGGACGGCGCGCTTTCGTCGGCAGGCGTGCCCGCGAACGGAGCCTCATAGGTCGAATACATGTAGGCGGTGGGAGAGGCGAATTCGGCCGCGCAGGTGTCAATGCGCTTGTAGACGGGACGGACGCCGAGCGCGTGACGCTTCGCGGTCACCTCGGCCTCCGTCGTCGCCACCAGCACCGCAAGCCGCGCGTCCGAGAAGCCCATGGTCTTGAGCGAGCGCATGGCGAAGGCGTTGCCGGGCAGGCCGTTCTTCCGGACCTTCTCTTCCATGTCGACGATGCCGCGCATCTCGCTAAGGAACCACGGATCGATCTTGCACGAGTTGAAGATCTCGTCATTCGACCAGCCAAGCCGCATCGCCTGCGCGACCTGGAGCAACCGGTCCGGCGTCGGCGTGCCGAGCGCCGCGCGGATCGCGTTCTTGTCGTCGTCGCGGCCGAGGCCTTCGATCTCGATCTCGTCGAGACCGGTGAGGCCGGTCTCGAGCCCGCGCAACGCCTTCTGAAGGCTTTCCTGGAAGGTGCGGCCGATCGCCATTACTTCGCCGACAGACTTCATCGACGTCGTCAGCGTGCGCGAGGCGCCCGGAAATTTCTCGAAGGCGAAACGCGGTACCTTGGTGACGACGTAGTCGATCGTGGGCTCGAACGAGGCCGGCGTCGCGCCGCCGGTGATGTCGTTGGCGATTTCGTCCAGGGTATAGCCGACCGCGAGCTTGGCCGCCACCTTGGCGATCGGGAAGCCGGTGGCCTTGGAGGCCAGCGCAGACGAACGCGACACGCGCGGATTCATCTCGATCACGACCATGCGGCCGTCTTCAGGATTGACACCGAATTGCACGTTGGAGCCGCCGGTCTCCACGCCGATCTCGCGCAGCACCGCCAGCGAGGCGTCGCGCATGATCTGGTATTCCTTGTCGGTCAGCGTCAGCGCCGGCGCCACCGTGATGGAATCGCCGGTGTGCACGCCCATCGGATCGAGGTTCTCGATCGAGCAGACGATGATGCAATTGTCCTTCTTGTCGCGCACGACCTCCATCTCGAACTCTTTCCAGCCGAGCACGGATTCTTCGATCAGCACTTCGTTGGTGGGAGACGCGTCGAGGCCGCGCTCGATGATGTCGAGGAACTCTTCCTTGTTGTAGGCGATGCCGCCGCCGGTGCCGCCCATCGTGAAGGACGGGCGGATGATCGCGGGCAGGCCGATCTCGGAGAGCGCCATCAGCGCCTGGCCGAGCGCATATTCCTGGTAGCGCTTGCGCCGGTCGCTTTCGCCGAGCGTCCATTGCCGCTCGAGTTCCTCGAGCGCGGCACCCGTCAGCTTCGCGCGCTCGGCCTGGTACTTGTCGCGGAAGGATTTCTTCAGGGAGGAGGCGTTGGCGAGCCGCGACTTCGGCGTCTCAAGCCCGATCTTGGTCATGGCCTCGCGGAAAAGCTGGCGGTCCTCGGCCTTGTCGATCGCATCTGCCGTGGCGCCGATCATCTCGACGTCGAACTTCTCCAGCGTGCCCTGCCGGCGCAGCGACAGCGCGCAGTTCAGCGCGGTCTGTCCGCCCATGGTCGGCAGCAGCGCGAAGCCGCCGGGAATGACATGACGTTCCTTCTCGATGATTTTGGCGACGATCTCGGGCGTGATCGGCTCGATATAGGTCGCATCGGCCAATTCCGGGTCGGTCATGATGGTGGCCGGGTTGGAATTGACGAGGACGATGCGATAGCCCTCTTCCTTCAGCGTCTTCACCGCCTGCGTGCCCGAATAGTCGAACTCGCAGGCCTGGCCGATCACGATGGGACCGGCGCCGATGATCAGGATGGTGGTGATGTCTGTGCGTTTGGGCATCAACTCTCGCCGAAGTGGAATTTGGGCACAAAAAAAGGGCGCGCTACCGCGCGTCCCCTTGAGCCGAGAGCGCGGTGGTGTCCCTCGCGCGCGGGTGGGTCTTAGACCAGTTTCCGGGGCGGCGAAACCCCGAAAAATGCCAATCAACCGGCAATTTTGACGGGTTTTGGCCGCACCTGCCAGCCACGGGCGAGGTGCACCAGAAGGGCTGCCGAAACGCTCAATCCACCGACCCAGCCGAGATCGGCCGGGCTCCATGCCGCAAGCACGGCACCGCCCAGGGCGCCCCCGATCGCAAAGCCGAGATACATGGCTGAGGCGTTGAGCGAGAGCGCGACCATCGAGGCCTTCGGGTCGATCCGAATGATGCTGGCGACTTGGGCCGGATAGAACGCCCAGCCCGAAATGCCCTGGAGGAAGATCGGGCCCAGGATCGCATAATGCGCCTGGTCAGGGAGGAATTTCAGCACCAGCGAATGCAGGAAAAGCGCGCTCGCCATGCCAGTCAGGCCGAGTGCCCCCGTGGCGATGGTGCCCAACCGGTCGGCCAACAGGCCGCCGAGCATGTTCCCGATCGCGGCGGCCGCGCCGAAGACCAGGAGCGCGAGGCTGATGTGCGAGGCGTCGAAGCCGAGACCGCGCAGCGGGACGGCAAAATAGGTGAACATGGTGAAGCCGCCGAGCGCCCATAATATCGTGATGACAAGCACGATCAGGACATTGCTGTGACGCGCCACGGCCAGCCGCTCGGCGAGCGAGGCTGTGCTTTTGGGCAGACCTCGCGGGAGCCCAAAAAGCAGGCCCGCCAGCGCGATTGCGCCGAGCAGTGCGACCATGGCGAATGTCGCGCGCCAGCCGAACAGGCTGCCGATCCAATTGCCGAGGGGAACACCGATAACGGTTGCGATGGTGAGGCCGGAGGTGACCAGCGCCACGGCGCGGCCGCGCCGTTCAGGGGAGGCGACGGCCACGGAGACACCGAGCGCTGTCGGCATGCACAGGCCAGCGCCAAGTGCCATCAGCATCCGCGATGCCAGCAGCAGTGCGAACCCGGACGCGACCACCGCCAGCAGATTGCCGGCGATGAAGGTCGACAAAGCCAGCGTCAGCACGGTGCGGCGGTCGATATTGTTGAGGGTCACCGCGAGGATCGGCGACCCCACGGCGTAGGTGAGCGCGTAGACGCTGACCAACTGCCCGGCAGCCGGCACCGAAATCTGCAGATCCGCCGCGATCGTCGGCAACAGCCCTGCAATGACAAAGGCTTCCGTCCCGATCGCAAACGCCGCCACCGCCAGCCAGAACACGCTCATGATCAGCCATTCCTATGTTCAATGTTTATTGAACTATCGAGTAACGGGGCTTCCAATGTCAATCAGTTCAAGAACTATTGAACATATGGGCTGTGTTGCTATAACTGCACCATGAGCCGCACGCCGCATCATCCCACCCGCGAGCAGATCGAGCTGCCGATGGTCCTGGATTGCCTGAGCGATCCGACCCGGTTGGCGATCGTGTACCAGCTCGCCCAGCAGGAACGTGTCAGCAGCGAGCTCCGCTGCGGCGACTTCAACGCGCTCAGCGGCAAGTCGAACCTCGCCTACCACTTCGCCAAGTTGCGCGAATGCGGCTTGATGCAGACGCGCATCGTCGGCACCAGCCGCCTGATGCGGCTCCGCCGCGAGGATCTGGAGGCGCGCTTCCCGGGCCTGCTCGATGCCGTGATCAAATCCGCGGCCAAGGACGCCGATAGGCTTCAGCTTATGTCGGAATGTGACGTGGTCGAGGTGGACTAGGGCCTGCCGAGCCGAGCCCGGCTTCGCCCTTCGGGCTTCGCCGCGGCAGCCTTCGCCACGATAGGGCCTGCCGAGCCGAAGCGGCGTCAGCCGCGAAGGCTGGAGACCCGGCCTGGATTTGAACCAGGATAAAGAGCGATGCACTGCTCTCGCGTGGACGCTTTCCGCCACCGGGCCGCAGAGATCATTGCCGATCGAGGTGCGACAAGCCACCTCAGCCAATTGTTAAGCTTAACGGACGAGCGGCGGCCTTGCGATGAAGGTCATGCGCCAGCGGTTGTGGCCGATATTGGTGTTGGCGCGTTGCGCCGCGAAGCCTGCCGCCTTGAGCTTGGCGGCGATCTCGTCCTCGCTGTAGCGCTGGAGCCCGATGCGCGAGCGCAGATGACGGTAATCTGACAGCGCGGTGCTGACCAGCCCGACCAGCGCGTCCTTGAGGAAGCCGTGACGCAGGCCGAAGCTGAGCAGCGCCGTCACATCGCGGCCCATTCCGACATGGGGTTGGAGGATATCGCCGAGCACCAGCTTGCCGGACGGCTTCAGGATGCGCCGGATGTTGAGCAGCGCGCCATCGAGTTCGGTCGATGTCATGTATTGCGCGACCGAATTCATCACGACGAGGTCGATGGATTGCTCCTGCATTTTCCGCACGTCGTCGAGCGAGCGGACGCGGATCTTTGTATTGGGGGCAAACCGCGAGATCAGCCGGCCGCGGACGCCCGGCGCCGGCTCAGCCAGGATCAGCTTGCCGCAGGCCGCCGCCACCTGGCTCGCCGACAGCGCCTCGCCGCAGGCATAGTCCAGCACGGTCGCCTCGGGCGAGGTGATGTAGCCGATGATGTCCCGCGCGATGATCTGAAAGTGCAAATCGCGATGCAGCTTGCTGACATAGATCGTGTGCGTCGAGTCGTAATAATCGATCCAATCGTCCATGGTATCCGAGGGCCCCGGCCAAACGGTTCCGGCAAAGGAACCGGCGCTGCCCGCCTGCGTTAGGGGTGCGACGGCGCGCCGTCAATGTCCGCGTCCTAACAGGAAGGTTTCCCGTGAGCAAAGCCCCCAGCAAGGTCTCGCCCGACCTCGATACGCCCACCGATCTGTCGCCCCAGGCGGTCAACAAGGTTTCGGAGGCGCTCAACGTGCTTCTGGCCGACTCGTTCGCGCTGTATCTGAAGACCAAGAATTTCCACTGGCACATCAGCGGCCGGCATTTCCGCGACTATCATCTGCTGCTCGACGAGCAGTCGGACCAGATTTTCGCCACCACCGACCAGCTTGCCGAGCGCGTCCGCAAGATCGGCGGCACCACGCTGAAGTCGATCGGCGAGGTCGCCAAGCTCCAGACCATCAAGGACAACAACGAGGACTACGTCCCGCCGCGCGAAATGCTGCGCGAGCTGATGCAGGACAACAAGCATGTCGCGGCTGCGATGCGGAAGGCCCACGAGGTCTGCGACGACGCCGGCGACGTCGCCAGCGCCAGCATCCTCGAAAACTTCATCGACGACACCGAGCGCCGCACCTGGTTCCTGTTCGAAGCCACCCGCCAGGAAGGCGGCAACGAGGCGTAAGGGCCGATGGCACGCTGCGTAGGGTGGGCAAAGGCGCGCTCTTCGCGCGCCGTGCCCACCATTTGGCTGTCGTCAATCGCGGATGAATGGTGGGCACGCTTCCGCCTTCGCTCTTCGAGCTACGGCGGACAAGTCGCTTTGCCCACCCTACGGCACTCGCGCTTTAAGGCCGCCACAACCGCATCAGCGCGCCATCCTTGCCCGTCACCGGATCGGCCGGCGGCAACGCGACCTTCGGAATCGTCTTCAGCGCCTTGGCATGATTCTCCGGCGTTGCCCGCGTGATCTCCATCTTCGATCCCGGCGGATAGGCGCCGATCACGCAGAAATCATCGCTCGCCTTGATGCATTGGTGGCCGGTGCCGGCCGGCAGGATCGCGATGTCGCCTGCCTTGATATCGAGCTCCTGGCCATGATCGCCGCCAAAGCGGACGCGGGCGTGGCCGCGCGCGACGCCGAGCACCTCATGCACCGTCGCGTGGTAATGCAGATAGTTGTAGACGCCGTTGCGCCACATCCCGCCCCAGCCGTTCGCGCCGAACAGTTGCTCGATGGTCTCTTCCGGATGCTTCGGATCGAGCTTCACCGCACCTTGGTAAACGAGGAACGGAATGACGTTGTTCGGCACGAGCCCATCGTCCTCGAACACGATGGCGAGCGGCTCGGCTTTGTCGCGAACGACGGACATGATGGGCTCCTGCGTGAGCGTAGCAGGGGATCAACGAAAGGCGTGAGACGACGTTCCCTAAACGAAGAAGCCCGGGAACGAAGCCCGGGCCTTATGTGAAACCAGTTGCGAGAGAGCGCGGCTTACGCGCTCTTCTTCTGCCGCATCAGATCCGCGAAGCGCTGGAACAGATAGTGCGAGTCGCGCGGGCCGGGCGATGCCTCGGGGTGGTACTGCACCGAGAACACCGGCCTGCCGTCGAGCTGGATGCCGCAATTGGAGCCGTCGAACAGCGAGATGTGGGTCTGGGTTGCGCCCTTCGGCAGCGTGTTCTCGTCCACGGCAAAGCCGTGGTTCATGGAGGTGATCTCGACCTTGCCGGTGGTCTCGTCCTTCACGGGATGGTTGGCGCCGTGATGGCCCTGATGCATCTTCTTCGTCTTCGCGCCGACGGCGAGGCCGAGCATCTGGTGGCCGAGGCAGATGCCGAAGGTTGGCGTGCCCGACTTGATCACGTCCTTGATCACCGGCACCGCATATTTGCCGGTCGCGGCGGGATCGCCCGGTCCGTTGGACAGGAACACGCCGTCCGGCTTCATCGCCAGGATGTCTTCGGACGAGGTCGTCGCCGGCACCACCGTCACCTTGCAGCCGACGCCGGCGAGCAGGCGCAAAATGTTGCGCTTGATGCCGTAGTCAATGGCGACGACGTTGAACTCCGTCTTGTCCTGCCGGCCAAAGCCCTTCTCCCAGAGCCACGGCGTCTCGTCCCAGGTGAAGCGCTGGCCGGAGGTGACCATCGGCACGAGGTCCATGCCCTCGAGGCCCGGCCATTCGCGCGCCTCTTCCTTGAGGCCGTGCAGGTCGAACTCGCCGTCTTTGGCGTGCACGATCACCGCGTTGGGCATGCCCTTGCTGCGGATCAACGAGGTCAGCGCCCTTGTGTCGATGCCGGAGAGGCCGATGATGCCGCGCGCCTTCAGCCACGCGTCGAGATGCTTGGTGGCGCGGTAGTTCGAGGGATCGGTGATCGCGGTGCGCAGGATCACGCCGCGCGCACCGGGCGTCGCGGCCATGTTCACCGTCTCGATGTCTTCCTCGTTGGTACCGACGTTACCGATATGCGGGAAGGTGAAGGTGATCAGCTGCCCGGCATAGGAGGGATCGGTGAGGATCTCCTCATAGCCGGTCATGGCGGTGTTGAAGCAGACTTCACCGACGGCATGGCCTTCGGCGCCGAGACCAAAGCCTTCGAGCACCGTGCCATCGGCGAGCACGAGGAGCGCGGTCGGTTTGTGGTCCGGCCAGGCGGTATCGTTGTCATGTTGTGTCATGAGCCCGGTTCATAGTCCCGGCAGGCGCCGCCGTCAAAGCGGGAAAGGCCGGATTCACATGCGTTTTTGCATATTTGACAGGTGTCCTCAGGCACTTAAGCTGGAACAGGTAATTTTTGCGCAGTTTCGGCGGCCGGATCGGAAACAATGAACCGCAGCGCGACGGGGCCGGTATGGCCTCTTTGCCGCAAACGGCTTAGATCAGGCGCAATGGATTGAGAGGATCACGATCATGTTGCGCGACGACATCAACAATGCAGTCAAGGAGGCCATGAAGGCCAGGGAGGAGCGCAAGCTCTCCACGCTGCGCATGGTCAACTCGACCATCAAGAACGCCGACATCGAGGCGCGCGGCAACGGCAAGCCGCCGCTGTCGGACGCCGACCTGCTGGCCGTGCTCCAGAAGATGATCAAGCAGCGCCAGGAATCGGTCGAGCTCTACGACAAGGGCGGCCGCGCTGAGCTCGCCGCCCAGGAGCGCGAGGAGATCGCGGTGATCTCGGCGTACCTGCCGAAGCAAATGTCGGATGACGATGTGAAGAAGGCGATCTCGGAGATCATCGCCGAGACCGGCGCGGGCGGCATGAAGGACATGGGGAAGGTGATCGCTGCGCTGAAGGCGAAGTACGCCGGGCAGATGGACTTTGGCAAGGCCAGCGGATTGGTGAAGGCGGCGCTGACGGGTTAGCGTCTTCCCCTAGGGGAGGATGGGCATCTTTGATACCGCGCCTATTCGGTCTACTCTCTTCGACAAGAAAAATCGGGAGGCAACGATGACCGGCGCCATAAAACCGTTCCGTATCGCCATCGGCGACGACATCCTCACCGATCTCAAATCGCGTCTTGCCCGCACGCGCTGGCCGGAGGCGGAGCTGGTCGATGACTGGAGCCAGGGCGCGCCGCTGACATGGATCCAGGAGATCTGCGGCTACTGGGCTGATGGCTACGACTGGCGGGCGCGCGAGGCCAAACTCAATCGCTTCGAGCAGTTCACCACCGAGATCGACGGGCTCGACATCCACTTCCTGCACGTGCGGTCGAAAGAACCGTCCGCACTGCCGCTGATCATCACCCATGGCTGGCCCGGCTCGATCGTCGAATTCCAGAAGGTGATCGCACCGCTGGTCGATCCCGCCGCGCATGGCGGCGATCCCGCGGATGCCTTCCACGTGATCTGCCCCTCATTGCCGGGCTTCGGCTTCTCCGCCAAACCCACGACCACCGGCTGGGGCGTCGACCGCATCGCCGCGACCTGGTCGAAGCTGATGGACCGGCTCGGCTATATCAGGTACGGCGCGCAAGGCGGTGACTGGGGCTCGGCGGTGACGACCTCGCTCGGCATGCAAGACGGCGAGCATTGCGCCGGCATCCACATCACGCTCGCCTTCAACGCAGCGCCGAAGGTCGAGGGCGAGCCGACGCCGGAAGAAAAGCGCGCGCTCGCCGGCCTCAAGCACTATGTCGATCTCGATTCCGGCTATTCGAAGCAGCAATCGACGCGGCCGCAGACGCTCGGCTACGCGTTGACGGATTCGCCGAGCGGGCAGGCGGCCTGGATTCTGGAAAAGTTCTGGGCCTGGACCGATTGCGACGGCCATCCCGAAAATATCTTCAACAAGGACGAGCTGCTCGACAATGTCATGCTCTATTGGGTGACGGAGACGGCGACTTCCTCGGCACGGCTCTATTGGGAGAGCTTCGGCAAGCGCCGGACGACGCCGCTCGTGAAGGTGCCGACCGGCGTCGCCGTGTTCCCCAAGGAGATCATCACGCCGGTGCGGCGCTGGATGGAGCCGAACTTCCCCAACATCACGCATTGGAGCGAGATGGAGAAGGGCGGGCATTTCGCCGCATTCGAGCAGCCGGAGCTGTATGTCGGCGAGGTCCGCAAGTTCTTTGCGACCGTGCGGTGAGCCAAGCCATGTTGACCGAAGCCGCAACCTACGACGAACTCTATCGCAACTTCCGCTGGGACGTCCCGGCGCGCTTCAACATGGCGGAAGCGTGCTGCGACCGCCACGCCGACGGCACCGACCGCCTCGCGCTGGTCTATGTCGACGAGAACGGCGCCATCACGCGCACCTCGTTCGACGAGGTCGCGGAGATGTCGCGGCGCTTTGCCAATGTGCTGAAGGCCGATGGACTCGCGCGCGGCGATCGTGTCGCCGTGTTCCTGTCGCAGTCCCTGGAATTGCCGATCGCGCATCTCGCCGTGTTTCGTTCCGGAATGATCTCGGTCCCGCTGTTCGCACTGTTCGGCGAGGACGCGCTGGAATTCCGCCTGTCGAATTCACAAGCCAGGGCGATCATCACCGATGAGGCCGGCTGGGAGAAGCTCACAAAGGTCCGCGACCGGTTGCCCTACCTGCAAGACATCTACGTCACGAGCGGCGCCGTTCACGCCGGCGCAAAACCGTTCTGGTCGGCGATCGAAACCGCCTCGGAAGACTTCGCAAGCGTCGACACCTCGGCCGACGATCCCGCGCTGATCATCTACACCTCGGGCACGACCGGCAATCCGAAGGGCGCGCTGCACGCGCATCGCGTCGTGCTCGGTCATCTGCCCAATGTCGAGATGTGCCACAACTTCCTGCCGCGGCCCGGCGACCTCATGTGGACGCCGGCGGATTGGGCCTGGATCGGCGGTCTCGTCAACGGTCTGTTCGCTTTCTGGTACCACGGCATCCCCCTGGTCGGTCATCGCGCGCGAAAATTCGAGCCGCAGGCGGCGATGCAGATGATGGCCGATCTCGGCGTCCGCAACGTCTTCCTGCCGCCGACTGCACTGAAGCTGATGCGGCAGGCCGGCGTGAAGCATTCCGGCGTCAAGCTGCGCAGCATCTTTACCGGCGGTGAATCGCTCGGCGGCGAATTGTTGGGCTGGGTGCGCGAGACCTTCGGCATCGATGCGCACGAGGTGTTCGGCCAGACCGAGTGCAATCTGGTGATCGGCAGCAACTCCAACCTGTTTCCGATCCGCCCGGGCTCGATGGGCAAGGCGACGCCGGGTTTTGACGTTCGCATCGTCAACGACAAGGGCGAGGAGCTGCCCACGGGCCAGCGCGGCATCATCGGCGTGCGGCAGCCCTGTCCCGTCACCATGATCGAATACTGGCGCAATCCGGAAGCGACGGCGAAGAAATATGCCGGCGAGTTCTTGCTCACCGGTGATCTCGGCGTGCAGGACGAGGACGGCTATTTCTGGTACGTCAGCCGCGAGGACGACGTCATCACCACCGCCGGCTACCGCGTGTCGGCCCATCCGAGATCGAGCATACCCTTATGAAGCATCCGTCGGTGGCGATGGCCGCGGTGGTCGGTATCCCCGATCCGATCCGCACCGAGTCGATCAAGGCCTGGATCGTGCTGCGCCCCGGCTTTACCGGCAGCGACGCACTCGCGCGGGAGATCCAGGAGTTTGTGAAGGTGCAGCTCGCCGCCCACGAGTATCCACGCTTCGTCGAGTTTGCCGAGACTCTGCCGATGACGGCGACGGGGAAGGTGTTGCGGCGCGAGCTGCGGGCGCTAGGGTAGCTTCTCTTCGCCAGATTCGACGCGGTCAGCTCATGCAAAAAATTGCCACTCACGCCGCGGGGCATCACCGCGCCTCGCTCAAGAAGCTGCATGATTTGGATGCGGCGCTGGAGCTCATGTATTACGGCTGGCGCGGGATGACGCTGGAGGCCGATGCGTATCTTGCGAAGCAAGGCCTGTCGCGGCCGCACCATCGCATCCTTTACGTGGTGGCGCGCCGGCCCGATATCGCGATCGGTTCGCTGATCGAGATCCTCGGCATTTCCAAGCAGGCGTTGAACAGGCCGCTCAACCTGCTGCTGGAGCGCAAGCTCCTGACGTCGAAGCGGTCGCCCGAGCAGCATCGCTCCAAACTGTTGCGTCTGACGGACGCCGGGCGACGCATCGAGCAAAAGGCATCGGATCACGAGCGCAAGGTCCTGCGCGAGGCGTTTGATCGCGTCGGGACGCCCGGTGCGGCGGCATGGATGGCCGTCATGGAGACGATCGCCGACAACAACTGACGAATCCTCAAGTCAACATAGTTGACATGAGACGAGAGCTTTGCCACCCTCCGGGCAACGAACCGGGGAGGGCCGCGTCATGGGCGCAGAGAAAATGAATCGCGCTGCCGCTGAATGCTTTGTCGCGGCATGGTGCGCGAATTGGTGCAGGGTCGATATCGAAGCGGTCGTGGCGCATCTTGCCGACAATGCGGAGATGCGCAGCCCTCTCGCGCTGAAGCTGACCGATTCCCCCATCGTCACGGGCGCCGAAAACATCCGTGCCTATTGGCAGAGAGCCTATGGTCACGTCGAGAGTGCCGACCTGAAGATCCTGAACTGGAGCTGGGACGACACGATCGCGCGACTGACGGTGTGGTGGCAACTGGACGATACACGCGCCAGCGAGTTCATGGATTTCGACGATGCCGGCCGCGTGGTGCGCAGCGAGGCCTTTTACGGAAAATAGCCATGCGCCTTTCGGATGTCGTACTGCTTCTCAACGCGCTCTGGTTCGGCGGCGCATTCGTCCAGTTCAGCATTGCCCAGCGCAACACGCTGAAGATATTGCTGCCACGGGAAGAGCGCGGCAATCCGATCGCGCCGACCTTGGCGGCCAGCGTGGCGTTCCTGGGCGGGATCAATCTGCCGATCGGGATTTTGTCGCTCTATCTTCTGGCAGCTCGTCCGTCCTTCTTCCAGAGGATCGAAGCGCAGCTTGTGCTGTTCCTGTTCTTTGCTGCCTGCCATTTCAGCCAGTTCGCCTATAACCTTCCGGTCCTGATGCGCGGAGGACGCGTCGGAGTGGCCTACTGGCCCGTGTTGAAGGGGCCAATGCTCAGGATCTTCGTCATCGATGCGGCTCTGTTCGCGGCCAATCTTGGTGTGGCGCTCCCGCTCGTCTCGCGCCCCTGACAAGCGCGGCGCTTGAGGTGAAGGAATGGCGGTATCTGCTGACCGCCCAACGAAGATCGCGTGAGGGAGGAGGCTGATGCCCATCTCGGGCAAGGTCGATCCGGTGGCGTGGCATCTTTATCGACGGGTTGGTGGTGCAGGTGGCGTAAGAGGGGAGCCGGACGCAACGGCTACGAAGCGGTCGAACACAAGGCTTCGACGATCTTATTCGATCGAAAGCGATTTCGCGCTTCAAAAGCATGGCGCGTGCGAGAAAACGGTAGCTAATTGCAGTTATTGCGCGCACGGTGCGCCGATGTCGGAAAGAGCGGTCGTCTCTGCGCACACGACGACACGCGCGCGACGCGAAGCCACTCATTCCTCGCACCCGCGGAGCCGAATCATCACGACGTCGCAACGGCGATCGTTGCGCATGTTGCCCGTTACGGCGGTTGAGTCGGATGCGGCAGGCTCGTGCTGCGGATGCTTGAAAGATTCCAGCGCGATTCGATATGAGATCGAACGCCAACCGAAAGCAGCTGATGCAAGCTCTCTCCCCACGGCACGTCAAGACAGACGAAGCGCTCCGGCTCGGCGTGGAGTCAGGCTGGTACGCGATCAGGGTCAGCGGTACCTTTGTCTCGGGCCCGCACGGCTCGGAAGGGGATTGCCGTCGCAAGATCGACGAGATTCATCCGCCGCTGGTAACGAAGAAGCGATGAGGGCGCAGATTGCGGCCGCTACGGCGTCTTGATTCCCATCGCCTTCAATGCCGCAAGCATCTGCGCCGGCGGAGCCATCTTGATCTGCGGCGCCTTTCCCGTCTCCAGCAAACTCTTCAGTCCCGACAGGATCGCGGGCCAGCCGGTGCGGCCGCCGGAGAGGATGTCGTCGCTGAGCGCGCGGTCGTGGCGCTCGCTCATGGTGAGGCGGACGGCCTCGCCGGCAGGCTCGATCTCGTAGGTCACGAGTGTGGTGCCGAGTTTTGCGACGAGATCGGGCCAGTTGACGTTCCACGTCACTGTCAGCTTCTTCGGCGGATCGTATTCGAAGACTTCGCCAGAGATGTGCAGCGAACCATCAGGCGCGCGCACGATGAAGGTGCCGCCGAGTTTTGGCTCCATCTCCACCGCAAAGCCGGAGAAATACTTTCGGCTGAACTCGGCCGAGGTCAGTGCCTCCCAAACCTTCTCGGGCGTGGAGGCGATGTAAATCGTATAGACCGTGAGCGGCTTGAACTGATCGAGGTTCATTTCGCGTCAAATCCCTTGTTGAGCGCGGCGCGCGGAATGGCGAGCATCTGGCCTCTCTCCAGCAGGCTCTTGAGCCCGGACAGGATCGCGGGCCAGCCGTTGGAGACGGCGCCGAGATATTTGCCGCCCTCGACGAAGCCGTCATGCAGCACCGTCAGGCGCGTGAGCGAACCGAAGGGTTCGAGCGTGAAGACGACGCGCGAGATCGGTTCACCGCGGAGCTCTTCGAACTTCTGATGCTTGAAGCTGTAGGACAGCCGCCGCGGTGGATCGGCCTCGAGGATCTCGCCGGAATCGGTGGTTTCGCCGTCCAGCAATAGCGCGAAGGGGGAGCCGACCTTCCAGTCAGACCTGACCTCGGCGCCGAACCAGTATTGCTTTGTGAACGCGCTCGACGTCAGTGCCTCCCACAGCTGCTCCGGCGTGGTCTCGACGTAGGTGACGTAGACGAATTGGGGCTTACTCATCGCGCTTCTCCAACTGACGTTTCAACTCGCTGAGTGCGGCGAGCTTGCCGCGCTCGAATTTCTTGATCCAGCGCTCGCCGATCTGATGGATCGGCACCGGGTTGAGATAGTGCAGCTTCTCGCGGCCATGTCTGATGGTCGTGACCAGATTGGCCTCTTCCAGAATGACAAGGTGCTTTGTCACGGCCTGGCGCGTCATCGCGAGGCCCTCGCAGAGTTCGTTCAGCGTCTGGCCGTTCCTGGCGTGAAGGCTGTCCAGCAGCGACCGTCGTGACGCGTCGGCGAGCGCTTTGAAGACCTCATCCATGGCAGTGATAATAAGCAACCAATTGGTTGCATGTCAATTTGGTGTCTTTGGCGCCCACAATTGGTTGTGTTAGCCTTGAAGCTCAGCCAACGCAGATTGGTTCCGGGAGGGCTCTTATGTTCCGTTGCGTCTTAACTGCTGCTTGCCTCGTCCTTTTCGCCAGCAGCACTCTCGTTCACGCGCAGAAGCAAACGATCGGCGCGCCGCCGGAAGCTTCCAACATGAAGCTGGTCGGCAGCAACGATCTCCAGGCGCGCAGCGCCTATCAGCCGACCATCCATCACCAGGGTAATCGCTGGATCGCCTATATCGGTCACCACGGCGGCACCGATGACGTGCCCGCGCCCGTCAATCCGATGACGGGGCAGGCGGAGCCGAACGGAACCTCGATCGTCGACGTCACTGACCCCGCGCATCCCAAATATCTGCGGCACCTGCCGGGGCAGGAAGGCAAATATGAATCCGGCGGCGCGCAGATGGTGCGCGTCTGCGACGGCAAGTCGTTGCCGAAGGGCGATCCGAATGCGGTCTATATGCTGCGCACTTTCGGCAGTGAGGCGCATGAGATCTGGAATGTCGCCGATCCTGCGAGCCCCGTGCTCATCACGCGCCTTGGCGGCTTGAAGGACACGCACAAGAGCTGGTGGGAGTGCGACACCGGCATCGCTTATCTCGTTTCGGGCGCGCCGGACTGGCGCACCCGCCGCATGACGCAGATCTATGATCTCAGCGATCCCGCCCATCCGCAGAAGATCAGGGATTTCGGCCTGCCGGGTCAGGAGCCCGGTTCGACCGGCGCGGTGCCGACCGAACTGCACGGGCCGATCTCGACCGGGCCCACCGGCAATCGCGTCTATTTCGGCTATGGCACCAACAAGGGCGGCATTTTGCAGATCGTCGATCGCGAGAAGCTATTGAACGGCGGCAAAGAGCCGACGCCGGACAATCTGCGTTATCCCGAGATCTCGCGGATGCCGATGTCCGCGTTCAACGGTGCCCACACCACGTTCCCGATGCTCGACATGCCGGTAGCCGAGTTCGCCGAGGACAAGGACGGCAAGACCCGCGACATCGTGATGATCGTGGACGAGGCGATCCTCAACGAATGCGGCGAGGCGCGGCAGATGGTGTGGTTCGCCGACGTCACCACCGAGACGCGGCCGATGATGATCTCGAGCTACACCGTGCCGGAGGCGAGCGGGCAGTTCTGCCAGCGCGGCGGCCGCTTCGGCTCGCATTCGGCGAACGAGAGCATGGCGCCGGTCTATTACAAGAAGATGGCCTTCATCGCCTTCTTTAATGCCGGGGTGCGCGCGCTCGACATCCGCGATCCCTATCACCCCAAGGAAGTCGGCTATTTCATTCCTGCGATCACGCAGGCGACCGACAAGCGCTGCATTCCGGTCGAGGGTGGCGAGCGCTGCAAGGTCGCGATCCAGACCAACAATGTCGAGACCGATGACCGCGGCTACATCTACATCGTCGATCGCGCCAACACCGGCCTGCACGTTTTGGAGCTGACCGGGCCGGCACGCGCCGTCGCCGGCCTGCCGAAGAACTGACGATGCGGCGTGCGGTGACCATCGCGCTCGTCCTGGCGGCGCTCGGCGCGTCCGGCGTCGGCGCGTATCAGCTTGCGCCGCCGCTTGGGCAAGCATCAGCGCATTGGCGCGAGATCGCCTGGCCGTTCTCGCGCGACGGCTGGCCGGCGGGCCGCGCGTTTCGCTGCGAAGGCGGTGGCTGCGACGGCGTCGAGCTCTACGTCCGCGCCAAGCGCGGCTTCTGCAATTGCGACAGCGGCGTCGCAGATGACGACGAGGTCGATCGCGTTGCCGATATCGATCTGATCACCCCGCGGTTTACTGCGACTGCCCCGGGTGAGCTGGTGCATCTCGGTGAGATGCGCGGTCGCGCGCGACGGTATGATCTCGCCATTGATGACAGTGTGAGCCGCGCCGCGATCGGCATTGCCGTCTCACGGCGCTGCGATCTCTTCGTCGCGGCGGCGCAGGGGCGTGGCGACGCCAGCGCGATGCAGCATGCGGCGCTCGCGTTTCTGGAGGCGGAGGAGATGGAAACGTGGGTGGCTGCGGCGCTGGACGGACACTGAGTGTCATGCATTAATACAAGTAAACGCCTTCAGCTCGAGTCCTCACCATGATGTCCATGCAAGCCTATCTCGCCTTCGTTGCCGCCTGCATCGCGCTGGCGCTGCTGCCTGGGCCGATCGTCACCCTTGTCATCGCCAACGGCCTGCGTCACGGCACGCGCGCGGCGCTGACCAACATTCTCGGCGTGCAGCTGGGGCTGTTGATCGTGATTGGCATACTTGCAGTGGGCCTCACCACGCTCATGGCGACGATGGGCTATTGGTTCAACTGGGTGCGCTTTGCGGGCGCGGCCTATCTGGTCTGGCTCGGCATCAAGCTGATCCGCTCTCCGGTTGAGGGCGTCGATACCGACGCGCCACCGCCTCCCCCTCGTGGTGGCTTCCTTTTACAGGGCTTTGTCGTGGCGTTGTCGAACCCGAAGCTGCTGGTGTTCTTCGGCGCGTTCATTCCGCAATTCATGGATATGAGCAAGGATCACCTGTCGCAGGTCCTGGTGCTCGGAATCACCTTCATGGTGCTTGCCGGCTTGACGGACGGAATCTACGCGCTGCTTGCCGGACAGGTCCGCGGCTTTTTCTCGGCGCGCCGCACCCGCATGGTGTCACGCGTCTCCGGCGGCTTCATGATCGGCGGCGGCATCTGGCTGGCGTTGATCCGGGCGAAATAGCCCGCTTTCACCTCGCTTCGGGTTGAACCTTTCTCGGCGGCGACGCGTCCAACCGGGCATTGCCGCTGACGAAGGATTTGCCGTGCCCGATTTGCCCTGGTTCGTCTATGCGATGCTGCTCGCACCGCTCGGACTCATCCTGATTGCGGCCATCGTGAAGACCTGGCAGGCCCGCGAGGCGCGGAGCTGGCCGCAAGCACAAGGCAAGGCGGTCACCTCAGTCGCCGAGGTGCGCGAGGTCAGGGTGTCCGATGACGAGCGCGAGGAGGGCTATCGCCTCGAGAGCCGCAATTTTGCGAACGTGACCTACGAATATTCGGTCGCTGGCCGGAAGCTTCGCTGCAACCGCATCTCGATCGGCGAGGACCTCGGCAATTTCCAGGTGGCCGAGCAGCTCGCGAAATATCCCGCCGGCAGCATTGTCACCGTCTACTACAATCCGCGCCATCCCGATCAGGCCGTGCTCGAGCGTGATCTGCCCAAAGGCCTGTGGGGCTGTCTCGGTATCGGCACGGCAATTGTGATTGCCATCATTTTCGGCTCTGCCTTCGGCCTCAACCAGAGCTACGCCTATCTTGCGCATCACATCGCGCGTCCCGATCTCGCTGGCCTGGTCGTCGGCTTCGGTGCCTTTGGCCTCGTCATTGGACTGATGGGGTTTGCCGTGCGGCGGCAGACGTCGATGGCGACGCGCTGGCCGGTGGTGCCGGGTACGATCAAGCTGTCGGAGATGGAGGAATATCACGAGGCGAGCGAGCCGGGCGGAGGCCGTGGCGTCGAGATGTTCGGCAAGCGAGTGACCTACACCTATAACTACCGGGATGTCCGCTACACCAATGAATGCGCGCGAGTGGCAGCCGGTACACCGTCGGCCTCCAACAAGATGCTGGAGAAGCTGATGTCGCGCTATCAGGATGGCGCCAGCGTTGAGGTTCACGTCAATCCGGACAATCCGGCCGAGGCCACGCTCGACGCACGCGGCGACGGCCGCATTGCCTACGTGCTGTGGGGCATCGCCGCGATCTTCGCCGCGCTGGCCCTGTTCGTCGCGACGCGCGGCGGTTAGTCGACCAACCTCTCCGCCCGCAACTCCCCCTCGATCTCAGCAAAAATCCGCGCCAGCCGCTCGGCCCATTGCTGCTGGCCGGATTGATCGCCGATCAAATCCTGGCGGATCTCGATGCCGGTGTTGATCAGGCCGCGCGCCTCGCCGTGCACGGGGATGGTGTAGTCGGTGAGGTCGCTCACCGCGTAGGGCTCGTTGTCGCCGACGACCAAGTCGCTCTCGGCGTGGAGATGCTTCAGCAGGAGCCGCGGCAGCACCGTGTCGCGGTTGTAGAGCGCGCCGATGTGCCAGGGCCGCGCGACGCCGGCATAGATCGGCGTAAAACTGTGCAGCGACACCAGCACCGTTGGCCGCTTCGCATGCACGCGGTCGTCGATCACGGCATCGATGCGGTGATGATAAGGCTCGAAAATCTCGCGCCGCCGTGCCTCACGCTCCTGCTCCGAAATTCCCTCGTTGCGCGGGACCGACGTTGCCTCGGACATCACCGGGATCGAGCTCACCGCGCCGGGCGGGCGGTTGCAGTCGATCACCAGCCGCGAATAGCGCTGCGCGACCAGATGCGCATTGAGCAGCTCTGAGAGCTGCTCGGCGACACCGGCAATGCCGATATCCCAGGCGATGTGCCGCGTCAGTTCGCTCTCGGCGACGCCGAGATCGCCGAGCGCGTGCGGCAGGATCCGCCCGTAATGATCTGAGGTGAGCAGGAAGGGCGATGCTCCCCCTGCATTCACCTCATGCACTGGCGGCATGTCGCCCTTGCCGAGGAGTTGATCGGCCGCCTCAGCTGTGTCTAAAGCCATCCTGATTGCCTATGGAAAAAGCAGTCGACCCCGAAAATTGGGCAGGAATCGGTATAGATTGCCCTGTCCAAAATGACCATGATCGCCCGACGATGCCGCTACTGACGATTCATCACAAGACCGAATATCGTTACAACCGCCCGGTGGCGTTCGGCGAGCACAGGATCATGCTGCGTCCGCGCGACGGGCATGATCTGCGCGTGCTCGACTCTCAGCTCGATATCTCGCCGACGCCGATGTCGCTGCGCTGGATCCACGACGTGTTCGGCAATTCGGTCGCGATCGCGACTTTCGACGAGCGTGCGGACACGCTGACCTTCGACTGGCACGTCACCGTCGAACACAATCCGGTGGAGGAGTTCGCGCTGACACCGGACGATCCCGCCTTTTTCTATCCCTTCGTCTATGACGACGAGGAGTTTCCGGATCTCGTCCAGTACATCACGCCGCAATATGCCGATCCCAACGACGAGATCGCGGAGTGGGCGCGCGGCTTCCTCGATGAAGACTCGCCGTCGCCGACCTTCAAGATCCTCAGCGGCATCACCCACGGCATCCGCGAGCAGTTCAAATACCGCAAGCGCCATGAGCCGGGCACGCAGCATCCACTCGACACTTTGCAGTCGGGCACGGGAACTTGTCGGGACTATGCGCTGTTTATGATCGAAGCGCTGCGCCATCTCGGCTTCGCGGCGCGATTCGTCTCCGGCTACATCTTCGTGCCGGAGGATATCGAGGAACATCACGTCGGCGGTGGCTCGACGCACGCCTGGGTGCAGGTCTATTTGCCGAGCGCGGGCTGGATCGAGTTCGACCCGACCAACGGCATCGTCGGCACCCGCGACCTGATCCGTGTCGCGGTCGCCCGCGATCCGCGCCAGGCGATCCCGCTGTACGGCGTCTATATCGGCCCAGGGGATGCCTTCGAGGCCATGGACGTGAACATCAAGGTGGTCTCCGACGACCAGGACAGCGACCAGGAGATGGAGGCAGAGGTTTTGTAGATGGAGATCAAGGTCGGCTTCGAGATCACCTACGCGGCAGCGCAGCCGACACCGATGGTGATCATGCTCAACATCCACCCCTCGCGGCAGGCCGACATCATCGGCAAGGAGACGGTGGTCGCGGAGCCCGACGTTCCCATCCGCTTCTATCACGACGGTTTTGGTAATGTGTGCGGTCGCCTCGTCGCGCCGGCCGGCGGCGTGACGCTGAAGGGCCGCGCGCGGGTGCGTGACACCGGCCTGCCGGACGAGGTGATGCCGGGCGCGCAGCAACTCCCGATCGAGCAGCTGCCGAACGAGTTGATGCTCTATTTGATGCCGAGCCGTTACTGCGAGACCGACAAGCTCACCGACATCGCCTGGTCGCTGTTCGCCAAGACGGAGCCGGGCTGGAAGCGAGTCTGCGCGATCACCGAGTTCGTGCATAAGCACGTCGCGTTCGGCTACGAGCATGCCCATCACATGAAGTCGGCGCACGACGTCTACGAGCAGAAGACCGGCGTCTGCCGCGACTTCGCGCATCTCGCGTTGACGTTCTGCCGCTGCATGGGCATTCCGGCGCGCTACTGCACCGGCTATATGGGTGATATCGGCATTCCGCCGGATCCGTCTCCGATGGATTTTTCCGGATGGTTTCAGGTCTGGCTCTCCGGCAAATGGTTCACTTTCGACGCCCGCCACAACGTCCCCCGCAAGGGCCGCATCCTGATGGGAACGGGCCGCGACGCCGCCGACGTCGCGCTGTCGACCAGCTTTGGCCGGATGGAATTGAAGAAATTCGAAGTGGTGAGCGACGAGGTGGCGAAGGCGGGGTGAGGTGTTGGTCAGCGCTCAACACGCCTCTCCGCCGTCGTCCCGGCGAAGGCCGGGACCCATATCGCGTGATCTCTCGGTTAAGCGCGGTGTTAATACCGCGGTAGAGCTCTTTCACTGCCAGTCTTCGTCAAACTGCTCCCTGTGATTATGGGTCCCGGCCTTCGCCGGGACGACGGTGAGGTGTAGCGCTGTCGCTCCGCAAAATTCGCGGCTATAGACACCTCCATGACCTCCGATCGTCTCTTCGTCTACGGCACCCTGATGCGCGGCTTCGACCATCCGATGGCGCGGCTGCTCGCGGGCCATGCGGATTGTTTGGGTGACGCGACCTGTCGCGGCAGGCTCGTGCTGGTGAAGCATTATCCGGGATTGCTGCTGTCGGACGCGCCGTCCGATCTCGTTCACGGCGAGCTTTTTCAGCTCCGTGCGCCCGAGGAGCTCCTGAGTGAGCTCGACATGTACGAGGCCTGCGGCGAAGGCTTTCCGGAGCCGACCGAATATCTGCGCAAGCTGATCGACGTGACGCGTCTGGATGGCGCCATCGAGAAGGCCTGGACCTACATTTACAACTGGCCGGTCACTGATCTGCCCATCATCGAGTCGGGCCGCTTCCTGGAGCACTAAGCCGACAGCACTTCCTTGACCACGCGGACATCGACCTCACGCTCGACATAAGTCCATTCCTCGGTCCGCCGCAGCATCGCCACCAGCTCCTCGAACAGTGAGGCATGCGCGGGTGCGAACTCGAACCAGGTCAGGAAGTCGAAGGGCTCGCCGAGATCGCGGCAGTGATAGAGCTGCCGCGCGATCGCGGGCAGGAAGCGCAGGCTGCTGGCGATGTGGTGCGACTTGTCCTCAAAGATCCTGCGTCGCTCTTCCTGCGTCAGCTCCCACCAGGCCTGCGACTTGCGGATCGGGATCAGCGCCGCGCAGGTGGCCTCGAGCCGGCCGAGCCCGGCCTGCACCGCGGTGAGCTGCTGCTTCTCGGCGCGCTCGGTGTAGCGAAGCGAGCTCGGGGCGCCCACCAGCCGCCACGCATTGCGCGAGGGCACCAGTGGCAAAGAGACGGCATTGCCGTCGATCACCGACAGCGCCGGCATGAAAGGCAGGGGCTCGCCCGTCACGGGCGAAACCGAGGTCACACGCCAGCCCCCGCTCTGGCCACCTCGAAACGTCCTGAACATGGCCCATGGAAGCGTGGAACCGGGCTGGGTTCAAGGTCTCTGTCATGAGCCTCCGAAGATTTCCCCGGATCAGGCCCGCTTCTTTGGCTTCGACTTCTGCTGCATGTAGGAGCGCAGCACGGCATTCATGCGCCGCTGATAGCCCTCACCCTCGCGCTTGAAGAAAGCGAGCACGTCCTCGTCGAGCCGGATGGAGATGGCCTTTTTCCTGGGGGGCATCACGAGCACGGCGTCCGACCAATCGATGTCCTTGAACTCTGCCCAGTCGGGATCATTTGCGATCGAGGCTTCCAACTCCTCGTCCGTCATCGCATCGACACGGGCCCAATCAGTGTTTCCCTTGCGGCGATCGCCCCATCGACGCTTCACGATATGCTCTTTTTTCATCTGGCCTCGGACGTCGCGCTGAAATGATGCGGATCGCTT
Organism: Bradyrhizobium sp. LTSP849; assembly: GCF_000938255.1. Lineage (GTDB taxonomy): Bacteria > Pseudomonadota > Alphaproteobacteria > Rhizobiales > Xanthobacteraceae > Bradyrhizobium. The sequence continues at coordinate 128,676 of NZ_JYMR01000001.1, read as the reverse complement.
CGTTTCGGCGGGTAAAAATCACCGTCAGAATTCGATCCTTGAATTCTCCGATCGCGATCCACCGTTCCTCGTTGTTGCGGTTTGATTTCTTTGCGACGACCGGTCCGTAGAAAATCTGACTGGCGTCGTCGAAGCTGATACCGTGCTTGATCAGATTGGCCCGACTCTTCCCCTCGTCCCATTCGAAGCCCACAGGCGTGAGGAGGCCAAAGTCGGACATCAATTTCTCTGTATATACAATCGTATTCCAGGAATATCAAGCCTGTGGATATGGACGGAACATATCAAGAACATTAAATGAGCGATTGAAGCAAGGCAAGAGTTTGCCTCTCTGGTGAGGGGCGCTGCTTGCGGCCAAGCCAAGAGAGTTTCATCGCGCCATGCGCTTCACGCCCCAATTCCTCGACGAGCTGCGTGCCCGGCTTTCGGTCTCCGAAGTCGTGGGCAAGCGCGTCAAGCTGAAGAAGGCGGGGCGGGAGTGGAAGGGGCTGTCGCCGTTCCAGCAGGAGAAGACGCCGTCCTTCTACGTCAACGACCAGAAGGGTTTTTACCACGACTTCTCCTCCGGCAAACACGGCGACATCATCAACTTCGTGATGGAGACCGATGGCCTGCCGTTTGCCGAGGCGGTCGAGCGGCTTGCCAACATGGCGGGGCTGCCGCTGCCGGCGGTGACGCCGGATGCGGCGCGGCATGAGCAGCGGCGTCGCACGCTGCATGACGTCATGGAGCTTGCGGCAAAGTTCTTTGCCGAGACGCTGGCATCGCGCGTCGGCGCCAAGGCGCGCGGCTATCTTGCAGACCGCGCGATCTCGCCGGCGACGCAATTGCAGTTCCGCCTCGGCTACGCGCCACCGCCGCCCGAGCGCTTCGCGCTGAAGGAGCATCTCGGCAAGCTCGGCGTCTCCGTCGAGGACATGGTCGAGACCGGCATGCTCGTTGCCGGCGACGACATCCCCGTGCCCTACGATCGCTTCCGCGATCGCGTGATGTTTCCGATCACGGATCTGCGCGGCCGCGTCATCGCCTTCGGCGGACGCGCGCTGGAGAAGGACGTTCCGGCGAAATATTTGAACTCGCCGGAGACGCCGCTCTTCCACAAGGGCGACAATCTCTACAACCACCAGACGGCACGCAAGGCGACTCATGACGGCAGCGCGCTGATCGTGGTCGAAGGCTATGTCGACGTCATCGCCATGGTCACCGCGGGTTTTGCAGGCGCCGTCGCGCCGCTCGGCACTGCGCTGACCGAAAACCAGCTCGCGCTGCTCTGGAAGATGGCGGACGAGCCGATCCTCTGCTTTGACGGCGACCGCGCCGGACAGAAGGCGGCGTATCGCGCCGCCGATCTCGCGCTGCCGTTTCTCGCACCCGGAAAAAGCCTGCGCTTCGCACTGCTGCCGGAAGGGCAGGACCCCGACGATCTCGCGCGCTCCGGCGGCCGTGGCGCGATCGAGGAGGTGATCGCGGCGGCACGTCCGCTCGCCGACATGATCTGGTCGCGCGAGCTCGAAGGCGGCAACTTTGCCACCCCCGAGCGCCGCGCCGCGCTGGAGGCGCGCATCAAGGAGCTCTCCAACGGCATTCGCGACGAGGTGGTCCGGCGCTATTATCGCCAGGATCTCGCCGAGCGGCTTCTGCGCGCCTTTGCCCCCGATAGCGGGCGCGGCGGCTTTGCCGGCCGCGGCAATTTCCGTCCTGGTCAGGCCGGGCGCCAATTCCAGCCGAGGGGCGGGGGGCAGCCGAATCGATTCGGCGGCCAGGGGTTTGGTGGAGGCCGCCGCGGTGCGCCGGGGCCGATCCAGCTCCCCTCCGGCCCCTACCAGGCGGCGAGCCCGCAACTGGCATCAAGTCCGATCATGCGGGGGCAGCGCAGCGCCATTTCCCGGCGCGAGGCCCTGATCCTGCAAAGCCTGATCAACCACCCCTGGCTGCTGGATGATCACCTCGAGGAGGTGGCTGCCCTGGAGTTCGCCCACCCCGAGGCCCACAAGCTCAGGGCCGGGATCATCGCGGCTTTCGCCAACGATCATCACCACTCGCCGGACCCCGGCGAGCAGGCCGAGAAGATGCGATCCGACATCGAGAAAGGGGGATTTTTACAGCTTCTTCAAAGGGTTGAGGGCGGTATCACGACCGCGGCAGTGTGGGGCGCCCGCGAGGGCGCAGCCCGGGACGACGTTCTCTCCACCTGGCACCAGCTCGTTGCCTTGCATCGGCAGTACCATTCACTACTTAGAGAGTTGAAAGACGCCGAGCTGGCCTTGGGGGAGGACCCCAGCGAGGCCAATATGGCGTGGCTGCGTGACATCAAGGCCCGACTGGCCGAGGTCGACGGCACCGAGGCCCTGATCGAGGGTTTTGGCGAGCTGTCGGGCCGATTCCAGAAGAGCGTGTGATGAAAGAATCATGCGGACGGCCGGGGTCGGAACCGCTAAAAGACTCGCCAAATCCAAGGTTTGGCGGCAAAAACAGGGTTAATCGAGGCTTAACGGTCTTGTAGCACTTTGGCCCCCAGGCGGCCGCAGGCAGAACAGACGCGTCAGGAATGAATCCGCGCAATATCTGTTGGCACTTCACCTGCATCCGCTGCGACAAAGAGGCTCACGAAGCGTTAGGCAAATCCGGCGAGAGAAAGGTCGGGGTGGCGAGAGATGGGTGCGCCGCCCTTTCCGTGTCGCGATCTGACGAAGCGAGAGCGTCGAGCAACAGGTTCAAGTGATTTCACGCGGGCGGGCCAGTGAGCCTTCTGCATGAAGCGCGTTTAGGAGCAATGGATGGCCACCAAGGCAAAGACGCTGCAGGCGAAGGACAAGGAAAAAGACGACAAGGCAGCGGACGCGCCGGAGAAGGACTCCCAGGACGCGCCGTCGCCGTTGCTCGATCTGTCCGATGCGGCAGTGAAGAAGATGATCAAGCAGGCCAAGAAGCGCGGCTTCGTGACCTTCGATCAGCTCAACGAAGTTTTGCCGTCCGATCAAACCTCGCCCGAGCAGATCGAGGACATCATGTCCATGCTCTCGGACATGGGCATCAACGTCACCGAGGCCGATGATAGCGGCGACGAGGAGGAAAAGGACGAGGGCGGCGAGGACGAGACCGACAACGAGCTGGTCGAGGTCACGCAGAAGGCCGTCACCGAGGTCAAGAAGAGCGAGCCGGGCGAACGCACCGACGATCCCGTGCGCATGTATCTGCGCGAGATGGGCACGGTCGAGCTGCTGTCGCGCGAGGGCGAAATCGCGATTGCCAAGCGCATCGAGGCCGGCCGCGAGGCGATGATCGCAGGGCTCTGCGAAAGCCCGCTGACCTTCCAGGCCATCATCATCTGGCGCGACGAATTGAACGAAGGAAAGATCTTCCTTCGCGACATCATCGATCTCGAAGCGACCTATGCCGGCCCCGATGCCAAGGCCGGCATGAACACCGCCATGATTGCCGGTCCCAACGGCGAGAACGGCGAAGCGTCGGCCGAAGGCGGCCAGGCTGCTGCGGCCGTGGGCGCGCCGGCGCATGTCGCGCCGCCCGCAGCACCGCCGTCGCCGACCCCGTTCCGTGCCGTGCCTGCTGGCGGCACTGAGGCCGGCGAGGAAAAGGATCCGGCCGAGTCCGCCGCCGAGTCCGACATGGACGACGACGAGTTCGAGAACCAGATGTCGCTTGCGGCCATCGAGGCCGAGCTCAAGCCGAAGGTCGTCGAGATCTTCGACAAGATCGCCGACAGCTACAAGAAGCTGCGCAAGCTTCAAGAGCAGGACATCCAGAACCAGCTCCAGAACGAGTCGCTCTCGCCGCACCAGGAGCGCAAGTACAAGAAGCTGAAGGACGAGATCATCGTCGAGGTGAAGTCGCTGCGCCTGAACCAGGCCCGTATCGATTCGCTCGTCGAGCAGCTCTACGACATCAACAAGCGCCTCGTCTCGCATGAGGGCCGCCTGATGCGCCTTGCCGACAGCCATGGCGTCGCGCGCGAAGACTTCCTGCGCAACTACACCGGCTCGGAGCTCGACCCGCGCTGGCTCAACCGTGTCTCGAAGCTTTCGGCCAAGGGCTGGAAGAATTTCGTCCATCACGAGAAGGACCGCATCAAGGACCTCCGCCACGAGGTGCATCAGCTCGCTGCGCTGACCGGCCTTGAGATCGTCGAGTTCCGCAAGATCGTGCACTCCGTGCAGAAGGGCGAGCGCGAAGCCCGTCAGGCCAAGAAGGAGATGGTGGAAGCCAACCTCCGTCTCGTGATCTCGATCGCCAAGAAATACACCAACCGCGGTCTTCAGTTCCTCGACCTGATCCAGGAAGGCAACATCGGCCTGATGAAGGCGGTCGACAAGTTCGAGTATCGCCGCGGCTACAAGTTCTCGACCTACGCAACGTGGTGGATCCGGCAGGCGATCACCCGCTCGATCGCCGACCAGGCGCGCACCATCCGCATCCCCGTGCACATGATCGAGACGATCAACAAGATCGTGCGCACCTCGCGCCAGATGCTCAACGAGATCGGCCGCGAGCCGACCCCGGAAGAGCTCGCCGAAAAGCTCGGCATGCCCTTGGAGAAGGTCCGCAAGGTCCTCAAGATCGCCAAGGAGCCGTTGTCGCTGGAAACGCCAGTCGGTGACGAAGAGGATTCACACCTCGGCGATTTCATCGAGGACAAGAACGCGATCCTGCCGATCGACGCCGCCATCCAGTCGAACCTGCGCGAGACCACCACGCGCGTGCTGGCGTCCCTCACCCCGCGCGAAGAGCGCGTGCTGCGCATGCGCTTCGGCATCGGCATGAACACCGACCACACGCTGGAAGAAGTCGGCCAGCAGTTCTCGGTCACCCGCGAACGTATTCGCCAGATCGAAGCAAAGGCGCTGCGGAAGCTGAAGCATCCGTCGCGGTCGCGGAAGCTGCGGAGTTTCTTGGATAACTAATCTCGGCATCATGCCTGGATGCGATCCGGCCAGTCACTCAAATGAAAACGGCGGGCGAAAGCCCGCCGTTTTCTTTATATCGGCGCCGGAATTTCGTCGGGGCGGTAGTAAACCACAAGGGTCGTATAGGGATAATCGGCTCCCTCCACATCTTGGGCCATAACTAGACAGGCGTTGGCCGTAGATTTCTCGAAAAAACTTACGGAGGCATTGTCCATAATGTTGTGCCGCTTGGCTCGCTCGTCCTCATAGAACGCAGCACACGCGAAGCCAACTTTGCGCCAAATAGGAGGGTATTCAACAGTGGTATTCTGTCTAACGTGGATATCTTGCCGCTTTCGTTTTAATCCCCGACAAACGGATTTGAAATGAGATTCAAATTTGAGTTGATCATCGTATCCCAAATCAAGGAGAGCCAGTGCGGCTTCAGTCCAGCCCGGGGGCTTGCGATTCGCTAGTCGATCACGAATGGCCCGAAACCAGTTCGTCATTCTTCGAGCTGGCTTCGGGGTCTCGATTTTTTGGTCAAGAGCTTCGAAATAGGCGTCGATCTTCTGCGACATTCCGATGGCCATTAGACGATTTTTACCGGCTTCGAAATCGACCCCAATGAGTCCAGTTCCAACGTAGAGCCCCAGCAAGTCGAGTTCATCCGCCAGATATTCCCAGCTCTCCTGAATGGACTTTCTTCTCTGTAGATAGTGCATTCTCTCAACGGGGTTGTCCAAAATCTCAAAGACGACCTTTAGATCAGACAGCGAGATTGTGAGTGCCTTTGGAAAGTCGTCCGCGATTAAGCCTGTGCCTTCGATGGCCTTAAGGTTTGATTGAATCGTGGAGAAATCCTCAAGCGTAACGGACAGCCGGTGAAATTCTTTTACTGCGGCTAGGTCAATATTCACACCTAGTTCGAATGCTTGGGGTTCGCCCTTTTGCTTTTTGCGTAGCGCGTTTTCTAATCGCTGAGACTGTATTGCAGGAGCAATCAATAGGGCTTCTATCTCACGCTTCAGGCGCTGAGGTGCGCCGCGCAACGCCGGCCAAGAAATTCTGTTCGATTTAGCCTCAACGATAAAGAGTTGAGCGTCGACCTGGATCAGAAGGTCCGTTTCGTAATTCGCCCCTTCGTAGCTCCAAGTAACTGACGGGTGAATAGTATGGGTACCAAAAGCATTCTCAAAGCAGTTGGCAATTTCGTTCTCGAGATATTCAGCTCGTTGCTTGGCGACAAGCTGTTTCGTTGGCTCGTTCAGGGAAAAGATGCGGTCGAAGATATGAAACGCAAAAGCAGGGAAAAGTTGAGGAAAGCAACAGAAGTAGCTATCAGCGGCTTCTTTAATAGCGGGTCGCTCCCATATCGGATTTCCAAGAAAGATGTTCTCAAAGGGAAAATCCTTCAGGCCCCCATACTCGATCGAAAGGAAGTCAAACGCTGTCCTAGCGTTTGAGGGTGAGCAGCCTAGCTGCTTGGCCATATCGGTAGCTGAAAACCGGAATGTATCGGTTGCGAAGAGTCCGCTGTGACTGAGTAGCATCGCAATCACGTTCTCGCGCGACCATTTATCGCGTTCGGCCATGTCAATCAGCTTTTGGGCGGTTTCGATCGGAATGTTAAATTAGCGATGGTACTCCTCGATCATTTGGCGCTTTGATTTACAAGTAAACGCCGCGGCAAGTTTGTGCCTGAATGAAGCTGACTCTCGCTCGGTCGCTCTTAAGAGGATGTCGAATGCCGAGATCAATTCTTTAGCTGTTAAGCCCACCAAGCGCGCGCAATGATCGTCTAACGGGCCGAAGACGCCTCTCAAGATATTTAGGGCGGGCTCATAGTAACCCCAGTTTCTGACGGCCAAAGTGTGCAATCGAACCCTCTCTTGTAAAGCAATCAGATATTGCTCTTCTTTTGATTGGGCTTCGCCTACCATTGCAAACCGTGATTCTTTGTAGGCATCGAGTAATTCGCTCAGCTTATCCGAAATGTCCTGGATGTCTTTTGGATGCGCGAAAATGGGCTGTAAGTCGCTGGGGTCGATGGTTAGAAAAGCAGCTTGTGCGAATTCGAGGTGGAATTGCTGTAGCGCGCCATCTTTATATTTAGGCCTGTCGATCGTTCCATCTCTCGCGATGCTGGCGAATAGGTAGGATTGTGCCATGTTAGCTAAGAAGTATGTCGGTTCGCAGCGCAGTAGCATCCCACGAAGTTGCTGTTGCAAGTTCGGCAACTCCGCTGCGGCCTTGGCGCCCACCTCTCCTATTGCCGATCGAATGACGTCGCTGGGAACGCCAGAAAACGGGTGTTTCGTAAGAAACGGTCCCTCGTCGTTCTGAATCGATCTGCGGTCGGACGATCGGCGCGTCTTGCGCGCCATTCGCCTGCGATCTTTTCTATTTGGTGACATGGTGGGCCACGTGAAGGAAATTCTATATTCGGCGTTGGATCATTTCTGACCAGAGCATTCTATACTCAATGTCGTTGTTTTGCTGGTTCTGCCGTCCTGTTGCTTTCCGCCCGACTCCCGGCCCCTTCAAGCCATGTCCGTCCCCCATCTCACCGTCTACTACAACACCCGCTGCCCCGTCTGTGACGCCGGCATCGACTGGCAGCGCAACAAGCTGCTGGCGCTGGTGCGCGCGGGCACGGTCGAGTTCAGGGACATCAACGAGCAGCCGGATGCACTGGCGCACTTCGGCGCCTCGCTCGACGACATCAGGCGCCGCCTGCACGCGACCGATGAGGCCGGTCGGCTTACCGTCGGTGCGGATGTTGCGATCGCGCTGTGGCGGTTAACGCCGGGGGAGGGGTGGCTTGCGGCGCTGTTCGGCAATCGCGTGGCATTGCCGTTCACGCGTTTCTTCTATGACCGGTTTGCCGATCTGCTGTTTGCCTGGAACAAGTGGAGCGGGCGCTGGTGATCGCCTGCCTAGGTCGGCCTACTTCTTCTTCGCGCCGACCCGGTCGAGGTTCTTGATTTCCAGCGGCGGGCGGCCGGATTTTTCGGCGATCTCGCGGTCCTGCTCCATGATGAAGGCACGGGCAGGCTCATCGCCGTCGAGGCCTCCGAGCAATTCCGAAGGCACGCGCCGGTTGGAGCGTTGTGAGCCGTCTTCGTAGAAGACGTTGAAAAAGGCGAATTCGCCTTTGGGATTGGTTCCAGGTTTTTTGGCCATGGCGGGCTTTTCGTCGATCAGGACGCCATAGTCAAATGACTTTGGCAGCTGCCAGCGCCGGTTTGAGGGGCTTTTTGCACGACTGCTAGACGAAATCCGTTCGCCCGATCGCCACGTCAGGCGCCTCGTATGGTCGATGCGACCTTTAGATCGGACCCTTGCCTCAATAAACGGCGGGCCGAAAAGCCCGCCGTTTATTTTTGGTCTTCAGTGTCGCCCGGGGCTGGCAGGGCAACAACTTAGGATAGAAGACTATAACTTGCGCCATAAGGTGGCAAGATAAATCGAGGCGGCGTTGGTCTCGCAGCGAGCGCGTCTGATATGCGCCAAAGGTCATCGCGGGTTCCAGCGTGCTCCCGAAGCAGATGCTTGGATAGCTGAAACATTTGTTCATTTTCTCTGCTCTCGCAATGCAGCGAGAGTTCGCTCGCATCGCGCGTATGCGTGTTGATGTGCATCGGCGCGCGTGCAGAAGGTCTCATCTAGTGCATGCAGATGAGTTCCAGCTTTGCGATGTGCACGTCACGTTGCGCGTGCGCGCCGCCCTCACGGTGCCACCAGCTCGACCCGCCGGTTGAGCGCGCGTCCGGCGTCCGTCGCATTCGAGCCGACGGGTGCCAGCAAGCCGACGCCGGCGGTGCGCAACCGTGCTTGCGCGATCCGAAAACTCTTCACGAGTTCGGCTGCGACAGCTTCAGCGCGACGCTTCGACAGATCGAGATTGTACTCATAGGCGCCCTGGCTGTCGGTGTGGCCGACGATGAAGACGTTGAGCTGGGGCTGGCTGGTGAGCAGCTTTGCGATCTGCTCCAGCGTCGGGCGGCTCTCCGGCTTGAGCATCGCCTTGTCGGTGTCGAAATAGATGCCGTAGAGCGCGATGTGGCCGGTCTCGCCAAGCCCCTTGGCCATCGCGGCGGCATCGACCATCTTGTTTTCGATTGCGCCCAGCTCCGCGACGGTGACCTGCGCATAGATCTCCTGGTTGTTCTGGCTGACGAGGACGCTGGCATAGGTCTCGCGCCCGCCCTCGGTCTTGCGGCCGGAAAAATAGCGGTAGTTGAAGCCGTCGACCCACATCTGCGGGACTGGCAGCGTATCGACCGCTTCCGTGAACGGAATAGCGCCGCAGGCGTCGGTGTCGCAGGCGAGCAAGGTCTCGAAGCCGGCCTTGGCAAGTTGCGTCTCAAAATTGCGGGAGACTTCCAGGATCGACGGGCCGGGATTGGTGCGGTAGGCGATGCGGATGATGCGGCCCTCGAGCCGCCGCGCGTCGATGGGCTGGCCGTCCTTGAAGGCGGCGGCTTGCATCCGCGCCGCGTCAAAATCTTTCACCACATAGCCGGTGACGACGCTGCCGGTGAAGCGGCCGATGCCGGGATAGTCCCGTCCGCCTGCGACGTCGCGCGTCTGTGCTGAGGCGGCCGTGATGGCGTGAAAGGAGAGCAACGCGAGGACTGCGATCATTCGGTAGGGAATGGGCATGGTCATCTCGAAGAGTTGGGGATGGGGGCGAACGCAAATCTTTAGTCGCGCGCACGCAGCGATCGGTTCTGGCGGGGATTTGCCGCTTTGACGCGACTCCGGTTCCCGGGCATGATCGCGCGCTGTTTCGCGCAAGATTTGAGGATTTCCCCACATGTTGAGATTCGCGCTCGCCACCGCGTTCGTCGTTTGTCTGGCCGGCGGCCAAGCCGAGGCCGCGCGTTGCGGCGGCGACTTCAACAGCTTCGTCGCCAGCATGACCTCGGAAGCGCAAGGAGCGGGCGTCTCTGCGAGCACGACCAGTGCGGCCTTCAGCGGCATTACCGAGGATGGCGCCGTGCTCGCCTTCGACCGGCGCCAGCGCTACACCTTCAACAAGAGCTTTGAGCAATATGTCTCGACCCGCGTCGGCCCGGGCCGCATCAATGGCGGCCGCGCGCTGCTCCAGCGCCATGCGGCGCTGCTCTCGCGCATCGAGCAGCAGTTCGGCGTGCCCCGGCATATCCTGGTCGCGATCTGGGGCCTGGAGAGTGACTTCGGCAAGGGCGACATCGGCAAGCTGCCGGTGATCCGCACGCTCGCGACGCTGGCGCATGACTGCCGCCGCACCGAGCTGTTCCAGGGTGAGCTGCTCGCCGCGCTCAAGATCGTGCAACGCGGCGACCTGCCGCTGCGCGACCTCATCGGCGCCTACGCCGGCGAGATCGGCCAGACCCAGTTCCTGCCGTCGTCCTACATCAAATACGGTGTCGATTTCGACGGCGATGGCCACGTCGACCTCCGCCACAGCGTCCCCGACGTGCTCGCCTCGACCGCGAACCTGCTCCACACCAACGGCTTCAAGATGGGCCAGCCTTACGGCGAAGGCACCGCCAATTTCGATGCCATGCGGGAGTGGAACAGGGCGGTGATCTATCGCAAGACGATCGGGTATTTTGCGGATCGGTTGGCGGGGCAGTGAGGCGTTGAGGAGGGCGAATGGTTTTCCGGCGTCGTCCCGGCGAAGGCCGGGACCCATACCGCGGAATCTATCGGTTGCGAACGGTGGGAGTACCGAACTGCGAGTCTTCGCCAAATCGAGTTCGGTGGTTATGGGTCCCGGCCTTCGCCGGGACGACGACGGAGAGTGAGGCGCGTTGCTTCACTCACCCACCCACGCTCACTTCGTCCCCTTCGCCATCTTCTCCAGCCGGCGCTGTAGCGGCAGCCAATATGTCCCCGGGCGGAAGCGCTGCAACAGGTCCATGAAGCGGGCGTCGTTGCCGATCAGGATGCGCGGCTGGTTCTTCTCGATGCCCTTGATGATGCGCAGCGCAGCGTCCTTCGGCGTGGTCTTCGCCGCGTTCTCGAACCGATCGATCATCTGCGCGCGACGGGCATTGTCGGTCACGCCGATCCCGGTGCGGGAACTGCGCGCGATGGAGGTGGCGACGCCGCCGGGATGCACGACCGACAGCTTCACCGGACTTCCCGCGACCGCAAGCTCGTGCCGCACGCTCTCGGAGAAGCCGCGCACCGCGAATTTGGCCGCCGCATAGGCTGCCTGACCCGGCGGCGCGATGATGCCGAAGATCGAGGAGAGGTTGACGATGTGCGCCTCTGCCTGCGTCTTCAGGTGCGGCAGGAAGGCGCGGGTGCCATGCACCACACCCCAGAAATTGATGTCGAACAGCCAGTCCATCTGCGCCTGGTCGATCTCCTCGAATTGGCCGAGCAGCGCCACGCCGGCATTGTTGACGAGGATGTTGAGCGAGGGATGCGCCGCGATCGCATCGGTCGCGAACCGGGCGATGTCACCGGGCTCGCTGACATCGACGCGATGCACGCTGACTTTGCGCGCAGCTCCGATCTCTGCGGCGAGAGTCTTCAGTCCGGCCTCGTCGCGATCGGCAAGCGCGAGGTCGCAGCCGAGCTGGGCCAGTTCGATTGCGAGCGCGCGGCCGATGCCGCTGGCCGCTCCGGTGATGGCCGCGGCGCCGCGAATCACAGTCATGATGCCTCCCGTCAAGCTCTGATAGGGAACTATGATTTACATTTTTTCAGAATGGAACCGAACTGCAAGGGAGTTCGCTCCTTAACTCACGTGAGGCGGACGCACACAAGCATTGGGAGCCATCGATGGGACAGTCAGAACCATTTCAAGCAACCGCACTCATCGTAGAGGACGACGCTATGCAGCGGGAGATGCTCAGTCTGCTGCTGGAAGAGAGTGGCTACCAGGTCATCCAGTGCGAAAGTGCCGAGGCTGCCGAGCGTGTGCTTGAGAAGAATGCGGGCGCGCTGTGCCTGATGCTGACGGACGTGCAACTTGCCGGCCGCATGAACGGCATCGAGCTGGCGCATGTCGCCAAGGACCGCAATCCGAAGCTCGACATCGTCGTCACCTCCGGGCGTCCGCTGATGCAGCCCTTGCCTGATGGTGCAAAATTCTGGGCCAAGCCGTGGGCGCCGCTCGACGTGCTGCGCGAAGCCGAGCTCGCGCAACTGTCCTAGCGGAGCACGAGGTCGCCGTCGACCCGATGAGCGTCGCCGGCGCGGCTGACCGCGTCGTGACTTTTCCAGGCCGGGCAGGGGTGGTAGGGACAGGACATGTCCTGGTCCTTCCTGCTTACCTCGCTCATCGTCGTCGCGTCCCCCGGCACCGGCGTGCTCTATACGCTGGCTGCGGCACTCACGCGCGGCTCCCGTGCCAGCGTGGCGGCCTCCTTCGGCTGCACCCTCGGGATCGTGCCGCATATGATCGCGGCGATGCTGGGCCTTGCCGCCGTGCTCCACACCAGCGCGCTCGCCTTTGCCGCGCTGAAATGGTGCGGCGTGGCCTATCTGCTCTACATGTCCTGGCAGGCGCTGCGCGAAACCGGGTCGCTTTCGGTCGAGGCTGATATCAAGGAGCGCTCGAGCGGCCGCGTCATCGTGACCGGATTCCTGATCAACATCCTGAACCCAAAACTCTCGATCTTCTTCCTCGCCTTCCTGCCGCAGTTCATCGCGCTCGACGAGGCCCATGTGCTGGCACGGATGCTGGAATTGAGCGGCGCCTTCATGGCGATGACGTTTGTGGTGTTCGTCGTCTATGGCCTCTGCGCGGCATCGGTACGCGAGCGCGTCATCTCCCGCCCTGGTGTGATGGCCTGGCTGCGCCGCAGTTTTGCAGCTGGCTTTGCGCTGCTTGGGGCGAAGCTCGCATTCGCCGAGCGATAGGCAGTAGACGCGATCTCCTCTTCACCTCTCCCCGCTTGCGGGGCGAGGTGTGAGAGAACGGAACAAGCCAATAAAAAAGCGGGCCTCGCGCCCGCCACCTTCAATCTCTCAAGCCTTACCCGAAGCCCGGGCGGAGCGAGGCTCCACCCGGGCAAACAAAAAGAAGCTGCGTTACTTCTTCTTCGCCTTCTTGGCCTTCTTCGCCTTCTTCTTCGCCGCCTTCTTCGCTTTCTTAGCCATAGTATCCTCTCAAGGGTTCATGGTTAAACGCGACACGAGGGATGCTCGGCGGAGGGCCAGCCTCGCAACATCCTCGGTGACGAACTCAGCAGATTCGCGGGCGCCTGCCCCGCGTTGTCACATCTGTGTCATTACGTTATCCACAGCTCAGATGCATTTTCGGGTGATTTCCGCCCGCGAATCCGCATCGCAGCACGCCACGGCGCATCTCACATCAACGTCGGCGGCATGGCTAACAACCCGACAATCGGCGCGCGCCGTTCATGAATCCAAAACCAAAGACGCGCTTTCGCAGATCGCGGTGAGGTTCCGTTAAGCGCACCCGCGCATTGTCGTCCGCAAGAACACGGGGACGGGTCATGGACGAACGGGTGCCAGAGACAGGGAGCGGGACGCTGCGCGTACTGTGGGCGCCATGCTGAACGTACCGACACTTTGGACGGTCTTCGTCGTCAACTTCCTGGCGCTCGGCCTGATCTGGGCCTACGTGACGCGCTCCTATCCGAAATTCGAGGCGGCACGGTTCTGGATGGCGTCGGCCTTTGTCGGTGCAGCCGGTGCAATGACCGCCCTGGCCCGCCTGTTCGTCACCTCTCCTCTGCCGCTTCTGCTCGGGTCCGCCGGTATCATCGCCGCGAGCTGCCTGGCGGCGATGGGCATTCAGCGTTTCTATGGCCGGCCGGTGTCCTGGCGCGTCATGGTCGCGACGAGCGCCCTGAGCATCAGTGGCACGGTGTTCTTCATGGTCGTGTTCGATCACATGCAGCTTCGCATGATGAGCTACACGCTCGGGCAGGCCGTTCCTCTGCTGCTGGCGTTGCGCCTGCTGCTGTCGCCGCAGGAAGGCCGCGTCAGTCCCGGCGCTTGGCTCTCCAGCATCGTCATCATCACCATCATCGCGATCTTCGCGGCCCGTACGGTCGGCAATCTGCTTGGCGGCGATTTCTCGGCCGTGGCCGGCAGTCAGGGCCATGCCGTCATGGTGCTGGGGCTGCTGTTCCTGTCGATGACGCTCAATTTCGGCTTCCTCTTGATGGCGATGGACCGGCTGCGCAACGAGGTCGCCGATCTCGCGCTGCTCGACGATCTCACGGGAGTATCCAACCGTCGCCATCTGTTGCAGCGCCTCTCCGAGGAATGCGCCCGCTCGGAGCGCAGCGGCGAGCCGTTCTCGCTGCTGGTGATCGACCTCGACGGCTTCAAGACCATCAACGACACCCATGGACATGCGGCCGGAGACGCCTGCCTCCAGCATTTCACCCTGATGGCGCAGACGCGCTTAAGGCCCGGCGACATGCTCGCCCGCACCGGCGGCGACGAGTTCTGCGTCGTGCTGCCGTCGTCCTCCTTACGCGAAGGCGCGCTGATCGCCCGCCGCGTGCTTGAGGTTTGCCGCCAGGATGCCGCCGCTTGCGCCGGCAACGACATTCCGATCGCGATATCGATTGGCGTCGCCGAATGGGATCGCGACATCGGCCAATTCCCGGACCGGCTGATCGCGCACGCCGACCACGCCCTCTATGCCGCCAAGAAGAACGGCAAGAACGATTTTGCGGTCTATGACCAGGCGCCGCCGCTCTCGCCGGAGCCGCCCGGACCGGTCGAGGCCACGCGCAAATTCGCGTAAAGTCGTGCTAACTTCGGGTCTGCATTGGACCCGCATGATGATATCTCGCCTGCTCGCGGCCGTTGTCGCCGCGCTCTTTCTGATCGCCCCCGCAGCCGCAACGGACGCCGAGCTCGCCAAGATCGCGCGGGTCTCGGGCACGCCCGACATTCCCGGGCTGAAAATGGTCTGGCTCGCGCCGTGGGGCGATGTCGGCAACGCCCATCCCTGGCGCAACATCATCGTGCACCAGACCGAGGGGCCGACGGGCTCGGCGCGCGGCGGCGCGCAAGAGCAGTTCAAGAACCCGACCCGGCGCGGTGTGATGGTCTGGGTGGAGACCGACGGCACGGTCTATTGGTCGGTTGCGGAAAATCTGGTGCCGACCCATACCGACGGCGCCAATCGCGACGACAACAAGTACATCGACAACAAGCCGACCTTTCATCAGATCGTGCGCGACAATTCGATCGGTGTCGAGTTCGCCGGCAACTATCCCGACGTGGCGACCGGCCCGACGGCGGCGCAGGTCGCAGCGTGGAAGATCCTCGTCCAGGTCTTGCGCGCGCGCTACGGCATCCCGCTCGACCACGTCTACGCGCACAACTGGATCGACTACAAGGACGCCCGCTATTGCGAGGGCTGCTGGCTCGCGACGCTGGCAAGGACATGGGGGGAGTAAGGGGGGCGTTAGACCGGCTGCGCCATCCAACCAAAAAATCGCCGGATCAATCCCGGCCGCTGCGGTAACTCCGGCGGCTCGTCGGCCGCCAGCACGCGTTTGAAGAAGTAATCCAGAAACACCGTGTCGTTCGGCTCGGTGACGGTGAACTGCTCGTCGCCGAAGAACACGCTGTAATTATAGAAGAACGGACCCATGATCGGGATCGTGGCCGTGCTCGCATAGTCCTTCGAGATCACGAACTCCGCGGGGTCGAGCCCGTGCTCGCGCATCGCTTGCTCGACCAGCGGCAGCTTGCGCATGAACTGGGCGGAGAAGCCGCCGACTGTGGATTGCAGGATGATTGACACGGTGGTGTCCGTTCGCTTGATGTTGTCGGTCCGATAGTTTTGGGTCGGTTGACCGGTCGCAGGGGTTCAAGGCAAGCTCGGTTCTACCTTGGCTTAAGGGGAGGGGAGTGTGATGGCGGTCTCAGTCGGCAGGACGCTCTACCGACTGCAGCCACAGCCACCGCTGTCATCGCCCGGTTTAGCCGGGCGATCCAGTATTCCAGAGGCCTACGTTGGAGATCTCGCTCTCGCGATGGCGCCGCGGCGTACTGGATGCGCCGCCTTCGCGGAGCATGACACCGAGTGTGGGACGAACTTGGCGCTCAAACAGAGCATCGCCACAAAACAAAAAAGCCGGCGTTGCCGCCGGCTTTCTGTCTCTCGATCCGCCAATCTCTGGCGCCGGATCCTCGCGCTTAGTGCGCGGCTTCCAGCGCGGCTTGTTCGGCCCTTGCGATCGTGCCCTTGACCGCGGACTGCACCTTCTCGAAGGCGCGGACCTCGATCTGGCGGACGCGCTCGCGCGACACGCCGAACTCGGCGGCAAGGTCTTCCAGCGTCATCGGCTCATCGGCGAGGCGACGGGCCTCGAAGATGCGGCGTTCGCGCGCGTTGAGCACGCCCATGGCGCCATTGAGCGCGTCACGGCGATGATCATATTCCTCGTGCTCGGCCAGCATGGCTTCCTGGTTGGGCGAATTGTCGACCAGCCAGTCCTGCCATTCGCCGGCTTCGCCGTCGTCGCGGATCGGTGCGTTGAGCGACGCGTCGCCACCGAGGCGGCGGTTCATGTCGATCACGTCCTGATCAGTGACGCCGAGACGCTTGGCGATGATCTTCACCTGGTCGGGGCGGAGATCGCCTTCGTCCAGTGCGGAAATCTTGCTCTTCGCCTTGCGCAGGTTGAAGAACAGCTTCTTCTGGTTCGCGGTGGTGCCCATCTTCACGAGCGACCACGAACGCAGGATGTACTCTTGAATCGACGCCTTGATCCACCACATGGCGTAGGTGGCGAGACGGAACCCCTTTTCGGGTTCGAAACGCTTCACCGCCTGCATCAAGCCGACGTTGCCTTCCGAGACGACCTCGGAGATGGGCAGGCCGTAGCCGCGATAGCCCATGGCAATCTTGGCCACGAGTCGCAGATGGCTGGTGACGAGTTGATGCGCGGCGTCACGATCGTCGTGCTCGCGCCAACGCTTGGCGAGCATGTATTCCTGCTGGGGTTCCAGCATCGGAAACTTGCGGATTTCGCCGAGGTAACGGGAAAGGCCGGATTCTCCATTGAGGACCGGCAGGGTAGCGGTACGGGCCATAGTGCGCCCTCCAAACAGGTTCAGGCCCCCGATAGCGGCGGGCCAGGCAGACGACCGCTTGGTTAAAGCCAGTCGTAGCTGCGATGTTCCGCGTTGGTCATTTCAACGCAGGCGCAATATACCCCAAGGGGGGGCAAAAAGGGAAGGATTGCTGACGTCACGTCCCCGTGTGGCAGCTATAACTTTTTGTAAGGTAAGGGTTTTCTGAAACTGCCTGCGTCATAGCGCCGCTTTCAAAGCCCCTTCCAGGAGAAGCAAATCCTCCGGCAGAGCCGCCTCCCAGTGAAGAAGTTCTCCAGTCCTCGGGTGCTCCAATACCAGCAGATAAGCGTGCAGGGCCTGCCGCCCGAGGGCAGTCAAAGCGGCCTGCGACTCGGGGCCGAGGTGGTTCGCCTTGGTCTTGAAATGCGGGCCGTAGACGGCGTCGCCCAAGAGCGGATGGTCGATATGGGCGAGGTGGACCCGGATCTGGTGGGTGCGCCCGGTCTCGAGCTCGCAGGCGAGCAGGGTTGCGATCGGCTTGCCGTCACGCCCGGTAAAACTCTGCAAGATCTCCCAGTGCGTCACCGCCTCGCGGCCGCTCTGGCGCACCGCCATCTTCTCCCGCGCATACGGATGGCGGTCGATCGGCGCGTCCACCGTGCCGCGGTGACGGCCCGGCGCGCCCCAGGCGAACGCCATGTAGCCGCGCCGCATCGGACCGGTGCGGCCGTGGTCGGCGAATTGCGCGGTCAGCGACGCATGCGCAAGGTCGTTCTTGGCGACCACCATCAGCCCGGTGGTGTCCTTGTCGAGCCGGTGCACGATGCCGGGCCGGCGCACCCCGCCGATGCCCGAGAGCGAAGAGCCGCAATGGGCGATCAGCGCATTTACCAAGGTCCCTGTCTCGTGCCCGGCCGCGGGGTGCACCACCAGCCCCTTCGGCTTGTTGAGGACGATGATGTCGTCGTCCTCGAACACGATATCCAGCGCGATGTCCTCGCCCTTGGGCTCCGGCGGGACCGCCTCCGGCACGTCGATTATGATCGTATCGCCCGAACTGACGTGATAAGCGGGATCGCGGACCGCGGCGGCCTTCAGGCTCACCGCGCCCGCCAAAATCAGGGCTTTCAGCCTTGATCGCGACAGGTCCGGCAGCTGTGCCGCCAGCACGCGGTCGAGCCGGGCCGAGCCCTCGTCGCCGCCGACCACGACCTCCAATTTCTGCGCTGAACCCGAGCTTTCCATGACGACGTCTGATACCGCTGTTCCCGACCCGAGCCCCGAGCAGGCCGCGCTGTTTGCGCGGGTGCGGCGGATGATGCTGATCGCGGGGTTGACGACGGCGCTGGCAATCTGCGCCGTCCTGATCGCGGTGGGCTACCGCCTTTTCAAGTCGGAGGGAAGGGCGGCGGAGCCGGTCGTGGACGTCACCGCTACCTTGCCGAAGGGAGCCAAAATCGTCTCGACCGGGGTTGCCGGGGACCGGCTCGTGATCACGCTCGATGTCGGCGGCGCCACCGAAATCCGTACCTTCGACGCCCACAGCTTGAGGCCGGTCGGAACGCTGAAATTTGCCAATGAGCCGTAAGGCCGGGCTCGGAACTCCCCAACGCCTCCGCTGTCGTCCTGGGCGAAAGCCAGGACCCATAGCCACTGGCCGGATATGGTTATGGGGACTCGGAGTTAACTCTGCGCGTTACAATTATCCCGTGGGGTAATGGGTCCTGGCTTTCGCCAGGACGACGACAGAGAGCATGTCTGAAACCCTCAATCCCGGCTTGCCGCCGGCAAAATTCGAGGCTATGTCGTGTCCCTCACGCTCCCTTCGTCTAGCGGTTAGGACGCGGCCCTCTCAAGGCTGAAACAGGGGTTCGATTCCCCTAGGGAGCGCCAGCGGCTCTAGAAGCGCTGAGATATCAAAAACATCACGCAAATCATGGCTTTGACTGCGCTCGGGTGGTAGCACTGCGTGGTAGCTTTTGATGCGCGCGTTGATGGGACTGATCAAGGACAGACACGGGACGTACTACGCCCAACGGAAGGTGCCACAGCGCCTCCAGGAGGCCGTCGCGCGCGTGCTCAATTCCGACAAGCCCAGGCAGGTGTTCCTAAAGAAATCCCTCGGCACCAAAGTTCTCAAGGAAGCCAACGTCGCGGCCACGCACGTCTTGGGGGACTTCAATCGGACGCTCGCCAGCGCGGAAGCCCTGCTCAAGGAACGCCCTTCCGTAGCGGCGCTCACCGACGCACAAATCAAGCGGATGTCCGAACGCTGCTACGCGCTGCTGATGGCATCCGATGAAGAGGAGCGTCAGGAAGGGACAGGCTCAGAGCCAATCTTCCAAAGTGTCGCGGAGCAACTCACCGCAGCGGGCGTTGAATTCGATACGCCTTTCAAGGTTGGTGAACTGCCGGAGGCCGGTCTCTCGGACCGTGAGGTACTCAAGCGCACGCACGCACTATCTGAGGACCTGCCTGATGCCATGGCCGCTTTGGCCAAGGGCGATGTCACCCATGTGCGCCTCGACGTGGAAGAGTTGCTCGAAGAATTCCAACTGAACCTTGATCGCAAAAGCCAGTCATACAGACGGCTAGGTATGGCTGTGCTCGCGGCCCGCGTGCGAGGTCTCAAGGATGTCCAGCAGCGCGATGCTGGAGAGCCGATACCGACCCCGCAGCTCGGGGAGGTCGTGACCCTCAGTGCCTCTGGGACCCTCAGGGAGGCCTTTGAGGGATGGAAGAAGGAACGCGATAGGCCTGAGGGCACAGTGCACGAATATGGGCGAGCGGTGGAAATGTTCGTTCAACTGCACGGCAACCTTGCCGTCTTGGAATTGCGGCGGTCGCACGCACGGGCTTATCGGGAAGCCCTTCAACTGGTGCCCAAGACACGCAGGGGCGCGTTGCTGAAGGCCTCGCTGCCCGAGCTGAGCGAGTATGGCCGCGAGCACCCCACGGTCCCCAAGGTCTCCTCAGGCACCGTTAACAAGCAACTAGGAGCGCTGCAAGCTATAGCCGGTTGGGGCCATCACCACGGACTTGTGCCGGACGACGTGCCATGGGCGGACCCGTTCTCTGAGATGCGCCTTGAGGAGGAGCAGTCAGAGCGAGAGCCATTCGACGCGCGCGACCTCCAAACTATCTTTGATGCCCCGCTCTTCACCGAGCACAAGTTGCCCACGGGAGCTAAGGGTGATGCGGGTGTGTGGCTGCCGCTCCTCGCCCTCTTCGCTGGTGCACGTCAGGCGGAGTACGCAGGCCTTCGCGTGTCTGACATTCGGGTAGATGAAGAGACGAGCGTTGCGCTCATGTGGTTTGCGAAGGACACTAAGGCTGGGCGGCGGCTCAAGACGAAGACATCTGAGCGTGTCGTGCCGGTTCATCCTCTACTCGTGACCCTGGGCTTCCTGAAGTATGTGGAGGCCCGGCGCAAGGAAGGTGAGAAGGCTTGGTTGTTCCCCACTGTGGCGCCCGATCAGAAAGGCTCCCTGAGCGCTTGGTCTAAGTGGTGGGGCCGCTATCTGCGCAACCATGTCGGCATCAACGACCAGAACAAGGTGTACCACAGCTTTCGTCACGGCTTTCAGGACGCGCTCCGGCGAACCACGCCTGATGAGGAGTTGCGTGATGCTCTGACTGGCCGGAGCAGCGGGAACAAATCTGTTGGCCGAACCTATGGCGCAAAGGCCATGTTGCAGCGCTGGGGTGCCCCGGCACTCAAGCGAGCCGTGGACGACATTTCGTATCCCGGCTTGGACGTGTCGCGCGTTCAAGCTTTCGGGCGTGTAAGGCGTACCCGCGACATCGCCTAAGCACGACCGGCAGAGCATTGGGCTCGCCCGTAACCCGAAAGCATCACCTATCATGATGGACGCACTTCTGAACAACAGCTCGACACTCACCACACTCATGCGCGCCGCGTGGCGTCTCATCTACACGGGCCAAGGCATTGTGGCGCTGTCGGAAGCTTTTGAGGGCCCGGAGCCCTACTCCGTACGCTGTAACCTCGCGTGGACGCTCCGCGCGATAGGTGAGGACCTTGAGCGCCTCGGGGAACGCCTGGAGAAGTACGTGAATGACCGCGCCGCCAAAGCGGACATCAACTCTGATGATTATCTCGGGCCGCTGATGGCCTAGTGCTCTGCCCTACGTGATGCTTACAGGCGTCCCGCAGCTCAGGTGTCCTTTGGGATCACAGGGAGCTGCGGGCGCGAAGGTCTAAGCGGCCTTCTTTAGCAAGTAGGATTTAGCGCCCCGGCCACCACCGGGAATGTACTGCACCCCAAGAGCGCCCAGCGCTTTGGTCGTCTCGTGTTCCACGTTGTTGAGCGTCTCGCGAAGCTTGCCCAGGCCACTCTTCCCAATGTGCAGTTCGTGTTGAACGCTGGACAGCGAGAGCATGCCCGGCTGTACATCGGCCATGTAGCTAATCAGCCGGGCGTGTGAACTTCCGTTGCGAGGCTGACGGACCTTGGGGCCGTCCAGTTCGAAGTTCCAAGGGACGATGTTGAGCCCTGGCATGTCAGCCCGCACCGCGTCCAAGACTGCCTCGCCCGTCTTATCCTGCGGCAGCACGATGAAGATGTCAGCCGCTGGGCAATTACCTTCTGCGTCAATGACGCGACGGCAGCAGATGCGGTTTATGGCTTGGATCACGGACACCGCAAGTTGGCGGTCTTCCATCACCTTCCGGACATTCGTGTACTGCTTCCACTCGGGGGACCGCAGCCACTTGTCATCCTGGGAACCCTGCAACGCGCAAAACATATTAGTGGCCCACGTCTGCGGCCGGTACGGCAAGCCCAGGATGACAGCCGCGTCGCACTCCTGCCAATCGTTGCGGCCATCCACCGCGCCCCAGTGGCCTACCGCGAAACGCTTGAACCGCGCACCGTAGCCCTTCGTTACCGCCTCAGCGTCCTTGTGCATACACATGAAGACTGAGCGCTCTGGGCCTAGCTCAGCTTCGATGGCGCGCTGCACTCGCGGCCACCGCTCTCCAATGCGTTCAATCATACTGTGCTTGCCAAGTCCCGACGCCCGGGCAAGATGCAGGGTGACGTTGCCGTAGTTTCGCGCATTGCTCGGCACGGCCGGGCGGATGTGATGCTCTTCGAACAGATCCCACAGAAAGTTAGCGCTCGCCGTGGCATCCAGCACAACGGGGCCTGGGGTGTCCAAGGGCATCCCAAGCGCGGCCGAGTTGATGGAATGTCGCTCGCCCGTCTTGGCGTAGTAGGCGAATTGATCCAGCGCGGCTTGAGCGACCTTGAGCGTCTCATCAACGCGAGCAGCTAGGCGTGTGCGGTCGCTGGGGTTGTCGCGGCTGTACACTAAGCGGTCATAGCGGAGGGAAGACATTGCGGTCCGGAGAGGATCGAAGTCTACGCACGCAGGCGCCCCACCGTCTGGCCACAACAACGTCATCGCATTGTCTGAGCTTCCATCTATCTCGACATAGTTCAAGACAACTCTGTGCATCTGCTCCAGCACCGCCACTTGCTCAGGCAATGCTACACGAACGGCGACCGGAATGTGACCGATGACGAATGCTAGGTTCTCTGTCGTCGCGTGACTCTCATCGACCACGTTTGCAAGGGCCTCATCCACGATGGTGAGGAGCCGTTGCCCACCGCGCCATTGGGTCCTACGTTCCCAGGGTTCTCTTAGGTGCTCTTTGAGCCCTCGCTTAGCATTGAGGAATGCTTCGTGCGTTATGATCAGTGCGTCGCTGTCGCGAAGGGCCTCGGGCGTCGCCCGGTTGCCCGAATGATCGACTGCGGCAACGGAGCTGCCTGCGATGCGATTGATGGTCTCCTTGAGCTTGTCTGCTTCCTCTCTCAGCCGCGTCACGATCAGAATGCCAACGGGCCTTTGCGTTTCGCTCAAGTCACGGTTTAGGTCCGCCTGCATGGCTGTGTATACGCAGGTGCCCTGGGTCTTCCCGGTACCCGTGGGCGGCTGCAAGATGCGCCACGGTGACTTCGTACCCTTGGCAGCTTCCACAATTGATTGTTGGAAGTTCTCGCCCATAATCTTCCATAAGGTCCGAAGGGCGGAGGATGTGCATTGGCCTAGGCCCTGGGGGACCGAAGTAGTCCAATGAATGTTCATGCGATCAGAGAAGGCCTGCGGCGACACGAGCGCGTAGGTTTCGACGGTAGAGGGCATCTTGGGTGTTCCTGATTGGACACGACAAGGCGCATAGGAGTCCTAGGAGCCCTAAGCAGCCTTGTGGAATGTTGATGGTGGTCGGTGATTGGTTGTTGGTGACCAATAAAGGTCCCCCTCAAAGCTCTAAGAAGAGAGTCCCTTAGAGGTCTCAGGGGGTCCTTTCTGGCGGTGTTAAGCAGGGTCCACGGCCCCACTTGCGCGTAAGGTAATCGGACGAAGGCGGTGGTCAGGACGGTGCTCCGCTAGGATGCCCCTAGGACCACCTAGGGACTCGCTGGAGTCGTTGAGCCTCGTGGGGCCGGGGTTTCCCTCCAGCTTTCCGCGAGCGCTCCTGAGAGTCCTGAGGGGCCCGTGGAAGGCACCGTGTTTCTTTGTGGTGATTGATGGGGCGGGAGCGCCATCGCGACCGTGTCCACCCAGGCCAACCCAAGAGGCCCTAGGATCACCCAGGGACTCGCTGGAGTCGTTTGAGCCGTGCGTGCTGGGTTTCCCTGTCGGTTTCTGCGGGCGCTCCTGGGCTTCCTAAGAGCGGCCTGGCGCCGTGTAAACGGTTTGCCGTGGGGATAGGACTAGGTGGCCCTAGGACCTCTTCGCAATTCATGTATCAGCATGTGCGCCAGCGCTCTTCCCTTATAGGTTAGGAAAGCTTCGCGGCGGCGCCCGCTGATCAGGGATCGCCGGGTCTCGACGAGATCAAGGCCCGGCTTGTGGCGACGGCGGTTTAACTCACCCATGTCTGCAATCATCTTGCTCATGCCGGGGTCAGTTATGCTGAGCATCCTTGCATGCTCCCCGATGCTCTTCCCTTCGTCAGCAGCAACCCGCAGAAACGTTTGGGCGACGGGCAGGTGCATGGTTCGATTGTGAGACAGCAGCGTCTTCAGGACCCTCTGCATAGTATCCAAGGCCGCTCGTTGCTCGTCCGATAACCGATTGCTTTCCAGCACGGGCCGCTTTCCTCCATCCAGTCGATGCCCACAGGAAGGTGGGATTAAGGTGGCTGGATGACGTTTGAGCACGAGAAGCGAGGACGGACAACGATGTCGCTGTAAACTGATTACGCTGGGATCGGAAACACGCCGCGCCCCTAAGGATCGTCTCAGGGGCGCGGGAAGGCAGGCTAACCGGCACGCACTATGTAGTTCACTGCCACTGATGGCTGCACGACTGCGAATGGGGCGCTGGTGCCGCCATTGTTGCTACCGGTGAACGACGCGGTGCTAGTGGCCTGGGATGCCGACAGGGGCGCACCAGAGACACCGAACGAACCACCGCCGCCAACGCCAGCACCAGAACCACTGACGATCAACTGCGATTGCCCGTTGATGCTGATTGCGCCGTTGGTGACGCTAACAGTGCCAGAGGGCGTGTACGATGGAAGGTTCGTAGCCAACAGTGTGGCGGTCGATGCGCCAATCGGTGCACCACCGAGAACGCCAGTAGCGAGGAGCGTTCGAGAGCTTGCGCCGCCCATGGCGCGCTGGCCTACGGGCACGACCTCGCACAGGTTCGGCACGTTGAATGTGGTCGAGCCGTCTCCTGCGCCGTACTTGGTGCCCCAAAGAGCCCAGAGAACCGGGTAGGCAGTGCGTGAGAGCGTGCCGCCGTTGGCCCAGCAATAGCCACCCTCCGCAGGCAACGTATCAGCGAGCCACATGGTCACGCTGCCGATGGTTACAAGCTGTCCTGTGCCGCCTGAGTACGCTCCAGTCGCCGCGATAGCCGCACCAGCGACACCGCCTGAGGCTAGGACGCTACCAGTGACACCCAGGGACCCTGAGGAAGCCGTAAGCACATTCACGCCGCCCACGGCGAGTGACACCGTGTTGGCGGTGGCCTGATAGAGCCCTGTGTCGGTATCGCCCGCGAAGAATGCGCCCGGGAACGCCACGGTGCCCGCGTTGATCGGGAGCTTGTTGGTGCCCGCAACTGTCGCCACGGCGGCGTCAAGCTGCGTTTGGGACGAAGCGAGCGCTGCGGAAGTGAAGCCCGCGAAGGTGTTCTTGAGAGTGCTCTTGATGAGCCTCATGTGATCGTCGGCTTGCCCGAGGCCATCGGAAGACACGGGGTTCGAAGTTACCAAGTCGTAGATGAAGGAGCCGGTTTCTAAAGGCAATTATTGATCCAAGTTAGGTGTGAGTTGGGTTGGTGAGGTGTGCTGAGTGGAGGCGGTGGACTGAAGTGCGTTAGGACAGTTAAGGGGCCTAGGCGGCAACTGTTGCTGCGGCCTGCTCTTTCTGAAACCAGACATACGAAGCGATCCACGCGTGCGGATGCACTGAGGATACTTCAGGGATGTTGAAGTACGCCCGGGTGCGCGCGTCGATTAGCGCAATCAACTCGGGGCTATGGAAGGCCCAGTAACGATGGTTGCTTCCGATGCCTGAGGACGGCGGTGTGTAATCTAGTTCTTTGGGACACCTAGGCGGCAGCGGGAGTGACCCGCGTTCTCGGAACAGCTTGCGCCAGAGCTGGGCGTCTTTGCTGCCGTGGTGCTTGAGAGCACTTCGGTACGAGTGCGCGGTGGCATAGTCGCGATTGCGGCGGCGGTGGCAGGACCGTGCGTATTCGTCGAACTCTAGGGCACGCCAGCCCGCTTTGGGAGCCGCAGCGAGCCGCTTGCGGTCTAGCGGTGTCTGACATGCCTTGCGAGCCGCCTGCCACGCGGGGCCTGACGGTAAGGCGGTGTCGTCGTCATTGATCAATGGTGGTTCCTTTCCAGTTTTCGCGAAAAATTCCACGCAACAGGTTGGCCGAAGCGAACGCATGTTGTCGTGGGATGGTGGGGCGAGGAGCGCGAAGCTCGCCTCCTTGACTAAGCGGGAGTACTAAAATCAGTCATGTGGTTGGAGCTGCTTAGGAATGTATCGATTTGCTCGGCTTTGCCTTAGAGCACCCAAGTGCCCTGAGCCGCACGCTCCGCACCTAGCGATAAGCCACACTACTGATGCAGGTTCTGACCTGATCAGGCGCTTCTCACTTAGGGTGGGTGTCAAAATTGGTCATGTGATTGAGTGCGTTTGGGAAAAGGTTCATTTGCGGCACACTTTGGAGGAGCGACGCTTTCGGGCTGTTGACACAGGCTCTCACCGGAGCAGCGCGGCGAGGGATTTACTGGCTCAATTTGAAGCCTGCTTTGTCACTCGGGCCGAAATAGGGGTCCCGCTCGAAAGGGGACCCGTTGGAGCGCGAGTGTTGTTTAGGGCGCCACGACCTGCGATAGACGATCAGGGCAGGGGGGGCTTATCGAGATGAGAGTTCTGGGTGCGTTAGCGTTGGCGCTGGTGTTGGGCGCGTGCGCGCGAGGAGCCGCTGTGCGGACTTCCGCCAACACGATGATCGTTCAAACTTCAGCGGCGGCAGTCTGTGGCGGGCAAGGTGCGCTTGCGGCATCTCAGCGACTAGCAGCCATTGAGACCATCCGTGCAGGCTATGACCGCTACATCATCACGGGCGGTGAGGCGCAGAACAATGTGCGGGTGAGCCAACTGCCTGGTAGTTACAACACCGAGGGCACCTACGGGCGCGGCTCCTATCAAGCGACCACGACGTACCAGCCGGGTCCCACCGTTGTGTCTGGCTCACATGACCAAGGCCTTTCCATCGTGATGTTCCATGAAGGCGAGCCTGGAGCTCAACAGGCCGTAGGTGCTCGGGAGGTGTTGGGGCCTGACTGGGAAGAGAAGGTCAAGAAAGGCGTGAGCTTCTGCTTCTAGCGCTGTGGGGGAGGACCTTTCGTTTGTCCGCTTGACTCGAAGTTCTTGTTTCGTTCTACTGGGGAAAATCCCAGGTTCGGTCATGCCCACACTCGAATTTATTCGCTCGGAAATCGAGCGTATGCGCTCGCAAGTCAGCCGACAGCGCAAGGAAATCCTCCAACTTCAGAGAGCTGGGATTGGGGCCGCTTCGGCGGAAGCTCTCCTTTCGCGAATGTTGGCGAAGGTTGACGATCTGTGCGCTGAACGCGACCGGCAGGTGCGGGCGGCAAAGGAAGGCCCGACCTATGCCTCGGGCAAGCCGATACGGGGCACTCCGGCAAACCGCAGGCTGTAATGGATAACCTTCGGCGGTTTCCAGCGCCGTGGGCAATGGAAGAGGAGACGGACTGTTTTCGCGTGAAGGACGCGAACGGCTTCTCCCTCTGCTGCATCGTCCACCGGCAAGACCTTCACGACCGTCCGTATCAGTATGCCGACCAGTTCCTCACCCGTGATGAGGCGAGGCGGCTTGCCAAAGCATTCTCCAAGTTGCCCGAGCTGCTTAAGCGGCCTCAGTATTAGGAACCGGCGAAGACAGTCCGAGTTGCATCGACGTGGGTATTGTAAGCTAGACTGGCCGCCGTTGATCCCCCGACGGCGGCCTTTTTGTGAGTTGCGCAGAGTGGCGAAGCGTTCCGGTATGCCGGGGTTCATTAAGCCCCAGCTGGCGACCTTGAAGAGCAACGCTCCTTCAGGTGCTCAGTGGATTCACGAAATAAAGTATGACGGCTACCGCGCTCAGGTCCATGTCGATCGCGGGGCTACGAAGATATTCACCCGCAACGGACACAACTGGACGACGCGGTTCTCGACCATAGCCGGCGCGTTCAAGCTGAAGAGCCAGACCATCTTCGACGGTGAGATTGTTGTGGTCCACGAGGACCGCACCAACTTCTCCGAGCTGCAGGCTGACCTGGCTAAAGGTCGTCAGGACCGGATGCTGTTCTATGTGTTCGACATCCTCTTCCACAACGGAGAGGATCTTCGCAGCGAGCCCCAACTCAAGCGCAAAGAGCTGCTTAAAGAACTCATCGACATGCTCGACCCACCCGTCCTCTACAGCGAACATCACGAAGGGGACGGACAGGCGCTGTTCGAGGCTGCGGCCCGGTTGAACTATGAGGGCATTGTTTCAAAACGGGTAGACGCGCCGTACCGCTCCGACCGCGTTGAGGCATGGCAGAAAATTAAAACTGTCCAGCGCGAGAAATTCCCTGTCGTCGGGTTCATCAAAGACCCCGGTGGCGTCGCAGCCCTTTACCTCGGCAAGAAAGAGGGCAAGGAGCTTGTCTACATGGGCAAGGTCGGCACCGGCTGGTCCCGGACGGTCTCCAGCGAAATCCGAAAGAAGCTTGATACCGTCGTGAGCCCGAAGGCAAAGCTCACCAGGCCCATCAAGAAGCCGAAGGCTACCTGGGTCGAGCCGACGTTCTATGCCGACATCGAATACCGGGACATCACGTCCGAAGGGTTATTGCGCGCCAGCTCCTTCAAAGGGTTGTCCCGGAAATAGTGTCAGCTACCTGACATAGGAACGGTTTTTGGGGCTTCTCGTTTATCTGCCGTCTCAAAACACGGGAGCAGCACGATGAAGCGAAATCGTTTCAAACAGACCGACTCCCTTCAGGATCGGCTTACAAAATTCGCCGAGGACATGAAGAAGCAGGCAGAGGCAATGCCGGCAGGAAAGGAGCGGGAAGAATTCCTGAAGCGCGCGCGGAGTGCTGACACTGCCGCGCACATTTCCGATTGGGCTTCGTCACCCGGCCTGCGACCACCTACGTGAGCACCACCCGCGCGGCGCTCGCAGGAACTAGCCGTTTCGACCGGCGTTTTTTGTTATCGGCTGCTGCCGTGCGTTGAGTATGCGGCGCGGCCGGAGGGCGCGCGGTATTCTTGCGACCTCTGGAGCAAGGCCCGCGCGCCTATTGAGATGATATGACCAAATCGAATTGCCCGAACTGCCAAGACCTAAGATGGGTCTGCGAGAATCACCCCAACCGCGCCTGGAGCGAGGTGTTAGAGGGAGGGTGTCAGTGCGGCGCCGGCATGCCCTGCGAATGCAACAGGATAGACGACTTCGAGGTGCCCGACGTGGAGGGAGTTATCGAGGAAGTCGAGGGCGAGCTGAAGAAGACTCGTCATTAACTCACTTCTCTTTCCGCACACCCTTGAACTTCTTCGCGCTCTTCTTGACGGCCATGAACTGCCCGCCCTTCTTGTTGCGCTTGGTCGATGTCTCGGTCAGCGGGTTCTTCAACTGCGTGCGCTTCTTCACCGCGCCCTTGCGTGCGTTGTCGCCGGTTGGTTTGTTGACTGCCATTGGTGCCTCCTAAAGAAATACCAAGCCTTGGATCAGTGAGGGAGTTCCTTATGAACTTTGGATGTCTGAGCCAAGGTGGCCAACGGCCTCTGGTCCTCGCTCTTAGCAACGCCGCAACTACCCCAAGAACTCCCAAGGATGCGACGCCCGCAGCTTGCCCTCCAAGGCCTTCTAGGGAGTCGCTGACTCGCTCGGGAGCCCTCGGGCCACCCTGGTAGCCGCCTCGGATGGGGCTTCCTGAGGACTCCTAGAGTCACCTGGACCCGTGTGAACGGTTTGTCGTGGGGACTGAAGTGACCGTCGGTTTGGCTCGGCATCTCATGTTCACGTGACACTTAAGCTCAGGCTTCTTGAGTAGTCCCGGGATCACCAAGGCCTGGCTCCAGCCGAGCAGCGAACGGGCTTTAGACCATCGATTTCAAAGTTGCCCGAGAGGACTTTCGGAAATAGGGGTCCCGCTCAGAAGGGGACCCATTTTCTTTGGGTCGCCTAAGGTCACCAGCGAAGCTACCAGCACCGCGTCCAAACGATCAGCGCTGACGACGTCTATTGGTGAAGGCGGAGCAGACATGGCGACGGCGCGGGCCGCGAGTCTGGATGTGACCCACAACGGACATCCAGGAGCTTGGACTTTTGTCGAAAAGTGCATACGCTCTTCTGGGAGCATCGAAAGCGGAACAAGCGGACTGTTGGTTTCCTTCGCCCGGAAAACGGGCAAAGTGACAACGGCGGTTCACTACCAACCTCGTGTGAGTTCCATCATGGGCGTAATAGAACGAAATAATGTCCATGTTCGCGGCTCGGCCGACCGGACTATGGTGTTTGCCCACGGGTTCGGTTGCGATCAGAACATGTGGCGGTTTGTGGAACCCGCTTTTGAAGGTGAGTTTAGAACTGTCTTGTTCGACCATGTCGGCGCCGGCGCCTCCGACCTCAAGGCCTACGACAAAACCAAATACTCGACACTGGAAGGTTACGCCGACGACGTGGTGGAAATCGGCGGTGAACTTGGTCTGAAGGATGCCGTCTTTGTCGGCCATTCGGTCAGCAGCATGATCGGCGTTCTGGCGGCGCAAAAGGCGCCGGGAATGTTCGGCAAACTGGTGCTGGTCGGGCCTTCCGCCCGCTACATCGATGACGGCGACTATGTCGGCGGCTTCAGTGAACAGCAGATCGAAGAGCTTTTGCAGTTTCTCGAGGCCAATCACATGGGCTGGTCCGCGCAGATGGCACCGGCGATCATGGGTAATCCGGATCGTCCCGAACTCGGCGAGGAATTGACCAACAGCTTCTGCCGAACCGATCCCGATATCGCCAAGGCGTTTGCGCGGGTCACGTTCAAGTCCGACAACCGCGGCGACCTCGCCGGGGTCGAGATCCCGACGCTCATCCTTCAGTGCAGCGAAGACATCATCGCCTCAAAAGAGGTGGGCGAGTTCGTCCATCGCGGCATCCCCGACAGCGAAATCATCATCCTGGAGGCAACCGGCCATTGCCCCAATCTCAGCGCACCCGACGAGGTTATCGCCGCGATGCGAACGTTCGTCTGAGCGTTTCGTGCCCGGCCCCCGCATCGATGATTTCGAGGACATGTTCGAGAATTCTCCCTGCGGCTACATCACGCTGGGGGTGAACGGCCGCATCGCGCGCGTCAACAAGACCTTGCTGGAATGGATCGGCCGAAGCGCCGATGAAATGATCGGCAAGCGGTTCAGCGATTTCCTCAACATGGCTGGCCGCATCTTCTACGAAACCCATATCGCGCCGCTGCTGCGCATGCAGGGCTTCTTCAACGAGTTCGCCATCGACATGATGGCCGCGGGCGGCGAGCCGATGCAGATGATTTGCAACGCGCTGGAAGGCCGGGATGACGCCGGCAAACCGTTGTTCACCCGGCTGGCGCTGTTAAAGGCCACCGACCGGCGGCGTTACGAACAGGAGCTGCTGGCGGCACGCGAAGCTGCAAAGAACAGTCTGGCGAACGAACGCGAGACGTCGGAATTGCGGGAGCAATTTATTGCCGTTCTCGGCCATGACCTTCGCAATCCGCTGGCATCGATCAGCGCAGGCGCGCGCATCCTAGGGCGGGACGCCAAGACTGAGAAAGAGCATCAGGTCGTGGCGATGTTGCAGACCACCGTCACGCGCATGGCGGAGCTGATCGACAACGTGCTCGATTTCGCGCGCGGGCGGCTTGGCGGCGGCATCACCCTTGATCGCAATGCCCGCAAACCGCTGGAGCCCGTGCTGCATCAGGTGATCGACGAACTGCGGCTGTCCTCACCGGGCCGCCAGATCGAAGCCGAATATGCCATCGACACTCCCGTGGATTGCGACAGAACCCGGATCGGGCAACTTGTTTCCAATCTCGTCGGAAACGCGCTCAGCCATGGAACGGCCAGCCAGCCCGTGCGGGTGCGCGCGGAAACGGAGGATGGGCTGTTCAAGTTGTCCGTTGCGAATGGTGGCGAACCGATTCCCCAAGCGGCCATGGAAAGACTGTTCGAACCCTTCTTCCGCGGCGAAGTGCGCGCCAGCCGGCAGGGCTTGGGTCTCGGTCTGCACATTGCCTCTCAAATCGCGAAAGCCCATGAGGGCGTGCTGACCGTGACCTCGACGCCTGAAGAGACCAGGTTCACTTTCGTCATGCCGCTCCGGTGAGCGGTCTAAAGCGGCCCACAAAGGTCGCCTTTTGGCCTTTCTCGGAAGTGGGCTAGCGGTGTGCCAAAGGTTCGGTAATAGCGAAAGAGCGGACTAGGCCAAGGGCGGCGGCTTCTGCTCTTGAACATAGCTCGCAATTGCGCCCTCAGGACTCCTGAGAGACCCGGTGACTCGTTCGTCAACACCCGGGCTACCATGGTGGCGGTCTGGTGGAACGGCTCCTGGGGACTCCTGAGCCCAAGGGGACACGGGCTCGCTCTCGGCGCTCCGCTGAGGCTCAAGCTTCCTGAGAACTCTCGGGTTCTCCCAGCGCCGCACCAGCCGAGCAGCAAACGGGCCTTAAGGCCGTTGATTTGGAATTCTCCGGGGGAATTGTTCGGCAATAGGGGTCCCGCTCAGAAGGGGACCCTTTTTTTCCTGGAGTTCTTCTGGCCTCTTCTGACTTCGTGGCCACCCTCAGCATAATGCGAACTGTCGGCTCATCTTGCGAAGAGCTTGATTAAATCCAAACGCTGACGAACCCAGTCGATCCAAAAGCCGGCCACTGCTCCTGTCGCTTGAAGGAGGAAAATACGCCGAGCTTTGCGAGCGCCGTATTTCGGAAGCCAGCGCTCGTCATAGGCGCGCTGGAGATTCGCAAGCATATCATCGGCCCGCTCCGGGGGGACCAACAGGTCGATAATCAGACCCTTCGGCATTCGGGGGGACCGGCTCAAAATGTTCCCCCATAAATTCCCCGCGGCTATCCAGAGTGGGAGCGAAAGCAAATACAAAGCTGCCGCGAATACCCTGTTCATCCACGAACCAGACGGGCGGATCATTGTTAGGCGAATATCAATCTCAGCTTGCTGAATGTTTTTTCCGTCCTTGCCAGCAAGGGACCAAACCATGACGCAGGCTTCGGCGAGCTTCTTCAAGAGCCTCATGGCTTCGCTCCCCTCAAGCCGGGGGCAGCATCGAATCCTGACGCAAACTGGCGTGCGCGAAACGCCTCATCCAGCGCAGCACGGCCTGCGCCTGTGATCTCGTACAACCGCGGCGCTCGCCCGCCTGGGCGTGATTGCGCCGTTCCTTTACGCCACATCACCAACTTTTTGGCAGACATGCGATCAAGCGTTGTGAAAACAGCGCCGAACGACCGTTCCCTCCCTTCCGCATCGGACAGTTGGCCTTGAACATCAGTTGCGGTCGCCTCGCCCTGCCCGCGGAGAACGATGTGCAGCATCAGTTCTTCTAGTCTGGAGATCATAGGCATAAACTCCACATTTGTAGAGAAAATGGGCTGGTAGCTCGGATTCGTCAAGTCCCCGTGGGTGGCTCCTCAAAACTCCTAAAGCCACCTGTGCCATGGGGCCGGTGGGGCTACGTGAGAACTCCCTGGTATTCAAACGCTGCATCAGCTGAGCAGCATTCGGCCTAAAGGGCGACGAATTTGAAATTCACCTGGGAAATTGCTCGGCAATAGGGGTCCCGTGAAATAGGGGACCCATTTTCTAGGCCGGGGTGCCTTCGCTCACATGACGAAACGCACGATCAGCACCGCGCAGCCGATCAGGATTGAGCCTGCCACTGCGCATTCGAGGGCTACCGAGGCGCACCCGGCGACCATAAGCGTGAGGGCTAGAGCGAGGGTCATGATGCGCTTCCTTACTGTGCTGTCGGACGGTCGAGGAGATTCTTGACGCTCATGGGGTGCCAAGCGCCCCCACGTGCTGTCGCGATACCCCGGGCGTTCAAGGCTTCCGCAATCTGCCTGAACGTGCTCGCTCCGGCCTTCTGCGCCTCGCGGATGATTGGCAGCACGTTCGCTGCATAGCGATCAGCTTCAGCCTTCACAGCCTCTACCGCACCCTTGCGGGCCATATGGAGCCTAGGGTTGCCCAGGGTTATCCCGCGAGCCTTGGCGGCGGCGAGCGCTTGCTTCGTCCGGTTTGAAGTCATCTTCACCTCTTTCTCCGCAATGGCAGCGAACAGGTGGAGCACGAAAGGGTCTACGTCGGCGCCAAGCTCTGCCACCACGAAGGGCACCCTGTGGGCCATCAGGCCCGAGATGAAGTGCACATCACGTCCGAGTCGGTCGAGCTTCGCCACGCCCACGTGGCACCGGAGCTTCCGTGCTTCCGCCAGCGCTGCCTTGAGCTGAGGCCTGCGGTCGAGCGCATCGGAGCCTTTGCCCGTTTCCACCTCCACGAACTCGCGAGCGACGTTGTATCCCTCGGCGGTCGCGAAGCGGGCGAGGGCGTGCCTCTGCGCCTCAATGCCCAGCCCTGAACGGCCTTGGGTGGCCTTTGATACGCGTAGGTAGGTGATAAGGGGAGCCGTGGGCACGTCGAGGTCCTCCAAGCGCTGCTTGTATAAGACCTATACGACCAATTAGAGTTTATACAACGTTCGCTTTGGAATCCCTGTGATTCCGTTATGCATAGCTCGCCGGCGATGGTGACGAAGCGGGTCTGCCGTGAGTAGGGTCTTAAGAGTTGTGATTCCCTTCACAACGACCATAAGACGCAAGGCTCGTGCGCTTGGAGACGCCATGGAGATTTCACAAGAACGTTTTCTATTGGCGTTGGGCGGCCTCAAGCCCAGCGACTGGGAGCGCTTTGAACGCTTAGCTTCCACCTTCTTAGCGTCCGAATGGCCAAAGATTAGAACGATGGCCAGCGCCGGTGGAGATGGTGGCCGCGATTCCGAGCTGTTCTGTGCAGACGGGGTTTCGAACGTCGTGATCCAGTACTCGGTTCAGTATGATTGGGCAGCCAAGGTGCACGCCACCGTAACGCGCCTTCAGGAAACATTCCCGGACGCAACCTTACTAGTTTACGTCTCCAATCAGCTGATTGGGGCGAAGGCTGACGCGTTGCGAACGGAGCTAAGCAAGAAGGGCATTTACCTCGACATACGGGACAAGTCCTGGTTCGTTGAACGATGCAATCTTGATCAAAGTCGAAGCGCCGCTGCTTCCGAGCTTGCTCGCGTTATCGTGGACCCGCTGCTGGAAGCCTCAGGAGTGAAGCACAACGCGGCATCGGCACTATCTGGTCAAGACGCACGCACTGCTCACCATTTTCTAGAGATGCAATGGCGTGACGAAAATGCTTCTAAGGGACTGACGAAGTCATCGTTCGAGGCACTTGTGCGTTCGGCATTGCAAGGCTCTGACAACGAAAAACGAGTAAGCCGTGATGAGGTACATGCCCGAGTGGGCCGAGTTCTGCCGCAGCATTCGCGTGAGCAGCTTTATCCCTATGTAGAAGCGGCTCTCAAGCGACTCACAAAGTTAGCAATTCGCCATTGGCCGAAGGACGATACTTTCAATTTGAGCTTTGAAGAAACGGAACGGTTGAAGGACAGGAAGGCATCAGTCGCGTTGCTGGTAGAGGCCTTCGATGGTGACTTAGACGAGTTGCTCCAAGCTCACAGCGAGCTAAACGTCGCCAAGCGTTCCGAAGTTGTCGAGCTGCTTCACAGAATCATTGAACATTATTTCCTCCGGCAGGGAGAAAAATTTGCAAGCGCGTTAGCTCACGACGAGGACTTTTCGCTAAACGACGAAGATATCGGGCTTGTCGTAAAGGAGCTGTCGCCGAAGGGAAAGCTCGTGACTGGGCGTGACAATGTCCAGTTCCTTCTACACATCATTACTACCTTGATGGCAAGCCCGTCTGAGCAGACGAAAGAGTATCTCCGTCTCCTTGCCGATACCTACACTCTGTTCGCGTTTCTGGAAGAAGTCCCGGACGTCCAGAAGGTCACAAAGAAACTCTTCAACCATGGTCAATTCTGGCTGGATACCAGCGTTCTGCTTCCCTTGTTCGCTGAACAAGCCCTTCCAGAATCTCTGCGTCCGTTTACCGCGCTGTTCAAACAGGCCCATGCCAGTGCGATCACGTTGCGAGTTACGCCGGGTATCTTGGAAGAGATTGAACGCCACTTGAACTTGTGCGTGACCTACACCCGCGAAAGCGTCTGGAAGGGGCGGGTACCGTATGTGGTTGCTCGGTATCTTTTTGCAGGCAAACCCTTGAACGGTTTTGTCAGCTGGGTTGAACAATTCAGAGGAAACCATCAGCCTATCCAGGACATCGCTGACTATCTTGGCGATGAGTTCGGGGTTGAATTGGATGATCCAATCGTATCAGAGGCGCTCGACGAGCAAGTGGTCGCTGCAGTTCGCGAGTACTGGAAGAAAATCCATCAAGATCGACGAGGAGGGTTGGAGGCGCCATTCAGCATCAACGCGAACAGATTGGCAGAGCATGACTCGGAGAACTTCATCTCCGTCTTAAGTGACCGGCGCATGCAAGCGGGGAAGTCTCCCCTCGGATACACCACTTGGCTTCTGACGCTCGATAGCGCAGCGAGGCGGATGCTTCAGGGACTAGAGTGGGAAATCAGAGAAAAAATAAAGCACCTTCCAATCATTTCAGTAGACTTCCTGCTCAAATACCTTGCTTTCGGTCCAAGTCGTGATCGAGTTGCCCAGACGGCTGACCGGATGCCTTACGTGTTCATTGATCCGGTAATGGAAGTTCCGAAGGAGTTGCTCGAAGTCGCGGCCGCAACCCGAAATGAAAGCCAAAACCTTCCTGAACGCATAGTGCAGCGACGTATACGAGATGCCTTAGATCGAGAGAGAATGAAGCTGGGGCCGGTCCAAATAGCGGGTCTCGATGGCTCCTCCGATGCCATAGAATCCATGTTCTAACGACATGTGGGCTCGGAGTTGGCGTAAGCCGGCTCTGACCTTGCTGGTGGTAGTAACAAATGGTAGCAATGGAAAATGCGGCTCGCCTGATTTGCCATGTTTTTCAACGCCTTCGTGTGTCGCCCGTTCCCTCCCCTAGGGAGCGCCATATATCCCGAACATCGATGCGTCTCAGCGCATCTCTTGGCGATCGACTCTCGTGAGCTGCACATTTGCGGCGGCTATTTGCGAAGCGATGCCGCAATATCAGCGATCGATCTGAAGAGGATAAGCGGGTCATCCTTCGAGGGAATGAACCCGCGCCGTCCCCAGAACGCAGCAGCGTCAGTATCGACCGCGTTGACAATCAACGCACGCCCTCCAATCAGGCCTGCGGCCGTGACGCAGCGCTGGAGCGCATGCTTGAGCAGGCCGGTGCCAACTCCTTTGCCAATCCAATTCTCATCAGTCGCAAGCTGACCCAGCAGCAGGCAGGGCACAGGGTCGGGTGGTTGACCGGTCCGTATGGACCGCGGCAGAGACGAGGGTATGATTGCCGTCGGCGCGAGACCATAATAGCCGACCACTCGGTTCACGTCGTGAACGACCATAACGGCCGTAAAACCCTTTTCCTGGTTGGACAGCGCCCGCGTTTTGAGCCATCGGTCGAGGGATGGCTTGCCGCAGGAGAACTCGTCGAGATTGTGAGCCCCCGTCAGTGGTTCGGGGCCGGAGATTGCCAAGCCTCATCGCCTCTTGCTTGAGCGATTGGTCTCCCATGGCGCTGCACGCTGGAAGAGCTCAACCATTTCTGGGACCGGGGCAGCCGGGCCGGACAGCGTCGCCATGAATGCCTTGAAGCCGGATGGAGTCATTCGAATAGGGGCCGTCTCCATCAGCACGTCCTCGGCCGCACGTACTGCCGCGTCACGCACGAAGTCTGTGCGTGATCGCCCGCGCAGCGCCGCTGCCCGATCGATGATGGCAATGTCAGTTTCCGGCAGCCGCATCGAAAGCGGATG
This sequence comes from Bradyrhizobium sp. LTSP849, assembly GCF_000938255.1. GTDB lineage: Bacteria > Pseudomonadota > Alphaproteobacteria > Rhizobiales > Xanthobacteraceae > Bradyrhizobium. Next base: position 91,129 of record NZ_JYMR01000001.1, on the reverse strand, counting down.
CTCCTTACGTTCAACGGCTCGGGGCATCATGAACCTCCATAGAAGCCAATATAGAATTTGTAGCGCTTTTTGCAATACGAAGTGAAGATATAGAAAATAAGCTAACTATTTCAGGTGGATGGAAGCGGATGTCTTCGTTCTGAACAGAATGCCGCATTAACCGACGATTTCGATCTCATTCAGCGCACACCAGTCGCGCAGCGCCTGCTCCGTGGCTTTCGCCTCGAAGGCATGCCAGCGATCGATCGCACCGCGTCTGGCGAGCAGCGCCTTGAATTTCGAATAAGCGCCGCGCTTGTCGAAGAAATAGCGGACGTCATCGAAATCGCCCGGCAGGTATTCGCCGGCAAAAGCGAGAACCAGCGGCTTGCCCAGATCGAGTTCGCGCTTGTCCGGGAGTGCGACGTATTTTTCCTCGTCGTGGATGTCGTCCGGTAGTTCGTCGAGCAACTCTGCTGTGTCCGGGAAATCGGTTTGGAGGTAGATTTTCCCGGTCTGCTTGCAGACGAAGGCGCAAAACTCTCCCATGTCGCCGCCGGTATTGGCGAACTCGAAGGCTCCGGTAATGTCCCCGATAGTCACTGGCATGGTGTTCGCCCGTGTCGACCACGATGATCTCAGATTGAAGCGCGCCGCGCTCAAGGTCGCAATGGGTATCGCGAGAAACTCGACCCATGCTACAAAAAGAGGTCAGGCCCGGTCGGGCAGATCAAGATAGGCCATCTTGTCCATGACGCCGTCCATCAGCCCCGCCTTGTAGACGGCTTCAGCGAAGCGCCTGTCCTCGGCTACGCGACTGAGCTCGCCGTTGCCAATGCTCCGGGGCAGCAGCGCGCAAATCGCCTCGAGCATTTCGATCTCGAACGGAACGTTGACGCCGGCGGTCATCGAGAACGAGCCGGGGGTGATCAGCCTGGTCGCGATCAATTCTCCGTCGTCCATCGAACTTTCGAGCCCAATGTCGAGCAGCCACACTTTGGAGTTGCGGAGAATATCGGTGGCGATCAGGCCCGCCGAGTCGTGACGTTGTTCGATCAGAAGGATTGCAAACTGCGACGCGCGCATCGCGTCCAACATCAACCGCTCGTCGGATTGCGGTTCGAACCGGGCCGACCTCGCGTAGCGGTCGATCGCCCGGGAGCGATCGGCCGGCGCTGTGTAAACGGCAAGGTCGTAGACGTAGTACATCTCGTCTTCATGATCGAGAACGAACGTCTTTCCCTGCGCCAATCCGAGCCGACGCGCGTGATTCAGAAACGTCTCGGCAGAGATGGAGCTGAGAACGTCGTCATGAAGTCTCTTGGAGATTTCCCGAAGATGAAAATATCTGTCGAGGAGCTCGTCCCGCGTCGAACGCGTATCGGGGCCCCAAGGCAGGGGCGGCTGCTGTTGGACGAGAGGAAGGGCCATGGAACGTCTCCGAATTGGACCGGCAATTTTCTGCAATAATTACCGCTGTGCACCGATTCGCGTAACAGCCAATGTCGCAATTTTGTATCGGCCGGAGCCGCCCGGTTCCGGCCTTTTCACAGTCGAGGTGAACCATCTCGCAAGGTCAATCGGTGCTCGCGACCGCTAGGCTCTCATACCGCCTCGTAAGACGTGATCTTCTTGATCTGGGGCGCAAGCACGTCTTCGGCCGTTTCGAGATCGAAGCGCGCCTGAATGTTCATCCAGAACGCAGCGCCGGTCTTGAAGAATTTGCCGAGCCGTAGCGCGGTGTCGGCTGTGACGGGCTTTTCTTCGCGCGCAATGCGCTCGATCCGGGTGCGCGGCACGTTCAGGGCAGCCGCGACCGCGTAGGGTGTCAGCTTGAACGGAACGAGAAATTCTTCACGCAGAATTTCGCCGGGATGAATTGGCGGTAGCCTTTTTGCCATCTGCGAACTCCTTTTGGTCGGCCACAGGGCGGGCCGGTCTGCCTAGTGATAGTCCACGATCTCGACGTCTTCGGGGCCCGCGGCGGTCCATCTGAATACGATCCGCCATTGATCGTTGATGCGGATCGAGTGCTTGCCGGCCAGATCGCCCTTGAGAGCTTCAAGGCGGTTGCCGGGAGGCGATTTCAACGTATCGAGAAACTCGGCGGCATCCACCATGATCAGCTTTCGGCGCGCGACTTTCGCGAGATCTGCCGGGAAACCCTTCGGTGCCATGCGGCCCTGAAGGATCGTCTCGGCGAACTTCCCTTTGAAGCTCTTGATCATGGCTATACGTATCTCGGGGGGATACGTATTTCAAGTCCTTCGTATCTCAACGAGATACCATTGGCGGGTCTACTTGCGTAGGCCGGCCGTGGGCTTGGGCCGCCCGTCCGGCAAAACAGCCGTCACTTGTGTCAACCCCTTTCTACAAAAATATTCCACTTTGCCGAAATTCGGATTTGTCGTATGTGTCGGCCATCCCAGCCCACCAAAGGGGCGGTCGTACGTCGTCACGAAACGCGGGCTGGGTTGCGGTGGACGCGGGCGGCGTCGATGCGGGATCGGGCGTGCAGGGCGGGATGAACCCCGTGAGTGCGTCACGAACTGCGCATGACGAACGGCGCCTATGCCCTGCGAAGCCTCTTGGCGAAGCAGGGTTGCCTGCGTACGGCGAAACCGTGTGGTCCTGGCCGTCGTTGCTACGGTCAAGCCTTCGCGAAGGAGTCATTGCGTCAACCGGCGCGGTGGTCGTGAGTTTCGCGATGGTGAGGGAGGCCAGAACGAACTCGGCTCCCGGGAGAGCACGGCATAGGCCGTCAAACCACTGCGCAGGGAAGGCCGAACGTTTGGCTGCCCTGTGTTTCCCCCGTGCATTGCGTGTGCATCATCTTCGCATAGGGGTTGTGTGGGTGCCAGCCGGCGCCCGGTCTTCCCTGCGCCCTTTCTTACGAGAGGGTGAAAACGAAAAGCATGACTCGGGCCAAACGGGCCGCGAGAACGCGAGCGTACGCCCTGACCTCCCATGCGAGCATGATGCATCGGCATCAGCGGAGGTGGTCGTTCTCCCCGGAATCTGCCTCTATGCGCCCCGATTTGCCTCCAAAGCTGCTGCCGGGCCTTTGGAGGTTTTGGCAATAGCTTTTCGGAGTGGCGATATGAGCGGTTTGGTGATCAGCGGCGGCCGGGTGGTGGATCCGGCGAGCGGGATGGATGCCATCGGCGATGTGGCGGTGGTGGATGGCAAGATCGCCGCGGTCGGCTCCTCGCTCGGCGGCGCCGAGCGGGTGATCGACGCGACCGGGCTCGTGGTCGCGCCCGGCTTCATCGATCTCCATGCGCACGGCCAGTCGCTTCCGGCCGACCGCATGCAGGCCTTCGATGGCGTGACGACGACGCTCGATCTCGAGGCCGGCGTGCTGCCGGTCGGGTCATGGTATGAGCGCCAGGCCAGGAAGGGACGCGTGCTGAACTACGGCGCAGCTACCAATTGGGCGTTTGCGCGCATCGGCGCGATGACGGGCTCCAACGCGGAGAGCTCGCTGGAGGCGTTCGGCAACGCCATGCGCGATCGCCGCTGGATGGACAACGTGGCGAGTGACTCCGAGGTCGCAGGTATCCTCGATCGCCTCGCGCGCGGCCTGAACGAGGGCGGCATCGGCATCGGCATCTTGAACGCCTATGCGCCCGGCGCCGGCGTGCAGGAGCTGACCGCAGTCTGCCAGCTCGCGGCCAAGCAGGACGTGCCGACCTTCACCCACGTCGCCTACATGTCGCGCATCGATCCCGAAAGCGCGGCGGAAGCCTATATCCGCCTGATCGGCTATGCCGGCGCCACCGGCGCGCACATGCACATCTGCCATTTCAATTCGTCGAGCAAGACCGACATCGCGCGCTGCCGCGTGCTGATCGAGAAGGCGCAGGCGCAGGGTCTGCCCATCACGGTCGAGGCCTATCCTTACGGCACCGGCTCGACCGTGCTGGCCGCCGCCTTCTTCAGCGACCCTGAATTCGTCGAGCGCAACGGCACCGGCTACGATTCAGTGCAGCGGGTGACCGACGGCTACCGCTTCCACGACCGCGAGGAGCTGCTCAAGGCGCAAGCCGAGGAACCCTCCACGCTTGTGCTGTGGCATATCCTCGACACCGACAACAATGCGCATCATCGCGATCTCCTCGACATGTCGGTGCTCTATCCCGGCGGCGCGATCGCCTCCGACGCGATGCCGTGGACGACGTCGGACGGCAAGACCTACACCGGCGACGCCTGGCCGCTGCCGGATGACGCCACCTCGCATCCGCGCTCGGCCGGCTGCTTCACAAAATTCATCCGCGAATGGGTGCGTGAGCGCAAAGCCGTGTCGCTGATGGAAGGCGTGCACAAATGTGCGCTGATCCCCGCGGAGATTTTGTCGCAAAGCACGCCCGCGATGCGCGCCAAGGGCAGGCTCACGCAGGGCGCGGATGCCGACATCGTCGTGTTCGACTACGAGAAGCTCAGCGACCGCGCCACGTTCACGGCGATGAACCGTCCGTCGGAAGGCGTGCGGCATCTCGTGGTCAGCGGCCAGCCGTTGATCAGCGACGGCATTCTGGATGTCGAAGCGCGCCCCGGAAAGCCGGTGCGCCGGCCCGTCGTCGAGAGCTGACGCATGCCGGTCCCGATTCTCCTGGTCACGGGCTTTCTGGGGGCGGGCAAGACGACGATCGTGAACCATCTGCTGGCGCATGCGGGCGGGCGGCGGATCGCCGCCGTGGTCAATGATTTCGGCGCGATCAACATCGATGCCGAGCTGATCGCCGGCGCGAGCGACGGCGTGGTGAGTCTGAGCAACGGCTGCATCTGCTGCTCGCTCGAAGGCGATCTGCTCCGCACGCTCTCGTCGCTGCTGCGGCGTGATCCCAGGCCGGAGTACATCGTCATCGAAACCAGTGGCGTGGCCGATCCCGCCGACGTCGTGCGCAATCTGCTGGACCCCGTGATCCTGCGCGAAGCACCGCTGGAAACGGTGCTCTGCGTGATGGACGCGGCAACACCGCCGGCGGCCCTGGATAACGCGCTGATGCGGTCGCAGTTGCGCGTCGCCGATATCGTGGCGCTGAGCAAGCTGGATCTGGCGGACGAGGGGGCAGGTGCCCGGATGCGTGATTCCATCCGCGCGCTCCGCGTTCCTGCGGTGGTGGTCGATGCGCGGAATGGTGAGATCCCCGCTGCGCTGCTGTTTCTCGCGAATGTTGATCGTGCGCCGGCGCCGCGCGAGCCGGGGCCGAAACGGCCGGCCGAAGAGCGCTTCGAGACGCTGAGCTGGACGTCGGAGCGGGCGCTCTCGCTGCCGCGCTTGCAGCAGGCCATCAATCGTCTGGCGCCAAAACTTGCGCGCGCCAAAGGCCTGTTCGAAACGATCGAGCAGCCCGGGCGCCTGATGGTGTTTCAGTTCGCCGGCGGCCGCGCGACGCTGGCGACAGGCGAGGTGCCGGCGCCGGGCGTGCCGCGGGCGCGGATCGTCTTCATCGCCGAGCTCGGTGTGCTCTCGAAGGCCGAGCTCGATGGGATCATGGAGGGGTGCGTTGCGAGCGAGTGAGCTGAGGCGGTAGGATGGATCACAATCGCAGGGATGAGCCTGGCATGTCGCCCAAAATCGCACCCGCTGACGCCGCCTCGCGCCGCGCCGCCAAACCGGCGATCGTCTATCCGGTCGGCACGATGCCCAGGCCCGACCTGGCCGCGCTCGAGCAAGCCCGCCATACCATGGTCAAAACGCACGAACTCATCGTGCCGGCTCGCGACGCCAGAACATTTCGTGTAGCACGCGGCCAGTTCTTCCGCATCGTCAGCATCGAAGGCCCTCAGGTCGGCGATCTCAATCTCTGGAACGCGGACGATCTCTCCGAGCGTTTTTTCAGCGGCAAGACGCGCGCGATCCATGGCACGCATGTCGGCGCTGGCGACCGGCTCTGGAGCAACATGCCCTATCTTCGGCCGATGGCGACCATCAGCCACGACACGCTCGGCTGGTACGGTTTCGACGAGGACGGCGGCGGAATTCACGACGTCATCGGCACGCGCTGCGATCCCTACACGAACCTGATGCTGAACGGCGGCAGCTATGATTTCTGCTGCCATTCCAACCTGTCCCGCGCGCTTGCCGCTGAACTGAAGATGGAGCCACGCGCGGTCGAGCATCACGTCCACGACGTGCTCAATGTCTTCATGTGTACCGGCTTCACCAAAGACACACATCAATATTTTATGAAGGCAAGCCCCGTCCGCCCCGGCGACTTCATCGAGTTCTCCGCGGAGATCGATCTGCTCGGAGCGTTGTCGGCCTGTCCCGGTGGAGACTGCAGCGCAACCCATTCCAGCGATGCTGCGGAATGCCACCCGCTCAAGATCGAAATCTTCGAGCCGGATCGAGCGGTGTTGAAGGGTTGGACCTGGTCGTCGCCAAGTGCGTATCACCGCCGCCATGGTGCGCATGCTGGAAGCTGAACCTCGGTCCTCCGCGACCGCCACCTTGCAGGCCCCGCAAACTCACGCGAATTGCGCGAGGCCGTGGCCGACGGACCAGTTTTCCGCAGGTGCGTCGAGTACGTTGACGAACACGTCCTCCGGCTGGATCCCCGGGTTTTCGCCGAGCAGCCCCGCGATCCGCCGATACAGCGCCTTCTTCTGCTCGGCGGTGCGCGTGGCGAACACGGTGATCTGGATCAGCACTGCGTCGTCGCTTCGCTTGACGCCGTAGGCGTTGCCGCAGCGGAAGTTTGCGGGTTCAAGCTCGCTGATAGTCATGAACTCGTCGCCTTCGGGCACGTTGAGCGCCTCGCGCATGGCCAGATAGAGGCCGTCGAGGATCGCCTTTCGATAAGCTTCCGGCTTGCCGGCGCGCATCGAGATGTGAAGCAGAGGCATCGCGAGTCCCTTTGCAAGCGGGCGCGAGCCGCCCGTTCGCGGTTTGGCTTATTGACGCGGCGGGCGATCGGCCCCATCTGTTTTTGACGCGATGTCTAAAAACCAAATTCTTGACATCGTGTCAAATACTTTCGAAGGGAGCAAAACTTGAGGCCGCGCGAATTCGACCACGACGATCTCCTGCGCATCGCGTTCGATCAGTTCTGGCGCAACGGCGTCCGCGGCACCTCGCTGTCCGACATCGCGCGCGACGCCGGCGTCCAGCGCGGCAGCCTCTACAACGCCTTCGGCAGCAAGGAAGCGCTGTTCCTCCAGGCCTATGAGCGCTACGCGGGCGACTATGTCGGCTCGATCCAGAAGGTGCTTGGCGCGGGCACTTTGCGAAAACGCCTCACGGCGTTTTTCGATCTGACGATCAAGAACTTCCGCTCCGGCTCGCCGCCCCGCGGATGTCCGACCACGCGGGGGCTGATGGAGCTTGGTTCGGTCGAAGGCGAAGGGCTGGACGAGCACGCGCGCCACGCGTTTGCGGATATGGTGACGCGCATCACCGCTCTGGTCCGGGATACTTTGTCGGCAGGTGCGCAACGGGGCGAGTTCAGCGGCGACCCCGAAATTGCCGCCTTGCACATCATCACCGTGACGCGCGGGCTGGCTGTTCTCGAGCGCGCCTATGGCGATGAGGCCGAGCTTCGAAAGATTGCGGCCCACACCATCGATCTGACCCTGCGCAAGGACGTCGCCAAATCCAGGTGATATTGCAGGGGTTCGGAGCCCGAATGCTTAAAGCTTTGATAAGGCGTTCGGGCTAAATTGGCATATCTGTATTGCTTATTCATGCGAGCCCCAATGATTTTCTCCCGTATCAGTTTCAAGCTGGTCCTGATTGTCGGCGTCAGCCTCCTCGGCATGATTGCGCTGGTGCCGATCGCGCTCTCGACCCTGCGCGGACAGATGGTTGCCGATCGCCAGGCCAAGATCCAGCAGATAGTTGATGTCGTCTACGGTATTCTGACGCACGAGCAGAAGCTCGAGAGCGAAGGCAAACTCACGCGCGAGCAGGCACAGGCCGCCGCGATCGCGGAGATCAAGAGCCTGCGCTACGACAAGGCCGAGTATTTCTGGCTCAACGACATGGCCGCAAAGATGATCATGCATCCGATCAAGCCCGAGCTTGATGGCAAGGATGTCTCGGACATGAAGGACCCCACTGGTAACCGCCTGTTCTCCGGCTTCGTTGACGTCGTCAAAAAGCAGGGCGCCGGATTCTACAGCTACCTCTGGCCCAAGCCCGGCTTCGAGCAGCCCGTTGCCAAGATCTCTTATGTGAAAGGCTTTACGCCCTGGGGCTGGATCGTCGGCACCGGCATCTATCTCGACGACGTCGACGCCGTGTTCCGCCAGGATGCGATGACCTTCGCGCTGGTTTGCCTCGCCGTGTTCGTGCTTGTGCTCGGTTGTTCGTTCGTGATTGGTCGCAGCGTCACCCGACCGCTCGCCAAGATCACCGCGCTGACCGAGCGTCTCGCCGCCGGCGACAGCGCGTTCGACGTGCCCTACACCCATCATAGCAACGAGGTCGGCGGGCTCGCCAAGGCGCTGGCCGTCTTCAAGGACAACGCGTCGCAAGTGGGCCGGATGCACGCCGAGCAGCAGGAGGCGAAGCAGAGGGCCGACGACGAGAAGCGCAAGACGATGACCGATCTCGCCGGCAAATTCGAGGCGAGCGTTCGGGCCGTGGTTAGCGAAGTCTTCAACGAGGCCCGCGCCATGCAGCACGCCGCGCAAGGCATGTCGGAGACCGCGAACAAGGCGACCGACCGCGCCAGCTTCGTCGCCACCGCCTGCCAGCAGGCCTCGAGCAACGTGCAGACGGTGGCCTCAGCCGCCGGCGAGTTGTCGTCTTCCATCAGCGAGATCAGCCAGCGCGTCGCACAGGCCGCCGCGGTGGCCGACAAGGCAGCCGCCGATGGCCAGCGCACCAACGACACGGTTCAGGGCCTTGCTGCGGCCGCGCACAAGATCGGCGAGGTCATCGACCTCATCAACCAGATTGCCTCGCAGACCAATCTGCTCGCGCTCAACGCCACCATCGAAGCTGCCCGTGCCGGCGAGGCCGGCAGGGGTTTTGCGGTGGTCGCAAGCGAAGTGAAGTCGCTGGCGAGCCAGACCGCCAGGGCGACCGAAGAAATCGGCGCGCAGATATCGGCGATCCAGACCGAGACCAACCAGGTCGTCGGCAATATCGAAAGCATTCGCTCGACCATCATGGAGGTCAACGAGATATCCTCGTCGATCGCAGCCGCAGTCGAGGAGCAGGGCGCCGCGACCCAGGCGATCGCCCACAGCGTGCGGGAGGCGGCCTCCGGCACCGACCAGGTCTCGCAAAACATCTCCGGCGTCACCGAGGCGACGGCAGAGACCGGCCAGGCCGCAGGCGTCGTGCTGCAATCGAGTGGCCGACTGACGCACAAGCTGCAATCCCTGCAGGACGAGGTCAGCGCCTTCGTTGCGGGGGTACGGGCGGCCTAGCGCGGCCGCTCTTCTGCGACATCGCGAAAATACTTCGCGATGTCCGCGCGCGTTGCGACCCAGACGCGGCCGTCGAGCCGCGCAAGCTCGGCGAGAATGGCCTTCACGGCCCGGAAGCGCGCTGGCCGGCCGCAAATGCGCAGATGAAAGCCGATCGACAGCATTGAGGACCGCCCGCGTTCGGCCTCCTCGAGCAGCGTCGTGAGCGCGGCGCTGACATAGCCCGAAAAATCCTCCGGCTGCACAAATCCGTTCGGGTGGAAAAACTTCATATCGTTGGTGTCGAAGCCATAAGGCAGGATCAGCATCGATCCCCGCGGCGATGGACTCCAATAGGGCAGGTCGTCATCGAGTGCGTTCGAATCGTAGTCGAAACCGAGTTCGATCAGGAGATCGCGGGTCCAGGCGCTCTGGCTGCCGCGCGACATGAAGCCGACCGGCGTGACGCCGGTCACGCGGGCAATTACCTCGCGTGTCCTCTCGATGTCGCGACGCTCGGTTTCGGGAGCGCCATAGAGCGCGTGCGACAACCAGCGCCAGCCGTGCACCGCCGGCTCGTGCCCGGCGTCAATTGCTGCGCGCGCGAGATCAGGTACACGTTCGACCGCACGACCGCACATCATAAAGGTAGAACGGATGTTGGCGTCAGCGAAGGCGTCGAGGAAACGCCACAGGCCGGCGCGCATGCCGTAATCGAACACCTGCTCCTGCGCGAGGTCGCGTACACTTGGCGGTAGCGTCGAGGCGACCTCGCCGTAGCGTTCGGTCTCGGCGTCGCCCTGTTCGACGGCAAGCTCGGCGCCTTCCTCGAAATTCACCACCAGCGACACTGCGACGCGGGCGCCATTAGGCCAGATGATATCCGGGCGTACCCTGCCATATCCGCGGAGATCGCGTTGGATCGGCATGGTCAGCGGCTCCCGATCTGACGGCTGACGCCACCGAAGATCTCCGCGCAGACGAGGCCGGCCAGCGTCACCAGCACGACCACGCCGGAGACGGCGGCGACGCGCACGTCGAGACTGCCTTCGAGGATCGCCCAGAGCTTGATCGGCAGGACTTCGGTGCGGGCATCGGCCAGGAACAGCGACACCGGAACGTTGTCGAACGAGGTCAGGAACGCCACGAAGCAGCTCGCGATGACGCCGCGGCGGATCAGCGGCAGCGTGATCCGCCGGAATGTGTACCAACGGCTGGCGCCGAGGCTGTGTGAGCAGGTGATCAGCACCGGATTGAGTTGCTGCACCGATGCACCAACCATCCGGATCACGAAGGGCACGCAGATGATGGTGTGGCCGAGCACCAGCGTGGCCGCAGACAGTCGGATGCCGAGAAGGTTGAAGACCAGCAGCAGCGATAGGCCGAATGCCATCGCGGGAAGTACCATCGGCGACATGAACAGCGCATCCAGAGCGCGCGCGGTCTTCAGTCTGCTGCGCGCGAGCCCGAGGGCTGCCGCGCCACCGAGCACGGCAGAGAGGATCGTCGCCGCCGCGGCGACCTTGAGACTCGTCAGAGCGGGTTCGATGATCTCCTGTGATTGCAGCAGCTCGACATACCAGCGCAACGACCAGCTCGGCGGCGGGAATTTCAGCGTGATACCGCCGGTGAAGGAAATGATGACCACGACCAGGGTCGGTGCCAGCAGCAGCAGCATCCCGAAGCTGGTGATCGTTCCGACCACGCCGGAATAAATGCGATCGATCAAGCTACACTGCATCGATGCCTCGCACGTAGCGGCGGGACAGCGCGCCGATGGCAAAGACGATGCCGGTCACGGCGAGTGTGAAGACCAGCGACAGCGCCGCTGCGAACGGCCAGTCCTGCACGCCGACCGCCTGCTGATAGATGTAGGATGGCATTAGAATGATGCGTCCGCCGCCGACCAGCGTCTGGGTGATGAAGGCGGTCGCGGCGGCGGCAAAGACGAGCAGCCAGCCGGCAATGGCGCCCGGCAGCGTCAGCGGCAGGATGACGGTCACGAAGGTACGGGCGCGGCTTGCTCCGAGCCCCTCGGCGGCCCTCGTCAGGTTGCCGTCGAGCCGCAGCAGGCTGTTGATGACCGGTAGTGCCATCAAGGGAAGCTGGATCTGGGTCAGCGCCAGAACCATGCCCTCCCAAGTATAGAGCAGCCGGGCGGGCGCCTGCCAGAGCCCGAGTGACAGCATCGCCGAGTTGATGATGCCGTCGCGGCCGAGGATGACGATCCAGGCGAAGGTGCGCACCACCGTGCTGGTGAGGAGCGGCAGCATGATCAGGAAGGTGATCAGGGTGCGCATGAACTGGCCGCTCGCGACATAGACGAGCGCCAGCGGATAGGCGAGGACCAGCGCCGCAAGCGCGACTTCCGCGCCGAGCAACAGCGTATCCGACAATACCTTGATGCTGAACGGGTCGGACAGAAATCGCAGATATTGCGCCAGCGACAACTCCGCAAATTGCGGGGTCCGGAACAGGCTGATCGCGACAAGCGCGGCCAGCGGCAGCACGAAGGCTGCGAAGAACAGCGCTGCCAGCGGGATCACTGGCAGCAATTGTCTTGATGCGGTTGTGCTGGCCGGTGTCATCTTAAATCTTCACTTCCTTGCTGAAACGGGTAATCCACTCGCCGCGCATCGCTTGGAATTTGGTCCAGTCGAGCAGGACATTGTTGGCGACGAGATCGTCGACGCTCTTGGCCACGGTGAGGTTGGCGCCGGTCAGCGCCACCTTGCTGTTAGTCGGCATCATCACCCAGGGCGCGGCCTCGATCCCTTTTTGCGTGTCGACCGACATCACGGTGTCGAGATAGTCGAGCACAGCCTTCGGATCCTGGTTGTTCTTGACGATCTGCGCGCTGGTGCGGATCACGACGGCGCCGGATTTCGGTTTGGCGAAGGCGATATCGACGCCCTTGGCGGCGAGCAGCGCCACGTTGTTCCAGAAGTTGAAGGCGATATCGATCTCACCCTGCTGGAACAATGTGGCCAGCGCGCCGGGCGAGGCTGCGATCGCGCCGACATTCGGCAAGAGCTTTTTGATAGCTTCGAAAGCCGGCTCAATGTTGGTCTCGGAGCCGCCGTTCAGCTTGGCGATCTCGACCATGAAGGCGGTGCCGAGGCTCGAGCCGAGCCCAGTGATGCCGACGCGCCCCTTGTATTCTGGCTTCCACAGATCCTCCCAGGAGGTCGGAGGCGTCGTGATCTTCTTCGGATTGTAGGCGATGCCGATCAACTGCACTGTGATAACAGGGGCGTAACCGTCGGGATGCCGGAATACATTCGGAATGTCGGCATAGGACTTCGACTGTTCGATCGGGAATTTCTCCAGCACGCCGCTGGCAATCGCCGGAATCAGCGGCCCTTCGTCGAACAGCACGACGTCGAAAGGCGGCGCATTGCGCGAAGCCTGGATCTTGCCGATCTGATCAACACCGAGCAGGGGTGTGAAGGTGACGCTACCGGTCTTCTTGAAGGCCGGTCCGACCACGGCGCGGAAGGCTTCGTCGAAACTGCCGGGATAGGTCGTCGCCACGATCGAGGTGGTGGCGCGCGATGAACTCGGCAATCCGAGGCCTGCCGCGGCGAGGGCGGCTGAACCGGTCGCAAGCAGCGATCTCCGGGATAGGCTCATGTCAGATACTCCTTTGCTGTTGGCTTGAAACGTCGTCGACCGGCGTGCTGAAGATGCTGACACGCGAAAGATCTGAGATCGCGAGCCAGACGTTCGATCCCGCTTGCGCCTTCGCGGTTGTAGCGGCGCGCGCCTGGCTGATCTTCACGGCCTCGCCGCTGGCGGTGATGCCCTCGGTGACACTGACGGCGCCGAGCGGCACAGTGACGCGGATCGTGACGGGAATTGCGCCGGGCCGTTCGGCGGCACCGAACTCGACGTTCTCGGGTCGGACCGAGACCGTCACCGGGGTGCCGCGCCTGCGTTGCACGGAGCGTCCGAGATCGATCTCCGGACCTGCATCCAGCAGCACGCGGTCTGTCTCGGTCACGGTGCCGCGCAGCAAATTTGTGTGGCCGATGAAACTCGAGATGAAGAGGCTCGCCGGGCGATCGTAGAGCGCATCAGGGTTGTCGATCTGCTCGATGCGGCCCTTGTTGAGCACGACGATGCGGTCGGCCATCGACAGCGCCTCCTCCTGGTCGTGCGTGACGATGATGGAGGTGACGCCGAATGTCTTCAGCAGGCTCTTGATCTCGATCTGCATGTCGAGGCGCAGATTCTTGTCGAGTGCCGAGAACGGCTCGTCGAGCAGGACGAGGCCCGGATCGATCGCGAGCGCGCGGGCCAGCGCCACGCGCTGCTGCTGCCCGCCGGACAGCTCGCCGGGGAGCCTTCGCGCGAACGTCGTCATCTGGGCAAGGCCGAGCATCTGCTCGACCTTCGTCGCGACCTCGGCGTTCGCAGTCTTGCGCGCTCGCAGTCCGTAGGCGACGTTCTCGAACACCGTGAGATGCGGAAACAGGGCGTAGTTCTGGAACACCATGCCAATGCTGCGGCGGTTCGCTGGTATGTGCTCCACCCGCGCGCCGTCGAAGCGGACTTCACCCCGGGAAGGGCGCAGGAAGCCCGCGATGATCTGGAGCATCGTGGTCTTGCCGCAGCCGGATGGTCCGAGCAGCGCGATCAACTCTCCGGCCGCGACGGCAAGGTTGATCCCGTCCAGCGCAACTGTCGCGCCGAACGCGTGGCCTATGTCCATGAGATCCAGCGAATGTCCGCGCGTGTTGCTCAACGCCAACTCCGTCGTTCGTGTGTCCCGACACGAAGGAAGGTTAGCAAGCGCCGTGCCAATCCTGTCTGATAGCTAATGCATTGTGAGTACGTTGATAATTTTAAGGCGCCAAAAATTGGCGCCAATAAAGTGTCTATATTGTAAACATTATGTCGGTTGTTTTGTGCAAAAAATAGGCTGCGGCAACATTAGAAAACCCTGTAAAAGCGAAGCATGAAGCGAGTTCGTTCCGTTAAGCGCAAGTCGAAGCGCCCCGAGCCAAAACGCGGGGAGCCCGAGGCTGTCGATCCGCGCAGCATCGATGACGATCCGGTGGTTCAGGACATTTTGACCGCGATCAGCCAGAAGCGGCTCAAGCCGGGGGCAAAGCTTGGCGAGGACAAGCTCGCGGCTGCGTTCGGCACTACGCGGATTCATATCCGCCAGGCGCTGGCGCATCTCGCCTCGCGCAAGGTGGTGATGCAAATCCCCAACCGCGGAGCGTTCGTGTACCGGCCGAGCTGGGAGGAGGCCCAGGAAATTTTCGCCGCGCGGCGCCTGATCGAGACTGCCACGGTGGCTGCGGCGATCGACCGGTTGGACAAGTCAGGCAAGGCCGCGCTGAAGGCGCATATGGAGCTCGAAGCGCGCCACGACCGCAATGATCGCTGGGCCTCACTGTCGGTCACGGCGGAATTCCACATCCTGGTCGCGAAGCTCGCGGGCAACCGCGTGCTGCTGGACATGTCACGCGAACTGATGCTGAGGACGTCGCTGGCTATCGCGACGTTCGAGCAGCCGGACGAGCAGGATTGTTCACCCGACGCGCACCCCGACATCGGGGCGCTGATCCTCGCCCGGGATAAGGCCGGCGCGATTCATGCCATGCGTCACCACCTCGAGGAGATGGAGCAGCGGATCAGGCCCCAGGAGGGCAGGGACGAGGTCGACGAGCTCACCGCGATCTTCCAGGAGATCGGCGCGCGTGCAGCACGGGCGGGCGGATAGCATGGCCGGCCGTCGCATCCTCCTGATCAATCCAAACAGTCTTGAGGCGACCACCGCGATGATGGTCGCCATTGCGAAATCTGCTGCCACGGACGGCTTCGACATCATGGGCGCCACGGCAACACGTGCTCCGCAGATGGTCGTATCGGCGGAGGCACTGGATACGGCTGCGCCTGAGGTCGAGGAGATCGCGCGAGCGCATCAGCACGCCTGCGATGGCGTCATCGTCGCCGCCTTCGGCGATCCCGGTCTGGCCGGGATCAAGGCCCACATGGCGTTGCCTGCGGCCGGCATTGGAGAGGCGGCAATGCTGGAGGCGGCCGGAAGTGGTCGTCGCTTCGGTGTGGCAACCACGACGCCGCTGCTCGGAGCGAAAATCGACGCCTTGCCCGAAGCGCTGGGATTGCGATCCTGCTACACTGGCACCCGCTTCGCCGCTGGCGATCCGCAAAAGCTGATGCTCGACCCGGTGCGGCTGCGCGCAGCTCTCGCCGGCGCGGTTGAAGCCTGCATCGTGCAGGACGGTGCGGAGGCGGTCATCATCGGCGGCGGGCCGCTGGGCGAGGCCGCGCGCGAGCTTCAACCGATGTTCGCCGTGCCGGTCATCGCGCCGATCCCGTCTGCCGTGGCGCGGATTATTCGCCTCATCACGTCGCGCGCGGCTGGCTGATATTCCGGCCCGCGGGAGCGGTCCTTGCGACCGGCTTCCTCGCCCTTGACGATCTCGGCTAAAGTGAAGAAGCAGGATCATCGAACCTGCCGCCTTGCGTTTGGCCGCGGGGCCATGGAGACCGCTGCATGTCGTTCAAGAAGCTCCTGATCGCCAATCGCGGCGAGATCGCCATCCGCATAGCGCGCGCAGCCGCCGATGCCGGCATTGCAACGGTTGCGATCCATCCGGCCGATGATGCGCTGTCGCTGCACGTGCGTGTTGCCGATGACGCCGTCGAAATCCCCGGTCGTGGAGCGCGGGCCTATCTCGACATCGATGCCGTGGTGAAGGCGGCGAAGAGCGCCGGCTGCGATGCCGTGCATCCCGGCTACGGCTTCCTCAGTGAGAATGCGGCGTTCGCGAAGGCCTGCGCCGACGCCGGCATCGCCTTCGTCGGGCCGAAGGTCGCGGCACTCGAACTGTTCGGCGACAAGGTCGCGGCACGCCAATTGGCAAAACGCTGCGGCGTGCCGATCATCGCCGGCACCAGCGGGCCGTCGTCGGTCGAGGAGATCACGGCGTTCTTCACCTCGCTCGGCAGCAATGCGGCGATCGTGATCAAGGCAATGGCCGGCGGCGGCGGCCGTGGCATGCGCGTGGTGGAGAACGCTGCGGATCTCGCGGAGGCCTATGCCCGCTGCCAGTCCGAGGCCAAGGCGGCGTTCGGCTTCGACGGTGTCTATGCCGAGCGACTGATCCGGCAGGCGCGCCATATCGAGGTGCAGATTATCGGCGACCGCCACGGCGCGATCTCTCATCTCTGGGAACGCGAATGCACCATCCAGCGCCGCCATCAGAAGCTGATCGAGGTGGCGCCGAGCCCTTCGTTGAGCGAGCCCCTGCGCGGCCGTATCATCGAGGCGGCGAAGCAGCTTGCAACGGCCGCGGCTTACGACAATCTCGGCACGTTCGAGTTTCTGGTCGACGGCGGTGCTGAGGACAGCTTTGCCTTCATCGAGGCCAATCCGCGCCTTCAGGTCGAACACACCGTGACGGAAGAGGTGCTCGGCCTCGACCTTGTCCGCGCCCAGCTCGCAATTGCCGCAGGCAGCACGCTGGCCTCGCTCGGCCTTGCGCAAGGCTCGATCCCGAAGCCGCGCGGCTATGCCATGCAGTTGCGGGTCAATATGGAGACGCTGGATGAGACCGGCGCCACGCATCCGACCGGCGGTGTGCTCGCCGTGTTCGAACCGCCGTCGGGGCCCGGTGTCCGCGTCGATAGTTTTGGCTATGCCGGCTACAAGACCAGTGCCGCCTTCGACTCCCTGCTCGCCAAAGTCATCGTGCACACACCGGGCGAAGCCTGGCACGACGTAGTCGCAAAAGCCTCGCGTGCCTTGCGCGAGTTCCGGATTGACGGCGTTGTCACCAACATCGCCTTCCTTCAAGCGGTGCTCGCGCATCCCGATTTCAGGACCAACCGCATCGCGACCGACTTCATCGATCGCAACATCGGCAAGCTTGTCGAGGCCGCCGATGGCGCGGCCAAGCCACTCTACTTCGCTGCGGCTGAACGGAGTGGTGGCCACAGCGCGGAAGCGCATGTCGCGCAAGCCGTACCCGAAGGTGCCGTGATGGTTGCGGCACCGCTGCAAGGAACCATCGTCACCATCCAGGTCAGGGAAGGCGAGATCGTGCGCCCCGGCCAGCAACTCGCAGTGATCGAGTCCATGAAGATGGAGCATCTGGTCATGGCCGAACAGGGCGGCCGGGTGATGAAGCTCGTCGCCGGCGACGGTGTCACGCTGATGCATGGCGAGCCGATCCTCTATCTTGAACCGCTCGACGTCGCGGCGGATCATTCGGCGGCCGAAGCCGATGTCGATCTCGACCACGTTCGTCCCGATCTCGCCGAGCTGATTGCGCGTCAGGCCAATACACTTGACGCGAACCGCCCGGGCTCGGTCGAGCGTCGCCGCAATACCAACCAGCGCACCGTGCGCGAGAACGTCGCGCAGCTGGTCGACGACGGCTCGTTCATGGAATATGGCAGCCTCGCAATCGCGGCGCAGCGCCGCCGCCGCAAGCTCGACGATCTCATCAAGAACACGCCGGCCGATGGCCTCGTCATGGGCGTTGCCACCGTCAATGCCGAGAAGTTTGGCCCTGAAGGCGGCCGCTGCATCGTCGTGGCCTACGACTACACCGTGCTTGCGGGCACGCAGGGCCACATGAACCACAAGAAGATCGACCGCATGCTGACGTTGGCGGAAGACTGGCGCGTGCCGCTGGTGTTTTACGCCGAAGGCGGTGGCGGTCGGCCTGGCGACACCGACCGGCTCGGCATGACCGGCCTCGACGGCCCATCCTTCGTGCAGTTCGCAAGGCTCTCCGGGCTCGTGCCCGTGATCGGAATCGTCTCGGGCTATTGCTTCGCCGGCAATGCCGCGATGCTCGGCTGCTGCGACGTCATCATTGCGACGAAGAATGCGTCGATCGGCATGGGGGGCCCCGCGATGATCGAGGGCGGCGGGCTCGGCGTCTATCATCCGGCCGAGGTCGGCCCGGTCTCGTTCCAGTCGCCGAACGGCGTCATCGACATTCTCGTCGAGGACGAGGAGGATGCGACGCGGGCCGCGCAAAAATACCTGTCCTATTTCCAGGGCGCTGTGACGGAGTGGCAGGCGGCCGATCAGCGCCTGCTCCGTCGCGCGATCCCTGAGAACCGGCTGCGAGTCTACGACATCCGCAGGGTGATCGATCTCGTCGCCGACAAGGACAGCGTGCTGGAGCTGCGCCGCGACTACGGCGTCGGCATGATCACCGCGCTGATCCGCATTGAAGGAAAACCGTTCGGCCTGATCGCCAACAATCCGCGCCATCTCGGCGGCGCGATCGATGCCGACGCCGGCGACAAGGCCGCGCGCTTCCTCCAGCTCTGCGACGCCTTCGATCTGCCGATCGTCTCGCTCTGCGACACGCCCGGCTTCATGGTCGGCCCCGAGGCCGAGAAGACCGCGATCGTGCGCCATGTCTCGCGCATGTTCGTCACCGGCGCGAGCCTCACTGTGCCGTTGTTCGGCATCGTGCTGCGCAAGGGCTATGGGCTGGGCGCGCAATCGATGATCGGCGGCGGCTTCCACGCCTCGTTTTTCACGGCGGCGTGGCCGACCGGCGAGTTCGGCGGCATGGGCCTGGAGGGCTATGTTCGTCTCGGCTTCCGCAAGGAGATGGAGGCGATCGCCGATCCCGAGGAGCGCGAGACCTACTACCGCAACAAGGTCGCGGAGCTCTACGCCAACGGCAAGGCGGTCTCGATCGCCTCGGTGTTCGAGATCGACAATGTCATCGATCCCGCCGAGACGCGGCGCTGGATCATGGCAGGGCTCCGCACGGTGCCGAAGCCGTCGGCGAGGACAGGGAAGAAGCGGCCTTGCATTGATACTTGGTGAGGGCAGTGCAGCAATTCTGACGGCGTCGCGTCTGTTCCCGGTTCCCGATTGACATCCCCGCCTGTGGTGCCAGACTTTGCACAATAATACAGGGTGGAGACGTCCGCGATGGCCAGCCTTTCGGCCTCGAACCATGTCGCCCGTGTCTTGTCCGTCGCCAATCACGTGGCCGACGTCGACGCCTCTTCGCGCATCGCCAATTCCTGGCGGCGCTGCCTGATCAGCCACAAGCTCGACCCCGCCCGCCAGGGTCCGCCACAGACGCTTACCGAGGCAGAGGTGCGGCACGTCGTCGAGCCGATGGAAGAGACGATCAGGCTGCTCACGCCCGAGCTCGACGATCTCGCCCGCGTGCTGCGCGACGCCGGTTACTGCGTCAACTTCGCCGACACGAATGCAACGATGCTGTTCAGCCGCCTGCCGGGCGAAGCCGACGCCAAAATGTTCATGGACTGGAAGATCTATACGGGTTCGAACTTTGCCGAGACGTTTGAGGGCACCAACGGTCTGGGGACCTGCCTCGCCGAGCAGAAGCCGATCCTGGTGCATCGCGACGAGCATTTCCGCGCGCAGTGGCACATGTTCTCTTGCGCCGTGGCGCCGCTGTTCGACCAGGCCGGACGCCTTGCAGGCGCCATCAACATCACCTCGTGCCGCGAGGATCTCGAACGGACCGCGCATCAGCTCGCGCTTGCAGTGACGATGGAGGCGACGCGCCGGATGGAGGGCGCGATCTTCCGCGATCATTTCCACAACGCCTGGATCGCGACCGTGCCGGGCGACGGCGGCAGCGGCCTGCTCGCCTATGACGACGACCACCGCATCGTCGGCGCCTGCCGGTCGGCGCGTGCGCTGCTCAGCCTCACCGATGGCATGATCGCGTCCGGCATCGATCTGTCACGCTACATCAAATTCGATCATCGCGCCGCGCGCAATGCCGACGAGCTCGTCGAGCTGCGCCGCGCCGATGGCAGCGCGTTAGGGCAGGGGCATGTTGTGCCGCCGCTGCGCGCGAAGTCTTCTACGCCACGTCGCGATGTAACCGTCGATCGCTTCGACGCGCTGCACCGGCTCGCCGGCCGTGATCCCAGCCTGATCAAGAGCGTGAAGCGGCTCAGAAGCATCGGCGATCACAATCTACCGGTGCTGCTACATGGCGAGACCGGCGTCGGCAAGGACGTGTTCGCCCGCGCCATTCACGCCGCGAGCAACCGAGCCCGCAACAACTATGTCGCATTGAACTGCGCGGCGATGCCGGAGAGCCTGATCGACGCCGAGCTGTTCGGCTACGAGGCCGGCGCCTTCACCGGCGCGCGGCGTGACGGCTCGAAGGGCCTGATCGTGCAGGCTGACGGCGGTACGCTGTTCCTGGACGAGATCGGCGACATGCCGATCGGGCTACAGACGCGGCTTCTGCGCGTACTGGAAAATCGCGAGGTCTGGCCGCTCGGCGCGCTCAAGCCTGTGCCCGTCGATATTCGCCTGATCAGTGCCAGCCATCGCGACCTCGGTCGCATGGCGGAAGAGGGCGTCTTCCGCGCTGATCTCTACTTCCGTCTCCGCGGCATGGAGGTGCGCCTGCCAGCGCTGCGCGAGCGCGCGGACAGAGATGATGTCATCCGCCAGATCGCGCGCGAAGAGGCGCCGAACTGCCGCCTGTCGGAGGAGGCCTGGTCGCAGCTCGCGGCCTATCCGTATCCCGGCAATATGCGCCAGCTCCGCCACGTGCTGCGGCTCGCCGGCTGCACTGCGGAGGATGGTATCATCACCGACGCAGACCTCGATCTGCCGCCGTTTGGTCGGAGGACGGCGGAGTCGGATCTTGCCGCGGCCGAACGCGCGACCATCATTGAAGCGTTGCGCAAGCATGGCGGCCGCGTCACCGAGGCGGCGCGCGCGCTAAAACTCAGCCGTGCCACGCTGTATCGGAAGATCAAGCTGCTGAAGATTGAGACGGCGCAGTAGCGCCGCTCTCTACGAAAAATCGCTCCAGCTCAGATGTCGCGAATCGAGATCGCCGACCGAAACGGTGCCGCGGATTTCTTGAGGGATGTGGAAGCTGCTGCGCAGATACACCAGCGGCGCCCCGTCGGAATGCGACACGCCGCGTACCTCGCCGACGAAGATCGAATGCGTTGTCGTCTCGAATTCCTGTGCCAGCACGCAGTCGAATGCGGCAACCGCATCCGTCAACACCGGCGCGCCGGTCGCCCCGCGGGTCCATTGCCCGAAGGCAAAACGGTCGTCGCCGTTGACGCCTTTCTGGCCGCTGAAGGTGAGCGCCAGCAGCGCGTGATCCTCGTGGAGGAAGTTGATCGCGAAGGCGGCTTCCTCACGAATACGCGCATGTGCGCTGGCGTTGCGATTGACGCAGACGATCAGCGACGGCGGATTGTCCGACAGCGAGCAGGCCGAGGTCACCGTCAGCCCGGTGCGCTTGCCATGCTCGGCGCCGACCGTGACCAGCGCGACGGCGCCGGCACATTGGCGCATCGCCTGTTTGAAATCCTTTGCGTCGACCGTCACGCCCAAATCTCCGAAATAGATGCGGGTGCGGCAGGATCGCGCCGCACCCGCCTCCGGTCAAGCCGCCCTGCGCGCACCGCCGAGATGCTTCAGGCGCGGCATCACCTCGTTGCTGAGCAGGGAGAGCGAATGCTTCCAGGCTTCCGGCTTGTGCTTGTAGTCGAAACCGAACACGAGGAGCACGCCGAAGCCGCCGACCTCGTCGTAGATCTTCTCGATCTTCTCGGCGACGGTTGCGGGCGAGCCGACGATCCAGTTCCGCTTGGCGCAATATTCGACGGTGACGTCGCTGTCGGGCACGTCGGGCGCGTGCTTCAGATAGTCCTTGAAGCCGAAATGGCCGAGCAGGGGCAGGAAGTACTCGCCCATCATCCGGCCCATCATGTCGCCGGTCGAGAGCTTCCAGGCCTCTTCATCCGTGTCGGCGACGAACACCTCGCGCACCAGCCGCCAGTCCTGGCGGTTCGGCTTGCGGCCGGTCTTGGCGGCGCCGATCTCGACCGAGTCCCAATGGCTGCCGACATAGGCCGGGTTGAGGTTGAGGCTCATCGGAATGAAGCCGCGCTCGCCGGCGAGCTTCAGTGTGTCCGAGTTCTTCGACAGCCCGGCAACGCCGATCGGCGGATGCGGCGCCTGCAACGGCTTGATGTGGGGCTTCAGGAAGTCGAACATCGTGTCCGGCTTGGTCACCGTCCAGAACTTGCCCTTGTAGGTCCAGGGCGCGGGATCGGTCCACATTTTCAGGATGATCTCCAGCGCCTCGCGCGTCATGTCGCGGTTCTGTCCGCTCATGCCGTCGACGTTGAACATCGCCCAGTCGCTCGGCAGGCCGCTAGCCGCAACGCCGAAATTGAGCCGGCCCTCGGAGAGGTGGTCGAGCATGGCGACGCGGTTGGCGAGCTCGGCGGGATGGTGATAGGGCAGCAGGAAGCCGCCCGGTCCGATGCGAATATTCTTGGTCTGCATCAGCGCCTGCGCGATCAGGAGATCCGGCGTGGGGTTGGGTTCCCAGGGCGCGGTGTGGTGCTCGCCAACCCAGGCCTCCTGATAGCCGAGCTCGTCGAGCCAGCGCATGACCAGCAGGTCCCAGTCGTTTCCTTCCTTTAGGCCGCACTCCGGCGGGTGCGAAGGCATCGTGAAATATCCGATCTCCATGGGTTTCCTCATCTGATGTTGACGCGTCTTGTTGCGCGGTTCACGGATGTGAGTGGAGATGCTTGAGCAAGCGGTGTGCCAGCGGGGTCAGGGCTCAAACTGACGAGAAAAGGCTGGTTTGCAGCGGCAATAGCCGATATCCCGAGGCGGAAATGCGTGGCGTCGTCTCATTGTCGCGAGACGGCGTCTTGCCGGTGAGACGAGGACGTGAACTGACATGAGTGAGCCTGCCTATGTCGCTGTGGACTGGGGCACCAGCAGCTTTCGGCTCTGGCTGGTTGATCGCGCCGGCCACGTTCTGGCCGAGCGCCGCAGCGACGAGGGCATGCTGGTGGCGGCGAAGGCTGGTTTCGCCGGGGTGCTGCAATCGCATCTCGCTGCGGTCGAGGCCCCCGAGCATCTGCCGGTTCTGGTCTGCGGTATGGCGGGTGCCCGCACCGGCTGGGTCGAGGCGGGCTATGTCGACACGCCGGCGCCGCTTGTGGGCATCCTGAGGCAGGCCGCGCGCGTGCCGGGCCAAACACGCGACATCCGCATCCTGCCGGGTATCGCGCAGCGCGACGCCAGGGCGCCGGACGTGATGCGGGGTGAAGAGACGCAATTGCTCGGCGCGCTTGGCCTGGATGCCACGGGCGAGACGCTGGTGTGCATGCCCGGCACCCATTCGAAATGGGTGCGCATGAAGGGCGGGATGGTCGAACATTTTTCCACCTTCATGACCGGTGAGCTTTTCAGCGTGATCTCGCGCGAGACGATCTTGTCGCTCGCGGTCGCCGGCGCCGATGACGCCGAAGACGTCGCGAGTTTCAGGGCCGCCGTCATTGCCGCATACGAGGCGCCTGCTTTCGCCGCCAATCTCCTGTTTGGCGCGCGGTCGCGACAGCTCCTGTTCGGCGGCACGCCGTCCGCCGCGCGCGAAAGGCTGTCGGGCACGTTGATCGGGGTCGAACTCGCGGCAGGACTTTCCGGGACGTTGCCGAAAGCTGGCGTCACGCTGATTGCGTCGGGACGGCTCGCGATGTTGTACCAGCTGGCCTTTGACGCGCTGTCGGTCGCGGTGAAGCCGATCGATGCCGACGAAGCCGTCCGCCGCGGCCTGTCGATGGCGGCGGCCGCGATCTGGGTGAAATAGAAGGACTCCCAAGATGAGCATTCCCTTTCCGCCGATGAAGCGACCGTTGGTTGCGATCCTGCGCGGCGTGAAGCCGGAGGAGACCGAGGCCATCGTCGGCGTGCTGATCGAGGCCGGCATGACCGCGATCGAGATTCCCTTGAATTCGCCCGATCCGTTCCGCTCCATCGGACTTGCCGTGAAGCAGGCGCCGGCCGGCGTGCTGATCGGCGCCGGCACGGTGCTGACGACCGCAGATGTCGATCGCCTCAACGACGTCGGCGGCAAGCTGATGGTCTCGCCGAATGTGGATACGCTGGTGCTCGCGCGTGCCCATCAGTACGCGATGGTCACGTTGCCGGGCGTATTCTCGCCGACCGAAGCGTTGCTCGCGGCGCGCTCCGGCGCATCGGGTTTGAAGTTCTTTCCGGCCAGCGTGCTCGGCGCCTCCGGCATCGCCGCGATCCGCGCCGTGCTGCCGGCCGGCGTGCTGATCGCGGCCGTCGGCGGCGTCTCCGACCAGAATTTTGCGGAGTATATCAAGGGCGGCGTGACCGCCTTCGGGCTCGGCTCCAGCCTCTACAAGCCCGGCATGAATGCGGCCGATGTCGCCGCCCGCGCCAAGGCGACGATCGCGGCCTACGATCGGGCGATTGTGAAAGATTGAGCAGTAATAAACAAGCCGTGATGCCGTCACGGCGGCTTAGTGTCCTATCTTGCGTTACCGGCGAGATCAGGAGACCGACATGGCGATCAACAACATAGCTGATCTGTTTGTGGCAACGCTCGAACAGGCCGGCGTCAAGCGCATCTATGGCATCGTCGGCGACAGCCTGAACGCTTTCACCGAATCGCTGCGGCGCCGCGGTACTATCGAATGGATCCATGTCCGGCACGAGGAAGTCGCGGCATTCGCGGCCGCCGGTGAAGCCGAGATGACGGGGAGCCTGGCGGTGTGCGCGGGCTCCTGCGGCCCGGGCAATCTGCATCTGATCAACGGCCTGTTCGACGCGCATCGCAGCCGTGTTCCCGTGCTGGCGATCGCGGCGCAGATTCCGTCGGCCGAGATCGGCGGCGGCTATTTCCAGGAAACCCATCCGCAAAACCTGTTCCGGGAATGCAGCCATTATTGCGAGCTGGTCTCGGATCCGAGCCAGCTTCCTTATGTGCTGGAAAACGCGATTCGCGCGGCGGTGGGCTTGCGCGGCGTGGCCGTGATCGCCATGCCCGGCGACGTCGCCTTCCGTACGCCGCCCAAGCGCGCGCTGTCGACGGCGCGCGGGCTTGCGCTGTCGCCGCCGAAGGTCGTGCCGCAAGCCGACGAGTTGAAGGCGCTCGCGGATCTCCTCAATGGTGCTGAGCGCATCACGCTGTTTTGTGGCCGCGGCTGCGCTGGCGCGCATGCGCCCTTGATGCAGCTTGCCGAGGCCTTGAAGAGCCCGATTGTGCATGCGCTCGGCGGCAAGGAGCATGTCGAATACGAAAACCCCTACGACGTCGGCATGACCGGCTTCATCGGCTTCTCCTCGGGCTATGCCGCCATGCATGCCTGTGACGCGCTGGTGATGCTCGGCACCGATTTCCCCTACAAGCAGTTCTTCCCGACCGACTGCCAGGTTGCGCAGATCGATATCCGCCCCGAGAATCTCGGCCGGCGCTGCAAGATCGATCTCGGTCTCGTCGGCGACGTCAAGCTCACCATCGAGGCGCTGCTGCCACTCTTGAAGAGCAAGACGCAGCGAAAGCATCTCGACGATGCTGTTGCACACTACAAGAAAGCGCGGGAAGGGCTCGACTCGCTTGCCAAGGGCACGCCGGGCAGCAAGCAGATCCATCCGCAATATCTCGCCAAGGTCATCAGCGATCATGCTTCTGATGACGCAGTGTTCACCGCTGATGTCGGCACACCGACGGTGTGGGCCGCCCGCTATCTCGACATGAACGGCCGCCGCCGGCTGATCGGCTCCTTCGTGCACGGCTCGATGGCCAACGCCATGCCGCAGGCAATCGGTGCGCAGGCCTCGCAGCCCAGCCGTCAGGTGATCTCGCTTTCGGGCGACGGCGGTTTCACCATGCTGATGGGCGATTTGATCACGCTGACGCAGATGAAGCTGCCGGTGAAGGTCGTGGTCTTCAACAACGGCGTGCTCGGCTTCGTCGCACTGGAGATGAAGGCGGCCGGCTTCGTCGACACCAATGTCGACCTGGAGAATCCCGACTTCGCCGCGATGGCGCGCGCGATGGGCATCTTCGCCAAACGCGTCGAGGATCCCGGCGAGCTTCCGGGCGCGATGAAGGAAATGCTGGCCCACAATGGGCCGGCGCTGCTCGATGTCGTCACCGCCAAGCAGGAGTTGTCGATGCCGCCGACCATCACGCCCGAGCAGATCAAGGGCTTCAGCCTCTGGGTGCTGCGTGCGGTGATGAACGGCCGCGGCGACGAGGTGCTGGATCTGGCGAAAACGAATCTGCTGTCGCGCTAGGCGCAACGAGACTGGCGCGCTATTTCGTCGCTTCCTGCGCGCAAGTCGCGACCAGCACCAGGGAAACCAGTTGCGGAGTCGGGAGCCGCCTGGCATCGGGCTCGCCCTTGATCTTCAGGACGGTGTTGGTGCCGTCCTGCGCTGTTAACTCTCCGCACAGAGTCTCGGTGGGTTGGCTTGCCGTTGCGCCGCGAACGACCATTTTGACGAATGCAAGGGGTTTGCTTGCTGCTGTCGGTCCGTACCAGGACAACGCAATCGCGGCCGCGAGCAATGCTGCGCTGATAACTGCAAGGAGCTGGGCCCAGCCCAGATCGTTCAATGCCGCCGTCGCCAGGTTCACGTTGCGAATGTCGACCCCGCCTTCAGTCAGTATGGACTGTACGGTGACCGTTCGCAGTCTGCCATAAGCAGCCAGGAGGAACAGCCATAACGAAATCATCGCCAGAACGACCGCGAGCAAGGTGAGCCCGCCGAGTGCATATTGGACCCAGGGTTCATATGCGTTGATCGTACCCTGACCTTTGAAGAGCAGGATGGTCGTGACCAAGGTGAGAAGACCTGCTGTACCGGTTCGCCAGCTTTCAGCCGTCTTCCTAACCCGCTCAAGGGCGCCCTTGACCTCTTCCGCCAGGCGGGCTCGGTCGCCAAGTTCGCTTGCGCTGGGCATCGGATCGTGCGGTGGAACTGGCTTGATGACCGGTCCACTCGATCTTGCATTCACATGTGATGGCGCAGTGTCGTTCACGAGTGTTCCTCGTCGACGCTCTCGATACGCATCTTCCAGGTCGCGCCACATCCGGTGAGTCCGGAGCGTCCGAGACCGTCGGGGTGCACAACCTGGCAGCGGCACCGGACGCTGAACTCTACAGGTAGCAGCGGTCCGTTGATCATCCCAGCATCCCGCAACGTCTTGACCGTCGCGCGCAGGGTTTCGGGGCTCGTCGGAGCCACGCCCTTGAACGCGATCAGGAACTCGCTGTGTTGCATGTGGTCTTTGCAGCGCGGGCAATTGCCATCCAGCTCAAGCACCATTGGGTCATGGGCATCCGGACGCGGAGTTACGTTGAAACTTTCGACGGCCAAGGCCGACCACGTGGGATCGGGCTGGTCGATGTATTTGAGCGGCTTCTTCAAGCTTGGCCCCCCATGATTGGAAATCGTACACCTAGGCACTGCTTTACCGGAACTGGCGCGTATCGGGCGATGAAGTGCGCGATTTGATGACGCCGCCAGCGATCGTCCCGCTCGAGCGCCTCAACAGATGAAGCGGATTGCAGGACCTGCCTGTATGTGTCGGCGTCACAGAGGTTCGCGGCCAGGGCCTCCACGACGGCACTGGGCGAATGCGACATCAGAGACTGCATTTCCTTCAGCAGCGCCGTGTCTCGCGCGATATCACGCTGGCCCATGCTCCACGTCGTGGTCCGCAGAACCTCGTCCATGCGCGCGGCCGCCACCAGCCGACGTCGATCTCGCTCCTTGAGTGCTGCCCTGGCGAACCGTTCGAGCAATTCGTCGCTTGAACGAGCCCATTGTCGCAGCACGGGCGCATGCGATCCATAGCGTCCGCCAATCACGTGATCGCAAATATTGAGCCGCTCTTCGGCCGGGCGATGTGCCTCGTCGACCTCAATGGCGCCGACCAGCTCTCCAAGCTGGACGGCGCGCAGAAAAAAATAAATGCCGGTGACTGCTGCACGCGGATCGATCCCGTCTTTGTCCATCGACTCGATCGAAATGAAGGTGCCACTCACGTCGGCTTCGATCTCCTGTTCGACCGGCCGTTTATCGAGTTCCGCGAGGGAAGCCTTTGCGAGATCCACCTTGGCGGAGTCTGTGATCAGGTGCTTGTGCAGGATGTGCCCGACTTCGTGCGCGATTACGAAGCGCTCAGCCGAGGTTGCGAAGTTCTCCGCAGTTTTCGTCTCGCGTGGTCCGACCGGCCAATCCTCCACAAGCGGTGCGCGCACGGGTGACGCCATCCAGTCCAGCAGGGAGGCGATGATGCCAATCGTCTGGCTTTCCGGCGGCGCTGGTGGGTCGTTCGGCCCGCGTACGATCCGTGGGCGGCAAGCGCCCGGGCGAGTCGGTAGACGAACAGGGCAAGGCCTCGGTTGACCGCGATGACATGCCGAGGCGCGATCCATATCGTCAATGCTTCGATACCCGCGGGCGGAATCGTTCGTATGAGCACGCGGTCTGGTTGCAGCAACTGCGCGAGCTCAACGTCCTTCAGCGTAGTCCCGGCGTAGCGCAGAATGCTTTCGGTGATCGTCTCGATGACGCGGGCTACGGGGTCATTGTCCGGAGCCCCGATTTCGACTTCTTGCGGTTTGCCACGCGCGAACAGCTGGACGTAGAAGTCGTCCACCTGTTGGGCTGCGCCTTTGGAAGAGGACATCCTCTACTCCGCGGCAATCGGGGTCCGAGCCTTCATCTGCGTGAGGTTGATAGCATATAGCAATACATCCTTTGCGGATATCGTTTTCCGCGAGCCTCCCCAAAAATTGTAGGATCGTTCGGAACGTCCTCGTTGCTTCATCGAATTCGCTAGCTGCGTTTCGCCGAAGGCAACGGCAGACGCTCGTGGCGGCGCTGGAAGCGCAGCCAGTGCAGCACAATTCCGATGATCGCCGCCGGCACGAAGCCAAGCACGATCAGGAAGTGCGGCAGCTCTTTCGGCGAGATGAAGGCAATGGCGATGTCCGAGATCAGCCAGAGCGCTGCGAATATCACCGCGAAATCCGTCCGCGGGCAGCGCAGATAATAGAACACGGCGGTGATGATGATGGCGGGGCCGATCGCGATGGCGATCATGACCGCCGTCAGCTCTTTCGGCGTGAGCGCATCAAGCACCATCGACGCCAACAGCCAGATGGCGGCGAACATGGCGATGATGTCGATCGGATGCCGCAACCCAATACCTCTCGTGGGAACGCGCTATCGTTGAGTCCCAAGCCCCGGCCGTCAAGCAAAATACGCCTATTCCTCGTCATTTCCAGGCGTCGGGCGCAGCATGAAATGACCGAAGGCGGAGGCTATCGGTTTATCCGGATCGTCCTGCCAGGCCCGCGCCTCGAAGGCGACGATACGCCGGCCCTGTTTCACGATCGAGACATTGGCAAAGCTGTCGAGCGCACGGCCGGAGCGCAGATAGTTGACCGTCAGCCCGATCGGCTTCGGTAGTGCGGCAATCCCGAGCTCGCGCCTCACGCCAAAAATCGCGGTGGTCTCGAGGAAGGCGCCGGTCATGCCGCCATGGATCGCGGGCAGGATCGGGTTGCCGATGATCATTGGCGAGAACGGCATCGTCAGCGTGCCATCGTCGTTGACGCGAATGCCGAGGCAGCGCGCGAACGGGCTGTTGGCGAACGGGCCATCCGGATCCTCAGGCGCCTCCAGCGTCGCGATGGCGCGGTTGTCGAGCCTGATGTCCGCGAGCATGTTGGTGCGGTTGGCGCCGATCATGAAGCAGGCGGTCGCGGTCGCGACCGGATCGTCCTCGGAGTCCTGGTAGGCGGTGGAGCGCACGAAGGCGATCGAACGGGTAGTGCGGTAGCAGACCGAATGCGCCTTGATGTCGAGGCCGGGCGTCGCCGGCTTCTGGTAGTCGATGCGCAGGTCGAGCGTTGCAATCGCACTTGTGCCGTCGAGCGCGAGCTGCACGGCCATGCCGCAGCTCTCGTCCAGCATCGCGGTGACGACGCCGCCATGCAGTACGCCGGTCTCGGTGTCGCCGACGAAGGCGGGGCGGTAGGGCAGGCTCGACCAGGCTTCTCCCGGTGCAAAGCGGTCGAGCTGGAGTCCGCTGATATGGCCGTAATCGGAACGGCGGCCTTTGATGGCCTCGGCGAGTTCCGCGAAGGCAAGCGTGGTCGGTGAGCTGGACGTAGGAGAGTTGGACATGGTCACGTTCTAGACCAGTGCCGCGCGCCGCGCAAAACATCGCATGCATCGCTGTACGGCGGGTCTGCTCGAGCATGATCCGGAAAAGTGCGCGGCGGTTTTCCGAAAAGATCATGCTCAAACAATAACCTAAAGCGCGATGACATCGCGCTTTAGGCCCGGTTTGGCCTCGACAGGGCGGGGCGAAGCAACGATGGTGGGCGTTCGTCCACTGCCCGCGAGGAGTATCCCATGGCCGACCCCGAGACGCCCGCCAATCAGGGGCCCGTCACCATTTCGAGCTCCAGCTCCGAGCGGGCGCCGATCATCTATTTCGACGGCGCGTCCTGCTTCGGCCATCACAACGGCGCGATCCAGATCGAGCTCGCCGCCAACCTCCTGCTGCCGGTCGGTGCTGCCGTCAGGGTCGACGTGGTCCAGACCGCGCATCTGCGTTGTAGCGTGGCCGCGGCACTGGCCTTGCGCGAAGCGCTCGACAAGGCACTGGCGATGTACAAGCTCGGACAGCAGCAGCCGACTCCGGAGGAGATTCCGGCGGTGAAGAATTGAACGGCAATTGACTCGACGCACTGTTTGCGCCATTTTTTACGCAGGTTGATACGACCTGCCGGTTGCCCCCTCCGCGGAATGGTGAACGTATCGAGCCCTGATCGGCCCCCTTTGCCCGAGCGACCGGGTCAGCAACGCAACCACCTGACACACCTGGATCGCTCATGCAGAGGACGAACCGATGCGCGATTTTCGCGATGCCAAGGCTATGGCGCAGACCCTGCGCGAATCCCTGACTACCAAGGCCGTCACCATCAGTCACAGCGAGAGCCTCGAACTGGTGTCGAGGATGCTCGGCGTTGCCGACTGGAACACGTTGTCGGCACTGCTTCACGCCGAGCGCCGTGACGCAACTGTACCGGCTGCACGGCTCAAGACGACAACGGCGGTCTATCCAGCCGTTCCGCTGCGCGATCTCGTTCCATTTCCGAATGCGACTTACCCGATGTTTGTGGGCCGCGAGAGAACCGTCCAGGCCCTGAACCAGGCGTTTGAAGGTGGGCGGGAGATCGTCGTGGCGATCCAGCAGGAGGCGGCCGTCGATGAACCCCGATTTTCCGATGTTTACGAAATCGGCGTATTGGCCCAGCTGCTCGAACTCGAACCGCTCGCCGATGGTACGTTCAGGGTGCTGACGCGCGCGCATCGGCGTGTCGCGCTACGCAGCTTTGCGACTGAAGCCTCTGGCTATCAGGCTGAGGCGGCTGAAGTTAGCGAAGGAGCGGCCCGCGATGCCCGGGATCTGATCCGAAGGATCTATCAGCGTTTTCAGGATTACACGGCGGCGCATGGAATTCTGGTACCGGATATCTGGCTGTTCTTCGATCAAACGCGCGATCCTGGACAGATCGCCGATACCGTCGCGACGCGGATGAGGCTGCCCGTCAGCGACAAATACGAGCTGCTGGCGACGCTCGATCCCATGAAACGGCTCGAGCGGATCGAAGCGCTGCTTGATCTGTCGCAGCGCCAAATCTCGGCAAATTACGCGGCCACGAAACGGCAGGCGCTGGATCACGCTGATGGGCGTCGCCATCAATACGCGACGCTTGAGCATTTGCTGCTCGCTCTGATCGATGATGCGGAAGCATCTGCGGTGATGCGCGCCTGCGACGCAAATCTCGCTGGGCTGAGGCAAAGCCTTGCGCAATATCTCGACAACGAGCTCAAACACACCGTGACCGAGACCGGGAGTGCCGAGCCCACGGCGGCGTTCAAGCGCGTCGATCAGCGCGCCGCGCTCCACGCTCAGGAGGTGGGCTATGCCGCTGTGACCGGCGCCAATGCGCTTGTCGCCTTGTTTGCCGAAACGCGAAGCCCCGCGGCGCGGCTGCTCGCGGATCATGGTGTCTCGCGCGGGCCCACCGATAAAGCGATCGCGCGAGGCGTTGGCAAGGGCGCGCAGTAGAGCCCAGGCGATCGCATCTCAATGCGATCGCTGACCCCTAGCCGACATGCACCTTCGGCTTCTTGCCGCCGTTCCACTTGCCGTCGAGTGCGCGCTCGATCTGGGCGGCGAGTTGCAGCAGCAGGCCGTCATTGGCCTGCTTCGCAATCGCCTGGATGCCGAGCGGCAGGCCGTGATCTTGCGCCGCCATCGGCATCGAGATCGCGGGCATGCCGCAGAGATTGGCGAGCGGCGTGAAGGCGAAAAAGCGCCAGAGATTGCCGAACCAGTCGAGCACGTCCGGATTGTCGGAGATGGTGAGATATTCTTTCGTGCCGACCTTCGGCGTCGGCAGCGCGGTGATCGGCGTCAGGATCACGTCCCACTGTTCGAAGAAGCTGCCGAAGCCGCGCGACGTCGTGTTGAACACGCCTTGCATCCTGGCGCGGTCGGCGAAACTCGTGTGCCGCCCGGCTTCCCAGATACGGATGTTGACGGGCTCGATCAGATCCTCTGGCGGCCGCTCCAGCCCGCGTGCGGCGAGCATGTTGGAGATCACCACGGCAAAATTGCTGATGTAGCAGGTAGTCTGGGCCTCGAACGCGGTGCGGAAGTCGAGCTCGGGCAGCGCATAGTCGACGTGGTGGCCGAGGCCTTCGAGGAAACGGCCGGTCTTCTCCAGTTCGGCCGCGATGTGCGGCGTCGCGGTGTAGTCACCCCAGGTGTGCGACAGCGCGATGCGAAGCTTCGCCGGATCGCGCTTGACCATCTCGCTATAGGGCTGCGCCGTGGTCCAGAATGGCATGAACTCGCCGGGCGCAGGCCCGCGGGCATGGTCGACGAAGGCCGCAGTGTCGCGCACCGAGCGCGACTGGCAGCCCTGGATCGAGACGAGGCCGGTGAGGTCCGACATGTGCGGCGCCAGCGAGAACACGCCGCGCGACACCTTCAGGCCGATATTGCCGTTGACGCCGGCGGGAATGCGGATCGAGCCGCCGCCATCGGTCGCATGTGCGATCGGCACGACGCCGGCCGCGACCATCGCCGCGCTTCCCGCCGATGAACCGCAGGTGGTGTAGTCGGTATTCCAGGGATTGCGCGTGACATAGACGGCCGGATTGTCGGCCGAGCTGCACACGCCGAATTCCGGCGTCGTCGTTCGCCCAATCAGGTTCAGTCCGGCCTGGCGCAATTTTCCGGTCAGGAATGTGTCGGCGGCGGCGCGATTGCCGCGCATCAACAGCGAGCCCATCTCCTGGAGCCGGCCCTTCATGGTCGGGCCGAGATCCTTCATCAGGAAGGGCAGGCCTGCGAACGGGCCGGCGAGATTGGCGCCGTCCTTGGCCGGATCGGCGATCACGTCGTCGAACAGCTCGACCACGCCTGACAGCGTCGGATTGACCTTGGCAACGGCCGCGGCGGCCTGGCGGGCCAATTCCTTCGCCGTCAGCTCACCCTTGCGGACGCGCGCGGCCAGCCCCACGCCATCGTGCTGTGCCCATTCGTTCCAGCTCATCGGCAAAGTCATGAAGTTCAAATCCCTTGAGATGCGGCGTCACCTTTTTCGCAAGGGACCGCCTGAATCAACTGAGCCGGCGCGAGGGGCAGGGTTGCGCCGGGCGGAGAGGTCGTGTGAGCTTCTAATGCGGATGCATCAATCGGGCAGCCGTGCAATGACCGCAACCGGACCGCCGCCGGCCGGTCCCTGGTGCTCGGCGCCACCGGAGACGTAGATCGCACCGGTGCCGGCGAGGCCGGCAATCAAGCCGCCGACGGCTGCGCGGGCGTGGCGCGTCGAACTGATGTCGGTGTCTTCCAGCATGGTATGACGGAAGCCACGCACGCTGCCGTTCGGCGAGGCCTCGGCCTTGGCGAAGATGTTGACGAACTCGCGGCCCGCCTTTGCTTGTGACGCAATGCCAAGTCCGACGCTCTCAAGCGCTGACATTACCGCGGTGGCGTCGATCGCGTCGCTCATCACGGTGTGTCCTATCTCGAATTCGCTCGCGGATGACGCCGAGTTGCCGAGCACGATGACGACATTATGCATCAGCTCGATCCCGGACGAGGTGGAGGCGACCGACGAGAACAAATCGTAGCGTCGCAGTACGTCCTCATCGCGGATGTCGGAAGTGATCTCGCCGAGCGCCACCGCAACTCCGAGCGCGGAGGCGCCGCGCGAATAGGCCATCGAGGTATAGGCGCTGGTCGTCGCTGTCTTGTTACCGCGTGCGCCTGCCGCCTCGACGCGGTCGCTGGTGAGCAGCGGGCATTTGATCTGCACGAAATGGACGTCCGCGGGATCGGCGATGCCGGCATCCTCCATCGCGGCCTTGACGGCCTTGGCCGTCTCCGCGATCTGCGCGGAACGACCGAGCTCCTCGGGGAGAAAATCGCGGGTATGCGCCATGCCGATGCTCAGGCGCTTATCGGAAACACTGGCCGGTCGTTCGGCTTCGCGGCGCGTGAACACCGTGATATGTGGGCTGAGCACGCCCTCGGTGCCGCCGGACATCACGAAGGCGATGCGCTGCTCGACCTCCTCCGGAGACAGGCCGAGCCTCGGCGCCAGCGCCGTGCACAGCGCGGCGACGGCATATTCCCGGGTGAAGTCGTTGACGCCGCCATTGCCCTCGGTCTTGCCGAGGACGGCGAGGATGGATTTCGGGTCGATCACGCCGGAGCCGATCAAGTCCATGAGGCCGGAGACGTCGCCGGGGCCCTTGGTGGCGATCCTGATGACGCCGACCGATGTCGTCCGCATTCTAGTCCTCGTGTGGGCTTTAGGGGCCCGGCACGTAAACCAGCCGTGGAACCGGGGTGCATGTCAAGCCACAAGCCGTGCTCTCACACCGTCACCCTGAGGTGCGCGCTCTTGCGCGTCTCGAAGGGCGACGGCCCGGCTCTTGGCCGTTCATCCTTCGAGGCTCACCATGTGGCGCGTTGCGCCCCATGGCTCGCACCTCAGGATGACGGGCTAATATCTTGATCGACGCAACACAGCGCTGGGCCGCCGCCCCCACGATTGTGGCGAGATCGCATCGGGTCAACAAAAAAATCCTCTGTCGACGGTTGCGCGCCGCACCTTGATGAATCAACCTTGGTTGGTCCATAAGCGGCGTCCCGCGGCCGGTTTCGGTTCGCGTTGCGTGCTTGGAAGAGGGATTCTCGCGTGGCGAATATCAACCAGAAAATTGCGCAGGAGCTTGGGGTTCGCCCCGAGCAGGTCGAGGCGACGGTGACGTTGCTTGACGGCGGCGCCACGGTCCCTTTCATCGCCCGTTACCGGAAGGAAGCGACCGGTGCGCTCGACGACGCGCAATTACGCACCCTGGAGGAGCGCCTGGTCTACCTGCGTGAGCTCGAAGATCGCCGCAAGTCAATCCTCGAGTCGGTCCGCGAGCAGGGCAAGCTCGATGCCGCGTTAGAGGCCAGTATTCTCGCCGCCGACAGCAAGGCGCGCCTCGAAGACATCTATCTGCCGTTCAAGCCCAAGCGCCGCACCAAGGCCGAGGTCGCCAAGGAAGCCGGCCTCGAGCCGCTCGCCAATCAGCTGATGGCGGAGCCCACGAACGATCCCAAGCTGGTTGCGGAGACCTTCGTCAACGCCGAGAAGGGCGTTGCGGACGCTGCCGCAGCACTCGACGGTGCCCGCGCCATTCTGGTCGAACGTTTTGACGAGGACGCCGACCTGATCGGCGCGCTGCGCGAGGACGTCTGGACCAATGCGCGCATGGCCTCCAAGGTGCGCGACGGCAAGAAGACCGAGGGCGAAAAGTTCGCCGACTATTTCGAGTTCTCCGAGCCGCTGACAAAGCTGCCCTCGCACCGCATCCTCGCGATGTTCCGCGGCGAAAAGGAAGAGATCCTCGATCTTCAGATCCAGGCCGAGCCCGAAGCGCCGCCGGCAGGCGCGCCGGGAATCTACGAGCTGAAGATCATGAAGCGGTTCGGCATCGCCGATCTCAAGCGCGCCGGCGACCGCTGGATGATCGACACCGTGCGCTGGGCCTGGCGCACCAAGATCCAGGTGCATCTCAATATCGACCTGCGCATGCGGCTGTGGAATGCGGCCGAGACCGAGGCCGTGCGCGTGTTCGCCTCCAATTTGCGCGACCTGTTGCTGGCCGCGCCCGCCGGCACCCGCGTCACCTTGGGACTCGATCCCGGCTACCGCACCGGCGTCAAGGTCGCCGTCACCGACGCGACCGGCAAGGTTGTCGATACCGCTGTGATCTATCCGCACGAGCCGCAGCGGCAGTGGAACGAGTCGCTTGCCATCCTCGGCAAGCTCGCGCTGAAGCACCGCGTCGAGCTGATTGCGATCGGTAACGGCACCGCCTCGCGCGAAACCGACAAGCTTGCAGCCGACCTCGTCAAGGGCCTGGCCGAACTGAAGATGACCAAGATCGTGGTGTCGGAAGCCGGCGCGTCGGTCTATTCGGCGTCTGCCTTCGCGTCGCAGGAATTGCCCGAGCTGGACGTCACCCTGCGCGGCGCGGTTTCGATCGCGCGTCGGCTCCAGGATCCGCTCGCCGAGCTGGTCAAGATCGAGCCCAAGGCGATCGGCGTCGGCCAGTATCAGCACGACCTCGGTCAGGCCAAGCTCGCCAAGTCGCTCGATGCCGTGGTCGAAGATTGCGTGAACGCCGTCGGCGTCGATGTCAACACGGCGTCCGCGCCGCTGCTCGCCCGCGTGTCGGGCGTCGGCTCGGGCCTGGCGCAAAGCATCGTGCAGCACCGCGATGCTAACGGCCCCTTCAAGTCGCGCAAGGCGCTGAAGGAGGTACCGCGGCTCGGGCCCAAGGCGTTCGAGCAGTGCGCGGGCTTCCTGCGCATCCTCGGCGGCGAAGACCCGCTCGATGCCTCCGGCGTGCATCCGGAAGCCTATCCGGTGGTGCGGCGTATCCTTTCCGCCACCAAGAGCGACATCAAGGCACTGATCGGCAGCAGCGAGATCGTGCGCACGCTGAAGCCGAAGGATTTCGTCGACGAGACCTTCGGTCTGCCGACCGTCACCGACATCCTGCGCGAACTTGAAAAGCCCGGCCGCGATCCGCGTCCGGCATTCAAGGCCGCGGTGTTCATGGAGGGCGTCGAGGAGATCAAGCATCTCAAGAAGGGCATGATCCTCGAGGGCACCGTGACCAATGTCGCCGCCTTCGGCGCCTTCGTCGACATTGGCGTGCACCAGGACGGCCTCGTGCACATCTCGGCGATGTCAAAAACCTTCATCAAGGATCCGCGCGAGGTGGTGAAGCCCGGCGACATCGTCAAGGTGAAGGTGCTGGACTTCGAGGTCGCGCGCAAACGCATCTCGCTGACCTTGCGGCTCGACGACGAGGTCGGTGACAAGAAGGATGCGCCCGGCATGCAGCGCGACAACAGCTCGCGCAATGCCGCCCGCATGACCTCGTCGGCGCCGCGCAAGCAGGAATCCTCCGGCGGTGGCGCGCTCGCGGAAGCATTGCGACGTGCGGCCGAGAAGAACGGTGGCAAACGAGCGTAGCGCCGCGTCTCTCTTAACCGCTCCCCGCCCTGCTGCGGGGAGAGGTCGGATCGCGCCAGCGATCCGGGTGAGGGGCAGGGCACTGCGTCGCCGAGATGTAGGTCCATCCGACTCGTTGAGTGAGTGTCGTGAATCAGCTCGCATCACACTCGCGGAAATAGCCCCTCACCTCACCCTCTCCCCGTAAGAACGGGGCGAGGGTGAGAGAGCTTGCCTCCCTAACTTCCGCGTCAGAATCTGGCGCATTTGTAAGTTGAAGGTGAGGGCGCATTCTCCTCATCTGGTCCTCTGGAGCGGCGAGACTGTCGCCGTGACAAGGAGGATCTTCTGATGAACAACAGGCTTCTCACCGGCATCGTCGCGGCGGCCATGGCTGCGACATTGGCGGTCGCTTCGCCCGTTCTTGCCCGAGGTGGAGGCGGCGGCGGTGGCCATGGTGGTGGTGGTTTTGGCGGCGGAGGGCATGGTGGTGGCGGCTTCGGCGGCGGCGGGCATTTCGGCGGTGGAGGGATGCACGTCGGCGGCATGGGCGGCGGCATGCACTTCGGCGGCATGGGCCGTGCTCACTTCGGCGGCGCCCGCTTTGCCGGCTCGCCGATGGCCGCCCGTGCTGCCTTTGGGCCACGCTTTGCCGGTGCGCCACTGGCGACCCGCGCTGCCTTCGGGCCGCGCTTCGCCGGTGCCGGCTTGCACGGCCGGCCTTTCATCGGCCGCCATGCCTTCTTCTTTCACCACCATCATTTCCGCCGTTTCGCCGTCTTCGGCGCGCCCTACTACGCCAACTATTACGACGATGGCTGTTGGCGCAGGAGCTTGACGCCCTATGGATGGCAATGGGTCAATGTGTGCGGGGATAATTGGTATTAGCACCGCCGTACCGCACCATTGTCGCGATCGCCACCGGGCAGTTCCGCTCAGCCCCGGAACGGGATAGTCTGGTGGCGATCGTCGCGCGGAGTTTGTCATGACCGGAGGCCACCGTCGCATCCTGGTCGTCGAGGACGATCCGGAAACCGCAGGCCAGCTCGTCGAGGAGCTGACGACCTCCGGTTACGATGTCGATCTCGCCGCCACGGGGCGCGAAGCCCTGAGCCACGGCGCCGCGCGCGACTATGCTGTGATCACCATCGACCGCATGCTGCCCGACATCGACGGCATCACCGTGATGCGGCAAATGCGCGATGATGGCGTTGCTGCTCCCTTCCTGATCATCTCCGCGCTCGGCGAGGTCGACGACCGCGTGCGCGGCTTGCGCGCCGGCGGCGATGACTATCTCGTCAAGCCATTTTCCTTTGTCGAACTGCTCGCCCGCCTGGAAGCGCTCGGCCGCCGCAGTGAGACCATCGCCAAGGAAACCATTTTGCGGGTCGGCGATCTCGCCATCGACCTGATTGCACGCAATGCCAGTCGCCGCGGCCGCAAAATTCCGCTGCTGCCGCGCGAGTTTCAGTTGCTCGAATATCTCGTCCGCAATGAGGGCCGCGTCGTCTCCCGCGCGATGCTGCTCCAGCATGTCTGGGATCTGCATTTCGATCCCTCCACCAACATCATCGACGTCTATGTCGGGCGCGTCCGCCGCAAGGTCGACGATGCCCAGGCCTATCCGCTGATCCATACCATCCGCGGCATCGGATATTGCATCCGTGCTCCTGGTTAAAACGCTTCTTTCGTCAACCTTCCGGCTGGCGCTGATCGCGATCGCCGCATTCGGGCTGATCGTCGCGGCGATCATGGCTTATGTCTATTACGGCACGCTCGCCTATGTGGAGAGCCGGGTCGGCGACGCTGGCGATCACAGCGGCTTCACCGCGATGATCGAGCTTGCGATGATCGCGGTCGCGGTGCTGCTTGCAGTGCTGGCCGGCCTTGCGGCCGTGCTGGTGACACGGCGCACGGTGGGACGGATCGAAGAGATCAATGCCACCAGCCGCGCCATCATGCTTGCCGGTCTCGACCAGCGCATCCCCTTGCGCGGCAGCCACGACGAATGGGACCGCGTCGCCGAAAACCTCAACCAGATGCTCGACCGCATCGAGACGCTGGTGGGCGAGGTCAAGCAAGTCAGCGACAACGTCGCCCACGATTTGCGCACGCCGCTGACCCGCATGCGCGGCCGGCTGGAAAAGGCCTATCACGCCCCGCGCGACGGTGAGTCCGATGCGGCTCTGATCGGCGACACCATCGCCGACCTCGACGCCGTGCTCGGCATGTTCGCCTCGATCACGCGGATCTCGGAAATCGAGACCCGCGCGCGCAGGAGTGCATTTCGCGCGCTCGATCTTGCCGAGATCGCGGGCGAGGTGGTCGAGCTCTACGACGCTGCTGCCGAACAGGTTGTCACCCGTCTCAGCCTCGGCGGCGACCGCGAGGTGCCAGTGACCGGCGACCGCGATCTGCTGTTCGATGCGATCGCCAATCTCGTCGATAACGCGATCAAGCACGGCCGTGCGGGCGGACAGGTGACTGTGACCTGCCGCAGCGCCGGCGACGGCGCGATGATCGCAATCGCCGATGATGGTCCGGGCATTCCCACTGAGGCGCGTGATCACGTGTTCAAGCGCTTCTACCGTCTCGAGCAGAGCCGCTACACCCCGGGCAACGGACTGGGCTTGAGCCTGGTCGCCGCCGTTGCCGGCCTCCATGGCGCAGAGGTCGCACTACATGACAATGCGCCGGGCCTGACGGTTCAGCTCAGCTTCCCGGTGGCGCTATAGCTCGATCACGCCGCGGCGCGCCGCATGCGCCACTGCATCGGTGCGGCCGGTGGCATCCAGCTTGTCGAGCAGCGAGCCGACATGAAACTTCACGGTATGCACGGAGATGTTGAGCTGACGCGCGATCATCTTGTTGGAGGAACCTTCAGCCATCAGCGCCAGCACGTCGAGCTCGCGCTGCGTCAATGCGATGTCTTCGGGCATGCTACGGGGATCGCGGGCGACCACCGTTGCCGCAGCGTGCTCGCCGGGCGCGGCAAGGCGAAGCCCCGCGACGCCGCTGAGCAGCGCCGCCAGGCGATCGGCGAGGGCGGGATCGTCGATCTCGAGCGACAGCACGATCTCCGGCGTTTTGTCCTCGCTCACGCCTCTGGCCTCTCGCCGATCGTGACCTTGAAGCTGGCCGGCTCGTCGCCGCGGCGCACCGCGACATCGACCACCGAACCGACGCTCGCGGGTCCCAGCGTTCGTAACAGTGCGCGCACACCGGAGAGTTTTTGGCCGTCGACGGCCACGATCACGTCGCCCTGGCGGATGCCGGCGGCGGCCGAGGGGCCAGTCTTGTCGACATTCATCACCATCGCGCCGACACCGTCGTCGAGCCGCACCGGCTGGAGCCCGAGCCCGAGATATCCGCGAGCAATGCGGCCGCGCGTATCGAGCTGCGTCGCGACACGCTCGATCGTGGCCGTCGGAATCACCAGCACGCGCCGAGGCCCAAGCACGGCCATACCGAAGGCCTCGCCCGAGGCATCGAGCGCAAGGCCTCCCTCCTGGCTGGGACGCAGGCGAACGTCGAGCTCAATCCGCGCATCGATGTCGCCGCCGCGCAAGGAGCGCCAGCTCTTGCCGGACAGCGACACCATCCCCAGCGCCGCACTCGGTGCGTCGCGGTTGGTCGCGACGACGACCGCCAACGTGCCGAGGGCTGGGACGATGGCGGCCATCTTGACAGGGGCGATGCCGGTGTCAGCGCGCAATAGCGCGATATCGGTCGTATGGTCGCGGCCCGCGATCGTGGCGGCGACCGTGCTGCCGTCGGAGAGGCCGATCTCGACCTTACCCTCCTCGGCCAGCGCCTCATCAGCGGTGACGATCAGGCCGGGCTTCCAGACGAAGCCGGTCGCGCGGGAGCGATGCGAGTGCACGGAGACGATGGACGGCGCGGCGCGCGCCACGACATCCGCGAGCGCGGACGATAGCGAGGACAGAGGGGTGGAGGCGGTCATGGCGGGCTCCTGTAAGCTGTCCTCAATCTGGGATGTTGCGGGCGATTGCGAAACTGGCCGGGTGGCCAGGACAGGCCAAAGGGATCGGACTCCGTAGGACCACGGCCGACGAACATGTGATTGGGAGCCGCTCACGGGAACGTGTAGCAATCGCAAAATTGCGCCGCCCGGCTTTGAACGTTTTCAGCGAGCCCTGACTGATGACCATCGATCTCACCCGCCGCACCCTGCTTCATCTCGCCGGCGCCACCTCGCTTGCGGCCGCCGCCGCGGCCGCGGCGCGGGCCGAGGGCACGCCGCAAGGTAGCGGGCCGACCTACGCCAGCCGAACGCCGATGCGGGTCGGCATGGTGACGCTCCGGGTGAAGAATCTCGACACGGTTGCCGACTACTACCGCGACGTGATCGGGCTCACCGTGATGGAGCGCTCAGGCACTGCCGCAAAGCTCGGCACCGCCGGGATCGCACTGCTTGCGCTCGAAGCCCGTCCCGACGCCGCGATCGAGCCGCGCAACGCCGCCGGACTGTACCACACCGCCTTCCTGATGCCGACGCGCAAGGATCTGGCGCGCTGGCTGGTGCATGCCGCCTCGCATCGCGTGTCGCTGTCGGGTTTCGCCGATCATCTGGTCAGCGAGTCCGTCTATCTCGACGATCCCGAAGGCAACGGCATCGAGGTCTATGCTGATCGCGATCCCTCGCAATGGCAGTGGAGCGAGGGCAGCGTGAAGATGGCCGCCGACGAGCTCAACATCCCCGACCTGTTGTCGCTGACCAATACGCGCGTTGCCGACTATGCCAGGGCGCCGGATGGTCTGCGCGTCGGCCACATGCATCTGCGTGTCGGCGATCTCGCAGAGGCCGAGCGCTTCTATCACGGCACAGTCGGCCTCGATCTGAC
Organism: Bradyrhizobium sp. LTSP849; assembly: GCF_000938255.1. Lineage (GTDB taxonomy): Bacteria > Pseudomonadota > Alphaproteobacteria > Rhizobiales > Xanthobacteraceae > Bradyrhizobium. Next base: position 48,476 of record NZ_JYMR01000001.1, on the reverse strand, counting down.
CCGCAAGCGCAACGGCGCCGCGTTCCTGTCGTCGGGCCGCTATCACCATCACCTCGGCATGAATGTCTGGCAGAGCCAGAGCGCAGGCCAACGCGACGATGCCACGACGGGGCTTGCCTGGTTTTCGCTGGTGACGGAGAAGCCGGAGCTGCTCGCCGCGCAGGAAGAGCGTTTGCGTAAGGGCGGCGCGCAGGTCACGGCGTTGCCGAACGGCGTGGAGGCGGTCGATCCCTGGGGCACGCGGGTGCGGCTGCTCAAGGTGTGAGCGAGCGCTCAGAGACGCGCTTAACGTGACCCGTCGGTTCATCCCGAGGCTTGCTTGCCGGCCAATTGGAGCCATGTTAGCACCGAACAGGTGGCGTGGGCCGAGCTGCCCCCGATATACCGGATCATTCCTCGACATGTCCGATTTTCATGGCGTCTTCCCCTATCTCGTCTCGCCCGTCGATGCCGATGGCGCGGTGCGCACGAACGTCCTCGCAAAGCTCTGCGACGATCTGATTGGCGCGGGTGTGCACGGGCTGACGCCGCTCGGTTCGACCGGCGAGTTTGCCTATCTCAATGCCGCGCAGCGTATGTCGATCGTGCAGACCACGATCGAGGCTGCGAAGGGCCGCGTGCCGGTCGTGGCCGGCGTCGCCTCGACCTCGACGGCGGACGCGGTGGCGCAGGCCAAGGCGTACCAGAAGCTCGGCGCCGACGGCATCCTGGCGATCCTGGAGGCTTACTTCCCGCTCGCCGACGCCCAGGTCGAATCCTATTTCCGCGCCATTGCGGATGCCGTGGACATTCCGGTCGTCATCTACACCAATCCGCAGTTCCAGCGCTCCGATCTCACCCTCGAAATCATCGCGCGTCTCGCCGAGCATCCGCGCATCGGCTGCATCAAGGATGCCTCGACCAATACCGGCCGGCTGCTCTCGATCATGAATCGCTGCGGCGATAGCTTGCGCGTGTTCTCGGCCTCTGCCCATATCCCGGCTGCGGTGATGCTGATCGGCGGCCGCGGCTGGATGGCGGGCCCGGCCTGCATCATCCCGCGCCAGAGCGTTGCGCTCTACGAGCTCTGCAAGGCCGGCCGCTGGGACGAGGCGGTCGCGCTCCAGCGCCGGCTGTGGCGCATCAACGAGGCCTTCGCCCGCTTCAACCTCGCAGCCTGTATCAAGGCCGGCCTCGCCATCCAGGGCTACGATGTCGGCGATCCCGTCCCGCCGCAGGCCCCGCTGACGGCTGAGCAGCGCAAAGTCGTGGAAGCGGCATTGCGGGAGCTTGATTAGCGAGCCGTCGTTCCCGACACGACCGGTGCCGTAGGGTGGGCAAAGCGTAGCGTGCCCACCATCTGATCACGTCCGTCGAGCGATGGTGGGCACGGCGCAAGTGCGCCTTTGCCCACCCTACGGAATCGCAGATTTACGGGACGGCATGCCGGAATCGTGGATATCCCGCCCAAAACCGCGGCTGGTCTCGCCTGCCTCGATCCGCTAAAAGGCAGCCCGATTTCAAGAGACTTCGAGGACCCAGCGGAATGAACATTCTTCCCGGCAATCTGCGTTTCGGAGCGGGCCAGCCCGTCAAGCGTTTGGAAGACCAGCGGCTGCTCACCGGGAAGGGGCAGTTCATCGACGACAAGCCGGAGGACGGCGCGCTGTGGTTGCATGTGCTGCGTTCGCCGCATGCGCACGCGAACATCGTCTCGATCGATACCAGTGCGGCGACGGAGATGCCCGGCGTCACCGCGGTCTACACCGGCGCCGACCTGATCAAGGACGACGTCGGTACCATTCCGACCCTGAGCATCTTCAAGCGCCCCGACGGCAAGCCGATGACGGTGCCGCCGCGCCGGCTGCTCGCCCATGAGGTCGTGCGCTATACCGGCGAGGCGGTGGCCGCGGTGGTGGCTTCGTCGCGCGCAGCCGCCCAAAGCGCCGCCGAAGCGATCGTGATCGAGTATGACGTGCAGCCCGCGGTGGTCGATCCGGTCGCGGCCGTGAAGCCCGGCGCGCCGGTGGTGTGGCCGGATGCGCCCGACAACATCGTCGGCGCGATGAGCTATGGCGACGCCGCCAAGGTCGACGAAGCCTTCGCCAAGGCCGCGCACACCGTCGAGCTCGATCTCGTCAGTCAGCGCCTGGTGCCCTCCGCCATGGAGCCGCGGTCGACGATTGCCGAGATCGACAAGACGTCCGGCCGGCTCCTGCTTCATGTGCAGTCGCAGACGCCGGCCTCGACCCGCGATGTGCTGGCGGAGGCCGTGCTGAAGCGGCCGAAGGACAGCGTGCGCGTGCTGGTCGGCGATATCGGCGGCGGTTTTGGCCAGAAGACCAATCTCTATCCCGAAGACGGCATCGTCGCCTATGTCGCGACCAAGCTGAACAGGAAAATCCGCTGGCGCGGCGACCGCACCGACGAATTCGTCGGCGGCACTCATGGCCGCGATCTCACCTCGACCGCCTCCTTTGCGCTCGACGAGAAGGGCAAGGTGCTGGCCTATCGCGTCACGTCAATCGGCTGTACCGGCGCGTATTCCTCAGGCGCGGCGAACATCATTCCGCTGGTGCTTGGTCCCTTCGTGCAGACCGGCGTCTACGATTTGCCGCTGGTGCATTTCGAGATCAAGTCGGTGATGACCCACACCGCGCCGGTCGGCGCCTATCGCGGCGCGGGCCGGCCCGAGGCCGTCTTCATCGTGGAGCGCCTGTTCGACGCCGCCGCACGGAAGATCGGCATGGATCCGCGCGCGATCCGCAAAGTGAACTACATCAAGCCGGCGCAGCTGCCTTATACGAACGCCGCAGGCCAGGTCTATGACTCCGGTGCCTTCGCGCACATGCTCGATCGCGCCGTAAAGCTCGCCGACTGGGACGGCTTTGCTGCGCGCAAGAAGGCGGCGAAGAAGAAGGGCCTGCTCTACGGCCGCGGGCTCACCTCCTATATCGAATGGACCGGCGGCCGCGCGCACACCGAAAAAGTCAGCTTGCACGCGACTTCGCAGGGCCGCGTCATCCTGCATTCGGGCACCATGGCGATGGGGCAGGGGCTTGCGACAACCTACACCCAGATGATCGCTGACACGCTCGGCGTCTCCATGGACAAGATCGATGTCGTCCAGGGCGATACCGATCTGGCGACAGGCTTCGGCAGCGTCGGCTCGCGCTCGCTGTTCGTCGGCGGTACGGCTGTGGCAGTCTCCTCCAATGATTTGATCCAGAAGGCGCGCGAGAAGGCGGCGAACGTGCTCGAGACCTCGGTCGAGGACATCGAATATCAGGGCGGCATGCTCACCGTGGTCGGTACCGACCGTCGCATCAGCCTGTTCGATCTCGCCGAGAAAGAGAACGGTGCGAAGCTGAGCGTCGATTCCGAAGGCGAGGTCGACGGTCCGAGCTGGCCGAACGGCACGCATATCTGCGAGGTCGAGATCGATCCGGAGACCGGCGTGTCCAAGGTCGTGCGCTACACGACCGTCGACGACGTCGGTGTTGCCGTGAACCCGATGCTGGTGACGGGTCAGATCCACGGCGGCGTGGCGCAGGGCATCGGTCAGGCCTTGTACGAGGGCGTATCATACGATTCCGACGGCCAGCTCCTCACTGCGAGCTACCAGGACTACTGCATCCCGCGCGCTGATGACGTGCCGCCGATTGTGGTGACGCTGGATGATTCCGCGCCCTGCCGCACCAATCCGCTCGGCGCCAAGGGCTGCGGCGAATCCGGCGCCATCGGCGGCCCGCCCTGCGTCACCAACGGCGTGATGGATGCGCTGGCCGAGCTCGGCATCACCCAGCTCAACACGCCGCTGACGCCGCAGAAGATCTGGAAGGCGATCCGGGAGGCGAAGGCGGCGGGTTAACTCCCCCTCGTCGTCCCGGGGCGCGCGAAGCGCGAGCCCGGGACCCATAACCACAGGAAGTGGTTTGGCGAAGACTCGTGGTGACCAGCTCATGCCATAACCTCTCCCTGTGGTTATGGGTCCCGGATCTGCGCTTCGCTTGTCCGGGACGACGGCGGAAAATGCCGCGCCAACGTAGGCTAAATTCCCAACATCATCTTCGCAATAATATCGCGCTGGATCTCCGACGTGCCGCCGAAGATCGTATAGGCCCGGCCATTGAGATATTCCGGCACCACCGTCAGCATCTCCTCAGGTATCGCCGGCTCGTGGTTGAGCTTGTAGAGCGGGCGCATCGGCTCGATGGCGAGGGCGTCGTGGCCGATCACGTCGGCGCCCAGCCGCGTCACGGCCTGGCGGATTTCGCTGTTGCGCAGCTTCAGGATTGAGGACACCGCGCCGGGATTTTGTCCGGTCTGGAGCGCCGAGAGCACGCGCAGCTCGGTCATCTCCAGCGCGTCGATATCGACCTCGACCTCGGAGATGCGCGTGGCGATATCGGGACTGTCGATCGCGCGGCCGGTCAGGTCGGACTCAGCAAGGTCAGAGATCGCCTTCAACCCCTCGCGCAGCTTTGCTGACGCGATGCCAGAGCCGCGTTCGAACTCGAGCAGATATTTGCCGTAGGTCCAGCCCTTGCCTTCCTCGCCGACGCGGTTGGCGACGGGCACGCGCACGTCGTCGAAGAACACCTGGTTGACCTCGTGGTCGCCGCCGATGGTGAGGATCGGTCGGGTGGTGATGCCCGGCGTTGTCATGTCGATCAGGACAAAGCTGATGCCGTCCTGCTGCCGCGGCCCGTCGCTGGTGCGCACCAGCGCAAACATGCGGTTGGCGTGATGCGCATGCGTGGTCCAGATCTTGGTGCCGTTGATGATGTAGTCATCGCCGTCGCGCACCGCGCGCGTCTTCAGCGAGGAGAGATCGGAGCCGGAGCCCGGCTCCGAATAGCCCTGGCACCAATAATCCTCGCCGGAGAGAATCCGCGGCAGATAGAAATTCTTCTGCTCAGGCGAGCCGAAGCCGATGATGACGGGCCCGACCATCTTCACACCCATCACGTTGACGTTTGGCACGCCGGCCCGCGCGGATTCTGTCTCGAAAATCCAGCGCTGCGCCGAGGTCCAGTCCGGCCCGCCATGGTCCACCGGCCAGCCCGGCGCGCCCCAGCCCTGGCGGTTCAGCGCGCGCTGCCAGGCCATGCCGATATCGGGATCGGAGAACACCGACGGCGTCAGCGCGGTCGCGCGCTTCATCTCCTCGGTGAGATTCTTGGCGATGAAGCCGCGTACCTCGTCCTGGAAGGTGCGCTCCTCGGCATTGAACGACAGGTCCATGATGCGCTCCCTTCAGGCCTGCACGGCGGTGCGGCCAAGCTCGGCATGGCGGCGATAATGATGCGCGCTGCCGCCGAACAGCGTGTCGAAAGCAACAAGGCGCTTGAAATAGGCGCCGACCTCGAGCTCCTCGGTCACGCCCATGCCGCCATGCAGCTGGATCGACTGCTCGCCGACGAAGCGCGCGCATTTGCCGATCTTTGCTTTCGCGCCCGATGCGGCTCGCGCGCGCTCGACCGGCTCGGCGTCGACCTTGAGCGCGGCGCGCAGCGCCATCGAACGCGCCTCGTCGACCTGCATCGCCATGTCGGCGAGGCGGTGGCGGATCACCTGGTTGGCGGACAGCGGCCGGCCGAACTGTTTTCGGATCTTGGTGTATTCGAGCGTGGTGTCGACAAGCGTCTGCATGATGCCGACGGCCTCCGCGCCGAGCGCGGCCATGGCGCGGTCGACGGCCCATTCGATCGCGGGCAGCGCGTCGTGGCCGTCGCCGAGCAGGGCTTCTTCAGGAAGCTGCACGTCGGACAACTCGATGTTGCAGGCGCGGCCGCCGCCGAGGCGCTCGTAGTCAGAGATCGCGAGGCTCGGCGTCTGCGTCGGCACAACGAACAGGCCGATCCGCCCGGATGGTCCCTGATGATCGTGGATGTGCGCGGAGACAATAATCTCGTCGGCGGCGTGGCCGTCGAGCACGGCGATCTTGCTGCCGGAGAGCCGCCAGCCCTGTGCCGTCTTGTTGGCGATGGTCGCAACTTTTGTCAGATCGAACCGCGCTGCGCGCTCGGAATGAGCAAGAGCCAGCTTCAGCGTGCCCTCGGCGATCCTCGGCAGCCGCTCCTGCTTCTGCGCGGCATTGCCACATTTATCGATCAATGCAGCCCCGAGCACGACGGTTGCGACATAAGGCTCGGACACCAGCCCGCGACCAAACGCCTCCATCAAAATGCCAATCTCGACCGCGCCGCCGCCGAGTCCGCCAAAGTCCTCCACGATTGGGAGCGCCAGCCAGCCGAGCTCGGCAAACTGCGTCCACACCGCCGGGCTGAAGCCGCGCGGATCATTCGCCATCTTGCGGCGGTGATCGGCATCGTAGCTTCCGGCCACGAAACGTTCGGCGCTCTCGCGCAGCAGCCGTTGCTCGTCACTGAGGTTGAGATCCATCGTGTCTACTCCGCGGCTGCTGGCGGCTTGCGCACGGAGGGATGCAGGCCGGCCGGATCGACCACCATGCCGAATTCCTGGAGATTGTGGGCGTGACAGAGCTGATGCAGCGCAAAGGCCTGGTCGATCGCGGCCGGCTGGCCCATCAGATCGACCGAGCGATTCACCGCCTCCTTGGTTAGCTTCAGCGCGAACGAGGGTTTTGCTGCGATCCGGCGTGCCAGCTCCAGCACGCGCGATGATAGCTCCGGGCGCGGCACGACCTGATTGACCATGCCCAGCTGATGCGCCTCCTGCGCGCTCCATGCGTCGGCAGTGAACAAAAATTCCTTCGCCTTGCGCGGCCCGAGTTCCCAGGGATGCACGAACCATTCGACGCCGCAGACGCCCATCGTGACGACGGGATCGCAGAACTGCGCATCATCGCTGGCGACGATGAGGTCGCAGGCCCAGGCCAGCATCAAGCCGCCGGCGATACACTTGCCGTGCACCTCCGCGATGGTCGGCTTGGCCAGGTTGCGCCAGCGCCGCGTGATCTGGAGATAGATTTCCTGCTCGCGCGCAAAGCGGCCATGGGCATTGGATTCGGCAAAGCCGCCCCAATTTCCGATCGGTGGAAAATCGACGCCCGCGGCATTTTTGCCGCCCGGGCGTAGGTCGTGACCAGAGGAGAAGTGCGGACCATTGCCGGCGAGGATGATGACCTTGACCGCGTCATCCTGCACCGCCGCATCGAAGGCGGCGTTGAGGTCGTAGGTCATTTGCAGGTTCTGCGCATTGCGCGCATCGGGCCGGTTCATCACGATCCGGGTAATCGCCGGCTCCGGCCTCTCCACGAGGATGGTCTCGAACGAGGACATCGTGTTCCCCCTGGCGTTTCCAGCTTGATCTTGTTGTTTCGCCAAGTTGACTATGTCGGCCAGTGATAGGCAAGAGGCTTGCGTCAATCGGCTGCTTTTCGCGCTTCCGGCACAAGATGTCTGGCATCACTCGCGCTCAATCTGGTAGTTTGCGCCAGATTTCACCAGGAGAAATTTAATGCGCAAGATCCTGACCGTGCTGGCGGCGCTGGCCTCGCTCAGCCTCACCAATTGCGGCTACAACGCGATCCAGAGCCAGGACGAGCAGATCAAGGCCAACTGGTCCGAGGTCGTGAACCAGTATCAGCGCCGCGCCGATCTCGTGCCGAACCTGGTCAACTCGGTGAAGGGTTTCGCGCAGCAGGAGAAGGACGTGCTGCTCGGCGTCACCAACGCCCGCGCCAAGGTCGGCAGCGTGCAAGCGACGCCGGAGGTGCTGAATGATCCGGCCGCGCTCCAGAAATTCCAGGCCGCCCAGGGCGAGCTCTCCAGCGCGTTGTCGCGGCTCCTTGTGGTCACCGAGAATTACCCGCAGCTCAAGTCGGACGCGCTGTTCAAGGACCTGATGTCCCAGCTCGAAGGCACCGAGAACCGCATCACGGTGGCGCGCAACCGCTACATCAAGGCGGTGCAGGACTATAACGTCACCATCCGCTCGTTCCCGAGCAACCTCACTGCGATGGTGTTCGGTTACAAGGAGAAACCGAACTTCTCGGTCGAGAACGAGAAGGAAATCTCGACCGCGCCGAAGGTCGATTTCAATCCTGCGCCCGCGCCGTCGAAGTAAGTGCGCGCCATTTTGCGAATGCGTTTGGGCCGACCCATCGCTGTCATTCCCCGCGAAGGCGGGGAATCCAGTACGCCGCGACCTCTCCGTACCTCGCTGGCCTCTCTGGAATACTGGATCGCCCGGTCAAGCCGGGCGATGACACTGAGTGTGTGGCGCGCAGCCATCGTGTTCGCACTCCTGCTCACCTTCGCCCTTCCCGTCGCAGCGGACGTCGCGGTGCCGCAGCTCACAGGGCGCGTGGTCGACCGGACCGGCACGCTGTCGAGCGGCGACATCGCCGCGCTGTCGCAGAAGCTCAGCGACTTCGAAACCCGAAAAGGCAGCCAGATCGTCGTGCTGATTGTGCCGACGACGGACCCGGAGACGATCGATCAGTTCTCGATCCGCGTTGCTGAGGCCTGGAAGATCGGCCGCAAGAAGGTCGATGACGGTGCGATCCTCGTCGTCGCCAAGAACGACCATCATATGCGCATCGAGGTCGGCTACGGCCTCGAAGGCGCGCTCACCGACGTGACTTCGCGGCGGATCATCGACGAGGTCATGACGCCGAAGTTCAGGGAGGGAGATCTCGCCGGCGGCATCTCCGCCGGCATCGACCGGATGATGCGCGTTGTCGATGGCGAGCCGCTGCCGGTTCCCTCACGCAGCGTGAATTTTGGCAATCTGGACGACATCGGGCCGCTTGTCCCGGTCGCGCTGTTTGCCTCGCTTGTCGTCGGCGGCTTCCTGCGCTCGCTGTTGGGGCGATTGCTGGGCTCGGTCGCGACCGGCAGCGTGGTCGGCATCCTGGCGCTGCTCATCCTCGGATCGGCCGGGCTTGCCTTGCTCGCCGGAATTATCGGCTTTGTTCTGGCGTTTATCGCCGATCTGTTCCCAACATCGACGGGCCCATCGCGTGGCGGCTCCTGGTCGAGTGGCTCCTCATCCGGCGGCTGGAGCGGCGGATCGTCGTCCAGCGGTGGATTCAGCGGCGGTGGCGGCAGCTTTGGTGGCGGTGGCGCCTCGGGGAGCTGGTAGGTCATGAGCATCAAGCGCATTGCCAAACATCTCGCGCAGCATCATTGGCGGGCGAAGCAGATCTTCCCGCAAAACGTGCTCGATCGCATCGAGCAGGCGATCAAGCAGAACGAAACAACGCATTCCGGCCAGGTCCGTTTCGTCGTCGAAGGCGCGCTCGACGGCGGCCCGCTGTTCCGCAACCAGTCCGCACGCGAGCGCGCGCTCGATGTGTTCGCGCATTTGCGGATATGGGACACCGCGCACAACAACGGCGTGCTGATCTACTTGTTGTTGGCCGACCGCGACGTCGAGATCATCGCCGATCGCGGCATCGATGCGAAGGTCGGCGCGGCTGGCTGGGAGACGATCTGCCGCGCGATGGAGACCGAGTTCAGGTCGGGCCAGTTCGAGCGCGGCGTGATCGGCGGCATCGCGGCGGTGTCGCGGGAGCTGGCAAAGCACTATCCGCCGAGTGGGCCGCATCCGAATGAGCTGCCGGATGCGCCGGTGGTGATGTGAGCCTCCACGTCGTCCTGGCGAAAGCCAGGACCCATTACCCCAGGGAAAAGTTTGGCGAAGACCCATTGTCTGGTACTCATACCGCGGATCATCGATAGACCTCGCGGTATGGGTCCTGGCTTTCGCCAGGACGACATTGTGGGCGCATTGTGCCAAGGCTTCGCGGTGAGTCTCCTTGGCACAAGCCCCCTCAATCATCCAGCTTGTTCAAATCCCGCACCGACTGCATGATCGGCTCGAAATTCGAGCGGGCGTCGAGTGCGTCGAACAGTTGCGCGGTGTCCGCCAGCAGCCCATGCGACCTCGCAATCGCGATGCGCACGTCGTCCTGCGGCGTATCCGACAGCCGCCCGTGCCCTGACAGCAGGAGCTTCGTATCCAGCCCCTTGATGCGCTCCAGCGACTGGATGTAGTCGGAGATGCTGCCGGAGCCGAACACGCCGCCCATCACGCCGCCGGGCATCAGCGTGTCGGCGGCGAACAGCAGGCCCTTGTCCTGGTCGAACAGCGTGATGCAGGCCGAGGTGTGGCCCGGCGTGTACATCACGTTGAGGCGGAAATTGCCGAGGTCGATCACATTGCCTTCCTCGAGCCAGATGTCGATGTTAACAGGCACGTTCGGCTCGTTGAACATCTTGCGCAGCATCGAGAAATCGTCGCGCAGCATGATCTTGTTGGCGGCAAGCCGATGGGCGACGACCAAGGTGCGACGCTCGTTGAAGTGCCAGGCGGCGCCGATGTGATCAAGATGCTCGTGGCTCAGCACGACCATGTCGATCTTTTCCGGCGGGCAGCCGACGAAGCTCAGGCACTCGACCATCGCCGGGTAGTTCGAGGACAGCCCGACATCGATCAGGATGGTGCGCGCCGAGCCGCGGACGAGATAGGCGTTGGCGGCGCGGTTGGAGAAGCGGATCTGGTAGACGTCGTCCGCTGCCTGGATCAGCGAGCAGGTCTCGTTCTTCATCAGGATCGGGAATGAATTGGGCTTGCGATCGCTCATGATTGCGCTTCCCGGTAAGTCACCGCATTGGAAGCACGCAGCCGCTTGGAGAGCGCGTCCATCACCATCAGCGCAAACGCCGGCTGCTGGCTGACGAGATAGACGAAGCGGGCGTGATTGATCCGCATCACCTTTGTGTTCGGCGCAGAAGCAATCGCGGTTGCCGAGCGCGCGGAGCCGTCGATCACGGCCATCTCGCCGAAGAACTCGCCCTTGCCGAGTTTGATGATGGTGGTCTTGCTCGCGCCGCTGACCTTGGCGATCTCGACCTCGCCGCCGAGCACGACGAAGAGCTCGCGGCCCGTCGAACCCTCCTCGAAGATGACGTCATCGACAGCAAACTCGTTGATGCACTTCTCGATCGTCATGGCACCCCCAAACGCCTTCTGGCTGACGGGACAAGCCATGTTAGCCGGGGAACAGTGACGGGCAAACAGCCCTTCGGCTAAGGCGAGCCGCCTGCCGCAGGGCAGCATGGGCTGACAATTTGTTGCACGTCGCCACGCCGGTTCCACTTTCCCGACCCAATTCGGCCTCGGACGAGTTCCTAAAATTTCGGTAAGCGGGTCCCAAGGTAAGGAATTCGCAAGCAATGAAAGTTACCAAAAAGTCAACCTAGACTGGAGTATTTGAGCCGTGAGCGAACCAATGCCCGAACTGGCCGCCCAGGAGACTGGCGCCGTTGACGCCGCCGCACCCGCGCCGCAGGCCGTCGAGGCTGCCGCCGCGATCGATGCCCCCTCGATCGCCCCCGACCACGAGGCGCCGCCCAAAGCGGACGCTCCAAAGGTCGAGCCGCCACGGGTCGAGATCCCGAAGTTTGAAGCCAAAGCTGAAACCAAGCCGGAGCCCAAATCCGAGACGAAGCCTGGCAAGCTCATCGTAATGGCGCCCTCGGAGCGGGCCTGGGACCGTGAAGAGTTCGCCCCGCATGTGACAGCCGATGAAGTACGCGAGACCGGCAGCAAGCGCCGCCTGTCGGCGATGGCCGCGGTGGTAGCGATCGCGGCCTGCGTCGGCGCCATCAGCGGTGCGCTCGCGACCGCCGGCATGATGCGTTTCGCCGGCCCGGCGCCGGTGCAGGTGGCCGATACCGGCGCGCTGGATGCCTCCGTCTCCCGGATCGATGCCGACATCGTCGCGCTCAAGGCGAATGTCGAGCACAGCTCGAAGACGGGCCTCAGCCAGATCAACCGGACCAACGACCGCCTCGACAAGCTCGAGAAGGCGCAGGCCGAGCCGATGGCCAAGCTCGCAAAGCTGTCCGAGACCGTCGACAAGCTCCGCGCCACGCCGCCTGCTGCCCCCGCACAGGCCGCCGCCGCGGCGCCCGCGAAGGAGACCACCGGCTCGATCGCGCCGACCCAGGTTGCGACCGCTGCCGCCGCGCCGGCTCCCGCGCCCGCCGCGCCGAAGACCGAAGTCGGCCGTCTGCCGACGGTCGATGGCTGGGTCTTGCGCGACGTCTCCAATGGCGGCGCGTTGATCGAGGGCAGGGGCGGGCTCTACGAGGTCTATGCCGGCGATCCCATCCCCGGGGTCGGTCGCGTCGATGCGATCCGCCGCCAGGACGGCCGCTGGGTGGTTGTCACCAGCAAGGGCCTGATCGTCGCGCGCTAAGCGGTCAATATAAGACTTTCCAAGAGGCGCTTCACCACCATGTGAAGCGCCTTTTTGCTTGAATAGGCGGACCGGCGCGGTGTTATTGAAGGCATGAGCCGTGCGTTGCGAATTCTCGTTGCTGTCGTCGTGTTGTTCGGCGGCGACATGTCGTCAATGGCTGCGGAGAACGCGTCGCTCACGCGCGGCACCGCGATCACCGATCCCGATCTCCTGCGCAAGTTCGATCAAAGCGATGCGCTTACGATCTCGCGCCTGTTGCAGCCTGAGCGCAAAGCAGATGTCGCGCTGACGAGCGATTTGCTGTTCTCGTCACTACCGGAGCTCAAGGACATTCCGCCGGCGATCGATGCGGAATTCGACCGCTATATCGCGCAACGCAAGGCGGCCTCGCCAAGCGAGACCATCGGCGTCGGCGAAGGTTTTGACGTCCAGCTGTTCGACCGGGCCGTGCTGAAATCCGCCGATACGCGCTTCGTGCTGGCCGGCATCGTCAACCGCATGGACCGCGCCTATGTGTCGGAAGAGTCCTGCGGCGAGATCCGGTTGATCTATCGTCTGGCTCGCTTCGAGACCAATCCAGACGGCAGCAAGTCGGCAACGCGCCTGCCGATGACCTTCAATCTGGTGATGAAGGCGCGCGACGCCCGCCAGACCGACTCGAGCGGCAAACCGGTCACCTGCGCCGAGGTCGCGCGGCGCTGGCTCGGCAATGGCGATTGGCAGGGGCTGATCGGCAGCCGTTCAGCTCCTTACGACGCGATGATCGACCGCATCGAGACCAACATCCAGATATCGATCTCGGCAAAGTCCGCGCTGCACGATTTCCGCTCCGACTATCTGCTCAAGGTCTTCAAATACGACGCGGCGACGAAGACGTTCGTGGAATCGACCCTGGAGAACCAGATCGACCGCGACCGCATCCTTGCCGATGACGCGCTCCGGCGCGACTTCAAGGCTTGGCTGCTTACGCCTGCGAATTTTCGCGAGTTTGATCGCGGGACGGTGCTGATCCCGGAGCAGTATCTCGCCAAGGCCGCGATCGCGCCGACGCCAGCAGGCTTCGATGCATCGGACATGCAGCCGGAGTTCGGGATGATGCAAGGGGAAGGCAAAGGTGATCCCGTCTTCACCGACAACGATGTCGTCGGTGCGCTGAAGCAGGCGGCCGCGCGCGGCATCACCATGGAAAATATCCGCTCGGTCGCCGGCTTCCAGCGCCGCCTCAACGACGTCACCTGCTCGGGCTGCCACCAGACCCGCGGCATCGGCGGCTTCCATTTCCCGGGGGTAGATTGGCTGGCGGAAAAGGCCTCCAATTCCACCATCGTGCCGGCCTCGCCGCATTTCGTCGGCGATCAGCTCCGCCGCCGCGACATCCTGACCGCGTTCGCCGCGGGTAAACGTCCTGATTTCTCACGCGGATTTGCCAGCCGGCCGCAGGCCCGCGGTGCCCAAGAGCTGGCCGGGACCGAGTACCAGGACGGCTGGGGCGCGCATTGTTATTTGCCAAATCAGGGATCGGGAACGCCCGACAGGAGTTTTACGTCATGGACCTGTGCTAAAGGTCTCACCTGTCAGGCTGCTTCGGCATCGAGCCGCATCGGCATGTGTTTCATCAAGACGCGTTAGCGCATGATCCGGAAAAGTGTGTAGCGGTTTTCCGATAAGATCATGCGCAAGACAAAATCTGCATAACGATTTGGATGACCCATGACGGACACCAGCGACGCCAACAAGGAGCGCAATCGCGAGATCGCGCGCAATGAAGAAGCCAAACAGGTCACCGGCAGCATCCGCGTCAGCACCTGGGCGATCGCGGTGGTGGTCATCGTCGGCGGCATCCTGTTCACGCTCGGCTGGCTGGCGCTGCGCTAGCGGGATGTCTCACGTCGCGTAATTTGTCATCCGCTTGCCGGGCAGGAGATCATACGCAGATTTCCAGCCGGGCAGGGCGGCCATGCGGCCGAGCCAGGCGTCGATGGCGGGATGGCTCGCTGCGAAATCAAACCCGTGCTCGTCGCTCGGATAGTGCAGATAGGCCATCATCGAAATATCGGCGACCGTCGGCTTGGTGCCGATCGCGAAGGCGTTGTGCTGGAGATGTCCGTCGAGAATGCCGAGGAAATCCTCAAGCCGCCGCCGAAAGTGTTTTAGCACCTGCGGATCGTTTTTCTCAGTGAAGGCCCGCATGAAGCGGTAGGTCGCCATATAGCCGGTGAGCTTGTGGTTGTCCCAGAACAGCCAGCGCAGCAGCTCGAACTTTTCCTCTTCCGTGTCGGCGCCGAAACGCCCGTATTGATCTGCAAGCTTGAGCAGGAGAGGCGCGGTCTGCGTCATTTTCACGCCGTCGACCTCGAGCACGGGAATCTCGCCCATCTCGTTCACGGCCTTGCGCCATTCCGCCGTGCGCGTGACGCCGCCGCCGAAATCGGTCCAGACCGGCTCGAACGTCTCGCCGCAAAGCGTCAGCATCAGCGCCAGCTTGTAGCTGTTGCCGGATTCAGGGAAGTAGTGCAGGCGGTAGCTGGGCATGGGACCTCACGACGCGGGATGTTGTCGTGAGGTTATAGCGAGATCGTGCCACGTCGTCATTGTGAGCGCAGCGAAGCAATCCAGCAATGCATCCGTGCTCTTACTGTCGTCCCGGCGAAGGCCGGGACCCATACCGCGTGATTTATCGATTGTGATCGGTAGGAGTACCGAACGACGAGTCTTCGCCAAATATCTCCCTGGGGTTATGGGTCCCGGCCTTCGCCGGGACGACACTGGAGTATGTGGCGCGCGCAGCGCCTACCCCACAGCCCCCGACCCTCGCAGCTGCTTGATCGCGGCCTCATCGTATCCCGCGCCACGCAAAATCTCGTCACTGTGCTCGCCGACGCCGGGCGGCTTGCGCGGCTGCACCTTTTTGGTGCCGTCGATCCAGATCGGACTGGAGATAGTGAGCATGGTGTCGTTCTCGAACGGCACCAGCACCTCGTTGTCGAGCATCTGCTTGTCGTTCGGGATATCGTCCAGAATGCCGACGATGCCGAACACCAGCCCATTGCCGTCGAGGATCTTGCGCCATTCGGCGAGATCCTTGGTGGCGAACGTCTCGTCAAAGATCTTGATCAGCTCGACCGAGCGGGCGTGGCGGTCGGGCTTGGTGGCGAAGCGCGGATCGGCGATCAGGTCGTCGCGGCCGAGGCAGCGGGCGAGCGTCGGCCACTGCTTATCCTCGCTGAGCAACGACAGGATCAGCCAGCGGCCGTCCTTGCACTGATAGTGGTTGCCTACCGCATTCGGCGCGCGCTCACGCGGCCGCCTTTCGCCGAACTTGGCGCCGCAGAGCTTTGCCTGCGCCAGCACGCTCGCGGCCCACACGCCATTCGCCATCAGGTTGGAGGCGACATGCGAACCCTTGCCGGTCTTTTCGCGCTGATAGAGCGCGGTGACGATCGCGCTGTACAACGCCATGGCGCAGGGATGGTCACCCATGCCGGCGACCGAGCGAGCCGGCGTGGTGTTGGTGTCGGCGCGGACAAGGTCCATCAGGCCGGAGCGCGCCCAATAGGCGTTGCTGTCAAAGCCTGGCTTGTTGGCTTCCTCGCCCTTCTCGCCGTAGCCGGTAAAGGAGGCGTAGATCAGCCGGTCGTTGAGATGGGCGAGATGGTCATAGGTGATGCCGAGCTTGGCGCGGACGGGCGGCGGCATGTTGGTGATGAAGACGTCGGTCTCTTCGACGAGCTTGTAGAGCACGGCCTGCGCCTCGGGCTTGGAGAGGTCGAGCGCGAGGCTCTTCTTGTTGCGGGCCTCCAAGAGCCAGGCGAAATTGTGCTCGCTGGTCGGATAGCCCGGCAGGTTCGGCAGATTGCGGTAGGGGTCGCCGGCGCCGGGCGGCTCGATCTTGATGACGTCGGCGCCGAAATCCGACAGCACGGTCGCAGCCGCGGGCGCTGCGATGAAGCTCGCGCAATCCAGAACCTTCAGGCCTGTAAAAATGCCTTTTTCCATCGCGGCGTTGCTCCCTTGCTCTTGTCGTTTCCCGCTGGCTGGAATTCACAAACCCTGACAGCACAACCATTTGACCGATGTTTCGGTGGGATGCAACGCCCCTCCGGGGCGCGCATTCGCCGGGCTGAAATGCGAGAGGGCTGTGGCAATCAGCTCGCCCCGGTTGTACAGCTTTGTCGACCTGCGCTGCTTCACGCAGGCTGATGTTCGTCTCGAAGGATCAGCCGGTCATGTCGATCCCGTTCGTCCGCCTGGTGGTTCCCGCCGCGTTCATGATTTGGTGCGGCATGCACGGTTCGGCCCGAGCGGGTGACCTCGAAGATTGCAACGGCCCGCCGTCTGAGAAGGTCGAGGCTGGCTGTACCGCCATCATCAACGATCAATCGCGCGCCGCCGAGGAGCGGTTACGCGCCTATGTGAACAGGTCGCGCCTGTTCATGGGCCGCGCGAACCTCGATGCGGGGCTGGCCGACGCGGATGCGGCGGTCCAGCTCAACCCGAAATCCGTGCCCGCGTTGCTGTCGCGCGGCTTCGCCCGGCAGCGCAAAGGCAGTCTTGACGGAGCGCTGGCCGACATCAACCAGGCCATCGAACTCGATCCCAAAAGCCCGAATGCGTTCGCATCGCGCGGCGGAGTGAAAATCGACCAGAAGCAGTGGACCGACGCCGCCGCCGATTTCAGCCAGGCCATCACGCTGAGGCAGGACTTTGCCCTCGCCTATGTCGGGCGTGCGCGGGTCTATGTCGAGAGCTCGCAGCTCGATCAGGCCATGAGCGACCTCAACACCGCGATCTCGATGAATGCAAGCTTGCCCAACGCCTTCTTCTGGCGCGGCCAGGTCTATCGCCGCAAGGGCGACATCGATCACGCGATCGAGGATTTCTCGCGCGCGATCGCGCAGACGCCGCAGCCCGATCGTGCCTCCTATTTCGCGCGGGGGCAGCTGTTCAGCTCCAAGGGCGATTATGCGCGCGCGATCGCAGACTTCGACAAGGTGCTGTCGGTCGCCCCGAACGACCCCGCCGCGCAGCAGCAAAAGCAGTCCGCTATCGCCATGCAGGCCGAGCTTGCGAAGGTCAGTGGTGGGCCGCCAACGCCCGCGGCACCCAAGGCTGTAGCCGTCGCCCCGCCGCCTGCGGCACCGCAATCAACGGCCCCGCTGGCAACAATCCCGCAAGGCACGATCCCGGCGTTGACGCCGGGCCTGAGCGAGGCGGCGCAGTTGATGGCGCAGAAGAAATACGCCGAAGCTCTCCCGCGCCTCAACACGGTGCTCGCGGCCGATCCCCGCAACCTGGCCGCGCTCAGATACCGAGTTGTGGCGAACCTGTCATTGTCCCGCTTCGCGGAGGCGCGGACCGACATCGATGCCCTGCTGAGGATGAAGCCGAACGACGGACCCTTGCTGGTGTCCCACGCGGTGGCCTCGATCGGAATGAAGCAATTCGATCAGGCTACGGCTGATGCCAATCAGGCGCTCAGTGTCAATCCGAACGATGCCGCTGCCTATATCTGCCGCGGCATGGCGAACCGCTTGACTGGAAAATTCCAGGACGCACTCGCCGATTTCGACCGTTCGATCTCGCTCAACGACAAGGACTACATGGCCTTCTCCGAGCGCGGCCAGACCTATATGGGCCTCAACCAGATGGACAAGGCCGTGGTCGATTTCGACCATTCGCTGGTGCTCAATCCCGTCAACGACACCGCGCGTGCCGCCCGCGGGCTCGTCTTGCTGCTGAAGGGGAACAACGCCGAGGGCCTCGTCGACGTCAAGAACGCGCTCGATCGCAATCCCAACAACCAGGTCGCCGAGCTCGGCCAGGGACTGGCGATGCTGATCTCCGGACAATATGACCGCGCGATCGTGGCGCTCGACCAGATCGTCGGCAAGCAGACCGCCTTCGACGCGTTCGTGCGCACGCTCCGCGCGCGCGCCTATCTCGGCAAGAAGGATGCCGCCGGCGCCATGACCGATCTCAATCTGGTGCTGGGGACGCGGCCGAACGATCCGGATGCGCTCAGCCTGCGCGGGATCGCCTTCACGTCGTTGAAGCAATACGACAAGGCGCTGGACGATCTCGGCAAGGCGATCGCGCAGAAGCCGACGATCGAGCGCTATTTTGCGCGTGCGGGCGCCTACGAGGCCAAGAGCGATCTGGACAAGGCAACGGACGATTATCGCAGCGCCACCCAGATGACGCCGGCGAACGTGTTCGACGTCGCGGCCCAGGCTCAATCCAAGCTGAAGATCCAGCAGCTTTCGAAGCGCACCCCCTGCGGCAGTTCCGGGCGCGGCAGCAAGGACGATACCTGTCTGTAGCCGACAAAACGAGATCGGGTGAGATGGCGTCGCTTGTCAGGCCGCGACGGACTCGCGGTTGCCGAATCGACCGATGTTGGAGTCTCCCCAGGCTTTCAACGCCGTCAGGACAGGCGTCATGCTTCTCCCCAATTCTGAAAGACTGTATTCGACCTTCGGAGGCACCTGCGGATAGACCTTTCGTACAATCAACCCGTCGATTTCGAGTTCGCGGAGTTGATTTGTAAGCGTCCGATGCGTGACGGCAGGAATTCGCCGCTTGATTTCGTTGAAGCGAACCGTCCCTTCCAGAAGGTGGAAGAGGATGACGCATTTCCATTTCCCATCGATGAGGCTGATGGCGGCTTCCACCGTGCAGCCCGGGGCGCAATCGAAGCGCGAGTGCCGAGGTTTGGCCATGACGGTATCCTTTTCGATACTAGTGGCAATTCTTGTGCGTATCGCAAGATCTGAGGCTACCGGCTAATTGTGGGCCGGACAAGTCGGCGACTGCCGCATGCGAGCTGAAGCTGCGGTCCTCGACACATCCAAGCCTTCATAAACAAAAATGACAACCAGGGGAGTGAGACACATGAGGACCGCGAGGCGAAATCTGATTCTAGTTTCGATAGCCGCTGCATTTCTGGGTGGAGCGGCGCAGGCCCAGGATCGGGGAGGCAAGGCCGAGATATTCGCCAGACTGCCTCAGTCTGTCGGCAATATTGCGTTCACACCGGACAATCAGCTGATCTTCAGTCACCATCCATTCTATGATCCCGAACTGAGAGTAGCCAGGCTCACATCGTCGACAACTTTCGAGCCCTTTCCGAATGCCGAATGGAACGTTCCAAGGAAGGGAACGGATCAGTATCTCGACAACGTGCTGGGGTTGCGATCCGACGAAAGTGGAGTCGTATGGATTATCGATATGGGTTTTCGAACCCGGATCACGCCGAAGCTCGTCGGTTGGAATACGCGGGCGAACAAGCTCGAGCGAATATACTATATGCCGGAGCCGATCACGGTGGCGGGGTCTCAACCGCAGGACATCGTGATCGATCAAAAGAATCGAAAGTTCTACATTGCCGACGAAAACATCGGGCCGGGAGGCGATGGTTCTCACGCGGCGATCATTGTGATCGACATGGACACCGGCGCCGCGCGGCGAGTGCTGGATGGCGATCGATCAACCGTTCCGGAAAATATCCCAATCACGGTGGACGGCAACGATCTGACCGTGCCGGGCAAGGACGGCAAGCCATCCATCATCAAGGTTGGTTGCGACGGCATTACGATGGACGTCAACTCCGAGTGGGTCTACTTCGCTCCGCTCAGCGGCCGATCTCTCTATCGGATCAAAGCGGCCGACCTCAGTAACGAGAAGCTCGGCTCCGAAGAATTGAGCAAGAGGGTAGAACGCTACTCCGACAAGCCTAACAACGGCGGTCTATCAATCGACTACGCGGGCAATATCTATCTGACCGCCGTTGAAACCAAGTCGATCGGCATCATCGGGTCGGACCGGAAATATCGTACTTATCTCAATGATCCTGACATGGTGTGGCCGGACGGCATTACGGCGTCTCCGGACGGGTACATGTACGTTTCTGCGTCCCAAGTCTCTGCAGCCGCAATGTTTCACAACGGAAAAGCAGAGAACAAGACGCCTTATCTGATCTATCGGTTCAAGCCGGAGGCCGCGGGCTACATCTCCCGGTAAGATGTAAGCTACTCCTCACCCGCCAGCAGCGCGGCGTTGCCGCCGGCCGCGGCCGTGTTGATCGTCACGGTCTGCTCGGTGGCAAAGCGCGTGAGGTAGTGTGGGCCGCCGGCCTTGGGGCCGGTTCCGGACAGCCCGTTGCCGCCGAACGGCTGCACGCCGACCACGGCGCCAATCATGTTGCGGTTGACGTAGATATTGCCGACCTGGACCCGGTCGATGATCGCCTCGACCGTGTCATCGATGCGGGAATGGACGCCGAGCGTCAGCCCATAGCCGGTGTGCTCGATCGCTTGCAGGACGCGTTCGAGGCTCTCGGCACGATACCGCACGACATGGAGGATCGGCCCAAACACCTCCTCGGTGAGCTGGCCGGCTTCCTTGATCTCGAAGATGTGCGGCGCGACGAAGCAGCCCTCCGGCGCGGAACCTGCAAAGTGCAGCCGCGCCGCCGTCTTCATCCGCGCGATATGCGCGTCCAGCCGCTGTTTGGCCTCCTGATCGATCACCGGGCCGACATGGGTCGCGACATCGCTGGCGTCGCCGATCTTCAGTTCGCGCGCTGCGCCCGCGATCATCTCGATCATGCGGTCGGCGACGTCCTCCTGCACGAACAGCAGCCGTAGCGCCGAGCAGCGCTGGCCGGCGGAACGGAATGCCGAGGTCACGACGTCATCGGCGACCTGCTCGGGCAGTGCGGTCGCGTCCGCAATCATGGCGTTGATGCCGCCGGTCTCCGCGATCAGCGGCACGATCGGTCCGTCCTTGGCGGCGAGCGTCCGGTTGATCAGGCGCGCAACCTCGGTCGAGCCGGTGAAGACGACGCCAGCAATGTCAGGGTGCGCGGTCAGCACCGCGCCGATACGGCCGTCGCCGGTGACGAGATGCAGTGCACTTCCCGGGATGCCGGCCTCGTGCAGCAGGGCTACGGCCTCGCGCGCGATGCGGGGCGTTTGCTCCGCCGGCTTTGCGACCACGCTGTTGCCGGCCATCAGCGCTGCCGTGACTTGTCCGAGGAAGATCGCGAGCGGAAAGTTCCAGGGTGAGATCGCCACGAAGACGCCGCGTCCGCGCATGGTGAGCGCATTGCTCTCGCCGGTCGGGCCCGGCATCGCCGCCTCGCTGCCGAATTGCTTGCGGCCCTGCGCGGCGTAGTAACGGCAGAAGTCGGCGGCTTCGCGCAGCTCCGACAGCGCGTCGTCAAGCGTCTTGCCGCCCTCGCGCTGCAACAGTGCAATGAAATGCGCGCTGCGGCTCTCCAGCAGATGTGCAGCCTGCTCCAGCGCCGCTGCGCGCGCCGCCGCGGGCGTCCGGTTCCAGGCCGCGAAGCCAGCGCGTGCCGCGGTGACAGCCGCATTGGCCCGCTCGGGCGTTGCGTCGGTGACCGGCTTGAGATCGGTCGTCTCGGCCTTGACGTCGGCCAGCAACCGATCGAGCGCGGCACGCTCGCCGAATTCGATACCGCTGGAGTTACGCCGCTCCGGCGCGAACAGGTTGCCCGGAAGCGGAATCTTGGGATGGGCCGCCTGTTGCGGACGTTCGATCGCGTCGGCGGGCCGCTTCAGCAGCGCCGGGACCGGCACGCGATAATCGGCCGCCTGCGCCACGAAGGAGGAATTGGCGCCGTTCTCGAGCAGCCGACGCACCAGATAAGCGAGCAGGTCGCGATGGCTGCCGACCGGCGCGTAGGTGCGGTAGGCGATGTCGGGATGGTCCTTGGCGAGCTGCTCGTAGAGCGCCTCGCCCATGCCGTGCAGGCGCTGGAACTCGAAGCCGCCGCCATCACCGGCAAGCTCCAGCACCGTCGCGACGGTCAGCGCGTTGTGGGTGGCGAATTGCGGGAAGATGCGGGGCCGCAAGGCGAGGAGTTTTTGCGCGCAGGCGACGTAATTCAGGTCCGTCATCGTCTTGCGCGTGAATACGGGATAGCCGTCGAGCCCGCGCTCCTGCGCGCGCTTGATCTCGGTGTCCCAATAGGCGCCCTTGACCAGCCGCACCATCAGCTTGCGGTCATGTGCGCGGGCCAGCTCGTGGACGTAGTCGATCACCGCGCCCGCGCGCTTCTGATAGGCCTGGATCGCCAGCCCAAATCCGTCCCAGCCGGCGAGTGAGGGATCGGCGAGGGTCGCAGCGATCACGTCGAGCGACAGCTCCAGCCGGTCGGCCTCTTCGGCATCGACGGTAAAGTTGAGATCATGGGCCTTGGCGTGTTGCGCCAGATCCAGCAGTTGCGGCACCAGTTCGCGCATCACGCGCGCGTGGCTGATCGCCTCGAAGCGCGGATGCAACGCCGAGAGCTTGACGGAGATGCCGGGTCGGTCGGGCAGGGGATGGTTGCCGGCGGCCTTGCCGATGGTTTCGATCGCACTGGCATAGGCGTCAAAATAGCGCTTCGCGTCCGCGGCCGTGCGCGCACCTTCGCCGAGCATATCGAAGGAATAGCGCGGCTTCTGGCCCGAGCGCGGCCGGCCCCGCTCCAGCGCCTGCTCGATCGTCTCACCGAGCACGAAATGATTACCCATCAGCCGCATCGCCTGGCGCGTGGCGGTGCGCACCGCCGGCGCGCCAAGACGCTTCACCAGCCGGCCGATGGTGCCGTCGGGCGTCTCGCCGGGCTGGATCACCCGCGCCGACAGGCCGAGCGCCCAGGCCGAGGCGTTGACCAGGAAGGCCGTGGACTTGGTCTCGTGGTGGATGAAATCGCCTTCGCCGAGCTTGTCCTCGATGAACTGGTCGGCGGTGCGCGCGTCCGGCACGCGCAGCAGTGCTTCCGCCAGCACCATCAGTGCCAGCCCCTCCTTGGTGGAGAGGGCGAACTCCCGCAACATGTCCTCGACCCCGCCGAAGCGGTCGTCACGCTTGCGGATCGCCTCGATCAGCCGCGTCGCGGTGCGGTCGATCCGCGCCTCCTGCGGCGGACTGAGATGTGACGCCGGCAAGAGGCGCGCGGCGATCTCGGCATCATCGGGTGCGTAGGGGGCGACGAAGGGAGGCGGGATGTTCGGCATGGCGTGTCCTGTGGCTCAAATCCAGGATAAGGCCCGCATTACCGTAGTTCGATAGACAAGTTAGCCATTTCACCTTAGAAAATGAAGGTGAATATCGCTGTAGCCGGATAAAATATGGAACTTGATCGAATCGACAGGAAGATCCTCGCGATTCTGCAAGAGGATGGGCGAATCGCCAATGTCGAGCTCGCCGAGCGCATCGGGCTGTCGCCGACGTCGATTGGCGAGCGGCTGAAGCGATTGCAGCGCGAGGGCTTTATCGAGGGCTATGGTGCCAGGCTCAATCCGCACCGGCTCGGCCTGGGGCTTCTGGTGTTCGTCGAGGTGCTGCTCGACAAGACCACGCCGGACAATTTCGAGCGTTTTGCACGCGCGGTAAAACTCGCGCCTGAAGTGCTGGAGTGTCACATGGTTGCCGGCGGCTTCGACTATCTAGTGAAGGCGCGGTTGGCCGATATGACCGCGTATCGGCGCTTCCTCGGCGAGACCTTGCTGTCGATGCCGGGCGTGCGCGAGACGCGCACCTATGCGGTGATGGAGGAGGTCAAGCGCGACGCACCGTTGCCGGTCGGCTAGCGAAGTGCGGTCGCGATTGTCATTGCTGTGGAGTTCATCAGCGATCTCTGCGGGCAAATAGTTTTCCGTGTGCAATCGCAACGCCTGTCGTCGAATGCACGGATCGTCTTCTAAAATTTTCTTGGCCCCACTCCCGGATTAATCCGGGAGGCAGCAAAGGCTGGCGGGCTTATACTTTGAGGTTCTCTGCGGACGTCTTGCCCCGGTTTGCGATTTCTTCGTACTCAACCGTCTGTCCCTCGTTCAGGGAGGACAAACCGGCCTTCTGGACTGCCGAGATATGCACGAACACATCCTTGCCGCCCGACGCAGGCTGGATAAATCCATAACCCTTCGTCGGGTTGAACCACTTGACCGTACCTTTAGCCATCACGTCTTCTCCGCGGGTCTTCCTCCGAGATCTCGAACCGCCAGTCCCCGCCAACCGGCCGGTTCGGTCCTAACAGGATACGCGGAATGTGGCGGGCTTGGTAGATCAAACCATATCGGCAATCTGCGGAAAATCGCTCAACTTCGCGGCGTTTTTACCGGTTTTGCCCGTTTCGCGGTCAATCGGCCCGTGCGTATCACTCCATCAGTCAATAAGTCGCGGCCAGATAGTCGACGATCTTGCCGACATCGGCATCGTCGATCGGTGCGCCATAGACCTTGATCATCTTGGTCACCTCGGCCTGCCAGAAGCCCTTCTTGTCCTTCATCAGCGGCTGCGTGTTGATGTAATCGGCCGAGTGGCAGGCGCTGCAATTGCCCTGCACAACCTCGAGATTGGGGCCGGGCTTGAACGCGGCGACCTCGTCCGGGAGCTGGTAGTTGACGGGTGCTGCGGTCACGGCGCCGACGCCGGCGGCGAGGCTAAACAAGATGGCGAGGAGAACGGTGCGCTGCATGATAATTCTCCTCAGGCCACGCTGACGTGGACGGTTTCGACGACGTTGCGCAAATAACCCGCCGGATTCCAGCGCGGCTGATCCGGTTGCGTCTCGCCCGAATTGCTGGTGGCACGCACCTTAAGCTCGTGGCTGCCTGCCGCGAGCTTCACCGGCAGCTTCCATTCGCGGAAGGAGTAGTTGCCAAGATCCTTGCCGAGCTTGGCATTGGTCCAGGTCTTGCCGCCGTCAGTGGAGACCACAACCTCCTTGATGCCCTTGCCGCCGTCGAAGGCGATGCCGCGCAGTGTCGTGCCGCCCGTTTTTAGCTTGGTGCCATCGGGAATGCTGGTGATGAAAGAGCGGATAGTGAAGCGGTTGATCGGGATGGTCGCCTTCGGCGCGGTGCCTGGCTCGATCGCATTGTTCGGTGTGTCCGGAATGCGATAGGCCGACTTCATCCAGAAGCCGTCGAAGACGTTGTCGACGACGCTGATCTCGTTGAGGTGCTTGACCCAGTAGGTGCCGTAATAGCCGGGCACGATCAGGCGCAGCGGAAAGCCGTTGAGGAACGGCAGGTCTTCGCCGTTCATGCCGTAGGCCAGCATCACCTCGCCGTCGGTGGCGTGATCGAGATCGAGCGCCTTGGCGAAGTCCGGCGTCTTGTCGCTGACCGGGCCATCCATGCCGCCGAACACGACCTGCTTGGCGCCAGCCTGCACGCCCGCCATCTCCAGCACCGCCTTCAGCGGCACGCCGCGCCAGCGCGCATTGCCCATCGCGCCGTTGGCGAGCTGACCGCCGGCAACGCGCGGCTCGACGAAGCCGCGGCTGTTGCCGGAGCACTGGTTGACGGCGACGATCTCCGTCGCCTTCATTTTCCGGATGTCCTTCAGCGACAGTTTGAGCGGCTTGTCGACCTTGCCCTTGACCTCGAGCGTGAATTTGTCGGGATCGAGATTGTAGGGGATGTCAGCGAGGTGATAGCGCACGAAGAACGCGTTGTTCGGTGTGAGCGGGCCATCGTTGAATACCGCAAACGGCGTTTCGAGCTGCGGCGGCCGGCTGGTCAGGCCGATCATCGGCCGCTTCTGCGGATATTTCACCAGCGGCCGTTCGCCATTGGCAAATGGCAGCGTGACGGTGTCGAGTGCCAGTGCTTTGGTTGAGTTCAGTGCGGCCGCAAGTGTGGCAAGCCCCGCTCCTTTGAGCAGGTCGCGTCGATCAAACATGGTGTCTCCTCCCGGAGCTTTTCGTTGGCCAGCGGTCATCACCGCAGACCCGCGCCCATCTGCCGCATCGACTCAGGTGAAGTCAATTCGTGCTTTCGCAGCAAGCCCATGCCGTTGCGTTGCAACAACGCGGTGTTACGCCGCGACGAGTTCGTCGCCCGCGAGGAGAGCTGACAATGTCCTGGTATCCGCAACGACCCGCACGACCATCGGCTCGTCGCGGCCGCGGATCGCGACCTCCTGCTGCGGCAGCGCATCGTCGCGAAGGCCGGCGGTGCGGCGGACTTCTTCCGAGATGATGGCCTCGCAGGCAAGCGTCTTGGTCATGTCCTGGAGACGCGCCGCGACATTGACGGCATCGCCGAGCGCGGTGAACACGATGTGGTCGCGATAGCCGATGTCGCCGATGATGACCTCGCCGCCGTGGACGCCGATGCCGAAGCGGATCGGCTGGCGCAGATCCTGGCTCAGGAGCTCATTCAACTCGTCAACATGCGTGGCGATGGCGGCGACGGCCTTCAGCGCCTGCCGGCAGGCGGTCTGCGGATCGCTCGTGAGTCCGAACAGCGCGAGCATGCCGTCGCCGACAAATTGATTCGGCTGGCCGCCGTTCTCGATCACGGCTTGCGACACCGCGCCGAGGAAGCGGTTAACGATGAAAACGGTGTCGAACGGCAGCCGCTTCTCGGCGAGTTGGGTCGAGCCGCGCATGTCCACGAACAGGCTGACGAGATAGCGCTCCTGGCCGATTCTAGCCGGCGACGACGCAGCGTTCGCCGACAGCGTCTGCGGCATGAAGAGCTGGAAGAAGGAGAGGTCGGTGGTCGGCCGCAACTGGCAGGCAAGGCGAATGGAGGGATCGGCAGTACCGACGCGGGCGAGCACGAAGGCTTCGCGCTGCGACGGCTCGGGCAGTCCGCCATGGTCGCCGATAATGCGGATGCGGCAGGTCGAGCAGCGGGCGCGGCCGCCGCAGACGCTGGCATGCGGCACGCTATGGCGCAGGCTCGCCTCCAGCACGGAGAGACCCTTGGGCACGCGCACGGTCTTGCCGTTGCCGTAAGACAGCGCGATCATGCCGCCGCGCCGCTCGCGCCAGCCGCGCACGCCGCGCGCGAGCAGCACCAGCCCGAGCAGGCCGAAGTAACCGATTGTGAGTCCGCCGGTGATGCGGTCGAGCGTAGCAGCCTGTGCGAACGTGCCGACCTCGCGCTGCGTGTAATTTTGCCGGCGCCATTCTCCGTCCTCGCTATCGGCGGCAACGCTGCGGCCACCCTGGTAGATCCCGAGCAGCGCCAGCGTCGGGATCAGCACGGCGGCCGCGAGCAGATAAGGCGCCGCGCGGACGAAGAACGGCTTGAGCCGAAGCCAGAAATAGATGCCGATGCAGCCGTGCATCCAGGCGATGATGAGCAGAACCGTCATGCCCCAGAGCCGGCCGGATGACACGACGAAGAACAGATAGAGCTCCTGTGGATAGAGCTTTTCATGTCCGTAGAGCGTCTGGCCAAGCCGTACGCCGATGACATGCGCCATGATCAGGGCCGGAATGCTCAGACCCAGCACGAGTTGCAGCGGCTCGATCGTCCGCCAACGGAACTGCCGGCGCTGATACAGCGCATAGACGCCAAGCCCCATATGGATGAGAGCGGCGCCATAGAACACGATCGCGACGGGGAGGAACTGCCAGAATGTCGTGTGGTAATAGACCCCGACCTGCATGGCATCGACCGAGATGTTGCCGAGCGCATGGTTCAGGAAGTGGCTGACCACATAGGCGAACAGGATGACGCCGCAGACCAGCCGCACCTGCCGCGCGCTGGTCGAGCGGACGAGTTCGGACAATCGTGAAAGGGCGATGGCGGCCATGATTCGGTTGTATCAGTTCATCAAGGAGAACAGCCAGCGGAGAGTTAAATTCCGCCTGTGGACGGTGGGTCCGATCACATACGCGGCAAGGTTACGAAATCGTAGGGTGGGCAAAGGCGCCTTGGCGCCGTGCCCACCATTTTGCCGTCGTTCGCGATGGTGGGCACGCTACGCTTTGCCCACCCTACGATTCGTGCCCCGACACACGCGGTAACGACCCCCACATTGACTCCCCCTCCCAAGTCGGGGAAAAGCGCGGCCGTGACGATCGCTCCCGACATCACCGTGAAGTCCGACGGCGCCGAGCGCCGGCTCCTCGTGATGGCTGCGCTCGTCATCGCCGCGATGACGGTGCTGCGCCTCGTCTACGCCTCCGCGATCGAGCTGCGTACCGACGAGGCCTATTACTGGACCTGGTCGAAAGAGACGGCGCTGAGCTTCCTAGACCATCCGCCGATGATCGCCTGGCTCATTCGTTTCGGTACCGCGATCTTCGGCGACACCACGCTCGGCGTTCGCTTCGGCGGCATCGTCGCGATGCTGGTGACGCAGTGTCTACTCGCCGACATCGTCCGCCGTCTCACCCACGACGCGCGCGCAGTCGCGCTCGCGGTGCTGATGCCGGAGGCCGCGCTTTATTACGGCCTGCT
Source organism: Bradyrhizobium sp. LTSP849 (assembly GCF_000938255.1). Lineage (GTDB taxonomy): Bacteria > Pseudomonadota > Alphaproteobacteria > Rhizobiales > Xanthobacteraceae > Bradyrhizobium. Next base: position 20,075 of record NZ_JYMR01000001.1, on the reverse strand, counting down.
GATGGCCAAGGTCGCGCCCGACGTTGCCCTGGTCCCGTTTGCGGTGGCAATGATGTGGTCGCTGGTGCGGCTCGCGCAGAGCGGCGACGGTCGCTGGTGGCTCGCGGCGGGGCTGTTCGCCGGTCTGTCGCTGCTGTCGAAATTCACCGCGATCATGTTCGCGCCGGCGGTTGCCGCCTTTCTGCTGGTGCCGGATTGGCGCGGGCGCTGGCTGCGCAGCCCTTATCCCTATCTCGCCGTGGTGGTTGCGATCGTCGTGTTCTCTCCGGTCCTGATCTGGAACGCGCAGCACGACTGGGCCTCGTTCCGTTTCCAGGGCGTGCGCGCCACGACCAATTACGGCATCTCGCTCCGCACCATCGGTGATTATATCGGCCTGCAATTCGGCCTGGTCGGCTTTGTCATGCTGCCGGTGGTGCTGTTGGGGCTGGCGATGACGGCGTGGCGCGGCTATCGCACGCGCGAGCCGGTCGCGATCCTGTTGTCGACCGCGGTGTTGGTGCCGTTCCTCTATTTCTTCGCCAAGTCGCTGACGCTCAGGGTCGGCGACACCTGGCCCATGTTCATGTGGCCTGTTGGTTTCGCCGCCGCGGCGGTCAACCTCGCGATGCTGCCTGGAGAAGGCTGGTCGGCGCGGATGATCCGGTCGGGCATCTTCTGGGTCAACATTGCGGTCGTCTCGGGCATCGCTTTCGTGGTGATCGTGTTCCTCTACTACGTCGCCGCGCCCTGGAATCTTCTCGGCAAGATGGATCCGATCGGCGCAGAGGCCGGCTACGAGCAGGTCGCCGCGCGTGCGCAGGCCGCACTCGATGAGACCGGCGCGACCTGGATCGCGACCACGGACTATCGCACCTACGCCATGATGCGCTGGCTGTTCAGGGACCGCGGCGTGCCCGTCATCGAGATCAACGAGCGCGGCCGCTTCCAGGATTTTCGCGATCCCGGCATGGACGGGATCAAGGGACACGCCGGAATCTATGTCGGTCGCGAGCCCGACAATCACGGTCCGGTGTGGGATTCGATCCCCGCCAAACGCGAGCCGCTCGCGCAGGTCGAGCGCCGCTGGCGCAGTGTCCTGATCGACACCTACGCGCTGGACAAGCTCACCGGCTGGACGCCGGAGCTGTCGCCGCCGAAAGACTCGCCGCTGTTCCAGTGGCGCGTGCTGGCGGGGGAATTCGCGAAGCGTGAGCTCAGCTAGCGAGGCCCTTCTTCCTTCTCCCCTTGCGGGAGAAGGTGGCGCGAAGCGCCGGATGAGGGGTTGTTTCCGCGAACTCTACTGCGAGGGATGTCTGCGGAGACAGACCCCTCACCCGTCTCGCCGCTTTGCGGCGAGCCACCCTCTCCCACAGGGGGAGAGGGGAAGTGAGCACGGCGCGAGCCGCTACGCCTCGTCCTCTTTCTTCCGCAGCAAATCCGTCGCGAGATCCGACAGTTTCGGCGGCGGCAGCGCAGCGAATGGCAGTGGGCGCGTGACGTCGATTGCGGCCAGGCCGAGCCGCGCCGTCAACAGTCCGTTGAGCATGCCCTCGCCGAGCCGCTGCGAGAGTTTGGCCGCGATGCCGTGGCCGAGCATCTGCTGCACCAGGCTGTCGCTCGCGGCCATGCCGCCGGTGATGGCGAGGTGGGCGATGACGTGGCGGAGCAGGCGGATCATGCCGAGTGCGCCAGGCCGGCCGCCATAGAGCCGAGCAAGCTGGCGGATCAGGCGGAGCGAGACGATGAATACGAACATCACGTCGATCGCCGCGCGCGGCGACACCGCGGTCACGATCGAGACGCGCTGCGCGGCCGACGACACCAGCCGCCGCGCTTCGTTATCGAGCGGTGACATCAGTTCGCGTTCGGCGAGCCGGATCATGTCGGCGCCGTCGATGATTTCGCCGGCATGGCTCTCCAGCGCGGCACGGGCGCGCGCGAGCTGCGGGTTCTGATGCGCGATCTTCAGCAGTTCCTGCACGATGGTGCGGCTTTCCTTGCGATCGTCGCTGGCAAGCACTGCGGCTGCGCGCTGATGCAATTTTTCGATTGTCGCGAGGCGCGCCAGGCCGAACGCTTCGCGCCCGATGACGACAGCGAGCGCAAGCGTGGTGACGAACGCGAGAGCCAGCCCGACAAAGCCGAGGCTTTCGCTGCGCGCAAACAGATCCTCGATCAGATGGGCGACGCCGAGCCCGACGCCAAGCAGCGTCAGGCCAGCGACGCCTGACCAGAACAGCGCGCCCCAGGGAAAGCCGCGCCGCGCCGGAAGCGCGCGCTCAATTGGCACGGGCAGCGTCGACGGATCGGACTCCGGCGTGATTTGGATCGTGCCGCGGCTGATCCGGCCGGTCTCGTCGGCCTCGGTGACGACAACGCCGGGATCGTCGAGCCGGAACGTCGCCGGCCGCCGCGGCTGGGATCGGTCGTTCATGACAGTCTGTCTCCGATCAGGAACTGCAAGGCACGGTCGAGGCGGATATGAGGCAGCGTCGGCTCTTCCTTACCCTCGCCTTCGAGTTTTGGCGGGCGGAAGCGCAGAAAGCGGAAATCGCTCTTCTCGGCCGCTTCCGTCGATAGCCCACGGAATGCGTCGGTGCCGTTGAACAGCGACTCCGGATCCAGCGGCAGGTCGCCCGGAAAGGTCGCGACCTCCGTGTTGCCGTCAAAGAACGCGCCGCCCGCGCTTTCGCCGGCCGCGGGTGTTCCCAGGAGCGACGGCAATTTGTCGCGGCCATGCGCGACCTGCGCCTCGCGCGTCGCGCGCACGGCGGCGAGCGCCACCACGTCGATCTGCGCGCCGGTATCTTCCGCCCTCACCACGGCGCGCGAGACCGCGCGGCGCAGCACGGCCTCGAGCCGGTCGTGACTGGAATGATGCAGATGGTCCGCCTTGGTTGCCGCAAACAGGATGCGATCGATGCGTGGCCGGAACAGGCTGGAGAGGAACGTGCTTCGCCCCATGCGGAAGCAATCGAGAATGCCGGCAAGGGCTGCTTCGAGATCGTGCAGCGCCTCGGGCCCGGAGTTGAACGCGGCGAGCGCATCGGCCAGTACGATCTGGCGATCGAGCCGCGCGAAATGGTCGCGGAAGAACGGGCGCACCACGACATCCTTGTAGGCTTCGTAGCGGCGCACCATCATCGCCCACAGCGATCCCTCCGGCGCCTGGCCGTCGATGGGCACATCGAGCGGCGCAAAGGTCAGCGCCGGCGTGTCGGCGAGATTGCCCGGCATCAGGAAGCGGCCCGGTGGCAGCAGGCTCATGGCAAAGCGCTCGTCGCGGCAGGCGCGAAGGTAACCGGTGAACAGTTTTGCCGCCGTCAGTGTGGCCTGCTCGTCCTCGCGCGCCTCAGGCTTGAGCGTTGCAAGATGCGCGTGCCACTCGGCGGCAAGATGCACGCGCGGCGCCTCGCGCGACAACGCCAGGCTCTCCGCCGACCACTGCTCGTAACTCTTTTGCAGCAGCGGCAGGTCGAGCAACCACTCGCCGGGATAGTCGACGATGTCGAGCGTCAGGGTGCGATCGGCGCCGTTGTGACGCTGGTAGTCGATGACGAGGCGGAGCTCGCTGATGTCGACCGTCGAGCTCGGCCAGAGCCGCTCCTCGATCAGCGCGCGCAGATGGTTTTCATAGGCAAAGCGCGGTATCGCGTCGTCCGGTTGGGGCGCCAAATGCGCCCGTGCGATCCGGCCGGAGGCATAGGCCTCGAACACCGGAAACCGGCCGCCGCGCGTCAGCCCATGGATGAGCGCGGTGATGAACACGGTCTTGCCGGCCCGCGACAAGCCGGTGACGCCGAGCCGTACCGTCGGGTTGAAGAAGTGCTCGCCATAGTCGATCAGCGCCCGGGCCGACAGGCGCGCCTCCTCGACCATATCCTGGAAACTGAATGCCATGTGAATGAGAGGGTCTCGGGCGAGGGTGGCGGCCAAATAGGCAAAACGGACTAGTCACAAAAGTGGCAACTGCCTGAGGAAAATCAAGCTTCATACTTCCACCGCCTTCTTGGGCGAAGCCGCCTTTGAACGCCGCGTTAACTGCGAAAGACCAATATTGGACACCTATCGACGCCTCCGGACCGCCATGCCTGTCTTCACGCTGAAACAGTTCGCCTCCAACTCCGTCCACGCCGCCGCCGACGCGGTCGGCTGGAACTACGATCGCGCCGAGATCATTGCCGACGGCATCATCCATGCCATCGGTGTGCTGTCCGGCATCATCGCTGCGACCGTCCTGGTGGTGCTTGCGGTGGTCTATGCCGACGCAACCGACATCGTCGGCGTCTCGATCTATGTCGCCGGCCTGCTGTCGATGCTGGTGCTGTCGGCGACCTATAATCTCTGGCCGGTCTCGCCGGTCAAATGGCTGCTGCGGCGGTTCGACCATTCCGCGATCTATTTGCTGATCGCTGCGACCTACACGCCGTTCATCCTGGAGCTGAAGGACAGCGTGTTCGCGCTGGCGCTGCTCGTCTGTGTCTGGTGCGTCGCGATCGTCGGCATCGTGCTGAAGCTTCGCTATCCCGGCCGGTTCGACCGCGTGGCCGTCGGCATCTATCTCGCGATGGGCTGGAGCGGCATGATGCTCTATGATTCCGTGGTCAAGGCGCTGCCTGCGGTGGCGCTGGGCTTCGTGCTTGCGGGCGGGGTGCTCTACAGCCTCGGCGTGATCTTCCACGCCTGGCGCCGACTGCGTTTCCAGAATGCGATCTGGCACGGCTTTGTCTTGGCCGGCGCGGCGTGCCATTATACCGCGGTGCTCGACCTCGTGTTGAGCTGAGCAAGACCCAGGCCCGCGAAGCGGTATAATATAAGCGATAATAAAAAAGAGGAGACGTCGCATGCAGGTGACCGGCAAGGTCGTGGTCGTCACGGGCGGCGCCAACGGTATCGGCAAGGCGCTGTGCGAAGCCTTCCACAAGGCGGGCGCAGCCAAGGTCGTGGTCGCTGACATGGACGCCGCCAACGCAAGAGCCGTCGCTGCCACGGTGGATGGTGCTGCCTTCAGATGCGACGTCGCGCAGGAAAAAGAGATCACCCACGTCATCGAGGAGACCGAGCGCCAGTTCGGGCCGATCGAGCTGTTCTGCTCCAATGCCGGCATCGGCGGCGGCTTCGATCCGATGTCGGTGAATGCCGGCGGCGCCTCGGACGAGCCCTGGCAGCGCAGCTGGGCGATCCACGTCATGGCCCATGTCTATGCGGCGCGGCATCTTGTGCCGCGCATGAAGGCGCGCGGCGGCGGCTATTTCCTCAACACGATCTCGGCCGCGGGCCTGTTGTCGCAGGTCGGCAGCCCGGCTTATTCGACGACCAAGCACGCGGCGGTCGGCTTTGCCGAAAATCTCGCGATCTCGCACAAGGCCCACAACATCCGCGTCTCGATCCTCTGCCCGCAGGGCGTCGACACCAACATGCTGCGCTCGATCCCGAAGGGCCCGCAATCCGGCGACGGCGACCTCACGCCCGAGCAGGTGGCGAAAGACGTGCTCGCCGGCCTCGATCAGGAGTCGTTCCTGATCCTCCCGCACCCCCAGGTGCTCGGCTACATGCGCAAGAAGACCGAGAATTACGACCGCTGGATCGGCGGCATGGCCAAGATCCAGGCGAAGATGCGGGACGAGTTCGGGAAGTAGAATCCGTAGCCCGGATGGAGCGTAGCGAAATCCGGGACGGTCTTTCCGCGACGTGCGCAGGCCCCGGATTGCGCTTCGCTCCATCCGGGCTACGCGTCCTTACGCCGCCGACTGCGCCTCATCCTCATCGCGGCTCTGCCGCAACGCCCGCGCATAGAGCATCATGCCCTCGCGCACCGTGCGCTGCTCCGCTTCCGTCAAAGCCTCCAGCGCGCCGCCCACCTGCTGCCGTCCGAACGCATGCAGCGCCGCCAGCGTTCGCTGGCCCTTCGCCGTCAGCGACAACAGCTTGCTGCGTGCATCGTCCGCGTCCGGCGTTTCCCGCAACTCGCCGCAATCGATCAGCTTGCGCACCATGCGGCTGACGCTGGATTTTTCCAGGCGCAGGAAATCGCCAAGCTCGCCCGAATTCATCGGGCCGCGGATGCCGATCTCCAGAATGGTGTGGACGGCCGACGCTGGATAGTTCGTCGCCGCCACCGTCGCGTCCATGAAGCCGAGCTCGCGCACCATCAGGCGCGAGGCGGCGCGGATGTCGTCGATCAGCGCAAGCTCGGCCATCTTGACTCCCAGCATATAGTTGTATCATACAACTATATGCGCGCAAGGACGCACGCAAGCGTTTTGGAGTGGACCATGAGCGGAACTTTGCCGGCCGGCGAGCGGATGAAGGGCAAGGTCTGTCTGGTGACGGGCGGCGGCAGCGGCATCGGCCGCGCCACCGCGTTGCGGATGGCGTCAGAGGGCGCGGAAGCCATTGTTGTTGCCGGCCGGCGCGAGGCCGAGATTGAAGCGACCGCTGCGGCGTGCCGGGAGCTCGGAACCGACGCGATCGCAGTCAGGACGGATATCACGCGAGAGGAGGAGGTCGAACGTCTGGTCGGCACAGCCGTGGAGCGTTGCGGCCGGCTTGACGTTGCCTTCAACAATGCCGGCTTTCAGGAGCGCCGTGCGTCGCTGGAAGAGCAGGGCATGGACGTCTACGACAGCGTGTTCGACACCAATGTGCGCGCGCTGTTCCTGTGCCTGCGCCATCAATTGCCGGCAATGCTGGCGCAGGGGCGCGGCAGTATCGTCGTCAACGCCTCCGTCAGCGGCGTGCGCAATCCCAATCCCGGCTTCTCGCTCTACTCGGCCTCGAAGGCGGCCGCGATCTCGCTCACCCGCTCGGCCGCCATGGAAAACGCCCCGCGCGGCATCCGCATCAACGCGATCGCCCCCGGTCGCGTCGTCACCGACATGATGCTGCGCGCCGGCGTCGGCGATGTCGCGACCGTAGCCGCAGGCCTGCCGCTGCGGCGGATGGGGAGCCCGGAGGAGGTGGCGGAAGCGGTGGTGTGGCTGTCGTCCGACGCGTCGTCCTATGTTGTAGGGCACGTGCTCGCGGCGGACGGGGGATTTCTGGCGTCGTAGTTCAGGGCGCTCGCGTCAAAAACTCAGTGTCGTCCCGGCGAAGGCCGGGACCCATAACCCCAGGGAGAAATTTGGCGAAGATTGGTTGTTCGGGATTAGCGCTGGGTACAATCGATAGATCACGCGGTATGGGTCCCGGCCTTCGCCGGGACGACCTTATTAATGCTTCTGCCCGTACAACACCGGCACCGCCGAATCCACGACGACCTCGACGAGGCTGGTGCCTTCATGCGCCATCCCGCGCTTGAGCGCGTCGCCCAGCTCCGCCGCCTTGCTCACGCGCACCGCATGGCAGCCCATGCCCTCGGCGAGCCGCACGAAATCGATCCCCGGCAGCTCCAGCCCGGGCACGTTGCGCACCTGCATCACCTGGCTGAACGAGCGCATCGCGCCGTAGCCGGAATTGTTGATGACGACGATGGTGAGCGGCAGTTTGCGTTGTGCGGCGGTCCACAGCGCCTGGATCGAATACATCGCCGAGCCGTCGCCGATCAGGCAGACCGTGCGGCTCTTCGGCTTGCCCAACGCCATGCCGACGGCGGCCGGAAGGGAGTAGCCGAGGCCGCCGCTCGCCATGGTGTAAAAGCTGTCCTGGCCGCGCATCGGCATGAATTTCTGCATCGCCGGCCGGTGTGAGGGGATTTCTTCGACGAGTGACGAGTCCTCCGGCATCGCTTGCGACAGCGAGTGCAGCAGGAACTCCACCGGGAGCGGATCGCCAGCTTGCGGTGCCGGCGGCAATGTGCGGCCCTTTGGCGTCGCGCGTTTGCTCTCCGGCAACAGGTCGAGCAGCGCGCTAAGCGCCGGCTTCATCGTCGCGATGATGCTGGTGCCGACCGGGGTCACCGCCGCCGCATCCGGATCATCCGTGATCTGGAAGATCGTCGCGCCGCCATCGAAGATCGACGCGTGACCCTCGACATGAAAGGTGAAGACCGGCGCGCCAACCACGACCACGACGTCGTGCTCGCGCAACGCGTCGGATAGCTGTGCAGGCGAGGCGTGGAGGAAGCCCGCAAATTGCGGATGCCGCTCCGGGAAGGAGCAGCGCGCCGAGAATGGGCTGACCCAGACGCTCGCCTTGGCCTTCTCGGCGACGCGCACCATCAGATCGACTGCGCCGGCGCGATCGACGCCGGGGCCGACGACGAGCGCGGGGCTTTTGCTAGCGCCGAGCGCCTTCGCCAGCGCCTTCATCGCCTCCGGTTCGGGGCCGATCTCGCGGCTGACCTTGCGTGCCTCGACCGGCGCCGTCGCGTGCGTCCAATCGTCGATCGGGATCGACACGAAGGTCGGCCCGCAGGGCGGCTGCATCGCAGTGTAATAGGCGCGCGCGATCGCGGCCGGCACGTCCTCGGGCCGCGCCGGCTCGACGCTGTATTTGACGTAAGGTCGCGGGAATTCCGACGCGCGCTCGGCATAAAGAAACGCCTGGAGCGGCAAGATCGAGCGCGCCTGCTGGCCCGCGGTGATGACAAGCGGGGTCTGGTTGCGATGCGCGGTGTAGATGTTGCCGAGCGCGTTGCCGACGCCGGCCGCCGAATGCAGATTGACGAAGCCGGCATTGCGCGTCGCCTGTGCGTAGCCGTCCGCCATGCCGACGGCGGAGGCCTCCTGAAGTGCCAGCACGTAGTCGATGTCGTCGGGCCAGTCGCTGAGGAACGGCAGCTCGGTCGAGCCGGGATTGCCGAACACGCGCCTGATGCCGAACGAGCGCAGCAGGTCGAGGGTCGCCTGCTTGACGGTGACGGATTTGGCGCTTGCTTTGCCGTTCTTCGACATGGTTTCCGTCCCGTATTGTTATAGACGCTGTCAACCCCACCCGTCATTGCGAGCGCAGCGAAGCAATCCAGTCTGTCACCGCGGAAAGACTTCGGATTGCTTCGCTGCGCTCGCAATGACGAACATCACCACACCGCCGTCCCCTTCATCGTCGGCTGCCCCTCCGCGTTCGCAGTCCACAGCTCCATGCTCTCGCCGCTGTCGTTGGCGTTGATGGAAAACTCCGTGCCCTCGAACAGCGGTTGCAGTCCGCGATAGGTGAACTTCTTCGGCGCCTTGCCGCTGCGCAGCTTGGCCGCCATCTCGACGATGAACGCCGCCTGCAACGGGCCGTGGAAGATCAGGCCCGGATAGCCCTCGACCTTGGTCACGTAGTCGCGGTCGTAATGGATGCGGTGGCCGTTGAAGGTCAGTGCGGAATAACGAAACAGCAGCACGGGATCGGAGACATGGGTCTCGCGGTGCTGCGCCTTCGGCGGCGGAGGCGGAGCCTTTGCCGTCGCGGGCGCGCTGGTCGTCATCTCACGATAGACGATGTCCTGCCGCTCGCGGATGGCTGTGCCGCGCGGCGAGGAGATGCTGTGCTCGACCGAGACGAAGCACAGCGTGCCGGTCGAGCCCGTCTTCATCTGCACATCGGCAATGTGCGAAGTGCGCGTGGATTCATCGCCGACGCGCAAGGGTTCGAGGAATTCGATCTCGCCGCCGGCCCACATCCGGCGCGGCAGCGGCACCGGCGGCAGGAAGCCGCCGCGGGTCGGGTGGCCGTCGGGGCCGAGCATCGACATCGGAAATACCGGCTGCGCCAGGCACCAATGCGTCGTGAACGGCGAGGCGTCGCCCTTTTTGGGTTCGCCGACCTCCTGGAACAGCGTCGCGCGCAGGCCCTTGACGAGCTGCGCGGTGACGATGTCGGTGGCCTCCGTGCTGCGGCCGATCCATTGCCGCAAATGATCGATGTCGAGCTTCTCGGTCATGACGCCTCGCTCTGTTACTTTTTTGATTGGGAACGTTCGCCGATGCCGGGGACGGCGCCGTAAGCGCGGGACTCACCGACGATGATCGGTGCCGGCGCGGGATAGCTGACGCGGCCGTTCGGGGTGTCGACCTCGATGCGGCGCAGATGCGGATGCTTGGTGAGGTCGGCCATGGTGTTGACCTCGGCAAACGCAATATCGGCATCGGACAGCCGCTTCAGCAGCTCGTTGCGCGTCATCGTGCCAAAGCTGTCTGCGACCGTCTTGTCGGTGAAATCGCGGTTGCGCACGCGTTCCACCATATTGGCGACGCGCGGATCGGCGGGCAGGTTCGGCTGGTCCAGCACTCCGGCGCAGAGCGTCTTCCACTCGCGCTCGCTCTGGATCGAGATCAGAATGTCCTTGCCGTCCTTCGACGTGAATACGCCGTAGGGTGCGATCGAGGGATGGCGCAGCCCCATGCGCTTCGGCGGATTGCCGGCCTCCGAGTTGAGCAGCGGCACGGTGCACCAGTCGGCCATCACGTCGAACATGGAGATGCGGATGTCACAGCCCTTGCCGGTCCGCCCGCGTGCAATCAGCGCTTCCAGGATCGCCGCATGTGCGGTCGCGCCGGTCGCGACGTCGACGATGGACATGCCGACGCGCGAGGCGCCGTCGGGATTGCCGGTGATCGAGGCAAGGCCGCTTTCGGCCTGGATCAGCAAATCATAGGCCTTGCGATGCGCGTAGGGGCCCTCGTCACCATAGCCGGTAATCGTGCAGGAGATCAGCTTCGGATAGTCCTTCAGCAATCGTTCGCGGGAGAAGCCAAGCTTGTCCATCGAGCCCGGCTTGAGGTTCTGCACCAGCACGTCCGCGCTCGCGATCAGCTTTTCCAGCTCGGCACGGCCCTCCTTGGTCGCGAGATCGACCACCGCCGATTGCTTGCCGCGGTTGAGCCAGACGAAATAGCTGCTTTGGCCCTTGGCCGCCGCGTCATAGCCGCGGGCGAAATCGCCCTCGGGCCGCTCGATCTTGATCACTTCCGCGCCGGCGTCCGCCAGCCGCGACGAGCAGAATGGCGCCGCCACGGCCTGCTCGACCGCAATCACCCTGATCCCGTCCAATGCTCCCATGGCGCGACCTCAGTACGAGCGGGGCATGCCGAGCACGTGCTCGGCGATGAAGGACAGCACCAGGTTGGTCGAGATCGGCGCCACCTGGTAGAGTCGTGTCTCGCGGAATTTGCGCTCGACGTCATATTCCTCGGCGAAGCCGAAACCGCCATGGGTCTGGACGCAGGCATTCGCCGCTTCCCACGAAGCATCCGCCGCCAGCATCTTGGCCATGTTGGCCTCCGCACCGCAGTCGAGCCCGGCCTCGTATTTGCGCGTGGCTTCCTTCACCATCAGCTCGGCGGCGCGCATCGCGGCGTAGGCCTTCGCGATCGGGAACTGGATGCCTTGATTTTGGCCGATCGGCCGGCCGAACACCGCGCGCTCCTTGGCATAGTTCGTGGCCTTGGCGATGAACCATTTGGCATCGCCGACGCACTCGGCCGCGATCAGGATGCGCTCGGCATTCATGCCGGAGAGGATGTAGCGAAAACCCTTACCTTCCTCGCCGATCAGATTTTCCGCCGGCACCTTCATGTCGGTGAAGAACACCTCGGTGGTGGCGTGATTCATCATGGTGCGAATGGGGCGGATCTCCAGCCCCTTGTTCTTCGCCTCGCGCATGTCGACGATGAACACCGAGAGGCCGTCGGTGCGCTTCTTGACCTCATCCTTCGGCGTGGTCCGCGCCAGCAGGAGCATCAGGTCGGAATGCTCGGCCCGGCTGGTCCAGATCTTCTGGCCGTTGACGATGTAGCCGGCATTGCCGTCCTTGCGCGCGAAGGTCTTCAGCGAGGTCGTGTCGGTGCCGCTGGTCGGCTCGGTGACGCCGAAGGCTTGCAGCCGCAATTCGCCGCTCGCCACTTTCGGCAGATACTTTGCTTTTTGCTCGTCGCTGCCGTGCCGCAGCACCGTGCCCATCGTATACATCTGGGCGTGGCAGCCGCCGCCATTGCAGCCGGCGCGCTGGATCTCCTCGAGGATCGCCGCAGCGGCCGAGAGCTTCAGGCCCGCGCCGCCATATTCCTCGGGGATCAGCACAGAGAGATAGCCGGCCTCCGTCAGCGCATCGACGAAGGCCTTGGGGTAGGCCATCTCGCGATCGAGCTTGCGCCAATATTCGCCGGGAAACTGCGCGCAAAGCTTTGCGACGGCTTCGCGGATGTCGGCGTGATCTTCGCTGTGGTGTTCTTCACTCATGGCGTTTCCCGTATGTGCGGCAGTTAAGATAACGCCGGCCAATCCGTTGGCGTTGTGAAAACAACGCCAGCCCCCTATGCTCATTTGTTATAGCGTATGAAGTAGCCTTCCAGGATTGGCAAGCATGGATTTCCGTCAGCTCAGGACCTTCAGTTGCGTGGCGGAGCTTGGCAGCCTGAGCAAGGCGTCGGATACGCTGCGCGTGGCGCAGCCGGCGCTCAGCCGGCAGATCAAGCTGCTGGAACATGAGCTGCGCGTCGAATTGTTCACGCGCAACGGCCGCGGCATGGTGCTGACCGAGGCCGGCCGGCTTCTGCTCGCGCGCACCTCCGGCATCGTCCGCCAGATCGACCAGATCCGCGACGACATCCAGTCCGCCAAGGGGCCGCCGTCCGGCCAGGTCGTGCTCGGCCTGGTTCCGACGGTAAGCTGTGTGTTGTCGGCGCGCTTCGCGCGGCGCTGTGTCGAAAAATTTCCTGCCATTTCGTTGCGCATCGTCGAAAGCTACAGCGGCCATATCGTCGAATGGCTGCATCGCGGCGAGATGGATCTCGCCATCCTCTACGGCCGTTCGGCCGATCTGCATCTCAATGTGCAGAGCCTCGGCCGCGACAACATCGTCGCGGTCGGTCCTCGCGGCTGCGGTCTGGCACGCAAGAAGAGCGTCGACATCGGCTGGCTGCTGCGGCAGCGGCTGGTGCTGCCCAGTCATTCCCATGGTCTCCGCGCGCTGATCGAGCACGCGGCCGCGCAGCGCAAGATCAAGCTCAACGTCCAGCTCGAAGCGGATTCGTTCCGCGTGCTGACGAGCCTGGTCGAGGAGGGCCTCGGCTTTGCGCTGCTGCCGCCCTCGTCGGTCCATGGCGAGGTCGCGGACGGCAGGCTGGAAACGGCAACGGTGTCCAAGCCGATGACGCGCGAGCTCATTTTCGCTTCTCCGATCGACCGCCCGGCCTCGACGGCGTCGCTGGCCGTCACCGCGCTCCTGCGCGACGAGGTCGCGGCCTGCCGCAAGGAGGGGGTGTGGGACATCAAGCTGAGCTAGATGCACCCGTGTCGTAGACCAGCGGCGCGCCGTCTTGCCTTCGCATCTGGCGCGACCTGTCATGCCGAAATTTTATAGCTGGGCTGGATGAGGCGCGTGCGCGCCCAGCCTCACCCTCGATGTCATTGCCCGCGAAGGCGGGCAATCCAGTATTCCAGAGGCGGCAGTGCTTGAGCCGAGAAGCCGCGGCGTACTGGATGCCCCGCCTGCGCGGGGCATGACAGCGAGCCCTACCCCGGAATCCGCACCGGCAGCGACTCGTACCCCTTGATGAAGCTGGAATAGATCCGCTTCGGCTCGCCCACCACCTCGATGCGGTCGAACCGCTTCAGCATTTCCTCCCAGACGATCTTGAGCTGGAGCTCGGCGAGCCGCATGCCGACGCAGCGGTGGATGCCGAAGCCGAAGGAGAGATGCGTGCGCGGACGCGGGCGGTCGATGATGAACTCCTCGGGACGGTCGATCACCTCTTCGTCGCGGTTGCCGGAGACGTACCACATCACGACGCGGTCGCCCTTCTTGATGTGCTTGCCGCCGACCTCGGTATCCTCAAGCGCGGTGCGCCGCATATGCGCAAGTGGGGTCTGCCAGCGGATCACCTCGGGCACCATGGTGTCGATCAGCTCCGGATTTGTCCGCAGCTTCTCGTATTGGTCCGGGTTCTCGTTCAGCGCCAGCACCGAGCCGGTCATGGTGTTGCGCGTGGTATCGTTGCCGCCGACGATGAGCAGGATGATGTTGCCCATGAGGTTGTCGGGGTCCATGAAGCGCGTGGCGTCGCTATGCGCCATCAGCGACAGCAGATCGTTGCGCGGTGCGGAATTGACGCGCTCGTTCCACAGCTTCGACATGTAGGCGTAGCACTCGTCCATTTCCTGCCGGCGCTGCTCGGCGGATTCGACGATGCCGCTCTTGGGCAGCGCGGTCGCGACATCCGACCAGCGCGTCAGCTTGCGCCGCTCTTCCCAGGGGAAGTCGAACAGCGTTGCCAACATCTGCGTCGTCAGCTCGATCGAGACGCGCTCGACGAAATTAAAGGTCTCGTTGCGCGGCAGATTGTCCAGCACGGTCTGCGAGCGCTGCCGGATCAGCTTGGCGAGCTCGTCCAGATGCGTCGGCGTGAACATCGGCGACACCGTCTTGCGCTGCGACGAATGCCTGGGCTGGTCCATGGCGATGAAGCTCGGCCAGTCATAGCCCTCCGGCACGTCGCGGATCCCGATGCCGCCGAGCGTCGAGTCGGAGGAGAAGACGCCGTGATTGGTGTCGACATGCATGATGTCGTTGTATTTCACCACCGACCAATAGGGCTCGATCGGCGCGTTGGTGCAGTAATGCACCGGCTCTTCCTTGCGCAGCCGCTCGAACCACGGCCACAGCGTGTCGTCCTGGAACAGCCTGGGCGCGCCGGGGTGGAATTGCGCCAGCGGCGTCGCGTAAGCCTCCTCGCGCGCTTTGCGCATGCGTTCTGCTTTGTCGATCTTGACCGGAGTCTGAATGTTCATGGTGATAGCTCCAGTGTTTCTCGTTCTTCACCTGTCCCCGAAGGCGGGGAGAGGGAGTTGTCTCACGCCGTAATCTTCACCGGCAAGGTTTCAAGACCCTTTACGAAGCTCGAATACACCCGCTTGGGTTCGCCGACCACGTCGATATGGTCGAACCGCTTCAGGATCTCTTCCCAGATAATCTTGAGCTGGAGTTCGGCAAGCCGCAGGCCGACGCAACGGTGGATGCCGAAGCCGAAGGAGAGATGCGTGCGCGGCCGGGCGCGGTCAATGATGAAATCGTAGGGCTTTTCGATCGCCTCCGCGTCGCGGTTGCCCGAGACGTACCACATCACGACCTTGTCACCCTTCTTGATCTGCTTGCCGCGGAACTCGAAGTCGGCGAGTGCGGTGCGGCGCATATGTGCCAGCGGGGTCTGCCAGCGGATCACCTCGGGCACGAAACTGTCGAGCAGTGCGGGGTTTTCGCGCAGCTTGCGGTACTGTTCCGGATGCTGGCTCAGTGCGTAGATCGAGCCCGACATGGTGTTGCGGGTGGTGTCGTTGCCGCCGACGATCAACAAAACGAGATTGCCGAGGAAGTTCCTGGCGTCCATGTCGCGCGTCGCGGCGCCATGCGCCATCATCGAGAGCAGGTCACTCTTTGGCGGCTGCTCGATCCGCTCCTTCCACAGCCGCGCGAAATAGCCTGCGCATTCGGTCAGCTCGGCCTGCCGCTCGTCTTCGGTGGCGACGAGGCCGTCGGGGCCGGGGATGGTGGTGGCGATATCGGACCAGCGCGTCAGCTTGCGGCGGTCCTCCCAGGGGAAATCAAACAGCACCGCGAGCATCTGCGTGGTGAGCTCGATCGAGACCTTGTCGACCCAGTCGAACACCTGGCCCACGGGTAGATTGTCGAGACACTCGGCCGAGCGCTCGCGGATGCTGAGCGCGAGATTGTCCAGATGCGTCGGCGTGAACATCGGCGCCACGGTCTTGCGCTGCGCCGCGTGCCGCGGCGGATCCATCGAGATGAAGCTCTCGCGGCGCAGGTCCGGATCGATGTCGCGGATGGTGATGCCGCCGAGCGCGGAGGCCGAGGAGAACACCGAATGATTGGTCTCGATCTCCATGATGTCGTTGTAGCGCGTCACCGACCAGTACGGCCCGAACATCGAGTCCTTGCAGTAGTGCACGGGATCTTCGCGCCGCAGCCGATCGAAATAGGGCCAGAACGTATCGGTCCTGAACAATTCCGGATCGCCGGGATCGAATTGCTCCAGCGGCAATGACGCGGCGCGCTCGCGCAATGCGTCGAGTTTTGCCGTGCTCTCGATGGTCCCATGCATGACCGCTCTCCCTGACCTGAACCGCGCGATTTTCTTGAATTCTGCTCTGCGGTATTTGGATTGCAATTACAGCCCGTTGTCTGCGTCGGGGCAAGGGAGAGTTTTGCCACAAGGATGGTGTTGTAGCCCGGATGGAGCGCAGCGAAATCCGGGATTCGTGCCGCCGCTGCCGCTGTCCCGGATTGCGCTGCGCTCCATCCGGGCTACGGATCAACGTGACCCGCCGCACGCCGGCCGGCCCGGAATCATGCGAGAAATCGTTCGAAACCGAGGTAAAATCGAACCCGCCTATCTTGGGGATCGACCAACCTTTGATCTATAGTTTGAGCGGATCAGATCCGCATCCCGAGGTTGTTGCCGTGAACGACATGCAATGGGCCCCCAATGGCTCCGAACCCGTCCCGCCGCCACTGCCGCCCGCGCAGGTCGACTTCAGCGGTGATCGCTCCGAATTTCGCAGGCTGGTCACCAAGGGCGCCATGCTGGAGCTCGTCACCTTCGGCTTCTACCGGTTCTGGCTCGTTACCGACGTCCGCCGGCATTTGTGGTCGAACACCTCGATCGACGGCGACGCCGCCGAATATACCGGTCGGGCCAAAGAGCTGTTGATCGGCTTCCTGTTCGCGCTCGCGATCCTGGTGCCGATCTACCTCGCTTATTTCCTGGTCGGCATCGAGTTCGAGCGCTGGCAGGGCTTCGCGTCGACGCCGCTGTTCATCAGCTTCTATGCCTTCGGCCAGTTCGCGATTTTTCGCGCGCGGCGCTATCGGCTGACCCGCACGGTCTGGCGCGGCGTGCGGTTCTGGATGGACGGCTCGGGCTGGGCCTATTCATTCCGCGCCATGCTGTGGGGCTTGCTGGTGTTCCTGACGCTGGGCCTGGCGCTGCCATGGCGCGAGGCCTCGCTCGAGCGCTACAAGATGCGGCACACCCATTTCGGCGATCTGCAAGGCGGTTTCGAGGGCGACGGCTGGACGTTCTTCAAGCGCGGCTGGTGGCTGTGGTTATTGACTCCCGTTGCAATTGTCGTCTTCCCGGCCGCGCCGTTCTTGTATGCCGAGTTCAAGGCGCGCGAATGGCGCTGGTGGCTCGACGGCATCCGCATCGGCGGCGTCAGCCTGTCCTCGGAGTTGCCGCACAACGCGTTCTACGGCCTCTACTGGAAGGTGATCGGCTGGTGGACGCTGCTCTCGACCCTGTTCGGCTTCTATGTCGGTGGCGCCACCATGCTCGTGGTCAAGCTGAGTGGCCTGCCGGCCGAGCAGGCGTTCGGGCCCGGCAATGCATCCAAGAGCATCCCTTTGCTGGCGGCGATGGTGGTCGGCTATTTTGCTCTCGCGTTGGCCGTCAACATCGTCATGCGCGTCTATCTGCAGCGCGATATCTGGGCCAAGGTGCTGGAAACCGTTGAGGTGCACAACATCGCCGCCGCGGCGGACGTGCGCGGCAGCGGTGAGCTTGCCAGTGCGCTTGGCGAAGGCTTTGCCGATGGACTCGATGTTGCGGGATTCTGAGCTGTGAGTGATGTGTCCGCCGAGGCCCCGTCGCAGTCCGCAAGGCCGACGATCTTCTTCGACGGTGTGTCGAGCCGCAGGCGGCAGGTGACGCTGACACTTGGTGATGCGGTCGAGATCCTCGAGGAGGGTGGAACGCCGGTTCGCTGGGCTTATGCCGACATCCGCCGTGCCGACAGTCCGGCCGGGATCTTGCGCCTGGCTTCGAAATCCGCGCCGCCTCTGGCGCGGCTCGAGATCCGCGATGCCGCACTCGCGGCAGACGTGACCGTCCGCTGCACACATCTCGACGAGCACCAGACCACGCGCCGCGGTGTCGCAAAAATCGTCGGCTGGTCGGTTGCGGCTGCTGTCTCCATCGTCTGCGTCGTGCTGTTCGGCGTGCCGCTCGCCGCGGACCGCCTCGCGCCGCTGGTGCCGAAGCCGATCGAGCGGCGGATTGGCGATGCGTCCGAGGTCCAGGTGAAGACCATCTTCGGCCGCTCAACTTGCAGCGACCCGGCCGGTCAGGCGGCCTTTTCCAAGCTGGTCAATCGCCTGCGCGACGCCGCCGGCCTTGACGACGATTCGATGACTGCCGGTGTGCTGCCGACCTCGGTGCCGAACGCCTTCGCGCTGCCCGGCGGCAAGGTTTTCGTGCTGAAGGGCCTGCTCGACAAGGCCGACAATCCCGACGAGCTTGCCGGCATCCTGGCCCACGAGCTCGGCCATCTCAAGCATCACGACAACATGCGCGGCCTCATCTACAACGGCGGCACCTCGTTCCTGATCGGCCTGCTGTTCGGCGACGTCACCGGCTCATCCGCCGTGATCTTCGCCTCGCGCAGCGTGGTTGAGGCCTCCTATTCGCGCGAGGCCGAGACCAACGCCGACACCTTCGCGATCGACATCATGCATGCGCTCGGCCGCTCGCCGAAGCCGGCGGCTGAACTGATGTTCCGGATCACCGGCAAGGAAGGTGGCGGCCTCACGTCGATCCTGGCGAGCCACCCGCTCACCGAGGATCGCCTCGCGCGCATGACGAAAGAAGACCGCCCCGCCAGCGGTCCGCCGCTGCTGACCGATGCGGAGTGGCAGGCACTGAAGGAAATTTGCGGCGGCGGGAAGATCTAGAGCGTTTTCGAGCGAAGTGGATGCCGGTTCGCGTGAAGAAAACGCGTCAAACAAGAATCTGAGCTCTCCGCTCCTATCTCGTCCCGTAAGCGCGGTCGCCGGCATCTCCAAGGCCCGGCAGAATAAAACCGTTCTCGTCGAGCCCCTCGTCGACCGCGGCCGTCCAGATCCGCACGTCGGGATGCAAGCCCCGCAGCCGTTCGAGTCCCTCGGGTGCTGCGATCAGGCAGGCGAGGCGAATATCCTTGGCGCCGCGCTCCTTCAGCCGGTCGATCGCGGCCACGGCCGTGTTGGCGGTGGCGACCACCGGGGTCACGACGATGGCGAGCCGCTCGCCGAGATCGGACGGCGATTTGAAGAAATATTCGACCGCGGCAAAACTCTCCGGCTCACGATAGAGCCCAATATGCGCGACGCGCGCGGTCGGCACCAGATCCATCATGCCGTCGACAAAGGTAGTGCCGGCGCGCAGCATCGGCACGAACACCAGCTTCTTGCCGGCGATCTTGGCCGAGTGCATCCGCGCCAGCGGCGTGTCGATGACGGTGTCAGTGAGCGGCAGGTCGCGCGTCACCTCGTAGCACAAGAGCATGCCGATCTCCTTGATCAGCTCACGGAACGATTTCGTCGAGATGGATTTGTCCCGCACCAAGGTCAGCTTGTGCTGGACCAGCGGATGATCGACGATCGTGACGCCTTCCATGATCGGATGCCTTTCTTCCTTCTCCCCTTGTGGGAGAAGGTGGCGCGAAGCGCCGGATGAGGGGTCGTCTCCACGAACTTCAATGAGAGATGTGCCCGCGGAAGCAACCCCTCACCCGGCTTCGCTCACGCGAAGCCACCCTCTCCCACAAGGAGGGCTTTGCATAATCGGCTGCACGTGATTCTTTGAATCATGGCTGATTCTAGCGAGGGGAGCCATGGTTGAGCGCAATGTCGGTCAGATGAGCTTGGCGGATGGCCTGGTTCGGGCACCGCGAAGCAGCATCCTGGATGAGGTGGAGGCTGTTGTGGATTGGGCGCCGCTGCGCTCGCTGCTTGGCAAGCGGGGCGGCGATGGTGCCGGCAACAGCAGCTATCCGGCGGAAGTCTTGCTTCGCTGCTTGCTCGCCGGGATCTGGCACAATCTGTCTGATCCCGCGCTGGAAGCGGCCATTGCAGACCGGTTGTCGTTCCGCCGCTTTGTTGGTCTGAGCCTGCACGATCAGACCCCGGATCACACGACATTGTGGCGGTTTCGGCAGGAACTCGCCAAGGACGGTCTGATCGAGAAGATCTTCACTGAGATCAATCGGCAGTTGGAGGCCAAGAAGCTGATCCTCAAGCAGGGAACGCTGGTCGACGCCTCGTTAATCGCGGCACGAGCCACTCCGCCCCGCAAGGCACGCAAGGATGGCGAGGATACGCCACCCAAACCATCTGCGGATCGCGATGCTCGCTGGGGCCGGAAAGGCAAAAAGAGCGTGTTCGGCTATAAAAT